>NZ_FNSC01000001.1 GCF_900105355.1 Pseudomonas anguilliseptica
CGCCTTGCGACCGATGGCGATGCGCTCAGCCAGCGGAGTGGTCTTCCAGGCCTGCTGCGTCAACTCGGCCTTGGCCAAAGCCGCCTGAATTTCAGGGTTGGAAGCCAGATGGCGCTCGACATACACCGAGCCATCGATGGGGGAAATGCATTGGCAGTTTGCTCATTGCTTGCACCTTAAAATCCTGTCGCGAACAACAGGTAGGTCTGCTGTATATCTACAGGCCTGGACCTCGTAGGGTGGATGGCGCTTTACCCATCCACCTATACGCTGGTGGATGAAAACAGCGTCATCCACCCTACCCAGCGCCTCTAGCCCCTGTGTCTATTGCACCTGCGGCAAAGCAGGGCATCAGATAATTTCGAAGTAGCGATCCAGTTCCCAGTCGCTGACATGCCGGCGGTATTCGCGCTCTTCCCACTCGCGGCTGGCGGCAAAGTGCTCGACAAACTCGTCGCCAAACAGCTCCCGCGCTGCCGTCGAAGCCTTCAGCCGTTGCGCCGCATCCCACAGGGTACGCGGCAGGGCCAGCTCTTCCGGGTGCTTCATGGCGTAGGCGTTACCCACCACCGGCTCGGTCGGCTCCCACTGCTGCATCACCCCGTACAGGCCAGAGCAAGCGCCACCGAGAGGGCCAGAAACGGATTGCCGTCGGCGGCGCCGAGGCGATATTCCTGACGCTGGGACTTGTCACTGCCGGGAATGACCCGCAGCGCAGCGGTGCGGTTTTCCACGCCCCAGGTGGCATCGGTAGGCGCCCAGAACCCTGGGATCAGCCGCCGATAGCTGTTCAGCGTTGGCGCCACCATGCACAGGAATTCCGGCATCAGGCGCTGCTGACCGGCAAGGAAGTGGCGCTGAATCTTGCTCATATTGTGCGCCTGGCTCGGGTCATAGAACGCCGACTTGCCGCTGGCGAGATCGCGCAGGGACACATGGATATGCCCACTCTGCCCCGGATATTTGCCCGACCACTTGGCCATAAAGGTGGCCATCAGGCCGTTGCGCTGGGCCAATACCTTCATAAAGGTCTTGAACAGCGCGCCCTTGTCGGCGGCGGCTTCGGCGCGGTCATAGGCAATCGCCGCCTCAAGCACGCCGGGGCCGGTTTCGGTGTGCAGGCCTTCGATGGGAAAGTCCATGCGCTCGGCCATTTCGAGGATCTCGTGGTACAGCTCGGCGTGTACCGAGTTGCGAATCATCGAGTAGCCGAACCAATCCGGGGTGAAGGGCTTGAGGTTGCGAAAGCCTTTCTCGCGGGCCGACTCCGGGGTTTCATCGAACATAAAGAATTCGTATTCCAGCGCCGCGAACGCATCAAAGCCCATAGCCTTGCTGCGCTCGACCACCCGGCGCAGGGTGCCGCGCGGGCAGACCTTCTCGGCCGCCTCGGCAAACTCGCAGATAAACAGCAGCATGCCGTTTTCAAAGGGTAAATCGCGGCAGGTATGTGGCAGCACGCGCACCGGGGCATCGGGGTAACCGGTGTGCCAACCGGTGTACTGAGCGTTGTCGTAGAGCTGGTCCTTCACGTCCCAGCCGAGCACCACATCGCAGAAGGCAAAGCCGCTGTCGAGAGCAGAGAAGAACTTGCTGCGGCTGAGGTATTTGCCACGCATCACCCCATCGTTATCGAACACCCCGACCTTGATATGGCTAAGGCCGCGTTCTTCGACAATGCGCTTGGCATCCTGAACGGTTTTCACGTCTCGCGGATTGAGCATAAATGCACCTGTCTCTTGTTGTTATGGCTGACTTCCGGTGTCAATCCTGCAGGCAACAACAGCGTCTCAAGCGCATCCCCACAATCACCACACAACGCGCCCTGACACTACCCACGCCTGTTAGAACACCCGGCAAAAAGCTTCATCAGTGTGGTACAGGTTTGCCAAGTTGGCTGGGCAATTAAGCAAAACAAGCGGCAAGCGTTGCATCACAGGTGACGGCAGGTACTGCTCTGCTGTAAAAGCACAGATCATCACCAGTCGAACACCTGACTGCATGCGCCAAGTGGCCGCCAGAAGCCATACCGGAGACTGTTTGAACCCGATGCCCCGCACCCTGCCAGCGCCCGGCCAGACTCGGCATCGCGCAGTAATTACCGCCGCCTGGCACTGGCACTGACTGCCTGGCTTGCACCTACAACCTGCCTGGCGCGTGACTGGCTGATCTATACCCACAGCCTGGATAGCCAAGCCGTGCTGATCGACGGCCAGTTACGCGGACGCGAACATGCCGGCAAGCGGGCGTTCTTTCTGGAGCTGGTGCGCGAGCTGCTGGCCGATATGGCCGAGCCGCTGCCAATCCAGGAAGTGCCCTTGGCGCGTGGTCTGGCGCAACTGCAACAACGTGACGATGTGGTGCTCTTCAACCTTGGCAAAACTCCGGAGCGCCTGCCGCTGGCGCACTGGGTCGGGCCCATCTGGGAAGAGACCGACTGGTTCTACGAGAACAGCCAACGGCCCACCGGTATCCACAGGCTGGAGGATGCCAAGAACCTGCCGGTGTGCGTGCTCAACGGCAGCTCCCATGATGAACGTCTGACGGCAATGGGGTTCTCGCAGCTAAAGCGCAACAACGCTTACAGCACCTGCTTCGGCATGCTCGCAGCAGGCCGGATCGCGCTGGCTGCCTCGGCGGACTCAGGGCTGGCGCAGAGGCTGCGCGAGGCTGGAGTCGCGGCCGACAAGGTACGCCCAAGCGCCGTGCAGCTGGGCCGCGACGAAGGCTATATTGCCCTGTCACGCAGCATGCCTGAGCAGGACATCGCGCGCTGGCGCGCGGCTTTACAGCGCGTGCAGCAGGATGGCCGCATCCTGGCCCTGCAGAATCGCTACGCGCACTGACAGAGTCGCCTGCCCGCCGCGCAAAAAAACACGCCCGCATCTTGCGCTGCGGGCGTGAGGTGTAGCGACCCCAGGTGCTAGCCGCGATAGGGCGCGCCGGCCTTGGCCATGAGTGCGTTGTACTTCTTGAATATCTCCACCACGCGCGCGCAGCGCGGGCTGGTTTTGGCGATTTCATCCCAGAACTTCAGCGCCTCGGCCTCCACCGTGGCCCACTCCTCGGCCGGGATGGAGGTCAGTTGCAGCTTGCCGCCCTCGACCCGCAACTGCGCTTCACCGCCCCAGTACCAGTGCTGGCGGTAGTAGTTGGAGCTGTCCATGCACAGTTTGAACAGGGTTTTCAGATGCTCGGGCACTTCGGCCCATTTGTCCGAGTTGGCGAAGTAGGAGCCGCACCACGCACCGGAGATATTGTTGGTGAGGAAGTACTTGGTCACGTTGGCCCAGCCAACGGTGTAGTCCTCGGTAATACCGGACCAGGCGATGCCGTCCAGCTCGCCGGTCTGCATGGCCACCTCGACATCTTCCCAGGGCAGGGTCACCGGAATCACGCCGAAACGGGTAAGGAACTTGCCAGCCGTAGGAAAGGTGAAAATGCGCTTGCCCTTGAGCTGCTCAAGCTTGGTGATCGGCTCCACCGTGGCGAAGTGGCACGGGTCCCAGGCGCCAGCGCCGAGCCAGGTCACACCTTTGACTTCGCCATAGGCCTCGGCCCAGATTTCATTGAGCCCGTACTGGTTGAACAGCACCGGAATGTCCAGGCTGTAACGGGTGGCAAAGGGGAAGTAGCCGCCGAACACAGAGATATCCACGGGCGCGGCAATGGAGTCGTCATCGCTCTGCACGGCATCGATGGTGCCCTTCTGCATGGCGCGGAACAGCTCGCCGGTGGGCACCAGCTGGTCGGCGTAATACAGCTGGATTTCCATCTCGCCATTGGCTGCCTTGTTGAAGGCATCGATGGAGGGTTTGATCACATGTTCGCCCAGGGCGGCACCGGCATAGGTCTGCAGGCGCCAGACGATTTTCTTCGGCTCGGCGGCATAGATATGCGCCGAACCCAATGCCGTTGCCCCTGCTGCCCCGGTGGCCACCGCGGCGGTTTTCAGAAAACTGCGTCTCGTACTCATGCTGTTATCTCCAGGCTTGTCGATTCAGATGGCATACAACCGCACTGCCTGGCCCACGGGGCACTGGCAGGGTTTTCAGAGGGGCAACCTGCACCTGATGACTCAAAAGCCCTTGAGGATTGCGTGCGGCATAAGCGGCGCTGCGCCGCGGCAATCCTCACTGGCTTTATCGGTACGACTGCGCTGGCCTACAGCTGAAATTCATGTGCTCACCTGCCGTAATGCCACTGCGGCAGCCACAGGGCGATCTGCGGGAAAACCATGACCAGCACCAGCGCCAGGACCATGATCAGCACGAATGGGGTAACCGACACATAGATGTCGCGCAACGAGACTTCCGGCGGAGCCATGGCGCGCATCAGGAACAGGTTGTAGCCGAAGGGCGGGGTCATATAGGCGATCTGGCAGGTGATGGTGTAGAGCACGCCATACCAGACCAGATCGAAGCCCAGAGCACCGACCAGCGGAATATACAAAGGGGCGACGATCACCAGCATGGCGGAGTCATCGAGAAACATGCCCATGAGGATGAACGACAGCTGCATCAGGATCAGCACCTGCCAGGGCCCAAGACCAAGGCTCTAGAGAAAGAACGCCTCGATTGCCTTGACCGCGCCGAGGCCGTCAAACACCGCGCCGAAGCACAAGGCGGCGAGGATGATCCACATAAACATGCAGCTGATGCCGAGCGTCTTGCGCAGGGTTTCTTCCATCACACTGCGGGTCAAACGCCCCTTGACCAACGCCATCAGGGTGGCCGCCGCTGCACCCACCGCCGAGCTTTCCACCAGGCTGGTGATGCCCATCAGAAACAGGCCGGTCATGCAGAAGAAGATAAACAGCGGCGCAACCCCAGCCTTGAGCAGCAACAGCTTCTCGCGCCGGCTGATCTGCCCGCGCTCCTCTGCAGATAAGGCCGGCCCCAGTTCTGGCTGCAAACGGCAACGCACGGCGATATAGAGGATAAACAGCCCCGCCATCAGCAGACCGGGAAACACCCCTGCCAGCCACAGCTGGCCGACCGGCTGGCGGGCAATCATGCCGTACAGCACCAGCACCACACTGGGTGGAATCAGAATACCGAGGGAGCTGCCGGCCTGGATCACCCCGGTGACCATGATCTTGTCGTAGCCACGACGCAACAGCTCCGGCAAAGCAATGCTCGCACCGATGGCCATGCCGGCCACGCTGAGGCCATTCATCGCCGAGATCGCCACCATCAGGCCGATGGTGCCGATGGCCAGGCCACCATTGAGCGGCCCCATCCAGACGTGGAACATCTTGTAGAGGTCTTCGGCCAGCCCCGACTCGGAGAGCATATAGCCCATAAATACGAACAACGGCAGAGTCAGCAGCGGGTACCACTTCATCAATTTCATGGCCGCGCTGAAGGCCATTTCCGAACCGCCGTCGCCCCACAACAGCAGCGCCGCCACCACCGCGACAAAACCGATCGCGCCAAATACCCGCTTGCCGGTAAGCAGCAGCAACATCATCGAGGAGAACATCAGCACGGCTATCAACTCGTAATCCATTACAGCGGTTCCCCCCGCGCGGCGGCGATGTCCTTAAACAGGGTGGCAATGGCCTGCAGCAGCATCAGGGCGATGCCGATGCACATGATGATCTTGATCGGCGCCATGGGGGGCGACCAGGCCGAGTAGCTGGTTTCACTGTACTCAAGGGCGTACTGGGTTGAAGAAATACCGCCGAAGAGCAGGAACACCAGGTAGAAAATCAGAAAACCGATGGTGATCGCATCGATGATTGCCCGGGTCCGTGGCGACCAGCGGCTGTAGAACAGGTCCATGCGCACATGGGCATCCAGTTGCATGGAATAGGCGCCGCCAAGCAGGAAGTAGGCGACCATCAGAAACTGCGCCGACTCCAGCGTCCAAGCGGCCGGCATAAAGAAGGTCTTGCTGATTGAGGAGTACAGCAGCACGCCGAGAATGGCGAAGATCAGGTACATGGCGAAGCGCCCGACAACGCGGTTGAGCGCCTCCACTGCGTGCACAAACAGCCTGATGGCCTTGGGCATACTGCACCTGCCGAATAATTGTTATTCCGAGAGCCTAGACCAAGATGGCGCAAAGCCAACCAGCGCTGACAGCGTTAGCACAAAGCACGCCAGCTCTTTTGCGCAGGCAATCTCTCTCGAAATATCAGCAGCTTAGTGCGCAGGAAAAAGCTGCGGTAGACCCCTACTAGCCCTCTAGAAAGCCCATCAGCACCGCCACGGTGCGTGCTGGCTCCTCTTTCTTGGGGCACATGGCCGAGGTCGTCGAACAGCACCAGACGGCTGCCCTTGATGTCGCGTTTGAAGCGCTCGGCATTGACCGGTGGAATCAACTCATCGCGACCACCCCAAATAATCAGCGTCGGCACCTTGAGTTCGGCGATACGCGTGTAGCTCTGCCCCGCTTCGGCCTGGATAAAGCGCTGACGCAAGGCTTCACGATTGCCGGCGCGCAGGGTCAGCTCGTAGTAGCGATCAATCAGCTCATCGCTGACCTTGTCCGGATCGCCGTAGATGTTGCGGATGCTTGCCTCGATCATCTGCCGGGGCAGCAGATTGGCCATCAGTGGCGCCAGCGCGGGAATCTGCGCCAGACGAAAACCGATGGGCATGGAAGTGGCGTTGCGCGGATAACCGGCGGCATCCACCAGCACCAGCCGTTCAACACGCTGCGGATAGTTCAGGGCAAATTGCCAGGCCAGTTGCCCGCCACCACCGCACGCGGCACCTGCAACTGATCCAGCACATGGCCGAGAAAGGCGCTGTAGTGGGCCATGCGGTAATCACCATCGGGGAATGGCCCGGTCAAGCCAAAGCCCGGCAGATCGAGGCTGATCACCCGACGCTTGGCCTGCAACGCTGCCACCCAGCCTTCCCAGGTGTGCAGGCTGGCCGAGGTGCCGTGCAGCAACACGATCGGCGCGGGGTCATCGCGTGGGCCCTGATCGCGCAGGTACACCAGCATGCCGTCAACCGCGACAAACTGCGACGGTGGCAAAGCCCAGCGCGGCTTGAGGTCCGCCACGGGGCGATCCGGCGCCCAATTCCAGGCGACCGCAGCGGCCAGGCTGATCAGCACCAACAGGACAACGGATACGGATATCTGCACAGCACGCTTCATGGTCGATACCTGATGACGGGGCACTGGCAATACTAGCCAACGAGGCACAGCTTGCCTGCAGAGCGCCGGATATCAATCGACACAAGCGGCCGATACCGGACGAAAAAACTATGTAGCTATTGCGTGTTGTGAAGCGATAAGCCGTAGGTTGGTGTTGAGCACAGCGAAGCCCAACAGACCGCTGCATGGGTAGGTTGGGCTTCGTCGCGTTGCTCCTCAACCCAACCTACCCATGCACCCTGCGGACGAAAAAAAGCCCCGACGTGCCGGGGCTTGAGGAGTGTTGCGCCGTTTTGCGGCGCACACGATAAAACGGGTATCTAGAATCTGTTTCGGATCTCGCGAGCTAGAGCGATACAAGGCGCTACGTAGTAACAGCCTCCGGCTGATCAAAACGCGGCGAGGAAGCGGAGTGTACGAACTGTACATGAGCATTCCGAGCCTGTTTTTAACGCCGTATCGCCGACGCGCAGCAGATTCGAGATAGGTTCTTAGACCAGGCTGGTCAGCGCATCACGGCTGAACGGCAGAATATCCTGCTCGCGGCCATCGCGTACTTTTACCGCCCAATCCGGGTCGACCAGCAGTGCACGGCCTACGGCAACCAGGTCGAACTCCTGCTTGTTCAGACGCTCCAGCAGGTTTTCCAGACTGGCCGGCTGAGCCACCTTGTCGGTGTTGACCATAAACTGCAGGAACTCGCCGTCCAGGCCGACGCTGCCAACGGTGATGGTTGGCTTGCCGGTCAGCTTGCGCGTCCAGCCGGCCAGGTTCAACTCGGAGCCGTCGAACTCCGGCTCCCAGAAACGGCGGGTCGAGCAGTGGAAGATATCCACGCCGGCATCGGCCAGCGGCTTAAGGAAGGCCTCAAGCGCTTCAGGAGTCTCTACCAGGCGAGCGCTGTAATCCTGCTGCTTCCACTGCGAGAAGCGGAAGATGATTGGGAACTCAGGGCCGACGGCGGCACGCACAGCCTGGATCAGTTCGATGGCAAAGCGCGAACGCTGCGCCAGGTCACCACCGTATTCGTCGGTGCGCTGGTTGCTGCCGGCCCAGAAGAACTGGTCGACCAGATAGCCGTGGGCACCGTGAATTTCCACACCGTCCATGCCGATGGCCTTGGCATCTCTGGCGGCTTGGGCGAAGGCGGCGATCACGTCCTTGATATCGTCCTGGGTCATGCCGTGCACAACCACATTGCCCTCTTTAATCTTTTCGCTCGGGCCGTAGCCTGGGACGCTGGCGTCCGGCTCGGTGCCCAGCTTGCGCACATTGCCCACGTGCCACAGTTGCGGAACGATCTTGCCGCCTTCTGCGTGCACGGCCTCGACCACTTTCTTCCAGCCGGCCAGAGCATCTTCACCGTAGAAACGCGGCACATTCGGGTAACCGTTGGCGGCCTTGTGCCCAACCGTGGTGCCTTCGGTGACGATCAAACCAACGCCGGCAGCCGCGCGGCGACGGTAGTACTCGATGACCTTGCTATTCGGTACGCCGCCTGGGGAGAAGGAACGGGTCATCGGGGCCATGACCACACGGGTCGGCAGCTCCAGGTTGCCCAGGCTAAAGGGTTGGAACAGTGCTTTAACGGGATCGGTCATCATCATTCCTCGGGGCGGCCAGAGCGCCGCAACTGGTTAAAGGGGCTTGTATTCAGACCTGCAACAACAGCTGCAGGCGTTGGATAAAGTCAGTCAGGGCGCGGGTGTTGTTCGCCACCTTGAGTCGGGTCAGCGCGCCTTGCCAGGCATTGGCGATAAAGCTCGCCAGGTTGCGGCAATCTTCATCGGCTGCCAGCTCGCCTGCGGCCTGCGCCTGTTCCAGACAGGCCTGCAGAATGTCCGCCGAGGTTTGCAGAATTGCATCGACCTGGGTGCCAAGGGTCGGCGACAGCTCGGCCATCTCGAAGCTCAGGCTGCCGATAAAGCAGTGGTATTCCAGGCGCTCCTGGCGCGCGAAGTGTTCCACCAGCTCGGCGTAGTAACCGAGGATGCGTTCGCGCGGGCTCAACGCTGGGTCGCTCAGGGCTTCGGCATAACGCGCCAGGCGCGGCTGATAGACCTGCTGCAAGGCCTGCAAGGCAAAGTCTTCCTTGCTGGCGAAGTAGTGATAAAAGGAGCCTTTCGGCACCCCCGCCGCCTGGACGATTTCCTGCACACCGGCGCCGTGATAACCACGACAGGTCATCACCTCGGCGCCTTTGGCGAGGATCAGGTCACGCTTGTCGAGTCGAATGCTGGAGTTCATGCCGACAAGAATATGACCGGTCGTCTCGCTTCGCCCAGCACTATTGATTTGCGTGATTATCCGCAAGAAGCAACGCGGGTTTTAGACACGACAAAGCCGCGAACAGGTCGCGGCTTTGTGGGAGGGGAAGATGCAGAACCTGCTCAACGTCTCGCGAGCTAGGGATCCTCTGAAGTAGCCATGCGTTTCAGGCCGACTTCAGCCTCCGCTGATTTTGAAAGCGGAAAATCGATCAAAAACGATCATATCATCCGCTTATTTTTGTGTTTTTAGCCGCCGCGAGCACCTCGCGGCGGCTATTGCCCATATTACGGGCGCACCTCTCCTGCAGTTGCCAGTAAATGTCTGCGTGCCATCCACAGGTTCGACAGCGCAAACAGCGTGACCAACTGCGCCGTGTTCTTGGCCAGGCCGCGGAAGCGCGTCTTCACATAGCCGAACTGCCGCTTGATCACCCGAAACGGGTGCTCGACCTTGGCGCGCACCTGGGCTTTGGCCTTCTCGATCTTGCGCTTGGCTTTGTATAGCGCGCTGCGCTTATCGAGTTTCTTGTAGGTGCTGCGGCGTGCCGCCACCTGCCAGATAACCTTCCGACCCTCATGCTCCGGACGCTTTTCCACACCGGTGTAACCTGCGTCGGTACAAACCACGTTCTCGTCGCCATGCAGCAGCTTATCCACCTGGGTGACGTCCGCCACGTTGGCCGCCGTGCCCACCACGCTGTGCACCAGTCCAGACTTGTCATCCACACCGATGTGGGCCTTCATGCCGAAGTAGTACTGGTTGCCCTTCTTGGTCTGGTGCATCTCCGGGTCGCGTTTACCGTCTTTGTTTTTGGTCGAGCTGGGCGCATTGATCAACGTCGCATCGACGATGGTGCCCTGGCGCAGGGACAGGCCGCGATCCCCCAGGTAGCCGTTGATCACAGCCAAGATGCCAGCCGCCAGTTCGTTTTTTTCCAGTACGCGACGGAAGTTGAGGATGGTGGTTTCGTCAGGGATACGCTCCAGGCTCAACCCGGCGAACTGCCGCAGAATGGTCGTTTCGTACAGCGCCTCTTCCATCGCAGGATCGCTGTAACCGAGCCAGTTTTGCATCAGATGAACACGCAGCATCGCCATCAACGGGTACGCCGGGCGACCGCCTTCACCCTTGGGGTAATGTGGATCGATCAGGGCAATCAAGCCCTTCCACGGCACCACCCGATCCATCTCGATCAGGAACAACTCTTTGCGGGTCTGCTTGCGCTTGCCGGCGTACTCGGCATCGGCGAAGGTCATCTGCTTCATCGGAAAACTCGGTGGGTGGCGTCCGGGCATTTTGCCAAAATCAGGAAGACTTATTCAGAGTTTCCTTAGAAGCAAGTGACAGAGGCAGACAGCCATTTCAGAACCTGTTTTGGATTTCGCGAGCTAAAGCGAGACAAGGCAGGTTCTCAGTGGGTGTGGGGATGTTCGCGGGTGCAGGACGGCTCGTAATCGCACACATGGTGGTTAAACGGTGAGGTGGTGTGCGAACCCGGCGCGCCCGTCACCTGAAAGCAGCGGCTGGCGATAAACAGCTGCACCAGCTCGGCGTCAAGCAAACCGCTCTGCGCCTCACTCTTGAGAATATCCAGCGCCCGCTCCAGCGGCATTGCCGGTTTGTAGGGGCGATCCGCCGCAGTCAAGGCATCGTAGATGTCGCAGATGGTCATGATCCGCGAAGCGCAGGGAATCGCATCGCCAATCAAGCCTTTGGGGTAACCACTACCATCGAGTTTTTCGTGGTGCGCCCCGGCAATATGCGGCACGCCCTGCAGATCCGGAGTCCAGGGAATCAGGCTGAGAAACTGCTGGGTGTGTACCACGTGCCGCTCGATTTCTTCGCGCTCGGCCGTGGTCAGGCTGCCCTTACGCACGGCCAGGGCGCTGAACTCACCCTCGCTGAGCAGGCTGACCAGACAATTGCCAGGCGCCTTGACCAGCTCGCCTTGCACTTCCTGCAGATGCTGAAAATCCCCTTCACTGAGCATGCTCGGCTCGTTGGCCTGGATGATGTTGTTGAGGTAACGCTCCAGCCGCTCGCACTCATAGGCCAGCTCGGCTTCCATTTGCAGGCGCCGCTCATCACTCAGACCGCCTTTATGACGGTAAGCATGCAGCATCTTGCGCAGGGTCTGGTTGCGCAGATTTTCCTGGGCCAGGGCAACGCGATAGCGCAGGTTTTCCAGCACAGGCTCGGCGAGCTTCTTGGCTTTTACCAGTACATGTTCGCGAACCCCAACCTTGCCGAAGTCATGCAGTAAGGCGGCGTAGCGCAGCTCGCGCAAACCATCGACGCTTAGCGCCTGCTCGCGCAAACGGGCTTCTGGGGCATGGGGTAACTGGTTGGCCAGGGTCAGACACAGCTCAGCAACCCGGAAAGAATGACCACTGGTGGTCGGATCACGCTGCTCGATGGCAAACACCGAGGCCTGCACGAAGCCGTCGAACAACCGGCTGATGTCATCCAGCAACTGGCGATTCTCGATTGCCACTGCCGCCTGGCTGGCCAATGCACGCAAAGACACGGCGGTTTCTTCATCGAAGGCAATCAGCTCAGGCTCAAGCTGCTCGCTGCCCTTGCGCTGACGGTTGATAAACTCCAGCACGCCGACCACTTCATGGCGATGGTTGCGCATGGGAATCGCCAGGATCGACATGGTGCGATAGCCCATCTGCAGGTCAAAGGAGCGGTTGAAGCGATACGGCGCATCCCCGGCAATCGCGTACACGTCCTCGATATTCAGCTCGGTGCTGGTCAGCGCGACGTAGCCGGCAATCGAGGCCTTGCTCAGCGGCATGCGCTGGTCCTGAAAGCTGTTCTGGCTAAGCGTGCCGTTCTGGGTCAGCTTGAAGATCAACTGCGCCAGCGCATCCGGGCGGCGGCTGACCAGAAACAGCGAGGCGGCGTCGCTGTTGGACAAGCGCCGCCCTTCGATAAGAATTTTTTCCAGCAAGCGGTCCAGATCACGCTCGGCCGACAGCGCCAGACCCACGTCCACCAACTTGCTCAGATCATCATGCTTGCCCGCCAGGGCGGCGGCCAGTTGCTCGGTCTGATGGCGTAGGCTGTACTGCTCGCCGGCAAAACGCAGCAGCGCCGACAATTCCTCGGCACTGGCATGCGGCGGCAACGGCAATACGCCAGGTTGATCCATGCAGCCCATCAGAATCGCGCCGCAATCCAGCCAGTCGGTCAACGGCTGCAGCGCCAGTAACCGTTCGTCAAGCAGCACCAGCGCCAGGTCATCCGGCAACTCGTCAGGCACGTCAATCGCCTGCAAAGTCAGCGGGCACTGAGCCAATACGTTGCACAGGGGATGCGCGCCAAGCGCATTACTGTGGCCCAGCACAAGGCGGGAAGTGCCCATGGTGGTTGTCCTCAGTCGCAGTTGCGTGACAGCAGTGCGACAGAGTATTGCACAGGATCCAGCCGTTGCCCGGCCATCCGGCGCATGCCGAACGGCCGGGTAAAACGGCTTAGGTGGCGGGCTGCAACTGCATGCCCTGCTGCATTTTTGCGGCATCGACAACGAAGCAGCGCGAGGCCTGCAGCAGCGCCAGCATGGTCAGCATCAAGGCCACCGGGATCAGATACATGGCGTTATGCAGGCCGACAGCCTTGAAGGTTTCGTTCATTTCACTGGCCCCGGCGGCGAGCATTGCCGCGTGGGAGTAGTGATCCGACAGCATGCCCACCGCCAATGGGCCAAGGCCGCCGCCGAGCAGGTACAGACCAGCGAAGAACAACGCCATGGCGGTAGCACGCAGACGTGGCTCGATCACATCCTGAATCGCGGTATAGACGCAGGTGTAGAAGTTGTAGGCAAACAGCCAGCCGATGCTGAACAGCGCCACGAACACGGCGATTTCAATTCGTCCGGCCAGCAGGGCGTAGCCCGTGGCGACAGAAGCAATCAGCATGCTCAGTGCGGCAAACAGCAGGCGGCCGCTCTGCCAGCGTTGGTGGATCTTGTCCGCCAGCCACCCCCCCAGGGTCAGGCCGACCAGGCCGGTCAGGCCAACGATCACCCCGGTGGCCATAGCCGCCTGCTCCAGCGGCATCAGGAAGTAGCGCTGCAGCATCGGCACCATGAACGAATTGCAGGCATAGGTGGCGAAGTTGAAAGCCAGGCCAGCCATCACCAACCACCAGAAGGTGCGGATCGCCAGCACCTTGCGCAGCGGTTTATCCACTGGCGTGGCGCGCGATTGCACCAGTTCGGCCGCACCGCGCTTGGGCTCGTTGATAAAGAACATAAACAGCGCCAGGATCAGCCCCGGCACCGCGGCAATAAAGAACGGTGCGCGCCAGCTGTCGAACGCCTTGACCATCGCACCGATGGTGAAAAAGGCCAGCAGCAGACCAATCGGCAGGCCAAGCATAAAGATGCCCATGGCACGCGCGCGCTTGTGCGCCGGGAACAGATCACCGATCAGCGAGTTGGCCGCCGGCGCATAGCTGGCCTCGCCAATGCCGACGCCCATGCGAATCAGCAGGAAGCTCCAGAAGTTCCAGGCCAGGCCGTTGACCGCCGTCAGCCCGCTCCAGACTGCCAGCCCCCAGCCCATGATCTTGCGCCGCGCGCCGGTGTCAGCCATGCGCCCCAGTGGAATGCCGGCAATCGCATAGACAATGGTAAAGGCGGTACCGATCAAGCCCAGCTGCAGGTCACTGAGATCCCATTCCATGCGGATCGGCTCGATGATGATCGCCGGAATGGTGCGGTCGAAGAAGTTGAACAGGTTGGCGAGAAAAAGCAGGAACAGAATGCGCCAGGCATTCGCCGCTTGTAGGGACTGCTGCATGGAATCCATCTCTATTTGTTGTTATCGAAGCGGGTCGGAGGCGCATGGCCAACCGCCGTATCCAGCATGTGCAGGCGCAATCTAGAGCCTTGCGTCTATGCTGTCTGTGACTATTTGTTGTGTGTATGCCGGGTAATGGGCGTCCGAGCAAGCACCCAGGTCACAAAGCGCACCGGAAAAACTGCGGATATGCCTCAGTAAAACCGGGTGAAACAGCGAGATTTTCTATTTTTCATGCTACAAACAAGCCTGTTGAGCGAAACATGGCCATTTGCCGCTCCACCCTCGTTAGCAGCCGGAATGTCTCTAAATGAAAACAAAAAAAGACGCTGTGACCTCCCCCGCGACCGAAGCCACACTGGCTGACCTGGCTGATACCCTGCTCGCTCCAATCGAGCGACTGGCCCCTCTACCGCCGCCAATGCGCTTGGATAGCAGCGGCGAGCAGTACATGTATTTCACCGAGCGCGACATCGATCGCATCCTCGATAACCTCGACGGCCTGCGCAGCCTGGTGTTTCCCCCAGCCCCGCAGGATGACGACAACGAACGGCGGGTGCAGCACTTCCCCTCTGTTTGCCTGATCGGCCTTGGCCGATGCGGCTCGAACATCGCATTGGATGTTGCATCGCTGGTCTACAACGCCCGGCAGTTCTACCTGAGCGAATTCAACAACGAAGAAAAAACCGTTGCCGAACAGGATTTTCGCCCCACCCGTTGGATTCGCAGCAACCTGCTGCGTGCTCCGAGCAAAGACAGCAAACCGGTATTTCTGATCGAGCCACTGGTGATGCTCGGCGACCTGGACAAGGACATCGAGGGACGCATCCGCTTCTCGCGCAAGGGCGAAACCAGCGGGTTCCTCAGCGACTACAGCAAGATGAAAATCATGGACCTCTCCGAGGTGCATGCCGGCGGCGCCGGTAACGCGCCGATCCTCGGCCAATACCTGGCCAAGATCATCCTTAACAAGGACACCCAGCGCTTCACCAACGAAGACTGGAAATTCATTCACAGCTACCTGATCGATTCGTGCGGCATCAAGGCCAACCAGTCGCGCCTGTACTTCTACATCTTCAGCGCCGGTGGCGGCACTGGCTCGGGCATGGCTTCAGAGTTCGGCCTGGCGCAGCAGTTCGCCTACATGAGCAAGACCTTCGACACCAAGAACTTCGAGGAAAGCCCGGAGAACCGTGACCACAGCTTCGTCTTCGAGCCAATCTTCACCAGCGGCATCTGCATCCTGCCGAACATCTCCGACCAGCGCAGCGAGATGTCCGAAGCCCTGCATATCAACGCCGGCCGCCTGCTGTGCAAGTACCTCGCCGAGGAGTGGGACTTCTCCTACAACTTCGAC
Source organism: Pseudomonas anguilliseptica (assembly GCF_900105355.1). Classification (NCBI taxonomy): domain Bacteria; kingdom Pseudomonadati; phylum Pseudomonadota; class Gammaproteobacteria; order Pseudomonadales; family Pseudomonadaceae; genus Pseudomonas; species Pseudomonas anguilliseptica. The sequence continues at coordinate 15,553 of NZ_FNSC01000001.1, forward strand.
AATGAAGAGAACAGCGAAGAAAGCGTGATGCGCCGCATCCGTCCATGGAACGCCATGATGCTGATCTCCAACGACATCATGCGTTACGCCGAAGAAAGCGATGACGGCAATATCCAGAACATCGACGTCAACGCCATGGAGCGTCACGCCAACCAGTACATCTCGCAGCAGATCTTCAACATTCTCACCGCCCAGGCAGTGACCACCGACTACGACCAGAACTACTTCCGCCGCGCCGGCATCGACATTGGTGAAACCATCCGCCTGGACGCCAACGACCTGTTTATGAGCCTGGCCGGTCCGGTGGCCGTGGCGTATGCCGAATCGGTGGTGCCGGAGCAGAGCGCCGCAGCGCTGGACAAGTTCCGCGTGCTGGACAAGGAACCGTCGCGGCTGAACATCGACGACCTGTTCTTCCGCTCCATCGACCTGCCGCACTTCAACAAGGTCACCCAGGCCATCGAAGGCATCAGCCTGCTGCCGATCGAGTCCAAGCGTTATCGCGAAGCGCTGGATGAGTACAAAAAGTCCGATTACAACGCCGCCAAACTCAGCGACCTGCACTTCTTCAAGAACTGCTCCTCGGTGGTATCGATCGTCTCGCTGCCGAAAGACTACAAGCTGTCCTATATGGATCTGAACCGGCTCAAGACCCACCTCAACAGCCTGTTCCCCAACACCACGCTGAAGCGCTATGCACTGGTGATTGGCGCCTCGGCCAACCTGTCACTGACCACCCTGATCGCCAAAAGCCCGTGCCTGTCGGATGACTTCCTGACCCTGATCGTGGCCTTTATCAAGCGCTGCTTTGCCCGCGACCCGCACCGCTTCGACGAAAGCCTGGACAACGCCATTCTCGATTTCATCATGAGCGATGAGTTCGATGAAGTGCGGGTCGACGCCATGCTCAACGAGTTTGAGAACCCGGCGAAGATCCTCGATACCAACTGGTACGCGATCAAGCCGATGTACGAGAAGAAGTACCGCGAGCTGATCCACGATCAGGACAAATTCGTCTCGATCAACGATATCCGTCTATCCCGTGAAAGCGTGAAAAAGGCGATCAAGTACCTGCGCGAGATCTACCGCCACCGTATCGGCAAGACCCGGGTTATCTCGCTCAACAAGTACCACGAAAGCCCGCAAGAATAAGGCCGTAGCGCCTGTTTTCCGCTGCAGTCGTTGCGAAAAACAGGCGCATCCTTTAGGCGAGCATTGCTCACCACTCACTCAACCAACTCAAACTGGCCAAGGTGCCCGCCTCTCCCGGTCGATATTCGGCCGCTACCCAGCCCTGATACCCACAGTCACGCAAAGCCTTGAGCAACGGCGCGAACTGCAATTCGCCACTGCCCGGCGCACCGCGCCCCGGATAATCGGCAAACTGCACATGACCAATACGCCCGGCCAGCAAAGTGATACCCGCCTGTATATCCAGACCCTGCCGCGCCATATGGTAGAGGTCGTACTGCGCAGTCAGATTGGGATGGGCCACCGCCTTGAGCAACTCATTCAGCTGCTCCGGGGTATTGATCATAAACCCTGGCATATCCAGCGGGTTGATCGCCTCCACCACCACACCAATACCCAACAACTGAAAGGCCTCGGCAGTCTTGCGCAGGTTGTCGATCAGACAGGCCAGCGCCTGTTCAGGCTCTACACCCTCGGCCAGGCGACCCGGCAGCACATTGACCAGCGCTGGCCGCACCATGGCGGCGTAGCTCAAGGCCTGCTGCAACGCCGCAGCAAACTCTGACTGACGTGCGGGGACCGCAGCCAAACCAGCACCACCACTCATCAGATCACCGGCTGGCAGGTTGATCAGGCGCAGCGGCATACCCGCAGCCTCCAGTGCCTCTTTCAGGGCAATGGCCGGCAGCTCGTAGGGAAACTGGATTTCCACACCATCAAAGCCGGCAGCGGCGGCAGCGGCGGCAGCGGCGGCAGCCACTATCCGCTCACGCAGCGGTAACTCGGTAAACAACAACGACAGGTTGGCCGCAATCTTCATGGCTGTGATTCTTGAGGCTGCGGCGCCCGATAGAGCTGAACCAGGGTCGCAGGGTCACGCTCCAGATTGCCCTGGCTGCCGTGCTGGCGCATCAGCTGCGCCGCCAGGCCGCTGACCGGCGTGGCCGAGCCGATCTACTGCGACAGCTTGACCGCCGTATCGAGATCCTTGAGCAAGGTGCGCACATGCCATTTGACCGGCTCGAACTGACTCTCGGCCATCTGTGGCGCAAGAATCTGCAGCGGCTTGGAGTCGGCAAAACCGCCGGCCAGCGCGGGTGCAATCAGGCTGGCATCGACCCCGGCCTGCTCGGCCAACGCCACCACCTCAGCGATCACCAACGCGTTACAGGCGACGATCATCTGGTTGCACACCTTGGTCACCTGGCCTGCGCCAACGTCACCCATGCGCGTCAGGCGTTGCCCCAGATGTGCAAGGATCGGCCTAACCCGTTCGATATCCTCAACCCGGCCACCGGCCATGATCGCCAGTGTGCCGTTGGCCGCGCCCGGTGTGCCGCCGGAAACCGGCGCATCTACCCAGCGCATGCCACAGCGAGCATGCAGTTCAGCAGCCATTTCACGGGTGGCGGCCGGCTCCAGGCTGGAGAAATCCACCAGTACCTGCCCCGGCTTGCCCATTTCCACAATGCCGCCGGGACCGAATACCACCTCGCGCACTACATCGGTGTTGGCCAGGCAAAGCATGACGACATCGGCCTGAGCACAGAGCTGCGCCGGGCTGGCCACCGCTTGCGCGCCCAACGCCTGCAATGGCGTGCACTTATCAGGGGAACGATTCCACACGCTCAGCGGATAGCCAGCGGCCAACAGGCGCTGGCTCATGGGCAGGCCCATAAGGCCAATACCAGCAAATGCCAAAGCAGGACGGGAGGTGGACATAGGCAGACTCCGACTCATTGATGGTCGCCATCTTAACCCAGCGGAGCCAGAACCTGTCCCGCCAGTCAACGCCCGTACAACACCTTACAGACCGTCCTTCTCCAGATGATCGAGATTGACCGGCTCGCCGCTGTGCGCACCAAGCTTGGCGCGAATGTCTTCGAACATCAGGTCGTACTCGGCGTGGCTGCGCATGATCAGGCTGCTGTTGGTCGGTAGCCCATGCTTGTGTGCCAGCCGCGTGGCCACACTGGCGAAGTTGTAGGCAGTATCGCGGTGCAGTTCGAAGACTTCTTCAAACGCCTTGCCGTTCACCTGGCCGTGCATGCGCATATGCAACATCGGGCCTTCGGCCGGGTCCTGGCGGACTTCGTAATGAAGGTCGACGCTAAACAGCGGCGTATCGGCGGAGGCCAAGGTATTGGCGCGATGCAAATGTCCGGGTTCAAACATGCTGGCAGCTCCTGCAATCAGTCCATGGTGCTGCCAGCATAGTTGCTCAAGATGACCGAGGTGCACGCGCCAGATCAGTGCAGCGGCGTGCGCGGAGTGCGTTCCTGAGCCAACACCCAGGGGGCTACAACCACCGCCCACAGCTCTGGATTACGGTTTAGCAGGTCTTCGGCGCGGCTGTCGTCAGCCTTGCTCAAGATCCCGGCAGCCAGGCGGCGACTTTTTCCTGGTCGTTCAGCGCCACAGCCTGCGCCACTTCGATCAGATCCTGAGTGCCGTCGACCAGCAGCAAGGCGCCACGGGCGAAGAAAGGTTGCAGCTCCTGCCAGGTAATAGCTGCAGTTTCACCAAGCAGCTTGGCATAGAGGGTGCTAGGTTGTTCTGTCATGGATTGCCCTGTCATTGGTGAGCGCTTTTTTAGTCGGCCGCCATGATAGCGTCGACCTGCCCGCTGGCAAATTCGCAACGCTGTTCGCGACGTTACCAACGGCGATCAAGACACGCCGTTTTTCTATACGTTTATTACGTTAAAGCGACACCCCAGGGTTTTGCCCCCAGCAAGCCGCTTTTCAAGCCGCAAAGCCGCGCTCTACACTGCACCGGTACAGTTGCCGGGGGGATGACCGGGGAAACAACCCGGTTCTGCAGCTTTGGCCGCCAGAACTACAACAATCAAAACCAATAAGAGCGGAGCACTATGAACAAGGCTACTAAGCAGATTTCCAAACTGTTTGCCGCCATGGCCATGGCTGGCGTTGCCAGCTACTCGGTAGCGGCTGACACCATCAAAATTGGCCTGGCAGGCCCAGTCACCGGCGCCGTCGCGCAATACGGTGAAATGCAGTTCATCGGTGCCAAGATGGCCATCGAGCAGATCAACAAGGCCGGCGGGGTGAACGGCGCAATGCTCGAAGGTGTGGTCTATGACGACGCCTGTGATCCGAAGCAAGCCGTTGCCGTAGCCAACAAGATCGTCAACGACGAAGTTAAATTCGTGGTTGGCCACCTCTGCTCCAGCTCCACTCAGCCAGCGTCCGACATCTACGAAGACGAAGGCATCCTGATGGTCACTGCCGCGTCCACCAGCCCGGACATCACCTCGCGCGGCTACGAGCTGGTGTTCCGCACCATCGGCCTGGACAGCCTGCAAGGCCCAACCGCGGGCAACTTCATCGCTGACCACGTCAAGCCAAAAGCCGTTGCAGTAATCCACGACAAGCAGCAGTACGGTGAAGGCATTGCCACCGCGGTCAAGCAGACCCTGGAAAGCAAAGGCACCAAGGTTGTTCTGTTCGAAGGCATCAACGCCGGCGACAAGGACTTCTCCGCAATGGTCGCCAAGCTCAAGCAAGCCGGCGTGGACTTCATCTACTACGGTGGCTACCACCCAGAACTGGGCCTGCTGCTGCGTCAGTCGGCTGAGAAAGGCCTGAGCGCCAAGTTCATGGGCCCAGAAGGCGTAGGCAACAAGGAAATCTCGGCCATCGCCGGCCCAGCTTCCGAAGGCCTGCTGGTTACCCTGCCGAAGTCGTTCGACCAGGACCCACGCAACCAGGCGCTGGTTGATGCGTTCAAAGCCAAAAATGAAGACTCCAGCGGTCCATTCGTGTTCCCGGCTTACGCCGCAGTACAAGTGATCGCCGAAGGCATCACCAAGGCTGGCGATACCGACACCGCTAAAGTGGCCGCAGCCCTGCGTGCCAGCAGCTTCGACACCCCAACTGGCACCCTGGCCTTCGACGAGAAGGGCGATCTGAAAGACTTCAGCTTCGTCGTCTACGAATGGCACCAGGACGGCACCAAGTCCGAAGCCAAGTAAGCTCTTAGCCTGAACCCAAAACCCACTGCTCCGGCAGTGGGTTTTGTTTATTAGAAGAATTCCGGTTGCATGCTGCGCCAAAAGCGCTGCCTTGCGTGACAACCCAGGAGTTAGGCAATGCCTGATCTTTATCACTACCTGCAACAGCTGGTTAACGGTCTGACCGTTGGCAGCACCTATGCCTTGATTGCCATCGGCTACACCATGGTTTACGGCATTATCGGCATGATCAACTTCGCCCATGGCGAGGTTTACATGATTGGCTCGTACGTAGCCTTCATTGTGGTCGCCGGCCTGGCCATGTATGGCCTGGACAGTTTACCCATCGTGATGATTGCGGCCTTCGCCGCCAGCATCATTGTCGCCAGCGCCTATGGCTACAGCATCGAACGGGTCGCCTACCGCCCTCTGCGCGGCGGCAACCGTCTGATTCCGCTGATTTCCGCCATCGGCATGTCGATCTTCCTGCAGAACCAGGTGCTTCTGGCGCAGGACTCCAAGGACAAATCGATCCCCAACCTGCTACCAGGCAACTTCGTCTTCGGCGAGAGCGCCATGAATGGCGTGGTGATTTCCTATATGCAGGTGCTGATTTTCGTCGTCACCTTCTTTGTCATGGTCGGGCTGACGCTGTTTATCTCCCGTTCACGCCTGGGCCGCGCCTGCCGCGCCTGTGCTGAAGACCTGAAGATGGCCAACCTGCTGGGCATCAACACCAACAACATCATCGCCCTGACCTTCGTCATCGGTGCCGCGCTGGCCGCGGTGGCCGCCGTGCTGCTAGGCATGCAATACGGCGTGATCAACCCGCACCTGGGCTTCCTCGCCGGCATCAAGGCCTTCACCGCTGCGGTACTCGGCGGTATCGGCAGCATTCCCGGAGCGGTACTCGGTGGTCTGCTGCTGGGGGTGGCCGAAGCCTTTGGCGCCGATATCTTCGGCGACCAGTACAAGGACGTGGTGGCGTTCAGCCTGCTCGTATTGGTGCTGCTGTTCCGTCCAACCGGTATTCTCGGCCGTCCGGAGGTTGAAAAAGTATGAGTACCTCCATTACCAAGAATCTCAGAACCGCGATCTTCAGTGCCCTGCTGGTGTTGGCCGTGGCCTACCCAGTTATCGGTCTAAAGCTCTCCACCGTCGGCATCAAGCTCGAAGTACAAGGCGCCAGCCCAGCCGTGCTGTGGACCATCTTCGGCTGCTCGATTGCCATGTTCTTCTGGCAGCTGTTCCGCAACCACCTGAGCGCCGCCTGGAGCCACGCGCCCAAGCTGCCCAGCATGCAGGGCAAAGCCAGCGAGTTCCTCACCCTGCCCTCGACCCAGCGCTGGATTGTGCTCGGCCTGATCGTCGTCGCCCTGGCCTGGCCGTTCTTCGGCTCGCGCGGGGCGGTGGATATCGCCACGCTGATCCTGATCTACGTGATGCTCGGCCTGGGCCTGAACATCGTGGTCGGTCTGGCGGGTCTGCTCGACCTCGGCTACGTCGCCTTCTACGCCGTAGGCGCCTACAGCTACGCGCTACTGTCGTTCTACTTCGGCCTGAGCTTCTGGATCTGTCTGCCGATTGCCGGCCTGATGGCGGCATTCTTCGGCTTTATCCTGGGCTTCCCGGTGCTGCGCCTGCGCGGCGACTATCTGGCCATCGTCACCCTGGGTTTTGGCGAGATCATCCGCATCCTGCTGAACAACATGACCTGGCTGACCGGTGGCCCCAACGGCATTGGTTCGATCCCCAAGCCAACGCTGTTCGGCCTGTCGTTCGACCGTAAGGCCGCCGAAGGTATGCAGACCTTCCACGAGTACTTCGGGGTGGCTTACAACTCGATCAACAAGGTGATCTTCCTCTACCTGATCGCCCTGCTGCTGGTGTTGTTGACCCTGTTCGTGATCAACCGCCTGCTGCGCATGCCGATCGGCCGTGCATGGGAAGCCCTGCGCGAAGACGAAATCGCCTGCCGCGCCCTGGGTATGAACCCCACCGCGATCAAGCTCTCGGCCTTCACCATTGGTGCCTGCTTCGCCGGGTTCGCCGGCAGCTTCTTTGCCGCGCGCCAAGGCCTGGTCAGCCCGCAGTCGTTCACCTTTATCGAGTCGGCGATCATCCTCGCCATCGTCGTATTGGGCGGCATGGGCTCGCAGCTCGGCATCATCCTCGCGGCCATCGTGATGATCCTGCTGCCGGAGCTGGCACGTGAATTCAACGAATACCGCATGCTGATGTTCGGCGCCCTGATGGTATTGATGATGATCTGGCGTCCGCAGGGCCTGCTGCCCATGCAACGTCCGCACCTGGAGCTGAAGCAATGAGCCGCCCGATCTTAGAAGTAAGCGGCCTGTCCATGCGCTTCGGCGGCCTGCTGGCCGTCAACGGGGTGAACCTGCAGGTCAAGGAAAAACAGGTTGTGTCGATGATCGGCCCGAACGGTGCCGGCAAGACCACCGTGTTCAACTGCCTAACTGGCTTCTATCAGCCTACCAGCGGCAGTATCCGCCTCAATGGCGAGCAGATCGAAGGCCTGCCTGGCCACAAAATTGCGCGCAAAGGCGTGGTGCGCACGTTCCAGAACGTGCGTCTGTTCAAGGACATGACGGCGGTGGAAAACCTGCTGATCGCTCAGCACCGCCACCTCAACACCAACTACCTGGCGGGCCTGCTGAAGACCCCGGCGTTTCGCAAGAGCGAACGCGAAGCCATGGAGTTCGCCGCGCACTGGCTGGAGCAGGTCAACCTGACCGAGTTTGCCAACCGCACGGCCGGCACCCTGGCCTACGGTCAGCAACGCCGCCTGGAAATCGCCCGCTGCATGATGACCCGCCCGAGCATCCTGATGCTCGACGAGCCAGCCGCCGGCCTCAACCCGCGCGAAACCGATGACCTCAAGGCGCTGATCCGCGTGCTCAGCGACCAGCACAATGTCACCGTGCTGCTGATTGAGCACGACATGAAGCTGGTCATGAGCATTTCCGACCATATCTATGTGATCAACCAGGGCACGCCCCTGGCGGACGGCACGCCGGAGCAGATCCGCGCCAACCCGGACGTGATCAAAGCCTACCTGGGGGAAGCGTGATGCTGTATTTCGAGAACGTTTCCACCTTCTACGGCAAGATCCAGGCGCTGCATGACGTCAACGTCGAAGTCCGTCAGGGTGAGATCGTCACCCTGATCGGTGCCAACGGTGCCGGCAAGTCGACGCTGCTGATGACCCTCTGCGGTTCGCCCCAGGCGAGCAGCGGCAGTATCCGCTACCAGGGTGAAGAGCTGATCGGCCAGGACACCCCGAGCATCATGCGCAAGAGCATTGCCGTGGTGCCGGAAGGTCGCCGGGTGTTCTCCCGCCTGACCGTAGAAGAAAACCTGGTGATGGGCGGTTTCTTCGGCAGCAAGGCTGACAATCAGGAGCAGCTGGACAAGGTCTTGCACCTGTTCCCGCGCCTGAAGGAACGCTTTGCCCAGCGCGCCGGTACCATGTCCGGCGGTGAGCAGCAGATGCTCGCCATCGGCCGTGCGCTGATGAGCAAGCCCAAGCTGCTGCTGCTCGACGAGCCGTCGCTGGGCCTGGCGCCGATCATCATCCAGCAGATCTTCGACATCATCGAACAACTGCGCAAGGACGGTGTAACGGTGTTCCTGGTCGAGCAGAACGCCAACCAGGCGCTCAAGCTGGCTGACCGCGGTTATGTACTGGAGAACGGTCGGATCGTCATGCAAGGCAGCGGCCACGACTTGCTGAACGATCCGAAGGTGCGCGACGCCTACCTGGGCGGCTAAGCACTCAAGGTAAGAAAAACCGCTCTTCGGAGCGGTTTTTTATTGCCGAAGAAAAAGACTCACCTGGCCCGTCTTCTGCGCACCGCTGCTGATAACAGCCTTTACCGCCGCCGTTCGCCCGATGTTCCGTGCACAGAGGGCCTGTCCGGTTACAATGGCGGCCCTTTTTTTGCCGATGACCGTTTTTATGACCGATCCCATTCGCCTGTCCAAACGCCTGATCGAAGTGATTGGCTGTTCGCGCCGCGAGGCCGAACTCTATATCGAGGGCGGCTGGGTCACGGTGGATGGTGTGGTCGTAGAAGAGCCCCAGCTCAAAGTCGCCGAACAGCGCGTGGAGCTGCTGCCCAATGCCGTCCTGGCGCCGATCGAGCCGGTCACGTTGCTCCTGAATGTGCCCAATGGGCATAACCAGGAACGCGCAGTGGAAGGTATCGGCGCAGCCAGCCACTGGACCGATGACGCTGCTGGCATCCGCCCGCTGAAAAGCCATTTCGCCCGCTTGGTCAGCTGTGCACCGCTGCAAGCCGGCGCCGACGGCCTGCATGTACTGACCCAGGACTGGCGCATCGAGCGCAAGCTCAAGGAAGACCTGAGCAAACTGGAGCAGGAATATGTGGTCGAAGTCGTCGGCACCTTGAGCGCCAGCCAACTCAAACGCCTGGCGCACGGCCTGACCTTCAACGGCGTGGCATTGCCACCCTGCAAGGTCAGCTGGCAGAACGAAACCCGCCTGCGCTTCGCCCTGAAGAACCCGCTGCCCGGACAGATCGTCTTTATGTGCAACAGCGTCGACCTCAAGGTGCTAGGCATGAAGCGCATCCGCATCGGCGGCGTGCCCATGGCCAAAGTACCCGCAGGCCAGTGGCGCTATCTGGCCGGCAAAGAACGCTTCTGATTTTTTCGCCGATGCAAAGAGGCATCGGCCCTTCCCAGGCCCCCCTCATGCTTAATAACGATGTACTGCGCAGCCTGCGCTACAGCCTCGACGTGACTGATACGCAGCTAGCCGAAATCATCCAACTCAGCGGCAAACAGGCCGCCCTCAACGACCTCGCAGCCATGCTCAAAAAGGACGACGAAGAAGGCTTCATGCCCTGCGACGATGAGCTGATGGCGCATTTTCTCGACGGCCTGGTGCACTTCAAACGCGGCAAGGACGACAGCCGCCCGGCTCAGCCGTTCGAGCTGCCGATCACCAACAACATGGTGCTGAAGAAACTGCGTGTGGCCTTCGAGCTGAAGGAAGACGATATGCACGCCATCATGCAGAGCGTCGATTGCCCGGTGTCCAAACCGGAGATGAGTGCGTTGTTTCGCAAGTTCGGCCACAGCAACTACCGCACCTGCGGCGATCAGTTTCTGCGCAACTTCCTCAAGGGCCTGACCCTGCGCGTACGCAGCTAACCCCCCAGCGCCGCGCTGCCATGCCTGCCCGCATGGCAGCGTATTTCCACGGGCAATGATGACTGCCATGGCGCAGCCAGATGATTAGGGTAGTGGCACTCATCCGTTAAAAGGATCCGCCATGCACCCTTACTTCTCCCTTCAAGGCCGCACCGCCCTGGTTACCGGCGGCACCCGCGGTATCGGCAAGATGATCGCCAAAGCCTTTGTCGAAGCTGGCGCCACGGTCTACGTTTGCGCCCGTGATGGCGAAGCCTGCGCGCAAACTGCGGCCGAGCTGTCAGCCTTCGGCACCTGCCACGGAATTGCCGCCAACCTGGCCAGCGAAGAAGGTGTGCAAGTACTGGTCGAACAGCTGACCGGGCAGATCGCCAGCCTGGATATTCTGGTGAACAACGCCGGCACCACCTGGGGTGCACCACTGGAAAGCTACCCGGCCAAGGGCTGGGAGAAGGTCATGCAGCTCAATGTGACCTCGGTGTTCAGCTGCATCCAGCAATTGCTACCGCTGCTGCGCAAGGCCGGCAGTACGGCGAATCCGGCGCGGGTGATCAATATCGGCTCGGTCGCCGGCATCACCTCGCATGGTGAAGACGCCTATGCCTATGGCCCGAGTAAAGCGGCGCTGCATCAGCTGTCGCGCATGCTTGCCCGCGAACTTGTCGGCCAACATATCAACGTCAACGTGATCGCCCCAGGGCGCTTCCCGAGCAAGATGACCCAGTTTATTGCCCAGGATGAGGCGGCCATGGCCGAGGACTGCGCGCTGATCCCAATGCAGCGCTGGGGCCGCGAGGAAGAAATGGCCGCCCTGGCCATCAGTCTGGCGAGCACCGCCGGGACCTATATGACCGGCGCGATCATCCCGATCGACGGCGGTTTTCACCTCTAGTCAGGTACTATGGCGGCGTTTTCACTCGATCATGTCGCCATGTCCTACTCGGTTTCTCCCATCGGCTTTGTCCGCTCCTGCTTCAAGGAGAAGTTCGCCATTCCCCGTCAGCCGCAACTGGCCCCAGCGGCCCGTGGCGTACTGGAGCTGGTTGCCCCGTTCGATAACGGCGATGCCGTGCAGGGGCTGGAGCAGGTCAGCCATGTCTGGCTGCTGTTTCTGTTTCACCAGGCACTGGAAGACAAGCCGCGCCTCAAGGTGCGCCCGCCGCGCCTGGGCGGTAATCAGTCGGTCGGCGTCTTCAGCACCCGCGCCACCCACCGGCCCAATGGCATCGGCCAATCGGTGGTCAAGCTGGACAAGGTTGAGCCCGGCAAACTGTGGCTGTCTGGCATCGACCTACTCGACGGCACCCCGGTGCTGGACATCAAACCCTACGTGCCCTATGCCGACAGCGTCGCCGGAGCCTACAACCGCATCGCCGAAAGCGCGCCGGCGCTGATCGACGTCAGCTGGCAAGACAGCGCGCTGATCCAGGCAAACCAACACGGGCAACGCCTGAATGAACCGCTGGTCGAGTTGATTGAGCAATGCCTGGCCCAGGACCCGCGCCCGGCCTACCAGCAACCCAGCCCGGAGCGCCGCTATGGCACGTGCTTCTGGGATGTCGATGTGCATTGGCACTACCCGCAGCCTGGCAGCATCTGCGTACTGGAAGTCGTGCCCGCCGGCGAACCAAGTTAGCGCCCCACATACGCACACATAGGCTGAGCAGTCATTTTGTCTTATATTTACCATGTAAATGTATACAAAACAGGATCCTCACCATGCTCCAACGCCCCGGTCGCCTCAATGGCTTGCGCCATATCGCCCTGCTGGTCCCTGACTTAGAAGCCTGCGAACGCTTCTACGTGGATATTCTCGGCATGCAGGTGCTGCACCGCGCCAATCCAGACCTGGTCTACCTGACCTGCGGTAACGACAATCTGTCCCTGGGTCGCGCCTCTGTGCCCAGCAGCGGCGAACAGGCGGTGGATCACTACGGCTTTATCGTCGACAGCATTGACGAGCTGCACGCCTGGTACGCCTACTTCAAGGCACAAGGCGTGACCCTGCTCGACCGCCCCTTTGCCCATGGCGACGGCGCGCATAGCTTCCACTTGCTCGACCCCGCCGGTAACAAGGTGCAGCCGATCTACCATCCGGCCGTCTCCGGGCAGCGCTTCAGCCACGTGCAATAGCCTGCGCAGCGCCCGACCGACACTGGGCATCTACACTGAGCAGATGCCGGGCGCAGCGACAACCGCATCAGCACTTGGCAAAACCCGCCGGCGGCAAACAGGCGTTCACTGTTCGGCGCCTTGCGGGTATGGTGAACACAAGGGTCATACTGCCAATTGGCCAGTAACCGACCCGATAAACCGTCAATCACCTATCGACATAATGTGAGCGCATGAAAGCCAGCACCTACATGCCGACCGAAAACCTTGTCGATCTGCTGCTCGACGCCATCTGCGTGGTCGACAGACGCGGTCGCTTCGTTTTTGTCAGCGCCGCCTGCCAGCGGATTTTCGGCTACAGCGCAGACGAGATGATCGGCCAGGTGATGATCGATATGGTGCATCCCGAAGACCGCGCAAAAACCCTGCAGGCCGCCAAGGAAATAATGGCCGGCGCGCATAAACCGAACTTCGAGAACCGTTACCTGCGCAAGGATGGCAGCACCGTCTACATCCTCTGGTCTGCACGCTGGTCAGAAGACGATCAGGTACGCATCGCTGTCGCCCATGACATCACCGAACGTAAGCGCAGCGAAGCCCTGCAGACCGCGCTGTACGGCATATCCGAAGCGGCCCATTCCGCCAAGGACCTACTCGGGCTGTTTCAGCAGGTGCACCAGATCGTTGGCGAACTGCTGCCAACCATCAGTTTTTCCGTGGCGCTGTACGATGAACAGAACGACGAGCTGAGCTTCCCCTACCCTGCCGAACAACCGCCAGCAACGGCCGCCGATACGCCGCTGAATGCTGCCACGCTGAGCGCCCAGGTGATTCGCAGCGGCAACACCCTGCTGCTGCCCAACGCCTGTCAAACACTGACCGATGTTTCACACAGCTGGCTCGGCGTTCCGCTGCGCTCACACCGTGGGATTATCGGCGCACTGCTGGTGCAGAGCAGTGCTTCTACGCGCTACAGCGAACGTGATCAGGAACTGCTGCAATTTGTCTCGACCCAGGTGGCCACGGCCATCGAGCGCCAGCAGATGCTCAGCCATCTGCAGTTTATGGCGCAGTACGACCAGCTCACCCAACTGCCCAACCGCGCACTACTGCGCGACCGTTTGCATACGGCCCTGGCCCGCGCGCGCCGCGAGCAGTCGCAAGTGGCGCTGCTGTTTCTCGATCTGGACAAGTTCAAGCTGGTCAACGACAGCCTCGGCCATGCTGCTGGCGATCAGTTGCTGCAAGGCGTCGCACAGCGTATCCAGCTGTGTCTACGTGAGGTCGATACCGTGGCGCGCTTTGCCGGAGATGAATTCGTCGTGCTGCTGGAAGACTTCCACTCAGCCGATCACGCCAATGTGGTGGCGGAGAAAATCCGCCAGAGTCTTAATCAGCCCTTTGAGCTGTGCGGACGCAGCCAGACCATTCTGCCGAGCATTGGCATCGCCCTGTATCCGCAACACGCCCAGGATGAACAGCAACTGCTGCAACACGCTGACAACGCCATGTATCGGGCCAAGCAGAAAGGCGGTAACCGTGCGCACAGCGCCCTTGAGCTGAAATAGGCGCGCATAAAAAAGCCCGCCAATTGGCGGGCTTATAATGACGGCAGGCTTACTTCTCGACGAAGGCGCGCTCGATCAGGTAATCACCCGGCTCGCGCATGCGCGGCGAGACCTGCAGGCCGAACTCGTTGAGCACCTCGCTGGTTTCATCAAGCATGCTCGGGCTACCGCAGATCATTGCACGGTCGTCCTGCGGATTGATCGGCGGCAGGCCGATGTCCTTGAACAACTTGCCGCTGCGCATCAGGTCAGTCAGGCGACCCTGATTCTCGAATGGCTCGCGGGTCACGGTCGGGTAGTAGATCAGTTTGTCCTTCAGCGCATCGCCAAAGAACTCGTTCTGCGGCAGGTGCTCGGTGATGAATTCGCGGTAGGCCACTTCGTTCACATAACGCACGCCGTGAACCAGAATCACCTTCTCAAAGCGCTCGTAGGTTTCCGGGTCCTGAATCACGCTCATAAACGGCGCCAGCCCAGTACCGGTGCTAAGCAGGTACAGGTGCTTGCCGGGTTTGAGGTCATCGAGCACCAGGGTGCCGGTGGGCTTCTTGCTGATGATCACCTCATCGCCTTCCTTGAGGTGCTGCAACTGCGAGGTCAGCGGACCATCCGGCACCTTGATGCTGAAGAACTCCAGATGCTCTTCCCAGTTCGGGCTGGCGATCGAGTAGGCACGCATCAGTGGACGGCCGTTGTCCTGCTGCAAGCCGATCATCACAAACTGGCCATTCTCGAAGCGCAAACCTGGATCACGGGTGCACTTGAAGCTGAACAGCGTGTCGTTCCAGTGATGAACGCTGAGAATGCGCTCGGAGTTAAGGTTGCTCATGTGCCGGGGCTCCGAAGAATAGATGATGCCTGCGCGCCTGTGCGCAATTGCACGGCATTGTAATGAGCGGCAGAATATCTGTTAACTTGATTATCAAGATATAGGTTATCGGTTATATAGATATGCGATTTACTCTCAGACAGCTGCAAGTCTTCGTCGCCGTGGCCCAGCATGAAAGCGTGTCGCGCGCGGCCGATTCCCTGGCCCTGTCGCAATCGGCCACCAGTACTTCGCTCAGCGAACTGGAGCGGCAGTCCGACTGCCAGCTGTTCGACCGCGCCGGTAAACGCCTGTGCCTTAACGCCCTCGGCCTGCAGCTGTTGCCGCAAGCGGTGGCGCTGCTCGACCAGGCGAAGGAAATCGAGCGCCTGCTGGGCGGCAAGAGTGGCTACGGCTCGCTAAATGTCGGCGCCACCCTGACGGTCGGCAACTACCTGACGACCCTGCTGATCGGCAGTTTTATGCAGCGCCACCCGGAATGCCGGGTCAAATTGCAGGTGCACAACACCGCCTACGTGGTACAGCAGATCGCCCATTACGAGCTGGACATGGGCATGATCGAAGGTGACTGCCAGCACCCGGATATCGAGGTGCAGCCCTGGGTTGAAGATGAGCTGGTGGTGTTCTGCGCGCCGCAGCATGCCCTGGCGCAGCGTGGTGAGGCGAGCCTGGAAGAGCTGACGCGCGAGGCCTGGATTCTGCGTGAACAAGGCTCCGGCACACGCCTGACCTTCGACCAGGCCATGCGCCATCACCCCAGCAGCCTGAATATCCGCCTGGAGCTGGAACACACCGAGGCGATCAAACGTGCCGTGGAATCAGGCCTGGGGATAGGCTGTATTTCCCGCCTGGCATTGCGCGATGCGTTTCGCCGCGGCAGCCTGGTGGCGGTGGAAACTCCCGAGCTGGATCTACGCCGGCAGTTCTACTTTATCTGGCACAAACAGAAGTACCAGACCGCCGCCATGCGTGAATTTATCGAACTGTGCCGCGCACTGACCGCCGGCGTGACGCGCAGCGATCAGATTGTGCTGCCTACTATCGCCTGAGGACGGCGGAGTTAGCCAAGCAGGATAATCGCCCACACCAGGGCAATCAGGCTGAGAGCAGTGAACTGGGCGGCGCTGCCCATGTCCTTGGCATTCTTTGACAGCGGGTGCAGCTCCAGCGAGATGCGGTCAATGGCCGCCTCCACCGCCGAGTTGAGCAGCTCGACGATCAGCGCCAGCAGACACACCGCAACCATCAAGGCGCGCTCGACGCGGCTGACATCCAGATAGAACGCCAAAGGCACCAGAATCAGGTTGATCAGCAGCAGCTGTCGAAAGGCGGCTTCACCGGTAAAGGCGGCGCGCAGGCCGGCCAGGGAATAACCGGTGGCATTGAGAACACGTTTAAGGCCGGTCTGGCCTTTGAATGGCGACATCATCACAACCATCTCGAGAAAGCCCGGCAGGCTACGCCAAGCCCGGGAGAAAAGCACTTCAGTCAGATGGAATCGATTCCAGCTGCTGCAACAGCAACGCCGCCTGTGTGCGAGTACGAACCCCGAGCTTGCGGAAAATCGCCGTGACATGGGCCTTAACTGTGGCCTCGGAGACGCTCAGCTCATAGGCAATCTGCTTGTTCAGCAAGCCGTCACAGACCATGGTCAGCACACGGAATTGCTGCGGCGTCAGGCTGGCCAGGCCGGCGCTGGCGGCCTTGGCCTCAGCCGACAGGGCAATCGCCTCCTGAGTCTGCTGTGGCCACCAGACTTCGCCATCAAGCACCAGACGCACGGCCTGCTGGATGGTTTCCAATGGGCTGGATTTGGGGATAAAGCCGCTGGCACCAAACTCTCGCGAGCGCGCGACGATGGACGGCTCTTCCTGAGCGGAGATCATCACCACCGGAATATGCGGGTATTGCCCGCGCAGCAGCACCAGGCCAGAGAAGCCGTAGACACCGGGCATATTGAGGTCAAGCAGCACCAGATCCCAATCGGTCTTCTGCGCCAGGCAGGCTTCCAGCTCAGCAATACTGGCCGCTTCAACCAGCCGCACATCCGGCCCTAGACCCAGTGTCAGCGCCTGTTGCAAGGCACTGCGAAACAAGGGGTGATCATCGGCAATAAGGATTTCAAAAGCGGCCATGGTGAATCCTGTTTTTGTTATGTGGATACCCGCCAGGGGTACTGCCCAGGGCACGGTGAACAATGCGTGCAGGCCGCAGGGTTGCAGTGCAACCAGACCTGAAAACGCAGAAAAGCGACCAAGCATGCCCAGCGCTGACGGGGTGGTCAAGCACGACGCTTTGCGGCACAGTTCGCAACTTTGCCGACGAGAGCCTGAAATGCGAAGCCACGCCCTGCGCGCCGACCTGTTAATGCTGCTTACCGCGATGATCTGGGGCTCCTCATTTGTCGCCCAGCGCCTGGGCATGGATTCCATCGGCCCATTCCTCTACAGCGGCCTGCGCTTTGCCTTGGCGGCGCTGATTCTGCTACCCGTGCTGCGTCTACTGGAAGGTCGCAGCAGCAGCAGCGCGGCGGTAGCGCCACTGAACAGCCAACTGCTGCGTGGCGGTGTGCTGATGGGCCTGGCGCTGGCCCTGGGGATCAACCTGCAGCAAGTTGGCCTGCTGTTTACCAGCGTCACCAACTCCGGCTTTATCACCGGGCTGTACGTGATCATCGTGCCGCTGCTGGGGCTGTTTATCGGCCATAAGACCGGCCTGGGCATCTGGTTGGGGGCCTGCCTGGCGGTGGTCGGCATGTTCCTGCTCAGCGTTGGCGAGGGCTTTACCGTGGCCTCTGGTGACTGGCTGCAACTGGCCGGGGCCTTCGTCTGGGGCGTGCATGTGCTGCTGGTAGGTTTCTTTGCCGGCCGCCATGACCCGCTGCGCCTGGCCCTGGTGCAGTTCATCACCTGCGCGGTAATCAGCCTGGTGCTGGCGGTGATCTTCGAGGAAATCCAGCTGCAATCGATCATCGCCGCCGGCCCGGCGATTCTCTTTGGCGGCATCTTCGGTGTGGCCGTCGGTTTTACCCTGCAGGTGGTGGCGCAGAAAGACGCTATCGCTTCCCACGCTGCGATCATCCTCTCGCTAGAAGCGGTTTTCGCTGCCATCGCCGGGGCCTGGCTACTGGGTGAATCGCTGGAGCTGCGCGGCTACTTTGGCTGTGCGCTGATGTTTGCCGGCATGCTGCTGGCGCAGTTGTGGCCAAAGAAATTGGCCCCAAACCAGGTCGTTTAAAAACGTAGGCGAGGCAGCCGAGACAAGGCGAAAACAGGCGAGGAAGCGGAGTTTGCGAGCTGTAAATGAGCATTCCGAGCCTGCTTTCAACGCCGTATCGGCAACGCAGGTAGTTTTTCAACGACCTGCTAAAGAAACTCGCGCAGACGATCATGCATTGGATCATCCAACGGCACCGTGCGCGGCGCCTTGGCTGCCAGGTAGTGCTGACTGAAGACATCCAGATAGGCATTCAAACCATCTGCAGCACGCTGGTCGCCGGCCAGTTCCAGGCACAGGGCGGCGACCTCAGCGGTGCAGAAATGATCGTCGCGCTTGGAGCGGCGCAGTTTGTAGCGCGACAGCTGCTCGGCCTGCAGGCTGAGCACCGGCAGGCTGTCGAGGTAGGGGCTTTTGCGAAACATTTTGCGCGCCTCGCTCCAGGTAGCATCCAGCAGCACGAACAACGGCCGCTTGCCAGGCGCTGGCTGCACTTCGCTGACCACCCGCTCGGCGGCGACATATTCGCCCGGAAACACCAGATAAGGTTGCCACTGCGGATCGCGCAGCAACGCCGGCAACTCGGCATCCACGGCAACCCGCGACCAGCCAAACGCCGAGGTATCGGCCAGCACATCGGCAATCAGCCAGCCAGTATTGCTCGGCTTGAGCGCCTCGACATCGTGCATCAGCAGACACACCGCAGACGTTGCGGCAATACGCGGGCGCCAGGCACACAGGCAGTGAGTCATCGCCAGACGGCAAGCATCACAACGCACCGAGCGGCTGCCACGGGCAAGAAATGGTTTGGCACTGCGGGCAATCCGCGCAGCCCGCAAACGCGCGACGGCGTGGCTCATCAGGCGAGTACCTGACAGAAGAGAAGAAACGGCATGAGTCATCCAGGGGTCAGCAAGCGCGGCAGTCTAGCAAAGCCCGCTACAGCTTATTCAACCGTGCGTCTTGCTCCACCTGCCGTAGCAACTGCGCAAGTGTCGGCAGGCGAGTAAGATAACCGGCACTGAACCTCTACCCGGCACTGCCGGTCAGAAGGTGCGACTCGACTTTGGAGAACCCCATGCTGCGTTTGACCAGCCTGACCCTGGCCTTGAGCCTGCCCCTGCTTGCCCATGCCGCCACCCTGAAAGACTTTGAACTGAGCAAGACCCTGGAAAAAGTTGCGCGCGAAAGCAGCGTGGGCACGCCACGAGCGATCAATGAAGACATTCTTGATCAGGGCTACACCGTTGACGGCAGCGAGCTGGTCAATCACCTCAGCGTACGCAGCGAGCATGCAGCGCAGATGCGCGGCAACCCGGACGTGGTCCGCGCACAACTGGCCAACAGCGTGTGCCGCAATGCCGGTTATCGCCAGTTGCTGGCACGCGGCGCGGCGCTGCGTTATGAATTCAGCGAATACAAGAGCAACCGCCCGGTGACCAGCGAGCGTTTCAGCAAAGCAGATTGCGGCCTGTAAGGCTCAACCACCACCCTGTTGCGCACGCCGTTGCTCATCATCGGCGCGCAGATCTGCGAGCAACGCGTGCATGTAACGCGAACGCCTCGCCGCACCTTCAAGCCGCTGCAAACACTCTTCTTCCAGGCTTATCTGGTTATTGCGCGCGGCCTGCTGCAACAGGCGGTACAAATCCACATAAAGGTCCAAGGTCAACTTAGGCATACCTGCCCCTCCATTTCCCGCACCCACTGGCCTCGCTAACGCAGACAGCGTGGTTCTCCCCGCCCTTGCACGGCAGCCTGCTCCTCGGCACTGAGCAAATCGCCAAGCGGTTTTTCCAGCAATTCGGCAGCGGCCTCCAGTACATGCGCCCAGCTCGCCTGATTGGCGAACAGCATGCCGGCTTCATCCAGGGTGCCACCTCGATTACGGTAGCCCAGCACCCGACTGTGTCGAGCATCACCGAGCAGCGGCCACAGATGCCCACGGGCAACTTCCGGACGCATATGGGTCAGCAGCACACGCTTTATGCTGGCAGCCGGGAATAACCGTTCAACCCGCTCGGCATCGACAATCACCGCCTGTTCCCAGGTATCGCGGGCCGCACGAAAACGCCCCGGCTCTTGCAAGTAAACCAGACGCCAGGCACATCCGGCCGCGCTCAGACGAACGGCCGCGCGCTGCATTTCTACCAACTGATAACTGCCGGTGGCGATCAGCAGCAAAGGCTGCTGGCCTTGCTGTTCGGCCACTACAACGGCGCCATCCTGCGCCAGCTGCTCGGCCTGTCTGCGGGTGAATACGCAAGGCCGCTCGCGTTTGGCAATCACCATGCAAGCGATCTGGCCGCGCGCCTGATAAATACCCGGCAACAACGCCAATACCGAATTGTGATCGGCTGGAAACACCACCCGCACCATGTCGCTCATCTCACCGAGCAAAGCCTCACAGAAGGTGGTGTCCTGGTGCGATTGCTGATTCTTGCCGTTTTCCCAGGTGTGCGATGTAACCACCAGCGGCCAGCCAAGCCAGCCTGCCGGGCGTCCAGACTCTTTCTGCTGACGGGCAAAGATGACCCGCTGGCGCACTGCACCGAGCATCTTCACGCAGAAGGCCTCGTAGCTGGCCACCAGATTCAGGCCGCCCTGGTTGGCCAGGCAGGCAGACACCACGGCCTCTTCATTGAGCGCGGTGATGATGGCGCCATCCAGCGCTTCCAGCTCGCTCTCCGGCGCGGTCACCCGGTGCTTGAGCGCCTTGAGCACGCCGCCCAGACGATTGCTGGCCAGCTCATCGGGGTTACCGACACGCGGACGCAACTGCGGATTAACCTGCACCAGATCGACAAAGAACCGATCCAGAGCCAGCATCGGTGAGCACGCGCCGTCCTGGTACTGCAACTCGGGCAGTTTAGGCAGCGCTGGATGGCGCTGCGCTAGCGGGTTATCACGCTCCAGTGCACGAGAACCTCGAGCCGCAAATAACGCGCAGGCTTCACTCAGCTCATCCGGTGCAACCCAGAGCTGCGCCGCATGCTGATTGAACAGTTCACGGGCGCCGCTATCGGTATGCGGATTGGCCGGTAATGGCAGGTTGTGCGCCGCATTGCTGCCAGCGCCATAGAAGCCGAAGCCCTTGAGCGTTTCAGCAATGCCATAGGGCATCGGCAGCGGATAGTTCAACACGCCACCGTGCAACTCCTGCACGCGCCGACCCAGGCGCTGCTCCATGTCCCACAGCGCGCAGACAAAAGCAGCCGGGTCGCGGCCATCGAAACTCACCGATTCAAAGCCACAATGGCGTAGGTGCTCGCGGAAGTTGTCCTGTCCGGCGGACGTCGCCAGTTCGGTACGCTGCTCGATGCGCCGGCCGTTGGCGATCATCAGCGGCAACGCCACGCCGCAGTCCTCGGCGCGCCACCAACGCGGCATCCAGTCACTGCCGCGCTGCTCTTCGGCCGCGCCATCGGAGAGAAACGCCACCAGCTTCTCACCGGGTAACGGCAGATGGGCGTACTGCAGCTCGGCAAAGCCTAGGTATCCGCCCTCGGCAATCCCGCCAGCCGTGTGCGGATTAATATGGCTGCCCAGCGGCGCGCTGACCTGGCCGGCCGCGTTCTGCACATAGCTGTAGAAGTCCGCCACCAGCTGGCTCATCCCCGTCTCATTACAGGGGTAACGCTCGGCCTGCTCCGGATGCTGATTGGCTGTCAGCAGGTTGAGCGCCTCGATGGCCGCCACACAGTGACCCTGGCCCATCAACCAACCGCGGGTTTCTCTGCTCAGGTTATTCAGCGCCAGGTAGCCGGCATAGGCCGGCACCATATTCAGGGCGCCGCCGATGTGCCCTTCGGGCGAGACCTTGAAGTCTTCTGCGGCCAACGCCACACCATCGAGGCGCACCCGCTGGGCATAGGTCATATGCACCACCAGCCACATCCCGGCAGCTGTCAGCCGATCCAGCGCGCGGAAGTGGCGGTAGACACTCGGCAGATCCGTCTGCACTCCCGCCTGCACCAGCTGGTGGGCCATACGGTAGACCGCAGCGCAGGTCTGCGGACTATGCTGCAAAGGTCCATAACCACGCTGCCAAGCGGCAAAGGCTGGCTCAAGGCGGGCATGCTCGGCCAACTCGCTGGCGCTGGGAAATAGCTGGGTCATATGCGGCTCCGATAGTTTTAGTCAGCTTAGAACGCGAGATACAGGCAGATGCTGACCTGTATCAAAACCCCCGGTTACCTGATGGGACAGCCTTAAGCGCCACCCACTCAACGTGTTCAAGGATTAGCCATGGCCCTGCTCAACTTCCTCGGCGCAATTCAACAAGTCACCGGCTCCTGTTACTTGATCGAAAGCCGTGACGGCGCACGGGTGCTGCTCGACTGCGGCATGCGCCAGGGCCGCCGCGAAG
Source organism: Pseudomonas anguilliseptica (assembly GCF_900105355.1). Lineage (NCBI taxonomy): Bacteria > Pseudomonadati > Pseudomonadota > Gammaproteobacteria > Pseudomonadales > Pseudomonadaceae > Pseudomonas > Pseudomonas anguilliseptica. The sequence continues at coordinate 38,010 of NZ_FNSC01000001.1, forward strand.
AGGAAGACGGCAACCGCGCACCGTTTGCCTTTGACCCGCAGAGCCTGGATGCCGTGGTGATTTCCCACGCGCACATCGACCACACAGGCCTGCTACCGAAACTCACAGCCGCCGGCTATCGCGGGCCAATATTCGCCACCGACGCGACCTGTGAACTGATGGAATTGATGCTGCTCGACGCCGCGTTTATTCAGGAGAAAGACGCCGAGTGGGAAAACAAATGGCGTGCACGGATAGGCAAAGCGCCAATCAGCCCGCTGTACACCACCGCCGATGCCGAGCAGGCGCTGAGCCAGCGCCGGCCGCTGCTGTATGGCGAAAGCCGCGAAGTGGCCGAGGGCGTGCAAGTCACCTTTCACGACGCCGGGCATATCCTCGGCTCGGCGATTGTCGAACTCGAAGTGCAAGACCATCACCTGACCCGCCGCCTGGTGTTCTCCGGCGACCTGGGCAATACCTGTTCACCCTTGATGCAAGACCCCAGCACGCTGAGCAAAGCCGATGTGGTGCTGCTGGAGTCGACCTATGGCGACCGCGACCACCGCTGCAGTGAGGACACCCTGGAGGAACTGGTGGAGATTCTGCAGCAGGCTCATCGCGACGGCGGCAACGTGCTGATCCCTGCCTTCGCCGTCGGCCGCACCCAGGACCTGATCTACTACCTCGGGCGCTTCTATCAGCAAGGCCGCTTGCCGCAACAGGCGGTGTTTCTCGACAGTCCGATGGCCATAAGGGCCAACGCCATCTATTCACGTTTTCAGGACCAGTTCGCCGCCGAAGACCGTGCGGCGCTGGCGGCCAAAAAGGTCAAGCGCATTGAAGACTGGCTACCCATCCTGCATTGCACACCCAGCGTGGAAGAGTCGATGGCCATCAACCGGATCAAGAGCGGTGCGATCATCATCGCCGGCAGCGGTATGTGTACCGGCGGACGTATCGTCCATCACTTCAAGCACAACCTCTGGCGCGACGACTGCCATCTGATCTTCCCCGGCTTTCAGGCCAAGGGTACCCTCGGTCGCGCGCTGGTGGATGGTGCGGTAAACGTAAAAATCCTCCACCAGCGCATCGCGGTTAAAGCCAAGGTACATACCCTCGGCGGCTTCTCCGCGCATGCCGGGCAATCACAGCTGCTCGACTGGGTCAGCCACTTCGAGCACCACCCCGAGCTGTACCTGGTACATGGTGAGCTGGAGAAGATGCAGACCCTGCAACTGGCTTTGCGCGAACGCCTGAACTGGATCGCCAACATCCCTGATCCTGGCGAGCAAATCGCCCTCTGATGCAGTCCTGGCATGGGCTGTCGGTTGTCACGCATAGGCATGCGCCGCACAATTCATCAGCCAGCAGCCATACTCAGGACAAGGCCGGCGCGGCAATAGCCTGCTCGGCCAGTCAGCAGAAGGAGAAGTTGTATGCCCGATGAATCGGACGATTTTCTGTCTCGGCATTTTCAAACCAGCGGAGTCGACCTGACCACCAGGGTGGAAGAACTGGGCATCCTTGCCGCGCCGCCCGATAGTCCCAATACCAAGCTCTACCAGGCCATGCTCGGCACAGTTGTGCGCATGGCACAGGCCGACCGCAACCGCTGGGACGCGAAGATCATGCTGCAGACCCTGCGCGAAATGGAGCATGCCTTCAGTGCGCTGGAACAGTTCAAACGGCGGCGCAAGGTCACCGTCTTCGGCTCGGCACGCACCCCGCCCGACCATCCGGTTTACCACCTGGCCCGCGATCTCGGCGCGACCCTGGCCAAACACAACCTGATGGTCATTACCGGCGCCGGTGGCGGCATCATGGCGGCTGCCCACGAAGGGGCCGGCCTGGAAAACAGCCTGGGGTTCAATATCACCCTGCCCTTCGAGCAGGGTGCCAATGCCACCGTACAAGGCAGCAACAACCTGCTGTCATTTCACTTCTTCTTTCTGCGCAAGCTGTTCTTCGTCAAGGAAGCCGACGGCCTGGTGCTCTGCCCAGGTGGTTTTGGCACCCTGGACGAAGCGCTGGAAGTACTGACCCTGATCCAGACCGGCAAAAGCCCACTGGTACCCGTAGTGCTGCTCGACCAGCCGGGCGGCACCTTCTGGACCAGCGCCCTGAGCTTTCTGCAGGAACAACTGCAGGACAACGGCTATATCCTGCCCAGCGATATGCGCCTGATGCGCCTGGTGCACAGCGCTGAAGAAGCAACCGAGGAAATCGCTCAGTTCTACCGCAACTACCACTCAAGTCGCTGGCTCAAGGAGCGCTACGTGATCCGCCTCAACCATGCGCTGAACCAGGCAGCCATGCAGCAGCTGAACAATGAGTTCCGCGACCTGTGCACGCACAGCGACTTCCAGCAACAAGCTCACTGGGACTCCGAGCAGGATGAACCGGAGCTGTGCCATATGACGCGCTTGGCTTTCGCCTTTAACGGCCGCAACCACGGCCGCTTGCGCGAACTACTCGACCTGGTCAATCAGCCGCACAACTGGGCAGAAAACGCCTGACCTGCCGCCCAGCCGATAGCCTGCCTGCGGGCTATCGGCAATCGCACTTCAGCTAGCCAAGCAAGACAAGAAAAACCACACGCATTTCAGTCCAGAAAGCTTTTGCCTCCAGTACTGCGACATCATCGGCGTGTAGGAGTAGGTAAGAGGGAAACAGAGAGCGTTGATGCAAGCTGGTCGGCGAACAGCGGGCTTCGGCTTAATCGTCCAGCGCGCCGCGTAGCAAGCGCCCGATTAGCTCAGGCGGATAACCCCGATAACTGAGAAAACGCGCCTGCTGGGCACGCTCGCGCGCATCAAGGGGCAGCTCACCGGCAAACTTGCGTTGCCAGGTTTCCTGCAGATGCTCACGCCAGTCAATACCACTGTCGCGCAGGGCCTGCTCGACATCACTGCGGGCCAGGCCGCGCTGGGTAAGCTCTTCACGAATGCGCAACGGACCATAGCCGGCACGCGCGCGGTAGCTGACAAAGGCCTCCAAATAACGCGTTTCAGACAGCAAACCTTCTTCAGCCAAGCGATCGAGAGCGGCTTCGATCAACTCATCAGCCGCCCCGCGACTGCGTAGCTTGCGGGTCAACTCGACCCGGCCATGCTCACGCCGTGCCAGCAAATCCATGGCCGCCCGCCGCACCGCGACGGGGTTATCCAGAGCAATGGACATAGACAGGCAGATCAGGCGTCGGCGTCAGCCAGGTCATCGGCCGTGGAGTTGGCCTTGACCGTCGGGCTTACCACCAGCAGTTTTTCGCGAATCAGCCCTTCGACGGTGCGTGCCACTTCCGGGTTGTCTTCTAGGTACTTGGCCGAGTTGGCCTTACCCTGACCGATCTTGTTGCCCTGGTAGCTGTACCAGGCGCCGGACTTCTCCAGCAGACCGAGCTGTACGCCGAGGTCAATGATCTCACCGTTGCGGTAGATACCCTTGCCGTAAAGAATCTGGAATTCAGCCTGACGGAACGGCGGAGCCACCTTGTTCTTCACTACCTTGACGCGGGTTTCGCTACCCACCACTTCGTCACCTTCCTTCACTGCGCCGGTGCGGCGGATATCCAGACGTACCGAGGCGTAGAACTTCAGCGCGTTACCACCAGTGGTGGTTTCCGGACTGCCGAACATCACGCCGATCTTCATGCGGATCTGGTTGATAAAGATCACCAGACAGTTGGCGTTCTTGATATTGCCGGTAATCTTGCGCAGCGCCTGGCTCATCAGGCGGGCCTGGAGCGGAAGCAGTACGGGCAGGGGTTCACATAGGCTGGTGCCTGAGAAACCAACGCGCTGCAAAGCCATACTGTTCATACCTTTCACCCTTACGGAAGCACTATCCCTGTCTACACTGTCTATCTGAACCAATTTCAGGTAGGAAAGCGATGAGCAGGATGCGGGAAAATTTTGTCGATAGTATCAGGACCTGCTGCCCTGAGGACATCCTAACCTGGGTAGAGAAGCATCCTCCCAAGCGCAGCCCCCCCTCATCCGCGTTTTTTTCATGATCGCTCACGAGCTTAATCCAGAGTGGTATCGGAAGCCTGTGGCAATCACCAATGCCTGCCGTCAATTTCTCTCTCATCGACGCAGTGCAATATCCAAAATTACAGGCAAGCCAGTCAAAGAAGTCACCGTCATCTCTGACTACACCGTCGTTCGTTATTACTTGAACAGGCTTCAAAAAGCCAAAAAGCTGCCTAGCAATGCGCTGATCCTACCAGTCCCGAATTCGACAGGGATCCTCTGAAGTAGCCATGCATTTCTGGCTGACGTCAGCCTCTGCTGATTTCGAAAGTGATAAATCGATCAAAAACGATCAGATTACCGGCTCATTTCTGTGTTTTTAGCCGCCGCGAGCACCTCGCGGCAGCCATTTCCAGCATTACGGGCGCACCTCTCCTGCATTCGTCAGTAAATGTCGGCGCGCCATCCACAGATTTGACAGCGCGAATAAAGTCACCAGTTGCGCCGTGTTTTTGACCAGGCCACGGAAGCGCGTCTTCACATAACCGAACTGACGCTTGATCACCCGAAACGGATGCTCGACCTTGGCTCGCACTTGGGCCTTGGCCTTCTCGATTTTGCGCTTGGCTTTGTACAGCGCGCTGCGCTTACCGAGTTTCTTGTAAGTGCTACGCCGTGCTGCAACCTGCCAGATCACTTGACGGCCCTCATGCTCGGGGCGCTTCTCGACACCGGTATATCCGGCATCGCCCCCCACCATGTTTTCCTCGCCGTGCAGCAGCTTATCGACCTGGGTGACATCCGCCACGTTGGCGGCAGTACCCACCACGCTGTGCACCAAGCCAGACTCGTCATCCACCCCGATGTGCGCCTTCATGCCGAAGTAATACTGATTGCCTTTCTTGGTTGAGTGCATCTCAGGGTCACGCTTACCGTTCTTGTTCTTGGTTGAACTCGGCGCGTTGATCAGCGTGGCATCGACGATGGTGCCTTGGCGCAGCGACAAACCACGGTCACCCAGGTAGCCATTGATCACGGCCAGGATGCCGGCAGCCAGTTCGTGTTTTTCCAGCAAGCGGCGGAAGTTGAGGATGGTGGTTTCGTCAGGAATGCGCTCCAGAGTCAGCCCGGCAAACTGGCGTAGGATGGTGGTCTCGTACAGCGCCTCTTCCATCGCCGGATCGCTGTAACCGAACCAGTTTTGCATCAGATGCACTCGCAGCATCGCCATCAGCGGATAGGACGGTCGGCCGCCTTCACCCTTTGGATAATGCGGCTCGATCAAAGCGATCAACCCTTTCCATGGCACTACCCGATCCATCTCGATCAGGAACAATTCTTTGCGGGTCTGCTTGCGCTTGCCGGCGTACTCGGCGTCGGCGAAGGTCATCTGCTTCATCGGAAAACTCGGCGGGTGGAGTGCGGATATTTTGCCAAAATCAGGAAGTCTTTTTCAGACCATCCACAGACGTATTCTCAGAAAAAGAATGCAACATTCTTGGCTATCTGACCTTGGAACATGCCGTTCAAGCGACTTCAATGGAAGACGCTCTAAACGAGATTGCGCAACAAATCAAAAAACATAGGGCTGTCATTCTCTCCAAATGCAAACGCATTGTGGCAGAGGGTTATGCCAGGTTTTTGAAAGCTCCAGACATGATTCACAGAAGCGATGTGGCTGCCATCCGACTCACAAAGGATAACCTAGGGATGGTCTGAAGTAGCCCTGTATTTCCGGTCAACTTCAGCCTCCGCTGATTTTGAAAGCGGAAAACTGATCAAAAACGATCAAGTCATCCGCTCATTTCGGTGTTTCTGGCCGCCGCGAGCACCTCGCAGCGGTCATTTCCCACATTACAGGCGCACCTCTCCTGCATTCGTCAGCAAATGTCGACGGGCCATCCACAGGTTCGACAGGGCGAACAGCGTTACCAGTTGTGCGGTGTTTTTGGCCAGGCCACGGAAGCGCGTCTTCACATAACCGAACTGGCGCTTGATCACGCGAAACGGATGCTCGACCTTGGCGCGCACTTGGGCTTTGGCCTTCTCGATCTTGCGCTTGGCTTTGTATAACCCGCTGCGCTTATCGAGCTTCCTGTAAGTGCTGCGGCGGGCAGCAACCTGCCAGATCACCTCGCGCCCATCATGTTCGGGGCGCTTTTCGACACCGGTATAACCCGCATCGGCGCACACCACGTTTTCCTCGCCGTGCAGCAACTTGTCGACCTGAGTGACATCCGCCACGTTGGCCGCCGTGCCTACCACGCTGTGTACCAGCCCCGACTCGTCATCCACGCCAATGTGCGCCTTCATGCCGAAGTAGTATTGGTTGCCCTTCTTGGCCTGGTGCATCTCTGGGTCGCGTTTGCCGTCCTTGTTCTTGGTCGAACTCGGCGCATTGATCAGCGTGGCATCGACGATGGTGCCTTGGCGCAACGACAGGCCACGGTCGCCAAGATAGCCATTGATGACGGCCAGGATGCCGGCAGCCAACTCATGTTTCTCCAGCAGACGACGGAAGTTGAGGATGGTGGTTTCGTCGGGGATACGTTCCAGACTCAGCCCGGCGAACTGCCGCAGGATAGTGGTCTCGTACAGCGCTTCTTCCATCGCCGGGTCGCTGTAGCCGAACCAGTTCTGCATCAGGTGCACACGTAGCATCGCCATCAGCGGATAGGCCGGCCGACCGCCTTCACCCTTGGGGTAATACGGTTCGATCAGTGCGATCAAACCCTTCCACGGCACCACCCGATCCATCTCGATCAGGAACAACTCTTTGCGGGTCTGCTTGCGTTTGCCGGCGTACTCGGCATCGGCGAAGGTCATTTGCTTCATCGGAAAACTCGGCGGGTGGCGTCCGGGCATTTTGCCAAAATCAGGAAGTCTTATTCAGGATTTCCTTAGACGTAGATACTGACGCCGCCTCTGGCCTGCAACCAGTCGCGGTAGGTGGTCAGCGAGTCGGTCTGCTGGTCGCCGTTGTAGCCAACAAAGCTGTCGGTCTTGTCCAGGCCTGCATCGACCAACTTATTGATCTGCGCCAGCAGCTTGGCGGCGTCCTCGCGATCCAGTTCGGCGACATCCGGCAGGGCAATTTTCGAGGTATCGCTCTCAGGCTCGGCCACCGGGCGAAAGCGATCACTGGCAATCGCGTTGCTCGCGCCGCTGCTCTCGGCGTGCATCGCGCGCAGCAGGCCACCACGGCTGTTGGCCACCATACCGCTGGCAAAGCGGCGAATCTCCGCAAGCGGGTCTGGCGCGCTGGTACTCGGTTTATCCGTACTGTTGCCACTGCCGGCAGCAGCGGTGCTGGGTTTGACGGTGTTGGCAAAGTAGCTCGCCAGCGGCGAATTGTTGGAAATACTGGTCATGGCGAATCCCTGCATAGGTCAGCTGGCAGGCATTTCTGCAGAATATGGGCCAACCACCTGCAGGCCAGTAAATATGCGGCTTACCACCCATTCCGTCATACGCGAGGAGGCAGCGCGTTGCCGCTCCAGGCCGGCTATTGCCGCCGCAGGCATACAGCCTGGCCCCTGAAACGACAGCGCCCCCGCAGAAAACTGCGGGGGCGCGTGTAGTGGGTCGATGAGCAGCCAGTCTGGCCGGCTGCCCTTGGCGTTTATTTAGACGGCGCGCAGACGTTCCTCGGCGAGGAAGTCCTCTTGCAACAGAGCGTCCCGACCAGGGATATCGTTCGCCTCGTCGGCGTGCAGTGGCGTGACGCGCTTGCTGCGCAGCTTGCCGAATTGATGCTCAAGGGCGTGGTGCAGTTTTTCGATGGAGCCGTCGATGGCCTGTTCCAGTGACTCGGCCTTGTGGGTGACGGAAATAGGTTGCAGGCCCTTTGGCCGCGCTTCGATCTGGCAGCGCTTGTCGTGCGCGCCGGCTTTGGCGCCGTTGTCGTCATGCAGATGGACAACGATGCGGGTCAACTCGTCATCGAAGCGCTCCAGCTTGCTGGCAACACTGGCACTCACCCACTCAACCAGACGAGCACTGCCTTCGATGTGGTTATCGCTGTGAACTTGGATTTGCATAAAGCTTTCCTTCTTCAACTGTTCGCGAAAGCGTCGCCTACCAAGGCGACAACTCCAGCCTACGCCACTACGCCCCCCTTTAGGCAAGCACTAAGACGTTGGTCGTAGCCACAAATCTGCAACGCGCCCTCCTGCAATTCGCTACACCCCTTGTGCCCCGTGAGTTGCAAGGCTAGGGCTGCAAATCAAACAAAACTTTTCCGCTTTCCATATCGCACGGCATGGAGAAATGCTCGTGGGCGATCAGCCATTGCCCGCCCTGCAGGCGGAAACACTGGCTGACGCGCATCCAGCTGCTGTGCATTTCGCCCTTGTCATCACTGCCGCCACAGTGGAACAGGTAGTGCACCACGGCCAACTCATCACTAAGCAGAAAGCTCGGCTGATGGATCTCGAACAAGCCCGGGCCGGGACACATTTCCATGCAGGCCTGCCAATGCGCCTGATAGGCGGCGCGGCCCTGAAACCGCAGCGGGCCGATGGCGTCGTAGGCCACCACATCTTCGGCGTAGTGGCTCATGATACTGCTGACATCCTTGCTGCGGCAGGCGGCGGACCAGGAGTCCAGTTGCTGTTGAATCTGCGCTTGGGCGTTGCTCATGGTCGTGCTCCTTGTGCTTATTTCTGGGTCGAGGCGCAGCAGGCATGCGCCGCTGCCGGTTGCTGGTATTCGTCGTGCAGGCGGGTCCAGTGCATGCCCTTGCCCTCCAGATCGGGCATACCGTCCCAGCCTTCACCGCGACCGAAGGGCGTGAGGTCGAGGTAGTGAAAGCTGCTCATCAGTATTTCCAGACCACGGCCGTAACTGGAGTAGCAGTGATAGACCTGCGCGCCATCACGCAGAAATACGCTGACGCCAGGCTGCTCGCCCTGCACGTGGTAGTTCAGGCCCAGGCGCTCCAACTCAGCCTTGTCACGGTAGTTGTACTCGACCGGAGCGACCTGCTCGTCAGTCGTGGCGTGGTAGTCGTAGTTGAACGCGCTACCCAGCGAGGAATACCAGGGCAGGCTCCAGCCCATGCGCCGCTGAAACGCCTGCAGATCGGCCAATGGCGCGCGGGAAACCAGCACCAGGGTGGTATCGCGGGCATGCAGGTGAGCTTGATGGCCGATATTGTCGACCAGGCAGGAACAACCGTCACAGCCCTCACCGCGCTCCATGTGGTACATGAAGTGGTAGACGATCAGCTGACTGCGCCCGGCGAACAGCTCGACCAGGCCCACTTCACCCTCGGCCCCCTGAAAACGGTAATCGGCCTCGACCTTGACCATCGGCAGCTGGCGGCGCTCGACGTTGAGCGCATCACGCTGCTGGGTCAACGCCTTCTCTTTGGCCAGCAAGGCCTTGCGGGCAAGCAGCCACTGCTCACGGCTGGCAATCTTGGGGTATTCAGGACGACTCATGGGCAGTGCTCCTTTACCGTTGCTTGATCAACGCGGGCAGCGTGCGCTCTAGACCTGCAGCTCGCGTACCGGGCGGACTTCCACACAACCGACGCGCGCCGCCGGAATATGCCCGGCCAGCTGGATGGCTTCATTCAGGTCGCGGGCTTCCACCAGATAGAAACCCGCCAACTGCTCCTTGGTTTCGGCAAACGGGCCGTCGATGATCGACAGCTTGCCGCCGCGCATGCGCTGCGCCAGGGTGGCGGGCGTGGTGAGAAAGGCGCGGGCAATGTCCTCGGTACCCAGATCGCAGACTTCGCGCAGGGTCAGGGCCACCTGGGCATCGCTGGCCAGCGCCGGGTGACAACAGGTGAAGATCAGGCGCAGGCGGTCGTCTTCAAGCAACTCGCCTTCGTCCAGCGGCGCGTCATCGGCCAACTCAAGGTGGTCATCCAGCGGCTGGAAACGCCGCTGCCGGCGCAGGTTGTCGATGGTCTTGAAGCGCCCCGCCGATACCAGCCAGGCACGCGGATTGGCCGGCACACCGCTCTGCGGCCACTGCTCCATGGCCGCGCGAAAGGCTTCGTGCAACGCCTCCTCGGCCAAGTCGAAATCGCCCAACAAGCGAATCAGGGTGGCCAGCACACGGCGCGACTCATCGCGGTAAAGTTGCGCGAGCTGGGCCTGCAATGCAGTTGGAAACTCCATTCCAGTGTTCTCCGTAAAGCGCCTGACGACGACGCGACCCACCACCGCGCCGCCTAGACCGTTCCCACACTAGCGCATCACGAACGCTTCAGCTTTTCAGCCGATAACCGGTTTTGAAGATAAAGCCCACAGCCAGGATGCACAGCAGCAGAAAGCCGAGAATCATCGCCAGACTCAGACCGACATTAACGTCAGAAACGCCGTAGAAGCTCCAGCGGAACGCGCTGATCAGGTACACCACCGGGTTGAACAGGGTCACCGTCTGCCAGGCCGGTGGCAGCATGCTGATTGAGTAGAACGCGCCGCCCAAAAAGGTCAGCGGCGTGACGATCAGCGCCGGCACCACCTGCAGCTTCTCCCAGCCGTCGGCCCAGACGCCGATGATGAAGCCAAACAGGCTGAAGGTCAGCGCGGTCAGCACCAGAAACGCCAACATCCACAACGGGTGAAGAATCTCGAAGTCGACAAACAGCCGCGCGGTAATCAGGATCACCAGGCCGAGAATGATCGATTTGGTGGCCGCCGCGCCGACATAGCCGATGAGGATTTCCAGGTAGGACACTGGCGCCGACAACAGCTCATAGATGCTCCCCGAATACTTGGGCATGTAGATGCCAAACGAGGCGTTGGAAATGCTCTCGGTGAGCAGCGCCAGCATGATCAGCCCCGGCACGATAAAGGCGCCGTAGCTCACCCCCTGCACCTGGGTCATGCTCGAACCGATGGCCGAACCGAACACCACGAAGTACAGCGAAGTGCTGATTACCGGGGTGGCGATACTCTGCAGCAGGGTGCGCCAGGTGCGCGCCAGCTCAAACAGGTAAATGGCACGGATTGCATAGAAATTCATGCGCGCGACTCCTTGACCAAAGACACAAAGATTTCTTCCAGCGAACTCTGACTGGACTGCAGATCCTTGAAGTCGATGCCGTGCTGGGCCAGGTCCTTAAGCAGTTCGGCAATGCCGGTGTGTTCGCTCTGGGTGTCGAAGGTGAACACCAGGGCGTGGCCCTCATCAATCAGCTCAAGCCGGTAGCGCGCCAGCTCGGCGGGAATGCTCGCCAGTGGCTGTTGCAACTGCAGCGTCAGCTGTTTCTTGCCGAGTTTGTGCATCAGCGCCTGCTTGTCTTCCACCAGAATGATCCGGCCCTTGCTGATCACGCCGATGCGATCGGCCATCTCCTCGGCTTCTTCGATGTAGTGGGTGGTGAGGATAATGGTCACGCCGCGCTCACGCAGACGCCGCACCATGTTCCACATGTCGCGGCGCAGCTCGACATCGACGCCGGCGGTAGGCTCGTCGAGAAACATAATCTGCGGCTCGTGGGAGAGCGCCTTGGCGATCATCACCCGGCGCTTCATGCCGCCGGACAGCTCGAAAATCTTCGCGTCGCGTTTTTCCCACAGCGACAGGTCCTTGAGCAGTTGCTCCAGATAGGCCGGATCGGGCTTCTTGCCGAACAGGCCACGGCTGAATTTCACCGTCGCCCAGACGGTTTCGAACACATCGCTGACCAGCTCCTGCGGCACCAGGCCGATCTGCGAGCGCGACGCGCGGTAGTCCTTGATGATGTCCTTGCCGCCCACCAGCACCCGCCCGCCGCCTGGGTTGACGATGCCGCAGATAATGCTGATCAGGGTGGTCTTGCCCGCGCCGTTCGGGCCGAGCAAGGCAAAGATTTCTCCGGGGCGAATGTCCAGATTGATGTCTTGCAGCGCCGGATGGCCGCTGGCGTAGGTCTTGCTCAGCTGTTGAATCGAGATCACCGCTTGCACAGAACCTCCTGCTCTGGGAAAAGCGCAATTGTAGGGAAGTTGGCCGGGCTTGCGGAAATGCTGATACACGAACCTGGACTGATTGAGCCGCCCAACGTTGAGCTACAACGGATGCGGCTGCTAGGCTGACCCGAGATTTACCCAGACAAGGAAATAGACCATGGCTCTTCGTCACGCCCTCGCCAGCCTTAGCCTCCTCACCCTGTTGGCCGGTTGCAGCTCACAGCAACCAGCCCAGCAAGCTGCCGAAATCAGCGGCGACTGCAATGTCGAGCAGGTGCACGGCGTACTCGGCCAGACCGCCAGCAGCGAGCTGATCGAGCAGGTGCAACAGCAGGCCAACGCCAAAACCCTGCGTGTGCTCGCCCCCGGCGACGCCGCGACCATGGATTACAACCCGCAGCGCCTGAACATCGATATTGATGAAAGCGAAGTGATCATCCGCCTGACCTGCGGTTAAACGCCCCTGACACGCGAAAGCGCGTGCCAGGGTATTGAGCCTCAGTATCGATAGTTACCGGCGGCGATGGCCATCTGTAACCCGCGGGTCAGCGGTACGTAGCGATCAGTACCTGGCATCCAGGCATACAGCGGATCGCTGCAGCGGTCGAGGTCGTAGGCCTGCTCCTTTAGCGGCGCTTTCTTGTGCTTGAAGGTGCCAGTGGTTTCCATTTCGGCACTCAAACGCAAGAACAGCGGCACGGCGTAGGCCGGCAGTTCCTGGCGCAAGTGCGTAAGCAGGGCCTGAAAGTCAAAATCCGCCGGCGCACAGGCCAGACGGATGCAGGCCATGCCGGCGCGGCCGTTGGTGTTGGCCACCTCGACACCATAGACCACGGTTTCACTGACCTCAGCCACGCCATCGAGCACCGCCTCGACCTGGGTGGTGGAGACGTTCTCGCCCTTCCAGCGGAAGGTATCTCCTAGGCGGTCGACAAACTGCGCGTGGCGAAAGCCCATGTCGCGCATCAGGTCGCCAGTATTGAACCAGGCGTCGCCCGGCTCGAACACATCGCGCAGGATGCAACGCTCGGTGTCACGGGTATTGGTGTACCCATGGAACGGCGACTTGTCGGTGATCTTGCCCAGCAGCAGGCCCGCCTCGCCCTTGGCCACCCGCTGCAGGTGGCCGTTCTCGCGCAGCGGCGCCTCGCGCTCCTGATCGTAGCGAACGATGGCGTAGGGATAGGGTGAGAAGCCCACGGTGTTGTCGAGATTGAGCAGATTGGTAAAACCGATATTGCCCTCGCTGGAGGCATACAGCTCGACCACCCGCTCGACCGCGAAGCGCTGCTTGAACGCCTGCCAGATGCTCGGGCGCAGGCCATTGCCGACCATCACGCGGATCGGGCTGGCAGCGTCGCCGGGACGTACCGGCTGGTCGAGCAGGTAGCGGCACAGCTCACCGACATAACCGAAGGCGGTCGCCCGATGCCGCTGCACCTCATCCCAGAAACGGCTGGCGCTGAACTTGCGCACCATAATCAGCGCCGCCTGGCCGGCCAGTACCGAGCCCCAGCACACCACCATGGCGGTGCCGTGATAGAACGGCAGGCTGACGTACATGCGGTCCTCGCGGCCCAGGCGCACGGCTGCGAAACCGAAGGCCCCATAGCCCTTCATAAAACGCCCATGGTTGAACACCACGGCTTTCGGCAGGCCGGTGGTGCCGGAGGTGTAGATATAGAAACAGGGATCGTCGGCACGCACCGGGCGCTCCAGCAGCGGCGCATCGACGGGATAGTCCTGCAGCACGGCCGCCGGGTGCTGCCAGCCTGCGGGCGCCTCGCCCGGGTCGCGCCAGGTTGGCCGGTCGGCGAAGTAGTGCCAGGCATCGGCGGGCAGCGCCACCTCGGCGGCGATTTCCGTGAAGGCGTCTTGCAGCTCCTCACCCACCAGCACCATACGCGGCGTTGCCAGGCTGATGCTGTGGGCCAGCACGCGGCCGCGCTGGCTACTGTTGATCAACGCGCTGACCGCGCCGAGCTTGGCGCAGGCGACCACCCCGGCGAGCAGCTCGAAGCGGTTCTCGAACATCAGCGCCACGCTGTCGCCCTGGCGCAGGCCGTGAGCACGCAGGTAGTGCGCCAGCTGGTTGGCCCAGCGGTCGAACTCGGCGTAACTGAGCTGTTCGTCACCCTGAATCAAAGCCACACCCTGTGGATTGTCACGGGCCGCCGACTCGATACAACTGGCCAGGCTGACGGGGTAATCGCCACGGCTGCGGTTGCCAATATGCAGCCCCTTGACGATAGCGGGCAGGTCGACCAGCAGACGGGGCAAGCGTGACAGCAGGCGTGGCAAGGTGATCAGGTCAGCATGACTCATGGTGCAGGACTCCAGGCGGTGCGAAGCACTCGATGTTGTTTGCCGGTCAATCTAGCCGCTCGCCGCTGTGCGTTTAATAGCCAGAGGTTGCATCGCAGTGGCAATTTGTCTCACCGGCGGCGCACAATCGAGCGACCCTGGTTGGAAAAGGACGCCCCATGCCACTGGCCCATACACCTAGCGCAACCGCTTCACAGTTGCTTGATCTGTACCTGTCACTGCAGGGCTTCGGCCTGGCCGGCCCGGATGATCTGGACGAATTGGGCGTCGAGCTGGAGCAGTTGAAAAAACTGGAGATACGCGTGCCGGTGCGCTGGGCCTTGCACCTCTGGCAACGCGCGGCCAGCCGTGGCGCGCGTGCGGAAATCGGCCTGCTGGTCGGCCAGCAGCATGGCCTGCACACCCGCGGGCCGGTTGCCCATCTGGCCGCGCAGAGCGCCACCCTGGGTGAGGCCATCGAACTGTTTCGCCGCTATATCCCGGTGATGAGCGAGGGCGAAAGCCTACGAGTTGAATCCTTTGCCGGGCGGGTGCGTATCCACTTTCTGTTCAATGCGCCGCTGCTCGGCCACCCCGTCGTCAGCGAGCACAGCCTCAGTTCCGCACTGTGCTGGGCCCGTCAGCTCACGGGGGTGCGATTGATGCCGCAGGCTGTGGGGTTTCGTCATGCGCCACTGGCGCCCCCAGCGATCTATCGCCAGGTGTTCGGGGTGTCGCCACGTTTTGCCGAGGCCTTCGATTACCTCGACCTGCTGGAGGCTGATCTACAGCTCGCGGTGCTGGGGGCCAATGCCTATCTCAAGGACCTGATGCAGCAACGCGTGAGTGCCATGCGGGCCCAGCTGCCAACGCAGCGCAGCACCCGCTTGCAGGTGCTGCAGCTGATCGAGCAGAACCTGCTCAGCGGCGATCTGTCGGCAGACGGTGTAGCGCGGCACCTGGCCATCAGCCGGCAAACCCTGCACCGCCACCTGCGTGAAGAGGGCTGCTGCTTCTCTGAACTGTTGGCCCTGGTGCGCCGCCAACACGCGCTGCAACGCCTGCAGCAGCCCGGTTGCCGGGTCGAGGCGCTGAGCCGCGAACTGGGTTTCAGCGAACCCAGTGCCTTCTACAAAGCCTTCAAAAGCTGGTTTGGCCTGTCGCCGAAAGCCTACCGACAACAGGCTACTGGCGACTCGACAGATTTAACTAAGGCAGACAGACCGGGCATACTGGCGCACCTGTAAACCAGTCGGCCGCCCGTTTCCATGCGTATTCACGTCACCTTTATCGACCGCGTTGGCATCACCCAGGAAGTGCTGGCCCTGCTCGGTGGGCGCAATCTCAACCTGGATGCGGTGGAGATGGTGCCGCCGAACGTGTATATCGACGCGCCGACCCTGAGCCCTGCAGTGCTCGACGAACTGCGCGAGGCGCTGTTCAAGGTGCACGGTGTGCAAGCTGTGACCATTGTCGACATCCTCCCTGGCCAGCGCCGCCATCTGCAGCTCGACGCCCTGCTTGCAGCGATGACCGATCCGGTACTGGCGGTCGACAGCCAGGGCCGCGTACTGCTGGCCAACCCGGCGCTGATTGAACTGTGTGGCCAACAGCCCGAGGGTCTGGGCATTGGCGAGCTGTTCGCCGACAGCCAGCTGGAAGTGGAACTGCTCGACCAGGGCTTTCGTCTGCCGATGCGTGAAGTCACCCTCAAGGGCCAGGCATTGCTGCTGGATGCGCAGCCCATTACCGAGGGCGTCGACGGTAGCGCCCGGCACCTGGCCGGCGGTCTGCTCAGCCTCTACGCACCGAGCCGCATCGGCGAACGCCTGGCGGCGCTGCACCACGATCACGCCGAGGGCTTTGATTCGTTGCTCGGTGACTCGGCGCCGATCCGCAGCCTGAAAACCCGTGCCCAGCGCGTCGCCACCCTGGATGCGCCGCTGCTGATCCAGGGCGAAACCGGCACCGGCAAAGAGCTGGTGGCGCGCGCCTGCCACGCCATCAGCACGCGGCGCACCGCGCCGTTTCTTGCGCTCAACTGTGCGGCATTGCCGGAGAACCTCGCCGAAAGCGAGCTGTTCGGCTACGCCCCTGGCGCCTTTACCGGCGCCCAGCGCGGCGGCAAGCCGGGGCTGCTGGAGCTGGCCAACCAGGGCACAGTGTTTCTCGATGAAATCGGCGAGATGTCGCCCTACCTGCAGGCCAAGCTGCTGCGCTTTCTCAGCGACGGCAGCTTTCGCCGGGTCGGCGGGCAGAGCGAGGTCAGGGTCAATGTGCGCATCCTCAGCGCCACCCACCGCAACCTGGAAAAGATGGTCAGCGAAGGTGCGTTCCGCGAAGACCTGTTCTATCGCCTCAACGTACTCAACCTCGAAGTACCGCCGTTACGCGAGCGCGGCCAGGACATTCTGTTGCTGGCGCGACACTTTATGCAGCAGGCCTGCGCGCAGATCCAGCGCCTGCCCTGCCGCCTGACACCGGACACCTACCCGGCGCTGCTGGGCAACCGCTGGCCGGGTAATGTACGTCAGTTGCAGAACGTGATCTTTCGCGCGGCGGCCATCTGCGAAAGCAATCTGGTGCAGATCGATGATCTGGATATCGCCGGCACCGCCGTAGCCGCGCAACAGGCCGACGGCGAAGTCAGCAGCCTGGAAGCCGCCGTGGCCGAGTTCGAAAAAGCCCTACTGGAAAAGCTCTACCCTAGCCACCCCTCGACCCGGCAACTGGCGACCCGCCTACACACCTCACACAGCGCCATCGCCACACGCCTGCGCAAGTACGGTATTCCGAGCAAGAACTGATACGCGGTTTATTGGCGGGCCGTAAGTCAGCCCTTTGCGAACGGCTGCTTTCATTCCAAAGCGAAACCAACACCGGTGATAGCTCGCGGGCATGGACTTATTGTGAGAGCCAACTTAGAGCACGATGAGAAGCGAACCTGTTAGCCACATCATGGATTTACAGGCGAGGTTGCCGGGCAGTATGAAGGGGCACTAGTAATTCGGTTGTTTTAAGCGGCCCACTGGATATTTGATGTTGAGAAGCATTACCATTGCCGTCCTCTGTTGGAAGATGCCAGTGAGTTTTCGCAATGTCGGTGGTGGAGTTAGCTTCCCAGCAGTCAATACAACGTCTCTACAGCGATCATCATGGTTGGCTGAACGGCTGGCTGAGACAGCGTCTAGGGTGTGCCGATCACGCTGCAGACCTGGCCCAAGATACTTTTTTGCGGCTACTCAAAACACCGGGAATTCTGGCGGATATTCGCCAACCGCGTGCCTACTTATCAACCGTTGCCCACGGTTTGGTTGTCAATTTTTGGCGGCGCCAGTCAGTTGAGAGGGCCTATCTCGAAGCGCTCGCTGTTCAGCCTGAGGCGCTAGCGCCATCGCCAGAAGAACGCGAACTCATTCTCGAGACACTGCTGGCGATTGACGCCATGCTCCTGCGTTTACCGGGCAAGGTCCGCCAGGCGTTCCTGTTGTCACAACTGGAAGGACTGACCTACAGCGTTATTGCCGAACGTTTAGGGGTGTCTGAGCGCATGGTTAAAAAGTACATGGCGCAGGCCATGCTGCACTGCTTGATGCTAAAGGAGCAGTGATATGGCCGCTCAACTTGATTATCAGGTGCTTGAGCAGGCGGCTGAGTGGTTTGCGGTGCTTGCGAGTGAGCAGGTCAGCGATAAGCAGCGTCATGCGTGGCAATTGTGGCTAGCAAGCAATCCGGCGCATGAAGCCGCCTGGCAGAACGTGCAGCGTATCAGTGGTCAATTTCACGCGTTGCCAGTTGCTCAACGCCCGCTTGCGCGCAAGGCTTTGCAGGGCGTTGGGAGCACGCGGCGACAGGTTCTGGCCAGCCTACTGCTACTGGGCAGTGGTGCAGTATTAGGGCTGGCGGTTTCGCGTAAACCGATGCAGGCCTGGGTGGCGGACCAGACCAGTGCGACCGGTGAGATCAAAGAGTTGACACTCGCAGATGGCGGGCAATTGTGGCTCAACAGTAATAGCTCAGTTGATATTACCTACGGCCCACAGCATCGCCTGATGCACTTATGGCAGGGTGAGTTATTGCTCGACAGCGCCCCAGACACACAATCACCTGCCCGGCCGTTGTACGTTGAAACGGCCGATGGGCGCCTGCATGCTTTGGATGCGCGCTGCAGTGTGCGCAAACAGGCGCAAGGCACGCTGCTCAATGTGTTTGCAGGTGCCGTGCGTGTCACCTGTAAAAGTGGCGTCAGTAACGTCGTGCAGGGCGGCCAGCAGGTGTTGTTTGATCATCAGCAAATCAGCGTGACAAGCATGGCATCTAGCGGGCGTGATAGTTGGCGACGTGGGATTTTGCTAGCTGATAATCGCTCTCTCGGCTCGTTCATCAACGAACTCTCTGAGCATGTACCCGGGCATTTGGCGGTGGATCCACGGATTGCTGATTTGCTGATTGTTGGCGCATTTCCGCTACAAGACCCAGAGCGCATTTACGCGGCGCTCGAGTCGAGCCTGCCGATCCGGGTTAACCGGCGCTGGTCGTGGTGGGTGACCCTGGAGCCGATAGCGAGCTAAAACGCGGCTTTTGGGTTTTTAGCGCGAATGACAATTATTTCTGAGTTCCCCTTTTCACGACTCGCTTGGCCTATTCGTTATAACCATCTGCCAAAGGGTCACCCGATGTGCTCTACCGATTGTTTGCCATCTCGTCCATCCAGCCTGCGTCAGGCTATTCGTTGCGCTGCCTTGCTGCTGCCCTTGGCATTAGTCCCGCAGATGTCGTTCGCTGCAGAGGCGCAAACCAGCAGCCAGCAAGTGCGTCAATACAGCATCGCGCCCGGTAACTTGTCATCTGCCTTAAGCCGCTTTGCCGGTGAGGCAGGAGTGATGCTAGCGATCGACGCGCGGCTTACAGAAGGAAAGCAGACATCAGGGCTCAATGGGACGTACGGGGTTACGGAGGGCTTTTCGCGCTTGCTAGAAGGCAGCGGTTTGAGCGTGAGCCAGACTGAGCAAGGTGCTTACACCTTGCTCAGGCAAGACAATGCCGGGGTCACGCAGTTACCGGCTACCATGGTTAAAGGTTTTGCCCTGGGCAACGCGCTCGGCAGCATGCAAGGCTACAACGCCACGCATAGCAGCATTGCCACTAAGACCAGCCAGCCACTGCTAGAAACCTCACAATCAGTATCGGTTGTAACCCGCGAGCAGATGGATGATCAAGGTTCGCAAACCGTGGCCGAAGCCATGCGCTATACGCCCGGTGTCATGACCAGCCCTTATGGCGCAACTCACCGCTATGACTATGTGGCGATGCGCGGCTTTAATGATGGCTCGGTGGACAATCTGTTCCTCGATGGCCTGAAAATGATGGGCGACAGCGGCACCTACAGCACACTACAAATTGACCCCTACTTTCTCGAGCGTATCGATATTCTCAAAGGGCCGTCATCCGTGCTTTATGGCCGTAGCCTGCCGGGTGGTTTGGCAGCAATGACCACCAAAAAGCCTGAGTTTCAGTCATCCGGTCAGATTCAAGCGAGCGTAGGCAGCAACAACAAGAAGGGCGTCGGGTTTGATTTTACTGGGCCGCTGGACGATCAGCAGCGCATTGCTTATCGCTTGACCGGGCTGGTCGACAGTGCCGACACCCAGTTCGACTATGCCGATGAAGAGCGCTACGCGCTGGCGCCAAGCGTGTCCATCGACTTCAGCGAAGACACCAGCTTGACCTTGCAGGCTTATCTGCAGAAAGACCCAAACAGTGGCTATCACGGTGGTTTACCAGCTGATGGCACGATCAATCGCCATGCTGGACGTTATATCTCTGAGCATTTCTTCGAAGGCGAGCCCGATCAAGACAGCTTTGAGCGTGAACAACAGATGATTGGCTATCAATTTGAGCATCGCTTTAACGATACCTGGTCTGGGCGCCAGAATTTCCGCTATCAGACTTCAGATGTCAGTTCTGAACAGCTCTATGCAGCGGGTTGGGCGAGCGATACCGAACTGTTCCGGGCTTACACTGGTGCAGATGAAAAGCTCCACGCGTGGACTGTCGACAACATGCTTCAAGCCGAATTTGACACCGGCGCTGCGCAGCACACATTGGTTGGTGGTTTTGATTATCAGCGGCGCAAAACCCGTGTGGATTACACCGCTGGTACCGCCAGTAATATTGATGCGTTCAATCCGGTGTACGGCGGCACTGTCACCCTGAATCCCGCCTGGGCCAGCAGTGCCACTCGGCGCCTTGAGCAAACCGGCGTTTACCTGCAAGACCTGATCGCACTGGATAAATGGCGCTTCTCGCTAGGGGCTCGTCAGGACTGGGTCGAGGTTGAGTCAGAAGATGAAATCTACGGTGGCACTAGCGAAGATGATCCAAGCCAGTTCACCGGGCGCGCAGGTGTGTTGTACCTGTTTGATAGCGGCGTGGCGCCGTACATGAGTTACTCCGAGTCGTTCAACCCTAACGCCTATGCTGACCAAGACGGCAACCCGCTGGCACCGACTGAAGGCAAACAGTGGGAGTTCGGCTTGAAGTTCCAGCCTACTGGCAGGGATGACCTGTACACCGCATCACTGTTTCATATCGAACAAGAAAACTTGGCGTCTAAAGCAGCGGATGAACACTTCTATCGTCCAGTTGGTGCCGTACGCTCACAAGGCCTCGAACTTGAGGCGCGTATGCAACTGACAGAGGCTGTGCGCCTGCTGAGTAGCTATACCTTCACCGATATTGAATATTCAAAATCGATCACCAGTACGGTTGATCCTGCATTGGACAACGAGGGCAACTCTCCGACGCAGGCGGCTGAGCATATGGCATCGCTTTGGCTCGATTACAGCTTCCTCGGTGGCAGCCTGGACGGTTTGAAAGCGGGCGCCGGTGTGCGCTATGTCGGCGCAAGCTGGGCGGATGCGGAGAACACCCTTGAAGTCCCGTCCTACACCCTGATTGATGCATCTATGAGCTATGACCTCGGCCAGTTGGGTTTGACCGGGTTAGACGTGCGCCTGAATGCCAACAACCTAACCAACGAGCGTTATGTAGCCTCGTGCGGCAGCCTCAATTACTGCTACTTCGGTGAAGAGCGCAACGTCACCGCGACGGTTAGCTACAACTTCTGATTTTGTCTCTTCAACGCCGGGATTTAACGTCCCCGGCGTTCGTTTGCCTGGATAAACGTCATGCGTTCATTGCTGGTTTATTTTCATCGCTACGTCGGCCTGGCGACTGCATTGTTTCTTGCTTTGGCCGGCATAACCGGAAGCATTTTGGCTTTTCATCACGAGCTTGATGAGTGGCTGAATCCGGGTTTCTACAACACTCATGGCAGCGGCAAACCGATGTTGCCCGGAGACCTGGTTGACCGCCTGCAAACAGCACACCCGCAGTTGCAGGTTTGGTACATGGAGTACCCGGATGAGGCTGAGCACCCCGCCTTAATGGCCATGGTGCCGCGAACTGACCCCACCACTCAGAAACCCTATGCGAATGCGCGTGCGGTGGTTTATTACGTTGATGCGAGTAATGGTCAAACCCTCGGTCAGCGGTATTGGGGCGACTGCTGTTTTTCCCGAGAGAACTTCGTGCCGTTCATTCTCGAGTTCCACTACAACCTGACATTACCGGGTAACTGGGGAATTTTGTTGATGGGGTTGGTTGCGATTTTTTGGAGCTTGGATTGTTTGATCGCGCTGCTATTAACCCTGCCAAGAAAACTGCCGTTTTGGTCCAAGTGGTCAATCGCGTGGAAAATCAAACCCAAGCGCTTAAATTACGATGTGCACCGTGCCGGCGGACTGTGGCTTTGGTTATTGCTGACGCCGGTCGCGGTCAGCAGTATTGCCATGAACCTGCCCGCAGAAGTCTTTAAACCAGTGGTATCAATTTTTTCACCAGTGCCTCTGAGCGTGCACGAGGCCCGCGGGCGCATGCCAGCGGAGCAGCTCGGCACAACCCATCTGGATTACCACCAGCTTTATCAGCGAGCGCTTGAGGAAGGGGCGCGATTAGGCTTAAACGAACCCGTGGGCGAGTTGTATTACAGCTTTGAGTACAACTTTTTTGGGGCGGGCTTTGGCGCCCACGGCAGTGATGAAGGCAATGCATGGCTGTATTTTCATGGCAGCGATGGTCACTTCCTGGGCCAGGATATTCCGGGGCAAGGCAGCTTGGACGAGCGTTTTTACCAACTGCAGTTACCTATTCACGGCGGGCGAATTTTAGGCTTGCCTGGACGCATATTGATTGCCGTACTCGGACTGGCCATTGCCGTCTTGAGTGTTACCGGCGTGGTGATCTGGTGGCGTAAGTTGCTTGCGCGGCGCCGCACTGCTTAGGTGTTCAGACTGAGTTGACCCAGCTTTTCTAGGCACTCAATAAATGCCGCTGACCGACTGGCGGCCCGTCACACCATCACTGCGAACGAGCCATTTACCCCGTTCGCTAAAAAGCCAAAGGCCGGCAATTTAGCCGGCCTTTGCGTTGCAGAGCGATACGCGAGGCATCAGCCTAGTGACTGAGCGCCCGGCGATTGTCGAGATCAGAGGGCGAACTTCTGCAGGTTGGCCATCATCTCTTTCATCGCTTCGATATTGTCCTTCGGATGGGCCGCGCCCTCGAAGTCGCAGATCTGCGCGAAATTGGCAGCCACGTCTTCCGGGCTGTAGCCAACCCGCGGATCGAAGCCGGCACCCAAGCTGCGCTCCCAACGGACCTTGCCCATCCAGCCACCGCCGACTTCGAACAGGCCGGAGGTTTCTTCGCAGGCATTGCTCGCCAGGTACACCACCAACGGGCTGACCAGCTCAGGCTTGAGCTGCTCGAACACCTGCGGCGGGATCAGGCCTTCGGTCATACGCGTGCCGCCGGTAGGGGCAATGGCGTTGACCAGGATGTTGTTCTTGCGTCCTTCGAGAGCCAGGGTACGGGTCAGGCCGTACAGGCCGAGCTTGGCCATGCCGTAGTTGGACTGGCCGAAGTTGCCGTAGATGCCCGAGGTGGACGCAGTGAAGATAACCCGACCATAGCCCTGCTCACGCATATGCGGCCAGGCGGCGCGGGTGACCTTGTAGGCGCCCTCGACGTGGACTTTGTAAACCAGGTCCCAGTCGGCGTCTTCCATCTTGTGGAAGGTCTTGTCGCGCAGGATGCCGGCGTTATTCACCACCACATCGATGCGACCGAAGGTGTCCAGGGCGCACTGCACGATCTTCTCGCCGTCGGTCACCGAGTCGTGGTTAGCCACGGCCGTGCCACCCGCTGCACGGATTTCCTCGACCACCTTGTCCGCCGCCGAGGCGTTGGCACCTTCACCGTGGGTGCTGCCGCCCAGATCGTTGACCACCACCTTGGCGCCGTGCTTTGCGAACAGCAGCGCATGGGCGCGGCCCAGGCCGCCGCCAGCCCCGGTGACGATTACAACCTGATCTTGAAAACGGATGTCGTCGCTCATGCAGCATTCCTCGGCAGATTAACAATGCGCCGAGTGTCCAGCAGGCGCACTCCGGTCACAATAGATACAAGTCGCGCTGAATGGTGCGCAATAAAGCAGCGGGATAGTTAGGCCGGGTGGATCAGGCTCAAGTGGTTATACAGATGCAACACATGAGCCTGGGCGTAATCGGCATAGCTAAGCGCGCCATAGGCAAAATGCGGCTGCAACTCGCCCTGATACGCGGCGAAGTCGGCAAACGCCTGCTGCAAACGCTGCAGCGCCTGAGCCTGGGTCGCGGGTGTATTCAGCGCAGCCGCACCGGGAATGGCTTCATCCAGCGGATGGCGCATGGCCCCGCTCGCGGCAAAGACGCTGAACGCCAGCGGGCCGACTCTGCTGCGAAACCAGGCGGGCTTGAGCTCGGGATACCCACTGATGGAGTACTCGATGCTCTGCGCGCAATGGTTGAACACTTCGGCCGGGCTCCAGCCTTTAAGGCTCAACAGCGGTTGATCGACCAAGCCGGCCAGCACCTGCTGCGCGCCCTCCAGGCTCAAGGCAGCGGGAGCCTCGCCGCTGGGCAATGCCCAGAAACCGGCACCCAGAGCCACCACACCACCGAGGGCGGCACCTTTCAGGACTGTGCGTCGTTGCATCGTTTGGCCTCCAGCCGTTGACGAAATTGCAGGTAATGCGTCAGCACCTGATCCGGTGCCTCGGTCTGCGGATAATGGCCAATGCCCTCCAGCAGCACAGTGTCTGGCTTGGCAATCAGCTCACGGTAACGCGCCACCATATGCGCCCCGGAAATTGGGTCGACTGCACCGTCGATCACTCGCATCGGCACCGCCGTAGCCTGCATCGCCGCCACCCAACGGTCACGGTTGACCCGGCGCTCGGGCATATAGCGGATCAAGCGATGCATCACCGCCGGACCGTTATTCGCGGCAATCAGGCTCCAGAAGTCATCCAGCTCACCGGCGCTCGGTTGAGTGTGCGGGCCAAACACCTTGGCAAAACTCTGCGCCAGCTTCTGCCGGCTGAACAACCGGCCAACCAGCGGGCCGATGGGGCTGAGCAGCAGCTTCTGCACCAATACCGGATGGTGCGTTTCCGGAAACAGCCCGCCATTGAGAAACACGCAACTGGCGAGCTGCACGCGTCCGTCCTGATGCCGCGCCAGCAGCTCTTGCGCCACGCTGTCGCCATAGTCATGGGCCAGTACATGCAGCGGTTTATCCACGCCCAGGTGCGCCAGCAGCGCCTGTTGCAGATCGGCCTGCTCCAGCAGGCTGTAGGCATGCCCACGCGGTTTGGCCGAGTCGCCAAAGCCGAGCATGTCACAGGCTATCACCTGATAGCGCTCCGCCAGCGCGGCCCACAGGTAGTGCCAATCCCAACTGGCGGTGGGAAAACCATGAATCAGCAACAGCGGCTCGCCCTGCCCGGCCGTCCAGTAGCGGATGGCATGGCCGTTAAAGCTGAAGGTCTGCCCCGCGCTGCGCCAATCCGCCAGGGCAACCCCTGGCAGCGCCGTCATGCTGCGTAACCTGGCATCTGTTGATCCAGTTTGCGCAGCAGTGCCGGCCACGGCAGTGCGCCGCCCATGCCCTGCGGGCTTTTCATCACGCCGGCGATCATCGCCCGGGCGCCATCAAGAATCTGTTGCGGGATATGGATCAGCTCTGCCCCGCCGCTCTGCGCCATCACCTGAATCTCGCAGGCGCGCTGCAGGGTGAACATGCCGAGGAAGGCATCGGCGATGCTGCCGAAGGCGGTGAGCAGGCCGTGGTTAGGCAGGATCATGAAATTCTTGTCGCCCAGATCCGCCTGCAGGCGCGACTTCTCGTCATGGTTCAGCGCCACGCCTTCATAGCCGTGGTAGGCCAGGCTGGCGAGAACGAACAGCGACTGCTGCGACAGCGGCAACAAACCCTGCTTCTGCGCCGATACAGCGATCCCCGCTGGGGTGTGGATATGCAACACGCAACCAACGTCGTGACGCACTTCGTGCACGGCACTGTGGATGGTGTAGCCGGCCGGGTTGATATCGAACGGGCTGTCCATCAGCTTTTTACCGGAGAGGTCGATCTTCACCAGGCTGGAGGCGGTGATCTCATGGAACATCAGGCCATAGGGGTTGATCAGGAAATCTTCAGTGCCGGGAATCTTCGCCGAGATATGGGTGAAGATCAGATCATCCCAGCCATACAGGGCAATCAGTCGGTAGCAGGCGGCCAGGTCCACCCGCGTCTGCCATTCGGCAGCGGAAACCTGATCCTTGAGGCTGACAACAGGCAGTGCGTGGGCAACGGTCATGGTGGACTCCTCGGCTTTTGTTATTAAAGTGCCCAGGAGTCTAGCGAGGGATGCCGCAAAGGTGAGTCGCTCTGGCGGCCAGCGTGGTGGCCTTGCAGGTCAAACCAGCTCGGGATGCAGCTGCGCCAGCAGGGGCCAGTCGCGCTGGGCCTCAAGTTCATCACTGAGCAGCGGGAAGCCGGCAAAGTCGAAACCCGGCGTAACCGTGCAACCCACCAGGGTAAACGCCCCGGTGCTGCGTGCCGCCTGCCAGGCATGCGCCGGCGCCAGGCGCTGCGGTAGCTGCCCAATCGCCACCGGCCCCAGGCGCGCGCAACGCACCGCATCGGGCTGCTCGGCGATCAGCAGCTCCAGCGGCGCGCCCTCATAGAAGTGCCAAAGCTCGTCGGCATCCACCCGGTGCCAGCGGCTGACCGCGCCAGCTGGGAGCAGAAAGATAATCGCCGTACCGCACAGGCGGCCGCCGTCCAGCTGCGCTGACGACTCATACAGACGACGGTAATAACCACCTTCCGGATGCGTCTGCAGTTGCAGCGCCGTGATCAGCTCCTGCGCGCGCGGGTGCATCAGCCTTGCAACGCCACGATAAAGTCCGCCAGCCAGGGCTCGGCGTCGGTTTCCGGGGTCACGCTTTCGCTGCTGTCCAGGCGCAGCATCGGCTGCACTTCACGAATGCCCAGCTCGGCATACAGCTCGCGCACCAGCTCGCCGCCGCCGCAGAAGGTATCGCCGTAGCTGGAGTCGCCGAGGGCAATCACCCCACCCGGCAAGCCGTTCCAGGCCGGCAGATGATCACGGATGGCGTAGTACAGTGGCTGCAGGTTATCCGGCAATTCGCCCATGCCGGTGGTCGAGGTCACCGCCAGAAAGGCTTCGGGCGCAAAGGCCTGAATATCTGCCAGGCTGGCGCGCGGGTTGTGCCAGGCCTCATGGCCGGCGGCCTTGAGCAGACGCTCGGCGTGGCGGGCAACTTCCTCGGCGGTGCCGTACACCGAGCCGGAAAGAATGGCGATTTTCATGCAGAACTCCGAAACAGTCAGAACCAAATCGATAAGCCCGGCATTATGCCGCAAGTAGACAGCCCGCCCGGATGTTTTAGAATGCAGCCGACATAGCCTGGGAAATCGCCTCATGATCAACGCCAAACTGCTGCAACTGGTGATCAACGCCTCCAACGACGGCATCGTGGTGGCCGAACAGGAAGGCGACGACAACATCCTGATCTATGCCAATCCCGCCTTCGAAAAGCTCACCGGCTACACCAGTGAAGACATCCTCTATCAGGATTGCCGCTTCCTCCAGGCCGACGACCGCGACCAGCCGGGCCTGGCCGCCATCCGCGAAGCGGTGAAGAACCATCGCCCGTGCCGGCAGATCATCCGCAACTACCGCAAGGACGGCAGCCCGTTCTGGAACGAGCTGTCGATCACCCCGGTGGTCAATGACGCCGACCAGCTGACCTACTACATCGGCATCCAGAAGAACGTCACCGAGCAAGTCGAAGCGCAGGAGCGGGTCAAGCAACTGGAAGCCGAACTGGCCACCCTCAAGGCTGAACTCGCACGCTTGCAGGCGACGACCGGCAGTAACTAATCCTCAAAGCAGCGGTCACAACAGCTCCAGAGCCCGATGTAGACCGCTTCCATGCAAGAACAGGCACTTCTGACCCAGGCAGAACTGGCGTTTATCCGCCAGCTGCATCAGCCCGGCCCAACCGAACAGCGCAGCCAACCGCACCTGTCGATGGACATTGCCAAGCAGCTCAGCGAACTGCTCTCGCACTACACCGCCAATGAGCCGCTGAGCCTGCACGCGCATATCGCCAATCAGCACCTGACCTTCGACCTGCACCTCAGCCAGGATGAGCAGAACACGCCCTATTTGCAGCTCAGCGCCCCGCAGATTTTCGATGAAGGCGAGATCAACCGCGCCTGGCGCTCGCCCCTGCCTGAGCCGTTACCGCTGCACACGCCAAGTGCGCAGCCGAGCGATCTGTGGATTCATCAGCTGTCGATGAATGGTGCGTTGATCGAACATCGGGCACGGCGCAAAGCCCCCAAGGATGGTCTGAAAAAGACTTCCTGATTTTGGCAAAATATCCGCACTCCACCCGCCGAGTTTTCCGATGAAGCAGATGACCTTCGCCGACGCCGAGTATGCCGGCAAGCGCAAGCAGACCCGCAAAGAATTGTTCCTGATCGAGATGGATCGGGTAGTGCCATGGAAAGGGTTGATCGCTTTGATCGAGCCGCATTATCCAAAGGGTGAAGGCGGCCGACCGTCCTATCCGCTGATGGCGATGCTGCGAGTGCATCTGATGCAAAACTGGTTCGGTTACAGCGATCCGGCGATGGAAGAGGCGCTGTACGAGACCACCATCCTACGCCAGTTTGCCGGGCTGACTCTGGAGCGCATTCCTGACGAAACCACCATCCTCAACTTCCGCCGCTTGCTGGAAAAACACGAACTGGCTGCCGGCATCCTGGCCGTGATCAATGGCTACCTGGGTGACCGTGGTTTGTCGCTGCGCCAAGGCACCATCGTCGATGCCACGCTGATCAACGCGCCGAGTTCAACCAAGAACAAGAACGGTAAGCGTGACCCTGAGATGCACTCAACCAAGAAAGGCAATCAGTATTACTTCGGCATGAAGGCGCACATCGGGGTGGATGACGAGTCTGGCTTGGTGCACAGCGTGGTGGGTACTGCCGCCAACGTGGCGGATGTCACCCAGGTCGATAAGCTGCTGCACGGCGAGGAAAACATGGTGGGGGCCGATGCCGGATATACCGGTGTCGAGAAGCGCCCCGAGCATGAGGGCCGTCAAGTGATCTGGCAGGTTGCAGCACGGCGTAGCACTTACAAGAAACTCGGTAAGCGCAGCGCGCTGTACAAAGCCAAGCGCAAAATCGAGAAGGCCAAGGCCCAAGTGCGAGCCAAGGTCGAGCATCCGTTTCGGGTGATCAAGCGTCAGTTCGGTTATGTGAAGACGCGCTTCCGTGGCCTGGTCAAAAACACGGCGCAACTGGTGACTTTATTCGCGCTGTCAAATCTGTGGATGGCGCGCCGACATTTACTGACGAATGCAGGAGAGGTGCGCCCGTAATGCTGGAAATGGCTGCCGCGAGGTGCTCGCGGCGGCTAAAAACACAGAAATGAGCCGGTAATCTGATCGTTTTTGATCGATTTATCACTTTCGAAATCAGCAGAGGCTGACGTCAGCCAGAAATGCATGGCTACTTCAGAGGATCCCCAAGCGCTTTCATCTGGTATTGCCAGTAGACGAGCACACGCCGATTGCCTTGACCGGGGTTTTCGTCCGTAAAACCGAAGGCGGCCTGCTGGCCTACCAGCTGCACACCCTCGACCGGCGTAGCGACGAGCAGTAGCGCCAGTTCATCTACCAGCAACACCTGCAGCAGGAACAACGACTGCATGCTGGACGCCGCTAAGGCCAGCGACAGACGCCTAGTAAATCCCGGTCAAAAAAAGACCCGCATTCAGGCGGGCCTAAAGTGCAGGCAAAACGCCTGCAGCAGGGATAAAAAATCCGATAACCGAAAATGGGCGAAACTTGTGGCTATCGGATTGCGCAGTCGTTTTAGGCAGCAAATTCCTCATCACTGAAAGCCATCAGGGTGGCTTTGCCGGCCTTGACCTCAGCCAGCAGGCTGTCGGTTTCAGTCAGAATGCGCGCCATAAAGAAGTCGGCAGACTTCAGCTTGGCGCCGTAGAACAGGGTTTCCGTGCTGCCGGCCGCCAACTTGGCCTTGGCTACCGCAGCCATGCGCGCCCACATCCAGGCCAGACTGGCCAGGGCAAACAGGCGCAGATACGGCGTTGCAGCCGCACCGGCCTGCTCGGGGTCTTTCATCCCCTCGCTAGCGATCCACAGCGTGGCCTGCTGCAACTGCTTGAGCGCAGCAGCTACTGCAGCCACATGCTCAGCCTCGGCGCTGGCCTTGAGCCAATCTTCAATCAGGGCAAAGTAACTACGCACTGCACGTCCGCCACCCAGACCCAGCTTGCGGCCGACTAGGTCAAGCGCCTGAATACCATTAGTGCCTTCGTAGATACGGGTAATCCGTGAATCACGTACCAGCTGCTCAATGCCCCAGTCTTCGGTGAAGCCGGAACCGCCGAGCACCTGCAAACCTTCATTGGCGCAGTTGAAGCCTTAGTCAGTGAGGAACGACTTCACCACTGGCGTCAGCAACTGCACCAGATCATCCGCTTGCTCGCGTACCGCAGGGTCTTCGTGATCATGGGCAACGTCCTCATGCAGACCGGTGAAATAGGCCAGCGCGCGGCAACCTTCGATCATCACCTTCTGCCGTAGCAACATGCGCCGTACATCCGGGTGCACGATGATCGGATCAGCCGGCTTGTCCGCCGCTTTCGGGCCGGACAGCGAGCGGCTTTGCAGCCGCTCTTTGGCGAATCCCAGGCTGACCTGATAAGCGCTTTCGGCAATACCGAGGCCCTGCATGCCAACCATCAGGCGCGCCGAGTTCATCATGGTGAACATGCACTTGAGGCCTTTGTTCGGCTCACCAATCAGCCAGCCCTGGGCGCCTTCGAAATTCATCACACAGGTGGCCGACCCCTTGATGCCCATCTTGTGCTCCAGGCCGCCGCAGAACGCAGGGTTACGACTGCCGCCTGCAAGGAACTTGGGCACCAGGAACAGCGAAATACCTTTTACGCTGTCCGGTGCATCGGGCAGCTTGGCCAGTACCAGATGCAGGATGTTGTCAGCCAGGTCATGCTCACCACCGGTAATCCAGATTTTGGTACCGCTGATGGCATAACTACCGTCAGCCTGCGCTACGGCACGGGTGCGGATCAGGCCCAGGTCGGTGCCACACTGCGGCTCGGTCAGGCACATGGTGCCTGTCCATTCACCACCGATCAGTTTCGGCAGATAGCGCTCTTGCAACTCACGAGCACCGTGAGCGGTCAACGCGTTGATCGCGCCGTGGGTCAGCCCCGGATACATGCCCAGCGACAGGTTCGCCGAGCAAACCATCTCCTCAACCATCATGTTCAGCACATGAGGCAAGCCCTGACCGCCGAACTCAGGCGAGCACGCCAGTGCGGTCCAGCCGCCTTCGGCGAATTGCTGATAGGCAGCACGAAACCCATCAGGGGTTTTTACCGACTTGCTCTGCGGGTCATACGCGCAGCCTTGCTTGTCGCCTGACCCATTCAACGGGGCTAGCACGTTTTCCGCCAGCTTGGCGGCTTCTTCCAGAATGGCGCCACCGAGGTCGTCTCCGAACTCGCGCTGACTAGGCAGCGACTGCAGGGTGGCATAAGCGTCGAGCACCTCGTCAAAAACGAAACGCATGTCACGAAGGGGTGCG
Organism: Pseudomonas anguilliseptica; assembly: GCF_900105355.1. Taxonomy (NCBI): domain Bacteria; kingdom Pseudomonadati; phylum Pseudomonadota; class Gammaproteobacteria; order Pseudomonadales; family Pseudomonadaceae; genus Pseudomonas; species Pseudomonas anguilliseptica. Next base: position 69,304 of record NZ_FNSC01000001.1, read on the forward strand.
CGGTATTGGGTCATATTGCTCAGTCCTCAAGCTGTACAAGCGAATTAAAGCTATACACAAACAATCAATATATAGGTTTTGTATAGCCTAAACATCCAGATAGCAAGCAATTTTCTGTACAAGCTGTACAACTAATCGGAATCAGCAACAAATTGCAGGCAGGCGAAAGCGCAGTTGCCATGACGGCGACTGCGCTTATTCAGGCGTGCTTAATAGAAGAAATCAGGTATCCAGGTGACCCGCCAGAAACTGCTGCAGACGGCGCTGCATCAGGCGACCTTCGTTGCCCAGGCAGGCAATCGGCGAACCGCTGAGGCTTTCCTCGGCCAGATCGGCACCATCGCCAGCCATCACCAGCGGGCAATCCAGCGCTAGCGCCAGACGCGAGAGCACCTTGGGCAAGTCATCGCTGGGCGGCTGATTGGAGAACAGCACCAGTGCCTGGGGCTGCATTTTTTCACAGATCAGGGTCAGCTCTTCCAGTGGCTGGCCTAGCCCGAGCACGCTGACAGCGGTGTCGGCACTGCTCAGCAGCAATCCGGCAACCAGCAGTTCCAGTTCGCGGCAATGACCCGGCAAGGCCGCCAGTAGTACACGTTCCTCAACCTGGGCGCGCAGCACCTGCAGGCGCTGCAAGGTACGAGCACGCAGAAAGGTATCGAGAAACAGCCACTCGCTAGCCTGGCCGTATTCGTCCTGACGCAGCAGCAGTTCCTGCCACAGCGGCATGAGGATGTCCTGGAACACCACCGGCAGCGGGTAGCTGGAGAAAATCTGGCCGTACAGACGATCCAGGCGCAACTCGTCGAAGGCACCGATGGCGCGGCGCAGCTGGGCTTGCCACTCGCCCCACTCGCTGGCGCTGACCTCTTCATAAACCGGTGAACTGGCAGATTTGATCGAGCTGCTTTTGGCCAGAATCTTGCCAACCTTGCTCACGGCCACACCACGCTCGATCCACGCCAGAATGCTGCGCACCGACTCGATATCCACCTGCGAATACAGGCGATGACCGCTGTCAGTGCGGGTTGGCTGGATCAGCCCATAGCGCCGTTCCCAGGCCCGCAGGGTGACTGGATTGACGCCGGTCAGGCGCGCCACTTCACGAATAGGAAAGAGCTCTTCCTGCTTGAGGGCACTCGAAACGAGGGACGCAGTACCAACGTGATCGGACATGGGCGCAGGTATCACAGAAAAAATGTTGCCCGCATTGTAACTCAGCTATTTTTGGCATACTTTGTACAAAACCTATACAAAGAGTTAGACCATGAACAAGCAACCGCACTGGCTTACCCTCTACTACGATGGCGATTGCCCACTGTGTGCGCGCGAAATCCAACTGCTGCGCCAGCGTGCCGATGTGCAGCGTCTGTGCCTGGTCGATATCGGCCTCGATGACTTTCATCCCGAATCCGTCGGCCACAGCCGAGAAACCCTGCAGAACCGCCTGCATGCACGCTTCGCCGATGGCCAATGGGTGACCGGCCTGGATGCCACGCTATGGAGCTGGCGCGCAGCCGGCCTTGAGCGCTGGGCCACACCACTGACCTGGCCGGCACTACGACCGCTGCTGGAACTGGGTTACCGACTGTTCTGCCGGCTCCGCCCGCACCTCGACTGGCTACCTCATCCGGACGCCAGCCGGCGCTGCAGAAACGCCGCCTGCACTGCCAGCAGAAAGTCTGCGATAAGCCATCAGTACAGCTTGATCCACAGCCCCGGATCAGGCTCAAGCAACGCGGGGCGAGCAATAATTTCATCGTGGCTTTCCGGCTGCAGCACCAACATCTGCCGCACTCCGCAACGGCGCAGGCGCGCCTTGAGTAATGCCAATCCAGGCCACAGCGCACGCCCCGACGCATGCTCCAGCGTGCGCACGTCGCCAGCCTTGCTGACCACCTGCACCTTGTAGCCACTGCAGCGCAGGGTGAGCACCTCAACATGGCGCACCTGCCCACACAGCACTGCAATGCTCAACTGCCAAGGCTTCATAACGGCACACTTGTACAATAAAACCAATTTCGTACATGATAAAAACAATTTTATTAAGCCCGCCTGTAGAAAAAATACCGATACAGCTCAATGAAATAGGCTAAATGACATGAAACAGACCAGTACCCTCACGGGGCGCATGGTTGTACAAAAATTGTTGCTGGTATAACTTTACCCCTGATTCAGTCGAGGTCACGCCCTACTGGTCACGTAACCCGGCGCAGCGTCGCTGAACCCACCCTTTTCTTTCTGCCGAGTCGAGTATGAGCGCTAGCGCCGCCCCCATCCTGATAACCGGAGCCAGCCAGCGCATTGGCCTGTACTGCGCCGAACGCCTGCTAGATGACGGTCATGCAGTGATCATCACCTACCGCAGCGAGCGCGATGGCATCGAGGCACTCAGGCAACGCGGCGCGCTGGCCCTACAGGCGGACTTTGCCAGCGAAGCCGGCATTCTGGCGTTTATCGAGCAACTCAAAGCACACACCGACTGCCTGCGCGCCATCGTGCACAACGCCTCCGACTGGCTGGTGGAAACACCTGGCGAGGAAGCCGCAGCCTTTCAACAGCTGTTCAGCGTGCACATGCTCGCGCCTTACCTGATCAACCTGCATTGCCAGCCGCTGCTGGCGCGCTCAATCCCAGCCGATATCGTGCATATCAGCGATGACGTGGCGCGTAAAGGCAGTGCCAACCGGCCGGCCTACTGTGCCAGCAAGGCCGGGCTGGACAGTTTGACGCTGTCGTTTGCCGCGCGTTTCGCCCCACAGATCAAGGTCAACGGTATCGCCCCGGCGCTGATCCTGTTCAACCCGGACGACGACGCCGACTACCGTAATAAAACCCTGAATAAATCGGCACTGGGCATTGAGCCCGGGCCCCAAGTGATCTACCAGAGCTTGCGCTATCTGCTCGACAACCCTTACGTCACCGGTACCACACTGACCGTCAACGGCGGCCGCCACCTCAAATGAGCCTGGCCGCGAGGACCTTGCAATGACTCCAGAACTGCCCAACCACTACCGCGAGATCCTGCTCGGCGTTGGTGAAAACCCCGAACGCGAAGGCCTGCTGGACACACCAAAGCGTGCTGCCAAGGCCATGCAGTACCTGTGCAACGGCTACCACAAGAGCCTGGAAGACGTGGTCAACGGCGCGCTGTTCGAGTCGGATAACGACGAGATGGTGATCGTCCGTGATATCGAGCTGTACTCACTGTGCGAACACCACATGCTGCCGTTTATCGGCAAGGCTCATGTGGCCTATATCCCCACCGGCAAGGTACTCGGCCTGTCGAAGGTCGCGCGCATCGTCGACATGTTCGCCCGGCGCCTGCAGATCCAGGAAAACCTCACCAAGCAGATCGCCGACGCGATCCAGCAGGTTACCAACGCCGCTGGCGTGGCCGTGGTGATCGAAGCCAAGCATATGTGCATGATGATGCGCGGCGTGGAGAAGCAGAACTCGGTAATGACCTCTTCGGTGATGCTTGGAGCCTTCCGTGAATCCTGCAACACTCGCCACGAATTCCTGCAACTGATCGGACGGAGCAAGTAATGCCGCGACTGGAACCTGGGATGGCGCGCATCCGCGTCAAAGACCTGCGCCTGCGCACCTACATCGGCATCAAGGAAGAGGAGATCAACAACAAGCAGGATGTGTTGATCAACCTGACCATCCTCTATCCCGCAGTGGAAGCGGTGCGTGATAACGATATCGACCACGCCCTCAACTACCGCACCATCACCAAGGCAGTGATTCGCCACGTCGAAGAAAACCGCTTCGCCCTGCTGGAACGCATGACCCAGGAGATTCTCGACCTGGTAATGGCCAACCCGGACGTGCGCTACGCCGAAGTTGAAGTCGACAAACTGCACGCCCTGCGCTTTGCCGAGTCGGTCTCGATCACCCTCGCCGGGCACCGTTAGTCGATTCCCGGTGTGCCCTGCGCCGGGTCGTTGCCGCCAGACGGGCATGCTCTTATCATCGCCGCCACGCACTCCCGCCTGCCTTTAGAGAGCATTGCCATGACCGAGCAAGAACGCCTCGAACTTGAAGCCGCCGCCTTTCGCAGCCTGGTGCAACACCTGCGTTCGCGCCCCGATGTGCAGAACATCGACATGATGAATCTCGCCGGTTTCTGCCATAACTGCCTGTCCAAATGGTTCAAAGCCGCCGCCGACGATATCGGTGTGGCCATCACCCCGGATGAGGCCCGCGAAGAGGTCTACGGCATGCCGTATGCCGAGTGGAAAGCCAAATACCAGAAGGAAGCCAGCGCCGAGCAGCAGGCAGCCTTCAGCAAAGGGAAAAAGTAATGAGCGACCTCAACGACTTTCGCGCCAAGCTGCGCAGCGAACACTTCACCTTCGCCGAAACCCTGGCGTTTATCGCCGAGCACTACCAGTACCAGCCCAGCGCCTTCAGCAATGGCACCGTGCACAACCCTACTGGGCAGAACGAAGGCTCATGCAAAACCCTCGGCCTGGCCCTGCTCGAAGGTCTAAGCCTGGAAGAAACCCTGCTGTGCTTTGGCGAGCACTATCGCAGCGTATTGGCCACCCCGAGCGGCAGTGATCACGGCAATATCCGCGCACTGATGGACACCGGCCTGGCTGGCGTACGTTTCGAGCAGCCGTCGCTGCAGCGCAACAACCTGTAATCACACGCTTGAGCTAACGAGCAAGAACTTGCGCAACTGTCGGCAAAAGCTGACAGACATCACATTTAAATCCCCCTATGCTGCGCGCCATTACTTGAACGAGAACACTAGGGAAGGTGCTCCGTGCTGCGTCATAGCCGCGCTTCCCCGGTTTCTCCAACCTTACCTGGCTTGGAGTCGCTTAGATGCAGCAGACCTTGGTCTGGAAACCATGGCACAACCCCGGCGTGGAAAACCTGCGCCTGAACATCGATGAACACGGCATCAACGCCACCAGTCATCTGATGCAGAGTCTGCAGGGCCACAGCATCGCCGCCACCTACGTGCTCAACTGCGACCCACGCTGGCGCTTTCGCCGCCTATGGCTGAAGGTCGACAACCATGGCCAACGCAGCCTCAACCTCAAGCGCGATATCCGTGGCAACTGGTTCCACAACGGCGAACCACGCCCGGACCTCAGCGAATGCCAGCAGGTGATGCTCTCCGAATCGCCCTTCACCCACACTCCTGCTCTGCAGCGTTGCGCCCTGGAAACCGGGCAGAGCGAACTGCTGCAAGTCGCCTATGTCGACCTGCTGACGCTCAAGGTGGAAGCACGCAGCCAGCGCTACCAGCGCCTGCGCGAAGAAGGCGGCAGAACCCTGTACCGCAGCGAAGCGCAAGGCAAAAAGAGCAGCGAACTGACCGTCGATGAACACGCTCTGCTGGTCAAAGCCAGCGATCAGTTTCTGCGCATGAGTTCGCGGGATTTGAAGTTGAATACCTGGGTCTAAGCAGACCGCAGAATGCAAAAAGCCTCGATTCAATCGAGGCTTTTTGCATTCTCAGGCTTATTGACCGTCGAGATAACGCTCAATATCCAGCGCCGCCATGCACCCGGCACCGGCCGAGGTGATCGCCTGGCGGTAAACGTGGTCGGCTACATCGCCGGCAGCAAACACGCCGGGAATACTGGTGGCCATAGCATTGCCCTCGCGGCCACCGTTGACCACCAGATAGCCATCTTTGAGCGCCAGCTGCCCCTCGAACAACGAGGTGTTCGGCGTATGGCCGATGGCGACGAACAGACCGTCAACGCTCAGCTCGTCAAAGCTGCCATCGTTGTTCTTCACCCGCACGCCGGTCACGCCCATATTGTCTCCGAGCACCTCATCCACCTCGGCGTGCAGCTTGAGCACGATCTTGCCTTCGGCCACGCGCGCCTGCAGTTTGTTCTGCAAAATCTTCTCCGCACGGAAGCTGCCACGGCGGTGCACCAGGGTCACCTTGCTGGCGATATTGGCCAGGTACAGCGCCTCTTCCACCGCCGTATTGCCGCCACCGACCACCGCGACCTCGCGGTTGCGGTAGAAGAAGCCATCGCAGGTGGCACACGCGGAAACACCCTTGCCCATAAAACTTTCTTCGCTGGGCAAACCCAGGTAACGGGCGCTGGCACCGGTGGCGATGATCAATGCATCACAGCTGTAAGTGCCGCTGTCACCGACCAGGGTGAACGGTTTGCCGGCCAGGTCCACAGCATTGATATGGTCGTAGACGATTTCCGTCTCGAAGCGCTCGGCATGTTCCTGCATGCGCTGCATCAGCGCCGGCCCCGTCAAACCATGTACATCGCCTGGCCAGTTATCCACCTCGGTGGTGGTGGTCAGTTGGCCACCAGCCTGCAGGCCGGTGATAAGCAGTGGCTTGAGATTGGCCCGCGCGGCGTAGACCGCAGCGCTATAGCCGGCAGGGCCGGAGCCCAGAATGATCACACGAGCATGACGATTGGCAGACATCAGCAACTCCACCCGGCAGCGCCGGCAGCAATAAAAAGGGACTTCCGGGAGTACCTAGGGGAAGGCAGTAAGGTCAGAAGCCCCGCAAAGGGATGACGCGCAGCCTATGCCCGCCCCGTGCATGGCGGAAATATGCTTTGCCAATGCCTTGGGATGGTCTGAAAAAGACTTCCTGATTTTGGCAAAATATCCGCACTCCACCCGCCGAGTTTTCCGATGAAGCAGATGACCTTCGCCGACGCCGAGTATGCCGGCAAGCGCAAGCAGACCCGCAAAGAATTGTTCCTGATCGAGATGGATCGGGTAGTGCCATGGAAAGGGTTGATCGCTTTGATCGAGCCGCATTATCCAAAGGGTGAAGGCGGCCGACCGTCCTATCCGCTGATGGCGATGCTGCGAGTGCATCTGATGCAAAACTGGTTCGGTTACAGCGATCCGGCGATGGAAGAGGCGCTGTACGAGACCACCATCCTACGCCAGTTTGCCGGGCTGACTCTGGAGCGCATTCCTGACGAAACCACCATCCTCAACTTCCGCCGCTTGCTGGAAACACACGAACTGGCTGCCGGCATCCTGGCCGTGATCAATGGCTACCTGGGTGACCGTGGTTTGTCGCTGCGCCAAGGCACCATCGTCGATGCCACGCTGATCAACGCGCCGAGTTCAACCAAGAACAAGAACGGTAAGCGTGACCCTGAGATGCACTCAACCAAGAAAGGCAATCAGTATTACTTCGGCATGAAGGCGCACATCGGGGTGGATGACGAGTCTGGCTTGGTGCACAGCGTGGTGGGTACTGCCGCCAACGTGGCGGATGTCACCCAGGTCGATAAGCTGCTGCACGGCGAGGAAAACATGGTGGGGGCCGATGCCGGATATACCGGTGTCGAGAAGCGCCCCGAGCATGAGGGCCGTCAAGTGATCTGGCAGGTTGCAGCACGGCGTAGCACTTACAAGAAACTCGGTAAGCGCAGCGCGCTGTACAAAGCCAAGCGCAAAATCGAGAAGGCCAAGGCCCAAGTGCGAGCCAAGGTCGAGCATCCGTTTCGGGTGATCAAGCGTCAGTTCGGTTATGTGAAGACGCGCTTCCGTGGCCTGGTCAAAAACACGGCGCAACTGGTGACTTTATTCGCGCTGTCAAATCTGTGGATGGCGCGCCGACATTTACTGACGAATGCAGGAGAGGTGCGCCCGTAATGCTGGAAATGGCTGCCGCGAGGTGCTCGCGGCGGCTAAAAACACAGAAATGAGCCGGTAATCTGATCGTTTTTGATCGATTTATCACTTTCGAAATCAGCAGAGGCTGACGTCAGCCAGAAATGCATGGCTACTTCAGAGGATCCCTTGCATAGGCAAGCGCTATAACACCGACCGACAATCGTTAGCGCCCGTTGCAGAGGCTTTCACCTGCCACACAAAGCCGGTAAGGTCGGCGCGACTTCAACCTCGCGGAGACTCCCACCCATGCCTGCTCCCGTACTGACCGGCCCGCAATACCTCAGCGAAGGCCTGAAACTGGTCCTGAGCCCCGGCCTGCGGCTGTTTGTGCTGCTGCCCCTGACGATCAATTTGATCCTTTTCATTGGCCTGATTTACCTGGCCATGCAGCAGTTCGGCGGCTGGGTCGACACCTTTATGCCCAGCCTGCCGAGCTGGCTGGGCTTTCTTGAATACGTACTGTGGCCACTGTTTGTAGTGCTGGTACTGCTGATGGTGTTCTTCACCTTCACCCTGCTGGCCAATATCATCGCGGCGCCGTTTAACGGCTTTCTCGCGGAGAAGGTCGAAGTGGTGGTACGCGGGCAGGATGATTTTCCGCCGTTCAGCTGGGCCAAGCTGATGGCCATGGTGCCGCGCACCATGGGCCGCGAGCTGCGCAAGCTGGGCTACTTTCTGCCGCGCGCCATTGGCCTGCTGATCCTCAGTTTTATCCCGGTAGTCAATCTGATCGCCGCACCGCTGTGGTTGCTGTTTGGCGTGTGGATGATGGCGATTCAGTACATCGACTACCCGGCGGACAACAACAAGATGAGCTGGCAGGACATGCTCGCCTGGCTGCGTGAAAAGCGCTGGCAGAGCCTGGGCTTTGGCGGTATCACCTACGCGGCCTTGCTGGTGCCGGGGCTGAATATCCTGATGATGCCGGCAGCCGTGGCCGGCGCCACGGTGTTCTGGGTGCGTGAACGCCAGGAGCAGGTGCTCACGTCCACGTCCTAAGTCATCACCCCGCAGGCTGGCTGCACTCAAGCACCGCGCGCAGCGCCTGCATCGAGGCCAGGGATTCGCGCTCGATGCGCCGGCTTAGCAGCAGGCGGTTGGCCAGACGCATCAGCACACCGTCGAAACCGTATTCCAGGGTGCGGACAAACTCGCAACCGCCCTCCACTTCCAGGCACTCGTAGGCCAGCAGCAGCCCCAGGCCGTGATCGCCACGGGCGCTGGCTTGCCAGCGGCGTGCCGGTTGATAGTCGAGCACATCCCAGCGCAGATGGCCGGCGCGGCCACCAGCGTGGATATCTTCCTCAAACACGTCACCCGCAAGCAGTACACCATCGCGGCCGTAGATATGTAACGACGACGGATGCCACTCGGGCCAATGCGCCGGGGCGGCGGCATAACTCAGCACCTCGTCCGCAGGGCGGGCGATATGCACGCGATGCTGCTGGCGGTTCTGCTGACAGGTCGGCTCAGGTTCCCAGTGCAGGGTGCCGTACAGCCAGTCCATCAGCGGATGAACGATGCCGAAGTTGCGCGAATGCATCAGCTCACGGCGATGGTGCAGCGCATGCAAACGGCGCATCTGACGAATCCACGGCAGGCGCGAAACCGGGTGTTTATCTGGCAGATGCTCGCACGCGTGCACCACCTCGTAACTCATATACCCCAGCAGCATGCTGCCGGCGAATAGCGCGGCGAGGTTGCCGTCGAGGTGTGCCAGCACCCACCAGATGCCCAGCAGCGGCACGCTGTAGAGCACGATCAGCCAGGCCGGAAAGAGGATCACCCGCCAGTCACGCGGCGTCTCGTAACGCATCTGACCTTCGACGAAAAAGCTGTGGTGATCACCTGTGTGGCGCTTGTAGAACAGCTGGCCAAAGCGCGTCTTGTTGTGCCCCAGGCGCTTGTGCACCTGGTACTCGCCCCAGCTGAAGAACACCAGAGTCAGCGGTACCAGCAACCACTGCCAGAGTGCCACCGCATCCAGGGTGCGCCACAGCAGGCTGATGCAGGTCAGGCCGTAGGCCAGCACAAAGCCGGCATGCAGCCAGGGGTTGTACAGCGGGTGGATGGCATCCCGATAACGTGTGCGGAAAGCCTGGGCATTGTCGTTTTTATAGGCCACGGCATGACTCCTGTGCGGATTGACAGCAGTCTAGGCGCGGCCAGATCATTCGAATAATGGATATTTGAAAAGAGCATTATTCTTGATTACGAATTTGCGCCAACTCGACCTCAACCTGCTGCTGGTCTTCGATGCGCTGATGCAGGAGGGCAACCTGACCCGCGCCGCCGAGCGCCTGCACCTGAGCCAGTCGACGGTGAGCAACGCCCTGGCCCGCCTGCGCCAGCAACTGGGCGAAGAGCTGTTCCTGCGTACCGCCCGCGGCATGACGCCCACCGCCCGCGCCCAGGCCCTGTATGTGCCAGTACGTCAGGCGCTGCGCCTGCTGCAGACCGGCCTGGGCCCGGCCGAGCCGTTTGATCCGCAAACCCCGTACGCCTTCAGCCTGTCGCTTAACGACTACGCGCAAGCCGCGCTGCTGCCCATGTTGCAGGCGCATCTGGCGCGCAGCGCCGCGCAGGTCGAGTTGCTGGTGCAAGCCGATGATGCCGACAGCCTGGTGCAGCGCCTGGAAAGCGGTGCGCTGGATCTGGCCATCGATTACCTGCACTTCGACTCACCCGACCTGCATTACGCGCCGCTGCGCGAAGAGCCGCTGGTGGCCATCGGCCGCGCCGGACACCCGGCCTTCGCCGGCGGGCTGAGCCTGGAGGGTTACCAACAGGCGCGGCATATCACGGTAACGCCGCGCGCCGGGCGTGGTTCGCCACTGGAAATCGTCCTCGGCTCGGCCAGGGTGCGCCGGCAGGCAGCGCTGCATCTGCCCAACTACCTGCCGATCCCGGCCATCGTTGCTCAGACCGACCTGCTCGGCACCGTGCCCGCGCGCCTGGCCGAAGCCTTCGCTCCGGTGCATGCGCTGGAAATCGCGCCGCTGCCCTTCGACATGCCGCCGGTGCAGGTCAGCCTGATCTGGCATCAGCAGCAGCACCTCGACCCGGCGCATGCCTGGCTGCGTCAGCAGTTGATCGAACTGCTCGACTGAAATACACACGCAATCAAAGCGTCACAGTCATTACATAGCGGCAGCGGACACTGCTGCCATGAGCACAGCTTCCCTGCATATCGCGCTGATCAGCGAAACCTTCGCGCCGGAAATCAACGGCGTGGCCAATACCCTCGGGCGCATGGTCGACGGCTTGCGCGGCCGTGGCCATCGCGTGCAACTGGTGCGCCCGCGACAAAACGTCGACCCGCGCGGCGCGGTCGATCAGGATTTATTGCTGACCCGCGGCTGGCCGCTGCCCGGTTACCCCGGTTTGCAGTGGGGTCAGTCGTCGATGCACAAACTGCTGCGCAACTGGCAACGGCAGCGCCCGGATGTGTTGTATATCGCCACCGAAGGCCCGCTGGGCCTGTCCGCCCTGCGCGCCGCGCGCCGTTTGCAGATCCCGGTGGTCAGCGGTTTTCACACCAACTTCCAGCAATACACCGGGCATTACGGCTTTGGCCTGCTAACCCGCCTGCTGACCAATTACCTGCGCTGGTTCCATAACCGCTCGCAGATGACCCTGGTGCCCAGCGTCAGCCAGCAGATCGAACTGCAACGCCGTGGCTTCGACAATCTGGAACTGCTCTCGCGGGGCGTCGACAGCCAGCTGTTCCACCCAGCCAAACGCAGCGCGGCTTTGCGCGAGCGCTGGGGCCTGGCGGAACAGGACATCGCCATCCTGCATGTCGGCCGCCTGGCCGCAGAAAAGAACCTGGCCCTACTTAGCAAGAGCTTTCAGGCGCTGCAACAGGCGCACCCGCAACGGCGGCTGAAACTGATTCTGGTCGGCGATGGCCCGCAGCGCGCCAACCTCCAGCAGCAACTGCCGGAGGCGGTGTTCTGCGGCCTGCAGCGCGGTGAAGAACTGGCCGCGCATTACGCTTCGGGCGACCTGTTTGTGTTTCCCAGCCTGTCGGAAACCTTCGGCAATGTGGTGCTCGAAGCCCTGGCCTCAGGGCTTGGCGTGGTGGCGTTTGATCAAGCGGCAGCGGCGCAGCATATCCGCCACGGGCATAACGGCGCGTTGGCGGTGGCTGAGGACGAACAAGGCTTTATCGACGCCGCCAGTTGGCTGCTCACCGACCACGAGGGCCTGCGCCGGGTGCGCCTGAATGCCCGGTTGCATGCTTCACGCCAAGGCTGGCCGGCGATTGTCGAGCTGTTTGAGCAGCACCTGCGCAACGCCATGCAGCCCGCAGCGGAGTTACCGGCCGGCAGAACCCAGCATTGAGCGAACCGTTGCGGGAGGCGTTTTAGCGGCGAGCTTTACCGCTAGTGTCGCGACTGCGACTGCATGGAGGCCAGAGCGTAGGTTGGGTCGGGCGGCGCTCCGTTGAGGAGCAACGCGACAAAGCCCAACGCAGCCTGCCTGCACCTGTTGGGCTTCGCTACGCTCAACACCAACCTACCTAACATGCACTTGGTCATCTGGAACAATCGCGGGATTACTCTCCGCCCCTGCAACACATTATTGAAGCAAAGCCTACAGCAGCACCTCCAAACGCTTGACCAGCTGTACGCCCTGCGCGCTGATGGCTGCGCCATAGGCCAACACTTCAACACCCGCGCTCACCGCCTCACGCAACGCAGCGGCGTAGGCCGGGTCGATTTCTTCGGCCGGGCGCACGGCATCAATGTCCGTCAGGTTCACGCAGTAAAGCTGCACCGCGCGAATGCCCTCACGGGCCAGTGCCGCCAGTTCACGCAGGTGTTTGCTGCCACGCTCGGTGCGCGCATCGGGAAAGGCAGCGACACGGCTATCGGCAAACCCCAGGGTTACGCTCTTGACCTCGACAAACGCCACGCCTGTGAGGTAGTCCAGACGGAAATCGATCCGGCTGCGCTCCTGGCCGTACGGCACTTCGCGCTTGAGGCTGGTAAAACCGTTCAGCTCACTGATCAGCCCGGCGCGCAACGCTTCCTCCACCAGGACATTGGCGCGCCCTGTGTTGATCACCGCCAGACGGCCGTGTGGCGTTTCGCCGATCTCCCAGCTGCCCGGCAGCTTGCGCTTGGGGTCGTTACTGCGACTGAACCAGATGCGCGCACCCTCGCTCATGCAGTTGAGCATCGAGCCGGTATTGGCGCAGTGGATGGTCAGCCGCTCGCCGCTGGCCGTCTCGATATCGGCGAGAAAGCGCTTGTAGCGACGCAGCAGACGCCCTTCTTCCAGCGGCGGCTCAAACTGCATGGAACTGCCAGCTGATCAGGCCACGCTTGATCCGCTCCACCGCCTGCTGCAAACGCGGCAAGTCCTGGGTGTAGGCAAAGCGCACATGCTGCGCGGCCTGGTAGCGGCCGAAATCCAGGCCGGGAGTAAAGGCCACATGCTCGGTTTCCAGAAAGTGCTGGCAAAAGGCAAAGGCATCACCGCCGAAGGCGCTGATATCGGCATATAAATAGAAGGCGCCTTCCGGCTCCACAGCGATCTTGAAGCCCAGCTCACGCAGCGCCGGCAGGAGGAAGTCGCGGCGGCGCTGAAACGCGTGGCGGCGCTGTTCGAGAACCTCCAGGGTCTGCGGCTGAAAACAGGCCAGCGCGGCATGCTGAGCCATGCTCGGCGCGCTGATATAGAGATTCTGCGCCAGCTTCTCCAACTCCGGCACCGCAGCCGGTGGCGCCACCAGCCAGCCCAGACGCCAGCCAGTCATGCCGAAATACTTGGAAAAACTGTTGAGCACGAAAGCCTCGTCGTCCACTTCCAGCACGCTGGCAGCGTCCACGCCATAGGTCAGGCCGTGGTAGATCTCATCCACCACCAGATGCCCGCCGCGCGCTTTCAGCGCCTGGGACAGCCCGCCCAGCTCGTCGCGGCTGAGCAAGGTGCCGGTCGGGTTGGCCGGGGATGCCACCAACGCACCAACGCTATCCTGGTCCCAATAGCGCTCTATCAGCTCGGGCGTCAGCTGATAACGCACATCCGGGCCAACCGGAACCAGCTGCGCCGCGCCTTCGACCAGGCGCAAAAAGTGGCGATTGCAAGGGTAGCCGGGGTCGGCCAGCAGCCAGTGTTTGCCGGGGTCGACCAACAGGCTGGTGGCCAGCAGCAAGGCGCCCGAGCCGCCCGGGGTGATCAGAATGCGCTGCGGGTCGATATCAAGACCGTAACGCTGGCCATAAAAGCTGGAAATCGCCTCACGCAGGGCCGGCAGGCCGCGTGCGGCGGTGTAGCGGGTGTGACCATCGGCCAGGGCCGCCTGCCCGGCGGCGACAATCGGCGCGGCAGTGGTGAAGTCCGGCTCGCCGATTTCCAGGTGGATCACATCATGGCCGTCAGCCTGCAGCTGATTGGCGCGGGCCAGCAGAGCCATCACGTGAAAAGGTTCTATGGCGCGGCTGCGCGCACTGTAGGACTGGGCCATGGGACTGCCTTGGTCTGGATTAAGCCGCGGATTCTAAAGCATACCCGGCGCAGCTTCGACAACCGGGAGTGGCGCAGGCCGAGTTGTTCTGGTAAGTTCGCCCGCTTGCAGCCGCAGGGCCGCTTCTACCCAAGGTAGGATCGGCAAGGGACACCGTCCTGCGCAGTGGATTAGAGAGAGTGAGAGGCGGTCATCCATGCCCACCAAAGCAAAAGCAAAAAGCAGCCAACTGACTCGTGGTTTTGAGCCCTATAAAGAAACAAAGGGCGAGGAATACATGGGTGAGCCGATGCGCGCCCACTTCACCGGCATCCTCAACAAGTGGAAGCTGGAATTGATGCAGGAAGTTGATCGTACTGTGCACCACATGCAGGACGAAGCAGCCAACTTCCCCGATCCAGCGGACCGCGCCAGCCAGGAAGAAGAGTTCAGCCTGGAACTGCGTGCCCGTGATCGCGAGCGCAAGCTGATCAAGAAGATCGACAAAACCCTGCAACTGATCGAAGACAACGACTACGGCTGGTGCGATTCCTGTGGCGTCGAAATCGGCATCCGCCGACTGGAAGCCCGCCCAACCGCCACCCTGTGCATCGATTGCAAGACGCTGGCGGAAATCAAGGAAAAGCAGATCGGTTCCTGATCTGACCCAGAGGGTGCTTCGGCACCCTCTGTTGTTTCTGTCTCTGCATATGTATCCGCAACAGGTTTTGAAAACGTAGGCGAGGCAGGCGAGACAAGGCAGAAATGACCGAGAAAGCGGAGTTTACTGGTGTAAATGAGCATTACTCGTTTCACTCGCCCTTCGGGCCGCGCTTAAGCGCGTTAGCCGCAAGCGGCTTGTTGAGGTCATTTCTAACGCAGTATCGACCACGCAGGTAGTTTTCAAAGCCTGTTGACCCGCACGTATGAACACACCCGCCTACATCGGCCGCTTCGCCCCCACCCCTAGCGGTTATCTGCACTTCGGCTCACTGGTCGCCGCCCTGGCGTCGTATCTGGACGCGCGCGCGGTAAACGGCCGCTGGCTGCTGCGTATGGAAGACCTCGACCCACCACGCGAAGTCGCCGGCGCCCAGGCCGGGATTCTCAGCACCCTGGAAAGCTATGGCTTCGAATGGGATGGCGAGCTGGTACGCCAGAGTGAGCGTCACGGCGAGTACGCCGCCCTGGTCGAACGCCTGCTCAGCCAGGGCCTGGCCTACGCCTGCACCTGCTCACGCAAGCAGCTGGAAGGCACTCAAGGCATCTACCCCGGCACCTGCCGCAATGCCGGCCACGGCTTTACAGATGCCGCCATTCGCCTGCGCGTGCCGGAGCTGAGCTACCACTTTGTCGACCGCGTGCAGGGTGATTACCGCCAGCACCTGGGCCGCGAGGTCGGCGACTTTGTGATTCGCCGCCGCGATGGCCTGTATGCCTACCAACTGACGGTGGTGCTCGACGATGCCTGGCAGGGCGTGACCGATGTGGTACGTGGCGCCGACCTGCTCGACTCCACCCCGCGCCAGCTGTATCTGCAGGAGCTGCTCGGCCTCTCGCAACCGCGCTACCTGCATGTGCCGCTGATCATCCAGCCGGATGGTCACAAGCTGGGCAAATCCTACCGCTCGCCACCGCTACCAGCCGACCAGGCCACTCCACTGCTGATTCGCGCCCTGCGTGCGCTTGGCCAGCAGTTGCCGGACGGCGCCAGCCATGGCCAGCCTGCTGAACTGCTGCGCTGGGCCAGTCAGCACTGGGACGCTACACGTATTCCGCACAGCCTGACCCTGGCCGAAGCGCAATTGCGCTGATCAGCCAGTACTCGATAATCACCGTGATCGGGTTCAGCTGTCAGTTGGCGGGGCATCAGCCAAAAAATCGGCCAACTCATCGCAACCACCCTGCACCGCCGCCAGCGCCTGCGCGCAGAGCGCCCGATAGCGCTGCAGAACCTGTTCACCGGTTTCAGTCAATTGCGTGCCGCCACCGTGTTTGCCGCCGGCCAGTGTGCTGACCAGCGGCTGACGGAAACTGCGGTTCATGGTTTCCACCAAGAGCCATGCGCGCCGATAGGACATGCCCATGGCGCGCGCAGCGCCGCTAATCGAGCCGTGCAGAGCAATCGCCTCAAGCAGATCCGCCTTGCCAGGCCCAAGCGCGATGTCAGTGCCGTTATGCAGCCGAATTTTCAGATCGAGGCGATACATAGGCATGCTCACGGGGTTATGGCGCAACCAAGGCCGCATCGACGATCTGCTGCGCCTCACTGAAGATGCGCTGCAGATGTACCTCATCACGGTAGCTCTCGGCGTAGATCTTGTAGATATCCTCGGTGCCGGATGGCCGCGCGGCGAACCAGCCGCCTTCGCTGATCACCTTGATGCCGCCAATCGCCGAGCCATTGCCAGGGGCCTTGTCGAGCACCTGAGTGATGGCGTCGCCAGCCAGTTCACGGTTACTGATCTGTGCAGGAGACAGTTTGCCTAAGGCCTTCTTCTGCGCCGCTGTAGCCGGCGCATCGACGCGGTCGGCATAGATGGCGCCGAACTCGTTGCTCAGGCCCTGATACAGCTCGCCGGGATCACGCCCGCTTACGGCGGTCATCTCTGCGGCCAGGAGGGCCAGGGCGACACCGTCCTTATCGGTGGTCCAAACTCGGCCATCACGGCGCAGAAAGGTCGCCCCAGCGCTCTCCTCGCCGCCGAAACCCAGAGAGCCGTCGAACAGGCCGCCAGCAAACCATTTGAAGCCCACCGGCACTTCCTGCAACGGCCGGCCCAGGCGCGCGGCGACGCGATCAATCATTGCGCTGCTGACCAGGGTTTTGCCCACCGCTGCTGTGGCGCTCCACTGCGGGCGATGCTGGAACAGGTAATCGATGGCCACACTGAGGAAGTGGTTGGCCGGCAGCAGGCCGACGCTTGGCGCGACGACGCCGTGGCGGTCGTAGTCGGTGTCGCAGGCAAAGGCGATGTCGTAGCCGTTCTTCAGGCCGATCAGGCGCTGCATGGCATGACTGGAGGACGGATCCATGCGGATCTGCCCGTCCCAGTCCAGGCTCATAAAGGCGAACTGCGGGTCGATGACCTGGCTCACCACGTCCAGATTGAGGCCGTACTGCTCGGCGATGCGCCCCCAGTAATGCACCCCGGCTCCGCCCAACGGATCGACGCCCAGGCGCAGTCCAGCGGCGCGGATCGGCGCGAAGTCGATGACATTGTCCAGGTCATTCACATAGCTGACGAGGTAATCGTATGCCTGCACATTGGCCGCCTGCCGCGCCTGCGCCAGAGGCATGCGCTTGACCTCACGCAGGCCGCCTTCGAGCAGCGCATTGGCGCGGTTCTGCACCCAGGTGGTGATATCGCTGTCGGCCGGGCCGCCGTTGCTGGGGTTGTACTTGAAGCCGCCGCAGTCCGGCGGGTTGTGCGACGGGGTGATGACGATGCCGTCGGCCAGACCCGAACTGCGGCCCTGGTTGTGCACCAGAATGGCCTGACTGACCGCCGGCGTCGGGGTGAATTCGCCGCCCGCGGAGATCAGAGTCTGCACGCCATTGGCCGCCAGCACATCAATCGCGCTGTCCAGCGCCGGCGCCGACAACGCATGGGTATCGGCACCGATAAACAGTGGGCCGCTGATGCCTTGACTGCTGCGGTAATCACAGATCGCCTGGCTGATCGCCAGCACATGAGCCTGGTTGAAGCTGTGCGCCAGGGAACTGCCACGGTGCCCGGAGGTGCCGAACGCCACCCGCTGGCTGGCTACGCGGGGATCCGGCTGCAGGTCGTAATAGGCCGCCAGCAGCGCGGCGATGTCGGTCAACTGGGAAACAGGAGCCGACTGACCGGCCAGGGGGTGGACATGTGCGCTCACAAAAACTCCTGGAAGATGGAACCCAGTAAAAGTGCGCAAGCTTAACAGGCCATGCCGCGTAAACGCAGCGCGACACGGCCATTTCCGGCTATCCTTGCCGGCCTCTTTTATGCCGCAGGATGACCCCAATGAAAGCCCAGCTCGAAGAATTGATCAGCAAAATAAGCTCGGGCTGCATGCTGCCGGAAGAGGTCGCGCGCATCGCCGATGAGGCCGCCCAGGCCTACGCCGACCCGCAGGCGTTTCTCGTAGCCAACCCGGACATCAATTTCGACGACAGTTTCCCGATTCCGCTGGGCGAATGGGTGGTGATCGGCAGCCTGCCGGAAACCGTGCTGTT
This sequence comes from Pseudomonas anguilliseptica, assembly GCF_900105355.1. Taxonomy (NCBI): domain Bacteria; kingdom Pseudomonadati; phylum Pseudomonadota; class Gammaproteobacteria; order Pseudomonadales; family Pseudomonadaceae; genus Pseudomonas; species Pseudomonas anguilliseptica. The sequence continues at coordinate 87,630 of NZ_FNSC01000001.1, forward strand.
CCAGGCAGACAGCTATGACGAACTGTTCCAGCAGATCACCGAGTCGTTTGGCCCTGAGGTGAGCTTTGTGCTCAAACCCAAGCAACTGGTGAAAGTCGAGCCACTGAAAGCGCTGAACCGCATACAGGTGCAACTGTCCAGCCTGTCACCGGAAACCAAGGGTTATGTCTTGCTGGATTTCAGCGAGCCGCTGGATGACGAGCTGCAAGCCGTGCTGGTGTACAGCACTGACCTGCCACGCGTGATGGAGTTGGCAGTGGAAGTCGGCATCTACGCGGCCCCAGCTTATGAAACCCTGAAAGCCGCGCAAAGCGAATAGAGGTAATCAGACAGCAGTAGATTCAGTGCTGCTGCCGTCGCAATTCGGCAAGTTTGCTCGCCAGCTCATCAAGCTCTGGGCTCTGCCCTCGCGGTAGCCGTCGCAGCACTGCCTGACTCAAGCGCATTTGTTTGATAAAGCGCCGGCAATTCACGCACATGGCCAAGTGCATGCGCACGGACAGGCGTTTGCGCAGGCCCAGGTGGCCATCAAGAAATTCACTGGAGTGGGCCACCAACTCCTTACAGCTCAACATTGGCCGGTCTCCTCAAAATGCTCCAAGGTAGCAAAGACCTTGAGACGCGCGCGGTGCAGTAGCACCCGCACATTGGAGAGCGAGACCTGCAAAAGATTACAGATCTCCTCCAACTCCAGCCCTTCGCGCTCACGCAGGTGCAGCACGCTGCCCTGCAGCTCGGACAGACTGGCCAGGGTTTTCTCCAGGCATTCGCGCAATTCGTCCTCGGTCAGCAAGGCTTCCGGGGAGTCGTGATGCCAGGCATGTGGCGCCAGCAGCCAATGGCCATCGCCACTGAAACGCTCATCACCGATGCTGCCGTGAGGCGAGGGAATGTCGTCGAGCAGCACTTCACGGCGATTGCTCTTGAGGCGGGTTTTCGCGGTATTGGCGGTGATAGTCAGCAGCCAGGTCTTCAGGCTGGATCGCGCCTGAAAGCCATCGAGGCTGCGCACCACAGCCAGCCAGGCGTCCTGCACCACTTCATCGGCATTACGGCTGCCGACAATAGCAAAGGCCACCGCACGCATTGCCCCCTGATAGGTGGCAACCAGTTCGCGGTAGGCCTTCTGTTCACCTGCACGCAGACGCGTCAGCAGCGCCTGATCAGCTGGGTAATCCATCAATGCTTCCGCAGGATCACGCTACCAATCGAGTAGCCCGCACCGAACGAGCTGAGCACACCCAGGGCGCCGCTCGGCAGGTCTTCCTGGTATTTGTGCAGGGCGATGACCGAACCGGCCGAGCTGGTGTTGGCGTAGGTATCGAGAATCACCGGCGCTTCGCCTGGCTCGGCATCACGGCCGAGCAGCTTGCGCGCGATCAGCAGGTTCATGTTGAGGTTGGCCTGGTGCAGCCAGAAGCGCTTCACATCGCCGACGTTCAGTTTGTTTTCGGCTAGGTGTGCGGCAATCAGCTCGGCAACCATCGGGCAGACATCCTTGAACACCTTGCGGCCTTCCTGGACGAACAGCTTGTCACGTGCATCAACACCCTCTTCCGCACAGCGGTTGAGGAAGCCGAAGTTGTTGCGGATGTTGTTGCTGAACTGGGTGATCAGCTTGGTGCCGACGATATCGAACTGGCAGTTCGAAGTCGCCTGGTCGGCACGCTCGATGATCACCGCCGTGGCGGCGTCACCGAAGATAAAGTGGCTGTCGCGGTCACGGAAGTTCAGGTGGCCGGTGCAGATTTCCGGGTTGACCATCAGAATCGCGCGGGCCTGGCCCAGCTGCACGCTGTTTGCTGCAGCCTGGATGCCGAAGGTGGCCGAGGAACAGGCGACGTTCATGTCGTAACCGAAACCCTGGATGCCCAGCGCGGCCTGCACTTCAATCGCCACAGCCGGGTAGGCGCGCTGCAGGTTGGAGCAGGCCACGATCACCCCGTCGATATCGGCGGCGGTCTTGCCGGCGCGGGCCATAGCGTCCTTGGCGGCGCCGACGGCCATTTCGCAGAGGATGCCCCAGTCTTCATTGCTGCGTTCCGGCAGACGCGGCGCCATGCGCTTGGGATCGAGGATGCCGGCCTTGTCCATGACAAAACGGCTCTTGATGCCCGAGGCTTTTTCGATAAAGCCGCTGCTCGACTCGCTCAGCGCTTCGACTTCACCGCTGGCGATGGCCGCGGCGTTGTCGGCATTGAATTGCTGAACGAAAGCGTTGAACGACTCGACCAACTCATCGTTGGAAATACTGTTTGCCGGGGTATAGAGGCCGGTACCACTGATCACGACGTTATGCACAGTCATTCCTCTTTGTTCTTCGCCGCAGGCAGCGGCCAATTAGGCAATACGCCCAGGGCAGGCTAGGCCATGGGCAAAAAAACGGCTGACAGGCTCAGCAAACTCGATCCATGAAACGTCCTGTTACGAGCCACGGAGTTTGCCACAGCCTGGGGTGTTTCGTCCGCTCAGCACGTCAGGCCATGCACAACAAAGCTGCCGGCTATTGAGGCAAAGATGCTCATAACGTGGAGCAAGACACATCGCGCAAGCACCCGTGAACAGGCGACTGGGTGGCCTCACCCGTCCGGGTGATGGATGATTGTCGGACAATCTATATGCTCGCCTTTCCCTAATAACAAGAAAGGTTTCGCCATGCGCAAGCTGCTGCTATTGCCGGTGCTAAGTTTTACCTCCCTGAGCCAGGCTGCCGTGGGCGTGTTCCCCGATAGCACCTTCCAGAATCTCGACCACGGCCTGTATTGGTTCGGTTACGGCGACAGCTGGCAGAAAGCTGTGCCCGGCCAGAGCAATGCCTACTACGTGGCCAGCAGACCGACACTGATCTATATCCACGGCTGGCAGAATGGCTCGACGCAAAAGAAGAACCGCGAAACCTTCAACCGCAAGGATGCCGGCGGCCCGGATCTGGATCTGGCCCACGCTTGGCTGGCCGCCGGTTACAACGTCGGAGTGCTGTACTGGAACCAGTTCGCCGATGAAGGTGAAGTAAAGGATGCCGAGGCCAAGATCTGGACCTCCAGTGGTCCACGCACCATGCGCTGGCGCAACAGCAGCGGCGTCTACAGCAATGGCCCAACTCAATCGGCCAGCGACCTGCTGTTCAACAGCTACAAAGCCAACCTCGCCGGCTACAGCGGCAGCAATATCCGCATCGCCGGGCACTCCCTGGGCAACCAGATGGCCATCGTGCTGACCAAGAAGATCAGCGATGCGGTCAGCGCCGGGACAGTGAACAGCAAGCTGCTGCCCAAACGCGTCGCTCTGCTCGACCCCTTCTACTCCAACAACGCGAAAAGCTACCTGGGCAACAAGTGGGTCGGCGAAGTCTGTCGCAGCTATGTCAGCGCGCTGAAAACCAAAGGGGTGATCTTCGAGACCTACCGCACCTCCGGGGCCAGCAGCACCGGCTTTATCGGTGATAGCAACAGCGGGCTGATGAACATGACCGCCTTCAGCGAACTCAAGCCCTGGTACTTCAACGCCACGCAACTGACCGAGAAGCACAATGCGGCGGTCTGGCACTACCTGTGGTCGTTCAGTAGCAACCCGCCACTGATCAGCGGCACCAGCAACCAGGCCGCTTCGGCGAAAACCAGTGATAGCCGCATCACTGCCCTGATGAATGGCAGCAAGAAACTGGTCCACGACCAAGGCGCCTACACCAAGGAACCGTCCGACGATAACTTCAAAGAAGCCAACCGCTGATAACGACGGCCCTGCCTTCACCGGCAGGGTCGTTACTTAGGCATATCCGTAGCTGCGACCTAAGGCGGCTTGACTATCCAGTCACAGCATGAAAAAACAGAGGCACGCAGGCTCTGCTCTGCACTCTCCCGCTTCTGGATACCTGTCTTATGGCTCTGCACACCTGGCTGATCTTTCTTACGGCAGTATTGGGTCTGTCGCTGACGCCTGGCCCCAATGGCCTGCTCGCGCTCAGCCATGGCGCCTTGTACGGCCATCGCAAAACCCTGTTTACCGTCAGTGGCGGGGTGCTGGGTTTTACCCTGCTGATGGCCTTGTCGATGCTCGGTATCGGCACCCTACTGCAATCCTCGGCGCAGGCTCTGACCATCCTCAAATGGCTCGGTGGCGTCTACCTGATCTGGCTCGGCATTCAACTCTGGCGCGCCCCGCCACTGCACCTTGCAATGCCCGAGAAAGCCAGCGAGACCAGCCCTTTCAAGCTGTTTCGCCAAGGCCTGCTGTCAGCCATTTCCAACCCAAAAGTGATCCTGTTTTTCGGCGCGTTTCTGCCGCAGTTTCTCGACCCGCGCGGTGACCTCTGGCTGCAGTTCGCCATCATGGCGCTGACCTTCGCGGTGGTCGAAGGCAGCGTCGAATACCTGCTGGCACGCATGGCCCACCGCGTTCGCCCCTGGCTACAGCGCACTGGCAAAGGCTTCAACCGCTGCTGCGGCGGAATGTTTGCACTGATGGGCGCCGCCCTGCCAATGACCCGCTGAAGCGTCTACAACGCAAAGGATCTGCCCTGGTGTCCAAGCTGTTGCCTGCCCTGCTGTTGCTCACCCTGAGCAGCGCATCACTTGCCACCGAGCGGGCGCTGCGCTTCTCGATCAATGACAGCTGGGCCATGCCCATGGTGCGTATCGAAGACGGCAAGGCAGTGGAAGGCATTCTGCTCGACCTGCAACAGCGTATGGCCGCCAAGGTTGGGCGCAAGGCCGAACTGCTGGTGATGCCGCGCATGCGCGTGCAACAGGCGCTGGATACCGGAGAGATCGATGTGCGTTGCTACGTCAGCCCGAACTGGGTCAACAGTGGCCACTATCGCTATATCTGGAGCCTGCCCTTTATGACCCAACGTGATGTGCTGGCAGTTGTCACTCCCGAAAAACTGGAGCCTGAGCAACTGCTCAATGAGCGCCTGGGCACCGTTCTCGGCTTCACCTATCCGCGCCTGGAGCCGCTGTTCACCAGCGGCCAGATCCAGCGTGAAGACGCCCGTACACAGGATCAAGTCCTGCTCAAACTCAGCGCCCGGCGCTACCGCTACGCCATCAGCAACGAACTCTCGCTGCACTGGTTCAACCGCCACCAAGCGCCCGGGGAGAAACTGCACCACCTGAGCGAAGTGGCTGCCGATCCCATCGCCTGCATCGTCCGCGACGCACCGGATGTACCGACCATGGTCCTGCTGCGCGCCATGGTGCAGATGAAACAGGCTGGCGAATTCGACTACATACTCGCCCGCTACCGCTGACCTCAAGCCCATGCGCGCCAACGCCGATTGGCACCGAGCTTGCCACGCTCTAAATAGTTAGTTAGCCTAACGAAATATAACGGAGAGCCAGCATGCCGATCACCGACAGTCTGAAGCGCCTTGAGTGGCACATGTGGCACCACTGGCGGCAGTACGCCCAGCACAGCGGCAGTATGGAGCTGAGCAACAGCGAGCTGGACTACCTGTATGCCCTGATGTCCGCCGAAAACGGCCTGCGCCTGACCGAACTGGCCGAGCGCATGAACGTCAGCAAGGCCAGCGCCAGTGCCATGGCCAGCAAACTGGAAGCCCGCGGTTACCTGCAACGCTTGCCCTGCAGTGAAGACGGCCGCGCCATGCGTCTACTGGCCACGGCCAAATCCAACGCACTGGAGCAGGAAGAGCGCGATGTCTACGTGCAAACCGCCGCCAGCCTTGAACAAAACCTCAGCCGTGAAGAAATGCAGCAGCTGAGCCAGTTGCTGGCCAAAGCCTGCCAGCCCCTCGAAATCGGCTGAGCCAAACGCGCAGCCTTTCCCCTGTGAATTTTTTATGAACAGTCAAAGCATCACCCGCACCTTCTGGCGCTACAGCATTCCGGCCATCGCCGCCTTGATGATCAGCGGCCTGTACATGGTCGTCGACGGCATCTTAATCGGTCACGCAATGGGGGCCACCGGTTTGTCGGCGATCAACATGGCCTGGCCGCTGTCCGGGCCGATGCTGGCCATCGGCATGATGATCGGCATGGGCGGCGGCGCTCAATGTTCACTGGCCCAGGGCGCCGCGCAGTGGCCAGAAACACGCAGCTACCTGGCCCAGGCCCTCTGGCTGCTGGTTCTTTTAGGCATACCTACAGGCGTGTTGGTGGTACTGAGTGGCCCGGCGTTTATGGCCATGCAAGGCGCCGAGGGCAACCTGGCGCAACTGGGTAACGACTACCTGCAGGTGATCGGCTGGGCCGCGCCTTTGGTATTCGGTTCCATCGCCCTGCCCCTGCTGGTACGCAACCTCGGCGCACCGCGCCTGGCGACCTTGGCCATGCTGGTGGGCGCGCTGACCAACGTGGCACTCGACTACCTGTTTATCATCGTCTGGCAATGGGGCCTGCACGGCGCGGCCCTGGCCACGGTGATCGGCGAGAGCCTGTCGGTACTCATCTGCCTGGGCTTTATCTGCAGCCGTCACAACCCGCTGCAGATGCCCCTGGCCGCCTGCACGCTGAACCTGCGCAAGAGCCTGGACATCCTCACCACCGGTTTCTCCAGCATGCTGATGTACCTCTACATGAGCCTGGTGGTGGTGCTGCACAACCTGCTGTTTATGCACTACGGCAGCCCGCTGCAGGTGGCCGCCTATGCCATCGCCGGTTACCTGATGGCGTTCTACTACATGTTTGCCGAAGGCGTCTGCGGCGGCATGCAGCCCTTGGTCAGCTACTTCTACGGGGCCCGCGAGCCGGACAAAGTGCGCCGCGTGCTGCGCCTGGGCGTGCTCACGGCGGTCGGCAGTGGCCTGCTGATGACGGCAGCCCTGCTGCTGTTGCCCAAAGCCTTTGCCAGCATATTCAGTGGCAGCGATGCGGCCCTGCTCGACGCCAGCGCCAGCGGTATTCGCCTGCACCTGTTCGCCATGTTTCTGGATGGTTTTATCGTCCTGGCCGCCAGCTTTTTCCAAGCCATGGACCAGGCGCGTTACGCCACACTGGTGACGGTGGGCAACATGCTGATCCAACTGCCGTTCCTGGCCATCCTACCGCTGATATGGGGCCTCAACGGCGTCTGGCTGGCGCTGCCACTGTCCAACGTCTGCCTGAGTGTGGTGGTGATCTGGATGCTCTGGCGTCAGTTGCAGCAGCTAAGGATGGTCTGAAAAAGACTTCCTGATTTTGGCAAAATATCCGCACTCCACCCGCCGAGTTTTCCGATGAAGCAGATGACCTTCGCCGACGCCGAGTACGCCGGCAAGCGCAAGCAGACCCGCAAAGAATTGTTCCTGATCGAGATGGATCGGGTAGTGCCATGGAAAGGGTTGATCGCTTTGATCGAGCCGCATTATCCAAAGGGTGAAGGCGGCCGACCGTCCTATCCGCTGATGGCGATGCTGCGAGTGCATCTGATGCAAAACTGGTTCGGTTACAGCGATCCGGCGATGGAAGAGGCGCTGTACGAGACCACCATCCTACGCCAGTTTGCCGGGCTGACTCTGGAGCGCATTCCTGACGAAACCACCATCCTCAACTTCCGCCGCTTGCTGGAAAAACACGAACTGGCTGCCGGCATCCTGGCCGTGATCAATGGCTACCTGGGTGACCGTGGTTTGTCGCTGCGCCAAGGCACCATCGTCGATGCCACGCTGATCAACGCGCCGAGTTCAACCAAGAACAAGAACGGTAAGCGTGACCCTGAGATGCACTCAACCAAGAAAGGCAATCAGTATTACTTCGGCATGAAGGCGCACATCGGGGTGGATGACGAGTCTGGCTTGGTGCACAGCGTGGTGGGTACTGCCGCCAACGTGGCGGATGTCACCCAGGTCGATAAGCTGCTGCACGGCGAGGAAAACATGGTGGGGGCCGATGCCGGATATACCGGTGTCGAGAAGCGCCCCGAGCATGAGGGCCGTCAAGTGATCTGGCAGGTTGCAGCACGGCGTAGCACTTACAAGAAACTCGGTAAGCGCAGCGCGCTGTACAAAGCCAAGCGCAAAATCGAGAAGGCCAAGGCCCAAGTGCGAGCCAAGGTCGAGCATCCGTTTCGGGTGATCAAGCGTCAGTTCGGTTATGTGAAGACGCGCTTCCGTGGCCTGGTCAAAAACACGGCGCAACTGGTGACTTTATTCGCGCTGTCAAATCTGTGGATGGCGCGCCGACATTTACTGACGAATGCAGGAGAGGTGCGCCCGTAATGCTGGAAATGGCTGCCGCGAGGTGCTCGCGGCGGCTAAAAACACAGAAATGAGCCGGTAATCTGATCGTTTTTGATCGATTTATCACTTTCGAAATCAGCAGAGGCTGACGTCAGCCAGAAATGCATAGCTACTTCAGAGGATCCCTAACAACACTCGACAGCACACCTATCAATCCTATCCAGGAACAACCGTTAAGACCGCAGCACAACAAGTAACTCTTGGCGGATATCAATAACGCACTGCACCTGCACTACTTCGCACAGTTGCACCAAGGCGAGGCAGAGGTGGCCAGACGCGTCGCGAACAACCAGAACGCCCTGGCCCGAAACTGTAAAAGGCGATGCTCACGACACACCTCGGCTACGCTGATAGCACTCCAATCGCCGTCAGCAGCATGGGAGGTCTTACATGCGTATTAGCCTGGCACTGCTTGCCCTTAGCGTCGCCATCAACGCCCACGCCACACAACCACCGGTGCAAATCTGCCTGGGCGACAGCTACGAGTGGCCGCCCTACAGCTTCTGGGAGCGGGTCAACGGCGAACCTGAGCAAAGCCGGCTGACCGGCTACTCGGCCACCCTGGTGCTCAAGGCGCTGGAAAGCCTCGGACTGGATTACCGCATCCACTACATGCCATGGGCTCGCGCGCAACAGGAGCTGGCTGACTTCGCCAGCAAAGGCCGCTGCGAAATGACCTGGGACGCCAGCTTCAACAGCACCCGCGCGGGCCTTCTCTATTACCGCGTGCCGCTCTACAAAACCCGCCTGGGACTGTTCTACTCACGCAAACGCTTTGCCGAGCCGCCGCAACTGACGCTGCCCGATGACTTGCGCCAACTCAAGGTCTGCGGCGTGATCGGTTTCAATTACCAGCCCTACGGCATCGACTGGCCCCTGGAACGACTGCCAACCATTCAGCAGAACCTCGAAATGCTCGACCGCCAGCGCTGCGACTTCTTCCCCAGCGAGATCGAACCCCTGCTCGGCGGCATTACCATCGGCACCTACAGCGACCCGGGGCAGCTCACGCCTCTGCCGCTACCGCAACAGAAGACCTTCTACCTGATGATCAGCAAAGGCTCACCCCGCGCCCACGAGCTGATCAACCGACTTAACCAGATCATCATCGAGCAACAGGAAAATGGTGAGGCGCAGCGTCTGCTGGAGCGTTTTTTGCCGGGGATGCAGTAAACACTCAACTAGCCTGGACTTAACGTTGCGCAGCCAAATACTCCAACACTTGCTTGACGCGCTGCGAAAGCGAGCCACTTAGCCGCGTGTAGGCCCAACCTCGGCGTTGCAGCTCGTCCTCGTACCAGCAGTTCTGTCGATGGCGGAATGACTCGCCCTGGCGCGTACCGTCCTGGACGAAGGGAAAATCGTCGGCGCAAAGAAATAGATGCGTGTAGCGGCGCTCTGCCAAGCTCTCCAACTCGGCCTCAGCCCCCCCAAACAGTTCGCGAGAATAAAAAAGAGTAGTCAACGGCGTGGTATCACAGACCAAATAATGTCGACACTGTGCAGCCAACGCATGCTCACGCGCAACCTGGCTACGACCGATATGCAGCAGGTCGTCGTAGGCCAAATCGCCACCGCGAATCTCCCACAGTTCACGGCCAAATTCAGCGGCATAAAGGGTCTGCAGAGACTCAGCCAGGGCCTGGGCGAGACTGCTTTTGCCGGTTGACTCGCCGCCTAATAGGCCAATGTGCTCGACAAAGTCGCCGTACACCTCAGGCGCCAGATAATGGCGTAAGCCGTGCACATCGGCGCGCAGACGCGAGGCCGAGATCGGCACCCGCTGGCGCGCTCGGTCCAGTTCCACATGCCGGACTGGGCGACCAAAACAACTTGTCAGGTGCGCGGCAAAACCATCGCCATAAGCCTCGCTGGTAAATACCGCCTCAACCGGCTCGCGCAGCACCTGCAAACAAAAATCAGCCACGAACTGACGCTGATGTGTCTCAGGCTCATTGTTGTACGGCAAAGACGGCAGCTGCAGCCCCTCGCTCTGCCAGTCAGCTACCCGCTCAGGCGTCAACACCCAACAGGACAATTCAGGAAAACGCACATGCAACCAGCGCTCGCGGCGAGCGGCTGCACAACCGTCGAACTCCGGCAGTGACCAACTGAGCAGATAAAGGCGCTCGCACTGCGCCTGAGCCTGCTGAATCAGCCACTCATGCCTAAGATGCAGAGGGGCGAACTTGCCCACCACCAAGCCACTGGCAAACGTCTTGGCCATACTCAGGCTCGCTGCCCGGCAGTAGCTGTTGAAGAATCCAGCGCGGACAACTCGCGCTGCCAGCGGTACAAGCCATACCAGGCGTTACACCAGAACAGGCCATAGATAAAGGCCGTCAGATAGAGTTCACGAGAGGCGAACAACGGCACAGCAAGGCTGTTGACCAATAGCCAGCAGTACCAGTTTTCTAGTTTGCGGCGCATTAACAACAACTGCGCTAGCACGCTGAACGTCAGCACCAGAGAGTCGATAAAGGGCGCATAGGCATTGGTGAAGTAATGCAGAAGCGCTCCGTAGCCCATCGCGACCAGTAGCGCGATCAACATGGTCAGCAGCAGCCCGAACCAAGGCGTACGACTGATTGATAAAGCAGCACCGTTCTGCCCATGCAGCCAGCCCCACCAGCCAAGCAGACTGGTCGCGATGAAAAAAATCTGCAGGGTTACATCTGCATATAACTGCACGTCGAAGAACAACCAACCGAACAGCAAACAACCGACCAATCCGACCATGTGTGGACTGAGTTGCGCGCCGCAAGCAGCACGGCAACTAGGTAAAACAAATTGGCAAATATCTCCAACGATGACGGCATGTACGCATCCTTATGAACATGGATTCAGCCAGCACAGCCTACCAGCCGGGCCAGCTGTGATCCACGCCACAGCTGCCATGGCCGCGCCTGGCAACCGGCCATCATCCGTGATCTGATACACGCGTTTGCGCGACTTACCTCTATTCCAAAGGACTGGATCATTGCCATGCCCGTACTCGCCCTGCTCGTTATCGCCTGCCAAGTAACCTGTGGTCTGCACGTAGTGCGCAGTGGGCAGGAGCGCTACTGGATCTACCTGATCATCGCCCTACCTGGCCTCGGCTGCCTGATCTACTTCCTCGGCATCATGCTGCCCGACATGCTCGGCAGCCACCGTGGACGTCGAGCCATTAACCGCTTGCACGACAGCATCGACCCCGATCGCCATCTGCGTGCCCTTCGTGATGAGTTGGAGATTCGTGACACCCGTGACACCCGTGACACCCGCGTCAACCTGGCCGATGAACTGTTGCGTATGGACCAGGCCGAAGAAGCGGCCAAGCACTATCAGATAGCCTTGCGGGGGATTCACAACGACGCGCCGGATATTCTTCTCGGCTTGGCCAGGGCCCGCTTTGCACACAGCGATTTCTCAGGCTGCCGCGAAAGCCTAGAGCAGTTGATCAACAAGAACCCCGACTTCCGCTCCTCCGACGGTCACTTGCTCTATGCCCGCACGCTCGAAGCCTTGGGCGAAACCCTCAAGGCTGAAGAGGAATACAAAGCGCTGAGTAGCTACTACGCCGGCCCCGAAGCCGCCTATCGCTACGCTGTACTGCTGCGCATCCTGGGCCGCCAACGTGAAGCGCGTGAAATGCAGCAACAGATCCAGACCTACGCCCGCCGCGCTGCCAAGCACTACCGCATATTGCACAAGAAATGGCTGGAGCTCAGCCAGCAGGAGCTACGCAGCCTGCAACAGGACTGACAACTCAAACCGCTAAACCTTGTGCAGAGCGAGCTCACGCTTTTCGTACCTTGCTGGTACTCCCTCGCCCTGCGCCTGTTCCCCGCTCCACGCATGCAGTGCGCACTTTTCAGCGTTTGACCACAACCAACCACTGCGCCCACCCACCAGAGTGCTGACCGCATGCGCACGGCCAAATGGATTGTGCCGCGCCAGCAACAGCACGCTGTCACGCAGCCAGGCCAGGCTGCGGCTGTGGGATTGGAACAGCGGGGTAAGCAGGCGACTGGCTTGGCGGTAATAACGCAGGTGATCACGCCGGCTGCTGGCATAGGCAGCGAATACCGCAGACCAGTCGCAGTCCGTTGGTGTGCTCTGTGCGGTAACAGCTGCGGATAAAGCAGCCGCATCCACCAGGGCCATATTCGCGCCCTGGCCCAGTTGCGGGCTCATGGCATGAGCGCAGTCGCCGATGGCGATCACCCGGCCGTCGTGCCACTGCTGCATGCGCACATCGGCATACACCGCCTGGCTCAGTTGTTCGGGGCGTTCGATCAGTTCAACAAAGGGCTCAGCAGCGCTGCCGGCCAGTTGCAGCACCTGGGTTTTCCAGGCAGCCAAGCCGGCTTCACGCCAGGCGTCAAACTGCGCCACCGGCAGGCTCCAGAACAGGCTGCTCAGGGCTTGCTCGCGGTTCAAGTGGGTACGCCCGGTGGGCATGATGCCGAACATCTGCGCACAGTCGCGGTACCACTGACGCAGGTCCGTGGCCTCCGGCGCGTTTGGCGATGAAGCCGGGGTCGGCACAATGCTCCACAGCGCGCCCCAGGGGTAAGGCTGCAGCCACTGTTTGACCTGCATCTGCCCACGCAAGGCCGAACGCACACCATCGGCAAGCACCAGCGCGGCGAACTCGCCGAATGGCTGCTCGACGCCCTGTTCGTCCTGGCGATACAACTGCACATGGCTGCCGTACTGGCTGAAACGGCTGATATGCACGCCGGTTTCGATCTGTACCCCAGCTTGCCGTGCCGCGTTGAGCAGAGCCGTGAGCAACACGCTGCGATGAATGCCCATGCCGAAACTGCCGGGTTGCCAATGCACATAACGGGTATCGAGGATCACCCAGCCATTGGCCGAGGTGCCGAACAGGCGGCTGACCGCCGCCCCCAGGCCACTGCATTCGGCAAACAGTCCCAGTTGCTGCAACACCGCCAGCCCCGAAGGTTGCAACAACACCCCGGCACCCACTGGCTGCAGTTCCGGCACTCGCTCCAGCAGGCGCACGCTGAAACCTTGGCGAGCGAGGAACAGCGCCGTGGCCAAACCCGCCGTACCGGCCCCGACAATGGCAATCGGCAATCCCTTCACGATCCGTCTCCGTTGTTAAAACGAGCGGATTCTACGCCTCTGCCAGATAAACGCAGCCAGCCCCATCACAGGATGAACAGCGTCAAAGGAACATGCCGCCCGAGGCTTCAATCCGCTGCCCGGTAATCCAGCGGCTACCGTCGCTTAGCAGCATGGCAATCGCGCCGTCAATATCGTCCGGCAGGCCCACCCGGCCCAGAGCCGTGTTAGCGGCGATAAAAGCGTTGACCTGGCTGTTGTCGCGCACCACGCCGCCCCCAAAGTCGGTCTCGATAGCGCCAGGGGCCAGCACGTTGACACTGATACCACGCAGTCCCAGCTCCTTGGCCAGGTAGCGCGTCCACACCTCGATGCCACCCTTCATCGCCGCATAGGCGGCATAACCCGGCAGGCTGAAACGCGCCAGACCGGTGGAAATATTGACGATGCGGCCCTGCTCGGCGATCAGCGGCAGCAGCTGCTGAGTAAGGAAAACGGCCCCTTGAGCTGGATATTCACCAGTTGATCAAACTGCGCCTCAGTGGTTTCGGCAAAGCTGGCGTGGATGCCGATACCGGCGTTGTTGATCAGAAAGTCGAAATCATAGCGACCGAAGGTGCCCTGCAACCCGGCCGCCACTGCGTCGGCAAACGCGGCAAAGCTGCTGCTCTGGCTGACATCCAGCTGCAGCATCAACGCACGTGCGCCGAGTTGTTCGATCTCAGCTGCCAGACTCTGCGCATCAGCCGCCTGGCTGTGATAAGTGCCGATGATGTCGATACCCTGGGCCGCCAGATGCAGAGCGGTGTTGCGCCCCAGGCCGCGGCTTGCGCCAGTGATCAATGCGATTTTACGAGTCATGTGCGTGCTCCTTCAGTTGACTAACAGTGCAGTGCTTGCAATCAGTGAGCACAGGTTATTGCTCGTATTGAGCTGGATAAACGCAGCGAAATTGAAAACACTGATCATCAATCACGAACAATTCAATGGAGCGCCCGCCCATGAACACCCTGGAACTGCTGCGCACCTTTGTCCGCGTCAGCGAGCTGGCCAGCTTTACCCAGGCCGCCGACAGCCTTGGCCTGCCCAGGTCGAGCGTGTCGCAGCAGGTGCAGAGCCTGGAAGCCTTGCTCGGCACACGTTTGCTGCACCGCACCACGCGCAAGGTGCAGCCAACCCAGGATGGCCTGGCGCTGTATGAACGCAGCAAGGACATGCTGGCCAATATGGAAGAGTTGGAAAGCCTGTTCCGCCAGGACGGCGCGCAGCTTAGCGGTCGCCTGCGCATCGACATGCCCACTGGCCTGGCGCGGCGCTTGGTGGCACCGCGGCTGGGAGAATTTACCGCGCAGCATCCCGGCATCGAACTGGAGATCAGCAGCAGTGATCGACGCGTAGACCTGGTGCGTGAAGGCTTCGACTGCGTGCTGCGTATCGGTGTGGTCAACGAACCCAATCTGATCGTCCGCCCGCTCGGCCAGTTGTCCATGGTCAACTGCGCCAGCAGCGCCTACCTGGCGCGCTACGGCACCCCGCAGAGCCTCGATGACTTGGCTGAACATCGACTGATCCACTACGTGCCGGTACTCGGCAGCCGCTCAAGCGGTTTTGAATACCTGGCCGACGGCGCGCTGCAACAGCTGCCGATGGCGGGGAATGTCACGGTAAATAACGTCGATGCCTATGAAGGCGCGTGCCTGGGCGGGCTGGGAATTATCCAGGCTCCACTGCTCGGCGTTAGCGAGTTGCTGGCCAGCGGGCAGCTGCACAGCCTGTTGCCGGATTACCTGCCGCCGCCCATGCCGATCAGCCTGCTCTACGCCCAGCGCCGTCATCAGCCGCAGCGGGTGCGGGTATTTATGCAGTGGCTGGAAGCGTTGCTGAGCGAGCACACCGGCGCCTGACGAGCAGGCACCGGTTTCTTGCGCGTTACTGAGTCACCGGGAGGATGTCGAAACCTTTGCGGTTATCGCTGACGATACGGAAGTTCTGCTGCGAGCCCGGCTCAACCTTCACCGCCAGCTCACGGCGCAGGCGGCCCATGCCGCACAGGGTGTCGTCCATCTCGTCGATACCGATGCTCAGCACCCGCGTGCCAACCGGCACCTGAAAACGCACCTGCTCACCCACGCCGATGCGCGCGGCCACCTTGCGGTCGACCAGCACAGCCACATAGCAGCCGCCGCCCATGCCGCCGAAGTCGCGATTGACCTGCAACTCTCCACCCTGCCCCAGCGGCGCCTGATAGCCCAGCAAACGGTCCGCCGGCACAGGTTTGACATCCTCTGGCGCGGGCTTCCAGGACGAACAGCCGGCCAACAGCAACAGCGGTAAAACGGCACAAGTCAATCGCATATGACGCATGGAAGCCCTCCATGGGCGCAGAAAACAGCAAAGGGAAACAGCCAAAACGGCTTGAGTATTGCCCCTGGCGCGGCCGGCCTCAAGTACAGACTGATGCGCCGCCGCAACCTGGCATTGATCAACCGGCGATACGTTTGAGCAAACGCGTCTGCAACGCCGCCAGCTCTTCCGGGGTCGCCTTGCCACCGGCATGTACGCTGAGCGCTTCGCCGGCGTAGCGCGGCACGATATGCATATGAATGTGGAACACCGTCTGCCCGGCTGGTGCGCCATTGAACTGCGCCACCTGCACCCCGGCAGGCTCCAGCTCGTCGACGATCACCCCAGTCAGCTTCTGCACCACGGCCATCACCTTGCTCAGGCTGTCGCTGTCGATTTCCAGAATATTGCGCGCCGCCGAGCGCTTGGGGATCACCAGGGTATGGCCAAAGGACTGCGGAAACACATCGAGGAAGGCCAGCACATCCTCATCCTCGTAGAGCTTGTAGCAAGGGGCTTCGCCGCGGATGATCTGGGCAAAGATATTCTGGTTGTCGTATTCGCCGTGCAGGCTCATCAATGTTCTCCAGTGAGCTGGGGTTGAGATGGCCCCAACCATACCGATTTCTGCGCGCGGGGAAAAACCTGCAACCTGACCAAATGGCCAATCACCGTTACCCTGCGCCTTTCGCCACCTTAATCCGGAGCGCTCATGTCAGATCTTTCCGTTTACCCAATTACGCAAAAATGGCCTGCCCAGCACCCAGAGCGCCTGCAGCTCTATTCGCTGCCCACGCCCAACGGCGTGAAAGCCTCGATCATGCTGGAAGAGATTGGCCTGGCCTATGAGCCGCACCTGGTCAGCTTCGACACCAACGATCAGCTCAGCGAAGAATTCCTCTCGCTCAACCCGAACAACAAAATCCCGGCGATCCTCGACCCCAACGGCCCGGGCGGTAAACCGCTGGCGTTGTTCGAGTCCGGGGCGATACTGATCTACCTGGCAGAAAAGACCGGCCAGCTCTTGGCCGAAGACGCCGCCACGCGTTACGAAACCCTGCAGTGGCTGATGTGGCAGATGGGCGGCATCGGCCCGATGTTCGGCCAGCTGGGCTTCTTCCATAAATTCGCCGGCAAGGACTACCCGGACAAACGCCCGCGCGACCGTTACGTCGCCGAATCCCAGCGCCTGCTCGGCGTTATCGAACAACGCCTGCAAGGCCGCAGCTGGATCATGGGCGAGGACTACAGCATCGCCGATATCGCCGTGTTCCCCTGGGTGCGAAACCTGGTGGGTTTCTACGAAGCCGGTGAACTGGTGGAATTCGAGCGTTTCAGCAATGTGCAGCGGGTGCTGCAAGCCTTTGTCGCTCGCCCGGCGGTGATCAAGGGCTTGGCCACCCCGGCACGCGGCTAAAATAGACGCCAGCAACCTGTTCAACGCGTACACAACAGCGCCACGAGAACTGATATGAACAATGCTCTTCAACAGCCAGCGGTGACAGCATGATCGAGGTAACCGAGCTTTCCATTGCCGAACTGCGCGCCGCGCTCGAAGCCGGCCAGACCACGGCGGTCGAACTGGTACAGGCCTACCTCGCCCGCATCGATGCCTACGACGCTGCCAGCACGCCGACCCGACTCAATGCCGTGGTGGTGCGCAACCCCGACGCGCTCAAGGAAGCTCAGGCTGCCGATGAACGCCGCGCCCGTGGTGCAACACTTGGTCCGCTGGACGGCATTCCCTACACCGCCAAGGACAGCTACCTGGTCAAGGGCCTGACCGCCGCCTCCGGCAGCCCGGCCTTCAAGGACCTGGTCGCCTATCGCGATGCCTTTACCGTCGAGCGTCTGCGCGGCGCCGGAGCCATCTGCCTGGGTAAAACCAATATGCCGCCCATGGCCAACGGCGGCATGCAGCGCGGCGTCTATGGCCGCGCGGAAAGCCCGTACAACGCGGCCTACCTTACTGCGCCCTTCGCCTCGGGCTCATCCAACGGCGCCGGCACGGCCACTGCCGCCAGCTTTGCCGCTTTTGGCCTGGCCGAAGAAACCTGGTCCAGCGGTCGCGGCCCGGCCTCGAACAATGGCCTGTGCGCCTACACGCCGTCACGCGGGGTGATCTCGGTGCGCGGCAACTGGCCGCTGACACCGACCATGGACGTGGTCGTGCCCTATGCCCGGACCATGGCCGACCTACTCGAAATACTCGACATCGTGGTCGCCGACGACCCGGACAACCGTGGCGACCTCTGGCGCCTGCAGCCCTGGGTAGCGATCCCGAAAGCCTCCGATATACGTCCAGCCGCCTATGCCGACCTGGCCGCCAAGGCCGATGCCCTGGCCGGCAAACGCTTTGGCGTGCCGCGTATGTTTATCAACCAGGATGACGCCGCCGGCACCAGCGAAAACCCAGGCATCGACGGCCCGACCGGCCAGCGTATCCACACCCGCGCCTCGGTGATCGACCTGTGGGAAGCCGCACGCAAGGCGCTGGAAGCCGCTGGCGCCGAAGTCATCGAAGTCGACTTCCCGCTGGTGTCCAACTGCGAAGGCGACCGCCCAGGCGCGCCGACCGTTTACAACCGTGGCATCGTCACCCCAGAGTTTTTGCATGACGAGCTGTGGGAGCTGAGCGGCTGGGCCTTTGACGACTTCCTGCGCGCCAACGGCGATCCGAAGCTGAACACACTGGCCGACGTCGACGGCCCGCAGATTTTCCCCCACGACCCCGGCACCCTGCCCAATCGCGAAGGCGACCTGGCCGCCGGCATGGACGAATACGTCAATATGGCCAAGCGCGGCCTGAAGAACTGGGACCAGATCGAAACCCTGCCCGATGGCCTGCGTGGCCTGGAACACACCCGCAAGCTCGACCTGGAAGACTGGATGGACAACCTCGGCCTCGACGCCGTGCTGTTCCCCACCGTCGCCGACGTCGGCCCGGCGGATGCCGACGTCAATCCCGCGTCTGCGGATATCGCCTGGAGCAACGGCGTGTGGGTGGCCAACGGCAACCTGGCGATCCGTCATCTGGGCGTGCCCACCGTCACCGTGCCGATGGGCGTGATGGCCGATATCGGCATGCCCGCCGGTCTGACCTTCGCCGGCCGCGCCTATGACGACTCCGCCCTGCTGCGCTTTGCCGCCGCCTTCGAGTCCACCGGTTCGAAGCGCCTGGTGCCGCCGCGTACGCCGCCGCTGTCGCGCGGTTAACAGCACGACGGGATTGGCGCGCAAGGCGTCAATCCCGTTTTCGTTGTTTAGATAACAGCATGGCAATCGCTGCGCTCAACCCATCCTACCTAGCCAGCCCCCACAACAGCAGGAAATGGCCAGGCCCTGCCTGTCTGCCCGATAAATAAATCTGCCCCCATCTCTCCTGCCCGCAGCGCCGCCGGCTTACGCCAGCAGCTCAGTAATCCACTGCGTCTGTTGCGCGACCTTCTGCACCTTCTTCTCTGGCACCTCTTGCCGCGCCTGAGCGAAGTAGGCCAGGGTCTGCTGCTTCAGGCGCAGCAGGCGTTGCCACTTGGCCAGGAACGCCGGGCTGCGCGCCTGCATCTGCAGCGGGCCAAAGTACAACTCCTCGGCGCTATAGGTCACAGGTCCAGAACGTTCGGCCACGATAATTTCGTAGGCAAAGCGATTCTCCCGCAGCACTTCCTCACAGAGGATGCGGTAGCCACTTTCCATCAGCCATTGCCGCAGCGGCTGCTCGCCGCCGTTGGGCTGCAGAATCAAACGCTCCTGACCACTCAGGCGCGCCTTACCGCTGTCGAGGATGTCGCGAATCCGCTCGCCGCCCATCCCGCAGATGCTGATCGCCGTGATGGCATCGCCCGCCTCAATCGCCGCCAAACCATCGGCCAGACGCACACTGATGCGTTGGCCCAGGTCGCTTTCACGCACGCTACGTTCAGCCGCGTGGAACGGCGTCAACGCCACCTCCCCCGCCACTGCAGCCTCGATAGCACCACGGCGCATCAACGCCACCGGCAGATAGGCGTGATCCGAGCCAATATCAGCCAGGCGCGCCCCTGCCGGCACATGCGCCGCCACACGCTCCAGGCGCATAGACAATGTCTGCTCGTTCAACCCCAGCCCCTTCTCAGCCTTGACGTCCGGCCATTAAGCCGAATCGGGGCGCGATTCTGTCGAGCAATGCCGTATATGGCAAATCGCGGCGACCAGCGCTCAGTGCCCGATCCGAGCCATTGAAGCAGGGAAGCATAAATAACGAAACTTACGTTATGGGCTGTTCACGACCCGTAGCGGCCACTGGCGAATGGCAAATACCGGCCAGAAGCGGACGGTCAGGCCCGCAGTGTGTCGCGATAGCCGGTCGCAGCGGCCTTGGCACTGGCTTTAGCGGACACCACGACGCACTTGGCTTCATCCGGAAATACTTGCTAAGCCCATGTCACCGAGTGCGGCGAAGTTTGCGCATATAACGCCAGCTGGCCTTTATTGCTGACGCTGTACCAGTTCGCCGATAACTCGTTCGAGCGGAGTTGTTCCTACCCATTCGACCGCGCGGGGATCGCTCTTGATGTCGATATGCGAGCAATTGAGGCCACGGGTCATTTCGGTGAATCCAGCAAGGGCGGCCTTTGAGAAATGGGCATCCGCCAGCGCTTCTGGCCACTCAGTTTCCGGCAGAACTGCAACGTCGACAGGCTTCTCGAGCGTGGCTGAAACAATGGCAGCGACATCGTTCGGGGCATAGTCTTTGGGCCCCGCGAGAGTGACGGCGCAGGTCCCCGTCCTTTTTTCTTGCAGCAAAGCAGCTGCAGCACTACCGACATCCACAGTCGCCACCATCGGGAGAAGACGCTGCGGTGGTGCCAGAAACGTCGGCAGAGTGCCGCTGCGCATGGCCTGCCCGACCATCGGCATCCAGTTCTCCATGAAATAGGCCGCGCGCAGGAAGACGGTGGACACTCCGGCATCGGTCAAACGCTGCTCGAACATGCGGTTCATCCTGATCCACCCTGTTCCGCTTTCACGGTCGGCACCCACCGAGGAAAGGGCCAC
This sequence comes from Pseudomonas anguilliseptica, assembly GCF_900105355.1. NCBI lineage: Bacteria > Pseudomonadati > Pseudomonadota > Gammaproteobacteria > Pseudomonadales > Pseudomonadaceae > Pseudomonas > Pseudomonas anguilliseptica. The sequence continues at coordinate 108,262 of NZ_FNSC01000001.1, forward strand.
AAGTCTGGGCACGTCCGCCGCAATTGCGGCGCGCGCCGTGATCTCGGCAATCAACTCTGCTCTCTCGAACAGGTCTTCACGGCTGTAGTGTTGCGGGCTGACGACATAGGCGCCTTGGACCTGACTGAGTGCCTGGGTCATTGCGGCCAGATCAGTCAGGTCGGCCACGGCAACTTCTGCGCCACGTTCGGCCCAAGTCGCGCACCACGACGCGCACAGGCTGGCCGGAGCGCAAGAGAGCATCAGCGGTTGCGGCGCCGGTACGGCCGGACACGCCGAATACAGCATAAGGAAGGGGGGAATAAGCAGTCATACAACATCTCCTGTTTAGATGAACCAGGATGGTGGATGATTGCGCGACGTACATAAATGATATGGAAGTTATAGCTAACATGCGTCAAGTGGATTTATCTAGGGTCGACCTCAATCTGTTAAAGCTGTTCGAAGCACTCGTTCGGGAGCGAAGTGTTACGCAGGCGGGCCTCCGCCTGGGCTTGAGCCAACCGGCCGCCAGCCGCGCTCTGGGGCGATTGCGCACGATGCTGGGTGATCGCCTGGTGGTTCGCGGCAAGCTCGGGCTGGAACTGACGCCACGCGGCGAAATGCTGGCAGCTCCAGTGGCTAAACTGCTGGACGATGCCAGAGGCATCGTCTCGCCTGCCGTCTTCGACCCTGCCTCTGCAACGGGTCGAATCACGATTGCCGCGCACGACCATCTGAGCCTGACGGTCCTTGCTGGTTTAATCGCCCGTTTCGAGCGCCATGCGCCGGCGCTAAGTCTCCATATCGCGCAACCTGTTGGGGATAACGTGCGGCTTGTCGAACAGGGGGACGTAGATCTAGCACTGGGTATTTTCGAGACACTACCCGGCAGTCTCCATCGACGCCGCCTTTACGCTGATAGCTTGGTGTGCGTAGTGAGGTCCGATCACCCCTATGTAACAGACGGACTCAGCCTGGAGCGTTATGTGACCTTGCGCCACATCACCGTGACCATTTCCGGAGTGGGAGAGAGCGCGGTCGAAGTCGCGCTCTCGACGCTGGGGCTCACTCGCCAAGTCGCGCTGCGAGTTCCCCACTTTCTTGCTGGTGCGATGCTGGTGGCGGACAGCGACATGATTCTCACGTTGCCCAGCCGTTTGGCGCGCCTGCTTGCGAAAAGGCTCCCACTTGCGCTCCTAGATCTGCCGCTAAAGGTTGCGCCCCTGTCACCAGCCATGATCTGGAATGAACGCTTTCACGGCGACCCCGCCCATGTTTGGGTCAGGCAACAGCTTGTCGACGTCGTCGCATCGTTCAATACGGCCGGATAAATGCCGCCGCCCTCGATCTATAAAATGGTGATTCCCCAAATTATTATTAGTCTCGGATCCTTAATATTCTCAGCGGCTGTCTCAGGATGTCCGCTTCTGGCCGCGAGTTGCCCGTCGCAACAGGCTGGAGTCGGCCCAGGCTGTGTAAAAACGTTGGCATCGACCTTGCTGTGATTTGATGGATTCAAATCAGCGGGGGATGCCGATGAAGCGTTTTATCCAAGGAGAGCATCGAGGCCAAAGCGCGCTGCTTCCCGAGAGCCTGGATGACTACGTGGCGGACACCAACCCGGTGCGGGTGGTCGATGTTTTCGTCGATGAACTCGACCTTGTCCAGCTGGGTTTCGACGGTGTCGTCCCGGCGGAAACAGGTCGGCCCGCCTACCATCCTGCCGATCTCCTGAAGATCTATATCTACGGTTACCTCAACCGCATCCAGTCCAGTCGCCGTCTCGAACGCGAGGCTCAGCGCAACGTTGAGTTGATGTGGCTGACCGGACGGTTGATGCCGGACTTCAAGACCATCGCCAACTTTCGCAAGGATAACGGCAAGGCAATCCGCGGTGTCTGTCGGCAGTTCGTGGTGCTGTGCCAGCAGCTTGGCCTGTTCTCTGAAGCGCTTGTGGCCATCGATGGCAGCAAGTTCAAGGCGGTCAACAACCGCGACCGCAACTTCACCAGTGCCAAGCTTCAGCGGCGAATGGAGGAAATCGAGTCCAGCATCAACCGTTACCTGACTGCACTGGATACCGCTGATCGCCAGGAACCTGCCGTGGCGCAGGTCAAAGCAGAACGCCTCCACGAAAAGATCGCGACCTTGAAAACTAAGCTGAAGGAACTCAAGGAAATCGAAGTACAGCTCAACGAAACATCGGACAAACAGATCTCCCTGACCGATCCCGATGCCCGCTCAATGAAGACTCGTGGCACCGGCATGGTCGGCTACAACGTGCAGGCGGCGGTCGACGCGAAGCACCACCTGATCGTGACGCATGAGGTCACGAACGACGGAGTCGATCGAGACCAACTGAGCGCCATGGCCAAACAGGCGCGAGAGGCCATGGGTGTTGAGAAGCTATCGGCGGTCGCAGACAGAGGGTATTTCAAAGGCGAAGAAATCCTTGCGTGCCATGAGGCTGGCATCACCGTTTTCGTACCCAAGACGCTGACCTCGGGAGCGACAGCGGCTGGCCGCTTCGGCAAAGGTGATTTCATCTATGACGCAGCCAAGAACGAGTACCGATGCCCGGCAGGGGAAAACCTGATCTGGCGGTACTCAAGCGTCGAGAAAGGACTGAAGTTGCACCGCTACTGGAGTTCGCACTGCCAGGGTTGTGCGCTGAAAGAGCACTGTACGCCGAGTCCACAGCGCCGGGTGAGCCGCTGGGAGCATGAGGCTGTACTTGAGGCGATGCAGACCCGCCTGGATCAAGCGCCCGAGATGATGCGGATCCGTCGCCAAACGGTCGAGCACCCATTTCCTCACCAGAACGCTCGACCGGGTGAGCACAGAGATGAGCCTGCATGTGCTCGCCTACAACCTCAAGCGCGTGTTGAGCTTGCTGGGCAGCGGTGCCCTAATGGCCGCGATGAAGGCCTGAGACCTGTTTTACGAGTCCTGCCGTCCTCCAGCAGGCGCACCGAAGCCTAAAGTGCCACACAACCAGGAATCACCGAATACGCCTGATTGGTGCCTCCGGCGGCCTTCTGGACACTTAGAAAATCCCCCGGCAGTTGATTGCCATTGCTTGCTGCGTTTTTACACGGTCTGGGCCAATAGCGGCCATTCGGGTGTGTCTAGAAAATCGGGGGCGATTCAGACTGCGAGTGGCACCTGGTCTTGAGCTTGTGTGGTGCTCAATGGCAGCAGCAACCCCTACTTTTCGTCTTGATCGGCGTGGAGAAAGCTTCCTCGGCCGTTTTTGCGATAGGGGAGTATCCCGCTTTCACAATTGCATGGCTGAGTTCAGCTTCGGCGCTTACCGACTCAATCTGGACTCGGTGAGAAGATAGGTCTATTTGCACCTTGGCGGTTGGGTCCACGGTCAGTACAGCCTGGGTAATGGTTTTTATACAGTGTCCACAGGTCATGTCTTTTACTTCGAAGGTCGTCATCGCTCGCTCCTACTAGGGGTGGTGTTTGATGATTCGACTTTCCTCCTTACCATCGTGGCAAGGTCAAGCAAAAAACGCAGCGCCGTAATCTTTCTCATGAAAAGCAAAGCCAAGACCTGTTTCCGGCAGGTCAGTTGCACGATGGAACGGAACCCGGGAAGAAGAGGAATATGCTGATTGTCACGTACAAGTAACGGCTCCTTACACGTGACAACACAGCGCTTCAGTTCTTAGTCGTGAGAGTGGCCGTGGCTTTCGACTTCAGACTGGGTTTCCGGCTCACCGCCACCGCAGGCCGACAGCAGGCCAAGCAGACATACCAGCAGCAGGGAGCGACTCAGGGTAGTTGTGGTTTTCATCATGTAATCCTTTCTGTTTCGATCAGGGATGTAGAAGCCCCAGCGCCTGATGACGCAGGGGCTTTTGCCTTAGATAACGCGTTTGACGCTCAGGTACTCGCCCTTGGTCTTGAGCGTGATGGTCACGTCTTGGTTGCTGCGGTTGCGCCAGAACCAGCCGTGGGTGCCGTCGAAGATGGCAGTGAACTCGCCTTTGTCTCCCGTGATCTGCTTGGCCTTGCTGTAGCTGTGGTAGTAGCCCTTGGGGCCGTTGTAGGGCTCGCCATGGGTGTCGTGGTTGACCGGCACACCATCGGTTGTCCACTCGTAGCTGACAGTGGCCTTGTCCAGCATCTCCAGTTTGATTTCACTGGCCTCGCCCGGCTTCAGCGTGACGGTCACTTCATCTGACTTCAGGGCTGGCTCAGGCTCAGCTACGGGTTCGGCCACAGGTGCTGCTGCAACAGGCTCTTGCACTACCGGCTGAACAGGCGCGGGAGCTTGAGCGACTGGAGCCGCAGCTGGCTGAACCGCTGCATCCGCAGCCGCTTCTTCGGCCAGGGTTTTCTTCATTTCGCCCATCTGGGTCAGGCCGAGTAAGCGGCCAACGCCCGTTGGGTCGATGGCGTACTCCGAAGGCATCACCATGGTAACCAGCAAGGCAGCGGCAACAGCCACGGCGATTACGGTGGAGCGCAACAGTTGGCGGCTGGTAGGCAATTCGCTTTGGGTCGGGAGCTTGGTATTGAACATGCTGAGAATTCCTTACTGAGAGACGATCAGGCCGGTGAGTTGGTAACCCATCAAGAGGAAACCGGCGCTCATCATGGCGACGTTGGCGGTGTAGGCATGGCGCCAGAAACTGGCGGTGCGTCGCCAGTAGCCCATGACGATCAGGATGGCGCTCAGGGCCAGGAGCTGGCCGATTTCCACGCCGACGTTGAAGGCGATCAGGTTGGTGATCAGGCCGTCTGCCGAGATCTCGTACTCCTGAATCTTGGTCGCCAGACCAAAGCCATGCAGCAAGCCAAAGATCAGCGTGGCCGCTTTGGTGTTCGGCTGGTGGCCGAACCAGCGCTGGAATGCGCCCAGGTTATCCAGCGCCTTGTACACCACCGAGAAACCGATGATGGCGTCGATCACGTAGGAGCTGATGTTGATTTCCGCCAGTACGCCCAGCAGCAGCGTCACGGTGTGACCCACGGCGAACAGCGTGACGTAGAGCCCCACGTCCTTCAGGCGGTAGAGAAAGAAGATCACCCCGAAGAGGAACAGCAGATGGTCGTAGCCGGTGATCATGTGCTTAGCGCCCATGTAGATAAACGGTAGCACCATCACCCCGGAGCTTTCCTGGATAAAGCCCTTGTCGCCCTCGGCAACAGCGTGGGCCAGTGCGTCAGGCATGCCGAGAAACAGCAGCGCCATAAACAACAGCAGCAGTAACGAGCGATTCGGGCGCACGAGAGATGCGTCTATTGCGCCCATAGATAGCGAATGCATGGTTGAGTCCTGAATTAAAGGGGTCTTGGGCCGCACAGCGGCCTGTGTCAGAGCACGAATGTGGCCCGCGGTGGCCGCTCGATCAGGAAGATCGGGCTTGGAGGAATGGAGTAGCGAGGGGCGAGTATCGGCTGCGCACGTTCTGGCAGCGTGCTAATGATCAGCAGCGCGGTCAGATGCGGTGTTTCATGCACATGGTCGGCGGTCAGCGGCGAGTGGCAGTGATCCCCGTATGCAGCACAGACCAGCGTCTCGTCATCATGCGCATGCGAATGAGCGCCGTCACTGCCACCCACGGCAGGCTGCCTCGACCCCATAAACAGCGCAGAGGTATGCCCAGCCCAAGCCATCAATATGGCGAGAGCAAGGGCAAAAATCACCTTGGTGCTGATGGGATTGCTGAGCATGTTGAGGTTCTTTCGATGCCTGAGCGGGTGGCTTTTCTGGAGGGGGCGGTTTGACCATATCCCCCCTGGGGGGATAGCATGCGAGCGTAATTCATCGACGCACGAGACTCAAGGCATGAGCGATCACGAACACGGCCACCAGCACCAAAGTCATGGCGACATCATCAAAAGGTTGAAGCGTGCGGAGGGCCACCTGCGCAGCATCGTCACCATGATCGAAGACAGCCGTGCCTGCGTCGACATCGCTCAGCAGCTGCATGCCGTGGAAAAAGCCGTCTGCCAGGCCAAGCGTGTGCTTATCCAAGACCATATCGACCACTGCCTGGAACACACCGTCGAAGCACTTGCGATAGGCGAGCGCGCATCACTCAAAGATTTCAAGCAAATCACCAAGTACCTCTGAGGCGGTTCAACACTAACGGCGAGGAGATGCAGGATGGCATGGCTAATCAGCAAATATTTCCTGACCGCAGTCGTGGTGGTCGTGGTCTCGGAAGTCGCGAAGCGTAGCGACAAATTTGGTGGCCTGATTGCGGCGTTACCTCTGATCACCGTACTGACACTTATCTGGCTAAACGTTGAAAACCAGCCAACAGAAAAGATCGCTAACCATGCGTGGTACACCTTCTGGTACGTGTTGCCCACCTTGCCGATGCTACTCGCATTTCCCATGTTTTTGCCCCGCTTCGGCTTCTGGCCAGCTTTGCTGATCTACATCGTCGCCACCGCAGCTTGTTTCGGTTTGTTTGCCTTATGTGTCCGCCGTTTTGGCATCGAACTGCTATAAGGCCAAGCAAGTAGCTCGCCCATTGTCTGCGTATGCGTTACATGGCATGTGGCGCTGTAATGTCTGCTTTTGGCCCAGACCGTGTAAAAACGCAGCAAGCAATGGCAATCAACTGCCGGGGGATTTTCTAAGGATCCTCTGAAGTAGCCATGCATTTCTGGCTGACGTCAGCCTCTGCTGATTTCGAAAGTGATAAATCGATCAAAAACGATCAGATTACCGGCTCATTTCTGTGTTTTTAGCCGCCGCGAGCACCTCGCGGCAGCCATTTCCAGCATTACGGGCGCACCTCTCCTGCATTCGTCAGTAAATGTCGGCGCGCCATCCACAGATTTGACAGCGCGAATAAAGTCACCAGTTGCGCCGTGTTTTTGACCAGGCCACGGAAGCGCGTCTTCACATAACCGAACTGACGCTTGATCACCCGAAACGGATGCTCGACCTTGGCTCGCACTTGGGCCTTGGCCTTCTCGATTTTGCGCTTGGCTTTGTACAGCGCGCTGCGCTTACCGAGTTTCTTGTAAGTGCTACGCCGTGCTGCAACCTGCCAGATCACTTGACGGCCCTCATGCTCGGGGCGCTTCTCGACACCGGTATATCCGGCATCGGCCCCCACCATGTTTTCCTCGCCGTGCAGCAGCTTATCGACCTGGGTGACATCCGCCACGTTGGCGGCAGTACCCACCACGCTGTGCACCAAGCCAGACTCGTCATCCACCCCGATGTGCGCCTTCATGCCGAAGTAATACTGATTGCCTTTCTTGGTTGAGTGCATCTCAGGGTCACGCTTACCGTTCTTGTTCTTGGTTGAACTCGGCGCGTTGATCAGCGTGGCATCGACGATGGTGCCTTGGCGCAGCGACAAACCACGGTCACCCAGGTAGCCATTGATCACGGCCAGGATGCCGGCAGCCAGTTCGTGTTTTTCCAGCAAGCGGCGGAAGTTGAGGATGGTGGTTTCGTCAGGAATGCGCTCCAGAGTCAGCCCGGCAAACTGGCGTAGGATGGTGGTCTCGTACAGCGCCTCTTCCATCGCCGGATCGCTGTAACCGAACCAGTTTTGCATCAGATGCACTCGCAGCATCGCCATCAGCGGATAGGACGGTCGGCCGCCTTCACCCTTTGGATAATGCGGCTCGATCAAAGCGATCAACCCTTTCCATGGCACTACCCGATCCATCTCGATCAGGAACAATTCTTTGCGGGTCTGCTTGCGCTTGCCGGCATACTCGGCGTCGGCGAAGGTCATCTGCTTCATCGGAAAACTCGGCGGGTGGAGTGCGGATATTTTGCCAAAATCAGGAAGTCTTTTTCAGACCATCCCTAAGTGTCCAGAAGGCCGCCGGAGGCACCAATCAGGCGTATTCGGTGATTCCTGGTTGTGTGGCACTTTAGGCTTCGGTGCGCCTGCTGGAGGACGGCAGGACTCGTAAAACAGGTCTCAGGCCTTCATCGCTGCCATTAGGGCACCGCTGCCCAGCAAGCTCAACACGCGCTTGAGGTTGTAGGCGAGCACATGCAGGCCCATCTCTGTGCTCACCCGGTCGAGCGTTCTGGTGAGGAAATGGGTGCTCGACCGTTTGGCGACGGATCCGCATCATCTCGGGAGCTTGATCCAGGCGGGTCTGCATCGCCTCAAGTACAGCCTCATGCTCCCAGCGGCTCACCCGGCGCTGTGGACTCGGCGTACAGTGCTCTTTCAGCGCACAACCCTGGCAGTGCGAACTCCAGTAGCGGTGCAACTTCAGTCCTTTCTCGACGCTTGAGTACCGCCAGATCAGGTTTTCCCCTGCCGGGCATCGGTACTCGTTCTTGGCTGCGTCATAGATGAAATCACCTTTGCCGAAGCGGCCAGCCGCTGTCGCTCCCGAGGTCAGCGTCTTGGGTACGAAAACGGTGATGCCAGCCTCATGGCACGCAAGGGTTTCTTCGCCTTTGAAATACCCTCTGTCTGCGACCGCCGATAGCTTCTCAACACCCATGGCCTCTCGCGCCTGTTTGGCCATGGCGCTCAGTTGGTCTCGATCGACTCCGTCGTTCGTGACCTCATGCGTCACGATCAGGTGGTGCTTCGCGTCGACCGCCGCCTGCACGTTGTAGCCGACCATGCCGGTGCCACGAGTCTTCATTGAGCGGGCATCGGGATCGGTCAGGGAGATCTGTTTGTCCGATGTTTCGTTGAGCTGTACTTCGATTTCCTTGAGTTCCTTCAGCTTAGTTTTCAAGGTCGCGATCTTTTCGTGGAGGCGTTCTGCTTTGACCTGCGCCACGGCAGGTTCCTGGCGATCAGCGGTATCCAGTGCAGTCAGGTAACGGTTGATGCTGGACTCGATTTCCTCCATTCGCCGCTGAAGCTTGGCACTGGTGAAGTTGCGGTCGCGGTTGTTGACCGCCTTGAACTTGCTGCCATCGATGGCCACAAGCGCTTCAGAGAACAGGCCAAGCTGCTGGCACAGCACCACGAACTGCCGACAGACACCGCGGATTGCCTTGCCGTTATCCTTGCGAAAGTTGGCGATGGTCTTGAAGTCCGGCATCAACCGTCCGGTCAGCCACATCAACTCAACGTTGCGCTGAGCCTCGCGTTCGAGACGGCGACTGGACTGGATGCGGTTGAGGTAACCGTAGATATAGATCTTCAGGAGATCGGCAGGATGGTAGGCGGGCCGACCTGTTTCCGCCGGGACGACACCGTCGAAACCCAGCTGGACAAGGTCGAGTTCATCGACGAAAACATCGACCACCCGCACCGGGTTGGTGTCCGCCACGTAGTCATCCAGGCTCTCGGGAAGCAGCGCGCTTTGGCCTCGATGCTCTCCTTGGATAAAACGCTTCATCGGCATCCCCCGCTGATTTGAATCCATCAAATCACAGCAAGGTCGATGCCAACGTTTTTACACAGCCTGGGCCGTTTTCTGCCAGTCAATCGGTACAGCCTACTGGTCTGGACCAATGCAACTGACTGGTCAGTTGGGTGCAATTACGCACAGACTTCAAAACGGCAAATGCGTTTTTACACAGCCTGGGCCGTTACCGGTACGTGAGAAGGGCCGCACTCCAGACTGTCTGCCGACGCCCGATTTATGGGTAAGCTAGCCCGCATACCAGCCAAGTGGGTGATCCATGATCCTCTTTCTCGACGTGGACGGCGTTCTTCACCCCTTGCTTGCTCACAAGAGCAAGCCTATGTCCTGTCTGCCAAGGCTAGCCGCTGTCCTGTGGGACTTCCCCGAGGTGCAGGTAGTCATTACATCCACATGGCGACTCACGCGCAGCCTGGAAGACCTCCGTGCCCTATTTCCTGCTGATCTACGCAGTCGAGTTATCGGCGCAACAGCTGCACCAGGCTATGAGCCGCGCCCAGGTGCGCGGCAATATGAGGCCGTGCTTTGGCTTGATGGTTACGATCCTGCATCGCAATGGATTGCCCTTGACGACTACGCCCCCACTATTTTTCGTCATCTCGATTGGTGCTATGCGATAACACGACAGGTTTCGGCGAAGACGAAGAAAAGCAGTTGCGTGAGCGTCTGGTACATATTCGCCAGTTCGGTAACTGGGCTGATTACCAGGCGCGGGTCATCGCTTTTTTCGGCGCAGCAGACACAGCTGTCCACTGGTTGAACAAGCCCATGGCCCAGTTCAAAGGTGCATCCCTGCGCGACCTTTATGACACTGGACGCCTACAGGAGCTGGATGATCTGCTAATCCGCGCGCATCACCATGACTGCAACTCGCTAACGTAGCTGGTTTGTTCGCCTAAAATGAGCAACCTAAAAACAGGCGTGTAAAGACCAGTCTTGGCCAGCAAGCAGCATCCCAGCCAGCTAATTGACATGGGAACCACTCCAGTGCCCCTCAGTGCCCGTTCATTGAACTGATGAATCGTGAATCGTCCGCTACGTCCCTTCGACTGATACCAAAAGCTCGTAAGTGTCATTAAATGCCGGACCGTGAACCGCGATTAGCAGCTGCGCAACCTCGTTCCGATACATATCTCTAAGCCAGTCCAAAGACTGAACGTGGCACTCAAACTGCCGTAGTAGCAACCTGTGGCAATCATCAAGCTTCATCGTTACATGGTGTGGTGTCGGTTGTTCGAACCAGCTTTGTGGCCAATCACGCGCCAAAACCTCAGCACTCACTCCCGCACCAACCCGCCCCGCACATAGTCCTGCCGCCACATCAGCTAAGGGCATACTCCCAAACACATGCTCGATAAGCGCACGAAACCAGGCGGACCGGTTCGGTAGCTTTTCGCTGCCCGCGACAGCCCGTGCAGCACCAGCATCCATGATCCCAATGCAAACCTGATTTAGCTGGAGAGTAATGTACTTCCCGGCGGCATTAGGCCGACCTCTTCTGCCTGACATGACTTTCCTTACAGCTAGAATAATATAGCAATATTATATTGCACAACTTCTTGCGGGCATGTACTGTCGGCTCATCGGCCCCGCATGACTCATGCAAAGAGGCGCACCATGTTTTCTCTGATTAAGAGCTTTTTCGGCGCTGGCTATAAACCATGCAACGAAGAAGCAGACATTTTGTTGACTGCATGTGCGGAGCGCCCCGTGACAGAGATGGTGGCGGCCCCGTGGTTTCCCATCGGAACCGGGTTAAATGCAACAGGCCGACTAAGTGCTTTGGCTGCGATTGGAGCAGGCACCTTTGGCGTCGCCAAGCGAGGATCTGGTCGGCAAGCTCACTACAAATTCTATTATCGAAGGGAGCTCACCGGATTTTGGTTTGCGGAGGTGTGGCCTCGTGGAAATCAGCGTTGTATGCAGCCCCTCTCGTTATTCTAGCCATGGTGTTTTCAGCCTCACCGATGCGGAAGCTTGTTTTCGATAATGCGGCGGCTCCCGGAGACAGCCTCGGATGCTTCCTGCTGGGGCTTATCATGACATCAATGTTCTTGATCCGAGGCTGGCTCGGACTTGGCTGTCAGTACCAAGTAGCGCAAACCACCGGCAGATCTTTTGCTGAGCCTGCGGGACTGATCAACCTTTCAGTCGGCCTATATGGGTTGAACCTTACTCTGCTTACGCTTTTCCAAGACTGGAGTATATCGGCGCTCGCTGGAGAAATATTTGATTCGCTAGGGAAACCCTGAAGAAGACTTCCTGAATTTGGCAAAATACCTGAACTCCACCCGCCGAGTTTTCCGATGAAGCAGATGACCTTCGCCGACGCCGAGTACGCCGGCAAGCGCAAGCAAACCCGCAAAGAGCTGTTCCTGATCGAGATGGATCAGGTTGTGCCGTGGAAGGGTTTGATTGCCTTGATCGAACCGCATTACCCCAAGGGTGAAGGCGGACGTCCAGCCTATCCGCTGATGGCGATGTTACGGGTTCATTTGATGCAGAACTGGTTCGGCTACAGCGACCCGGCGATGGAGGAGGCTCTGTACGAGACCACCATCCTGCGCCAGTTTGCGGGTCTGAGCCTGGAGCGCATTCCCGACGAAACCACCATCCTCAACTTCCGCCGATTGCTGGAGAAACACGAACTGGCTGCGGGCATCTTGGCCGTCATCAATGGCTATTTGGGTGACCGCGGTTTGTCATTGCGCCAAGGCACCATCGTCGATGCCACGCTGATCAATGCGCCGAGTTCGACCAAGAACAAGGACGGTAAGCGTGACCCGGAAATGCACCAGACCAAGAAGGGAAACCAGTATTACTTCGGCATGAAGGCGCACATCGGCGTCGATGACGAGTCGGGTTTAGTGCATAGCGTGATCGGCACGGCAGCCAATGTTGCAGACGTTACTCAGGTCGACAAGCTGCTACACGGCAAAGAAAACATGGTGGGTGCCGACGCGGGTTACACCGGCGTAGAGAAGCGGCCAGAACATGAAGGCCGTGAAGTGATCTGGCAGATCGCAGCCCGCCGCAGTACGTACAACACGTTGAGTAAGCGCAGCGCGCTGTACAAAGCCAAGCGCAAGATCGAGAAGGCCAAGGCGCAAGTTCGCGCCAAGGTCGAGCACCCGTTCCGGGTGATCAAGCGTCAGTTCGGTTATGTGAAGACGCGTTTCCGTGGCCTGGCCAAAAACACCGCACAACTGGTAACGCTGTTCGCCCTGTCGAACCTGTGGATGGCCCGTCGACATTTGCTGACGAATGCAGGAGAGGTGCGCCTGTAATGTGGGAAATGACCGCTGCGAGGTGCTCGCGGCGGCCAGAAACACCGAAATGAGCGGATGACTTGATCGTTTTTGATCAGTTTTCCGCTTTCAAAATCAGCGGAGGCTGAAGTTGACCGGAAATACAGGGCTACTTCAGACCATCCCTAGCAGCCTTCGTGACGGGCAGTAATTCCGTCTATAGGGAGTCATTCTTTTTCAGGGTCTTCAGGCCAATCGCAATGATAGGGGTCATGGCCCTCATGATTTTGGCGGCCGCTGCAGGATTCTGGTACGTCTCGTTCCAGTACTACGGCGCACGACGTGCCGGCGAAGTAGTCTCCGCTGAGCTGCCACTCCGCACAGCAGTAATGGAAGCGCTCTACCCATACAGTTTTCAACAAGTGGCAACACATTTCCGGGCCCCTCAGATTGCATTTGGCGGTCTGGCCTATGTGGTTCTTGTCCTGGGGTTTGCGAATGCGCCCCTCCTCATCTGGTTGAAAAAATCTGTTCTAAAAACAGAACGTCACAGCAATGTGTGCACATCTCTTCAGCGTGAATACTGCTCGATAGAACGCACAGCCCCCAGCAGCTCTTTATGCGCGGTCATGCCAACAGGCACCTCCCCCCAGGTCTGATCCTGAGCCATCCAGTGACGCCTGCGACTCTTAAAAGTGAGGTTACCCATGGTTATCTTTCTGAACGCAGTCTTTCTCACGTGGTGAAGAATTCTTCACCTGCAGGACGGTCAAAGGCATACCGAGTACCTATGGAAACTCTGAATAAGACTTCCTGATTTTGGCAAAATGCCCGGACGCCACCCGCCGAGTTTTCCGATGAAGCAAATGACCTTCGCCGATGCCGAGTACGCCGGCAAACGCAAGCAGACCCGCAAAGAGTTGTTCCTGATCGAGATGGATCGGGTGGTGCCGTGGAAGGGTTTGATCGCACTGATCGAACCGTATTACCCCAAGGGTGAAGGCGGTCGGCCGGCCTATCCGCTGATGGCGATGCTACGTGTGCACCTGATGCAGAACTGGTTCGGCTACAGCGACCCGGCGATGGAAGAAGCGCTGTACGAGACCACCATCCTGCGGCAGTTCGCCGGGCTGAGTCTGGAACGTATCCCCGACGAAACCACCATCCTCAACTTCCGTCGTCTGCTGGAGAAACATGAGTTGGCTGCCGGCATCCTGGCCGTCATCAATGGCTATCTTGGCGACCGTGGCCTGTCGTTGCGCCAAGGCACCATCGTCGATGCCACGCTGATCAATGCGCCGAGTTCGACCAAGAACAAGGACGGCAAACGCGACCCAGAGATGCACCAGGCCAAGAAGGGCAACCAATACTACTTCGGCATGAAGGCGCACATTGGCGTGGATGACGAGTCGGGGCTGGTACACAGCGTGGTAGGCACGGCGGCCAACGTGGCGGATGTCACTCAGGTCGACAAGTTGCTGCACGGCGAGGAAAACGTGGTGTGCGCCGATGCGGGTTATACCGGCGTCGAAAAGCGCCCCGAACATGATGGGCGCGAGGTGATCTGGCAGGTTGCTGCCCGCCGCAGCACCTATAAGAAGCTGGGTAAGAGCAGCCCGCTGTACAAAGCCAAACGCAAGATCGAGAAGGCCAAGGCCCAGGTGCGCGCCAAGGTTGAGCACCCGTTCCGGGTGATCAAGCGTCAGTTCAGTTATGTAAAGACACGCTTCCGTGGCTTGGCCAAGAACACGGCGCAACTGGTGACGCTGTTCGCGCTGTCGAACCTGTGGATGGCACGCCGACATTTACTGACCAATGCAGGAGAGGTGCGCCTGTAATGCGGGAAATGGCTGCCGCGAGCTACTCGCGGCGGCTAAAAACACAGAAATGAATGGGTAATCTGATCGTTTTTGATCGATTTGCCGCTTTCAAAATCGGCGGGGCTGAAGTCAGCCAGAAATACATGGCTACTTCAGACCATCCCTATAGATTATTGAACAATAAAAGATACTCATAGAGGTGCTCAATAAGCAAGGACTTGACTGGCCTCCCAGGCACCGGATGGCATCAGAAAAAAACAAAAAGCCCCGCACAAAGCGGGGCTTTCATAGGAATTTCACAGTCTCACGCAGTGCCAGGGAGAACCGCAAAATTATAGTATTGGTGCCGGAGACAGGAATCGAACCTGCGACCTTCGCGTTACGAGTGCGCTGCTCTACCAACTGAGCTACACCGGCAAAATGCTCATTGAGTCGCGTAATACGCCACCTGCAACGCGACTCAAGCTGACATCTCAAGCCTAGCAAGCCAACTACAGAACGTACGACTCACTACTGGCGCAATACCGTGAGCCGTAAACGCGGGGTGCTGCTTACTTGCTTGGCAGTTCGATACGGTCTTCGTGGATCACGATGCGACCCTGCTTGTACAAACCACCAATGGCTTTCTTGAAGTTGCCCTTGCTGACCCGAAACAGCCCGGCAATTTCTTCAGGCGAACTCTTGTCATTCACCTTGAGTACACCATCGTGCTCGCGCAGTTTGGCCAGAATCTGTTCACCAAGGCTGCTGGCCGCTTCCTGACCTACTGGCTGCAGGCTCAGGCTGATTTTGCCGTCGGCGCGCACTTCCTTGATAAAGCCTTTTTCCTGCATGCCACTGCGCACAAACTTGAACAGTTCGTTCTTGTGGATCAGGCCCCAGTGCTTGCCATTGATAATGGCCTTGAAGCCCATATCAGTGGACTCGGCGACCAACAGGTCGACTTCCTCGCCCATCGTGTAGTTGGCCGGCACGTTATCCAGGTAACGATCCAGGCGTGCAGTGGCGGTGATGCGCTTGCTGCGTTTATCGAGGAATACATGCACCACGCAGTAATCACCGATCTGCAATGGGCGTTTTTCTTCGGAGTGCGGCAGCAACAAGTCTTTTGGCAAACCCCAATTAAGGAATAGGCCCACACGATTTATATCCACAACTTTCAAACTGGCAAATTCGCCCACCTGAACTTTTGGTTTTTCCGTGGTGGCAATCAATTTGTCTTCACTGTCCAAGTAAATAAAGACGTTCAACCAGTCTTCCACTTCACTTGGGGTATCGCTTGGGATATAGCGTTTGGGCAATAGAATTTCGCCATCCGCGCCGCCATCCAGATACAGGCCGAAGTCGGTGTGCTTCACGACCTGCAAACTATTCATTCGTCCAATTACCGCCATGATGCCCTACCCTCATTACCAGGCCGGCATTCTAGCCGACTCGCCTGGTAATTTCTCGGCCTACCGGCCATCGCCCTGCACCAGCCTGATGGCCGTGCAGGGCAATCCGACCGATGGAGCAAACCGCGAGGCACGGTTTCAGTAAGAAATATCTATTCTTATTAAAACAATCACTTACTGACATACTCGCTAATTATTCGAACTATTCGCAGAATAATTTCACGGCATATCGCTACATCCGACCTTTATTTGCCAAGCAATTGTCAAGTATTTCGAGTATCATGCGCGGCCAAATTAATTTTTAAATAGGTTAATGGCCGTCATGCGCGTAAAAGCATCCAACAGCAAACCCAAGCCGGCTCCAGCCGTGGAAACCAGCGCTTCGATCGACGCACAGATCGAAGCCTTCCTGAAATCCGGCGGGGAAATTCAGCAAATTGCCAAAGGCGTCAGCGGCCAGGTGTACGGCACCACCAAGCAGATCACCATAGGTAAAAAGTAACGTTTTCTGGCCATGCAGCGCTTTGCTCGCAATGACAAGGCGCTGGCCAGTGCATAACTCCACCCAGTCCCTCGCTTCCTTCCTCAGCACAACATCAGTTGTTTTGCCCTTTTGCGCTCCGCCCACTGGCGCTTAACACAGCCTTGTTTCAGAATCATGTCAGCCCGCATTTTGCGGCTGTTTCGGCATTGCCATTGCTGAACGATGGCAATCGCCCCAGGAGTACCCGTGCGCGTTACCTGCAATTGGCTGCGACAGCCTTCCAGCACCCTGCTTGCCCTCGGTTTGTTAATATTCGCCCTGCCGTTGCTTAGCCGCTACACGCTGGGCTGGTCGCATGCTTATGGCTATCTGTCTGACCTGGCGATCGGCAGCTTACTGCTGGTAGTTCTGCACCAACGCTCCTGGCTGCTGAACATTGCTCTGCTGCTGACCTGGTGCGTCTTTACCTTGAGCACCGCCGAGTTGGTCAATGCGGTGGGGCGCATGCCAGAGCCGGCCGACCTGCAATACCTGGGCGATGCGCAGTTCGTCAGCCATTCGACCCAGGGCAGCGGCTTGAGCCAGCCACTACTGGCGTTGGCCATGGCCGTGCTGATGGCGCTATACCTGGGCCTGCGCAGCTTACAAACACCGCGCCGCGCCGAGCCGCTTGCACGCGCCTGGCTGCTGCTACCGCTGGCACTGTTTGCCCTGCATACAGCCGGCCAGCAATTCAAACCCAGCGAAGCTGACCAGTGGTTGCAGTTCAACCTGCCGCACAAGCTGCTGGCGGAAAGTACCAATGGCGCCCAGCAACACCTGGCCGACTGGTTGGCGGGTGATGAACCGAGCAGCCCACCCGACATCAGCGGCCTGAATCAGCTCAACCTGCACGGTACGCCGCTGCTCAAGCAAGCCGGCAGCGCCCGCAACGTACTGATCATTACTCTGGAAGGCGTGACCGGCGCCTACCTGCAAGCCAGTCGCCAGGCCATTGCTAGCAGTTACGCGCAAGACCCGATGCCGCGTCTGAGCCAGTGGGCCGAGCGCGGCATGCTCACGACCGATTACGTGCTGCACGGTCATCAGACCATCCGCGGCCTCTATGCGATGCTCTGCGGCGATTACAACAAACTCGACTCCGGCACCCCGAAAGGCGTCGAACTACTCAACAATCCAGCGCGCAGCGAGCAATGCCTGCCGGCACAACTGCGCGAGCGCGGCCTTAGCACGCATTTCCTGCAGGGGGCTGGGCTGCGCTTTATGGCCAAAGACCAGATCATGCCGCAGATGGGCTTCGACAAGACCCTGGGCCGCGACTGGTTCAAGAACAAGCCCTATATCGAGTTCCCCTGGGGCATGGACGACAAGGCCTACTTCGAGGGCGCGCTGGGTTACGTGCAACAGTTGCGCAAAAAGCGTCAGCCCTGGATGCTCACCCTGCTGACCGTGGGCACTCACCAGCCCTACTCCGCCCCGCAGGACTACCTGGACCGCCATCCCAGCGCAAAACTGGCGGCGATTGCCTATCTGGACGATGCCGTTGCCGACTTCCTCGACGCGTTGAAAAAACAGGGCGTGATGAAAGACACCCTGGTGATCGTCACTTCGGATGAATCCCATGGTCTGGAGAACGTTCGCCTGGCTTCGGCCTGGGGCTTCAACCTGCTGTTGTCTCCCGAGCAGGCGCAACTGCCCGCCATCAAGCAAGGCGTGTATGGCCATGTCGACCTGACCGCCTCGGTGCTCGACTACTTTGCCTTCCCGGTACCGAGCAATATCGCCGGCCTCTCATTGCTGCGCGATTACGCCACGGGCCGCAAGATCATCTCCTACACCAACGGCCTGCTGCGCCAGCATGACGGCAACGGCACGCTGACCGAGTGTGACTTCCAGAATGTCTGCCGGCGCTACACCAGCCCTGGCTTTATTGCCGAGAGCGCACATTACCTGGGCCGTTTCAGCGGCAAACCGGCGCGGTTGATCAGCCAGCAAGCAGCCCTGCTTGACCAATCACTAAGCAACGGCGGCCAGGCCGAGCAACGCTACCAGTTCGCCAACCTGCAACCCATCAAACTCAAACCCAGTGTCAGTGATGACTGGGCAGACAATCTGGTGGGTGCGCAGTACCTGACTCTGGGGGCGAATACCCAAACCACCGTGACCCTGAAAATCCGCGCGCTGCGCTTGGATAAACAGGGCGCCACGCTGCAATTGAAAACCAAGGAATACGACCGCAACGTCGATCTGGCGATCCCGCAACTGCCGCTGCTGACCCGTAACAAGTCCGTCGAAGTCAGCTTCACCTTCGACAACCCGCAAGCGCGCAAGGCGTTCTCCTTCCACCTGCTGGGCCAGGGTCAGGGCGCTATCGAGATTGTCGACTTCAGCGTCAGCAGCACACCGTTGCAGAGCGAAGAAGAACTGCTGGCCGCGCAAGAGGGCCTCGACGAGGTCGCACCCACGCCATAAGACACTGACGCCATCCAGATGCAGTCAGTGCATGGCGTAGCGGCGCTCGATAAGCGTGTACTCGCCACTTTCCCGAATCGCTGCCAAGCCCTGATTAAAGCGTTCGCAATGGGCCTGCTGCCGACAACCTAGCTTGTAGTCGGTGGCCGCAAAAATCGGATACAGGGTCAGTGGCTGGGTCACATCGACCTGGGTGTACACCTCGCGGTTGAAGTAACGCAGGATACGCATGTCATTCACCACTACATCCACTCGACCGCTGTAGAGCATGCGATTGCGGGCAATCTGAAACGCCTCCTCACGGTAGCGCGGATTGTTTTCGGCCATCGCCTGGTACTCACTACCGAGGAGAAAGCGCGCGCGCTGAAAGGCATTGACCGAGTAACTCACCAGGTCGCTGATGCGCTGAATATCCAGGTTTCGCGAGCGCAGGGCCACCGCGACATTCTGGTAGCGGATATAGGGTTCCGAATAAAAAATAGAACCGCCGCTGCGCTCATTGGTGGTCGCAATAACGTCGATCTGGCCCTTGCTCAGCATCAGATTCAAGCGCTCCATCGGCGCGTAGTACGCCACCGGTTCCAGCCCTCCGCGCTGCGCGGCAGTCATCACGATGTCGTACTCCAGGCCACGAGCCTCACTCTCGAAGATATAAGGTGGTTTGTGCGTACCAAAGCCGACGCGCAAGGCTTGCGCCGAGACGTTCAGGCTACACGACAGCAAACAACAGACCCACAACCACTTCATAGCGATACCCGAGTTAAACCAGTGCCCAGCATAGCCGGCTATGACCTGACTCTGCATTGCCCTATCGCTGAGATCGATTAATCGGAGTTAGGGATCCTCTGAAGTAGCCATGCATTTCTGGCTGACGTCAGCCTCTGCTGATTTCGAAAGTGATAAATCGATCAAAAACGATCAGATTACCGGCTCATTTCTGTGTTTTTAGCCGCCGCGAGCACCTCGCGGCAGCCATTTCCAGCATTACGGGCGCACCTCTCCTGCATTCGTCAGTAAATGTCGGCGCGCCATCCACAGATTTGACAGCGCGAATAAAGTCACCAGTTGCGCCGTGTTTTTGACCAGGCCACGGAAGCGCGTCTTCACATAACCGAACTGACGCTTGATCACCCGAAACGGATGCTCGACCTTGGCTCGCACTTGGGCCTTGGCCTTCTCGATTTTGCGCTTGGCTTTGTACAGCGCGCTGCGCTTACCGAGTTTCTTGTAAGTGCTACGCCGTGCTGCAACCTGCCAGATCACTTGACGGCCCTCATGCTCGGGGCGCTTCTCGACACCGGTATATCCGGCATCGGCCCCCACCATGTTTTCCTCGCCGTGCAGCAGCTTATCGACCTGGGTGACATCCGCCACGTTGGCG
This sequence comes from Pseudomonas anguilliseptica, assembly GCF_900105355.1. NCBI lineage: Bacteria > Pseudomonadati > Pseudomonadota > Gammaproteobacteria > Pseudomonadales > Pseudomonadaceae > Pseudomonas > Pseudomonas anguilliseptica. Next base: position 128,385 of record NZ_FNSC01000001.1, read on the forward strand.
GCAGTACCCACCACGCTGTGCACCAAGCCAGACTCGTCATCCACCCCGATGTGCGCCTTCATGCCGAAGTAATACTGATTGCCTTTCTTGGTTGAGTGCATCTCAGGGTCACGCTTACCGTTCTTGTTCTTGGTTGAACTCGGCGCGTTGATCAGCGTGGCATCGACGATGGTGCCTTGGCGCAGCGACAAACCACGGTCACCCAGGTAGCCATTGATCACGGCCAGGATGCCGGCAGCCAGTTCGTGTGTTTCCAGCAAGCGGCGGAAGTTGAGGATGGTGGTTTCGTCAGGAATGCGCTCCAGAGTCAGCCCGGCAAACTGGCGTAGGATGGTGGTCTCGTACAGCGCCTCTTCCATCGCCGGATCGCTGTAACCGAACCAGTTTTGCATCAGATGCACTCGCAGCATCGCCATCAGCGGATAGGACGGTCGGCCGCCTTCACCCTTTGGATAATGCGGCTCGATCAAAGCGATCAACCCTTTCCATGGCACTACCCGATCCATCTTGATCAGGAACAATTCTTTGCGGGTCTGCTTGCGCTTGCCGGCATACTCGGCGTCGGCGAAGGTCATCTGCTTCATCGGAAAACTCGGCGGGTGGAGTGCGGATATTTTGCCAAAATCAGGAAGTCTTTTTCAGACCATCCTTAGCTCTCAGGCGTTATTGCACGTCGCCCTCCTAATTTCCGACCCGCCCAGGCCCGCTTAGGTTCGAACTTTCGCCAGTCAACCGTACTCAGCGAGCACGCCAGCCTGTTCGCCCGCGATAATATCGCCATGAAGATAATCGGCTCAGTAAAACGCTTGAGCCTTTGCGCTGCCTTCGTTCTATCTGAGCAGAGCGCGGCCTACGCCTCCTGTAGTTCCGAAGAGGCGATAGCCAAGCCGGGCAACTCGTAGCCAAAGCCGCAGAGATCAGCCAAAAAATCCTGCCCGTGCGGATCAGCTACGCGCAGAACTGAAGGAAATCTCACCCGAGACCTCCTCTGACCTGCTGGAAAACGCTTGCGCAGGTGACTACCAGCGCTTCAGGAGCCGGAACCAGGCGGAGGTGAGATGCAAGACCAGTAAAACTAGCAATCACCCGGTTTACTCGGTCGCTGCCCATCACCCGGATCGATAACAGAGGATTCGTCGCACCTTGGCCACTCCGGTCTAGACTTCAGCCACTCTGTTCAGCCTCTACCGGAGAATTCCCATGCTTAAAGCCGAGTATCAAACCCGCGGGCCCGCTCCTCAGGAAGTAATCGCCGCCGTTGCGCTGCAGCTACCTGAGCCTGGCGCCGGCCAAGTGCGTATCAAGGTACTGGCTGCGCCGATCAACCCATCCGATGTGCTTACCCTGACCGGCGAATACGGCATGCTGCCGCCGTTGCCAGCGATTGGCGGTAACGAAGGGGTTGGCCGGGTGGAAGCGCTGGGCGTCGAAGTCAGCAACCTGAAGATTGGCCAGATGGTGCTGTTGCCGGTGGGCTGCGGCACCTGGGTCAGCCATTTGAATGCGCCGGCCAATAAACTGATTCCCCTGCCGGAAGCCGATCCTCAGCAACTGGCCATGCTCACGGTCAACCCGCCGACCGCCTCTCTGATGCTCAGTCAATTCGTCGACCTCAAGCCCGGCGATTGGGTGATCCAGAACGCCGCCAACTCCGGCGTCGGCAGCTACCTGATCCAGCTGGCCAAGCTGCGCGGCTTCAAAACCATCAACGTGGTACGCCGTGAGTCAGCAGTGGCCGGCGTTGAGGCAGAAGGCGGTGACGTGGTACTGGTCGATGGCCCGAACCTTGCCAAGCGAGTGCGCGCAGCCACTGGCGGTGCAAACGTGCGCCTGGGTATCGATGCCGTAGGCGGCGAGTCTACCGACCACCTGGCCGCCAGCCTGTGCGAAGGCGGTGTGCTGGTTAACTACGGCATGATGAGCCGCCAGCCGTGTCAGGTATCGCCAGCGTCCTTTGTGTTTCGCGATGTCAGCCTGCGCGGCTTCTGGTTGGCCAAATGGTTCCAGAACGCCAGCCAGGCCGAGCAGATGAAGGTGTTTGGCGAGCTGGTGCAGCTGATCGCCAGCGGCAAGCTACACACTCGGGTCGCCGCCACCTATGACGTCAGCGAGATCAAGCAGGCCGTGGCGGCCGCCGCCAGTGGCGAGCGCGACGGCAAGATCTTGATCGTACCGAAGTAAGGATTAAGCGGCAGACGGTGGAGAGCCCGCCGTCTTCAGCCGCCTGCAGATGTATTGCTCAGCCATAGCACCAGCCCCACCAGAGACAGGTGCAGCAGGACGATCAACCAGAACAGCAGCTGATAACTCAGCTTGCGGTTCTTGTGCCGAATCAGCCGCTGCGCCAGCAACCCGCCGGGCCAGCCGCCCAGCAACTCATACAGATGCAGGCGCGCCTGGGGCGTGCGCTGCTGGCCCTTGATGGCGAACTGTTTGTCGCGGTAGTAGGCGATAAAGCAGATCAGGCTCATCAGCCCGTAAACCAGCGCCAGTATGGCCAGCACATCAACCCCGACCAGCAGTGGTTGAACCCGCTCGTGCCAGAGCTGCGCCACACCCTGCAGCAGCGGCGGGTAGTTGGCGTAATTGCTGACACTCAAGGCCAGATTGCTATGGGCGATGCTGCAAGGCTGATCACTGTAGAGCACCACACCGTCAGGCTGCACGCATTTGTACACCGCGCTCTGGGCCTGCGCGGCGATTAACCACGCAACAACCCAGCAGACCCAGCGGCCCACGACGTTACTCGGCAGCTGGTGTACGGCGCTTCAGCGGGGCCAGGCCATCCTGGCTGACCAGTACCGACGCATCAGGTTTCGGCCGGTTGATGGTGTTGCGCTTCGGCGCCTTGGCGGCAGGCTTTTTCGTGGCGAGCTTCTTGCCGGTTTTCGGGTCGATCTTTTTCTTCTTCGGGCCAACCGCTTTACCGGACGCCTTGAGGTTTTTCGGGCCCTGGTAGATGCCCTTGAGGTCCTTGATATTGCGGCGTTCGAAACGCTGCTTGAGGTAGCGCTCGATACTCGACATCAGCGCCCAGTCGTTGTGGCAGATCAGCGAGATCGCCAGACCTTCGGCGCCAGCACGGCCGGTACGACCGATACGGTGTACATATTCGTCGCCAGAGCGCGGCATATCGAAGTTGATCACCAGGTCCAGGCCATCGACATCCAGGCCACGGGCCGCCACATCGGTGGCCACCAGAATCTTCACCGCGCCTTGCTTGAGACGGTCGATGGCCAGCTTGCGATCCTTTTGGTCCTTCTCACCGTGCAACACAAAGGTCTTGAAGTCGTGGGCAACCAACTTGCCGTACAGGCGGTCGGCCTGGACGCGGGTATTGGTGAAGATGATCGCCTTGTCGTAGGTCTCGTTCTTCAGCAACCACTCGACCAGACGCTCTTTATGGTGGTTATGGTCAGCGGTGATGATCTGCTGGCGCGTGCCTTCGTTGAGCTGGCTGACGCGGTTGAGCTGCAGGTGCTCAGGCTCTTTCAGCACCTTGCCGATCACTTCACGCAGAGCGGCGCCGCCACTGGTGGCGGAGAACAGCAAGGTCTGGCGCTCGGCATTGCACAGTTCACCCAGGCGTTGCACGTCCTCGGCAAAGCCCATGTCGAGCATGCGGTCTGCTTCATCGAGCACCAGCACTTCGACTTCATCAAGCAGCAGGTTGCCGGCGTTGGCGTGTTCGATCAGGCGACCCGGCGTACCGATCAGGATGTCGACCTTGCGCAGCATGGCGGCCTGCACCTTGAAGTCTTCCCCACCGGTGATCAGCCCGCCCTTGAGGAAGGTGAACTGGGCAAAACGCTCGACTTCTTTCAAGGTCTGCTGGGCCAGCTCACGGGTCGGCAACAGAATCATCGCGCGAACACTCATGCGTGGCTGGGAAGCACCATCGCCGAGCAAACGATTGAGCATTGGCAGCACAAAGGCTGCGGTCTTGCCGCTGCCGGTTTGCGCAATAACCCGCAAGTCTTTTCCTTGCAGCGCCAGCGGAATGGCCGCCATCTGCACCGGGGTGGGCTCGACAAAGTTAAGCTCGGCCACGGCTTTGAGCAGGCGTTCATGCAGGGCGAATTGGGAAAACACGGGTATACCTCGACAAAAAATCAGCAATACAGCGGCATAGATTACCGGTTCTGCCGGCTAAAAGCCCGAACGGCCTGGCCAACGGCGCCTGTAGCCTAGTTGGCGCCCTGCAACAGGACGCTGAAACGGTGCAGAGTGCGGCCTCCTGTCAGGCCACTACGCAAGCGCCGCGTCGCGCCGGTAGAATGCGCGCCGCCATTCAATTCCGGGTGGCATGGGTTCCCTAACCCCATCCAGCAAAAAGGTCCCGTCATGCTTATTACCGCCCCGCAGCGCCTACGCAATGCGCTTATTGCACTGGTGTTGTTTCATATCCTGATCATCATCGCCAGTAACTACCTGGTGCAGCTGCCGATCACCCTGCTCGGCTGGCACACCACCTGGGGCGCATTCAGCTTCCCGTTTATCTTCCTGGCCACCGACCTGACCGTACGCCTGCTCGGCAAACAGGCGGCGCGCCGGGTGATTGCCCGGGTAATGCTGCCGGCGCTACTGATTTCCTACATCGTTTCGGTGCTGTTTCAGGAAGCCAGCTTTCGCGGCTTCGGCGCCTTGCTGGAGTTCAACGAGTTCGTCCTGCGCATTTCTATCGCCAGCTTTCTGGCCTATGTGCTCGGGCAGTTCCTCGATATTCAAGTATTCGACCGCCTGCGCCAGCTGTCGCTATGGTGGGTAGCGCCAACAGTCTCGACCGTCCTTGGCAACCTGCTGGATACCTACGCGTTCTTCTCGGTGGCGTTCTGGAACAGCAGCAACCCGTTTATGGCCAAGCACTGGGTGGAAATCGCCACGGTCGATTACGGGGTCAAACTGGTCGTCAGCCTGCTGCTGTTCGTGCCACTCTACGGCATGTTGCTCAACGCCATTCTGCGCATATTGGCTGGACGCGATGGCCGTACTCCACCCGCCACACCGGCCAACTCTGGGCCACACTGAAGAGAGCGCAGCAAATGGCTGCGCGAGTTGTTTAACCCTCCCCCTCGTGGAGTACCGCCATGTACCGTTCCTTGTTGCTAACCGTCACCAGCTTGGCCCTGGCAGTTGCCTTGAACAGTGCCAGCGCCGCCCCAAAACACGACAAGCATGACAAGCACGGTGGCGATGGCGGTATACAGGTTGATCTGCGCGGCCCGAGCATCGATATCGGCCGAGTGCGCATCATTCTTGGTGACAATCGCGACCTGATCGGCCCAGCCCAATCTCTGCCGCCGGGCATCCGCAAGAACCTGGCGCGCGGTAAGCCGCTGCCACCAGGCATTGCCAAGCGCTTCGACAATCGCCTGCTCAGCCAACTGCCGCGCTACGAAGGCTACGAATGGCAGCAGGTCGGCACCGACGTGGTGCTCGTCACCCTGGCTACGGGACTGATCTACGAGATTCTGCAGAACGTGCTGGACTGAAGCTCGTCAGAAAACTTTTCCCTCTCTGCGTCCCTCGGGCGGGCGGCTCGCTGGTCGGCTCGACAAGCGGGGGATCGGCCTTGCGCCCTATCTGTTGGGGACGGTATTGCGATGTTCTCTCGCAGTCAGCTCCTACCGGAAAGCCTGGCGGATGTCTTGCTATAAACCTTGCCGCGCCTGCTTGATCAGCAGCCGCGCGCTGTCCCAGCCGACCAGCAGCACCGCCAGCCAGATCGGCAGATAGGTCAGCCATTGCGCGCTGTTGAACTGTTCGCCGAGAAACAGCAGCGCTACGAGAAACAGCAGCACCGGCTCGACATAACTGAGAATGCCGAACAGGCCCATTGGCAGCAGGCGACTGGCGGCCATCATCGCGGCAAACGCCAGCGAGCTGATGACCGCCAGCCCCGGCAGCAGCCACCACAGCTGCGGCGCCTGGGCAAACAGCTGCGGCGGGCTCCATTGCAGCACCAGCCAGATCGCCACCGGTGCCATAAACAGCATCTCGAAGACAAAACCAGACAAGACATCCAGGCGCATCCAGCGGCGCAGCATGAAGTACGGCGGATAACCCAACACCGTGACCATCACCACCCAGGAAAACGCCTGGGTCAGCCACAACTCATGGGTCACGCCGAGCAAGGCGCAGAACACTGCCAGGCGCTGCAACGGCCGCAGTCGCTCGCCATAGAACACCCGTCCGGCCAGCACCATCGCCAACGGCAGCAGGAAGTAGCCCAGCGACACTTCCAGCATGCGCCCGGCCAGTGGCGCCCAGACAAACAGCGCCCACTGAATACCCATCAGCAGCGCTGCCAGCGGCAGGCTGGCCAACAGTAACGGCTCACGCCGCACACGAGCGCAGGCGGCGAGCAGCACCGGCCATTGCCGCGACAGGGTAATCAGCAGCAACACCGCCGGCATCGACCAGAGCACCCGCTGGGCAAACACCTGCAAACCATCGAGCGGTGCCAACAGCCGCACATAGCCGGGCACCACGGCAAACAACACCGAGGCAATAATCGACAGCGCCACACCGCGCCCAGACAGCTGCATCACATCACCCTGCTCAATCAAACCCCGACATCTTGCCTGGCTTGTAGTTAAGACCACAGCCATAAAGCGACACAGCCGGGAACTTAAACAGCCGTACAGCGAAAAAATGCAGCGCATAAAAAAGCCCGCACTGCATCAGCAGAGCGGGCAGAGACGTCCAGGAGCACCGGACGCCAGGAGAGCAGGATGCGGCGGGAGAATCAGATGGCCTGGGCCAGTTGCGCCTTGGCCTGGTTCAGGCCTTTCTCGAGAAAGTCGCCGCCCAGGTTGAGGCCTTCGGCGTGGATAAAGCTGACATCGTGAATGCCGACAAAGGCCAGCGCCTGACGCAGGTAGGGTTCCTGATGATCCTGGGTACCGCCGGCATAAATGCCGCCACGGGCGGTCAGGACAAAGGCGCGCTTGCCACTGAGCAGGCCTTGCGGGCCGGTTTCGCTGTACTTGAAGGTCACACCCGCACGCAGCACATGGTCGAGCCAGGCCTTCAGGGTGCTGGGGATGGCGAAGTTGTACATGGGCGCGGCCAGCACCAGCACATCGGCGGCCAGCAGCTCGTCGGTCAGCAGGTTGGACAGCGCCAGCGCAGCCTGCTCGGCTTCACTCTGCTGCCCGGCCGGGGTCATCCAGCCGCCCAGCAGATTGGCGTCGAGGTGCGGCACCTGATCAACCGCGAGGTCACGCACCTTGATTTGGTCAGCCGGGTTGGCAGCCGACCAGTCGGCAATAAATTGTGCTGTCAGCTGACGAGAAACCGAACCTTGCTGACGGGCGCTGCTTTCAATTACCAGGACGTTTGCCATGTTGTCTGCTCCATCGAAGGGTTGTTGAACATCGATGGGCAAAGAACAGGAGTGCTAAATCCGATTAAAAAGCGCAAACAACTGCGTAAAACCATCTAATAATTTGATTTATAGCCAGCCCGCGCTTAGTCTCTGGGTTGTGTGGCCAAGTACTGATTAACTGATTTCGCAGGTCAGTTTGACCCGCAGCTTGATAATGCTGCGGCTGAACTTCACCGCCAGGCTGTTGCTTTCACCGGCAGCCAGGCTGACCTTGCGGCTGCGCGGCGCTTCTGGGCCGTTGCGAAATACCGCCGTGCACTTGGCATCGCTGCGGCCATAGTTGTACAGCTGCAAGCCGCCCATGTTGTGGTCGATTTCCTGGGTGGTGGCCGAGACTTCAGCGCCATTGAGCTGTTTCTCCACCTCGATCGGGTAGGCCATTACAGTCAGCGGCAGGCAGGCCAGCAGTGCGCAACAGAGCTTTTTCATCAGGGCAGTCTCCGGCAAAAGACGGCCAGTTTAGGTTGATTGAGTCAGTATTTGCACCCTGGAACTTGAGCAAGCACAGGAACCGATTATGAAAGCTCCCCGCGTAACCCTCGACCAATGGCGCACCCTGCAGGCAGTGGTCGACCATGGCGGCTTTGCTCAGGCCGCCGAGGTGCTGCACCGCTCACAATCCTCTGTCAGCTACACCGTGGCGCGTATGCAGGAGCAGCTGGGCGTACCGCTGCTGCGTATCGATGGACGCAAGGCGGTGCTCACCGAAGCCGGTGACGTGCTACTGCGCCGCTCGCGGCAACTGGTCAAACAGGCCAGTCAACTGGAGGACCTGGCCCACCATATGGAACAGGGCTGGGAGGCCGAAGTGCGCCTGGTGGTCGATGCCGCCTACCCCAATGCCCGCCTGGTGCGCGCGCTGACCGCCTTTATGCCGCAAAGCCGTGGCTGTCGGGTACGTCTGCGCGAGGAAGTGCTGTCCGGCGTGGAAGAAGTGCTCAAGGATGGCATGGCTGACCTCGCCATCAGCGCGCTGAACATTCCCGGTTTTCTCGGTGCTGAAATGAGCACGGTGGAGTTTGTCGCCGTGGCCCACCCCGATCACCCGCTGCACCGCCTGCAGCGGGTCGTAACCTTCCAGGACCTGGAAGCCCAGATGCAGGTGGTGATCCGCGATTCTGGGCGCCAGCAGCCGCGCGACGTTGGCTGGCTCGGCGCCGAACAGCGCTGGACGGTCGGCAGCCTGGCCACCGCTGCCACCTTTGTCAGCAACGGCCTGGGCTTTGCCTGGTTGCCGCGCCACCTGATCGAACGCGAGCTCAAGGACGGCCAGCTCAAGCCCCTGCCGCTGGATCAAGGTGGCAGCCGCAACCCGCTGTTCTTCCTCTATTCAAACAAAGACAAGCCCCTGGGCCCGGCCACGCAGATTCTCGTCGAGCTGATCCAGCGCTTCGATGCCGCCCCTTTGAATGCAGCCTTTGCTGCGCCCCTGCCCAACGCCTGAGAAGAACATGGGCCTGAGAGGAACCTGTAGATGTCATTTTTTGATAACGACGACTGCCAGTTGCACTACGAGGAATACGGTCACGGCGCGCCTGTGCTGTTGGTCCACGGCCTCGGTTCGAGTACACGTGACTGGGAATATCAGATCCCCGAACTGGCTCGCCATTACCGGGTAATTGCCCTCGATGTACGCGGCCACGGCCGTTCGGACAAACCCCGCGAGCGCTATAGCATCCAGGGTTTCGCCGAGGATGTGGCGGCGCTGATCGAGCATCTGCAACTGCCACAGGTGCATCTGGTGGGTATCTCCATGGGCGGCATGATCGGCTTCCAACTGGGCGTGGATCGCCCCGAATTGCTGAGAAGCCTGTGCATCGTCAACAGTGGCCCGGAAGTGAAGGCGAAAAGCCCGCGCGACTATATCGAGATCGCCAAACGCTGGAGCCTGTCGCGCCTGCTCAGCCTCGATACCATTGCCAAGGCCCTGGGCAAACTGCTGTTCCCCAAACCGGAGCAGGAAGAGCTGCGACAGAAAATCCTGCAACGCTGGCCGCAGAACGACAAGCGTGCTTACCTTGCCAGCCTGGATGCGATTATCGGCTGGGGGGTACGGGAACGCCTGAGCCGGATCGGCTGTCCGACCCTGGTGGTCACGGCCGACCGCGATTACACCCCGGTGGCGCAGAAGCAGGCGTATGTCGATGAACTGCCCAACGCACGCCTGCTGGTGATCGAAGATTCACGTCACGCCACACCGCTGGATCAACCCGAACAATTCAACAGCAGCCTGCTAGCCTTTCTTGCCGAAGTCGAACAGGCCGCTTCCACTGCCAAGCAACAATAAGGACTACCCGCATGTTCAAGACCCTAACCCTCGCCGCCTGCTCCATCCTGTTTGCCGGCAGCCTGCTGGCCGCAGAAAACCCGAAAGTGCTGCTGACTACCAGCCTCGGCGACATCGAGATCGAACTGAATGCCGAAAAAGCGCCGATCAGCACCGCCAACTTCCTCGCCTACGTCGACAGCGGCTACTACGCCGGCACCCAGTTCCACCGGGTGATTCCAGGCTTTATGGTGCAGGGCGGCGGCTTCGATGCCGACATGCAGCAGAAGGACACCCAGGCGCCGATCAAGAACGAAGCCGACAACGGTCTGCACAACGTGCGCGGCACCCTGGCTATGGCCCGTACCCAGGTACGCGACTCCGCCACCAGCCAGTTCTTTATCAACCACAAGGACAACGCCTTCCTCGACCACGGCTCGCGTGACTTCGGTTACGCCGTATTCGGTAAGGTGGTGAAGGGCATGGACGTGGTCGACAAGATCGCCCAGGTGCCGACCGCCAACCGTGGCGGTCATCAGAACGTGCCGCGTGAACCGGTGCTGATCACCGAAGCCAAGCGTCTCTGATTGCACCCCGCGGGGTGGGCCTGCTCACCCCGCGCGCTTTACCCTCTTTTTCTGCGCAACACCCACCCCGGCAAACTCGTTAGAATCGGGCGCTATTCCCTGATCTAGGCAGGATGCCTGACATGCTGTTCCGCCGCTTCGAACACCTGATCGATGTCTTTAAAGCCAGCCCGGATGTCGAGCCACCGGCCGGTATGCTGGCGTTTTGTGCCTACTATTTGCGCCAGGTCTGGCCGTTGATGATCGCCGTGCTGGTAGTCGGCTTTGTTGCGGCCTTGATCGAAGTCGCGCTGTTCAGCTTCCTCGGTCAGCTGATCGATATGACGCAGACCACCTCAAGTGGCGAGTTCTTCGAGCAGCACCAGCACACGCTGCTGTGGATGCTGCTGGTGGCGCTGGTCATCCGCCCGCTGGTATTCGGCCTGCACAACCTGCTGACGCATCAGACCATCAACCCCGGCCTGACCAATCTGATCCGCTGGCAGAACCACCGTTATGTGCTCAAGCAGAGCCTGAGCTTCTTCCAGAACGATTTCGCCGGGCGCATCGCCCAACGCATCATGCAGACGGGTCCCTCGCTGCGTGATTCAGCGATGCAGGTGGTCGATGCGCTCTGGCATGTGCTGGTGTACGCCGCCAGCGCGCTGTACCTGTTTGCCGCCGCCGACCTGCGCCTGATTGCCCCGCTGCTGCTGTGGATCGTCGGTTACTGCGCGGCGCTCTGGTACTTCGTGCCGCGCATCAAGCAGCGCTCAGCGGCGGCCTCGGCGGCGCGTTCGAAAGTCATGGGCCGGGTGGTCGACGGCTACAGCAACGTCACCACCCTCAAGCTGTTCGCCCACACCCAGGTCGAGGAACACTACGCCCGCGAAGCCATACAAGAACTGCTCGGCAAGGTGCGTTTGCAGTCGCGCATCATCACCACCCTGGATTTCCTGATCACCTGCCTTAACGGCATGCTGATCGTCGGCACCGGCGCGCTGGCGCTGTGGCTGTGGGATCAGCAACTGATCAGCACCGGCGACATCGCTCTGGCGCTGGGCCTGGTGATTCGCATCAACGGTATGGCCGAATGGATCATGTGGGTGGTCAACGGCATCTTCGAAAACGTCGGCACCGTGCAGGACGGCATGAAAACCATTGTCCAGCCGCGCCAGGTGCTCGACCAGACCGCGGCCAAACCCCTGCAAGTCAGCCAGGGCGCCGTGCAGTTCGACAACATCCACTTTCACTACGGTAAGCGCAACGGGGTGATCGCTGGCCTCAGCCTGGCCGTGGCACCCGGCGAAAAAATCGGCCTGATCGGCCCTTCCGGCGCGGGCAAATCAACCCTGGCAAATCTGCTGCTACGCCTCTACGACCTTGAGAGCGGGCGCATCCTGATCGACGGTCAGAACATCGCCGAGGTGGCCCAGGAAAGCCTGCGCGCGCAGATCGGCATGGTCACCCAGGACACCTCGTTGCTGCACCGATCGATCCGCGACAACCTGCTCTACGGCAAACCCGAGGCCAGTGAAGACGAGCTGCTCGACGCCGTACGCAAGGCCCGCGCCGACAGCTTTATCCCGCTACTGGACGACGGCATGGGCGGCCATGGATTCGACGCGCAGATTGGCGAACGCGGGGTCAAACTCTCCGGCGGTCAGCGCCAGCGTATCGCCATCGCCCGCGTGCTGCTCAAGGACGCACCGATTCTGGTGCTGGACGAAGCCACCTCGGCGCTGGATTCGGAAATCGAAGCGGCCATTCAGGAAAGCCTGGATACCCTGATGCAGGGCAAAACGGTGATCGCCATCGCCCATCGCCTGTCGACCATTGCGCGCATGGACCGCCTGGTGGTGATCGACCAAGGGCGCATCGTCGAAACCGGTAGCCACAGTGAGCTGATCGCCGCCGGTGGTCTCTATGCGCGGCTTTGGCAGCATCAGACCGGAGGTTTTGTCGGCGTCGATTAACGTCCGATCTAAGGGCTGGATTGGCGAAGCTCAGTTGCGCGCATGGGCCATCTGAAACTTCGCCACGCCTTCCAGCCTGGCCAGCTCATCGGCCATATCGCTGATCCGCGCACTCTTCTGCCCATCCACCGCCACGGCGACAAAGCGCCACTCCAGCTGGCCCTGCTCAAAACTCACGGTGAACGAGCCGCCGGCAATCACATAGCCACGCTCGCGGGCGATTTCACGCAAACGCGCCTCATGCGGGCGGACAAATCCGGGGGCGAAACGCAGCACAATGGCCAGTGCCGGACGCGATGGCAGCCGCGCCTCCAGCTTGGCGCCCCACATCATCAGCCCGGCAGAAATCAGGCTAAGCAGCACCGCCGCGCCATAGAAGCCGACGCCCACCAGCACGCCAATCGCCGAAGACGCCCAGATCGACGCCGCCGTGGTCAGGCCGCTGATGCTCATGCCGTCCTTCATAATCAGCCCGGCACCAAGAAAACCGATGCCGGTGACCACCCCCTGAATCACCCGTGTCGGGTCGACACTGGAGAGAGAGTGATCGCCCAGCCAGTGCTGCGGGTACACGCACAACACCGTCAGCGCACAGGAGGCCATACAGACCATGCCATAAGTACGCATGCCCGCCGCGCGGCCATGGTAGGAGCGCTCATAACCGACCAGCAGACCAAGCAGCAGCGCGCCGAGCATATTCAGAAACAGGGTCAGATTGACCGCCACACCCGGCAGCAGCCAGAACTTATCGACCAGGGCAAATGCACTCACAACACACCTCGCGCAGCAGCGGACCTGCTCTGAGCGTAGTTGCCGCCCCGCTAAACTGCGCGAGCGGGCACGCTATTGGCGGTACGGCAGCAGCTCGCGGGCCTGTTCGGCGTAGCCACGCACGCCGTGCTGTTCTTCGGCGAGAAAGTTCGCCACGGCCGCACGCAGGCCGGGGTGGCAGAGGTAGTGCCAGGAGTGGGTGATGTCCGGCTCAAAGCCGCGGATCAGCTTGTGTTCGCCCTGGGCACCGGCGTCGAAGCGTTGCAGGCCATTGGCGATGGCAAAGTCCATGCATTGGTAGAAACAGGTTTCGAAATGCAACCGGTCAAACTCCGCCAGACAACCCCAGTAGCGGCCATACAGGCTGTCGCCGCCGACCAGGCTAAAGGCCATGGCCACTGGTCTACCGGCCTGATGGGCGAGCACCACGCGGATCATCTCCGGCATGCGCTCGGCCAACAGGCTGAAGAAAGCGCGCGTCAGATAGGGTGACTGGCCGCGCACACGGTAGGTGTTGGCGTAACACAGGTAGACGAAATCCCACTCCAGCTCACCGAGCTGGTGGCCCTCACGCCAGTCAAACGCGATGCCCTGCCCCGCCACCTGCTCACGCTCCTTGCGCATCTGTTTGCGCTTGCGTGAGCTAAGCGCATCGAGAAAATCCTGAAAATCCCGGTAGCCGCGATTGCGCCAGTGAAACTGACAACCCAGACGCTGCAACCAGCCATCACGATCCTGCAGCAGGGTGTTTTCGGCCTCGGTGGTGAAGTTGATATGCAGGCTCGACAGCCCCTCCTGCTCCAGGCTGGCGCTTAGCTGATCAAGCAATTGCCCGGCCGCCTGCGGCGGGCCCGTCACAGGCGAGAAGGGAATCGCACCGAGCAGCTTGGGGTAGTAGTCGATGCCCGCACGGTGGCAGGCATCCGCCCAGCCATGATCGAACACGTATTCGCCATAGGAATGGCTTTTCACATAGCTCGGCATGGCTGCCAGCAGTTGGCCTTGTTCACCGAGTAGAACTGTATGAGCCGGCTGCCAGCCACTGCGCCCCCACACACTGCCGCTGTCTTCCAGTGTCGAGAGAAAGGCGTGGCGCAAGAAAGGCTGCGCATCAGTCAGCAGCGCATCCCACTGACTGGCGGCAATTTCATGAATGGAGTTAAGGCAGGTAGGCAACATCGACAGCTCGGCGATTCGGGCAAGGCTGCACTATAGCGCCAAGCCCAGCGCCAGACACCTTGCCTGGCGCGCCATGGCAGTTTCAGCGCATGGCCTTGTAGGCAACCATATACGGCAGCTTCTTGCTGGCCATCTTGCCCATTTCCTTGCGGCCGACGGAGGAATAGCCGCCCAGCTCAGCCGCCTTGAAGCCGCTGTCACCCACCGTGCTGTCGGCCTTCAGGGCGACCATCAGCTTGGCCGCGGCAGCAATCGCGTCGCGGTAGTCGCCCTTGTCGCGCAGGTCGTACTCGCTCAGGTTAAGCTGACCACGCAGCCAGTTGCCCCAGTAAAACTCAAGAAACTCCGGGGCCACTTCGCCCGAACGGGGTTTGTCATAGGCCACCTCACGGGTGAAATACACCAACGCGCGGTAAGGATCATCTGCCAGGCTGCCCAGGCCAAGTTGCGCTGGAATCTGCTCCGGGGTAATCACCTGACCTTGGCCATCCTTGAGCCAGACCTTGCGTGCAACCTGCATGCGCTGCCAGAAACTGACCAGATCCGCGCTGTCGCTGCCGATGTCGGTCACCTTGACCCACATCGGCAGCGTTGCGCCGCCTTCAGGCTGCTCCCACAGCGTGGTAAAGGTGTGGTGTCCATCGGTCAGATACAGCCGGCCTTCAGGGCCGACCACCACGGTTTTCATTTCACTGCTGCGTGAAGCCACTGCGCCCTGACAGCTGAAGCTGTCCGGCTGATGCAGGTTGGCGCCCTTTGGCACCTTGCTGCTTTCTCCCTGACCATTGGCCTCGCAGTACTCATCGAAGAGCTTGTTCGGCTCTTTGGCAAAGCGCCCGAGCTTGTAATAGATCTGGTCATACCCCACCACCGCCTGGCTCGGGTGCAACTGCTCAAGACGTACCTGCAACAACTCGCCAGGCTTAGCCGCGCGGTAATCCTCAGCCACGGCCGCAGCGCTCAAACCCGCCATCAGTAACAACACAGCACAAACGCGCATCGGTCCTTCCCCAGATAAAAATTGCGAAAAAAGCCCCGCACTAGGCGGGGCTTAAAGATAGGAGCAGCGGTTAAGCGGTGTTACTTAGAATACGTACTGCAGGCGACCGATGATGGCTTTGCCGTCGTCTTGCACGTTTTCACCACCCACTTGCGAGTTGGTGTTGAGGTTATCTACTTCGTAGTCAACATAGTTCAGGCTCATGCGTACAGCCGGAGTAGCAAAGTAGTTCACACCGACCACCATGGCATTGGCAGTGAATTCATCGCTCAGATCATCAGCGACCACGCCAACCACACCGCCCATCATCTGAGCAGGAATGGCACTTTCGTCAGCATCAACAGTGTTGCTTTCGTAGCGTGCAAATACTTCAAAAGTACCCTTCATATCGGTTGGCTTGTCCCACTTGCCGGCACCGGCTTTGTAGTTACGAGCGCCACCAATCATGTAAGACACCTGAGCGGAGTAACCGCTAGCATCCACGTCGGCATCAAGCCCACCAGCAGTCTCGCCGGAAACCTGACGCTGAAAGTATTCAGCAGCAGCGCGGAACGAACCGAACTGAGCACCGGCTTCCAACACCCACTCAGAGTCTTTGTCGGTATCGGCGGTAGAACCAAAGGCTATGCGCGCGTCCTCATCACTGCGGATGCCCATGCGAGTACGCACGTTGGCAGTGTTATCGTCCGGGCTGCTGCTGTGGTAGTTAGCACCCAGGTGGATCACATCGGTGCCATCCAGGTATGGTGCCCAATTGGCGCGCAGGGTGTAGCCGTACAGCTCGTCGTTGTCGTCGCTCTCATACTGATCGTAGTGGGCAACCTGAGCCATCAGGCCGTAGTTGTCGCCGGCGTGCATAACGTTGACACCGAACTTGGCATCTTCGTCGCCATTGAGGAAGTCATACATAAACGGACGTTCGATGGCAGTGATCCAGGACGAACTGGTGGTGCCTTCCAGGCCGTAGTCGACACCGAACTGGCCAACGGTCACGTCGGCAAAACCCAGGCCGCTGTAGGTGATATAGGCACGATCGAAGTCGGTGCCCTCATCTTCGTCATAGCTGACACGCAGGCCATAGCCCCAGTCCTTGTAGGCAACGCCTTCAAAACCGACTTCACCGCGACGGATAAAGGTGTTGAAGGTGTCATCGAACGGATCGTTCTGCGTACCGGCCATCAGACCGTCAAAGTTGGTGGCATCCCACTGCAGCTTGCCGCCGAGTTTGAAGCTGAACTCTTTGTCAGTGGTAGCGACTTCCAGGCCACCCTTGGTTTTGATCACGATATCGGCGCCGTCAGTGGTGACGGTACCGGCGAAAGCCTGGGCGGAAACGGCCAGGGCCAGAGCGCTGGTAGCGAAGCCGGCCATTACTCCACGAAAGCTGTGCTTACGGATCATCGAAGATTCCTCTAAATGGACTTTTAAGTGTTGAAAACACCCGAGCGCTGGGGCTCGTTCGTGCTGGAGGGAATCTTGGCGGCGGGATATTTCACGGCAGTTGCTGATATATAAATATTTGATTACAGCGGAACTTTTTACTTCCTTTGCCTATAAGCAGTGAGAACTGCTCTAGACCGGCCTTTGCCAACGGCCCGCACGCCCTTGCAGCGGCGGGCCAGGTTTAACTCAAGATTGTTTGCGTAATGCCTTGCCCAGCCAGTAATCCAGGCTTAGCCAACGCCCGGCGCCGCTGAAAAACAGCGCCACCAGCATTACCAGGTAGGTGGCGGCAAACTCGATGCCGTTGTTCAGCACCACCAGCTTGCCGCTGCTGGTCAGCCAATCGTAATTACCATGCTCCTTGAGCAGCTCACGGGCCCGCGCAATTTTCTCTACCGAGTCCATGACCCGTTCATTGGCAAACGGCGCGCTGGCATCGGCAATCGCCTGCCAACCGTAGGGCAGGTGTACGGCGAAGATCGCCACCAGCATGGTGACAATCAACGGAATACTGACCCAGCGCACCGCCAGGCCAAACAACAGCAGCAGCGCCCCGCCCACCTCGGTCAGCGCCGCCGCCCAGGCCAGCAGCTCGGGGGATGGCAGGCCCAGGCCCCAATCCGGGTTGCCGAACCAGGCGGCGGTTGCGTCGATGTCCGCCAGCTTGTGCATGCCGGCCATCCAGAACACGGGCACCAGGTACAGACGCAGCAATAACGGCCCGAGAAAATCCAGGCGACGGGTAGCATCCAGGGCATCCTGGAGACGATTGAAAAAGCTCAGCATGGGATATCTCCACAGGTCGGCACTGTCGGTGCCGGGGTCAGTTAATTAATCGCTTGGGGGTTGCCATATACCTTGGCGCTGCCAGTCCGCCAGCAGGCTCTGGGCATTGCTGAAGTAGTGTTTGTCCGCGGCTAAGCCCTGGCTCTGAGCCAGGTCGTACAGGGCCGAATTGGCTTCTGCTCCTGCTTGCAGGCGCGCCGCCAACTGATAGGCAAAGGGGCTGAGTTGCATAAAGCGCACCTTGTCCTGCACATCTCGCCAGACCAACAGGCAGGTTGGCTCACCAGGCGGCGTGGCAGGTTGAAAATCAGCACCAATGCGCTGCACCGGCCACTGATACGCTAGCGGCCAGACCAGTGGCGACCAGCCCTGCGCAGGCAGCTCGGCCTCACTGACATCCAGCGCCAGCTCAACCCATTCGTAATGCGCCAGTTCGAGGATAAACGGCGGATCGCCAGCCTCGGCGACATAGCCCTGCTGCAACCAGGCGAGAAACTCCTGGCTGATCTGCAAGAAATACGGCGTGCGCGCCTGATGCTCAGCGATAAAGCTGCGCAACAAACGCTGCCACCGACTGGCCTCGATCAGCCGGTGCAGCACCGGAAAGGCGCCGCTGATAAAGCCTTCGATATTGTTGAAGAACAACGCTTCGTAGATCGCCATCCGCTCGGCCGTAACGCCCTCAAGCAGCGGCTGCTCTACCGGCTGGCGAATACGCGCGGCAAACGCGCGTTGCGCGTCAACGCCACTCATGTTCCGTAACTCCGCACAGGAGCCGCAGCCGCTTGCAGCTGGCGAATCTTCGCCACCTCGGCATACAGATCGGCAATCGGAGGGAAGTTGAAATCGCGCTCCAGCAAGGTCGGGCGCACGCCATGCACGGCGTAGGCCTGTTCCAGCAGCGCCCAGACCGGATCAATCACGGGCGCGCCGTGGGTGTCGATCTTCAGATCACTGGCCTCATCGTAATGCCCGGCCACATGCAGATAGGCGATGCGCGCACTGGGCATGCTGGCGATATACGCCTGCGCATCGAAGTTGAAATTGATGCTGTTGACGAAGACGTTGTTCACATCCAGCAACAGCTGGCAGTCAGCTCGCTCCAACACCGCGCAGACAAACGCCGCTTCATCCAGCTCGCCCGGCAGCTGTGCATAGGCCGACACATTCTCGATGATCAACGGCCGCTCCAGCACGTCCTGCACGATGCGCACCCGTTCGGCAATGCGCAGCACCGATTCCTCGGAAAATGGCAGCGGCATCAGGTCATATAACTGGCCATGGTCAGCGCAGGCCGACAGATGCTCGCTGTAACCGCGCACCGCATGCAGGTCGAGAAAGCCCTTGATGGCCTTGAGCAGTTCGATATCCAGCGGCGCAAAGCCACCGAGATTGAGGGACAGGCCATGGCAGAGCAGCGGCAGGCGCTCGCTCAGGGCACGCAACTGCTTGCCCAGGCGCCCGCCCACGCCGATCCAGTTCTCCGGTGCCACTTCGAGGAAATCCACCTCGCCTGCGCTGCAGTCCTGCAGCGCGCCAAGCAGGCCGCGACGCAAACCCAGCCCGGCACCGTTAACGAAATCTACCTGCATATCCTGCCCCTGATTCTCAGTTATTCGGCTTTGTCAGCGCCGCACTTGCCTTCACCGCACTTACCTTCGCCATCAGCCTTGGCTTCGCCACCGCATTTACCCTCGCCACACTTGCCTTCGCCTTCGGCTTTCTTCATTTCGCCACCGCATTTGCCTTCACCGCAGCTGCCTTCAGCGGTTTTCTCAACCGCAGCCAGGCTGTAGCCGCTGCTCAGTTCCTGCGCGGCAAACGGGTTGCTCGCGGCCTGCACGCTCAATGCAGCGCTGCTCAGCAGTACCGCGCCCAGGGATGCAACAACAGTGTTCAGATGGTTCATGACAACGCTCCAATAATCGTTAACAGTGGTAGCCGATTGGCTACCTCGGCCCAATAGACGGAGTCGATCAGCAACTGTTACACCTCATGGAAAAATATTTCATAGGCAGCTGCAGCCCACGCTCGAAGACGTTGCAGTCCCTATGCCGATAAACGTCTTTAATCCGCGAAGATTTTTGCCGCCGGCCAACTGATCCGGCACACTACGCCCCCCGAGCAAATGCTCGTTTTAAAGCCTGCAGACTCCGTATGACCCGATCTCCGCTTCGCCGTCTCGTTTTTGGCACCCTGCGCCGCGTGCTGTACCTCTGGGTGCGCTCGGAAACCATCAACCAGTCCGCCTTTACCCTCAAGCTCGACCGCAGCAAGCCGGTGTTCTACGTGCTGCAACAGCCGTCGCTGAGTGACCTGGCGGTGGTCGATACGGAGTGCCGCAAGGCCGGCCTGCCGCGCCCGGTGCTGCCGGTGGCCGTGGGTGAGCTGCTGGAGCCTGCCGCCTTCTTCTACCTGACGCCTGAGCCCGACTGGCTCGGCCGGCAGGACAAACGCGGCATCTCGCCGACCCTGCAACGCCTGGTCAGCGCGTTGAGCCAGCATGCGGTGGACGATGCGCAAATCATTCCGGTCAGCGTGTTCTGGGGCCAGTCGCCCGACCGTGAAACCAGCCCGTGGAAGCTGCTGTTCGCAGACAGCTGGGCGGTCACCGGGCGACTGCGCCGGCTGGTGAGCATTCTGATTCTCGGCCGCAAGACCCGCGTGCAGTTCTCCACGCCGATTCATCTGCGCGAGCTGGTCGAGCAGGACAAAGGCCACGAGCGCACCCTGCGCATGGTTCAGCGCATCCTGCGCGTGCACTTCCGCAACCAGAAGGCCGCGGTCATCGGCCCGGACGTGTCGCACCGGCGCAACCTGGTCAAGGGGCTGGTGTATGGCCCGCAGGTGCGTCAGTCGATCATCGAAGAAGCCGAACGCGAGAACATCAGCCTGGAGAAGGCCGAAAGCCAGGCCCTACGCTATGGCAACGAGATCGCCTCGGACTACACCTACACCGCCATCCGCTTCCTCGAACTGGTGCTGAGCTGGTTCTGGAACAAGATCTACGACGGCATCAAGGTCAATCATATCGAGGGCGTGCAGGAAGTCGCCCAGGGCCATGAGGTGATCTATGTGCCCTGTCACCGCAGCCATATCGACTACCTGCTGCTGTCCTACCTGTTGTTCCGCAACGGCCTGACGCCGCCGCATATCGCCGCTGGCATCAACCTCAACATGCCGGTGATCGGCGGTCTGCTGCGCCGTGGTGGTGCGTTCTTTATGCGCCGCACCTTCAAGGGCAACCCGCTGTACACCGCAGTGTTCAACGAATACCTGCATACCCTGTTCAGCAAGGGCTTCCCGGTCGAATACTTCGTTGAAGGCGGACGTTCGCGTACCGGGCGTATGCTGCAACCGAAAACCGGCATGCTAGCCATCACCATGCGCAGTTTCCTGCGCAGCAATCGCCTGCCAGTGGTGTTTGTGCCGGTGTATATCGGCTACGAGCGCGTGCTGGAAGGCCGCACTTACCTGGGCGAGCTGCGCGGCGCGAGCAAGAAAAAGGAGTCGATCTTCGACATCTTCAAGGTCATCGGTGCGCTCAAGCAGCGCTTTGGTCATGTCTGGGTCAACTTCGGTGAGCCGATCAAGCTGGCAGAATTCCTCGACAACGAGCAGCCGAACTGGCGCGAACAGGATTACGGCACCCAGTACCGCCCGACCTGGCTCAATGAAGCCACCAACAACCTCGGCGACCGCGTGGCCCAGCACCTCAACGAGGCGGCAGCGATCAACCCGGTCAATCTGGTGGCCCTGGCGCTGCTCTCCACCAGCAAGCTGGCGCTGGACGAACGCGCCCTGTCGCGTGTGCTCGACCTGTATCTAGCCCTACTGCGCAGCGTGCCCTACTCGCCGCACACCACCCTGCCGGACGGCAACGGCCAGGCGCTGATCGAATACGTGCAGAAGATGGATCTGCTCGCCGAACAGAAGGACGCCCTCGGCAAGATCCTCTATCTGGACGAGCAAAACGCCGTTCTGATGACCTACTACCGCAACAACGTGCTGCACATCTTTGCCCTGCCGGCGTTGCTGGCGAGCTTCTTCCAGAGCAGCGCCCGGATGAGCCGCGAGCAGATCCTGCGCTTTACCCGCGCGCTCTACCCCTACCTGCAAGCCGAACTGTTTATCCGCTGGAACCTGGATGAGCTGGGCGGTGTGGTTGATCAATGGCTAGCCGCCTTCGTTGAACAGGGCCTGCTCAAGCTCGATGGCGACATGTACGTGCGTCCGGTGCCCAGCTCGCGCGAGTTCGTTCTGCTCACCCTGCTGGCCCGCGCCATTGTGCAAACCCTGCAGCGCTTCTATATGGCCACCGCCCTGCTGCTGAATGCCGGACAGAACGCCATCAGCGCCGAAGAATTGGAAGACCTCTGCACCGTGATGGCCCAGCGCCTGTCGATTCTGCATGGCCTCAACGCCCCGGAGTTCTTCGACAAGAGCCTATTCCGCCACTTTATCCAGAGCCTGCTCGACCAGGGCGTGCTGCGTCAGGACGAAGCCGGCAAGCTCAGCCACCACCCGCTGCTCAGCGAACTGGCTGAAGGTGCCGCCAAGCGCGTGCTGCCGGCAGAAATTCGCCTGTCGATTCGCCAAGTGGCCATGGATCGCAACGAGGATGTCGCCGAGCCGGTGTAAACCGGCACGGTCACTGCGTTATGAGCGAAGCCAACGAAAACGCCGCGCGGCCGTCTCGCGCGGCGTTTCATCAAGCCAATCAAGCCCGCGCCGAGGCCGAAGCACTGTAAGCGCCCCATAGACCCCACCTCCCTCTGGAGAGGTTTTGCGTTTTACAGTGGCGTCGTTGGTTGGCAGTTCCAAGGCAGCAGCGCTTCGTAGGCTTCAACGCTGTTGGCCAGCGGCAGGCGTTCGAGGACATGGCGCAACCAGGCGTAGGGCTCCTGGCCATTGGTCTTGGCGGTTTCCACCAGGCTGTAGAGTTGGGCGCTGGCGGTCGCGCCTTTCGGCGTGTCGCTGAACAGCCAGTTCTTGCGACCTATGACGAAGGGCCGGATCGCGCGCTCGGCAGCGTTGTTATCGATCGGCAGGTGGCCAGCCTCGATGTAGCGTTCGAGTCGGCTCCAGTTGCTCGCCAGGTAGTTCACTGCTTTGCCCAGGGCATTCTGCGCCGTGACCTGCGGCTGGGTTTTCTCCAGCCAGGTCTTGAGCTGATCGAGGAGCGGTAGGCTGTGCTGCTGGCGGCCCCGGTAGCGCTGTTCATCGCTGGCATCCTTAAGTTCGCGCTCGATGCCGTAGAGCTTGTTGATCATCCCCAACGCGATGTCGGCACGCCCGGTTTTGCCCTTCGGTTGCACCTTTTGCGCTTCGACGAACTTGCGCCGCGCATGCGCCCAGCAGGCCAGGCGCTCAACACCTTGTTGTGCGGCCACGGCGTTGTAGCCGGCGTAATCGTCGGTCATCAGGTAGCCGCGATAACCGTCGAGCAGGCGCAGCGGCACCTCCTGCGCGCGGCTGGTTGTGTAGTCGAAGAGGATCACCGGTTTGCCAGGCGGGCCACCGGTCTGCACCCACATCCAGGAGTGGCTGCTCGGATCGCGCCCAGGCTCCTTGAGCACCTGCACGCGGGTTTCATCGCAGTGGATCACCGGACTGTCCAGCAGCCTGTCGCGCATCAGGTTGAGCAACGGTTGTAGCAGTTCGCCGCACTGGATCACCCAGCGCGCCAGGGTCTGCCGGGGGATGTCGATGCCATGGCGACTGAGCATCTTTTCGAAGCGATACAGTGGGATGCCGTCGGCGTATTTGCTGGTCAGCAGCATCGCCAGCACGCTCGGGCTGGCCAGGCTTTTCTCGATCAGTTGGGCCGGCTTGTCAGCGGTGACCGGCGCGCTTTCGCAGGCCTTGCAGGCATAGGTCTTGCGAATGTGGCGGATCACCTGAACCTGCATCGGGATGATTTCCAGCTGCTCGCTGGTTTCTTCGCCGATGGCCTGCTTGCGGCAACCGCATTCGCAGGTCAGTTCGTGTTCGGGCAGTTCGTGGATGACCTCGACACGCGGTAGTTCGGCCGGTAACGGCTTGCGCTTGCCGCGGCGCTTGGTCGGCGCAACGACTTCTTCCTCGACCTCAGCGGCCGGAGCTTCAGCCGCCGCTTCGGCCAGGCTTTCCGCTTCGTTGAACATCTCTAGCTGCGGTGAATCCGGGTCGCTGCTCTGCTCGGATTTACGGCCGAACAGGCGCTGGATCAACAGCGCGTTTTGTTCGCGCAGGCGCTCGATCTGCCCATCCTTGTCCTTGGCCAATTCCTGCGCCGACGACAACACCTCAGCGAGCAATTGCTTGAGCGCGGCGGGGTCATCAGGAAGGGTTTCGGGCACAGAAATCATGCCGTGGATTATACCGGCTCAGGTGACGAACCTAGGGGTCAAAACCTGGTGCGGCCGGTTGCGCCACAGGTCGATACCGTCCAACAACCAGTTCAACTCCTGGGCCGTCAGCACGATCGCATCTTCGCCAGGTTCCGGATGCGACTTGAAGCGTTCAGCCTCCAATCGCTTGAGCCACAGGCAAAAGCCGTTGCGCTCCCAATACAAAATCTTCACCCGGCTGCGCGCGCGGTTGAGGAAGACGAACAGCACCGGGTCGAACACCGCCACCTTGATATCCAGCTCGACCAGGGCGGCCAGGCCATCGATGGATTTTCGGAAATCCACCGGCTTGGGGTATAGATAGACTTTTTCGACTTTGGCGTCGGGGCGCATCATGACGGCTGGCTCCAGAAAGAAATTGGAGCTCAGCATTGGCTGGCCTGCGGATCATTTGTAGATGAGGTTTATGGAGCGCTTACGATCAAACCAGCATCAGCTTCCTCAGTCCGGAGCAGATCACCCGCCTGCAGCGCTTTCTGCTGCTTGGCCAATACCTGAACAGCAAGCAGAGCGAACTGCTCAGCTGGAACAGCGCCCTGGCGGAGGCCAGCCAGGAGCCGGCAAACACCCGGCGGGTTACCAACATCGGCACCTTCCGCGCTTACGTCGAACACTACCTGCGTCAACACCCAGGCATCCACCAGGAGATGACCCAGCTGGTCAGGCAAATGAACCCGACCGCAGACGGCCTACCGCTGGAACTCTACTGCTTCACCAACACCATCGCCTGGGCACGCTATGAAGCCATTCAGTCGGATATCTTCGACCATCTGCGGGCGATACTTCCCGAGTTCGGCTTGCGGGTGTTCCAGCACCCCAGCGGGGCGGATATGCGCGAACTGAAACATAGCTTGCTGCCTGGCGCTTAGCCCTGATGCCGCAGCGGGCGGCCTAAGCACCTGACGCCGCCCGCAATTCAAACGCACACCTACGAGCTTTTACGCAAAATTAATCGTCAAACAACGCCAGCGACGCACTCAAGCACCAATTTTCTAGCATTGCTTGCCAGCTTTTACCTCAAAGATTAGGGTTGGCGCTATGAATACCCATCACACCCTTATCCTGCTGCGCCAACACGCCAACCTCTGCCTGGTGAGCCAGCGACTGCGTGGCTGATTGTTCAAGCCCACGCCCTGCCCTGTTTTCTCAGTTTTTACCCGGTTCGCCGCTTGCAACCGCGCCACAAGGATCAACACCATGACCATGCTCAAAGACCCGTCGAAGAAATACCGTCCATTCACCCCGATCCGCATTCCGGATCGTACCTGGCCGGACAAGATCATCGACCAGGCGCCGATCTGGCTGTCCACCGACCTGCGCGACGGCAACCAGTCGCTGATCGAGCCGATGGATGCCGAGAAGAAGATGCGCTTCTTCAAGTGCCTGCTGGCCGTGGGCCTGAAGGAAATCGAAGTGGGCTTTCCGTCCGCCTCGCAAACCGATTTCGACTTCGTCCGCGAGCTGATCGAAGGCGGCCATATCCCGGATGACGTGACCATTCAGGTGCTGACCCAGGCCCGCGACGACCTGATCGAACGCACCTTCGAGTCGCTCAAAGGCGCGAAGAAAGCCATCGTCCACTACTACAACGCCTGCGCGCCGAGCTTCCGCAAGATCGTCTTCAACCAGGACAAGGCCGGCGTCAAAGCCATCGCCGTGGCCGCTGGCACCACCATCAAACGCCTGGCCGATGCCGCGCCGGAAACCCAGTGGAGCTTCGAGTATTCGCCGGAAGTGTTCAGCAGCACCGAAATCGATTTTGCCGTCGAGGTGTGCAACGCGGTGATCGGCGTGTTCCAGCCGACTCCGGCGAACAAGCTGATCCTCAACCTGCCCGCCACCATCGAGTGCGCCACGCCGAACAACTACGCCGACCAGATCGAGTGGTTCGGCCGCCATGTCGACCGCCGCGACAGCGTGCTAATCAGCGTGCACACCCACAATGACCGTGGCACCGGCGTCGCCGCTTCGGAGCTGGCCGTGATGGCCGGTGCCGACCGCGTCGAAGGCTGCCTGTTCGGCAACGGCGAACGCACCGGCAACGTCTGCCTGGTGACCCTGGCGCTGAACCTCTACACCCAGGGCGTCGACCCGCAGTTGGACTTTTCCGACATCGACGCCGTGCGCAAGGTGGTTGAGGACTGCAACCAGATTCCCGTGCACCCGCGTCATCCGTACGTGGGTGACCTGGTGCACACCGCCTTCTCCGGCTCGCACCAGGATGCCATCCGCAAGGGCTTCGCCCAGCAGAAGCAAGATGCCCTCTGGGAAGTGCCGTACCTGCCGATCGACCCGGCCGATATCGGCCGCGATTACGAGGCGGTGATCCGCGTCAACAGCCAGTCCGGCAAGGGCGGCATCACCTTCCTGCTGGAGCAGGAATACGGAATCAACCTGCCGCGTCGTATGCAGATCGAGTTCAGCCAGGTGGTGCAGAAGGAAACCGACCGCCTCGGCCTGGAAATGACTGCTGCGCAAATTTACCAGCTGCTCGAAACCGAGTACCTGCACGCCACTGCGCCCTACGCCCTGAAAGGCCATCGCCTGCAGGAAGAAAACGGCACCAGCGCGGTCGATGTGGAAGTCGTCAATGCTGGCGAAACCCAACACTGGCGCGGTATCGGCAAAGGCCCGCTGGAAGCCCTGGTTGCCGGCCTGCCGGTGGCCGTGGAGATCATGGACTACAGCGAGCACGCCATTGGCGCCGGCACCAACGCCAAGGCGGTGGCCTATATCGAGCTGCGCGTTACCGGCGGCCGTGCCCTGCATGGTGTTGGCATCGATGAAAACCTCACCACCGCGAGCTTCCGTGCGCTATTCAGTGCGCTGAACCGAGCCATTGGTCAGGCAGCCGAACAAGCTGCCTGATCACTGTGCAAGCCGTCAGGTAGCTGACGGCTCGTTCGCCAGGTAGTGCGCGGTGGCCTGCAAGGCCTGGCTGATATCAGGCCAGTGCAGTTGATGGCGCTGCACCAGGGCCTGGGTCGCGGCAGTATCAAAGCGAGTAGTCAGGATAAAATCCAGCGACTCGGCATCGGTATGCAACAGGCGTGGCACACCCGGAATTTTCAGCAATACCCGCAGCAGTGGTATCGGCAGATGCCGGCTCGGCGCCTGCACACTCAAGGTGCGGGCCAATTGCTTTAGCATGCCCTGCAGGTTTGGCGTCGCGGCATCCAACGCGAGAATCTCCTGCCCGACCTGTTGCTCATCAAATGCGGCGGCCGCTATCAGCTCGACCAGAAAATCCACGCTGACCAGTGGCAGCCAGTGCGCACTTGAGCCCGGAATCGCCCCTAACCGCCCACCCGCCAGATTGCCAATCAGCCCAGCCAACGGCTGCGCCGGCAGAATATGCCCGCTACGGCTATGGCCGCACACAGTGGCCGGATGCACCACCGTCAGTGGCGCCTGCAACTCAGCCATACGCGCGTGCACGCGAAAATGCGCCTCCAGCTTACTGCCCTCGTACGCCCCGGTACGTTGATAGACCTTGTCCCAATCAGTGCGCTCGGGCTGCTGCAGATCAATGCCGATGCTCTGTAGATGCCCATGATTGGCCAGCATAAAGCCGCCCACCATCAGCAGACGACTGCCTTGCTGCGCCGCCAGCTCAGCCACTGCCAACGCGCCCTCGACATTGACCTGGCGCGCCTGTTCCGCAGCCAGCCCCCAGGCAAACTGCGCGCCCAAGTGGAACACCACGGCAGCCTGACGCACCTGCTCACGAGCAGCCGCATCCAGCCCCAGGTCGGCGCGCCCCAAGTCACCGGCTACTGCCGTCAGCAGCTCACCACGGCCTCCCAATTGCTCAATTTGCGCACGCAAGGCCGGCAAGGCTTGCGGCTGGCGCATCAGCAGCGTCGCCGAGTGGCCCTGACGAGTCAGTAGCGCCAGCAGATGCTGACCGATAAAGCCGCTGCCGCCGGTTACCAAACAATGTTTGTATATGGACTCTCCCCACAAGTAGTGAGCAAAGCTTTGCTTTTGCACCTGTCGTCAGCGCGGTTGCATTCGTATATCCGGCCTGTTTTGGGCTCACCGCCCTGGCCACTCTGTAGTTCGCGCAGCGGGGGCCAAGCGTTCAATCGATCACGCGGATCATGATTGTTATCGGCCTTATTCCGCTGCAGGACTCGCCTGTTCCGACAGTGCTGCTGCTCACCACAACCACAAGAAAACCATCTCTCCCTTCTGATTACCCCGCCGTCAGGCGGGCTTTAGGCTTTGCCAGTTACCACTGAAACGCCGCTCATGGCACCACACGGCCCAGCAAATCCTGACCAACTTGTTGGCCAGGGCTACAGCCGCTTTGTTGTGGCCGATACGGGCTGCCGTCTCGACGGCCCAGCGTTGCAATTGGGTCAGTTTTTCCGGTGAGCGAGCCTGACAGCGCTGTGCTGCCAGCAAGGCCGCTCGCGAGCCGTGGATTAACAAGGTGCGCACATAGACGTTGCCCTGTCGGCTGATGTGACCCAACTTGCGCCGGTCGCCGCTACTGAATTCGCGTGGTGTCAGGCCCAGCCAGGCGCTGAGTTGACGACCACTGGCAAAGCGCTCGGGCTTGCCGACTGCGTTTTTCAGGGCGCTGGCGGTCAGCAGGCCAATACCGCTGACTTCATCGAGTTTGCGCACCACTTCATCGTCGGCGTGCCAGCGTTTGAGTTGCTGCTCACACTCGGCCACGCACTGTTCGTGCAGGTTGATTTCCGCAAGGACGATATGCAGTTGATGGCTCAAGGGGGCGACTTCTGGGCGCTCAACCAACTCGTGGGCCGCACGGATAAACGCGGCGGTGGCGACCGGGGCTTCGATACCCGCTTCGCGCAGGATGCCGCGCAGCAGGTTGATCCGCTGGGTACGGCTTTTCTTCCAGGTTTCGCGCAGCCCGTGCAGTTGCTGCACCTGTTGTTGCTCATGGGTTTTCACCGGCACCGGATAGATATCCTTGCAGCGCGCGGCCTCCAGCATCGCATCACAGTCATTACGGTCGGTTTTGTTGCGGCGTCGATACGGGCGTACATAGCGCGGGTGGATCAGCTTTATCGAATGGCCCAGTGCCTGTGCCACGCGCCCCCAGTAATGGGCCGTGCCGCAAGCCTCCATCACCCACTCGACCGGCTCAGTTTGCTCCTGTATATATCGCCTGAACGCCTCTCGGTTCAGCCGCTTGCGCTGCACCACCTGGCCGGAACGGACACTCTCGGCAACTTGGTAAACGGACTTGGCCAGATCAACCGCAATTCGTTTCATCGCGCCTCTCCCTTTGTTCAGTCACCGCGGTTCTGGGTATAGAACTGTGGCGCGGGGAGAGTCCATTACAGCATTCATGATCAATCCACCCGAACCATTAGTGACCCGAGCAGGCTAAACTATCGAGCACACTCTACAGTCAAGAGGGGTTTCCATGCGCATTGGCGAACTGGAAAAACACAGCGGTGCCAGCCGGCATACCCTGCGCTACTACGAGAGCCTGGGGCTGATCAGCGCAGTGCGCCGCGATAACAATTATCGCGAATACAGCCAGCAAACGCTCAGCGACCTGGGGTTTATCCAGCAGGCGCAGGGCATGGGCTTTTCCCTCGGCGAGATTGGCGAAATCCTCCAGGCCCGCCGCGAGCAGCAACTGGACTGCGCCCAGGGCGCGCTATTGGTGGCGAAGAAGCTCGCCGAAGTGGAGAAGAAAATCAGCGATCTACAGCAACTGCGCGATTTTCTGTGCAGCGAGAAGCAACGCCTGGAGGCCAGCGCCGCCGCTCAGCTCGCGCTTGGCCAATAGTCGGTTTGGCTAAGCGCATGGTTTTCAACGGCCGGCCAGGCCCTCATCTAGACTTAGGTAGCCCACCGCTTTGGAAGCAACTCCGATGCTTGCAACCACCTGGCTAACCCGCCTCTCCTTACTCGCCCTGCTACTAGTCGGCAGCGGCTCCTGCCTGGCCGCCATCGTGGTGATGGCCTTCGGCGAGAAGATCCCGCCGTTCTGCTTTCCAGAGAGCGACAGCGGTATCGAACTGGAAGTCATAGGCGAAGCCCTGGGTTTTCGCGGGCACAGACTCGAACCCCGTTATTTCCCCTTGGCCCGGGTACCCCTGGCCTTCCGTCGCGGTGAGGTGGACGCCGCCATGACCGACCTGGGCCAGGACCTCAGCGAGGCCGGCGCCCACTACGGCAACCCGGCGGTGATCTATAACAACGTCTTCGTCAGCCTGAAAAGCCGCCACCTCAGCATCAACAAGCCCGAGGATCTCAAGGGCCTTAGCGTGGTGGCCTTCCAGGGCGCGGCCCAGCGCTATCCCGAGTGGCTGGCCGCAAGCCAGAAAGATGGCCTGTATTTCGAACAGAACAATCAGGAACTGCAGGTCCTGGGCCTGAACAAGGGCCGCTACGACCTGGTGCTCAGCGACCGCAGCATCTACCGCTATTTCGAATTGCTGCTCGAACGCACCAGCCTGTTCAAGGCCAAGAGCACCGAGATGCACCAATTTATCGAGGAAGACCCGCAGAACTACCGCCCCGTGTTCCGCGACCCGCAGATCCGCGACGACTTCAACGCCGGCCTCGAACAGCTCAAGGCCAGCGGCCGCTACCAGGCGATCTACGACAACTATCTAAAGCAGGAATAGCCGCGCCTTAGTCCGCTAGGGTAAAAGCATCCGCATCCCGATAGGCCGGGAAACGCTCGCGATAGGCCGCCAACTCTGCGGCCTTGAGCCTGATGCGAAACACCCCGTCCGCCGCGCCAGGCTGCAGCAGCGCCTCGCCCTGAAAGTCCAGCACCTGACTGTCGCCGCTATAGGCGTGGCCCTTGCCGTCCTGGCCGACGCGATTGACCGCCGCCACATAGCACAGGTTCTCGATCGCCCGCGCCGGCAGCAGGCGGCTCCAGTGATTGCGCCGTGCCGCTGGCCAGTTGGCGGTATACAGCAGCAGGTCGGTGGCGTACGGATCACGGCTCCACACCGGGAAACGCAGGTCGTAGCAGATCAACGGACGCACCTGCCAACCCTTGAGTTCCAACAGCACCTGCTGCGTGCCGGCACTGTAATGCTTGTGCTCGTCAGCCATGCGGAACAGATGGCGCTTGTCATAATGCGCCAGGCTGCCATCCGGCCGCGCCCACAGCAGGCGATTGCGGTAGCTGCCGTCGTCGGTCTGGATGATCAGGCTGCCGCAGATCACCGAGCCGATACGCTCGGCCTGCTCCAGCAGCCAGACGGTGGTCGGCCCATCCTCAGGTTCGGCCAGCACCGACGAGTGCATGGAGAAACCGGTGCTGAACATTTCCGGCAGGATCACCAGATCGGCGGCGCGCGCCTCGACCAGCAGATCGGCAAAGTGCGCACGGTTGGCGACCGGGTCCTGCCAGGCCAGTTCGGTCTGGATCAACGCCAGTTCGAGATCGGGCTTATGGCTCATCGCAACTCCTCAAACCATTAGGGGCACGCTGCCAGGTTACACCGCGCAGAGTTTGTCGGCGGCCTGGCGCAGGGTTTCCTCGCGCTTGGCGAAACAGAAGCGCACCAGGCGCAGATCCTTGGGCGGCTGTTGATAGAACACCGATACCGGAATGACGGCCACGCCATGCTCGCGGGTCAGCCATTCGGCCATGGCAACATCGTCGAGGTCGCTGCGGATCGCCGAATAGTCGACCAACTGGAAATAGGTGCCAGTGGTGCGGGTAAAGGCAAAGCGTGAGCCGGCCAGCAGGTCGCAGAACAGATCGCGCTTGGCCTGGTAGAAGGCCGGCAGCTCGACCACATGCTCGGGATGCGCGGCCATATAGTCGGCCAGCGCCCACTGCAGCGGCGTCACGCCGCAGAAACTGACGTACTGGTGAACCTTGCGCAGCTCGGCACTCAGGGCTGATGGCGCTACCACATAGCCGGTCTTCCAGCCAGTGACGTGGTAGGTCTTGCCGAACGAGCTGACCACGAAGGCGCGCTGATACAGCTCCTCGTGAGCTAGCACGCTGGCGTGCTTGACCCCATCGAACACCAGATGCTCGTAGACCTCATCGCTGATCAGGTAGATATCGCGCTCGCGGATCAGCGCCGCCAGCTGGTCCAGTTCGGCTCGTGAAATCAGCGCGCCGCTGGGGTTGTGCGGGCTGTTAAGGATAATCAAACGAGTGCGCGAGCTCAGCGCATCGCCCAGGCGCTGCCAGTCGATGGCGAAATCCGGCAGCGCCAGCGGCACATGCACACAGCGCCCACCGGCCAGCTGCACCGAAGGCTCGTAGCTGTCGTAGCTGGGGTCGAAGACTATGACTTCATCGCCCGGCTGGATCAGCGCCTGGATAGCGCAGAAGATGCCCTGAGTGGCCCCGGGCACTATGGTGACTTCGCTATCTGCACTGACCTCGCGGCCGTAGCAACGCGCCACCTTGGCCGCCACCTGTTCGCGCAGGGCCGGCAGGCCGGTCATCGGCGCGTACTGATTATGCCCGGCGGCAATATGCCGCCCGACCGCCTCACGCAGCGTCTGCGGGCCATCGAAGTCGGGGAAGCCCTGGGACAGGTTGAGCGCACCGGTTTCCCCGGCGAGCTGCGACATGCGGGTAAAGATGGTGGTGCCGACATTCGGCAGTTTGCTGATAATCATCGAGGCAATATTCCTGGGCCAGCGCCGGTCTTGAACGCTATTGACACGGCAGAATAGCCGATCGCCCAGAGACGCAAAAGGCACCCGAAGGTGCCTTTATAGAGCGTTCAGACCCAAGCCTAGCGCTTGTCTTTGCGCTTCTTCTCGGCCTTCTTGTGGTGGCTCATCAGGCGGCGCTTCTTGTTCACCTGGCGATCGGTGAGGGTGTTCTTGTTGCCCTCATACGGGTTCTCGCCACCCTTGAACTCGATACGGATCGGCGTACCGACCAGCTTGAGCACGCGGCGGTAGGTGTTTTCCAGGTAGCGGATATAGGACTTGGGCACCGCTTCGACTTGGTTGCCGTGGATCACGATCAGCGGCGGGTTGGCGCCACCCAGGTGGGCATAACGCAGCTTGATCCGGCGACCGCTGACCATGGGTGGCGCGTGATCGCTCACTGCATCTTCGAGGATCTGGGTCAGGCGGTTGGTCGGCCAGCGGGTAATCGCCGACTTGAACGAGGCCTGCACCGACTTGTACAGGTTGCCCACGCCGGTGCCGTGCAGCGCCGAGATAAAGTGGATATCGGCGAAGTCGACGAAGAACAACCGGCGTTGCAGCTCGGTCTTCACGTAGTCGCGTTCGCTGGGCTCCATGCCGTCCCATTTGTTCAGGGCGATCACCAGGGCGCGGCCGCTTTCCAGAACAAAGCCAAGCAGGTTGAGGTCGTGGTCCACCACCCCTTCGCGGGCATCCATGACGAACACCACGACGTTGGAGTCCTGGATCGCCTGCAGGGTTTTCACCACCGAGAACTTTTCCACCGCCTCGAAGATCTTGCCGCGGCGACGTACGCCAGCGGTGTCGATCAGGGTGTACTTCTCGTCATCACGCTCGAAGGGGATATAGATGCTGTCGCGGGTGGTACCGGCCTGGTCATAGACGATAACCCGCTCTTCGCCGAGCATGCGGTTAACCAGGGTCGACTTGCCGACGTTGGGCCGGCCGATGATGGCCAGCTTGATGCCGTCCTTTTCGCTCGGGCCGGGAATGCGCTTGGCTTCCTGACCTTCGAGAACGACTTCCTCTTCCTCACCCTCCTCCGGCTCGGTGGCATCCTTGGGGAAGGAGCCCAGCACGGCTTCGAGCATCTGGGTGATGCCGCGGCCATGGGCACCGGCAATCGGCAGGGACTCGCCCATGCCCATGCTGGCGAACTCGGCGCGGGCCAGGTCGGCGTCGATGTTGTCGACCTTGTTGATAACCAGGAAGCTGCGCTTGTTACGGCGACGCAGGTGCTCACCGATCATCTGATCGGAAGCAGACAGGCCGGCGCGCGCATCCACCAGAAACAGCACGGCATCGGCTTCTTCGATGGCCTGCAGCGACTGCTCGGCCATCTTCGCGTCGATGCCTTCCTCGTCACCGGAAATACCACCGGTGTCGATGACGATATAGGTTCGCCCCTGCCACTTGGCCTCGCCGTACTGGCGATCACGGGTCAGACCAGACAGGTCGCCGACAATCGCGTCACGGGACTTGGTCAAGCGGTTAAACAGGGTGGACTTGCCGACGTTCGGGCGGCCCACCAGGGCAATTACGGGAACCATTAGGCTCTCCACTTCGTTATTTCAGAAAATACAAAAGCCGCTGCAGGAGCAGCGGCCGGAATTCATTGCGCTGGCCAGTGCTGCACAACCCTAGGTGCTGTGCAGCATAGCCAAAGCGTCAGCGAGCGATCACTTGATGGTCAGAGCCACCAGCTTGCCGCCGTTGCCGTAGGCATACAGCCAATCACCCACGACCAGCGGGCGGGCACGCAGGCCATCGCTGTCGATACGCGTGCGGCCGACAAAACGACCATCTACCTGGCTGACCAGGTGCAGGTAGCCCTCCAGGTCACCGAACGCGATATAGCTGGAGAACACTTCCGGCGCCGACAACTGGCGACGAGCCAGAGCATCATTGCTCCACAGTGCAGAAGCCGAACGCTCGTCGATACCTTCAACGGTACCGCTGGCCAGGCTTACGTAAACACTGCCGTAACCCTGGGCAACACCGACCGAGCTGGACGCTTCACGCTGCCAGAGGATACGACCGCTTTCCAGATCCAGCGCGGCAACACGGCCCTGGTAGCTGACGGCGTATAGGGTACCCGCCGAAAGCAGCAGACCGCCGTCGATATCGACCACGCGATCCAGCTCCGAGCGACCTTGCGGAACGGCTACGCGCTGCTCCCAGACCGGAATACCGCGCTGAGCGTCCAGCGCAATCACCTTACCGGTGGACAGGCCGGCAATCGCCAGACGATTGGTCAGTACCGGGCTGCCAGTGCCGCGCAGGGTCAGTACCGCCGGAGTGTTCTCGAAGATCCAGCGCTGCTCGCCGGTGTTCATGTCCAGAGCAATCAGGCGGTCATCCTGAGTCTGTACCAGCACCACGTCGCCGTTCAGCGCAGGCGGCGCCAGCACTTCACTGGTCACGCGGGCGCGCCACTTTTCTTCACCACTTGCGGTATCGAGAGCGATAATCTCGCCTTTCAGCGTGCCCACTACAACCAGGCCATAGCCTGCACCGACTGCGCCGGACACTGGAAGCTCCAGGTCAGCCTTCCAGATCACCTTGCCGGTCATGCGGTCCATGGCCACAACCAGGCCTTCGACGTCGGCGGCATAGATCTGCTCGCCATCAATCGCCGGTACCAGCATGTTGAAGGACTCGCCCTGGCCATCGCCAATAGAACGACTCCATTCTTTCTGCAGGCTAACCTCTTCCTCAAACTTGGGCAGATCGGCCGGCGGCAGTTCCTTCTTGCTATTGCTGCTGCAACCTACAGCCAGAACGGCCAGGGCCAGCAGTGCGGCATTCTTCCAGCGCATCACGTCACGCATCCCCTTTTGCCAGATCATCCAGCTTCATTTGCAGACCACCGACAGCGGCATCTTCAGACAGCGCAGCCTTGGCTTTTTTGTAGGCGGCGTGTGCATCGTCGGCACGGCCGAGTTGCACCAGCAGGTCACCTTTGAGTTCTTCACGGCTGGCGGCAAAGGCCGGCGCAACCTTGGCATCCAACAGTTTCAGGGCATCTTCGGCCTTGTCCTGCGCAGCCAGCACGCGCGCCAGACGCTGACGGGCCAACTCAGCCAAACTGTCGTCGGCCGGTTTGTCGACAATCGCCTGCAGCTCGCTGACAGCGTCGTCCAGCTTGCCAGCCTCTACCGCAACTTTGGCCACAAACAGACTGCCGTACTGAGCGTAATGGGTACCGGCGTAATCCTTTTTCAGCGTATTGGCCAACTCAGCGACCTTGCTGGCGTCAGGCTTGCCGCTCGGATCAAGCGCAGCTTCGAGCAACTGCTGATACACCAGCGAAGCACCCTGGGACTGATTAGCCTGATACTTCTGCCAGCCCTGCCAGCCGAACACCACCACCAACGCCAGCGCAACACCGGTCAGCAATGGCATGCCATTACGCTGCCACCAGTCCTTGATTACCGCCAGCTCTTCATCATCAGTACGCGAAACCACCCCAACACTCCTATTCGCTAAATCACTCAACAGGCGCTCAGGCCTGATCGGCGCAGGTCGCCAGATGGTCGGCCAATGCCGACCAAGCAATACTTTGTTGTTCGCCCTGACCGCGCAGCGGCTTGCAACCTACCACTTGCTGGGCCAATTCGTCTTCACCCAAGATCAAGGCGAACAGCGCGCCACTCTTGTCGGCCTTCTTGAACTGACTCTTGAAGCTACCCGCCCCGGCATTCACCTGCAGACGCAGGTTTGGCAGCTGGTCACGCAGACGCTCGCTTAAAGCCAGCGCCGCCAGTTCAGCAGGCTCGCCAAAGGCGCATAGGTAAACGTCGACCGTACGGGCGATTTCAGCAGGTACTTTACCTAGAGTTTCGAGCAACAGCACCAAACGTTCGATGCCCATGGCAAAACCTACGCCTGGCGCCGGCTTACCGCCCATCTGCTCGACCAGACCGTCGTAACGGCCACCGGCGCAGACAGTACCCTGGGAGCCGAGTTGGTCGGTTACCCACTCGAATACCGTTTTGCTGTAGTAATCCAGGCCGCGCACCAGCTTGGGATTGATCACGTACGGCACGCCGGCGGCATCCAGGCGTGCTTTGAGCCCCTCGAAATGCACGCGCGAATCTTCATCCAGGTAATCCGCCAGTTTCGGTGCATTGACCAGCAGGGCCTGAGTTTCCGGCACTTTGCTGTCAAGAACGCGCAGCGGATTGCTGCTCATGCGTCGGCGGCTGTCTTCGTCCAGCTGATCGGCGTGTGCAGTCAAAAACTCAACCAGCGCATCACGGTAAACGGCACGCGCGGCGCTGGTGCCCAGGCTGTTGAGTTCAAGCTTGACCGCATCGCGAATACCCAGCAGGCCCCACAGACGCCAGGTCAGCACGATCAACTCGGCATCGATATCCGGGCCGTCGATATTGAATGCTTCCACGCCAATCTGGTGGAACTGACGATAACGGCCTTTCTGTGGACGCTCGTGACGGAACATCGGGCCGATGTACCAGAGTTTCTGTGGTTGCCCACCACCCACCAGGCCATGCTCAAGCACAGCGCGCACGCAGGCGGCAGTCCCTTCAGGACGCAGGGTCAGGGAGTCGCCGTTGCGGTCGTCGAAGGTGTACATCTCTTTTTCAACGATATCGGTGACTTCACCAATAGAGCGCTTGAACAGCTCGGTGAACTCGACAATCGGCATACGAATCTGCCGATAGCCGTAACCGTCCAACAGACTGGCGACGGTACCTTCAAAATAACGCCAAAGCGGAGTCTGCTCGGGCAGGATATCGTTCATGCCACGAATGGCTTGCAGGGACTTGCTCAATTCAATTCCTTAACAGTATTAGCTGCGCGCAATCAGAGCGGCGTCAGCAGCGACCTTGTCAGCCGCTTTCTGGCGGATCAGCTTTTCCAACTCATCGACCAGGTTGTCATTGCCCAGCTTGAGCGCCGGCTTGCCATCGATATAGATCAGGTTGGGCGAACCACCAGTCAGGCCGATATGGGCCTCTTTGGCTTCGCCAGGGCCGTTGACCACGCAGCCGATCACCGCTACATCCAGAGGCACCAACAGGTCTTCGACACGCTGTTCCAGCTCGTTCATGGTTTTCACCACATCGAAGTTCTGCCGCGAGCAGCTCGGACATGCAATAAAGTTGATACCACGCGAACGCAAGCGCAGGGATTTGAGGATATCGAAACCGACCTTGATCTCTTCCACCGGGTCAGCGGCAAGGGAGATGCGAATGGTGTCGCCAATGCCTTCAGCCAGCAGCATGCCCAGCCCGACTGCCGATTTCACAGTACCCGAACGCAGGCCACCCGCCTCGGTAATACCTAGGTGCAGTGGCTGCTCGATCTGCTTGGCAAGCAGACGATAGGCTTCGACGGCCATAAACACGTCGGAGGCTTTTACGCTAACTTTGAAGTCTGGGAAATTCAGACGATCCAGGTGCTCAACGTGTCGTAGCGCGGATTCGACTAGCGCCGCCGGGGTCGGCTCGCCATATTTCTTCTGCAAATCCTTTTCCAGCGAACCGGCATTTACCCCGATACGAATCGGAATACCTTTGTCACGCGCAGCTTCAACCACCGCGCGCACACGGTCTTCGCGACCAATATTGCCTGGGTTGATACGCAGGCAGTCGACGCCAAGCTCGGCTACGCGCAAGGCAATCTGGTAGTCAAAGTGAATATCGGCCACCAGCGGCACACGCACCTGCTGTTTGATCTTGCCGAAGGCTTCGGCTGCATCCATATCCGGCACGGAAACCCGCACGATATCGGCGCCGGCATCTTCCAGGCGACGAATCTGCGCCACGGTGGCAGCTACATCATTGGTATCGCTGTTGGTCATGCTCTGCACGGCAATGGGAGCATCCCCCCCCACCGGCACGGAGCCAACCCAGATTTTGCGTGAAATACGGCGCTTGATCGGTGATTCGCAATGCATGTTACTGCCCACCCAACTTCAGACGTGCGGTCTCACCGGAAATAAAGGGCGCAACATCGACTGGATTGCCATTCAGGCTGACCTGCACGCCACGGGCATAACCCAGACGCAGCTCCAGCGGACCCTTACCGACCAGTTGCAGGCTATCGCCTTTACGCTTGAGAGCGCTGAACAACACCTTGCCATTGGCATCGGTCAGTTGTGTCCAGCAATCGGCAGTGAAATTGAGGCTGACAACAGCTTCGCCTGCGGCAGCTTGTACCGGCGCACTCTCAGCTGGTATAGCAGGGACGGCCTCGGCAGCAGCGGGCTCAACAGTGACCGGCACGGCGGCCGCAACCGGTGCACTGGCAGTTGCGCCAAGTGCTGATGGCAGCTCAGATTGCGAGGCCAAGGCTGTGACCTCGCTAGCGGCAGCATTTGGAACAGCCGCAGCCCCCTCAGACAGCAGCGGCAACGCGGCTTCCGCATCCAACTGGGCAGCTTCCACCGCCTGATCTTCCGGCTCATCGAGCGGATGGATCTGCGTAGTGCCGTCAGCGCCGTCCACCTCGACGTGCTCAAGGCTGGTTGAAGCCAGATCTTCGGCACGACGCTCGGCCTGCTCCTGCCACCAGAAGAAGCTCAGGCCGGCCAGGGCCAGCAACAGAACAAAACTGACCATGCGCAAAATGCGCTGCGAGTAGCTCACAGGCTCCTCGATACGCCCCAGGCTATGCACGCTGCTGCCGGCAGCATCGCTGCCAGTGAACTGATCAAACTCCAGCACCAGGCGGTTCTGATCAACCTCCAGCAACTTGGCGTACGCCCGTACATAGCCTCGGGCAAAGGTGTGCTCAGACAGCTTGTCGAAAGCACCTTGCTCAACCTGACTCAAACGCTGCGGGGTCAGATTTAACTGCGCAGCAACCTCGGCAATGGTCCAACCGCGGCTCTCACGAGCCTTGCGCAAAGTCTCACCCGGATTAATGCGGGGAACTGCTAGCATTTCTGGATGCGCCGCTTTCATCATTGCTCCGACAGGTATTGCTGATATTCCGGCGTGCCCGGATAAAGTCGCTTCAACTGCAAGCCAAGGCTCGCGGCATTGTCGCGCTCCTCGAAAATCTTCGCCAAACGCACCCCCAAGAGCAGGCTGCGAGCATCTGGCTGGGCCAACGCCATATAACTTTCGTAATAGCCGCGTGCGGGAACGTACTGCTTATCCTCATAGGACAGCTGTGCCATTTCAATCAAGGCGCGAGGCCGCCGACTATTCAACCGTAGCGAACGCTCAAAGTAGGCCTTAGCCTGCTCACGTTGCTTGAGTTGCAATGAGGTCAATCCGAGGTTTTCAAACACCCGTGAACGCTCCGGGTAAAGAGTGTCCTGAGCAGCCTGGGTATAGTGCTTGAGCGCTTCCGGATAACGCTGCTGTTCGAACAGAAAACTGCCGTAGTTATTCAACAAACGAGCATCGTCACTGCGTTGCGATAGAGCTTTGCGGTAGTGATCGTCAGCCAGCTTGGGTTCCATTTCAATCTGGAACACCAAGGCCAAAGCCGCATGCGCATCAGCGTCTGAAGAGTCGAGTTCCAGAGCTTTTTTCAACGGTATTTTGGCGCGCTCGGTTTCGCCTTGCTGCAGATAGCCAATACCCAGCTGGACATAAGCATCGCGCGCTTCGTCGCGGCCCTTTCCGGTTTTCATCGGATCAACATTACCGGTTGTAACGCAGCCGGCTAACAGACTGGCGGCCAACAGCAATAAAGCGGGACGCAAGGTCATGGGTGTCCTCCCCTCAGGTTCGATTGGCGGCGGAACTCGGCACTTCGGCCTCGCTACTCAATTCACGCACAGCAATATAGCGTTCACTACGGCGGGTGCGGTCCATAACCTGGCCAACCAACTGGCCACAAGCCGCATCAATGTCCTCACCACGGGTGGTGCGCACGGTTACATTGTGCCCGGCTTTGTGCAGCAGGTCCTGGAAACGGCGAATGGCATTGTTGCTCGGTCGCTCGTAGCCGGAGTGGGGGAAGGGATTAAACGGAATCAGGTTGATCTTGCAAGGCACATCTTTAAGAAGTGCGATCATCTCCTCAGCGTGCTCGGTCTTATCGTTTACATCCTTGAGCAGGGTGTACTCGATTGTCAGCACGCGTTTCTCGCCGAGGCGCGAGACATAACGCTTGCACGCCGCCAGCAGCATTTCCAGCGGGTACTTCTTGTTGATCGGCACAAGCTGATTGCGCAGTGCATCGTTTGGCGCATGCAGTGACAGCGCCAGAGACACATCGATCACTTCGCCGAGTTTGTCGATCATCGGCACTACGCCCGAGGTTGACAGCGTCACCTTGCGTTTGGAAATGCCATAACCGAGGTCGTCCATCATGATTTTCATGGCGGCGACGACGTTGTCGAAGTTCAGTAGCGGCTCACCCATACCCATCATCACTACGTTGGTGATAGCACGGTCGATCTTCGCCGGCACGCTGCCGAACGACTTGTTGGCGATCCACACCTGGCCGATCACTTCGGCGGCGCTCAGATCGCTGTTAAAACCTTGCTTGCCAGTCGAGCAGAAACTGCAATCCAGTGCACAGCCGGCCTGCGACGACACACACAAGGTGCCTCGCGTGCCCTGGGGGATATACACGGTTTCTACGCAACTGCCTGACGCCACTCGCACAACCCACTTGCGCGTGCCATCAGTAGAAATATCTTCGCTGACCACTTCCGGGCCGCGGATTTCAGCACAGGCCTTGAGCTTTTCGCGCAAGACCTTGCTGACGTTACTCATGGCATCAAAATCATCGATGCCAAAGTGGTGAATCCATTTCATCATCTGCCCGGCACGGAAACGCTTTTCCCCGATGCTTTCGAAGAATTGCTCCATTTCTGCCAAGGTCAGACCCAGCAGATTGATTTTACCGGTAGCTTCAGTCATGGCTTCACCCTCACCCGATTCGCTTAGCGAATACGTGCGCAAACTTCGGTGGCAGCGAAGAAGTAAGCGATTTCGCGGGCAGCGGAAGCTTCCGAGTCGGAACCGTGAACAGCGTTTTCGTCGATGGAAACGGCGAAATCAGCACGAATGGTGCCGGCAGCTGCTTCTTTAGGATTGGTAGCGCCCATCAGCTCGCGGTTAGCCAGAACAGCGTTTTCGCCTTCCAGAACCTGAACGATAACCGGACCGGAGGTCATGAAAGCAACCAGGTCCTTGAAGAAGCCGCGCTCGCTATGCTCAGCGTAGAAGCCAGCAGCTTCGCGCTCGGACAGTTGAACCATTTTCGAAGCAACGACACGCAGGCCGGCCTTTTCGAAACGAGTGGTGATCTCGCCAACAACGTTTTTAGCAACGGCATCAGGCTTGATGATGGAGAAAGTGCGTTGAACAGCCATGTGAAACTCCAGAAACAATGATTAAAGCGAAAAATTAAACCCGCGAATTATACGCGGGTTCCGGTTAAATGCGTAGGCCAGGCCAAAAGGCCAGTTAATCCGCCTCGTCGATCCAGGCTGCCTGAATGGCTTCAAGCACCTTCTCGCCGCCGCGCTGAGGATCATCGCTGAACTCCGGCAACGCCAGAATCCACTTATGCAGATCGACAAACTTTACGTAACGAGGGTCTACCTCAGGCTTTGATTCCGCCAACTGAATGGCGATTTCCAGAACATCAACCCACTTCAGACTCATAACAACTCCTTGAATCAGTGCGGCGCTTCGGCGGCGTGGTTGAGCGAGTACCTGGGTATTTCCACAGTCAGGTCTTCATCACCGACAACCGCCTGACAGGACAACCGCGACTGAGCCTCAAGCCCCCAAGCCTTGTCGAGCATGTCCTCTTCCAGCTCATCGGCCTCAGCCAGCGAATCAAAACCTTCACGAATGATGCAGTGACAGGTCGTGCAGGCGCATACACCGCCACAGGCGCTTTCGATCTCGATATGGTGCTCGTGCGCCACTTCAAGCACCGACGTGCCTGGCGCGACGTCGACCACCAGCCCTTCCGGACACAGCACCGCGTGAGGCAGAAAAATGATCTGCGGCATGCTTATTCCTCAATCTCATCAAGACTACGGCCCGCCAGTGCGGCCTTGACCGTGGCATCCAGACGACGCGCGGCAAAAGCGTCAGTCACCTGGGTCAAACGTTTGGTTTGCTGCTCGATCGCCAAGCCATCAGTGCCGGTCATCAAGTCACGCAACTGGTCTATCTGTGCATCGATCGCCAGGCGCTCATCGGCATCCAGCAAGCGCTCGCCATCAGCCAGCAACGCGGCCTCAACAGCTTCCAGCAGACGCCGGGCATCGACCTGCT
The DNA here is from genome assembly GCF_900105355.1 of Pseudomonas anguilliseptica. NCBI lineage: Bacteria > Pseudomonadati > Pseudomonadota > Gammaproteobacteria > Pseudomonadales > Pseudomonadaceae > Pseudomonas > Pseudomonas anguilliseptica. The sequence continues at coordinate 171,023 of NZ_FNSC01000001.1, forward strand.
GCTCGCGCAGTACGCGGGCAACTTTGTCATCGCCAGCGTTCTTGAAGGAATCCTGCAGCATGCGGGCGATTTCGCCATCCGTCAGCCCATAGGACGGCTTGACTTGGATACTCGCCTCGACCCCCGAAGCCAGCTCACGCGCAGCGACGCTAAGCAGACCGTCAGCATCAACCTGGAAGGTCACGCGAATCTTCGCCGCACCCGCCACCATCGGTGGAATGCCACGCAATTCGAAGCGTGCCAGCGAGCGGCAATCACTGATCAGCTCACGCTCACCCTGCAGAACATGAACCATCATGGCCGCCTGGCCATCTTTATAAGTGGTGAAGTCCTGAGCACGAGCAACCGGGACCGTGGTATTGCGCGGAATCACCTTCTCCATCAGACCGCCCATGGTTTCCAGACCGAGCGACAGCGGAATCACATCCAGCAGCAGCAACTCCTCGCCATCGCCGCGCTTGTTACCGGCCAGAGCATCGGCCTGAATCGCCGCCCCAATAGCGACCACCTGATCGGGATCTATATAGGTCAGCGGCTCACGAGCAAACAATTCGGCAACCGCCTGGCGCACACGCGGCACACGGGTAGAACCACCAACCATAACCACGGCTTCAACTTCAGCCAGCTCAATACCGGCATCACGCACCGCACGGCGACAGGCCTTGAGGCTGCGCGCCAGCATGGGCTCGATCAGCGCATCGAACTGCTCACGACTCAACTGCCCTGCCCAGCTGGCATAGCTGAGACTTGCCGAAGCGCTGTCGGTCAGCGCCTCTTTAGCGGCACACGCGGCCTCCAGCAACAGGCGCTGCTGTGTCGGATCGAGATCAGAGGAAATCCCAGCCTGCTCAACTATCCAGCCGGCAATGGCGTGGTCGAAGTCATCACCGCCCAGAGCGCTGTCGCCGCCGGTCGCCAGCACTTCAAAGACACCGCCAGTCAGGCGCAGTACGGAAATATCGAAGGTACCGCCACCCAGATCATAAATAGCAACCACACCCTCGGCATGCTGATCCAGGCCATAGGCGACAGCTGCAGCAGTCGGCTCGTTGAGCAAGCGAAGCACATTCAGCCCGGCCAGACGCGCGGCGTCCTTGGTGGCCTGTCGCTGCGAATCATCGAAATAGGCTGGCACTGTGATCACCGCCCCCACCAGCTCACCACCGAGGGTCGCTTCAGCGCGCTGACGCAGCACCTTGAGAATATCCGCCGAGACTTCAACCGGGCTTTTCGGCCCCTGCACGGTCTCGATAAACGGCATATGCGACTCACCGCCGACAAAGCGATACGGCAGCTGCTCCCCGAGCTGCTTCACGTCCGCCAGGCCGCGCCCCATCAGACGCTTGACCGACAGCACAGTATTCAATGGATCGCCCGACGCTGCCGCTTTGGCAACTTCGCCCACTTCAACCCGGTCAGCGTGATAGCGCACGGCGGACGGCAGAATGACCTGCCCGACAGCATCGGCCAGCGGCTCGGAAAGACCGCTACGCACGGCAGCGACCAGCGAATTGGTAGTACCCAGATCAATCCCCACCGCCAGTCGACGCTGGTGTGGCTGGGGGCTTTGTCCGGGCTCAGCGATCTGCAGTAAGGCCATGATTAATCAGTGCTTAGGTATCAGGAGCGCCATGCAGGCACCCCAGCGTTAATCGTCGAGGCGCTCTTCCAGCTGGCGAACCTCGTGAGAGAGCTTGTCGAGAAACTGCATGCGACGCATCAGGCGCTCGGCCTCTTCGCGCCGCGAGGCATCATCCCAACAAACGGCAAAACTGTCGTTGAGCTCATCCTGAGCCACTTTCAAACGCCGCTTGAACTGCGCCACACCAGCCAGGTCGACACTGTCGTACAGATCCTCCAGCTCTTCGCGCAGCTGCATCTGCTGTAGCAGGAAATCCGGATCCTGCACCGCCACCTCAAGCGGTAGCTCAGGGCCGCGCAGTTCCAGCAGATAACGCGCTCGCCGCGACGCGCTCTTGAGTGTGCTGTAAGCCTCATTGAGGCTAGCGGACCGCTCCAAAGCCAGGCGCTGCTCGCGCTCGGAAGCATCAGCAAAGCGGTCCGGATGGACATTGCGCGCCAGCTCGCGATAACGCACGGCTAGCTGATCAAGATCCAGGCGGAAGCCTGGCTGCAGGTCAAACAAAGCAAAGTGACAAGGACTGCCCACACGCGCCTCAGATATTGAAGCTTTCGCCGCAGCCACATTCGCCGCGCACGTTCGGGTTGTTGAACTTGAAGCCTTCGTTCAACCCTTCTTTGACGAAGTCGAGCTCGGTGCCATCGAGGTAGACCAAGCTCTTGGGATCAATGATCACCTTGACGCCATGGTTCTCGAACACCTGATCTTCGCTGGCAGCCTCATCGACGAACTCCAGCACATAGGCCAAGCCGGAGCAGCCCGTGGTGCGCACACCCAGACGAATACCTTCGCCCTTGCCGCGCCCCTCAAGAGAGCGACGCACGTGCTGAGCGGCAGCTTCGGTCATGCTGATAGCCATCGACAACCTCCTTAAAGCAAGCCTTTCTTCTGCTTGTAATCGCGCACAGCGGCCTTGATGGCGTCTTCGGCGAGTACCGAGCAGTGAATTTTCACCGGTGGCAGAGCCAACTCCTCGGCCAGCTGGGTGTTCTTGATGGTTTCGGCTTCATCCAGGGTCTTACCCTTCATCCACTCAGTAGCAAGGGAACTCGAGGCGATTGCCGAACCGCAGCCGTAGGTCTTGAACTTGGCATCTTCAATCACGCCCTGCTCGTTGACCTTGATCTGCAGGCGCATCACATCGCCGCAAGCCGGTGCGCCGACCATGCCGGTACCAACGTCCGGGTCTTCCGCATCCATCTTGCCGACGTTGCGCGGGTTTTCGTAATGATCAATGACCTTTTCACTGTAAGCCATGCTGGTATTCCTTCCTCATCAGAGAGTCGCTCTTGCTCGGCGACTACTTAGTGCGCCGCCCACTCGATCTTGGAGATGTCGACACCGTCTTTGTACATATCCCACAGCGGCGACAATTCGCGCAGCTTGGTGACCGCCTCGCAAACCTTCTGCGCGGCGTAATCGACCTCTTCATCAGTGGTGAAACGGCCGAAGGTAAAACGGATGGAACTGTGTGCCAGCTCGTCATTGCGACCCAGGGCGCGCAATACGTAGGACGGCTCTAGCGAAGCCGAGGTGCAGGCCGAACCGGACGAAACCGCCAGGTCCTTGAGCGCCATGATCAGCGACTCGCCCTCAACGTAGTTGAAGCTGAGATTAAGGTTGTGCGGTACACGAGCGGTCATGCTGCCATTGATGTACAGCTCTTCCAGGCCATCGACCTGCTTGAAGAAACGCTCACGCAAGGCCAGGATGCGCTGGTTTTCCTGGGCCATTTCTTCCTTGGCAATACGGAACGCTTCACCCATACCGACGCACTGGTGAGTCGCCAGGGTCCCGGAACGCATACCGCGCTCATGGCCACCACCATGGATCTGGGCTTCCAGACGCACACGCGGCTTGCGACGCACAAACAGCGCACCAACACCTTTCGGGCCATAGGTTTTGTGTGCGGAGAAGGACATCAGATCGACCTTGAGCGACTCCAGATCGATCGCCACTTTGCCGGCGGACTGCGCCGCATCAACATGCAGGAACACGCCGCGCGAGCGGGTCAGCTCGCCGATTGCCGCGATGTCGTTGATGGTGCCGATTTCATTGTTCACGTGCATGACCGACACCAGGATGGTGTCCTCACGCAGCACCGCCTCAATCATGGCCGGGGTAATCAAGCCATCTTCACCAGGCTCGATATAGGTCACTTCGAAGCCTTCGCGCTCAAGCTGGCGCATGGTATCCAGCACGGCTTTGTGCTCGATCTTCGAGGTGATCAGGTGCTTGCCCTTGCTCTTGTAGAAGTCGGCGATGCCTTTGATTGCCAGATTGTTGGACTCGGTCGCACCGGAGGTCCAGACAATCTCACGCGGGTCGGCATTGACCAGCTCAGCCACTTGGCGGCGAGCATTCTCAACGGCTTCTTCGGCCTTCCAGCCAAACACGTGGGAGCGTGACGCCGGGTTGCCGAAGTTACCGTCGACCAGCAGGCATTCGCTCATTTTTTGCGCAACACGCGGATCAACCGGCGTGGTGGCGGAATAATCGAGGTAAATCGGCAACTTCATCAACTTTCTCCTAATCAGGTATCAGGCCAGCTAGCCAGCGCCTTGCGCTCAATCGACGGCGGACGTTTCGATCTTATCCAGGTACGGCGCCCTGCCATTGCAGCGGCGCTGATCCTGGCGCTGGGCAACTTCCTGCACTTCACGACGGGTCACCAAGTCAGCGAGACTGATGCCACTTAGAAATTCGTGTATCTGCTGGCTGAGGTCACACCACAAGTGGTGGGTCAGGCAGGTATCACCTGCATGGCAATCGCCCTGCCCCTGGCAGCGAGTAGCATCGACCGACTCATTGACCGCATCGATCACCTCAGCCACCTGAATGCCCTGCATATCACGCGACAGCTGGTAACCGCCGCCAGGCCCACGCACGCTGGACACCAGGTTGCCACGACGCAACTTGGCAAATAGCTGCTCCAGGTAGGAAAGGGAAATACCCTGCCGCCCGGAGATATCAGCCAAAGACACCGGCCCACGCTGAGCGTGCAACGCCAGATCAAGCATGGCGGTGACGGCGTAACGGCCTTTGGTGGTTAATCGCATAAGGGTTTACCGCGTGATCGCAATATGCCGAGAGTATGCAATTCCCGAGCATTTAAGTCAACTACAAGACCTAGTGCCTTAGTCGGGATTAGCCAGGCCGGAGGGCGCGCAGCATAGCAAAATGCGCGCCCCCGCACCATCAAGCCGCAGGCTTGTCTGCGTCTTTGACCACGCCAGCGAAGTCCTCGTCACGCAGCTGCGGCAAATCCTTGGCGCAGTAGTCACTGCCCAAGGACTTGAGCGCGCCGCACATGCCTTCCAGGCGCCCATCCACCGCATGCAGGTGATCAAGCAGCTGACCAATGGCACGCGCCACCGGGTCCGGCATGTCCTGACTCACACCATAGGCATCGAAACCAAGTTTCTCGGCAATCGCCTGACGTTTGGCCTCCTGCTCATCGTCGGTTTTGACAATGATCCGCCCAGGAATGCCGACCGCAGTAGCACCCGCCGGCACTTCTTTGGTCACCACAGCATTGGAGCCGATCTTCGCGCCTGCGCCGACCGTGAACGGCCCCAACACCTTGGCCCCAGCACCCACCACCACACCATCTTCCAGTGTTGGATGGCGCTTGCCCTTGTTCCAGCTGGTGCCACCCAGAGTCACACCCTGATAAAGGGTGACGTCATTGCCGATCTCGGCGGTTTCACCGATGACGATGCCCATACCGTGGTCGATAAAGAAGCGCCGACCGATCTTCGCGCCCGGATGGATTTCGATGCCGGTCATCCAGCGCCCAAAGTTCGACACCACGCGCGCCAGCCACTTCCAGCCACCACCCCACAGCGCATGCGCCACGCGATGCAGCCAGACCGCATGCAACCCCGGATAGCAAGTGACCACCTCAAAGGCATTACGCGCCGCCGGGTCGCGATGAAATACGCTCTGGATATCCTCTTGCATGCGCTCAAACATCTGCCTTCTCCTGCCTAGGGTGCTCGCCACGCGCCGCCTTGATGGTTTCCGTCAAGATACCGCGCAAGATATTCATTTCCAGCTTGCTCACTGCGCTACGCCCATACAAGCGACGCAGGCGACTCATCAGATGCCGCGGCTTGGCAGGATCAAGAAACCTGATCTCAACCAGCGCCTGCTCAAGGTGACGATAAAACGATTCCAACTCATCCGCAGCAACCGGCTCTTCATCCGGACCGACGACCGCAGACTGCTTGACCGGCCGCCCCTCAGTTGCCAGCCAGACCATACGCACTTCGTAAGCCAGCACCTGCACCGCCGCTGCCAGATTCAACGAGCTGAACGCCGGATCGGAGGGAATATGCACATGATAGTGACAGCGCTGCAGCTCCTCATTGGTCAGGCCGGCATACTCGCGCCCAAACACCAAGGCAACCTGCGCACCTTGCTGCGCCTGCTCACACGCCGCCACACCACACTCACGCGGCTCGAGCATCGGCCAGGGAATATGCCGATCCCGCGCACTGGTGCCCATTACCAGACGACAACCGACCAGCGCCTCCTCAAGCGTGGCCACCACCTGCGCCGCATCGAGAATATCAGTAGCACCAGAGGCCCTGGCCACCGCGTCTTCGCTCGGAAAATCCCGCGGATCAACCAGCACCAACTGCGACAACCCCATGTTTTTCATGGCCCGCGCCGCGCCACCGATATTGCCCGGATGACTGGTACCGACCAACACAACGCGAATATTTTCCAGCAACGCAAACGCTCACAGACAAGGCTTAGAGGGGCAAATCTTACAGAAGCCACCCGCCTTGCGCCACGCAAGGCGCAGGTTGCACTTCAACCGCCGGGCTTTTCTGCTAGAATGGCCGGCTTTCTTTAACGACCCAGGTGAACATCCATGCAGCCCATGCTGAATATCGCGCTGCGCGCAGCCCGTAGCGCCGGCGAAATGATCTTCCGCTCGACCGAACGCTTGGACGTCATCTCGGTCGACGAGAAAGAAGCCAAGGACTATGTGACTGAAATTGATCGCTCTGCCGAGCAGCTGATCATTCAGGCCCTGCGCAAAGCTTTCCCGAACCACGGCATCCTCGGCGAGGAAAGCGGCCTGAGCGAAGGCAGCGGCGACGGCGCCGATTACCTGTGGATCATCGATCCACTGGACGGCACCACCAACTTCATCCGCGGCATCCCGCATTACGCCGTCAGCATCGCCTGCAAATACCGTGGCCGCCTTGAGCACGCCGTAATTATCGACCCGGTACGCCAGGAAGAATTCACTGCCAGCCGCGGCCGTGGCGCTGCCCTTAACGGCCGCCGCCTGCGCGTCGGCAATCGCAAGAGCCTGGAAGGCGCGCTGCTCGGAACCGGCTTCCCGTTCCGCGACAGCCAGATGGAAAACCTGGAAAACTACATCGGCATGTTCCGCAGCCTGGTCGGCCAAACTGCTGGCGTACGCCGCGCAGGCGCAGCGAGCCTGGACCTGGCCTATGTAGCAGCCGGCCGCTTTGATGCCTTCTGGGAATTCGGCCTGTCCGAGTGGGACATGGCCGCCGGTGCACTGCTGATCCAAGAAGCAGGCGGCCTGGTCAGCGACTTCAGCGGCGGCCACGACTTCCTGGAAAAGGGCCAGATCGTTGCCGGCAACACCAAGTGCTTCAAAGCCGTGCTCACGGCCATTCAGCCGCACCTGTCAGCCTCCCTGAAGCGCTGATCAAGCCGCAATAAAAAAGCGCCCCACGGGGCGCTTTTTTGTATCCACTGAAATCTTTCGATCAGTTGGCCTGATCGACCAACACCAGCTGACCGTCCTTGACCGGAATCTGCCGGCCCGGATCACTGGCCATACGCACCTGACTCACTTTGCCATCCAGCTCATATTTGACGTCATAGCCCACCAGCTTCTCACTGGTATCAGTTACCGTGCTGCAACGGGTTTCGGTAGTGGTATAGGTATCACGACCCTGCAAATGCTCTTGCGCCTTGTTGCCGGCATAACCGCCGCCAACCGCACCGGCGACTGTCGCCAGCTTCTTACCGTTGCCGCCACCCACCTGATTACCCAGCAAACCACCCACCACCGCACCAATCGCGGTACCGGCTATCTGGTGCTCATCCTTAACCGGCGCCTGGCGGGTGACCGCCACATCCTTGCAGACCTCACGCGGGGGTTTGATGGTTTCCTTGACCAGCTTAACTGCGAGCACTTCAGCATATTCCGGCGCACTGACGATGCTGTAAGTGGCCACCGCCCCGCCTGCCGTCACACCCACCGCACCCAGTACCGCGCCCATCAACATTGACTTATTCATACATACCTCCTTGAAGCCGCCGCTTGGCGCTTAACGCACCTTACACCCAGCCTTGGAGCATAAAAAAACCGGGCAAGTTCAACACCGGCCCGGTTCATTCAGCTGTTTGCGACAAGACGCACAGATTCAGGGGCGCTCATCGAGCTCTTCTTCCACCACTGGCGGAATCAGGTCATCGACCGTCAGATCGAGCCACACCAGCACCACGTTGGCGATATAGACCGACGAGTAAGTACCCGCGCTCACACCGACAAACAGCGCGACCGAGAAGGCAAATAGGTTGTCACCCGCAAACAGCAGCAGCGCGGCAATCGCCATCAAGGTAGAAATGGACGTTGCCAGAGTACGCAGCAGGGTCTGAGTGGTGGAGATGTTGATGTTCTCGATCAACGTCGCCTTGCGCAGCACGCGGAAGTTCTCCCGCACCCGATCGAATACCACGATGGTATCGTTCAGCGAGTAGCCGATGATCGCCAGCAGCGCCGCCAGCACGGTCAGGTCGAAAGTGATCTGGAAGAACGACAGGACACCGAGCGTGACAATCACGTCGTGGATCAGCGAAACAATCGCCCCCGCGCCGAACTTCCACTGAAAGCGGAAGGCCAGGTAAAGCATCACCCCAGCCAGCGCCAGCAACAGACCCAGCCCGCCCTGATCGCGCAGCTCTTCACCTACCTGCGGGCCGACGAATTCGACCTTTTTCACTTCAAGCTGCTCGCCAGCCTGACGCAGCGCCGCGGCCACTTTATTACCCAATTCCGGGTCATTACCCTGCATGCGCACCACCACATCGGTGGTAGCACCAAAGCTCTGCACCACGGCGTCGGCATAACCAGCGCCGGCCAACTGCTCACGGATGTTGCCGAGATCTGCAGGCTGCTCATAGCTCAGCTCGATCTGCGTACCGCCAGTAAAATCCAGACCCAGATTCAGCCCCTTGGTAAACAGGCTAACCAGTGCCAGCAACGTCAGCACCAGGGTGAAGGCGAACGCAATATTGCGCACCCCCATGAAGTTGATCGTACGATTCATCACAGCCCCTTAAATCCACAACTTCTTGAAGTCACGCCCGCCGCACGTCAGGTTGACCATGCAGCGCGTCACCAGAATGGCGGTAAACATCGAGGTGAGAATACCCAGCGACAGCGTCACGGCGAAGCCCTTGACCGGCCCGGTGCCCATGGCGAACAGGATGCCACCGACCAGCAGCGTGGTCAGGTTGGCATCAACAATCGCCGAGTAGGCCCGATCAAAACCCTCATGGATGGCCCGCTGGATCGACATGCCATTGGCAATCTCTTCGCGAATACGCGAGAAAATCAGCACGTTGGCGTCCACCGCCATACCCATGGTCAGCACGATACCGGCGATACCTGGCAAGGTCAGGGTGGCACTGAGCAGCGACATCAGTGCCAGCAGCAGCACCATGTTCAGACCCAGAGCAACGGTCGCCAGCACACCGAAGAAGCGGTAGATAGCGATAATAAACAGCGACACAAACAGCATCGCCCACAGCGACGCATTGACGCCCTTGGCAATGTTGTCAGCACCCAGACTTGGACCGATGGTGCGCTCTTCGGCGAAGTACATCGGCGCTGCCAGACCACCAGCGCGCAGCAGCAGAGCCAATTCGGACGACTCACCCTGACCATCCAGGCCGGTGATGCGGAACTGACTGCCCAGTGGCGACTGAATAGTGGCCAGGCTGATGATCTTCTTCTCTTCGACGAAGGTCTGCAGCTCGACCTCTTTCTCGACACCATCAACCACCTGGCGCACGTAGCGGGTTACCGGCTTCTGCTCAATAAAGATCACCGCCATGCTGCGACCAACGTTGTTACGGGTCGCGCGGTTCATCAGATCGCCGCCACGGCCATCCAGGCGGATATTGACCTGCGGACTGCCGTTCTCATCGAAACTGGCCTGAGCATCGGTGACCTGGTCACCGGTGATGATCAGATCACGCTCCAACTGCGCTGGCGGACGACCTTCCTGGCGGAACTCGAAACTCTCGGTCGCAGCCCTGGCAGCGTCCGGCTCAGCAGCCAGACGGAATTCCAGGTTGGCGGTCTTGCCGAGAATACGCTTGGCTTCTGCGGTGTCCTGCACGCCTGGCAGCTCAACCACGATACGGTTGGCACCCTGACGCTGAACCAGCGGCTCAGCCACACCCAGCTCGTTGACCCGGTTACGCACGGTGGTCAAGTTCTGCTTGATCGAGTACTCACGAATCTCAACCAGCTTGGCCTGAGTCAGCGCCAGACGCAGTACCTGCTGCTCACTGCGCTGCACGGTGGTCATATCAAAATCGTTGAAGTCTTTGCGAATCAGCTGCTGAGCCTTCTCCAGCGTTGCCTCATCGGCAAAACCCAGCTGAATAGCACCATTGAGCTCAGGCAGACTGCGATAACGCACGCGCTCTTTGCGCAGCAGGCTCTTGACCTCGCCCTCGTAAACCTTGCGACGCGCATCCAGGGCCTTGTCCATGTCCACTTCCATCAGGAAGTGCACACCACCAGACAAGTCCAGGCCCAGCTTCATCGGGCTGCCGCCCAGGTTACGCAGCCAGTCTGGTGTGGTTTGCGCCAGGTTGAGGGCTACTACGAATTCATCGCTCAATGCTTTGCGCACCAGCTCTTTGGCCGGCAGCTGGTCTTCAGCATGGTTCAAACGCAGCAAGCCGGCACGCCCCTGATTGGCCAGGCTGACGGCTTTTACGCTGATACCGGCCGCTTCCAGAGTACGACTGGCGCGATCCAGGTCAGCCTGCTCGACGCGCATGGCGGAGCTGCTGCCACTGATCTGGATCGCCGGATCATCCGGGTACAGATTGGGCAGAGAATAAAGAGCGCCGATTGCCAGCACAGCCAGAGTCAGCAGGTATTTCCAGACAGGGAATTTGTTGAGCATGACGCCGCCCGTTATGACGCGGGGCGCATGAAGCGCCCCGTCGAATGGTAAAGGTGTGTTGCTTAGATCGCTTTCAGCGTGCCCTTGGGCAGCGAAGCGGCAATCGCCACTTTCTGAATCTTCAGCTCGACGGTGTCGGACACTTCGATAACCACGAAGTCATCGGAAACCTTCGACACCTTGCCAGCGATACCGCCGCTGGTTACCACTTCATCACCCTTCTGCAGGCCACCGATCAGGTTCTTGTGCTCCTTGGCACGTTTGGCCTGCGGACGCCAGATCATCAGATAGAAGATGACCAGAAAGCCAACCAGAAACACCCACTCAAAACCACTACCAGCAGGACCGGCAGCCGGTGCGGCGCCTTCAGCGAAAGCAGCGGGGATAAAAAAGCTCATGTAACACTCCTGTTGCAAGGGTCTTTAAAAAGTTGGGAATCAATCCAGAGGCGGCGTTGGCAGCCCGCGCTTGGCATAGAAGGCATCGACAAAGGCGGCCAATGTACCCTGTTGAATAGCCTCACGCAAACCAGCCATAAGCACCTGATAATGCCGTAAGTTGTGGATTGTATTGAGCATGCTACCCAGCATTTCGCCGCATTTATCCAGATGATGCAGATAGGCGCGGGAGAAATGTTTGCAGGTGTAACAGTCGCAGGTCGGATCCAGCGGCGACTCGTCATGCTTATGGAAAGCATTGCGGATCTTCAGCACACCGGTATCGACAAACAGGTGGCCGTTGCGTGCGTTACGGGTCGGCATTACGCAGTCGAACATATCCACGCCACGGCGCACACCTTCAACCAGATCCTCTGGTTTGCCGACGCCCATCAGGTAGCGCGGCTTATCGGCTGGCAACTGCGGCGGCAGGTAATCCAGCACCTTGATCATTTCCTCTTTCGGCTCGCCGACCGACAGACCGCCAATGGCGTAACCGTCAAAGCCGATCTGCTCCAGACCATCCAGCGAGACTTTGCGCAACTCCTCGTGCATGCCTCCCTGAACGATGCCGAACAACGCCGCCGTGCTCTCGCCATGCGCCTCTTTCGAGCGTTTGGCCCAGCGCAGCGACAACTCCATCGAGCGCTTGGCCACATCGAACTCGGCCGGATACGGCGTGCACTCGTCGAAAATCATCACAATGTCGGAGCCCAGGTCGCACTGCACCTGCATCGACTCTTCCGGCCCCATAAACACCTTGGCGCCGTCCACCGGTGAAGCGAAGTACACCCCCTCTTCCTTGATCTTGCGCATCGCACCCAGGCTGAACACCTGGAAGCCGCCAGAGTCGGTGAGGATCGGCCCCTGCCATTGCATAAAGTCATGCAGGTCGCCGTGCTTCTTGATCACCTCGGTGCCAGGCCGCAACCAAAGGTGGAAGGTGTTGCCGAGGATGATCTGCGCACCAATCGCCTCGATATCACGTGGCAGCATGCCCTTGACCGTGCCGTAGGTGCCCACCGGCATAAACGCCGGGGTCTCCACCACGCCACGCGGGAAGGTCAGCCGACCACGGCGCGCCTTGCCCTCGGTCGCCAACAATTCGAAAGACATCCGGCACGTGCGCGTCATAGCTGTTCCTCTGGCCCGCGCGGCGCGGGATTGCGGGTGATAAACATGGCATCACCGTAACTGAAAAAACGATATTCGCCGGCAATCGCCGCCTGATAGGCCGCCATGGTTTCCGGATAACCGGCAAACGCCGACACCAGCATCAGCAGCGTCGACTCCGGCAAATGGAAGTTGGTCACCAGCGCGTCAACCACATGCAGCGGTCGGCCGGGGTAGACAAAGATATCGGTGTCACCGCTGAAGGCCTTGAGCACTCCATCACGTGCGGCGCTCTCCAGCGAACGCACACTGGTGGTGCCAACCGCAATCACCCGACCGCCACGCGCACGGCAGGCCACCACGGCATCGACCACATCCTGACCGACCTCCAGCCATTCGCTGTGCATATGGTGATCTTCGATGCGCTCAACCCGCACCGGCTGGAAAGTGCCAGCCCCGACGTGCAGGGTCACGAAGGCCTGCTCAACACCTTTCTCGGCAATCGCCGCGAGCAGCTGCTGATCAAAATGCAGCCCGGCGGTCGGCGCCGCGACAGCGCCAGCACGGTCGGCATATACAGTCTGGTAGCGCTCGCGGTCGGCCTGCTCATCCGGCCGATCAATATAGGGCGGCAACGGCATATGCCCGACCCGCTCCAGCAGCGGCAGCACTTCTTCAACAAAGCGCAGCTCGAACAGCGCATCGTGGCGCGCGACCATCTCGGCCTCGCCACCACCGTCAATCAGGATGCTCGAACCCGGCTTGGGTGACTTGCTCGAACGCACATGAGCCAGCACGCGATGAGCGTCCAGCACGCGCTCGACCAGGATTTCCAGCTTACCGCCCGAGGCCTTCTGGCCGAACAACCGCGCCGGAATCACTCGGGTATTGTTGAACACCATCAGATCGCCGGGGCGCAGGTAATCCAGCAAATCACTGAACTGTTTATGCGCCAGCTCACCCGTCGGCCCATCGAGCACCAGTAAACGGCTGGCACGACGTTCGGCAAGGGGGTGGCGGGCAATCAGAGCGTCAGGCAGCTCGAAATTGAAGTCGGCAACACGCATGGTCGGAGGGGGTCGTCTAGCAGGGCGGCAAAGCTTACCGGAAATCGTGCATGCTGACCACGCAAGTGCATTGACCAACCCCAACACCATCCCTATACTGCGCCGCCATTGTGCCCCGGTGGCGGAACCGGTAGACGCGGCGGATTCAAAATCCGTTTTCGAAAGAAGTGGGAGTTCGAGTCTCCCCCGGGGCACCATTTACATATTCCCCCATGTTTCCAGATGCGTCTGAACATGGAGGGAAACCACAAGAAAGCCCGCCTAGTGGCCTGTCTGGTTAATCCAATAACTCATTCCGAATTACAGCCAGCTTTGCTCGATGCACGGAGCTGATAATCGACTCAGCCGTTTTGCTCCAGCGGAACGGCTTAGCCGAATGTTCGTTATGAGCCTCAATGAAGCGACGTATCGCCGCTCTCAGGTCAGCCACGCTGCTGAAGGCATCACGATAAAGCGCCCGTCTTTCCAGTTGCGCAAACCAGCCCTCCACGGCGTTCAGCCACGAGGCGCTGGTCGGTGTGAAGTGCAGCTTGAAACGGGGATGCTTCTCCAGCCATTCCCTGACGGCAGCGGTCTTGTGAGTCGAGCTGTTGTCCAGAATTACATGCAGGTCCAGCTCGGCGGGGGTGCTGCGGTCGATCTGTCGAAGGAACTCCAAAAACTCCTTGGCCCTGTGCCGCTGGGTGATACGGCCGATGACCTTACCCGTCAGGATGTCAAAGGCTGCGTACAGACTGGCCGTACCGTGGCGCTTATAGTCATGCGTCCGCCGCTCAATCTGCCCGGGCTTGAGCGGCAGCATGGGCTGTGTGCGGTCCAGCGCCTGGATCTGTGTTTTTTCGTCAACAGATAGCACCAGGGCGTTGTCGGGCGGATTCAAATAGAGCCCGACGACATCGACCACTTTGTCTGCAAAGTGCGGGTCGTTACTGATCTTGAAGGTTTTCAACCGGTGCGGCTTGAGGTCGGCAGCAGCCCACACCTGTGCGACCTGCCAGATGCTGACCCCAGCGTACTTGGCCATCAACCGTAGGCTCCAGTGGGTAGCTTCGCGCGGTACTCGCTGGGTCGTCAGCGTCAGGATTTCCTTGATCTTCGCTTCGTTGAGCTTGCGAGGCGCTCCACTGCGCCGCAGGTCACTCAGCCCCTCCAGACCGGTCTCCTGGTAGCGTTTACGCCATTTGAAGACCACTGGCGCAGAGACTTGCAGCTGCTCGCTGATCTCCTTGGGCGTGAGACCGTTGGCCAGCAGCAACAGAATTCTGGCCCGCTGGCCGATGCTCTGAGGCAGCGATCCCATGCGTAACCAGCCTTGCAGCATGTCGGCATCACTGGGACTCAAGAAGAATGGGGCTGCTGGCCGGGCCATATGGGAGCTCAATTCATGACGATAGAGCGCGCAGTATACTGGCCCGGCATTGGATTAACGAATTTTACAGACAGTTCACTAGTGCGGGCTTTCTTGTGTCTGCATATCCACACACGCTCACGTATAGCGTTGCCCACCTTGTATGCCAGCTTGTATGCTTCCAAAGACCCCTAACTTTGGCATACAAGCATGAAGCGATCAGAAATCAAGAAGCGCCCACTTTCGGATACCGCACTCATAAATCTTGAGCCAGAGCAAAAGGTCTATCGCGAGCTAGACGGCAACGGCCTGTACCTTCGAGTAAAACCCAACGGCTCAAAATCCTGGGAACTCCGATTTAAGTCCCCCAGTGACCAAAAATGGTCATGGCTTGGCTTGGGAGGCTATCCCGAAGTGAGTGGCAAGCTTGCACGTGAAAAAGCTAGCGCCCTCAGAAAGATGATTGCCGATGGCATAGACCCGTTGCTTCAAAAGCAATCTGCGAAGGCATTAGCTGAACAGGCAAAAACACGCACCTTCTCAGTCGCAGCAGCAGGTTGGCTTCAGACGAAGGAAGAAAAAGGACTTGCCGACTCAAGCCTAAACAAAATCCGCACCTATCTAGAGAAAGACATTCTTCCAGCCCTAGGCCATAAGCAACTGGACGAAATTACTCGAATCGACTGCGCAGCATTGCAGGCCAGCCTTGAGGCCCGAGGGGCTCATAACGTCGCAAAAAAATGCCGCCACTGGATTAATCAGATTTTTGGTCGTGCCATAGCCCTTGGCTTGACAGCAAACGACCCCGCCAGCCGGCTTGCAGACATAGCTGCCACCGCGCCGAAAACTCAACAACACCCTCACTTGCTTGAGCCTGAACTACCTGACTTTCTACGCGCGCTGAAACTAACCACCAGCAGAATGCCAGCAAAGACCGCTGCATGGCTGTGCCTCTGGACAGCCTCCCGCCCAGGCATGGTACGCCTCGCCAAGTGGTCTCAAATTGATTTCACTACAGCTACATGGACACTTTCAGCTGCAGAAATGAAGATGCGCAGGGATCATGTTGTGCCGCTACCTAGACAGGCGATAGAGGCCTTAATAGCACTACACCAGATTACGGGACGCAGTCGGTGGGTATTTCCAGGGGTTGGCCCAAAGAACCCGACTATAAGTGAAAACACAATTAACAGCGTGTTCCGCAAAATTGGCTACAAAGATCGTTTAGTCGGCCACGGGACTCGCCATACCGCCAGCACTTTGCTACGCGAACACGGATGGCCAAAAGATCATGTAGAAGCACAGCTTGCCCACAAAGAAGAAGGTATTGCTGGCATATACAATCAAGCAGCCTATCTCCCTCAACGCAGAGTCATGATGCAGTGGTACTGCGATTACCTAGACAGCCTAGCAACCGGAATGTCTAACGATCAACAAACAGAATTCGACCGCAAAGTAGTTACGTTAGAGAATACGAAACTAGAACTCATAAAAATCGCACAACCCAACAAAAACCATAGAACTTGAGATACCAAGCGACCTCCCTTTCCCTGGTATCTCAAGTATAAATCAGTACTAGACAAATACCCTCACTCTTCAAGCTTACCCGAAAATACAAAAATCTCAGGAAAGCCTTTACAACTATCGCGAAGACACTCCAACCCCTCCCCATCAGCAGCCCGAACATATACCAAAGTTTTTCCTGACTTCATTCTGAGGGTAAGCTTTCCACCTTCTCGCTCAGAATCCATCACTACTGAATGCGTGACAATTTTTCGACCATCGTTATTATTTATAATCTCTTGGTACTGTGTTGTATCTCCGCCCACCAACAGCATCGCATCACGACTTCCAAACCTATCATGAAGATAGGCACCATCAAAATTCTCACTACATCCGCTCAATGCGACCGCTGTAACAACAAAAACACTATTCACTAAATAATTCATTATCCACATATCCTTTTCCTTATAATGAAACGAGCCTTCCTGATCAGGCAACCTATACCAAATTCAACGCCCAGCAAAAAATCTCTTTCCCATGCACTCCCAATACAGCGCCCGAAAATGCACTAGCGTGAAGACCGACAAGCACTGCTAGTTGGTGACGCCCCTGCCTCTCAAGCCAGCTCATCAGAAACCAAGTTGGGACTAACGCGGTTGTCGACCACCACAAAGCAGGCATTGGTAAACCCAACAGGCCGATAAGAGAAAACAGTGCTACATGGATGCAGGCATAAGCTGCGAAGACAAGTACTAATGGTTGGCGAGAAACGCTATCGGATCGAGTCATGACGAATACCTCCAGGCTTGATTGAGCCTGGAGCATCAATCCACTTAACGCGTGCCAATAGACCCCATCAGCGGGAACCAGAAAAATTGTGGCGCCATCACAGCTACACGCAGAAGTCTCTCGCCGCGACATTGATACCAGCGCAGCGCCGGCAGAAGACTGCCGGCGTCGTCACAACAGATTGGCAACATCTCATCGGTAAGCGAAACAAATTTGACCCATACGGGTTCGGATTGAAGGTCTAGCTCGACCGTTACAGCCCGCCGAGGGAACATCAATGCAGCTCCGCCCAGCCCCCG
This sequence comes from Pseudomonas anguilliseptica, assembly GCF_900105355.1. Taxonomy (NCBI): domain Bacteria; kingdom Pseudomonadati; phylum Pseudomonadota; class Gammaproteobacteria; order Pseudomonadales; family Pseudomonadaceae; genus Pseudomonas; species Pseudomonas anguilliseptica. The sequence continues at coordinate 188,427 of NZ_FNSC01000001.1, forward strand.
CACGAGTGTTTCCATGTCAATCAACATGGTCATTCCTGGCCGAACGTTTCCAGCAAGCCGCCGCTCAAATACATTCCCAGGCCAAACCCAAGGGCCAGGTTTCCCTGCTAGGAAATCACCGTTTTGCAGGTAGCGCAGATCAACATCATCCAACTCGTCAATCATCGCTGGAGGCCATCCATCTTCGTTGCGTGAAAGGCACTGCGCTCGATGCATCTAGCGCACCACCAGAGGCTGAACAAGCAAACAGTCGGCGTTCGTTGATCAATCGCGGCAAATTGCTTACTCACAGCAGTGTGTAGCAACACCACACCTGGCATGAGATACAGACCATACTGAGCACTCCGCAACAGCACTTCTGCGCGCCACAGCAAACAACTCCGTACTCTCATTCAGAACACCTCTTGAGGCGATCCAGAATCGCCGTACGTTCTGAGTCAGTAGTTCCTTGTAGAGCGTTTATCCGGGCGGCGAGCAGTTCAGCCTGCAGGTAAGTGTCCAGCGTTGGATGTTTGAGGGGAATCATCTCAACCTGATCCCAGCCAATACCAAATAACGCCGGCCCCGGTACCACATGGACGGCACAACATTGGAGTCGAGCCAACTGGACATCTAGCTTGGCAACCAATTCAGAGGAAACGTAGGGAGGAACGAGGGGGATCATGAGCGAGCCTTCTGATTGCTGAAGGCCGCAGTTTTTATTGAGTCCTCGCGTGCCACCACACCCGCCATGGCATGCATCAAAATAATCAGAGCCGCGCCTGAAACGGCGACACAAATAGAGTTTTGATGCCAACCTCCGCGGTGGCCCGCTATGTCAGGGTGCAGCGCTACGCGCAACCCCTTACATAGCGGGCCTCTTGGCTACACACGTATATTTAACCCGCCACATTGACCTGCCAACGGTGCAAGGTAGGATGAAGTTATCCGCGAGCGCTGCCAAACAGCAGCCTCACCCGATCAACGTTCGCGCTCTCGCGAACGCCAACGGTGGATGGGTAGTGGTGCGTGCACTCATGCTAACTACTCAGTGCTGAAATCCAGACCGAAACTGCGGATCTGAAATTTGGCCAAAGCCTTTCTGGAGTGGCTTTCTGGTAGGCAGTATCACCAAGGCTCGACGTTGCCGGCCGTCGTTAAATCCCCGGCCACACAGATTGCTTGCTCAGCAATTTTGAGGTGTAGAAGCGGCCCTTAACGGTGTTGTTGGTCGATAGCTGATGGCAGAAGCCACCCAGCTTCCAGACACAGCACAGTAAGGTCATGAGCAAAACAGTGGAAGGTGCATCAGCACCCCTGCCTGGCAGGTTCAGGTAGGACAGTCCAGCTGGTCGAATCGGATTCGACAGAATGGGCGAGGCACATTGATCAGTGTGCCGGAACCGACACTAGATTCAGGACAGGTTGAAGCGCAGCACTAAGCAGCAGCTCACCATTCTTGATAACAGGATTGTCGAGTTCATATCTTACAGCTCCCCCAGGAGCGTCAGCACAAGCACGCTGCCGAAAAACGGCGAACGAAACATCATGCATGGTGGGACTGCTGGTACCTGCAGTTCGCAGTAGGACTTTGACCATGTGAATTCGAAAAGCCGTGTTATCAAAGCTCCAGGCCAATTCGACCGGGAGCACAAGCATGAAAAAATCGATACTTGATCCACACACTAATGCCCTGCTACAGCGCGCGCGGATGGGGTATTCGCAACGAATGCTGCAACTCTTTCTACTTAGAGAACGATCAATCAACGTCAGCCAGCCGACGCTTTCACGCTGGTTTGCCAAACACCCTGCAGTAGAGGTGGACTTGCCACCAGATGCAGGGTTCCAACGCTACAGAGAGCATCTAGAACTAGAACAGTCACTGCGTGAACATACCCGACTACTAGCCCGGTGGCGTGGGCATATCGAGCGCAAACGCAGTCAAGGTGAAAGTCTCGGCTCTATACAGAGTGACCTCCTGTCGCGCGGCGTAAAAACGTCAAAGCGCTCCATCCGACGCGAACTGGGAGCGGAATGATGGCAAAGAATAAAACCAAACGAACTTTCGCCACACCCGGCACACAAGCAAAACGCGTCGCCCAGCAGATGTGGAAATCCGGGGAGATCGCAGGGCTGGGAACTTCGCGAACTTATAAGGATGGCCTTAAACAGCTGAGCGAATGGATGAGTAGAAATGGTGGAGGTTCGCTGCAAGAGATCTCAATCAAACGAGCCATTCAATTTCTAAAAGACCGGACAAAATTAGTCGCTCAAAAGTAAGCGCTCCATAGACCCCACCTCCCTCTGGAGAGGTTTTGCGTTTTACAGTGGCGTCGTTGGTTGGCAGTTCCAAGGCAGCAGCGCTTCGTAGGCTTCAACGCTGTTGGCCAGCGGCAGGCGTTCGAGGACATGGCGCAACCAGGCGTAGGGCTCCTGGCCATTGGTCTTGGCGGTTTCCACCAGGCTGTAGAGTTGGGCGCTGGCGGTCGCGCCTTTCGGCGTGTCGCTGAACAGCCAGTTCTTGCGACCTATGACGAAGGGCCGGATCGCGCGCTCGGCAGCGTTGTTATCGATCGGCAGGTGGCCAGCCTCGATGTAGCGTTCGAGTCGGCTCCAGTTGCTCGCCAGGTAGTTCACTGCTTTGCCCAGGGCATTCTGCGCCGTGACCTGCGGCTGGGTTTTCTCCAGCCAGGTCTTGAGCTGATCGAGGAGCGGTAGGCTGTGCTGCTGGCGGCCCCGGTAGCGCTGTTCATCGCTGGCATCCTTAAGTTCGCGCTCGATGCCGTAGAGCTTGTTGATCATCCCCAACGCGATGTCGGCACGCCCGGTTTTGCCCTTCGGTTGCACCTTTTGCGCTTCGACGAACTTGCGCCGCGCATGCGCCCAGCAGGCCAGGCGTTCAACACCTTGTTGTGCGGCCACGGCGTTGTAGCCGGCGTAATCGTCGGTCATCAGGTAGCCGCGATAACCGTCGAGCAGGCGCAGCGGCACCTCCTGCGCGCGGCTGGTTGTGTAGTCGAAGAGGATCACCGGTTTGCCAGGCGGGCCACCGGTCTGCACCCACATCCAGGAGTGGCTGCTCGGATCGCGCCCAGGCTCCTTGAGCACCTGCACGCGGGTTTCATCGCAGTGGATCACCGGACTGTCCAGCAGCCTGTCGCGCATCAGGTTGAGCAACGGTTGTAGCAGTTCGCCGCACTGGATCACCCAGCGCGCCAGGGTCTGCCGGGGGATGTCGATGCCATGGCGACTGAGCATCTTTTCGAAGCGATACAGTGGGATGCCGTCGGCGTATTTGCTGGTCAGCAGCATCGCCAGCACGCTCGGGCTGGCCAGCCTTTTCTCGATCAGTTGGGCCGGTTTGTCAGCGGTGACCGGCGCGCTTTCGCAGGCCTTGCAGGCATAGGTCTTGCGAATGTGGCGGATCACCTGAACCTGCATCGGGATGATTTCCAGCTGCTCGCTGGTTTCTTCGCCGATGGCCTGCTTGCGGCAACCGCATTCGCAGGTCAGTTCGTGTTCGGGCAGTTCGTGGATGACCTCGACACGCGGTAGTTCGGCCGGTAACGGCTTGCGCTTGCCGCGGCGCTTGGTCGGCGCAACGACTTCTTCCTCGACCTCAGCGGCCGGAGCTTCAGCCGCCGCTTCGGCCAGGCTTTCCGCTTCGTTGAACATCTCTAGCTGCGGTGAATCCGGGTCGCTGCTCTGCTCGGATTTACGGCCGAACAGGCGCTGGATCAACAGCGCGTTTTGTTCGCGCAGGCGCTCGATCTGCCCATCCTTGTCCTTGGCCAATTCCTGCGCCGACGACAACACCTCAGCGAGCAATTGCTTGAGCGCGGCGGGGTCATCAGGAAGGGTTTCGGGCACAGAAATCATGCCGTGGATTATACCGGCTCAGGTGACGAACCTAGGGGTCAAAACCTGGTGCGGCCGGTTGCGCCACAGGTCGATACCGTCCAACAACCAGTTCAACTCCTGGGCCGTCAGCACGATCGCATCTTCGCCAGGTTCCGGATGCGACTTGAAGCGTTCAGCCTCCAATCGCTTGAGCCACAGGCAAAAGCCGTTGCGCTCCCAATACAAAATCTTCACCCGGCTGCGCGCGCGGTTGAGGAAGACGAACAGCACCGGGTCGAACACCGCCACCTTGATATCCAGCTCGACCAGGGCGGCCAGGCCATCGATGGATTTTCGGAAATCCAACGGCTTGGGGTATAGATAGACTTTTTCGACTTTGGCGTCGGGGCGCATCATGACGGCTGGCTCCAGAAAGAAATTGGAGCTCAGCATTGGCTGGCCTGCGGATCATTTGTAGATGAGGTTTATGGAGCGCTTACGCCTTCTCGATCTTGCGCTTGGCTTTGTACAAAGGGCTGCGCTTATCGAGCTTCTTGTATGTACTGCGGCGGGCGGCGATCTGCCAGAAGCGGACGGTCAGGCCCGCAGTGTGTCGCGATAGCCGGTCGCAGCGGCCTTGGCACTGGCTTTAGCGGACACCACGACGCACTTGGCTTCATCCGGAAATGCTTGCTAAGCCCATGTCACCGAGTGCGGCGAAGTTTGCGCATATAACGCCAGCTGGCCTTTATTGCTGACGCTGTACCAGTTCGCCGATAACTCGTTCGAGCGGAGTTGTTCCTACCCATTCGACCGCGCGGGGATCGCTCTTGATGTCGATATGCGAGCAATTGAGGCCACGGGTCATTTCGGTGAATCCAGCAAGGGCGGCCTTTGAGAAATGGGCATCCGCCAGCGCTTCTGGCCACTCAGTTTCCGGCAGAACTGCAACGTCGACAGGCTTCTCGAGCGTGGCTGAAACAATGGCAGCGACATCGTTCGGGGCATAGTCTTTGGGCCCCGCGAGAGTGACGGCGCAGGTCCCCGTCCTTTTTTCTTGCAGCAAAGCAGCTGCAGCACTACCGACATCCACAGTCGCCACCATCGGGAGAAGACGCTGCGGTGGTGCCAGAAACGTCGGCAGAGTGCCGCTGCGCATGGCCTGCCCGACCATCGGCATCCAGTTCTCCATGAAATAGGCCGCGCGCAGGAAGACGGTGGACACTCCGGCATCGGTCAAACGCTGCTCGAACATGCGGTTCATCCTGATCCACCCTGTTCCGCTTTCACGGTCGGCACCCACCGAGGAAAGGGCCACAAGTCTGGGCACGTCCGCCGCAATTGCGGCGCGCGCCGTGATCTCGGCAATCAACTCTGCTCTCTCGAACAGGTCTTCACGGCTGTAGTGTTGCGGGCTGACGACATAGGCGCCTTGGACCTGACTGAGTGCCTGGGTCATTGCGGCCAGATCAGTCAGGTCGGCCACGGCAACTTCTGCGCCACGTTCGGCCCAAGTCGCGCACCACGACGCGCACAGGCTGGCCGGAGCGCAAGAGAGCATCAGCGGTTGCGGCGCCGGTACGGCCGGACACGCCGAATACAGCATAAGGAAGGGGGGAATAAGCAGTCATACAACATCTCCTGTTTAGATGAACCAGGATGGTGGATGATTGCGCGACGTACATAAATGATATGGAAGTTATAGCTAACATGCGTCAAGTGGATTTATCTAGGGTCGACCTCAATCTGTTAAAGCTGTTCGAAGCACTCGTTCGGGAGCGAAGTGTTACGCAGGCGGGCCTCCGCCTGGGCTTGAGCCAACCGGCCGCCAGCCGCGCTCTGGGGCGATTGCGCACGATGCTGGGTGATCGCCTGGTGGTTCGCGGCAAGCTCGGGCTGGAACTGACGCCACGCGGCGAAATGCTGGCAGCTCCAGTGGCTAAACTGCTGGACGATGCCAGAGGCATCGTCTCGCCTGCCGTCTTCGACCCTGCCTCTGCAACGGGTCGAATCACGATTGCCGCGCACGACCATCTGAGCCTGACGGTCCTTGCTGGTTTAATCGCCCGTTTCGAGCGCCATGCGCCGGCGCTAAGTCTCCATATCGCGCAACCTGTTGGGGATAACGTGCGGCTTGTCGAACAGGGGGACGTAGATCTAGCACTGGGTATTTTCGAGACACTACCCGGCAGTCTCCATCGACGCCGCCTTTACGCTGATAGCTTGGTGTGCGTAGTGAGGTCCGATCACCCCTATGTAACAGACGGACTCAGCCTGGAGCGTTATGTGACCTTGCGCCACATCACCGTGACCATTTCCGGAGTGGGAGAGAGCGCGGTCGAAGTCGCGCTCTCGACGCTGGGGCTCACTCGCCAAGTCGCGCTGCGAGTTCCCCACTTTCTTGCTGGTGCGATGCTGGTGGCGGACAGCGACATGATTCTCACGTTGCCCAGCCGTTTGGCGCGCCTGCTTGCGAAAAGGCTCCCACTTGCGCTCCTAGATCTGCCGCTAAAGGTTGCGCCCCTGTCACCAGCCATGATCTGGAATGAACGCTTTCACGGCGACCCCGCCCATGTTTGGGTCAGGCAACAGCTTGTCGACGTCGTCGCATCGTTCAATACGGCCGGATAAATGCCGCCGCCCTCGATCTATAAAATGGTGATTCCCCAAATTATTATTAGTCTCGGATCCTTAATATTCTCAGCGGCTGTCTCAGGATGTCCGCTTCTGGCCGGCTCCCGTCCTTTACAGGCATGCATGGCCACTACCTGACTACTTCGTCAATTCTTCCAGCACCCGGCGAAGCGCTCGCAGACGGCATAGCGCTTATCTAAGTCAGCCATGCGTGCTTGGTGGCTACTGAAAGCCTCCTTGAGCACCTCTCGGCTTACGGCGTGATAGTACTGCAGCATCGTATTGTTGCTGGAGAGGGCCAGACTCACATCTGTCGTAGCGCTGTCAGGCAACAGTTTCCTGATCTCTGCGGTGTCGAGTTGGCGCAACTGATGCCGGTATTTATCCTTGTAGAGCTGCAGACTTTTCACCTTGCTATTTGTCAGCTCGTCGGTGAAAACACTCATGTTCTGCCGATACTCGAGCCAGTAGGACTCGGGCAAGACGAATCCCATCTGTTTTTCACGCTTGGCAATGGCCTTATTAAGCACCAATGAACGGGCCACCGGGGTCGCAGACTGAGTCTCTGGCTGCATTTCCTCGATCAGGCTGTCGGCGATGATCTGGTCAATCATGGCCGTCCGCTCTGCCGTGTCAGGCTGCGTTTCAGCGGCTTTTGGAAACAAGGCATTGCTCCCTGCACAAGCTGGTAAGCCCTTATTGATCAGGGGGACCGGCGAGCGCACAACCTTGTTACCAGCCTGATGCAGGCGCATGAGCGAGGATTGGCACTGGTTGCCTTTAAAATCGAACGTCAGTTCGTACTCCGCGCCTCGCTGCAGCGTGACATTCAAAGAGTTGTTGCAGACAACTCCCGTACTCACCATGTTAGCCCGCAGGAACAGGTTGCTTTCTGGCTTGAGCCGGACTTCCAGGTAGGCCTTGTCATCATTCTGGGGAGCAATGGTCATAGCTGCTCGCCGCCGGGTATTGGCCACGAACAGGTTATTAAGCAGCCCCGTGGTGCGCCCCATGCAATGCTCGGCGTCGAACACATCGAGCGTGCACTCTCCAAATCACTGATGAAGCGCAGCTTAGCCGCATCGGGCTCAGTGGCGTCGGGGTAGCTGCCATTGATGCTGCATCCGCTCAGTAAAGCACTGGCAGCGATCGTCGCGCCGAGGATGCGCAATAGGGGAGAATTGAACATGACTGTGGATCTTCCTTGAAGTACGAGTGCGAAAGGCGGCAATGCTAAGTGGATGGTGCTGCTACCGTCCAGCGCACCGCCGGCCCGGCTGCGTAAATTTTCGTTTCGATCAACTGAGGCTTTGAATGTTCAAGACACGCCTGACCTTTGCCATTGCCTTCGTCAGCCTACTGACTGGCTGCTCATCAATGCCCACCGAGATGGCTCTGGGCTCGAAGGTTTACTCTGCACAGAACGCCGGCCTAGTGGTGGGGGCGTTGATCGAGGGAGGTCCTTACGGCACCTGGCTCGAATTCCGCGAGATCAACACGGACAAGAACTATGGCTGGGGCGCCAAGGACTATTACTCTGCCTGGTTGCCTGCTGGCGAGTACGAGGTCCAAGCACTGGGCTCGCGCCGGGGTGTCATGGCCCCCTACTCCAGCCCCCTGCGGTTCAATGTAAAGCAGGGGGAAATCAACTACCTCGGAGAAATGGTCTATGACTGTCAGTCACCCGCCAGGCCGACAGCACTCTACGGCGTCCAGAGTTGCGGATTCCTAGCGATGGGCAAATGCTCAGTGCCGCATCCTACTGCAGGCGTCTGCGTGGTAAATCGGCAAGAACAAACGATCAGAACTTTTCTGAAGAAGCCCCCCGATCATGCCGACATGCCCGTACGTTCATCGGTAATGTCGATGCACGTGGAGCGCCAGGAGGACATCGGGCTTTGATCTCTGAATAGACTCTGCTGCCGTAGGTCGTTACCAGCGAGAAATTACCCGCCTCCGGTTAAGCTCTGCCAGTTGCTACCGGCAGCTTATGGCCGTCTTGAGCCAGTCGCATCAGGCTGGAGTCGGCCAATAGCGAAAGGTTTGGCTTATAAATAAATCCGTCCCCTTTTTTCCTGTCCCCTTTTTTCCAAACAGTTTCCGAGCGTCAGTTATGCAACTAAAGGCGGACGTCGCTTGTCGTGTGCCGCTGCATATCGCAAACGTCGTATTATTGAATAATGGCGCAGCCCTACCAGAGCTTTCAGTGTTCTTTTGATTCCATTTATCCGTCCGACACTTGCACCTAGATGCAGCCCTGCGCCAAATTTTGGTCCATAATAGTCGATCATCAACTTCATTAGCGCGACGGTTTTTTCATTGATTCTGAGGTCTTCCGCAAAAAAATGATCGCTTCCCAGCGCCACGACCGTCAGGCTATTGGGTGCAATTGCGTCGGTAAGCAAAGTGAGGCCATCATTGGGTCCATGCGGGCGAAGCAACGGGTATTTATCGCCGGAGTATTTGCTGAGTTGTCCAGACAACGGAATGCCCAGATAGTTGATCACCAGAATGTCCGGATTTCCGCGCAGCCCCGAGAATCGGGCTCTGCTTTGCTCAGTGCTCATGCTCAAGATCGCAGCCTTGTCCCAGCCCTTGAACCACGTGAACGCATTGAACAGCCATCTCTGAGGTGAGTCCTGGAGATAGTCGATGAGCGGGCTTCCTTGCAGAATGCCCCCCAGATTGAGCCATGCCTTAACTGCGGCTAACTCGGTTTTGTTGAGCCTTTCACTGAGTGTAAGTTGAATTGCAGGTCCGGCGGAGCTGGCACCGGCCAGCAGAATCTTTTTACCCGTGCCCGTGTGGCGCCGAATTTCTGCGGCCAAAAATTCCGCATTCTGCTCAACGGAGCCCGTGGGCGGTAACTCCACCAGCCGATTCTCAAAGCCGAATTGGATGGCTAGTTTGCGAGGCGCCGCAAAGTCGGCACCCGTCAGGTGTCCATTGTCGGCATAGTCCCAGCCGGGCACAAAAAGTACGAGATAGGGCGAAGGGCTGGCATCGACGGTGCTTGAGTTTCTGAGGTACTGGTCGAAGGAATGGTTCAACTTCCGGTTGCACTCATTGCTCAACAAGCGATCCGCGAGGAACAATGCGGCAAAGTCGACGGAGAACTCTTGCGAGATAGCCAATAGCTCGTCTCGGGATGGTATCGATTCCCCATGCAGGGAGTAGAGCGCGGAGATTTTTGCATCGATGGATAGGTTATTGGTCTTGCCTTGCAGGTAGCTCTCAAGGTAGTAGCGGGCTACCTCAGAATCGACCGTGCTTTCTACCTGATTACCGAAGAAGGGCCCCTTAGGGAAACTCTGAAGAAGACTTCCTGATTTTGGCAAAATACCCGGATTCCACCCGTCGAGTTTTCCGATGAAGCAGATGACCTTCGCCGACGCCGAGTACGCAGGCAAGCGCAAGCAGACCCGCAAAGAGTTGTTCCTGATCGAGATGGATCGAGTAGTGCCGTGGGAAGGATTGGTCACCCTGATCGATCCGCACTACCCGAAGGGCGAAGGTGGCAGGCCCGCCTATGCGCTGATGGCGATGCTGCGTGTGCATCTGATGCAAAACTGGTTCGGTTACAGCGATCCGGCGATGGAGGAAACGCTGTACGAGACCACCATCCTGCGCCAGTTCGCCGGCTTAAGCCTGGAGCGCATTCCCGATGAAACCACCATCCTCAACTTCCGTCGCTTGCTGGAGAAACACGAGCTGGCTGCAGGCATCTTGGCCGTGATTAACGGCTACCTGGGCGACCGTGGTCTGTCACTGCGCCAGGGCACCATCGTCGATGCCACGTTGATCAATGCGCCGAGTTCGACCAAGAACAAGGACCGTAAGCGCGATCCGGAAATGCACCAAACAAAGAAGGGCAACCAGTACTACTTCGGCATGAAGGCGCACATCGGCGTGGATGACGAGTCGGGTCTGGTGCACAGCGTAGTAGGCACGGCAGCCAACGTGGCGGATGTCACCCAGGTAGACAAACTGCTGCACGGCGACGAAAACGTGGTGTGTACTGACGCAGGTTACACCGGTGTCGAAAAGCGTCCGGAGCATGAAGGTCGGAAGGTAATCTGGCAGGTGGCGGCACGCCGCAGCACCTACAGGAAGCTCGATAAGCGCAGCGGGTTATACAAAGCCAAGCGCAAGATCGAGAAGGCCAAAGCCCAAGTGCGCGCCAAGGTCGAGCATCCGTTTCGCGTGATCAAGCGCCAGTTCGGTTATGTGAAGACGCGCTTCCGTGGCCTGGCCAAAAACACCGCACAACTGGTAACGCTGTTCGCCCTGTCGAACCTGTGGATGGCCCGTCGACATTTGCTGACGAATGCAGGAGAGGTGCGCCTGTAATGTGGGAAATGACCGCTGCGAGGTGCTCGCGGCGGCCAGAAACACCGAAATGAGCGGATGACTTGATCGTTTTTGATCAGTTTTCCGCTTTCAAAATCAGCGGAGGCTGAAGTTGACCGGAAATACAGGGCTACTTCAGACCATCCTTAGCTGGAATTGACGCCGTTGGGCTACAGGCGACCAGTTGGCTTGACAGGACAGCAAGCAGAATGGCTCTAAACGATACTCTAATCATGCTATCCCTTTCGCCTAGTCGGCCTTGCGGGTTTTTTCTTCCAGTCGATTTTGACACGCTTCAAGTAGAGAGTGACTGCTTTAGCTATGCGTAGTAATCGTGCCGTCCGTCGCTTAGCAAACGCCATCAAGCTACGCCAAGGACCGTTTTAATTCTGTTTACAGGCATTTACCGAGACTGTCTCAAGGTCCGCTCTTGGCCGACTGCGGCCTATCGAGTATTTATCTACCAACCTGTCCAGCAACTGTCACGGCGAAGTGAAATCCAGGATCAGAGCGTTACCACGCGCAACTGCGCAGGCTTGGACATGGCGCCACTATTCGGCCGTCCCCCCACAATATCTGCCGCGACATAGCGATAAGCAGTTGGCGTGCTAAGCGAAGCGTGTAGAATCCCGCGCCCCAAAAATGCAGGAGACAACACGTTGGCTATTCACTACACCGCGTCCGCGGAAGATGTCGCATGTGGACGCACCGGCTCGAACCTGAGCAGCACCCAGGATGTCACTCAGGTTTCATGCAAGCTGTGCCTGCGCAGCGTTGAAAAAGGCACTGCCGAACCTGTCCGTAAAACCCCAAGTCTTGCTGAACTCAGAGCCGCCGCAAAAGCTGCAAAGGCCGCTGCCGCCGCAGCTGAGCTGGAAAAACCAACCACCACGCTGAAACCTCGCGCCGAATGGCAGCAACGCCTTGAGCAACTGCCGGGTAGAAACCGCATCCCGCGTGGGATGGCTCGGCAGGTATTTGTTTAAACACGGCAAACCTCGACCGATCACCATCGGCCGCGCTGCCTCACCAGCAACCTGTAGCGCCCACCTGGTCGGTTAACGTCAGCGTTGCGCGGCCTTATTGCTTCAAGGCCGCAGCAACTGCCTTGGCGGCATCCTCAATAGCGCGCTCATCGTAGGGCGCAAAACCCAGCACCAGCCCCGGTTCTCGGGGCTGCACGCAATAGCGCGCCAGCGGCAGGGTATCGATACCGGCAGCCTGCAGGCGGGCGAACGCAGCCTGTTCGTTGTCCATCTGCAGGTTGCAGGTGATATCCAGCCCAGCGCGGATCTCCGGCACCTCGATCAACCCCTGCCAATGCCGCTGCGCCGACTCTGCGAAAGCCTCGGCGCGTGCGGCGTAGACCTTGCGCATGCGCCGTACATGGCGGTCGAAATGCCCTTCATGGATAAAGTCGGCCAACACCGCTTGCGACAGGCCGTTGGCGTGGCGAGACATCAGCGCGGCGGCGCGGGTGAAACTCTCCAGCAGGTGCGCCGGCAATACCAGATAGGCCAGACGGATGGAGGGAAACAGCAGCTTGCTGAAGGTACCGGCGAGGATCACCGACTGCTCCGCCGCCGGCATCGAGCGCAATGCCGGAATCGGCTTGGCGATAAAGCGGTATTCGCTGTCGTAGTCGTCCTCAAAGATATAGCTGCCGTGCTGCGCCGCCCACTGCAGCAGGGCTAAACGCCGTGCGGGTGACAACTCACTGCCCAGCGGCGCCTGGCGTGACGGCGTGACATAGGCCAGCCGGGCATCGGGAGCCAAACGCACGCCTTCCTCCACCTGCATACCAAAGGCGTCGACCGGCACATCCACGCGCGTCACGCCCGACACATCGATCAGCTGCCGTGCGCCGGGGTAACCGGGGTCTTCCATCCACACCTGGGAATCGCCCGGTGCCAACAGGCGCAGGCACAGGTCGAGCCCCTGCTGCACGCTGTTGAGTACCAGAATGCGTTCGGCGGGCACCTGTACACCACGGGCAATGGCCAGGTAGCCGGCGATGGCTTCACGCAGCGCCGGCAAGCCGCCGGGTTCCGAGTCAAGCAGGATAGACATCCGCGAGGCGCGCAGCTGCTGGATATGCAGCTTGCGCCACAGGTCGACCGGGAACGCCTGAACATCGCCCCGATGCGGGAAGAACGGGCGCAACCCCAACGCCTGCGGACGCCGCGCAAATACTGGCGTAATCGCGTCCAAGCGTTCGACCCACGGCGTGGCCTGCGGCGTGCGCGGTGCCTCTTGCGTCGCCACGACCTTGCGCCGCACATAGCCGGCGTTAAGCGTGGCATCCGGCAGCACCTGGCAAACCCGCGTGCCGCTGCCGCTCTGCGCCTCAACATAGCCCTCGGACAACAGTTGCTGATAAGCCGCCTGGGCCGTGCCCCGCGCCAACTTGTAATGCTCGGCCAGCGCGCGCGTGCTGGGCAGCTTGCTGCCAGCCGGCAGGCGGCCGCCGAGAATGGCGCCGCGCAGCGCCTCATACAACCAACGCTGCAGGCTGACGCCCGGCTCAGGTGTGCCCAATGGCAGGAAGACCACCTGCGGAGGCAATTTTTCAGCGGGCATGGCCGCTCCAAAGTGGATCAATAAGTTCTGGCAAGAATGGCTCAATACCCTGATCCAAGCCAGAAGCAGAATCACTCCCGTCGTCAGCCAACAGCCTTTCTCTTCACTACGGGAACCTACCAACATGAAACAGCAAATCCTGATCATCGGTGCCGGCTTTGCCGGCATGTGGAGTGCACTCAGCGCCGTGCGCCTGCTCGATCAACAACAGCGCCTGGACATCGATGTCATCCTGCTTGCGCCCCAGGCAGAACTACGCGTGCGTCCACGCTTTTATGAACCCGACCTGGCCAGCACCGTTGCCCCGCTAGGCCCGCTGTTCGAGGCCGTGGGTGTGCGCTTCGTCCAGGGCAGTGCCAGGCAGATTGATGCCACGAGCAAGCGCGTCAGCTACCGCGACGCGTCGGGTGTCGAGGCCGAGTTGAACTATGACCGTCTGATCCTCGCGTCCGGCAGCCAGGTGGCGCACCCGCCACTGGAAGGTATCGAACGCTTTACCTTTGATGTCGACAGCCTGGAGTCGGCGCAGCGTCTCGACGTTCACCTGCAGGGACTGGCGCAGCAGCCGGAGAGCGCAGCACGCAACACCGTGGTGGTGGTCGGCGGCGGCTTCACCGGCATCGAAACCGCCAGCGAAATGCCGGCACGCCTGCGCGCCATCCTCGGCGACAAAACAGATGTTCGCGTGATCGTGGTGGATAGGGCCAAGCAGGTTGGCGCGGCCATGGGCGAGGCAATCGCCGAGGTCGTCGCCGCAGCCAGCGATAGCCTGGGCGTCACCTGGCGGCTCGGCAGCCCAGTGTCCAAGGTCACTGAGCACGGCGTACAGCTGGGCAACGGCGAACGCATTGCCGCCAGCACGGTGATCTTTGCCGTGGGGGTAAACGCCTCGCCACTAACCCGGCAGATCAACGGCGAACGCGACGCGCATGGCCGCCTGCACGTTGATTGCAACCTCAAGGTGCTCGGCCAGGACGCCATTTATGCCACCGGCGACACCGCCTATGCGGCCGTGGACGATCAGGGCAATCACGCCTTGATGACCTGCCAACACGCCATCGCTCTGGGTCGCTCAGCTGGCAACAACGCGGCGGCCGATCTGCTTGGTGTTGCGCCGATTGCCTATAGCCAGCCCAAGTACGTGACGTGCCTGGACCTGGGCGGCTGGGGCGCGGTGTTTACCGAAGGCTGGGAGCGCAAGGTGTTGCTGACCGGCCAGGAAGGCAAGGCGCTGAAAACCCAGATAAACACCCAGTGGATCTACCCGCCACAGGCTGATCGGGCAATAGCCCTGGCGGCGGCCGATCCGTTGATCCCCGTGGTTGCTTAATCCCTTCCCGCCAAGGCCTGGGCGACGCAGCCCGGTATTGGCGGGCGCACCGGCCTCCCAGTGAAAATGGCCATATCTGCTACCGCCCACGCCACAGTGGGCCTGGCCCTCGCGGCCAAACCAGTGCCGCGCGGTTGAAACAACAACCGGCAGGAGGACGCACAAGCGGTAACCGGACGCAGGAACAGAAAGCATCAATAGCCAATCCAGGAAAAGCCAGGCCTGCTTAACTGCAATACATCCTCGCACCGACAAGACTGTGCAGACCCTAGGCTAACTCGCTTCAGGAGCCGCTTATCTTGATGCCACCCCAACGGTTTCCCAACCTGCCCCTGGCGGTAAAAATCATCCTGCTTACCCTGGCCTATGTTCTGGCCGGCCGCCTGGCGTTGCTGTTGGCTATTCCGCCAGGCTTTGCCAGCGCCATTTTTCCACCCGTGGGCATTGCCCTGGCGGCTGTACTGATCTGGGGTTACCCACTGCTACTCGGAGTTTTTCTCGGCTCGCTGCTGCTTAATCTGAGTATTGGCTTTAGCAGCTTCGAGGCGCTCAACCTCAGGGGCCTGCTTATCGCCGCCGGCATCGCTCTGGGCACCTCGCTGCAAAGCCTGCTCGGCAGCTGGCTGATTCGCCGCCTTGTGGGCTTTCCCAACGCCCTGACCGATGAGCGCAGCATTTTTCGCCTGCTGCTGCTCGGCGGACCACTGGCCTGCCTGCTCAGCGCCTGTGTCGGTACGGGGGTGCTGTATGCCAGCGAGGTCATCAGTGCCACCGAACTGCCCTTCAGCTGGTGGACCTGGTGGGTAGGCGACAGCATCGGCGTACTGATCGCCACCCCACTGATGTTTATCGCCTTTGCCCAGCCGCGGGCGCTCTGGCGCAGCCGCGTCGGCAACGTGGGCCTGCCCTTGCTGATCAGTTGCGCGATCATGATGCTGATTTTTATCCGCTCCAGCGAAGCCGAACAAAACAACCTCAACCAGCGTTTCCACGAGCAGGCCAAGCTGATGAGCCTGACCCTGCAATCGCGCCTGGACCTTTACGCCAAGGCGGCGCAGTCGATCGAGCGCTTTTTCAGCGCCTCCCAGGAGGTTACGCGGGAGGAGTTCGCCCAGTTCGTCGCCAACCTGCCGCAAACCTATCCAGGCATTACCGCCCTGGGCTGGGATCGCCAGATTGCCGGCAGCGAGCGCGCTGACTACGAAGCGGCGCTCGCCGCGCAAGGCTTCCCCGGGGTGCGCATCAGCCAGCACGACGAGAGCGGCGTGCAGGTGCCTGCTGAGCCGCGCGACAGCTATGTGCCCATCACCTATGTCGAGCCCCTGGCCGATAACGCAAATATCCTCGGTTTTGACATCGCCAGCGACCCGCTGCGCCGGCGCGCTCTGGACCAGGCTCGCGATAGCGCCCAGGCCACCATGACCGCACCGATCAGCCTGGTGCAGGACGCCCAGGCGCAACCTGGGGTGCTGATCTTCTATCCGGTGTATCAGGGCGCCGAGCCACCCGCCCTGCAGCAGCGCGCCAGTGAGGTACGCGGCTATGCGGTGGCAGTAATCCGTATTAGCGACCTGATCGATAGCGCCCTAGGCGTCTACCCCGCCGAGAGTTTTCAACTGCACCTGGAGGATGTCACTGAAACCAGTGCGCAGTCCTTGTATGGCCAGGCCAGCAGTGATCTGCCCGCCTATGCCAAGGCGCTGGTCTGGCAGGAGCGCTTCCAAGTGGCCGGGCGCACGCCGAGCATCAGCCTGTTGCAGCGCAACCACGGTCTGCGGTCCTGGGTGGTGCTGGCTGGCGGCTTGTTGCTGTGCAGCCTGCTCAGTGGCTTTCTGCTGGCCATGACCGGGCGCGCCGCGCAGATCAGTCAACAGGTCGAACAACGCACCCGGGAGCTGAGCGCCATTCTGGAGAACACCGCCGAAGGCATCCTGATCTTTGACGCCCAGGGCCGGATCGAACGCAGCAACCCGGCCAGCAGCCGTCTGTTCGGCCATGATGCCGAGGCCCTGGGCCAGCGCCGCATCGGCCAGCTGATCCCGACGCTGTATACAGACAGCGACAGCGCCCTGGCGGACAAGCTGGACAAGCCCCTGGAGGTTGGCGGCGAGCACGCCAATGGCCAGCCACTGGAACTGGAAATCACCCTGAGCAGCTATGAACTGCCCGGCCGCCATCTGTATGTCGGCATGCTGCGCGACATTAGCGCACGCAAACAGGTCGAGCGTCTTAAAAGAGAGTTTATCTCCACCGTCAGCCACGAACTGTGCACGCCGCTGACCTCGATCAAGGGCTCGCTTGGTCTGTTGATCGGCACTGCGTTAGACGAGCTGCCGCCGCAAGTGCAGGAGCTGATACGCATCGCGCAGAGCAACTCGGAGCGTTTGATCAATCTGGTCAACGACATCCTCGATATCGAGAAGCTGGAGTTCGGCCAGGTCGGCATCCACCTCAGCCGTTGTGAACTGCGCCCGCTGCTGCGCGAGGCACTGGCAAACAACCAGGGCTATGCCGACAATTTCGCCGTGTACCTGCAACTGGATGACAGCGCGCTACCGGAACAGACCCTGGTCGAGGTCGACAGCCTGCGGCTGCAGCAGGTGCTGAGCAACCTGATTTCCAATGCGGTGAAGTTTTCCGCGCCCCAGGGCCAGGTCGAGATCAGCGCCCAGATAGTCGACGACCAGGTGCGGGTGCAGGTACGCGACCACGGCCCGGGCATCGCCGAGGAATTCCGCGCGCGCATCTTCCAGAAATTCGCCCAGGCCGATGGCTCCGACGGTCGCCGCCGTGGCGGCACCGGCCTGGGCCTGAGCATCTGCAAGACGCTGATTGAGCGCATGCACGGGCAGATCGGCTACAGCAGCGTGGTCGGCGCAGGCAGCACGTTTTACTTCACCCTGCCGCTGGTCGAGGCCTAATACCGGCTGTTGAAAAACTGCCTGCTAATACCGGCCGCTGCCGGCATGGCTATCGCTGCGCTCAAGCCATGCTACGCCTGCGCGAGGGTGCCGGGCCTATGCCTCCACCGCACTCCACTGCTTGCTCAGGCGCTTATCCGACACCGGCAGCTTGGTGCCCAGCTGCTGGGCAAACAGCGACACGCGGTACTCCTCCAGCAGCCAGCGGTACAGCACCAGCTGCGGGTCGCGTTTGCCTTCCTGGCCGTGTTTGCCCAGGCGTGCCTGGTACTGCTCCCAGTAGCCCGCCAGCTCGCCGCTCCACACGCGGTCGCGTTGCACCTGGCCGGCAATCTTGTCCAGGCGCTGCTCAATGGCCTTGAGGTAGCGCGGCACCTCCTTGAGCCACTGCGCCGGGGTTTCGCGGATAAAACCGGGATAGACCAGGTTGCTCAGCTGCAGCTTGATGTCGTTCAGCGCCATGGCCTGGGCCAGGTCGATCTTGCCCTTGAAGCGTTTCTGCAAGCCGTGCCACAGTTTGAGAATCTCCAGGGTCAGTTTGGCCAGGCGTTCGGCTTCGCCAGTCCAGTCGCCGCGCTTGCGCTCGGCCAGGGCCGCCAGACCAGCACCGTCGCGCGGCAAGGGCTCGCTGCCGTCGAGGATGCAGCTGTCGAGGCTGGCCAGCAGAATATCCTCGACCAGGGCATCGACCCGCCCCATGTCGCGGTACAGCAGCGCCAGTTCGGTCAGCCCGGGCAGTTTGCCGCGCAGAAACTTGGCCTGCTCACTCAACTGCTGCAACAGCAAGCGCTGCAGGGCACGGCGATGTTGAAACTCGGCTTCGGCCAGGGTCGGGAAGCGCCCTTCCTTGACCACACCCGCCTCCTCCACCAGCGCCGGGTAGACGGTCATGGACAGGCCAGCGACCTGCTGCTGAGTCTTCGCCGCCACTTCACTAAAGGCCTTGGCCTCGACCGGCTGCTGGCTCTTGGCGGTTTTCGGCAGGGCCAGGCCGGCCTGGGTCGCTTCGCTGAAACGCGCGGTCAGCTCGGCCAGGTCGCGGCCTTCGCCCAGGGGTTTGCCCTGGTTGTCGACCACTTCGATATTCATGCGCAAATGGCCTTCAAGCTGTGCAGCGGACTCCGCCCACGCCTCGTCGCTGACCCGCGTGCCAGTCATGCGCGTCAGCTCGCGGCCCAGGGCTTCGGGCAGGCTGCCGTCGGCAAAGCTGATCTTGCTCAGCGCCGCGCCGACAAAGTCCGGCACCGGTACAAAGTTCTTGCGCAGCGCCTTGGGCAGGCCGCGCACCAGGGCCATGCATTTGGCCTCCAGCAGCCCCGGCACCAACCACTCCAGGCGTTCTGGCGGCAGTTGCGGCAACAGCGGCGCGGGTACGCGCAGGGTGACGCCGTCACGCGGGTGATTGGGCTCGAAGTGATACGAGAGTGGCAGGGTCAGTTCGCCCAGGCGCAGGGTATCCGGGTACTGGGCGGCGGTGACTTCCTTGGCATCACGGGCGAGCACATCCTCTTCGCGCATGATCAGCAGCTGCGAGTTCTTCGCACTTTCCGTCTTGTACCAGCTGTCGAAGGTGGCGCTCTGGTAGATGTTCGCCGGCAAGCGCGCCTCGTAGTAGGCGAACAGGGTTTCCTCGTCGGCGAGAATGTCGCGACGACGGGCCTTGGCTTCCAGCTCGTCGAGTTTTTCCAGCAGCTGACGGTTGGCCATCAGGCACTTGGCGCGCGAGTTGATCTCGCCCCCCACCAGACCCTCGCGGATAAACAGCTCGCGCGAGGCTACAGAATCAATCGGACCAAAATGCACCGCACGGCGGCCGACCACGATCAGGCCGTAGAGGCTGATCTGTTCATAGGCCACGACCTGGCCACGCTTCTTCTCCCAGTGCGGTTCAAGGTGGTTTTTCTTGATCAGGTGGCCGGCCAGCGGCTCGATCCAGTCCGGCTCGATTTTCGCCACCATGCGCGCAAACAGCTTGGTGGTTTCCACCAGTTCGGCGGTCATCAGCCAGCTGGGCTTCTTGCGGCCGATCACCGAGGACGGATGCACCCAGAAGCGCCGCTGACGGGCGCCGAGGTAGTCGCCGTCTTCGGTTTTCTGGCCGATCTGGCTAAGCAGACCGGCCAGAATCGCCTTGTGCACAGCGGCGTAGCCTTTGGCGCGCTGGGCGGCCTGGTCTTTTTCGGCCAGTTCTTTTTCTTTCTGCGCGGCTGATAGTTGTGATCCGGCATTCCGGCGATCCTGGGCAGTGGCAACCTGCTCTCTAGCGCGCGGATCGTTCTTACCTGCATCACTCGCCGGTTTGCCAAGCTGCAAATCACGGGTAATCAGCACCAGCTGACGGTGCGCGTCGCGCCATTCGCGCAGGCGTAAGTAGTTGAGGAAATTCTTCCGGCACCAACTGCGCAGCGCGCTGGAACCGAGGGCCTGGCGCTGTTCTTCAAAGCCGCGCCACAGGTTGATCAGCGCGGCGAAGTCGGAATCCACATCCTTCCACTGCGCATGGGCCTGATCAGCGGCCTGCTGGCGGTCGGACGGACGCTCGCGCACATCCTGCACCGACAAGGCGCTGGCGATAATCAGGATTTCCTCAAGGCTGCCCTGTTTGGCGCCTTCGAGCACCATGCGGCCCAGGCGCGGGTCCACCGGCAGGCGCGCCAACTGGCGGCCCAACGGCGTCAGTTGCCCTTCGCGGCTGACCGCCGAGAGCTCCTGCAGCAGGTTAAAGCCATCGCTGATGGCCTTGCCGTCCGGCGGCTCGATAAAAGGGAAGGCATCAATTTCGCCGAGGCGCAGATGGAGCATCTGCAAAATCACCGCCGCCAGGTTGGTACGCAGGATTTCCGGATCGGTAAAGGCCGGGCGGCCGTTGAAATCTTCCTCGCTGTACAGGCGAATGCAGATGCCCGGCTCGACCCGTCCGCAGCGGCCCTTGCGCTGGTTGGCGCTGGCCTGGCTGATGGCCTCAATCGGCAAGCGCTGCACCTTGGCGCGGTAGCTGTAGCGGCTGATGCGCGCCGTACCCGAGTCGATCACATAGCGGATGCCCGGCACGGTCAGCGAGGTCTCAGCAACGTTGGTGGCGAGCACTATTTTGCGCGCGCCCATGGGAGCGAAAATCTTCTGCTGCTCGGCCGGTGTCAGCCGCGCATACAGCGGCAGCACTTCGGTCAGGCGCAGGTTGGCCTTGCGCAAGACCTCGGCGGCATCGCGGATTTCGCGCTCACCGGGCAGGAACACCAGAATGTCGCCAGGGCGCTTGCCTTCGGCTTTCTCGAAGGCGCTGACCTCATCCAGGGCAGCGAGAATCGCCTGATCGACCGACAGGTCCTCTTCGACCCGATTACCGTCTTCGTCCTGCTCGGCGGCCAGCGGCCGGTACCAGGTCTCCACCGGAAAGGTGCGCCCGGACACTTCAACAATCGGCGCACCTCCGAAGTGCTCGGAGAAGCGCTGCAGGTCGATGGTCGCCGAGGTGATGATCAGTTTCAGGTCAGGGCGACGCACCAGCAGGGTTTTCAGAAAGCCCAGCAGGAAGTCGATGTTCAGGCTGCGTTCGTGGGCTTCGTCGACGATGATGGTGTCGTACTTTTCCAGATAGCGGTCGTGCTGGGTTTCCGCCAGCAGGATGCCATCGGTCATCAGCTTGATCAGACTTCGCTCGTTGCTCTGGTCCTCGAAACGCACCTGATAGCCGACCAGTTCGCCCAGCGGGGTGCCGATTTCCTCCGCCACCCGTGTCGCCACACTGCGTGCCGCCAACCGACGCGGCTGGGTGTGGCCGATCAACCCGTGCACGCCGCGGCCCAGTTCCAGGCAGATTTTCGGCAGCTGAGTGGTCTTTCCCGAACCGGTTTCGCCGGCGATCACCACCACCTGGTGCTTGGCGATGGCGGCCTTGAACTCGTCGCGCTTGGCGGCAATCGGCAGCGCATCGTCGTAACGCATCATCGGCACGCTACGCCGGCGCGCCTCAACCTTGGCACGCGATGCCTCGAAGCGCTGCAGCCACTGCGCCAGCTTGGCTTCGTCCACCGGCGTCTGCTTACGCAGCTCATGCAACTGGCGGCGCAGGCGATGACGGTCGCCCAGCAGGGTCTGATCGAGGTTTTTCAGCAGTTGGTCAACGGCGGGCGTGGCGTCGGTCATCAGGTAATCGCGGGGGTGGGGTCAAGGGGAAGAGCAGGAAGGCGGCGATTGTCGCATTTTTGCCTAGGAAAAAACGACCGAAGGGCAGAAAGCAAAAAGCCCATCGACGATGGGCTTTTTGAGATGACATGGACTTTAGAGGGCTGACACGTCGTCAGCCTGCAAGCCCTTCTGCCCCTGGGTCACGGCGAATTCGACCTTCTGCCCTTCGAGCAGGGTGCGATGGCCTTCGCCACGGATCGCACGGAAATGCACGAACACGTCCGCGCCACTCTCGCGCTGAATAAAGCCATAACCCTTGGAATCATTGAACCACTTGACGGTGCCTGTCTCGCGCTCAGCCATTACCTGTATCTCCAGCGTGCAATTTTATTGTTTGGCGCAGCCTGCAGGCGAGTGCCCGGCCATCACCGAAGGCCGAGTATAAAACAGCGATTATGACTGAAAAGCACTTTTTACAGAAAGGCTGCAGGCCATACAGGACAAGCTATGCAGCGATATTCATAAGGTGGAAAAACTGGCGCAGGATGGGCCAGCCGCGCAGCGGCGTAACCCATCACCAAGAGCCGAGGTAAAAGCCGGCTAGTCGCGTTCAGACCACATCACACCACCGGTGGCCCAGTCACCTTTTTTCACTTCTTCGAAGATCACATCCACCGCGCTGGCATCGCAGCCAAGCACCTTGGTCGACGCGTCGGTCAGGGCCTTGGCGTACTCGCGTTTGATCTCATCGCTACGGCCTTCGAATATTTTGACCAGGAGGGTAGGCATCTAATTAATCCTCATAACAGGTGCAACAGGACTGGTTAGATCGGTCACGGCGATCCGCTTGGCGCATTGGCGCGAGGGGCATTATCTGACCGGCAGGACAGAAACACAAAGGACCGCATCAAGCGGCCCTTTGCAGGTACAGGCGAGATCAGCCGTGCTTGCGCCGGCGCCACAACCACAGCGCCAGCACGCCGAGGGTCAGCAGCAGCGGCACCAAGGCGATATTGAGGAACTTGAGCGTGCTGCCCAGCGCCTCGATATCGGCATTCAGCTGGTATCGCACGTCGCGCAGCTCCTTGCGAATCGCCAGCTTCTGCTGCACAAACTGCTGCACCGCGGCCTGCTGCTCCGGGGTCAGCTCCAGGGCTTTGCTGGGATCATCGCTCTGCTGCAGGGCCGCGAGCTTCTGCTCGGTATCGGCCAGCTGAGTTTGCAGGGCCTGTTCCTTCTCGCGGAACTTGACCTCGGCCTCACGCTGAATAGCGTCCACCACCTCGAACGGACGGGTGAAGCGCCCGCGCGAACGCACACTGATCAGCGCTTCTGAGCCGGCCAGATTGTCCAATGCGTTGATCGCAAAACCGGCGTTGTCCGCCCAGGGCTGCGGAATGCGCTGGCCGAAGAAGTCCTGCACCTGCACCCACATGCGGTCGGTGAGCATGTCGGTGTCGGCGACGACGATCACATTGATGTTGTCAGCCTGTTTCAGACCATCCTTCTGCCCTTCGATCCCCTCAGGGAAAGCCGTTTGCGCCGGGCCGCTGATGCGCGCGGCCAGGGTATAACGCTCGCCGGTAGGCTTGAGTTCGCGGATCAGCTCTTCCGGGTTGGCCAGCATACCGAAGCGTTTGGCATCAAACGGCATGGCGTACTGCGAGCTGCGCACCAGCGGAATGAACTGGGTTTTCGCGCCGTCCAGCGGCTCCAGCATGCCGGCGGTGGCCACCGTGATGGTTTCCAGCGAAGCGGTGCTGATGTCGTCCTTGTCCAGGGCGTTCTTCGGCAGGCTCAGCCATGCGGCGTGACGCACCGGGCGCTGGCCCTGGCCCATGCTCACCGACATGGCGTAAGAGCCGTCGCCCAGCACCTGGTCCGGCACCATGCGCAGGCCCCAGGCCTTGAACAGCGCTGGCAGATCAGAGGCTTTGTCGATGACCATCTCACCGGGCATTTCGGCCTGGGTATCGGCCTCGCTGAACGGGTCGACGAAGGTCAGCAGCTTGCCGCCGCGCAGGACGAACTGGTCAATCGCATACAGGGTCTGCTCGGGCAGCTGCTTGGGATGAATCAGCAGCAGCACCGAAACCTTTTCCGGGATCAGGTCGACGTCGCGCTTGAGGCTTTCGATCTGGAACAGCTGACGGGTTTCCTCGATCAGCATCCAGGCCGGTGTCGGCTGGCGTGCGGCCATGTCGAAACCGCCGTTGACCTGCAAGCCAGACAACACGCCGACCACCGGCCGCTCGGGCTTGGCCAGGCTCTGCACCAGGCGGCTGAGCTCGTATTCGAGGAACTCTTCCTGATCGAGGGCAAAGAACGGAATCACCTGGGTCTGGCCTTCGGCATTCTTGCCGGCCAGGCCGAAGTAGATCGAGTCGCCGCCCTGCTGCAGCGGAATGCCCTGCAGACCGAACTCGGCGGCCTTGTCTTCGTCCTCGGAGAACGGCGCCGGGTCGATGATCGTCATTTTGAGTTTGCCATCCGCCTCACGCTGGTACGCCTTGAGCATTTCCTCAACGCGCTTGGCGTAAGTGCGCAGCGCTGGCAGGTCCTTGGTGGCGGTGTCGGAGTAGAAGAAATTCAGCTCCACCGGCTCATCCAGCTCGGCGAGAATCTGCTCGGTGCCGCTGGAGAGGGTGTAGAGCTTCTGCTCGGTCAGATCCAGACGCACACCGCTAAGGCTGACGCTGGAAAACAGGTTGAAGGCGAGAAACGCCAGGGCAATAAGTACGAGCCCGGCGCTGGAAACCATCAGCTTTTTCATGGGCATCCTCAGTCAGCTTTCTTCAGGTCGATTACCACCGCAGTCGCCGCCAACCAGGCCGCAATCAGGGTGAGGAAATACAGCAGGTCGCGCAGGTCGATCACGCCCTTGCTGATCGCATCGAAACGGGTCAGGAAGCTTAGCGAAGCCACGGCATCCACCAGCCACTGCGGCGCCCAGCCACTGAAGCCGTCGAGCACCATGGGAAAGCCGCTGACGACAAATAGGAAGCACACGCTGACCGCCAGGATAAAGGCGATCACCTGGTTCTTCGCCAGTGCCGACATGCACGAGCCAATCGCCAGATAAGCACCCGCCAGCAGCCAGCTGCCGATATAGCCGGTGATGATTGCGCCGTTGTCCGGTTCTCCGAGGTAATTGACGGTGATGATCATCGGGAAGGTCAGCAGCAGCGCCAAACCGGCAAACACCCAGGCGGCGAGGAACTTGCCGGTGACCGCGTCGAAACGGGTGATCGGCAGGGTCATCAGCAATTCGATCGTGCCGCTCTTGCGCTCCTCGGCCCACAGACGCATGGCAATCGCCGGCACCAGAAACAGGTACAGCCAAGGGTGGAAATTGAAGAACGGCGCGAGATTCGCCTGGCCGCTCTCGAAGAAACCACCGAGGTAGAAGGTGAACACCCCGGACAGCACCAGAAAGATCAGGATAAACACGTAGGCCAGCGGCGTGGCGAAGTAGCTCGCCAGCTCACGCTTGAAGACCACCGACAACTGACTCATACCACCTCCCCACGGGTCAGGCTGCGGAACACTTCGTCCAGCCGCCCGCGTTCAACATTCAATTCCTTGACCTGCCAACCGCGCTCGGCGATCAGCGCATTGACCTGCGGGAAGATCACCTCCCCCGGTTTGGCGAGGATGCTCAGGCTGTTTTCTAGGGAATTTTCTTCCACCCCGGCCACGCCCGGCAGCGCAGCCAGTGCGGCCCGATCCAGCGGCTCGGCAGCCACCAGGGTGACGGCCTGGTGATAGCGCGAGCGGCTTTCCAGCTCCAGCGGCGTGCCATCGGCCAGCAGCTTGCCATGGGCGATCACCACGGCGCGGGTGCACACAGCGGAGACTTCTTCGAGGATGTGGGTGGAGATGATCACGATCTTGTCGTGCGCCAGGCTCTGAATCAGTTTGCGCACCTGGTGCTTCTGATTCGGGTCGAGGCCATCGGTGGGTTCGTCGAGAATCAGCACCTTGGGGTCATGCAGAATCGCCTGGGCCAGGCCCACGCGGCGCTTAAAGCCTTTCGACAGGGTCTCAATCGACTGCTCAAGTACGGCTTCCAGCTCAACCTGAGCCACCGCCTTGGCCACCCGTTCACGTTTCTCGGCGCCCTTGAAACCGCGCACCTCGGCAATAAATTCGAGGAAGCTGCGCACGGTCATATCGCCGTAGCACGGCGCACCTTCAGGCAGATAACCAATCTGCTGCTGAGCCTTGAGGGTGTCTTTCTGAATATCGAAACCGAGAATACTGGCACTGCCGGATGTCGGCGCAAGAAAGCCGGTCAACATCTTCATGGTGGTGGATTTGCCGGCGCCGTTGGGGCCGAGAAAGCCCAGCACTTCACCGGGCTGAACACTGAAGGACAGGTCGTCGACAGCCGTGTGCTGCGCAAAACGCTTGGTTAGGTTTTTTATTTCGATCATGGCCTCTCACCGTTGCGGTAACAGGCCCTGCTTGCAGCCGGGCAGGCGCAAGCCGGGCGCGCTTAAATGCCGGGGGAATATAAGGAGTCACCCGCAGGCAGCGCAAGCCAAGAACCCAGGAGTCATGTATCTGTTCGCTACAGCGCCGCTCGCCCACGCGAGCAGCGCTGGTAAAGCCAGAGATTAGAGGGTGCCACGCAGGGCTTTTTCAAAAAGCTGACTGTATTGCGCAGCGGTAAAGGCAATCGGGTTGGTGCCGGCCGACGGGTCAACCTCAGCCATCTGCCCGACCTGCTCGATACGCGTGTCATCAATGCCAATCTCGCCAAGGCTATGCGGTATACCGACCTGCTCACGCAGCGCCATCACCCACTCCAGCACACCGCTGAAACCGGGTTTGCCCAGGTTCAGGTAACGCGCCATTTTCTCCATCTGCGGCTCGATGCGCTCACGGTTGGCCACCAGCACGTAAGGCATCAGCACCGCGTTGAGCAGGCCGTGGTGAGCGTCGTACAGCGCGCCGAGCGGATGGGCCAGAGCATGCATGGCACCCAGGCCGCGCTGGAATGCGGTGGCACCCATGCTGGAGGCCACCAGCATCTGCAAACGCGCTTCGACATCACTGCCCTGCGCCACCGCGCGCGGCAGGTAGTGCTGCACCAGGCGCATGCCTTCCAGGGCGATGCCTTCGGCCATGGGGTGGAACAGCGGTGAGCAGAACGCCTCCAGGTTATGCGACAGCGCATCCATACCGGTGGCCGCGGTGATCTTGGCCGGCAGACCGAGGGTCAGTTCCGGGTCGAGAATCACCAGCGCCGGCAACATGCGCGCGTGGAAGATGATGCGTTTTATATGCGCAGTATCATCGGTGATCACCGAGGCGCGGCCGACTTCCGAACCAGTGCCAGCAGTAGTCGGCACCGCCACCACCGGGGCCATACCGGCGACATTGACGCGGTTACAGTTGTCGCCGATGTCTTCGAAATCCCACAACGGCCGGTCCTGCCCCACCATCAGGGCGATGGCCTTGCCGGCATCCAGCGCCGAACCGCCGCCAAAGGCGATCACCCCGTCATGCCCACCTGCCTTGAACGCGGCCACCCCATCCATCACGTTCTGCCCGGTGGGGTTGCCCTTGATGCCATGGAACAGCCCGGCCTTGAGGCCGTCGTCGCGGCAGTGCAACAGCGCCCGGTCGATCATCGGCAAGGCGGCCAGGCCAGGGTCGGTGACCAGCAGCGGCGCGCTCATGCCCAGTTGCCGGCAGGCCGCCGCCAGCTCGCTGATGCGGCCCACGCCGACGCGCACCGAGGTCGGGTAATTCCAGTTCATGCGGTAATGATTCAGGTCCATGGCGCGCCTCACAGCTGGGTCTTGAAATGGAAGGATTTCGGCCGGGTGACGTGCTCGAAGCCAACGCTGGACAGGGTGCAGCCGCGTCCGGAGTTCTTCACCCCGGTCCAGGCCAGCGCCGGGTCGAGATAGTCGCAGCGGTTGAGAAACACCGTGCCCGCCTCTACCCGCTCGGCCAGGGCCATGGCGGCATCCACGTCACGGCTGAAGATGGCAGCCGTCAGACCGAATTCGCTGTCGTTCATCAGCGTCAGGGCTTCTTCGTCATCCTTGACCTTCTGGATGCCCACCACCGGGCCGAAGGATTCCTCGGTCATCACGCGCATGCCGTGGTGCACATTGGTCAGCACCTGCGGCGCGAGGTACTGCGAGCCGGGATGGTCCATGGCAAAGTCGGCGGGTACCAAGTGCGCGGTGGCACCCTGCGCGATGGCATCGTGGATCTGCCCACGGACGAAATCCGCCGCTTCGGCGCGTACCAATGGGCCTAACGTGGTGTCCGGGTCATCGGAGCGGCCGAGTTTGTACTGCTTGACCAGCGCCACCGCCTGCTCGACGAAGGCCTCATACAGCGACTCGTGTACATAGATGCGTTCGATGCCGCAGCAGGATTGCCCGGAGTTGAAGAACGCGCCGTCTATTGTGGTTTCCACCGCGTGGGCCAGATCGGCGTCGGCGCGCACATAGGCCGGGTCCTTGCCGCCCAGTTCCAGGCCGATGCTGAGAAAGCGTCCCACCGCCACCCGCTCAACCATGGTGCCGCCGGGCACTGAACCGGTGAAGGCGACGTGGGCGATGGTTGGCGCCTGGATCAGCGCCTCGGTTTCACCGTGACTCAGGTGCAGGTATTGGAATACTCCGTCCGGCAGGCCAGCTTCGCTGAAAGCTTCGACCATGCGTTCGGCGCACAGTGGGGTTTGCGCCGAATGCTTGAGCAACACCGCATTGCCGGCAAGCAGCGCCGGCATCACCGCGTTCACCGCCGTCAGGTAGGGGTAGTTCCACGGCGCGATCACCAGCGCCACGCCCAGCGGTTCACGGCGGATAAAGCGAATAAACCCGGGCTTTTCCGGCACCTGGATATCCGCCAGCGCCTGCTCGGCAATATCGGCCATATAGCTGGCACGCTCGACAAAGCCGCGCACCTCACCTGCGGCATAGCGGATCGGCCGACCCATCATCCAGCACAGCTCTTCAGCCAGCTGAGTTTCCTTGGCGGCGAAGGCAGCAATCGCCTTGCGACCGATGGCGATGCGCTCAGCCAGCGGAGTGGTCTTCCAGGCCTGCTGCGTCAACTCGGCCTTGGCCAAAGCCGCCTGAATTTCAGGGTTGGAAGCCAGATGGCGCTCGACATACACCGAGCCATCGATGGGGGAAATGCATTGCAGTTTGCTCATTGCTTGCACCTTAAAATCCTGTCGCGAACAACAGGTAGGTCTGCTGTATATCTACAGGCCTGGACCTCGTAGGGTGGATGGCGCTTTACCCATCCACCTATACGCTGGTGGATGAAAACAGCGTCATCCACCCTACCCAGCGCCTCTAGCCCCTGTGTCTATTGGCACCTGCGGCAAAGCAGGGCATCAGATAATTTCGAAGTAGCGATCCAGTTCCCAGTCGCTGACATGCCGGCGGTATTCGCGCTCTTCCCACTCGCGGCTGGCGGCAAAGTGCTCGACAAACTCGTCGCCAAACAGCTCCCGCGCTGCCGTCGAAGCCTTCAGCCGTTGCGCCGCATCCCACAGGGTACGCGGCAGGGCCAGCTCTTCCGGGTGCTTCATGGCGTAGGCGTTACCCACCACCGGCTCGGTCGGCTCCCACTGCTGCATCACCCCGTACAGGCCAGAGCCAAGCGCCACCGAGAGGGCCAGAAACGGATTGCCGTCGGCGGCGCCGAGGCGATATTCCTGACGCTGGGACTTGTCACTGCCGGGAATGACCCGCAGCGCAGCGGTGCGGTTTTCCACGCCCCAGGTGGCATCGGTAGGCGCCCAGAACCCTGGGATCAGCCGCCGATAGCTGTTCAGCGTTGGCGCCACCATGCACAGGAATTCCGGCATCAGGCGCTGCTGACCGGCAAGGAAGTGGCGCTGAATCTTGCTCATATTGTGCGCCTGGCTCGGGTCATAGAACGCCGACTTGCCGCTGGCGAGATCGCGCAGGGACACATGGATATGCCCACTCTGCCCCGGATATTTGCCCGACCACTTGGCCATAAAGGTGGCCATCAGGCCGTTGCGCTGGGCCAATACCTTCATAAAGGTCTTGAACAGCGCGCCCTTGTCGGCGGCGGCTTCGGCGCGGTCATAGGCAATCGCCGCCTCAAGCACGCCGGGGCCGGTTTCGGTGTGCAGGCCTTCGATGGGAAAGTCCATGCGCTCGGCCATTTCGAGGATCTCGTGGTACAGCTCGGCGTGTACCGAGTTGCGAATCATCGAGTAGCCGAACCAATCCGGGGTGAAGGGCTTGAGGTTGCGAAAGCCTTTCTCGCGGGCCGACTCCGGGGTTTCATCGAACATAAAGAATTCGTATTCCAGCGCCGCGAACGCATCAAAGCCCATAGCCTTGCTGCGCTCGACCACCCGGCGCAGGGTGCCGCGCGGGCAGACCTTCTCGGCCGCCTCGGCAAACTCGCAGATAAACAGCAGCATGCCGTTTTCAAAGGGTAAATCGCGGCAGGTATGTGGCAGCACGCGCACCGGGGCATCGGGGTAACCGGTGTGCCAACCGGTGTACTGAGCGTTGTCGTAGAGCTGGTCCTTCACGTCCCAGCCGAGCACCACATCGCAGAAGGCAAAGCCGCTGTCGAGAGCAGAGAAGAACTTGCTGCGGCTGAGGTATTTGCCACGCATCACCCCATCGTTATCGAACACCCCGACCTTGATATGGCTAAGGCCGCGTTCTTCGACAATGCGCTTGGCATCCTGAACGGTTTTCACGTCTCGCGGATTGAGCATAAATGCACCTGTCTCTTGTTGTTATGGCTGACTTCCGGTGTCAATCCTGCAGGCAACAACAGCGTCTCAAGCGCATCCCCACAATCACCACACAACGCGCCCTGACACTACCCACGCCTGTTAGAACACCCGGCAAAAAGCTTCATCAGTGTGGTACAGGTTTGCCAAGTTGGCTGGGCAATTAAGCAAAACAAGCGGCAAGCGTTGCATCACAGGTGACGGCAGGTACTGCTCTGCTGTAAAAGCACAGATCATCACCAGTCGAACACCTGACTGCATGCGCCAAGTGGCCGCCAGAAGCCATACCGGAGACTGTTTGAACCCGATGCCCCGCACCCTGCCAGCGCCCGGCCAGACTCGGCATCGCGCAGTAATTACCGCCGCCTGGCACTGGCACTGACTGCCTGGCTTGCACCTACAACCTGCCTGGCGCGTGACTGGCTGATCTATACCCACAGCCTGGATAGCCAAGCCGTGCTGATCGACGGCCAGTTACGCGGACGCGAACATGCCGGCAAGCGGGCGTTCTTTCTGGAGCTGGTGCGCGAGCTGCTGGCCGATATGGCCGAGCCGCTGCCAATCCAGGAAGTGCCCTTGGCGCGTGGTCTGGCGCAACTGCAACAACGTGACGATGTGGTGCTCTTCAACCTTGGCAAAACTCCGGAGCGCCTGCCGCTGGCGCACTGGGTCGGGCCCATCTGGGAAGAGACCGACTGGTTCTACGAGAACAGCCAACGGCCCACCGGTATCCACAGGCTGGAGGATGCCAAGAACCTGCCGGTGTGCGTGCTCAA
Organism: Pseudomonas anguilliseptica; assembly: GCF_900105355.1. NCBI lineage: Bacteria > Pseudomonadati > Pseudomonadota > Gammaproteobacteria > Pseudomonadales > Pseudomonadaceae > Pseudomonas > Pseudomonas anguilliseptica. Next base: position 219,729 of record NZ_FNSC01000001.1, read on the forward strand.
CGGCAGCTCCCATGATGAACGTCTGACGGCAATGGGGTTCTCGCAGCTAAAGCGCAACAACGCTTACAGCACCTGCTTCGGCATGCTCGCAGCAGGCCGGATCGCGCTGGCTGCCTCGGCGGACTCAGGGCTGGCGCAGAGGCTGCGCGAGGCTGGAGTCGCGGCCGACAAGGTACGCCCAAGCGCCGTGCAGCTGGGCCGCGACGAAGGCTATATTGCCCTGTCACGCAGCATGCCTGAGCAGGACATCGCGCGCTGGCGCGCGGCTTTACAGCGCGTGCAGCAGGATGGCCGCATCCTGGCCCTGCAGAATCGCTACGCGCACTGACAGAGTCGCCTGCCCGCCGCGCAAAAAAACACGCCCGCATCTTGCGCTGCGGGCGTGAGGTGTAGCGACCCCAGGTGCTAGCCGCGATAGGGCGCGCCGGCCTTGGCCATGAGTGCGTTGTACTTCTTGAATATCTCCACCACGCGCGCGCAGCGCGGGCTGGTTTTGGCGATTTCATCCCAGAACTTCAGCGCCTCGGCCTCCACCGTGGCCCACTCCTCGGCCGGGATGGAGGTCAGTTGCAGCTTGCCGCCCTCGACCCGCAACTGCGCTTCACCGCCCCAGTACCAGTGCTGGCGGTAGTAGTTGGAGCTGTCCATGCACAGTTTGAACAGGGTTTTCAGATGCTCGGGCACTTCGGCCCATTTGTCCGAGTTGGCGAAGTAGGAGCCGCACCACGCACCGGAGATATTGTTGGTGAGGAAGTACTTGGTCACGTTGGCCCAGCCAACGGTGTAGTCCTCGGTAATACCGGACCAGGCGATGCCGTCCAGCTCGCCGGTCTGCATGGCCACCTCGACATCTTCCCAGGGCAGGGTCACCGGAATCACGCCGAAACGGGTAAGGAACTTGCCAGCCGTAGGAAAGGTGAAAATGCGCTTGCCCTTGAGCTGCTCAAGCTTGGTGATCGGCTCCACCGTGGCGAAGTGGCACGGGTCCCAGGCGCCAGCGCCGAGCCAGGTCACACCTTTGACTTCGCCATAGGCCTCGGCCCAGATTTCATTGAGCCCGTACTGGTTGAACAGCACCGGAATGTCCAGGCTGTAACGGGTGGCAAAGGGGAAGTAGCCGCCGAACACAGAGATATCCACGGGCGCGGCAATGGAGTCGTCATCGCTCTGCACGGCATCGATGGTGCCCTTCTGCATGGCGCGGAACAGCTCGCCGGTGGGCACCAGCTGGTCGGCGTAATACAGCTGGATTTCCATCTCGCCATTGGCTGCCTTGTTGAAGGCATCGATGGAGGGTTTGATCACATGTTCGCCCAGGGCGGCACCGGCATAGGTCTGCAGGCGCCAGACGATTTTCTTCGGCTCGGCGGCATAGATATGCGCCGAACCCAATGCCGTTGCCCCTGCTGCCCCGGTGGCCACCGCGGCGGTTTTCAGAAAACTGCGTCTCGTACTCATGCTGTTATCTCCAGGCTTGTCGATTCAGATGGCATACAACCGCACTGCCTGGCCCACGGGGCACTGGCAGGGTTTTCAGAGGGGCAACCTGCACCTGATGACTCAAAAGCCCTTGAGGATTGCGTGCGGCATAAGCGGCGCTGCGCCGCGGCAATCCTCACTGGCTTTATCGGTACGACTGCGCTGGCCTACAGCTGAAATTCATGTGCTCACCTGCCGTAATGCCACTGCGGCAGCCACAGGGCGATCTGCGGGAAAACCATGACCAGCACCAGCGCCAGGACCATGATCAGCACGAATGGGGTAACCGACACATAGATGTCGCGCAACGAGACTTCCGGCGGAGCCATGGCGCGCATCAGGAACAGGTTGTAGCCGAAGGGCGGGGTCATATAGGCGATCTGGCAGGTGATGGTGTAGAGCACGCCATACCAGACCAGATCGAAGCCCAGAGCACCGACCAGCGGAATATACAAAGGGGCGACGATCACCAGCATGGCGGAGTCATCGAGAAACATGCCCATGAGGATGAACGACAGCTGCATCAGGATCAGCACCTGCCAGGGCCCAAGACCAAGGCTCTAGAGAAAGAACGCCTCGATTGCCTTGACCGCGCCGAGGCCGTCAAACACCGCGCCGAAGCACAAGGCGGCGAGGATGATCCACATAAACATGCAGCTGATGCCGAGCGTCTTGCGCAGGGTTTCTTCCATCACACTGCGGGTCAAACGCCCCTTGACCAACGCCATCAGGGTGGCCGCCGCTGCACCCACCGCCGAGCTTTCCACCAGGCTGGTGATGCCCATCAGAAACAGGCCGGTCATGCAGAAGAAGATAAACAGCGGCGCAACCCCAGCCTTGAGCAGCAACAGCTTCTCGCGCCGGCTGATCTGCCCGCGCTCCTCTGCAGATAAGGCCGGCCCCAGTTCTGGCTGCAAACGGCAACGCACGGCGATATAGAGGATAAACAGCCCCGCCATCAGCAGACCGGGAAACACCCCTGCCAGCCACAGCTGGCCGACCGGCTGGCGGGCAATCATGCCGTACAGCACCAGCACCACACTGGGTGGAATCAGAATACCGAGGGAGCTGCCGGCCTGGATCACCCCGGTGACCATGATCTTGTCGTAGCCACGACGCAACAGCTCCGGCAAAGCAATGCTCGCACCGATGGCCATGCCGGCCACGCTGAGGCCATTCATCGCCGAGATCGCCACCATCAGGCCGATGGTGCCGATGGCCAGGCCACCATTGAGCGGCCCCATCCAGACGTGGAACATCTTGTAGAGGTCTTCGGCCAGCCCCGACTCGGAGAGCATATAGCCCATAAATACGAACAACGGCAGAGTCAGCAGCGGGTACCACTTCATCAATTTCATGGCCGCGCTGAAGGCCATTTCCGAACCGCCGTCGCCCCACAACAGCAGCGCCGCCACCACCGCGACAAAACCGATCGCGCCAAATACCCGCTTGCCGGTAAGCAGCAGCAACATCATCGAGGAGAACATCAGCACGGCTATCAACTCGTAATCCATTACAGCGGTTCCCCCCGCGCGGCGGCGATGTCCTTAAACAGGGTGGCAATGGCCTGCAGCAGCATCAGGGCGATGCCGATGCACATGATGATCTTGATCGGCGCCATGGGGGGCGACCAGGCCGAGTAGCTGGTTTCACTGTACTCAAGGGCGTACTGGGTTGAAGAAATACCGCCGAAGAGCAGGAACACCAGGTAGAAAATCAGAAAACCGATGGTGATCGCATCGATGATTGCCCGGGTCCGTGGCGACCAGCGGCTGTAGAACAGGTCCATGCGCACATGGGCATCCAGTTGCATGGAATAGGCGCCGCCAAGCAGGAAGTAGGCGACCATCAGAAACTGCGCCGACTCCAGCGTCCAAGCGGCCGGCATAAAGAAGGTCTTGCTGATTGAGGAGTACAGCAGCACGCCGAGAATGGCGAAGATCAGGTACATGGCGAAGCGCCCGACAACGCGGTTGAGCGCCTCCACTGCGTGCACAAACAGCCTGATGGCCTTGGGCATACTGCACCTGCCGAATAATTGTTATTCCGAGAGCCTAGACCAAGATGGCGCAAAGCCAACCAGCGCTGACAGCGTTAGCACAAAGCACGCCAGCTCTTTTGCGCAGGCAATCTCTCTCGAAATATCAGCAGCTTAGTGCGCAGGAAAAAGCTGCGGTAGACCCCTACTAGCCCTCTAGAAAGCCCATCAGCACCGCCACGGTGCGTGCTGGCTCCTCTTTCTTGGGGCACATGGCCGAGGTCGTCGAACAGCACCAGACGGCTGCCCTTGATGTCGCGTTTGAAGCGCTCGGCATTGACCGGTGGAATCAACTCATCGCGACCACCCCAAATAATCAGCGTCGGCACCTTGAGTTCGGCGATACGCGTGTAGCTCTGCCCCGCTTCGGCCTGGATAAAGCGCTGACGCAAGGCTTCACGATTGCCGGCGCGCAGGGTCAGCTCGTAGTAGCGATCAATCAGCTCATCGCTGACCTTGTCCGGATCGCCGTAGATGTTGCGGATGCTTGCCTCGATCATCTGCCGGGGCAGCAGATTGGCCATCAGTGGCGCCAGCGCGGGAATCTGCGCCAGACGAAAACCGATGGGCATGGAAGTGGCGTTGCGCGGATAACCGGCGGCATCCACCAGCACCAGCCGTTCAACACGCTGCGGATAGTTCAGGGCAAATTGCCAGGCCAGTTGCCCGCCACCACCGCACGCGGCACCTGCAACTGATCCAGCACATGGCCGAGAAAGGCGCTGTAGTGGGCCATGCGGTAATCACCATCGGGGAATGGCCCGGTCAAGCCAAAGCCCGGCAGATCGAGGCTGATCACCCGACGCTTGGCCTGCAACGCTGCCACCCAGCCTTCCCAGGTGTGCAGGCTGGCCGAGGTGCCGTGCAGCAACACGATCGGCGCGGGGTCATCGCGTGGGCCCTGATCGCGCAGGTACACCAGCATGCCGTCAACCGCGACAAACTGCGACGGTGGCAAAGCCCAGCGCGGCTTGAGGTCCGCCACGGGGCGATCCGGCGCCCAATTCCAGGCGACCGCAGCGGCCAGGCTGATCAGCACCAACAGGACAACGGATACGGATATCTGCACAGCACGCTTCATGGTCGATACCTGATGACGGGGCACTGGCAATACTAGCCAACGAGGCACAGCTTGCCTGCAGAGCGCCGGATATCAATCGACACAAGCGGCCGATACCGGACGAAAAAACTATGTAGCTATTGCGTGTTGTGAAGCGATAAGCCGTAGGTTGGTGTTGAGCACAGCGAAGCCCAACAGACCGCTGCATGGGTAGGTTGGGCTTCGTCGCGTTGCTCCTCAACCCAACCTACCCATGCACCCTGCGGACGAAAAAAAGCCCCGACGTGCCGGGGCTTGAGGAGTGTTGCGCCGTTTTGCGGCGCACACGATAAAACGGGTATCTAGAATCTGTTTCGGATCTCGCGAGCTAGAGCGATACAAGGCGCTACGTAGTAACAGCCTCCGGCTGATCAAAACGCGGCGAGGAAGCGGAGTGTACGAACTGTACATGAGCATTCCGAGCCTGTTTTTAACGCCGTATCGCCGACGCGCAGCAGATTCGAGATAGGTTCTTAGACCAGGCTGGTCAGCGCATCACGGCTGAACGGCAGAATATCCTGCTCGCGGCCATCGCGTACTTTTACCGCCCAATCCGGGTCGACCAGCAGTGCACGGCCTACGGCAACCAGGTCGAACTCCTGCTTGTTCAGACGCTCCAGCAGGTTTTCCAGACTGGCCGGCTGAGCCACCTTGTCGGTGTTGACCATAAACTGCAGGAACTCGCCGTCCAGGCCGACGCTGCCAACGGTGATGGTTGGCTTGCCGGTCAGCTTGCGCGTCCAGCCGGCCAGGTTCAACTCGGAGCCGTCGAACTCCGGCTCCCAGAAACGGCGGGTCGAGCAGTGGAAGATATCCACGCCGGCATCGGCCAGCGGCTTAAGGAAGGCCTCAAGCGCTTCAGGAGTCTCTACCAGGCGAGCGCTGTAATCCTGCTGCTTCCACTGCGAGAAGCGGAAGATGATTGGGAACTCAGGGCCGACGGCGGCACGCACAGCCTGGATCAGTTCGATGGCAAAGCGCGAACGCTGCGCCAGGTCACCACCGTATTCGTCGGTGCGCTGGTTGCTGCCGGCCCAGAAGAACTGGTCGACCAGATAGCCGTGGGCACCGTGAATTTCCACACCGTCCATGCCGATGGCCTTGGCATCTCTGGCGGCTTGGGCGAAGGCGGCGATCACGTCCTTGATATCGTCCTGGGTCATGCCGTGCACAACCACATTGCCCTCTTTAATCTTTTCGCTCGGGCCGTAGCCTGGGACGCTGGCGTCCGGCTCGGTGCCCAGCTTGCGCACATTGCCCACGTGCCACAGTTGCGGAACGATCTTGCCGCCTTCTGCGTGCACGGCCTCGACCACTTTCTTCCAGCCGGCCAGAGCATCTTCACCGTAGAAACGCGGCACATTCGGGTAACCGTTGGCGGCCTTGTGCCCAACCGTGGTGCCTTCGGTGACGATCAAACCAACGCCGGCAGCCGCGCGGCGACGGTAGTACTCGATGACCTTGCTATTCGGTACGCCGCCTGGGGAGAAGGAACGGGTCATCGGGGCCATGACCACACGGGTCGGCAGCTCCAGGTTGCCCAGGCTAAAGGGTTGGAACAGTGCTTTAACGGGATCGGTCATCATCATTCCTCGGGGCGGCCAGAGCGCCGCAACTGGTTAAAGGGGCTTGTATTCAGACCTGCAACAACAGCTGCAGGCGTTGGATAAAGTCAGTCAGGGCGCGGGTGTTGTTCGCCACCTTGAGTCGGGTCAGCGCGCCTTGCCAGGCATTGGCGATAAAGCTCGCCAGGTTGCGGCAATCTTCATCGGCTGCCAGCTCGCCTGCGGCCTGCGCCTGTTCCAGACAGGCCTGCAGAATGTCCGCCGAGGTTTGCAGAATTGCATCGACCTGGGTGCCAAGGGTCGGCGACAGCTCGGCCATCTCGAAGCTCAGGCTGCCGATAAAGCAGTGGTATTCCAGGCGCTCCTGGCGCGCGAAGTGTTCCACCAGCTCGGCGTAGTAACCGAGGATGCGTTCGCGCGGGCTCAACGCTGGGTCGCTCAGGGCTTCGGCATAACGCGCCAGGCGCGGCTGATAGACCTGCTGCAAGGCCTGCAAGGCAAAGTCTTCCTTGCTGGCGAAGTAGTGATAAAAGGAGCCTTTCGGCACCCCCGCCGCCTGGACGATTTCCTGCACACCGGCGCCGTGATAACCACGACAGGTCATCACCTCGGCGCCTTTGGCGAGGATCAGGTCACGCTTGTCGAGTCGAATGCTGGAGTTCATGCCGACAAGAATATGACCGGTCGTCTCGCTTCGCCCAGCACTATTGATTTGCGTGATTATCCGCAAGAAGCAACGCGGGTTTTAGACACGACAAAGCCGCGAACAGGTCGCGGCTTTGTGGGAGGGGAAGATGCAGAACCTGCTCAACGTCTCGCGAGCTAGGGATCCTCTGAAGTAGCCATGCGTTTCAGGCCGACTTCAGCCTCCGCTGATTTTGAAAGCGGAAAATCGATCAAAAACGATCATATCATCCGCTTATTTTTGTGTTTTTAGCCGCCGCGAGCACCTCGCGGCGGCTATTGCCCATATTACGGGCGCACCTCTCCTGCAGTTGCCAGTAAATGTCTGCGTGCCATCCACAGGTTCGACAGCGCAAACAGCGTGACCAACTGCGCCGTGTTCTTGGCCAGGCCGCGGAAGCGCGTCTTCACATAGCCGAACTGCCGCTTGATCACCCGAAACGGGTGCTCGACCTTGGCGCGCACCTGGGCTTTGGCCTTCTCGATCTTGCGCTTGGCTTTGTATAGCGCGCTGCGCTTATCGAGTTTCTTGTAGGTGCTGCGGCGTGCCGCCACCTGCCAGATAACCTTCCGACCCTCATGCTCCGGACGCTTTTCCACACCGGTGTAACCTGCGTCGGTACAAACCACGTTCTCGTCGCCATGCAGCAGCTTATCCACCTGGGTGACGTCCGCCACGTTGGCCGCCGTGCCCACCACGCTGTGCACCAGTCCAGACTTGTCATCCACACCGATGTGGGCCTTCATGCCGAAGTAGTACTGGTTGCCCTTCTTGGTCTGGTGCATCTCCGGGTCGCGTTTACCGTCTTTGTTTTTGGTCGAGCTGGGCGCATTGATCAACGTCGCATCGACGATGGTGCCCTGGCGCAGGGACAGGCCGCGATCCCCCAGGTAGCCGTTGATCACAGCCAAGATGCCAGCCGCCAGTTCGTTTTTTTCCAGTACGCGACGGAAGTTGAGGATGGTGGTTTCGTCAGGGATACGCTCCAGGCTCAACCCGGCGAACTGCCGCAGAATGGTCGTTTCGTACAGCGCCTCTTCCATCGCAGGATCGCTGTAACCGAGCCAGTTTTGCATCAGATGAACACGCAGCATCGCCATCAACGGGTACGCCGGGCGACCGCCTTCACCCTTGGGGTAATGTGGATCGATCAGGGCAATCAAGCCCTTCCACGGCACCACCCGATCCATCTCGATCAGGAACAACTCTTTGCGGGTCTGCTTGCGCTTGCCGGCGTACTCGGCATCGGCGAAGGTCATCTGCTTCATCGGAAAACTCGGTGGGTGGCGTCCGGGCATTTTGCCAAAATCAGGAAGACTTATTCAGAGTTTCCCTAGAGCCATGCAAGGCAAAAGCAGGTGAGAAAGCGGAGTTTACGGCTGTAAATGAGCATTCCGAACCTGCTTTTAACGCACCAGCACCGACGCGCAGCAGACGTTGAGCAGGTTCTTAGCCGCGGGCGGCTTTGATCACTTCGATATAAGGTTCGGCAAAGCGTTGATCCTGGATCAGCGCGATAAAGTCATTGCCCTGGGCATCCTTGGCATTCAGGTCGTAGCCGGCGGCAACGAAGAAGCCGACAAAGCGCTCGAAATCGTCGATACGCAGGCCACGGTAGGCCTTGACCAGCTTGTGCAGCGACGGCGGCGTGGCATCGGCCGGTTCTACGCCGAGGAACAGCTTGATCGGCTCGTCACCAATCTCTTCGCCAATCACCTGTTTCTTGTCTTTACGCATCACTCACTCCAGCTAACCAGGCCACACGGGGCCGGCAGTGTACCTCCGGGTGTGGCAAGGGCTCAACGGATGCCGGACAACCACACGGTTTAACACGCGCTGAGGCTGGCGCACAGCCGACTTAGGTCAACACTGCACGCTGGGGCCGCCCCTTATACTGCGCCTATTGAGTTGGGAGTCATTATGTCGCTGCCCTTACCGCCGCTGTTCTCCGCCTGGCGCCAGACTTTGCGCGCGGGCTACGGCTGGAAAAACCTGCGCAGCGACCTGAGCGCCGGTTTAACGGTGGGCATTATCGCCATTCCGCTGGCCATGGCCCTGGCGATTGCCGTCGGAGTGGCGCCGCAGCACGGTCTGTATACGGTGCTGGTGGCCGGTACGCTGATCGCCCTGTTTGGCGGCTCACGTTTCAACGTTTCCGGGCCGACCGCCGCCTTTGTGGTGATTCTGTTGCCGGTCACCCAGCAATTCGGCCTCGGCGGACTGCTGCTGTGCACCCTGATGGCGGGTGCAATTCTGATTACCCTCGGACTGATGCGCGCCGGGCAGCTGATCGAATTTATCCCCTATCCGGTCACGCTGGGTTTTACCGCCGGTATCGGCATCGTCATCGCCACCCTGCAGATCAAGGACCTGTTCGGCCTGCAGCTCAGCAGCCAGCCGAAAAACTACATCGAACAACTCAACGGCCTTATACAGGCCCTGCCCAGCTTGCAACTGGGCGACAGCCTGGTGGCGCTGGTATGCCTGGCGACGCTGCTGATCTGGCCGCGCTGGGTGCCGAAAATACCCGGGCATCTGGTCGCACTGACGGTCGGCGCATTGCTCGGGTTGCTGCTAGAAAGCCTGCAGATTCCCGTGGCGACCATTGGCGAGCGCTTCAGCTACAGCCTGAATGGCGTTGAGCACCCAGGCATTCCGCCATTTCTGCCGAGCTTTATCTGGCCCTGGCACTTGCCAGGTGCCGATGGCCAGCCTCTGCTGGTGAGCTTCGAGCTATTCCGTCAGTTGCTCGCACCGGCCTTTGCCATTGCCATGCTCGGGGCGATTGAATCGCTGCTGTGCGCCGTGGTTGCCGATGGCATGACCGGCAGCAAACACGACCCCAATGGCGAGCTGATCGGCCAGGGCATTGGCAATCTGGTTGCGCCGCTGTTCGGCGGGATCACCGCCACCGCGGCGATTGCCCGTAGTGCCGCCAACGTGCGCGCCGGAGCCTACTCGCCACTGCCCGCAATGACCCACGCCGGCGTGGTGCTGATCGCCATTTTGTTTCTCGCGCCTCTGTTCAGCTACCTGCCGATGGCCGCATTGGCGGCTTTGCTGCTGGTGGTGGCGTGGAACATGAGCGAGCCGCGGCACGTGCAACATACCCTGCGTATTGCGCCACGCAGTGATGTGCTGGTGCTGCTGACCTGCCTGACTCTCACCGTGCTGTTCGACATGGTGCTGGCGGTGGGCGTCGGCCTGCTGCTGGCCGCCGGGTTGTTTATCAAGCGCATGAGCGACCTGACCGATACCGCAGCGCTGCCCAAGCACTTCCACCAGGCACTGAATGACCTGCCCGAACACGTGCTGGCCTACGCCATTCGCGGGCCGCTGTTCTTCGGTGCAGCGGAAAAAGCCCTGAGCGTGCTCCGGCGCTTTACCCCAGGGGTAAAGGTGGTGATCGTCGATATCAGCGCCGTGCCGCTGCTGGATATGACCGCCATCGCCGCACTGGACAATGTGCTGCGCGACTACCGCGAGCAGCACGTCGCCCTGGTACTCAGCGGGCCCACGCCACAGGTGCGCCTGCAATTGCGCCGCGCCGGCATCGTGCGCGTTGAAGGTGAGTTGGCTTATGTACGCGATCTGGCCCAAGCCAGAGAGAAAGCGTTGCGCTGGCTAGCGCCCAAGGCCGATGGGGAATCAGCATCGTAGGGTGGATAACGCGCAGCTTATCCGCCCTGGACCGTGCAGGGTGGAAAGCGCTTAACGGTTTTCCACCCTGCCATAACAGCGCTTACAACCCTTTAACTGCGTAGATACCCGGCGCATTGCGCCAGTAGCCCTTGTAGTCCATGCCATAGCCAAACACATAGCGATCTACGCAGGACATGCCGACGTAATCGGCTTTGAGGTCCGGGCGTGCTTTACGGTCGTGGGTTTTGTCTACCAGCACGGCGATGCGCACGTTCTTGGCGCCGGCGTGACGACAAAAATCGATGATTGCACCGAGGGTGTGCCCTTCATCGAGGATGTCGTCGATGATCAGCACGTCGCGGTCAATAAAGGAGATTTCCGGTTTGGCCTTCCAGAACAGCTCGCCGCCGCTGGTTTCATTACGGTAGCGGGTGGCGTGCAGGTAGGACAGTTCCAGCGGGAAGTTGAGCTTGGGCAGCAGCTTGCCGGAGAAGATCAGCCCGCCGTTCATCACGCAGAACACCACAGGGTTGCTGTCGGCCATCTCGCTGTTGATGGCGGCCGCCATGGTGTCGATGGCCACCTCAACCTCGGCATTGCTGTGCAGGCAATCGGCTTCGGCCATGACTTGGCGGATATGCGCGAGATCGACGGACATGCTGTTTCCTCTTGGGAGCGGGACGGTCAGACCAGAAAGCTGATCGATGCGTCAAAATAAAAGCCGGCAAAGGTACGCATCTGCGCCATGCAGAGCAAGCCCCGGCAGACCAACTGCGGCAATTGCCCGCAAGCGGCGACACGTTAGCCGCTATTTAGCGACATTAGGCCATCTTGGCCCAGCACTTGGCATAGCCAATGCTTTAATCTAACGCAATTTTTCGCCCGTCCTGCCGGAGACCCCGCCATGCCCATCCTCGAGATCCGCCACCCGCTGATCCGCCACAAACTCGGCCTGATGCGCCGCGCCGATATCAGCACGAAGAATTTTCGTGAACTGGCCCAGGAAGTCGGCGCGCTGCTGACTTACGAGGCGACCAAGGATGGTCTGAAAAAGACTTCCTGATTTTGGCAAAATATCCGCACTCCACCCGCCGAGTTTTCCGATGAAGCAGATGACCTTCGCCGACGCCGAGTACGCCGGCAAGCGCAAGCAGACCCGCAAAGGAAACTCTGAATAAGACTTCCTGATTTTGGCAAAATGCCCGGACGCCACCCGCCGAGTTTTCCGATGAAGCAAATGACCTTCGCCGATGCCGAGTACGCCGGCAAACGCAAGCAGACCCGCAAAGAGTTGTTCCTGATCGAGATGGATCGGGTGGTGCCGTGGAAGGGTTTGATCGCACTGATCGAACCGTATTACCCCAAGGGTGAAGGCGGTCGGCCGGCCTATCCGCTGATGGCGATGCTACGTGTGCACCTGATGCAGAACTGGTTCGGCTACAGCGACCCGGCGATGGAAGAAGCGCTGTACGAGACCACTATCCTGCGGCAGTTCGCCGGGCTGAGTCTGGAACGTATCCCCGACGAAACCACCATCCTCAACTTCCGTCGTCTGCTGGAGAAACATGAGTTGGCTGCCGGCATCCTGGCCGTCATCAATGGCTATCTTGGCGACCGTGGCCTGTCGTTGCGCCAAGGCACCATCGTCGATGCCACGCTGATCAATGCGCCGAGTTCGACCAAGAACAAGGACGGCAAACGCGACCCAGAGATGCACCAGGCCAAGAAGGGCAACCAATACTACTTCGGCATGAAGGCGCACATTGGCGTGGATGACGAGTCGGGGCTGGTACACAGCGTGGTAGGCACGGCGGCCAACGTGGCGGATGTCACTCAGGTCGACAAGTTGCTGCACGGCGAGGAAAACGTGGTGTGCGCCGATGCGGGTTATACCGGCGTCGAAAAGCGCCCCGAACATGATGGGCGCGAGGTGATCTGGCAGGTTGCTGCCCGCCGCAGCACCTATAAGAAGCTGGGTAAGAGCAGCCCGCTGTACAAAGCCAAACGCAAGATCGAGAAGGCCAAGGCCCAGGTGCGCGCCAAGGTTGAGCACCCGTTCCGGGTGATCAAGCGTCAGTTCAGTTATGTAAAGACACGCTTCCGTGGCTTGGCCAAGAACACGGCGCAACTGGTGACGCTGTTCGCGCTGTCGAACCTGTGGATGGCACGCCGACATTTACTGACCAATGCAGGAGAGGTGCGCCTGTAATGCGGGAAATGGCTGCCGCGAGCTACTCGCGGCGGCTAAAAACACAGAAATGAATGGGTAATCTGATCGTTTTTGATCGATTTGCCGCTTTCAAAATCGGCGGGGCTGAAGTCAGCCAGAAATACATGGCTACTTCAGACCATCCCAAGGATCTGCCGTTGGAAGACTGCGAGATCGAAGGCTGGTGCGGCACCGTAAAGGTGGAAAAAATCTCCGGCAAAAAAATCACCGTGGTACCGATTCTGCGCGCCGGCATCGGCATGCTCGAAGGCGTGCTCAGCCTGATCCCAGGCGCCAAGGTCAGCGCCGTGGGCGTGGCGCGCAACGAGGAAACCCTGCAAGCGCACACCTACCTGGAAAAACTGGTGCCGGAAATCGACGAGCGCCTGGCGATGATCATCGACCCGATGGTCGCCACCATCGACCTGCTGAAGAAAGCCGGCTGCAGGGAAATCCGCGCCATGGTGCTGGTGGCTGCGCCAGAAGGCATCAAGATGGTCAACGACGCACACCCGGACGTGACCATTTACACCGCCTCCATCGACCAGCACCTGAACGAACACGGCTACATCATTCCCGGCCTCGGTGATGCCGGCGACAAGATCTTCGGCACCAAACAGAAGGACGCCTGAGCATGCAGGACGAATACAACGATCCACTCTGGCGCCAGGGCATTTCCGGCGCACAGATGCTGTTTGTAGCCTTCGGTGCACTGGTGCTGATGCCGCTGATCACCGGCATGGACCCCAACGTGGCGCTGTTCACCGCGGGTATCGGCACCCTGCTGTTCCAACTGGTAACCGGACGTCAGGTGCCGGTATTCCTGGCCTCCAGCTTCGCCTTTATCGCACCGATTCTCGCCGCCAAAGGCGAGTTTGGCCTGCCGGCCGTGCTCGGCGGCATCGTCGCCTCGGGCCTGGTGTATATCCTGCTCAGCGCCGTGGTGCGGGTTAAAGGCGCGGGCTTTATCGACCGCCTGCTGCCGCCGGTGGTGATTGCACCGGTGATCATTTCCATCGGCCTGGCACTGTCGCCAGTGGCCGTGAACATGGCCATGGGCAAAGCCGGCGATGGCAGCGCGCAGTTGGTGCCGTATGAAACCGCCATGCTGATTTCCATGTCAGCGTTGATCACCACCGTACTGGTCGCCGCCATGGGCCGCGGCCTGCTGCGCCTGGTGCCGATCCTTGCGGGGATCATTGTTGGCTGCATCGTCGCGGCGTTCTGCGGAGTCATCGACACCAGCAATATCGCCGCCGCACCCTGGCTGGCGATTCCGGCATTCGTAGCGCCGGAGCTGCATTGGGGCGCGATCCTGTACATCGTCCCGGTGGCGCTGGCACCGGCCATCGAGCACATCGGCGGCGTAGTGGCGATCGGCAGCGTGACCGGCAAGAACTTTATCAAGAAGCCCGGCCTGCACCGCACCCTGCTCGGCGACGGCCTGGCCACCTCGGCAGCAGGCCTGTTCGGCGGCCCGCCCAACACCACCTACGCGGAAGTCACCGGCGCGGTGATGCTGACCAAAAACTACAACCCGAAGATCATGACCTGGGCGGCCTGCTTCGCCATCGGCCTGGCCTTTGTTGGCAAGTTCGGCACCGCGCTGCAGAGCATTCCCGTACCGGTCATGGGCGGCATTCTCTGCCTGCTGTTCGGCTCCATCGCGGTGGTCGGTTTGAACACCCTGATCCGCCATCAGGTCGACCTGTCCGAGGCACGCAACCTGATTATCGTCTCGGTGACTCTGGTGTTCGGCATCGGTGGCATGGTGATCGGCAACAGCGACTTTGCCCTGTCCGGCATTTCCCTGTGCGCCATCTGCGCCCTGGTACTCAACCTGGTGCTGCCGGGTGGCCAAGGCTGGCGCAGCAAAACCGTGCTGGAAGAGCCGGATTTGTAAAACGCACTCACTAAAAAGCCCCGCAAGTGCGGGGCTTTTTCATTCTTGCGTGCCTCAGGCCGGATTGACCGACCACTGCTGCAACCGCACCACGCTCTCGCGGTAAGGCTTGAGACTCATGCTCAGCAGCACAATCGAACTGAACACGGCGATGCTGGTGACGACAAGCAGCGAGTAACGCAGCGCCATGTCATCGGCAAATACGTAATCGGTCACCAGGGCCACCGCCGTCGGGCCGATGCCCAAGCCAATCAGGGTGATCACGAACAGGTAGATGGCCGAGGCCTGGCCACGCATCGAGTTGGGCATGATTTCCTGGATTGCTGCCGGCGCCACGCCGAACGGCATGCTCAGGAAGAACACCGTCGGTGCCATCAGCACAGCGGCCCATACAGCGCTATCCATCAACGGAAAGGCCAGCACGCACGGCACGGCGCCGAAAGCGGCATACAGACCAACACGCATATTGGCGTCGCTTCTGCCGCGTTTGGCCATCCAGTCGGCCAGACGACCACCGAAGACGATACCCAGGCAACCAAACACCGCCACAATGCTGCCGTAAACGATGCCGACCTGGCCGGCGTCCCAGCCGTAGGTGCGGATAAAGAAAGTCGGCACCCACGCCGCGCTGCCGTAACCGGCAAACGCCAGGCCGGCAAAGCCGAAGTTGTGGCACAGCACCGTACGCCGGTTGGATCGGATATAGCGACCGACATCCGCCAGCGGCACCGCCACCCCGGCACCCACGCCGCGCCGTGCTGGCTCCTTGACCGCCAGCATCAGCAGGGTAAACAGCACCCCGGCTGCGCCGAGAATCAGGAAGATCAGCTGCCACGGGCGTACTTCACCGAATACCGGCAGCACTACATCGCCCTGTGCCGAGGCAAACTGAATCACCAGACCGCCGAGCAGAAAGGCCAGACCAGAGCCGAGGTAAACCCCCATGGAATACACGCTGATCGCGGTAGCACGGCGCTCGGCCGGAAAGCTGTCGGCAATCAGCGAATAGGCCGCAGGCGACAGCGCCGCCTCGCCGACACCGACGCCGATACGGCAGAGCAGAAATTGCCAGTACAGCTTGGCCATGCCGCAGGCAGCAGTGGCCGCACTCCAGAACAGCACGCCGATGGCGATCAGCCCGCGACGGCTCTTGGTATCGGCCAGACGGCCCAGGGGAATACCGCAGACGGTGTAGAACAGCGCAAACGACAGGCCCATTAGCAGGCTCATCTGCGTATCACTGATCATCAGGTCACGGCGGATCGGACCAACCAACAGGTTGAGAATCTGCCGATCGATAAACGACAGCACGTACGCCACCATCAGGATGGCGACAGTCACCCAGGCACGGGTGGAAGAGGGATAGCCGTTATTGTTGTTGAGCACTGGCAGTCTCCTCGGCACCGTTGGTGCGGTGCACGACGGTTGAAAGAGCTGCCAGCTTAGGCCGATATACAAGGCGATGAGTATCGCCCGGAGGTGTTATCAGTGCGGCGAATGCGCAGCATCCCTTCGAGCGAATGACAGCCGCGCTGCATTCGGTTAGCGGGCCGTTGAAAGCGTTGGCGAGGCAGGCAAAACAAGGCAAAACGGCCGAAACGTAGCGAAGCGGAGTAACAGCCGCAGGCTGGCCCGCAGGGCGAAAAATAGTGAGTCAAAAGCGGAGTTTACGTGTTGTAAATGAGCATTTGATTCGCTTTGCTCACCCCCTCTGGGCCGTGCTAAAGCCGTTCAGCCTTTGGCTGTGAGGCCGTTTTTACGCAGTATTGCCAACGCAGGTAGCTTTCAACGGTCTGCTAGAGCATCAGCGGGGCACGCTCGCTAAGGGTCTTCAGCGCCGCCACCCAACTTGGGTGTTCATTCAGACACGGCACCAGCTGCAGGCTCTCGCCGCCAGCTTCGACAAACTGCTCGCGGCCACGGTCGCCGATTTCTTCCAGCGTCTCGATGCAGTCGGCGACAAAGGCCGGGCACATCACCAGCAACTTTTTCACACCCTGCTTGGCCAGCTCATCGAGACGCGCCTCAGTATAGGGTTCGATCCATTTGGCGCGGCCCAACCGCGACTGAAACGACACCGACCACTGTGCGGGCTTAAGCCCCATACGTTCGGCAAATAGCTCGGCGCTGCGCAGGCACTGAGCGCGGTAACAGCTTGCGAGCACTTCGGGCGAAGCGCTACGGCAGCAATCCGCACCTTTCAGGCAATGGCCAGTGGCGTCCAGCTTATGCAGGTGACGCTCCGGCAGGCCGTGGAAGCTCAGCAGCAGGTGGTCGAACTCCTGCTCCAGATAAGGTTTGGCGCTGTCGACCAAGGCATCCAGGTACTCCGGCTGATCGTAGAACGGCGGCAGGATGGAAAAACGTATGGGCAACTGCTGCTCACGCACCACGCGCTTGGCATCTTCAATCACCGTGGTGGTGGTGCTGTCGGCAAACTGCGGATACAGCGGCGCCAGGGTGACCTGTTTGATGCCCTGAGCGGCCAGGCGGGTCAGCACGGTTTGCAGCGACGGCTCTCCGTAGCGCATGGCCAGCTCCACCGGGCCGTGGGTCCAGGACGCCTTCATCGCCTGATGCAGACGCTTGCTCAGCACCACCAACGGCGAGCCCTCCTCCCACCAGATCGAGGCATAGGCATGTGCCGACGCCGCCGGGCGCTTGATCAGAATCAGCGAAACAAGCAGACGCCGCAGCGGCCAGGGCAGATCGACGACATAGGGGTCCATCAGAAACTGGTTGAGATAGCGGCGCACATCGGCCACATCAGTGGAGGCCGGCGAGCCCAGGTTTACCAACAGCAAGGCGTGATCGGTCATGCAAAGTCCTAGTCAGGTTGGCCCAGCAAGTCCACCAGAGCCACATCCAAATGAGTAAAACGAAAACTGAAACCAGCCTCCTGCAAGCGCGTCGGCACCGCGCGCTGGCCACCGAGCAGCAGCACAGACAATTCGCCGAGCAGCATACGCAGGGCAAAGGCCGGGGCCGGCATAAAGGCCGGCCGGTGCAGCTCACGGCCCAAGGCCTGGCTGAAGGCGCGGTTACGCTCAGGCGTCGGCGCGCAGGCATTATAAGGACCACTGGCCGAGTCCTGCTGCAGGAGAAAATCAATCAGGGCGATTTGATCAGCCAAGTGAATCCACGGCATCCACTGCCGACCATTGCCCAGCGGACCGCCCAACCCGAGTTTGAACGGCAGCAACAGACGCTTGAGCAGCCCGCCATCACGGGCCAGCACCAGTCCGGTGCGCAGCAATACCACGCGGATACCAAAATCCTCGGCGCGCTGGGCAGTTTCTTCCCAGGCGCCGCACAGCTGCGCGGCGAAATCCTCACTCACCGGCGGCGAATCTTCATGTAACTCACGCTCGCCACCGTCGCCATACCAGCCTACCGCCGAGCCGGACAAAAGCATCTGCGGCTTATCCGCGCGGCTCTCCAGCCAGGCCAGCAATTGTTCGGTCAGGCCAATCCGGCTGGCCCACAGCAACGCCTTGCGCTTGCGCGTCCAGGGCCGGTCGGCAATCGGCGCACCAGCCAGGTTGACCACGGCATCCAGCGACTCTTCACCCAGCTCGTCAAGCTGACCAATGCCACGCACCGCCTCGCCACAAAGGGCAGCAACCTGCTCGGGCCTGCGACTCCACACCGTCAGATGATGGCCTTGCTGCAACCAGTGGCGGCACAGCGCCTGCCCGATCAAACCAGTTCCGCCCGTCAGAAGAATATGCATAGAAATGCCCTCGTATGACCGTGCTTAATAGGTACCACCGACGGATTAATCACGTTTGTGGCTTCAATCCGGCTGCAGGTTGTCTTAACTATAGAAAGACAGGATCGACTCCGGCATAGCTTATACACAAAAACAATATTGTATAGTTTTTGTCTAAAGCGTATCCTAACGCTTGAAAACACGAGGTAGACCATGACCGCTCTTCACCCCATCGCCATCATCGGTACCGGCATTGCCGGGCTGTCTGCCGCACAGGCGCTGCATGCCGCCGGGCACCCGGTACAACTGTTCGACAAGAGCCGCGGCAGTGGCGGCCGCATGGCCAGCAAGCGCAGCGATGCCGGCGCGCTGGACCTTGGCGCGCAGTACTTCACCGCCCGCGACCGTCGCTTTGTCGAGGTGGTGCAGCAATGGCATGCCCGCGGCTGGGTCGCCGAGTGGACCCCGAGCCTCTACAACTTCAATAACGGCCAGCTCAGTGCTTCGCCAGATGAACAAGTCCGCTGGGTCGGTAGCCCGCGTATGAGTGCGATCACCCGCGCCATGCTCGGCGCACTGCCGGTAAGCTTTTCCTGCCGCATCACCGAAGTGTTTCGCGGCGAACAGCACTGGCACCTGCAAGATGCCGAGGGCAATAACCACGGCCCGTTCAGCCACGTAATCGTCGCCACTCCAGCACCGCAGGCCACCGCCCTGCTATCCAGCGTACCGAAACTCGCTGGCGCCGCCGCCAGCGTGGCCATGGACCCGACTTGGGCGGTCGCACTGGCATTCCCCACACCGCTGGAAACCCGAGTTGAAGGCTGCTTTGTACAGGACAGCCCACTCGACTGGCTGGCCCGTAATCGCAGCAAGCCAGCGCGCGACACGCAACTCGACACCTGGGTGCTGCACGCCACTAGCCAGTGGACCAAGCAGCATCTGGACATGCCCAAGGAAGCGGTGATCGAACACCTGCTCGGCGCTTTCGCCGAACTGATCGGCTGCGCCGTGCCCGCCCCAGCCTTCAGCCTGGCGCACCGCTGGCTCTATGCCCGCCCCGCCAGCGCGCACCAGTGGGGCGTACTGGCCGATGCCGACCTGGGCATTTATGCCTGCGGCGACTGGTGCCTGTCCGGCCGTGTTGAAGGCGCCTGGCTCAGCGGCCAGGAAGCGGCGCGACGCTTGCTCGAACACCTGCAATGAGCGGCCAACAGCGAACTGCGCCAGGCAAGCACCGGCTTAACCCGCGCAAGCTGCTGCTGTCGAAATGGACGGCAGCGCAGCCGCAGAATCGCGAGAAACATTTCCTCGTCACCGAGCTGTTCTGCGACGAAGACGGTACGGTGCTGCAGATCGAGTTGCAGGCTGTACTCAACCAACGCTGCCAACGCCTGGACTGGCGCGTACTGGAAAACCCCGAGCACTGGCGCATGGGCTGGAAGTAACAGGCCCATACACAAAACCATACAGTAGTTGTACAAAAATATTGACTTGTACAATTACAAACCTATGATGAACTCAAGTTGTACATCTATCAGGACCTGTACAAGTCGTACATCAGAGGTTGCCCATGAGCCCATCCGAAAACGCCACCGGAAAACCCAAACTGGGCATCAGTGCCTGTCTGCTGGGTAATGAGGTTCGCTACAACGGCGGACACAAGGAATCGCGCCTGTGCAGCCGCACCCTCAGCGAGTATTTCGACTTCACCCCACTGTGCCCGGAAGTGGCGATTGGCATGGGCATCCCGCGTGAGCCGATCCGCCTGGTTGGCGACCCGCAAGCGCCGCGCGCCGTGGGTACGGTCAGGCGCGAGGTGGATGTCACCGCCCCCCTGGCTGCCTATGGCGAGCGCATGGCCGGTGAACTGACGGATATCTGCGGTTACATCTTTATGCAGCAGTCGCCGTCCTGCGGCCTGCACCGGGTCAAGGTCTACCAGGACAACGGCCGCCCCAGCGAGCCTGGCCGCGGCATCTTTGCCCAAGCCTTCTGCGCGCGGCATCCCAACCTGCCAGTGGAAGAAGACGGCCGCCTCAATGACCCAATCCTGCGCGAGAACTTCATTACCCGCGTATTCGCATACTCCGAGTGGCAACAGCTGCTGCGCGACGGCCTGACCCGCAAGCGTCTGATCGACTTCCACTCGCGCTACAAATACCTGCTGATGGCCACCCATCCCATGCAGTACAAGTTGCTCGGGCGCATGCTCGGCAATCTTGGCCAGCACGACATCAATGAGTTGGCGCCGCGCTATTTCAGCGAGCTGATGAGCGCGCTGAAAAGCTGCGCCACCCGTCGTACCCATAGCAACGTACTGCAGCACCTCAGCGGCTATCTCAAGCAGTCGCTGAGCAGCGAAGAGAAGCGGGAAATGCAGCAGCTGATTGGCCAGTACCGCCATGGCGTGGTGCCGCTGGTGGTGCCCATGACCCTGCTCAAACACCACTTTCGCCGTCACCCGGACAGCTACATCGCGCAGCAGGTCTACCTGCAGCCGCACCCGGAAAACCTCAGCCTGCGTAACGCCCTATGAGCCTGGAGCCAAGCAGCGCAGGCGCGACCGACGATTACCAGGCGGCCATTGCCCAGGGCTTTATGCCGATCCGCGATGTGGCGCGCATCACCGGGGTCAACGCCGTCACCCTGCGCGCCTGGGAACGCCGTTATGGCCTGATCGTGCCGCATCGCACCCCCAAGGGTCATCGCCTGTATGCCGATGAGCATGTGCTGCGCATCCAGGCGATTCTCACCTGGCTTAATCGCGGCGTCTCGGTCAGCCAGGTCAAGGGCCTGCTGCGCTCCAATCAGCCGGCCTTTGCCGAGGCCAGCTCACAGTGGGAAAGCAAGCGCCAGCAGTTGCAGGAAGCCATCTGCAACCTCAACGAGCGGCGCCTGGATGAGTGTTTCAACAGCGAACTGGCGCTCTACCCGCCGCATACCTTGTGCCAGCAACTGCTGCTGCCACTGTTCGAAGACCTCGAACTGCGCTGGCGCAACCAGTTCGGCGCTCAGGCTGAGCGAGTGTTCTTCTACTCCTGGCTACGCAGCAAGCTCGGCGCGCGCCTGTACCACAACAACCGCCAGGCCAGTGGTACGCCACTGTTGCTGATCAACGTTTCCGACCTACCGATGGCCCCCGGTCTTTGGCTGACCGCCTGGCTGGCGAGCAGCGCCGGCTGCCCGGTGGAAGTCTTCGACTGGCCACTGCCACCGACCGAACTGGCCCTGGCGGTCGAGCATATTCAGCCGCGTGCAGTGCTGCTGTATTCCAGCCAGGCGCTGAACAGCACCCACCTGCAGCGCCTGCTCGGCGGTTATGACTGCCCCTGCCTACTGGTCGGCCAGGTGGTGCAGATCCACGCCGAAGAATTACTCGCCATCACCGCGCAGAACGACGAACTGAGCCTGGCCGCTGACCCGCTGGCCGCGCTGCATAACCTTACCGACCTCAACCTGCTGCATAACTGATGGGAAATACCATGCTGCAATTGATCTGGTTTCGTACCGACCTGCGCGTGCAGGACAACAGCGCCCTGACCGCCGCCATGAGCAGCGGCCCGACCGTGGCGCTGTACCTGCTCAGCCCCGGCCAGTGGCTGAACCACGATTATGCGCCGAGCAAGGTCGATTTCTGGCTGCGCAACCTCAAAGAGCTGGCCACTGAGCTGAGCAAACTCAATGTGCCGCTGCTGGTACGGGAGGCCGATCACTGGAGCGCCGCGCCGCAGGTGATCGGTGAACTGTGCCAGCAGCTGCAGATTGGCACGGTGCAGGTCAATGAAGAATACGGCGTGCATGAAACCCGCCGCGACCAGGCCGTGGCGCAGACCCTTGATAGTCTCGGAGTGAATTTTCGCAGCCATCTGGATCAGCTGTTCTTCAAGCCCGGCAGCGTGCTGACCAAATCCGGCGGCTACTTCCAGGTCTATAGCCAGTTCCGCAAGGTCTGCTATCAGCGTCTGCACACTGCCCTGCCGGCTCTGATAGCCACACCCAAGGCACAGGCGCAGCTGGCGATCCAAAGCGATGCCATTGCTGAACAAGTTGCAGGCTTCGCCCTGCCAGCTGCCGAACTGCGTGAGTTGTGGCCAGCCGGTGAAGCCGAGGCGGCGCGGCGTCTGGATGATTTTGCCGCGCAGCAGATCGACTTCTACCAGAGCGCCCGCGACTTTCCGGCCAAGCCCGGCACCAGCCAGCTCTCCGCCTACCTGGCCGCCGGGGTGATCTCGCCGCGCCAGTGCCTGCATGCGGCCTTGCAGGCCAACCAGGGCGAATTCGACAGCGGCAATCTCGGGGTCATCACCTGGATCAACGAGCTGCTCTGGCGCGAGTTCTACAAGCACATCCTGGTGGGCTACCCCCGCGTCTCGATGCACCGCGCCTTCCGCGCGGAAACCGAGGCCGTGGCCTGGCGCGATGCGCCGCTGGAGCTGAAAGCCTGGCAGGAAGGCCGCACCGGCTTCCCGATTGTCGATGCGGCCATGCGCCAGCTACTGGCCACCGGCTGGATGCACAACCGCCTGCGCATGATTGTGGCGATGTTTCTGACCAAAAATCTGCTGATCGACTGGCGCGAAGGCGAGCGTTTCTTTATGCGTCACCTGATCGATGGCGACTTGGCAGCGAACAACGGCGGCTGGCAGTGGAGTTCGTCTACCGGCACTGATTCGGCGCCGTACTTCCGCATTTTCAATCCGCTGAGCCAGTCGCAGAAATTCGACCCGGATGGGCGTTTTATCCGCCAGTGGCTGCCGGAGCTGGTCGGCCTGAACAAGACCAATATCCATAACCCGGCGGCCATCGGCGGGCTGTTCGGCATTGCCGATTACCCCACGCCGATTGTCGACCTGAGCAAGAGCCGCACACGCGCCCTCGCCGCATTCAAGAGCCTGCCGCACTTTGCCGGCGAGGAGGCCCTGTGAGCGACTTTCTGCGCCAGTTCGCCCAGGGCTTTGCCGGGCTGAACAAGGACAACCTCGACCGTCTGGGCCAGCTCTACAGCGACGATGCATTGTTCTGCGACCCGCTGCATGAAGTACGTGGCCTGACCAATATGCAGCGCTACTTCGGCGAGATGTACGCCAACGTCAGCGAATTGCGCTTCGACTTCTACGGCTTTGATCAGGTGCGCGACGGTGAAGGCTACCTGCGCTGGACCATGAGTTACCGCCACCCGCGCCTGGCCGGCGGGCAGCTGATCCGCGTGGAAGGCTGCTCGCACCTGCTCTGGCACGACAAGGTCTATCGCCACCGCGACTATTTCGACGCCGGCAACCTGCTCTACGAGCACCTGCCCTTACTCGGCTCGGCAATTCGCTGGCTGAAACGGAGGTTGGCATGAACGCGAACGCACGGCGTATCTGGCTCACCGGCGCCAGCAGTGGCATCGGCGCCGCCCTGGCCGAACAACTACTCAAACAGGGTCACCGTCTAGCCCTCAGCGCCCGCAGCCTTGAACCGCTGCAGGCGCTGGCCAAACGCTACCCGCTGCAAGTGCTGGTGGTCGCCGGCGACCTCGGCGATGCCTCCCAGGTACGTGCCATCGGTGAGCACATTACCCAGGTCTGGGGCGCGCTGGATTGCGCCATCCTCAACGCTGGCACCTGCGAATATGTCGAGGTCAGCACCTTCGAGGCCGCCATGGTCGAACGGGTGATGCGCGCCAACCTGCTCTCGGCCAGCTACTGCATCGAAGCCGCCCTGCCCCTGCTGCGTCTGGGCAATCGTCCGCACCTGGTCGGCGTCGGCAGCTCGGTAACCTTTATGCCGCTACCGCGCGCCGAAGCCTACGGCGCCTCCAAGGCCGCCATGCGCTACCTGCTGGAAGCCCTGCGCATCGACCTGCATGCCGAAAACATTGCCGTCACCCTGGTCAGCCCCGGCTTTGTCGACACCCCACTGACGCAGAAAAACGACTTTCCCATGCCCATGCGCTGGCCGGTGGACAAAGCCGCCCGCTATATCGCCAAACGTTTGCAGCAGCAGCCGTTTGATATCAGTTTCCCCGGCCCCTTTATCGCCATGCTCAAGCTGCTCGGTCATCTGCCCAAGCGCTTGCAGGTGGCCATTGGCGCCCGTATGGCCCGCACTGAAGCCACGACCAAGGACCGCTCATGAAAATCGCCATTATCGGCAGTGGTATCGCCGGTTTGACCAGCGCCTACCTGCTCAACCGTCGCCACGACATCAGAGTCTTTGAGGCCAGCGACTGGATCGGCGGACACACCCACACCGTGGATGTCCAGGTCGATGGTCAGCGTTATGCCGTGGACACCGGTTTTATCGTGTTCAACGATTGGACCTACCCGAACTTTATCCGCCTGCTCAGCCAGCTCGGCGTTGGCTTCAAGGACACCGAGATGAGTTTCTCGGTCAGCGATCCGCTAAGCGGCGTGGAATATAACGGCCACAACCTCAACACCTTGTTCGCCCAACGCGGCAACCTGCTGTCGGCAAAATTCTGGGGCATGGTGCGCGACATCCTTCGCTTTAACCGCGAGGCGCTGAACGACCTCAACCAACAGCGCATCGCCAGTGACATGACCCTGGGTGACTACCTCCAGGCCAATGGCTACAGTCAGCGCTTTATCCAGCATTACATCGTGCCCATGGGTGCGGCGATCTGGTCGATGTCGCTGAACGACATGCTCGGCTTCCCGCTGCAGTTCTTCGTGCGCTTCTTCAAGAACCACGGCCTGCTGTCGGTCAGTGACCGCCCGCAGTGGTGTGTGGTCGAGGGCGGCTCCAGCAGTTATGTGGCACCGCTGACAGAATCCTTCAAGCAGCATATCCGTCTCAACTGCGCAGTGACCCGGGTCGAGCGCAATGCCCTGGGCGTTACCCTGCACAGCGCCGCCGGCAGTGAACACTTCGACAAGGTGATATTCGCCTGCCACAGCGATCAGGCCCTGGCGCTGCTGGCCGAGCCCACTCGGGTCGAGAAGGAAATCCTCGGCGCGCTGCCCTATGCCGACAACGATGTGGTGCTGCACACCGACACCCGCCTGCTGCCGCAACGGCCACGGGCCTGGGCCAGCTGGAACTATCGCCTCGGCGGCCCGGGCAGCCAAGCTGCCGCCGTCACCTATGACATGAATATCCTACAGGGCATTCAGAGCGACACCACCTTCTGCGTCAGCCTGAACCAGACCGCCGCCATCGACCCGAACAAGATCCTCGCGCGCTACACCTACGCCCATCCGCAATACAGCCTGGCCGGCATGGCTGCCCAAGCGCGCTGGGAAGAGCTGCTCGGTGCCAACCACAGCTATTTCTGCGGCGCCTACTGGGCCAATGGCTTCCACGAAGATGGCGTAGTCAGCGCGCTGCGCGTGGCCCGTGAATTCGGTGAGGCGCTGTAGTGAACAGCCCAACGGCACTGAACAGCGCCCTCTACAGCGGCTGGGTGCAGCACCGGCGGTTTGCCCCACGGCTGCACAACTTCCGCTACCGCATGGGCCTGCTCTACCTCGACCTGAGCGAGCAGGAGGCGGTGCTCGCGCTGTCGCCCCTGGCCGGACGTGGCCGCTTCGCGCCCTTTGCCTTTCGCGAAAGCGATTACCTGCCGCAGTTCACCGGTGCCGGTATCAGCCTGATCGACGCCGTGCGCCAGCGCGTGACGGAAGCCCTGGGACGCACGCCACTGGGCGCCATCTGCCTACTGACCCAGCCGCGCAGTTGGGGGCTGAGTTTCAACCCGGCGAGTTTCTTCTACTGCCATGAGGCCGATGGTCGCCTGGCGGCGATTCTCTGCGAGGTGAGCAACACGCCTTTCCGTGAGCGTTACCACTATGTGCTGCCGGCCGATGGCGAGGGGCACCAGCACGTCGCCGTGGCCAAGGCATTTCACGTCTCGCCGTTTCTGCCGCGCGAGCTAGAGTACCGCATGAGCTTCAGCCCGGCCGGTGAGCGCCTAGGTATTCATATGGCCGACTGGCAGGGCGAGGAAAAACTCTTCGACGCCAGCCTCAGCCTGCAACGCACTGAACTCAACCACGCCAGCCTGCACCGCTACCTGCTGCAGTTCCCCTGGATGACCGGCAAGACCCTAGCCGCCATCTACTGGCAGGCCCTGCGTCTGCTGCTCAAACGTATTCCCCTGTTCACCCATCGGGCCGCTGAAGGTGATTTCCGCGTCGCCCGCCCCGCATCAAAGGAAGTCCCCCATGAAAAGCTCTAGCCTGACCTCCGCCAAACATGTGGTGCGCGCCGGCAGCGGCATTGGTGCCAGCCTGCTGCGCCGTGCGGTATTGCGCCAGCTGAAACAGCTGCGCCATGGCCAACTGGTGATCATTGAAGGTGACGAACGCATGGAGTTCGGCGATGCCCACTCCAGCCTCAGCGCCGAGATCCGGGTGCAGGATGGCGCCGTCTGGGGGCTGGTGGCCGGCAATGGTTCGATCGGCTCGGGCGAGGCCTATATCCACGGTTACTGGACCACCCCGGACCTGACCGCAGTGTTCCGCGTGTTCGTCAGCAACCTGGAGGTGCTCGACGCCATGGAAAGCGGTCTGGCCCAACTTGGCCGCCCGCTGATCCAGGGCCTGCACTGGCTCAACCGCAACACCCGCAAGGGCTCGCGCAAGAATATCTCGGCGCATTACAACCTGGGTAACGACCTGTTCGAGCAGTTTCTCGATCCAACCATGATGTACTCGGCGGCGATGTTCCAGAGTGCCGACGACAACCTGGAGCAGGCGCAGCTGAACAAGCTCGAACGCATCTGCCAGAAGCTGGCCCTCAAGCCCTGCGACCACCTGCTGGAAATCGGCACCGGCTGGGGCAGCATGGCGATCTACGCCGCCACCCACTACGGCTGCAAGGTCACCACCACCACCCTGTCGCGCGAGCAGTTCGCCTATACCCAGCAGCGCATTGCCGAACAGGGCCTGCAGGGGCAGATCACCCTGTTGCTGGAGGACTACCGCGACCTGGCCGGGCAGTACGACAAGCTGGTGTCAATCGAGATGATCGAAGCGGTTGGCCATCGCTTCCTGCCCACCTATTTCGAGCAATGCGCCAGCCTGCTCAAACCTGACGGCCTGATGCTGCTGCAGGCCATCACCATCCGCGACCAACGCTATGAGCAGGCGAAAAATGCCGTGGACTTTATCCAGCGCTATATCTTCCCCGGCGGCGCGCTACCCTCGGTGAACAAGATGCTGGAAATCATTACCGCCAAAACCGATATGAACCTGCATCACATGGAAGATTTCGGCCTGCACTACGCCCGCACCCTGCGCATCTGGCACGACAACCTGCGTCTGGCGCGGCACAAGCTGGAGCAACAGGGCTATGACGATTACTTCTTCCGCCTATGGGAGTTCTACCTGTGCTATTGCGAGGGCGGCTTTATCGAGCGCACCATCGGCACCGCGCAATTGCTGCTGGCCAAGCCGGCGGCCCGTCCTGCTCCGCTACTGGGAAATCTCAATGCCTAAATTGATCGTCAACACCCTGCTATTTCAGCTCGGCTGGTTCGCCTGCGTGTTTGGCGGCGACAGCCTGTGGCTGCTGATTGTCGCAGCGGTGCTGGCGGTGCATCTGCTGTGGACCAGCAGCTGGGCGGCGGAAGGCAAGCTGCTGATCAGCGTGTTTCTCGCCGGCAGCGCGCTGGACAGTTTTCTGCTCAACCTCGGCGTGTTCGACTTCAGCGAGCCACGCACGCTGATCCCACTGTGGCTGGCCAGCCTGTGGCTGCTGCTGGCCACCACGCTCAACCACTGCCTGGCCTGGACCGCACAACCCTGGTGGCGCGGCAGCCTGCTGGGCGCCATCGCCGCACCGCTGTCCTATTACGGCGGCGCGCAGATCGCCGGCGTCGGCCTGCCCTACGGCACCTGGCAAAGCCTGCTGCTGATCGGCGTCATCTGGGCACTGGTGATGCCCGTGCTGCACGGCTTTGCCAAGCTCTATCGCAGCCAGTACGAACAGCGCCTGCGCACACGCCAGTCGGTTTAACAGCTCGGCTCATCGCCAGGTGGATGGATAACAGCAGCCACCCTATGTCGGCAGCAGACGCCGCAAGAACACCGATGACGTACACTGCGCTGCATGAGTCAGAACATCCCCCATACCCAACTCGCGGATAAACCCGCAGTCAGCTGCAGCAACTGCGCGGCCTGCTGCTGTCAGCTGGAAGTCATGCTGATCACCGATACCGGCGTGCCGCCGCGCTATATCGATACCGATGACTGGGGCGGCGAAGTCATGCTGCGCCTCGACGACGGCTGGTGCGTAGCGCTGGACCGCAACAGCATGCGCTGCACCATCTACGAGGTGCGCCCACTGATCTGCCGCGAATTCGAAACCGCCTCCCCCGAGTGCCTGGACGAGCGCAAAAGCATGAGCAGCATCTACCGCTAGCGGTATTGCCGTTACAACGCCCGCACCACATGCCAATCCAGCCCAAAACGCGCCAGGTATTTACGCAGCCGATCCGCATCGTTTGGCTGGCTTTTGCCCTGGCGCGATTGCGCAAATAACTGGCGCCCTGCATCCGACAGGCTGGCAGCTTCGCGACACAACGCCACCACCCCTGGCAATTGCAACTGATCGAACAGATCCAGCGCCTGCCAGCGCTCGCCCAGCAGGCGCTCCAGCTCCTGTTGCATGCCTGCCTTGGCCAGCCCTTTGCCGCTCCAGGCGCTTTGCAGACGCAGAATTTCATCCTCCACCAGGGCCTCGTCGATCCGCCCGCTGTCGGCCAGGGTGGCCATACGGGTGATCGAAGCCGACAGTTCGCGGAAGTTGCCGCTCCAGGTCGCCTCACGGCTGCTGGCGAAGGCCAGGTAACGCTGCCGCGCCTGCAGATTGAAGCGCACTTGGCGGCCCTGCTCGCGGGCATAGCGCTCGAGCTCGAACTCCAGGTTCGGTTCGATATCCTCACGCCGCCCGGCCAGTCCCGGCAGTTCAAAGGTCCAGAGGTTGATGCGGGCGAACAGATCCTCGCGAAACAGCCCCTGCTGCACCCGCTCGCGCAGGTCGCGGTGGGTGCCGGCGATCAACAGAAAGTCGCTTTCCACCTCCTTGTCGCAGCCCTGGGGGAAGAAGCGCTTTTCCTCGATGGCCTTGAGCAGCATGGCCTGCTCGTCCGGCCCCAACTCGCCGATTTCATCGAGAAACAGCATGCCGCCATCGGCCGCGCGCAACAGCCCTTCGCGCGCGTTCTGCGCGCCGGTAAAGGCGCCTTTGCTATGGCCGAACAACGCCGACACGGCGCCGTCGCCGCGCAGGGTGGCGCAGTTGACCTCGACAAAACGCCCCTGCAGCAGATGCCGGGCGCGCTTGAGCTCATAGATGCGCCGGGCCAGAAACGACTTGCCCGAGCCCGTCGGGCCGACCAGCAGCATCGGCGCGCGCGAACGCACCGCAACCCGTTCGATCTGCTCGATGCTGCGGTTGAACGCCGGGTTGCGCGTGGCGATACCGGATTTGAGAAACGCCAGGGTTTCCTGCTGCTCGCGACGAAAGCGCGTGGCAATACCGTCGTAACGTGACAGGTCGAGGTCGATCAGGGTGCAGGTGCCGCTGTGCGTGGCCTCCTCCGCGCGGCGCCCCGGCGATGTCTGCGCCAGCCGCGCCGGCAGGTAGCGCGCCTCGGTCAGGAGGAAGCAGCAGATCTGCGCGACGTGGGTGCCGGTGGTGATATGCACGAGGTAATCCTCGCGCTCGGTATCGAAGGCATAGCCGCTGACAAACTCATGCAGCGCGCCGTAGACCTCCTGAAAATCCCAGGGATCACGCAGGGCCATGGCATGCAAACACACCTCGGTTTCCGGCGAGACCGCAGCGATATCGTCGCGTATGCGCCCAGCCAACCCGGCGTCGCGCGGGCTGTTGATCAGTTCGAGGCGGTCAATCAGCAAATCCTGCTGCTGACACAGGCCAACGCTGGGCCGCCACTTGCTCCAGCGATTGGCACCCTTGCCAACTCTATCCAGGGTGGCACCGACAAAGCCGATGGCAACGGTTTTCCTAGCGAACATTCTTATACCAAAAGATAAATAGCGATAACAAAATATAGCAATGCAAGTAGCCAAACCCGAACAGATTTTATTCCAAGCTCAGAAATTAAAATATTTTCCATATAAATCAATAATTTATAAAAATATTTCACCAGCCTGAATATTCTGGCACGCCCCTCGCTACATCCCTCTCGACCACAGCGCCAGGCAGGCCAACGGGTCGGGAGTCATATCCCGCCGGTGCAGGGATCCACCTTCGGGTTCGGATGCCCCGTATGCCGCCACCGCAACGCTCGGTCACTGGCTCGGTAGCTCAGTCGGATAGAGCAATCCTCCTCGGAGGATCGGTCGCAGGTTCGAGTCCTGCCCGAGCCATTTCGATAGCTCAGTCGGATAGAGCGGTCTTCTTCGGAAGACTTGTCGCGGGTTCGATTCCCGCTCGAAAAATGCCCTCTCACGGCAGCTACACCGCAGCACCGCAGTACCCGTTGGCGTGGCAGAGACGTTTCGCTGCCGCCGCCGATCCGCCCGGCCTCGTGCTCGAGCGGCGGGCAGAGTCAGCGTCGGGCCAAAGCAGGCCTTACGACCAGGACGGTCGCGACCCACGCTCACCCCGCCGCCCCAGTACGGACGCCCGGCGGGTCGGCGAACGCCAACACCAGTAAGCAGATACCGATAAGAAATAACGAAAAAGGAATTAACGATGAACATGTTCAAACGCTTAGTGGTGAAAAAAAACGAGCGCGCAATGCTGTACGCCGAAGGCGATTTCCAGACCATTCTGGAGCCCGGCCTGTACCGCCGTTTCGATCCGCGCAACCGCCTGAGCGTTGAAGTGTTCAGCCTGAACTGCCCGCGCTTTGAACACCGCCTGACCGGTTACCTGCGCAAAGAGCAGCCGGCACTGATCGAGCGTCACTTCGAGCGTTTCGATACCGCCGAGCACGAGGCAGGCCTGCGCTACGAGGACGGCATGCTGGTAGAAATATTGCCGCCCGGCAGCCGTCGCCTGTACTGGAAGGGCCAGAACGAACAGCGCCTGGAGCGCATCGACCTGAGCCAGGAGTACCGCTTGGACGCCGCACTGGTCGCCCTGCTCACCCAACCCGGCCTGCGCAGCCAAGCCTTGCAGGGCCTGGACGCAGTGTTGCTGACCCAGGTTCCGGCGTTTCAGGTCGGCGTACTCAAGGTCAATGGCGAGGTGATCGAACTGTTGCCGGCCGGCCACTACGGCTTCTGGCGCTTCAACCGACAGATCAACGTCGAGTTGGTGGATATACGGATTCAGGTCCTGGAAGTCAGCGGTCAGGAAATCCTCACCCGCGACAAGATCAGCCTGCGCCTGAACCTCGCGGCCAACTGGCACTACAGCGACGTGTTGCTGGCCCATTCGCGCCTGGCCAAACCCCAGGAGCACCTGTACCGCGAGCTGCAATTCGGCCTGCGCGCAGCGGTGGGCACCCGCACCCTGGACGAACTGCTGGAGAACAAGCAGTTGATCGACGAGGCAGTGAGCAGCCACCTCGCCGCCAAGCTGCCCGGCTGCGGTCTGGAGGTCAGCAGCCTGGGCGTGCGCGACATCATCCTGCCCGGCGAGATGAAAACCTTGCTGGCCCAGGTGGTAGCAGCGGAGAAAGCGGCCCAGGCCAACGTGATCCGCCGCCGCGAGGAAACCTCGGCGACGCGCTCGTTGCTCAACACCGCCAAGGTGATGGAAGACAACCCGACGGCCCTGCGCCTGAAGGAGCTGGAAACCCTGGAGCGGGTGGCCGAGCGCATCGACCGGATTTCCGTGTTCGGTGGGCTGGATCAGGTGCTTAACGGCCTGGTGAGCCTGGCCCCGAAATAACAGCGCCGCCGGCCTACCGAGGCAGGCGGCCTGCACAGAAGATGCAAGGATAGGCAGCATTATGAAAAGCGGAAAACAACGCCGCCGGGAAATCAAAACGGCTCGCCGATTGCGGGCTACCAAGGCGCAGCAAGCCCTGATCGAACATCTGCCGCTGGGCTTTAGCCCAACCGCGGCAATAGCGGTCAACCCAGCGTTGTTGGCGTCCTACAACAGCTACGGCGAGCCGTTATTTCTCGCCCGTGGCTGGTATCAGAATCAGCCGTTTCGTTGCATCGACTGCGGTAAGGACGAAGTCTGGACCGCTGCACAGCAACGCTGGTGGTACGAAGTGGTACAAGGCTCGGTATACGCCAATGCGGTGCGCTGCCGACCCTGCCGCCTGATCCGCCGCCTGGCTGGCCGCGCTCAGGCAACACGTTAAATGCGCACGGCCCTATAGCCGGCACTTATTGAATACAGAGACAAGACCATGAAAGACACAAGCTACCAACTTTTAGAAGTCGCGGGCGGCAAGCCGATCAAGCTCTGGACCCAGGGCGTGCCGGTGGAAACCGAGGCGCAGCAGCAGCTGATCAACACCGCCAAGCTGCCGTTTATCTTCAAACACCTGGCGGTGATGCCGGACGTGCACCTGGGTAAGGGGTCGACCATTGGCAGCGTGATCCCCACCCTCGGTGCGGTGATCCCCGCCGCAGTGGGCGTGGATATCGGCTGCGGAATGATGGCCGCGCGCACCTCGCTGACCGCCAGTGATCTGCCGGATAACCTCAGCGGGCTGCGCGACGCCATCGAACGCGCCGTGCCTCACGGCCGTACCAATACCCGCGCAGGCCGCGATAAAGGCGCCTGGGAAAACGTACCCACCGCCACCGATCAGGCCTGGGCGAACCTGGCCGGGCGCTTCAAGCTGATCACCGATAAACAGCCGCGACTGGAAAAAACCAACAACCGCAAACACCTGGGAACTCTGGGCACCGGCAACCACTTTATCGAGGTCTGCCTGGACGAGGCGCAGCGCGTCTGGTTCATGTTGCACAGCGGCTCGCGCGGCGTGGGTAATGCCATCGGCAGCCTGTATATCGAACTGGCCAAGGCCGATATGCGCCAGCACATTGCCAACCTGCCGGACAAGGACCTGGCCTACTTCGAAGAAGGCAGCCAGCACTATCAGGACTATGTGGAGGCCGTGGGCTGGGCCCAGGACTTCGCCCGGCAGAACCGCGAGCTGATGATGCAGGCAGTGATAGCCGCGGCGCGCCAGGTGATCGGCAAGCCGTTCGAGGCCAGCCTGCAGGCGGTCAACTGCCACCACAACTATGTGCAGAAGGAGCGACATTTCGGCGAAGACGTACTGATCACCCGCAAGGGCGCGGTCTCGGCGCAAAAGGGCGAACTGGGCATCATCCCCGGTTCCATGGGCGCGAAGAGCTTTATCGTTCGCGGGCTGGGCAACCAGGAAGCGTTCAGCTCCTGCAGCCACGGCGCCGGCCGGGTGATGAGCCGTACCCAGGCGAAGAAGCAGTTCAGCCTGGACGACCAGATCCGCGCCACCGCCCATGTGGAATGCCGCAAGGACCTCGACGTGATCGACGAGATCCCCATGGCCTACAAGGACATCGAAAAAGTCATGCACGCCCAGCGCGAGCTGGTGGAAGTGGTACACACCCTGCGGCAGGTGGTGTGCGTTAAAGGATAGGAAGTATGAAACATCTGAAAGAATGGCTGGCGCGGCTAAAGAGCCGCACCGTAAGCGGCGATTACTGGGAAAACCGGCGCCACCACGAAGCGCTGGAGGTGCTAGCGGCCGGCGAGGCTCACGGCGATTGGCTCACGCTCAGCACTCACAGCAACGGCTTCGTCCGTGAGGTCGCAGTGCGCGAGCTGAGCGAACAGCCTTCGCCCGATGCGCTGGCGGCGCTGCTCGAGCGCGTCAACGACTGGGTGCCGCAAATACGCCAATTGGCCCTTGATGGCGTGCAGCACTATCTGGTGCCTGAGCATGCACCGGCTTTGTTGCATGCACTGCAACCGCTGATGGCCCTAGCCGAACGCCAGCGTGCCGACCACAGCCAAACGCTGGCGGCAACACGCGAAGCCTTGCAAGCACCCGAAGTACGCAATGAGGTGGAAACCGCATTCACCGCACTCCACGGCAAAGCAGCGCGGTTTCTCTTTGCGCTTTTGCTGGAAGCGAGCGACGAGCCAGCGGCCCTGCTGAGCAAGGCGCTGGGCCATCGAGAGATGACCGTACGACAACTGGCGGTTTCGGCCTGCCAGACCCTACCAGCCGAGCTAGCGCGCCCTCTGCTGATGCAAACACTCAAGACACCGGGCGCCAGCGTACGGGTCAATGCCTTGCGCTGTCTGCTACCGCTACTTGATGAGCCGCGTGCGTTGCTGCGTGAAGCACTAATGGACCCATCACCGGCGGTGCGCAGCCTGGCACGCTGGGCGGCACCACGCTGGCAGGTGGATGCACGCGAAGTGCTGGATGCCCGCCTTCATCAGTCAGCGCCATGCAGCAAGCGCGACTGGCTGGGGCTGCTAGGCCTAGCCTGCGAGCTAGCAGTGGAACTGGAGGAACACTGGAAGGACGCGGCCCAGCAGGCCCCCGCGAGCAGTGTAAGGCTGGCTGCCGTCGAGAACCTCACGCAAGCAGATCTCGCGAGGCAGTTGATGGCGCTGGATGACTCCGCTGACAAGGTATTCGCCAAAGCGGTCGAGCGCCTGCGTACGCAGGACTGGAATCGGGTGGCCAGAGAGTTCGACATCAGACTGGATGACGGCTGGTACGACCTGCCCAGCAACCGGCGTACTGCGCTACTGCGATTGCGACCACGCTGGCAACAATTGGCCTATTTGTTACGTCGCCTGGATAACGCTCCTGAAGAGCAGGCGTACTGGCTGGAACAGGTGAATATCTGGTGCAGCGGACAGTACCTGATGGTCGACCCGGTAACGGCGAAGCCTGAACGAGAACTGCTGACGCAGAGGGTCGAGAGGCTGGAGTTCGACGGTCTCCTGCTCAAGGGCAGCGCTAATCGATTGCGCTGAGCAATACATACAGAACAGAAAGGAAGAACTACATGGAAAGGCAGGAACGCCACCCGCTCTCGGCAGAAATGCGTGAGTGGGTATTGCGTGAGCTGAAAGCAATAGAAGCGCAGCATGAGGTCACCGTGCTCTACGCCTGCGAGTCGGGTAGCCGTGCCTGGGGCTTTGCCTCGCCGGATAGCGACTACGACGTGCGCTTCGTCTATGTGCCGCGCCAGCCTTGGTACCTGCGCGTGGACGCGCCGCGCGATGTGATCGAGCGGCCGCTGAGCGATGAGCTGGATATAGGCGGCTGGGAGCTGCGCAAGACCCTGCAGTTGCTGCGCAAATCCAATCCCACGCTGCTGGAGTGGCTGGACTCTCCGCTGATTTACCGCAGCGAGCCGGGGGCCGCCGAGCAGTTGCGCGAGCTGGCCGAGCAGTTCTACTGCCCGACCGCGGCGCGTCACCACTACCTGTCGATGGCCAAGAAGAACTTTCGCGGCTACCTGCAGGACGAGCAGGTGCGCTTCAAAAAGTACCTCTATGTGCTGCGCCCGCTACTGGCCGTACGTTGGATCGACCAAGGCCTGGGCCGGCCACCGATGACCTTCACCGCGCTGCTCGACGCCACCGTGCGCGACCCTGCCCTGCTGGCGGAAATCGATGCTCTGCTGACGCTCAAGCGCCAGGTGGTGGAGTCGACCTATGGCCCGCGCCGTGAAGCGATCCATGGGTTTATCGAGCAGGCTTTGCAGCAAGCCGACATGCAGCCGGCACTGCCCAAGGCGGGCGGCGACACGGCCGATCTTGACCGCTATCTGTGCGAGACGGTGCTGCGCTATTCGTAACCCGGGCGCGTGAATGCCCGGCCTGTCTAATTTGGATCAGAAGTATGCAAACGGAATTTTTGGAACTGGACGGCGCCATCGGTGGTGGCCAGGTACTGCGCAGCGCGCTAAGCCTGTCGATGGTCAGCGGGCGGCCGTTTCGCATCGTCAATATTCGCGCCCAGCGCAGCCGGCCGGGCTTGTTGCGTCAGCACCTGACCGCTGTGCTGGCGGCGGCCGAGGTCTGTGACGCGCAAATCGAAGAGGCGCTGTTGGGCTCGATGAGCCTGAGTTTTCGCCCTGGTGCAATCAAGGCCGGCGACTACAGCTTCAGCATCGGCACGGCCGGTAGCTGCACCCTAGTGCTGCAGACGCTGCTGCCGGCCTTGCTGCTCGCCCCCGATAACAGCCGCCTGCGGATCAGCGGCGGCACTCATAACCCGGCCGCGCCGCCGAGCGATTTTCTCCAGCAGGCCTGGTTGCCGCTGTTACGGCGTATGGGCGCGCAGCTGGAATTGAGCCTGCTGCGCCATGGCTTCGCGCCGGCCGGCGGCGGGCAGTTGGAGCTGCATGTGCAACCCGGCCAACTGAAGCCGCTGCATCTAGAAACGCGCGGCGCCGTGCTCGATCAACAAGCTCGCTGCCTGCTGGCCGGTGTGCCCGGCCATGTCGGCGCTAGGGAATTGGAACGCCTAGCGAAACGCCTGAATCTGCCGGAAGAGGCGCTGCATTTCGTCCACCTGCCGCAAGAGCACGGCCCGGGTAACGCATTACTGCTGGACGTACGCTGCGAACATGTCAGCGAGCTGTTCGCAGCCTTCGGTCAGCCGCGACTACGCGCCGAGAACGTCGCCGACCAGGTGGCGAAACAGGCCCGCGATTGGCTAGGCAGCGATACGGCAGTAGCCGAGCACCTGGCCGATCAGTTGCTGCTGCCCATGGCCTTGGCCGGCGGCGGCAGCTTTACCACGCCGCGGCGCACCGCGCATTTGGACAGCAATATCCAGGTGATCGAAACCTTTATGCCGGTACGTATCCACTGTGAAACCCTCGGGCCGGAGCGGATACGAGTCAGTTTGCTGGCTGCCGCCCCAAGCAACTGACAAACCAATAAAAAGCCGGATAACAATCCGGCTTTTTAACAGCTCAAACCGCTAGAAACTCATGCGGTAATGCAGGCTATAGCTCTCAACCCCGTCGTTAGGCTGTTTAAGCCCGG
The DNA here is from genome assembly GCF_900105355.1 of Pseudomonas anguilliseptica. NCBI lineage: Bacteria > Pseudomonadati > Pseudomonadota > Gammaproteobacteria > Pseudomonadales > Pseudomonadaceae > Pseudomonas > Pseudomonas anguilliseptica. Next base: position 256,967 of record NZ_FNSC01000001.1, read on the forward strand.
CGTTGGAGTAATGCAGGGCGCGCAGGCCAACCTCCTGCCCAGCGAAACGCACACCAAAACCGATGCGGTCTTCGAACTGGAAAGACGAGCCCAGATCGTTGTCTTCCAGCTCGGTGCTGCTGAACGCGGCAATGCCGATCCCGGCTTCGATATAGGGTTTGAAGCGCTCGCCAGCAAACTCGTAAACAAACACCGGGCTCAGCGAAAGGCTGTGGTTGCCGGAGGCTTCATCCCCATCCCAGTAGGTGTACGCCGCATCCCAGTAACCGGTCAGGCGACCGACGTCACTGGCAAACCAGCTCTGCTTGAAATCGAGCTGGGTGCCCAGACGGTAGGTCATGGTCGAGTCGCCCGTCTGGCCGACCGCCAAACTTAGATCCATCGCCTGCACGGCACTCACCTGCCCCCAAGCCAAGGCCGCCAGCGCAGCCAAGGTCACGACTTTTCTCATGGTAATAATCCTTATCCACCCAAGTAGAAGTTTGCTGACACTGCCTGAGAGTATAAAAATCTTTAGCTGCAGAGAAAGCCGACTTACGGCTAAACAGTGCTGGGCAGACCGCTGACCAGCGCCGCGTCGCCCCAGAGCAACGGCAACACCCGCTGCATGGCTGCGGGATCGCCGCTCGACCAGAACTGCGCAGGCTGCGCCGGGCCGCTGGCCAGTAAATCATGGCAAGTCAGCAGGCGCTGAACCTGCCGCGCCACCGCGACCCCAGTGTCGATCAGGCTGATCGAATCCGGCACCAGGCTGCGCAGCAGCGGCTTGATAAAGGGGTAATGGGTGCAACCGAGAATCAGCGTATCGCAGCCCTCGGCCAGTAGCGGTTCGACAAAGCCCTGCAGCAACTCGCGAGTGGCGGCGCTATCCAACTCACCGGTTTCAATACGCTCGACCAATCCCGGACAGGGCTGAGTAATCACCCGCACATCGCTGGCAAACCGGTCGAGTAGCGCGGCGAATTTGGCGCTTTTCAGCGTGCCAGTGGTGGCCAGCACACCCACCACGCCGGATTGCGTCGCAGCCGCCGCAGGCTTGACCGCCGGCTCCATGCCCACCAAGAGCAGCTGCGGGTACAACTCACGCAACTCGGCCACCCCCGCCACCGTGGCGGTGTTGCAGGCCAGCACCAGCGCTTTGGCGCCCTGGCTGAGGAGAAACTCGGCCAGCACCCGGCAACGCTCGCGGATAAACTCCGGGCTCTTTTCACCGTAGGGCACATGACCACTGTCGGCCACATAGAGCAGCGACTCATTCGGCAGCAACGCGCGAATCTCGCCCAGCACCGACAAACCGCCGACGCCGGAATCGAATACGCCAATCGGCGCGTTAGTCACCGCAGACCACCCCACATACACTGCAGCCCGGATCACGCTTGACCCGCAGCTCACGGAACCGGCTGCCAAGCGCATCGATCAACAGCAAGCGGCCAACCAAGGGTTCACCAAACTGTGCCAGCAGCTTCAAGGCTTCCAGCGCCTGCAAACTACCGACCAGCCCCACCAACGGCCCGACTACGCCGGCTTCGCTGCACGTCAGCTCGGCCTCGCTGCCATGACCGTAGATGCAGTGATAGCACGGGCTGTCATCACGGCGAGGGTCGAATACCGACAGCTGGCCTTCCAGGCGGATCGCCGCGCCACTGACCAGCGGCACTTTGGCCGCTACGCAAGCGGCGTTGACCGCCTCGCGGGTGCCGAAGTTGTCCGAGCAATCCAGCACCAGGTCAACCGCCGCTACGGCGGCAGCCAGGGAGTCGCTGTCCAGGCCCTGGCGGTGCGCTTGCAGGCGCAGCTGTGGATTGATCGCCAGCAGACGCTGGCTCGCCGAATCGACCTTGCTCTGACCGATGCTGGACGTATCGTGAGCAATCTGTCGCTGCAGATTGGTCAGGTCGACCGTATCGAAGTCCGCCAGATGCAACTCGCCCACCCCGGCAGCAGCCAGGTACAGCGCCACCGGCGAGCCCAGGCCACCGAGACCGATGATCAGCACGCGGCTGTTTTTCAGGCGCAGCTGGCCGGCGATATCGATCTGTTGCAGCAGGATCTGCCGACTGTAGCGCAGCAGCTCCTCGTCATTCAGCATGTCGTGCGGGCTCATGGCGTCACTCATTATCAAAGCGTCCCAGACTGATGCGCTCATGGCCGCCGAGGTCACGCCGGCTTTCCACCGCGTTAAAGCCGCGCGCACTAAGCAGCTCGCGCACCGCTGCGGCCTGGTCAAAGCCATGTTCCAGCAGCAGCCAGCCGCCTGCTTCAAGATAGTCCGGCGCCTGTTGGATGATCAGGCGGATATCATCAAGACCGTCCGCACCCGCCACCAGGGCACTGCTCGGCTCGAAGCGCACATCACCTTCGGCAAGGTGACGGTCATCGGCAGCAATGTAAGGCGGATTGCTGACGATCAACTGATAGCGCTGCCCGGCCAGCGCGCTAAACCAGTGGCTTGCAATAAAGCTGGCATTGGCCAGTTTAAGGCGGGCGCGATTGCGTTCGGCCAGCGACACCGCCTCGGGCACACGATCCACACCGGTCAAGCGCCAGGCAGGGCGCTCGCTGGCCAAGGCCAGGGCAATCGCACCGGTACCGGTGCCCAGATCGAGCAGCGCGGCAGGCGTGGCGGGTAACAGCGCCAGAACGGCCTCCACCAACAGCTCGGTATCCGGACGCGGAATCAGGGTGTGCGACGCCACCTCCAGGTCCAGGCTCCAGAAGCCCTGCTGGCCGAGGATATAGGCCACCGGCTCACCGGCCTGACGCCGAACGAGCGCGGCCTGATAACGCTCAAGCTGCTCATCCTCAAGCTCGCGCTCCGGCCAGGTACGCAGATAGCTGCGCGACGTGCCAAGGACATGGGCGAGCAAAAGCTCGGCGTCCAGGCGCGGGGTGGGCGAGTCGGGTAGTGCGGCAGCGTTGAGCAGAGAGTCGATGGTGGACATATTTCTCTCGTAGGGTGGATCGGGGCGCGCAGCTCGCGCTTTATCGATCCACCGCAGACATCTGGTGGATGAAAAAAGCGTCATCCACCCTACGTGGTACATGGCGTAGGGTGCGCCGTGCGCACCACAGGACTCAGTCGCCCAGCGCAGCCAGCTGATCGGCCTGATATTCGACCAGCAGCGGCTCGATAATCGCTTCGACGCCGCCGGCAATCACTTCGCCCAGCGAATACAGGGTCAGGTTGATACGGTGATCAGTCACCCGAGCTTGCGGGAAGTTGTAGGTGCGGATGCGCTCGGAACGGTCACCGGAGCCCACCAGCAGTTTTCGCGAGTCGGAAATTTCCTTGTGCGCGGCGGCTTCCTGCTGGTCCTTGAGTTTCGCCGCGAGCCAGGCCATGGCCTTGGCGCGGTTCTTGTGCTGTGAGCGCTCTTCCTGACATTCCACCACGGTGCCGGTGGGGATGTGGGTGATGCGGATCGCCGAGTCGGTGGTGTTGACGTGCTGACCACCCGCACCGGAGCTGCGGTAGGTGTCGACACGCAGATCGGCCGGATTGATGTCGATGGCCATTTGCTCATCCGGTTCGGGCAGTACCGCGACGGTGCAGGCTGAGGTGTGAATACGGCCCTGGGATTCGGTTTCCGGAACGCGCTGCACGCGGTGCGCACCGGATTCGAACTTGAGCTTGCCGTAGACGTTGTCGCCCTCGACCCGAGCAATTACTTCCTTATAGCCGCCATGCTCGCCTTCGCTGGCCGACAGCACTTCTACGCGCCAGCCCTGCTTCTCGGCATAACGCGAGTACATACGGAACAGATCACCGGAGAAGATCGCCGCCTCGTCACCACCGGTGCCGGCACGCACTTCGAGGAACACGTTACGGCCGTCGTTGGGGTCTTTCGGCAACAGCATGCGCTGCAGCGTGGCTTCCAATTCGATCAATTGCGCCTTGGCTTCGGCGACTTCTTCCTCGGCCATTTCACGCATGTCCGGGTCGCTGTCCTTGAGCAGCGCCTGGGCGCCTTCCAGATCCGCCTGCACTTTACGAAAGCTGCTAAACGCCTGATACACCGGCTCAAGCTCGGCGTATTCCTTGGAATAGGCGCGAAACTGCGTCTGGTTGCTGATCACTTCGGCATCACCGAGCAGCGCAGTCAGCTCTTCGAAACGATCCTGCAACAGGTCGAGTTTATTGATCAGTGACGCTTTCATTGCAGACCTTTATTGATTGACCGAGCTGCTATGGGTAGATGCAGGCGGCGCGCCCTCGTCGAGGGCAAACAGTTCCTGAGCCACGCCCAGTGCATCGACGCGGCCGTCAGCGGAGAATTTTTTCAGCTGCACGCTGGGCGCATGCAGCAACTTGTTGGTCAGGCCACGGGCCATTTGCGCCAGCACATCTTCGGCGGAGCTGCCGTTATTAAGCAGACGCAGGGCCTTGCTCAGCTCCTCGTCACGCAAGCGCTCGGCTTGCTGACGGTAGGCCTTGAGCACATCCACCGCTGCCAGCTCGCGCAGGCGCTGCATAAAGTCACGGGCACCGGCGCTGACCAGTTCTTCGGCGGCCTGGGCCGCGCCCTGACGACTTTTGAGGTTTTCCGCGATCACCTCATGCAGGTCATCCACGGTGTAGAGGTAGACGTCATCCAGTTCGCCAACTTCCGGCTCGATATCACGCGGCACGGCAATGTCGACCATAAAGATCGGCTTGTGCTTGCGCTGCTTCAGCGCCCGCTCCACCGCGCCCTTGCCGAGAATTGGCAGCTGGCTGGCAGTGGAGCTGATAACGATATCGCTGTTGACCAGTTCATCAGGGATTTCCGACAGCAGCACGGCGTGCGCGCCGAACTGCTCGGCCAGGCTGCTGGCGCGCTCCAGGGTGCGGTTAGCCACGACGATGCGCTTGATGCCCTGATCGTGCAGGTGGCGGGCGACCAGGCTGATGGTCTCGCCGGCACCGATCAGCAGCGCCTGGCTGCGGTGCAAGTCGGCGAAAATCTGCTTGGCCAGGCTGACGGCGGCAAAAGCCACGGATACCGGGTTTTCGCCAATCGCGGTATCGGTGCGCACGGTCTTGGCAGTGCTGAAGGTCGCCTGAAACAAGCGCCCGAGCAGCGGGCCGAGGGTGCCGGCCTCACGTGCGACGGCAAACGCCGATTTCATCTGGCCGAGAATCTGCGGCTCGCCCAGCACCATGGAGTCCAGCCCCGAGGCCACGCGCATCATATGGCGCACGGCGTCGTCATCGGCATGGATATAGGCGCAGGCACGCAGTTCTTCGAGGCTCAAGCGATGGTAGTCGGCCAGCCAGGCCAGCACTTCGTCAGCGCTCAACTGGTCCTGCTCGAGGTACAGCTCACTGCGGTTGCAGGTCGAAAGAATCGCCGCCTCCCGGCTGCTGGTACGCTGGCAGAGCTGCTGCAATGCCTCAACCAACTGCTCAGGAGTGAAGGCCACGCGTTCGCGGACGTCCACCGAGGCGGTCTTGTGGTTGATACCGAGGGCAATAAAGGCCATGCACGTCGCTGACAGGGAGTGGAAGCCGGCAATTGTCCTACTTCGGCAAAGCGAGAACAACCACTGCGGCCTATTGTCCCAATAGCCAGGTTCATCTCTTAATCCGCATCATTGCAGCCCATGGGCTTGCCCCAGCGCTTGTGTCATGATGCCCAAACCGCAGGTTGGCCACATACTCTTCCTATGAATAGATCCTTCGCGTTGCTGACTGCCGCTGCCTTTTTAAGCGGCTGCCAGACTTTTGCCCCCTCTGCCCCGGATGGCACGCCACCGGTGGAGGATCCCGCTGTTGTCGCCACAGAAACCCAGCCGCAGGTTTACCGCAACTTCAGCCAGGAAACCCTGCTGTCGCTGCTGATTGCGGAACTGGCGGGCCAACGCAACCGCTTCGACATTGCCCTGGAAAACTATGTAGAACAGGCCAATGCCACTCAGGATGCAGGCGTCGCCGAGCGCGGCTTTCGTATAGCCGAGTACCTCGGCGCCGAGCAGCCTGCACTGGAAACCAGCCTGCTGTGGGCCAAGACCGCCCCCGAAAATATTGACGCGCAGCGCGCCGCTGCCGTGCAGCTGGCCCGCGCCGGCCGCTATGACGAATCCATGACCTTTATGGAGCAGGTGCTGCAGCGTCAGGGCAACACGCATTTCGACTTCCTCGCCCTATCCGCTGCTGAAACCGACCCGGATACCCGCGCCGGCCTGCTGCAAAGCTTCAACCGCTTGCAATCGAAATACCCGGACAACAGCCAGCTGCAATTTGGCAAAGCCCTGCTGCTGCAACAGGATGGCCAACAGCAGAAAGCCCTGGAGCTGCTGGAGCAACAACCCAGCAAAGATCGCCCCATCGCCTCAATCCTGCTGCATGCACGCCTACTGCAAAGCCTTGAGCGCAACGACGACGCTCTGCCACTGCTGGAAAAAGGCATTGAGCAGCATCCGGACGACAAGCGCCTGCGCCTGACCTACGCGCGCCTGCTGGTGGCCGAAGACCGCCTGGATGAAGCCAAGGATGAGTTTGCCTCGCTGTTGCAGCAATACCCCAGCGACGACGACCTGCGCTTCTCCCTGGCGCTGGTCTGCCTGGAAGCCAAAGCCTGGAAGGAGGCGATTGTCTACCTGGAAGAACTGGTCGAGCGCGGCAGCCACAGCGAAGCGGCGCACTACAACCTGGCCCGCGCCTACGAAGAACTGGATGACATCCCCAGCGCACTGATCGAATACGCCTTGGTTGGCCCCGGCAATGACTACCTGCCCGCCCAGGCTCGGCAGAGCGATCTGCTGTTCAAGGCGCAACGCGCTGATGAAGCCTCCGAGCGCCTGCGCCAGGCCCGCGAGAGCCAGCCAGACTACGCCATCCAGCTGTACCTGATCGAAACCGAGGCCTGGTCCAAGCAACAGGACACCGAGCGCGCCTGGCAGCTGATCCAGCAAGCCCTGGAACAGTTCCCGGAAGACCTCAACCTGCTCTACACCCGCGCCATGCTCGCGGAAAAACGCGACAACCTTGCCCTGCTGGAGCAGGACCTGCGCTTTATTCTCGAGCGCGAACCAGACAACGCCATGGCCCTCAACGCCCTGGGCTACACCCTGGCCGACCGCACCACACGCTATGCCGAGGCCAAACAGCTGATCGAGCAAGCGCGCCAGCTCAACCCGGAAGACCCGGCGATTCTCGACAGCCTCGGCTGGGTCAATTACCGCCTGGGCAACCTGGATGAGGCTGAGCGCCTGCTGCGCCAAGCGTTGCAGGCATTTCCCGACCACGAAGTCGCCGCCCACTTGGGTGAAGTGCTGTGGGCACAAGGCAAGCAGAAAGAAGCGCGCAAACTCTGGCGTGAAGCCCTGAAACAGCAGCCCGACAGCACTATTCTGCGTAGCACCCTGCTGCGCCTGACCGGAGCAGAGACACTCTGATGCTTGCTCGCCACCTGATAGTTTTCAGCCTGATTACATTACTTGCAGGCTGCGCTGGCCTGACCTCCCGCGAAGCCCTTGAGGGCCAGGGCGATGCGCAAAGCTGGCAGACCCACAAGCAGCAGATCAGCCGCCTGGACGCCTGGCAGATCAACGGCAAAGTCGGCATCCGCGCACCGAAAGACTCCGGTAGTGGCACCCTGTTCTGGCTGCAACGCCAGGATTACTACGACATCCGCCTGTCCGGCCCACTAGGTCGCGGCGCTGCACGCTTGACCGGCCGCCCTGGCGCCATCCAGCTGGAGGTGGCCAATCAGGGCCGCTACCAGGCCGAATCGCCGGAACAACTACTGCAAGACCAGCTCGGACTGAACCTGCCGGTTTCGCACCTGCTCTGGTGGATTCGTGGCCTGCCCTCCCCCGACAGCAAAAGCCGCCTGAATCTCGACAGCCACAGCCACCTAGCGCAACTGAGCCAGGACGGCTGGCACGTCGAGTACCTGAGTTATGCCGAGCAGAATGGTTTTTGGCTGCCAGAGCGCATCAAGCTCAGCGGTTTTGATCTGCAAGTCACCCTGGTGATCAAGGACTGGCAGCCACGCCAGCTCGGCCAATGAGCGCTCCAGCAATTCCCGCCGCTGCCGAATTGATTCTGCCGGCGCCGGCCAAGCTCAACCTGATGCTGCATATCCTCGGCCGCCGTGCCGATGGTTATCACGAACTGCAAACGCTGTTTCAGTTTCTCGACTTCGCTGATGAACTGGGCTTTGCCCTACGCACCGACGGTGAAATTCACCTGCATACGCCCATCGACGGCGTGCCCCATGACAGCAACCTGATCGTGCGTGCCGCGCGCCTGCTGCAACAGCAAGCCAAATGCACACTGGGGGCCGATATCTGGCTGGACAAACGCCTGCCTATGGGCGGCGGCATCGGCGGTGGCAGCTCAGATGCCGCCACCACCCTGCTCGGCCTCAACCACCTGTGGCAGCTGGGTTGCAACGAAGACCAACTGGCCACCCTGGGCCTCAGCCTGGGAGCAGACGTACCGGTATTCGTGCGCGGCCACGCGGCCTTTGCCGAAGGTGTGGGTGAAAAGTTGCAACCGGTCACCCTGAGCGAACCCTGGTTTCTTGTCGCGATTCCGCAAGTACTTGTCAGCACAGCGGAAATTTTCTCCGACCCCGAGTTGACACGGGATACGCCGCCCATTAAAGTTCGCAGCCTTCTTGAGGGGGGTGGTCGTAATGACTGCCAGCCGGTGGTCACGAAGCGTTATCCAGAAGTTCGTAACGCTTTGATCTTGTTGAACAAATTTGTTCAAACCAGATTAACCGGCACTGGAGCTTGTGTGTTTGGGAGCTTCCCAAACCAGGACGATGCTGATAAAGTCGCCCGCCAACTTCCAGCCACTTTGCCAAGTTTTATTGCCCAAGGCCGCAACATCTCGATGTTGCACCGCAAGCTAGAAACATTGGTCAGGAAGTGAATGTCCGCTTTTAGTAATTAAGAGCACAGAGTTGTACGGTAATAGGGGCGTCGCCAAGCGGTAAGGCACCAGGTTTTGATCCTGGCATGCGTTGGTTCGAATCCAGCCGCCCCTGCCATTTCCGCCCTGGAGCGGATACACAACTCAAGGCATTCGGTTACACAGGATACAGGGGCGTCGCCAAGCGGTAAGGCACCAGGTTTTGATCCTGGCATGCGTTGGTTCGAATCCAGCCGCCCCTGCCATTTTCTGTACTCATCCAGGTATACCCCCAGCCGGCAGGTACTGCGCGTGTCCAAGATGATGGTTTTTACGGGGAACGCTAACCCCGATCTGGCGCGACGTATCGTACGTCAGCTGCACATTCCCCTCGGTGATGCTTCTGTCGGTAAATTTTCCGACGGCGAGATCATGATTGAAATCAACGAAAACGTCCGCGGTAAAGACGTCTTCCTGATTCAACCGACGTGCGCGCCAACCAACGATAACCTGATGGAACTGGTAGTGATGACCGACGCCTTCCGCCGCTCCTCAGCGACCCGAATTACTGCAGTTATCCCCTACTTCGGCTATGCCCGCCAGGATCGCCGCCCGCGCTCCGCTCGCGTGGCAATCAGTGCCAAAGTTGTGGCTGACATGCTCACCGTTGTAGGCATCGACCGGGTGTTGACCGTCGACCTGCACGCGGATCAGATCCAAGGCTTCTTCGATATCCCGGTAGATAACATCTACGGCTCCCCCGTACTGGTGGACGATATCGAAGACCAGCGCTTTGAGAACCTGATGATTGTCTCCCCGGACATTGGCGGCGTGGTGCGTGCTCGCGCTGTGGCCAAGTCCCTGGGTGTTGACCTGGCGATCATCGACAAGCGCCGCGAGAAAGCCAACCACTCCGAAGTGATGCACATCATCGGTGATGTTGAAGGCCGTACCTGCATCCTGGTCGACGACATGGTGGATACCGCCGGCACCCTGTGCCACGCCGCCAAAGCGCTGAAAGAACATGGTGCCTCGAAAGTCTTCGCCTACGCCACGCACGCTGTATTGTCTGGCCGCGCAATCGAAAACATTGAAAAATCCGTACTCGACGAGCTGGTGGTGACCAACACCATCCCGCTGTCCGCTGCGGCGCAATCCTGTTCGCGTATTCGCCAACTGGACATCGCCCCGGTAGTCGCTGAAGCGGTTCGTCGCATCAGCAATGAAGAATCGATCAGCGCGATGTTCCGTTAATTCGGCACACGCCCTGAGCGCAAACGCCCTGCCCTGATGGCAAGGCTTTTCAACCAACCGTCCCGTCGCTGGTCGCAAGCGTAACGGACGGTTTGGTTATTTTGGAGAAGTGAAATGACTGAATTTGCCCTGAATGCCGAAGTGCGTTCCGACCTGGGGAAAGGTGCGAGCCGCCGCCTGCGTCGTAACGTTGCCATGGTTCCTGCCGTAATTTACGGTGGTGAAAAAGCCCCACAATCGATCAGCCTGCTGGCCAAAGAACTGGCCAAACTGCTGGAAAACGAAGCAGCCTACAGCCACGTGCTGAGCCTGAACGTAGCTGGCAGCAACGAAAGCGTGATCATCAAAGCCCTGCAGCGCCATCCAGCCAAAGGCTATGTGCTGCATGCTGACTTCGTTCGCGTAGTCGCTGGCCAGAAACTGACCGCTATCGTTCCCCTGCACTTCATCAACCAAGAAACTTCGGTTGGCGTGAAGCAGCAAGGCGGCGAAGTCTCCCACGCTCTGTCGGAAGTAGAAGTTTCCTGCTTGCCGAAAGACCTGCCGGAATTCATCGAAGTCGACATGGCTGCCGTTGAAGTGGGTCAGATCGTTCACCTGGCTGACCTGAAACTGCCGAAAGGCGTTGAGCTGGTTGCACTGGCTCACGGTAACGACCTGGCTGTGGCTAACATCCACGCCTCCCGCGTTGCTAAAGACGAAGGCGCTGCCGAGTAATCCTCGCAGTGTCGGAAACCAGCTCGGCATGCGATTCTGCCGAGCTATTTCCACAAAAGGGCTCCTAAGATGACTGCCGTACAACTGATCGTTGGCCTGGGTAACCCCGGCCCTGAATACGACCAGACTCGGCATAATGCAGGGGCCCTTTTCGTTGAGCGCCTGGCTGACAGCCAGCGCATCAACCTGAGCCTCGACAAAAAGTATTTTGGCCTGGTTGGCAAATTCAGCCATCAGGGCCGCGACGTTCGCCTGCTGATCCCCACCACCTTTATGAATCGCAGCGGCCAGGCCGTAGCGGCATTGGCGAATTTCTTCCGCATCCCGCCGGAAGCCATTCTGGTGGCGCACGACGAACTCGACATGCCCCCCGGCGTCGCCAAACTCAAACAGGGCGGCGGGCACGGCGGACATAACGGGCTGCGCGACATCATCGCCCAGCTCGGCAATCAGAATAATTTTTACCGCCTGCGGCTTGGCATCGGCCATCCCGGGCACAGCAGCATGGTCTCCAACTTCGTCCTCGGCCGCGCACCACGTAGCGAACAGGAACTGCTGGACACCAGCATCGATTTTGCCCTGTGCAGCCTGCCGGAAATACTCGCAGGCGACTGGAGCAAGGCCATGCACAAGCTGCACAGCCAGAAAGCCTCCTCCTAACTCTTTACCGCCATTCGCGCGAGGGACAACACCATGGGATTCAACTGCGGCATCGTCGGCCTGCCCAACGTCGGCAAGTCCACCCTGTTCAACGCCCTCACCAAATCCGGTATTGCGGCTGAGAACTTTCCGTTCTGCACCATTGAGCCCAACAGCGGCATCGTGCCGATGCCCGACCCACGCCTCGCGGCGCTGGCAGCCATCGTCAACCCCAAGCGCATCCTGCCGACCACCATGGAGTTCGTCGACATCGCCGGCCTGGTAGAAGGCGCATCAAAGGGTGAAGGCCTGGGCAACAAGTTCCTCGCCAACATTCGCGAAACCGACGCAATCGCCCACGTAGTGCGCTGCTTCCAAGACGACAACGTTATTCACGTTGCCAACAGCGTCGACCCCAAGCGCGATATCGAAATCATCGACCTCGAGCTGATCTTCGCCGACCTCGACAGCTGCGAAAAACAACTGCAGAAGACCACTCGTAATGCCAAGGGCGGCGACAAAGAAGCTGTTGCACAGAAAGCCCTGCTGGAAAAGCTCATCCCCCACTTCAGCGAAGGCAAGCCAGCGCGCACCCTGATGAAGACCTTGGGTGACGACGAGAAGCAACTGATACGCGGTTTCCACCTGCTCACCAGCAAGCCGGTGATGTACATCGCCAACGTCGCCGAAGACGGTTTTGAGAACAATCCACTGCTCGACATCGTCCAGGCCATTGCCGACGCCGAAGGCGCTCCCGTGGTGCCGCTATGCAACAAGATCGAAGCAGAAATCGCCGAGCTGGATGATGGCGAAGAAAAAGACATGTTCCTCGAAGCCCTAGGCCTCGAAGAACCCGGCCTGAACCGAGTAATCCGCGCGGGTTACGAACTGCTCAACCTGCAGACCTACTTCACCGCCGGAGTCGAAGAAGTCCGCGCCTGGACCGTCCGCGTCGGCGCCACTGCCCCGCAGGCTGCTGGCGTGATCCACACCGACTTCGAAAAAGGCTTTATCCGCGCCGAAGTCATCGCCTACAACGACTTCATCCAGTACAAGGGCGAAGCCGGCACCAAAGAAGCCGGAAAATGGCGCCTGGAAGGCAAGGACTACATCGTTAAAGACGGCGACGTCATGCATTTCCGCTTTAACGTGTAAGCGCTTGATCGCGCGCAGAAATTTTCGCGCAACAGGGTTGACACCCAACCCCAAGACGCGAATAATGCGCGCCACTCGGCTACGTAGCTCAGCTGGTTAGAGCATAGCATTCATAATGCTGGGGTCCGGGGTTCAAGTCCCTGCGTAGCCACCAAACAAAACAAGGGTTTAGCGAAAGCTAAGCCCTTTTTTGTTTTTAGGGTGTCCCGCAAGTGTCCCTTTCTTGTCTCAATAGCGCCAACGGTGAGAAAGTCAGTGCCGTGGCAAAGTGATCAGGGGCCAAGTGCGAATAGCGCATAGTCATCTTGATATCGCCGTGACCAAGGATTTTCTGCAAAGCAAGAATATTGCCGCCCTGCATCATGTAATGACTGGCAAAGGTGTGACGCAAAATGTGGGTAAGTTGTCCTGGCGTGTGTAGTGCTGTTCGCTCATAGGCTTTACGAAAAGCCGACCGGCAAGAGCTGAACAGCCGCCCTCCGCCTGGATACCCTCGCTCCAATATCAGAGACTGCAAGTCAGCAGGTATTGGCACAGATCGGCCTTTGCCGTTTTTAGTCCTGGCAAATCTCACCATACCGTTTGCCACCTGAGAGCGAGTGATCGTTTCAGCCTCATCCCAACGGGCACCGGTAGCAAGACAAAGTTGCGCCACAGGCAATGTGTGGCTGTTGCTTGAAGCGGCGCACTCATCAAGCACAACCCGACAATCGTCCAAGCTCAAAAACGTCAGCTCCACCTCATCCACTTTCAATTGCCGCAGGCTGGCCACGGGGTTGGACTCATTCCAGACGCCCAGGCGGATCAGCTCATTGAAGACAGACTTGATATAGCGGTGTTCGTGGTTGACCGTCGAAGCCGTGCAGGTTTTCAGCCGTTCCATACGAAAGCGACTGAAATCAAGAGCAGTGAGACTGGAGGCTATCGGATTGCCCAGCAGCTCAACCACGGCAAGAGTTCGAGACAGACGGTATTTGTCTTTCAAAGTGCAGCCGTGCAGCTCATGCCAGACGTTAACCAGATCAGACAAGCGCTCGCCGGGGTCACGACCACGCAACGAGTATTGACGCTTGAGGTCAATCACCCAGCGTTCGGCCTCAGACTTGGTACGAAATGACTTCTTGCGCTTACGGATGCCAGCCGAACGATCCAACCAGAAATCGACATCCCAGCCGCTCTCGCCTTTGGTGATCATACAGCCCGCCCCCAACGAACATGGCGCTCTTCAAGAATGCCCTTGATGTGCTTATAAAGCGCGTCTTCATCCATGCCTTTGGCTGCATAGTGATCACGGATAACAGGCCAGCATTCCCAATCCTTGAGACGATAAAAAGCCTTTCTAGCGCCCACTCGCTCCCGTGCCAGCAGGCTTACGAAGTTTCCCAGGAAAAGTTCCACATTCTTACCAGAGAAGCCACGAGAGGTTTTGTATTGGCGCTTGTACTCAGTGGTATCAACAAGGGAATCAACGGGAATGTCTACCCGCACATCATCGCGAATCAGCGTCCAGATAGGTTCGAAGTAGCCAGGACGAGCCAATAGCTTGAATTGGCGTAGGCCATAGCGCCAAAGGCCATCGAGGTGCGGCGCAAAAGCTGCGTAGCTGTTGCTATCAATGACTTGGCTGGTATGGAGATCGAAAGAACCACTCGCAAACTGCTGAATAACAGAATGGTGGTAGCGCAGTTCGACACGCCACACGTCTTGATCTTGGTTGTAGATATCGGGGTCGCATTCGTCGAAGCTGTCACGACGCTTCCAAACGCCTTCCCAATAGTCGAGTTTGTCTGTGGCGCGAGCTTGCAAAGTCTTGTTGTAGATACCGAGCTGGACGCTACCAGCGGAACCGAACAGAAAGGATTGCCCCTTGCCGTAAGTGGCAGACTCCAACGTCCACTGGATTTCCTTGATGCCTGAAATATCGCGTGTTGAGCGTGAGCGGCAATGCATGCGGGCGACCAGATCAGAAGAAGGTGTCCAACCCTGGAGGTCTAACGCAAGATGGACGGCACACTGGTTTCGCTCAACATTAGTCAGCAAATGTTCAGCGTAATAGTCCATGCGCTCTTGCAAGCGCTCAGGCGACAGCGTGTCGATTGCATGAGGTGACACTTCGATTTTCAGGTGTGGGCCAATGTTTTCCAGTTTGGCGTTGAAGTTTTTGACGAGCAGGATGATCCCAAGGTCAGCGTTTTGCAGTTTGTACTGGTAACCGGAGTCTTTACCAACACGCCCTGAATGCCAACGCTGACCCGCGAAATCAACCAAAGTGCCGGGCTTGTCGAATAGAGCCATGATTTCCGGGCGAATCATGCCCCGGTACAACTGGCGCACGGTGTCCACGCCACAATGCAAAACACGAACAGCAGAAAGGTCAGCTATTGCGGCAGAGGATTTATCAAAAAACAAACGACCCAAAACGGACTGCAATCCAGTTGTACGATCTACACGAATGAAATCCTTTACTGACATTACTTAACCCCTTATTGAGCATTATTGATCTTTTCGACTTTGGTTTATCTGACGTGCTACAGGGACGTCAGCGCAGCGCTTTTGGCGCAGCGCTCGGCACTCGCGCATGCGCGCAAAAGCTGGGAGCGCTGACGTTGATGGCTCACCACAGGAACCTGCCTTTCTCGTACTGCACGACGGTAACGGTGGGTTTAGGCTCGCTCGGGCCTAGCGGCTGTTTTGGCTGCTGGATCGGCTGTTGTGCGGGCTGCTGCATCTGCGCGTGCTGTTGTGATCGATCCGGGATACTCGGGTCGAAGTAGCCGTTTTCCGCCACGTTGCTGCAGAACGCGAAATCAGTGCCTACGCGAGTGCCTTGCTGGGTGTAGCACTGGCACACCGTGGGCTTGCCGTTGACCACGGAACTGGCCATGCGGTTGAACTCACGTGCATAGGTGTTGGGGTCGGTGCTGGACATGCAGTAGAGGCGCGGATGGGCCACTGGCTGCGTGAGCTGGTCATAGATCGGCGCTGATGCCGGTATTTGCGGGATACGTGGCGCACGTTGATCGAGGTATTGCGCGAGGCTTTGAGAGCTGTCGGATTCACCGGGCAGGCCAGCCGGTTTGATGAATGATCCCACAGTAGATTTGACCTGATCGACCATGCTGGCCGGTGTTTCTGTTGAGTCGGCTTGCTGGGTTTTGACCTGCTCGGCGGCGTAGCGGTCATAGGCGCGGTAAACCAGTATCCCAGCCCCGGCAATTACCATCATGGCCAGGATGAACTTGGTCGGCAGCTTAGTCTGAAAGTGGTGCTGCGCGTTGCTGCTGGTGTAGACGGAGAAGTACTTCTTATCCAGGCGCAACGACTTCTTGTCGGCATCCTTGAAGCTGGTTTTGGTTTCGACCTTCTCGATCACCGCTTCGGATTCAAAGCGCAGCAATTGCTGGGATTTGAACACGCGCCAGTAGTGGATATGACCATTGCACAGGCGGCGCAGGTGCACGTCGATATAGCGCGGGTCCTGGGTAACCAGATGCACTTCATGGCCGTTGTGGCGCATGGTTTCAAAACGGGTGATGTGCTCCGGTGGGCGCGCCCTCGGATCACGCGCACCGAACCAGCCCTGGGCCTCATCCACGACGATGATGGAGTCAGCGGGCAGCTCATACCATTTCTCCGGGTCTTCAAAGACAAACCAAGCGGCTTGCAGGTGCTCGGGTTTGAGGCCGTTGATGTTGTGGTAGTACACCGTGCGGCCTTCGGCGTGGGCCTTCTGATCCACTTCGCGGATGGTGTTGAGGGTTTTGCCGTGGCCGGGCTTACCCGTGCGGATATAGAGCATGGGGAGTCTCCTTATGCCTCAATCGAGGTGCCGCCCGGCTTGCGCCAGACTTGGTTACGACGGCGATCTGTAGCCTTGTCGATACCGGCCAACAGAAAGCTGGTGGAAATGGCGGCGAAATAGATGTTCACCACCACATCGAATTTGGCGAGGCCGAGAATCTGTTGAATGATCGGGCCGACTTCACCCACGCGAGCGAACAGGTAGGACTGCGCTTCACCAATGATCAGGTTGAAGCCGACATAGGTGACGAAGCCGAACCCGAGGATGCGCAACACCATCTTCACCAGAGGGCCGAGGATGATGATGAGCAGCTGGGCAATGTAGAAAAAGTGCATCAGTTACCTCCTACGGAGCGGCCGACATAAAGCGCGGCCAAGATGGTGGCCACGGCAACGAACAGGCCGCTAAGGTCTGAGGCAGCGCGGCACAGGGGTTCATAACTGAGGGTGAAGGTGCGACCACCGGCTGTGGTCAGGGAGAAGCTTTCAGCCGCTGGGCAGGTGGCGGGCAAAAAGCGTGTGCCTTGGTTGATGAAGGACGGCACATCGATATCGCCACTGCCTTCATCGAGTTTGAATTTGTCGCCCTGGCCTTCGAACAAGCCCTTGATATCGGCTTTGTTGCTTTCAAAGTCTTCCGACTCTTCGAAGTCGCAACGGGCTTCGTATTGCTGCTTGAGGATGGCGCACTGCACGGCATCGCCCTCACACGCAGGCGCGGCTTCGCAGGTCTGCCCACCGGTGACCTTGCTTTCGTTTTTCTCTTCTTCCTCTTCTTCCCGCTCTTCCTGGGTCTTGCCGTCGGCATCCTTGCAGCCTGGGCCGGTGCAGGTGTTGCTTTCACCACCTGGGGTGCCGTCAGCCTTGGTGTGGTTGTTGCTGACGTTGGTGGTGGTGCTGGTTGAGCACGATTTAACGCCCGTGCATTTGGTCGTGGTGGTGGTGGTAGTGGTCGTGGTGTCTTTTGAGCCGTCCGGGTTGGTCTTCTCGACGATCTCTTGATCGACCTTCTTGTCGGTCATTTGCGGCGACGGCGGTTTGGGAATGCACTGCAGCTCACCGCCAACCGTGCCGAGGTCGCATTCCATGTTGCCGGGATCAATATTCAGCTCAGTCGCTTGGCAGTCATAGCGCTGGCGACCTTCGGCATCAGTAATTTTGGTAGTGCATTCAGACTGTTTTTCTACAACCGGCGTGCCATCGGAAGGCTGGGCAAATTCGGATTCATTGCCGGTGCAAGAGACACCATTGCCCCGATATTTAAGTTTAAGAAATACACCAGAAGGATCACCCGCCTCAAAGCGATAAGCATCTACAGGCGCAGAATATGTAAAGGAGTACTGGCACCCATTAACTTTAGGGAGACACACAGAACCAGGAGGATCGACACGACCGGCAATGACACCCGCCCCCGTGAACTCGCCAGCGCGGTGACGGTGTTCAACTTCTACGCCTACTGTCGGCTCACATTGGTCGGGCTCAGGGGCTTCGCATTCGCCAGTTGCGGGATTAAAAATGGCTAGAGGGTCAGAGCAAGAATCGCCACTGCGTAAGACAGTAAAGTCAAAATACCAGACACCAGGCTGCCAGTTAGTCCTACAACCAAACTGCGAATCAGTTTGACTGATGCACCAATCAACGGAAACCCAGCCATTGGCAGATTTAGCTGATTGAGCGGCAGACATAGGGCTAGAGCCCGTATGGTTGCCATGACCTGAAACTGTCCAAACATAGGGTGCCGAAAAAACAAACTGCCCCCAGCCAATAAGGCCAAGTGCAATAACCATCCGAATAAAAAGACGCGGCAGTTTCATCATCACACCCGCCCAAAGAACACGAGGTACAACGCCAAGGTGGTGAGGATCAGGACGTACAGTTCGTGGCTCATGGCGTTTTCCAGAAGAGAAAACCCCGCCGGAGCGGGGTTTGGTTGCTTCGGCACTGCTAGGTGCTGAGGGACGGTTACAGGGCGCGGCGCATGTACTTGAAGGCCATGGCTGCGATCAGCACGGCGAACACCGCCCAACCGATGGCGCCCACGTCAGTGCCCGCGGTATCGAGCGCGGCGGTGGCTTCGGCCGGTACTGCGGCATAGGCCTGTTGAATACTCAGCACGCCAACAGCGGCGACGACGCCGAGGGAGCGTTTCAGGTTTTGCAGGTTGCGTTTCATGGGTGTTACCTCTCTATTTCAGGGCTTTTTTCAGGATCAGAAAGCCAAAGACAGTGGCGAACAAAATGATGGCTTCGCCCTGCAGTTCGCTGACCTGATCCCAAGTGAGTGCAGAGCCGGACGGGTTCTGCATTTCCTCGCCCGGAACGGAAACCAAGGTGCCGGTACACAGGAGTTCTCCTGATGCACCCGCCGACCAAGCCCCATCACAGGCGATGAAATTCATTGGCCTGCCTCTTCATGCAGCGGAAACACCAAAACAAAGGGTTCGCGGCAATCCGGGCAGACGGCGTAATCGGGGGCCGTGCGGAAATCGCTGAGCAGGTCGCTTTGTGCGGCAGGCATGTGGTGGAGTTGGCCCATCACACACAGGCATTCATCACAGACGACGCGATCACCGATCAGCACGGCCCTGGCCCTCAGCCTTTAGCCGGATCGGCGGCAGCGGGTTTTGCTTGCTGCTGGCCTTGGGCTTGAGGGGAGGCTGCACGGGGGGCTGGCTTGGCTTCGATTGGCTCAACATGAAGCACGATAAATTTGCCCATGTTTTTGGCGCCCCGATCAATCTCTGCATCGACACGCACAAGGTCACCAAGGCTCAGACCTTTGCAAACATTCCAAACCTCATCGCGAACAGTGTCATGAGCCTGCATACCGAGGAGCGAAGAAATAGCATCACGCTCGCCATCTGGCTCATCTGCAAAAAAGAGTTTTACAAGGTGAACATCGTCAAACTTAGTCTGTTCAACACTTACAATTGCCAGTTCAAAAGTTGTGCGTGCCATTTGTATTACCTCGCTTAGTTGCGCTTAATTGCGCGGTTTTGCCGTTCAGCAGGCCGAGCGAGTCCACACGGGCAAACTTTCGTTTTTTACCCAAGAGTGGTTTTCTCGATTTACTGGGGCTTTTAGTTGTTACTTTGCAGCCTGATACACCGTTAAATGCACCTTCGCTTTTGCACATTCGTGCAACGCTTGGTAGGGGTTCCCCCTCGCCCGTTCCGGGCTACCCCAACCGCATGAATTTCACCTAATCCACAGCTAGAAGCCCCGTCGCCGTGACATTCGTCCCGGACAACGGCCAAGGGCTCGCCCTTGCGCCCTAAAGGGCTATCCCCCACGACCTGACGTGCTTTACCTACGGGACCAACCACCGAATAAACCTGACGTGATTCAACGGATGCGGAAAAGCGGGTGATCAATGAGGTGGTTGGTTCTAGATTGGCGGCAGAGCATGATTCAGCGACACGCCGGATAGACGCGTCTAAGGCGTCATCGAGCAGCTCAACACCTTCTTGCATGCCCTGGAGAGCCAGCACGGAGGCAAACACACCACCGAGCGCGAATGGCAGCGACCAGTGCCAGAGCAGGGCCACCAGATAGCGGCCAACGCAGAAGGAGGCTTTCATGCGCTCACCCCGTCAGCTCGAAAGGTTCGTGCAGCGGGACGAAAGGCACCGGCTTGCCGATGTTGGCCACAACGCTCCAATACTTGGGCGGGCGGTCGCTTGGCGTGTGTTTCGCGCAGGTAAAGGCCGGTGTTATTTCCCACTGGGACAGCAAGGGCGTCCAGGCACCAGCGACGAGGCGCATTTTGAGTGTGCGTACGGGTCGGGCAAACGCGGGGCGGCATTGGTCGCAGGGTGTGGACGGGCAAGGATCGGGCTTGGCCATCTCGATCTTTGACCAGCAGACAGAGCAGTCGCAGTTCTCGGCGTGCTGCAGGTTGCTGTATCTGGATGGCGTCATAGGTCATACCCTCGCCTGGCAGACTGCGAATGATGGAAATCATTTACGAACACCGAGCCAGAACGCCGAAAACGTGCGAACGCCTACAAACACAGCGAAAGCGGACGCGGGGATAAAGGCTAGAAATGCAGGGAAAGGATCAGCCTCAACCTGAAACCAAACGAGAGTGAACATGTGAATAAAGAGGCTAACCATCGCCAGATAAGCGCAAATCCAAAACAAGGCGATACACAGCCCCTTAAGGTGCTTAGGCGCAAGGAATCCGAAAGCCTTACTCATCGCTGTAATCCCCCTGAGCAAAGATGGTTTTGCCTTTGGCAAGATCAGAACGAATGGCAGCTAGATTGACGAGGCGAGGACGGCCAATCTTGACGCTAGGGACGGTGCCAGCCTGCACCCAAGATTTAACAGTGTCCTGGGTGACGCCAACCATGGCGGCGAAAATATCCAGGCTGCAAAACAAAGCATTGCGACAGTCCAGATACACGACACGCTTGCCATCGAGGTCAAAACTCACATCGAACGGCGGTTGCTCCAAATGCTGCGTTGTCATTCCCTTCCCCCTGCGTGCCAAAAGCTCATAAACTGTCAATTAAGGGTGTTTCGAAATGACGAAATATTCGTCATTTGCAAGCACTATACATGACGTAATATTCGTCGTGTTGAAATATTCGTCACTTAATAGACAGATTTGGAATATGGAAGACAGGCTTAGAGAGGTAGTTAGGCATATAGGGCCATCGACCTTGGCCAAAAGCACTTCTATCGACGACCGTCGAAGATGGCAGACAGTTGCGACTGACGTGAGAACAAAGACGAGGGTAGAAGACCTATCAGCACTGCTGGACGCATACCCGCAATACGAGCTTTACATCATTCGTGGGAAGGTTGATCCAGGGAAAGGCCAGATAAGCCCAAGCTACACCGAAGCAGACATAAAATTGGAAGAACCAAAAACGGGCAGCAGATAACGGAAGTCGTGGCCCAGCGATGGTTCGCAAGGAAAAGGGATAATTAAATGAAAGCTGACCGAGACGATGCGCCCCAATACTTTCAAAGAATAAGCCAAAGAAAAGGCATCGCCTCAGTTATCCCCTGGCTAATAGGCACAATCGTCACAGCAGGATCGCTACACATATTGAGTAACGTGGTGCTTCAAGACACGGTGCAAAATTTGGCAAGCCAGAAGCCAAAACCCAAAGAAACACCACAACCTATCGCAGAAATTTACAAACCAGAGCCAGCGAAAGTAAGCAGCCAAGACTGGGAAAAAATCGTAGAAGAACAAGCGAAACTTGATGCAGCACGCCAAGCGCAAAATAGGCAGGCTCAATCGCAGAAGATCCAAGAAGAGCAAGAAGAGCAAGAAAGAAAAGCAAACGCTGCAATATCAATTTTAAATGCCCAGAATTTTGGCGAAGGCGTAACCGAACAAACGCAGGCAAAGACGGACAGAACGAGGCCAAAAGAAATAGTGGTAGTAGGGACAGAAAAAAGAAAAAGCAGATATTGCCCAGGCGGCGAAGGCAGCCTAATGAGAAGGAACTGCAAAGCTGCTGTCGAGCTGAACAGCAGAAACTAAAGGTGTCCCAAAACCTACACAGCTATACCCTTGCCGAAGGTTTGCGAAGCTAAAGGCCCGCTGAAAGCCTTGTTTTAGAAGGCTATGACGCTTAACCACGGCTAGTGCAAAATTTTCTTAATGCTGGGGTCCGGGGTTCAAGTCCCTGCGTAGCCACCAAACAAAACAAGGGTTTACCGAAAGGTAAGCCCTTTTTTGTTTTCCGGGCAGATCACTCCCATTAACGCATCTTAACTGCGCCGTACGTACCAAGGAGTAGGCCGGTAAAGATCAGCGTTGCGCCAAGCCAGTGATAAGACTGCAAGCCCTCCCCCAACAGCAGCCAACCCAATACGGCGGTAAATACCGGCATCAAGTAGTTTGAAAGTGCCGCCTTGGCAGCGCCGAGTATGCGGATGGCATGGTTCCAGGCCAGATAAGCGAGCAGTGAGGCGAAGATGGCGGTATAGCCGATGGCAGCCAGGTTGTGCGGCGTCACGCTGAAGTGTGCGCCCTGGGCCAGTTCATACAAGTAGAACGGCAGAATCAGCGGTACGCCCAGCAGCATCAGCACGCCAAGCAGGGCCAGTGGCGGAATCGGCGGCAGGTGAGCCGACCAGCGCCGTAGCAGCAATGAGTAGAGAGCCCAGTCGGCCACTGCCAGCAGCATGATCAGGTCGCCCCGATTGAACGCCAAACCGCTGAGGCTGGCCCAGCTGCCTTTGCTGATCAGCACCAGCAGTCCGCCTGCGGCCACAGCCATACCCCACCAGGCGCGCCGGTGCGGCCACTCGCCGAGCAGCAGGCCGGCGCCGATAAAGGTCATCAACGGCAGGCAGGTGTTGACCAGGGTGATATTGATCGCTGCGGTGGTTTGCGCGGCGGCGTAGAGCAGGCTGTTGTAGCCCGCGATACCGATGCCGGCGAGCACCAGCAAACGCCAGCCGGCCGCACGCAATGCTGCGCGGTGCTGCCACAGCGGCTTGGCCACGAAGGGCAGCAACAGAACTAGCGCCAGGCTCCAGCGCCAGAATGACAGGGCAAACGGCGGGATTTCGCCGGCAAACGCCCGTGCCACCAGGGCATTGCCGGACCAGCACAGCGTCGCCAGCAGCAAACCGGCCAGCGCGATACGCACGGAGGATCGCATGCCTCAGCTCTGCCCGAGGGGGCGCAGGCGGTATTGCGGTGGCAGCTGCTCCATGCCGCTGACAGTGACGTTGAGGTTCTTCCAGCGGCCATCCTTGATGCCGTAGATACAGCCATGCACCGCCAGCGGTTGGCCACGATGCCAGGCGTTCTGCACGATGGTGGTGTGGCTGACGTTCGCCACTTGCTGAATCACGTTGAGTTCGCAGAGGCGGTCAACCTGCTCTTCCTCGCTGGGCAACTGCGCCAGGTATTCGCGGTGCTCGTAGTAGAGGTCGCGAATGCTGCGCAGCCAGCCGTCGATCAGGCCGAACTGGGTGTCCTGCATGGATGCGCGCACGCCGCCGCAGCCGTAATGGCCGGTGACCAGGATATGTTTGACCTTGAGCACATCGACCGCGTACTGGATCACCGACAGGCAGTTGAGGTCGGTGTGCAGCACCACGTTGGCGACGTTGCGATGGACGAACAGATCGCCCGGCAACAGGCCGACAATCTCGTTGGCCGGCACCCGCGCATCGGAGCAGCCGATCCACAGGTACTCGGGCACCTGCTGCTGGGCCAGCTTGGCGAAGAACTCGGGATCTTCTTCCTTGATCGCTTCGGCCCAACGCGCGTTGTTGTCGAAGAGGTGCTGTAGATCGCTCATGCTTCACTCCCGGATTCGTCGATGCGCACCATAGGAGCGCCACGGGCTTTTGACAAGCAAGGGTTAGTCGCCGTCACAGCAAACGGGCGACAGCGAACTTGATCAGGCGCGGCGGCGCCGCAACAACCAGAAAATCAGCAGCACGCCCGCCAATAGCACCAGGCTCACGCCCCATTGCAGCGGCCCGGCATAGCGGTACAGCTCGGCCGGCTGCAGACTGGGCACACGCAGCATGCGTTGCTCGGCGGCCGCGCCCTGGGTCGGGATATCAGCCAGGCCGTCGCCGTCCAGATCGGGCAGACCGCGAATATGGTCGAGCAGGCCCTGCCACTCTTTATATTCCTGCACACCAGGCTGCTGCGGATCAGCATCGATAATCGCATCCTTGATCGCCGCCAGTGGCCGGCCCTCGGCATCCTTGGGCTGCACGCTGAGCAGGCCCTTGGTCAGGTCGCTGACCAGCCAGGTGAAACTGCCGACATAGCTGGTGGCGCCGATGCTGTAGAGCCGCTGATCCGCCAGGTCCAGCGGCGTATAACCCTTGATCGGGTCGCCCAGTTCAACCCGGCTGACCCGATCAAACGGCACGCGCCAGGGGTTGTAACTGAAGCGCAGGCCGGACACGCGCGGGTAATAGCTTTTGCTTTCACGCACCTGATAGGCCAGCAGCAGCACCTCGAGCAGGTTCTTCAACTCCTGCCCGCTGACATACACCTTGATCAGCGGATAACCCGGTGCATCATCCAGCTCACCGACGCCCAGCGGAGCGATGCGGAACAGGTCGGACACCGCCTGCACGCCATACCGACCCATGATCAGGTTGTCGCGGATAGTGCCGTTGCCAGTAAATGACACATCACTGCCCGTCGCGTGGCGCAGCGCGTCGGTAACCAGATTGCCGAGAATCGGATCGTCATGGGCGCGGCTCAGGGTCTTGTCGACCTTGGCCAGCGGCTGATCGAAGGCATATCCCTTGGGCGCCAGCATCTGCGCGCTGACCACCTGTTTGAAGTCCTCGACCTGGGCAGTCACCGCAGCGCTGCCAGCAATCTGGTCATTGATCGGGTGCAGCTGGTAATCGATAACCTGCGGCTTGCCGTCGGCTGGTAAACGCATGCGCAGCTCGCCCAGGTGCTGAATTTCGGAGCCGGCCTGCATCACGGGCGTGCGCCCATTGACCAGTACAGGCTGCGCCAAGGCCGTATGCGAGTGACCACCAACGACGATATCGATGCCCGGCACCTGTTCCACCAGCTCCACCTCTTCACCGCGCCAGCTGCCGTCCTCCTGCTGCACCACGCCCATGTGCGAAAGCAGGATGACCACCTCGGCTCCCTCCTCGCGCAACTTGGCGACCATGGCTGTGGCAGTCACTACCGGATCGGCAAAGGTCGCTGGTTTGATCATCGGGCTGACCGCCACCGCGTTGTTGCCAAGCAAACCGAACAGGCCGAAGCGGATGCCACCCTTATCGATCAACTTATATGGCGCAATGCGCCCGGCCTCGTAGTGCGCCTGCAGGCTGTCGTCTTCCTTACTCGCCGGATCGAAGCCCAGGTTGCTCGACAGCAATGGCATCAGCGCATCGCCCTTGACCTGGTGCGCCGCGCTGATCATCGCGGCCAGGCCGGCCGGGCGAAAATCGAATTCGTGGTTGCCCAGGGTCGCGGCGTCGTAGCCCAGCTCGGTCATCAGGCGCAGCTCGCCACCGGTTTCACGGGTCACGGTATGGAACAGTGTGCCCATGCTGAAGTCGCCACCATCGAGCAGCAGCACCGGCTGCTCGCCGGCAGCGGTACGGCGTTGCTCAAGCAAGGTCGCCAGGCGCGCGACACCGCCGACCGTGTCGTCATCGCCTGTGGTCGCCGGGGAATATTCGTTGTTCGGGCCAAAGCCGAGCAGGCGTGATTGCCAGTCGTTGGTGTGCAGGATGGTAAAGCTGCGTTCGGCACTGAGGGCCTGAGCGGCGGTGAATAGGCAGAACACCGCGAGCAACAAAGCAGACAGGCGCATGACAAATCCTTAGGGCAATGGGCCGAACACTGCTGCGGCTAAGGCAGCGCACGCCAGTATGCGACAAGCCCTGCGTCAGGTCAGCGGCGAATAGCGCCGCACGCGGTAGCCAATCGTGTCAGTACGCTGCCGGGCAAAGACCTAATCGAACAGCGGGCAGACCATCACCAGAGCGTCTTCACGGCCGCCGACGGCCGGGTAGTAATCGCGGCGCCTGCCGACTTCGTTAAAGCCGTAGCGCTCGTACAGGCGGTAAGCCACCTGATTGCTCGCGCGCACTTCCAGAAAGCACTCATTAGCGCCCTGCTGCTGGGCTTGCTGCATCAGGTGCTCGAGCAGTTTCAGGCCGAGGCCGCGGCCCTGGCTTTCGGCCTTGACGGTGATATTGAGCAGGTGCGCCTCGTCCATGATGATCTGGATCACGCCGTGGCCGACCTGCTGCTCGCCCTCGAACATCACCCAGCAGTTGTAGGAGTTCAGGCTGTCGGTAAAGATGCCGCGCGTCCAGGGATGGCTGAACGCGGCGTATTCAATTTTCAGCACCGCGTCGATATCCGTCACAGTCATCGGGCGGAAGCTGATTGCATCACTCATTCAGATTGACTCGGCAAGCGGTAGAAACCTCTGCCAAACGGCCGGGAAAGATGTCTTCAATTGGCAGCCAACCAGCGCTGACGCACGCGGCGCATGGCTTGCCACAGCTCACGCTTGCGCTCGGGTTCATCCATCAGCAGTTCCAGGCCAGGCAGCGCCCAGGCAGCGCCCAGGCCCTCGACCTGCAGTTCTCGGTTATAGGCCTCGGCATCCGCCTCACCGGCAAAGCGAATCGCCGGTAGCCCCACCAGCCACAGGCAGCTGCACGGCTCCTGCTCTTCCAGCCGTGCGCCGACAAAACTCTGCACATATTCCAGCGCCGCTTGCGGCCCCTGGTCAATCTGCCCGCGCACCAGCAGCGGCCAGCGCACAGGCTCGCCGATCAGTTGCGGGCTGTCCGGCAGGCCGGCGGCGCGCAGCAGATCCTTGAGCAGCAGATATGCCGGGTCGCGCCCTTGCAAAGGCTCGCCGGTAGGCAGTTCGACCAGCACCGCGCAGGCACCGGCGCGCAGCAATTGCAAGGCAAAGCGCGGGGGGACGACGGACGCTGGCTGGGCTTTCACCTGCTCTTCGGTGTCAGCTGCAACAGATTCAACCTTGGCCATGCGCCCCTGAGGCGCTGGCCGCGGCACTTCGATCTTGGGCCGAGAGACAGGAGCAGCAACGGGCGTTTCAGCAAGCGGCGGCTCATAGACCGGCGCTGCTTCAGCCACCGCCTGCGGCAAGGCAGCGGCTACCTCCGTCTCAGGCTCGGACTCAACCAGCGGTTGCAGCAATTCAAGCCGCGAGGGTGCAGCAAATGGCAGCTCCACGCGCGGCAGCCAACTGGCCACCTGCATGGCGCTCAGGTAGGCACGGCGGCGCAGTTCTGCGATCAAACGTCAGCCGCCTGTGGGTGGGCCTTGAGACCGGCTTGCATCAGGTTCAGCGCATTGATATAGGCCTTGGCCGACGCCACCAGAATATCGGTGTCGGCACCATTGCCGTTAACGATGCGCCCACCCTTCTCCAGACGCACGGTCACCTCACCCTGCGAGTCGGTGCCCTGGGTGATGGCATTGACCGAATACAGCTGCAAATTGGCCTCGGAGCTGGCAATCGACTCGATGGCCTTGAAGGTGGCATCCACCGGCCCCGAGCCCTGGGCATTGCCACTGTGCTCGGCCCCGGCAACGCTGACCACCACCTGGGCCTGCGGCACTTCGCCAGTCTTGCTCGCCACATCCAGAGTGATCAGTTTGAAATGCTCGGGCGCTTCCTCGGCCAGGGTGTCGGACACTAGGGCCTGCAGGTCTTCGTCGAAAATCTCGTGCTTCTTGTCCGCCAGTGCCTTGAAGCGGGCAAAGGCCGCATTCAGCTCAGCCTCACCGGCCAGGACAATGCCCAGCTCATCCAACCGCGAGCGGAACGCGGCACGCCCGGAGTGCTTGCCCATGACCATCTTGTTGGTGTTCCAGCCCACCGACTGCGCCGACATGATCTCGTAGGTTTCGCGGTGCTTGAGCACGCCGTCCTGGTGAATACCAGACTCGTGGGCAAAGGCGTTGGCGCCGACGATGGCCTTGTTCGGCTGCACCGGAAAACCGGTGATGCCCGAGACCATGCGCGAGGTGCTGAGGATGTGCGGGGTGTCGATACGCGTATGCACGCCGAGCAGGTCTTCGCGGGTCTTGATCGCAATCACGATCTCTTCCAGCGCGGCGTTACCGGCGCGCTCACCGAGGCCGTTGATGGTGCACTCCACCTGACGGGCGCCCGCCACCACAGCCGCCAGGGAGTTGGCCACGGCCAGGCCCAGGTCGTTGTGGCAATGCACCGAGAAAACTGCCTTATCGGCATTGGGCACGCGGTTGAGCAACTGGCGAATGGTCTCTGCGTACTGATGCGGAATGGCGTAGCCAACCGTATCGGGAATATTGATGGTGCGTGCGCCGGCGTCGATGGCCGCTTCGATGATGCGGCAAAGAAAATCGATCTCGGAACGTCCGGCATCCTCACAGGAGAACTCGACATCGCTGCACAGGTTGCGCGCGCGCTTGATCGCATGCACGGCCTGCTCGACGACCTGATCCGGTTGCATGCGCAGCTTGTATTGCATATGAATCGGGCTGGTGGCGATAAAGGTGTGGATCCGCCCGCTGCTGGCACCCTTGAGCGCTTCGGCGGCGCGGTCGATGTCCGCATCCAGGGCGCGCGACAGGCTGCACACGGTGCTGTCCTTGATGTTGTCGGCAATCGCCTTGACCGCGGCAAAGTCACCGGGGCTGGGATGGCGAAGCCGGCTTCGATCACATCCACCCGCAGACGCTCCAGGGCCTTGGCGATGCGCAGCTTTTCCTCACCGGTCATCGACGCGCCGGGGCTCTGCTCGCCGTCACGCAGGGTGGTATCGAAAATAATGACGCGGTCGTTGCTGCTCATGCTGGTGTCCTCACGGAGTCGCCGGAGCACGCACCCAACATTGGAGCGCGTGTCGATAAGGGCTGATTGTCGCGTGAAATGCCACGGGCGGGAAGCGCGGCGCGTATCGATGCCGCGTCGCGGCTAAAGCCCCTCCCACGGGCCAGAAAGCAAAACGCCCACCAAAATGGCGGGCGTTAGGCTGATTGAGCGAGCTAGACCCAGGCTATGCGAAAGTGCGCGAGGACGCGGGGTTTACTGCTGTAAATGAGCAGTACTCGCTCCGCTCGCCCTTCGGGCCGGCCTAAAGACCGTTCGGTGGCAAGCCACCGTCCGAGCGCACGTTCAACGACGCATGGTCGACGCACAGCCAATCAGAGGGCCTGATCCCACGGGCGGTCGCCATTGGCATCCTTAATCCGCGTCGGCAGGCCCATCACGTCCAGCAGCTTGAGGAACGGCTCGGCCGGCAGCTGTTCAACGTTGGCCATGCGTGCCACGTCCCAGTCGCCACGCGCAACCAGCAGGGCTGCCGCGACCGGCGGTACGCCAGCGGTGTAGGAAATGCCCTGACTGTCGGTTTCCACATACGCATCTTTGTGGTCGGCAACGTTGTAGATAAACAGCTCGGTCGGCTTGCCGTCCTTGGTGCCTTTGACCAGGTCACCGATGCAGGTCTTGCCGCTGTAGCCCGGCGCCAGCGAAGCGGGGGCCGGCAGTACGGCCTTGACCACTTTCAACGGCACAATTTGCAGACCTTCTGCCGTGGTTACCGGTTGCTCGGACAGCAGGCCGAGGTTTTTCAGCACGGTAAACACGTTGATGTAGTGCTCGCCGAAGCTCATCCAGAAGCGCACATTGGGCACGTTCAGATGTTTGGACAGGGAATGCACTTCGTCATGCCCGGTCAGGTACAGATTCTGTTCGCCGACCACCGGCAGGTCGTCGGTGCGTTTGACTTCAAACATTGTGTTGCTGGTCCACTGGCTGTTCTGCCAGCTCCAGACTTGGCCGGTGAATTCGCGGAAGTTGATTTCCGGATCGAAATTGGTGGCGAAGTACTTGCCATGGGAACCGGCGTTGACGTCGAGGATGTCGATCGACTCGATGCTGTCGAAGTACTGCTGTTGCGCCAGTGCAGCGTAGGCATTGACTACACCTGGGTCGAAACCGACGCCGAGGATGGCAGTCACGCCCTTGTCCTGGCATTCGGCCAGGTGCTTCCACTCGTAGTTACCGTACCAAGGCGGCGTTTCGCAAATCTTGCCCGGTTCTTCGTGGATGGCGGTGTCAAGGTAGGCGGCGCCGGTATCGATGCAGGCGCGCAGCACCGACATATTGAGAAAGGCCGAACCCACGTTGATCACGATCTGCGATTCGGTTTCGCGGATCAAAGCTTTGGTTGCTTCAATATCCAGCGCATTGAGGGCATAAGCCTGGATTTCGGCCGGCTGCTTCAAGCTGCCTTTGGCCTTTACGCTGTCGATGATGGCCTGGCATTTGGAGATGTTGCGCGACGCGATAGCAATGCGACCCAATTCGTCGTTGTGCTGCGCGCACTTGTGGGCCACCACCTTGGCGACACCTCCTGCACCAATGATCAGAACATTCTTCTTCAATTGTTTCACCTCCTGGGTACTGCGTTTAAGAGACAGATGTTGCGGTATACAAACAGGTAGGGTGGACGGCGCTTTACCCATCCACCACTTGGCGATCACGCTGGTGGATGAGAAAAGCGCCATCCACCCTACGGATCAGCTCAGGCTGGACAGGTAATCCTCAAAGCCAAATTCGCGAACCACCTCGACGCTGCCGTCGAGTTGCTTGACCGCGATGGACGGCATCTTCAGGCCGTTGAACCAGTTCTTCTTGACCATGGTGTAACCGGCCGCATCGATAAACGACAGGCGATCGCCGATGGCCAGGGGCTTGTCGAACTGGTACTCGCCGAAGATATCACCGGCCAGGCAGGACTTACCGCACACCATATAGGTGTACTCACCGCTGCAGGGTTCCATCTTGGCGTTAAGGCGGTAGATCAGCAGGTCGAGCATGTGTGCTTCGATTGAGCTGTCGACCACGGCCAGGTGCTTGCCGTTATAGAGGGTGTCGAGCACCGTGACCTCCAGGGAAGAACTCAGGGTGATCGCCGCTTCGCCCGGTTCCAGGTAGACCTGCACACCGAAGCGCTCGGAAAAGGCCTTGAGCCGCGCGCAGAACTGGTCCAGCGGATAGCCTTCGCCGGTGAAGTGAATGCCGCCCCCCAGGCTGACCCACTCGACCTGTTCCAGCAGATGACCGAAGCGTTCCTCGATGGTGCTCAGCATCTGGTCGAACAGCTCGAAACTGCCGTTTTCACAGTTGTTGTGGAACATGAAGCCGCTGATCTTATCCATCACCGCAGCTATCTTTTCCGGGTCCCACTCGCCGAGGCGGCTGAACGGGCGGGCCGGGTCGGCCAGCAGGTAATCGGAGCTGCTCACCTGCGGGTTAACGCGCAGGCCACGGATGGTGCCTTCGGAAGCCTCGGCGAAGCGCTCGAGCTGGCCGATGGAGTTGAAGATGATCTTGTCGCAGTTGGCGAGCATCTCGGGGATTTCATCATCCGCCCAGGCCACGCTGTAGGCGTGGGTTTCACCAGCGAACTTCTGCCGACCGAGCTTCAACTCGTACAGCGAGCTGGACGTGGTGCCGTCCATATACTGCTGCATCAGGTCGAACACCGACCAGGTGGCGAAGCACTTGAGCGCCAGCAGTGCCTTGGCACCGGAGTGCTCGCGTACGTAGGCGATCTTCTCCAGATTGCCCAGCAGCTTCTGTTTGTCGATCAGGTAGTATGGCGTTTTGATCATGGCGCTGCCCCTGCAAGGTCGGCTAACGGGAAGCCAACAGGCTCCCCCCAAAAAGTGGAGGCGAATTGTGCCGACAACCGGCACATATCGAAAGGGCAACGGGGATATTTCCTCGATTCAGCGACCATTGGCGGCGATTGGGCGCGCAATGGAAGCCCCCAGCACATGCCACAGTGCGCCAGCAGAATGACCAACAAGGATGACAGGGGCATGACGGCATAGAGCGCCTGCGCGGCGCTGATGCGGGGGCTCAGTTGATCGGCGTGGCAGTCAGATTGGCGCGAATATCGGCGTTCTGCAGCTTGACCCCGTACATCGAGGTCACCGCACCGCCGGCGGGATGGACGTGCTGAATCCGGTCGATATTCACTTCCTTGAAGTGCACTCGGCCGTTGACCGCAAAGCCCAGCGGGTCGGGGCTAACCGGCGTACAACCGGTGCCCGTCTTGCTGCACACCTTGGTCGGTGCCACGTCCAGATTGAGGTCCACATTGAAGCCATAGTCGTTAGCGTTAGGATTCGCCGGATTGCCATCGGAGGTGTGGAAGTTGTCCACCACCAACTGGCTGCCAGTGCCGTTTACCCCGTTGACCCGCCCGGTTTCGATAATGATCTGGTTACGTTTCTCATTGTTCGACACGCTATTGGCCGGGTTACCGGAGCCATCACGGACAAAGACGTTTTTCAGCTTGACCGAAATCCCCTCGTCGCCGCGATCCTCCCAGCGCCCGCCACTGGCCACACATGCCGCTGACGTGCCACCGCTACCGCCGACGCACAATGCACCGGCACCGCCCGAGCTGATGGCCAGGGTCGAACCCTGCTCATAACGCTTAAGCATCAAGCGACCAATGCTGCTGCCGGTCTGCCGGTCACCCCAGCGCACGTCGTTCACATCCAGCTTGGACCAGTACGTGCCCTTACGCAGTTCCACACCGTTGTTGCTGATATCCAGCGAGCCTTCGCGGTAATGTATGTCATAGCTGCTGCCCGACAGCCACAAGCCACGACCGTTTTCATCCACGGTAATCGCCGCGTTGGCCTCGGTAATATAGAAGTCGGCGTTGTAGCGCAGCCCATCACCAACGGCACCGCCGGCGCGCAGAGTGACCTGGCCGTTGAGGGTGAAATCATAGGCCGGGAAAATTTCCATCAGCACCAGCAACTCGGTGCCGCCCTGCAAAGGCGCGTCGGCACCACCCACGCGCAAACCATCGAAGCTGTAGCTACCGACGACATTCTTGAAACCCAGGCGCATACCGTCGAAATGACCGTTGTAGCCGCCGCTGTTTATATCGCTGTTGCTGCCGGCATAGCAGCTCGTGCTCACGCCGGCGGCGCAGCTTTTGGTCAGATCAAAGGTAAACTGACCGGTAACGTGGGTCCGCAGGCCGCTGAACCACATGGTGTTGCCGTTATCGGTGAGTGCCAACGAGCTGTCGACCATATTCCAGCTGAGGTCAGCGCTGATGCCTTTCTGCCCGGAGTTGGGGTCACCGCCCGGACGCAGTTTCAGCCAATTCTGCCGAGCACCCTGGTCAAGAAAATTCAAATCCACCGCCAGGCCACCGAGTTTCTGATTGCTCGGGTTGCCCATAATCAGGCCGCCCAGGGTGGCGTTGAACTTGAGGTCCTGAAAGGCCACTTTGGCATAACTGCCCACGCCGTCCTGCTCCAAATCCAAGGTCAGCCCGGAATTGCTGATCAGGCTGCCGGCAAAATTCTCGGCGCGCAGAATGCCCTCGTCCTGGTACTGGAACAGGCTGTTGGCAATGGTGATATTCGGCTTGATCCGCAAGCCCTCACCGCTGGCACCGCCACCCGCGATGCTGATGCTACCGCCCAGGCGCAGGTCCATATTGAGTTTGCCGAAGCTGCGCTGCGCATCGACATCACGCAGATCGGGAGTGCCCGGGGTCACCGCCACGCCGGTGGTTGGATCACCATGGGCCAGATCCAGGCCGATACCGGCAATAGAACCGACAAAACGCGAGGTGCCGAGGTCCAGCTTGATCTCCTGGCCGCTACCGCCGCTGACGATGTCCAGGTAGGCATTGTTCAGGTAGGTGTCGAACGACAGGCCTTTGACGATCAGGTCAAAGCCATTGTCACGGTAATAAAAGGTGGCCGCGCTCAGGGAGAGCTGGCTGTCATCCACTCTAAAACCACTGACACCACTGGCACCGCCACCGCTCAATTTGAGGCTGGCGCCCAGGGTGAAGAACGCACGGAAAGCACCAAAGCTTTTGCTGCTGCCAGCCAGCTCGATATTGTCGACGCTGAGCACCTGCGCACTGCCACTGTGCTGCACCTGCAGCTGATTACCCACCACATCCAGTGTGGTGGTCGAGCTGTTGCCTGCCGTTTGCGGCGTACCGCTGACGCCCTTGAGGCTGAGGGTCTGACCATCCTGTTTGTAGTCAATGCTGCCGGCAGACCAGCCAGCGCCCGTGGTTTGCAGACTGATACCGTCGCGTCCGCTGACGGACGACAACGCCTGATCATCCAACGCCTGCATGGCCTGAGTCAGCGGACTGAGAACTGCGAGCAACAACAGCGAATGACGGTGCATGGCCCTGCTCCTCAATTCTGCGGAAAGATCAGCACGTTGCCCTGCATACGGATGGTGCCGTCGATCTTCGCCGAAAAGATATTGGTCTGCTGGTACGACGGATTACCGCCATTGGCCACGCTCAGCGACTTGTTCTGCCAGCCACCCTGGTTGGCCACACCAAAGGCAAAACTGCCGTCCTTGAACTTCACCTCGTTGGGCAGACCAAACTCCAATACGTCCTGATTAAAGGCTGCGCCATCACCGTTAAAACCACTGTTGATGGTGCGCGTACGCAACGTCAGCCCTTCAAAACTGAAAACGCCCTTGAGGTTGTCCAGCACATACCAGCCGCCATCCGCCTCGGAACGAATTGCCACACGCATGCCACAGTTCTCCGGCGTCGTGGCGCCCGCATTGGCGCAACTGCGCTGGCTGGCCGTCCAGGTGCTGGGGTTGTTACTGGCCGGTTTGCTCCACAACACGCCGCCGTCCTTGTTGATACTGAACTCACCGGACAGGTAAACCCCGCCCTGACCATTCATGCTGCTCAGGGTGTCATCATCCAACGCCTGCATTTCCGCCAAGGCCGGCATGGTCAGCAATACACCGTTCAGCATCCAGGCTTTAGAGATCACGGCTGGTCACCTTCAGGTAGTTGATGCTGAGCCCCTGGATGGCGTTGTAGCCAAAGTTGTAGCCACCGGTAGAAAAGCTGCCTGTGCCGGCTTTGAGGTTGTCGATCACGATATTGGTGCGTGGGGCGTTGGCATAGAAGTCACTGGCAATCGCATTACGCTCAGCTACCGGGCGCGCGCTGCCGTTGGCGGCACGGGTCACCGGATTGGGCAGTTCCAGCACAAATTGACCGTTACTGCTGACATCAAACAGCAACGGCTGGCTCTTGCCGTAACCCAGCGAAATATTGGCGTAGGCATTGCTCAGCGTCAGGGTGCGCGCGGTCTGCTCCTGGGCGGTGGTGCAATTGGCCGTACCGGCCGCGCAAGACATCAGCTGTAGGCTCTTGGCGAACAGATTTACCCGTGCCTCGCCGACCAACTGCCCACGCGAGTCATCACCCCATAGCCGCAGGTAACTGCCGTCCATGACCAGTTCGCTGAAATCAAGATTGATGATGTCGGTGCGCCCGGCAGCGACCTGGAAGTCGAAGCGAATACCCAGATCAACTCGTTCAGAGGCGCGACTGGAGCAGTTGCTTCCGGCAGCGGCATAGCCACTGATACAGGCCTGTCCACCGGCGCCGGTCAAGCGCTCGGGAAACTTGAACTCCAGCACACTGACATTGCTCGGCGTGGTCTGCACCCATTGCCCATCATCACGCAGGGTGCGCAGGGCTTCCCCTTTGGCCAGGGTAATTTCGAAGGGATGGTCCAAACGCCCAATCGTCACCGGATTAAGATTGGCACCTTTATTACTGCCGGTTGCCCCCAGGTAGAACTCCTTCACCGAAATCGGCACGTTCTGTCCCGAGGCATTGTTGATGTCATTGATGGTGATCACCGCACCTGAGGCATCCAGCAACACACCATCCAGCACGAAGCCAAATCCGGCGCCCTGAACAGCCGAGAGCTCCTGGCGTCAGCAGCATCAACGAAGCAACAGCTATCAGCACGCGCATGATCAGCACCCCGCCGTTGCGGTGCCCAAACAGGTGTCCTGCCGGGGAATACCATTGAAGGCCTGCTCGAAGTCGATATTGATTGGAGCCACCATATTGCCGTTGGCATCACGGTATTTGGGCAGGTTCATAAAGGCCCCTTTCAGCGCCATCATGAACTGGTTGGTGTCCTGATTTTTCCATGCCACATCCTGGGTCTGCATGGAAATGAAGAAGCCTTTGGCGGCGCCTTCAATCGCAGCGGTGGCAGCAGAATCATTGACTGCCATATTTCCAACAGGGAGCGACTGGAAATTACTTAGGGATGGTCTGAAAAAGACTTCCTGATTTTGCAAAATATCCGCACTCCACCCGCCGAGTTTTCCGATGAAGCAGATGACCTTCGCCGACGCCGAGTACGCCGGCAAGCGCAAGCAGACCCGCAAAGAATTGTTCCTGATCGAGATGGATCGGGTAGTGCCGTGGAAAGGGTTGATCGCTTTGATCGAGCCGCATTATCCAAAGGGTGAAGGCGGCCGACCGTCCTATCCGCTGATGGCGATGCTGCGAGTGCATCTGATGCAAAACTGGTTCGGTTACAGCGATCCGGCGATGGAAGAGGCGCTGTACGAGACCACCATCCTACGCCAGTTTGCCGGGCTGACTCTGGAGCGCATTCCTGACGAAACCACCATCCTCAACTTCCGCCGCTTGCTGGAAAAACACGAACTGGCTGCCGGCATCCTGGCCGTGATCAATGGCTACCTGGGTGACCGTGGTTTGTCGCTGCGCCAAGGCACCATCGTCGATGCCACGCTGATCAACGCGCCGAGTTCAACCAAGAACAAGAACGGTAAGCGTGACCCTGAGATGCACTCAACCAAGAAAGGCAATCAGTATTACTTCGGCATGAAGGCGCACATCGGGGTGGATGACGAGTCTGGCTTGGTGCACAGCGTGGTGGGTACTGCCGCCAACGTGGCGGATGTCACCCAGGTCGATAAGCTGCTGCACGGCGAGGAAAACATGGTGGGGGCCGATGCCGGATATACCGGTGTCGAGAAGCGCCCCGAGCATGAGGGCCGTCAAGTGATCTGGCAGGTTGCAGCACGGCGTAGCACTTACAAGAAACTCGGTAAGCGCAGCGCGCTGTACAAAGCCAAGCGCAAAATCGAGAAGGCCAAGGCCCAACTGCGAGCCAAGGTCGAGCATCCGTTTCGGGTGATCAAGCGTCAGTTCGGTTATGTGAAGACGCGCTTCCGTGGCCTGGTCAAAAACACGGCGCAACTGGTGACTTTATTCGCGCTGTCAAATCTGTGGATGGCGCGCCGACATTTACTGACGAATGCAGGAGAGGTGCGCCCGTAATGCTGGAAATGGCTGCCGCGAGGTGCTCGCGGCGGCTAAAAACACAGAGATGAGCCGGTAATCTGATCGTTTTTGATCGATTTATCACTTTCGAAATCAGCAGAGGCTGACGTCAGCCAGAAATGCATGGCTACTTCAGAGGATCCTTAACGGGCGACTCGAAGCGCCAACGCTTAACAACCTTTCCCTGGTGACCACGAACATAGTGGATATGACCGTTGCACAAGTTACGAAAGTGCAAGTCAATAAGTTCTGGATTTTGGGTTATGCAATGAAGCTCATGGCCCTGTTTACGCATGGTCTCCAGGGCAGACGCATATTCGGGGACCTGGGAACCCTGAGGGCGGATACGGAAAAACTTCTGAGCCTCATCGATAACGATAATGGCGTTTAGTGGCAGCTCATACCACTTCAAAGGGTCTTCAAATTCGACCCATTCGGCCTGCAAAACCTTAGGGAAACCCTGAAGAAGACTTCCTGAATTTGGCAAAATACCTGAACTCCACCCGCCGAGTTTTCCGATGAAGCAGATGACCTTCGCCGACGCCGAGTACGCCGGCAAGCGCAAGCAAACCCGCAAAGAGCTGTTCCTGATCGAGATGGATCAGGTTGTGCCGTGGAAGGGTTTGATTGCCTTGATCGAACCGCATTACCCCAAGGGTGAAGGCGGACGTCCAGCCTATCCGCTGATGGCGATGTTACGGGTTCATTTGATGCAGAACTGGTTCGGCTACAGCGACCCGGCGATGGAGGAGGCTCTGTACGAGACCACCATCCTGCGCCAGTTTGCGGGTCTGAGCCTGGAGCGCATTCCCGACGAAACCACCATCCTCAACTTCCGCCGATTGCTGGAGAAACACGAACTGGCTGCGGGCATCTTGGCCGTCATCAATGGCTATTTGGGTGACCGCGGTTTGTCATTGCGCCAAGGCACCATCGTCGATGCCACGCTGATCAATGCGCCGAGTTCGACCAAGAACAAGGACGGTAAGCGTGACCCGGAAATGCACCAGACCAAGAAGGGAAACCAGTATTACTTCGGCATGAAGGCGCACATCGGCGTCGATGACGAGTCGGGTTTAGTGCATAGCGTGGTCGGCACGGCAGCCAATGTTGCAGACGTTACTCAGGTCGACAAGCTGCTACACGGCAAAGAAAACATGGTGGGTGCCGACGCGGGTTACACCGGCGTAGAGAAGCGGCCAGAACATGAAGGCCGTGAAGTGATCTGGCAGATCGCAGCCCGCCGCAGTACGTACAACACGTTGAGTAAGCGCAGCGCGCTGTACAAAGCCAAGCGCAAGATCGAGAAGGCCAAGGCGCAAGTTCGCGCCAAGGTCGAGCACCCGTTCCGGGTGATCAAGCGTCAGTTCGGTTATGTGAAGACGCGTTTCCGTGGCCTGGCCAAAAACACCGCACAACTGGTAACGCTGTTCGCCCTGTCGAACCTGTGGATGGCCCGTCGACATTTGCTGACGAATGCAGGAGAGGTGCGCCTGTAATGTGGGAAATGACCGCTGCGAGGTGCTCGCGGCGGCCAGAAACACCGAAATGAGCGGATGACTTGATCGTTTTTGATCAGTTTTCCGCTTTCAAAATCAGCGGAGGCTGAAGTTGACCGGAAATACAGGGCTACTTCAGACCATCCTTAGGGGAAAACAGGTTGCCAGCGACAGAACTTGACAACCGTTAGACGCGAACAGACTTAACAAAGCATCAGACAGGCCACCAAGGTTGCAACCACTGACACAACCCAACGTCTGCCCGTTTACCATACCTGCTTGCGTAGCACGCACCGGATCAGCAGTGCCATTGGTCTGCACCAGAGCAGCATCCGCCTCCAGGCGAGTAGAGCGCGTAATCCCAGCGATCCCCAACAGGAACCTCTCCCCGAGATTGGCTTGATCGAAAACCGGGCCTGCAGTGCCTTGAATCTTGATTGGGATATTACCCGTCAGGCTCTGAATATCCCCGGACAAAATGCCCTTGGCCTCGCCAAAGCCAATTCGTACCCCTACCACCTTGTTACCGGAATAGGCCAGTTCTAGAAAAGGATTAGCAATCTTGAACGGGTTGATGGTGTCGTCCGCGTTGACCGTGCCCAGGGCGAAATTATTGATCAGCAAGTCAGATGAGCCTGCTACCTCACCCGGACGGGTGGCCGCATCGTTGTACTGCCCCAATTGCAACTTCTTCATATTCAACTGGGTCTCGACATTCATGCCGAAATTGATGCGGGTGTAGTTGATCCCAGCATTGCTATCCGTGGCCAGATTGATAAAGGCCTGACCGGTCACTTCCGACAGCTCGTTATCCGCCAGTTCAACCATCTTGGCCTGAGCGGCAGTACTGATTAATCCGGCACAGATCAACGCGAGTGCGGTTTTGGCAAAGCCGAGGGTCGGACGCATGGCTGATTCCCTGTCTTTATTATTCGATTGGCAGAGCCCTGCGGACTCCACGCCTTGATTAGCACTATAAAAACCCCGCCGCCTAAATGTGCCGACCCATAGTCGAGAAAACCCGAGAAAACCATTGCAAACCGCCGCCTAGTGAGCTGTCTGTAAAATTCGTTAATCCAATGCCGAGCCAGTATACTGCGCGCTCTATCGTCATGAATTGAGCTCCCATATGGCCCGGCCAGCAGCCCCATTCTTCTTGAGTCCCAGTGATGCCGACATGCTGCAAGGCTGGTTACGCATGGGATCGCTGCCTCAGAGCATCGGCCAGCGGGCCAGAATTCTGTTGCTGCTGGCCAACGGTCTCACGCCCAAGGAGATCAGCGAGCAGCTGCAAGTCTCTGCGCCAGTGGTCTTCAAATGGCGTAAACGCTACCAGGAGACCGGTCTGGAGGGGCTGAGTGACCTGCGGCGCAGTGGAGCGCCTCGCAAGCTCAACGAAGCGAAGATCAAGGAAATCCTGACGCTGACGACCCAGCGAGTCCCGCGCGAAGCTACCCACTGGAGCCTACGGTTGATGGCCAAGTACGCTGGGGTCAGCATCTGGCAGGTCGCACAGGTGTGGGCTGCTGCCGACCTCAAGCCGCACCGGTTGAAAACCTTCAAGATCAGTAACGACCCGCACTTTGCAGACAAAGTGGTCGATGTCGTCGGGCTCTATTTGAATCCGCCCGACAACGCCCTGGTGCTATCTGTTGACGAAAAAACACAGATCCAGGCGCTGGACCGCACACAGCCCATGCTGCCGCTCAAGCCCGGGCAGATTGAGCGGCGGACGCATGACTATAAGCGCCACGGTACGGCCAGTCTGTACGCAGCCTTTGACATCCTGACGGGTAAGGTCATCGGCCGTATCACCCAGCGGCACAGGGCCAAGGAGTTTTTGGAGTTCCTTCGACAGATCGACCGCAGCACCCCCGTCGAGCTGGACCTGCATGTAATTCTGGACAACAGCTCGACTCACAAGACCGCTGCCGTCAGGGAATGGCTGGAGAAGCATCCCCGTTTCAAGCTGCACTTCACACCGACCAGCGCCTCGTGGCTGAACGCCGTGGAGGGCTGGTTTGCGCAACTGGAAAGACGGGCGCTTTATCGTGATGCCTTCAGCAGCGTGGCTGACCTGAGAGCGGCGATACGTCGCTTCATTGAGGCTCATAACGAACATTCGGCTAAGCCGTTCCGCTGGAGCAAAACGGCTGAGTCGATTATCAGCTCCGTGCATCGAGCAAAGCTGGCTGTAATTCGGAATGAGTTATTGGATTAACCAGACAGGCCACTAGCTGTTACCCATCGCCACAGCCTGGGTTACATCTGCCCGAGCGGCGCGCACAGACGATGACTGACACTCAAGCCTTCGCTGCGGCTTGCAGTACAATCGGCGTTTTTTGCGAAAAGCCCGCGGAGCGGATGCCCCGATGATTGATCCCAAGCGCGTACTGCGCGCCCTTGCCGAACACTGGACGTTGCTGGAGCCGCTGTGCGAGCGCTTCGATGCCGGCACCCTGAGCCTGGTGGAGCTGCGTAATCAGCTGGCCGCGCAGTTGCCCGAAGGCACGCCCACCGATGTCACCGCCCTGCTCGATCAGTGGATCCGCCTGGATATACTGGTGCCGGTGGCCAAGAGCCCCAATCGCTTCGAGCTCAACGCGCAGATCCACGACTTCCTCGCCTACCTGCGCCGCGAACATCGCCTGGGGCTGTGCCTGGAGATCGAAGCCTACCTGCGCCACCTGGAGCGCCTGGCTGGCTATATCAAAGACGCCTTCGAAGTGCGCGACGCCGCCGATCTGGCGCGTCAGCTGCGTTTGCTCGATATGCGCGTGCGTGACGTGCTGAAGAAGCTGGCCAACGACGAGCAGGCCTTGGTCGCCGTGGCCGAGCGCGCCAAGACCTCAGATAGGCAAATCCCCCTGCGTCAGCGCTACGCCGAGGTGTTGGCCACCTGGGACGAATACGTCGAGCCGATGATCCAGTTGGTGGCCGCCGACGGTGCCTTCGAGCAGGGCGTCTACCGTGTCGAGCACGTGCTGCTGCGCCTGCTCGGCGAACAACAGCGTCTCGGTCAACTGGTCGATGACGACCTGCTGCTTCGCACCCACGCGCGCATCCTGGAAATGCAGACCACCGCCCAGCTGACCCTGCGCCGCGCCCGCGAGCTGCTGCTGCCGCTGCGTGAAGAAGCGCGCCGGCACAATGCCGTGACCCGTGGCGCAGCCCTGGCCCTGGCGGCCATTCGTAAAAAGGGCCTGGACGCCGTACCGCAGGCCTCCATGCCGCTTTTCAGCCGCCCGCAAAGCACCTTTCTCGGCACCGCGTCGCAGGTCGAGGCCTATGTCTATGCCCTGGCGCGCTTCGAGCCGAAGCCGGCGCAGTTCCCCAAGGCCCACAGCGGCCGCAAGGGTGAAGCCCCACGCGCACCACGTACCGCACGGGAGATGATCGAGCGCTGCGAACAAGCCCTGCCGCTGCCGGACCTGATGGTCTGGCTGCTGGAACAGGAGCCCGAAGGCGCCACCGACGAATTGCTCTACTGGTTCTCGCGTCTGTCTCGCGATGGCCGTTTCCAGCGCGAGCGCCTGGAGCGCCGCGACTACCTCACCCGCGAGCATCAGGTCAGCCTGAGCTCCTTTGCCCTGATCAAGCCGGCCGGGACCACCCTATGAATATCGACCTGAAAGAACTGACCCAGCTCGCCCCGAGCTTCCGCGAGCTGTTCAAGGGCTACCACATCAGCCGCAGCAACCCGGAGATCTACACCCAACTGGCCGGTCAGCAGGACCAGTACCGTGGCCTGTTCAAAGCCCTGGGCTATGAGCTGACCTGCGACAGCCGCGGTTTCTACTACTTCGTGCCTGAACAGATGGGGGCGCAGGTCAACAAGACCGCCCAACGCCTGGCGCTGTTCACCTTTATTCTGGTCGAACACCTGGCCGATCAGGGCCGTGACCCGCTGGCCGTGCTCGACGGTGGTAGCCTCGGCCGTGACGAACTGCCGGCGCTGCTGGAAAAGTACAAGGATCTGTTCCTCCAGGCCGAAGTCACCACCCAGGATGAACTGGAAGAGAAAGTCATGCGCCGCCTGACCCAGCTCGGTTTTGCCAGCGAAGACAACGGCATCTACCGCTTTCTCGCCCCCATGCACCGTTTCCTCGATGTGTGCCTCTCGGTGCAGCAGGACCGCGACCTGGCCGCCACCCTGCACAGCGCCCTGCCGCTGCCGACGCCGGTGCTGCTGGATGATGAGGCCGAAGACGAAATCATCAGCCTCAGCGAAACAGAAACTGACGAATCCGAAGAAGACGCCCTGGCCCGCGCCATGGCCGAAGAACGTGCCGCCCAGGAGATGGATGCATGAGCCAGGAACGCTACGGCATCCGCCGCTTCGCCCTGTTGAACACCGCCGGCTACAGCCTCGGTCTGTTCCCGCTGGAAAACCCGCTGTCGGTTTACGGCGCCAACAACCTGGGTAAATCCGCCTCGATCAATGCCCTGCAATTCCCGATTCTCGCGCGCATGTCGGACATGAGCTTCGGCAAGTACAACCTGGAACAATCGCGCAAGTTCTACTTCGCCAGCGACACCAGCTACATCCTCGTCGAAGTCGCCCTGCCCCACGGCCCCCATGTAATCGGCGTGGCCGGGCGCGGCCCGGGCGGCGGCTTCGGCCACCAGTTTTTCGCCTATCAGGGCACCCTGGACCTGGAGCACTACCAAAAGAACGGCACCTGCCTGCGTCAACGCGAGCTGTTCAACGCTCTGGAACGCGAAGGCATCAAGGCCTATGAACTGAAACCCGAAGAGCTGCGCCGTCTGCTGGTTGGCGGGCACACCTCGATTCCGCTGGACCTGACCCTGATCCCGCTGCGCTCCACCAGCGAGCAGAGCCTGAAGACCTTCCGCGCGCTGTTTATCAACCTGCTGCATATGCGCGAAATCACCGCCGCCAAGCTCAAGCAGTTGTTCCTCGATGCCTTCGAACACAGCCTGCGCTCGGGCAGCGTCGACTACATCGCCGCCACCGAAGAAGCCTTCCGCGATGTGCGGCGCATGGAACAGGACTACCAGGCCCTCGTCACCGCCGGCCCGCTGATTGAAGCGCTGGCCGCTGGCGTGGCCCAGCGCGAACTGCTGCGCGGCAAGCTGCATCGCCTGTCGCCGCTGCTCGACTCGCTGCTCGGCACCTGGCAGGACTATGCTGGCGCACGCCGCGAGGAATTGGTAATCCAGGCCGAGCACTACCGTGGCGAGCAGGACGGTTTGCAGCACGAGCAACGCGGTGGCACCCAGGAACTGATGCGCATGGAGCGCGAAATCAGCGAAATCCAGCGCTGGCTCGGCGAGTTGTCAGTACTGAAAAATCGCTTCGCCCTGGTCAACGACGCCAAGGTGCTGGAGGAGCAACTGCTGGTCGCCAAAGATGCCCACGATGAATTGGCAGGTGCCTTGGCGCAGTCGCGGCAATTCTCCGCCGAGGACCTGGACGAGCGCCTGCGCGATCTGGAAAAACGCCTGAAATCGGTGAAACAGCAACTCGAACACGCCGATAACAACAGCTATTCACGCCTACGTGAAGAGTTCAGCCAGGCCGATGTCGATCGCCTGATGCGCCTGTTTAACGGCCAGCTGTTCAGCCTGCCGCTGGGTGAGAAAGGCATTCAGGTCGCCGAGGGCGATGCCTGGGTGAAATCCCTCGAAACCATCCTCGACGGCTTCAAGGGCGAGCACTTCGAAGTGCCCGGGCTGACCATCGACCTCAGCCATATCGAACCACCGGCCCTGCAAGCCCTGGCCGACCGAGCCGCCCTGCGTGACCAGAAAGACCGCCTGGATCGCGAATATAAACAGCTGAAAACCCAACAGGCGGTGG
Organism: Pseudomonas anguilliseptica; assembly: GCF_900105355.1. Classification (NCBI taxonomy): domain Bacteria; kingdom Pseudomonadati; phylum Pseudomonadota; class Gammaproteobacteria; order Pseudomonadales; family Pseudomonadaceae; genus Pseudomonas; species Pseudomonas anguilliseptica. Next base: position 301,379 of record NZ_FNSC01000001.1, read on the forward strand.
CCGCTGACCGCGCCGCGAGCAAGGCCCAGGCAGAGCAGTTCTACCAGGCGGTTCTGGATGCACAGAAAGCTCTGGAAGACTTCCGCAAGAGCCAGACTCTGGCCGTGGAAGAGCCGCAGAAGCTGGAGCAGCTGGCCCAGCTGGAGGCCGCCCAGGACGAACTCAAGCGCGCCGCAGATGCCTTTACCGAGCGCGTGCAACAGCTCTCCGCCAAGCTGCAATTGGTCGGCCGTCAGTTGGCCGATCTGGAAGCCAAGGAGCGCACCCTGGAAGACGCCCTGCGCCGTCGCCAGCTGTTGCCGGCCAACCTGCCGTTCGGCACGCCGTTTACCGACCCGGTGGACGACAGCCTGGATAACCTGCTGCCGTTGCTCAACGACTACCAGGACGCCTGGCAGGGCCTGCAACGTATCGACGGACAGATCGAGGCGCTCTACGCCCAGGTGCGCCTGAAGGGCGTGGCCAAGTTCGACAGCGAAGATGACGTCGAACGGCGCCTGCACCTGCTGGTCAACGCCTATGCCCACCGCCAGGACGAAGCACTCACCCTGGCCAAGGCACGCCGCGCGGCGGTCACAGACATCGCCCGTACCCTGCGCAATATCCGTAGCGATTACGACAACCTGGAACACCAGCTGGCGTTGTTCAACCGCGAGATCAACAAGCGCCAGGTGTCCAACCTGGAAAGCTTCCGCATCGTTTTGGCCCCCAATAAAGACGCGCTTAAGCATATCGACCAGATCATCCACAGCGCTGGCCAGTACGAAGAAGGCGAAACCCTCTCGGTGTTCGACCTGCAGCAAAGCAGCGAACAGGACAGCAAGAACGAGGAAGCCAAGGAATACCTGGCGCGCCTGGTAGCCGCTAACCATAACCAGCTGGGCTTGAAGGACCTGTTCGAACTGGCCTTCGAAATCACCAAGGTGCATGGCCAGCCGGTGATCCACACCGACATCGATGGCGCGGCGTCGAACGGCACCACCATGACCATCAAGGCGCTGACCAACATGTACCTGCTGCTGCACCTGATGGACCGCGACCAGGCCGGCAAGGTGCGCTTGCCTTACTACTTGGACGAGGCGGCGGATATCGATGAGAAGAACCAGCAGGCACTGATCGAAACCAGTCTGCAGCTGGGCTTTGTACCGATTCTTGCCTCGGTAAAGCCGCAGGTCTCAGCTCACGTGGCCATCGACCTGGAAGGCGGCAGCGGGCCGAATGGCATCTATATCGACGAAGCGGATTGGAAATATATTCAGCGCCGTGACAGCGCCAAGAGCAAGGCAGAAACCACAACCGCAGCAACCGAGCCCGCCTGACGCAGGCTCACCCGCCATAAAGCAAGGGCCGCAATTGCGGCCCTTGTCAGTTACTTCTCCAGCGCGATCTTCGGCGCCCAGCGTAACCACTCTTCCTTGACCTCGTCATACAGGGCAAAGGTCTGTCCTGGCTGCGCTGGCCCGCCCATCTGCGGATTATCCGGCGAGGCGAAGGCGATGCCGCCTTCAAGCAAAGCCTCCAGCGACTCGGTACGCACCTTCACCCCGCTGAACAGCCCAGCATCCACGCCAATACCGCTGGCATTCCAGAAGCGGCTGCCGCTGCGTACCAGCGGCGCATAACGCGGCTCAATCAGGATATGGATCAGCACCCGATCCGAAGTCGGCCCCAGCTCGAAATCGGTGACCTTGCCCACCGGCACCTCACGGTAACTGACCACCACACCCGGTTTGATCGTAAGCGCTCCATAGACCCCACCTCCCTCTGGAGAGGTTTTGCGTTTTACAGTGGCGTCGTTGGTTGGCAGTTCCAAGGCAGCAGCGCTTCGTAGGCTTCAACGCTGTTGGCCAGCGGCAGGCGTTCGAGGACATGGCGCAGCCAGGCGTAGGGCTCCTGGCCATTGGTCTTGGCGGTTTCCACCAGGCTGTAGAGTTGGGCGCTGGCGGTCGCGCCTTTCGGCGTGTCGCTGAACAGCCAGTTCTTGCGACCTATGACGAAGGGCCGGATCGCGCGCTCGGCAGCGTTGTTATCGATCGGCAGGTGGCCAGCCTCGATGTAGCGTTCGAGTCGGCTCCAGTTGCTCGCCAGGTAGTTCACTGCTTTGCCCAGGGCATTCTGCGCCGTGACCTGCGGCTGGGTTTTCTCCAGCCAGGTCTTGAGCTGATCGAGGAGCGGTAGGCTGTGCTGCTGGCGGCCCCGGTAGCGCTGTTCATCGCTGGCATCCTTAAGTTCGCGCTCGATGCCGTAGAGCTTGTTGATCATCCCCAACGCGATGTCGGCACGCCCGGTTTTGCCCTTCGGTTGCACCTTTTGCGCTTCGACGAACTTGCGCCGCGCATGCGCCCAGCAGGCCAGGCGCTCAACACCTTGTTGTGCGGCCACGGCGTTGTAGCCGGCGTAATCGTCGGTCATCAGGTAGCCGCGATAACCGTCGAGCAGGCGCAGCGGCACCTCCTGCGCGCGGCTGGTTGTGTAGTCGAAGAGGATCACCGGTTTGTCAGCGGTGACCGGCGCGCTTTCGCAGGCCTTGCAGGCATAGGTCTTGCGAACGTGGCGGATCACCTGAACCTGCATCGGGATGATTTCCAGCTGCTCGCTGGTTTCTTCGCCGATGGCCTGCTTGCGGCAACCGCATTCGCAGGTCAGTTCGTGTTCGGGCAGTTCGTGGATGACCTCGACACGCGGTAGTTCGGCCGGTAACGGCTTGCGCTTGCCGCGGCACTTGGTCGGCGCAACGACTTCTTCCTCGACCTCAGCGGCCGGAGCTTCAGCCGCCGCTTCGGCCAGGCTTTCCGCTTCGTTGAACATCTCTGGTCGCTGCTCTGCTCGGATTTACGGCCGAACAGGCGCTGGATCAACAGCGCGTTTTGTTCGCGCAGGCGCTCGATCTGCCCATCCTTGTCCTTGGCCAATTCCTGCGCCGACGACAACACCTCAGCGAGCAATTGCTTGAGCGCGGCGGGGTCATCAGGAAGGGTTTCGGGCACAGAAATCATGCCGTGGATTATACCGGCTCAGGTGACGAACCTAGGGGTCAAAACCTGGTGCGGCCGGTTGCGCCACAGGTCGATGCCGTCCAACAACCAGTTCAACTCCTGGGCCGTCAGCACGATCGCATCTTCGCCAGGTTCCGGATGCGACTTGAAGCGTTCAGCCTCCAATCGCTTGAGCCACAGGCAAAAGCCGTTGCGCTCCCAATACAAAATCTTCACCCGGCTGCGCGCGCGGTTGAGGAAGACGAACAGCACCGGGTCGAACACCGCCACCTTGATATCCAGCTCGACCAGGGCGGCCAGGCCATCGATGGATTTTCGGAAATCCACCGGCTTGGGGTATAGATAGACTTTTTCGACTTTGGCGTCGGGGCGCATCATGACGGCTGGCTCCAGAAAGAAATTGGAGCTCAGCATTGGCTGGCCTGCGGATCATTTGTAGATGAGGTTTATGGAGCGCTTACCTCCGACCTTCATGGCTGTTCTGATTGAGGCAACGCGTTTTGAGTTACAACAAGGACACTGCAATGACATGGGATAGCTCCATGGTGGGTGGGTTCATTGCGGTGATGTATGGCTGAGATTATTTGGGATCAACATTCAACAAGCTGCTATTTCTGCTACGCGTAGCAGGTGTAGCAGCCATTTCAGAGAATGTTGAATGAAATAACTGCGCCCGACGCTAATGTCATTTCGCGGATCTGGCAGGCTCTAGGACGGAGGTTTCGGCTTTTAAAGACAAGCATTTTTAGCTTTCGCGAAATCATTGCGCGTTCGATTTCGCGGAAATGCATGCTCCACACTGGCTTCGGGTTTTCAACAGAAGGAAAAAACCATGAAGACAGAAACAATCACAAGCATTTACATGCTGACACTGCAGCAGGTTGTACAGCGAACTGGATTGTCACGCTCCAGCATATACAGCCGTCTCGACCCAAAGTCACGATACTTTGATCCATGCTTCCCGCGTCAAATTCGGCTTGGCCGGAAGGGCTCGGCAGTGCGTTGGATCGAATCCGAAATCAATGCATATCTAGGGCGGTTGCAGGAGCTGAGTGCAACACGGTTATTGAATTGACGCTGGCGCATCATGCCGCATAGCCATGGCTTCTTGCATTACTTCGCTCATGACTTCGATCGGGCACTTGAAGTCGAAGCGCTTACGCGGCCGCATATTCAGTTGCAGTGCAATGGCATCCAACTGTTCTTGGCTGTGTCCCGACAAGTCTGTGCCCTTGGGCAGGTACTGGCGAATGAGGCCGTTGATGTTTTCGTTGCTGCCGCGCTGCCAGGGGCTGTGTGGGTCGCAGAAGTAGATCGCTATGCCGGTTCTCTGGGTGATCTCGGCGTGCCGCGCCATCTCCCGGCCCTGGTCGTAGGTCATGCTCTTACGCATCGCCAGCGGCATACGATTGAGTGCGGCGCTGAAACCTTCCATCGCCGAGGTCGCCGTCGCATCGTTCATCTTGATCAGCATCAGGTAGCCACTGGTGCGTTCTACCAAGGTGCCGACCGACGAGGCGTTGGCCTTGCCCTTGATAAGGTCGCCCTCCCAGTGGCCCGGCATCAGGCGGTCTTCAATCTCCGGCGGGCGCACGTGAATACTGACCAGCTCTGGGAGCTGGCCACGTCGATCCACGCCGCCAGAGCGCGGCCTGCGCGTCGTCTTGCTTTGGCGCAGGCAGATAATCAGCTCCTTACGCAGCTCGCCGACCGGCAAGGCATAGATCGCGGTATAGATCGTCTCGCGACAGACGTAGGCATCTCTGAGGCTGGGTATGTTCATGCTGCGCAGCTTGCCGGCAATCTGCTCGGGAGACAAACGCTCACGCAGCATATGGGTCACCAACTCGAAGCGTTCACTACCGGGCAGCAGCTTTCGCTTGGGCCGGCAGACTTGGCGCCGGGCTCTCATCTGCTGCTGCGCCGCACGGGCCGAGTAACGTAAGCGCTCCATAGACCCCACCTCCCTCTGGAGAGGTTTTGCGTTTTACAGTGGCGTCGTTGGTTGGCAGTTCCAAGGCAGCAGCGCTTCGTAGGCTTCAACGCTGTTGGCCAGCGGCAGGCGTTCGAGGACATGGCGCAGCCAGGCGTAGGGCTCCTGGCCATTGGTCTTGGCGGTTTCCACCAGGCTGTAGAGTTGGGCGCTGGCGGTCGCGCCTTTCGGCGTGTCGCTGAACAGCCAGTTCTTGCGACCTATGACGAAGGGCCGGATCGCGCGCTCGGCAGCGTTGTTATCGATCGGCAGGTGGCCAGCCTCGATGTAGCGTTCGAGTCGGCTCCAGTTGCTCGCCAGGTAGTTCACTGCTTTGCCCAGGGCATTCTGCGCCGTGACCTGCGGCTGGGTTTTCTCCAGCCAGGTCTTGAGCTGATCGAGGAGCGGTAGGCTGTGCTGCTGGCGGCCCCGGTAGCGCTGTTCATCGCTGGCATCCTTAAGTTCGCGCTCGATGCCGTAGAGCTTGTTGATCATCCCCAACGCGATGTCGGCACGCCCGGTTTTGCCCTTCGGTTGCACCTTTTGCGCTTCGACGAACTTGCGCCGCGCATGCGCCCAGCAGGCCAGGCGTTCAACACCTTGTTGTGCGGCCACGGCGTTGTAGCCGGCGTAATCGTCGGTCATCAGGTAGCCGCGATAACCGTCGAGCAGGCGCAGCGGCACCTCCTGCGCGCGGCTGGTTGTGTAGTCGAAGAGGATCACCGGTTTGCCAGGCGGGCCACCGGTCTGCACCCACATCCAGGAGTGGCTGCTCGGATCGCGCCCAGGCTCCTTGAGCACCTGCACGCGGGTTTCATCGCAGTGGATCACCGGACTGTCCAGCAGCCTGTCGCGCATCAGGTTGAGCAACGGTTGTAGCAGTTCGCCGCACTGGATCACCCAGCGCGCCAGGGTCTGCCGGGGGATGTCGATGCCATGGCGACTGAGCATCTTTTCGAAGCGATACAGTGGGATGCCGTCGGCGTATTTGCTGGTCAGCAGCATCGCCAGCACGCTCGGGCTGGCCAGCCTTTTCTCGATCAGTTGGGCCGGTTTGTCAGCGGTGACCGGCGCGCTTTCGCAGGCCTTGCAGGCATAGGTCTTGCGAATGTGGCGGATCACCTGAACCTGCATCGGGATGATTTCCAGCTGCTCGCTGGTTTCTTCGCCGATGGCCTGCTTGCGGCAACCGCATTCGCAGGTCAGTTCGTGTTCGGGCAGTTCGTGGATGACCTCGACACGCGGTAGTTCGGCCGGTAACGGCTTGCGCTTGCCGCGGCGCTTGGTCGGCGCAACGACTTCTTCCTCGACCTCAGCGGCCGGAGCTTCAGCCGCCGCTTCGGCCAGGCTTTCCGCTTCGTTGAACATCTCTAGCTGCGGTGAATCCGGGTCGCTGCTCTGCTCGGATTTACGGCCGAACAGGCGCTGGATCAACAGCGCGTTTTGTTCGCGCAGGCGCTCGATCTGCCCATCCTTGTCCTTGGCCAATTCCTGCGCCGACGACAACACCTCAGCGAGCAATTGCTTGAGCGCGGCGGGGTCATCAGGAAGGGTTTCGGGCACAGAAATCATGCCGTGGATTATACCGGCTCAGGTGACGAACCTAGGGGTCAAAACCTGGTGCGGCCGGTTGCGCCACAGGTCGATACCGTCCAACAACCAGTTCAACTCCTGGGCCGTCAGCACGATCGCATCTTCGCCAGGTTCCGGATGCGACTTGAAGCGTTCAGCCTCCAATCGCTTGAGCCACAGGCAAAAGCCGTTGCGCTCCCAATACAAAATCTTCACCCGGCTGCGCGCGCGGTTGAGGAAGACGAACAGCACCGGGTCGAACACCGCCACCTTGATATCCAGCTCGACCAGGGCGGCCAGGCCATCGATGGATTTTCGGAAATCCAACGGCTTGGGGTATAGATAGACTTTTTCGACTTTGGCGTCGGGGCGCATCATGACGGCTGGCTCCAGAAAGAAATTGGAGCTCAGCATTGGCTGGCCTGCGGATCATTTGTAGATGAGGTTTATGGAGCGCTTACCGAGTAACGACCGCAGACCTCTCGATTACGGCGCAACTCGCGACTGATAGTCGAGGGGGATCGGTTGATCAGGTGGGCAATCTTGCGCAGGCTAAAGCCTTGGGCATGACCGATTTGAATAGTGGCGCGCTCTTCAACGCTGAGTTCGGAATAAGACATAGGGGCAGCACCGTATCGGAAAGATCAGGTGTTGCACTCAGTTTTTGCCGCCGCCGCTTCTCTGATTTTTGTTTCTAGCCCACTCTTATCTCCGATCCAATACTCCTTCAGTCTAGTTTTAATATACGCCTTGGTTTCATTTAATGATCGACGCTCATAGCTTGACTCTATTCCTAATATTTCTCTGTGTAACTCATTGATGAAGTGAAGGCTGTCGGATATGTGCGGATCTTGACTCGGATGTAATTGAGGTTTTCTGCATGGTAATTGAGGGATAATTAATTCCATGTCATTAGGGGAGATTAATAGGTCTGAGAATGATATTCGAATGCTGCATTCGCTTCCTGCATTCATGTCTATTTCTTCTTTCTTGTTTTGTTGTTTTTTTCTAGCGCAAATATATCCGTATAAATATTTAAACCAAAATATTGGATTCGTGCTTATATGTACTCTTGCGAACTCGGCAGGGGTTGCTATTTTAATTCCTGAATTAACATCATAGCTGCCGGCAAAAAGGAACTTGTCAATTCGAATGCCATTTTTTAAAGCTATGAGTTTGTAATCATTTGGAACAAGACAAAGGTATTCAATTAAATCTGTAACTACTTGATATTGAGCAGACTTAAGTATAGATTTTACATTTTCATTTAATGGTAATGTATTCGATATTTTCCTTTCTGACATGTCAGATAAGAACAAGTCGTAATTATCAACTGGTGCTTCAATGAATAGATTTATGTTGATAACGGTAAAAATTTCTATTAGAGCTTGTGAAGATATACCGTAAGCATTTGCTAACTTCTCAGCGGACTGTATTGGTTTCACGCTTTGGGAGCTTGTCACGGGAAGACTTACCTTGTCAGTGGTTCAGGCTGGTTTACTTGAGTCAGCACGAGTTACTGAGCAGTATATTGTATCGGTAGTCTAGCTCAGCTATTTCAGAGACTTGGCGTGCAGGCTTTTAGGCGATTTTCTCTAACCGGTCTAGCGGACGCGGACGTTCGGAATTACTCATCTAAAGCCCAGTGTCAGTTTTCGGCAGTGTTTTTTCAGGTAACGAACCCACCCCGCGCGCTGAGAAATGAAACACCGGCCACTCGGCACTCAGGGGACTGGTGGACGCCATAAGCCATAAGTAGCGTCGAGCCAGACTAGCCGCCGTAGCCCGATAACTTACCGCCGCAAAGTAGAGTCATGTATCAGGCCCGACGCATAGCCACCCCGCTGCCTCCGCTTGTATGGGCGAAGTCGAACGGGGTTACATGCTGGTCACGGTTGGCATCAAGGTAGTCAGCCCACCATTGCACCATTAGTCGACGCTCCTCCAGGTGTTCCGCCTTGTGAATATAGGCCGCTCGCACACCGTTGCGCTCTTGATGGCTCATCTGCCGCTCCACCGCATCACGCGACCACAACCCCGACTCGACAAGTGCGCTACAGGCCATGGCGCGAAAACCATGACCGCACACCTCAGTTTTGGTGTCGTACCCCATGCGCCGTAAAGCCGTGTTTATGGTGTTCTCGCTCATGGGTTTGTGCTGGTAGTGGTCGCCGGGAAACACCAATTCAAAGCCACCGGAAAGCGCCTGCACCTGCTCCAGCAGGATCGCGGCCTGGCGCGACAATGGAACAAGGTGCGGGGTCCCCATCTTTGACCCGCGCTGAGAATGCTTCACCCCTTCGATTGCCTGGCGCTGGCCAGGGATCGTCCATAGAGACCGGCCTAGGTCAACCTCAGGCCAGCGGGCAAATCTCAGCTCGCTAGAGCGAATAAACACGGCTAGGGTTAGGCGCACAGCCAGCCTGGTGATGGCTCGCCCTTCGTCTGCGTCGATACGTGCCAGCAGTTCCGGCAAACGCTCGAGCGGCAAGGCTGGGCGATGCATTGTCTTGCGCGAGGCTAGAGCGCCAGCAAAGTCTTGAGCTGGGTTGTAGTCAATGAGCCCCCCGCTGCACGGCGTAGCGCATGATGCATGCCGTTCGCTGCTTCAAGCGCGCGGCCACGTCCAAGGCACCGCGCCTCTCTACAGCCCTGATTGGCGCAAGCAAGTCACTGGTTTTCAGCTCACCTATGCCACGCTTACCGATCATCGGGAAAAGGTCGGATTCAAGCCACTTCAGAACGCGTGCCGAATGCTCAGGCGACCACTTGACCATGCTTGCATGCCATGCGCGCCCCACCAACTCAAAGGTATTCAAGCTGGCAGCCGCCTCGGTACGCTTCACCTGACGAGCGTGTTCAACCGGGTCACTGCCTTGTGCCAGAAGGGCTAGAGCTTCCGCCCTGCGTTCACGCGCACCCTTTAATGACCGGGCAGGATAGTTGCCGAATGATGCATGGCCGCCGCCCCCATCCGGCTTTGTGTACTTAAAGCGCCATAGCTTGGCCCCGGTCTTTTTGACCAGAAGATACAGCCCTTGGCCATCAAACAGTTGGTAATCCTTTTCGCGAGGCTTGGCTGCATTGCATTTGGAGTCTGTAAGCGGGATCGCTGTTCTGGCCATTTTAGGTACACGCCAATTATCGGATCAATCGTGTACCTAAGTATGTACCTAAAAGCTTGGGCTTGCATAGGACGACATAAAACAGCTTTAGACGAAAAACCCCGCACTGGGCGGGGCTTCCGTAGTATTTATGCGACCGAATTGGACGGCATAAAACTAGTTATTGGTACCGAGGAGGGGACTCGAACCCCTACAGCCTATGGCCACTACCACCTCAAGGTAGCGTGTCTACCAATTCCACCACCTCGGCAAAATCGTTTGTTGCGTACAACCTACTACGTTTTACTGCTGCTCAGGAGCCTGAGGTACGTCCGCCGCTTCAGTAGCCGGCTTAGCTGCATCGAGAACAGGTACATCGTCAACAGCTGGCTTAGCCTGTTGTACTTCCAGGACTGCTGGATCAGGCAAACCGACCTGAGCCATACCATCAGCTTTGTCTTTAGCAAAGAACGCTAAACCCAAGCTAGTCATGAAAAAAGCGGTGGCGAGTATAGCAGTAACGCGACTCAAAAAGGTAGTAGTTCCTTGGCTACCGAATACGGTAGAAGAAGCACCCGCACCAAAAGAAGCACCTGCGTCCGCACCTTTACCCTGCTGCAGCAAAACCAGCACAACAACACCGATAGCACCCAGCAGATGAAGAACAACGATAACTGTTTCCAGCATTTCTTTAGCTTCCTGCGGCGCGACAAATCGCACCGAACTCATCCGCATTCAGAGAGGCTCCACCCACAAGCCCCCCATCGATATCCGGCATACCGAACAACTCGGCTGCACTGGCGGCCTTGACGCTGCCGCCATAAAGAATTCTTACCTCGCCCGCCAACTCAGGGCTTTTCGCCGCCAACCGCGCACGAATTGCCGCATGCACTTCCTGCGCTTGCGCAGGCGATGCGGTCAGACCAGTACCAATGGCCCAAACTGGCTCGTAGGCAATGACCGCAGCGGCAAACACCTCAACACCCAGCGCATCGGCCACCGCAGACAACTGCGCAGCAACCACTTCAAGTGCCTGCCCCGCCTCACGCTGCGCCAGGGTCTCACCGACACACAACACCGGAATCAAGCCTGAAGACTGCGCCGCCGCAAACTTGCGTGTCACAACCTCATCACTCTCACCCAACAGCGATCTACGCTCGGAGTGACCAACCAGCACCAGCGAACAGCTCGCATCATGCAACTGACTTGCAGCCACTTCGCCAGTCAAAGCACCTTGCTGCGCTTCGGTAGCACAATCTTGCGCACCTACCGCAACAGCCTTGCCGGCCAGACCTTCAACCACCTGACCAAGATGCAAACAAGACGGGAAAACCGCCACATCCACATCAGCAGGCAACACCTGCTGATTGAGACCGTTGATCAGCTCTGCGACGCTGGCGCGGGTACCGTGCATTTTCCAGTTACCAGCAACCATTGGGCGACGCATACTTTACCTCGTCGGTCAAAGAGGGCGCAGATGTTACCCAACAGCCACCCGACTGGCAAGCCGAATCAAGCACATACATCAGCAACAACTTTAGCCAATTCATCGGCATAGCCGCGCACCTGGCCTTCATCGTCACCCTCAACCATAACCCGCACCAACGGTTCGGTGCCGGACTTGCGCAGCAGCACCCGCCCACGACCAACCATCTGCTCGGTCACCCGCGCACTGGCCTGCTGCACAGCTGGGTGCTCCAGAGGGTCAACACCGCCAGCAAAGCGAACGTTCACCAGTACCTGCGGACACTTCTGCATCCCGAGGCGAGCCTCGCCCAGGGTTTGCTCACGACGCTTGAGCGCCATCAACACCTGCAGCGCAGCGATAATTGCATCACCAGTAGTGGTGTGCTGGAAACACACTAGATGACCGGAATTTTCCCCACCCAACTGCCAGTTGCGCGACAGCAACTCGGCAATCACGTAACGGTCACCGACCTTGGCACGCACAAACGGAATACCCAGATCAGCCAGAGTAAGCTCCAGCCCGAGGTTACTCATCAGCGTACCAACAACGCCCCCTTGCAGCTTGCCGCGCTCCAGCAGATCACGGGCGATGATAAACAGCAGCTCATCGCCATCCACTACGGCACCGGAGTGATCGACCATCAACACCCGATCCGCATCACCATCAAAGGCAATACCCAGATCAGCCTGCTGCGCCAGCACTTCAGCCTGCAGCGCCTCGACGTGGGTCGAGCCGCAGCTGTCATTGATATTCAAGCCATTGGGCTGCGCTGAAAGCACCGTAACCTGCGCGCCCAACTCACGGAATACGCTAGGTGCAACCTTGTACGCCGCGCCATGGGCGCAGTCGACCACAATCTTCAGCCCGGCGAAGTCGGTACTGCTCGGCACACTGCTCTTACAGAACTCGATATAGCGCCCAGCGGCATCATTGATTCGCGAGACCTTGCCTAGCTGCTCGGACTCAACGACCATCATCGGCTGATCAAGCAACTCTTCGATCATCAACTCGATTTCGTCCGGCAGCTTGGTTCCTTGCCCAGAGAAGAACTTGATGCCGTTGTCATGATGGGGGTTGTGCGAGGCACTGATAACGATCCCCGCCTCGGCATGGAACGTCCGAGTCAGATACGCGATTGCCGGCGTCGGCATTGGCCCGAGCAGCATTACATCAGCCCCCGCCGCAGACAGGCCCGCCTCCAGGGCAGACTCGAACATATAACCGGAGATGCGCGTGTCCTTGCCGATCAGAATGAGGCACTTGCCCTGCTTGCGAAACGCCATCCCGGCCGCCCAGCCGAGCTTGAGCATGAATTCCGGGGTAATAGGGAAGTCACCGACACGCCCACGAATACCGTCAGTACCAAAATATTTTCTACCCATCCCACAATTCCTTCTAACTTATTCGGCCGCTTCAACCGCAGCGATCATCCGTACAACATCAACCGTCTGTGCCACGTCGTGGACCCGCAAGATGTGTGCACCTTTGCTCAACGCCAGCGCAGCCAGGGCCAGACTGCCATATAGGCGCTCGCCTACTTCATGCCCCAACACCTTGCCGATCATACTCTTGCGCGACACCCCCACCAGCAAAGGTCGCCCTAACGCATGCAGCACTGGTAGGTGCTTGAACAGCGACAGATTGTGCTCCAAGGTTTTCGCAAAACCAAAACCCGGATCAAGAATGACTCGCTCAGCGCCAATCCCCGCCGCCGTACAGGCGGCCAGCCGCTCAAGCAGAAACTCGCACACTTCTGCCACGACATCAGAGTACTGAGGGTTCTGCTGCATGGTCGTGGGCTCGCCACGCATATGCATCAGACACACCGGCAAACCGCTATCCGCCGCCGCATCCAGCGCACCCTCACGCTGCAGTGAACGCACGCCATTGATCAATCCCGCCCCCAGCCGCGCCGTTTCGCGGATGACTGCTGGCGTTGAGGTATCCACCGAAATGATCACATCCAGCTCACGAGCAATGGCCTCGACGACCGGCGCAACCCGCTCCAGCTCCTCGACCGGTGAAACTGCACGAGCACCGGGCCGGGTCGACTCACCACCGACATCAATCAGGGTCGCCCCCGCCTGCAGCATCGCCTCGGCATGACGCAAAGCCGCATCACACTGGCCATAGCGCCCACCATCGGAAAATGAGTCGGGGGTGACGTTGAGGATACCCATCACTTGCGGACGGCTTAAATCAAGAAACCGGCTGCCACAGGGCAGCCGGTCAAAGGTTGGAGCAACAGACATGGAAAACCTTAAAGCTCGGCGGCTGGGCCACCAATTGGCTTCTCTGTGGACTCGGTAACTTCAACAGGCGCGCTCGGCGTACCGTTGTTGTCGTCACCGCCTTGCCAGCCTTTCGGCTCACGCGGTGCGAGACCATTCATGATGTCTTCGATTTGCTCGGCATCAATGGTTTCGTACTTCATCAGCGCTTCAGCCATCGCATCAAGCTTATCGCGATTTTCCTGCAGCAGGCGCTTGGCGGTGCCGTAGCACTCGTCGATGATGCTACGCACTTCCTGGTCAATCAGCTTGGCGGTGTCGGCAGAGACATTGCTCTGATTGCTGCCCATGCTACGACCGAGGAATACCTCACCCTCCTCCTCCGCATACATCAGCGGACCGAGCTTTTCCGACAGACCCCACTTAGTGACCATGTTCTTGGCCAACTGAGTGGCGCGCATGATGTCGTTGGACGCACCAGTGGTGACGCCATCAAAACCCAGGGTCATTTCTTCGGCGATACGACCACCGAACAGCGAGCAGATCTGGCTGGTCAGCACACGCTTGCTCAGACTGTAACGGTCTTCCTCAGGCAGGAACATGGTCACGCCCAGGGCGCGGCCGCGCGGAATGATCGACACCTTGTAGACCGGATCATGCTCAGGCACCAGACGCCCGACAATTGCATGGCCAGCTTCGTGAAATGCAGTGTTGAGTTTTTCCTTGTCCGACATGACCATGGTTTTGCGCTCAGCCCCCATCATGATCTTGTCCTTGGCCAGCTCGAACTCTTTCATTTCGACCAGACGCTTACCGGCACGGGCAGCAAACAGCGATGCCTCGTTGACCAGATTGGCCAGATCCGCACCGGAAAAGCCCGGGGTACCCCGCGCGATCACCGCCGGGGCAACATCTTCGCCCATCGGCACTTTGCGCATGTGCACTTTGAGAATCTGCTCGCGGCCACGAATGTCCGGCAGCCCCACCACGACCTGGCGGTCGAAACGACCCGGGCGCAGCAAGGCAGGGTCAAGTACGTCAGGACGGTTGGTGGCAGCGATCACAATGATGCCGTCGTTCATTTCGAAGCCGTCCATCTCTACCAGCAACTGGTTGAGAGTCTGCTCACGCTCGTCGTGACCGCCGCCCATGCCTGCGCCACGATGGCGACCCACGGCGTCGATTTCGTCAATAAAGATGATGCACGGCGCGTGCTTCTTAGCCTGTTCGAACATGTCACGCACACGGGATGCGCCGACACCGACAAACATTTCCACAAAATCCGAACCGGAAATGGTGAAAAACGGCACTTTGGCTTCACCGGCAACCGCCTTGGCCAGCAAAGTCTTACCGGTACCTGGCGAGCCGACCATCAACACGCCACGCGGGATACGGCCGCCCAGGCGCTGAAACTTGCCCGGATCACGCAAAAACTCAACCAACTCACTGACTTCTTCCTTGGCCTCGTCGCAACCGGCGACGTCAGCGAAGGTCGTCTTGACCTGATCTTCCGAGAGCAGGCGTGCCTTGCTCTTGCCGAAGCTCATCGGCCCGCCCTTGCCGCCAGCACCACCCTGCATCTGGCGCATAAAGAACATGAACACGGCGATGATCACCAGAATCGGGAAGCTGGCGACCAATAGCTGAGTCCAGATACTCTGCTGCTCAGGCTGCTTGCCGACGATCTCGACGTTGTTGTCCATCAGGTCCTTGATCAGGCCATTATCCTGAATCGCCGGACGCACGGTCTCGAACGAGGAACCATCAGTACGCGTACCGCTGATGATAAAGCCATCAACCGTTACTCGCTTAACGCCGCCATCCTGAACCTGCTGGATAAACTGCGAATAGTTGAGTTTGTTCGACTCAGTCGGGCTGGAGAAATTGTTCATCACCGTCACCAAGACGGCGGCGATGATCAGCCACAGAACCAGATTCTTTGCCATGTCGTTCAATTAGCTACCCTCTGAAGCAGGCCCCGTGTCGAAGCGCACTTCGCATGACGACCAGTTATGTACCGATCTAACTTACTACACAACGCCCACCCCTGGCAGACGCCGTCTGTAACCCTTTATTTGTTGTGAGACCACAAAGCCCCACCACAATTCGCCGCAACCCCAACGCCGTCAGAGGCCGCGGAAGCCTCGTGCCAGCAGATATTGCTCGCGGGAGCGGTCACGCGAGGACAGCGGCTTGCGCATCTGCACCTTGTCGAATAGCTGACGCACCTGCTTGTGGTACAGATCGAAACCTTCGCCCTGGAAGATCTTGATCAGAAAATCACCACCCGGTCGCAATACCCGGGTCGACAAATCCAGCGCCAACTCACACAGGTACATCGCGCGAGGCTGATCCGACTCCCTTACCCCACTCATATTGGGGGCCATATCGGAAATCACAAGGTCTACCGGGTGATCACCGATGGCCTCGAGAATCTGCGCGAACACCTCATCATCGGTAAAGTCACCCTTGATGAAGGCAACGTCCGGAATGCTGTCCATCTCCAGGATATCTGAAGCGATCAAGCGCCCTTTGTCACCGATCACCCGACTGGTGACTTGCGACCAGCCGCCCGGCACAGCACCTAGATCAACTACAGTGATGCCAGGCCGCAGGATGCGATCCTTCTCCTGAATCTCCAGCAGCTTGTAGCTGGCGCGCGAACGATAGCCATCCTTCTGCGCCATTTTGACGTAGGGGTCGTTGAAGTGCTCTTTCAGCCAACCTTGACTGGTCTTGGAACGGGCCACGCAATACCTCGAATGTGCAACGCATGAATATCTGGGCGGCCCCGAAGGCGCTCGGGTAAACTAACCGCCGTTTTTTACCAGATTAAATGCAGGAATCAGATTATGCCGCTCACTCAAGAGCAGAAGAAACAATTCAAATCTATCGGTCACCATTTGAAGCCTGTATTGATCGTGGCTGACAACGGTCTGACCGAAGGTGTGCTGACTGAACTGGAACGCGCACTGGGCGATCATGAACTGATTAAAGTGCAATTACGCATCACTGAGCGTGAAGACCGCCTCGCGGCCATCAATGAACTGTGCAAAGCCGGCAAAGCCGAACTGGTTCAGGTGATTGGTAAAATGGCGCTGATCTACCGCAAGAACCCGAAAGTGAACAAGAACCTGTCCAACGTTCATCGTTATCACGGCTGATTAGTCGGCCGCTGCAAGGCGCGCTCAGCGCCTTTGCCTGAGCTTTTGCGGCACTGGCTGCAAGACCAATAACAACCCGCAAAAAGCCATGACCAGATAACTGAACATCAACCACAGTTCAGCCTCAGGCAGCAGTTGGCGCACAGCGAAGTAACTGCCTGCCATCGCCACCACAACCAACAGCAACTGCCCGCGAGCATCACGCCACAGGCTTGCCAGGCGCTCGGCACGAATCAGCACCAACACCTGCAAGCCAGCGCAAACCGCCGCCAGACCAACCAGCAATGGTCGCAGGGTATTGCTGATCTCTTCGACCAGCAACGAAGCCAGGCCGATCTTGGCAACTGCCGGTATCAGCAGAAAATGCAGCAACCAGAGGCCACCAACCCAGAGTGTCTGAGCCAGCAGCCAGCTGATTGCGCCCGCATCGCGCGCGCCCGGCTTAGAGATGACGAACCTCGACGATCTCATACTCCAGCGCACCACTTGGCGTCTGCACCACCACCACGCCGCCTTCGTTTTTGCCGATCAAGGCACGTGCGATAGGTGAGCCGACAGAAATCTTGCGCTGCTTGATGTCCGCTTCGTCTTCACCAACGATCTGATAGACCACGCTTTCATCGGTCTCGCAGTTAGCGATTTCCACGGTGGTGCCAAAAATCACCTTGCCGGTGTGCTCAATAGTGGTGACGTCGATGATCACCGCATTCTGCAGACGGCCTTCGATATCGCGGATACGCGCCTCAACCATACCCTGCTGCTCGCGCGCAGCGTGGTATTCAGCGTTTTCCTTGAGGTCACCGAGCTCGCGCGCGGTGCCGATATCCTGGCTGAGCTTGGGACGCACCACCTTGGTCAGATGTGCCAGCTCTTCTTCCAGGGCGCGAGCACCCTGGACGGTCATGGGGTATTTGGTCATGCCTTGATTCCTGCATGCAGATCCTGCAGCCGGCGCACGGTCTTCTCGGGACCGAACTTCAGCGCCTCACAGATCGCCTGACCCGCCGCAATAGTGGTGGTGCAGTAGATCTTGTGCTGCAGAGCGTTACGACGAATGGAGTAGGAGTCAGCGATGGACTGACGACCTTCAGTGGTGTTGATGATCAGCGTGACTTCGTCATTCTTGATCATGTCGACCACGTGCGGACGACCCTCAGTCACCTTGTTCACGCGACGCACTGGCAACCCAGCCGCCTCGATCAGCTTGGCAGTACCGGCAGTTGCCACCACTTCAAAGCCAAGCCCGATCAGATCGCGGGCAACGCCAGCCACCAACGGCTTATCGTCATCACGCACACTGATAAAGGCCACGCCTGCGTTCGGCAGCACTTCGCTGGCACCCATCTGCGCCTTGGCAAAAGCCTCGCCGAAGGTATCGCCGACGCCCATCACTTCACCAGTGGACTTCATCTCTGGGCCAAGGATCGGGTCGACACCAGGGAACTTGGCAAACGGGAATACCGCTTCCTTGACACTGAAATACGGCGGGATGATCTCGGCGTTGTAACCGGCCTCAGCCAGGGACTTGCCAGCCATGACGCGAGCAGCCACCTTGGCCAGGGAAACACCGACGCATTTGGAGACGAACGGTACGGTACGCGAAGCGCGAGGGTTAACTTCAATAACGAAGATGTCCTCGCCCTGCACCGCCATCTGCACGTTCATCAGGCCGACCACATTGAGCTCCAGGGCCATTTTCTTGACCTGCTCGCGGATCTCGTTCTGGATATGCATCGGCAGCGAGTAAGGCGGCAGCGAGCAGGCCGAGTCACCGGAGTGCACGCCAGCTTGCTCAATGTGCTGCATGATCGCGCCGATCACCACGGTTTCACCGTCACACACCGCATCCACGTCCACTTCGATGGCGCAGTTGAGGAAGTGATCGAGCAGCACCGGGCTGTCGTTGGAGACTTTTACCGCTTCGCGCATATAGCGTTTGAGTTCGTCTTCCTGGTAGACGATTTCCATCGCCCGACCGCCCAGTACATAGGATGGACGCACCACCAGCGGGTAACCGATGCTTTTGGAGTGAGCCAGGGCTTCGTCTTCGCTGCGCGCAGTGGCGTTGGCCGGCTGACGCAGACCAAGACGCTGAACCATCTGCTGGAAGCGCTCGCGGTCTTCAGCGCGGTCGATGGCATCAGGGCTGGTACCGATGATCGGCACGCCGGCTTCTTCCAGAGCGCGGCAGATCTTCAGCGGGGTCTGCCCGCCGTACTGCACGATCACACCTTTCGGCTGCTCGACGCGGACGATTTCCAGCACGTCTTCCAGGGTTACTGGCTCAAAGTACAGGCGATCCGAGGTGTCGTAGTCAGTGGAGACGGTTTCCGGGTTGCAGTTGACCATGATGGTCTCGTAACCGTCTTCGCGCAGCGCCAGTGCGGCGTGTACGCAGCAATAGTCGAACTCGATGCCCTGACCGATACGGTTAGGGCCACCGCCAAGGATCATGACCTTGTCACGGGTCGACGGATTGGCTTCGCACTCTTCCTCGTAGGTCGAATACATGTAGGCGGTGTCGGTGGCGAACTCGGCGGCGCAGGTGTCGACGCGCTTGTACACCGGCAGCACTTTCAACTTGTGGCGCTGACTGCGTAGGGTCTTCTCGGTCACGCCCAGCAGCTTGGCCAGACGGATGTCGGAGAAGCCTTTGCGCTTAAGCTTGTACATCGAGTCACGATCAATGCTCGACAGCGCCAGGGTCTTGATGCGCTCTTCGTCCTTGAACAGGTCTTCAATCTGCACCAGGAACCATTCATCGATATTGGTCAGCTCGAAGATTTCCGCAACCGTCTTGCCAGCGCGGAAGGCATCGGCGATGTACCAGATACGATCAGCGCTTGGCACGGTCAGCTCACGGCGCAGGGTGCTTTCTGCTTCAGGGTCAGCCAGGTCGAGCTTTTCATCAAAACCAGAGACACCCACTTCTAGGCCACGCAGGGCTTTCTGCAGGGACTCCTGGAAGGTACGGCCGATGGCCATGACTTCGCCGACCGACTTCATCTGCGTGGTCAAGCGGGCGTCGGCCTTGGGGAACTTCTCGAAAGCAAAACGCGGGATCTTGGTCACAACGTAGTCGATGGCCGGCTCGAACGAAGCCGGGGTGCGCCCGCCAGTGATGTCGTTGCTCAGCTCGTCAAGGGTGTAACCCACAGCCAGCTTGGCGGCGATCTTGGCAATCGGGAAGCCAGTGGCCTTGGAGGCCAGGGCCGAGGAACGCGACACGCGCGGGTTCATCTCGATCACGACCATACGGCCAGTGTTCGGGCAGATGCCGAACTGCACGTTGGAGCCGCCAGTTTCCACGCCAATCTCGCGCAGTACCGCCAGCGAGGCGTTACGCAGGATCTGGTATTCCTTGTCAGTCAGGGTTTGCGCCGGAGCCACGGTGATCGAATCGCCGGTGTGCACGCCCATCGGGTCGAAGTTTTCGATGGCGCAGACGATGATGCAGTTGTCCTTCTTGTCGCGGACCACCTCCATCTCGTATTCCTTCCAGCCGATCAGCGACTCGTCGATCAGCAGCTCGCTGGTCGGCGACAGATCCAGGCCGCGCGCGCAGATTTCTTCAAACTCTTCACGGTTGTAGGCAATGCCGCCGCCGGTGCCGCCCATGGTGAAGGACGGACGGATGATGCACGGGAAGCCGACCTTCTCCAGCACGCCGTAGGCATCTTCCATGCTGTGGGCGATGCCGGATACCGGGCAGGCCAGGCCGATGTCTTTCATCGCCTTGTCGAAGCGCGAACGGTCTTCGGCCTTGTCGATGGTATCGGCGTTGGCACCGATCATCTCGACGCCGAACTTCTCGAGCACGCCGTGGCGCTCCAGATCCAGCGCGCAGTTCAGCGCGGTCTGGCCGCCCATGGTCGGCAGCAGCGCGTCGGGGCGCTCCTTCTCGATGATCTTGGCCACGGTGGCCCACTTGATCGGCTCGATGTAGGTGGCGTCAGCCATGGCCGGATCGGTCATGATGGTGGCCGGGTTGGAGTTGACCAGAATGACGCGGTAACCCTCTTCTTTCAGCGCTTTACACGCCTGGGCACCGGAATAGTCAAACTCGCAGGCCTGGCCGATAACAATCGGACCAGCGCCGAGGATCAGGATGCTTTTAATGTCTGTACGCTTTGGCATGTTCTCTCTCTCGAATCCTTGGGTCAGTCGACTGGCTTAACGGCGCTTGGCCATGGCTTCGATAAAACGGTCGAACAGCGGCGCCACATCGGCTGGGCCGGGGCTCGCTTCGGGGTGACCCTGGAAGCTGAAGGCGTCCTTATCGGTCCGCTCGATACCCTGCAGGGAACCGTCGAACAACGACTTGTGAATGGCGCGCACGTTGCTTGGCAGGCTGCTTTCGTCCACGGCAAAACCGTGGTTCTGGCTGGTGATCATCACCACGCCGGTTTTCAGGTCCTGCACCGGGTGGTTGGCTCCATGGTGGCCGTGGCCCATTTTCAGGGTCTTGGCACCGGAAGCCAGGGCCAACAGCTGGTGGCCAAGGCAGATACCGAATACCGGGATCTCGGTTTCCAGCACATCCTTGATCGCCCGAATCGCGTAATCGCACGGCTCGGGATCGCCTGGGCCGTTGGACAGGAACACGCCATCGGGATTCAGCGCCAGCACATCGCTAGCAGGCGTCTGCGCCGGCACGACGGTCACGCGGCAACCGCGCTCAACCAGCATGCGCAGGATGTTCAGCTTGACGCCGTAGTCGTAGGCCACCACATGGTATGGCAGCTCGCTGGCCGGGATTTGCGGATGACTGTCGTCTTTCAGATTCCACACACTGGAGCGCCATTCGTAACGCTCGGTGCAGCTGACCACCTTGGCCAGATCCATGCCTTTCAGGCCAGGAAAGCTACGTGCCAGCTCCAGCGCCTTCTCTTCGGTGGCGTCGTCGCCAACCAGAATGCAACCGTTCTGCGAACCTTTCTCACGCAGGATGCGGGTCAGGCGGCGAGTGTCGATGCCGTCAATGGCGACGGTGCCGTTTTCCTTGAGGTATTCATCCAGCGGCTGCTTGTTACGCCAGTTGCTGGAGGTCAGCGGCAGGTCACGCATAATCAGGCCAGCGGCCCATACGCGATTGGATTCGGCATCTTCCGGCGTGGTACCGGTATTGCCGATATGCGGATAGGTCAGGGTGACAATCTGCTGGGCATAGGAAGGATCGGTAAGGATTTCCTGATAGCCGGTCATGGCGGTGTTAAAAACCACCTCTCCAATAGTTTGGCCATCGGCACCGATGGCCTCGCCGCGAAAAATACTGCCATCAGCAAGAGCCAAAATGGCAGGTTTAAGGGCTGGCTTACTCAAGAAAACCTCCGGAAATCAAAACGTGAAGCAAACGCAGATTGTAAAAAAGCGGGATGACGTATCAACCGTCACCCCGCTTTTTTATCTGATTCATTCTGCGCAACTTTAGTGGACACACTAAAGCAGAAAGCTTACAGGAAACTGCCTTTTCGGTCCACCGCCAGTTGCACTTGAGAGCCAGGCAAAAGGCACTCCTGCAACAGAATGCCCCACCCCAACATCAATTCAGCCCCAGAACGTCCTGCATATCGTATAGGCCAGGCTTGCGATTCTGCAGCCACAGCGCCGCACGAACAGCGCCCTTGGCGAAGGTCATGCGACTGGATGCCTTGTGAGTGATTTCCACGCGCTCGCCATCGGCCGCGAACAGCACAGTGTGATCACCCACCACATCACCGGCGCGCACCGTGGCAAACCCGATGGTTTCGCACTCGCGCGCACCGGTCTGCCCCTCACGGCCATACACCGCGACTTTCTGCAGATCGCGCCCCAGGGCATTGGCCACGACTTCACCCATACGCAAGGCGGTGCCGGACGGCGCATCGACCTTGTGACGGTGATGGGCTTCGATGATTTCGATATCCACATCATCACCCAGCACCCGCGCCGCCGTGTCGAGCAGTTTCAAGCACAGGTTGACGCCAACACTGAAGTTGGCGGCGAACACGATGGAAATCTGCTTGCCAGCATCACTCAGCAGCTGTTTTTCCTCCGGGGAAAAACCGGTGGTGCCAATGACCATAGCCTTGCCGGCCTGACGGCAAATCTCCAGGTTTTTCAGGGTAACCGACGGGTGAGTGAAATCGATCAGCACATCGAACTGATCAAGCACCGCATTCAGATCACCCGCCAGATTGACGCCAATCTTGCCCTGCGCCACCAGCTCACCGACGTCCGCGCCAACCAGACTGCTGTCGGCACGATCAATCGCCGCACTCAGGCTTGCGCCATCGACCAGCTGTACGGCCTCGATCAGGGTCTTGCCCATGCGCCCGGCGGCGCCCATCACAGCAATACGTTGCATAGCTATCAGCTCCAAGCTGTCGCCCCAGGCTGCAGCCGCCGCTTAACGACCGCGCAGCCTGCCAGCGGGATTTACAGGTCGCCAAAGAAGCGCTTAACACCTTCGAACCAGCCATTGGCCTTCGGCGAATGCGAGCTGTCGCCTTCCAGGGTTTTACGGAACTCGTCGAGCAGTTCGCGCTGACGCTTATCCAGGTTGACCGGGGTTTCCACCGCCACCTTGCACATCAGGTCACCTGCACCACCGCCACGCACTGGAGCAACGCCCTTGCCACGCAGACGGAACATCTTGCCAGTCTGGGTGCCTTCCGGAATCTTCAGCTTGACCCGACCATCCAGGGTCGGCACTTCCAGCTCGCCGCCCAGCGCCGCATCGGCAAAACTGATTGGCACTTCGCAGTACAGGTGCTTGCCGTCGCGCTGGAAGATCGCGTGCTCGCGCACATTCACCACCACATACAGGTCGCCCGCCGGGCCACCCATGGCACCCGCCTCGCCCTCGCCAGACAGACGAATGCGGTCGCCAGTATCGACACCCGCCGGCACTTTCACCGACAGGGTCTTGTGCTCTTCT
Organism: Pseudomonas anguilliseptica; assembly: GCF_900105355.1. NCBI lineage: Bacteria > Pseudomonadati > Pseudomonadota > Gammaproteobacteria > Pseudomonadales > Pseudomonadaceae > Pseudomonas > Pseudomonas anguilliseptica. The sequence goes on from NZ_FNSC01000001.1 coordinate 324,805, forward strand.
ACCCGACCATGACCATGACAGGAACCGCAAGGATCGGTGATCATCTTGCCGCTGCCGTGGCAACGCGGACAGGTCTGCTGCACCGAGAAGAAGCCCTGCTGCATCCGCACCTGACCGATGCCGCCACAGGTGGTACAGGTCACCGGCGTAGTGCCCTTCTTCGCGCCCGAGCCATCGCAAGGCTTGCAATTGACCAGCGTCGGTACGCGAATGGTCACCGTCGTGCCACGCACCGCTTCTTCCAGATCCAGCTCCAGGGTGTAGCGCAGATCACTGCCGCGCTGTGCACCACCGCGTGAACCACCGCGACCACCGCCGCCAAAGAAATCGCTGAATACATCACCGAAGATATCGGAGAAATTCGCCCCGCCCGGGCCACCGCCGCCACCCATCTGCGGGTCGACCCCGGCGTGCCCGTACTGGTCGTAAGCCGAACGCTTGGCCGCATCGGAGAGCACTTCGTAAGCCTCGTTGGCCTCCTTGAACTTCTCTTCCGAGGCCTTATCGCCAGGGTTACGGTCCGGGTGATACTTCATGGCCAGACGGCGGTAGGCTTTTTTCAGCTCCGCTTCGCTGGCACCGCGCTCGACACCGAGCGCCTCGTAAAAATCGCGTTTAGCCATAAGTCTTCAACACCTTTAAATCGTCTACTCCAGACACGCCAACGCGGGAGCAAGCTCCCGCGCGGCGGATCATGCCGAACGCGACTCGCGTCGCGCCCGGCCAGAGCGGCATAAGCTTGCGCCTATTTACTTGTTGTCTTTGACCTCTTCGAACTCAGCGTCGACCACGTCGTCGCCTGCGTCCTTGGCTTGCTCAGCATCCTGGGCTTGCGCACCTGGCTGCGGCTGTTCGGCGTACATCTTCTGCGCCAGCGGGGCAGTGACTTCGGACAGCGCGGTCATCTTGGCGTCGATATCGGCCTTGTCGTCACCCTTGATCGCCACTTCCAAGGCGCTCAGTGCAGTTTCGATAGCAGCCTTCTCGTCAGCAGTAGCCTTGTCGCCCGCCTCAGTGATCATCTTGCGGGTGGCGTGCACCAGCTGATCACCCTGGTTGCGCGCGGTAGCCAGCTCCTCGAACTTGCGGTCTTCCTCGGCATTGGCCTCGGCGTCACGCACCATCTGCTGAATCTCTTCCTCGGACAGACCGGAGTTGGCCTTGATCACGATGGACTGAGTCTTGCCAGTCGCCTTGTCTTTCGCGCCGACGTGCAGGATGCCGTTGGCGTCGATGTCGAAGGTTACTTCGATCTGCGGTACGCCACGTGGCGCTGGCGGAATCTCGGCCAGGTCGAACTTGCCCAGGGACTTGTTACCGCTGGCTTGCTTGCGCTCGCCCTGCAGCACGTGAATGGTCACGGCGCCCTGGTTATCGTCAGCAGTTGAGAATACCTGCGACTTCTTGGTCGGAATGGTGGTGTTCTTCTCGATCAGCGCAGTCATCACGCCGCCCATGGTTTCGATACCCAGGGTCAGCGGGCTGACGTCGAGCAGCAGCACGTCTTTGACGTCGCCAGCCAGTACAGCCCCCTGAATAGCAGCACCCATGGCCACAGCTTCGTCCGGGTTAACATCTTTACGCGCTTCTTTACCGAAGAAATCGGTCACCAGCTTCTGCACCAGCGGCATGCGGGTCTGACCGCCAACCAGAATCACGTCATTGATTGCACCGATTTCGATACCGGCATCTTTCAGCGCGATGCGGCAAGGCTCGATGGTGCGCTGTACCAGATCCTCAACCAGCGATTCCAGCTTGGCGCGGGAAATTTTCACGTTCAGGTGCTTCGGACCGCTGGCATCCGCAGTGATGTACGGCAGGTTGACGTCGGTCGACTGGCTCGAAGACAGCTCGATCTTGGCTTTCTCAGCGGCTTCTTTCAGGCGCTGCATGGCCAGCGGATCACCCTTGAGGTTCATGCCGCTTTCTTTCTTGAATTCGTCAACGAGGTAGTCGATCAGACGAATGTCGAAGTCTTCACCGCCGAGGAAGGTGTCACCGTTGGTGGCCAACACTTCGAACTGGTGCTCGCCATCGACTTCAGCGATCTCGATCACCGAAACGTCGAAGGTACCGCCACCCAGGTCATAGACGATCACAGTGTGATCGCCCTTGGCCTTGTCCATACCGTAGGCCAGAGCGGCTGCGGTTGGCTCGTTGATGATGCGCTTTACGTCCAGACCAGCAATACGGCCGGCGTCTTTGGTGGCCTGACGCTGGCTGTCATTGAAGTAGGCCGGCACGGTGATAACCGCTTCGGTGACTGGCTCGCCGAGGTAGTCTTCGGCGGTCTTCTTCATCTTTTTCAGAATTTCAGCCGAAATCTGTGGCGGCGCCATTTTCTGGCCGTTCACTTCCACCCAGGCGTCGTTGTTGTCAGCTTTGACAATTTTGTACGGCACCATCTGAATGTCTTTCTGCACAACCTCTTCATCAAAACGACGACCGATCAGACGCTTTACCGCGTACAGGGTGTTGTGCGGGTTGGTCACTGCTTGGCGCTTGGCCGACTGGCCAACCAAAATTTCGCCATCGTTGGCATACGCAATGATCGACGGCGTGGTACGCGCGCCCTCAGCGTTCTCGATAACTTTGACGCTGCCGTTTTCCAGAATAGAGACGCAGGAGTTGGTGGTCCCCAGGTCGATACCAATAATTTTGCCCATATTCACTCTCCCGAAACTTTGATAATCCCGCCGCTGATCGTTGTCAGCGGCGGTAGCACTAAAACGCTTGACTGTTTAATGGGGGCGGCTCGGCGAATTTCAAGCCTGCTCATCGATCGATGGCGGCGCATCTACCGGCGCCTTGCTGACCACCACCATGGCGGGGCGCAGCAGACGACCATTGAGCATGTAACCCTTCTGGAACACCTTGAGCACGCTGTTAGGCTCGACGTTGGTGCTTTCCTGCATCGCCATAGCCTGATGGTGCTCAGGGTTGAACGGTGCACCATGCGGATCAAGCGCCTCCAGCTGGTGACGCTTGAGAGTGTCGCCGAACAGCTTGAGCGTCAGCTCCATGCCCTCACGGACCGCCTTGATCGCCTCATCATCCGGATTCGACAGCTCAAGGCCGCGCTCCAGGCTATCCACCACCGGCAACAGGTCGTTGGCGAATTTCTCCAGAGCGAATTTGTGCGCCTTTTCTACATCCTGCTCGGCGCGACGACGCACGTTCTGCAGATCGGCGGCCATGCGCAGCGACTGATCCTGCGCAGCAGCCAGTTGCTCTTCCAGCGCTTGCACGCGGGCAACCAGGTCATCGCCCGCAGCCGCTTCGGCAGCTGTTTGTACATCGGGGTTCTGCGTATCCAGGGTCTGTTCGTCAGCCATGCGTCTCTCCTCTTAAAATCCGACGCGAGCCTCAACTCACGTGCCTGACCGCTATATGGGGTCAAAAAATGTGGTTTCAAGGACTACAGACGGATTGCCAGCCCACAAAAAACACTGTATAAACAACCAGACATGAACTTGGGAGGCCGTCGCCATGCTGGTGCACCTGTCCGTACACAACTACGCCATCGTTGAACACCTTGATCTAGAGCTGGACGCAGGCATGAGCGTGATCAGCGGCGAAACCGGCGCCGGCAAGTCGATCATGCTCGACGCCCTCGGCCTGACTCTGGGTGATCGCGCCGACAGCGGCGTAGTGCGTCCCGGTGCGGACAAGGCGGACATCCTCGCCAGTTTCGACCTGCATGACATCCCCGAAGCCCGCGCCTGGCTGGCCGAGCGCGACCTGGACAACGACGGCCCATGCATCCTGCGCCGGGTGATCACTGCCGAAGGCCGCTCGCGCGGCTATATCAATGGCTCACCGTGCCCGCAAGGCGACCTCAAGGCCCTGGGGGAGCTGCTGATCGACATCCACAGCCAGCATGAGCACCAATCCCTGCTCAAGCCCGACACCCACCGCCGCCTGCTCGACGAATACGCTGGCAGCCAGGAGCTGGCCCGCCAGGTGCAACTCGCGGCACAACGCTGGAAGCAGACCAAAAATGAGCTGGAGAGGGTTTCCAGCATCGGCGACGAACAACGTGCGCGCCATCAATTGCTCAGCTATCAGCTGGAAGAGCTCGACAACTTGGCACTCGGCGAAGACGAACTGGACAACCTGGAGCAGGAACACAAAAACCTGACCAACGCCGAAAGCCTGCTCAGCGCCTGCCGCCTGGTGATCGAGCAATGCAGCGAGAATGATGCCGGTAATGTACTGTCCGCCCTGACCAGCAGCCTCAATCGCCTCGGCGCTTTTCAGGGTCAACCTGGGGCGCTTAGCGAAGCCACCAACCTGCTGGCCAGCGCGCAGATTCAAGTAGAAGAAGCGGTCGGCGAACTGAACCGCTTTCTCGACCACTTCGACGCCGACCCTGAGCGCCTGCAACAGATGGAAGAGCGCCTGGACGCCATCTACACCCTGGCGCGCAAGCACCGCATCCAGCCAACAGAGCTGGGCGCCATGCAGCAGCAACTGTTCGAAGAACTGGAACGCCTTAACGCCGACGACCAAGCCGCCGAACGCCTGAGTGATGAGTTGGCCGCCTTCGAACGGCATTACCAGGAAAAAGCAGCGGAGCTCAGCACCCTGCGCAACAACGCCGCCAGCCAGCTGGCCAGCGCGGTCGAGCAGGAAATGCAAACGCTGGGCATGCCCGGCGGGCGTTTCAATATCAAGCTGAGTGCCAACAGCAACAGCGAGCCGCACCCCAACGGCCTGGAGCAACTGGAATTTCTGGTCAGCGCCAACCCTGGCCAGCCGCTGAAGGCGCTGGCCAAAGTCGCCTCGGGCGGTGAACTGTCGCGCATCAGCCTGGCAATTCAGGTGATCACCGCACAGACCTCGCGGGTGCCGACTCTGGTATTCGATGAAGTCGACGTCGGCATCGGCGGCCCCACCGCCGAAGTGGTCGGCCAACTACTACGCCGCCTCGGCGAGCGTGGCCAGGTACTAACCGTCACTCACCTGCCGCAAGTTGCCGCACAAGGGCACCAGCACCTGTTCGTGCACAAAGTACGTGAAAGCGATGCCACCCGCACCGCAGTGAGCAAACTCAGCCCTGCGCAACGGGTCGAGGAAATCGCCCGCATGCTTGGCGGCGTAGATCTCACTGAGGAGTCACTGGCCCATGCCCGACAGATGGTCGGTAGCGCCCAGGCCTGATTGCGCAGGTCTAGAAAGCACAAAGGCGGCCCTAGGGCCGCCTTTGTTGTACCTGCATCAATCAGGTTTTCTTGCGCACATACAGCACAAGATTGTGATCAACCAGTTCGAAACCGTGCTCTTTAACGATTTCTTTCTGACGTCTTTCGATCTCGGCATCGAAGAACTCGATCACATCACCAGAATCGACACAGACCATGTGGTCGTGATGGCCGCTATCCGCCAATTCGAAGACCGCATGACCGCCATCGAAGTTATGACGAACCACCAGACCTGCTGCTTCAAACTGGGTCAGTACGCGGTACACAGTCGCCAAACCTACGTCGTCACCCGCCTCCATCAGCGCCTTGTAAACATCTTCAGCACTCATGTGACGCTGACCGGCGTGGTCGAGCATTTGCAGTATCTTGACCCGTGGCAGGGTCACTTTCAGGCCAGCCTTGCGTAGTTCGCTATTTTCAACCATGGTCTGCTTTCTCACGGAAGCGGCTTCGCAGCTTCCTTTATTGCGGGTATGATCCGGGGTTATATTGCCCAGCCAAGATAGTGGAAGTCGCCCACCGATGCAAAAAACCAAACTCCTGCTGACCAGCCTCACCCTTACGGGGCTACTCGCACTCGCCGGTTGTTCATTCCCCGGGGTTTATAAAATCGACATCCAACAGGGCAATGTCGTCACGCAGGACATGATAGACCAGTTGCGGCCAGGAATGACCCGCAAGCAAGTGCGGTTTATCATGGGCAACCCCCTGCTCACTGACACCTTCCACGCCAATCGCTGGGATTACCTCTACAGTATTCAGCCGGGCGGCGGTCAACGCCTGCAAGAACGCGTCAGCGTGAATTTCAACGCTGATGACCAACTAATTGGTCTGTCTGGCGACTTTATGCCAGGCGTCAGCCGCGACCAGGCCATTCTGGGTGAGGACAGCGGCGTAACCACTCCGCAAACCACTCAGCAGCCGCAGGTTGAAGAGAAGCCCGCCCCGGGTTCGTTGCTTGAACAGATTCAGCGCGAAGTGGACGACGTGAAAGTCGTACCGGTACCGACTCCAGAGCCTCTGGAAAGTACACCGCAGTAATACATGCTGATAAAAAAGCCCGGACATGTCCGGGCTTTTTTATACCTGCATCGCTGCTGACCGAGCCTTCAACACTTATTGCCCGGCCTCCTCGGCCTTGGCTTGCGCTGCTTTGGCAGCACGCTGCTTGCGCACTTCTTTCGGATCGGCAATCAGCGGCCGGTAAATCTCCACCCGCTCCCCCTCTTCCAGCACGCGCTCATCGGGCTTGCTCACTGCCCTGCCAAAGATCCCCAGCGGGCTGTTGCGCAGATCCAGATCGGGGAAATGCGCCTGCATGCCGGACTGCAGCGCCGCCTGACGCACCGTAGTGCCATAAGGCAAACTCAGGCGCAGCAACTTCTGCTTGTCGGCCAGTGCATAGACCACTTCGACCACGATATTTGGCTTATCCATACAGTTGCTTGGCCCTTTGGCAGAAGGCATCGACCAGGGTATTGGTGGCCTGATTGAACAGCGGCCCAAGGGTCGCCCGTACCAGTGGCCCGGCATAGTCGAAAGTCAGATCCAGGCTGATCTTGCAGGCCTTGTCGCCCAATGCCTTGAACTCCCAATGCCCATACAACTGGGTGAACGGCCCCTCAACCAGAATCAGCTTGATCAGCTCACCAGGTACCAGGGTGTTGGCTGTGACAAAGCGCTGACTCAAGCCACCTTTGGCCACCGCCAGACTGGCGCGCATATGCGTATCACTGACTTCAAGCACTTCACTGGCCGAACACCAGGGCAGAAACTGCGGGTAACTGGCCACATCATTGACCAGATCAAACAGCGCCCGCGCGGGATAAGGCAAGAGCGCCGAACGCTGAATATGAGTACTCATAACCCAACCATTTGGCTAAACAGGATGCAGGCGATCATTTGCTCAGCTCTGCGACAAATACGATCAGCACGCCAATTGGCGCGACCACACGAATCAACCAGTACACCACGTTGAACAGCAGCGGACTTTTCATTGCCAACTCTTCACGCACGGCTTCACGCTTGAGTACCCAACCGGCAAATATGGCGAAAGCCAGACCGCCGAACGGCAACAGAATGCGACTGGTCAGGTAATCGATGGTGTCGAAGAAATTCCGCCCACCTTCAGCGCCCCACTGGAACAGGTGGAAACCATCCTCACCGAAGACAAAGAACTTCGCTTCCGCCCCCAGGTTAAAGGACAGCACCGTACCCATACCGACCGCCCAGCAAAGGAGCGCCAGCACACTGGTCACCAGCACCCGGCTGCGCTTGCTGCGCTCGACCAGATAGGCCACCGCAGGCTCCAGCATGGAGATCGACGAGGTCCAGGCCGCGATCAGCACCAGAATAAAGAACAGCGTGCCCATTACCTGACCAAAGACGATATTGCCGAACGCCACCGGCAGGGTGACAAACATCAGCCCCGGCCCTGCGCCAGGCTCCAGGCCACCAGCGAAAACGATAGGAAACAGCGCCATTCCGGCGGTGAGCGCAACAAGAGTATCGAGGATGCCAACGGTGAGAATGGTGCCGCCAATCGAGGCACTTTTCGGCATATATGAGCCGTAAACCATGATCGCACCCACACCGACGCTCAGAGTGAAGAATGCATGGCCCATGGCGGCCAGCACGCCATCAAGCACACGATCCGGCTGAAAATCGAAGAGGAAGTGGAAGCCCTGCATAAAGTGCCCAGTGGTCATGCTGTAACCCAGCAGCACCAGTAACAGGACGAACAGCAACGGCATCATGATGCGCAAGCTGCGTTCAAGACCAGCCACTACGCCGCGGGCAATGACAAAACCGGTTAACAGCATAAACAGCGTGTGCCACAGGGTCAGCCTCCATGGATCAGCCGTCAACGCGCCAAACGCAGCGCCTGCACCCTCGGCACTGACACCGGCAAACTGGCCGCCGCCCATGCTGAGGATGTAATCCAGTGACCAGCCGGCCACCACACTGTAAAACGACAGAATAAGCAGAGCAGCAATCATCCCCACCAGCGCTGCCCAGGACCATTTCGGCGAAGCACCTGACTCGATGGCCAGGGCTTTCAAGGTGTTCACCGGACTCTGCCGGCCGCGCCGACCGACCAGGGTTTCGGCGAGCATGATTGGCAAGCCGACCATAAAGATGCACACCAGATACATCATCACGAAAGCCCCACCGCCGTACATGCCGGTCATATAGGGGAACTTCCAGATATTGCCCAAGCCGACGGCCGAACCGGTCGCCGCCAGAATAAACACCCAACGACTGGCCCAGGCGCCGTGTATCGAAACCTTATCGTTCGCCATGCTCGGCTAGCCTGCTCTATTGAAAAAGATCGCGCATTGTCGGGGATTCGCCAAGGCGGCTCAAGCACAGCCGACGCCGCGTAGTACCAGGCGCCCGGTAAAGCTGATTTTTGTCCTGTCGCACACATAGCGCCCGCGCCAGTGACTCCCTATAATGCGCGCCCTATGGCTAAACAAAAGAAACACCCACAAGGCACCATCGCGCAAAACAAGAAGGCGATGCACGACTACTTCGTCGAATCCCGGTTCGAGGCAGGCTTGGTCCTGGCCGGCTGGGAAGTGAAAAGTCTGCGCGCCGGAAAGGCCCAGTTGGTTGACAGCTACGTGCTGCTGAAAAACGACGAAGCCTGGCTGATGGGCTGCCACATCACCCCTCTGACGGCGGCAAGCACCCATGTGATCGCGGATCCAACACGCACCCGCAAGCTGCTGCTGAACAAACGCGAGCTGGACAAACTGTTCGGTGCCGTACAGCAGAAAGGCTATGCCTGCGTGGCCATGTCGCTGTACTGGAAGGCGCACCTGATCAAGTGCGAAATTGCCCTGGCCAAGGGCAAGAAGGACTTCGACAAGCGCCACACCGAGAAGGAACGCGACGCCGACCGCGAAGTGCAGCGCGCCATGCGCAGCAAAGGCAAAGACGAATAAATCGACTCTGCACTCGCAAAAAAGCCCCGCACTGCGGGGCTTTTTCATTCCAGCGCCTGGCCTAGCGCAACTCGCTGAAGGCCAATTTCACTCCGAGCCCTATCAGCACCGCCCCCATCAAGCGATCAAACCAGTGCCCCATCCGGGCAAAACCTGCGCGCACCCGCTGATGACTGAAAAGCTGGGCGACCATGCAGAACCACAGCGCCGTGGCCACCGCGAGATAAACCCCGTACCCCGCCTGCACCGACAACGGCGTATGCGGATTGATCACCACGGTAAACAACGACAGAAAGAACAGCGTGGCCTTGGGGTTAAGGCCATTGGTCACAAAGCCTGCAACAAAGGCCGCACGCGGCGAACGCTCGCCCTCACCCAGACTCAGCTCGGCGTCGTTCGGGCTTGCCGGCTTGGCGCGCAACGCCCGAATGCCGATATATAGCAGGTAAGCCGCTGCCAACCACTTCAGGGCGTTGAACAGCACAATCGACTGCGACACGATCAAGCCGATCCCCAGCAGCGAATAGGCCGCATGGATAAAAATCCCGCAGCCCACACCAATCGCACTGAAGATGCCGGCACGCCGCCCGTGCGCCACACTCTCGCGCACCACAATCGCGAAATCCGGGCCAGGGCTGGCCACAGCCAGCTAGTGGATCAGGGCCACAGCTAAAAACTCAGTCCAGTACATGGGGCGGCTCCGCGACGTCGAAATGATTCTGTTAGGCTCGCCACCTTACTCCCCGCCCAAACCCGCAGGATAGATACAGCTGATGAGTAACAGTCACCGCGCCGTCTTTCTCGACCACAGCTCACTCGACCTGGGCGACCTTGACCTGTCCAGCCTGAGCGGCTGCTTTGCCGACCTGCAGCTGTATCCACACAGCACCCAGGCGCAAACCATCGAACGCCTGCAGGGCGCACAGGTAGCGATCAGCAACAAGGCGCCTCTGAATGCCGAGGTATTCGTCGCCTGCCCAGAACTGAAGCTGGTACTGGTGGCTGCCACCGGCACCAACCCAATTGACCTGGCAGCCGCCCGCGCTCACGGCGTAACCGTTTGCAACTGCCAGGGCTACGGCACGCCATCGGTGGCGCAGCACACCTTGATGCTGCTACTGGCGCTGGCCACGCGGCTGCCCGATTACCAGCAGGATGTTCGCGCCGGCCGCTGGCAGCAGGCGCAGCAGTTCTGCTTGCTCGATTATCCGGTCATCGAACTGCATGGAAAAACCCTCGGCCTGCTCGGTCATGGCGAACTGGGTGGCGCGGTGGCCAAACTGGCTGAAGCCTTTGGCATGCGTGTGCTGCTCGGTCAGCTGCCCGGTCGACCGCCACGTGCCGACCGTCTACCACTGGATGAGCTGCTGCCCCAGGTCGATGCGCTTACCCTGCACTGTCCGCTGAACAACGACACCCTGAACCTGATCGGCGCCCGCGAACTCAACCTGATGAAACCCACGGCCTTTCTGATCAATACCGCCCGTGGCGGGCTGATCAACGAACAGGCCCTGGCTGACGCACTGCGCGCCGGCCACCTGGGCGGCGCAGCCACCGATGTACTGACCCAGGAGCCGCCTAAAGACGGCAACCCCTTGCTCGCCGCCGATATTCCACGGCTGATCATCACCCCGCACAGCGCCTGGGGCAGCCGTGAGGCGCGACAACGCATCGTCGGCCAGCTCAGTGAAAACGCCCTGGCCTTTTTCAGTGGCACAGCCATACGCGTAGTCGGCTAAGCTACGCGACTTTTTCCAGGAGCGCTTATGGACCCGCGAAGCGAAGTACTGCTGCGCCAGGCCGATCTGTTCAACGGCCCAATGCTGCTTGCCGGCTTGCCGGCGGATGACTTGCTCGGTCAATTCCCCGAAGCCTACGGCTGGAGCTGGCATGCAGGCGAACACGCGCTGCTGGATGCCCGTTTCAGCAATCGCTGCCACTTTGGCACCCAGCCTGGCGAACGCGACTTCCAGGCAGCCGTGCTGTTTCTGCCGAAATCTCGCGAGCTGACTGAATACCTGCTCAATGCCCTGGCGGCGCGCCTGGGCGGGCGCGAGCTGTTTCTGGTCGGTGAAAAACGCGCCGGCATTGAACGCGCCGCCAAACAGCTGGCGACCTTCGGCCAGGCACGCAAGCTCGACAGCGCGCGGCACTGCCAGCTCTGGCAGGTACGGGTTGAGCACGCACCCGCCGCGCCGGACCTGCACAGCCTGGCACAACGCTACGAGCTCGCCCTGGCTGACGGGCCGCTGCAGGTGCTCAGCCTGCCTGGCGTATTCAGCCATGGCCGACTGGACGTTGGCAGCGCCCTGCTGCTTGAACACCTCGACGGGTTACCCAGCGGGCATATCCTGGATTTCGGTTGCGGGGCCGGCGTGCTCGGCGCAGCGCTGAAACGCCGCTACCCGGACAGCCGGATTACTCTGCTGGACGTGGACGCCTTCGCCGTCGAAAGTAGCCGCCTGACCCTGGCCGCCAATGGCCTTGAAGCCGATGTTATCAATGCTGACGGCATCGATGCCGCCCCCACGGAGCTGAGTGCGATCCTCAGCAACCCGCCCTTTCACCAGGGCGTACACACCCACTACCAGGCCACCGAACATCTGCTACGCCAAGCCAGTCAGCACCTGGCCAGCAAAGGCGAATTGCGCCTGGTGGCCAACAGCTTTCTCAAATATCCGCCGCTGATCGAACAGCACCTCGGCCCCTGCCAGATCCTGGCCGACGCCAAGGGCTTTCGCATCTACCGCGCCAGCAAAGGCTGAAACGGGGCTTGCCCTATCACGGATGCGTGGGCAGAATGCGCGCGTCCTAGGGGAGTAGTCTCCCGCGAGCGCCAGCTCGCCCGGCACGCGTCAACATACTTGCTCGGCAGAGCATGGCGCGTGCGACCCAAGGCCCACTCAGAGGGGCCTGCGGTTTGACAAGACCTATGACACGCACACCTTACCCGGGGCGGGAAGGCTGTACGTGTCATAGCCGTGTCGACCCGCCCCTTTAGGAATGCCTGATGCTCGAATCCCTGTTTGTTCCCACCTTTATCGTTGCCTTGGCCGAAATCGGCGATAAAACGCAGTTGCTCTCTTTACTGCTGGCCGCACGCTTTCGCAAACCGTGGCCCATCATTTGGGGCATCGTGGTCGCCACCCTGGCCAATCATTTCGCCGCCGGCGCTATCGGCAACTGGGTTGCCAGCTTCTTCTCCCCCGCCACCTTGAGTTGGGTTCTTGCCGCAAGCTTTGTTGCCGTAGCGCTGTGGACGCTGATCCCGGACAAGCTGGATGACGACGAAAGCTCCAAACTCAAGCGCTACGGGCCGTTTCTGACCACCCTGATCGCCTTCTTCCTCGCGGAGATGGGCGACAAGACCCAGGTCGCCACGGTGATGCTGGCCGCACAGTACCCGCACTTTATTCTGGTGGTGATCGGCACCACTCTGGGCATGCTGATCGCCAACGTGCCGGTGGTTCTGGCCGGCAACTTTGCGGCGGAACGTTTACCCCTGACCCTGATTCGCCGCCTGGCCGCCTGCGCCTTTGCAGTGCTAGCCGTGTATGCGGGGTATCAGGCGCTGAAATTCAGCGGGCTGATTTGACATCAAGTTGACGCCAGTACACTGGCGTTTCGGCCAATACCTCGGCTTCCAGACGGCTGCTACAGTGCGCAACATCCTGCCCACTCAGCCGTCAGGGAGACACCTATGTCACTGGATGATCGGAAAAAACTGGTACGCCATCATATCGACCTGTCGTGGAACAAAGGCCGCACCGCGTTGGCAGAACAACTGCACAGCAAAGACTTTCTCTACAAAAGCTCGTTTATCGGCCGGCCACTGACCAGCCCCGCCTTTGCCCAGATGGTGCAGGACATCCGCCATGCCATGCCGGATCTGCAGGTGGTGATCGAGGAATGCATCGCCGAGGACAACAAGGTCGTTACCTGGAGCACCCTGATCGGCACCATCCAGAAACCCGCACTTGGCTATCCGCCCAGTGACAAAGTGTTGAGCATTTCGGCCATGGCCTTCTGGACCATTACCCCAAGCAATGAGATTCAGGAAATCTGCACCATGTTCGACATGGAAAGCTTCCGTTCGCAATTGGGTCTGGCCACTCAACCCTTTGCCGCCAAGGCATTACCCTGAACAAATAACCCCCAACAAAAAGCCCCCAATCGGGGGCTTTTTGTTTTCCGCGTTTTAGCGCGCTTGCTCATACAACGGCATGACCTTGGGGATTGCCGCCTGCAGAGAAGCGATTCGACTGCTCGACGAAGGGTGCGTACTCATAAATTCAGGCGGGGCACCTTCGCTGGCTGCGGCCATTTTCTGCCACAGGCTGACCGCGGCATTAGGGTTGTAACCTCCACGGGCTGCCAGCTCCAGGCCGATCAGGTCGGCCTCGTTCTCATTGCCACGACTGTTGGGCAGCATCATGCCGTACTGCACGGCCGCATCGGCCAGGGCCAAACTGTCGGAGCCTAGACCGAGCAAGGCACCCGCACCCTGTTTCGCCAGCTCGACACCATAGGCCTTGGACATCGCCTCACGGCTGTGCTCGCGCAGGGCGTGGGCCATTTCGTGGCCCATGATCGCGGCGATCTCATCGTCGGTGAGCTTGAGCTTCTCGATAATCCCGCTGTAGAAAATGATCTTGCCGCCTGGACCGCAGTTGGCGTTCAGCTCAGGGCTCTTGATCAGGTTGACCTCCCATTGCCACTGCGCCGCATCCGGACGGAACAACGGGGCATGCTTGATCAGGCGATTGGCAATGGTGCGCAGACGTTTGGCGTTATTGCTGGTTTTATCCAGCACGCCCTTGCTGGACGCCTCGCCGAGGGTCTGCTGGTAAGACTGCGCATACATCTGATTGACCTCTTGGGTCGAGAGCATGCTGAACATGTATTGCTTGCGCTCAACACCTACGGCACCGCCACTGGTGGTGTTCACAGCCTGGCAAGCCGTCAGCAGGCTGCAGAGCACCAGGTTGGCCAGACGAAATGGAGTATTCATGTCAGTTCTCCTTCACGACAGGGACCGTATGCTAGGCCGTGCACCAGGGCAACACAACCCGCACGACCTGCACTATGGCCCTCCAGGCTCTTTGCTAGATACAGCGGCGAACTAATGCTTTGAAGTTACGCTGCCGATAAGCCAGGGACAGGCGCAACTGACACGCTGAGGAGTCCCTATGCGATTCAAGTCGATCCAGTCCTCCGTAGCACTTATGGCAGGGGCCAGCATCCTGGCAGTCGTCGTCGCCCTGGTGCTCTATGCCCTATTCGCCGGAGCCCGCACCCAGACCCAGGTACAAGAGCGCACCCAGAGCCTGTTAGAGGGTGTGATCGACCAACGCCTCAACGCCCTGGCCAAAGCTCAGGTCGGCCAGCTGCAGCGCCAGTTTGAACACCCCATGACCGTCGCCAAATCCCTGGCCACCCTCAACAGCCAGATGGGCAGCACTGATGGAAGCCCCGGCATCAGCCTGACCCGCGAAGAGCTGAGCAATCTGGTCGGTGTGTACCTCAAGGCCAACCCGGAACTACTTGATCTCTACATCGGCTGGGAAGCCAACGCTTTCGATCAGGACGACGACCTCTACGTCAATCAGAAGGAAAGCGGCTACGACCACACTGGTCGCTTTATGCCGTGGTGGTATCGGGATGGCGACCAACTGAAGCTCGACGGCCTGACTGTGGAACAGATGGAAAGCGAGGAGGTTCAACCTACCGGCGTGCGCACAGGCGAGTACTACCTGTGCCCCAAGGAAACCGGCAAGCCTTGCGTGATTGACCCGGCCTCCTACGACTTTGGCGGCAAGCAGGTACTGGTCGCCGCCTTCAACGCGCCGATCATGGTCAATGGCCAGTTCCGCGGCATTGCCGGCAATGATCTGGCCTTGGACTTTATTCAAGAACTGCTCACAACCGCCAAAGCCGAGCTGTATGACGGCGCCGGGGAGCTGGCCCTGATTGCCTCCAACGGCACCCTGATCGCCGCAACCCAGGACGCAGCATTGATTGGCCAGCCGGCGAGCAAGGCCATTGATGCCGAGCTGCTGAGTCAGCTCAAGCAGAGCAGTAACGACCAGCCGATCAACAAACTCGACGAAGAACACCAACTCCTCCAACTGCTGCTGCCGCTCCAGGTTGCCGGTACTTCGACACGCTGGACCCTGGCCATCGTGCTGCCGACCAGTGCAGTATTCGCAGACCTGAATGCGCTGCAGGTCGGCCTTACTGAGCAAGCCGAGGCTGACACCCTCGGTATGGCTTTGGTGGGCCTGCTGGCGGCCGGCATTGGCATGCTGGTGATCTGGTTTGTCGGCTATGGCATCGCCCGCCCACTGCGGCAGATGGTGACCATGCTCGACGATATCGCCCAAGGCGACGGCGACTTGACCTGCCGCCTGGAAGTGAACCGCAGTGATGAACTGGGTGATATTGCCAAGGGTTTCAATACCTTCCTCGGCAAGCTGCAAAGCATGATTACTCAAGTAGTCAGCTCGGTACAGAAAGTCAGCGATTCCTCCGAACACACCGCCGACATTGCCATCCGCACCAACACGGGCGTACAGAAGCAGCTGGCGGAGATCGAACTGGTCGCAACCGCCGTGCATGAAATGACCGCCACCGCCCAGGACGTGGCGCGCAACGCCACCCATGCGGCCGAGGCAGCCAATCACGCGGACCGCGCCGCCAATCAGGGCAAGCAGACGGTGCAACACACTGCCGATGCAATCGCCGCCCTGGCGCAGGAAATCGGCCGTGCAGTCACTGTGGTGCAAACGCTGGCCCAGGACAGCGAGAACATCAACGCCATCCTGGTGGCCATTCGCGGGATTGCCGAGCAAACCAACCTGCTGGCACTCAACGCGGCCATCGAGGCGGCACGTGCCGGTGAACAGGGCCGTGGCTTTGCCGTGGTGGCCGATGAAGTGCGCAACCTGGCACAAAAGACCCAGAAGGCCACCGAAGAAATCCAGACCATGATCCAGCAACTGCAACAGGGTACCCGCGATGTGGTCACGGTCATGGAAGACAGCCAGAGCAAGACTGAAATCAGCGTGCAACAGGCCAGCCAGGCCGCCGAAGCGCTGGAATCGATCACCCAGGCGGTCTCGGTGATCAACGATATGAACACCCAGATCGCCAGCGCCGCCGAAGAACAGAGCGCGGTGGCCGAGGACATCAACCGCAACGTCACCAACATTGGTCAGGTGGCCAATGAAGTGGCCGGGGGGGGGGGGGTGACGAAGCCAGCCAGGCCAGCGCCGAACTGACCAAGCTGGCCGAGCAGCAACGCCGCCTGATCAACCAGTTCAAGGTCTGATCACGCCGCAACAAAAAATCGCCAGGAGTGATTTTTGACGTTGCGCAGCAACGGCCACATAGTGGGGCAGCCAGGGATGGCCGGCCACAAAAAGGGCGGACTGCCTGGCAGCACGTCCTTTTTGCGCTCTGTTAATGGCCTAGGCCGGAGTCAGACACTCAGGCGCATCCAGCTTGGGATCATTGATCAGGTTGGCCAGCACCCGCTCGCGCAGCGCCGGTTGCGGGCTCGCCAATAAAGCCTGCAACTCGGCCGCCGGTGTCTCGGCAGCTAGCCAGGCAGCCTGACCAGCCTCATCAAGAATCAGCGGCCGCCGCTGACTGGCCGCTGCCTGAGTCACCACCGCAGCACTCAGATAAACGCAACCCTCAACCGGATAGGCTTCCCACAAGGCCGCAAAATACAGCGGCGTACTCTCACCGGTGAGCCAGTACGGACGCTTGCGCGCCGAGCCGCGCCACTCGTAAAACCCGTTGGCCGGCAACAGGCCGCGACGCAGGCGAAATGCCTCGCGAAACATCGGCTGCTCGGCCAAAGTTTCAGCACGCGCCTGGGCCGGAGTCTTGGTCAGATCAGTCAACCAGGGCGGCGTCAGCCCCCAGCGCGCACGCGTCAACTGGCGCTCACCCTCGACGTTGCGCAACAACAACACCTGGCTATTGGGCGAAATGCTCCAGTGCGGCAGCTGATCAGCAGGAAAACCGGGAATCGCCGCAAATGCAGGCGTCCAACGGAACAGGGCATAACGTCCACACATGGGAAACTCGATAACACTTGAAATAAAGGCAGCAGGGGCGACGCGCCGCAGACCGTAACAGGCTCTTAGCAGAGCAACGTACCCTGGAAGTTATCCGGCTCATCACCGGGCAGCGGCAGCGCAGCATTGTACGCGGCGATCAGCTGTTGTGCGCTGTACGCCTGATCATCCTCAACCATCACCCCAAGCAAGCCGCAGGCGGGCAACTCACCCACCGCACCAGCCAGGTGCTGCCCAGTGAGATAGGCCTCGATCCCTTCACTGGCCAGCATACCCAGCAGCAGCTCGCCTTCCATCAGATCCTGCGGCTCATAGATTCGCTGCATCAGTCATTCTCTCCGCGCACATCCAGGCTCCAGTCCTCACCATCGGTCTGCAGCGAAAACACGATGGGCCGGCAACACACCGGACAGTCTTCGATGTACTGCTGATCGCCGGCAGAAAGGTCAAGCAGCGCCTCTACCTGCTCGCCACAGTAGGGACATTGGTAGTCCTGGCTTTCCAGCATCGCTGCCTCCTTGTGACTTGGCGTTATAATCACCGGTCTATAGCTGGCCCTGCAGTCGCGCACGAGCCATTACTACGCGTGACGACCGGTGCAATAAGCATCTCCACAGCCAACCACAACAAGAGAGCATGATGGGCGAATTCGATGCCATCCGACCTTACGCCGACGCCGAAGTCCCTGCCGTGCTGGCGCGCCTGCTGGCCGACGATGCGTTCCTTGGCATCCTCACCCAGTTTCGCTTCCCGCGCCTTGCGGCACCTTTAGGCTGGCTGCTTAAACCACTTATAGCCTATCGCCTACGTCTTGAGTTTCGTGACGTGAACTCGGTGGCGCAATTGCAGGCGCGCATCGAGAGTTATGTCGACCGCACCATTGAGCAGGCCACCGATGGCGTGAGCTATTCCGGCATCGAGCACCTGCAGGCCGGCAAGGCTTATCTGTTCCTCGCCAACCACCGCGATATAGTCATGGATCCGGCGTTCGTCAATTACGCGGTGTACCACGCGGGCCTGCCTACACCGCGTATCGCCATCGGCGACAACCTGCTGCAGAAGCCCTTCGTCAGCGACCTGATGCGCCTGAACAAGAGCTTTATCGTGCACCGCTCGATCAGCGGACGGCGCGAGAAGCTGGCGGCTTACCAATTGCTCTCGGCCTATATCAATCACTCGATCCGCAACGACGGCGAGTCGATCTGGATCGCCCAGGCCGAAGGCCGCGCCAAGGATGGTGATGACCGCACCGATTCGGCGATCCTCAAGATGTTCCATATGAGTCGTAAGGATGAGCCGTTCGCCGAAGTGATCAATGCCCTGCGCCTGACGCCGGTATCGATCAGCTACGAGTACGACCCCTGCGACCAGGCCAAGGCCCGCGAGCTGTTTATCCGCGCCAGCACTGGCAACTACACCAAGGCGGCGGGCGAGGATGACCAGAGTATTGCCCTCGGCATTACAGGCTACAAAGGCCGCGTGCATGTGCACTTCGGTGCGCCAGTCAGCCAGGGCCTGGAAGACAGCAAGCTGCTGGCGGCGGAAATGGATCGGCAGATTCTCAGCGGTTATCGGCTGTTTCCCGTGCATTACCTGGCCTATGCCATGTGGGCAGATCGCGACCCAGAACTGGCCGTGCCTAACGCTGCTGAGCTATTCCCAGCAGCAGAGCTCAGCGCAGCCAAGAACGAGTGGCAGCGGCGGCTAGCCAACTGCCCGAGCGAGCAGCAGCCCTACCTGATCCTGCAATACGCCAATCCGGTACGTAATCAGTACCGGATCAAGGCTGGTCTGCCGCTGTAGGCAAATCGCAGCCAGAAAAAACGGCAGCCAATGGCTGCCGTTTTTTATTGCCTGAGAAACCAAGTTACAGCTGTGTGCTAAGCCAGGACAGCAGCAATGACGACCCCAGACAGACATAACCAAAGCGATAAAAAAACTGATTCAGGCGCAGTGTCGGCTCATCAAAGGCATAGGCCTCATCCGCCAGTTCATTCAACTGATTGCCCGCCAGCAAGCGGGCCTGCGCACGCTGCTCGCGCAGACGGGTAGCCAGTAGCAGCCAGGCACCCGCCAGGGCGAAAAACAGCGCCAGCCCATTCAGCCACTGCCCAGGCTGACCTTCGATCAGCAACCAGAGCGCTTGCAACGACATGCTCAACCTCGACTACGTCTATAAGGCATGCGCTCAACGGCACGCCTAGTTAGCAACACACCCGATGCAGCATCGGGCAGTCCAAATACGGCCGCGGAGTCTACCGAAGGTTGCCGTACTCGCGGTTCGATTCCGACGAATCGCAGTCGCTATGACCAAGCGGTCTAAACACTGTCATCTTCCTGAGCTATGGTCTAACACTCGTCCCAACGCCTTAGCCAAAAGGCTTCGAGGACGGTGACAGGTTTTAAACATCCATGGAGGAACGCACCATGCTGCACGCGCAACCGCAAGACCGTGACTACCTGATCGATTCGCTGGATGACGTGGAAGCCGTCATCGACGGACTGTCTTTCAATGTGCAGGACGACCACTGGCTGGTCTACTGCGCCATGGGCGGCCATGAGCATTACGCCCTGCCCGACATAGACGCACGCACCGGCATGAGCTTGCCCGAGTTCTACAGCGAGGCTGCCTGAAAGGCCGCAAAACGCAGGTGTAAAAAAGCCCGGAATAATCCGGGCTTTTTCATTACCGCTGCAAGCTTTACTGCGCGAGCATCTGGCCGATGGTCGGGTCCTTGAAGGCACGAGTCAGGGCATCGCTCAACACATCGCTGATCAGCTTGGTATTGGTCGCCTGATTCGGCGCCATACCGAAGCGCTGGTTCAGCGACGCGCCATAACGACCGCTGTAGCGACGGCTGCTGTTTTGCACATCCACGCGGAAGGTGGCGGTCATGTCCGCTTCGGTCACGTACAGGCCTTCTTTCGGCGACTGGTACTTCAGTTCGGCCAGGGTCAGGGTCAGCTGTGGCGCGTTGTAGGCATTGGCGCTTGGGGTAAAGCCGAGCAGACGTACAGCCGCTTCAGCCTGAGCTTGCAGCTTGGGCAGGATGTCCTGGCCGGTCACGCTGATGGCGCTGGTTTCCGGGTAAAGACCACCACGGGTACCCAGCACAGGCGAAGGACGACCATCGGCCACCCGCACCACCACCGGCTGGCCCTGACCAACAGCAGTCAGCGGGCTATTGAGTTTGGGTTGTGGGCTGAGTTGTTGCGGGCTGTGGGCGCAACCCACCAGAGTAAGGCTGGCAACAGCCACCAGACCAAACAGCAGACGATGCAGCATGCTCAACTCTCCATAAATAAGGGGGTGAAGTGGCGCGCAGTATAACCAGCGCGGGAAATGCCTGACAGCGCTGCTTGCTAGGACGCTTATCACGCTCACAGCGTTCCCGTAACGCCCTTGTCATGCGCATCAGGCATAAGACTTTAGTCTTCTATGTTTGTGAGTGATCCGCCATGTTCTCACTGCGCAACCTGCTCGCCCCACGCCGCCCGATGCGCTCATTTGCCCTGGTCGATGCGCAAGGCACTTGCCGCGCCCTGCGCCAGTCAGCCCAGGTGCCACAAGGCTCCGGCTGGATTGAGGTGCGACACAGCTGCCTGAGCTGGCTCAATCGACCGCTGCCAGCCGGCGTCAGAACCATGCAGGTCACGCCATGCCTGCGCTTGCAACAAACGCTGGCAGCCTGACCAGCGGAAGAAGAAAAGTCACGCCAGGCGATCAATTTTCCTGCTTTGCCCTTATAATCGCGCCCCGATTATAAGGACGCCTCCTGTTCGGGCCCTGCCGTCACGCTGATGCACCATTCATCGGCCGCGCCCCAGAGAGTCGCCCACTTCGCGCTGCCTTCCGGCAGCCGCTTTTTCCCACTGTGAAATGCCATGCAGTCGCTGCAGTCGCTGCAGTGGTTGCTTCATATCGTGGAAAAGTCGGCCCAGGCAGACGTATTTTGAGGTTCACGACTCCAAAAGAGCGTGAAAAAACGGTTTGGAAAACTTCACAAGAGTGTGGCGAAAATGAACGATCTCGCGGTTGGCATCTGCCCCCAGAAGCCTGCTTCCTTCAACCCTGAGCGTCTCGCCGACTGCTGATTGGCTGTGTGCATACATAAGCTGACTAACGTCTATTGAGTGCTGGTTTGCGGAGAAGTGGTAATGGCGCAAAACGATTACGAAACAATGGATGTGGTGCTGGTTGGTGCCGGCATCATGAGTGCGACCCTGGCCGTGCTGCTGAAAGAGCTCGACCCGGCGATCAAGCTGGAAGTGCTTGAAATGATGGCCTCCGGAGCGATCGAAAGCTCCAACCCTTGGAACAACGCGGGCACCGGCCACGCGGGCCTGTGCGAGCTGAACTACACGCCGGAGTCGGCGGACGGTTCGATCGACATCAAGAAATCGGTGACCATCAACACCCAGTTCGAAGAATCCAAGCAGTTCTGGGCCTACCTGGTCGAGAAAGGCCGCTTCGGTTCGCCCAAGTCGTTTATCAACCCGGTTCCACACCTGAGCTTCGTTCGCGGCCAGAAAGGTATCGACTACCTGAAGAAGCGCTTCGAAGCGCTGACCGCGCACCACGCCTTCGCCGAGATGGAATACACCGAAGACCGCGCCACCATGGCCGAATGGATGCCGCTGATGCTGCCGGGGCGCGACCCGAACGAGCCGATTGCCGCCACCCGCGTCATGGCCGGTACCGACGTCAACTTCGGCACCCTGACCAAGCACCTGCTCGACCACCTCGGCCAGCAGGCAGACGCCAAAGTGACCTGCAGCCAGAAGGTTGTCGGCCTCAAGCGCAATACCGATGGCTGGCGCGTCAGCGTCAAGGACCAGCAGAACGGCCGCAGCCGTGAAATTCAGGCCAAGTTCGTCTTCCTCGGCGCCGGCGGCGCTGCCCTGCCGCTGCTGCAGATGTCCGGCATTCCGGAAGGCAAAGGCTTTGGCGGCTTCCCGGTCAGCGGCCAGTGGCTGCGTTGCGACAACCCGGAAGTGGTCAAACAGCACCAGGCCAAGGTCTACAGCCAGGCCGCAGTCGGCTCGCCGCCGATGTCGGTACCGCACTTGGACACCCGCGTTGTGGATGGCAAGACCTCGCTGCTGTTCGGCCCTTACGCCGGCTTCTCGACCAAGTTCCTGCGTCACGGCTCTTTCCTCGACCTGCCACTTTCGGTACGCCCGAACAACATCGGCCCGATGCTGGCAGTGGCGCGCGACAACTTCGACCTGACCCGCTACCTGGTCAAGGAAGTGCTGCAGTCCGAAGAGCAACGCCTGGAAACGCTGCGCGGTTTCTACCCAGAGGCCAAAGCCGAAGACTGGCGCCTGGAGATGGCTGGCCAACGTGTGCAGATCATCAAGAAGGACGCGAAGAATGGCGGCATCCTGCAGTTCGGTACCGAACTGGTGGCTGCCCAGGACGGCTCCATCGCCGCCCTGCTCGGTGCATCGCCAGGTGCTTCGGTGACGGTCTCGATCATGCTCGACCTGATCCAGCGCTGCTTCGGCGCGCAGGTAAAATCAGAGCAGTGGAGCAGCAAGCTGAACGAGATCTTCCCAGCCATGGGTGCAGTGCTCGCCAGCGATGCCGAGCGCTACCGCGAAGTGCAGTCGCGCTCCGACGCGTTGCTGCAGCTGGAACAAACCGTCAGCGCCTAAACCGCCTGAAAATAAAAAATTGCAGGGAGCAATTTTTAACGTCGCGCCAGCGACGGCCGCCAGGGATAGCAGGCAATAAAAAACCGCCTCTCGGGGCGGTTTTTTATGTCCTCAGCAATCAGTCCACCGCGTGTTCAGGCCGAGGCAGCCATTGACCGGAAGCTGAAGTAATGGCGCAGGGCATCGACCATCTCGACATAGTCGCCCGGCGGGGCTACCAGGGCAAAACCTGAGTCATAGCAGCCTGGGGTGACATCCTCGCGGGACCATTGGCAGGTAGCAGAGAAATCGATGTAGTGCGGCGCATCGTGCCCGGGGATCTTCAGGCGCATATCAAAACGCGCGCCCACTAGCAGGGGCAGCTGGCTGATCAGCATCAGGCCGTCCACGGAGACGTTACCGATATAGCCCATGGGCTTGTCGGTGATGCGATTGAACACCTTCAGGTAGTAGGGCAACTGATGGCGTTCGATACTCCGCTGGATATGCTTTGGCATAGTGGCAAATCGCTATAGACGGCCATTGAGTATGGCCTCACTACTGCGCTTAAACCAGTTTCAGGAACAGCGTTCAGACACCCGGCTCTGCAGCTGCTGACGAGCGGTATCGACATGTTCATCACTGTAATAACTGCGTTGACCATCCGCTTCGGTGCGGTAATAGCTGCGCCCTTCGGGAATCGAGGCCAGTTTCTTGCGCATCTCGCGACACTCCTCGGCGCGCTTGGCCTGGTTTTCCGCAGCCAACGCAGACGCCTGCGCCTGCTCCTCGCGACGCGCGTCATAGAAACGACTGGCACGCTCTTCACGCTCACGAGTCAGTTGGTCACGTTCGACCACCTGCGGCTTGACCTCAATCTGCTGAGCCCCTGCCGCCGAAGGCCGCTGACCGAAATGCACCTGGCCATTGGCATCGGTCCAACGATAGATTTCCGCAGCCGCCAACCCCGGCAATAACAACAGGCACAACAAGACGCGCATGGATTCCCTCCCGTAAAGTCTCAGCTTACTGCCGAGAGTAGCCTTTTATGGCCTGTGACGACCAGCGGTCAGGGCTTGACCGGATTGACTTTGACGGCCACATCGACGCCGTCATGCCCCAACTGACGCAGGGTGTCCATACGCGCGCGGGCCCGATAGGCGTACTCACTGGCCGGGTAGTGGGTGACGATAAACTGGTAGGTCTGCATGGCATCGACAAACAGCGCCTGACGCTCCAGACACTGGCCGCGCAGCAGGGAGATTTCCGGCTGCATATAGCGCCGCGAGCGGCTGTTACGCTCGGCCTTGGACAGCGACAGGATGGCCGCCTCGCACTCACCGCGGTCGTAGGCCTGGTAGGCACTATTGAGGTGGTGATCAAACGAGTAACGGTTGCACCCCGCTAAACCCACCACCAGCAGAACAATAAACAGTATGCGCATAAGCCTCTCCTCCGATGAGCAGTGTATCGACTGCCCGGGGAAATTCTGCAGCAACATATCCTCTGATGGGTAATGCCGCCAGCCACTTGGCCGCGGCCTACACGCCTGACTAGACTGGCGCGCAACGGCCATTGCGCCCAGGAGTTGTCATGTCGTCTTCCTCTCGCCTGCTAGTGCTATTGTGTACCTCCCTCTTGAGCGCCTGCTCGCCCACCACACCACTGTTTATTGCGCAGATCACCACCAACGAAGTGGTCGAATACAAAACCCTGAAGAACAACAGGATGCTCGCCGCCATCGAGGATGAAGGCGACCTGCTGACCTACAGCGCCCAGGCCATCCGCGATGCCAAGAGTGAACAGGCCGAGCAGCTGTACCTCACCGGTTACCGTGACGAGAAGCTCAGCGATGAGGTGCGCGCCATCTCGCTTTATCAGATCGGCCTGCTCTATATGAACCGTTTCAACGAGCAGCGCGATGACAACAAGGCGCTCAACTATTTCTATCAGGTGCTCAACCAGTTCCCCGCCAGCCGCGCTGCCGAACGAGCCGAGGCGCGGATTGTGATGATCCGCGAACGCGCAGACGAGCCCGTGCACAAGACCTCACGCGAACTACTGGCGCACTGGAAACCCAACCAGCAATTTGACCTGTACAAGCCCAGCCTCGATACGGACATGACCCTGCTGTCGCGCCGCGCCGTGCTGAAAAACCGTGTCAATGAAGCTGAAGAACTGTACCTGCTCGCCTTGAGCGATCCAGGCATCCCCGCCGACATCAAGGAAAAGGCCCTGTACCAGCTCGGCCTGATGTACCTGGCCCCGGATAACCCACGGGCCAGCCGCGACAAGGCCATCACCTACCTGCGTCGTCTACTGGTGCAGTTTCCCAATAGCAACCTGAATACCAAGACCGCCCGCCATCTGGATCAGGCACTTAATCGCTAAGAACCTGTTTACGATCTAGCGAGCTAGAGACCTGCAAGGCGCTACGTAGTAACAGCCTTCGGCTGGTCAAAACGGCGAGGAGGCGGAGTGTACTGTTGTACATGAGCATTACTCGCTTCGCTCGCCCTGCGGGTCGCGCTAAAGCGCGTTAGCCCCTAGTGGCTTGCCGAGCCTGTTTTTAACGCCGCAGGGCCGACGCGCAGCAGATCGTATAGAGGTTCTGGTAGTGCAGAGGAACAATGACTACAGGGTTGCGGCATAGTAGCCTCGTGCTCAGCTGCCACTCAGGAGTCTGTGCATGACCTTTCGCCGCACCAAAATCGTCGCCACCCTCGGCCCAGCCAGCAACGCGCCGGAAATTCTGGAGCAACTGATCATCGCTGGCCTGGATGTCGCCCGCCTGAATTTCTCCCACGGCTCGCCCGATGAGCACAAAGCACGCGCCAAGCTGGTGCGTGAGCTGGCTGCCAAGCACGGTCGCCACGTTGCCCTGCTCGGTGACCTGCAAGGCCCGAAAATCCGCATCGCCAAATTCGCCAACAAGCGCATCGAGCTCAAACTTGGCGATCGCTTTACCTTCTCCACCAGCCATCCGCTGACTGCCGGCACCCAGGACATCGTCGGCATCGACTACCCGGATCTGGTCAAGGATTGCGGCGTTGGTGACGAGTTGTTGCTCGACGACGGCCGTGTGGTGATGCGAGTAGAAACCGCAACCGCAGACGCCCTGCACTGCGAAGTGATCATCGGCGGCCCGTTGTCCGACCATAAGGGTATCAACCGCCGTGGCGGCGGCCTGACTGCGCCAGCCCTGACTGAGAAAGATAAAGCCGACATCAAACTGGCTGCCGAGATGCAGTTGGATTACCTGGCCGTGTCCTTCCCGCGTGATGCCGATGACATGCACTACGCGCGCAAGCTGCGTGACGAAGCCGGCGGCACTGCCTGGCTGGTGGCCAAGATCGAGCGCGCCGAAGCGGTGGCTGACGACGAAACCCTCGACGGCCTGATCCGCGCCAGTGATGCGGTGATGGTGGCTCGTGGCGACCTGGGCGTGGAGATCGGCGACGCCGAACTGTGCGGCATCCAGAAGAAAATCATTCTGCACGCGCGTCGCCACAACAAGGCGGTGATCACGGCCACGCAGATGATGGAGTCGATGATCCAGAATCCGATGCCAACCCGCGCGGAAGTCTCCGACGTGGCCAACGCCGTACTCGACTAC
Source organism: Pseudomonas anguilliseptica (assembly GCF_900105355.1). Classification (NCBI taxonomy): domain Bacteria; kingdom Pseudomonadati; phylum Pseudomonadota; class Gammaproteobacteria; order Pseudomonadales; family Pseudomonadaceae; genus Pseudomonas; species Pseudomonas anguilliseptica. Next base: position 351,302 of record NZ_FNSC01000001.1, read on the forward strand.
ACCGATGCGGTGATGCTGTCGGCAGAAAGCGCCGCCGGCGCCTACCCGCTGGAAGCCGTGCAGGCCATGGCACGCATCTGCCTGGGCGCGGAAAAGCACCCGACCAGCAAGAAATCCAGCCACCGCATGGGCACCGAGTTCGAGCGCTGCGACGAAAGCATTGCCCTGGCAGCCATGTACACGGCCAACCACTTCCCCGGCGTCAAGGCGATCATCGCCCTGACCGAAAGTGGCTACACGCCGCTGATCATGTCGCGCATCCGTTCTTCGGTGCCGATCTTCGCCTTCTCCCCGCACCGCGAAACCCAGGCCCGTGCGGCCATGTTCCGCGGCGTCTACACCGTGCCGTTCGACCCAGCCGCCCTGCAACCGGCGCAAGTCAGCCAGGCCGCAGTGGACGAGCTGCTCAAGCGTGGCGTGGTGCAGGCCGGTGACTGGGTGATCCTGACCAAGGGCGACAGTTACCACACCATCGGCGGCACCAACACCATGAAGCTGCTGCATGTCGGCGAAGCCTTGGTATAAACCGCAAGCCACGCAAAAGGCCGCTCAATCGAGCGGCCTTTTTGTTTGCCTCTGGGCATCAGACGAACTTGCTGAAGTCCGGCGTGCGCCGCTGCATAAAAGCTGTCAACGCCTCGATGGCTTCCGGCGAACGCAGGCGTTGGCCGAACAAGGCCCCCTCCTCCTCGATTACCCGGCGCAATTGCTCGCGGTCCGGTGCGCGCATCAGGCGTTTGCTATCCGCCACTGCTGCCGGTGCCAGTTGCTGAAAGCGCAGGGCCATTTCACGGGCCTTGGCCAGGGTTGCCTCACCGCTATCCAGCGCCTGATTGGCGATGCCCCAGGTTGCGGCCTGCTCACCGGTAAAGCTCTGCCCGAGCAACAGTAGTTCGGCAGCACGGGCGTGGCCGAGCAAACGCGGCAGAATCAGGCTGGATCCGTACTCGGGGCACAGGCCAAGGTTGACGAAGGGCATCTTCAGCGTGGCATCACGGCTGACATACACCAGATCGCAATGCAGCAGCATGGTCGTGCCGATGCCCACTGCAGGGCCGCTGGCGGCGGCCACCACTGGCTTGCTGAACTCGAACAGCGCCAGCATAAACTGGAACACTTCGCTGCCCAGGCCAGTGGGCGGTGCCTGGATAAAGTCGGCGACATCATTGCCGCTGGTAAAGCAGCTCTCACCGCCGGTGATCAGCACGGCGCGCACGCTTTTATCCTGATCGGCCTGCACCAGCACTTCGGCCATGCCGCTGTACATGGCGCGGGTCAGGGCATTCTTCTTGTCGGGGCGGTGCATGCGCAGGGTCAGCAGGCCTTGCTCACGCTCAACCAGCAGGTGCTCGCTCATCATCAATCCTCACGGCAGGCCACCTGCGCGCTGAAAACCTGAACGGCTAGCGCGCGTGGGGCAAAAAAACGTCAGCAAAAACCTGGCCACGCGGTAAACCCGCCAGATACAGGCGGCGCGCAAAGGTTTCGACGCTGTCGGGGGGGCCGCAGAGTAAGGCGACGGTTTGCCGTGAAACAAGGCGCAGTTCGGCCAAAGCAGCCGGCAACTCGGCCGCCACAAGCAGCTCGACCTGCAGCTGCGGATGGCTGGCCGCCAGCGCCTGCAAGGGCTCAGCCAGGTAATGCGCTGATGCATCGTGGGCCAGGTGAATAACCCGGATCGCACCCTGATGCTCCTGGCGTAGCGCCTCACGCAGCACCCCGTACAGCGGCGCCAGGCCGGTTCCGGCGGCCATCAGCCAGAGCGGACGGGCTTGCCAGTCCGGGTCATAGTGCAAGGCCGCGCCACGCAACTCGCCCAGACGCAGACCATCGCCCGGCTGAAACGCCCGCGCCGCGCTGGCAAAGGCGCCGCCATGACGGCAGTCGATATGGAACTCCAACCAAGGTTCATCGCCCGGCACACTGGCCAGCGAATAGGGCCGGGCAATGCCGTCCTCAGTCCAGAGTTGCAGGTGCTGGCCGGCGCTGTAGCGCAGTGGCCGCTGTGGGGTCAGGCGCAGACGCAACACATCGCTGCTGAGCCAGTCGCAACTGTGAATAACGGCTGGAGCCGCATCACGCAGCGGGTCGAACACTTCGATCTGCACGTCCTCGACTACCCGGCACTGGCAAGCCAGGCACCAACCCTGTTCACGCCGCGCAGCGTCCAGGGCTTCCGGCTTTGCATCAAACAGCTCGCCGCCCACACAGCGCACCAGGCAGGCATGGCAACTGCCCGCGCGGCAGCTGTAGGTCACGGCGATGCCGGCAGCCAGCAGGCTGTCCAACAGGTTACTGGCGGGGGCGACCTCAAGGCAGCGATCAGCGGCCCGTAACTCAGGCATCCACATCCTCCCAGGTCGCCGCGCAACGGTTACGCCCGTCGCGTTTGGCCTGGTACAGCGCCTGATCGGCACGTTGCAGGGCTTCGTCGAGATCATCGTGCACGGTCAGCAGGGTCATGCCGATGGACACGCTCAGACTGGCTACCTTCACGCCCAGCGGCTCGGCGCGGCTAAAGGCCTCACGCAGACGCTCGCAGCAGGCGGTGAACTGATCAGCTTCGGTATTGGGCAACAACAACACAAATTCCTCACCGCCGTAGCGGGCTACCACATCACCATCGCGCAAGCAGGCGCGGGCGACGGCGGCGAACGTCTGCAGAACCCGATCCCCTGCGGCGTGGCCGTGAATATCGTTGATCCGCTTGAAATGATCCAGATCGAGCAACGCCAGGCCATGCTGGCGCCCATGATGCAGCCCTTCCAACTCGCGGCTGGCCAGACGCAGAAAGTGCCGACGGTTGCACAGCCCGGTCAATTCATCGGTGGCGGCCAAGTCTTCCAGCTGACGCATCATGCCACGCAGCGTGTCCTGATGCGCCTGCAGGGCAAAACGCCGCTGGCGCATGGCCTGGGCGTAACTGGCAAACAGGCACAGCCAGACCAGCACCACCGCCAGTACGCACGCCTGCATCAACGCCACGCGCGGCTCGCTCAGCTGCAGGGTATAGGCTTCATACAGGTTCAAGCCGGCAAAGCCGAAAAAGGCAAACAGCGCGCAACGGGCGAAGACCCGCGGCGGCAACTGAAACACGCCGAACAGCAGAATCAGCAGATAGATCACCAGCATGCTGCCGCGGCCTTCGCTGAACAGCGACAGCAGCACGGTCAGCCAGGCCAACGCCACCAGCACCTGGGGTTCAGTCAGGCTGGGGTCGGCCAAACGCAGATTGAGGCGGGACAGAAACAGCCCGAGAAACGCCAGCTGGCTAAGCGCGGCCAGGGCAGTGATGGTCAAAGTGGTTAGGAGAGAGGCATGAAACAGCCCAGCAAATACGCCGATCCAGCACAACAGCCCAGTCAGTGCATAGGTGGCCACTGCCATGCCGAAACGCTTCAGCAGCAGGCTTTGCAGAGTTCGCTGGGTTACCCGCTGGCTACTTAGGCTCATGGGTTTATGGGCTCCGTCCCATGCTGGCATCTAGCCGCCACTGTACCCCTGTGATCACCGAATGCCTAGGCCGCTGCCGCGTCATTAGTCGGCTCAAACAGCCGACCAGCGACCATGGTCTGGGGCGGCACAGGTGTCCGCCTGACGGCGTGCGCGGTATACTGCCGCGCCTTTTTATCTTGTGCTTTGGCCTTGTCCTTTGACCTTGATAGCCCTGCGCCGGGCCATGACCCAGCGCTGTTCGAAGTTCCTGCCCTACTCCTACCCCTAGAAAAAGGAGCGCCAAGCATGACCGTGATCAAGCAAGACGACCTGATCCAGAGCGTCGCCGACGCCCTGCAGTTCATCTCCTACTACCACCCCGTCGACTTTATCCAGGCCATGCATGAGGCCTACCTGAAGGAAGAGTCGCCAGCCGCACGCGACTCCATGGCGCAGATCCTGATCAACTCGCGCATGTGCGCCACCGGCCACCGGCCGATCTGCCAGGACACCGGCATCGTCACCGTATTTATCCGCGTCGGCATGGACGTGCAATGGACCGGCGCGACCATGAGCGTCGACGACATGATCAACGAAGGCGTACGCCGCGCTTACAACCTGCCGGAGAACGTGCTGCGCGCTTCGATCCTTGCCGACCCAGCTGGCGCGCGCAAGAACACCAAGGACAACACCCCGGCGGTGATCCACTACTCCATCGTCCCCGGCGACAAGGTGGAAGTGGACGTCGCAGCCAAAGGCGGCGGCTCCGAGAACAAGTCGAAGATGGCCATGCTCAACCCGTCCGACTCCATCGTCGACTGGGTACTCAAGACCGTGCCGGAAATGGGCGCAGGCTGGTGCCCGCCAGGCATGCTCGGCATCGGCATCGGCGGCACCGCCGAGAAAGCCGCAGTCATGGCCAAGGAAGTGCTGATGGAGCACATCGACATCCATGAGCTGCAAGCCCGTGGCCCGCAGAACAAGATCGAAGAAATGCGTCTGGAGCTATTCGACAAGGTCAACCAGCTGGGCATCGGCGCCCAGGGCCTCGGTGGCCTGACCACCGTGCTCGACGTGAAGATCATGGATTACCCGACCCACGCCGCCAGTCTGCCGGTGTGCATGATCCCCAACTGCGCCGCCACCCGTCACGCCCACTTCGTGCTAGACGGCAGCGGCCCGGCCGAACTGGAAGCGCCGGACCTGTCCGCCTACCCGGAAATCGTCTGGGAAGCCGGCCCGAGTGCCCGCCGCGTTGACCTCGACACCCTGACGCCGGAAGACGTACAGAGCTGGAAGCCGGGCGAAACCGTATTGCTCAACGGCAAAATGCTCACCGGCCGCGACGCCGCGCATAAGCGCATGGTCGACATGCTGAACAAGGGCGAAGAGCTGCCGGTCGATCTCAAAGGCCGCTTTATCTATTACGTTGGCCCGGTCGATCCGGTGCGCGAAGAAGTGGTCGGCCCAGCTGGCCCGACCACAGCCACACGGATGGACAAGTTCACCCGGCAGATCCTCGAAAGCACTGGCTTGCTGGGCATGATCGGTAAATCCGAGCGCGGCCCGATTGCCATCGAAGCGATCAAGGACAACAAGGCCGTGTACCTGATGGCCGTTGGCGGCGCTGCTTATCTGGTGGCTCAGGCGATCAAGAAATCGCGCGTGGTGGCCTTCGCCGAACTGGGTATGGAAGCCATCTACGAGTTCGACGTGAAAGACATGCCCGTTACCGTGGCGGTCGACACCAAGGGCGAGTCGGTGCACATCACCGGCCCAGCAATCTGGAACAAAAAGATCCACGACAGCCTGGCCGTCGAGATCAAGTAAGCCCTGCGACACCCCCAACAAACCCGGCCACGTGCCGGGTTTGTTGTTCCAGCGCCCACGAACCCAGCCTCAGAGTAAGCAGCCAGCCAGGCTGTGAACCACCCAGTAAGCTGCGCATAAATACCAACCATCCATCCCGCAACCCGCCGCCGAGTGAACTCCCCGCGTTCGCTAAGTGTCTGTCTGCTGTCGGCCCGCCGGGTGGATTGCATGGCCATTGGCCCAGCGCGCAGCTGCATCGCGCCGCACCATCCCGACCGCCCAACAGCTTGCGGCCATGCGCCGGGCCAGCACTTATCGCACCCGCCTGAGGGTTTGTTTAATCGCCATGTGAAGATTGCCCCATGCACCTACTCCGTCATCACGCCACGCCCTTTCCCCCTCTGCAAAAGCTGGTTCTTGCAGCCTGCCTGCTGGCAAGCGCCAGCAACTCCCACGCTGCAGAAAATGCCAGCAACAACCGTTGGGTCAGCGACAGCCTGCACACCTATGTACGCAGCGGCGAAACCGGCGGCGCGGTATGGATCGCCAACCGCGACCTGCAAGGCGTACCCGGCCAGGCCGAGCGCCTGCCGCAGTTGGAACAGCAAGTGGCCGAACTGAGCGCCGAACTGGCAGGCATCAACGACACCTGGAAAACCCGCGTGCAAGGCATGCAGGAAACCCTCAACTCACGCAAAACCCTGATCGACGAACTGCAAACCGCGCGCTCGACGCTGGACAGTGAGCTAAGCCAGACCAACTCCGAACTGCGCGCACTGCAAGCGCAACTGGGCGAGGAAAACCAGCAGGTACTGATGCGCTATATGGCCTACGGTGGCGGTATCGCCGGCGCTGGGCTGCTCGCGGGGCTGATTCTGCCGACCATGCTGCGGGTACGGCGTAAGCGCAATGATCAGTGGGTTTGAGTATTGGCTAGATAAACGTCCCGACAATCTGAAATATGGGAGCCCGCGGCAGCCTGGCCTTTGAGACCAAGCGGTCCTCCATAGCGGACAGTACAAACAAACTTCCATCAGCCGCCTGAGCGCGATTTCAAGGCCAATACTCTCAATCGTGCAGGGGCATGATCGCACCCGACTACGACGAGAGCAGTGCACATGTCTGACAACGAAAACTACAGGCGCACCGAGAAGGCGGAAGACGAGTCTGAAATGCAACCTCCGGCAACCCTAAGCAGGGACGACTTTCCTGCCTGGCGTTCCCCACGCGAGGTGCAGTCCGGCCCAGAGTCACTGGACAACCCAGCGTGGCATTGGCTCGTGCATACGCGGCTTTCGGCATATAGCGGTAACGAAATATTTAAAGGCCCTTCATCGTACGAAGCCGGGCCGATGTGGTGCTTTGATCGTTTCGGGATGTCACAGACCACCCTGCCTGACGGGCGTGTTGTGTATGTCGGTGGCGAGCATGAAGACCACTATGACCCGGACTTTTATATCTATAACGATGTGGTCGTCATCAATCCAGACGGCACTATCCATATACGCGGCTACTCAAGGGATCATTTCGCGGCCACCGACTTTCACTCCGCCACTCTGGTCGGAAACTCACTTCTGATTATTGGCTGCCTTGGCTATCCCGCTGACCGAACCGCAGGCGTCACACCTGTTTATCGTCTGTCGTTAGACACTTGGTGTATTGAGAGCGTGGCCACTGATGGCCAGTCGCCTGGTTGGATTCACGGCCATACCGCAGAGCTTTCCGAGGATGGCCATTCTGTTGTGGTCACAGGAGGCACCTGCTGGCTTGGTGAAAACCGCTCGATGATTGAAAACATCGATAGCTGGTCGCTTGATGTCCGCTCGGGACGCTGGACCCGGCTGACCTCGCTCGACTGGCAGCAATGGTCAATCCGCCGCATTGATCGGAAAGTTAACCGCCTGCGGGACCTGCGGCGAGCCCTTTGGTCTCATGAGAATCCCCATCTCGGTATCACACACGATTGGAAGTTCGAAGGTGCCCCGAACTTCGTCGAGCTAGCCAAGCTCTATCGAATCGATGATGACGCGCCACCGCCTACTGAAGGTGATGGATGCGACGAGTACAACGTGGCCGTGGATGGAGTCACCGTGCGCTTCACTGAAGGAATGTTCAGCATTAATGCTAGTGAAGGGACACCTGCCCCAAGAACGCCTGGAGGCGCTTCAAGCTCGCACGCTGGCTACACTGGCTAAGTTGGACGGAGTCGAGTGGGGAATTGAGCCTATTCCTACGCTACCTAACAGCGGTTCTACCTAGAGATCGAATATCTGAACGCAGAAAGACGCCCTATGGCCTAATCATCCCGCGTCAGCACTTCCAGCAACTCAATCTCGAAGATCAGATTGGAGTGCGGTTTGATATGCGCGCCGAACTGGCGTTCGCCATAGCCCAGGTGCGACGGCACAAAGAGTTTGCGCTTGCCGCCGACTTTCATACCCATCAGGCCCTGGTCGCAACCTTTATGTTTAGTAAACAGGATTAGCACCATCACACCCCAGCACCAACCCAGCTACGCCAGTAGCCCTTAAACCCATCGTTTGGCTACCTACAGCAGCGTATAAAGCGTTTTCTCTCTTTACGGGTACATAGATAGCCCTAAGCACCTAGCACGCTAAAACAAGGCTGCTTACCTAAGGATGGTCTGAAGTAGCCATGTATTTCTGGCTGACTTCAGCCCCGCCGATTTTGAAAGCGGCAAATCGATCAAAAACGATCAGATTACCCATTCATTTCTGTGTTTTTAGCCGCCGCGAGTAGCTCGCGGCAGCCATTTCCCGCATTACAGGCGCACCTCTCCTGCATTGGTCAGTAAATGTCGGCGTGCCATCCACAGGTTCGACAGCGCGAACAGCGTCACCAGTTGCGCCGTGTTCTTGGCCAAGCCACGGAAGCGTGTCTTTACATAACTGAACTGACGCTTGATCACCCGGAACGGGTGCTCAACCTTGGCGCGCACCTGGGCCTTGGCCTTCTCGATCTTGCGTTTGGCTTTGTACAGCGGGCTGCTCTTACCCAGCTTCTTATAGGTGCTGCGGCGGGCAGCAACCTGCCAGATCACCTCGCGCCCATCATGTTCGGGGCGCTTTTCGACGCCGGTATAACCCGCATCGGCGCACACCACGTTTTCCTCGCCGTGCAGCAACTTGTCGACCTGAGTGACATCCGCCACGTTGGCCGCCGTGCCTACCACGCTGTGTACCAGCCCCGACTCGTCATCCACGCCAATGTGCGCCTTCATGCCGAAGTAGTATTGGTTGCCCTTCTTGGCCTGGTGCATCTCTGGGTCGCGTTTGCCGTCCTTGTTCTTGGTCGAACTCGGCGCATTGATCAGCGTGGCATCGACGATGGTGCCTTGGCGCAACGACAGGCCACGGTCGCCAAGATAGCCATTGATGACGGCCAGGATGCCGGCAGCCAACTCATGTTTCTCCAGCAGACGACGGAAGTTGAGGATGGTGGTTTCGTCGGGGATACGTTCCAGACTCAGCCCGGCGAACTGCCGCAGGATAGTGGTCTCGTACAGCGCTTCTTCCATCGCCGGGTCGCTGTAGCCGAACCAGTTCTGCATCAGGTGCACACGTAGCATCGCCATCAGCGGATAGGCCGGCCGACCGCCTTCACCCTTGGGGTAATACGGTTCGATCAGTGCGATCAAACCCTTCCACGGCACCACCCGATCCATCTCGATCAGGAACAACTCTTTGCGGGTCTGCTTGCGTTTGCCGGCGTACTCGGCATCGGCGAAGGTCATTTGCTTCATCGGAAAACTCGGCGGGTGGCGTCCGGGCATTTTGCCAAAATCAGGAAGTCTTATTCAGAGTTTCCCTAAGACCTCAAGAAAAGATTCATGTTTTTACACAAAACGCAAGATTTATCTTGACATAAAAAACGGTTGCTTTATACTGCTTCTCACCGCTTTTTGAAAACACCACAGATCGCAGCAGTGGTGCAGCCACCGCAGATACGCCTGACACACCGCATAGACAGTTAGATGAAGAAGATCAAAAGAAAAGAGCAACAGCGATACCGAGTCGTACACATAAGCTGTTGTTGGCTGTCGGTAATCAGCGAAAGCCTGTTAATTTTTAGAGCAGACTGATTAACCAAACAAATAACGATTGACTGATCGATAGAAAAATGGTATAATATAGCTATCAGGCAATCTAAAGTTTCGATCGCTGTAATTACTTATAAAGTAACCATATTTGCTCAACAGCAGTAAACATGGGGACTGTAGAGCATTCAGCGTACTAGATTAAAAAATAAATCAAAAATAGCTTGACAAGGCTTCATAAATAGCTTGACAAAAATCCACTTTTACTGATAGAGTGGTAATAGTAAATGAGAGTTTTTATATAAACCTCTCAACCCGAATTAGCTACCTCCTCCCCTGCTAATACCAACTCACTCCGGTGAGTTTTGTTGTTCTCTGTTCTCTCGCTCCAAATCGCTGCTTCTCATTGTTCTATTTCTTGCAAATGTCAGTGTGCGGTTTACCTCGACTGCATCAAAAGCACTGACAACCCCCGCTGACTGCTGGCCTTCTTCTCCAGCACCAGCACTTTAAACCAAAGCTTTGTACAAAGCTTTGTTATGGCTCACACATATTCCTATTTGGGTTATTTCAGGCACAAGGGCTGGAATATGTGTTGAGCTTTTTGTTTGCCAATTCTCAGAAACACTTACCTAAACCCAACTCATTAAGGAGTTCTTAATGCGCATCATCCTGCGCCCGTGTTTATTCTGCGGGCATGATATAGAGACAAAGCGAAGTCACACGATACTTCACAGCACTTGCCACGTTCCACACCATCGCTTGAAAAACAAACTCTTCCCCGACATGCCACCAGAAGAATTTAATGCTTTCTGTCGTGCAGAGTTAAAGGAAGGCCGACACCCCAACCCTAAACATAAAATCAACCAAAAATCAGAGGAACAACAATATGGGACGTAAGACCGTAGACCAGCCCAAAGGAAGTACAGAGCGCGTAAGGCGCTTCCGTAAGCGTAGAGCGCTAATTGATACCTTCGCCATCCCAGCCTATAGCACCAACGACAACGCTTCACTGGAAGCATTACAGAGCTTTCTAGACAGCATTAACAAAGACACGCAGGAAGAGACAGTAGAAGCCAATCAATAAACAATTGTTTGTTAAGTTTTTACCCCCTCTTTTCAACGATCACCCCAAAACCAATACAACCATAGCCACATTAGGCTAACGGCCTTTTACGGCCTAAATTCATAAGGATTTAATAATGAGTAGACGTTATCCAGATGGTACACGCAAACAATACCAATCGTTCCTACTACGTCTGAATGTAGATGTTATTCAACAATTGGATTTACCAAAAAGCTTTACCCGCCATAACAATGACCTTAGCTTTTTAGTGAATGAATTGCTATCCGGTTACGTCAATGAACTTATAGACATTAAAGAGAACTCAGACAATGAAAAAGACGTTGTATCTGAATGACCGCGAATACGAAAAACAGACAGTTCTTTTGCAATTGGACAATCTGTTCTTTTTACAACGTGAAGCTTTGGCCACTGGCAGCAGTGTTAGTGAAATTCTAAACACCATCATCACAAAACACTTTGAGGAGATTGAACAGAATGAGTGATTATCTTGCCAACGGTGAAGAATGCCTATTAAAGATGGTACGACTTAGGATGAATCGAACCCTTGTAGAACGCTATGAAGCTATGGAGTCATCAAAACCCACCTTTTCCACTCTACTCAACTCGTTGCTTGAAGATTGGTTGGTTACAGAAGACCTCAAAGCAGAGTTTGAAAAGCTGAACAATGGCTAGTATTAAAACTTGTACATTTAACTCACTCCAGCCCTTTAAACATGCGACTTCCAACAATTTAAGGAGTTATCAAAATGCGCTTAGCCATTACAGGAAAAGCAGAAGAACAGTTCCTCAAGCTACTTGATGAGACAGGGGTAAATAATCCCACACACCTCAACAATCTACTTATCAGCTTTATCAGCACTCATCATTCCCAGGAGGCAATTACTTATGCCCAACATCGAGACAAACACAAACAAGAAGAAGCTTGAACGCATCTACACTTGTTCAGTATGCAGCACCAGCTACCCTACCACCCGCTACAGCAATACGCACTATTGCAGCCCTTCCTGCCGTTCTAAAGCCCGCAGTGACAAGACAGCAGCTAAAAGAATCGAGAAGATCCCTTACAGTGACAACTGGTTATGGATTGCTCAGGAATGCCGTAGAGCTGGCACAGCAGAAGTCTTGCAAGACGTAGACTTAGAAAAACTGTTTGAAATCTACAATCGCCGTTATAAGTGCTACGGCTGGGACTCAGACAAGAAGCAAAGTAAATTTCACCTTTGCCATATATCCCCCGTATCTGGTAATGGCTCTGTAGGTCTTCTACACCATCAAAACCTTTTTATTGGCGGGAGTCTTCCTAACCAAGTACAGGGTACAAAGTATTATAAAGGTGCCGGCTTAAGCATCCGTAGCATCAAGCTCTTACCAAAATGGCGAGTCGCCAAGGAAGATTCAGACAAGCAAGTCTTTGCAACGATTCAAACATATTTGGGAAGCAAGCTCACCGACTACGCCAAGGCCAACCCCATCAGAAAGGCCAACCGTTTTGTTATAGCTGACCGCATATTCAAGCTTGATAATAATACTCTTCCTTTGTCTGATCTTCGCAAGATGAGTACAAGCAACCTAATGCAGCTAGAGGCCGATTTGTTAAACAAGTCTGTATCAGCATTAAGTTAACAGCGCGCCGCTCTCTGTCGGTTTATCTTGAAGAGCTTGAACGCTTCGCCAGCTACAACACAGAAAAGAAAGATGATTATCTCTTTGTAGCTGCTGCTGTTCGCATTCTTACTCAGTGCATGGTGCAGCAACAGGAACAAGGATTGGCAGACGTTGCACAGCGTACCTTTCGTAGTTATTTGACATTTAAACCGCTAACCAGAAAGCAAGGTAAGGCAATTAATAAGCTACGTGATTTTATCGGATTCACAGCCTTCTCTACGCTACAAGGTGCAGAAGTCGATAGAGCGCTGATTACAAACACTATCCGCAGTTATCTGCACGTAGATAGCCTGTCTGTAATCGAGCATATGAAGCCAGATTTTAATGACCAGTTCACCGATGCCGACGACCTTAATCAACAGCTTGAACAGTTCTACAGCCTGTCACAGAAAGTGAAAGAAGCATTTGCTACTGTCGGCATGCTGGACACTGCCACTTTGTCACGTATCAGCAATAACGAAAAAGCAGAGAGCTTCAAACAGACGTACATGCAAGACCTGAGCTGTAGTGAATACCTGAACTATGATTTCAGCGACTACAACATTCAAGTAGAGGAAGATTACATTCATCGCCCTACGCACTCCCCAACTTGGCTGCCATTTTAAGTGCAATGCTTAATCAATAGGTAGTTATACAAATATGTACAGCATCACACTTTAAGCCTACTCCCATAAGGCTTTCAGACAACCAACAATCAATAAAACAGAATTTGATTCAATCCTGAATCAATGTCCGGGCTTTGTGCATCCTGTGCATCCTGTGCATCCTGTGCATCCTGTGCATCCTGTGCATCCTGTGCATAGCCCATTTTCAATAAAGAAGAGGTAACAAAAATGAACGCAGTGAACAAGCAGCACGTACAACTCCCACGCACTCTGGACGCCAGCCAACTAGCCCAGCTTCAAGCACAAGCCCGCCAGAAGCTTCTAGAGGGTGTTTATAACGGCCATCAGTGGGTATACCCCTGTGCAGACCGCCACAGCTTCCAAGGCTTTGATTTAGCCCTTGAATACACCCAACAGTCAGTAAAGGAAGGCAAAGAGCTTTACCCACATGATCCCGCTGTAAATAGTGGCTTCTACTATGGGGTTAGCTTCTGGAAGCCTAAAGGAGAAATTGAATCCATCCTTGAAAAGAGTGACTTGGAAGTAGAACAAAAACTGAAAGAAGAGATTGAAGCATTCAACGCCGCCCAGGTGGAATTGCTCACCCGGCAATTGGTAGAACAAGAGCTGAACAAGGAACGTAAGAAAGAAGATGACCGCCTAACAGCGATTCAAGCCAAAGCAGCAGCTACAGCAGCCAAACACATTCAAGACCAACTGCAAGGAAGTAAATAATATGTCTAAAGTAATGGATATTCTCAAAGCTAAACACAAGCCAACTGAATACGCAGCAGAACAAGAAGCAGCAGACAAGAAATTTGCCGAAACCTTGGCATTTGTTGAGGGAGTGAAAGCAGGACTTGAGCAAGTAGAGAAGTCTAAGACTAAGCCATTATTCGTTAGTGATGATTCCGCCAAAGGCTTCAAGCCAGCTAACAAGTAGTCTAAAGATAGGGGCTGTGTGCTTGCACACGCTTGAAATACAGCCCCCTTTTCACAACAGAGAATAAATATATGAAAATAGCGTCATTTTTCGCATCCATCGGTTTGCAGATTCAAAAGAACGATGTTCGCAACGTAGATAAAACACTGTCTAATCTTGAAAAGCGTTTTGCAAAATTCAACAAGTCAGTGACCAAAGATTTAAACCTTAACCTCAAGAATCTAAAACTCCCCGCCTTAAAATTCAAAGCCTCTTTCAATAAATTGCAGCTACAGAAAGAAGCTCAAACATCAGTCAATCGTGTTAGTAAGCTTCTAAGCATCAAAATTGATCGCTTTGAGATTAACGAGCCAAAGTTACAAAAACAGCTTGCTGGTATTTTTCAACGGGCCACAAACGCCAACCGTCTAAACCTTCGAACAATTCAAGGCAGTGCAGGCGGATCAAACCCCTATCACCCTGGACGACTGACAGCAGCCATACAGAACTATGGCAACCCTGCCCATATGAATCTCCCCGGCATGAATAGCTTGGCTGGTATCAGCCGCTTTGGCCTTCCTATGGGTGCTGGCTTAGGTGTTGGGGCATTAGCTGGGGGCGCTGCTGGTGTAGTGGGTGGCGGTATTGTTGCTGGTCAGCAAGGCGCTGTAGCTCTCGGTAATGACCAAGCCCTGAAAGAGAACATGCGTGCTCAGTTGGACGTAGCCAGCGGCCAGTCATCCCGAGCAGGTAAAGACGCACAGAATAAACGCTTCTTTGACTTAGCAAATAGTACAGGCACAAAAGCATCTGAACTAATCACTCCCTATGCTCAGATGATGAAAACACTGAACGCTATGGGTTTGAATACAGAAAAGAGTTTTGATCTTTACAAAGATATGTCCCTCTTTGCTAAAGGCACAGGTGCTAGTGGTGAGCAACAAGGCCGAGCCGCCTACGCTATCGGCCAAATCTACGGGAAAGGATACGTGGCTCGGGAAGAGCTTCAGCTCCAGCTGTCAGACGCCCTCCCGAGCTTTAAGAAGTATTTGATGCAAGTGTTTGAGAAAGAGACAGGGAAGAAAGGCGGTGAAGCATTCGACAAAGCTCTGACTAATAAACAAATCACTACAACCATGATGGAGCAGGCATTCAAGCTTGCCGCAGCATCCAACATGAAGAACGTACAGCAGTACAGCAACACAGTGCTAGGCGAGCAGGCACGGCTTGAGAATATGAAGCTAGAAGAGCAGATGGGCCGTACCCTGTCAGACGATGTAATCCCCGGTATGCGTAACTATACGAAAGCTCAGGGGGAGCTATACGAAGCCCTAAAGCCAATGCGTAATCAGTTCTATGACTTGAGTGCAAGCATTCTTAATTTCAGCGCCAGTATGCTCAGAGCCTCTACACCATTCGTTAAGACCGTAGGCGACCTAGGCACACCAACAATTCCAAAGATTGCTTCTGCAACATCAGGCAATCGTCCGTGGTGGGATACATCAGGCGGTGGTGCAGGCCCAATGAGCACAGAACGCTATGGAATGTTCGCTAATCGGGATAAAGGTGGCGGTTGCAGGAGCTGAGTGCAACACGGTTATTGAATTGACGCTGGCGCATCATGCCGCATAGCCATGGCTTCTTGCATTACTTCGCTCATGACTTCGATCGGGCACTTGAAGTCGAAGCGCTTACGCGGCCGCATATTCAGTTGCAGTGCAATGGCATCCAACTGTTCTTGGCTGTGTCCCGACAAGTCTGTGCCCTTGGGCAGGTACTGGCGAATGAGGCCGTTGATGTTTTCGTTGCTGCCGCGCTGCCAGGGGCTGTGTGGGTCGCAGAAGTAGATCGCTATGCCGGTTCTCTGGGTGATCTCGGCGTGCCGCGCCATCTCCCGGCCCTGGTCGTAGGTCATGCTCTTACGCATCGCCAGCGGCATACGATTGAGTGCGGCGCTGAAACCTTCCATCGCCGAGGTCGCCGTCGCATCGTTCATCTTGATCAGCATCAGGTAGCCACTGGTGCGTTCTACCAAGGTGCCGACCGACGAGGCGTTGGCCTTGCCCTTGATAAGGTCGCCCTCCCAGTGGCCCGGCATCAGGCGGTCTTCAATCTCCGGCGGGCGCACGTGAATACTGACCAGCTCCGGGAGCTGGCCACGTCGATCCACGCCGCCAGAGCGCGGCCTGCGCGTCGTCTTGCTTTGGCGCAGGCAGATAATCAGCTCCTTGCGCAGCTCGCCGACCGGCAAGGCATAGATCGCGGTATAGATCGTCTCGCGACAGACGTAGGCATCTCTGAGGCTGGGTATGTTCATGCTGCGCAGCTTGCCGGCAATCTGCTCGGGAGACAAACGCTCACGCAGCATATGGGTCACCAACTCGAAGCGTTCACTACCGGGCAGCAGCTTTCGCTTGGGCCGGCAGACTTGGCGCCGGGCTCTCATCTGCTGCTGCGCCGCACGGGCCGAGTAACGACCGCAGACCTCTCGATTACGGCGCAACTCGCGACTGATAGTCGAGGGGGATCGGTTGATCAGGTGGGCAATCTTGCGCAGGCTAAAGCCTTGGGCATGACCGATTTGAATAGTGGCGCGCTCTTCAACGCTGAGTTCGGAATAAGACATAGGGGCAGCACCGTATCGGAAAGATCAGGTGTTGCACTCAGTTTTTGCCGCCGCCGGTATTGGCCCAGCCACTCAAGCGGGTGTTGATCGTTTTAAATCCCTGTCTGAATCTTTCAAGCCTCAGCTTGGACCCTTGCCAATGGATAGCAAAGAAAGCGCACTACAGGGCATCCGAGAGGGAATGGCTCAACGCATCACTAACAACAACGCAACAGCAAACATTACAGTGAACAACACATTTAATGGTGTTGATCCGGGTGAGGCTGAACAGAATATGGTGGAAGTCAGCAAGCGGGTATGGCGTGACAGCTTCAAAGCCACGATTACAGAGAGCTTACAGAACTACCCCCAGACAGAATAAACAGTATCAAATGTGGCTAAAAACGTCACTTTAGTCACGAATATAAGCCTCTGAAATATGGGGCTTTCTTTTTCATCAAGCTTACAACCTGCTTATTCACTGACTTCTATGTATCTGGTGTTAAGCCGTTTGTTGCCCCTCACGTCAACTTTTTACAACAAGTCTTTTAATTTCAATCACTCATTCGAGAATTATTATCAAAATGCTAGACCAACTGAATAGATACATTCCAGCTATTACACTTTCACTTCTAATAATTTCACTCTATATGGTCAACAATGACGCCAGATACACGCAGAACTTGATAACCGAGAGCTTCAAGACTCAAGCCTCCCAACAGCAACAGCTGTTCACCCTGGAGCAGAGAGACACAGAGCTAGGTGTAAGGATTGTTCGTCTTGAGTCTGCAATCTGTAGCCAGCTACCACGTCAGCGCACAGTGCAATGCCCAATAACCCTAAACCCGTAGTTTCCTGACTACAGCCTCCTATCATTTATCTCTACTTGTATGAGAGGAGCGAGAATCTACAAACTCAACTATCACATTCCCTATTTTCAAAAGGTTAATGATAGGTTATCATTGCTCTATCAAATTAATCTCTAAAGGATAGCCAGCCATGAAAGCCCATCTTTACCTGAGAGCATCGACCAAGGATCAGGATTCTCTGCGCGCTCTTTCCACTCTTCAGGCATTCGCAGCCAAGACAGGGTTAGAGGTGGCTGGTGTGTATGCAGAGAATGTCAGCGGTACAAAACTTGATCGTCCTGAACTATTCCGTCTGTTGGAGTCAGCCGAGCAAGGAGATGTTCTGTTGTGTGAGTCAGTTGATAGGTTATCTCGCCTATCTCAAGATGACTGGGAATCTCTCAAGGGTACTATTAAGGTGAAGGGGTTACGTCTGGTAGTAGATGACCTTCCCACCTCTCACCAACTTGTCACTGATAAGGGGATCACTGGTCAGGTGATGATGGTAATCAACAATATGCTGATTGATTTGATGGCCACAATGGCAAGGTTAGATCAGGAAAAGCGTGTAGAACGTATCCGTCAGGGTTTAGAGAACAAGCGTATTGCAGACCCTGAGTGGAAACCTACGGGAAAGAAGAAAAACACAGCCAAACATAATCTTGTTCTGTCTCACCTATCAAACCCCACCTTGACTATGGATCAGGTCGCTAAGTTATCAGGCGTCGGCGTTGCCACTGTGTACCGTATCAAGGCATCACAGCAGGTATAGGCACACCCATACACACCACCTACATACACCACACACATACAGCCTCGCCTCAACAGCGGGGCTTTTCTTTGCCTGCTAGATAGAGAGTCACTTAGCAAAATACCCCTCTAAACAAGCGCTCTATACATAACCTATAGGGTAGTATGGTCACACCTCTTAAACACGCTTATACGCGCTCACAGAGGCTTATATAGGCTATGCACATACATACCAATGCCTAGCTGTGTATATGTAGTGACGATATTTCTAGCAGTAGTGGGGCCGTGCTACTGGTGAGCACGTACCTGCTTATCACATCGGCTATATATCCAGTGTAATCAGCAGAATGCAAACGGATATTTTCCAGACATAGAAAAACAAAGGCCACCATTTAGGCAGCCTTTCAGACGGGGGTAGGTGGTTTGCTGTAGCAGGGGCTTACAGGGTTTTAGTGTACAACCAGACCAGCACAACCACGCCAATGACAAACAACGCCTTACGCTTTATCGAGTCGTGTCGTTCTCTGTCTGCTTTTACGTGCTGGTAAGCCTGCACGTCATCCATGCCTTGAATTTTATAGTTCAGCACGTGATTCATTTGGCCTTGAATGCGCTTGTTGTGGTTGCTGTTGTTGAACGCCACGATCACCTAGACGATCACCCAAAAGCCCATTGTGATGAGGCTCAAGATCAGATGCAGAATGTGGTTGGTGGTCTTCTTCTGGCTATTGAGTATAAAAATCTGTTCGTTCATGCCGTACTTCCCTGTTCACATGGCGTTGATTAGCTCAGATATTAGCAGCGACCCAGCGGCCAGCACGCCTTGTATCAAGCGCCCTGTTTTCTCGGCGGGGGGTTAGGTCAGAAACTCCAATTCGTCACGCAGGATTAGAACGCTGTCAGGTGCTTCTATGGCAATCCTGACTTTGCCTTCTCTGGTGACTTCGGAAATGGTGACGGTGATGCCCTTGCGGATCAGGTCGCTGATGTTGTCTAGATGCTCGGGCCTGATAGTCAGCCGAAGCCCTTGGTCTGCCTTCCTTGTCAGCATCAGTCTACCCACGGTTCTCTCCTTGATTTGTGGTTGCTAGGGAGAGATTAGACAGTTTCAGGCAGGACGCCAGCCGGCAGATTTGGGTAGAAAATATGGGTAGAAATGCTGTGTAGCAATTTGTTTATATTATTGATTTATATAGACTTTTTTAAATAAAGATAAAAACACAGCTTGTACATCGAAGTCTCCGCCGGCAAGACTGATAAAAACAGCTCGATAATGATGCCACACAATAATGGCATTCTGCCTTATTGGGTATTCGCGCACCCCATCACACTTGCACCCTATGACCGGGCAATGTGCTGTGTGTTCAACGCATTAGCTCAATCAGCCAAGTTATACCCGCGCCAGAAACGCCGCCAACGGGCCATTAAACCGCTTACCGGCAGGTTATGACTGCCATCACAGTAAGGTAGACGTTGCGAGCGTGCACAACGGCAAAGCAGCAGAAATTGCTCACGCTCAGGCCGCAGCTCAAGCACATCAGGGCAAACGGAAACACAATCGGGAAGCCGGGACGAACGTCCGCAGCGGCACAACAGCAAGGTATCGCCAGGTTTGACCTGGCGCACCTCAGGCAGAATCGGCGCAGGCTTACTCGACATAAGCCCGCACCAACCGGATCAATCCACCCACACGCGGGCGTTGCGGAACATGCGCATCCAGCCTGCATCTTCCTGCCAGTCATCCGGCTTCCAGGAGTTCTGCACGGCGCGGAACACCCGCTCCGGGTGCGGCATCATGATGGTCACGCGGCCGTCGCGGCTGGTCAGACCGGTGATCCCACGCGGCGAACCGTTGGGGTTGGCCGGGTAGGTTTCGGTGACCTTGCCGTGGTTGTCGATAAAGCGCATGGCCACGCAGCCGGACAGATCGGCCTCAAGCAGGGCCTCCTCGTTCTCGAACTCGGCATGCCCTTCGCCGTGGGCGATGGCGATCGGCATACGCGATCCGGCCATGCCTTGCAGGAAGATCGATGCCGACTCCTGCACCTGAACCATGGCCACGCGCGCCTCGAACTGCTCCGAGCGGTTGCGCACGAAGTGCGGCCAGAACTCGGTGCCAGGGATCAGCTCGTGCAGGTTGCTCATCATCTGGCAGCCGTTGCACACGCCAAGGGCGAAGCTGTCCTTGCGCTCGAAGAACGCCTGGAAACCATCACGGGCACGGGCGTTGAACAGGATCGACTTGGCCCAGCCCTCACCGGCACCCAGTACATCGCCGTAGGAGAAGCCGCCGCAGGCAACCAGGCCCTTGAACTCTTCAAGACTGACGCGACCGCTGAGGATATCGCTCATATGCACATCGATCGCGTTGAAACCGGCGCGATCGAAGGCCGCTGCCATTTCCACCTGGCCGTTGACGCCCTGCTCACGCAGTACGGCGATCTGCGGACGTACACCCTTGCGGATGTACGGCGCGCTGATGTCCTGATTGACGTCGAAGCTGAGCTTGGCCGACAAACCTGGGTTTTCCTCATCGAGGATGGCGTCGAACTCCTGCTCGGCGCACTGCACGTTGTCGCGCAGACGCTGGATCTGGTAGCTGGTTTGCGCCCACTGGCGCTGCAACAGACGGCGCTGGCCGCCGAAGACCGGCCGACCGTTGAAGCTGATCGCCACGTCATCGCTGTTGACCGGCTGACCGATCACTGCCACGCAGTCGCCCAGACCGGCGGCACTGAACTGCGCCAGCACTTCCGGGGTGGCGTCCTGATGCACCTGGATCACCGCGCCCAGCTCTTCGTTGAACAATACGGCGGCCAGCTCGGCGCTGCTATCGGCCAAGGCGTCGAGGAACAGGTTCAAGCCGCAGTGGCCGGCGAAAGCCATTTCCAGCGCAGTTACCATCAGGCCACCGTCGGAACGGTCGTGGTAAGCGAGGATATGGCCGTCGGCATTCAGGCCCTGGATCACTGCGAAGAAGGCCTTGAGGTCTTCGGCGTCATCCACATCCGGCGCCTGGGTGCCGAGCTTGCCGTACACCTGAGTCAGGATCGAGGCGCCCATGCGGTTCTGCCCACGACCCAGGTCGATCAGGATCAGGTCGGTTTCGCCCTTGTCCATGCGCAGCTGCGGGGTCAGGGTCTTGCGGATATCGCTGACCGGAGCAAAGCCGGTCACCACCAACGACAGCGGCGAGGTCACGCTCTTGTCCGCGCCTTCGTCGCGCCATTGGGTTTTCATCGACATCGAGTCCTTGCCCACCGGAATGGTGATACCCAGCTCAGGGCACAGCTCCATGCCGACTGCTTTCACGGTGCCGTACAGACGCGCGTCTTCGCCCGGATGGCCAGCAGCGGCCATCCAGTTGGCGGACAGCTTGATATCGGACATCTTCTCGATGCGCGATGCGGCCAGGTTGGTCAGGGTCTCGCCAATCGCCATACGCCCGGATGCCGCAGCATCCAGCAGCGCCAGCGGCGTACGCTCGCCCATGGCCATGGCTTCACCGGTGTACACGTCGAAGCTAGTGGCAGTCACAGCGCAATCGGCCACCGGCACCTGCCACGGGCCAACCATCTGATCACGAGCTACCAGACCGGTAATGGTACGGTCGCCGATGGTGATCAGAAAGCTCTTGCTGGCCACGACCGGGTGGTGCAGCACGCGGGTTACGGCTTCGTCGATGGCCAGGGTGCCGGCATCGAAATCATCGCCCAGCTCAGCTTCGCGGGCGGCCGAACGGTGCATGCGCGGCGGCTTGCCGAGCAGCACTTCCAGCGGCATGTCCACCGGGGTGTTGGCGAAATGGCTGTCAGTCACGGTCAGGTGGGCTTCTTCAGTGGCCTCACCGACCACGGCAAACGGGCAACGCTCGCGCTCACAGATGGCCTTGAACCGCTCGAAATCGACGGCGCTGACGGCCAGCACGTAACGCTCCTGGGACTCGTTGCTCCAGATCTCGTGCGGCGCCATGCCTGGCTCGTCATTCGGTACATTACGCAGCTCGAAACGGCCGCCACGGCCACCGTCGTTGACCAGCTCCGGGAAAGCGTTGGAAATACCGCCGGCGCCAACGTCATGAATAAAGGCGATGGGGTTGTTGTCACCCAGCTGCCAGCAACGGTCGATCACTTCCTGGCAACGGCGCTCCATTTCCGGGTTCTCGCGCTGCACCGAGGCGAAATCCAGGTCAGCCGAACTGGCACCGGTGGCGACCGACGACGCGGCGCCACCACCCAGGCCGATCAGCATGGCTGGGCCGCCGAGCACGATCAGCTTGGCGCCGACGGTGATCTCGCCCTTCTGCACGTGATCTGCACGGATGTTGCCCATACCGCCGGCGAGCATGATCGGCTTGTGGTAACCGCGCACTTCTTCGCCGCGCGGGGTCTGGATCGCCTGCTCGAAGGTACGGAAGTAGCCGGTCAGGGCCGGACGGCCGAATTCGTTGTTGAACGCCGCGCCACCCAGCGGGCCTTCAATCATGATGTCCAGCGCGGTAACAATGCGCTCGGGCTTGCCGTACGGCACTTCCCAGGGTTGCTCGAAACCAGGGATGTTCAGGTTGGATACGGTGAAACCAGTGAGGCCCGCTTTCGGCTTGGCACCGCGGCCGGTAGCACCTTCGTCGCGAATCTCGCCGCCGGAACCGGTGGACGCACCGGAGAACGGCGAGATAGCCGTCGGGTGGTTGTGGGTTTCCACCTTCATCAGGATATGCACGGGCTCCTGGGTCGCGCCGTACTGACGAGTCTCAGGGTCCGGGAAGAAACGACCAGCGACACTGCCGACGATCACCGAGGCGTTGTCCTTATAAGCGGACAACACGCCTTCGTTGTGCATCTGGTAGGTGTTCTTGATCATGCCGAACAGGGATTTCTCTTGGCTCTCACCATCGATATCCCAGCTGGCATTGAAGATCTTGTGTCGGCAGTGCTCGGAGTTGGCCTGGGCGAACATCATCAGTTCGATGTCGTGGGGGTTGCGCCCCAGACCGTTGAAGCTGGTCACCAGGTAATCGATTTCGTCTTCGGCCAGGGCCAGACCCAGCTCAACGTTGGCCTTTTCCAGCGCAGCACGACCAGCACCGAGGATGTCCACAGCAGTCAGCGGCTTGGGCTGAGCGTGGCTGAACAGCGCAGCGGCGCTTTCAAGGTTATCCAGCACCAGCTGGGTCATGCGGTCATGCAGTACGTCGGCAACCTGCTGCGCCTCGGCGACACTCAGCTCGCCGCTGACGTAGTACGCCAGGCCGCGCTCGATGCGCTGAATCTTCGCCAGGCCGCAATTGCGAGCAATGTCGCTGGCCTTGCTCGACCAGGGCGAGATGGTGCCAAAGCGCGGAATGGTCAGGAACAGGCGGCCTCTTGGCTCCTGCACCGGCACACTCGGGCCGTATTTCAGCAAACGGGCCAATACCTGCTCTTCGTCGGCACTTAGTACGCCGGTAACCTCGGCGAAATGCGCAAACTCAGCATACAAGCCGGTGACCGCAGGCACCTTGCTGGTCATTTGCTCAAGCAGTTTGCCGTGACGGAAAGCAGAAAGGGCGGGAGCGCCGCGCAGGATCAACATCGGGGACAGCCTCTGGGAAGGGGTGTACTTTGAGGCCGTGCATTCTAGACTAAAGCGCCGCCAACGGCACCCGTGAAGGCGGGCCAAACGTAGCGACTGCGCTAGCAGAGAAGCGACCCGCTGTCGAGATATGGCGCGCCCCATGCTTTGCGTATACTGCGCCAATGTTTGCCCAATCTGCGTTCCGTGTGCGCTGCGCCTGCTGGCTGTCGGTGATCGGAATCCTCCTGCTGCTCGGCGGCTGTGCTGAAGAACCCAGCACACTCGAGCGCGCTCAGGCGGAGGGTGTACTGCGGGTGATCACCCGCAATAGCCCGGCCACCTATTTCCAGGACCGTAACGGCGAGACCGGCTTCGAATACGAGCTGGTGAAGCGCTTTGCCGACGATCTGGGTCTTGAGCTGAAAATCGAAACCGCCGACAACCTCGACGAGCTGTTCGCCAGCCTGAACAAGCCCAACGGCCCCGTACTCGCTGCCGCCGGTTTGGTAGAAAGCGACGGACGGCAGCAACACGCACGTTTCTCCCTACCCTACCTGGAAGTCACCCCCCAGGTGATCTACCGCAACGGCCAGCAACGCCCTACCCGCCCGGATGATCTGCTTGGCAAACGCATTCTGGTACTTAAAGGCAGCAGCCATGCCGAACAGCTGGCCGCGCTCAAGCTGCAATTACCGGAACTGGCTTACGAAGAATCCGCTGCCGTCGAGGTAGTCGACCTGCTGCGCATGGTTGATGAAGGACAGATCGACCTGACCCTGGTGGACTCCAACGAGCTGGCGATGAACCAGGTGTACTTCTCCAACGTACGCGTGGCCTTTGATCTGGGCGATGCGCAAAACCTGGCCTGGGCCACCGCCCCTGGTGAAGACCGCAGCCTGCTTGACGAGATGAATGCCTTTATCGAGCGCGCGCACAAGAACGGCAGCCTGCAGCGCCTTAAGGATCGCTACTACGGCCATGTTGATGTACTCGGTTATGTCGGCGCCTACACCTTCGCCAAGCACCTGCAGCAACGCCTGCCGCGCTACGAGAAACACTTTCGCGAAGCCGCCCAGGCCAATCAGGTCGACTGGCGCCTGCTCGCCGCCATGGGTTACCAGGAATCACTCTGGCAACCCACCGCCACCTCGAAAACCGGCGTACGCGGACTGATGATGCTGACCCTGCGCACTGCCCAAGCCATGGGCGTGCCGGACCGTTTGAACCCTAAGCAGAGCATCGAAGGCGGCGCGAAATACATTGTCTATGTAAAGAACCAGCTGCCGGAAAGTATTCAGGAGCCGGATCGCACCTGGTTCGCGTTGGCGTCCTACAACATCGGCGGCGGCCATCTGGAAGATGCGCGCAAGCTCACCGAAGCCGAAGGCCTGGATCCGAACAAATGGCTGGATGTGCAGAAGATTCTGCCGCGCCTGTCGCAGAAGCAGTGGTACAGCAAGACCCGTTATGGCTATGCCCGCGGCGGCGAGCCGGTGCACTTTGTGCGTAACATCCGCCGCTACTACGACATTCTTAGCTGGGTAACCCAGCCACAGCTGGAAGGCTCGCAAATCGCTGAAAGCAATCAGCATGTGCCAGGCATCGACAAGCGTCAGCCGAATGAGCAAACCCCACCGCTTTAACAGAACCTGCTCAAAGGCTCGCGAGCTAGGGAAACTCTGAATAAGACTTCCTGATTTTGGCAAAATGCCCGGACGCCACCCGCCGAGTTTTCCGATGAAGCAAATGACCTTCGCCGATGCCGAGTACGCCGGCAAACGCAAGCAGACCCGCAAAGAGTTGTTCCTGATCGAGATGGATCGGGTGGTGCCGTGGAAGGGTTTGATCGCACTGATCGAACCGTATTACCCCAAGGGTGAAGGCGGTCGGCCGGCCTATCCGCTGATGGCGATGCTACGTGTGCACCTGATGCAGAACTGGTTCGGCTACAGCGACCCGGCGATGGAAGAAGCGCTGTACGAGACCACTATCCTGCGGCAGTTCGCCGGGCTGAGTCTGGAACGTATCCCCGACGAAACCACCATCCTCAACTTCCGTCGTCTGCTGGAGAAACATGAGTTGGCTGCCGGCATCCTGGCCGTCATCAATGGCTATCTTGGCGACCGTGGCCTGTCGTTGCGCCAAGGCACCATCGTCGATGCCACGCTGATCAATGCGCCGAGTTCGACCAAGAACAAGGACGGCAAACGCGACCCAGAGATGCACCAGGCCAAGAAGGGCAACCAATACTACTTCGGCATGAAGGCGCACATTGGCGTGGATGACGAGTCGGGGCTGGTACACAGCGTGGTAGGCACGGCGGCCAACGTGGCGGATGTCACTCAGGTCGACAAGTTGCTGCACGGCGAGGAAAACGTGGTGTGCGCCGATGCGGGTTATACCGGCGTCGAAAAGCGCCCCGAACATGATGGGCGCGAGGTGATCTGGCAGGTTGCTGCCCGCCGCAGCACCTATAAGAAGCTGGGTAAGAGCAGCCCGCTGTACAAAGCCAAACGCAAGATCGAGAAGGCCAAGGCCCAGGTGCGCGCCAAGGTTGAGCACCCGTTCCGGGTGATCAAGCGTCAGTTCAGTTATGTAAAGACACGCTTCCGTGGCTTGGCCAAGAACACGGCGCAACTGGTGACGCTGTTCGCGCTGTCGAACCTGTGGATGGCACGCCGACATTTACTGACCAATGCAGGAGAGGTGCGCCTGTAATGCGGGAAATGGCTGCCGCGAGCTACTCGCGGCGGCTAAAAACACAGAAATGAATGGGTAATCTGATCGTTTTTGATCGATTTGCCGCTTTCAAAATCGGCGGGGGCTGAAGTCAGCCAGAAATACATGGCTACTTCAGACCATCCCTAGAGCTATGCAAGGCGAAAACAGGCGAGGACGCGGAGTGTACGAGCTGTACATGAGCATTCCGAGCCTGTTTTTAACGCAGCAGAGCCGACGCGCGCAGACTTTGCGCAGGTTCTAGCGTTGCTCGCGCCGCGCTTTGAAGAATGCGCTAAGTACCGCCCCACACTCCTCCGCCAACACCCCGCCCTCAATCAACACGCGGTGATTGAGAAACGCCTGGCCGAAGAACTGCCCACGACTGATCGCCACCCCGGCTTTGGGTTCAGTCGCGCCATATACCACGCGCTGCACCCGCGCATGCACAATCAGGCCAGCGCACATGCTGCACGGCTCCAAGGTGACATACAGGGTGCTGCCCGGCAGGCGGTAGTTATCCACGGCTTGCGCGGCGGCGCGAATCGCCACCATCTCGGCGTGGGCGCTGGGGTCATGGGTGGAGATCGGGCAGTTAAAGCCGCGCCCGACAATCTGGCCATCCTGCACCAGCACTGCGCCGACCGGCACCTCACCAAGGTCAGCGCCTTCGGCGGCCAGGGCCAGGGCCTCGTGCATAAAGTGCTGATCCTGGCTGCGATCAATGATCAGGGGTTGGCGCACGCTTAAACGACCTCGACTGATGCCATCAGACCGGTTTCCATATGGTCGATCACATGACAGTGGAACATCCACACCCCGGGATTATCGGCGACCAGCGCGACGCGTGCGCGCTCATTTTTGCCCAGCAGGTAGGTGTCGGTGAAATACGGAATGATCACCTTGCGATCCGAAGCCAGCACCTTGAAGGTCATGCCATGCAGGTGGATCGGGTGCTGATACTGGCTGAGGTTGCGCAGCTCGAAGATATAGCTCTTGCCCAACTGCAGGCGAGCAATCGGCCGGTCGGCGCAGGTCTTGTCATTGATATCCCAGGCCTGACCATTGATCTGCCAGAAGCTGTGCGCCGCGCCCTGGTCCAGGCCGACCGATACCGCACCGGCCCACTCGAAGTTGAATTTGACGGTTTGCGCATTAACCAGATCAGGCTCGGCCACCGGATTGGCCGGCAACGCTGGCGGCCACTCACCCGCCCCCTCAACATTTGGCTGCGCGCGCAGGGTCGCCAAACGCAATGGGCCGTTACGCAGCGACAGTTCTATACCCGCCGCTGGCACCCTCAACCCCAACTCGATACGCATGCCCGGTCCCAGCCAGTACTCCTTGCCCAGCGGCCGTGGCTCGACTGGGTTGCCATCCAACGCATAAATGCGCGCATCCGCGCCGGGCAGATTAAGGCGATAGGTCAGGGTGTTATCCAGATTGATCAGGCGCAGACGCACCACCTGCCCGGCAGGCAGATCCAGGGTCGGCGCATGTTTGCCATTGACCGTACTCAGACGCCCAGGCGTACCACCGCGAGCCGCTTCGCGTGGCACACTGAAGTTGGTAAAGGCACCCTGCTCATCGATATGCCAGCTCTTCAAGTTCAGCGCGTGGTCATGGCGAAAGCCCGTCGGCTCGCGCTCTTCGACGATCAGCGCGCCAACCAACCCGCGCCCCAGCTGCTCACCGCTGGCGACATGCGGGTGGTACCAGAAGCTGCCGGCATCAGGGGTGATGAAGTTGTAGTCGAAGTACTCACCCGGTAGCACCGGCGCCTGCGACACATAAGGCACGCCGTCCATCTCCAGCGGCAGACGGATACCGTGCCAGTGAATAGTGGTCGGCACGTCCAGCTTGTTAATAAAGCGCACACGCAAGCGCTCGCCCTGACGACAGCGCAACTCCACACCAGGCGCCTGACCACCATACGCCCAGGCCGGCGTGCGATACCCCGGCACCAGCTCGATATCCAGCGGCGCGGCGATCAGCTCATAGTCGTGGGTCGCCACATTTTCCGGGCGCCCCAGCCAGTAGCGCACGCCCCCTCCCATACCGATGACACCTAGACCGGCCAAACTGGCGAGGACCTGCCTGCGCGTTAACTTCATCAACCACCTATGTTCAGCCTGCAGAGCCCGCACGCAACCTAAGCCCCAACAAACTGGCCAGGGGCTAAACGAGAGAGAGTCGCATTCTATGCGGTAGGCCTGGGCCAAGTCGAACGCCTGGTCGTCGCAGTCAACTGCTCAGGCCGCAGCGCGAATACCTTGCAGCAGCGCCCCCAGCAGCAGTAACACGCCACTCAAGCGGCGCCAGCCGTCGCCCAAGGGTAGCCACTTCTCAGCCAATACCAACAGGGCCAGCAGCGCCATCCCCCACAGGCTCATGGCACCGACCACCAACAGGAGCAGCATTAGCGCCCAGCAGCATCCCAAGCAATAAAGACCATGATGCAGGCCAAGGTAGCAGGCACCCGACAACCCCGGCCGCACATGGCGCTGGAGAAAACCCAGCGGGCTCTGACAATGTTGCAGACAAGCCGCCTTTGTCTGGCTCAGCTGGTACAACCCGGCCAACAACAGCGTCAGCGATCCGAGCCATGGCGGTAGGCGCAACACCATGGGGTCAAGCCAACCGAGTTGCTCGCCCACCCCCTGCAGCACCGTCATCAGCAGCGCAAACAAGCTCCACAACAACACATAGACAGCGGTAAACAGCAGCAACTTTGCCAATCGCTGACGATCACGCTGCAGGCAACGACGATAGAGCAAGAAGACTGGCAGAGCGGCCGGCAGCATCATGGCCTGCATCATCACGACCCACATCAGCAGGGCAAAAAGCCCCGCGGGTGCCAACCAGTCAGTGAGCGGCATCTGCATCTCACCCATGGCAGCCATCACCGCCGCCTGCTCAACCTGCCACCACCAGGCTGCTGCACTCAGCAACAAAATGCAGCTACTGAAGAGCAGCGCGCCGCGATCGACTGGCCTAGCCGCGAATGATGCCATTGGGCCCGGTGTGCAGCTCGTAGAGCAGCGCATTCACCTCGCTGTAGTTCATCGCCACAGCCGCAGTGGTACTGAACGTGCCGCTGACGCAGTCGGCATCAGTAAACTGGAAACCATCTGGCAAGGCCATGCTCGCACGATGCACTGATCCATCCATGAGATTGCGAATTGGCACGGCCTTGGCGTCAATGGCACCCGGCACCTGGATACTCGCCGTCAGCGCCGTGCGATCAGTGAATACCTGTACGGGCACGAAGCGGGGTTCATGCATGGTTTCTACCGTGCTGGCAAAGATCGCAAAGAATGCCGTTGACTCCTGCTCCTGCCCGGAGAGGATGGTCAGTAGCGCGTGGCGCTGCGCGTCGTTTGCACGCTCATCGATAAAGGCCTGGCACTGACCGCGCCCCTCATGAATAGCTCCCGGCCAGGAAAAAGTGCAGGCCACATGCAGTCGTTTAACGACACATCTGCGAAGTGGCCTTGCTCGATACGGAAGCCAACTGCAGCCTCGCAGTTGCCATTGGTTGGCGGGGCATTGAATTGGCAGGGGCAGCCATAAGCGCAGTTACATAAATCAACACCGACGCCGTGCAGACGCCAGTCAACATGAGCAGTCATGGTCATCTCCTCACTGGGCAAGAATGCCACTCAATGAGATTAGACCGCACGACAAAGCCCCCGTAGAAGCAATCGATCCTTGAGCCCCTGCACTAATCGAGCAAACGCATAACCATAAGCGCAGATACGCAAAGGGCAGCCTAAGCTGCCCTTTGCGTTAGTCCATTATTCCCACTCGATGGTCGCAGGCGGCTTGCTCGACACGTCGTAGGTGACGCGGGAGATGCCTTCGATTTCATTGATGATGCGGCCGCTGACGGTTTCCAGCAGTTCGTAAGGCAGGTGCGCCCAACGTGCGGTCATAAAGTCGATGGTTTCCACCGCGCGTAGGGCGACAACCCAGGCGTAACGACGGCCGTCGCCGACCACGCCCACCGACTTCACTGGCTGGAACACCACGAAGGCCTGGCTGACCTTGTGGTACCAGTCGGCCTTGCGCAGCTCTTCAATAAAGATATGGTCGGCACGACGCAGCAGGTCGGCGTATTCCTTCTTCACTTCGCCGAGGATGCGCACACCCAGGCCCGGACCCGGGAATGGGTGACGGTACACCATGTCGTACGGCAGGCCGAGCTCCAGACCCAGGCGACGCACTTCATCCTTGAACAGTTCGCGCAGTGGCTCGACCAGTTTCAGGTTCATTTCTTCCGGCAGCCCCCCGACGTTGTGGTGCGACTTGATCACGTGGGCCTTGCCGCTTTTCGCGCCAGCCGACTCGATCACGTCCGGGTAGATGGTGCCCTGGGCGAGGAACTTGATGTTGTCCAGCTTGCAGGATTCGGCATCGAACACGTCGATAAAGGTGCGACCGATGATCTTGCGCTTCTTTTCCGGATCGGCTTCGCCGGCCAGATTGCCGAGGAACTGCTCTTCGGCGTTGGCACGGATCACCTTGACGCCCATGTTCTCGGCGAACATGGCCATCACCTGCTCGCCTTCGTGCAGACGCAGCAGGCCGTTGTCGACAAATACGCAGGTCAGCTGATCGCCAATAGCCTTGTGCAACAGCGCCGCAACCACCGAGGAATCCACACCGCCGGACAGACCGAGCAGTACGTTGGCGCTGCCAACCTGGGCGCGCACGTTGGCGATGGCGTCTTCAACGATGTTGGAGGCAGTCCACAGCGCTTCGCAGCCGCAGATTTCCAGAATGAAACGCGAGAGGATGCGACCGCCCTGTTTGGTGTGGGTCACTTCCGGGTGGAACTGCACGCCGTAGTAGCCGCGGCTGTCGTCGGCCATGGCGGCGATCGGGCAGCTCGGGGTGCTGGCGAGAATATGGAAGCCGGCCGGCATGGCGGTGACTTTGTCGCCGTGGCTCATCCACACATCGAGGCCGAACACGCCGTCGTCATCGACGTGGTCTTCGATGCCATTGAGCAGGCGGGCTTTGCCGACGATATCCACGCGGGCGTAACCGAACTCACGCAACTCAGAACCTTCAACCTTGCCACCCAGCTGCTCGGCCATGGTCTGCATGCCGTAGCAGATGCCGAACACCGGCACGCCGAGGTCGAACACGGCTTTCGGCGCGCGTGGGCTGCCGGCTTCGTGCACCGACTCCGGGCCACCGGCGAGAATGATGCCGCGCGGGGCGAAGGCACGGATATCCTCGTCGCTCATGTCGAACGGGTGCAACTCGCAATACACGCCGATCTCGCGTACGCGGCGGGCGATCAGCTGGGTGTACTGGGAGCCGAAATCCAGAATCAGGATGCGGTGAGCGTGGATGTCTTGATGAGCCATGGCCGTCTCTCGTAGCGGAATTCACAAATAACTCGGGGCTGCCCGTTTTTCTCAACAGCAACAGCCCCGTGCTTTCCTAATTTTTCCAAAAATCGATTTGCCGTGTCGCGAGCGCAGGTCAGGCAAGGCAGCGCCCGATTCCTTCGGGCTCGCTGCATTCACCCCATCCATGGGGATCGCGAAAAGAAGCGAGAAAGCGGAGTTGGCTGTAGCCAATGAGCATTTCGAGTTTCTTTTCAACGCAGCATGGCCAAGCGCAGCAGCGTCAAATCGATTTTTTAGCCGACGCGATAATTCGGCGCTTCCTTGGTGATCTGCACATCGTGTACATGGGATTCGGCCATGCCAGCGCCGGTGATGCGCACAAACTCAGGCTTGCTGCGCATCTCTTCAACCGTTGCACAACCGGTGTAACCCATGGAGGCACGCAGGCCGCCCATCAGCTGATGCACGATGGCTGCCATTGCGCCTTTATAAGGCACGCGACCTTCGATGCCTTCCGGCACCAGCTTCTCAGCACCGGCCGAGGAATCCTGGAAATAACGATCCGAAGAGCCCTGCGCCTGGGCCATGGCGCCCAGCGAGCCCATGCCGCGATAGGCCTTGTAGGAACGGCCCTGGAACAGCTCAACCTCACCTGGCGCCTCCTCAGTGCCAGCGAGCATCGAACCGATCATCACGCAGGACGCGCCGGCAACGATGGCCTTGGACAGGTCACCGGAGAAACGGATACCGCCATCGGCGATCAGCGGCACACCGGTGCCAGCCAGAGCGGCAGCAACGTTGGCCACGGCAGAGATTTGCGGCACGCCAACACCCGCGACGATGCGCGTGGTGCAGATCGAGCCAGGGCCGATACCGACCTTGACTGCATCGGCGCCAGCCTCGGCCAACGCCTTGGCGGCTTCGCCAGTGGCGATGTTGCCGCCGATCACCTGCACGTCCGGGAAGTTCTGCTTGACCCAACGCACGCGGTCGATCACGCCTTTGGAGTGACCGTGGGCGGTGTCGACGATAATCACGTCAACGCCGGCGTTAGCCAGTGCCGCGACGCGGTCAGCGGTGTCGGCACCAGTGCCGACGGCCGCGCCAACACGCAGACGACCCTGGTCGTCCTTGCTGGCCAGCGGATAGGCCTTGGCTTTCTCGATGTCCTTGACGGTCATCATGCCCTTCAAGCGGAAGGCATCGTCGACGATCAGGACTTTCTCGATGCGGTGCTTGTGCAGCAGCTCGCGCACCACGTCTTTGTCGGCACCTTCCGGGACGGTGACCAGACGCTCTTTCGGCGTCATCACTTCACGCACGGTGGCGTCCAGGCGGTTCTCGAAACGCACGTCACGGGAGGTAACGATGCCGACCAGGTCGCCATCGCTCAGCACCGGTACGCCGGAGATGTTGTGCATGCGGGTCAGATCGAACAGATCACGTACGGTAGCGTCGGCTTCGATTGTAATCGGGTCCTTGACCACGCCCGCTTCGTAGCGCTTGACCTTGCGCACTTCGGCAGCTTGCTGCTCGACGGTCATGTTCTTGTGGATGATACCGATGCCGCCTTCCTGAGCCATGGCAATCGCCAGACGGGCTTCAGTCACAGTATCCATGGCAGCAGAGAGCAACGGAATATTCAGTTCGATGCCACGGGTCAGGCGCGTTTTGAGGCTGACATCCTTCGGCAGAACTTCGGAATAACCTGGAATAAGTAGAACGTCGTCGAAGGTAAGAGCTTCTTGACTGATACGCAGCATGGCGGGGGCTCCCGGACGGGAAAATTGGAAGCGCGCCATTATACTCAGACGCCCCCCTGCACTCAATGCAAACAATCGCCTAGTGAGGCTGTCTGTAAAATTCGTTAATCCAATGCCGGGCCAGTATACTGCGCGCTCTATCGTCATGAATTGAGCTCCCATATGGCCCGGCCAGCAGCCCCATTCTTCTTGAGTCCCAGTGATGCCGACATGCTGCAAGGCTGGTTACGCATGGGATCGCTGCCTCAGAGCATCGGCCAGCGGGCCAGAATTCTGTTGCTGCTGGCCAACGGTCTCACGCCCAAGGAGATCAGCGAGCAGCTGCAAGTCTCTGCGCCAGTGGTCTTCAAATGGCGTAAACGCTACCAGGAGACCGGTCTGGAGGGGCTGAGTGACCTGCGGCGCAGTGGAGCGCCTCGCAAGCTCAACGAAGCGAAGATCAAGGAAATCCTGACGCTGACGACCCAGCGAGTACCGCGCGAAGCTACCCACTGGAGCCTACGGTTGATGGCCAAGTACGCTGGGGTCAGCATCTGGCAGGTCGCACAGGTGTGGGCTGCTGCCGACCTCAAGCCGCACCGGTTGAAAACCTTCAAGATCAGTAACGACCCGCACTTTGCAGACAAAGTGGTCGATGTCGTCGGGCTCTATTTGAATCCGCCCGACAACGCCCTGGTGCTATCTGTTGACGAAAAAACACAGATCCAGGCGCTGGACCGCACACAGCCCATGCTGCCGCTCAAGCCCGGGCAGATTGAGCGGCGGACGCATGACTATAAGCGCCACGGTACGGCCAGTCTGTACGCAGACTTTGACATCCTGACGGGTAAGGTCATCGGCCGTATCACCCAGCGGCACAGGGCCAAGGAGTTTTTGGAGTTCCTTCGACAGATCGACCGCAGCACTCCCGCCGAGCTGGACCTGCATGTAATTCTGGACAACAGCTCGACTCACAAGACCGCTGCCGTCAGGGAATGGCTGGAGAAGCATCCCCGTTTCAAGCTGCACTTCACACCGACCAGCGCCTCGTGGCTGAACGCCGTGGAGGGCTGGTTTGCGCAACTGGAAAGACGGGCGCTTTATCGTGATGCCTTCAGCAGCGTGGCTGACCTGAGAGCGGCGATACGTCGCTTCATTGAGGCTCATAACGAACATTCGGCTAAGCCGTTCCGCTGGAGCAAAACGGCTGAGTCGATTATCAGCTCCGTGCATCGAGCAAAGCTGGCTGTAATTCGGAATGAGTTATTGGATTAACCAGACAGGCCACTAGGCGCGCTGATCGTTGAGAGGCGCGTCGACAACGTCGCCGAACTGACTCACAAGTCAACTCTTATCAGCGAGACCGGATAGCCCAAACGCGCAGCAAACTCGTCGAGAAAACCCGGCTTGAAACCGGCATCCGCCCAGTTATTGAAGATAAATCCCAGGTTGGAAAAACCGCAGGGCTGCAGAAACAGAAAGCCGTTGATGTCATCTTCATGGCCACACAGTGGGCAAATAAAGTTATCGGTCTGCCCCGGCATCCAGTCTTCCAGGCTATCGAACAACCTTTCACCCACCTCGCGCCGGCACTCAGGACAACCGGCTTCCTCAAGAAAATCCGTAGTTGGGGTATAGATGCAGCGTTTGTAGATGATCTCCAGACCATGCACCGCCTGCCCAAAGGGCAACAGCTCCGGCCGTTCGACCACCCGCCGCGCGCCCTCGGCGATACCGTAGCCCATATGTTTGAAGGTACGCCCGCAAGTGGTCAGCTGTTCTTCGATGATGTTCTGCTTGACCAGCCAGCGCACGATCAACCGCGCCCGCGCCTCGTGGCCGGGAAAGCTGGAAATCTGCGGAACGATGATCGCCTGCTGCTCACTCATATCGGAACTCGGTTTGCATTGAAGGCGCGCAGCTTAATGACCACAGAACGCCGGTCAAGGCCAATCCACTATGGCCGACCGGGCAAAGCCTTTACTATGCCGGCCATGATCAAAGATCCTTTCCAACGCCTGAACCTCGACCGCGAGGTGCTTAGCGTCAGCCAACTGAACAACCGCGCACGCCTACTGCTGGAAGATGTATTCGGCGGTATCTGGGTCGAGGGGGAAATCTCCAACCTGGCCAAACCGGCATCCGGGCATATCTATTTCACCCTTAAGGATAACCAGGCCCAGGTGCGCTGCGCGCTGTTCCGGCAGAACGCCGCCAAGGTGCGCCAGGCGCTGCGCGACGGCCTGGCGGTGAAGGTGCGCGGCAAGGTGTCGCTGTTCGAAGGCCGCGGCGATTATCAGCTGATTCTCGATGCCGTCGAGCCGGCCGGCGATGGCGCGCTGCGCCTGGCCTTCGAGGCGCTGAAAGAAAAGCTTAACGCCGAAGGGCTATTTGCCGCCGAGGCTAAAGTCGCCCTGCCGGCGCACCCGAAACGTATTGGCATTATCAGCTCGCCGACTGGCGCGGTGATCCGCGACATTATCAGTGTATTCCGCCGCCGCGCTCCGCAGGTCGAACTGACCCTGATCCCCACCGCCGTTCAGGGCAGTGAAGCCACTGCGCAGATTGTTCGCGCCCTTGGCATTGCCGATGCAAAAGGCTTTGACGCGCTGATCCTGGCTCGCGGCGGCGGCTCGCTGGAAGACCTCTGGTGCTTTAACGAAGAGCCGGTGGCCCGCGCCATTGCCGCCTGCATCACGCCCATCGTCAGCGCCGTGGGCCATGAAACCGATATATCCATCGCCGATTTTGTCGCCGACGTGCGCGCGCCCACGCCGTCTGCCGCCGCCGAACTGCTGGCCCCCGACAGCAGTGAGCTGGTGCAGCGCCTGCACAATCTCAAGCGCCGCCTGAACCTGCGCATGCAACACCGCCTGGAGCGCGAGCACATGCGCCTGGAGGGCCTGAGCCGGCGCTTGCGCCACCCCGGCGAACGCCTGCGCCAGCATGCTCAGCGCGTGGATGACCTGGAGATGCGCCTGACGCGCGCCTTCGAGCGCCAGCTGACTAGTCGCCGCGAACGCCTGACCCATCTGCAAACCCGCCTGCTCAGCCTGCACCCGGAACGTAACCTCAAGCTGCTGGATCAGCGCCTGCAGGCCCTGGCAGAACGCCTGCAACGCAGCATGCGTGAAGGTCTCAAAGCACGTCGCCTGCAACTGCATAGCCAGGTGCAGACGCTGCACGCGGTCAGCCCACTGGCGACCCTCGGTCGTGGTTACAGCATCCTGCTGGATGAGCGCGGCCGCGCCATCCGCAATGCCGTCGACACCCGCCCCGGCCAGCGGCTGAAGGCGCGCCTGGGCACCGGGGTGCTGGATGTGCGGGTCGAAGATAACCATGTGCAGCCGGTTACCCTGTCGCTGCTCGACTGACCTTTTTATACAGGTGGATACGCTTCGCGTTATCCACCCTACGGATATTCAATGCGCCTGTTCACACTGCTCACCCTGTTCTGCCTCGCCCTGCCCGTCCACGCCGAAGGCTTTATCAGCCGATTGCTCAACAAACCCGTGCCGGGCGGCGTGGCAGTAGTCGATCTGGGACCAGCAAGCAGCGCGCCTGAGGTTCGTTATCAAAACAAACCAGTGCTGGTGACCCATGAAGATCAGCAGCGCTGGATCGCCATTGTCGGCATCCCACTGAGCGTGAAACCCGGCAGCCAGCAGATCAGCGTCAACGGCAGCCAGACACTGGGCTTCCAGGTCGGCAGCAAGCATTACGTCGAACAGCGCATCACGATCAAGAATCAGCAGCAGGTCAATCCGAACGCCAAGAACCTTGCACGCATCGAGCGCGAACTGGCCGAGCAGACCCGTGCCTACCAGCAGTTCAGTGCGCGCCAGCCGAGCAACCTGCTGTTCGACAGGCCGGTCAACGGCCCGCTGTCGAGCCCCTTCGGCCTGCGCCGCTTCTTCAATGGCGAGGAGCGCAATCCGCACTCGGGCCTGGATTTCGCCGCCAATAGCGGCACACCGATCAAGGCCCCGGCCGCAGGCAAGGTGATCCTGACTGGTGACTATTTCTTTAACGGCAAAACGGTGTTTGTCGATCACGGCCAGGGCCTGATCAGCATGTTCTGCCACCTCTCAGCCATCGGCGTGAAAGTCGGCGATGAGCTGCCACGCGGCGGCGTACTCGGCAAAGTCGGCGCCACCGGCCGCGCCACCGGCCCGCACTTGCACTGGAACGTCAGCCTGAACGATGCGCGAGTCGACCCGGCAATCTTTATCGGTGCCTTCAAGCCCTGAAGGGATTGCGCCTGGGTTCACAGCCGCCGCTTTGTTATGGTCTGCCCGTCCGCAATCGAGGGGCCCGTGCTGAACGCCCGTCTTCACCGTCCGAACTAGGGAGCTTGATATGCCGCAAGCGCTTGCCTCATGGCTTGACTGGCTGCAACAACACGCCGAGATTTTTACCCTGATTAGCGCCAGCCTGCTCCTGCTGAGCGCCTGGCTAAGCAACTGGCTGGTTAAACGGATACTCGTGCGCGCCGTGTGCCACATGATCGACGCCACCGCCCTGGGGCGTAACGCACAGAACCTGGATAACGAGCTGATCAAACGCCTGGCCAACATTGTCCCGGCACTGCTGGTCAGCGCGGGTATCGGGCTGGTTCCCGGCCTTCCGGAAAGCCTGGTCAGCGTGACACGTAATGTCTGCAGCGCCTTTATCGTGCTAATCGTTGCGCTGGCCTTGAGCCTCCTGCTGGATATTAACCTGCGCGATGACGCGCACTTGCGGCCGATCAAGGGCTACCTGCAGGTGCTGAAAATCGGCCTGTTCGCCGTCGCCGCAATCCTCATGATCGCCACGCTGATCGACCGCTCGCCGCTGATCCTGCTGTCGGGCCTGGGGGCCATGGCCGCCGTACTGATGCTGATTTTTCAGGACACCCTGCTGTCCCTGGTCGCCAGCGTGCAGATTTCCTCCAGCATATCGTGCGCGTCGGCGACTGGATCGAGATGCCGCAGCTGAACGCCGACGGCGATGTCATCGATATCGCCCTGCACACGGTCAAGGTGCAGAACTGGGACAAGACCATCACCACCATCCCGACCAAACGCTTTATCAGCGACCCGCTCAAGAACTGGCGTGGCATGCAGGAGTCCGGCGGGCGGCGGATCAAGCGCAGCCTGCTGCTTGATCAAACGTAAGCGCTCCATAGACCCCACCTCCCTCTGGAGAGGTTTTGCGTTTTACAGTGGCGTCGTTGGTTGGCAGTTCCAAGGCAGCAGCGCTTCGTAGGCTTCAACGCTGTTGGCCAGCGGCAGGCGTTCGAGGACATGGCGCAGCCAGGCGTAGGGCTCCTGGCCATTGGTCTTGGCGGTTTCCACCAGGCTGTAGAGTTGGGCGCTGGCGGTCGCGCCTTTCGGCGTGTCGCTGAACAGCCAGTTCTTGCGACCTATGACGAAGGGCCGGATCGCGCGCTCGGCAGCGTTGTTATCGATCTGCAGGTGGCCAGCCTCGATGTAGCGTTCGAGTCGGCTCCAGTTGCTCGCCAGGTAGTTCACTGCTTTGCCCAGGGCATTCTGCGCCGTGACCTGCGGCTGGGGTTTCTCCAGCCAGGTCTTGAGCTGATCGAGGAGCGGTAGGCTGTGCTGCTGGCGGCCCCGGTAGCGCTGTTCATCGCTGGCATCCTTAAGTTCGCGCTCGATGCCGTAGAGCTTGTTGATCATCCCCAACGCGATGTCGGCACGCCCGGTTTTGCCCTTCGGTTGCACCTTTTGCGCTTCGACGAACTTGCGCCGCGCATGCGCCCAGCAGGCCAGGCGCTCAACACCTTGTTGTGCGGCCACGGCGTTGTAGCCGGCGTAATCGTCGGTCATCAGGTAGCCGCGATAACCGTCGAGCAGGCGCAGCGGCACCTCCTGCGCGCGGCTGGTTGTGTAGTCGAAGAGGATCACCGGTTTGCCAGGCGGGCCACCGGTCTGCACCCACATCCAGGAGTGGCTGCTCGGATCGCGCCCAGGCTCCTTGAGCACCTGCACGCGGGTTTCATCGCAGTGGATCACCGGACTGTCCAGCAGCCTGTCGCGCATCAGGTTGAGCAACGGTTGTAGCAGTTCGCCGCACTGGATCACCCAGCGCGCCAGGGTCTGCCGGGGGATGTCGATGCCATGGCGACTGAGCATCTTTTCGAAGCGATACAGTGGGATGCCGTCGGCGTATTTGCTGGTCAGCAGCATCGCCAGCACGCTCGGGCTGGCCAGGCTTTTCTCGATCAGTTGGGCCGGTTTGTCAGCGGTGACCGGCGCGCTTTCGCAGGCCTTGCAGGCATAGGTCTTGCGAATGTGGCGGATCACCTGAACCTGCATCGGGATGATTTCCAGCTGCTCGCTGGTTTCTTCGCCGATGGCCTGCTTGCGGCAACCGCATTCGCAGGTCAGTTCGTGTTCGGGCAGTTCGTGGATGACCTCGACACGCGGTAGTTCGGCCGGTAACGGCTTGCGCTTGCCGCGGCGCTTGGTCGGCGCAACGACTTCTTCCTCGACCTCAGCGGCCGGAGCTTCAGCCGCCGCTTCGGCCAGGCTTTCCGCTTCGTTGAACATCTCTAGCTGCGGTGAATCCGGGTCGCTGCTCTGCTCGGATTTACGGCCGAACAGGCGCTGGATCAACAGCGCGTTTTGTTCGCGCAGGCGCTCGATCTGCCCATCCTTGTCCTTGGCCAATTCCTGCGCCGACGACAACACCTCAGCGAGCAATTGCTTGAGCGCGGCGGGGTCATCAGGAAGGGTTTCGGGCACAGAAATCATGCCGTGGATTATACCGGCTCAGGTGACGAACCTAGGGGTCAAAACCTGGTGCGGCCGGTTGCGCCACAGGTCGATACCTGTCCAACAACCAGTTCAACTCCTGGGCCGTCAGCACGATCGCATCTTCGCCAGGTTCCGGATGCGACTTGAAGCGTTCAGCCTCCAATCGCTTGAGCCACAGGCAAAAGCCGTTGCGCTCCCAATACAAAATCTTCACCCGGCTGCGCGCGCGGTTGAGGAAGACGAACAGCACCGGGTCGAACACCGCCACCTTGATATCCAGCTCGACCAGGGCGGCCAGGCCATCGATGGATTTTCGGAAATCCACCGGCTTGGGGTATAGATAGACTTTTTCGACTTTGGCGTCGGGGCGCATCATGACGGCTGGCTCCAGAAAGAAATTGGAGCTCAGCATTGGCTGGCCTGCGGATCATTTGTAGATGAGGTTTATGGAGCGCTTACGTTTGATCGAACCACGCCGCGCGGCACTTAACACCAGACGCAGGCCCTGCTCACGGGCATTGGCTTTAGGCGGTGCTTCGGCAGCCGTAAAGTTCATCTGCGCAGCGCCCTTCTGACTCGAGGGCTGCACTTCCAGATACTGGCCGGTAACCAGAGTTTCCAGGTTGGCGGCGCGGGTCAGGCTGACCTCGGGCTTGACTACCCAAAACTGCGTACCGACCCGGGCAATCTGCTGCGTCGCCTGAGTGATCCGCGCATACAGAATCACCGCCTGCAGATCATCCGTCAGTTCGATGCGCTCCACTTTGCCAACCTCCAGGCCCTTGTAGCGAATCGCCGTACCTGGGCTGAGACCGTCGCCGCTGGGCACCCGAATAGTCAGCTCTACACCTTTCTGCAACGCCACTTCCTGGCTGCTGTACAGGCTGAAGCGCTCGACCCGCTTATTGCCTTTGGGGGCATTGGGATTCGGGGCTTCAAAGGCAATGCCACCTGCCAGCAAGGTCTGCAATGATTCGCTCTTGACCTCAACGCAGGACAGTCCGCCCTTCAGCGTAATGCCGCTGGCATTCCAGAAGCGCGTGCTGCTGTTTACCAGATGCGCATGCTCAGGCTCGATGTGCACGCCAAAGGCCACCTGTTTGTCATCACGTGACAGCTGAAAACTCTGCACCGTACCGACTTTGACCTGCTTGAACAGGATCGGGCTGCCTACCTCCAGAGAACCGCGTGTGTCGCTGAACAACACCAGATGCAAACCCGGCGCTGACAGGTCGAGCGGCGGGGCTTTGGCTCTGGCGACAAAATCACGCAGCGGAGGATTGCCGGCGTCGCCCGGCCGGATGGCGATGTAGTTGCCCTTAACCAGCGCTTCCAATCCGGTTATCCCAGCCAGGGAAATCGATGGTTTGACCACCCAGAAATCGGTGCCTTCAACCAGGTAGTCTTCGGTGCGTGGGTCGAGCATCAATTCCACCCGTGCACCACTGAGATCCTGATCAACCTTGAAGGTCTTCATATGACCGACCTGGATACCCTTGTACATCACCGGCGTGCGACCGGGCTCCAGGCCTTCAAACTCATGCAGCTTGAGCGATACGCGAATGCCGGCCTGTGCGCTGTCGAAGTCTTCATACAGGCGAAATGGCAGGCTCGGATCAGTCGGCGGGCTATCTTTGCGGTGTTCAGGCGTAGCGAAGGCAATTCCGCCCGCGACAATGCTCGCCAAAGATTCGGTGCGTACTTTCACTCCAGATAAACCGGCATCGATAGAGACGCCGCTGGCATTCCAGAAACGCGTGTGTTTGCGCACCAGAGAGGCAAACTCGGGTTCAATAAACACCTTCACCTCAATCAGGTTCTGCTCCTCAACCAAGGCATAACTTTTCACCCGGCCCACCTGGATCTGCTTGTAGAACACCGGGCTGTCGCGGTTGAGCGAGCCAAGTCGCTCGGCTTTGAGGGTCAGGTGCAAACCAGGCGCGGTGTCGGCCAAGGGTGGCGGCTCACTCAGCGCAGTGAATTTACGTGTAGGCTCGCCATCACCAGGACTGGCTGTGATGTAGTTACCCGACACCAGGGTTTCCAACCCGGTGATGCCCGCCAGAGAAACGCTCGGCTTGACCAGCCAGAAGCGAGTATTGGTACGCAGATGCTGCTCAACCCGCTTATCCATTTCCAGGGTCGCACGCACACCACGCCGCTCGCCGCTGTCATCCAGCTCCAGAGCCGTGACCTTGCCAATCGGCATGCCTTTGAAGATCACTTCAGTCTTGCCCGACTGAATGCCATCACCGCTGGCGAACATCACCTGAATCTCGATACCTGCTTCGTTATAGGCACGCCAACCCAGCCAACCACCAATCAGTAACGCAATCAGCGGCAATACCCAGATAGCCGACCAGTTCGAAGCAGGGCGCGCTTTAGCCAATGGCAAATCATTCATGGTGGTCATCCAAGTCCGTGTCATCCCAAATCAAGCGGGGGTCGAAAGTTAAAGCAGCCAGCATGGTCAGCACCACCACACTGGCAAACGCGGTCGCGCCGTAGCCGGGAACAATGCTCGCCAAACTGCCGAAGTTAACCACCGCCACCAGGATCGCGATGACAAAAATATCCAGCATCGACCAGCGCCCGATCCATTCAATAAAGCGGTACATCAACACGCGCTGACGCGCCGACATCGGTTGATGGCGCTGCACCGAATACAGCAGCAGGGCAATACCAACCAGCTTGAACGTCGGCACCACAATACTGGCGATAAATACCACCGCGGCAATCGGCAGCATGCCGTAGTTCACCAACTCGATAACCCCCGACATGATAGTGTCGGACTGGCCCTTGCCCAGCGAATTGACCGTCATGATCGGCAGCAGGTTGGCCGGGATATACAGCACTGCCGCCGTCAGCAATAACGCCCAGGTACGCATCAGACTGTTGGGACGGCGCGCATGCAAGTGTCCGCCGCAGCGCGTGCAGAATTGCTTGTCGCTGCCCGGCTGCTGCGGATTGAGTTGATGACATTCATGGCAAATCAACAATCCGGCATCAATTGCCCGCATGCGCATCCTCCCCCGACAAGGCTTCCCAGATCTGATGGGGCGACATTGTCACCTCCAGCCAGACCTGAACCAGTAACAGCGCAACAAAACACAGCAGTCCCAGGCCAATGCTCAACTCGGCCAGATCGACCAGTTTCACAATCGCCACCAAGATGCCCATCAGGTAGACCTCAAGCATACCCCACTCGCGCATATGGTGATAAAGCAGTAGGCCATAACTGCGGCCGATATCCAGGCGAATACTCAGCAGCACGGCAAACTGGCACAACAGCTTGAGCAGTGGCACCGCCATACTGCAGAGAAAGACCACCACGGCCACGCCCTGCATGCCGCTGTTATACAACCCGAGCACGCCCGTCCAGACGGTGTCCTCAGTCGCCTGCCCGAGCAGATTGAGTTGCATGATCGGCAAGAAGTTGGCTGGGATATACAACAACAAAGCCGCAATCACCAACGCCATGCTGCGGCGCACGACCTGTGCACGATGGGTATACAACTCATAGCCACAGCGCGGGCATTCGACCCGCTCACCTGCAGCAGCTTCAGGCTTGCGCAGCAACAGATCGCACTCATGACAGGCAATCAGCTGCTTAAGTTCAAGTTCGGAAAGTGGTTCAGAACGTGCCGGTCCGGCCATAGAAGAACCCTGATTAAAGTGCGCTTAGGCATCATAGCCATAAGCCGTTTAGTTGCCTATCAAAGGCGCACCTGCGCCTGGTTTGTTTTCGCGGCGCAAAGTAAAACCCCCGACCAGTTTCCTGATCGGGGGTTTTGGTGTAGGTGCTTGACGATGACCTACTCTCACATGGGGAAACCCCACACTACCATCGGCGATGCATCGTTTCACTACTGAGTTCGGGATGGGATCAGGTGGTTCCAATGCTCTATGGTCGTCAAGCGATTCAGCTGGGATGTCGCGGTTAGGCGCTATCCCGAATTGGGTATGTGATGTCTTAGTTTGTAGTTTCGCAAATTTTCGGCTGTTGCAGTCTTCATAGAGACACACAAACATCAAATTGTTTGGGTGTTATATGGTCAAGCCTCACGGGCAATTAGTATTGGTTAGCTCAACGCCTCACAGCGCTTACACACCCAACCTATCAACGTCGTAGTCTTCGACGGCCCTTTAGGGAACTCAAG
The DNA here is from genome assembly GCF_900105355.1 of Pseudomonas anguilliseptica. Lineage (NCBI taxonomy): Bacteria > Pseudomonadati > Pseudomonadota > Gammaproteobacteria > Pseudomonadales > Pseudomonadaceae > Pseudomonas > Pseudomonas anguilliseptica. The sequence continues at coordinate 395,385 of NZ_FNSC01000001.1, forward strand.
GTTCCAGTGAGATCTCATCTCGAGGCAAGTTTCCCGCTTAGATGCTTTCAGCGGTTATCTTTTCCGAACATAGCTACCCGGCAATGCCACTGGCGTGACAACCGGAACACCAGAGGTTCGTCCACTCCGGTCCTCTCGTACTAGGAGCAGCCCCTCTCAAATCTCAAACGTCCACGGCAGATAGGGACCGAACTGTCTCACGACGTTCTAAACCCAGCTCGCGTACCACTTTAAATGGCGAACAGCCATACCCTTGGGACCGGCTTCAGCCCCAGGATGTGATGAGCCGACATCGAGGTGCCAAACACCGCCGTCGATATGAACTCTTGGGCGGTATCAGCCTGTTATCCCCGGAGTACCTTTTATCCGTTGAGCGATGGCCCTTCCATACAGAACCACCGGATCACTAAGACCTACTTTCGTACCTGCTCGACGTGTCTGTCTCGCAGTCAAGCGCGCTTTTGCCTTTATACTCTACGACCGATTTCCGACCGGTCTGAGCGCACCTTCGTACTCCTCCGTTACTCTTTAGGAGGAGACCGCCCCAGTCAAACTACCCACCATACACTGTCCTCGATCCGGATAACGGACCAGAGTTAGAACCTCAAGGTTACCAGGGTGGTATTTCAAGGATGGCTCCACGCGAACTGGCGTCCACGCTTCAAAGCCTCCCACCTATCCTACACAAGTAAACTCAAAGTCCAGTGCAAAGCTATAGTAAAGGTTCACGGGGTCTTTCCGTCTAGCCGCGGATACACTGCATCTTCACAGCGATTTCAATTTCACTGAGTCTCGGGTGGAGACAGCGCCGCCATCGTTACGCCATTCGTGCAGGTCGGAACTTACCCGACAAGGAATTTCGCTACCTTAGGACCGTTATAGTTACGGCCGCCGTTTACCGGGGCTTCGATCAAGAGCTTCGCGTTAGCTAACCCCATCAATTAACCTTCCGGCACCGGGCAGGCGTCACACCCTATACGTCCACTTTCGTGTTTGCAGAGTGCTGTGTTTTTAATAAACAGTCGCAGCGGCCTGGTATCTTCGACCGGCATGGGCTTACGTAGTAAATACTTCACCCTCACCGGCGCACCTTCTCCCGAAGTTACGGTGCCATTTTGCCTAGTTCCTTCACCCGAGTTCTCTCAAGCGCCTTGGTATTCTCTACCTAACCACCTGTGTCGGTTTGGGGTACGGTTCCTAATTACCTGAAGCTTAGAAGCTTTTCCTGGAAGCATGGCATCAACCACTTCGTCACCTAAAAGGTAACTCGTCATCAGTTCTCGGCCTTGATTTCCCGGATTTACCTAAGAAACCAGCCTACCACCTTAAACACGGACAACCAACGCCGTGCTGGCCTAGCCTTCTCCGTCCCTCCATCGCAGTAATTAGAAGTACGGGAATATTAACCCGTTTCCCATCGACTACGCATTTCTGCCTCGCCTTAGGGGCCGACTCACCCTGCGTCGATTAACGTTGCGCAGGAAACCTTGGTCTTTCGGCGTGGGAGTTTTTCACTCCCATTGTCGTTACTCATGTCAGCATTCGCACTTCTGATACCTCCAGCAAGCTTATCAACTCACCTTCACAGGCTTACAGAACGCTCCTCTACCGCTCAACTTACGTTGAACCCGTAGCTTCGGCGTATGGTTTGAGCCCCGTTACATCTTCCGCGCAGGCCGACTCGACTAGTGAGCTATTACGCTTTCTTTAAAGGGTGGCTGCTTCTAAGCCAACCTCCTAGCTGTCTAAGCCTTCCCACATCGTTTCCCACTTAACCATAACTTTGGGACCTTAGCTGACGGTCTGGGTTGTTTCCCTTTTCACGACGGACGTTAGCACCCGCCGTGTGTCTCCCGTGCTGACACTTGCTGGTATTCGGAGTTTGCATCGGTTTGGTAAGTCGGGATGACCCCCTAGCCGAAACAGTGCTCTACCCCCAGCAGTGATACACGAGGCGCTACCTAAATAGCTTTCGAGGAGAACCAGCTATCTCCGAGCTTGATTAGCCTTTCACTCCGATCCACAGGTCATCCGCTAACTTTTCAACGGTAGTCGGTTCGGTCCTCCAGTCAGTGTTACCTAACCTTCAACCTGCCCATGGATAGATCGCCCGGTTTCGGGTCTATACCCAGCGACTAAACGCCCTATTAAGACTCGCTTTCGCTACGCCTCCCCTATTCGGTTAAGCTCGCCACTGAATATAAGTCGCTGACCCATTATACAAAAGGTACGCAGTCACCCAACAAAGTGGGCTCCCACTGCTTGTACGCATACGGTTTCAGGATCTATTTCACTCCCCTCTCCGGGGTTCTTTTCGCCTTTCCCTCACGGTACTAGTTCACTATCGGTCAGTCAGTAGTATTTAGCCTTGGAGGATGGTCCCCCCATATTCAGACAAAGTTTCTCGTGCTCCGTCCTACTCGATTTCATTGATAAGAGAATTTCGTGTACGGGGCTATCACCCACTACGGCGGCACTTTCCAGAGCCTTCCACTATTCTCAAATCAACTTAAGGGCTAGTCCCCGTTCGCTCGCCACTACTAAGGGAATCTCGGTTGATTTCTATTCCTCAGGGTACTTAGATGTTTCAGTTCCCCTGGTTCGCCTTACACACCTATGTATTCAGTGTGTAATAACCAGCTTATGCTGGCTGGGTTCCCCCATTCAGAGATCTCCGGATCAAAGTCTGCTTGCCGACTCCCCGGAGCTTATCGCAGGCTACAACGTCTTTCATCGCCTCTGACTGCCAAGGCATCCACCGTATGCGCTTCTTCACTTGACCATATAACCCCAAGCAATCTGGTTATTGCCTCTAACGTGAAGACGACATTCGCCGAAAATTTGCAATTGAGAACTACAAATTTTACCTTGACCAGATTAATTACCAGTGAAAGTAATTAATCAGTCACTTCTATCACATACCCAAATTTTTAAAGAACGATTTGTTACTGATCAAAGACCAGAAATCAACATTCATCTACTTGCAGTAGGAACGTTCATTTCTGAACTCTCAACGAGGCTGTATATGGTGGAGCCAAGCGGGATCGAACCGCTGACCTCCTGCGTGCAAGGCAGGCGCTCTCCCAGCTGAGCTATGGCCCCATATTCTTACAAGGCCAAACCCCACAACAATTGGTGGGTCTGGGCAGATTCGAACTGCCGACCTCACCCTTATCAGGGGTGCGCTCTAACCAACTGAGCTACAGACCCAATCGTCTTTCGCAATGAATCAAGCAATTCGTGTGGGAACTTATGAAGAAGCTGAAGTCTTCGATTAAGGAGGTGATCCAGCCGCAGGTTCCCCTACGGCTACCTTGTTACGACTTCACCCCAGTCATGAATCACACCGTGGTAACCGTCCCCCTTGCGGTTAGACTAGCTACTTCTGGTGCAACCCACTCCCATGGTGTGACGGGCGGTGTGTACAAGGCCCGGGAACGTATTCACCGTGACATTCTGATTCACGATTACTAGCGATTCCGACTTCACGCAGTCGAGTTGCAGACTGCGATCCGGACTACGATCGGTTTTATGGGATTAGCTCCACCTCGCGGCTTGGCAACCCTTTGTGCCGACCATTGTAGCACGTGTGTAGCCCTGGCCGTGAGGGCCATGATGACTTGACGTCATCCCCACCTTCCTCCGGCTTGTCACCGGCAGTCTCCTTAGAGTTCCCACCATAACGTGCTGGTAACTAAGGACAAGGGTTGCGCTCGTTACGGGACTTAACCCAACATCTCACGACACGAGCTGACGACAGCCATGCAGCACCTGTGTCTGAGCTCCCGAAGGCACCAATCCATCTCTGGAAAGTTCTCAGCATGTCAAGGCCAGGTAAGGTTCTTCGCGTTGCTTCGAATTAAACCACATGCTCCACCGCTTGTGCGGGCCCCCGTCAATTCATTTGAGTTTTAACCTTGCGGCCGTACTCCCCAGGCGGTCAACTTAATGCGTTAGCTGCGCCACTAAAATCTCAAGGATTCCAACGGCTAGTTGACATCGTTTACGGCGTGGACTACCAGGGTATCTAATCCTGTTTGCTCCCCACGCTTTCGCACCTCAGTGTCAGTATCAGTCCAGGTGGTCGCCTTCGCCACTGGTGTTCCTTCCTATATCTACGCATTTCACCGCTACACAGGAAATTCCACCACCCTCTACCGTACTCTAGCTCAGGAGTTTTGAAAGCAGTTCCCAGGTTGAGCCCGGGGATTTCACTTCCAACTTACTGAACCACCTACGCGCGCTTTACGCCCAGTAATTCCGATTAACGCTTGCACCCTTCGTATTACCGCGGCTGCTGGCACGAAGTTAGCCGGTGCTTATTCTGCCGGTAACGTCAAAACAATAACGTATTAGGTTACTGCCCTTCCTCCCAACTTAAAGTGCTTTACAATCCGAAGACCTTCTTCACACACGCGGCATGGCTGGATCAGGCTTTCGCCCATTGTCCAATATTCCCCACTGCTGCCTCCCGTAGGAGTCTGGACCGTGTCTCAGTTCCAGTGTGACTGATCATCCTCTCAGACCAGTTACGGATCGTCGCCTTGGTGAGCCATTACCTCACCAACTAGCTAATCCGACCTAGGCTCATCTAATGGCGCGAGGTCCGAAGATCCCCCGCTTTCTCCCGTAGGACGTATGCGGTATTAGCGTCCGTTTCCGAACGTTATCCCCCACCACAAGGCAGATTCCCAGGCATTACTCACCCGTCCGCCGCTCTCAAGAGAAGCAAGCTTCTCTCTACCGCTCGACTTGCATGTGTTAGGCCTGCCGCCAGCGTTCAATCTGAGCCATGATCAAACTCTTCAGTTCAATACTGCTTGGGTTTTGAAAAAACCCTAAACCTAGCTCAGCAATCGCAAAAAACCCTCAAATTAACGAGTATTACTTGTGATGCTGACAACCTTGCGACTAGCAGTCTTACCTCACAAGCACCCACACGAATTGCTTGATTCAGTTGTTAAAGAGCGGTTGGTTAAGCCTTTCGCCTCAACCGAGGCGCGCACTCTACAGCAGCCTCATCTTCCGTCAAGTGATTTCGAAAATTTCTTTTCAATCTCAACTACTTGCGCTTTCGATCGACATCTAGCTTATCGTCAGCGGGAGGCGAATTCTACAGCATTTCAAATCGCTGTCAACCGCCTCTTTTACCGCTTTCGACCACCTCGACCAAACCTCGCCAGGCTCAAACACTACCACCTGAAGAAGAGGCGCATTCTACGCAGCTTTCGCTGCTTTGCAACCCCTTATTTAAATCTAACTTCTTGCTTTATAAGAAGTTTAAGGAGCCGCATACGCCTGAAGAGCTGCGCATTATAGGGACTGGCAAAAGAAGGTCAATCGATTGTTATGCTTTTGTTTCAAAAGCCGCTAATCGAGAGCCACGACTACTCCACACCCATGCGCCGACCGCAAAAACGACAAAGCCGTTGAAGCTGACGCTTCAACGGCTTTGTAGAACCACACGCGTAGTAACTAGGCGCCCTTACCGCGACGAAGGCGCAGCAGGTACTGAATCGGCCCCGAGGCCGCGTAGGCCAAGAAAATGATCAGCAGAATCCGCGGCGGATCACTGAACACCACCGCGAACACCAACACCACCGCAAGAATAGCCACGAACGGCACACGACCTTTAAGGTCTAGATCCTTGAAGCTGTTGTACTTGATATTGCTGACCATCAGCATACCGGCAGCCGCCACCAGGATGGCAACCACAAAGGCCATATTCGGACCCTTAATGCCGAAATCACTGAAGGCCCACACCGTACCCGCCACTACACCCGCCGCAGCAGGACTGGCCAGGCCGATAAAGTAGCGCTTGTCGACACTGCCGATCTGCGTATTGAAGCGCGCCAGACGCAACGCCGCACCCGCTACATAGATGAAGGCGACCATCCAACCGACCTTACCCATGCTACCCAACGCCCACTCAAAGGCGAGCAAGGCAGGCGCCACACCAAAGGCAACCATATCGGACAGCGAGTCATACTCGGCACCGAAAGCACTCTGAGTATTAGTTAGGCGCGCAACACGCCCATCCAGACCATCCAGCACCATGGCAACAAACACCGCAGCAGCCGCCACATAGAAGTTGCCGTTCATGGCATTGATGATGGCGTAGAAGCCAGCAAACAGGTTGGCCGTAGTAAACAGGTTGGGCAGCAGATAAATACCGCGATGACGGACCTTGCGCCCTTCGGCGTCATGCCCCTCTTCTATATGCTCATCGATTGGCAGCAAACTTTCGGCATCGACGGGAGACTGCGGCTCATCTGGACGTTCATTCATGAACAACACCTTGCAACGGATTTGGAGAATTTCGACAAGCGCTGACAACAACGATTCATAGCAGCGCCCATGCAACACTCAGGCTTTATACCAGAAGCCTTGCCGCACCATGAAAAAACGCGGCCTTAGCCGCGTTTTTTCTTACGTCACAGAACCTTAGTTCTTGGCTTTGTCGACGATTTTGTTGGCACCAATCCACGGCATCATGGAACGCAGTTGCTCACCGATGATTTCGATACCATGGGCAGCGTTGTTACGACGCTTGGCGGTCATCGAAGGGTAGCCAGTAGCGCCTTCGCTGATGAACATCTTGGCGTATTCGCCGTCCTGGATACGCTTCAGCGCGTTGCGCATTGCCTGACGGGATTCGGCGTTGATGACTTCCGGTCCGGTCACGTACTCACCGTATTCGGCGTTGTTGGAGATCGAGTAGTTCATGTTGGCGATACCACCTTCGTACATGAGATCGACGATCAGCTTCAGTTCGTGCAGGCACTCGAAGTAGGCCATTTCCGGCGCGTAGCCAGCTTCAACCAGGGTTTCGAAACCGGCTTTGACCAGCTCAACGGCACCGCCACAGAGAACAGCCTGTTCGCCGAATAGGTCGGTTTCAGTCTCATCCTTAAAGGTGGTTTCGATGATACCGGTGCGGCCGCCACCTACACCCGAAGCGTACGACAGAGCAACATTCTTGGCGTTGCCGGAGGCGTCCTGGTAGATGGCGATCAGATCAGGGATACCGCCGCCCTTGACGAACTCGGAGCGCACGGTGTGACCTGGAGCCTTCGGCGCTATCATGATCACGTCGAGGTCGCTGCGTGGCACAACCTGGTTGTAGTGAATGGCGAAGCCGTGGGAGAAAGCCAGAGTCGCGCCCTTTTTGATGTTTGGCTCGATCTCGCTCTTGTACAACTGGGACTGGAACTCGTCCGGGGTCAGGATCATCACCAGGTCGGCAGCGGCAACAGCGCTGGCCACGTCAGTCACTTTCAGGCCATGAGCTTCTGCCTTGGCAACGGTAGCCGAGCCCTTACGCAGGCCAACGGTCACGTCAACACCGGAGTCTTTCAGGTTGCACGCTTGCGCGTGGCCCTGGGAGCCGTAACCGATGATCGCAACTTTCTTACCCTGAATGATCGAGAGGTCACAGTCTTTGTCGTAATAAACTTTCATGTTCTTGGCTCTTTTAATCGGAAAGGGATGGGGTGCATGCACCGCGACGGAGACACCTTAAGTGATCCGCTAAATTGCGTAAAATGATATATTCGCAACACAACATGCCGATATTTGAAACACTCATGGATAGTCACGCCCTCAGGCTCTTTCTCGCTCTAGCCGACAACCTGCACTTCGGCAAAACCAGCCGTGAGCAACACGTTAGTCCTTCCGCGCTTAGCCGCAGCATCAAACAGCTTGAGGAGGAACTCGGCGCTCCATTGTTTCTGCGCGACAACCGCTCAGTACGCCTGACCCGAGAGGGACAACAGTTCCGCGAGTACGCTAGCGAGGTTCTTAATGGCTGGCAGGCCATCCGCCAAACCTTCAAGCAGGACCAGTTAATCCTGCACGGGGAGCTTTCCCTGTATTGCTCGGTAACAGCCAGCTACAGCTTCCTCTATGACATCTTGAGCAGCTTTCGCCAGGACTACCCGCGCATTGAAATGAAACTGCACACCGGCGCCCCCGCAAAAGCTGTCGAGCGCGTACAGGAAGGACTGGAGGACCTGGCCATCGGCGCCCGCCCCGACAACTTACCAGGCGGTATCGCATTTCAATCGATTGCCCGTTCCGCCCTTTGCTTTATCGGCCCACTGTCTCCCCAACTGCTAACCGAGGAGCAAGTGAAGCGCCCCAGCACAGATACCTGGAAAGACGTACCGATGATTCTCTCAGAAGAAGGCCTTGCCAGGACTCGCACCGATAGATGGTTAAAACACCACAATATCAAACCGCGTATTTACGCCCAGGTGAGTGGCAATGAGGCCATCGTCAGCATGGTGAGCCTGGGTTTCGGTATTGGCGTAGTGCCGCAAATCGTCCTCGACAACAGCCCACTGACCGCACGCATCCGCACCTACGATATTCAGCCACCGTTAACCGCATACGACATTGGCCTGTTCGCACTGGAGAAGCGCCTTAAAGATCCGCTGATCAGCGCCTTCTGGAATCGCCAACGCTAAGCGTGTTTAACAACACCCGCCCTGCGCGAGACGCTTACTTAATCTGCTGGCGGATTAAGCGAAAGCCCAGAAACGCAAAATCCCTCAGGGATCTCTCCCTGAGGGATTTTCGTTTTATTAGCACAACGCAATTAGATGCTCAGCACCTTGTCGCCGCGAGCAATACCGGTGACACCACTGCGCACGGTTTCCAGAATCGACGCAGTGCCGATGGCTTGGATAAAGCTGTCCAGCTTGTCGCTCGTGCCAGCTAGTTGAATGGTGTACACGCTGCTGGTCACATCGACGATCTGCCCCCGGAAGATGTCTGTAGTACGTTTGACTTCCGCACGCTGAGCGCCAGTCGCCTTGACCTTGACCAGCATCAGTTCGCGCTCGACGTGAGCGCTTTCCGATAGGTCGACCAGTTTGACCACCTCAACCAGCTTATTGAGGTTTTTGGTGATCTGCTCGATGACTTCATCATGCCCAACAGTGGTCAGCGTCAGACGCGACAAAGTCGGGTCTTCAGTCGGCGCGACAGTCAGGCTTTCGATGTTGTAGTTGCGCTGCGAGAACAGACCAACCACGCGGGACAGTGCGCCGGGCTCGTTTTCCAGCAGCAGGGAAATAATGTGTCGCATGTTAGGTACGCTCCGTCTTGCTCAGCCACATATCGCGCATTGCACCGTCTTTGATCTGCATCGGGTAGACGTGCTCACTGGTATCAACCTGGATATCGAGGAACACCAGGCGATCTTTCATCGCGAAGGCCTCCTCCATCTTCGGTTTTAGATCCTTCAGATCCGTGATGCGCATGCCGACATGACCATAGGCCTCGGCCAGCTTGACGAAGTCCGGCAACGATTCCATATAGGAATGCGAATGACGGCTACCGTAGTTCATGTCCTGCCACTGGCGCACCATACCCAGTGCACCGTTGTTCAAGTTGACGATTTTCACCGGCAAACCGTACTGCAGGCAGGTCGACAGCTCCTGAATGTTCATCTGGATACTGCCTTCACCGGTAACGCAGGCAACCTCGTCATCCGGGAAGCTCAGTTTGACGCCCATGGCTGCAGGGAAACCAAAGCCCATGGTGCCCAGGCCGCCGGAGTTGATCCAACGGTTCGGCTTGTTGAAGCGATAGTACTGGGCAGCAAACATCTGGTGCTGACCCACGTCGGAGGTCACGAAAGCATCGCCACCGGTAACTTCGGACAGCGTCTCAATCACGGTCTGCGGCTTGATGATGCTGCCGTCGCCCTTGTCGTAAGGGAACATGATGCGGCCGCCGCGCCACTCTTCGACCTGCTTCCACCAGCTCGCCAGCGCATCCTTGTTCAGCTGCTCGCCGATCTCTTTAAGGATAGCGACCATTTCGGCCATCACACTATCAACCGGGCCGACGATTGGGATATCGGCCTTGATCGTCTTGGAGATGGAGGCCGGATCGATATCGACGTGGATGATCTTGGCATTCGGGCAGAACTTACTCGCGCCGTTGATCACCCGATCATCGAAGCGTGCACCAACCGCCAGAATCACATCGGCGTGGTGCATTGCCAGGTTGGCGGTGTAACTGCCGTGCATGCCGAGCATGCCGAGGAACTGGCGATCGGTACCTGGATAGCCACCCAAACCCATCAAGGTGTTGGTGACCGGCAGGTTGAGCATCTGCGCCAGTTCAGTCAGCGGCGCTGCAGCACCGCCCATGATCACGCCACCACCGGAGTAGATGACTGGCCGCTTGGCTGTCAGCAGCAATTCAGCCGCCTTGCGGATTTGCCCGGAATGTCCGCGCAGAGCCGGGCTGTAGGAGCGCAGCTTGACCTTTTTCGGATAGACGTACTCGAACTTCTCAGCCGGGTTGGTCATGTCCTTGGGAATATCTACAACCACTGGGCCTGGACGGCCGGATTGCGCCAGATAGAAAGCTTTCTTCAGGACTTCCGGGATTTCCGAGGCGTGCTTGATCATAAAGCTGTGCTTTACGATCGGCCGGGAGATACCGATCATGTCGGTTTCCTGGAAGGCATCGGTGCCGACCATGGTGCTCGGCACCTGACCTGACAACACCACCATCGGGATGGAGTCCATGTAGGCAGTAGCAATGCCGGTAATGGCATTGGTTGCGCCAGGACCGGACGTTACCAGCACCACGCCGGCTTTACCGGTGGCACGGGCATAGCCGTCTGCCATATGGGTTGCCGCTTGCTCATGACGAACCAGGATGTGCTGCACTTCCGGCTCTTTGAACAAGGCATCGTAGATGTGTAGAAGAGCACCGCCCGGGTACCCATAGATGTTCTTAACGCCTTCGTCACGCAAAAAGCGGACGACCATTTCAGCGCCGGATAAAAGCTCCACGTTGTTCACCTCTAAAACGCCAGAAAACCGCCCAACAAGGAGGGCGGCCTAAGATAGGTTTACTGCCAGCAGAGCATGAGCGACGGTGGTCGCCGACTACGTCAGCTACTACTGAGCAAGTATTGGGAATGCCCCAAAGTGTTGCGGGGTTTTCCCACCCAGCGCGAGGTAACGCGTTGCGGGTGTAACAGGTCGGCGCGGGTATGCACCTCATGTCTACTGAGCTAAAGCCTGCTTGCGGCGGACTCCACTACAGCGAGCGTGGAATTGTTCGGATTCGGCGCTACCAAGTCAAGCAATCCGTGATTGAATCTGCAATCTTCTGCTGTGACGCAGCGCAGGATGACGATTCGAACATTTTGGTTATAGTAGTGGGCAGGCACCGCAGCTCAACATAAGGAAACCGCATGCGCCGCATGATGATCACCAGCAGCTTGCTGCTCGCCATGAGCGCCACCGCCATGGCCAGCCAGGTTTACAAGTGGGTCGACGCTCAGGGCGTGACGCACTTCAGCGCACAGCCGCCACAAGGCCAAGACGCAACCAGCATCAATACCGCAACACCGCCGCCAAAGCCTGCTGTTGCGGAAGAAAAGAAAGCTGCGCCGACCTTTGAGAGCATCGCCGACCCCGAGCAGGCAGCCATTGATGAGAAGATTAAGCAAGAGGTTGCCGCCAAGGAAGTAGAGCGCAAGAAATACTGCGAAGATGTGCGCACCAACCTCGCACAGCTGCAGAACAACCCGCGCGTACGCACGGAAGTAGACGGTGAACTGCGTCGCCTAAGCGAAGAAGAGCGCCAGAGCCGTATCAGCGAGGCACAGAAGGCAATTGCCGAAAACTGCAAGTAAGCCAGTTGGCGCGACTCAGCTCGCGCCAACAATCAGCTGATCGAACTCACCCAACAGCTTGATCAGCTCTCTAGCCTTTTTGGCCTGCCCACCATACACCTGCTCGGCCATCGGTTGAATCCCGGACACGCTGGGCAATGCCACCCCGGCTTCCAGCATTTGTTTCATCCTTGGTAGAAATATCCACTGCAGCCACTGCTCGAACGCCAGCGTATCGACACAGAACGGCTGCTGACTGGATAACGCCTGCGCACTGGGCGACTGCATCTCCCACCAGCCGAGCAGACGCAGTTCACGTTCGATCAGCAGCAACTGTTCTGCCACGGCAAGCACACGCGCATCCATCAGAGGCTGACTCGCGCCTGTTCACGGGCCTGAGCGGCACCCGCTGCATCACCCTGGCGCTCACGGGCCTGGGCAATAAGGTTCCACAGACTGGCCTGCAGAGCAGGGCGACCACTGGCATAACTCAGGCCGCGACGGGCGAACTGTTCGGCCTGCGCAGCATCACCCTGAGCCAGGCGAACCTCAGCCAAACGGTACAGCACCTGCGGTTCACGTGGAGCAATACGCTGAGCACGCTCCAAGCTGGAGGCAGCGCCATTCAGATCACCACCACCCTGCTGTTGCTGAGCCGTAGTCAACAAGGCCAGAACCGGACCATCCAGCTGCTCATCCATGGCCAAACTACCGCTTGGAATGCCACTGGGCGCCGGCGCGGCATAACCGCCTTGAGTAGCTGCTGGCGGCGTAGCGCTCCACGGCTGCGTTGCATCCAGCGGAGCACTACCCGCAGGGAACGACTGAATCGGCGCGGAACTCCCCCCACCGCCAGGCACCATCACCACCACGCCGGAGTCTTCCGGCAAGGCCTGAGGCTGTGTAACTGGAGCACCATAGCCACCAGGTGTGCCCGACTGGGCGCCGGCTACCGCACTGCCGCCCTCAACAACAGGAATTGAGCCGCGCGGCACACTGCTGCAACCTGCCAGTACCAGCGACACAGTTACAGCTGGAATCAACCACTTATTCACATCAAACCCTCTCGCTTAATCCAACCAGCCGCGCACCCAATCCATCACTTCGTTGACTGGTGCCTGAATACCACAGCCCGGCCCGGCAAGAGGCTGGCTGCCGCGAACATACGGCATCTGTACTGCATTCGGACAACTGGGGTCAGTGCCCTGGCCGCTACTAGCATCCACCCAGGCCTGCACCACATTATCTGGCACAGGCATATCCAATGGCAGCGGGTCGGCCTTGCGCATAAAGTCCGTCCATACCTGCAGCGCACCGGTAGCCCCGGTCAACGGCGTCGGCCCGTTGTCATCTCGCCCCAGCCAGACCACAGCCAGAACGCCCTGACTGAAGCCGGCAAACCAGCTGTCGCGCGAGTCGTTACTGGTGCCGGTCTTGCCGGCCAAGGCCAGAGAGCGCGGCAGTTGGCCGTAAACCGAGCGCCCTGTGCCTTCTGACATCGTACGCTGCATGGCGTTCTGCAGTAGGTAGATGGCACCGCTGTCGAAGCGTTGCTGAATCTGATACGGGTAGCGCTTGAGCGGCTCCCCTTCTGCCGTCAATACCGCACGAATACCACGCAACGGCGTGTTGAAACCGCCATTTGCCAGGGTCTGGTACATATTCGCCACGCCCATCGGGCTCAGCCCACCCGCGCCCAACAGCATCGACGGATAGGCCGGCCATTGCTGCTCGACACCCAAACGGTTAAGGGTCTTCAGCACTTCCGGCACACCGATTTCCAGCCCCAGCTTGGCGGTGGACAGGTTGTAAGAGTTGACCAACCCCTGATACAGGTAAATCGTGCCGTGGGCCTTGCGGTCGTAATTCTGCGGACTCCACACCTGGCCATTGGCACCCTTGATGGAGAACGGCTGATCCTCCAGCAGGCTGGTCAGGGTGTACTGACTCGGCCGTTCGAGCGCCGTCAGATAGATCGCCGGCTTGATCAGCGAGCCAATCGGCCGAACCGCATCCAATGCCCGGTTGAAGCCGGCAAAGCGCGGCTGACGACTGCCGATGATCGCCTGCACTTCACCACTTTCCGGACTGGTCACGACCATGCCCGCCTCAACCTGATCAACCCCTTTGCGCCCAGACAGACGCTTGAGCGTGTCCGCCAGGGCGCTTTCTGCCTTGAGCTGCAAAATCGGATCAAAGCTGGTGAAAATGCGCAGACCTTCTTCGGTCAGGTCCTGCTCTTGGTAATCCTCGCGCAACTGGCGCTTGACCAGATCGAGAAAAGCCGGGAAAGAACTGTCCGCCAGACTACCGCGACGGGTGATGCCCAGCGGCTTCTGTTTCGCCGCCTCTACCTCTTCGACACTGGCTACGCCCTGCTCTGCCAGCACATCCAGCACCAGGTTACGCCGCTCCAGCGCGCGCTCAGGGTTACGCCGCGGATTGTAGTAAGTCGGCCCCTTGACCATACCGACCAGCAGAGCGACCTGATCAAGCTTCAGTTCGGACAGCGGCTGACTGAAGAAATACTGGCTGGCCAGACCAAAGCCATGCACCGCGCGCTGACCGTCCTGACCAAGGAAAACCTCGTTGAGGTAGGCTTCAAGAATGTCTTTTTTGTCGTAATGCAGCTCCAGCAGCACCGCCATCATGGCTTCGGTGGCCTTGCGCGAGAGGCTGCGCTCATTGGTCAGGTAGAAGTTCTTCACCAATTGTTGAGTGAGGGTGCTGCCACCCTGACGCAGCTGACCGGCGGTGGCGTTGATCCACACCGCACGGGCAATGCCCTTGGGCGACACACCGAAGTGATTGAAGAACTCACGATCTTCAATCGCCACCAGGGTTTCCACCAGATAAGGCGGCACCTGCTCCAGCTTGATCAGCACACGATCTTCCTGGTGCGCCGGGTACAACCCACCGATCAGTAACGGCTCCAGCCGCGCCACCGCCAGGTTGCCACCACCAGCCTGAGTCAGCCCGGCAACGTAATCACCGGAAAAACGCACACGCACGCGCTGCGACGGTTCGGTACTTTCATAGAATTGAAAGCCGCGTGAATGCAGCTCGATGTTGTTGCCCGCAACCGACACCCCACCGGGGCCGGCCACAGCGTTTTCGCGGCGATAGCCCAGGGCATCCAGCTCCTTGAGGAAGTCATCCTTGGCCAGCTTCTGCCCCACGAACAACTCCAGCGGCCTGGCATACACCTTGGCGGGCACAGTCCAGCGCTTGCCGGAGAATTTCTCCTGCACCACTGCATCGAGGTAAACCGCAAACACGGCGAGCACTACCAGACCGACCAGGCCGAGCTTGATAGCCCAGCCCAACCAGGGGCGCATACCGCCGGAGCGGCGTTTAGAACGGGGACGGGAAGATCGGGTACGAGTCATGGCGCGGCATTATACGCACTTTGCCCACTTGCCAGCAGGCCAGCAGGCCAGCACAGAGGTTTGCAGACGGACATTGAGCCGCCATAATGGCCGCTTCTTATTTCAGTACAACGCCAAGGATCGCCCGTGAGCCAAGCTCTGATCGCCGCACTGCAGAACCCGGCCCTCTACCCCCATCCCGTGGAGCAGTTTCAGGTTATCGAAACCTATATTTCCTGGGTGGTGCTTACCGGCCCCTTTGCCTACAAGATCAAGAAACCGATGAACTTCGGCTTTCTCGACTTCACCGAGCTGAGCGCCCGCGAGCACTTCTGCAAGGAAGAGCTGCGTCTCAACCAGCGCCTGACTCAGGGCCTTTATCTGGAAGTACTGCCGATCAGTGGCAGCACCGATACGCCACAGCTCGGCGGCAGCGGCCCGGCCATCGAATATGCACTGAAAATGCGCCAATTCCCGCAAAGTCAGCTACTCAGTGACGTGCAGGCACGCGGCGAACTGAGCGAGGCGCATATCGATGCCCTGGCCAAACAAATTGCCGACTTCCACGCCTCGACCCCAGTCGTCGCAACCAACCATGCACTGTGCACACCTGAAGCAATCGTCGCGCCGATGCGACAGAACTTCGAACAGATCCGCCCGATGCTCAATGACGCGGCCGACCTGCAGCAGCTGGAAGCCCTGGAGGCCTGGACTGAAGCTAACTGCGTGCGCCTTGAACCACTGCTGGCCTCGCGCGCAGCCAATGGCTCAATTCGCGAATGCCACGGCGACATCCACCTGGGCAATGCCACCCTGCACGACGGCCAAGTGGTGCTGTTCGACTGTATCGAATTCAACGAGCCGTTCCGCCTGATCGATATTGCCTCGGACGCTGCATTCCTTGCCATGGACTTGGAAGACCGCGGCCTCAAGGCCCACGCCTGGCGCTTCGTCAATGGCTGGCTGGAGCACACAGGCGATTACGCCGCTCTGGAACTGCTGAATTTCTACAAAGCCTACCGCGCCCTGGTACGCGCCAAGGTCGCGTTGTTCAGCCTGGCCCATCAGACCGATGCGGTGCAGAAAGCCGTGACCCTGCGCCAGTACCGCAACTACGCCAATCTGGCGGAAAGCTACAGCGCCATCCCGTCGAACTTCCTGGCCATTACCCACGGTGTTTCTGCAGTGGGTAAAAGCCATGTGGCCATGCGCCTGGTTGAGGCACTGGGCGCTATTCGCCTGCGGTCGGATGTGGAGCGCAAGCGTCTGTTCGGTGAGCAGCAGGCTGCCAACCTCGGCAAACTCAGCGCCGGCATCTACACCCAGGACGCCAGTGCCGCCACTTACCAGCGCCTGCACCAGCTCGCCGAAGCGGTCCTGCACGCCGGCTTTCCGGTAGTCATCGACGCCACTTACCTCAAGCAGGCGCAGCGCGAGGCAGCCAGCCAAGTGGCCGAAGCCTGCGGCGCCCCCTTCATCATTCTGGAGTGCAGCGCTCCCGATGAAGTGATCGCCAGCTGGCTGGAACAGCGCAAATCCGCCGGCAGCGATCCGTCCGATGCCACCATGGACGTTGTGCGCGCCCAGCAGGCCAGCCGCGAAGCATTGAGTGACGATGAGCTGTTGCACAGCAAGCGCGTCGACACCCACGAAAGCGCCAGCCTGGACACCCTGATCGCACGCATTCGCCAGCGCCTGCCAGGCCTGTAACCAGAAACGGCTAACGACGTTGCGGCGCGAGCAGAGCGCGCCGCGGCTTCTATACTGGCGGTGAGTCAATAAGGAGATGCACCATGAGCCAGCCCCGACAACTGGATAACCCGCTGTATGTCCTGATCCGCAACGAACAAATCTCCGCTTTTAATGCGCAAAAACCCAAAGACACAGTCGTCGACCTGAGCGACGGTGATTTTCGCGGCATTGACCTGCGCGCCCTGGATGCCCAAGACATCAACTTCACCAACGCCTACTTTCGCGGCACTGACCTGCGCGGCCTTGACCTGCGCAACGCCAAGCTCGAAGGCGCCAGCCTGGCCCATGCGCAGATTTCCGGCGCCTACTTCCCGGTCGAACTGACAGCTGACGAGATTCTTATGTCGGTGAATTTCGGCACCCGCCTGCGCTACAACACCCGTTGAGAGGCAATCACGTCAGCCGACTGTTCGGCGCCCGAGCAGATGCCTACGCCAGCTTCCGCCCGCATTACCCAGAAAGCCTGTTTGCCTGGCTGGCCGCACAATGCCCAGAGCGCCTGCGGGCGCTGGATATCGCCTGCGGCAACGGTCAGGCCAGCCACCCACTGCTTCAGCATTTCAAGCAGGTACTGGCCTGCGATGCCAGTCTTGAGCAGTTGCAGGCTGGCGCAGATCAGACAGGGCTGCACCTGTTCGTCGCCGAAGCGCAGACACAACCGCTACCCAGCCATAGCCTGGATCTGATCGTGGTGGCGCAGGCACTGCACTGGTTCGCCACTCCAGCGTTCTTTAGTGAAGTGCGTCGCCTGCTGCAGCCTGGCGGCGTGTTCTGTGCCTGGTGTTACAGCCTGATGCGCATTGACGATGAGCTGGACACACTAATCGACGACCTTTACTGGAATACTCTCGGCGGCTATTGGCCTGCAGGCCGCGCCAGTGTCGATGCCGGCTACCGCGATATCGACAATCCCTTTGCCCCTCTCGCCCCGCCCGCCTCGGCTATCGAAGCCAGCTGGACACTCGAACACCTGTTGGGCTATCTGCGCACCTGGTCAGCGGTGCAACGTTACGAGCAGCAAAACGGCGTCGATCCACTGCTGCAACTGCAACCAACGCTGCGCCAGGCCTGGGGTGATGCCAAACAGCCACGCTTTGTCCGCTGGCCGCTACACTTTCTGGCAGGCACGCAAAACTGACTCCACCCGCACGACTGCCCAGCAGCGCAAGGAGGCTTGATGAACGATGAACTGCAACACCTGAAGAACCTCGGCAAAACCTCAGCCCAGTGGTTACACGCGGTTGGCATTCACAACGCCAATGACCTGCGTCGACTGGGTGCGGTCAGCGCTTATCGAGCGGTACGCGCGCGGGGCTTCAGGGCATCCAAGGTGCTGTTGTATGCAATTGAAGGCGCACTGCTGGACGTGCACTGGAACGAGCTGCCACCCGGGCATAAGGCCGAACTGAATGGTCAGCTCGATGAAACTTTACCCCACAACAAGAGCTAGCTCACAACCTCTCAGGCTTTTGATTTACCTGAGGCGCGCTGGCAACTATTGTTCTAGGGACGTTCGTGCGGCTTAGTATGCCCAGCCAGTTCAAGGGAATTCGCTCATGTATTTACTCGGGGAGCAACCGGCTTACGCCGATCAGCTGATCAACCGACTACAAAGCATCCCCACTCAATTGCTCGATGGGCTTGCACCTGCTGGATCACCACTACAGCTTGAGCGCGCGGAAGACCTGGCCAAGATGCTGCCGGGCAATCAGTTGTTCATCATTGAAAATGGCCTGCTGCATGCTTTGGTCGATGAACGCCCGCTGTTTTATCTACAGGAAGGCGACCTGGTTGGCCTACGCCAGGGCCTGGACATACCCAGCTGCCGCTACAGCAGTGAAGAACAGCTGAGCCTGATTCCCTACTCACGTAGCGACGTGTTCAAACACATTTATTCCAGCGAACAGCGCCAGGAACTGTTTATCCAGTACCTGATCGGCCATACCGCTCTGCTTTCCGATGCCCTGGCACGCTTGAAACAACCCGAAATTCGCCCATCCACCGGTTTCCAGCATTTTGCTGCGGGTGAAGAGCTGATCCACCAAGGTGATGTCGCCGATAACGTATTTATCATCATCGAAGGTCATGCCGAAGCGTACGTCGACGGACACAAGGTCGGTGACGTACAGAAGGATGAAATCTTCGGCGCCATGGCGGTATTCACCCGCGAGAAACGCAGCGCCACCGTATTGGCCAGTGAGCCCTGCACCGTGATGGTCATTCCCAAAGAGCAATTCCTCAGCCTGATGCAGAGTAACCCGCGGATTGCCCACAGCCTGATTGAGAGCATGGCCAAGCGCATCGACCTACTGAACAAGGAAGTCACCCAGCTGCGCCTACCGGCCGAAGCATCCTGAGCCCGCTGGCTACCTCAACAACCCGACCCTGTGTCGGGTTGTTTGTTTATGGGCCGAACAAACATTTGGCAGGCTGATAAAAAAGTTGGATTAAGGGTGTTGACTTGAAAATGAGAACCGTTATTATTGGCACAACTGGTCGCGAGATCAGCCGATAAGCTTAAGAGACCTTCAGTCGGCCTCTTCAGATTATCTCCTCATCAGGCTAATCACGGTTATTGACCCGGCTCTTGCCGGGTCTTTTTTTACCTGTCGAAAAGTACGCTTAACAGTCTCTAGAAGTCGACCTGCGCCAACCACTCCGGCAGATTGAAGTGCTGGCTTACGCGACAGATCTTGCCATCGCGAATCTCGAAGAAACTTGCTGCCGTCAGCTGATAGCTCTGACCACAGGCATCCGGCAGGCCATCATCGGTGCTCAGGTATTCGCCGCTCAGAGTGAACTCACAAGCGGCGCGCTGCCCGCTCGGTTCGGTAAGGATTTGCAGATTGTCGATGCTTTCGCGGTAGCAGCGCTGGGTGCGCTCCAGGTAGTCAGCAAAGGCTTGCACACCCTGCTCGCGCGGGCCCTGGTTGATATCCAGCAACACATCGTCGCTGAGCAGGGCCAGACAGGCACGGCTATCACGTTCGTTGAGGGCGTTGAAATAGCGGGTCAGCAGGGCATGGGTAGCGGCTGGCATCGGCGGTCTCCGGTAAAAACCGCAGACTACCTGCTCAGCCGCAGGCAAATCGGGCTAGGGTCGCAGTTTTGCGCAGTGATCCTGCTCAGGCTGCGCTGGCGTGTACCAGACGTAATCGGCGGACTCAGCGGCTACCTGGCTGCCGACCTCCGCAAGAATCAGCACCTGCACAGCTTCAGCAGCACCTAAATCCTGCAGATGCAGCGGTACGCCCAACTCCCGGCGCACATGGAAAGCACCAGCAAACAGCAGACTTGGCTCCGGCGCAGCCAGCAGCGCTTCGGCCATACGCCGATCCCGTTGTTGCTGCACGGCGAGCATCGCCGGCAACTGACTTTCCGGCAGCAAGTTGCAGTGCGACTCGCGAATTTGCTTGAACAGCGCCTCGCGCACCGTCTGCGCCGTGGATACCTGGGCTTGCAGTTGCGGCACCTGGGCGTAAATCTGCATGACTTCGCGGCGCTCAAGGTTGACTGCCAGCAACGGATACGGTTGACGCAGCGCATGCTGCACGATGGGCCCGTACAGAGACCAAGCCCAGCCCGGCTGCCAGTTCAAAGCACCAAGCATGTCCTGCGGCGCCTGCCCGGCAGTGATGGCAGCGCGCACCTGATCGACCTTGGCCTGCTGATCCGGCGTCAGCATTTCCAGCAACAGGCTACCTTGTGGCCGCTGCGCTGCAAGCGCGCGCAACAACCAGAGCTGCAGCGCATGGTGATCGGGATTGTCATGCCGCTCGCCGACCAGCACCTTGGGCGCTGCAGCCAGACGTGTCAGCAGTTGCTCAGGCGTCAGCCGCGCGCCGGTGCGCAACTCGACAATCTGCCCCAGTTCAGGATGCTGCAAGCCTTCCGGGCTCTGCCAGGCAGGCAACACGGGTAACGAAGCCTGACAGGCGCTCAGCAGCGCCGCCACCAGCAGTAATGCAATACGCATAGACACAACCTTAGCGAGCAACAATTAAAGGATGACCCCGTTCTGGATGCTGCTGCACCAGCACTTCGAGACCGAACACGGCCTGCAGCGGCTCGGCGCGCAGCACGTCCTCAGGGCTACCGAGCGCATGGGGTCGACCGCGTTCCAACAGCAACAAGCGGTCGCAATAACGCGCAGCCAGATTGAGGTCGTGCAGGATCACCGGCACTGCTGCACCCTGCTCGACGAAGGCGCGGGTGGCCTGCAGCGTGGTGTGCTGATGCAGCGGGTCGAGCATCGAGGTCGGCTCATCGAGCAGCAGCATCTGCCCTTCACCACCCGGCCAGAGCTGGGCCAGCACCCGCGCAAGATGTACACGCTGACGCTCGCCGCCGGATAACGCCAGGTAACTGCGGCCGGCGAAATGCAAGGCATCGGCCGCTTCCAGCGCCTGATGAATGATCTGCGCATCACGCACACGCCCGCTGGCGTGAGGTAAACGGCCCATGCCGACCACTTCTTCCACGCGAAAGGCAAAGTTCAGCGTCGAGGTCTGCGGCAATACCGCCAAACGCTGCGCACGCTCACTGCCCGGCCAGTCCTGCAGCCGTCGCTGATCCAGCCAGACATCGCCGTGGCTCGGCTGCAGCTCGCCACACAAAGCACCCAGCAAGGTGCTCTTGCCGGCGCCATTGGGCCCCAGTACGCCGAGTACTTCGCCCGGACGCAGTTCCAGGTTGATATCCGCCAACACCGTACACGGGCCGCGCTGTACCGCCAGATTTTCCGCGCGCAGCATCAGGTACGCCCCCGCAACAACAGATAAAGGAAGAACGGCGCGCCAATCAGCGCCGTGACAATACCGATCGGCAGTTCCGCCGGGGCCAGCAGACGCACCAGATGCGGCACCACCAGGCCGATAAAGCCGATCATCCCCGCTGCGGCCACCGCTGCGCCAACGCCCAGGGCCGTGCAGAACACCAGCTCGGCCTTGATCCGTTCAACCGCAAAGCCCAGGTGACGCGCCTCGGATTCGCCCAAGAGCAAGGCGTTCAGTGCCTTGGCTCGACGCGGCAACCACAGCGCCACCGCCGCCGTGACCAGCAGCAGCGGCCACAGACGCGCGTAGCTGGCGCCATTGAGGCTGCCCAGGTTCCAGAACGTCAGGGTGCGCAAGGTGGCGTCATCGGCCAGGTAGGTAAACAAGCCAATGCAGGCGAACGCCAGAGCATTCAGCGCGATACCGGCCAGCAGCATAGTCGTCACACTGGTTTCACCATCACGCCGGCCCAGACGATAGACCAGCGCGGTCACCCCCAGGCCGCCGATAAAGGCACACAGCGACAACAGATAGGGCGCGAAGGCTTGCGGCAAACCGCCCAAGGCGGCGCCGCCGACAATCGCCAGCGCCGCGCCCAGGGCCGCACCGCTGGATACACCAATCAATCCGGGATCGGCCAGCGGGTTGCGGAACAGCCCCTGCATTGCCACTCCGCAAAGCGCCAGCACAGCGCCCACCAGCAACCCCAGCAGGGTGCGCGGCAGGCGGATCTGGCCGAGGATCAGTTCGGCCTGAGCCAGGTCATAACCCGCTTGCGCCAGACCCAACAGGCGTAGCGCTGCCTTGAGGGTATCCAGCAGCGGCAGGCTGACCGGCCCCAGCGCCAGGGATAACCAGAGCGCGAGCGCCAGCAGCAGGCTCAGTGCGATAAACAGTGAGCGCGGTCGAATAACAGGATTCATGGCGTGGACTTAGCTTCGGCGACCAGGGGTTGGCTGGCAGGATAAAAGGCTGCGGACAAGGCCGCCAGCTCATCCGGCATACGCGGGCCGAGACCACCGACCAGCAGCGTAGGGTCAAGCATCAGCAAACGCTGGTTAAGCGCCGCCCGGGTCGCCGCCAGCGCCGGGTTCTGCTGCAGCAATGCCTCACGCGCGGCGTCACCGGACAGGCTGCGGTCCGCGATGATCACCACCTCGGGATCCAGCGCCAGCAGGGCTTCGGTGGACAGCGCTTTGAAGCCGCTGTGGCTGGCCAAGTTGCGCCCGCCGGCGCGCTCAATCAACCAGTCGGCCGAGGTGTCCTTGCCACCGGCCATCGGACCACCACCCGCATGCCCGAGCAACAGCAACACTCCCGGAGCCATTTGCTGACGTTGCGCGACAATCAGCCAGTCGGCCTGCTGCTGCAAGCGCTGTTGATAGGCCGCAAAGGCCTGATCGGCGCGCTGCGGCTCGCCTAACAACGTGCCGATGTGCTGCAGACTGGCATGCAGGCTGGCCAGATTCGCCTTGGACGAGAGCATTTCCACCCGCACACCCGCGCCGCGCAATTGCGCCAGCACCGGCGGTGGGCCCATTTCCTCACTGCCGATCAACATATCCGGGCGCAGCGTCAACATGCCTTCGGCTGCCAGCTGGCGCTGATAACCGATGCTCGACAGTGCGCGCAGCGACTCTGGATGCTGACTGGTGCTGTCCACCCCGACCAGACGACTTTCGCCACCCAGCGCCACCACCCACTCACTGAGCGAGCCGCCGGAACTGATCCAGCGTTGCGGCAACGGTTCGGCGGCCATCACTGATCCACAGGACAACAGGCTCGCACACAGGGCGAGCAGAGTATTAAGGCGTTTCATGATTGGCCTCTAGAAGAATGCGACTGTCCTGAATGCCCTGCTGCTGCAGCAGCGCCATCAGGTCGAGAAATGCCGACAGCGGTGCCTGACGATCCAGCGCCAGGTCCAAGCCCGCAGAGTTGTCGGCAGCAAAGGCTTCGCTCAGTTGAGTGCGTAACGCGCTGAAATCCGCCTGCGGGGTGCCGTTAAAGCGCCAATTCCCCTCTGCGGACAGCTGTACTTGCATGCGCTCGCCGCTGCCGGCACTCGCTGTAGGCAGCGCTTCACGGCTCTGCGGCAGCTGCAGGGGCAGCTCCAGCAACGGCGTTTGCGCGGTCAGCAGAAAGAACACCAGCACGATAAAGATCACGTCGAGCAGCGGCGTCAGATCGGGCAACAGATTGCCCTGGGTGCTGCTGGCAGCGGGCAGACGAATCACGACAACACCCACTGCGCGGCCGGCTGATGACTCGGCAGCTCCAGCTCCAGGCCATCCAACGCCAGCTGGCAGCGATTGAGCAATGCCTGCACGCCCTCCAGGTAGTGCTCGGCCCATAAGGCAAAGCCCTGACCTGCCGCCAGCGCCGGAATGGCGATCAGCAAGCCCCACACCGTGGTGTACAGCGCCTGCCATAGACCATCGGCGAGCAGCGCAGGGGTGACCGGGCTGTTCTGCCCGGCGATATTGGCAAACATTTCGAGCATGCCCAGCACCGTACCGAGCAAGCCGAGCATGGGCGCCAGCATGCCGATCAGCTGCAGCAAGCGCAGTTGTCGATTGAGGCGCTGACGTTCTTCCAGCAACCAGCAGCCGAGCAGTTCTTCGCGCTGCACCGCTGGCAAGGCGCTGTGTTTGAGCAACAACGCCAGGCCATAGCGCCAACCGCGCGCGCGGCCCTTGCAGTGCTCGCGCTCACAGGTACGGCAAGCGCTGACTGCGGCCCGCCCGGCAGCATTGCTCAGCGGCTGCAAACGTAGAAATACGCTAAGGCGCTCAAGTATCAGCGCCAACGCCACAAGCGAGCACAGTGCCAGTGGCCAACCCAGCGGCCCCATCGCACTCCACCACTGGCTCATTTCAGCACTCCAGCGCTGGCGCGCTTTCGGCCAGGGCGCGCCAATCTTCACGCTCCGGGATACCCGGCTTGCGTGCACCAAACAGCTGCACCACCAACTCGCCATTAGCGTCGAAGGCTTCCCAGCTGGTGATCACGCCATCGCTGCTCGGCTTGCGCACCCGCCACAGCTCGGTCACGCCAGTGGTCTGCAGGTGCAGGTTGAACCCGGGGTCGAGTACGTTGAACCAGGTGTCCATCCAGCGCAGGTTGCGTACCGGGCCGGAATGAATCTGGATGCAGTGGCGATTGCCGACAAACACCATGATCGGCACTTCACGCGCACCGGCCTGTTCAAGCAGTTTCGGCAACTCGCGCACGTCCACTGGCTCGGCCCATTCGCGCCCTGCCAGGCGCAGGGCCTGGGTGCGTGTAGTGCCATGTTTTTTCAGCAGGGCAAAGAAATGGTGAGTGTCCTTGAGGGTCGACCAGCCCACGCGCAGGGCATTCACATCCACCTGAGCATCGGCTTGCACCGGTTGCGCTTGGGGCAATGGCATCAGCTCCAGCTCCACACTCTGCTCAGCCATACGGAAACGCTCCAGCAGAGGTGCCCAGGCACTTAGCTGGCTGTCCTCGGTGAGGAAGACCTTGTGCACCGCAGTGCCCTGACGGTCGAACACCTGAATGCTGCGCTGGATGCCTTTACCGGTTTGCTCTTCGATGGCAAACACACTGGCCCAGCCGCCGAGGAACAGGCGCAGGTCGATATCGGCCGAGACCACCAGGCCCATCTGGCCATTACCGGTCACCGTCACTTCACGGTAATAGCCTTTACGCTCATGCACACAATGCTCGTTGCGGGTCAGCGCCATCACATAGCCCAACTCACCGAGTGCTGGCAGTAACTGCGACCAATCAGGCTGCAGGCGCACGGTATCGACATCCAGGCGGCTGGCCACCAGCTCGGCCTCGCTGACGGCCAGGCGCTCGGCGGCATCGCGGGCGCGCAGGCGTGGCTGCTCGCTGCGCAGCACCTGCCAGGCCAGATACAGATCATTGCTGGGCGCGACGGATTGGGCGTGTGTGCTCATGAAAAACTCCTCACTGATTAATCAACGGCTCGCCGTCAAAGCGAACTGAATAGGGATCTGTACACGGCTAGGCACGGCCTGGCCGCCGGTTCTTTCAGGGTTAAAACGCCACTTGGCAACCGCCTCCAGGGCGGCGCGATCAAGACTGTCTACGCCAGAGGAGCGCAGCACATTCAGGCTGCGCTGCTGGCCGCGTTCATCCAGGCGCACCTCGACCAACACCACGCCCTGCTGATTGCGTCGCCGCGCCTGGGACGGGTAATTCGGCTGGCGTGGCGGCTCACGAAAGCTCGGTTTAGCGCTGAGCATTTCAGCGGCCGGTTGTGCTGCCACCTGTTTGGTCGGCGCGGACGGAGCTGAGCCGACAACCGCAGCTGGCTGGCTGGCCACCTTGCTTGCCAAAGCCTGAGCTGGCGCGCTCCTGGTCGGCGCGACCGCTTTCGCCAGCATCGGCTTGACCACTGGCACCTGCGCGGCGGGCTTGGCTACCGGGACCTTGCTCGGCACCACCGCCTGGCGCTGCGGTTGCGCAGGCTCTGACAGCTTGACCGGCGCCGGTGCGGCCTGTTGCAGCACTGCAGCCAGGCGTAACACCTGAGGGGCTTCGCGGCTTTGCGTAGCGTTCAAAGCAGGCGGTTGGGCGTCGCCATGCAGCAGCCAGCCGGCGATATGCAGCGCCAGCGACAGCAGCAGAAATAGCGACAAACGCAGCATGCAAGAGCTCAGTCAAACCGAATTAAATCCATTTGATAATTATTTGCATTCGCACGTCAATGTCGT
Organism: Pseudomonas anguilliseptica; assembly: GCF_900105355.1. NCBI lineage: Bacteria > Pseudomonadati > Pseudomonadota > Gammaproteobacteria > Pseudomonadales > Pseudomonadaceae > Pseudomonas > Pseudomonas anguilliseptica. The sequence goes on from NZ_FNSC01000001.1 coordinate 421,654, forward strand.
TTAGTTTTGCCGCCGATGCCAACCCGGTGGTCACAGAAACCACCTGCACGATCCTGGAGTCCCCATGCACAGAAGTCCTCCATTCGCCCGCCGTCCCTGGCTTGCCCTGCTGTTGCTCAGCCCCTCGCTGGCCCTTGGCGCAGAACAAGCGCCGAACCAGTTCGATACCGTGACCGTCACGGCCACCCGCACCGAGCAGACCCTCGACCAGGTGCCCAGCACTGTGTCGGTGCAAACCGAACGGCAGATCGACCAGCAGAACATCAAGAACATCAAGGATCTGGTGCGCTACGAGCCCGGCGTATCGGTCGGCGGCAGTGGTGATCGATTTGGCCTGTCCGGCTTCACCATTCGTGGCATAGGCGGCAACCGCGTACTGACTCAGGTAGATGGTATTGGTATGCCGGACGCCTTCTCCTTCGGCGGCTTCCTCAGCGCCAAACGCGATTACGTCGACCTCGACACCGTCAAACAGGTGGAAATCATTCGTGGCCCCGCCAGCTCGCTGTACGGCAGTGATGCGATTGGCGGTGCGGTGAGCTTCCTGACCAAGGATGCCGGCGACTATCTGGACGAAGACGATGACGCTTACGCCCGCCTGAAAACCGGCTATGACGGCAGCGATGACAGCTGGCAGCGCAGCGCCACCTTCGCCGCCCGCCTGGGCCAGGTCGACGGCTTGCTGCACCTGGGTCGACGCAGTGGCCAGGCCACCGACACCCACGGCGGCCAGGGGGGAATCGGCGCTACCCGCGAACAGGCCAACCCGCTGGATTACCGCACCGATAACCTGCTGAGCAAATTCGGCTGGGATTACAGCGACAGCGGTCGCCTGCAGCTGACCTACGAGCGTTATCAGGACGACACCGATACCCGCGTGCTGAGCAACTACAGCAACACTGCGACCATCCGTACCCAGGATGCCGAAGACCGCGTCGACCGTGAACGCTACTCCCTCGCCCATACCCAGCAACTCGATACCCTGCTGGTTGACCAGATTCATAGTCAGCTCAGCTACCAAGACAGCCAGACCCGTCAGCAAACCTTCGAGGACCGCGTGGTCGGCGGCCAGCCGCGCTACCGCACACGGGACTCGTACTACGAAGAAAAGCTCTGGGCGTTCAATACCAAGCTGGACAAGGCATTCAGCATCGGCAGCACACAACATGCGCTGGTTTATGGCCTGGACGTCAAACACCTGAAGAACGCGGATCTGCGCAAAGGCGGCGAGACCGTACTGGCCACCGGCGTGACCACACCAGTTCTGCCCACCAGCGACTTCCCCGATCCGACCACCAAGGAATACGCGCTGTTCGCTCAGGACAGCATCAGCATTGGCCGCTGGACCCTGTTACCGGGTTTGCGTTATGACCACTATGAGATGAGCCCGCACGTCACCGACAAGTACCTCAACAGCCAGGCAACGGATCGCAATCCGAGCGACTTCAAGGATTCGGCGTTGTCGCCCAAGTTTGGCGTGACCTACCAGCTCGACGACGCCCACAGCGTCTACGGTCAGTACGCTGCAGGCTTCCGCGCGCCACAGGCAATCGAGATCTTTGGCGAGTTCGCCAACCCCGGCATGTACCGCACCCTGGCCAATACCAACCTGAAGGCGGAAACCAGCGACAGCTTCGAGCTGGGCTTGCGCGGCCAGTACGCCCTCGGCAGCTTTGGTGCAGCGCTGTTCTACAACCAGTACGACGACTTTATTGAGCAGATCAGCCACCCCTCCAGCGTGCCGGGTTTCCCCTTCGGCGAGTTCCAATACGTCAACCGTGATCGCGTGACCATTCGCGGTGCGGAAGCCAAAGGTGAGCTGTTCCTCGACCAACTGGGTCTTCCTGCTGGCTGGAAGCCCGTGGCAGCGTGGCTTATGCCCGCGGCAAGGATGAAGGCACAGGCCAGCCGATCAACAGTGTCGACCCACTCAAAGGTGTGTTCGGCCTGGGCTACAGCGAGCCGAGCGGCAAGTTTGGTGGCGAGCTGAGCTGGACCCTGGTGGCGGCGAAAACCCGCGTCGACATGACCCAAACCGCCAATCACGTCGAGACATCGGGTTATGGCGTACTCGACCTCAACGGCTGGTGGCAGATGACTGATGCCTTCGCTGTGAATGCCGGCCTGTTCAACCTGACCGACAAAGAGTACTGGCAGTGGGGTGATGTACGCGGCCTGACTGAAAATAGCCCAAGCCTGGGCCGCTTCAGCCAGCCGGGCCGCCACGCCGCCGTCAATCTGGTCTGGGAAATCTGACCCGGCAACATATCTACCGCGCTATTAACTAGCCGCAAAAAAGCGTTCCACTTGGCGCAAGGATGCGCCCTCCTCTTTCACTTCCCCGCCAGGGCGGCATAATACCGGCCTGTCGGGGAGGTTGCTATGTTGCGTTTATGTGCACAGGATGAAGTGGCCGAAGGCCAGAGCCGGGGCTTCGAAGTTGCAGGTGAGAAGCTGTTTGCCGTGCGCAAGGACGGCCAGCTGTATGCCTATCGCAATCGCTGCCCGCACCGTGGCATCCCGCTGGAATGGCTACCCGACCAATTTCTCGATCACAGCGCCAGCCTGATCCAATGCGCCACCCACGGCGCACTGTTTCTGATCGAATCCGGCGAATGCGTCGCCGGCCCCTGCGCCGGGCAGTCGCTGCAAGAGCTTGCCATCCACGAAGATGAACAGGGCATCTGGGTTGATCTAAACGAAGCCTAAGAACCTGTTTACGATCTCGCGAGCTAGAGCCATACAAGGCAAAAGCAGGCGAGGACGCGGAGTTTACTGGCTGTAAATGAGCATCCGAGCCTGCTTTTAACGCCGTAGGGCCGACGCGCAGCAGATCGTAAATAGGTTCTAAAGCCCTGCGGTCTGCAGGCGCTGAGCATGCTCAACAAACAACTTGACCGGTTCAGCACCCTTGCCGACCAGGCCGAAGGTCTGATTGATGATGTCGAAGTGATCCAGCGGGTACTGATCACCGATCACCGTTCCCAGGTGCGAGCTGTAGCGGCCGACCATGCCATCGCACTGGCCAACTTCGCGCTGAAAGGTTTTGGCAAACAGTCGGCAGGCGACATTCGGCCCGTCGAAGCGGTTGCCGCCTTTATTGGTGATACCTGGCTGAATGGTGCCGGACCAGGAGTAGTAGCGCACGCCATTGACCTCAGCCGCGCCTTCGCCCCCCCAGACTTCAGGCAAGCCCTGCGGATACTGCGCATTGAACGCTGCCACGCCCTCGCTGGTCAGCGACTGCTGCGCCGCCGCCACATCGATCGGCAGTGGTTCGCCTTTATAACCACGCTCCAGCCACGCCATACAACGCGCCACGCCGCGTAATAAAGCACTCAACACGCGCTCACGCAGGCTGCCATGCGAGGCTTTGCGCTTGAGAAAATCCGCCAATTCCGAACCATGATTCGGCCCGGCTACCGAGGTCACGGACGCCACCCACTCGGATTTTAGCGCGGCCGCATAGCGCGCCGTCAGCGCGCCCTGGCTATGAGCGATCAGATGGACCTTTTCTGCGCCAGTCTGCTGCAACACATCGGCGATACGCAGCAACAGTTGCTCGCCGCGCACCTCAGTGGAGTGCACCGAAGACACCAGTACCGGGAAGACTGTTGCACCGAGGCGGCGCAGCGCCGTGACGATGCCGTACCAGTAGGGGTAACCGAGCAGGCTGATAAAACCGAGTAAACCTGGCACCAGGACCAGGGGATAACGGGGTGCAGAAGATGTCGACATAGCAAACCATCCTTGTGTCATACCGCCAAGAAAGAAAGTGCTGAACCACGAAGTATGCCAATACAGTTCGTGGGAAAACTGAGCCGCCTGGCATATAGTCCCGGCTTCTCTTTGCGCTGCCATGACCATGCATACCATCGAACGGATTTACCCGAAGGATCTCAACCCGCAGAACCCGGATGACCAGGCCAGCCAGCATATTCACATGCAGCGCTATGAGTTCGCCGCCGAGCACCTCAGCGGCCAGCGCGTGCTGGATATGGCCTGTGGCTGCGGCTATGGCACCGCCCTGCTGGCCGAGCGCAACCCGCACATGCAAGTTACCGGCGTGGACATCGACCCGGCGGCCATCGCTTACGCCCGCGCGCATTACCAACTGTCCAACCTGCGTTATGAATGTACCGATGCCGAACAATTCGCCAGCGAGCAGGGCTTTGATTGCATCGTCAGCCTGGAAGCCATCGAGCACCTGCCGCGTCCGCAACAGCTTCTGGCCAACTATGCACGCTTATTGGCCGAGGGCGGCAAGGTCATCGCTTCGGTGCCAATCACCCCGACCCTGGACGGCAACCCCCACCACCTGCATGACTTCAGCAAACGCAGCTTTTATGCGCTGTTCCGCCAGCAGGGGCTGCATGCCAGCCAGTACTTGGAACAGATTCAGTGGTGGCAGTTCAAAGGTTTGTTTTCGAAACAGGTCGATCAACAGAAACAGCACCGCAGCGAAGGGGTCGGCAATGCTGTGCTGCTGTATTACCGCAAGCGCCCGCTGTACCTGTTCAGCCGGCTGTATTCGATGCTGCGCTACGGCTTTAGCAACCGTTATCTGACCTGCGTTTTTACCCGCTGACTGTCGCCCAGGCAAACCCCGCGCAGGGTGGAAGGCGCTGCTTTCATCCACCACTGCCGTTGGTGGATGGGTGAAGCGTCAGCGTCATCCACCCTACATAGAGCTGCTTGCTCGGGGCGATTTCAAAGCCCAGCCGGCATAGCCTCTAACGGACGGCGGCGGTAGATCCAGATCCGCTTAAGCACCGTCGCGAACTGCTTCCACAAGCTGCCGTTGTTGTAGACCTGTCCATAGCGCTCGGCAATCTCGCGCACCTTCACGGCCATCGCCGCATAGCGCCGAGCCGGTAGATAGGGAAACAGGTGGTGTTCGATCTGATGGCTCAGGTTGCCGGTGAGGATATGAAACAGCGGCCCGCCATTCAGGTTGCTGGACCCGCGCAGCTGACGCAGGTACCAGTGACCGCGGCTCTCGCCGACCACCGACTCCTTGCTGAACACCGCCGCCTGCTCGGTAAAGTGACCGCAGAAGATCACCGTGAAGGTCCACAGATTGCGGATCAGGTTGGCCACGGTATTCCCGGCCAGCACCGCCACGGCATTGGCCCCGATAAGCAGCGCCAGCAACGGAAAGAACAGGTAATCCTTACCCCACTGCCGCAGGATCTTGGCGTTGAACTGTTTGATCAGCGGGCGCACCTCGGCCTTGCTCAGCTTGCCCTTGTAGACCTTGTCCAGACGCAAGTGCTGGATCGCCACCGAGTACTGGAACAACAGCGCCTGAATCGTCACCCACAGCGGCTGCCAGCGGTAGAACGGCTTCCAGCGTTGTTCGGGAAACAGCCGCACCACGCCATACCCCACGTCATCATCCATGCCCAGTACATTGGTCCAGGTGTGATGCACATGGTTATGGGTGTGCCGCCAGAAGTCACTAGGCCCGGCGATATCCCACTCATAGCTGCGCCCGGCAAATTCGGGATCATTCATCCAGTCGTACTGGCCGTGCATGACGTTATGGCCCAACTCCATATTCTCCAGAATCTTGCCCAGGCCCAGCAGCAAGGTGCCGAGCAACCAGGTCGGCGGAAACCAACCAAGCATCAGCAAGGCCCGACCGCTCCAGCAACAGCAGCGCACCGCAGCGCGGATACGACGGATATAGCGCGCATCTGCCTCGCCCAGATCAGCCAGGGTGCGTTGGCGCAAGACGTCCAGCTCGTTGCCGAAGGCGTGCATTTCATCCATGGAGAGTTCACGGTCACGACGCATAGGAGTTCCCTCGCAAGTTAAAGATCAATTTCGACGTCGCTGTGAGGGGCACTTACACACAAGCGTATGGGCTGCCCGGGCTCGCTAAACAGCGCACCACTGCGCAAATCGCGCACCGTGCCGCTAAGCAAGGTGCAGGTACAACTGGCGCAGATGCCCTGGCGACAGCCATGCACCGGCTGCAGGCCATGGGCCTCGGCCTGTTCCAGCAAGCTGTGCTGATTATTGGCAGTCGCCTGCTGATGGCTACGAGCAAAACCCAAACGCACCTGGCGCAAGCTGACGTCGGCGTGCAGCATGGGCGCAGTGAAGGCCTCAACCTGCAACGCACCAGGCAAGCTGGCGGCCTGCCACCACTGCTGCACCTGGGCGACAAACCCCGCCGGACCGCAAGCCAGCACACGGCGCTGGTCCAGCTGCGTGACCTCGGTCAGATGCTCGCCAGCAAAACGCCCAGTCAGGGCTCCCGACTCAGCCCCGGCAGCGGTCAGCGACCAACGCACCTGCAGATTGCTGTGTTGCGCCTGCAGGGCCTGCAGCTCAGCGACAAAACCGCGCTGACCCTGCTCACGCACGTAATGCAGCAGCGTGATCGGTGCGCTGAAACCCTGAGCCAGCGCGGCGCGCAGCATGCCCAGCAGCGGCGTGATGCCACTGCCCGCAGCCAACAGCAACACGCCCTGTTGCGCCTCGGGCCAGCTCAGCTCGCCATACACAGGCCCCAACTCCAGCACATCGCCCACCGCCAGATGCTCCAGCAGGTAAGGCGAGACGCGGCCAGCGGCCTGATGCTTAACCGCGATCTGCACACGGCCTTTCGGCTGCACCGCAGTCAGGCTGTAACTGCGGCTCAGGCGTACGCCATCGCGCTCGAGGTACAGCTGCAGGTGTTGGCCCGGCTGCGCGCCGTGCCAGTTGCCATTGGCCTGCAGGGTCAATTCGAGCATGTCATCGGCCACCCACTGGCGCTGGGTAACCTGCGCGAACACCCGATTCAGCCGCAGCGCCGGGTGCAGCAACTTCAACCCGGCATCGACATCACTTTCCCGCAGCCAGCCGTGGGCGACCAGCGCGCGCAGTGGATACAGCAGGCTGGCAAGCCCACGTACCCAGGCAAAAGGAAGAAGGGCCATGGCAAGACTCCAGTGAACAATTGCTCACCAGACTGGCAGAGCGCGCCAATTCAGTCAACAGTCGTACACTCAAAGCCAGGGGCGCATGCACGGTTCGACGTAAACAATGAGCGTTTGTTAGAGTGCTGCGCTGATTTCGCCATGCAGAGCCATGCCCGCTTGAAACCACTACAACCGCGCGCCGAACAAAAACTGCAAACCCGCCACGCCCTGATGGACGCAGCGCGCAGCCTGATGGGCAGCGGCCGTGGCTTTGGCAGCCTGAGCCTGCGCGAAGTGGCGCGCTGCGCCGGCATCGTGCCGACTGGTTTCTACCGGCACTTCGAGGATATGGACGCCCTGGGCCTGGCGCTGATCGCCGAGGTCGGCGAAACCTTCCGCGAAACCATTCGCCAGGTACGCCATCACGAGTTCGAAGTGGGCGGCGTGATCGACGCTTCGGTGCGCATCTTCCTCGACGCAGTGGCGGCCAACCGTTCGCAATTCCTGTTTCTCGCCCGCGAGCAGTACGGCGGCTCGCTGCTGGTACGCCAGGCCGTGGGCGCGCTGCGCGAACGCATCACCGCCGACCTGGTGGCGGATCTTGCGGCCATGCCGAAACTGCAACACTTCGACGCCCCGGCGCAGAACGTGATCGCCGACCTGGTGGTAAAAACCGTATTCGCCACCCTGCCAGAACTGATCGACCCTCCTGCAGCGCCCCTGCCGATGCACGCCTCGCCCGAGGTCAAAATGATCGAGCAGCTGCGCTTTATCTTTATCGGTGCAAAGCACTGGCAAGGCCTCGGGCAAACCCGCGACTGATCACCGCCCGTAGCTCGCACCAAAAACACGCACAACCCAAACAAGCGCACCAAACCAAACCTCATCACGCTCTAATTTCAGCCACACCCACCCCAGGCGCCCCGCTCTGCGTGGCGCAACAGCAGTTTGGCAAGGCACTTGCTCTATAACCGGTATTGCCCTGCCGGAAACTGCCCCATGTTGGTGATCCACCGCCGTATTGCCGCCCAGCCACACTGGGACGCCGAACTTGAACTGAGCTTCGAGGCCCGCAGCAAAAGCCGCCTGCGCTGCTTCAGCCGCACCGGCGAAGATGTCGGCCTGTTCCTCGAACGTGGCCAGCCGGCGTTGCACGACGGCGAATGCCTGCAAGCCGAAGACGGCCGCATCGTCCGCGTGGTCGCCCGCGCCGAGCCGCTGCTGCACGTTACCTGCGCCACCCCCTTCGAATTGATGCGCGCCGCCTACCACTTGGGCAACCGCCACGTCGCCCTGCAACTCGGCGATGGCTGGCTGCGCCTGCCGGATGACTACGTGCTCAAGGCCATGCTCGAACAGCTGGGCGCCATGGTGGAACTGATCGAGGCGCCCTACCAACCCGAGCAAGGCGCTTACGGCGGAGGCCACCACCACTCCCATGCCGGCGATGCCGAGTTCAGCTATACGCCGCGCCTGCATCAGTTTGGTGCGCGCAAGTGAATAAAGTCTGGCAGCTACTGCGGCTGGCCAGCCCGCCACTGGCGAAAAGCCAATCGGCTACAGCGCTCTCGACAGCAAGGCCTACCGATGAATAAGGCCTGGGCGCTACTGAGACTGGCAAGTCCTCAATTACCTATTGGCGGCTACAGCTATTCCCAGGGCCTGGAAATGGCCGTCGAACAGGGTCTGGTCGATGACGCCGCAAGCGCTGAGCGCTGGATTGCCGATCAGCTGTTGCTGAATCTCGCGCGCTTCGAGGCGCCGCTGCTGCTCGCCCATTGCCAGGCCGCCGCCAGCGAGGACTGGGCCCAGCTGCGCCAGCTCGCCGAACAGCAACGCGCCAGCCGTGAAACCCGCGAACTGCGCCTGGAAAACCGGCAAATGGGCTACTCCCTGCAGCAGCTGCTCAGTGGCCTACCCGAGCTGGATCAGCCGGCGCAGCTGCTGTTCAGCGAACTGGACGAACCCGGCCTGGCCATTGGCTGGGCGCTGGCGGCACGAGCCTGGCAGATCGCGCCAGAGGATGCCCTTGCCGCCTGGCTCTGGGGCTGGCTGGAAAACCAGCTGGCGGTGCTGATGAAAACCCTGCCGCTGGGCCAGCAAGCCGCCCAGCGTCTGACCACACAACTGCTGCCGCTGCTCGATCAGGCCCAGCGCCAGGCTAGCGAGCTGGAACCGCAACACTGGGGCAGTGCCGCCTTCGGCCTGGCCCTGGCGAGCATGGCGCATGAGCGCCAGTACAGCCGCTTATTCCGCTCTTGATGATAAGGAAAACTTGAAGATGAACAGCCAACCCCTGCGCGTCGGCATCGGTGGCCCGGTCGGTTCCGGCAAGACCGCCCTGACTCTGGCCCTGTGCCTGGCCCTGCGCGAGCGCTACAACCTGGCGGTGGTGACCAACGATATCTACACCCAGGAAGACGCGCAGTTTCTGGTGCGCAACGAGGCCCTGGCGCCGGAGCGGATCATCGGCGTAGAAACCGGCGGCTGTCCGCACACGGCGATCCGCGAAGACGCCTCGATCAACCTGGAAGCGGTGGATCAACTCAACCGGCGTTTCCCAGGCCTGGACCTGATCATCGTCGAGTCCGGCGGCGACAACCTCTCGGCCACCTTCAGCCCGGAGCTGTCGGACCTGACCATCTATGTGATCGACGTATCGGCCGGCGACAAGCTGCCGCGCAAAGGCGGCCCTGGCATCTGCAAGTCCGACCTGCTGGTGATCAACAAGGTCGACCTGGCCCCGCTGGTCGGCGCCTCACTGGAGGTAATGGAACGCGACACCCTGAAGATGCGTGGCGACAAGCCATTCGTGTTCAGCAACCAGAAGATCGGCCAAGGCCTTGAGCAGATCATCGCCTTTATCGAACGGCACGGCATGCTCACGGCCGCTTGAGAACCTACTCAGTCAAGGAGACACCCCATGAACCTGCGCAAAACCCTGTTCGCCATTGCTTTGTTTCTCAGCCCAGCGGTGGCCTTCGCCCACGCGGGCCACGATCACTCTGGATTGATGGCCGGCCTGGCGCATCCAGTCTTCGGCCTTGATCACCTGCTGGCGATGCTCGCCGTCGGCCTGTGGGCTGCGCAGCAATCCGGCGCGGCGCGCTGGGCGCTGCCGCTGACTTTTGTTGGCAGCATGCTGATTGGCGGCCTGCTGGGCTTTAACGGCCTGCAGATTCCGCTGATGGAAACCGGCATCGCCGCTTCGGTATTGGCCTTCGGCCTGCTGGTGGCAGTCGCCATCCGCCTGCCGATGGTGATCGCCATCGCCCTGACTGCGCTGTTTGCCCTGACCCATGGCGTCGCCCACGGCCTGGAGCTGCCGGAACTGGCCAGCCCATGGGGCTATGCCGCAGGTTTCGTGGTGGCCACTGCGGCCCTGCACGCCAGCGGCTATGCCCTGGTGCGTCTGCTGCCGCAGGCCGCTGCACCGGTGGTGCGCATACTCGGCGCCGCCTCGGCCGTAACCGGCGCCTGGCTGTTGGCCGGCTGAGTTGCTGGCGCGGGTGGACGACCAGCTTCCACCCGCATCCTCCACGCCAGCAATGCCTGACCGCAAAGGTCGCTAGGCTGGCGCATTTCGCCTCTCGCCCAGCCGCCATGGCTTTGTCATAGTCAAGGCGTATTAAAGCCCCTCCCCCATTGACTGTCCTGGACCCTGACCATGCTGCGCGTTACCCGCTTTCTCTCTGTTCCACTGCTGTTGCTGGCCATCGCCCTCGGCGTACTGGCCCTGACCAGCAAACCGGCCCAACCGGCGGCGGTGCTCAGCAGCTTTGCCGAGCAACCGCTGGTGATTGCCCACCGGGGCGGCAAAGGCCTGTGGCCGGAGAACAGCCTATTTGCCTTCGAGCGCGCCAGCGACCTGGGCGTAGACATGCTGGAGATGGACCTGCACCTGTCCAGCGACGGCGAACTGGTGGTGATCCACGACAGCCCCCTGGAGCGCACCACCAATGGTGAAGGCCCGGTTGCCGCGCTCAGCCTGGCGCAGTTGCAAGCACTGGACGCCGGTTATCGCTGGAGCGCCGATGGTGGCCAAAGCTACCCCTACCGCGGCCAGGGTGTGCGTATCCCGACCTTTACCGAAGTGCTCGAACGTTTCCCCAACATCCCCAAAGTGATTGAAATCAAGGTGCCGGATGTCGGTATGGAAGCGCAGCTGTGTGATGCCCTTGCAGCGAACCAGCAACGCGACAAGGTGATTGTCGGCAGTTTCTATGACCGCAGCCTGCAGCTGTTCCGTGAACAGTGCCCAGGCGTTGCGACCTCCGCAGGCCCAGGCTCGGTGCGCCTGCTGGTGGCGCTCAACTGGGTCGGCCTGGGCAGCTTGCTGTCGCCCTCTTACCAGGCGCTGCAGATTCCCGAAGCCCACGGTGGCCTGCCCGTTGCCAGCCCAAGCCTGCTCAAGACCGCCGCACAGCGCGGGCTTAACGTGCAACTGTGGACCATCAATGAACAACCGGACATGCGCCGCCTGCTCGACCTGGGTGCACACGCGCTGATCACCGACTACCCGGATCGCGCCCTGCAGGTGCTCGGACGCTCAACGCAGATCAGCGCCCTGGAAGACTAAAAGCCTTTTACGATCTGCTGCGCCCCAGCCCAACTGTACAAAAAACAACCTACTGTGTTCAGGCCACGCCCACTGTGGCCTGAACACAAGCGTGCGCAGCTTATCCACAGATCACTCCACAGCAACCTGGGATAAGTTATCCACCGCGTACTGCAGCACGGCAGCAAACCCTTGAAATAGCGCGATTATTGCTTGACTCGGGGCACTGGAAATGACGTATTTCATGGCGCCAGCGGACTGCTTAAAAATTAACCAAACGGCGCAAAACCAGGTTTTATCAGCCCTTCAGGCAGGCATACCAGAGTTATCAACAGCTCTACCCACAATAGTCGTGGACAACTTCAGTGCTACCCCATAACACCCTGAATAACCAGGCTAACCTGTTGTTTTAACGGTCAATAACCGACTGATCAAAAAGCGTACAAACACCGTAAACAGCCAAACGACTAGGCCTGCATACGCCTACGCCCACCTTATCCACAGTTCGCTCCACAGTCTTTGTGCACAACTGAACAAACTCTGCCGCAATGGCTGTACATAACACCAAAGCGGCTTCCGGCTATGACCCTCATCAAGACAATCAACAGCCCAGCCGCCGGGCACAGGCGTAATGTCACTCTACCTACCAAGGAGATATGCCCATGCCTCTCAATGACCTGTTACGCAGCCTGCTCGCTGCCTATGCCAGTGGCGCCAGCGGCAGCAGTAACGATTAGTCTTACGACGCAAAAGCTGCCGTTTCCGTGGTAGGGGGTTCAGCCGCGACGCTTTCAGCGCCCTATTAAGGTCAATCGCGGCTAAAGCCCCTCCCATATCGCCAGCCTATCTACCGACATATCCGGGGCGGTGCCGCAATAGCATTGCCGTCGCTCCTGCATCGCACTCGCAACCGATTTTTTCGTGCACTGCGGCAAACCTGGATTTGCCGCCTATGGCTGATGCATGCTGACTCACGTATAAATCTGCGCACTATCACCTGCAATTCTGTCTGCAGTTATGCCGGGTGATTCGCCCCAGAAACCGTAGAAAGGAATCCGACCCATGGCCGGCGCTAGCCTGTTAACCCTGCTCGATGATATTGCCGCCGTTCTCGACGATGTGGCGGTAATGACCAAAGTCGCCGCCAAGAAAACTGCCGGAGTACTCGGCGACGACCTGGCGCTGAATGCCCAGCAGGTCAGCGGCGTACGCGCCGAACGTGAGCTGCCGGTGGTGTGGGCGGTGGCCAAGGGCTCGTTCAAGAACAAACTGATTCTGGTGCCTGCCGCCCTGCTGATCAGCGCCTTCGCGCCCTGGGCGGTGACGCCGCTGCTGATGTTCGGCGGCGCCTTCCTCTGCTACGAAGGCTTCGAGAAGCTCGCGCACAAGTTCCTCCACAGCAAAGCCGAGGACCAGGCGCAGCATGCAGAACTGCTGCACGCCGTGGCCGACCCTGAAGTGGACATGCTGGCGTTCGAGAAGGACAAGATCAAAGGCGCGATTCGCACCGACTTTATTCTCTCGGCAGAAATCATTGCCATCACCCTCGGCTCCGTGGCCCTGGCCAGTTTCGGCAAGCAGGTCGCGGTGCTGTCCGCCATCGCCCTAGTGATGACGGTTGGGGTTTATGGCCTGGTGGCGGGTATCGTCAAGCTGGACGACGCCGGCCTCTACCTCAATCAGCGCACTGGCGAAGGCCTGGGCGGCCGCCTGCAACGCAGCATCGGCCGCGGCATTCTGTTTACCGCGCCATACATGATGAAAACCCTGTCGATTCTCGGCACCGCGGCGATGTTTATGGTCGGCGGCGGCATCCTTGTTCATGGTGTGGACTCAGCCCAACAATGGGTAAATGCACTAACTGAGAGTGTTGCATCCAGCAGCGGCCTGTTCGCGGCCTTGCTGCCAACCCTGCTGAATGCCATCGCCGGGATTATCGCAGGGGCCATTGCCCTACTGCTGGTCAACCTGGCGACCCGCATCTGGAAAGCGGTGAAACCGAGCAAGACGCAAGCCTGATCCAGCCCCGGCCGCCCCCTGGCGGCCGGCCTCCTCTGTTACCCCGCCTGCTGCATGATCACCGTCTGCGCCGGCATCGGCGCTGGGAAGCCGCCTTCGCCGAGGGCATCCTTGATCATCTTGTTACTATCGAAATACACCTGCCAGTAATGGTCGGGGTGGCAATACGGACGCACTGCCAGCACCGGGCCAACCAGATTGAACTCGATAATTTCCACATCCACCGCCGGCTCGCTCAGCACATTGGCGATACCCGCAATACGTTCCTTGAGCAGCGCCACAGCGGCTTTGTAATCTGCCGCACCGGACAGCTGCGCCTGCAGATCGACCCGGCGAAACGCGTTGTGGCTGAAGTTCTGGATATTGTCGGAGAAGATCTTGTTGTTACCCACCAGGGTCATCACGTTGTCCGGGGTATTGATCGCGGTGACGAACAGGCCGATCTCGGTGACGGTGCCGGTAACCCCACCGGCGCTGATAAAGTCACCCACCTTGAACGGCCGCAGCACGATGATAAAACCGCCCGCCGCCAGGTTGGCCAGCAGCCCCGACCAGGCCATGCCGATGGCCAGACCGACCGCCGCAATTAGCGCCGCCAGGCTGGTGGTCTGCACGCCAAAGTAACCAAGAATACCGATAACCAGAATGATATTAAGGGTCACCGAGATAAAGTTGCCGACATAGCGCAGCACGATCGGGTCGACCCGCTGCTGGCCCAGGGCCTTCTGCACCATGCCAACGGCAAAGCCGATCAGCCAGCGGCCGATCACCCAAAAGGCAATTGCCGAGATGATCTTGATGGCAAACACCGCGCCGTACTGCGCGACCAGGTTGTAGAGATCGGCAACTTTCTCGGTGCCGAGATTGATCAGGTTGGTTTCTTCCATAGTGCAACTCCCAATGAATGTTCATCGGAAACGCTAGCACGCACTTGGGCAACCGTCGAAGTGCCTAGCACCGCACTTTCAAGCCAGCGCACTGGATAACGGCAGCACCGTGACCTGCACCTCGGGATCGTGGCTGCCGCCGCCGAGAATCACCCCGCGCAGCGGCGAGACATCGGCAAAGTCGCGGCCCCAGGCCAGGGTGATATGTTCCAGCGCCGGGCGGATATTGTTGGTCGGGTCGAAATCCACCCAGCCCTGCTCTGGGCAAAATACCGAGACCCAGGCGTGCGAGGCATCGGCACCGATCAGTCGGGGCTGGCCGGGCGGCGGCTGAGTCAGCAGGTAACCACTGACATAGCGCGCCGCCAGCCCGCGTGAACGCAAACACGCAAGCATCAGGTGGGCAAAGTCTTGGCACACACCGCGGCGTTCCTCCAACACCTGTAACAGCGGCGTGGCCACTTGAGTGGCGGCGGCATCGAAGCTGAATTCGCTGAAAATCTTCTGCATCAGCCCGTCGACCGCTGCCAACAGCGGTCGACCTGGGGTAAAGCAATCCGCCGCATAATCGCTGAACACCTGCTTGAGGTGCACATAGGGCGACTCGAAACGAAAACGCGTCGCCTCCAGCACCCCAGGCAGCAGCGCCTGACCGCTGTAGCGCAGCGCGGTGCAGGCGTCTTCCCAGGGCGGTGACGCCTGCAGATCCAACGCTGGGCGCGCCAGCACTTCGACCTGCAGGCGCGCGCTGACTTTGAGTTCGTCATGCGGGCGCTCGAACACCAGGCGGGTCAGCGGGTTGCCGAACACATCCAGAGTATCCTGACGCTGGCACGGCTGTGGGCTGACCAACAGCTGCTGCTCATGGCTACGCTGCCAGGGGCAGGCGCGCGGCCACAGGTGCGCCAGCTGCTGGGCCAGCGATACCGGGGCGGCATAGCGGTAATGGGTGTCGTGCAGAATCTGGTAGAAGGCGCTGCTCATGAGGACTGCGTCCGCTGGCTGGCATCGACATGGGCAAAGAAGCGCAGCCCCAGACGGTCGGAAATTTCGGCACTGGCCTGGCTGATGCTGTTGAGCAATACCGCCAGCCCGTCGAGCACCTCCTGCACGCTGCCGACACCAAACAACGGGTTCTCCAGGCTGGCCAGGCTAAAGCGCGCCAGCTGCCCGTCCAGGTGTTTCAGCCGGCGCTCGCTGGGTAACTCGAAACGCTCGCCCAGACGCGCCAGGGAACGCAGCAGGGTGCGCACCTGGAACAACACGGCATGCGGGTTCTGCTCATCCAGCAGCAACAGGTCGAGCACCGGAATCAGTTGCGCCGAGGCCAGATAACGGGTGCGGTAGGTGATGCTGCTGTTGCCCAGTTCCAGTAGCCACTCCAGTGCCGACTGATCCTGCGCGGCGCTGCTGGTGAGAAAGTTAGCCAGGCTGTCACAGAGAAACTGCAGACGTTCGATGCAGCGGCCGATCATCAGAAAACGCCAGCCGTCATCGCGGGTCATGTCGTCCAGGGCAAAGCCTGAGAGCGCCGCCAGCGACAGTAGCAGACGGTCGAGAAAATCCAGCAACTCGCCGAAGTCGGCCTGCTCGCAGCTCAACCCCTGGGCCTCGCGCTGCAATTCGAGCAGGGCCTGCCAGTTGGCCTGGGACAGCTTGCCGCGCACGCTGCCGGCTACCCACTGCAGGCGCTGCAGATTACCGCGCAGGCTGCCCGGCCAGTCCTCACCCAGCAGCGCTTCAAGCAGACGCTGCTGCAGTTCGTCGCTTTCAGCATCCGGTAGCAGGCCCAGGCTCTCGGCCAGACTCAGGGCGGTTTGCAGCGCCTGCGGGTCATCGTCGTCATCCACATAGCGCGCCAGCATGATGCGTAGCAGCCGCGCACCGTCTTCACAGCGTTCGCTGTAGCGGCCAAACCAGTAGAGGTTTTCCACCACCCGCGAAGGCAGATAAGGGTCACTGCGCACCAGATCGGCCACGCCCAGCGGGCGCAACCATTGCCAGGGTTCGCCGCCGGCATGCCGCTCACCGAGCACCCAGGTGTCCTTGCTGGCACCGCCGCGCTGCATCGACACCACCTCGGCGTCGGCGTCGGCTTCGGCGGCGACCCGAGTCAGGCCACCGGGCATCACCCGATAGCCCTCGGCGCTGGCCACGGCAAATACCCGCATACCAATCGCACGCGGCGCCAGCTGGCCGTCTTCCGGCTGCCAGACCGGCGCCTGTGACAGTTGCGCCAGCGCCTGGGCGACATAGGCATAAGGCCGCGCCTTGAGCCGTTCAGCCAGCTCGGCGCGCTGCGCCTCATCCAGATCACGGCCAAACACCGGGGCAAAGCTCTGCGAGGGAAAGCTGGCGCGCACCAGCAACTCGTCAAGCTGCTCCAGGGCTTTGTCCAGCACCGGCGGCTCGCCGCACCACCAGCTGGCGATAGAGGGCAGCAGCAGGTCTTCGCCCAATAATTTTTCCGCGATGGCCGGGAGAAAGCCCGGCAAGCCAGGGGACTCCAGCACGCCGCTACCCAGGGCATTGGCCACCAGCACATGGCCCTGGCGCACCGCTTCGAGCAGGCCGGGCACGCCGAGGGCCGAATCGGTGCGCAATTCCAGCGGATCGCAAAAGTCATCATCCAGGCGGCGCAGTACCGCATGCACGCGCCGCAGCCCAGCCAGGGTCTTCAGGTAGACCTTGGCGTCGCGCACGGTCAGGTCACTGCCTTCCACCAGCGGATAGCCGAGCTGACGTGCCAGGTACAGGTGCTCGAAATAACTCTCGTTAAAACGTCCCGGGGTGAGCAACACCACCAGCGGCGTCTCACCGCCGGCAACAGGCGCCTGCCGCGCCAGGGTGTCCTGCAGGGTGCGGAAGAAGCCGGCCAGGTATTGCACGCGCAGGTCGCGGTACAGCTCGGGAAAGGCGCGCGAGACAATCTGCCGGTTTTCCAGGGCATAACCCGCACCGGACGGGGCCTGGGTGCGGTCGGCGGTGACCCACCAGCGACCATCCGGGGCGCGGGCCAGGTCCACGGCATACAGGTGCAGGAAGGTGCCGCCGGCCGGCTGCACACCCTCGCAGGGCCACAGGAAGTTGTTGTGGCCAAACACCAGCTCGGCAGGCAACAAGCCATCGGCCAGCAGTTGCTGCGGGCCATAGAGGTCGGCCAGCACGCCGTTCAGCAAAGTGGCACGCTGCGCCACGCCGGCGGCGATCTGCTGCCATTCTTCGGCCGGAATCAGATTGGGCAGCAGGTCCAGCTCCCACGGACGGTCGGCGCCATCGGGGTCGGCGTAGACGTTGTAGGTCACCCCATTTTCCTGAATCTGCCGGGCCAGCAGGGCCTGACGCTGCGCCAGCTACGCCGGGCTGCTGCGCTGCAGACGCTCCAGCAACAGGCGCCAGTGCGGACGCACCTGACCGTCTGCATCGAACAGTTCGTGGTAAGCCCCTGGCGTCAGGGGGTAATCGGCAAGCAGGTCGGGCATGGCAGGCTCGATAAGACGATCAAGGGCGGCGCGCCCCTCGCCCCATTATGGGAGAGGGGATTAAACGAGGCGCAGATCCAGAGTCATGGGCAATTCATTATTGTTGATGGGTGCCAGGGTCGGGCGTTTGCCTGGGCTGTGGCCCAGCCGAAAGAAGCGTGCTAGACGTCGGCTTTCGGCTTCAAAGGCGTTTACCGGCAGGCTGTCGTAGTTACGCCCGCCGGGATGGGCGACATGGTACTGGCAACCGCCGAGGGAGCGGCTCATCCAGCTATCCACCAGATCGAATACCAGCGGCGCATGTACTTCGATGGTCGGGTGCAGGCAGTTGGCCGGCTGCCAGGCACGGAAACGCACGCCGCCGACAAACTCGCCGACCTTGCCAGTGGGCCGCAGCGGCACCGGTACGCCGTTGCAGGTCAGCACATAGCGGTCACTCTGCAGGCCGCTGAGCTTGACCTGCATGCGCTCCAGCGAGGAATCGACATAACGCACCGTACCGCCGCCACCGCCCTCCTCACCCAGCACATGCCAGGGCTCCAGGGCCTGACGCAACTCCAGTTCGATGCCCTTGACGTTGAAGTCGCCGGATTTGGGGAAGCGAAACTCGAAGTGCGGAGCAAACCATTCGCTGTGCAGGCGATAGCCACAGCCGTCCAGCTCCTGCAGCACGTCGGCAAAATCCTGCTCGATAAAGTGCGGCAGCAGGTAACGGTCATGCAGCTCAGTGCCCCAGCGCACCAGGCGTGCCGGCTGGTAGTGCTCGCGCCAGAAGCGTGCAATCAGCGCGCGAATCAACAGCTGCTGGGCCAGGCTCATCTGCGCATGGGGCGGCATTTCGAAGGCGCGCAGCTCCAGCAGGCCGAGGCGCCCGGAGGCGGAATCCGGCGAATACAACTTGTCGATGCAGAACTCGGCGCGATGGGTGTTACCGGTCACGTCCACCAGCAGGTTGCGCAGCAGGCGGTCGACCAGCCAGGGCTGGCAGTCGCGGCCAGCCTCGGGCATCTGCGCGAAGGCGATTTCCAGCTCGTACAACGCATCGTTACGCGCTTCATCGATACGCGGCGCCTGGGAGGTCGGGCCGATAAACAGGCCGCTGAACAGGTAGGACAGCGACGGGTGGTTGTGCCAGTAGCTGATCAGGCTGCGCAGCAGATCCGGCCTGCGCAGAAACGGTGAGTCCGCTGGCGTCGCGCCGCCGAGAACAAAGTGATTGCCGCCACCGGTGCCGGTGTGACGGCCATCGATCATAAATTTCTCGCTACTCAGGCGGCACTCGCGGGCCTGTTCGTAGAGAAACTCGGTGCGCTCGACCAGCTCACCCCAGCTGGCGGCCGGGTGGATATTCACCTCGATCACGCCGGGGTCCGGAGTCACGCGGAAGAACTGCAGGCGCGGGTCCAGCGGCGGCTCATAACCTTCCAGCAACACCGGGCATTTCAGCTCGGCGGCGGTGGCCTCGATGGCCGCCACCAGTTCCAGGTAATCCTCCAGACGCACCAGCAGCGGCATAAACAGATACAGCTTGCCGTCACGCGGCTCGGCGCACAGCGCGGTGCGCACCACACCGGCGGCGGACTGACCCAGCAGCGGGCGTTTGTTCGTGCTGGTCTGGCTGCCCGACCAGACACCGCGCGACTGCGGTTTGATCTGCGCCGCTGCCGGCAACGGGGCGAATTGCTGGCTCGGGTCTTCGGGAGTGATGTAGGGATAATCGGCCTCACTGACCCAGGGTTGCGAATCAAGCGGCAGGCGGTAGCCCAGCGCCGAATCGCCCGGTATCAGCCGGCAATGCTCATCACGCAAAAACCAGCTGCCACTCTGCCAGCCCAGCTGCTTGGCCTGCCGGGCCAGCGGCAGGATATGCCCGACGACCTTATCCAGCCCCTGTTCGAACACCTTGCGCAGCCGTTCGCGCTCCAGCGGATCAGCCAGACGCGGGTCTTCGGCGCTGACGTTGATCGGCAGCCTGCGCTCGCGCCACAGGTAGTAGAAGCGGTCTTCATAGGCCGGCACGCAGTATTTAGCGTCCACGCCCAGGCGCTCGGCCAGTAGGGCAAGAAAGTCGGCGGCCTTGGCCGCATCGACGCCGTAGTCTTTTTGTTCATCGGCATACAGCGCCGGGTTGTGCCAGATCGGCTCGCCGTCACGCCGCCAGTAGGCATTCAACGACCAGCGCGGCAGCTGTTCGCCGGGGTACCACTTGCCCTGACCGAAATGCACCAGCGCACTCGGCGCGTAATGCTCGCGCAGCCGATGAAACAGATCGCTGGCCAGGCGGCGCTTGTTCGGCCCCAGGGCGGCGGTGTTCCACTCCGGATCATCCGGGTAATCGAGGGCGACAAAGGTCGGCTCGCCGCCCATGGTCAGGCGCACGTCCTGCTCCTGCAGGTCCTCATCGATCTTTTGCCCGAGGTCGACAATCGCCTGCCACTGCGCCTCGCTGTAAGGCTTGCTCACCCGCGGCGCTTCCCAGATACGCTCGACCCACATCTCGTGGCTGAACTCGCATTCGCACTCATCAACGCCGCCGCTGATTGGCGCCGCCGAAGACGGCTCGGGGCTGCAGGCCAGCGGGATATGGCCTTCGCCGGCGAACAGCCCGGACGTCGGATCGAGGCCGATCCAGCCGGCGCCTGGCAAATAGACCTCGGTGCCGGAGGGGCCGTCGAGGGATTTCACATCGGCTTTCAGCTGAATCAGGTAACCGGAAACAAAGCGCGCCGCCAGGCCCAGGTGGCGGAACAACTGCACCAGCAGCCAGGCTGAGTCCCGGCAGGAGCCGGAGCCTTTCTCCAGGCTTTCCTCCGGGGTTTGCACACCCGGCTCCAGACGAATCAGGTAACTGATATCGGTGGAAAGACGCTGATTGAGTGCCACCAGAAAATCCACGCTCGGCAGCGGCGTGCGCTCGATGCTGGCCAGGTATTTGGCGAACAATTTCCCGGCTGGCAGTTTGACCAGATAGGGCGCCAGCTCCAGCTGTTCGCCCTCGGTGTAGGCGAAGGGAGTTTTCTCGGCGTAGGGCTCAAGGAAGAAATCGAATGGATTGAATACCGCCATCTCGGCGACCAGGTCGACCTCGATCTTCAGCTCACGGGTCTTTTCCGGAAACACCAGACGCGCCAGGTAGTTGCCCTGGGGGTCCTGTTGCCAGTTGATAAAGTGCTCGCCCGGCTCGACCTTCAACGCGTAGGACAGCACCCGGGGGCGGCTGTGCGGTGCAGGGCGCAGGCGCACGACCTGCGGGCCAAGATTGACCGCGCGGTCGTAGCGATAGTGGCTGACATGGTGCAAGGCGATATGAATCGACACAGCGGGCCTCCTGCGAGCCTGGGCGATAACCCAGCAGCGCAAGACTTATGCCAGTGACCCACGCCAGCGCTTGCGCGGCCTGGCGTACTCACCCGCCACTGACGCGCACCACAACAGGGCCAGGCATGCCCCAGGCCTGCTGCGGCGCACGAAAACAGGTCGCACACTGACCTCAGGGCACCACCAGAGCCGTGGGAGGGGCTTTAGCCGCGAAAACTGCTCGCCGCTGAAGCGCCTCCCACACCTAATAGCCCCTCAGCAATCCCCTTGCAGGCTGGCAATCCAGCGTTGCAGTACGTCCACACCTTCGCTATGCACAGTGGAGCGGCCCAGCTCCGGCATCATGATGCTCGGGTCGACACTTTCCACACGGAACAGCAGCACCGATTTATCCGGCTGGCCGGGGTGAATATCCACCAGGCGATCACCCGAGCCCTTGCCCGCCGCCACCGGCTGCTTGCACAGGCCATAGCTGATGCCAATTGCGGTGGCTGGATCAAGCAACAGCCCCGAAGTACGCCCTGGCCCTTTGGGGTTGTGGCAATGGCTGCAGTTGGCGTCCAGGTAACTGCGCGCCTGCTTTTCCAGGCTCTCGCCACTGCGCGGCGTCGGCCATAGGGCGTTTTGCGGCACGCCCTGCAACTCGGCCGGCACCGCCTGCAAACGGCCCTGCTGCTGCCAGTACTGCAACTGATTGTGCGTGCCGTCTGCGTAGGCAAAATCCTTGTTCAGATGGCGCGCCTTCGGCCCCAGCGGATTGACGCCCTGCCCTGCGGTTTCCTCATGACAGCCTGCACACTGGTTGGCGTCCGGTACCTGATAGGCCACCGCCTGAGTCTTGCCCTCCGCATTCAGCAGGCTCAACTCACGGCTGTCGCCAGCCCACTCCAGATGCGCCTCCTGCTGCTGTTCATCCCACACGTAGGGCAACGCCACCCAGCCGTCCTGCTGTTTGAGCAGGATACGTGTCTCGATCAACTGCACCCGCGCCAGCTCAAGGCCGCGCTGCGGGTCACGGTCATCCTGCTCGTTCAGCAGCAGACGGCCCTGGGCATCCTTGGGGTAGTAGAAGGTTTTGCTCAGCACCGTGCCGACCGGGTAATCGAAGTGCGCCTCGGCGTAGGTCGCCGCTGTCCCGGTCGGCATCCAGACGGTGCGCAGTTTGTGTGCATAGTCGGTGAACAACGGGGTATTCAGGTCGTAGGGCAAGGCCTCGGCAACGGGCGCGATAAAACCATCGGCGCGCTGCAGCATGCCCCACTCGCTGAGTGTTTCCGGGTAGTTGTCACCTTGCGGCAGGTACAGCGGCGCCGGCTGCTGCTCACAGCCGGCCAGGAGCAACAGCACACCCAGCAGCAACCTGCGCATCAGGCCCCCTGACCGGCTTCGGCCGAGGCCAGTTTGACCGCCGGCAGCGCTGGCAGGCTGCAACGGTAGTCGGCCATTTCGGTGCTGATATTCTGGAAGTTGTTCGGCCCGTCGACGTTGATCATCCCCGCCTCACCGTTATTGATGCAGATCGCCCGATCAGCCGGCAGCTTGCCGTCGACCAGAATGTCGAGGTTGACGTAACCATCCCAGAGGATATCCGGCAGGCGACCATTCAAGCCGAACTGGCTGACCTTCAGCGCCTTCAGCTCCAGGTGATCCGGGCTTTCACCACCGGGGCCGAAGCGGTTGCCGTGGATATGAATGCCTTCCGGGTAGGGATCGAAACTCTCAGCCGTGGACAGGTCGGTATAGCCGGTACTGAAGTAGCTGCTGATGATCACGTTGGCGGTCTTGTGGTTGCCAATGTCGTTGTCGAATACCTCGACATCATCGTTGGAGTTGATCACCACCCCGGAGCCTGCCGGCACGCTGGCTACCGGCGTGCCCTTGTGGCCGAAGTTCTTGTGGTTGTTGCCTTCGATCTTGTTACGGAACACCCGCGTAACCCGCCCGGCCTGTGGCAGGTTGGGCATGTTGAACACCAGAATGCCGCCGGTATTGCCGGTGGCGACGTTGTCATACACGTCGGCGTCGATGGTGTTCTCGATCTCGATGCCGGCGACATTGCGCTCGGCGCGGCTGTTACGCACCACCACGTTGCGCGACTGGCCGACATAGATGCCGGCATCCGATGCGCCGATGGCCACCGCGCCGTCGATCAGGGTATTTTCGGTCTGCACCGGGTAGATGCCGTAGGCGCCGTTCTCGGTGGCCGGGCCGTTGGTCCACTCGGTGCGCACGCGGCGGATAATGATGTTCTTACCGCCTACCACTTTCAGCGAGTCGCCCAGAGTGTCCTCAAAGGCGATGTCTTCGATGGTGAAGTCCGAGGCATCCACCAGCAGGCCTTCGGCACCGGATTTCTGCCCTTTGAAACTGAGGATGGTCTTGTCCATGCCCGCGCCCTTGATGGTCACGCCGCTGACTTTCAGGCTCAGGCTGCGGTCGAGCTGGTAGGTGCCGGCAGGAATCTCTATCACGCTGCCGGGCTTGGCCTTGATCAGTTGGGTCTGCAGGTCTTTCTGGAAATCCAGATCGGCCACTGGGGCCGGTTCTTCGCTGCAGGCGGCAAGCAGCACGGACAGGGCAAGCACGGAAAGCGGGGCAAGGCGCATGGCAATCTCCAGCGTATTCTTATTAAGTGGAACGATAGTACCAACTAATCAGAAAAAGCCAAGCCCTGCGCACGCCGCCCGACCAATAGCCCAGAGCGTCACGCATCCGTTACCATCGCCGGCAATTAAGCGAAGAGATGCGGCATGTATATCTATCGATTGGTACTGATCCTGGTGGTGGGGATCTACCTGTTCTCCCCGGCCATCATGGACTGGTGGATCGACCCCAATGGGGCCTGGTACCGCCCCTATCTGCTGTGGCTGATCCTGATAGTCGTGACCTTCATTCTTCAGAGTCAGCGTGATGCCGATGAGCTCTGACCTGCTGCGGCGCGACCTGCTTGAGCGCTCCTTCCCCTATTCGCTTCAGAGCCAACGTGATGCTGACGAGCTTTAGCCTGAGCCAGCTGATTCTGATCAGCGCTGCCTACCTTCTTATTCTGTTCGGCGTGGCCTGGATCAGTGAACACGGCCTGATTCCGCGCTGGGTGATTCGCCACCCGCTGACCTACACCCTGTCGCTCGGCGTCTACGCCAGCGCCTGGGCCTTCTACGGCACGGTGGGGTTGGCCTATCAGTACGGCTATGGCTTCCTCGCCAGCTACCTGGGGGTGTCCGGGGCGTTTCTGTTGGCGCCGGTGCTGCTCTACCCGATTTTGCGCATTACCCGCACTTACCAGCTGTCATCGCTGGCCGACCTATTTGCCTTCCGTTTTCGCAGCACCTGGTCCGGCGCCCTGACCACGGTATTTATGCTGGTCGGCGTGTTGCCGTTGCTGGCCCTGCAGATTCAGGCAGTGGCGGACTCCATCGGCATCCTTACCCGCGAGCCGGTGCAGGAGCGCGTCGCCCTGGCCTATTGCGGGCTGAACATTCTGTTCACCATCCTGTTCGGCGCGCGGCATATCGCCACCCGCGAGAAACACGAAGGCCTGGTGTTCGCCATTGCCTTCGAGTCGGTGGTCAAGCTGGTGGCGATCAGCGTGATCGGCCTGTACGCCCTGTATGGCGTATTCGATGGCCCACAGGACCTGCAATCCTGGTTGGTGCAGAACCAGTCGTCGCTGACCAGCCTGCACACCCCGCTGCAGGAAGCCCCCTGGCGCACCCTGCTGCTGGTGTTCTTCGCCTCGGCCATCGTCATGCCGCACATGTATCACATGACCTTTACCGAAAACCTCAACCCGCGCGCCATGGTCAGCGCCAGCTGGGGGCTGCCGCTGTTCCTGTTGCTGATGAGCCTGGCGGTACCGCTGATTCTCTGGGCCGGGCTGAAACTGGGCGCGACCACCAACCCGGAGTACTTCACCCTCGGCGTCGGCATTGCGGTCAACAGCCAGACTCTGGCACTGATTGCCTACGTCGGCGGCCTGTCAGCCTCCAGCGGTTTGATCATTGTCACCACCCTGGCGCTGTCCGGCATGGTGCTCAACCATGTGGTGTTACCGCTGTATCAGCCGCCGTCGGAAGGCAATATCTACCGCTGGCTGAAGTGGACACGCCGCGCGCTGATCCTGCTGATCATCATGGCCGGTTACGGCTTCTATCTATTACTCGGCGCCGAACAGGACCTGGCTAACCTGGGTGTCGTCGCCTTCGTCGCCACCCTGCAATTCCTCCCAGGCGTACTCTCGGTGCTGTACTGGCCGACCGCCAACCGCAAAGGCTATATCGCCGGGTTACTGGCGGGGGTCGGCGTGTGGGTAGTGAGCATGCTGTTGCCGATGCTCGGCAATCTACAGGGGCTGTACCTGCCCTGGTTCAACGTCATCTATGTACTGGATGACAGCAGCTGGCACCTGGCCGCCATCGGCTCGCTGGCGGCCAACGTACTGGTGTTCACTCTGGTGTCGCTATTTACCGAAGCCAGCCCGGAAGAAAAAAGCGCTGCCGAAGCCTGCGCCGTGGATAACGTGCGCCGCCCGCAACGCCGTGAACTGCTGGCCGCCTCGCCACAGGAATTTGCCGCGCAATTGGCCAAGCCCCTGGGCGCCAAGACCGCCCAGCATGAGGTCGAACAGGCCCTGCGCGACCTGCATTTGCCGTTCGACGAAGGCCGCCCCTACGCCCTGCGTCGCCTGCGTGACCGCATCGAAGCCAACCTCTCCGGGCTGATGGGTCCCAGTGTGGCCCAGGACATCGTCGAAACCTTCCTGCCTTATAAGGCCGGCAGCGAAACCTATGTCACCGAAGACATTCACTTTATCGAGAACCGCCTGGAGGACTACCACTCGCGCCTTACGGGCCTGGCCGCCGAGCTCGACACCCTGCGCCGCTACCACCGCCAGACCCTACAGGAGTTGCCGATGGGCGTCTGCTCGCTGGCCAAGGATCAGGAGATTCTGATGTGGAACAAGGCCATGGAAGAACTCACCGAAATCCCCGCCCAGCGCGTGGTCGGTTCACGCCTGAACACCCTGGGCGAACCCTGGCGCGGCTTGCTGGAACGGTTTATCGAACTGCCCGACGAGCACTTGCACAAGCAGCGCCTGGCCCTCGACGGCCAGACCCGCTGGCTCAACCTGCACAAGGCGGCCATCGACGAGCCCCTGGCGCCGGGTAACAGTGGCCTGGTGCTGCTGGTTGAAGACCTCACGGAAACCCAAATGCTCGAAGACAAGCTAGTGCATTCCGAGCGCCTGGCCTCCATCGGTCGCCTGGCCGCCGGGGTGGCACACGAAATCGGCAACCCGATCACCGGCATCGCCTGCCTGGCGCAGAACCTGCGCGAAGAGCGCGAAGGCGACCCCGAGCTGACCGAAATCAGCGAGCAGATCATCGAGCAAACCAAACGCGTGTCGCGCATCGTCCAGTCGCTGATGAGCTTTGCCCATTCCGGCAGCCACCAGAACAGCGAGGAGCCGGTCTGTCTGGCCCAGGTCGCCCAGGACGCCATCGCCCTGCTGGCCCTCAACCGGCGCAGCGTCGAAGTGCAGTTCTTCAACCTCTGCGATTCCGACCACTGGGTGGTGGGTGACCCGCAGCGCCTGGCCCAAGTACTGATCAACCTGCTCTCCAACGCCCGCGATGCCTCACCTGCAGGCAGTGCGATCCGGGTCAAGAGCGAACGTTTCGAGCACACCGTCGACCTGATCGTCGAAGACGAAGGCAGCGGTATTCCCAAGGCAATCATCGACCGCCTGTTCGAACCTTTCTTCACCACCAAGGACCCGGGCAAAGGTACGGGACTGGGCCTTGCACTGGTCTATTCGATCGTGGAAGAGCATTATGGACAGATAACAATCGACAGCCCGGCCGACCCCGAGTTCCAACGCGGCACCCGCATTAGGGTCAGCCTGCCGAGGCATGTCGAGGCGACGTCCATAGCGACTTAAACCAGCTACCAGCGAGCATGCCTGCCAGGCCCTTTAGCCCAGCGACATGCCCCGAGACCGTCGAGAGACCGAATTGATGCCTCATATTTTGATCGTCGAAGACGAAACCATTATCCGCTCAGCCTTGCGTCGCCTGCTGGAACGTAACCAATACGAAGTCAGCGAAGCCGGCTCGGTGCAGGAAGCGCAAGAACGCTTCAGCATTCCCAGCTTCGACCTGATTGTCAGCGACCTGCGCCTACCCGGCGCACCCGGCACCGAGTTGATCAAGCTCGGCCAGGGCACGCCGGTGCTGATCATGACCAGTTACGCCAGCCTGCGCTCGGCGGTCGACTCGATGAAGATGGGCGCGGTCGACTACATCGCCAAACCCTTCGACCACGACGAAATGCTCCAGGCCGTGGCGCGCATCCTGCGCGATCACCAACAGGCCAAGAGCCCGCCAGCACCCGCAACCAGCACGGCAAAAGCCAGCGCCGACAAGGTGGTGGACAACAGCAATGGCGAAATCGGCATCATCGGCTCCTGCGCCGCCATGCAGGAGATGTACAGCAAGATTCGCAAGGTCGCGCCCACTGACTCCAACGTGCTGATTCAGGGCGAGTCCGGCACCGGTAAAGAGCTGGTCGCCCGCGCCCTGCACAACCTCTCGCGTCGCGCCAAAGCGCCGCTGATTTCGGTGAACTGCGCCGCCATCCCGGAATCGCTGATCGAGTCCGAACTGTTTGGCCACGAGAAAGGTGCCTTTACCGGCGCCAGCGCCGGCCGTGCAGGCCTGGTGGAAGCCGCCGATGGCGGTACCCTGTTCCTCGATGAAATTGGCGAGCTGCCCCTGGAAGCTCAAGCGCGTCTGTTACGCGTGTTGCAGGAGGGTGAGATTCGCCGGGTTGGTTCGGTGCAATCGCAGAAGGTCGATGTACGCCTGATCGCCGCGACCCACCGCGACCTGAAAACCCTGTCGAAGATCGGCCAGTTCCGTGAAGACCTGTATTACCGCCTGCACGTGATAGCCCTGAAACTGCCACCGCTGCGTGAGCGCGGGGCGGACGTGATCGAAATCGCCCGCGCCTTCCTGATCCGTCAGAGCACTCGCCAGGGTCGCCTCGACCTGAGCTTTGCCAGCGACGCCGAACAGGCCATCCGCCAATACCCCTGGCCGGGCAACGTGCGCGAACTGGAGAATGCCATCGAGCGCGCGGTAATCCTCTGCGAAGGCAACAGCATCTCAGCCGAACTGCTGGGCATCGATATCGAGCTGGATGACCTGGAAGACGATTTCACTGGTCTGCCCGCGCAAAGCGGCGGCCTGGGGCATGAACCGAGCGAACCGACCGAAGACCTGTCACTGGAAGACTACTTTCAGCACTTCGTACTGGAACACCAGGACCATATGACCGAGACCGAACTGGCACGCAAACTCGGTATCAGCCGCAAGTGCTTGTGGGAACGCCGCCAGCGCCTGGGCATTCCACGGCGCAAATCCTCGGGCGCAACCGCAGGCTAGAGCACTGCGCGTAGGTGACAGATATACGCGCAAGAGGTTCCACAGTCTGTTACCCATTCAACACTTAGTAACAAAAGCCGGGTCTTATGGTAACGAGAACCCGGCTTTTTTATGCCACCCCACCTCTCCAACCACAGCTCAAGGCCTTGTTTTTAAAGGAGTTGCAAAAACTGGCACGGGTTCTGCTTTATTGCTGGCACAACAACAATAACAAGCACGTTCCAAACCTAATAAAAATAAGACGTACCGACTCCAGCACAATAAAAACAACAACGCGGAGGCGCAGCTAACTGATTCTTTTGGAAAGGAATTGCCTTTGGGGTTCGCCCCAAAACCAGGCCGAGAATAATAAAACTGCCCTAAGGCAGCGCCAGAACTGGTTGGGTCACTGTGTGATCATGGCAGCGTCAGCATCCAAAGAAATCCGTTTGCTCTTGATTCCCAGCTTGGGAAATTTTCCCAAAGTCCTTGACTGGATGGAACGGGTAAATCAACAAAAACAACAAGCCCGCCATAATAATAAAAAAAGAGCACGCACCAATTTGGGGGGGAGCTTCGGCTCCCCCAGTCGCTTCAAACTGCCCGCCTGTAGCAGTCTCCCGCCGTTTCCTGCATCAAACCCCGACTCAATGCTAGAATCCGCGCCATTCCTGCGGCCGGCATATACTCTGGCCAGTCATTTAGTCAAACAGTGCCTCCCATGCTGAAAAAGCTGTTCAAGTCCTTTCGTACCCCCATCCGCCGTGGCAAACACTCGCACAGCACGCCCGAAGTGTTGAGCCGCAGCCAGCACCCTATCGAGCGCGGTGAAATCAGCCGCTACGCCATCAGCGTGGTCGAACGTCTGCAACAGGCCGGCTACCAGGCGTATCTGGTCGGTGGTTGCGTGCGCGACCTGCTGCTGGATATCGACCCCAAGGATTTCGACGTGGCCACCAGCGCCACACCGGAACAGGTGCGTGCCGAGTTCCGTAACGCCCGGGTAATTGGTCGGCGCTTCAAGCTGGTCCACGTGCATTTCGGCCGCGAGATCATCGAAGTCGCGACCTTCCGCGCCAATCACCCCGAAGGTGATGAAGAAGAGAACAGCAACCTGTCCTCACGCAACGAGAGCGGCCGCATCCTGCGCGACAACGTGTATGGCAGCCTGGAAGACGATGCCCAGCGCCGCGACTTCACCATCAATGCGCTGTATTACGACCCGAGCACCGAGCGCATTCTCGACTACGCCAATGGCGTGCACGACATTCGCAATCACCTGATCCGCCTGATCGGTGACCCAACCCAGCGCTACCAGGAAGACCCGGTGCGTATGCTGCGCGCAGTGCGTTTCGCCGCAAAACTGGATTTCGACATCGAAAAACACAGTGCAGCGCCGATCTACAAACTGGCTCCGCTGCTCGGCGGCATCCCCGCCGCACGCCTGTTTGATGAAGTGCTCAAGCTGTTTCTCGCCGGCTACGCGGTGTACACCTACGAGCTGCTGGTGGATTACGGGCTGTTCGGCCAGCTGTTCCCGGCCAGCGCCGAGGCGCTGAAACTCAACCCGGACTACACCGACCAGTTGATCCGTAACGCGCTGGACAACACCGATCTACGTATTCATCAGGGCAAGACTGTTACTCCGGCCTTCCTCCTTGCGGCGCTACTCTGGCCAGCCCTGCCGGCCCGCGTGATCAAGCTGCAGGATCGAGGCATGCCGCCAATCCCAGCCATGCAGGAAGCTGCTCACGAGCTGATCAGCGAGCAATGCCAGCGCATCGCCGTACCCAAACGCTTCACCATGCCGATCCGCGAAATCTGGGATATGCAGGAACGCCTGCCACGCCGCAGCGGCAAACGTGCCGACATGCTGCTGGAAAATCCACGCTTTCGCGCCGGTTACGACTTCCTGCTGCTGCGTGAAAGCGCTGGCGAGCAAACCGGCGGCCTCGGCGACTGGTGGACCCGCTATCAGGACGTCAGCGACAGCGAGCGGCGCAATATGATCCGCGACCTCAGCAGCAAGGACGACGGCCCCGGCGCGCCGCGCAAACGCAAGCGCAGCAACAACAAGCGCAAACGCGGCCCCGCCAGTGACACCGCCAGCCCCGCCGCGAGTGAATAATGGAGCGCGTGTATATCGGCCTGGGCAGTAACCTGGCCACTCCACTCGAACAACTGCGCAGCGCCCTGGCCGCACTGGCCGCACTGCCACACACAAGCCTGGCCGCCCAATCATCTTTCTATGCCAGCGACCCACTAGGCCCTGCGGATCAGCCGCGCTACGTCAATGCCGTCGCTGCGCTGGATACCGAACTCAGTCCGCTGGTCCTGCTCGATGCGCTGCAAACCATCGAGCTGGAACAGGGCCGCACGCGCAAGGCCGAACGCTGGGGGTCACGCACCCTCGATCTGGATATCCTGCTGTTCGGTGAACGCCAGCTGGATGAGCCACGCCTGACCGTGCCGCACTACCATATGCACGCCCGTGCTTTTGTCCTCTACCCGCTGGCCGAGATCGCCCCTGACCTACAGCTGCCGGATGGCCGAACACTGGCTGAGCTGCTTGATGCCTGCCCTTACAGAGGACTGGAGCGCCTCAGCGCAGCAGAGCTGACCTGAAAGCAGGGCGATCTCGACTGCCGGGTCATGCAGCCGCTGCAGCACTAACCCCGGCGGCCAGTCGGTACATTGGCGGTAACGCCAGTAACAGGCCGGTAACACCTGCAATTGACTTCGAGCCCCCCCATCAGGACTATAGGCGTCCCGTTGCCCCGCACCGGTGCAATTCGAGGCCAATGCAGGCCAACTTGAAGCAGCACAACTGCTGACTGAACGCCTGAGTGAGGACAGTTTTCATGCCTGATGTAACCCTGACCACCCTGCAAAGCCTCAAGCAGAGCGGCGAGAAAATCGCCATGCTGACCTGCTATGACGCCACGTTCGCCCAGACGGCCTGCCAGGCCGGTGTCGATGTGCTGCTGGTGGGCGATTCCCTCGGCATGGTCTTGCAAGGCCATGACAGCACGCTGCCCGTCACGGTCGCCGAAATGGCGTACCACACCGCCAGCGTCAAACGTGGCAACCAGGGCGCGCTGATTCTCGCCGACCTGCCCTTCATGGCCTACGCCACCCTTGAGCAAGCCCTGAACAACAGCGCTGCATTGATGCAGGCCGGCGCCCACATGGTCAAGCTGGAAGGTGCAGCCTGGCTGGCTGAGCCGATTCGCCAACTGGCCGAACGCGGCGTACCGGTCTGTGCCCATCTGGGCTTGACCCCGCAGGCGGTGAATATCCTTGGTGGTTATAAAGTTCAGGGCCGCCAGGAAGCTCAGGCACGGCAGATGCGTGCCGATGCCATGGCCCTGGAGCAAGCCGGTGCCGCCATGCTATTGCTCGAATGCGTGCCCAGCGAGCTGGCTGCCGAAATCAGCCAGGCGGTGAAAATCCCGGTGATCGGCATTGGCGCAGGTGCAGCCACCGACGGCCAGGTACTAGTGCTGCACGACATGCTTGGGCTATCGCTGAGCGGCCGCACGCCGAAGTTCGTGAAAAATTTCATGGCCGGCCAGAGCAGCATCCAGAACGCCATCAGCGCCTACGTCAAAGCGGTCAAAGACCAGAGCTTCCCAGCAGTCGAACACGGATTTTCTGCATGAACACAGTGAAAAGCGTGCGCGAGTTGCGCGCCGCTGTCGCCCAGGCCCGCGCCGAAGGCAAACAGATCGCCTTCGTCCCGACCATGGGCAATCTCCACGCCGGTCACGCCGCACTGGTGGAGAAAGCCGCCCAGCGCGCGGACTTCGTGGTCGCCAGCATCTTCGTCAATCCGTTGCAGTTCGGCCCCAGCGAAGACCTCGACAAATACCCGCGCACCCTACTCGCCGATCAGGAAAAACTGGTCGAAGCCGGCTGCCACCTGCTGTTTACTCCCGATGTCGAGGAAATCTACCCGCATGGCATGGACGGCCAGACCCGCGTCAGCGTGCCAGGCGTATCCGAAGGCTTGTGTGGCGCCAGTCGCCCAGGGCACTTCGAAGGCGTCGCCACTGTGGTGAGCAAGCTGTTCAATATGGTGCAGCCTGACCTGGCAATTTTCGGCCAGAAGGATTTCCAGCAACTGGCGGTGATCCGCACCCTGGTGCGCGACCTGAATATGCCGATCCAGATTATCGGCGAGCCGACCGTACGCGCCGAAGATGGCCTGGCGCTGTCCTCGCGCAACGGTTACCTGACTGCCGAACAGCGTGAAGTTGCGCCGGTGCTGTACCGCTCCCTACAGGAGATAGCCGCGGCGATCCGCGCCGGTGACCGCGACTACGCCACGCTGGTTGCCGCAGCACAGCAGCAACACAGCGCCGCAGGTTTTCGCCCGGATTACCTGGAAGTACGCGAAGCCAACAGCCTGAGCCCGGCCAGCGCCGATGATCGCCAGCTGGTGATTCTGGTGGCCGCCTTTATTGGCAGCACCCGACTGATCGACAACCTGGCTTTCGACCTCGATACTCCAGGCTGATCCACTGCGTAGATGCTGGCCCAACACCCGCCAGTTACACTCAAGGCCCGGATCACACCGGGCTTTTTTGCATATATCGTCGCACCCAGAGCAAGGAACACGCACCAATGGCCTATTTCCAGCAGCCGCATGACGTCACCAGCCTGCCCGCCTGGCAGGCGCTGCGCGAGCAGCGCGAGCAGATGAACGACTTCAGCATGCGCGAGGCCTTTGCCAGTGATCCACAACGCTTTAACCGCTTCTCTCTGAGCAGCTGCGGCCTGCTGCTGGATTACTCGAAGAATCTGATCGACGAAAAGACCCTGGCACTGTTGGTACAACTGGCCGAACAGACCCAGTTGCAGGAATCCATTCAAGCGCTGTTCAACGGCGATAAGGTCAATGCCTCAGAGGGCCGCGCCGCACTGCACACGGCCCTGCGCAGCCCGATTGGCCGTAGCCTGAAACTCGACGGTGTCGACCTGATTCCGCAAGTACACCGTGTACTGCATCAGATGACCGAACTGGTCAGCCGCGTGCACAGCGGCCTGTGGCGTGGCTACAGCGACAAACCGATCACCGAGGTGGTGAATATCGGTATCGGCGGTTCGTTCCTCGGCCCGCAACTGGTTTCCGAAGCACTGCGGCCCTTTACCCAGCGTGGCGTGCGCTGCCATTACCTGGCCAATATCGACGGCAGTGAATTCCGCGAGCTGACCGCACGCCTGAATCCGCAAACCACCTTGTTTATCGTCTCGTCAAAATCCTTCGGCACTCTGGAAACCCTGAAAAACGCTCTGGCCGCACGCGACTGGTACCTGGCCCTGGGCGGTCCGGAAGCCGAGCTGCACAAACACTTTATTGCGGTGACCAGCAACCAGAAGGCCGCCATCGAGTTCGGTATCAAGACGGAAAACATCTTCCCGATGTGGGACTGGGTCGGCGGGCGCTACTCGCTGTGGTCGGCCATCGGCCTGCCAATTGCCCTGGCCATCGGCATCTCCAACTTCAAGGAACTGCTGGCCGGCGCCTATGCCATGGACCAGCACTTCACCCAGGCGCCGCTGGCCGAGAACATGCCGGTATTGATGGCCCTGCTGGGCATCTGGTACGGCAACTTCTGGGGCGCAAAAAGCCAGGCGATTCTGCCCTACGATCACTACCTGCGTAACTTCACCAAGCATTTGCAGCAGCTGGATATGGAATCCAACGGCAAGAGCGTGCGCCAGGATGGCAGCCCAGTGGACTTCAGCACCGGGCCGGTGATCTGGGGCGGCGTCGGCTGCAACGGTCAGCATGCCTACCACCAGTTGCTGCACCAGGGCACTGAGCTGATCCCGGCGGACTTTATCGTGCCGGTCAACAGTTTCAGCCCCCTGGCCGACCACCACCAATGGCTGTTTGCCAACTGCCTGTCGCAGAGCCAGGCACTGATGCACGGCAAAACCCGCGCCGAGGCTGAGGCCGAGCTGCGCGGCAAAGGCCTGGATGAGGCAGAAGTGCAGCGCCTGGCGCCGCACAAGATGATTCCCGGCAACCGCCCAAGCAATATCCTGGCGCTCAACCGCATCGACCCGTTCGGCCTCGGCGCGCTGGTGGCGCTGTATGAGCACAAGGTCTTCGTACAGAGCGCCATCTGGGGCATCAACGCCTTTGATCAGTGGGGTGTCGAACTGGGCAAGGAGCTCGGCCAGGGCGTCTACCAGCGTCTCATCGGTCAGCTCGATGAACCTGCCAGTGACGCCTCGACACAGGGTCTGATCCAGCACTTCCGCGAGCGTCATCGCGGCTGAGCCACGGCACCTGAGCACAAGGCCAGCACTTGAACCAAGCACCCGCTTGGGTGCACCCTTACGGGCATTGCGGAACACAACAACAAGGACCCGTCATGTTCGAAATCACCCGCCACCCCGTGCCCGATGCCGTGCGCCAACGCGCCCACTTGGACAACGACGACTACCTGCGCCTGTACCAGCAATCGGTGGAGCAACCGGAAACCTTCTGGGCCGAGCAGGCCAAGGCCTTTCTTGACTGGAGCAAACCCTGGGACAGCGTGCAACAGGGCGACCTGCTTAGCGGTTCGGGCTCGTGGTTCAAGGGCGGGCAACTAAACGTCAGTTACAACTGCATCGACCGCCACCTGGAAAAGCGCGGCGAGCAGATCGCACTGATCTGGGAAGGCGACAACCCCGCAGAATCCGCCAACATCACCTATAACAAGCTGCACCACAACGTCAGCCGCCTGGCCAACGTGCTGAAAAGCCGTGGGGTGAAAAAGGGCGACAGGGTGTGCATCTATATGCCGATGATCCCCGAGGCCACCTACGCCATGCTCGCCTGCACGCGCATCGGTGCCGTGCATTCGGTCGTGTTTGGCGGTTTCTCCCCGGATGCCCTGCGTGACCGTATCCTGGATGCCGATTGCCGCACAGTGATTACCGCCGATGAAGGCGTGCGCGGCGGCAAATACGTGGCGCTCAAGGCCAACGTCGACAAGGCCCTGCAAAGCTGCCCGGCCGTCAGCACAGTGGTGGTGGTCGAGCGCACCCAGGGCGAGATCGACTGGGTAGAGGGCCGCGACATCTGGTATCACGAGGCCCTGCGTGAAGCCTCCGCCGATTGCCCGCCAGAGCCGATGGATGCCGAGGACCCGCTGTTTATCCTCTACACCTCCGGTTCCACCGGCAAACCCAAGGGCGTGCTGCACAGCACCGGCGGCTATCTGTTGATGGCGGCCATGACCCACAAATACGTGTTCGACTACCACGAAGGCGATATCTACTGGTGCACCGCCGACGTCGGCTGGGTCACCGGGCACAGCTATATCGTTTACGGCCCACTGGCCAACGGCGCCACCAGCCTGATCTTCGAAGGCGTGCCCAACTACCCGGACGCCTCACGCTTCTGGCAGGTGATCGACAAGCATCAGGTGAATATCTTCTACACCGCCCCCACCGCCCTGCGCGCGCTGATGCGTGAGGGAAGCGGCCCGGTCGAATGCACCGAGCGCACCAGCCTGCGTTTGCTCGGCAGCGTCGGCGAGCCGATCAACCCAGAAGCCTGGGAGTGGTATTACAACGTAGTCGGCGAACGCCGTTGCCCGATCGTCGACACCTGGTGGCAGACCGAAACCGGCGCCATCCTGATCACCCCGCTGCCCGGCGCCACGGTTCTGAAACCCGGCTCGGCGACCCGGCCGTTCTTTGGCGTGCAACCGGTGCTGCTGGATGAACAGGGCAAGGAGATCGAGGGCCCCGGTGCCGGCGTACTGGCGATCAAGGACAGCTGGCCGAGCCAGATCCGCAGCGTCTACGGCGACCACCAGCGGATGATCGACACCTACCTGAAGCCCTACCCCGGCTACTACTTCAGCGGCGACGGCGCGCGCCGCGACGAGGATGGTTACTACTGGATCACCGGGCGCGTGGACGACGTGATCAACGTCTCCGGCCACCGCATCGGCACCGCCGAGGTGGAAAGCGCACTGGTGCTGCACGACGCCGTCGCCGAAGCCGCGGTGGTCGGCTACCCACACGACCTCAAGGGCCAGGGCATCTACGCCTTCGTCACGCCAATGAACGGCGTGGAAATCAACGATGCACTGAAGAAAGAGCTGCTGGCCCTGGTCGGCAAGGAAATCGGCAGTTTCGCCAAGCCCGAGCTGATCCAGTGGGCACCTGGTCTGCCGAAAACCCGTTCAGGCAAGATCATGCGGCGCATCCTGCGCAAGATCGCCTGCAACGAGCTGGAAAACATGGGCGATACCTCGACCCTGGCCGACCCGACGGTGGTCAACGGCCTGATCGAGCAGCGCCTGAACCGGTAGGTTGGATTGAGGGGCACAGCCCTGAAGCCCAACGCGGTTAGCGGCACAGGCCACTGTGCCGCCTGACAACCAGCTCACTGGGCTTCGCTGCGCTCAACCCAGTTTCCCCACTGCAGTGCCATTTGCTTGAGCTTCGCCCCCATGGAATTTTTGCGCCGCCGTATCGAAAGCCAAGTTCTTAGTCTCAGCGGTATCGCCTTGGGGCAAATCGACTTCGAAAACCCCAAGGGTGATCCCGGCCTGTTCGGCCCCGATTCGGTGAGCTGGCAGGTACATGGCGACTTCACTAGCATGCTGATCGGCGGTATCAGCGCTCTACTGCTGCAAGCCTTGCACCCCCTGGCTCTGGCCGGGGTGTGGGACCACTCGAACTTTCGTGAAGACCTGCTCGGTCGCCTGCGCCGCACCGGACAGTTTATTTCCGGCACCACCTACGGCTCTCGCGCCGATGCCGACTGGCTGATCGACAAGGTCAAGACCATTCACCTCCAGGTCACAGGCACCGCCCCGGATGGTCGCGACTACGCTGCCAGTGACCCGGCGCTGTTGACCTGGGTACATGTGGCCGAGGTGCACAGCTTTCTCCAGGCCCACCTGCGTTACCGCAATCCACAGCTGAGTGAGGCCGACCAGGATCGCTACTACGCAGAAATTGCCCTGATCGCCGAACGCCTGGGCGCCACCCAGGTGCCGCGCTCACGCGCCGAGGTCGCGACCTACCTGGCCTCGATACGCTCCGAGCTGCGCTGCGATGAACGCTCGCTGGAGATTCTACGCATCCTGCTCAACGCCCCGGCACCTAGCGCCCTCGCCGCCCCGGCGGCCAAGCTGCTGATGCAGGCCGGTATCGACCTGCTGCCGGAGTGGGCGCAGCAGATGCTCGGCCAGCAAATCAGTCCTGCGCGCAGCCGAATGATCCATAGCGGCGTGCACAGCCTGGCCCCAGCGCTGCGCTGGGCGGTACGTGGCGGCGCCATTCACCGCGCGCACCGGCGTCTGAATCTGCCACCGCGCTGACCGGCCGGTTCGCAAGCTGGCCGTATACAAAGTCGCTGTGCCACCATAGCGACCTTTCGCGGCCCGCCGCGCCTGTCACTTGTGAGGATCGCGTGATGCAAGACGTCGTCATCGTTGCCGCCACCCGCACCGCCATCGGCAGCTTCCAGGGTTCACTGGCGAATATCCCGGCACCGGAACTGGGCGCAGCGGTGATCCGCCGCCTGCTGGAGCAGACCGGCCTGGATGGCGCACAGGTCGACGAAGTAATCCTCGGCCAGGTGTTGACCGCCGGCAGCGGGCAGAATCCGGCGCGGCAGGCCGCCATCCTCGCCGGCCTGCCGCACGCCGTACCGGCCCTGACCCTGAACAAGGTTTGCGGCTCGGGCCTCAAAGCCCTGCACCTGGGTGCCCAGGCCATTCGCTGCGGCGACGCCGAGGTGATCATCGCCGGCGGTATGGAGAACATGAGCCTCTCCCCTTACGTCATGCCCGGCGCCCGCACCGGCCTGCGCATGGGCCACGGGAAGGTCATCGATACGATGATCACTGACGGCCTGTGGGATTCCTTCAACGACTACCACATGGGCATCACTGCCGAGAACCTGGTCGACAAATACAACATCAGCCGCGAAGAGCAGGACGCCTTCGCCGCCGCCTCGCAGCAGAAAGCCGTGGCCGCTATCGAGGCCGGGCGCTTTGTCGATGAAATCACCCCGATCATGATTCCGCAGCGCAAGGGCGACCCAATCGCCTTCGCCACCGACGAACAGCCGCGCGCCGGCACCACAGCCGAGTCCTTGGGCAAACTCAAACCGGCCTTCAAGAAGGACGGCAGCGTCACCGCCGGCAACGCCTCCAGCCTCAACGACGGCGCTTCCGCCGTGCTGCTGATGAGCGCCGCCAAAGCCCAGATCCTGGGCCTGCCGGTACTGGCGAAGATCGCCAGCTACGCCAATGCCGGTGTCGATCCGGCGATCATGGGGATCGGCCCAGTCGGCGCCACTCAGCGCTGCTTGGCCAAGGCCGGCTGGCAACTGAGTGATCTGGACCTGATCGAAGCCAACGAAGCCTTCGCCGCCCAAGCGCTGGCAGTGGGTAAGGAGCTGGGCTGGGATGCCAGCAAGGTCAACGTCAACGGCGGCGCCATCGCCCTCGGCCATCCGATTGGCGGCTCCGGCTGCCGCGTGCTAGTCACCCTGCTGCACGAGATGATCAAGCGCGACGCCAAGAAAGGCCTCGCCACCCTGTGCATCGGTGGCGGCCAGGGCGTGGCATTGGCTATCGAACGGGCCTGATAACAGCGCTTAGCTGTAGCTAGAAAAAAGCCGGCCCCATCAATCATGAGGCCGGCTTTTTTATTTACCATCGACAGCAATGATGATTGCTATTGACCGCCTGCGTTTCTCAAGAGTCGGGCTGCGGCGCAATATTAGCCCCGTAGCCACTTACCCACTCTTCCGAGGACACCCAGATGAACAAGTACCTGATCGCTTCCCTGCTTGCCGCCAGCCTGACCAGCAACGTTTTCGCCGCTGACGGTGCTGAACGTACCCTGAGCAACCGTATCGCCGCTGATGGCTTTGACCGCACCAGCATCAACCGCATCGCCGAAGACGGTGCAGATCGTATTGGTGGTAACCGTATCGCTGCTGACGGCGCTGACCGTACTGGCGCTAACCGCATCGCTGCCGACGGCTTCGACCGTACCAGCATCAACCGTATCGCTGCCGATGGCGCTGACCACACTGGTGGTAACCGTGTAGCTGCTGACGGCGCTGACCGCACTGGCGGCAACCGCGTAGCCGCTGATGGTGCCGACCGCACTGGCGGCAACCGTGTAGCTGCTGACGGCGCTGACCGTACCAGCATCAACCGTATCGCTGCCGATGGCGCTGACCGTACTGGTGGCAACCGCATCGCTGCTGATGGTGCTGATCGCACGGGCATCAACCGCATCGCCTGATTGCATCATCACTCGCAAATTAAAGGGCACCTCAGGGTGCCCTTGCTGATTTTGCCAAGCCCGCGTCCCGGCAGGTGATTCTTGATAAACTGCGCGCCCTCCTTTTTCGAGTCGCCGCGCATGCCCTCTCTCGATCAGGCGCTGCGCGCCGCCCTGCATAACCGTCACGACCTGCTGGCTGAACTGCATCAGCAAGGCACTGACTGCTACCGCCTGTTCCATGGCAGCCAGGAAGGTGCCGGCGGCTTGACCATCGACCGTTACGGTCCGCAATTGCTGGTACAGAGCTTCCACCAGAGCCTGAGTCGCGACGAACTGCTGCAACTGGCTGAGCAATGCCAGGTCAGCCTCGGCCCCCCACTGCTGCTGGTCTACAACGACCGGTCCCAGGGTAACTCGCGAATCGACCGCACTGATTCGGTCTATCAGGCAGAGCCTAGCGCACTGGAAGACCTGATCGGCCATGAATGGGGGCTCAACTACCGCGTCCGTGGCCGCCATGCAGGGCAAGATCCATTGCTGTTTCTCGACCTGCGCAACGCACGCGGCTGGGTCAAAACGCACAGCGCTGACAAGTCAGTGCTTAACCTGTTCGCCTACACCTGCGGTGTCGGTTTGAGCGCAGCCGCTGGGGGAGCCCGCGAAGTCGTCAATCTGGATTTTGCCGAAGGCAATCTGGCGGTAGCCCGCGAAAATGGCCAGCTCAACCCACAGCTGCAAGCCATGCAGTTTGTGCAGTCGGACTACTTCCCAGCGATTCGCCAACTGGCCGGTCTGCCGATCAACGCCCGTCGCGGGCAGAAGCTGCCGCATTACCCGCGCCTTGAACAGCGTCAGTTCGACCTGGTGCTGCTCGACCCGCCCGCGTGGGCCAAGAGCGCTTTCGGCACTGTCGATCTGCTGCGCGATTATCAGAGCCTGCTCAAACCTGCGATTCTCGCCACCGCCGATGATGGTGTGCTGATCTGCTGCAACAACCTGGCAAAAATCGCCATGGCCGATTGGCGCGAACAGATGCTGCGCTGCGCGGAAAAGCTCGGCCGCCCGGTACGTGACTGGCAGGTGCTGCCACCGGCCAGCGACTTCCCCTCACAGGATGGCCAACCGCCGCTGAAAACCCTGATCCTGCAGTTCTGATGTACCCGTCTGCGTGAAGAAAATCGCCGCGCAGAGCCTCTGCGGAACTGCGCACGCGTGCCATACTCCAAGGCACTTCTCGTCGGGATAGATGACGTTTTTATGCTTAAAGGAATAAAGCGCGCTGCCAGCGCCATTGCCATCGCCGTTGCCCTCTACAGCCTGCTGGGGTTTCTGATTCTGCCCGGTATCGGCCTGCGCATCGCCAACCAGCAGCTGGCGCACTACGCCGAAGTACCCGCCACACTGCAGCGCCTGCAACTCAACCCGTTCAGTCTGGAGCTCAGCCTCTGGGGCCTGCAGATTGGCGAAGCCGACCAGCAGCAAATCGCATTCGAACGCCTGTATGCCAACCTGCAACTCGACAGCCTGTGGAGCGGCGTGTTGCACCTAGCTGATATCGAGTTGGACAAGCCGCACAGCGAAGTGCTGTTCGGTAAGGACGGTCGGCTTAACCTGACCCAACTGTTCAAAGTTCCGCCCAGCCCGCAATCTGAGGTCGAAGAACCTGCCGGCGAGCCGTTCCCGCTGCGTATTTCGCGGATCAAGCTGAGTGGCGGCAACGTGCACTTTGAGGACTTGCGCCCCAGCGAGCCGATCGAGTTTGTTTACGACGATCTCAATTTCGAACTGCACAACCTCAGCACTCTACCTGACGACAATGCCGACATGAGCCTGGTCGCCACCGGCCCCCGGGGCGGCCGCATCGACTGGACCGGGCGTATCAGCTTGGTGCCGATCAGCTCCAGCGGCAGCCTGAAAGTCACTGACGGCAAACTTAAAGCCATCTGGCCCTATGTACGCGATGCGGTGCCGCTGGTTCTGGAGGACGGCACCGTAAACCTGAGCAGCGACTACAGCCTGAATCTGGCCAAAGGCACCGAACTGCTGTTGAGCAACACTCAGCTCAGCGTCAGCAGCTTTGCCATCAAGAGCCCCTCGGACAAAGCGTTGCTGCACTTGGAAAGGCTGGATATCAGCGAAACCAGCGTAGACCTGGCCAAGCAGCAGATCATCGTCGGCAAGATTCGGAGTCAGAAGCTGGAAACCTGGGCCGCACGCGAGGCCGATGGCCAGCTCGACTGGCAGAAACTGCTGGCCAGCCAACCCGCCAAACCGGCTCCAGCTCCAGCTCCAGCTCCAAATGAGGGTGGCGCTGGCTCTTCGGCAACAGAAGCCGAACCGGCAAAAGAGCCAGCCGCACCGGCCACCGCAGAGCAATCCGCCAACCTGGAAACCAGCACTGCAGGCCAGCCGGAAGAGCCCAGCAAACCCTGGCAGGTGATTCTGCGTGACGTGCAATTGCGCGACTATCAGGTGCATCTGGCCGACCACGCTGGCGGTGCGGAAGTCAAAATCGATCTGGCACCGCTTAATCTCGACCTAAGCGACTTCGACAGCCTGGGCACCTCGCCCTTCACTCTCAAGCTCGACACCGGGGTAAACAAGAGCGGGCAGATCAAGACCGCCGGCCAGGTGCAACTGACCCCCACCACCGCCAAGCTGCAGGTCGCCACCCGCGATATCGACCTGCGCCTGGCGCAGACCTATCTGAGCCCCTTCGTGCGCCTGGAACTGCGCAGCGGCAAGCTGGGTAGCGATCTGACGGTGGATCTGCAGAGCGTCGAGCCGCTGACCTTCAGCGTTGGCGGGCAGGCCGAGATCAACCAGCTGCATACCCTCGACACGCTCAAAGACCGCGACTTCCTCAAATGGCAGCAAGTGTTGATTGAAGGGCTCGACTACCAACACGGCAAGGGCCTAGCGATCGGCCAGGTCAAACTACAGCAGCCCTATGTGCGCTTTATCATCAACGAAGACCTGACCACCAATATCAACGACCTGCTGGTGTCCCAACCGGCCAGCACCACGCCCGCCAAAGCGCCGGCCGAAAAGCCGCTGCCGATCCGTATCGGCGGCATCAGCATCAAGGATGGTTCGGCCAACTTCGCCGACTTCAGCCTGACGCCCAACTTCGCTACCGCCATCCAGCAACTCAACGGCCAGATCGGCACGCTGGATAACCAGAGCCCGAAAGCCGCCAGCGTGGATATCAAGGGCAAGGTCGACAAGTACGCCCCGGTCAGTATCAAGGGCAAGCTCACCCCCTTCGACCCGCTGAACAGCCTGGATATTGCCACCAGCTTCAAGAACGTCGAGCTGACCACACTCACGCCCTACTCCGGCAAGTTCGCCGGTTTCCGCATCCGCAAGGGCCGCCTCAACCTCGACCTGCATTACCAGATCGAGAAAGGCCAGCTCAACGCCGAGAACAAA
Source organism: Pseudomonas anguilliseptica (assembly GCF_900105355.1). Lineage (NCBI taxonomy): Bacteria > Pseudomonadati > Pseudomonadota > Gammaproteobacteria > Pseudomonadales > Pseudomonadaceae > Pseudomonas > Pseudomonas anguilliseptica. The sequence continues at coordinate 464,956 of NZ_FNSC01000001.1, forward strand.
CTGCTACTGGAAGACCTGCAGCTGGGAGAGAAAGTCGACAGCAAGGACGCTATGGACCTGCCAATCCGTCTGGCTGTAGCCCTGCTCAAAGACACCCAAGGCAATATAGAAATCCAGCTACCGGTGCAGGGCAACCTCAACAGCCCGGAATTCAGCGTAATGCCGATCGTCTGGCAAACCCTGCGCAATCTGGTGCTGCGCGCGGCCCAGGCACCGTTCAAGTTTATCGGCGGACTGGTCAGTGGTGGCAGCGATGTCGACCTCAGCACCGTACGTTTCTCGGCCGGCGGCAGCGAGCTCGACGGCGACGCGCAGAAAGCGCTGGACACCCTGGCCAGCGCCTTGAAGGAACGTCCGACCCTGCGACTGGAGATCGAGGGCATGAGCGCTGCAAGCAGCGACGGCGCGCCACTCGCGGCGGCGCGCCTGGAGCGCGAATACCAGAACACTTGGTACAAGATGCTGCAACGCCGTGGCGATGATGTACCCGCCGAGGCCAGTGAATTGGTCGTGGATGATGACGACAAGGCCGTACTGCTCGAAGGCATCTACCGCACCCGCCTCAAGCAGCAGCCACCAGCCGAGTGGGCCGAACTGCCCGACGAGGAACGCAGCGCGAAGATGCGCGATGGAGTGCTGCAATCCTGGGCGCAAAGTGAACTGCTACAGCGTCAGCTGGCTCAGGCGCGGGCGGCAGAAATAAAGAGTTATCTGGTCGAGCGCGGCGGCCTGGCCGACGAACGTATTTACCTGCTGGATGTCAATATTGCACAGGCTGACGCCGATGGCCGCGTCGCCACCACCCTGCACCTCGGTAGCGAGTAAGGTCTTCGTAATATGCGTGCTTTCGCCACAATTCTGATCCTTGCCTGCGCCGGCGCATCGTCGCTGGCCCAGGCCGAAACGCTGCGCTGCGGCAGCCAACTGGTCAGCCTGGATGATCGGCGTTTCGAGGTGCTGCAGAAATGCGGCGAACCGGCTTTTCGCGACCTGGTCGGCTACTCACTCGGGCCAAACGAGCGCCGCGAATACCAGATCGAGGAATGGGTCTACGGCCCCGATAACGGCATGCTCAGTATTCTCACCTTCGAAGGCACGCGCCTGCGCGCCATCGAACGCCGTCGTAGCCGCTAACCGATGAAAGCCTTGATCAGCGCCCTGCTATTACTTGTGCCCTTCTGTGCACAGGCCTCATCGACTCTGCGTTGCGACAGCGGGCTGGTCAGCCTTGATGACACCACCAGCGAAGTCAGCAGCAAATGCGGCGAACCACTGAGCAGTGACTTTCTCGGCTACCGCGAAGTGCTGGATGAATACGGTTTCTACCATGAAGTCGCGGTCGAAGAATGGTCCTATGGACCACGCAACGGCATGTACCAATTTCTGCGTTTTCAAGGCAACCGACTGATCAAGATCGAAAGCAAACGCGGCAACTAGCAACTCCCTACACTTCCCGCATCCACGATAAGGACATTGCACCATGCAACGGATAGCACTCAGCCTCACCCTGCTCGCGCTGGCAACCAGTGCCCAAGCCAGCACCCTGCGCTGCGAGAAAGGCATCGCCAGCACCGGCGACCGCACCACAGAGGTCGCCAGCAAATGTGGCGAACCGATTGCCCGCGATATGCTGGGTTACACCCTGGATGCCCACGGCAATAACGAGTTCCTCGTCGAAGAGCGGGTCTATGGCCCGCGTAATGGTATGAATTACTACCTGCGATTCGAAGGCGGTCGCTTGAAGAGCGTGGAAAGTAAACGCGGCAGCTGAGCCCATCCAGAACAGCCACAAAAAAGCCCCGCTGGTTATGCCAGCGGGGCTTTTTTACGCCTGATTACAGCTTGCTGCTGAAATCCCGCAGCTCGTTCTGAGCCTTTTCCTTGGTCCAACCGTAACGCTCTTGCAGCTTGCCGGCCAGGTACTCGCTATGGCCTTCGGCGACGTCCAGGTCATCATCGGTCAGGTTGCCCCAACGCTCCTTGATGCGGCCACTGATTTGCTTCCACTTGCCTTTGATTACGTCAGCATTCATCTGTTTGTCCTCGTCGTTGAGTGGCGACCAGACGGAGTCATCTCGTCTGGCTCGCATCCATGGCTTACTGAGCGGTTTTCAGCGCTTCGGCGGATACAGCACTGACACCTTTGATCTCGCCTGCCTTGGCAATGGCCAGATCACGTTCGGCTGAGCTGGCAACAACCCCGGAAAGCGTGACAACGCCCTTATTGGTTTCGACCTTGATGTCGATACCGCTCAAGCTGCTGTCGGCCAGAAAAGTCGACTTCACCTTGCTGGTGATCCAGGTGTCGGAAACCGCATCTTCTGCTTTATCCATCGTCTCACTAGCGGCCAGTAGGGTTGGCTGCACGGCCGGGGTGTCCGCAGCCATAACCGGCCCGGCGAGCAACAGACCCAGCGCGGTGGCGGTCATGGCGGTTACTGCGAAATGCTTGATTGGCTTTTTCATAAATAATGCCTCCTGCGTGTACTGAACGTAAGCGCTCCATAAACCTCATCTACAAATGATCCGCAGGCCAGCCAATGCTGAGCTCCAATTTCTTTCTGGAGCCAGCCGTCATGATGCGCCCCGACGCCAAAGTCGAAAAAGTCTATCTATACCCCAAGCCGGTGGATTTCCGAAAATCCATCGATGGCCTGGCCGCCCTGGTCGAGCTGGATATCAAGGTGGCGGTGTTCGACCCGGTGCTGTTCGTCTTCCTCAACCGCGCGCGCAGCCGGGTGAAGATTTTGTATTGGGAGCGCAACGGCTTTTGCCTGTGGCTCAAGCGATTGGAGGCTGAACGCTTCAAGTCGCATCCGGAACCTGGCGAAGATGCGATCGTGCTGACGGCCCAGGAGTTGAACTGGTTGTTGGACGGTATCGACCTGTGGCGCAACCGGCCGCACCAGGTTTTGACCCCTAGGTTCGTCACCTGAGCCGGTATAATCCACGGCATGATTTCTGTGCCCGAAACCCTTCCTGATGACCCCGCCGCGCTCAAGCAATTGCTCGCTGAGGTGTTGTCGTCGGCGCAGGAATTGGCCAAGGACAAGGATGGGCAGATCGAGCGCCTGCGCGAACAAAACGCGCTGTTGATCCAGCGCCTGTTCGGCCGTAAATCCGAGCAGAGCAGCGACCCGGATTCACCGCAGCTAGAGATGTTCAACGAAGCGGAAAGCCTGGCCGAAGCGGCGGCTGAAGCTCCGGCCGCTGAGGTCGAGGAAGAAGTCGTTGCGCCGACCAAGCGCCGCGGCAAGCGCAAGCCGTTACCGGCCGAACTACCGCGTGTCGAGGTCATCCACGAACTGCCCGAACACGAACTGACCTGCGAATGCGGTTGCCGCAAGCAGGCCATCGGCGAAGAAACCAGCGAGCAGCTGGAAATCATCCCGATGCAGGTTCAGGTGATCCGCCACATTCGCAAGACCTATGCCTGCAAGGCCTGCGAAAGCGCGCCGGTCACCGCTGACAAGCCGGCCCAACTGATCGAGAAAAGCCTGGCCAGCCCGAGCGTGCTGGCGATGCTGCTGACCAGCAAATACGCCGACGGCATCCCACTGTATCGCTTCGAAAAGATGCTCAGTCGCCATGGCATCGACATCCCCCGGCAGACCCTGGCGCGCTGGGTGATCCAGTGCGGCGAACTGCTACAACCGTTGCTCAACCTGATGCGCGACAGGCTGCTGGACAGTCCGGTGATCCACTGCGATGAAACCCGCGTGCAGGTGCTCAAGGAGCCTGGGCGCGATCCGAGCAGCCACTCCTGGATGTGGGTGCAGACCGGTGGCCCGCCTGGCAAACCGGTGATCCTCTTCGACTACACAACCAGCCGCGCGCAGGAGGTGCCGCTGCGCCTGCTCGACGGTTATCGCGGCTACCTGATGACCGACGATTACGCCGGCTACAACGCCGTGGCCGCACAACAAGGTGTTGAACGCCTGGCCTGCTGGGCGCATGCGCGGCGCAAGTTCGTCGAAGCGCAAAAGGTGCAACCGAAGGGCAAAACCGGGCGTGCCGACATCGCGTTGGGGATGATCAACAAGCTCTACGGCATCGAGCGCGAACTTAAGGATGCCAGCGATGAACAGCGCTACCGGGGCCGCCAGCAGCACAGCCTACCGCTCCTCGATCAGCTCAAGACCTGGCTGGAGAAAACCCAGCCGCAGGTCACGGCGCAGAATGCCCTGGGCAAAGCAGTGAACTACCTGGCGAGCAACTGGAGCCGACTCGAACGCTACATCGAGGCTGGCCACCTGCCGATCGATAACAACGCTGCCGAGCGCGCGATCCGGCCCTTCGTCATAGGTCGCAAGAACTGGCTGTTCAGCGACACGCCGAAAGGCGCGACCGCCAGCGCCCAACTCTACAGCCTGGTGGAAACCGCCAAGACCAATGGCCAGGAGCCCTACGCCTGGTTGCGCCATGTCCTCGAACGCCTGCCGCTGGCCAACAGCGTTGAAGCCTACGAAGCGCTGCTGCCTTGGAACTGCCAACCAACGACGCCACTGTAAAACGCAAAACCTCTCCAGAGGGAGGTGGGGTCTATGGAGCGCTTACGGACAGTCCGGTGATCCACTGCGATGAAACCCGCGTGCAGGTGCTAAAGGAGCCTGGGCGCGATCCGAGCAGCCACTCCTGGATGTGGGTGCAGACCGGTGGCCCGCCTGGCAAACCGGTGATCCTCTTCGACTACACAACCAGCCGCGCGCAGGAGGTGCCGCTGCGCCTGCTCGACGGTTATCGCGGCTACCTGATGACCGTCGATTACGCCGGCTACAACGCCGTGGCCGCACAACAAGGTGTTGAACGCCTGGCCTGCTGGGCGCATGCGCGGCGCAAGTTCGTCGAAGCGCAAAAGGTGCAACCGAAGGGCAAAACCGGGCGTGCCGACATCGCGTTGGGGATGATCAACAAGCTCTACGGCATCGAGCGCGAACTTAAGGATGCCAGCGATGAACAGCGCTACCGGGGCCGCCAGCAGCACAGCCTACCGCTCCTCGATCAGCTCAAGACCTGGCTGGAGAAAACCCAGCCGCAGGTCACGGCGCAGAATGCCCTGGGCAAAGCAGTGAACTACCTGGCGAGCAACTGGAGCCGACTCGAACGCTACATCGAGGCTGGCCACCTGCCGATCGATAACAACGCTGCCGAGCGCGCGATCCGGCCCTTCGTCATAGGTCGCAAGAACTGGCTGTTCAGCGACACGCCGAAAGGCGCGACCGCCAGCGCCCAACTCTACAGCCTGGTGGAAACCGCCAAGACCAATGGCCAGGAGCCCTACGCCTGGCTGCGCCATGTCCTCGAACGCCTGCCGCTGGCCAACAGCGTTGAAGCCTACGAAGCGCTGCTGCCTTGGAACTGCCAACCAACGACGCCACTGTAAAACGCAAAACCTCTCCAGAGGGAGGTGGGGTCTATGGAGCGCTTACGCAAGAACTGGCTGTTCAGCGACACGCCGAAAGGCGCGACCGCCAGCGCCCAACTCTACAGCCTGGTGGAAACCGCCAAGACCAATGGCCAGGAGCCCTACGCCTGGCTGCGCCATGTCCTCGAACGCCTGCCGCTGGCCAACAGCGTTGAAGCCTACGAAGCGCTGCTGCCTTGGAACTGCCAACCAACGACGCCACTGTAAAACGCAAAACCTCTCCAGAGGGAGGTGGGGTCTATGGAGCGTTTACGAATAAACCATCATGAACCGTGCAATCTGCATGTTAGAACCAGCCGAGCAAGGCATATTGCACGACAGCGGCGGTTGCATAGGCGCAAAGCCTCACATGCTTATTTACCGACAAAAAAAGAGGGCCCCGAAGGGCCCTCTTGCTCTGTGCAAAGTAACGCGGCGATTAAACGCCCGAAGCCTTGGCAGCAGCTACATCCTTGATCGACAGCTTGATACGGCCGCGGTTGTCCACGTCCAGTACCAGCACTTCGACTTCCTGACCTTCTTTGAGAATGTCGGTGACTTTCTCAACGCGAGCGTCGCTCAGCATGGAGATGTGCACCAGGCCGTCCTTGCCCGGCAGGATGTTGACGAAAGCGCCGAAGTCAACGATGCGCTCGACCTTGCCGACGTAGATCTTGCCGATCTCGGCTTCCGCGGTAATGCCCAGCACGCGCTGACGCGCAGCCTCGGCCGCTTCCTTGGTTTCGCCGAAGATCTTGATCGAACCGTCATCTTCGATGTCGATCGAAGCCTTGGTTTCTTCGCAGATGGCGCGGATGGTCGCGCCACCTTTGCCGATCACGTCGCGAATCTTGTCCTGGTCGATCTTCATGGCGATCATGGTCGGCGCGTTAGCCGACAGCTCGGTACGCGACTGCGCGATCACCTGGTTCATCTGACCGAGAATATTCAGGCGTGCTTCCAGTGCCTGATTCAGGGCGATTTCCATGATTTCTTCGGTGATGCCCTGGATCTTGATGTCCATCTGCAGCGCAGTAACACCATTGGCGGTACCGGCTACTTTGAAGTCCATGTCGCCCAGGTGATCTTCATCGCCGAGGATATCGGTCAGAACGGCAAATTTCTCGCCTTCCTTGACCAGCCCCATAGCGATACCAGCAACCGGAGCCTTCATCGGCACACCGGCGTCCATCAGGGCCAGGGAAGCGCCGCAAACGGAGGCCATCGAAGACGAACCGTTTGACTCAGTGATTTCCGATACCACACGGATGGTGTACGGGAACACGTCAGCAGCAGGCAACATGGCCTGCACCGAACGACGCGCAAGACGACCGTGACCGATTTCGCGGCGGCCGGTAGCGCCCATACGACCACACTCGCCCACCGAGTACGGCGGGAAGTTGTAGTGCAGCATGAAGGGGTCTTTCTTCTCGCCTTCCAGGGTATCGAGCAGCTGTGCGTCGCGCGCGGTGCCGAGGGTAGCAACCACCAGGGCCTGAGTTTCGCCACGGGTGAACAGCGCCGAACCGTGGGTCTTGTCCAGAACACCCACTTCGATGTTCAGGCCACGTACGGTGCGGGTGTCACGGCCATCGATACGCGGTTTGCCATTAACGATGTTCTCGCGCACGGTGCGGTATTCGATTTCACCGAAGGCGTCTTTGACTTCACCAGCAGAAGGCTGGCCTTCTTCACCGGAGAACTTGGCAACGATTTCATTGCGCAGCTCACCCAGACGGGCATAACGCTCGTGCTTGACGGTGATGGTGTAGGCCTGGGAGATCGCCTCGCCAAACTCGCTACGGATAGCGCTCAGCAGTGCAGTGTTCTCAGCTTTTGGCTGCCAGTCCCAAGTCGGCTTGGCGGCTTCAGCAGCCAGTTCGGCAACAGCGTTGATCACCACCTGGAATTCATCGTGAGCGAACAGCACGGCGCCCAGCATCTGGTCTTCGGTCAGCTCTTTGGCTTCCGATTCAACCATCAGCACGGCATCTTTGGTGCCGGCAACGACCATGTCCAGGCTCGAGGCCTTGAGTTGTTCGTAGGTCGGGTTCAGCAGGTAGCCGGTTTCCGGATGGAAGGCCACGCGCGCGGCACCGATCGGGCCGTTGAACGGGATACCGGAGATGCCCAGCGCAGCCGAGGTACCGATCATCGCAGCGATGTCCGGATCGGTCTTCTTGCTGGTGGAGATCACGGTGCAGATAACCTGCACTTCGTTCTGGAAACCTTCCGGGAACAGCGGACGGATCGGACGGTCGATCAGACGCGAGGTCAGGGTTTCTTTCTCGGATGGACGGGCTTCGCGCTTGAAGAAACCGCCAGGGATCTTGCCGGCTGCGTAGGTTTTTTCCTGGTAATGCACGGACAGCGGGAAAAAGCCTTTGCTTGGGTCGGCAGTCTTGGCGCCGGTTACGGCGACCAGTACAGCGACATCGTCGTCAACGGTGACCAGCACTGCGCCGGAGGCTTGACGGGCGATACGGCCTGTCTCGAGGGTAACGGTCGATTGACCGAACTGGAACTTCTTGATTACCGGGTTCACGGTGTTTTCCTTCTCTTTGTTGCCCTTGGGGAAAGCGTTTCTTGCAACCGTTGCTCAGCATGTGAGCAGACGGGGCTTACAGAATGAGTGGGCGGTTACGGGAATCGGACCCGCTATCGTCCAAAACAGCTAAAGCAGAAAAGCAAAAGCTGGAAGCAGGGTAAACCCCACTTCCAGCTTCGGCAGTCAGCTACGCGTAAGCATTGCTTAGCGACGCAGACCCAGGCGACCGATCAGGGCGCTGTAACGACTGGTGTCCTTACCCTTCAGGTAGTCCAGCAGCTTACGACGCTGGTTAACCATACGGATCAGACCACGACGACTGTGGTGATCTTTACCGTTGGCCTTGAAGTGGCCTTGCAGCTTGTTGATGTTGGCGGACAGCAGTGCAACTTGCACTTCCGGGCTACCGGTGTCGCCTTCAGCTTGCTTGTAGTCGTTAACGATCTGGGCTTTTTCTTCAACGCTGAGTGCCATGGGGCAATCCTCTCAGTTAGGCAACTGCCGAAACAGTCGCAATAGGCCGGGAATCGCTTCCCGTGTTTTTAAGTGAGGTATGACCGCGCCTATTAACAGCCACCCTCGATACACGCAGACCAGAGCCGAAACCCTTTGCCTGCGCTACGGTCATGCCGACCGAATCCTCTATCAACCAGCCTAGGCTTTGGTTGCAATCAATCGACGCGGCGCAATGCGCCCGTCTTCGCTCACTTCACCGATACCGATAAAGCGACCATTGTGATCTTGCACCCGAACCATGCCGAACTTCGGCGCCTCCGGGGCGCGTACCGGCTGCCCTTGCAACCAGTAGAACGAACTGTGCTCGGAGAACTGCAGCAGCGGCCAGTGTTGCAGACCGCTATCGACCGGTTGCAGGAACTGGTCAACCGCCTCACAGCCACCTTCAGCATGCACCCGTTCCAGCTCTTCGAGCGTTACGGTGCGGCTCAAGTCGAAGGGGCCGGCTTTGGTTCTACGCAGTTCTGCAACGTGTGCACCACAACCCAGCTGCTGGCCGATGTCTTCAACCAGGGTGCGGATATAGGTGCCTTTGCTGCAATCGACCGCCAGGCGCGCCTGCTCCGCCTCGCAGCCCAGTAATTCCAGGCGCGCAATAGTAACAGAACGCGGCTCGCGCTCCACTACTTCACCGGCACGGGCCAGCTTGTACAGTGGCTGACCATCACGCTTGAGCGCCGAGTACATCGGCGGTATCTGACTGATTTCACCACGAAAACCGGGAAGAATAGCCTCAATATCGGCGCGACCAACGGTCACTGGGCGGCGCTCCAGCACTTCACCTTCGGCATCGGCGGTGGTCGTGGTGACACCCAGCTGCATCAGGGTTTCGTAGCCTTTGTCGGCATCCAGCAGGTACTGGGAGAACTTGGTCGCCTCGCCGAAGCACAACGGCAACACGCCAGTGGCCAGTGGATCGAGACTACCGGTGTGCCCAGCCTTCTCGGCATTCAGCAACCAGCGCACCTTCTGCAGCGCAGCATTGGAACTAAAGCCTTTAGGCTTATCCAGCAGGATGATGCCATCAACGGCACGACGAATACGTTTGACCTGGGCCACGCGCTTACTCCTTGGCCTCGGGTTCATCAGCGTGCTGACGGTCTTCGCTGACTGCACGCTCAATCAGGGCCGACAGTTGCGCACCGCGAATCACGCTTTCGTCGTAGTGGAAACGCAGGTTTGGCACGCTGCGCAGCTTCATTGCCTTACCCAACTGCATGCGCAGGAAGCCGCTGGCATCGTTGAGCACCTTAAGGCTCTGCACGACTGGATCAACACCTTCTTCAGACTCGCCACCCATGATGGTGACGAACACCTTGGCATGACTGGAATCGCGACTGACTTCTACTGCCGTGACGGTCACCAGACCGCCAAGACGCGGATCTTTGATTTCCAGGCGGATCAACTGCGCCAGTTCGCGCTGTATCTGGTCGCCGATACGCTGGGCCCGGCTAAATTCTTTGGCCATTTCTACTACCTTCACTCGTCACGCCGCCTAAATAAGCAGCGGACCTAAAAGCGGCAAACGCCCGGCCACGCATAAACGGGGCCGGGCGCTGCGTTTCGCAACTCGCTACCTGATGATTACAGGCTACGAGCCACTTGGACTTTCTCGAACACTTCGATCTTGTCGCCGACCTTGACGTCGTTGTAGCTCTTCACGCCGATACCGCACTCCATGCCATTACGCACTTCGGAGGCATCGTCTTTGAAGCGACGCAGGGATTCCAGCTCGCCTTCGAAGATCACCACGTCATCGCGCAGTACGCGGATCGGACGGTTACGGAAGACCGTACCCTCGACCACCATACAACCGGCAATCGCACCGAACTTCGGCGAACGGAACACGTCACGTACTTCGGCAATACCCAAGATGTTCTCGCGAACATCGCTGCCGAGCATACCGGTCAAGGCTTTCTTGACGTCTTCGATGATGTCGTAGATCACGTTGTAGTAACGCATATCCAGACCTTCCTGCTCGACGATCTTGCGCGCGCCGGCATCGGCACGCACGTTGAAGCCGAACAGTACAGCGTTGGAGGCCAGTGCCAGGTTGGCATCGGACTCGGTGATACCACCGACGCCACCACCGACCACACGCACCTGTACTTCATCGTTACCCAGGCCGCTGAGCGAGCCTTGTAGTGCTTCCAACGAACCACGGACGTCGGATTTGAGGACGATGTTAAGCGTCTTCTTCTCTTCCTGCCCCATGTTCTCGAAGATGTTTTCCAGCTTGCCGGCGTGAGCACGAGCCAGTTTCACTTCGCGGAACTTGCCCTGACGGAACAGTGCAACTTCACGGGCCTTCTTCTCGTCAGCCAGCACGCTCATGTCATCGCCAGCATCCGGAGTGCCATCCAAGCCGAGAATCTCGACCGGAATAGACGGGCCAGCTTCTTTGATCGGCTTGCCGTTCTCGTCGAGCATGGCGCGGATACGGCCGTAGTTGGAGCCGATCAGCACCATGTCGCCTTGGCGCAGAGTACCGTCCTGAACCAGTACGGTCGCAACCGGACCGCGGCCTTTATCCAGACGCGATTCAACCACAACACCACGGCCCGGGGCCGACGGAGTGGCTTTCAGCTCGAGGATCTCGGCCTGCAGCAACACGGCTTCCAGCAGTTCGTCGACCCCGGTACCGACTTTCGCCGACACAGGAACGAACGGCGTATCACCGCCCCACTCTTCCGAGGTCACACCGTGCACCGACAGCTCGCTACGAATGCGATCAAGATCAGCGCCCGGCTTGTCGATCTTGTTCACGGCAACCACCAGCGGCACGCCAGCGGCCTGAGCATGCTGAACGGCTTCAATGGTCTGCGGCATCACGCCGTCGTCGGCAGCAACCACCAGAATCACGATATCGGTCGCCTTGGCACCACGGGCACGCATCGCGGTAAACGCGGCGTGGCCCGGGGTGTCGAGGAAGGTAACCATGCCGCGCTCGGTTTCTACGTGGTAGGCACCGATATGCTGGGTGATACCACCGGCTTCGCCAGCAGCCACCTTGGCGCGACGAATGTAGTCGAGCAGCGAGGTCTTACCGTGGTCAACGTGACCCATAACGGTCACAACCGGCGCACGAGCAAAGGTCTCGCCTTCGAACTTCAGCGACTCAGCCAGAGAATCTTCCAGGGCCGTGTCGCTGACCAGGGTAACTTTGTGACCCAGCTCTTCAGCAACCAACTGGGCCGTTTCCTGATCCAGTACCTGATTGATGGTCGCCGGGGTACCCAGTTTGAACATGAACTTGATGATTTCAGCGGCTTTGACCGACATTTGCTGAGCCAGATCGCCCACAGTGATGGTCTCGCCGATCTTCACTTCACGCACGATTGGCCCTGTTGGGCTCTGGAAGCCGTGCGCATTACGCTTCTTCAGCTTGGCCTTGCCACGACCGCCACGACGGAAGCTGTCGCTTTCCTCGTCGATGGTGCGCGGAGCAACCCGTGGTGCCGGAGCCTTTTCCTTGACGGTCGGGCGATGCTGAGTGGTCTTGCGCTCACCACCACGACGATCGGCATCATCATTACGCGCCTTGTCCGGACGACGCGGCTCGTCCTTCTTGCGCTCTTCAACCACAGGAGCAGCCACTACCGGCAACTCAACCGCTACAGCTGGAGCTGCTTCAACTACCGCTTCAGCAGCAGGCGCAGGACGCTGCGCTTCTTCTGCGGCGCGGCGCTTGGCTTCTTCTTCAGCCTTGGCCTTGGCCGCTTCAGCTACAGCGCGTTGCTCAGCCAGCTCACGCTGCTTTTCAGCTTCGATTTCTTCAGCGCTGCGCTTGACGAAGGTTTTCTTCTTGCGCACTTCAACGCTGATGGTCTTGCTACCGGCAACCCGCAGGGTGCTGGTAGTTTTGCGCTGCAAGGTAATCTTGCGCGGCTCTTCTGTTTTGCTGTCGCCGTGACTGCTCTTGAGGTGGGCCAACAGGGCCTGCTTCTCACTGTCAGTCACTGCTTGCTCAGCACTCTTGTGCGGCAAACCTGCCTCACTCATTTGCTGTAGCAGGCGTTCAACCGGTGTATTGACCACTTGGGCCAGTTCTTTAACCGTGACTTGCGTCATGCATTTCTCTCCTCAGGCCGCAACTGCTTACTCGAACCAATGGGCTCGGGCGGCCATGATCAACTTGCCGGCTCGCTCAGCGTCGATACCGTCGATGTCGAGCAGGTCATCAATCGACTGCTCGGCCAGGTCTTCGCGGTTAACAACGCCGCGCACTGCCAGTTCATGCGCAAGCGCCTTATCCATCCCCTCAAGCGAGAGCAAGTCTTCGGCTGGGTGGGCATCTGCCAGCTTTTCCTCGTTGGCGATGGCTTTGGTCAGCAAGCGATCTTTGGCACGGACGCGGAGCTCGTTGACGATATCCTCGTCAAAGCCATCAATGCTGAGCATTTCTTCCATCGGTACGTAGGCAATCTCTTCAAGGCTGGTGAAGCCCTCTTCGACCAACACCTGGGCCAGCTCTTCGTCGACTTCCAGCTCGTCGATAAAGCGCTGCAGGATGTCGCCTGTTTCTGCTTGCTGCTTGGCCTGGATGTCCGCTTCGGTCATCACGTTCAGGGTCCAGCCAGTCAACTGACTGGCCAAACGCACGTTCTGACCGCCACGGCCAATGGCCTGAGCAAGGTTGTCGGCGCCAACGGCGATGTCCATGGCATGGGCATCTTCGTCGACGATGATGGCGGCAACCTCGGCCGGCGACATGGCGTTAATCACGAACTGCGCGGGATTGTCATCCCACAGCACGATGTCCACACGCTCACCCGCCAATTCGCCAGAAACCGCCTGCACGCGCGAACCGCGCATGCCGATACAGGCACCCTGCGGATCGATACGCTTGTCTTTGGAACGCACCGCCAACTTGGCGCGCGAACCCGGATCACGGGACGCGCCCATGACTTCGATCAGCTCTTCGGCAATTTCCGGCACTTCAATGCGGAACAGTTCAATCAGCATTTCCGGCGCGGTACGCGAGAGGATCAGCTGTGGACCGCGGTTCTCGGTGCGAATTTCCTTGAGCAGAGCACGCAGGCGCACACCCACACGGAAAGTTTCGCGGGAGATGATGTCTTCGCGCGCCAGCATGGCTTCAGCGTTGTTGCCCAGATCAACGATTACGCTGTCGCGGGTCACTTTCTTCACAGTGCCGGAGATAATTTCACCTAGGCGCTCGCGGTAAGCCTCGACCACCTGAGCACGCTCGGCTTCGCGGACTTTCTGCACGATCACTTGTTTGGCGGTTTGCGCGGCAATACGACCGAATTCGATGGACTCGATCTTCTCTTCCAGCACGTCACCAACTTTAGCGTTGGCTTCGACTGCACGCGGCATGTCAGTGGTGACCTGGTGTGCAGGATCATCAAAGTCACTTTCTTCAACCACTGTCCAGCAGCGGAATGTTTCGTAGTTGCCGCTCTGACGATTGATCGCCACACGCAACTCGACTTCGTCTTCGAAACGCTTTTTGGTAGCGGTGGCCAAAGCCAGCTCCAGCGCTTCAAAAATTACGCTCGCCGGTACGCCCTTTTCGTTGGATACCGACTCAACAACCAGCAGTACTTCTTTGCTCATCGTACGCCTCGCCTTTCGCAATCCATTGGATCCGCGCTATCCGCGCCACTTGCGGGGGATCCGCGTCTCAATCAAACCTGGGGATAATGTTGGCCTTGTCGACCATGTCGATCGGCAACAGGAATTCATGGTCATCCACCTGCACTACCACGTCCTGCTCTTCCACACCGCGCAGAAGGCCCTGGAAGTTGCGTCGACCTTCAAAAGGCGAACGCAGCTTGATCCTCACTTGCTCGCCGGCATGGCTGGCGAACTGTTCAAGGGTGAACAGTGGCCGATCCATACCTGGTGAGGACACCTCAAGGGTGTACTCGGCGCTGATCGGGTCCTCGACATCGAGCACACCACTGATCTGCCGACTGACAATTTCACAGTCCTCGATCAGCACGCCGTCAGGCTGTTTATCAATATAAATCCGCAGCAGAGAATGCCGCCCTTGCGACAGGAACTCGACACCCCAACATTGGTAGCCAAGAGCCTCGACTACCGGGGCCACCAAGGCGTGCAACTGTTCTAGCTTGCTCGACACCTGAACCCCTCGCGCATGCTGTAAAAATAAAAAATGGGCGAATCGCCCATCATCAAACCGCCCTCTAAAGGCCGGCAAAGCTATCGCCCAGCTAGCAAAAAGCCCCTTAAAAGGGGCTCCTCTGCAACTCAATGCGGGGACTGGTTTAACCCAGCCAGCTTCGGATTAAACATCCGAGGAGCGACCTTGCTGCTCAATCCCACATCAAAGCTGGGGCCGGATTATACGACTGAACCCCAAGCAGGGTCAATCAACACTCCAGCAACAAAAAGACCCGCATGGAGCGGGCCTTCCTGAAAATTGGTACGAGGAGGGGACTCTAATATAGACCATCAAAGGCTCATTATTGCTGGATTTGTATAACCTTAATTTTGCATCGTGTCCCTAAACGTGTACTTAAAACAGAACACACTCCACAACCAGAGCCATGCCACCCCGGAAGGTCGCTAAAAAATTCGGCTCTAAATGCGCCAGTCTGCCAGGGTTGACGTTTTCAAGCGTCTTCGCCATTCGTCAATGTGCGCATACATCCTCAACTGGAATGCGAAAAAACCCAGCCCGCAATGCTGGACGCTGTCGCCCCTCATCCGACAAGGAAGTGAACACGCAGCAATTTAATCCACTAAAATATCAGCCCGCTCCAACAGTTTTCTGTAATAGCTCAGTCATCGCCGCTCGGCTTGAGGCCGCATCAAAATTGCTTTGAATATACCGTGCCGCGCTGCAACCCATATCGAGCCTGCGAGGCTCATCACTCATCAACTCACTGACAAAGTTTGAAAGCTGCGGAGCACAATTCGGAGCAAATATAACACCCGCATGAGCAGCCTTAACTATCCCAGCAGCCTCCCCACCAACACCACATAACACTGGTCGACCGCAGGCCATGTAATCCAGTAACTTTGTAGGAATAGCTCCTTTGAATAGAGGAATATCCTGCAAAGTTACTAGACACAAATCCGCGGCATTAATGAAACCACGCGCCAAGTTTTTTGATATCGGAGCCAGTAGCAGCACGTTACCAAGCTTCAACTCGGCAACTCGCCCCTCGATATGGGAGCGTTTCATGCCATCGCCGACCAACACGAAAAGTGTTTTTTTATCCTGACAATGCATGGCAGCATCAACAATCACATCCAGATTATTGGCTTCGCCCATCGCCCCAAAATACAAAACAATGTTGCGTCCGTCCCAGCCATGCATTCGACGAATCTCGGCCCCTGCGTCGGGATCGGGATAAAGCATCTGGGTATCGATACCACAGGTAATTACTTCCAGCTTTTCTTTGGGCCAGCCACGTCGATGAATATCGTCGCGAATGCCATGGGTCAAGGTAACGATTCGCTCTGCCTTGTCGTAAAGCAGCCGCTCCATCCAAGACATGATGGCGATTAGCTGCCGGTTGCGCAGAATACCCATCTGCACGGCAGACTCCGGCCACAGATCCCGAACCTCAAAAACCATCGGGATGCCACGCAACTTGCAGACCATCCAGACAGAGAACATCGGGAAAATGGGCGGTGAAGAAGCGAGCACGACATCCGGCTTTCCAGCCCGCAACAGTCCGACGGGCGCCGTCAGTGAAAATGAAATGAAACTAAGCAAGCGCCCCCAGTAACTGCGATGCAGTTCGTTGTAGGTGAAGGTACGAATGATCTGAACCGCACCGTCCTGCTCCCGGCGCAACAGGAGCCTGTACCAAGGCAAGACCGGTTGATCCCGGCGCATGTAACCGGTCTCCCCAGAAACCACTGTTACCTCATGGCCATTGCTAGCCAGATGTTGGGTAAGCTCGTACACCAGCGAGTGCCCCGGCGAAGTGTGCCCCTGATAGTACTGGTAGACCACCGCAACCTTCATCTGAACTCCCTGTAGAGCCGCTTGAGGTGTTCGCCTTTTTTCTGCCAGCTGAGTTCCTGGCGAACAACGAAAAGATGCTGACGCCAGCGTTGCAGGCGAAGTTCATCGGCAAAAAAATGTTCAATCATCTTAGCCATGGCCAGCGGCGTGGCCAAATCACCAACGCAACCGATCTGATTGCCCTCAACCAAACGCCGCAACTCTGGCAAGTCGCTGGCCAGGATTGGAATACCGGCAGCAATGAATTCGAACAACTTGTTAGGCGTGCAATAGTAATTGTTCAGGCAGATCGCCTGATAAGGGATCACACCAGCATCCGCTGCTGCCGTGACCTCAAGCAAACGAGCTTGGGAGACTGCTGGATGTAGATGAACCCGCGACTGCAGTCCTTTACGCTTGATCAGATGGTGCATGGCATCGGCAAGCTGGCCATCACCCAGCAACACAAGATGAATGTCAGAGTCACGCAGCAATACCATAGCCTCGACTAGCTCAAGTAAATTGCGCCCGGCAGAAAACCCACCCTGAAACAACAAGACGCGATGCTCACGAGGAATGCCGAAGCACTCATGCAGATACCAAGAGCGAGGCCCAAGCGAGCTGATGCGCTCGGCATTATGAATGACTGCCACCTCAGTCAGCCCATAGCGAGTCTCCAGCTCACGGGCAATCGAGGGATTAACCGTAATCACCTGATCACAGGCATGGATATGCCGGCGTTCAATCTTCGCCCAGCTCGCCTGCTGCCCGCGAGAGAACTCTTGTTCGCTATACAGCTCATGACTGTCATAGATCAAGCGGGCGCCAAACTCACTGGCCAACGCCCGACCAACAGTAAGCATAGGCAGATCATGCGCCACCACAATATCAGCCACATGCTGACGACCATCAGCAAGAAACAAGTTCAGATAAAAGCGCTCATGATCGACCAAAAAGCGCCAAGCAAAAGACTTCAACACCCGCATCAATTGGCCATTCATCGGTAAATACCGACGAACCAACCTATATACCTGAAGCACGCGGTTTTCCCTCCGAGCCACTGACTCGGAGGGAAAACCGATTCGTACAACGCGGGGATCGTCCAATATTACCGGCCCATCCAGTGGCATCGCCAAAATGGTGACCCGCCAGCCGTCCTCCTCCAAGCTGTCTGCCTGGAGAAGAATCCGTCGATCAATTTGCCGGTCATTGCACAGCATCAACACCCGCTGTGCGGGCGCCTTGATGTCAGATGCCACTGGACTTCATATCTCCGTCGATGAAAATGCGATGCCACAGTTCCAGGCACAGGAGGCCCCAGACCACGCGACCAAACTCGCTCTCGTTGCCCAAGGCTTTCTCTACCGCTACCACGTCATACAAGCCGCGCTGGCGCGCACGATCAGAGAGCAGTGTGTCGCGCACAAAGTCACGCGCCACGCCTTTGGCCCACTGGGTGAGCGGCGTCGGGAAGCCCATTTTGTCTTTACGATCGAAAATACTCTGTGGCACCGCACTGCGCACCGACTCCTTGAACAGATGCTTCATGCGTCCTTGAGCAAACTTGATGTTCGGTGGAATAGTTGCCATGAACTCGACGATGCGGTGATCCAGCAACGGCACCCGCGATTCGATAGAGGCTGCCATGCTGGTGCGGTCTTCAACATGCAGCAACGCCGGCAGCGAGCCTTTCAGGTCGAAATAGGTCATCTGATTGACCAGCGGATGCATCTCGCTGCGGTTGAAAATGCGCTGGAACGACTCGAACGACGAATAGCCGCTGCTGCTCTGCAACACACCCTGATTGAACAGTTGCACCATGCCTTCGCTGCGGTCTAGGAGGCTGAAATAGCGTTGATCATGGGGCGCGAACAATCCGTTTTTCCACAGCCCCTGCAACATCGGCTGGTAAGTCGCCAGGAGCGGCAGGTTCGGCACAATGGATTCCAGCGACACCGCATAACGGTTCTGGTCGGCAGTCTGGTAGATCGCACCCGACAGGCACTTCTCCAGGTACAACGCCATATAACGGGCGTAGCCGATAAACAGTTCATCACCGCCCTGCCCCCCCATGACCACCTTCACGTGCTTGGCAGCCAACTGCGACACGTAGTACTGCGGAATCACCCCTGGCCCGGCCAGCGGTTCGTCCATGTAATACATCAGGCGCGGCAGCATATCCGCCAGCTCGTTGCCGGCTGGAATATAGATTTCGTTGTATTGAGTACCGGCAAAGGTAGCGACATCCTTCGCATAGCCGGTCTCGTCAAACTGCGGTCCCTCGCTGAACGCACCAGTAAAGGTATGCATCTTTTCGCCGCCCAGCATGCGCGAGGCCAGACAGACGATGGCGCTGGAGTCCAATCCGCCGGACAAGTGCGCACCCAGCGGCACGTCGGAACGCATATGCAGGCGGACCGAGTCGTCGATCAGGCCCGACAACGTGTCGATGAAATAACGCTCATCATGCTCTTCATCAATGTTGTAGTGCAGGTCCCAATACTGGCGAGTCTGAATCTTTAGCGAATCTCCCTCGTACCAGGCTGACAGGCAATAGCCCGGCTCCAACTTATTCACACCTTGGAAAAGGGTTTTCTCATCCAGGCAAAACTGGAACGTCAGGTAATCCTGCAAACCGTCCGGATTAGCCTGCGCCTTCACCCCATTGTCGGCAAGAATCGCTTTGATCTCCGAGGCGAACACCAACCGACGTCCATCGAAGTGGTAATAGAACGGTTTGATACCGATTCGATCACGGGCGCAAAACAGACGCTGCTCATGCTTGTCCCAGATGGCAAACGCGAACATCCCCAGCAACCGGTCGACAAAACGCTCGCCCCACTCGCGGTATGCATACAGCAGCACTTCGGTATCCGAATAGCTGTGGATAGGGTGACCCTTGTTGATCAACTCGCGACGCAACTCCAGGTAGTTGTAGATGGCACCGTTGAACACCACGATAAAGCGACCGTCTTCGGTCACCATCGGCTGCTTGCCGTGTTCGGGATCAATGATCGCCAGGCGCACATGGCCCAAGCCAACCGGCCGACGCTCGTCCAGCCAGATACCATCGCCGTCGGGACCGCGATGGCGGATGGCGGACATCATTTTTTTCAGCGAATTAGTGATTTCACCGCTGTTTCCGAATGTCGCTAGCGACCCTGCTATTCCACACATAAAACTCGCCTACTCAATCATTAATTTTTATACAACTTGTAGCTCTGCATATTCATGTACAGATACTGCGGCCCAGCATAATCATGCTTCAGGGATATTTTCTGCGTGGCGCCACTTGCCACAAATGAAATCTTCCAAGATTGAGGCTTGCCATCAGCAAAGTTAAATTTGTGCAACAACTCTTTTTCGGTACCATCAGAACGATTAATCACCGATCGCAAGTTAAACGTTAAATCCTTAAGATCTAAATCGCCACCCAAATTCTTCGCCGTTATCTCGAAGGTATAGTTGGCACCTTTTTTTAGACCATCAAGAGTCCACTCTTGCTGCTGATTTGTCGGCGCTGCACCAATAAAATTGGCGCCCTGCCATTTAGCACCAAACTCAGAAGCC
Source organism: Pseudomonas anguilliseptica (assembly GCF_900105355.1). Taxonomy (NCBI): domain Bacteria; kingdom Pseudomonadati; phylum Pseudomonadota; class Gammaproteobacteria; order Pseudomonadales; family Pseudomonadaceae; genus Pseudomonas; species Pseudomonas anguilliseptica. Next base: position 484,942 of record NZ_FNSC01000001.1, read on the forward strand.
TCAAGCGAGTGACGATCCGGAAGGGTAAACTTAAGCGGAAATAAAAATGGCTTACCTGGACCAATTACACCCAACGGGTTTGCCTTAGTAAAAATATTGCGCCCCGCATAGTCGTTAACACCATCTCGTTTTGATTCGTGATGAACAACCACCGCTACTCCTTTCTCATAAGATTCTTTTATTTCATAAAACGACAGGGGCACATCAGAGCCAGCCAGAGTATAAAAGGCATTATAGGTTGGATCATAAAGCGCCCACTTATCCTTCAGCCTAATCTCAGCAACCGCATGCCCATCATTTTTTGGATAGTTCAAAAGGCTAATTACTCTACCCTCAAACCCTTGCGCCGCTGCGAATGCCAGCAGCGTATTGGTAAATGAACCACAAGCACCTTCCTGCTCCATAATTGTTTCGTCTGGCGCTGAAGAACTGGCTACTCCAACTGCAAACCCGTCGATATACTTCATAAACGCCAAAATCTTCTGATGGTCATCAATCACGTCATGAACGAGCTCATCAGAAAGTGCTTTTACTTCCAAGGTAACAGGAATTCTAAAAACATTTAACGGATTGCGTGGGTCTTTTGCATCCAGAAAATTTCCTTTTGAATTTTTAGATAATGAATGTCTAGCCGCTTCAGCCTTCTCATCTTTGCCCAACAGTGAAGCGTTTAACGTTATCAACCGCACGAGCAACCGGGGCTGGCCAACGAACGAAGAAAACTCGATACGCAACGACTGAAACTGATTGGAAGCTTTTAATTGAAGCTCAGCATCCTCGCCGTCTTTAAATTCGGCGCTCGCTATTTCCTGTGTAACCTCTCCAGCGGCATCAAGAGCAAAAACCCTAACCCTTTGGGCGTAGTTAGCACGACTCTCCCAGCGAAATTTGAGCACACCTGCCAAAACTGGCTTGTCCAACCTCACATCAACGTATTCCAGCGAGGTGTTCTCTATGCTGGCGACATAGTCGTCATTGGGGTCGCCATCCAGCGCATTTTCAAAGCCGAACCCATCGTATGTCGGCGAGACTTGGATAACTGATAGTTCAACAGGCTGCAGAGGGGATTTGTACGCAGGTTGCACGATCACCGGCTGCCCCTTGGCCTTGGCATCCAAAAAGTAACGATGGCGAAGAGCATACTGCTTGAAGAACCAGTCGCCGGTAAGTTCAGCTATTTGCTCCATTTGCTGAACTTCAAACACTTGGTAATCAGACCCCTTATACCAACCCATATCACGGGAAAATACTTCGACAACAACGGTCTTCCATTGCTGATCACCTACAGTCGTGAGTACCGCATTACGCAATGGAGTAAAATCGAGCACGTTACCTTCGTTTATGGATTGTATTTTTATTGCAAACTTACCAACCGAAACATCTTTGTATCGAATAACCAACTTATGGGGCTGAACATCGAAATAATCATTGAATTTGGTAACCGGCAGTTGCATTGAGAAATATACATTTTGACGAGAGCCGCCCTTGACAGCCTCACTATGAGCCTCATACCCGTTGGTGAACGCACGAACTTGACGCCCATCCACAGATTGGACCGCACCCCATTCCAATCCCGCGATCTTGCTTCCACCCTCAAACGCATCTTCACTTCCAACATTGAGGTGAACATATTTAGCAAACTGCGGGGCTTTCAGATCAATGCTTTCGATAAGGGGAGAAGATGTGCCCGCCAACCAGTCAAACTGAAAAAAGAGAGTTTTTTTCGGATTCAGATCGTAGCGAAGCCAGTAACCGGTATCGAATTTACTTAGATTCTCCGCCAGGGACTCAACACCTTTGAAAAACAAATCGTCCCCTAACGGCAATTTAAGTTCTTCTCCTACTTTATGAATAACCGGCAGGGCGGACAACTGAGCATTCAGAACATGTGTACGGTTCGGTACCTCTTCAAAAAACAATCCGCCCGACTTACTGGAGTGCGCAAGCCCCCCATCGGCAATATCCACCGAGTAGGCTTTCATTACTGACTCTGTAAGGTTTTCGAGCGATTTTTTGTCTGCTGCCTGATCTTTGAAAGACTGAAATAAAGCTTTCAGGACGTAAGTCTGACCGAACGATGACTGCCAAGGAGCCGGTGTTACAACATCGTTATATACGTTCATAAAATCGAATTTGCAAACTACTGCACCACCAGCACCGAATTGATTCTTCGAATCTAACAGCCACTTAAGAGCGGCATCTTTTTTTACCGAAGTTTTATTAATGTTGAATTTCTTGAGAAGCAAGTCCAGCGCAGCCATGTTCTGACCGTCGACGGCTTGGCTCGCAATAATGTATGGGGAGTAAACAGCCGTGCCAGTCTCCAATTTTGAACGTGCATCTTGCACGTGCATCATCAAAACACCTTGGGCATCCAATGAGTACCAAGGCAATATGAGCGTTTGATCAGGGACTTTGTCAGCCTGAGGCGTAACCTTTTCATAACTCGCAGTGGGCAACTGGTTGACATAGAATTTGGCTACTTCTGCCCACGTATGAAAACGCTTATCCCGGCTGGAAAGTTTAGAGAGATATTCTGCGTGTTTTCGACCGTAGGTTGTTCCCACCCAATACCCGAGATCTCGAGTTTTTACAGGTACATTCCAAGCTCGCCATGTACCAGTACCTGATAGCAGGAGTTCACCATCTGGGACTCGTTGAAACGTTTTGCTATCTGGCGCAATCGAGCGCATCTGAACTTCAAGATTTCCCCGATGTTCATCTAGGTACTCAACACTTAGCTCAAAGCGTTCCTTGCGCAAGTTGTCTTTCCACTCACTCGGCAGCGTCAGATAGAAGTAGCTATACGGCGCAACCATCTGCCCTGAACCGCCTTCAGCCTCGCGCTCGCCGGCTGCTGGGCGGAGGCGACGTACAGAACGCCCGTCGACTTGCTCGATCTGGCCCCAGTCGTTACCAGCAATACGCAAATCACCTTCGGCGTCATTCGCACTGCCCACGTCCAGAACCGACTCTTCTCCAGAGACAGGATCACGCAGCACGATGCGGTCGATAGCAACTTCCGGATTGGCGAAGCCATAGGGGTTGGCCAAGCGGAACAGCAGCTCTTCTTTGCGCGGATTCAGGTCATATCGAATCCAGTAGCCTGCGTCATACAGCGGCAACCAGCGCAGTAGGGTATCGGCACCTTTGGTAAACCACTCTTGATAGAGTGCATCGCCAGTGGCGTCCTGCAACTCACCCAAGGCAAGTAGTGCTCGCATATGGCCGTTGAGAATATGCGAAGGGTTGCTGGCGGAAGCTGGGATTTCTTCAAACCAGATGTCCTGCCCCGAGGCAAACAGAAATCCGCCTTTGCTCAAGGGCACGAATAGCGATTCAGCGGCTTTCTTTGCTGCATCGAGGCTGCTTTGGTCGCCGGTTTGTTTCCAGTGCGTTACCAATGCCTGCACACCACTGGCCTGTGCGAAAGCACTACTCCATGGTGCCTTGATGGCCACGTCGTTGTAGGTGCTGTCGAAGTTGTATGGCCATACCCACAGGCCATTTTTGTCTTGAACGAGGTTGGCTTTTAGCCAATCAATGGTCGAGGCGAAATGCTGCGGATCAGCTTTCAGGCCGAGGCTCGGATCGTAGTCTTCCACACCGGCATAAGCTAGCGCGTAGAGCGCGGTCCAGGCTGGGTGGGCAACCTTGCCGACGCCATCGATGGACAGCTGCGGAACGCCATGGTCATCGACCATATGCTTGGCTTGGTCAACATTGGTTTGGTTTTGTGCTTGTACTGCGGCAGCGCCGAATGCAAAAACCGTAACGAAAAAAAGCGCCCGAAGGCGTTGGCTTACACAGCGCATCAAAAGTCTCCGGCCGCAGTTTTGAGTGTGGTGTCGAGGTATCGATTCATTTCATTGGCGTAGATAACGTCTTGCGCCGACCAGGCAAACTCGCTTCTGCGTTGCTCAATTGCCACGCGCCACTTCGAAAAGTCGTTGGAGTCGAAAGCCATGTCGATAGCATTGGCGATCTGCTTGGCACTGCCCATGATGGCGGAGTGGCCAAAGCCATTGGCACGCACGAAACGGTTCAATTCAGGCGAGTCGTTAGCCAGAATCGGTAGGCCAGCCTGAATAAATTCGAATAGTTTGTTCGGGGTGCAGTAGTAGGAGTTTAGGTCTACGTGTGGGTACGGAATGATGCCGATATCCGCCGAGGCGCTGTGCTGCAGGAGTTCACTTTGTGGCACAGCGGGCAAGAAGTGAATGCGTTTCCCCAGCAATTTCAGGCGAATGGCTTTGGCTTTGGCTTTGAGCAGATCGCCAAACGTGCCAAAGCCCATCATCACCAGGTCGACATCGCTGGTTTTTACATGGGCCATGGCCTGAATCAGAGTTTCAAGGTTGCGATGCGGTGCGAAGCCGCCCTGGAAAAGCAAGATGCGTCGTTCGGCCGGCAGGCTCAGCTTTTCACGCAGCAGGTCGTAACGCGCCGCTGGGTCGAAATCCGGCAACGGGTCGATGGCGTTTAACAGGGTCACCGGCTTGGCGATCTGATAACGACGAGCCATTTCATCACCGATGGATTCGTTTACGGCGAATACCAGGTCGGCCTTCTTAATGTGCTCGGCTTCGGCTTTGGAGCAGATACGCCGCTGCACAGAGGAGAAAGACTTCTGCTCCGGGTAAAGTTCGTGCGCGTCGTACACCAACGGCACGCCCCAGGCGGCAGCCAGTTCGGCGCCGGCTTCGAGGGCTGGCAAGTCATGCACCTGTACCACGTCGCAGGTGAATTCCTGGCCATGGCGGACGAAAGCCTGGCGGAAGGGCAGCGGGTCGTGCAACTCACGATTGCGGTAGCGCATCAGCAGGAGTGCTTTGTAGAGCGCCCAGTTGACGCGGCTGGCGTAATTGAACAGGCGCTGAAAAATGCCCAGGCGGTTGGGGTAGCGATTGGCGCCCCAGTTGAGAGCGTCGTTGAAGCGGTATTGCCGCTTCATATAACCGGCGTAGGTGGGGTTTTCTGGAATGATGAAATTCAGGCCGATACGGGTGAGCGCAATACCTTCCGGTGTTTGCTCATGATGCGTATCGCCGTCGTGCGATAACGCCAACAACCGCACGGCATGCCCCCGGGCGATCAAGGAAACGGCCTGCGCCACTACCCGACGATCCAGGTTTTGATCGTGGCACAACATTAAAACGTGAGCCATGTGGCTCATCTCCCCTACTTATTGTTAACCAGACTCGCCTGCGCTTTCCTGACGGCGATGCCCACCCGATTTTCCAAATGTTGATTGAGTTGCGACAACCGGGCCTGTTTGGCGTGCAATTGATCATTAAGATGTTGGTTTTCTGCCTCTAGCTTGGCAAGACGCCCAAGCGACTCTTGTAGCTGGGCTTGCATTTCTGAAGAACGCTGATGGAAGTGCTGGTCTTGCTGATGCTGCGCTTCGATATGGTTTTGCACTTGCTGGGAAAGCGCGTCGCGTTCGGCACTGAGGTTTTGTAACTGCACAGCGAGGCGGTCAGCTTCAAGGGCGCGCTGAAGCAGCGCATTACGATCAGCACTGAGGTTCTGTACTTGCACCGCCAATTGATCCGCCTCTTGGACTCGCTGTAGCAGTGTTTCTCGCTCGGCAGTGAAATTCTGCACCTGCACAGCCAGTCGATCCCCCTCGACTGCACGCTGCTGCAGAGCATCATGTTCAGCGATCAGGTTCTGCAACTGCACGTCGATCTGATCCGCTTCGGTTGCCCGTTGCAGTAAGGCGTCACGCTCGGCATTGAGGTTCTGCAATTGTACGAGCAGATGATCAGCTTCCAATGCCCGCTGCCGAAGTGCATCGCGTTCGACAGTAATGTTCTGCAGTTGCACAGCAAACTGTTCAGCTTCGGCTGCACGCTGCTGCAAGGCGTCATGCTCGGCACTGAGGTTCTGCAACTGCACGGCGATCTGATCCGCTTCGGTTGCCCGCTGCAGTAAGGTGTCACGTTCGGCATTGAGGTTCTGCAATTGTACGAGCAGATGATCAGCTTCCAATGCCCGCTGCCGAAGTGCATCGCGTTCGACAGTAATGTTCTGCAGTTGCACAGCAAACTGTTCAGCTTCGGCTGCACGCTGCTGCAAGGCGTCATGCTCGGCACTGAGGTTCTGCAACTGCACGGCGATCTGATCCGCTTCGGTTGCCCGCTGCAGTAAGGTGTCACGTTCGGCATTGAGGTTCTGCAATTGTACGAGCAGATGATCAGCTTCCAATGCCCGCTGCCGAAGTGCATCGCGTTCGACAGTAATGTTCTGCAGTTGCACAGCAAACTGTTCAGCTTCGGCTGCACGCTGCTGCAAGGCGTCATGCTCGGCACTGAGGTTCTGCAACTGCACGGCGATCTGATCCGCTTCGGTTGCCCGCTGCAGTAAGGTGTCACGTTCGGCATTGAGGTTCTGCAATTGTACGAGCAGATGATCAGCTTCCAATGCCCGCTGCCGAAGTGCATCGCGTTCGACAGTAATGTTCTGCAGTTGCACAGCAAACTGTTCAGCTTCGGCTGCACGCTGCTGCAAGGCGTCATGCTCGACACTGAGGTTCTGCAACTGCACGGCGATCTGATCCGCTTCGGTTGCCCGCTGCAGTAAGGTGTCACGTTCGGCATTGAGGTTCTGCAATTGTACGAGCAGATGATCAGCTTCCAATGCCCGCTGCCGAAGTGCATCGCGTTCGACAGTAATGTTCTGCAGTTGCACAGCAAACTGTTCAGCTTCGGCTGCACGCTGCTGCAAGGCGTCATGCTCGACACTGAGGTTCTGCAACTGCACGGCGATCTGATCCGCTTCGGTTGCCCGCTGCAGTAAGGTGTCACGTTCGGCATTGAGGTTCTGCAATTGTACGAGCAGATGATCAGCTTCCAATGCCCGCTGCCGAAGTGCATCGCGTTCGACAGTAATGTTCTGCAGTTGCACAGCAAACTGTTCAGCTTCGGCTGCACGCTGCTGCAAGGCGTCATGCTCGACACTGAGGTTCTGCAACTGCACGGCGATCTGATCCGCTTCGGTTGCCCGCTGCAGTAAGGTGTCACGTTCGGCATTGAGGTTCTGCAATTGTACGAGCAGATGATCAGCTTCCAATGCCCACTGCCGAAGTGCATCGCGTTCGACAGTAATGTTCTGCAGTTGCACAGCAAACTGTTCAGCTTCGGCTGCACGCTGCTGCAAGGCGTCATGCTCGACACTGAGGTTCTGTATCTGCACCCGCAACTGGTTCAGTTCGGCGGCTTGAGCTTCGCTGTGTTCGTCCGCCGAGCAGCTCTTCAATGCGTTGTCGAAGCAGGCTTGCAGGCCCAAGAGCACCTGCGCCTGCGTGGGCATAACAGCGGTCTCGCAGGAATTCAGGGTCGCCGGATCGAACCAGAGGGTCTGGGTGACCTGCACGTAAAAAGGCTGCGGAGTGTCACTCAGTTGCAGGTAGCGGCAGGCGTTGTCGTCACCAGCAACCCAAAGAACGTCGGGTGCCTGGCCGAGTTGCACGCTGGCGAATGGCTCGTCATTGGCACAGGAGGCCAGCACGCCATAGTAGCCCGCCACTGGCTCACGGGGCAGTTGATGCGTACTGTGGGCCTGACCGTCTTCCAGCACGCAGCCATCGAACAGAGTACCGATGCTGTCTTCGAGCAACAGTTGCAGTGCGCCCTGGCTACCGGGTTGACGGCTGACGCGCAGGGTGGGGGCGGATTCAAACAGCGGAAACTGCAGGCGCCAGAGGCCACCGACGCAGGCTACCCGATGTGCAACCTGGCAAAACGGGTGCAAAGCGGCGGCCGGGGCGTATTCGAAATCAACTCTGGACGCGGGCTGCGAACTCGCTTCGGCCAAGCGCGGCGTCGGCAGCGTGAGTGCGGCGTCGGCGCGCTGGAAAATCACCAGAATCTCACTGTGGCTGCGACAATAACGTTGCTCGGCCAGCACGGGGTACAGCTGTTTAGCCAAGGCCTGGGCCAGCAGCGATTGCAGTGGTTGCTCGGGCGCCGCTGCTTGGCCGCCGCTGCCGCAGTGCGGACAGATTGCCAGCTCCCAACCAGACCATTCGCCCAAGGCGCTGCGGCGCAAGTGGGTCTCAGGCGGCAACATGGCACTCCAAGGTTCCCCCGCCAATATCGTGGCCCGCACCTGCCAGCCGGCGGGCGCCCGACGATGCAGATCGGCGATATCGTAGCGGCGCTGGTGCCAGTTGACGTGGTAGCTATTGCCGCAGTCGGCACAACGAGCGGTGGCATCCAGAAGCTCTTCGCGAAACGGCACGGCCACCATCACCGCTTTGCCGGCAACGCGAAACAGCTCGCTCCAGGCCGCATTTTCTTCGGCGGCGGGCATGTGCTCCAGGGTATCGGTGCTCATCACCAGATCAAACGCAGCTTGGGGAAACGGCAGTGCCTGGGCATCGCCCAAGACGCTGTCGAATGGCAGGCGCGAGAGCGCTTCGGCGCTTGAATCGAGACCGACGATTTTCAGCGCACCGGGGGCGGCCAGGCGCGAGGTCAGCTTGCCGTCGCCGCAACCGACATCCAGCACCGAGCCAATGCCGGCCGGCCAAAAGTCTCGAATGGCTTGCACCAGATTAAGCTGGCCGAGCTGCAACTCCTGATCCCAGACCTGGGCCTCGCCATACAAGCGTGTGTCCTGGCTCACGGCAGCAACTCCCAATGGGCTGGCTGATTGACCACGCCAATCTGTACATGGATGCCGGAAGGGGGCAACACTTTCAGTGCGTGGCAGCGGTCATGCAAATCGTAGGAGGACGGCTCTACCGCCGATGCCAGGTTCAGCTCGCGGAACAAAGCCACCGACACCAAGTAATCCCCTGGCCCCAGCAATAACGGGGCGAAGTCCACGCGTATGCCGCCTTTGCCTTCCAGTTGCACAAACCGCTGGCCGCTCAGACTGGCAATTACCTGCATCACGCAGGTGCCGTCAGGCCGGTAGATAGCTACCACGGGGATGGGGTCGAGCACCACCTGATCAGCATCGAAGGCGATAACAGCAAAAGCCGGCTCGCCAGTAATCAAAGTGTGACGACGTGTGCCGCCTGCATCAAAAAAACCAAACCCCGTGATTCGTACTTCGCCGCTGCCGTAGCGGTCGTCACTACTTAGCTCCTGCAGGTCAGCGAGCAGGTCAGCGCGCAGGTTGCGGCCCAATGTGAACTCGGTTTGCAACGGAGCCCTGAGGTCGATCCAGGTTTGGCTGTTGTCCGCGGCTATTTCTGCCAGAGTGCAATACACGCCTTGTTCGGGGTCATACTGCTCGAGCAATACCGGATGGCTGGGACTGTTGCGCAATTGCAGTTGCACCCAAGCGCCTTCAGGCACACCGTTGGGCCAGGCCAGTTGCAGCGGGGCATGCTGGTATCGCCCGCCGAAGTCACCGAATGCCCAGCAGTCGGCATTTGTAGACGACGCGACGCGCTGCCAGTTCATGAACTGCGAATCAATAATCAAACACGAGCCACCTACTTGAGCTCCTGCCATATCGATGCTGCCCAGTTGCCCGCTTGCATCGCCATAGTCGATAGCCCTCACCAGCAGCGGCTGCGTCGGCACCACACCGTCGCGCCCCATCAGGCGCAGCAGGCTGGTCTGTCCGCCATCTGCGGTCAAGGCACACACCTGCCCGCGGGTTAGCGACATACTTCTAGCTCTCACCCGTCTCTCTTCTTGCTCGCGGATGCTGGCCAAGTACGCCTTGCTAACGGGTAATAACGGACCGTCCTGACGGATGCAGCCGCCTTCCAGCCAGATACCGCGGTCACAGAGCATTTGCACCGAACTGATGTCGTGGGAGACAAACAGAATGGTGGCGCCCTGGCTGGTGAGCGCTTTCATGCGCTGGATGCACTTGCCCAGAAAATACGCATCCCCGGCGCCGAGAATCTCGTCGATGATCAGTACTTCGGGGGTAATAGTGGTGGCAACGGCAAAAGCCAGGCGCGCGTACATGCCTGCCGAGTACTCCTTCACCGGGCGCCGCAAAAAGCTGTCCAGCTCGGTGAAGTCGGCGATTTCTTCGATGCACGCGTCCACCTGCGAAGGCGCAATGCCCTGGTAAGCGAGCGCTGAGCGGATGTTTTCCAACCCACTGAAGTCCGGGTGAAAGCCGGTTCCTAGGGTCATCAACGCCTGCACCTGACCGTTGACGCGGATCTGCCCGGCGTCAGCGCGCATCTGCCCAGCGATTAATCGCAGCAGCGTGCTTTTGCCGGCACCGTTGCGACCGATCAGGGCCACTTTTTCGCCACGGGCGATGTTCAGGTTGATATCGGCCAGCGCCTGAAACTGGTCATAGCGCCGCTTCGATACCGGCCAACCCAAGGCATCCAATGCACGCCAGCCGGGATGCTGGAAGCGACGGAAAGTCTTGCTGACACCGGTAAGGGAAATCGCGCAATCGGGCATGGTAGGCATCAGGCGTGGTCAGCAAACAAGGGTTTGAGGCGCAGAATCAATGCTCCCCCAAGGGAGAACAGCACGCAGGCAAACAGGGCAAACAGGGCAAGTTGCTCCAACGGCACTTCACCGCGCATCAGGCAAGCGCGGTACAGCTCCATCAGCCAGGCCAATGGGTTGAACAACAGCAAGGCTTTAAGGCCTTCGGGCACCATGTCGGCGGTGTAGCCGATGGGCGAAACCATCATCAGAAACAGCACCAGAATCGGGATGGCCTGCTGTAGGTCGCGGAAAAAAACGGTGAGGGTTGCGGTAATCCACACCAGACCGAGCACCATCATAATTTGCAGCAGATAGATCACTGGCACCAGCAGATGAGTCCAGTGCACACCATGAAAATGCAACACCGCGCCCCACAGCAATAGCATGCCCATACCCATGGTGGTGTGGCCGATAAGCACTTCACGGGCCACCACTAACTCGATGGGAAACAGGGTGTTCATCAACAGGTCGCGGTTGGCGACGACACTGGTGGTGCCGGTTCCAAACGCCTCGGCAAAAGCTAGAAACGGCACCAGGCCACTGAACACCACCAAGATGTAATCCATGGTGCCCAGGCCCGGGATGCGCACTTGCAGGATCTGCACGAACACCAAGCTGTACATGCTCAGAAACAGCAGTGGATACAGCAGTAGCCACAGCGCACCCAAGGCATTGCCGCTGGTACGTTTCTTCAAGCCTTGCAACACGGTGGCGTAAAGAATGCGCCGGTGCGTGAGCAAGCTAGTCAGGGCACCCATGTTCAACCTTCTTTAAGCAGTTCTTCGAGGATGAGTCGGCTGGCGAAACCCGAGCCATAGGGCGCGCTCAGGTCATCGGCACGGCCATCGGTAAGGTTTGTGAACGCGCTAATGATCCTTTCATAAGAAGCGCCCACCAGTTGATTCCAGCCCAGCTCGACGGTCTCTACCCACTCGGTTTCATCGCGCATGGTGATGCATGGCACCCGGTAAAAGAAGGCTTCTTTCTGCACGCCACCGGAGTCGGTGAGAATCACCTTGGCGGCTTGTTCCAGAGCAACCATATCGAGAAACGCCAACGGCTCGACCACGCTCAGAGGCTCGAGCAGGTGTTCCAGTTCAAAGTCACCAATCAGCTTGCGGGTGCGCGGGTGCAGCGGCAGCACCACCGGCAGTTCGCGGGCAATGTTGACCAAGGCGCTAAGAATGCTGGTCAGGCGTTCATGCGAGTCGGTGTTCTCGGCGCGGTGACAGGTCGCCAGGGCAAAGCCCTTCTCGCTCAGCCCCAGGGTGCTGAGAATTTTGCTATTGCTGCGGGCACGGTCGCGGTAATACAGCGCCACATCGAACATCACATCGCCGACGTTATGTACGCCCTGAGTTAGGCCTTCACGCGCCAGGTTCTCTACAGCCAGCGTGGTGGGGCAAAGCAGAAGAGTGGAAACCCGGTCGGCCAGAATGCGGTTAATCTCCTCGGGCATGCGCATGTTGAACGAGCGAAGACCGGCTTCGACGTGCGCGACTGGGATATGCAGTTTTGCTGCCGCCAGAGCGCCGGCCAAGGTGGAGTTGGTGTCGCCGTAGATCAGCACCCAGTCAGGCTTCTCGGTCAGAAGAATCTGCTCGATGCCTTCGAGCATGCGCCCGGTCATTGCACCGTGGCCGCCACCTGAAATCTCGAGGTTGTATTTGGGTGTGGGAATTTCTAGCTCGTCAAAAAATACCTGAGACATGTTCGGATCGAAGTGCTGGCCGGTATGAACCATCACCTCTTCCAGCACACCTGGGTGTTTGAGAAATTCCCGGGAGACTGCAGCGGCCTTAATGAACTGCGGTCGCGCCCCGACGATGGTGACGATTTTTCTGGTCATGCGCGCAGACTCTCCTGCAGGGATTGAATGATTGTGCCTTGTGCCGCTTCATCCAGGTAAGGATGCATCGGCAGACTCATCACCCGCTGTGCAATCTCATCGCCCACCGGCAGACAGGCAGCCTCATCCTTCACCGCCGGCTGACGGTTGAGCGGGATAGGGTAATGCACGGCGGTAGGAACGCCTGCAGTCTTGAGGCGCTCCTGCACTTGATCACGGCCGGATACCTGTACAGTGTACTGGGCCCAGGCGCTGCGATTATGCGCCTCGATGAAGGGCTCGGTTATGCCTGCCTCGCCGAGGAGTCGGGCATAACCCTGTGCGACCTGCTCGCGCTGTTTCAGTTCGCGCGGGAAGATCTCTAGCTTGGGCAGCAGGATGGCGGCCTGCAGGGTATCTAGGCGGCTGTTCACGCCCACGCGGATGTGATGGTAGCGGCGATCCTGGCCATGCCGCGCGATCTGGCGGATAACTGTAGCCAGCTCTTCATCATTGGTGAAGATGGCCCCGCCGTCGCCATAGCAGCCCAAAGGCTTGCTTGGGAAAAAGCTAGTGCAAGCGATTGTGCTGAGGCTGCAGGAACTCCTACCTTTGTAGCTGGCGCCAAAACTCTGGGCGGCATCTTCGATAACCGGGATCCCATGCCGAGCGGCTATGCCGTTGATGGCGTCAAAGTCGGCGCACTGGCCATACAGCGACACAGGGATGATTGCCTTGGTACGCGGCGAGATGGCCGCCTCGAGCAACTGTGGATCAAGATTGTAGGTGCGCGGATCGACATCCACGTAAACCGGCTTGGCGCCGAGCAGCGCAACAGTCTCGGCGGTAGCTATATAGGTGAAGCCGGGGGTGATGACTTCGTCGCCTGGCCCAATGCCCAATGCCATCTGGGCAATCTGAAGAGCATCGGTGCCATTGGCCACGCTGATGCAGTACTTCGCACCGACAAAGACTGCGAGTTTCTCTTCCAGCTCATTTACTTCCGGACCAAGGATGTACTGGCCATGCCCGAGAACTCGCTGGATACCAGCGTCGATCTTCTCTTTAATCAGCGCCTGCTGCGCTTTGAGGTCGATGAACTCGATCATGCTAGGCTCTCCTTGCGCAGTTCGCGGCCATGCAGCACATAGGTTGCGCCGGTATGAATACAGGGCGCACTACCCTCGCCCTCTAGCGGCAGATCCAACTGATCACCAAACTCGCTCATCCAGCCAATCTGGCGGGCAGGAACACCCACCATCAGGGCGTATGGCGGGACATTCTTGTTAACTACAGCGCCCGCGCCAACGAACGCAAACTCGCCGATGGTAACGCCGCAGACGATGGTGCAGTTGGCGCCCAGAGTGGCACCTTTCTTGACGAGCGTATCGAGGTATTCGCTTTTCCGCTCAATCAGGGAGCGAGGGTTGTAGACGTTGGTAAAAACCATACTCGGGCCACAAAAAACGCCCTCTTCCAGGGTCACATTGTCGTACACCGAGACATTATTTTGGATCTTGCAGTTGTCTCCAATGACCACCTTATTGCCGACAAACACATTCTGGCCCAGAGACACACGTTGACCAATACGCGCGCCGCCACATACGTGAACGAAGTGCCAGATGCGCGAGTCTACGCCGATCTGCGCGCCCTCGTCGACGATGGCACTGGAGTGCTGGTAGTGGCTCATGGCTCAGCTCTGCAGACGAGTAAGAAACGGGTGCCCTTCGCCATCTTGGGCGCGACTAAGCGATAAGGTGCGGATCGTTTCGACGGTTTCCACGCAGTGCCGCGCATCCTCAATACCGTAGCCATTGCCATCGAGAATGGCTTGGTAGCTTATGGTGTGCAGGTCTGTGAAACCTTCAGAGAATTCGATTTCGGTACCGTCGCAGGTAATCGAGCGATAAGTCGGTTTCTTGCCCTTGACCGAGTCAGGCAGGTCATTGGCGTCAATGGAGAGGAACCAGCGTACCCGGGCTTTCTCATACTCCAGATAGCCTGCAGCTTTATATTCGCTAGCGAAATGCACCACATTGCGCTGTAACTTGCCGAAGATGAAGTGCAGCATGTCGAAGAAGTGCACGCCGATGTTGGTGGCCACACCGAAGGATTTGCGCGGATCGCCTTTCCAGCTCTCCATGTACCACTTACCGCGACTGGTGATGTAGGTTAGCTCGACTTCGTGCTTGTGAGCCTGACTACCGCTACCGACACGGCTCTTCAGGTCAATTATTGCCTGGTGATGCCGCAGTTGCAGGATGTTGTACAGCCTCTTGCCGGTCTCTCGCTCAACCAAGGCCAGGTCGTCCAGCAGCGCGCTGGATGGCACCAGTGGCTTCTCGCAGATCACGTCACAGCCCAAGCGCAGGCCGGCGGTGATGTGCGGGTGGTGCAAGTAGTTGGGCGAGCAGATCGAAACAATATCCAGCGCCGTGCTCGGGTCCCGTTTCAGGCGCCAGGCATGGTCGTAAAAACGCTCGAACTCGGTGAAGAACTCGCTCTGTGGCGAGAGGCTGTCAATGATGCCGACCGAGTCATTGATGTCGTAGGCACAAGCCAGCTCGTTGCCGGTGTCCTTGATCGCGCGCATATGGCGGGGGGCGATGTAACCGGCGGCGCCGATCAGAGCGAAGCGTTTCATTTAGGTATTCTTTCGATTGTCGGGACAGAAGGCCGCAGAACGACCCAATTGAATCAGGCTTTGATGACGTGGGCGGCCGGAGTCCGGTACTTGCCACGACTGTCCACGATCAGCGGAGCAGCGCGCAGGATCAGGTCGTAGTCGAAACGCTCGTGGTCGGTAGCCAGTACTACGGCATCAAAGGAGGCCAGATTCTCCGCAGTAAGCGACTCACTGGTCAGCTCGAAGTGATGCTCGCGCATCTTCGGGAACACTGGCACGTGCGGGTCGCTATAAGCGACTATACCGCCCTTGGCCTCAATCAACTCCATGATTTCCACGGATGGTGATTCACGCATGTCGTCGACGTTCTTCTTGTAGGCGATGCCCAGCACAAGTACCCGACTGGCCTTGAGCGCACGACCGCGGTCGTTGAGCCCGCCCATCAGCTTGCCCACCACGTATTCAGGCATGGCCTTGTTGACCTCGCCGGACAACTCGATGAAACGGGTGTGCAAGCCGTACTCGCGAGCTTTCCAAGTCAGGTAGAACGGGTCGATCGGGATGCAATGCCCACCAAGGCCAGGGCCAGGGTAGTAGGGGGTAAAGCCGAAAGGTTTGGTAGCTGCAGCATCAACCACCTCGAAGATGTCGATACCCATACGGTCGGCGACCACCTTCATCTCGTTAACCAAACCGATGTTCACAGCGCGGTGGATATTCTCCAGCAGCTTGGTCAGCTCAGCAGCCTTGGTCGAGCTGACAGAAACCAACCGATCGATAGCCTGCTCATAGAGCGCGATACCGACCTGCAGACACTTAGATGTATGCCCACCGATAACCTTTGGAATGGTTCGCGTTTCAAAATTTGGATTACCTGGGTCTTCACGCTCAGGCGAGTAAACCAAGAAGATATTCTCGCCCACAGTAAGACCGCCTTCCTGAACGCGCGGCAGCAACTCTTCCTCAGTTGTACCCGGGTAGGTAGTACTTTCCAGTGAAAGCACCTGTCCCGCACGCAGATAAGGCTTGATGGCATTGGTGGTGTCGATCACGAAGCTCATATCCGGCTCGCGATACTTGTTCAACGGAGTCGGTACGCAGAGAATCAGCGCATCGCACTGACTGGCCCGACGGAAGTCAGTGGTCGCCTCGAAGCCGGATGCACGAGCTTTGCTGATGCGCTCACAGGCAATGTGCTCAATGTAACTCTGACCAGCATTGAGCTTGGCGACTTTGTCGGCATCAATGTCTATGCCGAGCACACGGTACCCAATAGCGTTGTAGCGAAGCATCAGGGGCAGACCAACATATCCGAGCCCTACAATGCCAACAACCGCTTCCTTACTTTTAAATTTAGCAATACTTACTTCGCCAACATCCATTGATCAAATCGCTCCGCAAATTCAAAGAAAATATAATTTTTTGAGGGTTGACGCCTTTCAATAATCTAATCTATTGATTCGATTTTATTTAACCTTGGGCGGCATATTTTACGCGTCTACTGCACTAAAGCCGTCCGCGACTGGACAGACGCCTGGCTGTCGGCTGCCGAGACTGGCATCCAAGCGCAAATTGGAAACTGTCACGACAACACCCTATAAATGAACGGAAACACACCTAGAAAAACCAACAATCCTACCGTTAAGTGGTTGGTCCACCCGCATTGACCTGAAGCTGGCGAGCATGTGTGAATTGACCGAGAACCCAGACCTGCACTGCAACGCAGCGACTCATCCAAAGCAACCTGCCAATCCAAGCCCGAATCAGCAAAAAAGATCAGTAACCAATACTGAGATGTGCATGCATGGGGGGGATGATACACGACAGGCGCACGGTTACGAAGTACAAACCGACCAATAGCTGGCAGTTTACTATCATTACAGAAGCGCTTAAGTGGCCTGGAATGGGCCGCCCAGAGGCAATCAGCAAGCCCCACCCGACGCATCTGATTCAGAGCAGTGTATTGGCAAATTGGACTTTCCGTGTTGATGGATCGAAGCAGGTTTGGGTCGGTGGACTGCCCCGGTTACCTGTGCGACGCCATCTTCCTCATCACGCAGACGAACATCCCGCATGCCAGTAGTACGGCAATCAGCATCAGCGGAAAGCGCAACAAGATGATTATGGTCAGCACGAATGCGCCGGCCGAGGCCAATAAACCAATGAAGGTGAATGAGTACAGGATAAAACGCAGAAATGTCATGATCAGACTCTCGAAATTGATCAACCATGGTGTCCCGCAGGACACTCATCGCCGGGTGTGTGATGAGGCAACAGACCGGCTACTCGGTAGCCAGCAGCTCCAGTTTGTCCGCCAATGTTTCTTGGCCTGTTGCGCGGATGTCAGGTAGTGGTAGATTGATTTCAGCAGCGGGGAAGAACTCTTCAACAATGGCACTGCTGTCCTCTTCACTATCCTCAAATGCGCCATTGCTGAGACCTTGCCGTGCGGCGAGATCCAGTGCTGCCTGGTCGAATCCAGCGGACTGCCGGATGTCGTGCAATTGCTTGGCGGCCATTAGCGCCTCTTCCATCGTGATGCCGCTGCGCACGATGATGTCTGCATAGAAGATTGGTGCGCCGTGGCTCTGGCGGGTGGACTTGCCCCGCAGACGCAGCTCCAGTGGTAAACAAGCCAGCCGATTCCCTGAGATAGCCTGGAAATACTGCAGTCTAGCCGCCAGGGTGCGGATGCTGTTGAAGCCGGTGGTGCGGAACACAAAGCTGCCCAGCAGATCCTCATCACCTATGACTACGTTTAGTCGACCATAGGGCTTACAGGCACCTCCTTTCGCGAGTGCACAGGCATCAGGTGAAGGACAGGGTAAGGACTGCATACCTTCCTGAGTGACACGCTTGCAAGTTTCACCGTTGCCCACACAAATCGGACGTCCAGACTGGCGGTCAAACAAGGTGTAGTCAGCCCGAAAGTTCAACTCAGGCTCGTTGAATAGCAGCCTTACCGGAATGCTACGCAGCTTGTCATCTTGGCTCTTGCGCAGCTCATCATTGAGCGGGTGCAGTAACCAGCCATCCCGGCCTTGTACTTGTGAGGTGATAGTGAATTGATCGTCTTTCTCCGGTAGGCGTTTGCCGTTTTTCTCGATGACCTTGCCGATGGATATACGTCCGAGTACTGGCGGGGTAATTGCTAGACCTTTAAGCATGGTTTTCTCCTTCAAACAAAAAATAAAGCCACCCATCAGTACGAACTGATTGGGTGGCTAAGTGGTGGTGATTGATGAATCAGGCGACCAGGAAACGGCGACTGCCTTCCTTGACCTTGGCGTAGCGAACTTGCAGGTGAGGTCTTTCTTTGATGAGGGTTTCAACGTCCAACACAGTGCTGTCTTTTGATTTCTTCCAGCTGACATAGCCACTGGAAAACTCTGCGCGGGTGGCATCGCCCATGGCTTGTTGCAAGGTCTGCTTGAGCTGCGCTTCATGAGATTGCTGCTGGGCAATCCGCTGACGCACAGATTTCAGTTCCACGTAGGCCACTGACAAGGCTGGATCTGCAGAGAAGTCCACGGTTTGGCCGTTGTCTTCGGGGTAGAGGCAACGCAGTGCCAGATCAGCTGAATCCGAACCGTCAGCAGGGGGAGGGGTATCGGTGATGACGTACTCCCAGAACTTTCGTTCCAGTTGGATGAGCCGGGCAATCATTTGCTCATTACGCTCGATACGGTGGATTTCCAAGTGCTGACCACCCAACAAAACCGCCACATCAGCTGCTTGCTTGCCGGTGACGGCGAGCTGGTGCATCACCTGCAGCTGCACATACTCAGGCACGCCTTCCTTCCAGAGTCGTGCACCGTTAATGCCGGCGGTTTTACACTCCAGAATCTGAACATCAGTTGCACTGACTATTTCCCTGCCTATGTTCGCCAACATCCAGCTCAGGTCGGTATCTGGGTGTTGCAGTACGGCGTTGATGCGACGCACGCGATTGCCACTGCGCTTGGTGTAATGGGCAGCAACAATGGGTTCAAGAATGTTGCCCCAGTACGCGGGGCTTTCTTCATCCTGGGGATCGATCTTGGGTAAAGCGGCGTCTCTGCCAGTTTTCTCCATCCATAACTCCAGCTGGGATTTGTATGGATTAAGTCCAACAGCCGCAGCGGCATCTGAACTGCCAATGCCGCGCTTACGTATCTCCAGCCAGTCTTCACGCGGCAGCGCTTTGGTGGTTACCAGGCGGAGTGCGGGGCGAGATTTTGACACGGGGCTTTGCTTGGTTTGAGTTTTCATAGTTGGTCTCCTTGAAGACAAAAAAGCCCGACCAGCAGAAGCTGATCGGGCTGATTGGTTTGTGGGTTTAAGGGAATGGATTAAGCAGCGAGTCGCAGCGCCGCATCTAATGCACGTTGCTTGATCTGAGCACCTTGTCCGAACCAAGCCGAATCCATGCGGAATTCGTTGCTGCGGGCTCGGCGCTCGTGATCGACATACTCGGTAACGGCATTGAGCAGTCCCCAAGCCGTTCCTTTAGATGATTCCAGCGTTGCTCCACGACCTTTGCCTTCATAGAGGCTCTGTACCTTGCGCAGCGCCCGTTCATTCGGTAGGACCTCAGGAAGCGGGCTGTTCGGACTGGTTTCACACAGCACGTTCATGAAGTAACCCATGGCTTCATGCCATTGAACCTTACGCTCAGCCAAAGAGCGCATGCGGTACATGAAATCGTCCCATTGCGAGACTGCGATACCCAGCTGCTTCTTCACAGCCCTTGGATCGAATCGGGTGCTGTGAGGCACCTTGATCGAACGACAGGCACCATCCAAGGCAATGGTCAGGGTGTTATTGCAGACGACACGCACGGTGGTGGGTGTAGCAGTCGTGGCAAGTGTTCCGTCGCATGATGTTGCCAGCAGCAAGTAGCCGTTTACCTGATCATTACCCTTCAATGCGGTTGTTTGTCCCGTGCGTGCCAGCGCCCAGAACTTACGGCCACCTTTCAACACGCCTGCCGTTTCCAGCTCATATCCAGATACTTCGGTCAGATCCCGGTAGAACTCCAGCACTTCACGAGGCTGCACTATCTGGTAGCGATTGGACACTACGGACAGGGGTGCCTTGTTGTCTGATCGATACAGCACCTTCTGCTCTGGGAATGAGTGAATAGTGCCGAGGTGAGCCACGGCATCAGCCTTGAAGTGCACAGGGCTTTCTTCGATCTGCCAGTTCATTCCGGCTTCACGTTGCCAGACTTCCAGCGGTTGTTTTTGGGTAAGACGATTGCCCAGGCCATGCCATGCCATGGGGTGTTGCCGACATAAGCCATTTGTTCGAGTTGATGAGCCATAAGGAGGATTCCTTTTTGTAAGGGCAGGCATAAGCGCTGCGCAAAGCGCAGCACTGATCTGATTGGTTGTTGGGGGTGGGGTTAGTGGTTAAGCAGAAGCGATGTTCTGGTTAAAGCGATATCCGCAGTCCAGACAGAGGTTGTTGGCAAGGAAGCGACGATCGAGCTGATTGCCCAGCTGGGCACCAATAGCGCAGCCGCTAGCTCCTCCTGCTAGACCGCCAAGGATGGCTCCCGAGAGTGCTCCGAGAGTAATACCAGCAGGTCCAGCTATGACGCCGACGGCGGCACCGATTTCACCGCCTGCCAAGGCGCCACTAACCCCTTTAGCGGCACCGCCAACGGTACCGACTGCGGCTCCGACCGTAAGCGCTCCATAGACCCCACCTCCCTCTGGAGAGGTTTTGCGTTTTACAGTGGCGTCGTTGGTTGGCAGTTCCAAGGCAGCAGCGCTTCGTAGGCTTCAACGCTGTTGGCCAGCGGCAGGCGTTCGAGGACATGGCGCAGCCAGGCGTAGGGCTCCTGGCCATTGGTCTTGGCGGTTTCCACCAGGCTGTAGAGTTGGGCGCTGGCGGTCGCGCCTTTCGGCGTGTCGCTGAACAGCCAGTTCTTGCGACCTATGACGAAGGGCCGGATCGCGCGCTCGGCAGCGTTGTTATCGATCTGCAGGTGGCCAGCCTCGATGTAGCGTTCGAGTCGGCTCCAGTTGCTCGCCAGGTAGTTCACTGCTTTGCCCAGGGCATTCTGCGCCGTGACCTGCGGCTGGGGTTTCTCCAGCCAGGTCTTGAGCTGATCGAGGAGCGGTAGGCTGTGCTGCTGGCGGCCCCGGTAGCGCTGTTCATCGCTGGCATCCTTAAGTTCGCGCTCGATGCCGTAGAGCTTGTTGATCATCCCCAACGCGATGTCGGCACGCCCGGTTTTGCCCTTCGGTTGCACCTTTTGCGCTTCGACGAACTTGCGCCGCGCATGCGCCCAGCAGGCCAGGCGCTCAACACCTTGTTGTGCGGCCACGGCGTTGTAGCCGGCGTAATCGTCGGTCATCAGGTAGCCGCGATAACCGTCGAGCAGGCGCAGCGGCACCTCCTGCGCGCGGCTGGTTGTGTAGTCGAAGAGGATCACCGGTTTGCCAGGCGGGCCACCGGTCTGCACCCACATCCAGGAGTGGCTGCTCGGATCGCGCCCAGGCTCCTTGAGCACCTGCACGCGGGTTTCATCGCAGTGGATCACCGGACTGTCCAGCAGCCTGTCGCGCATCAGGTTGAGCAACGGTTGTAGCAGTTCGCCGCACTGGATCACCCAGCGCGCCAGGGTCTGCCGGGGGATGTCGATGCCATGGCGACTGAGCATCTTTTCGAAGCGATACAGTGGGATGCCGTCGGCGTATTTGCTGGTCAGCAGCATCGCCAGCACGCTCGGGCTGGCCAGGCTTTTCTCGATCAGTTGGGCCGGTTTGTCAGCGGTGACCGGCGCGCTTTCGCAGGCCTTGCAGGCATAGGTCTTGCGAATGTGGCGGATCACCTGAACCTGCATCGGGATGATTTCCAGCTGCTCGCTGGTTTCTTCGCCGATGGCCTGCTTGCGGCAACCGCATTCGCAGGTCAGTTCGTGTTCGGGCAGTTCGTGGATGACCTCGACACGCGGTAGTTCGGCCGGTAACGGCTTGCGCTTGCCGCGGCGCTTGGTCGGCGCAACGACTTCTTCCTCGACCTCAGCGGCCGGAGCTTCAGCCGCCGCTTCGGCCAGGCTTTCCGCTTCGTTGAACATCTCTAGCTGCGGTGAATCCGGGTCGCTGCTCTGCTCGGATTTACGGCCGAACAGGCGCTGGATCAACAGCGCGTTTTGTTCGCGCAGGCGCTCGATCTGCCCATCCTTGTCCTTGGCCAATTCCTGCGCCGACGACAACACCTCAGCGAGCAATTGCTTGAGCGCGGCGGGGTCATCAGGAAGGGTTTCGGGCACAGAAATCATGCCTTGGATTATACCGGCTCAGGTGACGAACCTAGGGAAACCCTGAAGAAGACTTCCTGAATTTGGCAAAATACCTGAACTCCACCCGCCGAGTTTTCCGATGAAGCAGATGACCTTCGCCGACGCCGAGTACGCCGGCAAGCGCAAGCAAACCCGCAAAGAGCTGTTCCTGATCGAGATGGATCAGGTTGTGCCGTGGAAGGGTTTGATTGCCTTGATCGAACCGCATTACCCCAAGGGTGAAGGCGGACGTCCAGCCTATCCGCTGATGGCGATGTTACGGGTTCATTTGATGCAGAACTGGTTCGGCTACAGCGACCCGGCGATGGAGGAGGCTCTGTACGAGACCACCATCCTGCGCCAGTTTGCGGGTCTGAGCCTGGAGCGCATTCCCGACGAAACCACCATCCTCAACTTCCGCCGATTGCTGGAGAAACACGAACTGGCTGCGGGCATCTTGGCCGTCATCAATGGCTATTTGGGTGACCGCGGTTTGTCATTGCGCCAAGGCACCATCGTCGATGCCACGCTGATCAATGCGCCGAGTTCGACCAAGAACAAGGACGGTAAGCGTGACCCGGAAATGCACCAGACCAAGAAGGGAAACCAGTATTACTTCGGCATGAAGGCGCACATCGGCGTCGATGACGAGTCGGGTTTAGTGCATAGCGTGGTCGGCACGGCAGCCAATGTTGCAGACGTTACTCAGGTCGACAAGCTGCTACACGGCAAAGAAAACATGGTGGGTGCCGACGCGGGTTACACCGGCGTAGAGAAGCGGCCAGAACATGAAGGCCGTGAAGTGATCTGGCAGATCGCAGCCCGCCGCAGTACGTACAACACGTTGAGTAAGCGCAGCGCGCTATACAAAGCCAAGCGCAAGATCGAGAAGGCCAAAGCCCAGGTGCGCGCCAAGGTCGAGCACCCGTTTCGGGTGATCAAGCGGCAGTTCGGCTATGTGAAGACGCGCTTCCGTGGCCTGGCCAAAAACACCGCACAACTGGTAACGCTGTTCGCCCTGTCGAACCTGTGGATGGCCCGTCGACATTTGCTGACGAATGCAGGAGAGGTGCGCCTGTAATGTGGGAAATGACCGCTGCGAGGTGCTCGCGGCGGCCAGAAACACCGAAATGAGCGGATGACTTGATCGTTTTTGATCAGTTTTCCGCTTTCAAAATCAGCGGAGGCTGAAGTTGACCGGAAATACAGGGCTACTTCAGACCATCCCTAGGGGTCAAAACCTGGTGCGGCCGGTTGCGCCACAGGTCGATACCGTCCAACAACCAGTTCAACTCCTGGGCCGTCAGCACGATCGCATCTTCGCCAGGTTCCGGATGCGACTTGAAGCGTTCAGCCTCCAATCGCTTGAGCCACAGGCAAAAGCCGTTGCGCTCCCAATACAAAATCTTCACCCGGCTGCGCGCGCGGTTGAGGAAGACGAACAGCACCGGGTCGAACACCGCCACCTTGATATCCAGCTCGACCAGGGCGGCCAGGCCATCGATGGATTTTCGGAAATCCACCGGCTTGGGGTATAGATAGACTTTTTCGACTTTGGCGTCGGGGCGCATCATGACGGCTGGCTCCAGAAAGAAATTGGAGCTCAGCATTGGCTGGCCTGCGGATCATTTGTAGATGAGGTTTATGGAGCGCTTACGCTCAAAGCATGGTTTGAGTGTGTGTCTACGGGGTAGCACCAGCACTAGACCACGATATTTCTAGCAGTAGTGAGGCCGTGCTACTGGTGAGCACGTACCTGCTAATCACATCGGCGAAATCTCTGTTTGTAATCGGCAAAACACAAACAGCCTTACAGATATTTTCCAAACCATAGAAAACAAAAAGGCTGCATAAAGCAGCCTTTGATTCCGGGAAAATGGGAAAGTGACAATTATTGACACAGCTCTACAGGATGCCCACGCAAGATATTTGCATACCTAGGTGACAGCCAGTTATTTCCTTTATGTTGCGCCGTATCCAGCAAGGGGAATGCATCTATAACCAGATGCCCCGGCTCAATCTTGCACAGCCACTCTCTGCCTGTAGCTTTGTGAATCATTAACAGCTTGTAGTAGTCAGTAGTACAGCTTTTCACCATCCTCTGCACACCAGCATAGCGCCAGCTAACACCCATAAACTCAAGCTCATTACATTCTATGCTGCCATCCATGCTTGTTATGATTTTGTAGTCAGCAGATTTAAGCATCGCATTCAGCACAGCAGGGCTAGATTCTAGAAGATTCTTTTCTTCTATCATCGCCTGCTTAATCTCACTCTCTACAACAGCACCAGCATCAATGCTCGCCAGCTCAGATACAAGCTTTTCTCTTTCTTCTTTCAAAGTTAGCAGCTTGTCTTTAGTTTCTGGTAGATCGAGCATATCCAGCTCAATCAGCTTACTGATATTTCTGGACACAACAGACAACTGCTCTTCTATGACAATCTTTCTCTTTTCAGAGGTTGATAATGTTTGCTTCTGTAAAGCTCTCTGCAATCCACTAAAGGCCGTACAAAGGTAAATGTATAACACAAGATTATAAGGAATAGATTTATTATTCTTGCATCCTAAGTCTTTATTTCTATGATGACTCAAACACCTAAAAGCGTTTGGCTTGCCGTTAGTGTTATGCACAATCATCGTACTGTCACAGTGACTGCACACGACAAGACCAGATAGAAAGTTAGCTTTACCTGTCTTGGTTGGCTTGGCTGTCTTCCGCTGTTCAATCAGCTTTTGAACAAGAAAGAATCTTTCTTTCTCTACAATTGCAGGATAGGCATCTGGTATTTCTTCCCGCTTCCTTTCCTCTGCTGCTTCTGTATTGGCCCATACACCAATCGCCGCCCTGTTACGCAGCCATGCCGCAACAGTTGGCCCGCTAACCTTTTCTAGCCCTTCAATCTTTCTCTTTTTAAGCTCTACGGCAATGCTATGTACGCCCATCGCTTGAATGTAAAGATTAAATACTTCTTGCACAGCTACAACAACTTCAGGCTTTAGACCGCCCTCAGCAGTCAGCCACATCGGCACATTCCTTTTTACCTGCTTACCTTCCTTGGCTTCTTTCCGTCTGAGGTCATACGATGCCGATACACGCTCTGACAATATTTTACTGTACCCATATGCAGCCTGAATCTTTGCCACCAGTAGAAAAGCATGGCTACCATTCAAGCTTTCTTTTGTGTAGGTAATACCATCATCTAGGGTGCAAATATCAACACCAGCTTTCAGGATGGGGGTTATCAATTCCCAAGCATCAACCATCTTTCTGCGCGTAGCTCGGTCGAATGCTTCCAGCAGCACAAGATCACCGGAACGAATCAACCCCGCTTCGATAGCAGCAGCAATCTTGAGCATTCCAGATGCTTGCTTGTATTTCTTCCTTTCATCAGCAAACCCCGATTTCCCGAGGTCTTCAAACACAAGATTACTTTTCACATAATCAGGATGGGCAGCTAGCCAGCGGTCTATAGCTTCCCGTTGACGCTGGTAACTATTCCCTTCCGATTGTTTGAAGCTGGAAAAGCGAATGTAGGGTATCGCCTGCTTTGTCATTGCTTCGCATCCTTGGGCAGCACCTTGGCCAGCATCCTGTACAGGTTGAGCAGCACCAGCACATCTACCCCGCTTTCCTGAATTTCTCGCATAGTCATTAGGCCAAGCTGCCTGTAGGCATTCTGTAGTATTGGCATTGTGCTACCCCCTGATCTACTTGAACAGGCTATAGACTACCTAATGTAAAAGTAGCTCCCAGCCTTTGATCACCCGGCCGGTGCCGATCACGCACTGGAAGGCTTTGCCGCGATCATAGGATGAGTCGAACTTACTGCCATCTTCTAGAAAACCATTGTATTGGGTAGTGATCAGCGCACCTTTGACCACTGCCTTGCCGTCACCCAACTGGATGTCTTCGATCTTCAATTCATCGTTCATGCTGTGCTGCTCTCTTGTCTGGTTCGCCCGCGGGGATGGCTGCCGCCTTCACAGCCGAGACAACCTGGTGGTCTGTCGAGTCACTTTTGCACAGGTTCCAATATAGCCAACAGCGCCGACAGGCCATCATCCAGCTGATTGCAGATCGCGACAGGCAAGGCCGCGAGGATGCGCGCCTCATTGTCGACATGGGCCTCCACCGCCTGGTCGATCAGTTCCAGGCCTGCCGGGGTGAGTTGCACCAGCAGGCTGCGAGCATCACTGGGGTTGGGGATGCGGCTGATCCTGCCGGCGGCTTCCAGCTGCTGCAGCTGCCGGGTCATGGTGCCGGAGGTGATCATCAGCGCCGAGAACAGGGCCGTGGGCGCCAGGCAATAGGGAGCGCCGCTGCGCCGCAAGGTCGCCAGCACATCGAACTCCCAAGCACTCAAGCCGAAGCGCTCAAACACCGGTAGCAGCTCGCGGCGCAACAATGCCGAGCAGCGGCCAATACGGCCGATCACCCCCATCGGGCTGACATCCAGATCCGGCCGCTCTTGGGCCCATTGCTGGAGGATGAGATCAACAGCATCGGCTGGGCGTGACGGGTGCATGGCGGACTCTCCAAAAATTATCTTGAATTCAAGATAAATTCGACTTAGGCTGAAATTATCTTGAATGCGAGACAATCTACAGGATAACCATCATGCTGCGTACCCCCTGGTTCAACACCTTGCTCACTGCCCTGGCTCCCTTGATCTGGGGATCCACCTATATCGTCACCACCGAGTGGTTGCCGCCTGATCGCCCCTTTGTCGCCGCAATGCTGCGAGCCCTGCCGGCCGGTCTGTTGCTGGTGCTGTGCTGCCGTCAGCTACCGACGCGCAGTGACTGGGGCCGTATGCTGGTACTCGCCGCACTGAATATCGGCTGCTTTCAGGCCCTGCTATTCGTCGCGGCCTACCGCCTGCCCGGTGGCCTGGCGGCCGTGGTCGGGGCGGTGCAACCCCTGCTGCTGATGGGCCTGCTCTGGGGCCTGGAGGGTCGACGCCCAGCTCAGGTGACCATTGGTGCCAGCCTGCTGGGAGTTGCCGGCATGGCGGCACTGCTGCTGTCACCCGATTCGCGCTGGGACACCCTGGGGATTGTCGCGGCCTTCGCCGGCATGAGCTGCATGGCGCTAGGGACTTACCTGACCCGACGCTGGAAGAGCGACCTGGCTTTGCTGCCCTTTACCGGCTGGCAGCTGTTGCTGGGCGGGCTGATGCTGCTGCCGCTGGCCGTGCTGGTCGATCCGCCCTTGCAGAGCCTGAGCATCAGCCAGGGTCTGGCCTATGCCTACCTGTCGCTGTTCGGTGCGCTACTGGCCTACGTGCTGTGGTTCCGCGGCATTGCCCGCCTGTCACCCGTGGCCGTTTCTTCACTGAGCCTGCTGAGCCCGGTGGTGGCCGTCTTGATCGGCTGGCTGCTACTGGATGAGCGTATCACCGGCGTGGCCCTGATCGGCCTGCTGACCGTACTGGGCAGCATCCTCGCCGTGCAGTGGACCAGCAACGCCCCCAAGGCCTCTAGCCAGCCCAAAGATTCTTCCCTGAGCAACCCTGTATAACGGAGCCTGCCATGACCAACACTGTCAAACACCTGATCGAATCCCGGGTATCCACCACGCGTTACCAGGGCGGTCGCGAACTGCCCGAGCCCGTCATCCGCGAGCTGGTTCAGCTGGCCACCCGCGCCCCCACGGCCTTCAACCTGCAGAACTGGAAATTTATCGCCGTACAGTCCGCAGCGGCCAAGGCGCGCCTGTACGAGCTGGCCTACCAGCAACGCCAGGTGCTAGATGCCTCGGTGACCTTTATCGTCTGCGGCACTCTTGAGGCCCACACTCACCTGGCCCAGCACCTGCAACCCTCGGTCGATGTCGGCATCCTGCCCGCCAGCGTCCAGCAGAGCTGGACGGACATGGTCAACCAGAGTCATGCCGACAACCCTCAGCTGCAACGTGAAGAGGCGGTGCGCTCGGCGTCCCTGGCGGCCATGACCATGATGCTGGCCGCGCAGGGCATGGGCCTAGCCAGTGGTGCCATGACCGGCTTCGATGCCGAAGGTGTGGCACAGGCCTTTGCGCTGGAAGCCCATGAGCCGCCCATCCTGCTGGTTACCGTCGGCTATGCCGCCGAGGGCAACTGGCCGCAGAAAGTGCGCCGCCCCGTGCAGGAGGTGCTCGCCTTCGCCTAAGCCAATCGCGGGCGCAGCACTACTGCTCGTGCTGCGCCCGCGGCAGCAGCGCCCGCACATTGCTGGGGCGCTGGCTAAGAAAGCGGGTACAACTGACGCGCAGAAACGAGGCGAAATTCACCACCTCGCCACGGTAGTCCATCACCTCGTCATACAGCTTGGTAATCAGCTGATTGGTGGTCATGCCATCGACTTCGGCGATTTCGCGCAGGATGTCCCAGAACTGATTTTCCAGACGCAGGGTGGTGACCACGCCACGGATGCGCAGTGATCGGGCGCGGGACTCGTAGAGAATCGGATCGGCTTTGACATACAGCTCGCACATGACGGCTCACCTCCCTGAATGTTGGGGCCTGACAGGCCCCGGCAGTTTATAGCGTGATCTGCGTACCCAGCAGGCCGAGAAACGCCGCCAGCCAGTTGGGGTGCGCCGGCCAGGCCGGTGCAGTGACCAGATTGCCCTGCACATGGGCCTGGTCCACGGCGATATCGATATAGCGCCCGCCAGCCAGGCTCACTTCCGGGCCACAGGCCGGGTAGGCGCTGCACTCGCGGCCTTTAAGCACACCGGCGGCAGCCAACAACTGCGCGCCGTGGCAGACAGCAGCAATCGGTTTGCCGGCCTTGTCGAAGGCCTGCACCAGCGCCAGCACCTGAGCGTTCAAGCGCAGGTACTCCGGGGCGCGACCACCGGGAATCAGCAGGGTGTGGTAGTTTTCGGCCTTAACCTGAGCGAAGTCGAAATTAAGGGCGAAGTTATGCCCGGGTTTTTCGCTGTAGGTCTGCTCACCTTCAAAATCGTGGATGGCGGTGCGTACGCTTTGCCCGGCAGTCTTGTCCGGGCACACCGCGTGCACCTGGTGACCGACCATCAGCAGTGCCTGAAACGGCACCATCACTTCGTAGTCTTCGACGTAGTCGCCGACCAGTATGAGAATCTTCTTCGCTGCCATGTGCCTGCTCCCTTCAATAAATTGAGAAGCTCAGAGTGTTATCCCGATCCGCCCGGTGCGGGTAATAGCCCGGTACTACAGGGCAAGCGATGGATAAACGGTCAGCGAGGAAATGGAGAAAGGCAACCTGGATTAAGGAATGGCAGCAAGTAGGTTGGGTTGAGGAGCAAGGCGACGAAGCCCAACTAGGCATGCCACTGCTCGTTGGGCTTCGCTGCGCTCAGCACCAACCTACCTGCGCGCGTCATGCATACCAAGGCTGTACATAGCCGAAGGAAAGGCTGAATTATTCCAGCACTTCCTCATCACGCAGCAGCACATAAGTGCAGCCAGTGTCGTCTTCCAGGTAGTCGTGCACATAGAACATCACGACTTCCCCCAGGCCCGGCTGGGCGGCTACGTAGTCACCGATGTCCACGGCGAAATGGCCTTTGGAACCCGGCTTGGCTTCGCATTCGATACGCGCATTGACGAACAGCTCCGGCGCGCTGTCGCCGAAATAATCCTCACGTTCTGCCGCATCCCAATCGGCTGGAGCTTCGAACGGGCCGCAGAACAATACCTTGGCATCACCCAGATCCACTTCCTCGGCGTCCGGGTCCTGATCATCGGCGCGATAGACCGTGCAGTCCTGCACCTCAGGGTTTTCCAGGATGGCCAGACGGGCCGCCAGTTGTTGCTCAGTATCCATAGGGGGCATAGCTATCTCCGAGCGTTTGGCGATTAAGGTCAGGGCTGATCAACTTGCCGTCCTTCGGCAAGTCAGGCTTAGCAGGCTATGAGCTGTGGTGGCTGCAGCGCAAGCGATGAAATGCATGCAACCGACTCACGGCAGAATATTGTGTGACTTAATTTAGCGTTAAGACTGGCGGCAGAAACTCGCACCCAAGTTCACAGACGAGATTCCGTTTATGGAGCTGCCTTGGGTGTATCACAACTCTGCACTTGCACAGATCGGCCGCGAGCAACCGCCCGGTGGCCCTGGCCCCGGTCGGCCTGACCGGCATGTACGCCCGCCGCGGTGAAGTACAAGCGGCCAAGGCGGCTGCCGCCAAGGGCATTCCCTTTACGCTGTCGACCGTGTCGGTGTGCCCGATTGAAGAAGTCGCGCCAGCTATCGACCGGCCGATGTGGTTTCAGCTGTATGTGCTGAAAGACCGCGGCTTTATGAAAAACGCCCTGGAGCGCGCCAAGGCCGCCGGTGTCACCACCCTGGTGTTCACCGTCGACATGCCCGTACCCGGCGCGCGCTACCGTGATGCCCATTCCGGCATGAGCGGGCCGAACGCTCCTGTGCGCCGCATGCTGCAAGCCATGATCCACCCACGCTGGGCCTGGGATGTCGGCCTGCTCGGCAAGCCCCACGACCTGGGCAATATCTCCGCCTACCGGGGCAACCCCACGGGCCTGGCCGACTATATCGGCTGGCTGGGCAACAACTTCGACCCCTCGATTTGCTGGAAGGACCTGGAATGGATTCGTGAGTTCTGGGACGGCCCAATGGTCATCAAGGGCATTCTCGACCCGCAGGACGCCAAGGACGCGGTGAGCTTCGGCGCCGACGGTATCGTCGTGTCCAACCACGGCGGCCGCCAACTGGATGGCGTGATGTCCAGCGCCCGTGCCCTTCCGGCGATTGCCGATGCGGTGAAGGGTGAGCTGGCAATTCTCGCCGACTCCGGCATTCGCACCGGTCTGGACGTGGTGCGCATGATCGCCCTCGGCGCGGACACGGTGATGCTCGGCCGCGCCTTTATCTACGCCCTGGCCGCCGACGGGGGCGCGGGGGTGAGCAACCTGCTGGAGCTGATCGAGAAGGAAATGCGCGTGGCCATGGTGCTGACCGGGGCCAAGTCGATCAGCGAGATCAATGCCGATTCGCTGGTGCGTGAACTGCACCACGCCGCGTCCTGACGCTGCATCTAATTTCGGAGCCTGCATGAGCCTGCCTGCCGCTTTTCTCACCGCCATCAAGCGCCTGATCCCTGCCGAGCGGCGTTTCGACGACCCGCTGTCGACCCTGGCATTCGGCACCGATGCCAGCTTCTACCGGCTGATCCCCAAGCTGGTGGTGCGCGTCGAGGCAGAGCTGGAAGTGGTCGACCTGCTCAAGCTGGCCGGCGCCCATCAGGTGCCGGTGACCTTTCGCGCCGCTGGCACCAGCCTGTCCGGCCAGGCCATCAGTGACTCGGTATTGATCGTGCTGGGCGATAACTGGAACGGCCGGGAAATCCGCGGCCAGGGCAGCCAGATCCGCCTGCAACCGGGGGTGATCGGCGCCCAGGCTAATGCCGTGCTGGCGCCCTTTCAGCGCAAAATCGGCCCAGATCCGGCGTCGATCAACGCCTGCAAAATCGGCGGCATCGTCGCCAACAACGCCAGCGGCATGTGCTGGACACCGAAGACCCGCTCAGTGTCACACGCTTCTTCTCCACCCACGCCGACCTGCTCGCGCAGCTCAACGAGTTGGGCAAACAGACCCGTGCCAACAGCGCGCTGGCGGCGAAGATTCGCCACAAATACCGGCTGAAAAACACCACCGGCCTGTCGCTCAACGCCCTGGTGGATTTCGACCAGCCGCTGGATATCCTCAGCCACCTGCTGGTCGGCTCCGAAGGCACCCTGGGTTTTATCAGCGCGGTAACCTACAGCGCGGTAACCTACAACACCGTGCCCGACCACCCGCACAAGGCCAGCGCCTTGCTGGTGTTCCCCGATGTGGAGAGCTGCTGCCGTGCGGTGACGCTGCTCAAGCAGCAGCCGGTGTCCGCCGTCGAACTGCTGGACCGCCGTAGCCTGCGCTCGGTACAGAACAAGCCTGGCATGCCGGAGTGGGTCAAGGGTTTGTCCAACAGTGCCTGCGCATTGCTGATTGAATCGCGTGCCGCCAGCCAGAGTCTGCTGCATGAGCAGCTTCAGCTGATCATGGCCTCCATCGCCGACTTCCCCCTGGAAAAGCAGGTGGATTTCAGCGAAGACCCGGCCGTTTACAACCTGCTGTGGAAGATCCGCAAGGACACCTTCCCCGCCGTCGGCGCGGTGCGTCAGACCGGCACCACAGTGATTATCGAGGACGTCACCTTCCCCATCGAACAGCTGGCCGAGGGCGTCAATCGCCTGCTCG
Organism: Pseudomonas anguilliseptica; assembly: GCF_900105355.1. Lineage (NCBI taxonomy): Bacteria > Pseudomonadati > Pseudomonadota > Gammaproteobacteria > Pseudomonadales > Pseudomonadaceae > Pseudomonas > Pseudomonas anguilliseptica. Next base: position 517,327 of record NZ_FNSC01000001.1, read on the forward strand.
CGCTGTTCGATAAACACGGCTACGACGAAGCGATCATTTTCGGCCACGCCCTGGAGGGCAACCTGCACTTCGTCTTCACCCAGGGCTTTGACAGCGAGGCAGAAAAGACCCGCTACGAAGCCTTTATGGACGACGTGGCGCAACTGGTTGCGGTGGAGTTCGGCGGCTCGCTCAAGGCCGAGCACGGTACCGGGCGCAATATGGCGCCCTTCGTCGAGCTGGAATGGGGCGCGGATGCCTACCAATTGATGTGGCAGATCAAGCGCCTGCTCGACCCCCAGGGCATTCTCAACCCTGACGTGATTCTTTCCGACGATCGCGACATCCACCTAAAGAACCTCAAGCCGCTGCCGGCCGCCGACGAGATCGTCGACAAGTGCATCGAGTGCGGTTTCTGCGAGCCGGTCTGTCCGTCCAAGGGGCTGACCCTGAGCCCACGCCAGCGCATCGTGATCTGGCGCGACATTCAGGCAAAAAAGCGCGCCGGCATCGATACCTTTGAGCTGGAAGCGGCCTATCAGTACCAGGGCATCGATACCTGCGCCGCCACCGGCCTGTGCGCCCAGCGCTGCCCGGTGGGCATCAACACCGGCGACCTGGTGCGCCAGCTGCGCGCCCGCGACGCCAACAGCCCGCGCAGCGCCGACTGGCTGGCGAATAACTTCCGCCGCGCCCTGCAGGGCGCGCGGCTGATGCTGCATGTGGCCAACGGCGCGCGCAGGGTCATGGGTGCGCCCCTACTTAGCCGCACTTCGGCGGCACTGAGCAAGGCCAGCCAGGGCCGCGTGCCACAGTGGACGCCAGCGATGCCGCAAGCGGTACAGCGCCTGCAAGTGCCTGCCGTAATGGCGGATACCCGACCACGCGTGGTCTATCTGGCCGCCTGCGTATCCCGCGCCATGGGCCCGGCGGCAACCGATTCCGAGCAAATGCCGCTACTCGACAAGACCCGCGCGCTGCTGGAGAAAGGCGGCTTTCAGGTGGTGTTTCCGGATGAGCTGGACAACCTCTGCTGCGGCCAGCCGTTTGCCTCCAAGGGCTACAGCGAACAGGCCGAACGCAAGAAGCAGGAACTGATCGACGCGCTGCTCAAGGCCAGCCGTGGCGGCCTCGACCCCATCTACTGCGACACCAGCCCTTGCACCCTGCGTCTGTTGCAGGATGGCCTGGACTCACGGCTAAAGCTGCACGACCCGGTGAAATTTATCCGCGAGCAGTTGCTCGACCGTCTGCACATCACCCCGCAGGACAAACCGGTGGCCGTGCATGTCACTTGCAGCACCCAGCATCTGGGCGAGGCGCAGGGGCTGATTGATATCGTCCGTCGCTGCACTTCAGAAGTGGTCATCCCAGAGGGCATTCACTGTTGCGGCTTCGCAGGCGATAAGGGCTTCACCACGCCCGAGCTGAACGATCACGCCCTGCGCAGCCTGAAGTCAGCAGTGCAATATTGCGAGGAAGGCATCAGCACCAGCCGCACCTGCGAAATAGGCCTGAGCCAGCATGGCGGTATCGATTATCACGGGCTGGTCTATCTGCTGGATCGGGTCAGCAGCGCCAGGCCTTGAGTGACCAACGACCCAGTCAATGAGTGAGGGCTTTCTATACTGAAAGCCCTACCTACATCGCTGGAGCCATGCCATGCGCCGTCTTGCCACTTTCCTTGCTACCGCACTCCTCAGCACTTCGCTCTGGGCCATGCACTGCCCGGCGGATATGGCCAAGATCGATGGCCTGCTGAAAACCGATCCGCCGAGCGATGCCGCCGTACTCGCGCAAGTGCAGCAGCTACGCGCCGAAGGCGAAGCCCTGCACAAGGCCGGTAACCACAGCGAATCGGTCAAGGTTCTGGGCGAAGCGCTGCAACTGCTCGAAGCCAGCGAATAGCCCAGACAGAGGCCGAGAAGGTGCTGGTTAAAGCGCCCGCCCTAACAGACTAAGCGCCACGCGGCGCACCTGCGCCAGATCAATCGGCTTGGCCAGGCAAGCCTGGGCGCCGCGCTGGCGTGCTTCGGCAAACACCGCCTCATCTGCCGCAGCACTGATCACCAATACCGGCACCGCCTGCAACCGCGGGTTAAGGCGCATGGCATCCAGCACTTGCATGCCGTCGCCATCGGGTAGATCCAGATCAAGCAACAGCAGGGTCGGCGTACAGTGCTCCAGTTCAGCCAGCGCCCGCTGCACCGAGCCGGCGCCGCGTACCTCGGCAAATTCACGCAGGGCTTCCTGAACCACCTTGAGGCAGGCCGGGTGATCTTCCACACACAGCACCTCGGCCAGCTGCTTGGGCTGCGCCGACATGGACTGCACATCGGCAACAGCCGGTGCTGCCGGTGCCGCCGCGCCGGGCAGGTCAATCCAGAAACGGCTGCCCATGCCGGCGCTGCTGCTAAAGCCTATTTCGCCCGCCATCAAGGTGGCCAGCTCACGACACAACACCAATCCAATACCGGTGCCAGGAATGCTGGAATTCTCCCGACCCAGACGCTGGAACGGCTGGAACAGATTGGCCTGCTGCTCGGCCGTCATTCCCGCACCGTTGTCTTCGACCCACAAACGCACACAGTTCGAGCGCACCTCATAACCCATGCGAATCAGCCCCTGCGGGCTGTTGTACTTGATCGCGTTGGACAGCAGGTTGAGTACCACCTGGCGCACCCTGCGCACATCTGCCTGCACGTAAAGACCGGCATCGGCGTCAGCCAGTACCTGCAGCTGCAACTGACGTTGCTGCACTTCCGGCTGTACCAGCTCGGCGCAGCCATGCAGCAGCGCGCCGACTTCCACCGGTTGTAACTTGAGCTGCTGACGGCGGCTTTCGATGCTCGACAGGTCGAGAATATCGTCCACCAGTGAGGTCAGATGGCGGCTGGCATTGACGATCTCGCGGGCGTAATCGGCCTCCAGCTTGGCCTCGGGCTTGTCCTGCGCCTCCATCTCGATCAACTGACCAAAGCCGTAGATCGCATTGAGCGGCGTGCGCAGCTCGTGGCTCATGCTCGACAGAAAGCGGCTCTTGGCCTGGCTGGCGGCCTGGGCATCCAGACTGGCGCGACGCAGGTCTTCCTGCACCTGTTTGAGCCGCGTGATATCGACATGAGTACCGGCCGCACGCAGGGCTCGGCCCTCGCTGTCACGTTCCAGCACCTTACCGCGGCTCAGTAGCCAGACGTACTCACCCAGAGCATCGGCGTAGCGGTATTCCGCCTCAAAGTTATCCTCACCACTGCTGGCAAACAGCTGACGCAGATGGCGAATACGCTCTACATCATTAGGATGCACGCGCTGATTAAACTCACTGAAACTCATGATCGAATGAGTCAAACCAAAGCGCCTGAGGAAGCGCTCGCTGAGAGTGATGCTCATACCCTCTGCCTCGACCTCCCAGAGACTTTCCGTGGTGCTTTCCAGCACCAGCTGGAGAATTCGTTGCGCCTCCACACGCTGCGCTTCACTGGCCTGCAACTGCTCGCCGGTCTGCTGCACCGCCTCCGCCATGCTCACCAGCTCACGGATCTGACTGCTCGGTGCAGTGGGCTGATAGTTGCCCTGACCCAGCTCGCGCATCATCCCGACAATCCCGTCAATCGGCCGTACCAGCTGCTCACTCAAGCGCCGCGAACGCAGCCACATCAGGGCAAAGAACAGCAGATAGAACAGTGCCAGACCAACAATCAGCAGATAACCGATATGCAGGTAGCGTTCGGCCAGGCGATTGGTCTCACTGAAGATGTGCTCCTCATCCACCACCAGCAACAGTTGCCAGCCGGTCTGCGGGATCTCACTCCAGGCAATCAGCCGATTGCGCCCGCCCAGCACCACTTCCTGCACATTGCTCTGTCCGGCCGCCATGGCCTGCAACAGCGGCTGCATCTCGGCACGCTTGGCCAGGCTGAAGTCTTCAGGCTTGAGCACCTCGCGACGCACCGCTTCGGCATAGGAGTATTCGGTCAGCTCGCGCAGGCCGAAATCCTCTTCGCCAGCACTCGGCAAGGCCATGATGTTGTGGTCGCGGCTGACCAGCATGGCATAGCCCTGCCAGGACACATCCAGCTCGCCAATCTCACCGAGCATCTGCCCGACCGTAATATCCAGCCCCACCACGCCTTCGAGGAAATCACCGCGATACACCGGCGCCACTGCCGACATCATCCAGCCCATACCTGCCGGGTCAAGGTAGACATCGGTCCAGGCCACCTTGCGCTCGGGGTTGTGCTTGGCATCCGCCAGGTAATAAAAGTTGTAATCGGGTATCACCATGTCATGGGGATACTGCTCGGGGGTCATAAAGAAGGGGTAGATGCGGTTGTAACTGTCCCAGGTATTGAAATAGGCTGCCGCCACGCGCGGGTTGGCGGCCTGGATCGAACGCATCAAAGGATCGAGCTGCGACAGGCGCAGGGCCTTGGCGTGATCCTGCTGGGCTAACGGTGTGCTGTTGGCATAAAAGGACGCCGCCCGGCCACCATCGCTGCGGCTGTAGAACACGCCGTCTTCAGTCAGCGCATGGCGCTGGCGCTCTAGCGCATCGGGCTCAAACCTATGGTTATCCAGAGCATTGAGCGCAGCATCACGGAAGATCTGTACCTGCACCTCCACCGATCGCAGGCGGCCATCAATCACCTGACCTTCACGCGCCACCGCCGCAGACAGATCATCCAGCGCGCTCTGCTGCAAATGCTCGATCTGCGCATCGCGAATCGCCGCGTTGCTCAGCAGGTACACCGTGATCAACACCGACTCGACCAGAATCAGCGGAATCAGGGCACTCTGCACAAAAGCGCGCCAGATCCACTGACGTAAAGGGTAACGCGACGCGCGCGGCATACGATGGTCTCATCCAGAAGACATAGCGAATGTGCAGGATGCAATCATAGCCGGCAAGCCCAATCAGCGTCCGCCAGGCAATTGTCGGGTCGACGCTGTGGAGCCTTTGGCGTAAACTCGCGTCTCAGTACCAGCAGCAAAAGCTTTGGGGCCGATTAGGATTCGACGCCGGTAGCGAAGCTCTAGGTGCATGCCGACTTGGTAACAGAAGTCGTAAATCCACTGTTGCAACTTTCTATAGTTGCCAATGACGAAAACTACGAGGGCTACGCTCTCGCTGCGTAAGCGGCGCGACTAGTCCTTCTGGTAGCTTCGGCTCCAGCGATCACTAGGGGATGCCTGTAAACCTGAAGTGATTGTCATGCAGAACAGGATCGCCGCGTAGTACGTTGTGGACAAAGCGGCTAAAACTTACACAACTCGTCCAAAGCACCCTGCCCGTCGGGCGGCTGCGGATTAACTCAATAGACACGGCTAAGCATGTAGTACCGAAAGTGGAGAACTGGCGGACGGGGGTTCAAATCCCCCCGGCTCCACCAAATATACATCTAAGGGCGTCCACGGACGTCTTTTTTGTGCCTGAAATCCAGTTTAAACCGGGCGTTCAGTGCCATTGACGCCGACATACGTCAATTGACGGACACGCCTTTTACATTCCCCCTGACTCAACCGCCTGACGAATCCTGAGGGCGATCGGGTGATGAAGAAACCTGGTAGCATTGTAGACGACTGGTCTATTTTGAAATATATTGCAGCCCACAGGTGAACTCAGACCAGCATCTGGCCTAGCAAACCAGCGCACAAAGCCCCATAGCGCAAACTCCTAGCACGCCACGGCGCACTGAACTTCTAACGCCACGCACATTACGCCGCGCGCTCACGGTAACCCCGCGCGAGACTTCGCAGAAAAAATAGACGACTGGTCTATTAAGGATAGATACATGTTTAACTTCGATTTTTACAACCCGACCCGTATTGTCTTTGGCCGCGACACCATCGGCCGTCTGGATGATTTAGTGCCGGCTGACGCGCGTGTGTTGCTGCTTTACGGCGGCCAGAGTGCCGAGAAAACCGGCACCCTGGCGCAAGTGCGCGAAGCGCTTGGTGCCCGGCACGTGCAGGCGTTCGGCGGTATCGAGCCGAACCCCAGCTATGAAACATTGATGCAGGCCGTAGCGTTGGTCAGTGAGCAGCGCGTGGACTTCCTGCTCGCGGTGGGCGGCGGCTCGGTGATTGATGGCACCAAGTTCGTGGCTGCTGCGGTTGGCTATGCCGGCGATGCCTGGGACATCCTCGAAACCCGCGGCGCCAAGATCCGCCACGCCCTGCCGTTCGGTAGCGTACTGACGCTGCCTGCCACCGGCTCGGAAATGAACCACAGCGGCGTGGTCACGCGCCGGGCAACGCAAGCAAAACTGCCGTTTCGCAGTGCTCATGTGTTCCCGCAATTTTCAATTCTCGACCCGACCAAGACCCAGACCCTCCCCGTTCGCCAGCTGGCAAACGGCGTGGTCGATGCGTTCGTGCATGTCATGGAGCAGTACCTGACCTACCCGATCGATGCCCGCGTGCAGGACCGCTTCGCCGAAGGGCTGCTGCAAACCCTGATCGAAATCGGCCCGCTGATGCTGGAGGAATCCGCCGACTACAGCACCCGCGCCAACCTTATGTGGACGGCCACTTTGGCGCTCAATGGGCTGATCGGCGCGGGCGTACCGCAGGACTGGTCCACTCACATGATCGGCCATGAGCTAACCGCGCTGCACGGCATCGATCACGCACGCTGGCCATCGTGCTGCCCGCGAACCTGGAAGTTCGTCGTGAAGCCAAGCGCGCCAAGTTGCTGCAATACGCCGAGCGGGTTTGGCAGATCCGCCAGGGCGACGAAGAACAGCGGATTGACGCCGCCACCCAACAGACCCGGACGTTCTTCGAGAGCCTCGGCCTACCGACGCGCTTATCGGCCTACCAGCTTGGTGCTGACGCCATCGCTGCGCTGATCAACCAGCTCGCCGCTCACCGCCTAACCGCACTCGGCGAACACAGCGACGTCAACTTAGACGTCAGCCGCCGGGTGCTTGAGGCGAGCCTCTAAGCCGCGCCGCTAGCGCTACACACCCACGCTAGCGGCACATGAACAAACAGCCACCAGCACTTTTAACCGCAAGGTAAACCACATGAAAATCCTCCTCGTTCTGACTTCCCACGAGCAACTTGGCGACACGGGTGAGAAGACCGGTTTCTGGCTCGAAGAGCTCGCCGCGCCTTACTACGCCTTTCTCGACGCCGGCGCGCAACTGACCCTGGCATCGCCCAACGGCGGCCAGCCACCGCTTGACCCAAAGAGCAACGAGCCTGACTTCCAGACCGACGCCACCCGCCGTTTCGAGGCCGATTCAGTTGCCACGCACGCGCTGGCCAATACGCTAAAGCTGAGCGACATAAATAGCGCCGAGTTTGATGCCGTGTTCTACCCCGGCGGCCATGGCCCGCTGTGGGACCTGGCCGAAGATGCCGCATCCATCGCCTTGCTCGAGCACGCCATCGCCGCTGGCAAGCCGGTCGCGGCGGTGTGCCATGCGCCTGCGGTGCTGCGCCACGTCAAGGGCAGCGATGGCCAGCCATTGGTCGCTGGCAAAGCGGTCACCGGCTTCAGCAACAGCGAGGAAGAGGCTGTGGGCCTGACTCAGGTGGTGCCGTTCCTGGTCGAGGACATGCTCATGGCCCAGGGCGGCCACTACAGCAGGACCGCCGACTGGCAGGTGCATGTCGTCACCGACGGGTTGCTGATCACGGGCCAGAACCCGGCCTCCTCCGAAGCTACCGCCCACGCGCTGCTAAAACTGCTGGCCTAAGGCCGGCGTCACGCCTCTGCCGACGTCGGCAGAGGTGCACTTTTTGCCCGTGGCCGCTAGGTGGCCGTGGGTATCACCAGGAGAGCAAAAATGGATACAAGTCGTTTTTTTCAGTCGGTACAACTCGGCCCTTACGTGCTCAACAACCGCATCGTCCTGCCGCCCCTGACGCGCTCGCGCAGCACCCAGCCGGGAAACATCGCCAACCCGCTGATGGCCACCTATTACCGGCAACGTGCCGGCGCAGGCTTTATGGTCACCGAAGGCACGCAGATCGAACCCCGCGGCCAGGGCTATGCCTGGACGCCGGGCATTCACAGCCAGGCGCAAATCGACGGTTGGCGCAACGTCACCGATGCCGTGCATGCCGCCGGCAGCATCATTTTCGCCCAGCTCTGGCACGTCGGTCGGGTTTCGCACACCTCGCTACAGCCCGATGGCGCAGAGCCGGTAGCGCCTTCGGCTATTGCCGCAACCAACGTAAAGGTGTTCATCGAAACAGGCCCAGGTACCGGCGCCTTGGCCGAACCTTCAGCGCCCCGTGCCCTGAGCAATGTCGAAGTCAAAGAACTGGTGCAGCTGTACGCGCAGGCCGCGCGTAACGCACTGAGTGCGGGCTTTGATGGCGTGGAAATCCACTGCGCCAACGGCTATTTGGTCAATCAGTTCATCTCTGCGCATAGCAACCAGCGCGACGATGAATATGGCGGTTCGCTGCACAACCGTTTGCGCTTCCTGCGCGAGATTGTCCAGGCCGTAGCCGAGGTTGTCGGTGCCGACCGTTTGGGCGTGCGCTTCGCGCCGTTGTTTGAAAGCACGGCCGAGGACCGGGTCTATTTGGGCCTGGTTGAAGAGGATCCGCACAGCACCTACATCGAGGCCATCAAGGTGCTCGAAGAAGCGGGTATCGCCTACCTGTCGATCGCCGAGGCCGACTGGGACAACGCCCCGGACCTTCCCGAAGACTTCCGCCGCGAGGTTCGCCAGGCCTTTAGCGGCCGCATCATCTACGCCGGCCGCTACACCGCACAACGCGGGGCGCAAACCCTGGAGGCAGGCTTGGGTGACATGATCGCTTTTGGCCGTCCGTTCATTGCCAACCCGGATTTGCCGCAACGCATTGCCAATGGTTGGCCGCTCAACCCGGTCGACCCAAGCAGCATGTACGGCGGCACGGAGAAGGGTTATAGCGACTACCCCACCTACACCGAATAAACCCGCCACAGCGGCCGTCACGGTTTAACCCTGACGGCCGTCTTCTGATGACGCCGTCATGCAGCATCTGGATAATTGCACCCTTCTCGCGGCGATACGCCTGATCGTTACCCAAGCCCCCGCCTACACGTCCACACTCAAGCGCTGCGCAGAGCAATAACCCGGCAGAGCATTAAGGACTTCTCAACATGACAGAACTGCAGAGCAACCCGGACTGTATTGGCCTGGTACTGGCCGCCGGCTACGGGCAACGCTTCGGCAGCGACAAACGCCGCGCCCAGCTGGCAGACGGCAACAGCTTGCTGCGCGCGACAGTGCTGCGTGCGCAAGAAGCCTTCAGCGATGTTCGCGTCGTGCTAAAAGCCGAGGACGATGCCCAGGCCCTGGCTATTCCACCCGGCGTTCAGCTGGTACGTGCGGCCCACGCCAAACAGGGCATGGGCTCAAGCCTGGCTGCCGGCATCCAGAGCCTGGCACACTCGCAGGCCACTGCGGTGGCGGTGCTGCTTGGAGATATGCCGTGGATTTCTGTCGCCACCCTGCGGCAACTGCGAGCGCAGGCCCACGCTGACCATATCGTCGTGGCTTACTGCGAGGGCCAGCGCGGCCACCAGGTGCTGTTCGGCCGGTGCTTCTGGCCGGAGCTGATGCAACTGCAGGGCGAGAATGGGGCCAAGGGCTTGATCGCCAGCCATGCGCAACAGGTGATTGCCGTGACGCTCGATGACCACGGCATTCTGCGGGACGTCGACAGGCCGGCCGACCTCAGCCACCCACCGACTTCATAATCAGGGCGCTGCCGGTAAACGTAGCGTCCTGCTTGTCCGCAAGCGCACGGCCGAGCAACCCGGTCAGCTGCGGCTGCACCTGCTCAGTCGGCAGATCCAACAGCGCGCCCATAAAGTGCCCGCGATTGGATGACAGGCATCCATATAACCAGCCCGTAGACGACAGGCGCAGACGGCTGCAACTCCGGCAAAAGGGCGCGCTTTCGTTGGCAATGATGCCGAACGCCCCGCGCTCGCCAACGCTATAACGCAGCGCGGTGGAGTCTACCGGCGCCTCAGCCTGGGTGAAGGCATAGCGCTGGCCGATAAGCTCCAGCAGCTCGCGCTGGCCGACGAACTGGGTACGAAAAGCCTCTGCATTCTGGGCCAGATGGCCCATGCGCATAAGTTCGATAAAGCGCAATTCGTAGCCCTGCTGAAGGCAGAACGCCAACATGGGCAAAACTTGATCGAGGTTGCTACCACGCATCGGCACCATGTTGATCTTGATGCTCATGCCGGCTCGGCGCGCCTGCTCGATGGCGCTGAGCACCGTCTGCAGGTCGCCGCCCTTGGCGATCGTGCGGAAGGCACTCGGGTCGAGCGTATCAAGGGACACATTGAGCCGCTGGATGCCGGCGCTGCGCAATAACGGCAGTTTGCCGGCCAGCAACTGGCCATTGGTGGTCAGGCTAATGTCCTGCAACGCCAGCTTACCTATGCCCTGCAGAAAGGGCTCCAGCCGGTCACTCAGCAGCGGCTCGCCGCCGGTAATGCGCAGTTCCTCAACCCCGGCAACATCCCTGAGCAACTCGACGGCACGCAGCATCGACGCGGACGTCAGCTCATCGCGTGCGGCCACCAAGCGACGGCCATCGGCCACACAGTAGGTGCAGGCGTAATTGCAGGCCGCGGTGAGGCTCAGGCGCAGTTTGCGAAAACGTCGACCATGTCGATCGACGATCACCCGACAACGCCCGCGTGGGCATCAGTGGTGGCTTCGATGTCCTCCGCCAGCGCTTCAAGCACATAAACCTGACGATCGCTCAGCAGCTCGCCAAGGGCATTGGCCATGGCCGTGTAATGCGGCATCTGCCGATGAAGCGCTATCGCCTCGTGGCTGGCCCAGCGCTCGACGAAGACAAACCGCCCAGCCTGCTCAATACAGCGATTCAGGACGTAAGCCAGGCAACCGTCTTCGCCGCGCGAGGGCTGCACGCAAGCTCGCAGAATCTGCTCGACCTGCTGCTCTTTGCCGGCTTTGGCGGTCAGTACCGCGACAACGCGTATGGCTTGATTCATGCGGATGGGTTCCTCGGTTGATCAGTCGTCAGCGCTGCACGGCGAACTGCCGAAAAGCTTCTGTAGTAACAGCGGTTGCGGCCTGGCCAGCGATCAGCACAGGGTCGCTGTCATGGATGCTCGCGGCGCGCAAACGCAGGCTGCCGCCATGGCGGCCGTTGAGCACTGCCTGAATTTCCGCCAGCACCGCCATGGCCACGCTTTCCGGGGTGTCGCCGCCCAGGTCCAGGCCGATCGGATAATGCAAACATGCCAGCCCCGGCAGCTCGTCCTGCGGTTTAGCCAATTGTTCGTGGATGCCGGCCAACAAGCGCTCGGTACGCTCACGCGGGCCTAGCTGGCCGACATAGCAGGGTTCACTGTGCAACACGCCCTGTAGCCAATGCGCGTCTTGCACCAGGCTGTGGGTCATCACCGCTACCGCAGCCCCGCGCACCAGCTCGTGGTAAGCGAAAGGCTGCTCGACGTCGCCGACCAGTATCTGGTCAGCCTCGGCAAAGCGCTCGGCTCGGGCAAAGTGCGCCCGGCCGTCGATCACCGTCACATGCCAACCCAACAGCTTGGCCATGCGCACCAGCGGCTGGGCATCATGGCCCGCGCCGAAGATCACCAGACGCCGCACCGGCGGCAGGTACTCCAGAAGCACTTCCACTTCGCCGAGACCATTCGGGTAGAGACCACGGGATGACTTGCCGCGCAGCAAGGTCTTCTGCAGGTCGGCGCTGATTTGCTCAACCAGCACCGAGCGCAGCAACTCGCCCGCGGCCTCCTGCCCAGGCATCAAGCACAAACGCTCGCCTAAGCGTGGCGCAGCCGCGCCCGAGCTGGCGATTACCGTGGCGATGGCCGCAGGCTGCTGGCGGTCGCGCACGCTGAGCAAAGCATCGACCAAGGCGCAAGGGCCGGCCGGCAGGCGCTCGAACAGCACGTGAACCTTGCCGTTACAGCCCAGGCCGAAGCTCAGCGCTTCCTCGCTGGCGTCATCCGCCTCTGCGGTGCTGTAGCTGCGCAGCGCCGGCCCGGCTTCGGTCAGCCACCAGGCCTTTTTCGCCACTTCCGCCTCCAGGCAGCCACCACTGATGGTGCCCTCGGGCCGGCCGAAGCGCGACACCAGCATGCGCGCACCGGGCCGCCGATACGCAGAGCCCTCGACCTTGACCACAGTCGCAAGCACCGCTTCGCGGCCAGCCTCGCGCTCGGCCAGGAGCGCATCCAGCAATGTGTTCAGGCCCGACATGCGGCACCTCCGCTCAATGCAGGGACTCGGTCCGGCGCTTAGCCACAGCTGGCACCGATACCTGCGCACCACTGTCGCCAAAGCGCTGCAACATAAAGCTGCTCAGCGCGGCCAGCTCTTGGTCGTTGTAAATGGTACCGAACGACGGCATAAGCCGATCCACAGGGGCGTCGGCAGCACCGTGCCCACTCAACAAGATGCCGAGCAAGTTGCTGGCGGCCGGGTCGTTGACCGTCTTCAAGCCCAGCAGCATGGCCGTCTGGCTCTGGTTGCCCGTGCCGTCCCAGCGGTGGCAACTGGCGCAGGCTTCGGCGAACAGCTTGTTGCCGAGTGCATTGCCGCTGCCCGGCTCAGCAAGCGTGACCTGCTGCGGGCGAGGCACGCCTTCACTGCGCGGCGGCGAGTCCTTGAGGAACACCGCAATCGCCTGACGGTCAGCGTCGGTCAGGTGGCGCAAGCTGTTTTCCACCACCTCTGCCATGGGCCCCGAAGACAAACCCAGGCCTGGCGCTGCGCCATCCTTCAAATAGCCGGCAAGCACGTCCGTGGGCCAGGCACCAATGCCGTGCACGGGGTCGGCACTGATGTTGTAGGCGTTCCAACCCTGAAGCAGGTTACCGGCCAGCGAGCGGTCGCTGCTGACTGCCTGAAACAGGTTGCGCGGTGAGTGGCATTCGCCGCAGTGACCCGGCCCTTCGACGAGGTATTTGCCGCGATTCCACTCCGCAGAGCGCTGGCTGTCCGCCTGAAATGGCTCATCGTTAAGGAACAGCAGATTCCAGAGAACCATGCCCCAGCGCTGATTAAACGGGAAGCCGATTTGGTTTTCGCGCGGTGCTTGCTCGACTGGCTCCAGGCTGTCGAGGTAACCCTTGATCGCTAGGGAAACCCTGAAGAAGACTTCCTGAATTTGGCAAAATACCTGAACTCCACCCGCCGAGTTTTCCGATGAAGCAGATGACCTTCGCCGACGCCGAGTACGCCGGCAAGCGCAAGCAAACCCGCAAAGAGCTGTTCCTGATCGAGATGGATCAGGTTGTGCCGTGGAAGGGTTTGATTGCCTTGATCGAACCGCATTACCCCAAGGGTGAAGGCGGACGTCCAGCCTATCCGCTGATGGCGATGTTACGGGTTCATTTGATGCAGAACTGGTTCGGCTACAGCGACCCGGCGATGGAGGAGGCTCTGTACGAGACCACCATCCTGCGCCAGTTTGCGGGTCTGAGCCTGGAGCGCATTCCCGACGAAACCACCATCCTCAACTTCCGCCGATTGCTGGAGAAACACGAACTGGCTGCGGGCATCTTGGCCGTCATCAATGGCTATTTGGGTGACCGCGGTTTGTCATTGCGCCAAGGCACCATCGTCGATGCCACGCTGATCAATGCGCCGAGTTCGACCAAGAACAAGGACGGTAAGCGTGACCCGGAAATGCACCAGACCAAGAAGGGAAACCAGTATTACTTCGGCATGAAGGCGCACATCGGCGTCGATGACGAGTCGGGTTTAGTGCATAGCGTGGTCGGCACGGCAGCCAATGTTGCAGACGTTACTCAGGTCGACAAGCTGCTACACGGCAAAGAAAACATGGTGGGTGCCGACGCGGGTTACACCGGCGTAGAGAAGCGGCCAGAACATGAAGGCCGTGAAGTGATCTGGCAGATCGCAGCCCGCCGCAGTACGTACAACACGTTGAGTAAGCGCAGCGCGCTGTACAAAGCCAAGCGCAAGATCGAGAAGGCCAAGGCGCAAGTTCGCGCCAAGGTCGAGCACCCGTTCCGGGTGATCAAGCGTCAGTTCGGTTATGTGAAGACGCGTTTCCGTGGCCTGGCCAAAAACACCGCACAACTGGTAACGCTGTTCGCCCTGTCGAACCTGTGGATGGCCCGTCGACATTTGCTGACGAATGCAGGAGAGGTGCGCCTGTAATGTGGGAAATGACCGCTGCGAGGTGCTCGCGGCGGCCAGAAACACCGAAATGAGCGGATGACTTGATCGTTTTTGATCAGTTTTCCGCTTTCAAAATCAGCGGAGGCTGAAGTTGACCGGAAATACAGGGCTACTTCAGACCATCCCTAGAATGTCATCGCGCGACATCTTGCTGTAGGAGGTATAGGGAAACGCCGGGTAGTAGTGCTTGCCATCACGGCCCACACCGGCCTGCAGCGCACTGACGAACTCGTCATCGGTCCACGCACCGATGCCGGTTTGCGTGTCAGGGGTAATGTTGGGCGAAAACAGCGAGCCGAACGGCAGCTTGAACTCAACACCACCGGCGAAGGGTTGACCGCCGGACACGGTATGGCAAGCCACGCAGTTGGCGGCGCGCGTGAGGTATTCGCCCTTAGCCAGCGAGTAGTCCTGAGCATAGGCCGCTTGCGCCAGCAGAGCAGCACTGGCGAGCAGCAGTAGGTTGCTTATTAATTTCATCAGGTGCTCCTTAAACCGGGTAGTAGCCGAAACGGCTCAGCGGCAAGCGACGAATGCGCTGGCCCGATGCGGCGAACAGGGCGTTGACCAGGGCCGGACCGATCAACGCAGTACCGGCCTCGCCAACGCCACCCGGCGCTTCCAGACTCGGCAGCAGGTGCACCTCCACCGCCGGCGCTTCGCTGATACGCAGCTGCCTATAGTTGTGGAAGTTGGTCTGCTGCACCTGGCCGTTTTCGATGAGGATTTCGTTGAACAGCGAGGCGGACAGGCCGAACAGCGTGCCGCCCTCGATCTGCGCCTTAACCGAGGTCGGGTTAGTCGCAAAGCCGCAATCCACCACACTGACCAGGCGCTTGATGCGTATGCCCAAGTCGCCCTGCATCTCCAGTTCAACCAGGGTCGCCACATAGCTGCCGAACACCGCACTGACCGCCACCCCACGGCCCTGCCCTGCGGGCAACGGCTTATTCCAGTCAGTCTTTTCGGCCAGCAAACGCAGCACCGCCTGGGCACGTGGCTGCTCCGCCATCAGCTCCATGCGGTAGGCAACCGGGTCGGCCTTGGCGTTGTGCGCCAGCTCATCAATAAAACACTCCAGGGCATAGGTGCCACGCAGCGGGCCCACGCCGCGCCACCAGGACACGGGCACAACGCTCGGCTCCCGGCGGATATAACGAACCTGCAAATGCGCCAGGCTGTAGATGGGCTCTACCGCCACTTCCACGGCATCGGCATCGGCATCCACGCCATTGGGTGGCAAGCTGCCGACATAACGGGCGAGAATCGAGGCGCCGGCGATGCGGTGCTCCCAACCCAGCGGCCGTCCCTGCTCGTCGAGGGCGGCCTGCATACGGTCGGCGTAAAGCGGCCGGTAAAGGTCGTGGGTCATGTCCTCCTCACGGCTCCAGATCAGCTTGATCGGGTAAGCAACCAGGCGTGCGATGGCCACCGCCTGGGTGATGAAATCAAACTCCAGACGCCGACCGAATGCGCCACCGACCAGCTGGTTGTGCACCTGGATTTTTTCCACGGGCAACCCGGTGACTTGGGCCGCCGTCTGCTGGGCGAACACCGGCACTTGGGTGCCGACCCACAGCTCGCAGGCATCTTTACGCACATGGGCCACGCAGCTCATGGGCTCAAGCGGTGAATGGGACAACAGCGCCTGCTCGTAAACCGCCTCGTACTGGCTGGCCGATTGCTGCTTGGCTTGTTCAATGTCGCCAGTGCGCTTAGCGACCACGCCATCACGGCTACTGGCCGCGAGCAGCTCCTGGTCCAACTGCGCTGAACCAATCGCGGCATGTGGGCCGAGGTCCCACTCGTTTTCAGCGCCCTGATGGCCTGCTGACAGGCCCAGAAGTTGCTCGCGGTGACGGCCACGGCATTGTCCAGGCGCACGATGTCGCGCACCCCAGGCCCCCGTCGCGCCGCAGTATCATCAACGTTGAGCAGCAGCCCGCCATACACCGGACAGGTGATACTGGAGGCCACCAGCATGCCGGGGATTTGCAGGTCGATGGTAAAGCGCGCCTTGCCGTTGACCTTCGCGGGCGTATCCAGGCGCTGCGCGGGGGTGCCCAGTAACTTGAACTGCTCGGGGGTTTTCAGTGGCACTGCGTCGGGCAATGGCAGCGTCGCAGCCGCCTCGACCAAGTCGCCATAGCCCGCCTGCAGGCCATTGGGGCCAAACACCTGGCCGTTCTGCGCATGGCACAGGCTCGGCGCGACGCGCCATTGCAGAGCAGCCGCCTGGATCAACAGGATCCGCGCCGTAGCGCCCGCCCGACGCAGCGGCTCCCAGGTAACACGAGTAGAAGTCGAACCACCGGTGGCCTGAAACTGCATCAGGCTGTCGGTATACAGCGCCGAGTTCGGTGGCGCTTCCTGGATCACCACCTGATCCAGGGGCACTTCCAGCTCCTCGGCGACCATCATGGCAATACCGGTTTGCGCACCCTGGCCCATTTCAATTTTCGGCGAGATCACCGTGACCACGCCATCGGGGCCCACCCGCACAAAGGCACCGTAACCCTCAGCTGAGCGATCACCAAGCCGACCTGTCGCCGCCGCCTCGGCGGCTGCGCTTTTAGACACCAACGGCGGTAGCCAGGTACTCAACACCAAGCCGCCGAGGGCGATACCGCTGCCCTGCAAGAGGCGGCGACGGGACATATCAACAGTCATTTCGTTAGTCTTTTTCATCTCACGCCTCCTCTACACGGCCAACACTGTGAATGGCCGTGCGAATCCGGGTGTAGGTGGCGCAGCGGCACAGATTGCCCGCCATGGCGGCATCAATCGCCTGGTCGTCAGGCTTCGGCTGGCTCTGCAGCAGCGCCGTGGCGGCCATGATCTGCCCTGATTGGCAGTAACCGCATTGCACCACCTCATGCGCCAGCCAGGCCTGCTGCACGGCTTGGCCCACGGCCGTCTCGCCGATGGCCTCAATGGTGGTGATCGAACGCCCCGCTACAGCGGAAATCGGCGTCACGCATGAACGTATCGGCTGGCCATCGAGGTGCACGGTGCACACGCCGCACTGGGCAATGCCACAGCCATATTTGGTTCCGGTCAGGCCCAGTACATCGCGCAGGACCCATAGCAGAGGCATATCGGGGGCAACGTCAACCTGCTGCGACTGTCCGTTGATGATTAACGTTTGCATGTTATTTCCTCTGCCTAAAGTGTTAATGCCGACAACCTTGGTTATCGCTTTGATCATGTGGGTGCGCTACGTGACGCAGACTAAAACAGCTTCATGCCCTCACGAATTAATCCGCCTTAAACGGGCAACCAGCCACCCGGCCAGTGGGAAGGAGATAAGCTGGGTGACAGGCACCAATACCAGCACTTCCACCAATACCATTAGCGGAAAACTCAAATCACGGGTCAGCGGGGCCAACACACTCAGCACCAATAAGAGTGTTGGGTATAACCCCAGACAGCCCACCACTACACGCCAGAACATGGCGTTTATTTGATGCGAGCGCTTGCTGGGTGTATGCATAAAAATCTCTGCAGGCATTGCCTGTAACTTAGCGGCCTGGATCTTTTAAATAAAAAAACCCTGCCAGCAAGGAGCTTGAGCTGGCAGAGCACGAACCATGGTCATTCCAACGCCAGACAATCAGTCGTGACCGACGCGAACCACCAACTTGCCAAAATTACGGCCCTCGAGAAGCCCGATAAAGGCCATAGGCGCCTCTTCCAAGCCGCTCACTAATTCCTCGCGATACTTGATCTGACCCTGTGCAAACCAGCTCGACATCTCGTTAAAGAATTCGTCGTAGCGGTGCGCGTGATCATCAAAAATAATAAAACCCTGCACATGAATGCGCTTACGCAGAATGGCGCCCATCAAAGACGGCAAGCGATCTGGCCCGCTGGGTAAGGCGGTGTCGTTGTAGTGCGCGACGATGCCGCAGACCGGCACCCGCGCCTTGGTATTGAGCAGCGGCAGCACCGCCTCGAAGACCTTGCCACCGACATTCTCGAAGTAGACATCGATACCCGCCGGGCAGGCCTTGGCCAGTTGCTCGGCGAAGTCCGGCGCACGGTGATCGAGGCAGGCATCAAAGCCCAGCACCTCGACGGCATACCGGCACTTTTCCGCGCCGCCGGCGACGCCGACCACATGGCAGCCCTTGATTTTGCCGATCTGCCCGACAGTCGCGCCGACCGGCCCGGTAGCAGCCGCCACCACCAGTGTTTCGCCCGCCTGCGGCCGGCCAATATCGAGCAAGCCCATATACGCGGTGAAGCCCGGCATACCAAAGATGCCCAAGGCATAAGAGGGCTGTGCCGGCGACTCGCCCAGCGCGGTCAGGTCACTGCCATCGGACAACGCATAGTCCTGCCAGCCAGCAAAGGACAGCACCCAGTCACCGACCTTGTAGGCCGGGTTTTTCGAAGCCTCCACACGGCATACAGTGCCACCCACCATCACCCCGCCGATTTCCACCGGCGGCGCATAGGACGGCGCATCACTCATGCGGCCGCGCATGTAAGGGTCGAGCGACAGGTAGACGGTACGCAGCAGCACCTGCCCTTCTGCAGGCTCAGGAATAGGGCTTTGCTCAATGCGGAAATTCGCCTCGACAGGCGCACCGTGCGGGCGCGAGGCCAGAACAACGCGTCGATTGATTTGCTTTGACTGGGGCATATGCAAACTCCTGGCTGATGTTGAAGAAATGGTTGTC
Source organism: Pseudomonas anguilliseptica (assembly GCF_900105355.1). NCBI lineage: Bacteria > Pseudomonadati > Pseudomonadota > Gammaproteobacteria > Pseudomonadales > Pseudomonadaceae > Pseudomonas > Pseudomonas anguilliseptica. The sequence goes on from NZ_FNSC01000001.1 coordinate 536,168, forward strand.
TCGGAGCAGATGAATTAGACCAGTCGGCTATTAAGCCGATAAAAAAAGCCCACCAACTGTTGGGCAGTCTCGCCACTAGGTGTTGTCAGAGGCCAACATGGTCTGGGTCGTGTCCATGGCGTTTTCCAGCGACCGACTATTACGGTGCAGCTTGCTCAGCAGGCTGGCGCCGAGCCACAGCTGATAAAGGGCCGTCGCCGTGCGGTAAGCATCGCCTGGCGGCAGGGAACCGTCTTGCTGGCCCTGCGCAATGCAGTCAGCGATCCGCACAATGATTTGATCGGCGCCATCGCGCAGCGTGAGGCGCATGGACTCAGAGAGATCCGCCACCTCAGCGCTCAGCTTCACCACCAGGCACTTCTGCTCATCGCAGGGCTCGCAGTAGCTGTCCAGCCACTTCTGCCAATAGCCCATCAGCCGTTCGCGGGCCGTGTTGCCCGTGACGGCGAAGCGCTCGTCCATGTTCGCCAGATAAGTGCGAAAGTAATCCTCGAGCAAGGACTGGCCGTACTGCTCTTTGGATTTGAAGTAATGGTAGAACGAGCCTTTCGGCACGCTGGCGGCCTGCAAAATCTCGTTAAGGCCCACACCTGTGAAGCCCTTCACCACCATCATGCGGTGGCCGGTGTCGAGTAAATGCTGGCGCGTGTCATCGTAGTTTTGCTTCATCGGGGCAGGCTACCAATAAATTAGACCAGTCGTCTATTTTGAATATCAACGCTCTACTATACCAACACTCCACCTCGGCCACCCAGGCCAAACCGCAATGCAACCCGCCGACAGCAGAGGCTACTCCGCAAAAAAGCGCTACGCTTCGAGCATACCCTTTCAATAGTAGACCAGTTGACTACTGGGCGCGTAGCATCCATCTAGAACACGCCAATTACCAATCACACATCAGCGCGCCATATGCACGATGCGCCCCAAACGGAGCCACACCGATGATCAAACTTCACCACCTGAATGCCTCACGCTCAATTCGCATCCTCTGGCTACTGGAGGAAATCGGTGAGCCCTATGAGCTCATCAAGTACACGCGCGATGCAAAAACCCACTTGGCCCCCGCTTCACTAAAGGCCATCCATCCGCTCGGCAAATCGCCGGTGATTGAACTAGACGGGCAGGTTATTGCCGAGTCTGGCGCGATGGTGGAAGTGCTGATTAAGCGCCTGGCGCCTCACTTGGCACCTGCTGAAGGTTCAGCTGCATACATTGATTACCTGACGTGGATTCACTTTGCAGAAAGCTCTGCCATGCTGCCTTTTCTACTGAAAATATTTAATCAGTATGAAACCCAGTCAGGCACCGACCTGAAGTTTCTAAACGCCTACGCGGAGACTGAATTCAACAAGGTGTTTGCCCATATCAACAACCACCTTGAAGGTCGGAACTTTCTGGTAGAAGAGCGCCTGACCGGCGCGGACTTTATGCTGGGCTTCGTCGTGCAGGAGGCACTGAATAACCTAAAAGGCGCACAGGCCTTCCCGCACATCGAACGCTATATCCGTAACCTGGAAAGCATCAGCAGCTACCAGCGCGCCCTGGCAAAAGAGCAAAACTGAAGCACCCCAAGTAAGGACGGCCTCGGCCGGCGCTGGCGTTAGGCGTTCACTTCTGCGTGTTAGTACCTGAGCCGAGCGCCTAGGCTCAGGTACTAACACGGCTTAGGCCTTTGCTTGACGCGCCTTCAGGTAGGCGATGACCGCAGCCTGGTCGCCGGCGAACTCAATACGCGCGGCCTTGCTGTCGCGCTGATAGGCGTACATCGGGTCGTAATACTCGCACAGCAGCCCGGCGATCCAGTCGCGATGCAGCTCAACCGCGCCACTGCGCTGTTCGTTCAGCGCCACTTGCATGATGGCCAGCAAGCGCTGGTAGCGTTCACCGCCCAGGCGCTTCTGGATATTGCTCAGACTTTGCAGCAGACGTTCGGCGTAGAGCCGAAAGCCCTCTTCCTCACCGTGCAAGGCAGTAAATTCGGCGCACAGATTGACCACGTAATCGCGCAGAATGCGCTCGACACGATCCTCGAAGGCATCCTCCAACCACACCAGCGGGTACTGCTGCATGCCCTGGTACAGCGCCAGCGGCACGGTGCAGCTGCCGACCATGCGCCCTTCGTCTTCCAGCACAAACTGCTCGGTGCCACGGGCGCGCTGCTTGAGCAGATCAATGGCCAAACGGTTTTCGAAGTCGATCTGCGCCGGCTGGCCGCTGGCGCGTTTGCCGAAGCTGGAGCCACGGTGGTTGGCGTGGCCTTCCAGATCCAAGCTGTTATCCAGCTGCACCAGCACGTCGGTCTTGCCGGTGCCGGTCAGGCCGCCGAGGATAACGAAATCGCACTCGGCCACGGCTTGCTGGGTGGTTTCCAGCAAAAAGGTGCGCATCGCCTTGTAGCCACCGATTACCCGAGGATAGTCGATACCGGCTTCGGCCAGCCATTGCTGAGTGATCTGCGAACGCAGACCGCCGCGAAAGCAGTACAGATAGCCGTGCGGATTGGCCTTGGCGAACGCCGCCCAGGCCGCGACCCGCTCGGCCTTGACCTGTCCGCTGACCAGTTGGTGGCCGAGCGCGATGGCGGCGTCCTGGCCATGCTGCTTGTAGCAGGTGCCGACACGCTGGCGCTCGCTGTCATCCATCAGCGGCAGGTTGAGCACTCCGGGGAAGGCGCCCTTGCTGAACTCGACGGGCGCGCGGGCGTCCATCATCGGCAGATCATTGAGGAAGATGTCGCGGTAGTCGGCGGTGTTGTCGCGCATCAGAGCACCTCTACCGCGTAGCGCTGTCGCGGGGCCAAACGGCCGATGGGTGCCAGGTTCAGGCCCAGCTCGGCGGCCACGGCGAGAAATTCTGCTTCGCCCTCAGGGGTGACCGCAACCAGCAGGCCGCCGCTGGTCTGCGGATCGCACAGCAGGTCACGCTGTGCGTCGCTGATGGGCGCAATCTTCTCGCCGTAGCTGTCGAAGTTGCGTAGGGTGCCGCCCGGCACGCAGCCCTCGGCCAGGTAGTAGTCGACCCCCGGCAGGCGCGGCACGGCGGCGTAGTCGAGCTGGGCAGTGAGATTGGCACCATCGGCCATCTCCACCAAATGACCGAGTAGGCCGAAGCCGGTGACGTCGGTCATCGCCGTAACCCCGGCCAACTTGCCGAAGCGCGAACCGGGTTTGTTCAGGGTGCACATCCAGTCGCGCGCCAGGCCGACATCCTCGGGACGCAGCTTGGCCTTCTTCTCGGCGGTGGTGAGGATGCCGATGCCCAACGGCTTGCTCAGGTACAACTTGCAGCCGGCTGTGGCGCTGTCGTTGCGCTTCATGTGCTGCTTGTTGACCACGCCGGTGACGGCCAGGCCGAAGATCGGCTCCGGGGCGTCGATGGAATGCCCGCCGGCCAGCGGGATGCCGGCCTCGTCGCACACAGCGCGGCCGCCACGAATCACTTCACGAGCCACTTCCGGCGGCAGCAGGTTGACCGGCCAGCCGAGGATGGCGATGGCCATCAGCGGATCGCCGCCCATGGCGTAGATATCGCTGATCGCGTTGGTGGCAGCGATGCGACCGAAGTCATAGGGATCATCGACAATCGGCATAAAGAAGTCGGTGGTCGACACCACCCCGCGCTCGTCGTCCAGGGCATACACCGCCGCATCATCACGCGAGGCATTGCCCACCCACAGCTTGGGGTCAAGGTTCTGTGCGCCGCTGCCGGCGAGAATCACCTCCAGCACCTTGGGCGAAATCTTGCAGCCGCAGCCGGCACCGTGGCTGTACTGGGTCAAACGGATCGGCTCGCTCATCGGTCAGGCTCTCGGCAAATCGGAAACAGGCGCGGATTCTAGCAAAGCTGGCCTTTAACACGGCGCCCCATATAATCGCGCCACGTCGACTACCCTGACTACGCGCAGCCCACTTGTTCTCGTGGCCTGTCATTTCGAACCTTTTCCGCTATTGAACCGGAGAATTTTCATGCTCAAACGTACCCTGGCGCTCGCCGCCGGCTTTGCCCTTTCCCTGTCTGCCAGCCTGACCCATGCCACCGAAGTGCTCCGCGTCAGTGCCATTCCGGACGAAGCACCGACCGAACTGCTGCGCAAATTCAAACCGTTGGGCGCCTACCTGGAACAGCAACTGGGCATGAAGGTCGAGTTCACCCCGGTCGCCGACTACCCCGCCGTGGTCGAAGCACTGGCCACCGACCGCCTGGACCTGGCCTGGCTCGGCGGTTTCACCTTCGTGCAAGTGCGCCTGAAGACCGGCAACGCCATGCCCCTGGTACAGCGCGAGCAGGATGCCCAGTTCACCAGCAAGTTCATCACCGCCAACCCGGATGTGACCTCCCTGGCCGACCTCAAGGGCAAGACCTTTGCCTTCGGCTCGGTATCGTCCACCTCCGGCAGCCTGATGCCGCGCTATTTCATGCTGCAGGACGGTATCAAGCCGGAAAGCCACTTCAGCCGTGTTGGCTACTCTGGCGCGCATGACGCTACTGCTGCCTGGGTGCAGGCCGGCAAGGTCGATGGTGGCGTGCTCAACGCCAGTGTGTGGGACAAGCTGGTTGCCAGCGGCAAGGTCGATAGCAACAAGGTCAAGGTGTTCGCCACAACCCCGACTTACTACGACTACAACTGGACCGTGCGTGGCAGCCTCGACCCGGCCCTGGCCGAGAAGATCAAAGCCGCTTTCCTCGCCCTCGACCCGGCCGTTCCTGCGCACAAGGCGATTCTCGATCTGCAGGCCGCCAGCCGCTTTATCGAAACCTCGCCTGAGAACTACAAGGGCATCGAGGACGCTGCGCGCGCCGCTGACCTGCTGAAATGACCCTGCGCCTGTCCGGCGCCAGCCTCAGCCACGGCAACGGAGTCCACGCCCTGAGCGGCGTGGATTTGCAAATCGCCGCAGGTGAGCGCGTCGCCATCATCGGCCCGTCCGGGGCCGGCAAGTCGAGCCTGCTCAACCTGCTGGCCACTGCGCTGCAACCCAGTGGAGGCGAACTGCAGGTGCTCGGCGAGCAGCCGTGGCAACTGTCCAGCCGCCAGCGTCAGCGCTTGCGTGCGCGCATCGGCCTGGTACACCAAGCGCCGCCACTGCCGGCACGCCAACGGGTGATCACTGCAGTGCTGGCTGGCAAGCTTGGCCAATGGAGCCTGGGCAAGAGCCTGCTGAATCTGCTGCACCCGCTGGATATCCCCGGTGCACGCCGTGAGCTGGCCAAGCTGGACCTGGCCGACAAGCTGTTTGCCCAGTGCCAGCAGCTTTCCGGAGGTCAGCTGCAGCGCGTCGGCATCGCCCGCGTGCTGTACCAGGCGCCAGAACTGCTGCTGGCCGACGAGCCGGTGTCAGCCATGGACCCGGTGCTGGCCGAACACACCCTCAACGTATTGTGTCGGCATGCCGAGCAGCATGGCGTGACCCTGGTCGCCAGCCTGCATGCGGTGGAACTGGCCCTGGCGCACTTCCCGCGCATCATCGGCCTGCGCGACGGGCGGATTCTCTTCGACCGCCCTGCCGACGAGGTCGATCAGGCGCAGCTCGACGCCCTGTATGCCAATGAGCAACTGCTCTCGCCGCCCGTGCCCAGCGTGACCCTGAGCCTGCAGATTCCGCGATGCTAAACCGCGACACCCGCGACCCGGCCGCCCTACCCCGCCTGCTGCTCACCCTGCTGGCGCTGGCGCTGCTGTGGCCGGGTATCCAGCTCAGCGAGCTGAATCTGGGCGTGCTGTTGCAAGCTGACAGCCAGAGCGAGATGGGCCGCTTCGTCGCCGCCTTCTGGCCGCCAACCCATGGCACGGACTTTCTGCAGTTACTGCTCGACGCCACCCTGCAGACCCTAGCCATCGCCACCGCCGGCATGGCCCTGGCGCTGCTACTGGCTATACCAGCCAGTCTGCTGGCCAGCCGCGCTCTTTCGCTGTCCGCCGCGTCCTGTGGTGGTCGGCCGAAGCCACTGGCGCAACTGCTGCGTTGGCCGGTGCGCGGCCTGCTGATCTTCCTGCGCAGCGTGCCGGAAATCGTCTGGGCGCTGCTGTTCGTCCGCGCCGTCGGCCTCGGCCCCACCGCCGGAGTACTGGCGATCGCCATTACCTACAGCGGCATGCTCGGCAAGGTCTATGCGGAAATCTTCGAGTCGGTCGACCAGCGCCCGGCCCACGCCCTGCTCCAGGCCGGCAGCAGCCGGCTGGCGGCGTTCGCCTACGGCATCCTGCCAAATGCCGCGGCCGAGCTGACCTCCTACACGGTGTACCGCTGGGAATGCGCGATCCGCGCCTCGGTGGTGATGGGCTTCGTCGGCGCCGGCGGCCTGGGCCAGCAGATCGACCTGTCGCTGCGCATGTTCGCCGGCGGTGAGGTGGCCAGCATGCTGCTGACCTTCCTCCTCCTGGTGCTGCTGGCCGACCAGCTCAGCCGCCTGCTGCGCGGGAGGCTGGCATGAGCCGGCTGATCAACCTGGTGCTGCTGCTCGGCATCGGTGCGGCGGTGGTCGCCTCGTTCGTCTACCTGGGCATCGACCTGGGCGCCCTGACCGGCGGCGACAGCCTGGGCCAGATGGCCGGCTACGTGCGGCGTTTTCTCAGCCCCGACCTGAGCGCCGAGCACCTGGCGGCCATCTGCCGTGGCGCTCTGGAAACCCTGGCCATGTCAGCCATCGGCACCTTGCTGGCGGCAGTGTTCGGCCTGTTGCTGGCCTTGCCCGCCGCCGGACGTTTCGGCTGGCCGCTGCAGAGCGCCGCGCGCTTGCTGCTGAATGCCCTGCGGGCGACTCCCGAACTGGTCTGGGCCGCGCTGATGGTGCTGGCCGCAGGGCTGGGGCCGAATGCCGGCACCCTGGCCCTGGCCCTGCATACCGCCGGGGTACTCGGCCGGCTGTTTGCCGAAGCGCTGGAAAACACCCCCACAGCACCCGCCGAAGCCATTCGCCTGCAGGGCGGCAGTCAGGTCGCGGCGTTCTGCTACGGCACCCTGCCCAACCTGTGGCCGCAACTGTTGGCCTACTGCCTGTACCGCTGGGAAAACAATATTCGCATGGCCAGCGTGCTCGGTTTCGTCGGCGCCGGCGGCCTGGGGCAGATGCTCTATGTCAGCCTCAGCCTGTTTCAGGAAGCCCAAGCCAGTACGGTGATAATCGCCATGTTGCTGCTGGTATTGGGTGTCGATGCGCTGAGCAGCTGGAGTCGACAGCGCTGGATTCGCGCCTGATTTCGAGTGGGGAGTATGGCGGGCGGCCGATGTGGAACGGAGCGGGTAGCTCCGTTCCTGCGCCGCCGGGTAGGCGAGCGCAGCGCATCGAAATGCCAGAGGGGAAGAAACTCATCGTACCGGGTGGGTAACCCTCCGTTGCTGGATGTACGACGGGCGCTGCAGTGCAGCACCAGGCACCTGGGCAAGGTGCCTGGGGGTGGAGCCGGTGTTGCCAACCACCCCGGCCGGCGAACCAGTCGAAGTGGGATGCTCGTAGAACCTGTCAGCCGATGGTCATCAGGCTGGCGTTGCCGCCCGCTGCGGCGGTGTTGATGCTCAGGGCGTGCTCGATCAGCAGACGCTCCAGCGGAATGTCCGCCTCGCCTTTGTGCAGACCATGCACACCGATGATTGCGCCAGGACGCTGAGCCGCCAATTGGCAGACTTCGCGCAGCTGATCGGAGTCACCGTGATGCAGGATGGCGTCGAACGTAGTGTCGCTTTCGCTCCACTGGCTAAGCACGGTGATGCGTTGCTGCACGGCCTTGGGCAGCGCGGCAAACAGCTCGCGGCTCAGCTCGCCTTCCTGCCACAGCACCTGGCAACCCACGGCCAAAGCCGCTGCCAACTGCACCAGCAGATCACTGCGCTCATCCGCCAGACACAGCACATGCTCACGCGGCAGCAGGCTGTAGCTGTTGCGCTCACCGGTTGGGCCGTTGAGCATCTGCACGGTGCCGCTCTGCGCCAGCTCGACATACTGCGCGCTTAGTGCGCTCAGGCTCGGCTCATGCTTGGCCGCCCAGTCTTGCAGGGCCTTGATCACTTTGGCCTGCTCCGCCGGACGCTGGATTTCGCCACTTTCCTGCTGCAGCTGCTTGGCCACTGCGTCCTGCGGACGGGTCGCCAGCAGGCGATACATATACAGCGGGCCACCGGCTTTCGGGCCGGTACCGGACAGGCCTTCGCCGCCGAACGGCTGCACGCCAACCACCGCACCGACCATATTGCGGTTCACATACAGGTTGCCGACCTTGGCGGTGTTAACCACCTGGGCGATGGTTTCGTCGATGCGCGTGTGCACACCGAGGGTCAGGCCGTAACCGCTGTCGTTGATCTGCTGCAGCAACTTGCCCAGGTCAGCACGCGGGTAGCGCACTACGTGCAGCACCGGGCCGAAAATCTCGCGCTGCATCTCATCGAAGCTGTCCAGTTCAATCAACGTCGGCAGCACAAAAGTGCCACGTTTGATGTCGTCACCCACGGCACGGGCAGTCTGGAATACCTTGCGACCCTTCTCGCGCATCTTCTCGATGTGCTGGTCGATATTGCCCTTGGCTTCCGCGTCGATCACCGGGCCGATGTCGGTGCTCAAACGCTCCGGGTTGCCCAGGCTGTATTCGGCCATGGCGCCCTTGAGCATGTTGATCACCCGATCCGCCACGTCTTCCTGCACGCACAGTACGCGCAGGGCCGAGCAACGCTGGCCGGCGCTGTCGAAGGCCGAAGCCACCACATCGACCACCACCTGCTCGGTCAACGCCGAGGAGTCGACGATCATGCTGTTGAGGCCGCCGGTTTCGGCGATCAGCGGGATGGTGCGGCCCTGGGCATCCAGGCGACCGGCGAGGTTGCGCTGGATGATGCCGGCCACTTCGGTGGAGCCGGTGAACATCACACCACGCACCCGCTCATTGCCGATCAGGCCGGCTCCGACGGTTTCGCCACGACCGGGCAGCAGTTGCACAGCACCGCTCGGTACACCGGCATCCAGCAGAATGCGCACGGCTTGCGCAGCGATCAGCGGAGTCTGCTCGGCCGGCTTGGCCAACACGGTGTTACCGGCAGCCAGCGCGGCGGCAACCTGACCACTGAAGATCGCCAGCGGGAAGTTCCACGGGCTGATGCACACCACCGGGCCCAGCGGGCGATGGCTGTCATTGCTGAAATGATTGCGCGCCTGCGCCGCGTAGTAGCGCAGGAAGTCCACTGCCTCACGCACTTCGGCAATGGCGTTGGCGAAGGTCTTGCCGGATTCACGCACCAGCAGACCCATCAGCTGCTGCATTTCCGCTTCCATCTGGTCGGCGGCGCGATCCAGCACGGCGGCGCGTTCGGCCGGCAGGGTCGACTGCCAGATCTGCCCGCTGGACACCGCACAAAGCACGGCGTTGCGCACATCCTGCTCGCTGGCCTCATGCACATGGCCAACGATGTCGCGGTGATCCGCCGGGTTGCGTACCGGCTGCGCTTCGCTCAGCTCAGGGGTGTCGCAGCCGAGCAGCGGCATGGCCTTGTAAGCGCTGTTGGTGCTGCTCAGCAGCGCCGAAGACAGCGAACCCAGGCGGTGTTCGTTGGCCAGGTCGATGCCTTCGGAGTTGACCCGTGCCTCGCCATACAGGGCGCGCGGCAGAGCAATACGCGGGTGCGGCAGACCGAGGCCGCCTTCCTGGGTGGCCATCTGCTCGATCTGCTGCACGGGGTCGAGCACCAGATCCTTGATCGAGATGCTGTGGTCGGCGATGCGGTTGACGAACGAGGTGTTCGCGCCGTTTTCCAGCAGACGACGCACCAGGTAAGCCAGCAGGGTTTCATGGCTGCCCACCGGTGCGTAGATGCGGCACGGACGGTTCAGCTTGCCATCGGCGACCTTGCCCACCACCTGCTCGTACAGCGGCTCACCCATGCCGTGCAAGCACTGGAACTCGTACTGACCGGGGTAGTAGTTCTGCCCAGCCAGCTGGTAAATGGCCGACAGCGAGTGGGCGTTGTGCGTGGCGAACTGCGGGTAGATCGCCTCCGGCACGGACAGCAGCTTGCGCGCGCAGGCGATGTAGGAAATATCGGTGTACGGCTTACGGGTGTAGACCGGGTAGCCTTCCAGGCCTTCGACCTGGGCGCGCTTGATCTCGCTGTCCCAGTAGGCGCCTTTTACCAGGCGAATCATCAGACGGTGACGGCTGCGCTTGGCCAGGTCGATGACGTAGTCGATTACATATGGGCAGCGCTTCTGGTAGGCCTGAATGACAAAGCCGATACCGTTCCAGCCGGTCAGGGCCGGGTCGAAGCACAGACGCTCCAGCAGATCGAGGGAGATTTCCAGACGGTCGGCTTCTTCGGCATCGATGTTCAGGCCGATGTCGTACTGCTTGGCCAGCTTGGTCAGGCTCAGCAGGATCGGGTACAGCTCGTCCATCACCCGCTCGTACTGGGCGCGGCTGTAGCGCGGATGCAGGGCGGAGAGCTTGATCGAAATACCCGGACCTTCGTAGATGCCACGGCCGTGCGAGGCCTTGCCGATGGCATGGATGGCCTGCTCGTAGGATGCCAGGTAACGCTTGGCGTCTTCATCGGTCAGCGCGGCTTCACCGAGCATGTCGTAGGAGTAACGGAAGCCTTTGCTTTCCATATTGGTGGCATTGGCCAGGGCTTCGGCGATGGTCTCGCCGGTGACAAACTGCTCACCCATCAGACGCATGGACATGTCCACGCCCTTGCGGATCAGCGGCTCGCCGCCCTTGCCGATAATGCGGTTGAGCGAAGTCACCAGACCGGCTTCGTTGTGCGTGGCCACCAGTTTGCCGGTGATCAACAGGCCCCAGGAGGCGGCGTTGACGAACATCGACGGGCTGTTACCCAGGTGCTGGCTCCAGTTGCCGTTGCTGATCTTGTCGCGGATCAGTGCGTCACGGGTGGCCTTGTCCGGGATACGCAGCAGCGCTTCGGCCAGGCACATCAGCGCCACACCTTCCTGCGAGGACAGCGAGAACTCCTGCAGCAAACCCTGCACCAGGCCCTGACGGCCGCCAGCGTTCTTCTGGTTGCGCAGCTTCTCGGCAATGCCCATGGCCAGCTTGTTGCTCGCCTCGGCCATATCCTTGGGCAGACGCGCCTGCTCCAGCAGCATCGGCACCGCTTCGGTTTCCGGACGACGATAAGCACCAGTAATCGCCGCACGCAGCACCGATTGCGGAAGGATGCTTTCGGCGAAGTCGAGGAACACCTGCAGGCCTTGCTCGGTCAGGTTTTCCACCACCTCTTCGCCCGCCACAGCGGCCAGGCCGGAGTGCTCGGCCGGGGTCAGACCACCCTCGATCTGCTCCAGGTAATTGAAGATCGCCTGCTTGATCAGCCAGTGCGGCGTGCGGTCAATCGACTGCGCAGCCTGCTTGAGGCGATCACGGGTTGCATCATCGAGCTTTACGCCAAGGGTAGTGGTGGCCATTGGTTTGTCCTGTTATGAGCTGGAGCACGGCAACTAAGCGCCGGGAGCAATTTCTGACGTCGCCCGCAACGGCCCCGATGGGGTGGCCGCCATGGGTCGCGGGGCACAAAAATCTGGCGAGAGATTAAACCTCAGAAGGCGCAAGGTGCAACTAGGTGCAACTAGGTGCAACCAAACAAATCCAAGGTCACCCATGCCATCTAACAGCCCGTAATTCGGCTATCTATTCACGCAAACCCAGTACTGGCAAGGCTCTAGCAAAAAGCACCTGCCGCACCAGAAAAACGCCCGTTTTAAAAAACCGCAGAGCATCCGACGACAGGTACAACCCAAACGCACACAAGGTTGCACTATGGCTTTTATTCACGCCTTAACTGAGCAAAGCACAACAGGCCACTGTCCGCGCAGTGGCCGACGGAGTGCACAGACAGTCAGCGCAACCGGGCACTAGGCGATAAACAGATAGAGCACAGAGCCCGACGGCAGGACTCAGGCGACGGAGCGGATAGCCGGGCGACACAATGTCGCGCTAAGCTCAAGACAGGATTCACAAGGAGATGACCATGACTGCCAAGGAAGCGCAATTGACCGAGTTGCTCAGCTTGTCCACGCGCACCCTCACCCACCTGACAGCCGCAATCACCGCCATGTCGTTTGAACTGCTCAACACCCAGGACAGCGCGGTAAACGCCACCGCGCACAAGATGATCGAGCGAATGCTGGCAATCAACAGTGAGCTGGACCAACAGTGGCAGTTGCTCGGTCAGCTGGCCGGCACACAGCCTGAACTCAGCAACTCGCTCGAGCAGGTGGTGCTGCAGAGCCTGGAACCGGTAGCTGACGAGCACTGACTTACGCCTGCCTAAACAACCACCGCGCAAGCCGATCAAACGCACCATCAGCACCACGCCGCGACAAAGCTAGCAGGCGCACCAACTTAAGGCTGAATCTGTCCAACCGGTCAGTTATCAGTGCATACCGCGTATTTACATTCCCCTGGAAAGCACTAGAGTGCGCGCCCGCAGCGCTCTAGTGGCGGTGCCGTGGCCATATGCAGAACTTGGCCTTGTTCTTGCTCAAGCTCCGACAGCCTGACCACTCAGACAGGTTTAAAACCATAATTCAGCACTTTGGGGAGCACCACTCGATGAACCGTACTCTTTCCTCTCTGGTCCTGGCGGGCGGGCTGCTGGCGGGCGGCCAGGCCGTAGCGGGCGACCTGCTGCACTGGCAGAACAACAGCCTGACCTACCTGTACGGCCAGGATTACAAGATCGACCCGGAAATCCAGCAGACCATCACCTTCGAGCACGCCAGCGGCTGGGCTATCGGCGACCTGTTCTTCTTCGTCGACACCATCAAGTACAACACCGACGCCACCAACGGCGCAGGCGACGGCCACACCTTCTATGGTGAATTCTCCCCGCGCCTGTCGTTCGGCAAGCTGTTCAACAGCACGCTGGAGTTCGGCCCGATCAAAGACGTGCTGCTGGCCACCACCCATGAATTCGGTGAAGACGATGTCGAGTCCTACCTGATCGGCCCAGGCTTTGACCTGGCGATCCCCGGCTTCGACTACTTCTCACTGAATTTCTACAACCGCACCACCGATGGCAAGCGCGACGGCGACAACGTCTGGCAGATCACCCCGGTGTGGAGCTACACCATCCCGGTGGGCAAATCCGATATCGTGATCGACGGCTTTATGGACTGGGTGGTGGACAACGACAAGAGCTACCACGCCAACCTGCACTTCAACCCACAGATCAAGTACGACCTGGGCAAGGCCATGAGCTGGGGTGAGAAGCAACTGTATGTCGGCATCGAATATGACTACTGGAAGGACAAGTACGGCATCGAAGACAGCGGTTTTGTCAGCGACAACTTCGTCGGCGCGACGGATCAGAACACCGCCAGCCTGCTGGTAAAAGCACACTTCTGATATTCCGCTGAAAACCCGCCAGCGCCAGTGATTACAGGCTGGCGGGCATCTCCCGCAACACCCTTTCTCGCGCTAACTTGCCCAGCTGCGGCGTAATTGCCTCAGTATCAGGGTCTTCTACTCTGTGATTACTCAGCAGTGGAAACCCAGCACGCCCAACGCCCTTCACCGCACACTTGCCCGCGCGCTGCTTGCCAGCCTGCTGCTCACCCTGGCTGCGTGCAGCACCCTGACCCCACACGACCCATTGCGCATCGAACTGGTCGGTATCGAACCTCTGCCTGGCGAAGGCCTGGAAGCGCGCTTCGCGATCAAACTGCGGGTACAGAATCCCAATGACCGAGCCATCGATTTCAACGGCGTGGATCTGGGGTTGCAGGTTAACCAGCAGCCGCTGCTAAGTGGCGTCAGTGACCAACGTGGGCAAGTGCCACGTTATGGCGAAAGCATTCTGCGCATTCCCGTCAGCCTTTCTGCCTACGCTGCACTGCGTCAGGCCTGGGGCATGGCCGGCTACCAGGACGGCCAGGGCCTGCCTTATGAACTACGCGGCAAACTGGCCAACGGTCTGTTCGGCACCTGGCGTTTCAATGACCGCGGCACGCTGAATTGGCCACAACTGCCAGCGCCCGGTGCAGCGCGATAAAACCCTATACAATATGCGGCCTTTTCCTATCGACCTATCAAGGACCCGCCGTGAGCACGTTGCCGCCCTGCCCCAAATGCAATTCCGAGTACACCTACGAAGACGGCGCCCAGCTGGTCTGCCCGGAGTGCGCCCACGAATGGTCGAGCACTGACGCGAGCGACGCGGCAGATGACGCCAAGGTGATCAAGGATTCGGTGGGCAACGTGCTGCAGGACGGCGACACCGTCACTGTGATCAAGGACCTGAAAGTCAAAGGCTCATCCCTGGTGGTCAAGGTCGGCACCAAGGTCAAGGGCATCCGCCTGTGCGACGGCGACCACGACATCGACTGCAAAATCGACGGCATTGGCGCGATGAAGCTGAAATCCGAGTTCGTGCGCAAAGTCTGAGTCAGCCTCTAATAAAAAAAGCCCCGGTCAGCTGCCGGGGCTTTTTTCATTAGCTAGCATCAATACAGAGCAAATCGCTCGTTCGAGGCGCCAGCCTGGAGGATCTTATGCGTACTGTTGCGCTGTGTCTGATGTTGCTACTGCCCTGGGCTGTACAGGCCGAACCATGGAAGGTGGTCGGCGATGAGCAGTTTGCGCCCTACAGTTTTGTCACCATTGATGACGACCAGCCGCGTGGACTGGATGTCGAGCTGGTGGAGGCGGTGCTGCAGGAAGCCAAGCCCCCTTACAGCCTGCGCCTGTACCCCTGGGAGCGGGTCAAGCGGATGATTGATCGCAGGGAAGTGGCCATGGCCTTTGTGTTCGCCGGCACCCCTGAGCGCATGCAACAGTATGAGTTGGTCGGACCGATTCGTACCGGTTCCACGGTCTTTATGACCTCAGACAAAATCACCCTCAGCGAGTGGATCGAACTCGATGACCTGTCGCCTTATACCATTGGCCAGGTGCGCGGCTACGCCTACCAATCGGAATTTGATAAGGCGGACCTGTCACGCGATACCAGCGCGCAGAACCCGCGCCAACTGGTGTCGATGCTGTTGGCCGGGCGTATCAATATGATAGTTGGCGACCGGGCGCAGTTGATGTACTTCGTGCGCGAGCAACGCGCCGAGCAAAGCGTGCGCATTCTGCCCAAACCATTGGTGGAAATGCCGCGCTACGTGGCCTTCGCCAAGGGTGATAGCGCCCGTGCCAAACAGTTCTCGGCTGCGCTAGAGCGTTTAAGACAGGCTGGCACCTTGGACAGCATTCACAAACGCTGGCACTAAGCCGCGTCTTGTATCTATTTGCCTAGGAGCCAGCATGCACGTCGCCCTTGCGTTATTACTGCTCTCGACCACCCTAGCCCTGAGCGCCTGCGGCCTCGGTGAAACCGCCGCAACCGCCAGCCTGCAAGCTGAGCAGGCGGCACAACTGCAGCAGCAGACCGAGCAGCTGAAACAGCAGATCGAAGCGGCCAATGCGCAGAGCAATAAACGCTTGGAAGAAAGCTACTGAGAAAGGACGAAGACGGCCTTACTGCACCGGTAGGAAGTTCATAAACAACAACCCTTGGGCATAACTCACGCCCATGCGCCGATAGCGCTCATCCAGCACATCGGTGAGCAGATCCAGACGCGCGACTATCTTGCCGAACTCCACGGCATAGCTGAGGTTATGCCCCTTGGCGGAAATCTCGTTGGACAATAGCCAGGGCTTGCCGCCGGCATCCGTACGCTGGGCGAGCATCCAGCTGGCCTTTTCGAAATTACGTGCGGCGTTATGGATAAACTGCGGGTCCAGCGTGTCGCTCAGGTAGTACTCGGTGCGCCCGCCATGGGCAGTGATCAGCATGCTCGCCAGCGAATAGATAAACGCGCCCACGCGATCGCCCTGGTACTCGGCACTCAGTGCATAACTCAGCGCCGCAACATCGGTACGCCCGCCCAGTTGCGGCAACGGTTGGTCCAACTCGATGGCACGGTGTACCGCGCGCTTGGCGGATTCCACATCAGCCAGGCCGGTTTTCCGCCATTCACGCGGGTTGCGCAGGTACAACTTGTCCATCAGGCGGTAGAGGCTGTTGAGGTTGTTACGCATGCCCAGGGTAGCCATACGGTCGGCATGGCTCTGGAAGAACTCGGTGGGCTTGATCGGGCTGCGGTTACTGACGATGGTCTGATGATCCTGCCGGGTTGAGCAGCCACTGACCGCCAACAACAGCAAAATCAGCAGCGGCAGGCGCATTGCCACAGCATTGCTGCCCGACCAGACGGGCCCAGTTCTTAGCCATTGCCAACGCTGCACAGTACTCATCAGGGGAGGTCGTCCGCTGCGGTGTGATGGGGTAACGCTAGCAACAAAATCCAGATTGGCCAGTTTTCCTCCCCGAATACATGACTTTCAGCACAATCAAGCACCTAGCTGCATAAGCTCAGGTGGACTGCCAACAGACCGCCTGAGACGCAAAAAATTTCCAACCACTTATCAGTACATCGCCAAAAGGCCCGTCGCAGAGCGCTTTAAGCGGTATGATCCGCAGCTTTTTGGCTGCCGAGTGCCCCATGCTGCGTCTGTTTGTCCTGCTTTGCCTGTTAATTACTTTGCCCGCCTTCGCTGACGCCCCGAAAACCTTCAACGCCGCGAAAAAAATTGCCTGGCGGTTATATGCCGAACGCCCCAGCACCTTCTATTGCCAATGCGCCTATAACGGAAACCGGGTCGACCTCAACAGCTGTGGCTACAGCCCGCGCAAACAGCTGCGCCGTGCCCAACGTCTGGAGTGGGAACATGTGGTGCCAGCCTGGGTGATCGGCCATCAGCGTCAGTGCTGGCAGAACGGTGGACGCAAGAACTGCACCCGCACAGACGCCACGTTCAAGGCCGCCGAAGCCGACCTGCACAACCTGGTGCCGAGCATCGGCGAGGTAAACGGCGACCGCTCCAACTACGCCCTCGGCATGCTCAGCGACAAACCCACGCAGTACGGAAGCTGCCCGATGGTGGTCAACTTCAAGGCGAAAACCGCCATGCCGCCGGCCCATACGCGCGTGGCAGCAGCGCGCATCTATCTGTATATGGCCGAGCGTTACCAACTGCGACTGTCCAAAATCGACCGCCGCACCTACGAAGCCTGGAGCCGCCAATACCCGATCAGCGAGTGGGAGCGCTGGCGCAATCAGCAGGTCGGCTGCGTGATGGGCCACGGCAACCCCTATGTCGGTGCCATCGACCCCAGCCGTTGCAGCCCGCTACGCCGCGCCGGCAACCCGCAAAGCAACAGCGGTTAAGCCTCAACCCCAAGAGCCTGCACGCAGTTATTGACGCTAAACTTCACACCACGCCAGCCCGAGTATTGCCCTATGTCCAGCACCGCCACCCCAAGCGCCGCCCACGCCATTGCCGAAACCCGCGCCTGGGTTGATCGCGCCGTGATCGGCTTAAACCTCTGCCCGTTCGCCAAGGCCGTGCAGGTCAAAGGGCAAGTACGCTATAAGGTGTGCGCCAGCGCCGAGCCGGAAGAGCTACTCAGCGCCTTGATCGACGAGCTGCACGCGCTCGCCAACTGCGAGCCAAGCGAAACTGACACCACCCTGTTGATTCACCCCGCAGCCCTTAGCGACTTTCTCGACTTCAATGATTTTCTCGCCGTGGTCGATGACACCCTAGACGACCTCGGCTATGCCGGCATCCTGCAAGTGGCCAGCTTCCACCCGCAGTTCCAGTTTGCCGACACCGGCGTCAATGATCTCAGCAACGCCACCAACCGCTCGCCCTACCCGACCCTGCATATCCTCCGCGAAGCCAGCATCGATCGCGCCGTGGCCGCCTTCCCCGACCCGGAGGCGATCTTCGAAGCCAATATCCAGACCCTGGAAGACCTCGGCGCCGAAGGCTGGGGCGCCCTGCAGGCGCAATGCCGCAAAGACGCGCAAACCAGCTAAGCCACAAGCCTAGGGCTGCCAGAACACCTGACGGCACGACAGCGTATCTATCCAGCTCAGTACCCACGCCCATGCAAATGAGCGTGCGGATGCTGCATACCCGACGAATGGACGCTATTGAGCGCAGTTCCAAGCAAGAACCTTGAGAGATTTGCAAGCTGATCAACACAATTAATCGGCGCGACTCAATAAAATCCCACGTCTTTCGCAGCTGCCAATACTGGTTGAGTTGATTGCCGAGTGCGCTCACCTCTGCGGGCCGGTGGCAACAACGCTCACGACCCTCTTGCGGGTCAAGAAACAGATAAAACAAGGGATAACGCTATGGCTCGGGTTCGTAAACTGGTGCTGGCAATCGCAGCGGCTTCGGCGCTGTCATCCGGCATGGCGCACGCGCTAGGGCTGGGCGAAGTAACGCTGCAGTCAGAACTTAATCAGCCATTGGTAGCTGAGATCGAGCTACTGGAAAGCCGTGGCCTGGATGCCAATGAAGTGATCCCGACCCTGGCGTCCCCAGAAGCATTTAACAAGGCCGGGATTGATCGTCAGTTCTTCCTGACCGACCTGAAGTTCACCCCGATGCTCAAAGCCAATGGCAAGGGCGTTATCCGGGTGACCTCGAGTAAGCCGATGCGCGAGCCGTACCTGAACTTCCTGGTACAGGTGCTCTGGCCGAACGGCCGCCTGCAACGCGAATACACCCTGCTGCTGGACCCACCGCTCTACACCGCGCAAAGCGTTATCCCTGCCGCAGTGCAACAGCCGGTGACCGCAGCCTCTTCTCCAGCACGGGCACAGCCGCCTGCAGCGCGCCCGGCAATTACTGCAACTCAGCCAGCATCCTCCAGCACTGCTGCCACAGCGCAGGCAGGCAATGAGTACAAGACCACAGCCAACGACAACCTCTGGGACATTGCCAACCGTGTGCGGGGTGACGGCAGCGTGCATCAGGCCATGCTGGCGATCCAGGAGCTGAATCCGCAGGCCTTTATCGATAACAACATCAACCGCATGAAAAGCGGCCAGGTGCTGCGCCTGCCCGATGCACAACAAATCAACAGCCGCACGCAAAGCGCCGCCATTGCTCAGGTTAACCAGCAGACTGCGGCCTGGCGTGAAGCGCGCAGTGTTGCTGCCAGCGCCCGCCAGCTGGATGCCAGCAAGCGTAATAGCGCAGCCGCTACGCCAGCCACAATTGAACGCCGCGATAACCTGAAACTGGTTGCCGAAGGCAGCGACAAGGCGGGCGCCGGCAGTGACAAAGGCAGCGCAGGCAACAAGGCCCTGCTTGATCAGCTGGCAGTAACCCAGGAAAGCCTCGATTCGACCAATCGTGAAAATGCTGAGCTGAAAAGCCGTATTGCCGACCTGCAAAGCCAACTCGACAAACTGCAGCGCCTGATCCAGTTGAAGAACGATCAGATGGCCAAGCTGCAGGCCTACCTGGCCGCGCAAGACCAGGCTCCAGCTGCAGCACCTGGGGTTTCAGAGACTACAGCTGGCAATCAAACACCGGCTATTCCTTAAGCCAAGCGCGTTCACAACCCACAACGGTGGTCTGTGAACGCGGCACTTAGCTACTCGCCGGGGTGCACTTGGCCTGTGCAGCCTCTTCCGTCAGGTTGCGCACCGAGGTGTAGAACAGCTCGCAGGTTTGCAGCTTGTCAGTGACCTGCCATTTCTCGCTGCAGGCACTCAGCACCGGGCTCGCGTCCTGATTGGGTTGTTCGCCCATACGCGCCTGCCAACAGGCGGCGCTGAGATCCTGCCCCATGACCTTGAGACCGGCAGCATCGGCTTTCTGCTCGTCACCGTTATAGTTTTCCGGGTCAGCGGCATACCAGATGTAGCTGGGGTGATTGGCGCCAAGCACGGCCACCTGCTGCCCAGCCGCCGGGCTGATCTGCGCCAGGCCGAGGACATCGATGGAAACCCCGTACTGCTGATTAACCCAGCTGCGTACCGGGCTGCCATCGGCAGCGCCTGACCGCCCTCACCAGCAGTCAACTGCATCACCATCTGCGTCTGGTAGGCGTTGAAATAGCTGTAGACCCCCTCAAGCGCGCTACCAGCGTTGGCAGGCGCGGCAATCGGGGCAATGTCGATGATGGTCTGGAAGGCCGGCGTCTGCGCCGCACCGATGCCGTTCTCGGTCAGCAGGCCAGCCCAACGATTTGTGGTGCTCGACTCCAGATAATCCTGCGCCTGGGTCAGCGAGTAATCCGGCGGAAAGTGCAGCAACTCAACGCTCTTGCGGTTATCCAGCGCCATGCCCAGCGGCAAGAACAACGACCAGTTGTATTGCCACTTGCCATCCTTGTTAAGCAGTTTCGCGCCCGCGTAGGCCAGCTCTCCGGTCTTCAGCAGCTGTTCGAGTGGCTTACCGTACCCCTCGGGCACCTCGGTGAATTTGGCGTAGAGGTCTTGCTGCTCGCGGTGCACGGTTACCTTGGCCTTGTCGTAACCATCGCGCTGCAAGCTCTGGCCCAGGTAGTGCTCGGCGGTCTGCTCCAGCGTCCAATCGCGATAGCAGATCACATTGCAGTTATTGGGGTAGGCAAATAGGCGAGTAACGCGCTCCGCGCTGCCCAACTTGACCGTTACATCGGCAGCTTGGGCGTGGCAGGCAAGCAACAAAACGGCTGTGGCGAGCATGAATCCTTTACGACTCAGCATGAGTAACTCCTTAATTGAGGGGGGGGGGTGAGCCTTCTCCCTTTCGTGCTCTATGCCTAAGGCACGAAAGGGGCGAAGCGATTGATTTTGCACAATCAACTACAAGCAACAGTTCAAAATTTTCCACTCCGCCCACCCATTTAGCACAACTGGACTACCCTTTTCATTAGTCGTTGCATTACCTGCCCCTGTGGAGCTTGACATGAATAAGTATTTTCATACTGGCCTGCTTGCACTGCTATTAACTTGCAGCACACACGCTGTACTCGCCGCCCCGCTGGTGTTTATTACCGAGGCCTACCCCCCGTACAACTTCTCCGACGACAACATCCTGCGCGGCATCGCCGTGGATATTCTGGTGGCGGCCAGCCAAAACACCGAACAACCCGTTAAGAGGAGCGACATCCAGCTCTTACCGTGGGCGCGAGGCTATCACTCCGTTCAGAAAAACCCCAACACCGTACTGTTCTCCACCACACGTACTCCTGCGCGGGAGAAACTGTTCAAATGGGCCGGGCCGATTGCCGAAACCCGCGTGGTGTTGATGGCGCGCAAGGACCGCCATATCAAAATCGACAGCCCCGCAGACCTGCTGGCCTACCGGATTGGCGCGATTCGCGAAGACATCGGCGAACAAGCCGTCCGCGCCCTCGGCGTGGGCCAGGAACAACTGTTGTTATCGGCCAATGCCGACGCCCTGAGCCGCCAGCTGGATGCTGGGCGCATCGACCTGTGGGCCTATGAAGAAAACGTTGCGTACTGGTTCCTGCGCAACGCCGGTTTCGAAACCGCTGAATATGAAGATGTCTACCTGCTGGAACAAGGCGAACTCTGGTTCGCCTTCAACCTGCACGTCACGGACGAACGCATCCAGCAACTGCAGAACGGCATTGACGCCCTGCATAAAACCGTCGGAACATTCGGCAAAAGCCGCTACGACGACATCCTGCTCAACTACCTCTGAGCTATAGCCCCCTCTAACAGGCCGTTGAATAAAGCCAGCCTCTTCTACCGACCTCAACCCAAGCCGGTGCGTGGTACCGACCTCAAACAAAACGAGCAATTCAGTTACGCTAGAACAGCGCATCCTGAACGATCACCCGCCACTCCCTCTGCGAGGCCTGACCGATATCGTTATGGCGTCGATGAACCGGGGCTTTGACGGGCTGTACTCCACGCTTGGGCGGGCTTCGCTTACGCCGGAATGCCTGCTGCGCATGTCAATACTCAAGGTAATCTACACCATTCGCTCCAAGCGGCAGTTGGTCGATCAGATTGATTTCAACTTGCTGGTTCACCGGCTTCTCGATGGACGAGCGCATGTGGGATCACTCGATCCTTCAGCCACAACCGCGACCGGATGTTCCGCCAGGATTTAGCGCGCCTGTTCTTTCAGCGCATCAAGTCGCTGGAGTAGTGGTCCGAGTGCGCCAGCGACGAGCATTTTAGCGTCGACGGCACACTGATCCCGAGGCCCGACTGGCGCGCAAGAGTAATGGTGATACCAGTCGGTTGGCGTACGATGATGGAGCACCACGCGGCATCCGGGGTATGCCGACAGCCAGAAGATCCGCAAGACCTTGGCTGACTGAAGACGGTTGGCGGCCGGCGCAAGGCCACGCTGATCGGTCACGCCAAGCTAAGTACTCAGTTATTGCTGGGTTTCTCGGTCTACAACGGATCCGACTAAGCAACCTATCAGGTTGGTGGCGAGAACCGCATGTATAGGGCAAGTGCGCCCCAAAACTCCGAAAGACGTGAAAGCTGTGCTGAAAACGGTCAAAAAGACCTGAATCCAAGCCTTCTTGGATTCAGGTCGGCCAAGGCGCTTGAAAAGCGTCAAGCCAAACGGGTTGGGGCAATGAAAACTAAATTTTCCAGCGGCCTACTAAAACCGCACAAGCATGCTGTTGTGCAATAACCATGACGTTACGCCAAAAGGCCAGCAACACTCACTCCGTGCGGAAACGCACCACCAGCTGTTTCAGCTCACTGCTCAAGCCGCTTTGTTCCTGGGCGTAGCTTTCCACCTCGGCTGCCTGCACAGATATCTGCGTCACTGCGTCGTTGATGGCGACGATGTTCTGGTTGATTTCCTCTGTCACCAGATGCTGTTCCTCGGTCGCAGTGGCGATCTGCATGGTCATGTCGCGGATCATCTGCACCTTGCCTTCAATGCTTTCGAAGGCGGCCATCACCTCTTCAGACAGCACGATAGCCTTGCCCGACTCGACCAGGCTTTGGTCCATGCTCACCGTCACTTCCTTGATACGGTTAACCAGCAGGTTAAGGATATTGTTGATCTGCTCAGTAGAGTCCTGAGTGCGTTTGGCCAGGTTGCGCACCTCATCGGCCACCACCGCAAACCCGCGCCCCTGCTCGCCCGCGCGGGCGGCTTCGATGGCGGCGTTCAAGGCCAGCAGGTTGGTCTGTTCGGCGATCTGCTGAATGGTCGAGAGGATATTGTTGATATTGACCGTTTCCTTCTCCAGCTCCTGAATCACCTTGCTGGAGTTCTGGATGCTGGCGCCAAGATTGTTGACCCCGGACGTGCTGCGGCCAATCACCTCTTTACCATTGCGCGTGGCCACCAGGCCCTGCTCCGACACCTCGGCGGTCTGCACGCAGGTCTTGGCCACCTCATTGGCCGCCGACGACATCTCGGTCACGGCAGTGACAATCTGCTCCACCGAACTCAACTGGCGCTGCAGCGTGGCCGACATCGCCGTGGTGCGCTTGTTGGTATCGCTGGAAACCCCATCCATGCTGATGGCGTTCTCCTTGATCACCTTGATCATGCCCTGGATCGACTCGATAAACTGATTGAACCACTTGGCCAGCTCGCCGGTTTCATCGCTGCTGAGCAGGTCCAGGCGGCGGGTCAGGTCACCTTCCCCCTGAGCGATGGTGCGCAGCCCGTCTTTCACCAGATTAATCGGGTTGACGATCCGGTTGGCGATCACCACCCCAGCCGCGCCGAACAGCAGCACCAGCACGATGCACACCACCAGGGTGATCCAGGTCAGCTCACGGGCACTCGCGTAGATCTCATCGGCCTGCTTGAAGCCAACAAACTTCCAGCCCAGCTCCGGCGAGGTGTAGACGTTGGCCATATACGCCACCCCGTCGATCTCCACCTCCACCAGGCCGTTCTCGGTTTTGCCGATAACCGCGAAATGCTCGCCGGGCAGCTCGCTGACCTTCTTGAAGTTGTTGTCCGGCTTAAGGCCATCCACCAGCAAGGTGCCGCTGCCCTCGGCCAGCATCAGAAAGCCGGTTTCACCGAAGCGTACCTTCTGCGCCATATCGGTGAGCGCCTTGAGCGACACATCCACCGCCACCACTCCTGCGAACTGCCCGGCATTGTCCTTGAAGCCCTTGAGCACCGAGACATACACCGCGTCATCCGGCTCCCAGTAATAACCGTCGCGGCGGCCCAAGGTGAAGTTGGCATCTCGACCGATGGGGTACCACTCACGCTTGCGCGGGTCCCAGTCACCGTAATCGCCGGTGCCCGGCCACTCCACATAGCCACCGTTGGTATCGCTCATATAAACGTAACCAAAGGTGGGATTGTTCTTACCGATGCTGGAGAAGTAATCGAAAATCTGCTTTTCGCGCCCCCCATTGGCAGTGGCCACCTCGCCCGGCTTGCGCGCCTCACCGAAGTAGGTGGTCAGCTCACCGTTATCGGCATCCTTCACTGCGGGATATTCCGCCAGGGCCGAAACGGTGTAGCCCACCGAATCAAAGAAGGTGGCGAAGCTGTTGTTCACCAGCTTCATATCCAGGCTGCTGGAAACCTGAAAATTCTCTTTGGCCTGCTGCGTGACATTGCGAATCGTCAGCAGTGCCACCACCAGAACCGGAATCAGGGTTGCCACCAGAAAGCTCAGCAACAGTTTGGATTTGATACGCATGGGACATCGCCTTCTAGCTGGCCAGTAATACGCTCTATCGGCGCTTGTTGAGGATAGTTGAGGCTGATGACCGCGCCGGCGTGGCACTCAGTAGCTGAAGGCCACCGACATAAAAAGCGCCCCAACAGCATCAATGCCAATTTGCCATCACCACACATTGTCATTTGCCTGTGCGCCGCCCAGGGACGGGCGATAGCAGATGGTCGTTCCTTGCGCACTAACCCGTTGTATCGACGAGGATTCGCCATGAAAAAGATTGCCTACCTGCTGGCCCTGACCCTGCTCGCCACCCTGACCGGTTGCACCATCAAACACCCGATTGCCGAACCCCGCCTACCTGAGCAACAATACCGGGGACAGCCAGCTGCCCAGCGCCAACGGCCCTGCCGCCTACGCCCTGAGCCCGGCCACCAGCAGCCACCATTACGAATTCCGCTCCGCCGTCGTGGGCCATGCCAACCTGTGGATCGTCAACTTCGGCCAGATGCTCGACAACACCCTGCAATCGGCGGACGTACAACAAGCCTTCGGCCGCCTCGAAGCGCGCCAGAGTGCTGATCTGCCGCTGCTGAGCTTCGAGCTGCAGGAATACCGCTTCGCCGACTTCCGCGCCTACATCACCCTGAAGGTGAACGTCAGCGCGGACGAGCAGCAGCTGTTCTCCAAAACCTACAAGGTCGAGGGCAAAAGCCAGGGCGGCAAAATGTTCTGGGGCGGCTCCTTCGCCATGAAAAACGCCATCCAGCAATCCACCAAACTGGCCCTGGACGACATCCTGCGCGAGTTTATTCAGGACTATAACCAGCTCAATCTGGCCCAGAAGTAAGCCAGTCGCTCGGGCAACGATCGCAGTGGTGGATGGATACAGCGTCATCCACCCTACTCGCTGGTTGTTTACACGAGTTGCAAACGCCCCCATATAACGACACTGGGCGGACACCCCTTCAGCGCATCCACAACGTACCTGACATCCGACTAGGTGTTCACCACGCCGGCGCTCAACTGCACCCCACAGCCGGACACCAAAAACCCCGCGTCAAGCGGATGACCATCCGTCTCACCAGCGTTCAACCAAGTAAGGCAACCTATACTCACTGTACTCGGCAGAGTCCTCTGCACACTGGCGGAACACAGCATGAGCATACGGCGATATGCACTGGCAGTACTTGTATCCATATTTGCTGCACAGGCCCATGCAGAACGCATCCTGATTGCCGCCGAAGATGACTGGGCACCCTACTCCGCCAAACGTGCCGACAGTCCAGAACCAGATGGCTTTACCCCAACACTGGTGCGCGAGATTTTTGCCCGGCGCAACATTGGAGTGGAGTTTGTCACCGTACCTTTCTCACGTTGCCTGCATTACGCCGAGACCGGGCGCACCGTTGCCTGCTTCAACGTCACCATCACCGACGAGAACCGTGACCAGTTCTACTGGCACCCCACGCCCATGTTCCATGAGGGCCTGGCCATCTTCGCCCTGCGCGGGCGCTTCAAACCGGAGCTCAGCAGCAAAGACCTGGAGCAGTACAAAGTCGGCATTACCAACGCCTACACCTACCCCACCGACTTTATGCAGAACCCCAGAATCGAACGCTCTGTTGCTCAGTCGGACGCCAACTTGCTCAAAATGCTGATCAAGGGCCGGGTGGACTTCATCATCATGAACACCCTGCCCGGCCAACTGCGCATCCTCGATGAACAGCTGGGTAGCAAAATCGAGCGTGTGGGCATGATCTCCCTCGATGGCTTCTGGCTGAGCTTTTCCAAAAACCATCCCGACGGCGAACGCCTGTCGAAAATATTTGAAGAAGAACTAAACAGACTCATCGTCAGCGGGCGCGTGGCGGAACTGGAACTGAACATGAAAGCGCGACTAGGCTTTCGCGTCCCGCAAGACGCTCAAGTAGGGCACTAACCCAGAGATGGCTACCACGCAGAAGCGTGGGAGCTATGTGGAACACCAATCTCACAGACGACGCCAAACGCCCCATCAGAAGGCCGAGTGGAATCGTTGCGCAAGTGTTGTGGCTCAACGATGAATTGGGCCGATTGATACACAATTGATCGGAATTACGTTCTTCGCCCTTACGGCGACGCATCTGCCCCACTTCTATTAAGGAAACGCTATGAGCGACGAAGAGCAGAAAGTTGAATGTGGCGTGCATGGTACCAGCACAGCTACGTTCCTCTGTCGCCATCTCAATGATGGTGAGGCCCTGGGATTCAATGTGGGTTATGACCCGGAGCAGCCTGAAAATCTCTACCCCGATGCATGGTGTGATCAATGTGACGCGATGCTGGAACAAGAGGGGGAATGGAATGATCGCGCCGAGACGTTTGCGGGTATCCGCCTGGTGTGCGCAGAGTGCTATTGCCATATCCGAGAGCTTAATTGGCTTCAAGATGAAGACACGCTGCATACGCTGATCACCGATAGCTTCAACTATCTGCAAGAGCAGCAGAGCAGCTTTATGACCACCTACAAGATTGGCGAGCACAGCCGCTGGGATTGGTATCAGGAAACCGGCAAGCTTATTTTCTCGAATGAGGGCACACCGACGGTGGAGTGTGATGTCGATTTCGTAGGCACCTTCTCAAACCGTTCCGACTCCTGGATGTGGGCCTGGGCGAATGAGTCGTTTCTGGAACTGGTCAAGGCAAGGTCTCGGGAAGTCCGCGAGCTAGGTGACACATTGAACTTGCTGAAACTAGCTTGTGCCACCTGGTCGGCAGACCCGGTCGACGGCTGGGAAATGACGGCAGTGATGGCCAAGCACTTGGGCGCCATCGGCTCTTATAGAGCCCCCGGTGAAAATGGATTTCTCTACATGGTGGTACGTGAAGCCCGCTGGGTGAGCTAAAGGTTGCAATAGGCTTGGCTCGCTCTCTCCTACCCGGCCATCGTTTGGCTTTAAGCCATCAATACGGCGTCGCCAGCGTCAAACGCATCTACGGCGAATCTAAAGCACAAAGCACAGATAAACACCGCCCCAAATAGTGGATGAAAAAAGTGTCATCCACCCTACTCGCTACTTGCTATCGCGGAAAATCGGCGGCTGGTTGAACGTAGGTATTCCGCCGCTCTTGTATTGGCTCTACTTACTGGTTTCGCCCTTACGGCGAGTTACTTTCTCTTTGCGCGCGCAAAGAGAAAGTAACCAAAGAGAAAGCGCGCCCGGCATCCGGGTTTCGCTGCGCTCAACTTCCCTCGCTCCGGTGCTGTTCCGAGGGTCGTCACGGTGGGCCATCCCTGGCCCATCGTTCCTCGTTTGGCATCCATGCCAAACGCCCCTCTACACAGCACCTCCACTCGGCCTCCTGACGGGACCCGGAGACCGCGTTGTTTGGGTGATTTGTGGAAGGCAGAGCGAAAGGCAAAAGCAGAACAAAGACCAAAGCATCGCGGCCATGGGCCACTTCTACGGGTTCGTAGACTTGTGGGCAGGTGAAACCCGCCATGATTTTTGCTTTTCAATCAGCGATTACACAGACGACGCCAAACGCCCCATCAGAAGGCCGAGTGGAATCATTGCGTAAGGGGTTGAGCGGCATGGATGCCGCGAGAGCCGCGATGGGCCAGGGATGGCCCTTCGCGGCGTGCCCCTGGAGCGATGATGGAACGAGGGAAGTCGAGCGCAGCGAGACCCAGATGCAAGGGGCAAGACCTTTTGGTTACTTTTGGGGCAACTGCCAAAAGTGACCCGCCGTAAGGGCGGAACCGTTAGGGATCCTCTGAAGTAGCCATGCATTTCTGGCTGACGTCAGCCTCTGCTGATTTCGAAAGTGATAAATCGATCAAAAACGATCAGATTACCGGCTCATTTCTGTGTTTTTAGCCGCCGCGAGCACCTCGCGGCAGCCATTTCCAGCATTACGGGCGCACCTCTCCTGCATTCGTCAGTAAATCTCGGCGCGCCATCCACAGATTTGACAGCGCGAATAAAGTCACCAGTTGCGCCGTGTTTTTGACCAGGCCACGGAAGCGCGTCTTCACATAACCGAACTGACGCTTGATCACCCGAAACGGATGCTCGACCTTGGCTCGCACTTGGGCCTTGGCCTTCTCGATTTTGCGCTTGGCTTTGTACAGCGCGCTGCGCTTACCGAGTTTCTTGTAAGTGCTACGCCGTGCTGCAACCTGCCAGATCACTTGACGGCCCTCATGCTCGGGGCGCTTCTCGACACCGGTATATCCGGCATCGGCCCCCACCATGTTTTCCTCGCCGTGCAGCAGCTTATCGACCTGGGTGACATCCGCCACGTTGGCGGCAGTACCCACCACGCTGTGCACCAAGCCAGACTCGTCATCCACCCCGATGTGCGCCTTCATGCCGAAGTAATACTGATTGCCTTTCTTGGTTGAGTGCATCTCAGGGTCACGCTTACCGTTCTTGTTCTTGGTTGAACTCGGCGCGTTGATCAGCGTGGCATCGACGATGGTGCCTTGGCGCAGCGACAAACCACGGTCACCCAGGTAGCCATTGATCACGGCCAGGATGCCGGCAGCCAGTTCGTGTTTTTCCAGCAAGCGGCGGAAGTTGAGGATGGTGGTTTCGTCAGGAATGCGCTCCAGAGTCAGCCCGGCAAACTGGCGTAGGATGGTGGTCTCGTACAGCGCCTCTTCCATCGCCGGATCGCTGTAACCGAACCAGTTTTGCATCAGATGCACTCGCAGCATCGCCATCAGCGGATAGGACGGTCGGCCGCCTTCACCCTTTGGATAATGCGGCTCGATCAAAGCGATCAACCCTTTCCATGGCACTACCCGATCCATCTCGATCAGG
The DNA here is from genome assembly GCF_900105355.1 of Pseudomonas anguilliseptica. Lineage (NCBI taxonomy): Bacteria > Pseudomonadati > Pseudomonadota > Gammaproteobacteria > Pseudomonadales > Pseudomonadaceae > Pseudomonas > Pseudomonas anguilliseptica. The sequence goes on from NZ_FNSC01000001.1 coordinate 565,419, forward strand.
AACAATTCTTTGCGGGTCTGCTTGCGCTTGCCGGCGTACTCGGCGTCGGCGAAGGTCATCTGCTTCATCGGAAAACTCGGCGGGTGGAGTGCGGATATTTTGCCAAAATCAGGAAGTCTTTTTCAGACCATCCTTAGACCGGGCAACGCAGAGGCGGCGAGGACACTGCTACCGCAGGAGAACAGCAAAACGAATGATGATCTCGAATGGCCATTATTGAAGGGTATCGCTACGCTCAATCCATCCTACGGGCGCACAGAAAAATACCGCATCAATAGCAAGGAGCTAAACATGGAGTTCTTCGAGAAGTTAAACAGCCTTTCAGCAAAAATCCGCCAGCAGGCAAGTGCAATTAAAACGGAAGAAGCCACAAAAAACGCATTTGTCATGCCATTTATAAACACCGTTCTCGGCTATGACGTATTCGACCCAAGGGAAGTAACCCCAGAATTCGTCTGTGACATTGGGACGAAGAAAGGTGAAAAAATTGACTACGCAATATTAAAAGATGGCGAAGTTCAGATACTGATCGAATGTAAGAAAATTGGCGAACCGCTTAACCTCAACCATGCCTCACAGCTCTTCCGCTACTTTCATGTAACAAACGCCAGAATCTCAATCCTAACTAATGGTCAAGTCTATAAATTCTTCACTGACCTTGACGCCCCAAACAAAATGGATGAGAAGCCCTTCCTTGAACTCGACCTGCTAGATATCGACGAGCACGCGGTACCCGAACTTGTAAAACTTACAAAATCAGCCTTCGATGTTGAATCTATAGTCAACGCAGCGGGCGAGTTGAAGTATGTAAGCCAGATAAAAAAACAAATCGCACTTCAATTCACCAAGCCTGACGACGACTTCGTAAAATTCTTTGCATCCCGTGTTTACGAAGGGATGATCACTCAAAAAGTGCGCGAACAATTTGCAGAGTTGACCCGCAAGGCAGTCGCACAATTCTTGAACGACCAAATCAACGACCGCCTAAAGTCCGCAATGAGCGGAGCCATTCAACCCAGTTACGCGGCCACGACTTCGTCACCAGCAGATCCTGCGAATGAGCAAATTGATGACACTACAGAAGACAAGGTTCTGACCACCTTAGAAGAGCTTGAGGGCTATCACATCGTCAAAGCCATTGTGCGTTCCGTTGTTGACTCCAAACGCATTATTCAACGCGACACTCAAAGTTACTTTGGGATATTGCTAGACGATAACAATCGCAAACCGATATGCCGCTTGCACTTCAACCGCACGCAAAAATATATCGGTATTTTCGACCAAGAAAAGAACGAAACGCGCCACCCCATCAGCTCACTCGACGAAATCTATGATTTTGCTGATCAACTGAAAACAACCATAAGCTTCTACTAACAGCACGTAGCATGGGTTAAGCACAGCAATACCCATCAACTCTCAAAACAAAAAAGGCCCATCAATCGATGGGCCTTTGGTTTAAAACACCACTCGGATCAGACCAACGCAGCCTCGCTACGACGCTCAAGCTTCTTCGCCTGATACTCCCGCGCCGCCTGATGAAAGTAAGCGCTCCATAAACCTCATCTACAAATGATCCGCAGGCCAGCCAATGCTGAGCTCCAATTTCTTTCTGGAGCCAGCCGTCATGATGCGCCCCGACGCCAAAGTCGAAAAAGTCTATCTATACCCCAAGCCGGTGGATTTCCGAAAATCCATCGATGGCCTGGCCGCCCTGGTCGAGCTGGATATCAAGGTGGCGGTGTTCGACCCGGTGCTGTTCGTCTTCCTCAACCGCGCGCGCAGCCGGGTGAAGATTTTGTATTGGGAGCGCAACGGCTTTTGCCTGTGGCTCAAGCGATTGGAGGCTGAACGCTTCAAGTCGCATCCGGAACCTGGCGAAGATGCGATCGTGCTGACGGCCCAGGAGTTGAACTGGTTGTTGGACGGTATCGACCTGTGGCGCAACCGGCCGCACCAGGTTTTGACCCCTAGGTTCGTCACCTGAGCCGGTATAATCCACGGCATGATTTCTGTGCCCGAAACCCTTCCTGATGACCCCGCCGCGCTCAAGCAATTGCTCGCTGAGGTGTTGTCGTCGGCGCAGGAATTGGCCAAGGACAAGGATGGGCAGATCGAGCGCCTGCGCGAACAAAACGCGCTGTTGATCCAGCGCCTGTTCGGCCGTAAATCCGAGCAGAGCAGCGACCCGGATTCACCGCAGCTAGAGATGTTCAACGAAGCGGAAAGCCTGGCCGAAGCGGCGGCTGAAGCTCCGGCCGCTGAGGTCGAGGAAGAAGTCGTTGCGCCGACCAAGCGCCGCGGCAAGCGCAAGCCGTTACCGGCCGAACTACCGCGTGTCGAGGTCATCCACGAACTGCCCGAACACGAACTGACCTGCGAATGCGGTTGCCGCAAGCAGGCCATCGGCGAAGAAACCAGCGAGCAGCTGGAAATCATCCCGATGCAGGTTCAGGTGATCCGCCACATTCGCAAGACCTATGCCTGCAAGGCCTGCGAAAGCGCGCCGGTCACCGCTGACAAACCGGCCCAACTGATCGAGAAAAGGCTGGCCAGCCCGAGCGTGCTGGCGATGCTGCTGACCAGCAAATACGCCGACGGCATCCCACTGTATCGCTTCGAAAAGATGCTCAGTCGCCATGGCATCGACATCCCCCGGCAGACCCTGGCGCGCTGGGTGATCCAGTGCGGCGAACTGCTACAACCGTTGCTCAACCTGATGCGCGACAGGCTGCTGGACAGTCCGGTGATCCACTGCGATGAAACCCGCGTGCAGGTGCTCAAGGAGCCTGGGCGCGATCCGAGCAGCCACTCCTGGATGTGGGTGCAGACCGGTGGCCCGCCTGGCAAACCGGTGATCCTCTTCGACTACACAACCAGCCGCGCGCAGGAGGTGCCGCTGCGCCTGCTCGACGGTTATCGCGGCTACCTGATGACCGACGATTACGCCGGCTACAACGCCGTGGCCGCACAACAAGGTGTTGAGCGCCTGGCCTGCTGGGCGCATGCGCGGCGCAAGTTCGTCGAAGCGCAAAAGGTGCAACCGAAGGGCAAAACCGGGCGTGCCGACATCGCGTTGGGGATGATCAACAAGCTCTACGGCATCGAGCGCGAACTTAAGGATGCCAGCGATGAACAGCGCTACCGGGGCCGCCAGCAGCACAGCCTACCGCTCCTCGATCAGCTCAAGACCTGGCTGGAGAAAACCCAGCCGCAGGTCACGGCGCAGAATGCCCTGGGCAAAGCAGTGAACTACCTGGCGAGCAACTGGAGCCGACTCGAACGCTACATCGAGGCTGGCCACCTGCCGATCGATAACAACGCTGCCGAGCGCGCGATCCGGCCCTTCGTCATAGGTCGCAAGAACTGGCTGTTCAGCGACACGCCGAAAGGCGCGACCGCCAGCGCCCAACTCTACAGCCTGGTGGAAACCGCCAAGACCAATGGCCAGGAGCCCTACGCCTGGCTGCGCCATGTCCTCGAACGCCTGCCGCTGGCCAACAGCGTTGAAGCCTACGAAGCGCTGCTGCCTTGGAACTGCCAACCAACGACGCCACTGTAAAACGCAAAACCTCTCCAGAGGGAGGTGGGGTCTATGGAGCGCTTACGTTGTACTGAAAGGGGGCGGTTTTGCTGTAGAAGCTGCGAATTCGCGCCGGCACTTGCGGTTCAGGCCAATAGTCGATGATGTTTTGGCAGGCCTGTTTCCAGGTGTCAGGGCGCGCCAGCACGGCAATGATCAGTGGCGCCTTGGCCGCGTTCTGACTCATGCACACCGGGTGCAAACGGACCAGCAACGCCGGATCGCGAATCACCTGAAAACTCCAGGGTTGCAGGTTGCAGGAGTTGGGCGCCAGCACCGCCAGCTCCAAACAATCACGCACCACATCATAGGGCACCGCTTCGGCCGTAAAGCGACGCACCGCGCGTCGACGCTCGATCAGCTCACGCAGCGCGGCGGGACTAGCGGGTGAAATGGCGGTGTCGGAGGGAAACAGGCTCATCGGGGCATCCTCGGCAGGTTGCCCGATTAAGCCGCGATGCCGCGTGCTGAACAAGCGGCTGCGGTGGATAGTCCGCAGCCTTGGCGCAAATGGCCTTAGCCCAAAGCCTTTTCGATAGCCTGAATGATGCTCGGATCATCCGGCGTGGTGCGTGGGAAGAAGCGCGCCAGTACGCGGCCATCGTGACCGACGAGAAATTTCTCGAAATTCCAGGTGATATCACCTGGAAACTCGGCACCCTCGCCTGCCAGCAGACGATACAGCGGATGCCGCTCCGGCCCATTCACCTCAAGCTTGCTGCCCAATGGGAAGGTCACGCCGTAGTTGAGGCTGCAAAACTCGCGAATGGTTTCCTCACTGTCGGGCTCCTGCTCGGCAAACTGGTTGCACGGCAGGCCCAGCACGCTGAAGCCCTGATTCTTGTATTGCTGATAGAGCTTTTCCAAGCCGGCGTACTGCGGCGTCAGGCCGCACTTGGAGGCGACATTGACCACCAACACCACCTGCCCCTTGAAGGGTGCCAGCGGCAGCTCTTGGCCATCCAGTGCACGCAGGTTGAGGTCGTGAAAGGCACTCATGGCTAACTCCTTGAGAACACACAGGTTACGTGTAGCGGACAAGAAATGGCCGGGAGCCATTTTTAACGTCGCACCGCGACGGCCCGCAGGGTGACCGCCAAAGATGGCGGGTCATAAAAAAGGCGCCTATCTGAAGGCGCCTTTCTTCTGTTGCAGCTTAGCAGCCGGGCCAGCGGTTGATACGACCATAAGTCGACTCGCGGCCGTGGCATAAGGCTAAACCTTAGTGGTGATGACCACCTTCACCGTGGATATGGCCATGCGCAACTTCTTCTTCGCTGGCATCACGCACGCTGACAACCTTGACCTTGAAGTGCAGACGCTGGCCAGCCAGTGGGTGGTTGCCGTCAACGATCACGTCGTCGCCGTCCAGTTCACGGATGGTGACGATCTGCATGCCGCCGTCTGGACCGGATGCGTGGAACTGCATGCCAACTTCCAGCTCGTCCACACCTTCGAACATCGAACGGTTGAGGGTGGCGACCAGCTCGGCGCTGTATTCGCCGTAGGCGTCTTCCGGCTCGACTGCAACTTCCAGCTCGTCGCCGGCTTGTTTGCCCAGCAGGGCTTTTTCCAGGCCGCCGATGATGTTGCCGGCACCATGCAGATAAGCCAGCGGCGCGCCGCCTGCGGAACTGTCGATCACCTCACCGGCATCGTTAGTCAGGGTATAGTCGATGGAGACGGCCTTATTGGCGGCGATCAGCATGGGGCGAGACCTTTTGCTTAGAAATAAAGAACGGCCAAGTTTACCCAAGGGCACGCGCGAAAGCGAACCGGACACAGACGGACGGCCAAGCGCGGCCTCAGTGCGCGTGCTTGATTTTCGTCAGGATGAGCACGGCCATTGGGTGGCAGTATTGTCCTGCGGCCATACTCAGCACCTGCGCCACCAGCCGCCCTGGCAGAATCGTGCGTGGGTGCTGGATGCTCAACAACGCCAGGCGCACCTGGGTGAACCTTTCCTCTGCGGCTGGTGCGCGGCTGAAAATGGCGCAAGCGAGGCGATGACAGAACGCCCGAACCAAGATTTGAACAAGGAGCGGTAAATGCCCGCACGCAATATTCTGGTGATCAACTGCGGCAGTTCATCAATCAAGTTTGCCCTGATCAACGAAACGCAAGATGCCTTTATCCTCAGCGGCCTGGCCGAGCGCCTGGGTAGCCCGGATGCACAGGTCCACTGGCAACAAGGCGACAACAAAGACAGCCTGATTCTGCCCCATGCCGATCACCGCACCGCCCTCGCCCAGGTATTGCCCCTGGTGCAGGCCGCAGCTGGCGGCCAACTGCACGGTATTGGCCACCGAGTGGTGCATGGCGGCGAACATTTCACCGCGGCCTGCCGCCTGGATGCGTTAAGTCTTGCGGCGATTCGCGCCACCGCGCCGCTGGCACCGCTGCATAACCCGGCCAATCTGCTGGGCATCGAGGCGGCGATCAAGCTGTTCCCCGACCTGACTCAGGTGGCCGTGTTCGATACGGCCTTTCACCAGACCCTGCCCGAACACGCCTACCGCTATGCCCTGCCCGAGCACCTGTACCGCGAACACGGTGTACGCCGTTATGGCTTCCACGGCACCAGCCACCGTTTTGTCAGCCAGCGCGCCGCAGCAATGGCCGGGCTACCGGTCAATGCCAGCAGCTGGCTGGTGGCACACCTGGGCAATGGCTGCTCGACCTGCGCCATCGTCGATGGGCAAAGCCGCGACACCAGCATGGGCCTGACGCCATTGGAAGGCGTGGTGATGGGCACGCGCAGCGGCGATGTCGACCCCAATCTGCACAGCCACTTGGCGCGCACCCTGGGCTGGAGCCTGGAGCAGATCGAAGACATGCTCAATAAAGACAGTGGCCTGCAGGGGCTGTCTGGCCTGTCCAACGACATGCGTACTCTGGAGCAAGCCCGCGAACAGGGCCATGCCGGCGCCATCCTGGCCGTCGAGGTGTTCTGCTACCGCCTGGCCAAATCCCTGGCGGCCATGAGCTGCGCCCTGCCACAACTCGACGGCCTGGTCTTTACCGGCGGCATCGGCGAGAACTCGGCACTGATCCGCAGCAAGACCGTCACGCATCTGAAGTTGCTCAACCTGGCACTCGACGAACAGGCCAATGCCCGCACCGTGCGCGGCGCGGCCGGACCGATCCAAGCACACGGGCACCCACGCGTGATGGTCGTACCCACCAATGAAGAACGACAGATTGCCCTCGACACCCTGGCGCTACTTGAAGCCTGATCGTCACCTGACTACTACGGAGCGCGAATGCACACTTTCTTTATTGCCCCCACCGGTTTCGGTGTCGGCCTTACCTCAATCAGCCTGGGCCTGGTCGGCGCCCTTGAGCGCGCCGGCCTCAAGGTCGGCTTTTTCAAGCCCATCGCCCAACCGCATCAGGGCGATTTGGGCCCAGAGCGTTCCAGCGAGCTTATCGCCCGCACCCATGGCCTGCACTCGCCAAAACCGCTGGCCCTGGCCCATGTCGAACGCATGCTTGGCGACGGCCAGCTGGATGAACTGCTGGAAGAAATCATCAGCCTCTATCAACAGGCCGCTGCAGGCAAAGACGTGGTGATCGTCGAAGGCATGGTGCCGACGCGCCAGGCCAGTTACGCCGCGCGGGTCAATTTTCACCTGGCCAAGAGCCTGGATGCCGAGGTGATTCTGGTCTCCGCACCGGAGCAGGAAAGCCTCAGCGAACTGAGCGATCGGGTGGAAATCCAGGCCCAGCTGTTTGGTGGGCCGAAAGACGAAAAAGTGCTCGGGGTGATCCTCAACAAGGTCCGCAGCGACGATGGCACCGAAGCCTTCGCCAATCGCCTGAAAGAACTCTCGCCATTGCTCAAGGGCGATGACTTCCGCCTGCTCGGCTGCATCCCCTGGCAGGACGAACTGAATGCGCCGCGTACCCGCGACATCGCAGACCTGCTCGGCGCGCGGGTACTGAATGCCGGCGATTACGAGCAGCGGCGCATGCTGAAAATCGTGCTCTGCGCCCGCGCTGTGGCCAACACAGTGCAACTGCTTAAACCCGGCACGCTGGTGGTGACGCCAGGAGATCGCGACGACATCATCCTCGCCGCCAGCCTGGCCGCGATGAACGGCATGCCGCTGGCCGGTCTGCTGCTGTGCAGCGACTTTGCTCCCGACCCGAGGATCATCGAACTGTGCCGAGGTGCCTTGCAGGGCGGCTTGCCAGTGATGACGGTCAGCACCGGCTCCTACGACACCGCAACCAATCTCAACCGCCTGAACAAGGAAATCCCGGTCGACGACAAGGAGCGCGCGGAGACAGTCGCCGACTTCGTCGCCAGCCATATCGACCACGAATGGCTGTTCGCCCGCTGTGGCACGCCGCGCGAGCTGCGCATGTCGCCGCCGGCGTTCCGCTATCAGCTGGTGCAGCGCGCCAAGGCGGCGAACAAGCGTATCGTCTTGCCGGAAGGCAGCGAGCCGCGCACCGTGCAGGCCGCCGCCATCTGCCAGGCGCGCGGCATTGCCCGCTGCGTACTGCTGGCCAAGCCGGAGGATGTTCACGCGGTGGCCAACGCCCACGGTATCGAACTGCCGGAAGGGCTGGAAATCCTCGACCCGGACCTGATTCGCGAACGCTATGTCGAGCCCATGGTCGAGTTGCGCAAGGGCAAAGGGCTGAACGCGCCGATGGCCGCCGCACAGCTGGAAGACACCGTGGTGCTGGGCACCATGATGCTGGCCCTGGATGAAGTCGACGGCCTAGTGTCCGGGGCGATCAACACCACTGCCAACACCATCCGCCCCGCCCTGCAGCTGATCAAGACTGCACCGGGCTACAAGCTGGTGTCGTCGGTGTTCTTTATGCTGCTGCCCGACCAGGTGCTGGTTTACGGTGATTGCGCAGTAAACCCCGACCCGACGGCGGTGGAACTGGCGGAAATTGCCCTGCAAAGCGCGGCCTCGGCCAGCGCCTTCGGTATCACCCCACGGGTGGCGATGCTCAGCTACTCCACCGGTGACTCCGGCAGCGGCGAGGAAGTCGAGAAGGTCCGTGAGGCCACCCGCCTGGCGCGAACCCTCGACCCACAACTGCTGCTCGACGGCCCGCTGCAATACGACGCGGCGGCGATTGAAAGTGTCGGCCGACAGAAGGCCCCCGGCAGCCCGGTCGCCGGCCGTGCCACCGTATTTATCTTCCCTGACCTGAATACCGGCAACACCACTTACAAGGCGGTACAACGCAGCGCCGATTGCGTCAGCGTCGGGCCGATGTTGCAGGGTCTGCGTAAGCCGGTAAATGACCTGTCGCGCGGAGCACTGGTCGATGACATCGTCTACACCATCGCCCTGACCGCGATTCAGGCCGCCAACCTGCCGCAGTAATACACAGCCAGGGCCGCTCAGCGGCGGCCCTGGCCAGAAAAAGCGCTAAAAATCCGCGAAACGCGGCGATCACCAACGTTTCGAAAGGCTTGCAGTTCGATGCACAGGCGTTAACCTGTGCGCCGACCGATCTGTGGTGGAAAACCACAGGCGTAGATAAGTCAGGGATCAAGCCGCTTGAGCGCCACGGCAGTGGCCCGCAACCAGCCTGGGCCCATTTTCTGGAGGCTCCTGCCCCAATGCTGCATTTCCTGCCTGCTCCACTGCGCGGCCTGCTTGCCGGCCTGATGCTCGCCCTGAATACCCTGATCTGCTGCTGGCCGCTGTTTGCCGTGGCCTTGCTCAAACTGCTGCTGCCCATTCCAGTGATCCAGCGTGGACTGCGCTTTGTCATGCATGGGATTGCCGAGTTCTGGATCAGTACCAACAAGTTCTGGATGAACCTGGTTGGCCGCACGCATTGGGATGTTGCGGGCCTAAGCGGCTTCGACAAACAGCACTCCTACCTGGTAACCACCAGAGCTGGGTGGATATTCTGGTGCTGCAATACCAGCTCAACCGGCGCATGCCGCTGCTGAAGTTTTTCCTCAAGCAGGAGCTGATCTGGGTGCCGGTGATTGGCCTGTGCTGGTGGGCGCTGGAATTCCCGTTTATGAAGCGCTTCAGCAAGGAATACCTGGCCAAGCACCCGGAAAAACGCGGCCAGGACCTGGCCACCACGCGCAAGGCCTGCGAGCGCTACAAGACCAACCCGGTATCGGTGTTCAACTTCCTGGAAGGCACGCGCCTGTCGCCGGCCAAGCACGCGCAACAGCAATCACCGTTCAAGCATCTGCTCAAACCCAAGGCCGGCGGTATTGCCTTTGTGCTGGATGCCATGGGGGAGCAATTGCATAGCCTGATCAACGTCACCATCCACTACCCACAGGGCACCCCCGGTTTCTGGGACCTGCTGTGCGGGCGAGTTGAGCAGGTGGTGGTGCGCTTCGATCAACTGCAGATTCCCGAGGAATTCCTCGGCGGCAACTACGATCAGGACGAAGCCTACCGCCTGCAGTTCCAGCAGTGGGTCAACCAGCTGTGGCTGGACAAGGATGCACAACTCGACGAGCTGAAACAGCGCTATCCCGCACGCTAGGCGGCTATCGCCGACACCTCAAGCCCGCCTAGCCAGCGGGCTTTTCATTGCGTAACGGCAAATTGTGCCAATCCAGCTGTGCGGGGAAGGTGTTGATCTGCTCGGCGTCTAGCCCCGGCGCGACTAGAAAGCCCTGCATGATTGCGCAGTTGTGCGCCGCCAGCCAATCACGCTGAGCCATGGTTTCCACACCCTCAGCGATCACTTCCAGCCCCAGATTGCGGCCCAGATCGATGATAGTGCTGACCACCGCAGCGTCACGCGGCGAGTCGAGCATATTGGAGACAAACAGGCGATCAACCTTCAGCGTATCCAGTTCGAAATGACGCAGGTAAGCCAGCGATGAATAACCGGTGCCGAAATCATCGATGGCGATTTTCACCCCGAGCTTGCGCAACTGACGCAGCTGTTCTTGGCTGGCTTGCAGATCCTGCATCAGCGCGCCTTCGGTGACTTCCACGTCCAGTTGCCGAGGGTTCAACTGGTGTTCTTCAAGCACCCGGCGCAGATCATCGACCAGCTGCGGCATACCGAACTGCACCGGACTGACATTCAGGCTGAGCACCAGTTCGTTGCCGAAGTGCTGGCTCAGCTGTTGGCATTTTTCGATCCCAGCCTGGAAGATCCAGCCGCCCAGGCGGTTGATCAGACGTGTCTCCTCCAGCAACGGAATAAACACCCCTGGCGCCACGGTGCCGGCAACCCGATGTTGCCAGCGCAGCAAAGCTTCGAAGCCACGCAGGCGCCCGCTCTCCAGGTAGATCTGCGGCTGGTAGACCAGCACGAAATCATCATTCTCGATAGCGTTGCGCAGGCTTTCCTCGAGCATCAACCGTGAGCGCGCACGGCCATTCATTTCCGGGGAAAAGAACCGGTACTGCTGACGACCGGTGCGCTTGGCCTCATACATGGCCATGTCAGCAGCGCGCAGCAAATCTTCCACGGTTTGCCCACACTCGGGGAAACAGGCAATGCCCACACTCGCGCCCAGAGTCACCTCGATGCCGTCGAGGTTATGCCGCACCGACACCTGCTCAATCAGCTTTTCGGCGATGCGCGCAGCGTCTTCCGGGTGTTCCAGGCTGTCGAGCAGGGCAGTGAACTCATCGCCACCAATCCGCGCCAGGCTGTCATAGGGGCGCAGGCTGGTCTTGAGCTGCTCGCCAACCAGTTTGAGCAAGCGGTCGCCCACGTCGTGACCGAGGGAATCATTGATCCGCTTGAAGCCATCCAGATCGAGATAGAGCACCGCCATACGCTGACCACTGCGATTGATCCGCGACAACGCCGACTCCAGCGCCTGATAGAAACCACGGCGGTTGAGCAGACCAGTCAAGGCGTCGGTAATCGCCTGCGACTCCAGTTGCTGATGCAAATGACGCACAACCGACATATCCAGCGCCATCACCACCATGGCATGCTGCAGGCGCGGCATGGGCGAACAGGAAAGCGCCACCGGCACCTGCCCTCCATTCAAGGTGCGTAGGCTGGCATCGTGTAGGCGGTAAGACTCACCGCGACGCCATTGCAGGTAAAACTCGGACAGACGCCAGTCGCTGGTGACTTTCGGGCTGACTAGATAGGAGAGCATTTCACTGCCTTCCAGATCGCTGATCGAGCCTCCAAGCATGCGCGCCATCGCCGGGTTGGCGAAATTGATCCGGCCATCTTCACCCACCACCATGATGCCTTCGGCGGCGTTATCCAGCACCGAGGCATTGAAGGCCCGCGCCGTGTCTAGTTGCTGAGTCAGTTGCAGCAGCTCGCTGCGATTACGCTCATGCTCAAGTAGGGCGTGAATCTTATGACGTAATACGTTGGTATCGAACGGTTTGAGCATAAAATCCACCGCGCCGGTGGCGTAGCCCTTGATCACCGATTCCTGGGTCTGCGCGATGGCGGACACGAAGATGATCGGGGTGTAGCGAGTACACGGGTTGCCGCGCATCAGCCGGGCGACCTCGAAGCCATCCATGTGCGGCATTTGTACATCCAGCAGCACCAGGCCGACGTCCTCTTCGAGCAGACACTGCAGGGCGGCCTCGCCCGAGTCGACACAACGCAGTTGCCAGTCGCCCTCTTCCAGCAGGGCTTGCATAGCCACCAGGTTTTCCGGTCGGTCATCCACTACCAGCAAAATCTGCGTACTGGGCACGATATTCAGCTGTACATGCGCCATAACTTCTCCCTTGTCCCTGGCGAGCGCCTTGCGACTCCTATTGCGGTTGAGAGTAGCAGCCCACAGCAAAACTACTGCGATGGCGCGACAGATGTGCCGACATATGGATCGGCAATAGCCAGCCAGCGCACCAGCAGCTCAAGCAAAGCCTCGCGGCTGACCGGTTTGGCCAGATAATCATCAGCACCCGCGGTGATGCACTTCTCTCTGTCGCCTTTCATCGCATGGGCAGTCAGGGCGATGATCGGAATGCTGCAGCCGTGTTCGGTCTTGAGCAGCCGTGTGGCGGTGTAGCCGTCCATGGTCGGCATGGCCATATCCATCAGGATCAGGTCGAACGGCTCGCGCTCATATGCATTGATTGCCTCCTGACCGTCCTTGGCCGAGCTGATGATCAGCCCCACCTCGTCAAGCAAAGCGGTCAGGGCATAGACGTTGCGTACATCATCATCAACCAACAGCACGCGCCGGCCTTCCAGCGGATTCTCGACTCTCGGGCGTCCCAGCCGCGCGGGGTCGCGCACGCTGCCAAGAAAGCCCTGCACCGCCTCGCTCAGCTCCTGCATGTCCTCGCCGTGTTTGTGCACCACCACCGCGCTGTAACGGCGCAGGCGCTGCAGGGCCTGACGGGTAACATCGACACCGGTATTGATCACCACCCGCGTGCCATTCAGGGGGCGCTGGCGGTTGAGGGTTTCCAGCAGTTCAAAGCCGTCTTGATCGGGTAGATCAAGGTCGATCACCAATGCGTTGAACATGCCGCCGGCGTAGGCCTGCTGCGCCTCATCAGCGCGCGCGCAGGCCAGCACATCAAAGCCCAACTGCTGCAGATGCTCACGGTAATGTTCACGCTCAACCTCGACATCTTCGACCAGCAACAGGCGCTGCGCTGGGGACTGGTCAAGCTGTTGCAGGTCGACAAACACCTGCTCCAGGTCAGCGCGCTGAATCGGCTTGACCAGGTAGCGCGTGCCGTCATCGTTCCAGTCCACCGGTTGCGGCACGCAGGAGATGATATGCACCGGCGTGTTGCGATGACTGGCCTGGCCACGCAGGCGGCGAAACAGCTGCCAACCGCTGATATCCGGCAGCAGAATATCCAAGATCACCGCACTGAAGTGCTCGCTTTGCAGCAGGTTGAGCGCCTGCAACCCAGAGCGGCAATGCACGCTGGAAAAGCCGTGGGCATGGGCCTCTTCGGCGAGTACCGCAGCAAAATTCACATCGTCTTCGACAATCAGCACAGCCGGGCCCTCACCGCTGCGTTGCGGTGCGCCTGCTACAGGCCCCGTATGGGCCTGCGCCACCACTCGCACCGGCAGGTGCACGGTAAAGCAGGAGCCTTCACCAGGCGCGCTTTGCAGGCTGATCTCACCGTCCATGGCCAGTACCAGCTGACGGGTAATGGCCAACCCCAGCCCGGTGCCACCGAAGCGCCGACTGGTGGAACCATCAATCTGCTGAAAGGCCTGAAATATCTGCTCATGCTGCTCGGGGGGGATGCCAATACCGCTGTCGCGCACGCTGAAGTTGAGCAGCTCATAGCCCTCCTCCGGCTCGCCACTGGCGCAGGACACCGTCAAGCTGACCTCACCGTGCTCAGTAAACTTAAGGGCATTGGACAGCAAGTTGAGCAGAATCTGTTGCAGGCGGATGCGGTCCGTGTGAATCACCCGCGGCACTCCGGCCTCTAGCTGGGTATGTAAGCGCAGGCCCTTGATCTCGGCCATCGGCCGCAGGCTGGCATCAAGCTCGACGAGAATGTCCTGCATGTTCAACGGCTCGAGCTTGAGCTGCATGCGCCCGGATTCGACCTTGGCCAGATCGAGCACATCGTTGATCAACTGCAGCAGGTCACTGCCGGCCCGGTGCACGATATCGGCATGTTTGGCCTGCTTCTCGGTCAGGTTACCGGCACTGTTCAAGCGCAACTGGTCGCTGAGAATCAGGATGCTATTAAGCGGCGTGCGCAGCTCATGGGACATATTAGCCAGGAACTCGGATTTGTAGCGGTTGGCCAAAGTCAACTGATCAGCCTGATCACGCAGGCGCTGTTCGGCGGCCTTGCGCGCGCAGGTCAATCAGGTTGATCAGGTAATTGACCCCACCGGAGTCGCCCAGCACGCTCAGGCTCAGAGCCACCGGAATTTCCTCGCCGAGATCACCGCGCGCCAGGTATTCGTTGGATCGCTCGGAGGTGTCGTGATCAATGGCCAGAGCACTAAGCTGCTCGACACTCGGCAAAAAGCGTTTGACCCGTTCACCGACCAAGCTCTCGGGCGTCGAGTCGAGCAGATCGGCGGCGCTGCGGTTAGCCATCTCGATCCGACCCTGGGCGTTGCACAGCAACGTCGCCACCGGCAGCCGCTCGACCAGCAGGCGAAAGCGCTCTTCGCGCTCACGCAGTTTGTTGGTGGCCAGGTGGTTGGCATGCATCTCGCGCTCACGCAAATACAGGTATCCACCAACCAGCAAGGCCAACAGGGCCGCAGCCACCAGGCCGATCCATAAACTGATACCGCTACGGCTGGAGAAGGCCGCCTCATAGGCGGGTGTACTGGTTACCTGTAGCACCCAGTTGCGTCCATACAAGGGTAATTCCAGTTCATGCTGAAAGCGTGGCTGCGGGGAAGCACCCTGCTCCTCGGCGCTTAACAACGGGGTTTGCAAGGCCTGCTGATCCTTGATCACCACATCAAAGCGCTGGCTCTGCGCCCCGAGAATGCCCTCCATCAGCTCATGGCTGCGAAACGCCCCATGCACCACGCCGAGCAAGGCCGCCCGGCGTTCCTCCACACTACTCAGCGGCATGCCAGGCAGGTACACCGGCAGGAACAGCAGCCCCCCCCTGCACATTGGCCTCGATTTCCTGGCGCAAGGTGACCGGCGCACTGAGAATTGCCTGACCACTGTCGATGGCCTGCTCAACTGCGGCACTCCGTACGGCTTCGCTGAGCATGTCGTAACCCAGCACCCTTCGGTTGCGCCAATCCAGCGGGCTGATGTAGTCGATCAACAGGTAATGCTCGCGCGCCCCTACTGGGGAAAGCTGGTAGTCCGCTCGCCCCTGGCTCTGCTGCGCAGCCAGAAAAGCATCAAGCTGTTCGGCACGCAGATACCGCGACCATACCAGGGCCAGGGTGCCCGGATAACGGTCCTGCAGCTGCAGCTGATCGAGGGCGCGATCCCATTCGGTCAGGGACACATGATCACTGCCGGTCATCAGCCCGGAAACGCCGCGCAAGGCCATTTCATAGACGTGCATGCGGTTTTTCACCCGCTGGCCGATGTCCTGCGCTTCCTGCTCGAAGCGCTGCTGGCTCTGCTCGCGCTCACGCTGTTCGAAAACCTGCCACTGCCAGACGATCAAGGCCCCCAGGCCAAGCAACAAGGCCAGGGTGACCCACAATGGCAGCCAGGGTTTACGCGAAGTAGGAACAGGCCTGTCGTCCATGATTGCTCCAGTTGTCGTCCATGTCCGGCGCAGGCAACGCGCCGATGCAGCAGGGTTATAGGAACCACTGCCAGCAGTCTAGTCACGAATTGAACAGGCGGCCGAGTCTAAATTGCAGGTATAAAAAAGCCGCGTATTCGTGCGAATACGCGGCTTTATATGAAGACGCCTTATGGTTACAGCGGACGCAGGTTGATTTCTACCCGGCGGTTCTGCGCGCGGCCTGCTTCATTGGCATTGCTGGCAATCGGCTGACTCGGCCCCGCGCCGTAGGACGACAAACGCGAAGCCGGAACACCATTGGCACTCAGGTAAGAGGCAACACTTTGTGCACGACGGTTGGAAAGGTTCTGGTTCAACTCGAACGAGCCGGTGCTGTCGGTATGGCCAACGATATCCACACCGTTTTTGTTGAACTCCTTGAATACGGTGACCAGCGAATTGAGGGTTGGGTAGAAGCCGCTGGAAATGTCCGCCGAGTTGCTGGCGAAGGTGATGTTGCCTGGCATGATCAGCTTCAGGTCATCACCATTGCGCTGTACTTGCACGCCAGTGCCTTGCAGGGTCTGGCGCAACTTGGCTTCCTGAGTATCAACGTAATAGCCGTAACCGCCACCGGCCGCACCACCGACTGCCGCGCCAATCAAGGCGCCTTTTGCGCGGTCTTTCTTGCTGGAAGTAGCTGCACCGATTACCGCACCAGTAACTGCGCCAACACCACCGTAGATGCCCGCTTTGCCTGCCTCGCGTTCACCGGTATAGGGATTGGTGGTACAGCCGGCGAGTACGCCAAGACCGAGGGTAACAACAGCCAGATTTCGCCACAGCTTCATGCGTACTTCCTTTGAATATCGGATCGGGACAGGTTTTGCACCTGAGTTTTCGAGCCCGATACATAGCTAAAGTTCATTTTCAGAGGTAATTGAGCAGGCAAACACATGACCTGCTAGGCACGGATAAACGGGTTATCGCGCATTTCATCACCGAGGCGCGTATCGGCGCCATGGCCAGTCACCACGGTGGCGTCTTCGTCTAGGCTGTACAGCCGCTGCTTGATCGAGCGCTCAATGGTCGGGTAATCGCCGCCCCACAAGTCGGTGCGGCCGATGCCACGTTTGAACAGGGTATCGCCGGCAATCAGCAGCTTGTCCTGGGGGAACCAGAAGCTCATCGAACCCGGGGTATGCCCTGGCGTATGCAGGGCGACGCCGCAACCGCAGGCCAGCTCCTCGTCATCACTCAACCACTGATCCGGTGCCGGCACAGGCGTATAGGGCACGCCGAACATGCGGCACTGCATCTCCAGGTTGTCCCAGAGGAACTGATCCTCCTTGTGCAGATGCAGGGTCGCCCCGGTTTTCTCCTTCATCTGCCCTGAGGCAAGGAAGTGATCCAGGTGGGCATGGGTGTGAATGATGCTCACCACCTTCAGCCCATGGGCCTCCAGACGCGCCATGATCAGCTCGGGATTTCCACCCGGGTCGACCACGATGGCCTTCTTGGTTACAGGGTCACCGATGATTGTGCCGTTGCACTGCAAAGGCCCGACGGGAAAGGTTTCGCGTATTAGCACGGGATTTGCGGCTTCCATTGGTATTCCCTTATGATATTTGGCACAATTTTGTCACACCGAGATTAGAAATGGCGACTTTTCGGAAGCGCGGCCCATCCCAGTGGCAAGTGCAGGTCAGACGCAAAGGATGGCCCCTGCAAACCAAGACATTCAATACCCAGGCCGAAGCCAAGACCTGGGCGACGATGATTGAACGTGAAATGGATGCCGGTGTGTTCGCTAGCCGAAATGAGGCTGAATCCACCTCATTCTCCAAAGCCTTGGAGACATATGCTAGCGAAGTGACCAGCAAGAAACGAAGCAGCGCCTCCGAGCTATCTCGCATCCAAGCTATGCAGCGCCACCCTCTCGCCCTTCGCTCGCTAGCATTCGTGGTGCCGACTTGGCCAGCTATCGCGATGAGCGACTTGCGGAAGGCTTAGCACCGGCTACCGTCCGCAGGGAATTAGCGTTGATCTCCCACGTGTTCACCATCGCCAGAAAGGAATGGCGTATGGAGTCACTGAACAACCCGGTTGAGCTCATTCGCCAGCCCAGCGTCGATGATGCCAGGGACAGACGCATTCTCAGCGCTGATGTGTGGACGTTCCAGAGTGGCAAACTGGCTTGCGAGCATCTAGATGAGCTGGAAATGATCTGCCGCCACTCGCGCTCAACCGAGCTGCCTCAGATCGTCCGATTTGCTGTTGAAACAGGTATGCGCCGCGGCGAGATTTCCGGGCTGCTCCGTGCCAATGTAGATCTGAAAAAGCGGACTGCCCTCCTCCCAATGACGAAGAATGGTTCTTCACGCGGCGTACCGCTTTCCAGCCGAGCTGCCGCAATCGTTGAAAGCCAGCCAAAGCTAGAGGGCGGCCGAGTATTCAGAAGCCAACCAGACACTATCACCAAAGCATTTTTGGACGCCCTTGGTGACGCGCGGAGCACCTACGAGACAGGACTCAAGCGGCATCTAGAATCCCAAGGACTAGAGCAGAAGAAGGCTGAAGAGCTATCAGCCAAGGATACTTTCCTCGCCGACCTGCGATTTCACGACCTGCGCCACGAGGCCACTTCGCGCCTTGCCGAAATATTCCCTCTCCATGAACTAACCAAAATTACCGGCCATCAAGACACGCGCATGCTTATGCGCTACTACCACCCAAGGACAGAGGATTTGGCGAAGAAGCTAAGGAAACCCTGAAGAAGACTTCCTGAATTTGGCAAAATACCTGAACTCCACCCGCCGAGTTTTCCGATGAAGCAGATGACCTTCGCCGACGCCGAGTACGCCGGCAAGCGCAAGCAAACCCGCAAAGAGCTGTTCCTGATCGAGATGGATCAGGTTGTGCCGTGGAAGGGTTTGATTGCCTTGATCGAACCGCATTACCCCAAGGGTGAAGGCGGACGTCCAGCCTATCCGCTGATGGCGATGTTACGGGTTCATTTGATGCAGAACTGGTTCGGCTACAGCGACCCGGCGATGGAGGAGGCTCTGTACGAGACCACCATCCTGCGCCAGTTTGCGGGTCTGAGCCTGGAGCGCATTCCCGACGAAACCACCATCCTCAACTTCCGCCGATTGCTGGAGAAACACGAACTGGCTGCGGGCATCTTGGCCGTCATCAATGGCTATTTGGGTGACCGCGGTTTGTCATTGCGCCAAGGCACCATCGTCGATGCCACGCTGATCAATGCGCCGAGTTCGACCAAGAACAAGGACGGTAAGCGTGACCCGGAAATGCACCAGACCAAGAAGGGAAACCAGTATTACTTCGGCATGAAGGCGCACATCGGCGTCGATGACGAGTCGGGTTTAGTGCATAGCGTGGTCGGCACGGCAGCCAATGTTGCAGACGTTACTCAGGTCGACAAGCTGCTACACGGCAAAGAAAACATGGTGGGTGCCGACGCGGGTTACACCGGCGTAGAGAAGCGGCCAGAACATGAAGGCCGTGAAGTGATCTGGCAGATCGCAGCCCGCCGCAGTACGTACAACACGTTGAGTAAGCGCAGCGCGCTGTACAAAGCCAAGCGCAAGATCGAGAAGGCCAAGGCGCAAGTTCGCGCCAAGGTCGAGCACCCGTTCCGGGTGATCAAGCGTCAGTTCGGTTATGTGAAGACGCGTTTCCGTGGCCTGGCCAAAAACACCGCACAACTGGTAACGCTGTTCGCCCTGTCGAACCTGTGGATGGCCCGTCGACATTTGCTGACGAATGCAGGAGAGGTGCGCCTGTAATGTGGGAAATGACCGCTGCGAGGTGCTCGCGGCGGCCAGAAACACCGAAATGAGCGGATGACTTGATCGTTTTTGATCAGTTTTCCGCTTTCAAAATCAGCGGAGGCTGAAGTTGACCGGAAATACAGGGCTACTTCAGACCATCCCTAAGTTAATGCAAAGGATGGTCTGAAAAAGTCCTTTCTCGAAAAATTCAGCCCAGAAACCATGAGGGTTACAGGGCAGTGAGCTCGCCAAATAGGGGCTTTTCAGAGTTTCCCAAAGAATTAAAATGAAAAAAAACGGGACGGTCTATAGCGCCAAGTTAAACGCCTCACCTTAGGAGACTCACATGACGGATAAGCCAGACTCAAAAAACCCAGATGCAAAATCTTTACTATCGACTGGAGTAATTGAAAAGGCCTGGGAATGGCGATGGGGCATAAAACTCGCATATGCGGTAGTTTTCCTCGATATTATCCTATTGCTCAACGGACATAGAGGCATACTGCATTTCTCATTCACAATGGACAAAGTCTGGGAAAATTTCGGCCTTCTGCTAACTTCAATTTGCGCATTTTGCCTTATTGTATCATTCGTTATCCCTGCACTGGCTATAGCTCTACGGCAAATAATCCTGCTTATACCCTTCGACTTCTTCTCTACAAGAAACGGTTCCGATCAGCAGCCCCATGGATGCGTCTTGCTTGGCGATTTACGCGAGCATGCATTAAGAAATAACAGCGACTTCTTATGGAAATTTTACGAACAATGTAAATCTGATTTTGAAAAAACACAGGAACTACGCGAGCAATTTGGCGCACTTGTCTTTGGCATTACTTTTCTCTGCCTAATTGATTGGTGGTCCAGCAGTAAATTTGGAGCGGACTCTTTGACTAGCATAATGCTGTCCTATATCGGCCCCCAAGGAGGTATCATTACGCTGATGATAGTTGCCTTACTTTTACAGTGGGCATGGTTTTCTGAGTGGAAAACTCGCTGGGTCTTCTACGCGCCACTTTACGATGCACAACTTGCAAAACTGCAGGAACAAAGAAAGGCTCGCGAAGAAATCTCACGAAACAGGGCCCACCCATAGAAATCCCCAACGTACTTCTCGAATCCTACTCTGAAGTGATACTCAATGAACCCAAGTAAAAACATCACCCTAGTAGCACTTGCATCGGCCATGCTCTCTGCCTGCTCCACCCAAGCCCCCTCTTCTATCTATACCCACCCCAGTTTTGAGGCAGGAAATCGGCAATTGGCGATCGAAGTAATTTCAAAAGGCGAGACTTCGAGCGGATCAGCCGCATGGATTGGGCACGAGATTGTTCTTACCGCAGCACATCTGTTTCTCGGAGCCTCGGAAGGTTCAACTATACGTGTCGGCAACGGCCTGACCTGGGGAAGTGCAGAAATTATTGCAATAGATGATCCTGCATATCGAGATCTTGCAATTTTAAAGATTGACCAAGATAGTCTCGCTAGTCTTGCCTCTCCGGCCAACCCCGTAAAGCTATGTGAAACGCCTATTCGATCAGGCCAAGAGGTTCTAGTTGCATCTGGCCTAACCAAAACAGTGTCATCAACCTACGCCTCTCCAGAAATGACTAGGGAAACTCTGAATAAGACTTCCTGATTTTGGCAAAATGCCCGGACGCCACCCGCCGAGTTTTCCGATGAAGCAAATGACCTTCGCCGATGCCGAGTACGCCGGCAAACGCAAGCAGACCCGCAAAGAGTTGTTCCTGATCGAGATGGATCGGGTGGTGCCGTGGAAGGGTTTGATCGCACTGATCGAACCGTATTACCCCAAGGGTGAAGGCGGTCGGCCGGCCTATCCGCTGATGGCGATGCTACGTGTGCACCTGATGCAGAACTGGTTCGGCTACAGCGACCCGGCGATGGAAGAAGCGCTGTACGAGACCACCATCCTGCGGCAGTTCGCCGGGCTGAGTCTGGAACGTATCCCCGACGAAACCACCATCCTCAACTTCCGTCGTCTGCTGGAGAAACATGAGTTGGCTGCCGGCATCCTGGCCGTCATCAATGGCTATCTTGGCGACCGTGGCCTGTCGTTGCGCCAAGGCACCATCGTCGATGCCACGCTGATCAATGCGCCGAGTTCGACCAAGAACAAGGACGGCAAACGCGACCCAGAGATGCACCAGGCCAAGAAGGGCAACCAATACTACTTCGGCATGAAGGCGCACATTGGCGTGGATGACGAGTCGGGGCTGGTACACAGCGTGGTAGGCACGGCGGCCAACGTGGCGGATGTCACTCAGGTCGACAAGTTGCTGCACGGCGAGGAAAACGTGGTGTGCGCCGATGCGGGTTATACCGGCGTCGAAAAGCGCCCCGAACATGATGGGCGCGAGGTGATCTGGCAGGTTGCTGCCCGCCGCAGCACCTATAAGAAGCTGGGTAAGAGCAGCCCGCTGTACAAAGCCAAACGCAAGATCGAGAAGGCCAAGGCCCAGGTGCGCGCCAAGGTTGAGCACCCGTTCCGGGTGCTCAAGCGTCAGTTCAGTTATGTAAAGACACGCTTCCGTGGCTTGGCCAAGAACACGGCGCAACTGATGACGCTGTTCGCGCTGTCGAACCTGTGGATGGCACGCCGACATTTACTGACCAATGCAGGAGAGGTGCGCCTGTAATGCGGGAAATGGCTGCCGCGAGCTACTCGCGGCGGCTAAAAACACAGAAATGAATGGGTAATCTGATCGTTTTTGATCGATTTGCCGCTTTCAAAATCGGCGGGGGCTGAAGTCAGCCAGAAATACATGGCTACTTCAGACCACCCCTAGTGAACTGTCTGTAAAATTCGTTAATCCAATGCCGAGCCAGTATACTGCGCGCTCTATCGTCATGAATTGAGCTCCCATATGGCCCGGCCAGCAGCCCCATTCTTCTTGAGTCCCAGTGATGCCGACATGCTGCAAGGCTGGTTACGCATGGGATCGCTGCCTCAGAGCATCGGCCAGCGGGCCAGAATTCTGTTGCTGCTGGCCAACGGTCTCACGCCCAAGGAGATCAGCGAGCAGCTGCAAGTCTCTGCGCCAGTGGTCTTCAAATGGCGTAAACGCTACCAGGAGACCGGTCTGGAGGGGCTGAGTGACCTGCGGCGCAGTGGAGCGCCTCGCAAGCTCAACGAAGCGAAGATCAAGGAAATCCTGACGCTGACGACCCAGCGAGTCCCGCGCGAAGCTACCCACTGGAGCCTACGGTTGATGGCCAAGTACGCTGGGGTCAGCATCTGGCAGGTCGCACAGGTGTGGGCTGCTGCCGACCTCAAGCCGCACCGGTTGAAAACCTTCAAGATCAGTAACGACCCGCACTTTGCAGACAAAGTGGTCGATGTCGTCGGGCTCTATTTGAATCCGCCCGACAACGCCCTGGTGCTATCTGTTGACGAAAAAACACAGATCCAGGCGCTGGACCGCACACAGCCCATGCTGCCGCTCAAGCCCGGGCAGATTGAGCGGCGGACGCATGACTATAAGCGCCACGGTACGGCCAGTCTGTACGCAGCCTTTGACATCCTGACGGGTAAGGTCATCGGCCGTATCACCCAGCGGCACAGGGCCAAGGAGTTTTTGGAGTTCCTTCGACAGATCGACCGCAGCACCCCCGCCGAGCTGGACCTGCATGTAATTCTGGACAACAGCTCGACTCACAAGATCGCTGCCGTCAGGGAATGGCTGGAGAAGCATCCCCGTTTCAAGCTGCACTTCACACCGACCAGCGCCTCGTGGCTGAACGCCGTGGAGGGCTGGTTTGCGCAACTGGAAAGACGGGCGCTTTATCGTGATGCCTTCAGCAGCGTGGCTGACCTGAGAGCGGCGATACGTCGCTTCATTGAGGCTCATAACGAACATTCGGCTAAGCCGTTCCGCTGGAGCAAAACGGCTGAGTCGATTATCAGCTCCGTGCATCGAGCAAAGCTGGCTGTAATTCGGAATGAGTTATTGGATTAACCAGACAGGCCACTAGGCATAGCAATGGAGACTCGTGGGCGGAGCATTTAACAGGCTATTATGCTCCCGGCACGAGTGGCGCTGCGATTTATGACGCTGAAAGTGGCTGCCTAGGTGGGGTAGTTAGCAAGCGTCGAAAAACTATCTCAAATAGCGATCTTCAAATTTACTCGACTGAGCTCGTCGCGCTACCGCAAATACTCGATTTCCTAGATAGCCACATGCAGAAGCCTCATTAATATCATCCATACACGATAAGGAAATCAGGGGCGATTCAGCCGGCCGGAATATCTATCTGCAGGTCATCGAGGTCTATCATTTCCCCCGCACGGGCAACCACGGCCATAGCTTCAGCGATATAGGCGGCGTCTCCCGCTTACAAGGCGTCCGCGATGAACACAGCGATCGCCCCACGACCCTCTAGGACTGGCGCGGGATCGTAGTCGTGAATTGGATCGGCATTTCAGCGTAAGCGCTCCATAGACCCCACCTCCCTCTGGAGAGGTTTTGCGTTTTACAGTGGCGTCGTTGGTTGGCAGTTCCAAGGCAGCAGCGCTTCGTAGGCTTCAACGCTGTTGGCCAGCGGCAGGCGTTCGAGGACATGGCGCAACCAGGCGTAGGGCTCCTGGCCATTGGTCTTGGCGGTTTCCACCAGGCTGTAGAGTTGGGCGCTGGCGGTCGCGCCTTTCGGCGTGTCGCTGAACAGCCAGTTCTTGCGACCTATGACGAAGGGCCGGATCGCGCGCTCGGCAGCGTTGTTATCGATCGGCAGGTGGCCAGCCTCGATGTAGCGTTCGAGTCGGCTCCAGTTGCTCGCCAGGTAGTTCACTGCTTTGCCCAGGGCATTCTGCGCCGTGACCTGCGGCTGGGTTTTCTCCAGCCAGGTCTTGAGCTGATCGAGGAGCGGTAGGCTGTGCTGCTGGCGGCCCCGGTAGCGCTGTTCATCGCTGGCATCCTTAAGTTCGCGCTCGATGCCGTAGAGCTTGTTGATCATCCCCAACGCGATGTCGGCACGCCCGGTTTTGCCCTTCGGTTGCACCTTTTGCGCTTCGACGAACTTGCGCCGCGCATGCGCCCAGCAGGCCAGGCGTTCAACACCTTGTTGTGCGGCCACGGCGTTGTAGCCGGCGTAATCGTCGGTCATCAGGTAGCCGCGATAACCGTCGAGCAGGCGCAGCGGCACCTCCTGCGCGCGGCTGGTTGTGTAGTCGAAGAGGATCACCGGTTTGCCAGGCGGGCCACCGGTCTGCACCCACATCCAGGAGTGGCTGCTCGGATCGCGCCCAGGCTCCTTGAGCACCTGCACGCGGGTTTCATCGCAGTGGATCACCGGACTGTCCAGCAGCCTGTCGCGCATCAGGTTGAGCAACGGTTGTAGCAGTTCGCCGCACTGGATCACCCAGCGCGCCAGGGTCTGCCGGGGGATGTCGATGCCATGGCGACTGAGCATCTTTTCGAAGCGATACAGTGGGATGCCGTCGGCGTATTTGCTGGTCAGCAGCATCGCCAGCACGCTCGGGCTGGCCAGCCTTTTCTCGATCAGTTGGGCCGGTTTGTCAGCGGTGACCGGCGCGCTTTCGCAGGCCTTGCAGGCATAGGTCTTGCGAATGTGGCGGATCACCTGAACCTGCATCGGGATGATTTCCAGCTGCTCGCTGGTTTCTTCGCCGATGGCCTGCTTGCGGCAACCGCATTCGCAGGTCAGTTCGTGTTCGGGCAGTTCGTGGATGACCTCGACACGCGGTAGTTCGGCCGGTAACGGCTTGCGCTTGCCGCGGCGCTTGGTCGGCGCAACGACTTCTTCCTCGACCTCAGCGGCCGGAGCTTCAGCCGCCGCTTCGGCCAGGCTTTCCGCTTCGTTGAACATCTCTAGCTGCGGTGAATCCGGGTCGCTGCTCTGCTCGGATTTACGGCCGAACAGGCGCTGGATCAACAGCGCGTTTTGTTCGCGCAGGCGCTCGATCTGCCCATCCTTGTCCTTGGCCAATTCCTGCGCCGACGACAACACCTCAGCGAGCAATTGCTTGAGCGCGGCGGGGTCATCAGGAAGGGTTTCGGGCACAGAAATCATGCCGTGGATTATACCGGCTCAGGTGACGAACCTAGGGGTCAAAACCTGGTGCGGCCGGTTGCGCCACAGGTCGATACCGTCCAACAACCAGTTCAACTCCTGGGCCGTCAGCACGATCGCATCTTCGCCAGGTTCCGGATGCGACTTGAAGCGTTCAGCCTCCAATCGCTTGAGCCACAGGCAAAAGCCGTTGCGCTCCCAATACAAAATCTTCACCCGGCTGCGCGCGCGGTTGAGGAAGACGAACAGCACCGGGTCGAACACCGCCACCTTGATATCCAGCTCGACCAGGGCGGCCAGGCCATCGATGGATTTTCGGAAATCCACCGGCTTGGGGTATAGATAGACTTTTTCGACTTTGGCGTCGGGGCGCATCATGACGGCTGGCTCCAGAAAGAAATTGGAGCTCAGCATTGGCTGGCCTGCGGATCATTTGTAGATGAGGTTTATGGAGCGCTTACACTCACTAAACCATCAATACAAGAAGGCAAAGGAACGCCCATGAAGAAAGTCATCCTGCTGCTCAGCGCCTTGGCACTGTTCCAGCACTGGGACACTGTGCAGCGCTGGTTCCAACCACCATTGGCCGACCGCCCAGGCGAAGTGGTGTTATATGCCACGCAATGGTGCGGCTACTGCGCGAAAACCCGCGAGCAACTGGCGCAGGACCAGATTGCCTACCGGGAAATCGATATCGAGAAAGACCCTGCCGGTCAGGCGACCTTCAAAGCCCTGGGTGGGCGCGGCGTACCCTTGCTGGATATCAAAGGCACGCTGATTCATGGCTATGACCCACAAGCGATGCGCGCAGCCTACTGAAAAGTCGGCGCACAACAGAGCGTCAACAGACGCTTACAACGCCTGGATGGCAAAACCCAGGCGTGGGAAATGCACATGCACGGTGCCAGCGCGCGGGTCCTCGCGGCGCAGGATCAACTCTTCAACACCGGCGAACACAAGCTCGCCCTCCACCGAGTCGACACCGTAATCGGTGGCGGCAATCTGCACCCGCTGACCGACCGTAAAGCCGTTGGGCTCGGCGAACTGCTCGTCCGGCAAAGCAGCTGGCGTCGCGGCACGGGCGATGGCGATAGCGTCTTCTGCGCTCAGTGCACTGGACGCTCCGTGACCGAAGCCCAGCACGCGGCCGAGCCAGGCGCTGACATTTGGATAGGCGTCGACCAGCGGTGCGGTCACCGGGGTGCCTTTGAGGAACCACAAACAGTGGGCCAGGGAAAAATCAGCAATCGACGGTTCACCGAACAGATAATCGCCCTCCTCGCGCGCCAGTTGCTGCTCCACCCGCGCCATCAGCGACGGCCAGTTGTGCTTGGCGACCTCCACCGGCAAACGCGTGGCGCTGCCGCCACTGAACAACCCGGCACGGTCGGCGACAAAGGCCTTGACCGCCTCAGGCGGCAGCATGCCGAAACGCACGGCGACCGACTCTGGCTGAAACACCAGGCTCACCGCATGCTGAAAAATCTGCGAATCGACCCACTGGGCAAAGCTCGCCGCGACAAACTCCTGGCCCTCCGGGAACAGCGCAGGGGTCGCTTTCTCCGCGTCCAGGCGACGGGCAATCAGCGCGGTATCACAGTAGATATCGGCCCCCACCTGCAGCACCGGAGTCTTGCGGTAGCCACCAGTCAGCGCCATTAGATCGGGCTTGGGCATGATTCGCGGAATATCCACCGAGCGCCAGGACAGCTGCTTGAAGCCCAGCATCAGGCGCGCCTTCTCGGCAAACGGTGAGGCATCGTAATGGTGCAGGATCAACTCGTGCATAACAGGCTCCGCTGCAATCAGATAAAGGAACCAGCTTAACCCTGCACAGCGCTGCGGCCTACCCGGCTAGGCTGATGATGCTTTATCAGCCGCAACGATAACCGCGGTCGCCACCAGAGCTTCCTTGGCCAACTTGCTCAAGGCCTTGACCGCACGCTCACGGCGCAACGCATCGCCTTTGCCGGCACAGGGTTCGATGTACACCAGCGCCTGCGCCGGACTGGAGTGGAAAAAACGCGCGCCTTTACCGCTCTGGTGCTTGGCAAAACGCTTGTGCGGATCGTCGCTAATGCCGCAGTACAACGCGCCATTGGCGGCCCGCACCAGGTAGACAAACCAGGGCTTGCCGGCAGGTATTTCAGGCACAGAAGAGGAGTCAGGCATCAGTTAAATCGGCAGGCAATAAGCAAGGTCGCCGAGCTTAACGGCTCTTCTGGAAGGCAGCCAACCCTTTACCAGCCTGCTGGCGAATGGCGCTCTGCACAAACGGCGCCCAGCCCAGCAGGCGACCTTTGAGGCCCAGCGCCTGGCCGGCCCAGCGCCACAGGTCGAAGTGATCACGGTGCTCGCTGATCTTGCCATCGCGAAAGCGGAAGTTGGCCTCGATATGGTTGACCACCTGATTACCGGTCTGGCTAAAGGTATAGGTCGCCACCCAACGCGCCTTGCCAGAGTGATCATCCGCCGCCACGCCATCAAAGGTCAGGGAAAACCCCTGGGCCTTGGCGCAGAGCATGCGCCACATATCGTCGGCAGCCGCACCACGTAGATCGGTAAATACCGGGTCGCTGAACTGCACATCCTCGCTGTAACAGCTAGCCATGGTCTCGGCATCCAACTGCTGGAAGGCCTGGTAGAAGCGGGTAATCAGCGCGGCGTTGGGATGGGTCATGGGGCGAACTCCGTTAGGGATCCTCTGAAGTAGCCATGCATTTCTGGCTGACGTCAGCCTCTGCTGATTTCGAAAGTGATAAATCGATCAAAAACGATCAGATTACCGGCTCATTTCTGTGTTTTTAGCCGCCGCGAGCACCTCGCGGCAGCCATTTCCAGCATTACGGGCGCACCTCTCCTGCATTCGTCAGTAAATCTCGGCGCGCCATCCACAGATTTGACAGCGCGAATAAAGTCACCAGTTGCGCCGTGTTTTTGACCAGGCCACGGAAGCGCGTCTTCACATAACCGAACTGACGCTTGATCACCCGAAACGGATGCTCGACCTTGGCTCGCACTTGGGCCTTGGCCTTCTCGATTTTGCGCTTGGCTTTGTACAGCGCGCTGCGCTTACCGAGTTTCTTGTAAGTGCTACGCCGTGCTGCAACCTGCCAGATCACTTGACGGCCCTCATGCTCGGGGCGCTTCTCGACACCGGTATATCCGGCATCGGCCCCCACCATGTTTTCCTCGCCGTGCAGCAGCTTATCGACCTGGGTGACATCCGCCACGTTGGCGGCAGTACCCACCACGCTGTGCACCAAGCCAGACTCGTCATCCACCCCGATGTGCGCCTTCATGCCGAAGTAATACTGATTGCCTTTCTTGGTTGAGTGCATCTCAGGGTCACGCTTACCGTTCTTGTTCTTGGTTGAACTCGGCGCGTTGATCAGCGTGGCATCGACGATGGTGCCTTGGCGCAGCGACAAACCACGGTCACCCAGGTAGCCATTGATCACGGCCAGGATGCCGGCAGCCAGTTCGTGTTTTTCCAGCAAGCGGCGGAAGTTGAGGATGGTGGTTTCGTCAGGAATGCGCTCCAGAGTCAGCCCGGCAAACTGGCGTAGGATGGTGGTCTCGTACAGCGCCTCTTCCATCGCCGGATCGCTGTAACCGAACCAGTTTTGCATCAGATGCACTCGCAGCATCGCCATCAGCGGATAGGACGGTCGGCCGCCTTCACCCTTTGGATAATGCGGCTCGATCAAAGCGATCAACCCTTTCCATGGCACTACCCGATCCATCTCGATCAGGAACAATTCTTTGCGGGTCTGCTTGCGCTTGCCGGCGTACTCGGCGTCGGCGAAGGTCATCTGCTTCATCGGAAAACTCGGCGGGTGGAGTGCGGATATTTTGCCAAAATCAGGAAGTCTTTTTCAGACCATCCTTAGGGAACGTACGAGCAGTATTGTCGCTAGAACGCCGCCGCGCGATTGGCGTAAAAGACATACTTGTGTCAATAATCGCCAAAATCCATCAAGACTGAGCACCTCATGCTGAAAACTGCCCTGTTCGTCTGCCCACAAACTGTGTGTTCCAGCCTGAGCATGGCCATGGACGCTTTTGTCCTGGCCAACCGCCTGGCCGAGCAACGACTGTTCGAGCTGCAGCGCGTAAGCCTGGATGGGCACGCGGTCGATCTGGGCTTTGCACAGATTCAGGTCGATGGCGACCTGAGCCTGGCCGAGGATGCCGACCTGATTCTGCTCGCCGCCAGCGGCAGCGCCATCGACAGCAGCTTGGCCGACAACGCCGCCCTACTGCCCTGGCTGGCGCAGCGCCCCCCGCACCAGCAATTGGCCAGCCTGTGCAGTAGCGCCTTTCTCCTGGCCGCTGCGGGCGTGCTCGACGGGCGCCGCGCCACTACTCACTGGGCGCTGGCGGCTCAATTCCGCCAGCGCTTCCCACAGGTCAATCTGCAGATCGAGCAACTGGTCTGCGAAGACGGCAACCTGCTCAGCTCCGGTGGCGCGCATGCCGGGCTCGACCTGTGCCTGCATCTGATCGCCCAGCATGGCGGCGACAACCTGGCCCAGCAGGTGGCCAATGCCATGGTCTTCGACAGCCAGCGCGGCCTGCAGTCGCGCTTTGCCCCGCTGCTGCCAGCGCACAGTAGCGATGGCCAACTCACACCCGTGTTGCAGTGGATGCAACGTCACCATGGCGAAAATATCGACCTCAACCGCTTGGCCGCTCAGGCCAATTGTTCATCGCGCACCCTGTTGCGGCGCTTCAAGGCCAGCACCGGGCTAACGCCCAACGATTATCTGCAGCGGGTGCGCATCAGCGCCGCGCAGCGCGCCCTGCGCAGCCCGGCCTCACTGGAGCAGATCGCCGCACAGGTCGGTTATGCCGACCGTGCCACCTTTGCCAAGCTGTTCAAGCAGCTCTGCGGGGAAAGCCCTGGAGCGTTTCGCAAGCGCCTGCGTCAGCCAGACTGAACGTCGCCGCAACGTATCAAGATGCCGCGCCAGCGTTTGTCGAAAAATACCACAAAGTCCAAAATGGAATTAATTGTTTAATTTGTTACGGAGCCGCCCATGTCGACCACCCCTTATGTGCTGGATAAAAGCGCAGCCGAACAGCTGCTAGCCCAGGTCGATGTGCACCAGGCCATGGTCGCCATGTTCCGCGAGCTGGCCGCCGGCAATGCGGTGCAGCCGGCGCAGCAACTGGTGGAGTTTCCCGCTGGCGGCGGCGACTTTATCAACTACCTCGGCGTGCTCGCAGGCGCGGGGGTGTACGGGGTAAAGACCTCGCCCTATATCGTCCGCGAGCAAGGCCCGCTGATTACCGCGTGGACTCTGCTGATGTCGATGCAGACCGGCCAGCCGTTGCTGCTGTGCGATGCCGGCAGCCTGACCACCGCGCGCACCGCCGCCACCACCGCAGTGGCCGTTGATGCCCTGGCTGCGCCCGAAGCCAGCCGCCTGGCGGTGATCGGCAGCGGCGCCGTGGCGCAAGCGCATGTGCATTACGTCAAGCAGCTACGGCCCTGGCAGAGCATCCGCCTCTACTCGCCAAGCCTTGCCGGCAAAACCGGAGCGCAGCTGCTCAAGCTGCAGCAACTCGACCCACGCATCCAGCTATGCGCCAGCCAGGCGGACGCCATTCGCGATGCCGACGTGGTGATGCTCTGCACCTCTTCGGCAAAACCGCTGCTCGATCCCGTCGAGCTGGATAAACCGGCGCTGATCACCTCGATCAGCACCAACGCGCCGCGTGCCCATGAGGTAACGCCCGCCAGCCTGCTGAATATGGATGTCTACTGCGACTACCGCGCGACCACACCAGGCAGCGCGGGGGAAATGCTCCTGGCCAGTCGTCTGGGCTGGAACAGCGCCGACATCCTCGGTGATCTGGCCGAGCTAGTCAGCGGCAAGGCAATTCGCCCGGACTACCGCCGTACGGTATTTTTCCGCTCCATCGGCCTGGGCCTGGAAGATGTCGCCCTCGCCCACGCGCTGTACCAGCTCAAGCAGGAGGCCTGCTGATGCACCAGGCCGACTATCTGATCATCGGAGCGGGCATTGCCGGCGCCTCCACCGGTTACTTTCTCGCCGCCCATGGCAAAACCATCCTGCTCGAGCGTGAGCAGCTGCCCGGTTACCACTCCACCGGCCGCTCCGCCGCGCTCTACACCGTGGCCTACGGCACGCCGCAGGTGCGCGCCCTGACCGCCGCCAGCCGGGCGTTCTACGACGTACCGCCGGTCGGCTTTGCCGAACACCCACTGCTGACCCCACGCGGTGAACTGGTGGTGGACTTCACTGGCGATGCCGCCGAACTGCAACGCCAATTCGACAGCGGCAAAGCCAGTGTGCCGGAGATGCGCCTGCTCAGCGCCGACGAAGCCTGCGCCCTGGTGCCCGTGCTGCGCCGCGACAAGGTGCAGGCCGCCATGCTCGACCCCAGCGCCGCCGATATCGACACCGATGCCCTGCACCAGGGCTACCTGCGCGGCATTCGCCAGCAGGGCGGGGAAATCCACACTAGCTGCGAAGTACTGCGCATCCAGCGCGATGGTGACGCCTGGCTGGTGGACTGCGGCAACGCGCACTACCGGGCCAAGGTGCTGATCAATGCCGCTGGCGGTTGGTGCGACCAGATTGCCGCCCTGGCTGGAGTGGCGCCCATTGGCTTGATCCCCAAACGTCGTGCGGCTTTCACTTTTAATGGACCGGAAGACATCGACTGCCACGCCTGGCCCTGTGTGGTCAGCCTGGACGAATCCTTCTATTTCAAACCCGATGCCGGCCTGCTGCTAGGCTCGCCCGCCAACGCCGACCCGGTCGAGCCCCACGATGTACAGCCCGAAGAACTGGATATCGCCCTGGGCATCTACCAGATCGAAGAACACACCAGCCTGAGCATTCGCCGCCCAGCGCACAGCTGGGCCGGCTTGCGCTCCTTTGTCGCCGATGGCGATCTGGTAGGCGGCTTCGACTCGCAGGTAGCAGGCTTCTTCTGGGTCGCCGCCCAAGGCGGTTATGGCATCCAGACCTCGGCGGCCATGGGCATGGCCTGCGCCGCCCTGGCCCGTGGTGAGCCGCTACCCGAGCATCTACGCCAGTTTGGCCTAACGGAAGCCATGCTATCGCCGGCCCGCCTGGCAGGCCGTTGAAAAACTACCTGCGCGGCCATCGCGGCGTTAACAACAGGCTGCAACAATAGCTGCGCGCAGCGCCCAAGGATGACGCCTCAGGCGCTTTGCGGCACACTTCCAACGCCTCCCAAGCCCGAAGAGTTAGTCGCATGACGCCGCCCCGCCCTGCCCCCGAGCTGGACAACTACCGCACCATCGCCGACGCCATCGCCACGCTGTTCTTCCCCCACGCCGAAGTGGTGCTGCACGACCTGCGCACACAGAAGGTCGACTACATCGCCAACAACATCTCCAAACGGGTGATCGGCGATGACGCGGCGCTGGAAGACATGCTTAGCGGCGAAGTCGACGAGCGCAGCATAGGCCCTTATGAAAAGCTCAACTGGGATGGCCAGAAGATCCGCTCGGTCAGCAGCGTGCTGCGCGACGCCGCTGGCACGCCCATCGCGGTGCTATGCATCAACCTGAATATCTCGCTGTTCGAGACCGCCAAGCAGGCGCTGGATCTGTTTCTCTCGTCCAGCAAACTGGTGCCGCAGCCCGACGCGCTGTTCCGCGACGACTGGCAGGAGCGCATCAATACCTTTCTGCACAGTTGGCTGCGCCAGCGACAGCTTGGCCTCAACCTGCTGACCCGCGACCATAAACGCGAGCTGGTCGAAGCGCTGCACGCTGAAGGCGCCTTCAAAGGCAAAAGCGCCGCCAACTACGTAGCCAACGTACTGAACATGGGCCGCGCGACGGTGTACAAACACCTGAAAGAGATCAAGGGCGAGGCCTGAGCCCGCTCATCCGGCAAGGACTGCCAGACATGCAACGCTTTCTCGGTTTTATCCTCGCAACCATTCAGGCGCTCGGCATTCCCCTGGTAGCTGGGCTGTTTATCTGCGCCGTTACCGGCGAACTGCGCAACCAGCGCCTCACGCTGGAATGGCCATTTTTAATCGATGTCGAGTACCCGCTGCTGGAAATCCTGCTGCTCTCGCTGCCCAGCATATTGCTCTACGCCACCCTAATCAGAGTGCTGAAAAGCCGCCGCTGGCGGGCGGCCTGCTTTGCTCTGCTCGCTGTGCTTGCGGCCTATTTCAGCTGCGTGGTATTCGCCCAGGCCTTTGGTAATATCTGGACGCAGTCAGCAATGTTCATCGCCCTGTTTCTCGGGCGCCTGCATCTGCTTGCAATCGCCCTGCTACCTGGCCTGCTGCTGTGGTGGCTTATTGATTTACTCGGCACACTGATACGCGGACGCCTGTCACAGGCGTGAGCAGGTCACGCCTTTGCAACTAAGTGCGGGCACCTGGAATGCCGCGAGCGTTTTTCTTCTGCAGAATCATTGATGCTTCGTTATAGGCATGCTGGAAGGCGTCGCTGCCGATCCACTCCACGGCGGTATCTTCGTCTTCATCGTGGAAGATCCCGCGATAGACAATCAGCAGCCCCATCATAAAGTCCGTGGCCGCGTCCTCCGCTTCCTCCGCGACCACCAACTCCAACACCGGGTATTGCAGGAATATCAGGCACATTGCCAACAGACTGATGCCTTCGCCGACCTTCATCGCCTGGAACAGGTCGTCGAAGTGCGCCGGATCGAAACCATTCTCTTCGATGTCTTTGAAATCGAAGGTGCTCAGGTCGATTTCCACATCATCGAACGGCTCGTTGATCAGCGGATTGGCCAGCAATGGGTGAACAACATTGGTCTTGAGCTTGCCCGAACGGTTCTGCTTAGCCTTGGTTTTGGCTCGTTGGGCACGTTTTTGCTGTTTATCAGGGGAAGCCATAGAGGCGCGTTCCTTATTCGAGGCTGCCATTTAGAATTCTTGCGCAGGGAGGGGGCTCTGCCGCGAAACTTACCCCGACCAGGCTCAGCCACAACAATAACTGGCTGGACGCCATTTAATGTTGGAGCAACTGGGTATATCCAAGCACACATAAGCAGCAAAAAGCCGCGCACTGCGCGGCTTTCTTTATCCCCGACTGAATCAGTCGCCGTAGATGTCGAAGGTGAAGTACTTGTCCTGAATCTTCTGGTACTCGCCGCTGGCGCGAATCGCCTGGATAGCGGCATTCAGCTTGCCGAGCAGTTCAGCGTCGCCCTTGCGCACAGCGATGCCGGCACCTTCACCAAAGTACTTCGGATCAGTAAACGCCGGGCCAACGAAGGCGAAGCCCTTGCCGTTGTCGGTTTTCAGAAAGCCTTCATCCACCGGAATGGCGTCGGCCAGGGTGCCGTCCAGACGCGCGGAAATCAGGTCCAGGTAGATCTCGTTCTGCGAGCTGTAGCGCACCACTTCAACCCCTTGCGCGGCCAGCACTTCGCTGGCGAAACGGTCGGTGGTGGTGGAGCGCTGTACGCCGATGCGCTTGCCCTTGAGGTTGCTGAAGTCGGCGGCGACTTCACTGCCGGCCTTCATCACCAGACGCGCCGGGCTGTATAGTAGTACTTGCCGGTGAAGTCCACCGATTTGCGCCGCTCATCGGTGATGGTCATGGACGACAGAATGGCATCGACCTTCTTCACCTTGAGCGAGGGGATCAGGCCATCGAACTCCTGTTCGACCCATTGGCACTCGGCCTTCATTTCGGCACACAGGGCGTTGCCGATATCCACATCAAAACCGGCGATCTGCCCGCTGGCTTCTTTATAGGCAAACGGTGGATACGCAGCCTCGATACCCAGGCGCAGGGGTTTGTCTGCGGCGAACAGACTGGATGCGATCAGACTCAGGGCGATGCCGCCCGCCAGGACGATTTTCTTCATGCTGTGAATTCCTGCTGAGGGAGGGACAGGCCCACGCCACCTGGCATTGTTGCGCAGGTCGAGCGGGCAACGACGGTTGCTACAAGACAGAAGAAAGGCGCATCAGGTGTGCTCCTGAGCGAAAAGCGATGGCTGGGTAGCACGCGTGGACGGGTCATTTGCCAGCCTCAACTTATACTTTAAATTCCATGCTGGACTTAAATGTATAAGTCGTCAACCGGGCAACAGTCAGCGCTGCGACTGAAGAATCAGCGCAGGCGACCTGGCAAAAGGTGTTTAGGGTTGCTGTTTCCAGCGTTCCGCTGCGGCCTGATCGGAACAGCGCCCCTCGACCCAGCGTGGACCGTCGGCGGTGTCTTCCTTCTTCCAAAACGGCGCGCGGGTTTTCAGGTAATCCATGACGAAGTTGCAGGCATCGAACGCCGCCTGGCGGTGCGCGCTGCTGGTACCGACAAACACGATCGGCTCGCCGGGCTCCAGACGGCCAATGCGGTGGATCACCTCGATGCCCAGCAGCGGCCAGCGCTGAGCGGCCTCCTCGGCAATCTTGCCCAGGGCCTTCTCGGTCATGCCGGGAAAGTGTTCGAGAAACATGCCGCCGACTTCGCGCCCTTCGTTGAAGTCGCGCACATAGCCAACAAAGCTGACCACAGCACCGATACCCAGGTTGGCCGCGTGCAAGGCGTTGAGCTCGGTACCCGGATCGAAGGGTTGCGACTGGACGCGAATACTCATGCAAATGCTCTCTGTGGTAGGGGCTTTAGCCGCGACGACAACAAACTCAGCCGCCAGTCACAGTAGGAAAAAACGCCACTTCATCGCCTGCCACCAGCGGCTCATCCAGGCTGCACAGTTCCTGATTGCGTGCACACATCAGGTTCTGCTCGGCCAGCACGTCCCAAACACCGCCGCGCGCCAGCAGGTGTTGGCGCAACTGATCGAGGCTGGCGAACTCAGCGTTCAGCTGCTCGCCGTCCAGGCCGAGGGCTTCGCGGTAACGAGCGAAATACTGCACGCGGATCATGCTTCGTCCTCGACCTTGAAGTGACCACTCTTGCCGCCGACCTTCTCCAGCAGCCGCACACCTTCGATCACCATGCCGCGATCCACCGCCTTGCACATGTCGTAGATGGTCAGCGCGGCGACGCTAGCGGCGGTCAGGGCTTCCATTTCCACCCCGGTCTGCCCGGTCAGCTTGCAGCGCGCGGTGATGCGCACGGCATCCGCGCCTTCAGGCACCAACTCGACCTTGACGCTGGTAAGCATCAACGGATGGCACAGCGGGATCAGATCACTGGTTTTCTTGGCCGCCTGAATACCGGCAATGCGCGCCACAGCGAACACATCGCCCTTGGGGTGATCGCCCTGGGCAATCATCTGCAGGGTTTCTGGGCGCATGCGCACCAAGGCTTCAGCCACGGCCTCACGGACGGTCTGAGCCTTGTCGCTGACATCGACCATATTGGCGCGGCCTTGGGAATCGAGATGGGTTAACACGGACAGGCTCCAGGCAAGTGTCCGGCGATTGTAAACCCACGGGTCAGGTTTCGGCACCTGTGAATGCCAGGGGATTCAGACGGGAGGTTGCGGCGACACCCAGCCCAGCAGCCATGACGGCCTGCTGGGCGAGCGTGAGTGAGGGCTACATATGGGTTTCGGCGTACTCGGCGAGGATCGAGCGCGGCACACCTTGCAGTGTGATGTGCACGCCATGCTCGAAGTCTTTGAAGCGCTCCGTCAGGTAGGTCAGGCCCGAACTGGGCGCCGACAGATAAGGCGTATCGATCTGCGCCAGGTTACCCAGGCACACCACTTTCGAACCGCTGCCGGCACGGGTGATGATGGTTTTCATCTGGTGCGGAGTGAGGTTCTGACATTCGTCGATCAGGATCAGGCTCTGCTGGAAGCTACGGCCACGGATGTAGTTGAGGGATTTGAACTGCAGCGGGACCTTTTGCAGGATGTAGTCGACGCTGCCGTGGGTGTTCTCGTCGTCCATGTGCAGGGCTTCGAGATTGTCGGTAATCGCACCGAGCCAGGGCTCCATCTTCTCGGCTTCGGTGCCGGGCAGAAAGCCGATCTCCTGATCCAGCCCCTGCACGCTACGGGTGGCGATAATCCGCCGATAACGCTTGCTGACCATGGTCTGTTCGATGGCCGCCGCCAGGGCCAAGATGGTTTTCCCGGAACCGGCCGCGCCGGACAGGTTGACCAGGTGGATGTCCGGATCCAGCAGGGCAAACAGCGCCAGTGACTGGTAGATATCCCGCGGCCGCAGGCCCCAGGCTTCCTGGTGCATCAAAGGCTCTTGGTGCATGTCGAGAATCAGCAGTTCGCCGTGCTTGATGCCCTTGATCCAGCCAACAAAGCCCTGCTCGTCGATGATGAACTCGTTGACGTGCACCGCCGGCAGGTTGTCGGTGAGCTGCACACGGTGCCAGGTACGACCGTGGTCCTGACGGGTTTCCACCTTGTTCACGCGGTCCCAGAAGGAGCCGTCCATGTTGTGATAGCCCTGCGACAGCAAGGAGACGTCGTCGACCAGTTGGTCGGTGTGGTAATCCTCGGAATCGATGCCACAAGCGCGCGCCTTCAGGCGCATGTTGATGTCTTTGGTCACCAGCACCACGTTGAGACCGGGGCGGCGGGACTTCAGCTCGACCAGCTGGTTGATGATTTTGTTGTCGTTGAGGTCTTCCGGCAGCCAGGTGACCGGGCTGGCGCTCTTGCTCATAAGGATTGAGAGGAAGCCGCAGGGGCCGCTCTTGTCACGCTGGATAGCAACGCCGTGCTCCACCTCTTCCGGGTTGGCGCTGCCGAGAATCTTGTCGATCAGACGAATGGCTTGGCGGCACTCGGCGGCCACGCCCTGTTTGCCGGTTTTAAGCTTGTCCAGTTCCTCCAGTACGGTCATCGGGATAGCAACGTGGTGCTCCTGAAAATTCAGCAGCGCGTTGGGATCGTGGATCAGCACATTGGTGTCGAGGGCGTACAGGGTTGGGGCGGTGGGCTTGGAGCGTCCGTGGTCATCCATACTCGGTCACCTTCTTGTAGTAGCCAAGCAACGCAGGGGCGAGTCTGCGCCGCGGAGGGGCCGCCGACTCCTCAGTGCCGGGGCTGAGAAGGCTGCAAAAAGGTGAGGGCCAATGGCCGCCACCTGTCTGCAGGGTTCGGCGGTCTTGCCTTTTAGATACTCCAAAAAAGATGACAGAAAAACGTATTTTTTGAGTTTTTCAGGTTTATTTATCGGAGCGACAAATAGCGCTTGGCGCACCACGCAAGCGCCGTTAAAGTCGGAAGTCCCACCGGCTTTCGAGCCAGGCAGATTTTTCCATTCAGCCCCGCTCCACCCTGTGCTCATCGGCACAGCGATTGACCTCCACGGTCACATGCACCAGCTCCGCAATCCCCGCCAGCCGCGCCTTGTAGCGATCCGCCGAGCCGTCACCATGGGTCACCACGCTGACAATGCAGGCGAACTGCGCACGGCCAACGCGCCATAGGTGCAGATCGGCCAGCTCAGTGTCCGCCTCCTCGGCCAAGGCGCTGCGCACGCGCTCGACCACCGGACTGTCCATCTCGCGATCGAGCAACACCTTGCCGGTTTCGATCAGCAGCCCCTTGGCCCACACCGCGATGATCACCGCACCGATCACGCCCATCAGCGGGTCGAGCCAATCCCAGCCCAGCAGCAAGCCGCCCAACAGCGCGACGATAGCCGCCACCGAGGTCAGCGCGTCGGCCAGTACATGGATAAAGGCGGCGTGGCGATTAAGATCCTTGCCCGCAGGCGCTGCAGCGTGATCGTGATCGTGATCGTGATCGTGATCGTGATCGGCGTGAGCATGCTCTGCGGCGTGGCTATGGCCTTGCCCATGTGCGTGGTCATGGCTATCACGCAGCAGCCAGGCAGAAGCCAGGTTGACCAACAGGCCAACGACGGCGACCCACAGCGCCATATCGAAGGTGATCACCTGAGGCTGCCACAGCCGCCACAGCGACTCGAACGCCAGCATCGCCACTACAACCAACAACATCAGCGAACTGGCAAACCCCGCCAGCACCTCGACCTTCCAGGTGCCAAAGGCAAAGCGTGGGTCCTGGGCATAGCGCCGCGCCAGCAGGTAGGCCAGCGCAGTCAGACCGATAGCGAGCATATGCGAAGCCATATGCCAGCCATCGGCGAGCAAGGCCATGGAGTTGAACGCATAGCCGGCGACAATTTCCACCAGCATGGTCCCCCCGGTCAGCGCGGCAACCCGCCAGGCCTGGCGTTCTGCGGTGGTTTCCGGCGGGCGATAATCGTGGGACGGTTCCCAGCGCGAATGATTGCAGGCGGTCATGACAGCTCCTTGAGAGATCGACCTGGGCAGACTACAACCCCGTGGCGGCCCCTGGGTCAAGCGCCTCAATCGGCCTTATAGGTAGTCTCAAGCGCCGGCAGCTTCTAGAATCGCCGCAGACTTTCAGGAGCACAGCTTATGTTGATGGTGATTTCCCCGGCCAAGACCCTCGATTACGAGACGCCGCCTGCGACCCCGCGCTTTACCCAGCCCGAACACCTCGACCACGCCCAGGACCTGATCCAGCAACTGCGCGACTTCACCCCGGCGCAGATCGCCGAGCTGATGCACCTCTCGGACAAACTCGCGGGCCTGAATGCTGCGCGCTTCGGCAGCTGGGAACGGCCGTTCAATCCGTCCAACGCCAAGCAGGCGCTGCTGGCGTTCAAGGGCGACGTGTACACCGGGCTTAACGCCGAGGATTTCAGCGAAGCCGACTTCGACTTCGCGCAA
The DNA here is from genome assembly GCF_900105355.1 of Pseudomonas anguilliseptica. NCBI lineage: Bacteria > Pseudomonadati > Pseudomonadota > Gammaproteobacteria > Pseudomonadales > Pseudomonadaceae > Pseudomonas > Pseudomonas anguilliseptica. The sequence continues at coordinate 605,616 of NZ_FNSC01000001.1, forward strand.
ACCCACCTGCGTATGCTTTCCGGTCTGTACGGCGTACTGCGTCCGCTCGACCTGATGCAGCCCTACCGCCTGGAAATGGGTACCAAACTGGCTAACCCGCGCGGCAATAATCTCTATGACTTCTGGGGTGAGCGCATCAGCGGCTGGTTGAATGAGGCGCTGGCCGCTCAGGGCGACGATGTGCTGCTCAACCTGGCGTCCAACGAATACTTCAGCGCGGTGAAACGCAAGGCGCTGAATGCGCGGATCATCGACACCGAGTTCAAGGACCTGAAGAACGGCCAGTACAAGATCATCAGTTTCTACGCGAAAAAAGCCCGTGGCCTGATGGCTCGTTATGTAATCAAGGAGCGCCTGACCGATCCGGCCGGCCTCAAGGATTTCACCTATGAGGGCTACCGCTTTTCGGCCGAAAACTCGAAAACCGACACCCTGGTTTTCCTTCGCGACCATCCCCAAGATTAACCTCCCGCCTCCCGCTATTTGTCGCCGTCGCCACGACCTAATCAAACAGTCAGCTTTATCAAGTTGAAACTTGGCGGTTGCAGGAGCTGAGTGCAACACGGTTATTGAATTGACGCTGGCGCATCATGCCGCATAGCCATGGCTTCTTGCATTACTTCGCTCATGACTTCGATCGGGCACTTGAAGTCGAAGCGCTTACGCGGCCGCATATTCAGTTGCAGTGCAATGGCATCCAACTGTTCTTGGCTGTGTCCCGACAAGTCTGTGCCCTTGGGCAGGTACTGGCGAATGAGGCCGTTGATGTTTTCGTTGCTGCCGCGCTGCCAGGGGCTGTGTGGGTCGCAGAAGTAGATCGCTATGCCGGTTCTCTGGGTGATCTCGGCGTGCCGCGCCATCTCCCGGCCCTGGTCGTAGGTCATGCTCTTACGCATCGCCAGCGGCATACGATTGAGTGCGGCGCTGAAACCTTCCATCGCCGAGGTCGCCGTCGCATCGTTCATCTTGATCAGCATCAGGTAGCCACTGGTGCGTTCTACCAAGGTGCCGACCGACGAGGCGTTGGCCTTGCCCTTGATAAGGTCGCCCTCCCAGTGGCCCGGCATCAGGCGGTCTTCAATCTCCGGCGGGCGCACGTGAATACTGACCAGCTCCGGGAGCTGGCCACGTCGATCCACGCCGCCAGAGCGCGGCCTGCGCGTCGTCTTGCTTTGGCGCAGGCAGATAATCAGCTCCTTACGCAGCTCGCCGACCGGCAAGGCATAGATCGCGGTATAGATCGTCTCGCGACAGACGTAGGCATCTCTGAGGCTGGGTATGTTCATGCTGCGCAGCTTGCCGGCAATCTGCTCGGGAGACAAACGCTCACGCAGCATATGGGTCACCAACTCGAAGCGTTCACTACCGGGCAGCAGCTTTCGCTTGGGCCGGCAGACTTGGCGCCGGGCTCTCATCTGCTGCTGCGCCGCACGGGCCGAGTAACGACCGCAGACCTCTCGATTACGGCGCAACTCGCGACTGATAGTCGAGGGGGATCGGTTGATCAGGTGGGCAATCTTGCGCAGGCTAAAGCCTTGGGCATGACCGATTTGAATAGTGGCGCGCTCTTCAACGCTGAGTTCGGAATAAGACATAGGGGCAGCACCGTATCGGAAAGATCAGGTGTTGCACTCAGTTTTTGCCGCCGCCCTTCTCCATGGAACTTTTTCGCGCCTATAAACACCGCGCGAGTTACTCGCCACATAACTGCAACGCGCTATCAAAGTGCAACTACCAAGCAGTTCTCATTTCATTGCAAAAGATGACGAACGGCAGGAACCATCAGAAAAAAATCGGACTCATAGCGAATACGATTTTTTTCTTCATGTAACTTTCCGCATGAATATATCCGCGATTAATACCGACCCATTGTCCGGCGCATAAATTCACCCGCAAGAAAGTTACGAGTAATCCAAGGAGGAACTATCAACTTTTCACGACTCACTGAAAAGCCTCATGCCAGAGCCTAAAAAGCCACTGGCAAGACAATTAGAACGGGCGTGCAAGCTATACAGCCCGACGCCGGCAACAGCTTTAAGTTGCCAACCAACTTTTATGCCTGAATTAGCTCAGCACTTACCCGTGCAGAACTAACGAATAACTGTGGCCAACAACCACTACTTGATTATTTAACAAATGGACGAGGTAAATGCGATGCGAATTAGCATCTTCGGTTTAGGTTATGTCGGGGCAGTATGTGCAGGTTGTTTATCGGCACGCGGTCACCAAGTGATCGGTGTGGATGTTTCCGCCAGCAAGATTGATCTGATTAACAATGGCAAATCGCTAATAGTCGAACCGGGCCTGGAAGAACTGCTGCAACAGGGGCTGGCTTCGAGGAATTTGCGCGGCACCACCAATGTGACCGATGCAGTGCTGAACAGCGATGTGTCATTTATCTGCGTGGGCACGCCGAGCAAAAAGAACGGCGATCTGGAGCTCAATTACATCGAGGGTGTGTGCCGCGAAATCGGTCTGGCCATGCGCGACAAAACCGAACGGCATACCGTGGTTGTACGCAGTACGGTGCTGCCGGGCACCGCCAAGAACGTGGTACTGCCGATCTTGCAGGACTGTTCGGGCAAGCAGGCCGGGGTCGACTTCGGTCTGGCGGTAAACCCAGAGTTTTTTGCGCGAAAGCACCGCGATCAAGGATTACGACTTCCCGCCCATGACGGTGATCGGTGAACTGGATCAGGCCTCAGGTGACCTGCTGGAAAGCATCTACAGCGAGCTGGATGCGCCGATCATCCGCAAGAGCATCGATGTCGCCGAGATGATCAAGTACACCTGCAACGTCTGGCATGCCACCAAGGTCACCTTCGCCAACGAGATCGGCAATATCGCCAAGGCGGCTGGTGTCGATGGCCGCGATGTGATGGAGGTGATCTGCCAGGACCACAAGCTCAACCTGTCCAAGTACTACATGAAGCCCGGCTTCGCCTTTGGCGGCTCGTGCCTGCCCAAGGATGTACGCGCCCTGTCCTACCGCGCCGGGACCATGGATGTCGATGCACCGTTGATTGGCTCACTGATGCGCAGCAACGCCATCCAGGTGCAGAACGCCTTCGACATCATCGCCAGCTACGACAAACGCAAGGTGGCCCTGCTCGGCTTGAGCTTCAAAGCCGGCACCGATGACCTGCGTGAAAGTCCGCTGGTAGAGCTGGCTGAAATGCTGATCGGCAAGGGTTATGACCTGAGCATCTTCGACCGCAACGTCGAGTACACCCGCGTCTACGGGGCGAACAAGGACTACATCGAGTCGAAGATCCCCCACGTCTCCTCGCTGCTCAGCAGTGACTTCGATGCCGTGGTGGATGGCGCCGACATCATCGTGCTGGGCAACGGCGACATGCACTTTGCCCCGCTGGCGCAGCAGGCCCTGCAAGGCAAGCACGTGGTCGACCTGGTGGTTTTTATGCCGACCGCATCGCGCGCCGGCAGCGAAGGCATCTGCTGGTAAAGGCTGCAGCCGTGAGCTGAAGCAAGTCCTGGGCGGCCAAGCGCCGCTCAGGGCTACCTGGCACAGACGATGGATATGCTTATGCAAACCCACACGCTGAAAAGCGGCCTCAACCAGGCCGCTGGCTGGCTGTTCTACTTATCACTGCTGATGCTGCTGGCGCTGGCATTACCCAGAAGCGTGTTCGACCCCGAGTCGCGCGACTACCTGTTGTTGATCGGCGCAGTCGGTATCTGGCGCTACTCCATGGGTGCCATGCATTTCGTGCGCGGCATGCTGTTTCTCTATCTGTTGTTCCCTTACTTCCGGCGCCAGGTCGTCAAGCTCGGCAAAGATGCTGACCCTTCCCAGGTATTTCTGCTGGTCACCAGCTTCCGCATCGACGCCCTGACCACCGCGCAGGTATACCGCTCGGTCATCCGCGAAGCGATTGACTGCGGTTACCCAACAACCGTGGTCTGCTCCATCGTCGAACTTTCCGATGAGCTGTTGGTGAAGAACCTCTGGGCGCAAATGCAGCCACCGGAGCAGGTCACCCTGGACTTCGTGCGTATTCCTGGCACAGGCAAAAGGGATGGCCTGGCCTACGGCTTTCGCGCCATCTCGCGGCAGATGCCGGATGCCGATGCGGTAGTGGCGGTGATCGATGGCGACACTGTGCTCGGCGCAGGGGTGGTGCGTAAAACCGTGCCCTGGTTCAAGTTGTTCGCCAATGTCGGCGGCCTCACCACCAACGAGTTCTGCGAGGTGCGCGGCAGCTATGTGATGAGCGAATGGCACAAGCTGCGCTTCGCCCAGCGTCACTTGAACATGTGCTCGATGGCCCTGAGCAAACGTGTGCTGACCATGACCGGGCGCATGTCGGTATTCCGCGCCGAAGTGGTGACAGACCCGGCGTTTATTGCCGACGTAGAAAGCGATCACCTCGACCACTGGCGCCTGGGTCGCTTCCAGTTTCTCACTGGCGATGACAAGTCCAGCTGGTACAGCCTTATGCGCCTGGGCTACGACACCTTCTACGTGCCGGATGCGGCGATCAATACGGTCGAGCATCCGCCGGAAAAGAGCTTTATCAAGGCCAGCCGCAAACTGATGTTCCGCTGGTACGGCAACAACTTGCGGCAGAACGCCCGCGCCCTGCGCCTTGGCATGCAACGCCTGGGTGGCTTCACCAGCCTGGTGCTGTTCGATCAGCGCGTGTCGATGTGGACCAGCCTGCTCGGCCTGAGCGTGGCGATTATCGCCAGCCTCAAATACGGCCTCGGGTTCTTCCTGGCCTACCTGCTGTGGATCGGCCTGACCCGACTGATTCTGACCCTGCTGCTCAGCGTCACCGGGCACCACATAGGTCCGGCCTACCCACTGATTCTCTATTACAACCAGATCGTCGGCGCGCTGGTGAAGATCTACGTGTTCTTCCGTCTCGACCAGCAATCCTGGACCCGCCAGAACACCAAGCTCGATCGTGGCCTGGTGAGCTTTCAGCGCTGGTTCAACACCTGGTCCTCACGGGCCATGACCTTCTCTGCCGCCAGCCTATTCGTCGCCACCCTGCTGGTGCTGGTGTGACGAGCGTGCCCCTTTTGAACAGGAATTTGCAAGCATGAATACAGCCGTCAACGTCAATGTGGTGCATGAATCAGAGGCCCAGCGCCAGCATGCACGGGTGAAGATCCCAGCCCAGGTGCACTACCTGAACAAGAGCCGCGAGCGTATCGAGTTACAGCTCTGCGATATCTCGGCAGGTGGTTTCAGTGTGGTCGACAACCAGCAGGCGATGCAGATCGGTGACTTTCACAAAGGCCGCCTGCAATTCAAACTCGACAGCTTCAACCTGGGTATCGACATCGAATTCCAGGTGCGCTCGGTGGATGCCGACAGCAAGCGCATCGGCTGCCAGCTGCACAACCTCAAGCCGCGCGAACAGGCCACCCTGCGCCACCTGATCAGCGCCTACCTGGGCGGTGATCAGGTGGCGCCGGCGACCTGCTGAGCACCTTGCAACGCGATAACTTCACCAAGGCACGCAAGCACGCCAACACTGGCACCGCCATGAGTGCACTCGGCCGTCTCAAGGCGGTGACATTCAGCCTGGCAATCTTTCTGGTGGGCCTGGCGGCCTTTGGCTTCATCTTCAAGTCAGTGTATGGCCTGTACTTCGTCACGCATGCCCAGTCAGCTCTGGTCAACGTGCCCAGTCTGCAGGTCACCATGCCGCGTGAAGGCACGGTGCAGAGCCTGATTGGCGCAGATGGCAGCGTGGCCAAAGGCGCGCCGATCGCCTCATTCTCCGCCAGCATGCTGGAGATGCTCAAAGGTCACCTGAACGACGAGCAGCTAAGCCCGGCAAACATCGAAAGCCTGTTCGGCAAACAGGTCAAAGGCACCCTGACCAGCCCCTGCGACTGCAAGGTGGCACGTCAGCTGGTGGCCGACGGCCAGTTCGCCAGCAAGGGCGATGTGATCTTCGAACTGGTGCCACAAAACACCCGCGCCACGGTGTTGGCGAGCTTCCCTTACCGCAACTTTTCCCAGGCCCGCATCGGCAGCCGCGCCAGCTTTATGGTCGCCGGCGAAGAAACCCCGCGCTACGGCAAGATCGTCAGCAGCAGCCTGCATGAAGGTGGCCTGGCAGCAGATATCCGCGTGGTGATCGAACCCGAGCAGACCTTGAACAGCAACCTGGCCGGGCAACCGGTGGAAGTGCTGCTCGACCGCGGCCCGTCGCTCGACTGGATGATCGACAAAGCCCTGGCGGCTGGTCTCTGAGGAGCAGGCGCATGTCGAACCGCAACGCCCGTCCGCTGGCCACGCCCCTGCTCACGCTCACCCTGGCGCTGGGCCTGAGCGCCTGCGCCAACCTGCCTGACCAGCGTCTGGCCGTAGAAGCGCTGAAGCAGGGCGACCACGCCACCGCCGAGCAGCACTTCCGCCAGCTGGCCGAGCTGGGCTATGTCGACGCGCAAATCGGCCTGGCCGACCTGCAACTGGCCAGCGGCTCCGCAGACGGCCTGGAGCAAGCCGAGCAGACCTACCGCAGCGCCCTCGATGGCTCGCCACGGGCGCAGGCGCGGCTGGGCAAATTGCTCGCCCGCAAACCCGCCGCCAGCCCTGCCGAACGCCACGAAGCCGCGCAATTACTGGAGCAGGCCTTCGCAGCGGGAGAACCCGCCAGCCTGCTGCCGCTGGTGATGCTGTACCTGCAATACCCACAGGATTATCCCGATATGAACGTACAACAACGCCTCACCACCTGGCGCCAACAAGGCAACACCCAGGCCGATCTGGCGCAGATCCTGCTTTACCGCAGCCAGGGCAACTACGACCAGCACCTGGAGGAGATCGAGCAGATTTGCCAGGGCCTGATCAGCCAGGCCGATGTCTGCTATGTCGAGCTGGCCACCGTGTACCAGAAGCAAGGCAAGAGCAAACAACAGAAAGCCCTGATCCAGCGCCTGATGGCCGGCTACCAGAGCGCGGCCATCCCCGCGCAACGGGTGGATGCCGTGGCCCAGGTGCTGGCCGACGCCGAACTCGGCAAGCCGGACGAAAGCCAGGCGCAGGAGATGCTCGAAGCCATTGTGCCGAACTATCCCGCAGCCTGGGTGAGCCTGGCGCGCTTGCTTTACGACTACCCGGCCCTGGGTGATATCGAGCAGATGCTCGCTTACCTCGAACAAGGCCGCGCCGCCGCCCTGCCGCGTGCCGAGCTACTGCTCGGGCGCCTGTACTACGAAGGCAAGCTGCTGCCGCAAGACCCGCACAAAGCCGAAGAGCACCTGCGCAAGGCCGCGCCCAGCGAACCCAGCGCCAACTACTTTCTCGGCCAGATCTACCTGCGCGGCTATCTCGGCGACATCTACCCGCAACAGGCCCTCGATCACCTGCTCAGCGCCGCGCGCAACGGTCAGATCAACGCCGACTTCGCCCTCGCGCAGATGTATTCGCAGGGCAAAGGCATCCAGCCAGACCCGGTCAATGCCTTTGTCTTCAGCCAGCTGGCCCTGCCGAAGAACCCCCCGCAGGCCAGCGAGCTAGCGCGCAGCTGCGAACAGCAACTGAGCCCCAGCGAGCGCGCCAGAGCGCAGCAATTACTCGCCGACGAGCGCCAGTTGCGCGGCACAGCCTGGCAAGCGCAAACGCAAACCACGGCACAGGTGCTTAACCCATGACGCGCCGTGCCTTGCTGCAACTCAACCCGATCAGCCTCGGTATCGGCCTGTCCATGCTCTGCGCCAGCTCCGCCTGGGCCGTGCAGATGGACGCCATACATTTTGGTGCCGACATCAAGATCACCGCGCAATCGGAAGAAGACCGCGACCTCGGCACCCGCGGTGGCGGCGACGCCAACGGCATCGCCCTCGACCTGCGCCCCTGGCTGCGCGCGCAACGAGGTGACTGGAGTGCCTTCGCCATGGGTCAGGCGGTAATGGCCAGCGACATCATCCAGACCGATACCCTGGAATCGTCCGCAGACCAACCGGAATCCGTCCAGACCGATGGCCGAACCCGCAAGAAGAACTACCTGGCACTGCGCGAATTCTGGGTCGACTACGCAGGGCTCACCGACTACCCCGGCGAACACCTGCGCCTGGGACGCCAGCGCCTGCACAACGAAGACGGGCAATGGCGCGACAGCAATATCGAAGCGCTGAACTGGACCTTCGACACCACCCTGCTGCAGGCCAGCCTGGGCGCGGCCCAGCGCTTCAGTGAGTACCGCACCGACCTCGACGAACTGGCCCCGGAAGACGAGGATCGTCTGCACCTGTACGGCGATATAGCCGCTCAGTGGCAGCCAGGGCACTGGCTCGGTTTTCGCGCGCATCACTCACGCGACGACAGCTCGCTGGCCGACCCCAATCAGCCCATCGACGCGCTGGACAAACGCGCCAACGGCAACCTCACCTGGCTGGGCCTGCATGCGCACAGCGATGCGTACAACTTTCGTAACCAGCAGCGCATCAACTACTGGGCCAGCCTCACCTCGCTGACGGGCGAGCGCAACAGCCTCAACAGCCTCAACAGCAGCCTGGATGACAGCGTTGCCGGCGGTCAGAACAGCAATCATCTGAGTGCCTGGACCACCGACCTGGGCTTGCGTCTGCGCCTTGATCGCCACTGGCAAATTGGTGCGGCCTACGCCCGTGGCAGTGGCGGCGGCGATGCCGACGGCACGGGGAACGGCAACTACCGGCAGACCGGCCTGCACAGCAACCGCTCCACCTTTACCGGCACCCGCAGCAGTGTGCAGCGCTTCGGCGAGGCCTTCCGCGGCGAGCTGAGCAACCTGCAGGCCGCCACCCTGTTCGGCTCCTGGCAGCTGGCCGACGACTACGACGCCAGCCTGGTCTACCACCACTTCTGGCGCGTCGATGCGCACCAGCAGATCGGCCGCAGCGGTATCAACGCACGTTTCGATGACCCACTCGCCGATCTCAGCCCTGCCCCGCAAGTAGCCCTGGTGGACGGTGAGAAGGCGCTCGGCCAGGAGCTGGATCTGGTCGTCACCAAGTACTTCAAGCAAGGCCTGCTGCCTGCGGCGATGAGCGAGGCCATCGACGAGCCGGCAGCTCTGGTGCGTTTCCGTGGCGGCGTATTCAAGCCTGGCGATGCCTACGGCAGCGACACCGACTCGCTGATGCATCGGGCCTTTATCGATGTCATCTGGAAATTCTAAGGACCCCGCGCCATGACGCCACGCCCCAGCACTCTCAAACGCGCCATCGGCATTGCCCTGCTGTGCAGCGGCCTGCTGCTCGGCGCGCTGCAACCGGCCGCACCCTGGATAGCCACGGCAGCGGCCGGTGAAGCACAGAAACAAGTCACACCGACGCAGAATTACACGGTAACCAGCGCGCCGATTGCCGAGCTGCACCTGGACCCACCGCAACTGCCCGACCTCAGCGCCTACACCACTGCGGCCGTCGAGGCCAAGATCAGGCGCACACCCGGCGGCAAGGTGGTGGTACGGCGCATGCTGCAGCAGGATGTGCTGAAGGACTTTATCGGCGGTAACGAGCGCATACGCGAGTGGGTCACGCGGCAGAACGGCATGCCCCATGCGATCTTTATCGAAGGCGGTTACGTAACGCCCAAGGATCTCGCGCGCAGCCTGCCGCACAGTCAGTTCAGCGAAGTTGAACCGGGCGTCTACCTGGCGCGCCTGCCCATCGTGGTGGCCCAGGGCGCGACCCTGCACGTGGGCAAAGACACCAAAGAGCTGCGCCTGTCCCAGGAGCGCGGCAGCTTTATGGTCAATGATGGCCAGCTGTTTTTCACTCACACCCGCCTCACCGCCTGGCGTGAAGCGGACAACGCCCCGGCGAGCTTTCGCAGCGCCGATGAGTCCCGCCCCTTTCTGGTGTCCTGGGGCGGCAGCGAGCTGTATATCGCCTCCAGCGTATTCACGAGCCTGGGTTACAACACCAGCAAGTCCTACGGCGTCAGCATCACCCAGTACACCCCGGGCATGCAGGCCCGCCTGCAACGCCCGGAGCCGACTGGCTGGCTGATCGATTCGGAGTTCGTCGACCACTGGTACGGTTTCTACTGCTATGAAGCCGAAAACGTGGTGATCAAGGGCAACACCTATCGCGACAACATCGTCTACGGCATTGACCCGCATGACCGTTCCCACGGCCTGATCATCGCCGAGAACAGCGTGCACGGCACCCGCAAGAAGCACGACATCATCATCTCCCGCGAGGTCGACGACAGCTGGATCTTCAATAACAAGAGCTACGACAACAAGCTCTCCGGCATCGTGATCGACCGTAATAGCGTGAACAACCTGGTGGCCTACAACCAGGTGTACGACAACCACGCGGACGGCATCACCCTCTATGAAAGCTCGGACAACCTGCTGTGGGGCAACCAGGTCCTGAACAATGCCCGCCACGGCATTCGCCTGCGCAACAGCACCAACATTCGTCTGTACGAGAACATCGCCGCGGCCAACGGCCTGACCGGCGTCTACGGGCACATCAAGGACCTCTCCGACACCGACCGCAATATCCAACTCGACCCCTTCGACACCGAGGTCTCGATGATCGTGGTCGGCGGCACCCTCGCGGCCAACGGTTCCGGCCCGCTGTCCATCGACTCACCGCTGTCGGTTGAGCTGTACCGCGTGGAAATGCTCGCGCCGAGCAAAAGCATCGGCATCAGTTTCAGCGGCATCCTCGGTGACAAGCAGGAAGAAATCCTCGACCTGATGGTGCGCCGCCAACTGGCCGTGCTGATCGACCCCGTGGAACGCCAGGCCGAACTCCAGGATTGAGGAACGACAACGTGAACACACAGCCTTTCAAACTCCGCCAACTGGCCCTTGCCTGCACCCTGCTGGGTGCCACCGCTGCCGTACAGGCCGAGCCGCAGTACCAGGTGCAACGGGTCGGTCCACTGTGCCCCGCCGCCCAGGCCCCCAGCCAGTACAACAGCAAATACCTGAGTTTTTTCACCGCCCTGGTGCAGGGCGAAGGTGACTGGCTGTTTCGCAGCCGCTATGACCTGCGCACCGACTTTGGCACCACGCCCGCCGGCTACCGGCAGTTCAAGCGGCTGCGTGATGCGCTCAAGCGCAAAGGCGTGGAATTGGTGATCGTTTATCAACCGACGCGCGGCCTGGTAAACCGCGAAAAGCTCACCGCCGAGGAAAAAGCCAAGTTCAACTTCGAGCTGGCCAAGCAGAACTACCTCAAGGCCATCGCAAGCTTTCGCCAGGCAGGCATATGGACCCCCGACCTGTCGCCGTTGTTCGATGAACGGGGCGTGGACACCGACTACTACTTCAAGGCCGACCACCACTGGACGCCAGCCGGGGCTGATCGCACCGCCAAGCTGGTGGCCGCAACGCTCAAGCAGATTCCGGGGTTCGACGAAATTCCCCAGCAGCAGTTTGAAAGCAACATTACTGGCCTGCTGCCCAAAGCCGGCACCCTGCACAAGACCGCGACCCACTTCTGCGGCATCAGCTACGCCACCGAATACGTGCCGCGTTTCGAGACCGCCATGCAGGGCGAGGCCGACAGCGACAGCCTGTTCGGCGACGAAGCCGACCCGCAGATTGCCCTTGTCGGCACCAGCAACAGCGGCCCGGCATACAACTTCGCCGGTTTTCTGCAGCAGCACAGCGGCGCCGAAGTGCTCAACCGCTCGGTCAGTGGCGGCGGCTTCGACAGCGCCCTGCTGCAGTACATGACCAGCCAGGAGTTTCACGACAACCCACCGCAGATTCTGATCTGGGAGTTCGCCACCCATTACGACCTCGCGCAGCAAAGTTTCTACCGCCAGGCCGTGCCGCTGGTGGACAACGGCTGCGAGGGGCGCAAGGCGGTGATGAACAACAAGGTCACCCTCAAGCCAGGCGCCAATCAGGTGCTGGTCAACGGTGAGCACAGCCCACTGCAGGACCTGCGTGGCGGTGATTACCAGATCGACCTGACCTTCAGCGACCCCGGCGTGCATCAGGCCCAGGCCACCCTCTGGTACCTCACCGGGCGGCGCGAGAATTTCAAGCTGGAACAGAGTGACCGCGCCCCTACCGATGGCCGCTACGTCTTCGAACTGCGCAACGACGCCGACTGGGCCGACCTCAACCTGCTCGCCCTGGACATCCACAGCCCGGAAGACATGCCGGCCAACCTCAGCGTCGAAGCCACCCTGTGCAAGCGCCCCAGCGCTGACGCCAGCAACCTCACGGCGCGTGTTCGATGAACCGCCCAGGAGCTTTGATGCCACGCCCCAGCTGGATCCTTGCGCCCTGCCTACTCGGCGTGGCCCTGTGCAGCCAAACGCTGCTGGCTGCCGGCCTGGTGCCGCCGCCGGGCTATTACGCGCCCGTGTCGGTTACCGCGAAAAAGGCCCAAGCCTGCCCGGCGACGCCGTCGCCCTACACCGACAAGCTGGTATTTCGCAGCAAGTACGAAGGCTCGGGCAAGGCTCGCGCCACCCTTAATCTCGATTCAGAAAGGGCCTTTCGCCGCAAAACCGCCGCCATCACCGAGCTGGAGCGCGGGGTCAGCCAGCAGGTCACCCAGTACCTGCGCGATGGCCAGCCGGCGCAGCTCACCTGCGCGCTGCAGTGGCTGAACGACTGGGCCGAAGCCGACGCACTGCTCAGTAGCGAGTACAACCACACCGGTAAATCGGTGCGCAAATGGGCACTGGGCAGCCTGGCCTCGGCCTACCTGCGCCTGAAGTTTTCCGCGTCGCAGCCACTGGCCGCTTATACGCCGCAAACCCAGCGCATCGAAGCCTGGTTCAGCACACTGGCCGAGCACACCGTGCAGGACTGGAGCGACCTGCCGCTGAAAAAGATCAACAACCACAGCTACTGGTCCGCCTGGTCGGTAATGGCCACCGCCATCGCCACCGATCGCCGCGACCTGTTCGACTGGGCCGTGGCGCAGTTTCGCGTAGGTGCCAACCAGGTCGATGCCGACGGCTACCTGCCCAACGAGCTGAAACGCAGTCAGCGCGCCCTGGCCTACCACAACTACAGCTTGCCGCCGCTGGTGATGATCGCTGCCTTCGCCCAGGCCAACGGCGTCGACCTGCGCGCAGAAAACCACGGCGCCCTGCAGCGTCTGGCAGAACGGGTGCTGAGCGGCGCGGATGACCCGGACGACTTCGCCCGCAAAACCGGTGAGAAACAGGACATGGACGAGCTGAAAAAACCCAACAAATACGCCTGGCTCGCACCCTATTGCACGCTCTACCGCTGCTCGGCCAACGCCGAGGACTACAAGGCGCAGATGGGGCCGTTCAAGACCTTCCGCCTCGGCGGCAACGTCAGCCAGCTATTCGAACCCAAGCACGCCAAAGGCAGCTGATTCGCGTAGCGGGCTAAGCGTTTAGCCCAGACGCGACTACGTCGGTAAACCCGTCCGCTGACGGGGTGAAACAAACCTCTCGCTCGCGGGGGGAAAGGGGGGCTTGCGAGCCCCGGAAGAGTGGCTACTCAACGGAGATCTACGGATGGTGTTTTCATCCAACGTATTCCTGTTCCTGTTTCTGCCGATTTTTCTCGGCCTGTACTACCTGAGCAGTAATCGCTATCGCAACCTGCTGATCCTGATCGGCAGCTACGCCTTCTATGCCTGGTGGCGGGTGGATTTCCTGCTGCTGTTTGTTGCGGTCACCCTATGGAATTACATCTTCGGCCTGCGCATTTATCAGGCAGGTGTCAGGTCCAAGGCGGCGCAGCGCTGGGTGCTGTGGGGGATCGTCGGCAACCTGGCGACCCTGGGCTATTTCAAGTACGCCAACTTCGGTGTGGCGAACATCAACAAGGTGATGGAAGCGGCCGGCCTGGAGCCGTTCCTGCTGACCCATGTGATCCTGCCGATCGGTATTTCCTTCTATATATTCCAGTCGCTCAGCTACCTGATCGACGTGTACCGCGGCGACACCAAGCCCACAGAGAACCTGATCAACTTCGCCGCCTTTATCGCCCTGTTCCCGCAGCTGATTGCCGGGCCCGTGCTGCGCTACAAGGATCTGGCCGACCAGTTCACCGAGCGCAGCCACAGCCTCGACAAGTTCAGCGAAGGCGCCACGCGCTTTATGCAGGGCTTCGTCAAAAAAGTGTTTATCGCCGACAGCCTGGCACCCCTGGTTGACCATATCTTTGCCCTGCAGAACCCCAGCACCGGCGACGCCTGGCTGGGCATGCTGGCCTACACCGCGCAGTTGTATTTCGACTTCTCCGGCTACAGCGACATGGCCATCGGCCTGGGTCTGATGATGGGCTTCCGCTTTATGGAGAACTTCAACCAGCCCTATATCAGTCAATCGATCACCGAGTTCTGGCGGCGCTGGCACATCAGCCTGTCCACCTGGCTGCGCGACTACCTCTACGTGCCACTGGGCGGTAATCGCGGCGGCACCTTCAACACCTACCGCAACCTGTTTTTGACCATGCTGCTGGGCGGCTTCTGGCACGGCGCCAACTGGACGTTCCTGCTCTGGGGGGCGTGGCACGGCATGTGGCTGGCCATCGAACGGGCGCTGGGGGTGAACGCCGCGCCCACGCTGATCAATCCACTGAAATGGGCCTTCACCTTCCTTCTGGTGATGCTTGGCTGGGTGATCTTCCGCGCCGAGAACCTCGACGTGGCCTGGCGCATGTACAGCGCCCTGTTCAGCCCGGCGATGTTCAGCAGCCAGGGCTGGGCCCTGAGTGAACTGAACCGCGCCAGCATCAGTGACCTGCAGATCGCCACCCTGCTGCTGGCCTACACGGTGATGGCCTTCTGCGGCTTGCGCCAGTTCTACCGCCAGCGTGCGACAAGCGCTGGCAACGGCCTGCTACCCAGCAGCGGCGCACTGCTGCTGACGCCTGCCGGCGCGAGTATCGCCCTGCCCCGTTACCTGACGCGCGGCGCCTTACTGCTGTTGTTCTGCGCCTCGCTGCTCAAGCTCTCGGCGCAAAGCTACTCGCCGTTTCTGTACTTCCAGTTCTGAGGAGGCCGACCATGACGCGCCCGTTACGCACACTCTATGTCGCGCTGTTTATCGGCGTGCTGGGCCTGCTGTTTGCCTGGTCCATGCGCTCGGTACTGAGTTATCAGCTGCCCAAGCAGTTCAGCATCATCGACGGTGACCTGGCAAAGACCTTCGAAAGCCATTACGACGAGCACTTCCCGATCAAGACCCTCGGCACCAGTCTGTGGGCCGGCCTGGACTATCTGCTGTTTAACGAGGGCCGGCCTGGCGTAGAGATAGGCGAGCAGGGTTGGCTGTACTCGAGTGAGGAGTTCAAAGCAGAGGTCGACGGCGCCCAACAGGTGCGCGACAACCTGGCGCTGATCAAGGGTGTACGCGATGAACTAGCGCAGCGCGACGTACTGCTACTGCTGGCCATTGTGCCGAGCAAGTCGCGGCTGTACCCGGAGTTTGTCGGTGACAACCTCACCAGCAGCTTGCGCCAGGGGCTTTACCAACACTTCCTCAACGAGGTGCGCGCCGCCGATATTGCCGCGCCGGATCTGCTCAGCACCTTGCAGGCCGGCAAAGCCAGCGGCGCCATGTTCCTGCGTACCGACACCCACTGGACGCCGGCAGGCGCAGACCTGGTTGCCCAGCAACTGAGCAGCACGCTCAAGAGCGCCATCAGTCTGTCCGGCGAGCCGCAGGTGTTTGTCACCCAGGCCAGTTCGGCAAAGCCCTACCCCGGTGACCTCACCCGCCTTCTGCCGCTGGAGCCGCTGTTCGGCCACCTGCTGCCGCCCCCCGATCAGCTGCGCCACCACACAACCCTGGCCGCCGAGCAAGCCTCAGGGGCTGATGCGTTGTTCAGCGACAGCGAAATGCCGGTGGCGCTGGTTGGCACCAGCTACAGCGCCAACCCCGCCTGGAATTTTGCCGGGGCGCTGCGCCAGCACCTGCAGCGCGACCTCAGCAACCACGCCGAAGACGGCCAGGGCCCACTGGTCCCGATGCTCAAGTACCTGCAAAGCGATGAGCTGCAGGATGCCCCACCGCAGCTGGTGATCTGGGAGTTTCCCGAGCGTTACCTGCCCATGAGCAACGACCTCAGCGCCTTCGACGCGCAGTGGCTAAGCACCCTAAAACACCCCAGCAGCAACCGCCGCCTAGCCCTCAGCGACAGGCGCTGAAGCCTGTACCCACAACTGCGGCACTACCTACCGTTTGTAAATCCACAGGGAGTACTACCTATGCACAGACCCACCTCAACCTTCGGAATGTTCTATGCCTGCGCGCTGGCACTGAGCCTCTCCAGCCTCAATGCCAGCGCTGGCGAAGGCGGCCTGTACGCACCCAACGCGCCCAAGGGCTCAACCTTTATCCGCGGCTACAACGCCAGCAACAGCGAGCAGAGCTTCAGCGTCGGCAACACCGAGCTGAACGACATCGCACCGCTGGCTTCCAGCGACTTCAGCTTTCTCCCGGCCGGCAGCTACAGCGCTCAGGTCGGCAGCAACAGCCTGCCGGTAAAACTCGAAGCGGAGCATTTCTACACCCTGGTCAGCCAGGTCGGTGAGCCGCCCAAACTGGTGGCTGAAGCGCCCTTCAACAACAAACGCAAGGCGCTGCTGCGGGTGCAGAACCTCTCGGACAGCACCCTCAGCCTGAAAACCGCCGACGGTAAACCAGTGGTCGACGCCGTAGCACCGGACGCCAACGGCCAGCGCGAAGTCAATCCGGTCAAGGTCAGCCTGGCGCTGTTCGACGGCGAGCGCAAAGTCAGCGACCTCAAGCCCGTCACCCTGACCCGTGGCGAAGTGGTGTGCCTGTACATCACCGGCAGCGGCAAGACGCTCGCGCCGGTCTGGGTCAAGCGTCCGGCGCGAACTGAATAACCCCTGACAAGTACAAGTGCTGGCAATGACCGGCACAGCAAAGCAGCGCCTGCAGTGGCAGACGTTTTGGAGTGATCCCCCAGCGCTGTTAACCAGCCTGGGCAACAGGGCATAACCGGCCATGGCCGGACGCCTAACCAAACCAAAAGTGCTTTAGGAGTACATGCAATGATTCCAGTAATTCTCTCCGGCGGCAGCGGTTCGCGACTCTGGCCGCTCTCGCGCAAGCAGTATCCCAAGCAGTTTCTCGCCCTCACCGGCAACGACACGCTGTTCCAGCAAACCATCAAGCGTTTGCGCTTCCCCGGCATGCAGGCGCCGGTACTGGTGTGCAACCTGGAGCACCGCTTTATCGTCCAGGAACAGCTCAACACCCAGCAGCTGGAAACTCAGACCATTCTGTTTGAGCCCTTTGGCCGCAACACCGCGCCGGCCTTGGCCATCGCCGCCATGCAGCTGCTCGCCGAGGGTCGCGATGAACTACTGCTGATCCTCCCGGCCGACCATGTACTGACCGATCAGCAGGCCTTCCAGACGGCCTTGCAGCTCGCCAGCCGAGCGGCGGAGAAAGGCGAAATGGTGCTGTTCGGCATCCCCGCCAGCCGTCCGGAAACCGGCTATGGCTATATCAAGTCAGTGGCAGATCCGGCCTTGCCCGAAGGCATCATCCGCGTTGCGCAATTTGTCGAAAAACCTGACGAGGACCGTGCCCGCGAGTTTGTTGCCAGCGGCGACTACTACTGGAACAGCGGCATGTTTCTGTTCCGCGCCAGCCGTTACCTCGAAGAGCTGAAAGAGCACGATGCCGACATCTATGACACCTGCCTGCTGGCACTTGAGCGCAGCCAGATCGATGGCAGCCAGGTGACCATCGATGCCGCCACCTTCGCCTGCTGCCCGGATAACTCCATCGACTACACGGTGATGGAAAAAACCACCCGCGCCTGCGTAGTACCACTGGATGCGGGTTGGAACGATGTTGGCAGCTGGTCCTCGATCTGGGACGTACACCCCAAGGACGCCCAAGGCAACGTGCTGTCCGGCGATGTGGTAGTGCATGACAGCCACAACTGCCTGGTGCACGGCAACGACAAGCTGGTCTCGGTGATCGGTGTGCAGGACATCGTGGTGGTGGAAACCAAGGACGCCACCATGATCGTGCACAAGGACCGCGTGCAGGACGTCAAGTCCATGGTCAACCAGCTTGATGCCGACGAGCGCAGCGAAACCCAGAACCACTGTCAGGTCTATCGCCCGTGGGGCTCCTATGACTCGGTGGACATGGGCGGCCGCTTCCAGGTCAAGCACATCACGGTCAACCCCGGCGCCACCCTCTCCCTGCAGATGCACCACCACCGCGCTGAGCACTGGATCGTGGTATCCGGCACCGCCGAGGTGACCTGCGATGACAAGGTGTTCCTGCTCACCGAAAACCAGTCCACCTACATCCCCATGACCTCGGTGCACCGCCTGAGCAACCCCGGCAAGATCCCCCTGGAGATCATCGAAGTGCAATCGGGCAGTTACCTGGGTGAGGACGATATTCAGCGCCTGGATGATGTCTACGGCCGCAGCCAGACCGCCAAGCTGAGTCTCGCAGCCGGTTGATACACAACCGCCAGCCCTGCACATGGGCTGGCGGGCCAAAGCATGTACCCAGCCGCCCGGCCTTGTGTAGGATGAACGTCTGTTTATCGACCAAGGCCATCTATCCCCATGCTATTCGGTGCAATCCTGGTACTGAGCTGGCTGATCTTGCTGATCCGCTACCCGAGCAAGGCCCTGCCGATCTCTCTCGGCGCGCTGATCGGCCTGGGCCTGGTCGCCAGCTGGGTGCTCTGGCAGGAAAGCCGCGAAAACCGCCACCTGGCCCACCTCGAGTTACGCCTCGACTACGCGCCGGACCGCTGCCCGGCGGATCGCCCGCTGGCCCTGAACCTGAAGAATGGCAGCGAAGCCGCACTACTTGAGCTGCATTGGCAGATCGCCGCCTACCGCCCCGGCGACAGCATCAACCTGGCCGAGCGCCTGTATGAAACCCCGCGGTACAGCGGCCCTGGCGAATTGCTGCCCGGCGCCGACTGGCAAACCTGCCTGCCCTTGCCAACCCTGCGCAGCGGCTACCGCGCCAGCACACTAGAATTTCGCGCAGAGCGCCTGCAAGGCAGCTTTAGCCGCTGACATTTACCCCCATTAGAGCGACAAGGAAAGCTGCATGACCCAGCCCAGCGTACTGATCACCGGATGTTCCAGCGGTATTGGCCGCGCCCTGGCCGAGGTGTTCCACAAAGCCGGTTATCAGGTCTGGGCCACTGCGCGCAAAACTGAAGACCTCATACCCTTGAGCGAAGCGGGCTTTCACGCAGTGCAACTGGACGTCAACGATGGTCTGGCCCTGGGTCAGTTGGCCGAACGCCTGCAAGCTGAGATCGGCGGCCTCGACGTGTTGATCAACAACGCCGGCTACGGCGCCATGGGCCCGCTGCTCGATGGCGGCGTTGAAGCCATGCGCAAACAGTTTGAAACCAACGTGTTCTCACTGATCGGTGTGACCCGCGCACTGTTCCCGCTGCTGCGGCAGAACAAGGGCCTGGTGGTGAATATCGGCAGCGTCTCCGGCGTGCTGGTCACCCCCTTCGCCGGCGCCTACTGCGCATCCAAAGCTGCCGTGCATGCGCTGACCGATGCCCTGCGCCTGGAGCTGGTGCCCTTCTCGATTGAGGTGATGGAAGTGCAGCCCGGCGCGATTGCCTCCAGCTTCGGCGCCAACGCCAGCCAGCAGGCCGAACAGCTGATCGACGAAGCCTCACCCTGGTGGCCGATCCGCGACGGCATCCGTGCCCGCGCCAACGCCTCGCAGGACAACCCCACCCCCGCCAGCCACTTTGCCCGTAACCTGCTTGCCGCCGTGCAAAGCAAACCCCGGCCAAACCTGATGCGCCTGGGCAATGGCAGCCGCAGCATGCCGCTGATCGCAGCCCTGCTGCCTAAGCGGCTGCTCGAAGCCGTACTGAAAAAACGCTTCGGCCTAAACCGCAGCCTCTAGGAGCACACCCCATGCGCGAACCAAGCCCCAACAGCGTTCCGGTCACCCGCCTGGCCCTGGCTGGTGTGCTGGCGGTGATCGCGCTCAACCTGCTGCTGCGCACCTGGGTCAAACTCGGCGGGCCACTCGCGACCCTGCTGATTGCCAGCGTCGTGGCCGCGGGCATGGCCCTGTGGTTTATCTGGCGCAACCAACGCCGTCCCCGGCAAGGCGAACGTCGCCGCCTGCTGGCGCTCTACGGCGGCATCCTGGCCCTGCTTTATCTGGGGTTACTGGCGATGATGACGTTGCAGGACGAACCCAGCCCCATGGGGCTGCTGATCTTTGGCCTGCATTATTTCTGTTATCCGCTAAGGATGGTCTGAAAAAGACTTCCTGATTTTGGCAAAATATCCGCACTCCACCCGCCGAGTTTTCCGATGAAGCAGATGACCTTCGCCGACGCCGAGTACGCCGGCAAGCGCAAGCAGACCCGCAAAGAATTGTTCCTGATCGAGATGGATCGGGTAGTGCCATGGAAAGGGTTGATCGCTTTGATCGAGCCGCATTATCCAAAGGGTGAAGGCGGCCGACCGTCCTATCCGCTGATGGCGATGCTGCGAGTGCATCTGATGCAAAACTGGTTCGGTTACAGCGATCCGGCGATGGAAGAGGCGCTGTACGAGACCACCATCCTACGCCAGTTTGCCGGGCTGACTCTGGAGCGCATTCCTGACGAAACCACCATCCTCAACTTCCGCCGTTTGCTGGAAAAACACGAACTGGCTGCCGGCATCCTGGCCGTGATCAATGGCTACCTGGGTGACCGTGGTTTGTCGCTGCGCCAAGGCACCATCGTCGATGCCACGCTGATCAACGCGCCGAGTTCAACCAAGAACAAGAACGCTAAGCGTGACCCTGAGATGCACTCAACCAAGAAAGGCAATCAGTATTACTTCGGCATGAAGGCGCACATCGGGGTGGATGACGAGTCTGGCTTGGTGCACAGCGTGGTGGGTACTGCCGCCAACGTGGCGGATGTCACCCAGGTCGATAAGCTGCTGCACGGCGAGGAAAACATGGTGGGGGCCGATGCCGGATATACCGGTGTCGAGAAGCGCCCCGAGCATGAGGGCCGTCAAGTGATCTGGCAGGTTGCAGCACGGCGTAGCACTTACAAGAAACTCGGTAAGCGCAGCGCGCTGTACAAAGCCAAGCGCAAAATCGAGAAGGCCAAGGCCCAACTGCGAGCCAAGGTCGAGCATCCGTTTCGGGTGATCAAGCGTCAGTTCGGTTATGTGAAGACGCGCTTCCGTGGCCTGGTCAAAAACACGGCGCAACTGGTGACTTTATTCGCGCTGTCAAATCTGTGGATGGCGCGCCGACATTTACTGACGAATGCAGGAGAGGTGCGCCCGTAATGCTGGAAATGGCTGCCGCGAGGTGCTCGCGGCGGCTAAAAACACAGAAATGAGCCGGTAATCTGATCGTTTTTGATCGATTTATCACTTTCGAAATCAGCAGAGGCTGACGTCAGCCAGAAATGCATGGCTACTTCAGAGGATCCTTAAGCACTTGGCCACTGAATGGACTGAGCACTTCGCGCAGTTCTGCTTCGCTGAACAGACTTACGCCCGCTATGGAAAAGCCTTCCACCATTATTTGGCTGTCACTAAAGGCAGCGGCGGCTTGTGAAGGGCTTAACGTTTGCACTTCACTGCTGGTTTCAGTAGTTGGCGACTGGCGCAGGCGCTGTTGCGTTTCATCCTGCAACTGGCGTAATCCGGCGCCGGCATTGGGGGCAGCGTGGACAATGGGGGTGAGTAAGGTTATGCCTGCGGCCAATAGCGGTATCCATACAGTCTTCTTGCGCATAATCACCCCTGTGATGAATAGACAGTTGTCACAAACGGCATGCCGCAGTCCGTGTAATTGCCAGATTGACTGAGCCTAGTTGAGAAGTAATGAGTCTCCTCTACAAGAAGAACTTTATTTGCTGCCTCATCAGAGGAAATCTGCGGGCGATACCTGGCAAGAAGTGGTCACAGGAACACTTCGAAAAAGTTAAGTTTTGAAGCCTAAATTTGACCCAAAATCAGCAAAAGCTAACTAAAAGCTCTGCTCTGACACAGAATTGAGAGAAAAAACATACTGTATAGGCTGTAAAGCCAGTGACCACGAGAGTTCGACTGCAGATCGCAAAACATGACTAAAAGCTAATAGGGCAGATAGGCGTATTGAGCCATGATGACCTTGGTGCTGGGTTGAAACGAAAGAGAAGCCGCCAACTGATGCGTACAGCCTGAGGCCACACGGCGGGGACGGAGCCGCCAGGCGCTACCTGCACAGCGTCGTTTGCACAGTCGCGCGCGCGCGGCAAAGCTGCCGGAATGCGCCGGACAGGGCAAACGACGCTCGTCGGCGGCGCTGGCACTTTGCCACGATCATGGCATGCTAGCCGCCCCCTGCCTGCCGGCCATTCTGCGCACCCCAGGGACCAGCTCATCGCCGCTAAGCCCCCAGGATGTAAGTCGTTGCCAACAGTCACGCCCCCAACCACACCGCGTACACCTGGCGCTCCGCCGGCTGAGGCGATGCGTGGGCCGACCCGTGGCGCGCTGGTGATACTGGTGCTGAGCATGCTGGTGTTGCTGCTCTGGCAGCTGCGCCAGGAGTCTCAGCAGTTGCTCGACAACCAGCGCCAGCTCGGCCTGGCCTACAGCTCGCAGCTGGCCAACCACTTGAGCCTGAACATGGTGCTCAAGGCCAGCGCTGGTCAGGCCCTGTTGCAACCTCATGTGTTGCCGCCAAGCAACCCGAATGAGTTGGAAGAGCTGCTGCACACCCTGCGCGGCGTGTTCCCGACCCTGCGCAGCCTGGCCTGGATAAATGGCCAAGGCCGAATTATTGCCGACAGCCACGCCCCCACCGAAGACGCGCTGTACCTCGGCGAATTGCTGGCGCGCGGGCGCAGCGACAGTTTCTTCTACACCTTCAGTGCCAACGACAACGGTCGTATCTACCTGCTGCTGCGGCATAACCCCGACAGCGCCGCCAGCGGCTTCTGGGTGCTGCGCCTGACCAATCAGGCGCTGACCAGCTGGCTGCATGAACACCACCAAAGTCCACATCAGTGGCAACTGGAAGATCGCAACGTGCAGCGGGTGATTGCCAGCAACATGCCCCAGACGCTCAGCGGCTCCTCGGTGGCGCCCCCGGTTACCGCCGAGAACCTCGACCAGAGCCTGCTGCAAACCCCGCTCAAGGGCAGCGACTGGCAGCTGCGCGCGCTGTTCAATGAGCGCAAGGTGCGCGCCCAGCAATTGCCGCAACAGGCCAGCAAGCTGCTGCTGTTTATCCTCTGCGCCACCCTGACGCTGCTGGCGCTGTATCGCCTGCTGAACGAGCAACGCAACCTGCACGCACTGAATACCGCCTCACGGCGCTCATTGCAGCAGGCCGCCAGCGTACTCGGCGCCATCGAAGAACGTGTACTGGTCACCGACAGCAACGGCCAGCTGCAATACCTCAACCCGCAGGCCGAAGCGATGTTCGGCCTGAGCAACAACGAGGCGCACGACTGGCACCTGCTCAAACTGCTGCCGCGTCTCGACCCGCTGCTGCTGCACGACACTGCCCTGCACAACGACCTCGGCCCTGACCTGGTGGAGATCCAGCAGAACGGTGTGGCGCACCTGTACGACATCAGCCGCAGCGACTTGAGCGAAGACAACAAACGCACCGGTTTTGTCTGGGTGCTGCGCGATGTCACCGAAGAACAGCACGCCTCGCACGTGCTACAGGAAACCCGCCGACGCTACCAGGACATCTTTGACGGCACCGGCACGGCCCTCTGTGTACTCGACCTGGCCGAGCTGCAGCGCTATCTGCAACAGCAGCAACTGCGCAGCATGACCAGCCTGCAACGCTGGCTGGACGAAGACCCGCAGCACCACAGCGAACTCTGCCAGCGCCTGCGCCTGACCGAGACCAACCAGGTGGCCCTGCAACTGCTCGGCGTCGACTCCAACCAGCAGGCTTGGCAGTATCTGTTCAACAGCGGCCCACTGCGCCCGGATGGCTTTCGCATGCAGCTAATCAGCGCCCTGCTCAGCGGTAGCGGTCAGCTGGAAATGGAACGCCAGATCCTTACCCCGCAGGGCTATGAGCGGCATCTGTGGCTATTGTTGCGCTTGCCGGAAAGCATCGACGACCTGCAGGCCGTGACCCTCAGCATCAGCGACATCACCAACCGCAAGCGCATTGAAACCTCGCTGATTGAACGCGAGCGCTTCTGGTCCGATGTGGTCAGCGCGGTGCCCGACACCATCTATGTGCACGACATCGCCGGCAAGCGGGTGATGTACAGCAACAACCACCTCGGCCCTCAGCTGGGCTATAGCAAGGCGGAAATACAACAGCTCGGCGAGCGCCTGTGGGAGAAAATCCTGCACCCCGATGATGTCGAGCTGTACCAGCGCATGCGCAATATCCAGCAGGTACAGGGCAACGGCCTGCTGATGCAGTTCGAGCTGCGCTGGCGACACCGCGATGGCAGCTGGCACTGGTTCGATATCCGCGAGCAGGCCCTCTCGCGCGATGCCAAAGGCCGGGTCAGTCGGCTGATCGGCGTGGCCAAGGACATCACCGACCAGATCACCCACAGCGAATCCCTGCGCACCAGCGAGCAGCGCTATCGCCTGCTGGCGGAAAGCATCAGCGACGTGATCTTCTCCACCGATGCCCAGCTGCAGCTCAACTATGTCAGACCGTCGGTGATGCCAGTGCTTGGTTATGACAGCGAGTGGGCGCTGACCAACGGCTTCCAGAGCCTGGCCACCAACCCACGTCAGCTGAGCGGCTTCTACGCCCTGCTCGACCGTGTGCGTAACGCCCTTGGCGACCCGCAGCGGCTGGCCGAGCTGCGCGCCGAGTTTCTACCGCAGCTGTTCGTCTTCGATGCACTGCGAGCCGACGGCCAGAAGATTCCGGTGGAACTGCGCCTGGTACCAATGTGGGATGACAGTGGGCGCTTCGAAGGCCTGCTCGGTGTCGGCCGCGACATCAGCCTGCAGCGCCGCGCGGAGAAAGACCTGCGCATGGCCGCCACGGTATTCGAACACTCCACCGCGGCGATTCTGGTCACCGATCCGGCCGGCTATATCGTTCAGGTCAACAATGCCTTCAGCCGGGTCAGCGGCTACAGCTCCAAGCAGATTCTCGACCAGCTGCCGAGCATGCTTACCGCCGACACCCAGCAGGCCAGCCACCTGGCCTATGTGATCAAACAGCTCAACCAGCAGGGCAGCTGGGAAGGCGAGGTGTGGCTCAAGCGCAGAAGCGGCGAGAAGTTCCCGGCCTGGGTCGGCATCACCGCAGTCAAGGACGATGAAGGCGACCTGGTCAGTTACGTGTGCTTCTTCAGCGACATCAGCGAGCGCAAGGCCAGTGAACAGCGTATCCACCGCCTGGCCTACTACGACGCCCTGACCCAACTGCCCAACCGCACGCTGTTCCAGGACCGCCTGCACAGTGCCCTGCAGCATGGCGAGCGGCACCAGGAGTGGGTGGTGCTGATGTTCCTCGACCTCGACCGCTTCAAGCCGATCAACGATTCGCTCGGCCACGCCGCCGGCGACCGCATGCTCAAGGAAGTCGCGGTGCGTCTGTGCGCCTGCGTGGACAGTGACGACACCGTGGCGCGCATGGGGGGTGATGAGTTCACCCTGCTGCTGCAATCCCAGGCCCAGCGCGAAGGTGCGCTGACCCGCGCGATCCATGTCGGCGAGCAGATTCTCGCCAGCCTGGCGCAACCGTTTATTCTCGAAGGCCGCGAGTTCTTCGTCACCGCCAGTATCGGTATCGCCCTCAGCCCGCAGGATGGCAACGAGCTGAGCCAGCTGATGAAGAACGCCGACACGGCGATGTACCACGCCAAAGAACGCGGCAAGAACAACTTCCAGTTCTACCAGGCCGACATGAACGCCTGCGCCCTGCAGCGCCTGGAGCTGGAAAGCGACCTGCGCCACGCCCTCGAACAGGGCGAGTTCAAGCTGTATTACCAGCCGCAGTTCTCCGGCGACGGTAAACGCCTGACTGGAGCCGAAGCGCTGCTGCGCTGGCAGCATCCGCAGCGCGGCCTAGTGCCGCCGAATGACTTTATTCCGGTGCTCGAAGAGTTGGGCCTGGTGGTCCAGGTCGGCGACTGGGTGCTGCGCGAGTCCTGCCGGCAACTGGCCGAATGGCACGGGGCGAAGATTCGCGTACCGAAGATTTCGGTCAACCTCTCGGCCCGGCAGTTTGCCGAAGGCGACCTCGATCAGCGCATCGCCGAGATTCTCCAGCACAGCGGTATTCCCGCCGGCTGCCTGGAGCTGGAGCTGACCGAAAGCATTCTGATGGAAGACGTGGCCAACGCCATGCAGACGCTCAGCAGCCTGAAGAAACTCGGCGTGTTTATCGCCATCGACGACTTCGGCACCGGTTACAGCTCACTGAACTACCTCAAGCAGTTTCCCATCGACGTGCTGAAGATCGACCGCAGTTTTGTCGACGTCCTGCCCCACGGCGAGCAGGACGGGCAGATTGCCCGGGCGATCATCGCCATGGCCCACAGCCTGAACCTCACGGTAATCGCCGAAGGCGTGGAAACCCTGGCTCAGCTGGACTTCCTGCGCGGCCACGACTGCGACGAAGTGCAGGGCTTCCTGCTCGGCAGACCAATGCCGGCCCACCAGTTCACCGCGCTGTTTACCGGCACCGCGCTGTTTATGCTGAGCTGAATCGTCGGCGTGCATGAGCCCCGCTTGTCCGTCAGATGACCACGCTTCATATGCCTGTTTAGTGCGGATGAGGTAGAATTCGCCCCCTCTTTCTACCGCCCAGCTGATTTTCTCAGGGGAATGCTATGTTCAGCCGTGATTTGACTATCGCCCGTTATGACGCCGAATTGTTTGCCGCGATGGAGCAAGAAGCCCAGCGCCAGGAACATCACATCGAGCTGATCGCCTCGGAGAACTACACCAGCCCAGCGGTGATGGAAGCCCAAGGCTCGGTACTGACCAATAAGTACGCCGAAGGCTATCCAGGCAAGCGTTACTACGGCGGTTGCGAATACGTCGACATCGTCGAGCAGCTGGCCATCGACCGTGCCAAGGAACTGTTCGGTGCCGACTACGCCAACGTTCAGCCGCACTCCGGTTCGCAAGCCAACAGCTCCGTGTATATGGCTCTGCTGGAAGCCGGTGACACCGTACTGGGCATGAGCCTGGCCCACGGCGGCCACCTGACCCACGGCGCCAGCGTCAGCTTCTCCGGCAAGATGTACAACGCCGTGCAGTACGGCATCACCGATGCCGGCCTGATTGACTACGACGAAGTCGAGCGCCTGGCCGTTGAGCACAAGCCGAAGATGATCATCGCCGGCTTCAGCGCCTACTCGCAGGTGCTGGACTTCCCACGTTTCCGCGCCATCGCCGACAAAGTCGGTGCCTACCTGTTCGTTGACATGGCCCACGTGGCCGGTCTGGTTGCTGCGGGCGTGTACCCGAACCCGGTGCCATTCGCCGACGTGGTCACCACCACCACACACAAAACCCTGCGCGGCCCACGCGGCGGCCTGATCCTCGCCCGCGCAAACGAAGCGCTGGAGAAGAAATTCAACTCCGCAGTATTCCCAGGCGGCCAAGGCGGCCCGCTGGAGCACGTAATCGCCGCCAAGGCCGTGTGCTTCAAAGAAGCCCTGCAGCCTGAGTTCAAGGCCTACCAGCAGCAAGTGATCAAGAACGCCCAGGCCATGGCCAGCGTGTTTATCGAAAACGGCTACGACGTGGTGTCCGGCGGTACTGAAAACCACCTGTTCCTGCTCAGCCTGATCAAGCAGGACATCACCGGTAAAGACGCCGACGCCGCCCTGGGCCGCGCCTTTATCACCGTGAACAAGAACAGCGTGCCGAACGACCCACGTTCGCCGTTCGTCACCTCCGGCCTGCGTATCGGCACCCCAGCCGTGACCACTCGCGGCTTCAAGGAAGACGAGTGCCGCGCGCTGGCAGGCTGGATCTGCGAGATCCTCGCCAACCTGGGCAACGACGCTGTTGAAGCGCGCGTGCGCGAGCAAGTCAAAGCGGTCTGCGCCAAGTTCCCGGTTTACGGCAACTAATCAGCAACTGCTGCTAAAAAGCCCGCCTCCTGGCGGGCTTTTTTATATCTGCCGCGCCACCCTCAGCACAGATAAAACCAAGCCATCATCAGCAGCCTTGGCTATAGTGGATAAAACCTCGCAGGAGTTTCTTTGCATGAGCGAAACAGCCAATGAGCGTCGGCGCTTTCACCGCATCGCTTTCGACGCCCCCACCGAGATAGTGCAAGGGGAACGGCGTTGGGCGGTCGAATTGCATGACGTATCGCTGAAAGGCCTGCTGATCAAGCGTCCCAATGGCTGGAATGGCGACCCTAATCAGCCATTCGAGGCCAATATCCAACTGGCCGACGACACCCGCGTGCTCATGGAAGTGGTACTGACCCGCACCCAGTCGGATCTACTCGGCTTTGTTTGCCGGCATATCGACCTCGACTCGATCAGTCACCTGCGCCGCCTGGTGGAACTCAACCTCGGCGATGACAGCCTGCTGGAACGCGAACTCGCCGCCCTCGGCGAAGACGAATAAAAAAGGAGGCCTCGGCCTCCTTTTTTCATCCTGCCTGCGCGGATTTAGAACGTGTTTACGATTTCGCGAGCTAGAGCCAGACAAGGCAAAAACAGCCGAGGAAGCGCAGTTTACGAGCTGTAAATGAGCATTCCGAGGCTGTTTTTAACGCCGGATGGCCGACGCGCAGTAGATCGTAAACAGGTTCTTACTCGAACAACGCATCCAGCGCTTGCTCCAGGCGCGTGACGGCAATCACCTGCAGCCCCGGCGGCGGATCTTTCGGCGCATTACCCTTGGGCACGATGGCGCGCTTGAAGCCGTGCTTGGCCGCCTCCTTCAAACGCTCCTGACCACTGGGCACGGGGCGAATCTCGCCAGACAGCCCGACCTCGCCAAACACCAGCAGGTCATGCGGCAATGGCTTGTTGCGCAGGCTGGAAATCACCGCCGCCATCAGCGCCAGGTCCGATGCGGTTTCCAGCACCTTGACCCCGCCGACCACGTTGAGGAACACGTCCTGATCATAGGTCGGGATGCCGCCATGCCGATGCAGCACGGCCAGAAGCATGGCCAGGCGGTTCTGATCCAGGCCCAGGGTGACACGGCGCGGATTGGCCATATGGCTGGTGTCGACCAGCGCCTGCACTTCCACCAGCATCGGCCGGGTGCCTTCCCAGGTGGCCATCACCACACTGCCGGGGACTTCTTCCTGGGCGCGGGTAAGAAAGATCGCCGAGGGGTTGGTGACCTCTTTCAGGCCCTTGTCGGTCATGCCGAACACACCCAGTTCGTTGATCGCACCAAAGCGGTTCTTTACCGCGCGCAGCAAACGCAGGCGACCGTCGGACTCACCCTCGAAATACAGCACGGTATCGACCATATGTTCGAGCACGCGCGGGCCGGCCAGCGCGCCCTCCTTGGTCACATGGCCGACCAGGAAGATCGCCGTACCGCTCTGCTTGGCAAACCGCACCAGCAGCGCCGCACTTTCGCGCACCTGGGCGACGCCGCCAGGGGCCGACTGCAGCTGTTCGGTAAAGATGGTCTGGATCGAGTCGATCACCATCACCTTTGGCTTTTCCAGGCGCGCAGTGGCGATGATGCTTTCGATGCAGGTTTCGGTCATGACCTTGAGCTTGTCTTCCGGCAAACCCAGGCGGCGGGCGCGCATGGCCACCTGTTGCTGGGATTCCTCACCGGTGACATACAGCGCGGGAAAGCGCGTGGCGATATTGCAGAGGGTCTGCAGGAGGATGGTCGATTTACCGATGCCGGGGTCGCCGCCGATCAGCACCACCGAACCGTCCACCAGGCCGCCGCCGAGCACGCGATCCAGCTCGCCAGAGGCGGTGGAGAAACGCGGCACTTCCTCGACGCTGACCTCGGCCAGGGTCTTAAGCTGCGCCTGCTCGCCGGCCCAACCCGCGCGGCCACTGGGGGTGGCCGCATTGGCTTCGAGCAGGGTTTCGACCAGGGTATTCCAGGCGCCGCACTCGCCGCACTGGCCGGCCCATTTCGGGAAGGTGGCGCCGCACTCGCTGCAGCCATACATGCGCTTGGCCTTGGCCATGCCGGACTCCTATAAACGCTGAGCCCGGATCATACGAAATAACTGGATATATTTACAGTCCCATGCAGCTATCCCTTGCAACCGTTACCACAGCCACAACACTGCCCGGCAGCGCGTTTTAACCGGCGCGCGAGATCATCCTTGATGCCGACACGCTCCTGCTTGAGGACAAGCAGCGCAGCATCAGCCAGCAGCTCGCTGCCCGCCTCGATCCGGCAGATACGCTTATCCAGGCTTTCGTAGATGTCAGCCAGGCGGGCGAAGTCAGCATCGCCCTGGCGCAACTCATGCAGCGCGCCACGCAGTTCGGGGAAGTCCTTGATCAACGGATGGTGTTCAACATGCATGCGGGCATTCCTCTGGGATAGTCATTGCCTGCAGACTATCCCCTGAGCCGGGACCAGCACTTGACCCGGATCAAGCCCATCACGCTATGGCGTGCGGCCCAGCAAGCCGGCCAATTCATCCTTGAGGCTAACGCGCTGCATCTTCAGGCCCAGCAGCAACATCTCATCCATGGCCACCCGACCGCTTTCCGCCTCATAGATACGCTTGTCGAGTTCTTCATACTCCTCGGCCAACCGGGCGAAATGCCCATCACTGGACAACAAGGCGTGCAGCTGCGTCTTGAACTCGGGAAACTCGCGGTGCAGCGGGTGATGTTCCAGTGGCATAACGGCATCCTCATGGCGGGCCTTCATTTGAGCCTAGCCCAGTCGCGCCGGCTCTGCCGAAACGCCTTGCAACACGGGCCTCAGGCGACTTCTGCTAGCGTTGCCCAAGCTTCAAACGCCATCAACGGGAACGGGTTATGAGTACAACATCAGGATGTTCGGCATGCCGTGATGGCCAGGGCCTGGACTTTCCCATCAGCATGGCCTTTCAGCCCATTATCAACCTGAGCACCGGGACTATATTCGCCCACGAAGCGCTGGTGCGCGGCACAGCCGGTGAATCCACCGGCAGCCTGCTGAGCCAGCTCACCGCAGACAACCTCTACACGTTCGATCAGGCCTGCCGGGTTACCGCCCTGGAATGGGCGGCCAAGCTGCAGGTACCGGCCATGGTTTCGATCAACTTTATGCCCAACGCGGTGTACAAACCCGAGACCTGCATCCGCGCCACGCTGGCGGCGGCCAAGCGCTTCAACTTCCCGCTGCGGCGAATCATTTTCGAGGTCACCGAACAGGAGCCGGTACTGGACGTCGACCACCTCACCGGCATCCTGCGCGCTTACCGCAAGCAGGGCTTTATGACCGCCATCGATGACTTCGGCGCAGGCTATGCCGGCCTCAATCTGCTGGCCGACTTTCAGCCTGACCTGATCAAACTGGACATGCCGCTGATACGCGATATCGAGCAGGACAGCGTGCGGCAGATTCTGGTCGAAGCCGCCCTGCGGATGTGCCGCAAACTGAATATCCGGGTAATTGCCGAAGGCATCGAAAGCCTCGGCGAATTGCATGCATTGCGCGACATGGGCGTGGAGCTGTTTCAGGGTTACCTGCTGGCCAAACCGGGGTTCGAGTCGCTGCCCGAGGCTCACTACCCGGCCTGAGAAGTAGCTGGCAAGCGGCGCGCACTGGATTACACTCAGCGCAACCTCACCTACCAGGGAACGCAGCATGAGCATACTCAGTGAATTCAAAGCCTTTGCCGTCAAAGGCAATGTGGTCGACATGGCCGTGGGCATCATCATCGGCGCGGCCTTCGGCAAGATCGTCTCGTCCTTTGTCGGTGACGTGGTAATGCCACCGCTGGGCGTGCTGATTGGCGGTGTGGACTTCACTGACCTGGCCATCACCCTGAAGGCTGCCGAAGGCGATCTGCCTGCTGTGGTGTTGGCCTACGGCAAGGTTATCCAGACCGTGCTCGACTTCCTGATCGTCGCATTCGCCATCTTTATGGGCATCAAGGTGCTCAACAAACTCAAGCGCGAAGAAGAAGCGGCGCCCGCAGCCCCCGCTCCACCGACAAAGGATCAGGAACTGCTCAGCGAGATCCGCGATTTGCTCAAGGCGCAGCAAGCCAAGGAGTAGCGCCCGGCAATAACGAATAAAGGCACCCTCGGGTGCCTTTTGTTTGGTGCAACAATCCCTACCAGTAGTTCTCCACCGCCACCTGCCCCGGACGGCGGGTCAGACTGAGCTGCAGGTCACGCTGTTTCAGCAGCGCGCGGGTGTCATCGATCATCTGCGGGTTGCCGCAGATCATCAGCCGCGAATGCTCAGGTTCCAGGCTCAGCCCCGCCGCCCGCTCCAGCCCGCCACTGTCCAGCAAGCTGGTGATGCGCCCATGCAAACAACCGGGCACCTGCTCGCGAGTGACCAGCGGCAGATAGACAAAGCTCTCGGCGTATTCCTGCAAATGCTCCTGCTGCATCAGCCCGCGAATCAGCGGCTGATAGGCCAGCTCGCTAGCCGTGCGCGCGCTGTACACCAGCACCACGCGCTGAAAACGCTGCCACACCTCCAAGCCCTGCAGAATCGACAGAAACGGCGCGAGCCCCGTACCACTGGCCAGCAGCCAGAGGTCACGGCCATCGGCAAAGCGATCGAGGGTGAGAAAGCCCAGTGCCTGTTTTTCTACCAACAGGCTGTCGCCGACCTGCAGCCGACTCAGCTCGGAGGTGAACTCACCATCCGGCACAACGATGGAGAAGAACTCGAGAAACTCGTCATGGGGCGCCGAGACCATCGAATAGGCCCGCCAGACCACCGCTCCATCGGCCTTGGCTACGCCGAGACGGGCGAACTGCCCGGCCCGGAAGCGAAAGCCCGGATCACGCGTACAGTGCAGACTGAACAGGCTGGGCGACCAGACCTGAATAGCGGTCAGGGTTTGCTGGGTGAACTTGTCGTCACTGGTCATGCGAACACCGGGTTTACGCGGACTGCATAAACCCAGTGTGGCGCAACGCCGGTCGAACAAACACCGGCAAAACCTGGGGGCTATCATTTAACAGGTTGTTGAAAACGTAGGCGAGGCAGGCAAGACAAGGCAAAAACGGCCGAGGAAGCGGAGTTTACTGGCTGTAAATGAGCATTCCGAGGCCGTTTTAAACGCCGTATTGCCAACGCAGGTAGTTTTTCAACGACCTGTTAGCGGCGGTTGACTGCCTGCGCAGCACGTAGCACATCAGCGCCGATTTCCGCTTCGTAGGTCTTCCACAGCGGGCTTAGCGCCGTGCGCCAGGCGGCACGCTCATCGGCCGTAAGGGTGACCACTTGGGCATTGCCGGCGGCGATGATGCGCTCGCGATCATTGTTGTTCAGCGTTTCGGCATCCTTGTTCACCGCGAAGGACACTTCATCGATGATCGCTTCCAGCTCGGTGCGGGTCTTGTAGGGGATGCTGGTCCAGAACTCCTTGCTGCTGATCAGCATATAGCTCAGCGAGCCGTGGTTGAGCTCGCTGATAAACGGCTGCACCGTGTCGACCTTCTGGCTGGCAATGTTCGACCAGGGGCCTTCGGTGCCCTGGATGGTGCCAGCCTGCAGCGCCTTGAACGCCTCGGCGAACGGCATCTTCACGGTCTTGGCGCCGAGCTGGCCAAACTGTGCCTGCAACACCGACGAGGGCTGGATACGGAAGGCCAGATCCTTGGCATCCTCGGGCTTGCGCAGCTCGCGGCTGGAGGTCAGCTGCTTCATGCCGTTGTTCCAGTAGGCCAGGCCATAGATGCCCTGGTTGGACATGGCGTGCAGCAGCTCGCGGCTTTTGTCACGCGTCTGGAAGCGCTTGACCGCCTCCAGGTCATCGAACAGAAACGGCAGGTCGAACACCTGCAATTGCTTGGTATACGCCTCGAACTTGGACAGCGAAGGGGCCAGCATCTGCACCTTGCCCTCGCGCAGCGCGGTGATCTCATCGCCATCACCAAACAGCGTCGAGTTCGGGTAGACCTCAACCGCCACCTGACCGGCCAGGCGCTCTTCCACCAGCTTCTTGAACAACAGTGCACCCTTGCCCTTTGTGATTTGCTGAACTAGCTCTCAGTTCCGAGACTTTTCCGGCACTTGCACCGACAATAGCGACCAACTGCACTTTCTATCGCGCCCTTGCGGCCTGCCACCCGAGTTTTCCATGCCTGTGTTCAGCACTCCGTTCGCCCAACTCGACCTGCTTCGCCAACCCGACCAGCCCAACGAACCGCTGCAGGCCTTCGATGCCGCCGACGAATACCTGCTCAACCATCTGCATGAGCAAGGGCTGCCGAACGGTGCGCGGGTATTGGTGCTGAATGACAGCTTCGGCGCCCTGGCCATTAGCCTGGCTGGGCAGGCGCAGGTGACCAGTAGTGGCGACTCACACCTCGGCCACCTGGGCTTGCAAGTCAATCTGCTGCGCAACCAGCAGCCGGCCGATGCCGTGACGTTTGTCCCAGCCAGTGCAGTCGCTCAGGGGCCGTTTGACGTGGTGCTGATTCGCGTCCCCAAGACCCTGGCGCTGCTTGAGGAGCAACTGATTCGCCTGCACGGCCAGCTCGCCCCAAACGCGCAGGTGATTGCCGCGGCCATGATCAAACACCTGCCGCGCGCCGCCGGTGACCTGTTGGAGAAATATATCGGCCCGGTGCAGGCTTCGCTGGCGGTTAAAAAAGCCCGCCTGCTGTTTGCCACCCCAGAAGCCAAGCCTGCACCTGTATCGCCCTACCCGACGCGCTACAACCTGGAAAAACCCGCTATCGAGCTGCTTAACCACGCCAATGTGTTCTGCCGTGAAGACCTGGATATCGGCACCCGCGCCTTTCTCCCGCACTTGCCCAAACACCTCAGCCGCGTGCGCGCGGCCGACCTCGGTTGCGGCAACGGCGTACTCGGCATTGCCTATGCCCTGGGCAGCCCGCAGGCCGAGCTGACGCTGGTCGATGAGTCCTATATGGCGGTGCAATCGACCGAGGACAACTGGCGTGCGGCGTTGGGTCAGCGCCCGGTCGAGATTCGCGCCGGCGACGGCCTGGCCGAACAGGCGGCTGATTCGCTGGACCTGGTGTTGTGCAACCCGCCCTTTCACCAGCAGCAGGTGGTCGGCGACTTTCTTGCCTGGCGCATGTTCCAACAGGCCCGCGCTACGCTGGTAACCGGCGGCGAACTGTGGATCGTCGGCAACCGCCACCTGGGC
Source organism: Pseudomonas anguilliseptica (assembly GCF_900105355.1). Classification (NCBI taxonomy): domain Bacteria; kingdom Pseudomonadati; phylum Pseudomonadota; class Gammaproteobacteria; order Pseudomonadales; family Pseudomonadaceae; genus Pseudomonas; species Pseudomonas anguilliseptica. The sequence goes on from NZ_FNSC01000001.1 coordinate 640,780, forward strand.
TACCACGCCAAGTTGAAACGGCTGTTCCGGGGCGTCGAACAGGTGGCGGCCACACCGAAGTTTGTGGTGCTTAAAGCGATCAAATAGAAGCGTGCCGTTATTCGTAGGACGGTTTGCGGCCGCCAGCACAGGTGAGAATCACCCATGATCAACATCAGCAAAGCCACGCAGTAAGAACTGAGCGCAGCGTGCCTCAACGCAAGCTTCAGCGTGACGCAAGAGCTGCAGCCGTATTTCGTCGATGGTCGGTTTGGCTACAACATCGTCCCGGTCGAGCCCTATCAGAAATCCTACGAGGACGAAGAGGGAGACGATGAGGCCGATGATAGCGAACTGTTTATCGCCCGCGTGGATGACAAGCCGGCCGGTGCGATAGAACTATCCGTGGCTTGGAACGGTTACACACGCATCGACAACATCCAGGTCGACCTTAGCCTTCGCCGGGCGGGAGTGGCGACGGCCCTGCTCCACCATGCCGTGGACTGGTGCCGAGCCCGCCAGCTGGTCGGCATCATGCTGGAGACACAGAGCAACAACCTGGGGGCCTGCAAGCTCTACGAGCGCTTCGGCTTTCACCTCGGCGGGTTCGACCTGCACTTGTGCGGCGCCCTCTCCAGCTCTGCAGAAATAGCGTTGTTCTGGTATTGGCACCCGGAGACCTGATTCTGCACGGCGCTCAGCCGTTCACCACGGAGCCACTATTGACGCGCAGCGTGGCTCCGCGGCCAACCCCGCTCAATCAAGTCGACCACATGCGACCGTCAATTACGGCGTGCCCATCCCCGCCGCTTGCATAAACAGGCGCAGCAGATAGGACACCGCCCCCAGGGCCAGCACGCTGCCGGCCCAGATCGCTACCACCCAGCCGAGCCGCTGCCACAGCGGCTTTTTCTCATCTACATCATTCATCTTGCGCCCTCACAACTGATCTGAGGTCTTGCGAGCTAGAGTCCTGCAAGGCAAAAACAGGCGAGGAAGCGGAGTGTACTTTTGTACATGAGCATTCCGAGCCTGTTTTTAACGCAGCAGGGCCGACGCGCAGCAGACCTAACTAGAACCTCAGTGATAGCCGTCTTCTTCAGTAACCTTGCCGCGGAACACGTAATAGCTCCAGGCCGTGTACATCAGGATAAAGGGGATGATGAACAGCGCGCCGACCAGGATAAAGCCCTGGCTCTGCGGCGGTGCGGCGGCGTCCCAGATGCTGATCGACGGCGGGATGATATTCGGCCACAGGCTGATACCCAGACCGCTGTAGCCGAGGAAGATCAGCGTCAGAGTCAGCAGAAACGGTGAGTAGTTGGCGTTGCGTGCCACTGCGCGCAGCAGCGCCCAGGTGCACAGCAGCACCAGCAACGGCACCGGCATAAACCAGAAGATATTCGGCAGGCTGAACCAGCGCTCGGCGATCTCGGCATGCGCCAACGGCGTCCACAGGCTGACGATACCGGTGACGCCGAGCAGGACGAACACCAGCGGCCGCGCCAGGTCGTGCATCTGCTGTTGCAAGCGGCCTTCGGTCTTCATGATCAGCCAGGTGCAGCCGAGCAAGGCGTAGGCGGCAATCAGCGCCAGGCCGCAGAACAGCGAGAACGGCGTCAGCCAGTCCAGCGCGCCGCCGGCATAGACCCGGTCGACCACCTTGAAGCCGTCGATATAAGCGCCCAGCGCCACGCCCTGAAAGAAGGTTGCGGTTAGTGAGCCGCCGATAAATGCCTTATCCCAGATATGCCGTTTGGCGGCCTTGGCCTTGAAGCGGAACTCGAAGGCCACCCCGCGGAAGATCAGCCCCAGCAACATAAAGATCAGCGGCAGGTACAGCGCGCTGAGCACCACCGCGTAGGCCAGCGGAAAAGCCCCGAACAGCGCCGCGCCACCGAGCACCAGCCAGGTTTCGTTACCGTCCCAGACCGGCGCCACGGTGTTCATCATCACATCGCGTTCACCTTCGCTTTTGACGAAGGGAAAGAGGATGCCAATGCCTAGGTCGAAGCCGTCCATGACCACATACATCATCACCCCGAAGGCGATGATCACGGCCCAGATCAGCGAGAGATCAATGCCCATGTTCAATTCCTCTCAGCCAGCGAATCGGTTTCGCCTTCTTCCAGGCCCTCTTCGGGCGCGGACAGCGGACGCGACGGCGTGCGTTTCTGACCCGGGCCGCCTTCAGCGGTTTCCTTGCCTTCGTCTGTGATCGGGCCCTTGCGCACCAGGCGCATCATGTAGCTGATGCCGGCGCCAAACAGGGCGAAATACACCACCACAAACAGAATCAGGGTCAGGCTCATCTGCGCAAAACTGTGCCCGGACGAGGCATCAGCGGTGCGCATCAGCCCCTGGATGATCCAGGGCTGACGGCCGATCTCAGTGGTGTACCAGCCAGCAAGGATGGCAATAACCCCCGATGGGCCCATCCACACCGCCAGATGCAGGAACGGCCGGCTCTCGAACAACCTGCCGCGCGTACGCAGCCACAGGCCCCAGAGACCGGTAAGAATCATCAGCATGCCGATGCCGACCATGATCCGGAAGGTCCAGAACACGATGGTCGAGTTGGGCCGGTCTTCCTTGGCGAACTCCTTGAGCGCCGGCACCTGCGTGTCCAGGCTGTGGGTCAGGATCAGGCTGCCGAGGGCCGGGATTTCGATCTTGAAGCGGGTTTCCTCGCGCTGCATGTCCGGCCAGCCGAACAGGATCAGCGGGGTTGGCTCATCACCGTGGTTTTCCCAGTGACCTTCAATGGCGGCAATCTTCGCCGGCTGATACTTGAGGGTATTCAGGCCGTGGAAGTCGCCAATCACCGCCTGAATCGGCGCCACGATCAACGCCATCCACATGGCCATCGAGAGCATCTTGCGGATCGCCGGATTGTCGCGGCCGCGCAGCAAGTGCCAGGCCGCCGACGCACCGACGAAGAACGCCGTGGCGAGAAACGCCGCGGTGGCCATGTGCAGCAGGCGGTAAGGGAACGAGGGGTTGAACACCACGGCCAACCAGTCCACCGGAATCACCCGCCCGTCGATGATCTCGAAACCTTGCGGGGTGTGCATCCAGCTGTTGGAGGCGAGAATCCAGAAGGTCGAGATCAGCGTGCCGACTGCCACCATCACCGTGGAGAAGAAGTGCAGGCCTGGGCCGACGCGGTTCCAGCCGAACAGCATGACACCAAGAAAGCCCGCTTCGAGGAAGAACGCGGTGAGCACTTCATAGGTCAGCAGCGGCCCGGTGACCGCTCCGGCAAAGTCGGAGAAGGCGCTCCAGTTGGTGCCGAACTGGTAAGCCATAACCAGACCGGAGACCACGCCCATACCGAAGTTGACGGCAAAAATCTTCGCCCAGAAGTGGTACAGGTCGCGGTACACCTCCTCCCCGGTCTTCAACCACAGCCCTTCAAGCACCGCCAGGTAACTGGCCAGGCCGATGGTGATGGCCGGAAAGATGATGTGAAAGGAGATGGTGAAAGCAAACTGGATTCGGGCGAGGTCGAGAGCCTCCAATCCAAACATGGCGTTTCCTCAGTCAGGTGATACGGGGCACGGCCACGGGCGCGCATGCCAGTCACAAGCAATCAGTCGGGGGATTATTGTTCTGGGTAGACAGCCATAAAGCTGGGCAAAACGCCCTCACAACCGCACGCCGAAGGTGTTGACGCGGGTCAAGATATGCACAAAGAGTAGCGCCTGGCGAGGCAAAATCGGCTGTGGTCGATTGTCGCGCGACCGGCTGCCACAAGGGCTTGCGCCCTATAGCAGCGCTTCTGGTCGATCCACATCGCGCAGTACGCCAGGGTCATCTACAACGATCCCCTGGCAGGCACCTGGATTGGCTTGCAGCAGGGCTCACGCACCTTGAGCACCGCGCAGGGTCTGCAACTGCGGCCAGAAGCTGCGGCCAAACAGCACCGGATGGCCGCGCTGTCCATCGTGCAGCGGGTAGACGATACGCTCGGCCGCCGCCTGACTGCACAGCAGCTGCAGGCTGTCGGCACTGACCCAGGGCATATCGCCGAGCAATACCGCGACAGCCTCGGCCTCGTGCCCAAGCAACGCACCTACGCCAGTAGCCAGGCTGTGGCCCATGCCCTGATCAGCCTCACCGCAACGGATAACCCGGCACGCCGCTGGCAGCCCCAACGCCTGCGCATCGTCCTCGTCACGTAGCAGCACATGCACTTCAGCGAACACCTGCAACGCCCGCTCGGCACTGGCCGCCAGCAGGCCGCGACCGTCCGGCAAACGGGCCAGACGCTTGTCACTGCCAAAACGCTGACCGCGACCGGCTGCGAGCATAAAGGCGGGCACCTTGAACATGCTAAAGGGCATCCCGCGCCAGGCCGTTGCGCACCCGCAGGATGTCGGCGAGTACCGCGAGGGCGATTTCCGCCGGGGTCTTGCTGCCCAGGTTCAACCCGATAGGCGCGATGATCCGCGCCAGCGCAGCATCATCCAGGCCGCCAACCCGGCGCAGGCGCTGGTCAGTCGCGAGCCCATCACACCGATATAAAAAGCCTCGGTGCGCACCGCTTCGATCATCGCCAGATCATCGATACGCGGGTCATGGGTCAGCGCTACCACGGCGGTGTCGGCATGGCAGCCGCCGCGGCGAATCACCTCGGACGGTAGCTCGCGGCGGATCTCAACCCCCGGTAAATCGACGCCTTGCAGCACCTCCTCGCGCGGATCACACAGCACCACCTCGAAGCCCAGGCCCTGGGCGAACTGCGCGCAAACCTGCGCCACCGAGGAGTAGCCCGCCAGCAGCAAGCGCTGGGCAGCGCCAACGCGCACACGCAGCCGATTCGGCTGACGTTCAACCCGTGGCCCCTGTGTGTTGTCCGCCAGCAAGCAGCGCTCACCGCTGGGCAACGCCACCTCGCGGATCAGCCGGCGCTGGCCCGCCAAGGCACTTTCCAGCTCACGCAGATGCGCCTGCACCGCACAGTCGGCCGGCAGGTTTTCCACCAGCACGTCCAGCACGCCGCCGCAGGGCAGGCTGATCTGCGAGCGCGGGTCGCTGCCATCGCCATAACGCACCAGATGCACAGGTTCAGGAAAGGCGCCAGCAGCCAGACGCTCAAGAAACTCATCCTCGACGCAACCGCCGGACAACGAGCCGATCCAGTCGCCCTCGGCCGTGGCAGCCAGCAGCGAACCCGGCGCGCGCGGCGCCGAGCCGTAGGTGCTCAGCACCGTGCACAGCCATACGCTCTGCCCTGCGGCGGACCACTGCAGCGCCTGGCGGACGACCAGCAGATCAAGGTGCTGCATCAGGCTTCACCCGGCCTCAATGGCCTTTCTCGCTACGCAACTGGCCGACCTGCTGCGGGCTCAGCTCGGCCGCCTGGCCGCCCCAGGTCTGCCGCAGGTAATGCAGCAGGTCGCGCATCTGCCCGTCATCCAGTTTGTCGCTGAAGCCCGGCATCGGCTGCATGCGCTCGAAACCGGTGAACTGCTGCTCCTTGATGCCGTCATCGATCACCCGCAACAGGTTGCGCGCATCGTTCAGGCGCAGGGTGGTGTTGCCGTCCATGGCCACAGCCACATGTGGCACGCCCTCACCCGCCACGCCATGGCACCCGGCGCAGAGGTTGAGGTAATGCTGGCGACCCTGCTGCGCGCTGGCGTCGAGCTGTTTGAAGGCCACCGCGTTGACCTTGCGCGGCGCCGGCGGCTGATCGCCAAGCAGGTAGGTGGCCATGGCCTTGTGGTCGTCCAGCGGCAGGTACTGGGTGCTGTGGTGCAGCACCGGGTACATCTCGTTGAACATCGAACCCTGAGCGCTGATGCCGTGCTTGAGGAAGGTCGCCAGGTCATCGGTGCTCCAGCCGCGCTCGGCCAGGTCCTCGGCGAGCAGGCTGGGGGCCTCGTAACCGAGCAGCACGCCGCCCTGCAAACGCTGATCCTGTTGCAACGCACCAAGGGCATTGCGCGGCGTGTGGCACTCGCCGCAGTGGCCCAGGGCCTCGACCAGGTACTGGCCGCGTTGCCAGGTCTCGCTTTTGCCTTCAGACGGCAGCATTTGCACGCGGTTCTTGTAGAGCATGTTCCAGAAGCCCAGACCGAAGCGCACATTGAACGGGAAGCTCAGGCTGGTTTGCGGGCTGGGTTTGGCGATCGGCTCCAGGCTCATCAGGTAGGCGTAGATGGCGTCGGAGTCTTCGCGCTTGAGCAGGTGATAGGAGGTGTACGGCATGGCCGGATAGAGCTTGCTGCCATCACGCCGCTCACCTTCGGCCACCGCGCGGTAGAAGTCATCGGCGCTGTACTCGCCGATGCCGTACTGCTTGTCCGGGGTGATGTTGGTGCCGTAGATGGTGCCGAACGGCGACTCCAGCGGCAGGCCGCCGGCGTATTCGGCACCGCCTTCGACGCTGTGGCAGGCCACGCAGTCGGCGGCGCGCGCCAGGTACTTGCCGCGCTCAATCAGTTGCTTATCCGCCGCCTGGGCGGCCAACGGCAACAACAGGGCGGCAGCAATCAGAATGTTCTTCATGCTTAACCTTCCTTGACCAGGCCGAGAGACTCGACCACATCGCGCGCGGCGTTGTAGTAGCGCACGTAGCCGGTGCAACGGCAGATGTGCTTACCCAGGGCATCTTCGATCTCGCCTTCCAGCTCGCTGCGTTTGACCGGCTGGCGTTGGAGTTTTTCCACCAGCACGGTGGCGGCATTGACGTAGCCGGGGGTGCAGTAGCTGCACTGGAAGGCGAACTGGTCGACGAACTGCTGCTGAATCGGGTTGAGCTGGCTGACTTCGCCCTGAGCATCGCGCTTGGCGTGGCCCTCGATAGTGCGTATGCGCTTGCCGTCGAAGAAATGCGCGCCGGTGATGCAGGTGCGGATTTCCTCGCTGGTGCCGTCGGGCTTGTCGAGGATCGCCACACAGGCGTGGCACACACCCTGGCCGCAGCCCAGGCGCGAGCCGGTGAGGTTCAGGTATTCGTGGAGAAAGTCGATCATCATCAGGTCGTCGGCCACTTCCAGCGGGCCGACCGCCTGGCTGTTAATGATCATGCTGAGCAGGCGCTTAGCCATGGAGGGCCTCCTTGATGCGGGCCGGAGTCAGGGGAAGGTCGCGCAAGCGCTTGCCGGTGGCGTGGGCCACGGCGTTGACGATGGCGCCGACCACCGGAATCATCACCACTTCGGCGATGCCCTTGGCCGGGTCACTGGGCGACAGCGGCGGCAAAATTTCCGCGCTTTGCGACCACACGGCACAGTCCTTGGCGCGCGGCAGTTGATAGCGGTTGAAGTTCCAGGTGCCGTCGCCGGGGCCGCCTTCATACAGCGGCATTTCTTCCAGCAGCGCGTGGCCGATGCCCATTGCGATGCCGCCTTCGAGCTGACCGAGCACCAGTTCTTCGACTATCACCCGGCCGCATTCGAGCCAGGAGTGATGGTTGATCACCCGCGCCTCGCCGCTGCCCTTGTTGACCTTGACCTCAACCAGCGTGGCCACCGGGCTGTAGTAGGTGACCATGGCGTTGTTCAGCTGGGTCACCGGGTACTTGATGCTGACGCGGTCGAGCAGGTGGAAACCGTTGCGGGTCATCTGCGCCTTCTGCGCGGCACTTGCGCCGTCACCGTATTTCACCGCCAACGCATCCAGCGGCACACGCTCGCGCTGGCCGTTGATCTCGAACTCGCCTTCGGCCCAGCTCCAGCGGTTGAAGCCGTGCACGCTGATACCGGTGACCAATCCCAGCTCATGGGCCTTGTGCGCCAGCAGCTTGAACGGAATCGGCGGCATGCCGTCGGCAGTCAGTTTGCCTTCGACCCAGTGCGCGTTCTCGCGGCGTACCACATAAGGGTTGGCCAACCCGCCGTGTTCACCACGCCCCCAGATGGCCAGGGCTGCCGGCCACAGACCGTGGATAAACAGCAGGCGCGCCGCCTCGCGAGTGGAATGCCCGGTGTAGTAGGAGGAGTTGGTCGCCGACGACGGCGAGGCCAGCTTGCCGACCCAGCGCGGGTTGCGCAGCGCGGCGTCCTGCTCGGCCTGGCTGATCATATAAGGGTTGCCACTGGTGGTCAGGGCCAGTTCGCTCCACTCGGTTTCGCCAGTCTTGATTTCATCGGCGGGCTGGCCGAGGTAGTCGGCGACCAGCAGAGCCTGCGAGGTGGCCATGCCGGTGCCCATGTCGATGGCAATCTGGCGCAGACTGACGCGGCCGTCGGCGCTGAACTCCAGGCTGGCCATCGGCGCTTCGGAGCCGGTGCCGAAGTCCTTCTGGCAGATGGCGAAACCAACGCCGTAGAGGTTGTCCGGGTCTTCGGCATCGAAGCGCTGCTTGCGCGCAACGCGGTTCTTCCAGATCTCGTGCTGCGCCGCCTTGTCGAGGATTTCGTCGAGGCGCAGCGCACCGGCCGGGATTGCGCCCTGGGTGTTCTTCATGCCGGACTGGAACACGTTTTTCTTGCGCAGCTCGATGGCATCGAGGTTCAGCCGCTCGGCCACTTCGTCCACCATCATTTCGGTGGCGGCCAGGTCGCTGCGCGGCAGGTAGTAGATCGATTGCGCCGCCGTGGCGCCGACCGCGGCCACAGAGGAGCTGTAGTTGGCACGGCCGCCGCCATCAACATCCATATGCGCGCGGAAGATCTGGAAGCGGTGGTCCTGCTTGTTCACCGCCAACTGGTAGTGCATGTCGAAGGGATGCCGCTTGATCCCACTCTGGAACTGCTCGTAGCGGTCATTGGCCAGGCGCACCGGCACACCGTCGCCGTAGATCGCGGCCAGGACGGCGTAGAAGACGAAGATGTTGTTGTCCTTGGAACCGTAACCGACGGTGTAGCCAGGGTGCATGCTGAGCTTTTTCACGCCGAACCTGGAGGGCTCGAGCATATGCGCGGTCTGCTCGGCCACTTCGAACGGGCACTGGGTGGCGACCACAAAATGCAGGGTGCCGCTAGCTGGATCAAACCAGCCGTTGCCGTTGTCGGCCTCCAGCGCGGCCGGCTCGATGGACTGGGTGGTGAAGCGCTCGTCGAACACCAGCCAGTCGTCCGGCGGGGTCTGCAGCTGGTTGAGCATCTGTTCGGCGTGGTACAGGCCCTGCTGGGTCAGGTCGCCACTGACCTTGCCCTCGCCCCAGGCCGGTTTGCGGTTGTGGATCAGCGGGAACAGCATGCTGTCCTTGAGGCTGGAGAAGGTGTCCGGCTCGAACGGCGTGCTGCCGCCGACGCGCACAAAGCGGAAGCTGCCGTAGGGGTCGCTCTGGAACGCCGGTGCCTGCTCGCCGTAGCGGATCACCTTGTCGTTGAACTTGAGGATGTTCTTGGCCTGACGATAGCGCTCGAAGTCATGCCAGATCAGCAGCGCCACCGGGTGCCCGATAAACATCGGCACCTGGCCTTCGGGCAGCAGCGGGTCGAGGTTGTGGCCCTCCGGAAAGCTGATGCCGTCCTTGGCCAGATCGCTGGCGGTCACTACACGTTGCGGCTGCAACTCGGCCGGCAGCACCGACAGGTCGAAGCCCTGATACAGCTGCTCGGTGCGCGTGGCCTTTAGCAACAGCGCATGGCCTTGCTGCTGCGGCCAGCCGGGCATGTCCTTGGCGCGAATATCGCGGGCAAACACCTTGGCCCCACAGGCCTTGGACACCCCGTCGATACGCGCCACGGCCTTACCGCTGGCGTCATACCAAGGCTGCGGCATGGCGGTTACACGCTCTTCGAACAAGGCGGCAAACGCCTTGCTGCCCAGCGGGGCGAAACTGATGCCGATACCGGCGATGACGCTGCCTTGCAGAAAGGCGCGGCGGGACAACTCAGGAGTGGACATGTCCGTTCCTCGAGGCCAGAGCAGCCTGGCCATTTACGTGAACAAAAGACAGACAGGCGCGCCGCTTACAAGCACGGAGCATAATCAGCGTAGACGACAGATTTATTGACCTGGAAGTCAGATTCTACTCAAGTCATTGCCACAACAGAATAAAAACCTGCCTTTGCAGTCAGATAAGTTCGTTGCAGCGTCTCTAACGCGGGCTTCAGCATACCGTCCGCACGGACGCATGCTAGGCTGCGCCTCCCGCCAGCCGTGCGAGTTGTTCGGCCATGTCTCAGCTTTTACGTCACCAGCGCCCATTCCTGGCCTTCTGGTTCGCCCGGGTATTCACCGCCAGCGGCTTCCAGATGATTACCGTGGCAATCGGCTGGCAGATGTATGCGCTGACCGGCAACGTGCTCGACCTCGGCCTGGTCGGGCTGAATGATCTTCGTGATTGCCTTTCTGCTCGGCACCGCCCGCGCCTTCGAGATGCCCACCACCCAGGCATTGCTGCCGAATATCGTCCCGCCTGGGCTGTTCCCCGCTGCCGTAGCCGCGTCGGCCTCGGCCATGCAGGCTGCCTGCATCATTGCGCCGGCGCTGGGCGGTTTGCTCTATGCGCTCGGCACGCACTGGGTCTATGGCCCGGCCGTGCTGCTGTATGGCTGCGCCCTGAGCCTGATGCTCAGCCTGCCGGCGCGCCAGTTGCCGCTGAAACAGAAAGTCTCGCTGGATTCGCTGCTGGCCGGATTTCGCTTTATTCGCAGCCGCCCTGCCGTGTTCGGCGCGGTGTCGATGGACATGCTGGCGGTGCTGCTCAGCGGCGCCACCGCGCTGCTGCCGGTGTTTGCCAAGGACATTCTGCTCACCGGCCCCTGGGGCCTCGGCCTGCTGCGTTCGGCGCCGGCAGTGGGCGCGCTGCTGATGTCGCTGTGGCTGGCGCGCTTTCCCATCGAGCGACGAGTCGGCCCAGTGATGTTCAGCTCGGTGGCAATCTTCGGCGTGGCGACCATCGGCTTCGGCCTGTCCGCCTCGCTGTGGTTCAGCCTGGCAACGCTGGTAGTTCTGGGCGCGGCGGACATGATCAGCATGGTGATCCGTGGCGCCTTCGTGCAACTGCAAACCCCGGACGAGATGCGCGGCCGTGTCGGTGCGGTCAACGGCCTGTTTATCGGTGCGTCCAATCAGCTGGGGGATTTCCGCGCCGGGGTCAGCGCCGCCTGGTTCGGCACTGTGCCGGCGGTGCTGATTGGCGGAGTCGGGGCGATTCTGGTCACCGGCCTGTGGATCCGCCTGTTCCCCGAACTGGCCAAGCGTGACCATCTGCACCCGCAAGGCCCAGAGCGAGCCAGTAACTAGCTGACCAACATGGTCTCAGCGACCTGCTTGCGCACGGCCTTGCCGCACAGCTGCTCGACCAGGGTCAGGGCAAACTCCATTGCGGTGCCGGGGCCCTGGCTGGTGATGCAGTTGCCATCGACCACCACCGGCTGATCGACAAACACGCAACCGCTGAGGCGATCACTGAACGCGGGGTAGCAGGTCATGCGCCGCTGCCTGAGCACGCCGTACTGCTGCAAGGCCAGCGCAGGCGCTGCGCAGATCGCGGCAAACAGCTTGCCGGCCTTGGCCTGCTCACGCACCCGCTCGGCCAGCGGTTCGTGCTCGGCCAGGTGTTGTGCGCCAGGCATACCGCCGGGCAGCACGATCAGATCGAAGGGCTGGGCCAGCACATCCACCAGCATGGTGTCGGCGGTCAGGCGCGTGCCACGGGCACAGGTGATCATCCGCCGGCTTTCGATGCTGGCCACCACCACTTCAACCTCGGCACGTCGCAGTACGTCAATCAGGGTTACGCATTCGAGGTCTTCGACACCATCGGCAACGCTGATAAGAGCCCGTGCAGTCATCATTTCGCTCCTTGCAAATCAGGTACATAAACTGTCCGAGCGGTCATAAATTCACCCCTTCCGGACGAGCTGATATGATGCGCGCCTTTTTCCAGATCGCCAGCAAAAACATGCACCCACGCGTGGATGTGCTTTGCTTTCGGTTTGCATAAACACGGCAAAAAAGCCGTTACGGGGAGTGCCACATGCTGGAAAGACTGTTCCAACTCAAAGCCCACAACACCACGGTGCGCACCGAGATTCTGGCGGGGCTGACCACCTTCCTGACCATGGCCTACATCCTCTTCGTCAACCCCAACATGCTGGCCGAAACCGGTATGGACAAGGGTGCGGTATTCGTTGCCACCTGCCTGGCAGCGGCGCTTGGCTCGGCCATCATGGGCCTGCTGGCCAACTACCCGATTGCCCTGGCACCCGGCATGGGCCTCAACGCCTTCTTCACCTACACCGTGGTGCTGACCATGGGGTACACCTGGCAGACCGCTCTCGGTGCGGTGTTTCTCTCCGGTGCGATCTTCTTTCTGCTGTCGATCTTCAAGATCCGCGAGTGGATCATCAACAGCATCCCGCTGGCCCTGCGCGCCGGTATTGCGGCCGGTATCGGCCTGTTCCTGGCGATTATCGCGCTGAAAAACGCCGGCATCGTGGTGGACAATCCGGCCACCCTGGTTGGTCTGGGTGACCTGAGCAAGGGCGGCCCGCTGCTGGCCTGCCTGGGCTTCTTCGTGATTGCCGCGCTGGCCTACCGTCGCGTCACCGGCTCGGTGATGATCGGCATTCTGCTGGTCACCGGCCTGTCGATCCTGTTCGGCCTGTCGCAGCTCAATGGCGTGGTGTCGATGCCACCGTCACTGACTCCGACCCTGATGCAGCTGGACATCATGGGCGCGCTGGATATCGGCCTGCTCAGCGTGATCTTCGCCTTCCTCTTCGTTGACCTGTTCGACACCTCCGGCACCCTGGTCGGCGTGGCGCAGAAGGCCAACCTGCTGGACAAGGACGGCAAGATGCCCAAGCTCGGCCGCGCCCTGCTGGCCGACAGCACCGCGACCATGGCCGGCGCGGCGCTGGGCACCTCGACCACCACCAGCTATATCGAATCCGCCGCTGGGATCAGTGCCGGCGGGCGTACCGGTCTGACCGCCTGCGTGGTGGCCATCCTGTTCCTCCTGGCACTGTTCTTCGCCCCGCTGGCTGGCGCCGTACCGGCTTTCGCCACCGCACCGGCGCTGATGTTTGTTGCCGTACTGATGATGAGCAGCCTGGCGCAGATCGACTGGGACGACCTCACCGTCGCCGCCCCCGTGGTGGTCGCCGCCCTGGCCATGCCGCTGACCTTCTCGATTGCCAACGGCATCGCCTTCGGCTTTATCGCCTGGACCCTGATCAAGCTGCTGGCCGGCCGCTGGCGCGATCTCAACCCGGCGCTGGTGGTGCTCTCGGTGCTGTTTGCGATCAAACTGGCGTACTTCGCTTAATCGCGCAGCACGTCATCGTAGGAGCGGGCGATGCCCGCTCCTACCCATTAACTGTAAAGATTTCGAGTAAACCATGAGCCGTTCCCAGTTCGATCCCGCCAACTACGCCGCCCAGCTTGCGGACAAGCAGCAGCGCCTGATCGAGCTGCTGGCGCCGTTCAACGCCCCAGCCCCCGAGGTGTTCGAATCGCCGCGCGAGCATTACCGCCTGCGCGCCGAATTCCGTCTATGGCGTGAAGGCGAAGGCCGGCACTACGCCATGTTCGAAGCGGGTGACAAGTTCACGCCGATTTTCTTCGAAAACTTCCCCATCGCCAGCGCGCAGATCAACGCCCTGATGCCACGCCTGAAAGCCGCTTGGCAGGCCAGTAGCGCCCTGAGCTTCAAGCTGTTCCAGGTCGAGTTTCTCACCACCCTGGCCGGCGATGGCCTGATTACCCTGTGCTACCACCGCCCACTGGACGCCGCTTGGCAAGCCGAAGCTGAAAAGCTCGCCACCGACCTGCAGGTCAGCATCATCGGCCGCTCCAAGGGCAAGCGCATCGTCATCGGCAAGGACTATGTCGAGGAAAAACTGCAAGTCGCCGGACGCACTTTCAGCTATCGCCAACCGGAGGGCGCGTTTACCCAGCCCAACGGCGAAGTGAACCAGAAGATGCTCGCCTGGGCCTATGACGCGCTCGGCGAACGCTCGGACGATCTGCTGGAGCTGTACTGCGGCAACGGCAACTTCACCCTGCCGCTGGCCACCCGCGTACGCAAGGTGCTGGCCACCGAGATCAGCAAGTCCTCGGTGAATGCCGCCTTGGCCAACCTGGCCGACAACGGCGTGGATAACGTCAGCCTGGTGCGCCTATCCGCCGAAGAGCTGACCGAAGCGCTGAATGAAGTGCGGCCGTTCCGCCGCCTGGCCGATATCGACCTGAAAAGTTACGACTTCGGCTGCGTATTCGTCGACCCGCCGCGCGCCGGCATGGACCCGGATACCTGCGAGCTGACCCGACGCTTCGAGCGCATCCTGTACATCTCCTGCAATCCGGAGACCCTGGCCGCCAACATCGCCCAGCTCAACGACACCCATCAGGTGACGCGCTGCGCGCTGTTCGACCAGTTCCCCTACACCCACCATATGGAGTCGGGCGTACTGCTGGAGCGCCGTTAAGCTTAAAGCCGCTGCAGCCCGCGCAGCGCCCAGAAACACAGCCCCGCCAATACCACTTCCAATAGCAGCGCGTAGAGATTGAAGGTCTGCTGCGCGCCGCCATCGAGCCACAATCCGCCAATCCGTGCCAAGGCCAGGGCGCTGTAGAGCAGTACCAGCAGGGTCAGCGCCGCTCGGGTCAGGTCCAGCCGGCTCAGCGACAGGCCGATAAACGCCGCCAGGCCCAGTTGCAGGCCGCCATAGAACGCTCGCATATCGGTGGCCGCCGCTGGCGACATCAGCAGCATGCCGCTGAGATTGGCCATTTCATGGGGACGCACAAAATAGGCCAGCCCCAGCCCTGCCAATGCCAACAGTTGAATAACCAGCACTATGCGTGCAAACAACATGGACACCCCCTCCCCCAGAAATCAAGCTCGCAGCATAAGCTGCGCCCGTCCGATTCGGAAATCGCCGGTGGTTAGCCACGGCCGCGCGGCGCTATGCTCAGCCTTTCACCTGCCAGGAGTCACCCCATGCGTCAGTTTTTTGTTGTTGCCGGGCTGCTGCTCAGCAACCTGAGTTTCGCCGCCGAGGCCTTGACCATTGACGTACACCGCGATGCCAACTGCGGCTGCTGCAAGGCCTGGATCAGCCACCTGCAGGACAACGGTTTTAACGTGGTCGACCATGTCGAAACCGATATGAGTGCGCTCAAACAACGCCTGGGCGTGCCGCCGCGCCTGTCCTCCTGTCATACAGGGGTAATCAACGGCCAGTTTGTCGAAGGCCATGTACCGGCCGCCGACATCCTCAAACTGCGCCAGCAGCCCGACCTGCTCGGCGCGGCGCGGCGCGGCCGTACCTGGCATGCCGGCCGGCTCACCGGGTATGAAATACGGCAATGTACGTGACGCTTATCAGGTCATCGGCCTGGATAAGCAGGGCGCAGAGCGGGTGATCAGCGAATACCCGGCCCATTGATAGCAAGGAGCCCTTATGTCACCCGTGGTTTATTGGCAGCTCGATGTCTTCGCCGAACGGCCGCTGGCCGGTAACGGCGTAGCGGTATTCCCCGATGCGCGCCAGCTGGATCCGGCCGTCATGCAGGCGCTGACCCGCGAGCTGCGCCAGTTCGAATCAATCTTTCTGCTGCCCGGCAAAGACCCGCAGGCTCAGGGCGCGCGAATCTTCACCATGGAAGAAGAACTGCCCTTCGCCGGCCATCCGATCCTCGGCGCCGCTGCCCTGCTGCACCATCTGCAGAGCGAAGACACACACGCCGAATGGACTCTAGAGCTGGCGGCCAAGAGCGTGCGCTTGCTTACCCGTCGCCAGGAACGCGGTTTTTATGCGCAGATGGACCAGGCCGCAGCCGAATTTGGAGCGCAGCTCAGCCCCGCGCAAGCGCAGGTAATCGCTGAAGCCTTTAGCTTGAACAGCGCCCACCTGGATCACCGCTACCCAGCCAGGGTAATCAGCACCGGCCTGCCCTACCTGATTCTGCCAGTCAGCGCCCAGGGCTTGGCCCTGGCCCGGCAGCAGCGCATGCTGGATGCCGAGCTGGCGTCCCATGCTGCCGCCTTCGTTTTCCTGCTCGACATGGATAACCGCGAAGGGCGCACCTGGGATCCTTCGGGGGTTATCGAAGACATCGCAACCGGTAGCGCCGCTGGCCCGGTCGCGGCCTTCTTGGTGGAACACGGCCTGCACCGGCGTGCAGAACACTTCAGCCTCAATCAGGGACGTTTCCTCGGCCGTCCCAGCAGGCTGGATGTCTGCGTTGGTAGCGACGACCGGATCAGCGTGGGTGGCAGCGTGCAGCTGGTGGCATGCGCCGAGTTATGGGTAGAACCGCACGAACTCGCCTGAGTGCAGGATAGAGAACGACGTTGCATGGCTGAAACAGACAAAAGGGCAGGACGATGCGCTGGAAACGCGGAAGACGCAGTGACAACGTGGTGGACGCACGCGGCAGCAGCCCCCGTATGGGCGGCGGCAAGGGGTTGACCCTCGGTGGCGTGGCCATCGTGGTGATCAGCCTGCTCAGCGGCCAGGACCCGATGCAGATTCTCGGCCAACTGGCCGGACAAGCCATGCAGGGCGGCTCGGTCAGCGCGCCGCAGAGCTCCACGCCTGCGACCAATGACGAACAGTCGGAGTTCGTCCGCGCGGTGCTCGGCGATACCGAGGACACCTGGCGGGAAATCTTCCAGGGCGCCAACCGCCAGTACCGCGACCCGACCCTGGTACTGTTTCGCGGCGGGGTGAATTCTGCCTGCGGCTTTGCCAACTCGGCGGTCGGGCCCTTCTATTGCCCTGGCGATCAGCGGGTGTATATCGACCTGGCCTTCTTCCGCGAGCTGGAACAGCGCTTTGGCGCCGCCGGCGACTTTGCCCAGGCCTATGTGATTGCCCATGAAGTCGGCCACCACGTGCAGACCCTGCTCGGCGTCTCGGCCAAGGTCAACGCCGACCGCCAGCGCGGCGAGCGGGTGGAAGGTGCAACCGGGCTACTGGTACGCCAGGAACTGCAGGCTGACTGTCTGGCGGGCGTGTGGGCCTTCCATGGCCAGCGCCGGCATGACTGGCTGGAGCCAGGTGACATTGAAGAGGCGCTGAACGCCGCCAATGCCATCGGTGATGACCGCCTTCAGAAACAGGCGCGCGGCCAGGTAGTGCCGGACTCCTTCACCCACGGCACCTCGGAGCAGCGCGTGCGCTGGTTCAAGACCGGTTTTGACGGGGGGGATGTCGGCCGCTGCGACACCTTCAAGGCTGCGCGGCTGTAGCCCTAAGCACGACCCGCAGGGTGGATGTCACTTCACTCACCCACCACTGCGCATCCGGATGGTGG
The DNA here is from genome assembly GCF_900105355.1 of Pseudomonas anguilliseptica. Classification (NCBI taxonomy): domain Bacteria; kingdom Pseudomonadati; phylum Pseudomonadota; class Gammaproteobacteria; order Pseudomonadales; family Pseudomonadaceae; genus Pseudomonas; species Pseudomonas anguilliseptica. The sequence goes on from NZ_FNSC01000001.1 coordinate 657,937, forward strand.
ATGAAAAAAGCGTCGGCTACGCGCCCCGATCCACCCTACAGACTGAACACTGGTAGTCACGGGCAACGGGCATAAAAAATGCCGCTCACCTGATCAGGTGAGCGGCATTTTTATCAGCAGCACGCGATGCCTATTGTGCCCAAGGTGGTGGCGGCTCTTCGCCCTTGGGTTCGTCTTCGGCATTCAACAGCGCCTGGCGACGTGCTTCGTCGGCCAGCGCGGCCTTGATTTCACGCATCACTGCGTCGATATCGGCTTCCTCTTCCAGATCATCGAATTCACCGGTCAGCGGACTCTCCGGGGTCAGCTCACCGGCCTCATACAGCGCCCACATCTCCTTGGCGTACTTGGTGAATTTCAATTCCGGGGCAAACTGACCAAAGTATTCGGCCATGTTGCGCACATCACGCTCAAGCATCTTGAACGCATGGTTGTTGCCAGCGGCATCCACCGCCTGCGGCAGGTCGATAATTACCGGGCCGCCCGGATCAAGCAGCACGTTGAATTCCGACAGGTCGCCGTGCACCAGGCCGGCGCAGAGCATTTTCACCACTTCACGAATCATAAAGGCGTGGAATTCGCGGGCATCGTCCGGATGCAGGTCGACATCATTGAGGCGCGGAGCGGCATCGCCCTCGCCGTCATCGACCAGCTCCATCAGCAACACGCCCTCAAGGAAGTCATACGGCTTGGGCACCCGCACTCCGGCGTTAGCCAGACGGAACAGCGCTGCCACTTCAGCATTCTGCCAGGCGTCTTCCTGGCCCTTGCGACCGTACTTCGAGCCTTTGGCCATGGCCCGGGCATCACGGCTATTACGTACCTTGCGGCCTTCCTGGTACTCGGCAGCCTGACGGAAGCTGCGTTTGTTGGCCTCTTTGTAGACCTTGGCGACGCGCAACTCATCACCACAGCGCACCACATAGACAGCAGCTTCTTTGCCACTCATCAGCGGCCGTACCACTTCATCGACCAGCCCGGCCTCAACCAGCGGCTCAATACGTTTTGGCGTCTTCATCAGCTTTAATCAGGGGTCCTGTGTTGCCCAAGTCGTATCTGCCGCCCGTTATACGGCAATCTTTACGCAGCGCCCACCCTCCTGTCAGCAAGCCCCAGATTGCTGGGTATTACGCGATCCTGCCGGATACGGCGCAAACCGCTCAATCACGCAGCCTGGCAGCACTTTATGGACAAGAAAACCAAGCAAACCAGGAGTTACAAGCAAGCGCCCGATGCAACCAAAAGGGATTAAGCACTGTCCCATAGGCAACATAATTGCCAGTCGCTCATCCCTTAACGCACTGGACCTGAACTTTACCCCGCGAAGGCGCTTTGCCTGAGCCAGCAGTGATTGGGGAAATAACCATGAAACGCGCCCAATCTGGCACCAGCAGCATGACCCTGGCCCCTGCCCTCTACCCGCGCGACGCACTGGACAACCTAGCAGCCCAGCGCCATGCCCACCCCGGTCGCTGCAACGGCATCAGCGCGCCGTACATTGCCTCCAGCTATGTGGCCACCGCTACGCCAGCGCGCTATATCAGCCGCCTGTGTACGCAGTTCGCCCACAAGCTACCGGTGAGTTTCGATGAGCACCACGGGCGCATCGAGTTAACGTTCGGTCTCTCGCACTTGCATGCCGGCCGAGCCGGCATGCATATCACCGCGCTGAGCAACAACCCGCAAGACCTGGACAAGCTCAAGCATCTGATCGCCGCACACTTCGAGCGCTTTGCCTGGCACGCCGAGCTAAGCCTCGACTGGCAATAGCAGTCAGGGCGCCAGAAGGTGCTGGCGTAGCGCATCAATGGCATAGCGCACCTTTGCCGGTTGCGCATCGCGGCGCGGCGTCACCAGATAGATACCGAATGGCGGCATATGCCAGTGCGGCAGCAGCTCGCGCAGGCTGCCATTGGCCAACTCCTCGCGCACTTCCTGCTCAGGCTGCAGCGACACGCCCATACCCGCCAAGGTGAAATGCCGCACGGCGAGGATGTTGTTGCAACCCACCCGGCTCTCCACCCGCAGCTTCTCGAGCTGTGCATCCGGCCCATGCAGTTCCAGCAGATTGAACGCGTTATCGCCATGCAGGATCAGCCAGTCCAGACCGATCAAGTCTTGCGGATGATTGATCGGCGGCTTGCGCAGCAAATAGGCCGGTGCGGCGCACAGCAGCATGCGCGAGTCGCCGATATGCCGCGCCACCAGGCTGGAATCCTCCAGATTGCCGACGCGGATGGCCAGATCGATACGCTGTTCAATCAGATCGATTTGCTCATCATGAAAAAACAGCTTGAGGCTCAGGCCGCTGTGCGCCTGTAACAGCGGCGCCAGTGCCGCGCTAAGCCGCCTCCCGGAAAACCCCACCGGCGCGGCAATGCGCAGTTCGCCTACCGGCGCATCACGCAACTCAGCCAGACGCTGTTCAGCCTGCTGCGCCAGCGCCAGCACCTGGGCGCAGCTCTGATAAAAGGTCGCGCCTGCCTCGGTCAGGGTCAGCTTGCGCGTGGTGCGATGCAGCAGGCTGACCTGAGTGCTGTCTTCCAGTTTACGAATCTGCTGACTGACCGCTGACTCCGTCATTCCCAACACCTCGGCCGCCGCCACCATGGAGCCACGGTCGACCACGGCGGCGAACACGGCCATGCGCTTTAACTGCTCCATTCGTAAGCCCTGCTTAATAGTTAAAGCCTTTTTAGCCTATTTTCTGCCCTTTACCCAACTGCGAGTATCTACTCCACTTCATTCCAACTGGAGACACCCCATGAAACTCGCCCTGATCGGCGCCAGCGGCTTTGTTGGCGCAGCTGTTCTGCAAGAAGCCCTGGACCGTGGCCACCAGGTCAGCGGCATCGTCCGTGATCCCGCGAAACTGCCACAGCACCCGGCGCTTACCACCATGGCTGGCGATGCCTACAACGCCGACGCATTGGCCGCGCAGCTCAAGGGCCATGACGCGGTAATCCATGCATTCAACCCAGGCTGGGGCACGGCGGAAATTCGCCAGCGTTTTATCCAGGGCAGCCAGGCGATCATCGCCGCCACTAAACAAGCCGGCGTGGAGCGCCTGCTGGTAGTCGGCGGCGCGGGCAGCCTGTATGTCGCCCCCAACCTGCAGCTGATCGACACCCCGGACTTCCCCGCCGAATACAAGGAAGGCGCCGAAGGCGCGCGGCAGACCCTCAACCTGCTGAAAACTGAAACCGCGCTGGCCTGGAGCTTTATCTCACCACCCGCGCTGTTGCAGCCGGGCGCGCGCAGCGGACAGTTCCGCATCGGCGGCGAGCAGTTGCTGATGAATGGCGACGCCCCAGCGCAGATCTCGGTGGCTGACCTCGCGGTGGCCATCATCGATGAGCTGGAACGCCCGCAACACCTGCGCCAGCGTTTTACCGTCGGCTATTAAGCCGTCACTTGATCAGGAGAACCCCATGCAACTGAACGCCAGCGCCTATGTCGTCACGGATACACCGGCCCGCTATATCAGCCGGCTGTGCAAACACTTCGCCCACAAGATTCCGGTGAGTTTCGATGAGCAGCAGGGGCGTATCGAGTTCGACAGCGGCCTGGCCTTGCTGCAGGCAGAGGCCGACGGCCTGCGCCTGAGCGTGCAAAGCGCCAGCAGCGAAGGCCTGGAAAGCCTGAAGAAGGTGGTGACCAGTCACTTCGAGCGCTTTGCCTGGCAAGCCGAGCTGAGCCTCGACTGGCAGTGATCAGCCCGCTGGTAGGGTCAGCTCGATGCTTTCGCCCAATGACTCATCCAGGCGCTGCAGCTCGGCATGAATCGCCGCCGCATCGTCGGCCAGGCGCTGAGCAATGTTGGCGAAGTCATCGGCGGCTTCGATAAAGGCCAGCACCACCGAGGGGTCGAAGCGCGTACCACTGGCCGCGCTGATCTGCTTGAGCGCTTCGGCGTGACTGCACGACGGCCGATACAGGTGGTGGCTGGTCAGTTCCTCATAGGCACCGACCACCGCCATCAACCTGGCCGTCAGTGGGATCTGCTCGCCCAGCAGGCCCTGCGGATAACCGCTGCCGTCCCAGCACTCATGCTGGCTATAGACGATATCGCGGGCATCGCGGAGAAAATCGGTGACGTTGCCCAGCTTGGCCTCGGCGGCAAGCAAGGCATCACGCCCGGCTTCGGTATGCCGATGCAGCAACTGCAGATCATCGCCCTGCAGCCGCTGGATCGGGTTGAGCAGGATCCGATCCGGCAGCACCAGTTTGCCGATGCCATGCAGCAGTGCCGACTTGCCCAGTTGAGTGATGCGTTCGCGGTTCAACTCATCGATCAGCGCCGGCTGCTGATGGGCCAGCGCTGTAGCCAGGGTGGTCATATAGGGCTCGATACGCGCCAGGTGCTTGCCGCAAGGGTTGTCGCGCATGGCCGCAAGGCTGGCCATGGCCTCGATGGTGACCTCCTGCAGGCGCTGCATATCGCGGGTGCGGCGGCGCACTTCCAGCTCCAGGTATTCACTCTTGTCACGCAGGAAATCCGCGCTGGCCTTGAGCTGCAAATGCGCGTGTACGCGGGCGAGCACCAAGGGCGGGCTGATCGGTTTGGTGATGTAGTCCACCGCGCCGAGGTCAAAGCCGTGCTGCTCGTCAGCCACCTCGGTCTTGGCGGTGAGAAACACCACCGGAATATCCGCCGTGGCCGGGTTGAGCTTGAGCAGGCGGCAAACCTCGTAACCGTCCATCTCCGGCATCATGATGTCGAGCAGGATCAGATCCGGCTGCTGGCTGCCGGCGGCAATGCGCAGCGCCTTGACGCCACTGCTGGCGACCTTGACCCGGTAGCTGCCAAGCAGCAGCCCGCTCATCAGTTCGAGGTTTTCCGGGGTATCGTCCACCACCAGCACCAAGGGCTGATCCGGCCGGTCGAGTATGTTGTCCATCACCACTCCCCACTCATAGTCTCAGGTGCCGTTGCCCGGCTGCGGCTTGCAGCAGCGCCAGCGCCAGCGCCTGCTCGAAGTCAAACCCGCGCACCGCTGCAGCCAGCGCCGCGTATTCACTATTAAAGGCGCTGCGCAGCAGTTCGGCCTGCTCATCGAAGAGTTTTCCGGCGCGCGGATCGTCCTCGACGAACAGTCGCTGCAGCTGCCGGCACAGTTGCAGCAGCTGTTCGCTATCCACCGCCAGCAATTCGTGCGGCGGCTCGGCAGGCAATTGCCCGTTGATCGCCGCCACCAGGGCTTCCAGGCTCTGCTGCAACTCGGCCAGCAGGCCGTCCAGCTCATCGTGACGGGCATCCTTGATCGCGCTCTCTAGGGTCGCCGCCTGAGCGGCCAGGGCCGTCGCGCCGAGGTTACCGGCCAGGCCCTTGAGGCTGTGGGCCAGACGCTCGGCACTTTCCTGCTGATTGGCCGCCAGTGCGGCGCGCAGCTGCGTCGGGAAATCGCCCTGGCTGGCGACAAACTTGCCGAGCAGCCGCTGGTACAGCTCGCGCTTGCCGAGCACCCGACGCAGGCCGCTGTCGATATCCACCCCTGGCAGCTGCCAGTCCACCGCAGCTTCAGCTATGCGAGGCGACTCACTCAGCGGCTCGGCCTGGATCGGCATCCAGCGCACCAGGGTGTGCCACAGCTCGTTTGGCTCAATCGGTTTGCCCAGGTGATCATTCATCCCGGCGGCCAGACAGCGCTCGCGGTCGGCCGGCATGGCGTTGGCAGTCATAACGATGATCGGTAGCGCGGCAAAGCGCGGCTCGCGGCGAATCGCCTCGGTGGTGGCGATGCCGTCCAGCACCGGCATCTGCATGTCCATCAGCACGAGGGCGTAATAACCCTCGGCATGGCTGCGCAGCAGCTCCAGGGCAATGCCGCCGTGCTCGGCCTGATCAATCTGCAGGCCGCTTTCCTGCAGCAGGCCGCAGGCCACTTCGCGGTTCAGCTCGTTGTCTTCCACCAGCAGCACACGCAATGCGCCGAAATTGGGAATCTGCTCACCCGCCGGCAAGCGCGCAAAGCCCTGCTCCGGCTCTGCGCCAGCCAGGCTGCGGATCAGCGCGTCGAACAGTAGCGAGGGATTGAGCGGCTTGAGCAGCACATCCTCGACACCGACTTTCTCCGCGCCCAGCAGCACCTCCTCACGACAATGGGCGGTGACCATCAGCAGGTGCGGTGGCGGTTGCAGATTGAGTTCGCGCACCCGGCGCAGGGTTTCAATGCCATCCATGCCAGGCATCTGCCAATCGACTAGCAGCACCTCGAACGGCTCACGTTGCAGGCTGGCCTGTTGCACCTGCTGCAAGGCGGCCATGCCCGAGGCCACGGCCTCGACGCGAAAGCTCATGCTTTCCAGCATGTCGTGCAGCACCTGCCGCGCGCTGTCATTGTCATCCACCACCAGCACCTTGCGCCCGCGCAGATCGGCCTGCGGCAGCAACCGCTGGGTTTGCTGGCGAGCAATGCCCAGCGGCACGCGGCACCAGAACAGGCTGCCCTGCCCCGGCTGACTTTCGACCCCGACGCTGCCGCCCATGGCCTCGGCCAGGCTCTTGCAGATGGCCAGCCCCAGACCGGTGCCGCCGTATTTGCGCGTGGTAGAGCTGTCGGCCTGCTGGAAGGACTCGAACAGCCTACCCATCTGCTCTGGCGTCAGGCCGATACCAGTGTCGCGCACGCCAAGGTAAACCAGCACCTGCTCGGCGTCGCGCTGCTCGACGCGCAGGATCACCTCGACCTCGCCCTGCTCGGTGAACTTCACCGCATTGTTGGCGTAGTTGATCAGGATCTGCCCGAGGCGCAGCGGATCGCCGACCAGTTGCTGCGGCAGCTGCGGATCGAGGTTGAACACCAGTTCCAGGCTCTTGGCGGCGACCTTGTCGCCGATCAGATTGGCGAGGTTTTCCAGCACCTGCTGCAAGTCAAAGTCGATGCGCTCGATGGTCAGCTTGCCGGCCTCGATCTTCGAGAAGTCGAGGATGTCATTGATGATCCCCAGCAGGTGCTGGCCGGATTGCTGAATCTTGCCCAAGTAATCACGCTGGCGCGGGTTCAGCTCGGTTTTCAGCGCCAGGTGCGACATGCCGATAATCGCGTTCATCGGCGTGCGGATTTCGTGACTCATATTGGCGAGAAAGTCCGATTTCAGCCGCGCAGCCTCTTCGGCCAGCTCCTTGGCCTCGGCCATGGCCTGTTCCGCCTGCTTGCGTACGGTGATGTCGCGGCTGATACCCACCAATCCCAGCAACTGACCCTGCTCGTCATAGAAGGTGGTGCGCAACGTATCGAAGATCACCCGCCGGCCATCCGGGTAGAGCGAATAGCCTTCGCTTTCAAACGGCTGCGCCTGGCTTCTGGCGATGCGGTCATGCTCGGCGCGCGAGGCAGCCCAGGCCGGATCAAGCAGCGCCTCGTCACGCTGGCCCTGCACCGCCTCACTGGGGCGGCCGAATAGCGTGGCGCAGGCCTGGTTGATGCCGACATAACGGCCGTCGACATCCTTGAACCAGATCGGACCGGGAATCGCGTTGATCAACGCCAGCAAGGTGCTGCGCTGACGGCTGGCCTCGGCCTCGGCACGCTGACGCTCGGCAATCTGCACCGCAAGGCGGCGATTCCACACCAGCACGAAAATCACCAGCGCCAGCAGGCCGAGCAGATAAGGCCAGCCCACGGCCAGCAGGCGCCGCCAGTTGAATACGGTCAGCGGCGGCAGCCAGCGCTCCTTGATTGCCTCCTGCTCGGTGTCACTCAGGTCACTCATGGCCAGATTCAGCAGGTTCACCAGCTGCGGCCAATCCGGGCGCACGGCAAAGCGAAACTCACTGCTGGACAGGCCGGTTTCGCCGCGCAACTCGAGGTTGGTCAGGTTCAACTCGCGAATCAAGTAGCTGGCCACGATCATGTCGCCGACATAGGCATCGGCGCGGCCAGAAGACACCGCGCGCAGCGCCGCTTCGGTGTCACCCACTTCGAGCAACTGCACGCCCTTGACCTGCTCGCGCAAGGCCTGCTGCAGCGCATAACCGCGCTCGATGGCAACCCGTTTGCCGGCCAGGTCACGCAGACGCTGCACCGCCAGTTCGCCGCGAGTAAAGATCAGGCTGCTGCTGGTTAGATAAGGATCGCTGAAGGCCATAAAGGCTTCACGTTCGGCGGTCTTGGCTACCGATGGCAGCAGGTCGACCTGGCCACTGCGCAGGGCTTTCAGCGCGCTATCCCAGTCGTCCATCAACACCGGTTCAAAGCGCAGCCCCTGGCGCTGACCGAGCAGCGCCAGGTAGTCGCCGCTGAGGCCGCGATGCTGACCTTGCTTGTCCAGCACATCAAACGGCGGCCAGCCGTTGCGTTCAATACCCACCCGAATCACCGCGTGTTCGGCGAGCCAGACACGCTGCTGTTCGTTCAGCGGCAGCGCCGCCACTGCCAAGGAGGGCAGCAGGCATAACAGCAACAGGCAGCAGAGGCGCGACATGGCGGCATCCTTGCGGACAGTCAGGTGCTATTGAGCTTAGTCAGCAGTTTGAAAGTCAGATGTGGATTGGCAGACCACCAACCGCAGCCGACAATCAGCCCATGTTTATTGAGGATCGCGCCATGCTCGATGCCAACCGCTGCTGGCAAGCCGTATGCGACCGTGACGCCGCGCAGGATGGCCGCGTTGTGTTTGCCGTGCGCAGCACCGGTATCTATTGCCGCCCCAGTTGCCCGGCGCGGCGGCCCCGGCGCGAGAACGTGAGTTTCCATGTCGACGCTGACGCCGCAGCCGCTGCTGGCTTTCGCCCATGCAAACGCTGCTCGCCGCAAGGGCAGAGCCCGGCCGAACAACTGGATGCGTTGGTCGTGGCTGCCTGTGAGTTACTTAATAGCAGCGAACAGCCACTGTCCCTTGCGCAACTGGCCGCGCGCATTGGCCTGTCCGCCTCGCACCTGGCACGCGCCTTCAAGGCCCGCACCGGGCTAACGCCGAAAGCCTGGACGGCGGCGCAACGCCGCGCGCGCCTGGAGCAGCAGTTGCCGACGGCAAGCAGCGTGCTGGATGCCGCACTGGACGCCGGCTATTCCAGCACCCGCGCGCTGTATCAGCAGCCAGCCGCTCTCAGCCCGGCGCAACGGCGCAAGCAGGGGGCGGGCGAACAGCTGCGCTACAGCATCGCGCCCTGCTCGCTCGGCCACGTGCTGTTGGCCAGCAGTGGCAAAGGCATTTGCGCACTGCTGTTTGCTGACGACCCGGCGCTGCTGCTGAATGAATTGCAGCAACGCTTTGCCGCCGCCGAGTTGCAACTGGATAACACCGGCCTGGGCGCGGAGTTGCACCAAGTTTTGGCGCAAATCCGTGAACCGCAACGTGCCGCCCAGTTACCGCTGGATATTCGCGGCACGGCGTTTCAGCAGCAGGTGTGGCGCGCCCTGCAACAGATTCCACTGGGACAGACACGCAACTACGCCGAACTGGCCGAGCAACTGGGCAGCCACCCGCGCGCCGTGGCCCGCGCCTGCGCCAGCAACCCGCTGGGCCTGTTGGTGCCGTGCCACCGGGTGATTGCCAGCAACGGCAGCCTCAGTGGTTACCGCTGGGGCCTGGCGCGCAAGGCGGCGCTGCTGAAGGGCGAAGCCGATACCCAGGCGCAATAGCTGCGTCGACCTGAACGCTCGGTTGAATGCCGGCCTGGAGTGGGAGGGGCTTTAGCCGCGACGTGTAGCGCCCCCAAGATTTGTCGCGGCTTAAGCCCCTCCCACGGAGCGCGCAGTCATCAAATGACGCGCACAAAAAAAGAGCGGCTCCACCTGCGTGGGCCGCTCCAAATCACGGAGTTGCATACATCAGTACTCGCACAGCGTGCGAATACCGCTGTTTGATTACTTTTCCAGGATTGCAGTCACACCTTGACCGCCAGCGGCGCAAATCGAGATCAACCCACGGCCTTCCTGCGCCACCGAGAGCAGCTTGGCCAGGTTCGCGACGATGCGCCCGCCGGTCGCAGCAAAGGGGTGACCAGCCGCCAGGGAACTGCCCTTGACGTTCATCTTGCTGCGGTCGATGGCACCCAGCGGCGCATCCAGGCCCAGGCGGGTCTTGCAGTAGTCAGCGTCTTCCCAGGCCTTGAGGGTGCAAAGCACCTGGGCGGCGAAGGCTTCGTGGATTTCGTAGTAGTCGAAGTCCTGCAGGCTCAGCTTGTTACGCGCCAGCAGACGCGGCACGGCGTAGGCCGGGGCCATCAGCAGGCCCTCCTTACCCGCGCCAACAAAGTCCACCGCCGCCGCTTCACCGTCCTTCCAGTAGGCCAGGATCGGCAGGCCACGGGCCTTGGCCCACTCTTCACTGGCCAGCAGCACCAGGGACGCGCCATCGGTCAGCGGCGTAGAGTTGGCGGCGGTCATGGTGCCGCGCGGGCTGCGCTCGAAGCAGGGCTTGAGGGTTGCGAGTTTTTCCAGGCTGATGTCGGCACGCAGGTTCTGGTCGCGGGTCAGCCCACGGAACGGCGTGAGCAGGTCGTCGTGCCAGCCTTCGGAATAGGCCGCGGCGAGTTTCTGGTGGCTGGCCACGGCCAGCTGATCCTGCTCGTCACGCGGGATGGCCCAGGCCTGCGCCATCAGCTCGCAATGCTCGCCCATAGACAATCCGGTGCGCGGCTCGCCGTTACGCGGAATGGCCGGGGCCAGGTGGCGTGGACGAATCTGCAGCAGGCTTTTGATCTTCTCGCCGGTGCTCTTGCCACGATTGGCCTGCAGAAGAATCTTGCGCAGCCCTTCATTGACCCCGATCGGCGCGTCCGAGGTGGTGTCGACACCGCCGGCAATGCCGCACTCGATCTGCCCAAGGGCGATTTTGTTGGCCACCAGCAGCGCCGCTTCCAGACCGGTACCGCAGGCCTGCTGCAGGTCATAGGCCGGGGTTTCCGGGGCCAGTCGCGAGCCCAGTACGCATTCGCGGGCCAGGTTGAAATCGCGCGAATGCTTGAGCACCGCACCCGCCACCACCTCACCGAGGCGTTCGCCGTGCAGGTTGAAGCGCTCGACCAGACCATCCAGTGCACTGGTCAGCATCTCCTGATTGCTCGCGGTGGCGTAAACGGTATTGGAGCGGGCGAACGGAATACGGTTACCACCAACGATGGCGACGCGGCGCGGCTGGGTCATGGATGACTCCTGAACAAGGAATTGATCTGAGAATCTGTTCAAAGTCTCGCGAGCTAGAGTCCTGCAAGGCGCTACGTTAGTAACAGCCTTTGGCTGGTCAAAACAGGCGAGGAAGCGGAGTGTATTTTTGTACATGAGCATTCCGAGCCTGTTTTTAACGCCGCAGGGCCGACGCGCAGCAGACTTTTAATGAATGGTGCACAGGCTAACCTGTTGCCGCAGTGTGGCATTGGCCGCCTTGCCGGCACAGCAGGCGGATGCGGTCAATTGCGCATTTCTACGGGCTGCGTAGAGTGGGCGCACTTTTGATCCATGCGCAGGAGCCGCTCCATGTCCGACCGTTATCTCGCCTTTGCCAACTCCACGTCCGGGCGCCGTCTGGTCAGCGCACTCGGCCTGCCCGCGCCGCTGTTGCTGGAGCGCTGGATGGCCGGACGCAGCCGCCCGGTAGACGGCGCCCTGCTGCTGGGCGGTGAAGGCAGCCTGGCCAGCGCCGTACTGCCCTTCGCGCACAAGCTGACCGACGCCCTTTACGCCGCGCGCGAAGGCCAGCTCGAGCTGCCGCGCTGGCCCGCCGAACACGGCCCGAAACTCAAAGCACTGGTGTTTGATGCCAGCCATCTGACCCGTTTCGAGCAGTTGATCGAGCTGCGCGACTTCTTCCAGCCGACCTTCAAGGGCCTGGACAAATGCCCCCGCGTGGTGGTGCTGGGGCGCGCCCCGGAATCGCTGAAAGACCCGATTGCCGCCAGCGTGCAACGCTCACTGGAAGGTTTTACCCGCTCGCTGGGCAAGGAAATCCGCCGTGGCGGCAACGTGCAGCTGATCTACGTCGGCAAAGGCGGCGAAGCGCAGCTGGAAGGCGCGCTGCGCTTCTTCCTCTCGCCGAAAAGCGCGTACGTCTCCGGCCAGGTGCTGCGCCTGAATGCCTGCGGCGAACAGGTCAAGGACTGGACCCGCCCGCTGGCCGGCAAAAAAGCGCTGGTCACCGGGGCTTCGCGCGGCATCGGTGCGGCCATCGCCGAGACCCTGGCCCGCGACGGCGCCGAGGTGGTGCTGCTGGACGTACCACCGGCCAAGGATGCCCTGAATGCCCTGGCGGCACGCCTGGGCGGGCGCGCCCTAGCCCTGGACATCTGCGCCGAGGATGCCGCCGCGCAGCTGGTTGAGGCACTACCGGACGGCATCGATATCGTCGTGCACAACGCCGGCATCACCCGCGACAAGACCCTGGCGAAGATGAACGATGCGTTCTGGAACTCGGTGATCAACGTCAACCTCAGTGCCCCGCAAGTGCTGACCCAGGCCCTGCTGGACGCCGGCAAGCTGCACGACAACGGCCGCGTGGTGCTGATCGCCTCGATCAGCGGCATCGCCGGCAACCTCGGCCAGACCAATTACGCAGTGAGCAAGGCTGGGGTGATCGGCCTGGCCCAGGCCTGGGCACCGGCCTTGGCCAAGCGCGGCATCAGCATCAACGCCGTGGCACCGGGTTTTATCGAAACCCAGATGACCGCCGCCATCCCGCTGACCATCCGCGAAGCCGGCCGGAGGATGAACTCCATGGGCCAGGGTGGCCTGCCACAGGACGTCGCCGAAGCCGTGGCCTGGTTCGCCCAGCCGGGCTCGGGCGCGGCCACCGCGCAAGTGCTGCGTGTCTGCGGGCAAAGCCTGCTCGGGGCATAAAACGCGCTGTTGTAGGGTGGATGACGCTTTACCCATCCACCAAATACCACGCCGGCGGTGAATGAAAAGAGCGTCATCCACCCTACACCTACAGAAGTAACCCGGATGCAATCCAGGGCGCTGTATTGCCGTCAAAATCCTTCCCGGATTACATCCGGGCTACGGCCTGCTACGGTTTTTAACCAATGGCAGCAGACAGCAAAAGGCCCCACAGTGCGAAGCCTTTTGCATTCAGCGCGAGCTTCTACCTGCTCAAGATCTTGCGAGCTAGAGCACTACAAGGCAAAAACAGGCGAGGAAGCGGAGTGTACTTTTGTACATGAGCATTACTCGCTTCGCTTGCTCCTTCGGGGCCGCACTAAAGTGCGTTAGCCGCAAGCGGCTTTCCGAGCCTGTTTTTAACGCAGTAGGGCCGACGGCAGCAGATCGATTGTTCCCTAGGACGACAGATAAGACGAACGGGTCAGCCCCAGACGCAACGCATCAAGGAACTGGGTGCGCTCGCGCGGGCTGATCTTGGCGCTGGCCACCTTATCGCGGTAGTGAGTCATCAACTCTTCGGGCGACAAGTGCACATAGCGCAGCATGTCCTCGATAGTGTCGTGGGTCTCGATACCGGCGTGGTACACGCTGCCATCGGCGCTCTGGTAGATGCTCACCGAGTCGGTGTCGCCGAACAGGTTGTGCATATCGCCCAAAATTTCCTGGTAGGCACCGACCAGGAAGATCCCCAGCAGATAGTCCTCACCTTCGCGCACTTCGTGCACCGGCAGGCTGGTCTCGATGCTCTGCTCATCGACGTACTGGCGAATCTTGCCATCCGAGTCGCAGGTCAGATCCTGCAGCACGGCGCGGCGCAGCGGCTCTTCGTCGAGACGGTTGAGCGGCAGAATCGGCAGCACCTGGCCGATGGCCCAGGTGTCCGGCAGACTCTGGAACACCGAAAAATTGCAGATGTACTTGTCGGCGAGCTTGTCGTTGAGCTCGTCCAGCACCTGACGATGGGAGCGCTGACGGGCTTTGAGCGAATTGTGCAGGCGGCGGCACACGGCGAAGTAGCACTGCTCGGCCAGGGCCTTGTCGGTCAGGCTGAGTTTGCCGTCGGCATACTGATTGGCCACGTCGCTCATGTAGTGCGTGGCGCGCCAGTAGGTCTCGGTGACCATCTCGATATCGGTCGGCCCGAGCAGCTCGACCAGGTAACGCACGGTTTCCGGCAGGCTGGTGACGTCTTCGATCTTGGGGATCTCGTCATTGTGTTTTTCCACGTCAGTGACCTGCACCACCAGCATGGCGTGGTGCGCGGTCAGCGAGCGGCCGCTTTCCGAGAAGATATGCGGATGCGGCAGCTCCTGAGCATCACAGAACTCCTTGAGCATGCCGACCACCACGCCGGCGTAGTCGTCCATGTCGTAGTTGATCGAGCTGGCATTGCGCGAGTGGGTGCCGTCGTAATCCACACCCAGGCCACCACCGACATCGATATGGTCAACCGGCAGGCCCAAGCCACGCAGCTCGCCGTAATAGCGGATGGCTTCCTTGAAGCCGTGCTGGTAGTCGGACAGGTTGGCGATCTGCGAGCCCATATGGAAATGCAGCAGGCGGATGCCCTGGTCCAGCTTGGCCGCGCGGAAGCGTTCGACCACCGACAGCAGCTGCGCCGCCGACAGGCCGAACTTGGATTTCTCGCCGCCGGTATCGGCCCACTTGCTCGAGGCCAGCGACGACAGACGCACGCGCAGGCCGATCTGCGGCGCGACTTTGAGTTCGGCCGCCTCGTCGATCACCAGCTGCACTTCGGATTCTTTCTCGATGACGATAAACACGTTGTGACCGAGCTTCTGACCCATCAGGGCCAGCTTGATAAATTCGCGGTCTTTGTAACCGTTGCAGACGATGGTGCCGCCCTTCGGCGCCAGCGCCAGCACCGCCATCAGCTCAGGCTTGGAGCCAGCTTCCAGGCCAATGGAGACGTTCTGTGTGGCGATGATGTTTTCCACCACCGCTTCCTGCTGATTGACCTTGATCGGGTACAGCGCGGTGTAGCGGCTCTGGTATTCCAGGCGTGCAATGTTGGCGTCGAACGCACCGGTCAGCTGCCGTACACGATCCTGCAGAATGTCCGGAAAACGCACCAGCAACGGCAACGACAAACCGCTGGAACGCAGCTCATCCAGCTGCTCGTAGAGGTCGATCGGGGTGCTTTGCTGGCCATTCGGGCGCACCTCGACACGGCCCTTGTCATTGATCGCGAAGTAACCCGCGCCCCAATGGCGAATGCCGTAGACGCTGCGGCTGTCCGCTACGGTCCACTGGCTGCCGTCATCTTTACGTGTGCGTCGTGCAGACATCGATGTCTCCCTTGCTGGCGATAGTGGCCTTGGCACAGCCAAGACGCGTACAGATTAAAGTCTGGAAATGACGATTACTCAGCTGTGACCAAAGGCCAGCTGAGGAAGTTTAGAAAAGACTGGCTTAGCCGCCGGATTTCTTGGCTTTAAAGCCGTGCTTGATCAGCTCGGCAATCAGCAGCTCGACGTGGTCGCCCTGAATTTCGATCACCCCATCCTTGAGCGAACCGCCGCAGCCGCAGCGCTTTTTCAGTGCGCTGGCGAGGTCTTTCAGGGGCTCTTCGGCCAGAGGCACGCCACTGATGCTGGTCACCGTCTTGCCGCCGCGGCCTTTGGTTTCGCGGCGCACGCGGGCGATGCCATCACCTTCGGGGATCAGGGTCTGTTTACAGATACAGGCGTCCACCGGCTGACTGCAATCCGGGCAGTGCCGGCCGCTATCGGTGGAATACACCAGGCCGCCGAGGGCGGCAAATGAGGAAGCTTTCTTGACCACCGGTTGGTCCTCGAAGGGGTCAGGATAGCGACTGGTCGACTGAGTGTTCGGAGTCGACCGCGAAGCCCCACTCTGGCAGGGGCAGCGCACCCTGGCGATACACGGCCAAGGCTTGAAGGCGGCGCAGTGTAACGGCAAAAGCCGCGACTGCTAAGTGTAAAAATGCGCCATTAATCGGCGGATTGGCGACGTTGTTCAGGATGCCGAACAAAACGCCTGGATATCCTGCACAAAGCCAGGACTGACGCGGGGTTCGGCCAGTATCGAGGGCCTAGCGCGTGGCGGCCAGATAGCGCTGCAAGGCGGCCAGCGAATCGGGGCAATAGGGCAGGTACTGGGTTTCGGCCAGCGCCTCGTCGATGGAGATAAACCGCGCCTCCAATACTTCCTCCGGCTGCAAACGCAAAGGCGCATCGGACACCGCCGAGTAGGCCATGCACCACAGGCGGCTTTCCGGCGCGTCGTAGAGGAAATGCGCATGCTCGACCAATTGCGCGTCTTCGATACCCAGCTCTTCAGCCAGCTCGCGCGCGGCCGATTCGGCGTAGCTCTCGCCTTCGAGCACCATGCCGCCGGCCGCCACATCCCAATAACCGGGATACAGCGCCTTGCTCAGGGTACGCCGGTGCACGCACAGCAGGCCGGCGCTGTTGAACAGCAGGATATAGGTGCCACGCCCGAGCAGATGCCGCGCACGCAGCTCACTGCGCAACACACCGCCGAGCGGACGATCCTCCTCGTCGACCCAGACGATGCGTTCAGCATCAGAGGCGGCGCGGTGCGCCACCTCAGCTTCGGACCAGGCCACCGCTTAGCCCTGCGACAGCAGTTGGCGCAGGTCGATCAGCCCGGCATTGGCGCGCGAGATGTAGTTGGCCATCACCAGCGAGTGGTTAGCCAGCAGGCCATAACCGCTGCCATTGAGAATCATCGGGCTCCACAGGGTTTCCTGCGCGGCTTCCAGCTCACGGATGATCTGGCGCACGCTGACGGTGGCGTTCTTCTTCGCCAGCACATCGGCAAAATCCACCTCAATGGCGCGCAGCAAATGGGCCAGCGCCCAGGCCTGTCCACGCGCTTCGTAGAACACGTTGTCAATCTGCAGCCATGGCGTTTCGTAATTCACACCTTCGACAAAATCGGCCTGGGCCACGCTATCGGCCAATGCCGGGTCGACCACTGCGGTATTCAAACGCACCTGACCGACACTGGCCGACAGACGCTGCGACAGCGAACCCAGACGCGTGGCGGCATCGCCCAGCCAGTTATTCAGGTTGTCGGCGCGGGTATAGAACTGGGCATTGCCTTTGCTCGGATCACCCAAGCGCTCAAGGTAACGATCCAGCGATTTGATGCCTTCGGCGTACTCAGCCTCGGAGGCCGGCAGTGCCCAGCTTTTATGGTCGAAGTGGAAACGCGGCTCGGCCTTGGCCAGATCGGCGTCTTCGGTGGATTGCGACTGCGAACGGGTGAAGTCCTTGCGCAGCGCGCGGGACATATCACGCACCTGCACCAGCACACCAAACTCCCAGCTTGGCATGTTGTCGAGCCATAGACCCGGTGGTGCCAGGTCGTTGGACAGGTAACCGCCCGGCTTATCGAGCAAGGTGCCCGCGACCTGCTTGAGGGTTTCCACCGTGGTGTAGCCATTCACCAGCTTGCGGCCGCCAGCACGGGCGGCGGCCTCGGCACGCTGTTGCACGGAGAATTGCGCAGGCTCCTGGCTCCAGTACCAGCCCACCACCAGCGCCACAACCAGGTAGAGCCCCAGCAGACCAGCGACCGTCCGCGTGACCAGGCTTCCTGTCGATTTACTCTGTAAGGTGGTGGCAGCACCTGCCGCGCCATCACGCGCTTCGGCAGTTCGGTTCTTCCAATCCAGCATGGCAATGTCCTTTTGTTACCCAAGTAGCAAACTCGCAACCGGACAACACAACCCGGTCGCAGTTGGTTCGACCGCAACCCTTGAGCAGGGTTGCGCAACTGCCTTGCACTATAAGGGAAGCGCGGCCGACTGCGCAGCGGCGAACGGCAAACTTAGCGCCGGTTATGCCAATGGTGTATCTGTGATGCCATAGACAGAAGGCCGACGCCAATAGATCGACGGCACTCGCAATAATTCAAACGAGTGTTAACATTGCTAGCACTAAGCCATCACCCGTAGCCACGTGCTGCGCCAACTGAAATTGGGCCATGATCGAGCAAGAAGACCCCAGCCGCGACCGCCTCAAGCAGCACTTCGCCCAGCGCGTGATCAATCAGGCGCGTCAGGTATTGGAAGTCTGGCAGCGCCTGCAGCGCAGTGAGTGGAACGAAGCAGGCATGGGCGAACTGCGCGAGGCGACGGAATTGCTGCAGCGCTACGCCGAACGCCTCGATCAGGCCGAGCACAGCCAGCTGGCCCAGGAAATCGGCAGCTGCCTGCAACTGGTGGCCGACAACCGTGGCCGCCTCAATAGCGAGCTGATCAGCCAGCTCAACCAGCTGCTGCAGCGTCTGTCACGCACCGGCCTGCGCCACGGCGACCGTTTCGAGCAAACCGTGCTGCCGCCGCTGCGCAAACCTGTGTACCTCGCACTGCAGCATCTGGAACGCGCCGAACAGCTGGTGCAGCGCCTGGAATTCTTCGGCATGAACGCCATCGCCCTGGACAGCGCCAATGCATTTCGCAATGCCATGCGTGAGCGCCACCCGGCGGCGATCCTGATGGAAGTCGACTTCTCCGGCCCCGGCTGCGGCCTGCAGCTGGCAAAAAGCGTGCAGGAAGGTCTGGAACACCAGATTCCGCTGCTGTTCTTCAGCCAGGAAGACACCGACACCATGACCCGCCTGTCTGCAGTGCGCGCCGGTGGCCAGGAGTTCTTCACCGGTAGCCTGGATGCCTCGAACCTGTTCGAGCGCATCGAAGTGCTGACCCACGTGTCGCAGTACGAACCCTACAAGGTGCTGATCATCGACGACTCGCGGGCCCAGGCCACGCACACCGAGCGCGTGCTCAACAGCGCCGGTATAGTCACCCGCACCCTGATCGAGCCGATCCAGGCCATGAGCCATCTGGCCGATTTCCAGCCGGACCTGATCACCCTCGACATGTACATGCCCGAGTGCAACGCCCCGGAACTGGCCCAGGTGATCCGCCACAACGACCGCTACGTCAGCGTGCCGATCATCTACCTGTCCGCCGAAGACGACCTGGACAAGCAGCTCGATGCGATGAGCGAAGGCGGCGATGACTTCCTCACCAAACCGATCAAACCCCGCCACCTGATCGCTACCGTACGCAACCGTGCAGCCCGCGCGCGCAGCCTCAAGGCGCGCATGGTGCGTGACAGCCTGACCGGTTTGTACAACCACACCCATACCCTGCAATTGCTCGAAGATGCACGCTTCCGCGCCGAACGCGATGGCCAGCCGCTGAGCTTTGCGATGATCGATATCGACTTCTTCAAGAAGGTCAACGACACCTACGGCCACCCCATGGGCGACCGGGTGATCAAGAGCCTAGCGCTGTTTCTCAAGCAGCGCCTGCGCAAGAGCGACCATATCGGCCGTTACGGCGGCGAAGAGTTCGCCGTGGTGATGCCTGACACCGACGCCGAATCGGCCCGCCGGGTACTCGACGACATCCGCCAGCGTTTCGCGGAAATCCAGTATTCGGCGCAGCCGCATGACCTGTCCTGCACCTTCAGCTGCGGCATCGCCCAGCTGGCGCCGCAACTGGACGGCAAACGGCTCTCGCAACAAGCCGACCAGGCCCTGTATGTGGCCAAGCACGGCGGACGTAATCAGGTAGCGATCTATCAGGGCGCCTGAGACGCGCCCTGATAGACCTGAGCCGCCAGCAACCACCCGGCAGAAAACTGTGACGCAGTCGGCGTCGTCATATTACGGTCACGAAAAAGCAATAAATTCTGAGGCTTAGCGCCGCCCTGACGCATCCGTCGGCGGCCGGAACCGTTCGTTGTCGGTCGAGCCCTATGCGCCTGAAATCCCTTACCAACCTCAACACCCTGCTGCTGGTCACCGTTTGCGTGGCCCTGGCCGTGACGCTCTGGTGGTCACAGCGCGCCCTGGAGCGCCCTTATCTGCTGATGGCCCGCTACCTGAGCCTGTCCCAGCAGTTCCAGGGCGAGGCGGCGCAGAACATCAGCACCTACCTGGAAAGCGGCGACGCCCTGCGCCACAGTGCCGCTCTGCAATCGCTGGACAGCCTCGAACAGGCCATGACTGAACTGCCCACGCAATTGGCGGCCAACCTGCGCCCCAGCCTCGCAGAGCTCAAAGCCTTCAGTGCCAACGAGCTACTGGCCGCTGGCAAGCTCTCCGCCGACCCGCAAGGCCTGCTGTTACAAGCCGAGCGGGAAATGGACGCAGCGCTGGAGCAGCTCGCGCAATACGCCGACAGCGGCGAAGCCAATGCCGCCGTCGCTTATCGCAGCCCGCTGTTCAGCGCGGCGCGCCACCTCACCCGCCTGGCCCATGCCCGCAACAACCTGATCGAACAACGCAGCGCCCTGGCCACCAGCACGCGCACGCAGATCGACCAGGTGCAGCAAGCGCTGGCCGCGCTGGAACCCCTGGTACGCGCCGAACACGGGCGAATCCAAGGTGAGGTGCAGCTGATCCTCGGCCTGATGATCGGCCTGATTTTGCTGATCGCATTGATCATCGACACCATCCAGCGGCGCCTCACTCGCGTACTCGAACGCCTGGTTCCAGCCCTCTCTGCCTGGGCCGCCGGCGACTTCGCCCATGACATCCAGCTCAATTCACGCACCCGCGAACTGCGTGATATCGAAGAGTCGCTGAACCGCCTGCGCGCCTATCTGGTCGACCTGGTCGGCACCATTCGTCGGCACGCCGAACAGGTAGTCGGCTCCAGCCGAACCCTGGCCGACCTAAGCGGCGGTCTGCACAGCGGCGCCGAACGCCAGGCCGGCGACACCGCGCAAATCCGCGATGCCCTCGGCGAACTGCAGGCCACCATCCAGCAGGTTGCTGGTGATGCCAGCCAGGCCGCCGATGCCAGCCGCGACGCCAACCGCGCTCTGGAACAGGGCCAGCAGGTGATTGGCCACAGCCTTACCGGCCTGCACTCGCTGGTTGATGAGGTGCAGGGCAACGCCCAGGCCATCGAACGCCTGGCCGAGGAAACCGCCACCATCGGCAATGTACTGACTGTCATTCGCGGCATCGCCGAGCAGACCAACCTGCTGGCACTGAACGCCGCTATCGAAGCGGCACGGGCCGGCGAGCTGGGCCGCGGCTTTGCCGTGGTCGCCGATGAAGTGCGCTCGCTGTCGCAGCGCACCACCGGCGCCACCGCGCAGATTCAGGAGCTGATCGGCCGCCTGCAACAGGCCGCATTGCAATCGGTACAAGCCATGCGCACCCAGGTCGAACACGCCGAAGCTACCGCTAGTCAGGCCGAAGCCGCCGATGGCGCACTGGATGAAATCGTCGCGGCGATCCGTACCATCGCCAGCATGGCCGAGCGGATTGCCGATGCCACCGCCCAGCAGAGCGGCGCGGTCAGCGAGATTCGCGGGCACAGCGAGCGCATCCACCAACTTGGCGGTGACAACCTGCAACGCATCGGCGAGGGCCGCCATCAGGGCGAGCAGCTGCTGCAACTCGGCGGCCAACTGCATACCGCTGTAAAGGCGTTCAGGGTTTAACCGGCTGTGGGCGCGGCAATCTGTCGCGTACCATCCAGCCTCTAGACAAGACCGCTTACAGGCTAAGGCATGCGCGCTACCTTATGCCTCCGCTATGATGCGGCGATTCCCGCATCACGAGCCTGCCATGCACCGTCTACTCAGCCTGCTTCTGGTCGTACTGCCGGCCAGCGCCGGCCTGTTCGATAAGCCCCCCGTCCCTGCGCAGTTCGGCGCCCCACTGAACAACAGCGCAGACTTCCTGCCGGTACGCGAGGCGTTCAAGCTGAGCCTGATCAGCAGCTCCAGCGAGTCGGTGAAACTGCGCTTTGTCGCTGCCGAAGGTTATTACCTGTATCGCCATCGCTTCAGTTTCAGCAGCGAGCCCGCCGCTGTGAGCGTGGGCCAGGCCGTTCTGCCCGCAGGCAAGGCCAAGACCGATGACTACTTCGGCGATGTCGAGGTGTACTACGAGGTACTGGATGTCGAGGTGCCGGTCGACAACCCGGACAATCGCCCCTTCAACCTCAGCGTCAACTACCAGGGCTGCGCCGACAAAGGCCTGTGCTACCCACCGGAAACCGAAGTGCTGGCGATTGGCGGCGGTGCAACAGCCGGCAGTGCTGCACCCAATGCCGCAACGCCGTGGAGCTGGACCGACCTGGCGCTGTTCTTCCTCGGCGGCCTGGCGCTGACCTTCACCCCCTGCGTGCTGCCGATGCTGCCGATCCTCACCGGCGTGGTGCTGCGCGGCCAGCCGGGCGGTATGCGCAGCCTGGTGCTGGCACTGGCCTACGTGCTGCCGATGGCCCTGAGCTTTGCCATTCTCGGCGCGCTGATGGGCCTGTTCGGCGCGGAACTGAATCTGCAGGCGCGCCTGCAATCGCCCTGGGTGCTGGTGCCCTTTGCGATCTTCTTCGCCCTGTTCGGCGCGGCCAGCCTGGGCTTTCTCGAACTGCGCCTGCCAGCCGCCATCGACGGCCCCCTGCAGCGCCTGAGCCAACGCCTGCACGGCGGCACCATCTTTAGCGCTGCGGCGCTCGGCGTGCTGTCCAGCGTGCTGGTTTCACCCTGCGTCTCCGCACCACTGGCCGGCGCATTGCTGTATATCAGCGCCAGCGGCGACGCCCTCGGCGGCGGCCTCAAGCTGCTGGCGCTAGGCATGGGCATGGGCGCGCCGCTGGTACTGTTTGCTGTCGGTGGCGGTGCATTCCTGCCGAAGTCCGGGCCCTGGATGCTCACCGTGCGCAACCTGTTCGGTGCACTGCTGATGGCCGTGGCGATCTGGCTGCTCGAGCGTGTGGTACCCGGCCCAGTCAGCCTGGCGCTGTGGGGCATGCTAGCTGCAGGCATCGCACTGTGGCTCGGCGCGCTGGAACTGACGCCGAAAACTCATCACCAGAAACTCGCCCAACTGCTCGGCCTACCCCTGCTGGTTTACGCCCTGTTGGCCTGGGTCGGTGCGCTGCAGGGGCAGGATGATCCGCTACGCCCGCTCGGTCGGTCGGTCAGTAGCGTAGAAGCGACGCAGCAGGTGCAATCCGGTCAATGGCAAACCATCACGACTCCCGCCGAGCTGGATAGCGCTCTGCTCGCCGCAAAGAACAATGGCAAGCCACTGCTGCTCGACTGGTATGCCGACTGGTGCATCAGCTGCAAGGTGATCGAACGCGAAGTGCTCAACGCCCCGGAAGTCGGCCGCCAGCTGGGCGACTATCAGCTGGTGCGTTTCGACATCACCGAAAGCAATCCCGCGCAGCGCGCCCTGCTCGACCGCTACCAGCTGTTCGGCCCACCGGCGATTCTGCTGTTCGACGCCAAGGGTGACGAATGGCTGGATTTGCGTGTCGTAGGTGAGGTGGATGCGGCGACCTTTGCTGCGCGCCTGAGCACCGCACGTGAACGTTTTTAACGCCCCGAGTCATATATTTGCCGCAATTTGCGGTCATCGTGTCGACTATTGCTGAGAACTGGACAGCCCCGCGCTGTCGCGGCATAGTCCTGCGCAGTAGAAAAACAAGGAAGCACCGCCATGGCGACCCTACTGGTATTGCACGGCCCCAACCTCAACCTGCTCGGCACCCGTGAGCCGGGCACCTACGGCGCCACTACCCTGGAGCAGATCAACCTCGACCTGGAGCGCCGGGCGCGCGAGGCAGGCCACCACCTGCTGTACCTGCAGAGCAATGCCGAGTACGAGCTGATTGACCGTATTCACACCGCAAAAGGCGAAGGTGTCGACTTTATCCTGATCAATCCTGCCGCTTTTACTCACACCAGCGTCGCATTACGTGACGCATTGCTGGCAGTGAGCATCCCATTCATCGAAGTGCATTTGTCCAACGTGCACAAACGCGAAGCTTTCCGCCATCACTCCTACTTTTCAGATGTTGCGGTGGGAGTGATCTGCGGCCTTGGCGCCAGCGGTTATCGACTGGCCCTGGAGGCTGCACTCGAACAACTTATACTTAAGCGCCCCTGACCTCACCGGGAGTTGAACCACTATGGATATTCGTAAAGTCAAAAAACTGATCGAGCTGCTGGAAGAATCCGGTATCGACGAGCTGGAGATTCGCGAAGGCGAAGAATCCGTGCGCATCAGCCGTCATAGCAAGCAGCCGGCCTTTATGCAACAGCCAGTGTACGCCCAGGCTCCGGCTCCGGCCGCCGCGCCAGTGGCTGCAGCACCGGTCGCTGCCGAAGCTGCTGCACCGGCTGCCGCCAAGCTGAATGGCACTGTGGTGCGCTCGCCGATGGTCGGCACCTTCTACCGCGCTTCCGGCCCTACTTCGGCCAACTTCGTCGAAGTGGGTTCGAGCGTGAAGAAAGGCGACATTCTCTGCATCGTTGAAGCGATGAAGATGATGAACCACATCGAGGCCGAAACCAGCGGCGTGATCGAATCCATCCTGGGCGAGAACGGCCAGCCGGTGGAATACGATCAACCTCTGTTCACCATCGTTTGATCCGCGGAGAGCCTGCGATGTTGGAAAAAGTTCTGATCGCCAACCGCGGCGAGATCGCCCTGCGCGTCTTGCGCGCCTGTAAAGAGCTGGGCATCAAGACCGTTGCGGTGCATTCCACCGCTGACCGCGAACTGATGCACCTGGGCCTGGCCGACGAGTCGGTGTGCATAGGCCCGGCCCCTGGCGCGCTGTCCTACCTGAATATTCCGGCGATCATCAGCGCAGCTGAAGTCACCGGCGCTACCGCCATTCACCCGGGCTACGGCTTCCTCGCGGAAAACGCCGACTTCGCCGAGCAGGTGGAAAACTCCGGTTTTGCCTTTATCGGCCCGAAAGCCGAGACCATCCGCCTGATGGGCGACAAGGTCTCGGCCAAGGACGCCATGAAACGCGCCGGTGTACCGGTCGTGCCTGGCTCCGACGGCCCACTGCCGGAAGACGAGGAAACCGCCCTGGCGATTGCCCGTGAGGTCGGTTACCCGGTGATCATCAAAGCCGCTGGCGGCGGCGGTGGTCGCGGCATGCGCGTGGTGTACAAGGAAGAAGACCTGATCAAATCGGCCAAGCTGACCCGCAGCGAAGCTGGCTCGGTGTTCGGCAACCCGATGGTCTATCTGGAGAAATTCCTCGGCAATCCACGTCACGTGGAAGTCCAGGTCATCTCCGACGGCCAGGGCAGCGCCATCCACCTGGGTGATCGCGATTGCTCGCTGCAGCGCCGCCACCAGAAGGTACTGGAAGAAGCGCCGGCACCGGGCATCGATGAAAAGGCCCGCGCCGAAGTGCTACAACGCTGCGTCGATGCCTGCATCGAGATCGGCTACCGCGGCGCTGGCACCTTCGAGTTCCTCTACGAAGATGGGCATTTCTACTTTATCGAGATGAACACCCGCGTTCAGGTGGAGCATCCGGTATCGGAAATGGTCACCGGCATCGACATCGTCAAGGAGATGCTCAGCATCGCCGCTGGCAACAGGCTGTCGTTCAAGCAGAGTGACGTGGTGATTCGCGGCCACTCGCTGGAGTGCCGGATCAACGCCGAAGACCCGGACAATTTCATGCCCTGCCCTGGCAAGGTCAAGCACTTCCACGCGCCAGGCGGCAACGGCGTGCGGATGGACTCGCACCTGTACAGCGGCTACAGCGTACCGCCGCACTACGACTCGCTGATCGGCAAGATCATCACCTATGGCAAGGACCGCGACGAGGCCATGGCCCGTATGCGCAACGCCCTAGACGAGATCGTCGTCGACGGCATCAAGACCAACGTGCCCCTGCACCGCGATCTGGTCCGCGATAAAGGCTTCTGCAAAGGCGGCGTGAATATTCACTATCTAGAGAAAAAACTGGGTATGGATAAGCACTAAGCCCTATGACCTGCTGCGCGTCGGCGGTACTGTGTTAAAAACGGCCGAGGAATGCTCATTTACAGACGTAAACTCCGCTTCTCCGGCCGTTTTTGCCTTGTCCCGCTCTAGCTCGCGATGTCATGACTGAAATGCTAAACAAAGGCTGCCATTCGGCAGCCTTTGTCGTTTCTGTCGACCGCAAGCGGTGGCAGCCGTACCACCGCTTCAAGTAAGCTGCGCGCCAATTTGCGCCATCCCGCCACAACGCTCACGAGGTTTCCCATGCCCTGGTTACAAGTCCGTCTCGCCATCACCCCGGAGCAGGCGGAAACCTACGAAGATGCGCTGCTGGAAGTCGGTGCGGTATCGGTGACCTTTATGGATGCCGAAGATCAGCCGATTTTTGAGCCGGACCTGGGCACCACGCCACTGTGGTCGCACACTCACCTGCTTGCCCTGTTTGAAGCCGATACCGACGCCAACGCGGTATTTGCCCACCTGCAACTGCTGACCGGTGCCGAATTGCCGGAGCACCAGGCCGAAGTGATCGCCGATCAGGACTGGGAACGCAGCTGGATGGACGGTTTCCACCCGACGCGCTTCGGCCAACGTCTGTGGATTGTTCCCAGCTGGCACGCCGCACCGGAGCCGGAGGCAGTCAACCTGCTGCTCGACCCAGGCCTGGCCTTCGGCACCGGCACCCACCCGACCACCGCGCTGTGCCTGGAATGGCTGGATGGCCAGCACCTGCAGGATTGCAGCGTGATCGATTTCGGTTGCGGCTCGGGCATCCTGGCGATTGCCGCTCTGTTGCTCGGCGCACCGCAAGCAGTTGGTACCGATATCGATATCCAGGCCCTCGAAGCCTCACGCGACAATGCCCAGCGCAATGGCATCGACGACGCGCGCTTCCCGCTTTACCTGCCTGAAGACATGCCGCAACAACCTGCGGATGTCGTCGTGGCCAATATCCTCGCCGGCCCACTGGTAGCGCTGGCCCCGCAGATCACCAGCCTGGTCAAGTCCGGCGGGCGCCTGGCGCTGTCGGGCATCCTCGCCGAACAGGCCGAAGAGGTGCGCGCCGCCTATAACGACGCCTTTATTCTGGACCCGACCGCCGATAAAGACGGCTGGGTGCGCATCAGTGGCGTACGCCGCTAACCGCCCCAGTACGCACAGCTGCTGCATTGCCAAGCACTTGCGTTAGACTAGCCGCCTCGTTTAGCCGGATCGCCGCATGACCCAGAGCTTCGTCACCCAGTGCCCCCATTGCCGCACCAGCTTTCGCGTGAACCTCACGCAGCTGGGTGCCGCCCATGGTGCCGTGCGCTGCGGAGCCTGCCTGCATGTGTTCAATGCCGCGCAACAGCTGCGCGAGCAGGGCCAGCAACTGCCGCCACCTGCGGCACCAGCCGCAGCACCAGCACCAGCACCACAGCCCAGCAAACCGCCTGCGCCGCCGCAAGCAGTGCCAAGCGCGCGCCCTGCAATACCAGCCGCGCCGGCCAGCAGCAAAGCCAGCGACACACTGTGGATTCACGACGACCTGGATCTCGACAGCCTCGATCTGGATGAAGAACTGGCCAAGCTCGAAGCCCAGGAACAGCAACTGTCCAAACAGTTCCTGGCGATTGATAGCGCACCGAAATTTAACGAAAGCTTTCTAACGCCCGAGCCGGTTGAGCACGACCCGCACGACGAGCGCTGGGCCGAAGCCCTGCTGCAGGACGAACTGAGCAAGCCAACTGCCAGCCTGAGCATCAAACCTCAGCCACTGACTCCGCCAGCACGCCCGGCTCCGCCCGCTCACGCAACACCAGAACCAGTCAACGAGCCCGATGACGAGCCGCCGCTTGACCTCAACAGCCTTGACCGCCGCCACCCCGAGCCGGAAATCGAGCACATTGAACTACATGCCGAGCGCGAGCCATTTGGCGCGCCGACAGACAGCCCGCGCGATGAAGCACCGGCCGTAATGGCGCGGAAAAAGACCGCGCGCAGCGAGCCCGAATTGCGTGACGAGCACCTGTTCGAGCTGGATGACGAGCCACTGCAACTGGACTGGCAACAGCCGAAGAAACCCTGGGCCCGCTGGATCGGCTGGGGCCTACTGAATCTGCTGGGAGCTGCCGCACTGGCTGGCCAGTACGTGATGTATCACTTCAATGAATTGGCGCGCCAGGATCAATACCGCCCCTGGTTCGAGCAACTCTGCCCGGCGGTCGGCTGCCAATTGCCATCCAAGGTCGACATCACTCAGGTCAAGAGCAGCAACCTGGTGGTGCGCAGCCACCCGGAATTCAGCGGCGCCCTGGTGGTCGACGCCATCCTTTACAACCGCGCGGCGTTCTCCCAGCCCTTCCCGCTGCTGGAAATGCGCTTCGCCGACATCAATGGCCAGCTGCTCGCCAGCCGCCGCTTCAAGCCCAGCGAATACCTTGCTGGCGAGCTGGCCGGCAACGCGGAAATGCCGCCTCAGACGCCCATTCACATCTCGTTGGACATCCTCGACCCCGGCACCCAGGCGGTGAACTACAGCCTGAGCTTCCACTCGCCGGAATAGCCTGCACGCTGCGGACTGCTTGAAAATCCGCAGCAACCAAACCCTTCGCGACAAGCCCAGAGCTGTTCAGAATTTGTTCAAAACAGCCTTTCTCCGGTCATCCAGAGCGGGTATCATGCCCACCCTTTTTCGCACTCTCCTATTTGTTCAACAGCTGGTCTCTTGAGCAGAGAAGCCCTATGTCGGCGCTACGCATCGGCCCCTACACATTGCCAAATTCGCTGATTCTCGCCCCTATGGCGGGCGTCACTGACCAGCCGTTTCGACAGCTGTGCAAGCGTATGGGCGCAGGCCTGGTGGTGTCGGAAATGGTCACCAGCGATGTGCGCCTGTGGAACACCCGCAAGTCGAGTCTGCGCATGATGCACAGCGGTGATCCAGAACCCCACTCGGTACAGATCGCCGGTGGCGATCCCGAGATGCTTGCCGAGGCGGCGCGACGCAACGTGGAAATGGGCGCGCAGATTATCGACATCAATATGGGCTGCCCGGCCAAGAAGGTCTGCAACAAGGCCGCCGGTTCCGCCCTATTGAAAGACGAAGTGTTAGTTCACGAGATTCTTCAGGCTGTGGTCGCCGCCGTGGATGTGCCGGTGACACTGAAGATCCGCACCGGCTGGGACCGCGAGAACAAAAACGGCATCACCGTGGCGAAAATCGCCGAAGACAGCGGCATTGTCGCCTTGGCTGTACACGGCCGCACTCGCGCCGACCTGTATATGGGCGAAGCCGAGTACGAGACCATCGCCGCGATCAAGCAGGCGGTGTCGATTCCGGTGTTGGCCAACGGCGATATCGACTCGCCGCAAAAGGCCAAGGCCGTATTGGCAGCCACTGGCGCCGATGGCCTGCTGATTGGCCGCGCGGCTCAGGGCCGGCCGTGGATATTCCGTGAAATCGAACACTACCTGCGGACCGGCGAGCAGTTGCCGGCGCCGAGCCTGGGCGAGGTGGAACGCATTCTGCTTGAACATCTGACAGCCCTGCACGCCTTCTATGGCGATGTGATGGGCGTGCGGATTGCCCGCAAACATGTCAGCTGGTATCTCGCAACCTTGCCGGGCGCCAAGGAGTTTCGCGCCCAATTCAATCGTCTGGACAGTACGGACGCGCAGTGCACCAACGTTCGCGAGTTTTTCAGCGAACGTCATAACAATGGAGAAGGGGTGGCCGCATGACGATGTTGACTGAGACCTTAGAGAGTGGAATGGCTCCCGTGAGTGACAACAGCAGTTTGAAGCAGCATCTCAATACGCCAAACGAAGAGGGGCAAACCCTGCGCGGCAGCGTTGAGAAGGCTCTGCACAATTATTTCGCCCATCTTGAGGGCGCAGACGTCAGTGACGTGTACAACCTGGTGCTCACCGAAGTGGAAGCGCCGCTGCTGGAAACCGTGATGAATTACGTCAAGGGCAACCAGACCAAGGCCTCCGAGCTGCTCGGCCTGAATCGTGGCACCCTGCGCAAGAAGCTCAAGCAATACGACCTGCTGTAACCACGAACTCCCGAAAAGGGCGACCCACATGAGCCGCCTTTTTTGCTGATATCCCCGCTCTGATGGATTCTGAAATGACCGACCAGACCACCCGCCTCCCCGTTCGCCGTGCCTTGATCAGCGTTTCCGACAAGACCGGCATCCTCGAGTTTGCCCGCGAGCTCGTCGCCCTGAATGTGGAAATTCTCTCCACTGGCGGCACTTACAAGCTGCTCAAGGACAACGGCATCGCCGCCGTGGAAGTGGCCGACTACACCGGCTTCCCGGAAATGATGGACGGTCGCGTCAAGACCCTGCACCCGAAGATCCACGGCGGCATCCTTGGCCGTCGCGCCATCGACGGCGCAGTGATGGACGAGCACGGTATCAAGCCGATCGACCTGGTCGCGGTCAACCTCTACCCCTTCGCAGCCACTGTAGCCAAGCCGGGTTGTGACCTGGCCGACGCCATCGAGAACATCGACATTGGCGGCCCGACCATGGTCCGCTCTGCCGCGAAGAACCACAAAGACGTGGCCATCGTGGTCAACGCCAGCGACTACGCCGGCATCGTCGAGTCGCTCAAGGCCGGCGGCCTGAGCTACGCCCAGCGCTTCGACCTGGCCCTCAAGGCCTTCGAGCACACCGCTGCCTACGACGGCATGATCGCCAACTACCTGGGCACCATCGACCAGAGCCGCGACACCCTCTCCACCGAAGAGCGCGGCGCCTTCCCGCGTACCTTCAACAGCCAGTTCATCAAGGCCCAGGAAATGCGCTACGGCGAGAACCCGCACCAGAGCGCGGCGTTCTACGTGGAAGCACAGAAGGGCGAGGCCAGCGTCGCCACCGCCGTGCAGCTGCAGGGCAAGGAACTGTCGTTCAACAACGTCGCAGACACCGACGCCGCGCTGGAATGTGTGAAGAGCTTCGTCAAACCGGCCTGCGTGATCGTCAAGCACGCCAACCCGTGCGGCGTGGCCGTGGCCCTGGACAGCGAAGGCGGCATCCGCCAGGCCTATGAACTGGCCTACGCCACTGACACTGAATCCGCGTTTGGCGGCATCATCGCCTTCAACCGTGAACTGGACGGCGAAACAGCGAAAGCCATCGTCGAGCGCCAGTTCGTCGAAGTGATCATCGCCCCGAAAATTTCCCAGGCCGCCCGTGATGTCGTCGCCGCCAAGGCCAACGTGCGCCTACTGGAATGCGGCGAATGGCCGGCCGAACGCAGCGCTGGCTGGGATTTCAAGCGGGTCAACGGCGGCCTGCTGGTGCAGAGCCGCGACATTGGCATGATCAAGGCGGAAGACCTGAAGATCGTCACCCAGCGCGCACCGAGCGAGCAGGAAATCCATGACCTGATCTTCGCCTGGAAAGTGGCCAAGTTCGTCAAATCCAACGCAATTGTTTACGCCAAGGGCCGCCAGACCATCGGCGTCGGCGCCGGCCAGATGAGCCGCGTCAACTCTGCCCGTATCGCCGCGATCAAGGCCGAGCACGCAGGCCTGCAGGTTGCCGGCTCGGTAATGGCCTCCGACGCCTTCTTCCCGTTCCGCGATGGCCTGGACAACGCGGCGGCCAATGGCATCACTGCGGTGATCCAGCCGGGTGGCTCGATGCGCGATGCCGAAGTGATTGCTGCTGCCGACGAAGCGGGCATTGCGATGGTGTTTACCGGCATGCGCCACTTCCGTCATTGATTGGCTGGTGGATGGCTGCGGCCATCCACCCTACTTCGTACCGATTTCGTAGGGTGGATAGCGCTTTTTCTATCCACCAACCGGGCTACCAGCCCGCCTCCACAAGGAGATAAAGATGAACGTACTGATCATCGGCAGCGGCGGTCGTGAACACGCCCTGGCCTGGAAAGTGGCGCAGGACAAACGTGTCGAGAAGGTCTTCGTTGCCCCGGGCAACGCTGGCACCGCCACCGAAGCTAAATGCGAGAACGTCGCCATCGACGTACTGGCCATCGAGCAACTGGCCGACTTCGCCGAGAAGAACGTGCAGCTGACCATAGTCGGGCCGGAAGCGCCGCTGGTGAAGGGCGTGGTCGACCTGTTCCGTTCGCGCGGCCTGGACATCTTCGGCCCAACCGCCGCCGCCGCCCAGCTGGAAGGCTCCAAGGCCTTCACCAAGGACTTCCTGGCGCGCCACAACATTCCCACCGCCGACTACCAGAACTTCACCGAAGTCGAGCCGGCGCTGGCCTATCTGCGTGAGAAAGGCGCGCCGATCGTGATCAAGGCCGACGGCCTAGCCGCCGGTAAAGGCGTGATCGTCGCCATGACCCTGGAAGAAGCCGAAGAAGCCGTGCGCGACATGCTGTCCGGCGACGCCGGCGCCCGCGTGGTGATTGAAGAGTTTCTGGATGGTGAAGAGGCTTCCTTCATCGTCATGGTCGACGGCGAGCACGTGCTGCCGATGGCCACCAGCCAGGACCACAAGCGTGTCGGCGACGGCGACAGCGGTCCGAACACCGGCGGCATGGGCGCCTACTCGCCGGCCCCGGTGGTCACCGCCGAGGTGCACCAGCGCGTAATGGACGAAGTCATCTACCCGACCGTGCGTGGCATGGCCAGCGAAGGCAACGTCTACACCGGTTTCCTCTACGCAGGACTGATGATCGACAAGGCTGGCAAGCCCAAAGTTATCGAGTTCAACTGCCGCTTCGGCGACCCAGAAACCCAGCCGATCATGTGCCGCCTGGAATCCTCTCTGGTGCTGCTGGTCGAAGCCGCATTGGCCAAGGCGCTGGACAAGGTCGAAGCCACCTGGGACCCGCGCCCGACTGTAGGCGTAGTGATCGCTGCTGGTGGTTACCCGGCCGATTACGCCAAGGGCGATGTGATCGAAGGTCTGGATGCGGCCGCACAATTGGAGGGCAAAGTCTTCCATGCAGGCACCGCGCTGAAGGACGGCCAGATCGTCACCGCAGGTGGCCGCGTACTCTGCGCCACCGCCATCGGTCGTACGGTTGAAGAAGCTCAGCAGCAGGCCTATCGCCTGGCCGAGAAGATT
The DNA here is from genome assembly GCF_900105355.1 of Pseudomonas anguilliseptica. NCBI lineage: Bacteria > Pseudomonadati > Pseudomonadota > Gammaproteobacteria > Pseudomonadales > Pseudomonadaceae > Pseudomonas > Pseudomonas anguilliseptica. The sequence goes on from NZ_FNSC01000001.1 coordinate 690,596, forward strand.
CGCTGGAACGGTAGCTTTTACCGCAACGATATCGGTTACCGCGCCATTGCCCGCGAACGCGGGGATAAGTGAAGGTAAATAAAGGGTAAAACACGACAAAGGTGGCCAATTGGCCACCTTTGTCATATTTCCCTCGCGAACAGCTTGGCTATAATCCGACCACTTATTACTGAAGGGACTTCACTGTGCGCCGGCTGAGGATTGCCACTTACCTGCTACTCAGCACGCTGCTGATGGCGCTCACCGTAGCGTCGGCTCAGGCAGGGGCGCAGGCATCCTGGTCAAGCCTTACCGACCCGAGTGCCGAGCTGCAATTCAATGATGTAAGCAGCCCCGAGCGCCAGGCACAGTTCCGCCCCACCGATCTCACCCAGCTTTACACCCCCGGCGGCAACAGCGCGCTATGGCTGCATCACCGCATGCCGGCCAACACCGATGCGCACATGCTGCGAGTATTCGCGCCCTACCTGGCCTACCTCGACCTGTACGTGCTGCAAGGCGCTACGCTGATCGAGCAGGCGCACACCGGCAGCAACCTGCCGTTTTCCAGTCGCCCCCTGGCCAGCCGCGACTTCCTCCTGCCACTGCCCAAAGCCGAACAGCCGCTGGATATCTACCTGCGCCTGGCCTCGGAACATTCACTGCGCCCCAGCATTACCCTGCAAAGCGCGCAAGCCATGGTCGCCGATGACAACCGCCCGCTGCTGTTCGGCCTGCTGCTCGGCTGCCTCGGCATGCTGGTGGCCTACAACCTGGTGCGCTTTGCCTACACCCGGGCCATGAGCGGCCTGTGGCTGGCAGCCACCCAGGTCTGCCAGCTAGTGGCGGTGGTCAGCCTGCTTGGGATCAGCACGCCCTGGCTCAGCGAATGGCAAAGCCTGCAGCCACAGATCGCCAACCTGTCGATGCTGCTGGCCGCACTCTGTGCCCTGTGTTTTACCGCCAGCTTTTTCCACAAGGTCTGCCCGAGCACGCCGCTGAACCACCTGCTCACTGGCGAAGTGGTGGTCATCAGCCTGGTCTGCGTGGCCCTGCTGGTGGCAACCAATCTGCAGTTCAATCAACTGGCCTACCTGCTCAACGCCGTCGCCGGCCTGAGCATCCTCATGGTTGCATTGACACACTGGCGCCATGGCTACAAGCCTGCACGGCTGTTCAGCCTGGCGGCGCTGCTGTTCTGTGCAGCCTTTATCTGCGCCCTGCCAATCCTGTTCGGCTACTGGGCGGTGCAGAGTGAGTGGATGGCTTACGGCCTGCTCGCCGTCACCGCCGTCAGCGGTTTTATCCTCAGCATGGCCTTGAGCGAGCGACAGCGACGCATCATGCAGGACCAGTTCAGCACCAGCCGCGCCCTCGCCGCAAGCTCCGCCGAATTGAAAGCCAAGGCGGAATTTCTAGCCAAGATCAGCCACGAAATCCGCACCCCGATGAATGGCGTGCTGGGTATGACCGAGCTGTTGCTCGGCACCCCGCTGTCCGCCAAGCAGCGCGACTACGTACAGACCATCCACAGCTCGGGCAACGAGCTGCTTACCCTGATCAACGAAATCCTCGATATCTCCAAGCTCGAATCCGGGCAGATCGAGCTGGACGACGTGCAGTTTGACCTCAACGCGCTGATCGAAGACTGCCTGGATATCTTCCGCGCCAAGGCCGAACAGCAGAAGGTCGAGCTGATCAGCTTTATGCAGCCGCAAGTGCCACGGGTGATCAGCGGCGACCCCACCCGCCTGCGCCAGACCCTGCTGAGCCTGCTGGATAACGCCTTCAAACAGACCGATGAAGGCGAAATCCTCCTGGTGGTAGCGCTCGACACCAATACCGAGCAGCCGCGCCTGCGCATCGCCGTGCAGGACAGCGGCAAGCCGCTGGATGCCAGCGAGCGCGATGCGCTGCTGAATGCCGAACTGCACAGCAAGGACTTCCTTGCCGCGACCAAACTCGGCGGCCGACTTGGCCTGATCATCGCCCGCCAGCTGGTGCGCCTAATGGAAGGCGAGTTCGGCATCCAGAGCGGCGGCAGCCAGGGTTCGACCCTGTGGCTGACCCTGCCCCTGGACGCTACACGCCTGGAGCAACCTACCGCCGACCTCGACACCTCGCTGCAAGGCGCGCGCCTGCTGGTGGTGGATGACAACGACACCTGCCGCAAGGTTCTGGTGCAGCAGTGCAGCGCCTGGGGCATGCAGGTCAGCGCCGTGCCCTCGGGCAAAGAAGCCATGGCCCTGCTGCGCACCAAGGCGCATCTACGTGAATACTTCGATGCCGTGCTGCTCGATCAGGACATGCCCGGCATGACCGGCATGCAGCTGGCCGCGCGGATAAAGGAAGACGCCAACCTCAACCACGACATCCTGGTGATCATGCTCACCGGTATCAGCAATGCGCCGAGCAAGATCATCGCGCGCAACGCCGGGATCAAACGCATCCTGGCCAAGCCGGTGGCCGGCTACACCCTGAAGACCACCCTGGCCGATGAACTGGCGCAGCGCGGCAAGGGCGACTCACCGATGTTCAACCCGGCACCACAGAGCACACCACTGAACGTGCCCAATGACTTCCGCATCCTGGTGGCCGAGGACAACACCATCTCCACCAAGGTGATCCGCGGCATGCTCGGCAAACTCAACCTGCAGCCCGACACCGCCAGCAATGGCGAAGAGGCTCTCAGCGCAATGAAGGCCCAGCAGTACGACCTGGTGCTGATGGACTGCGAAATGCCGGTGCTCGACGGCTTTTCCGCCACCGAGCAGCTGCGTGCCTGGGAAACCGCCGAACAGCGCGCACGCACCCCAGTGGTTGCGCTTACCGCGCATATCCTCAATGAGCACAAAGAGCGCGCCCGTCAGGCCGGTATGGACGGGCACATGTCCAAACCGGTGGAAATGTCGCAACTGCGCGAGCTGATCGAACACTGGGTCGCCGAACGGGAAATCCGCCGCCAACGCGACGCCCTGCCGTCCTGAGCTGGATTGATTGCCCGGCAACCGCTACACGCTTACCCTGCCACCCTTCTTTATCGAGACGAGTCCTTTCCATGGCGTCCGCGCTGTTCAGCCTGTATTTGAAACTGCTGGTGCTCTATAGCCCGTTCTTCGTGCTGTCGTGTTTTATCGGCCTGAGCCGTGGTTACACGGTCAAGGAGCGCAAGCGCCTGGCCTGGAAGGTCGCCGCCGGCGTGCTGATCGCCAGCGTGCTGCTGTACCTGTTCGGCAAACATATCTTCACCCTGTTCGGTATCACCATCGACGCCTTCCGCATCGGTGCCGGCAGCCTGCTGTTTATCTCAGCTCTCGGCATGGCCCAGGGCAAATCGGCAGTGCAGAGCGACAACGTGCAGCAGGACGTGACCATCGTGCCGCTGACCATCCCGCTCACCGTCGGCCCCGGCACCATCGGTGCGCTGCTGCTGATGGGTGCCAGCCAGCCGGACTGGGGCGACAAGGCCGTGGCCGTGCTGGGCATAGTCCTGGCCAGCCTCACAGTGGGCGTGGTGCTGTACCTGTCCAACCAGTTCGAGCGCCTGCTCGGCGACCAGGGCCTGCAGATTGTCAGCCGTCTGATGGGCCTGTTCGTCTGCGCGCTGGCCGCGCAGATCATCTTTACCGGGGTAAAGAACTACCTGGTGCCGTAAACCGCGATAAGCATATGGTCTGCCCCGGATTTCATCCGGGCTACGCCGCTGCACCATCCGCTTGCAACGCGGCCCCACCACGGTGCAGCGCACCTCTCCCACCCAGCCGCCCGCAGCGCCAGAATCAAGCTAAGCACTTGATATAGATGTATTAATAGAAACTGGCATCCTCATTGCTCTAGCGACTCCAACTTGGATACAAGATGGAATCTCGAAGCATGTCCAACGCACCGATCGCTTTCACCCTCGCGCAATGGCAACAGGCCTACCGCGACGGCCAATCCCCTGCCGAACTGCTGCACGCCCTGCGCCTGGAACTGCGCACCGATGACAGCGCCTGGATTGCTCTGGCCAGCGAAGCGCAGCTCAATAGCCAACTCGATACGTTGTCAGCGCTGCTCGACGCGGCCAACGGCGAGCTAAGCAAGCTGCCGCTGTACGGCGTGCCCTTTGCCATCAAGGACAATATCGACGCCGCCGGCTGGCCCACTACAGCGGCCTGCCCTGAATTCGCCTACACCGCCAAAGCCGACGCCACAGTGGTGACCAAGCTGCGCGCTGCGGGCGCGATCCTGATCGGCAAAACCAACCTTGATCAGTTCGCCACCGGCCTGGTCGGCACCCGCTCGCCTTATGGCGCGGCCAGCAACAGCTTCGACCCGGCCTACGTCAGCGGCGGCTCCAGCTCTGGCTCGGCCAGCGTCGTGGCGCGCGGTCTGGTGCCGTTCGCCCTGGGCACCGACACCGCCGGTTCCGGCCGCGTACCGGCCGCGTACCGGCCGGTTTCAACAATATTGTCGGACTCAAACCCAGCAAAGGCTGGCTGTCCAACAGAGGCCTGGTGCCAGCCTGCAAAACGCTGGATTGCATCTCGGTATTTGCCCTGACCGTCAGCGATGCCCTGAGCGTGGCACAGATTGCCGGCGGCTATGACGCAGTCGATCCCTACAGCCGCAAAAACCCAGGCAGCGCCAAAGTGGGTATGCCGGCCCAGCCGCGCCTGGCGATACCGAGCAACCCTGAGTTCTTCGGCGACACGCAGAACCAGGCTGTCTTCGAGCAAGCGCTGGGCACACTGCGCGAACTGGGCGCCGAGCTGGTGGAGATCAATTCCGCCCCCTTCCAGCAACTGGCCGAGCAGCTGTATTACGGCAGCTGGGTCGCCGAGCGCACGGTGGCGCTGGAAGATGTCGACCCTGCACATATCAACCCGGTGGTGCGCGGCATCGTCGAAAACGGCCACACGTACAGCGCCTGCGACGCCTACAAGGCCCAGTACATTCGCGCCGAACTGAGCCGCACGATCAACGACATCCTGGGCGGTTTCGATGCTCTGGTCGTACCGACCTCACCGACCATCCGCAGCCTCGCTGAGATGGAAGACGAACCGGTGCTGTTCAACAGCCAGTTCGGCACCTACACCAACCTCGCCGACCTCGCCGCCCTGGCCTTACCCGCCGGCTTTCGTGCCGACGGCCTACCGGCCGGGATTACCCTGATCGCCCCGGCCTGGCATGACCAGGCCCTGGCCACCTTCGGCCAACGCTGGCAACAGGCGCTGGCCCTGCCGCTGGGCGCCACCGGCCAGCCGCTGCCGGTGCAGGCGCCGGGCGATAAACCCGCACCAGGCAGCATCCGCGTGGCCGTGGTCGGCGCGCACCTGACCGGCATGCCGCTGAACTTCCAGCTCACCACTCGCGATGCCGTGCTGGTCGAGCAAACCACCAGCACCGCCAGCTACCGCCTCTACGCCCTGCCCGGCACCGTCCCGCCCAAACCGGGCCTGGCACGGGTCGCCAAGGACGGCGCCGAGATCATCGTCGAGCTGTGGGACGTGCCGCAGGCGCGCTTCGGCGAATTCGTCGCCGAGATCCCGCTGCCGCTGGGCATCGGCAACCTGGAGCTGGCCGACGGTCGCTGGGTCAAGGGTTTCATCTGCGAGCCCTATGCTCTGGATGGCGCGCGCGATATCACCAGCTTTGGCGGCTGGCGCGCCTATATCGCCAGCCTGCAAGCCGCTAAGAACAGAGGAAGGGATAACCCATGTTCCATACCGTACTGATCGCCAACCGTGGCGAGATCGCCGTCCGCGCCATCCGCACGCTCAAGCGCCTGGGCGTGAAAAGTGTCGCCGTCTATTCCGACGCCGACCGCAATGCCCAGCACGTACGCGACGCCGATATCGCCATTGCCCTGGGCGGCGACAAACCGGCCGACAGCTACCTGCGTATCGACAAGATTCTCACCGCCGCACAGGAAACCGGCGCGCAGGCCATCTACCCCGGTTACGGCTTCCTTTCGGAAAGCGCCGAGTTCGCCGATGCCTGCGAAGCCGCTGGGATCGCCTTCGTTGGCCCGACCGGCGAGCAGATTCGCGAGTTCGGCCTCAAGCACCGCGCCCGTGAACTGGCCGCCCAGGCCCAGGTGCCGATGGCACCAGGCACCGGCCTGCTGCAGAGCCTGGAAGAAGCGCTGAGCGCCGCTGAAAGCATCGGCTACCCGGTGATGCTCAAGACCACCGCAGGCGGTGGCGGCATCGGCCTGACCCGCTGCAGCGACGCCGCCGCGTTGGAAAGCGCCTATGAAAGCGTCAAGCGCATGGGCGAACAGTTCTTCAGCGATGCCGGCGTATTCCTCGAGCACTTCGTCGATCAGGCACGGCATGTCGAAGTGCAGATTTTCGGCGACGGCGTCGGCCGCGTCGCCGCACTCGGCGAGCGCGACTGCTCGCTGCAGCGGCGCAACCAGAAGGTGGTCGAGGAAACCCCGGCGCCGAACCTGTCGCAGGCCACCCGCGAGCGCCTGCACGCCGCCGCCGTGCAGCTCGGCGAGTCGGTGAACTACCGCAGCGCCGGCACCGTGGAATTCATCTACGACGCCGCCCGCGACGACTTCTACTTCCTCGAAGTGAACACCCGCCTGCAGGTCGAGCACCCGGTCACCGAGATGGTTACCGGCCTGGATCTGATCGAGTGCATGCTGCGCGTGGCCGCAGGCGATGCGCTGGACTGGGTCGCGCTCGACCGCGCCCCGCAAGGCGCTGCCATCGAGGTGCGGATCTACGCCGAAGACCCGTTGAAGAACTTCCAGCCCAGCCCGGGTGTGCTCACCGACGTGCATTTCCCGGACGATGTGCGCGTCGACGGCTGGGTCAGCACCGGCAGCGAGGTTTCAGCCTTCTACGACCCGATGATCGCCAAACTGATCGTCCATGCGGCGACTCGTGACGAAGCCATCGGCAAACTGCAAAAAGCCCTGGGCGAAACCCGCCTGCACGGCATCGCCAGCAACCTCGACTACCTGCGCCAGGTGGTGGCCGATGAGCGCTTCGCCAAGGGTGAGGTGTGGACGCGCCTGCTCGACAGCTTCGCGTTCAAGGCCAGCGTGATCGAAGTGCTGGAGCCCGGCACCTATTCCAGCGTGCAGGATTACCCCGGCCGCCTCGGCTACTGGGATATCGGCGTTCCGCCGTCCGGGCCGATGGACGACTTCGCCTTCCGCCTGGCCAACCGCATCGTCGGCAATGCGGCCGAAGCCGCTGGCCTGGAATTTACCCTGCAAGGCCCGACACTGCGCTTTCACAGCGACGCGTTGATCGCCCTGACCGGCGCCGATTGCCCGGCCACCCTGGACGATGCGCCAGTGGCCTACTGGCAGCCAGTCGTGGTCAAGGCCGGTCAGGTGCTCAAGCTGGGCCGCGCGCTCAGCGGCTGCCGCACCTATCTGGCCGTGCGCAATGGCCTGGACGTACCGCTGTACCTGGGCAGCCGCTCCACCTTCGCCCTAGGCCAGTTCGGCGGGCATGCCGGGCGCACCCTGCGTACCGCCGATATGCTGGCCATTTCGCAACCGCAACTAGCGGCCTGCACCACGCCCGCGCCGGTCGCGCCACCACAGGCTGCGCACCCGAGCCTGATCCCCAGCTACGGCACCACCTGGAACATCGGCGTGCTCTACGGCCCGCACGGTGCGCCGGACTTCTTCACCGCTGAAGCCATCGAGGAGTTCTTCGCCGCCGAATGGGAGGTGCACTACAACTCCAACCGTCTCGGTGTGCGTCTGAGCGGGCCGAAACCGAGCTGGGCACGAGCCGACGGCGGCGAAGCCGGCCTGCACCCATCCAATGTGCATGACTGCGAATACGCCATCGGCGCGATCAACTTTACAGGCGACTTCCCGGTGATCCTGACCAAGGACGGCCCCAGCCTCGGCGGTTTCGTCTGCCCGGTGACCATCGCCAAGGCCGAGCTGTGGAAGGTCGGCCAGGTCAAGCCCGGCGACAAGCTGCGCTTCCACCCCATCGGTTTCCAGCAAGCGCAGAGCCTGGAGCAGGCGCAACTGGGCAGCATCGAGGCATTGGCGGCGATCAGCGCGGCGACCCTGCCGGCGCCGTCGCGGCAAGCGGACAGCACCGTTTTCGCCACCGTGCTGGCCGAGCTGCCCGCTGAAGGCAGCCGCCCGCGCGCGGTCTATCGCCAGGCCGGCGACGCCTACATCCTGCTGGAATACGGCGACAACGTGCTGGCCCTGCGCCTGCGTGTGTACCTGCTGATGGAGGCACTCAAGGCCGAGCCACTACGGGGTCTGGAAGAACTCGCCCCCGGCGTGCGCTCGTTGCAGCTGCGCTATGACAGCCGTGTGCTGCACCAGCGCACCCTGCTCGAACACCTGCTGCGCCTGGAGCGCCAGCTCGGCGATGTCGCCGAACTCAAGGTGCCGACCCGTATCGTCCATCTACCGATGGCCTTCGAGGACAGCGCCACCCTCGCCGCTGTCGAGCGCTACCGCGAAACCGTGCGCAGCGAGGCACCCTGGCTGCCGAACAACGTCGACTTCATCCAGCGCGCCAATGGCCTGGAAAGCCGCGAGCAGGTGCGCGACATCCTGTTCGACGCCAGCTACCTGATCCTCGGCCTCGGCGACGTCTACCTCGACGCGCCGTGCCGCTGGACCCACGCCATCGCCTGCTCAGCTCCAAGTACAACCCGGCGCGCACCTTCACCGCTGAGGGCACCGTGGGCATCGGCGGCATGTACATGTGCATCTACGGCATGGACTCGCCCGGCGGCTATCAACTGGTCGGTCGCACCCTGCCGATCTGGAACAAGTACGTGAAGAACGCCCAGTTCGAGAATGGCCAGCCCTGGCTGCTGCGCTTCTTCGATCAGGTGCGCTTCTACCCGGTCAGCGAGGCCGAGCTGGATGCATTCCGCGAAGCCTTCCGCGAGGGCCGCGCGCAGGTGCGCATCGAGCACAGCGAGTTCGACTTTGCCGAGTACCAGCGCTTTCTCGACGCCAACGCAGGCAGCATTCAAGCCTTCCAGAACCAGCAGAAGACCGCCTTCGACGCCGAAGTACAGCTGTGGCGTGACGACGACCCAAGCGAGGCCGCCGTACTGATCAACGGCCCGGATGAAGATGGCGACAACGACGGCAATATGGTCAACGCCGAGATGAGCGGCAGCGTATGGAAGGTGCTGGTCGAGCCCGGTCAGCAGGTGGAAGCCGGCACGCCGCTGCTGGTGGTCGAGGCGATGAAAATGGAACTGGCGGTAACCGCACCGGTGGCCGGCACGGTCAAGTCGTTGCGCTGCGCACCCGGCAAGGCGGTTACCCCTGGCGATGCGCTGCTGTTGCTCGCCCCCACCGAGGCGGCCTGAAATGCAGCTGGTCAGCGCGTCCGCACCTGGCAAGGAACGCCCGGAGAACCTCGCCGAGCGCATCTACCTGCAGCTCAAGGACGACATCTTCGAGTTCCGCCTGCTGCCGGGTGATCGCTTTTCCGAGGGCGAGATCGCCGAGCGCATGGCGGTCAGCCGTACGCCGGTGCGCCAGGCGCTGTATCGCCTGCAGCGCGAGGACTATTTGCAGGTGTATTTCCGCAGCGGCTGGCAGGTCAAGCCGTTCGACTTCGCGCATTTCGAGGAGCTGTACGAAGTGCGCATCGTCCTCGAACTGGAAGCCGTACGGCGTTTGTGCGCACGCGCCCAAGACGAGCACTGCACTGCCCTGGAGCAACTCAAGCGCACCTGGTTGGTGCAACCCGAGCAGCGTTTGCAGGACGGCCGCGAAGTATCGCGCCTGGATGAGCGTTTTCACTGCCAGTTGGTGGAAGCCGCAGGCAACCGCGAGATGGCCCGTCTGCATGCCGAGGTCAGCGAGAAAATCCGCATTATCAGGCGCTTGGACTTCACCCAGAGCCCGCGCGTGGCGGCCACTTATGAGGAACACGGACAAATACTCGGGGCGATTCTGTCGCGCCGGTGCGAAGAGGCACAGCTATTGCTCAAGACCCATATAGAGGTCAGCAAGGCGGAAGTGCGCAAGATCACCCTGCACATGCTGCACAGCGCGCGTCAGCGCGTCATGCCAGCACCAGAGGTGAAGACCTGAAGTGAAGACCCAGGGCCATGCCCTGTTTCAACTGCCAGACAAACAACTAAAAACCAGCAGCTCAAACACTTAAGTTCGTCAATGGACGATCGCACCATGCAACGTCGCAATCTGATCAAGGCCTTTACCCTCACCGCTTCCATCGCCGCCATGGGCATGACCTGGACCGTACAGGCCGCCGAGACCATCAAGGTCGGCATCATGCACTCGCTGTCCGGCACCATGGCCATCTCGGAAACTTCGCTGAAAGACATGGCGCTGATGACCATCGACGAGATCAACGCCAAGGGCGGCGTGAACGGCAAACAACTGGAAGCCGTGGTGGTTGACCCCGCCTCCAACTGGCCGCTGTTCGCCGAGAAAGGCCGCCAGCTGCTGACCCAGGACAAGGTCGACGTGGTGTTCGGCTGCTGGACCAGCGTGTCGCGCAAATCCGTACTGCCGGTGTTTGAAGAGCTCAACGGCCTGCTGTTCTACCCGGTGCAATACGAAGGCGAGGAAATGTCGCCGAACGTCTTCTACACCGGCGCAGCGCCAAACCAGCAGGCCATTCCAGCGGTCGAGTACCTGATGAGCGAAGACGGCGGCGCGGCCAAGCGCTACTTCCTGCTCGGCACCGACTACGTCTACCCGCGCACCACCAACAAGATCCTGCGCGCCTTCCTGATCAGCAAGGGCGTGGCTGAAAAAGACATCGAAGAGGTCTACACCCCGTTCGGTCACAGCGACTATCAAACCATCGTCGCCAACATCAAGAAGTTCTCCGCGGGCGGCAAAACCGCGGTGATCTCCACCGTCAACGGCGACTCCAACGTGCCGTTCTACAAGGAGCTGGCCAACCAGGGCCTGGAAGCCACCGACGTTCCGGTCGTGGCCTTCTCCGTGGGTGAAGAAGAACTGCGCGGCATCGACACCAAGCCGCTGGTCGGCCACCTGGCTGCGTGGAACTACTTCCAGTCGGTAGAGAACCCGGTCAACAGCGAATTCGTCGCCAAGTGGAAGGCTTACGCCAAAGCCAAGAACCTGCCAGGTGCCGACAAGGCCGTGACCAACGACCCGATGGAAGCCACCTACGTCGGCATCCATATGTGGGCCCAGGCCGTGGAAAAAGCCGGCACCACCGATGTCGATAGAGTGCGCACCGCCCTTTACGGCCAGACCTTCGCCGCACCGAGCGGCTACACCCTGACCATGGACAAGACCAACCACCACCTGCACAAGCCGGTGATGATCGGTGAAATCCAGGAAGACGGGCAGTTCTCGGTGGTCTGGGAAACCAGCAGCCCAGTCCGCGCCCAGCCGTGGAGCCCGTTCATCGAAGGCAACGACAAGAAGCCGGATTACGCGGTCAAGTCGAACTAAGCACCTGTCAGTAAGCCCGGATGTATGCCGGGAACGCCCTGCCCGGAATACATCCGGGCCAAGGCTTGCCAGCCTGCTCGAACGCTGGTCCGCCGCGCCGGATGCCGCGCGCCTGCCGCTGCTCGAAGCCCTGCAACAAGGTCGCGTCGCCGCCGACAGCAGCAAAACCGCCTTTATCGAAGTAAGTGGCGCTTATCAGCCCGCCGAAGGCGCCGCACAACCGGTCGAAACACCGAAGAAGCTGCGCCTGAATAACCGCCTGCGCGGCCTGATCGCCACTGCGGTGGCCAGCCACCAGCTGCTGGTCGATGACCCGGCGCTGCGCCTGGCTGCCGCCCAGCAACTGCAAAAGAGTGCCAAACCGGCGCAACTGCAACTGCTCAACGCCCAGGTCGCTAGCGAAACTGATGATGCCGTGCGCGACGCTCTGACCCTGGCCCTGGCCAACCTGCAGCTGGTCGACAGCGACCTGGCCGTGCGCCTGCTCGGTGAAACCGGTGATCCGCTGGCCCGCACCCGCCTGGAAGCCCTGCTCGACCCGGCCGTGGAAAGCGACCCGACGGTACGCACCGCCGCCGAAACCAGCCTGGCTCAGGTCAAGCGCAAACTGCTGATCGGTGAGCTGCTCGGCCAGGCCTTCAGCGGCCTGTCGCTCGGTTCGATCCTGCTGCTGGCCGCACTCGGCCTGGCCATCACCTTCGGCCTGCTCGGCGTGATCAATATGGCCCACGGCGAGATGCTGATGCTCGGCGCCTACTCCACCTATATGGTGCAGGTGCTGTTCCAGCGCTTTGCCCCGGAAGCCCTCGCACTCTACCCGCTGGTAGCGCTGCCGGTGGCATTCTTCGTCACCGCCGCCATCGGCATGGCGCTGGAGCGCACGGTGATTCGCCACCTCTACGGTCGCCCACTGGAAACCCTGCTGGCCACCTGGGGCATCAGCCTGATTCTGATCCAGCTGGTACGCGTACTGTTCGGCGCGCAGAACGTCGAAGTGGCCAACCCCTACTGGCTGTCCGGCGGCATTCAGGTGCTGCCGAACCTGGTGCTGCCCTACAACCGCATCGTGATCATCGGCTTCGCCCTGTTTGTGGTGGCGCTGACCTGGCTGCTGCTGAACAAGACCCGCCTCGGCCTCAACGTGCGCGCCGTAACCCAGAACCGCAATATGGCGGCCTGCTGCGGCGTACCGACGGGACGGGTGGATATGCTGGCGTTCGGTTTGGGCTCCGGTATCGCCGGCCTCGGCGGCGTGGCGCTGAGCCAGATCGGCAACGTCGGCCCGGACCTAGGGCAGAGCTACATCATCGACTCCTTCCTGGTGGTGGTGCTCGGCGGCGTTGGCCAACTCGCCGGCAGCGTGATGGCGGCCTTTGGTCTGGGCATCGCCAACAAGATTCTCGAACCGCAGATCGGTGCCGTGCTCGGCAAGATCCTTATCCTCGCGCTGATCATTCTGTTTATTCAGAAACGCCCGCAAGGTCTGTTTGCTTTGAAAGGACGGGTGATCGACTGATGACTATGCCCCTGAATCAAACGTTGCTGGCCCGTGCCAGCGTCAAGCTTGGCCCGCAAGTGTCGCTGGCCATCGGCCTGCTGGTACTCGCCGTGCTGCTGGCCATGCCGCTGCTGCACCTGCTGCCGGCGGAGCACGCCCTGCATGTTTCGGCCTACAGCCTGACCCTGGTCGGCAAGATCCTCTGTTACTGCATCGTCGCCCTGGCGCTCGATCTGGTCTGGGGTTACGCCGGCCTGCTGTCGCTCGGCCACGGCCTGTTCTTTGCCCTCGGCGGTTACGCCATGGGTATGTACCTGATGCGCGAAGCGGCCGGCGACGGCTTGCCGGCGTTTATGAGCTTCCTCGCCTGGACCGAACTGCCCTGGTACTGGTACGGCACCAGCAACTTCCTCTGGACGCTGTGCCTGGTGGTGCTGGCCCCTGAGTTGCTCGCGCTGGTGTTCGGCTTCTTCGCCTTCCGTTCGCGGATCAAGGGCGTGTACTTCTCGATCATGACCCAGGCGCTGACCTTCGCCGGCATGCTGCTGTTCTTTCGCAACGAAACCGGCTTTGGCGGCAACAACGGCTTTACCAACTTCCGCACCATTCTCGGCTTCGACATCACCTCGGCGCACACCCGCGCGGTGCTGTTCTTCGCCACGGTGGTGTTGCTGGTGGCCAGCCTGTACCTGGGCTGGACCCTGGCGCGCAGCAAGTTCGGCCGGGTGCTCACCGCGCTGCGTGATGCGGAAAACCGCCTGATGTTCTGCGGCTACGACCCACGCGGCTACAAGCTGTTTATCTGGGTGCTCAGCGCCGTGCTGTGCGGCCTGGCTGGCTGGCGCCTTGTATGTGCCGCAGGTGGGCATCATCAACCCCAGTGAAATGTCGCCGACCAACTCCATCGAAGCGGCCGTGTGGGTCGCCCTGGGCGGGCGCGGCACGCTGATCGGCCCGCTGCTCGGCGCAGGCTTGGTCAACGGTATGAAGAGCTGGTTTACCGTGGCCTTCCCCGAGTACTGGCTGTTCGCCCTGGGCTTTCTGTTTATCGTCGTGACCTTGTTCTTACCCAAAGGGGTCATCGGCCTGCTGCGTAAAAAGGGAGAGCAATGATGCGCGCCACTCCGGTCCCCGAATTGATGCTCGAACCCGCCTATGACCCGGCCGGCAGCGGCCGCGATGCGATTGGTGCAAGTACCCTGGCCAGCAAGGGCCTGAACGTTCGTCACGGCACCATCCTGACCCTGGAAGACATCAACGTCAGCTTCGATGGTTTCAAGGCGCTGACCAACCTGACCCTGTACATCGGCGTCGGTGAACTGCGCTGCGTCATCGGCCCCAACGGTGCCGGCAAGACCACCATGATGGACGTGATCACCGGCAAGACCCGCCCGGACAACGGCGTCGCCTACTTCGGTGAAACCCTCGACCTGACCCAGATGAGCGAGGTGGAAATCGCCCAGTCCGGCATCGGTCGTAAGTTCCAGAAGCCAACGGTGTTCGAAGCGCTCAGCGTGTTCGAAAACCTCGAACTGGCGCAGAAAACCAACAAGTCGGTGTGGGCCAGCCTGCGCGCCAAACTCAGCGGCGAGCAGAAAGACCGCATCGATGAAGTGCTGCAGACGATCAAGCTCGACGCCTCACGCAATCGCCCCGCCGGGCTGTTGTCGCACGGGCAGAAACAGTTTCTCGAGATCGGCATGTTGCTGGTGCAGGACCCGCAACTGTTGCTGCTGGATGAGCCGGTGGCGGGCATGACCGACGCCGAAACCGAGTTCACCGCCGAGCTGTTCAAGTCGCTGGCGCGCAAACACTCGCTGATGGTGGTGGAGCACGATATGGGCTTCGTCGGCAGCATTGCCGACCACGTCACCGTGCTGCACCAGGGCAGCGTGCTGGCCGAAGGCTCATTGGAGCAGGTGCAGAACGATGAGCGGGTGATCGAGGTGTATCTCGGCCGCTAGAACGTAGGGTGGATGACGCTTTTCTCATCCACCACAGCCACTGCACGGTGGATCGATAAAGCGCGATCCACCCTACGCATAAACAAGGACATCGACATGCTGCAAGTTGAGCAACTGCATCAGTACTACGGCGGCAGCCATATCCTCCGGGGTCTGTCGTTCGACGTGACGCTCGGCGAAGTCACCTGCCTGCTCGGGCGTAACGGCGTGGGCAAGACCACATTGCTGAAATGCCTGATGGGCCTGATCCCCGCAAAGGAAGGCGCGGTGAACTGGGAAGGCCAGCCCATCACCGCCTTCAAACCGCACCAGCGCGTGCACGCCGGCATCGCCTACGTGCCCCAGGGCCGGGAGATCTTTGGCCGCCTGACCGTGGAAGAAAACCTGCTGATGGGCCTGTCACGCTTTCCCGGCAGCGAAGCCAAGGTGGTGCCGGAATTTATCTACGAGCTGTTCCCGGTGCTGCGCGAGATGAAGCAACGCCGCGGTGGCGACCTCTCCGGCGGTCAGCAGCAACAGCTGGCCATCGGCCGCGCGCTGGCCAGCAAACCGCGCCTGCTGATCCTCGACGAGCCCACCGAAGGCATTCAGCCTTCAGTGATCAAGGAGATCGGCGTGGTGATCAGGAAACTCGCCGAACGCGGCGACATGGCCATCCTGCTGGTCGAGCAATTCTATGATTTCGCCGCCGAGCTGGCCGATCAGTACCTGGTGATGAGCCGTGGCGAAATCGTCCAGCAGGGCCGTGGCGAAACCATGGAAGCCGACGGCGTGCGCGGACTGGTCGCAATCTGAATGACGACGCTGGCACTGCACTTTGCGCATAATCAGGCTTTCGCCCACGGACTCGAGGCCCCGATGTTTGCCCTGCGTCACGCCCTGCTCCCGCTCACTGCACTGACGGGCATCGCCCTGCTGATCTGGGCCGGCAGCCAGCCGGACTACTGGATGCTACGCGCCCTGCCCGCCGGCAGTGAACTGCCCTACCCGCTGAAACCGGTGCTGGTTTTCTGCGCCGTCGTCCTGGCCGAATGCAGCCTGCTGCTGGCGATACTGCGCCCGCGCTCCTATTGCCGCTCCTGGGGCCGCGCGCTGTGCGCCAGCGTGCTGGCCATCGGCCTGGCGCTATTCTGGCTGCAAGGTGCGCTGCATGCACCGCCCTACTACGGCATGCACCTGCAATGGTGGTTGGCGGTCAGCCTGGGCCTGGTGCTACTAAGTGTTTACTCCGCCGTGCAAGCCTGGCGCCAACGGCGCAACCGGGTGAAGGCATGAACGCCCCCGCCGCCGTCTTCACCCCCAGCTGGCACGCCGAGCTGGAGCTGGGCTATGGCCGCGACGGTGACTGCACACGGCCGACCTTGCGCCGGCATAAAGGCCCGCTGCGGGTGCAGAAGCACCTGTACGCCGAAGGGCCCGAGGTGTGCCAGCACATCATCGTCCACCCGCCCGGCGGCATTGCCGGCGGTGACCGCCTGGATATTTCGGCCAAGGTCGACAGCAACGCCTGGGCACAATTGACCAGTCCCGGTGCAGCCAAGTGGTACCGCGCCGCCGGCCCGGCGTACCAAAGCCTCAAGCTGCGCGTCGAAGCCGGTGCCACCCTGGAATGGCTGCCGCAGGAAACCATTGTCTACGCCGCTGCCCAGGCGGAACTGACCACCGAGATCGACCTTGAGGGCGATGCCAGGCTGCTCTATTGGGACATCGTCGCCCTCGGCCGTCCCGCCAGCGGTGAACGCTTCGATGCCGGCCACTTCCAGGCCCAGCTGAATATCCGCCGCGACGGCCAGCTGCTCTGGCACGAACGTCAGCGCGTGGTCGGTGCCGATGGCCTACTCGACTCGCCCATCGGCCTGGCGGGCAAACCGGTGTTTGCCACCCTGCTGATCAGCGGTGAAATCGACAGCGAACTGCTGGAACACTGTCGCAACCTGAACACAGCGGTGCGCGGCGACCTGACTCAATTACCCGGCCTGCTGGTGGCCCGCTGCCTGACCGACGAAGCCTTGCACGCGCGCGCCTGGCTGATTGCCCTCTGGCAGTTGCTGCGCCCGGCCCTGCTCGGCCGCACGGCCGTCCCCCCACGAATCTGGAGCACCTGAACGATGGACCTGACACCCCGCGAAAAAGACAAACTGCTGATCTTCACCGCCGGCCTGGTGGCCGAACGTCGCCTGGCCCGTGGGGTAAAGCTCAACTACCCGGAAGCCATGGCCTATATCTCCGCCGCGCTGCTCGAAGGCGCGCGCGACGGCCAGACCGTCGCCGAGCTGATGCACTACGGCACCACTCTGCTGACTCGCGATCAGGTGATGGAAGGCATCGCGGAAATGATCCCGGAGATTCAGGTCGAAGCGACCTTTCCTGACGGCACCAAGTTGGTCACCGTCCATCAGCCGATCGCCTGAATATGATTATTCAAGACGCTACCGCCGCCGACCTGCCTGCCATCCTGGCCATCTACAACGATGCCGTGCAGCACACCACGGCGATCTGGAACGAAACCCTGGTCGACCTGGGCAACCGCCAGGCTTGGCTGAATGAACGCAGCGCGGCCGACTTTCCGGTGTTGGTGGCCCACAGCGACACGGGCGAGGTGCTCGGCTATGCCAGCTACGGCACCTGGCGCGCCATCGAAGGCTTTCGCCACACCGTTGAGCACTCGGTGTATGTACGCAGCGACCAACGCGGTCAGGGCCTCGGCCCGTTGCTCATGCACGCCTTGATCGAACGCGCGCAAGCGGCCGGTCTGCACGTGATGGTCGCCGCCATCGAGAGCGGCAACAGCGCCTCAATCCGCCTGCACGAGCGCCTCGGTTTCGTCACCACCGGCCAGATGCCCCAGGTCGGCCGCAAGTTCGGCCGCTGGCTGGACCTCACCTTTATGCAACTGATGCTTCGCCCCGAAAGGAGTGAAGCCTGATGCTGAGCATTGAGCGCCTCGACGCAGCTGACTTTGAGCCTTATCGCCAGGGCCTGCGGGCCCTGCTGCTCGACTCCGTGGCACATGGCGCCTCGGTGGGCTTTCTCGCCGACCTCGATGCTGACGCGGCCAATGTCTATTTCGACCAGGTACTGGCCGGCATACATGACGGCACCCACCTGCTCTGGCTGGCCCGTGAGCAGGGCCAGGTGCTGGGCAGCGTGCAACTGGTGCTGTGCCAGAAACCTAATGGCCTCAACCGCGCCGAAGTGCAGAAGCTACTGGTACACAGCAACGCCCGCCGCCGAGGCATCGCCAACAGCCTGATGCAGCGCCTGGAAGGTGAAGCAGCCGAGCGACAACGCGGTTTGCTGTACCTGGACACCGAAGCCGGCAGCGATGCCGAAGCCTTCTATCAGGCACTTGGCTACAGCTGCATCGGCGGGCTACCCGACTATGCCTGTGGCCCTGACGGCCAATACCGAGCAAACGCCATCTACTACAAAACCTTGTCGAGGCCACATCCATGATTCCCGGCGAATACCAGATTCAGGACGGCGAAATCGAGCTTAATGCCGGCCGTCGCACGATCAGTTTGAGCGTGGCCAACAGCGGCGACCGGCCCATCCAGGTCGGCTCGCACTATCACTTCTTCGAAACCAATGACGCGCTGACCTTTGACCGCAGCGCCGCACGCGGTATGCGCCTGAATATCCCGGCCGGCACTGCAGTGCGCTTCGAGCCGGGGCAGAGCCGCGAAGTGGAACTGGTCGACCTGGCCGGCCATCGCCGCGTGTTCGGCTTTGCCGGACGGGTGATGGGCGAACTGGATTAAGCACACTTATCAGGGCCTTAGGGAGGGGCTTTAGCCGCGACTCCGCGGTATCGCGGCTAAAGCCCCTCCCACAGCACTCAACCGCACGCACTGTTCAGGACGTTGATTGATGAAAATCTCCCGCCAAGCCTATGCCGATATGTTCGGCCCCACCGTCGGCGACAAGGTGCGCCTGGCCGACACCGAGCTATGGATCGAAGTGGAGCAGGACTTCACCAGCTATGGCGAGGAGGTGAAGTTCGGCGGCGGCAAGGTGATCCGCGACGGCATGGGCCAGAGTCAACTGTGTGCAGCGGATGTGGTCGATACCCTGATCACCAACGCGCTGATCATCGACCACTGGGGCATCGTCAAGGCCGACGTCGGCCTCAAGGACGGCCGCATCGCCGCCATCGGCAAGGCCGGCAACCCGGATATCCAGCCCGACGTGACCATCGCCATCGGTGCCGGCACCGAGGTAATCGCCGGCGAGGGCATGATCCTCACTGCGGGCGGTATCGACACCCATATCCACTTTATCTGCCCGCAGCAGATCGAAGAGGCGTTGATGAGTGGGGTGACCACCATGATCGGCGGCGGCACCGGGCCGGCCACCGGCACCAACGCCACCACCTGCACCTCGGGGCCCTGGCATATGGCGCGCATGCTGCAGGCCGCCGACGCCTTCCCGATGAACCTGGGTTTTACCGGCAAGGGCAATGCCAGCTTGCCGGAGCCGCTGATCGAGCAGGTCAAGGCCGGCGCCATCGGCCTCAAGCTGCACGAGGACTGGGGCACCACTCCAGCGGCCATCGACAACTGCCTGAGCGTGGCCGACCAGTACGACGTGCAGGTGGCGATACACACCGACACGCTGAACGAGTCCGGCTTCGTCGAAACCACCCTCGGCGCGTTCAAGGGCCGCACCATTCACACCTATCACACCGAAGGTGCCGGCGGCGGCCATGCGCCTGACATTATCAAGGCCTGCGGCTTTCCTAATGTGCTGCCCAGCTCGACCAATCCGACCCGACCGTTCACCAAGAACACCATCGATGAACACCTGGACATGCTGATGGTCTGCCACCACCTCGACCCGAGCATCGCCGAGGACGTGGCCTTCGCCGAGTCACGGATTCGCCGCGAAACCATCGCCGCCGAAGACATCCTGCATGACCTCGGCGCGTTCAGCATGATCAGCTCCGACAGCCAGGCCATGGGCCGGGTTGGCGAGGTGATCACGCGCACCTGGCAGACCGCAGACAAGATGCACAAGCAGCGCGGCCCGCTGGACGGCGACGGCCCGGGCAACAGCAACTTCCGGGTCAAACGCTATATCGCCAAATACACCATCAACCCGGCGATCACCCACGGCATCAGCCATGAAGTGGGTTCGATTGAAGTGGGCAAGTGGGCCGATCTGGTGCTCTGGCGCCCGGCGTTCTTTGGGGTCAAGCCGACGCTGATTTTGAAAGGCGGGGCGATTGCCGCCAGCCTGATGGGCGACGCCAATGCCTCGATCCCAACGCCACAGCCAGTGCACTACCGCCCGATGTTCGCCAGCTACGGCGGCAGTCGGCATGCCACCAGCATCACCTTTATCAGCCAGGCCGCGTTTGATGCAGGTGTACCCGAGCAGCTGGGCCTGAAGAAGAAGATCGGCGTGGTCAAAGGCTGCCGCTCGGTGCAGAAGAGCGATCTGATCCACAACGACTACCTACCGACTATCGAAGTGGACCCGCAGAATTATCAGGTCAAAGCCGATGGCCAGCTGCTCTGGTGCGAGCCGGCCGAGGTGCTGCCAATGGCGCAGCGCTATTTCCTGTTCTGATCCAGGTGTTGGGCTTCGCTGCGCTCAACCGCAACCTGCATAGAAACCCGTAGGTTGCGGTTGAGCCGCGCAGCGGAGAAGCCCAACACCCAGCCCCCTGATCTACACTCGAAACATATTGCACTCACCAAGGACGGTGAATATGCGTTATCGACGCGCCTGGGTGCCAGGCGGCACCTACTTCTTTACGGTCACGCTCGCTGATCGCAGCCAAACATTGCTGACCGACCATATCGAGCCACTGCGCCAAAGCATTCGCCGCGTTCGCACCAGCAATCCATTCGATATTCTGGCAATGGTGGTGTTACCCGACCATCTACATTGCATCTGGCAACTACCGAAAGACGATCTGGATTACCCAACTAGATGGGCCCTGATCAAACCAGGTTTCAGCCGTCAGATAGAACGAGGCGAATGCGTTTCGCTTTCGCGTCATCTCAAAAGAGAGCGAGGCATCTGGCAGCGGCGCTATTGGGAGCATTGCATTCGCGATGAGCATGACTTGCAGCGGCATATCGACTACATCCACTTCAACCCGGTCAAGCACGGCCATGCCCAGCAGCCAATTGACTGGCCATATTCATCCATTCACCGCTACGTGCGCCAAGGCCTGCTGCCAGCAGACTGGAGCGGAACTCCGTAGGTTGGGTTGAGGAGCGAAGCGACAAAGCCCAACGAGACATGCCAAGTACCTGTTGGGCTTCGCTACGCTCAACCGCAACCTACATAGTCACCCGTAGGTTGCAGTTAAGCCGCGAAGCGGTGAAACCCAACAAGAGCCAGACACCCTCAGCGCAGCTGACTGTCCTTACTGCCCCGGCGGTTATAGCCGCTGAATCTGGCCTGCTCCTTGTCGTGCTCGGTCTGGCAGGCAACGCACAGGGGCACGCCGGGTATGGAGTTGCGCCGCGCCTCAGGAATCACCGCGTCGCACTCCTCGCAGTGGCTCAGGCTCTCGCCTTTCGGCAGTTGGCTGCGAGCACGCTGGATGGCGTCCTCGATGCTGCTGTCGATCTGCTCCTGTACCGCCCCGTCAGTTGCCCAACCACCGGCCATCGCAATTGTCCTCCGCTGTGTATACCTCTAGATATGCGCCGTCTGCGGGCGAATCTCAAGCGCACGCGGTCGCCCTACTCCTTGACCTCCATAAACTCGCGCGCCCAGACGATATAGTCCTCGGGTTGGGTGTAGGTGTGGGTCAACTCGGTGGCACTGAGGTCGCAGGCATCGACGCCGCGCTGCTCACGCAGACAGTCGTAAGTGGCCTTGATCGCCGCGAAGTAAGCCGCATGGCCGTTGACCACAATGCGCACGCCGAGGCTGGCCAGACGGGCGTTGTCACGCAGCTTGGGGTTGCCATAGGTGACCAGCATCAGCGGAATACTCAGGGCTGCGGCGATCTGCTCCAGGTGGGCAAAATCCTCGACCCCAACCAGGCAGATGGCATCAGCGCCGGCCGCCTGATAGGCCTGGGTACGGCGAACCACCTCACTGACATCCAGCACGCCGGCATGGGTGCGAGCGATGATCGCCAGGTCTGGATCAACCCGTGCCTCCAGGGCCGCGCGGATTTTGCCGACACCTTCGTCGATGCTGATCAGGTCGGTCGATTTGCGGCCGAGTTGCGCCGGCAGCAGCGTGTCTTCGATGGTCAGCGCAGCAATACCGGCGCGCTCCAGTTCCACCACGGTGCGCATTACGTTGAGCGCATTGCCATAGCCGTGGTCAGCATCGGCTATGACCGGCAGGCGGCTAACGCGGCCAATCCGCGTGGCCTGCTCGACAAACTCACTGAGGGTGATCAGGGCGAAATCCGGTGCGGCCAATACTTGTAGTGAAGCTACAGAACCACCCAGAATGCCCACTTCAAAGCCCAGGTCAGCGGCAATTCGAGCAGCCATAGGGTCGAACACAGAAGCGGTGTGATAGCAGCTATTCGAAGCAAGAAGCGCACGAAATTGCGCGCGAAGGTCGTAATGCGAGGCTCTTTGCATGGGGTGCACCATCGGTCATGGTCAATTCTGAGCAAGGGATTATGTAGCAAAACTACAAAAACCGTCATGTAGTAAAACTACATAGTCGACCAGTAACCTTGCGCCCGCCTTTCAGCTCACCCGCCGCGCACTAACCCAAGTCCGCAGGCAAGCGTGGACCAAAGCCGCCACCGGTGAGCAGCCCATAGGCCATCCACAGCATCACCCCGGCATACAGCACGCGTGGTAGCCAGGTGGCCAGCTGTTCGGTCAGGCTATCCAGCTTCTGGGTTTCCACCTCGGCATAGTTGAGCAGGCTGGCCGGTAAGGCGCCACTGGCCTCCCCCGTACGAATCAGCCCAAGGGCCAACCCTTGCCCGGGGAAATCCACACTGGCCAACGCCTGCGCCAGGTTTTGCCCGCGCTGCACAGCCAACTGCACACCGCTGAAGCGGTTGCGCAACGGCGCATGGCGGATCACCGCGCAGGCCTTGGGCAGGGCTTCGAGCATGGGCATGCCAGCCTCCAGCATCAGCCCCAGGCTGTCGAAAAAGTCGCGCAGATTACGCCGCAGCAACGCGGGACCGAGAATCGGCACATTCGCCAACAGGCCATCGAACGGCGAAGCCTCACCAGCAGGCGCGCGCTCACGACGCAGGTAAAACCCACGACCCAGGCCATAGAGCGTGCCCAGCACCAGCAACGGCCAGAGCACACCCCACAGATAACCGGCGATGCTCAGCTGGCCGCCGACCAATGCGGGCAGCGGCTGGATAAACAGCGCCAGCACCAACACGGCTGCCGGCAACAGCAAGCGTGACTTCACGGCGGCGGCCTGTTGCGCCCGGTGGTTGTAACGCTCGGCCAAGCGCTGATAAACCGCCGCCAGGCAGCCGCTGGTCTGAGCGGCATGCAGCAAGGTGCTGTCCAGCGGAGCGAACAAGCCACTGCGCAGCCCGGCACTGGCCATATCACTACCGCCGGCGATATGAGCTTGCAGGCTGGCCAGCGCAGCCCTGGCGCGCGCTGGCACTTGCAGGCTGAGCAGCGCCCGCTCGACTGGCACACCGGCTTTTTCCATAGCCGCCAGATGGCCGAACAACTGGGCGCGCGCAGCAAAATCAGGCAAGGCAGGACGTGGGGGCGGCATAGGTGGGCTCAACGAAGTCAGATCGACATAGCAGGCGTCAGGTTAGCAGGCCGCGCATTGCAGAGCAGCGGGCTATTCAGTGGCCGTCGGTAACTCGGCATGCGGCAGCCAGCGGCGGAATATCTGCGCGAAGCTGCCGTCCTCATGCATGGCATCGAGGGCGCGCCGCCAGCGTTCGACCAGCGCCTTATCGGTCTGCGGGGAGAAGGCTATGTAGTAAGCCGACCGCATAAAGGGCAAGTGCGCCTGCACCTGGTCCGGGCGCAAACCGCCGCTGGCCAGTTCGTCCTTGAGAGTCAGGTCTTCAGTGGCGATCAACTGCACCCGCTCATGTTTGAGCATGGTCACCATATTCTTCGAGCTGGGAACCCCGTAGAGATTCTTGAAACCACGCGCGCTGAGGGTTTCAAAGGTGTACCACTGTTTCGGCACGGCCAGCGGCCCGCTCTCGGCGGCTTGCTGCAGGTTGTCGAAACGCAGATTGCGCGATTTCAGCGAGTAGAAGCTGGTGGTGCCAATCAGCAGCGGGCCGACCCATTGAAACTTGCTCTCACGCTCCGGCGTACGCACGGTGGAGAAAATTGCCGTATTCGGCTCCTGCTGAGCCAGGTGGTAGCCGCGCGTCCAGGGCAACAGCTCGATCTTGCCGGGGTCGCCGGTACGCTCGATCAGCGCACGCACCACTTCTACGGCCAGGCCGTGCAACTCGCCATCACGGCTAAAGCTGGTCGGCGGCGCTTCCTCGGTAAGCAGATACAACTCGGCACGCACGGACCCGACCAGACAGAGCAGTAGCCAGATCATCAGCGCGCAGCATGGTTTGAGCAAAGTGGGTTCTCCCGGTACTGACTTCAGCCTAGCTCATAGCCGGGCAAGTCGCGTTATGGCAAGGAAGGTGCGGTCGGCAGGCTGAACGGCTGGGTAAACCAGCGTTTATGAATCCGCTCCAGGCTGCCGTCGCGCAGCAACTCATCAAGGGCCAGCTGCCATTGCCGGACCAGAGCAGGGTCGGTGTTGTTCGAAAAGGCGATATAGGAGTTGTCCCCCATAAAGGTGAACTGCAATTCCACCTCATCACGGCGCATGCCTTGCTGCGAAAGCATGTCATCCAGTGCCAGGTTATTCGCCACCAACAGCTCGATACGGCCGTACTTGAACATTTTCATCATGTGCTGGGGCGTTGGCACTCCGTAGAGGTTTTTCATACCACGGTCGCTGAGGTACTCATAGGAGTACCACTGCTTGGGCACCGCGAGGGTGTTGAAGCGCCCGACTCCTGCAGCGTGCGCACATTCAACCCGGCGCCGCGTCGCGCATAGAAGCTGGTATACCCCCGGGCAATCGGCCCGACCCACTGGAACAGTGCCTCGCGCCGTGCGGTGCGTACCGTGGAGAACAAGCCGCTGTTGGCCTCGCGCTGCACCTGATGGTAACCGCGGGTCCAGGGCACCAGTTCGATGCGGGTGTCCTGTCCGGTACGCTGAATCAGCAGCTCGACCACTTCCACGGCCATACCAGTCAGCCTGCCATCTTCGATATAGCTCAGCGGCCGGTACTCCTCGGTATACAGGCGCAACTCGGCAGCCTGCGCAGATGTACAGCAGCCAAGCAACAACACAACAAACCAGGACTTCAACCACATTGGGCAACACCTGCAAACACACAAACAATGGGCCGAAAAGCAGAATGATAAACAGCCATTGGTTCAGCAACCAGCAACGTTCTGCGGCAAATCAGCGCGAGCTTAGGGATTACCGGAAAGTTCAAACTCGCGGGCCCGCTGCCATTGCGCCAGGTTCTCGCGATTTACCTGCTGCACCTGCAGCGCGATATTCACCGGCTGCGGCGCAAGTTCGCCACGCAGGCTTTGTGCGGCCAATTGCACGGACTGATAACCGATGGCATGGGCTTGCTGGATCATCAGGCTATGGATCTCGCCCTTGCTCAGCGCTTCAATCAACAGAGGATCACCATCGAAACCGATATGAACGAGCTCACCCGCCTTGCCGAGTCGGCGCAGTGCCGCCAGAGCGGCACGTGAGCTGGTGCTGTTGGGGGTGAACACCCCAGCCAGTTGCGGCAACTGCTCACGCAAGGCATCCACCGCCGCCTGGCTGTCGTCGCCAATAAAGGTATCGACCAGGATACTCAGGCCACCCTGCTCCGCGCCCTGGCGAAAGCCACGCTCACGCTCGCTGGTCGAGAGCACGCCGGCCTTCAGGCGCAACAACGCGACCTTGCCCTGCCCGCCGAGCGCCACAGCCAGGGCCTGCCCGGCCTGCACGCCGGCGAGGAAATTATCAGTGGAGACCACACCGCGCACTGCACTTCCGGGCAGATCACGGTCGAAATACACGGTATTGATGCCACTGCCCGCCAATTGCTGCACACGTGGGGCGATCTCGGGGCCGCTGGGGGCGATAACCAGCGCCTTGCAGCCATATTCCAACACCCAATTGATCATCTGCAGCTGGGTTTCCACCCGTCCCTCGCGGCTGGGCCCGCGGAAATGCACGTCCAGATCAAGCGCTTGACCCGCCTGTCGCGCGCCCGCCTCCACCTGCACCCAGAAGGGCGTGGCTCCCGCCGCCACCACACCGATACAGTCCTTTGCCAACGCTTGAGTAGTCCAACTGGTCAACACAACGAATAGCAGCACATAGTTCGCTTGGCATCGGCAGTACATCAGCATCACTCCCAAAACCTGGCGACGCTATGCACAACATTCGTGCACCACACCTAACAGCGCTCAGGCGTCACCGTAGAGTTACTGATATCACTCTAGCATCAGGCCATTAGCCTCGCCGGGCATGGGACTAGCGGTCATCCGCCAGAAAACCGTGTTACACACCTGCCCCTCACACTTTTTCACACTCCAGGCGACGGCTGGGCTGGTAGCCGCCGCTCAAGCAGGCCATCATCGCGTCTCTTTCCTGCACTTTGAATGACATGACCGATACCACGCAAAGCACTCAGGCCACGCACAAACCCCGCCCGCTGATCGATTTGCTGGTCAGTATCCTGATTCCCTCCCTGATTCTGATGAAACTCAGTGGCGAGAGCCGACTGGGTGCCGACGGCGCGCTGATACTGGCGCTGGCCTTCCCGCTGGGCTGGGGCAGTTTCGAGCTGCTCAAGTACCGCAAATTCAACTTTATCGCGCTGCTCGGCCTGATCAGTGTGCTGCTTACCGGCGGCATTGGCCTGCTCAAGCTGGACAACCAATGGCTGGCGATCAAGGAAGCGGCGATCCCCGGCATCATCGGTATTGCCGTGCTGGTATCAACCCGCACCCGCTTCCCGCTGATTCGCACCATGCTGTTCAACAAGACCGTGCTCAACGTCGACAAAATCCATGAGCGCCTGGAGCAGGCCGGCAATACCGAGCGCTTCGAAGCGCGCTTGCTCAGGGCCACCTACTGGCTGAGCGGCACCTTCTTCTTTTCCTCGGCGATGAACTACGTGTTGGCCAAGTGGATCGTGATCAGCCCGGCTGGTAGCGAAGCCTTCAACGAAGAGCTGGGGCGGATGAACCTGCTCAGCTATCCGATGATCGCGATCCCCTCGATGATCATGCTGATGGCCATCTTCTATTACCTCTGGCGCACCATTCACGGGCTTACCGGCCTCAAGCTGGAAGACGTGATGGCCAATGCCGAGCAGGAAAAACAGTCTTAAACAACGCTGCCTGGCGTACCAAGGGTGTTGACGTTTTCCGCCTACCTCGGCCTGTTTGTTTCGGCCCTTGGCGCCGCCACCCTGCTGCCGCTGCAATCGGAAAGCGTGCTGGTGGCGCTGCTACTCAGCAGCGCCTATTCACCCTGGGCGCTGCTGGCGGTGGCCAGCGTCGGCAATATCCTCGGCTCACTGCTCAACTGGCTGCTCGGCCGCTACCTGGAACACTTTCGCCATAAGTCCTGGTTCCCCGTCAGCGAAGCACGCCTGCAGCAGGCACAGCGCGGCTACGCACGGTATGGTCGCTGGTCACTGCTGCTGAGCTGGATGCCGATCATCGGCGACCCGCTGACCCTGGTGGCCGGGGTGATGCGCGAACGCCTGTGGTTTTTCCTGCTGATCGTCAGCCTGGCGAAAACCGCCCGCTATGCTGTATTGGCAGCCCTGACCCTCGGCTGGAGCTGAGTTACACCACGCGCGACACACGCCGTAACGCCAACGGCAAGTCCGAGGTTGAGCATCGGCCATGCCTCCGTGATACTGCGCAGCCTTCGCACAGGCGCGTGCGAGGAAGTGATCTCAGTGGAGCTGCATCCGTGATGAAAAGGAGCGATCTGGTCTGGACCCTGGTGGGGCTCGGCGCCGTGCTGCTGTCGTGCTACTTGCTCTATCACCAAGTGCGCACTATCTCCCTGAATGAAATCGCCGACAGCCTGCGCGCCATTCCACGCCTGGATTGGCTGCTGGCCGCAGCAGCCACCCTTGGCGCCTATAGCGCCTATAGCGCCCTGGCCTGGTACGACCGCATCGCCCTCGCTCACCTGGGCAAAAAGATTTCCTGGCGCTTTATCAGTCTGTGCTCCTTCACTACCTATGCGCTGGCCCACAACATCGGCGCCTCAGTGTTCTCCGGCGCCCTGGTGCGTTACCGCGCTTACCGCACCAAAGGCATGACGCCGCAGGAAATCGGCATTCTGATCGTCTTCTGCTCCTTTACCTTCGCCCTCGGCACCATCCTCGCCAGCGGCTGCGTACTGGTGCTGGAGCCGGATCTGATCCACCGCGTGGCGAAAGTCACGCCGCTGGTGTCCGAAATCATCGGCGTGCTCCTGCTGCTGTTGGTCGCGCTCTATGTGCTCGGTTCCTGGCGGCACTTCAAGCCCTGGCACTGGGGCAAGCTGCATCTCGAATACCCACGCCTGGGGATTGTCGGCCGCCAGTTGCTGGCCGGCCCACTGGAGCTGGCTTGCGCGGCAGCGATCATCTACTTCGCCCTGCCAGCGGAGAACAACCCAGGCTATCTAGTGGTGTTCGGCGTATTCCTCGCCTCGTTCTCGCTGGCGCTGCTGTCTCACGCCCCCGGCGGCCTGGGTGTGCTGGAAGTGACCTTCCTCGCGGCGATGCCCGAGCTGCCAGCGGCGGACGTTCTCGCCGCGCTGATCGTGTTCCGCTACTTCTACCTGCTGTTGCCGTTCGCCCTGTCGCTGCTGGTGGTACTGGGCTTCGAGTGGACGCAGTGGCAGAGCCGCCGCACCAACCCTGACAACCCGCCCTTGCCCTGAGTCGCACACACCGGATAACCGGGGGCAGCATTGCGCCGCACACTCGCATAGAATGCGCGGCCGTTTTTGCGGCCCCTTCACGACAGCCACTGGCCAGCTGTCGTGACAGGATGCCCAGAAACCTCCCGGTACTTATTCAGGAACAGCGCGCCGCATGACTCTCTCTACACCCGCCCGCGCCTGCGGCATCGACTTCGGCACCTCCAACTCCACCGTCGGCTGGCTGCGCCCCGACGCCGAAACCCTGATTCCCCTGGAAGACGGCAAGATCACCCTGCCCTCGGTGGTGTTCTTCAACCTCGAAGAACGTCGCCCGGTGTACGGCCGCCTGGCGTTGCAGGAATACCTGGAAGGCTACGAAGGCCGGCTGATGCGCTCGCTGAAAAGCCTGCTGGGCAGCAAACTGCTGAAAAGCGAAACCACGGTCTTGGGCAGCGCCCTGCCGTTTAAAGACCTGCTCGGTTTTTTTATCGGTGAGCTGAAAAACCGCGCCGAGGCCACTGCCGGCCGTCCCTTTGAAGAAGTGGTGCTGGGCCGCCCGGTGTTCTTCGTCGACGATGACCCGGTGGCCGACCTGGAAGCACAGAACACCCTGGTGGCCGTGGCGCACAGCCTCGGTTTCAAGGACGTGTCGTTCCAGTACGAGCCCATCGCCGCAGCCTTCGACTATGAGTCGGGCATCAGCCGCGAAGAGCTGGTGCTGATCGTCGATATCGGCGGTGGTACCTCGGACTTCTCCCTGGTGCGCCTGGCGCCCGAACGCCGCGCAGTGGCGGATCGTCACAGCGACATCCTCGCCACCGGCGGCGTACATATCGGCGGTACCGACTTCGACAAGCAACTGTCCCTGGCCGGGGTGATGCCGCTGTTCGGTTACGGCAGCCGGATGAAGAGCGATGCACCGATGCCCACCAGCACCCACCTCAACCTGGCCACCTGGCACACCATCAACGCGGTGTACTCGGCGCAGTCGCAGCGCCAACTGCAGAGCATGCGCTACGACATCGTCGACCCTACCGGCATCGACCGCCTGTTCCAGCTGATCGAGCGCCGCGACGGCCACTGGCTGGCCATGCAGGTGGAAGAAAGCAAGATCGCCCTGACCGAACAGGATGCCCGCCCCATCGACCTCAGCCGCCTGGAAGATGGCCTGGTCGCCGAGCTGACCCGCACACTGTTTGAGGATGCCATCGAACCGCTGCTGGAGCGCGTGCGTGCCAGCGTCACCCAACTGCTCGGCGATGCCGGCGTCAGTGTTGAGCAGGTCGATACGGTGTTTTTTACCGGCGGCTCCAGCGGTATTCCGGCACTGCGCCAGAGCGTCGCGGCAATGCTGCCGAATGCCCAGCATGTGGAAGGCAACACCTTCGGCAGCATCGGCAGCGGCCTGGCCATCGAGGCGCACAAGCGTTACGGCTAAACACTGCAACAGCTCGCGGCTAAAGCCCCTCCCACCTAGCTTGCAGTGATTGCGGGAGGGCCGGGCGGCGTTCCGCTTTAGCCGCGACAAAACCGCAAACGCCAGAATAAAAAACGCCAGCTCAACGCTGGCGTTTTTATGGCTGCAGAATCAGCGCGGCACCACCGGCTTCTTCGGCGGCTTCTTGCCTTTACCTTTAGCGGCATCGGCACGCTCCTTCGCCGCCTGCTGGTTACGCGCCTGCGCCGCGGCCTTGGCCTTCTCGCGCTTGTCCCAGGGGCTACCACCGGCCGCACCGGTATCGCGTGGTGGCAAGCCGGTGTGCTGGGTCAGCATCGGCTTGCTCTTGCTGGTGTCCTTGGCGACTTTGTGGCTACCAGCCGGCGTCGAATTCTTGCGGCGTGCGCTCTGGTAGCTGTCGGTGGCGGGCTGATGCAGCGGGATCAGCTGATTCTTGCCCGGCCCGATCAGATCGCCACGGCCCATGCGCAACAGCGCTTCACGCAGCATCGGCCAGCCTTTCGGGTCGTGGTAACGCAGGAAGGCCTTGTGCAGCCGACGCTGTTCTTCACTCTTGACGATGGTCACGCCGTCGCTCTTGTAGCTGACCTTGCGCAGCGGGTTCTTGCCCGAGTGGTACATGGCCGTGGCGGTGGCCATCGGCGAGGGGTAGAACGCCTGCACCTGGTCGGCGCGGAAGCCGTTGCCCTTGAGCCACAGCGCCAGGTTCATCATGTCCTCGTCGGTGGTGCCAGGGTGCGCTGCGATAAAGTATGGGATCAGGTACTGCTCTTTGCCCGCCTCTTTCGAGTACTTCTCGAACATGCGCTTGAACTTGTCGTAGCTGCCTATGCCCGGCTTCATCATCTGATTCAGCGGGCCTTCCTCGGTGTGCTCCGGGGCGATCTTCAGGTAGCCGCCGACGTGGTGGGTGACCAGCTCCTTGACATACTCCGGCGACTCGACGGCGAGGTCGTAGCGCAGCCCCGAGGCGATGAGGATCTTCTTCACCCCCGGCAGAGCACGCGCACTGCGGTACAGCTGGATCAGGCTGGAGTGATCGGTATTCAGGTTCGGGCAGATACCGGGGAACACGCAGGACGGCTTGCGGCACGCGGATTCGATTTCCGGGCTCTTGCAGGCGATGCGGTACATGTTTGCGGTCGGCCCGCCAAGGTCGGAAATCACCCCGGTAAAGCCCGGCACCTTGTCGCGGATCTCTTCGATCTCGCGGATGATCGACTCTTCCGAACGGTTCTGGATGATCCGCCCCTCATGTTCCGTAATGGAGCAGAAGGTACAGCCGCCAAAACAGCCACGCATGATGTTCACCGAGAAGCGGATCATCTCGTAGGCCGGGATCTTCTCCTTGCCATAGGCCGGGTGCGGAATGCGCTGATAGGGCATGCCGAACACGTAGTCCATTTCCTCGGTGGTCATCGGGATGGGTGGCGGGTTGAACCACACATCCACCTCACCATGTTTCTGCACCAGCGCACGGGCGTTACCCGGATTGGTTTCCAGGTGCAGCACGCGGTTGGCGTGGGCGTAGAGCACCGGGTCGTTACGCACCTTTTCCATCGACGGCAGGCGGATCACCGTCTTGTCGCGGGTCATCCGGGGGCTGGCAAGAATCTGCACGACCTTCGGTTCGTTCGGATCTTCTTGCGGGCCTGAGCCGGCCGCACCTTTCTCCTGCTCGATGGCGCAGGCCGCGGTGTCCTGAGTATTCACGTACGGGTTGATGATCTTGTCGATCTTGCCCGGACGGTCGATACGGGTGGAGTCCACTTCGTACCAGCCCTGCGGCGTGTCGCGGCGGATAAACGCGGTGCCGCGCACGTCGGTAATGTCTTCGATCTTGTGGCCATAGGACAGGCGCTGGGCCACTTCGACGATGGCGCGCTCGGCGTTGCCATACAGCAGGATATCGGCGCTGGCGTCGATCAGGATCGAGTTGCGCACGCGATCTTGCCAGTAGTCGTAGTGCGCAATACGGCGCAGCGAGGCCTCGATACCGCCGAGCACGATCGGCACGTGTTTGTAGGCTTCTTTGCAGCGCTGGCTGTACACCAGGCTGGCGCGGTCCGGGCGCTTGCCGGCAAGGCCGCCAGGGGTGTAGGCGTCGTCGGAGCGGATTTTCTTGTCGGCGGTGTAGCGGTTGATCATCGAGTCCATGTTGCCGGCCGCGACGCCGAAGAACAGGTTCGGCTCGCCGAGCTTCATGAAATCGTCTTTCGACTGCCAGTTCGGCTGGGCAATGATGCCCACGCGAAAGCCTTGCGACTCCAGCAGGCGGCCAATAATCGCCATGCCGAACGAGGGGTGATCCACATAAGCATCACCGGTGACAATGATGATATCGCAACTGTCCCAGCCAAGCTGATCCATCTCTTCCCGGCTCATCGGCAGGAAAGGCGCCGGCCCGAAACACTCGGCCCAGTACTTTGGATAATCGAATAACGGCTTGGCGGCTTGCATGGGCATGAAAAGTGACCGGTGTTGGCGAACAGGGATGGAAAATCGCGGGCGCGGAATATAGCACAAATTTTAACCAAACCCGACTCAGACACTCGGATTAAGCGCGTAAAATCCCCTACAGCTTGTAGTCTTCCTGTAGTGGCTTACGGCTATACTCCAGCGCATAACATCGGCCGCCAATAGCCGGGACAAGGGGTGAACGTGCTGCAACGCTTAGCTTTTTCCATCCTAATCATGCTGAGCCTAGCCCTGCTGCCTGGCCTTTCGAGTGCAGCCATCACTCTCACGCCCACCAGCAGTGGCATTTCCCTGAACACCGACTTCGAACTGCTGGAAGACAGCAGCGCACAACTGACCATTGCCGATATGGCCGACCCGGCCATTCAGAGCCGCTTCCAGCCGGCCAATGGCCGCGCCAGCGTAGGCCAGAGTCTTAACCCCTGGTGGATCAAGGTTACCCTGCAGCGCACTAGCGATGCCCCCAGCCAGTGGTGGCTGGAAGTCAGTTCGGTCACCCAGCTCGACCTGCGCCTGTACCTGCCTGGGCAGAATGGCCGCTGGCAGGAGCGACAATCCGGCGAGCTGGTCAACCATAAAGAAGGCCGCGATCACGAATTCCGCCACATGCTGTTCAAGCTGCCGGAGCTGAGCCCACAACCGCTGACCTTTTATCTGCGCAGCTATGACCCGGCCGGCAACTCGTTCCCGATGCGCGCCTGGCAGCTGGATCAGCTGATCCAAGGCGCCGCAGAAGAGAACCTCGCACTTGGCGTGGTCTACGGCATCATCGCCGCACTGCTGCTGTACAACCTGTTTATCTTCTTCAGCCTGCGCGACTCGGCCTATTTCTGGTACGTGCTGACCACCGCCGGCGCGCTGCTGATGATCCTCAGCATGAGCGGCCATGGTTTTCAGTACCTGTGGCCAAACAATCCTGTGCCCTTCTGGCTGGACCGTGTCACCCTGCCATCGCTGTGGGGCTTCTGCGCCTGCCGCTTTACTCAATGCCTGATGCAAACTCGCACCCATGTGCGCTGGGCTCATCATCTGCTGAGCCTGGCCTGCATCTGCTATGTGATTGCAGTCGCCCTGGAGGGCCTGGGACAACGCCATACCGCTGCCTGGATCATTGCCCTGCTATCGCTGACCAGCATCCCTGCAGCGCTGGGCTCGGCCCTGATTCGCTGGCGCCAGGGTTACTTCCCGGCCCTGCTCTATCTCTTTGGCTATGGCCTGATTCTCGGCAGCATCAGTCTGGCGCTGATGCGCGCCACCGGCCTGGTACAGCCGGCCACCTGGAATGCTTATGTATTCCCGCTGTCAGTGGCAGCCGAGTCGATCCTGTTCTCCTTCGCCCTGGCGTACCGTATCCAAACGCTCAAGCAGGAAAAAGCCGAAGCCCTGGAACAGGCCGATCGCGAAAAAACGGCACGTCTGGCGCAGATGCAAGGCAGCGCCGATGAACTGCAAAGTGCGGTCAAACTGCGTACTGCCGAACTGGCGCAGGCCAACCAGCAACTCTGCGAACGCGAGCGCGAGCTCCAGCACGTCGCCTTCCACGACCCGCTGACCGAGCTGCCCAATCGACGTTTTCTGGTCGAGCGCTGCGAAGCGGCGCTGGCCAATGCCCGTCGGCACAATGAAGCCACGGCTCTGCTGCTGATTGACCTCGACCATTTCAAACCGATCAACGACAAATACGGCCACGATGCCGGCGACCTCATGCTGCAAAGCATCGCTCAACGTCTGCGCGAGCACGTACGCTCGGGTGATGCGGTGGCGCGCCTGGGTGGCGATGAATTTGCCGTACTGATCTGCGGCGAGGACGCCGAACAGCATGCCCGCGATATCGCCCGCCGCCTGCTGGACGAGCTGGCCAAGCCGGTGGCCTACGGTGCCGACCGCCTCACCGTAACCATCAGCATCGGCGTGGCGCTGTATCCGCGTCACGCCAGCAACTTCACCACGCTGTACAAGGCCGCCGACGAAATGCTCTACAAGGTCAAGAGCCGCGGTCGTTCAGGCTCGGCCGTTTGCGGGGAGAACGGCGAGCTGAGCAGCAGCGCGCGCCTGCAACTGGATGTGCTGAATGTACCCAGTGGCTTGGGCTGATTACACGAAGGCAGCGATCAACGCTCACAGCACAGTTATCACCAAACCAATGTCGTGCCGGCAACTTCTGTGAACGATCACACAGCTGCGCCTATACTCGCGCAAACGCCACTCGACATCAGGAAGTCCGCAGTGCAGCGCCTCACCTTATCCATCCTGCTATTGCTGAGCCTGTTTAGCGGCCCGAGCTTTGCCAACCCGGTGCTGCTGAGTGCGCCAAGTAGTGGCAGCGTGCTCAACGGCAGATCGAACTGCTGGAGGATGTCGACGGCCAACTGAGCATTGCCGACATGACCGACCCCGCCGTGCAAAGCCGCTTTCAACCCGCCGCCGGACGCACCAGCGTGGGTCAGAGCGGCAACCCCTGGTGGATCAAACTCAGCCTGCAGCGCAGCAGTGACGCGCCCGCACAATGGTGGCTGGAAGTCGGCGCGGTCACCCTGCTCGACCTGCAAATATTCCTTCCTAGCGCCACAGGCCAATGGCAACTGCGCCAGGCCGGTGAACGCGTCGGTTTCGCCGAAGGCCGCGACCACGATTACCGCCGCGCGTTATTCCGCCTGCCACCGCTCGGCGAGCAGGCGCAAACCATTTACCTGCGCACCTTTGATCCGGCCGGCAACTCCTTCCCGCTGCGTATCTGGCAGCTGCACGACCTCGAGCAACTGGCCAAGCGCGAGCATCTGGTGCTCGGTCTGATCTACGGGGTGATTCTCGCCCTGCTGCTGTACAACCTGTTTATCCTGCTGGCCCTGCGCGACCCGGCGTACCTCTGGTATGTACTGACCATGGCGGCCTCACTGGTATGTATTGCCAGCATGAGCGGCCACGGCTTCCAGTACCTTTGGCCTGACGACCCGGTGCCCGCCTGGCTGGATCGCATCACCCCGCCCATTCTGGTCAGCCTCGGCATCCTGCGTTTTGCCCAGGCACTGCTGTCCACCCGCACCACCCTGCGCATTGCCCACACCATCCTCAACGGCTGTATCGTGGTCTACCTGCTGGCCCTGGCGGTCAACCTCGCCGGCTATCGCAGTGAAACCGGCCTGCTGATCGGGCTGATCCCGATTGTCACCGTCCCTACCCTGCTGCTCAGTGCCGTCATCCGCTGGAGACAGGGCTTTACCCCGGCGCTGTTCTACCTGCTGGGCTACGGCAGCGTGCTGCTGAGCTTTGTGATTCTGGTGCTGCGCGCCGCCGGCGTGGTGCAGCCGGGCGAGTCCACCGCTTACCTGTTCCCGCTGGCAGTGGCGGCCGAGGCGATCCTGTTCTCCTTCGCCCTGGCTTATCGCATCCAGATTCTCAAACAGGAAAAGGCCGATGCGATTCTCCAGGCCGACCGTGAAAAAACCGCACGCCTGGCCCAGGCCCAGGCCAATGCCGCCGAACTGCAGCACTCGGTTGAACTGCGCACCGCAGAACTGGCCGCCACCAATGAACGCCTGCGCCAGCGTGAGCAGGCGCTGCAGCACGCGGCGTTTCACGACCCGCTGACTGAACTGCCAAACCGCCGTTACCTGGTTGAACGCTGCGAAACCGCCCTGGCCAACGCCCGTCGGCACAGCGAAGCGATTGCCCTGCTGCTGATCGACCTCGACCATTTCAAGCCGATCAACGATAAGCACGGCCACGATGCCGGCGACCTGATGCTGCAACAGATCGCCCTGCGCCTGCGTGAGCATGTACGCGCAGGCGACGCCGTGGCACGCCTGGGCGGCGACGAGTTTGCCGTACTGGTGTGCGGTGCCGATGCCGAAGAGCATGCGCGGGAAATTGCCAATCGCCTGCTCGCCGAGCTGGCCAAGCCGGTGATGTACGGCGCCGCACGGCTGACCGTGGCCATCAGCATTGGTGTGGCGCTGTATCCACAACACGCCGGCACCTTTACCGCGCTGTACAAGGCAGCCGACGAGATGCTCTACCGCGTCAAAACCCGCGGCCGTTCAGGCTCGGCGGTGTGCGGTGAGGGCGGTGAATTGAGCAACAGTGCGCGCCTGCACCTGGATGTGCTCAGCGTACCCAGCGGCCTACTTTGACTCAGCTGCTGCGATAGCGCCGTGGCACCCGCGCAGTGACCTTGCTGAGCAGCTCATAACCAATGGTACCGGCCGCCTGCGCCACCTCATCCACCGGCAACTGTGTACCCCACAACTCGACCGCATCACCTACAGCAGCATCGGGCACGTCAGTCAAATCGACCGTCAGCATATCCATCGACACCCGCCCGACCAGTGTCACCCGCTGGCCACGGACGACAACCGGCGTACCGATCGGAGCATGGCGCGGGTAGCCATCGGCATAACCGCAACTCACGGTGCCGATACGCGACGGCCGCTCAGCTCGCCAGGTGCCGCCATAGCCAACCGTTTCACCGATTGCTACCTCCCGGCAGGCAATCAGCTGTGCGGTCAGGCTCATCGCCGGGCGCAAGCCCAGCTCAGCGGCGCCCAGCTCAGCAAAAGGCGTGGCGCCATAAAGCATGATGCCGGGCCGCAGCCAATCCATATGCGCAGCAGGGATGGTCAGAATTGCCGCCGAGTTGGCCAGCGAGCGCTGGGCAAAATCCAGATCCAGCAGATCGAGAAACTGCTCAAGCTGCAGTTCGCTGGTCTCGCTGCCACGCTCATCGGCACAGGCAAAGTGACTGATCAGGTTCAACTCGGCCAGCTGCGCCGCGCCCTGTAAACGACCATGCCATTCACGCACGGCAGCGGCGCTGAAGCCCAGGCGATGCATGCCGCTGTCCAGCTTCAGCCACAGATTCAGCGGGCGCGATAGATTAGCGGCGAGCAGCTGCTGCGCCTGCTGCTCGCTGTGCAACACCAGATCCAGGCCCAGCTGCGCGGCAAACTGATACTCCGCCGCCTCGAAGCAGCCTTCGAGCAACAGAATCCTTGCCTCACCATGCAGCGCACGCACCTCGGCGGCTTCCTCCAGGCTGGCCACGGCAAAGCCATCGGCAACATCGTGCAAGGCCGTCACCACCTCACGCACGCCATGCCCGTAGGCATTCGCCTTGACCACCGCAAATGCCTGTCGGCCCGGCGCACAACGTTTGGCCAGCGCGTAGTTATGGGCGATGGCTGACAGATCAACAGTGGCAACAAGAGGACGCATGACAGGGCTCCACGGCAGGCTAAAGCCGAGCATCTTAACCCCCGACTCCCGAGCTGCAAGCGTCAGGTCGCTCAGCACACTGCGGCGCCGCAGTTAGCGCCGCAAATTTAATTGCACAGCCGTGAAAGCTACTGACAATAAGCTGTCAGTAGCACTCCCCTAGAGTGGGTTCCACAGGCTAGAACGCGCCCTCAGATACTGCCGCAGCCTGTCGACCCCAACCTTCAAGGAGAGAGAAAATGAATGCGATCAACTGGTTCGAACTATTTGTCAGCAACTTCGAACGTGCCCGCGGCTTCTATGAACGCGCCCTGGCTACGCCGCTGGAGGTAATGGAGGGCATGGGTGGCCGTATGGCACTGTTCCCCCACGCACTAGAAAGCGGTGTCGGCGGTTGCCTGAGCGAGTCTGCCGAGCAACAAAGTGGCATTGGCGGCACCCGCATCTACCTGAACGTCGAAGGCCAGCTGGATGCTGTGGTGAACCGCGTCCCTTCGGCAGGCGGCGTGATTATCCAGAGCAAGATGTCTATCGCGCCGCATGGTTTTATCGCTGTGATAAAAGACAGTGAAGGTAACGAAGTGGGCCTGCACAGCATGTCCTAAGCCCAGCCCTCCGGGCGTGCGTCAGCGCGCCCGGTCATCCAGAGCGGAACAGCTGAGACAACATGAGACGCGCCGACCGTCTGTTTCAAATCGTGCAGTTCCTGCGCAGCCGTCGCCTGACCACCGCCCAGTGGCTGGCCGAGCGCCTGCAGGTATCGGTGCGCACCATTTATCGCGATATCCAGGACCTTTCCCTTTCCGGAGTGCCGCTGGAAGGTGAAGCCGGCGTCGGCTACGTGCTGCGCCAACCGATGGATTTGCCGCCCTTGATGTTCGAGCGCGAGGAGATTGAGGCGCTGCTGGTGGGCGCGCGCATGGTCAAAGCCTGGGCGGACCCACAGCTGCAACGAGCCGCCGAATCGGCACTGGCGAAAATCCACAGCGTGCTGCCCAACGAGCTGCGCGATGAGTTCAATCGCAATCAGCTGTTTGCCCCGGAAACCAATCCGTACCCTGTGCACTGGCTCGGCCAGTTGCGCCAGGCCATACGCCAGCACCACAAGCTGCTGATCAGTTACCGCGATGAACGCGGCAGAACCAGCCAACGCTGCATCTGGCCGCTGGGGCTGTTTTTCTGGGGGCAAACCTGGACGCTGTGCGGCTGGCGTGAGCTGCGCAACGACTTCCGCAACTTCCGCATCGACCGCGTGCAGCAGCTGCAGGACCGCGCGGAAATCTTTGAGCCGGTGGATGGCCAACGCCTGGAGGACTACCTCAAACCGTTTCTGGGCGAACACGCCACCGCACCACTGTACAAAAGCTAAACGCCTGAAGCCCGCGCGTCAGATCACTCGTCTTCGAACTGATAGCTACCCGGCGCAAGGTTCTCAAAGCGCGAAAACTTACCGAGAAACGCCAGCCGCGCCGTACCCAGCGGGCCGTTACGCTGCTTGCCGATAATGACTTCAGCCACGCCCTTGTACTCGGTCTCGGGGTGATACACCTCGTCGCGGTAAACAAACATGATGATATCGGCGTCCTGCTCGATCGCACCCGACTCACGCAAGTCGGAGTTGATCGGGCGCTTGTTCGGGCGCTGTTCCAGGCCACGGTTAAGCTGCGACAGGGCAATCACCGGGCAGTTGAATTCCTTGGCCAGGGCTTTGAGCGAGCGGGAGATTTCGGAAATCTCGTTGACTCGGCTGTCGCCGCTGGAGCCGGGAATCTGCATCAGCTGCAGGTAGTCGACCATGATCAGGCCGATCTCGCCGTGCTCGCGGGCCAGGCGGCGGGTACGCGCACGCATTTCCGAAGGCGAGATACCGGCGGTATCGTCGATAAACAGCTTGCGGTCATTGAGCAGGTTGACCGCGCTGGTCAGGCGCGGCCAATCGTCGTCGTCCAGGCGACCGGCACGCACCTTGGTCTGGTCAATGCGCCCGAGCGAGGCGAGCATACGCATGACGATGGAGTCGGAAGGCATCTCCAGGGAGTACACCATCACCACCTTGTCGCTGCGCATCAGCGCGTTTTCCACCAGGTTCATGGCGAAGGTGGTCTTACCCATCGAGGGTCGGCCGGCAACGATGATCAGGTCAGCCGGCTGCAGGCCGCTGGTCAGGTTGTCCAGGTCGGTAAAGCCGGTGGACAGACCGGTGATGGCGTCGCCGGCATTGAACAGGGTGTCGATGCGATCGATGGCCTTGACCAGGATATCGTTGATCCCCACCGGCCCACCGGTCTTCGGCCGCGCCTCGGCAATCTGGAAGATCAGGCGCTCGGCCTCGTCGAGAATTTCGGCACCGGTACGGCCTTGTGGCATATAGGCGCTGTCGGCGATTTCACCGCTGATGCCGATCAACTGGCGCAGCGTGGCGCGCTCACGAATGATCTGCGCATAGGCCTTGATATTGGCCACCGACGGAGTGTTTTTCGCCAGTTCGCCGAGGTAGGCCAGGCCGCCGACTTGTGACAGCTGGCCTTCCTGGTCCAGCTGTTCGGACACGGTGACCACGTCGAAGGGGTGGTTACGCTCGGCCAGCTTGAAGATCGCACGGAAGATCAGGCGGTGGTCATGCCGATAGAAGTCGCCATCGGACACCGCATCGAGCACCCGCTCCCAGGCGTTGTTGTCGAGCATCAGGCCGCCCAGTACGGCTTGCTCCGCCTCGATCGAGTGCGGAGGCACCTTCAGGGCGGAGGTTTGCAGGTCGTACTGTTCGGGCAGGCTGATGTCGTTCATAAGGCTCGGGCAAGGAATTCTGTGTTGGAAAAACAAAGGGCACGGCATCGCTTTCGCAATGCCGTGCCCGATGTTAGCGAGCCTGCACTCAAGTGCAAGCCCGTTGAGCAGCCAGTTAAGCGGCTACAACAACAACCTTAACGGTTGCTTCAACGTCGCTGTGCAGGTGCACGGCTACGTCGTATTCGCCGAGTTGACGAATGGTGCCGTTCGGCAGACGCACTTCAGCTTTGGCCACTTCAACGCCAGAGGCGGTCAGGGCTTCAGCGATATCGTGAGTACCGATGGAGCCGAACAGTTTGCCTTCATCGCCCGCGGTAGCGGTGATGGTGACTTCCAGTTCAGCCAACTGAGCAGCGCGGGATTCAGCGTAAGCTTTCTTCTCGGCAGCCAGTTTTTCCAGCTCGGCGCGACGCGCTTCAAACGCAGCAACGTTTGCAGGAGTAGCGGCAGTGGCTTTGCCTTGCGGCAGCAGGAAGTTACGACCGTAACCGGCCTTAACATTCACTTTATCGCCCAGGTTGCCCAGGTTGGCGATTTTTTCCAGCAGGATCAGTTCCATTTGGTAATAACCTCTTAACTTTTAACCTTCACCGTTCGCGGGACCCGAGCCTTGTTTGCGCTCAAAGCGACCACGAAAATCAAGCAGACTGTCGACAATGGCCAAAACCACCAGTAACGGATAAGTCAGCTGCATAAACAGCAACAACGTGATGTACAACCCGACCAGCCAGAACTTACCTAGCCGACCTTGCGCCACCAGCCCATGCAACAAGGCGATGCCCGCAAACGCCAACGGCACACTGCATAACGGGGTCAGCATGGCCATTTGCGGACCCAGATTGGGCCCCAACAGCATGCCAACCAGCAGCAACATCGCCAGCGGGGTCGGGAGGCGTAGCGCGCGAAACTCGCGGCCAAAACCACCCGGGTTATACAACTGCGCCTGCCAGAAGCGCCCAAGCATCAGGCTCAACAAGCTGACTACCTGCAACAACGCCGCGATCAATCCGGTCAGTACCGGTGCAATCAGGCTATCCAGGCGCGCTCGCTCATCCACCGACATCTGCTGGTGAACCCCATCAAGCATTTGCGGCATCAGCTTTTGCAGCTCAAGCGCCATTGCTTGGATGGGTTCGCGGAACACCGCACCCAAGACCAACCCGTACACCAGGCCCAATGCCACGCTGCACAGCAGCACACGATTCCAGGACAGGTTGGCGTGTAACAACAACGCCAATCCCAGCGCACCGAGCAACACCAACAGGGTGCGCGGCTCACCGAAATACCACCAGCCAATGGCCGGCAGCAGGGCCCAGGCGAGGATGCCAGCGGCATCACTCCAACCGCGCCGCAGAAGCACCAGGCTTCCCGCGGCAGCACTCAACCAGAACAACAGCGGCAATGCCGCAGAAACCACCACTACAAGAGTGGCCTGCATACGGCCGCGCATAATGAATTCAGCTATGGCGCGCATGCGATCTATCCCTTACTTCTTGTCGAACATCCGGTCTCAGCGGCCGTGGCTGTCGGTGTAAGGCAGCAGGGCCAGGAAGCGGGCGCGCTTGATAGCGGTAGCCAGCTGACGCTGATAACGAGCCTTAGTACCGGTGATACGGCTAGGAACGATCTTGCCGGTTTCCGAGATGTAAGCTTTCAGCGTGTTGAGATCTTTGAAATCGATCTCTTTCACTTCTTCTGCAGTAAAACGGCAGAATTTACGACGACGGAAGAAACGTGCCATGAGAGTGGCTCCTCAATAGATCCGTGGATTACTCGTCAGCGTTGTCGCTGTCGTTGTTGTCGCTGTCATCGCCATCAACAGAATCGGCGCTTTCAGGACGGTCACGACGCTCACGGCGCTCACTGCGGTTTTCTTCGGCCTTGAGCATCTCGGACTGGTCAGTAACGGCTTCGTCGCGACGGATGACCAGGTTACGGATCACGGCATCGTTGTAACGGAAGTTGTCTTCCAGCTCAGCCAGGGCTTTGCCAGTGCACTCAACGTTCAGCATCACGTAGTGAGCTTTGTGGACGTTGTTGATGGCGTAAGCCAGCTGACGACGGCCCCAATCTTCCAGGCGGTGAATCTTACCGCCGTCTTCTTCGATCAGCTTGGTGTAACGCTCAACCATGCCGCCGACTTGCTCGCTCTGGTCCGGGTGAACCAGAAAGATGATTTCGTAATGACGCATAAATGCTCCTTACGGGTTGTAGCCTGCCGCCAAATGCGGTCAGGCAAGGAGTGAATTTCACTTGTTTGTCTTGCTGAAACAGAAAGGCGCAAAAGCGCCTGCCGTCGCGGCAAGGGGCGACATTCTAGTGAAGCCCCCTGCCACGCGCAAGGCGAACTGGTGATTATTTGAACAATCCGCAGCGGGCGCACGGAACAGAGAAGGCTTAACAAGTGCGGGCACCGGCCAGATGCCCGCCATACACTCACTTCTTGCTGACAGCCTTGCGCTGGCGCAATGCCTCGAACAGGCACACACCGGTGGCAACCGACACATTGAGACTGCTGACACTGCCCGCCATCGGCAACTTGACCAGGTAATCGCAGTGCTCACGGGTCAGCCGGCGCATGCCTTTGCCTTCGGCACCCATGATCAGCACGGTCGGCCCGGTCAGATCATGCTCGTACAACTCCATCTCAGCCTCACCGGCCGTGCCAACAACCCATAGCCCGCGCTGCTGGAGTTTCTCCAGGCTGCGCGCCAGGTTGGTCACCGCGACCAGCGGGATCACCTCGGCGGCGCCGCAGGCCACCTTGCGCACGGTGGCATTGAGCGTGGCGGACTTGTCCTTCGGCACGATAACCGCCAGCGCACCAGCCGCATCCGCGGTGCGCAGGCAAGCACCGAGGTTATGCGGATCGGTCACGCCGTCGAGCACCAGCAACAAGGGCGCGCCCTCAGTGCGATCGAGCAGCTCATCAAGCATCGCCTCGCCCCACACCTGACTGGGACTGACATCAGCCACCACCCCCTGATGAACCCCTTCAACCCAGGCATCCATCTCGCGGCGTTCACACTGACCAACAGCAACCCGCGCATCCGCCGCCAGCGCCAGCAGCACTTGTACCCGCGGGTCATTACGCCCTTCTGCCAGCCAAATCTGCTTGACCCGTTTAGGGTGGTGACGCAGTAATGCCTCTACGGCATGCACGCCATAGATCTTTTCCAACTGACTCATGACTTCGCCTTACGCTTGCGCGCGCCGCCGGACGCCGGCGCCCCACCAGCCGGAGCGCCCTTGCGGTGCGCCCCAGACTTGCCCGACTTGCTGGCTGGTTTGGACGACCCACTCTTGGCCGCGCCTTTGCCGGCTTTGCTCTTCGAATCACTGAGCAGCGACTTTTTCAGCGCACGGCTCTTTTCCACATCGGTATCACCTGGCGCAGCGCGCTCGCCGCGACGCCCTGTTTTACCTGCCGCCGACTCAAAACCACCACGACGCTGACCGGCCGGCATAGCCGTTTTGCCTTCAGCCAATTCGAAGTCGATCTTGCGCTCGTCCAGATCGACGCGCATGACCTTGACCTCAACGCTATCGCCCAGGCGGAAACTGCGACCACTGCGCTCGCCCGCCAGGCGGTGATGGACGGGGTCGAAATGGTAGTAATCGCCTGGCAAGGCGGTGACGTGCACCAGGCCTTCGACGTAGATGTCTTTCAGCTCGACGAACAGCCCGAACCCCGTCACAGCCGTAATCACACCCGGGAAGGTTTCGCCGACGCGATCCTTCATAAACTCGCATTTGAGCCAGTTCACCACATCACGGGTTGCTTCATCGGCGCGCCGCTCGGACATCGAACACTGCTCGCCGAGCTGCTCGAGAATCGCATCGTCGTATGGGTAGATGCGCGCTCGCGGCATGATCGCCGCACCGGCACGCTTGACGTGCGGGGTATCGAGCTTGGAACGCACCACACTGCGAATCGCCCGGTGGAT
Organism: Pseudomonas anguilliseptica; assembly: GCF_900105355.1. Lineage (NCBI taxonomy): Bacteria > Pseudomonadati > Pseudomonadota > Gammaproteobacteria > Pseudomonadales > Pseudomonadaceae > Pseudomonas > Pseudomonas anguilliseptica. The sequence goes on from NZ_FNSC01000001.1 coordinate 735,245, forward strand.
CAGCAGATCCGGGTAGCGACGAATCGGAGAAGTGAAGTGCGCATACGCACCGTAGTTCAGACCGAAGTGGCCCTGATTATCCGCGCTGTACACAGCCTGACTGAGCGAGCGCAGCATCACGGTCTGAATCAGGTGGTAATCCGGACGTTCGCGGATACTTTCCAGCAGCAGCTGGTAGTCCTTGGGCGACGGACCGTCCTTCGACTTGCCACGGTGCAGCGACAGCCCCAGCTCGGTGAGAAAGGCCTTGAGCTTCTCTACACGCTCCGGCGGCGGACAGTCGTGCACGCGATACAGCGCTGGAATTTCATGCTTCTGCATAAACGCAGCCGTGGCTACGTTGGCGGCCAGCATGCACTCTTCGATCAGCTTGTGTGCATCGTTGCGCTGGGTTGGGCGGATCTCTGCGATCTTGCGCCCAGCACCGAAGATGATGCGGGTTTCCTGGGTCTCGAAGTCAATGGCACCACGCTCATGACGCGCCGCCAGCAATACCTGATACAGCGAGTACAGCTGCTTGAGATGCGGCAGCACTTCTTTGTACTCGCCACGCAAGGCCTTGCCTTCGCTGCCCTTGGGCTGCTCAAGCATGGCACTGACCTTGTTGTAGGTCAGTCGCGCGTGAGAATGGATCACCGCCTCGTAGAACTGGTAATCGGTCATCTTGCCGGTCTTCGAGATACTGATCTCGCACACCATGGCCAGCCGATCGACATGCGGGTTCAACGAGCACAGGCCGTTGGACAGCTCTTCCGGCAGCATCGGGATAACCCGCTCAGGGAAGTACACCGAGTTGCCGCGCACCTGGGCTTCGGCGTCCAGCGCCGAATCGATCTTCACATAATGTGAAACGTCGGCGATGGCGACATACAGCTTCCAGCCGCCGGAAAACAGCCGCCAGTTGCTGCCGTTTTTCTCGCAATACACCGCATCGTCGAAGTCGCGCGCGTCTTCACCATCAATGGTGACGAACGGCAGATGGCGCAAATCAATGCGTTTCTCCTTCTCCTCGACTTCCGGCTTGAGCTTGCGCGCTTCCTTGATCACCGCCTCCGGCCAGACATGCGGAATATCGTAGCTGCGCAGGGCAACGTCGATTTCCATGCCCGGCGCCATGTAGTTGCCCACCACCTCAACCACATCACCCTGGGGCTGGAAGCGCGGGGTCGGCCAGTGGGTGATCTTCACCTCGACGAACTGGCCTTGCTTGGCATTGGCATTGCGGCCCGGGGTGACCAGCACTTCCTGCTGGATCTTCGGATTGTCGGCAACCACGAAGCCCACACCACTTTCTTCGTAGTAGCGACCAACTATCGTTTCGTGAGCCCGCGAGATCACCTCAACGATCGCCCCTTCACGCCGGCCACGCCGATCCAGCCCGGAGACACGCACCAACGCACGGTCACCGTCGAATACCAGACGCATCTGCGCCGGACTGAGGAACAAGTCATCGCTGCCGTCATCCGGCACCAGGAAGCCAAAGCCATCACGGTGACCGCTGATGCGGCCGAGAATCAGGTCAAGTTTGTCCACCGGGGCATAAGTGCCACGCCGGGTATAGATCAACTGGCCATCGCGCTCCATAGCGCGCAGACGGCGGCGCAGCGCTTCGAGTTGGTCTTCAGTGGCCATGCCAAACTCATCGGCCAGCTCTTCACGGCTCGCCGGGGAGCCACGGTCAGACAAGTGCTGCAGGATCAGCTCGCGACTTGGAATGGGGTTTTCGTATTTTTCCGCTTCACGAGCGGCCTCGGGATCGAGGGATTGCCAATCGGCCATTAGAGGTAATTCACCTTATCTACACAAATTCGGTTTGCCATGCGCCTATTGAAGCGCGAAACCACTGTCCAGGTCAGCCCGGCACACAGAATAAAATTTTTTAACAACAGGGGTTTACAAGTAAAAACCCGATCCGTATTATGCGCGCCACAACGACGGGAAACGAAGTTAACCGAGTTGTAGTTGATAGCAAATAAGCATGTTTTGCAATCAATGCCCAGGTGGTGAAATTGGTAGACACGCCAGCTTCAGGTGCTGGTGACCTTACGGTCGTGGAAGTTCGAGTCTTCTCCTGGGCACCAATTCAAAAAACCGAGTCCCTGACTCGGTTTTTTATTGCTCGCGATTTAATCCATCACGTCGCAACCATCCGACGAGCGCCAGAGGCGCCCACCCTCAATCGATTTAAACGCGAAACTGCCCCAGACTGGCTTTGAGCTTCTTCGCCAAGCCATCCAGCACGCGGCCACTATTCGCCGTTGCCGCTACCGCCTCCGCCGCCCGCCGCGCCTCGACATGAATGACCTCGACGCGACCACGCACGGCATCCGCCCCCTCAGCCTGATGCGCCGCGGCCTCGGTCGCCGTGTTGATTGCTCCATGCACTTCCTCGACCGCTTCGCGCACCGACTCTTGCACCCGCGCACTTTCACGCAGCGCAGCCAAGCCTTGATCCGCCTGCTTGCCCGCCTGACCAATAGCCTCAACCGCCTCGCGCGCCCCCTGTTGCAGTGCGCCGATATGGGTCTGAATATCGCCGGTGGACTGCTGCGTCTTGCTGGCCAGTGCGCGCACTTCATCCGCCACCACGGCAAAACCGCGACCACTTTCGCCCGCCCGCGCAGCCTCAATCGCCGCATTCAGGGCAAGCAGGTTGGTTTGTTCGGCGATTGAGCGGATCACCGTCAGCACCATTTCAATCTGCTCGCTCTGCTTAGCCAACCGCTCGATGACTGCCGAACCGGTTTCCACACGCCGCACCAGCTCCTCGATCGAACCACCAACGCGCAGCGCAATCGCGGCATTGTCATCCGCAGCCTGACGAATAGCACCAACGCGCTGCAACGCTTCGCGCATGGCCTGGCTTTCCGCCTGCGCTTCACCGGCCATTTCCGCCAGCGCCTGCAGACTGCCCGCCACCTCATCACGCTGGCGCTCAGCAGCCGACTCGGCAGCCGCACTGCGCGAGGCCAGATTGCCGATTTCCTGCCCGGTGAGCGAAGCCACCTCACCCGCCTCACGCACAATCGGCTGCAGCTTGGCGACGAAGCGATTGACCGCCGCTGCCATGTCACCAATTTCATCACGACTATTGAGTTCGACCCGACGCGTCAGATCACCCTCGCCCGCCGCCCAGTCATTGAGCACCGCAATCAAGGTATGCAGCTTGCTGACTACTCGCCGCCCCAGCACCAGCGCCAGTACCAGCAGAATCACCAGCGCCACCACCGCCAGGCCCATGCTGATATTCCAACGCAAGCCGGCCGCAGCCTGTTGCACCACCTTGCGACTGCTCTGCTCCATACCGCCGGCCGCCTCACGCGCAACACTCAACCGCGCCACCAAGGCATCCGCACTACTGGTGGCTGCGCCACTCAAACTGTCGGAAACCAGCTGCCCACTGCTATCGATCAGGCTGACAAAGCGCTGATCCAGCTTCGCCAACTCCTCATCCACAGAAGCAGTGGAGACCCCTAACAGGACCTTGCCAATATCCGAACCCATTGGACTGATCGCAGCCTCGGCGATATACACGCCCGGATCATTGGCGGCGGCCTGCAACACCTTATCCAGCGCACCACCGCCTTCGCCTTTGGCCATCAGCGCACGAACGCGGGAATTCTGCCGATTGAGGTGACGCGTCAGGCGCTCGCCTTGCGCATCGAGATAAACCGCAAACAGCACAGCCGGATTGCGATGGGCACCACGCACCAACTCGGTCAGCGCCGGTACATCAGCGTCCCAGATTGCCTTCGGCGCAACCGCCGAGAGCAACTGCGCCAACTCATCGGCAGAACGCTTGAGGTTACTGTCCAGCACACCACGAATCTGCGCCTGCTCCTCGGCCAGCCGAGCGGAAAGGCCTTTGGCTAACTGCGCCTGAGTGCTAGCGGAAAGGCTGTCCAGGCCGCCACGCACCTCATTTCCGGCCTTGGTCAGCTCCCCAACCAGTCGCGCCGTATCGGCCTGCATGCCTTTGGCCAAATCCGCCTCAAGCGTCGCCACTGTGGTACGGGTCAACGCCACAGCCACAACGACCTGCACCAGCAGGGCCACACCCAGCGCGAGAAACACCGGCAACAGCAGGCGACTGCGCAACACAGAAATAATGGCAAACACGGCAGACACTCCTGACAACGGTAATGCCTATAACGGCGGGGAAGCTGATTTATAAAGGCTAGCTCGAATATTTTTACCTGGACCAGAAACGACAAAGGGCCGCCAATTGGCGACCCCCTGTGCACTGCCTGTGACTATCAGGCAAACGGATGGCGCAACACAATAGTCTCGTTGCGGTCCGGGCCAGTGGAAACGATATCAATCGGCGCACCGACCAACTCTTCCACACGCTTGATGTAAGTACGCGCTGCCGCTGGCAGCTCTTCCAGGGTTTTCGCACCCAGGGTCGACTCGCTCCAGCCTGGCAGCTCTTCGTACACCGGCTGCAGACCCAGATAGCTGTCGGCATCAGTCGGCGCATCGACCAGAACGTCGCCGTTCTGATCTTTGTAACCCACACAGATACGGATAGTTTCCAGGCCGTCGAGCACGTCGAGCTTGGTCAGGCACAGACCGGAGATGCTGTTGATCTCGATGGCGCGACGCAGGATCACCGCATCAAACCAACCGCAACGACGGGCGCGACCGGTGGTGGAACCGAACTCATGGCCACGCTTGGCGAGGAACGCGCCGGTTTCATCAAACAGCTCGGTCGGGAACGGACCGGAGCCAACACGGGTGGTGTACGCCTTGGTGATACCGAGGATGTAATCCAGGTACATCGGACCGAAACCGGAACCGGTGGCAATGCCGCCAGCAGTAGTGTTGGAGCTGGTGACGTAGGGGTAGGTGCCATGGTCGATGTCCAGCAGCGAGCCCTGAGCGCCTTCGAACATGATGTCCTTGCCCTCACGACGCATGTCGTGCAGCACGGCAGTCACGTCGGTCATCATTGGCTTGAGTAGCTCGGCGTATTCCATGCACTCGTCGAGTGTCTTCTGGAAGTCGATGGCCGGCTCTTTGTAGTAATTGACCAGTACGAAGTTGTGGTAATCCAGCAACTCGCCAAGCTTGGCGGCGAAACGCTCACGGTGGAACAGGTCGCCAATACGCAGACCACGGCGCGCCACCTTGTCTTCGTATGCAGGGCCGATGCCGCGACCAGTAGTGCCAATCTTGGCATCGCCGCGAGCTTTCTCACGAGCCTGATCGAGAGCCACGTGATACGGCAGGATCAGCGGGCAGGATGGACTGATGCGCAGACGCTCGCGCACCGGCACGCCCTTCTCTTCCAGCTTGATGATTTCACGCATCAGCGCATCGGGCGCAACCACCACGCCGTTGCCGATCAGGCACTGCACGTTTTCGCGCAGAATGCCGGAGGGGATCAGGTGTAGAACGGTCTTTTCGCCGTCGATCACCAGGGTGTGGCCAGCATTGTGACCACCCTGATAACGCACAACAGCTGCAGCCTGTTCGGTCAGCAGGTCGACGATCTTGCCCTTGCCTTCATCGCCCCACTGGGTGCCCAGGACTACGACATTCTTACCCATAACACTAACCCTCTTCGCAAACTTGATGCCGGCCACAGCCGACGGAAACTTTTCGCACGACCGCTCAGGCAGCCAGCGCAGCCAACTGCCAGCGACCATCACGCAACAGCAACTGACGATCACACCCTGCAGCCTCGGCGTCAGCCGCGACCTGCCCAGGCAATGCCTGAACCACGCGCTGACCGTCCTGACGCAAACGCACAATCGCCTGCCACAAAAACACATCATGGTTATCCGGCGCCCATATTCCGGCCGGCTCTTCACCCAACTGCATCTGCCCCAGGCTTACCAGGGTTTTCAGGTCAGTGGAGAAGCCTGTCGCCGGACGTGCTCGGCCAAAGTCGGCACCGATATCGTCATAGCGCCCGCCCTGGGCGATGGCATAGCCCACGCCCGGGACGAAGGCCGCGAACACCACACCTGTGTGGTAGTGATAGCCGCGCAGCTCGCCAAGATCGAAGTACAGCGGTAATTCCGGGTAGCGCAAGCTCAGTGCGTCGGCAATCGACATCAGATCATCCAGCGCCGCATGCACATCGTCCGGCGCATCGGTCAGGCAAGCCTGAGCCAGATCCAGCACCTCACGACCACCGCACAACTCGCTGAGTGCGCGCAGCATCTTGCGCAGGTCATCCGGCAGGGTTTCGGTCAGCTCTGCGACCTCGTCCATCGCCTTTCGCTGCAGCGCATCGAACAACTGCTGCTCGACCTCGCCAGACAGCTCGGCGGCGCGCGCCAGGCCACGATAGATACCGACATGACCAAGATCCATGTGCACATCCGGCACCGCAGCCAGCTCAAGGGTGTTGACCAGCAGGCTGATCACTTCCACATCGCTGGCCGGGCTGGCATCGCCATACAGCTCGGCACCCAGCTGGATCGGGCTGCGCGAGGTGGTCAGCGCACGCGGCTGGGCATGCACCACGCTACCGGCATAGCACAGACGGCTCGGCCCTTCACGGCGCAGGGTATGCGCATCGATGCGCGCTACCTGTGGCGTGATATCGGCACGAAAGCCCATCTGCCGACCGGACAGCGGGTCAGTCACCTTGAAGGTACGCAGATCCAGATCCTGGCCCGCGCCAGTCAACAGCGATTCCAGGTACTCGATATGCGGGGTGACCACAAATTCATAGCCCCAGCGCAGGAACAGGTCCAGCACCTGGCGGCGCGCCACTTCAATACGCCCTGCGTACGGTGGCAGTACTTCTTCGATGCCATCTGGCAGCAGCCAGCGGTCTACCGTTGCCATTTCGCCATTCCCCTCTTGAACCGGGCGGCACAAGCCTTCAGTGAAGCCAATAAAGGACGGTTGTTCCCAGCAACATGCTGGCCAACCCCAGCAGACGCAGCTGCCTGTCAGACAACTGCATCAGTTGTAAAAGCGTGTCACGCCAATGGCGCGGACACAGGAAGGGCAGGATGCCTTCCAGCACCAGCACAAGACACAACGCGATGCCTAATTCCTGCCACATGCTTCCCACAGACGCAAAAAAGCCGGGATTTTCCCGGCTGTCGCATGATACCACGTTTTCCACAAGGATCACCCCGGCGGCTGCCCGCCGGGGTGATGACTTAAGGCTTGGACTTCTCCAAATAGCGGAAGAAGTCGCTGCTCGGATCCAGCACCAGCACGTCACGCTTATCGGCGAAGCTCTCGCGATAAGCCCTCAGGCTGCGATAGAACGAGTAGAACTCCTGGTCCATGCCGTACGCCTTGGAATAGATCGCCGCAGCCTGGGCATCACCCTCACCGCGCAGCTCTTCAGCCTGGCGGTAGGCATCAGCCAGCAACACGCGACGCTGACGGTCGGCGTCGGCGCGAATACCTTCGGCCAGCTCCTTACCCTTGGCGCGGTGCTCACGAGCCTCACGCTCACGCTCGGAACTCATGCGATCAAACACGCTGCGGTTAACTTCCTTCGGCAGGTCGATAGCCTTCACGCGCACATCCACAACCTCGATACCCAATTCTTTCTGCGCGGCACGATTCAAGGAGGCGGTCACATCTGCCATCAGCGCATCGCGCTCACCCGACACAGACTCATGCAGGGTGCGCTTACCGAACTGGTCACGCAGGGACGCTTCAAGACGACGCGCTAGACGCTCGTCGGCAATCTGCTTCATGCCAGAGGTTGCAGTGTAATAGCGCTCGGCATCCAGCACTCGCCACTTGGCGAAGGCATCAACCATCAACGCTTTCTTTTCCAGCGTAAGGAAACGCGAGCTGTCAGTATCCAAGGTCAGCAGACGCGCATCGAACTTGCGCACCTGGTTGACGTACGGAACCTTCACATGCAAACCAGGCTGCACGTCCGGCTGGACGATACGACCGAACTGCAACAGCACCGCACGCTCAGTCTGCGAGACGATATAGAAGCTATTCCAGGCGACCAGCGCCAGCACCACACCAACAATAAGGGCGATCAGCGATTTATTGCTCATCAACGGCTCTCCCTTGTACGCAGTTCAACCTGACGCGGATCGATAGTTACCCGCGAGCCAGCGTCTGCAGTGCTCGCAGAGCCAGATATCGAGCTAGGCGCAGAGGAGCTGCGGCCATCGATCATTTTGTCCAACGGCAGATAAAGCAGGTTGTTCTGCCCCTTGTCGCCAGTCACCAGCACCTTGCTGGTATTGCTCATCAGCTCTTGCATGGTGTCCAGATACAGACGCTCGCGAGTGACCTCAGGTGCCTTGCGGTACTCAGTGACCAATGCAGTAAAGCGATCTGCCTCACCCTGTGCGCGGGAAACCACTTCATCACGGTAACCGCTGGCATCCTCGATCAGGCGCTGCGCCTGACCACGGGCTTCCGGCACCACGCCATTGGCGTAGGTTTCCGCCTGATTCTTCTCACGCTGCTCGTCTTCACGGGCGCGAATCACGTCATCGAAGGCTTCCTGCACTTCACGCGGCGCCGCCGCACTCTGCAGGTTGACCTGAGTAACCGTGATACCGGTGCGGTAGTTGTCGAGGAAACGCTGCAAACGCTCCTTGACCTCGCTGGCCATCAGCTCACGACCCTCGGTCAGCACCTGATCCATCTCGGTAGAACCCACGACGTGACGCACGGCACTGTCGGTCGCATGCTGCAGACTGACTTCCGGCTGATCAACGTTGAGGACGAAATCCTGCAAGTTGCTGACCCGGTACTGCACGGTCAACGGCACTTCGATGATGTTTTCGTCCTCGGTCAACATCTGCCCCTGCTTGCTGTAAGCACGCTCGCGGGTGACGTTTTCCTGAAACTTGCGATCAATCGGCGGGAAATAGATATTCAGGCCCGGGCCGACTGTTTCGTAGTACTTGCCGAAGCGCAGCACCACAGCCTGCTCCTGCTCATCAACGACATAGATCGCGCTGTACAGCCAGACTGCAGCCAGCAGCCCCAGGCCCACGAACAGCAGGCCGAAACCGCCGCCATTGCCCGAGCCAGTTTCACTGCCTCGTTTCTTGCCGCCACCGAACAGCCCATTCAGGCTCTCCTGCAGCTTGCGGAAGGCCTCATCGATATCCGGCGGCCCCTTGCGATCACCGTTCTTACGGCCACCCCACGGGTCCTGATTATTCGAGTTGCCACCCGGCTCATTCCAAGCCATAGCGCTCTCCATCTGATAAAGCAAAGACGCGCCCACGGCGCGCCCGCCAATGCTACAGAATGCATGCAACCAGCGGCAAAGTCGCTGATGCAGGCTTTATTGCAAAGTGTGTTGCTCGATAAATTCCTGCGGCTGCAGCCCTTCACGACTGACCAGCCGATTCAGCTCAATGCGCGGCAAACGCACGGCCAACAGACTACTACCGTCCTCGGCATGCGACTCGCTCTGCACCGCACCCAAGGCGAAGAACTGTGCGCGCAAACGCCCCAGGCGCTGCGGCAACTGCAATGTAGCGACAAACAGATCATCGCCCAACAACTCGGCTATAGCCTGACGCAACAACGGCAAACCACGCCCATCACGCGCCGACAGCCAGACCCGCTGCGGCTTGCCATCGGCATCGCGCTGAATCTGCGGCTCCACGCCCTCAAGCAAATCGAGCTTGTTATACACCTCAAGCATCGGCAGCTCATGGGCACCAATCTCGCCCAGCACCGCCAACACCTGCTCGATCTGCTGATCGCGCTCGGGCTCGTGGGCGTCGATCACGTGCAGCAGCAGATCGGAATTGCTCGACTCCTCAAGGGTCGCACGGAATGCCTCGACCAGCTTGTGCGGCAAATGCCGGATAAACCCCACAGTATCGGCGAGCACAATCGGACCCAGGTCATCCAGATCCAGACGGCGAAGGGTGGGATCAAGGGTGGCGAACAGCTGATCGGCTGCGTAAACATCCGAGGTGGTCAGCGCATTGAACAGAGTCGACTTGCCGGCGTTGGTGTAACCCACCAGCGATACCGAAGGAATATCCGCACGCTGGCGGCCGCGCCGCGCCTGCTCACGCTGACTGCGCACCTTTTCCAGCTTCTGCTTGATCTGACGAATCCGCACGCGCAACAGGCGGCGATCAGTTTCCAGCTGGGTTTCACCCGGACCGCGCAGACCGATACCACCCTTCTGCCGCTCAAGGTGAGTCCAGCCGCGCACCAGTCGCGTACTCATGTGGTCGAGCTGGGCTAGCTCGACCTGCAACTTGCCTTCATGGGTGCGCGCCCGCTGAGCAAAAATGTCGAGGATCAGACCGGTACGGTCCAATACTCGACACTCGAAAGCACGCTCAAGGTTACGCTCCTGACTGGGCGTGAGGACGTGATTGAAGATAACCAGATCAGCCTCGGCGGCTTTGACCTGATCACGCAGCTCTTCAACTTTGCCACTGCCGATCAGGTACTTGGCCGTCAGCCGATTGCTCGGAACACTAAGGAACGCGACAGTTTCAGCACCGGCCGAGATGGCCAGCTCCTGAAACTCCTGCGGATCCTCGCGCGCCTCGGAATTTTGGCCGTCCAGATGTACCAGAATGGCCCGCTCTCCACCTTCATGGCGCTCGAAGAACAATGCAGCCTCCTAAATCAGGCGTTACCAGGCTCAGCTTCAGCTTGCTCGGTTTCGCTGGCGCTCGGCAGACGCACCGGACGGCTAGGCACTACAGTGGAAATGGCGTGTTTATAGACCATCTGGCTGACAGTGTTTTTCAGCAAAATCACGAACTGGTCGAAAGATTCGATCTGGCCTTGCAGCTTGATGCCGTTAACCAAATAAATAGAAACCGGGACGCGTTCCTTACGCAAGGTATTCAGGTAAGGGTCTTGTAGCGAATGCCCTTTTGACATGTGCCGCACTCCTTTAAGGATCAATTTTCAATAATTTTTAGTAAACCAACGAACGGCTTAAAGCCGTCACCCCCCAAGGATAGACGGCCAACGGCAAGGTCTCAGGTCAATATGGAGACCGCTGCCAGGTATTTCAAGGCACGCGGCAGATTGTCGCAGTCGGCGCTATCTAGCAAGTGCACATCCTGCTGCCAACCACGTAACCAGGTGAACTGTCGCTTGGCCAGCTGGCGCGTGGCGATAATGCCGCGCTCCTGCATCTGCTCGGCGTCGAGGTTGCCGCCCAGATAATCCCAGACTTGGCGATAACCCACCGCCCGTATAGACGGTAGACCAACGTGCAAGTCACTTCGCTGACGCAGGCGTTCGACCTCGGCAACCAGCCCCTGTTCCAACATCAGGCGAAATCGCAGGGCAATTCGCTCGTGCAACAGCTGCCTTTGTGCCGGAGCAATGGCCAATTGCGCCACAGTATAGGGGAATTGGCGCGCAGCCGATGCGCCAGCAGCAGTATTTTCTGCCGCCTGGCGCTGACGATGAACGGTCATGCTTTGCCCGCTGACATGATAGACCTCAAGGGCGCGAATCAAGCGCTGCGGGTCATTGGGATGGATACGCGCAGCCGATTCCGGATCGACTGCACGCAGCTCGGCATGCAGCACTTCCCAACCTTCGGCCTGGGCGCGCGCCTCCAACTCCGCCCGCAACGCCGCATCGGCACTGGGCATGTCGGCAAGACCTTCCAGTAACGCCTTGAAATACAACATGGTGCCGCCCACCAATAGCGGAATACGCCCGCGCGCGGTGATTTCAGCCATGGCAGCCAGGGCATCGGCACGGAATTCGGCCGCCGAATAGCTTTCGGCCGGGTCACGGATATCGATTAGGCTATGAGGGAACTCGGCCAGCGTGGCCTTATCCGGCTTGGCAGTGCCGATGTCCATGTCACGGTAGATCAAGGCAGAGTCGACGCTGATCAACTCGCACGGCAGCACCCGCGCCAGCTCGATGGCAAGATCGGTTTTGCCGGCTGCGGTCGGCCCCATCAGGAAGATCGCCGGGGGCAGGCACTCGGACATGCTTATAACTCTCTAAATGGCACGGTGCTTAGCAGGCCATTGAAAATGTAGGCGAGGCGGCCGAGACAAGGTGAAAACAGGCGAAAAGCGGAGTTTACTGCTGTAAATGAGCATTTTGAGCCTGATTTTAACGCCGTATCGGCAACGCAGGTAGTTTTCAACGGCCGGCTAGCGGCCGCGCAGGAACAGCTTGTCCAGGTCATCCATGCCCATCTGCGTCCAGGTCGGACGCCCATGATTGCACTGACCACTGCGCTCGGTGTGCTCCATATCGCGCAGCAAGGCGTTCATTTCCGGCAGGGTCAGGCGCCGGTTGGCGCGCACGGCACCGTGACAGGCCATGGTGCCGAGCAGCTCATTGAGGTGCGCCTGAATCCGGTCGGTAGTGCCGTATTCGAGCAAATCACCCAGCACATCCTGAACCAGGCGGGTCGCTTCGGCCTGTTTGAGCAACGCTGGAATCTGGCGAATTGCCAGGGTTTCTGGGCCCAAGCGCTGTAATTCAAAGCCAAGCCTCTGGAACCACTCGGCATGCTCTTCGGCGCAATCAGCTTCACGCTGACTCACCGCAATCGACTCTGGCACCAGCAGTGGCTGGCCACGCAGGCCTTCGCTGGCCATGGCAACTTTAAGCCGCTCGTAGGTGATGCGCTCATGGGCGGCATGCATATCCACCACCACCAGGCCTTGCAGGTTCTCGGCGAGGATATAGATACCCTTGAGCTGGGCAATCGCGTAACCCAGCGGTGGAATATCCCCTTGCGCATCCGGCAGGGCCGCTGGCGCCTGCGTATTGGCCAGCGGAGTGAAATATTCGCGGTACGCCCCTTGAGCCTCGGCAGCCGGCAACGGGGTTTCCGGGCGGTAGCCCTGATAGCCGGCACCCGGCGAACGCCAGACGGATGCATTGGGCGCAGGCTCAAGCAGACTGGCGGCCAAGCCGATTTCACCCTGCGGGCCAAACTCGCCAGCCGCCTGCCCCGTAGGGCGCACCATCTCTGCCACCGCCGCCGGAGCAGCGAGTTGATCCTCGGGACGAACCTCACCCAAGGCTCGGTGCAGCGTGCCGTAGAGAAAGTCATGCACCATGCGGCCATCACGGAAGCGCACTTCGTGCTTGGTCGGGTGCACGTTGACGTCAACCACCGACGGGTCAATTTCCAGAAACAGCACAAAGGTCGGATGACGACCATTGAACAGCACGTCACGGTAGGCCTGGCGCACCGCGTGGGCAACCAGCTTGTCGCGCACCATGCGACCATTCACATAGAAATACTGCAGATCCGCCTGACTACGGGAAAACGTCGGCAAGCCCACCCAGCCCCACAGGTGCAGGCCGTTGCGCTCGATATCAATCGGCAGCGCCTGCTCGAGAAACGCCGGGCCACAAACCGAGGCCACCCGCCGCGCGCGGCTCTGTTCATCCGGCGCCTCATGCAGGCCGAGCACAGTCTTGCCGTTGTGGCGCAGGTGGAAGGCCACGTCAAAGCGCGCCAGGGCCAGGCGCTTGATCACTTCCTGCAGGTGATCGAACTCGGTCTTTTCAGTCTTGAGAAACTTGCGCCGCGCCGGGGTATTGAAGAACAGGTCACGCACTTCCACCGAAGTGCCGACCGGATGCGCCGCAGGCTGAACCCGCGGCTGCATATCGCGGCCTTCGGTCTCCACCTGCCAAGCCTGCTCGGCACCTTCGGTGCGCGAAGTCAGGGTCAGACGCGCGACGGAGCTGATCGAGGCCAGCGCCTCACCGCGAAAGCCCAGGCTCATCACCTGCTCGAGGTCTTCCAGCTCGCGGATCTTACTCGTAGCGTGGCGGGCCAGCGCCAGGGGCAAGTCGTCCGGGGAGATACCACTGCCGTTGTCGCGCACTTTGAGCAACTTGACGCCGCCCTGCTCAACATCCACCTCAATGCGTTTGGCGCCGGAGTCCAGGCTGTTTTCCAGCAGCTCCTTGATTACCGAGGCCGGACGTTCGACCACCTCACCGGCAGCAATCTGGTTCGCCAGCCGCGGGCTGAGCAGCTGGATACGCGCGGCTTCACTCATGGCTGCGCAGCCAAAGCAGTGGCGGGAACCTGCAGACGCTGACCGACCTTGATCACATCGCTTTTCAGCGAGTTGGTACTACGCAGCACGGCCAGGCTGACCTGATAGCGCTGCGCAATCAGCGCCAGACTTTCGCCGGAGCTGACCACATGCTCGCGTGGACCGAGGGCAATCTTGCCGTTGTCACGCAGCCAGGCCACGTGAGTACCAGGCGGCGGATTTTCATGGAAGAACTGCCGCACGCCCGTAACGATCGAGCGCGCCAGCGCTTGCTGATGGCTGGCACTAGACAGCTTGCGGGCCTCATTGGGGTTGGAGATAAATCCGGTTTCCACGAGGATCGACGGAATATCCGGCGACTTCAGCACCATAAAGCCGGCCTGCTCCACCCGCCGTTTATGCAGCGGCGTCACCCGCCCCATATTGCCCAGCACCTTGTTGCCGACGTTCAGGCTGGATGACAGCGAGGCAGTCATCGATAGATCAAGCAATACCCCGGCAAGCATCTTGTCCTTGTCGTCCAGGCTGACGTTGCCGGCGCCACCGATCAGGTCCGACTGGTTTTCCGCATCTGCCAGCCAACGCGCGGTCTCCGAGGTGGCACCGCGATCTGACAGGGCATACACCGACGCACCGAATGCAGCGGCACGCGGCGCAGCATCGGCATGGATGGAAACAAACAGATCGGCGCCCTTCTTGCGGGCAATCTCGGTGCGCTTGCGCAGCGGGATAAAGTAGTCGCCCGCGCGCACCAATTCGGCGCGGAAGCCCTTCTCGGCATTGATCTGCCGCTGCAGCTCCTTGGAAATAGCCAGGGTCACATGCTTTTCATACTGGCCTTTGACCGGCGACAGTGCGCCCGGGTCTTCGCCGCCGTGGCCGGCGTCGATGGCAATCACGATATCGCGCTTGCCATTGGGCACTGGCGTCAGCTTCGGCGGGGCCTGTGTCGGCGTTACCGGCACCTGGGGGGCAGTGGCTACAGGGGTAGCAGGTAGATTGGGGGCCGCGCCGCTTTCCTGGTCAAACAGATCGACCACCAGACGATGGCCGTACTGCTGATTGGGCGCCAGGGTAAAGCTTTTTGGTGTGACCGCTGCTGACAGGTCAATCACCACGCGCAGGTCATCCGGGGTGCGCTGCGCCGAGCGTACACCGGTGATCGGGGTATTACTCAAGGTCAGTTGATCGAAGCTGGTAGCCAGCTTGGCCCCACTGACATCAATGACGATACGATTGGGCGCGGACAGCAGGAAAACGCTGTGCTGCACGGGACCGGACAGGTCAA
Organism: Pseudomonas anguilliseptica; assembly: GCF_900105355.1. Classification (NCBI taxonomy): domain Bacteria; kingdom Pseudomonadati; phylum Pseudomonadota; class Gammaproteobacteria; order Pseudomonadales; family Pseudomonadaceae; genus Pseudomonas; species Pseudomonas anguilliseptica. Next base: position 750,485 of record NZ_FNSC01000001.1, read on the forward strand.
ACACCAGGCGAGTGTTATCCGGCGCACGCCACAAGCGGACACTGCGCACATCCGAAGCGGCCATTACATCAGCGACCAACGCCACCAATGCCACTCCAATTGCGATGAAACGCGCGCCTATGCGCATAGCCAACCCCATATTAAATTCATGCCCCGACGGCCAAAATGGCACACCAGGCGTTGCCGCGCTCGCCTTGCGCCCGCAGATGCAGCGCCCGCCCGGCTCCATGCGGGCTAATGGTAATGTCCATGTCCGCCTTTGGCAAAACGCCTGCGCCGCGTTGCGGCCACTCGACCAGACACAGTGCATCGCCTTCGAAATAGTCGCGAATGCCGAGAAACTCCAGCTCCTCGGGATCAACCAAACGGTACAGATCGAAGTGAAAGGCCCTAACCGCACCGAGCTCGTAGGGTTCGACCAGGGTAAAGGTCGGGCTTTTTACCGCCCCGACATGCCCCAGCCCACGGATAATTCCGCGCGACAAAGTGGTTTTACCGGCGCCGAGATCGCCATGCAGATAGATCACCCCCACGCCGCCGGTCGCCTCGGCGATGCGCGTACCCAGCGCCAGCATCGCCTCTTCATCGGCGGCAAACAGTTCTAACTCAGACACGCAGACTGCTCCTGCAACAATTGACGAATAACCGCACACATATCACTGGCCGCCAGACCACGGCCCTGCTGCGCCAACTGCTCACCCGCGCAGGCATGCAGATAGACCGCCAGCTGGGCCGCTTCCAGCGCAGGCAGGCCCTGCGCCAGCAGTGCACCGATTAAACCGGCCAACACATCGCCCAATCCGGCGCCTGCCATGACTGGATGGCCGCGATCACACAACCACAAGCCGCCATCCGGCGCGGCAATCAGGCTACCAGCGCCTTTCAGCACACATACCGCCTGATAGCGCTGGGCCAAAGCCCGCGCCGCCGCTGAACGATCAGCCTGCACCTCGGCCGTACTGATGCCCAGCAAGCGCGCCGCTTCGCCAGGATGCGGGGTGAGCACCGCGGCTGCAGGCAACTGGACTACAGTTTGCGCCAACAGGTTCAGCGCATCGGCATCCCAGACCTGCGCAACCTGGCTGACCGCAGCCGCCGATAACAGACTGCGCCCCCAGGCGCCCTGCCCCAAGCCTGGGCCAACCACCCAGACGCTGGCATTCACGCCCAGCGCCAGCAGCTGATTGGCCGAGGCCACGCCGGCGCTCATTACCTCGGGCAAGCGCGCCTGCGCTGCCGGCAAATGCTCGCCACGGGTCGCCAGGCTGACCAACCCGGCACCGGCGCGCAAAGCGCTTTGCGCCGCCAGCAGCCCTGCCCCGGCAAAGCCGCGATCGCCGCCCACCACCAGTACATGGCCCAGCTGGCCCTTGTGCACGCTGCGCGAACGCACAGGCAACCGCGGCAAACTGGCCAGCGCCAGGCGCTGGGCCGTAAAAGCCTGAACAGCAACCAGGGCCGCGTCGGCCTGCAGATCAGCAAACTGCAACTCGCCCAGGTAATCCGCCGATTGCCCGGTAAACAGACCCAGCTTGAGGCCGATCAGGGTGACCGTCAGCTGCGCACGCACAGCGACGCCCAGCACTTGGCCGGTATCAGCGCAGAGCCCGGACGGAATATCCACCGCCAGCACCGGCAGACTGCTGGCATTCAACAGCCGGATGGCCTGGGCATAGGGTTCACGCACGGCGCCCTGCAAGCCCGTGCCGAGCAGAGCATCGAGCACCACGCCCTGCAGCTCGGCGCATTCACTCCAGGGCTGCACCGCCACCCCAGCGGCCAGCGCTTGGTCGCGGGCCAACGCGGCATCGCCCTGCAACTGCGCCGCATCGCCGACCGCCAGCACCTGCACCCGCCACCCCGCACGCAGCGCCAAGGCGGCCACCAAGTAGCCGTCACCGGCGTTATTACCGCGCCCGGCCAGCACCGTCAGCACACCGGCATCCGGCCAGCGCCGACGCATGGCACGCCAGATGGCATGTGCGGCGCGACTCATCAGTTCGAAACCCGGCGTGCTGGCCGCGATTAATCGCGCATCCAGTTCGCGCACTTGTGCGGCGCTGTACAGCGGCAGAGGAAGATTGTCAGGGATCCTCTGAAGTAGCCATGCATTTCTGGCTGACGTCAGCCTCTGCTGATTTCGAAAGTGATAAATCGATCAAAAACGATCAGATTACCGGCTCATTTCTGTGTTTTTAGCCGCCGCGAGCACCTCGCGGCAGCCATTTCCAGCATTACGGGCGCACCTCTCCTGCATTCGTCAGTAAATGTCGGCGCGCCATCCACAGATTTGACAGCGCGAATAAAGTCACCAGTTGCGCCGTGTTTTTGACCAGGCCACGGAAGCGCGTCTTCACATAACCGAACTGACGCTTGATCACCCGAAACGGATGCTCGACCTTGGCTCGCACTTGGGCCTTGGCCTTCTCGATTTTGCGCTTGGCTTTGTACAGCGCGCTGCGCTTACCGAGTTTCTTGTAAGTGCTACGCCGTGCTGCAACCTGCCAGATCACTTGACGGCCCTCATGCTCGGGGCGCTTCTCGACACCGGTATATCCGGCATCGGCCCCCACCATGTTTTCCTCGCCGTGCAGCAGCTTATCGACCTGGGTGACATCCGCCACGTTGGCGGCAGTACCCACCACGCTGTGCACCAAGCCAGACTCGTCATCCACCCCGATGTGCGCCTTCATGCCGAAGTAATACTGATTGCCTTTCTTGGTTGAGTGCATCTCAGGGTCACGCTTACCGTTCTTGTTCTTGGTTGAACTCGGCGCGTTGATCAGCGTGGCATCGACGATGGTGCCTTGGCGCAGCGACAAACCACGGTCACCCAGGTAGCCATTGATCACGGCCAGGATGCCGGCAGCCAGTTCGTGTTTTTCCAGCAAGCGGCGGAAGTTGAGGATGGTGGTTTCGTCAGGAATGCGCTCCAGAGTCAGCCCGGCAAACTGGCGTAGGATGGTGGTCTCGTACAGCGCCTCTTCCATCGCCGGATCGCTGTAACCGAACCAGTTTTGCATCAGATGCACTCGCAGCATCGCCATCAGCGGATAGGACGGTCGGCCGCCTTCACCCTTTGGATAATGCGGCTCGATCAAAGCGATCAACCCTTTCCATGGCACTACCCGATCCATCTCGATCAGGAACAATTCTTTGCGGGTCTGCTTGCGCTTGCCGGCGTACTCGGCGTCGGCGAAGGTCATCTGCTTCATCGGAAAACTCGGCGGGTGGAGTGCGGATATTTTGCCAAAATCAGGAAGTCTTTTTCAGACCATCCTCAGGTGAATGCAGCATGCGTCGGCTCCGATGTCTGGCAGAATTATACCCACCTGCGCCCCGGTTACCCGCCCTCATATGAATACTGACACCCTTGACCTCATCGCCCTTGCCCAGTCGATCAAAGACTGGGGCCGTGAGCTGGGCTTTCAGCAGGTCGGGATTGTCGATGTGCAACTGGGCGAGCACGAGGCGCACCTGCAGCGCTGGCTGGATGCGGGCTACCAGGGTGAGATGGACTATATGGCTGCCCACGGCAGCAAACGCTCCCATCCGGACGAACTGGTGCCCGGCACCCTGCGCGTGGTGTCACTGCGCATGGACTACCTGCCCGGCGACACACAGATGGCCCAGCGCCTCGCCCAGCCAGAGAAGGCCTACGTGTCGCGCTACGCCCTGGGCCGCGATTACCACAAGCTGATCCGCAAACGCCTGCAGCAGCTGGCCGAACGCATCCAGCAGCAGATCGGCCCGCTCGGCTTTCGCGCCTTTGTTGACAGCGCACCCGTGCTGGAAAAGGCCATCGCCGAACAGGCCGGGCTTGGCTGGATCGGCAAGAACACCCTGGTACTCAACCGCAAGGCCGGCAGCTACTTCTTCCTCGGGGAGCTGTTTGTCGACCTGCCGCTGCCGGTCGACCCACCTCACGCCAGCGGGCATTGCGGTCGCTGCACGGCCTGCATGGATATTTGCCCGACCGCCGCCTTTGTCGGCCCCTATGTACTGGACGCGCGGCGCTGCATTTCCTACCTGACCATCGAACTAAAGGGCTCAATCCCTGAAGAGCTTCGCGCGCCCATCGGCAACCGGGTGTTCGGCTGTGACGACTGCCAGATGGTCTGCCCGTGGAACCGCTTTGCCAAACCCACCGAGCAGAGCGATTTCCAGCCGCGCCACAGCCTGGACAACGCCGAGCTAGCCGAACTGTTTGGCTGGAGCGAGGAAGAATTTCTCAGCCGCACCGAAGGCTCACCGCTGCGCCGCGCCGGCTATGAGCGCTGGCTGCGCAACCTGGCCGTCGGCCTGGGCAATGCGCCCTCCAGCATCCCGGTGCTGGAAGCGCTAAAGGCACGCCGTGAACACCCATCAGAATTAGTACGCGAGCATGTCGAGTGGGCGCTGGCGCGTCACGGCCTGTAACCGAACACAGAAAAAGCCCGCCGTAGCGGGCTTTTATATAGGTCAGACCTTGAGGAAGTGCTGACGATAGTGCTTCAGCTCGGCGATGGACTCGCGGATATCATCAAGCGCCTGGTGCGTGCCCTGCTTCTGGAACGACTCCTTGACTTGCGGCGCCCACATACCCGCAAGAATCTTCAGGGTCGAGACATCCAGATAGCGGTAGTGGAAGTAGGCTTCCAGGTTCAGCATATATTTGTAGAGGAAGCGCCGGTCCTGGCCAATGCTGTTGCCGCAGATCGGCGACTTGCCCTTCGGCACCCACTGTTCAAGGAAAGCGATGGTCATGGCTTCCGCTTCGGCCGGGCCGATGGTGCTTTCGCGTATACGCTGGGTCAGGCCACTCTGCCCGTGAGTACGGGTGTTCCACTCATCCATGCCGGCCAGCAGCTCATCACTCTGGTGCACGGCAATCACCGGCCCCTCGGCGAGGATGTTCAGATCGCTGTCGGTGACGATGGTGGCCATCTCGATGATGACGTCTGTTTCAGGCTCCAGACCGGTCATTTCCAGGTCGATCCAGATCAGGTTATTGGCGTTCTGCATGCGCGGCTCCTCAACTAAGGCCGACAGTTTAACAGGCCGCCGGAAAACTACTGCGCTCGGCTGTAGCGCATCGAATTCAAGCCGCGCCGCGCATGCGCCACAACAGCAGTCGGGACTTGCGCCAGTCGCGCAGTTCGATCTGCTGATCCGCAGGCTGCCCCGGCACCTCGAAAGTGTTGCTGATCAACAGGCTGCCGGCCGGCATCTGCGCGCCGACCTTGGCCCACAGCTCGGGCATCGGCGCTGGAGACAGGAAGCAATACACCACGTCAAACACCGACAGGTCTGTACGCCAGAGATTCTCGTAGCGGATCTGGCAATTACGCTGTGGTACGGCGCGCAACCAGGCGATGGCGAAGGACAGCGGCGCGGTCTCCACGCCGACAAACTGCGCCTGCGGATAATGGCGGGCCAGGCTCAGCAACGTCCCGGCAGGACCGCAGCCCAGATCGATAAAACGAAACTGCGCGGGTTGCTCGTCAAGCACTGCGCGCAAATGCTGACGCGTACCGACTGCAGTCAGGTACAACGGCACCCGCTCGCCAAAGCTGTTCCAGTTGAGCAGCAACAACAGAAAGAAACCACCAAGAAACACCCAGGATGGCAGCGGCGCGCCACTGGTCAGCAGCAGCGCCGGGACGAACAGCAGATTCAATCCGCACCACCAGCGCGACAATCCCAGATAGCGCGCCAACGTGGCAGCCAGCAAGCCTTGCAGCAGGCCGGCTGCCATCAGCGTCAGTCGCCAGGGTGACAGCTGAGCGATCAGATACAGCGCCAAACCGACCAGCAGGGTCGCACCCAGTTGAGCAGACAAGGCCAGCAGCGCCGGATAGTGACGGACAACGCGCAGCATGCAGACTCCTCAACCGCCCGACCGATGATGCGCCGCAGTTTAGCCGTGCCAGCAGCTCAATAGGCAGCCCGTGCTAGACTCGCGACCGTTTATTGCGCAATTCAACTCTCGGAAGCCCCATGGCCAAACGCCAACTCAACCGCCGGCAAAACTGGCGTATCGAAAAAATCCAGGGCGAGCGCGCCGCCCGCGCCGCCAAGCGCGAGTCGCAGGCGATACAGATTCTTGAAGGCGGCGACCTCGGCCCGGAACAGACCGGCCTGGTCATCGCTCACTTCGGCGTACAGGTCGAAGTAGAAGCCCTGGATGGCGAACTGGCCGGCCAGGTATTCCGCTGCCACCTACGTGCCAACCTACCGAGCATGGTCACCGGTGACCAGGTGGTGTGGCGCGCCGGCAACCAGGGCATTGGCGTGATCGTTGCCCAATTGCCGCGCAGCACCGAGCTCTGCCGCCCAGACACTCGCGGGCAGCTCAAGCCAGTCGCGGCCAACGTCGACCTGATCGTAATCGTCTTCGCGCCACTGCCCGAGCCCCACGCCAATCTGATAGACCGCTACCTGGTAGCCGCCGAGCATGCCGGCATCCGTCCATTACTGTTGCTGAACAAGACCGACTTGCTGGATGAGCAGAACGCCGTGGCCCTCAACCGCATGCTCGGCGTGTACCGCGAACTCGGTTATCCGCTACTGGAAGTGTCCGCCCATGGCGGCGACGGCATGCAACAGCTGCAACAGCAGCTCGATGGCCATGTCAGCGTGTTCGTCGGCCAGTCCGGGGTGGGTAAATCGTCGCTGGTCAACAGCCTGTTGCCGGAAGTCGATACCCGCGTTGGGCCACTCTCCGAACTGACCGGCAAAGGCACCCACACCACCACCACCGCGCGGTTATTCCACTTCCCGGGCGGCGGCGAGCTGATCGATTCCCCCGGGATTCGCGAGTTCGGCCTGGTGCACGTCAGCCGCGACGATGTCGAAGCCGGCTTTATCGAGTTTCACGACCTGATCGGCCAATGCCGCTTCCGCGACTGCAAGCACGACCGCGAACCCGGCTGCGCCCTGCTAAAGGCGCTGGAAGAGGGTCGCCTGCACCCACAGCGCATGGCCAGCTACCGGCATATTCTGGCCAGCCTGCCGGAAGCCGAGTACTGAAAGAACTGCCGGGGCGGCTTTCAACGTCGCGCCGCGACGCACCCGCAGGGTGGCCGCCAGAGATGGCAGGCCATCAACAAAAAAGGCCGCGACAAGTCGCGGCCTTTTAACATACAGCTCACTCAGCGGGCTGATCGAACTGCAACACGCCATCTTCGAAGATATTCAGTCGCTCGCGTAACTGCCCATCGGGCAGCGGCTCGTCGGGCACGACGGGGGGCGTGATGGCAGGCGCACCCGGAGAGTTTCCCGCCTCAGCAGGTGGATCAGTCGAATCACTTTGCGAGCCCTCAATGGCCCGCTGGGCTTTCTTGGTCAGCACCACGATATCGATACGTCGGTTGACCGGATTAAGCGGGTTCTCCCGATCAAACAAGGCCGAGGAGGCATAGCCCACTACCCGCGCGACCTGCTCGTCGTCATAGCCGCCAGCAATCAGCACCCGCCGCGCCGCATTGGCACGATCGGCGGACAGCTCCCAGTTGCCGTAACCGCCGCGCCCGACAAAGAGCGCGGCATCGGTATGACCACTGACGCTGATCTTGTTCGGCACCGCAGCGATAGTGTCGGTCATGGCCAGCAGGATATCTTCGAAATACGGCTGCAAGCGCGCACTACCGGAGGCGAACATCGGCCGGTTTTCGGCGTCCATGATCTGGATTCGCAGACCGTCCTGGGTGATTTCGAAGAGAATCTGATCCTTGAAGTTCTGCAGCTGAGGGTTTTCCTCAACCTTGTTCTGCAATTCCTGCAACAGCAACTCCAGCCGCTCGCGCTCAACTTCTTCGGCTATCGACTCGGCCTGCAGCTTGTCCACATCGGCTTGCGAATCCTCGGCAGGACTTTGTTCTTCCTGCGGCTCCGGGTTAAGGGTGCGGTCGGGAGCCGGGGTCGGTGTACCGCCCAGGTCGATCACATAGGGGCTGGCACTTTCGGAGAAGCCCACAGGGTCCTGAAAATAACCAGAAATCAACTTCTTCTGCTCGGGCGTGGCCGTAGACATCAGCCACATCACCAGAAAGAACGCCATCATCGCTGTGGCAAAGTCGGCGAAGGCGATTTTCCAGGCACCACCGTGGTGGCCACCGGCAACCTTCTTGACCCGCTTGACGATAATCGGCTGGTTATTTTCCATGGCTCGCGTTAGCCCCCACGCATGGCCTGTTCAAGCTCGGCAAAGCTCGGACGGTGCGCAGGGAACAGCACCTTACGCGAGAACTCCACTGCCAGCGATGGCGGCATACCCGAGGCCGAAGCCACCAGACCGGCCTTGATCGCCTCATAGACGTTCAGTTCTTCCTTGGCATCGTGCTCCAACGCACCCGAGAGCGGGCCGAAGAAGCCGTAGGAAGCCAAGATCCCGAGGAAGGTACCCACCAACGCGGTACCAACCTTCTGGCCGATCTCCGCGTTATCCGCCTCGGCGAGGATCGACATGGTGATCACGATGCCCAGTACCGCAGCCACGATCCCCATGGCCGGCATACCATCGGCCACCTTGGCCACAGCATGCGCCGGGTGTTCGAGTTCTTCCTTGAGGCTGGCGATCTCCATGTCGAACAGGCCTTCCAGCTCGTGCGGAGCCATGTTGCCGGACGACATGATGCGCAGGTAATCGCAGATAAAAGAGGTCATCTGCTGATCTTTGAGGATGCCGGGATACTTGCTGAAAATCGGGCTGGCGGCCGGGTCTTCGACATCCGCTTCGATGGCCATCATGCCTTCGCGGCGGCTCTTGTTGAGAATCTCGTACAGCAGCTTGAGCACATCCAGGTAGTAGTGATGCGTAAAGCGTGAGCTGAACATGCTCAGCGACTTCTTGAACACATGCATAAAAGCGCTACCCGGGTTGGCCTGCAGGAAAGCACCCAACGCCGCACCACCGATGATCATCACCTCGAAGGGATGCACCAACGCCATAAACTGGCCACCGGAAAGAATAAAACCGCCCAACACGCTGGCGAATACAACAATGATGCCGATGATTTTTACCATAGAAAGAGACTTGCCAGAGAGGGTAGAAAGGGGCTTTGCAAAACAACCCTTCTATTTATCGGAAGTTTTGCGCGAGACTATAGCCAGTTAAGGTCAAAAGCCAGCTTGTCTCAACCCGCATGCCAAAGCCCGTCCACTATCCGCGCGCCCTGACTGACTGGCTCAAGCAGCTGGACAGCCAGCTATTGCCTGCCTCCCTCGAAAGTCAGCAAAAGCTGCGCCGTGCCCTGGCAGACAGCAATCGCTCCATGCGCGAGTTGGCGGATTTGATACAAAATTGCCCTGCCTTGGCGCTAAGCGTCTTGCGTGAAGCCAACCGCAAGAGCAGTGGGCTGAGCGAGCAAACTGAAAGCCTCGAAGCGGCGATCAGCCGCCTCGGCATCAAGCGCACCGAAGACCTGCTCAATGCCCTGCCCGCACTCCCAGAGCAGGAGTTACCCAAAGCGCTGCGGCAAATTCTGCTGATCAGCCAGCATGCCAGCCACCAGGCCAATGGCCTGTTTGCTGGCCGCCTGGCGCGGTTGTGGCAAGAAGTACACTGGGGCAGCCTGCTGTTTCTCGCGCCGATCTGGACCTTGCTCGCCGCCCACCCTGAGCTGTTCGACGTGTGGGAGCAGCGTGTGCTGGTCAAGGGCGAAGCCGCGAGCAAGGTGGAGCAGGAGTTGCTGGGCGTGCCGCTGCTGAAGCTCTGCCTGGCCCTGAGCGAGCAATGGCATTTACCGGAGTGGGTTACTCAGGGCTATCGGCTGCTGGTCAGCGATCGACGCCTGCTGGTCAAGGCACTGCATATCGCCCGCGACAATGAACATCCACTGCATCAGCAACAAACTCTCGACGCCGACAGCAACCTGCGCCGCTGGTTGACACAACCGGCCAACAGCATTCTGCTGGCCAACGGCCTGGCACTGTCCGCGCACCACGTCTGGAACAGTCCGCATAGCCTGCGCTGGCAGCGCCTGACCGGTTTATTCCTGCAACTGCCGCTCGATAACGTGCAACAGCTGCTGCACCAGAATGCCGTCAGCAGCGCCCGACAGATACCCGGCACCGACCTCTGGCACCCGGCAGAAGCGCTGCTCTGGCCATGGCAGGCGCGGCACCTGCAAACCATAGTCGAACAGCCCAAGCCCGCAGTTGTCAGCGAGTGGCGCCAGCTATGCGCGCACCTGCTCGCCCTGCCCAGCGCGTTCAGCAATGTGTTGCAGCTGACCGCCTGCGCCAATCAGGCAATCCAGGCCTGCGGTATGCAACGGGTACTGATTTTGCTGGCCGACCGCAACCACACACGCCTGATCGCCCAGCAGCAGAGCGGCCTGGACAAAGCCGCCGCCAGCCTTAGCCTTGATCCGCAACAAAGCCAGGTGCTGCGCCGCCTGCTCAGTGCCCCCGCGCAGCTAAAACTGAGCACGGCCAACATCGCGCAGTTTTCCGCCATGCTGCCTGGTTCGCTGAAGAGCCTGTTCCCCAGCGAGCATTTGCTGATTCGCTCAATCGCCAGCAACAACCGCGTGGTTATGCTGATCTTTGCCGATCAGGGTGGCCCGGCACTGAGCGATGCCAGCGTGCAGGGCTTCGGCAAAACCGTGCAATGCATTGAGCGCGCGCTGGCCAGCTTTGCCAACCGCGGGCGCTAGGCTTTCCGCTACAATCCGTCCTTTTCCCGCAAAAAGAGGCCCGGCATGACCGCCTTCGCTGAGTTGCCCTTGCTGATCGAACCCGCGCAACTGGCCAGCCGCCTGAATGCGCCTGAGCTGATCCTGGTCGACCTGACCAGCAACGTCCGCTACACAGCCGGCCATATCCCTGGCGCACACTTTGTCGACCCCAAGCGCACCCAACTGGGCCAGCCTCCAGCACCCGGCTTGCTGCCTGAGCAGGCTCAACTTGAGCAATTGTTCGGCGAACTCGGGCATAACCCCAATGCCGTCTATGTGGTGTATGACGATGAAGGTGGCGGCTGGGCCGGACGCTTTATCTGGCTGCTGGATGTAATTGGTCACACGCGCTACCACTATCTGGACGGTGGCCTGCACGCCTGGCTGGAAGAAGAGCGTGAGCTCAGCAGCACAGTGCCGGATACCGGTACACAAGCTGTTGCACTGCAGCTGAACAGCGCGCCGACCGCGACCCGCGAATACCTGCAAAGCCGCCTCGGCGCTACCGACCTGGCCATCTGGGATGCCCGCGCACCCAGTGAGTACAACGGCGAGAAAGCCCTGGCGCAAAAAGCCGGGCACATCCCCGGCGCCATCAATTTCGAATGGACTGCGGGCATGGACCCAGCCCGGGCGCTGCGCATTCGTCAGGACATCCAGACACAACTCAACAGCCTCGGAATCACCGCCGACAAAGAAATCATCACCCACTGCCAGACCCACCACCGCTCCGGTTTTACCTACCTGATCGCCAAGCTGCTCGGCTATCCACGGGTAAAAGCCTATGCCGGCTCCTGGGGCGAGTGGGGCAACCACCCGGACACTCCGGTCGAGCGCTAAGCCCCGCAGACCGCCCGCCACTTTTAAGGAACGCCAATGAAAGATCGTCTGTTTATCCTCAGCCAGTACCTGCTGCCGCACCACCTACTGTCGCGCCTGATCGGCTGCGCTGCGGAATGCCGCGCCGGCTGGTTCAAGAATCGCCTGATCGGCTGGTTCGCTAAGCAGTACCAGGTCAATATGAGCGAAGCCCAGGTCGAAGACCTGACCGCCTTTGCTCACTTCAATGATTTCTTTACCCGCGCCCTGAAAGACGGCGCCCGCCCGCTCGACGATAGCCCTGGCGCAGTCCTCAGCCCGGCCGACGGCGCGGTCAGCCAGCTTGGCAAGATCGAACAAGGTCGGGTGTTCCAGGCCAAAGGCCACAGCTTCAGTGTGATCGAGCTGCTGGGCGGCGACACGGAGCGCGCAGCGGCCTTTATGGGCGGCGACTTCGCCACCATCTACCTCTCGCCCAAGGACTACCACCGCGTGCATATGCCACTGGCCGGCGCCCTGAAAGAGATGGTCTACGTGCCGGGCCGGCTGTTCTCGGTCAACCAGACCACCGCGGAAAATGTGCCCGAACTGTTTGCCCGCAACGAGCGCGTGGTCTGCCTGTTTGACACCGAGCGCGGCCCGATGGCCGTGGTGCTGGTCGGCGCGATGATCGTGGCGTCGATCGAAACCGTCTGGGCGGGCTTGGTCACACCACCCAAACGCACGTTGAAAACATTCAGTTACGACGAAGCTGCCCGCGCACCAATTGTGCTGGAAAAAGGCGCAGAACTCGGGCGTTTCAAGCTGGGCTCAACCGCCATCGTGCTGTTTGGCCCGGAGCAGGTGCAGTGGGCCGAAGAACTGGCCGCCAACAGCCCGGTACAGATGGGCCAACGCCTCGCCGCGTCACGCGGTTAATCTACCAAACCGGCACTATCAGCCTATGCGGCCAGTGCCGTGAGACCGGACAGAGTGAACCTCTGAGCATGAAAACCAGTCACAATAAAGACTTCCAGATGATTTGAGTGTCGCGCCAGCTTGGCAACCCAGCCAAGCACATGGCTGCGAGGCCTGCGAGATGCTGCTAGAGTCGAAACATAATTCTTAGACTCACCTGCCTTACCCGTGCGCTGGAGTATCTGATTTAGATGGATAAACAGAATTCTCACTTGCTACTGCGCGTCACCACGCCGGATAAGCAAAGCCTGTCATTCTGCGACGCCAGTCCGCGTGATCTGAAGAAATGGGTCGATGGCCTGCCCAAAGCCAATATCGGTGAAACCGCGCGCCAGCTGTATCAAGCACTGGTTGAACTCAACCAGTTGCTGACGCCTTCGGAAAATCGCCTGCAACTGCTGGAAATCCTCCGCCCGGAAATCTATTTCGTCTGCAAGCAACTGGAAAAACACTTCCTAAACCAAGCCATCGTCCTCGATGAGCGGCCGCGCAAGGTTGCCAACCTCTGCCAGGCCCTGCAGAACCACCTGGCCGTCGGTTATAAACTGATCGTGGCACGCCTGGCAGCGCAACCGGGCCGGGAACACCATCAACTGCTTGCCGTCGCGCTGCAGCGCGCTACGCATAGCCTGTGTGGCCCATTGATTCGCGCAAGCCAGCTGTACTGCCCAGTTCCCGAAGGGCTCTGGCTTGAGTTGCATCAGCTGTATCAGATTGCCCTGACGCGTGACCTGCACAAGACCATGATTCGTGATAGCCAGGCCCTGCGCACCCAAGGTATGAGCACCGAACAAAGCTATCTAGTCGCCCTGCTGCTCGGCTGCGCGCGCTGCAACCAGATGCGCCAGAGCGCCATTGCTCGCCTCGCCGAAGTGCTCGAGCCCTGGAGTGCACTGGCTACCCTGCAGGCTGGCGACGAGCCGTCCAGCCTGTTCGCCGTTGCGCCGCAAGTGGATGGTCCGCCTCGCTATATTTCGCTGTTCCAGCAAACCGAGCTGCACAAAGCACTAGGAATCGACCCCAGCCAACTGGTCGACGCTATCAAGGAACACCTGCTGCTGCCGGCCGAAAACATTGCTCAATCACGCCTGAGCGTGCCCGAAGGCTTCAGTCACGACATGCTGCAGCATCTGGCCGCAGCCTGGGGCGATATAGCCGAACGTACCTTCCAGCGCAGCCAGGGACAGGGCGCCCTGACCCTGTGCATTGGCATGAGTGCGCTGCATTTCTACCTGGCCGGCAAGCGTCCGTTCAACGAGGTGCTACAAGTTCCGGTAACCACCAATGCGGCAGTATTCAAGGCCGACACCGGGGCGCCGGATATTTGGTCGAACGCATTCGATGCGCAGAAGAGCAATCAGTGGGAAAACGGCCTACCCTTTGAAGAAATTCAATACAACAAGCCGAATCAGCCCAACGCACCGACGGAGCTAGGCGGCCAAGAAAGCTACCCGACCCACGAAGTCACCATCGTCAATATCAGCCCAGGCGGCTACTGCCTGTCGTGGCCGAGGAACGTCCCCAGCCAGCTGCAGGCCGGTGAACTGCTCGGTGTGCAAGGCTTGCCGCAACAAGGCTGGAGCACTGCCGTGGTGCGCTGGATTCGCCAGGTTCGTGGCGGCGGTACGCAGATGGGTATCGAGCTAATTGCTCCCCACGCGCAAGCTTGCGGCCTGCAACTGGTGCGCAAGGCAGAGCAGAATAGCCAGTACCTGCGCGCCCTGCTGCTGCCGGAAATCAGCGCCATCTCGCGGCCGGCCAGCCTGATTACTGCACGCCTGCCGTTCCAGGAGGGCAATAAGGTCAGCATCAATCTGAATGGCAACGAACATCGCGCAGTACTGAGCCGCCGGCAGACCAGCACCGGCAGTTTCAACCAGTTCGAGTACCGGGGTGTCGAGCAAATCAACGGTGAGCACGGGAAGCCTGTCACAGCGCCGAAAAGCCGCACACCAGACGGGGAGGAAGACTTTGACTCACTCTGGAAGTCGCTGTAGATTGCCGACGCTCTCCCTTTTCGCGCCCGTTCGGCGCAGATTTGATACCACACCATGGCCATTGAAAAAAAAACCATTCGGCTACTGATACTCGAAGACTCGCAGAACGAGGCCGAGCGCCTGGTCAGCCTGTTCCGCAATGCCGGGCGGGCAACCCGTGTGCATCGCCTGAGTTCCAGCGATGACCTTAACGAGGCCCTGCAGCAAAGCTGGGACCTGCTGATCTGCGCGCCGAGCAGTGAACAGCTGGCGCCGAATGAAGCGATTGGTGCGATCCGCCGCCAGGCCAAGGATATTCCGGTCATTCAGCTGCTCGCCGACAACGACTCAGACAGCATCACCGAAGCCTTGATGCTCGGTGCTCAGGACGCGCTGCCACAAGGTGAAGACGAACGCCTGGTACTGGTTGCCAAGCGCGAGCTGGCCAACCTGGAAGAACGCCGCGCCCGCCGCGCCTCGGAAGTCGCCCTGCGCGAGACGGAAAAACGCTGCCAGCTGCTGCTCGACAGTTCCGTTGATGCAATCACCTATGTGCACGACGGCATGCATATCTATGCCAACCGCGCCTATCTGGAACTGTTCGCCTACGAAGATGCCGATGAACTGGAAGGCATGCCAATGATCGACTTGATCGGTAGCAGCGACCAGTCGAGCTTCAAGGACTTCCTGAAGAACTATCAAAGTGCCGAAGGCAGCGCCGAACTCAACTGCGCCGGGATCAAGGCCAATGGCCAGAGCTTCCCGGCGCAGATGAGCTTCTCCCCGGCCACCTACGATGGCGAGCCGTGTATCCAGGTGGTGATTCGTGCCGAAACCGGTAACGCCGAGCTGGAAGAAAAACTGCGCGAGATCAGCAGCCAGGATCTGGTTACCGGCCTGTTCAACCGCACCCACTTCCTCGAACTGATGGACAGTGCCGCCGAGCGCGCAGTGAATGCCGGCCAGCCTTCGAGCCTTGCCTACATCCGCGTCGACCGCTACGCCAGCCTGCTCGCTGATATCGGCCTGGCCGGTATCGACATCCTCCTCACCGATCTGGCTAATCTGCTGCGTGCGCACTTCAGTACCGACGCACAACTGGCGCGCTTTGGTGATGACGTATTTGCTGTGCTGCAACCCGGCGTCAACCCGGAGAGCACCCGCGAGCAGCTGGATAGCTTGCTGAAAAAGGTCGAAGGTCATCTGTTCGACGTCAGTGGCCGCACCGTGCAAAGCACGCTGTCGATTGGCGTGGCTGGGCTCAATGAGAGAACCGCCAAGGCTCAGGAAGTGGTTGACCGCGCCCACCGCTGCGCCGATGAACTGAGCGATGGCAACGCCATCAAGCTGTTCAACCCGGCCGATGAGCTGGCCGCAGCGGCGAACCGCGGCAATATCGTCGCGATGATTCAACAGGCCCTGGAAAACAACAGCTTCCGCCTGCTGTTCCAACCGATCATCAGCCTGCGCGGCGACAGCTTTGAACACTACGAAGCGCTGCTACGCCTGATCAACCCGCAGGGTGAGGAAATCCCGCCCGTGGAGCTGTTCAATGCAGCCAAGGACGCCGGCCTGGCCGAGAAAATCGATCGCTGGGTGATTCTCAACTCGATAAAGCTGCTCGCCGACCATCGCAGCAAGGGCCACAACACCCGCCTGTTTGTGCACCTGTCGAGCGCCAGCCTGCAGGACCAGACTTTGCTGCCGTGGCTCAGCGTGGCCCTGAAGGCGGCACGCCTACCTTCGGACTCGCTGGTATTCCAGTTCAGTGAACCGGATGCGATTGCCTACCTGAAGCAGGCCAAGGTCATCACCCAAGGCCTCAACCAGCTGCACTGCAAAACCGCACTGACCCAGTTCGGCTGCTCGCTGAATCCGTTCAACACGCTCAAGCACCTGCATATCGACTTCGTCAAAGTCGACAGCTCCTTCTCCCAGGATCTGAGCCAAGCAGATAACCAGGAAGCACTGAAAACCCTGCTGGCCAGCCTGCATTCCCAGGCCAAGCTGACCATCGTGCCCTTTGTCGAAAGCGCCAGCGTACTGGCAACGCTCTGGCAGGCCGGGGTCAACTATATTCAGGGCCATTACCTGCAGGGCCCGAGCCAGTCGATGGACTACGACTTCTCGGCCGGCGACGAATAGCTCTGCGGACAAAGAAAAGCCGACGCATGCGTCGGCTTTTTTATCGCCCTATTCCAGGCCGTCGCGATCGCGAAAGCCGAGCAGATAGAGAATACCGTCCAGGCCCAGAGTAGAGATCGCCTGTTTGGCCGATTGCTTGACCAGCGGCTTGGCACGGAACGCCACACCCAGCCCGGCAATGGCCAGCATCGGCAGGTCGTTGGCACCATCGCCCACGGCGATGGTCTGCTCCAGGCGCAACCCCTCCTTGACTGCCAGCTCACGCAGCAAATCGGCTTTGCGCTGGGCATCGACAATCGGCTCGACTGCGACACCCGTGACCAGACCATCAACAATCTGCAGTTCATTGGCAAACACATAGTCGATGCCCAGCTTGGCCTGCAGCTGCTTGGCAAAGTAGGTAAAGCCACCGGAAAGGATCGCCGTCTTGTACCCCAGACGGCGCAGCTCGCTGAACAGGGTTTCTGCGCCTTCGGTCAGGCGCAACGAAGCGCCGATATCGGCCAGCACGGTTTCTGGCAGGCCCTTCAGCAGCGCCAGACGCTCGCGGAAGCTGGCGGCGAAATCCAGTTCGCCGCGCATCGCCCGCTCGGTAATCTCCGAGACCTGCTCACCGACGCCAGCGGCCTTGGCCAGCTCATCGATCACTTCAGCCTCGATCAGCGTCGAATCCATGTCGAATACCGCCAAACGGCGATTACGGCGGAACAGCGAATCGCGCTGGAAAGCGATATCGACATTCAGCTCCTGCGCCACGCTGAGGAACTCGGCACGCAGAGCAGCCGGGTCGGCAGGCTCGCCACGCACGGAAAACTCGATGCAGCCCTTGCCCTGCTCGGCCGGCATATCCAGCGGCATGCGCCCGGAGAGGCGGTCGATATGGTCGATGTTCAGGTCATATCGCGCAGTAATCGCACTGACCCGCTGCAGCTGCTCGGCGGTGACCTTGCGCGTAAGCAGGGTGACGATATGCCGAGCCTTACCCTGGCCACTGACCCACTGCTGGTAGTCGGACTCGGATACCGGGGTGAAACGCACCTGCTGATCGAGCTTGTAGGCGGTAAAGAGGATGTCCTTGAGTACCGACGAGGCGCGCTCGTTATCCGGAATCTCGACCAGAATGCCGAACGACAGGGTGTCATGGATCACCGCCTGGCCAATATCGAGGATATTCACCCCGCCCTGGGCCAGCACGCCGGTGATGGCGGCAGTCAAACCGGGGCGATCTTCGCCGGTGATATTGATCAGGACGATTTCGCGCAAGGCTCGGTCTCCAGTACAGCGTCAGGGGCAGCGGCTTGCTGAACAGGTCACAAGCCGTGGAAAAGGCGCACATTCTACCCATTATCAGCGGTAAACAGCCACGCACGGCGCTTTGCCCACTGCAGGGGCACCGCTATACTGCGCGCCAACTACAGTCGACATGAGCCGAGCTCTGTGAACCGGCCCGCCCCCGTAAAACCCGATAATTTCTTTCTGCTGCTGTTCCAGGCCCTGCGCCAGCGGCGCATTCCCCTGGCGCTGCGCATTGCCAGCCACAGCCTGCTGCTGGTAGCCCTGGCCCTGGTGATCTATGGCTGGGTGATCGGCATGCAGTTCAAGCATGCCATGCAACAACAAGCCGAAGCCCTGGGCACCAGCCTGATTACCCAGACGGCTGCCTCGGCGACCGAGCTGCTGGTGTCCAACGACATCCTCAGCCTCAACGTGCTGCTCAATAATCTGGTGAAAAACCCGCTGGTGGCCCACGCCGCTATCTACAGCGTGGACAACCGTATCCTCGCCGAAGCCGGTTCGCGTCCCAGTCAGAGCATGCTCGGTGAAACCGAAGGGCTGTATTCGACGCCGATTACCTTTCAGGAAGTGATCGCCGGGCAGCTGCGCATCAGCCTGGATATGCAGCAGTTCCAGCAACCGATGACTATCAGTCTGCAGAGCATGGGCATCCTCAGCCTGATTCTGCTGGCCCTGACCCTGTCGCTGAGCATGCGCCTGGGTCGGCATATCTCTACCCCGCTGCTGCAGCTGCGCGCCTGGCTGCGTGACCCGGATGATCCGGCACCCGGCGCAGGTCGCCAGGATGAAATCGGCGACCTGGCACGCCAGCTGCAAACACGCCTGGTGCCGGAAAAACCTGCGCTGCCTGAAGAAGAGGAAGAACCGTTCTACGATGAGCCGGCCGCCCAGGACGATGATGACTACCTGCCAGAGTCGTTCGACGATGAGCCGGACTTCGAAGTGCGTGACCTGCGCGATGATCGCTTCGATGAGCAAGACGAGTTGGTCGAGCCGCTGCAAAGCGATGACCTGCCATACGCTGATAGCGCAGTGGACGATCCGTTTTCCGAGCTACGCGATCAAACCGAGCCTGAAGCTGCGCCAGCCCCCGCGATCCGGCAGCCACTGCCCAGCGCCGTGCTGGCGATCCAGCTGGGCGCACAGGAACAGCTACGCCGCCTGCCGCGTACCCGCCTGATGGAGTTGCTGCAACGCTACCGCGACTGCCTGGACCGGGCTGCCAGCCTGTATCAAGGCGAGCTGCATACCCTCAGCGATGGCAGCAGCCTGATGCTGTTCCACCAGCTGGATATTGGTGAGGACTACCTGACCCACGCCATCTGCTGCGGCGAGCTGATGCGCGCCCTCGGTCATGCCCTGCAGATCGAAGTGGCGGACAGCGGTATCACCCTGCAGCTGCAGCTGGGCCTGACCCTGGGTGAAAACCTCAGCGGCCTCAGCCAGGGCGACCTGCTGCTCAGCGAAACGGCGCAGAACGCTCTGGCGCTGTCACAGCACAGCCGCAACCTGCTACTGGTCGAGCGCAGCATTGCCGACGATGCCCTGGTCAGCCAACGCGCGCGCATTCGCGCCATCGCCAGCCCGCAAGGCGCTTGCTGTGTGGAGCGTTTGCTGGAGCCTTACCCATCGCTGCTGGAGCGCCAGCTGGCGCGCATGCACGAAAACCATTAATCCGACCCAACAAAAAGCCCGCCTGATTGGCGGGCTTTTTGTTGGCGGCGCTTAGAAGCGGAACACTTCGCCTTCATCACGCATTGGCTCAACCACCGGGATACGCGGTGACGCAGGCGGTGCAGGTTTTACTGGCGCCGGCTTGCGCGGCGGCTCAGCCACGACCGGCGCTGGTTTGCCGTGGGTTTCGACGGCTACCGCCAATTGCTCGACCAGCTGCTGCACCACCAGGCTCTGCGCCCGCACCTGATCAACGATGGTGCCGCTGTGGGCTTCTTCCAGACGCACCAGGCGCCCGTCAAGCAGCTTGCCTTCGGCACCCACCAGACGCCACTGCGCTTCCAGCACGGCCGGACGCTGCGGGCCTGAATCCAGACGGGTAATCGACAGCCCCAGGCGCACCTGCGGCACGAAACCAGCGGTAGCAGGCGCCAGCACCAGACGCTGACTGTCCAGACGCGAGGCCAATTGACGCAACAGCTGCTGATCGATATCGGCAGCCAAACTGCCAGCCCAGCGCGCATCTTCGGCGGCGATCAGGCTGCCGTCGGCCTGGCGCTGCAACAGGGCTTCGCGCTGCAGGTAATCGGCAATCGCCACCGGCCCGAGTAACACGGCAATGCCCTGCTCGGCGGCGGGAACGTGAATTTCTCCGCTATCGAGCTGGTACAGCGGTGCTTGCTGATAACGCATACAGCCCGTCAGGCCAAGTACGCCCACCAGCAGGAGAATTCCGGGAAAACGCAGTGCAATCATCTCTCTCATCCAGCCGACCAGTCTGCCGGCGTGCATACACATTAAGTGCCAGCGGGTCGCTTGCGTGACCCGCCTTACGGCCGCGTATCATCCTTGAAAGCCGTTCACGACTCCAGCACAGCACTGTGCCAGCATGCGCCTGGGCGAGCAGCAGCCTATTCGACCAGCAGGCTGTCAACGCGCTGGAAGCCGCGCGGCAGCTTGTTACCGCGACGGCCGCGCTCACCTTTGTAATGCTCCAGGTCATCGGCCTTGAGCGACAGAGTACGCTTCCCGGCTTGCAATACCAGGGTGCTGCCTGCCGGCAGCACGGCCAGATCGGTGAGATACTCCTCGCGCGAAGCAACCCGCTCACCCGGGATGCCGATGATCTTGTTGCCCTTGCCCTTGCCCAGCTGCGGCAGATCGCGCACCGGGAACAGCAGCAAACGACCTTCGGTGGTTACCGCCGCCAGCCAGTCTTCCTCACGGTTAGCCAACGGTTTCGGTGGCACCACCAGCGCGCCGGCTGGCAGGCTGAGCAAGGCCTTGCCGGCCTTGTTCTTGGCCTGCAGGTCTTCGCCCTTGACCACGAAGCCGTAGCCGGCGTCGGAGGCGATCACATACAGCGCATTGTCATCGGGCAGCAGCACGCATTCGAAGGTCGCCCCCGGTGGCGGCGTCAGGCGCCCGGTCAGCGGCTCTCCCTGCCCCCGGGCGGACGGCAGCGAATGCGCGGCAAGCGAGTAGCTGCGCCCGGTGGAGTCGATAAACACCGCGTACTGGTTGGAGCGGCCCGGCGCGGCAGTCTTGAAGCCATCGCCGGCCTTGTACGACAGGCCAGTGGCGTCGATATCGTGGCCCTTGGCGCAGCGCACCCAGCCTTTCTCCGAGATCACCACGGTTACCGGCTCGGTCGGCATCAGCTCGGTTTCGCTGAGTGCCTTGGCTTCGGCGCGGGCAACGATCGGCGAACGACGGTCGTCGCCGTACTTCTCAGCGTCATCGAGGATTTCCTGGCGCACCAGCTTCTTCAGCTTGGCTTCGCTGCCGAGCAGAGCCAGCAGCTTGTCGCGCTCCTTGGCCAGCTCGTCCTGCTCGCCACGGATCTTCATCTCTTCCAGGCGCGCCAGCTGGCGCAGGCGGGTGTCGAGGATATAGTCAGCCTGCACGTCCGTCAGACCAAAACGCTCCATCAGCACCGACTTCGGCTGGTCTTCCGTACGGATGATATGGATCACTTCATCCAGGTTGAGGAAGGCGGTGAGCAAACCCTCCAACAAATGCAGGCGCTTCTCGACCTTGTCCAGGCGGAACTGCAGGCGGCGGCGCACGGTGCCGACGCGGTACACCAGCCACTCGGTGAGCAGGGTGCGCAGGTTTTTCACCGACGGTTTGCCGTCCAGGCCAATCACGTTGGTGTTGACCCGGTAACTGGACTCCAGCTCGGTGGTGGCGAACAGGTGCTGCATCAACTCGTCGGCATCCACCCGGTTGGAGCGCGGGATAATCACGATGCGGCACGGGTGCTCGTGGTCCGACTCATCGCGCAGGTCGGCGACCATTGGCAGCTTCTTCGCCTGCATCTGCGCGGCAATCTGCTCCAGCACCTTGGCCCCGGAGACCTGGTGCGGCAGCGCGGTGACCACGATATCGCCGTCTTCAACCCTGTAGACCGCACGCATACGCACCGAGCCGCGGCCGGTCTCGTAGATCTTCAGCAGGTCGGCCTTGGGTGTAATGACTTCCGCTTCAGTCGGATAGTCCGGGCCCTGGATGTGCTCGCACAACTGCTCGACGCTGGCATTCGGCTCGTCCAGCAGGCGAATGCAGGCCGACGCAACCTCGCGCAGGTTATGCGGCGGTACGTCAGTGGCCATACCCACGGCGATACCCGTGGTGCCGTTAAGCAGAATGTTCGGCAGGCGCGCCGGCAAGGTCGCCGGCTCATTCAGGGTGCCATCGAAGTTCGGCACCCAGTCCACGGTGCCCTGGCCCAGCTCGGTCAGCAGGACTTCCGAATAACGCGACAGGCGCGCTTCGGTGTAACGCATGGCGGCGAAGGATTTTGGATCGTCCGGCGCCCCCCAGTTACCCTGGCCGTCGACCAGGGTGTAGCGGTAGCTGAACGGCTGCGCCATCAGCACCATGGCTTCGTAGCAGGCGCTATCGCCGTGCGGGTGAAACTTACCGAGCACGTCACCAACGGTACGCGCCGACTTCTTGTGCTTGGAGTCGGCGTCCAGGCCCAGCTCGCTCATGGCGTAGACGATGCGTCGCTGCACCGGCTTCAAGCCGTCGCCGATATGCGGCAGCGCACGGTCCATGATCACGTACATGGAGTAATTGAGGTAAGCCTGCTCGGTAAAATCGGCAAGGGAACGGCGCTCAACACCGTCCAGGCTCAAATCGAGGGATTCGCTCATGCGTGCCTCATTGCAAGGTTGATTGGCGCAGCATCAAGGTGCCGCCGCGCTGGGTAAATTCGAGTTGTTTCAGGGCACTCATGCCCAGTAATACGTCATCGCCGCCCATGCCGGGGGCAATCAAAGCCTCTACATCGGTCAGTACGATATCGCCCAGCTGCAAGCGCTGCAGGCGCGTACGGTGGGCTGTGGAGCGGCCATTGGCGGTGCTGATGGTGATTGCCGCGCCCGCCTGCAAACCCAGGCGCTGCGCCACTTCAGTCGGCACCGCGACCTGCGTCGCACCGGTATCGAGGAGGAAGGTCACGTCCTCGCCATTGATCTTGCCGCCCGCCATATAGTGGCCCTGACGACTGCTGGCCAGGTGCACTTCGACATAGCCGCTGCCATGCAACGACTCGGGCGCCTGATTGGGGTTGCGCTGAGCGTCTTCCCAGTCGCCGAAGAATTTGGTCGCCAGCAACAAAGCAGCGCCCCAGGCCAGCACCAGCATCACCCGTCCGGCACGCTTGCCCGCAGGCTGCTCGCTCACGGTTTGCTACCCCAGCCGCCTTTGGGTGCGGCAAAACGCCAGATAATTGGCCGCGATTCGCCGTCTGCACGGCGGAAGCGGCCATTATCAACGCCGATCCAGGCGCCGTCCTGATCCACCCACAAGGCCTCGGCCAGACCATAGGACGGCGCATAGAGCCGCTCCGGAGTCAGTGCTTCGGCAGCAAACGACCAGCACTTCTCGACCTGACCAGTGCTCAGGCTGCGTCGGCAAACGCGATGTGCCTGGCGTTCAAGGGTAAACAGCTTTTCGTTATGGAAGGCCAGGCCGGAGAAATCCCGGGGCTGCGGCTTGCCGCCCAGCTGCTCGGGCCCCGTCTCCGTGCCCGCTTCGCTGAACAGCACGCAGCCACCAGTACAACGCCAGATAGCACGCTGCTTGTGCACCACCAGCAAGCCACGGCGCATGCGCTCGGCCGCCAAGTACAGGCGTTCGCCTGCCGGGTCGACGGCAACGCCTTCAAACAACGAGTTGTAGTGCAACAGCATGCCGCTGGCGCGCGCCTGACGAACCAGCCCCTGAGGCAGTTTCAGCCAATTGGGCTCGCCCATCAGCGGTAACTGCAGCACAGCCGCCTTGGCCTCACTGACCAGGTAGCGATTGCCGGCGGCGTCGCAACTGATGCCCTCGAAATCCAGCTCGCCCCCACGTACCAGACCCGCCGCCCAGCTGCGCATGCGCAGCCCCCAGGGCAGGCGCGCATCCGGCGCAGGCGGCGCAATAAAGGTCTCGGCCGTGGCCTGCCACTGCGAGTCATCGGACTCCAGGCGATAGAGCTGCTGATCATCGCGGTCGGATACCGCCCACAGCGCCCCATCGCACCAGGCCAGCCCGGACAGATTGCCACCACTGACGCCACTGACCGCTTGCTCGTTGAGCAATTTCAGCTCTTCCAACGCGGCCGCACTCGCCAACAGCGGTGAGCAGAGCAATAGGCAGACGGCCAACAGCCGCTGCATCAGAGCAACACCTCGGCCAGGTTGCCCTTGGACTCCAGCCAGGATTTACGGTCGCCGGCGCGCTTTTTGGCCAGCAGCATGTCCATGATTTCCTGGGTGCCGGGGTAGTCTTCCAGGGTCAGCTGCACCAGACGCCGGGTGTTGGGGTCCATGGTGGTTTCGCGCAGCTGCGGCGGGTTCATCTCACCCAGGCCTTTAAAGCGGGTGACCTGCGGTTTGCCGCGGCGCTTCTCGGCCACCAGACGGTCGAGAATGCCATCACGCTCAGCCTCATCCAGGGCGTAGAAAATCTCCTTGCCCAGGTCGATGCGGTACAGCGGCGGCATGGCCACATAGACATGACCGGCATCCACCAGCGGGCGGAAATGCTGAACGAACAGCGCGCAGAGCAAGGTGGCGATATGTAGGCCGTCGGAGTCGGCGTCGGCGAGGATGCAGATCTTGCCGTAACGCAGCTGACTGAGATCGCTGGAACCCGGATCGAGGCCAACCGCCACGGCGATGTTATGCACTTCCTGGCTGGCCAGCACTTCGCTGCCGTCGACTTCCCAGGTATTCAGAATCTTTCCACGCAGCGGCAGGATCGCCTGAAACTCTTTGTCCCGCGCCTGTTTGGCCGAACCGCCGGCGGAATCACCTTCCACCAGAAACAGCTCAGAGCGCATCGGGTCCTGCCCCGCGCAATCGGCCAGCTTGCCAGGCAGTGCCGGGCCCTGGGTGATGCGTTTGCGCTCAACTTTCTTACCGGCCTTGAGGCGGCGGTTGGCATTGCTGATCGCCAGTTCGGCAAGCTGCTGCCCCAGTTCCGGGTGGCCGTTAAGCCACAGACTGAAAGCATCTTTCACCACGCCAGAAACGAAGGCGGCCGCCTCACGGGACGACAGGCGTTCCTTGGTCTGCCCGGAGAAT
This sequence comes from Pseudomonas anguilliseptica, assembly GCF_900105355.1. NCBI lineage: Bacteria > Pseudomonadati > Pseudomonadota > Gammaproteobacteria > Pseudomonadales > Pseudomonadaceae > Pseudomonas > Pseudomonas anguilliseptica. The sequence goes on from NZ_FNSC01000001.1 coordinate 775,595, forward strand.
TGCGCATCCTGCATCTTCATCGACAGGACGAAGGCAATGCGCTCCCAGATGTCTTCAGGGGCCAGTTTGACCCCGCGCGGCAGCAGGCTGCGGAACTCGCAGAACTCGCGCATCGCATCCAGCAGGCCCTGGCGCAGGCCATTGACGTGGGTGCCGCCCTGCGCAGTGGGGATCAGGTTGACGTAGCTTTCCTGCACCGCGTCGCCGCCTTCCGGCAGCCACAGCAGCGCCCAATCTACCGCTTCTTTATTGCCCGCCAAGCTGCCGCAGAAGGGCTCATTGGGTAGCCGTTCAAATTCGCTGACCGCATCCACCAGGTAAGAGCGCAGACCGTCTTCGTACAGCCACTCGACTTTCTCGCCGCTGGCTTTGTCCTCGAAGCTGACCGCAAGCCCCGGGCACAGCACCGCCTTGGCCTTCAGGACGTGCTTGAGACGGCTGACCGAAAACTTGAAGGAGTCGAAATACTTGGCATCCGGCCAGAAATGCACACTGGTACCGGTGTTGCGCTTACCCACCGTGCCGACCACGGCCAGGTCACTGGCTTTGTAGCCGTCGGCAAAACTCATCTGGTATTCGTTGCCGTCGCGTTTGACCGTGACGATCACGCGGGTCGACAGCGCGTTGACCACCGAGATGCCCACGCCATGCAGGCCGCCGGAGAACTGATAGTTCTTGTTGCTGAACTTGCCGCCGGCATGCAGTTTAGTGAGGATCAGCTCAACCCCTGGCACGCCCTCTTCCGGGTGAATATCCACTGGCATGCCGCGACCGTCGTCGAGCACTTCCAGGGAGTTGTCCTCGTGCAGGATCACCTGAATCGATTTGGCATGCCCGGCCAGTGCTTCGTCGACGCTGTTGTCGATGACTTCCTGAGCCAAGTGGTTGGGCCGGCTGGTGTCGGTGTACATGCCCGGGCGTTTGCGCACCGGGTCGAGGCCGGAAAGGACTTCGATGGCATCGGCGTTGTAAGAGCTAGAACCTTGCTGGGCCATGGGGTCTCTTGTTCGTTAATTGAGAGCGGAAAAGTCGATATCCTGCCACAGATGGCGGGGAATACCGGCGAAAGCGAAAAGTACCGGCAAGCGCTCGGCAAAACCCTGAAAGCCGTGATCGCCACCAGCCTGGATACGCAGCGCGCAGGCGCGGTAGTAGCGCTGAGCGTCACGATAGTCGAGAGTTTCGTCAGCGGTCTGCAGCCACACCTGATAGCGCGCCGGGTCTTGCAGCACTGCTACATCCAACTCGGCTAGGGCGGTTACATGGTCGGTCGTCAGCTCCCAGGTCTCATCGCTGTAATAGTTCTTCTGCGGCCCCAGGTAACCATCGAAACGCAAATGCGGGCGCACTGCTGGGTTGATCAACAGCGCCGGCAGCCCGTGGCGTTCGGCCAAGTGGGTCGCATAGTAGCCGCCCAGGGAGCTGCCAACCAGCACGGGCCGACCAAGCTCGGCAATCAGCGCTTCGAGCTGAGCAATTGCCTGGCGCGGATGGTGATGCAGGGCTGGTACTCGCAGCTGCGCGGCCAAGCCCAGATGCGCCATGACGCGCTGCAGCTGGCTGGCCTTGAGCGATGCCGGCGAGCTGTTAAGCCCGTGGATATAGAGAATGGATGTGGTCATGGGGCGGGAGGCTAACCGGTTGCGGCGACCGGCTGCAACCGGTTAGCCAAGCGGCTTAATAGCCTTTGATGGTGTAATCGATTTCGAACTTGATCCCGGTCACCCGCGATACACCGGTTTCCAGGCGACCGTCGTCGAACAGGCGCAGCCAGCGATAGCCTGGCGCGGTTTTATCCACCTGAAACTCTTCGCTGCCCGGGGCGAACTGCACGCAGGTCGAGGGCGACGCCAGCAGGCGAATCGGGCCGCGCTGCTGATCGAGCTCCTGATGGATATGCCCCCAGAGCACCGCACGCACCTGGCTGAACCGTTCCAGCACAGCAAACAGGGCATCCGGATTGCGCAGGCCGATAGGCTCCATCCACTTGCAGCCGATGGACACCGGATGGTGATGCAGGCAGATCAGGTGATGACAATCCGGTTCTTCGCTCAGCGCGCGCTCCAGCAAGGCAAGCTGCTGTTCGTTGAGGTAACCGGGCACAGCACCAGGAATCGAGGAGTCAAGCAGAATCACGCGCCAGTTACCCAGGTCGATCACCGGTTCCAGCAGATCACTGCCGACGCAAGCCTCCTGCATCGCGGGCACTTCATCATGGTTACCGGGGAACCAGCGCGCGGGCGCGGGGATAGCTGCGGTCATCTCGCGGAAACGCTGGTAGGACTCTGCGCTGCCGTCCTGCGAGAGGTCGCCACTGGCCAGGATCAGGTCGATCTGCGGTTGCTCCAGCAGCACACGCTCAATCACCCGCTGCAAGCTATCCTGGGTATCCATGCCCAATAGCTTGCCCGCCCCGTCGGCAAACAGGTGGCTGTCGGATAACTGCACCAGCAGTACCGAGCGATCAACAGCAGTGGTTTTAGTCGGCGCGCCCGGCAAGACCTTCTCCTTGAGCGGAATGCGTGAATTATGCTGGCTAGCCCTGCAGGCGGTAAACCCGCGAAAGGGGAATAGATCACAGAACGTCCGCTGTAAATCCAGCGCCCATCCAAAGGCTAGCGCGTATCGGAATAATGCGCCTGCGACTGATTATCGGCAGAACATGGAAAAACCTAACGGACGGGAGCCAGTTCGTGACCGCAGGCCAGGCAGTGACTCAGCCACTCGCCGAGAAACAGATTGAGCTGAGTCTTCTCATCCGGCTGGTGCATGGCCGCATTGGGATAGGGATAAATGCCGCGAAAACGCCGCGCACTCTGCGCCCCAATGACTTCAGCCATTCGCGCATCGTGGTACACACGCACCTCCATATGCGGCACCGGCAGCCAGGGCAGACTGTGCTCCTGACGCACCGAGAGGGTCGAGGTGTAGGGGCAGGTTTCCAGCACTTCCAGCGCCAGCACGCCCAGCTGCTGTTCACCCTGACTCATGCCCACACGACGCGCCTGCCGATAGGCATCCGGGCCCTCACGCATTTCCGGCAGCAACTGCATCAGGCGCGCATAGTTGGCCTCGCAAGCGGCTTGTAGCTCGACCAGGTCGACCCGATAGCGCTCGCGCAGCAAGTTCACGACCACAACCCCCGCACTTCGCTGCGGTTTAGCGCCAGCCACTGCAGGGCGATGATGCTGGCGGCATTGTCGATACGCCCGTCTTTCAGCGCATCCAAGGCATCTTCCAGCGGCCAGACGTGTACACGAATATCCTCGCCCTCTTCCGCAAGGCCATGCACGCCACCGGCGCCTTCACTGTCGCAACGACCGACGAACAGGTGCACGCGCTCATCCGAGCCACCGGGTGAAGGGTAGTACTGGGTAATTGGCCACAACGACGTCAGCTGTAGATTGGCCTCTTCGATCGCTTCGCGGCGCGCGACCTCTTCGGGCTCCTCGTCCTTGTCGATCAACCCGGCGACCAGCTCCAGCAGCCAGGGATTGGCACTTTTCTCCAACGCACCGACGCGGAACTGCTCGATCAGCACCACACAGTCGCGCTGTGGGTCATAGGGCAGCACGCACACCGCATCGTGTCGCACGAATAGTTCGCGACTCAGCTCCGGGCCCATGCCACCGGCAAACTGGCGATGGCGCAAACGCAGCCGATCGAGCTTGTAGAAGCCGCTGAAGCAGGCTTCGCGCTCGATCACTTGAACATCTTCTCGTTGCATAACGCCCCCTGATTAACAGAAACGGGCCCGAAGGCCCGCCCTGGTTACACCCTATGCTGCTCCGAAACATGGCGCAGCAAAAGCTCTATCAGACCTTGTGGTAGAGCTGCGCACCCTGCGCCTTGAACTCCTCTGCCTTGGCTTGCATGCCCGCCTCTGCATCCAGGTCGAGTGCGGCGATGCGCTGCTCTTCAGCATAGACGCGAACTTCCTGGGTGATCTTCATCGAGCAGAACTTCGGCCCGCACATGGAGCAGAAGTGTGCCACCTTCGCCGAGTCCTTGGGCAGCGTTTCGTCGTGATAACTGCGCGCAGTGTCGGGGTCGAGACCGAGGTTGAACTGATCTTCCCAACGGAACTCAAAGCGCGCCTTGGACAGTGCGTTGTCGCGAATCTGCGCGCCGGGATGGCCTTTGGCCAAGTCCGCAGCATGGGCGGCGATCTTGTAGGTGATGATGCCGGTCTTCACGTCATCCTTGTTCGGCAGCCCCAGGTGCTCCTTGGGCGTGACGTAGCAGAGCATGGCGCAACCGAACCAGCCGATCATCGCCGCGCCAATACCGCTGGTGATGTGGTCGTAGCCCGGGGCGATGTCGGTGGTCAGCGGGCCGAGGGTGTAGAACGGTGCCTCGTCGCAGCACTCCAGCTGCTTGTCCATGTTCTCCTTGATAAGCTGCATCGGCACGTGGCCGGGGCCTTCGATCATGGTCTGCACGTCGTGCTTCCAGGCGATCTTGGTCAGCTCGCCAAGGGTTTCCAGCTCACCGAACTGAGCTTCGTCGTTGGCGTCGGCAATCGAACCCGGACGCAGGCCATCGCCCAGCGAGAAGCTGACGTCGTAGGCCTTCATGATTTCGCAGATGTCTTCGAAGTGGGTGTAGAGGAAGTTCTCTTTATGGTGCGCCAGGCACCACTTGGCCATGATCGAACCACCGCGCGAGACGATGCCGGTGACACGCTTGGCAGTCATCGGCACATAACGCAGCAACACACCGGCGTGAATGGTGAAGTAGTCCACGCCCTGCTCGGCCTGCTCGATCAGGGTGTCGCGGAACAGCTCCCAGGTCAGCTCTTCGGCCGCGCCGCCGACTTTTTCCAAAGCCTGGTAGATCGGCACGGTGCCAATCGGCACCGGCGAGTTGCGAATGATCCATTCGCGGGTTTCGTGAATGTGCTTGCCGGTCGACAGGTCCATAACCGTGTCGGAACCCCAGCGAATGCCCCAGGTCAGCTTGGCCACTTCCTCTTCGATGGAAGAACCCAGCGCTGAGTTGCCGATATTGCCGTTGATCTTCACCAGGAAGTTACGGCCGATGATCATCGGCTCCAGCTCGGTGTGGTTGATGTTGGCCGGGATGATCGCGCGACCGCGGGCAATCTCTTCACGCACAAACTCGGGGGTGATGATCTTCGGCACGCTAGCACCGAAGCTGTGGCCAGGGTGCTGCTGGTCGAGCAAGCCGGCTTCGCGCGCCACTTCCAGCTTCATGTTCTCGCGGATGGCAACGTATTCCATCTCGGCGGTGATGATGCCTTTGCGCGCGTAGTGCATCTGGCTGACGTTAGCCCCGGCCTTGGCGCGGCGCGGGTTGTTGACGTGGGCGAAACGCAGCTTGGTCAGTTCGGCATCGGCAAGGCGCTGCTGGCCGAAGTTGGAGCTCAGCCCAGGCAGGCGTTCGGTGTCGCCACGCGCCTCGATCCACGGCGAACGCACATCGGCCAGGCCCTTGCGCACGTCGATAATGACCTTGGGATCGGTGTACGGGCCGGAGGTGTCATACACCATCACCGGTGCATTGATCTCGCCGCCGAAGTCAGTGGGGGTGACGTCCAGGCTGATCTCGCGCATTGGCACCAAGATGTCCGGGCGCGAGCCCTGTACATAGACTTTCTGCGAACGCGGGAAGGGTTGGATCGACTGCTGGTCGACCTGGGCAGATTCACTCAGGATCGGATTGAGGTTTTTTTCTTGTGTGCTCATCGGCGGCTCTCCAGGGCTATATGTCGGAGCGAACCTGGAGATAAATGAGCGGCGAAAGGTGCACCAGGGCGGTGCCAGAGGCTCGCCGAAGGACAGGCAAGCAGCCCTACGCAGGCCTTAACCTGATCAGGTTCAACGGGATCCGGCAGCTGCCAATCTCAGCCCCGCAATTGGGGCTCCCCGACAAGAACGCGACCAGTCTAATCAACCCCAGGCAATAAAACCAACCCGCGAGTCAAATATTCATGACCCACGCGTCGGATCGTGACGCTCGCATATAACCACCTGGATTGTTGCACCCAGGCAACATAGCTTGTTGCAAACTACACTACAGGCGCCTAAACGGCCCTTGCCCCCCAGGCACGGCCCCTTAGCCTTGCCGATTACCGCCAAATCAGGATCACCCTCATGTTGCGCAGACTCTCTCTGGCTCTCGCTGTGGCCGCCGCGTCCAACGGAATGGCCTGGGCTGCTGAACAAGCCCCACTGTCCACCAAAACTGACCTTGTCACGGTTTACCAGGAAGCCGCCGCCAACAATGCCGACCTAGCCGCCGCCCGTGCTGACTATGAAGCGCGCAGCGAAGTGGTACCCCAGGCCCGTGCCGGACTGCTGCCGAACCTGTCTGCCGGCGCCAACCTGAGCGACACCCGTACCCAGGTCGATTCGCCTGCCAACACCAGCTCGCGCAGCGGCGTGGTGTACCAGGCCAACCTCAGCCAACCACTGTTCCGCGCTGACCGCTGGTTCCAGCTGCAAGCCGCCGAAGCAACCAACGAGCAAGCTGCGCTGGAACTGTCGGCCACCGAACAGAACCTGATTCTGCAGAGCGCCGAAACCTACTTCGCGGTATTGCGTGCCCAGGACAATCTGGCCTCGACCAAGGCCGAAGAAGCCGCATTCAAGCGCCAGCTGGATCAGGCCAATGAGCGCTTCGATGTCGGCCTCTCGGACAAGACCGACGTGCTGGAAGCCCAAGCCGGCTTCGACACCGCCCGCGCCAACCGCATCATCGCCCAGCAACAGGTAGAAGATGCCTTCGAGGCGCTGATCACCCTGACCCACCGCGACTTCGCCGCCCTGGAAGGCATCGAGCACAGCCTGCCGATCCTCGCGCCAACGCCGAACGATGCCAAGGCCTGGGTCGATATTGCCGCTGCGCAGAATCTCAATCTGCAAGCCAGCAACTACGCCGTTGAAGCCGCCGAAGAAACCCTGCGCCAGCGCAAATCCGGCCACGCCCCGACTCTGGATGCGGTTGCCAGCTACCAGAAGGGCGACAACGACAGCCTCGGTTTCAGCAACAATGCCGGCACCATTAACCGCTTCAGTGGTGATGTCGAGCAACGCTCAATCGGCTTGCAACTGAATATCCCGCTGTACAGCGGTGGCCTGACCAACTCCCAGGTGCGCGAGTCCTACCAGCGCCTGAACCAGACCGAGCAGCTGCGTGAAAGCCTGCGCCGTCAGGTGGTGCAGAACACCCGCAACCTGCACCGCGCGGTGAATACCGACGTGGAAACCGTGCAGGCGCGCAAGCAGTCGATCATCTCCAACCAGAGCGCCCTGGAGGCCACCGAAATCGGCTATCAGGTCGGTACGCGTAACATCGTTGACGTGCTCGACGCTCAGCGCCAGCTGTACAGCTCGGTGCGCAACTACAACAACGCGCGTTACGACTACATCCTCAACAACCTACGCCTGAAACAGGCCGCCGGCACCCTCAGCCCGGACGACCTGGCCGCCCTGGAGCAATACCTGAAATCCGACTACAACCCGGACGAAGACTTCCTCCCGCCGGACCTGGCCAAGGCCGCCGAAGCCCAGCTGCGTGGCAACCCGCAGTACTGAGTTGAGCAAGACAAAAAAGCCCGCTGAATTCAGCGGGCTTTTTGTTGGGCAACAGCTAGTAGGAGCGGGCCATGCCCGCGATTGCAATTGCGCGAGCATGGCCCGCTTACCGCTTACTCTTTAACAGACGCTCAAGCCCTGCCAGCAAACGCGCCAGCGCCCCCTGATTGGCCTGCATCACCGCCAACCCCGCCTTACGCATGGCCTGCGCGGCATCAGGCTCACGCCACAGCTGCGCAACGCGCTGCGCCAGACCGTCAGCATCCGCCACGTCAATCAAGGCACCGGAAGCGCGTAACTGCGCGGCAATCTCCAGAAAGTTGAACCGGTGCGGGCCGCTCAGCACCGGTTTGCCCAGCGCCGCCGGCTCCAGCAGGTTATGCCCGCCATTGGCCACCAGACTACCGCCAACAAAGGCGATATCGGCCAGGGCATAAAGAAACAGCAGCTCACCCATGGTGTCGCCGAGCAGCACCTGATCACTCGCCAGCAGCGCTTCGCCAGTGGAACGCCGCCGCGTGTTGAAGCCTTGCCGCTGGCACAACTCGAACACCGCATTGAACCGCTCGGGATGGCGCGGCACCAGAATCAGCAGGGCGCCGGGGTTCTGTCTGAGTAGCTCACTGTGGGCAGCGAGCACGATCTCGTCTTCACCGGCATGGGTGCTTGCGGCGATCCACACCGGGCGCCGCGTGGCCTGCCATTGCTCACGCAAGGCAGCGGCGCGGGTCAACAATGCAGGATCAATCGCCAGATCGAATTTGATCGAGCCGGTGACCTCAACACACTCCGGCCGAGCACCCAGGCTGCGAAAGCGTTCGGCTTCCAGCGCTGTCTGCACCGCCAGCAAATCCAGCTCGGCGAGCATCGGCGCAGTAAGGTTGGCAAAGCGCGCATAACCACGCGCCGAGCGTTCGGAGAGCCGCCCGTTGGCCAGCGCCAACGGGATGCCACGCTTGGCGCACTGGTGAATATGGTTGGGCCACAGCTCGGTTTCCATAATCACCGCCAGCCGTGGCTGCACCTGATCGAGAAAGCGCGCGGCGGCCCAGGGCAGGTCATACGGCAGGTAGCAATGCTGTACCCGGCCGGCGTACTCCGCACCACCGAACATCGCCTGGATACGCTCCGAACCGGTCGGCGTCATGCAAGTAATGGTGATTGGCAACTGCGGGTAACGCGCCAGCAGCTCACGCACCAGCGGCGCGGCGGCGATGCTTTCGCCCACCGACACCGCATGCAACCAGATGCCACCTGGTTTGAGCGCAGGCAGGCCGAGGGCGAAACGCTCGCCGATGCGCTTGGCATAGGCCGGTGCCTGCAAGGCACGCCAAGCCAGACGCCCGGCCACCAGCGGCAGGCCGAAATGAAACAACAGGGTATAGAGGCTTCTATTCATGGCGCGCAGCTTATGCACTTTGACCAATACCGTCGAGTCAGGCGCAGGCCTGCTAGCCGATGGCCTGCAGGTGCTGGGCAAAACACTCAGCCAACCACAAGGCCGCCGGCCCCAGCGCCTCGTCACGGCGGCAGACCAACTCGACCACCAACGGTGGCGGCGTCCAGTCGCTGCTCAATTCCACCAGCTGACTCTGGTAGGTCGGGTACTGCACCACATGGCGCGGCAGCCAGGCCCAGCCCAGGTTACGCATCAGCAGTTCGGCCATCGCGTAGAAGCTGTCCGTGCGCCAGACCGACGGGCTGATTTGCTCGCCGCCCGGGTAGTGACTGTCCTGCGGCGCCATCAGCAGTTGCCTATGTCGCGCCAGCTCACGCCGATCGACATGCCCGGCTCCCGCCAACGCGTGCCCAGCCCCGCACACGGTAACCATCTCGATGGTACCCAGGCGCTGACGTTCCAGGGCGTCAGGCATCTGCTCATGGTGGAACAGCAGACCGAGATCGGCGCGGTGCTCCAGCAGCTTGCGCGCCACATCGCCTTGGGCGCCGCTGGCCAGCTGCACCTCCAGCAGCGGGAACTGTTGCGCCAGCGCCTCCAGACTGTCGAGCACCGGCTGATAGGGCATGGCTTCATCCTGCGCCAAGCGCAGGCGCACCTCTTCACCGCGCACCAGGCCCAGCGCCCGCCCTTCCAGACGCTGACACTGGCGCAGCACCTCGCGCGCCTCCTCCAGCAGAGCCGCGCCGGCATCGGTCAGGCGTGGCTGACGGCCGCTGCTGCGCTCGATCAGACGCACGCCAAGGTCAGCCTCCAGCAAGGCAATCGCATTGCTCACTGCCGATTGTGCGCGCTGCATCTGCCGACCCACGGCGGAGAACGACTGGCCATCGGCGACACTGACAAACAGGCGAATCTGCTCCAGGCTCCACTGCATAACCCATCTCCACTTCAGATAGGTAATCACTTTATCCCATCCGCCATGTCACTAGAATGGCCGCCAGATCACTCTGGAGGCCACATCATGGGCGGCTATCTCTACCTTGCAATTGCCATCACCGCTGAAGTCATCGCCACCACCTCGATGAAGGCCCTGGATGGATTCAGCAAACCCCTGCCCCTGCTACTGGTCGTGGTTGGCTACGCCATCTCGTTCTGGATGCTCAGCCTGGTGGTGAAAACCATCCCGGTCGGCGTCGCCTATGCGGTGTGGGCCGGTATGGGCATTGTGCTGGTGAGCATCGCGGCGGTGTTTCTCTACCAACAACGGCTGGACCTGCCGGCCATGCTCGGCATGGGCCTGATCGTCGCTGGCGTGGTGGTGATTCAGTTGTTCTCGCAAAGCGTCGGCCACTGAGAACCCGCCCAACGCCCGCTGCGCTTCGGCCCTGCGGCGTTAAAAACAGGCTCGGAATGCTCATTTACACCAGTAAACTCCGCTTCCTCGCCTGTTTTTGCCTTGCATGACTCTAGCTCGCGAGACGTTGAGCAGGTTCCGGGGTAAGGCGCTAGCGCGGCCGGGTTATACTGCGCGCCTGTTTTCCCGGTGAGACACCTGCATGTCCCAGGCATTGAGCACTGATGTTTTGATCGTAGGCGGCGGTATCGCCGGCCTTTGGCTGAATGCGCGCCTGCGCCGCCAGGGGTTCGCCACCCTGCTGGTAGAAAACGCCCGCCTCGGTGGCGGCCAGAGTGTGAAATCCCAGGGCATCATCCACGGCGGCGCCAAATACGCCCTGCATGGCGCGCTGACTGGCGCCTCCGAAGCCATCGCCGATATGCCGCGCCGCTGGCGTGAAGCCCTGGCGGGCAACGGCGAGCTGGACCTGAGCGGCGTTCGCCTGCTCTCCGATGCCCACTACCTGTGGTCGCCCGGCAGCCTGGCCGGCAATATCACCAGCTTTTTTGCCAGCAAGGCTGTACGCGGCCGGGTCGATCAGGTCAAGGGCGAGCAGCTGCCACCGGCCCTGCAACACCCGAAATTCAAGGGCAAGGTCTATCGTCTGGCTGAACTGGTGCTGGATGTGCCCAGCCTGATCAGCCGCCTCAGCGAACTGGCCGGCGATGGTTTGCTGGCTGCCGAGCACATAGAGCCGCTGCGGGAAAACGGCGAGCTGGTCGGCCTGATCATCGATGGCCGTGAGATTCGCGCACAACGCATCATTCTCAGCGCCGGGCGTGGCAATGCCGAGCTGCTCAGCGCACTCGACCTCAGCCAACCCGCACAACAACTGCGCCCGCTGCATATGGTCCTGGTCAAAGGTCCAACGTTAAAACCGCTGTACGCCCACTGCCTGGGCGGTGGGCCGAAGCCGCGCGTCACCATCACCACCCACCCGGCGGCCGACGGCCAGTGGGTCTGGTATCTGGGTGGCGATCTGGCCGAAGCCGATGGCGTGGCCCGCGATGAAGCGGCGCAGCTCCTGGCTGCGAAAAAAGAGCTGAGCGAACTGCTGCCCTGGGTCGACCTATCGGCCGCGCAATGGGCCACGCTGCGAGTTGACCGCGCGGAGCCGGCGCAGTCCGGCCTGGTGCGCCCGGACAACGCCTTCCTCCACGAGCAGGACAAGCTGCTGGTGGGCTGGCCGACTAAACTGGCGTTAGCCCCGGACTTTGCTGAGCGTGTACTGGCCGCACTCGATCGCGACGGCATTCAGCCGGCGCAGCACGCACCACTGCCCGCGCTGCCGCGCCCGAGCGTCGCCCCACCCGCCTGGGAGGAACTGTTCTGATGCATCCCCTGCATAGCCTGCACAACCTACACCGCCCACTGGGCGCCACCGAGTTGCTGGTTTCGCCATTGGGCCTGGGCACGGTCAAGCTGGGCCGTGACCAGGGGGTGAAGTATCCCAACGGCTTCACCATCCCCGACGACGCCGCGGCCCGCGAACTGCTGGCCCAGGCCCATGATCTGGGTATCAATCTGATCGACACCGCGCCAGCCTACGGCACCAGCGAAACCCGCCTCGGCCCGCTGTTGCGCGGCCAGCGCCAGCAGTGGGTGATTGTCAGCAAGGTCGGCGAAGAATTCGATAACGGCCAATCGCACTTTGACTTCAGCCCTGCGCATACGCGGCTCTCGGTGGAGCGCAGTCTCAAGCGCCTGGAAACCGACTTTATCGACCTGGTACTGGTGCATTCCGACGGCAACGATGTGGCGATTCTGCGTGACAGTGGCGTGTACGAAACCCTGGCTGAACTCAAACGCGAGGGCAAGATTCGCGGTTTCGGCCTCTCCGGCAAAACCGTTGCAGGTGGCCTGCTCGCCCTTGAGCAGGGTGACTGCGCGATGGTGACCTATAACCTTAATGAGCAAAGCGAGCAGGCCGTACTGGACTACGCCGAGCTACACGGCAAGGGCATCCTGATCAAGAAAGCCCTGGCCAGCGGCCACGCCTGCCTGGCTGACGCAGACCCGGTGCGCGCCAGTTTCGAGCTGATCTTCAGCCATCCGGCGGCCTGCAGCGCGATTATCGGCACCATCAACCCGCAGCACCTGGCGCATAACGTCACCACGGCCGCAGCTGTAATTCAGGATATTGCCTGACGGGTCTCCCCCGTCGATCTGTGCCAAGCTCTCAGGCCATGCCCACGCCGACACCCGCGAGGAGTTGCCATGCCGCGCACTCTGCTCCGCAAAGACCCCAGCAGCTTCAAGACCCTGCAACTCTTTGTTGAAGCCAGCCCGGAAGGCCTGAGTTACCAGGGCCTGGGCATGCCGCTGAACTTTGCGCAGATGCTGGAAAAGCGCAAACCGGTGGCGGTAGCCGACAGCCAGCGCTTTGCCGTGGAGCTGGCCAATCTGGGCGTTTCGGTGCGCCTGACCCTCTGCTGGCAAGGCCGCGAATACTGGGTGCTGGTGCGCCAGCGCCGGGCGGATCGTGGCGATGTGGTACTCAAGCTGATTTCCGGCTATGTGCCAGCCCACGAGCTCAATCTGCCGCTGCTCACCGCGATTCAGGAAGTGGCCGAAGAGTGCCTGCTGGAAACCCCGGCAGGCTGGCTAAGCGGACGCTTTGGCGACACCTGGCTGCCCACGCCCTACCAGAGCAGCCTGCGCTACCGGGAAACCGCGCACTTCAGCCTTAGCCCGCTGTCCGGCGCAGCGCGCCCGGTGCAATGCGGCAACCTCAAGCTGCTCGAACGCCCCCGCGCCTACGTGCACCTGCCGACCGCCTCATTGCAATTGGTGTATGACCTACGCCTGGAGCTGCCCAAGGAGGCGCGCCAACTCAGCCTGTTGCATGTCGATGAGCACCTGGAAGACGGCCAACTGATCGCCCGCCTCAACCGCGCACGCCCCGATCTGTTTCTGATCCCCCTGGCCCAGGGCCGGCCGACTGCCGAGCTGCTGACCCTGAAACAAGGCCAGCTACTGCCGGCTAGCACCCGAGGGCTGTGGCTGGCAGAAAGCTTCGCGCCACAGGATGGCTGGCTGGTGCACGATGAGCGGACTCGCTGGAAGGATTGGCTAAGCCTGCAAGGCATTTGAATGCAGCCGCAGAGGCAATCTGCAACGGCCAAAACCGTAGGGTGGATGACGCTCTTTTCATCCACATTTACCGCGTATCGGTGGATGGGTGAAGCGCCATCCACCCTACAACGGGCTGGCGTAGAGGCAAAAAAGCCCCGCCTAGGCGGGGCAAAAAGGGATTTCAGGCAGGCGGGCTGGCGTCATCCAGCCCGCGTAACAACTACTTCAATTCGCTGGAGCTCTTGTCCAGCAGACGTCTGGCGACGATCAACAACTGGATCTGCTGGGTGCCTTCAAAGATGTCGAGAATTTTCGAGTCGCGCGCCCATTTTTCCAGCAGCTCATCTTCGCCGTAACCCAACGCACCGGCCAGTTCGACACACTTCAGCGTCACCTCGTTGGCCACCCGCCCGGCCTTGGCCTTGGCGATGGAGGCTTCCTTGGAGTTGGGCAGCTTGTTGTCGGCCATCCAGGCGGCCTTCAGGGTTAACAGTCGCGCGGCCTCCCATTCGGCCTCCAGGCGATAGAGGGTCGCCTCGGCATGGCTGACACTCAGCAGCGGCGTGCGGTAATCCAGCTTGCAGACCTTTTTCAGCAGCTCGCGGGTGCGGTCTAGCGAGGCCTTGGCCACACCGATCGCCATGCCGGCGACCAGTGGACGGGTGTTGTCGAAGGTTTCCATCACCCCGGCAAAGCCCTTCTGCACATCAATTTCCGGGTTGCCCAGCAGGTTGGCCGCCGGCACCCGGCAATCCGTGAAACTGATCGAGGCGGTATCCGAAGCCTTGATGCCGAGTTTCTTCTCCAACCGTGTAACGCTCATGCCCTTTGTTCCGTGCTCGACCACGAAGGACTTGATCGCCGCACGACCGAGGCTCTTGTCCAGGGTGGCCCAGACCACTACGGCATCCGCGCGCTCTCCGGAAGTGACAAAGATCTTCTCGCCGTTAAGTACGTAGTGATCGCCATCCTTGATCGCCGTGGTACGAATTGCCGCCGAATCCGAACCACAACCCGGCTCGGTAATCGCCATGGCCGCCCAGATGCCGCCGAAGCGCGTCAACTGCTCATCATTGGCCACCGCCGCAATCGCCGCATTGCCCAAGCCCTGACGCGGCATAGCCAAGAGCAGGCCGACATCGCCCCAGCACAACTCCATCACCCCGAGCAGGGCCGACAGATTGCCGCCATTCTTGATGCCTTCCTGTTGCTCGCGGGCCGCGCCTCGTTTGCTTGCGGAGGTGGCACCGATGGCGTCCGGTGAGCCGGCATTCATGCCATCGAGCAGCGCCGCGAGCAGGTCCAGCTCCTTGGGATAGGCGTGCTCGGCCTTGTCGTATTTGCGTGAAATCGGCCGGAAATAGTTCTCCGCCACCTGATGGGCCTGATTAACCAGGCCACGGAATTTATTGGGGGTTTCCAGGTTCATGGTGATGTGTCCTTAGAGCTGGAGACCGCCGGCCATAATCGCCAGCGCACGCAGATCGCGGTACCAGCGCTCGGCTGGATGTTCTTTGGTAAAGCCGTGGCCGCCGAGCAACTGCACGGCGTCGGTGCCAATCTTCATGGCCTTTTCGCTGCACAGCAGGCGTGCCAGATAGGCTTCGCGCTGGAACGACAAACCCTGCTCGGCACGTGAACACGCGCGCCAGACCATCAGGCGCATGGCGTCGAGCTCCACGGCCATATCGGCGACCGTAAAGGCCACGCCCTGGCGATGACTGATCGGCTCGCCGAAGGCCACGCGCTCATTGCAGTACGGCACCACATAATCCAGCGCCGACTGCGCCGTGCCCACGGCCAACGCGCACCAGGCCAGCCCGGCATAATCGAGAAAGCTCTGGTAATTGAACGACTCGGAGGCCAGTCGCGCCTCAACCGGCACCTTGACCCCATTGAGCCGCACCCGCGCGGTGCTGCCAGCCTTCAGGCCCATGGCCGGCTGCGGGCTGCGCTGCAGGCCTTTGGCGCCGGCTTCGACGATAAACAGCGCAGGGCCGTCCGCCGCCTGCGCCGCGATGATCAGCTGACTGGCATCCAGGCCGCGCAGCACCAGGCACTTTTCACCGCTGAGCACATAGTGTTTACCGCGTTTGCGCGCACGGGTCGCCAGCGTGTGCGGGTCGAACAGCGGCGTCGATTCATTGACCGCAATGGCCATCACCGGCGCAGGCTCCTCAGCGACAAAGGCCGGCAGCCAGCGCGCCTGCTGCGCGGCATTGCCCCAACGGCGGATGCAGTTGGCCGCAGACAAGGGCACCAACAAAGCGGCGGCCAGGGACAGATCGCCCTTGCCCAGTGCTTCGGCAATCAGCGCATTACTCAACGTGGTGCGTTCACCGGCCATGCCGCCCTGCGCCTCGCTGACCGCATAATGGGTCAGCCCCAGCTCGTGCGCCTGATTGAGCAACGCCGCCGGCAGCGCCGCCTGTTCATCGGCATCGTGAGCGAGCGGGCGCAGCACTTCACTGGCGAAGGCTTCGAGCATCTGCTGCTCATCAGATAGGGACAAATCGTAAGCGCTCCATAAACCTCATCTACAAATGATCCGCAGGCCAGCCAATGCTGAGCTCCAATTTCTTTCTGGAGCCAGCCGTCATGATGCGCCCCGACGCCAAAGTCGAAAAAGTCTATCTATACCCCAAGCCGGTGGATTTCCGAAAATCCATCGATGGCCTGGCCGCCCTGGTCGAGCTGGATATCAAGGTGGCGGTGTTCGACCCGGTGCTGTTCGTCTTCCTCAACCGCGCGCGCAGCCGGGTGAAGATTTTGTATTGGGAGCGCAACGGCTTTTGCCTGTGGCTCAAGCGATTGGAGGCTGAACGCTTCAAGTCGCATCCGGAACCTGGCGAAGATGCGATCGTGCTGACGGCCCAGGAGTTGAACTGGTTGTTGGACGGTATCGACCTGTGGCGCAACCGGCCGCACCAGGTTTTGACCCCTAGGTTCGTCACCTGAGCCGGTATAATCCACGGCATGATTTCTGTGCCCGAAACCCTTCCTGATGACCCCGCCGCGCTCAAGCAATTGCTCGCTGAGGTGTTGTCGTCGGCGCAGGAATTGGCCAAGGACAAGGATGGGCAGATCGAGCGCCTGCGCGAACAAAACGCGCTGTTGATCCAGCGCCTGTTCGGCCGTAAATCCGAGCAGAGCAGCGACCCGGATTCACCGCAGCTAGAGATGTTCAACGAAGCGGAAAGCCTGGCCGAAGCGGCGGCTGAAGCTCCGGCCGCTGAGGTCGAGGAAGAAGTCGTTGCGCCGACCAAGCGCCGCGGCAAGCGCAAGCCGTTACCGGCCGAACTACCGCGTGTCGAGGTCATCCACGAACTGCCCGAACACGAACTGACCTGCGAATGCGGTTGCCGCAAGCAGGCCATCGGCGAAGAAACCAGCGAGCAGCTGGAAATCATCCCGATGCAGGTTCAGGTGATCCGCCACATTCGCAAGACCTATGCCTGCAAGGCCTGCGAAAGCGCGCCGGTCACCGCTGACAAACCGGCCCAACTGATCGAGAAAAGGCTGGCCAGCCCGAGCGTGCTGGCGATGCTGCTGACCAGCAAATACGCCGACGGCATCCCACTGTATCGCTTCGAAAAGATGCTCAGTCGCCATGGCATCGACATCCCCCGGCAGACCCTGGCGCGCTGGGTGATCCAGTGCGGCGAACTGCTACAACCGTTGCTCAACCTGATGCGCGACAGGCTGCTGGACAGTCCGGTGATCCACTGCGATGAAACCCGCGTGCAGGTGCTCAAGGAGCCTGGGCGCGATCCGAGCAGCCACTCCTGGATGTGGGTGCAGACCGGTGGCCCGCCTGGCAAACCGGTGATCCTCTTCGACTACACAACCAGCCGCGCGCAGGAGGTGCCGCTGCGCCTGCTCGACGGTTATCGCGGCTACCTGATGACCGACGATTACGCCGGCTACAACGCCGTGGCCGCACAACAAGGTGTTGAGCGCCTGGCCTGCTGGGCGCATGCGCGGCGCAAGTTCGTCGAAGCGCAAAAGGTGCAACCGAAGGGCAAAACCGGGCGTGCCGACATCGCGTTGGGGATGATCAACAAGCTCTACGGCATCGAGCGCGAACTTAAGGATGCCAGCGATGAACAGCGCTACCGGGGCCGCCAGCAGCACAGCCTACCGCTCCTCGATCAGCTCAAGACCTGGCTGGAGAAAACCCAGCCGCAGGTCACGGCGCAGAATGCCCTGGGCAAAGCAGTGAACTACCTGGCGAGCAACTGGAGCCGACTCGAACGCTACATCGAGGCTGGCCACCTGCCGATCGATAACAACGCTGCCGAGCGCGCGATCCGGCCCTTCGTCATAGGTCGCAAGAACTGGCTGTTCAGCGACACGCCGAAAGGCGCGACCGCCAGCGCCCAACTCTACAGCCTGGTGGAAACCGCCAAGACCAATGGCCAGGAGCCCTACGCCTGGCTGCGCCATGTCCTCGAACGCCTGCCGCTGGCCAACAGCGTTGAAGCCTACGAAGCGCTGCTGCCTTGGAACTGCCAACCAACGACGCCACTGTAAAACGCAAAACCTCTCCAGAGGGAGGTGGGGTCTATGGAGCGCTTACTGATGAAACGCCTCCAACAGCGCGTTGTAATCCGCCTTCTCCCAATAGCGATACTCCGGATGCCACTGCACCCCAACAGCAAACGCCTTGGCGCCAATCACACTGACCGCCTCGATCTGCCCATCCTCGGCCACGGCTTCAACCTGCAAGCCCTCGCCTAGGCGATCAACCCCTTGACCATGCAGCGAGTTGACCTTGATCTGCCGCTCGCCGAACAGCGAATGCAGCACGCCGCCTTCGGTCAGGGCCACGTTGTGCATCGGGCCGTAGGCCACGTCATCCGGTACGTCCTTCACCTCACGGTGATCGAGACGCCCTTCCACCTCATGCACTTCACGGTGCAGGGTGCCGCCAAACAGCACGTTCATTTCCTGCATGCCGCGGCAGATGCCGAGGAACGGAATGCCACGATCAATACAGGCGCGCATCAGGCGCAGCACGGTTTCGTCGCGGGGTTTGTCGGCCAGGCCGAGGCCGGGATGGTCGTCGCCGTAGAAGCTGGGGTGCACGTTGGAGAGTGAGCCACCGAACATGATGCCGCTGACGCTATCCAGCACCGTATCCATGTCCAGGTCGTCGCCGAAAGCCGGGATCATCAGCGGGAAGGCACCGAAGCCGGTGACGGCGTGGATGTACTTCTCGCCGACCAGGTGAAACCAGCCGATATCACGGCTGGTCAGCTGCCAACGGCACAGGGGAAGGCCAATCATGGGTTTGCTCATAGGGAGTCCTCTTCATTAGTCATTGAAGTGGGCTGCCCTTGGGAGAGCGGGCTTACGGGCCAGGAAACCCTGAACCCGCTCACCCAAGGGGTGCCGTAACCTGCGGTCACTGCACCAACGCCGCGCCCGCGCGGCTGGTTTGTTGCGTAAAGCGATGGCTATGCATCCATTACGTGCTGCATACAATCGGTAGGTTGGTGTTGAGCGCAGCGAAGCCCAACAGGCATTGGTATCGCTCGTTGGGCTTCGTCACTACGTTCCTCAACCCAACCTACGTCTGATCGCCTGTTAATCGCGGCCAAGACGGAACACCGTCCGACCGCTCCTATAGGTCATCATCCACATCCAAAAAGGGGGCTGATCCTGCGATCAGCCCCCTGTTACTTAGCCATTACTCGGGAAAGCGAACTGTGCCGCTTCATGCGAAGCGCGCTGCGGCCAGCGCTGGGTGATGGCCTTCTTGCGGGTGTAGAAGCGCACACCGTCCGGGCCGTAGGCATGCAGGTCGCCGAACAGCGAGCGCTTCCAGCCGCCGAAGCTGTGGTAGCTGACCGGCACCGGCAGCGGTACGTTGACGCCGACCATGCCGACTTCGATCTCGTCGCAGAACAGGCGGGCCGCTTCACCGTCACGGGTGAAGATGCAGGTGCCGTTGCCGTATTCGTGGTCGTTGATCAGCTGCATGGCTTGTTCCAGGCTGCCGACGCGGACGATGCACAGCACGGGGCCGAAGATTTCGTCGGTGTAGATGGTCATCTCCGGGGTCACCTTGTCGAACAGGGTGCCGCCGACGAAGAAGCCATTCTCGTTGCCCGCCACCACCAGATCGCGGCCGTCGACCACCAGGCTTGCGCCCTGGGCCACACCGGCGTCGATATAGCCTTTGACCTTGTCACGCGCCGCGCCGGTAACCAGCGGGCCCATGTCCAAGCCGCAGGAGGTGCCGGCACCGATTTTCAGCGCTTTGATTTGCGGCACGATCTTCTCGACCAGGGCATCGGCGATCTGGTCGCCTACGCACACGGCCACGGAGATGGCCATGCAGCGCTCGCCGCAGGAACCGTAGGCCGCGCCCATCAGTGCGCTGACGGCGTTGTCCAGGTCGGCATCAGGCATCAGCACGGCGTGGTTCTTCGCGCCGCCCAGGGCCTGCACGCGCTTACCGCGTTTGGTGCCTTCGCTATAGATGTACTCAGCGATTGGAGTCGAGCCAACAAAGCTCAGGGCTTTGACTTCCGGCGCTTCGATCAGCGCATCCACGGCTTCCTTGTCGCCGTGCACCACGTTGAGTACGCCTTTTGGCAGGCCGGCTTCCTGCAGCAGTTGGGCGATATACAGGGTGGAGCTTGGATCACGCTCGGATGGCTTCAAGATAAAGCAGTTGCCGCAGACGATGGCCAGCGGGTACATCCACAGCGGCACCATGGCCGGGAAGTTGAACGGGGTGATGCCGGCCACGACGCCGATAGGCTGCATATCGCTCCAGGCGTCGATGTTCGGGCCGACGTTGCGGCTGTACTCGCCCTTGAGGATTTCCGGGGCGGCGCAGGCGAATTCGACGTTCTCGATACCGCGCTTGAGCTCACCGGCGGCGTCGTCCAGGGTTTTGCCGTGCTCTTCGCTGATCAGCTTGGAGATGGTCGCTTCGTGCTGCTCCAGCAGCTGCTTGAAGCGGAACATCACCTGGGCGCGTTTGGCCGGCGGAGTGTTGCGCCAGGCCGGGAAGGCAGCCTTGGCCGAGTCGATGGCCAGTTGCATGGTGGCGCGGTCGGCCAGGGCGACCTGCTTAGTGGCTTCGCCGGTGGACGGATTGAATACGGCAGCCGAGTGGCCAGTGCCGGCGGTCAGTTCGCCGTGGATCAGGTGATTAACGAGGGTCATGGCAGTTCCTTAATAACGGATATTGTTTTAGCAGGCGCCGAACGGCTGGCACCTGCAGAAAAAGTGGGGTGTTCCCGTAGGGTGGATGACGCTGTTTTCATCCACCTTGCGGCGCGGCAACTTGGTGGATGGGTGAAGCGACATCCACCCTACGCCTTAGTCGAGGCTGTTCAGCACATCGCCGACGGCGTTGAACACGGAGTCCAGCTGCTCGGGCGTGGTGTTGAAGGTTGGCCCGAACTGCAGGGTGTCGCCACCGAAGCGCACGTAGAAGCCGGCGTTCCACAGTTTGATACCGGCCTCGAACGGGCGGATCACCGGGTCGCCGTCACGCGGGCTGATCTGGATCGCGCCGGCCAGACCACAGTTGCGGATGTCGATAACGTTCTTGCTGCCTTTGAGGCTGTGCAGCTTCTCTTCAAAGATCGGTGCCAGGGCCGCCGATTGCTCGATCAGGTTGTCGCGCTTGAGCAGCTCCAGGGTCGCCAGGCCGGCGGCGCAGGCAACCGGGTGGCCCGAGTAGGTGTAGCCGTGGCCGAACTCGACCATATGCTCAGGGATCGCCTGATTCATAAAGGTGTTGTAGATCTCGCTGCTGGCGATCACCGCACCCAGCGGAATCGCGCCGTTGGTGACCTGCTTGGCGGTGTTCATGATGTCCGGGGTGACGCCAAAGTATTCGGCACCGGTCCACTTGCCCATACGTCCGTAGGCGGTGATCACTTCGTCGAAGATCAGCAGAATGTTGTGCTGGGTGCAGATCTCACGCAGGCGCTGCAGGTAGCCGACTGGCGGCACGATCACGCCGGCGGAACCGGACATCGGCTCGACGATCACTGCCGCGATGTTCGAAGCGTCGTGCAGTTCGATCAGTTTCAGCAGCTCGTTGGCCAGCTCTACGCCACCGGTTGCCGCCATGCCCTTGGTGAAGGCCAGGTGCGACTGCAGGGTGTGCGGCAGGTGGTCGGCGTCCATCATCTGGCCGAACATCTTGCGGTTGCCGCCGATGCCGCCCAGCGAGGTGCCGGCGATGTTCACGCCGTGATAACCACGGGCACGACCGATAAATTTGGTTTTGCTCGGCTGGCCTTTCAAGCGCCAGTAGGCACGGGCCATCTTCACCGAAGTGTCGGCGCACTCGGAGCCGGAGTCGGTGTAGAACACGTGATCGAGGCCGGCCGGCGTCAGCTCGGTGATTTTCTCGGCCAGCTGATAGGACAGCGGATGGCCGTACTGGAAGCCCGGCGCGTAGTCCAGGGTGCCCAGCTGCTTGGCCACGGCCTCCTGAATTTCCTTGCGGTTGTGCCCAGCGCCACAGGTCCACAGGCCGGACAGGCTGTCGAACACGCGACGGCCCTTGTCGTCGATAAAGTAGTTGCCGTCGGCACCGACGATCAGACGCGGGTCGCGCTTGAAGTTGCGGTTGGCGGAAAACGGCATCCAGTGCGCATCCAGCTTGAGCTGGCTGGCCAGGGACAGGACTTCGGTCTGTGGCATATTCATGGTGGCATCGGTGTGGGCGATTGAAGCGGTAAAGTCGAATCTGTTGCCAGCAAAGGTGCCACGGGCTTAGAGTCAGGAAAACCAGACTCTTCTTATCTTTAGTTAAGCGCCCACTAAACAAACAGCAGTACACAATGAGCAACCCGCAATGAGCACCCGCCGCCCCGATCCGCTGGCCCAGGTCAGTGATTTTGATATCCGCCTGCTCAAGCTGTTTCGCAGCGTGGTGGAGTGCGGCGGTTTTTCCGCCGCGGAAAGCGCCTTGGGCATCGGCCGCTCGGCGATCAGCCAACAGATGAGCGACCTGGAACAACGCCTCGGCCTGCGCCTGTGCCAACGCGGCCGCGCCGGCTTTGCCCTGACCGAAGAAGGCCGCGAGGTGTACCAGAGCACCCAGCAGTTGCTGGCAGCGCTGGAGAGCTTTCGCACCGAGGTCAACGGCCTGCACCAGCACCTGCGCGGCGAGCTGAATATCGGCCTGACCGACAACCTGGTGACGGTGCCGCATATGCGCATCACCAACGCCCTGGCACACCTGAAGGAACGCGGTCCGGACGTGCATATCCATATCCGCATGACGCCGCCGAGTGAAGTCGAACAAGGCGTGCTCGACGGCCGCCTGCATATCGGCGCGGTGCCGCAGGCCAGTACGCTGTCCGGGCTGGAATACCAGACGTTGTATGACGAGCGCTCGCTGCTCTACTGCGCGGTCGGCCATCCGCTGTTCTATGTCGATGATCAGCAGCTGGAAGATGCGCGGCTGAATGCTCAGGAAGCCATCGCCCCGACCTTCCGCCTGCCACCGGAGGTGCAGAGCCACTACCAGGCGCTCAACTGCACCGCCAGCGCCTCGGACCGCGAAGGCATGGCCTTTCTGATTCTCACAGGGCGCTATATCGGCTACCTGCCCGACCACTACGCCCAGGCCTGGGTGCAGCAGGGCCGCCTGCGCGTGCTCAAGCCAGCCAGCCGCTTCTACGACATCAGCCTGGCCTCGGTGACGCGCAAAGGCCGCCGCCCGCATCTGGTGCTGGAGAGTTTTCTGGAAGCGCTGGCGGTTAGCACTTGAGTTCAACGCCTTAACAACGGCGCACGTAACCGGATGCTTACAGGAGTGGCTTAGCCACGAAGCCGCATAGATATGCGGAACTACCCGTGGTTCAAACGCCTATGGGCCAAAGTGAAACGTTCTGACGCTGCTAAGCCTAACAATTTCGGACTTCAACTCATCTGGAAAAGGCTCGCAGGGAGTCGTTAGCTTAAGTAGGCGTAGCGCGGCAGCATCCATTGCAGCATTACCAGAAGACTCAGCGACCTTCATAGTCTGGACACTCCCGTCCGCCACCATCTCGAATGACAGTTTTACTGTGCCACGATGTCCTTTGAGTAGCATAGGGTAATGGGCATTGGCATCCGTCTCGATCTGGGCACTGCAACGTTTCAGATAGTGTTGAATCTGTGGCCTGAAATCTTGGCCGTCATGTTTCAGGAGTGGCCTGTTTGCGTACTCGGTACGTTCCTCTGCCAACTCTTTCTCAAGAGCCTGGATCTCAGCACTTAGCTGCGGGTTAAGCGTCGGTGTGTTTTCATCGCCATAAGCCATCGTTGGCAGTAACAAATAGGCTGCAACTAGTAACAGGGCACCACCTGTGCCTGGTCGATTGTTTCTTTTCATATCCATTCCCGAAACGGCCATAACAGACACTGCGCGCCTTAAATTCCGATCCACGCCGATGTTATGCAAGCGACCCAGGCCAGACTCGAATGTTCGCGCATACTAGCGCAACAACGCTCCGAAATGATCGAGCCTGGCGGTTATCGACATCAGCCTAGCCTCAGTCACCCGCACTTGGTGCTGGAGAGTTTTCTTGAGGCGCTGGCCGAGGGTTGAAGCGCAGCGCATTGAGTCACGACACAACCCGCTTTCACGCGCCGTTTTTCGCACAAAGACGGTGCACAACGCCCGACAAATGGCGCTTAGCCAGCTTTTTCTGCCCCTTGCGCTTGTCACCTCGGCAGCGCTGGGGTATCAGTGCAGTCGTCCGAAAACCTGACCACTGCGGAACCGCCCATGACTGTTGAAGTACTTGCGCACCGAGCCGATCCGAACAACAAACCTGCCGGCCGGATTCGGCAGAAAAACGAAGAGGCGATCATCAAGGCCGCCGAGGAAGAGTTCGCCCGCCACGGCTTCAAAGGCACCAGTATGAACACCATCGCGCAGAACGTTGGTCTGCCGAAGGCCAATCTGCACTACTACTTCAGCAACAAGCTGGGGCTGTATCAGGCGGTATTGGTGAACATCCTTGAGCTGTGGGACAACACCTTCAACACCCTGAGCGTGGACGATGATCCCGCCATCGCGCTGGCCGGCTATATCCGCGCCAAGATGGAATTCTCCCGCCGCCACCCGAAAGCCTCACGTATCTACGCCATGGAAGTGATCAGCGGTGGCGAGCACCTCTCGCAGATGCTCAATCAGGATTACCAGACCTGGTTCCGTGGCCGCGCCGCGGTGTTCGAAGCCTGGAGCGCCGCCGACAAGATGGATCCGGTGGACCCGGTGCATCTGATATTCCTGCTGTGGGGCAGCACCCAGCATTACGCCGACTTTGCTTCGCAGATCTGCCGCGTCACCGGTCGCTCGCGCCTGGTCAAGGCCGACTATGAAGAAGCCGGCGACCAACTGATTGCCATCATCCTCAAAGGCTGCGGCCTGACCCCGCCAGCCAAAGACGCCTGATGCCCTTTACCCTGCTCGGCCCTTGCGACTACCGCGAGGAGATTCGCAAAAGCCGCTTTATCGCCCTCGCCACGCCGGTTACCAGCGCGGCCGAGGCGCAGGCGTTTATCACCGCGCACAGCGACGCCAGCGCCAGCCATAACTGCTGGGCCTGGAAGGTGGGCCAACAGTACCGTTCCAGCGACGATGGCGAGCCAGGCGGCACCGCAGGCCGGCCGATCCTCGCCGCCATCGACGCCCAGGAGATGGACCAGGTCGCAGTGCTGGTGATCCGTTTCTACGGTGGTATCCAGCTCGGCACCGGTGGCCTGGCCCGCGCCTACGGCGGCAGCGCCAACAAATGCCTGCAAGCCGCTCCTCGCCGCGAGCTGGTTGCCCGTGAGTCTTATCGCTGCCATTGCCTGTTTGCCGAACTGCCCCTGCTCAAAGCGCGCCTGGCGGAGCTGGACTGCCTGCTGGAGCACGAAACCTACGACGCCACCGGGGCCGAACTGCAGCTTGCCCTCCCCGCGCTACGGGTTGCTGAGCTGCAACGGCTGATGGCGGATATCAGCCGTGGGCGAATTGCGCTGCAGGCGCTGTAGATGCACTAGGCTTCTGCATTGTGGCTGTGAGCCTGCAGATAACTTCACCAATTATCGTGGGCAAGTCCGCTCCTACAGGGAATCGAGGCGTAACAGTGATGACAAGGCACTGCGCGCTTTTGTAGGAGCGGGCTTGCCCGCGATCAATATCAAGTACACCACTAGAGGCAATGGAATGCCTGCAAAGCCCCATGGCTGCAACCTGCGGCGCGCCCGCTATTCAGAGCCGGAACGTCTTTACCTGCTAACCACCACCCTGTTGCATCGCCGCCCACTATTCAACGACTTCACCCTAGCCCGCTTGCTGATCAGAGAATTGCGTGCAGCCCATGAGCAACAACAGGTTGCGTCTCTGGCCTGGGTGGTAATGCCCGACCACCTGCACTGGCTTGTTCAACTGCAAGCAGGCTCGCTGGATGAACTGATGCGCCATATCAAAAGCAACAGCGCACGGCAGATCAATCAGCACCTTGGTACACAGGGCCCAATTTGGCAGCCGGGTTACCACGACCGCGCGCTGCGCCAGGATGAAGACCTGCAATCAGCGGCTCGCTATATCATCGCCAATCCACTGCGGGCTGGCTTGGTAAAGCGCATTGGCGATTACCCGCTATGGGATGCGGTGTGGTTGTAGACCTACGTAGTCCTCAGGATGTATCGCGGGCAAGCCCGCTCCTACAGGGGATCGAGGCGTAACAGTGATGACAAGGAGCTGCGCGCTTTTGTAGGAGCGGGCTTGCCCGCGATGCGCCAAAACGCACCGACCATCAAGACCATGCACCACGCTGGGGCCTCCACCAGGCAGGCGGTAGTGATGGACCTTACGCGGGCGCTGTACAGCGGCTTTTCTGACTCACTGGCCAGCTTTTTGCTTTAGCCAGGCCAGTTGTCATTCCCGAGCCACTGCCCATGTCCAGTTCCCCCTCTGTTCCACGCTTGCAACTGAGCGGTATCAGCAAGCGCTACCCCGGCTGCCTGGCCAATGACCGTATCGATTTGAACATTGCGCCAGGGGAAATCCATGCGCTGCTCGGCGAGAACGGTGCCGGCAAAAGCACCCTGATGAAGATCATCTACGGCGTCACCCAGCCCGATAGCGGTGAGATTCGCTGGCAGGGCGAGGCCCTGAAAATGCGTGACCCAGCCATGGCGCGCAGCCTTGGCGTAGGCATGGTGTTTCAGCACTTCTCGCTGTTCGAGACCTTGAGCGTGGCGGAGAACATCGCCCTGGCCATGGGCGCAGCGGCCGGCACACCGAAACAGCTGGAGCCGAAGATTCGCGAAGTCTCGCAGCGTTATGGCATGGCCCTGGAACCGGGCCGGCTGGTGCACAGCCTGTCCATCGGTGAACGGCAGCGGGTGGAGATCGTCCGTTGCCTGATGCAGGACATCAAACTGCTGATTCTTGATGAACCGACCTCGGTACTGACCCCGCAGGAGGCCGACGAGTTGTTCGTTACCCTGCGCCGTCTGGCGGCCGAGGGCTGCAGCATTCTGTTCATCAGCCACAAGCTCGGCGAAGTGCGTGCCCTGTGCCAGAGCGCCACGGTGCTGCGCGGCGGCAAGGTATCGGGGCATTGCATACCGGCCGAATGCAGCGATCTGCAGCTGGCGCGGCTGATGGTCGGCGACGCTGAAGGCCTGGAAAGCAGCTACCCGAAAGCTGACGGAGGCCTGCCGCGCCTGCGCGTGGATGATCTCAGCTGGCACAACGCCGACCCGTTCGGCTGCACCCTCAGCCAGATCCGCCTGGAGGTGCGCAGCGGCGAGATCGTTGGCATCGCCGGAGTCGCCGGCAATGGTCAGGACGAGCTGCTGGCCCTGCTCAGTGGCGAAACCCGCCTGCCGCGCAGCGAGCGTGAACGCATCAGCCTGGACACTCAACCCATCGCCGACCT
Organism: Pseudomonas anguilliseptica; assembly: GCF_900105355.1. NCBI lineage: Bacteria > Pseudomonadati > Pseudomonadota > Gammaproteobacteria > Pseudomonadales > Pseudomonadaceae > Pseudomonas > Pseudomonas anguilliseptica. Next base: position 802,937 of record NZ_FNSC01000001.1, read on the forward strand.
GTACCCGGATGCGCGGCGCAAGCTGGGCCTGGCCTTTGTTCCGGCCGAACGCCTGGGGCACGGCGCGGTGCCGGATATGAGCCTGAGTGATAACGCCCTGCTCACCGCTTTCCAGCAAGGTTTAGTCAGCAAAGGGCTGGTTCAGCGCGGCAAGGTGCGAGCCCTGGCCGATGAGATTATCCAGCGCTTTGCGGTAAAGACGCCGGATGCCGATGCGCCCGCGCGCAGCCTGTCCGGCGGCAACCTGCAGAAATTTATCCTCGGCCGCGAAATCCTGCAGAACCCGAAACTGCTGGTGGCCGCGCACCCAACCTGGGGCGTGGACGTCGGCGCGGCGGCGGCGATTCATCGCGCGCTGATTGCCCTGCGCGATGCCGGCGCGGCGATTCTGGTGATCTCCGAAGACCTCGACGAGCTGTTCCAGATCAGCGACCGCATTGGCGCGCTGTGCAGCGGCAAGCTCTCGCCCCTGGCCGCCACCGCAGACACCGAAGCCGTTGAAGTCGGCCGCTGGATGGCTGGTGAATTCGCCCCGCGTCCCCCTATCACAAGCACGCCGGCAGCCGCTGCTGCCAGCCTGAGCTGACGGAGTTTTCCATGCTGTTATCCCTCGAACCGCGCGGCCAGCAATCGCGCGCCATGCTCTGGCTATCGCCGCTGCTCGCCGCGGTGCTGACTCTTTGCAGCGGCGCACTGTTGTTCGCCCTGCTCGGCCACGACCCGCTGGACACCCTGCACACCCTGCTGATTGCGCCACTGGCCGACTGGTATGGCGTCTCCGAACTGCTGGTCAAGGCGCTGCCGATTCTGCTCTGTGCACTTGGCCTGGCCGTGGCCTATCAGGCGCGCATCTGGAATATCGGCGCAGAAGGTCAACTGCTGCTCGGCGCGCTGGCCGGCAGCGCCATGGCGATCCAGATCATCGACTGGGACAGCCGCTGGGCGCTGGTCTGGGTGGTACTCGCCAGCGTGGCAGCGGGTGCAGCCTGGGGCGGCCTCACCGCCTGGTTGCGCACGCAGTTCAATGCCAACGAAATCCTTACCAGCATCATGCTCAACTACATCGCGCTGAACCTGCTGCTGTTCTTCGTGCATGGCCCATTGAAAGATCCGGCCGGCTTCAACTTCCCCGAGTCGGCAATGTTCGGCGATGCCAGCCGCCTGCCGCTGGTGAGTGAAGACGGGCGCCTGCACGCTGGCCTGTACTTCGCCCTGCTGGCCCTGGTGGCAGTGTGGGTGCTGCTGCACAAAAGCTTTCTGGGTTTTCAGATCAAGGTGCTCGGCCTCGACCGCCGCGCCGCCGGTTTTGTCGGTTTTCGCGAAAAACGCCTGGTGTGGTTTGCCCTGCTGGTCAGCGGCGGCCTGGCCGGGCTGGCGGGTGTGGGGGAAGTGGCCGGGCCGATTGGCCAACTGGTGCCGCAGGTATCGCCGGGCTACGGCTACGCGGCGATCACCGTGGCCTTTCTCGGCCGCCTGAATCCGCTCGGGATTGTCTTCGCCAGCCTGTTGATGGCCCTGCTCTACCTGGGCGGCGAGAACGCGCAGATGACCATGAACCTGCCCCAGGCGATCACCCAGCTGTTCCAGGGAATGATGCTGTTCTTCCTGCTCGCCTGCGACGTGCTGATTCTTTATCGGCCACGGCTGAAGCTGAAGTGGGCACAGCGCGAAAGGCTCACCGAGGCGACCACCTAACCGTGGGATGGGCTTTAGCCGCGACGATTTCAAGCGAAGCACTGTCGCGGCTAAAGCCCATCCCACAACCCGTATCGACATCACCTTTTCACCTGCACATTTAGCACGCGCCTGAGGCTGCAAATATGGATCTCGACCTGTTAAGCAATATCTTCTACGCCATGGTGCGCACCGGTACGCCGTTGCTGCTGGTGGCATTGGGTGAACTGATCTGCGAGAAGAGCGGCGTGCTCAACCTCGGCCAGGAAGGCATGATGCTGTTCGGCGCGGTGATCGGTTTTATCGTCGCCCTGAGTACCGGCAACCTGTGGCTCGGCGTGCTGCTGGCGATGAGCGCCGGCATGCTGCTGTCCATGCTGTTCGCCGCCGTGGCCCTGGGTTTTAACGCCAACCAGGTGGCCACCGGGCTGGCGTTGACCATCTTTGGCGTCGGCCTGTCGACCTTTGTTGGTGCGGCCTGGGTTGGCAAGCCGCTGGCCGGGTTTGAACCCATCGCCATTCCGCTGCTGAGCGAGATCCCGCTGATCGGGCGCATGCTGTTTGCCCAGGACATTCTGGTCTACCTGTCCTTCGGCCTATTCGCCATGGTGGCCTGGGTGCTGCTGAAAAGCCGCATCGGTTTGGTCATCCAGGCGGTCGGTGAGAACCCCGACGCCGCCAGCGCCATGGGCCTGCCGGTGCTGCGCGTGCGTACCCTAGCGGTGCTGTTCGGCGGAGCCATGGCCGGCTTGGCGGGCGGTTACCTGTCCTTGGCCTATACGCCAATGTGGGCGGAAAACATGACCGCCGGCCGTGGCTGGATCGCCCTGGCGCTGGTGGTATTTGCCAGCTGGCGGGTATTACGCGTATTGCTCGGCGCCTACCTGTTCGGTCTGGCCAGCAGCATCCATCTGGTGGCCCAGGGCATCGGCCTGTCGACCCCCTCCAACCTGCTGGCGATGCTGCCCTATGTGGCGACCATTCTGGTGCTAGTACTGCTGTCGCGTGACGCGATCAAGACTCGCCTGTTTGCTTCGTTGTCACTGGGAAAACCCTGGCAGCCGGGGCACTGAAGCTTTTTACCTTGTTCGCGGCTAAAGCTCCTCCCACAGGGATGCAGCAATCTGTGGGAGGGGCTGGGCGGCACTCCGCTTTAGCCGCGACACCCCAAGAGCAACACCGCACCATCTGGCAGCACAACAAGCTCGCTACGCACCACCACAGCCCCCCCCCGGCGGGGTTCTGTGTTTTAGCGCGGCGCGCAGCGCTAATTGTCCAGTTGGTCAGCTTTTTGCAATTGAACAGGCAGCTGTTTAACCACAACGTACTCACACCCATCGGAGTTCCACCGACCATGTTCGAGAAGAGCAAAAAACCGCTGCTGCGCACCCTTGTTGCCGCCCTTGGCTTTAGCACCACGTTGGGCGCTTCTGCCGCCGATCCGTTAAAGGTCGGCTTTGTCTATATCGGCCCGATTGGCGACCACGGCTGGACCTACCAGCATGAGCAGGGCCGTCAGGCGGTGATCAAACAGCTGGGTGACAAAGTCGAGACCAGCTACGTGGAAAACGTGCCGGAAGGCGCAGACGCCGAGCGGGTGATCCGCAACATGGCCAAGGGCGGTTATGACCTGGTCTTCACCACCTCCTTCGGCTATATGAACCCAACGCTGAAAGTCGCCAAGCAGTTCCCCAAACTGACCTTCGAGCACGCCACCGGCTACAAGCAGGACAAGAACCTCGGCACCTACCTGTCACGCTCTTATGAAGGTCGTTACGTCGGCGGCTTCCTCGCGGCGAAGATGACCAAAACCAAGAAGATCGGCTACGTCGCCTCCTTCCCGATCCCGGAAGTGATCCGCGATATCAACGCCATCCAGCTGGCGCTGGACAAGTACAACCCGGGCAGCGAAATCAAGGTGGTGTGGGTCAACTCCTGGTTCGATCCAGGCAAGGAATCCGACGCGGCCAACGCGCTGATCGACCAGGGCGTCGACGTGGTGTTCCAGCACACCGACAGCCCGGCGCCGATCCAGACCGCCGAGCGTCGTGGTGTTTATTCCGTGGGTTACGCCTCGGACATGGCGCACTTCGGGCCGAAAGCCGTACTGACCTCGATCGTCAACGACTGGGGCCCGCACTACGTCAAATCCACTCAGGCGGTGATCGACGGCAACTGGAAGTCTGAAGACTTCTGGGGCGGTCTGGCGGAAGACACCATTCGCCTGCCGATCAGCGACCTGGTGCCGGCGGACGTGAAAGCCGAAGCTGAGCAGATCATCGCGGATATCAAGAGCGGCGCCTTCCACCCGTTCACCGGGCCGATCAAGGACCAGAGCGGCGTAGAAAAAATCCCGGCCGGCATCGCCGCGACCAACGCCGAACTGGCGTCGATGAACTACTACGTGGAAAACGTAAAGGCTGAACTGCCGAAGTAAGGCATCCGCCAAACCTTGTGGGAGGGGCCGGGCGGCGATCCGCTTTAGCCGCGAACAGCAGCCCCTCCCACACAGATCACACCGATGCCGTCCCTGCTTGTCGAGCAGCAGAACCGCATCACCGTGGTGCTGGCCTTCAGCACTACGCACCGCTGCCCTGGGTACGAGAAGACTCGCAGCAACATCCCGGAGCTTTTTATGAACCGCCTACCGATTATCGATATCGCCCCGCTCTACAGTGACGACCAAACCGCCTGGCCCACCGTGGCTGAGCAGATTGACCGCGCCTGCCGCGAATGGGGTTTCTTCTATATCACCGGCCACCCGATCGGCCCGGCGCGTATCTCCGACCTGCTCAGCGCCGCCAAGACCTTCTTCGCCCTGCCGGCTGCCGAAAAGCTCAAGATCGACATCACCCAGACCGCCCACCACCGTGGCTACGGCGCGATTGCCACCGAGCAGCTGGACCCGAGCAAACCGAGCGACCTCAAGGAAACCTTCGACATGGGTTTCCATATGGATCTCAATCATCCCGAGGTGCTGGCCGGCAAGCCGTTGCGTGGCGCCAATCGCCACCCGGATCTGCCGGGATGGGCCGCCCTGATGGAACAGCACTACGCCGATATGCAGGCACTGGCGCAAACCCTGCTGCGCGCCATGACGATTGCCCTGGATATCGACCGCGAGTTTTTCGACACGCGCTTTCATGAGCCGATCAGCGTGCTGCGGATGATCCACTACCCGCCGCGCCACACCGCCAGCAGCGCCGAACAGCAAGGCGCGGGTGAACACACCGACTACGGCTGCATCACCCTGCTCTATCAGGACGACGCCGGCGGTCTGCAGGTGCGTAACCGTGACGGTGAGTGGATCGATGCGCCGCCGATTGCCGGCAGCTTTGTGGTGAATATCGGCGACATGCTCGCGCGCTGGAGCAACGACCGCTACACCTCGACCCCGCACCGGGTGATCAGCCCGCTGGGGGTGGATCGCTACTCCATGCCGTTCTTCGCCGAACCGCACCCGGACACCGAGATCAGCTGCCTGCCCAACTGCTCGGACGCCGCCCATCCGCCTAAGTATCCGAGCGTGACCAGCGCTGAGTACCTGCTGTCACGCTTTGCCGATACCTATGCGTATCGACGTGAAGAACAGGCCGACGCATAACACCGTCAGGCGTAGGGTGGATCGGGGCGCGTAGATGACGCTTTTTTCATCCACCACCTGCGTTACTACGCTGCTCGCTGGTGGACATAAAAAGCGATGTCCACCCTACATAGCGCCACACATCGTCAACAGCCGTACCGATTCGGCGAAATCCTGTCCTTGCGGTTAAACTTTGTCGCGACCACGCCTGATAACGAGATCTGACCATGTACGACTGGCTCAATGCCCTGCCCAAGGCCGAACTGCACCTGCACATTGAGGGGTCGCTGGAGCCCGAGCTGCTGTTTGCCCTGGCCGAGCGCAACAAGATCAAGCTGCCCTGGAATGACGTTGAAGCGCTGCGCAGCGCCTATGCCTTCAACAACCTGCAGGAATTTCTCGACCTGTATTACGCCGGTGCCGATGTGCTGCGCACCGAGCAGGATTTCTACGACCTGACCTGGGCCTACCTGCAAAAGTGCAAGGCGCAGAACGTCATCCACACCGAGCCGTTCTTCGACCCGCAGACCCACACCGATCGGGGCATTCCCTTCGAAGTGGTGCTGCGCGGTATCAAACAGGCGCTGGTCGATGGCGAGAAACAACTGGGTATCAGCCACGGTTTGATCCTGAGCTTTCTGCGTCATCTGCCCGAAGAAGAAGCCTTTAAAACCCTGGAGCAGGCCAGGCCATTTCGCGATGCGTTTATCGCCGTCGGCCTGGACAGTTCGGAAATGGGCCACCCGCCGAGCAAGTTCCAGCGGGTGTTCGACAAGGCGCGCAGCGAGGGCTATCTGACCGTGGCTCACGCCGGTGAAGAAGGCCCGCCCGAATACATCTGGGAAGCCCTGGACCTGCTGAAAATCGAGCGCATTGACCACGGCGTGCGCGCCATCGAAGACGAGCGGCTGATGCAGCGCATCATCGACGAGCAGATCCCGCTAACCGTCTGCCCGCTGTCCAACACCAAGCTCTGCGTATTCGACGACATGCGCCAGCACAACATCCTGCAGATGCTTGAACGCGGGGTGAAGGTGACGGTGAACTCGGATGATCCGGCCTACTTCGGCGGCTACGTCACCGAGAACTTCGCCGCACTGCACGACAGTCTGGGCATGACCCAGGAGCAGGCCAAGCGCCTGGCGCAAAACAGCCTGGATGCACGCCTGGTCTGAACCTGATAATCGCCGCTAAAGCGCCTCCCACATCAGCACGTCTGCCGTGGGAGGCGCTTTAGCCGCGACAGATAAAAACTCAGTGGTCCAATTTGCGCCGCTTGCCGGTGACCATCGACAGCGGCAGGTTTTCCTTCAGCCGGTAGCTTTCAAACAACGCCGCCGCGATGTGCAGGCCCACCAAGGCCATCAATGCATCGGCGCAGAATTCATGAATTTCTAATGGCAGATCTGCACCCCAGAAGTAGTCGACTTCTTCCATCAGAAAGCCGGTCACACCCAGGCCGAGCATCAGCAGCATCATGCCGATCATCACCAGCGCGCCCAGCGGGGAATGCCCCATGCGGTGGAAATCACGCCCGCTGAATAATGCCCGCAGATGTTCGACCAGGCGCGCCCGGGTCGGCCAGAAGTCCGCCCAGCGCGCTGCCGGTGTCCCGATAAAACCCCACACCAGGCGAATCGCCAACCAGGCCACAGCGTAGTAACCGAACCAGCGGTGCCAGCTCTCGCCCTCTTCGGTGAAGAAGTAATTGGCCAGGAAAGCGCTCGCCAGAGACCAATGGAACAACCTTACTAGCGGGTCCCAGAGGCGTGTGGTGGCGGTGTTCATCAGCCTTCAACGCCGCCTTTGATGGCCTTGCCAGTGACCGGATCTAAGTAGATTTCGACCTTCTGGCCATCCTTGTTGAAACCGTAGATTTCGTAGCAGTTACCACCGGTGACCTTGAACTTCTTGATCTCATAGCCCTGAGTTTTGAGGTCAGCCTGGAACTTGTCCTGATCCTGCCACTGCGCCTTGTCGGCGTTGGTGCATTGGGTGGCGGCGAAGGTCAGCGGGCTGGCCAGAACCAGAGACAGCAGAAGCAGTTTGCGCATGATGAAGTCCTCGTGATGCAGGGGAAGTTGTGTGTTTGCGAGGACTACTGTCGCGCTTGAACCTTAAGGCTGTATTAGCCCGTGCGGATTCATCGCGCGGATGTGGGAGGGGCTTTAGCCGCGACTCAAAAGCTCGCGGCTAAAGCCCCTCCCACGACTGGACACATCAGAAGTCGAAATCGACCTTGGCCCACAAGGTGCGGCCCGGCTCGTCGATCCGAGTATCAGCCGGGAAGCCAAAACCGGAGTCACCGCCCAGATTCAGGTGCTCGGCGTATTGCTTGTCGAGCAGGTTATCCACCCCGGCACTGAGCTTGACCTGCTCGCTGACGCGGTAAGCACCGTTGAGCGAGAGCACACCGAAGCCGGCGCTGTCGCCAAAGTCCTGCCCCACCACGTTGCCGCGTCCAGCGGCGATGCGGCCCTGGCCATCGACCACCCGCCACAGGCCACCGACGCTCCAGTCGTCACGCTGATAGGTCAGGCCCAGACGTGCTTCCAGCGGCGGCATCTGCGGCAGCGCTTCGCCGTCGCTGCTGTTCTTGCCCCAGGCATAGGCCAGGGTGGCATCGGTCTTCCAGTTGCTCGTCAGGTCATAGGCCACGCCCAGCTCGCCGCCCATGATGCGCGCGTCGACATTGTCGGCTTGAGTGCTCATGCCACGGTAGTCGAACAGGATGTAGTCACGCACCTGGCCGACATAGGCCGAGGCCCAGGCCTGCAGGTCGTCACCCTTGTACTGGATACCGATATCCAGCTGGGTGGTCTTCTCCGGCTTGATGCCGTCGAAGGCATTGTCTGCGCCAGCCGGCCCGTTGAGCCCGGCGGAAAACAGCTCCCAGTAGTCAGGGAAACGCTGCACATGGCCGATGCCGGCATAGACGGTGGTCGGCGAACCGGACAGGTCGTGCTCGTAGCGCACAAAGCCGCTCGGCAACGTATCGGCGCGCGTCTCACCCGCCGTTGGGTTGGGCCGCGGCATACCCATCATGCTGCGAAAACTCTGCCGGTAGTCCTTGGCCGAGGCCCGATCCACCCGCGCACCGGAGACCAGCCGATCATGCTCGGCCAGGCTCCAGGTGGCCTCGGCGAACGCGCCGTAGTTGTGCATCAGTGCGTCCTTGTTCCAGGGGAAGCGGTCGGCGTCCGTGTAGCCCGTCATCATGCTGTAGGTGGAACGACGGGCACGGTGCTCGCTGCGCTGGGCATCGAGCCCAGTAATCAGCTCAACATCCTCCCACACCCAGGTCGCAGCCAGGCGTGCACCGAGGGTGCGACGGTCGACCTGCGAGGCCATGGGCATGGCCATCATGCTGGTCGGGTCCGGCACACGCAGGCGGAAGTTATCCATGATGTGGTCGGCGTAGTTGTAGTAGACCTTGGCCTCGACCTTATCCAGTACACCGCCGAAATTGTCCCGCTCAATGCGCAAGCCCAGGCTTTCGCGCTTGAACTGGGTGCCGTCCATGCCACGGCCGCCGTAGCGTGCCTCGCCATCGCCACGGCCGGCGGTGAGTTCGACCAGGGTGTCGGCATCCGGCGTCCAGCCCAGGGCCACGTCGCCGTTCCATTTATCCCAGCGCGAGGGGATGGTGTCGCCGTTACCGTTGGCGTAATCATCCGAATGCGAGCGGTTACCGGTCACCCGCAGGTAGCCTTGCTCACCGCCCACAGCACCATCCAGGGTCTGGTCGAAACGGCCATTGGAGCCGGCCAGCACGCTGGCATGCAGGCGCGCACCCAGCTCGCCGAAACGCTCCGGCGCACGGTCGAAACGCACCACCCCAGCCGAAGCGCCGGGGCCCCAGATAACCGTTTGCGGGCCTTTGTTCACGGTCAGCAGGTCAAAGGTTTCCGGCGAGATATACGAGCTGGGCGCATCCATCCGGCCCGGGCAGGCACCGAGCATCTGCCCGCCGTCGGTGAGCAGCAGCAGGCGCGAACCGAACATGCCGCGCAGTACCGGATCACTGTTGCTGCCGCCACTGCGAATCGCGGAGAAACCCGGAATGGTCTTCAGATAATCCGCTGCATCACTGGCCGGCACCGGCTGGCGCGGATCCTTGGGGTCGGCCACCACGGTCAGTGGCGAGCTTTGCTGCACGGCGGTGACCACCGAGGGCGGCAATTGCAGCGCATGCTGCTCCGGGTCGTGTTCAGTGGTTTGCGCGGCATGCGCCTGAGTGGCCAACAGCAGACCGACGCACAGCGGCGCCAGTCGAAAAGGTGCAGCACTGATCAAAAGCGAACAAGTAGACATGGGTATTCCAGAATCGAGACAAAACCAGAGAATGGCCGGCACCGCACACGCAGCACCGACACAGGCAACAGGGCAATAGCGATCAGGAATAGGCAGGCGGTGCGCGGCTGCGCGAACCGGGGAAAATGGCTGAGCGGGCAACGCCACTGCGCACCGGCGCAATATGCCGGTCAGCGGGTATAGCGGCGGCCAGCGCCAGTGTCTGGCTGGCGCAGCCGGTGGCCGGGCTGTTGAGCAACAAGGTGCAATAGCCGCACTTGGCCCACAGCGCGTCGTGATTCAGAGGGTCGTTATGACTACCGGCATGCTCCCCGCAAGCCAGTTCCGTCAGCCAGGCCGGTTCAGCCGGCGCAGTGAGCTGCGACAGCAACGGCCCAACACTGAGCAACAGCATGGCCAACAGAGCCAGCCAGCTCGCGCGGTAATCGGCAGTGAAGGAGCGATTGCGGGGCATCACGACAACTCAAGAATCCTGCGCCGAGTATGACTAACGGCCTAAGCAGGACGGCTGATGCAAATCAATGACGGTGAATATCACCGAACAGCAGCAGCCCCGCTGCAACGCAGCAGGGCTGGGCGCACAGCTCAGTGCGCGTGCCCTTCACCGTGGGATTTCTCACCGGCAGGGGCGTCCTTGTGTACGGCAATTTCCACGTCGACTTTGCCGGCCTTCTCGAAGGTCAGGGTCAGCGGAAAGCCCTCGCCGTCCTTGGCCTGCTGTTTCAGGTTGAACAGCATGACGTGGTAGCCCATGGGTTCGAACTTCACTTCGCCACCGGCAGGAATCGCCACATTCTGCACCTGCTGCATCTTCATCAGGCCATCGGCGTGGATATGTTCGTGCAGCTCGGCTTTGCCCGCCACCGGTGTGCTGGCGCTGAGCAGGCGATCGGCCTCGCTGCCCTTGTTGTGCACCACGAAATAGGCTGCAGCGGTGGGCGCTACGGCCGGCATTTCCCGCGACCAGGGGTGTGCAATATGCAGCTCGCCAGCGGTGTATTCGTGAGCACTGGCAAACAGGTTCGGACTCAGCAGAGCGGCAATCAGCAGGGTCTTTTTCAACAACATGGTATTCCTCCAAAAGTGGACTGACTGTCCATGACAGATGTTGTAACGCGAAGCCCTAGCGCGGGCCAAGCCCGCGCCGGTTATTCCAGTCAGCCGTTGGCCAAGCGTTGCTTAGGCAGGCGCGAGAGCAGCAGCCAGTCCAACGCCCAGATCAGCAGCAGGGATGCCCCCACCAGCGGAAAGGCCGCGCCGAGCAGGCCCATGATCACCATCGCGGTCTTCCAGCGTGGCAGGTCGTGGCGCAGCGGTGCTACGCCGAGCTTGCCGCTCGGCCGGCGTTGCCACCACATGATCAGGCCGCTGACCGCGCTCAGCAGCACCAGCAGGCAGACCGCGAGCATCAGCAACTGGTTGGCCAGGCCGAACAGCTTGCCTTCATGCAGCATCACCCCGGTTTCCACGGTTTTCGCCACCACGCCGTAATCCTTCCAGCGCACATCGGCGAGCACCGCGCCGCTGTACTGATCGATATGCAAGGTGGCGTCGTTACGCGGGTCGTCGGCGAACAGCGCGATGCTGTACACCCCGGTTTCACCTTGCGGCAGGGTGATGCTGTAACCCGGCTGTACGCCGCGCTCAGCAGCGGTATCGACTACGTACTGCAGCAGGTTGGCCGGGGCGGCGGGCGCCAGGGCAGTGGCATGGCAGTTATGCGCGGCGTGTGGATCGGAAGCCGGCAGCGGCGTGGTTTCCACCGCCCAGGCGACAGTCTGCTGACTGCTGCTGTTGAGGCTGCCGGTGAGCTTGCCGGACTGCGGCACGTCGTCCCACATCGCCGCCGGGAAGTGATTCCAGGCGCCGGCAAACTGCGCACCCCAGAAGCCAGTCCAGGTCATGCCGGTGAGCAGCATAAACAGCAACAGCAGCGAGCCCCAGAAGCCAGTCACCGCATGCAGGTCACGCCATAAAAGTCGCCCACGGGCACTCAGCCTTGGCCACAGCACGCCCGCACCGGAACGCCCGCGCGGCCACCACAGGTAGAGGCCAGAGACCACCAGCACGATGCCCCAACCAGCGGCCAACTCGATCAGCCGATCGCCCAGAGTCCCGACCATCAGATCACCATGCAGCTGACGGGCGATGGCCTGCAGGTTGAGCTGCGCATCCTGGCTGCCGAGAATCCTGGCGCTGTAGGGGTCAACAAATACATTGAGGCCCCGGCCATCAGCCTCCAGCACAAACTGCGCACTGCGCTCGGCGTTCAGCGGCGGCAGGTACTGGCTGATGCTCGCCTTTGGATACGCTTGACGCACCAACGCCAGCTGCTGATCCGCCGAGATCGCCTGTTCGGCAGGCGTGACCTGCTGCAGTTCGGCATACATCAGCTGGTCAAGTTGTGGCTTGAACAGGTAGATGATGCCGGTGACCGAGAGCAGGATCAGAAACGGAATCACAAACAGCCCGGCATAGAAATGCCAGCGCCAGGCCAGGTTGTAGAACGAGATGTTCGACGTAGTCGGCTTCTGCATATTCAGCTCCAGGTATGACCATAAAGAGTGATGGATCGGCAGCGGTTCATCGGCGCTGCCCGCGGCGCAGCAGACTCAGCCCCACCAGCGCCAACAGCACATGAGCCAGCGCAACGATGCCCAGTAGCAGGTGCTTGTAGCCATTGCCAAGGCCTGCGAGAAACTCCCACTTGTGCAGGTAGGCAAAGGTCCAGCCTTCGCTGCGGTCTGCATCCTGCACGCGGCTGGCCAGTGCACCGTCCAACGGGTCGATAAACAGCGCGGTGTTGTGCGCATCGGCATAGCTGGCCTTGAACACCGGCAGGCGTTTGAAGACGAAGCCGTATTCATGGTCGAAGCGGTGCTGCAGCGTGAGCGCCTGCGCCTCACCCAACCCCAGGGCCTTGGCGTAATGATCGAGGCGCTGTTGAGCATACCGACGCGGGGTGTCATGGCCCAGCTCACGGCCCTGAGTATCGAGGTAATGCAGGCTGGGCATGCTGGTGAACTGCTGCCCCTGGGCGCGCCAGATCGGCTTGCCGTCGAGCTCAAGCAGGCTGAGCATGTACAGCTCTTCACCGGCCAGCAGCCAGTCGGCCGCCGGTGCCTTGTCCAACTCGGCCACACTAAAGCTCGGCACAAAGGGCGCCGGCCAGGGCTGCGCAACCTGCTTGTGCAACAGATGCCAGGCACCGCTGCTGGCAAAGCTCAGCGTCGCTAAGGCCAGGCCCAGCCCCCACCAGCCATGCAGGCGCCGATTGAAGCTACGGGCACCTCGGCGGGCGATAAAAAATGGCCGGGAGCCATTTTTAACGTCGCTCAGCGACGGCCCGCAGGGTCGCCGCCATGGATGGCGGGCGATAAACAGCGCCATACCGAACAGCGTCGCCGAGACAATCGAGGCCAGCAGCACCAGCATCAGCACCGGCCGCAACGGCCCGGCCGCATCCAGCCAGCGAAAGCTGTGCAGCGTCTGGAAGAACACGCTGAACCAGGCCCTGCGCTCATCCACCAGGGTGCCGAGGCGGTCATGGAACAGATCGACATACAGGCGTAACTGGTCATCACGCTGAGTGTCGACCCGCGCCGCCGGCAGCAGGCGGTTGATAAAGGCGTATTCGCTGGTAAAGCGCTCGATGCTGCCGGCATAGGCCAGCGGCTCGTCGCGGCCCAGGTAGTGCCGCGCCAGGCTTTCGGCATGGGCAGCGGCCAGCTCGACTGCCTGACCACTGCGTGCATGCCAGTAACGCGGCTGCAGTTCGCCAGCCAGACGCACCTGGTAATAAGGCTCACCGGCCAGCACCAGCAGGCGCAAGCCCTGCACCTGGGCAACACCAGCCGCGCCGAGCACCTGCGCAGGTTATCCAGCGGCAACACCTGCTGTGGTGTGGCCATGGTCTGCGGACGCGGCTGCAGGTAACCCATCAGCGGGTGCAGCATGCCGCTGCCGGCCCAGCTGAACACCCCCAGGCAGGCCAGTAGCGCCAGGCGCTTGTGCCACGGCATAAGCCGTAGCAGGCGCTGGCGCCAGGTCAGGCGTGGCAGTTCTTGCGGTTGCAGTGCTGCAGTCAAAGCTTCCACTCCAGGCCGACATACAGGCTGCGACCGTCGCCGGGCATAAACAGCGCGGCATCCTGGCCACGGGCATTGGCCACAACGCCGGTGGTAGCGATATAGGTCTTGTCCGAAAGGTTGCGCCCTTCGACGAAGAAGCCCAGGCCTTCACGTGGACGATAACCGCCCTTCAGCCCCCAGATCGCATAGGCCTCGGCATACAGCGACTCGGCATGGTCGGCGGCGTAGTGCACCGGCACCCACTCGACTGTCGGGCCGGCGTACCAGCCATTGCGCTGCCACAATGCCTCACCCTTGAGGAACTGGCTCGGCACGCCGGCAATGCGGTTGTTGCCATAGGCCGGGTCGTTGTCGAAGCGGAAGTCATTGAGCAAGTACTGACCGCGCAATACCACTTCACCCAGCTGCCAGGCACCACCGAATTCAATGCCCTGATGCACGGTGCGGTCGGCGTTGGTGGTGATCACCTGAGTCGGGGCCAGCGGGTTGACGTAGCCCAGCAGCTCGTCGCGGATCTCGCTGCGGTAAACCGCCAGGTCCAGGTCCAGATTGCCCTGGGTGAAGCGCATACCCGCCTCCAGGGTGGTGGCCTTCTGCGCCTCGTTTTCGGTGACGATGGAGCCCCCGGTCAGCTCGCTGAAAGTCGGCGGCTCGTAGCTCTGGCTGAGGTTGGTAAACAGCTGCACACCGTCGGACAGATCATGGCGCAGGCCGATACGGCCAATCCGGGCACTGTAGCTACGGTTGAATGACGAATCCTGGAAGCCAGTCGGCATGCCGACGAAGTTGAAGCTGCTTTTCAGCTTGTCATCGATGTCGCGCTCGCTGTGCAGCCAGGTCAGACCACCGATCAGCGCCCAGTCTTCAGCCAGCGGTACTTCCAGCTCGGTAAAGGCATTCAGGCTGCGCGCGGTCTGTACCTGGCGGTCCATCTGATTGCCGCGCTTGCCTAGCACGTTGACATGGTTTTCCGTGTGGTTGCGGCCCTGCAGCGCCTCCACCCCGCCACTCCAGCGCCAGCCATCGCTGTTCTGCCACTTGTGAGTCAGGCGTACACCGAGGTCCTCACTATCAACTTCCAGCACCTGGAAGATCGGGTGCCACAGCGATTTCTCGCTGTAAAAACTCGACAGCTCCAGGCTGTGTCCACCGTCCAGCGGCAGGGTGGTGATATTGCCGATGCGGTTGAGGGTGAAATCGCGCTTGTTATCGCCGGTTACTGTGCTCAGCGCGGCCTGCTCAGGGTTACGCCGCAGCTGCGCCTTGGTCAGGCTGCCGGGGATTTCCGAATCGGTTTCCACATGGCTGATATAAAAGCGGGTCGACAAGCGCTCATTGATCCGTCCGCCGATATTGGCGAAATAGCGCTGACTTTCCTGGCGGGCGTGATCGCGGAAACCGTCCTGGGCGTAATCGGAGATACTCAGGTAGGCATCCCAGTCGCCAAAGTCTTCAGCCACTGCGCCGAAGATGCGCTGGTAGTCGAAACTGCCGGCCTCGGCGCGCAGCTGCACCTTGGGTGCGGTCTTGCCGGTGGGCGTGAGAAAGTTGATCGCCCCGCCTAGGTTGGCGGCGCCATAGCGCCAGGCATTGGCGCCGCGCATGACCTCGATATGGTCCAGGGCGATCGGTTCGATGCTCTGGAAGTCGCCACTGCCATCAGCCAGGTTCAGCGGTGCGCCGTCCTGCATCAGCAGGATGCCACGCTGGTGAAAGGTGCGCTGCAGGCCCGAGCCACGGATCGACAGACGCGACTCCTCGGCGCCGGAGCGTGACTGGATATACACGCCCGTGGCCTGGCCCAGGGCATCCTGCGGCGAGCTGGCGCGGCCGGTTTTGTAGGTTTCAGCATCGACCACACTGGCACCACCGGGAATCCGCGCAAACTCGGCGCGCTTCTCGGCAATTGTCGGCGCAGTGGTATCGCCCTGCTGCTTACCGACGATGGTGCTGTCTTCCAGTTTGAGCTGTTCGGCATAGGCGGAACTGGCCAGGCTGATGCTAACGGCCAGCAGGCTGAATACGGATATCTGACGCATGGACCTCCCCAACTTCGGCCTATCGGGTGCCGCCTGAGAACCTGCTGAAAGTCTGCTGCGCGTCGGCCCTGCTGCGTTAAAAACAGACTCGGAATGCTCATGTACAACTCGTACACTCCGCTTCCTCGCCTGTTTTGCCTTGCAGGACTCTAGCTCGCGAGACTTTAAACAGGTTCTGACTCAGGTTTAGGGCACCGATAAGCGCGGTTTTTATCTGGCTTCAAGTGATACGCGCGGCAGCAAAGGCTGCCGCAGCAACAGCGACTCAAGCCAGAACAGGGGATGCGCGGGGATTGGCCGAGGGCCAGAGGTAGCGAACGGGGCGCGGGGTGAAGAAGAACGTCAGCAGGGGCGCGCGACTGGGGGCCAGCAAGCCCAGCAGACCGAAGAACGCCGCCAGGATGATCGCGCTGAAGGTGGAACTCAGGGAACAGCCGGAGCCCGTCGCCGGGTTGGGCGCCACTACACCGGAACCATCCAGATCCGCGCCGGCGCCGAAGTTGCCCTCAAAGGAGCAGTACTGGCTGCCCAGCCCGCTGAGCTGCAGGCCGGCCATCTGACCGTGACCAATACTGCAGGCGAACGTACTGAACAGAACGCTGAAATACAGCATCCAGGCCAGCAGGCGACGGTCAGTACGGGTCATTTTCATGGGGCGCGACTCTAGCATTGCTCCGGGGCGCATGTGACATAGCCGCACTGCGATGGATTGCCGCAGCGCGCTGGCGGCAATCTTAGTTCGGCCAGGGTCCCTGCGCCAACAACTCCTCGCAGCGAATTTGCACGAACTCTCGCAGCAAGAGCACCGGTTTACTCAGCTGCGCCCGGTGCGCGCAGATCAGGTTGAGTGGCGTCGGCTCGCCGCGCAGTTCAGGCAACAACACCTGTAGCCGACCTGCACGCACATCGCCGGCCACATCCAGCCAGGATTTGTAGACCAGCCCGGCACCACTGACCGCCCAGCGCCGCACCACATCGGCATCGTCACTGACCCGGTCGCCTTTGACGCTGATGCCCTGCTCGCGCTTGCCGTCGCTGAAGCGCCAGCGATCATGCAGCCGCCCACCGAGCATATAGAGCAGACAGTTGTGCTCGGCCAGTTCATCCACTGATTGCGGCGCTCCATGCCGCTGCAGGTACTGCGGTGCAGCGCATAACACGCGCCGATTCAGCGCGGCCACGGGTAAGGCAACCAGACTGGAATCCTCCGGTGCGCCATAGCGCAGGGCAATGTCCACCGGCTCGCGGAACAGATCGGCCACGCGATCACCGAGCAGCAGACGCAGCTGCACCTGCGGGTGCGCCTGCTGAAATTCATCCAGCCAGGGCAGTAAGGTGTTGCGACCGAAATCCGACGGCGCAGACAGCTGCAACGGCCCGCTGATGCCAACCTTGCTGCCAGCCAGTTGCTGCCGGCCGTCATCCAGGCTCTGCAGGGCCAGGCGCGCATGGCCGAGAAACAGCTCGCCCTCGGGCGTCAGCCGCAGGCTGCGGGTGGAGCGGCTGAACAGGCGCGCTTCCAGCTGCTGCTCCAGTCGTTTGAGCGCGGCGCTGGCCACTGCAGGGGAAATATCCAGGCGCCGCGCAGCGGCCGAGAGATTGCCCAGATCAGCGGTGGTGACAAACAACTGCAGGTCATCGAAACGCAGCATGGCGGCTCATTATCAAAAAAGTATTGAAAGAGACTCTAGTAGCCGCCGGTTTTTCTCGTCAATCAAATAACCGAGCATGGCAGCACTTGAACCGGAGTCCGCCATGACCACGCCATTGACGTTGATTGCCACCATCACTGCCCTCCCCGGCCATGCCGAGGCGGTTGAAGCCGGTCTGCGCCAGCTGGTGCCGCCCAGCCAGGCCGAAGCCGGTTGCCTGCAATACAACCTCCACCGCCATCAGGAGCTGCCCAACCGCTTCATCATGGTTGAGCAGTGGCAGGACGCTGCCGCCCTCAGCGCGCACCAGCAAACCGCTCATTTTCTGCACTTTGGCGAAACCTGCGGCAACCTGCTGGAACAGGTCGATCATCAACTGATGCAACGCATTCTTTAAGGAGCTCGTTATGAAAGCTGTCGCCTATTACCAATCGCTGCCCGCCGACCACGCTGACGCTTTGCAGGATGTCGAACTGCCGGCGCCAACGCCCGGTCCGCGCGATCTGCTGGTCGAGGTCAAGGCCATTTCGGTCAACCCGGTGGACACCAAGATCCGCCGCAACGTCGCCCCAGCCGATGGCGCCGCCAAGGTGCTCGGTTGGGATGCCAGCGGTATCGTCAAAGCAGTGGGCAGCGAAGTCAGCCTGTTCCAGCCCGGCGACCGGGTGTATTACGCCGGGGCGATCAACCGTGCCGGGGCCAACAGCGAACTGCATGTGGTGGATGAACGCATCGTCGGGCATATGCCCAAGAGCCTGCCGTTTGCCGAAGCAGCCGCCCTGCCGCTGACCGCGATCACCGCCTGGGAATTACTGTTCGAGCGTTTGCAGGTCACCCAGGGCAACGCCGATCAGGGCCAGAGCCTGTTGATCGTCGGCGCTGCAGGCGGCGTCGGTTCGATTCTGGTGCAGCTGGCCCGTCAACTCACTGGCCTGACGGTGATCGGCACCGCCTCCCGTCCGGAAACCCAAGCATGGGTCCGCGAACTGGGCGCACACCATGTGATCGACCATCGCCAGCCGCTGAGTGAGGAGCTGCAACGTATCGGTATCGATCAGGTCACTCACGTCGCCAGCCTGACCCAGACCGACCAGCACTTCGCCCAACTGGTCGAAGCCCTGGCCCCGCAAGGCCGTCTGGCGCTGATCGATGACCCTGAGCAGCCACTGGACATCATGCAGCTCAAGCGCAAAAGCCTGTCGCTGCACTGGGAGCGGATGTTTAGCCGCTCGCTGTTCGAGACCGCCGACATGATCGAACAGCATCGCCTGCTGGGTCGGGTCGCTGAACTGGTGGATGCCGGCACCCTGCGCACCACCCTGGGTGAGCATTTCGGCAGCATCAACGCCGCCAACCTGCGCCGCGCCCATGCGCTGCTGGGAAGCGGTACAGCCAGAGGCAAGATCGTTTTAGAGGGTTTCTAAGAGAAGTCTGGCCCGCACTGCCTGCGGGCCAGACCATTTTTCACTACTCGCCTACGCCCTGATTATTGCCGTCTAAACTCTAGCTATGACGTATTGCTGTGAAGTTGCGAGCAGTTCATCCATTTTCGACCTAGCTAACCTTGGCGGTAAGAGATGCGACCTGATCTTCAAGCCCCATTGCGACTAGCGGGCGTATATCTTCTATTCAGCGTCATATGGGTTATCAGCAGCGATTACCTGTTCCACGGGCATACTGAGGACACCTCGCTGCTGGCAGAACTGCATCTAGTCGAAGTTTTACTCTTTGTTTTGCTCAGTGCGGGCTTAGTATTCTTAGTCAGCTATCGGGACCGGCAGGCACAACGCAGCTTGCTAGATGAGATCACCCAGAACAGCCGACTGCTACAACAAACCCAACGCAATGCTGCACTCGGCAGCTGGGAATACCGCAACGGTTTCCACTTAAGTGAAGAAGCCCTTAAGGATGGTCTGAAGTAGCCATGTATTTCTGGCTGACTTCAGCCCCCGCCGATTTTGAAAGCGGCAAATCGATCAAAAACGATCAGATTACCCATTCATTTCTGTGTTTTTAGCCGCCGCGAGTAGCTCGCGGCAGCCATTTCCCGCATTACAGGCGCACCTCTCCTGCATTGGTCAGTAAATGTCGGCGTGCCATCCACAGGTTCGACAGCGCGAACAGCGTCACCAGTTGCGCCGTGTTCTTGGCCAAGCCACGGAAGCGTGTCTTTACATAACTGAACTGACGCTTGATCACCCGGAACGGGTGCTCAACCTTGGCGCGCACCTGGGCCTTGGCCTTCTCGATCTTGCGTTTGGCTTTGTACAGCGGGCTGCTCTTACCCAGCTTCTTATAGGTGCTGCGGCGGGCAGCAACCTGCCAGATCACCTCGCGCCCATCATGTTCGGGGCGCTTTTCGACGCCGGTATAACCCGCATCGGCGCACACCACGTTTTCCTCGCCGTGCAGCAACTTGTCGACCTGAGTGACATCCGCCACGTTGGCCGCCGTGCCTACCACGCTGTGTACCAGCCCCGACTCGTCATCCACGCCAATGTGCGCCTTCATGCCGAAGTAGTATTGGTTGCCCTTCTTGGCCTGGTGCATCTCTGGGTCGCGTTTGCCGTCCTTGTTCTTGGTCGAACTCGGCGCATTGATCAGCGTGGCATCGACGATGGTGCCTTGGCGCAACGACAGGCCACGGTCGCCAAGATAGCCATTGATGACGGCCAGGATGCCGGCAGCCAACTCATGTTTCTCCAGCAGACGACGGAAGTTGAGGATGGTGGTTTCGTCGGGGATACGTTCCAGACTCAGCCCGGCGAACTGCCGCAGGATAGTGGTCTCGTACAGCGCTTCTTCCATCGCCGGGTCGCTGTAGCCGAACCAGTTCTGCATCAGGTGCACACGTAGCATCGCCATCAGCGGATAGGCCGGCCGACCGCCTTCACCCTTGGGGTAATACGGTTCGATCAGTGCGATCAAACCCTTCCACGGCACCACCCGATCCATCTCGATCAGGAACAACTCTTTGCGGGTCTGCTTGCGTTTGCCGGCGTACTCGGCATCGGCGAAGGTCATTTGCTTCATCGGAAAACTCGGCGGGTGGCGTCCGGGCATTTTGCCAAAATCAGGAAGTCTTATTCAGGATTTCCTTAACCTCTTTGGCCGTGATCACGACAGTCAACACTGCAACCTTGAGCAGCTGCTCAGCTGGTTACACCCCGCTGAGCGAGACTCCGTACAACGCGGCCTACAAGCTCTTCTCGCGGCCAGCACGCCGCTGGTGATCAGCGCACGCCTATTGCAACCACAACAACAGAAAGCCGTATGGCTGATGCTGCGCGGGGAAGTCGGCGAGAACGACGAAGTACTCGGCACCGTGCAAAACATCAGCCCACAAAAACGTGACGAAAGTGCGCTGCGCGAGAGCGAGCAGCGTTTTCGCCAACTGTTCGAGCAAACCCCACGAATTGCAGTACAGGGCTATGACCGCGAGCGGCGAGTCATTTATTGGAATCACGCCAGCACTCTGCTCTATGGTTATGCCGTGAATGAAGCGATGGGACGCCGTCTTGAAGAATTAATCGTCCCCCCAGAAGCACGCAATAAAGTGGCCAACGCAATCAATCTGTGGCAGCTCGGCGGCCCACCTGCCCCGCCAGCGGAGGTGCAGTTACAACGAAAAGATGGCAGTTTGGTCTGGGTATTCTCCAGCCATCTAATGCTACGCAACAGCCTCGACCAAACCGAACTGTATTGCGTCGACATCGACCTCACCACACAGAAGAAATTCGACAATGAGTTGCAAGCCAGCGAGCGGCGTTACCGTTCGTTGGTCGAGCACCTTGGTGATGCCATCTTCATCACGGATGCGAACAACCAACTGAGCTTTCTCAACCCCGCCTGGGAGACAATCAGCGGCTACACCATAAGTGACAGCCTAGGCAGCCCACTGCAACGCTTCATGCCAGACCTCGGCCAAACCCCGCTGCACCAGCGCCTAGAAGAACTGCGCGATGGCGCACTGGAAAGTCTGCGGGTGGAATGTCAGCTGCTCACTAGCAGTGGCCAAGCCCGCCGGGTTGAGCTGCAGCTTAATCAAAGCCAACCCGACCAAAGCATTCACGGCAGCTTGCACGACATGCATGAGCGCCATCTCTCCCAACAGCTACAAAAGGCACGCAATGCGGTACTTGATAAACTGCTGGGCGTGCACCCGCTGAGCGATATTCTGGGCGATATCAGTCATCGCCTAGAAAGCCTGCAACCGCAGATGAAGGTGTCGATTATGCTGCTCAATGAACATCAGCAGTTACACATCGGCGCAGCACCGAGCCTAGCTGAAACGTACACCCAGGCCATTGACGGGGTTCAAGCCGCCCTAGAGGTCGGCTCATGCGGGCATGCCGCAGTCAGTGGTGAGTTGGTGATCGTCGAAAACATCAGCCTTCACCCTTACTGGCGTGATTACAAAGCTATCGCTCTAGCAGTAGACCTACACGCTTGCTGGTCACTACCCTTCAAGAATGAAAACGGCCAGGTACTGGGTACCTTCGGCATCTATTACCCGCAGCCAACCCGGCCAAGCGCTGCCGATATCGCCCTGGTGACCGAATTCACCCGACTTGCAGGGTTGGCCGTGCAGTTCAGAGCCAATCCCACCACAGCCGAAATGTGCGAATCAGACCAACGGTACGCCAGCCATGATTGATTTGTTACAGGTCAATGAAAGTTCATATTGAGCGACTAGACTGGCCTTTCTTGCATAGGAGGCTCGTCGATGAACATCATGGTCCAACCGGTAAAAACAGCCGCAGGTCCGGGCTGGCAAGTAAACTTTGGTAAGCAGAGCGTGACCTTCCGCAGTGAACGCGAGGCCCGCCAGTTTGTCAGCACCCTGCAAGCGCGCCTGAACGCGCCGCATAGGCTGCCTTTCGAGCAGCAGCGCGCGGCAAGTTAAGCCTATGCGCGAATCGCGCCGCGCTCGACCCACCGGGTAAACAGAGAAAAACTCACGGCCAGCCCCCCGCAGGCGAAGATCACCACGGCAATCGGCCAGGCACTGCCGTCATGCAGTACACCCACCATGGCGGCGGCACTGGCAGCGATAACAAATTGCAGGCTACCCAACAGCGCCGAGGCACTGCCGGCATGGCTACCCTGCCCGGCCATGGCGCAAGCCGAGGCGTTGGGCAGAAGAATGCCCAGACTGGCAATGCAGCCGAACAGAGGAATCAGCAGCGGCCACAAGGCCTGCGGCTTGGCCAGTGCCACCAGCAGCAACGCCAGGCCACAAGCCAGGTAGAACCACACGGTCTTGCCCAGCCAGTATGCCGGGCCGTGTCGCGCCACCAGCCAGGCATTCAGCTGCGCCACCAGAATAAAGCCCAGGGCATTGCTGCCGAACAGCCATCCGTAATGCTCGGCGGGTATGCCATACAGCTCGATAAACACGAACGGTGAGCCGGCGATATAGGCAAACATTCCGGCAATCGCACAACCACCGGTCAACGCATAACCGAGAAACGGCAGGTCAGTAAACAGCCGCTTGTACTCCCCCAACGCGCCGCGCAAAGGCGCATGCGGCGCATCTTTGGCCAGGGTTTCCGGCAGCCACCGGGCCACCGCCAGCAGACAGACAAAGCTGAACAGCGTCAGGCAGACAAAAATCGACGGCCAGCCCAGCGTGCTGAGCAGCAACCCACCGCCCAGTGGCGCGAGAATCGGCGCCAGGCCCATCACCAGCATCAACTGGGAAAACACCTTGGCCGAGCTGACTGGGTCACACAGGTCACGCACCACCGCCCGCGAAATCACCATCCCGGCGCAGCCGCCCAGAGCCTGCACAAAGCGCGCAGCAATCAGCCATTCCAGGCTCGGCGCCAGGGCGCAGGCCAGCGACGCCAGGCTGAACAGCATGACCCCGAGCAACAGCGGTTTGCGCCGGCCAAAACGGTCGGCCAGCGGACCATATGCCAGCTGACCAATAGCCAGGCCGGCAAAGTAGACGGCCAACGACAGCTGCACGTGCTCCACATCGGTGGAGAACGCGCGCGCCAGGGTTGGGAAGCTCGGCAGATAGAAATCGATGGCCAAAGGGCCAAAGGCGCTTAACGCGCCAAGAATCAACAGAAGACGTAACGGCATGGGTGTCCAGAAATGTAATAACCGAGGAGCCGCCGTGGCCCGGATCAACCCCGGACTACAGCGGACTGACAAACCGCTCCCGGCGTGCATCCGGGCTACGGTTTGCCGCTCACCAGCGGGCTGCTAGTCAGACCGGCGTATCGGCCTTTTTCCGACCTTTGCCGATTTTCTCTGCCAGCGACTCCACCAACAGATAGAACATCGGGATCAGGAAGATCGCCAGGAAAGTTGCCGCCAGCATGCCGCCGAGCACCCCGGTGCCAATCGAGTGACGGCTAGCCGAACCTGCGCCAGCACTGGTGACTAACGGCATGACGCCTAGAACGAAGGCCAGCGAGGTCATGATGATCGGGCGGAAGCGCAGGCGCGAAGCCTCCAGTGCCGATTCGAAGATGCTCATGCCCTGCTGTCTGCACAGCACGGCGAACTCGACAATCAGAATAGCGTTCTTCGCCGCCAAACCGATCAGGGTAACCAGGCCAACCTGGAAGTACAGATCGTTTTCGATGCCGCGCAGCCACACCGCGACAATCGCGCCGAACACCGCAAACGGCACGGCGGTAACCACCGCCAACGGTAGGGTCCAACGCTCGTACTGCGCAGCCAGAATCAGGAACACCAGAATCAGGCCAAAGATAAAGGCACTGCTGCCCGAGCCCTGCGACGCCACTTCCTGGTAGGCCGAACCTGTCCAGCCGATGCTGTAGTCACTGCCCAATACCTCGCTGGCCACTTCCTGCACAGCCGCCAGGGCCTGACCCGAACTGTAGCCAGGTGCCGGTCCGCCGAGAATTTTCGCTGAGGGGTAGACATTAAAGCGTGCGTAGGTATCCGGGCCGAGGATGCGCTTGACCTTGACCAAGCTCGACAGTGGGATCAGCTCACCGCTGGCCGAGCGTACATAGACCTGGGACAGGTCTTCCGGCTTACTGCGAAACTCCGCCTCGGCCTGCAGGCTGACTTGGAAGGTACGGCCATACAGGCTGAAATCGTTGACGTAGTAGCTGCCAAAGGTAGCCTGCATGGCGGTGAACACATCATTCACCGACACCCCCAGGGCCTGGGCCTTGGTGCGGTCGAGATCGATAAAGTACTGCGGCACGTTGGCGCTGAAGGTGCTCTGTACCCCACCCAACTCCGGACGCTTGTTTGCCGCCGCGAGAAAGGCCGCAACCTTACCCGCCAACTGCTCGGTGGTACCCCCACTGCGGTCCTGGATATAGCCCTCAAAGCCACCGGTGGTGCTCATTCCAGTGATCGGTGGCGGATTGAAGCTAAGTACCACGCCATCTTTCTGTGTTGCACCCATGCCCATAAATTCACGCGTCAGGTTGCGTGCATCCAACTCGGGCGTGGTTCGCTCGCTCCAGTCTTTCAGCGGCACGAACGACACCCCGGCACTGCTACGGGTACCAGAAGACAAAATGTCGTAACCGGCGAAGGTCACCACGTCTTTCACCGCAGGGTGCGCCATCAACTGCTGGGTCACGTCACCGGTCAGTTTTTCGGTGCGGGTCAGCGAGGCGGCTGGCGGTAGGAAGTAGGCGTTAAGCACATAACCTTGGTCTTCATTGGGCACCAGGGAGCTGGGCACGCGGTTGAACAGCACCACGGTCAAGGCAATCATCAGGCCGAACAGCGCCAAGCCCACCAGAGAACGCTTGAGGAAGAAGCGTACGCCGGCGGTATAGCCATTAGTCAGTTTGTCGAATATCCGATTGAATGCACGGAACGGCGCAGCAGGCTCGTGCTGACCAGGCTTGAGCAGCAAGGCGCAGAGCGCCGGACTCAGGGTCAGGGCGACCAGGCTGGAAATCACCACCGACACGGCGATGGTGATGGCGAACTGTTTGTACATTTCCCCGGCCAGACCGCCAAGGAAACCTACCGGAATAAACACCGCGCAGAGCACCAGGCTGGTGGCGATGATCGGCCCGGTTACTTCCTCCATGGCTTTGATCGACGCCTCACGCGGGCCAAGCTTGTCTTTGCTCATTGAGCGCTCGACGTTTTCGATCACTACAATGGCGTCGTCCACCACGATGCCGATGGCCAACACCATGCCGAACAGGGTCAGTAGGTTGATCGAAAAGCCAAGCATGTACATGCCGGTGAAAGTACCAACCAGCGAAACCGGAATGGCCAGCACGGGAATCAGGGTGGCGCGCCAGTTCTGTAGGAAGATAAACACCACAAGCACCACCAGTACCAGGGCTTCGAAGAAGGTGTGGATCACCTCAGTAATCGATACCTGGACGAATTTGGTGGTGTCGTACGGCACTTTGTAGGTCATGCCGCTGGGGAAGTTCTGCGACAGCCGCTCCAGCGTCTTGCTCACCGCCTCCGCAGTGTCCAGAGCGTTCGCGCCGGGCTGCAGGTACACGCCGAAGGCGGCGTTCTGCTGACCGTTGAGCGAGGTCATCAGCGAGTAGTCTTGGGCACCCAACTCGATCCGCGCGACATCCTTGAGCAGCAGGCTGGCGCCGGTGTCGTCGGTGCGCAGGATGACGTTTTCGAATTCTTTCGGGTCGGTGAAACGGCCCTGAGTGGTTACCGTGTAGGTGAAGTCCTGCTCCTGCTTGAGCGGCTGCTGACCAAAGCTGCCGGCGGCAAACTGCGAGTTCTGCTCACGGATCGAATTGACCACATCGGTCGGTGTCAGGTTGAACTGCGCCAGCTTGTCGGGCCGCAGCCAGATGCGCATGGAGTAGTCCTTGGAGCCGAACTGGCTGACATCGCCCACACCTGGCAGGCGCTTGAGTTCGTCGATGACGTTGATCAATGCATAGTTGCTGATATACACCGGATCGCGCGAACCATCCGGCGAATACAGCGTCACGATCTGCAGAATATCGGACGACTTCTTCTGTACCTTGACGCCCTGCCGGCGCACTTCTTCAGGCAACTTGGCCAGCGCGGCCTGCACGCGGTTGTTGACGTCGATGGTGGCTTGATCTGGGTCGGTGCCGACCTCGAAGTACACCGACAAACTCATGACGTTACCGCCCGAGTTGGACTGCTGGTAGATCATCCCCTGCACGCCATTGATCGACTGCTCCAAGGGCGCGGCCACCGTTTCGGCAATCACCTGAGCGCTGGCACCGGCATAACTGGCGCTGACCGATACTTGCGGCGGCAGGATCTGCGGGTACTGAGCGATCGGCAACGAGCGCATGGCCATCAGGCCCGCCAGCACAATGACAATAGAGATGACCGTGGCAAACACCGGGCGGTCGATAAAGAAGCGTGATATCACCGGGAACGCTCCTTAGGATTGGCTGGCGGCTGGGGCGGCGACTTTAACCGGGCTGTCTGGACGCACCTTCGGCAGACCCTCGACGATCACCCGCTCACCGGCACTGATGCCGGAAACAATCACCCAGCGGCCTTTGGCCGTATGCCCGGTAGTGACCTGACGCATACGCGCCACACCGTCTTCATCAACCACGTAAACAAAGGTGCCGCCAGGGCCTTGGGCAATCGCGCGCTCAGGCAGAGTCATGGCGTTGGGAATACTCAGGCCCTTGACCTGCACGCGGACGAACTGACCCGGCAATAGCGCCTGCTCTGGGTTTGGCACCACTGCGCGCGCACTGACGGTGCCGGTGCCGCGATCAATGAGGCTGTCGGTGAAATCCACCTTGCCTTCCAGCGGATAGACGCTGCCGTCACCGAGGGTGATCTGCACGCCCATCTTGCCGTCTTCCGGCAGCACCAGGCTGCCGTTCTGCAGGCCGCTGCGCACACTCTCCACATCGGAATCCGGGGCGGCAAAGTTGACGTAGATCGGGTCCAGCTGAGTGATATTACTCAGCAGGCTGGCATTCGGATCGCCGGCCACCATCAGGCTGCCTTCGGAAACAGTCTCCTTGCTGGTGATACCGGAAATCGGCGCTTTTACCGTGGTGTAATCAAGATCGATCTGCTTGGACTGCACCTCGGCCTCGGCGGCCTGGATATTGGCCTTGCTCTGCTCGAAGTTGGAGATGGCATTGTCCAGCTCACTCTCGCTGGCAAACCCCTTTTTCTGCAATTCACGGATGCGTTTGAGGTCACGCTCGGTCTGCCGATAGCGCACCTGCTGTTGCGCCAGTGCGCCCTTGGCACGGCTCAGGGAGGCCTGATAGGTGCGCGGGTCGATGCGGAACATCACCTGACCTTTTTTGACCTGGCTGCCTTCCAGATAGGTGCGTTCTTGCAGAATGCCACTGACCTGGGCCCGCACCTGCACTTCACGGAAACCGGCAGTACGCGCGGAATACTCAAGCTCCAGGGGCAAAGCCTCGGCCTTGACGGTCTCTACCACCACCTCGGGAGCTGGCGGAGCATCGGCAGCAAACAGCGGGGCGGCCAAAAAAGCCAACAACAAGGAACCGGCAGTGACCGGCAGACGACGGGGAAAAAGCATGGGTGTCTCCGAATAAACGCAAGGCGCAACGTTTGAAACCGGCAATGCTAGTTACATACACAAGTGTTTGTAAATAGAACATTACCCTTAAGGATGGTCTGAAGTAGCCCTGTATTTCCGGTCAACTTCAGCCTCCGCTGATTTTGAAAGCGGAAAACTGATCAAAAACGATCAAGTCATCCGCTCATTTCGGTGTTTCTGGCCGCCGCGAGCACCTCGCAGCGGTCATTTCCCACATTACAGGCGCACCTCTCCTGCATTCGTCAGCAAATGTCGACGGGCCATCCACAGGTTCGACAGGGCGAACAGCGTTACCAGTTGTGCGGTGTTTTTGGCCAGGCCACGGAAACGCGTCTTCACATAACCGAACTGACGCTTGATCACCCGGAACGGGTGCTCGACCTTGGCGCGAACTTGCGCCTTGGCCTTCTCGATCTTGCGCTTGGCTTTGTACAGCGCGCTGCGCTTACTCAACGTGTTGTACGTACTGCGGCGGGCTGCGATCTGCCAGATCACTTCACGGCCTTCATGTTCTGGCCGCTTCTCTACGCCGGTGTAACCCGCGTCGGCACCCACCATGTTTTCTTTGCCGTGTAGCAGCTTGTCGACCTGAGTAACGTCTGCAACATTGGCTGCCGTGCCGACCACGCTATGCACTAAACCCGACTCGTCATCGACGCCGATGTGCGCCTTCATGCCGAAGTAATACTGGTTTCCCTTCTTGGTCTGGTGCATTTCCGGGTCACGCTTACCGTCCTTGTTCTTGGTCGAACTCGGCGCATTGATCAGCGTGGCATCGACGATGGTGCCTTGGCGCAATGACAAACCGCGGTCACCCAAATAGCCATTGATGACGGCCAAGATGCCCGCAGCCAGTTCGTGTTTCTCCAGCAATCGGCGGAAGTTGAGGATGGTGGTTTCGTCGGGAATGCGCTCCAGGCTCAGACCCGCAAACTGGCGCAGGATGGTGGTCTCGTACAGAGCCTCCTCCATCGCCGGGTCGCTGTAGCCGAACCAGTTCTGCATCAAATGAACCCGTAACATCGCCATCAGCGGATAGGCTGGACGTCCGCCTTCACCCTTGGGGTAATGCGGTTCGATCAAGGCAATCAAACCCTTCCACGGCACAACCTGATCCATCTCGATCAGGAACAGCTCTTTGCGGGTTTGCTTGCGCTTGCCGGCGTACTCGGCGTCGGCGAAGGTCATCTGCTTCATCGGAAAACTCGGCGGGTGGAGTTCAGGTATTTTGCCAAATTCAGGAAGTCTTCTTCAGGGTTTCCTTAAGTTCATTACACTTTGTGCTGAGCCTAGCCAGAAATACGCCTACTGCCATGCGTCGAACCAAAGAAGAAGCCGAGAAAACCCGTTGCGCCATCCTTGAGGCCGCCGAAACGCTGTTTCTGGAAAAAGGTGTGGCGCACACCAGCCTGGAGCACATCGCCCGGCATGCAGGGGTGACGCGCGGCGCGGTGTATTGGCACTTTGCCAACAAGGCCGATCTGTTCAACGCCATGCTCAATCAGGTGCGGCTACCGCCCGAGCAGCTGGCCGAACGTATGCGCGGCTGCCCCGAGCACGACCCGCTGCAGACCCTGCGCGAGCTGTGTATCGAGGCCATCGAGAACCTGGCCCGCGAGCCGCAGAAGAAGCGCATCTTCACCATCCTGCTACGCAGGTGTGAGTTCACCGAAGAACTGCGCGAAGCCGAAGAGCGCCAAGAAGCCTTTATCAACCTGTTTATCGCGCTCTGCGAGCAGCAGTTCAACAAACCGTCAGTGCGCCTGCATGCCGGGCTGACGCCGCGCTTGGCCGCGCGCGCCCTACATGCACTGCTGATCGGTCTGTTCTACGACTGGTCGCGCGACCCTAATCTGTTCGACCCGCTCAGCGACGCCGCGCCGATGATCGACGCCTGCTTTCGCGGGCTGATCCGCGACTGGCCAAACGCCGCAGCTTTTACGCCAGGCTGACGCCGTAGCCTTGCTCGACGATGGCGACCATCAGCTGATCGACCGGCACACTGCTGCTCACACGCACTTCACCACCGGGAAACTTCACCTTCACATCAGCCGCCGAGTCGCAAGCCAACAGCGCCTCGGTGATGGTTTTGACGCAGCCCTGGCAAGTCATGCCATCGACCCGGAATGCGTGAACCTGAGAAACCTGCATAAACAACCTCCTGAATAAATAAGCCGCCATGGTAAACGGTTAGCCGAGTGTCGCCCTTGCCATAAGGGTAAGGTCAAGAGATATAACGGCTTGACCTTGCCCTTATGGCAAGGTTGATCCTGTACTGGAATTCCATGGAGGACCACTCATGTCCAGCCTCACCACCTTCAACCTGCCTATCAGCGGTATGACCTGCACCAGCTGCGCCGGACGGGTCGAGCGCGCCCTGGCCAAGGTGGCCGATGTCACCAGTGTCAGCATCAACCTCGCCAGTGAACAGGCGCGCGTCGAAGCGCCCGCGGACAGCCTGGAGCAGTTGGTCAACGCCGTTAGTGCGGCCGGTTATCAGGTGCCCAGCGAACGCCTGGAGCTAGGAATCCTCTGAAGTAGCCATGCATTTCTGGCTGACGTCAGCCTCTGCTGATTTCGAAAGTGATAAATCGATCAAAAACGATCAGATTACCGGCTCATTTCTGTGTTTTTAGCCGCCGCGAGCACCTCGCGGCAGCCATTTCCAGCATTACGGGCGCACCTCTCCTGCATTCGTCAGTAAATGTCGGCGCGCCATCCACAGATTTGACAGCGCGAATAAAGTCACCAGTTGCGCCGTGTTTTTGACCAGGCCACGGAAGCGCGTCTTCACATAACCGAACTGACGCTTGATCACCCGAAACGGATGCTCGACCTTGGCTCGCACTTGGGCCTTGGCCTTCTCGATTTTGCGCTTGGCTTTGTACAGCGCGCTGCGCTTACCGAGTTTCTTGTAAGTGCTACGCCGTGCTGCAACCTGCCAGATCACTTGACGGCCCTCATGCTCGGGGCGCTTCTCGACACCGGTATATCCGGCATCGGCCCCCACCATGTTTTCCTCGCCGTGCAGCAGCTTATCGACCTGGGTGACATCCGCCACGTTGGCGGCAGTACCCACCACGCTGTGCACCAAGCCAGACTCGTCATCCACCCCGATGTGCGCCTTCATGCCGAAGTAATACTGATTGCCTTTCTTGGTTGAGTGCATCTCAGGGTCACGCTTACCGTTCTTGTTCTTGGTTGAACTCGGCGCGTTGATCAGCGTGGCATCGACGATGGTGCCTTGGCGCAGCGACAAACCACGGTCACCCAGGTAGCCATTGATCACGGCCAGGATGCCGGCAGCCAGTTCGTGTTTTTCCAGCAAGCGGCGGAAGTTGAGGATGGTGGTTTCGTCAGGAATGCGCTCCAGAGTCAGCCCGGCAAACTGGCGTAGGATGGTGGTCTCGTACAGCGCCTCTTCCATCGCCGGATCGCTGTAACCGAACCAGTTTTGCATCAGATGCACTCGCAGCATCGCCATCAGCGGATAGGACGGTCGGCCGCCTTCACCCTTTGGATAATGCGGCTCGATCAAAGCGATCAACCCTTTCCATGGCACTACCCGATCCATCTCGATCAGGAACAATTCTTTGCGGGTCTGCTTGCGCTTGCCGGCGTACTCGGCGTCGGCGAAGGTCATCTGCTTCATCGGAAAACTCGGCGGGTGGAGTGCGGATATTTTGCCAAAATCAGGAAGTCTTTTTCAGACCATCCATAAGGCGCCGATCCAGAAACTGGTGGATAAAGTCAGCCGTATTTTCGTACCCAGCGTATTGCTGATCGCACTGGTCACTCTAATGACCTGGCTGCTACTCGGCGCCAGTATTGAAACAGCGCTACTCAACGCGGTGGCCGTGCTGGTGATTGCCTGCCCCTGCGCCCTCGGCCTGGCCACGCCCACGGCATTCTGATCAAGGACGCCGAAGCCCTGGAAATTGCCCATTCGGTAACCCTGGTGGCCTTCGACAAGACCGGCACCCTGACCGCAGGCGCCCCGCGTATCGCCCACCTGCAAGCCATCGACGGCGACAGCACGCAACTGCTGCAGCTGGCCGGAGCCCTGCAGCGCGGCAGCGAACACCCGCTGGCCAAGGCCGTGCTGGACCAGTGCGCAGCGGAGCACCTGACACTCGCCGAGGTCAGCGACAGCAAGGCCCTGGCTGGGCGCGGCATTGCCGGAAAGATTGGCGAAAGACAGCTGGCCCTGGGCAACAAACGCTTGCTCGAAGAGCACTGGCTGCAAAACCAGACACTGATCGCCGAAGCGCTGGCCTGGGAGGCTGAAGGCCGCACTGTCCTGGCTTATAGAGCTCGCTCCGCAACCGCAGGTGCTCGGCCTGCTCGCCTTTGGCGATACGCTCAAGGAAGGCGCACCAGAAGCCATTGCTGCACTGACTGCACAAGGCATCGACAGCCACCTGATCAGCGGGGACAACAAAGGCAGCGTACATGCCGTGGCACAAGCACTGAACATTAAGGTCGCGCATGCCGAAGTGCTGCCGGCGAACAAAGTGGCGATCATCACTGAGCTGAAGCAAGACGCCGTTGTGGCCATGGTCGGTGACGGCATCAACGACGCCCCGGCGTTGGCCGCCGCTGACGTGGGCATCGCCATGGGCAGCGGCACCGATGTGGCCATGCACGCCGCCGGCATTACCCTGATGCGCGGCGATCCGCGCCTGGTGGCCGACGCCCTGGAGATCAGCCGGCGCACCTACAACAAGATTCGCCAGAACCTGTTCTGGGCCTTCGCCTACAACCTGATCGGCATTCCTCTGGCCGCCGCCGGCCTGCTTAACCCGATGCTCGCAGGCGCGGCCATGGCGCTGTCCAGCGTCAGCGTGGTGAGCAATGCTTTGCTGCTGAAAACCTGGAAGCCCAAGGATCACGAATAAACCGCAGGGCAGGAGAAGAACGATGAATATCGGCCAAGCCGCCAAAAAAACCGGCCTGAGCGCCAAGATGATTCGTTACTACGAAAGCATCGATTTGCTGCCTGAGGCCGGCCGCAGCGACAGCGGCTACCGCCAGTACAGCCAGCAGGACCTGCATCGTCTGGCCTTTATCAAACGCTCACGCGACCTGGGCTTTTCCCTGACCGAAGTCAACCAGCTGCTGGCCTTGTGGCAGGATCGCCAACGCGCCAGTGCCGATGTGAAAGCCCTGGCCGCTGCACATATCAGCGAGCTGGAACGCAAGATCAGCGAACTCAGCGGCCTGCGCGACACCCTCAAGGACTTGATGGACAACTGCCAGGGTAACGACCGCCCGGACTGCCCGATCCTCAGGGATCTGGAATCCGGCTGCTGTCATTGAATAAACACACGTAGGGTGGATGGCGTTTTATCCATCCACCACAAGGGGCAATGGGTGGATGGATAAAACGCCATCCACCCTACAACAGCTGCTGCAAGGCGCAGCAATCCACGGCGAAATGATCGGCCAATTCCGGCCAGGGGTTTTCCGCCAGGTTGACCAGCACGCTGCGCGCACCCGCAGCGCGGGCACACTCCAGGTCAAAGCGGTAATCGCCTACCATCACCAGCTCGCTCGGTGCGACCTGCCAGGTTCTGGCGAAATGCAGCAGCCCACCCGGATCGGGCTTGGGCGGCGCCTCGTCACGGCCGATCACGTCCGGCACGGCAAAGCAGTCGTCCAGACCGAGGGCACGCAGGGTCAGCAGCGCCAGCTCATGGGCATTGCGGGTGAGGATGCCGAGTCGGCAACCACGCCCGTGCAGCTCGCGCACCAGCTCAATCGCCCCAGGGGCAGGCTCGGCGGTCAACGCCAGTTCGCGCTCATGCTCCAGCAGCCAGGCATGCTTGGCCGCCGCCACCGCCTCGGGCAGCGCGGCCAGATGGCCAAGAATGTCGTGTTCCAGGGGAATATCCAGCGCGCGCTTAATCGCCTCGAAGTCGTGCACCGCCAGAGTCAGGGTGCCATCCATATCGAATACCCAGTGGCGGGCCGCGCTCAGACTCACTTCCAATCCTCTCGCACGCGGGTAAGCCCTTCCTGGGCAACCGAGGCGACCAACTGGCCCTGACGATTGAAGATGCTGCCACGGGAGAAACCGCGGGCATTGCCGGCCCAGGGGCTGTCCATGCTGTACAGCAGCCAGTCGTCCATACGCAGGTTGCCGTGAAACCACAGCGAGTGGTCGAGGCTGGCGACCTGCATAAACTTCTGCCAGACGGAAACCCCGTGCGGCAGCATTGAGGTGGTCAGCAGGTTGAAATCACTAGCGTAGACCAGCAGCAGCTTGTGCAGTTGCGGTTCATCCGGCAGCTCGCCCGCGGCGCGGAACCACACGTGCTTGACCGGCTCACTGGGCTTTGGCGCGAAGGGGTTGCCGATGGTGACCGGGCGAATCTCGATCGGCTTGTCACTGATAGCGCACTCACGCATACGTTCGGGAATCATGGCTTCGACCATGCGCGCCAGCTCGGTTTCCGATTTCAGCTCTTCCGGCCCCGGCACTTCAGGCAT
This sequence comes from Pseudomonas anguilliseptica, assembly GCF_900105355.1. Taxonomy (NCBI): domain Bacteria; kingdom Pseudomonadati; phylum Pseudomonadota; class Gammaproteobacteria; order Pseudomonadales; family Pseudomonadaceae; genus Pseudomonas; species Pseudomonas anguilliseptica. Next base: position 837,304 of record NZ_FNSC01000001.1, read on the forward strand.
CCGGTTCTGATGATGAAAGCCTTCTTCATCGAACTGGAACGACGCACTGCAGGTAAAGATCGGCTTGCCCTTCTGGATCGCCGTCACCCGCCGTGTACTGAAGCTGCCGCCATCACGCACGCGCTCAACCTGATACACCACCGGCAGCGTGGCATCACCGGGGCGCAGGAAGTAGCCGTGCATAGAATGCACATGACGCACGGTATCCACCGTCTGGCTGGCCGCTGAAACGCACTGCCCCAGCACCTGGCCGCCATACAACTGGCGAAAGCCGAGATCCTGGCTGACCCCGCGAAACAGGTTTTCTTCGATGGTTTCCAGGGTCAGCAGGGCGACCAACTCATCCAACACCTGACTCATGCATGCTCTCCTGTTAACGCATCTGGCTGGGGGCGAGATGGTAAAGACTTCGCCGAAGTTTGTCGGCCCGACTGAAAGATGGATGTGGACAATAATGGCAGCATTCTAGCCAATCGGCCGCAGGGCTTGAGCGCAAGCAGAGCCTGCCGCCATACTTCGGCCACTTCCGCCCGAGCCCGCCACCATGCGCCTGCCGCTGGTCTACCACGACGATTACAGCCCGCCCTTCCCGGCCAATCATCGTTTCCCCATGGAGAAGTTTCGCCTGCTGCGCGATCACATTGTCGCCAGCGGCCTAAGCACCGATGCCGAACTGCTGCGCCCTGAACTGTGCCCCGCCGACGTACTCGCCCTGGCCCACTGCCCGGCCTATATCCAGCGCTTTGCCAGCGGCGAACTGGCCCATGACGAGCAACGCCGCCTCGGCCTGCCCTGGAGCGCCGCCCTGGCGCAACGCACCATTCGCGCCGTGGGCGGCTCGCTGCTGGCGGCTGAGCAGGCGCTGCAACATGGATTGGCTTGCCATCTGGCTGGCGGCACCCACCACGCGCATTACGATCACCCAGCCGGGTTCTGCATCTTCAATGACCTGGCAGTAATCAGTCAGTACCTGCTAGCCAGTGGCAAGGCCCAGCGCGTGCTGATATTCGACTGTGACGTGCACCAGGGCGATGGCACCGCGCGCCTGCTGGAGAGCACCCCGGAGGCGATCACCGTATCACTGCACTGCGAAAAGAATTACCCGGCGCGCAAAGCCGCCAGCGACTGGGACATTCCCCTGCCCAACGGCATGGCCGATGACGACTACCTCAAGGAGGTCAACGACAGCCTCAACTACCTGCTGCCGCTGTACCAGCCGGATATCGTGCTCTACGACGCCGGCGTCGATGTGCACCAGCACGATGCCCTCGGTTATCTCAACCTGACGGATGCTGGTATCGCAGCCCGTGACGAAGCTGTACTCAACCACTGCCTGAGCCGTGACATTCCCGTAGTCGGGCTGATCGGCGGCGGCTACGACAAGGACCGCCTAGCCCTAGCCAAGCGTCACGGGATTCTGCACCACAGCGCCGCGCAGGTTTGGCAGGCGAGCGGGCTGGGATAAAATCGGCACGCGCGCTGTCACATCGCGCATCTTCACGACCAAGGAATCTCACACAGCATGTATGCAAAACTCAGCACACTGCCGGCCCTACTGGCAGCACTGGCATTCGGCACTGCCGCACACGCCGAAGACACACTGCAGTCACTGGTGGACACCACTATTCGCCCAGTGATGGCGGAACACGATATTGCCGGCATGGCCGTGGCAATCACTCACAACGGCCAGGCCCACTACTTCAACTATGGCGTTGCACGCCTGGACGACCAGCAACCGGTAACCAGCGATACCCTGTTTGAAATCGGTTCGCTGAGTAAACCCCTCACCGCCACCCTAGCCGCACTGGCCCAGGCTACCGGCAAGCTGACCCTCGCCGACAGCGCCGGCCAGCACTGGCCCGAGCTGCAAGGCAGCCAGCTGGAACACGCCAGCTTGCTTAACCTCGGCACCTACACCGCCAGCGGACTGCCGCTGCAGTTCCCCGACAACGTGACCGACCCGGCCAGCATGCTCAGCTATTACCGCCAGTGGCAGCCCGAGCATATTGCCGGCACTCACAGACGCTATTCCAACCCCAGTATTGGCCTGCTCGGCTACCTCGCCGCGCGCAGCATAGGCCAGCCGTTCCCCACACTGATGGAAGGCACGCTGTTCCCCGCGCTCGGCATGTCGCACAGCTATATCCAGGTGCCGGCGGCGCAGATGCCTTGCTATGCCTATGGCTACAGCAAGGACAACCAGCCGCTGCGCGTCAGCCCGGGCATGCTCGACGCCGAAGCCTATGGGGTGAAAGCCAGCGCCAAGGACCTGTTGCGCTTTGTCCAGGCCAACCTTGATCCGGCCAGTCTCACCAAGGACCTGCAGCGCGCCATCGCCATCACCCACGCAGGCTATTACCGCGCCGGCGAGATGACCCAGGGCCTCGGCTGGGAGCGCTACCCCTACCCGATCAGCCTGGAACGCCTGCAAGCCGGTAACTCTCCGGCCATGGCCCTGGAGTCGAAACCTGCTACACGCCTCGCACCGCCGGAAACCGAGCCAGGCGACAGCCTGTTCAATAAAACCGGCTCAACCGGCGGCTTCGGCGCCTATGCGGTGTTTGTCCCCAGTCAGAACCTCGGCCTGGTTATGCTGGCCAACAAAAACTACCCCAACGCTGCCAGAATCAAGGCCGCCCACGCCATACTGAGCGCGTTGGATAAGCACTCCCCCACACACTGAATGGAATCCCGTCATAGATGGCTCGTTTGCCCTGAACAAAGCTAACTGGAACGAGCGCGCCGCCTTGCATGCGGCCTCGCCCGATTACCAGATACAACTGTTTATCGCCTCACCCGCGCATTTATCCGAGGTGGTGCGTTTTGACCTGCCGCGCCTCGGCGATATCCGTGGCCTGCGCGGGGTGCACCTGCAGTGCCATATAGGCACCGAACCCTGTCGCTGGCCCGTCTGGGGGCGCAGATGAGCGGGTTGGACTTCTCATCCGCCTCACTGGAACAGGCCCGTAAGCTGACAAATGCCTGCGGCGAGCACATCACGTTTGTCGAAGCCTCGGTCTACGACGCCGCCAAGGTGCTCGGCGCGCAGTCATTCGACCTGGTCTACACCGGCATTGGTGCGCTGAACTGGCTACCGCAGATCGAGGACTGGGCGCGCAATGTCGCGGCCCTGCTCAAGCCTGGCGGACGCCTGTTTCTGCGCGAAATGCATCCCGTACTGATGACGCTCGACCAGGACTGCGAAGATGCCCTGCAGATGGTCCACTCCTATTTTGAACATAGCCAGCCGCAGGTCTGGAATGACGAGTACAGCTATGTGGAAAGCGACAGCAAGCTGACCGCCACCACCACTCACGAGTGGAACCACGGCATGGGCGAAATCATCACGGCGCTGCTGCGCCACGGCATGCGCCTGAATGCACTGGAAGAACACACCAGCATCCCTTGGGAAGCCCTGCCGGGCCAGATGAGCCTGGGCGAAAATGGCGAATGGCGGCTGAATAGCCAGCCTGAACGACTGCCATTGAGCTATACGTTGCAGGCAGTCAAGGTCAACTAAACTCTGGGGGTGGCGTTGAGCGCAGCGATACCCATCGGCAGGTATCGCTGCGACGCCAGGAGAGTGACAGGTAGCGCGATGCTCACCTGTGCGGCCCGCCCCATCCTGCGCCTCGGTTACTCCGCCAGCACCTTATCCAGCGCCTGCTCCAGGGTCGCCACGGTGCGGTCGATATTGCCCAGCTTGTCCAGGCCGAACAGGCCCAGGCGGAAGGTCTGGAAATCCGCCGGCTCATCACACTGCAATGGCACGCCGGCTGCGATTTGCAGGCCCTGGGCGGCGAATTTGCTGCCGTTCTTGATGCTGGCGTCGGTGGTGTAGCACACCACCACACCTGGGGCTTCAAAGCCTTCGGCGGCGACGCTCTTGAAGCCTTTGCTGGCGAGCAAGGCGCGCACACGCTCACCGAGTTCCTGCTGCTGGTTGCGCACGGTGGCAAAGCCAATGGCTTCGGCCTCGCGCATGGCATCACGGAAACGCGCCAGGGCATCGCTGGGCATGGTCGCGTGGTAGGCGTGGCCGCCCTGCTCGTAGGCCTGCATGATCTGCAGCCACTTCTTCAGGTCACAGGCAAAGCTGGTGCTCTGGGTGGCTTCGACGCGGGCCTGGGCGGCCTCGCTGAGCATCACCAGGGCGCAACACGGTGAGGCGCTCCAACCTTTCTGCGGTGCGCTGATCAGCACGTCGATACCGCAGGCCTGCATATCCACCCAGAGGGTGCCCGAGGCGATGCAATCGAGCACAAACAGGCCGCCGACCGCATGCACAGCATCCGCCACGGCGCGCAGGTAGCCGTCTGGCAGAATCATCCCGGAAGAGGTTTCCACATGCGGGGCGAACACCACCTGCGGTTTTTCCGCAGCAATTACTGCCAGCACATCGACCAGCCGTGGCGGTGAGAACGCAGCCTGGCTGCCCTCGGCGACCGGGCGCGCCTTGAGCACAATCGACTCAGAGGGGATCTGCCCCATCTCGAAAATCTGCGTCCAGCGGTAGCTGAACCAGCCATTGCGTAGCACCAGGCACTTCTGTCCGGTGGCCAGCTGACGCGCCACCGCTTCCATGCCATAGGTGCCGCTACCGGGCACGATGGCCATCGCATGGGCGTTGTAGACCTGTTTCAGGGTGCTGGAGATATCCTTCATCACGCCCTGAAACGACTGCGACATATGGTTGAGGGAGCGGTCGGTGTAGACCACCGAGTATTCGATCAGGCCGTCGGGGTCGATGCTGGGGTAGAGGTCAGACATAAAGGGCTCCAGGCAGAAATTCTGACTGCGACCCTGCCCGAAGCCGGGGAAAATGACAAGGCGGACGCCGCCTCGGTTAGAATGCGCGGGCACACCCCACGCCGAAACCGCCATGAACAGTGCCTTGCCAAAGTCCGCTCCACGCGTTGCCATTATCGGCGGCGGCCCTGCCGGGCTGATGGCCGCTGAAGTGCTGGCCCAGGGCGGTGTGCAGGTCGATCTTTACGACGGCATGCCTTCGGTGGGGCGCAAATTCCTCCTGGCCGGGGTCGGCGGAATGAATATCACCCATTCCGAGGCCAAGCCGGCCTTTGTCGCTCGTTATGGTGCGCGCCAGGCAGAAGTGGCCGAGCTGCTGCAGGATTTCGATGCCGAAGCCCTGTGCGCCTGGATTCACGGCCTGGGCATCGACACCTTTGTCGGCACCTCAGGCAGGGTATTTCCAACCGACATGAAAGCCGCGCCGCTGTTGCGCGCCTGGCTCAAACGTCTGCGCGAACTGGGTGTACAGATACACACCCGCCATCGTTGGCAGGGTTGGGATAGCCAGGGTGCGCTGCGAATCACCTCGCCCTGCGGCGAGCACAGAGTAAATACCGACGCCACCCTGCTGGCCCTGGGTGGCGCCAGCTGGGCGCGGCTGGGCTCGGACGGCGCCTGGGTCAGCCTGTTGCAAGACCGAGGCGTGACTATCGCGCCCTTGCAGGCGAGCAACTGCGGCTTTGATGTCAGCGCCTGGAGCCCGTTTCTGCGGGACAAATTCGCCGGCGCGCCGCTGAAGAACGTCAGCCTTAGCCTGGCCGGCGCAGCGCCACGCCTGGGCGAGTGTGTACTGACCGCCAGCGGCATCGAAGGTAGCCTGGTCTACGCCCTGTCAGCAGCCATTCGTGAATCGATCAACCAGCATGGCAGTGCCACCGTGCACCTCGATCTGCTGCCGCAGACGCCGCTGAGCAAACTGCAGGCGGCCCTGAGCAAACCGCGCGGCTCGCAGTCCATGGCCAAACACCTGCATCGCCAGGCCGGGATCGACGGCGTCAAGGCCGCCCTGCTGCGCGAACTGGCCAGCGCTGCAGCCTTCAATGACCCGGCGCAGCTGGCCAGTGCAATCAAGGCCCTGCCTATCACTCTGGTGCGTCCGCGGCCATTGGATGAGGCGATCAGCACAGCCGGCGGCGTACCATTCGAACAACTGGACGGCCAGCTGATGCTCAAGGCGCTGCCTGGCACCTTCTGCGCCGGGGAAATGCTTGACTGGGAGGCGCCCACCGGCGGCTATCTGCTGACCGCCTGCTTTGCCAGCGGTCGCTGTGCAGCTCTGGGCATGCTGGAATGGCTGCAACACCCCGCAGAATAAGGTCCTGCTTACGATCTGCTGCGCGTCGGCCCTACTGCGTTAAAAACAGGCTCGGTAAGTCGCTAGCGACTAACGCGCCTTAGCGCGGCCCGAAGGGCGAACGCATTGAGTAATCTCATTTACACCAGCAAACTCCGCTTCCTCGCCGTTTTGCCCAGCCGGAGGCTGTTACTGGCGTAGCACCTTGTATGACTCTAGCTCGCAAGATCGCAAATACACTCTAAGAGCCGCCGCGCACAATCTCAAGCGGCTATGCTTGAAGAAAACCGCCTCAGAGCGGTGTTCTTCCACGCGCACAGGTACTCTCCAGCCGTGATTCCACTAGTGGTCTGCGACGACTCGAACATGGCGCGCAAGCAGTTGATCCGCGCCCTGCCGCCCGAATGGCCGGTGACCATCAGCCAGGCCACCAATGGCCAGGAAGCCCTGGCTGCACTGCGCCAGGGTCTGGGCCAGGTGATGCTGCTGGACCTGACCATGCCAGTACTCGACGGCTATGAAACCCTCGCAGCCATGCGCGCAGAAGGCCTGGCCTGCAAAGTCGTGGTAGTCTCCGGCGACGTGCAGGAAGAAGCCCTACGCCGGGTCAAGGAACTCGGCGCCCTGGCCTTTATCAAGAAGCCTGCCGACCCCGAGATACTGCGCAGCACCCTGCTCGAACTCGGCCTGTTCGCCCCCAAGGCGACGCCTGGCGCCATCGCCCAGGCGGCGGTACTGGATGAGCTGAAGGTCAACTTCCGCGATGCCCTGCGCGAGGTCACCAACGTCGCCATGGGCCGCGCCGCCGCGCTGCTGGCCAAGGCGCTCGGGGTCTTTGTGCAGTTGCCGGTGCCGCAGGTGAATATCTTCGAAGTCAGCGAGCTGCATATGACCCTCACCGACGCCATGCGCGGCGAACGCCTGAGCGCGGTGTGCCAGGGCTTTATCGGCGACGGTATCGCCGGCGAGTCGCTGCTGCTGTTCCACGACTCCGAAGTGGCCGATATGGCGCGTCTGCTCAACTGGCAGCCGAAGGATGACCTGGAAACCTCGGAAATGCTCCTGGATCTGGCCAGCATCCTGATCGGCGCGTGCCTGGCCGGGATTGCCGAGCAGATCGACGTGCGCTTCTCCCAAGGCCATCCACAACTGCTTGGTCAGCATTCTTCCATCGAGCGGCTGATCCACCTCAACCAGCGTCGCTGGAAGAAGACTCTGGCGGTGGAAATCAGCTACAGCCTGGAAGCACACAACATCCACTTCGACCTGCTGCTGCTGTTTACCGAAGACTCGATCAAGCGCCTGACCAACAAGATCAACTACCTGATGAGTTAAGCCATGGCCGCACAGATAGATATTCAAGAGGTGCACTGGCTGCTCGATATCGTGCAGTGCATCGATGTCGGGGTGATCGTCCTCGATCGCCAGTACCAGGTGGAGGTGTGGAACAGCTTTATGGAGAACCATTCGGGCATGGGCCCGGACGAGGTGCACGGCAAAACCCTGTTCAGCCTGTTCCCGGAAATCAACGAAGCCTGGTTACGGCGCAAGGTCGATACCGTGGTGCAACTCGGCACGCGCGCGTTCAGCCTGTGGGAGCAACACCCCTACCTGATGCACTTCAAGAACTATCAGCCGATCACCGGCCAGGAAGACTTTATGTACCAGAACGTCACCCTACTGCCGCTGGCCGGGGCCAAGGGTGATGTGGAACACATCTGCGTGGTGATCTACGACATGACCGCTGCCGCCACCCACAAGAAGCAGCTGGAAGCGGCGCAGGCCAGCCGTTAAGCTCTGCTCGCCAGGCTCCGCCAGAGAGCCGGCACAACCGTAATAGCCTGTCCGACATCACTCGCGCAGGAACCATCCGATGTTGCACAGCATTGAACTGAAGACCTTTGTGCCGGCCCGCGACTTCGCGTTGAGCCAGGCGTTTTATCAGGCTCTGGGCTTCAAGCCGGGCTGGGTCAGCGACGACATGGCCTATTTCAGCCATGGCGAGCATTGCGCCTTTCTGTTGCAGAACTTCTACGTCAAGGAGCAGGCGGAAAACTTCGTCATGCACCTGCTGGTGGAAAACGTCGAGGCCTGGTGGCAGAAGGTACTGGATGAGCAGTTGGGCGAGCGCTTCGGCGTGCGCCTGGTGCCGCCCCAGGATCAGCCCTGGGGCATGCGCGACTTTGTGATCATCGACCCCAGCGGCGTACTCTGGCGGATTGCGCAGAACACCGAGCGCCTAGCCGAGTAAGAGCGCCGATACTAATCGCGGGCAAGCCCGCGAGCTTTGCTTTATCGGCGAGGAGCACCGGGTTCTATCGCCCGGTTACAGCGCGCTCTACGACTATCTGCCGCCCTTGGCTGGTTTACCGCCAAAGCTTGGCACCTTACGCACAGCCTTCACCACTGGGGCGGCCGGTTCGTCGGTCTCCATCCAACGCCCTAGGCTGCCGCCTTTGCCACCGCCCACCACTTTCGGCTTCTTCGGTTTCTTCGGCTTTTTCACCACCTGGCCACCGGGCAGAGTCTGCGGTACGCGGTGGTCGGGGATAAAGTCCGGCTCGTCGATGCGCTGCAACACTTGCTGGGTCAGGGTTTCGATGGCCGAGAGCAGCTGCACTTCATCGGCGCAAACCAGCGATACGGCCTGACCGGTGGTGCCAGCACGGCCGGTACGGCCGATGCGGTGCACATAGCCTTCAGCAACGATGGGCAAATCGAAGTTGACCACCAGCGGCATATCGTCGATATCCAGACCACGGGCCGCCACATCGGTGGCCACCAGGACCTTGACCTCACCGTCCTTGAAGCGCTGCAAGGCGCGCTGGCGGGTGGCTTGGGGTTTGTCGCCGTGAATCGAGTCGGCACTGATGCCGTGGCGTTGCAGCTCGGCTTCCAGCTCATCCACACCCTTGCGGGTTTTTACAAACACCAGGGCCTGGCTCCAGCGCTTGCTCTGGTACAGGTGCAGAAACAGCTCGCTCTTGCGTTTTTTGTCCACCGGGATCAGCCACTGCTTGACCGACTTGGCGGCGGCGTTGCGCGGGCTGACTTCAATGCTCAGCGGGTCGTTGAGCATCTGCCCGGCCATGGCGCGAATGGCGTCGGAAAAGGTCGCGGAGAACAGCAGGGTCTGGCGCTTTTTCGGCAGCGCAGCGAACACACTCTCCAGCTCGTTGGCAAAGCCCAGGTCGAGCATACGGTCGGCTTCATCCAGCACCAGGGTCTGCACCTGGTTGAATTTCACCGCGTTCTGCCGATAGAGGTCGAGCAAACGACCCGGAGTGGCTACCAGCACGTCCAGCCCTTTGCGCAGCTTCATCATCTGCGGGTTGATACTGACCCCGCCATACACCGCATAACTGCGCATCGGAAGGTGCTGGCCATAGGTGATAAAGCTCTGCAACACCTGCTCGGCCAGCTCACGGGTCGGCACCAGCACCAACGCACGCACCGAATTACTGGCCACCTGCGGCCCTTCCATCATCAGTCGTTGCAGCACCGGCAGGGCAAAGCCGGCGGTCTTGCCGGTGCCAGTCTGCGCAGCGGCCATCAGATCACGGCCCTTGAGGATCGGCACGATCGCCTGAGCCTGCACGGCCGTGGGGGTTTTGTAGTCGAGGCTGTCGAGGGTGCGTAGCAGAGGCTCGATCAGGCCGAGGGAGGCAAACGTCATAGGGCTAACCGCTGAAATAAGTCGATGGCGCAGAGTTTATCCTGCTTGGGCGCAGACGGCCTGGCTGTCTTCAGCCGGCCATCAACTACAAAGCCCGGAAAGATCCGGGCTTTTAGGTACGAGCGTACGCGTGTTGAGTTAAGGCTTGTGCGGCCGCGCGAGAAACTCGTGGGACTGCATTTCCAGCAGACGACTCAGCGTGCGCTGGAACTCGAAGGTCAGGCGACCGCCGGTGTAGAGGTCTTTCAGCTCCACTTCGGCGGAGATGATCAGCTTGACGTTGCGGTCGTAGAACTCGTCCACCAGGTTGATAAAGCGCCGGGCCATGTCGTCCTTGGCGGTGCTCATCTGCTCGACGTTGGCCAGCAGCACGGCGTGGAAGACCTTGCCCAACTCGATGTAGTCGTTCTGGCTGCGCGGGCCATCGCACAGCTCGCGGAACTCGAACCAGGCCACGTCGTCACCGACCTTACGCGCCACGATGGCGCGGTTTTCGATCATCAGCGCCTCGTTTTCCTGCACCTCGCAGTGCTCGGGCAGCAGACTGACAAAACTCTTCTGCAGGCTTTCCTCGGCCGCAGCGTCCAGCGGCCAATGGAACAGCTCAGCCTGCTCCAACGCACGCAGGCGGTAATCGATACCGCTGTCGACGTTGACGATCTCGGTGTGCTGCTTGAGCAGGGCAATCGCCGGCAGGAAACGCGCACGCTGCAGGCCGTCCTTGTACAGGCCATCGGGCACGATATTGGAGGTGGCGACCAGGCTCACACCGTTCTTGAACAGCTCTTCCATGAGGGTGGCGAGGATCATGGCATCGGTAATGTCACTGACGAAGAACTCGTCGAAGCAGATGACCTTGGCTTCGTCGGCGAAGCGCTTGCCGATAATGGTCAGCGGGTTCTTTTCGCCCTTGAGGGTGCGCATTTCTTCATGCACGCGCTTCATAAAGCGGTGGAAGTGCGTACGCATCTTCTTCTCGAACGGCAGCGCGTCGAAGAAGGTGTCGACCAGGTAGGTTTTACCGCGACCGACGCCGCCCCAGAAATACAGGCCCTTGACCGGCCCCTGCGGCTTTTTGCCGAACAGCTTGCCGAATACGCCGGCGCTGCCCTTGTCGGCGGCGACCAGGTCGTCATACAGGCGCTGCAGATGACGCACCGCCGTTTCCTGGGCGGCATCATGAAAGAAATCGGGGCGTTTAAGGTCAGCCTGGTAGCGTTCTAGGGGCGTCATAAATTCGTTAGCCGGGCAAGTAAAACGGGGGCGTCACTTTAGCGACGCCCCCGTTGATTGGCAACGGCTTATAGACGGCGTACCGGTTGTGGGAGGGGCCATCCAGCAGAGCGTTATTCCTGAGGTGCCAGCGCCTCACGCAGACGCTGAATCGCCGCCTGACAGGCCTCGCTGTCGGCAAATGCCGGGCTTTGCGCCACGCACTCATCGTCCAGCCAGACGGCAAAGCCGCCGTCCTGCTCGCGCACATCCAGTGCGTCGCCGGACTGCAGACGCTTGTTGACCATGCCTGCGGCCTTGCCATCGGCAAACGACTTGGATAGCAACAGCTGCTCGCCGGCGGCATCCAGCAGGCGGAAGCGGAAGCTGCCGTCGTCATCGCGGAAGCTGACAAAGCGTGCGCTCTTGCCGGCTTTCTTCTTCTCACCCGCCGTGTTGACGGCCTGGCTGCGGAACGAGCGCAGGCCAACGGCCTCACGCAGCTCACCGAGAAACGGCGTGGCGATCTTGCGCGCCTTGGCGGCACCGGCCAGCAGAATGTCTTCCAGATCGGCCGGTTTGCTGATCAGCGCGTGATAGCGCTCGCGCGCCTCGCCCAGCTCGGCTTCCAGCAGGGTGCACAACGCCTGCTTGGCTTCGCCCCAAGCCATACCGCCCTCCAGCGCAGCACGGAAGTCCGCCTGCTGGGTCGGTGCAGCAAAGGCCTGATAGAGGGTGAACAGATGCGAACTATCCGGGTCTTTTGGTTCGCCCGGCAGCTTGGAGTCGGTCACGACACGTGCAACGGCATCCTTGAGCTGCTTGGCACTGCCGAACAACGGGATGGTGTTGTCGTAGCTCTTGCTCATCTTGCGACCGTCAAGGCCTGGCAACGTGGATACGTCTTCCTCGATCACCGCCTCGGGCAGGGTGAACAGCTCCTTGCCATTGCCAAACAGATGGTTGAAGCGCTGACCGATATCGCGGGCCATTTCCACGTGCTGAATCTGGTCGCGGCCGACCGGCACCTTGTGTGCGTTGAACATCAGAATGTCCGCGGCCATCAGCACCGGGTAGCTGAACAGGCCCATGGTGATGCCCGCATCCGGGTCTTCACCGGCTTCGACGTTCTTGTCCACCGACGCCTTGTAGGCGTGGGCGCGGTTGAGCAGGCCCTTGCCGGCGACGCAGGAGAGCAACCAGCACAGCTCGGGAATCTCGGGGATATCCGACTGGCGGTAGAAGGTTGCCTTGTCGGTATCCAGACCCAGCGCCAGCCAGGTGGCGGCGATTTCCAGTCGCGAACGCTGGATACGTGCCGGCTCATCGCACTTGATCAGCGCATGGTAGTCCGCCAGGAAGTAGAACGAATCCGCATCGGCGGCGCGACTGGCAACGATGGCCGGGCGAATCGCGCCCGCGTAATTGCCCAGGTGCGGCGTGCCGGTGGTGGTGATGCCGGTAAGGATACGAGTGGTCATAACGTTCGCTTATTGAGGCTCAATCAGTTCAGAGACGCGGCAATAACAAATCCTTTAGGTCGGTCAGCTTGCCGTGAAAAAAGTGGCCGCATTCTGCCACTTTCAGCAGCTCATGGGCACGCCCGAGTGCCGCCGACCACTGGTAAACCACCTGCGGGTCGATCACTTCGTCGTCGCCGGGCTGGATCAGGATCAACGGGCAATGGCTGGCCGGGGGCGTTTCTTCGCTCAGGCGATGCACGGCCGGGGCCACCATAAACAGCTTGTCGAGTGTCACGCCCTGGATCTCAAGGCGCGCGCCGAGTGCGGCAGCGACAAAACCGCCAAAGGAAAAACCCAGCAGGGTCAGCGGTAACTCGGGGTGCTGCGCACGCAGCCAGTTGGCCACGGCCTCGGCATCATCTACCTCACCGCTGGCCATATCGTGGCTGCCCGCACTGGCGCCGACACCGCGGTAATTGAAACGCAACGTGGCCAGGCCACAGTCACGAGCCGTGCGTTGCAGGGTGGAGACCACCTTGTTAAGCATGGTGCCGCCCTGCACCGGGTTGGGGTGGCAAATCAGCGCCACGCCACGGGCATCAGGGGTATCCAGCCACAGGGCTTCGAGTTGGCCGCAGGGGCCGGCAATCATCAGAGGGGTTTCGCGGGTGAGCAACAGGGAACTCCGTGACCTCGCAGTGGGTCGACTCGTCTAGCTGACAGCCTGCACCATACACAACACCGCAAACCTTTCGGCATTGCATTGCGGTATACAGCGCAGGTTCGAGCCGTTAACGTAAAGCAAAGCCGTTTAGAGAGGAAGGACTCGTGGAACAGACGCTTACCGCCTGGTTGCTACCCGCCATTACCCTGGTAGCTGGCATTGCCATTGGCTTCCTGATTGCCCGCCTGGCACCCAATGCGGCCCCTAGCCGCACCCAACGTCAGCTGGATGAAATTCAAGAACGCTTCGACACCTACCAAAGCGAGGTGGTGACACATTTCAACACCACGGCCAACCTAGTGAAAAAGCTCAGCCAGACTCAACTGGACGTGCAGCAGCACCTGTCCGAAGGGGCCAACCGCCTGGCACTCGACGAACTGACTCGCCAGCGCCTGCTTGCCACCCTGCATGCCGATGAAAGCAGTGAAAAGCGCGAGCGCATCAAGGCACCGGCCCATCATGAAATGCCTAAGGACTACGCGCCGAAAAGCGCGGATGTGCCAGGCATGCTCGATGAAAGCTACGGTTTGAAGAACAAGTAAACGCCACTGACCCGGTCGCTTCGGCGACCGAACAGGCATTAAAAAGCCCCGCACTAGGCGGGGCTTTTTAATGTGCAGCGGATTTAGATGGCGCCGCGCTCACGCAGCAGAGCCAGTACAAGCTTGACCCCTTCATCTACCGACACCGACTGCGTATCGATCAGCAGATCGGCATTCAGCGGGATGTCGTACGGGAAGGACTCGCCCGGGATGTTGTCACCACCCGCTGCGTACAGACCCTGCGGATCACGCTCTGCGCAGACCTGCGGAGACGCCTGCACATACACAGTGATCAGGCGCTCGGCACCGATCAGCGCCTTGGCCTGCTCGCGGCCTTCGGCATCCGGGGCGACGAACGCGGCCAAGGTCAGCAGACCAGCTTCGTTGAACTGACGCGAGACGTGAGCGGCACGCCGCCAGTTCTCGGTGCGCCCGGCACGATTCTGCGGCAGACCTTTGTTCAGGTCATGGCGCAGGTTCTGGCCATCCAGCACATAGACCGCGCGCCCCATATCGAACAGCTTGCGCTCTACGGCGTAGGCCAGGGTGCTCTTGCCCGCGCCGGACAGGCCGCTGAACAGCACGGTAGCCGGCTGTTGACCAAAGCGCGTGGCACGCTCTTCAGTGGAGACATGCGCCAGCTTGCCATGATGACCACCCGCGCCTGCACCGACAGGCTCAGCGATGATCATGCCGGCACCAACGGTGCCATTGGTCAGACGGTCGATGACGATAAAGGAGCCGGTGGTGCGGCTGTGCGCGTAGCCATCCAGCGCAATCGGAGCATCCAGGGCGATACGCACCTGACCGATTTCGTTGAGTTGCAGGCTGCTCGCCGCACCGTGCTCCAGGGTATTCACATCGACCCGGTGGGTGATGCTGGCAATCGAACCCGGCACATAGCTGGTGGCGCGCTTGATGTCGTATTTCTTGCCCGGCAGCATCGGCTCTTCGGCCATCCACACCAGCATGGCGTCGAAGCTGTCGACCACCTGCGGGCGGTTGTCGGCATGCACCAGCATGTCGCCACGGGAGACGTCGATTTCGTCTTCCAGGGTGATAGTGATTGCCTGGCCCGGACCGGCCTGCTCCAGTTCGCCTTCGAAGGTGACAATGGATTTGACCTTGCTGCCCTTGCCCGATGGCAGCGCGATGACTTCGTCGCCCTTGCGCACGATGCCGCTGGCCAGGGTGCCGGCAAAACCACGGAAGTTCAGGTTCGGACGGTTAACGTACTGCACCGGGAAACGCAGGTCGGTGAAGTTGCGATCGCCGGCCACTTCCACGGTTTCGAGGATTTCCATCAGCGACTGGCCGGTGTACCAAGGCGACTGCTCGCTCTTGTTGACCACGTTGTCGCCCTTCAGTGCCGACATCGGCACGAAGTGCAGGGAAGTCGGTTTAAGCGCAATACCTTCAGCAAACTTCAGGTAGTCGGCCTTGATCTGCTCGAACACGCCTTGATCGAAGCCCTTGAGGTCCATCTTGTTGATGGCCACAACGATGTGCTTGATGCCCAGCAAACTGGCGATAAAGCTGTGGCGCTTGGTCTGGGTCCGCACACCGTAGCGCGCGTCGATCAGGATGATCGCCAGGTCGCAGGTGGAGGCGCCGGTGGCCATGTTGCGCGTGTACTGCTCATGGCCGGGGGTGTCGGCGATGATAAATTTGCGCTTGGAGGTCGAGAAATAGCGGTACGCCACATCGATGGTGATGCCCTGCTCGCGCTCGGCCTGCAAACCATCCACCAGCAATGCCAGGTCGATGTCATCGCCCGTGGTGCCGACTTTCTTCGAATCCTTGCTGATGGCTTCCAGATGATCTTCGTAGATCATCTTGGAGTCGTGCAGCAGACGCCCAATCAGAGTGCTCTTGCCGTCGTCGACGTTGCCACAGGTGAGAAAGCGCAGCAGTTCTTTACGCTCGTGCTGGGCCAGGTAAGCGAGGATGTCTTCGCTGATCAGATCGGATTGGTGCGACATCTTAAAAATACCCCTGACGTTTTTTCTCTTCCATCGAACCGGCAGCATCGTGGTCGATGACACGGCCCTGACGCTCGGAAGTACGGGTCAGGAGCATTTCCTGAATGATGTCCGTGAGGCTGGTGGCCGTGGACTCCACCGCGCCGGTCAGCGGGTAGCAGCCGAGGGCACGGAAACGCACCATCTTCTTGGTGATCCGGGCTTTTTCTTCGTCGGAGAGGTGCTCGAGGATGCGATCGTCGTCGATCATGATCAGCGTGCCATTCTTCTCGATCACTTCACGCTCGGCGGCGAAGTACAGCGGCACGATCGGAATCTGCTCCAGGTAGATGTACTGCCAGATGTCCAGCTCGGTCCAGTTGGACAGCGGGAACACACGGATCGACTCGCCCTTTTTGACATTGCCGTTGTACACATTCCACAGCTCGGGACGCTGGTTCTTCGGATCCCAACGGTGCTTGCTGTCGCGGAAGGAATACACGCGCTCTTTAGCACGGGATTTCTCTTCGTCGCGGCGTGCGCCACCGAAGGCGGCATCAAAGCCGTACTTGTCCAGCGCCTGCTTGAGGCCCTCGGTCTTCATCACGTCGGTGTGCTTGGCACTGCCGTAGGTGAAGGGGTTCATGTCCTGCGCTACGCCATCGGGGTTGATGTGGGTGATCAGGTCCAGGCCGTACTCTTTGACCATCTTCTCGCGGAAGCTGTACATCTCCTGAAACTTCCAGCGCGTATCGACGTGCATCACCGGGAACGGCAACTTCCCCGGGAAGAACGCCTTACGTGCCAGATGCAGCATCACGGCGGAGTCTTTACCGATGGAATAGAGCATTACCGGGTTGTCGAATTCGGCGGCCACTTCACGAATGATGTGGATACTTTCCGCCTCCAGCTGTTTCAGGTGGGTCAGTTTATCGAGCATGGCTACTCACGAAATGCGATGTGTTTGGGCCGGCGGGCCGTGGACGAGGGCGCACTCTAGCACAGCACCCGCGTCTAATCAGGAGCCAGGTTAGATCGAAACGATCTAGCTTTATACCTGCCGGGAAGGCGGTAATTACGCCTCAGATTGGGTTTGGACAATCGATAAATAGATGCTCAATGGCAAAACGTCGCGCCAGGTAATCGCCTAAAGCTTTCACGCCATAACGCTCGGTGGCGTGATGGCCGGCGGCGATAAAGCTGATGCCGTTTTCCCGGGTGCTGTGGAAGGTCTGCTCAGAGGCTTCGCCGGTCAGGTACAGATCGACCCCGGCGGCAATCGCCTGATCGATATAGCCCTGACCACCGCCGGTGCACCAGCCGACTCGACGAATCATTTCATCGCCCTCAACCAGCAGTGGTTCACGGCCAAGCACCTGATGCACATGGCGGGCAAAGTCGCGCGGACTCATGGCCTCGGTCAACGAGCCGATCAGGCCGACGGTGCGTGGGTTTTCCGGCTCCAGCGGACCTTCCACGGTAATGCCCAGCTGCGCGGCCAGTTGCACGTTGTTGCCCACCTCAGCGTGCACATCCAGTGGCAGGTGATAAGCCAGCAGGCTGATGTCGTTGGCCAGCAGGGTTTGCAGGCGGCGGCGCTTCATCCCGGTGATACAGGGATTTTCACCTTTCCAGAAGTAGCCATGGTGCACCAGCAGCACATCGGCTTCAGCTTCAACGGCCGCATCGACCAGCGCCTGGCTGGCGGTCACGCCACTGACGATGCGCCGCACCTGCGGCCGGCCTTCGACCTGCAGGCCATTGGGGCAGTAATCGCTGATGCGTGCGGCATTCAGGTAGCGGTCGGCTTCTTCCACCAGGGTCGCCAGGGCAATGGCCATAGGGTTTCCTTATCAACAAGTGTGCAGGCGCTGCTTTATTCGCGGCCACCTCTCTATAATGGCGCACCTTAAGGGGCGCATCCGCCCCCGGCAACCCTCAGGATTGGTTCGATGTTCAAGGCCCTGCGTTTCCTCGGCTGGCCCCTGCTGGTCGGCGTGCTGTCGGCACTGCTGATCATGCAATATTTCCCTCAGTGGGTCGGTTTGCCGGGGCAGGACGTGCACGTGCGCCAGGCACCGTTCTACAGCCGGATGCAAGAAGGCCCGGTGTCCTACGCCGATGCGGTGAACCTGGCCTCGCCGGCCGTCGCCAACCTGTACACCACCAAGTTCGTCAACAAACCTGCGCATCCTCTGTTCGAGGACCCGCAGTTTCGCAAGTTCTTTGGCGATAACCTGCCCAAGCAGCGGCGCATGGAGTCCAGCCTCGGCTCGGCAGTGATCATGAGCCCGGAAGGCTACCTGCTGACCAACAACCATGTGGTCGCCGACGCCGACCAGATCGTCGTGGCCCTGAAGGATGGCCGCGAAACCCTGGCTCGCATCATTGGCAGCGATCCGGAAACCGACCTCGCGGTGCTGAAAATCGACCTGCCTGACCTGCCGTTTATCATCCTCGGGCGCTCCGACAATATCCGCATCGGCGACGTGACCCTGGCCATCGGCAACCCCTTCGGCGTCGGCCAGACCGTGACCATGGGCATTATCAGCGCCACCGGGCGCAACCAGCTGGGCCTGAATACCTACGAAGACTTTATCCAGACCGATGCGGCGATCAACCCCGGCAACTCTGGCGGCGTGCTGGTGGACGCCTATGGCAATCTGGTGGGCATCAATACAGCGATTTTCTCCAAGTCGGGTGGCTCGCAAGGCATCGGCTTTGCCATCCCGGTGAAACTGGCAATGGATGTGATGCAGGCAATCATCGAGCACGGCCAAGTGATTCGCGGCTGGCTGGGGATCGAGGTGCAACCACTGACCCCGGAGCTCGCGGAGTCCTTCGGACTGGACGGACGCCCTGGGATCGTCGTTGCGGGCATCTACCGCGACGGCCCCGCGCAGAAAGCCGGCCTGCAGCCAGGCGATCTGATCCTCAGCATCGACGGTGAAGCCGCCGGTGATGGCCGCCGCTCGATGAACCAGGTGGCGCGTGCCAAGCCGGGTGAGAAGATCAGCATCGACATCCTGCGCAACGGCAAACCGCTGCAACTGACTGCCGAGATCGGCGTAAGACCGCCCGTCAACGGCAGCTAACCCTCAAATTTTCAATTTGCGCAGCGCAATCGATAAACCTTCTCAATTCTAATGTTATGTTATCACATTAAACACAAGAGAAGAATGTTTCCCCTTGCGCGCCGCCCACGCCTTACTTGCCAGCTTGCTGGCTCCCTGCGCTGTTGCCGCTGCAGCAGAAAACCCCGTCGAGCTCTCTGCCACCACGGTCACCGCCCGCCAGGAACAGGCGGACAGCCCTGTGCAAGGCTATCGCGCCACCCGTTCGGCCAGCGCGACGCGCACCGATACGCCGATTGAGCAGATCGCCCAAAGCATCAACGTGGTGCCCGCGCAGGTGCTCGATGACCTGGGCACCACGCGCATCGACCGCGCCCTGGACTTTGCCGGCGGCGTGTCCAGGCAGAACAACTTCGGCGGCCTGACCTTCCTCAATTACAGCGTGCGTGGTTTCACCACTGGCGAGTTGTACAAGAACGGCTTCGCCATCAACCGCGGCAGCTACAGCTCGCCGGACGCCTCCGGTATCGAACGCATCGAGGTGCTCAAAGGCCCGGCCGCCAGCCTGTATGGCCGTGGCGACCCCGGCGGCATGATCAATATCGTCAGCAAGAAGCCGCAGGCCGAGGCCTTCAGCCAGCTCAAGGCCAGCGCCGGCAGCTGGGACCGCTACCGCAGCAGCCTGGACGTCAACACCCCGCTGAATGACGACGCCACCCTGCTGTCGCGGGTCAATCTGGCGGTCGAGGACAACCAGAGCTTTCGCGACCATGTCGGCAGTGAACGGCAGATCGTCAGCCCTTCGCTGAGCTGGCAGCTGAACCCCGACACCCTGCTGCTGATCGAGAGCGAATTCACCCGCACCGAGTCGGTATTTGACCGCGGTATTCCGGCGGTGAACAACCGCATGGGCGCGGTGAGAGACTCCAGCTTTATGGGTGAACCTAACGACGGCAGCATCCGCAACGACAACCAGATGCTGCAGGTCAGCCTGGAGCGCTACCTCAATGACAGCTGGAAGCTGCGCCTGGCCAACCACTACGCCCAGGGCCGCCTGCAGGGCAACAGCTCCGAACCGTCGCGCCTGGTCGGCGACACCCTGACGCGTTTCTATCGTCAACGCAGCTTCGAATGGAACGACAGCATTACCCAGGCCGAGCTGCATGGCAGCTTCAACCTCGGTAGCTGGCAGCACCAGACTCTCGCCGGGCTGAAATACGAGAACTACCGCAACAGCCAGAAGCACCCGCAAAGCGCGACCACCCTGGGCTATGGCCAGAACATCTACCAACCGCATTACGGCCAGGCCAAGCCGGCCATCGTCAATCCCAACGATTTCTTCGAGCATACCGAGAGCTATGCCCTCAACCTGCAGGATCAGATCCGCTTCAGCGAGCGCCTGAGCGGTTTGCTTGGCGCGCGCTTCGAACGCTATGAGCAAACCGCGCTGAACCGCAGCACGCGGGTCAGCAATGAGCAGAACAAGGATGTTGCCACCGCCCGCTCGGGCCTGCTCTATCAGCTGACGCCACAGGTCGGGGTGTTCGCCAACGCCTCCACCTCGTTCAAGCCCAACAGCATCAGCAGCCGAGGTACGGTGTTCAAGCCGGAGAAGGGCCTGGGCTATGAAACCGGGTTCAAGCTCGACCTGCTTGATAGCCGCCTGGGTGCAACCATTGCGCTGTTTCATATCGACAAGGAAAACGTGCTGACCGCCGACCCGGCCAATCCAGGCGACAGCATCGCGGCCGGCAAAGCGCGTAGCCAGGGCCTGGATATGCAGTTCAGCGGCCAGCTCAGCGATGCCGTGCGCATCATTGGCGCCTACGCCTTTATCGATGCCGAAGTCACCGAAGACAACAGCCTGCCGGTGGGTAGCAAGCTGCTCGGCGTCGCCCGCCACAGCGGCAGTTTGCTCACTGTCTACCAGTTTCAGGACGGCGACCTACGCGGCTCGGATATCGGCGCCGCATTCAACTATGTAGGGGATCGCTCGGGGCAAGCCGGCAGCGACTTCGAGTTACCGGCCTACAGCACCGTCGACCTCTTGGCCCGCTACCAGGCCATTGAAGCCCTGAGCATCGGCCTGAACCTCAATAACCTGTTCGACCGCGAGTACTACGAGCGCGCCTACAACAGCGTCTGGGTCATGCCCGGTGACCCGCGCAACCTCAGCCCCAGCCTGACCCTCAATCTCTAAACCACAAGGAACCCACCATGCATATTGCCAAGCCCGCCCTGCTCTCCGGGCACGTCCAGGCCCACGACCTGTGGATCGAACAACGTCTCGGTCATATCGAAGCCATCTACGGCCACGGCGCGGAAGACAACGCCTTCAAGGCCGAGAAAATCAGCGGTGCCTGGGCTTATAACCGCGCCGGCAAGATGATTCCGGTCACCGTTCAGCGCCTGGAGGATCATGCCCGCCTGCAACCGCTGAAAACCCCGGCGGTACTTGGCGTGGAACTGGACAACGGCGCCTGGTCACTTACCCCGGACCAGCAGTGGATTAACCAAGGCCGCAGCCAAGTACCGAACTCGACCGAGTCGTTGCACACCTTCAAGTACAGCCTGGCGATCTACCAGGAAGGCGCCAAGTTGCCGAAGCTGGATCAGTTGAAGATGGTCATCCTGCCGGAAGTCGACCCGCTCAAGGTCGGCCCCGGCAAGCCGCTGGCGGTACGTGTGCTGGTGGATGGCAAGCCAGCTGCCGGGGTCGAGCTGGTCGGTGACTACCGTGGTGCGCCGCACCAGGTCAGCGCCACCACCGATGCCGACGGCCGCGCCCAGGTGCTGGTGCGCAACGAAGGGCTGAATATCATCAGCGCCTCCATCAACCTGCCAATCAAAGGCGACAAGGATATCGAGACGCGCGGCTTGTTTACCTCGCTGACCTTCCTTGGCCAGGCGCACCACGAATAACCCGCGCGGTTAAACTGCAGGCCATAAAAAGCCGGAGCACTGCTCCGGCTTTTTATGGCGCCGAATTACAGGCCCTGCAGGGCATCCAGCAGCGCCTGGTTCTGCTCCGGCGTACCGATGGTGATGCGCAAGAACTGGGCAATCCGTTGCTGTTTGAAGTGACGCACGACCACCCCCTGCTCACGCAAACCGGCAGCCAGGGTCGCGCCATCCTTAGCCGGATGGCGGGCAAACACAAAGTTCGCCTTCGAGGGCAGCACCTCAAAGCCCAGCTGCTCCAACCCGGCCACCACCGCCTCACGGCTGTCGATTACCCGCTGGCAGGTCTGCTCGAAGTACGCCCTGTCCTCGAACGCCGCCGCCGCGCCGGCAATCGCCATGCGATCCAACGGGTAGGAGTTGAAGCTGTTCTTGATCCGCTCCAGAGCCTCGATCAAGTCAGGATGACCCACTGCAATCCCGACCCGCAGCCCGGCCAGGGAGCGTGACTTGGACAGGGTCTGACCAACCAGCAGGTTCGGGTATTGAGCCACCAGGCTGATCGCCGTCTCTCCACCGAAGTCGATATAGGCTTCGTCCACCAGCACCACGCTATCCGGGTTGACCTTGAGCAACCGCTCGATCGCCTCCAGCGCCAGCCCACAGCCGGTCGGGGCATTGGGGTTGGGGAAGATAATGCCGCCGTTGGGCCGCACATAATCTTCAACGCGAATCTGGAACTGCTCATCCAGTTCAATCGCCTCAAAGGGAATGCCGTACAGGCCGCAGTACACCGGGTAGAAGCTGTAGGTCACGTCCGGAAACAGCAGAGGCTGGCCGTGCTGGAACAGACCGTGGAAGGCGTGCGCCAGCACCTCGTCGGAGCCGTTGCCGACAAATACCTGGGCGGTGCTTACACCGTAGTAGTCGGCCACCGCCTGCTTCAGGCGATCGCTGTTGGGGTCCGGATACAGACGCAGGTTGTCATTGACCTCGGCCTGCATGGCGGCAATCGCCTTGGGCGACGGGCCATAGGGGTTTTCGTTGGTGTTGAGCTTGACCAGCTTGGCCAGTTTCGGCTGCTCACCCGGCACATAAGGCACCAGGTCTTTGACGAAGGGGCTCCAGAATTTGCTCATCTGCCCTTCTCTCCTCGAATTCGATTCTGGGGTGGCGCGCCTCGCGCGCCCTGAAAACTCAGTTCTTGATGCGGTATTCGGCGCTACGGGCGTGAGCGGTCAGTGACTCGCCACGGGCCAGCACACTGGCCACCTTGCCCAGCTCCGACGCGCCCTCGGCCGAACAGTGAATGATCGACGAGCGTTTCTGGAAGTCGTACACCCCCAGCGGCGAGGAGTAGCGCGCGGTGCCAGAGGTCGGCAGCACGTGGTTGGGGCCGGCGCAGTAGTCACCCAGAGCTTCAGCGGTGTAACGGCCCATAAAGATCGCCCCGGCGTGACGAATCAGCGGCAGGTACTCGTCGGGGTTTTCCACCGACAGCTCCAGGTGCTCCGGCGCAATGCGATTGGCCACTTCAATGGCCTGGGCCATATCGGCCACCTGAATCAGCGCACCGCGACCTTCCAGTGAAGTGCGCGCAATAGTTTCGCGCTCCAGGGTTGGCAGCAGTTTGGCGATGCTCTCGGCGACACGACCGAGGAAGGCGGCATCCGGACTGACCAGAATCGACTGGGCGTCTTCGTCGTGCTCAGCCTGGGAGAACAAATCCATGGCGATCCAGTCCGGGTCGGTCTGGCCGTCACACACCACGAGAATCTCCGATGGCCCAGCGATCATGTCGATGCCGACCTTGCCGAATACATGACGCTTGGCCGTGGCGACGTAGATATTGCCGGGGCCGACGATTTTGTCCACCGGCGGTACGCTCTCGGTGCCATAGGCCAGCGCGGCCACGGCCTGGGCACCACCGATGGTGAATACCCGGTCGACGCCAGCAATGCAGGCGGCGGCGAGGACGATTTCATTGATCTCGCCACGCGGGGTCGGCACCACCATCACCACTTCCGGCACACCGGCGACCTTGGCCGGGATGGCGTTCATTAGCACCGAGGACGGATAGGATGCTTTGCCACCCGGAACGTACAGACCGGCGCGGTCCAACGGGGTGACCTTCTGCCCCAGCACTGTGCCGTCGGCTTCGGTGTAGGTCCAGGAGTCCTGTTTCTGCCGTTCGTGGTAGCTGCGCACGCGCCCGGCGGCTTTCTCCAGAGCGCTGCGCTGCTCCGGGGTGATGCGGGTCAGGGCCAGCTCCAGGCGCTCGCGCGGCAGGATCAGATCGGCCATCGAGGCGACATCCAGGCCGTCAAACTGCTTGGTGAACTCGACCAGCGCTGCATCGCCACGCTCACGCACCGCCTTGATGATATCCAGCACTCGCTGGTTGACCGCGTCATCCGAGACACTTTCCCAGCTCAGCAGATGATCCAGATGCTGGGCAAAGTCCTGGTCAGCGGCATTGAGTCGGCGAATAGCGATAGGAGCGGTCATAGCGGGCCTCTTAAATTGGCAAATGCTCGGGCGTCGCTAGGCTACCAAGCCCACCGTATGGACGCCCGAGATAATTGGCTATGACACGGATAGGCAGACGCGGCGTAATGCCGCGTTGAGGGTATTAGCGGGGGTGTCGCGCTTCAACTGCATCACGCAGAGTGTCGATCAACGCCTGAATGCGCGCATGCTGCATCTTCATCGACGCCTTGTTGACGATCAGTCGCGAGCTGATCATGGCGATCAGCTCCTGAGCTTCCAGACCGTTGGCGCGCAGGGTGTTGCCGGTGTCGACCACGTCGATGATCTTATCAGCCAATCCCACCAGCGGTGCCAACTCCATCGAGCCGTAGAGCTTGATGATGTCGACCTGACGGCCCTGCTCGGCGTAATAACGCTTGGCCACGTTGACGAATTTGGTGGCAACCCGCAGCCGGCCTTTCGGCTCGGGCGCGCCAACTGCACCGGCGGTCATCAGCTTGCACTGGGCAATACGCAGATCCAGCGGCTCATAGAGGCCCTGGCCACCGTATTCCATCAGCACGTCTTTGCCGGCCACGCCGAGATCGGCCGCGCCGTGTTCGACATAGGTCGGCACATCGGTAGCACGCACGATCAGCAGACGCACATCGTCCAGCGTGGTGGAGATGATCAGCTTGCGACTTTTATCCGGGTTCTCGGTCGGTTCGATTCCCGCCGCAGCCAGCAGCGGCAGCGTGTCATCGAGAATCCGGCCTTTGGAAAGAGCAATAGTCAGCATGGTCTTAGCCCGGCACGCGGCGAATCTTCGCCCCCAGCAACTGCAGCTTCTCTTCGATGCACTCGTAACCACGGTCGATGTGGTAAATGCGGTCGATCAGGGTGTCGCCCTCGGCGACCAGCGCCGAAATCACCAAGCTGGCAGATGCACGCAGGTCAGTGGCCATAACAGGCGCGCCTTTGAGGGTTTCGACGCCGGTGACGATGGCGGTGTTGCCTTCGACCTGGATCTGCGCGCCCATACGAATCATTTCATGCACATGCATAAAGCGGTTTTCGAACACGGTTTCGATCACCGTGCCGGTACCCTCGGCAATTGCATTGAGGGCGATAAACTGTGCCTGCATATCGGTGGGGAACGCCGGGTAGGGAGCAGTACGCAGGTTGACGGCTTTCGGCCGCTTGCCGTGCATGTTCAGCTCGATCCAGTCGTTGCCGCAGGTGATTTCTGCACCAGCTTCCTGCAGCTTGGACAGCACCGCTTCCAGAGTGGTCGGGGCGGTGTCCTTGACCTTGACCCGGCCGCCCGTCACAGCAGCAGCCACCAGGTAGGTGCCGGTTTCGATACGGTCAGGCATCACGCTGAAGCGAGCACCGTGCAGGCGCTCAACACCATCGATGGTGATGGTGTCGGTGCCGGCGCCGCTGATTTTTGCGCCCATGGCGATCAGGCAGTTGGCCAGATCGACCACTTCCGGCTCGCGCGCGGCGTTTTCCAGCACGCTACGGCCTTTGGCCAGGGTCGCGGCCATCATGATGTTCTCAGTACCAGTCACGCTGACGGTATCGAAGAAGAAGTGCGCGCCACGCAGACCGCCTTCTGGGGCCCTGGCCTTGATGTAACCGGCTTCGACATCAATGATCGCGCCCATGGCTTCCAGGCCACGGATGTGCAGGTCAACCGGACGCGAGCCGATGGCGCAACCACCTGGCAGAGCCACTTCGGCATAACCGAAACGCGCGACCATCGGGCCGAGTACCAGAATCGAAGCGCGCATGGTTTTCACCAGCTCGTAGGGCGCAACCAGCGTCTTGATCGCCCGCGCGTCAACTTCCACGCTGAGCTTCTCGTCGATGATCGGCTCGATACCCATGCGGCCGAACAGCTCGATCATGGTGGTGATGTCGTGCAGGTGCGGCAGGTTGCAGATGGTGACCGGCGCATCACCAAGCAGGGTGGCGGCGAGAATCGGCAGGGCAGAGTTCTTCGCCCCGGAAATGCGGATTTCGCCATCAAGGCGCACACCGCCGGTAATAATCAGTTTGTCCATGATTCTCTCGGTTTAGGAGCGCGCGGCCCAATCGGCACGGCTGAAGAATTTCATACTCACGGCGTGGATACTTCCATCGGCGATCCAGGCATTGAGGTGAGCGTAGATCTGCTGCTGGCGCTTGACCGGGCTAAGAGCGGCCAATTCGTCACTGATCAGGTTCAGCTGAAAGTTGCAGCCTTCGCCTTCAACTTCCACCTTGGTATCCGGCAATATAGCCTCAAGGAGACTCTTTACTTCTAAGGCCTGCATGCTCAACCTCGATCAATGCATATATTAACGACAGCCGAGCAGACGCTCGCGGGTCGAGCATCATACAAAAAAGCCCCCTGCCTGCGAACCCCGCATTACTGCCAGCCGACCGAAGCCCTGCTCAAGCCTGCAACGGGAGGATTTCCAACAAACCGCAAACGCTGGCGATTTCACGCATGTCTTTGGGCAGGTTACTCACTCTCAGGGTCTTGCCCGCTGCATTGGCGTCACGCATAAACGCCAACAACAGCGACAGCCCGACGCTGCTGGATTTCTCCACACCCGCGCAATCAATCACGCACGCCACCGCCGGACTGACCCTAAGCAGGCGTTCACCTTGCTCACGCAGCGCCGGCGCGCTCAGGTAATCGAGCACGCCGATCAGGCTAAAAACGCCAGGCGACGCCTCACGGATACTGGCTTGACTCACGATGCATCGGCCCCTTGGCGGGCTTTGGCAACGGTCTCGGTCCAGTTGTCGATGACCTTGTCCAGATCGTTACGATTGTCCTGCATGGCCTGGGAGAACTGATCACGGAACAACTTGCCGACGTTGATGCCGTTGATGATCACGTTGCGCATCTTCCAGCTGCCATCGAGGCTGACCATGGTGTAGGACAGCGGATAAACCGTACCCTTGCCGTCCTTGATCTCCATATTTACCGAGGTGCGCTCAGGGTCCTGCTGGCCGCTGACCGGCAGCACGCGAATATCCTGGTTGTTGTATTCCAACAGGGCATTGCCATAGAACTGCATCAGGCTGCGCTTGAAGTTTTCCTGAAAGCGCTGCATCTGCTCGGGCGAGGCCTGACGCGAATAGCGCACCGTCATCACACCACGGGAAATCCCATCGACATCCACAACCGGACCGAGAATGTTGTTCAGGGCGTTGTAAAACGCGCCTGGATCGGTGCGGTACTGCTCCTTGTTAGCCTTGAGGTCGGCCAGCAGCGCAGTGGTGGTCTGCTGCACCACTTCATGAGCAGCCGGAGCTGCCAACGCCTGGAATGAGATGATGGCCAAGCAGATAAACAAACCGTTACGCAGCGTTTTGAACATGTCCATTACCTCTATTAATTAGCCTGGTCTTTGTTGACCGAATTGAGCAGGAACTTGCCAATCAGGTCTTCCAGCACCAATGACGACTGCGTGTCGTGAATGGTGCCACCATCGCGCAGCACTTCTTCTTCGCCGCCCACGCTAATCCCGATGTATTTCTCGCCCAGCAGACCTGCGGTCAGAATCGACGCAGTGGAGTCTGACCGCAGGTTATCCACGGCATCATCCAACACCATGGTGACGCGCCCCATATAGCTGTTGCGGTCCAGATCAATCGCCGTGACCTTGCCGATTGTCACACCAGCCATGGTCACTTTAGATCTGACAGTCAAACCGGCGATATTCTCAAAGTGCGCATACACCTTGTAGGTATTGTCGCTGCTGCCGACAGTCAAACCGCTGACACGCAAGGCCAGCAGTAACAAGGCCAACAACCCGGCCAACAGGAACAAGCCGACACCAATTTCCAGCGTGCGGTTCTGCATCAGAAATCTCCAAACATCAAAGCGGTCAGAATAAAGTCCAGCCCCAATACGGCGAGCGAGGCGTACACCACGGTTTTGGTGGTGGCACGACTAATCCCTTCCGAAGTCGGCTCACAGTCATAGCCTTGGAACACTGCGATCCAGGTCACGACAAACGCAAAGACCACGCTCTTGATCACACCATTGAGCACATCTTCGCGAAACGAAACACTGCTTTGCATATTGGCCCAGAACGAGCCCTCATAAACCCCCAACCAGTCGACGGCGACCATCGCACCGCCCCAGATACCGACCACGCTGAAGATCATCGCCAACAACGGCATCGAGATAAAACCGGCCCACAGCCGCGGGGCGACAATATATTTGAGCGGGTCGACGCCGATCATCGCCAGACTCGACAGCTGCTCGGTGGATTTCATATTGCCGATTTCCGCGGTCAGCGCCGAGCCGGCGCGACCGGCAAACAGCAAGGCTGTGACCACCGGCCCCAGTTCACGCAATAGAGTCAGAGCGACCATCTGCCCCACCGCCTGCTCCGAGCCGTACTTGGCCAGGATGCTGAAGCCCTGCAGCGACAGCACCATGCCGACAAAGATGCCGGACACAACAATAATGGCCAGGGACATCACCCCAACCGAATACAGCTGCTTGATCAGCAACTGAAAGCTATTGCCGGTCGAGCCACGACCAAACAGCGCGCGCAGCAGAAACAGCCCCGACCGCCCCAGCGTGGCGACTACATCAATACCGGCGCGACCGAACAGGCGCACCCGCTCGAGCACAGATGTCTTGCGCATCAGCGCCCCCCCAGAAGATCGTCGCGGTAATTGGCCGCAGGAAAGTGGAACGGTACCGGGCCATCGGGGATGCCCTGCATAAACTGACGCACACGTGGGTTATCCGACGCCATCAACTCAGCCGGCGTGCCCTGACCAAGCACCTGAGTGTCACCGACTACATAGATGTAGTCGGCAATGCTCGCGGTCTCCGCCAGGTCATGGGACACCACGATACTGGTGATCCCCAGCGCATCGCTCAGCAGACGAATCAGGCGCACCAGAACGCCCATGGCTATCGGGTCCTGGCCGACGAAAGGCTCGTCATACATGAGTATTTGCGGATCAAGAGCAATCGCTCGAGCCAATGCCACGCGCCGCTTCATGCCGCCCGACAGCTCATCAGGCATCAGCTCAAGGGCACCACGCAGCCCAACAGCCTGCAGTTTCATCAGCACGATGTCGCGAATCATCTCTTCCGGCAGCTTGGTGTGCACCCGCAGCGGAAAAGCAACGTTCTCGAACACGTCCAAGTCAGTAAACAGCGCACCACTCTGGAACAGCACACCCATCTGTTTGCGCATGTCGAACAAATCGTTGCGCGACAACGTCGGCAAATTCAGGCCATTGACCCAAACTTCACCCTGGCTCGGCTTGAGCTCGGCAGCGATCAAACGCAGCAGCGTGGTTTTGCCACAACCAGACGGCCCCATGATCCCGGTGACCTTGCCACGGGGAATGCGGATATCGATGTTTTTGAAAATATCCCGCTCGCCGCGTTTGAAGCTGACGTTCTTCAGCCCAACTGCATACGGGTTCTCGGCGCTCATCTGGACTCCTTGCTCAACGCTTGCCTGACTGACGTATCGCCCCGAACAAAGGGCACTACTGGTCGTCGAACGTACCGAAAATGGCCGCGAACTATACCATCGCGGCATTCCTCGCCCAAGACGGAAGGTGTTGCCGAAGATAAGCGCCGCACAGTTTCTGCAACCAACTCGCCACTGGAAATACTGGGCAGGCGCACCTTTACCGTTATAATCGGCAGCTTTTAGCCCGTACGCCGCAGAGAAGTCATGAGCCAGCCAACCGATCTGATCCAGTCAGCACAGCGCACCATCCGCCTGGAGCTCGAAGCCATCCAGGATCTGCTGGCGCGCATCAACGGTGATTTCGTACATGCCTGTGAGCTGATTCTCGCCAGCAAAGGCCGCGTGGTCGTGGTCGGCATGGGCAAATCCGGCCACGTCGGCAACAAGATTGCCGCCACCCTGGCCAGCACCGGCACCACGGCTTTCTTTGTGCATCCGGCCGAAGCGAGCCACGGTGATATGGGCATGGTCACCCGCGATGACGTGGTGCTGGCCCTTTCCAGCTCCGGCTCTACCGCAGAAATCGTTACCCTGCTGCCGCTTATAAAGCGCCTCGGCATCACCCTGATCAGCATGACCGGCAACCCGGAGTCGCCACTGGCCAAGGCCGCCGAAGTCAACCTGGACGCCCGCGTATCCCAGGAAGCGTGCCCGCTGAACCTGGCCCCGACCTCTTCCACCACGGTATCGCTGGTACTGGGCGACGCCCTGGCCATTGCACTGTTGGAAGCCCGCGGCTTTACCGCAGAAGACTTCGCGTTCTCCCACCCAGGCGGTGCGCTGGGCCGACGCCTGCTGCTCAAGGTGGAGAACGTCATGCACGCCGGCGAAAGCCTGCCACGCGTCAAGCGCGGCACCTCACTACGCGATGCGCTGCTGGAAATGACCCAGAAAGGCCTGGGCATGACCGTGGTGACCGAGGAAGACGGCCGCCTGGCCGGGATATTCACCGACGGCGATCTGCGCCGCACCCTGGATCGCAACATCGACGTGCGCCAGACCATTATCGATGACGTAATGACCGCCCATGGCAAGACCGCTCGCGCGGAAATGCTCGCGGCAGAGGCTTTGAAAATCATGGAAGACCACAAGATCAGCTCGCTGGTGGTGATCGACGACAACGATCTGCCAATTGGCGCACTGAACATGCATGACCTGCTCCGCGCTGGAGTGATGTAATGAGTACTGACCTGACCAGCCCCGACCTGCTACAACGCGCCCAAGCTATCAAGCTGGCCATTTTCGATGTCGACGGCGTACTTACCGACGGCAAGCTGTACTTCCTCGTCGACGGCAGCGAATTCAAGACTTTCAACACTCTCGACGGCCACGGCATCAAGATGCTGATCAACTCCGGCGTGCGTACCGCGATTATCAGCGGCCGCAAAACTCCAGTCGTAGAGCGCCGGGCGCAAAATCTGGGGATTCAACACCTGTATCAGGGCCGCGAAGACAAGCTGGTAGTTCTTGATGAGCTGCTCGGCGAACTGGGCCTAGACTATGCACAGGCTGCATACCTCGGTGACGACCTGCCCGATCTGCCAGTGATCCGCCGCGTAGGCCTGGGCATGGCAGTCGCCAGCGCCGACGGCTTTGTTCGCCAACATGCCCACGGGATTACCCGCGCTCGCGGTGGCGAAGGCGCAGCCCGTGAGTTCTGCGAACTGATCATGCACGCCCAAGGCACCCTTGAAGCCGCTCAAGCCGCTTACCTATAGGCCCACCATGCCCCGCAAGTTATTCAATATTGTTCTGTTCGCCTTTGTAGCACTACTGGTGGCGGCGCTCGGCTACTGGAACCTCAACCCGGATGGCTTTAACGAGCAATCCCGCAGCACTGGGGCTGATAACGCCATCGACTTTTACGCCACCAACACCTACACCGTGCAATACCAGGCCGACGGCAAGCTGCACTACGAACTGACCGCCGACAAGGTCGAGCACGGCAAGGCCAGCGACATCACCCTGATGACCAGCCCGAATATGAACCTGTTCCGCGGCACTGAGCTGCCCTGGAAAATCCGCAGTGAGCGCGGTGAAGTGTCGCCAGGGGGGGCTGAGGTCGAGTTGATCGACAAGGTGCGCGTCGAGCGTACCGACGCCAAAGGCCGCCCGACCATCCTCACCACCAGCCGCCTGACCGTATTCCCCGAGAAGGAATATGCGCAGACCCAGCAAGCCGTTAGAATCGACGCGGCCAATGGGGTGACCACGGCAAAAGGAATGAAAGCGTACATGAATGACGGCAGGATGCTCCTGCTGTCCAACGTAAGAGGTCAGCATGAGGCTCGTTAACACCCTCCCCCTACTACTCAGCCTCAGCGCCGCACTCGGAAGTGTCAGCGCCTGGGCTCTGCCATCCGACCGCGAACAGCCAATCCGTATCCAGGCTGACAGCGCGGAGCTGGATGACAAGCAAGGCGTTGCTGTCTATCGCGGTGACGTAGTTATCACCCAGGGCACCATGAAGGTCACCGGCGACACCGTGACCATCACCCAGAATGCCCAGGGCGATGTCGAGGTATTTACCTCCGTCGGCAAGCCGGCCTACTACGAGCAACTGCCGTCAGCCGACAAGCAGATCGTCAAGGCCTACGGCCTGACCATCCAGTACTTTATGGCCAACGAGCGCGTGGTACTGATTGATCAGGCCAAGGTGATTCAGGAAGGCAACACCTTCGAAGGCGAGAAAATCGCCTATGACACCCAGCGCCAGATCGTCAACGCCGGCCGCGCCACAGGCACCAATGTCACTGCGCCACGTCCGCGCATCGACATGGTGATCCAGCCGAAGAACAAACCAGCCGACCAGCAGGCGCAGTAATAATGGCCACATTGAAAGCCCAGCACTTGGCCAAGAGCTACAAAGGCCGTCAGGTCGTGCGCGACGTCAGCTTGAGCATCGACAGCGGACAGATCGCCGGCCTACTTGGCCCCAACGGGGCCGGTAAGACCACCTGCTTCTACATGATCGTTGGCCTGGTTCAGGCCGACCAGGGCCGCGTGCTGATCGACGATCTCGACGTCAGTCATCAGCCCATGCATGGCCGCGCTCGCGCCGGTATTGGCTACCTGCCGCAGGAAGCCTCGATATTCCGCAAACTAAGCGTGGCCGACAACATCATGGCCATCCTGGAAACCCGCAAGGACCTAGATGGCGCTGCACGCCGCAAGGAACTTGAGGGGCTGCTGCAGGAATTCCATATCAGCCATATCCGCGACAACCTTGGCATGAGCCTGTCTGGTGGTGAGCGCCGCCGCGTGGAAATTGCCCGCGCTTTGGCGACCAACCCCAAGTTCATCCTGCTCGACGAACCCTTCGCCGGTGTCGACCCGATTTCCGTGGGCGATATCAAGCAGATCATCCATCACCTCAAGGCCAAGGGCATCGGTGTATTGATCACCGATCACAACGTGCGCGAGACCCTGGATATCTGCGAAACCGCCTATATCGTCAGCGATGGTCAACTGATTGCAGAGGGTGATGCCGAGACTATTCTGGCCAACCAGACAGTCAAAGAAGTTTACCTGGGGCATGAGTTCCGGCTGTAACCACAGCTTTTCTCAAGCCGGCTGCAGCCAAGGCTAGGCAAAACCCTTAAAGTCAGGCATATAATTTGCTTCCTAGTGGCGCTTTTTTGAAAACGCCCTGTAGTGGATTGCGCACAGACGCCGGTAAATAAGGTCTGCAATGAAACCATCGCTAGTCCTGAGAATGGGCCAGCAGCTGACGATGACGCCGCAGCTGCAACAGGCCATCCGCCTGCTCCAACTGTCGACCCTGGATCTGCAGCAAGAGATCCAGGAGGCCTTGGAGTCCAACCCGATGCTCGAACGCCAGGAAGATGGCGATGATTTCGACAATTCGGACCCTATGGCCGATGGTGCAGAAAGCGCCAGCCCCAGCGAACAGCCCGAAGCGCCCTATCAGGAAACCAACTACCAGGAAGCCACGCAGACCGTGGACAACCTGGAAGAAGGTGATTGGGGCGAACGTATTCCTAATGAGCTGCCCGTCGATACCGCCTGGGAAGACATCTACCAAACCAGCGCCAGCAGCCTGCCCAGCAGCACCAATGACGACGACGAGTGGGATTTCACCACACGCACCTCCAGCGGCGAGAGCCTGCAAAGCCACCTGCTATGGCAGCTCAACCTGGCGCCTATGTCCGACAAGGATCGCCTGATTGCGGCCACCCTGATCGACTGCATCAATGACCAGGGCTACCTGGAGGAAAGCCTGGAAGAAGTCGTCGAAGCCTTCGATCCGGAACTGGATATTGAGCTCGACGAAGTCGAAGCCGTGCTGCACCGCATCCAGCAGTTCGAGCCTACCGGCATCGCCGCGCGCAACCTGGGCGAGTGCCTGCTCCTGCAACTGCGCCAGCTGCCGGCGAAAACCCCATGGCTGAGCGAAGCCCAGCGTCTGGCCAGCGACTACCTTGATCTTCTCGGCAGCCGCGACTACAGCCAGCTGATGCGCCGCATGAAGCTCAAGGAAGATGAGCTGCGCCAGGTTATCGACCTGATTCAAAGCCTCAACCCGCGCCCTGGCTCGCAAATCGAATCCAGTGAGCCGGAATACGTGGTGCCCGATGTAATCGTGCGCAAACACAACGAACGCTGGCTGGTGGAGCTCAACCAGGAAGCTATGCCACGCCTGCGGGTCAACGCGCAGTACGCCGGTTTTGTGAAGCGCGCCGACTCCAGCGCCGACAACACTTTTATGCGTAACCAGCTGCAAGAAGCGCGCTGGTTTATCAAAAGCCTGCAAAGTCGTAACGAAACTCTGATGAAGGTTGCCACGCAGATCGTCGAACATCAGCGTGGTTTCCTCGACTACGGCGATGAGGCGATGAAACCCCTGGTGCTGCACGATATTGCTGAAGCTGTGGGCATGCACGAGTCGACTATTTCGCGGGTGACCACACAGAAATTTATGCACACCCCGCGCGGTATTTACGAGCTGAAATATTTCTTTTCCAGCCACGTCAGCACCTCCGAAGGCGGCGAATGCTCGTCCACGGCGATCCGCGCCATCATCAAAAAACTGGTCGCCGCGGAAAATGCGAAAAAGCCGTTGAGTGACAGCAAGATCGCTGGTTTACTGGAGGCACAGGGCATTCAAGTAGCCCGCCGCACGGTCGCCAAGTACCGTGAATCCCTCGGAATAGCGCCTTCCAGTGAGCGCAAACGATTGATCTAAGGCGGCACGAAGAAGGAAGACAGATCGCACTGCACAGAACACTCCCGGCCACGCCTTTTCGCAAAAGCAGCCATACTGCCAACAAGCAATTAGCGGCCGTGCCAGGCTCGTTCTGTCAGAGTCTTCCACGCCAAAGTGTTCCGGCGGCAGGCCTCTCGCCTGCCTCTTACACACGGCAACAAGGAGAAAGCGGTATGCAAGTCAACATCAGTGGACACCAGCTGGATGTGACCGACGCCCTGCGCGACTACATCGCCGAAAAACTCGGCCGATTGGAGCGCCACTTCGACAAGATTACCAACGTGCAAGTCACCATGGAGGTCGAGAAGCTCAAACAGAAAATCGAAGCGACCCTGCACATTGCCGGCGGCGAAGTCGTCGCCAATGCCGAACATGAAGACATGTACGCAGCCATCGATCTACTGACTGATAAACTCGACCGACAACTCATCAAACACAAGGAAAAACAGCTCGACCGTCAACAGGGCGCTATGGCCCGCTGACATCGTCTATCTCCTATGATCCGACTTGAAACCATCCTGCCCCCCGGCCGTTCCCTGGTGAACGTGCCGGGCGGCAGCAAAAAACGTGTCCTCGAACAGATTGCCAACCTGGTGGCGCGCGAGCTGCCTGACCTGGATGGCCAAGACATCTTCGAAAGCCTGATTGCCCGGGAAAAACTAGGCTCGACCGGTTTCGGTAATGGCATTGCCATTCCGCACTGTCGCCTGCCCGGTTGCACCGCGCCGATCAGTGCCTTGCTGCGCCTGGACTCCGCCGTAGACTTCGACGCCATCGACGGCGCGCCTGTGGACCTGCTGTTTGTCCTGCTGGTGCCCGAAGCGGCCACCGATGCTCACCTAGAG
Organism: Pseudomonas anguilliseptica; assembly: GCF_900105355.1. Taxonomy (NCBI): domain Bacteria; kingdom Pseudomonadati; phylum Pseudomonadota; class Gammaproteobacteria; order Pseudomonadales; family Pseudomonadaceae; genus Pseudomonas; species Pseudomonas anguilliseptica. The sequence goes on from NZ_FNSC01000001.1 coordinate 873,017, forward strand.
CTGCTTCGGCAGATCGCCAGCATGCTAGACCGCAGCGATGTGCGCGCCAGCCTGCGCCAAGCCGAAAGCAGCGAAGCCCTGTACCAGGTGGTCGTGGACGTACAAAGCCAACTCAACCGAGCCTGAGCATGCGCCTGATCATCGTTAGCGGTCGCTCCGGCTCCGGGAAGAGCACCGCCCTCGATGTACTTGAGGACAACGGTTTCTACTGCATCGACAACCTACCGGCCGGCCTGCTACCTGAACTGGCCGAGCGTGCTCTGCTGCACACAGAGCTACTGCACCCACAGGTCGCAGTGTCGATTGATGCACGCAACCTGCCGAGCCATCTCAAGCGCTTTCCCGAGCTGCTTGACGAAGTTCGCGCACGGCATATCAAGTGTGATGTGATCTACCTGGATGCTGACGAAGAAACCCTGCTCAAGCGTTTCTCGGAAACCCGCCGACGTCACCCACTGACCAACGAGAGCCGCTCGCTGGCGGAAGCCATCGCCGATGAAAGCCTGCTGCTCGGGCCGATAATCGATCTGGCCGACCTAAAAATCGACACCACCCACCTCAATCTGTATCAGCTGCGCGACAGCCTCAAGTTGCGCCTGCTCAATCAACCTGAGCCCGGCACTGCGTTTCTGATTGAGTCCTTTGGCTTTAAACGCGGCATGCCGGTGGATGCTGATCTGGTATTCGATGTGCGCTGCCTGCCCAATCCCTATTGGAAGCCGGGCTTGCGCGATTTCTCTGGGCTCGACCAGCCGATAGTCGACTACCTCTCGGCCCAGGCCGATGTCGAGGACATGTACCAGGACATCCTCGCCTACCTGACCAAATGGCTACCACGCTTTGCTGCCAGCAACCGCGCCTACGTTACGGTGGCGATTGGCTGCACCGGCGGCCATCACCGCTCGGTGTACCTGGCCAACCGCTTGGGCGAAACCCTCAAACCCATCCTGAAAAACGTTCAGACTCGCCACCGCGACCTCAGTTAAGGAATTGCCGCGATGCCCGCCTGCGAAATCACCATTATCAACAAGCTTGGCCTGCACGCCCGCGCAGCGGCCAAGTTTGTCGGCGTCGCCGGGCGTTTTCCCTGCCAGGTCAAGGTCGGCCGCACCCCTGAGAGCCTGGTCGACGGCAAAAGCATCATGGCGGTGATGATGCTCGCTGCAGGCAAAGGCACCGCCGTGTACCTGCACACCGAAGGTGAGCAAGACGACGAGGCACTGCAAGCCCTGAGCGAGCTGATCAACAACTACTTCGACGAAGGCGAATAGCTGATCGAGAGACAATAAAAAGGGGCTGAACGCCTACGCGACAGCCCCTTTTTCATACACGCGGAATCAACTGCCAGCCACCGTCATCCGCTCGATCAGCACTGAACCGGTGCGGATATTGCTGCGCAGCTCCAGATCATTACCGACTGCAACAATCTGCTTGAACATGTCACGCAAGTTGCCAGCGATGGTGACTTCCTGCACCGGGAACTGGATTTCGCCGTTCTCCACCCAGTAACCACCGGCGCCGCGCGAATAGTCACCGGTGACCATATTCAGCCCCTGGCCCATCAGTTCGGTCACCAGCAAGCCACGCCCCATACGCTTGAGCAGCGCCTTCTGGTCTTCATCGCCATGGCTGACAAACAGGTTATGCACGCCGCCGGAGTTGGCGGTGCTGGGCATACCCAGCTTGCGCCCGGAATAGGTGCCGAGCACATAGGACAACAGTTCACCGCGCTCGACAAATGATTTGGCGTAAGTCGCCAGACCGTCACCATCGAAGGCTGCACTGCCAAGCGCACGAGGAATATGCGGGCGCTCATCGATCTTCAGCCACTCGGGGAACAGCTGTTGGCCGAGGGAACCTTCAAGAAAGGATGATTTACGGTATAAATTGCCGCCGGAAATCGCCGCCAGGAAACTACCAAACAAACCTGTCGCCAACTCGGCGGAGAACAGTACTGGCACTTCACAGGTCGGCACCGGACGCGCGCCCAAACGACTTACCGCACGCTCGGCAGCGCGGCGGCCAATGCTGCCGGCATCGGCCAGCAACTCGCCCTGGAGATTAACGTCGTACCAGTAATCGCGCTGCATCTGTCCGCCATCCTCGGCGATCATCACGCAGCTCAGGCTGTGCCGCGTGCTGGCATAGCCGCTGACAAAGCCATGGCTATTGCCGTAGACCCGGCAACCCTGGTGGGTATTCAGCGTGGTGCCATCGGCGTTCTTGATCCGCTGATCGACCGCAAAGGCCGCTGCCTCGCAGCTCAAGGCCTGCTCGATGGCCTGCTCCGGCGTGATCGACCAGGCGTGATACAGATCCAGCTGCGGCAGCTCACGGGCCATCAGCGCAGCATCGGCCAGGCCAGCGCACTCATCTTCGGAGGCATGCTTGGCAATCGCCAGGGCCGCCGCGACGGTTTCGCGAATCGCTGCCTCGCCACTCGCCGAGGTGCTGGCCGAGCCCTTGCGCTGACCGACATACAGGGTGATGCCAAAACCCTGATCGCGGTTGAACTCGACCGTTTCCACTTCACCCTGGCGCACCGTGGTGGACAAGCCCTGTTCCACCGAGACGGCCACCTCGCAGGCACTCGCGCCCTGTTTTTTGGCCTCGGCAATAATCTGCTCCACCTGCGCCTGCAAATGCGGCACAGCCTGGGGGCCGACGATGTCTACTGCACTCATAAGAACTCCTGAACGATAAGCGGCAAACGCGGCCACACAGGCCAGACGCTTACAGCTGGAAACTTGCTGCTATCATGTTGGCGTTTTCCACTGGACCGCCACCATGTCTGAATACCTTGACGACTTCTCCGGCGAGAAGAGCAAAACCCAGGTCAAGCGCGAGTTACATGCGCTACAGGATCTGGGGCAACGCCTGACCACCCTGAAACCCGACCTGCTAAACAAGCTGCCGCTGACCGACGAGCTGCGCCGCGCGCTGGCCGAAGCGCCCAAACACACCGCCAACTCCGCGAAGAAGCGCCATGTGCAGTTTATCGGCCGCTTGATGCGCGACCAGGATATCCCCGCCATCCTGACCCTGCTTGACCAGCTGGACGCCTCAACGCGCCAGTACAACGAACGCTTTCACAACCTGGAGCGCTGGCGCGACCGCTTGCTCAACGGCGGCGACGACACTCTGGAAAAATTCGTCGGCGAATACCCCGACGCCGACCGCCAGCACCTGCGTCAGCTGATCCGTCAGGGCCAGCACGAACTGGCGCAGAACAAAGCGCCGGCCGCTTCCCGCAAAATCTTCAAGTACATCCGCAAGCTGGACGAAACCCAGCGCGGCTTGCGCTAACTCCATTCCAGACCGCAACCCGTAGGTTGGGCTGAGCTCCGCGAAGCCCAACATTGCAATCGCAAACAACCACAACGCATACAAGCGTGACCGCCGAGCGGAGCGCTACGCGCTCCATGTTGGGCTTCGTCGCATGCTCCTCAACCCAACCTACGCCCCTGTCCCGCCTACCGTAATCGCATCAATCCTCAGCGTCGGCTGGCCCACGCCAACCGGTACCGACTGGCCGTCCTTGCCGCAGGTGCCCACGCCGCTATCCAGCGCCAGATCGTTACCAACCATCGACACCTTGCTCATGGCTTCCGGGCCATTGCCGATCAGGGTGGCACCTTTGACCGGCGCGGTGATCTTGCCGTCCTCGATCAGGTAGGCCTCGCTGGTGGAAAACACGAACTTGCCACTGGTGATATCGACCTGACCACCGCCAAGGTTGGCGCAGTAGATGCCTTTCTTCACCGAGCGAATGATTTCTTCCGGGTCGCTCTCACCGGCCAGCATGTAGGTATTGGTCATGCGCGGCATCGGCAGGTGCGCGTAGGATTCACGGCGACCGTTGCCGGTGCACGCCACGCCCATCAGGCGGGCATTCAGCTTGTCCTGCATATAGCCCTTGAGCACGCCGTTCTCGATGAGGGTGGTGCACTGAGTCTGGGTGCCCTCATCGTCCATGCTCAGGGAGCCGCGACGCTCGGCCAGGGTACCGTCATCGACGATGGTGCACAGGCTGGACGCCACCTGCTCGCCCATACGCCCACTATAGGCCGAGCTGCCCTTGCGATTGAAATCGCCTTCCAGGCCATGGCCGACCGCTTCGTGCAGCAGCACGCCAGACCAACCGGCGCCCATCACCACCGGCATCGTGCCAGCCGGTGCCGGAATCGCGTCCAGATTGACCAACGCCTGGCGCAGGGCCTCACGGGCATAGCCCATGGCGCGCTCTTCGTTGTTGCTGGTCTGTTCGAGGAAGTAGCGGTAATCGGTACGTCCGCCGCCACCATGGCTGCCGCGCTCGCGGCGACCGTTCTGCTCAACGATCACGCTGACGTTAAAGCGCACCAGCGGGCGGATATCCGCACCCAGGCTGCCGTCGTTAGCCGCCACCAGAATGCGATCCCAAACCCCAGCGAGGCTAACGGAAACCTGCTTGATTCGCGGATCGAGGGCGCGAGTGGCGACGTCGATGCGCTTGAGCAGCTCGACCTTTTCCGCTCGACCCAGCACATCCAGCGGATTGTCCTGAGCATACAGCGGTTTGACCAGGGGGCTGCTGAACGCTTGCACGCGGCCGTTCTGCCCCGCGCGGGCAATCGAACGGGCGGCACGTGCCGCCTGGCTCAAAGCATCGGCGGTGATCGCATTGCTGTAGGCAAAACCGGTTTTCTCACCGGACTGGGCCCGCACGCCGCCCCCCTGATCGAGGTTGAAACTGCCTTCCTTGACGATGCCATCCTCCAGCGCCCAGGTTTCCGAAACCTGGCTCTGGAAGTACAGGTCAGCCGCATCGATTCCCGGCCCGGCCAAGTCAGCCAGGACCGCGGGCAGATGCTCAATGGTCAAACCGCCCGGCCCCAGCAGATGTTCACTGACGGATACCAACATAGTGCTCATTGTTCAATCTCATTTATGACTGTTGCGCCTGGCAGCCGTGGTTCGGCTGCCGCAAAAAATCGTTTATGCCGTGCCACCGGCATGCGCTGGCGGATCGCCGCCTGTTCGGCCGCATCACGCTCGGCCAGCAGTACGCCCGACCCCTGCGGCAGTTCGGCAAGCACGCGCCCCCAAGGGTCGACCAGCTCCGAATGGCCAAAGGTCTCGCGCCCACCTGGATGAGTACCGCCCTGCCCGGCCGCCAGCACATAGCACTGGGTTTCGATGGCCCGTGCACGGGTCAATATCTGCCAATGCGCTGCGCCGGTAACCGCAGTAAATGCCGCCGGCACGCTGATCAGCTCCGCTCCCTCAGCGCGTAGAGCGCTGTACAGTTCAGGAAAGCGCAGGTCATAACACACCGTCATGCCCAACCGCCCAACCGGTGTATCGGCTACCACCACCCGGCTGCCGAAGGCGTAATCATCAGACTCGCGATAGCGGCCGTGGCTGTCGCTGACATCCACATCAAACAGGTGCAGCTTGTCATAGCGGGCCACGCGCTGGCCGGCATTATCGATCAGCAGCGAGCAGGCGTGAGCCTTGGTGTCGGGCTCGCCATCCGGCGGTAAGGCCAAGGTGCCTGCGACTATCCACAGACCCAGGTCGCGAGCAGTTTGCTGCAGCCAGGGCAGAATCGGCCCCTCACCCAGCGCTTCGGCACGCCCCAGCGCGGCCTGATCACGCCGGCCCATGGCGGCGAAATTTTCCGGCAGCACCGCCAGCCGCGCACCTTGCTCAGCGGCCTGCTCGAGCAACTGCCGAGCCTGCGCCAGATTGGCCAGTACATCGGCCTGGCTGACCATTTGAATGACTGCGAAGGTCATGACTGCCTTTATCTCAATGCCGGTATGGCTTCAGCTTACAAGCCATACCGGCAGACTGCACGGCTGCATATCAGCCGCGCGGGGATTACTGAGGTTTTTCGAAGGGTTTGTCGAAGCTGATATCTGGGTTCTGCCAGGCGCCCTTGACGTCGTACTGCACACTGGCAAAGCGCGCCACGCGGTCACCCAAGAGCTTATCGGCAATAAACAGCGCCCCGCCGATGGCCGGTGCACCGACTATCAGCGCAGCCAGTGGCAGGTTGTTGGTCACCGGCAAGGTCACCAATAACTTGGCATCAATCCGATCATTGGCCATATCCAGGGTGCCATTGAGTTCCAGATTGCTCGACGGCCCGGTCAGGGTGATTGGCTCGCGAGTAACGAAGACGCCGTTATCAGCTACCAGCAACCCCTTGACCCGGTCATAACTCAAGCCTTTGCCGAGCAGATCGGAGAAGTCCAAACGCAGGCGCCGGCCAATAGAGTTGAAGTTCAGCAGACCAAATACGCGCAACGCCGACGCGGGCCCCTCCACCTCAGAGAACTGACCTTTGCGCAGCGAGGCATCCAGCGTGCCGCTGAAACGTTTCAGGCCGAACCAGGCAGGCGAGCCTGGCCAATTACCATCAACATCCATATGAAATTCGCGGCTGCTGGCGGTCGGCGCAAAGCCCCAGGCGATCAACACATCGGCCAGATCGGCGCCTTCCATGCGTCCCTTGTAGCTCGTGCGCACGCCACTTGCGGCGTTTAGCCAGGTGGCGCGGCCGCCAATCTTCAGGCCTTTGAGATTGAGGTCCAACTCACTGAAATGCACACCGGAGTTGACCGGGCGCGCCTTGAGTGCCCAACTGCCTAGCGGCTCAATGCCCTGATAGACCTCGGCAATACGCACGTCCAGCGCCGGGAAGCTGCTCGGATCGACACTTGCCAGCGGATCAGGGGCCTCGACCACTGGTTCGCCTGCGGCCTTCTTCTCTGCCGCCGGGAAGCGCAGATAGTCGAGCGTCAGCGCAATCGGCAGCTCACGGGCATCCGGCAAGCCGACCTGGCCTTTGAGCTGCGGGCTGTCGAGGCTGACCGCCCAGGTTGCGGCATCGCGCTTAAGTGCCACGTCCAGCGCATCCAGGCTGATGCCAAAGCCGGTGAAGCGGCCGATGCGCAACTGGGCATCCTTGAACAGCCGCTGCGCATCACCGATTGGCACGCTGGCATAGGGCTGCAATACCTGCTGCCAGGCCGACCAGTCCAACTCTGCCACGCGCCCGCGCAGACGCAAGCCCTGACTGGTGGGCAGGCTGGCCGGGCCGTCAGCCAGGCGAATCTCGCCACGCCCCTGGTTGAACTGGCCGGGGCTGGCGGCGAAGGTCAGGCTCAGCAACTCGGCGTAATCCAGCCAGTAGCGCTGCTCACGGCTCCCCAAGGTCATGCGCCATTGCGTCGCGCGCTCCTCGGCAGCGGTCTTGCCGAACGGCGCCGGCAACGCCAGCGTCGCGCCTTTAAGGCTGGAATTGACCAGCATCTGACTGTCGGCGCCGTCCAGGGTCAGACTGAGGCTATATGGCAGGTTGCCACTGACCGGCAGCGGCTGAGTCACGCCCAGCCAGGTACTCAGCTCCTTGACGGCGATCTGCCCATTGGCCTCGATGCGGCTGCGCGCTTTGCCGCGCGCACCCTCGGCCAGGGCCTTGGCACGTACTGCGTGCCCCAGCACCTGGGCGCGAATATCCGGAGCACTGAGCCCACTGGCGGTGTTGTAGCGGAATGCGCCCTTTAGCTGACTGAATTGCAGCGGCGGACTAGGCAGGCTGAGCTGCGCGCTTTCAGTCGCGAAATCCACCACCACTGCCGGAGCCAAGCCCTTGCGCAGCGGCAGATCGAGCTTGAGCTTGCCAGCCAGCGCCCCTGCGCCAGTCCAGCCTGCGAAAGTCTCTGCGGTGCCAATCGGGGTCTGCTGCAGGATATGCAGGGCATCATCCACGTTGCTGATCAGGTCACTGGTCAACAGTAGTCGCGGCGGCTGACCCGGCAACGAAGTGGCAATCAGCGCCTGGGCATTGCTCACCTGGCTATCGAGGATACGCCCTTCAGCCAGTTCGACGCGCACACCGCTGTCCTCGATCAACACCTTGCCACGGCCCTTGCGCAGCGACGGCCAACCGGGCTGAAAGGCCAGCTCCGCGTCATGCACGGCGAAGAACAGACTGATGCTGCGCGAGGCATTTTCCGCGCCCTTGTTCAGCGAGCCCTGGTACTGGAAATAGCCTTCATCAACCGCGCCACCACGGATGGCACTTTTCAGCCAGGCATCCAGATCGGCACTCATTCCCGGCGCGCGACTTGGCAGGTATTTCTCGGTGAAACGCGCATCGCCGTTACGCAGACCGACGCGCAGGTCCATATAGTCTTCTTGCGTCGGGTCGAAGCGCAGGCGAATCAGGAAATCACCAGCGGCCGACCCCTCCTCACCCAGTACCTGCAGATACGGGCTGCGCAGGGTGAAGGCCTCCTCATTTATCTGCCAAGTCAGCAGGGCATTGGCTTTCTGGTAGTGCCAGGGTTTGGGAAACAGAGTGTCGAGGTGCAGGGAAAAGTCTTCGCTATCGACGCGCAGTTCACCCTGGCTTAGATCACCACTGACACTGCCACTGACATTCTCTGCGGCAGGCGAGCCGTGCCATGCAGCAAAGCCGATGCGCTCCAGATTGGCCGAGAACTGCAGACGCTTGCTATCGGTCAGGCGCGGCCGGTAGTCGAGCTGAATATTGCGTAGCGCGCCATGCGGCTTGAGCTGCTCAAGCAATGCCAGAGCTTTTTCCGGCAATGGCGCAAGCCCCGCCACCAGAGGCTGCAGCGGCGCCAAGTCGATGTGATCAGCATTCAGCAGCCATTGCTCTTGCACTTCTGTGTTTTCCGCCTGCTGGGTCAGCGCCAGGCGCACTTCGCCCCAGCGCTGCTCGCCACGGCTGAAGGCCAGGTCATCCAGCACCAGCTTGAAACCGAGATCGGTACGGCTGAAATAGGCATTCAGCGCCAGATTACTCAGCTCTGCCGACTCGCGCTCGGCGTAGCCGGCCTTGAGCTGCGGCACGTGTAGACGGCTAACAGCACGCTGCACGCCGCCCTTAGCCCAACTCAGCCAGACCTCACCACCCAGCTGCAACTGCTCAAGCCGCCATTGCGCCAATAGGCTCGCCGGCATCCAGGCAGCCCAATCGCTCTGAGGCAGGCTCAAGTACAGCTCGGCTTCGGCCTCTTGCCAGCGTTTGGCATTGATCCGCGTGCGCAACTGCAGGGCCAGCGGCTGGCCATCGGGCAACAGCAAACGGCCATCCAGACGCTGTCGAGCGCTGCCGTTGCGCAGCGTGAGGTTTACATAGGTCAAGGTTCGCGCGGGGTGATCGAAGGCCTGCACGGTCACCTGGCTGTTAAACAGCGACAGGCGCTTGACCATCTGCGACTGCGTCAGCACCTGATTCAGGTCGAGCGGCGCCCGATCACTGCGTTGCGGCAAGCCCTTGAGCGACCAACGACCGTCCTCGCTCTGCTGCACCACCAGCTGCACGCCATCCAGCTCAAGCCGGGCGATGCGCAACTGCCGCGCCAACAGGCTGGCCAGTACATCCGGCACCACGCGCACCTGATCCAGCTGCAAGGCACCAGCCCCCTCACCGACCGCCACATCATGCGCAGTCAGCACCGGGGAGAAGCCTTGCCAGAGCCCTTCCAGCGCACCGATCTGCACCGGCATGGCCAGCGCTTCACGAGCCTTGTCTTCGGCTTCCAGGCGGTATTCGGCGACCAGCGGCACAAGCTCGCGGCCAAGGCTGACATACAGCGCCGCCAATACCAGCGTCAAAGCACATAGCCCCAATGCCATACGCAGCAGCAGGGTAACCCAGCGCGTCAACGCTGCCATTCAGTTCACGTCCAGGCGATAAGCGCGCATATCAGAGCAACACCACATCGTACTGCTCCTGGGAATACATGGTTTCAACCTGGAACTTGATGGTGCGGCCAATAAAGGCTTCGAGATCGGCGACGTTACCCGACTCTTCATCGAGCAGGCGGTCGACCACTTTCTGATTGGCCAGCACGCGATAACCTTCCGGCTGATAGGCCCGCGCCTCGCGCAGAATTTCGCGGAAGACTTCGTAGCAGGTGGTCTCCGCCGTTTTCAGCTTGCCACGCCCCTGGCAGGCGCTGCATGGTTCGCAGAGCACCTGCTCGAGACTTTCGCGGGTGCGCTTGCGGGTCATCTGCACCAGGCCCAGCTCGGTGATGCCGATGATATTGGTCTTGGCATGGTCACGCTCCAGCTGCTTCTCCAGGGTGCGCAGAACCTGGCGCTGGTGCTCTTCATCTTCCATGTCGATAAAGTCGATGATGATGATCCCGCCGATATTGCGCAGGCGCAGCTGCCGGGCAATCGCGGTGGCGGCTTCCAGGTTGGTCTTGAAGATGGTTTCTTCCAGCGTGCGATGGCCGACGAACGCGCCGGTATTCACATCGATGGTACTCATCGCCTCGGCCGGATCGATGATCAGGTACCCGCCGGACTTGAGCGGCACCTTGCGCTCCAGGGCCTTCTGGATTTCATCCTCGACGCCATACAGATCGAAGATCGGCCGCTCACCGGGATAGTGCTCCAGGCGGTCGGCGATTTCCGGCATCAACTCATCGACGAACTGGGTGATCTTGCCGAAAGTCTCCCGCGAGTCGACGCGAATCTTCTCGATCTTCGGGTTGACCAGGTCACGCAGGGTGCGCAGCGCCAGGGACAAATCCTCGTAGATCACCAACGGCGTAGGACCAACTTTCATCTGCGTGGCAATCTGCTCCCACAGACGGCGCAGGTAACGGATGTCGGCAAGGATTTCATCCGCACCAGCGCCATCAGCCGCCGTACGCAGGATAAAACCGCCGCTTTCCTCGATACCTTCGGCCGCCACGCAATCGGCCACCACCTGCTTCAGGCGCTCGCGCTCGGCTTCGTCCTCGATCTTCAGCGAGATGCCAACGTGGGCCGTGCGCGGCATATACACCAGATAGCGCGAAGGGATCGACAGCTGGGTGGTCAGGCGCGCGCCCTTGCTGCCAATCGGGTCCTTGGTGACCTGCACCACCAGGCTCTGGCCTTCATGCACCAGGGCGCTGATGCTTTCCACGGCTGGGCCTTCGCGGCTGGAGATCTCCGCGGCATGAATAAACGCCGCACGCTCCAGGCCGATATCGATAAAGGCCGCCTGCATGCCCGGCAGCACGCGCACCACCTTGCCCTTGTAGATATTGCCGACGATGCCACGCTTCTGCGTGCGCTCAACGTGCACTTCCTGCAATACGCCGTTTTCCACCACCGCCACGCGCGATTCCATCGGCGTGATGTTGATCAGGATCTCTTCACTCATGCGCTCATCTCTTCTGAGATAAAGCTGAAAGCCCAGGGACTGCGCCGATAATGGCGGTCACTCACCCGCGACCCGCAACCTCTTGACTGTGATCTGACAGCGACTGCCAGCACGGAATAGCAAATTCTGCGAGCAACGCAGCAGTTTCACACAGCGGCAACCCCACCACTGCCGAATAACTGCCTTGCAACTGGCTGACAAACACTGCGGCCAGGCCCTGAATACCGTAACACCCGGCCTTGTCCTGCGGCTCGCCGCTGGCCCAGTAGGCCTCGACTTCGACCTGAGTCAACGCGCGGAAGGTTACCTGGCTTGTGACCACCCGCGACTCCAGCCGTTCGCGACTGACCAGCGCCACGGCCGTCAGCACCTGATGGCTACGTCCGGACAGAGCATTCAAAGTCGCCAACGCATCGTCGCGGTCGACAGGCTTGCCGAGAATCCGCCCATCGAGCACCACCGCCGTATCGGCGCCGAGCACCACGGCATCCGCAGTATCGCTCAATGCAGCCAGCCCGGCTTGCGCCTTGGCGCGAGCCAGTCGCTCTACATAGGCGATTGGCGACTCATCTGGCAATGCATTTTCATCGACGGGGGCGATTTGCGTGAGGAAGGGCACAGCAACTTGCGTCAACAGTTCACGCCGACGCGGCGATCCGGAGGCGAGATAGAGGGTGGCCATGCTGACTTCTCCCTGTCGGATAAACGCAAGGCCCAGCGGCCTCGCTTAATTGACGCCCAGACGCTGATGCAGCCCGCGCCGCAACGTGCAGACCCAGGGCCAGAGCAAGGCGCTGACCAGCGCCGGCAAGACAAACGCCAGGGTTGGCGGGCGACTGCCGGTCAAGGCGTTCAACCACAGCTGCACCAGCTGCGCCAGACCGAACACCACCATTAGCACGGTACTTTGCTGCCACATGGGGAACATGCGCAAACGCTGATGCAGAGTCAGCACCAGAAAGGTAATCAGGGTCAGGATCAGTGCATTCTGACCCAGCAAACTGCCATTCAGCACATCTGCCAACAAGCCAATGACCCAGGCCGTGGTCATACCCACGCGATGCGGCAACGCCAGCACCCAGTAGGTCAGAAACAGCGCCAACCAAAGCGGTCGGCCCAGTTCCATGAACTTGGGCATGCTCGACACGCTAAGCAGCAGCGCCAGGGAAAACGTCAACCAGACCACCCAGATATTGCTTGATCGTGCGGCCATTATTGCGCTGCCTCCGGCGGATTGGCGGGCGCCACTGGCGCGTCAGCCGCAGGTTGCGAGGGTTGCGCCTGCTGCAGAATTTCACGATCCAGGGCTTCCTGCGCCTGCGCCTGCGCCGATTCGGTCGCGCGCTGCTCCGGCGTACGCGGATCAGTAAACACCAGCAGCATGTAGCGACTGCGGTTCAACGTAGCGGTGGGCACCGCACGAACAATCGCAAAAGGCTGGCCAGAGTCGTGGATCACCTCGGAAACCATGGCCACCGGATAACCGGCCGGGAAGCGCTGACCGAGACCGGAACTGACCAGCAGATCACCTTCCTTGATATCCGCCGTATCGGCAACATGGCGCAACTCCAGACGTTCCGGGTTACCGGTACCGCTGGCGATGGCGCGTAAGCCATTGCGATTGACCTGCACGGGAATGCTGTGGGTGGTGTCCGTCAATAACAACACCCGCGAGGTGTAGGGCATGACCTCGACCACCTGGCCCATCAGGCCACGGGCATCCAACACTGGCTGGCCCAGAACTACGCCGTCCTTCTCACCTTTGTCGATCAGGATGCGGTGGGTAAAGGGGTTGGGATCGATACCAATCAGCTCGGTGGCCAGCACTTCGTCATCGACCAGGGCGGCCGAATTGAGCAGCTCGCGCAGACGCACGTTCTGCTCGGTGAGGGCTGCGAGCTTCTGCAGGCGGCGCTGCATCATCAGCTGCTCAGCCTTGAGCCTCTCGTTCTCGGCGGTCAGCTCGCTGCGCGTGCTGAGTTCCTGAGTCGCGCTCTCCCATACCCGCACCGGCAAGCGACCGACCCAGTAAACCGGCTCGACAATCAGACCCAGCTGCGCGCGCAGCGGCTGCAACAGAGTGAAGCGCGCATCGACCACCATCAGCGCAGCCGACAGCACAGTGAACACCAGTAGGCGCACACCCAGCGAAGGACCTTTGGCAAATAGTGGTTTGATCGGCAGCTCCTCACAGCGTCAGGCAGCAAAACAAAAGCTGCAAGCGGGGAACCCCGGCTTGCAGCTCAAGACTTGGAGCGGTCGCGCTTATTCCGAGGACAGCAGGTCCATGGTGTGGCGATCCATCATTTCCAGAGCCTTGCCGCCACCGCGTGCTACGCAGGTCAGCGGGTCTTCGGCGACGATAACCGGCAGGCCGGTTTCCTGCGACAGCAGTTTGTCCAGATCACGCAGCAGCGCGCCACCACCGGTCAGCACCAGGCCACGCTCGGCGATGTCGGAGGCCAGTTCTGGCGGCGATTGCTCCAGCGCGCTTTTCACCGCCTGGACGATGGTCGCCAGGGATTCCTGCAGCGCTTCCAGCACTTCATTGGAGTTCAGGGTAAAGCTGCGCGGAACACCTTCGGCCAGGTTACGGCCACGGACGTCAACTTCACGCAGTTCGCCACCGGCGTAGGCGGTGCCGATTTCCTGCTTGATGCGCTCAGCGGTGGATTCACCGATCAGCGAACCATAATTGCGGCGCACGTAGGTGATGATTGCTTCGTCGAAACGGTCGCCACCGACGCGTACAGACTCTGCGTAAACGACACCATTAAGGGAAATCAGCGCGATTTCAGTGGTACCACCACCGATGTCGACGACCATCGAACCGCGGGCTTCTTCAACCGGCAGGCCGGCACCGATGGCAGCCGCCATTGGCTCTTCAATAAGGAACACTTCACGGGCACCGGCGCCGAGGGCCGACTCACGGATGGCGCGACGCTCTACCTGAGTGGATTTGCACGGCACACAGATCAGCACGCGCGGCGATGGCTGCAGGAAGCTGTTTTCGTGAACCTTGTTGATGAAGTACTGCAGCATCTTTTCGCAGACGCTGAAGTCGGCGATCACGCCGTCTTTCATTGGGCGGATAGCGGCAATGTTGCCCGGGGTACGGCCGAGCATGCGTTTGGCTTCGGTTCCGACCGCCACCACGCTTTTCTGGTTACCGTGGGTGCGAATAGCAACGACCGACGGCTCGTTCAGCACAATGCCGCGCTCGCGAACATAAATCAGGGTATTGGCAGTGCCCAGGTCAATCGACAGATCGCTGGAAAACATGCCACGCAGTTTTTTGAACATGGGATAGGGACCCTAGGCAACGCGTGGGTAAAGGCGAAGCGCGGTAAAGGCGCTGCTAAAAAGTGCGGCAAACTCTAACAACGACAGGGATTTTGAGCAAGGCACCAATATGTTAGATTGCCGGCTTTTCCGGGCTTTAAGGTCCATCATCGCGGCCTTTGACCGCCACCTGTCACGATCTGTTCCCTGCGCACCCGTGCATGGCGACCCGTTCACATTTCCAAAGGCGGCCAGCGACTGCGCTGCTTTATATAGGGAGAAACCTGATGGCGCTTGAACGCTCCGACGTGGAGAAAATCGCTCATCTGGCCCGACTGGGCCTGAATGAAGCCGATATCCCGGCTACCACCGAGACCCTCAATAACATTCTCGGCCTGATCGATCAGATGCAGGCCGTCAACACCGACGGCATCGAGCCACTGGCTCACCCGCTGGAAGCCACTCAGCGCCTGCGCGCCGACCAGGTCACCGAACACAACCAGCGCGAGGCCTATCAGGCTATCGCTCCAGCCGTGGAAAACGGTCTGTACCTGGTTCCGAAAGTCATCGAGTAAGGGAAACGCCCAGCCATGCATCAACTGACTCTGGCAGAGATCGCCCGCGGACTCGCCGACAAGCAATTTTCCGCCGAAGAGCTGAGCCGCAGCCTGCTGGCGCGCATCAAGCAGCTCGACCCGCAGCTCAACAGCTTTATCAGCGTTACCGAGGAGCTTGCGCTGGAGCAAGCCAAAGCGGCCGACGCACGCCGCGCGGCTGGCGAGAGCGGCGCCCTGCTCGGCGCACCGATCGCCCACAAGGATCTGTTCTGCACCCAGGATGTACTGACCAGCTGCGGCTCGAAAATCCTCAGCGGTTTCAAGGCCCCGTACA
Organism: Pseudomonas anguilliseptica; assembly: GCF_900105355.1. NCBI lineage: Bacteria > Pseudomonadati > Pseudomonadota > Gammaproteobacteria > Pseudomonadales > Pseudomonadaceae > Pseudomonas > Pseudomonas anguilliseptica. Next base: position 888,378 of record NZ_FNSC01000001.1, read on the forward strand.
ACGCCACGGTGGTGGAGAAGCTCGCCAGTGCCGGCGCCGTAACCCTGGGCAAGCTGAACATGGACGAATTCGCCATGGGCTCGGCCAACGAATCCAGCCACTACGGCGCGGTGAAAAACCCCTGGGGCCTGAGCCGCGTCCCCGGCGGCTCCAGCGGTGGTTCGGCCGCTGCAGTGGCCGCACGCCTACTGCCGGCTGCCACCGGCACCGACACCGGCGGTTCGATCCGCCAACCGGCAGCGCTGACCAACCTCACCGGGATCAAGCCAACCTACGGCCGCGTCTCGCGCTGGGGCATGATCGCCTACGCCTCCAGCCTCGATCAGGGCGGCCCACTGGCTCGCACCGCAGAAGACTGCGCCCTGATGCTGCAGGCTATGGCTGGTTTCGACAGCAAGGACAGCACCAGCGTCGATCAGCCGGTCGACGACTACCTCGCCGCACTAAGCCAGCCCCTGACTGGCCTGCGTATCGGCCTTCCGAAGGAATACTTCGGCGCCGGCCTCGACGCGCGTATCGGTGAGAAGGTGATGGCCGTGGTCGAAGCGCTGAAAAAGCTCGGCGCGACCGTCAAGGAAATCAGCCTGCCGAATATGCAGCACGCGATTCCGGCCTACTACGTGATCGCTCCTGCCGAGGCCAGCAGCAACCTGTCGCGCTTTGACGGCGTGCGCTTTGGCTACCGCTGCGAGAACCCGGTGAACCTCGAAGATCTGTACAAGCGCTCACGAGGCGAAGGTTTCGGCGCAGAAGTGAAGCGCCGGATTATGGTCGGCACCTATGCGCTGTCCGCCGGTTACTACGACGCCTATTACCTCAAGGCGCAGAAGATTCGCCGGCTGGTCAAGAACGATTTTGTCGCCGCCTTCAATGACGTCGACGTGATCCTCGGCCCTACCACGCCAAACCTGGCCTGGAAGCTCGGCGAGAAAAACAACGATCCAGTCGCCGCTTATCTGGAAGACATCTACACCATCACCGCCAACCTGGCCGGCATCCCCGGCCTGTCGATGCCTGCCGGCTTCGTCGATGGTTTGCCGGTCGGCGTGCAACTGCTCGCCCCTTACTTCCAGGAAAGCCGCCTGCTCAACGTCGCCCACCAGTACCAACAGGTCACTGACTGGCACACCCACGCACCGAGCGGATTCTGAGGACGACTGATATGCAATGGGAAACCGTAATCGGGCTGGAGATTCACGCTCAGCTCAGCACCCAATCGAAGATTTTCTCCGCCAGCGCTATCGCCTTTGGCGCCGAACCCAACACCCAGGCCAGCCTGGTTGACCTCGGCATGCCCGGCACCCTGCCGGTGCTCAACGCCGAAGCGGTGCGTATGGCCTGCAAGTTCGGCCTGGCGATTGATGCCGAAATCGCCCCGCACAACATCTTTGCGCGCAAGAACTACTTCTACCCGGACCTGCCCAAGGGCTACCAGACCAGCCAGATGGACCACCCCATCGTCGGCAAGGGCTTCCTCGATATAACCCTGGAAGACGGCACCAGCAAGCGCATCGGCATCACCCGCGCGCACCTGGAAGAAGACGCCGGCAAGAGCCTGCACGAAGACTTCCACGGCATGAGCGGCATCGACCTGAACCGCGCCGGAACTCCGCTGCTGGAGATCGTTTCCGAGCCGGACATCCGTTCGGCCAAGGAAGCCGTAGCCTATGTGAAGGCGATCCATGCTCTGGTGCGTTACCTCGGTATCTGCGACGGCAACATGGCCGAAGGCTCGCTGCGCTGCGACTGCAACGTCTCGGTACGGCCCAAGGGCCAGGCCGAGTTCGGCACCCGCGCCGAGATCAAGAACGTCAACTCGTTCCGCTTTATCGAAAAAGCCATCAACCATGAAGTGCAACGGCAGATCGAGCTGATCGAGGACGGCGGCAAGGTGGTGCAGGAAACTCGCCTGTACGACCCGAACAAGGACCAGACGCGCTCCATGCGCAGCAAGGAAGAAGCCAACGACTACCGCTACTTCCCCTGCCCGGACCTGCTGCCGGTGGTGATCGAGCAGAGCTTCCTCGACGAAGTGCGCGCCAGCCTGCCGGAACTGCCGGTGCAGAAGCGCGAGCGCTTCGAGGCGCAGTTCGGCCTGTCCGCCTACGACGCCACGGTGCTGGCCGCCAGCCGCGAACTGGCCGACTACTTCGAGGCCGTGAACGCGGTGTGTGGCGACGCCAAGCTGGCCGCCAACTGGGTGATGGGCGAGCTGTCCAGCCTGCTCAACAAGGACAACCTGGAGATCGAGCAGTCGCCAGTCTCCGCCGACCAGCTGGGCGGCATGATCCTGCGCATCAAGGACAACACCATCAGCGGCAAGATCGCCAAGATGGTCTTCGAGGCCCTGGCCGCCGGTGAAGGCGCAAGCGCTGACGAAGTGATCGAGAAGAAGGGCCTTAAGCAGGTTACCGACTCCGGCGCCATTGAAGCCATGCTGGATGAAGTGCTGGCCGCCAACGCCGAACAGGTCGAACAGTACCGCGCCGCTGATGAAGCCAAGCGCGGCAAGATGTTCGGCTTCTTCGTCGGCCAGGCCATGAAGGCCTCGAAAGGCAAGGCCAACCCCGGCCAGGTGAACGAACTGCTGAAGAAAAAGCTCGAAGGCTAAGCCCCCGGCTGCTCTAAGAGCATGCCAACGCATGCGTAGGCCCGGCGAGCGACCGACCATGGATGGTCGGGCCGGCACTCCCTACAAGCCAAGGATGGCTTGCTCTATCAACGCCGGGTCAGCCCGGCGTTGTTTTGTCTGCCGCCAATCTGCCCAGGAGCCACCATGCGCCTGTTACTGATCGCCATCACCAGCCTGCTGCTCAGCGCCTGCGCCAGCCAGGGCCAGGTCGACCCGCAGGGCTACCGTGCCGAGGGCCAGGCGTCCTATTACGGCGCGCGCCACCACGGCAACAAGACCGCCAGTGGCGAACGTTCGACCAGAATGCGCTGACCGCCGCGCATCGCAGCCTGCCGTTTGGCAGCCGGGTACAGGTGACCAACCTGCGCAACGACAAACGTGTGGTGGTGCGCATCAACGACCGCGGCCCCTATGCCAAGAAGCGCATCATCGACCTTTCGCAAAAAGCCGCCGAACAGCTGGATATGCTGCGCGACGGCGTGGTGCCGGTGCGCGTGGAACAACTGGCCGACTGAACACATCTGTTTACAAAGAAGCCGTAGACAGCACCGCTCAGCCTCTGGCGCCGCGCAAGCCGATGATTAAACTAGCGCGACTTTTATGGAACCCCTAGCAATGACCCTGATGACCTTTGTTTATCTGATCGCCGGCCTGGTGCTGCTGGTCGCCGGCGCCGAGGTACTGGTACGCGGCGCGGCCAAACTCGCCGCACAGTTTGGTATTCCACCGCTGATTATCGGCCTGACCGTAGTGGCGTTCGGTACCAGCGCCCCGGAAACCGCCGTCAGCGTGCAAGCGGCATTCAACAATAGCGGCGACCTGGCCATTGGTAACGTAATCGGCAGCAATATCGCCAACGTGCTGCTGATTCTCGGCCTGACTGCAGTGGTTGCGCCGCTGATCGTCTCGCGCCAGCTGATCCGCCTGGACGTGCCGATCATGATCGGTGCCAGCCTGGTGGTTTATGCCCTGGCCTGGGACGGTAGCCTCAGCCGCCTCGATGGCGCCCTGCTGTTTGCCGGTGTAGTGACCTACACCGGCTTTCTGATTGTCAGCTCACGTCGCGACAAGAGCAGTAATGAGGATGACGAGTTTGCCAAGGAGTTCGGCCTCAACGAGCCGGCCAAGCCCTACGCCTGGGCCATCAATCTGGGCCTGATCATTGCCGGCCTGGTACTGCTGGTCAGCGGCTCCAACTTTCTGGTCGAGGGCGCGGTGACCATGGCCCGCGCCCTGGGCATTTCGGAGCTGGTGATCGGCCTGACCGTGGTCGCCATCGGTACTTCGCTGCCAGAACTGGCCACCTCGATCATGGCGGCCATCAAGGGCGAGCGCGATATCGCCGTGGGCAATATCGTCGGCAGCAATATCTTCAACCTGCTCTGCGTACTGGGCCTGGCTTCGCTGGTTTCGCCGCAGGCGATCAACGTCGCCGCCAACGCCCTGGCCTTCGACTTCCCAGTGATGATTGCAGTAGCCGTGGCCTGTTTGCCGATCTTCTTCGCCGGCTACCGCATCAACCGCTGGGAAGGCCTGCTGTTCCTCGCCTATTACGTGGCCTACACGGTCTACCTGGTGCTGTCGTCGACTGGCCGGCCGTTCGCCGAAGTGTTCGGTGATGCCCTGCTCGGTTACGCCCTGCCACTGACCGCCGTGACCCTGGTGATCATCGCCGGCCGCGCCTGGCACAAGCAGAAAGCCTGACGGCCCACTGGGAGGAAAGCCGCATGAGTGACAGCCACGAGCAAGGCCTGAAAGTCCGCCGTGAGGTGATGGGTGACGCCTTTGTCGACCGCGCCCTGGGTAACGCCACGGACTTTACCCAGCCGCTGCAGGACTTCGTCAACGAGCACGCCTGGGGCGGCGTATGGACCCGCGACGGGCTGGACCGCAAGACCCGCAGCCTGATCACCCTCTCGGCACTGACCGCGCTGAAATGCCCACAGGAACTCAAGGGCCACGTGCGCGGTGCGCTGAACAACGGCTGCACAGTCGAGGAAATCCGCGAAACCTTGCTGCATTGTGCGGTGTATGCCGGCGTGCCGGCCGCCATTGATGCCTTTCGTGCGGCCCAGGAAGTGATCGCCGAGGTTCAGCAGGCCTGATTGCAAGCAAACAGAAAGCCCGGCATTGCCCGGCTTTTGTATGCCCGCGCGACGGCTAGATCCAGCCCGCCCACTGCAGCACGAACAGCCCGAGGTTGGTGGTCACCACCGTGGCCAGAGTGGTCAGCACAATGATCGCCGCCGCCAACTGATGGTTGCCGCCCACCGCCTTGGCCATGACAAAACTGGCTGCCGCCGTGGGACTGGCAAAGTAGAGAAAGAGAATCGCCAGATCAGCATCGCGAAAGCCCCACAACCAGGCGCCCAGGGTGGCCAGCAACGGCAGCCAGAGCACCTTCATCAGGCTTGAACTGATCGCCATGCCACTGCTCTCACGCAGCGATTCCAGAGTCAGGGTGCCTCCAATGCAGATCAACGCCAGCGGCAGGCTCATCTGCGCAAAATATTCCCCGGAGGTCAGCAACCAGTCCGGCAGGGGAATCTGCCAGGCGGCAAAGGGAATGGCCGCCAGCACGCCAATGATCAGCGGATTGCTGAGGATGTTCTTGGTCAGACTCCAGACATCGGTCTTGGCCTCCGGGCTGTAGATCGCCAGAACAATCGCCGACAGGGTGTTGTAGCTGAGGATCACCACCCCGCCGAGCACCGCGCCGACCGACAGGCCGTAATCACCGTACATGCTGGTGGCCAGCGCCAGGCCGATAATGCCGTTGTTGCCGCGAAATGCGCCCTGGGTGTAGATGCCGCGATCCGCCTCTGGGCAACGCAGGATTGCCCACCCCCAAGCCAGCAGAAAGCAGCCCAGGGTCGCCAACACGAAGTACAGCAACAGCGCCGGCTGTAACGCAGTATTCAGGTCGGCCTTTACAATCCCGAGAAACAACAGGGTGGGCAGCGTGCCGCGAAACACCAGCGCCGATGCGGTATTGATAAAGGCCGTATCAATCAAGCCCAGACGCTTGAGCGCCACGCCAAGAAACAGCATGGAGAACACCGGGGCGGTAACGCTGATGGTTTGCTGAACGACGGCGAGCATGGCAGCCCCTGACCAGTTAGATAGGGGGCTAATGTAACAAGGCTTACCGGCGGAAAGCTTTCAGCAACCTTTCATGCAAGAAAAAACCGCTGAGCGCGCTTTTCAACGCAGCGCAGCGCAGCGACGGCCCGCAGGGTGGCCATCACTAGAAGACAGGCTTAAAAACAGCCTTTAACGGCGTACCGGACGCTTCTGCAACTTGCGCTGCAAGGTGCGCCGATGCATGCCCAGGGCGCGGGCGGTGGCGGAGATATTGCCTTCGTGCTCACTGAGCACGCGTTGAATATGCTCCCACTGCAGGCGATCCACCGACATCGGATTTTCCGGCACCAGGCTTTCCAGATCGGCATGCTGGGTCAGCAGCGCGGCCAGCACATCATCGGCATCGGCCGGTTTGCACAGGTAGTTACAGGCGCCACGCTTGATCGCCTCCACCGCCGTGGCAATGCTTGAATAGCCGGTCAAGATCACCACGCGCATTTCGGCGTCCAGCTCCAGTAGCTTGGGCAGTAGCACCAGACCGGAGTCGCCTTCCATCTTCAGGTCAACCACGGCGTAATCCGGCAGATCCTGCTCAGCCAGAGCCAGGCCTTCCTCCGCCGAACCGGCGGTGGACACACGCAGGCCGCGCCGACTCATGGCGCGAGCCATCACGCGGGTGAAAGTCGGATCGTCGTCGACCAACAGCAGGTGCGGTTGTTCTTCGCCTTCGAACAGCACTTCGTCGCTCATTCGCGTAGTTCCTTAAGCTCGGCCATAGGCGCGCGGCAATTTCAGCTCGGTGAGCGTGCCGCCTTCTTCGTGGTTATACAGTTTAACCGTGCCGCCGGCACGGGTGACGCTGGCCTGGCTGAGGAACAGGCCCAGACCAAAACCCTTGCCCTTGGTGGTGAAAAACGGCCGCCCCAGTTGCTCGGCAATCGCCAGCGGCACACCGGCGCCAAAGTCACGAATGCTCAGGCGCAGCCACTGGTGATCCCAGTCCAGGCGAATGTCCAGCTTGTCCGGGCAGGCGTCGGCCGCGTTATTCAGCAGGTTGAGCAGAGCCTGAGTCAGATCGGCCGGCGGCATCATCTTGGGCGGGGCGCCACGGCCCAGGCACTGGTAGCGATAACTGGCTTCCGGGCGCATCAGGTGCCAGCGATTGAGGGTGGTTTCCAGCCACTCGACGGACGACAGCTCGATCACCGCCTGACGGCGATCTGCTTCGGCGGCACGCACCAGGTGTTGCAGGGTTTCCTTGCATAGCTTGACCTGCTCCTGCAGCACCGCCAGGTCCTCTTGAAGGGTCGGCTCCTGATGCTCGCGGCGCAACTCCTTGATCAGCACGCTCATGGTCGCCAGCGGCGTACCCAACTCATGCGCAGCTCCAGCGGCCTGAGTCGCCACGGCGAGCAGCTGCTGGTCACGCAAGCCTTCTTCACGGCGCTCGGCGCGCAGTTCTTCCTGATGGCGCAACTCCTCGGCCATCTTCGCCACGAAGAAGGTGATCAGCCCAGCGGCCAGGGCAAAGCTCAGCCACATACCGTAGATCAGCAGGCTTTCCCGTGGCCCCGCCGGCAACTCCAGCGGGTGCGACCAGACCAGCAGAAAGGTGTACCCACCCAGCGCCAGGCCGGACAGGGTGATGGTGTAGAGCCAGGGTAAGGTCGCTGCGGCAATCGTCAGCGGCACCAGGTAATAGGAGACAAAGGGGTTGGTCGAGCCACCCGAGTAATACAGCAGCAGGCTGTGGATGATCAGGTCGCAGCCCAGCTGCACCGCATATTCCTGCTCGGTCACCGGCCAGGGCCCACGCAGACGCAGGGCGGTCAGCAGACACAGCACCAGGGAAATACCGAGGGTGACACTCAGCTCCAGCCAGGGCAGCGGCAACGCGCCAGACTTGTAGGCCAGCCCCACAGAACCGGCCTGCGCGGCCAGCACCAGAATACGGATCAGGGTCAGGCGCCAGAGGTTTTGCCGGCTCGCCGACAGTAGCTGCACAGGTGCGAGCATAGAATCTCCAAGTTGCTCATTCAGCGAGCCGCAGGAGTATAACCAAGCCTCTGTACAGCCAGCTGCGGCAACACGCCGCAGCAAGCCAGCTGCAAGGCAAATTGCACGGAGCCACGTTCAATAGCGTGCAAGGTGACCGCTATAAATAACCAGCCGTAAAAATGTGGAACCGGATTTAACCCGTTCAGTCTGATAGCTACGTCTACCCTCTGGAAAGCCGCGCATACCCCATGCGCCCAACATATAAAGGAATCGTCATGCTGCCATTGTCTCGCCTCGCCACCGCCCTGCTGCTGAGCACCACCACCCTGCTGAGCGCCACGGCCATGGCCGAAGAAGCGCGCTATAACCAGGTCGCACTGCGCGCCGAGGTCACTCAGGAAATTGCCCACGACCTGATGCACGTCACCCTCTACAGCGAAGCCCAGGACAGCGACCCAGCCGCCCTCGCCGCGCAGATCAGCAAGACCCTGAATGCCAGCATCGCCCAGGCGCGCAAGGTCAAAGGCGTCAGCGTCGCCTCCGGCAGCCGCAACAGCTACCCGGTGTACGACGACAAAGGCCAGAAAATTACTGCCTGGCGCGAGCGCGCCGAGCTGCGCCTGGAAAGCGCCGATTTCAGCGCACTGTCCAAGCTCACCGGGGAAATGCTGCAAACCCTGAAGATGGGCGGAATGAACTTCAGCATCGCCTCGGACACCCGTAAGACCCACGAAGACGCCCTGCTCAAGGACGCCGTGGCAGCCTTCAAGGCCCGCGCGCAACTGGCCACCGAAGCGCTCGGCGGCAGCGGTTACAAGCTGGTCAGCCTGAGCCTCAACACCGGCGGTTTCCAGCCTCCGATGCCGATGCGTATGGAGGCCATGAAAGGTGCGGCGATGATGGATGCGGCGGCGACACCGGAGATCGAAGCCGGCACCAGCCAGGTCAACATCAACGCCGATGGCGTAATCGAAGTGCAGATGCCCTGAGGATCGCTGCGCGTCGGCCCTGCTGCGTTAAAAACAGGCTCGGAATGCTCATGTACAGCTCGTACACTCCGCGTCCTCACCTGTTTTTGCCTTGCATGACTCTAGCTCGCAAGACTTTGAGCAGGCCCCAAAGAAAAGCATCAGCTGCTACAAACAGAAGCAGCGCCGTTATCCGACGATAGCGGCGCCTTGCCATGTTTTTCTCGTACTTTTATAGATATGCGACACCAACATACTGTTGCGTCGTCATTCCTGTTCTCTCTGCGACATGCCACTTGCCTACGGCATACGCCCTGCATAGCTTCTTCCAAGGCCTCCATAAGAGGCTCCTCAGGATCACAACCACAATAACCATGAGGTCACTATGCGTAAGAACGCCGTCATCCAGGCTTTACTCGCCGCTGGGCTGATCGCCAGCACGCCACTTGCCAGCGCCGCCGGCAACCTGGTGTTCTGCTCCGAAGGCAGCCCTGACGGGTTTGACCCGGGCCTGTACACCACCGGTACCGATTTCGATGCTGCAGCGGAAACCGTGTTCAACCGCCTGAGCCAGTTCGAGCGTGGCGGCACTGCAGTCATCCCCGGCCTGGCCGAGAAGTGGGACATCAGCGAAGACGGCCTGAGCTATACCTTTCACCTGCGCCCGAAGGTGAAATTCCACACCACCGAATACTTCACGCCGAGCCGCGACTTCAACGCTGATGACGTGCTGTTCACCTTCCAGCGCATGCTCGACAAGGATCACCCGTTCCGCAAAGCCTACCCGTCGGAGTTCCCCTACTTCACCGACATGGGTATGGACGCGAACATCGCCAAGATCGAAAAACTCGACGACATGACCGTCAAGTTCACCCTTAACGAAGTCGACGCCGCCTTTATCCAGAACCTGGCGATGAGCTTCGCCTCGATCCAGTCCGCCAAATACGCCGATAGCCTGCTCAAGGCCGCCGATATCAACCAAAAGCCCATCGGCACTGGCCCGTTCGTGTTCAGCCGCTACCAGAAGGACGCGGTGATCCGCTTCAAGGGCAACAAGGAATACTGGCAACCAGATGAGGTGAAAATCGACAACCTGATCTTCGCCATCAACACCGACGCCTCGGTGCGCATGCAGAAGCTCAAGGCCGGCGAATGCCAGGTCACCCTGTTCCCACGTCCGGCGGATCTGGATGCGCTGAAAAAAGACCCGAACCTGGACATGCCCGAGCAGGCCGGCTTCAACGTCGGCTATATCGCCTACAACGTCACCCACCCGCCGTTCGACAAACTCGAAGTGCGCCAGGCGCTGGACATGGCGGTGAACAAGCAGGGCATCATCGACGCGGTGTACCAGAGCGCCGGCCAGCTGGCGGTCAACGGCATGCCGCCGACCCAGTGGTCCTACAACGACAGCATCAAGGACCCCGCCTACAACCCGGAGAAGACCAAGGAACTGCTCAAGGCCGCCGGCATTAAGGAAGGCACCGAAATCACCCTGTGGGCCATGCCGGTGCAGCGCCCGTACAACCCCAACGCCAAACTGATGGCCGAGATGCTCCAGGCCGACTGGGCCAAGGTCGGCGTCAAGGCCAAGATCGTCACCTACGAGTGGGGCGAGTACCTCAAGCGCTCCAAGGCCGGCGAACACGACGCCATGCTGATCGGCTGGAGCGGCGACAACGGTGACCCGGACAACTGGCTGGGCACTCTGTACGGCTGCGACGCAGTGGACGGCAACAACTTCTCCAAGTGGTGCTTCGAGGACTACGACAAGCTGATCAAGGCCGCCAAGCGCACCACCGACGTGGCCGAGCGCACCGAGCTGTACAAGCAGGCTCAGGTGATTCTCAAGCGTGAAGTGCCGATCACCCCGATCGCTCACTCCACGGTCTATCAACCAATGAGCAAAACGGTTGAGGACTTCCGCATCAGCCCGTTCGCGCTGAACTCGTTCTACGGCGTCGGCGTCAAGTAACCACCTCGGCAATAAAAACGGCGGCCAATGGCCGCCGTTTTTATTTACTGCAACAGCACTTATCCCAGACCGAACGGATCATCCAGCGAATGGCTCGGCGCAGTGAACCAGCGCGGCCCATCGGCACTCATGTAGAAGTGATCCTCCAGACGCACGCCGAACTCGCCCGGCACGCAAATCATCGGCTCATTGCTGAAGCACATGCCCTCGGCCAACGGCGTCAGATCGCCGCGTACCAGATACGGCCCCTCATGGATATCCAGGCCGATACCGTGGCCAGTGCGATGCGGCAGCCCCGGCAATTTGTAGTCAGGCCCCAGGCCCGCCGCTTCCAGGGTGCGCCGCGCCGCTGCATCCACCGCCTGGCAGGGCTGACCGAGCTGCGCGGCCTCGAATGCCGCAAGCTGCGCGGCTTTCTCAATATTCCAGAAGTCGCGCTGACGCTGGCTGGGCTCGCCGAAGACATAGCTGCGGGTGATGTCCGACAGATAGCCATGCACCTGGCAACCGGTGTCGATCAGCACCATGTCGCCCTGCTTGAGGGTCTGCGCGTGTTTGACCCCATGGGGAAAGGCACTGGCCGGGCCAAATAGCACGATGCAGAACGTCGAACCTGCGGCGCCGACAGCGCGATGCGCCTGCTGGATAAACTCGGCGACCGCCGTGGTGCTGATACCTTCATGCAGCATACTGGCGACGGCTTTATGCACCTCGAGAGTCATATCCTTGGCACGCTGCATCAGGGCCAGCTCCGCCGCTGATTTGCGCTGCCGGCAGTAAGCGCTGACCACCGCTCCATCGACAAACTCGTAGCCTCTGGCCAGGCGGCGTATGCCGTCGACCATAAAGAACGCCAGCGTCGGACAGAGGCCGATTTTCACTGGCTGCTCTGGATCGGCCGTGATACCCATCCGCTGCAGGGTGTCGAGCAGCAACTGATAGGGGCTTTCGTGCTCCTGCCAAGTATTAATGTCGCCAGCAAGCACCTGAAAATCGCGAATCGTCCCGACTTCGAACGCCGGGGCCAGATATTCCAGCGGCCCATCAGCGGGAAGGATGGCCCCCACCATGCGCTCACTGGGATGCCAGCGCACACCAGTGAAATACTGCAGATTGCTGCCTGCGTTGATAAACATCGCGGCAATACCTTCGGCCTGCATCCGCGCCTGGGCACGACTCACTCGTGCCTGGTATTCACCAAGCGCGATGGGTTGCGCGCCATCCATCATGTTGTGCAGCCCGGCAAGCGCCTGTTGCGGCGTACAACCTCCGACACCGAGGGTCATCTCGCGCTCCTTTGTATGGATTGTGATTTGGCTGCGCGAAATTTAAGTCCAGCTTAAATAGAGCGCAACGATTATTTTAGTAACACTTAAATTCCAAAGCATTGTCCGACGACTTTTCTGCACGATGCCAAACGGTATACTGGCGCTCTTTCAGCATGAGCCAGGGTTATGACCGCAGATCGCATCGGAGAACGTTTGCGCCGCTATCGGCGGGCCGCGAAGAAGACCCTGAATGAAGTCGCGAGCGAGTCGGGGCTTACCGCCAGCTTCCTCTCCCAGGCCGAGCGCAACCTGACCGGCATCTCGATTTCCTCATTGGCCAGCATCGCCAAGTCACTCGATATTCCGCTCAATGTGCTGTTCGACCAACCGCCTCAACCCGAGCCCGACTCCCACCAGGGCGAGCGGGTGCGCTACACCATCGAAGGCCAGCCCCTGGCCTATGAACGGCTGTCCAGCAGCTTTCCAGGCAACCAGTTGAACGCGGTGAAAATGAGCATGCCTGTCGGCTATCAATCCGAACTGATCGCCCATGAAGGTGCCGAATTTGCCTACGTGTTGTCCGGCAAGATTCTCTACACCATCGACGGCCGCCAATACCCATTGAGCGCCGGCGACTCGGTGCACTTCGATGCCGGCAAAGCCCACCGCCTGGCCAATGTCGGCAGCGACGTAGCGGAAATGCTGGCCATCACCACCCTGAGCCTGTTCGACGACCACAGCACGCCCTGACCCCGCACACTGCTACTGCTCTAGCACAATGTCGCGACAACCGATGTTAGTGGCGCTTAATTTTTGTTGACCTCAATTTCAGCATGACTTAATTTCGAGCGCGACAGGTTGCTGAGCGATTTCGCTCCACCGCAGCTCTGGGCCGGCCTCTTCACCCAACAGGCCGGAACGCAGCGGTGCTGATCACAGCCCACGAGGCTGGCCCTCAATGACGCCCAAAAAAAGAATAAATGAGGTATTCATGCGCACTCACACGTCCATCCAGGCCATGCTCGTTGCCGGACTGCTTCTCGGCTCGACATACGCATCCGCCAGCAACCTCGTGTACTGCTCCGAAGGCAGTCCCGGCGGTTTCGATCCCGGCCAATACACCACTGGTACCGACTTCGACGCCGCCTCGGAAACCCTGTTCAACGGCCTAGCCCAGTTCGAGCGCGGCAGCACCCTGGCCGTACCGGCCCTGGCTACCGAGTGGCAGGCCAGTGAAGACGGTCTCAGTTACACCTTCAAGTTGCGGCCTGGGGTGAAATTCCACAGCACCGAGTACTTCACCCCCAGCCGCACCTTCAATGCTGATGACGTGGTGTTCACCTTCCAGCGCATGCTCGACAAGGATCATCCGTTCCGTAAGGCCTACCCGACCGAGTTCCCGTACTTCACCGACATGGGCCTGGACAAGAACATCGCCAAGGTGGAGAAGGTCGACGACCTCAGCGTGCGCTTCACCCTGAACAATGTGGACGCGGCCTTTATCCAGAACCTGGCGATGAACTTCGCCGCCATCCACTCCGCCGAATACGCAGACCAGTTGCTCAAGGCCGGCAAAGCCGCCGACATCAACCAGAAGCCAATCGGCACCGGCCCCTTTGTCTTCAACCGCTACCAGAAAGATGCGCAGATTCGCTTCAAGGGCAACAAGGACTACTGGCTGCCGGAAGATGTGCAGATCGACAACCTGATCTTCGCCATCAACACCGACGCCTCGGTGCGCGCGCAGAAGCTCAAGGCCGGCGAATGCCAGATCACCCTGAACCCGCGCCCGGCGGATCTCGCCGCACTGCAGAAAGACCCTAACCTGCAGGTGCCCAGCCAGCCTGGCTTCAACCTGGGTTACATCGCCTACAACGTGACCCGCGCGCCATTCGACAAAGTCGAAGTGCGTCAGGCGCTGGACATGGCCATCGATAAACCGGCGATCATCAGCGCGGTCTACCAGGGTGCCGGGCAACTGGCGGTCAACGCCATGCCGCCGACCCAGTGGTCCTATGACGAAAGCATCAATGCCATCCCGCAAGACATCGAAAAAGCCAAGGCCCTGCTCAAGCAGGCTGGCGTGGCCGAAGGCACCAAGATCACCCTGTGGGCCATGCCCGTACAGCGCCCGTATAACCCCAACGCCAAACTGATGGCCGAAATGCTCCAGGCCGACTGGGCAAAGGTCGGCATCCAGGCAGAGATCGTCAGCTACGAGTGGGGCGAGTACATCAAGCGCGCCCATGCCGGCGAGCACGACGCCATGCTGATCGGCTGGACCGGCGACAACGGTGACCCGGACAACTGGCTGGGCACCCTGTATGGCTGCGATTCGGTCAATGGCAACAACTTCTCCAAATGGTGCGATGCTGGCTACGACAAGATCGTCAAGCAGGCCAAGGCCGTTACCGATCGCGCCGCCCGCAGCGAGCTGTATCAGCAGGCGCAACAGATCATCCAGCAACAACTGCCGATCTCCCCGATCGCGCACTCAACGGTCTACCAGCCCATGCGCAACAGCGTAAAAGGCTTCGAGATCAGCCCCTTTGGGCGCAACAGCTTCTACGGCGTCAGCAACACACGCTGAGAGCGGCATCAACGGCGGGCCTGAGCGCCCGCCGAACACCTAATAAAAACGACTGTATTCCTCCTCCGGCAACCACCGGCTGAGTGTTTCTTAGCTGCCAAAACGTTAGCAAGAGTGCGCTTCCCAAGCGTTGCCGAGGCTGTTTCGCCCCGCCAACAGATAGTCCGCAAAGCACTCCTTGCCTGATAAAAAGCCGTTACAGGAGCCAACAGATGACATTCGCCCTTCGCGCCAGCATTGTTTTGAGCCTCGCCTTCGCCTGCGCGGCCGTCCAGGCAAAACCATTGGTGGTGTGCACCGAGGCAGCGCCGGAAGGCTTCGATATCGTGCAATACACCACGGCGGTAACCGCCGATGCGACATCTGAAGCGCTGTTTGATCGCCTGGTGCGCTTCAAGCCCGGCACCACCGAAATCGAACCGGCCCTGGCCGAGCGCTGGGACATCAGCCCGGACGGACTGAGCTACACCTTTCACCTGCGCAAGGGGGTGAAATTCCACAGCACGCCCTGGTTTACCCCCAGCCGCGAGATGAACGCCAATGATGTGCTGTGGAGCATCCAGCGCCAGCATGATCCCAAGCACCCTTGGCATGCTCAGGCCAACCGCGGTTTTCCGTATTTCGAGGCCATGGAGTTCGGCAAGCTGATAGCCCGCATCGAGAAACTCGACGAGCACAGCGTGCGCTTTGTACTCAATCAACCGCAGGCGCCCTTCCTCGCCGATCTGGCCATGGGTTTTACCTCGATCTATTCCGCCGAGTATGCCGAGCAGCTGCTCAAAGCCGGCAAGCAGGAACTGCTCAACAGCCAACCGGTCGGTACCGGGCCATTCGTGCTGCAGCGCTACGCCAAGGATGCTCAAGTGCGCTACACCAGCCATCCGGACTACTGGGATGGCGAACCGGCTTCGGAAAAGCTGCTGTTTGCCATTACCACCGATCCCAATGTGCGCATCCAGAAGCTGCGCTCCGGAGCCTGCAACATTGCCCTGTATCCACGCCCCTTCGATATTCCGGCGCTCAAGGCCGACGATAATCTGAAGGTGCTGGAGCTTGATTCGCTGTTGACCGCCTACGTAGCCCTCAACGTGCGCCACAAACCATTGGACGATGTGCGCGTGCGCCAGGCGATCAACCTAGCCTTCGACAAGCAGGCCTACCTCGGCGCGCAATTCGGCGCCGAGGGGGCCAGCCCGGCCATCGCACCCTATCCGTCGACACTGCTTGGCTATGACAATCAGCTTGAGGACTGGCCCCATGATCCTCAGCGCGCCCGTCAGCTGCTCGCAGAGGCTGGCCACGCGGATGGCATCAGCCTGTCAATCTGGACCCGCCCAGGCGGCGGCCCCACCAACCCCAACCCATCACTCGGCGCACAGATGCTGCAAGCCGACCTGGCAGCGGTCGGCATCAAAACCGACATCCGCGTGATGGAGTGGGGCGAGCTGATCAAACGGGCGAAAAATGGCGAGCATGACCTGGTGTTTATGGGCTGGGCCGGCGACAACGGCGACCCGGACAACTTCCTCACGCCCAACCTGTCCTGCGCCGCCGCGCAGAGCGGCGAGAACCAGGCAGGCTGGTGTGATGCCGAGTTCGACCGACTGATCATCCAAGCCAGGGAAACCACCGAGCCGCAGCAGCGCGCTGCGCTCTACCGCCAGGCACTGGCGATTTTCCACCAACAAGCACCGTGGATTCCCCAGGCCCACCCCAAGCAATTCAGCGCGGTCAGCCGTGATGTCGAGGGTTTTACCCTCAGCCCCATGGGCTCGAATAATTACGCCAAGGTAAAGCGGCACTGATTCTGCAAGCAGCACTCAAAACAGGGTTACTGCCGCGCACCAGCCGCGCGCCAGTAGCAGATCGACACAATATGCCAGCGGCCCACGTAGCCGTTGGCGCGAATGAACTGATGCGGAGTAACAAAACCCCATGTTTGCTTTTATCGCACGCCGCCTGGGATTGCTGATTCCCACCTTCTTCGGCGTTACCTTGCTGACCTTCGCGCTGATCCGCATGATCCCCGGCGACCCGGTGGAAGTGATGATGGGCGAACGCCGCGTCGACCCGGAAATGCACGCCCAGGCCATGGAACGCCTCGGGTTGAACAAGCCGCTGTATGCGCAGTATTTCGACTATATCGGCCAGCTGGCCCAGGGCGACCTGGGTGAGTCGCTGCGCACCCGCACCAGCGTCTGGGATGAATTCACCACGCTGTTTCCCGCCACCCTGGAATTGTCCCTCGCCGCCTTGCTGTTCTCCGGCACCCTGGGGCTGATCGCTGGGGTGATTGCTGCACTGAAACGGGGCTCACTGTTCGACCATGGGGTGATGGGCATTTCGCTGGCCGGCTACTCCATGCCGATTTTCTGGTGGGGCCTGCTGCTGATCATGTTCTTCTCAGTGTGGCTGGGATGGACGCCGGTGTCCGGGCGTATCGATCTGCTCTACGACATCCCGCCAGTCACCGGTTTTATGCTGATCGACACCCTGCTCAGCGACGAAGAGGGTGCATTTGTCGATGCCCTGCGCCATCTGATCCTGCCGGCCATCGTGCTCGGCACCATTCCACTGGCGGTCATCGCACGGATGACTCGCTCAGCGATGCTCGAAGTACTGCGCGAGGACTATGTGCGCACTGCACGCGCCAAGGGCCTGTCACCGGCCCGCGTGGTGTTCGTGCATGGCCTGCGCAACGCACTGATCCCGGTACTCACGGTGTTCGGCCTGCAGGTCGGTACGCTGCTGGCAGGTGCGGTACTGACCGAAACCATCTTCTCCTGGCCGGGCATAGGCAAATGGCTGATCGAGTCGATTGGCGCGCGTGACTACCCGGTGGTGCAGAACGGCATTTTGCTGATCGCCTGCCTGGTGATTCTGGTCAACTTCGTGGTGGACATCCTCTACGGCCTGGCCAACCCACGCATCCGCCATCAGCGCTAAGGAGAGCCCAATGACCACGCAAGCCACACTCGACCAATCGCTGTTCTACCCCTCACCACTCAAGGAATTCTGGCAAGCCTTCGCCCACAACAAGGGCGCAGTCGCCGGGCTGGCGTTTATGGTCCTGCTGGTGATCTGCGCGCTGTTTGCGCCGTGGATCGCCCCGCACGACCCCAGCGAGCAATACCGCGAGTTTCTGCTCACCCCACCGGCCTGGCTGGAAGGTGGCCAGCTGCAGTTTCTGCTGGGCACCGATGAAGTGGGCCGCGACCTGCTGTCGCGGCTGATCCATGGCGCGCGGCTGTCGCTGCTGATCGGCCTGGCCTCGGTACTGATGTCGTTGATCCCCGGCATTCTTCTCGGGCTGGTTGCCGGGTTCTTCCCGCGCCTGCTTGGCCCGTCGATCATGCGCCTGATGGACATCATGCTGACCCTGCCCTCGCTGCTGCTGGCAGTGGCCATCCTCGCCATCCTCGGCCCTGGGCTGATCAACACCATCTTCGCCATCGCCATCGTCTCACTGCCTTCCTACGTGCGCCTGACCCGCGCCGCAGTGATGGGCGAGCTGAATCGTGACTACGTCACTGCCGCACGCCTGGCCGGCGCCAGCCTACCACGGCTGATGTTTATCACCGTGCTGCCCAACTGCATGGCGCCACTGATCGTGCAGGCCACCCTGAGCTTCTCCTCGGCGATTCTCGATGCCGCTGCCCTGGGCTTTCTCGGCCTCGGCGTACAACCGCCGACGCCTGAGTGGGGCACCATGCTGGCCTCGGCGCGCGACTATATCGAGCGCGCTTGGTGGGTGGTCAGCCTGCCGGGCCTGACCATTCTGCTCAGCGTGCTGGCGATCAATCTGATGGGCGACGGGCTGCGCGATGCACTCGACCCGAAACTCAAGAATGCGCAGTGAGGAACCCCGCATGAGCCTGTTGGATATCAAAAACCTCAGCGTGCGCTTCGGCGACGCCACTGCAATCCCGGTGGTCGACGGCCTCGACCTGTGCGTGGAAAAGGGTGAAGTGCTGGCGATTGTCGGCGAGTCCGGTTCCGGCAAATCGGTGACCATGATGGCGCTGATGGGTCTGATCGACGCCCCCCTGCATCGTCACCGCCGACAGCCTGCAGTTTGACGGCACCGACATGCTGCGCCTCAAGGGCCGCCAGCGTCGGCATATCGTCGGCAAAGACCTGTCGATGGTCTTTCAGGACCCGATGACCGCACTCAACCCCAGCTTTACCGTGGGCTTCCAGATTGAGGAAGTGCTGCGCCAGCATCTCAATCTCAAAGGCCAGGCCGCCCGCCAACGCGCGCTGCAGCTGCTCGACCGGGTAGAGATCCCTGCCGCCGCCAGCCGCCTGAATGCCTATCCGCACCAGCTGTCTGGCGGCATGAGCCAACGGGTGGCGATTGCCATGGCAATTGCCGCCGAGCCCAAACTGCTGATCGCTGACGAACCGACTACGGCGCTGGATGTGACCATTCAGGCGCAGATCATGGATCTGCTGGTCAACCTGCAACGCGAAGAGGACATGGGCCTAGTGAACTGTCTGTAAAATTCGTTAATCCAATGCCGGGCCAGTATACTGCGCGCTCTATCGTCATGAATTGAGCTCCCATATGGCCCGGCCAGCAGCCCCATTCTTCTTGAGTCCCAGTGATGCCGACATGCTGCAAGGCTGGTTACGCATGGGATCGCTGCCTCAGAGCATCGGCCAGCGGGCCAGAATTCTGTTGCTGCTGGCCAACGGTCTCACGCCCAAGGAGATCAGCGAGCAGCTGCAAGTCTCTGCGCCAGTGGTCTTCAAATGGCGTAAACGCTACCAGGAGACCGGTCTGGAGGGGCTGAGTGACCTGCGGCGCAGTGGAGCGCCTCGCAAGCTCAACGAAGCGAAGATCAAGGAAATCCTGACGCTGACGACCCAGCGAGTACCGCGCGAAGCTACCCACTGGAGCCTACGGTTGATGGCCAAGTACGCTGGGGTCAGCATCTGGCAGGTCGCACAGGTGTGGGCTGCTGCCGACCTCAAGCCGCACCGGTTGAAAACCTTCAAGATCAGTAACGACCCGCACTTTGCAGACAAAGTGGTCGATGTCGTCGGGCTCTATTTGAATCCGCCCGACAACGCCCTGGTGCTATCTGTTGACGAAAAAACACAGATCCAGGCGCTGGACCGCACACAGCCCATGCTGCCGCTCAAGCCCGGGCAGATTGAGCGGCGGACGCATGACTATAAGCGCCACGGTACGGCCAGTCTGTACGCAGCCTTTGACATCCTGACGGGTAAGGTCATCGGCCGTATCACCCAGCGGCACAGGGCCAAGGAGTTTTTGGAGTTCCTTCGACAGATCGACCGCAGCACTCCCGCCGAGCTGGACCTGCATGTAATTCTGGACAACAGCTCGACTCACAAGACCGCTGCCGTCAGGGAATGGCTGGAGAAGCATCCCCGTTTCAAGCTGCACTTCACACCGACCAGCGCCTCGTGGCTGAACGCCGTGGAGGGCTGGTTTGCGCAACTGGAAAGACGGGCGCTTTATCGTGATGCCTTCAGCAGCGTGGCTGACCTGAGAGCGGCGATACGTCGCTTCATTGAGGCTCATAACGAACATTCGGCTAAGCCGTTCCGCTGGAGCAAAACGGCTGAGTCGATTATCAGCTCCGTGCATCGAGCAAAGCTGGCTGTAATTCGGAATGAGTTATTGGATTAACCAGACAGGCCACTAGGTGTTGCGCAATGGGCGGCCGCTTCCAGTCGCCTAGCTAGCGTTGACCGGCTGCCCTGCAAACAACTGTTCCAGCGGCACTGGACGACCGAAGTAGTAACCCTGAAAGCGCGTGCAGCCAAAGCTGCTCAGGCGCTCGGACTGCTCCAGGGTTTCCACCCCTTCGGCAATCACATCCAGTTTCAGCGCATGGGCCAGCGAGACGATGGTGCGGGCAATATCCGCATCCAGTGGGTCACTCAACAGGTCGCAGACAAACGAACGGTCGATCTTCAGCTGATCCAGCGGCAGGGTCTTGAGGTAGGACAGCGACGAGTAGCCGGTACCGAAGTCGTCCAGGGAAAAGCGCACGCCGTGAGCCTTGAGTCGGGCCATTTTGGCGATCACCGCCGCGCGACCATCGAGCAGCATGCTCTCGGTAATTTCCAGCTTTAGCCGGCTCGAGTCGCAGCCGCTGCGCTGCACGATATGCAACACCTGCTCGACAAAATCAGCCTGCTGCAGCTGTTTGGTACTGACATTCACCGACAGACTGAGGTGCCGGGTTTGCGCCCGTCGCCCCCACTGCGCCAGCGTCGCGCAGGCAGTTTCCAGCACCCATTCGCCCAACGGCAGAATCAGACCGCTGCCCTCGGCCACCGGAATGATTTCCCCCGCCGCCAACAGGCCGCGCTCCGGGTGTTGCCAACGCAGCAGCACTTCCGCGCCCTGCAACCCCTCACGCTGATCGATCTGCGCCTGGTAATAGAGCACAAACTCGCTTTTCAGCAGCCCCTGGCGCAGGTCACTTTCCAGGCTGGCGCGCTGCACCACCCGCAGCTGCATCTGCGGTTCAAAGAAACAGCAGGTGTTACGCCCCTGCGCCTTGGCCTGGTACATGGCCAGGTCAGCCTGTTTCAGCAGGTCATCCAAGGGTTCGCCAGTGCCGTTGAACATGGCGATGCCGATGCTCAGGGTGCTGAAATGCTCGATCTCGCCCATGCGGAACGGCTGCCGCAAGGCCAGCAGAATCTTGCTGGCAATCGCCTCGGCCTGCTGCGCCGCATGCACCGGCTCCTGCCCGAGGTTTTCCAGCAGGATGACAAACTCATCACCGCCGATGCGCGCCACACTGTCGCTTTGCCGCACGCAGCTGGTCAGGCGCTCGGCGACCTGCTGCAACAGCTGGTCGCCAATATCGTGGCCACGGGCATCGTTCAGCGTCTTGAAGTCGTCTAGGTCGATAAACAGCACCGCCCCGCGCTGCTCGCTGTCCTGGCTGGCCAGCAAGGCGTACTCCAGGCGCTCGCGTTGCAAACGGCGGTTGGGTAGATGGGTCAGCGGATCGTAATAGGCCAACTGTTCGATGCCCTGCTCGGCGGCTTTGCGTTGGGTGGTATCGGTCAGGGTGATCACGTAGTTGATCAGCTGCCCATCGGCGCCGCAGCGCACCGCTGCAATGCTCGCCCACTGCGGGTATTCCTGGCCATTCTTGCGCCGTCCGGGCATCTCCCCCTGCCAGGCGCCGTCATGCGCCAACGCGGCGAGCATGGCATCACGCACGATGTCGAAACTGCCCTGCGCCAGCATGTAATCCAGGGTGCTGCCGACCACCTCACGTTCGCTGTAGCCAGTCATGCGGGTGAACGCCGGGTTGGCGCGCAGCACCACATGCTCGGCATCGGTGACCACCATGCCTTCGGCCGATTCGAACACCGTGGCAGCGACGTGCAGGTCTTCGACCATGTGCTGCATCGCCACACCAACGCGGTTGTATTCATAGATGCCGGTCGGTTGAAAGCGCACCCCCCGGCCGCCGGCCTGGGTGGCTTCGATAAAGCCGAGCAACTGGTTGATCGCCCGATCATGGCTAATGCGCAGCAGCCAGGCGGCCGCCAGCAGCAGCAGTAGAAAACCGCCACTGAGGATTAGAAATGATTGCAGGTAGCTGTCGTAGATCGAAGCAAAGCGACTGTCGGAAACCCCCAGCACCAGCCAGAACGGCTCTTCGACACCCGCCAGGCTGATAGGAAACCGCTGCACATAAAGCCCCTGGCCATCGCGCGCCAGATCATCCAGGGCTTTATCACCAGTGAGCCCAAGCTCGCTGTCGCCCTGCCAGACCAACGGCTGCTGGGCGTGCCCGAGCACTAGCAGATCGAGCTTGGTGCTGGCACTCAGCTCGCGAATAAACGTGCGGTTCTGCCCCAGGGCCAGGCCGACGAACAGATAGCCGCGCAGCTGCACGGTGGCCGGATCGAAGATCGCCGTGGCCTTGATCAAGGCGCTCTGCTCCCCGGCCTGCACCAGTGTCCAGCCGTGGGCGTAATGAATCGGCGAGCGCAACGACGCCACCAAAGGTTTGATGTCATGCAGCGGCAGGCCGGCATCCATCACCAGCTTGCCGGTCGGATCAAGCAGGAAGAACACCTCCAGGCGCGCATCAATATTGGCGTCCTGAAACATAAAGGCCACTTCTGCGGCGATTTTCTCAACCGGCATAACCTGCTCGGACAAGGCGCTGACGGTACGCCGCGCCGAAGCGCTGTGCAGATACACCTCAAGCAGCTGCAGGCGGTTATTGATCAGGCCGACGGTGGTGCGCTGGTATTGCGCCAGGCTATTGCGGATTTCACTCTGCAGGTTGGCCTCGGCCGTGCGCAGCGCGTAAACCATCACCACCGTGATCGCCACCATGCCGAGCATGCCAAACAGCAAGGCAATCCGCGTCGAGAACTTCAGCTCCCAACGTGCCGCTTTCGGCATGTGATTCTTGCGACTACTCATCTGCATCCGCGCCTCAGGGTCACAACACAGTCAGCTAATCCCTGTCGGTGCCTACTGCAATCCGATGTCATCAATCAGTGTTCGGTCCTCTTGCATCTGCCTAACCAGCATAGGTTTGATCTCATCGCCGCGCATAAACAGCACCGGCTGGCGAATGCGTTGCTCGGTGACTTCAATAAAACGCGGAGCCTTGGCCGCGACCGCCAGGGCATCGGCCAGTATCTCAACCTGCTCGGCCGGGGTATTGGCCGGCACCATAACGATGCGCATGGTATGCAGGCCCAGGTCGTAACCCAGCTCGCGTAGGGTCGGCGCATCGGGGTAGTCCAGCAGGCGGGTATCGGCCAGGCTGGCCAGTACCCGCATTTCGCCAGACTCGGTGTAACCCGGATGGGTGCCGCCGCTGTAGGCAAACACGGCATCGCCGGAAAGCACCAACGGTGCCATCCCAGCACCGCCCGAGGTCGGCACAGTGCGTAACTCCAGCCCTTCGCGCTTGGCCAGGGCGCGGATAATCAGACGATCTTCCGCGGCCTGGCTGACATAGATCTGCCCCGGCGTGGCGCGCAGATAGGCCAGCAGCCCAGGCCAATCCTGGATGCCACGCTTAGAACCGGTGACAAAAGCCGGCTGCTCCAGCGAAAGCCCTGCCACGTAGGTAAAACTGTCCGGATCATAAGAGGCTGGCGACAGCAGCGGCGCAATGCTGACCACCGACGAGCCGCCGAACTGGAACACATAGCCCTGCTCAATACTGCTGGCCAGCATCGACGCAGAGGCCGCGCCGCCGGCACCGGGAATGTTGCTGACCGTGATCTTCTGCCCCAACTGCTCTTCCAGCACGGTGGCCAGCACCCGCCCCTGCAAATCGGTGCTGCCACCTGCGGCATAACCGGTGATCATGGTCAGC
This sequence comes from Pseudomonas anguilliseptica, assembly GCF_900105355.1. Lineage (NCBI taxonomy): Bacteria > Pseudomonadati > Pseudomonadota > Gammaproteobacteria > Pseudomonadales > Pseudomonadaceae > Pseudomonas > Pseudomonas anguilliseptica. The sequence goes on from NZ_FNSC01000001.1 coordinate 912,243, forward strand.
GGCAGCTCCGGAAGCTTGCCGCCTGAACCTGCCACGGCAACAACCCCAGGCAGCCGCTCAACAACAAAAAACGCAGGAATGCCATGGTTCACCTCGTGCACTGATCAACAACCACCCGCTCAGCCAGGAACACGCCCAGCACCTTTTTGGCGCACCCCGCAGACCTTACATCGGCCAGCAACCCGCAGGCCCGTTGGTGCACGATCAATACGCCAGGCGATGCAACTTGCGCGCCCATCAGCCAGGCTTTTACTGAGCACCAACCTCCTCGATCAATTGCCGATAAGCCTGCACCTGTTGACTCAGCATGGCCTTGACCTCGCCGCCCGGCATAAAGCGAATAGGCTGGCGGATGCGTGTTTCGGTCACCTCGATAAAGCGCGGGTCACGTACCGCCGCCGCCAGAGCATTGAACAGGATGCTCACCTGTTCCGCCGGCGTGTCGGCCGGCACGGTGACAATTCGCACCGCATGCAAGGCCAGGTCATAGCCCAGTTCGCGCAGGGTTGGTGCATCGGGATAGCCCAGCAGACGCTCTTCGGCCAGGCTGGCCAGCACCCGCATCTGTCCCGATTCGGTATAGCCGGTATGAGTGCCCCCGCTATAGGCAAAGAACACCTCGCCGGAAATCACCAGCGGGGCCATGCCCGCGCCGCCAGAGGTGGGCACAATGCGCAGCTGTAACCCCTCGCGTTTGGCAATGGCGCGGGTCAGCAAGCGGTCCTCGGCAGTTTGCGTGACATACACCTGGCCAGGGTTATCGCGCAGGTGCTGGAGCAGGCTCGGCCAATCGGTAAAACCGCTCTGTCCGCCCGTGACATAGGCTGATTGATCCAGTGACAGGCCGGCTACATAGGTAAAGCTATCGAGATCGTAGGAGGTCGGCGCGAGCAATGGGGAAAAGCTGATGGTCGAAGAAATACCGTACTGGAAGACATAACCCTGCTCGGCGCTACTGGCCAGCATGGCTGCCGCCACCGCCCCGCCAGCACCAGGCAGGTTGTTCACCCTGACCGGCTGCCCCAATTGCTCCGCCAGCACGTCGGCCAGCACCCGCCCCTGGATATCGGTGCTGCCACCAGCGGCATAGCCAATGATCATGGTCAGCGGCCGCTCAGGGAAGGTCGATGCCTGGCTGTTCAAAGCCAAAAACATACACAACACCGCCCAACAACTGCGTCTATTCATCACCACCACCTCCACACCTGGCAATACCGCACGAAGGTCGCAAAAGCTGTAACCCCGTTCTATGGTTTTAGCCCACAGGGGCGCGATAGCAATCTGACAGCTTTTTCAAAAGCAAAAGGGTTATGCTGCGATCAAGCCGTTATTTTGTGATCGCAGACCATGACTGAAGCCCAAGTCCCCCGCCAGCCAGACGCCTTCGTCCTCTGGCGCGAAGCGCAGGACACACGCATCCGTTCGCCACTTGGCGGTATTTATTACCTGCTGGCGTGGCTGCTGACCTGGATGTTCAGCGATGCCCCAGGCGCACTGGTGCTGCCGGGCGTCGTCGGCATCGCTCTGTTTGCCCTGCTGCTGGCCTTGCGCGTGCTACATCGCCTGCCTCAGGAGCAGAGCAACGAAGCACTCAGTCGCTGGCTTAACCTGCACTGGAGCCTGATTCTGATCACCGCGCTGGGTTGGGGGCTGGCCCACGCCCTGGCGCAGCACAATCCGCTGTTCAGCAGCTCGGTGAGCATCGCCACCCTCAGCACCATTGCCTTCAGTACCGCACTGGTCTTCAACTTCGCCATGCGCAAGAAGCGTGCAATGCTCGCTCTGCTGCTGATTTATCTGCCGGGGCTGCTGACCCTGGCACTGACATGGCGCGAGCAGTACGCCATCCTGATCACCTTGAGTTTCTATTTGAGCTACCTGCTGCTGGTGCTGAACCGCAGCCACCGCGAGTACCACAACACCCTGGCCCTGGAACTGCAGCTACTTGACCAGCAGGAACGCCTCGAACACCTCAGCCGCACCGACAGCCTGACCCAGCTGGGTAACCGCTATCAGTTCAACAGCCTGTTCCCGGTGATGGTGGCCAACGCCCAGCGGCAGAGCCAGCCGTTGTCACTGGTACTGCTGGATATCGACTTCTTCAAGCGGATCAACGACGAGTACGGGCATGCCTGCGGTGATAGCTGCCTGAGTGACTTTGCCGAACGCATGCGCCAGAACTTCCGCCGCGACAGCGACGCGCTGCTACGCCTGGGCGGTGAAGAGTTCGGCGTCCTGATGCCCAACACTCCGCTGGAACAGGCACGCCTGCTGGCCGAGCAGTTTCGTCTGGAGCTGGAACGTGAAGGATTCAATGTACCCGGAGCGATTCTGCCGCTGACCGCGAGCCTTGGGGTGGGGTGTTATGACATGCGCCGCGACAACAGCGCTGAAGGCTTTTTCAAGCGCGTCGATGATGCGCTGTATCAGGCCAAGGCCGCCGGACGTAACCGCCTGGAGCTGGCCTGAATGCGGCGGCACGGACGTGCCGCCGGCATAGACTTACAAACGGAAGCTACCCATCTGCTTGGCCAGATCATCGGCCAGGCCGCGCAGGGTCTGGCAGTCCTCTTTACACACCTGCACCTCACCGGCGGTGGCATGGGCCAAGTCGGCGATACCCTGCACGTTGCGGTTGATCTCTTCGGTCACCGATGACTGCTCCTCAGTGGCGGTGGCCACTTGGGTATTCATGTCACTGATGCGTTCAATCTGCTCGGTAATCGCGCTAAGGATCCTCTGAAGTAGCCATGCATTTCTGGCTGACGTCAGCCTCTGCTGATTTCGAAAGTGATAAATCGATCAAAAACGATCAGATTACCGGCTCATTTCTGTGTTTTTAGCCGCCGCGAGCACCTCGCGGCAGCCATTTCCAGCATTACGGGCGCACCTCTCCTGCATTCGTCAGTAAATGTCGGCGCGCCATCCACAGATTTGACAGCGCGAATAAAGTCACCAGTTGCGCCGTGTTTTTGACCAGGCCACGGAAGCGCGTCTTCACATAACCGAACTGACGCTTGATCACCCGAAACGGATGCTCGACCTTGGCTCGCACTTGGGCCTTGGCCTTCTCGATTTTGCGCTTGGCTTTGTACAGCGCGCTGCGCTTACCGAGTTTCTTGTAAGTGCTACGCCGTGCTGCAACCTGCCAGATCACTTGACGGCCCTCATGCTCGGGGCGCTTCTCGACACCGGTATATCCGGCATCGGCCCCCACCATGTTTTCCTCGCCGTGCAGCAGCTTATCGACCTGGGTGACATCCGCCACGTTGGCGGCAGTACCCACCACGCTGTGCACCAAGCCAGACTCGTCATCCACCCCGATGTGCGCCTTCATGCCGAAGTAATACTGATTGCCTTTCTTGGTTGAGTGCATCTCAGGGTCACGCTTACCGTTCTTGTTCTTGGTTGAACTCGGCGCGTTGATCAGCGTGGCATCGACGATGGTGCCTTGGCGCAGCGACAAACCACGGTCACCCAGGTAGCCATTGATCACGGCCAGGATGCCGGCAGCCAGTTCGTGTTTTTCCAGCAAGCGGCGGAAGTTGAGGATGGTGGTTTCGTCAGGAATGCGCTCCAGAGTCAGCCCGGCAAACTGGCGTAGGATGGTGGTCTCGTACAGCGCCTCTTCCATCGCCGGATCGCTGTAACCGAACCAGTTTTGCATCAGATGCACTCGCAGCATCGCCATCAGCGGATAGGACGGTCGGCCGCCTTCACCCTTTGGATAATGCGGCTCGATCAAAGCGATCAACCCTTTCCATGGCACTACCCGATCCATCTCGATCAGGAACAATTCTTTGCGGGTCTGCTTGCGCTTGCCGGCGTACTCGGCGTCGGCGAAGGTCATCTGCTTCATCGGAAAACTCGGCGGGTGGAGTGCGGATATTTTGCCAAAATCAGGAAGTCTTTTTCAGACCATCCCTAAGCGATTGCCCCGGCCGCTGACTCGCTTCGACGCCAGTGCCCGTGGCACGCTGGCCGGCATGCATGGAACTCACGGCCGTTTCCGCGCCCTGCTTAAGGCGCTGAATCATCTGCTGGATTTCATCGGTCGAGCTTTGCGTGCGGCTGGCCAGGGTGCGCACTTCGTCGGCTACCACGGCAAAACCACGGCCCATTTCACCGGTGCGTGCCGCTTCGATGGCGGCGTTGAGTGCCAACAGGTTGGTCTGCTCGGAGATTCCGCGGATCACCGCCAGCACCTGATCAATCGAGGCCACCTGCTCGGCCAGCTCGCTGACCGCCGCCGCACCGCCGATATCGGCGGACATACTCTCGATATGGCTGATCGACTGGCCAACCACCTTGCGCGCCTGCTGCGCTTCATCACGCGCCGACGGCGAGGCATGTGCAGCACTGCTGGCATTCCGGGCGATTTCCTGCACGGTCAGGCCCATCTCGTGCACCGCAGTGGCGACCATATCGGTCATTTCCTGTTGCTGACTGGAGCGCCCGGCGGTGTTGTCGACCACCTGCGCCACCTGACTGACCGACGCGCGCAAACGCTCACTGGTAGCCAGCACATCGCTGATCAGGCTGCGCTGACCACCGATAAAGCGGTTGAAGCCCCGGGCCAGATCGCCCAGTTCATCCTCGCGGGACTCATCCAGACGACGGGTCAGATCGCCGCCGCCACCGCCAATCTCCACCAGTGCAGCGGTCACCTGACGAATCGGCCGGACCAAACCACGCGCCAGTAGCACCACCAAACCGAGGAACAGCAAGGCCACGCCTACCCCGATAGCGCTGGTCATCAGCAGCGCCTGGCGAGCCTCGGCATAGATTTCCGCTTCCGGCACCTCGCTGACCAACAGCCAGTCCAGACTGGAGAGCTTCTGCGCCACGGCCAGATAGGTTTCACCATCACGCTCGAAGCGTACCGCCTTGCCACCGCTGCCCAACAGCTCGTCAGCCGGCGCCTTGCCAAACAGTTCGGCGAGGTGGCCACTGCCGCTCAGGTCAGCCTGTGGGTGCACCCTGACCTCGCCCTGGGCATCAATCAGAAAAACCTGACCGCGCTCACCAAAACGAAAGTCGCGGATCATTTCCGACATGGCCTTGAGGCTGAAACCCAATCCGGAAACGCCGAGGGTTTTGCCACCCTGCTTGATCCGCTGGTTGATAAACAGGGTCGGCAGGCGCGTGCCCTTGTCGATGTCGATTTCCAGCACCTGGTCGCGGCTGCTGTCGACCGGTTTTTAGAACCACTGGTTTTCCGGCTGATCACCCGAGCCAGGCCCGCACCGGTGAAATAGTTGCCGCTGTCCAGCACGGCAATCGAAGTGGTCAGGGCGTTCTGCTGCTCGCGCACGCCCTCCAGGTAACGTGCCACGGCATCGCGCTGGCCTTCCTACTCGCCGGCCGCCAGCCAGTCCTGGATAAAGGCGTTGCCGGCAATCCCGGCATTGGCGGTGATTGGCGCGGTCAGCACCCGCTCCAGATCGTTACGAATCGCCAGCACCCGCGCCGGCAAGGCCTCTTCGACCAGAAAGCGCTCGGTCAGGCGATTGACCACTGTGGAGTAGACGCCTACCACGATCAGAATGCTGGCGAGCAGGGCGGCGCCCATGCTGAGAATTAGCTGCCACTGGATGCTGCGTTTCCACAAGCCCATGGAGGTTACCTTCTAGTTATTATTTGAAAACATAGGCTGAATACAATTTTGTATACAAACTCAATTATCCGGCGACGTATAACCGCTATCGGCTGCGCCGGCTGCTGACTTTAACCAGCGCCGAGAACAACTCAGCCCACCTGCCGCCAAAGCCGCAGATAAGCATCTTCATGGCTGAAGTCCAGTTCTATGCTGAGGTCGTCCGACTCCTGCAGCACCTGCGGGGTGATCAGCAGAGGCGGTGTGACAAACAGGCTCGGCGGCTGGCCGGCAAAGGCTCGGTTCAGTTCATCCACCAGCTGCCAACCTTGCATGCCCAGCGGCTCGGCGACGGTGGCGACCTGCTGGGACAACCCCGAGTGGATGCGCCCCAGCGCCTTGGCCGAGCCATCGCCAGCGGAAATATTGCGAATGTCCTTACGCCCGAGGGCATTGAGCGGCACATTGATATGGTCGAAATACACATCGTTGATTGCCAGGGTATGGCTCCACTCAGCACCGAAGCGGCGCTGCAACTAGCGCACACGCTCATCCATGCCCTTGCCGGCACTGGCAATCGGCAGGTCTTCGACGCTCAGCACCTTGCACTGCGCGCACGCTTCCAGACGTTGCACCATGCGTTGGGTCTTGGCGGTGGCAATGGCGAACTGGCTGTCGGTGAACAGCACCACACCGATCTGGCCGTCACGCATGGCGTACTCTGCAGCCAGGTCGGCCACCTGCAGGGGGTCGCTGGTGATATTGCTGAACAGCTTGTCTGTAGGCCCCGGCCGATCCCCGGCGTGCCAACCGACCAAGGCGATCTCGCGGTCTTGAAAGGCTTGATGCAACTCCCCCAGGTAACCCGGCTCGAATCCACCGAGCACTACGCCATCGGGGTTACGCTCAAGCACCTCAGCGGCCAGCCGCTTGATCTCCACCACATCGCCACGGCCATCCACCGCATGCACCCGCCAACCCAGCAACTTGGCCGCGCGCTCAAAGCGGCGGAATACGCCGACGACCCCACCGTTGCGGAAGTCCGCCGCAATAAAGCTCACCTGCATGCCGCTGCGTGCGGGCGGCGCCTGTGTCGGCCCGGCCCACTCACTCGCAATAAGCAGTGCACTGAACAACAGCCCACTAAGGCAGATAGCGGCTGCGTATCTATATCTCGCCATCGCATATCCCTGCGCGACCGGTCGGCAGACGACTGTGCCAACCTTCACCTAACAGCGTAGTCACTCATGGCCAGGACACCCTGCCGCGCGTTTCAGTCCGACAGGCTGAACTCAACACGCGCGGTCTGCCCGCTTTCGTCCAGCACACTGAGCTGATACTGCCCGTTGCGCGCGAAGGCGTGATTGAAAAGCGCATCGGCGCTGGTTTCGGCAATCGGCTGACCGTCGACAAACCACCAGCGCCGGCCGCTGCCGCCCAGTGCAGACAGACGCAAGCGCAGCGCTTCGCTACTGCCGGCCGGGCGACGCAGATGATCCCCCTCACGCACGCCGACAATCGACAGCGGTGCAACGACTGGCGCATGCCGCGGCGGGCACTGCGGATCAGCCGCCGGCAAGCGCGCACTGCGACGTTCGCGGCGCGGCAACCAGGGTTCCAGCGGCGCAGGCCACAAGGCCAGGCTTTGTGCCGTCGCCCCCGGGCAACTGGCATCCACGCGCAGCCCAGCGGCATTCACCCAGATGCTCTCCTGCAGCCCCAAACCCAGAGGCTGATCCTGCGCCGGCAAGGTCGGTGGCGTGGTGCCGTCAAGGGTCCAGGCAAAGCGCTGGCGCCGGCAATTGGGGTCACGATTGTCCAGCGGTTGACCCTGCGGCCAGCAGATCGCCGCCACGCCGACCGAGGCCGGCTGCGGGTCAATCGGCAGGGCAATACCGCGCTGACTGTCGCGGTTGACTAGCAGATCATGCACCTGCAGCAGCAGTGGCGCCGCCGAGGCTAGACCAAACTGCCCAGACACCGGGGTGCCATCAGGGCGACCGATCCAGATGCCAATCAGATAACGCGGCGCCACACCAATCGCCCAGGCATCACGAAAGCCATAGCTGGTGCCGGTCTTCCAGGCCAGGCTCGGGCGCTGCACCAACTGCGCACGCGGGTCACGGTCCGGACGCGCCTGACCGCTGAGAATGCGCCGCACGATCCATGCCGAGCCTACCGACAGCAAGCGCCGCTCATGCAAGCCATCCTGCGGCTGAAAGCGCAGCCGTGCGGCCATGCCGCCGCGGGCAAAGGCACTGTAACCGCTGACCAGTTCCTCCAGCCGGCTGCCGGCCCCGCCGAGAATCAGCGCCAGGTTGGGTTCGGCCAGCGGCGGCAGCAGCAAGGGCACCCCGGCGCTGCGCAGCTCTCCGGCAAAGCGCTTTGGCCCATAGGCTTCCAGCAGTTGCACGGCAGGCAGATTGAGTGAGGTGGCCAGCGCCTCGCTGGCCGACACCGCGCCGCTAAAGCCGGCGGCAAAGTTGCCTGGGCGGTAATCGCCATAGCGCCGTGGCACATCCTGCAACAGCGATTCGGAATGGATCAGTCCTTCATCCAGCGCCATCCCGTAGAGAAAGGGTTTCAGCGTCGAACCGGGCGAGCGCACGGCGTTGATCATGTCGACATGACCAAAGCGTTTGGCATCGCCGATATCCACCGATCCCAGGTAGGCACGCACCGCCATGCTTGGCTGCTCGACCACCAGAATCGCCGCCGAGGTGCGCTCCGGCAGCCGTGCACGCCAACCCAGCAGCAGGTCTTCCAGGCGGCGCTGCAAGGCGGCATCGATAGTGGTGCGAATCAGCGGCGGACTGCTGCGGGTGTTCAACCGCCGCGCCAGCAGCGGCGCCAGGCGTGGTTCCTGACGCGGCGCCAGCAGCACTGGTTCCTCCAGCGCATCATTGATCGCCGATTGCGGCCACACCTGGAAACTGGCCAGACGCTTGAGCACTTTGTCGCGCGCGGCCTGGGCCCGCCCGGGATGGCGATCCGGACGCAAACGGCTGGGCGCCTGCGGCAGCACCGCGAGCAGCGCGGCTTCGGCGCGGGTTAGCTGACTCGGTGCTTTACCCAGATAAGCCCAACTGGCGGCCGCCACCCCCTGCAGCGTGCCGCCAAACGGCGCGCGGTTGAGGTAAAGGGTGAGGACTTCATCCTTGGACAGGTGCCACTCCAGCTGCAGCGTGCGCCACAGTTGCTTGAGCTTGCCGCTGTAACTGCGCGCATGCGGATCGAGCAGGCGCGCTACCTGCATCGACAGCGTGCTGCCGCCCGAGAGCACGCGCCCGCCACTGAGGTTCTGCCAGGCCGCGCGGCCCAGCGCCAGCGGGTTGACCCCAGGGTGCTGATAAAACCAGCGATCCTCATAGGTCAGCAGCGCTTCCAGGTAATAGGGTGACACCTCACTGGGGGTGACCGGATAACGCCACACGCCGTCATGGTCAGCAAAACGCCACAGCGGCGCACCGTCCTCGGCCAGCACCACGCGGGCCAGATCATCGCCTGGCAAAGGCAGTGGAAAAAGCCGGTCGGCCACTAGCAGAATCAGCAGCAGGCACAGCGCAATAGCCAGCCAGGGACGGCGCAAACACCTCAGCACGACCGCGCGCGCTGCTATCAACCGACCCTGCCCAGAACGCATAGCGCCTCTCTCAACACACATCCCTGAAGCGCCGCACTATACGCGGCAACGCCCAATATTTCTGGCCACCGCTGGCAACTCGCGACCTAACGCGCAGATGCACAACACCCGGGAAGAACAGGCCATATCCGCCAGAACATACGAGCAAAAGTACCGCGCTAGAGCTGTTTGCGCCCATTGTTATCTTTTTGCGTCATTTTTTGATATTCGTATTTTTGACGCCTATACCTTGGGTTCGCTGTTAACGCTTGGCTACCCGCCGCACCGAAAACAGTGAAAAGCCGTTATCGCCATAAGGCAACGGGCTATTCACGGAGCCATCCTCCGCTTCCCAATGGAGCTACATCAATGCATAGGAAGATCTTCCCGAAAACCTTGCTACTCGCCGCACTGGTTTCCCCCGCCGGCACCTTCGCCGCAGAACTGATTGATCTCTCAACCCTGCCAACCCGCCCCGGTATAGCCGGCGCCGGCGACATCCATGATGACCTTGGGCTGCAGCCGGATGAGCTGAACGCCACCCTGAGTGCACAGCTGCCTGGTGGTGCCCAGGTCGTGCGCTACCAGCAGTTCTATAAGGGCATCCGGGTGTGGGGCGAAGCCATCACCGAGTTTACCGACGGTAGCCAGCCCCTGCGCAGCGGCCGCCTGGTGAGTGACATCAGCAGCGACCTGGTACGCGATGCAACGCCAACGCTCAGCGCCAAACAAGCCCTGGAAATGGCCAAAAGCCTGAAAGCCAGCGGCCTGCCGAGCGAGAACGAACAGAGCGAACTGGTTGTGCGGCTCGATGCGCAGCAGCGCGCACAGCTGGCATACGTGGTGTCGTTCTTTGTCCCTGGGGCCAAACCCTCACGCCCGTTTTTTATGATCGAAGCCAACAGCGGCGAGCTGCTCGATCAATGGGAAGGCCTCAATCACGCGCAGGCAACCGGCCCAGGCGGTAACCTGAAAAGTGGCCGCTACTTGTATGGCACGGACTACGGACATCTGTCGGTCAACAACAAGTGCCAGATGAACAGCGGCAATGTCATCACCGTCAACCTCAACCACAGCCTGAACAACAGCAGCACCACGCCCTTCCAGTTCGCCTGTTCGTTCAACGACTTCAAGAGCATCAACGGCGCGTTCTCGCCGCTGAACGACGCGCACTATTTCGGCAACGTGGTGTTCCAGATGTATGGCAACTGGTTTGGCGGCCTGCGCCCGCTGCTCAACCGCAAGCTGTATATGAAAGTGCATTACGGCAACGGCTATGAAAATGCCTTCTGGGACGGTCAAGCGATGACCTTCGGCGATGGTCGCAATCGCTTCTACCCATTGGTATCGCTGGACGTTTCCGCCCACGAAGTCAGCCATGGCTTTACCGAGCTGCATTCGGGATTGGTCTACAGCAACCAGTCCGGCGGCATCAATGAGGCGTTCTCCGATATGGCTGGCGAAGCGGCCGAATACTTTATGAAAGGCAAGAATGACTGGAAGGTCGGCTACGACATCTTCAAAGGTGACGGCGCCTTGCGCTATATGGACCAACCCAGCCGTGATGGCCGCTCCATTGACCACGCCGACAAGTACCGTGCCGGTATGGATGTCCACCACTCAAGCGGGGTGTATAACCGCGCGTTCTACCTGCTCAGCCAGAAAATCGGCTGGAATACCCGCAAAGCGTTTGAAGTGTTTGTCGACGCCAACCGTTTCTATTGGACGGAAACCAGCGACTTCAACCGCGGCGCCTGCGGCGTGATCCAGTCGGCGCAGAACCGCAGCTATGGCTCTGCCGATGCCATTGCCGCCTTTGCTGCAGTGGGTGTCAGCTGTCCAACCCTGCTGAACTGAAACGGGCTACACCACAAGCCCCTGTCTCGCTGAGGCAGGGGCTTTTCTATGCCCGGCGCTGGCAGGTCATGCTCTGTAGCGCTGTCATTCCGCCCAATGACTGGCACACTGGCGCGCAGCAGCAATCAACGCAGAGTCGAGTGGAACGAGAACTATGGGTGTAGAAGGTTTTTTTGAATCCCTGGGCGAGGCGGTTGGCTCGGTGATCCGCTTTATCGTCGAAGGCTTGAGCGGCTTCTTCGGCATGCTCGGCGGCGCGGTCAGCAGCTTTATCACAGGCATGTCCAAGGCCTTGGGGGTGACGCCATCATTGCTCAGCATCGTGGTTCTGCTGGCCGGTCTGTGGCTGCTGTACCTGGCCGTACGCGCCTTTATCCGCCGCTCGATAATTGCCGGGGTGATCTGGCTGGTGCTCGGATTGTGGCTGCTGAGCGGTCTGATCAGCTAAGTCACTCAGGCGAAACAACAAGGCCCGCCAATTTGGCGGGCCTTGTGCGTTCTAAGAACCTGTTTCGGATCTCGCGAGCTAGAGCGAGACAAGGCAAAAATGGCCGAGGAAGCGGAGTTTACGTGCTGTAAATGAGCATTCCGAGGCCATTTTTAACGCAATATCGCCGACGCGCAGCAGATCCGAGACTGGTTCTAGCGCTCCTTAACTACCAGACGCCCTGGCGTGGTACCCAGGGCCTGCCAGTTCGGCCGGTACATCGACTCCACTTGCGGTGGCGGCACGCGGTAGCTGCCAGGGGTAACGGCGCGGGCCAGGTACAGCAGATGGGTGGTGTCGTAGCCGTTTACATCCAGCGCCGCGACGTAGCGATCCCCCCGGAACTCTTGATGCTTGAGCGCCGCATTCTGCATCGACTCACGCCACGCTTTCACTGCACTGCTGGCATCGTCCAGGCTGGCCGAACTTTTCGCCAGGTTCTGGTTTTCCAGCTCCAGGCCCGCCGGCAACAGGTCGACCACCAGGGCATCCGGTACGCGCTGCTTGGCGGATACGGCCAGGTGCACCAGCACCAGCTCGCCACTCTGCAGATTGCTCAGATCCAGCGGCTGGCCATCCATGCCCAGGTACTCGCGGTAGATGCTGAGATTCTCGCCACCGGCTGCAGGGGCCTGACGCGGGTACCCGGACAGCGTCAGCTGTTGATACAGCGGCGTGTCGCCCGGTTTGTCCGCCGAATTGCTGATGCTCAGCGGCGCCGCCAGATCACTGCCATCGAGCTTGAGGCCCGGCTGGGCATTGCTCAGTTCGAAGGCCAGGCTGCCGCTTTGCAGCGCGGCGCTCCAGCTCGGCTCTGGTTTGCTCAGCAGATTGCGCCCAGCCAGGTACAGCGAATTGCGTTCCTGGGTCGACAGCCACTGCTGCCCGGCCACTTCGTCAGCCAGGTTGAACAACCGCTCTTCACGGCGATTTTTCGCTAGGTCATGCTCTTCGAGCAGCGCCAGAATCAGCGCCTGATCGCGCAGCGGGCTGCCGTAGTCGGCCAGCCAGTTATTGCTCTCACGACCACGGGCCAGGCCGGCGCTCAGCAGTTCATCGGCACGCGGCTGATCGCCCATTTTCTGCAGCGCCACGGCCAGGTGCACCAGCGGCAAGCCGGACAGTGCATCGCTGCGCCGTTCATACAGGCTACGCAAGGCACCCAGCGGCGCCTGTTGGCTGCGTGCCAGCACGTAACCGGCGTAGGCCTGCACGGCAAAGCGGCTGTGGTTGGCGTTGTCGCTGTAGTTGACCTCGATCAGGTGACGCTCCTGCAGGTAGCGCAGCAGGCGTTCGTTGGCTTTTTTCAGCGCCTCTTCCGGCACGCCGAAGCCCTGCTCGCGGGCACGCAGGAGGAAGTCGCTGACGTAGGCAGTCAGCCAGTATTCCTCATCACTGTCCGCGCCCCACAGACCGAAACTGCCGTTGTAGCGCTGCATGCTCAGCAGGCGCTCGATGCCCAGTTCGATGGAGCGCTTGCGTTGCTCATCCGGCTCAGCTTCCACGCCCAGGCGCTTGAGCGTGGCCGCATCGGCGTACAGCGACGGATACAGACCACTGGTGGTCTGCTCCAGACAGCCGTACGGATAGGCCTTGAGTGCGCGAATCTGCTCGCCAAGATTCAGCGGCGGCCTGCTGGAAATCGCCAACTGTGCTTCCAGACCGGCAGCCTCGAAACGGCTCAGGGCATCAGCCGGCAGCAGCCAGCTGTCACCTTTTAGCACCGCACGGAAATGCTGCAGCTGCGCCGGGTAGGCCGGGCGAATGCCCAGGGTCCACTCTCGGCTGAACGGCGGCAGATCCTCACCGGGCAGGGCCAGGCCGTTGACACTAACCTTGACACGCCCTTGGCCGTAACCGCCCAAGGCGGTGACCGGAATGCGCAGGATGGTGCGCTGACCATCGGCCAGGGTGATTGGCGCTACCGCTGCACCGGGGTTCTGCGCCAGACGCAGCTGGCCTTCGGCACTCATTTGCACATCGAGTTTCTGTTCACGCCCGGACAGGTTGCTCAGGTCCAGGGCCAGGGTGGTTTCATCGCCCCCGGCGAGGAAGCGTGGCGCGGATAGCTCGGCAATCAGCGGCGCAGCGACCACCGTCTTGCCTTCGCCCATGCCGTAATGCTCATCGGTCCAGGCTTGCGCCATCAGCCGTAGTTCGCCGTTGAAGTCGGGGATAGCCAGGCTGACTTCGCCTTCACCCTGCTCATTCAGCTTCAGCGGCTCACTCTGCAGGGCGACGATCAGCACGCTGGTATCCGGCCGCTTGCCGCCACCGGCCAGCGCCGCGTCACCACCGAAGGCCAGTTTGGCCACCCGACCTTGCCCTGCCTCGATCAGTTGCCCGTAGATATCCAGCTGATCCGCGCCGTAGGCCTTACGGCCAAAGAAGTTGGCGAATGGATCGGGCGTGGCGTACTCGGTGATATTGAGAATGCCGACATCCACGGCGGCCACCAGCACCTGCGCCTGTTTCGGGATGCTGCCGTCGGCGTTGCGCGCCTGCACCTTGACCTTCAGAGGCTGATTGGGGCGCATCTTTTCCGCAACGGTGAGGGTCAGCGCCAGTTTGCGCGGCGCACGTTCCAGCGGCAGGTGCAGCAGGCCGACCGCACGTTTTGGCGTGGCATTGCTCTTGCGCTCGCCGGGACGGATCACCAGGGCGCTGACATACAGGTCATGGCGTGCCCAGTCCTTGGCAATCGGGATATCGAAGCTCTTGCCCTCGGCCGGCACTTCGATTTCCTGCCACCACAGCGGTCCTTCGCTGGATTCCACCATCAGGTAGCCCTTGCCCGCAGCAGGCGGGGTGACGGTGACCTGGGCGGTGTCGCCATCGACGTAAGCCGGTTTATCCAGCGCCAGTTTGACCTGATCCGGGCGCACGGCGCCGCCGTCGGCGTTGTCCTGCCAGCGGTAGCCGGCCCAGAAGCGCATGCTGCTGAGCAGGCCGGTCTGGCCGTCGATTACCTCGATGCGATACGGGCCCCACTCCACCGGGAAACTGATCTTGGCAGTACCGCCGGCAGCGACCTTGAGGTTTTCTTCGTTAAGGGTGAGGAATTTCTCGGTGTAGTTATGGCTCCAGCCATCGCTCTCGGAGAAGTTCCAGAAATAGTCGCGGCGCTCACGGATCAGGCGCACGCTGAGCTGATCGGCTGCCAGCTTGTTGCCCTCGGCATCGGCCACCAGCACTTCGAACTCGGCCAGGCTGTCGGCGTCCACTTCTTCGCCGTCAAACAGCCCGCGCACACCTGGCAGACGCTCGGCCGGCCACACCGGCTGAACAACCCGCCGGGTAATCGCCCGACCACCGGACTCCTGCAGGCTGGCTTGCAGAATCAGACGCAGCGGCGATTTGGCATCGGCCCAGCGGCTCTCGATATCCAGGCTGGCCTTGCCCTGCTCGTCCAGGCTGGTTTCATCCAGCTCGATGTCCTCGCTCAGCTCTTCTTCGGTAACCGAACCGAACTGATAGCCCGGCAGGCTGGCCACCGCCTCACGCAGCGGACGGACATAGAGTTGCCCGCTGAGGCGATTGCCGGCTGCCGGGGCGCCATACAGATAGCGTCCGGTGACCTCGAACTGGGCGTTCTCCGCAGGTGTATAGGGCTCTTCACTGCCCTTGAGTTCCAGCGCCATACGTTCCGGCAGGAAGTCTTCCACAGAGAACTCATACAGCTGCTGGCGACCATCGCCGAGGTCGAACAGCAGCTGCCAGCGCCCGGTCGGCGCTTCATCGGCCAGTTGCAGCTGGTACTGATACAAACCGGCGTCATCGGCCTGCCAGACGAACTTGCGGCTGACCTGCTCATCCGGACGGCGCACTTCGACATTTACCGGCTGGGCTTTTACCGCGCGGCCATCGGCATCGCGCAGCAGGCCGTTGAGCAGCACGGTCTCGCCCGGGCGATAAAGATCACGCGGGCCAAATACGAAGAACTGCAACGGGTGGGCGACAGGCCCGGCAATGTCGAATTCAGCCAGGTCCAGCGCCGCGGTGTTCAGGCGCAGCAGGCTGGTCTGTTCACCCTGGTGGGCCAGCAGCACTTCGGCCTTGGGCGGCAGCGGCAGTTCACCATGGCCGGCACCATCGGTTTTGCCTTCGGCCAGCACCTGGCCTTCTGCGTTGAGGATTTCCAGGCGCACATCACCCAGCGCTGCCCCCCCGGCCAGGGCCTGGGTGAACACATCGATACGGTTCTGATAACGCCGTACGGACAGACCTATATCACTCAGGGTGAACAGCGTGGCCGGCTGCGAATAGTTGTAGCTGCCGGCTTCACGCATCACCGCCAGGTACACGCCGGGCTGCTTGAACGGCTCCAGGCCAGCAATTGGCAGCAGCAGGGTTTCGCGGGTATTGCGCGCCGGGTTCAGGTCAAAGCGGCCGCCATAGACCAGGTCCGCCATCGGCAGCAGACTGCGGGCTTCCCAGTTATCCAGATTGCTCGAGCGGCCCCAGCGGTTAAGGAAGGCCGGTAGCGACTCGGGCTTGATGCGGAAGAACTCGACATTGATCTTGTCCACGTTCAGCGCGATTACCGGCAGGCCTTCGGCGAGGCGCGTGGGCAGCAAGGAGCCACGGCTGGCGAAGCCGACGCTGGCTTGCAGGTCGCGGGTTTCCAGGCGGGTAACCTGCTCGGCGGCGAGGCTTTTGCCATTCAGCCCGAGCAACCCGGAATCCACCGTCAGCACCAGCTTGCGCTGCGGCTCCAGATGGCGCAGGCGCACCTCCATCAGGTTGTCGCTCAGTTCCCAGGCACCGTCGACCTTGCCGCTTTTGCTATCGACCAGGTGCATGCGCTCGGCGAGCTTCTGCTCGGGATCAAGCGGCACCGAGAAGCTGATCGACAGCGTGCTGGCGCCTTCGAGCTGCACTTCCGAGACATCCACCACCGTCAGTTCGCGGCCGGCGTATCGCTCGGCCAGCGCCTTGCGGTCAACCGTCGGTTTGGCCGTCTCGCTGCTGACAGGGGTGGCTTGGGTCGCCGTTACTTCGGCGGGCCCAGAGGTGGATGAATCACAGGCGCTGAGCAGGCTCAGGACAAGTGCCAGAAGCAGTCCATTCTTCGGCATTGCGGGCTCCAACAAGGGTAGGTGCTGAGGCCTGACACTATAGTCGAGGCGCTAACCGACCACTAAGTGTGCAGCTGCAAAATTGCTGGGCAGCGCACGCCAGTCGATCAGTGTTTAATAACCCGCCTGTGACATGCGCCCGCGCATTTCGTTGCAACCATCGCCAATCAAGTTTGAGAGCACACTTGTTAAACGCCATACGCGATGCCTGGCAGCACACGCCTACCCATAAACGGGTGTGGGCACTGGCTGCGCCAATGATCCTCTGCAACCTTTCGGTGCCGCTGGTGGCGCTGGTCGACAGTGCGGTGATCGGCCATCTACCGCACGCCCACCAATTGGCCGCCGTGGCCGTAGGCGGCAGCCTGTACACCCTGCTGACCTGGGCAGTGGGATTTCTGCGCATGGGCACCACCGGTTTCAGCGCCCAGGCGGCGGGCCGCGCTGATGGCGGCGCGCTACGTCAGGTGCTGCTGCAGGGCTTGCTGCTCGGCGTGCTGCTGGCGTTCGTTTTGATCAGCCTGGCCATCCCCTTGAGCAGCGCCGCATTAGCGTTGATGCAGCCCTCGGCGCAACTCGATGAGATGGCGCGTAGCTATCTGTATATCCGCCTGCTCGGGCTACCCGCAGCGCTGGCCACCTATGCCCTGGTTGGCTGGCTGCTGGGTACGCAGAACGCGCGCGGGCCGCTGGCCATTCTGCTGACCACCAATCTGCTGAATGTTGCCCTCGATCTGCTGTTTGTCCTCGGCCTGCACTGGGGCGTGGCCGGCGCGGCCTGGGCCTCGGTGATTGCCGAATGGAGCGGTGCGCTGCTCGGTCTGTACCTGGCCCGCCGCGCCTTGCGTGCCTATGCCGGCACGCTGGACTGGGCAGCGCTAAGCCGCTGGCTGAACTGGCGACCGCTACTGGCGGTAAACCGCGACATCTTTATTCGCACCCTGGCACTGCAGGCGGTGTTCTTTCTGATCACCGTACAAGGCACCCGCCTGGGCGATGCCACCGTGGCAGCCAACGCCCTGCTGCTCAACGGCCTGCTCCTCGCCGCCCATGCCCTCGATGGCCTGGCCCACGCACTGGAGGCGCTATGCGGACATGCCTTGGGCGCCCGTGATCGCAGCGCGCTGCGCCGCACGCTGATTGTCGCCGGCGGCTGGTCGCTGTTCGCCAGCCTG
This sequence comes from Pseudomonas anguilliseptica, assembly GCF_900105355.1. Lineage (NCBI taxonomy): Bacteria > Pseudomonadati > Pseudomonadota > Gammaproteobacteria > Pseudomonadales > Pseudomonadaceae > Pseudomonas > Pseudomonas anguilliseptica. The sequence continues at coordinate 930,058 of NZ_FNSC01000001.1, forward strand.
GGTTTTGCGCTGTTCTTTCTACTCGGCGGGCACTGGTTTATCAGTCTGCAGACCAATATCGCGGCGGTGCGCGAAACCGCATTCGTCTACCTACCGTACCTCGCCCTGCTGCCGCTGATCGCAGTCTGGAGCTACCTGCTCGACGGTCTGTTTATCGGTGCCACCCGCGCCCGCGAGATGCGCGATGCCATGCTGCTGGCCCTGCTGCTCAGTCTGCCGCTGGCCTGGGCCCTGCAGCCACTGGGCAATCAGGGCTTGTGGCTGGCCTTCCTGAGCTTTATGGGACTGCGCAGCCTGTGCCTGGGTGGCTATGCTTACCGCCTGACCCGTGCCGACCACTGGTTCGCCCCTAGCCAATCAGGAGCCCCTTATGCTCAGCCCTGAAATGCCCTGCGATGAAGTCTTGCGCCAGCAGATCCTCGATGACAACGAGTTGATCGATACCCCTGCCGACCCCTATCTGGATACCCTGGTGCGGGTGGTGCGCGAAGTCTTCGCGGTAAAAACCGTGCTGATCAGCCTGATCGACCATGACCGCCAGTGGTTCAAATCGCGCATCGGCCTGGAGATCAGCGAAACTCCACGGACCATCTCCTTCTGCGCCCACGCGATTCTCGGCACCCAGCCACTGATCGTCGAAGACACCCATAACGATCTGCGTTTTCACGACAACCCGGTGGTGATCAACAATCCGCAGATCCGTTTCTATGCCGGGCAACCGCTGTTTTCCCAGGAAGGCCAGCCGCTGGGCACCCTGTGCCTGATCGACCCGGCCCCACGGCAGCTGACGGGCAAGCAGGTGCGCCTGTTTATCGACATGGCGACCCTTGGTCGAGGGCTACCTGAAGCTGCGCCACGTCAGCGAGCAGACCGCGCAGCTGCGCGCGGCGCTGAGCCGTGAACAGCGCAAGACCATGCTCGACCCGCTGACCCAGCTATGGAACCGCGCCGGCCTCAACCACTTTCTGCCCAGGCAGCAGGCACAGGCCGACGACCTGGGCTTGCAGCTCGGCGTGCTGTTCTGCGACCTGGATTACTTCAAGAAGGTCAACGACAACCACGGCCACGCCGCTGGCGATCAGGTGCTGTGGGAAACCGCCCGGCGCATCAGCGCCGCCGTACGCCCGCAGGATGTAGTGACGCGCAGCGGCGGCGAGGAGTTCGTGGTGCTGCTGCAGGTGCACGACCAGCATGAATTGCTGCTGATCGCCGAGCGCATTCGCAGCGCCCTGAACAAGGAGCCGATGAGCATCGACGAGCTGCAGCTCAACCTGACCATCAGCATCGGCGCAGCCCCCAGGAACCACCACCCGCCACCATGAACCGCGCCGACCAGGCGCTGCATCAGGCCAAGGGCAATGGCCGCAACCGAGTCGAACTCGCCAACTGACCCTCCACACCAGACAAGGGAAACCCTATGGGCCAAGCGCTTGCTGCCTACCTGCATTACCTGTCGATCTTCCTGCTGTTCGCCCTGCTCAGCATCGAGCATGTGCAATTCAAACTGCCGCTGGACCTGCGCCGCGCGCGCAGCCTGATCATCACCGACATCGCCTACGGCATCAGCGCAGGCCTGGTGCTGTTCACCGGTCTGGCGCGGGTGCTCTGGTACGGCAAGGGCCTGGACTACTACCTGGGCAACAGCCTGTTTCACGCCAAAGTCGGCCTGTTTATCCTGGTCGGGCTGATCTCCGTGGTGCCGACCTTCGTCTTCCTCAACTGGCGCAACAGCCTCAAGGCTGGCGAAGTGCCGCAGGTCAGCCCCGCCAAGGCGCGGATGGTGATCATGGTGATTCGCCTGGAACTGTTGCTGCTACTGGCCATCCCATTACTGGCGGTGCTGATGGCACGCGGTTATGGCGTGATCGGCTGACGCCTGAACAGACCAGCAAGCCTGTGGGAGGCGCTTTAGCGGCGAACGGATGTCGCGGCTAAAGCCTCACAAGCCCAGAAAGCGCCTGCTGATTTGCCCGCACGGCATGGCTCTGCTAGTGTCGCGCCGGTTCCGATTCCCCGATCTACCCCGAGATATCCGCCATGGCCGCCCGCAAAAAAGCCACGCTCGACTTCGAGCGATCCCTGACCGATCTGCAGAACCTGGTCGAGCGTCTGGAAAACGGCGAGCTGTCGCTGGAAGACTCGCTGACCGCCTTCGAACAGGGCGTGCGCCTGACCCGCGATTGCCAGACTGCCCTGGCTCAGGCCGAACAGAAAGTGCAGATCCTCATGGAGCGCGACGGCGAGCTGGAGGAAGCTCCCTTCGACGCGGACCAGCAGGCATGATTGCGGCCTACCAGAGCAGCTGCCAACGCCGCGTCGATGCCGCCCTGGAAAACCTCCTGAGCAGCCCACGTCCGGAACTGGAACGTCTTTACGCCGCCATGCGCTACAGCCTGTTCAATGGCGGCAAACGGGTGCGCCCGCTGCTCGCCTACGCAGCCTGCGAAGCCCTCGGAGGCGAACCTGAGCGGGCCAACGCGGCGGCCTGCGCAGTGGAGCTGATCCACGCCTATTCCCTGGCGCATGATGACCTGCCGGCAATGGACGATGACGACCTGCGCCGCGGCCAGCCGACTACCCACATAGCCTTCGATGAAGCCTGTGCGATTCTCGCCGGTGACGGCCTGCAGAGCCTGGCGTTTGAAGTGCTCAGCGATGCCACACACAACCCGCATGACGCCGAGTTGCGTCTGGCCATGCTCAGCACCCTGGCGCGCGCTGCTGGCCCGGCCGGCATGGTCGGCGGACAGGCCATCGACCTCGGCTCCGTCGGTCAGACTCTCGACCAGAACGCCTTGGAAATCATGCATCGACACAAGACCGGCGCATTGATCGAAGCCAGTGTGCAGCTCGGCGCATTGGCCAGTGGCAAGGCCGATGACCACGCACTAAAAGCCCTGCACACCTATGCGCGGGCTGTCGGCCTGGCGTTCCAGGTACAAGACGACATCCTCGACGTGGAAAGCGACACCACCACACTGGGCAAGACCCAGGGCAAGGACCAGGCCAACGACAAACCCACCTACCCTGCCCTGCTCGGCCTCGACGCCGCCAAGACCTACGCCCTGGAGCTACGCGACCAGGCCCTGCACGCCCTGCGCCCATTCGACCAGGCCGCCGAGCCGCTGCGTGATCTGGCGCGCTATATCGTCGAACGGCGCAGCTAGCCCAGCAGCGCCATCAATACCTGCCCGCTCAGCCCATGAAGATTGCTTCACCCGACAGCCAAGCACCCTAAGATGAGCGCTTCGCAATTTCGGAGCCGCGCCCCATGCACCTCGGCCATCGCCTGCTCGTCGTGGCATCGAGCTCAGCCTCACAGCGCAGGCCCCGAGCACGGCAAGCCGGTGTGGCTGCTGCAAGGTCTTCCCGAATGCTGGTACGCTGACATCCGCAGCTCGAGGTGGCGGCGGCCGGTCATGACGGCCTAGAACCTGGCGCGACTGAAGCCGCAGCGGGTTAAGGCGCTCGGTGCCCTTCGACGGCCTACCGAAACGTCCGGCCATCGAGATTATGCGCAAGGCCTACGCCGGCCGCGTCCACTACATCCTGTATTTCTGGCAGCCGGGCGGCCTAGGCAGGGCTGGACGAAGACATTGGCCGCAGCCTGCACCTGGAGCGCCACGACCTGCCCGGTTCCGGCCACTGGTTGCAGACCGAATGCGGCGTACAGGTCAGCGAACTACTGCTGGGGTTTCTAAGCCGGCATTACTCCGCCAACTGAATACCACTCAGCGAAGGCCTGCAGCCCCGAGCAAGGCATGACAGTCCTCCAACATCACCCCACTACTGCGCATGAACTGATGCAACTCAGGCAAAATCTGGCGAGCCTTGGGGTGGATGTCGTGGAACAACACGATGCCCTTGCGCCACAACAGCATCAGCGTCATCAGGCGATCCTGCATCGCCGCGGGCTGCATCTTGGCGTTCCAGTCCTGAGAGTCGATGTTCCACAATACGACACGCCCGTCATGGCTCTTGAGGTAAGCCACCAACTCCGGGTTACGCTGGCCATAGGGGGGGGGGGGGGGGGGGGGGGGGGCGAAACCACAGCCCCAGCTCAGGGGCATCAGGCTGAACCTGGACGATCAAATCTCGGGTTCGCTCCAGCGAGTCCTGCCACTGCGCGAGCTTCTGATGCGCCACATGGCGATAGCCGTGCGACGCCAGGCATTGCCCCGCGTACAGCGGGGTCAGGTTCTGCAACGGTTGCTCTGCTGCGCGGCGCTGCAGATTTTCCCCAAGCACAAAGAAGAAAGCACCGATACCCTCAGTCTGTAGCCATTGCTGTAAGTGCTCGGTCTCCTGATTGGCCGATGGGCCGTCGTCGAAGCTCAGGATGAACTGACGATCCGCCAGTTCATTGCCTGTCAGCTCACGCTCGTCCAGCCGGTCGATCTCGCTGGTAATCGCTGGAAACAATGCGGCCAGGCGCACCTGCTCATAGAGGTAGGTGGCATGGAAGCGCTCCGCTGCAACCTGCCAACGTACATCGCCAGGCGTCGAGACGGGCTGGGCAGCCGCTGCAAGCAATGCGGCCCAGTCATCGGCCGTGGCACCCGCCGCACGATAATTTTCCAGCAAACGCTGGCGACTCTGCTCGAGCCAGCGCTGTACAGAACCCACGTTGGGATTCTTCACGCCGGTAAAGCTGATCAGTGCATCGCGGCCATCCAGCGGATGTGCGCTGCATAACCCGCACGAAGACAAGGATTTCCTGACGCGATGCAGCATCAAAACGCGCCGCGCTGTCGATGGCTTCGGGCCACAGACTGCGGTCGTAGCTTGCCACTCGCTCAGGCCCGGCCGCCCAGGCACCGAGCGAAAGGCTCAGGTACAACAACCCGAGCCCTCGGCCGAGGGTCTTGATCGAAGCCCCCATGATCAACGCCCCAAGCGTTCACGCATGCGAGTGATGGCCGTATCGTAAACCTTGTTCTCCTTGTTGCTCTTGGCCCAGATGAAGTTCTGCAAGGCCTGCTCGTATTGATGCTGCGCTTCGAAGATACGGGCGATGTTGTAGTAGGAGCTGGCCAGAACGGTAGAACGCGAGCTGCCACGGGCAAAGGCGATGGCCTGACGGTTGGCCCATATCGCATCTGCCAGCTTGTTCTGACGCTGGAAGGCCAGTCCCAGATTGCTATATGCCTGGGCATAGGTGGGGTCGTTCTTCAAAGCCTCGCGGTAGTAGAACACCGCATCGTCGTATTTCTTCTCGTGATAGAGCTTTTCGCCCTGACGGTTCTGCTCCAGCGCCAGCTTTGCCGTCCGAAGGATGTCATGCGCCCTGGCGATGGGCGCGATCAGCTTGTCGCCACTGAACAGTTCAATTTCAGCCAAGCCATTCTCACCCGCATCTGCCGCCTCCAGTACCACCTTGAAGCGCGAAACCTCGATAGCCTCAGGCAACGTGAAGACCTGCCGAGACTTGCCCACTTCGAGGACATAGAAACGCTTGGCATCGTCATTGATCAACACGCCGACCTTCTGCACCGAACTGCCTTGCGGAAGGCTCAGGGCGAACCTGTCGATCTTCACCGGAACGCTGAAGTTGAGTGCCGCCCACTCGCCAACACCACTGCCGGTGATGCCTTCGGCCCAGGAGCTGGCAGAATTGCCATCGACCAGATTGTGCGGTGCGAAGCGGCTATCGATGCCACGTCCGGCATCGGCACGCGAAGACGCCGTGACCCAGCTAGGCGCCTGATACTGCGACACGCCACGCCCTTCTGCCGCCCCCTTGACCTCGACGTCCAAGGCACGCCAGGTGTTGTCGAAGTCCGGGCGGCTGGAGCGTAGGGTCAAGCGATAGTTGCTTGCGGAACCGCCGGCGATCTGCTCGATGACGCGCTTGAATTGCCCGGAATCCTTGTCGTAAAAGCTGCCAGCACGGCTATCGGCCAACCAGCGGTATTCGTCCAGATTGGGGCCGACCACATTGAGTACCGCATCCAGTTTGTCCAGATCGGCCAGAACATCATTAGCGGTGCGAGCCGTCACATTGTCAGCACTGTGAAAAGGCGCATCGGTAATCAGGATGAATACCTTGCGCCGCTCAGGATCATGGCTGAATTCGGTAGCGGCATAGTGCAGCGCATCCAGTGCGTTCTCTGGCTCGTCCCCACCGCCATCTGCACTCAGTGCGGTAACCGAGCGCTTGAAGTCGTCCGCAGATGTCGTGAAGTCCACCTTGCTGTTCAGCTCGTCACCAAACGAGACCAGCGCGAAACGATAGTCGAAACCGGACGCCTGCACGATATTGGCGAACTCCAGAGTACGCTGGATCAGCCCATCGATCTCCTCGGCCATACTGCCGGTGTCATCGAAGACGAAGACGAAGACGAAATCAACACCGCGAGTATCGGCCGAGATGGGCGCCACACTCTCCACACTCAGGACATCGCTCGGTTTGAGGTCTTCCATCACCACAAAATCTGCCGGGAGCAGGCCACTGATCGGCGCGCCGCTCTTGGCATCTCGTACGTTGACGTCGACGCTGATCAGCGGAAAGCGACTGGATAAGAACATCGGCCTTGTTAGCCGCCTGAATGCTACCGGCGAGCAGGCAGAGGGAAAATGCAGAAAGCACAGCGCAACGCTGAAACATGACGGCTCCTTGTCGAGATTATTCCTTGCCCCTGAAGCGGGGTGGTGCGCGATTCTTGATGCAAGCCCCAGGCGTTGGCAACAAACGCCTGAAAGACAAAGGCAGCAACGCGAGAAAACTGCAAAGCGCATCACAACTGCATCGGATTACTGCGCATTGGGCTGTTTTCCTAGCATCAGGTAAACTGCCGCATCTTTTACACCTATAACGATCTGCCTGATGCCGACGACCTTCCACGAGATTCCCCGTGAGCGCCCGCTGACGCCCCTTCTAGACCGCGCCAATACGCCGGACGAGCTACGCCGCCTGGGCGAAGCCGAGCTGGAAACTCTGGCCGACGAGCTGCGTCAGTACCTGTTGTATACGGTCGGGCAGACGGGCGGGCATTTCGGCGCGGGCCTCGGGGTGATCGAGCTGACCGTGGCCCTGCATTACGTCTTCGACACCCCGGATGATCGCCTGGTGTGGGATGTCGGCCATCAGGCCTATCCGCACAAGACCCTCACTGGCCGCCGCGAACAGATGGGCAGCCTACGGCAGAAGGACGGTATCGCCGCCTTCCCGCGCCGCTCGGAAAGCGAGTACGACACCTTTGGCGTTGGCCACTCCAGCACCAGCATCAGCGCCGCCCTCGGCATGGCCATCGCTGCGCGCATTCAAGGCAGCAAACGCAAGAGCGTCGCGGTGATTGGCGACGGCGCACTGACCGCCGGCATGGCCTTCGAGGCGCTGAACCACGCCAGCGACGTCAACGCCAATATGCTGGTGATCCTCAACGACAACGATATGTCGATCTCCAAGAACGTTGGCGGTCTGTCCAACTACCTGGCCAAGATCCTCTCCAGCCGCACCTACGCCAGCATGCGCGAGGGCAGCAAGAAGATCCTCTCGCGCCTGCCAGGCGCCTGGGAGATCGCGCGCAAGACCGAAGAACACGCCAAGGGCATGCTGGTGCCCGGCACCCTGTTCGAGGAGCTGGGTTGGAACTATATCGGCCCGATCGACGGCCATGATCTGCCGACCCTGCTCGCCACCCTGCGCAATATGCGCGACCTCGATGGCCCGCAGTTTCTCCATGTGGTGACCAAGAAGGGCAAGGGCTTCGCCCCGGCCGAAGCCGACCCGATCGGCTACCACGCGATTACCAAGCTGGAGCCGATCAACGCGCCGGCCACTCCCAAGCAAGCCAGCGGGCCGAAATACTCCAGCGTATTCGGCCAGTGGCTGTGCGATATGGCCGCGACAGACCCGCGTCTGGTCGGCATCACCCCGGCGATGAAGGAAGGCTCCGATCTGGTGGCGTTCAGCGAACGCTATCCCGAGCGCTATTTCGATGTGGCCATCGCCGAACAGCACGCGGTGACCCTGGCCGCCGGCATGGCCTGCGATGGCGCCAAGCCGGTGGTGGCGATCTATTCCACCTTCCTCCAGCGCGCCTATGACCAGCTGATTCACGACGTGGCCGTGCAGCACCTCGACGTGCTGTTCGCCATCGACCGCGCCGGCCTGGTCGGCGAAGACGGTCCGACCCACGCCGGCAGCTTCGATATTTCCTACCTGCGCTGCATCCCCGGCATGCTGGTGATGACCCCGAGCGATGAAAACGAACTGCGCCGCATGCTGACCACCGGCCACCTGCTCAACGGCCCGGCCGCCGTGCGCTACCCACGCGGCAGCGGCCCGAATGCCACCATCGAGCCAGGTCTGGAGCCACTGGAAATCGGCAAGGGCGTCGTTCGTCGCCAAGGCAGCAAAGCAGCCTTGCTGGTATTCGGCGTACAACTGAGTGAGGCGCTCAAGGTGGGCGATGCACTCGACGCCACCGTGGTCGACATGCGCTTTGTCAAACCGCTGGATGAGGCCCTGGTACGCCAGCTGGCAGCCAGCCACGAACTGCTGGTGACCATCGAAGAAAACAGCGTGATGGGCGGTGCTGGCAGCGCAGTCAGCGAGTTCCTCGCCCACGCGAACATCCTCAAGCCAGTGCTGCACCTGGGCCTGCCCGACTACTACGTCGAGCACGCCAAACCGGCGCAGATGCTTGCCGAATGCGGGTTGGATGCCACCGGTATCGAAGCCGCCATCCGAGCGCGCCTCGCCAGCTTTTCTGCATGAGCACCGCTCATCCAGAGCTGAGCCAGGCTTGCTTGTAATTCATCCACCCGCGCATTAAGGTGCGCGGCGTTTTACTTCCGTCAAGGTGCGCCCTTCCACAGTGAAGCGGCGTTAAACGGGAAGCCGGTGCGTTCTGACGAACCATCCCGGCGCAGCCCCCGCAACGGTAATCGACCGCAGAGCCGTTCTGCACGTCACCTCAACGCCACTGGGTCATCCGGGAAGGCGAGGCGGCGCACGTCGAGAGCCCGGAGACCGGCCTTGCAGGATGTGACTGGTGTTGCGGAGGGCATCACCGTCAAGCTCAGGCTGCGCCCGCGCGCCCGTTCTTGCCCCTGCCCTTCTCAAAAGTCGTTCGACCTTTTGAGGATTCTCTACGTGAAATTGTCCCGTCTTGCCCTGGCTGTGGCGCTGCTGCCGCTGGCTGCTCATGCCGAATCAACCGATAACCATCAGGACGCGCTGAAATTACCAGCACTGGTGATCACCTCCGGTCGCCAAGTCGAAACCCGCCAACAGGCTACTGCTGCCACCTCGGTCTTCACTCGCCAGGACATCGAACGCCTGCAAGTAAGTAGCGTGCCCGAACTGCTAAATCGTGCACCCGGCATTTCTATCGTGCAGAACGGTGGTCGCGGCAGCCTGACCAGCGTATTTATCCGCGGTGCCAATGCCAACCAGACGCTGGTACTCGTCGATGGTGTACGCCTCAACGCGGCAGCCAGCGGTCTAGCCCGCCTGGAGTTTATAAGCCCCGAGCAGATAGAGCGGGTTGAGGTGGTGCGTGGGCCGCGCTCGGCGCTTTATGGCGCCGACGCCATCGGCGGGGTCATCCAGATTTTCACGCGCCGTGGCGAAACTGGCCTGCAGCCGCGCCTACGCCTGTCTGCAGGCACTCAGCAGACCTTCGAGCGCAGCCTTGGCCTTTCCGGTGGCAACGAACAGACTCGCTTCGACCTGGGTGCCAGCCTCGACGAAAGCGCAGGCTTTGACCGCTCCAATGACTCCCGAGGGCGCGATGGTGACCACGATGGCGTACGCCGCAAAGCCCTAAACCTGAGCCTGGAGCATCGCTTTCATGAGCGCCTGACGGGCGGTTTCAATTTGCTCGATCAGCGCGGCGAAACCGAATACGACGACCTGTTCAGCTTCGATCCGGGTAACCCCAGCGAACGCTTCAGCCTATCCAGCGTCGCGGGGCACTTGGAAGCTCAGCTTCTGGACACATGGAGCAGTCGCGTGGAAATTGGCCATATCGAGGACAAGAGCGACAACCGTGATGACTTCAATGCATCGAACAATTTTGCCTTCAACACCTACCGCGACTCCGCCAGTTGGCTGAACACCCTGACCCTGGGCGAGGCGCATCAGCTGCTGCTAGGCGCGGACTGGTATGAAGACCGCCTAACCAGCAGCACCGCTTTCAGCGAAAATGAACGCTGGAACCAGGCAGCTTTCGCCCAGCATCGTTTCCAGGGTGATGGATTCGCCACCGAATTGGGCCTTCGTCATGACGACAACGAACAATTCGGCAGCGAAAGTACGCTAAACGCGGCGCTGACCCTCAACCTCAGCCAACAACTGGATCTTTTGCTCAGTTATGGTGAAGGCTTCCACGCACCGACTTTCAACGATCTGTACTTCCCAACGTCAGCGTTTTACGGCGGCAACCCGGACCTCGCACCTGAGCACTCGAAAACCTATGAAGTGCAATTACGCGGCGAGCATCTGAATACCCTCTGGAGCCTTGCCGCCAACCGCACCGAAGTAAAAGACCTGATTACCGTGGTAAGTGACCCAGTGACGTTCTTCAGCCAGCCACAGAACGTCAGTCAAGCACGCCTTCAAGGCCTGGAGCTTAGCCTTGAGCGAAACCTGCTGGGCTGGCAGGCCGTATTGTCCGCCGGCTGGGTCGATCCGCGTGACCGTGAAAGTGGGCATACCTTACCGAGACGCGCCAAGCGCAGCCTCAACCTGGATCTTGACCGTCAGTTCGGCGATTTTGGCGCAGGCCTGACCTGGCAAGCGGTATCCAGCCGCTACGACGACGCTGCGAACACACGCGAAATTGCTGGTTATGGCCTGCTCGGCCTACGCGGCAGCTGGAAAATGAGTAAAGAACTGCAATGGCAGGTGAAAGTCGACAACCTGCTAGGCAAGGCTTACAGCCAGGCCACCTACAGCCGCCCGGACGATGCGTTCTTCAACAGCGTGACGCGTTATGGCTTTCGAGAGGAAGGTCGCAGCGGGATGCTATCGCTGACCTGGACACCCGACCTTTAAGAGGTGGGCGTATGCAGCCGCTCGGCTGCATACGACTTAAAACCAACGCATCACAAGCTAACCTCTACGAGCAGGAAAACCCCGGTCAGCGCGCCTCAGCCAACCGCTCACACAACGTCCCCACCGCCCCCAGCATCTGAAAGCTCGGCCGCTCCAGGCCAGCATCCGGCACCAACCACAGCTGTTTACGCTTAACTGCGGCTACCCCCGGCCAGATGCGCCAGGCATCCAGCTGCCCCTGCACGCCCGCCAGAATCACCTCGGGATTACGCTGCAGCACTGCCTCCACGCTAACCTGTGGTGCGGGCAAGGTGAGTTCGGCAAAGATATTCTCGGCCCCGCAGATACGCAGGGCATCGCTGATAATCTGCTGGCCGCCAATGGTGTACAGCGGCGTATTCCAGACCTGATAGAACAGGCGCAATGGCTGCTTGCGCTGATAACGCTGACGCAGCGCGGCCAGGCCGCTATTGAATTGCTGATGCAACTGCCGGCCTCGCTCAGCGCGGCCAACTCGCATACCGATTTCGATGAAGTTCTCCGCCAGATCAACCAGTTTGCGCGGCTCGACGATCAGCAGGGGAATCCCCATACGCTGCAGCTGCTGGCGTTGTGCGCTGCTGATGCTATCGGGCCAGAGCAGCACCAGATCGGGTTGCAGCTTGAGCAGGCTTTCTAATTCAAGCTGGCCGTAACGGCCCACAGAAGGCAACTGCGCCGCCGCTGCTGGCCGCTCGCCGCCATCGAGCAGGCCGACCAGCAGCTCGCCCGCATCCAGCTCCAGCATGATTTCAGTCAGGGAGGGTGCCAAGGTCACCACCCGTTCGACCGCCGTGGCGGGCAAAGCCAGCAACAGCAACAAACCGAGAGTGGTGGCGCGCATCAGGCGAGTTGGCGGGGAATGCGGTAGAGATACAACAGAACGATGCTGGAAATCGCCAGAAGGATCAGCGGAATCGCTTCCAGGCCAGCGAATACCGCGATGGCGGCAATCCAGGCCGGCATCGCCGCACCGAGAAAGGCCAGGCGACGCACACGTGCCAGCTCAAGCCAGGCATCGTGTTCATCTGCTGTATCGAGGGCTTTTTCCGTGGCCACCAGCGCGCGTTTGTAGGCGCTGAACAGCGGCAGGCTGACAAACATCGAAGCGAGGCCGGCGATAAACAGCGGCATGGTCAGCAGGCCGGTTTTCTGCTCGGCACCAAACAGCAGGTTGAGCACAAACAGCGGCAACAGGGTCACGGCCAGTTGCCGCCACCACTCCAGCGCCAATCGACGGCGCACTTCGCCGCGCGTCACAGGCTTTCCTCAACCTCGCCCTGATGCAGGCTGCCGAGCATATGCCCGAGTTTGCCGGCCTTGGTCGCGAGGTATTTTTTGTTGTGCGGGTTGTGATCGATCTGCAGCGGCACGCGGGTCGCCACATTGATACCCATATCGCCCAGCGCCTTGACCTTACGCGGGTTGTTGGTCATCAGCTTGAGCTGGGTGATGCCCAGGTGATCGAGCATCGGCAGGCAGATCGCGTAGTCACGCTGATCGGCACCGAAACCCAGGCGTTCATTGGCCTCAACGGTATCGGCACCGCCGTCCTGCAACTCATAGGCGCGGATTTTGTTCAGCAGACCAATGCCACGGCCTTCCTGACGCAGATAGAGCAGAACACCGCGGCCTTCACTAGCAATCGCACGCAGCGCCGCTTCGAGCTGAAAACCGCAGTCGCAACGCAAGCTGAACAGCGCATCGCCGGTCAGGCATTCGGAATGCAAACGGCCCAGTACGGGCGCGCCATCGCCCACATCACCAAAGGTCAGGGCTACATGCTCCTTGCCAGTGGCCTCTTCGAGGACGCCATGCATGGTGAATACGCCAAAGGGCGTAGGCAGCTGGGAGGCGGCGACAAACACGACGGACACCGGATGCTCCTAAAGAAAATGGGCAGGAATAATCAGGCCGGCATTGTAACAGCAGGCCTTGGCAGCCGCTTAGCCTGAATTACTGATGATAAGAATCGAGCCAACGCGAGATGATAAACACGCTAGTATTTGGACTCCAGCACCAGCACATCCTGTTCAACCTTCCAGCCAACCCGGCTAAGGAAGCTCATGCCAAGCAAGGCCTCGGTAGGCGAACCTCCTTCCAGCACCACGGCCTCGACACCCAACACCTCCAGCTCACCGACCTTCACCCGATCCAGCGTTACGCGCCAACCACGCGCAGTACCGCTGGCGGTGTTGACCTGCAAGGGCGCACCAATCACTCGGTAATCGATCCCGAGGCGGCGCGCATGCTCATCATTCAAGGCGACTGAAGTGGCACCGGTATCCACCAGAAATTGGATGGACTGACCATTGACCGAGCCTGCGATCCAGTAATGCCCACCAATGCCTTTCGCCACACTGAGCTGCTTTTTCTGCGCTTCGGCAAAACCGTCACTGTACTCGCGGCTCAGGCTGTAACTGCGTTCGACACCATCGACACGCAACACCGCGCCACGGCTGTCGGCGCTGACCACCACTACGCCGCCTGGGCCAACCTGGCCGACTTTGACCAGCTTGCGCTGGCCATCGACATTCAACACCGCCGCGCCAGGGAACAGGCCGACAACCCGTACCTGGGTGGCCGCCATCACGCCACTGCCAAGTAGCAGTGGCAGGCTCAATAACAGTATTTTCAAGGCGTACATGGAGCGTCTCGCACAGGTTAGTCAAATGGGTAAGGTTGCTGCCAACGCTGAAAAATCGGCCGCAGGCTGCCGTCCGCCACCAAACTATCCATGCGTGTGTCAAACAGTTCGGCCAGAGTTCGGCCACGCGGGGTATCGGCAAAACCCAGGTAGACCGGTAGTTTGGTCAGCTGGGTGACACGGTAGCGCTCGGGCTGACTGGCCGTGCTCAGCACATCCTCAACTTCGGTCAGGGCATCGAGATAGAAATCCACATGGCCGATTTCCAGCATGCCGAGGATACCGCTATGGCGGAGCACTTCGCGGTACTGGCGCAAATTTGGCAGATAACGCTGGTATTCATAGCCGCGCATCCAGGCTAAGCGGTATTCGCCAAGGGAATCCAGGCTAGGGATGGGTTTATCCCGCAAGCCCAGTGCAGCAATCTGATCAAAGTCGTAGTTCCAGCGCGGATAGAACACGCCCTGCTCGACTTCATTCAGGTAAGAGCCCGCCCAGGCATCGGCAGCGCCGCGCTGCACCAGGCCGATGGAGCGGGTGTAAGGCACGCTCTGGATATCCAACTGCACGCCAGCCGGCTCGAATACAGCGCGAAAAATCTCCCAGGCCATCCCGCTGCCATCGGCATGGGTATGCCCTTCCCAGGTTTCGCTGGCAATACGGATCTGCGCAGGTTCAACGGCGCACAGTGGCCCGCTGACAACGCTTATCACCAGCCACAGCAACCACCGACAGCAGCCGCCCATTAGCTATCCCTTTTGATTACCAACCCAGCGCCGCAGCCAGCCCATTGGCCCAGCCCCAGACGATCAACTGCAGGGCCATCCAGGCGAACACGCCGGCAAGCACGTCATCAAGCATGATGCCGACACCGCCGTGCACGTGCCGATCGATCCAGCGGATCGGCCAGGGCTTGAGGATGTCGAACACACGGAACAATAGAAAGCCTAGCAGCAGCCAGCCCCAGCCGTCCGGCACCAGCCAGAGGGTGATCCACATGCCGACCATCTCATCCCAGACAATGCCTTCGTGGTCGTGCACGCGCAGGTCATCGGCTACCTTGCCGCATAGCCAGAAGCCAAACAGCATGGTGATGCCAAGCATCAGCCAGTAACCCCAGTCAGGCAGCATCTGCAACAGCGGAATAAACGGCAACGCTACCAACGAACCCCAGGTGCCTGGGGCTTTCGGCAAGGTGCCGGAGCCAAAGCCGAAGGCCAGGAAATGCCAGGGGTTACGCCAGACCGAAGGCGGCACGAACTCGGCGGGGATTTGCTTGGGATGATCAGTCACTGGCACTTCCAAAATGTTGATAGCCGCTGTGTGGCTGCTGCACGGGCTGGCCTTGCGAGTCCAGCAGAGTAACGCCCTGGCCGGCCACAACACGACCAATAACTCGCACAGGCCAGCCTGCCTGCTGCAAATCCGCCAGATACTGCTCAGGCAGAGTGAATGCCAGGCGGTAATCATCGCCACCACTTAATGCGCACTGACGCGCCGCCGGCGCCCCAGCAAACGCCAGCAAGGCGGCGGACATCGGCACCTGAGCCTGCTCAATCAGCAACTCAACGCCGGACGCTGCGGCGATATGGCTACAGTCAGCCAACAAGCCATCGGAGATATCCAGCGCGGCCGTGGCCTTACCGCGCAGCGCCAGGCCCAAATCGAGCTGCGGCATGGGCGACCAGTAGCGCGCCAGCAACGGCTCGGCCACTGCGGGCTCGGCTTGGCGCTGCCCGAGCACCAGCGGCAAGGCACCAGCAGCATCGCCCAACTCACCACCGACGCAGAGCAGATCACCGATTTGCGCGCCCTTGCGAGTCAGCTCCATGCCAGTCGGCACGCGGCCGAACACGGTCAAGGTGAGACTCAAGGGACCACGGGTGGTGTCGCCGCCGATCAGGCGAATCGCACAGTGCTGCGCCATCTGATCCAGACCAGAGGCGAATGCCTGCAGCCAATTCGGCTCGGCACTGGGCAGGGTCAAGGCCAGGGTAAAACCGACAGGAGTAGCGCCCATGGCGGCCAGATCACTGACCGAAACGCCAAGCGCACGTTGCGCCAGCAGAAACGGGTCGGACGATTCAGGGAAATGCACCCCAGCGACCAGGGTGTCGGTAGAAATGGCCAACTGCTCGCCAGCTGGTACCTGCAGCAGGGCGCAGTCGTCGCCGATGCCCAATGCCACACCTTCGCCAGCCTGCGCACAGGACGCAGCGGCGAAGAACTGACGGATCAGCTCGAACTCACCCATGAGATGGCAACGATCTGCTGCGCATCGGTCCTGCTGCGTTGCAACGACCAACGGGAGTAACAGCCGAAGGCTGGCCCGAAGGGCGAGCGAAGCGAGTCAAAGCAGACTCGGAATGCTCATGTGCTACAGCACACTCCGCCTCCTCGCCTGCTTTGACCAGCCGGAGGCTGTTACTACGTAGCGCCTTGCAGGACTCTAGCTCGCAAGATCGTAAATCAAGCATCCAAACAAACCTTAACGCTTGTTAGCGCGAACTTCATCCGCGCGTAGACGCGGTGCCAGC
Source organism: Pseudomonas anguilliseptica (assembly GCF_900105355.1). Taxonomy (NCBI): domain Bacteria; kingdom Pseudomonadati; phylum Pseudomonadota; class Gammaproteobacteria; order Pseudomonadales; family Pseudomonadaceae; genus Pseudomonas; species Pseudomonas anguilliseptica. The sequence continues at coordinate 946,286 of NZ_FNSC01000001.1, forward strand.
TTGTCCAGCACGCCATTGACGAACTTGTGCCCGTCGGTGGCGCCAAACACCTTGGCCAGCTCGATGCCTTCGTTGATCACCACGCGATAAGGGATATCGATGCGGTTTTTCAGCTCGTAGGTCGACAGACGCAGGATCGACAACTCCACCGGGTCGATCTCGTCCAGCGGACGGTCGAGCAGCGACTCGAACGCGCCATCGATCTCGGTTTTCTGCCGCGGCACGCCGTGCAGAATCTCATGGAAGTAGGCACCGTCCACGGCAGTGAAATCGTTATCGACGCGGAACTGCGCTTCGATCTCGTTCAGCGATTGCCCAGCCATGTGCCAGGAGTACAGCGCCTGCATAGCCAGAGTGCGCGCCTGACGGCGCGCGAGTGTCTTGCTGCTAGGGCCTTTCTTCGGCGCTTGTGGCTGCTGCCCGTTACCGTCGTTCTGGCTCACTTGGCCTCCAACTGCGCCAGCAGGCTGACCATTTCCAGGGCGGACAAAGCAGCTTCCGCACCTTTGTTGCCGGCCTTGGTGCCGGAACGCTCAATGGCTTGCTCGATGGAATCGACAGTCAGCACGCCAAAGGCAACCGGTACGCCGAACTCCATGGACACCTGGGCCAGGCCCTTGGTGCATTCGCCAGCGACGTATTCGAAGTGCGGAGTGCCACCACGAATCACGGCACCAAGGGCGATGATGGCGTCGAAATCACCACGCTGGGCGACTTTCTGTGCCACCAGCGGGATTTCGAAGGCACCCGGCGCGCGGATGATGGTGATGTCGCTTTCGCTCACGCCATGGCGCACTAGGGCATCAACTGCGCCGCTTACCAGGCTTTCGACAACGAAGCTGTTAAAGCGGCCGACGACCAGTGCAAAGCGGCCCTTGGGGGCGATAAAAGTACCTTCGATGGTCTTCAGGGTCATAACGCGTCTCGTCTATTTAAAGAGCCGGGCCGCCAGCGGCGACCCTTGGGATTATTTGGAGGGCAAGTATTCTACAACTTCCAGATCGAAACCGGATATTGCATTGAACTTCATCGGCGAACTCATCAGGCGCATCTTGCGCACGCCGAGGTCGCGCAGAATCTGCGAACCGGCACCGACGGTGCTGTAGGTGGTCGGATTGGCGACTTTCGCCTCACCACCCAACTGGCGCTCCAGGTGAGCCAGCAGATCTGGCCCGGCCAGCGGGTTGCCCAACAACAGCACCACGCCGCTGCCATCCTTGGCCACTTCGGCCATGGCTGCACGCAGACTCCAGCGGCCCGGCTGGTTGACCATAAACAGGTCGCGCAGCGGGTCCATGTTGTGCACCCGTACCAGCGTTGGCTCTTCCGCGCAGATTTCGCCCAGGGTCAGGGCCATGTGCACGTCGTTCTCCACCGAGTCACGATAGGTCACCAGATTGAACTGGCCCAGCTCGCTGTCGAGCACCTGTTCGCTGACGCGCTCAACGGTACGTTCGTGGATCAAGCGGTAGTGGATCAGGTCAGCAATGGTGCCGATCTTGATGCCGTGCTCGGCAGCGAAGACTTCCAGCTCAGGGCGACGCGACATGGTGCCGTCGTCGTTCATGATTTCGCAGATCACCCCACTCGGCTCGAAACCGCCCATACGCGCCAGGTCGCAGGCCGCTTCGGTGTGGCCGGCACGGGCCAGCACACCGCCAGGCTGAGCCATCAGCGGGAAGATATGGCCAGGGCTGACGATGTCGTCGGCCTTGGCGTGCTTGGCGGCGGCGGCCTGCACGGTACGCGCGCGGTCGGCAGCAGAGATGCCGGTGGTCACGCCTTCTGCGGCCTCGATGGAGACAGTGAACTTGGTGCCAAAACCGGAACCGTTGCGCGGCGCCATCAGCGGCAGTTTGAGGGTTTCGCAGCGCTCGCGGGTCATCGGCATGCAGATCAGGCCACGGGCGAAGCGCGCCATGAAATTGATATGTTCGGCGGTGACGCACTCGGAGGCGATGATCAGATCGCCTTCATTCTCGCGGTCCTCGTCATCCATCAGGATGACCATCTTGCCGGCGCGGATGTCTTCGACCAGTTCTTCGATACTGTTAAGAGCCATGCTGGCGATTCCTTATTTGTTCAGGTAGCCGTGTTCGGCGAGAAAACTTGCAGTCATGCCCGAGGCCTTCGGTTCGGCGGCCTTGTCACCGAGCAGCAGACGCTCCAGGTAACGGGCCAGCAGGTCGACTTCAAGGTTGACCTGACTGCCAGGGCGATAATCGACCATGATGGTCTCAGCCAGGGTATGCGGCACGATGGTCAACTCGAACTCGGCGCCATTGACCGCATTGACCGTCAGGCTGGTGCCATCAACGGTGATCGAGCCCTTGTGGGCGATGTACTTGGCCAGCTCGCGCGGCGCGCGAATGGTGAACTGCACGGCGCGAGCGTTATCGGCGCGGGCGACAACTTCACCAACGCCATCCACATGGCCGCTGACCAAGTGCCCGCCAAGGCGACTGGTAGGCGTCAGCGCCTTCTCCAGATTGACCTTGCTACCGGCTTTCAAGCTGATAAAGGCGGTATGCGCCAGAGTTTCGCGGCTGACATCGGCCCAGAAACCATCACCCGGCAGCTCCACGGCTGTCAGACATACGCCATTGACCGCAATGCTGTCACCGAGCTTGACGTCACCAAGATCCAGCTTGCCGGTTTCCACATAGACCCGCACATCGCCACCCTTGGGCGTCAGCGCGCGGATGCTGCCTATGGCTTCGACTATTCCGGTAAACATGCCACCCCCTGCGTCGCGCCCACGGCAAAGCACTGGCGGATAACGCCAGAAGTCCGAGGCACGGAGTAAAAATCAGACATCTAAGCCAACTCCTGTTTTATAAAAAACAGGGCGCGTTTGATCGATAGGGATTTCGAGGCACGCCTGAGCACGCCTTGTTGAGGCAATCCCGCTCTCTCTTTATCCGGACTTTAACCGTCGGCCCCGGAATCACACCGGGTCTGCTGACCTTGCCCAGTGGTTTACACCACCCTGACAAGCGCTCGCGGGCTAGGCTTTGCAGCCATTACCGCCGGTGGGGAATCACACCCCGCCCTGAGAACGTTACGGCTACTTGCGCAACCGAGACGCGTTTTACCACAAATTGCCGACGCCCTGCATCGGCAAACGACAGCCTGAATGGTGTGCCATCGCTAATGACTTGTCATCGCTAATGGCCGCCCATCAAACAGCCGGCTGAGGTACCGCGATAATCCGCCAGTCATCACCGACTGCGCGCATCTCGACTATTTTCAGCGCAGGGGCATCGGCCATCCGCGCTAACGGCAGGTCGAGCAACGGCCGCGCACTGGACCCAAGCAGTTTGGGCGCCACAAACAGCTGGTACTCATCCACCAGGCCCAGACGGGCAAACGCCCCGGCCAGACGCGGCCCGGCCTCCACCAGCACCTCATTAGCGCCACGACTGGCCAGTTCGACCAGCAGCCGACGCAAGTCAACATGCCCGTTGCTGCCCGGTACGGCCAATAGTTCGTGTCCATCGTCCAGATAGCGATCACGCGCCGAAGCCGCCGCGCAGGTCGCCACCATGGCGGCACCAGCCTGAAAGAACGGCACGCTGAGCGGCACGCGCAAACGCCCATCGACCAGCACTCGCAGCGGTGGACGAGTCTGCGCCAGGGCTCTCAGCTCGGCGCCCAGGCCCAGCTCATCGGCGCGCACAGTCAGGCGCGCATCATCAGCCAGCACCGTGTCGGCACCGGTCAACACCGCGCTGGAACGGGCGCGCAGGCGCTGCACCGCGGCACGCGCGGCCGGGCCGGTAATCCACTGGCTTTCGCCGCTGGCCATGGCAGTGCGCCCATCCAGGCTCATCGCCAGCTTGACCCGCACAAACGGCAGGCCTTGTTCCATTCGTTTGATAAAGCCGGCATTCAGCGCCCGCGCTTCAACCTCGAGCACGCCGCTCTGCACCGCAATACCGGCGTGCATCAAGCGCAGCAGGCCATCACCACCGACCTGCGGGTTAGGGTCCTGCATGGCGGCTACGACGCGGGTGATACCGGCATTGATCAGCGCATCGGCGCACGGAGGCGTGCGCCCATGATGGCTACAGGGTTCCAGGGTGACGTAGGCGGTTGCGCCACGGGCCTTTTCGCCGGCCTGGCGCAGCGCGTGTACTTCGGCGTGCGGCTCGCCTGCGCGGGCATGCCAGCCTTCGCCAACAATGCGCCCATCACGCACGATCACGCAGCCAACGCGCGGATTGGGGTGGGTGGAGTACAGGCCTTTACGGGCCAGCTCCAGCGCGCGAGCCATAAAGGCGTGATCTGAATTCATCGTCAACCTTTGACAGGTTCGCGGGACAGACGGTCGATTTCCTCACGGAACTCGTTGAGGTCTTGAAAGCGGTTGTACACCGAGGCAAAACGGATATAGGCGACTTCATCGAGCTTCTGCAGCTCCCCCATGACCAGCTCACCGAGCACCAGCGATTTGATCTCGCGCTCGCCGGTGGCGCGCAGCTTGTGTTTGATATGGGCGATGGCCGCTTCCAGGCGCTCGATACTCACCGGACGCTTCTCCAGCGCACGCTGCATACCAGCGCGCAGCTTGTCTTCATCGAAGGGTTGGCGACTGCCGTCCTGCTTGATCAGACGCGGCATCACCAGTTCGGCGGTTTCAAAAGTGGTGAAACGCTCTTCACAGGCCTGGCATTCACGCCGACGACGCACCTGCTCACCCTCGGCAACCAGGCGCGAGTCGATCACTTTGGTGTCATTGGCACCGCAGAAGGGACAGTGCATAAATAAAGCTAGCCTTAGGACGAAAGAGGCCATGGTAGCGCATCCCGCGGGCAAGACAAGCCGAGGGCTTTGCGGTATACAGGCGCCCATGCAAACCAGCGAAGTTGATGCCTACCATGAAAGCCCCTAAGCCGCTGCAACCGCTGATTCTTGTGAGTCTGACCGCGCTGCTGGCGGCCTGCGCCAGCGACAGCCCGCCGCCCGTAAAACCCACCTTGCCCGCCCCTGTTCAAGCCCCTGCGGACGTGGCGCCACTGCCGGCCTATCAGCGCGAACTGAGCGGCAGCCTGATGAATGTACCCAACGCAGCGGATATCGAGCTGGCCCTGCTGGCCGTCGATCAACGCGGCCGGCCGCAAGCGCTGCTGGGCAATATCCAACTGCGCGGCACCGGTAACCCGCTAGCGTTTCGCTTGCCGTTCAATCCGGAAACCTTCAACAAGCACAGCCGCATTGAGCTACACGGCCGCGCCAATCAGGCCGGCCGGCTGATTCTGCGCCTGCCTGCACAGCCCATTGCGCGCAGCGAAACCCAGGCCCTCGGCAAGTTGCGCCTGGTGCCGGCGCCATGACCGCACCGGCCGAATTGCAGGCTGCGCTCAGCGAACTGCTGGGTGACGCCCAGCTCAGCACGCAAACCCTGCCCGGCACCGCGATCAAGCTGTGGCTGATAGACCCAGCCAATATGGATCGCTGTTTTAGCCCGGAAGAAACCCGCCTGATCCTCGAAGAACCGCCCTACTGGTGCTTCTGCTGGGCTAGCGGTCTAGTGCTGGCGCGCTGGCTGGCCGAACACCCCGAGTGGGTAAGTGGCAAGCGCGTGCTGGATTTCGGCGCAGGCTCTGGCGTGGCGGCAATTGCCGCAGCCAAAGCCGGAGCCCTGGAAGTGGTGGCCTGCGACCTCGACCCACTGGCGATTGCGTCCTGCCAGGCCAACGCCAAGTTAAACGATGTGGAGCTGAGCTACTCGACGGACTTCTTCGCCGAGGCCGACCGCTTCGACCTGATTATCGTCGCCGACGTGCTCTACGACCGCGCTAACCTGCCGCTGCTCGACCAGTTCCTCAGCCGTGGACGTGGAGCGCTGGTGGCAGATTCGCGGGTGCGCGACTTTCAGCACCCGCTGTATCAGCGCCTCGGCGTGCTCGAAGCCTGTACCTGGCCGAGCCGGCTGAGTTTCGCCATGTCAGCCTGTACCACGCCGAGCGCAGCTAGCAGCCCTTGTATCCATCAGACCCAACCCGCATTTATAGTCCATCCCTTTTTTCGCAGCGCCGAGACCGATCATGAGCACTTCCCCTTACATCGTTGATATCGCAGGCAGCGCCAGCTTTGAACAGCTGGTGATCGAGAACTCCTTCCAGAAGCCGGTACTGGTGGATTTTTGGGCCGAGTGGTGCGCGCCGTGCAAAGCACTGATGCCGCTGCTGGCGAAGATCACCGAGGAATACAACGGCGAACTGCTGCTGGCCAAGGTCAACTGCGATATCGAGCAGGACATCGTTGCGCGCTTCGGCATCCGCAGCCTGCCGACCGTGGTGCTGTTCAAGAATGGCCAGCCGGTGGACGGCTTTGCGGGTGCGCAGCCGGAGTCGGCGATTCGCGAGATGCTCAAGCCGCATGTGGCCGAACCAGCTCCTGCGGCTGCCGACCCGATGGAAGCGGCGCAGGCGCTGTTCAGCGAAGGCCGCTTTGCCGACGCCGAAGCGCTGCTCAAGGTGCTCCTGACAGAAAACAATGAACACGCTGCCGCACTGATTCTCTATGCGCGCTGCCTGGCTGAGCGCGGCGAGCTGGGCGAAGCCGAAGCGGTGCTGGGCACAGTCAAAGGCGATGAACATAAACAGGCGCTGGCCGGTGCCCGTGCGCAGCTGACCTTCCTGCGCCAGGCCAGCGAGCTGCCGGACGTCGCCAGCCTGAAAACCCGCCTGGCGCAGAACGCCGATGATGATGAAGCGAGCTACCAGCTCGCGATCCAGCAACTGGCGCGTCAGCACTACGAACCGGCGCTGGAAGCCCTGCTCAAGCTGTTTATCCGCAACCGCAGCTACGCAGACGGCCTGCCACACAAGACCCTGCTGCAAGTCTTCGACCTGCTGGGCAATGACCACCCGCTGGTCACGGCCTACCGTCGCAAGCTGTACCAGGCGATTTACTAGACAGCCCCTCGCGGCCAAGGCCCCTCCCACGAGAACAGCGAGTCCTGTGGGAGGGGCTGGGCGACACACCGTTTTAGCCGCGATAGGCCAGGTGTTCGATCACCTACCCCGGCGCTGCGTCAGCACCTATTAACCCACCCAGTGATAGATCGGCGCATCAACGCCGGTTTCCATGCGCACCTGCGCGCAGTGGCGCAACCGCACCAGCAGGCGCTTACCCGCCGCCTCACCACCCGCCAGACCGGCCAGCTGCCCGAGCAGCTGCGGCCCGTCGATCTGCCCCGCCTGGCGCAGCAACTCCAGCGTGGTTTGCCACAACGCATCATTGGTCACTGGCGCGGCAGCTACTGTCGGCGCAGGTGCCGCCTCAAGGCTCACGTGCTGAGCCAGTTGCGCCCAATCCTGCGTATCCAGCTCAACCGTCAGGTCCACCGGCCAGGCACCGATCTGCCCACGAATTCGCACCATCATTCTGCCCTCAGCTAATCAGCCGCCATGCTCCCACGTCCATTGCAGGTCGCCAAGCAAGGCTGGCCATGCACACCATAAAGTTGTTATAACGTAACAAGTAATTTCCCCCAAACGGAGACCACCATGCGCCGCCTGCTACTTGCCCTGCCTTTCGCCCTACTGCCCTTTGCCGCCCTTGCTGCTGAACACAGCCATGAACACGACCATGATCACGCCGAGCACGGCAGCCTGGATGCCCATGAACATGGCGCGGCACAGCTGAATGTGGTGCTTGACGGCAAGATGCTGCACTTGCAGCTGGATAGCCCGGCGATGAACCTGGTGGGCTTCGAGCATGCCGCCAAGACTGACGCCGACAAAGCCAAGGTTGCAGCTGCGCGCAGCCAGCTGCAACAACCGCAGGCGCTGTTCGGCGTGAACGCTGGCGACTGCAATATCAGCAAACAGGAGCTGGAAAGCCCACTTTTTGCTGAGCATAAGCACGAAGAACACCATGAGCACGACCATGGCAGCGAGCACAGCGAGATCCACGCGCACTACAGCCTCGACTGCCAGAAGCCTGAAGAACTAAAACAACTCGACCTCGGCGAGCTGTTCAAGCGCTTCCCCGCCACCGAGAAAATTCAGGTACAACTGATCGGCCCGAATGGCCAACTGGGTCTGGAGCTGACGCCCGCACAGCCGACCCTGAGTTTCTAACCACCTTTTTGCAGCAGAACGGCCGGGGTAACCCGGCCGCTTACTTTATGAGTTCAGCCCTGATCCAACTGTCCCACCTCGGCTTTGCCTGGCCCGGCCAGCCCGAGCTGCTGGACATTGACACGTTCACCCTGCAACGCGCCGAAAGCCTGTTTCTCAAAGGCCCCAGCGGCAGCGGCAAGACCACCTTGCTGGGCCTGCTCGGCGGCGTACAGAAACCCAATCGCGGCAGCATCCGCCTGCTCGATCAGGACCTCAGCGCACTGTCCGCCAGCGCCCGCGACCGTTTCCGCGTCGATCACACCGGCTACATCTTCCAGCAGTTCAACTTGCTGCCGTTTCTCTCGGTGCGTGAGAACGTCGAGCTGCCTTGCCATTTTTCCAAACTGCGCGCCAGCCGCGCTGTGCAGCGCCATGGCAGCGTGGCCAAGGCCACCAACGCCCTGCTCGCCCACCTGGGCTTGCACCAGCCGGAGTTGCTGCAGCGCCGCGCCGGTGATCTGTCGATCGGCCAGCAACAGCGCGTGGCGGCGGCGCGTGCGCTGATCGGCCAGCCTGAGTTGGTGATCGCCGATGAACCCACCTCGGCGCTGGATGCGGATGCCCGCGAAGCCTTTCTCGAACTGCTGTTCGCCGAATGCCGCGAAGCGGGCTCCAGCCTGCTGTTTGTCAGCCACGACCAGAGCCTGGCGCGCTTATTCGACCGCAGCCTGTCGCTCGCCGAGCTGAACAAAGCCACTCGCCCCGCAGACCATTGAGAAACTACCTACGTTGTCGATACGGCGTTAAAAACAGACTCGAAATGCTCATTTACACCAGTAAACTCCGCTTTCTCCCCTGTTTTTGCCTTGTCTCGGCTGCCTCGCCTACGTTTCTCAACGGCCTGCTCACGGAGATTTAAGGATGTATCTACTGCGCCTCGCCCTCGCCAGCCTGGGCAACCGCCGCTTTACCGCCTGGCTGACGGTGTTCGCCATCGCGCTCTCTGTATGCCTGTTGCTCGCGGTCGAGCGGGTACGCACCGAAGCTCGCGCCAGCTTTGCCAACACCATCAGCGGCACCGACCTGATTGTCGGTGCGCGTTCGGGCAGCGTGAACCTGCTGCTTTATTCGGTATTTCGTATCGGCAATTCCACCAACAATATTCGCTGGGACAGCTTCGAGCAGTTTGCCAAGCACCGTCAGGTCAAATGGGCCATCCCGATCTCGTTGGGCGACTCGCACCGTGGCTATCGGGTAATGGGCACCAGCCCGGCGTACTTCGAACACTATCGTTATGCCCGCAGCCAACAACTGCAGCTGAGCAGCGGCCGCGCCTTTGCCGATGATCCGTTTGAAGTGGTGCTCGGCGCGGAAGTGGCGCAAGCGCTCAATTACCAGCTCAATCAGGAACTGGTGCTGGCCCACGGCGTGGCCACCATCAGCCTGGTCAAGCATGACGACAAACCGTTCAAGGTGGTCGGCATCCTCAAACGCACCGGCACCCCAGTGGACCGCACCCTGCATATTTCCCTGGCCGGAATGGAAGCCCTGCACGTCGACTGGCAGAACGGCATGCCGGCACGCGGCGCGGCCAAAGTCAGTGCCGAGCAGGCGCGGGCCATGGACCTGCAACCCAAGCAGATCACCGCCTTTCTGCTAGGCCTCAATAGCAAGATTGCCACCTTCAGCCTGCAACGGGAGATCAACGAATTTCGTGGCGAGCCGCTGCTGGCAATCCTCCCTGGCGTGGCGCTGCAGGAGTTGTGGAGTCTGATGGGTACCGCCGAGAAGGCGCTGTTTGTGGTTTCACTGTTCGTAGTGCTAACCGGGCTGATCGGCATGCTTACGGCGATTCTCACCAGCCTGAACGAACGCCGTCGGGAAATGGCGATTCTGCGCTCGGTCGGCGCACGGCCCTGGCATATCGCCAGCCTGCTGATCGTCGAAGCTTTTGCCCTGGCCTTGGCTGGCGTACTGCTCGGTTTGCTGTTGCTGTACCTGGGCATCGCCGGGGCGCAGGGCTATGTGCAGGCGAATTACGGCCTGTACCTGCCACTGAATCTGCCAACCCGCTATGAGTGGACGCTGCTCGGCGCTATCCTGAGCGCCGCCCTGCTGATGGGCTGTGTACCGGCCTGGCGCGCGTACCGCCAGTCCCTGGCCGATGGCTTATCGATCCGTTTATGAGGCTTTACATGCACCGCTCTCTGCTCGCCACTCTGCTGCTTACCCTGGCCCTGCCGCTGGCTGCCGCCGAGGTGCGCGAGCTGACCTGGTCGGAAATGGTCCCGGCCGACGCACCGCCACAAGTCACTGAACCGGCACCGATCCACGACCTCTCGCAGCTGGCCGACGCACTCGCCGAATCCGGCCCGGCGGCCATGCAGCAATCGCCTGCCGCGCCGGTGGTGCAGGCGCTGGATGGCCAATCGGTAAAACTGCCGGGCTATATCGTGCCGCTGGATGTCACCGATGAAGGCCGGGTGACCGAGTTCCTGCTGGTGCCGTACTTCGGCGCGTGCATCCATGTACCGCCACCGCCGTCGAACCAGATCGTCCACGTCACCAGCGAGCTGGGTGTGCTGCTGGATGCGCTGTATCAGCCGTTCTGGATCGAAGGCCCGCTCAAGGTTGAACAGACCAGTAGCGAACTGGCCGAAGCGGGCTACCAGATGGAGGCGGAAAAGATTTACGCCTATGAGCTGCCGGATAGCTGAGGACCTATTTACGATCTGCTGCGCGTCGGCCTTGCTGCGTTAAAAAAAGGCTCGGAAAGCCCTTGCGGCTAACGCGCTTTAGCGCGACCCGAAGGGCGAGTGAAACGAGTAGTGCTCATGTACAAAAGTACACTCCGCTTCCTCGCCTATTTTCGCCTTGCAGGACTCTAGCTCGCGAGATCGTAAACAGGCTCTAGGCAGCCCAGAGGACAAAAAAGCCAGACTCCAGGTCTGGCTTTTTATTGGGCGTAACCAGTCGGTAGCAACTAGCCGGCGCTGGCGATGCGCTTGTCACGCTGATAACTCAGCTCACTCTCCGCCCACTGGCGCCGGGCGCGCACCTTGCTGCGTTCGGCACCGGCACGTTCGGCCTTGGCCAGGGCGTCGAGTCCGGCTTGCCAGCGCGCCTGCTCCAGTTCCAGCTGGGCCAGGTGCAGCCAATGCTTGGCCGCGCCCGAGCGTTGCGCCAGGTCACGGAACACCAGCGCGGCCTGACCCCGTTCACGGGCTTGCCACCAGAGCAGCCCCAATCGTTCCTCACGGGCACTGGTGCGCGGCAACAGGCCCTGATCGAGCATGCCGGCGAGCAGCTTGGCGCCCTGCCAGGGTTGATCGGCCGCGCCGGCCAGCAGCACCAGGTTATCCAGCTCGCTTTCGCTGAACCGCAGGCCCTTCTGGTAGGCGGCGCGCAAGGTCGCCAACGACTTGTCATGGCTTCCGCTCAGCTGCTGCAAGGCCGCCAGCTGACGCCAGCCCTGGCTGTTATTCGGCTGGCGTGCGAGCAACTGGCGCTGCCAGCGCTCGGCGGCTGGATAGCGTTTAACGTCCGCATTTATTGCGACTAAGAACTGCAACCAGCTGTCGGCGGCCTGCGGATTGGCCTGCACATAGCGCTCGGCCAGCGGCAGCGCCTTGGCCGGCTGGCCGAGGCCCTGATAGGCCTGCACCAGCATCTGCAGCACCTCTTCATTGGCGTTGGCCTGCCCCGGCGCGAGCAGGGTCACGACGCGGGCGTAGCGGCGCTCGACCAGATTCAGGCGGGCCAGGTTCAGCTCTTCGGCAGCCTGCAGCTCGGCATCCAGCTTGCCGCTCTTCAGTACCTTTTCCAGCAACTCGATGGCCTGGGCATTCTGCCCCTCGGCCCAGGCCAGATAACCGCGGCTGCGCCACAGCAGCGCTTCTTCCAGGCTACCCGGCGTGCCCTTGGCGGCATCCAGAGCACGGCGCGCGGCGGCGTAGTCGCCTTTCTTCTGTGCGGTCTGCGCCGTATCCAGCGCGCGAAACACGCCCGGATCAACACTCTGCCCAGCGGCATGCGCAGCACCTGCGCCACACAGCGCGATCAGCAACAGTAGTCGATACATATCAGCGACCTCCTTCCAGGCGGAAGTACAGGGTTTTCACTGCTTCACGGGCCACTGCCAGGCCGCTCTCGGTACGCGGTGCAAAACGCCAGCGCACGGCGGCGCGGCGCGCTTCGCGTTCAAATACGTTCTGCGGGCTGGCTTCAATAACGCGCAGGTTTTCCACCGCGCCAGCACGATTGATGGTGAACGCCAGTTTCACATGCCCCTCAATGCCGCGCTGCAAGGCGTAGCGCGGGTAATCCGGGCTGACATCGTTGAGCGGCATCACTTCACTTTCCGGGCCGCCGGGCTGACCACCGGCATCGCTCGGGGCGGGCGCACTGGGCGCCGAGGCGCCTGCCGCCAGACCAGTCAAACTCGGCGTCGGCGCGCTGTTGACGGCGATGCCGCTGCTCAGGCTCGGCACGGGCAGATCCAGGGCCGGCAGGTTGGCGCTTGGGGTAGCCGTCATCGGCGTAGACGGCGTTTGGGTTTGCGGCGGTTGCGCTTGCGGCGGTTGCGGTGCCTGCTGGCGAGTGCGCGTCGCGGTATCGCTGGAGTCGCCGTCGAGACGGACGAAATTGGCCACCGTCAGCGGTTCCTCACTCGGCTTGCTGCTGGGCGGCGCGACCATGTAGAGCATCAGGCCGAACAGCGCCAGCGCCATCACACAGGCCGCGACAAAAGACAGTGGCAAACGCATCAAAGCGCTCCCGCCGTAGCGGCCAAGGCCACGTCATGCACACCGGCCAGGCGCGCCTGATCCATCACCTGCACCACCAGGCCGGTACGCGCGTCCTGATCCGCCTGCACCACCACGGCGCCGTCCGGCTGGTCGACGCGCATGCGCTCGACATGGGCGCGCACGCTGCGTACGTCGACGACTTTCTTGTCCATCCACACCTGCCCATCGGCGGTGATGGCGATAAGGATATTGCCTTTGTCCTGCGGGCTGGCGGTTTCCGCCTGGGGCCGCTGCACTTCGACGCCGGCTTCCTTGATAAAGGAGCTGGTGACGATAAAGAAGATCAGCATGATAAAGACCACGTCGAGCATCGGCGTCAGGTCGATGCCGGTGTCTTCGTCTTGCTGGTGGTGACGGCGCATTCTCATGTGTCGAATCTCAGTCGTGACGCAGCTGGTCAGCCAGCCGCTCTAGGGCCCGGCGCGCATCGCGTTCGAGGCGCGCCAGGCTGAACAATCCACTAATCGCCAAGACCATGCCGGCCATGGTCGGCAGAGTCGCCTGCCAGACCCCGGCCGCCATGCCACGCGGGTTACCGGTGCCATTGATGGCCAGCACGTCGAACACCGCGACCATGCCACTGACCGTGCCGAGCAAGCCCAGCAGCGGGTACATCGCCACCAGGGTCTTGCTCAAGCGCAGCGGGCCGAGCAGGTGCTGCTGCGCCTGGGCCAGCCAGGCACTGCGCACCGCGCGCTGCCAGTTGCCAGTGTCATCGCTCAGCACCTGCTGCCAGGCCTGACGGCGCTCGCTGACCCACTCCGGGAACACCCGGCGCATGTACCAGAAGCGCTCGAATACCAGGGTCCAGAACACCACGCACAGGCCAGCCAGCGCCCACATCACCACGCCACCGGCGCTCATGAAGTCGAGCAAGGCATGGCCGCTGTCGACCAGGCGCAACCACAGCGCCAGCCAATCAGTCACGGCGCGGCGCCCCGGACAGGTGCAGGGCAATCAGCCCGGCGCTTTGCTGTTCGAGCAGTTGAATCAGCCCCTTGCTGCGGCTGGCCAGCAGGGTGTGCAGGAACAGCAGCGGAATCGCCACCACCAGCCCCAGCACCGTGGTCACCAGCGCTTGCGAGATACCGTCGGCCATCAGCCGCGAATCGCCACCACCGCCCTGGGCAATCGCCTGAAAAGTGACGATCATCCCGGTCACGGTGCCGAGCAGACCGAGCAGCGGCGCCACGGCGCTAAGCAGCTTGAGCAGGCCCTGGCCTTTCTCCAGCGGCGGGGTTTCCAGCAGGATCGCCTCGTCGAGTCTCAGCTCCAGGGTTTCCAGATCCGCCAGCTGCGGTTTCGGCCCCAGCACACCGATGATCCGTCCCAGCGGGTTGTCGGCACGCGGCGCGCTGAGGTCATGCATCTGCGCACTGACGCCACGGCCTACGCGGGTCAGGTAGACCATGCGCCAAACAGCCAAAAGCAGACCGAACGCACCGAGCAGGAGAATCACCCAGCCGACCAGGCCGCCCTGCTGTACGCGATCCCACAGACCAGGCTCGCGCTGCAACTGCGCCAGCAAGGTGCCACGGCTGGGGTCCACCGGCAGGCTGGCGACTGCGGCGCTGCTGTCCAGATAATCCGCGACCTGGCCCAACCCGGACGGCTGACGCGGCGGCGCCAGCAGCTCGCCAGCATCGGCGTCATACCGCAGGAAGGCATCGGCGCCGTAGGCGGAAAACGCGCCGACCCGCAGTACATCCTGCGCATTGCGCGTGCCGTCGGCAGCGACCACCGGCAATTGCAGTTGTTCAACCCGGCCGCTGGCGGTGAGGTCTTCGAGCAGCAGCATCCAGTAGCCATCGAGGTCGGCGGCAGACGGCAGCGTGCGGCTTTCGGCCAGCGCCTTGAGGCGCGCCAGGCGCTCGGGGTACTGGGCGTTGAGCAGGCTGTCCTGCCACTGGCCGGCGACATCACCGGCACTCTGGCGGACCACGCCAAACAATTCGCCGAGATGACCGGCGCGCTGGCTGAGGAGTTTTTCCTGTTCGGCCAATTCGGCCTCCTGACGATCAAATTCGGCCTTCAGTCGCTCGGCTTCGGCCTTCTGTGTGGCCAGGGCGCTGCGCGCAGTGGCCAGCAGTTGGGCACGCTCGCCGCGCTCGGCAATAAAGGCCTGCTCGCGGCTTTGCATGGCGCTGACTTCAGCCGCGCGCTCACTGCGAATACGTTGCAGTAGTTGATCCGGGCTCAGCGGCTCGGCAGCGCCAGCCAGGGTGGGCAGCAGGGCCAGGGTAAAGGCGAGAACACGACGATTCATGGCTTGGCCTCCAGCGCCAGGGTCTTCACGGGCAGGTCAAGCACGGCCGGGGCCTGCTCCTGGCGGGCAATCGCAATGGCTTGCCGCAACGGGCGGCGGGCGCTGCCGTCGAGCAGCTGCCAGCTGCGGGTTTGCGGGTTCCACCAGCCACTTTCATGACCATCGAGGGTCTGGAAATACAGCATCACACGGCCCAGACGGAGGAACTCGACGCTACGCGACGAGCCTTCACTCGGCAGCTCACCGCGCCAGGCTTCCAGGGTGCGGCCGTAGTCGCTCTCCACCTGATAAGCCTCAAGGATGCGTCGGTATTTCTCGGCCAGGCTGACATCCGCACGCGGCAGCAAGTCCTGCAACTGGGCCAGGCGATCGCTGCGCTCATCCGGCAGGAACGGCAGGTCAGCGGCAATAAACTCACCCAGTACCTCGACCATGCGGCGCATCTGTGGCGTTACCGCCTCCTGAGTGCGCTCGATGCCATCCAGCTGCTGCTGATAGCCAGCCAGCTCTTTGCGCTGCGCGGCTACCAGCTCGCGTAACTGAGCGTTATAACCTTGCAAAGCCTCGGCCTGCTGCAAGGCATTGCGATACTCGGTGAGCATTTCCCGACTGGCATCATCGAGTTGCTCGACGCGCGCCTGCGAGGCCTTGGCATCAGCGGCCAGTTGCTGACTTTCATCCAGCGCGGCATCCAGAGGAGCCGCTGCGAGCGACGCACTGGCCAGAACCAGAGCGACTGCCAGCAGGCGCTTCGGCAGAGGGATCATGGGGCATTCCTTGTTAAGAGAACGTGCATAAAGAGAACCATTATCAACTGCCTCACACCTCTCAAGCAACCCGCGTGAAGCCCTCAGTGAGGGCAAAAGCGCGGCACACCACGCCTCTCATGGCCTGCAAAAGAATATTTAGATAGCTAGCTACTTTATTGAGCTGGATCAACAGTCGTTTTATCCGCGCCCCTAACATCGTACTCAGCCAATACGAACCGATGCTTTATGGGAGCACATCATGCGTACTTCACTGTTTACCGCTTCACTGCTGGCCCTGGCCATTGCCGCCCCACTGGCGCACGCGCACCAGGCTGGCGACATCATCGTGCGCGCCGGTGCCATCACCGTTGATCCGCAGGAAAGTAGCAGTGACATCTGGGTTGGCGCACTCGGCACTGATCTAGCCGGCACCAAAGCGACCCTGGACAGCGACACCCAGCTGGGCCTGAACTTCGCTTACATGCTGACCAACAACATCGGCATTGAGCTGCTGGCGGCCACGCCGTTCAGCCATAACGTCGGCGTTAAAGGCATGCCTGGTGGTGGTTTCGCCGGCCTGAATGGCAAGCTGGGCGAACTCAAGCAACTGCCGCCGACCTTGAGCGTGGTGTACTACCCAATGGATTCCAACTCGGCTTTCCAGCCCTATGTCGGTGCGGGTATCAACTACACGTGGTTCTTCGATACCAAGCTGAGCAGTGCAGCGGAAGACAAAGGCTTTAGCGGCCTGGACATGAAGGACTCCTGGGGCCTGGCCGCGCAGGTAGGCATGGACTACATGCTGACCGACAACATCATGCTCAACGCCCAGGTGCGCTACATCGATATCGAAACCACCGGTACCACCCACATCCTGGGTGACAAGGTGAAAGTCGATGTGGACGTAGACCCGTTCGTTTATATGGTTGGCCTGGGCTACAAGTTCTAAGCCCTCAGCCATAAAAAACCGGCCCTCGCG
Source organism: Pseudomonas anguilliseptica (assembly GCF_900105355.1). Classification (NCBI taxonomy): domain Bacteria; kingdom Pseudomonadati; phylum Pseudomonadota; class Gammaproteobacteria; order Pseudomonadales; family Pseudomonadaceae; genus Pseudomonas; species Pseudomonas anguilliseptica. The sequence continues at coordinate 963,163 of NZ_FNSC01000001.1, forward strand.
GCCGGTTTTTTTATGGCGTCACACACTCAGCCTTGCGTCAGCAGACGGCGCAACCCTTCGCGCATCGTTGTCGCAGCAGGCAATTGGTAATGCGCTTGCAAACGCTGGTTGTCAGCCCGCGAATGACGAATATCGCCGGCGCGCGGCGCCTGGTAACTCACGGCCGGCAAGCCACCGCACAGCTCACCGAGTTGCGCGAGCAACTGATTGAGGCTAACCGCCTGATTCCAGCCGACGTTCACCGCCCCCTCCACCACCTGCGGAGCAGTTAACGCCTGGGTCAGCAACACGACTAAATCTTCGATATAGAAGAAGTCGCGGGTCTGCTCACCATCGCCGAATACGCTGATCGGCAAGCCCTGCTGGACGCGCTGGGTGAAGATACTGATCACCCCGGAGTACGGCGAGGACGGATCCTGACGCGGCCCGAAGATATTGAAGAAGCGGAAGATCGCCGGCTCCAGGCCATGCTGGCGGCGATAGAAATCCAGATAATGTTCACTGGCCAGCTTGTCTGCGGCATAGGGCGTCAGCGGCGCCTTGGGCGTGGCCTCATCAATCGCCAGACCTTCGCCATTATTGCCGTAGACCGCCGCGCTGGAGGCAAACAGCACACGCTTGACGCCATGCAGACGCATGGCCTCGCAGACATTCAAGGTGCCAACAAAATTACTCTGATGAGTCGCCACCGGATCATCCACCGAGGCCTGCACCGAGGCCACCGCTGCCAGGTGCGCAACCGCCGCACAACCGGCCACCGCCTGCGCGACCACAGCGGCATCGGCCACATCGCCCTCAATAAACCGCAACTGCGGATTATCCAGCGGCAGATTGGCCAGTTTGCCCATCGACAGGTTGTCCAACACCCGCACGGGATAACCCCGCGCCAGCAGCGCATCAACCAGATGCGAGCCAATAAAGCCGGCACCGCCGGTCACCAGAACAGGGCGCAAATTAGACATGACGGTAATAACGATCCAGTAGGCTCGGCAAGCCCGAGCGCCAGGCACGCGGCTTGATGCCGAAGGTGTGAAGAATCTTCTTACAGGACAGCACCGCATGCTGCGGTTCTTCAGCCGCATCCGGACGCGCGCTGTGCGCCTGCGGACTCACCTCATCGACCAGATTGCTGCGGAAGTTGCGCGCTTCGCTCAACACCGCCTGCCCCAGCGCCAGCGAAGTGGTCGCCTCATGCCCGCCGTAATGGTAGGTGCCCCACAGCGGCGTCTGGCAATCCAGTTGCTTGAGTACGGCGAGAATCACCCGCGCCGCATCATCGACAGGCGTTGGGTTGCCGCGCCGATCATCGGCCAGCAGCAGCGGCTCATCGTGCGCGGCGCGAGTCAGAAAGCGCCCGAGCAGGCCATTGGCGCTGTCATCCAGCAACCAGCCGAAACGCAGCAACACATGCCGCGGGCAGATCGCCCGCACGCGCTGCTCGAAGCGCCACAGCGCCTGACCACGCACGCCCAGCGGCACCGGTTCTTCCTTCTCGCTGTAGGCAGTCGCCCGCGAACCATCGAAAACGCGGTAGCTGGACGGCTGCAGCAGGCGGATCTGGTGATGCTGACAGAGCTCGGCCAGGCGCTCGACAGAATGCTCCTGGGCAGCAAACTGCACCTCACTGACCACTTCGGCCTGGAACCAGCCGAAGTAGTACGCAAGGTTGATCAGGGCATCGGGGCGAGTGTCGTCGAGCAACTGGGTCAGGCTGGCGGGGTCCCAGCCTGACTCCGGTGGACGCGGCGCGAGAAAGCCAATGTCCTCCTCGGCGCCAAGGCGAATCAACGCCTGCCCCAGCGCATTACCGCCACCCAGCAGCATCAGCCGCATACGCATGATCGAATGCTAACTCAGCAGATCAGAACGGGATGTCATCATCGAAGCTGTCGAAATCCGCAGCAGGCTGAGGTGCTTGTTGCGGTGCCGGGCGCGGAGCTGACTGCTGTGGCTCGCGCTGCGGCGCAGGACGCTGCTGACGCGGAGCGGAGTCGCCGCCACCGGCGCTATCCGGACGACCGCCAAGCAGCTGCATGGTGCCCTGCATGTCGACGATGATCTCGGTGGTGTAGCGCTTGATGCCGTCTTTTTCCCACTCACGGGTCTGCAGTTTGCCTTCGATGTACACCTGAGAACCTTTGCGCAGGTATTCGCCGGCAATCTCGGCCACCTTGCCGAATAGCGACACACGGTGCCATTCGGTTTTCTCGACCTTCTGACCGGTCTGCTTGTCGGTCCACTGTTCGCTGGTCGCCAGGCTCAGGTTGGTGACCGCGTTGCCGCTCGGCAGGTAACGGGTTTCCGGGTCCTGTCCGCAGGTACCGACCAGAATGACTTTGTTAACCCCACGGGCCATAACGTTCTCCTAGGCTTTCAGCACGCCACCGGCGCCGGCTCTATGAGGCGCTCAAGGGACGTGCGGTCCAATTGTTGGGTATCCACTTTGATATAGATGGCCGCTTCGTCGCGCACCACTACGGCATCCGCCACTCCGGGCACAGCCTGTAAACGCTCGGCCAATCCCGCCTCTTGCAATGCCGCAGCTGAAAGCGGCAGACGCAGGCTGGTGACATACGGCGGTTCGCGCATAGTAACAGCAAAGGCCAGCCAAAAAAGCGCCAGCAAGGCACAGCCCGCAAACACACCCGACAGGCTGTAGTGCTGATACAACCAGCCACCCAAGATGCCGCCAATGGCCGCACCGAGGAATTGGCTGGTTGAATACACGCCCATCGCCGTGCCTTTGCCGCCAGCCGGAGCCACCTTGCTGATCAGCGACGGCAGCGAGGCCTCCAGCAAGTTGAATGCGGTAAAGAACACCACAGTGCCAAGCACCAGCGCACGCAGACTGCTGCCGAACCACCAGAAGAACAGCTCACACAGCAGCAGCACACTGACCGCGCCAAGCAGCACCTGCTTCATCCTGCGTTTTTTCTCGCCATAAATAATGAATGGCACCATGCCGAAGAAGCCCACCAGCAGTGCAGTGAGATAGACCCACCAGTGCTCCTCCTTGGCCAGGCCGCCCTGCTCCACCAGCGCCAACGGCAAGGCAATAAAGCTGGCCATGAGGATCGCGTGCAACACCAGAATGCCGAAATCCAGACGCAGCAGGTCCGCATGCTTGAGGGTCGGCAGCAGTGCCTGTTGGTTCACCCCGGACTCACGATGCTGCAACGGCCCGGCAGAGCTCGGCACCAGACCGGCGACGATAACGATGCCCAGCAGCGCCATAGCCGCAGTAGCGAGAAACAGACCAGAAAGGCCAAAAGCACGTGTCAACAACGGGCCAACCACCATGGCTACGGCAAACGATAGACCGATGCTCATGCCGATCATGGCCATGGCCTTGGTGCGGTGTTGTTCACGGGTCAGGTCGGAGAGCAGCGCCATCACCGCAGCGGAAATCGCCCCGGCGCCCTGCAGAATGCGCCCCGCGATCACCCCGTAAATCGAATCGGCATTGGCCGCCAGCAGGCTGCCGGCAGCGAAGATCAACAGACCGACATAGATCACCGGCCGTCGGCCGATGCGGTCACTGAGCATGCCAAATGGAATTTGCAGAAACGCCTGGGTCAGGCCGTAGGCGCCTATCGCCAGGCCGATCAACGCCGGCGTGCTGCCCTGCAACTCCATGCCATAGGTGGCCAGCACCGGCAGCACCATAAACATACCGAGCATGCGGAACGCGAACACCAGCGCCAGGCCACCGGCCGCACGGGTTTCGCTGCCGCTCATGCGCTCGCTGTGCAGATCATGCATGGAAAAGGCCCTGTCGAAATAGGCGGCGATTCTAGCAGCACTCAAACCATGCGGCACAGCAGCGACGCTTTGCCGCGCCCGCCTCCCGAGCCGTATACTCGGTGGTTTTCCGCCCGCCATGCGAGGCCGTTGTTTGTGGACAAGATTCTGATCCGGGGTGCACGCACCCATAACCTGAAAAACATCGACCTGACCCTGCCGCGCGACAAGCTGATCGTGATCACAGGCCTGTCCGGTTCCGGCAAGTCATCCCTGGCCTTCGACACTCTCTACGCCGAGGGTCAGCGCCGTTATGTCGAATCCCTGTCGGCCTACGCCCGACAGTTCCTGTCGATGATGGAAAAGCCCGATGTCGACACCATCGAAGGCCTGTCGCCGGCGATCTCCATCGAGCAGAAATCCACCTCGCACAATCCGCGCTCCACTGTCGGTACCATCACCGAGATCTACGACTACCTGCGCCTGCTCTACGCCCGCGCCGGTATTCCACGCTGCCCAGACCACGATCTGCCGCTGGAAGCGCAGACCGTCAGCCAGATGGTTGACCAAGTTCTGGCCCTGCCCGAAGGCAGCAAGCTGATGTTGCTAGCCCCGGTGATTCGCGAACGCAAAGGCGAGCATCTGGCGATCTTCGACGAGCTGCGCGCCCAAGGCTTCGTTCGCGTGCGGGTCAACGGCAAGATTTACGAGCTGGACGAACTGCCGAAGCTCGACAAGCAGAAAAAGCACAGCATCGATGCCGTGGTCGACCGCTTCAAAGCCCGCGGCGATCTACAGCAGCGCCTGGCCGAATCGTTCGAGACCGCACTGAAGCTGGCCGACGGCCTGGCCCTGATCGCACCAATGGAAGGCGAGGAAGGTGAAGAAATCATCTTCTCCGCGCGTTTCGCCTGCCCGGTGTGCGGCCACTCGATCAGCGAGCTGGAGCCCAAGCTGTTCTCCTTCAACAACCCGGCCGGCGCCTGCCCGACCTGCGACGGCCTGGGCGTGAAGCAGTTCTTCGACACCAAGCGCCTGGTCAATGGCGAACTGACCCTGGCCGAGGGCGCGATTCGCGGCTGGGACCGGCGCAATGTCTATTACTTCCAGATGCTCGGCTCTTTGGCCGCGCATTACGGCTTCAGCCTGGAAGTGCCTTTCGACGACCTCAGCGCCGAGCACCAGAAGTGCATCCTGTTCGGCAGCGGCACGCAGAACGTCGACTTCAAGTACCTGAATGACCGTGGCGATATCGTCAAACGCTCACACCCCTTCGAAGGCATCGTGCCCAACCTGGAGCGACGCTACCGCGAGACCGAATCCACCAGCGTGCGTGAGGAGCTGGCCAAGTTTCTCAGCACTCAGGCCTGCCAGGATTGCCGCGGCACCCGCCTGCGCCGCGAAGCACGCCATGTATGGGTCGGTGAGAAGACCCTGCCGGCGGTCAGCGGCCTGCCGATTGGCGACGCCACCGAGTATTTCGGCAGCCTGACACTACCCGGCCGCCGCGGTGAAATCGCCGAGAAGATCCTCAAGGAAATCCGTGAGCGCCTGCAGTTTCTGGTCAACGTCGGCCTCGACTACCTGACCCTGGATCGCAGCGCCGACACCCTGTCTGGCGGCGAGGCGCAGCGTATTCGCCTGGCCAGCCAGATCGGCGCAGGCCTGGTCGGGGTGATGTATATCCTCGACGAGCCGAGTATCGGCCTGCATCAGCGCGACAATGAACGCCTGCTCGGCACCCTGAAACACCTACGCGACATCGGCAATACGGTGATCGTGGTCGAGCATGACGAAGATGCCATCCGCCTGGCCGACTACGTGGTGGATATAGGCCCAGGCGCCGGCGTGCATGGCGGACAGATTGTCGCCCAGGGCACCGCTGCCGAAGTCATGGCCCACCCCGATTCGCTGACTGGCAAATACCTCTCCGGCCGGGTGAAGATCAAAGTGCCGGCCAAGCGCACGCCACGAGACAAGAAACTCTCACTGAAGATCAAGGGCGCGCGCGGCAACAACCTGCGCAATGTCGACCTGGAAATCCCGATCGGCCTGCTCATTTGCGTCACCGGCGTGTCCGGCTCGGGCAAATCGACCCTGATCAACAACACCCTATTCCCGCTCAGCGCCACCGCGCTGAATGGCGCGACCACCCTGGAAGCCGCTGCCCACGACAGCATCGACGGCCTGCAGCATCTGGACAAGGTGGTCGATATCGACCAGAGCCCGATCGGCCGCACACCGCGCTCGAACCCGGCAACCTATACCGGGCTGTTCACGCCGATCCGCGAACTGTTCGCCGGCGTGCCGGAATCACGCTCGCGCGGTTACGGCCCAGGGCGCTTCAGCTTCAACGTCAAGGGCGGTCGCTGCGAAGCCTGCCAGGGCGACGGTTTGATCAAGGTAGAAATGCACTTTCTGCCGGATATCTACGTGCCCTGCGACGTGTGCAAGAGCAAGCGCTACAACCGCGAAACTCTGGAAGTGAAGTACAAGGGCAAGAACATCACCGAAGTCCTCGACATGACCATCGAGGAAGCACGCGAGTTCTTCGATGCTGTGCCGGCCCTGGCGCGCAAGCTGCAGACACTGATGGATGTCGGCCTGTCCTATATCAAGCTGGGACAAAGCGCGACGACGCTGTCCGGCGGCGAGGCGCAGCGGGTCAAACTCTCCCGCGAGCTGAGCAAGCGCGATACCGGCAAAACCCTGTATATCCTCGACGAACCGACCACCGGCCTGCACTTCGCCGATATCCAGCAGCTGCTCGACGTGCTGCACCGCCTGCGCGACCACGGCAACACCGTGGTGGTGATCGAGCACAACCTGGACGTGATCAAGACGGCCGACTGGCTGGTGGATCTCGGCCCGGAAGGTGGCTCCAAAGGCGGGCAGATCATCGCCGTCGGCACGCCGGAAGAAGTCGCCGAAATGCCGCAGTCGCACACTGGCTACTTCCTCAAGCCGCTGCTGGAACGTGACCGCGACTAAGACCGCGCACAAGAAAAAGCCCCGCATGTGCGGGGCTTTTTCTTGGCCGAATAATACTTACATCTGCGTCTGCAGGTAGTTCTCCAGGCCCAGCCTATCGATCAACCCAAGCTGAACCTCCAGCCAGTAGGCATGATCTTCTTCGGTGTCCTTGAGCTGCACCAGCAGGATGTCGCGAGTCTGGTAATCCTGATGCTGTTCGCACATCGCGATGCCTTTGCTCAGGGCCCCACGCACGTGATACTCCAGCGCCAGGTCAAGCTTGAGCATCTCCGGCACGCTCTGGCCGAAGCGGAAGCTGTCAGGAACCATGTCCGGCGAGCCTTCAAGAAACAGAATGCGCTTGAGGATGGCATCGGCATGCTGGGTTTCCTCTTCCATCTCATGATTGATCCGTTCGTACAGCTTGCTGAAACCCCAATCCTCATACAGGCGCGAATGGACGAAGTACTGATCACGGGCAGCCAGCTCGCCTTTGAGCAGCACCTTCAGGTAATCGATGACTTCTATATGGCCTTTCATGGGTATTTTCCTTAGGGATGGTCTGAAGTAGCCCTGTATTTCCGGTCAACTTCAGCCTCCGCTGATTTTGAAAGCGGAAAACTGATCAAAAACGATCAAGTCATCCGCTCATTTCGGTGTTTCTGGCCGCCGCGAGCACCTCGCAGCGGTCATTTCCCACATTACAGGCGCACCTCTCCTGCATTCGTCAGCAAATGTCGACGGGCCATCCACAGGTTCGACAGGGCGAACAGCGTTACCAGTTGTGCGGTGTTTTTGGCCAGGCCACGGAAACGCGTCTTCACATAACCGAACTGACGCTTGATCACCCGGAACGGGTGCTCGACCTTGGCGCGAACTTGCGCCTTGGCCTTCTCGATCTTGCGCTTGGCTTTGTACAGCGCGCTGCGCTTACTCAACGTGTTGTACGTACTGCGGCGGGCTGCGATCTGCCAGATCACTTCACGGCCTTCATGTTCTGGCCGCTTCTCTACGCCGGTGTAACCCGCGTCGGCACCCACCATGTTTTCTTTGCCGTGTAGCAGCTTGTCGACCTGAGTAACGTCTGCAACATTGGCTGCCGTGCCGACCACGCTATGCACTAAACCCGACTCGTCATCGACGCCGATGTGCGCCTTCATGCCGAAGTAATACTGGTTTCCCTTCTTGGTCTGGTGCATTTCCGGGTCACGCTTACCGTCCTTGTTCTTGGTCGAACTCGGCGCATTGATCAGCGTGGCATCGACGATGGTGCCTTGGCGCAATGACAAACCGCGGTCACCCAAATAGCCATTGATGACGGCCAAGATGCCCGCAGCCAGTTCGTGTTTCTCCAGCAATCGGCGGAAGTTGAGGATGGTGGTTTCGTCGGGAATGCGCTCCAGGCTCAGACCCGCAAACTGGCGCAGGATGGTGGTCTCGTACAGAGCCTCCTCCATCGCCGGGTCGCTGTAGCCGAACCAGTTCTGCATCAAATGAACCCGTAACATCGCCATCAGCGGATAGGCTGGACGTCCGCCTTCACCCTTGGGGTAATGCGGTTCGATCAAGGCAATCAAACCCTTCCACGGCACAACCTGATCCATCTCGATCAGGAACAGCTCTTTGCGGGTTTGCTTGCGCTTGCCGGCGTACTCGGCGTCGGCGAAGGTCATCTGCTTCATCGGAAAACTCGGCGGGTGGAGTTCAGGTATTTTGCCAAATTCAGGAAGTCTTCTTCAGGGTTTCCTTAGCAAGCGGCAAACATGAACAATGCTGGCGGCCCACAGCCGACGGGTCAAGCACAGCGCACAGACGCGCATGACAACGTCAAAATGGGCTTATTCCAACCATAAAAAAACCGGGCCAAGGCCCGGTTTTTTTATACAACCTACGACTTACTCAGCGTCTACAGCTGCACCAGCGACCGGACGGTCAACCAGCTCAACATAAGCCATTGGAGCATTGTCACCAGTGCGGAAGCCGCACTTGAGGATACGCAGGTAACCGCCCTGACGGGTGGCGTAGCGCTTGCCCAGGTCGTTGAACAGCTTGCCTACGATGGCTTTCGAACGAGTACGGTCGAAGGCCAGACGACGATTGGCAACGCTGTCTTCTTTAGCCAGAGTAATCAGCGGCTCGGCAACGCGACGCAGCTCTTTGGCTTTCGGCAGAGTAGTTTTTATCAGCTCATGCTCGAACAGCGATACCGCCATGTTCTGGAACATGGCCTTGCGGTGTGCGCTGTTGCGGCTGAGGTGACGGCCACTTTTACGATGACGCATGGTTCAATTCCTTACCAAACTCACGTTCGGTGATGATGACGATCAGGCAGTCGCCTTATCGTCTTTCTTCAGACTTGCCGGCGGCCAGTTGTCGAGGCGCATACCGAGGGACAGACCGCGAGAAGCCAGAACATCCTTGATTTCGGTCAGGGATTTCTTGCCCAGGTTCGGCGTTTTCAACAGTTCTACTTCGGTGCGCTGAATCAGATCGCCGATGTAGTAAATGTTCTCTGCCTTGAGGCAGTTGGCCGAACGTACAGTCAGCTCCAGGTCATCAACCGGACGGAGGAGGATCGGATCGATCTCATCTTCCTGCTCGATAACAACAGGCTCACTGTCACCCTTGAGGTCGACGAACGCAGCCAACTGCTGTTGCAGAATGGTCGCGGCGCGGCGAATAGCCTCTTCAGGATCCAGAGTACCGTTGGTCTCCAGGTCGATAACCAGTTTGTCCAGGTTGGTACGCTGCTCAACACGAGCGTTTTCCACCACGTACGACACACGGCGTACCGGGCTGAACGAAGCATCCAGCTGCAAGCGACCAATGCTGCGGCTTTCATCTTCATCGCTCTGACGCGCGTCAGCCGGCTCATAGCCGCGACCACGAGCTATGGTGAGCTTCATGTTCAGCGCGCCAGTGGAAGCCAGGTTGGCGATTACGTGGTCGCCATTGACGATTTCGACATCGTGATCCAGCTGAATATCGGCGGCGGTAACTACGCCCGAGCCCTTCTTCGCCAGAGTCAACGTCACTTCGTCACGACCGTGCAGTTTGACAGCCAGACCTTTCAGGTTGAGCAGGATTTCAATGACGTCTTCCTGAACACCTTCGATGGCGCTGTACTCATGGAGTACACCGTCAATCTCGGCCTCGACTACTGCACAGCCAGGCATGGAGGACAACAGGATGCGACGCAGCGCGTTGCCCAGGGTATGGCCAAAGCCACGCTCGAGAGGCTCGAGAGTGATCTTGGCGCGGGTCGAACTGACCACCTGCACATCAATGTGGCGGGGGGTCAGGAACTCATTTACCGAAATCTGCATGGATGCACCTATTTTCTAGCCCTTACTTGGAGTAGAGCTCGACAATCAGGCTTTCGTTGATGTCAGCGGAGAGATCACTGCGCGCCGGGACGTTTTTGAACACGCCAGACTTCTTCTCAGTGTCTACTTCTACCCATTCAACGCGGCCACGCTGGGCACACAGCTCAAGAGCTTGAACAATGCGCAGCTGATTCTTCGATTTCTCGCGAACTGCAACAACGTCACCAGCTTTAACCTGGCAGGACGGTACGTTGACAGTTTTACCGTTTACGCTGATCGACTTGTGCGATACCAGCTGACGGGATTCAGCGCGAGTAGCGCCGTAGCCCATGCGGTAAACCACGTTATCCAGGCGGCATTCGAGCAGTTGCAGCAGGTTCTCACCAGTAGCGCCTTTCTTGCCGGCAGCTTCTTTGTAATAACCGCTGAATTGACGCTCAAGCACACCGTAAATGCGACGAACTTTTTGCTTTTCACGCAGCTGGGTGCCGTAGCCGGACTGACGGCCACGGCGCTGACCGTGAATACCTGGGGCTGCTTCGATGTTGCACTTCGATTCCAGAGCGCGTACACCGCTTTTCAGGAAAAGATCTGTGCCTTCACGACGAGACAGTTTGCATTTGGGACCAATGTAACGAGCCATTTCTCACTGTCTCCTGATTACACGCGACGCTTTTTCGAAGGACGGCACCCGTTATGCGGGATTGGCGTCACATCGGTGATGCTGGCGATCTTATAGCCACAGCCGTTCAATGCACGGACAGCGGACTCACGACCTGGACCTGGACCCTTGACGTTAACGTCGAGGTTCTTCAGACCATATTCCAGCGCAGCTTGACCAGCACGTTCTGCAGCCACCTGGGCGGCGAACGGGGTGCTTTTACGCGAGCCGCGGAAACCCGAACCACCAGAGGTAGCCCAGGACAGAGCGTTGCCCTGACGGTCAGTAATGGTCACGATTGTGTTGTTGAAAGAGGCGTGGATGTGGGCGATGCCATCAACCACCGTCTTTTTGACTTTCTTACGAGTACGAGCAGCAGGTTTTGCCATGACTAGATTCCTGTCGATGCGCGAATGCGATTACTTGCGGATCGGCTTACGCGGGCCCTTACGGGTACGCGCGTTGGTCTTGGTACGCTGACCGCGAACCGGCAGACCACGACGATGACGCAGGCCGCGGTAGCAACCCAGGTCCATCAAGCGCTTGATTTTCATGTTCACTTCACGACGCAGGTCGCCTTCGGTATTCACCTTGGCTACTTCGCCACGCAGCTGCTCGATCTGCTCGTCAGAGAGATCTTTGATCTTTGCAGCCGGATTAACGCCGGCGGCAGCACAGACTTTCTGTGCAGTTGTGCGACCAACACCATAGATGTAGGTCAACGAGATAACAGTGTGCTTGTTATCCGGAATGTTAACGCCTGCAATACGGGCCATTCAGTGGAACTCCAATTGACAGCTACCTACGCCCCGGAAGCCAAGAAATAGGGCGCAAGATATTAACGCTGTAAAAACAAATAATCAACCCGGCAGCGCACTAGCTGCCGGGCTTGTCACTTCACTCACACTCAGCCTTGGCGCTGTTTGTGACGCGGCTCCGCGCTGCAAATGACGCGAACAACACCTTCGCGACGAATAATCTTGCAGTTGCGGCACAGCTTTTTCACCGATGCACGAACTTTCATCACCAACTCCTCGAACCTTATGGACTTCAGCGCAGCATGCCGCTGCCGTAGCCCTTCAGGTTGGCTTTCTTCATCAGGGATTCGTACTGGTGCGAAACGAGGTGCGATTGTACTTGCGACATAAAGTCCATCACAACCACTACCACGATCAGCAACGAGGTCCCGCCAAGATAGAACGGTACGTTGGCAGCCACCACCAGGAACTGGGGCAACAAGCATACGGCCGTCATGTACAGAGCACCGAACATGGTCAAGCGAGTCAACACGCCATCGATATAGCGCGCCGATTGCTCACCGGGACGGATACCCGGAATAAAGGCACCGGACTTCTTCAGGTTCTCCGCTACGTCTTTCGGGTTGAACATCAGCGCTGTATAGAAGAAGCAGAAGAAAACAATCCCCGCACTAAACAGCAAAATGTTCAACGGCTGACCAGGAGCGATAGCCTGTGAAATATCCTGCAGCCAGCCCATACCTTCAGACTGACCAAACCAGGCACCCAGCGAGGCCGGGAATAACAGAAGGCTGCTGGCGAAAATAGCCGGGATAACCCCCGCCATATTCACCTTCAACGGCAAGTGGCTGGTCTGCGCAGCAAAGACCTTGCGACCCTGCTGACGCTTGGCGTAGTGCACCGCAATGCGACGCTGACCACGCTCAATGAACACCACGAAACCGATAATCGCTACTGCCAGCAAACCGATGGCAATCAGGGCAAAGATATTGATATCACCCTGACGAGCAGACTCGAAAGACTGCCCAATCGCCGACGGCAGACCGGCCACGATGCCTGCAAAGATCAGCATCGAAATACCGTTGCCAACACCACGCTCAGTGATTTGCTCGCCCAGCCACATCATGAACATTGCACCCGCCACAAAGGTGGTGACTGCAACGAAGTGGAAGCCGAAATCAACTGTAAACGCTACGCCCTGACTCGCCAGGCCGACGGACATGCCGACTGCTTGGACAATAGCCAGGACGAGGGTGCCGTAGCGGGTGTACTGGCTAATCTTGCGACGGCCAGCCTCACCTTCCTTCTTCAACCGCTCCAGCTGCGGGCTGACAGCGGTCATGAGCTGCATGATGATCGACGCCGAAATGTACGGCATGATCCCCAGTGCAAAAATACTCATACGCTCCAGCGCGCCGCCGGAAAACATGTTGAACAAGCTAAGAATGGTCCCCTCATTCTGTCGAAACAGGTCCGCCAGCCGATCAGGGTTGATACCAGGAACCGGGATGTGTGCACCTATCCGATAGACGATGATCGCCATGAACAGAAAGCGCAAACGAGCCCAAAGCTCGGATAACCCGCCATTGCTGAGCGCTGAGAGAGCACCTTGCTTAGCCATTTATTCCTCGAACTTACCGCCAGCTGCTTCGATAGCCGCGCGCGCACCTTTGGTGGCGGCGATACCTTTAAGGGTGACTGCCTGAGTAACTTCACCGGACAGCATGACTTTCACACGCTGTACGTTTTGGTTGATCAGGTTGGCATCCTTCAGCGACTGCAGAGTAACAATGCCGCCTTCGATTTTATTCAGCTCGGAAGTACGCACTTCAGCGCGATCCATAGCCTTCAAAGAAACGAAACCGAACTTAGGCAGACGGCGGTGCAGAGGCTGCTGGCCGCCTTCGAAACCCGGAGCAATGGTGCCACCGGAACGGGAGGCCTGACCCTTGTGGCCACGACCACCAGTCTTACCCAAACCGCTACCGATACCACGGCCCGGACGGTGCTTCTCGCGACGGGAACCCGGCGCAGGACTCAAATCGTTCAGGTACATGAATTAACCCTCGACTCGCAGCATGTAGTAAGCCTTGTTGATCATCCCGCGATTCTCGGGAGTATCCAGCACTTCTACGGTGTGACCGATGCGACGCAGACCCAGCCCCTTAACGCAGAGCTTATGGCTGGGGATACGGCCGGTCATGCTTTTGATCAGCGTGACTTTTACGGTATTAGCCATGATTAGAGAATCTCCTCGACACTCTTGCCACGCTTAGCCGCAACAGAACCTGGCGACTGCATAGCTTTCAAACCTTTGAAAGTGGCGTACACCACGTTCACTGGGTTAGTCGAGCCGTAGCACTTAGCCAGAACGTTCTGCACGCCAGCCACTTCCAGAACAGCACGCATAGCGCCGCCAGCAATGATGCCGGTACCTTCAGAAGCAGGCTGCATGTACACCTTGGAGGCGCCATGAGCAGACTTCATTGCGTACTGCAGAGTGGTGCCGCTCAGATCAACCTGGATCATGTTGCGACGAGCAGCTTCCATCGCTTTCTGGATGGCAGCAGGCACTTCACGGGACTTGCCACGGCCGAAACCGACGCGACCCTTACCATCACCCACCACGGTCAACGCGGTGAAAGTGAAGATACGGCCACCCTTAACGGTCTTGGCAACGCGGTTAACCTGTACCAGCTTCTCGATATAGCCTTCGTCGCGCTTTTGGTCGTTATTTGCCATAACTTAGAACTCCAGCCCGCCTTCACGAGCAGCATCAGCCAGCGCCTTGACGCGGCCGTGGTACTTGAAGCCAGAACGGTCGAATGCAACCTGAGTTACACCAGCGGCTTTCGCACGCTCGGCAACCAGCTCACCAACTTTCTTGGCCGCGTCGACGTTGCCAGCGACGCCGTCACGCAGTGCTTTGTCCAAGGTAGAGGCGCTGGCCAGAACCTTGCTGCCGTCGGCCGAAATGACCTGGGCATAGATGTGCTGCGAAGAGCGATACACGCAGAGACGCACGGCTTCGAGCTCGTGCATTTTCAGGCGTGCTTTGCGAGCGCGACGCAGTCGAGTAACTTTTTTGTCGGTCATTTGCTATGCCCTACTTCTTCTTGGCTTCTTTACGGCGGACGACTTCGTCAGCGTAACGAACACCTTTGCCCTTGTAAGGTTCAGGACGACGGAAGTCACGAATCTCCGCAGCGACCTGACCAACCAGTTGTTTGTCGACACCCTTGATCAGGATCTCGGTCTGGTTCGGGGTTTCAGCAACGACACCGTCCGGCAACTCATAGTCGATCGGATGGGAGAAGCCGAGAGCGAGGTTCAGCACCTGACCTTTGGCTTGCGCTTTGTAACCAACGCCAACCAGCTGCAGCTTGCGCTCGAAGCCAGCGCTAACACCGATCACCATATTGTTGACCAGGGCGCGAGTGGTACCGGCCATTGCACGAGTCTGCTGATCGCCATTGCGAGCAGCGAAACGCAGCTCACCAGCTTCCCGCAGGACTTCAACGGACGAGTGAACGTTCAGTTCGAGAGTGCCCTTGGCACCCTTTACCGAAAGCTGTTGGCCGGCGAGTTTGATCTCAACACCAGCGGGCAGCTTTACGGGGTTCTTAGCAACGCGAGACATGCTTATCCCCCCTTAGAACACTGTGCAAAGCACTTCGCCGCCGACACCGGCAGCGCGCGCAGCGCGGTCCGTCATCACACCCTTGTTGGTGGAGACGATGGATACACCGAGACCGCCACGAACTTTCGGCAGATCATCGACGGATTTGTATTGGCGAAGGCCTGGACGGCTCACGCGCTTAACTTCTTCGATAACCGGACGGCCTTCGAAGTATTTCAGCTCGATGGACAGCTGCGGCTTAACTTCACCGCTGATCTGATAACCCGCAATATAACCTTCGTCTTTCAGAACTTTGGCTACAGCCACCTTCAACGTGGAAGACGGCATGCTTACGACGGACTTTTCAGCCATCTGGGCATTACGGATACGAGTTAGCATGTCCGCTAACGGGTCCTGCATACTCATGGGCTAGACGCTCCTGATACAAAAAGAATTAGCCTTGCGGCTACAGTCGCTGAGAATTCTGAGAAAAATTGAACCCAGGCTCAGGCGAGCCGAGCATTCTAGAGACTGATCAAAAATGAATCAAGCCCCAAAGGGGCCTGATTCACAGATAAGACAAAGCCGGCGCTAGGCCGGCTTTGTTTTTACCAGCTGGCTTTAACCAGACCTGGTACATCACCACGCATTGCAGCTTCACGCAGCTTGATACGCGACAGACCGAACTTGCGATAAACGCCGTGCGGACGACCGGTAACGCGGCAGCGGTTACGCAGACGCGAGGCGCTAGCGTCACGCGACTGCTTCTGCAGTGCAACTTGAGCTGCCCAACGCGCTTCTGGACTGGCGTTCAGATCGGCGATGGTAGCTTTCAGCTCAGCACGCTTTTTAGCGTACTTGGCTACCGTTTGCTGACGCTTCAGCTCGCGGTTTTTCATGCTGGTTTTGGCCATGATCCAACTCCAATCAGTTGCGGAACGGGAATTTGAAAGCACGCAGCAAGGCGCGACCTTCATCATCCGTACGGGCAGTGGTGGTCAGGGTAATGTCCAGACCACGCAGAGCATCGATCTTGTCGTAGTCGATTTCCGGGAAGATGATCTGCTCTTTAACGCCCATGCTGTAGTTGCCGCGACCATCGAAGGACTTGGCATTCAGGCCGCGGAAGTCACGCACGCGCGGCAGGGAGATGGACAGCAGACGATCCAGGAACTCGTACATACGCTCACGGCGCAGAGTTACTTTAACGCCGATCGGCCAGCCCTCACGAACCTTGAAGCCTGCAATCGACTTACGAGCATGAGTCACAACGACTTTCTGACCGGTAATCTTTTCCAGGTCGGCAACAGCGTGCTCGATGATTTTCTTGTCACCGATTGCTTCGCCCAGGCCCATGTTCAGGGTGATCTTGGTGATGCGCGGAACCTCCATCACGTTAGCAAGCTTAAGTTCTTCCTTAAGCTTGGGAGCGATTTCTTTCCGGTAAATCTCTTTTAGTCGTGCCATGGTCTTCTACCTAGCAGTGTTCAAGCATCAACCGCTTTTTGGGTCGACTTGAAGACACGAATTTTTTTACCGTCTTCTACTTTGAAACCAACACGGTCAGCCTTGTTGGTTTCGCCATTGAAGATGGCCACGTTAGAAGCGTGCAATGGCGCTTCTTTCTCGACGATACCGCCCTGAACGCCCGACATCGGGTTCGGCTTGGTATGGCGCTTTACCAGGTTGATCCCACCAACGACCAAACGGTCGTCAGCGAGAACCTTGAGCACCTTGCCACGCTTACCTTTGTCTTTACCGGCGATCACGATGATCTCGTCGTCACGACGAATCTTTTGCATGTCGGATCTCCTTAGAGCACTTCAGGGGCGAGCGAGACGATCTTCATGAACTTCTCAGTACGAAGTTCACGAGTCACTGGCCCAAAAATACGAGTGCCAATTGGCTCTTGCTTGTTGTTCAGCAGAACAGCAGCGCTGCCATCAAAGCGAATGATCGAGCCATCAGGACGACGAACGCCGTGACGAGTGCGGACTACAACAGCAGTCATCACCTGGCCTTTCTTCACTTTACCGCGCGGAATTGCTTCCTTAACGGTGACTTTGATGATGTCGCCGATGCCAGCATAACGGCGGTGCGAACCACCCAGCACCTTGATACACATAACGCGACGAGCACCGCTATTGTCAGCGACGTCGAGCATGGATTGAGTCTGAATCATATAATTTCTCCGACCCTTAGCCCTTAGACGTCCACTGCGCGTTCGAGGATCTCAACCAGCGCCCAAGACTTGGTCTTGGCAACGGGACGAGTTTCGCGAATGGAAACTTTGTCACCGATCTTGCTCTGGTTGGTTTCGTCGTGTGCGTGCAGCTTGGTCGAACGCTTGACATATTTGCCGTAGATAGGGTGCTTAACGCGACGCTCGATCAATACGGTGATGGTCTTGTCCATCTTGTCGCTGACGACACGGCCGGTCAGCGTACGGACTGTTTTTTCGGCTTCAGCCATGATCACTTACCTGCCTGCTGGTTGAGCACAGTTTTCACACGAGCGATGTCGCGCTTAACTTGCGAGAGCAGGTGAGACTGCCCCAACTGGCCAGTTGCTTTCTGCATACGCAGATTGAACTGGTCGCGCAGCAGGCCGAGCAGTTGCTCGTTCAGCTGCCGTGCTGATTTTTCACGAAGTTCATTCGCCTTCATCACATCACCGTCCGCTTAACAAAAGTGGTGGCGAGCGGCAGCTTTGCAGCAGCCAGGGCAAAAGCCTCACGCGCCAACTCTTCGGAAACGCCTTCGATCTCATACAGGACTTTGCCTGGCTGGATCTGGGCTACCCAATATTCAACGCTACCCTTCCCTTTACCCATCCGCACCTCAAGAGGCTTCTTGGAGATCGGCTTGTCCGGGAAAACGCGAATCCAGATTTTCCCGCCACGCTTAACGTGACGAGTCAGAGCACGACGAGCGGACTCAATCTGACGGGCGGTGAGACGACCACGGGCAACAGACTTCAGCGCAAACTCGCCGAAGCTGACTTTGCTACCGCGCTGAGCCAGACCACGGTTGTGGCCGGTCATCTGCTTACGGAACTTCGTACGCTTTGGTTGCAACATTTTGCGTACTCCTTACTTAGCAGCTTTTTTACGAGGCGCAGGCGCTTGAGGTTTCAGTTCTTCTTTAAGGCCACCGATTACTTCGCCTTTGAAGATCCAAACCTTGACACCGATCACACCGTAGGTGGTGTGCGCTTCGTACGTGGCATAGTCGATATCGGCACGCAGGGTGTGCAACGGCACACGACCTTCGCGATACCATTCGGTACGTGCAATTTCAGCACCACCGAGACGACCGCTCACTTGGATTTTGATGCCCTTGGCACCAATACGCATGGCGTTCTGTACAGCGCGCTTCATAGCGCGACGGAACATCACACGACGCTCCAGCTGCTGAGCTACGCTCTGCGCAACCAGCATACCGTCGAGCTCCGGCTTGCGGATCTCTTCGATATTGATGTGCACAGGCACACCCATTTGCTTGGTCAGGTCCTGACGCAGTTTCTCAACATCTTCACCTTTCTTACCGATAACGATACCGGGACGAGCGGTGTGGATGGTGATACGTGCAGTTTGAGCCGGACGAGCAATGTCGATACGGCTTACGGACGCGCTTTTTAGTTTGTCTTGGAGATACTCACGCACCTTCAGATCAGCGAACAAATAGTCCGCATAAGTCCGACCGCTGGCGTACCAGACGGAGGTGTGCTCCTTGACGATTCCCAGGCGAATGCCAATGGGATGTACTTTCTGACCCATCTGATCGACTCCGTTACTTGTCCGCAACCTTGACAGTGATATGGCAAGACCGCTTGACGATGCGATCAGCGCGGCCTTTGGCACGCGGCATGATGCGCTTCAGCGAACGCCCTTCGTTGACGAAAACGGTGCTGACCTTCAAGCCATCAACGTCTGCGCCTTCGTTGTGCTCGGCGTTGGCTACAGCCGACTCCAGCACTTTCTTGATGATCTCGGCGGCTTTCTTACTGCTGAAAGCCAGAAGGTTGAGCGCTTCGCCCACCTTCTTCCCGCGGATCTGGTCGGCGACCAAGCGGGCTTTCTGGGCGGAGATGCGAGCGCCCGACAACTTAGCGGCTACTTCCATTTCCTTACCCCTTAACGCTTGGCTTTCTTGTCAGCCACGTGCCCACGATAGGTACGAGTGCCGGCAAATTCGCCCAGTTTGTGACCGACCATGTCTTCGTTCACGAGAACTGGGACATGTTGACGACCGTTGTGTACAGCGATGGTCAGACCGACCATTTGTGGCAGGATCATCGAACGACGCGACCAGGTTTTCACCGGCTTGCGATCGTTCTTTTCCACCGCCACTTCGATCTTCTTCAGTAGGTGAAGATCAATAAAAGGACCTTTTTTCAGAGAACGTGGCACTGTCGTATCCCTCTATTTACTTGCGACGACGGACGATCATGTTGTCGGTGCGTTTGTTACCACGAGTCTTCGCGCCCTTCGTCGGGAAGCCCCATGGAGACACCGGATGACGACCACCAGAGGTACGACCTTCACCACCACCGTGTGGGTGGTCAACCGGGTTCATGGCAACACCACGAACGGTTGGGCGAACGCCACGCCAGCGTCTGGCACCAGCTTTACCCAGCGAACGCAGGCTGTGCTCGGAGTTCGAGACTTCACCCAGGGTCGCACGGCACTCAGCCAGGACTTTACGCATTTCACCGGAACGCAGACGCAGGGTCACGTAGACGCCTTCACGCGCAATCAGCTGAGCCGAAGCACCAGCGGAACGAGCGATCTGAGCACCTTTGCCCGGCTTCAGTTCGATACCGTGAACAGTGCTACCAACTGGAATGTTGCGTAGTTGCAGACTATTGCCCGGCTTGATCGGAGCCATGATGCCAGCTACCAGCTGATCGCCAGCACTCACGCCTTTAGGGGCGATGATGTAGCGACGCTCGCCGTCTGCATACATCAGCAGAGCGATGTGTGCGGTACGGTTCGGATCGTATTCAATACGCTCGACAGTGGCTGGAATGCCATCTTTGTCGTTGCGACGGAAATCGACCAGACGGTAATGCTGCTTATGGCCACCACCAATATGACGGGTGGTGATACGACCATTGTTGTTACGACCGCCAGTCTTCGACTTTTTCTCAAGCAGCGGAGCGTAAGGAGCGCCTTTATGCAGCTCCTGATTGACCACCTTGACCACAAAACGGCGGCCAGCGGAAGTCGGCTTGCATTTAACGATTGCCATGATGCACCCCTTCCTTACTCAGCACTGCTGGCGAAATCGAGATCTTGGCCTGGCTGAAGCGAAATGATCGCTTTCTTCCAGTCGTTACGCTTGCCCAGACCGCGAGCGTTGCGCTTGGTCTTACCGAGAACATTCACGGTATTCACAGCAGCAACATTCACGCCGAACAGGCTTTCGACAGCCTTCTTGATTTCCAGCTTGGTTGCATCGGTTGCAACCTTGAAAACGAACTGACTTTTCTTGTCAGCGAGAACCGTGGCCTTCTCGGAGATGTGCGGGCCCAGCAGCACTTTAAATACGCGTTCCTGGTTCATCCCAGCAGCTCCTCGAATTTCTTCACGGCAGAAACGGTGACCAGCACCTTTTCGTACGCGATCAGACTGACCGGATCGGAACCTTGCACGTCACGAACATCAACGTGTGGCAGGTTACGCGCAGCCAGGTACAGATTCTCATCAATAGCATCGGACACGATCAGCACATCGGTCAGACCCATGCCATCCAACTTGCCCAACAGTTCTTTGGTCTTCGGAGCTTCAACACTGAAGTCTTCGACGACGATCAGACGATCAGTACGAACCAGCTCAGCAAGAATCGAGCGGATGGCCGCGCGATACATCTTCTTGTTCAGCTTTTGATCGTGATTCTGCGGACGAGCCGCGAAGGTCACACCACCGCCACGCCAGATCGGACCACGACTGGTACCTGCACGGGCACGACCGGTACCCTTCTGACGCCACGGGCGCTTACCGCCACCGGATACGTCGGAACGAGTCTTCTGCTGTTTGCTGCCCTGACGGCCGCCGGCCATGTAGGCCACAACTGCTTGGTGAACCAGGGTCTCGTTGTATGCGCCGCCAAAAGTGGCTTCGGATACTTCGATTGCTTGAGCGCCATTTACATTTAATTGCATGTCAGCTTCCCCTTAACCGCGAGCCTTGGCCGCTGGACGTACAACCAGGTTGCCGCCAGTAGCGCCAGGAACAGCACCCTTGACCAGCAACAGATTGCGTTCAGCGTCAACCCGCACTACTTCCAGGGACTGCACGGTCACGCGCTCAGCGCCCATATGACCGGACATTTTTTTGCCCTTGAATACGCGACCCGGAGTCTGGCACTGGCCAATCGAACCCGGAACACGGTGGGACACGGAGTTACCGTGAGTGTTGTCTTGGCCGCGAAAGTTCCAACGCTTGATGGTACCGGCAAAGCCTTTACCTTTGGACTGACCGGTGACATCCACCAGTTGACCAGCTTGGAATATTTCAGCGTTGATCAGATCACCTGCTTGGTACTCGCCTTCTTCAAGACGGAATTCCATTACAGTGCGACCTGCCGCGACATTCGCCTTAGCGAAGTGACCGGCTTGCGCCTTGCTGACACGCGAAGCACGACGCTCACCGACAGTGACTTGCACTGCACGATAACCATCGGACTCTTCAGTTTTGAATTGAGTGACGCGATTCGGCTCGACCTCAATGACCGTGACCGGAACGGAGACACCTTCTTCGGTGAAAATGCGGGTCATACCGCACTTACGACCGACTACACCAATAGTCATGTTGTAACCTCATGAGTGTACGGGGCTTTCACCCGCTATGGCCGCCCATTTCAGAGCGTTACACGACTAAAACCTAAACGGTCTTAGCCGAGGCTGATCTGCACTTCCACACCAGCCGCAAGATCAAGCTTCATCAGCGCGTCAACGGTTTTATCCGTTGGCTGGACGATGTCCAGAACACGCTTATGAGTACGGATCTCGAACTGATCACGCGCGTCTTTATTGACGTGTGGCGAGGTCAGCACGGTGAACCGCTCTTTGCGGGTAGGCAGAGGAATAGGACCACGCACCTGAGCACCAGTACGCTTCGCGGTTTCCACGATTTCCTGGGTTGATTGATCGATCAGGCGATGGTCAAAAGCCTTCAACCGAATACGGATTTGTTGGTTTTGCATTTTGACCTCAGATTCCAAGCTGCTATTCCCAACGGACGCAATACGCCCGTTAAAAGGAGGCGTGATTCTATAGACGCCCCTAGCAGGTGTCAACCCAATAAAAAAGCCCCCGCAAGCGGGGGCTTTTCTCAAATCATCACTTACGCGATGATTTTGGCTACGACGCCGGCGCCGACGGTACGACCGCCTTCACGAATGGCGAAACGCAGACCTTCTTCCATTGCGATGGTCTTGATCAGAGTGACAGTCATCTGAATGTTGTCACCTGGCATTACCATCTCAACGCCTTCCGGCAGCTCGCAGTTACCAGTTACGTCAGTAGTACGGAAGTAGAACTGAGGACGGTAGCCCTTGAAGAACGGAGTGTGACGACCGCCTTCTTCTTTGCTCAACACATACACTTCTGCAGTGAAGGTGGTGTGCGGCTTAACCGAACCTGGCTTGACCAGAACCTGACCACGCTCTACGTCGTCACGCTTGGTGCCGCGCAGCAGAACGCCGCAGTTCTCGCCAGCACGACCTTCGTCGAGCAGCTTGCGGAACATTTCAACACCAGTACAGGTAGTCTTGGTGGTGTCACGCAGACCAACGATCTCGATTTCTTCCTGGATCTTGACGATACCGCGCTCGATACGGCCAGTTACCACGGTGCCACGACCGGAGATCGAGAACACGTCTTCGATTGGCATCAGGAACGGCTTGTCGATTGCACGAACTGGCTCTGGGATGTAGCTGTCCAGAGTTTCAACCAGCTTCTTAACAGCACTGGTGCCCATTTCGTTGTCGTCTTGGCCGTTCAGAGCCATCAGAGCGGAACCGATGATGATCGGAGTGTCGTCACCTGGGAAATCGTAAGTGCTGAGCAGGTCGCGCACTTCCATTTCAACCAGCTCCAGCAGCTCAGCGTCGTCAACCATGTCGGCCTTGTTCAGGAACACGACGATGTACGGAACACCTACCTGACGGGACAGCAGGATGTGCTCACGAGTTTGCGGCATCGGACCATCAGCGGCCGAGCAAACCAGGATAGCGCCATCCATCTGCGCAGCACCGGTGATCATGTTTTTTACGTAGTCCGCGTGACCTGGGCAGTCAACGTGTGCGTAGTGACGCACGGACGAATCGTATTCAACGTGAGCGGTGTTGATGGTGATACCGCGAGCTTTTTCTTCTGGGGCACTGTCGATCTTGTCGAAGTCAACCTTGGCCGAACCGAATACTTCGGAGCAGACGCGGGTCAGAGCAGCGGTCAGAGTGGTTTTACCGTGGTCAACGTGACCGATAGTGCCAACGTTGACGTGCGGCTTGTTACGTTCAAATTTTTCTTTAGCCACGACAATTAACTCCTAGCTTAAAGGGGCTGAATCAGCCTTGTTTTTTGGTTACCGACTCGACGATGTGCGACGGAGCCGTATTGTATTTTTTGAATTCCATGGAGTAGCTTGCGCGCCCCTGAGACATGGAACGGACGTCGGTCGCATAACCGAACATCTCACCCAGCGGAACTTCAGCACGAATCACCTTGCCGGAGATAGTGTCTTCCATACCCAGGATCATGCCACGACGACGGTTAAGGTCGCCCATCACATCACCCATGTAGTCTTCTGGGGTAACAACCTCTACCGCCATGATCGGCTCGAGCAACTCACCACCACCCTTCTGGGCCAGTTGCTTGGTCGCCATGGAAGCAGCCACTTTGAACGCCATCTCGTTAGAGTCGACGTCGTGGTAGGAACCATCGAACACGGTAGCCTTCAGGCCGATCAGCGGATAACCGGCAACAACGCCGCTCTTCATCTGCTCTTCGATACCCTTCTGGATAGCCGGGATGTATTCCTTCGGAATCACACCACCCACCACTTCGTTCACGAACTGCAGACCTTCCTGACCTTCGTCAGCAGGCGCAAAGCGAACCCAGCAGTGACCGAACTGACCACGACCACCGGACTGACGCACGAACTTGCCTTCGATTTCACAGTTCTTCGTGATGCGTTCACGATAGGAAACCTGAGGCTTACCGATGTTGGCTTCAACGTTGAACTCGCGGCGCATGCGGTCGACCAGGATGTCCAGGTGCAACTCGCCCATACCGGAGATGATCGTCTGACCAGTCTCTTCATCAGTTTTAACGCGGAAAGATGGATCTTCCTGAGCAAGCTTGCCCAGAGCGATGCCCATTTTTTCCTGGTCGTCCTTGGTCTTAGGCTCTACGGCAACCGAAATAACCGGCTCCGGGAAGTCCATGCGAACCAGGATGATTGGCTTGTCAGCGCTGCACAGAGTCTCACCAGTGGTGACGTCCTTCATGCCGATCAAGGCCGCGATGTCACCAGCGCGTACCTCCTTGATTTCTTCGCGGGCGTTTGCGTGCATTTGCACCATACGACCCACGCGCTCTTTTTTGCCTTTAACCGAGTTGATCACGCCGTCACCGGAGGCCAACACGCCCGAGTAAACGCGAACGAAGGTCAAGGTACCCACGAATGGGTCGGTAGCGATCTTGAACGCCAGAGCCGAGAACGGCTCGCTGTCGTCCGCATGACGCTCCATTTCCTCTTCCTCGTTATCCGGGTTGGTACCCTTGATAGCAGGAATGTCGGTTGGTGCAGGCAGGAAGTCGATAACGGCGTCGAGAACCAGGGGAACACCCTTGTTCTTGAAGGAGGAACCACAAACAGCCAAGACGATCTCACCCGCGATAGTACGCTGGCGCAGAGCAGCCTTGATTTCCTCATTGGTGAGCTCTTCACCTTCAAGGTACTTGTTCATCAGTTCTTCGCTGGCTTCGGCCGCAGCCTCAACCATGTTGCCGCGCCACTTCTCGGCCTCTTCCAGCAATTCAGCTGGAATGTCCTTGCGAACAGGGACCATGCCTTTGTCAGCATCGCTCCAATAGACAGCTTGCATGTTGATCAGATCGATCTGACCCTGGAAGTTGTCTTCAGCACCGATAGCCAACTGAATCGGCACCGGAGTGTGACCCAGACGCTGCTTGATCTGACCGATCACGCGCAGGAAGTCAGCACCGGCACGGTCCATCTTGTTGACGTAAACAAGACGCGGAACACCGTACTTGTTGGCCTGACGCCATACGGTTTCCGACTGAGGCTCAACGCCCGAGGTACCACAGAACACAACAACAGCGCCGTCGAGTACGCGCAGCGAACGCTCTACTTCAATAGTGAAGTCAACGTGGCCGGGGGTATCGATGACGTTGAAGCGGTGCTCGTCTTTGTACTGCTTCTCGGAACCTTTCCAGAAGGCGGTAATGGCAGCGGAAGTGATGGTAATACCACGCTCCTGCTCCTGCACCATCCAGTCTGTGGTCGCGGCGCCGTCATGCACCTCGCCCATCTTGTGGCTTTTACCGGTATAGAAAAGCACACGCTCGGTGGTCGTGGTTTTACCCGCGTCCACGTGAGCCACGATACCGATGTTACGGTAACGGTTAATCGGTGTAGTACGAGCCATAAAGCCCTCGCAAATTTAGAAGCGCGATAAGTTAGAAGCGGTAGTGCGAGAAAGCCTTGTTGGCTTCAGCCATACGGTGCACGTCTTCACGCTTCTTAACTGCAGCACCTTTGCCTTCAGCGGCATCCAGCAATTCGCCAGCCAAACGCAGAGCCATAGACTTTTCGCCACGCTTACGGGCGAAATCTACCAGCCAGCGCATGGCAAGAGCGTTACGGCGGGACGGACGAACTTCGACCGGAACCTGGTAAGTAGCACCGCCTACACGGCGCGACTTCACTTCGACCAGCGGAGCGATGGCGTCGAGAGCTTTCTCGAAGATTTCCAGGGGATCGCTGTTCTTACGCTCTTTAACCTTGTCCAGGGCGCCATAAACGATACGCTCGGCAACGGCTTTCTTGCCGCTTTCCATCACGTGGTTCATGAACTTGGCCAGGATTTGGCTTCCGTATTTTGGATCGTCAAGCACTTCGCGCTTGGCTGCTACACGACGTCTTGGCATTTGATAAGCCCTCAAACGGTCTTCAGGTTAGCCCGGGACTGCATCGCTAGATGGATGCCCGACCTTACTCTTATCGACTCAGATAAATAAAAAACTGTAATTCGGTGCACGCACCGGGCACTTCAGACGCCGATTACTTTGGACGCTTGGTACCGTACTTCGAACGACCCTGCTTACGGTCTTTAACGCCAGAGGTATCCAGCGAACCGCGCACGGTGTGGCAACGCACACCTGGCAAGTCTTTTACACGGCCGCCACGAATCAGAACGACGCTGTGCTCTTGCAGGTTGTGGCCTTCACCGCCGATGTACGAGGAAACCTCGAAACCGTTGGTCAGGCGTACACGGCATACTTTACGCAGTGCCGAGTTAGGTTTTTTCGGCGTAGTGGTATACACGCGAGTGCACACACCACGACGCTGCGGGCAGTTCTGCAGCGCAGGCACGTCGGATTTCTCGACGATACGCTTACGCGGCTGACGTACCAGCTGGTTGATAGTTGCCATCTTAAGCTCCACTGTTGTCTTGCGACGCTATTGCCCTACAAACAAAATGGCAGAGCACATGCCCTGCCAAATTTAGGGGTGCATGAGTCTAAAGAGACTCACGGCCCCAGTCAAGACAAAGCCCCGCTAGCAAGCTAGCGGGGCTTTGAACTTAATTGCTGCTGGAGTTCAGCGCTTCGGTCAGTGCGGCTTCCACTTCACTGGCGCTGACACGTACTGGCTGGGCCGCATCACGCTTGCGCTTGCGCTCGCTGTGATATGCCAGACCGGTACCGGCTGGGATCAGACGACCCACAACCACGTTTTCTTTCAGACCGCGCAAGTAGTCGCGCTTGCCAGTAACCGCCGCCTCGGTAAGAACGCGAGTGGTTTCCTGGAAAGAAGCCGCCGAGATAAACGACTCGGTGGACAACGACGCCTTAGTGATACCCAGCAGAACGCGGGTGTACTTGGCGACGAACTTGTCTTCTGCAGCCAGACGCTCGTTCTCACCCAGTACCGCAGTCAACTCCATCTGGTCGCCCTTGATGAAGGAGGAATCACCCGACTCAGCCACCTCAACCTTGCGCAGCATCTGGCGCAGGATGGTTTCAATGTGCTTGTCGTTGATCTTCACGCCCTGCAGGCGGTACACGTCCTGGATCTCGTTGACGATGTACTTGGCCAGCGCGCTGACACCCAGCAAACGCAGGATATCGTGCGGGTCGCTCGGACCGTCGGAGATAACTTCACCCTTGTTGACCTGTTCACCTTCGAACACGTTCAGGTGACGCCACTTCGGAATCAGCTCTTCGTACGGATCGCCACCGTCGTTCGGGGTAATGACCAGACGGCGCTTGCCCTTGGTCTCTTTACCGAACGCGATGGTGCCGCTGATTTCAGCCAGAATCGAGGCTTCTTTCGGACGACGCGCTTCGAACAAATCGGCAACGCGCGGCAGACCACCGGTGATGTCACGGGTCTTCGAGGTTTCCTGAGGAATACGGGCGATAACATCACCGACCGCAACCTGCGCACCGTTCGCCACACCTACCAAGGCGTTGGCCGGCAGGAAGTACTGAGCCGGCACGTCGGTACCTGGCAGCAGCAGATCCTTGCCATCTTCACCAACCATCTTCACTGCAGGACGGATGTCCTTGCCGGCAGCCGGACGATCTTTCGGATCGAGGACTTCGATGTTGGTCAAACCGGTCAATTCGTCCGTCTGACGTTTGATGGTGATGCCTTCTTCCATGCCCACGTAGGTCACGGTACCTTTCATTTCGGTAACGATCGGGTGGGTGTGCGGGTCCCACTTGGCGACGATTGCGCCAGCGTCGACCTTGTCGCCTTCCTTCACGGAAATCACGGCACCGTACGGCAGCTTGTAGCGCTCGCGCTCACGACCGAACTCGTCAGCAATCGCCAGCTCACCGGAACGCGATACCGCGATCAGATTGCCGTCGAGACGCTCAACGTGCTTCAGGTTGTGCAGGCGTACCGCACCGCCATTCTTCACCTGTACGCTGTCGGCAGCGGAGGTCCGGCTGGCCGCACCACCGATGTGGAACGTACGCATGGTCAGCTGGGTACCCGGCTCACCGATCGACTGGGCAGCAATAACCCCGACCGCTTCACCAATGTTGATCTGGTGACCACGCGCCAGGTCGCGACCGTAGCACTTGGCGCAGATGCCATAGCGGGTTTCACAAGTGATCGGCGAACGCACGATCACCTCATCGATACTGTTCAGTTCGATGAATTCAACCCACTGCTCGTCCACCAGGGTACCGGCTGGAACGATGACGTCCTCGGTGCCCGGCTTAAACACGTCACGGGCGATTACACGACCCAGTACACGCTCACCCAGCGGCTCAACCACGTCACCGCCTTCAATGTGCGGCGTCATCAGCAGGCCGTGCCCGGTGCCGCAATCGATCGCGGTAACCACCAGATCTTGCGCTACGTCTACCAGACGACGAGTCAGGTAACCGGAGTTAGCTGTTTTCAACGCGGTATCCGCAAGACCCTTACGAGCACCGTGCGTCGAGATGAAGTACTGCAGAACCGACAGACCTTCGCGGAAGTTCGCGGTGATCGGCGTTTCGATGATCGAACCGTCTGGCTTGGCCATCAGACCACGCATACCAGCGAGCTGACGGATCTGCGCAGCAGAACCCCGCGCACCGGAGTCGGCCATCATGTACATCGAGTTGAACGACTCTTGCTCAACGGTCTTGCCTTCGCGATCAACCACTTTCTCTTTCGAGAGGTTGGCCATCATCGCTTTGGACACTTCATCGTTAGCCTTGGACCAGAGGTCGATCACCTTGTTGTACTTCTCGCCCTGGGTTACCAGGCCGGAGGCGTACTGCGATTCGATCTCTTTAACTTCCTCGGTGGCGGCGTCAATGATGCGCGCCTTCTCATCCGGGATAACGAAGTCGTTCACACCGATCGACACACCAGAGATGGTCGAATAAGCGAAACCGGTATACATCAGCTGGTCAGCGAAGATCACGGTGTCTTTCAAGCCAACGGTGCGGTAGCACTGGTTGATCAGCTTGGAGATCGCCTTCTTCTTCATCGACTGGTTGACCACGTCATACGACAGGCCGTCCGGTACGATCTGGAACAGCAGCGCACGGCCGACAGTGGTGTCGACGATACGGGTGTTCTTGGTGATGGTGCCGTCGCGGTCTTTGATCACTTCGTTGATGCGCACTTTTACGCGAGCATGCAGCGAGGCTTCGCCACCACGGAAAACCCGGTCAACTTCCTGCAGGTCAGCGAATACGCGGCCTTCGCCCTTGGCGTTGATCGCTTCGCGGGTCATGTAATACAGACCCAGTACCACGTCCTGCGAAGGAACGATGATTGGCTCACCGTTGGCAGGCGACAGGATGTTGTTGGTCGACATCATCAGTGCGCGCGCTTCCAGCTGGGCTTCCAGCGTCAGCGGTACGTGCACGGCCATCTGGTCACCGTCGAAGTCGGCGTTGTACGCGGCGCAGACCAGCGGGTGCAGCTGAATCGCTTTACCTTCGATCAGAACCGGTTCAAACGCCTGGATGCCCAGACGGTGAAGGGTTGGTGCACGGTTGAGCAGCACGGGGTGTTCGCGAATCACTTCAGCGAGAACGTCCCAAACCTCTGGCAGCTCGCGCTCGACCATCTTCTTCGCAGCCTTGATGGTGGTCGCCAGACCACGCATTTCCAGCTTGCCGAAAATGAACGGCTTGAACAGCTCGAGCGCCATCTTCTTCGGCAGACCGCACTGGTGCAGACGCAGAGTCGGGCCCACGGTAATTACGGAACGACCGGAGTAGTCCACGCGCTTACCGAGCAAGTTCTGACGGAAACGACCTTGCTTACCCTTGATCATGTCAGCCAAGGATTTCAGCGGACGCTTGTTCGAGCCAGTGATGGCGCGACCGCGACGACCGTTGTCGAGCAAGGCGTCGACCGCTTCCTGCAGCATGCGCTTTTCGTTGCGCACGATGATGTCCGGTGCGGACAGATCGAGCAGGCGCTTCAAGCGGTTGTTACGGTTGATCACGCGGCGATACAGATCGTTGAGATCCGAAGTCGCGAAACGGCCACCGTCGAGCGGAACCAGCGGACGCAGATCTGGCGGCAGAACCGGCAGAACGGTCAACACCATCCACTCAGGCAGGTTGCCCGAGCCGAGGAAGGCTTCCATCAGCTTCAGACGCTTGGACAGCTTCTTGATCTTGGTTTCCGAGTTGGTTTGCGGAATTTCTTCGCGCAGACGGCCAATCTCGTGCTCCAGGTCGATCGCGTGCAGCAGTTCGCGAACGGCTTCAGCACCCATACGGGCGCCGAAGTCATCACCGAACTCTTCGAGGGCTTCGAAGTACTGCTCGTCGTTCAGCAGCTGGCCTTTTTCAAGGGTGGTCATGCCCGGGTCGATAACGACATAGCTCTCGAAGTAGAGCACGCGTTCGATATCGCGCAGGGTCATGTCCATCAGCAAACCGATACGGCTCGGCAGCGACTTCAGGAACCAGATGTGGGCAACCGGCGAAGCCAGTTCGATGTGCGCCATGCGCTCACGACGAACCTTGGCCAGTGCAACTTCAACGCCGCACTTCTCGCAGATCACGCCGCGATGCTTCAAGCGCTTGTACTTACCGCACAGGCACTCGTAATCCTTTACCGGGCCAAAGATCTTGGCGCAGAACAGGCCGTCACGCTCAGGTTTGAACGTACGGTAGTTGATGGTTTCCGGCTTTTTAACTTCACCGAACGACCACGAACGGATCATCTCAGGCGAAGCAAGACCGATGCGAATGGCATCGAACTCTTCGACTTGACCCTGGTTTTTCAGCAAATTCAGTAGGTCTTTCAAGGCCTTTCCTCCTGGCGGAGCAGAGAGCAGGCTAGGCAGCCCCGCTCTCGATTCGCGTCACGTGTTATTCGGTTTCCAGATCGATGTCGATACCCAGCGAACGGATCTCTTTGATCAGTACGTTGAAGGACTCGGGCATGCCCGGCTCCATACGGTGATCACCGTCCACGATGTTTTTGTACATCTTGGTACGGCCGCTCACGTCGTCCGACTTCACGGTCAGCATTTCCTGCAGGGTGTAGGCGGCGCCGTAGGCTTCCAGTGCCCAGACCTCCATCTCACCGAAGCGCTGACCACCGAACTGCGCCTTACCACCCAGCGGCTGCTGGGTAACCAGGCTGTAGGAACCCGTGGAACGCGCGTGCATCTTGTCGTCCACCAGGTGGTTCAATTTCAGCATGTACATGTAGCCAACGGTGGTCGGACGCTCGAACTGGTTACCCGTACGACCGTCGATCAGGCGCATCTGGCCGCTTTCTGGCAGGTCAGCCAGTTTCAGCATGGCCTTGATCTCGCTTTCCTTGGCACCGTCGAACACCGGAGTGGCCATCGGCACACCGCCTTTGAGGTTGTTCGCCAGCTTGAGGATTTCCTGATCGCTCAGCTCATCCAGGCTTTCCTGACGACCGCCGATCTCGTTGTATATCTGCTGCATAAACTTGCGCAGTTCGGCGACCTTGCGCTGCTCTTCGAGCATGCGGTTGATCTTCTCGCCCAGACCTTTGGCCGCGAGGCCCAGGTGGGTTTCGAGGATCTGCCCGACGTTCATACGCGACGGTACGCCCAGCGGGTTTAGTACGATGTCCACCGGCGTGCCGTGGATGTCGTGCGGCATGTCTTCGACCGGCATGATCACCGAGACCACACCCTTGTTACCGTGACGACCGGCCATCTTGTCGCCCGGCTGGATGCGACGACGGATTGCCAGGTAGACCTTGACGATCTTCAGCACGCCTGGAGCCAGGTCATCGCCCTGCTGCAGTTTGCGCTTCTTGTCTTCGAACTTGTCGTCGAGCAGCTGACGGCGATCGGAGATATAGGCCTGAGCCTTCTCCAACTGCTCGTTCAGCGCATCGTCAGCCATGCGCAGCTTGAACCACTGGCCGCGCTCGAGGCCGTCGAGGAACTCATCGGTAACTTCCGCGCCCTTCTTCAGGCCAGCGCCGCCTTCGGCTTTCTTGCCTACCAGAGCAGAACGCAGACGCTCGAAGGTTGCGCCTTCAACGATGCGGAACTCTTCGTTGAGGTCCTTGCGGATCTCGTCGAGCTGGCTCTTCTCGATCGACAGGGCACGCGCATCGCGCTCCACGCCATCACGAGTGAAGACCTGCACATCGATAACGGTACCTTTGGTGCCAGTCGGCACACGCAGGGAGGTGTCTTTAACGTCAGACGCCTTCTCACCGAAGATCGCACGCAGCAGCTTCTCTTCCGGAGTCAGCTGGGTTTCGCCTTTCGGCGTGACCTTGCCAACCAGAATGTCGCCAGGGCCGACTTCAGCACCGACATACACGATGCCTGCTTCGTCCAGCTTGTTCAGTGCCGATTCACCGACGTTCGGGATATCGGAAGTGATTTCTTCTGAGCCGAGCTTGGTGTCACGCGCCACACAGGTCAGTTCCTGAATGTGGATGGTGGTGAAGCGATCTTCTTGCACCACGCGCTCGGAGAGGCAGATGGAGTCTTCGAAGTTGAAACCGTTCCACGGCATGAACGCCACGCGCATGTTCTGACCCAATGCCAGCTCACCCATATCGGTGGACGGACCGTCGGCCAGGATGTCGCTGCGCTCAACCTTGTCACCTTTGCTGACCAGAGGACGCTGGTTGATGCAGGTGTTCTGGTTGGAGCGGGTGTATTTGGTCAGGTTGTAGATGTCGACACCGGCTTCGCCAGTTTCTACTTCGTCATCATTGACGCGAACCACGATACGGCTGGCGTCGACGGAATCGATCACACCACCGCGGCGAGCCACGACGCAGACACCGGAGTCACGGGCGACGTTACGCTCCATACCGGTACCGACCAGCGGCTTGTCAGCGCGCAGGGTTGGTACAGCCTGACGCTGCATGTTCGAACCCATCAACGCGCGGTTGGCGTCGTCGTGCTCGAGGAACGGAATCAACGAAGCGGCAACCGAAACTACCTGCTTCGGCGATACGTCCATCAGGGTGACGTCTTCAGGCGCTTTAACGGTGAATTCGTTGAGGTGACGTACGGCTACCAGCTCGTCGACCAGCTGACCTTTGTCGCTCATGGTCGCCGAAGCCTGGGCGATCACATGATCGGCCTCTTCGATGGCGGACAGGAACACGATCTCGTCGGTGACCAGGGTGTCCTTCACCACGCGGTACGGGCTTTCCAGGAAGCCGTACTGGTTGGTGCGAGCATAGGCCGCCAAGGAGTTGATCAGACCGATGTTCGGACCTTCAGGGGTCTCGATCGGGCACACACGGCCGTAGTGGGTCGGGTGTACGTCACGGACTTCGAAGCCTGCACGCTCACGGGTCAGACCGCCCAGGCCAAGAGCCGAAACACGGCGCTTGTGAGTGATCTCGGAGAGCGGGTTGTTCTGGTCCATAAACTGCGAAAGCTGGCTGGAACCGAAGAACTCCTTCACCGCCGCCGCTACCGGCTTGGCGTTGATCAGGTCCTGCGGCATCAGGCCTTCGCTTTCGGCCATCGACAGACGCTCTTTAACCGCACGCTCAACACGTACCAGACCAACGCGGAACTGGTTCTCGGCCATTTCGCCGACGCAACGCACACGACGGTTACCCAGGTGGTCGATGTCGTCGACGATGCCTTTGCCGTTACGGATATCAACGAGAGTCTTGAGCACCTCGACGATATCTTCCTTGCTCAGCACACCCGAACCTTCGATTTCGGCGCGACCGATACGACGGTTGAACTTCATGCGACCAACGGCCGACAGGTCGTAACGCTCGGCGCTGAAGAACAGGTTGTTGAACAGGGTCTCGGCAGCATCCTTGGTTGGCGGCTCGCCAGGACGCATCATGCGGTAGATCTCGACCAGCGCTTCCAACTGATTGGTGGTGCTGTCGATCTTCAGGGTATCGGAGATGAACGGACCGCAATCAATGTCGTTGGTGTACAGCGTTTCGATGCGCACAACCTGAGCCTTGACCACTTTGGCCAGGATCTCGACGTTCAGCTCGGTGTTGCACTCAGCGATAATTTCGCCGGTAGCCGGGTGCACGATTGCCTTGGCCGAGGTGCGACCGATTAGGTAGTCGATAGGCACTTGCAGCTCTTTGATGCCGGCCTTGTCCAACTGATTGATATGGCGCGCGGTAATCCGGCGGCCTTGCTCAACGATGACCTTGCCCTTGTCATCGAGGATATCGAGGACGGCAATTTCACCACGCAGACGCTGCGGAACCAGTTCCAGATTCAGGGTTTCGCCCTTAACGTGGAAAACGTTGGTCGCGTAGAACGCTTCCAGCACTTCTTCAGTGCTGTAGCCCAGCGCGCGCAGCAGTACGGAAGCCGGCAGCTTGCGACGACGGTCGATACGCACGAACACGGCGTCCTTCGGATCGAACTCGAAGTCCAACCAGGAACCGCGGTAAGGAATAATCCGCGCCGAGTACAGCAGCTTGCCCGAGCTATGTGTCTTGCCACGGTCGTGGTCGAAGAACACACCTGGGGAGCGGTGCAACTGGGAGACGATAACGCGCTCGGTACCGTTGATAACGAAGGTACCGTTCTCGGTCATGAGCGGAATTTCGCCCATGTACACTTCTTGCTCTTTGATGTCCTTGATCGCTTTGTTCGACGATTCTTTGTCGAAAATGATCAGACGGACTTTTACCCGCAGCGGTACGGCATAGGTTACGCCGCGCAGCGTACATTCCTTGACATCAAAAGCCGGCTCGCCCAAGCGATAACCGACATATTCCAGAGCAGCATTGCCGGAATAGCTGATAATCGGGAAAACAGACTTGAAGGCCGCATGCAGGCCAATGTCGCGGAACTGGTCCTTGGTCGCCCCTGCCTGCAGGAATTCGCGATACGAATCCAGCTGGATGGCCAGGAGATAAGGCACATCCATGACATCCGGCAACTTGCTAAAGTCCTTGCGGATACGTTTTTTCTCAGTATATGAGTAAGCCATCAGCGTTCCCCAGCTTGGTCACCTGCTTATTTGGCCCCTCCGACGGGAGTTGCCAGAAACTCTTGCAAACCCTAGGTTTGCGCCGCCACATCGGGCGGGTATTTCGCGCCCCAGGCCAGCTGATGATTCGCCGACCTAGAACGGAAAAAGGCCGGTGGCAAAAGCCACCAGCCATCAGCCTTTCGCTCAACGCTTGGGCTGTAGACGCAAGGTCGTCGCTTACTTGAGCTCGACTTTGGCGCCAGCTTCTTCCAAAGCAGCTTTGGCTTTGTCAGCTGCGTCTTTCGCAACAGCTTCCAGAACCATGGCAGGAGCGCCGTCAACCACAGCCTTGGCTTCTTTCAGGCCCAGACCGGTCAGTTCACGAACTGCCTTGATCACGTTAACTTTCTTCTCGCCAGCGTCGGTCAGCATGACGTTGAATTCAGTTTGCTCTTCAACAACAGCGGCGGCAGCAGCTGGGCCAGCAGCAGCAACAGCAGCGGTTACGCCGAAGGTTTCTTCCATTGCTTTGATCAGCTCAACAACTTCCAGAACGCTTTTCTGGCCAATTGCTTCGATGATTTGTTCGTTAGTCAGAGACATGACTTTAAATCCTGTATTGGGGTGACAGCCTACGCAGCCATCAAATTAAACATATGATTTTGAAAGAGTTTGCGATGCCTTAGGCAGCGGTAGCTTCTTTCTGGTCGCGAATGGCCGCCAGAGTACGAGCCAGCTTGCTGGTAGCGCCTTGGATCACGCTCATCAGCTTCGCAATGGCTTCGTCGCGAGTTGGCAGCGAAGCCAACACGTCGATCTCGTTTGCTGCGAGGAACTTGCCCTCGAACGCAGCTGCCTTGATCTCGAACTTGTCCTGACCCTTGGCGAACTCTTTGAAAATACGAGCAGCAGCGCCCGGATGTTCCTTGGAGAATGCAATCAGGGTCGGGCCTTTGAACACGTCGTTGAGGACCGAGTAATCGGTGCCTTCAACAGCGCGCTTGAGCAGGGTATTACGTACAACACGTACGTATACGCCAGCTTCGCGGGCCTCTTTACGGAGTCCGGTCATAGCGCCTACAGTCACACCGCGGGCATCAGCCACAACAGCGGACAGGGCGACTTTGGCAGCCTCGTTGACTTCAGCGACGATGGCCTTCTTGTCTTCGAGTTTAATTGCCACGGGTTTAACTCCTGCTTGTTACCGTTTCATCTGGCCGAAGCCGGATGTCGTTTTGGTGTCTGATTCGGTAAGGAACCGGGAGCACCATCTGCGTAGGCTGTTGGTTTAAGACTCGCGCCACCTACGGTCTTGGACAGCCCCCGCAAAGCAGGGACCCCAAAGTGTCGAAGCAGCGCAATCGCTTACGCCGCCTCTATGTATTACGCGTCGAGCGAGCTTTGATCGATGACCAGACCTGGGCCCATAGTGGTGCTCAGGGTTACGCGCTTGACGTAGATGCCTTTCGAAGTCGATGGCTTCAGACGCTTGAGGTCAGAAATCAGCGCTTCAACGTTCTGCTTCAGCTTCTCGGCGTCAAAACCAACTTTGCCGACTGAACCGTGGATGATGCCGTTCTTGTCAGTACGGAAACGTACTTGACCAGCTTTGGCGTTTTTCACAGCGGTAGCCACATCAGGGGTAACGGTACCGACTTTCGGGTTCGGCATCAGGCCACGCGGGCCGAGCACTTGACCCAACTGACCCACAACGCGCATTGCATCCGGGGAAGCAATTACTACGTCATAGTTCAGGTCGCCACCTTTCATTTCGGCAGCCAGATCGTCCATACCTACGCGATCAGCACCGGCAGCCAGAGCGGCTTCAGCAGCTGGGCCCTGGGTGAAAACTGCAACGCGAACGCTTTTGCCCGAGCCGTTCGGCAGAACGGTGGCGCCACGTACAACTTGGTCAGATTTACGCGGATCAACACCGAGGTTGACAGCGATATCTACGGACTCAGAGAACTTGACTGCAGACAGTTCAGCCAGCAGAGCGGCAGCTTCAACAAAGCTGTAAGCCTTACCAGCTTCAACTTTCTCAGCGATTGCCTTTTGACGCTTGGTCAACTTAGCCATTACACACCCTCCACGTTGAGGCCCATGCTACGAGCGGAGCCGGCGATAGTACGCACAGCTGCATCCATATCAGCGGCAGTCAGATCAGCCTGTTTGGTTTTGGCGATCTCTTCCAACTGAGCACGAGTCACGGCGCCAACCTTAACGGTGTTCGGACGAGCCGAACCGCTGGTCAGGCCAGCAGCCTTCTTCAGCAGAACCGAAGCAGGGGGGCTTTTGGTTTCAAAGGTGAAGCTACGGTCGCTATAAACAGTGATGATCACTGGAGTCGGCAGACCAGGCTCCATGCCCTGAGTACGGGCGTTGAACGCCTTGCAGAATTCCATGATGTTCACGCCATGCTGACCCAGAGCTGGGCCGACGGGTGGCGACGGGTTGGCTTGTGCAGCCTTTACTTGCAGCTTGATATAAGCCGTAATCTTCTTAGCCATGAGCTACTCCAGTTTTGGGTTCTAGCGCCTTTCGGCTCCCCAGTTATTGCCTATTTATCCCAGTGACGACAAAACCCCGCAGCCTATGGCTGCGGGGTAAGGGATGCGTATGTCAGTTATGCTTTTTCGACCTGACTGAACCCCAGCTCGACCGGTGTAGAGCGACCAAAAATAGTCACCGCCACCTGGATTCGGCTCTTCTCGTAATTAACTTCTTCAACAACACCACTGAAATCAGCGAACGGACCATCGGTCACGCGCACCATTTCGCCCGGCTCGAACAATGTTTTTGGCTTCGGCTTGTCACCGCTATCGGCAACACGACGCAGAATGGCATCAGCTTCTTTTTCAGTGATCGGCGCAGGCTTATCTGCAGTACCACCGATGAAGCCCATGACGCGCGGGGTATTCTTGATCAAATGCCAAGTCGCCTCACTCATCTCCATCTGCACCAGCACATAGCCAGGGAAGAACTTACGCTCACTCTTGCGCTTCTGACCGTTCCGCATCTCCACTACTTCTTCAGTGGGGACCAGAATCTCGCCAAAAACGTCTTCCATACCAGCGAGCTTCACGCGCTCGACCAACGAGCGCATAACATGCTTCTCGTAACCCGAGTAAGCATGCACGACGTACCAACGCTTAGCCACGGGACACCCTTAGCCGACAATCAACGAAACAAGCCAACCAAGCAGGGAATCTAAACCCCACAACAACAGCGCCATAACCAAAACAACAGCCACAACAATCAGAGTTGTCTGCGTGGTTTCCTGGCGAGTTGGCCAAACGACCTTACGAATTTCAACGCGAGCTTCTTTTGCCAACACCCAAAAAGCCTGACCTTTTGAGGCTTGCAGTGCAATTACACCAACCAATGCGGCAATAACCAGCAAAGCCAGAACACGATACAGAATAGGCTCAGCAGAGAAATACTGATTACCGACTACGCCTGCGATTACCAGAGCAGCAACTACGAGCCATTTAAGCAGATCGAAGCGAGAGTCTTTGGCTTCAGCCTTAACATTCATCTACTAGTATCCTGTAAAAAGACGCGCCAAATTCTAGGGAAAATGGCAGGTCAGGAGGGAATCGAACCCCCAACCTACGGTTTTGGAGACCGTCGCTCTGCCAATTGAGCTACTGACCTAAAAACTGAATCAGGCCGACCATTATGCCGGCCCGATCAAAACAGATCAATCGATTACGCGATGATCTTGGCTACGACGCCAGCGCCGACGGTACGACCGCCTTCACGAATGGCGAAACGCAGACCTTCTTCCATTGCGACGGTCTTGATCAGAGTGACAGTCATCTGAATGTTGTCACCCGGCATCACCATCTCAACGCCTTCCGGCAGTTCGCAGTTACCAGTTACGTCAGTAGTACGGAAGTAGAACTGAGGACGGTAGCCCTTGAAGAACGGAGTGTGACGACCGCCTTCTTCTTTGCTCAACACATACACTTCTGCAGTGAAGGTGGTGTGCGGCTTAACCGAACCTGGCTTGACCAGAACCTGACCACGCTCTACGTCGTCACGCTTGGTGCCCCGCAGCAGAACGCCGCAGTTCTCGCCAGCACGACCTTCGTCGAGCAGCTTGCGGAACATTTCAACACCAGTACAGGTAGTCTTGGTGGTGTCACGCAGACCAACGATCTCGATTTCTTCCTGGATCTTGACGATACCGCGCTCGATACGGCCAGTTACCACGGTGCCACGACCGGAGATCGAGAACACGTCTTCGATTGGCATCAGGAACGGCTTGTCGATTGCACGAACCGGCTCTGGGATGTAGCTGTCCAGAGTTTCAACCAGCTTCTTAACAGCGCCGGTGCCCATTTCGTTGTCGTCTTGGCCGTTCAGAGCCATCAGAGCGGAACCGATGATGATCGGAGTGTCGTCGCCTGGGAAATCGTAAGTGCTGAGCAGGTCGCGCACTTCCATTTCAACCAGCTCCAGCAGCTCAGCATCGTCAACCATGTCGGCCTTGTTCAGGAACACGACGATGTACGGAACACCTACCTGACGGGACAGCAGGATGTGCTCACGAGTCTGAGGCATCGGGCCATCAGCGGCCGAGCAAACCAGGATAGCGCCGTCCATCTGAGCAGCACCGGTGATCATGTTTTTTACGTAGTCG
Source organism: Pseudomonas anguilliseptica (assembly GCF_900105355.1). Classification (NCBI taxonomy): domain Bacteria; kingdom Pseudomonadati; phylum Pseudomonadota; class Gammaproteobacteria; order Pseudomonadales; family Pseudomonadaceae; genus Pseudomonas; species Pseudomonas anguilliseptica. Next base: position 1,003,046 of record NZ_FNSC01000001.1, read on the forward strand.
GCGTGACCCGGGCAGTCAACGTGTGCGTAGTGACGCACGGACGAATCGTATTCAACGTGAGCGGTATTGATGGTGATACCACGAGCTTTTTCTTCTGGGGCGCTGTCGATCTTGTCGAAGTCAACCTTGGCCGAACCGAATACTTCGGAGCAGACGCGGGTCAGAGCAGCGGTCAGAGTGGTTTTACCGTGGTCAACGTGACCGATAGTGCCAACGTTGACGTGCGGCTTGTTACGCTCAAACTTTTCTTTAGCCATTTTGACTGCCTCCCAGAGAAGAATTGACTCAGCATCACCGCCATAAAACAAAGGCAGATACTTGCATATCTGCCTTTATTAGATGGAGCTCACGAGCGGACTCGAACCGCTGACCTCACCCTTACCAAGGGTGTGCTCTACCAACTGAGCTACATGAGCGAAACACACTGCAAGAACAACAATACTGGAGCGGGTAGCGGGAATCGAACCCGCATCATCAGCTTGGAAGGCTGAGGTTCTACCACTGAACTATACCCGCGGAGCCTGCAACTCTCGCTAAATCTGGTGGAGGGAGAAGGATTCGAACCTTCGAAGTCGATGACGTCAGATTTACAGTCTGATCCCTTTGGCCACTCGGGAATCCCTCCAAACGGGGCGGCATTCTCATTCGATGCCGACCTACTGTCAAGCAATTTCTCATTAAAAAACCTGAGGTTAGCTACATTGACAGCAACTTCGCAGAACACTTGTAAGCGCCACCCTGCGAAGCGGGCGCCATTCTATGCATTCTACTGAGGGCTTGCAACCCCCTCGCACGGCATTAATTGCTGCTCTAAGCCTTTGAAGTCAAAAGCCAAACGCTGCAGCAAAGAATCATCCGCCAGACGTCGACTCTGCGGCGATATACGCACCCAGAAACTGCGGTGCGCGCGCGTTAGCTCACGCAAAGACGGCTCATACCCAGCATCACGCAAGCGCTGCATGACACTCTGCGCTGAATCACTACGCGGAAATATCCCCAAGGAAATCCCGTTGGCCAAATCTCCCTGGGTAATGATGTAGCTATCAATTTTTCTCGCCTGCAGCTCACGCAATTGGCGCAACGACGCTTGCCGAGAAGCTAAAGGCGGCAGGTATACCCAGTAATCGACGCCCGCCGCCGCATCCATACTCTGCACCCGCGACTGAATATCCAGGCTCAACAAACGCTGCTCGACGGCAGACGCATCAGCCATTAACTCAAAACTACCAAGAAACAGACAAACCGCCTCAACAGGCTGAACCTCTGCCACCTCTCGCCGCGGCGGCGCGCTCGACTCACTGAGCAGGCGAATATCGCGCTTACTGTCTTGCGCCATATTTAGCGGCGCAATTTCAGTAACCCGCAAAGGGGCCTGCTGCTGATGCCACACGTAATAGAGCAAATTCAGCACAACCAACCACAAGAACATCCAGCGCATGCATGACCTCAATCTATGGGGCAAGCGATTGCCAAGCCGATAAACACCAGATCTGGCACAACTCGCGCGCCCGGAATAACACCCATCACCAGGGGAGCATCCCCGCCGGTGAGGAAAACATCAAAGTCACTGCCCAGCAGCTCTGCCGCCATCGTTACCTGGCCACTTACAAAACCACGCAGCATTAACAAGCCCCCACGCTCAACAGCCTCAGCTGTCGCCCGCCCCGGCACCAAATCCTCTAGCGCCTTGGCCGCCTCATCGCTGTCATAGCGTGTTCTCCGGGTATGGGTTCGCAACTGCGTGCGCATCAACGGCACACCAGGACAGATAAACCCGCCCAAATGCGTACCATCTACCATTACAAAATCCGAAGTAACCGCGGAACCAAGGTCAATAACCAACACGGCCTTGCGCGATAGCTGGTAAGCCGCCACCACTGCCAGCCAGCGATCAAGTCCCAGACGCTCGTACTCCTCATAGCCGTTACGCACACCCAGCAAGGACACACCAGGACGAGCAGCACGACACCGGACAGTAAAAGTCTGCTCAATCAGTGAAATCAGCTGCGCAGTCTCATCGTCGCTACGCACACTCACCAGACGACAGGTGCGTAACTGCACAGCTTGCTCGCGGACAACATCCATAAGCAGTTGATCCGACTCAACAACGCCACCTGCGCTCGAGGTGGATTGGTTATCACTGAGCAAGCGCCACTTGATAAAGGTATTACCGCAATCGAGCTCAAGAATCATCACGCAACCTCAGGCTGAGCTCACCACCGCTAAAGCTTCGCTCAAGCCCATTAACACGAAGGCGAATGGCGCCAGAATGATCCACCCCTAAAACCTCACCCTCGATAGGCTCACCGCCAGCCGTTAACGCAACCGATCGCCCCTGCCAAAGGTGACAAGCCTGCCACTCATCCTGCAAAGCAGCGAATCCCTCACGCAGCTGTATATCCAGATAGCGTGATAACTGGCGGTTCAACTCGCCAGCCAGCTCATTGCGATTCAACAGACGACCCAGCTCCGCACGCATAGAAGTCCAAGGCTGACCGATAGCGCCAGACTCTGCTGCGAGCATATTTACATTCAGACCAATCCCGATGACCACATGGCAAACATCAGCCGGATCACCAGACAGCTCCAACAGGATGCCTGCCAACTTGCGCTCGCCAACCAGGACATCATTAGGCCACTTCAACCCGGCTGCAGCCACGCCAAAACCGCGAATAACCTGCAGCAGTGCCAAGCCGACAGCCAGACTCATGCCCTCAAGCTGGCGCATACCGCCTTCAACGCGAACAACCAGGCTGTAATACAGATTCTCCCCGAAAGGACTTACCCAGCTACGCCCCCGCCGCCCCCGACCACTGGTTTGTCGCTCAGCAAGCACGTAGTACGGCAACGATTGCGCAGCAGGCAAAAGCCGCAACGCCTCTGCGTTGGTCGAGTCCACACTGGGCATAACACACGCACGCCACCGCGGTGCATCCACTTGAGCATTCAGCCAATCCACATCCAACAACTGCAGTGGCGTCGCCAGGCGGTATCCACGCCCGCGCACCTTGTGCAACGGCAACGACAGCTCCGCCTGCAGAGCCTGCAGCTGCTTCCACACAGCAGAGCGACTGATGCCTAACGCGGCACCGAGCGCCTCACCGGAGTGGAAGCGCCCGTCCTGAAGAAGCTTTAACAATGCAAGCATGCGAGCCCCGCCTAGCAATAAGGCACGCATGATAACGACGCGCCGTTTAGCTGCCTATCAAAGGCGCACCTGCGCCTGGTTCGTTTTCGCGGCGCATAGTAAAACCCCCGACCAGTTTCCTGATCGGGGGTTTTGATGTAGGTGCTTGACGATGACCTACTCTCACATGGGGAAACCCCACACTACCATCGGCGATGCATCGTTTCACTACTGAGTTCGGGATGGGATCAGGTGGTTCCAATGCTCTATGGTCGTCAAGCGATTCAGCTGGGATGTCGCGGTTAGGCGCTATCCCGAATTGGGCATGTGATGTCTTAGTTTGTAGTTTCGCAAATTTTCGGCTGTTGCAGTCTTCATAGAGACACACAAACATCAAATTGTTTGGGTGTTATATGGTCAAGCCTCACGGGCAATTAGTATTGGTTAGCTCAACGCCTCACAGCGCTTACACACCCAACCTATCAACGTCGTAGTCTTCGACGGCCCTTTAGGGAACTCAAGGTTCCAGTGAGATCTCATCTCGAGGCAAGTTTCCCGCTTAGATGCTTTCAGCGGTTATCTTTTCCGAACATAGCTACCCGGCAATGCCACTGGCGTGACAACCGGAACACCAGAGGTTCGTCCACTCCGGTCCTCTCGTACTAGGAGCAGCCCCTCTCAAATCTCAAACGTCCACGGCAGATAGGGACCGAACTGTCTCACGACGTTCTAAACCCAGCTCGCGTACCACTTTAAATGGCGAACAGCCATACCCTTGGGACCGGCTTCAGCCCCAGGATGTGATGAGCCGACATCGAGGTGCCAAACACCGCCGTCGATATGAACTCTTGGGCGGTATCAGCCTGTTATCCCCGGAGTACCTTTTATCCGTTGAGCGATGGCCCTTCCATACAGAACCACCGGATCACTAAGACCTACTTTCGTACCTGCTCGACGTGTCTGTCTCGCAGTCAAGCGCGCTTTTGCCTTTATACTCTACGACCGATTTCCGACCGGTCTGAGCGCACCTTCGCACTCCTCCGTTACTCTTTAGGAGGAGACCGCCCCAGTCAAACTACCCACCATACACTGTCCTCGATCCGGATAACGGACCAGAGTTAGAACCTCAAGGTTACCAGGGTGGTATTTCAAGGATGGCTCCACGCGAACTGGCGTCCACGCTTCAAAGCCTCCCACCTATCCTACACAAGTAAACTCAAAGTCCAGTGCAAAGCTATAGTAAAGGTTCACGGGGTCTTTCCGTCTAGCCGCGGATACACTGCATCTTCACAGCGATTTCAATTTCACTGAGTCTCGGGTGGAGACAGCGCCGCCATCGTTACGCCATTCGTGCAGGTCGGAACTTACCCGACAAGGAATTTCGCTACCTTAGGACCGTTATAGTTACGGCCGCCGTTTACCGGGGCTTCGATCAAGAGCTTCGCGTTAGCTAACCCCATCAATTAACCTTCCGGCACCGGGCAGGCGTCACACCCTATACGTCCACTTTCGTGTTTGCAGAGTGCTGTGTTTTTAATAAACAGTCGCAGCGGCCTGGTATCTTCGACCGGCATGGGCTTACGTAGTAAATACTTCACCCTCACCGGCGCACCTTCTCCCGAAGTTACGGTGCCATTTTGCCTAGTTCCTTCACCCGAGTTCTCTCAAGCGCCTTGGTATTCTCTACCTAACCACCTGTGTCGGTTTGGGGTACGGTTCCTAATTACCTGAAGCTTAGAAGCTTTTCCTGGAAGCATGGCATCAACCACTTCGTCACCTAAAAGGTAACTCGTCATCAGTTCTCGGCCTTGATTTCCCGGATTTACCTAAGAAACCAGCCTACCACCTTAAACACGGACAACCAACGCCGTGCTGGCCTAGCCTTCTCCGTCCCTCCATCGCAGTAATTAGAAGTACGGGAATATTAACCCGTTTCCCATCGACTACGCATTTCTGCCTCGCCTTAGGGGCCGACTCACCCTGCGTCGATTAACGTTGCGCAGGAAACCTTGGTCTTTCGGCGTGGGAGTTTTTCACTCCCATTGTCGTTACTCATGTCAGCATTCGCACTTCTGATACCTCCAGCAAGCTTATCAACTCACCTTCACAGGCTTACAGAACGCTCCTCTACCGCTCAACTTACGTTGAACCCGTAGCTTCGGCGTATGGTTTGAGCCCCGTTACATCTTCCGCGCAGGCCGACTCGACTAGTGAGCTATTACGCTTTCTTTAAAGGGTGGCTGCTTCTAAGCCAACCTCCTAGCTGTCTAAGCCTTCCCACATCGTTTCCCACTTAACCATAACTTTGGGACCTTAGCTGACGGTCTGGGTTGTTTCCCTTTTCACGACGGACGTTAGCACCCGCCGTGTGTCTCCCGTGCTGACACTTGCTGGTATTCGGAGTTTGCATCGGTTTGGTAAGTCGGGATGACCCCCTAGCCGAAACAGTGCTCTACCCCCAGCAGTGATACACGAGGCGCTACCTAAATAGCTTTCGAGGAGAACCAGCTATCTCCGAGCTTGATTAGCCTTTCACTCCGATCCACAGGTCATCCGCTAACTTTTCAACGGTAGTCGGTTCGGTCCTCCAGTCAGTGTTACCTAACCTTCAACCTGCCCATGGATAGATCGCCCGGTTTCGGGTCTATACCCAGCGACTAAACGCCCTATTAAGACTCGCTTTCGCTACGCCTCCCCTATTCGGTTAAGCTCGCCACTGAATATAAGTCGCTGACCCATTATACAAAAGGTACGCAGTCACCCAACAAAGTGGGCTCCCACTGCTTGTACGCATACGGTTTCAGGATCTATTTCACTCCCCTCTCCGGGGTTCTTTTCGCCTTTCCCTCACGGTACTAGTTCACTATCGGTCAGTCAGTAGTATTTAGCCTTGGAGGATGGTCCCCCCATATTCAGACAAAGTTTCTCGTGCTCCGTCCTACTCGATTTCATTGATAAGAGAATTTCGTGTACGGGGCTATCACCCACTACGGCGGCACTTTCCAGAGCCTTCCACTATTCTCAAATCAACTTAAGGGCTAGTCCCCGTTCGCTCGCCACTACTAAGGGAATCTCGGTTGATTTCTATTCCTCAGGGTACTTAGATGTTTCAGTTCCCCTGGTTCGCCTTACACACCTATGTATTCAGTGTGTAATAACCAGCTTATGCTGGCTGGGTTCCCCCATTCAGAGATCTCCGGATCAAAGTCTGCTTGCCGACTCCCCGGAGCTTATCGCAGGCTACAACGTCTTTCATCGCCTCTGACTGCCAAGGCATCCACCGTATGCGCTTCTTCACTTGACCATATAACCCCAAGCAATCTGGTTATTGCCTCTAACGTGAAGACGACATTCGCCGAAAATTTGCAATTGAGAACTACAAATTTTACCTTGACCAGATTAATTACCAGTGAAAGTAATTAATCAGTCACTTCTATCACATACCCAAATTTTTAAAGAACGATTTGTTACTGATCAAAGACCAGAAATCAACATTCATCTACTTGCAGTAGGAACGTTCATTTCTGAACTCTCAACGAGGCTGTATATGGTGGAGCCAAGCGGGATCGAACCGCTGACCTCCTGCGTGCAAGGCAGGCGCTCTCCCAGCTGAGCTATGGCCCCATATTCTTACAAGGCCAAACCCCACAACAATTGGTGGGTCTGGGCAGATTCGAACTGCCGACCTCACCCTTATCAGGGGTGCGCTCTAACCAACTGAGCTACAGACCCAATCGTCTTTCGCAATGAATCAAGCAATTCGTGTGGGAACTTATGAAGAAGCTGAAGTCTTCGATTAAGGAGGTGATCCAGCCGCAGGTTCCCCTACGGCTACCTTGTTACGACTTCACCCCAGTCATGAATCACACCGTGGTAACCGTCCCCCTTGCGGTTAGACTAGCTACTTCTGGTGCAACCCACTCCCATGGTGTGACGGGCGGTGTGTACAAGGCCCGGGAACGTATTCACCGTGACATTCTGATTCACGATTACTAGCGATTCCGACTTCACGCAGTCGAGTTGCAGACTGCGATCCGGACTACGATCGGTTTTATGGGATTAGCTCCACCTCGCGGCTTGGCAACCCTTTGTGCCGACCATTGTAGCACGTGTGTAGCCCTGGCCGTGAGGGCCATGATGACTTGACGTCATCCCCACCTTCCTCCGGCTTGTCACCGGCAGTCTCCTTAGAGTTCCCACCATAACGTGCTGGTAACTAAGGACAAGGGTTGCGCTCGTTACGGGACTTAACCCAACATCTCACGACACGAGCTGACGACAGCCATGCAGCACCTGTGTCTGAGCTCCCGAAGGCACCAATCCATCTCTGGAAAGTTCTCAGCATGTCAAGGCCAGGTAAGGTTCTTCGCGTTGCTTCGAATTAAACCACATGCTCCACCGCTTGTGCGGGCCCCCGTCAATTCATTTGAGTTTTAACCTTGCGGCCGTACTCCCCAGGCGGTCAACTTAATGCGTTAGCTGCGCCACTAAAATCTCAAGGATTCCAACGGCTAGTTGACATCGTTTACGGCGTGGACTACCAGGGTATCTAATCCTGTTTGCTCCCCACGCTTTCGCACCTCAGTGTCAGTATCAGTCCAGGTGGTCGCCTTCGCCACTGGTGTTCCTTCCTATATCTACGCATTTCACCGCTACACAGGAAATTCCACCACCCTCTACCGTACTCTAGCTCAGGAGTTTTGAAAGCAGTTCCCAGGTTGAGCCCGGGGATTTCACTTCCAACTTACTGAACCACCTACGCGCGCTTTACGCCCAGTAATTCCGATTAACGCTTGCACCCTTCGTATTACCGCGGCTGCTGGCACGAAGTTAGCCGGTGCTTATTCTGCCGGTAACGTCAAAACAATAACGTATTAGGTTACTGCCCTTCCTCCCAACTTAAAGTGCTTTACAATCCGAAGACCTTCTTCACACACGCGGCATGGCTGGATCAGGCTTTCGCCCATTGTCCAATATTCCCCACTGCTGCCTCCCGTAGGAGTCTGGACCGTGTCTCAGTTCCAGTGTGACTGATCATCCTCTCAGACCAGTTACGGATCGTCGCCTTGGTGAGCCATTACCTCACCAACTAGCTAATCCGACCTAGGCTCATCTAATGGCGCGAGGTCCGAAGATCCCCCGCTTTCTCCCGTAGGACGTATGCGGTATTAGCGTCCGTTTCCGAACGTTATCCCCCACCACAAGGCAGATTCCCAGGCATTACTCACCCGTCCGCCGCTCTCAAGAGAAGCAAGCTTCTCTCTACCGCTCGACTTGCATGTGTTAGGCCTGCCGCCAGCGTTCAATCTGAGCCATGATCAAACTCTTCAGTTCAATACTGCTTGGGTTTTGAAAAAACCCTAAACTTAGCTCAGCAATCGCAAAAAACTCTCAAATTAACGAGTGTTACTTGTGATGCTGATAATCTTGCGACTAGCAGTCTTACCTCACAAGCACCCACACGAATTGCTTGATTCAGTTTTTAAAGAGCGGGTGGTTAAGTCTTTCACCTCAACCGAGGCGCGCATTCTACAGCAGCCTCATCTTGCGTCAAGCTATTTTTCGAAGTTCTTTTTAGAAAAGCTCTTTCTACTCAATCACTTGCATTACAACTTGTCAGCACTCGCTCTGATCGCTCAAAACTTCATGCTTGTACTAATAGTAAAACCCCCGACCGTTTTCACGGTCGGGGGTTTTGGTGTAGGTGCTTGACGATGACCTACTCTCACATGGGGAAACCCCACACTACCATCGGCGATGCATCGTTTCACTACTGAGTTCGGGATGGGATCAGGTGGTTCCAATGCTCTATAGTCGTCAAGCGATTCAGCTGGGATGTCGCGGTTAGGCGCTATCCCGAATTGGGTATGTGATGTCTTAGTTTGTAGTTTCGCAAATTTTCGGCTGTTGCAGTCTTCATAGAGACACACAAACATCAAATTGTTTGGGTGTTACATGGTCAAGCCTCACGGGCAATTAGTATTGGTTAGCTCAACGCCTCACAGCGCTTACACACCCAACCTATCAACGTCGTAGTCTTCGACGGCCCTTTAGGGAACTCAAGGTTCCAGTGAGATCTCATCTCGAGGCAAGTTTCCCGCTTAGATGCTTTCAGCGGTTATCTTTTCCGAACATAGCTACCCGGCAATGCCACTGGCGTGACAACCGGAACACCAGAGGTTCGTCCACTCCGGTCCTCTCGTACTAGGAGCAGCCCCTCTCAAATCTCAAACGTCCACGGCAGATAGGGACCGAACTGTCTCACGACGTTCTAAACCCAGCTCGCGTACCACTTTAAATGGCGAACAGCCATACCCTTGGGACCGGCTTCAGCCCCAGGATGTGATGAGCCGACATCGAGGTGCCAAACACCGCCGTCGATATGAACTCTTGGGCGGTATCAGCCTGTTATCCCCGGAGTACCTTTTATCCGTTGAGCGATGGCCCTTCCATACAGAACCACCGGATCACTAAGACCTACTTTCGTACCTGCTCGACGTGTCTGTCTCGCAGTCAAGCGCGCTTTTGCCTTTATACTCTACGACCGATTTCCGACCGGTCTGAGCGCACCTTCGTACTCCTCCGTTACTCTTTAGGAGGAGACCGCCCCAGTCAAACTACCCACCATACACTGTCCTCGATCCGGATAACGGACCAGAGTTAGAACCTCAAGGTTACCAGGGTGGTATTTCAAGGATGGCTCCACGCGAACTGGCGTCCACGCTTCAAAGCCTCCCACCTATCCTACACAAGTAAACTCAAAGTCCAGTGCAAAGCTATAGTAAAGGTTCACGGGGTCTTTCCGTCTAGCCGCGGATACACTGCATCTTCACAGCGATTTCAATTTCACTGAGTCTCGGGTGGAGACAGCGCCGCCATCGTTACGCCATTCGTGCAGGTCGGAACTTACCCGACAAGGAATTTCGCTACCTTAGGACCGTTATAGTTACGGCCGCCGTTTACCGGGGCTTCGATCAAGAGCTTCGCGTTAGCTAACCCCATCAATTAACCTTCCGGCACCGGGCAGGCGTCACACCCTATACGTCCACTTTCGTGTTTGCAGAGTGCTGTGTTTTTAATAAACAGTCGCAGCGGCCTGGTATCTTCGACCGGCATGGGCTTACGTAGTAAATACTTCACCCTCACCGGCGCACCTTCTCCCGAAGTTACGGTGCCATTTTGCCTAGTTCCTTCACCCGAGTTCTCTCAAGCGCCTTGGTATTCTCTACCTAACCACCTGTGTCGGTTTGGGGTACGGTTCCTAATTACCTGAAGCTTAGAAGCTTTTCCTGGAAGCATGGCATCAACCACTTCGTCACCTAAAAGGTAACTCGTCATCAGTTCTCGGCCTTGATTTCCCGGATTTACCTAAGAAACCAGCCTACCACCTTAAACACGGACAACCAACGCCGTGCTGGCCTAGCCTTCTCCGTCCCTCCATCGCAGTAATTAGAAGTACGGGAATATTAACCCGTTTCCCATCGACTACGCATTTCTGCCTCGCCTTAGGGGCCGACTCACCCTGCGTCGATTAACGTTGCGCAGGAAACCTTGGTCTTTCGGCGTGGGAGTTTTTCACTCCCATTGTCGTTACTCATGTCAGCATTCGCACTTCTGATACCTCCAGCAAGCTTCTCAACTCACCTTCACAGGCTTACAGAACGCTCCTCTACCGCTCAACTTACGTTGAACCCGTAGCTTCGGCGTATGGTTTGAGCCCCGTTACATCTTCCGCGCAGGCCGACTCGACTAGTGAGCTATTACGCTTTCTTTAAAGGGTGGCTGCTTCTAAGCCAACCTCCTAGCTGTCTAAGCCTTCCCACATCGTTTCCCACTTAACCATAACTTTGGGACCTTAGCTGACGGTCTGGGTTGTTTCCCTTTTCACGACGGACGTTAGCACCCGCCGTGTGTCTCCCGTGCTGACACTTGCTGGTATTCGGAGTTTGCATCGGTTTGGTAAGTCGGGATGACCCCCTAGCCGAAACAGTGCTCTACCCCCAGCAGTGATACACGAGGCGCTACCTAAATAGCTTTCGAGGAGAACCAGCTATCTCCGAGCTTGATTAGCCTTTCACTCCGATCCACAGGTCATCCGCTAACTTTTCAACGGTAGTCGGTTCGGTCCTCCAGTCAGTGTTACCTAACCTTCAACCTGCCCATGGATAGATCGCCCGGTTTCGGGTCTATACCCAGCGACTAAACGCCCTATTAAGACTCGCTTTCGCTACGCCTCCCCTATTCGGTTAAGCTCGCCACTGAATATAAGTCGCTGACCCATTATACAAAAGGTACGCAGTCACCCAACAAAGTGGGCTCCCACTGCTTGTACGCATACGGTTTCAGGATCTATTTCACTCCCCTCTCCGGGGTTCTTTTCGCCTTTCCCTCACGGTACTAGTTCACTATCGGTCAGTCAGTAGTATTTAGCCTTGGAGGATGGTCCCCCCATATTCAGACAAAGTTTCTCGTGCTCCGTCCTACTCGATTTCATTGATAAGAGAATTTCGTGTACGGGGCTATCACCCACTACGGCGGCACTTTCCAGAGCCTTCCACTATTCTCAAATCAACTTAAGGGCTAGTCCCCGTTCGCTCGCCACTACTAAGGGAATCTCGGTTGATTTCTATTCCTCAGGGTACTTAGATGTTTCAGTTCCCCTGGTTCGCCTTACACACCTATGTATTCAGTGTGTAATAACCAGCTTATGCTGGCTGGGTTCCCCCATTCAGAGATCTCCGGATCAAAGTCTGCTTGCCGACTCCCCGGAGCTTATCGCAGGCTACAACGTCTTTCATCGCCTCTGACTGCCAAGGCATCCACCGTATGCGCTTCTTCACTTGACCATATAACCCCAAGCAATCTGGTTATTGCCTCTAACGTGAAGACGACATTCGCCGAAAATTTGCAATTGAGAACTACAAATTTTACCTTGACCAGATTAATTACCAGTGAAAGTAATTAATCAGTCACTTCTATCACATACCCAAATTTTTAAAGAACGATTTGTTACTGATCAAAGACCAGAAATCAACATTCATCTACTTGCAGTAGGAACGTTCATTTCTGAACTCTCAACGAGGCTGTATATGGTGGAGCCAAGCGGGATCGAACCGCTGACCTCCTGCGTGCAAGGCAGGCGCTCTCCCAGCTGAGCTATGGCCCCATATTCTTACAAGACCAAACCCCACAACAATTGGTGGGTCTGGGCAGATTCGAACTGCCGACCTCACCCTTATCAGGGGTGCGCTCTAACCAACTGAGCTACAGACCCAATCGTCTTTCGCAATGAATCAAGCAATTCGTGTGGGAACTTATGAAGAAGCTGAAGTCTTCGATTAAGGAGGTGATCCAGCCGCAGGTTCCCCTACGGCTACCTTGTTACGACTTCACCCCAGTCATGAATCACACCGTGGTAACCGTCCCCCTTGCGGTTAGACTAGCTACTTCTGGTGCAACCCACTCCCATGGTGTGACGGGCGGTGTGTACAAGGCCCGGGAACGTATTCACCGTGACATTCTGATTCACGATTACTAGCGATTCCGACTTCACGCAGTCGAGTTGCAGACTGCGATCCGGACTACGATCGGTTTTATGGGATTAGCTCCACCTCGCGGCTTGGCAACCCTTTGTACCGACCATTGTAGCACGTGTGTAGCCCTGGCCGTGAGGGCCATGATGACTTGACGTCATCCCCACCTTCCTCCGGTTTGTCACCGGCAGTCTCCTTAGAGTTCCCACCATAACGTGCTGGTAACTAAGGACAAGGGTTGCGCTCGTTACGGGACTTAACCCAACATCTCACGACACGAGCTGACGACAGCCATGCAGCACCTGTGTCTGAGCTCCCGAAGGCACCAATCCATCTCTGGAAAGTTCTCAGCATGTCAAGGCCAGGTAAGGTTCTTCGCGTTGCTTCGAATTAAACCACATGCTCCACCGCTTGTGCGGGCCCCCGTCAATTCATTTGAGTTTTAACCTTGCGGCCGTACTCCCCAGGCGGTCAACTTAATGCGTTAGCTGCGCCACTAAAATCTCAAGGATTCCAACGGCTAGTTGACATCGTTTACGGCGTGGACTACCAGGGTATCTAATCCTGTTTGCTCCCCACGCTTTCGCACCTCAGTGTCAGTATCAGTCCAGGTGGTCGCCTTCGCCACTGGTGTTCCTTCCTATATCTACGCATTTCACCGCTACACAGGAAATTCCACCACCCTCTACCGTACTCTAGCTCAGCAGTTTTGAAAGCAGTTCCCAGGTTGAGCCCGGGGATTTCACTTCCAACTTACTGAACCACCTACGCGCGCTTTACGCCCAGTAATTCCGATTAACGCTTGCACCCTTCGTATTACCGCGGCTGCTGGCACGAAGTTAGCCGGTGCTTATTCTGTCGGTAACGTCAAAACAATAACGTATTAGGTTACTGCCCTTCCTCCCAACTTAAAGTGCTTTACAATCCGAAGACCTTCTTCACACACGCGGCATGGCTGGATCAGGCTTTCGCCCATTGTCCAATATTCCCCACTGCTGCCTCCCGTAGGAGTCTGGACCGTGTCTCAGTTCCAGTGTGACTGATCATCCTCTCAGACCAGTTACGGATCGTCGCCTTGGTGAGCCATTACCTCACCAACTAGCTAATCCGACCTAGGCTCATCTAATGGCGCGAGGTCCGAAGATCCCCCGCTTTCTCCCGTAGGACGTATGCGGTATTAGCGTCCGTTTCCGAACGTTATCCCCCACCACAAGGCAGATTCCCAGGCATTACTCACCCGTCCGCCGCTCTCAAGAGAAGCAAGCTTCTCTCTACCGCTCGACTTGCATGTGTTAGGCCTGCCGCCAGCGTTCAATCTGAGCCATGATCAAACTCTTCAGTTCAATACTGCTTGGGTTTTGAAAAAACCCTAAACCTAGCTCAGCAATCGCAAAAAACTCTCAAATTAACGAGTGTTACTTGTGATGCTGATAATCTTGCGACTAGCAGTCTTACCTCACAAGCACCCACACGAATTGCTTGATTCAGCTGTTAAAGAGCGGTTGGTTAAGCCTTTCGCCTCAACCGAGGTGCGCATTCTACAGCAACCTCATCTTCCGTCAAGTGATTTCGAAAATTTCTTTTCAATCTCAACCACTTGCGCTTTCGATCGACATCTAGCTTATCGTCAGCGGAAGGCGAATTCTACAGCGCTTCAAACCGCTGTCAACCGCCTCTTTTACCGCCCTCGATCACCTCGACCGAACCTCTCCAGCCTTAAACACTACCCCTGAAGAGGATGCGCATTCTACGCAGCTTTCGCTGCTTTGCAACCCCTTATTTAAATCTAACTTCTTGTTTTATAAGAAGCTTAAGGAGCCGCATACGCCTGAACAGCTGCGCATTATAGGGACTGGCAAAAGAAGATCAATCGATTGTTATGCTTTTGTTTCAAAAGCCGCTAATCAAGAGCCACGACTACTCCACACCCATGCGCCGACCGCAAAAACGACAAAGCCGTTGAAGCTGACGCTTCAACGGTTTTGTCGAACCTACTGCATCTAGCGCATCACGAATCGAGCTTAAGCGTAATACGTGCAAACGCCTTCTTGCCGGCCTGACAGACATGCACGGCTCCCATCTTATATATAAAGAAGCGATCCACCACCTCTCCATCCACACGCACACTGCCGGAACCCAACAGATCGCGCGCCATAGCAGCGTTCTTCACCAGACCTGCCTTATTAAGGAGCGCGGCAATCGGCATATCCCCAACAGACAACACCTCAATCCCTGGCAGATCATCAGGCAGCTCACCACCCTTCATTCGATTGCCCGCCGAGCGATGAGCACTGAGCGCCGCCTCTTCGCCATGAAAGCGCGCAACGATCTCTTCGGCCAGCTTGATTTTGATGTCACGGGGATTGGCGCCCTTCTCGACATCGCACCTGAACTGCTCGATCTCCTCCATGGAGCGGAAACTGAGCAGCTCAAAATAGCGCCACATCAAAGCATCGGGCATGGACACCAGCTTGTTGTACATGACACCAGGGGCTTCCTGGATACCTATATAGTTGCCCAATGATTTGGACATCTTCTTCACGCCATCCAACCCTTCAAGCAGCGGCATGGTGACGATGCACTGTGACGCCTGCCCATAGGAACGCTGCAACTCGCGCCCCATCAGCAGGTTGAATTTCTGATCAGTGCCACCCAGCTCAACATCTGCCTGCAGAGCGACCGAGTCATAACCCTGCACCAGCGGATAGAGGAACTCATGGATTGCGATCGGCTGATTGGTCGAGTAGCGCTTACTAAAATCATCTCGCTCAAGCATCCGCGCAACGGTGTACTGCGAAGTCAGACGAATAAAATCTGCCGGCCCCATCTTATCCATCCAGGTGGAGTTGAACGCGACTTCGGTTTTCGCCGGGTCGAGTATCTTGAACACCTGACTCTTGTAGGTCTCCGCGTTTTCCAGAACCTGCTCGCGGGTCAACGGCGGGCGAGTCGCGCTCTTGCCGCTGGGATCACCAATCATCCCTGTGAAGTCACCGATCAGGAAAATCACCTGATGCCCCAGCTCCTGGAACTGACGCAACTTATTAATAAGCACTGTGTGTCCGAGGTGCAGATCCGGTGCCGTTGGATCAAAACCGGCTTTGATACGCAGCGGCTGACCACGCTTGAGTTTCTCAACCAGCTCAGCCTCAACCAAAACCTCTTCCGCGCCACGCGCGATCAGCGCCAACTGCTCTTCAACCGACTTCATGACAGGACTCACGACCACTCAAAACAAAAGGGAACCAACCATACAAGATCGCAGACAAATCACAAGTTCTGCCCGCCACCCACCTACACTAAGACCACCTCGCGACAACCGGGGTTGCCTAGCTAGCGATTTGGTTATATTTTATACAGTTAATGCATATTCATCATTTCGTTTATCTATTTCTTTTCATTTTTAAAGTCAAAAAGCAGCCTATGACCTCTCCAGCTAAAGCGCCGCCCCTGTACCCGAAAAGCCATATTCTGGCGGCCAGTGGCGTCGCCGCCTTACTGAGCCTAGCCCTACTGGTATTTCCCTCCCGCGAAGTTGAAGCCCAAAAAACCTACATCAATCTTGAGCTAGACAACGGTTCCGAGTTCGCCGAGCTACAGGGCGAGCCGAACTTAGACGCCCTACCGTCGCCCAACAAAAGCCAGTCACCTTTCGCCAATACGGCAGCCACAGAACGCCCCACAGACGATGAGCTGAAGACTGCGCAGGTCGAAAAACCGCAGGAAGAAATCGACCCACTCAAGCACATCATTCGCGTGGAAAACGGCGATACGCTGTCCACGGTATTTGCCAAGGTCGGACTGAATGCCACCACGCTGCATGACGTGCTCAATAGCAGCAAGGAAGCCAAGCAGCTGACACGCCTCAAGGTAGGCCAAGCGCTCGAATTCAATCTGAACACAGACGGTCAACTCCAAAGCCTGCACAGTAAGCTCAGTGAGCTGGAAAGCATTGCCCTGACGAAAAGCGACAAGGGTTTCAGTTTCAAGCGCGAACTGGTCAAACCTGAAGTTCAGACCACCTACAGCCACGGCGTGATCAACAGCTCACTGTTTCTCTCAGCCAAGCGCGCTGGCCTGTCGCATAGTCTGACCATGGATCTGGCCAACGTATTCGGCTACGACATCGACTTCGCCATGGATATTCGCGAAGGTGACGAATTCGAGCTGATCTACGAGAAGAAAGTGGTCAACGGCAAGCAGGTCGGCACCGGCAATATCCTATCGGCACGCTTCACCAACCGCGGCAAGACCTACACCGCCGTGCGCTACACCAACAAGCAAGGCAACAGCAGCTATTACAACGCCAATGGCGAGAGCATGCGCAAAGCCTTTATTCGCACCCCGGTGGATTTTGCCCGCATCAGCTCGCGCTTCTCCACAGGCCGTCGCCACCCTGTTCTAAATAAGATTCGTGCACACAAGGGCGTCGATTACGCAGCCCCGCGCGGCACGCCAATCAAGGCCGCCGGCGATGGCCGCATCACTCTGGCAGGCCGTCACGGCGGTTACGGCAATGCAGTAATCATCCAGCATGGTCAACGCTACCGCACCCTGTATGCCCACATGAACGGCTTTGCCAAGGGCATCCGCAGCGGCGGCAACGTCAAACAGGGCCAAATCATCGGTTATATCGGCACCACCGGCCTGTCTACCGGGCCGCATCTACACTATGAGTTCCAGGTCAACGGCGTGCACGTCGACCCGCTGAGCCAGAAGCTGCCAATGGCCGACCCGATCCCCAGCAGTGAGAAAGCCCGCTTCATGCAGTTGAGCAAACCGCTGATGGCGCAAATGGACAAAGAGAAGTCCACGATGCTTGCCCTCAATAATCAGCGCTAAGCCATGCCCCTCTACCTCGGCGTGATGTCCGGTACCAGCCTGGATGGCCTGGACATCGCACTGATCGAGCAGGAACACAGCACCCGCCTGCTTGGCACCCGCTACCTGCCCATGCCAGACGAACTGCGTAGCAGCTTACTCAGCCTGTGTGCATCCGGCCCGGATGAACTGGCCCGCGCGGCAATAGCCGAACAGCAGTGGATCGCGCTCGCCGCGCAAGGCATCAATGAGCTGCTAATCCAGCACGACATACCCGCACGCAGCGTTCGCGCCATTGGCAGCCATGGCCAGACCATACGTCATGAGCCTGCACGCGGTTTCAGCATTCAAATCGGCAACCCCGCCCTGCTCGCGGAGCTGACCGCCATCAGCGTGGTCAGTGACTTTCGCCGCCGCGATGTAGCGGCAGGCGGTCAGGGCGCGCCACTGGTTCCAGCGTTTCACCAGGCATTATTCGCCAGCGAAGGCACTACCCGTGCGATCCTGAATATTGGCGGTTTCAGCAACCTCAGCCTGCTTGAGCCTGAGAGCCCGGTACATGGCTTCGACTGCGGCCCGGGCAATGTGCTGCTGGACGCCTGGATTCAACGCCACCAAGGCCTGCCATACGACCAGGATGGTCATTGGGCTGCCAGCGGCCAGGTACAGATGCAGCTTCTGCAAGCCTTGCTAAGCGATCCCTACTTCCAGACCCAGGGCCCGAAAAGCACCGGGCGTGAGCTGTTCAACCTTGCCTGGCTGGATCAACACCTGCACAACCTGCCGGCGTTTGCTAAGGCTGACGTGCAGGCAACCCTGCTGGAACTGACCGCTATCAGCATTACCGCAGCACTCAAGGCTGCTCAGCAGAACACCGAGATGCTACTGGTGTGTGGTGGTGGCGCGCATAACCACACACTGATGCGCCGCCTGGCGCAGCTGCTGCCTAATAGCCAGGTGAGCAGCACCGATGCGCATGGCGTGCCCGCCGACTGGGTCGAAGCTATGGCCTTTGCCTGGCTGGCGCACTGCTGCCTGGAAGGCATTCCCGCCAACCGGCCTAGCGTCACCGGCGCTCGCGGCCTGCGAGTACTTGGCGCGATCTACCCCGCCTGATCACCTGCTCAAATCTGCTGTACGCAGAAACGAAAACGCCGTGCACAGGGCACGGCGCTAGCTTGAACAGCCTGCAACTCAGATCGAGAACGAAGAACCGCAACCGCAGGTGGTGGTGGCGTTCGGGTTGTTGATGACAAATCGCGAACCTTCCAGACCTTCCTGATAATCCACCTCAGCACCCGCCAGGTACTGGAAGCTCATCGGGTCAACCACCAGACTCACGCCTTCGCGCTCGATGATGGTGTCATCCTCGGCCACTTCTTCATCGAAGGTGAAGCCATACTGGAAACCGGAACAGCCGCCTCCCGTTACAAACACGCGCAATTTCAGGCGCGGGTTGCCTTCCTCATCGACCAGGCTCTTCACCTTGTTCGCCGCGCCCTGCGTAAATTGCATAGCACTGGGGGTGAAGGTTTCGACGCTCATGCTGATTAACTCCCGGCGCTACGCGCCATACTGCATTCTGATCGGCATTATCCGCTTACCCGAGAAAAGCGGTCAACTATTGTGCGGCATCCAGCGTTTCTGGTAATTCCAAAGGCCGTGCCTCGTCCTGCAAGCGACAGAGACGACCTTCGATCTGCGCGCCCATGGCCATCTCCATCAGGGCGTAATACAGATTGCCACGTACCCGCGCCCGCGCGCCCAACTCAAGATGACCGCTGGCGTGCACATCGCCGACTACTTCGCCATCAATCACTATATGGGGGGCGCGTATCTCACCTTCAACCCTCCCCTGCACGCTCACGCGCACCATACCTTCGCTGGCCACCAGATTACCCATGACCTTGCCATCGACCTGCACCGCACCCTGAAAGCGCAAATCGCCATACAGTTCGGCACCCACCGCAATCAGGCTGGTCTTACCCGCGAAACGCTGCACGTCAGTGCGCGCCTTATCTTTATTCCACATAAGGAACAGCTACTCCTCTTTGTTCCATTTAAATGTGCGCAACAACGGCTTCTCGCCTTTTACATCGGCACGCACCTTGATCTCGCGCGGGATAAACCCTTCAGGCAACTTTAGCTCGGCAAATCGCCCAGCCTCGGGAATGGCCTGAAAGTGCTTGAAGGCAAAGGCAA
This sequence comes from Pseudomonas anguilliseptica, assembly GCF_900105355.1. Classification (NCBI taxonomy): domain Bacteria; kingdom Pseudomonadati; phylum Pseudomonadota; class Gammaproteobacteria; order Pseudomonadales; family Pseudomonadaceae; genus Pseudomonas; species Pseudomonas anguilliseptica. The sequence goes on from NZ_FNSC01000001.1 coordinate 1,022,729, forward strand.
TCGGTTGCTCAGGCAGGGCAGCGGGCAAGTCTGCGCCCAATGCCGCCAGCTCAAGCGTGACATCCTGCTCGCCGTGCTTGCCGACAATCGACACCTGCAACTGGCCTTCCAGCGGCGTCTCACCTTTACCCACACGACTGAGGAGTATCTTGTAGCGGAAATGCTCAGGCCTGTCCGTGGCCTGTAGCTCAAAGGTCTTGATGCGCAAACCTTCACGACGGCTGGCGGGGGCCAACACGCCTTTGTAGAAGGCCAGATCCTGCTGTTGTTTATAGATTTGCTCTTCGAGCAGCTTGATAGTCAGACGGTTCTGCTCGTTGGCTTGCTGGCTGAGCTTTTCTGCACTGCTGAGCACGACCACACGCTGACGCAACTCATCGACCTCGCGCACCAATTGTTCATCACGCACTGGCGCGGCTGGCTGCCCCACCACCACTGCAGGCTGACTGTACTGCTGCCACCAACCACCAACATAGAAGGCCAACGGAATGCACAGCACCAGCAGCAACCCAAGCATGCGCCGCCGCCGCGTACGCCCCGGATCGCTTGGACGAACCTCCCAGCCCGCCATCAGGGCAACATGCCCGCGTGGGACAACCCCAGGCACTCATCGAGGCCGAAGAGAATATTCATATTCTGCACCGCCTGGCCCGACGCACCTTTGACCAGGTTGTCGATCACTGACAGCACTACCACCAGATCGCCGTCCTGCGGACGATGTACGGCAATCCGACACACATTGGCGCCGCGCACGCTGCGGGTTTCCGGGTGGCTGCCAGCGGGCATCACATCGACGAAGGGCTCGTTGGCGTAACGCTGCTCGAACAACGCCTGCAGATCCACCGAACGGTCGACCACAGTGGCATAAAGTGTGGCGTGAATACCGCGAATCATCGGTGTCAGGTGCGGCACAAAGGTCAGACCGACATCTTTACCGGCAGCCCGGCGCAGACCTTGGCGAATCTCGGGCAGATGCCGATGACCTTTGACCCCATAGGCTTTCATGCTTTCGCCGGCTTCACTGAACAGCGAACCCACGCTGGCACCACGCCCGGCGCCGCTGACACCCGACTTGCAGTCGGCGATCACTTGCGTGGTATCGGCCAGGCCGGCCTCCAGCAGCGGAATCAGCGCCAGCTGCGCGGCTGTCGGATAGCAGCCTGGTACGGCAATCAGACGCGCCTGCTTGATGGCTTCACGGTTGACTTCCGGCAGACCGTAGATCGCCTCAGGAAGTAAATCCGGCGCACCGTGGGGCTGGCCGTACCACTTGGCCCACTCATCCGCGTCCTGCAGGCGGAAGTCGGCAGACAGGTCGATCACCTTGGTGCCGGCGGCCAGCAGCTCACCGGCCAGGGCATGAGCAACACCATGCGGCGTGGCGAAGAACACCACATCACAGGCGCCCAGGGTAGCCACATCCGGCACGCTGAACGCCAGGCTGCCGTAATGACCGCGCAGGTTCGGGTACATCTCGTCGACACGCATGCCGGCCTCGGAGCGCGAGGTAATCACCTCGACCTGCGCTTGCGGATGTTGCGCCAACAAACGCAACAACTCGACACCGGTATACCCCGTGCCGCCGACGATTCCGACCTTGATCATCACTTGCCCCTTTGCAATACCAGCAGTGGAAAGCTGCCGATGATACGGCCGCTTCGGCCAGGGGCCAACACTTGAGCGCCGCGAGTGATGACGGAGACGGTCATGCCCACTACTATCGGGGCACTTTCCTGCAACGAGTGCGCACAATGCTCTACCTATGGCTCAAGGCCCTGCACATCATCGCCATGGTCTGCTGGTTCGCCGGCCTGTTCTACCTGCCGCGCCTGTTCGTCTACCACGCCATGAGCACCGACGAGATCAGCCGCGAGCGCTTCTGCATCATGGAGCGCAAGCTCTATCGCGGAATCATGTGGCCGTCGCTGATTCTTACCGTCGGACTGGGCCTGTGGCTACTCAGCCTCAACCCGAGCTACTACTTCAGCCAGGGCTGGATGCACGCCAAGCTAAGTCTGGTCGCACTGCTGGTGGTCTACCAGTTTATATGCGGCGCACAACTCAAAGCCTTTGCCCGCGGTGAGAACCAGCGCAGCCATGTGTTCTACCGCTGGTTCAATGAAGCGCCCGTGCTGGCTCTGCTTGGCATTGTCATTCTGGTCGTGGTGCGCCCTTTCTAAATACATCAAGAGGATTACTGCATGTCGCTGCCAACTTTGCTCGAACAACGCCTGCGCCTGCCTGTCGTCGCGGCGCCGATGTTTCTGGTATCCAACCCGCAACTAGTCTTGGCCTGCTGCAACAGCGGCATCGTCGGCAGCTTCCCCGCCCTGAACCAACGTGAGAGCAGCGGCTTCAAGGATTGGCTGCAGGAAATCGAAGCCGGCCTGACCAACGCAGCAGCACCTTATGCGGTTAACCTGATCGTACATGGCAGCAACCCACGCCTGCAGGCGGACCTGGCGATCTGCGTCGAGCAGCGCGTGCCTATCGTGATCACTAGCCTGGGTGCGGTGAAGGAAGTGGTCGATGCGGTACACAGTTACGGCGGCTTGGTGTTCCACGACGTAACCACCCGCCGGCATGCCGAGAAAGCCGCAGAAGCTGGCGTCGACGGCCTGATCGCGGTAGCCGCTGGCGCAGGCGGACATGCCGGCACCTGGAGCCCGTTTGCGCTGATCGCCGAAATCCGCCAGTTCTTCGACAAGACCCTGCTGCTGGCCGGCTGCCTTAACCAGGGCAACGAAGTGCTGGCCGCACAACTGCTTGGCGCCGACCTTGCGTATCTCGGCACCCGCCTGATCGCCACCCAGGAAAACGCCGCGTCCGCGGCTTACAAGCAGATGATCCTTGACGCCAAAGCCGCCGACATTATCCACACCCCAGCAGTCTCTGGCGTCCCAGCGAGCTTTATGCGCCAGAGCCTGGAGCTGGCCGGTTACGACCTCAAGCAGCTGCAGAACAAAGGCGAGGTCAACTACGGCGAAAAGCTCAAACCCATGGACGAAGAAGCCAAAGCTTGGAAAACCGTGTGGTCGGCCGGCCAAGGCGTCGGCAATATCCGCGACCTGCCCAGCGTCGAGCAACTGATCACCCGCCTCGACAACGAATACCGCGCCGCCCTCACGCACAGCCTGCAGCTGCAACAACGCTGGGCGCGATGAAGCGACGCAATCTGCTCGGCCTCGGCGCGCTGGGGTTATTGGGCGCTTGGGCGTTGCGCCCGAACGATCTAGGCCAGCCCCACGCGCCCTACTTTGGCGCACTAAACCAGTTACTGCGGCGTGCAGGAGCCGGACTGCCGCTGCTGGTAGTGGACCTAAAGCGTCTTGAGCAGAACGCCGAGCTGCTTGCCAGACAGCTCGGCAGCCAACTGCCGCTGCGCATAGTTGCCAAATCACTGGCCTCCACAGGCTTACTCGACTACCTGGCGAAGAAGCTCACCACCCAGCGGTTTATGGTGTTCCACCAGCCGCAGATTAATCAGCTCGCAGTGAACTTCCCCCAGTCAGACCTGCTGCTCGGCAAACCCTTGCCCAGTGCAGCGGCCCTGAGCTTCTACCAGCACCTGCCACAAGGCAGCGGCTTTGTCCCCGCCGAGCAGCTGACCTGGCTGATCGATAGCCAGACCCGCCTGCAGGAATACGCCGCCCTGGCCAACGCTCTCAACCAGCCGCTGCAGATTGCCTTTGAAATCGATATCGGCCTGGCCCGTGGCGGCTTTGCCACACCCGCCGAACTCGGGGCCGCACTTACCTGGCTGCGTAACACCCCGAACCGACTGCGCATTCGAGGCTTGATGGGTTATGACGCGCACCTTGCCCATACGCCGTTCTGGACAGACCCAACCAGCGCCTTTACCCAAAGCTCCGCACGCTACCGCGTATTTATCACCAGCGCCGCCTCATTCAGCGAGCTGTGGCCGCAACAACCGCTGCTCAATGGCGCAGGCAGCCTGACCTATGCCCTGCACGCTCAGCGCGATACGCCACTGAATGAAGTCGCGGTCGGTTCTGCACTGCTCAAGCCCAGCGACTTTGACAGCCCACTGCTCAGTGCCCAGCAAGCTGCGCTATGGATTGCCAGCCCGGTGCTAAAAGCATTGCCTGGGCAGCTTCCCTTTCTCGAGCGATCCCATCAGCTGCTGCAGCGCTGGAACCCCAATCGCCAACAGGTTTATTACCTGTATGGCGGGCAATGGCCAGCCACACCGGTATCACCCACAGGGCTCAGTTATGACACCCTGTACGGCCGCAGTGCCAACCAGGAACGCCTGATCGGCTCAGACGGCACAGGCTTACAGGTCGACGACTGGGTGTTTCTCCGCCCGCAACGCTCGGAGGGCCTGTTCGAGCTGTTCAACCAGCTCGTTCTTCTGCGCAACGGCCGCCTGGTCGGCAGCTGGTCGGCAGCTGGTCGGCAGCTGGTCGGCAGCTGGTCGGCCAGCGGAGCGTGAACCATCTCTAGGCCCGTACACATTTGCGCGTAGGCAGCTTGTTTACTGGCCTGCAGGCCGGCTAGCCTGTAGCGCAACTCCATTCTGGCACCGACAAGGACGCCGATATGACCCAAGCCCGCTTCAAGATTGTGTTCAACGGCGAGCTGATGCCCGACGTCAGCCTGGAAACAGCCAAAGAGAACCTCGCTCGCCTGTTCAAGAGCGACCTGACCCGGATCAACTCGCTGTTTAACGGCGGCAATGTTGATATCAAGCGCGACCTTAGCGAGAACGAGGCCGACCAGTACCTCAAGGCCTTGCAGAGCGCCGGCGCCAAAGTGCGCAAGGAACAGGATCTGACCGCCAGCCTGAGCCTGGTGGAAACCGATGATCACCGTACGGAAAGCAGCGAAGCTGAAAGCAACGTACCGATGACCTGCCCCAAGTGCGGCCACCAGCAAAGCAAAGCTATCGAATGCTCGGCCTGCGGCATCGTTATCGAGAAATTTATCGCCCGCCAGGCCATGCTCGCAGAAAGCCAGCCAGAAGTGGTTAGCGCTGCGGCCACCCCCTATGCCACGCCGAAAGCAGCCGTGGCGGAAACGCTGCCGGAGTTCGGCGAGCTAAGGATGGTCTGAAGTAGCCATGTATTTCTGGCTGACTTCAGCCCCCGCCGATTTTGAAAGCGGCAAATCGATCAAAAACGATCAGATTACCCATTCATTTCTGTGTTTTTAGCCGCCGCGAGTAGCTCGCGGCAGCCATTTCCCGCATTACAGGCGCACCTCTCCTGCATTGGTCAGTAAATGTCGGCGTGCCATCCACAGGTTCGACAGCGCGAACAGCGTCACCAGTTGCGCCGTGTTCTTGGCCAAGCCACGGAAGCGTGTCTTTACATAACTGAACTGACGCTTGATCACCCGGAACGGGTGCTCAACCTTGGCGCGCACCTGGGCCTTGGCCTTCTCGATCTTGCGTTTGGCTTTGTACAGCGGGCTGCTCTTACCCAGCTTCTTATAGGTGCTGCGGCGGGCAGCAACCTGCCAGATCACCTCGCGCCCATCATGTTCGGGGCGCTTTTCGACACCGGTATAACCGTAAGCGCTCCATAAACCTCATCTACAAATGATCCGCAGGCCAGCCAATGCTGAGCTCCAATTTCTTTCTGGAGCCAGCCGTCATGATGCGCCCCGACGCCAAAGTCGAAAAAGTCTATCTATACCCCAAGCCGGTGGATTTCCGAAAATCCATCGATGGCCTGGCCGCCCTGGTCGAGCTGGATATCAAGGTGGCGGTGTTCGACCCGGTGCTGTTCGTCTTCCTCAACCGCGCGCGCAGCCGGGTGAAGATTTTGTATTGGGAGCGCAACGGCTTTTGCCTGTGGCTCAAGCGATTGGAGGCTGAACGCTTCAAGTCGCATCCGGAACCTGGCGAAGATGCGATCGTGCTGACGGCCCAGGAGTTGAACTGGTTGTTGGACGGTATCGACCTGTGGCGCAACCGGCCGCACCAGGTTTTGACCCCTAGGTTCGTCACCTGAGCCGGTATAATCCACGGCATGATTTCTGTGCCCGAAACCCTTCCTGATGACCCCGCCGCGCTCAAGCAATTGCTCGCTGAGGTGTTGTCGTCGGCGCAGGAATTGGCCAAGGACAAGGATGGGCAGATCGAGCGCCTGCGCGAACAAAACGCGCTGTTGATCCAGCGCCTGTTCGGCCGTAAATCCGAGCAGAGCAGCGACCCGGATTCACCGCAGCTAGAGATGTTCAACGAAGCGGAAAGCCTGGCCGAAGCGGCGGCTGAAGCTCCGGCCGCTGAGGTCGAGGAAGAAGTCGTTGCGCCGACCAAGCGCCGCGGCAAGCGCAAGCCGTTACCGGCCGAACTACCGCGTGTCGAGGTCATCCACGAACTGCCCGAACACGAACTGACCTGCGAATGCGGTTGCCGCAAGCAGGCCATCGGCGAAGAAACCAGCGAGCAGCTGGAAATCATCCCGATGCAGGTTCAGGTGATCCGCCACATTCGCAAGACCTATGCCTGCAAGGCCTGCGAAAGCGCGCCGGTCACCGCTGACAAGCCGGCCCAACTGATCGAGAAAAGCCTGGCCAGCCCGAGCGTGCTGGCGATGCTGCTGACCAGCAAATACGCCGACGGCATCCCACTGTATCGCTTCGAAAAGATGCTCAGTCGCCATGGCATCGACATCCCCCGGCAGACCCTGGCGCGCTGGGTGATCCAGTGCGGCGAACTGCTACAACCGTTGCTCAACCTGATGCGCGACAGGCTGCTGGACAGTCCGGTGATCCACTGCGATGAAACCCGCGTGCAGGTGCTCAAGGAGCCTGGGCGCGATCCGAGCAGCCACTCCTGGATGTGGGTGCAGACCGGTGGCCCGCCTGGCAAACCGGTGATCCTCTTCGACTACACAACCAGCCGCGCGCAGGAGGTGCCGCTGCGCCTGCTCGACGGTTATCGCGGCTACCTGATGACCGACGATTACGCCGGCTACAACGCCGTGGCCGCACAACAAGGTGTTGAGCGCCTGGCCTGCTGGGCGCATGCGCGGCGCAAGTTCGTCGAAGCGCAAAAGGTGCAACCGAAGGGCAAAACCGGGCGTGCCGACATCGCGTTGGGGATGATCAACAAGCTCTACGGCATCGAGCGCGAACTTAAGGATGCCAGCGATGAACAGCGCTACCGGGGCCGCCAGCAGCACAGCCTACCGCTCCTCGATCAGCTCAAGACCTGGCTGGAGAAAACCCAGCCGCAGGTCACGGCGCAGAATGCCCTGGGCAAAGCAGTGAACTACCTGGCGAGCAACTGGAGCCGACTCGAACGCTACATCGAGGCTGGCCACCTGCCGATCGATAACAACGCTGCCGAGCGCGCGATCCGGCCCTTCGTCATAGGTCGCAAGAACTGGCTGTTGAGCGACACGCCGAAAGGCGCGACCGCCAGCGCCCAACTCTACAGCCTGGTGGAAACCGCCAAGACCAATGGCCAGGAGCCCTACGCCTGGCTGCGCCATGTCCTCGAACGCCTGCCGCTGGCCAACAGCGTTGAAGCCTACGAAGCGCTGCTGCCTTGGAACTGCCAACCAACGACGCCACTGTAAAACGCAAAACCTCTCCAGAGGGAGGTGGGGTCTATGGAGCGCTTACGTATAACCCGCATCGGCGCACACCACGTTTTCCTCGCCGTGCAGCAACTTGTCGACCTGAGTGACATCCGCCACGTTGGCCGCCGTGCCTACCACGCTGTGTACCAGCCCCGACTCGTCATCCACGCCAATGTGCGCCTTCATGCCGAAGTAGTATTGGTTGCCCTTCTTGGCCTGGTGCATCTCTGGGTCGCGTTTGCCGTCCTTGTTCTTGGTCGAACTCGGCGCATTGATCAGCGTGGCATCGACGATGGTGCCTTGGCGCAACGACAGGCCACGGTCGCCAAGATAGCCATTGATGACGGCCAGGATGCCGGCAGCCAACTCATGTTTCTCCAGCAGACGACGGAAGTTGAGGATGGTGGTTTCGTCGGGGATACGTTCCAGACTCAGCCCGGCGAACTGCCGCAGGATAGTGGTCTCGTACAGCGCTTCTTCCATCGCCGGGTCGCTGTAGCCGAACCAGTTCTGCATCAGGTGCACACGTAGCATCGCCATCAGCGGATAGGCCGGCCGACCGCCTTCACCCTTGGGGTAATACGGTTCGATCAGTGCGATCAAACCCTTCCACGGCACCACCCGATCCATCTCGATCAGGAACAACTCTTTGCGGGTCTGCTTGCGTTTGCCGGCGTACTCGGCATCGGCGAAGGTCATTTGCTTCATCGGAAAACTCGGCGGGTGGCGTCCGGGCATTTTGCCAAAATCAGGAAGTCTTATTCAGAGTTTCCCTAAAGGCTTTTGCCACCGACGGACGCATCGGCCGCTTGCGCTACCTGGCGTGGTCGATGGTGCTGATGCTGGCTTGCTTGCCGCTGTTCGGCATCGCCGGCGGTTTCTTCGCCGCGTCGGAAATTCTTGGCGGCCTGCTGATGGTCGTGGTGGGTATCGCCGTGGCGGTGGTCGGCATCATGTTCGGCGTGCAGCGCCTGCATGATATCGGCTGGTCGGGCTGGCTGCTGCTGGTCACCCTGGTGCCGATTGTTGGCGGGGTGTTCTCCCTGCTGATGTTTATCATCCCCGGCAGCACCGCCGCCAACCGCTTTGGTCCACCGCCACCACCGAACAGCCGTGCGGTGAAAATCCTCGCCCTGCTCTGGGTGGCGATCATCGTCCTCGGCATCGTGGCCGCCATCGCGATACCAGCCTATATGGGCTATTCCAACGCTGGTCTGTAACCCACTGGCAACCTTGCGCGGTACATGGGGTCGAAAGGCCCCATCACGGAGAACCCTATGACCCGTTACGCGCTTATCACCGGAGCCTCCAGTGGCATTGGCCTAGCCCTGGCCGAAGCCCTGGCCCGGCGCGGCCGCAATCTGATTCTGGTGGCGCGCCAGCGCGATGCGCTGGAAAGCATTGCCTGCGAACTGACTCAACGATTTTCCGTAGAGGTGCTATTTCGCATCTGCGACCTTAGCCAACCGCTGCAGGCCAGCGGTCTGCTGCATGAGCTGGAACAGGGTGAACGCAGTATCGACCTGCTGGTAAACAACGCCGGCATTGGTACCTCAGGCGCTTACGTGGCTCAGGACTGGCCGCGCGAACAACAACTGATCGAACTCAATATCCTGGCCCTAGCGCGCCTGTGCCACGCCATCGGCACCATCATGGCCGGCCAGGGCAGCGGGCAGATTCTTAATGTCGCCTCGGTTGCCGGCTTTCAGCCGGGGCCGGGCATGAGCAACTACTACGCGAGCAAGGCCTACGTGCTGCACTTCTCCGAAGGCCTGCGCGAAGAGCTTAAAGCGTACGGCGTCAAAGTATCCGTACTCTGCCCGGGGCCGACCCGCAGTGCGTTTTTCCGCACAGCCCAGATGGATGTGCAAGCCCTGCAGGGCAGCAAGCTGATGATGAGCGCCGAAGAAGTGGCGCTCATCACCCGCGATCATCATCCCTGGCTGGCGCAACCGCCTGATTGCCCTTAGCCCTCGGCTGGGACCGCGCTGGCTGGTACGGCGAATCAGCGCACGGCTTAATCGCCAATTCGGCAAGCCGGCCACCTAGCTAGCCGGCGTTGACCGTGCGTCCGTCCGCCCAGGCGCGCAGCGCGGCAAGGTCTTCAGCCATCACCACCGACAGCGGTGCGGTGCCTTGAATACTCTGAAGCAGCAAAGCCTGGTTGACCGTTTGCTGCTGAGCTTGCGCGGCATACAGGGCACTGACCACCGCCTGCTCGATCTCCGCACCGGAAAAGCCATCGCAAGCGGCGGCCAGCTGAGTCAGATCAAACGCCGTCACCTCCAGCTCACGCCGCGCCAAGTGAATACGGAAGATTTCGGCCCGCACTGCCGCGTCCGGCAAATCGACAAAGAACAGCTCATCGAAGCGCCCCTTGCGCATCAGCTCCGGCGGTAGCCGGGAAATCGCGTTGGCCGTGGCCACCATAAATACCGGCGCCTTGCGCTCGGCCATCCAGGTCAGCAAGGTGCCGAGTACACGCTGACTGACACCTCCATCATGGTCACCGCTGGCCAGCCCCTTCTCGATTTCGTCCATCCACAGCACACAGGGCGCCATCTGCTCGGCCAACTTGAGCGCTTCGCGCAGGTTGCGTTCGGTCTCGCCGAAGAACTTGTTGTACAGGCAGGCAAAGTCCAGACGCAGTAGAGGCAAGCCCACAGGCCGGCGATGGCCTTGGCGGCCAGGCTCTTGCCGCCGCCCTGTACGCCAACCAACAGCACCCCCTTGGGCAGATCGACGCCTTTGCCTTCGAGAAAGATGCTTTGCCGATCGCCCAGCCAGCGCTTGAGATTGCTCAGCCCGCCGACCTCGGCGAAACGTGCGGTGTCGTACTCGAAACTCAGCACGCCATCGAGATCGAGCAGCTTGAATTTGGTCTTGTTCAGCTCCGGCAGGTCTTCCTGGGTGATCGCGCCGTCATCGCAGATCACATTGCGCGCTAATGCACGCGCTTCGGCATGGCTGAGACCACGCAGGTTTTTCACCACCTGTTGCAAGGTGCGGTTATCGGTGCGCACTCGCGCGTTGCGGTTACGCGCGCTCCAGCCGGTGGCCTCGTCGCGCACGATGGCCAGCAGCTCTTCCTCGGAAGGTAGCGACAGACTGAAGCGCGAAGCGTAACGCTGCACCTCAGGCGGCAACTTGCAAGCATGGGACACCAGCACCAGCGTCGGCTTGCTGGGCAGCTCATTCATGGCGATTTCCTTGAGCAGGCGCACCAGCTTGGGGTTGTCGTCAAGAAACGGATGCAGGTCGCACATCACATACAGCGTCGGCTGCGTATCAGCCTTGATCAGACGCAGAGCAGTTTCAGGCTCCAAGGTTGTGCTGTCGACCGGCTCCTGAATGGAATAGCCCACACGCTGCAAGCCCTCGGTCACCGACCACACCTGCAGGCCAAGACTACGGCGCACCGCCAGGCTGGTCAGGGTTTCCAGCACTCGTGGCTCATCCCAGGACTCGATCAGCACCAGCTTGGTCTTGGAATCCAATACCAAGCCCAGGTCATGAATATCGTTTTTCACCCACGCTCCTTGTCCACTAAACTCGGGCCTCGTTAAATACCGGCCAGGAGACTGCCCATGGACTGTCTATTTTGCAAGATCGTCGCTGGTGCAATACCGGCGCGCAAGCTTTATGAAGACGATCAGGTGATTGCCTTTCACGATATTGGCCCGCAGGCACCGGTGCATTTTCTGGTTATCCCGAAAAAACACATCAGCACCCTCAATGACCTGACTGAGGCAGACAAGCCGTTGGCCGGGCATATTCTCTTTATCGCCCAGCGTCTGGCCAAGGCGCAAGGCTGTGAGGAAGGCTTTCGCGTGGTGATGAACTGCAGTGACCTGGGCGGCCAGACGGTGCACCACATCCATATGCACGTGCTGGGTCAAAGGCAGATGGCATGGCCACCGGGTTGAGTCGTTCATTACTCGGCACACTGACCTTGCTTGCTCTGTTGATTGGCAATCCAACGCAGGCGCATACGGTTGGTAGCGTATTCAGCGACGCCTTGCCCAAGGGCAAGCAAGGACCGCAGCTGGTTGTGCTGCCTGCCGGGCGCTATCTGTTGGGTGATCACAGTGGCCGCGGCAACCATAACGAACGCCCGCTGACGCCGATAAAAATCAACCGCCCCTTCGCCATAGGCCGCTACGAAGTCAGTTTCGCTGACTGGCAGCAGTATGCCGACGCCACCGCTACGGCCATGCCGGATAACGAGGGCTGGGGGCTGTCGGCGCAGCGACCGGTGATCCATGTGTCCTGGCATCAGGCCCAGGCCCAGGCCTATAGCCAATGGCTGTCGAAGGTCACCGGCCAGCGCTATCGCCTGCCCACCGAGGCCGAGTGGGAATACGCCGCCCGCGCCGGCAGCACCAGCTATTACTGGTGGGGCGAGCAGCTCGACAGCCCGGAAACCCGCCCGCGCGCGCATTGCCGCGGCTGCGCCACTTCGCGCCTGATCCAGAGCAAAACCGAGCGCGTCGGCCAGTTCACCGCCAATGCCTTCGGCCTGCATGACACCGCCGGCAACGTTTGGGAATGGACCGCCTCGCGCTTCGCTAGCCCCTTCGACGGCAGCGAGCAACAGGCGGCCAGCCTGCTCGACAACAGCCCGCGGGTCGTGCGCGGTGGCGCCAGGAACAGTGGCCCGAGTTACCTGCGCAGCAGCCAGCGCGATATGAAGCAGCCGCAACACAAGGATTACGCCCTGGGTTTTCGCGTGCTGCGTGAATTGCCTTGAGGTCAACGCGTGGCAAGGCTGCGACGAAACGTCAACAGACCTTCTCCCGCGCGTGGAGTAAACTGAGCGCCGTCATCATCGCCGGAGGTCCCTATGGCCAGCGAACGTCACTTCTCACCCGTTGATCGCCTGCTGCTGCAAGCCGATGCTGCCTTGCGCACCTTGCTGCCCTTCAGCGGCCAGCCGACGCGGCCCTCACCGGCCATCGTGCAACCGGAAGCCGAGCTGGATGAACAGCAGGCCCAGCATGTTGCGGGTTTGATGCGCATCAACCATACCGGCGAAGTCTGCGCCCAGGCGCTCTACCAGGGCCAGGCCCTTACCGCCAAGCTGCCGCAGGTGCGCCAGGCGATGGAACATGCGGCTGATGAGGAAATCGACCATCTGGCTTGGTGTGAGCAACGCATCCGTCAACTCGATAGCCAGCCCAGCATTCTCAACCCGCTGTTCTACGGCCTGTCATTCGGCGTTGGTGCAGCGGCCGGGCTGATCAGCGACAAGGTCAGCCTGGGGTTTGTCGCCGCCACCGAAGATCAGGTGGTCAAACACCTCGATGAACACCTGCAGCAGATCCCACTGGAAGACCAGAAGTCCCGGGCGATTCTTGAGCAGATGCGTGTCGATGAAGAGCAACACGCCTGCAACGCACTGGACGCCGGCGGCTTGCGCTTCCCGGCGCCAGTGAAGTTCGGCATGAGCCTGCTGGCCAAGGTGATGACCAGCACCACCTACCGCGTGTAAGACTGAATCGCAGGCACAGAAAAGGGCACCGAGGTGCCCTTTTTCATGTCGCCAGGTATCTACAACCGCTTACTCGCCCAACTCGACAATCTCGTAGTCGTGGGTGATTTCGACGCCGCCGCGGCCCAGCATGATCGAGGCCGAGCAGTACTTCTCGGCCGACAGCTCAACCGCACGCTTGACCTGAGCCTCCTTCAAACCACGGCCCTTGACCACGAAATGCAGGTGGATCTTGGTAAATACCTTGGGCTCTTCCGTAGCACGCTCCGCTTCCAGAAAAGCTTCACAGCTTTCTACCGCTTGGCGGGACTTATTCAGGATGCTGACCACATCGAAGTTGCTGCAGCCACCCAGACCAATCAGCACCATCTCCATCGGCCGCACACCCAGGTTGCGTCCACCGCTCTCTGGCGGGCCGTCCATTACCACCGCATGGCCGCTGCCCGATTCTCCGATAAACAGGGCTTCGCCTGCCCACTGAATACGCGCTTTCATTACTCGGGCTCCGCTGTTAAAAAGGAAGGCAGCTTAGCACAGCACCGTTACAACCTCTTTGGGTGCCAAGAGAGCCAAAAGCTCGTGCTGAGTGTTAGCCAGGTCGCAAAACAACACCTAGTCTTAGACTGGTGGTTAAGCTGATAGCTAATTACTGGCACACTTGTACAGATAACTATTATTAGAACTTCAGCCGCACAACGGCTTACCTTTATAAATTCGGGATTCAGGCATGGTAGCTATTACCCTCACACCTAAAATAAAAAATCTCGACAAGCTTCTCGCGCATTGCCACCGCCGTCGCTACACCGCCAAGAGCACCATCATCTATGCGGGCGATCGCTGCGAAACGCTGTTCTTCATCGTCAAAGGGTCGGTCACTATCCTAATCGAAGACGATGATGGTCGTGAAATGATCATCGCTTACCTCAACTCCGGCGACTTCTTCGGAGAAATGGGCCTGTTCGAAAAGGACGGTACCGAAAAAGAACGTAGCGCCTGGGTGCGCGCCAAGACCGAGTGCGAAGTGGCAGAGCTGAGCTACGCCAAATTCCGCGAGCTGACCCAACAAGACCCCGATATTCTCTATGCCCTGGGCAGCCAGATGGCTGAACGCCTGCGCAACACCACGCGCAAGGTCGGCGACCTGGCCTTCCTCGACGTCACCGGCCGTGTTGCCCGTACCCTGCTCGATCTGTGCAAGCAACCCGACGCCATGACCCACCCGGACGGCATGCAGATCAAGATCACCCGTCAGGAAATCGGTCGTATCGTTGGCTGCTCCCGCGAGATGGTCGGTCGTGTGCTCAAAGCACTGGAAGAACAAGGCCTGGTCAGCGTCAAAGGCAAAACCATGGTGGTGTTCGGCACGCGCTGAACCCCCAGCTGCAGCCATAAAAAAGCCGACGCATGCGTCGGCTTTTTTATGTGTCGTGGTTTCAGTCCACGTCAGGGGCAGCGATCACCCGCTTGCGCTCGGGAAAGAACAGTCGTTCCAGTTCAGCCCCTGGATTATCAGCACGCATAAACGCTTCGCCAACCAGAAAGGCATACACCTCGCTGATTTCCATCAGCTCGACATCGGCACGATTAAGGATGCCACTCTCGGTCACCACCAGGCGATCACGCGGAATGCGCGGCAGCAGGTCGAGGGTGGTTTCCAGGCTCAGTTCGAAGGTGTGCAGGTTACGGTTGTTGATCCCCACCAGCGGTGTATCCAGGGTCTTCAGCGCCCGCTCCAGTTCGTCGCCGTCGTGCACTTCCACCAGCACATCGAGATCGAATGCCTTGGCCGTCGCAGCCAGCTCGGCCATCTGTGCGTCTTCCAGCGCTGAGACAATCAACAACACGCAGTCGGCCCCCAGGGCACGAGCCTCCACGATCTGGTAAGGATCGATCATGAAATCCTTGCGAATCACCGGCAGCGAGCACGCAGCACGGGCTTCCTGCAGATAACGATCCGCACCCTGAAAGAAGTCGATATCGGTCAGCACTGACAGACAGGTGGCACCGCCGGCCTGATAGCTCTGGGCAATCTCGGCAGGCACGAAATGCTCGCGCAGCACACCCTTGCTTGGCGAGGCCTTTTTGATTTCGGCGATCACCGCCGGCTGCTTGCGCTTGGCCTGGCTGATCAGCGCCTCGGCAAAGCCGCGCACCGGATCGGCAGCACGGGCTTGCTGCTCAAGCTCGGCCAGCGAAACAACGGCGCGGCGAGCGGCGACTTCCTCAGCCTTGCGCGCAAGAATCTTCTCCAGAACGGTTGGAATACTCACCAGGCATTCTCCTCTTTGAATACAGCGGTAAAGGACACCAACTCCTGCAACTTCTCCCAGGCCAGGCCGGTGTGCAAGGCGTCATGGGCCAGCTGCACGCCCTGCTTGAGGCTGCTCGCCAGATCCGCCGCATACAGCGCCGCGCCGGCATTCAGGGCAATCATGTCGGCCGCTTTCTGCCCGGCGTCGGTCTTGCGTTTGCTCAGGGCATCACGAATCAGCGCCAGCGAAGCCTCCGGGCTTTCCACCGCCAAGCCGACCAGGCTCTGACTCTTCAGCCCGAGGTCTTCCGGCAACACCTCGTATTCGGTGATCTGCCCATCTTTCAGCTCGGCGACATGGGTCGCCGCCGCCAGACTGAATTCATCCAACCCATCGCGCGAGTGCACCACCAGGATGTGCTGACTGCCCAGGCGCTTGAGCACCTCGGCCAGCGGTCGGCACAGCGCCTGACTGAACACGCCCACCACCTGATGCTTGACCCCAGCCGGATTGGTCAACGGGCCAAGCATATTGAAGAGAGTACGCAGCCCCAGCTCACAACGCGGCACGGCGGCATATTTCATCGCCGAGTGATGCACCTGGGCAAACATAAAGCCGACACCGACGCTCTCGATGCAACGCGCCACCTGCACCGGCGTCAGACTCAGGTAGATCCCTGCGGCCTCCAGCAGGTCGGCGCTGCCGCTCTTGCCAGAAACGGCGCGATTGCCGTGTTTCGCCGCCTTGCCGCCCGCAGCCGCGACGACAAAACTCGCCGCGGTGGAGACGTTGAAGATGTTCGCGCCATCACCGCCAGTGCCGACCACATCCACCACATGGTCGAGGGTCTGCAGGTGCACATGGCTGGCCAGCTCACGCATGACCGAGACCGCCCCAACGATTTCGTCGATGGTCTCGCTTTTCATGCGCATGCCCATCAGAAAGGCGCCGATCTGCGTATCCGTACACTGGCCCGTCATGATTTCGCGCATGACGTCCTGCATTTCTTCGGTGCTCAGGTCGAGCTGATTGACCACTCGATTGAGGGCTTCCTTGATATTCATCAGCGCTGGCCTCCTTGTTGTTTGAGGAAGTTGGCAAACAGCTCATGGCCCTGTTCGGTAAGGATCGACTCAGGGTGGAACTGTACGCCCTCAATATGCAGAGTCTTGTGGCGCAGGCCCATGATCTCATCCACCGAACCGTCCTCATGCTGCGTCCACGCGGTGATTTCCAGGCAGTCCGGTAAGGTTTCGCGCTTGACCGCCAGGGAATGGTAGCGGGTCACGGTCAACGGGTTGTTCAGGCCGGCGAAAACGCCCAGATCGCGATGGAACACCGGGCTGGTCTTGCCGTGCATCACCTGTCGCGCGCGCACCACATCGCCGCCGAAAGCCTGGCCGATGCTCTGGTGGCCCAGGCACACGCCGAGAATCGGCAGTTTGCCGGCAAAGTGCAGGATGGACTCGATGGAAACCCCGGCTTCAGTCGGCGTGCACGGCCCCGGCGAGACCACAATACGCTCAGGCTTAAGCGCCTCGATCTCGGCAATCGACAGTTCATCATTGCGAATCACATGCACGTCAGCGCCCAGCTCGCCCAGGTACTGCACCACGTTGTAGGCAAAGGAGTCGTAGTTATCGATCATCAAAAGCATGGCGGGACTCCTCAGCGCGTGGACAGGTCAGGAGCGGTTTGCTCGGCAAGCGCCACAGCACGGAACATGGCGCGACGCTTGTTCAGCGTCTCCTCCCACTCCAGCGCTGGCACCGAGTCGGCCACGATGCCGGCACCGGCCTGCACGTGCAGTTCGCCATCTTTGATGACGGCAGTGCGAATGGCGATGGCGGTGTCCATATTGCCGTTCCAGGCCAGATAGCCCACAGCGCCACCGTAGACGCCGCGCTTGACTGGCTCCAGATCATCGATGATTTCCATGGCACGAATCTTCGGCGCGCCGGACAGGGTGCCGGCCGGCAGAATGGCGCGCAGCGCGTCCATTGCAGTGAGGCCTTCCTTCAGTTGGCCAGTAACGTTGGAGACGATGTGCATCACATTGGAATAACGCTCGATCACCATTTTCTCGGTGAGCTTGACGCTGCCGGTGCTGGCCACACGACCGACGTCGTTGCGCCCCAGGTCGATCAGCATCAGGTGCTCGGCGACCTCCTTGGCATCGGACAACAGATCCTCCTCCAGGGCCAGGTCAGCCTCTTCATTAGCACCACGCGGGCGCGTGCCGGCAATCGGGCGCACCGTGACCAAGCCATCTTCCAGGCGCACCAGCACCTCCGGCGAGCTGCCAACCACATGGAAGTCGCCGAAGTTGAAGAAATACATGTAGGGCGTCGGGTTGATGCAACGCAGCGCGCGGTACAGATCAATCGGCGCCGCCTTGAACGGAATCGACATGCGCTGCGAGATCACCACCTGCATGCAATCGCCGGCAAGGATGTACTCCTTGATCGCCTTGACCGCGTTTTCGTAGTCATCACGCTTGAAGCTGGAAACGAAGTCCGGCTCAGCACCAGCCGGCGCCGCCAGGTCCACGCCCAGGCGCGGAGTAATCGGCTGACGCAGCTTGTGCAAAATTTCCTGCAGGCGCGCCTGGCCCTGCTCCAGCGCATCGGCCGCACTCGGATCGACCAGCACAATGGCGTGCATCTTGCCGGCCAGGTTGTCGAACACCACCACGGCATCGGACACCATCAGCAGGATATCCGGCGTACCCAAGGCATCGGGGTTAACGCCCTTGGCCAGTTTGGGCTCGACGTAGCGCACGCTGTCATAGCCGAAATAACCGACCAGGCCACCGTTAAAGCGCGGCAGGCCGGCCAGGGTCGGCACCTTGTAGCGGTCCTTGAACTGCTCGACAAAGGCCAGCGGGTCTTCGCAGTGATGACGTTCCACTTCGACACCGTCGACGCTGATGGTCACCTCATGCTCGTAAGCACGCAGCACAGTGCGCGCCGGCAGGCCGATGATGGAGTAACGGCCCCACTTCTCACCGCCCTGTACGGATTCCAGCAGGTAGGTGTTGGCCTCATCGGCTAGCTTCAGATAAATGGACAGCGGGGTGTCGAAATCCACCAGGGTTTCGCAGGCAACAGGAATGCGGTTATAGCCGGCAGCGGCTAAACGCAGAAATTCTTCGCGGGTCATGAGCAGCCTCGTGGCTTGAGGTTAAAACGGTCGAATGCAGGCGCGCCGCCGTAGCGGCCAGGATCAGGTCAGAGGCGCCAGCGCCAACGGGCCAGGGCCTTGATGATTTTCATGTCGGTGCTTGCCGACCAGCGCGTGCAGGTGACCACCACAAAACTCTCTTAATTCAAGCGGGATTGAACTCCGGCCACACTAGCGCAGGGCCGGAGGCGAATCAACCCGCAAGGCCCGGCAAAAGCGCGGGCTCGGCAGGACGCAGCAGGCCGCTGAGGCAATCCAGCACATACGCCGGGTTTTCCTCGGCAATCGGCCGGCCGTGGTTGTAACCATAACTCAGCGCCACGCACGGCACCCCGGCGGCTTTGGCGGCTTTGGCGGCTTTGGCGGCAAGCACATCATTACGTGAATCACCGACAAACAACGCCTGCTCAGCCGTCACCCGTGCCAGCTTTAGTACATGCAGCAGCGCCGCCGGATCAGGCTTCTGCTGGGGCAAGGTGTCGCCGCCAACAATCCAGCGAAAATAGCCCCGAGGCCTTTTTCATCCAGCAGCGGCGCGACAAAGCGTTCGGGCTTGTTGGTGACAATCGCCAGCTCCACCTGTTGCTCGCGCAGCCAATCCAGCACCGGCCGCACACCGGGGTACACCTCGGTCAGCGCATGGTTTTCGGCGTAATGCTGCATAAACAGCTCCAGCGCCTGCTCGGTGAGGACCTCATCTATATGCTCATGGGCCAGCCCGCCCGCCAGGGCGCGGCGTACCAGCACCCGCGCACCATTGCCGACCCAGTCGCGTACCTGCGCCACACCCGCTGCCGGCCTCTCCAAATCGCGCAAAGTCTTGTCGATGGCTGCGGCCAGATCCGGCACCGAATCCACCAGGGTACCGTCCAGGTCAAACATCACCAGGCGCGGCACCTCACCCCGAAACAGCTCGCGCAGCAGACTCATCCGCGCGCCTGAGCCAGTTCGGCGCGCATGGCGTCGATCACGGTTTTGTAGTCCGGCTGATTGAAGATCGCCGAGCCGGCGACAAAGGTGTCGGCTCCAGCAGCGGCGATTTCGCGGATGTTCTGCACGTTCACCCCACCGTCGATCTCCAGACGGATTTCACGGCCAGAGGCGTCTATCAGCGCACGAGCCTCCTTGAGTTTCTCCAGGGTATGGGGAATGAACTTCTGCCCACCGAAACCTGGGTTAACGCTCATCAGCAGGATCATGTCCACCTTGTCCATCACATGCTTGAGCACATCCAGCGGGGTGGCCGGATTGAACACCAGACCGGCCTTGCAGCCGCCATCACGAATCAGCTGCAGGGAGCGATCGATGTGTTCGGACGCTTCCGGGTGGAAGGTGATATACGTGGCACCAGCCTCGATAAAGTCACCGATGATGCGGTCGACTGGCTTGACCATCAGGTGCGCGTCAATCGGCGCGGTGATGCCGTATTTACGCAGCGCCGCACAGACCATCGGTCCGATGGTCAGGTTGGGCACATAATGGTTGTCCATGACATCGAAGTGCACGATGTCGGCACCGGCGGCGAGCACCTTGTCCACTTCCTCGCCCAGACGGGCGAAATCGGCAGACAGAATCGACGGAGCAATGGCGAAGGGTTGCATAGCGCACCTCAGTGGCATTCACGGAAGGCGCGCATTGTACCAGCCCGATCCAAGGCCTGGCGCGCATGAGCGGCACCTGACAAAGCTGAGCGGAAAAGGCTAGGCTGCTGAAACCCGATGTTCACCGGAGAACCCCATGTTTTCGCGCCCTGTTGCCCTGGCCCTGAGCCTGCTGCTATCGATCAGCCCGCTACAGGCTGAAGAAGAAACTCCTGCAGAAGAAGCCCCCGCCGCTACGGACGCCTCAACCGAGACGACAGAGGAAGTACGTGCGCCCCTAGCCGAACGCAGTGAGGTCGAAGCCACGGCGCTGGAGCAGCAACTGGAGCAAAAGGAACAGCAGCAACTGCAGGCTGGCGATGAACGCTTCCTGGCCCTCTGGCTGCCGGCCAATGTCGGCGAACCCAGCGGCGCAGTGATCATTCTGCCAGGGGATGATGAAACCGCCGACTGGCCACAAAGTGTCGCCCCCTTGCGCCGCAAACTGCCAAACGGCGGCTGGCATAGTCTCAGCGTGACCCTGCCCGCCCCCAATAGCGATGCACCACCACTGCGCAGCGCCGAGCTACCCACTACAGAATCTGCAGAAGACGCTGCTGCCGACACCACAGAAGCACCGACAGAGGAAAGCGTCGAGAGCAGCCCAGCAACAGATGAAGCCGCGACGGAAAACCGCAATAGTCAGCTAGACAGTGCCGAAGCCGCGGCAAACAAAGTGAAAAACATTGAGGAGCAGCAGAAAGCCCATGCCGAACGCGTATTGGCACGCATCGAATCGGCCATCGCGTTCGCCGAACAACGGCAGGCCAACACCATTGTGTTGCTCGGCCACGGCAGCGGCGCCTACTGGGCCGCACGCTACCTGGCCGAACGCAAGCCAGCCAAGATTCAGAACCTGCTGCTGGTAGCCGCACAATTGCCCGCTGGCTATACACCGCCACTCGATGAGCTGATTTCGCAGCTGCAACTGGCCACTGGCGACTTCTATTACAAGGATCTGGCAGCCGACCGCCAGGCCGCCCTCAAGCGCTCGCAAGCCAGCAAACGACAGAAGCACCCCAGCTATATACAGATCGCCATGAAAGCCCTGCCAGGCAACCGCGAAGCCGAACAGGAGCAACTCTACCGCCGTATCCGTGGCTGGCTGACGCTGAAATTGCAGGCGAAATAGCCCTAGCAGGCCGTTGAAAAACGTTAGGGATGGTCTGAAGTAGCCCTGTATTTCCGGTCAACTTCAGCCTCCGCTGATTTTGAAAGCGGAAAACTGATCAAAAACGATCAAGTCATCCGCTCATTTCGGTGTTTCTGGCCGCCGCGAGCACCTCGCAGCGGTCATTTCCCACATTACAGGCGCACCTCTCCTGCATTCGTCAGCAAATGTCGACGGGCCATCCACAGGTTCGACAGGGCGAACAGCGTTACCAGTTGTGCGGTGTTTTTGGCCAGGCCACGGAAGCGCGTCTTCACATAACCGAACTGGCGCTTGATCACGCGAAACGGATGCTCGACCTTGGCGCGCACTTGGGCTTTGGCCTTCTCGATCTTGCGCTTGGCTTTGTATAACCCGCTGCGCTTATCGAGCTTCCTGTAGGTGCTGCGGCGTGCCGCCACCTGCCAGATTACCTTCCGACCTTCATGCTCCGGACGCTTTTCGACACCGGTGTAACCTGCGTCAGTACACACCACGTTTTCGTCGCCGTGCAGCAGTTTGTCTACCTGGGTGACATCCGCCACGTTGGCTGCCGTGCCTACTACGCTGTGCACCAGACCCGACTCGTCATCCACGCCGATGTGCGCCTTCATGCCGAAGTAGTACTGGTTGCCCTTCTTTGTTTGGTGCATTTCCGGATCGCGCTTACGGTCCTTGTTCTTGGTCGAACTCGGCGCATTGATCAACGTGGCATCGACGATGGTGCCCTGGCGCAGTGACAGACCACGGTCGCCCAGGTAGCCGTTAATCACGGCCAAGATGCCTGCAGCCAGCTCGTGTTTCTCCAGCAAGCGACGGAAGTTGAGGATGGTGGTTTCATCGGGAATGCGCTCCAGGCTTAAGCCGGCGAACTGGCGCAGGATGGTGGTCTCGTACAGCGTTTCCTCCATCGCCGGATCGCTGTAACCGAACCAGTTTTGCATCAGATGCACACGCAGCATCGCCATCAGCGCATAGGCGGGCCTGCCACCTTCGCCCTTCGGGTAGTGCGGATCGATCAGGGTGACCAATCCTTCCCACGGCACTACTCGATCCATCTCGATCAGGAACAACTCTTTGCGGGTCTGCTTGCGCTTGCCTGCGTACTCGGCGTCGGCGAAGGTCATCTGCTTCATCGGAAAACTCGACGGGTGGAATCCGGGTATTTTGCCAAAATCAGGAAGTCTTCTTCAGAGTTTCCTTAGCGAGACAGTCAGCGCAAGGCAAAAGCCAGCAAGGAAGCGAATGAGCATTACTCGTTTCACTCGCCCTTCGGGTCGCGCTAAAGCGCGTTAGCCGCAAGCGGCTTGCCGAGTTTGCTTTTAATGCCGCGATGGCAACGCAGGTAGTCTTTCTACAGCCTGCTAACGAAAGCAGTGACGCTGGCGAATCAGATCATAGGCCTGGTGCAACTCACGGGTACACTCAGTCGCCTCGCGCACACGCTCTGGCGTGGCGCCGCTGCCCGCCAGCTTGTCGGGGTGATGGCGACTCAATAAGCGTCGATACGCCTGCTTGATCTGCGCCGGCTCGGCATCGGCATTTACGTTCAACAGATTCAGGGCACGTTGATAGGCATTACTGGCCGTCGAAACCAGCGGCCCTTGCTGCGGTGCGTAGGCATCACTCAGCTGCGCCTGGGTTGCCGATGAAACCTGCAGCCATTTACCCCAGAGCATGATCAGTTCACGCTCGGCCTGGCCGACCTGACCATCAACCCAGGCCATCCGCCAGCACGCGCGCAGCAGCACCTCACTGCGCTCACGCTGACGATGCAGCGGCACACGCAAGCTGTCTCGTCCGGTCTTGCCCCGAGCAAAGGCCGCTATCGCCTGACGCTGCCCCTCGGCATCCAAACCCAGACGCTGCATTTCCGCTTGCGCCTGCTGGATATGCGCCGGCAGCACACGACCACCGCTTTTGGCCAAACGCCCCAGCAACACGAATAGCAGCCACTCATCACGCACCTCGGCGCGACCACCCAGGTGCTCACGCAAGGCGGCCCACGACTGCAGACGCAAACGCCGATCCAGCACCTGGCCCAGCAAACCACCGAGCATGGCACCCGGAATACTGGCAACCGCCAGCCCGGCAACCGCGCCGAGAAGGGTCACAGGCCAGATCATCCTAGCCGCGCGCCTCAAGCAGACGTTCGACCTGAGCCAGGCGCTCATGGGTACCCACATCCACCCAGCAACCGTCAAACTGCTCGCCCGTAACCTGCCCCGCCGCCATGGCCGCACGCAGCAATGGCGCAAGCGAGAACACACCAGCCTCACAGCCAGCAAAAAGCCCAGGCGATAACACGGCCATGCCGCTGTAGGTCAGACTGCCCTGCCCCTCCTGCGCGTCCGTCACCTGTCCATTCTGCAAACAGAAATCGCCCTTGACGTGATGGCCAGGGTTCTCGATCAACACCAGGTGCGCCAGGCCGGATAACGGACGGCGCAACTCGGCAAAGGGGTAGTCGGTAAAGATATCGCCATTGATCAATACAAACGGCTGATCACCCAACAACGGCAGGGCCTGAAAGATCCCACCGCCGGTTTCCAACGGTTCACCCTCGGCGGAATAGGCAATGCTGACGCCGAAGCGCGCTCCATCACCCAGGTAATCCTCAATCTGCTGCCCCAGCCAGGCATGATTGATCACCAGCTCGGTAAACCCGGCCGCCGCCAACGCGCGCACGCGGTATTCGATCAAGGGCACGCCGGCCGCGCGTACCAATGGTTTGGGTGTATGCAGGGTCAGCGGGCGCAGCCGCTCACCTTTACCGGCGGCCAGAATCATCGCTTTCATACCGGCTCCCGCCGCAGGCTGCCGAGTAGCTCAGCCAGCTCAGCCAGCTCCGGCCGCCGCGCCAACACCGCATCTATATAAGAGAAGAACCGCGGCACATCATCCAGGTACTTGGGCTTGCCATCGCGATGACAGATGCGCGCGAAGATACCGATCACCTTGAGATGGCGCTGCACGCCCATCAAGTCGCTGCCTCGCAGAAAATCTTCCAGCACCGGCTGAACCGGCACACCTGCCTCACGCGCCTGCTGCCAATACTGTTCCAACCAACTGCGTACGCGCGCCTCGGGCCAGCTGAGAAAGGCATCCTTGAACAGACAGGTGACGTCATAGGTCACAGGGCCGTAAACCGCATCCTGAAAATCCAGCACACCCGGGTTCGGCTCACTGAGCATCAGGTTGCGCGGCATATAGTCGCGATGCACCAGCACTTGGGGCTGGGCCAGGGCACTGTCGATCAACAGCTGACTGACGCGCTGCCATAGGGCCTGCTCCCGCTCGCTGAACTCGACGCCCAGGTGGCGTTGTACATACCACTCGGGAAATAGCTGCAACTCACGGCGCAGCAGGGCATCGTCATAACTGGGCAATGGCGTAGTCATCGGCAGTTGCTGAAACGCCAATAGCGCCTGCAGCGCATCGGCAAACAGCGCGTCAGCATTGCCTGCGTTAATCACATCCAGATAGGTCTGCCGACCTAAATCGTTGAGCAATAAAAAGCCTCGATCGAGATCAGCGGCAAGAATCTGCGGCACATTTAGACGTGCCTCGGCCAGCAAATGCGCCACCTTGACGAAGGGTGCGCAATCTTCCTGCGGCGGCGGTGCGTCCATCACGATCAGGCTACGCCCAGCGCCTTGCCAACGAAAATAGCGGCGAAAACTGGCATCACTGCTTGCAGAGGTAAGCGTGGCGGCGGGTACAGCGCCCCAACCCTGCTCGGCGAACAGCCCAGGCAGCTGCTGATCCAGCCAGTTTTCGAGGAGTTTTAAGCGTACATTTTCATCAGGCATTACAAGGTCTCCGACGGCGCTAGCCGTTGCGCGGGTCATGCTTTATTATCCAGCATCTTTTCAAGCCCATCGAGAGGCGTGCGGCCTCAGGGGCAATGGCGCGCAGGAAGCCCGGAAAAAATAAGATGGCAGTAAAATACCCCGCGTTTCGTAAAAAATTCCCTCTACTGGTCACTGGCAGCCTTCTGGCGCTACAACCTTTAGCCGTTCCTTATGCTATCGCTGCCGAGCAGTACGATTGCCAGGTTTCCGCCTCCGGCGGCTGGGCATGCGCCCCGAAGACCAGCAATGCTGCACTGCCAGCACGGCCAGTACAACGTGATTCGGTCGCCAGCAACAAAGCTGGCGAAAGTAGCTCCGAAGCACCTGAAGGGAAAACCGCGCAAGCGACCCTGGTGACTGAAAGCCGTGGCAAAGGCCTCGACTCGCGCAGCGCTGACTACAGCCACCTGGACTGGGTACCGCGAGAAAACCTCAGCGCCGCCCAGCTGGCTGAAGCCGGCCCTTATTGCGCAGGTGCTTATATAGAGCCGACGCGTCCGGGTATGGACGACAAGACGCCTATGGACGAAGCGCCGATGTTCGTATCGGCTAAAGCTTCGCGCTACGAGCAGGAAGAACAGGTCGCCACCCTCGCCGGCGATGTGGTTCTGCGCCAGGCCGGCATGCAGGTTGAAGCGGATGAAGCCAACCTGCGTCAGGCGGAAAACCGCGGTGAGCTGATCGGTAATGTGCGCCTGCGTGACCAGGGCATGCTGGTGGTGGGTGACCGCGCCGAGTTGCAACTGGACAACGGTGAAGCCAAAGTCGACAACGCCGAATATGTGCTGCACAAGAGCCATATTCGCGGTAACGCGCTTTACGCCAAGCGTGAAGAAAGCGCGATTATCCGCCTGAAAGACGGCACCTACACCAGCTGCGAACCGGGCAGCAACGCCTGGCACCTGAAGGGCAACAACATCACCCTGAACCCGGCCACCGGTTTCGGCACCGCGACCAACGTCACCTTGCGAGTGAAGAATATTCCGGTGTTTTACACACCTTATATCTACTTCCCGATTGATGACCGTCGCCAGTCCGGCTTCCTGCCACCAAGCATTGGCAGTTCGAGCGATAACGGCCTGACCCTGCAGACGCCTTACTACTTCAACCTGGCGCCGAACTACGACGCCACGCTGTACCCGACCTATATGAGCGATCGCGGCTTGATGATGGAAGGCGAATTTCGCTACCTCACCAAGAACAGCGAAGGTCAGGTGGGCGGCGCGTATCTCGATGACAGCAACGATGACCGCAAACTGCAGTCGGATTACGAAGATCAGCGCTGGATGTACAGCTGGCAGCACAAAACAGGCCTGACCTCGCGCTTGCTGGCTGAAGTCGACTACACCGACATCAGCGATCCGTATTATTTTCAAGATCTAGGCACTGACTTGGGAGTCAGCTCCACTAGCTACATCAACCAACGCGGAACCCTGACCTATCGCGGCAACGGCTATACCGCACGGCTGAATGCACACGCTTATGAGCTGGCCAATATCACGGACATCACCCCGTACAATCGTTTGCCACAACTGACCCTGGATGGCGTGCTGCCATTTAAACCAGCTGGGGTGAACTTCAGTTATGGCACGGAATATGTGCGTTTTGACCGCAACCTACGCAAAGGCAACTTCATCAATGAAGATGGGGTAGTTGAACAGCCCTGGTATGACACAGTCGTTCAAGGCCTGGCACGCGCCAATGGTGAGCGCCTGCATGTCGAGCCAGGCGTCAGCCTGCCGCTCAACTGGAGCTGGGGCTTTATCAAGCCGCAGGTCAAGTACCTGCAGACCAACTATGACCTGACCCTGGATCAGCAAGGCAAAAACACGCTGCTGGCCGAACAGGAATACAAAAGCAGCCAAAGCCGCGGCGTCGGCATGTTTAGCCTGGATAGCGGCCTGTACTTTGACCGCAATACCCAATGGTTCGGCAAGTCCTATCGGCAAACACTGGAGCCACGCCTGTTCTACCTCTATGCTCCCGAAGAAGACCAGACGGACATCCCAATCTTCGATACCGGCGAAAGCACATTCAGCTACTCCTCGCTGTGGCGTGAAAACCGCTTCTCCGGCAAGGATCGTATCGGCGACGAGAACAAGCTGTCTCTGGGTATAACCAACCGCTGGATTGAGCCCAACGGCTTTGAGCGCCAACGCTTTAGCATCGGCCAGGCCTTCTACTTTGAAGATCGCCAAGTGCAGCTACCAGGCATTGATTACCGCACCCGCAGCGACGCCACGGCATCAGTATCGCCTTATGCGCTTGAGTACCTGTATCGCTTTAACCGCGACTGGCGCTTCTCGTCGGACTTCAACTGGGATCCGGACAGCGGCAGCACCCGTTCAGGTAGCGCGATGTTCCATTACCAGCCAGAAGACAACCCGAACAAGGTGGTCAACGCCGGTTATCGCTACCGCAATGACACTGTGCGTTATGACGAGGCTACTGGTAACTGGGTAGTAGGCGGTGGCGACTACGGCACCCCCGGCAGCGCGAACTACATCAAGGACTACTACAAGATCAGTCAGCATGACTTCTCGGTGATCTGGCCGATCGTACCGCAATGGAGCGTGATCTCCCGCTGGCAGTATGACTACGGTCGCGACCGCACCCTGGAGGCCTTCGCTGGCTTCGAATACGACAGCTGCTGCTGGAAACTGCGCCTGTTCAACCGCTACTGGATCGACTACGACGAAGTCAGCCTGAACCCGTCGCTGAACGACCAGGCTGATCGCGGCATCTTCCTGCAGATCGTACTCAAAGGTCTGGGTGGTGTAGTCGGCAATAAAGTTGAGACTTTCCTCGACCAAGGCATTCAAGGTTATCGTGAACGTGAAGACAAAGCTTTCTGATTGCGTGCGCCCGCTGCTGTTGGGCGCGCTGTTTCTGGGTACTGCGGCACACGCTGAGGTACAGCCACTCAACCGTGTTGTAGCGATTGTCGATAACGATGTCGTCATGCAAAGCCAGCTCGATTCACGCCTGCGTGAAGTGCAGCAGACCATTGCCCAGCGCGGCGCCGCCCTGCCGCCTGAGCATGTGCTCAGCCAGCAGGTGTTGGAGCGCCTGATCATCGAAAACATTCAGCTGCAGATTGGTGAACGCTCCGGCATTCGGATTACCGATGAAGAGCTGAACCAGGCCATCGGCACCATCGCTCAGCGCAATGGCATGAGCATCGAGCAGTTCCGCGCCGCTCTAGCTGCAGACGGTTTGTCGTACACCGATGCGCGTGACCAGGTACGCCGCGAGATGATCATCAGCCGTGTGCGCCAGCGCCGTGTGGCTGAGCGCATCCAGGTCACCGACCAGGAAGTGCAGAACTTCCTCGCTTCGGACATGGGCAAGATGCAGCTTTCCGAAGAGTTCCGCCTGGCCAACATCCTGATTCCAGTACCCGAAGGTGCTTCCCCGGAAGACATCCAGGCCGCAGACCGCCAAGCTCGCGATCTGTACCAACAGCTGCAACAAGGCGCGGACTTCGCCCAACTAGCCATTGCCCGCTCAGCCAGTGAAACCGCGCTGGAAGGCGGCGAAATGGGCTGGCGTAAAGCCGGGCAGCTGCCACCGCCCTTCGACACCATGCTTAGCGCCTTGCCAGTTGGCCAGGTCACTGAGCCGCTGCGTACTCCCGGCGGTTTCATCATGCTCAAGCTGCTGGAAAAGCGCGGCGGCGACAGCCAGGTACGTGACGAAGTGAATGTTCGCCACATTCTGATCAAACCCAGCGAAATCCGCAGTGAAGCTGAAACCAAACGCCTGGTTGAACGTCTGCACCAGCGCATCCTGGCCGGGGAAGATTTCGCCGAACTGGCGAAGAGCTTCTCCGAAGACCCAGGCTCGGCGCTGAACGGCGGCACGCTGAGCTGGATCGACCCGAACGTGCTGGTGCCAGAGTTCCGTGAAGTAATGAACAGCACGCCGGCGGGCGAGTTGTCCAAACCGTTCAAGAGCCCTTACGGCTGGCATGTGCTGGAAGTCATGGGCCGTCGTGCCACTGACAGCAGCGCCCAGTTCCGCGAGCAGCAGGCCATGACCGTACTGCGTAATCGCAAGTACGATGAAGAGCTGCAAGCCTGGCTGCGCCAGATCCGCGACGAAGCCTACGTCGAGACCAAGCTCTGACAGGTGCCTCGCCCTAACGCGAGATAACAGACAAGCCCGGTTTATGCGCACGCAAACCGGGCTTTTTTGTGGCCGACCCTGCCTGGCGACTACTCGCCGGCCCGACGCATAATGACCCTAAACCCCGATCAACTGATGCACTGCCCCGTTGACGCATAGCGAGAGCCTACCGATGAGCCACGCCCGCCTTTTCGCGCTGACCCCTGGTGAGCCCGCCGGCATAGGTCCCGACCTGTGCCTGCTGCTGGCCCGCGAAGCGCAGCCACATGCCTTGATTGCTATTGCCAGCCGCGACCTGCTAGCTGAGCGCGCCCAGCTGCTGGGATTAAGCATTGATCTGATCAGCGTCAGCCCCGATGCCTGGCCAAGCCAGGCTGCACCCGCCGGCAGCCTGTATGTCTGGGACACCCTGCTGGCCGCCGCCGTAAACCCCGGCCAACTGAACGCAGACAATTCGCGCTATGTCCTAGAGACGCTTACCCGCGCGGGACAAAGCTGCCTCGACGGCCACTTCGCCGGGATGATTACCGCCCCCGTGCACAAGGGCGTGATCAACGAAGGCGGGATTGCCTTCTCCGGACACACCGAGTTTCTCGCCGAGCTGACCCACACCGAGCAGGTGGTGATGATGCTCGCTACCCACGGCCTACGCGTGGCGCTGGTGACTACGCACCTGCCACTCAAGGATGTGGCCGAAGCCATCACCCCCGAACGCCTCAGCCGGGTCACGCGCATCCTCGACCACGACCTGCGCACGAAATTCGGCATCGCCCGGCCGCGGATTCTGGTCTGCGGCCTCAATCCTCATGCTGGCGAGGGCGGCCATCTGGGCCGCGAGGAGATCGAGGTGATCGAGCCCACCCTGCAGCAGTTGCGCACAGAGGGCATCGAGCTGATCGGCCCCCTGCCGGCCGACACCCTGTTCACCCCCAAGCACCTCGAACATTGCGATGCAGTGCTGGCGATGTACCACGATCAGGGCTTGCCGGTGCTCAAATACAAGGGCTTTGGCGCTGCGGTAAACGTCACCCTGGGCCTGCCGATCATCCGCACCTCGGTCGACCACGGCACTGCGCTGGATCTGGCCGGCAGCGGCAAGATCGACTGCGGTAGCCTGCAGGTCGCCTTGCAAACCGCCTATGAAATGGCTGCCAGCCAGGTGAAAAGCCGCTGACGACTAAGCCCGGCACAGGGCGAACGCCGCCAATGCTGTTAAACTGCCGGGCTTTCTACCCGCGTTACATTCGCTTCAAGCCGATGCTTTGAAGCCTGGAGCTGCTGCATGTCCGATTACCAACACCGCGCGCGCAAGCGTTTCGGTCAGAACTTCCTGCATGACGCCGGAGTGATTCATCGCATCCTGCGCGCCATCAACGCCCGTGAAGGCGAGCACATGCTGGAAATTGGCCCAGGTCAGGGCGCGCTGACCGAAGGCCTGCTGAACAGCGGCGCGCAGCTCGACGTGATTGAACTTGACCGCGACCTGGTGCCAATCCTGCAACATCAGTTCGGCAGCAATCCGCGCTTTCGCCTGAATCAGGGTGACGCACTCAAGTTCGATTTCAACCAACTGCAGGCCGCGCCACGCAGCCTGCGCGTGGTCGGTAACCTGCCGTACAACATCTCCACGCCGCTAATCTTTCACCTGCTGAGCAATGCCGCACTGATTCGCGACATGCACTTTATGCTGCAGAAGGAAGTGGTCGAGCGCCTGGCCGCCGAACCCGGCGGTGGCGATTGGGGCCGCTTGTCGATCATGGTGCAGTACCACTGCCGCGTGGAGCACCTGTTCAATGTCGGCCCTGGCGCGTTCAATCCGCCGCCCAGGGTCGATTCAGCGATCGTCCGTCTGGTGCCGCACGAGGTGCTGCCACATCCGGCTAAAGACCACCACCTGCTCGAACGCGTGGTGCGCGAAGCCTTCAACCAGCGCCGCAAGACACTGCGCAACACCCTCAAGGCCTTGCTGCCGGCTGCTGCCATCGAAGAGGCCGGTGTGGATGGCAGCCTGCGCCCCGAACAACTGGACCTGGCGGCATTTGTACGCCTGGCAGACAAACTGGCTGAACAGCCCAACGCCGACTGACAGCGGCTAGACTGGGTACCTGCCCACTGAGTTAATTACGCATGAGCGATTCGCATTACAAGATCGACGTCAGCGTCGTCACCCGCTATCTGCCGGAGCAGTCACAGCCGGAGCAGAACCGCTTTGCCTTCGCCTACACCGTCACGGTAAGCAACAACGGCGAACTGTCGGCCAAGCTGCTCTCGCGGCACTGGGTAATTACCGATGGTGATGGTCGCGTGCAGGAAGTACGCGGTGCTGGCGTGATCGGCCAGCAGCCGCTGATCGAGGCTGGTTCCAGTCACACCTACAGCAGCGGCACCGTGATGACCACCCGCGTCGGTATCATGCAGGGTAGCTACCAGATGCTCGCCGAAGACGGCAAACGCTTTGACGCCGTGATCGCGCCCTTTCGTCTTGCGGTGCCGGGCTCGCTGCACTGATGGCCACTTACGCAGTCGGTGACCTGCAAGGTTGCCTGAAACCCCTGCAATGCCTGCTTGAGCGCGTAGCCTTTGATCCGTCACGCGACAAGCTGTGGCTGGTAGGTGATCTGGTCAACCGCGGCCCCGAATCCCTGGCGACGCTGCGTTTCCTCTACAACATCCGTGATGCGCTGACCTGCGTGCTGGGCAATCACGACCTGCACCTGCTGGCCGTGGCACACAATATCGAGCGCCTGAAGAAAGGCGACACCCTGCGCGAAATCATCGACGCACCAGATGCTGCTGACCTGCTCGACTGGCTGCGCCGGCAGAAGCTCCTGCATTACGATGAGGCCCGCGATATGGCACTCGTGCACGCGGGCATCCCACCGCAGTGGAACATGGACAAAGCCCTTCGCCGCGCTGCTGAAGTGGAAGAAGCCTTGCGTGATGACGCGCGCCTGCCGCTGTTTCTCGACGGCATGTATGGCAACGAGCCGGCCAAGTGGGACGGAGACCTGCACGGCGTAACGCGCCTGCGGGTAATCACCAACTACTTCACCCGCATGCGCTTCTGCAAAGCCGATGGCACCCTAGACCTGAAAAACAAGGAAGGCGTCGGCAGCGCACCACCGGGCTACGCCCCCTGGTTCAGCTGCAAACAGCGCAAGACCCGAGGTCAGCGCATCATCTTCGGCCACTGGGCAGCACTCGAAGGCCAGTCCCCAGAGCCCGACGTGATCGCCCTGGATACCGGCTGCGTATGGGGCGCAAGCATGACCCTGATGAATATCGATAGCGGCGAGAAATACAGCTGCGACTGTAAGGAGCAAGCATGAGCGAATTCAAACGCATCCCCCCCGAGCAGGCTCAGGCGTTGCGCCAACAAGGCGCCGTGGTGGTCGATATCCGCGACCCGCAAAGCTTTGCCGCCGGCCACATCAGCGGCTCGCAGCACCTCGACAACCACTCGCTGCACGCCTTTATCACCCAGGCCGATCTCGACGCACCGCTGATTGTCACCTGCTACCACGGCAACTCCAGCCAGAGCGCAGCGGCCTATCTGGTTGGCCAGGGTTTCAGTGAGGTCTACAGCCTCGATGGCGGCTTTGAACTGTGGCGCGCCACTTTCCCCAACGACACCGCGCACAGTTCGGAAGAATAATTTTTTCACCGCCCAGGCCGCACCAGCTGTGGCCTGCCGGGCATTGCCGACCAACGGTAATATCCTGTTATCGTTGCGCGGCCCTTGACCTCGCCGATTCCGAACTATCCTTTAGCTCAGGCCATCCAAAACAAGGTAGAGCCGGCCAAACGGCATCGGGCCATCGGTAAGAACCTGTTCAAGGTCTCGCGAGCTAGAGTCATGCAAGGCAAGAACAGGCGAGGAAGCGGAGTTTACTGATGTAAATGAGCATTCCGAGCCTGTTCTTAACGCAGCAGGATCGACGCGCAGCAGACGTTGGACAAGTTCTAAGATTATTAGGTGTTCTGGGGGTTTATCCCGGCGGCATCCGCACCGGGGCTACCAAGCGCCTGACCGAACCCGCACCGGCTCTGCGCATCGAGCGAGGTGAAGTCATGAGCATTTTCAGCCACTTCCAACAACGTTTCGAAGCGACTCGCCAGGAGGAGCTCTGCCTCCAGGAGTACCTCGAACTGTGCAAACAGGATCGCAGCGCCTACGCCTCGGCAGCCGAACGCCTGCTGCTGGCCATTGGCGAGCCTGAACTACTCGACACCTCAACCGACCCACGGCTTTCGCGGATCTTCTCCAACAAAGTGATCCGCCGTTACCCGGCCTTTGCCGACTTCCATGGCATGGAAGAATGCATCGACCAGATCGTCTCCTACTTCCGTCATGCCGCTCAGGGCCTGGAAGAGAAGAAACAGATCCTTTATCTACTCGGCCCAGTGGGCGGCGGTAAATCGTCCCTGGCGGAAAAGCTCAAGCACCTGATCGAGAAAGTACCGTTCTACGCGATCAAAGGCTCGCCAGTGTTCGAGTCACCGCTCGGTCTGTTCAGCGACGCCGAAGACGGCACCATCCTCGAAGAGGATTACGGCATTCCCCGGCGCTACCTCAACAGCATCATGTCGCCCTGGGCCACCAAGCGGCTGCAGGAATTCGGCGGCGACATCAGCCAGTTCCGCGTGGTCAAACTCTACCCGTCGATTCTCAACCAGATCGCAGTGGCCAAAACTGAGCCAGGCGATGAGAACAACCAGGACATCTCTGCCCTGGTCGGCAAGGTGGATATCCGCAAGCTGGAGGAATACCCACAGAACGACGCCGACGCCTACAGCTACTCGGGCGCACTGTGCCGGGCCAACCAGGGTCTGATGGAATTCGTCGAGATGTTCAAAGCGCCGATCAAGGTGCTGCATCCACTACTGACCGCCACTCAGGAAGGTAACTACAACAGCACCGAAGGTCTCGGCGCGATTCCCTATAGCGGCATCCTGCTGGCCCACTCCAACGAGTCGGAATGGCACAGCTTTCGCAACAACAAGAACAACGAAGCCTTTATCGACCGCATCTACATCGTCAAGGTGCCGTACTGCCTGCGCGTCTCCGACGAGATCAAGATCTACGACAAGCTGCTGTTCAACAGCTCCCTGGCCAAAGCCCATTGCTCGCCGGACACGCTGAAGATGCTTGCGCAGTTCTCAACCCTCAGCCGCCTGAAAGAGCCGGAAAACTCCAACGTTTACTCGAAGATGCGCGTCTACGACGGCGAAAACCTCAAAGACACCGATCCCAAGGCCAAGTCGATTCAGGAGTACCGCGACACCGCAGGTGTGGATGAAGGCATGAACGGTCTATCGACCCGCTTCGCCTTCAAGATCCTGTCCAAGGTGTTCAACTTCGACCCGCACGAAATCGCCGCTAACCCGGTGCACCTGCTCTACGTGCTGGAGCAGCAGATCGAGCAGGAACAGTTCCCTGCCGAAGTGCGCGAGCGTTACCTGCGCTTTATCAAGGAATACCTGGCGCCGCGCTATATCGAATTTATCGGCAAGGAAATCCAGACCGCCTACCTGGAGTCCTACAGCGAATACGGGCAGAACATCTTCGACCGCTACGTGCTGTACGCCGACTTCTGGATTCAGGACCAGGAATACCGCGACCCGGAAACCGGCGAGATCCTCAATCGAGTGGCCCTCAACGAGGAGCTGGAGAAGATCGAAAAACCGGCTGGGATCAGCAACCCGAAGGATTTCCGCAACGAGATCGTCAACTTCGTGCTGCGCGCCCGAGCCAACAACAATGGCAAAAATCCGACCTGGCTCAGTTACGAGAAGCTGCGCGTGGTGATCGAGAAGAAGATGTTCTCCAACACCGAAGACCTGCTGCCGGTCATCAGTTTCAACGCCAAGGCGAGCAAGGAGGATCAACAGAAACACAACGATTTCGTCACTCGCATGGTCGAGCGCGGCTACACCGACAAGCAGGTACGCCTGCTGTCCGAGTGGTATCTGCGGGTTCGTAAATCGCAATAGAACGGCCTGGCGCAACAGGCCACGCAGCAGCGCAGAGCGCGGGACAGCGCTCTGCCAGCGATTGCGCCTGATGTCTGCAGTGCACGGAGGGCAGTGATGAGCCATGTTATCGACCGACGCCTGAACGGCAAGAACAAGAGCACGGTAAACCGCCAGCGCTTCCTGCGGCGCTACCGCGACCACATCAAAAAGGCCGTGGAAGAAGCGGTCAGCCGCCGTTCTATTACCGATATGGAGCACGGCGAACAGATCAGCATCCCCGGCCGTGATATCGACGAGCCGGTATTGCACCACGGCCGTGGCGGGCGCCAGACCACCGTGCACCCCGGCAACCGTGAATTCACCACCGGCGAGAAGATTGCCCGCCCGCAAGGCGGTGGCAGCGGCCAAGGCGCCGGCAAGGCAAGCAACTCCGGCGAAGGCATGGATGACTTCGTCTTCCAGATCACTCAGGAAGAATTCCTCGACTTTATATTCGAGGACCTGGAACTGCCCAATTTGATCAAACGCCACCTGACCGGCAGCGACACCTTCAAGAGCGTACGCGCGGGTATCAGCAATGAAGGCAACCCGTCACGCATCAATATCGTGCGCACCCTGCGTTCAGCCCACGCCCGGCGCATCGCCCTGTCCGGCAGCAGCCGCAACAAACTCAAGAGCGCCCAGGCCGAACTGGAACGCCTGAAGCTGGAACAGCCAGACAACCTCGGCGATATCCAGGCGCTTGAAGAAGAAGTCAGCAAACTGCGCGCGCGGATCAAGCGCGTGCCCTTCCTCGACACCTTCGACCTCAAGTACAACCTGCTGGTCAAGCAACCCAACCCCAGCTCCAAGGCCGTGATGTTCTGCCTGATGGATGTGTCCGGGTCGATGACGCAGTCGACCAAGGACATCGCCAAACGCTTCTTTATCCTCTTGTACCTGTTTCTCAAGCGCAATTACGACAAGATCGAGGTGGTGTTTATCCGCCACCACACCAGCGCCAAGGAAGTGGATGAGGAGGAATTCTTCTACTCACGCGAGACCGGCGGCACCATCGTCTCCAGCGCGCTCAAGTTGATGCAGGAAATCATGGCTGAGCGCTACCCGATCAACGAATGGAATATCTACGCCGCCCAGGCGTCGGATGGCGACAACTGGAATGATGACTCGCCGATCTGCAGGGATATATTGATCAAGCAGATCATGCCGTTCGTGCAGTACTTCACCTACGTCGAGATCACCCCGCGCGAGCATCAGGCGCTGTGGTTCGAATACGAGCAGGTCAGCGAAGCTTTCGCCGACACCTTCGCCCAGCAGCAGCTGGTATCGGCCGGCGACATCTACCCGGTATTCCGCGACCTGTTCCAGCGGAGGCTAGCCACATGAGCACGAGCAAAGATAAGCGCCGTCAGCCGATTTCTACCGGCTCGGAGTGGACCTTCGAGCTGATCCGCCAGTACGACCGTGAAATCAGTCGACTCGCCGAACGCTATGCCCTGGACACCTACCCCAACCAGATCGAGGTGATCACCGCCGAGCAGATGATGGACGCCTACGCCTCGGTCGGCATGCCGCTGGGCTATCACCACTGGTCCTACGGCAAACACTTCCTCAGCACCGAAAAGGGCTACAAGCGCGGGCAGATGGGCTTAGCCTACGAGATCGTGATCAACTCCGACCCGTGCATCGCTTACCTGATGGAAGAAAACACCATCTGCATGCAGGCCCTGGTGATTGCCCACGCCTGCTACGGCCATAACAGCTTCTTCAAGGGCAACTACCTGTTCCGCACCTGGACCGACGCCAGTTCGATCATCGACTACCTGGTGTTTGCCAAGCAGTACATCATGCAATGTGAAGAGCGTTATGGCATTGACGCGGTGGAAGACCTGCTCGACTCCTGCCATGCCCTGATGAACTACGGTGTCGACCGGTACAAACGCCCCTACCCGATTTCCGCCGAGGAAGAACGGCGGCGCATGAAGGACCGCGAAGAACACCTGCAGAAGCAGATCAACGACCTCTGGCGCACCATCCCGAAAAACGCCAGCAAGGGCGGTGACAAGGACAACAAGCGCTTCCCCGCCGAGCCGCAGGAAAACATCCTGTACTTTCTGGAAAAGCACGCGCCGCTGCTGGAGCCCTGGCAGCGCGAGATCATCCGCATCGTGCGCAAGATCGCCCAGTACTTCTACCCGCAGCGCCAGACCCAGGTGATGAACGAAGGCTGGGCGACCTTCTGGCACTACACCCTGATGAACGACCTGTACGACGAAGGCCTGGTGACTGAAGGTTTTATGATGGAGTTCCTGCAGTCGCACACCAGCGTGGTCTACCAGCCGCCGTTCGACAGCCCCTACTACAGCGGCATCAACCCCTATGCCCTAGGCTTTGCCATGTACCGCGACATCCGCCGCATCTGCGAAGATCCGACGGAAGAGGATCGCCGCTGGTTCCCGGAGATTGCCGGCAGCGACTGGCTAAGTACCCTGAAATTCGCCATGAACAGCTTCAAGGACGAAAGCTTTATCCTGCAGTACCTGTCGCCCAAGGTGATCCGCGACCTCAAGCTGTTCAGCATTCTCGATGATGATCAGAAAGACGAGCTGGTTGTGCCGGCGATCCACGACGAACCCGGCTACCAGGCCATTCGCGAAACACTGGCCGCGCAATACAACCTGGGCAACCGCGAGCCCAACGTGCAGATCTGGAGCATCGACCGCCGCGGCGACCGCTCGCTGACCCTGCGCCACCAGCAGCACGACCGCAAACCGCTGGGCAGCTCCACCGAGGAGGTGCTGAAACACCTGCATCGCCTGTGGGGTTTCAATATCCATCTGGAGATGTACCAGGGCGAACAACTGATCGGCACCCAGCATGTACCGCCCAAGCATGAAACCGAACATGACAGCGACTACCCACGCCTCGATCTGATGATCCCGCCCATTTGATCGGTTGCGCGCCCAGGATGCCAAGCACCAGCATGCGCAGCAGACCAACCGGGAATCTTCCGATGCGCCTGTTTATCGTATTACTACTGTGCCTGGCACTGGCCACCTGTAGCAGCCAACTGCCCCGCGCCCAGGTACTGACACCCGCCAGCGCCGAACTGACGGGCAAACGCAGCTTCAGCCTGATCGCCGCCGAACAGGCCGTAGAAGGCGACGTCCCCTTTGCCGAGCGCTATGCGCAGCTTGAACAGTTGCTGCGCGCGGGCTTGAGCGCCCGTGGTTACCAAGCCAGTCCGCAGGCGCAGATTCAGGTGTATTACTGGCTGGCCGTGCAGGACAGTCCGCTGGACTTCAAGGTCGAGGCCGCCCCCCCCACCCCGCTCGGCCCTTACCAGGCGATCCACCGCCTGCGCGATGAAACCGGCACCCTACGCATCCGCCTGACAACCCCGGAGCAGCACATCCTCTGGGAAGGCTTGGTCAACACCGGCCTGAGCCCCGCCAAAGACAGTGCCGAACTACTCGAGCGCGCCACCCAAGCACTCTTGCAGCAAATTCCCCTAGCCAGCCCGTAACCCGGATGCAATCTGAGAACACGCCGCCCCCTCAGAACTGCATCCAGGCTACCCCTCGTCAGCGCCCAGCCGCTATTCTCCGCACTTAGCGGAGGAACCATGATGCAGATTTACAAAGTCGGCGGCGCAGTACGTGATCGCCTGTTAGGTCGTGAAGTCAGCGAGATCGACTGGGTAGTGGTCGGCGCCAGCGCCGAGCAAATGCTCGAATTGGGCTATCGCCCGGTGGGTGCTGACTTCCCGGTATTTCTGCATCCGCAGAGCGGCGAGGAATATGCCCTGGCCCGCACCGAGCGCAAAAGCGGGCGCGGCTACGGCGGCTTTACCTTCTTTGCCAGCCCCGAAGTCACCCTGGAAGAAGACCTGATCCGCCGCGACCTGACCGTCAATGCCATGGCCGAGGACGATCACGGCACGCAGATCGATCCCTACGGTGGCCAGCGCGACCTCGAAGCCCGACTGCTGCGCCACGTCTCTCCGGCCTTCGCCGAAGACCCGCTGCGCGTACTGCGCGTCGCCCGCTTTGCCGCCCGTTACGCGCCACTGGGCTTCAGCGTAGCGCCTGAAACCATGGTGCTGATGCGCGAGCTGAGCGAGTCCGGTGAACTCAACGCACTGACAGCGGAACGTAGCTGGAAGGAACTCTCCCGCGCCCTGATGGAGCCGCGCCCCGATGTATTTATCCAGGTGCTGCGCGACTGCGGCGCCCTGCGTGAACTGCTGCCCGAGGTCGACGCGCTGTTCGGCGTGCCACAACCCGCCGCCCATCATCCGGAGATCGACACCGGTGAGCATGTACTCAGCGTGCTGCGCCAGTGCGCCGAACACCAGCAACCGCTGACCGTACGCTGGGCCTGTCTGCTGCACGATGTTGGCAAAGGTCTGACGCCGGAGGCCGAATGGCCCCGACATATCGCCCACGAACACACCGGGCTGAAGCTCATCCGCGCGATCAACCAGCGTTGCAAGGCACCCAAGGATTGCCAGGAACTGGCCTTGCAGGTTGGTGAATTCCACACCCACGGCCACCGCGCTCTGGAGCTGAAGGCTTCGACCCTGCTCAAACTGCTACAGGGCTTCGACGTGTTCCGCCGCCCGCAACGCTTCGAAGAATTTATCGCGGCCTGTGAAATGGACGCCCGCGGCCGTCTCGGTCTGGAACAACGCGCCTACCCGCAGGCTGAGTACTTGCGGGCCGCCATGCACGCCGCCCGTGCAGTGGCTGTGCAACCGCTGCTCAAGCGAGGCCTGCAAGGGGCCGAACTGGGCAACGCACTGCAGGAAGAACGCCTGCAGGCGCTTCAGAAATTTCGCCAGAACCGTCCTCAAGCGTAGCGTTACGCTCAGCACACTGATAGGCTGAAGGCCTTGCAGCACTAGGCCTCCTAGCCATATCACGCATAAATTTT
Source organism: Pseudomonas anguilliseptica (assembly GCF_900105355.1). NCBI lineage: Bacteria > Pseudomonadati > Pseudomonadota > Gammaproteobacteria > Pseudomonadales > Pseudomonadaceae > Pseudomonas > Pseudomonas anguilliseptica. The sequence continues at coordinate 1,062,894 of NZ_FNSC01000001.1, forward strand.
GACGCCAAAATATAAGCGCGTGAGCTTTACTTAAAAGAGCCTGCCTCGCCACGCGCCAACGCGCGTCGCCTCAGCGCCGAACAGGCCACGCCGGAGACCTATACCTTGTACCTGAATCGTCCAGTGTTTATGCGCGCCAACCGAAAAGCTCTCTGCTGCACCCTACTGGCACTCTTGCCGATACTGGCCCGCGCCGAATCAAGCGATGCGGACAGCGCCACGCTGCGTGCCACTCAGGTTGCCCATGTGGTACACGGCATCCTCAGTTATGCGCGCTGGCCGCAGCAGCCAGAAGCGCTGCGTCTATGTGTGATTGCACCAACCGAATACGCCGACCTGCTGTGGCAGAACCACGAACTGGAATCCAGCCAGCCAGTACAGGCCAAGCGCCTGCTGGTCGACAGCCCGCTGCTGGCAACCGACTGCGAAGCCGTCTACCTCGGGGTGATCGAGGAGAGCCAGCGCGTAACCTTGTTCAGTCGCCTGGTTGGCAAACCGATTCTGACCATCAGCGAAACCAGCCAGGCCTGCAGCGAGGGCAGCCTGTTCTGCCTCGATATCAGCGATGATCATGTGGCGTTCAAGGTCAACCTCGATGCCGTCGCACGCAGTGGCATTCGCATTCACCCGAATGTACTACAGCTGGGTAAGCGCGCAGGACCGCATCCATGAACCGCAGAAAGCCCGAAATCAGCCAGCAGCGCCCAAGCCTGCGCCGCCTGCTGCATAACGCCCATCTGCGCGTCGCCCTGCTGGCCATGAGCCTGACCAGCCTGTCGCTGACCCTGGTCAGCCTGCTCGCGCTCAGCACCTACGCCAGCCATAACCTGCAACTGATCGCCCGCTCCCTGGCCTATACCCTGGAAGCCGCGGTGGTCGCGCCGCGGTGCGCGATGCCCTGGAACAGATCTGCAAGACCGAAGAAATCGCCCAGGTGGCGGTCTTCGATAAAGACGGCGAATTGCTCGCCAGCCTCGACGCCCCCAATAACACCGTACTCAACAGCGCCGAACAATCGATCGCCCGCCTGTTGCTGCCCGAGGAGGTGATTCAACCCATCACCTACCAGGGCCAACAGATCGGCGCACTACATCTAAGCGGTCAAGGCACCACCCTGCTGCGCTTCCTGATCGGCGGCCTGCTTGGCCTGCTGGCTAGCCTGGCACTCAGTGCGCTGGGCGCCACCTATGGCTCCAAACGCATACAGCGGGCGATTACCCAACCGCTACGCAACCTGTCGCAAGTAGCGCACAACATTTCCATGGAGCGCACCTTCAACCAGCGCGTACCGGCCACCCATATCGCCGACCTCAACGAGCTGGCCGAAGACTTCAACGCCCTGCTCGATCAACTGGAGGCCTGGCAGCATCAGCTGGAACGCGAGAACGCCTCGCTGGCGCACCAGGCCAGCCACGATGCCTTGACCGGCCTGCCCAACCGCGCCTTCTTCGAATCGCGCCTGCTCGGCAGCATGCGCGAAGCCCGCGACAGCCAGACGCAAATGGCTGTGCTGTTTCTCGACAGCAACCGTTTCAAGGAAATCAACGATCAGCTCGGCCACGCCGCCGGTGATGCCGTGCTGATCGCCATTGCGCAGCGCCTGCGCGCCCAATTGCGTGAGGGCGACACCGTTGCGCGTCTGGGCGGCGACGAGTTTGCCGTGCTGCTCAAACCCATTCACCAGGAAGACGATGCCGTGCTGATCGCCGACAAGATCATCGACAGTATGCATCAGCCCATCGCCCTGCCCGAAGGTGGCAGCATCACCACCTCCCTAAGCATCGGCATCGCCCTCTACCCGGAGCACGCCGACAACCCCGAAGCCCTGGTGCACGAGGCGGACGTTGCCATGTACCACGCCAAGCGCAGCCAGGGCGGGCGAACCATGGCCAAAAGCCAGGACTCACTTACCAACTGAAAAGGAGCTTCATCTTGCACAGCTTAATGCGTTTGATCTTTATCGGCGTGCTCGGCGCGGCACTGCTCATCAGCGGCTGCCAGAGCACACCCAAAGGCCTCAGTGCCGAGCAGGTGGCCTTGCTCAAAAGCCATGGCTTCCAGTGGACCGAAGATCGCTGGGAACTCGGCCTCTCCGGCAAAGTGCTGTTCGATACCGACTCGGAAGTCGTCTCCAGCGCCAGCACCGCACAACTGACGCAAATCACCCAGGCACTGCTGGGCGTCGGCATTCAGCAGGTGCGCCTGGAAGGCCACACCGACAATGTCGGCCAGGCGGCTTATAACGAACAGCTGTCGCTGCGCCGCGCCAGGACAGTCGCGGCCGTAATGCAAGGCGCGGGAATGGATGCTCGATTGATCGCAGCATACGGCATGGGCCAGAGCAAGCCGATCGCAGACAACAACACCGCCGAAGGGCGCAGCGAAAATCGCCGCGTGGCGATTATCGTCAGCACGCCTTGATCAGTGCCTGGCCGGGTACTCGGTGCACAGAGCAGCCGGCGTCAGCTGTTGCTCGCGCCAGCTGAATGCCACCGGCCACAGCTGCTGGTCAATCTGCGCTAACTGCCAGAGCTCGGCAAAACTGCGCTGCTGCGCCGGGTGCAGAACATCCGGTACCAACAAGGCAAGCGGCCAGAGGACGAAAGCGTTCTTGAGGATTTCTGCACGCGGCAGGATCAAGCCGTCGAAGTTGCCGACCAGATCGCCATACAGCAGCACGTCGATATCCAGCGGCAATCCCTTACGCTCAGGCGCATAGCGGCCGTTGTCGGCTTCGATAAATTTCAGCCGTCGGTCCAGCTCACCCAGCGGCAGGTCGCTGTAGCCGGCCACCACCAGATTGAAGAACGGCCCGCTCTTGATGCCCACCGCCTGGCTTTCGAATACCGGCGAACAGCGCATCTCACTGAGCAGGCCAGCAAGCGCATCGAGGCCAGCACACAGGTGTGCTTCGCGGCCGATATTGCTGCCCAGACCGAGTAGTACGGGAGTTAGCGACATCCGCGCTCGATCTCCACGCCCACCCCACCACTGGCCGCCGGCACCGCGCCGGGCTTGGTCAGCTTGAGCCGCATCCAGGGAATCTGGAACTCAGCCATCAGCAACTCGACCAACCGCTCGGCAAAGGTTTCCACCAAGATAAACTGCGACTCGCTGGCAAACGCCTGAATCCGCTGCGAGACCTTGGCGTAATCCAGTGCCTTGTCCAGCTCGTCACCAGCGGCGGCCGGACGGTTATCCCAACCCAGGTACAGGTCCAGACGCAAACACTGGCGAATGGTGCGCTCCCAGTCGTAGGCGCCAATCACCGTATCGACCTCCAGACCCTCGATAAAAACTGTGTCCAAGCACGCTCTCCGTGGCACGACAAGGCTGCCGCACCTAGTTAGAATCAGGGCTCCCTTGCCCCGGAATGGATACCATGTTTTGGCTGTTGGCGTCCCTCGCCTACCTGCTCGGCTCGTTGTCCTTCGCCATTCTGCTCAGTCGCCTAAGCGGCGGGCCAGACCCGCGCGCCAGTGGCTCGGGCAACCCCGGCGCCACCAACATGTTCCGGGTCGCCGGCAAACGCCTGGCCATCCTCACGCTGATCGGCGACCTGCTCAAAGGCCTGCTGCCGGTACTGATCGCCAGCCTGCTCGACTTCAGCCTGCAGCAGCAGGCCTGGGTCGGTCTGGCAGCCGTTGTCGGCCACCTGTATCCGTTGTACTTCAACTTCCGTGGCGGCAAAGGTGTCGCCACGGCCGCCGGCATGCTCCTGGGCCTATACCCGCCGGCCGCCCTGCTGGCCGTTGCCGCCTGGTTACTGACGTTTGTCCTGACCCGCACCAGTTCGCTGGCCGCGCTGACCGCCACACCTCTGACCCTGCCATTACTGGCCTGGCAACAACCCGACGCACTGCTTCCCGTCTGTGCACTGACCGGGCTGATCGTCTGGCGCCATCGCGGCAATTTACGCGATCTGTTCGCCGGCAGTGAGCGGCATTTCTAAATCGAACGAGTGGATCCGGCCGGCTTACAGCGCCGGCAGTTGCTCCATAGGCCAACGCGCCTGCACCTTGATGCTCAAATCCTCATGCTGACCCGCCAGCAAACGCTGGCAGCCTGCATAGGCAATCATCGCGCCGTTATCGGTGCAGAACGCCGGGCGGGCGTAGAACACGCCGCCCTTCAGCTCAGCGAGCATCTTTTCCAGCGACTGACGCAACGCCTGGTTGGCACTCACCCCACCGGCGATCACCAGGTTATTCAACCCGGTTTGCTTAAGTGCGCGCTTGCATTTAATGGTGAGGGTATCGACCACCGCCTGCTGGAACGCCAGGGCGATGTCGCAACGGGTCTGCTCGGAGTTGTCGCCCGCAGCCTGGCACTGCTGCCAGGTGTTCAGGGTAAAGGTCTTCAGGCCGCTAAAGCTGAACTCCAGCCCAGGGCGATCGGTCATCGGCCGGGGGAACTTGAAGCGCCCCGGCGTGCCATTCAGCGCCAACCGGGCAATCTCCGGCCCGCCGGGGTACTGCAAGCCCATCAGTTTGGCCGTCTTGTCGAAGGCCTCGCCTGCCGCATCATCCAGAGACTCACCAAGCAGCTGGTACTGACCGATGCCATCTACGCGAACCAGCTGGGTATGCCCGCCCGACACCAACAAAGCGACGAACGGGAAAGCCGGTGGTTGTTCCTCCAGCATCGGCGCCAGCAGGTGGCCTTCCATATGATGCACACCGAGCGCCGGAATGTCCCAGGCAAAGGCCAGCGCCTGCGCACAGGACGCCCCCACCAGCAGCGCGCCAACCAGGCCAGGACCGGCGGTGTAGGCGATGGCGTCGATGTCAGTCGCAACGCAGTCGGCCTCGCTCAACACCTGACGGATCAACGGCAGCATGCGCTTGACGTGATCGCGAGAGGCCAGTTCCGGTACTACGCCGCCATACACACGGTGCAGATCAATCTGACTGAACAACGCATCGGCCAGCAGGCCACGCTCGCTGTCGTAAAGCGCGACACCGGTTTCGTCGCAGGAGGTTTCCAATCCCAGAACCAGCATGGGCAGTGCCTTGTAGTAGTGTGTGCAACTTCGAAGGCGCGCATGATAATGGCCGCTGACGCGAGCCGGCCAGCGCTTTTCGATCAGAGGCTTTGCATTCCGCGCGACGAGGCGGTAACATCCGCAACCCTTAAAAACCTACGTTCTCCAGCGCCATTTGCCAGGAGCAACGTTACCCCCGGTAATAAAGAAGGTACGCCCTGGATGCCAGCCGTCAAAGTTAAAGAGAACGAACCCTTCGACGTAGCTCTGCGTCGTTTCAAGCGCTCCTGCGAAAAAGCCGGTGTTCTGGCTGAAGTTCGCAGCCGTGAATTCTACGAAAAGCCGACTTCCGAGCGTAAGCGTAAAGCAGCAGCCGCTGTTAAGCGTCACGCCAAGAAAGTGCAGCGCGAGCAGCGCCGCAGCGTTCGCCTGTACTAATCAGTACAAGCAGCGCCTGATACCCGGCTTCGGCCGGGTTTCGCTTTTAGACTCCGCGCCACCTCCGGGTGACGATCGGAGTCTTTTAGTTTTTGCCCCGACCTGTTCTGCCTCAGTGCATGACAGTATTCTGAGTGCCTATGGCCGGCCTGATCCCACAGTCGTTTATCGATGACCTGCTCAACCGCACCGACATCGTCGACGTGGTCGCCTCGCGCATCCAGCTGAAAAAGGCCGGCAAAAACTACACCGCCTGCTGCCCCTTCCACAAAGAAAAAACCCCCTCGTTCAGCGTCAGCCCGGACAAACAGTTCTATTACTGCTTTGGCTGCGGCGCCGGCGGCAACGCCCTGGGTTTTGTCATGGACCACGACCAACTCGATTTCCCCCAGGCAATCGAGGACCTGGCCAAGCGCGCCGGCATGGAAGTGCCACGCGAGGAAGGCGGACGCAACAACAAGCCACGCCAACCCACCGACTCACCGCTGTACCCGCTGCTGACCGCCGCCGCCGAGTACTACAAACAAGCGCTGAAAAATCACCCGCAACGCAAAGCTGCCATCGACTACCTCAAGGGCCGCGGCCTGTCCGGCGAGATCGCCCGCGACTTCGGCATGGGCTTCGCCCCACCCGGCTGGGACAACCTGCTCAAACACCTGACCAGCGACAGCCTGCAGCAAAAGGCCATGATCGACGCCGGCCTGCTGGTGGAAAACGCCGAAAGCGGCAAGCGTTACGACCGCTTCCGTGATCGCATCATGTTTCCCATCCGCGACAGCCGCGGCCGGGTGATCGCCTTTGGCGGCAGGGTGTTAGGTGACGAGAAGCCGAAATACCTGAACTCCCCGGAAACCCCGGTGTTCCATAAGGGGCAAGAGCTTTACGGGCTGTTCGAGGCGCGCAAGCACAACCGCGACCTTGACGAAATCATGGTGGTCGAAGGCTACATGGACGTGATCGCCCTGGCCCAGCAAGGCCTGCGCAACGCCGTTGCCACCCTCGGCACCGCCACCAGCGAAGAACACCTCAAACGCCTGTTTCGCGTCGTGCCCAGCGTATTGTTCTGCTTCGATGGCGACGCCGCCGGGCGCAACGCGGCCTGGCGCGCCCTGGAGGCGACCCTGTCAAGCCTGCAGGACGGTCGCCGCGCACGCTTTCTGTTTCTACCCGACGGCGAAGACCCGGACACCCTGGTACGCAGCGAAGGCACCGACGCCTTCCGCGCCCGCATCAATCAGCACGCCCAGCCGCTGGCCGACTACTTCTTTCAGCAGCTCAGCGAAGAAGCCGACCCGCGCTCCCTGGAAGGCAAAGCACACCTGATGACCCTGGCCGCGCCGCTGATCGACAAGATACCCGGCAACAACCTGCGCGCCCTGATGCGTCAGCGCCTGAGCGAAATCACCGGACTGTCCGGCGAACCCCAGCAGCAGATGGCGCCAACTGCGCGCAGCAGCCAGCCAAGCCAGAACAGCGCACCGCCCAGCGACTACCCGGATTACCCCGAGATCCCCGACAGCGCCTATTACGATGTCGAGCCGAGCCGCAACGAATACGAAAACCCCAGCCCTGCGCCGCAATTCGAACACAACAGCGGAAAAGGCAAGGGCAACTGGAAGAAAGACGGCGGCAAGTGGAGCAAAAAGGGCCAGGGCGAATTCGCACCACGCGCACCGCGCACCGCCGTCAGCGTCGAATCGCCACACCTGAGCGCGCTGCGCACCCTGCTGCACCACCCGCAATTGGCGCAAAAGGTCGAAGATGTCAGCCACTTCGCCGCCGAAGACGATACATACGCCCAATTGCTGGTCGCCCTGCTTGGCGCCCTGCAGAAGAGTCCCAACCTGCGCTCACTGCAACTGATCGCACGCTGGCACGGCACCGAACAGGGCCGTCTATTGCGCGCCTTGGCTGAAAAGGAATGGTTGATTTCAGCCGACAACCTTGAACAACAGTTTTTCGACACTATAACTAGTTTAGTAGCCCGCCAACGCGAGCGCAGCCTGGAACATTTGCTGCGCAAAGCCCGTCAAAGTGAGCTGAGCGCAGAAGAGAAAGATCAGCTGCGCAGCTTGCTGAGCCGTAATGCATCACCGGTAATCCCGAGTCCAACTGGCGCTTAGGGGTGTTACTCGGGTATAATCCGCGGCTTGTTTTTGCCCGCCAAGACCTTCAGTGGATAGGGTGTTATGTCCGGAAAAGCGCAACAGCAGTCTCGTATCAAAGAGTTGATCACCCTGGGCCGTGAGCAGAAGTATCTGACTTACGCAGAGGTCAACGACCACCTACCGGAAGATATTTCTGATCCGGAGCAGGTGGAAGACATCATCCGCATGATCAATGACATGGGGATCCCCGTACACGAGAGTGCTCCGGATGCGGACGCCCTTATGTTGGCCGACGCCGATACCGACGAGGCAGCTGCTGAAGAAGCAGCTGCCGCGCTGGCAGCGGTAGAGACCGATATCGGCCGCACGACGGACCCAGTGCGCATGTACATGCGTGAAATGGGCACCGTGGAACTGCTGACCCGCGAAGGCGAGATCGAAATCGCCAAACGCATCGAGGAAGGCATCCGTGAAGTGATGGGCGCTATTGCCCATTTCCCCGGCACTGTCAACAGCATTCTGGCCGAGTACAACCGTGTGACCACCAATGGTGGCCGCCTGGTTGAGGTTCTCAGCGGCTATATCGACCCGGATGACGGCATTGTTCCCGCTGAAGCCGCGGCGCCTGTGCCAGTTAAAGACGGCGACGCTGCCGAAGAAACTGACGACGATGACGCCGAAGCCAGCGATGACGAGGAAGAAGAGGGCGACGGTGGTCCGGACCCTGAAGAGGCCCTGCGCCGCTTCACCGCGATCGGTGACGCCTTGGAGCTCGCCAAGAAAGCTCTGAAAAAGCACGGCCGCAACAGTAAGCAAGGCACTGCCGCGCTGAAAGAAATGGCCGAGCTGTTCATGCCAATCAAGCTCGTACCTAAACAGTACGATGCACTGGTTGTGCGTGTACGCAGCTCTCTGGAGCGCCTGCGCGCTCAGGAACGCGCCATCATGCAACTCTGCGTACGTGATGCACGTATGCCGCGCGCCGATTTCCTGCGCCTGTTCCCAGGCAATGAAATCGACGCCGAATGGTCTGCTGGCCTGGCCAAAGGCAAAGCCAAGTACGCCGAAGCCATTGGCAACCTGCAAGGCGACATCCAGCGCTGCCAGCAGAAGCTGTCCGCCCTGGAAGCCGAGTGCGAACTGACCCTGGCTGAAATCAAGGACATCAACCGTCGCATGTCGATCGGCGAGGCCAAGGCCCGTCGCGCGAAGAAAGAGATGGTTGAAGCGAACTTGCGCCTGGTGATCTCCATCGCCAAGAAGTACACCAACCGTGGCCTGCAGTTCCTCGACTTGATCCAGGAAGGCAACATCGGCCTGATGAAGGCGGTGGACAAGTTCGAATACCGTCGCGGTTACAAGTTCTCGACCTATGCCACCTGGTGGATCCGCCAGGCGATCACTCGCTCGATCGCCGACCAGGCGCGCACCATCCGTATCCCGGTGCACATGATCGAGACGATCAACAAGCTCAACCGTATTTCCCGGCAGATGCTGCAGGAAATGGGTCGCGAACCGACCCCGGAAGAGCTGGGTGAACGCATGGAGATGCCTGAGGACAAGATCCGCAAGGTACTCAAGATCGCTAAAGAGCCGATCTCCATGGAAACCCCGATCGGTGATGACGAGGACTCCCATCTGGGCGACTTCATCGAAGACTCGACCATGCAGTCGCCAATCGATGTCGCCACTGTTGAGAGCCTCAAAGAAGCCACTCGCGAAGTACTCTCCGGCCTCACCGCGCGTGAAGCCAAGGTGCTGCGCATGCGCTTCGGCATCGACATGAATACCGACCACACCCTTGAGGAAGTCGGTAAGCAGTTCGATGTAACCCGCGAGCGGATTCGTCAGATTGAAGCCAAGGCGTTGCGCAAGCTGCGCCACCCGACGAGAAGCGAACACCTGCGCTCCTTCCTCGACGAGTAACACCAGAACCCCCGGCCCTGTCGGGGGTTTTGCATTCTGGGCAACTACCAAGGCCTGCCTGGCGGGTCTACACTTTTCCCAATTGCCCAGCGAACGAGTCAGCTCATGCCGCGTGTTGCAGCCACCCTCCTACTGTGTCTGGCGTGCTGGGCCGTGCCCGCGCTGAGCCTTGAGCTGACGCCCGCCGAGCAAACATGGCTGGCCGAACATCCGCAACTGAGTCTGGGCGTTGACCGCGACTGGCACCCTTACGAATTTATCGATGACGACGGCCTCTACCAGGGCCTTGCCGCCGACTATGTGCGCCTGATTGAACAACGCCTGCCGATTACTCTGCGCCCAGCGCCCGCACAGAACTGGAGCGAAGTGCTGGCCGATGCCAGAACCGGCAAGCTGCACCTGCTGCCCAGCCTGATGGCCACCCCCGAACGCCAGCAGTACTTGACCTTCACCCGCCCCTACCTCGACTTCCCGATTGTTATTCTTAGCCAGGAACAAGGCCCGCAACCGCGCAGACTGCGCGAGCTACAAGGGCTGCGCGTGGCCGTGGTCGACAGTTACGCCACCCACGAACTGCTGCGCGACAAACACCCCGAGCTGCGTCTTTGGCCGCGTCCCAGTGTGGCCGCCGCCTTGCAGGCATTGGCATCCGGGCAAGCCGACGCGATGCTTGGGGACCTCGCCTCCAGCGTCTGGCATCTGCGCCAGCTCAAGCTCGATGGCATTGTCATCAGCGGCCAGACGCCCTATCGCTACCAACTGGCCATGGCCATGGCCGTACCCAAGGACCAAGCCATCCTGGCCGGCATTCTCGACAAGCTGTTGAGCGAACTCACCCCGAGCGAGATTGCAGAAATCCAGCAGCGCTGGGTGGGCGACCCGCTTGACGAGCGCCCGTTCTGGCGCAGCCTGCTGCTGTTTGGCCTGCCTGGGTTGTTGGCAGCCCTGCTGATCATCTTCAGCATCCTGCGCATCAATCACCGCCTGCGCAGTGAGATGCACAACCGCGCCCTACTGGAAGGCGAACTGCGCAATAGCGAGCAGCACTACCGCGGTCTGGTGGAAAGCCTCAACGCGGTTGCCTGGCAAATGGATCCCAGCGACTTCCGCTACACCTATGTCGCCCCCCAGGCGGAGCGCCTGCTCGGCTATCCGCCGCAGGACTGGCTGCAACCTGGCTTTATCGAACGCATCCTGCACCCCGACGACGCGCATCGCACCCTCGACTACTGCCGCAGCGAAACCCAGGCTGGCCGCGACCACAGCCTGGATTACCGCATGCTCGCCGCCGACGGCCGCGAGGTCTGGGTACGCGACATTGTCACGCTGTCGCCGCAGGATGGCGGCCCGATGCTGCGCGGCCTGCTGATCGACATCACCGAAACCAAGCGCACCGAACAGGCCCTGGCCCTGTCAGAGCAGAAATTCGCCTCAGTATTCCACAACTGCCCGGACATCATCGCCCTGCTCAACCTGCACGACGGTCGCCTGCTGGCGGTCAACAACACCTTCGAGCAACAGTTCGGCATCAGCGCCGCCGAAGCCATCGGCCACACCAGCTCGGAGCTGAACCTGTGGATCGAACAAGGCATCGGTCCACGCATTCTGGAAATGCTGCGCAAGGGTAATGCGCACAACATCGAAGTCACGTTCCGCCGCCGCGACGGCAGCCAGTTCACCGCACTGATTTCCGCACAACGTGTCAGCCTGGACGACAGCAGCACCCTGGTCGTAGCGGTACGTGACGTCAGCGAGCTGAAAGACACCCAGCAGCGCCTCAAGCTGTCCGAAGACAAATTCGCCAAGGCCTTCCACGCCTCTCCCGACGGTCTATTGATCACCCGCCTGAGCGACGGTCAGCTGCTGGACGTCAACGAAGGCTTCAGCCGCATCACCGGCTACAGCATCAATGAGGCGACCGACAGCTCCACCCTGCAGCTGGGCATCTGGGCCGACCCGGACGACCGCACCCGCATGTTCGAGCACGTGCAAAAACACGGTTCAGTGCGCGACTTCCGCGCCCTTATTCGCACCCGCAACGGCTCACTGCGCACTTGCGAGATGTCGGTGCAACCGATCCCCATCGAAGGCGACACCTGCATGCTGACCATCGCGCGCGACATTACTGAGCGCGAGCAGATGCAGGAAAACCTCAAGCAGGCTGCCACCGTCTTCGAAAGCACTGCCGAAGGCGTGATGATCACCGACCTGCAGCAGCGCATAACTGCGGTCAATCGTGCTTTCACCACCATCACCGGCTACAGCGAAGCCGAAGCCCTCGGCCAGTCGCCGCGCCTGCTCGCCTCCGGCAACCACGACAGCGCGTTCTACGCCGCCATGTGGCACAACCTCAGCGCCTCCGGGCACTGGCAAGGCGAGATATGGAACAAGCGCAAAAACGGCGAACTCTACCCGGAATGGCTGACCATCAGCGCCGTGCGCGACAGCGATCAGCAGATCACCCACTTTGTCGGCGTATTTGCCGATATCAGCTCGCTCAAGCACGCCCAGGCCAGCCTTGATCACCAGGCCCATCACGACCCGCTCACCGGCCTGCCCAACCGCATGCTGTTCGAAGCGCGCCTGCGCGCCGCCCTCGAAGACGCGCACATCGACAAACGCATGGGCGCCGTACTGTTTATCGACCTGGACCGCTTCAAACACATCAACGACAGCCTCGGCCACCCGGTCGGCGACGAACTACTCAAGAGCATTGCCGAACGTCTGAAGGCCCACCTGCGCGATATCGACACCGTGGCCCGCCTCGGCGGTGATGAATTCATCATCCTGCTGCCCGGCCTGCAACATGATGACGATGCCGAGCTGGTGGCGCACAAGCTACTCGACTGCTTCAGCCTGCCCTTCCGGTTCGACGAACAGGAGCTGTTTATCAGCGCCAGCATCGGCATCAGCCGCTACCCGGATGACGGCGATGATGTCGCCACCCTGGTGAAAAATGCCGACGCCGCCATGTACCGCTCCAAGGCGCGCGGGCGCAACCGCGTCGAGCTGTACACCCGCGACCTGACCTTCCAGGCCACCGAACGCATGGCCCTGGAGCGCGAACTGCGCCGCGCCATTGAGCTGGAACAACTGCAGCTCTACTACCAACCCAAACGCAGCCTCAGCAGCAACCGCCTGATCGGCGCCGAAGCGCTGGTGCGTTGGCATCACCCGCTTTTCGGCGAAATCCCGCCGGATCGCTTTATTCCCCTGGCCGAAGAAACCGGCCTGATCATCGCCCTCGGCGACTGGGTACTGCGCCAGGCCTGTTGGCAAATGCAGCAATGGCAACAACAGCACGCCCCATTCGGCCCGCTGTCGGTCAACCTGACCGGCGTGCAACTGCGCCAGCCGCACCTGCTGGTACGCATTTCCAGCCTGCTGGAAGACCACAAGCTGGCGCCGGAACTGCTGCAACTGGAAATCACCGAAAGCTTCATCATGAACCAGGCCGAAGAAGCCCTGAACCTGCTGCATCAACTGAAAGGCCTGGGTATTCAACTGGCTATCGACGACTTTGGCACCGGCTACTCCTCGCTCAGCTACCTCAAGCGCTTGCCGGTCGACACCCTGAAAATCGACCAATCCTTCGTGCGCGGCCTGCCCAATGACAGCAATGATATCGCCATCGTGCGCGCCATCATCGCCCTGGGTCGCAGCATGCAACTGACAGTGATCGCCGAAGGGGTAGAAACCAAAGACCAGGAGCTGTTCCTCGCCGCCGAAGGCTGCGAGCAAATCCAGGGTTTCGTCATCAGCCGTGCCATCCATGCGGACGCCTTCGCACAAAACTTCCTCACCCCGCGCCATTCGGTTGGCGCTGCCGAGAAGGCACCGGTATAATCCGCCGGCCTCTGAGGGCCCATAGCTCAGTTGGTTAGAGCAGAGGACTCATAATCCTTTGGTCCACGGTTCGAGTCCGTGTGGGCCCACCACCTTTAAAGCCGCGCACTGCGCGGCTTTTTCATGCCTGCTACAAGAGCCCTACTCGCCGCCCCGTAGCCAAGCCCGCTATACAATCCGTGACCCTTCGCTCAGATCAGCAAATGCACCAAGAGCACTTACGGAGACACGCGTAGGATCTACGCCTACGAAAACAAGGAGGTTTCACTATGAGCGGAAAACCGGCGGCGCGCCTAACTGACCCTACCTCTTGCCCATTACCTGGCCATGGCACTAACCCCATAGCCAAGGGCTCACCCAACGTCCTCTTTGACAACTTACCAGCAGCGCGGCTGACCGATACGTCGGCCTGCGGCAGCCCCATCGTGGGTGCAGTTGTTAGCACGGTGCTGATCAATGGTCTGCCAGCGGCGACATTGGGCAGTACGGGTGGCCACGGCAGTGTGGTCGTTGGCGGCTCAGGCAGCGTGATCATCGGTAACTCCGCAGTCGCTGCACCCTTTACCGCGCCAACGCCATTATCCATAGCCGCAGTCGCAGCGCCGGCAGCAGCAAAAGCGTCCGAGAACCAACCGCCAGCCACGGCTCCCGCTGCGCAGCCTGCCCAGCAAGCGGCAGCCACAACCGCAGCCGCGTCGGCTATCGCGCAACCGGTTCAGACCACGGATCGAGTTGCAGCGGCCAAGGAGATCGTGGACACCTTTGAGTGCTCGGCTTCTCAGAGTCGTGTTTTCAACGACCGCGATCATCCAATGGGCACGGCAAGTGATCCATTTGAGAAAAGCAAAGTCATAGAACAGCTGCGAGTACGCGTCGCTAGGTCCCAAGGCCAGCACGTTTCGACCAAGGAAAGAATCACTCCATTTCCCAACCAGCAAGAGACAAGCCTGTGCGGGCCAGCTGTTTTCTTCTACGCACTGCTGGTGGATCGCCCCGACCTTTACACCCAGGCGATCATCGACCTGTGGGAAACAGGTGAAACGACCATAGGGCAGCTGCATATCAAGCCAAGTTACGATTGCCGCAACCCAAAGAAATTCAGCCATACGGCGGCAGGGGATCGTATATCCGCGATTGACTGGATTTCCTTGGCCAGCCTGCGCGACAGCGAAAACGACCTCTTCGATTACGACTCGCCAGGTGATCAGATCCCTGGGATTACCCTACCGGGGAAAGTGAAGGCCTGGTTCACCAAAGCCGGCGCCACCGTGGTGTTCGACAACATCCAGTTCCTCGGGCATATCAATCAGGAGGAACTCGTGGAGCTGTTGGGCTATGCGGGCGGCCAGCATCATGTCACCTCGCTAATCTCCGCCTCGATGGTGGAAGGCGGCGCAGGGGTCGGGAAAAATCATTGGATCGCCTGGGAAAAGCCCCCGCACACTCAAGGCGGCCGAGTCGATCAAACCACCTTGCCTGTAGAAGTAATCGTCGACTCTAAGCTGTTCTCCTGGGGCCAATCCATGCACCAGGTAACGCGGGGCTACACGCTCAAACAGCTCCTCAAGGACGTATTCGGCGGGATCGTATTCAGCCGAATCCCATGACCAGGAAGGACTCTCATATGCTGCGGAAACTATTTTTTGCCCTCTGCTTAACGCTACCGCTTGCTGGCTGCGAAGCCGGTATCGTTGGCAACACGCTGGCGGGCTGTGCCATGCAGCCCGAGCCCACGCTACTACCCGAGAGCCTACCTGTAGCCGCAGTGGGCGAGCCCTATAGCGTGCAACTCGAAGTGATCAACACCTCGACGCCCGTGCATGGCATCTATGTGAATGATGCCTACGCCCTGCCTGAAGGGCTTTGGGTCGAGCACCAAGATCGCGACTCTCATGGACTGATCACCGGTACACCGCTCAAGGCCGGCACCTATGAAGTGCGCATGTCCGCTGGTACGTACGGCACCCAATGCACTGGGCGTAGAGCAAGCCGAGTCTACAACCTTGTGGTCACCGAATAACGAACCTCGCTTAACACCAGAGCCCCAAGCACGGGTCGATTCAGAGCAGCTCGGTAAGCAGACTGTCCTCAGTCCATGGACAGAGGACAGTCTGCTTACCGAGCTCAAACCCTAGGGCGCTGCCATGGGCCTCGTCATGCCGGCTGGTTTGTAGCCCTGAAGCCACAAATGATAACTAACACGTGCATTTTGTAGCCCACGAGCTACAGCTAAAGCCTGGCAGCACTTGTGAAAATGTAGCCCAAGAGCTACATTTTCAGGCATTAGATCTATTCTTGATGCCCGAGGGCTACAAATGACCTCTCTCTACGATGTTTCCGAAATGCTGAAACAGGCACGCAGTGATGCCAAGCTGAGCCAAGAGGCATTGGCCAGCAGCGCAGGGGTATCACGCTCCACGGTTGCACGCATGGAAACATTGGCCAAAGGCGATATGAGTGTCTCGGTGCTGGTTCGGCTGCTGGAAGCGGCAGGCTATGACTTGAAGCTGGTTAAGGCCGGGCACGAACGCACGGTTGAAGACATCCTCAACGAGCAGCGGTCAGGGAGCGCTTGAGCATGATCCTCGACGTCCACGTCAGCTCAAGGCTAGTGGCCAAGCTCTATCGGGAGCGCGATGAATACGTACTGAAATACCTGCCAGGAACAGCACCGGAGGACTTCATCAGCCTCACGATGCCCGTTCGCGAAGAAGCATGGCGCTGGCCCCGCGATCTGTTTCCATTTTTCCGGCAGAACCTACCCGAAGGGTATTTGCTGGGCGTCATTCGCGAAGAATTTGGCCCGCTGCTCGATGGCACCGACCTGTCGCTGCTGGGCGTGGTGGGGGGCACCGGCATCGGCAGAATCTCGGTCACGCCTGAAGGCATCAAGCCTGGCGTCGAAATGGCACCCTTAGAGATAAACCATCTGCTCAAGGCGGAAAACACCAGCGAACGGTTCGCCGCACTGGTACGGCAATATGCTCGGGTAGCCGTGTCGGGGGTCGTACCAAAGTTCATTGCCACCGACGCCGCCGAACCTCGGGAGCCGCTAGGCAAACCGACCCTGCGCACCGGCTTTCACATCATCAAAGGCTCCGACGACACTACCCCTTTTCTAGGTTTCAACGAGTTCTACACCATGCGCGTACTGGCGCGGCTTAATCTCGTGCCGGTCGCAGCCTGTCGCATGTCAGAGGACGGCAAAATCCTGGTAGTGGATCGTTTCGATGTGGACGAGCAAGGCATCCCCCGCTACGGAGTCGAAGACGCCTGTGGACTACTGGGTTTGCCGCCACATGAAAAATACGCCCCCACCACCGAGCGGGTGTGGAAGGCCACGCGGGCCTATATCCCCGCTGATCGTCTGCAAGCGCAACGCGAGCACCTAGGCTGGCAGCTGCTTACCAACTACGTATTGCGCAATGCGCGCTGCCACGCGAAGAACATCGCGCTGTTTTACACCTCGCGTGCTGACGTGGCCTTTACTCCGGTCTATGACTTGGTGACCACTCAGGCCTACCCGCGCTTCGCCAGCAACCCACCTGGCCTGTCCGTAGGCGGAAGACAAACCTGGACACCGGGCCGTTCGCTGGAAACCTTTTTCAAAGCCGTCCTAGGTATTCCGCCGCGCCAGTATGCCGCCATGGTCGAGCAACTCTGCGAGTCCGCCGTAGCGGTCGGCAGAGAAGTGATCGAAGCCGCGAAAAACGAGCCCGCCTGGCGCGATGTGGCCAAACACATGGTGCATGCCTGGAACGAGGGTATGGAGACCTTGCGCAGCCCCAAAGCAGCCCCGCACTTTCGCGGCTTGGATACCGCCATTGAAGACGCAGGCTTCTCAGGGCCGCGCAAACCAGAACGCAGCCGAGAGGTGATTGGCCGCTCTGAGTTGCTGGCAAAGAAGCGCTGAATTTATAGCGCAGGGCCAACGGCTGCAGATCACGCCCCCGAAACTGTGCGCTACGACGCCACAGTGAGCCGATTAGCCAGACTATTCGGCTCACTAAATGAGCCGAATACAGCCAACAAATATCATCGTGCCATTACGCCTAATTTCGGTACTATCCGGTTAACTCAGGATTACTGCAGGTTGGGAAATGGACTTCACCCCCGTCATCGCGCAGGTCTGGGGCATGCTGATCTGGTTCATTCCAGCTGCACTGCTGATCGGCCTGCTCAAATCACCTTGGGCCAAAGGCTACATTGGTGAACTCCTGGTGCAGCTGTTTGCCCATTGGCAGCTGGATAAGCAGACCTACCACCGCCTGCACAATGTCACGCTGAACACCCCAGACGGCACCACGCAGATCGACCACGTCTTCCTCTCGCCCTACGGCATCTTCGTGCTGGAAACGAAGAATATGAGCGGCTGGATCTTCGGCAGCGAAAAGCAGGCGCAGTGGACGCAGAAGCTCTACAAACGCACCTTCAAATTCCAGAACCCGCTGCGGCAGAACTACAAGCACCTCAAAGCCCTGGAAGCCACCCTTGGCGTTGATCCCGCGCACCTGCACTCGGTGATCACCTTTGTCGGCGGCAGCACCTTCAAAACCGAGGTGCCGGCCAACGTGACCCAGGGCATTGGCTTTATCCGCTATATCAAGTCATTCCAGCAGCCGCTATTCAGCGAGGCAGAAGTCGAAGCCATGCTGCAAGCCCTGCAAACCGGCCGCCACGCTCCAACCCGCGCCACCCACCGCAAGCATGTGCAAAACCTCAAACGCCGCAGTGATCCGACAGCCGAGCAGCAATGCCCGAAATGTGGCAGCGCACTGGTTATTCGCATCCGTAAAACTGGGGCCAATGCCGGTCAGCAGTTTTGGGGGTGCTCGACGTTCCCCAAGTGTCGAACAATTCAGAATCTTTAAGTGACAGAGCAATGAAAAGTTCAGAGCCCCCGGGCAAAAAATAGATCTGTCCCCTTTTTCTCTACTTTTTCTCTTTCTCTCGAGTACTACAAATGAGGGGATTCCCCCTAAGGATGGTCTGAAGTAGCCATGTATTTCTGGCTGACTTCAGCCCCGCCGATTTTGAAAGCGGCAAATCGATCAAAAACGATCAGATTACCCATTCATTTCTGTGTTTTTAGCCGCCGCGAGTAGCTCGCGGCAGCCATTTCCCGCATTACAGGCGCACCTCTCCTGCATTGGTCAGTAAATGTCGGCGTGCCATCCACAGGTTCGACAGCGCGAACAGCGTCACCAGTTGCGCCGTGTTCTTGGCCAAGCCACGGAAGCGTGTCTTTACATAACTGAACTGACGCTTGATCACCCGGAACGGGTGCTCAACCTTGGCGCGCACCTGGGCCTTGGCCTTCTCGATCTTGCGTTTGGCTTTGTACAGCGGGCTGCTCTTACCCAGCTTCTTATAGGTGCTGCGGCGGGCAGCAACCTGCCAGATCACCTCGCGCCCATCATGTTCGGGGCGCTTTTCGACGCCGGTATAACCCGCATCGGCGCACACCACGTTTTCCTCGCCGTGCAGCAACTTGTCGACCTGAGTGACATCCGCCACGTTGGCCGCCGTGCCTACCACGCTGTGTACCAGCCCCGACTCGTCATCCACGCCAATGTGCGCCTTCATGCCGAAGTAGTATTGGTTGCCCTTCTTGGCCTGGTGCATCTCTGGGTCCCGTTTGCCGTCCTTGTTCTTGGTCGAACTCGGCGCATTGATCAGCGTGGCATCGACGATGGTGCCTTGGCGCAACGACAGGCCACGGTCGCCAAGATAGCCATTGATGACGGCCAGGATGCCGGCAGCCAACTCATGTTTCTCCAGCAGACGACGGAAGTTGAGGATGGTGGTTTCGTCGGGGATACGTTCCAGACTCAGCCCGGCGAACTGCCGCAGGATAGTGGTCTCGTACAGCGCTTCTTCCATCGCCGGGTCGCTGTAGCCGAACCAGTTCTGCATCAGGTGCACACGTAGCATCGCCATCAGCGGATAGGCCGGCCGACCGCCTTCACCCTTGGGGTAATACGGTTCGATCAGTGCGATCAAACCCTTCCACGGCACCACCCGATCCATCTCGATCAGGAACAACTCTTTGCGGGTCTGCTTGCGTTTGCCGGCGTACTCGGCATCGGCGAAGGTCATTTGCTTCATCGGAAAACTCGGCGGGTGGCGTCCGGGCATTTTGCCAAAATCAGGAAGTCTTATTCAGAGTTTCCCTAAGCACTGCGTGCACTGAAAATTATCAACATAACCCTGAGGTAGAAAATGGAGTTCTCTAACGAGCAAAAATTGATTGTCACGCTTCTTACTGACATCCACGAAGCGCTGAAGATTCAAGATAGCGTTGACCCTCGCTTCGTACAGCGCATGGTTGTCGAGGATCAGACGTGGGCACTTGAGTGGAAGTATCCAGGTATGTTTCAAGAGTCTGAGGATGAAAAACCGCAAGTTCGGTTTGTTGCCAAAGTACTGGATATGTGGGAACGGCTTGAGTACCAGTTCAATAACTTCGATCCCGTCGAGAAGGCAGAGCTTGAGGAGAAGGCTGGAGTTTTCGGACGTGATGTCAGGTTTCGTGGTTTCGATGGAAATAACGAAACAGAAGAGCTGTCGATTACATCCATTTTTGTAGAGGATCTCGATCGTTGGTCTGACTTCAAAGGACGTAATTTCAACTCGCATATGAGATTGAGTGACGCTTATCGCCGGATGCTTGAGCGTTTTTCAGACCTACCACCGTACGACCGCGACCTCACAGTGGATGAAGTTGCGGAAGTGTTGTTTGAGCAGACTCACCCTGAGAATCGTTGAGGTTACTTGACTACCTTGTGCCACTTTCGGCACAGCAGCCAAAGAGTTTGAAGTTACGCCCTCAACACGACCAAGAAACCCAGCCATTGAGCTGGGTTTTTATCGCTCCCCCATTGGGTCGCCATAAAGCAGGCGCCATTGATTTGCCACTACACGATCAGTAGGATCGAGGCTCACACACAAGGAGCGTACCAATGCGTCTACCGTTCGCCGCTTTACTCGCAATGCTAGCCACCTCTGCACTCGCTGATGATGAGCAAAAGACCCAGCAGGTTATTGTTCAGCCGTTGGACACGATGAAAGCCTGTTACATGCAAAATGATGTCTACTCGAAGGGAATGATCGTCAACGTAGGTACAGCGACAATGCAGTGCCAACGGGGCAAGAATCATGGAATGAATGACGAGAGCCTGCCGCTTGAGTGGGTGAAGCTGGACTAAGCCAACGATCAAGTCGAACCAAAGATAAGGAGTGCGAGATGGGGGTAGAAATTGAACGGCGTCAGGGGCTGGACGTTCCTGAAGAGTGGCGGACCCTGCAAATCCCTGCCATTTGGATAGTCTCCATCAATGGCTACATGATGGGCGTATTCTTCAGCGCTGAAGAGGCAGGAGCTTACGCTGAGTTGCTTGAGTTGCGACTCGAGCAAGAACTCGAACTTGATGAGGATCAGGGTCCAGGCATACGTATTAACTAGAAGAGCCCCGCAATCAATGGGGCCCGAATAAATGGGGTCAGAGTGATTAATTTTTATTCACTCCGCCCCCTTAGGGATGGTCTGAAGTAGCCATGTATTTCTGGCTGACTTCAGCCCCCGCCGATTTTGAAAGCGGCAAATCGATCAAAAACGATCAGATTACCCATTCATTTCTGTGTTTTTAGCCGCCGCGAGTAGCTCGCGGCAGCCATTTCCCGCATTACAGGCGCACCTCTCCTGCATTGGTCAGTAAATGTCGGCGTGCCATCCACAGGTTCGACAGCGCGAACAGCGTCATCAGTTGCGCCGTGTTCTTGGCCAAGCCACGGAAGCGTGTCTTTACATAACTGAACTGACGCTTGAGCACCCGGAACGGGTGCTCAAGCTTGGCGCGCACCTGGGCCTTGGCCTTCTCGATCTTGCGTTTGGCTTTGTACAGCGGGCTGCTCTTACCCAGCTTCTTATAGGTGCTGCGGCGGGCAGCAACCTGCCAGATCACCTCGCGCCCATCATGTTCGGGGCGCTTTTCGACACCGGTATAACCCGCATCGGCGCACACCACGTTTTCCTCGCCGTGCAGCAACTTGTCGACCTGAGTGACATCCGCCACGTTGGCCGCCGTGCCTACCACGCTGTGTACCAGCCCCGACTCGTCATCCACGCCAATGTGCGCCTTCATGCCGAAGTAGTATTGGTTGCCCTTCTTGGCCTGGTGCATCTCTGGGTCGCGTTTGCCGTCCTTGTTCTTGGTCGAACTCGGCGCATTGATCAGCGTGGCATCGACGATGGTGCCTT
The DNA here is from genome assembly GCF_900105355.1 of Pseudomonas anguilliseptica. NCBI lineage: Bacteria > Pseudomonadati > Pseudomonadota > Gammaproteobacteria > Pseudomonadales > Pseudomonadaceae > Pseudomonas > Pseudomonas anguilliseptica. The sequence continues at coordinate 1,084,456 of NZ_FNSC01000001.1, forward strand.
GGCGCAACGACAGGCCACGGTCGCCAAGATAGCCATTGATGACGGCCAGGATGCCGGCAGCCAACTCATGTTTCTCCAGCAGACGACGGAAGTTGAGGATGGTGGTTTCGTCGGGGATACGTTCCAGACTCAGCCCGGCGAACTGCCGCAGGATAGTGGTCTCGTACAGCGCTTCTTCCATCGCCGGGTCGCTGTAGCCGAACCAGTTCTGCATCAGGTGCACACGTAGCATCGCCATCAGCGGATAGGCCGGCCGAGCGCCTTCACCCTTGGGGTAATACGGTTCGATCAGTGCGATCAAACCCTTCCACGGCACCACCCGATCCATCTCGATCAGGAACAACTCTTTGCGGGTCTGCTTGCGTTTGCCGGCGTGCTCGGCATCGGCGAAGGTCATTTGCTTCATCGGAAAACTCGGCGGGTGGCGTCCGGGCATTTTGCCAAAATCAGAAAGTCTTATTCAGAGTTTCCTTAGCGTTCTGTACGACCGTCGCCTATGTACACCCGCACCAACCGCATCTACTGCGCTCCCACTGTGGTCTGCACAGCATGAAAAGTACACCAGCGGTACAGCGCTAAGCTTCTAGCCCTTTCTCTAAATTACGCTCAACACCAGTAATCAAGCTACTGCCTCAACGTGCTGGCCCTACGCGTGCCGCCGCTGCGCGAGCGCCGCGAAGATATTCCGGCGCTGCTGGAACACCTGCTCGACGATATCGCCAACCGCTCGGCCCAGGCCCCGCTGGAAGTCGGCGACGACGCCCTCGCCCTGCTGAGCGCACAGCCCTGGCGCGGCAATGTGCGTGAGCTGCGCAACCTGCTGGAACGTGCGCAATTGGATGTCGACGTGTGCCTGGACGCACAAACCGTGCGGGCATTGTTGATCGATCCGGTGACGCCGGCGGTACACCCCCCTGCACCACCGCCAGCGGCCAGCGTGACGCAAACATTGGCGGAGCAACTGGCACAGGCCGAGCGCCAGGCGCTGATCGAAGCCCTGCACGCCACCGCAGGCAACCGCCAACAGGCTGCGGAACGTCTGGGCATTTCCCGCGCGGGGCTGTACGCCAAACTGGCGCTGCATGGGTTGGGTAAGCACGATTAAGCCAGGCTCAGCCCCGCCTAATGCGAACGCGATTCCCTGTAGGAGGCGCTTTAGCGGCGAGCTTTTAAATACTGTTATCGCGGCTAAAGCCCCTTCCCACGGTCTGTGCAGCACACAACATAAATCCAGATTCCTGGAATTTTTGCGACTCTATCAATCCATTTTCCTGGACTAATTCCAGAAATAAAGACACACCCTCTCCCCCGCAACCTCGCCAAATCACCCAGAATCCACGCCCCCCCCCTCAACTGCAAGCCTTTCACCCACCTCGACCAAAGTCGTAGGACTATCTGGCACAGCTTTCGCTCTAGTCTGCTTAACGCTTTGCCTCGCTGCCTGATTTCACGAGCAAGCTCATCAGCGTCGCCATAGAGCGCTGCTTAAAACAACAACAAAAGGAACCAGCCATGGGTACCCTCGGTATTCTGACTTCCCTCGCATTGTTGATGTACCTCGCCTATCGCAGCATCAACGTGCTGATCCTCGCCCCACTGCTGGCCCTGCTGGCATTGCTGTTTGCCGGCGATATTGGCCTGCTGCTGCCCACCTACACCCAGGTGTTTATGAAGGCCATGGGCGGCTATGTGATGCAGTTTTTCCCGCTGTTTCTGCTCGGCGCGCTGTTCGGCAAGCTGATGGATGATTCGGGCTCGGCCCGCGCCATCGCCCATGGCATCGTCGCCAAGGTCGGTAGCGAGCGAGCGATTCTGGCCATCGTGCTGGCGTGCGGCATCCTCACCTACGGCGGCGTGTCGCTGTTTGTCGTGGCATTCGCCGTGTACCCGATTGGCGCCGCGCTGTTCCGCGAGGCGGGCATTCCCAAGCGGCTGATCCCCGGCGCCATCGCTCTCGGCTCGTTCACCTTCACCATGACCGCCCTGCCCGGCACCCCGGCCATCCAGAACGCCATTCCCAACCCGTTTTTCGGCACCGATGCCTTTGCCGCACCGGGCCTGGGCGTGATTGCCGGGCTGATCATGTTCGGCCTCGGCACCTGGTGGCTCACCGCACAGTCGCGCAAGCTGATGGCTGCCGGTGAAGGCTACGGCGAGCACCGCGACGAGCCGGTGGCCGACAAATCGGTCGTCGAAGACCAGCGCACGATCCCCGGTTTCTGGCTGGCACTGCTGCCGATCTTTGTGGTGATCGGCCTGAACTTCCTGATGGCCAAGCAAATTCTGCCGAACCTCGACACCAGCTACCTGGCCAAACCGGAATTCGGCGGCCTGCAGGATGCAAAATCGCTGATCGGTATCTGGTCGATCATCGTCGCCCTGAGTGCGGCCATCCTGCTGTTGACCGCCATGCACTGGCAGCGCTGGATGGACCTGAAAAAGAGCGTCAACGACGGCGCGTTCGGCTCCATGCTGCCAATCCTCAACACTGCCGCCGAAGTGGGCTACGGCACGGTGATCGCCTCCCTGGCCGGCTTTGTGATCATCCGCGACCTGGTGCTCGGCGTCTCCGATAACCCACTGATCTCCGAAGCCGTAGCGGTGAATATTCTTGCCGGTATCACCGGTTCGGCGTCTGGCGGTATGTCGATTGCGCTGAAAACCCTCGGCGAGCAGTACCTGACCCTGGCCAACGCCGCCGGCATCAGCCCCGAGCTGCTGCACCGCGTTGCCGCCATGGCCTCCGGCTGCATGGACACCCTGCCGCATAACGGCGCGGTGATCTCGCTGCTGGCGATCTGCAAACTGACCCACCGCGAGTCGTACAAATTTATCTTCGTCAACACCGTGGCCTTCCCGATGGTGGCGCTCGTGGTCGTCATCACGCTCGGCACGATGTTTGGCAGTTTCTAAGTCACGACAACTGTAGGAGCGGGCCATGCCCGCGATAGATTTCGCGGGCATGGCCCGCTCCTACAGGGTGACGCCGTTTTCCCATCCCGCTTTATGAGTACCCGCAATGAGCAAGATCATGACCGCCGCAGCAGCTGTGGCGCGCATCCCCGATAACGCCAACCTGGCCACTGGCGGCTTTGTCGGCATCGGTTTCGCCGAGGAAATCGCCATCGCCCTGGAGCAGCGTTTTCTTGCTGAACAGGCGCCGCGCGACCTGACCCTGGTGTATGCCGCCGGCCAAGGCGACGGCAAAAGTCGCGGCCTCAACCACCTGGCCCATGAAGGCCTGGTGCGCCGGGTGATCGGCGGTCACTGGGGCCTGATACCGGGGCTGCAGAAGCTGGCGGTAGACAACCGCATTGAGGCCTACAACCTGCCGCAGGGGGTGATCTCCCAGCTGTTTCGCGACATAGCCGCCGGCAAGCCGGGACAGCTGTCGCGGGTCGGCCTAGGCACCTATGTCGATCCGCGCCACGGCGGCGGCAAGCTCAATGCGTGCACCACCATCGAGCTGGTACGGCTGATGCCGATCGACGGTGAGGACTACCTGTTCTACCCGACCTTCCCCATCCACGTGGCGGTGGTGCGCGCCACCAGCAGCGATGCCGACGGCAACCTGAGCTTCGAGCGCGAGGCGCTGACCATCGAGAGCCTGGCCATCGCCATGGCCGCGCGCAACTCAGGCGGGCTGGTGATCGCCCAGGTCGAGCGCCTGGGCGAACGCGGCTCGTTGAATGCCCGCGAAGTGAAAACCCCTGGGATTCTGGTCGACTGCGTGGTATTGGCCGAGCCGGCCAATCACCAGCAAACCTTTGCCACCGCCTACAACCCGGCCTTCGCCGGTGAAACCCGCGTACCGATGGACAGCCTCAAGGCCATGCCGCTGGATGTGCGCAAACTGATCGCCCGCCGCGCGGCGCTTGAGCTGAAAGCCGGTGCGGTGGTCAACCTGGGCATCGGCATGCCGGAAGGTGTGGCCGGGGTAGCGGCCGAAGAAGGCGTGATTGAGCGCCTGACCCTGACCGCCGAACCCGGTGTAATCGGCGGCATCCCCGCCTCGGGCCTGGATTTTGGCGCAGCCAGCAACCACAGCGCGCTGCTCGACCAGCCTTATCAGTTCGACTTCTACGACGGTGGCGGCCTGGATATCGCCTTTCTCGGCCTGGCCCAGGCTGATGCGGCGGGCAACCTCAACGTGTCCAAGTTCGGCTCACGCCTGGCCGGGGCCGGCGGTTTTATCAATATCAGCCAGAACGCCAAGCAGGTGGTATTCCTCGGCACCTTCAGCGCCGGGTCGCAGGATATCCGCATCGAGGACGGCCAGCTGCGCATCATCAAGGACGGCGAGCTGCGCAAGTTCGTTGCCGAGGTAGAACACCGCACCTTCGCCGGCCATCAGGCCGCCGAACGCGGCCAGCCGGTGCTCTATGTCACCGAGCGCTGCGTGCTCCGTCTGACCCTGGACGGTCTTGAGCTGATCGAAGTGGCGCCGGGCGTGGATATCCAGCGTGACATCCTCGACCGCATGGACTTCACCCCCATCGTGCATGCGCCACAGCTTATGGATGCGCGGCTGTTTCTGCCGGCAGCCATGGGCCTGAGCGAGCGATTGAATGCTGACTAGCGTTTGAGTGTGAGTTTACGGGCCCGCTGGGCCCGTTTTTTTGATCGCGAAGCCTGAATTGGCTTTAGTCGACATGCTCAGTTCTTGTAGGCCCCATCAGAATCGTAGGGTGGACCACGCTTCACCGGTCCACCATGGGCGGCCGAGGCGAATGCCAGTGGTGGAAATAAACAGCGATTTCCACCCTACGTATTTCCCTCTCAACGCTCGCCCACTTTGTGCCGCGCGGCATACAAGCACACCAATTCCATCGCCACGGTAGCGCCGGCCAGGGCAGTGACTTCGGCATGGTCGTAAGGCGGCGAAACTTCCACCACATCCATGCCGACCAGATTGATCCCACGCAGGGCACGGAGAATCTCCAGCGCCTGATGGCTGCTCAGGCCGCCGCACACCGGCGTGCCGGTGCCGGGGCAAAGGCCGGGTCGAGGCAGTCGATATCGAAGGTCAGGTACACCGGGTTATCGCCGACCCGCGCGCGGATCTGTGCGGCGATCTGTTCCGGTGTGCTGCGGTGCACCTGGCGCGCATCCAGCACCTGAAAACCCATCACGTCGTCATTGGTGGTGCGCAGGCCGATCTGCACCGAGCGAGACGGATCGACCAGCCCCTCGCGAGCGGCGTGGTAGAACATGGTGCCGTGGCTGACGCCCTGCTCGCTGTCATCGCTGTCCGGCCAGGTGTCGCTGTGCGCATCGAAGTGCACCAGCGACAGCGCGCCATATTTGCGCGCATGGGCCTTGAGCAGCGGGTAGCTGATGAAGTGGTCGCCGCCCAAGGTGAGCATGCCGCAGCCGGCGGCAACGATATGCTCGGCATGCGCCTCGATGGCCGCTGGAATCTTGTGCGGCAGAGCGTGATCGAAATTGCAGTCGCCGTAGTCGATCACCGCCAGGTGGTCGAAGGGGTCGAACTCCCAGGGGTAATGCCGCTCCCAGGCGCTGGTGATCGACGCCGCGCGAATCGCGCGCGGACCGAAGCGGGTGCCGGGCCGGTTGGTGGTGGCGGTGTCGAAGGGCACGCCGCTGACCACCAGGTCCACGCCCTGCAAGTCGCGGCTGTAGCGCCGGCGCATAAAGCTGGTGACGCCGGCATAGGTCGGCTCGGAGAAGGTGCCGTAGATGCTGTCGCGGGTAAAGGCCAGGTCGTTGCCGTTGAATGCTTCCATTGCCTTGTCCTCAATACTGACTGCGGAAAGTGGTCCAGATACGCGTGCGCTCACGCTGTTGGCGCAGCGGCATCAATTGCTCGGCAAACAGCCGCGCGCGCACCGCTTCACCTGGATAGATATCGGCATCGCCGCTGATCCCCGGGTCGACCAGCGCCGTGGCGGCCTGGTTGGCGTTGGCGAAGAACACGCTGTTGGTCAGCTCGGCGATGGCCTCGGGGCGCAGCATGTAGTCGATAAAGGCGTGGGCAGCCTTGGGGTGCGGCGCATCGGCCGGGATGGCCATGGTGTCGAACCACAGCAACGTGCCTTCACGCGGGATGCGGTACTGCACCTCGAACGGCTGCTTGGCCTCAGCGGCGTTGGCCGCCGCCATATAGGCGTCGCCGTTGTAGGTCAGCGCCAGGCAGATTTCGCCCTTGGCCAGGTCATTGATATGCCGTCCGGCGCCGACGTAGCGCAGGTTCGGTTGCAGCTGGGTGAGCAGCTGCGCCACCGCATCGAGGTCAGCGCGCGCGCTGCTGTAGGGGTCTTTGCCCAGGTAATTGAGAGCGATGCTGATCACTTCCTGTGGCGAGTCGATCACCGCGATGCCGCAATCCTTGAGCTTGCTGGCGTACTCGGGCTTGAACAGCAGATCCAGGCTGTTCAACGGCACGCCCGGCAAGCGTTGTTCCAACGCCTGACGGTTGAAACCGACGCCGACCGTGCCCCAGGTGTACGGCAGACCGTACTGGTTGCCGGGGTCGGCACTGGCGAGCTTGCTCAGCAGCGCCGGGTCGAGGTTCTCCAGATGTGGCAATTGCGTGCGGTCCAGCGCTTGCACGGCCTTGGCCTGAATCGCCCGGGCCAGGCCGCTGGAGGCCGGGAATACGACGTCATAACCGCTGCCGCCGGTCAGCAGTTTGCTGTCTAGGGCTTCGGCACTGTCAAAGATGTCGTATTTGACCGTGATCCCGGTTTCATCCTTAAAGCGCTGCAGGGCTTGCTCCGGTAGATAGGCGGACCAGCTGTACAGGTTCAAGGCTTTCTCTTCGGCCTGCGCGGCGACGGCGCAACACAGCAGTAACAGGGGCATGAGCGGACGCATGGCGAACAACCTCATCGGCGGTTAGTGGGCTGACGTCATCCTGTCGCGAGGTTTGCTTTGGATAAATATGAAGTGGCCTACGCTGGCATTGCCATTTATCAATGTTTAAGCGGATGAACGCGCTCGCTGCGCCAGCAGCCGACTAGTCTTGCTAGACCACCAAAGAGAACGGCGCGATGAGCGAGCTGCAGGTCGATGAACGCTTCTGGCTTGATGCCGACCAAGACAAACGTGACGCCGAAGGGCTCTGCGCCGCCCTGCACCAGCGCGCGCAAAGTGGCGCGCCAATGCGCGGCTTTCAGCTCAAGTACGCACAGCTGGCCGGCATCGATCTGGTCAACCACCACCAGCGCACGGGCTACGACCTGCGCGATTGCGATCTGTACCGTGCCGACCTGCAGAAAGCCCACCTGTTTGGCCTCGACCTGCGCGGCAGTTCGCTGATGAAAGCTGATCTGCGCGGCGCCAACCTACATTGCTGTGACCTGCGCGACTGCAACCTGCTCGGCGTGCAACTCGACGGCGCGCGCCTGGACAACGTGATCTGGGATCGGCGCCTGCGCCAGGAACGCCAGGGCAGTGCGCACCAGCGCCTCGGCGACACTGAAGCCGCCCGGCGCTGTTTTGAAGAGGCCGAGGAAACCTACCGCAACCTGCGCCTGCACCTGGAGAAAGCCGGGCTGTTCGAGCAGGCCGGGATATTTTTCCACCGCGAAATGGTCATGCGCCGTAGGCAACTGCCGCGCTACGGCGGTAGACGCCTGCTGTCCTGGCTGGTCGACCTGTTCAGCGGCTACGGCGAAAAGCCGCTGAACGTCGTGCTGTTCTCCATCGCACTGATCGTTTTCTGCGGCCTGCTGTACTTTCTGGTCGGCGTACAACACACCGGGCAAACCCTGGGCCTGGCTCTGGAACGCGGCTGGCTGGCCAACCTGGATGACCTCGGCGACTGCCTCTACTTCAGCGTGGTGACCTTCACCACTCTCGGCTACGGCGACATCACGCCCCACGGCCTGGCCCGCCCGATTGCCGCATTCGAGGCCTTTGCCGGCAGCTTTACCATGGCGCTGTTTGTCGTGGTGTTTGTAAAGAAGATGACCCGCTAGGCGAGTTGCATTGAGGAAAAATCAAGTGATCTACTGGCGCATCGACCATCAGCAATGTTTGGAGCCGGCATGCTCAGCCAGTTACGCGACCTTGACCTGCAGTTGCTGCGCCTGTTTGCCACCGTGGTGGAGTGCGGCGGTTTCAGTGCCGCGCAAGGCGAGCTGGGGATTGGTCAGTCGACCATCAGCACGCAGATGGCAAAGTTGGAAACCCGCCTGGGTTTTCGCCTGTGCGAGCGCGGCAAGGGCGGTTTTCGTCTGACGCCCAAAGGCGAGCAAGTGCTGAGCGCCACGCGCAAACTGTTCAGCGCCATCGACACCTTCAAGGGCGAAGCCCAGGGCATGGCCGACAAACTGTTGGGCGAGCTGCGTATCGGTTTGTCCGAAGGACTGGCAGCCAGCGTGCTGGAGCAGGTGGCCGAGGCCATTGGCCGCTTTCGCGGACGCAACCAGGCGGTGCAGATCGAGCTGCTCACGGCCATGCCGGCCGAGCTGGAACGGCGCCTGTTGCAGGGCCAGCTGCACCTGGCCATCGGCTATTTCTCCGGCAACCAGACCGCGCTGGATTATCAACCGCTGTTTCGTGAACGCCAGGTGCTGTTTTGCGCCAAAGGGCATGCGCTGTTCAGGCGCGCGCAGATCAGCCTGGACGATCTGCAGCAGGCCGACCGGGTGCAGCACCCCTACCGCTTTGTGCAGGTGCGCGAGCCGTTGCAAAGCTCACCCAGTTCGGCGCAGACCGAGCAACTCGACGGTGCGCTGGCATTTATCCTCTCTGGCCGGCATATCGGCTACCTCCCCGAACATATCGCCGCGCCCTGGTTGGCCAGCGGTCGCCTGCACGCATTACTGGCCGAGGAGCTGGGTTTTGAGGTGCAGTTTCTCCTGGCCAGCCATCGCGGCCAGCACCCCAGCGATGCGCAGCGGGCGTTTCGTGAGGATCTGATGCAGGCTTTTGTGACAGCGGAGAGCTAAAGCGCCAGGCGAGAGGCACACCGCCTGGCGCGGGACTGCTTAGCGCAACTGCGGTGGTTCAGGTGGCCGCTGCCAGTGTGCCGTCAGTTGGTCGATAGCGGCGATGGTGTGGATGATTTCCGCGTGGAGGGTGGCACCGCGTAACTCAGCCTCATGCGTATCAGGCTCTGCTTCGAGCTGTAGATGCGGATCAAACAGCCCGGCGGTGATCGGTTGCAACAGGTTCATGGCTCTCTCCTTGCCGCTCAACAGCGGCGTGACGGGGTCAGGAGGCAGTGCAATGAAGGGGCGAACGCCCTGAAGGTGGTTGTTATTGACCGGCGACAGAGTGACCGCGCATTCCATTGCGCAGGTTCAGGATTGCCCGGCTTGATGACCAGGGCATGACAGCGCGCCGCCGTTTTACAGTCTACCCGCAGCGGCGCAGGGTCAAGCGGCACCGCCAGGCGGTCAGCCGTGCGTGGCGAGCAAAGGCGGCATCGGGCAATCGAGAATATCCGCCACCGCACGCATCAGTTCAGCTTCGGCAGTGTTGATCTGGCCGTCATGCTCGATGCAACGCGCCATGGCCTTGAGCAACTGCGGCTTTTGCAACGGCCAGAGCAGGCTCAGGCGCCGCAGCGCTGGTTCAAGCGCCGATAAATTACTGGCGCTGGCCGGTAGCAGTTGCTCGAGCGGGAACGGCAGCTCACTGCTGGCATGCTTGAACGCGAGCTGCGCGGCTGACTCATCCACTCCGCCGGCACGGGCCAGCAATGACAGCACCACGCAGGTTTCATCGGCCAGCTCCGGCAGCTGATAGCGGCTGGTCTGCGCGCGCGCCTTCGACGTTGCGCTCGACAATGCGCAGCAGCGTCCACTCCAGCAGAGCAACCCGGCCATCGGCGCGAATCAACAGAGCCAGGTTGGCCTTGAGCGCGGTGAACTGATAGGCAGCCAGCTGCTTGAGGGCGGGCATGGCCAAGTCCAGCAGCGGCAAACGCATGCCAGGTGCCAGCTGACACAGCGGTTCGCGCAGCTGCTCAAGCTGCGCGGCAACCTCGGCAGCGATACGCGGCTGCAACAGCTGTAATTGCTGCGTCGCTTGCGCCTCGACTGGATCGAGCAGCAAGCCGTAAAGCAATGCCTGAGCGCCACTGCAGCAGTGCGCCGCCTCGCTCAGGGCAATATCCAGATGCGCCAGGGTGCTGCGCGCGGCCTGCAGATGGATTGCCAGCGGATCGCCAATGGCGCCAATCGCTTCGCTCGCCGAAGCTGCGCTCAAGCCCGCTGCAAAGGCGCTCAGATCATGCATCTCCACAGCTGAATCGCTGGCCACTGTCGCCGGCGTTACCGCGCTGATTTCTGCCACATGCGGATAACGACCATCCCAGCCCGGCGTAATACGGCGGATGCGCTGATCCAGGGGCGGGTGGGTGGCCAGCATGCCGTCCAGCGCCTGACGGACGCCGGCGGCAAAGTACATATGGCTGAATTCGGCTGCATGCCCGGCCTGCAGCTGCGAGCCGTACAGGTTGCAGCCAATCTTCTTTAACGCCCCGGCGATGCTGTCCGGATTGCGGGTGTACTGTACTGCCGAAGCATCGGCGAGAAACTCGCGCTGGCGACTCACGGCAGCCTTGATCAGGTTGCAAAAAAAGGTCCCGGCATAGCCCAGCACCCACAGCGTAACGCCGATGGCGAGCACAACTGCCACCGAGTTGTCGCGACTGGAGCGGCTACCGCGCCCGCTGCTGCGCAGCAGAAAACCGCCAATCAGCCCCAGCAGCAGAATGCCGTGCAGCACCGAGACCAGGCGCGTATTGAGGCGCATATCGCCGTGAAAGATATGACTGAACTCATGGGCGATCACCCCCTGCAACTCATCGCGACTGAGCTGACAGATCGCCCCTCGGGTAATTCCGATCACCGCATCCTGCGGCGTCAGGCCGGCGGCAAAGGCGTTGATCCCGGCATCATCAAGCACATACACCGGCGGCACCGAGGTGCCCGAGGCCAACGCCATTTCCTCCACCACATTGAGCAGCCGGCGCTCTTCGAGGTTCTGCGGCGACAGGTTGATCAAACGCCCACCAAGGCGCTCGGCAATCGCCTGGCCACCACGGCTCAGCTGCAGCTGCTTGTACAGGCTACCCAGCAGCACCACGCCGATCACCACCAGCGCGACGCAACCCACCAGTGGCCAACTGGGCAATACGCTGTTCGGTGTATCACTGGCCAACCACAGCGAGCTGTGACTCTGACCAAAGAGCTGCCAGACCAGCCCCAGCACCAGACTGGTCAGAGTGATCAGACTAAGTACCGCCAGCGCCATCAGAATCAGCAGACGCCCGCTGTTACGCCGGGCGCGATCCTGTTGCTCGAAGAAATTCATCGTGCCGAGCCCTTAACCTAGAACGACACCTTCGGCGCTTCCTGAATCGCCGCGCTGTCGGCGAACTCCAGCAGGCTGGCATCCTGGGCGTGGCCAAAGCTGGCGGCCAGCAATACCGGCGGGAACCCCTGCTTGTAGGTGTTGTAGGCCATCACCGCATCGTTGAAGGCCTGACGGGCAAAGGCCACCTTGTTCTCGGTGCTGCTCAGCTCTTCACTGAGTTGCTGCATATTCGCCGAGGCCTTGAGGTCGGGATAAGCCTCAAGCGTGACATTCAGGCGACCCAGGGCGCTATTGAGCAACCCTTCCGCCCCACCCAGCTGCGCCATGCTCTGCGCATTACCCGGCTGCGCCGCAGCGGCCTTGAGCCCGGTCACCGCGTTGTTACGCGCGGCAATCACCGCCTCTAGGGTTTCCCGCTCATGGGCCATATAACCCTTCGCGGTTTCCACCAGATTGGGGATCAGGTCATAACGGCGCTTGAGCTGCACCTCGATCTGCGCAAAGGCGTTCTGAAAGCGGTTACGCAAGGTCACCAGCTGGTTGTAGATGCCAATCACGTAAAAGATCAGCGCGGCAACAACCGCCAGGATAATCAGCGTGGAGATGGACATGAGGGGAAATCCTTATCGCATGCGGGAGAGGAGCAGATGGTAGCGGAAAAGTGCCGCAACGAATGCTCACCTGCGCACCCTAGCAACACGCCAGAGGCCGCTTTGGCGGTAAAGCCAACTTATGTCGCGTCATGCCGCCTGGCTATGACGGAAAAACCGCTTGGCAAAATAGACCGACCGGTCTATATATTTAGCCCATGAAAAAGACCTCGACCCGCGACAAGCTGATTCACGCCATGGCCGACGCCCTGCAACGCAAGGGGCTACACGGCGCTGGTCTGAGTGAGCTGCTGGAAATTGCCGGCGCGCCCAAGGGCAGCCTGTATCACCACTTCCCTGGCGGTAAAAGCGAGCTGGCAGTGGCGGCGATCGACCATATCAGCCGGCATATCGACAGCCTGTTCAGCCAGCTTTTTACTCAGCAAACCGATCCCCTCAAGGCGCTGCACAACTGGTTGCAAGGCGCGCTGCTGCAACTGGAGAACAGCCAGTTTGAACGCGGTTGCCCGCTGGCCACCATCGCCCTGGAAAGCGGCCCGGAAGATGTGGAAATTCGCGCTGCCCTGCAGCGCAGTTTCACCGCTGTGCGCCAGGCGTTGAGTGCGCAACTGCATGCCTACGGCTACCCCTGCGAACAGGCGGATAACCTCGCCGCGCTGTTTGTCGCGCTGTATGAGGGCGGGCTGCTGCAAGCCCGCGTGGCCGGTAGCAGCGAGCCACTAAAGCGTGCCGCCACTGCCCTGTTCAACCTGACCCGCGAACAGTTTCCGGGAGGAGTCCGCCCATGAATACCCCTGCCATTCTTAGCGAGACCGTGCAGTTGCCGGCGCTCGACGGTTATCCGCTGACCGCCACCCTGTATCACGCCCCGGAGCCGGTCGCGCAGCTGGTGATTGCCGGCGCCACTGGTGTACCCCAGGGTTTCTACCGACGCTTTGCCGAGTACGCAGCCCAGCGCGGTTACAGCACCCTGACCCTCGATTACCGCGGTATCGGTCAATCAAAACCGGCCAGCCTGCGCGGCTTCAAGATGGACTATCTGGATTGGGCCCATCTCGATCTGGCGGCAGCCGTTGATCAGCACCGTCATCCGCAGCGGCCGCTGTATATGGTTGGCCATTCCTTTGGCGGGCATGCCTTCGGTCTGCTGCCAAACCATGATCAGGTACAGGGTTTCTACACATTCGGCACCGGGGCCGGCTGGCATGGCTGGATGCCCAAAGCCGAGCAACTGCGCGTGCTGACCATGTGGCGGCTGATCGGCCCACTGCTGACCCGTTACAAAGGCTACCTGGCCTGGAGCAAGCTGGGCATGGGCGAAGATTTACCGCTGGGCGTGTACAAGCAGTGGAAACGCTGGTGCAGCTATCCGCGCTACTTCTTCGAAGACCCGCAGATGCCAGGCCTCGCCGAGCGTTTCGCTCAGGTCAGCACGCCGATCATTGCCGCTAACGCGCTGGACGACCTGTGGGCCCCGCCCGCCTCGCGCGATGCTTTTATGGCCGCTTACAGCGCCGCGCCCTATCAGGCGCGCACCATCGATTCAGCCACCAGCATCGGCGCGATTGGCCATATGGGCTACTTCCGTCCGTCGGCGCAGTCGCTATGGGAGGAAACGCTGAACTGGTTTGCCGAGCTACAGACCCAACGCCAGGCTGCCTGAACAGCCCCTAGCACAGGAGGTTTCGCTGATGAGCATGGTTCCCGCAGGCTTTAGCCCGCTATTCAGAAGCAGCCCCTTCCTTGATTTGCTCGGGCCGATCTACAACCAGCGCAGCGCCAAGGGCCTGGTTATTGGTCTGCGTGCCGAGGAGAAACACTGCAATGCGCGCGGCCTGGTACATGGCGGTGTACTCAGCAGCCTGGCCGATGTGGCCCTGGGCTATAACAGCGCTTTCGCCGAAGAGCCACCAACCCCGCTGGTCACCAGCAGCCTGACTATCGATTACGCCGGCACCGCCAAACTCGGCGACTGGATCAGCATCGAAACCGATGTGCAGAAGGTCGGCAAAAGCCTGGCGTTTGCCAATTGCTATTTTGTCGTCGAGTCGGTGCGTATTGCTCGGGCGAGCGCGGTATTCAGCGTGCTAACGCGATAACTTCGATATATCGAGAAGGGTGGCGGCCATGAAGGCAGGCCACAAAAACGCCGGGAGCGTTTTTGCGCGCAAGCCCCGGAGGGTGAGGCGCATGGATGCGCTGAGCACAAAAAAGAAAACCCCGCATTGCGGGGCCTTTGCAGACTGTTTGCTGACATCCTTGATCTGCTTGCCGTCCTGGCAGCTGTCCCACGTATCCTTGTTGCTAAAGTGCGCTTCCTGCGCGACGTCCATGGGAAGCAGATTAGTCGCCGGCCGGTACCCGGCATAGTGGCGATCTGCAGCACGCCGTGTAAGCCATAGCCTACAAAGCACCTTTGCGAGTAAAACCAAGCAAACGCTCGGCTTTATTTTGTGACGCAGGTCTTGTTAGACTCGATCTTGCCTTACAAAAACAACAGGCCCCGTCAACGGCGGTCATTGGGGCCACACATGCGCTCATTGCTTATTGCCATCGGCTGCCTGACAGCCAGCATCAGCCTACCCACCCTGGCCAACGGGCAGAACCAGCTTTCCGATCCCAAAGCCGCCGTGCAACTGTTCTGGAGCCAACTTTACGGCCAGGGCGGCAGCACGCTGTACTGCGGTAAAGAGTTCACTGAAGAAAGCGGCCAGCTCAAGGCCAGCCCGATCTACAGCAGCAAACAACTGAAAAGCGCGCTGCGCTGCGTCACTGACCGCCAGTGCGGGATCATGAATCCGCGCTACGTCTATATGGCCGCCGACCTGCACAACCTTTACCCGGCACTAACCCGCGTCGAGCTGGTGCGGCGCAATGCGCAGTTCGGCGATCTGGATGACAGCGTACCGAGCAAGTTCGCCGACATCGGCTGCGACATGAAAACCAGCTTCCAGCTAGTGGAACCGCGCGATGAGGCCAAGGGCAACGTGGCACGAGCGATCTTCTATATGCATGTCGAGTACGACCTGCCCATCGTCGGCCAGGTGCAGGTGTACAAGAAGTGGCACCAGATGGACCCGCCGGACGCCGAAGAAAAGGCGCGCAACGACAAGATTGCCGGCCTGCAAGGCACCCGCAACCGCTTTATCGACAACCCCGAACTGGCCGAGCAGCAGATCAATAACTGATCGATTTCATGCAGAGCCTGTTTAAGGTCTAGCGAGCTAGAGACATGCAAGGCAAAAACAGGCGAGGAAGCGGAGTGTACGAGTTGTACATGAGCATTCCGAGCCTGTTTTTAACGCCGCAGGGCCGACGCGCAGCAGGCCTTAACAGGCTATGAGCGGCGTGGCTTGTGCGATGAACGCAGCTTATAGCGATCGCCTGGATGGATCAGCCGGGCGTAGCTGATTAGATGCTCATCCGACCAGGTTCGCCGGATCACGCTCAGGCATGGCGCGGCCACTTCGATAGCCAGCCAGTCGGCCACCTGCTGATCGACCAACACCGCCTCGACCACATGCTCGACATCGGAAATCGGGCAGCTGCTGACCAGCACCTCGTTGGGTGTCTGCCGAGAGAAATCACTGTCCAGGTAATGCGGCACCCAGCGCGGATTGACGAAGCGGTCTTCCAGCTGGATCGGCACGCCATCCTCACGGTGCACCAGAATGCTGTGAAACACCTCCGCGCCCAGCCGCAGGCCCAGACGCAGCGCCACCTCATCATCCGCCGCCAGCGCCTCACAGCGAATGATGTCATTGCTGTAGGCATGCCCACGGCCGCGCACTTCATTGGCGATATTCAGCACTTCATGCAGCGATGATTCGGCCTTGCGGTCGGTGACGAAGGTGCCCAGCCCAGCCTGGCGCAGCAGGTAGCCCTTCTGCACCAGGTCGCGAATGGCCTTGTTAGCGGTCATCCGGCTGACCCCGAAATCCCGCGCAAGCTGCTCTTCCGGCGGAATCTGATGATTGACCGGATAAGCGCCGCTGTGGATGCGCTCCAGCAGGAACGCTTCAATCGCCTTGTAGCGCGGGGTTGTACTGCTCACAGCGGCTCCTTGGAGTGGTCCCGGTGCGCGGATAATAACCGGCTTACCTGCCCTCTCCCACCATGGAAAGGGCCGCACGGTTCACGCCAGCGATGGCAATACCCCGTTCGGCAACAACGGGGTCAACACACGCTCGGCGAGCAAGGCATTAGCCGCTTCGATATCCGGGGCGAAGAAGCGGTCTTCCACGTAATACGGCACCTGCGCACGCAGGGCCTGACGCGCCTGTTCCAGCAACGGCGAGCTTTTCAGCCCTTCGCGGAAGTCCAGGCCCTGGCAGGCGCCCAGCCATTCGATGGCCAGCACGCCCCGGGTGTTGGCGGCCATCTCCCACAGGCGCTTGCCGGCGGCCGGGGCCATGGACACGTGATCTTCCTGGTTGGCCGAAGTTGGCAGGCTGTCGACGCTGTGCGGATGGGCCAGGGCCTTGTTTTCGCTGGCCAGGGCGGCGGCGGTGACCTGGGCGATCATAAAGCCGGAATTCACCCCGCCATTGGCCACCAGAAACGGCGGCAGCTGCGACATATGTTTGTCCATCATCAGCGAAGTACGCCGTTCGCTCAGCGAGGCGATCTCGGCAATGGCCAGGGCGATATTGTCGGCGGCCATGGCCACCGGCTCGGCGTGGAAGTTGCCACCGGAAATCACCTCGCCTTCGGCAGCGAACACCAGCGGGTTATCCGAGACCGCGTTGGCTTCCACCGCCAGCACCTCAGCGGCCTGGCGCAACTGAGTCAGGCAGGCGCCCATCACCTGCGGCTGGCAACGCAACGAGTACGGATCCTGTACCTTGTCGCAGGCTTCGTGAGAGCGGCCCACTTCGCTGCTGTCACCCAGCAAATGACGATAAACCGCCGCCGCGTCGATCTGCCCGCGCTGACCACGCGCAGCATGGATGCGCGCATCAAACGGCGCACGCGAACCCAAGGCAGCCTCGACAGTCAGGCCGCCGCAGACGGTGGCCGCAGCGAACAAGTCTTCGGCCTCGAACAACCCGCGCAAGGCATAGGCCGTGGACACCTGGGTGCCGTTAAGCAGCGCCAGACCTTCCTTGGCGGCCAGGGTCATTGGCTGCAAACCGGCGATGGCCAGCGCTTCGGTGGCCGGCAGCCACTGGCCCTTGTGCCGCGCCTGGCTTTCGCCGAGCAGTACCAGCGACATATGCGCCAGTGGCGCGAGGTCGCCGGAGGCACCGACCGAGCCTTTGACGGGGATATGCGGGTAAACCTCGGCATTGATCAGGGCGATCAGCGCCTCGACCACCTGCCGGCGAATGCCAGAGAAACCGCGCGCCAGGCTGTTGACCTTCAGCAACATGATCAGCCGCACCATGGCGTCGTCCAGCGGCTCGCCGATGCCCGCGGCGTGCGACAGCACCAGGGAGCGCTGCAATTTTTCCAGGTCCTCGGTGGCGATGCGGGTCGAGGCCAGCAGGCCGAAACCGGTATTGATGCCGTAGGCGGTGCGGCCTTCGGCGATGATGCCGTTGACACAAGCCACACTGGCCTCAATGGCCGGGTAGGCCGACGCTGCCAGGTTCAGGCGCAGCGGTGCCTGGTAGGCGGCGCGCAGCTGGGCCAGGGTCAACTGGCCGGGGTGCAGGGTGAACAGGCTCATGCTTGGGCTCCTTGGGTAGCGGCGATCATTGGCAGGTCAAGGCCCTGCTCGCGAGCGCACTCTACGGCAATCTCATATCCGGCATCGGCGTGGCGCATCACCCCGGTGCCTGGGTCGTTGCGCAATACGCGGCCGAGACGGGCGCGGGCTTGCGGGGTGCCGTCGGCGACTATCACCACCCCGGAATGCTGCGAGTAGCCCATTCCGACGCCGCCACCATGATGCAGCGAGACCCAGGTCGCACCACCTGCGGTATTCAGCAGGGCGTTGAGCAGCGGCCAATCGGAGACGGCATCGGAACCATCCATCATCGACTCGGTTTCACGGTTGGGGCTGGCCACCGAGCCGGAGTCCAGGTGGTCGCGACCGATGACGATCGGCGCTTTCAGCTCGCCGCTGGCGACCATGTCGTTGAAGGCCTGGGCCAGGCGCGCGCGGTCCTTCAGACCGACCCAGCAGATCCGCGCCGGCAGGCCCTGGAAGCTGATGCGCTCGCGGGCCATGTCCAGCCAGTTGTGCAGGTGGGCGTCGTCCGGGATCAACTCTTTCACTTTCGCATCGGTCTTGTAGATGTCCTCAGGGTCGCCGGACAGCGCCACCCAGCGAAACGGGCCGATGCCCTGGCAGAACAGCGGACGGATATAGGCCGGGACGAAACCGGGGAAGTCGAAGGCGTTATCGACCCCCTCCTGCAGGGCCATCTGGCGGATATTGTTGCCGTAGTCGAAGGTCGGCACGCCCATCTGCTGGAAGGCCAGCATGGCGCGCACATGCACGGCCATGGACTGCTTGGCAGCCTTGACCACCACGGCCTCCTCGGTCTTGCCGCGGGCCACGTACTCGTCCCAGCTCCAGCCGATTGGCAGGTAGCCGTGGCGCGGATCGTGGGCGCTGGTCTGGTCGGTGACCATATCCGGGTGCACACCGCGCTTGACCAGCTCCGGCAGAATCTCCGCAGCATTGCCGCACAGAGCGATGGAGATGGCCTTACCTTCGCCGGTGTACTTGTCGATACGCGCCAGGGCGTCATTGAGGTCAGTGGCCTGCTCATCGACGTAGCGGGTCTTCAGGCGGAAATCGATGCGGCTCTGCTGACATTCGATATTCAGCGAGCAGGCGCCGGCCAGGGTTGCCGCCAGTGGCTGCGCGCCGCCCATGCCGCCCAGGCCCGCGGTCAGAACCCAACGGCCCTTGAGGTCGCCGCCGTAGTGCTGGCGACCGGCCTCGACGAAGGTTTCATAGGTGCCCTGGACGATGCCCTGGCTGCCGATATAGATCCAGCTGCCGGCGGTCATCTGGCCGTACATGGCCAGGCCCTTGGCATCCAGCTCGTTGAAGTGCTCCCAGGTGGCCCAGTGCGGCACCAAGTTGGAGTTGGCCAGCAGCACCCGCGGCGCGTCCTTGTGGGTCTCGAACACGCCCACCGGCTTGCCGGACTGGATCAGCAGGGTCTGGTTGTCTTCCAGGCGGGTCAGCACCTCGACGATCTTGTCATAGCATTCCCAGTTGCGCGCGGCGCGGCCGATGCCACCATACACCACCAGCTCCTTGGGGTTCTCGGCCACTTCCGGGTCGAGATTGTTCATCAGCATGCGCAGCGGCGCTTCGGTCAGCCAGCTCTTGGCGGTCAGCGTGGTGCCACGGGCGGCGCGGATTTCGGTATCGCGGAAACGGGTCATGGCAGGCTCCTGTAGTTCAGCCAGATGTGAGTCATGAACAACGGGCGGCTGCTTACAGCCAGCCCATATAGTGCGCCAGATAGCCCAGCGGAATGCTGAACAACAGGCTTAAGAACGTGCGCTGCAGCCAGACCAGCAACAGGTCGCGCAGACGTAGGGGTATTCGCGTGGCCAGCACGCAGGGAATCGAGGCGGAGAGAAACAGCACGCTGCTCACCGAGACGATGGCGGTGACGAACTTGACCAGCATGTCGGCGTCTTTCAGCAACATGGCGGGCAGGAACATCTCCGCCAGGCCGGAAGAAATGGCGCGGGCCACCTGCATCGGCTCGTTCAGGCCGAACAGCCAGGTCAGCGGGTAAAACAACACGCCAAGGGCATCGAAGACCGGGGTGTACTTGGCGGCAAGCAAACCAAGCAGGCCGACCGCGAGAATGCTCGGCAGGATCGCCGCAGTCATGCGCAGGCCGTCGACAAAGGTCTCGCGCAGCGCGCTGAGCAGCGAGGGCGCACTGGCCGCCTGGCTCAGCCCGGCACGCCAGGCACTGGCGATACGGCCTTCACCCAGTTGCAGCTGCGGCTCTGGACGGCTTTCACTGGGCAGGCGTGACAGCGGATAGATACGCGCGCTGACGGCGGTGACGCTGAAGGTCACCAGCATCGCGCTCCAGAAGTACAGGTTCCAGATTTCCATCAGGCCGAGGGTCTTGGCGATGATCACCATAAAAGGCGCCGACACCGTGGAGAAGCCGGTGGCGATGATCGCCGCCTCGCGCACGCTGTAGTGGCCCTGCTGGTACATGCGGTCGGTGATCAGCAGGCCCACCGAGTAGCTGCCGACGAACGAGGCCACCGCATCGATGGCCGACTTGCCCGGCATGCGCCAGATCGGCCGCATCACCGGCTGCATCAATACACCGACCAGCTCCAACAGGCCGAAGCCGATCAGAAACACCAGGGCCAGGGCACCCAGCGGCACGATCAGCGCCAGGCTGAGCACCAGCTTGTCGAATAGGAACGGCAGCATGCCCGGCTGGTACAAGGTCTCCGGCCCGACACGCAACAGATAGGCCACGCCAATCAGCAGACCGAACACTTTGAGCACGCTGAATACGATGCGCGTCAGGTCGCCGCGCCAGCTGCCGCTAAGCCAGGGCTGCAGCGCACCGTAGAGCATAAACAGCATGGCAATGGCGATCACCAGCGGCCGTGCATGGGTTTGCAGGGCGCTGGCGGCATGGTCGAGGAGGATGGTGCTGCGCTCACCGATCTCGAACGGCACAAAGAAGATCAACAGGCCAATAAGGCTGTAGCCGAGCAACCGGACCAGGGCACGGCCTTTGGACACGCTGGCGAACGCCGTAAGTTGTTCAGACATGACGGCTCTCCGCGCGCAACACACGGGCTGCCTGGCTGCCGCCGCGGCGGTGCTGGGTGAAAGGTGTCATCTGTGCATTCCTCTGTATTTATTGTTGTCAGGGAAGTGGCCAAGTAGCGCTTAGCCGGTCAGGGTCAACAGATGGATCAGCCGCGCCGCGACCTTGGCGGTGCGGCTGTCGATATCGTGTTCGGGATTGAGTTCGGCCAGGTCCATCAGGCGCAACTTGCCGCTGTCGCGCACGGTTTCCAGCAGCGGTTCGAGCAGCGCCAGCGGCACGCCACGGGCTGCCGGGGCGCTGACGCCGGGTGCCTCGCAGGCCGGCAGCACATCGATATCGATGGTCAGGTAGATGGCATCGCAGGCGGCGATAAAGGCCGACAGCTCGGCGCTGATGGCCGCCAGGCTGCCTTCGCGGATCTCGCGATCCTCGCGCACCTGCACGTCCAGTTCGGCGGCGCGCTGGAACAAGGCGCGGGTATTGCTGGCGCGGCTGACGCCGAGGCAGGCATAGGCGAACGGCCAGCCACGTACGGCGCACTGCTCGGCGATCTGCGCGAAAGGCGTGCCGGAAGAGCGGGCATGGGCCGGGTCGCGTAGATCGAAGTGCGCATCGAAGTTGATAATGCCGATACGTGGGGCGGCCATCCGTGGGGTTCCGCCAGCTAAGTGCTCGGCGATGCCCTGCCAGCTACCGAAAGCCACCTCGTGGCCGCCGCCAAGAACGACCGGCAGATGCCCGGCATCCAGCAGCGCACAGACGTTGTGGCCAAGGCGAGTCTGGGCGCTTTCCAGATCGCCATCGGCGCAAACCACATCACCAGCGTCATAAGCGGCACCCTGGCGATGCCAGGCCAGGTTGGCCAACGCCTTGCGCATGGCCAACGGCCCATTCACCGCGCCGACGCGGCCATGGTTGCGCCGCACGCCTTCGTCGCTGGCAAAACCGAGCAGCGCCACGCCAGGCAGGCTGTCGGCGCTCAGTTCCTGAATGCGCTGATGCCAGCGCGGGCTGTCAGCTTCCGGGTCGATCCGGCCCTGCCAGAGCTGCATGGAATTGCGATCAGCGTGCATAGGTGTTGGCCTCTTTGCGGTAGCTAATGGCGCCGTTGAAGATGCGCTGACGCAGCCGGCCCGGCTGGACCGCATAGGCCAGTTCGGCAGGTTGCTGCACATCCCACAGGCACAGATCGGCGGGGGCCCCAACCTCGATCCGCCCGAGATCTGGGCGGCCGAGGGCACGGGCGGCGTGGGCGGTCATACCGGCCAGTGCTTCGCGCGGGGTCAAACGGAACAGAGTGCAGGCCAGGTTGAGGCACAGGGTCGGAAAGCAGATCGGCGAGGTGCCGGGGTTGGCATCGCTGGCCAAGGCCATCGGCACCTTGTGCTGACGCAGCAGCTCGATGGGCGGCAACTGGGTCTCGCGCAGGCAGTGGAAGGCCCCGGGTAGCAGCACGGCCACCGTGCCGGCGGCGGCCATGGCCTGCACCCCGGCCTCGTCGAGAAACTCGATATGGTCGGCCGAGAGGCCCCGATAGCGCGCCACCAGGGCGCTGCCGCCCAGGTTGGACAACTGCTCGGCATGCGCCTTGAGCGCCAGGCCGTGGCGCTGCGCGGCCTGGAACACCAACTCGCACTGCGCCGGGCTAAAGCCTATATGTTCGCAGAACACATCCACCGCATCGGCCAGGCCCTCGGCGGCCGCAGCCGGGATTATCTGGTTGCACACCAGCTCGATATAGCCGTCGCTGTCACCGGCGAACTCCGGCGGCAGGGCGTGGGCCGCCAGCAGGGTGGTGGTGATACGCAGCGGCAGCAGCTCGCCAAGGCGGCGTGCCACTCGCAGCATCTTCAATTCATCGGCGAGGGTCAGGCCATAGCCGGATTTGATTTCCAGGGTGGTCACGCCGTCGTCCAACAGCGCCTGCAAGCGCGGCAGACTCTGCGCCAGCAACTCGTCCTCGCTGGCCGCACGGGTGGCGCGCACGGTGCTGAGGATGCCGCCACCGGCCTTGGCGATCTCGGCGTAGCTGACCCCTTCCAGGCGCTGCTCGAACTCGGCGGCGCGATTGCCGGCGTACACCAGATGGCTGTGGCAATCCACCAGACCCGGGGTCATTACTCCGCCGCGCCCGGCTTCCTGCGCGCCCTGGGCCAGTGCTTCGGGAAACGCCCTGGCCGGCCACAGGCCCGTCACCCTGCCCGCCTCGACCAGCAGCGTCATAGGCTCAGGCACGACCTGCAAGCCATCAAACACACAGAGATCGCGCCATAACAGGCGCGGGGCAGACATAGGCATGAGACTCTCCGCAAACAATTTGTATATACAATAGAAGTAGAGTCCCAGCCCGTCAACCCCAGACGACAGCTCACCTGCCCTGCTAGCGACAGTCATAAGCGACACAAATACGCCTGCAACTGACTGATTCAATTATATTTACTGAGCACTTATACGATTTACACTAAACCTTGCACGACTCTCAAATAAAAAACTTCTACCCTAACCCCTCAGGCTTCGCCCTAGATTATGTATATACAAATACACTGGATCCACTAGGAACCGCCATGAGCGTACGCATGATCGACAGCCGCACCGCCCGCCAACTGCCCTGGAAGAATGGCGCCGGGGTCACCCTGGAGTTGGCCATAGCCCCGCCAGGGGCCAGCGTGGAGGACTTCGACTGGCGCATCAGCAGTGCCCGGGTGGAGCAGGCCGGGGCCTTCTCCCTGTTTCCCGGCGTCGACCGCAGCCTGGCACTGCTCGAAGGCGCCGGCTTGCAGCTGAACCTGCCCGGACCGGAGAGCCTGCGCCTGGACCGCCACAACCCAGTGCTGGCCTTTGCCGGTGAACTGCAGGTCCAGGCCGAGCTGCTCGACGGCGCCGTGTACGACTTCAATCTGATGAGTCGGCGCGAGCGCTGGCGGCAGCACCTAGAGCAGTTGACGCTGCAGGGGGCACTACAGATCCAGGCAGCCGCTGTGCTGTTTATCTACTGTCAGCAGGGACAGGCGCTGCACTGCGGCCTGCCAAGCGGCAAGCAATGGCGGTTCGGCGCAGGCCAAGGCCTGCTGCTGGAGCAAGAGCCCGGCCCCTACCAACTGCGAACCGACGGCCAGTGCAACCTGCTGCTGGCCAGGTTGAGTCCGCTACCGCGCTAGCGACCAGAGGCCGGCCGTCTTTCGCCCAGCTACCTTGTCAGTCGCCGTAGCTAGGCTAGCCTCAACTAACAGGGAGCAACGGCCAGTCCATCGCCCCTGCCCTGCCGACGCCAACCACTACTGCGCAGCCAGGTAGACGAGTCACCATGGCACGAATCGGCTTCAACGCCGGCTCGGGAACCTTAGCCAGCTCTGACGGTAAGGCGACACAGCCACAACTATAAACAGGGACAGTGTACTAACCGCTGCACGCTCTACACCGCTTCGCGGCTGGCCTATGGCGCACCATGGCTCACCCATCCCAGAGGTCTGATGCCCATGAACAATGCCACCCTGTCTAAGGCCATTCCCGCCTTGCTGCTGGTTATAGCGGCCACCTTTCTGGCCCTGCTCTATACCTTCTTCGCGATGAAACAGGCGGCGTCCGAGCTGCGTCAGGTCGGCGACAACCGCTACGCCTCCTACCTGCTGGCCGATGAGTTGCGCCAGAGCTCCGACGACCTGACCCGCCTGGGTCGCACCTATGTGGTCAGCACCGACCCCGAGTACGAGCGTGAGTACTTGCAGATACTCGATATCCGCAACGGCAAGGCGCCGCGCCCGCAGAGCTACCACCGGATCTACTGGGACTTCGTCGCCGCCGGCAACAGCAAACCACGGCCGGACGGCGAAACCGTGGCCCTGGCCGACCTGATGCGCCAGGCCGGCTTTACCGAAGACGAGTTTGCCAAGTTGCAGCAGGCCCAGGCCAATTCCGACGGCCTGGTACAGCTCGAAGTCAAGGCGATGAACGCGGTCAAGGGCAAGTTCACAGATGCCCAGGGCAACTACAGCGTCGACGGTTCACCCGACCTGGAGCTGGCGCGCAACCTGGTGCATGGCAAGGACTACCACAACTACAAAGCCAAGATCATGCAGCCGGTGGATGACTTCTTCGCCCTGGTCGAAAAGCGCACCACCGCCGAAGTGCGCCAGGCCGATCAGGCCTTGAGCCAAGGGCAAAACTTGTTCGTCGCGGTATTGGTCGCCCTGATCGGCGAAATTATCCTGTTGATCCATCTCGGCCGTAGCCAGACCATCAACCAGCTGGGCGCCAAACCTGCGGTGCTGGACCAGGTGCTCAATGAACTGGCCGCCGGCAACCTCGGTGTAACCATCCCCCCAGCGCAGCCGGACAGCGCCTTGGGCAACGTGCAACGGATGACCGACCGGCTGAAAAAACTCATAGGTGACGCCCTCGACAGCAGCGCCCGTCTGCACAGCGCGGTGGCCGAGGTCTCCGAGATGGTCGACAACACGGTAAGCCGCGCCGCCCAGCAGAACCAGATGACCGACCTGGTGGCCACCGCCGTGCATGAGATGGGCCTGACCGTGCAGGAGATCGCGCACAACGCCAGCAGCGCGGCGCATGCCTCGAAGAGCGCCCAGGATGAGGCCCATCTGGCCGACCGGGTGGTCAACGACTCGGTGCAACACATCAAGCAAATGGCCGACGACATAGGCTCGGCGGCCCAGGCGGTGACCGAACTGGCCGCGCAGATCGGCTCCATCGACCAGGTGCTGTCGGTGATTCGCGGAATTTCCGAGCAGACCAACCTGCTGGCCCTGAACGCCGCCATCGAAGCGGCGCGCGCCGGTGAAATGGGTCGCGGCTTCGCCGTGGTGGCCGATGAGGTACGCACCCTGGCCGGACGCACTCAGGGCTCCACCGACGAGATCCAACAGATGATCGAGAGACTCAAACGTGGCGCGGAGACGGCGGTGGCCTCCATGCAGGCCGGGCAAACCGCGACCACTACCGGGGTCGAGGAAAGCCAGCACACCCAACAGTCGTTACAGACCATTTCCCAGCAGATCGAACACATCAGCGATATGAACACCCAGGTGGCTACCGCCACCGAGGAGCAGTCATCGGTGACCGAGGAAATCAACCGCAACGTCCAGGGCATTGCCGATATTGCCCACTCGACCACCGATGAGGCCAAGCACTGCCAGGAGGACTGCAAGACCCTGCGCAAGCTGTCCGACAACCTGGCCACGCAGATGGGCAGCTTCCGCCTATAAGCGGTGCGGCGTAGAGGGCACCAGGGCTATGTTGCGCTGGGCTTCGGCGCTTAAGCGTGATGGCGCGCGACGTCGTAGGGTGCGCCGCGCGCACGGCGCACCCGACCCACTGCGGCCAATACAACGCGGACTTGATACATAGTCAGAAAAAAGCCCCGACTGTTTAGGCCGGGGCTTTTTGTTTTTGCAGCGCCAGTTTTAGAACTGCGCAGCATCCAGCAGATACAGGCTCTCGCTACCGGCCTTGACCGATGCAGTCAGCGAGTGGATACGCGGCAGCAGGCGGGCGAAGAAGAAACGCGCGGTACCCAGTTTACTCACGTAGAACTCATCCTGGTCCTGCTTGGCCAGCGCGGTGCGCGCCATCAGGGCCCACATGTAGGCGTAGGCGGTGTAGCCGAACACCTGCAGGTACTCGACCGAGGCAGCGCCGACTTCGTTCGGGTTGGCCTTGGCGCGCTCCAGCAGGTCGCTGGTCATCAGCTCCAGGTTGGCGATGGCGTCTTTCAGCGGATTGACGAACTCGGCCAGGGAGGTGTCGGCGCTGTCGGTAAAGGCCTTGATCTCTTCGGCGAAGTGCTTGTAGAACGCACCGCCGCTGCCGACCACCTTGCGGCCGACCAGGTCGAGCGCCTGGATGCCGTTGGTGCCTTCGTAGATCTGGGTGATGCGGCAGTCGCGAATCAGCTGCTCCTGGCCCCACTCGCGGATAAAGCCGTGGCCGCCGAAGATCTGCTGGCCGTGTACGGTGGTTTCCAGCGCCATATCGGTGAGGAAGGCCTTGGCCACCGGGGTCAGCAGGGCAACCAGCTCTTCCGCACGCATGCGGGTGGCGGCGTCTTCACTGAACTTGGCAGTGTCCAGCTGCATGGCCACGTAGCTGGAGAAGGCACGGCCGCCCTCGTTCAGCGCTTTCATGGTCAGCAGCATGCGACGCACGTCCGGGTGCACGATGATCGGGTCGGCGGCTTTGTCTTTCGCCACCGGGCCGGTCGGCGCACGGCTCTGGATACGGTCGCGGGCGTATTCCACGGCGTTCTGGTAGCTGCGCTCACCCAGGGACAGGCCCTGGATGCCCACGCCCAGACGCTCGTAGTTCATCATGGTGAACATGGCAGCGAGGCCTTTGTTTGGCGCATCGACGATCCAACCGGTGGCGCCGTCGAAGTTCATCACGCAGGTGGCAGAGGCCTTGATGCCCATCTTGTGTTCGATGGAGCCGCAGGACAGCGAGTTTTTCTCGCCCAGCGAACCGTCGGCATTGACCATGACTTTCGGCACCAGGAACAGCGAGATGCCTTTCGGGCCAGCCGGTGCGTCCGGCAGCTTGGCCAATACCAAGTGGATGATGTTCTCGGTCAGGTCGTGCTCACCACCAGTGATAAAGATCTTGGTGCCGGTGATCTTGAAGCTGCCATCAGCTTGCGGCTCGGCTTTGGTGCGAATAATACCCAGGTCGGTGCCGGCATGCGGTTCGGTCAGGCACATGGAGCCGGCCCAAACACCGGAGTACATGTTCGGCAGGTATTTTTCTTTCAGCTCTTCGCTGGCGTGGGCGTTGATCGACAGACAGGCACCGGCGGTCAGCATCGGGTACAGGCCGAACGACAGGTTGGCCGAGTTGACCATTTCCTCGACCTGGGCAGAGATCACCTTGGGCATACCCATGCCACCGAATACCGGGTCGCCGCCCACGCCTACCCAGCCGCCTTCGGCATAGGTCTGATAGGCCTGCGGGAAGCCGGCTGGGGTTTTCACCCCGCCGTCAGTCCAGGAGCAGCCTTCTTCGTCGCCTCTGCGGTTCAGCGGGGCGATCACGCCGCCGGTGACCTTGCCGGCTTCTTCGAGAATCGCCGCTGCAGTGTCTTCATCGACCACTTCAGCCAGGGCCGGCAATTGCGCCCACAGCTTGGAAACTTCAAACACTTCATTGAGCACGAAGCGCATATCGCGCAGGGGAGCATTGTAGTCAGCCATGGGGCAATCCTCGAACGAACCAACAGGTATACAGAAGTGTTTTGAGTTTACCCGAACAACTTTTCAGACACATAGGGTCGCGTTGTGACCACTAATTCACAAGCAGTATCAAAACCCGCAGCACCGATACCTCACAGCCCCTGAGCTAACTACCGCTCGCCAGAAGCAACGCCACTCCACCGCCCCAATTCTGAGTTTGGCGACACATGTCGGCGAGGCCCGCTTAAGCCAGCGGGATAACTTCCCATAAGCAGGCCTGGAATACGCCAAACAGTTCTCATTTTTCAGGAATCCCCCCTCGAGCAGCTTTCGTGATGTAACAACCAGGCTCACGTCAACTCTACTTAAGCACGGGGTAATACTGGCCTAGTCCAGATTAGTGTTTGCCATCCATCAATTGTCAGCGTTTCGCCGCTTAACCAATTACGACAAGGATGTATGCGTGTTTAAAGCTTTTCTTGGCGCCTGCCGTTTGCGTTTGCACCTGCCTCTGCTCTGTAATTTGTGGCTAGCCGCCAGCCCACAGCTGTATGCGGCAGAAGCTCCTGCCCAGAACACTGAGGGCTTGCGTCAGCAGCAACTGCAACAGCACGAACTCAGACAACTGCAACAGCAGCAGCGCCAGCGCCAGCTCGAACGTGGCGCTTTTTCCACCGACAGCGCCGTACAGGCACAGCCAACGAACGCCGAGCAAGACAGCCAGTGCTGGCACTTGAGTGGTACCCGAATTGGCGGTGTCACCCTGCTTGAGCGCTCCGAGCTGGATGCGCGACTGCAACCGCTGATCGCCCCCTGCATGGGCGTCGGGCAGATCAACCAGTTGCTCAGTACCATCACACAGGCGTATGTCGAGGCCGGTTATATCGCCAGCCGCCCTTACCTCAGCAGCCCTCCGGCAGCCGGTCAGTCGCTGGATATTCTGGTCGAAGAGGGTTTCGTCGAATCCATCGAACTGGCCGACCAAACGCTAGCGGTGTCACTGCGTGGCGCCTTCCCCGGCATGCTCGGCAAGCCGCTGAATCTGCGCGATTTGGAACAGGGCCTCGACCAGCTCAATCGTCTGCGCGCCTTCGATCTCACAGCCGACATCGCCCCCGGCACGCTGCAAGGCGGCTCGCGCATCATCATCCGCCCACGCGCCCTGATGAAACGCTGGGGGCTGGATGTCGGTCTGGACAACCTCGGCAGCGCCAGCACCGGGCGCGACCGCGCCACGCTCAGTCTGAGCCTGGACAGCCCACTGGAGCTCAACGACTACTTCAATCTGAGCCTGAGCGACACGCTCAACAGCGACGCCCGCTTCAGTCGCAGTCGCAGTCGCAGTCGCAGTCGCAGTCGCAGTCGCAGTCGCAGTCGCAGTCGCAGTCGCAGTCGCAGTCGCAGCCTTTACTACAGCGTGCCTTATGGCTACTGGAACCTGGCTCTATTCGCCAGCCGCGCCGAATACTGGGCGCCGGTGCACCTGAGCCAGCAGACCGTGGACAGCGAGGGCCGCACCGACCAGTTCAGCCTGCGTCTGGACCGCGTTCTGTGGCGCGGCCAGCGCCATCAGTTGAGCGGCAACCTGCAGCTCGCGCACAAGCGTGTCGAAAGTCTGTTCCTCAACCAGCGCTTGCAGATCCAGAGCCCGACCCTGACCGTGGCCGAGGCCGGAGTCAGCCTATTCTGGCTCGACAACGCCACGTGGAACCTTGATCTCGGCTATGCCCAAGGCCTGACCTGGTTCGGTGCCGATCGCGACGATGAACGCCTGTTCGACGACCTGCCACGCCCGCAATTTCGCAAATGGCGCGCCAGCCTCGGTCAATGGCGCAATGGCCTGTTCGCCACTCAGCCCTGGCAGTGGCACAGCCAGTTATCGCTGCAGTACAGCCCCGACCCACTGCCGGCCATCGAGCAAGTCCTGGCCAGCGACGACTCGGCGGTACGGGGATTTCGCCGCAACTCGGCCTCCGGCGCCAGCGCGGCCATCTGGCGCAACACCCTGCGGCTGCCACGACAGCTCGAGCATGGGCTGCTGCTAACACCGCGCCTGGGCCTGGATGGCGGTTGGGTCAAGGCCGATCACGGCGTCGCTCCGGAGCAGCTGGCCGGCGCCAGTGCCGGCCTGAGCCTGAACTGGCACGACCTGCGGCTGGACCTGGATTACCAGCGCAGCCTGCGCCGCCCGCAAACCTTCTCTCACGAACCAGAAATCTGGCTGATGCGCCTGAGCCTGTCGCTCTAGCTCATCGCCCGACAGAACTGCGGGTCTACGCGCGAAGCCTGCGGCCATACGAAGACGCGCACTCCTATTCATCTCCACAAAATGAAGGTGTTTATGCCCAACAACACGGAAGTATTTCTGCTCTCGCCCAGAGGCAGGCTGCGCTGGTCCATCGCCGGCCTAATGCTGTTTCAATCGCTGCAACCGGCCTTCGCCGCCGGCCTGGCTGCCGCTAACGGCCCCGGCGGCACGCCGCAGATTCACAACCAGCAAGGCGTACCGGTGATCAACATCGTCGCCCCCAACGCCTCCGGGTTGTCGCACAACCAGTTCCTCGACTTTAACGTCGACCGTCAGGGGCTGGTGCTGAACAACGCCTTGAGCAATGGCCAATCAATCCTGGCCGGACAGCTGGCGGCCAACCCGCAACTGCAGAGCCAGGCCGCCAGCGTGATCCTCAACGAAGTGATCAGCCGCAACGCCTCGCAGATCAACGGTGCCCAGGAGATCTTCGGTCGCCCCGCTGACTATGTCCTGGCCAACCCCAATGGCATCAGCGTCAACGGTGCCAGCTTTATCAACGCGCCACGCGCCAGCCTGGTGGTGGGCAAGCCCGAACTGCAGGACGGTCAACTGCAAGGGCTGAACACGCAGAATGCCAACGGCAAGCTCACCATCCAGGCCGGGGGTCTGCGCAACGACGACGGTCGACTGGACCTGCTGGCTCCCCAAATTGATAGTCAGGGGCAAATTCGCGCCCGCGATGAGCTGAACCTGACCGCCGGACGTAACCAGGTCGGCTACACCGATGGCCAGGTGCACGCCAGTGCCACGGCCAGTGCTGGCACCGGCCAGCGCATCGATGCCAGCCTGTTCGGCGCCATGCAAGCCGGACGCATCAATATCGTCAGCACCGCTGAAGGCGCCGGGGTCAAGGTTGGCCCGACTCAGATCGACGGGCGCGACGGCGTCAGCATCAGCTCGGCTGGCGACCTGACCATCAGCGGCCAAGCGGCCCAGGACAACAGCCTCAACGGCCGCCTGGCCAACGTGCGCAGCAGCCAGGGCGACGTGGCCCTCAAGGCCGCCGCCGACCTCGGCCTAGCCGCCAGCGAGGTCAGCGGGCGCGACGTGCAACTCAGCGCCGGGCGCAACCTGACCTTGAGCAGCCTGGAGAGCAAGCAGCTACGCGAGTCGCGCAACAACTGGAACAACAAGTTCTGGGGCATCACCTACGAGACCTACGACCAGACCATCACCGACCGCGACTCCCGCCAACACGGCAGCACCATCAAGGCCAGTCGCGATGCCAGCCTGCAGGCCGGCGCCGACACCCGCCTGCAAGGCTCCAGCGTCACGGCCGGTAAACAGCTCAAAGTCGACAGTAGCGGCGACCTGACGCTTAGCGCAGCCAACGAGATCAGCGAACACCGTGACCGCGGCAACCATCGCAAGCACCTGTGGAAAGCCAACTGGGACAACAGCTCCCGCAGCGAGCGCAGCATCGCCAGCCAGCTCAAGGCCGGCGGCGACGCGGCAGTCCAGAGCGGCGCCAACCTGCGCCTGGAGGGTGCCGTGGTGCAAAACGGCGGCGACCTGATCCTCGGCAGCAAGCAGAAAATCGAGATCGACACGGCCACGCGCAGCCAGAGCAACAGCAACAGCAGCTACTCCGGCGACCTCACCGGCGGCAGCTTCTTTGGCAAGAATGGCAGCGGCGACAAGGCCCAGACCCTCAACCAGCGCAGCGAGGTCAATGCCCAGGGCAAACTGCTAATCGCCGCCGACGACGTGCGCATCAGCGGCAGCCAGGTGCGCGGCAAGACCGACGCCAGCGTGATCAGCCAACAGGGCAGCCTGACCATCGACGGTGTGCAGGACAGCTCCTTGAGCAATCAGCATGACAAGGACAGCAAGCTGTTCGGCCTGGTCAAGGATGAGCAACGCAGCCGGGTCGCCAGTAGCACCCTGGTGCTCAGTGAGCTGAGCTCCGACAGCAACCTGCAGCTCAAGAGTGCCGCCGATCTGTCCGTGGTCGGCGCCTTGGTCGAGGCCGCCGACAAGCTCAAGCTCGATGCGGTGGGCAACATCGATGTGCTGGCGGCGAAAAACACCGAACAAACCACCGTCACCACCGACAGCCACGGCTTCTCTGCCTACGCTAAGGAAACCCAGGTCGCGACCGACACGCAGAAGGGCTCGCGGCAGTATCGCGCTGGCATCCGCTATGAGCAGGTCGAGGAAACCCGCAACAGCGACACCACCAGCCATCAGGGCAGCGAGCTCAAGGGCGGTACGGTAGCGCTGGCGAGCCAGGCCGAGCTGACCTTGCAGGGTTCGCAGATCGGCGCCGGCCAAGGCGGCGCAGCCTGGCCGCCAAGGACGTCAACCTGCTAGCGGCCCAGGACAGCAGCCACAGCGACAGCAGCCAAACACCACTGGCGTGGGTTTCTACTACACCGGCGGACTGGATCGCGCCGGCAGCGGCTGGGAGGGTGGGCAACAGACGCTCGACAGCAGTGCCACGGGCAGCACGGCCAAGACCAGCGGCATTGCTTCCGCCGGGCAACTACGCATCGATGCCGGTAACGGCAGTGGCACCCTGACCAGCCAAGGAGCGCAACTCGTCGCTGGCGATAGCCTCCACATCAGCGCCGGAACGGTGGATAACCGGGCCGCACAAAATAGCCATAGCAGCACCCGCGACGAGCAAGGCTGGAGCGTCGATCTGGGGGCGAACATTGAGTACAAGGGTATTACGCGGCCCATCGAGAAAGCCGTAGAAGGCGTGGCTCAACGCAACTTCTATCAGCCAGGTCTGCTCGATGCCTTCGAGCAGCCCAACCTCGGCCTCGACCTTGACGTTGCCTACCAGAACAGCCATAGCCAGCAACAAGACAGCACGGCCGTGGTCAGCCAGTTTAGCGCCGCCCAGCTGCAGCTGGACGTCGCCGGACATGTACAGGACCAGGGCACCCAGTATCGCGCCGATCAAGGCCAGCTGCAGATCAATGCCGGTAGCCATACCCTGAACGCCGCCAGCGACAGCCACAGTACGAGCGCCGACAACCTCAGCGTGAAGACCACGCTGCGCGTCTACACCACTACCGGCAAGGACATCAACGGCCGCCTCAGCGGCATTGGTGGCTCTGCCGAGAGCAACAGCAGCAACAGTAAGGCAGTGCTCGGCAGCCTCAGCGGTAGCCAGGGTATTCAGATCCAGCTGGGCACCGACGGTGCCTACGAAGGCAGCCGTTTCAATGGCGGCCAGGGCGGCGTGCAGCTGCAAGCCGGCGGCGACCTGGTACTGAACCAGGCCAACGACCGACAAGCCAGCGACAGTCACAGCCTGAAGGGCGACGCCAGCCTGCAAGCTGGCATGAGCAAGGGTTCGGGCGGCAAGGGCGGCAGCGTTTCGGCCAGCTTCCTGGTCAACGACCAGCGTCTGAGTAGCCAGGACAGCCAGGCCCAGGTCGTCACGTTCGCCGGTAACGGCCCCAGCGTGCTGGACAGTGGTGGCGACCTGCACTTGCAAGGCAGCCAGTTCGGTAGCGCCGAGCAGCAGGTGGGGGACGTTCACCTGAACGCTGCCGGTCAGCTGGACTTCCAAGCAGCCACCAACAGCCACCGGGCCGAAGGCAGCAACCTCGGTGGTGGTCTGAGCCTCGGCGCGAGCAAGACCAAAGGGGCGGAGACCAGCAACTCAGGCGCCAGCGTCGGCGGCCAGTTCGCCATCGGCAGGGTGCAGGAAAACAGCCTGACAGCCAAAGGCGGCACGCTGTACAGCCAGGGTCGGGTCGAGCTGAGCGCGGCGGCCGCAGACGCCCAGGCACTGCATCTGCAAGGCACCCGGATCAACGCCCAGAGCGTCGACCTGAGTGCCAGCCAGGGTGACATCCTGCAAGAGTCGGCGCAGTCAACCGAGCACCGCAACACCTGGGGTCTTGGCCTCGGCCTGGGCGGTAGCGGCGGCAAGACCTATCAGAATCAGGGCGCCAGCAAGGACACTGACCAGGACAACTACGGCGTCTACGGTAGGGTCAAGATCGATGTCGACAAACTCGACAGCACCACCCAACACAACAGCCAGATCCAGGCCGAGCGGGTGACGCTGAACAGTCAGGGCGATACCCGCCTGGCCGGTGCGACCATCGAGGCGGATCGGGTCGGGGGCCAGATCGGCGGTAACCTGAGCGTCGAGAGCCGCAAAGACAGCGAGCAGCGCCTCAAACTGGGCATCGACCTGCGCCTCGCCGGCGAGAAGAACCAGCCCGGTCTGGTGGAGAAACTCGGCAAGACCACAGGCCCCCTCGCCGACCCGCTCAAGGAAAAGAGCCAAGCCGCCTTCGACCAGCATCGCGGAAAGCTGGAAAACGGAGTGGACAAGGTCGCCGGCAAGCTGGGTGACGCCAAGGATAGCCTGGTCAGCCAGGCCGGCATTGCCAAGGACAAGCTGACCGACGCGCTCTCGCGCAGCGGCAGCTACGACGTCCACCCAGAACCGCGCAGCAACCTGGGCAACAAGCCGGATCAGGCCAAGGGTTACCTGGCCGACAAGGCCGGCGCCGCCGCCAACGGTTTGGCCAAGCTCAAGGACAAACTCGGCGGCAGCAAGGAAGGCAGCTACGCGGTGAACGACAAAACCAGTACCGGCAAGACAGTGGCCGACAAGGTGGGCAACGTACTGTTCGGTGACAAGAGCAACACGGCAGCGCTCACTCCGACCCTGTATCTGGACGTCAGCCATGTCGACAAGGATGCCGTTACCTCGGCCTCGGGTATCAGCGCCAGCCAAGGGATCGAGCTACAGGTCGGCGGTACGACCCAACTGAATGGCGCAACCCTCAAAGCCAGTAACGGTACAGTCGACCTCGGCGGCTCGGCTGTCAGCAGCAGCGCCCTCGACAGCAAGGACTACCGCGCCGACCTCGGCCTCAACCTGTCCAAGTCACCGGTGGATTTGTTGTTCGGCATCAAGGACGAGCTGACCCAGCAGCAGGATGCCGCCACCCAGAAGGACCAACTGTTCAACCTCGGCGTGCTGCGCCTAGGCAGCCACAATGACCGCCATGTGGTACAGGCCGGCATCGAACAAAAGCCCTAAGCGGCTAGCCGAAGCGCTGGGGGATTAGGACCGCCCCAGCGCTCGACCGCAACGCCGGCCAGGCGGCGGCGCGCGCCACGCCCTGCAAGCGTGCCTTGAGCAGCGTGACGAAGTGGCGCAGGTGCGCCGGCAAGTTCGTCGCATAGGCATGCCGTACATAGATCGGCCGCGGCGACGCCTGCCACGCCGGCAACAGACGCTGCAAGCGCCCTTGCTGCAGCAGCGGTTGGGCCACCAACAGCGGCAACAACGCCACCCCCAAGCCTTGCTCGGCCATGGCCAGCACCGCCTGCAGACTGGATGCATAGGCCGTCTCGGCGATCGCCAGCTGACGCCGTTCGCCATGGACATCCACCAGGTGCCAGGCCCGGGCCTGCTGCTGCCAATGGGCGCAGATCAGTCGATGCTCATGCAACTGCTCCAGGTTGTCCGGCATGCCCTGGCGGGCCAGGTAGGCCGGCGCCACACAGAGCCACGCCCGCAACTCGCCGACCGGCAAGGCGCGCTCACTGCTATCGGGCAGCTCGCCCACCGAAATCGCCAGGTCGATACCCTGTTCTAGCAACGACAGACGCTCGTCGCTGACCAGCAACTGCGGCAGCAGCTGCGGAAAAGTCTGCAAGTACTCGGCGAGGATGCCCGGCAACACCTGCTCGAAAGCATGGGGCAGGCTCAGGGTCAGCTTGCCGCTGGGCGCACGCCCCTGCTCCTGCAGCTCGTCGATGGCCAACTGGGTCAGCTGCGCCAGTGCCCGGCAGCGTTCGGCGAACTGCTGTCCGGCCGGGGTCAGGCTCAGGCGTCGGGTGCTGCGCAGCAGCAGGCGTACCCCCAAGAGCGCCTCGAGTTGCGACACCTGCTGGCTGACCGCCGCCTTGCTCTGCCCCAACACCTGCGCGGCGCGGGTGAACGAGCCCTGGTTGACCACCTCGAGGAATGCCGGTGCACGCGTAACCACCGCCAGATTGTTCATTTTTACCAAACAGTTATTCAGAGATCGGCTGGATTATCAAATATAGCTTTACCCGTAACCTGTTGTCTGTGCCCTCAACCCCCAGGAGTTTCAGCATGCACAGCCATCACCTCGCCGCACTCGCGGTACTCGACGCCAGCCAGGCCTGGATCGACCAATTCAATCGCCAGGATGGCCAGGCCTGCGCCGCCGCCTATACCGCGGATGCCACGATGCACGCCGAGCCCTTGGCCCGCAGCAGCGGACGAGCCGAGATCGAGAAGTTCTGGTGCGAACTGATCGCCCAGGGCGCCCGCGAGCTGCGCTACCACAAGCTCAAGCTGCAGGTACTCAGCGCCACCGAGGTCGACCTCAGCGCCGAATGGACGATGAACATCGGCAGCGGCGTGATCACCCAGGAGCGCTGGCAGCTCGGCGAGGACGGCGTCTGGCGCCTGGCCGCCGACCAGTTCGCCCTGCTCGTCTCCAACGGCCAGGAGGGCTAAGGTCATGACTCCATCCAACCCGCTGAGCTATATCCTGGTTCATGGTGCCTGGACCGGCAGCTGGATCTGGCAACCGGTGCTGCAGCCGCTGCGCGATCACGGCCATGAAGTGCTCTGCGTCGAACTGCCCGGGCATGCGCAGGCATCTTCCCTCGCCGCCGCCGATATCCGCTTCGCCGACTACCTGGCCAGCATCGAGCAGGCCATCGACGCTGCCCAGTATCCGGTGGTGCTGGTCGGCCACAGCTTCGCCGGCCTGCTGATCAGCCAGGCCGGCGAGGACTATGCCGAACAGGTCTCTGGGTTGATCTACCTGTGCGCCTTCATGCTGCCGAGCGGTTGCTCCTTCCTCCAGGCCACCGCCGGGGCGCAAGGCTCGGTGGCGCTCGAGCATCTGCAGTTCGCCGCAGACGGACACAGCGTCAGCATCGCCGCCGAGCACCAGCACCGCGCCGTCGCCCAGGACCTGCCGGCGGCCAGCTTCGCCCAGGTGCAACCGCTGTTCGTCGCAGAACCCACCGCCCCCTTGGCGCAGGAGCTGCGCCTGAGTTCACGCTGGGCCGAGTTGCCCCGCGCCTACCTGGAATGCACCGCCGACCAGGCCCTGCCGCTGGCCGTACAACGCGCCATGCAGGAACAGCTACCGCCGCACTACCGTGCCAGTCTCGACAGTGGCCATAGCCCGCAGTTCAGCGCTACCCAGGCGCTGCTGCAGCACCTGCTGCAGGCCGCGGCCGCCCTCATCCGGAGCTAATCTGGGGCGACGTTAGGCCCAGGCCGAACGTCTGTCATGCAGCCTGCTCAGCCCAGCCTGGGGGTTACCCGCACGGCACCGCGACGGGTCGTGCCGTGTCGGGAAACCCGGTTGCGCCCGGCGTTCTTGGCCGCATACAGGGCCTGATCGGCGGCCTTGATCACCTGCTCGGGCGTGCGCGATGCCTCATCGCGCTCGGCCACGCCCATGCTCACCGTCACCGACACCTCGGCGGCGGCGGCACCGCCACGACGCTGGCGCCCCTGCTGGTCGTCCTTTGGGTCGTTGCTGCTTATCGCGCAGCTGCAGGCGATAGACCTCCACCGCCTGGCGTACCGCCTCCAGGTGCGGCAGGCACTCCTCCAGGGTGCGGCCGGGGAACACCAGTGTGAACTCCTCACCACCATAACGGTAGGCCTTGCCCCCACCGCCGATCTTGCGCAGCTGGGCGGCGACCAGACGCAGCACCTGATCGCCAACATCGTGACCGTGGGTGTCGTTGAATTTCTTGAAGTGATCGACGTCGGCCATGGCGATCACATAACTGCGGCCCAAGCGCTGCAGGCGTTCATTCAAGGCGCGGCGCCCCGGCAGACCAGTGAGTTCGTCGCGAAAGGCCATCTGGTAGGCCTCGTGCGCCATGGCAGCGACCAGAATCAGCATGATCTGGCTACTCATCACATTCAGCGCATTGGGCAGAATAAAAGTGTTCGGCAGCATCCACAGCAGGCCGCACAAACCCAGCAGCTGCGCCGCATGCAACGGCCGGGGCGTAAGCAGATACTGCACCAGCAGCAGAATCAGGCCGAGGATAAATACCGGGTAGGTCAGTTGCACCAGCGCCAGCCACTCGACCTGCAGCGCCGGCCAGCGCACCCGCAATAACCAATGCAGCAACGCTTGCGGAAAGCGCTGCGCCAGGCCCACCGCTACCGCAACGACTGCCAGCAGAACAGCAGCCCGGGCAATCAGATCCTGCAGCAGGTGGGTACGCTCCTGCCAGGCGGCATAGAGGCTGTAGAGCAGTGGCAGCAACAGGCTGCACAGATGAAAGATCAGCGCCGCATCACTGCGTACCTGCCCCGTGGCCCGGAAATGATCAACCTGGGTATCGAGGAGGAAGTAGCCGAGGTACAGCGTCAACAGCAGAAACACTTCGCGCTGGCGGCCATAGACCAGGCAGAACGCCCCTCCAAGCAACAGCAGAAGCGTCGGCAATACGTTGAACAGCGAGGTGAAAAACTCACTCAACACCGCCAACCGCGCCAACAGCAAACCGCCGAACAGAAGCAGCAGCGAAGGCAGGAAATGACTGAAGCGCACAGCAGCAAGACGCGACAAGACGGGCTCCACACAGCGATAAAAAGTGGGCAACGCCGCGCAGTTTGCCTGTAACGAACGCGTTGCGCACGGAACCTGACAGGCAAATCGACAAGCTACCTGGGACTTTTTATTCGCCCAACAAAACTGTCTGGAATAGTTGTTAACGTCGCGCAGCGACGGCCCGAAGGGAGGCTGCCAGCAATGGCGGGTCACAAAAGCGCCGGGAGCGCTTTTGCGCGCAAGCCCCAAAGGGCTGAGCACATGGATGCATGGATGGCAGGCCATAAAAAAAACCGCCACCCCATAGGGCAGCGGTTTTTGACCTGCGGTGGAACCTAAGGCTTAGTAGCCCAGAGCAAAGTGCTCTTCGTCCATTTCCATCAGGTTATTGGCGCCGGACAGCATGGCATCTACGTGGCCACGGGTACGCGGCAGAATGCGCGCGAAGTAGAAACGAGCGGTCTGCAGCTTGGCCTTGTAGAAGGCTTCGTCTTCAGCGCCAGCAGCCAGCTTCTCGGCAGCCAGTCGCGCCATATCGGCCCAGAAGTAAGCCAGGCAGACGTAGCCGGAGTACATCAGGTAATCCACCGAAGCGGCACCGACTTCTTCGCGGTCCTTCATCGCAGCCATGCCCACTTTCATGGTCAGGTCGCCCCACTCCTTGTTCAGCTTGGCCAGAGGCTCGACGAACGCTTTGACAGCGTCGTTGGCTTCGTTGGCCTGGCAGAACTTGTGCACGATCTTGGTGAAGCCTTTCAGCGCTTCGCCTTGAGTCTGCAGCACTTTACGGCCCAGCAGGTCGAGTGCCTGGATACCGGTGGTGCCTTCGTACAGCATGGAGATACGGCTGTCGCGAACGTTCTGCTCCATGCCCCACTCGGCGATAAAGCCGTGGCCGCCATAGATCTGGATACCGTGGTTGGCCGCTTCGAAGCCGACTTCGGTCATGAATGCTTTGGCGATCGGGGTAAGGAAAGCCAGCAGAGCGTCTGCTTGCTTCTTCTCGGCTTCGTCTTTGCTGTACTTGACGATATCTACCTGCTTGGCAGTGAAGTACACCATTGCACGGTTGCCTTCGGCGAAGGCTTTCATGGTCAGCAGCATGCGACGCACGTCCGGGTGGACGATGATCGGGTCAGCGGCTTTGTCCGGCGCTTTCGGGCCAGTCAGGGAACGCATCTGCAGACGCTCGCGAGCGTACTTCAGACCACCCTGGAAGCCGACTTCAGCGTGAGCCAGACCTTGCAGAGCAGTACCCAGGCGCGCCGTGTTCATAAAGGTGAACATGCAGTTCAGACCTTTGTTGGCTGGGCCGATCAGATAACCGGTGGCGCCGTCAAAGTTCATTACGCAAGTGGCGTTACCGTGGATACCCATCTTGTGCTCAATCGAGCCACAGGAAACAGCGTTACGCGCGCCTACGGTGCCGTCAGCGTTGACTGAGAACTTCGGCACGATAAACAGCGAGATGCCTTTGGTGCCTTGCGGCGCGTCGGGCAGACGGGCCAGCACGATGTGGACGATGTTATCGGCCATGTCGTGTTCGCCAGCAGAGATAAAGATCTTGGTACCGGAAACCTTGTACGAACCGTCAGCCTGAGGCTCGGCCTTGGTGCGCAGCATGCCCAGGTCGGTGCCGCAATGCGGCTCGGTCAGGCACATGGTGCCAGTCCACTCACCGGATACCAGCTTGGTCAGGTAGGTGTGCTTCTGCTCGTCGGTGCCGTGCTCGGAGATGGTGTTCATCGCGCCGTGCGACAGACCTGGGTACATACCCCACGACCAGTTGGAAGAACCGACCATTTCGCTCAGCACCAGACCCAGCGATTCAGGCAGACCTTGGCCGCCATGATCAACGTCGTGCGCCAGGCTCGGCCAGCCGCCTTCAACGTACTGCTGATAGGCTTCTTTAAAACCAGTAGGGGTTTTCACGCCTTCCGGAGACCAGGTGCAGCCTTCGGTGTCACCTACACGATTCAGTGGCGACAGCACTTGCTCACAGAACTTGGCGCCTTCTTCAAGGATGGCGTCGACCATGTCCGGAGTAGCGTCCTGGCAGCCAGGCAGGCTCTGATAATGCGCTTCGTAGCCGAGCAGTTCGTCGCGTACGAAACGGATATCACGCAAGGGGGCCTTGTAATCAGGCATAGCGGTTAACCTCTGCGGTGGATTCTTAGTGTGTAGGTGACCGGATATTCGGTCGTTTTCGGGAGCAATCCCGGCGCTCGCCTGCCCCTTGGCAACCGAGCTAATCAAACAAGCGTTTGAAACATACGTTTATGCCTATTTAATGTCAAGTACCCCAAGCGCCGTTCAGGTCACCAGATCGACAACCGGGGCGGGCGTCTGCAAACCGCTGAGCTGCCTGTACAGTTCAAGACTAGGTGGCGGTGGCAGATTCTGCTGGACAGCCTTGGTGGGTTTTTCCTCCTCATCAGGCTTCTCTTCGTCCTCTTTTTTACGCTGCTCGGCACGCGCTTCACTGGCGGCCTCCACCTCACTGCGCTGCTGTTGCGCCAGCTCGACACGGGCCTCGGCCATCTTTAACTGCGCTTGCGCGGCCACTTGCCGGTCCTGCGCCGAGGGCTCAGCAGGGGCCAGTGCAGCACGGATGACAATTTCCATCTTGCGCAGGGTCGCTTCGGGGTCATTCGGGATCGGGCTGGTGTCGATGCTCACCTCACCACCCACCGCGTAGCGCTTACCATCCGGACCGCGCTCATAGGTGTAGCTCGGCGCACCGGCATAGCGGCCACCGACAGCCACATGTGCCTGCTCGTGGGTGCGTACTTCCTGATCACGATTGACCAGCTTGGCGATTTCCAGTTGCTCAAGACGTTGCTGCTGCGGGCTGGACTCGCCTTCGCGGCTCTTGGCCTGCTCGGGATTGGCAGAGGAATCGGCTGGTTTATCCGCTTCTTCACGCGACGAGGCCGATTGCTCATCGGCCAGCGGCTGGGCAGCGGTTATCGGCGCCTGAGCGGCGCGAGTGATATCGGGGGACACATCAGGGGAAATATTGGACGCAAGAGGCCGGGCCGGCAGTAGGGTTGCTGCAGGCGCAGGATAAGACGTTGCGCCGCCAATCTGCATGCAATGACTCCTCGCCCCGCAACTACTGCCTCATTGCCAGGCATGAGTACGCTCGGGGCGGGCGACTCAGGCCGTTGTATCGATCAGGGTACCAAGCACTTCATCGGCGGTTTTCACCACCTTGGCACCTGCTTCTGCTTCTGCTTCATTCTGATCTTGGCGCAGAGCAACCAGGCTTTCCGCCAGATCAGGACGCGCCTGCTCGGCCGAACTCGGCGCAGGGTTGACCTGATTGGCCGGCGGCGTGGAGGTCGGCTGTTGTGGCTGGGTAACCGCATTGCTGGCGATATCCGCCGCAGCCTGATCGACCCGGCGCCGGCCGGACTGAATGGTGCTGATGCCCGAGTTGAAGGCGCTTCCTGAAATTTCCATGCCCAAGCTCCCGCTGTAGCAAACCACTAACGACTTCAATTGAAGCAGAATTTGCTCGAAAAACGTACAAGCAAAAGGCTATGGCACTAGGCCTGCTTATAGCGCGCGGTGCAATAGATCGAGATTGAGATAGCCAGAAACCGCAGCCGGCGTGGCTTCGGCCAGGCGCGGCAGATAACCCAGACAGGGCGCAGGCAGCCGCTCGGCCAGGGTCGCCAGATTGTCTTCAAG
The DNA here is from genome assembly GCF_900105355.1 of Pseudomonas anguilliseptica. Classification (NCBI taxonomy): domain Bacteria; kingdom Pseudomonadati; phylum Pseudomonadota; class Gammaproteobacteria; order Pseudomonadales; family Pseudomonadaceae; genus Pseudomonas; species Pseudomonas anguilliseptica. The sequence continues at coordinate 1,126,828 of NZ_FNSC01000001.1, forward strand.
CCGCGAGGTGTGCGGGTCGACCAGATTGGCCACCCAGCCCGCCAACTGCAGGCCGTCACGCAGAATGGCCTCGGCGCTGAGCAGCGCCTGATTGATGCAGCCCAGACGCACGCCGACCACCAGGATCACCGGCAACTGCAGGGCAATCGCCAGATCCGACAGGGCTTCCTGACCAGCCAACGGCACCCGCCAACCGCCCGCCCCTTCGACCAGGGTAAAGTCCGCCTGCTTGTCCAGAATCGCCTGCACCGGCCCCTGCAGCGCGGCAACATCCAGCAATACACCAACCTCGCGCGCCGCCAGATGCGGGGCAATCGCCGGCTCGAAGGCCAGCGGGTTGACCTCTTCATAGCGCAACGCCAGGGTGCATTCGCCGAGCAATGCCAGAGCGTCGTCATTGCGCAGACCATCCACTGTGCGCACGCAGCCGGATGCCACCGGTTTGGCCGCCGCAGTCGACAGCCCCGTCATTCGTGCGGCGTGCAGCAGCCCGGCGGCGATGGTGGTTTTGCCGATTTCGGTGTCGGTGCCGGTCACGAAAAATGCTTGGCTCATAGCGATCTCTGGTGAGGAGTATTGACGTCTCTGTGAAGACTCTTAGGGCAGGCCGCGCTTATCTCAGCCCTTGCGCAATACGCCGTAAACCACCTGATAGGTCGCCGGCAGGCCTTGTGGCTGGCGGAACTGCTCATAGGCGTTAAGCAATGCCAGCATGCGCGCCCGCCCGGTTAAACCGCCGGGCCTGCCGGGGTTGAGGTTGTGCGCACCCAGGGCTTTCAGTTCATGGGTCAGGCTGCGCACATCGGGGTAATAAAGCGTCTCAGGCGTGGTTTGCAGGCAGAGCAGCGCCAGCCCGCTATCACCGCACAGGCGCTGGTAATCCTCGAAACGGCGGAAGCGGTTGACGTGGACAAAGCCATCCACGGCCTGCCAGCTGTCACGCAGCTCCTGCAGGGTGCCAACACACAGACTGCTAAACGCCAGCACACCGCCAGGGCGCAGCACCCGTGCGGCCTCACTGAGCACCGCGGAAAAATCCGCACACCATTGCAGCGCCAAACTGGAAAACAGCAGGTCGCAGGACGCCTCGCGCAACGGCAGGCGCTCGGCATCGCCGGCAATAAACTGCTGCGCGCCGCCCAGCGGCCGAGCGTGCTGCAGCATACCTTCGGCGATATCCACAGCCACGCCCTGACTGAGCGGAAAACGCTCGCTCAGCGCACGGCTGAAATAGCCGGTACCGCACCCCAGATCGAGCCAACGCGCCGGGCTGATCGCCGCCGGCAACTGCGCCAGCAGCTGCTGGCCCACGTTGCGCTGCAGAGCCGCCACGCTGTCGTAGCTTTGCGCTGCGCGGGAAAACGACGCCGCCACCTGACGTTTATCCGGCAGGCCGCCGAGTGGGTCATGGGCCAGATCAGTCATCACCGGCCTCATGCAGAAACGCCTGAATCGCCGCCGCAAGCTCATGCGGGCGCTCAAGGACAAAGGCGTGGCTGGTGTTATCAATCAGGCCGATATCGACATCCGGCAACAACTCCAGCAAGGCCTGCGCAGCGCTCGCAGGTACCAGCGCATCCTGGCCGGCAAACAGATGCAGTTGTGGGCCGACAAAGGCCTGCAGCGCTGCCCGCGTATCCAGGTTGGCGAGCAGATCCAGCCCGGCCAGCAGTACCTCGGGCTGCACCTGCGGAGCCGCCGCCAGCAACTGCCGCGACAGACCGCGAGCCTCCACCGCGCCCTGGGCGCAAAGCAGGGCAAACCGCTTCAGAGTGGCGGGCGCATCAGCGGCGCAGCCCTGACGGAAAGCACTAAAGGTTTCAGCCGACATAGCCGCAGGCCAATCTGACTGCGCCACAAAGCGCAGGTTGCTGGCCAGGGTCAGCAAGCCGCTGCAACGCTCGCCGCGGCGCGCCGCCAGCTCAGCGGCAAGCATGCCGCCGAGGGACCAGCCGCCGAGCCAGGCATCCTGAGGCAGCATGGCATCCAGTTCATCCAGCCAGTCGTCCGGATCACTGGAATCCAGCGTCGGCAAAGGCTCGATGTCGACATGCAAGCGCAGATCGAGGCCGCACAAGGCCTCGGCCAGCGGCTGCAAGGGCGCAGTACCCAAGCCCCAGCCGGGCAGCAGAATCAGTCGATCACGCATGCACGGCCACCTCGCCAGTCAGCAGCGGCCAGCACTCAGCCAGCGCTTCCAGCAGTAGCTCCAGCTGTTCCAGGCTGTGCGCGGCGGACAAGGTTACGCGCAAGCGCGCACTGCCGGCGGGCACGGTGGGCGGACGAATCGCGGTGACCAGCAGACCACGCTCACGCAGCATCTGCGACAACTGCAGGGCGCGGCCACTGTCGCCGATCAGGATCGGCTGAATCGGCGTAGCACTGTCCATCAGCTCCAGACCGATGGCCTGGGCACCTTCGCGAAAACGCTTGATCAGGGCATTCAGGTGTTCACGCCGCCAATGCTCGCTGCGTAGCAACTCCAGACTTTTCAGGGTGGCGCAGGCCAGCGCCGGCGGCTGGCTGGTGGTGTAGATATAGGGGCGGGCGAACTGCACCAGGGCCTCAATCAGGTCGTCACTGCCAGCAACAAAGGCACCGGCCGTACCGAAGGCTTTGCCCAGCGTGCCGACCAGCACCTGCACATCGTCCAGGCCCAGGCCGAAGTGCTCGACAATACCCCCGCCGGTTGCACCCAGCGGGCCGAAACCGTGGGCATCATCGACCATCACCCAGGCACCCGCGCGGCGCGCTTCAGCGCACAGCGATGGCAGGTCGGCCAGATCACCGTCCATGCTGAACACACCGTCGGTGACGATCAGGGTATTGCCGGTCACCTTACGCAAGCGATTGGCCAGGCTGACGCCATCGTTATGCAGGTAACGGGAAAAGCGCGCACCGCTGAGCAGGCCGGCATCCAACAGGGAGGCATGATTAAGGCGATCCTCCAGCACGCTATCGCCCTGCCCGACCAGCGCGGTGACCGCACCGAGGTTGGCCATATAGCCGGTGGAAAACAGCAGTGCGCGAGGGCGTCCGGTGAACTCGGCCAGTGCTTCTTCGAGTTGGTGATGCGGCGTGCTGTGGCCGATCACCAGATGCGAGGCGCCACCGCCCACGCCCCATTTCTGCGCACCGGCGCGCCAGGCTTCGATCACCTGCGGATGATTGGCCAGGCCGAGGTAATCGTTGGAACAGAAGGCCAGCAGCTGGCGACCATCGACCTGCACCAGCGGCCCCTGCGGAGACTCCAGCAGCGGGCGCTGACGATAGAGGTTGGCGGTGCGGCGCTCAGCGAGGCGAGCGGCAAGGTCGAAAGACATAGGCAACCTGGACAATAAGGACGCAATACCGTGGGAGGGGCTTTAGCCGCGACCGACCTTGCGCCGAATCGCGGCTAAAGCCCCTCCCACCGATTCAGAGCACGGCCATCAGACCGCGGCGTTATAGAACAGCTTGGAGTCACGCTGTTCGACCAGCGCCTGCTCAATGGCCGCCTGATGCACTTCATCGGCATGCTCTTCGCGCTCTTCCGGTTTGATGCCGAGGCGAGCAAACAGCTGCATGTCCTGGTTGGCTTGCGGGTTGGCAGTGGTCAGCAGCTTCTCACCGTAGAAGATCGAGTTGGCGCCGGCGAAGAACGCCAGGGCCTGCATCTGCTCGTTCATCGCCTCGCGGCCGGCGGACAGGCGCACGTGGGACTGCGGCATCATGATCCGCGCCACCGCGAGCATGCGGATAAAGTCAAACGGATCGACATCCTGCTCATCGGCCAGCGGTGTGCCTTTGACTTTTACCAGCATGTTGATCGGCACCGACTCAGGGTGCTCCGGCAGGTTGGCCAGCTGAATCAACAGGCCGGCACGATCGTCCAGCGACTCGCCCATGCCGAGGATGCCGCCGGAGCAGATCTTCATCCCCGAATCACGCACATAGGCCAGGGTTTCCAAGCGATCGGAGTAAGTGCGGGTGGTGATGATGTTGCCGTAGAACTCCGGCGAGGTGTCCAGGTTGTGGTTGTAATAGTCGAGGCCGGCAGCGGCCAGGGCCTGGGTCTGCTCTTTATCCAGCTTGCCCAGGGTCATGCAGGTTTCCAGGCCCAGGGCTTTGACGCCCTCGACCATTTTCAGCACGTAGGGCATGTCTTTGGCCGACGGATGCTTCCACGCCGCGCCCATGCAGAAACGCGTGGAACCGATGGCCTTGGCCTCGGCGGCAGCCTCCAGCACCTTCTGCACTTCCAGCAGTTTTTCCTTTTCCAGGCCGGTGTTGTAGTGGCCGGACTGCGGGCAGTACTTGCAGTCTTCCGGGCAGGCACCGGTTTTGATCGACAGCAGGGTCGAGACCTGCACGCGGTTCGGGTCGAAATGCGCGCGGTGCACAGTTTGCGCCTGGAACAGCAGGTCGTTGAACGGTTGATCGAAGAGCGCCTTGACCTCATTAAGAGTCCAGTCGTGACGCAGGTTGGCGGCGGTGGTGGCGCTCATCGGTAATTCCTTATTGTTGGCTGCGCCCTGCTAGATTCAGCGGACGCGACACGGATGTTCGGCATAGTTATGGAAGGCGTATACGCTGTCAACCCAACCCACAGCACCCGGTTTACAACTGGTTAAAAAGCAAGCAAGCCTGCCTGCTTTGCGATGAAGTCGCGGATGCCGCGCTGGCCATCTGCACCAGCTGCGAAGCCGAGCTGCCCTGGCTTGGCGGGCATTGCCAGGTCTGTGCCCTGCCGCTGCCCAGTCAAGGCCTGGTCTGCGGAGCCTGCCTGAACAAGCCGCCGAGCTTCAGCAAGGTTGAAGTGCCCTGGCGTTACGCCTTCCCCGTCGACAGCCTGATTACCCGCTTCAAGCATCAGGCCAAGTGGCCATTGGGACGTCTGCTCGGCGAGCTTTTGTCACACCATCTGCAGCATGCCTTCGATGAAGGGTTGCCGCGCCCCGACCTGCTGCTGCCCGTGCCCCTGGCGGACAAACGCCAACGCCAGCGCGGCTTTAATCAGGCTGGTTTGCTCGCTCAATGGCTGAGCACCAGCCTACAACTGCCGCTGCAGACGCACTGGCTACTACGGGTGATCGACACCCCGGCGCAACAGCAACTGGATGCCGCCACGCGTAAACGCAACCTGCGCAAGGCCTTTGCCCTGGCGCCGGGTAACGCAATCAGCGGCCTGCACGTGGCACTGGTCGATGATGTGCTGACCACCGGCGCCACCGCCGAAAGCCTGGCGCGGCTACTGAAAAAGGCCGGCGCTGCACGGATCGATGTGTACTGCCTGGCGCGCACGCCAAAGCCTGGCGACTGAGCTGCCAACAGCGGTTAAGGGTTACACTTTGCGACCAATTACCCCGGAGTCGCCCATGCCCCATCCATTTGCCGCACTCACACCCGACCTGGTGCTGGATGCCGTGGAGAGCATCGGCTATCTCAGCGACGCCCGCGTACTGGCGCTGAACAGCTATGAAAACCGCGTCTATCAAGTGGGCATCGAGGACGAAACGCCGCTGATCGCCAAGTTCTACCGCCCGGATCGCTGGACCGATGCAGCTATCCGCGAAGAGCACAGTTTCACCTTCGAGCTGGCCGAATGCGAAGTACCGGTGGTGGCGCCCCTGGTGCGCGATGGCGAAACCCTGTTCAGCTACGCCGGCTTTCGTCTTGCACTGTTCCCCCGGCGTGGCGGCCGCGCGCCGGAACCCGGCAACCTCGACCAACTGTACCGCCTCGGCCAACTGCTTGGCCGCCTGCACGCCGTCGGCTCACTCAAGCCGTTTGCCCACCGTGAAGCCTTGCAGGTCAGCAACTTCGGCCACGCCTCGCTGGCCACCCTGCTGGATGGCAACTTTATTCCGCGCAGCCTGCTGCCGGCGTACGAGTCGGTGGCGCGGGATCTGCTGGGGCGCCTGGATACGCTGTTCGCCGCCAATCCGGTGCAGGCGATCCGCCTGCACGGCGATTGCCACCCGGGCAACCTGCTGTGCCGCGACGACACCTTCCACATGGTCGACCTCGACGACTGCCGCATGGGCCCGGCCGTGCAAGACCTGTGGATGATGCTGGCCGGCGAACGCCATGAGCGCCTCGGCCAGTTGTCGGAGCTGATGGACGGTTATCAGGAGTTCCACGACTTCAACCCGCGCGAACTGCCACTGATCGAGGGCCTGCGCGCCCTGCGCCTGATGCACTACAGCGCCTGGCTGGCACGCCGCTGGGACGACCCGGCCTTCCCCATGAGCTTCCCCTGGTTTGGCAGCGAGCGTTACTGGGGCGATCAGATTCTGATCCTGCGTGAGCAGCTGTCCGCACTGGATGAAGAACCGCTAAAGCTGTTCTAAACCGGCAACACCTCTAATCGAGAATGGAGTTCTCTATGTCCATCGTCGAACGCTGGTTTGGTGCGGGCTTTGTTCAACTAAACCCTTTGCTACAACAGCTACACCAGCAGGGCGGCAAGCTGCATGGACAGGTCGATCTGCAACTAGGTCGCGGTCTTGCCGGAGTCGTCGGGGCACGCCTGGCGATGCGCCTGGGCATTCCAACGGAGCACACAGCTGTGGCATTCCAAGTGGATATCCATGGTACAGATGACTGCCTGCACTGGAACCGCTGCTTCGCCGACTCCGCCGTGCTCTACTCACGCTTTCAGCCCAGTGACAGCTGGCCGGACGGTTATTGGCTGGAATCCACCGGGGCACTGACACTGGCCTTGGCGGTAGATATTCGCCAAGGCGGCTGGTACTGGCGACCGCTCAAGGCCTGGCTGCACGGTGTGCGCATTCCACTATGGCTACTGCCACGTACCGAGGCCTACAAACGCATTGAAAATGGCCGCTATTACTTCTACGTCGGCTTCAGCCTGCCCCTGCTTGGCAACCTGCTCAGCTACAGCGGGGCGCTGCAACTGGAGAGCGCGACAGCCGAGTTGCGCGACCACGCGCCATAACAGCTGCCAAGGCCCTGTAAAGCCAGGCTTACGCTAATTAGTCATGTGGCGTTAATTACAAAGTTGAACGGCCAGACAAGTCCCTGCCACGCCGACTAGAATCGCAAGCCTCTCGTTAGCCGCCTAAGCAAGGACCCTGCATGGCCACCGCCAACCCGCGTCGCGCGGTATATTCTCGGCCTGACCGCCTACATCATCTGGGGCCTGTTCCCGCTCTACTTCAAAGCGATTCAGAGCGTGCCCGCGCTGGAAATCATCGTTCATCGCGCACTCTGGTCGGCGCTGTTCGGCGCGCTGTTGCTGCTGGTGTGGAAGCATCCCGGCTGGCTGCGCGAGCTGCTGAATAATCCCAAACGCTTTGCCGTGCTGGCCCTCAGCGGCGTGCTGATTGCCAGCAACTGGCTGGTGTATGTGTGGGCGGTGAATAACGAGCGCATGCTCGAAGCCAGCCTGGGCTACTACATCAACCCGCTGGTCAACGTGCTGCTGGGCATGTTGATTCTCGGTGAGCGCTTACGCCGCCTGCAGTGGCTGGCAGTGGCCCTGGCCGCGCTGGGTGTATTGCAGCAGCTGTGGCAGGTCGACAGCATTCCCTGGGTATCCCTGGTGCTGGCACTGACCTTTGGCTTCTACGGGATTATCCGCAAACAGGCGCCGGTGGCTGCACTGCCCGGCCTGGTGGTGGAAACCTGGCTACTGCTCCCGCTGGCTCTGGGTTGGTTAATGCTGCACCCGGCGGCAATGAGCACCCAGGCTGACTTCTGGAGTACCCCGGAAGCCCTTTGGCTGATCGCCGCAGGGCCGATCACCCTGGTGCCGCTGGTGTGTTTCAACGCCGCCGCCCGCCATCTGCCCTACACCACCCTGGGCTTTCTGCAGTACCTGGCACCGACCCTGGTGCTACTGCAGGCGATCTTTCTGTTTGATGAGCATTTCGACCCAAGCAAGTTGCTGGCCTTTATCTGCATCTGGGCGGGCCTGGCGATTTACAGCGTCGATGCCTGGCTCAGTTTGCGTAAACGCCAGGCTGATTAAAAAACAATCAGCGGACTGTAACGCCCGAGGCGGCAGGCCTGCAGCCAGTTGCCCCCGGCTTATCCACAGAAGCATCCCCGGCCTTTGTGCACAACCAGTTGCTAAGCGCTTAAAAAATAAGCACTTAGCAAAAAGCCCCGGGGCACTAGTGAACTGTCTGCAAAATTCGTTAATCCAATGCCGAGCCAGTATACTGCGCGCTCTATCGTCATGAATTGAGCCCCCATATGGCCCGGCCAGCAGCCCCATTCTTCTTGAGTCCCAGTGATGCCGACATGCTGCAAGGCTGGTTACGCATGGGATCGCTGCCTCAGAGCATCGGCCAGCGGGCCAGAATTCTGTTGCTGCTGGCCAACGGTCTCACGCCCAAGGAGATCAGCGAGCAGCTGCAAGTCTCTGCGCCAGTGGTCTTCAAATGGCGTAAACGCTACCAGGAGACCGGTCTGGAGGGGCTGAGTGACCTGCGGCGCAGTGGAGCGCCTCGCAAGCTCAACGAAGCGAAGATCAAGGAAATCCTGACGCTGACGACCCAGCGAGTCCCGCGCGAAGCTACCCACTGGAGCCTACGGTTGATGGCCAAGTACGCTGGGGTCAGCATCTGGCAGGTCGCACAGGTGTGGGCTGCTGCCGACCTCAAGCCGCACCGGTTGAAAACCTTCAAGATCAGTAACGACCCGCACTTTGCAGACAAAGTGGTCGATGTCGTCGGGCTCTATTTGAATCCGCCCGACAACGCCCTGGTGCTATCTGTTGACGAAAAAACACAGATCCAGGCGCTGGACCGCACACAGCCCATGCTGCCGCTCAAGCCCGGGCAGATTGAGCGGCGGACGCATGACTATAAGCGCCACGGTACGGCCAGTCTGTACGCAGACTTTGACATCCTGACGGGTAAGGTCATCGGCCGTATCACCCAGCGGCACAGGGCCAAGGAGTTTTTGGAGTTCCTTCGACAGATCGACCGCAGCACCCCCGCCGAGCTGGACCTGCATGTAATTCTGGACAACAGCTCGACTCACAAGACCGCTGCCGTCAGGGAATGGCTGGAGAAGCATCCCCGTTTCAAGCTGCACTTCACACCGACCAGCGCCTCGTGGCTGAACGCCGTGGAGGGCTGGTTTGCGCAACTGGAAAGACGGGCGCTTTATCGTGATGCCTTCAGCAGCGTGGCTGACCTGAGAGCGGCGATACGTCGCTTCATTGAGGCTCATAACGAACATTCGGCTAAGCCGTTCCGCTGGAGCAAAACGGCTGAGTCGATTATCAGCTCCGTGCATCGAGCAAAGCTGGCTGTAATTCGGAATGAGTTATTGGATTAACCAGACAAGCCACTAGGCAGTGCTCCGGGGCTCCTCATGCTACGCACAGAGTTATCCACATCGATCGTGGATAAATAGTGGCTCTAGCTGGCTGTTGAAACGTAGACGAGGCAGGCAAGACAAGGCAAAGACAGGCGAGGAAGCGGCGTTTGCTGGTGCAAATGAGCATTCCGAGCCTGTTTTTAACGCCGGATTGCCAACGCAGGTAGTTTCAACGGCCTGCTAGTCTTCGGCCTGCAGCTTTAGCTCAACCATCAGATCATCGGCCAGGGTTTCCAGGTGCGCCTGCAACTGTTCCAGACCCAGACTCTGCGGCACGCCCAGCACAGCCTGAGCCTGGAACAGCAGTTCGCCACTCATGGGCGCCGGCACCACTTCGGTGTTCAGGCTTTCCAGGTTGACCCCATGACTGCTGAGCAGGCGAGTGATATCGCGCACGATGCCCGGCCGATCATTGCCCACCAGCTCCAGGCGAATAGCCTGCCAAGCGCTTGCCGGCTCAATGCCGCCTGCGGCGACTTGCACGCGGATGCCCTGCGCCTGCAGGCCTTCCAGCGCGGTGACCAGGCCGGAATGTGCATCCAGAGGCACATCGACGCACAGGATCCCGGCGAACTGCCCGGCCATGCGCGACATGCGGCTTTCCAGCCAGTTGCCGCCGTGTTCGCTGATGCACTGGGCGATGCGTTCGACCAGCCCCGGCTGATCCTCGGCAATAACCGTCAATACCAGATGATCCATAAACAACTCCATTATACAGGCCTATTTGAGCGCCAGCCAGTAGGTATAGAACGCCTCATCACGCACATAGCCCAGGCGTTCGTAGAGGGCTTGTCCTGGCAGATTGCTCTTTGCCGTCTCCAACTGCAAACCGAAGGCTCCGGTGGCCACGGCATGGGCGCGGGCGGCGTTCATCAGCGCTTCGCCAACACCCTGGCGGCGCACCTGCTCGCTGACGTACAGGTCACTCAGCAGCCAGGCTGGCTGTAGTGCCAGCGAAGAGAAAAAGGCATAGAGCTGGACGAAGCCTTGCGCCACACCTTGCTTATCGCGCGCCAGCAGGATGATCGAATCCCTGTTGCGCAGGCGCGCAGCGAGAAAGTCCCGCACCTGCGGCTGAGGTTTGCCCACCTCATAGAAGCACAAATACGCGCAAAACAGCTCGGCCAGTTCATCCAGATCCACGGCAGTGGCTGCCTGTATATGCATGGTGATCGCACTCCATAAACGGTGGAGCAGCAGTATAGGCAGGCGCGCCTATAGCAGTAGATCGAGAAACATGCGCAATAAACTGTGTACTGTTTTTTAACTTTTATGAAACAATATTCAAAGTTAACCGCAACAATACGCCACACAGTGACTACAAAGTACTTCTTGGTCGCAGAGCGACGCGCACCCACTGATTTTCCCCGGATCTTGATGTAGTATGCCGCGCCTCGGACTACATGACGTATTTCCCATGTCCGACGCGGCTATTGAGTAGAGCTGAGCAGAGTGAGGCAAGTGATGATTGAACGCGTTCAAGTAGGCAGCCTGCAGGTTGCCAAAGTGCTGTTCGACTTCGTGAATAACGAAGCCATCCCCGGTACCGGCCTTGCTGCCGATACGTTCTGGGCGGGTGCCGAAGCGGTCATCAATGACCTGGCCCCGAAAAACCGTGCGCTGCTCGCCAAACGCGATGCGATTCAGGCGCAGATCGACGTCTGGCACCAGGCCCGCGCAGGCCAGGCCCATGACGCCGCTGCCTACAAAGCCTTCCTCGAGGAAATCGGATACCTGCTGCCAGAGCCGGCTGACTTCCAGGCCACCACGCAGAACGTCGACGAAGAAATCGCCCGTCTGGCCGGCCCGCAGCTGGTGGTCCCGGTGATGAACGCGCGTTTCGCCCTGAACGCCTCCAACGCCCGCTGGGGTTCGCTGTACGACGCGCTGTACGGCACCGACGTGATCAGCGAAGAAGGCGGCGCCGAGAAAGGCCGTGGCTACAACAAGGTGCGTGGCGACAAGGTGATTGCCTTCGCCCGCGCCTTCCTCGACGAAGCCGCGCCGCTGACTGCCGGCTCCCATGTCGATTCCACCGGTTACCGCATCGAAGCCGGCAAGCTGGTTGTCAGCCTCAAAGGCGGCAGCAACAGCGGCCTGCGTGACGACGCGCAGCTGATCGGCTTCCAGGGCGCAGCCGATGCGCCTGTCGCCGTCCTGCTCAAGCACAACGGCCTGCACTTCGAAATCCAGATCGACGCCAGCACCCCAGTCGGCCAGACCGACGCGGCCGGCTTTAAAGACGTGCTGATGGAAGCTGCGCTGACCACCATCATGGACTGCGAAGACTCCGTAGCCGCCGTCGATGCCGACGACAAAGTGGTCATCTACAAGAACTGGCTCGGCCTGATGAAGGGCGACCTGGCGGAAGAAGTGGTCAAGGGCGGCCAGACCTTCACCCGCACCATGAACCCGGATCGCGTTTACACCAAGACCGACGGTAGTGAGCTGACCCTGCACGGACGCAGCCTGCTGTTCGTGCGTAACGTTGGTCACCTGATGACCAACCCGGCGATTCTCGATGCCCAAGGCAACGAAGTTCCAGAAGGTATTCAGGACGCGCTGTTCACCAGCCTGATCGCCGTGCACAACCTGAATGGCAACACCAGCCGCAAGAACACCCGCACCGGATCGGTGTACATCGTTAAGCCGAAGATGCACGGTCCGGAAGAAGTCGCCTTCACCACCGAAATCTTCGGTCGCGTTGAAGACGTGCTGGGCCTGACTCGCAACACCCTGAAAGTCGGCATCATGGACGAAGAGCGCCGCACCACCGTCAACCTCAAGGCGTGCATCAAAGCAGCCAGCGAGCGCGTGGTGTTCATCAACACCGGCTTCCTCGACCGTACCGGTGACGAAATCCACACTTCCATGGAAGCTGGCGCCGTGGTGCGCAAAGCCGCCATGAAAGCCGAGAAGTGGATCAGCGCTTACGAGAACTGGAACGTCGACATCGGCCTGGCCACCGGCCTGCAAGGTCGCGCGCAGATCGGTAAAGGCATGTGGGCCATGCCCGACCTGATGGCTGGTATGTTGGAGCAGAAGATCGCTCACCCGCTGGCCGGTGCCAACACCGCCTGGGTGCCGTCGCCGACCGCCGCCGCGTTGCACGCACTGCACTACCACAAGGTCGACGTGTTCGCCCGTCAGGCCGAACTGGCCAAGCGTGAGCGCGCGTCCATCGACGATATCCTGAGCATCCCGCTGGCCAAGGACACCAACTGGTCGGCTGACGAGATCCAGAACGAACTGGACAACAACTCGCAGGGCATCCTCGGTTATGTCGTGCGCTGGATCGACCAGGGCGTCGGCTGCTCCAAGGTGCCGGATATCAATGACGTCGGCCTGATGGAAGACCGCGCTACCCTGCGCATCTCCAGCCAGCTGCTGGCCAACTGGCTGCGTCATGGCATCGCCACTGAAGAGCAGATCGTTGCCAGCCTCAAGCGCATGGCACCGGTGGTTGACCGTCAGAACGCAGCTGATCCGCTGTACCGTCCGCTGGCACCGAACTTCGACAGCAATATCGCCTTCCAGGCTGCCCTGGAGCTGGTAGTCGAAGGCGCCAAGCAGCCGAACGGCTACACCGAGCCGGTCCTGCACCGCCGCCGCCGCGAGTTCAAAGCGGCCAACGGCCTGGCCGCAAACTCGCCCAGCCAGTAACCGCCATCCCACGACCGAACGCAGACAATGCCTCTAGCCTCAGCCGGAGGCATTGTCGTTTGCAAAACTGAAAAATACATGGCGGTTGCAGGAGCTGAGTGCAACACGGTTATTGAATTGACGCTGGCGCATCATGCCGCATAGCCATGGCTTCTTGCATTACTTCGCTCATGACTTCGATCGGGCACTTGAAGTCGAAGCGCTTACGCGGCCGCATATTCAGTTGCAGTGCAATGGCATCCAACTGTTCTTGGCTGTGTCCCGACAAGTCTGTGCCCTTGGGCAGGTACTGGCGAATGAGGCCGTTGATGTTTTCGTTGCTGCCGCGCTGCCAGGGGCTGTGTGGGTCGCAGAAGTAGATCGCTATGCCGGTTCTCTGGGTGATCTCGGCGTGCCGCGCCATCTCCCGGCCCTGGTCGTAGGTCATGCTCTTACGCATCGCCAGCGGCATACGATTGAGTGCGGCGCTGAAACCTTCCATCGCCGAGGTCGCCGTCGCATCGTTCATCTTGATCAGCATCAGGTAGCCACTGGTGCGTTCTACCAAGGTGCCGACCGACGAGGCGTTGGCCTTGCCCTTGATAAGGTCGCCCTCCCAGTGGCCCGGCATCAGGCGGTCTTCAATCTCCGGCGGGCGCACGTGAATACTGACCAGCTCCGGGAGCTGGCCACGTCGATCCACGCCGCCAGAGCGCGGCCTGCGCGTCGTCTTGCTTTGGCGCAGGCAGATAATCAGCTCCTTACGCAGCTCGCCGACCGGCAAGGCATAGATCGCGGTATAGATCGTCTCGCGACAGACGTAGGCATCTCTGAGGCTGGGTATGTTCATGCTGCGCAGCTTGCCGGCAATCTGCTCGGGAGACAAACGCTCACGCAGCATATGGGTCACCAACTCGAAGCGTTCACTACCGGGCAGCAGCTTTCGCTTGGGCCGGCAGACTTGGCGCCGGGCTCTCATCTGCTGCTGCGCCGCACGGGCCGAGTAACGACCGCAGACCTCTCGATTACGGCGCAACTCGCGACTGATAGTCGAGGGGGATCGGTTGATCAGGTGGGCAATCTTGCGCAGGCTAAAGCCTTGGGCATGACCGATTTGAATAGTGGCGCGCTCTTCAACGCTGAGTTCGGAATAAGACATAGGGGCAGCACCGTATCGGAAAGATCAGGTGTTGCACTCAGTTTTTGCCGCCGCCCATCCAATCGCACCCCACCCTTGCCCCCAAAAAACCAGCGCCCTCTTCCTTTACACCCCACGCCAGTCAACTAGAGTTGAAATACGCCCCCCCCCGCACAGGGCGCTTTGCTCGGCTTGCCGAACAATCGCACAACCAACTTAGGCGTGGTAACGACAGCACATCGAGCTGCTTTAGAGAGCCTAAAATGAAAAGCGTGAAAAACTAACAACTCTAATCACCCGATTGCCGTTGAGTGGCTTGCCCACAGTGAGGCTTAGGTAAATGAGTGACTTTCTAGATAACTGGCTGACAGAGGACGTCACTGAAGCAACCGACAAGACCCAAAAGGCCTGGAACATATTGGTGGTTGATGATGAACCCGACATTGTCAATGTCACCAAGTTAACGCTCAGCAGCTTCAGCTATAAAAACAAAACACTTAACGTACAACATGCTTATTCGGCCGCCGCAGCAGCTGAAATTATAAGCAACACAACCGGCCTCGCCCTTATATTGCTCGACGTGGTGATGGAGACCGATGACGCCGGCCTTAAACTCGTCAAATGGATCAGAGAAGATCTAGGCAACCGCATGGTTCGCATCGTGCTGCGTACGGGTCAACCTGGGTATGCGCCCCAGAAAAACGTCATTATCGATTACGACATTAACGACTATAAGTTAAAAACCGACTTAACCGCAGAGATGCTGTTTACAGTCGTCATTTCCTCCCTGCGCGCCTATGAAAGTCTTTGGTCGCTTGAGGAAAATCGTATTGGCCTGATGAAAATATTGGAGAGCACGTCAAGCTTATATCGTATCGCCTCCCTTAAACAATTCGCTTCCGGGATACTGGAACAAATAAGCCTACTCCTAAAGTCGCCCCCCGAAAGCATTTTGGTAACGGCCATGGGCCTAAATCCAGAAGCCCCAGAACGGCTAACTATCGTCGCCGCCACAGGCGCGTATGAAACGCTTGAAGTAAATGACCACGGCCTTGTTAACCAGCTTGAGTTAACCCAGAACATTGCAATGGCTCATCAGAAACAAAAATCTGTTTTCCAGCACCCTTTTGACGTTTTGTGTATACCTGCGCACAACGGGCATATGTTCTTTATACACTTCGCACCCAGGTATGAAATAGATGCCACAGAGCAGGCACTGCTTGAAATATTTTGCGGGCGTATGTCGGCCGCTTACGATAACTTCCACTTATTTGGCCAAATTAAAAAGTCCCAAGAGGCGAGCGTTGTCGCCATGGCAGGACTGGCCGAACATAAAGACGACGACACCGGCAAGCATGTTCTGCGCGTGCGTGACTTAACCGAGGCGATTGCAGTAGAACTTGTGAACCAAGGCTTCTTTACAAATGAATTAACACCCGGATTCTTATCTAAAGTTGGCTGGGCAAGCATACTCCACGACATAGGCAAAATAGGGATTCCAGACTGCATTCTGCAAAAAAGAGGCAAACTTGACAGTGACGAACGCACCGTGATGGAAACTCATGCACAACTGGGTGAAGAAATATTATTTCACGCATCAAAACTCATACAGGGCCGCAATTACTTCTCTATCGCCGCCGAGATTTCCGGCGGTCACCATGAGCATTTTGATGGCAACGGCTATCCAAGAGGCCTGGCAGGAGAGAAAATACCCGTCGGCGCACGTATTGTCGCTGTCATTGATGTGTTTGACGCACTACTCAGTGATCGCCCATACAAAACTGCCTGGCCACTGAACCAAGCAATAGATTATATACTGGCCCGCAGCAACACCCAGTTTGACCCGCGCGTTGTACAAGCTCTCACGACCCTGCTCACAGATAGGCGCCTCCCCCAAGACCTGTGCGATTACTACGGCCTTATCAAACAGTAGAGGGGCAGTCCCCATGAGAAAGCCTTACCTGCTCACCTTATTCTATGGCGCATTAGCGACAGCATTTCTGTTGACTCTAACAATATGCGCAACATTTTACTTATACATAGAGTCAAGACGCTCAATTGAACACGGGCAGATCAACCGTGAGCAAATACTGCTTTTGGCTGACGAGCTTAGGCAGTCATCCGATGACCTGACCAGAATGGCTCGCTCATATGCGGTGACAGGCAACGTCATGTACAAGAGACAATTTCAGGAAGTGCTCGACATTCGTGATGGCTTAGCACCACGCCCAGAAAACTACGCGTACATATATTGGGACCTGATGCTTGAAGCAGATAAAAAGCCGAGCCCGGCAAGCACGCCAGCAAAACTAAATGACCTAATGCGCCAAGCCAACATCACCGAGGAAGAATTCCGCCTGCTCAGCAGCGCCAAAATAAACTCCGACGCCCTTGTAGAAATCGAACATCAAGCGATGGCTCTCCGTGAGAGAGCCGGGCCTGGCGACCTAACCACACAGCTTCAAGCCATTGCATTGCTCCACTCGCCAGCCTACCAAGAAACCAAGGCTGGCATTATGCAACCTATCCTGGAGCTCACAAAAGCGCTGGATGAACGCACACAACTTAGTGTGCAAGGCACTATTCAAGACGCAAGCAGGATACAGTATACCCTCACCATACAATCTACTTTATTGGCCATGATGATTGCCCTAGCGCTATGGATTGCGCATCGCATCCTCGGGGCCTCTTTAAGCACTTTAGAAGAGCATATATCCAGCCTTAGCAATGGCAATTTCACGGAGCCACTTGAAGTCAGTAACAGCCTTGGAAATAGCATTGCTGGCTGTGTTGCCCGCGCACAAAGTCGCTTTCTTGAACTCGAAATAGAACGCACGCAAAGGCGAGAGGAATTAAATAAGGCAGAACGTTCTTTAATGGAGTCCGAGCGCCTCTCATCGCTGGGCGCACTTGTCGCAGGCGTTGCACATGAACTGAACACCCCGATTGGCATTGCTGTAACTGCAGCCTCTGCGTTAGATGCCAACACCAAGGCAATAGCTGCAGAAATTAAAGACGGCAAAATGTTACGTTCAACTTTCGAATACTACATTGAACACTGCGGCGAAGGAGCGCCGATGATATTACGCGCCTGCCAGCGCGCAGCCAACCTCATTGCCAGCTTCAAAAACATAGCCATTGACCAAACATCTGAGCAACATCGCACATTCGAATTGCATGAACTCGTTAATGATCATATCAGTATGTTACGGACATCCTACAAGCATGTGAACTGGATATTTGAAAACACCGTCAGCCCTGATATTAACTGTGACAGTTATCCGGGCGCCCTCGGGCAGGTCATCTCAAACCTGCTTAACAACGCCGCCATACATGCATTCACCCCCTCCGACAGCGGCTCAATCAGCATAAGTGCGGATATAGAAAATGACCACGTCACTATCTGTATCTCAGACAATGGCAAGGGCATGAGTGAAGACATTTTAGCCCGTATCTGGCAGCCCTTTTTCACCACCAAACTGGGCACAGGTGGTTCAGGTCTTGGGCTTGCGATCTGCCGCAACATTACAACTGGCATATTGAAAGGAACACTGACGGCCACCTCAACTGAATGCAAGGGAACACGCTTCACTTTACGAATCCCGCTAGCAACCAACTAACAAAAATTAACTAATAAAATAGATTTAATGTTTAGCGGAAAAATTATAAAAACACAAGACAGACAGACAACGAAAAAACTTATACGCTTTCAATCCAGGAATGAAAATGAAAAAAATAACACATCCTCCTCACAGATTATTATCGTGAGCGTTCTCGCAAGCAGTATTTTATTGCTGTTTTATTCTTATTACAGCATCTGGGAGGGCGTGGAAGAATTCGAAAAAGCCAATGAACAACGTTTTGCCTCCTATTTATTAGCGGACGAACTAAGGGATGGCCTGAAGTAGCCCTGTATTTCCGGTCAACTTCAGCCTCCGCTGATTTTGAAAGCGGAAAACTGATCAAAAACGATCAAGTCATCCGCTCATTTCGGTGTTTCTGGCCGCCGCGAGCACCTCGCAGCGGTCATTTCCCACATTACAGGCGCACCTCTCCTGCATTCGTCAGCAAATGTCGACGGGCCATCCACAGGTTCGACAGGGCGAACAGCGTTACCAGTTGGTAAGCGCTCCATAGACCCCACCTCCCTCTGGAGAGGTTTTGCGTTTTACAGTGGCGTCGTTGGTTGGCAGTTCCAAGGCAGCAGCGCTTCGTAGGCTTCAACGCTGTTGGCCAGCGGCAGGCGTTCGAGGACATGGCGCAACCAGGCGTAGGGCTCCTGGCCATTGGTCTTGGCGGTTTCCACCAGGCTGTAGAGTTGGGCGCTGGCGGTCGCGCCTTTCGGCGTGTCGCTGAACAGCCAGTTCTTGCGACCTATGACGAAGGGCCGGATCGCGCGCTCGGCAGCGTTGTTATCGATCGGCAGGTGGCCAGCCTCGATGTAGCGTTCGAGTCGGCTCCAGTTGCTCGCCAGGTAGTTCACTGCTTTGCCCAGGGCATTCTGCGCCGTGACCTGCGGCTGGGTTTTCTCCAGCCAGGTCTTGAGCTGATCGAGGAGCGGTAGGCTGTGCTGCTGGCGGCCCCGGTAGCGCTGTTCATCGCTGGCATCCTTAAGTTCGCGCTCGATGCCGTAGAGCTTGTTGATCATCCCCAACGCGATGTCGGCACGCCCGGTTTTGCCCTTCGGTTGCACCTTTTGCGCTTCGACGAACTTGCGCCGCGCATGCGCCCAGCAGGCCAGGCGTTCAACACCTTGTTGTGCGGCCACGGCGTTGTAGCCGGCGTAATCGTCGGTCATCAGGTAGCCGCGATAACCGTCGAGCAGGCGCAGCGGCACCTCCTGCGCGCGGCTGGTTGTGTAGTCGAAGAGGATCACCGGTTTGCCAGGCGGGCCACCGGTCTGCACCCACATCCAGGAGTGGCTGCTCGGATCGCGCCCAGGCTCCTTGAGCACCTGCACGCGGGTTTCATCGCAGTGGATCACCGGACTGTCCAGCAGCCTGTCGCGCATCAGGTTGAGCAACGGTTGTAGCAGTTCGCCGCACTGGATCACCCAGCGCGCCAGGGTCTGCCGGGGGATGTCGATGCCATGGCGACTGAGCATCTTTTCGAAGCGATACAGTGGGATGCCGTCGGCGTATTTGCTGGTCAGCAGCATCGCCAGCACGCTCGGGCTGGCCAGCCTTTTCTCGATCAGTTGGGCCGGTTTGTCAGCGGTGACCGGCGCGCTTTCGCAGGCCTTGCAGGCATAGGTCTTGCGAATGTGGCGGATCACCTGAACCTGCATCGGGATGATTTCCAGCTGCTCGCTGGTTTCTTCGCCGATGGCCTGCTTGCGGCAACCGCATTCGCAGGTCAGTTCGTGTTCGGGCAGTTCGTGGATGACCTCGACACGCGGTAGTTCGGCCGGTAACGGCTTGCGCTTGCCGCGGCGCTTGGTCGGCGCAACGACTTCTTCCTCGACCTCAGCGGCCGGAGCTTCAGCCGCCGCTTCGGCCAGGCTTTCCGCTTCGTTGAACATCTCTAGCTGCGGTGAATCCGGGTCGCTGCTCTGCTCGGATTTACGGCCGAACAGGCGCTGGATCAACAGCGCGTTTTGTTCGCGCAGGCGCTCGATCTGCCCATCCTTGTCCTTGGCCAATTCCTGCGCCGACGACAACACCTCAGCGAGCAATTGCTTGAGCGCGGCGGGGTCATCAGGAAGGGTTTCGGGCACAGAAATCATGCCGTGGATTATACCGGCTCAGGTGACGAACCTAGGGGTCAAAACCTGGTGCGGCCGGTTGCGCCACAGGTCGATACCGTCCAACAACCAGTTCAACTCCTGGGCCGTCAGCACGATCGCATCTTCGCCAGGTTCCGGATGCGACTTGAAGCGTTCAGCCTCCAATCGCTTGAGCCACAGGCAAAAGCCGTTGCGCTCCCAATACAAAATCTTCACCCGGCTGCGCGCGCGGTTGAGGAAGACGAACAGCACCGGGTCGAACACCGCCACCTTGATATCCAGCTCGACCAGGGCGGCCAGGCCATCGATGGATTTTCGGAAATCCACCGGCTTGGGGTATAGATAGACTTTTTCGACTTTGGCGTCGGGGCGCATCATGACGGCTGGCTCCAGAAAGAAATTGGAGCTCAGCATTGGCTGGCCTGCGGATCATTTGTAGATGAGGTTTATGGAGCGCTTACACCAGTTGTGCGGTGTTTTTGGCCAGGCCACGGAAGCGCGTCTTCACATAGCCGAACTGCCGCTTGATCACCCGAAACGGGTGCTCGACCTTGGCGCGCACCTGGGCTTTGGCCTTCTCGATCTTGCGCTTGGCTTTGTATAGCGCGCTGCGCTTACTCAACGTGTTGTACGTACTGCGGCGGGCTGCGATCTGCCAGATCACTTCACGGCCTTCATGTTCTGGCCGCTTCTCTACGCCGGTGTAACCCGCGTCGGCACCCACCATGTTTTCTTTGCCGTGTAGCAGCTTGTCGACCTGAGTAACGTCTGCAACATTGGCTGCCGTGCCGACCACGCTATGCACTAAACCCGACTCGTCATCGACGCCGATGTGCGCCTTCATGCCGAAGTAATACTGGTTTCCCTTCTTGGTCTGGTGCATTTCCGGGTCACGCTTACCGTCCTTGTTCTTGGTCGAACTCGGCGCATTGATCAGCGTGGCATCGACGATGGTGCCTTGGCGCAATGACAAACCGCGGTCACCCAAATAGCCATTGATGACGGCCAAGATGCCCGCAGCCAGTTCGTGTTTCTCCAGCAATCGGCGGAAGTTGAGGATGGTGGTTTCGTCGGGAATGCGCTCCAGGCTCAGACCCGCAAACTGGCGCAGGATGGTGGTCTCGTACAGAGCCTCCTCCATCGCCGGGTCGCTGTAGCCGAACCAGTTCTGCATCAAATGAACCCGTAACATCGCCATCAGCGGATAGGCTGGACGTCCGCCTTCACCCTTGGGGTAATGCGGTTCGATCAAGGCAATCAAACCCTTCCACGGCACAACCTGATCCATCTCGATCAGGAACAGCTCTTTGCGGGTTTGCTTGCGCTTGCCGGCGTACTCGGCGTCGGCGAAGGTCATCTGCTTCATCGGAAAACTCGGCGGGTGGAGTTCAGGTATTTTGCCAAATTCAGGAAGTCTTCTTCAGGGTTTCCCTAGGGAGGAGGTGGTGCTCTGACTCATGGTTATCACCCGGATTATCGTTTTTGTGGGACCGTCTATGCGGCCTTGAGCGGTGCCGCCCGGCAGGCGAGGGCGGAAGGCCAGTTACCCATGACCTGGGCGCTGGTTACAAAAACGCGCCGTTCCTTGCGGAGACGGCGCGTGTAGTGCTCTGGGGATCAGCCAGCCAACAGGGGGACGAGGCGTGGGGCGATCATGTTCTCGGGGCGCAGGATGTCGGCCAGCTCGGCGTCGCCCAGCAGCTTCTCCTCGCGCACCAGTTCCAGTACGCCGCGGCCACTTTCCAGCGCCACCTTGGCGATGCGCGTGGCGTTTTCGTAGCCGATGTAGGGGTTGAGCGCGGTGATCAGGCCGATGGAGTTTTCCATCAGTTCACGGCAGCGCGCTTCGTTGGCGGTGATGCCGTCGATGCACAGCTCGCGCAGCATATCCATGGCGCGGGTCAGCAGGCGGATCGAATCGAAGATCTTGTAGGCGATCAGTGGCTCCATCACGTTCAGCTGCAGCTGGCCACCTTCGGCCGCCATGGTCAGGGCCAGGTCGTTGCCGATTACTTCGAAGGCCACCTGGTTGACCGCTTCCGGAATCACCGGATTGACCTTGCCCGGCATGATCGAGCTACCCGGCTGGCGCGGCGGCAGGTTGATTTCATTGATGCCGGTGCGTGGGCCGCTGGAGAGCAGGCGCAGGTCGTTACACATCTTCGACAGCTTCACCGCAGTGCGCTTGAGCATGCCGGAGAACAGCACAAAGGCGCCCATGTCCGAGGTGGCTTCAATCAGGTCGGCTGCCGGTGTCAGTGGGTGGCCGCTGATGATCGCCAGGCGTTTGACCGCCAGCAGTTGGTACTGCGGATCGGCGTTGATCCCGGTGCCAATCGCGGTGCCACCCAGGTTCACTTCGGTGAGCAGGGTCGGGGCGAGCAGCTTGAGGTGCTGCAGGTCTTCACTCAGGGTAGTGGCGAAGGCGCGGAACTCCTGACCGAGGGTCATCGGCACGGCATCCTGCAGCTGGGTGCGGCCCATCTTCAGTACGTGGCTGAATTCCAGCTGCTTTTTAGAGAGCGACTGGATCAGCTTGTCCAGAGCAGTGAGCAGGCTGTCGTGGCCGAGCAGCAGGCCCAGGCGGATGGCGGTGGGGTAGGCGTCGTTGGTCGACTGCGCCATGTTCACGTCGTTGTTCGGGTGCAGCTGCTTGTAGTCACCTTTCTCGAAACCCATGGCTTCGAGGGCGATGTTGGCGATGACTTCGTTGGCATTCATATTGGTCGAGGTGCCGGCCCCGCCCTGGATCATGTCGACCACGAACTGGTCGTGGAACTCGCCTTGAATGATGCGTGCGCAGGCAGTGCTGATCGCGGTGTGCTTGGCGGCAGACAGGTGGCCCAGCTCGCGGTTGGCGTCGGCGGCGGCCTGCTTGACCATGGCCAGGGCAACCACCAGTTTCGGGTAGTGCGACAGCGTCACGCCAGACAGGCGGAAGTTCTGCACGGCGCGCAGGGTCTGAATGCCGTAATAGGCGTCAGCAGGAACGTCGAGGGTGCCGAGCAGGTCTTTTTCAAGACGAGTAGATGCAGCAGGGGACATGATCAAGGTTATCTCAGGAAATACGGCATATGCCGCGATGGCCCGTAGATTAGGGGCTGCAGCTTGATAATGGCCAATGCTGTTAAGCACTGGGTCATGCATAATCGGCATAATGTTGGCGTGACCGCGGTGTGGCGGCAAACGTAGGGTGGGTTAGCCGCTTGCGCCATTGCCACCTCTCACGCCACTTGCGACGCGGCGTAACCCACCACCGGCGCAACGCAGTCGACCGTTTGCAGGGTTATGCCCTATAGGCCGTAGGGTGGATGACGCTTTACCCATCCACCACAACCGAATGCTGGCTGGGCGGTGGATTAAAAGAGCGTCATCCACCCTACAAAAACAGGAGTGACGATGAACCTCGAAAGCAAATGGCTGGAAGACTTTGTCACCCTGGCCGCCACTCGCAGCTTTTCCCAGGCGGCGCAGAAGCGCTTTGTCACTCAGCCGGCGTTTAGTCGGCGTATCCGCAGCCTGGAGAACATGCTCGGGCTGACCTTGGTCAACCGCGCCTGCACGCCCATCGAGCTGACCGAATCCGGCCAGCTGTTTCTGGTCACGGCACGCAGCATGGTCGAGCAGCTTGGCGAGGTGGTGCGTCACCTGCATAACCTCGAAGGCCAGCAGGGCGAGGTGATGCAGATTGCCGCTGCGCACTCGTTGACCCTGGGTTTTTTCCCGGAATGGATCGCCCGCCTGCGCCGTGAAGGGCTGCCGTTGACCACCCGCTTGGTGGCGACCAACGTTGGCGAAGCGGTGCATGCGCTGCGTGAAGGCGCCTGCGACCTGATCCTCGCCTACTACGACCCCGACGCCGCGTTGCAGATGGACCCGGAAATCTTCCCCTCGCTGCACCTGGGCCGCACGGAAATGCTGCCGGTGTGCGCGGTGGGCGAAAACGGTGCGCCGTTGTTCGACCTTAACAATGGCCAGAGCGTGCCGCTGCTGGCCTATAGCGCCGGGGCGTTTCTCGGTCGCTCGGTCAACCTGTTGCTGCGCCAACGCGCCTTGCGCTCGACCACGGTGTACGAAACGGCGATGGCCGACAGCCTGAAAAGCATGGCCCTGCAAGGCATGGGCGTGGCCTGGGTGCCGAGGCTGAGCGTGACCGCCGAACTGGCCCGGGGCGAGCTGGTGGTGTGCGGCGATGAACAGTGGCAGGCGCCGCTGGAGATTCGCCTGTACCGCTGCGCACTGGTACGCAAAGCCTCGGTACGCCTGTTGTGGCGCAAGCTAGAAAGCGGCGAAGTGGGCCGCTAGACGCGAGTTGTAGGGGCGAGTTTATTCGCGACATCTGTCATCAATGCGTAACTAGATAAGGAGGCGAGGTAGTGATTGGTCTGACAAGACAAATCAAGTTGAAAACAAATCACTCCTACCTCTTTAACGACCGTACCAGTCGGCCTCAGGGCTTGCTTCGATCGCCTAGGCTTTCCCCGTTCCACAGACTCTGAACTTCTGCAGTAAATCGTGAGCTACCAAGTGCTTAGTTCCCCTTGCTCGTTGAACGAGTCTGATCTACCGGGGCAGTGGCAAGTTGATGCCGAAGAAACTCACGATAGGTCGCAGTCCGTGACTCATCTATTTCTCCCAACACTTGGGTAGCTGTGTCTGCTTCCTGTCAAGTCGCGATATCTGTCGCACTGGCGCGGAGGCCTGGTGTGTATGATTGCGGGCCGGTTTTCTGCAGTTATCAAGGATGAATTCATGAAGCCAATTTTCCATCCTCTGATGCTGGCGATGTGCATTTCCGTCACCTGCTATGCCTCATCGCCACTGAAGTCGCTGTTCGAGAGGAAGGATTACGCGGCCTTTTTGCCACAAGCCGAGGCCAAGGCTTCGGCGGGCGATGCTGAGGCGCTATTTTTGCTGGGCAAGGCATATCACCTGGCGCGCGGGGTGGCCGAGGACCGCGAGCGCGCACGGGCGTATTACCAGGATGCTCGTAGCCTTGGCTCGGCAAGAGCCAGCCATAACCTTGGCTCTATGGCGCGGGAGCAGGGCGATGTGAAGATGGCGGTGGAGTTCTTCGAGGAGGCACTGGAGCGGGGTTTGAAGCTGCCGACCCTGTACAACCTGGCGCAGGTCAGCAGTCCTGAGGTGCCGACAAACTACTGGAGCATTCCGGAGTTTGTGCAGCAGGCCGGACGAGCCGGCGACTATCTCGCGCGGGCCTACGCTGAAGATGGCAAGGTCGAGACCCTGTTCGGGGCGTCGCGGCAGTACACGCAGGTGGCGCGGCAGGCACTCCCTCCGATCTCGAGCGGCTCGACCCAGTTGCGCTCCGGGCGCGCGCGATCGAGTGGTTGGAGAAGGGTATGGCCGAGGGCTTCGGACAGTCCTGGACGAATTACGGCGTGTTGTTGATGGACGAGGGTAAGTATGACGAGGCGCGGGCGGCCTTGCTCCGCGGGACCGAGAAGGGTATTGCGGTGGCGCACTATCATCTCGCCGGCATGGCGTCCAAAGGGCAGGGCCTCGAAGGGCGGGACGCGAAGCAGGCACTCCATCACTACGAGCAGGCGGCTTTGATGGGGATGAAGGAGGCGGTGCGGCCGGCTCATCAGGCGCTACTGGAGTATCTGGGCAGTGAGGAAGATCTGGACAGGCTGGAGGAAGGTCTGCGCCGGCTCGAGGCCTTGGGTGACACTGAGGCCTACGACGCCTATGCGGTCGACCAGGTCGTGTCTCGGGTGGAATGGGCTCGCAAGTTTCGAGCGCAGCAGGGCGAGGCCAGGTCGTTGCCCAGCCGACCGATGATATTGCAGGCGTGCGGGCTCGGTCTGGAGCATCCCTATGGCAGCGCCTACAACCTGGGGCACAATACCCACTGGCGTCTTGCCGCCTACCGTTCGCTCGAGCGTCCGCAGCGGTTGATGGAGGGGCAGGTCGATGCCGATGGCTGTGCCCGCTCGTCGGGGCTGCTGCCTGCGGACGTCCGCGAGTTGTTGGACCAGGGCGTGGTGTTCGCCTTGCAGTTCCCGAACTACACCCTGCCCCTGGTGGCGATCGAGGCGGGAGGGCAGATCGTTCTGGAGATGCAGCCTCAGGCAACGCCTATCCCGAACTGAGGTGAGCGAGGTGTACCGCAGCGTCCATGTAGCGTGTTGGAAAATGCAACAGGGCTCATCGGGGATTGGCCCTGTTGGTTCATGCGGTAATGATCGAGGTTCCGCCACACCTGCGGCTAGCCAGCGCATTCAGGTGCCCGACTTGATGGTGTTCCACGCCCGGGTGCGCACGCGTTCGATCTTCTGCGGCAGCGGCTGCAGCACGTAAAGGGTCTTCTGCGCTTCGGCGGTTGGGGTCAGGCCGGGGTTGTCGCGGATTTCTGCCCCCACCAGCGGCATGCCGTCCTTGTTCGGGTTGGGGTAGCCGAGGAAGTCGCTGATCGGTGCCACCACTTTCGGGTCGAGCAGGTTGTTGAGGAACTCATGGGCCTCGGCAACGTTCAGGGCGCTTTTCGGGATGGCGAAGGAGTCGACCACAGCGGCGCGCCTTCCTTCGGCAGACGCCAGTCGACCACCACGCCGTTACGGGCTTCCTTGGCGCGGTTGGCGAACTGGTAGAAGCTGCCCGAATAGCCGATGGCCACGCAGATGTCGCCGTTGGCGATATCGGTCATGTACTTGGCCGAGTGGAAGTAGGCGACGTGGGGGCGAATCTTCAGCATCAGCGCGCTGGCTTTCTCGTAGTCCTCAGGCTTGCTGCTGTTGGGGTCGAGGCCCAGGTAGTGCAGGGCAATCGGCAGGATATCGCCGGGTGAATCGAGCATGGTCACGCCGCATTGCTTGAGCTTGCTGATGTTCTCTTCCTTGAAGATCAGGTCCCAGCTGTCCACTGGCGCATCGGCACCGAGTACGGCCTTGACCTTGTCCGGGTTGAAGCCGATCAGCACGGTGCCGTACATGTAGGGCACGGCGTACTGGTTGCCGGGGTCGTTGGCGGTCATCAGCTGCAGCAGGCCGGGGTCGAGGTGCTGCCAGTTCGGTAGCTTGCTCTTGTCGAGCTTCTGGAACACGCCGGCCTTGATCTGGGTGTCGAGGAAGGTGTTGGTCGGCACCACCAGGTCGTAACCGGAGTTGCCGGTGAGCAGCTTGGCTTCCAGCGCTTCGTTGGTGTCGAACACGTCCCAGGTCAGCTTGATGCCGCTTTTATCCTGAAACTCTTTGGGCACCGCCGGCAGCATATAGTCGGCCCAGTTGTACACGCGCAGCTCACGCGGCTTCTCTGGCGTTTTCGCCTGGGCCGCAGTGGCCAGCAGGGTTGCGCCGCAGATGGCGACGGCGAGTAGGTGTTTCATTGTTGTCATTGTTTCGCACCCCTGTGTGATTGTTGATCTTGCGTAGGGTGGATGGCGCTTTATCCATCCACCTGGGTTATCTGGGTCGCTAGTGGTGGACGAAAACAGCGTCGTCCACCCTACGAATTGGCTGCTTCGAACCCTTCCAGCACGTTGACCGCGTTGACGCCGATGGCCTCAACCGCATATCCGCCTTCCATAACAAACAGTGTTGGCTTGCCGAGGGCGGCGATGCGTTTGCCCATGGCCAGGTAATCCGGGCTGTCGAGTTTGAACTGGGAAATCGGGTCGTCTTTGAAGGTGTCGACGCCCAGTGACACCACGATCACTTCAGCGCCGTATTCGGCAATCCGTTGGCAGGCTTCCTCCAGTGCGGCGCTCCACACTGCCCAGGGGCTGCCCATGGCCAGCGGGTAGTTGAAGTTGCAGCCTTCACCGGCGCCAATGCCGCGTTCATCGGCGTAGCCGAGGAAGAACGGGAACTCTTCGGCCGGGTCGCCGTGGATCGAGGCGAACAGCACATCACTCCCCGCATAGAAAATGTGCTGAGTACCATTGCCGTGGTGGTAGTCGACATCGAGGATCGCCACCTTCTTGTGGCCCTGATCGAGGAATGCCTGGGCGGCGATGGCAGCGTTGTTCAGGTAGCAGTAGCCGCCCATCAACTCACCGGCGGCGTGATGGCCAGGCGGACGGCACAGGGCGAAGGCGCTGTGGGCGCCGTTGGCGATCTCGGCCTGGGCGCTCAGCGCCACCTGCGCGGCACTGTAAGCCGCCTGCCAGGTGCCGGCGGTAATCGGTGCGCCGCCGTCGAAGCTGTAATAGCCGAGCTGGCCGTGCAAATCGATCGGGATGACCTGGCGCAGGGTGCGTGCCGGCCAGGTGAAGGGCAGCAGGTCGCCGTTGCCCTTCTGCGCCTGCCAGCGCTCCCAGGCACCCTTGAAGAAGTCCAGGTAGGCCGCGCTATGGATGCGCTCAACTGGCGCCAGGCCGAAGTCCTGCGGCGGGCGTACTTCGCCGAGCTGGCGGTCCTTGACCCGTTGCAGGATATGGTCGGCGCGTTGCGGTTTCTCGAAGCAGGGCATCAGCTGGCCGTCGATCAGCTCGCAGCTGCCGTGGTGCAGGTGATGGTCGTCGCTGTAAAAGGTCAGCATGCAGGTGGCTCCCAGGCTTGTTGTTCTGGTTGCCATTGTTCGCCCGTATGGCGCTGTGAAAGAACGCTGACAACGGCCAAAAGGGGATCGAAATGGCCAGATTTTACGGCCGGAGCGATTGTTATCCTCGCGCAGCGATGGCGCAGGGGGGCAGCCTTACATTGCGCGATCGCCGTGGTATGTCGTGGGAGGCGCATTAGCGGCGAGTTTTTCTCAGGTCGCGGCCGAAGCCCCTCCCACAAGCGCCATTCCCCCCCAGTGAGCTGTCTGTAAAATTCGTTAATCCAATGCCGAGCCAGTATACTGCGCGCTCTATCGTCATGAATTGAGCTCCCATATGGCCCGGCCAGCAGCCCCATTCTTCTTGAGTCCCAGTGATGCCGACATGCTGCAAGGCTGGTTACGCATGGGATCGCTGCCTCAGAGCATCGGCCAGCGGGCCAGAATTCTGTTGCTGCTGGCCAACGGTCTCACGCCCAAGGAGATCAGCGAGCAGCTGCAAGTCTCTGCGCCAGTGGTCTTCAAATGGCGTAAACGCTACCAGGAGACCGGTCTGGAGGGGCTGAGTGACCTGCGGCGCAGTGGAGCGCCTCGCAAGCTCAACGAAGCGAAGATCAAGGAAATCCTGACGCTGACGACCCAGCGAGTCCCGCGCGAAGCTACCCACTGGAGCCTACGGTTGATGGCCAAGTACGCTGGGGTCAGCATCTGGCAGGTCGCACAGGTGTGGGCTGCTGCCGACCTCAAGCCGCACCGGTTGAAAACCTTCAAGATCAGTAACGACCCGCACTTTGCAGACAAAGTGGTCGATGTCGTCGGGCTCTATTTGAATCCGCCCGACAACGCCCTGGTGCTATCTGTTGACGAAAAAACACAGATCCAGGCGCTGGACCGCACACAGCCCATGCTGCCGCTCAAGCCCGGGCAGATTGAGCGGCGGACGCATGACTATAAGCGCCACGGTACGGCCAGTCTGTACGCAGCCTTTGACATCCTGACGGGTAAGGTCATCGGCCGTATCACCCAGCGGCACAGGGCCAAGGAGTTTTTGGAGTTCCTTCGACAGATCGACCGCAGCACCCCCGTCGAGCTGGACCTGCATGTAATTCTGGACAACAGCTCGACTCACAAGACCGCTGCCGTCAGGGAATGGCTGGAGAAGCATCCCCGTTTCAAGCTGCACTTCACACCGACCAGCGCCTCGTGGCTGAACGCCGTGGAGGGCTGGTTTGCGCAACTGGAAAGACGGGCGCTTTATCGTGATGCCTTCAGCAGCGTGGCTGACCTGAGAGCGGCGATACGTCGCTTCATTGAGGCTCATAACGAACATTCGGCTAAGCCGTTCCGCTGGAGCAAAACGGCTGAGTCGATTATCAGCTCCGTGCATCGAGCAAAGCTGGCTGTAATTCGGAATGAGTTATTGGATTAACCAGACAGGCCACTAGTCTTGTTGGGCTTTGTCGCTTTGCTTCTCAACCCAACCTACGCGCGAAAGCGACTCGGCGGCACGCCGCTCCAGCGCTGGAAGGCATGGCGGAAGCTGGCCGTTTCGCTAAAACCGAGGTATTCGGCAATCCGATAAATTGGCCAATCCTCCTGGCCGAGCAGGGTTTTCGCCCGCTCGAAACGCAGCTCGTCGAGCACTTCCTGATAGTGGGTGCCCAGTTCCTGCAGGTGCCGGCGCAGAGTGCGCGGCGAGCAGTGCATCTGCTGCGCCAGCTGTTCCAGGCCTGGAGGTGCGGTCAGCTGTTCGGCCAGGAGCTGGCGGATGCGCGCGAGCCAGGCCTGACGGGTGTTGAACTCGCTATTCTGCTTGCGGCAGCGTTCGAGCATTTCGCGGTGGGTCACCGCATCGGCCAGCGGTAGAGGGTGTTGTAACCAGCTGGCGGGAAAGGCAAAGGCATTGCGCGCGGCATCGAATTGCAGCGGGCAGGCGAAGCTGTGCGGGTAGCGTGCGCTGTAGTCCGGCTCGCTGTAGCGAAACTGCGCCGCGCTGAGCGGCAGGGATTGGCCGAGCAGGTCGTCGCTGATCAGCTTGAGCGAGGCCAGGCACATTTCCAGGTTGAAGACTTCCAGTGCTGGCGTGTGCTGGTAGTCGCTGGCGCTGACCCAGGCCAGCTCGCCTTCGAGCTGCATATCCAGTTTGAAGTAGGTGCCGAGCAGCGCCGGGTACTGCAGCATCAGCCGCCAGGCGTCACCAAAGGTGGCACTGGAGAGCGCGGCGTAACCGACCATGCCATAGGCCGACACGTGCATGCGCCGGCCTAGCTCCAGGCCCAGATCACTGCGCAGCAGCAGGGCGTTGGCGCAGACCTGCAATTCCTGAGTGCGGGTGATGCGCGTGTCGGCGCAGGCCAGATCAGTCGCAGCAATGCCGCTGCCGGCCAGTAGCTGCTCGGTCAGTTCGGGTTGCGTGGCAAAGACTTCCAGGATCAGCGAAACCACATGCAGGGTGGTCAGGTGGGCGTGCAACATCGGGGCAACCGCAACAGTTCAGAATGCCTGAATGACGCAAGAACTATGCCGCGGCACCGCAGCAGTCCGGGGCTGTCCGGACCGCTGCGGTCTAGTCAGAGTTAGCGATTACGCAGGAAGGCGTTGATAAAGTCGCCCTGATTGGGTGCTTTCTCGTGGGTAGTGAAGAGCAGGCCGGCATCGCCCTCGCGCAATTTGAGTTCGGCGTCAAAGCTGCACTGCACGGTTTTCAGCTGCTCGGCCTGGGCTTTGAACTCCGTGCTGCTCTCGCACAAGCTGGCCATCTGGCGGACCACTTCACCGCAGAAGCTCGGCACGCCAAGACGTTTGAGTTTGTCGTCGTCGAGGGCTTTCCAGTCCACCGCGGTGGTCAGTGGTGTACCGCAGCTCTGCGATGCTTCCTGGTCAATCTGTTGCAGCTGCTGGGTGAAGTCGGCCACGCGCTTTTCCCGGTCGAAGCGGCTCAGCTTGTCCTGAATGCCTTTCTTCTTCTGCTGCTCATAGAGTGCCAGCAGATTGGCCGGCTTGGCTTCTTTGCTCTTGGCTTCATCGAAGCCCAGTTCGAAACCGTCGGTATTGGGCAGATAGAGCTGGAAGCGCTCGCCACCCCAGCCCTGACGCTTGACCAGCATGTTGTAGGCGCTGCCATTGAGGGTGGTGGTGTAATCGCGATCATCATTGCCACGGTCTTTGATCGTGGTCAGCAGTACCACTTCATCCAGTGGGTGATTGATGCCGCTGACCTGAACCAATGCCTGCGTGTCATCGCTGCTGGGCGCAACAGTGACGCTGATGCCGTTGCCGGCACCGAATACTTGCGGGTATTTGGCCAGTTCGAGGGCGCTGGCGTTGAGGGTGAACAGCGAAGCGGCGAGTAGCAGTTACAGCCTTGTCATGGTGGTGTCCTTGTTGGGTTAAAAGAACACCTAGTATAGCCGTGCCTCTGACAGCGATTTGTGCGCCAGGTCTGCCCGTGGTGTTCGCCTTGCGCTGCGTTGACCTGCCGCCTGACAGCGCGGCGAGCGGTCCGCGACAAACGGCGCGCCGGGGTGCACGCCAGCCCAGGCTTTACGGTATACTGCGCGGCCTTTGGCGGCCCGCACCGCCATAATTCATACACTAACAAGCCACGCCTGGTTTCCAGCGTGGCTTGTTAGTTTCTGCAGCGCCTACGGGCACTTGATGAAGAAGAGGCACGACGATGAGCGCACTGGTTGGCGTGATCATGGGCTCCAAGTCCGATTGGTCCACCCTTAGCCACACCGCCGAGATGCTGGACAAGCTGGGCATTGCGTACGAAGTGAAGGTGGTTTCCGCCCACCGCACCCCGGACCTGCTGTTCCAGTACGCCGAAGAAGCGGAAGGCCGTGGCATTCAGGTGATCATCGCCGGTGCCGGCGGCGCAGCGCATCTGCCGGGTATGTGTGCGGCCAAGACTCACCTGCCGGTACTCGGTGTGCCGGTGCAATCGGCCGTGCTCTCGGGCGTCGATTCGCTGCTGTCGATCGTGCAGATGCCCGCCGGTATTCCGGTCGCCACCCTGGCCATCGGCAAGGCCGGCGCCGTCAACGCCGCGCTGCTCGCCGCGAGTATCCTCGGTCACCAGCATCCGCAGTTCCATGCTGCGCTCAAGCAGTTCCGCCAGGAACAGACTGAAACCGTACTGGACAATCCGGACCCGCGTGAGGCCTAACCCATGAAAATCGGCGTAATTGGTGGCGGCCAGCTGGGCCGCATGTTGGCCCTGGCAGGCACACCGCTGGGGATGAACTTCGCCTTTCTCGACCCCGCGCCGGATGCCTGCGCGCAAGCGCTAGGCGAGCATATCCGCGCCGATTACGGCGATCAGGCTCACCTGCGCCAGCTGGCGGATGAAGTCGATCTGGTGACCTTCGAGTTCGAAAGCGTGCCGGCCGAGACCGTGGCCTTCCTCTCCCAGTTCGTGCCGGTCTATCCGAGCGCCGAAGCTTTGCGCATCGCCCGTGATCGCTGGTTTGAAAAATCCATGTTCAAGGACCTCGGCATTCCCACCCCGGATTTCGCCGATATCCAGTCGCAAGCCGACCTCGACGCCGCAGTAGCCAGCATCGGCTTGCCGGCGGTGATGAAGACCCGCACCCTGGGTTACGACGGCAAGGGCCAGAAGGTTCTGCGTAAGCCTGAGGACGTCACCGGCGCCTTCGCCGAACTGGGCAGCGTGCCGTGCATTCTTGAGGGTTTTGTACCGTTCACCGGCGAAGTCTCGTTGGTAGCGGTGCGCGCCCGTGATGGTGCAACGCGTTTCTACCCGCTGGTGCATAACCGTCACGACAGCGGTGTGCTGGCGCTGTCCATCGCCAGCACCGATCACCCGCTGCAGGCGCTGGCAGAAGATTACGTCGGCCGCGTGCTAACCAAGCTCGACTACGTCGGCGTGCTGGCCTTCGAGTTCTTTGAAGTCGATGGCGGCCTGAAAGCCAACGAAATCGCCCCGCGCGTGCACAACTCCGGGCACTGGACCATCGAAGGTGCCGAGTGCAGCCAGTTTGAGAACCACCTGCGCGCCGTCGCCGGCCTGCCGCTGGGCTCGACTGCCAAGATAGGTGAGAGCGCGATACTCAACTTTATCGGTGTGGTTCCGCCGGTGGAGCAGGTTATCGCCATCGACGATTGCCGTCTGCACCACTACGGCAAGGCCTTCAAGGCCGGCCGCAAGGTCGGCCACGCTACCCTGCGCTGCGCCGATCGCGCCACCCTGGACAAGCAGATTGCCGTGGTCGAGGCGCTGATCGCCAAGGCCTGACCTTCGCTTTGTGACTAAAGCTCTTGCGTACTGGCCATACACAGGAGCCTTGTCATGAAGTACCTGCTGCTGCTGTCTTTGTTCTACCTGCCGTTTTGCTATGCCGAACAGGTCTTGCGCGCCGATTACCGTGAGCGCCCGCCGGAGATGCAAGCCCTCGACTCACTCCCCGTCGGCCCGCTGATCGAAGTGCTGGACACGGCTGCGCAACGTGTCGGCGCGCGTATCGAATGGCGTTACGCGCCTTTTGTACGCAGCCTGGAAGATCTTAAATCCGGGCGTATCGACCTCGTGCCGCGTGTGCTCTTCACTGCCGAGCGCATGGACTACGTGCACTTTTTGCCGTCGATCGGCACTCAGCGCAAAAGCATCCGCTTTATCGTCAAGGCCGGGCAACAGGCCAGTCTGCGTAGCTATGCCGACCTGCAGGGCAAGGTGATCGGGGCCAAACGTGGCACCGCCTACTTCGATCAGTTCGACGGCGACAACAGCCTGCGAAAAAGCCTGGCGACTGACGACTACCTGCTGGCCGGGATGTTTCGCGCCGGGCGCTTGGATGTAATGGTGGTGCTGGACGCCGAAGCCATCGAAGCGCAGTTCCACAAAATCGACTTCCGCGACTACAGCTATGCCGAGTACCAGTACGATCAGTCCGTTGGTAACTATTACGGTGCGTCGATGCGCCACTATCGGGGCGCGAAAGCGCCCCTCTACGAACAGCTAGGTCAGGCGTTGCGTGGCATGCGCGAAAGCGGCGAGATTGCCCGCATCTACCATCGCTACGGCGTCGCACCGCCAGAGACCGAAGAGTAGCGAACTGCCAGCTTTTCCCGTGGTCAGATCAACGGTCGTGAATCCCACCGTCCATTCAGGAGGCTCGCATGAGCATTATTGGCATCATTTTTATCGGCCTGATCGTCGGTCTGATCGCGCGTTTTATCAAACCCGGCAACGACAGCATGGGCTGGATCATGACCATCCTGCTCGGCGTTGGCGGCTCGATTGCCGCCACCTATGGCGGCAGGCGCTGGGCATCTACAAGGTGGGTGAATCCGCCGGTTTTATCGGCGCAGTGATCGGTGCTGTGGTGCTGCTGGTAATCTACGGCGCAGTCAAAAAGGGCTAACACCCTTTCACTCCGCTGCTTGGTGAGCCTGCTCATGCGTTATCTGCTGTTACCCCTGCTGTTTATCAGCGCCCTGGCCTGCGCCGAACTGCCGGAAACCGACTGGCTTGAGCTGATGCCACCGGAAGATCGCCAGGCCCTGGAAGACATGCCCGAGATCAGCCACGACGGGCTGGAGATGGAAAGCGGTTTCTACAACCCCGGCGGCCTCAAACAGCAGGACCAGAACCTGCCAGCAGTGATGTACTCGACGAAAACCGTAGCCGCCTTCGACGGCAAACCCATCCGCCTCGGCGGCTACCCGGTGCCGCTGGAAACCGACAGCGAGGGCCACAGCACACTGTTCTTCCTGGTTCCCTACCCCGGGGCCTGCATCCACGTTCCGCCACCACCGCCGAACCAGCTGGTGCTAGTGCGCTACCCCAAAGGCATCGAACTCGAAGACATCTACGCCCCGCTGTGGGTCAGCGGCACGCTGAAGGTCGAACAGGTCAACAACGAGTTGGCGGATGCGGCGTATGCCCTGGAGGCGGAGTTAGTAAGGGTGGTTGAGGAAAGCGATCTGTAAGGGTCATGTGCCGGAGTCTTCCGGCACTTACTCACTCGCCCGGTAGCTCAGTTGGCCTCAATCGCGCGTAGCAGCTCCGTTGATGTCAGGCGTTTCAGCGTGTGCGTGGCGGGGTCTGTCTCTACATCCAGCACCAGTGGCGTGGTGCCGTCTGCGTCATACACGAAATAGGCATTGCCGCTGTTTACTTCATAAGTTTTTCCACTCGCAGTCGCTATGGTTTTCGGGGTCGCAGCCAGCAGTGCGTCGAGTGAGTCGTAACGCAGCGCCACGTCGACCTCGCCCATTCGGCCAAGGGGAGCGTCGGCCGCTTGAGAGGGTTCGTCCATCACGGACTGCAGAGACACGGTATTGGAGGCCTCGATCCACTTGTCCGAGTATTTCGAAATCAGATCCTGATACTCGCTCGACAGAGGTTTATCCAAGTTGCATACAGCCTTACGAATAGATGCGCCATTCTGTCCATTGCGGATATTGCCGTATACGCAATTGATCACCGGTACGTTGTCCTTGATCGTGAGGGTATAGAACACCTCAAAAGATGTGTTTGACCCGGCGTTTCTGTAAGTCAGCGTGGGAGCACCGTTGAACGAGAGCAGGGCTCTGGACGTCTGGCCGGCGTAGCCAACGATATCTGCAAATACTTTGGCTTCCGTTCCCCAACTGATCGTCAATTCACCGGTTTTCATATCCGCCCGGTAGGTTTCAGTGTTGCCACTTCTAGTGAGCTGTCTGTAAAATTCGTTAATCCAATGCCGGGCCAGTATACTGCGCGCTCTATCGTCATGAATTGAGCTCCCATATGGCCCGGCCAGCAGCCCCATTCTTCTTGAGTCCCAGTGATGCCGACATGCTGCAAGGCTGGTTACGCATGGGATCGCTGCCTCAGAGCATCGGCCAGCGGGCCAGAATTCTGTTGCTGCTGGCCAACGGTCTCACGCCCAAGGAGATCAGCGAGCAGCTGCAAGTCTCTGCGCCAGTGGTCTTCAAATGGCGTAAACGCTACCAGGAGACCGGTCTGGAGGGGCTGAGTGACCTGCGGCGCAGTGGAGCGCCTCGCAAGCTCAACGAAGCGAAGATCAAGGAAATCCTGACGCTGACGACCCAGCGAGTCCCGCGCGAAGCTACCCACTGGAGCCTACGGTTGATGGCCAAGTACGCTGGGGTCAGCATCTGGCAGGTCGCACAGGTGTGGGCTGCTGCCGACCTCAAGCCGCACCGGTTGAAAACCTTCAAGATCAGTAACGACCCGCACTTTGCAGACAAAGTGGTCGATGTCGTCGGGCTCTATTTGAATCCGCCCGACAACGCCCTGGTGCTATCTGTTGACGAAAAAACACAGATCCAGGCGCTGGACCGCACACAGCCCATGCTGCCGCTCAAGCCCGGGCAGATTGAGCGGCGGACGCATGACTATAAGCGCCACGGTACGGCCAGTCTGTACGCAGCCTTTGACATCCTGACGGGTAAGGTCATCGGCCGTATCACCCAGCGGCACAGGGCCAAGGAGTTTTTGGAGTTCCTTCGACAGATCGACCGCAGCACCCCCGCCGAGCTGGACCTGCATGTAATTCTGGACAACAGCTCGACTCACAAGACCGCTGCCGTCAGGGAATGGCTGGAGAAGCATCCCCGTTTCAAGCTGCACTTCACACCGACCAGCGCCTCGTGGCTGAACGCCGTGGAGGGCTGGTTTGCGCAACTGGAAAGACGGGCGCTTTATCGTGATGCCTTCAGCAGCGTGGCTGACCTGAGAGCGGCGATACGTCGCTTCATTGAGGCTCATAACGAACATTCGGCTAAGCCGTTCCGCTGGAGCAAAACGGCTGAGTCGATTATCAGCTCCGTGCATCGAGCAAAGCTGGCTGTAATTCGGAATGAGTTATTGGATTAACCAGACAGGCCACTAGTACGGTGCCAGTAAGGTTTGCTTCCTTGCGCACATTGCGGCCCTTGGCCTTTACCTTGAACCGGCGCTGACTCTCGCCATTCTGTAACGGGTAATGCTCAAAAGGCAGCAGATGCATATACAGGCTGAAGAATTCAAGTTTGTTGGTTTCTGGCTTCTTGTCTTCTGTTTTCGCTGGGGGCGCAGACGTTACATCCTTGAAGATGGCTTGCTTGTTTCGATCCTTGAGGATCACATCTTTCTTGTCGAATGCGGCGAACCAGATTTCGCTCGTTGCGGCACGAGTTACCGGATTACCAGCTCGATCTTTACCGGGCAATGCAGCCTTGATCGTGGCCAAGGCGAAACGCATATCTTTGGTGTCATGGATTTTGAGAATCTGCAGCTCTGTGCCTGCCGGCATAAGCGCTTCGAAGTTACCCGTATTACCCAGGACTGTGCTTGCGATATCGCGTCCATAGCGCGAGCTGGTAAGTTGTACTGTTTTACCTACCCACTCGATTTTGGCAACTGGTTTGCTCTCCGCCGGACGCTTCTGCGACTCATAGGTGTGGCGAACCAGGCAGAAAGACGTGGAGTAGCGCAGGTTGTCGCAGCTTTGTTCGCCCATGAATGTGGACGATAGATAATTCTTGTTCAGCCGGTAAGCGACCACTTCGCCATCTGCCATGCAGCGCACGGCCTGTTTGAGCTTAGCGTGTGGCACGCTGGAATCGCTGAAGTGGATGCCGCCATGCCAGAAGCCATGGTTGCCTAGCAAGTAGTGGCCTGAGGCTTCCTTTTCCAGTTCTTTGTAAAGTTCTTCTAGCTGATAGTGGCTGCCATCGGGTTTACGGATAGGGAATTGAAAGGGTGGTTCATTGCTTGAAGAGGCACCGGATGCTCCGGCGTTCGGGGTTATTGCCCCGCTGACGATATCTGCGATGTACTTTACGAACTGGCTTTTTTCCAGCTCGACGTGGGCGTGAATTGCATAGGTAACAGTGCCTGTAGCTCCGGTACCGGACTGAATACCCACTCGCTCGCCATACTCGATGAAGTCACCATCCTTGACTTTGAATGCTGTAATGGACTCTCCCCGCGCCACAGTTCTATACCCAGAACCGCGGTGACTGAACAAAGGGAGAGGCGCGATGAAACGAATTGCGGTTGATCTGGCCAAGTCCGTTTACCAAGTTGCCGAGAGTGTCCGTTCCGGCCAGGTGGTGCAGCGCAAGCGGCTGAACCGAGAGGCGTTCAGGCGATATATACAGGAGCAAACTGAGCCGGTCGAGTGGGTGATGGAGGCTTGCGGCACGGCCCATTACTGGGGGCGCGTGGCACAGGCACTGGGCCATTCGATAAAGCTGATCCACCCGCGCTATGTACGCCCGTATCGACGCCGCAACAAAACCGACCGTAATGACTGTGATGCGATGCTGGAGGCCGCGCGCTGCAAGGATATCTATCCGGTGCCGGTGAAAACCCATGAGCAACAACAGGTGCAGCAACTGCACGGGCTGCGCGAAACCTGGAAGAAAAGCCGTACCCAGCGGATCAACCTGCTGCGCGGCATCCTGCGCGAAGCGGGTATCGAAGCCCCGGTCGCCACCGCCGCGTTTATCCGTGCGGCCCACGAGTTGGTTGAGCGCCCAGAAGTCGCCCCCTTGAGCCATCAACTGCATATCGTCCTTGCGGAAATCAACCTGCACGAACAGTGCGTGGCCGAGTGTGAGCAGCAACTCAAACGCTGGCACGCCGACGATGAAGTGGTGCGCAAACTCGATGAAGTCAGCGGTATTGGCCTGCTGACCGCCAGCGCCCTGAAAAACGCAGTCGGCAAGCCCGAGCGCTTTGCCAGTGGTCGTCAACTCAGCGCCTGGCTGGGCCTGACACCACGCGAATTCAGTAGCGGCGACCGGCGCAAGTTGGGTCACATCAGCCGACAGGGCAACGTCTATGTGCGCACCTTGTTAATCCACGGCTCGCGAGCGGCCTTGCTGGCAGCACAGCGCTGTCAGGCTCGCTCACCGGAAAAACTGACCCAATTGCAACGCTGGGCCGTCGAGACGGCAGCCCGTATCGGCCACAACAAAGCGGCTGTAGCCCTGGCCAACAAGTTGGTCAGGATTTGCTGGGCCGTGTGGTGCCATGAGCGGCGTTTCAGTGGTAACTGGCAAAGCCTAAAGCCCGCCTGACGGCGGGGTAATCAGAAGGGAGAGATGGTTTTCTTGTGGTTGTGGTGAGCAGCAGCACTGTCGGAACAGGCGAGTCCTGCAGCGGAATAAGGCCGATAACAATCATGATCCGCGTGATCGATTGAACGCTTGGCCCCCGCTGCGCGAACTACAGAGTGGCCAGGGCGGTGAGCCCAAAACAGGCCGGATATACGAATGCAACCGCGCTGACGACAGGTGCAAAAGCAAAGCTTTGCTCACTACTTGTGGGGAGAGTCCATATACGCTGTGTTCAGATGGAGCACTTGTCCCAGTAGCTTTCCGCCGGGACTGTCGTAAATCGAAACGGTTCCATTTGCTACCTTCGTTTTAACGTAACCGGAAATAGGGCAAGGCACGGGGACCGACTTGTTGCTGCCATTGATCAAAAGCACGAAGTCTTTCTTAATCAGTGTGCGGCCATCTGAAGTTTTACGAGCTTCCTCAAAATCACCATCGATGGTCTCGTAGTCTCGGCCTGCCTCTTGTCCTGAAGATGGATGGTGCTTTTCCAAGTCATCAAAAGACGTGACTGACTGGATGGCACTGCCAACGCTTTCAACAATTGTGTATCGGTTAGACATGACTCTTCCTTGATTTCTTCAGACTGGCATGTGAGCGATTGCCAGCGAGATCAGATCCCACAACGGTTGCCGAATGTCTTCAAATGCTGTGTGCCTTCGGGTGTTTTTACCCACAGTTCGACATTGCGGTCATCTGACTCGTTGTACTCCGAAAAATTGAACTGCTTGATGATCGAGTAACCGGCCTCGATTCGTGCATCAGCGCTCGTGTAGTGGGCAGCCTTTTCGCTGATTTCCACTTGCCCCAGTTCCAACAAAACCCCATCACGTTTCAGATACAGCACGTCATCGATCACGATCGCCACAATTTGGGCATCTGTACTGGCTTTGTAGAGGTCGTCTGCAGTTTGGTGGATGCAACGGTAGTTTTCGTCGCGTGCGGCACTGCGATAGGCCTGCAATGCTTCGTCGTAGGAAAGGCTCTGTAACTGGATGGCAGGTTTCTCGGCCTGTGGTGCCACTGCACAGGCCGTGCAGAGGAATAACAGAGGCAGGTAAGTCATCAGGGAGGTCATGCTTCGTTTCATAAGGTTATCTCTAGGGAAACCCTGAAGAAGACTTCCTGAATTTGGCAAAATACCTGAACTCCACCCGCCGAGTTTTCCGATGAAGCAGATGACCTTCGCCGACGCCGAGTACGCCGGCAAGCGCAAGCAAACCCGCAAAGAGCTGTTCCTGATCGAGATGGATCAGGTTGTGCCGTGGAAGGGTTTGATTGCCTTGATCGAACCGCATTACCCCAAGGGTGAAGGCGGACGTCCAGCCTATCCGCTGATGGCGATGTTACGGGTTCATTTGATGCAGAACTGGTTCGGCTACAGCGACCCGGCGATGGAGGAGGCTCTGTACGAGACCACCATCCTGCGCCAGTTTGCGGGTCTGAGCCTGGAGCGCATTCCCGACGAAACCACCATCCTCAACTTCCGCCGATTGCTGGAGAAACACGAACTGGCTGCGGGCATCTTGGCCGTCATCAATGGCTATTTGGGTGACCGCGGTTTGTCATTGCGCCAAGGCACCATCGTCGATGCCACGCTGATCAATGCGCCGAGTTCGACCAAGAACAAGGACGGTAAGCGTGACCCGGAAATGCACCAGACCAAGAAGGGAAACCAGTATTACTTCGGCATGAAGGCGCACATCGGCGTCGATGACGAGTCGGGTTTAGTGCATAGCGTGGTCGGCACGGCAGCCAATGTTGCAGACGTTACTCAGGTCGACAAGCTGCTACACGGCAAAGAAAACATGGTGGGTGCCGACGCGGGTTACACCGGCGTAGAGAAGCGGCCAGAACATGAAGGCCGTGAAGTGATCTGGCAGATCGCAGCCCGCCGCAGTACGTACAACACGTTGAGTAAGCGCAGCGCGCTGTACAAAGCCAAGCGCAAGATCGAGAAGGCCAAGGCGCAAGTTCGCGCCAAGGTCGAGCACCCGTTCCGGGTGATCAAGCGTCAGTTCGGTTATGTGAAGACGCGTTTCCGTGGCCTGGCCAAAAACACCGCACAACTGGTAACGCTGTTCGCCCTGTCGAACCTGTGGATGGCCCGTCGACATTTGCTGACGAATGCAGGAGAGGTGCGCCTGTAATGTGGGAAATGACCGCTGCGAGGTGCTCGCGGCGGCCAGAAACACCGAAATGAGCGGATGACTTGATCGTTTTTGATCAGTTTTCCGCTTTCAAAATCAGCGGAGGCTGAAGTTGACCGGAAATACAGGGCTACTTCAGACCATCCCTAGGCTTTTTGCGGCGCATGCCGCTATGGCAACAAATCCTTATCGGCCTCGGCCTCGGCGTACTGACCGGCGTGCTGTTCAAAGCCGACGCCCTGGTACTGGCGCCCATCGGTACGCTGTTCCTCAACGCGATCAAGATGCTTATCGTGCCGCTGGTGTTCGTCTCCCTGGTGGCCGGTATCACGGCCATGAGCGACAGCGCCAAACTCGGCCGCATCAGCGTCAAGACCATCGCCATCTACCTGATCACCACCGCCTTTGCGGTGAGCATCGGCCTGCTGTTCGGCGCCCTGTTCTCCCCAGGCGAAGGCATGCACATGGTTGCCAGCGGCGTACAGGAAAGCAAGCAGGCACCCTCGCTGGTGCAGATCCTGGTCGGCCTGGTACCGACCAATCCGGTGGCGGCGTTTGCCGAGGGCAATATCCTGCAGATCATCGTGTTCGCCATCGCCCTGGGCGTGAGCATGAACCTGATCGGCGAAAAAGCTGCACCCGCCGTCAAGCTGTTCGACAGCCTGGCCGAGGTGTTCTACAAGCTCACCGACCTGGTGATGCGCTGTGCACCGATCGGTGTCTTTGCGCTGATCGCCGGCGTGGTGGCCTCCCACGGCATCGAAGTGCTTCTGCCATTGGCGAGTGTGATCGGGGTGATCTACCTGGCCAGCATCACCCATATGCTGCTGGTGTATGGCGGCCTGGTCAGCGTGCTGGCGCGGCTCAGCCCGCTGCGCTTTTTCAAGGGTGTGGCGCCGGCATTGGCCGTGGCCTTCAGCACTTCAAGCAGCGCCGGCACCCTGCCGGTATCGATTGAGTGCGCACGCAAGAACCTCGGTGTGTCGCAGGGCGTGGCCGGCTTCGTGCTACCGGTGGGGGCGACCATCAACATGGACGGCACCGCCATCTACCAAGGCGTACTGGCGCTGTTTATCGCCCAGGCCTTCGGCATTGACCTGAATACCGGTCAGTACCTGATGATCATCCTCACCGCCACCCTGGCCTCGGTCGGCACCGCCGGCGTGCCCGGCGCCGGGCTGATCATGCTCGGCCTGGTGCTGACTTCGGTCGGCCTGCCGCTGGAAGGCGTGGCGCTGATCGCCGGTATCGACCGCATCCTCGACATGGCGCGCACCACGGTCAACGTCGCTGGCGACCTGATGACCACCACCCTGGTCGGCAGCAGCGAGAAGGAGCTGGATCGCGACATCTACAACAGCGACAACGCGCAGTAATAGCAACCGAGCGAGCCCATGCCAGTGACTACAGCGGCTGAGCGTTTACCGACATCAGCCCGTAGTCAGGTTACAGCAGGCGGCAGCAGGCAACCCCTGCGCTCCCTGGCACCGAACAGCCCGCCTGGTCAGCGCCGTGACGACGTCCCGTGTCGGCACACACCCCTTCGCCACCGCGCTGACCAAGCGGGCTTCCTGATAGAAACAGCCGTGGCATTCGCCGGTCTCGCCTTACAAGGGCGGCCGGCGAATGCCACTCCCCTGACAACAATAAAAAGGGAGAACCTCCATCATGCAGACGTTAGAACATCTCCGGCGCCTAAGCCGCCACGGTTTAGCGGCGCTGCTGCTTGGCCTGCTATTCAGCCCCTTGAGTCAGGCTGCCTTGCCGCCCGGCTACAAGATGGTGCTGCTAACTGAAAACTTCCCACCCTTTAACATGGCCGTGAACGGCAAGAACTTCGCCCGCGACGCAAATATTCAGGGCATCAGTGCCGACATCGTGCGCGAGATGTTCAAGCGCGCGGGTATCGATTACAGCCTGACCCTGCGCTTCCCCTGGGACCGCATCTACCAACAGACCATGGCCAAGACCAACCACGGCCTGTTCTCCACCTCCATGAGCGAGGCGCGCAAGCCGTTGTTCAAGTGGGTCGGCCCCATCGCCGAGTACCAGAGCGTGCTGGTCGGCCGTAAAGGCAGCCACCCGCAACTGAGCACCCTGGAACAGGCCAAGGCCTACCGCGTCGGCGCCTATCAGAGTGCGGCGGTCAGCCAGCATCTGGAGCGCTTGGGTTTCACCCCGCAGAACGCCCTGCGTGACCAGGAAAATATCCGCAAGCTGCAACGCGGTCAGATCGACCTGTGGGCCACTTCCGACCCGGTGTGGCGCGTCTATGCCAAAGAGCAGGGCGTTGATGACCTGCAAACCGTACTCAGCTTTGAAACCTCACAGCTGTACCTGGCGTTGAACAAAGACACCCCGGACGAAGTGGTCGAACGCCTGCAGGCCGCCCTGGAACAGATGCGCAGCGAAGGCTACGGCAGCTGCGCGAAAAACCCCGAGCTGTGCTGAAGCCAACCGCGCCTGGCAGCTATAGCAGCCAGGCGCGACGCAACGCGGTCAATGCCTCGTCGATCTGCGCTTCGGGCACCGCAGCAAACCCCAGCACCAGCCCGGCGCGCTGATCTTCCGGCGTGCTGCTGTCGGGCAGCCAATAACTGCTTAACCCTGTCATCTCCACACCAACCCGCTCGGCGGCGCTGATCAGCTCGCGCTCGCGGGCCAGCCGGCCAACAGCGCATCGCGGCGACTGCGGGCGGCCGTGCGCATGCGGCGGATATGCCGCTGAAAGTGCCCGGCGGCGATAAATTCGGCCATCACCGCCTGGGTACCGATTTCCGAATGGCGCATATCCAGCGCGCGACGCTGGGCAAAGGCTTCGGCCAACGCCGGTGGCAATACCAGGTAGCCCAGGCGCAGCGCCGGAAAGGCGATCTTGCAGAAGGTGCCGACGTAGAGCACGCGGCCCTGGCGATCGAGCGCCGCCAGGGGTGCCAGCGGCGTGCCGCTGTAGCGGTACTCACCATCGTAGTCGTCCTCGATAATCAGGCCGTTATGCCGTTCGGCCCATTCCAATAACTGCAGACGCCGCGCC
The DNA here is from genome assembly GCF_900105355.1 of Pseudomonas anguilliseptica. Taxonomy (NCBI): domain Bacteria; kingdom Pseudomonadati; phylum Pseudomonadota; class Gammaproteobacteria; order Pseudomonadales; family Pseudomonadaceae; genus Pseudomonas; species Pseudomonas anguilliseptica. The sequence goes on from NZ_FNSC01000001.1 coordinate 1,171,431, forward strand.
AACGACAGGGTGACGCCGGTCGGGTATTGGTGCGAGGGCGTGACATAGACCAGCCTACAGCCCTCAAGCTGCGTCAGTGCCGGAACATTCAAGCCTTCACCGTCCACCGCCACGCCACACAGCTGCGCCCCGGCAATCGCCAGCGCATGGCCGGCGGCGCGGTAGCCGGGGTTTTCCACGGCCACCCGTGCGCCCGGCGTCACCAGCAGCTGCGCGCACAGGCTGATGGCCTGCTGCGCGCCATTGGTGACGACGATCTGCGCCGGATCGCAGTGCAGGCCGCGACTGTTGCGCAGGTAGGCGGCGATCAACTCGCGCAGCTGCCAATCGCCCGCCGGGTCGCCGTAGCCCAGGCGGGCGGCGACGGTTTGCGCCAGAAGCGTGCGGACAAACGCGCCCAGGTCTCGAAGGGAAACAGATCAAAGGCCGGCACGCCGACGCGAAACGCTCTCGGCGCGCCACTCAGCGGCGGATTCAGATGATGGCTCTGCAACAGCTGCAAAGCCGCACTCTGCGGAGCATCGCTCGGCTGCGCCTGGGGCGCGGGCACCGGCCGCGTCGCCGCGCTCAACTCGGCCACGTAAGTGCCGGCACCGACGCGCCCCTCGATATAGCCCTCGGCATACAGCTGATCAAAGGCGCGGGTCACGGTGTTGCGCGAAATGCCCAGCAGGTTCGCCAGATCACGACTTGCAGGCAGGCGTGTGAGGCTTTGCAGGCGACCATCGAGGATGCGCTCGCGCAGCGCCTGATACAGCTGGCGCGCCAGGCCGCGCTGTGGGTCGAGGTGAATGCCAGACAGATCGACCGGCAGCGGCGCAGCGGACGAAATGGCCATGGCGATTGGCTCCATAAAAGTCGCAGAAAGTGGATATTACAACAGACCAATACGCAACCTAGCATGGGCACCATCAGCCTAGGAGCCCGCCCATGTACACGCCCGCCGCCTTCCGCCAGGACGACCTCGCCACCCTGCACCAGCAGATACGCGCCACGCGCCTGCCGACGCTGATCAGCCACGGCAAACAGGGGCTGCGCGCCAGCCATCTACCGTTGTTACTGGAAACCGATGAAGGCCCCTACGGCACGCTGTACGGCCACTTCGCCCGAGCTAATCCACAGTGGCGCGACCTGGCGGACGGCAACCCGGCGCTGGTGATCTTTCAAGGCGCGGAGGCCTATATCAGCCCGTCCTGGTACGCCGCCAAGGCCGAGCACGGCAAGGTGGTGCCGACCTGGAACTACATCAGCGTGCAGGCCCATGGCCGCGCCGAAGTATTCGATGACGCCGAGCGCCCGCAGCCCTGGGCGATTAGCGATGCACCGCGCGAGTATATCGACAGCATGCTGCGCGCCATCGTCGGCTTCGCCCTGCCGATCGAGCGCCTGGAGGGCAAGTGGAAGCTCGGGCAGAACCGCAGCCAGGCCGATCAAAACGGCGTGCGCGAGGGCCTGCACGCCAGCCATGACCCGCGCGACCGCGAGCTGGCCGCGTACATCAGCACTGATCACTAACCCAAGGAAGACCGTTATGAGCATCGAAATCCGCCCCGTCAGCCCTGCTGATCACGCCGCCTGGCTGCCGCTGTGGCAGAGCTACCTGCACTTCTACCAGAGCGAGCTGCCCAGCGAGGTCAGCGCCATGACCTGGCAGCGCTTTCTCGACCCGAGCGAGCCGACCCATGCCGCCCTCGCCTGGCGCGACGGTCAGGCCGTGGGGCTGGTGCAGTGGATCTTCCACCGCACTAATTGGTCGGTGGAACACAGCTGTTACCTGCAGGATCTGTTTGTCGGCGCCGATCAACGCGGCGGCGGCATCGGCCGCCTGCTGATCGAACATGTCTATGCTCAGGCCCAGGCGGCCGGCAGCAGCCGCGTGCACTGGCTGACCCAGGAGACCAACTACCCAGGCCGCCAGCTCTACGACCGCATGGCCGAGCGCTCGGGCTTTATCCAATACCGCAAACAGTTCTGAACAGGAGCCGCCGCATGCCCCAGCAACCGCTACACAACTGGCAGCCCGTGCCCACCCCGACCCATAGACCCCTGGACGGCCAGTATGTGCGCCTCGAACCGCTCGACCCGGCGCGCCATGGCGACGATCTGTGGCAGGCGTTGCAAGGCCCGGATAGCGACCCGGTGCTTTGGGAGTACCTGCCCTATGGCCCATTCAGCGAACGCACCGCGTTCGATACCTGGCTGAGCGGCCATGCCGCCAGTCGCGATCCACTGTTCTTCAGCGTGATCGACCTGCACCAGCAGCGCGCGGTCGGCCTGTTGAGCTATCTGCGTATTGCAGCCAAGGATGGCTGTATCGAGATCGGCCATATCGCTTTTGGCCGCGCCATGCAGCGCAGCCCTGCGTCGACCGAGGCGGTGTACCTGCTGGCCAAGCTGGTGCTCGGCACACTTGGCTATCGCCGCCTGGAATGGAAGTGCAACGCCGAAAATGCCCGCTCGATACGCGCGGCCAAACGTCTGGGTTTCAGCTATGAAGGGCTGTTTCGTCAGCATATGGTGGTCAAAGGACGTAACCGCGACACCGCCTGGTTTGCCATCCTCGACAGCGAGTGGCCAGGCTGCGAGGCGGCTTTCCAGCGCTGGCTGGCGGCGGACAACTTCAGCGCCGACGGCCAGCAGAAACAGGGCCTAGAGGACCTGCGGTCATAACACCGCGGCCTACTCGATCTCGAACAGGCCGTTCTTCAGCGGGGTTACCGACAGGCGCCGGCGCACATTGTCATCAATGCGCGGATCATCCGGGCGGTACAAGCGCACCTGGCGGTAAGCACTGATGCGGTTGATTTCGGTGCCCAGGTATTCCCAGACCACGCGGGTGCAGGCCGGGCTGCGCCGGTCACCGCTGGAGACGCCGGTTTTCAGGCCGTTAAGCCGGGTGATGCGGCTCTTGTAGCTGGGAATCAGGATGGTCTGGCTCATCTCGTTGAGGGTCAGCGATTCGTAGTCCATCAGAAACAGCCGATCCTGCAGCTGGAAAGCGGCGCCCAGGTAACGGCAACGAACCCAGTCCTCGCCCTGCACATCAGTGCTGGCGGAGCGCTCCTGACGCTCCTGGCGCTCAAAGAGAAAGTCACCGTCCTCCTCCCACAGATGCACCAGCGACAACAGCACAGTGCCCGGCACCGACATGCAGTTGGAGTATTCGAAGTAGTAGCCGCAGTAGCGCGACAGGTTGCCGGCATGCGCGCGCAGCGGCTTGAGCAGTTCCATCAGCGCGTCGCTTCGCGCACCTGCATCCTGACCCGGCGTGCGGGCGCCAATCAGGTCGGCAAATTGCTCGGCCGGCAGGCTCAGCTCGTAAGCTTCGACGCCGAAAAAGTCGCAGATGCGCTTGAGGTTATAGGCCGTTGGTCGGCTCTGTCCGCTCAGGTATTTGTTGAACTGGGCGCGATTGATCGCGAGCTTGCGGCAAACCTCGGCGATCGACCGGTAATGGCCGCACAACAGCTTTAGATTGGGCCCTAGATGGTCGGGCATGGCAGTTTTCCTGGTGATGCGAGCGGCGCGATTCTAGCATCAATTCGCATCAGTTCGCTGCCACCCGCGAAATTGCACCGCGCGCGCGTCTGCTCAACCATTCGGCCCCGCCCATATTTCCTTCACAAAACAACAAGAGAGACCTCACTGCCATGCTCGATATTCTCAACGACCTGATCTGGAGCAAGCTCCTGATCGTGATGCTGATCGGCCTGGGCCTGTACTTCACCCTCGCCTCGCGTTTCGTCCAGTTCCGTTACTTCGGCAGCATGTTCCGCATCTTCGCCGAAGCCTTCCAGCGCCAGCCTGGCCAGCTCAGCTCGTTCCAGGCGCTGATGCTGTCGGTAGCCGGCCGCGTCGGTGCCGGCAACATCGCCGGTGTCTCGGTGGCGATCATGCTCGGTGGCCCGGGCGCGATCTTCTGGATGTGGGTCGTAGCCCTGGTCGGTATGGCCACCAGCTACTTCGAATGTTCCCTGGCGCAGCTGTACAAGCGCCGTGAAGACGACGGCACCTACCGCGGTGGCCCGGCCTTCTACATCCAGCACGGCCTCGGCCAGCGCTGGCTGGGCATTGTGGTGTCGATCCTGCTGCTGGTGACCTTCGGCTTCGGCTTCAACGCCGTGCAGTCCTACACCGTGGCCAGTTCGATGCATGACACCTTCGGCCTGCCGACCTATGTCAGCGGCCTGATCCTCACCGTAGTGATCGGCCTGATCATCTTCGGCGGCATCAAGCGCATCGCCAAGTTCGCCGACGTACTGGTGCCGGTGATGGCCTTCTCCTACATCGCCATGGCGCTGTTCGTGATCGGCAGCAACGTCGACGCTATCCCGGCCACCCTGGCGCTGATTTTCAAGAGCGCTTTCGGTCTGGAGCCTGCCTTTGCCGGCGGTATCGGCGCGGCCATTCTGATGGGTGTTAAACGCGGCCTGTTCTCCAACGAAGCCGGTCTGGGTAGTGCACCGAACGTCGCCGCAGTGGCCGAGGTCAAGCACCCGGCCGCCCAGGGCATCGTGCAGTCGCTCAGCGTATTTATCGACACCATCATCCTGTGCAGCTGCACCGCGCTGATCATCCTGCTGTCGGGCGTGTATCAGCCAGGCACCGAGATGGCCGGCGTCGTGCTGACCCAGACCGCTGTCGCCAGCGTGGTCGGTGAGTGGGGCCGGGTGTTCGTCACCGTCGCGCTGCTGCTGTTTGTCTTCACCACCCTGATCTACAACTACTACCTGGGTGAAAACGCTCTGGGCTTCTTCAGCAAGAAGCGCGGCCCAGTGGTGGTCTACCGCCTGCTGGTGGTGGCTCTGGTACTCTGGGGTTCGGTACAGGATCTGGGCACGGTGTTCGCCTTTGCCGACGTGACCATGGGCCTGCTGGCCATCTGCAACCTGGTTGCCCTGGCGCTGCTGTTCAAGGTTGGTCTGCGTCTGATGCGCGACTACGACAGCCAGATCAAGGCGGGTGTAGAGTCGCCAGTGTTCGATGCGAAGAACTTCGCTGATCTGGACCTCGACCCAGCTGCATGGCCTAACGCGGCGCAAAACGCCCCGGCCAACCATGCGGAAATTGGCAACAGCGTGCATCAGCGCTAAGTCCCTGCTAAAGCTGCATCAGCTGTAATAAACAGGGGGCTTGGCCCCCTGTTTTCTTATAAGAACAATGAAAGTACGGAGACCCCTGATGGGTTGTAGCAATCTTCTGGTGCTCTACACCGGTGGCACCATCGGTATGCAAATGAGCGCCGCCGGCCTGGCCCCAGCGTCCGGCTTCGATGAGCGCCTGCGCCACCAGCAAGCGCTGGAGTCCCAGCCGCTGCCGCAATGGATCTTCCGCGAGCTGCTGCCGCCAATCGACAGCGCCAATATGAACCAGAGCAACTGGCTGGCGATGGTCGCGGCGATTCGCGCCGCTATCGAGCAGGACGGCTGCGACGGCGTGCTGCTGCTGCACGGCACCGATACCCTTGCCTACAGCGCTGCCGCCCTGAGCTTTCTGCTGTTGGGATTGCCCGTACCAGTGATTCTCAGCGGCTCGATGCTGCCGGCGGGTGCCGAGGGCAGCGATGCCTGGGGCAACCTGTTCGGCGCCATGCGCGCGCTGCAGGCCGGCGTCACTCCGGGCGTGCACCTGTATTTCAACGGTGAGCTGCTGCATGGTGCACGGGTCAGCAAGCTGCGCAGCGATGCCTTCGATGCCTTTCATGTGCTGCCGCGCCAGCGCCAGAGCCTACGTGCCGAGAGCACTCCGGCGAGCATCGACTACCGCCAGCCGCCTCAGCCGGTCAATCTGGCCGTACTGCCGTTCTATCCCGGTATCCAGGCCAGCCACCTGTGCGCCCTGCTCGACAGCGGCGTGCAAGGCCTGCTGCTGGAGTGCTACGGCAGCGGCACGGGCCCGGCTGCCGACACCGAACTGCTCGACGTACTCAAGGCCGCCCATGAACGTGGCGTGGTGCTGGCCGCAATCAGCCAGTGCCCGCACGGCCATGTCGAATTCGGCGTGTATGCCGCCGGCAGCCAACTGGCCAGCGCCGGGCTGATTTCCGCCGGCGGCATGACCCGCGAAGCGGCGCTGGGCAAGCTGTTCGCCTTGCTTGGCGCGGGCCTGAATCAGGCCGAGGTGGAGCACTGGTTTGCCTTGGATCTGTGCGGTGAACGGGCCGAATAAGTAGCTGCTTGCCGACGTGCAAGCCGCTATAGTCGCGCCCCCCGGCGAGCCCGCTCGCCAACCTACAGACCATCAACCATCCGACCTACAAGGACGTTCTGCATGTCGTCGTTTCGCCTCGCCACGTTTCTGCTGCTCGCGCTGACCATCACCGGCTGCTCCACCAAAGCTTGGTTCAGCTGCCGGAGCACAGCACCATCAGCGTCAACCAACGCACCGAACAGCACCCGCAAGGCCTGGTGAAAACCCGCCCGTTCTTCTGGAACCGCACCGCTGGCGTGCCGTATCGGCTAACCAGTGCCACCGGTGAAACCCTGTCCGAAGGCAAGCTGTGTACACGCTTTCGCGTGGTGTCGATCTTCTGGCCGCCCTACAGCATCATCTACTGGCCCATGGGCTTCGGTCAGCGCTGCTATGACCTGAGCAGCCACCTGCCGGCCGAATGCTCGCGTGAAGACCTGGTCAGCCTGATCAAGGACTACCGCGCTACACACTAATGGACTGAATGGCGGCAAACAGGGTCAAACCATCTACCCTGTTTGCAACACCTGTAACCCAGCTAATGACGCCAAGGAGGTTGCCGCCATGCCCGTGCGCATTCCCGTCGAGATCCGTCCGATCACCAGCGCCGACCATGCTGCCTGGCTCCCGCTGTGGCAGGGCTATCAACGCTTCTATATGACCGAGATTGCTGCCGCGACCAGCGACATCACCTGGCAGCGCTTCCTCGACCCGGCCGAGCCGATGCACGCCGCGCTGGCCTGGCATGACGGTCAGGCGATTGGCCTGGTGCACTGGATCTACCACCGATCGACCTGGACCAGCGGCGACTACTGCTACCTGCAGGACCTGTTTATCGCCAAGGACATCCGCAGCAGCGGTGCCGGCCGTCAGTTGATCGAGCATGCTTACCGCGAAGCCAAGGCCCACGGCTGCTCGCGCACCTACTGGCTGACCCACGAGAGCAACAACAAGGCCATGCTGCTGTATGAGCGCATCGCCGAGCGCTCCGGTTTTATCCAATACCGCAAGCTGTTCTAAGCACTGACCTTCTGGTCAGAAATTCTGTCCTGCAGTCTTGCCGCAGGCAGATTACGGCGCTATCTTCTGCGCCACGCCCGGCCACCTGCGCCGGCCGCGCACCTGGATCAGCAGACAGGGTAAACACTGAGCTGGCTAACCTGAACCCAACTTCAGAGGAGCCAACTCAATGGCTGCTACACGTATCTGGATCAAGAACCCCCTCGCCATCTTCACTGCCAACACCCTCGACGCCGCCGGCGGCCTGGTGATTGAAGATGGTGTGATCAGCGAACTGCTCAAGGCCGGCCAACAGCCGTCCCAGCCCTGCAACCGCACCTTCGATGCTCGCGAGCACGTGGTGCTGCCGGGCCTGATCAACACCCATCATCACTTCTACCAGACGCTCACCCGCGCCTGGGGCCCGGTGGTCAACCAGCCGCTGTTCCCCTGGCTGAAGACCCTGTACCCGGTATGGGCACGCCTGACCCCCGAGAAGCTCGCCCTGGCCAGTAAAGTGGCCCTGGCCGAACTGCTGCTGTCCGGTTGCAGCACCGCCGCCGACCACCACTACCTGTTCCCGGGTGGCCTGGAAAACGCCATCGACGTGCAAGTCGAAGCCGTGCGCGAACTGGGCATGCGCGCCATGCTCACCCGCGGCTCCATGAGCCTGGGCGAAGCCGATGGCGGCCTGCCGCCGCAGCAGACCGTACAGGAGGGTGAAGTGATCCTGGCCGACAGCCAACGGCTGATCCATGACTACCACCAGCGCGGCGACGGCGCCCAGGTGCAGATCGCCCTGGCGCCCTGCTCGCCGTTCTCGGTGACCCAGGAAATCATGCGCCAGAGCGCCGAGCTGGCCGAGGAACTGGACGTACGCCTGCACACCCACCTGGCCGAAACCCTCGACGAAGAGGACTTCTGCCTGCAGCGCTTCGGCCTGCGCACCGTGGACTACCTGGACAGCGTCGGCTGGCTCAGCTCGCGCACCTGGCTGGCCCACGGCATCCACTTCAACCCGGATGAAATCGCCCGTCTGGGCCAAGCCGGCACGGGCATCTGCCACTGCCCAAGCTCGAACATGCGCCTGGCTTCGGGCATCTGCCCGACCCTCGACCTGGAAGCCGCCGGCGCGCCGATCGGCATCGGCGTGGACGGCTCGGCATCCAACGATGCCTCGAACATGATCCTCGAAGCGCGCCAAGCCCTGTATATCCAGCGCCTGCGCTACGGTGCCGAAAAGATCACCCCGGAACTGGTGCTGGGCTGGGCCAGCAAGGGCTCGGCCAAGCTACTGGGGCGCAGCGATATTGGCGAGCTGGCCGTGGGCAAGCAGGCCGACCTGGCCTTCTTCAAACTGGACGAGCTGCGCTTCTCCGGCAGCCACGACCCGATATCCGCGCTGCTGCTGTGCGGCGCCGACAAGGCCGACCGGATGATGATCGGCGGCCAGTGGCGGGTGATTGACGGGCAGATCGAAGGCCTCGACGTGGCCAAGCTGATCGCCGATCACCGTCAGGCGGCCAAGGAGCTGATCGCCGGCTAAAACGCCGACTATTCCACCACGCTGCCAGGTGCCTAATACCAGGCAAAAAAAGACCGGCCTAGAGCCGGTCTTTTTTATCGCGCAGATCAGTGCCACATGCCCTTGATCTGACTCAACGTCAGGCCATTGATCAGGCAGTGGTTGGGATTACCGCGCAGTGGGTCCTTGACCACATGGCCACCGAAGTTGACCACGGTGGTGGTGTTGCCGCTCATATAAGCGCCCCAGACTCGGGTGGTATCCGTGGCTACCAGGGCGGCAGCCGTCTGGCTGCCGCTGCTGGCACAAAGGGCGGAGACCTGACGCAACCGGCCATTACTGTCCTGGTCTTCCTTGTCGTAGTTAGCGTTCGTGTTGGCGGCGCCGCCGCGCACGATCAGTACACCCTTGGCAACGTCTTCGGCCTGCGCCGGCGATACGCTGCCCGCGCACAGCGCGGCAAGCAGGATGCAGGCGGCGATATTTTTGTGGCTATTGAGGAAATTTTGCATGGTTGCTGCCCTCCATGGGCTAGGCAATTCGATTAATGCTGGGGCCTGGACGCCTGCCCTGGCCCCAGCCGATGTCACATCGCGATATCGTTGGCGTGGGTCTGGCCCGGCCAGACGCCGGTCATCTCGATCTCGCGCTGACCGGTCAGCCACTGGCCAAGCGGGTTCGGCCACTTGAAGCTGTACTTGTCGCTGTTGATCACACCTTTGAAGCTGATCTCGGCGGCGATGTTGGTGGCACTCAGCGGGATATTTCCGATGGTCTTGGACAGGCCACCGCTCAACGAGAACGACTCGTGCTGCGGCCCTTGTGGAGTGTCGTAGCTCAGCTTGATATCGGTGATATAGGTGCAGCCCGGTTTGTTGTTGAACAGGATCTGCAGCGCACCCAAGCGGGTAATCCAGTTGGGGATCAGCAGGTTGCCGTCGTAAGAGGCGAAGGTGTAAGCAATCGGCACCGAGCCATTGGCCAGGCTATTGGGGGTGGTGGGCCAAAGATGCTGATCGATCTGCTTGGTCTCCCTGGAGGAGACATACGAGCCTTTGCCGTTGGCGCCGGCCAACATGTCCTGCACAGCACCGGCCGAGCCGCTGATGGAGAAGGACGAGCTGTTGTCCTGAGAGCCGATATTCAGGCCGCTGTTGGCGTAGATCACGCTGGTGACCACACCGAAACCCTGAGCGATATTGCCGCTGCTACCCATGCTCACTGCGGACGCCTGCTGGGCCATCCAGCTCAGGGTTTCCGGCTTGCTCAGCACGGTGAGGTCACTGATAAAGCTCTCGCTGGAAATGCCGAACTCCGAGGCCATCGAGCCTACATTGGCGAACTCCCAGGTGATATCCGTGCCGGCGGTGATTTTGGTGCCGCTCTCCGGATCAGTGGCCGAACCATCAAGGTTGACGTTGGCCTGGCTGCGTTTGACGTTGCTGGAAGAAAGCTTCCACTGGTTAGGCACACCACGGCTGCTGATAGCGATGCCCGGCGTGGCTTCCTGCACCAGGGTGAAATCCCCGCTACCCGGAGAAACAATACCGACGGCACCGACCTTGAACTTGGGGTCGAGGGTCCAATTCCCCCAGTAAGCAGGACGGCCGGCGCGCAGAAGATCGGTAAACGTACGATTCCAATTCATGACTGTAATCCTTGCAGTTATCTAAATGGAGTGCACCGCAACTCATGTCGCGGCACGTACGCCGAATAAAGCAACTCGCCTGCAGCCCTGATGAGCCCCATGGAGTTAGTCGACGATTACACTCTGGCGACTAACCGAATAACTGGGTATTGGGCAAATTCGGTATATATGGGGAAGTCTTTCCATCTCGGTTTATTACTTGGCAAGCGCTAACTTCCGAACCTCTCTGCCGCATCAGAAGGATTGGCATTGTGCTTACGCCACGCGAGTTTCATGCCCTGTCACTTATCGCCCGCGGCTGCACCGACCGGGATATATCTGCACTGCTGTGTGTATCTCTGAGCACGTCCAGAAAATATCGAGAGCACTTACACACTAAACTTTCACTGAATAAGTCTGCGCAGCTGGCTATTTATTATCTAGAAGCTTTTCCGATACCTGATCCAACTAATAAAAACCAACTAACAAGTACAAAATTAAGTGACCGAGAATTGCAGATTGTGCAGCTATTTGCTCAAGGACTGAGCGATAAGGAAGTTGCCCGCAAACTTGGCATCAGCGACCTGACCGTGCGCAAACACCGCAGTAATATGCAAAGCAAGCTGGCCACTTCGAATATCTGCGGGTTGCTCTATGAGGCGGTGGCAAACGGTTGGCTGGCGTTGCCGCTGGGAGCGCTCGCAAAAACGGACAACGCAGCTGATCGGGCAACGGCCGCAGCAGTTGGACAAGGCCAAGGCCGGCTGCTTAGTTGATATTCAGGCCGCTGCTAACGGTAACGGCCTTTGCCCGTCGCCCTGCCTGGAGCCACAGCATGGACAGACTGCCAACCCTGATTGCCCTGTTAACCGCCAGCGGCATGGCCCATTCCGCCAACCTGCCGGCCGTTGAGGTCACGTGCCCAACCGACCTGAGCGTGCGCGCCGAGGCCGGTGGCCCGGTGTATGTCAACGACAAACAGCTTGTTCTGCACAAGCTCAGCGAGCAGTTCTTCGAGGCCAAGGGTGAGGGAATAACCCTCTCTATCAGCCTGAAGGCCGACGGCTCGCCGATGGTCTCCTACACCGGTAAACAGGGTGCCAATGGCATCTGTAAAAAGACCGCGGAAGAGGCACCCGCACCCGACGAATCTGCGGAACCAATGGCCGATTGATCAGCTGCAGGAGCGGCCGGGGCGCCTAGCCTATGCCCACGAAAGGCGATCGCGGGCATAGCCCGCTCCTACGTGCTCGTCAGAACACCGACCAGCCAATCCGCTCGCTAAGCAGTTCCAGGGCCTTGATTCCGGCCAGGGAGTTGCCAGCGGCGTTCAGCTCCGGTGACCACACGCACACGCTGAAACGCCCCGGCACCACGGCGACGATGCCGCCACCGACACCGCTCTTGCCCGGCAGACCGACGCGGTAGGCGAAATTACCGGCTTCGTCATACAGACCGCTGGTAGCCATGATCGCGTTGACCTGCTTGCTCTGCCGCGCGCTGAGGATCTGCTGGCCACTGTGCTTGCAGAAGCCATCGTTGGCCAGAAAGCAGAAGGCCCGCGCCAGGTCGACACAGCTCATGCGCAGCGCGCAGTAGCTGAAGTAGCTGCGCAGCACCGCTTCCACATCGTTGTGGAAATTGCCGAAAGATTGCATCAGATAGGCGGCAGCCGCGTTGCGCGCACGGTGCTGGTATTCCGACTCGGCCACCCGGTTATCCACCAGCACCTCGGGGTTGCCGGCCAATCGGCGCACGAAGTCGCGCATCGACAGCACCGGCGCGGCAAAGCGCGACTGGTTGATATCGCAGATCACCAGGGCGCCGGCATTGATAAACGGATTGCGCGGTTTGCCCCGCTCGAACTCCAGCTGCACCAGCGAATTGAACGGCTGGCCGGACGGCTCATGGCCCAGTCGCTGCCAGATATCCTCGCCGGAATGCTCGATGGCCTGCACCAGGCTGAACACCTTGGAAATGCTCTGCACGGAGAACGGCGTGTATGCATCACCGGCGCAATAAAGCTCGCCGTCGTTGCTGTACACCGCAATGCCCAGCTGGTTGGCCGGCACATCGGCCAGCGCCGGGATGTAATCGGCCACCTTGCCCTGGCCGATCAGCGGACGGACTTGATCGAGAATTTCATTCAACAGCGCTTGCATGTTCAGGCTCGCCACAAGGTCCGAGCGCGCCTCGGACGATGGCAGGTAGACGCCCACCCGGCACAGCGGATCACACCGCAATGGCTTCCCGGATGCCTGAACTCTCTGTCTAGGGCTCGTAGGGTGGATGACGCTTTTCTCTTCCACCGTCGCAGTTTGGTGGATGGATAAAGCGTCATCCACCCACAAAGCTGCGGCTTACCGCCGCGCGCCCGCTAGAACTTTTCCGCGCGCAGCACTTCCACCTGGGCCAGGTAGCAGACCATGGCGAAATTGGCGTAGTAACGCGCCTGCAGATGGCCAGCGATACGCTCGGCAACATCACGGGTGCAGATGATTTCCACGCGGATATTGCCTTCGGTGTCCCAGCCGGCGCTGCGCACGCCGCGCCCACCCCGGCCACGGGCATCGGAGATGGTCCAGCCCGGCGCGCCGAGCTGTTCCAGATCAGCCACCAGCTTTTTCTCCAGCGCGGCTTCGCAGATCACAGTAAGCAGAGTGCGGATATGCGCGTCCATCTAGAGCCCCCAGGCCATCAGCTGTTCGGCCAGCATCAGGTACAACGGGATGCCGACGATGATATTGAAGGGAAAAGTGATGCCCAATGAAGCCGTCAGCGACAGCGACGGGTTGGCTTCGGGCAAGGCCAGACGCAAGGCCGCCGGCACGGCAATGTAGGACGCCGACGCCGCCAGTGTAGCCAGCACGGCGGTGCCGCCCAGGCTCAGGCCCATAAAGCGGCCCAGCAGCGCGCCGATCAACGCACCGCACAACGGCATCAGCAGGGCAAAACCGAGCAGGCGCAGACCAAACTGCCTGAGCGAGCCAAGCTGACCGGAAGCGATCAGGCCCATCTCCAGCAGGAACAGCGCCAGCACCGGCTTGAACATGCTGGTGTAGAACGGCTCCAGCGGTTTGATCGCTTCCTTGCCGGCAATCGCACCGATGATCAGGCCGCCAAGCAGCAGCATGATGCTCTTGCCTAGGAAAATTTCCCGGCCCAGCTCGCCCCAGTCAGTATCGCGAGCAATACCCTTGGCCAACAGAATGCCGACCAGAATCGCCGGGATTTCCAGAATGGCGACAAACAGCGGCATATAGCTTTCGAACTCGATGCCTTTGGCCAGCATGTAGGCCACTACCACGGCGAAGGTACCGGCGCTGACCGAGCCATAGTGCGCCGCCACCGCCGCAGCGTTGACCCGATCGCAACCCAGGCCACGCAGCACGGCAAAGGCCAGCAACGGCAACGCCACACCCAGACCCAGCACCCAGGCCGCCTGGCCGAGCAACTGCCAGCTGGCCTGCACGGCCAGCTCCACGCCGCCGTGCAGACCAATCGCCAGCAGCAGAATGATCGATAGCGTTTCATACAACGCCGGCGGCAGTTTCAGTTCGCTTTTCAGCAGACCGGCCAACAGGCCGAAGACAAAGAACAGCACCACAGGATCCAGACTCACCGCGCATTGCTCCCGTATTGAACTGCTATTGAGACGCCTGCCGCGTCACCACCTGCTCGAATAAAAGGTCATGCCCCCACCACGCGTTGTGCTGATACCCGCAGTTTTGCCCAGTTTCCTGCTGAGAACAGCAGGCCCCTGCGCAGCGGGGCATAACCGAAAAAAAGGAGCCGTAAGGCTCCTAGGGGACTCAGGCAACAAGTACCTATGCACTTGGCCCAAAACCCTTGCCGGCGCAGCGAATGAGCCACGCCGGCGGTGTAAAAAGAAGCCCCAAAAAAGCCATTCAAATGCCTGTTCAAACAGCCGGGGCTTCCGAGGTTAACCTTCGATTTCCACCAGTACATCACCCGGGTTGACCCGGTCGCCCTTGGCCACGTGCACAGCCTTCACGGTGCCGGCAATCGGCGCCTGCACTTCGGTTTCCATCCTCATCGCTTCGCTGATCAGCACTGCCTGACCGGCTTTAACCGTGTCACCGACCTTGACCAGCACATCGACAATATTGCCCGGCATGCTGGTGCTGACATCGCCCGGCGCACTGGCCTGCTTGCGCTTGCGCTTGCCGCCGGCACCCGCAACAAAATCGTTCAGCGGCTCGAACACCACTTCTTCCGGCATACCGTCGATGGACAGGTAGAAGTGGCGCTTGCCATCGCTCTTCACGCCAACGCCGGTGATGTCGACGCGGTAGCTTTCGCCATGTACATCCACCACGAACTCGGTCGGCACGCCTTCACCACCCGCCGGGGCCACGCCGCCGGCTTCCGGGATCGGCAGCAGTACTTCTGGGGTCAAGGTGCCGGCGGCGCGCTCTTCAAGGAACTTGCGTCCGATATCCGGGAACATTGCGTAGGTCAGCACGTCTTCTTCGGATTGCGCCAGGCTGCCGATCTCTTCGCGCAGTTTGGCCATTTCCGGCTTGAGCAGATCAGCCGGACGCACTTCGATCACGTCTTCGCTGCCAATCGCCTGCTTGCGCAGCTGCTCGTTGACCTTGCCCGGCGCCAGGCCGTAGCGGCCTTGCAGGTAGAGCTTCACCTCGTTGGTAATGGTCTTGTAGCGCTCACCGGCGAGCACGTTGAACACTGCCTGGGTGCCGACGATCTGCGAGGTCGGTGTCACCAGCGGTGGGAAGCCGAGGTCTTCACGCACCCGCGGGATTTCCGCGAACACTTCATTGATGCGGCTCAGCGCGCCCTGCTCTTTCAACTGGTTGGCCAGGTTGGACATCATCCCGCCTGGCACCTGATTGACCTGCACGCGGGTGTCCACGGCGGTGAATTCGCTTTCAAACTGGTGGTACTTCTTGCGCACAGCATGGAAGTACAGGCCGATCTCCTGGATCAGCGCCAGATCCAGGCCGGTGTCGAACTCGCTGCCCTTGAGCGCCGCGACCATCGACTCGGTGCCGGGATGGCTGGTGCCCCAGGCGAAGCTGGAGATCGCCGTGTCTATATGATCGGCACCGGCTTCAATCGCCTTGAGCTGGCACATTGAGCCCATGCCGGCGGTGTCATGGCTATGGATAAACACCGGCAGATCGACGTCCGCTTTCAACGCGCGCACCAGATCAGCGGTGGCATACGGGGTCAGCAGACCAGCCATGTCCTTGATCGCGATGGAGTCGATGCCCATGGCCTGCATGGCCTTGGCCTGCTTCACGAACGCTTCGACGGTGTGCACTGGGCTGGTGGTGTAGGCGATGGTGCCCTGGGCGTGCTTGCCTGCAGCCTTCACCGCCTCGATGGAGACGCGCAGGTTACGCACATCGTTCATCGCATCGAAGATGCGGAACACGTCGATGCCATTGACCGCCGCCTTGGCCACGAAGGCGCGTACCACGTCGTCGCTGTAGTGGCGATAACCAAGCAGGTTCTGCCCACGCAGGAGCATCTGCAAACGGGTATTGGACAGGCCGGCCTTGAGTTTGCGCAGGCGCTCCCAGGGGTCTTCCTTGAGGAAACGCACGCAGGCATCGAAGGTCGCGCCGCCCCAGACTTCCAGCGACCAGTAACCGACCTGATCGAGCTTGGCGCAGATCGGCAACATGTCGTCCAGGCGCATGCGCGTGGCGATGATCGACTGGTGAGCGTCGCGCAGGATGGTATCGGTGACGGTAATTTTTTTACTCATGATCTGATTCCTTCCCCTACAGGCCGGCGTGGGCAGCAATGGCGGTGGCGGTGGCGATGGCGATGGCCAGGTGCGACGGGTTGCGCTTGATCGAGTACTCGGTCAGCTCCGGGTGCGCCTCGACAAAACTGGTGTTGAACTGACCGCTGCGAAATTCCGGGTTGCGCAGGATTTCTTGGTAATAGGCGGCGGTGGTCTTCACCCCCTGCACGCGCATGTCATCCAGGGCTCGCAGGCCACGGGCCAGGGCTTCTTCCCAGGTCAGCGCCCAGACGATCAGCTTCAGGCACATGGAGTCGTAATACGGCGGAATGGTGTAGCCGGTGTAGATCGCCGTGTCGGTGCGCACCCCAGGGCCGCCGGGGGCGTAGTAGCGGGTAATCTTGCCGAACGAGGGCAGGAAGTTGTTCTTCGGGTCTTCGGCGTTGATACGAAACTGCAGGGCATAGCCACGGTGGATGATGTCTTCCTGCTTGATCGACAGCTCCAGGCCCGAGGCAATGCGGATCTGCTCGCGGACGATATCGATGCCGGTGATTTCTTCGGTGATGGTGTGTTCCACCTGCACCCGGGTGTTCATCTCCATGAAATACACCTCGCCCTCGGCGAGCAGAAACTCCACGGTACCGGCATTCTCGTAGCCCACCGCCTTGGCGGCGCGCACGGCCAGATCGCCGATATAGGCGCGCTGCTCGGGGGTCAGCTGCGGGCTGGGGGCGATTTCGATAAGTTTCTGGTTGCGTCGCTGGATCGAGCAATCGCGCTCGAACAGGTGCACCACATTGCCGAAGCTGTCACCAAGAATCTGCGCCTCGATGTGCTTGGGGTTGACGATGCACTTCTCGAGAAACACCTCGGCACGGCCGAAGGCCTTGGTCGCCTCGGAGATCACTCGCGGGAACGCCTGCTCCAGTTCCTCACGGCTGTTGCAGCGACGAATACCGCGACCGCCGCCACCGGAAGTGGCCTTGAGCATCACCGGGTAACCGATGCGGTCACCCTCGCTCAGTGCCTCGGCAATATCGGCCACGTTGCCTTCAGTGCCTGGGGTGACCGGCACACCAGCCTTGATCATGCTGCGCCGTGCTTCGGTCTTGTCGCCCATGCGGCGGATCACTTCCGCGCTCGGGCCGATAAACTTGATCCCACGTTCGGCGCAGATGTCCGCCAGTTCGGCGTTTTCCGAGAGAAAGCCATAGCCGGGATGCAGCGCATCACAGCCGGTTTCCACCGCCAGATTGACCAGTTTGCGCGGGTTCAGATAACCGGCCAGCGGATCGGCACCAATGCCGTGGGCCTCGTCCGCACGCTTGACGTGCAGCGCCTGACGATCGGCATCGGAATACACCGCGACCGAACGAATGCCCATTTCGGCACAGGCCCGCACGATACGCACGGCAATCTCACCGCGGTTGGCTATCAGAATTTCCTTGATCACGAGCCAGCATCCTCGATCACGTGAGCAGGCAACCGACAAAAACGGTCGACGTGTGACCGCAGCAGCTGAAGCGGTCAGGCACTCACGCTACGCCGGCTTGGCGATTAACCAAAATCAATAATTATTGGGTTAGTCATTAGGGATGGTCTGAAAAAGACTTCCTGATTTTGGCAAAATATCCGCACTCCACCCGCCGAGTTTTCCGATGAAGCAGATGACCTTCGCCGACGCCGAGTACGCCGGCAAGCGCAAGCAGACCCGCAAAGAATTGTTCCTGATCGAGATGGATCGGGTAGTGCCGTGGAAAGGGTTGATCGCTTTGATCGAGCCGCATTATCCAAAGGGTGAAGGCGGCCGACCGTCCTATCCGCTGATGGCGATGCTGCGAGTGCATCTGATGCAAAACTGGTTCGGTTACAGCGATCCGGCGATGGAAGAGGCGCTGTACGAGACCACCATCCTACGCCAGTTTGCCGGGCTGACTCTGGAGCGCATTCCTGACGAAACCACCATCCTCAACTTCCGCCGCTTGCTGGAAAAACACGAACTGGCTGCCGGCATCCTGGCCGTGATCAATGGCTACCTGGGTGACCGTGGTTTGTCGCTGCGCCAAGGCACCATCGTCGATGCCACGCTGATCAACGCGCCGAGTTCAACCAAGAACAAGAACGGTAAGCGTGACCCTGAGATGCACTCAACCAAGAAAGGCAATCAGTATTACTTCGGCATGAAGGCGCACATCGGGGTGGATGACGAGTCTGGCTTGGTGCACAGCGTGGTGGGTACTGCCGCCAACGTGGCGGATGTCACCCAGGTCGATAAGCTGCTGCACGGCGAGGAAAACATGGTGGGGGCCGATGCCGGATATACCGGTGTCGAGAAGCGCCCCGAGCATGAGGGCCGTCAAGTGATCTGGCAGGTTGCAGCACGGCGTAGCACTTACAAGAAACTCGGTAAGCGCAGCGCGCTGTACAAAGCCAAGCGCAAAATCGAGAAGGCCAAGGCCCAAGTGCGAGCCAAGGTCGAGCATCCGTTTCGGGTGATCAAGCGTCAGTTCGGTTATGTGAAGACGCGCTTCCGTGGCCTGGTCAAAAACACGGCGCAACTGGTGACTTTATTCGCGCTGTCAAATCTGTGGATGGCGCGCCGACATTTACTGACGAATGCAGGAGAGGTGCGCCCGTAATGCTGGAAATGGCTGCCGCGAGGTGCTCGCGGCGGCTAAAAACACAGAAATGAGCCGGTAATCTGATCGTTTTTGATCGATTTATCACTTTCGAAATCAGCAGAGGCTGACGTCAGCCAGAAATGCATTGCTACTTCAGAGGATCCTTAGCTAAAGCTTATAGTTGGATTTGATCGACTCCGCCACACAGGTACTAATCGTGCGTAAGTCTTTGTTACGTATGACATTTCGTCAGATTCAGGTGTTTCGCTCGGTGTGCAGCCACCTCTCCTACAGCCGCGCAGCAGAGGAAATGGCCCTGACCCAGCCGGCGGTCAGCCTGCAGATTCGTCAGCTGGAGGAGCTGATTGGCCAGCCGCTGTTCGACTATGTTGGCAAAAAGCTCTACCTGACCGAGGCTGCTGAAACGCTGCAACGCGCCAGTGCGGATATTTTCGGCCGCCTGGAGAGCCTCGACATGCAGCTGGCCGACCTGCAAGGCTCGCTGCAGGGACAACTGAGCCTGGCCATCGAGTCCAGCGCCAAGTACTTCGTTCCGCACCTGTTCGCCGCTTTTCGCCAGCAATACCCGGAAGTCAACTTACAGCTGGTGGTCACCAATCACACCCAGGCGCTCAAGCGCCTGAACGCCAACCGCGATGACCTGCTGATCATGTCGCGCGTGCCGACGGATATGAATCTGGAGTTTCTGCCCTTCCTTAATAACCCGATCATCGCCGTGGCACCGCCCGATCACCCGCTGTGCACGCAGGGGCCACTGAGCCTGCAGGACCTCACCGCCTTTCCGCTGCTGATCCGCGAAGCCGGCTCCGGCACACGCCAGGCCTGCGAGGAGTATTGCCATCAGAAACGTGCGCACTTCGCCCAGACCCTGGAAGTCGGCTCCATGGAAGGCCAATGCGAAGGGGTGATCGCCGGCCTTGGCCTGGCTTTGCTGCCGCGTCACGCGGTGCGCCGCGAACTGGAATGCGGCGCCCTGCGCGAACTGCCAGTGGCCGAGCTGCCGCTGCTGCGCAGCTGGTGCCTGGTGCACCCGCGCAGCAAATACCTGTCACCGGTGGCGCAGGCGTTTTTCGCCTTCGTGCGCGATCAGCGCAGCCTGATCAATGCCCTGGCTGAGCGTTTTGTCGAGCCGGCAGGGCGATAAGCCCCTGCCATGCCGGCAGGGAATTGCGTATATGATATTCGCGCCCGTCCAGCCGCCCGGTACACCAGCGTGCCCCTACCCAAGTTCAATGCGCCCAACCTCGGCATTACCCCTACCGCCTCGGAGGTAATCGCCACCCACCTGCGCGAGGCCATAGTCTCCGGGCACTTCGCCGAGGACGAGCCGATTCGCCAGGACGATATCGCCAAGCTGTTCAACGTCAGCAAGATCCCCGTGCGCGAGGCGCTCAAACGCCTGGAAGCCGAAGGCCTGGTGCTGTTTCAGCGCAACAAGGGCGCGGTGGTGACGCGCATCTCCGAGCCGGAACTGGCGCAGATGTTCGAGGTGCGGGTGCTGCTGGAAGTGCAAGCCATTCGCCTGGCCGTACCGAACATGAACGAGGCCACCTTCAGCGAAGCCGAGCGCATCTGCGCCGCCTTTCTCGGCGAGAACAATGTCGGCCGCTGGGCCGAACTCAACTGGCAATTGCACGCCTGCCTCTACGAGCCGGCGCAGCGGCCCTTCCTGCTCAACCTGATCCGCTCTATTCACGACAAGCTGGAGCGCTACCTGCGTATGCAGATGAGCCTGTCCGAGGGCAAACAGCGCGCCGATCAGGAGCACCGCGAGATCATCGCCGCCTGCCGCGCCGGGGATGCCGACCGCGCCTCCACGCTGATCGCCGAGCATATCAATGGCGTATGCCAAACCCTCTATGCACACCTGCCCAACCGGCTAACGCCGGGCTAAGCAGGGCGGGGCATGACTGCTAACTGCCAGCAGCATACGCACGCCAAGTGAAACCAAGGTCGCCCTGGCGGCTTGGGAAAGCCTGCATCGAGAATGACCCTGGCCCTTGGTTCTGCTCCGAAAATCAATCGTTATCCAAGATGGATTTCAGTGGGGCGGGCGCATATAGCGCACCTTGGAACTCCGGCACGTACTCGTACTTCAGCATTTCGCCCAGCTCCAATGACTTGATATACGTCGACAGGCTACCGTCGCTCAGGGTGAGCTTGACCGAGTTTTCGTTGGTACTCGAGGCATGGCTCAGCTGGCGAGAAACCGCATAGCCGTAGCTCAGCTCGCCGTTGTGGCCGATGTTGGTAAAGCTGTTGGCGACAAGCTGAGGCTCGATAGAGAGATCGCTCAGCTTCTCCGTTTCGAGAGTGACGTCGACTTTCCCTGTCTGGCTGTCGAGTATCTCGAAGACAACCGACTGGTCGGTTTCCCTGAGGTTGATAGCAGTCAACCACTTGGGCAAGTTGTAACCAACCACACCTCTGACCTTGGCGAGCTCCGTGTTGACCGGCAGCTTGAGCACATAGCCCCAGAAATCCTTCGACATCGATTGACCGATGAGAGACACCGGACCCAGGTTGGCATTTCCGGGCTTGTTGGTGACGATGGACAGTGCGATCTCGTTGTAGCTGTCGTTGTCGCAATATTCGTATGCGTAGGCGGTCAACGCGACCAGAGCTCTACCAGGCCACACCTGCAGCGGTTGGATATGTTCCAGAACCTCGGCCGGCATCAGCGCTTTCAGCCGGGCCAGATCCGCCGTGAAGACTGCCGTGACCCGGCTGTTCTTGTAATAGAAGTTTGGTGAGTAGGACTCAAAGCCCATGTCGACCTTGGTTTTCTTAAGTTCCTTGAACCAGCTCAGATCGATGTCCGATGCTTCGGTGGCGATGACGGAGAGAGGTGGATTGGAGTGGTAACGGTCGTACAGTCCGCCGGCCACTACAGGAATATCCTGCCCCGCAATACTGGTGGTCACAGTCCTGACCGGTTCAGACTCAGGTAAGCCCGCTGCCCATGAAGGAAAGGCCAGGGCATTCAGGAGTACTCCCGCCATTACTAAAAGGTTGCTGAATTTCATCTCTGTTCGTGCTCCGCGCGTGACAAGGTTCCTGCCCATGGAACCTACATGTACAGCCTCCAAGTCATGCGCTTGAGAGGCCGGGCACGGAAACCCTAACGTTTAACTTAACTTTAAGGTCAAGCACCACATACATCCAAGAAGCCGGCTAGGACGCTACATTGACCGGCTGAATCCTCAGCCATAACTGTCACTCGACCGCTTTGGCCAACAACTGTCGGGCGGCACAGGCTAGAGTCGCCCCTGCCTACCCATCGCCCACTAACATCCGCATACAGCGCATCGCCAGCCTGCCGAGCCGTTCTGCGAGCTTACAACTGTGCCGATTTCGTCATTTCCATAAGCTAAATCCATCAAGCCGCCAGCCCGCAGTCGGCGGCACCCTTGCAGCATCTTCAGTGGTTCAGGGAGCACCACCCGATGCAGCGCATGCAGATTCTCGACTCGCACACCGGCGGCGAACCGACCCGCCTGGTTCTCGACGGTTTTCCCGATCTTGGCCACGGCAGCATGGCCGAGCGCCGACGGGTGCTGGCTGAGCGCTTCGACCAGTGGCGTAGCGCCTGCATGCTGGAGCCACGGGGCAGCGAGGTGCTGGTCGGGGCCCTGCTGTGCGAGCCGGTCGATCCCGACGCCTGTGCCGGTGTGATCTTCTTCAATAACAGCGGCTACCTGGGTATGTGCGGCCACGGCACCATCGGCCTGGTGGCGTCCCTGGTGTATCTGGGGCGGATCGGCCCCGGCCTGCACAAGATCGAGACACCCGTCGGAACAGTCGAGGCGACGCTGCATGAGGACCGCTCGGTGAGCGTGCGCAATGTGCCGGCCTACCGTTATCGCCAGGCGGTCGAGGTGCAGGTGCCGGGCTATGGCCGGGTGGTCGGCGATATCGCCTGGGGCGGCAACTGGTTCTTTCTGATCAGCGAACACGGCCTGCGCGTAGCCGGCGACAACTTGCCAGCCCTGACCGCTTATGCCGCGGCCGTGCAGCAGGCCCTTGAGGATCAAGGCCTGCGCGGTGATGACGGCGGTCTGATCGACCATATCGAACTGTTCGCCGATGACGATGTGGCGGATAGCCGTAACTTCGTGCTCTGCCCCGGCCTGGCCTACGACCGCTCGCCCTGCGGCACCGGCACCGGCACCAGCGCCAAGCTGGCCTGCCTGGCCGCCGACGGCAAGCTGCAGCCCGGACAGATCTGGCGTCAGGCCAGTGTGATCGGCAGCCAGTTTGAGGCCAGCTTCCAGTGGGCCGATGGCGGTCGCATCATCCCGACCATTCGCGGCCGCGCCCATCTGAGTGCCGAAGCCACCCTGCTGATCGAGGCCGACGACCCCTTCGCCTGGGGCATTCGCCTGTGAGCGATGGCGGCGACGTTATCGTTATCGGTGCCGGCATAGTCGGTGCCGCCTGCGCCCGCGAGCTGGCCCGGCGCGGCCAGCGCGTACTGGTGCTGGACGCCGGTTTGCCGGCCGCCACTGCCGCTGGCATGGGCCACCTGATCGTGCTGGACGACAACCCGGCCGAGCTGGCGCTGTGCCAATACTCGCTGCAGCGCTGGCGCGACTGGGCTGGCGAAATGCCCGAAGACTGCGCCTACCGGCAGAACGGCACGCTGTGGCTGGCGGCCAATGCCGAGGAAATGGCCGAGGCCAAGTGCCTGGCGCTGAGCGAACATGGCCTGGACTGCCAGCTGCTCGGTTCCAGCGCCCTGCAGGCGACCGAACCCGAGCTGCGCAAGGGCCTGCACGGCGCGCTCAAGGTCAGTGGCGACGGCATTCTTTACGCGCCCAATGCGGCGCGCTGGCTGCTCGACCACCCACTGATCGAGCGCCGCCAGGGCCATGCGGTCGAGATCGACGACAACCGCGTGCGTCTTGCCAGCGGCGCCTGGTTGCGCGCCGAGGCGGTGATCCTGGCCGCAGGCAATCAGGCCGGCGCACTCTGCCCGGAGCTGCCGATCACGCCAAAGAAAGGTCACCTGCTGATCACCGACCGCTACCCCGGGCGGATCAGCCATACCCTGGTGGAGCTCGGTTATGTCAGCAGCGCGCACAACAGCAGTGGCCCCTCGGTGGCCGCCAATATCCAGCCGCGACCAACCGGCCAGTTGCTGATCGGGGCCTCGCGCCAGTTCGACAGCACAGACTCGGAGGTGGAGCCGCAGATGCTGGCCAGGATGCTGCGCCGCGCGGTGGACTATATGCCCGGCTTGGCCAGCCTCAATGCCATCCGCGCCTGGACCGGCCTGCGCGCCGCCAGCCCGGACGGCCTGCCACTACTCGGCGAACACCCGCAACGTGCGGGCCTGTGGCTGGCGGTCGGTCATGAGGGCCTGGGCGTCACCACGGCACCGGGCAGCGCCGCTCTGCTGGTCGCCCAGCTGTTTGGCGAGACGCCGCCGCTGGCAGCCCACGCCTATCTGCCGCAACGTTTTCTCGGAGCCGCCGCGCATGCCTGAACTGATCCTCGATGGAAAACCACTCAAGGTCTGCGCCGGCACCACGGTGGCCGCCGCACTGCTGCTCGGTGGCGACGGCAGCAGCCGCACCTCGATCAGCGGTCAGCGCCGCGCCCCCGTCTGCGGCATGGGCGTGTGCCAGGAATGCCGGGTGCTGATCGACGGCCAACGCAGCCTGGCCTGCCAGACCCTGTGCCACGACGGCATGCGCGTGGAGAGCCGGCCATGAAGGTGGATATTCTGATTATCGGTGCCGGTCCAGCCGGCATGGCCGCCGCCCTGGCGGCTGCGCCGAGTGGCGCGCGTATCGCCCTGCTCGATGACAATCCCTTGCCCGGCGGGCAGATCTGGCGTGACGGCGCCCAGGCCCAGCTGCCGGATGGGGCCAAGCGTTATCGCCAGCGCATCGCCGCCCAGAGCAATATCGAGCTGCTCAGCAGCGCCCGGGTAATAGCCCAGGCCGGGCCCAAGGCGCTGCTGGTGGAAGCCCCCCAGCGCGGCTGGGTGATCGAATATCACAAGCTGATTCTCTGCACCGGTGCCCGCGAACTGCTGCTGCCGTTCCCCGGCTGGACCCTGCCCGGGGTAACCGGCGACGGCGGCTTGCAGGCGCTGATCAAGGGCGGCCTGCCGGTGGCCGGCGAGCGTGTGGTGATTGCCGGTAGCGGCCCGCTGCTGCTGGCCAGCGCCGCCACCGCGCAAAAGAACGGCGCCCGTGTGCTGCATATCGCCGAGCAGACCGGCTGGGCCGCCTTGGCCGGCTTTGCCGCGCAACTGCCGCGCTGGCCGCACAAGCTGCTGCAGGCGTTTAGCCTGTGGCATCGCGGCTATCGGGCCAACAGCCATGTCATCGAGGCCCGGGGCGATAACCACTTGCAAGCGGTGCGCCTAAGCATCAACGGGCGGATCAAAGAAATCGCCTGCGAGCGCCTGGCCTGTGGCTTCGGCCTGATCCCTAACACCCAGCTGGGCCAGGCCCTGGGCTGCCAGATTACGGCGAACGCCATCGCCGTGGATGCCTGGCAGGCCAGCAGCCTGGAGGGCGTCTATGCCGCCGGCGAATGCACGGGATTCGGCGGCAGCGAAAAGGCCCTGGTGGAAGGCGCCATCGCCGGACATGCCGCGGTCGATGAACAGGCGGCGGCGCAGCGTCTATGGCCCCAGCGCGAACGCTGGCAGAGCTTTGCCACGGCGCTGAGCGATGCCTTCGCCCTGGGCGAAGAGGTGCAGCAACTGGCCCGCCCGGACACCCTGATCTGCCGCTGCGAGGACGTGCCGCTGGCCGCCCTGGCCGAGCATGAAAGCTGGAGCCAGGCCAAACTGGCCAGCCGCTGCGGCATGGGGGCCTGCCAGGGTCGCATCTGTGGCGCCGCCAGTCAGGTACTGTTCGGTTGGCAGCCGCCGGCACCCCGCCCGCCCTTTAGCCCCGCGCGTATCGACAGCCTGCTGCAACTGGGGCAACGCGAGTAACGCCGACCGCTGCCTGTTCAGGGCAGCGGTCAGGCCTTATCCTCCGGCAACCGCGGAGCCTGCCCATGCCCAGTAACCCCTTGCACCTGCTGCCCTCTGCCAATGCCGTCGATATCACCAGCCTGGTGACCAGCCTGCACGCCATCGAACCGTTGCTGGATGCCCTGGCCGGGGTGGTGTTCTTTATCAAGGATCGCCAGGCCCGTTACCTGCTGCTCAACCAGACGCTGGTGCAACGTCTGGGCTGCAAGGACAAGCAGCAACTGCTCGGACGCACGGCTGAAGAAGTCTTCCCCACCCGCCTGGGCACGCTCTACACCGTTCAGGATTTGCAGGTGCTCAGCGCCGGCCAGCGGCTCGACAACCAGCTGGAACTGCACCTCTACCCCGGCCGCCAGCCCGGCTGGTGCCTGACCCACAAGCTGCCCCTGCGCGATACCCAGGGCGCCATCATCGGCATGGCCGGGGTGTCCTGCGATCTGCCCCACGCCAACGCTCAGCACCCGGCCTACCCCAAGGTCGCGGCGGTTGACGCGCATATCCGCCAGCACTTCGCGCAACCGATCAGCCTGGATCAACTAACCGCCATCGCCGGACTGTCCGTGGCACAACTGGAACGTCACTGCCAGCGCATCTTCCAGCTCAGCCCGCGGCAGATGATCCACAAGGCCCGTCTCGGTGCCGCCACCCAGCTGCTGGAAGAGGACCTGGCCATCACCGAGATCGCCCTGCGCTGCGGCTACACCGACCACAGCGCCTTCAGCCGTCAGTTCAAGGCGCACACCGGGCTGTCCCCCAGCCAGTACCGCGAGTCCCTTCAGCAGCGTTGAGTGCCTCAGCATTGTGCAATCTCGCCACGGCCCGCTCCCTTAGGTAACACCCGCATCACCCCAATCCACAGCCACGCCCCTGCGGCAGTTCGGCCACGCGCCTTATCAAGGCCGCACACACCGCGAGTTAAACGCCTTGCAGCTCAACGCCAGGGCCAACCTGGAGAAATGGCACGCCATTCGCATATTTAATTTCGTATACGAAATCCGTAATACCAAAGCATCACTCCTAATCTGCCACACGCACGAGAGAAGAGAGATACCCATGAAAAACCAGCTTATTTCCGCAGCAGCCTGCGCCCTTCTGAGCAGCGTCCTGATCAGTAACGCCCATGCCGACAAGCTCGACGACATAGTCGGCTCCGGCAAGCTGCGTTGCGCCGTGACCCTGGACTTCCCGCCGATGGGCTTTCGCGACGAACAGAACCAGCCCGCCGGCTTCGATGTGGATTACTGCAACGACCTGGCCGGCGTGCTCGGGGTCAAGGCCGAAGTGGTCGAAACGCCCTTCCCCGACCGCATCCCGGCCCTGGTATCGGGCCGCGCCGATGTGATCGTCGCCTCCACCTCCGACACCCTGGAGCGGGCCAAGACCGTGGGCATGACCATGCCCTACTTCGCCTTCCAGATGGTGGTGCTGACCCGTGAGGACACCGGCATCAACGGCTACGCCGATCTCAAGGGACGCCCGGTGGGCAATACCAGCGGCACCTACGAAGCCATTGCCCTGGAGAAGGACGTCAAGGGCTGGGGCGGCGGCAGCTTCCGCGCCTACCAGAACCAGAACGACACCATCCTCGCCGTAGCCCAGGGCCATATCGACGCCACCGTGGTGACCAACACCGTGGCCGCCGCCACCCTCAAGTCCGGCAAGTACAAGGGGCTGAAGGTCGTCGGTGACGCGCCCTATGTGGTCGATTACGTATCCCTGGCGGCCAAGCGCAACGAATACGGCCTGCTCAACTACCTCAACCTGTTCGTCAACCAGCAGGTGCGCAACGGCCGTTACCACGAACTGTGGGCCAAGTGGGTGGGCGATGAGATCAGCCCGGCCAGCCTGACCGTGCCTGGCGTGTACTACTGATCGAGCGCGCCCGGGGGCGATCTATATGACGATGACAAGAATCAAGGGCCGCAGTCTGGTGGAGGGTCGCGGTCGGGGCAACCTGCTCTGGGCCGACCAGGGCCTGAGTTTCTGGGGTGGCGTCGACCCGTTCAGCGCGGAGGTGATCGATCGACACCACCCGCTGAGCGGGCAATCCCTGGCCGGGCGCGTACTGGCCATTCCCAGCGGACGCGGCTCCTGCACCGGCAGCAGCGTCCTGCTGGAACTGATCCTCAACGGCCCGGCACCGACGGCGCTGGTGCTGGCCGAACCCGATGAAATTCTCACCCTCGGCGCGCTGGTCGCCGAGCAGGTATTTAACGTGCAACTGCCGGTGCTGTGCATCGGCCACGCCGCCTTCGCCGACCTTGAGCCACATGCCGGGGCCAGCGTGCGCATCGATGGCGAGCAGCTGCTGCTGGCTGCCGACGCGCCGGATAGCCCCTGGAGCGCCGAGCCCATGGCGAGCACCGATGGACCTCGCACTTCGCTGTCGCTGAATGCGCGCGACCGTGCCCTGCTCGCCGGCGAATACGGCCAGGCGGCCCAGGTGGCCATGCAGTTGGTGTTGCGCATGGCCGAACTGATGGGCGCCAGCGAGTTGCTGGATATCAGCCAGGCGCATATCGACGGCTGCATCTACACCGGCCCGGCCTGCCTGCGCTTCGCCGAGCAACTGCGCGACTGGGGTGCGCAAGTCTGCGTACCCACCACCCTCAACGCCATCTCGGTAGACCAGCGGCGCTGGCGCGCCCTGGGCATCGAGCCGGACTTCGGCGAGCCAGCCAGCGCGCTGGGCGATGTCTATATGGCCATGGGTGCCCAACTCAGTTTCACCTGCGCGCCCTATCTGCTGGACAGCGCGCCGGCACTGGGCGAACAGATCGTCTGGGCCGAGTCCAACGCCGTGGTGTACGCCAACAGCGTGCTGGGTGCGCGCACCCTGAAGTACCCGGACTACCTGGATATCTGCATCGCCCTGACCGGCCGCGCGCCGCGCTGCGGAGCGCATCTGGACGAGGGGCGGCGCGCAACCCTGCTGGTCGAGGTGCAATACCCGCAGGAGCCCGACGACAGCTTCTGGCCCCTGCTCGGCTACCACGTGGGCCTGCTCGCCGCCCGCAACATCCCGCTGCTCACGGGCCTGGAGCACAGCGCCGCCAGCAGCGACGACCTCAAAGCCTTTGGCGCCGCCTTTGCCACCACCTCGGCAGCGCCCATGTTCCATATCGCCGGGGTCACCCCCGAGGCACCGGATGAGGCCAGCGCGCTCGGCGGCCAGGCGCCGGCCCGGCAGCTGCGGGTGACCCTCGATGAACTGCTGGAAAGCTGGCGGGGGCTCAACAGCGCCGAGTCGGCTGAGGTCAGCCTGGTGGCCCTGGGCAACCCGCACTGCTCGGCCACCGAACTGGCGCGCCTGGCCGAGCTCTGCTAAGGCCACCACAGCCATCCGGACACCACCCTGGTGGTGACCTGCGGCCGCGCCGTGCAGCAACAGGCCGAGACTGCCGGGCACCTGGCCGTGCTGCGCGAATTCGGTGCCGAACTGCTCACCGACACTTGCTGGTGCATGCTCGGCGAGCCGGTGGTGCCGCCCGGCGCCCGCACCCTGATGACCAACTCCGGAAAGTACGCCCATTACGCCCCAGGCCTGGTGGGCCGCCAGGTGCACTTCGGCAGCCTCGCCGCATGCGTGGGAGCGGCCTGTAGCGGTCGCAACGCCAGGGCGGTGCCTGCCTGGCTGGTCAACCCTCAACCCCACGGGAGTCACTGATGTTCGATTACAGCTTCCACTGGCGCATCGCCTTCAAGGCCCTGCCGGATATGCTCAATGGCGCCTGGGTAACCCTGGAAACCGCCGCCCTGTCGATGCTGCTGGGCACCCTGATCGCCCTGCTGCTGACGTTGCTGCGCCAGCAGCAGAACCGGCTGCTGCGCGGTTTCGCCGAAACCTGGGTGTCGATTGCGCGCAACACCCCTTCGCTGTTCCAGATCTACGTCCTCTACTTCGGTCTGGGCGCCTTCGGCCTGCATGTCAGCTCCTGGCTGGCGCTGCTGGCCGGCATCACCTTCAACAATGCCGGCTACCTGGCGGAAAACTTCCGTGGCGGCCTCAAGGCCGTGCCCGATACACAGATGCGCGCGGCGCGCTCGCTGGGCATGAATGCCTGGCAGGCCTACCGCCTGATCATCATCCCGCAGCTGCTGCGCATCGTCTTCCACCCGCTGTCCAACCAGATGGTCTGGGCGGTGCTGATGACCTCGCTGGGCGTGATAGTCGGCCTGAACGACGACCTCACCGGGGTGACCCAGGACTACAATGTCAAGACCTTCCGCACCTTCGAGTACTTCGCCCTGGCGGCGGTGCTCTATTACCTGATCGCCAAGACCATTGTGCTCAGCGCCCGGCCGATGGCCTGGCGGCTGTTCCGCTACTGAGGGCCACAGCATGTTTTCCACCAGTCTGACCGCCAGCGACCTGCTGTTTATGCTCCAGGGCGCCTGGGTGACCCTGCAACTGACCGCCGCCGCCATGCTTATCGGCACCCTGTCCGGCGTGCTCTGCGGCCTGCTGCGCGCCGCCCTTCCGCGCGCCAGCATGCCCCTGGCCTGGGTGCTGGATGTGTTTCGCAGCGTGCCGCTGCTGATTCAGTTTGTCCTGTTCAACTCGCTGAAAAGCATCGCCGGCCTGGATATCAGCGCCTTCGCCGTCGGCTGCCTGGTGCTCGGCATCTACGCCGCGGCCTTCTGCAGCGAGATCGTGCGCAGCGGTATCCAGGCGGTGCCGGCCAACCTGCGCCGCGCTGCCCGCTCCCTGGGCATGAGCTACTGGCAGGACCTGCGCTTCGTGGTCCTACCCCTGGCCACCCGGGTGGCCTTTCCCGGCTGGTTGAACCTGGTGCTGAGCGTGATGAAGGACACCGCCCTGGTCATGTGGATCGGCATCTTCGAACTGTTGCGCACCTCGCAAAGCGTGGTCACGCGCATCCAGGAACCGCTGCTGGTGCTCTGCATCGCCGGCCTTATCTATTACCTCATGAGTCTGATGGTGGCCCAGCTGGGCAACCGCCTGGAAAAAAGGTGGCAGGAAAATGATTGAAATCGACAAGGTGCATAAATCCTTCGGCGACCTGGAAGTGGTCAAGGGCGTCAGCCTGACGGTGAATAAGGGCGAGGTGGTGTCGATCATCGGCGGCTCCGGCTCCGGCAAGTCCACCCTGCTGATGTGCATTAATGGCCTGGAGCCGATCCAGCGCGGCAGCATCCGCGTCGACGGCACCGAGGTGCATGCCCCGGGCACCGACCTGAACAAGCTGCGGCAGAAGATCGGCATCGTGTTCCAGCAGTGGAACGCCTTTCCCCACCTGACCGTGCTGGAGAACGTCATGCTGGCACCGCGCAAGGTGCTCGGCCTGAGCAAGCAGGACGCCGAGGCCATGGCGGTCAAACAGCTCACCCACGTCGGCCTGGCGGACAAGCTCAAGGTGTTCCCCGGCAAGCTTTCCGGCGGCCAGCAGCAACGCATGGCCATCGCCCGCGCGCTGGCCATGAGCCCGGATTACATGCTGTTCGACGAGGCCACCAGCGCCCTCGACCCGCAGCTGGTGGGTGAGGTACTGGACACCATGCGCCTGCTCGCCGAAGAGGGCATGACCATGATCCTGGTGACCCATGAGATCCGCTTCGCCCGTGATGTATCGGATCGCATGGCCTTCTTCCGCAATGGCCTGGTGCACGAGATCGGCTCGCCCGACCAGGTGATCGGCAACCCGCAGATGGCGGAAACCGCCGACTTCCTCAGATCGGTACTCTGATATGCGCTCGAGCAAGGTCATTCATATAGTCAGCTGCCACGCCGAAGGTGAAGTGGGCGACGTGATAGTCGGCGGCGTGGCGTCGCCGCCCGGCGACACGCTGTGGGCCCAGTCGCGCTGGATCGCCGAGGACCAACGCCTGCGCAACTTCGTGCTGAACGAGCCGCGCGGTGGCGTGTTCCGCCACGTCAACCTGCTGCTGCCGGCCAAGGACCCACAGGCGCAGATGGCCTGGATCATCATGGAACCGGCCGACACGCCGCCGATGTCCGGCTCCAACTCGCTGTGCGTGGCCACGGTGCTGCTGGAAACCGGCATCCTGCCGATGCAGGAACCCGTCACCCGGCTGTGCCTGGAGGCCCCGGGCGGGCTGATCGAGGTGCTGGCCGAGTGTCACGATGGCAAGGTGCAGCAGGTGCAGGTGCGCAACCTGCCGTCCTTCGCCGACCGCCTGGACGCCATGCTCGAAGTCGAAGGCCTGGGCACGCTCAAGGTCGACACCGCCTACGGCGGCGACAGCTTTGTGATCGCCGATGCCCAGGCCCTGGGTTTTGCCCTGAGCGCCGACGAGGCCGCCGACCTGGCCGCCAGCGGACTGAAGATCACCCGTGCGGCCAACGAGCAGCTGGGCTTCGTCCATCCACTGAACTCGGACTGGGCGCATGTCTCCTTCTGCCAGCTGGCCGGCCCGCTGGAGCGCCTGAACGGCGTGCTGACGGCGGCCAGCGCGGTGGTGATCCGCCCCGGCAAGGTCGACCGCTCGCCCACCGGCACCGGTTGCTCGGCGCGCATGGCGGTTCTGCAGAGGCGAGGCCAGTTGCAGGTCGGCGAGGCCTTTGTCGGCCGCGCCTGGATCACCGGCACCCATCAGCACCTGCTCGACCCGGACGATCCCTGGCCCGAGGGCTATCGCCTCAGCGATACCTGGCCGGTCGAGGCCTGACAGCCCTTTTTTACGCTTAGACGATAAACAGGGCCCAGGCCCACCTCATGGAAACAAGGGCTGATTACGGCCATTTATCTTCGTATACGAAATACGTTTAATCTGCCCAGGAGGCAACAGCATGAGCAGCAACATCTTCACCGGCACCATCCCCGCCCTGATGACCCCTTGCACCGCCGAGCGCAAGCCGGACTTCGACGCCCTGGTGCGCAAGGGCCGAGAGCTGATCCAGACCGGCATGAGCGCCGTGGTCTACTGCGGTTCCATGGGCGACTGGCCGTTGCTGACCGAGGCCGAGCGCCAGGAAGGGGTGGCGCGCCTGGTCGCCGCCGGCATCCCGACCATCGTCGGCACCGGCGCGGTAAACAGTCGCGAAGCCGTGTCCCACACCGCCCACGCCGCCAAGGTCGGCGCCCACGGCCTGATGGTCATCCCCCGCGTGCTGTCCCGGGGTGCTTCGCCGGCCGCCCAGGAGGCGCACTTCGCTGCCATTCTCGAAGCGGCGCCGACGCTGCCGGCGGTGATCTACAACAGCCCCTACTACGGCTTTGCCACCCGCGCCGAGCTGTTCTTCAAGCTGCGCCGCCAGTACCCCAACCTGATCGGCTTCAAGGAGTTCGGTGGTGCCGCCGACATGCGCTACGCCGCCGAGCACATCACCTCGCAGGATGATCAGGTGATTCTCATGGCCGGGGTCGATACCCAGGTGATGCATGGTTTCGTCAATTGCGGCGCGACCGGCGCCATCACCGGCATCGGCAACGTCCTGCCGCGCGAAGTGCTGCAGTTGGTGGAGCTGAGCAAGCAGGCCGCCCAGGGCGATGCCGTTGCCCGCCGCCGCGCCCTGGAGCTGTCAGAGGCGCTCAACGTGCTGTCGTCTTTCGACGAGGGCTGCGACCTGGTTCTTTATTACAAGCACCTGATGGTGCTGGGCGGCGACGCGGAATACAGCCTGCACTTCAATCCAAGCGATGCCCAGCGCCACTACGCCGAGACCCAGTACCGGCTGTTCCGCCAGTGGTATGCCAATT
Organism: Pseudomonas anguilliseptica; assembly: GCF_900105355.1. Lineage (NCBI taxonomy): Bacteria > Pseudomonadati > Pseudomonadota > Gammaproteobacteria > Pseudomonadales > Pseudomonadaceae > Pseudomonas > Pseudomonas anguilliseptica. Next base: position 1,204,838 of record NZ_FNSC01000001.1, read on the forward strand.
GGTCGGCCGAGCACAACCTCGCCTGATACCGTGCTGCGGCCGGGTGCTCACCTGCATCCGGCCGATCTGCCGCATTCAACCGAACAGCCCCCAACAGGAGCTAGCAATGCCCGCCATCACCGGCCACAACTTTATCGCCGGCGGCCGCAGCGCCACCGGCGAGATCATCCTGCAGAGTTTCGACGCCAGCAGCGGCGAGGCCCTGCCCTACAGTTTCCACCAGGCCAGCGAAGCCGAGGTGGACGCCGCCGCGCGCGCCGCCGAGGCCGCCTACCCGGCCTACCGCCAGCTGAGCCCGGAACAGCGCGCCCAGTTCCTCGACGCCATCGCCGAGGAGATCGATGCCCTCGGCGATGACTTCGTGGCCATCGTCTGCCGCGAAACCGCCCTGCCGCCGGCACGCATCCAGGGCGAACGGGCGCGCACCAGCGGCCAGCTGCGCCTGTTCGCCCAGGTGCTGCGCCGCGGCGACTTCCTCGGCGCGCGCATCGACCGCGCCCAGCCCGAGCGCCAGCCACTGGCCCGGGCCGATCTGCGCCAATGGCAGATCGGAGTCGGCCCCGTGGCAGTGTTCGGCGCCAGCAACTTTCCCCTGGCCTTCTCCACCGCCGGTGGCGACAGTGCCGCGGCCCTGGCCGCCGGCTGCCCGGTGGTGTTCAAGGCCCACAGCGGCCATATGGCCACCGCCGAGCTGGTGGCGCAGGCGATCATCCGTGCCGCCGAGACCACCGGCATGCCAGCCGGGGTGTTCAACATGGTCTACGGCGGCGGGGTTGGCGAGTGGCTGGTCAAACACCCGGCGATCCAGGCGGTGGGCTTTACCGGCTCGCTCAAGGCCCGCGGCGAGCAGATCGCCAGCGAACTGAGCGCCTCGGTGATCTTGGGCTGCGGCCAGTTCTGCACCAATCCTGGCCTGATCATTGGCCTGAGTTCGCCGGCATTCGGCGCCTTTACCCGCGAACTCGCCGCGCATATGGCGGATCAAGCGGCGCAGACCATGCTTAACGCTGGCACCTTGAGCAGCTACGAACACGGCGTGTCTGCACTGCACCGCCACCCCGCCGTGCGTCATCTGGCCGGCCAGCCGCAGCAGGGGCGCCAGGCCTGGCCGCAACTGTTCCAGGCCGATGTCGGCCTGCTGCTGGGGGGCGACCCACTGCTCCAGGAGGAGGTCTTCGGCCCCTGCACGGTGCTGGTCGAGGTGGCCGATCTGCATGAGCTGCAACTCGCCGTGCAGGCCCTGCACGGCCAGCTCAGCGCCAGCCTGATCGCCGAGCCGGAAGACCTCAGCCTGTGTGCGGCGCTACTGCCACTGCTGGAGCACAAGGCCGGGCGCCTGTTGCTCAATGGCTACCCTACCGGCGTGGAAGTCTGCGATGCCATGGTGCACGGCGGCCCCTACCCGGCCACCTCGGATGCCCGCGGCAGCTCGGTAGGCAGCCTGGCCATCGAGCGCTTTCTGCGCCCTGTGTGCTACCAGAACTATCCGGACCAGCTGCTGCCCAAGGCCCTGCAAAACGCCAACCCCCTGGGCATCGAACGCCTAGTGGACGGGCAACACACACGGGCGCCGCTGCTCTGATTTCGTGCCGGCACGGATAGGCGGTGCCTGTGATTTCAACCCGGCCTCGGCCGGGTTTTTTATGGCGATCTGCTAATCCAGCAACGCCTGCAGGTCGTCATACAGCGTCTGCGTGATCTCCACCCCATGGGTCAGGCTGTGCGCCCGGGCGGCATAGCGACGCTGCGAGGGCAGGCGTGCGCCTTGTTCCTGCATGGCCATAAACAGGGCCTCGGCGCGGGCCAGGTGCCGGGCGGCCTGATCACCCAGAAAGCGCTGCGGATCCAGGGCGATCAGCAATTCCCCGTGGTAGGGCAAAGCCTTGCTACCGGCGTCATGGGCGCTGGATTCGAGGCTGGTCAGATCGCCGATCAAGGGCCCCGCGATCAGCTCGATCATGGCGGACAGGGCCGAGCCCTTGTGCCCGCCGAAGGTCAGCATGGCGCCCTGATCGAGTACTTCGCCAGCATCACTACAAGGCTGGCCATGGCGATCGATCCCCCACCCGGGCGGCAAGGGTTCGCCCGAACGGCGGTGCCGTTCGATATCGCCGCGGGCGATGGCACTGGTGGCAAAGTCGAAGATAAAGGGCGCCTGGCCAGCGCGCGGCCAGCCAAAGGCGATGGGGTTGGTACCAAATAACGGACGGCTGCCACCGGCCGGGGCCACATAGGCCTGGGTCGGGTTGCAGGCCAGGGCCACCAGCCCCAGCTCGGTCAGCGCCTCCAGTTCGACCCAGAGGGCGGAAAAGTGCACGCAGTGGTTAATCGCCAAAGCCGCGATACCGTTGGCCCGGGCCTTGTCCGCCAGCAACGGCAGGCCGGCGGCAAAGGCCAGCTGGGAAAACCCGCCCCGGGCATCCACCCGCACCACACCCGGTGCCTGGTCATGCACCTGCGGCTCGGCGCAAGGCTCGACCTTACCAGCCCTGAGCGCCTGCACTATGCCGAGCAGACGCCACAGGCCATGGGAAGTGCAGCCATCACGCTCGCCGGCCAGCAGCGTAGCGCCGATGGCCCGTACATAGGCCTCGCTGAAGCCGTGCCGGCGCAGAATGGCCTGCGCCAGCTCCTCGGCCTGTTCCAGGGTCAATCGCAACATCCGTAGCCTCCTCCGGGTCAATTAAGCCCAGGGTGGCCCAGCGCGTTGTCGGTGACTTGATCGCTTTGCCCGCGCCCTATGCCGAATACAGCACAGCCCACTACAACCCAGGCTGCAGATAATTGGCGGCGACGCTACTCCCAGGCATATAACCAGCCCACCGCACTGACCCGCCCTTCGCTGAAGGCCACCAGCAGCTGATCATGCTGGCCGCGCCAGTGATAACTCCACAGCAGCGGCCCTGGGCTGCCCTGCCACTCCGTGCGGCGCTGCCAGTCGGCGTAATCCGCCTGCTCGATCGTGACTTTGGCATCAGGCTCACCCAACAGCGCCAGCACCGCCGGCGTATCGCTATGCGCAGCCAGCACCTCTGCGGCCAGCGTCTGCATCAGCTGGTGCTTGCGCCCCTGCCAGGCATCCAGATCCTGCCGCCACTCGCCACCGGCAAAATTCCCCTTGGCTTGACGCAGCTGCGTCCACTCGGCCGCCATCGTGGGCCCCTTATCAGCGCCTGCCTGCTGCTGGGCTCCGCCTGAAGCACAGCCCAAGGCCAACCCGAGGGTCAGCAGCAACATGCCGATCCGCAATCCATTGATTCCTTGCATAAATCCCTCCTTACACGGTTGCCATACATAGCCAGCAGCCATCATTTTTACGAACATCGTGTCGACTATATGTCGTGAAAATACGAAAAACGACAGCGATCTACGAAGAAATTGACAGCCAGCCAAGCGCCTTCTAAGTTCCTTTGCACTCTTGTACCAGATCGGCCAGCCTCCCATAACAAGATGTTCAGGGGCATGCAGTAGCGCCAACGCATTCGGCATCAAGAGCTTCCACTGCCAAACATCCCTCGCCCTCCACAAGGGGGCAAAAAACACACCGTTCCTTACCAGGGGCGGACAAACAATAAGTGAAGGATAGGAATCTCAAGAATGAGAAAGCGGAAGTTAACCCTCGCCATCAGTGCCAGCATCACCGCGCTTTGCATGCTCACCGCGGTTCAGGCCAACCCCCAAGAAGACTTTATGTTGCTGGAGCAGGAAAAAGCCGCCAACCAGGTGTACAAGGCGTTTTTCCCTAAGGATGGTCTGAAAAAGACTTCCTGATTTTGGCAAAATATCCGCACTCCACCCGCCGAGTTTTCCGATGAAGCAAATGACCTTCGCCGATGCCGAGTACGCCGGCAAACGCAAGCAGACCCGCAAAGAGTTGTTCCTGATCGAGATGGATCGGGTGGTGCCGTGGAAGGGTTTGATCGCACTGATCGAACCGTATTACCCCAAGGGTGAAGGCGGTCGGCCGGCCTATCCGCTGATGGCGATGCTACGTGTGCACCTGATGCAGAACTGGTTCGGCTACAGCGACCCGGCGATGGAAGAAGCGCTGTACGAGACCACTATCCTGCGGCAGTTCGCCGGGCTGAGTCTGGAACGTATCCCCGACGAAACCACCATCCTCAACTTCCGTCGTCTGCTGGAGAAACATGAGTTGGCTGCCGGCATCCTGGCCGTCATCAATGGCTATCTTGGCGACCGTGGCCTGTCGTTGCGCCAAGGCACCATCGTCGATGCCACGCTGATCAATGCGCCGAGTTCGACCAAGAACAAGGACGGCAAACGCGACCCAGAGATGCACCAGGCCAAGAAGGGCAACCAATACTACTTCGGCATGAAGGCGCACATTGGCGTGGATGACGAGTCGGGGCTGGTACACAGCGTGGTAGGCACGGCGGCCAACGTGGCGGATGTCACTCAGGTCGACAAGTTGCTGCACGGCGAGGAAAACGTGGTGTGCGCCGATGCGGGTTATACCGGCGTCGAAAAGCGCCCCGAACATGATGGGCGCGAGGTGATCTGGCAGGTTGCTGCCCGCCGCAGCACCTATAAGAAGCTGGGTAAGAGCAGCCCGCTGTACAAAGCCAAACGCAAGATCGAGAAGGCCAAGGCCCAGGTGCGCGCCAAGGTTGAGCACCCGTTCCGGGTGATCAAGCGTCAGTTCAGTTATGTAAAGACACGCTTCCGTGGCTTGGCCAAGAACACGGCGCAACTGGTGACGCTGTTCGCGCTGTCGAACCTGTGGATGGCACGCCGACATTTACTGACCAATGCAGGAGAGGTGCGCCTGTAATGCGGGAAATGGCTGCCGCGAGCTACTCGCGGCGGCTAAAAACACAGAAATGAATGGGTAATCTGATCGTTTTTGATCGATTTGCCGCTTTCAAAATCGGCGGGGCTGAAGTCAGCCAGAAATACATGGCTACTTCAGACCATCCCAAACGAAGACATTGCCCGCAAAGCGGCCATCAGCTTCCACGGTCAGTTGCTTGAGTCGCACTACAAGCAAGGCTACCTGATCATGGAGCTGACCGAGGAAGAACAGGAGAAACTCACGGCCTTCGGTTTTACCTTCGCACCGGCCACCGAGTTTATTGCCAAGCGCAATGAAGTCCTCACGCAGATCCAGAATCGCCTGCAACAGCGCAGCCTGAAAAGCGCCACGGCGATGAGCGACGCAAGCCTGGCCAGCATCCCCGGTTATGCCTGCTATGAAACCCTGGAGAGTACTTACAGCGTGGCCAGCGGCATGGCCAGTCAGTTCCCCGGCATTGCCGAATGGCTGCTGGTTGGTCAGACGTGGGAGAAGCTCAACGGCCAGGGCGGGCACGACATCGGCGTGCTCAAGCTGACCAACAAAGCCATTACCGGCAATAAGCCCAAGCTGTTTATCAACAGCGCCATCCATGCCCGCGAATACACCACGGCACCGCTGGTGCTGGATTTCGCCCGCTGGCTGGTCAACGGCTACGGCACCGATGCCGACGCCACCTGGATTCTCGATCACCACGAAGTCCATCTGATGCTGCAGACCAACCCGGACGGTCGCAAGAAAGCCGAAACCGGGCTGTCCTGGCGCAAGAATGCCAACCAGAACTATTGCGGCGCCAACAGCAACAGCCGCGGCGCCGACCTCAACCGCAACTTCACCTTCGGCTGGAACAGCACCAACGGCCAAGGCTCCAGCGGCAGTGCCTGCAATGACACCTACCGTGGCCCAAGCGCCGGCTCCGAGCCGGAAATCCAGACTCTGGAAGCTTATGTGCGCAGCCTCTGGCCGGACCGTCGCGGCCCCGGCAAGAATGACGCAGCGCCAAGCGATATCAGCGGCATCCACCTGGATATCCACAGCTACAGCGAACTAGTGCTATGGCCGTGGGGCGATACCAGCCAGGCCGCGCCGAATGGCACCGCGCTGCAGACCCTGGGACGCAAATTCGCCCTGTTCAATGGCTATTCGCCACAGCAGTCCATCGGCCTCTACCCGACCGACGGCACCCCGGGCGGCCCGGATATCAGCAACCTTGCGCTGAGTGGTAATGCGTCCAGCGGCGTGCCGGCCGGCACTCTGGTTACGCTGAGTGCCACCGCGAGTGACCTGCGCTTCAGCACCCGCAACGGCACCGAGCCGACGCAGAACGTCACCGCCGCCGAGTACTACATCGACAAGGCGCCCTGGGAGTCAGGCGCTCAGGCGATGCCATTGCAACCCTTGGACGGCAGCTTCAACGGCAAGACCGAAGGCCTGACCGGCAGCATCGCCACCACCGGGCTGCAGCCAGGCAAGCACACCGCATATGTCCGCGCGCGGGATGCGTCCGGCACCTGGGGTGCGGTCTCGGCGGCATTTCTGGTGATCGGCAGCGGTACGCCGCAGCCAAACTACTGCAGTGCGGCCAGCGGCAACGCCAACGATGAGTGGATCAGCCAGGTCAGCTTCGGCAGCTTTACCCGCAGCTCAGCCGCCAGCACCTACAGCGACTTCACCGAACCGCGGATCGGCCAGGTGGTGAACCTGCAACGGGGCAGCAACAGCCTGCGCCTGACGCCGCAATTTGCCGGCACGGCGTACAACGAGTACTGGAAGGTCTGGATCGACCTGAACAAGGACGGCGACGTCACCGATGCGGGTGAAGAACTGTTCACCTCCGCACGCGCGCTCAGAACGGTGGTGAATGGCAACCTGGTGATCCCTGCAGGCGCCGCCACCGGGAAAACCCGCCTGCGGGTAGCCATGCGCTACAACACCGCGCCCGTGCCGTGTGGCACCTTCAATTACGGCGAAGTGGAGGATTACACCGTCAATATCGAGTAAGACCTGGCAGCCTGGAGCCGTCTTATACGGCCCCAGGTTCGCTTCCAGCCCTAACGCATTTAGCGCGCCGTCGCTGATGCATCCTTCTTCGATCCCACCTGCAGACTGTGCAGGTAGCTGGTCGCGATCAACTCCGGAAAATCGATCAACTCATGCTGCAGCTGACGCTGCTCGGCATAGCTTTCAATCGCGCGGCGGTATTACATGCGACGCTGATCCAGCAGCTTGCGCCGGGCCTTGGCGTCGCTGCTTTCGTGGGACTGCGGTTTATCCAGATAGCCAGACATAGGGGGTAACTCCCAAGCTGAATAAGGGGAGTACCAGCATCGACCCTGGATATGACGCTTTGATGGCCACGCGATAACGTGGCGATGAAATTAGCGGCGCAGAAACCTGATTCAAGATCTCGCGAGCTAGAGCGAGACAAGGCAAAAACGGCCGAGGACGCGGAGTTTACGGTTTGTAAATGAGCAGTCCGAGGCCGTTTTTAACGCAGGATCGCCGACGCGCAGCAGATCCTGAACAGGTTTCAGTCTTCGCTGCTCTTATGCGCTTTTGGCGACAGCCGCAGGCTACGCAGACTGCGCTTGACGCTCTTGAGGTGGTTAACCAGGCCTGGGCCACGGGCCATGGCCACACCCATGGCGAGCACGTCGATCACCACCAGGTGAGCGATACGCGAGGTCAGCGGGGTGTAGATTTCGGTGTCTTCCTGCACGTCGATGGCCAGATTGACCGTGGCCAGGTCGGCCAACGGCGTCTGGCTCGGGCACAGAGTGATCAAGGTCGCACCGGTTTCACGCACCAGGTTGGCGGTGATCAGCAAATCCTTGGAGCGCCCGGACTGGGAGATGCAGATGGCCACGTCGGTGGGCTTCAAGGTCACCGCGCTCATCGCCTGCATATGCGGGTCGGAATAGGCTGCGGCCGTGAGCAGCAGGCGGAAGAACTTGTGCTGGGCATCCGCCGCCACTGCGCCGGATGCGCCAAAGCCGTAGAACTCCACGCGCTGGGCATTGGCGATGGCAGCAATGGCCTGCTGCAGGGCCTGGGTGTCGAGTTTCTCGCGCACCTCAATCAAGGTGTGCAGGGTGGTGTCGAAGATCTTCAGGCTGAAGTCCGCCACCGAATCGTCTTCATGAATCGCGAACTGGCCGAAACTGGCACCGGCAGCCAGGCTCTGCGCCAGTTTCAGCTTGAGATCCTGAAAACCGGTGCAGCCAATCGCCCGGCAGAAACGCACAATGGTCGGCTCACTGATACCAACGCTGTGCGCCAGCTCGGCCATGGAGCTGTGCATGACCGAGGCCGGGTCGAGCAGAACATGGTCGGCGACCTTGAGTTCCGATTTGCGGAGTAGATGACGCGACTGGGCAATGTGCTGCAACAGGTTCACAGGTTTAGGCTCGGCATTTGGCTAACGAATCCATCTAGCACGCCGCATTGGAGTCATGACTCGGTTATGATCGGCGTAAGACGGGTTGTAGTGGTCTTGTAGTTATACTACATGGCCGCCGCCCTCGCACGGTTAAACCGAGTCGGAGTTCCCACCTTGAGCATTCCCTGCGACATGCTGGTGTTTGGCGGCACCGGCGACCTGGCCCTGCATAAACTGCTGCCAGCGCTCTACCACCTGCATCGCGCGGGTCGTCTGCATGGTGACACGCGGATTCTCGCCCTGGCCCGCAGCGCCCATAGCCGCACAGCCTTTCAGGCCCTGGCCGAACGCCATTGCCGAGCCCAGGTGGCGCGCAACGACTTCGACAACGACACCTGGGCCGGTTTTGCTGCGCGCCTCGACTACTTCGCCATGGACGCCAGCCAGAGCGCCGATTTCGGCCGCCTGGGCAAACGCCTGGGCGACGACCCCGAGCGCGTGCGCATCTATTACCTGGCCACCGCGCCGGATCTGTTCGAAGACATCGCCTCGCACCTGAAGATCGCCAGCCTGGCCGGCCCCAAGGCGCGCATCGTGCTGGAAAAGCCCATCGGCCATTCGCTGCAGTCGGCGCAGGCGATCAACGCCGCCATCGGCGCGGTATTCGATGAGTCACGGGTGTTCCGCATCGACCATTACCTGGGCAAGGAGACGGTGCAGAACCTGATGGCCCTGCGTTTCGCCAACGCGCTGTTCGAGCCGATCTGGCGCGCCGGGCATATCGATCACGTGCAAATCAGCGTGTGCGAAACCCTTGGCGTGGAAAATCGCGGCGCCTACTACGAAAAAGCCGGCGCCATGCGCGACATGATCCAGAACCACCTGCTGCAGCTACTCTGCCTGGTGGCCATGGAAGCGCCGGTACGTTTCGACGCCGAGGCAGTGCGTAACGAGAAGGTAAAGATCCTCGAAGCCCTGAAACCCATCACCGGCCTCGACGTGCAGGACAAGACCGTGCGCGGCCAGTACACCGCCGGCAAGATCGGCGGCCAGGAAGTGCCGGCCTATTACTTCGAGAAGAACGTCGACAACGACAGCGACACCGAAACCTTTGTCGCCGTGCAGGCCGAGATCGACAACTGGCGCTGGGCCGGCGTGCCGTTCTACCTGCGCACCGGCAAACGCCTGGGGCACAAGACGTCGGAAATCCTTATTCAGTTCAAACCGGTACCGCACCAGCTGTTCGGCGGCGGCGAAGCCAACCGCCTGCTGATTCGCCTGCAGCCGGAAGAACGCATCAGCCTGCAACTGATGGGCAAGAGCCCAGGCAAGGGCATGCACCTGCAGCCGGTAGAGCTCGACCTCAACCTGGCCGACGCCTTCCACAAACAGCGCCGCTGGGACGCCTACGAACGCCTGCTGCTCGACGTGATCGAAGGCGATTCGACGCTGTTTATGCGCCGCGACGAAGTCGAAGCGGCCTGGAGCTGGATCGACCCGATCATCAAGGGCTGGCACCAGCACTACCAGAGCCCGCGGCCCTACCCGGCCGGCAGCGACGGCCCCGAGCAGGCCAGCAACCTGCTGGAGCGCCATGAACGGCAGTGGATGGAATAACTAAGCCAACTGCTGCTCAAACACCTGCAGCACGGCCTCCGGCAACTGCTTGCGCAAGCCATCGCCGCTGATCAACAGCAGCAACGGCAACAGCTTGCGCAGGGTCGCCGGCTGCAATCCGGCGCAAACATCCGCCTGCCGCGCCAGTGACAAGCCACCCAGCACCTGGGCGGCCACCGGCAGATTGCGATCCGCCACCGCCGCTTCGGTCAGTTTGCACAGGTAACCGGTGGAGAAACTGCGCAGGCTTTCGCTGATCAGCGGCATATCGACAATATGCCGGGCAATCTGCAGCACATGGTCGACATCGTTGATGCCGTATATCAGCACCTTGATCTGCTTGGCCGACAGGCACTCGGCATACAGCGCCGCCGTGGCAAAGGCACCATCGGCGCAGAGCTGGCGCGCCACCTCAAGATGCAGGCTGTCGGGCAGGCTCAGGTAGGTATCGAGGATCAGCCGCGGGTCGAGGGTAAGCGCTCCATAAACCTCATCTACAAATGATCCGCAGGCCAGCCAATGCTGAGCTCCAATTTCTTTCTGGAGCCAGCCGTCATGATGCGCCCCGACGCCAAAGTCGAAAAAGTCTATCTATACCCCAAGCCGGTGGATTTCCGAAAATCCATCGATGGCCTGGCCGCCCTGGTCGAGCTGGATATCAAGGTGGCGGTGTTCGACCCGGTGCTGTTCGTCTTCCTCAACCGCGCGCGCAGCCGGGTGAAGATTTTGTATTGGGAGCGCAACGGCTTTTGCCTGTGGCTCAAGCGATTGGAGGCTGAACGCTTCAAGTCGCATCCGGAACCTGGCGAAGATGCGATCGTGCTGACGGCCCAGGAGTTGAACTGGTTGTTGGACGGTATCGACCTGTGGCGCAACCGGCCGCACCAGGTTTTGACCCCTAGGTTCGTCACCTGAGCCGGTATAATCCACGGCATGATTTCTGTGCCCGAAACCCTTCCTGATGACCCCGCCGCGCTCAAGCAATTGCTCGCTGAGGTGTTGTCGTCGGCGCAGGAATTGGCCAAGGACAAGGATGGGCAGATCGAGCGCCTGCGCGAACAAAACGCGCTGTTGATCCAGCGCCTGTTCGGCCGTAAATCCGAGCAGAGCAGCGACCCGGATTCACCGCAGCTAGAGATGTTCAACGAAGCGGAAAGCCTGGCCGAAGCGGCGGCTGAAGCTCCGGCCGCTGAGGTCGAGGAAGAAGTCGTTGCGCCGACCAAGCGCCGCGGCAAGCGCAAGCCGTTACCGGCCGAACTACCGCGTGTCGAGGTCATCCACGAACTGCCCGAACACGAACTGACCTGCGAATGCGGTTGCCGCAAGCAGGCCATCGGCGAAGAAACCAGCGAGCAGCTGGAAATCATCCCGATGCAGGTTCAGGTGATCCGCCACATTCGCAAGACCTATGCCTGCAAGGCCTGCGAAAGCGCGCCGGTCACCGCTGACAAACCGGCCCAACTGATCGAGAAAAGGCTGGCCAGCCCGAGCGTGCTGGCGATGCTGCTGACCAGCAAATACGCCGACGGCATCCCACTGTATCGCTTCGAAAAGATGCTCAGTCGCCATGGCATCGACATCCCCCGGCAGACCCTGGCGCGCTGGGTGATCCAGTGCGGCGAACTGCTACAACCGTTGCTCAACCTGATGCGCGACAGGCTGCTGGACAGTCCGGTGATCCACTGCGATGAAACCCGCGTGCAGGTGCTCAAGGAGCCTGGGCGCGATCCGAGCAGCCACTCCTGGATGTGGGTGCAGACCGGTGGCCCGCCTGGCAAACCGGTGATCCTCTTCGACTACACAACCAGCCGCGCGCAGGAGGTGCCGCTGCGCCTGCTCGACGGTTATCGCGGCTACCTGATGACCGACGATTACGCCGGCTACAACGCCGTGGCCGCACAACAAGGTGTTGAGCGCCTGGCCTGCTGGGCGCATGCGCGGCGCAAGTTCGTCGAAGCGCAAAAGGTGCAACCGAAGGGCAAAACCGGGCGTGCCGACATCGCGTTGGGGATGATCAACAAGCTCTACGGCATCGAGCGCGAACTTAAGGATGCCAGCGATGAACAGCGCTACCGGGGCCGCCAGCAGCACAGCCTACCGCTCCTCGATCAGCTCAAGACCTGGCTGGAGAAAACCCAGCCGCAGGTCACGGCGCAGAATGCCCTGGGCAAAGCAGTGAACTACCTGGCGAGCAACTGGAGCCGACTCGAACGCTACATCGAGGCTGGCCACCTGCCGATCGATAACAACGCTGCCGAGCGCGCGATCCGGCCCTTCGTCATAGGTCGCAAGAACTGGCTGTTCAGCGACACGCCGAAAGGCGCGACCGCCAGCGCCCAACTCTACAGCCTGGTGGAAACCGCCAAGACCAATGGCCAGGAGCCCTACGCCTGGCTGCGCCATGTCCTCGAACGCCTGCCGCTGGCCAACAGCGTTGAAGCCTACGAAGCGCTGCTGCCTTGGAACTGCCAACCAACGACGCCACTGTAAAACGCAAAACCTCTCCAGAGGGAGGTGGGGTCTATGGAGCGTTTACGTTTCATCGCGCCTCTCCCTTTGTTCAGTCACCGCGGTTCTGGGTATAGAACTGTGGCGCGGGGAGAGTCCATTACAGCATTCAAATCGTTCGCTGCGCTCACTGGGACGGGCTAAAGCCCGCCCCTTAACCAAACGTTATGCACAGTAGGACGTTATGATCTACGTTATCGAAAAGGACTTTGATCGTCAGTTGGAATTGCTCATATTTCTCGCGAGCATAGAAAATTATTCGTTCTGTGGCTGGCTATATCCAGAGTCAAAAATCTCAACCTACTCCGGGCATTCCGTAACGCCAAATTCAACAAACTTAATCCCTGTTACAACCTACGGGGACGGCCACCAACCAAAATGCACCGAAACAATATCTGCAACAAAAAACAACATCATTGAATTTTGTGCTAATAAATCAACAATTGCACAGCACTTCGACAGCTTGGCAATGTATAAAGCCAATGAAAAATCTTGGTCTGTAGTAACTATCGGCCATGAGGGTATTAGTCTAGTACAGGATGATAATCTGCTGGTTAAAATCACTGATGCCGGGTTTACTGGTTCGTTACAGGCTCCAGAATGGTGGTAGCGCATAACAAGCGGTATATGGACTCTCCCCACAAGTAGTGAGCAAAGCTTTGCTTTTGCACCTGTCGTCAGCGCGGTTGCATTCGTATATCCGGCCTGTTTTGGGCTCACCGCCCTGGCCACTCTGTAGTTCGCGCAGCGGGGGCCAAGCGTTCAATCGATCACGCGGATCATGATTGTTATCGGCCTTATTCCGCTGCAGGACTCGCCTGTTCCGACAGTGCTGCTGCTCACCACAACCACAAGAAAACCATCTCTCCCTTCTGATTACCCCGCCGTCAGGCGGGCTTTAGGCTTTGCCAGTTACCACTGAAACGCCGCTCATGGCACCACACGGCCCAGCAAATCCTGACCAACTTGTTGGCCAGGGCTACAGCCGCTTTGTTGTGGCCGATACGGGCTGCCGTCTCGACGGCCCAGCGTTGCAATTGGGTCAGTTTTTCCGGTGAGCGAGCCTGACAGCGCTGTGCTGCCAGCAAGGCCGCTCGCGAGCCGTGGATTAACAAGGTGCGCACATAGACGTTGCCCTGTCGGCTGATGTGACCCAACTTGCGCCGGTCGCCGCTACTGAATTCGCGTGGTGTCAGGCCCAGCCAGGCGCTGAGTTGACGACCACTGGCAAAGCGCTCGGGCTTGCCGACTGCGTTTTTCAGGGCGCTGGCGGTCAGCAGGCCAATACCGCTGACTTCATCGAGTTTGCGCACCACTTCATCGTCGGCGTGCCAGCGTTTGAGTTGCTGCTCACACTCGGCCACGCACTGTTCGTGCAGGTTGATTTCCGCCAGGACGATATGCAGTTGATGGCTCAAGGGGGCGACTTCTGGGCGCTCAACCAACTCGTGGGCCGCACGGATAAACGCGGCGGTGGCGACCGGGGCTTCGATACCCGCTTCGCGCAGGATGCCGCGCAGCAGGTTGATCCGCTGGGTACGGCTTTTCTTCCAGGTTTCGCGCAGCCCGTGCAGTTGCTGCACCTGTTGTTGCTCATGGGTTTTCACCGGCACCGGATAGATATCCTTGCAGCGCGCGGCCTCCAGCATCGCATCACAGTCATTACGGTCGGTTTTGTTGCGGCGTCGATACGGGCGTACATAGCGCGGGTGGATCAGCTTTATCGAATGGCCCAGTGCCTGTGCCACGCGCCCCCAGTAATGGGCCGTGCCGCAAGCCTCCATCACCCACTCGACCGGCTCAGTTTGCTCCTGTATATATCGCCTGAACGCCTCTCGGTTCAGCCGCTTGCGCTGCACCACCTGGCCGGAACGGACACTCTCGGCAACTTGGCAAACGGACTTGGCCAGATCAACCGCAATTCGTTTCATCGCGCCTCTCCCTTTGTTCAGTCACCGCGGTTCTGGGTATAGAAGTGTGGCGCGGGGAGAGTCCATTACAGCATTCAAATCGTTCGCTACGCTCTCTGGGACGGGCAGAGCCCGCCCCTTAACCAAACGTTAGCGACTGGCTGCTATGGGTCGGTAGCGGCCCTTGGTGAGCGACCTGAAGCTGCCAGAAACAGTCATTTAATACGTCTACAAGAGTAGGGCCGATTCAAACATGCGCGCACGCGAGACTGCCAGCGTGTTGCTTCCAACACACTCGGCAGTGGCTCCGATTAATTCGGGTGCTCAGTTAGCGGGTGGACCTGTGTGCGCCAGACAAACAAAAGCCCAGCGATTAGGCCGGGCTTCGGGTGTTGCATGCTCAATCTGTCAGCGTGCGTCTGGCTTTTTCCTGCTCTCTGATTTGCTGGCGCAGCTCACGAAACAATGCCCGATAACCGCCAGCCCAAGCATTGCCCGCCGATGCTGTCTTACCTTCGGCGCTGCGTGGCCCGGTGCTTTTCTCCCACGGCTTCCAGCGTCGAATCATTGCTGCTTGCTTTGCCCTGCGCTCGGGTGTCCAACCGTTGCCCATGCTCCACCTCCAATAGTTCGGTTTGCTTGTTTTTAGTTTTCCGTGTGCGCAAGGGTTGCGGTGCTACGCCGTTGTTTACTTGTACCTGATTGCCGATGTTCGCCTGTTTCACAAAGGCTATTTGCTTCGGCGCCTTGAGTTCGCCAAGGGTTTGCAGGGTGGCCCGGCACTGGCCTTGCGCTTTGAGTGCGAGGCGCAGCAGGGTGTCTAGCTGGTCTAGATTTTTTGCCCCCATGGCGCGGCTGGCCAGATTGGAGAATAGAGCCTCGAGGGTGTGCGCCTGAGAGGCCAGCATGTTCTCGGCTCTGGTCATGTCGCCCGCGTTTATTGCCTTGGTCTGGTGTTTAAGTTCTTTGGCCAGCTCGTTGATATGCGTTTCGTCTGTAAACGCGCAGCTAGTCAACACAATGGCGCTCAGATTCTCGGGCGTCACCGATGCTCTAACCCTAGCCTGCAATGGAGTTTCGCCTTCTTGCTTGGTTGCAGTGAGGTGCAAGGTCATAGCTTTACTCTCCCGCTCTAGGTGCTCAGTGCGTGGTTGTCGAGGCTGGGTGAACGGCGGCAAGGTCGCGCACCATGATGATCGGGCTGCGTTCAACGTCGGCCAAGACTTCACCGAACATGCCGAAAATAGACGCCAGCGCTTTTGCCCGTTCGGCGTCTTGCTCATTGTCGATATAGGCCCAGACGTCGAATGACATTGCCGTCAGCTCGTTGAGTGCTTCCTTGTCGATAGAGAATTGGTTGCTCATTGCTTGTGCCCCTTGGTCTTTAGTTTTCACTTGGTCGACTCCATTGCTGTCGAGTTGTACCGCTGGCGCAGCTCGGCACCAGCAGCGCAATAGCGGCTCTTTGGCGCGTAGCAGGCTTTGCAGGCGGTTAGGGATGGTCTGAAAAAGACTTCCTGATTTTGGCAAAATATCCGCACTCCACCCGCCGAGTTTTCCGATGAAGCAGATGACCTTCGCCGACGCCGAGTATGCCGGCAAGCGCAAGCAGACCCGCAAAGAATTGTTCCTGATCGAGATGGATCGGGTAGTGCCATGGAAAGGGTTGATCGCTTTGATCGAGCCGCATTATCCAAAGGGTGAAGGCGGCCGACCGTCCTATCCGCTGATGGCGATGCTGCGAGTGCATCTGATGCAAAACTGGTTCGGTTACAGCGATCCGGCGATGGAAGAGGCGCTGTACGAGACCACCATCCTACGCCAGTTTGCCGGGCTGACTCTGGAGCGCATTCCTGACGAAACCACCATCCTCAACTTCCGCCGCTTGCTGGAAAAACACGAACTGGCTGCCGGCATCCTGGCCGTGATCAATGGCTACCTGGGTGACCGTGGTTTGTCGCTGCGCCAAGGCACCATCGTCGATGCCACGCTGATCAACGCGCCGAGTTCAACCAAGAACAAGAACGGTAAGCGTGACCCTGAGATGCACTCAACCAAGAAAGGCAATCAGTATTACTTCGGCATGAAGGCGCACATCGGGGTGGATGACGAGTCTGGCTTGGTGCACAGCGTGGTGGGTACTGCCGCCAACGTGGCGGATGTCACCCAGGTCGATAAGCTGCTGCACGGCGAGGAAAACATGGTGGGGGCCGATGCCGGATATACCGGTGTCGAGAAGCGCCCCGAGCATGAGGGCCGTCAAGTGATCTGGCAGGTTGCAGCACGGCGTAGCACTTACAAGAAACTCGGTAAGCGCAGCGCGCTGTACAAAGCCAAGCGCAAAATCGAGAAGGCCAAGGCCCAAGTGCGAGCCAAGGTCGAGCATCCGTTTCGGGTGATCAAGCGTCAGTTCGGTTATGTGAAGACGCGCTTCCGTGGCCTGGTCAAAAACACGGCGCAACTGGTGACTTTATTCGCGCTGTCAAATCTGTGGATGGCGCGCCGACATTTACTGACGAATGCAGGAGAGGTGCGCCCGTAATGCTGGAAATGGCTGCCGCGAGGTGCTCGCGGCGGCTAAAAACACAGAAATGAGCCGGTAATCTGATCGTTTTTGATCGATTTATCACTTTCGAAATCAGCAGAGGCTGACGTCAGCCAGAAATGCATGGCTACTTCAGAGGATCCTTAGGTGATTGACGTACTGGTCACGGGCTGCGATCCATTCAGGCGAGGCCGTGGCGGCGGTGTGGATGGGGCGTTGTGGCTCGCCGTCGTGCTGCTCGACCATTTGGAGCGGTTGCGCCAGATGGTCAGCCGTCTCTGCTCGATTGATCCATGCCGGGTTGCTGCGAATCAATGCGGCCACCTCGGCAGGATCGGCCCCGGCGCACTCGGTCACGTCGTCGTCAGTCAGTAAGCCCATTTGCATCAGCTCGGCAGGTCGAACGCCAAGATGGCGAGCCACACGCGCCAGCCATAGGTTGGCCGGCGCTGGTGCTGGTGCGTGGACTATCGACAGACCAGCCCGGTAGCGCTCCAGCTCAACGCCAGTTAAACGCCGGGTTAGTCCAGGCATTGGCACCACTTGCGCCAGCGCGTCGCCGTGGTCGCGCTTGGCGAGCCTTTCCACGCTGCGTTGATCCATGCCGGTGACGGTGCGCTGAATTATCTCGCCGCCATCCATCAGCAGCAGCCATAGCCACGCACTGACCGGCAAAGGTTCGGCAGCCTCAGCCAGTAACTCGGGTTTATGGTCACGCACGAACACACGCACAGCGTCGGTGATTCGATCAACAGGGCTTAGGGAAACCCTGAAGAAGACTTCCTGAATTTGGCAAAATACCTGAACTCCACCCGCCGAGTTTTCCGATGAAGCAGATGACCTTCGCCGACGCCGAGTACGCCGGCAAGCGCAAGCAAACCCGCAAAGAGCTGTTCCTGATCGAGATGGATCAGGTTGTGCCGTGGAAGGGTTTGATTGCCTTGATCGAACCGCATTACCCCAAGGGTGAAGGCGGACGTCCAGCCTATCCGCTGATGGCGATGTTACGGGTTCATTTGATGCAGAACTGGTTCGGCTACAGCGACCCGGCGATGGAGGAGGCTCTGTACGAGACCACCATCCTGCGCCAGTTTGCGGGTCTGAGCCTGGAGCGCATTCCCGACGAAACCACCATCCTCAACTTCCGCCGATTGCTGGAGAAACACGAACTGGCTGCGGGCATCTTGGCCGTCATCAATGGCTATTTGGGTGACCGCGGTTTGTCATTGCGCCAAGGCACCATCGTCGATGCCACGCTGATCAATGCGCCGAGTTCGACCAAGAACAAGGACGGTAAGCGTGACCCGGAAATGCACCAGACCAAGAAGGGAAACCAGTATTACTTCGGCATGAAGGCGCACATCGGCGTCGATGACGAGTCGGGTTTAGTGCATAGCGTGGTCGGCACGGCAGCCAATGTTGCAGACGTTACTCAGGTCGACAAGCTGCTACACGGCAAAGAAAACATGGTGGGTGCCGACGCGGGTTACACCGGCGTAGAGAAGCGGCCAGAACATGAAGGCCGTGAAGTGATCTGGCAGATCGCAGCCCGCCGCAGTACGTACAACACGTTGAGTAAGCGCAGCGCGCTGTACAAAGCCAAGCGCAAGATCGAGAAGGCCAAGGCGCAAGTTCGCGCCAAGGTCGAGCACCCGTTCCGGGTGATCAAGCGTCAGTTCGGTTATGTGAAGACGCGTTTCCGTGGCCTGGCCAAAAACACCGCACAACTGGTAACGCTGTTCGCCCTGTCGAACCTGTGGATGGCCCGTCGACATTTGCTGACGAATGCAGGAGAGGTGCGCCTGTAATGTGGGAAATGACCGCTGCGAGGTGCTCGCGGCGGCCAGAAACACCGAAATGAGCGGATGACTTGATCGTTTTTGATCAGTTTTCCGCTTTCAAAATCAGCGGAGGCTGAAGTTGACCGGAAATACAGGGCTACTTCAGACCATCCTTAGGCGCAGATTGCCGCCGATAACTTCAACGGCAAGGCCGGCACGCTGTAAATATTCCATAGCGGCCATGTTCAAAACTCCTCGAAGTCGGCAGACACGCTATTTACCGGCTCAGGTAGTGGCGAATTTGGCGAATGCGGCGAATGCCCCCGGTTTTGCTGGGTTTCGATGTGGCGAATGGGTGGCGAATCGTGGCGAATTTCAACAGCAAGGCACTGCTCGCCATTTTTGTTCGCCGCTAATTCGCCATCGTTCGCCACTGATTCGCCACTGGCAAACGCCCTAACTGCTTGGACTTTCGCCGCTTTCGCCAGATTCGCCACGCCTTCGGGTAGTGAATGCGGATTGACCTCAAACGCTTGCTGATTGCCGCCGGGGAATACCAGCCAGCCGGCGGCAACCAAAGTCGATAACGCGCTACGTGCCTTGGTAGCAGAGCGAAACTTGCGCGGGCCACCCTTGAGCACGCTCGTTACCGTCCGAGCTTCAGCGTGCGCAGTCAGCCAGCCCAACAGCTCTAGAGCCTCCCTGTTACTGCTCGACTCTGCGGCGTTGCTGCCTAGGTAGCGCGCCCACTCACCGAGCGAATGACCGGCAACTTCACAAGCGGCGGTCATGGTCTTGGCACTTATCGCTGGCTCGCCGTCGAACAATGCAAAGCCGGCGGCTAATCGGCGCGCTAACTCTCCACTGCGGCTAGCGAAGGGTTTAAGCGGCCCGCCATACTCCCCGAGACTTCTCATCTCGCCTTCAACGCGGTTATAAAATGCAATCCAGACTTCCAGCCCCTCGGGTGTCAAGCCGATAACCGGCGGCTTAACTGCGCCGTCGATACCGGCGAACGATTCGAGTAAGGCGATCTCTTTGCAGCGCTCCCAATAGCGTTGCACTGCCGCGCTTTGATAAGCGTTGGTTTTGAGGCTGTCCGTACTGATAAATCGCGTGCCGGCGATTGACGGTGCGCTGCTCATCAGGAACCTTGGCAAGAAACCTTGTCCTTGCAGTAGCGGATTATTCAACGCCTCTCGAACAGTCGGTTCTTGCGCCATCATATGCACGCTGAATCGACGGTCGTAGGCGATCCCGCTAGAAGCATCAGCGCCCATACGGTCGCGCTCGGCTTGGCCGTTATCGAACAGCTTAACCAAGCCACCGAGGGTTGCCGTCACGGTGTCAGCTTTCATGCTGTGGCCACCAAAGATGGTGCCGCATTCGTCGGTGAACCATGCGCCGCTGGGCATACCTTGAATGAAGTCCCCGGCGATTTTCTCGAAGGTCGCATCGGTGTAAAGCGCGCGCGGATTGAATGGCGCGGTGTGGCTGGCGAGAAACTCTTTCAAGGCCTTAGCGCTCAAGCCTTCCTGCATACTGCGAAACTCTGCGGCCTCGACGGCGTAACCATCGCGAGCCACGCGTTCGGCCTCGGTGATTGTCTTGAAGGCCAGCCGGTAACACTCACTCTTTCGGTCACCAGAGTCAGCCAGCGCCAACTGAAACAATGAACAGGGCATTCCTGCCGGATTACTTACATGGGGTGCGTTAACTCGCGTCTGCGCCAGATAAGCAACCGCTGCAATAAAGCACTGAGCTGCTAATGCCTCGGGCGCGGCCACGTAACGCGCCGTCGCACGCACAGCGTCGCGCATGGTTGCCGGTAGGCTGTCGGTCGGGTACGCCTTGCCCGGCGGCTCAGTCAGCAGCACGTCAGGTGTGCGCCATTCGATGGCAGGTGCTTGCATAGCAGTCATAAACGGCGCGTTCATTGATTAGCCTCCCGCCATTGGCGCAGGTCGTTAAAGTCCGAGCATGTCAGCGGCGCATTGGCTGGCCAGTCGGGCAGCACCAGCCCGCAACCGAGTGCGGCGGCGGCCTTGATTGCAGCCGTGCGGCCCGGATTGCCCTCGGTCATGCGGTCGTCGTCACCGGCAACGATCAACACAGCGTCGGGGTGCTGGCGCTGTAGTCGCTGGCCGGCCGGTAGCAGGTTGCCGGCATTCATGGCGCAGGCTACAGCGGCCCCGGTTTCCTCATGGATGGTCACGCCAGTGGCCATGCCCTCGCACAAATACAGCGGCTTACCGCTGGTGATGATGCCCAGCACTGAGCACGCGCCCTTGACCATGCCGCCGAACAGAAAACGCTTGTCGCCGTCGGGCTTGATGCGCTGCAAGTTCACCAGGTGGCCGTCACGGGTAAGCGGCACCAGCAGTACGTCACCCGACTGGCGCAAGGCGTGCGGCCTTATGCCCTTGGCGACTAGATACGGGTGTGCAGGATCGGCGCGGCGAGCGTCACGCCATAGCCGTTTGGCATTCTCGGCTGCGGCTTGCTGGCGCTGGTGCTGCTCAGCTTCGCGCTGGTTGCGTGCCTGCTCGATGCGCTGGCTAATCAGCTGCGCTTCTAGGTGGTCGAGAGGTTTGCGGCTGCTCCAGGTATGCGAAGTGCCGGCCTTCCAACTGCCGAAACAGCCCGACGCGATGCCGTCTGCGTGCAAGACGTACCAGCCGTTCAAGCTGCCTTGCTTGTCGCCGTCAAGGTGTACGCGGTGAATGCCGCCATCAGGAATAGGCAGCCAATCAAGCGGCCCGTAGGCGGCCTGTAGCGCGTCGCGGAACTGAATCACGCAATCCATAGCAGCACCTCCAGACCGAACAGCAGCACTAGGTCAGCACCAGCCGGCGCGATGGCGAACAGGTAGCGCTGGGCTGAATTTTTTGCAGCCGGGTAAGCTACCCGCTGTTTGCAGGTTGAGTTATCCATAAGGGCTAGCCTTCCTGTTTGGTCAGGAAAGAATCGACAGCCTCGGGCGACCAGCGCACCGAGCGGCCAAAGCGCATAGGCGCAGGAAAGCCGGGCGACTGAGACCAGCGCCACCAAGTGGTTCGGCTAACTTGGTATTTCGTACAGAGTTGCGCAGCAGTAGCGCGTGCGCCTTGGATCGGCAGGTTGGGTGCGGCGTTTACGGTGTTGCGGGCGGCAATCTGAGCCATGGTTTGGTTCTCCAAAAATGTAATGGAAAACCCTCGGGGGCGAAACGTAATCCACCATCTCTGGTGAAGGGGCTGCTTAATCACGTTCGTCTGGTTTCTGCGTGAAATGCAGAAATTGCGTTTGCGCAATATCAGTAACCCTAATACATTCCGTAACGTGCTTAGCAAATTGCTAACACATTGAAGCCGTCTCAAATGCTTCATACCCCCCTCGGGGTTGTTTACTGGCCTAGCCGGTTTGCAAAAAGGACGTTCCACCGTCCCCTCGAACGAACCTCGGTATTCCACTACCGGGGTTTTTTTTCGTCTGCATTCCAGCCTTACAGCAACGTTTCATCCCATAATGTAGGTGGTGAAACGTGTAGTCATCTTAGCGAACTACCTGAACCGATCAAAGCCAGCGGTTTAAGAACGGTAAGACTCAAACGTTTTACTACCTATAAGCATGCAAAGCCCCTAGCGCCGGGGCCTGCATCGTGGCTGTATATGCATACACGCATAGAACCGCAGACAACCGCAGACAACCGCAGACAACCGTCCGTCGGATTCCACCTCAAACCATCCGACTCGATAGCAGCACCACGTTATCAGCCCGCTCCTTGACCTCTCCCAGCACCAGCGCCAGCGCGCCGTCGAACAGCTCAACAGCTCGCCGCTTCTCGGGCAATGCCGCCTCGGGATTGTTGCGGTAGTGCGAGGCCACCACGCCGGTCTGCCCGTGCGCTTGCAGCAGGTCAGACAGGCGATCATCGACGCCGTGTTTCTGCATTAGCTGGGTACAGGTGCGGCGCAGGTCACGCGGGGAAAAGTTCGGCACTTGTTGCTGCTCGATAACGGCGTGTTTTGAGTCAAGCCAGTCAGCCACGGCATGGGTCGGGCTGCTGATAACAATGTGCTGCTTACCGTTGGTAGTCCAAGGCCAAGCGAAGTCGCCATTGATGACGCGCACCTGCTCGATTATCTGAATGGCACGCGGGGTCAGCGGCACCAGATGCACTCGGCTTTGTGTTTGCCCACCACGGCCCTTGCGATGCATTAGCCGCACGGTGCCGGCCTCAAGGTTGTAATCGGCCCATGTGGTTTCCATGATGTTCTTGATGCGCTGGCCACCTGTAGCGACGACGAATTGAAACAGCAGCGCCATAACCGGCCCGACGCCTTCGGTGCTGCCGATGGTTTCCCAGAACGTGCGCAGCTCGGTATCTGACAAGGCGCGCACAACGGGTGCCGATACCTTTTCAACCTTGACCATTGCAGCGGGGTTCAACTCCAAGCTGTAAACCTTGGCATTGGCACGGCCCACCACGCTCTCGGCTGTCAGCCCATGATTGAAGGCGGCAACCAAAAAAGAGCGCATACGTTCGGCTTGCACCTTGGAGCCGCGCTCCCAGATCGGATTAAGCACCGCCAAGATGTGATCGGTGCGCACGTCCCGCGCCTTCATAGCCATGATGACGGTGTGGTGCTGCATGTTGGTTTTGAATAACCGCTCTAGCTCTTTGACGACGCCGGGAGTGGCCTTGCCGCGCCGCGCCTCGATGTAGTCCAAGAACAGATCGGCAAAGCTCCCGCGTGCGGCGGTAATCTCGGCTACCCGCGCCAACTCTGCGGCGGCTAGTTCTGCATCTAGACGCGCAGCATCGGCGGCGGTCTGTGTTTCGGCTGCCTGTTCGGCCCTCAGCTCTAGGTATTTGCCCAGCCCGCCAGCTTTGCCAACCTCACCAGCGACTCGCAATGCTTCAGCGCGCATGCCGTCAAGGTCGCTCTCTTCCGTGCCGGGTTTCGGTTTCTTGGCGAGGATACCCAACGGCAGGCGGTTGTCACTGCTGGGGGTTCGCTCTCGGTAATACGCATTGATTGCCCCGGATGCTTTGCGCTCCAGTAACAAAGTCCCCTTGCCACGGGAACTAACCGGCTCAGACTGCCGGGTCTTAACTGCGTAGGCTTCCATCTCTGTCATTCGCGTGCGCTTAACCATTTCGCTCCCCGATTCCCTTCCGCTTTCCCCGTTCGCTCCCCGTTTCTCATGCAAAGTCAGGGTATCCGGTGAAACGTAGAAAAACAACGAATAGGCTACAAGCCCCGTAAATACTGCACAACCATGAGAAAACGAAAACTAACGATACGCCGAAAAACACCAAAGCTAACCGCTTGTAATCAGTAGCTCCCGGGTTCGATTCCTGGTGCCGGCACCATATAAAGAAAGCCCCGCAGCGATGCGGGGTTTTTTATGCATGTTGAAAGTGCCATGACTTGCCCGCCTAGACTCAGCTTGCAACACTGCCAGGCACAACACTTACCGTCCGCCTCTTTAAAAAAGGTATAGGCCCGTGCACATCCTTATTACCGGCGGCGCCGGCTTTATTGGTTCGGCGCTGATTCGCCATCTGCTAAATCACACCGAACACCAAGTACTCAACCTCGACAAGCTGACCTATGCCGGCAACCTTGAGTCGTTGGCCGGTGTGGCCACTCATCCCGGCTATCGCTTTGTGCAGGCCGATATTGCCGACAGTGCAGCCGTCAGCCAGGCACTGGCTGAATTTCAGCCGGACGCGATCATGCACCTGGCGGCCGAGTCGCATGTCGACCGCTCCATCGACGGCCCAGCGGCGTTTATCCAGACCAATATCGTCGGCACCTATGCGTTGCTCGAAACCACACGCAGCTACTGGTTGCAGCTGGAGCCAGCGCGCAAGGCAGCGTTTCGCTTTCACCATATCTCCACTGACGAGGTATATGGCGATCTGCATGGCGTGGACGACCTGTTCAGCGAGACCACGCCCTACGCACCCAGCTCGCCCTACTCGGCGAGCAAGGCCGCGTCGGATCATCTGGTGCGCGCCTGGCAGCGCACCTATGGCCTGCCGGTGCTAATCACCAACTGCTCGAACAATTACGGCCCCTACCACTTCCCAGAAAAACTCATCCCGCTGGTGATCCTCAATGCCCTGAATGGTAAGCCGCTACCGGTCTACGGCAATGGCCAGCAGGTGCGTGACTGGCTGTATGTGGAAGACCATGCTCGCGCGCTACTAAAGGTAGTGAGCGAAGGCAAGGTCGGCGAAACCTACAATATCGGCGGACATAACGAGCAGAAGAACTTGGATGTGGTGGAAAGCATTTGCGCGTTATTGGACGAGCTATCCCCCCGCCAGAGTGCCTCCTATAAAGAGCAGATCCGCTTCGTCACTGACCGCCCAGGCCATGACCTGCGCTATGCCATCGATGCCAGCAAGATCGAACGCGAGCTCGGCTGGAAACCCGAGGAAACCTTCGCCAGCGGCCTGCGCAAGACCGTGCTCTGGTACCTGAACAATCTCGACTGGTGCCGCCGCGTGCAGGATGGCAGCTACCACCGCGAACGCCTCGGCACACTGCAAGGAGCAGCACAATGAAAGGCATCATTCTCGCCGGCGGCTCCGGCAGCCGCCTGCATCCGATTACCCTGGGCGTGTCCAAGCAACTGCTGCCGATCTATGACAAGCCGATGATCTACTACCCGATCTCGGTGCTGATGCTCGCCGGCGTGCGCGAGATTCTGATCATATCCACCCCGCAGGACCTGCCCAACTTTCAGAAGATGCTCGGTGACGGC
The DNA here is from genome assembly GCF_900105355.1 of Pseudomonas anguilliseptica. Taxonomy (NCBI): domain Bacteria; kingdom Pseudomonadati; phylum Pseudomonadota; class Gammaproteobacteria; order Pseudomonadales; family Pseudomonadaceae; genus Pseudomonas; species Pseudomonas anguilliseptica. The sequence goes on from NZ_FNSC01000001.1 coordinate 1,230,153, forward strand.
AGCCAATTTGGCGTGCACTTCGAATACATCGAGCAGCCCTCACCCGACGGCCTGGCGCAGGCCTTTATTTTGGGCGAAGGTTTTATCGGTAAGGACTCGCTGTGCCTGATCCTTGGCGACAATATCTTCCATGGCCAGCACTTCACCGAGAAACTCCTGCGCGCCGCCGCCGAACCTTCGGGCGCTACGGTCTTTGGCTATTGGGTCAATGATCCGCAGCGCTTTGGCGTGGTCGAGTTCGACGCCCAAGGCAAGGCCATCTCCATCGAGGAGAAACCCGCCGAACCGAAGTCTAGCTACGCGGTGACCGGCCTATACTTCTACGACAACGATGTGGTCAAAATCGCCAAAGCGGTCAAACCTTCGGCGCGCGGCGAGCTGGAAATCACCGACGTCAACAACGCTTACCTGCAGCGCGGCGATTTGCGTGTAGAGCGCTTCGGCCGTGGCTTTGCCTGGCTCGACACCGGTACCCACGACAGCCTGCTAGAAGCATCGCAATACGTGCAGACCATCGAGCACCGCCAGGGCCTGAAAGTTGCCTGCCTGGAAGAAATCGCCTATCAGCAGGGCTGGATCGATCGCCAGCAACTGCTGGCCCAAGCCAAGGCTTTTGGCAAAACCGGCTACGGCCAGTACTTGTTCAAACTGGCCGAGGAGTAAGCATGCAGGCAATCAAGACTGAGCTGCCCGGTGTGCTCATTCTCGAGCCCAAGGTGTTCGGCGATCAGCGCGGCTTTTTCTTCGAAAGCTTCAACGCCCGCAGCTTCGCTGAAACCACAGGTCTGCAGCGCGAGTTTGTCCAGGACAACCATTCGCGCTCGCAACGCGGCGTATTGCGCGGCCTGCATTACCAAGTACAACAGGCGCAGGGCAAACTGGTGCGGGTCACCGCCGGCGAAGTTTATGACGTAGCCGTGGATCTACGCCGCAGCTCGCCGACCTTCGGCCACTGGGTCGGCGCGCACCTGTCCGCCGAAAACAAGCGACAAATGTGGGTGCCGGAAGGTTTTGCCCATGGCTTTGTCGTACTCAGCGAATTCGCCGAATTTCTCTACAAAACCACCGACTACTACGCCCCCGAACATGAGCGCTGTATCCGCTGGGATGATCCGACCCTAGCTATCGATTGGCCGCTGGATGGCGCTCCGCAGCTCTCGGCCAAGGATCAGTCCGGCCTCAGCTTCGCTGATGCGCAGGTTTTCCCATGAAGATTCTCCTGCTCGGCCAGCATGGCCAGGTCAGCCAGGAACTACAGCGCGCTCTGCCAGGCACAGACGAGCTGACGGTACTGGGTCGCGAGCAGCTGGATCTGGCTCAGCCCGAGCTGATTCGCCAGCAGGTACAAAACCTCCGTCCCGAGTTGATCATCAATGCCGCCGCGCATACTGCTGTGGATCAGGCCGAGCACGAATCGCAGCTGGCCTTCGCGATCAATGCAACGGCGCCCGGCATCCTCGCCGAGCTAGCAGCCGAACTGGGCGCTCCGCTGGTCCATTACTCCACCGATTATGTGTTCGGCGGTAGCCACACTGAGCCGTACCGCGAAAGCGATAACACAAACCCGCTAAGTGTTTACGGACGCAGCAAACTGGCTGGGGAGCAAGAGATTCAGGCCGTCGGTGGTATGCACCTGATTCTGCGCACCAGCTGGGTCTACTCGCAGCATGGCAAAAACTTTCTGCTGACCATGCAACGCCTGCTGCAGGAGCGCGAAAGCCTGTCCGTGGTGGACGACCAGATCGGCGCACCAACCTGGGCTGGCACTATTGCCCAGACCACAGCACAGCTGATCGAGCAGTGGCGCAGCGGCCATGCCGGCCCCTGGGGCGTGTATCACCTGACCGCGCAGGGCGAAACCAGCTGGTTCGGCTTCGCCAGCGCGATTGCCACGCACCTGCGCAGCCAGGGCAAAAACGTGGCGACACTGCAGCCCATTCCCAGCAGCGCCTATCCAACCCCCGCGCAGCGCCCACTTAATTCGCGCCTGGACTGCAGCCGCATGCAGCAGGACTGGCACGTTCAACTGCCGACCTGGCAACAGGCACTATCCGACTGCCTAGCGACTCAATCACTAAACAGCTAAGCCCTGAAGCGCTGAATCTGTTGCTGCAAACCCGTGGCCAGCTGCGCCAGATCGCGACTGGCAATCGAGCTCTGCTCAGCGCCATTGACCACTTCACCAATACTGTCGTTGAGACTACTGATGTTCTGGCTGATCTCATTGGCCACCGCCGTCTGCTCCTCGGTAGCGGCAGAAATCTGCACATTACCGTCGGCAATGCCTTCGATGGCATGGGCAATATGATTGAGCACTTCACCCGCTTCACGGGCATGGCTGACGCTGTTCTGCGCCTGTTCGCGCGAGAGCTGCATGGCGCTGACCGCACTGCGCGCACCGCACTGCAGGGCATCGATCATGCTGCGGATCGACTCGGTGGCCTTCTGCGTATTACTCGCCAGACTGCGTACCTCATCAGCCACCACGGCAAAGCCGCGCCCCGCCTCACCTGCGCGCGCAGCCTCGATAGCCGCGTTGAGCGCCAACAGGTTGGTCTGCTCGGCAATACTCTGAATCACCCCTAGCACCTTGCTGATCTCATCACTCTGGTTGTGCAGGGTGTCGATCACCTCGCCGGCTTTTTCCACCGACACCGACAGCCCCTGAATCGACGTGAGATTGGACTGCACCAGCTCACTGCCCTGGCGCGCTTCTTTGTTCGCGTCCGCCGCATTACTGGCGGTGGACTGTGCATTGCGCGCCACTTCCTGCACCGCCACGCTCACCTGGTGCACGGCGGTTGCAACCATACTGGTCTGGTCGCCCTGGGCCGTGGCGGCCTGACTGACCTGAGCACTGATCGCACTCATTTCCTCGGACGCCGCCGCCAGCTGAGTCGCGGTATCAGCCAGATGGCGAATCAGCGCCTGCTGGTGTTCGAGCATGGTGTTGAAAGCCCGCGCGGCATCGGACACCTCGTCGCGACCGCTGGCATCAGCGCGCAAAGTCAGGTTAGAGGACTGCTGCACCTCGCTGATCAGGCTGCGCAGCCCCGCCAGCGGACGAATGATCGACAGGCTGATTAACAATGCAGCTACCAACACCAGAATCAGCGCCACGGCACCAATCAGCAGAAAGGAGGTGCGCATCGACTGGTACTGAGTCGTGGTCTCGACGTTAAGCCGCTCGCCTTCGCTTAATTGCAGGCTGATCAACCCCTCCAACTCGCCACCCAGCGGATCGAAGGTGTCGTACAGAGTGCGGTTGAATGGGCCAGCCTCGGCTGCCAATAGCTGGCCATTACCGACCTGCCCCAGGTACTGATCGGCCAGTTGCTGCACCCTTAGTAAATACGGTTTGGTGCGCTCGACCCGACTGCTTTCATCGGCGGTCAGGCGAGTGGCGGTGTACTCGGCCCAGGCCTTGTCACCACGGCTGCGCGCATCGCTGAATGCCTTGCGCAGCGTGGACTCATCAAACACTCCGCCACGGTATTTATGCAGTGCATCAACCATCGCCACCGCGTAGGCATCGGAGACCACCTTGAGCTGACTGATCGGCCGCATGCGGTCGGTATACAACTCATGAAAACTGTCGTTAATCTTGCTGGCTCTGGACAACGCCATGCCGATGACCACAATCAGCATCAGCAGCGGCACCACCGCCAACAACAGCAACCTCGTCCTTACCGTCAATTGAGCCAACATCGGACACCTCCAGGGACTAAAGCGCAGCCGTCCATGCAAGGCGCAAGCGGGCGGCACCATTACTCCAGGGCGATGCCGAACGATCTGAGTATTGACCCATATCGGCGAACTTGCCCACTTATTGCATAACCGCCACTCTGAACTGATCACCCTGCCCGAGTAAGCGCATGTCCACCCCGTCATCCCACCCTCGTCGCCCACGCTGGAGAAGCCTGGCAGTCCTTGTGTTACTGCTGGTGCCGCTGCTGTGGCCACTGCAACACCTGACGGAGCGCTATTACCGCGGCGTGCTGAGCGAACAGAACCGGCAGACCCTCGATCTCTATGTGGCCAACCTGCTGGGCACCTTGCGCCGCTACGAAGTCCTGCCGCCCATTCTTGCGGACTTACCCGACGTGCGTAGCGCCCTGCAAAACCCCGAGCAACCGGCACAACGCACAGCGGCCAACCACCTGCTCAGCCAGATTCGCCAGCAAACCGGGGCCGATGTCATCTATCTGATGGCCGCAGACGGCACCACCCTGGCAGCCTCGAACTGGGCGCAGGAAGACTCTTTTGTAGGTCGCAACTTTTCCTATCGCCCCTACTTTCGCGAAGCCATGCAAGGCCGCCCCGGGCATTTCTTCGGGCTGGGCACCACCTCGGGTAAACGCGGCTACTTCTTCGCGGCGGCGATTCGCGATGGCGAGCAGATTCTCGGCGTCATGGTGGTCAAGGTCGACCTCGACCACACCGAAACCCTGTGGGGCAAACGCCCCGAGCAGTTGCTGGTTACCGATAACTACGGCGTGGTGATTCTCACCTCAAACGCCGAGTGGCGCTTTCACGCCACCCGCGAACTGGACAATGCCGAGCGGGCAGCCATTGCCGACACCCAGCCCTATCGCATCCAGTCGCCACCACCGCTACAGCTCAACGCTGACGCCTGGTTACGCCAGGGGCAAAAACTCGATGAAATCGGCTGGACGGTGAGCATCCTCACGCCACGCTCACAGCTCGACCAGCCGGTGCGTACCACCATGGCAGTCGGCGGCAGCACCTTGCTGGCGCTGATCCTGTTGTTCGGCCTGCTGATGCAGCGCCGCCGTCACTACCTGGAACGTATCGCCCTCGACAGCCAGGCCCGCCAGCAGCTGGAACAGCGCGTACTGGAGCGCACCCTCGATCTGGAACGCCTCAATAGCCGGCTGAAGCAGGAAGTGCTGGAGCGCGAACAGGCCCAGCAGGAGCTGGTACAGGCCCAGGATGAGCTGGTGCAGGCCAGCAAACTCTCGGCCCTGGGCACCATGAGTGCGAGCATCAGCCATGAACTCAATCAGCCCCTGGCGGCCATTCGCAGTTACGCCGACAACGCCTGTGTGCTGCTCGACCACCAGCGCGGCGATGATGCTCGCGCCAATCTCAAGCTGATCAGCCAGCTCACCGAGCGCATGGCCTCGATCATCGCGCACCTGCGCGCCTTCGCCCGCCGTGACCGTCACGCCCCGGAAAGCGTGGCCCTGCAGCCGGCCATCGACGATGCCCTGGCCCTGCTGGCCAAGCGCCGCCAGGCCATGCAGGTCGAGCTGATCCGCGACCTGCCGAACGCCACCCTGTGGGTGCAGGCCGGAGAAACCCGCCTGCGCCAAGTGCTCGGCAACCTGCTGGCCAACGCCCTCGATGCCTTGAGCGAAGTACCGCAGCCGCGCCGTCTATGGCTGAGTGCCGAACTGACCGCCGAAGGCGTCGATCTACACCTTAGGGACAATGGTCCCGGCTTTAGCCAGGAGGCGCTGCAACGCGCCCGCGAGCCATTCTTCACCACCAAGACCAGCGCTCAGGGCCTCGGCCTCGGCCTGGCCATTTGCGATACCCTGATGCGCGCCCTGGGCGGCGAACTGCTGTTCGCCAACCACCCTGACGGCGGCGCCCAGCTGACCCTGCGCCTGCGCGCCGTGGATCAGGGCATCAAAACCCAGTCGCCAGAGGACTTTGTTGTATGAGCATGATCGACTCCCGCACCCAGGTGCTGCTGATCGACGATGACCCACATCTGCGTCAGGCGCTGAGCCAGACTCTCGACCTGGCGGGGCTCAAGGTCAGTAGCCTGGCCGACGCCCATGGTGTCGCCGCGCGCATCGAACGCGACTGGCCGGGGGTGGTGGTCAGTGATATCCGCATGCCCGGCATCGACGGCCTGCAGCTGCTGCAACAACTACAGGAACAGGACCCGGAACTGCCGGTACTGCTGATCACCGGCCATGGCGATGTGCCCCTGGCCGTGCAAGCTATGCGCGCTGGCGCCTACGACTTTCTGGAAAAGCCCTTTGCCAGCGGCGACCTGCTCGACAGCGTACGCCGCGCCCTGTCTCTGCGCCGCCTGGTGGTGGATAACCGCAGCCTGCGCATGGCCCTGACGGATCGCCACACCCTGTCGGCACGTCTGGTCGGCCAATCGCCGGCCATGCTGCGCCTGCGCGAACAGATCGGCGCCCTGGCCGGGATCAACAGCGACGTGCTGATCCTCGGCGAAACCGGTGCCGGCAAGGAAGTGGTGGCGCGCGCGCTGCACGACCTGTCCAACCGCCGCGCCGGGCCGTTTGTGGCAATCAACGCCGGCGCCCTTGCCGAATCGGTGGTGGAAAGCGAGTTGTTCGGCCATGAACAAGGCGCCTTTACCGGCGCGCAAAAGCGCCGCATCGGCAAATTCGAATTCGCCAATGGCGGCACCCTGTTCCTCGATGAAATCGAAAGCATGAGCCTGGAAGTGCAGGTCAAGTTGCTGCGCCTGTTGCAGGAGCGGGTGGTCGAACGCCTCGGTGGCAACCAACTGATTCCCCTGGATATCCGGGTGATCGCGGCGACCAAGGAAGACCTGCGCCAGGCCGCCGATCAGGGCCGCTTCCGCGCCGACCTGTATTACCGCCTGAACGTCGCACCGCTGCGTATCCCGGCCCTGCGCGAGCGCGGCGAAGATGCCCTGTTGCTGTTCCAGCATTTTGCCGAAGCCGCCAGCAGCCGTCATGGCCTGGCCGAGCGCAGCCTGCAACCGGGCCAGCGCGCGGCGCTGCTGCGCCACCCCTGGCCGGGCAACGTGCGCGAGTTGCAAAACGCCGCCGAACGCTTTGCCCTGGGCCTGGAACTGGACCTCGATCTGCAGGCCCAGGCTGCGGCGCCACAGCCCGATGAGGACGGCAATAGCGGCGGTTTGAATGCCCAGGTGGAAGCCTTCGAGCGCAGCCTGATCAGCGCCGAACTGAGCCGCGCACACAGCTCGCTGCGCAGCCTGGCCGAAGCGCTGGGCGTGCCGCGCAAAACCCTGCACGACAAACTGCGTAAACACGGCCTGAGCTTTGCCGGCGCTGGCGGAAGCCCGCCAGACAGCCTCGACTAGCAGGCGGGTTTCCGCCAAAAGCTGCGCAAGCGGCCTGCGCAGCAGCGCGCGAAATTTCCTGCAACAACCTGCCAGGCCTTGTCGCTGCTGCGTTTCACATTGCTCACAGCAGCCAAATCAGTGCCTGGCATGGCGGTTGCTCTAGCCTCCTGCAGGCGACTTCACAACGCACAGTTCTAGGCAATCTGCCCGACGCCCGTCACTTTCTGACAGGCCGCCTAGACTTGAGCCTGTTCGCCCGACTTGTAGCGCTGCGGCGCATCACGCTATACAAAAACAAGAGGAAAGACTCCATGTTCAAACTGACTGCCAAGGCGCTCGCGTGCGCCCTGTCGCTGAGCATCGCCGGCATGGCCCAAGCGGCCGACCCGATCGTGATCAAGTTCTCCCACGTGGTCGCCGACCACACCCCTAAAGGCCAGGGTGCCGCGCTGTTCAAGAAGCTCGCCGAAGAGCGTCTGGGCGACAAGGTCAAGGTCGAGGTTTACCCGAACTCCTCGCTGTTCGGTGACGGCAAGGAAATGGAAGCCCTGTTGCTCGGTGACGTGCAGCTGATCGCCCCATCGCTGGCCAAATTCGAGCAGTACACCAAGCAAATCCAGGTATTCGACCTGCCGTTCCTGTTCAAGGACATGGCCGCCGTCGACCGCTTCCAGCTCAGCCCGGAAGGTCAGGCGCTGCTGAAGTCCATGGAAGAGAAAAACATCACCGGTCTGGCCTACTGGCACAACGGCCTCAAGCAGCTGTCCGCCAACAAGGCGCTGCGTGAACCGAAGGATGCCCGCGGCCTGAAATTCCGCGTACAGGCGTCCGCCGTACTGGAAGAGCAGTTCAAGGCTGTGCGCGCCAACCCGCGCAAGATGAGCTTCGCCGAGGTTTACCAGGGTCTGCAGACTGGCGTGGTAAACGGTGCCGAGAACCCCTACTCGAACATCTACAGCCAGAAGATGCATGAAGTGCAGAAGTTCATCACCGAATCCAACCACGGTGTACTGGACTACATGCTGATCACCAACACCAAGTTCTGGGACGGCCTGCCGGAAGACGTACGCAGCGAGCTGGACAAGATCATCGTGGAAGTGACCGCCGAAGTGAACAAGCAAGCTGGCGCGCTGAACGATGGCGACAAGCAGCGCATCATCGACGCAAAAACCACCGAAATCATTACCCTGACCCCAGAGCAGCGTAATGAATGGCGCGATGCCATGAAGCCGGTGTGGAGCAAGTTCGAAGCTGAAATCGGTGCTGACCTGATCAAAGCTGCCGACGCCGCCAACCAGTAAGGCGGAGCAGACCTCTGCCTGCACCCAACTACAGCGCAGCCATGCCGCTGCGCGATTGGCCGAATACCCAGGTACCCCCTCGCGGGTTGCCTGGGTACGCCGCCCCTAACCACTGGAGACTCTATTGATGAACGCCTTGCGGCGCGCCTGGGACCACTTCGAGGAAGGCTTTATCGCGTTCCTGCTGGCCGCCATGACGCTGGTGACCTTCGTCTACGTGATCCTCAACAACCTCTACACACTGTTCTACAACCTGGCGGATCGTTGGGAAGGCAGCAGTGAGTTTTTCTTCGCCATTGGCGACAGCATTCTCGGCATGGCCCAGTCGATGACCTGGAGCATTGCCCTGACCAAGGCGTTATTCGCCTGGTTGATTTTCTTCGGCCTGGCCTACGGTGTGCGCACCGCCGGGCATATCGGCGTCGATGCACTGGTCAAGCTGGCCAGCAAACCGGTGCAAAGGGTTATCGGCCTGATCGCCTGCCTGGCCTGCCTGGGCTATGCCGGGCTGATCACCGTCGCCAGCTTCGACTGGGTGAAAACCCTGTTCACCGCCGGCATCGGTGCTGAAGACCTCGGTCGCTACGGCATCATGCAATGGCATATCACCCTGATCGTGCCGTTCGGCTACGCCATGGTTTTTATCCGTTTCTTTGAAATCTTCGTACGCATTCTGCGCAACCAGCAGACCGGCCTGGGGCTGGCTGATGAAGCCGCCGACGCACTGAAGATCAATGAGCACGGGGAGCACAAGTAATGACCATCCTGTTCCTCTTTATTCTGCTGTTTCTGCTGATGTTTATCGGCGTGCCGATTGCTGCCTCGCTGGGCCTGGCCGGCTCGGTGACCATCATGCTGTTCAGCCCGGACTCGGTACGTTCGCTGGCGATCAAGCTGTTCGAAACCAGCGAACACTACACCCTGCTGGCTATCCCGTTCTTCCTGCTGTCCGGTGCGTTTATGACCACTGGCGGCGTGGCCAAGCGCCTGATCGACTTCGCCAACGCCTGCGTCGGGCATATCCGTGGCGGCCTGGCCATCTCGGCGGTATTGGCGTGCATGCTGTTTGCCGCGCTGTCCGGTTCGTCGCCTGCCACTGTGGCGGCCGTCGGCTCGATTGCCATCGCTGGCATGGTGCGTTCGGGTTACCCGCAGGCATTCGGCGCCGGGATCGTGTGTAACGCCGGCACCCTGGGCATCCTGATTCCACCGTCGATCGTCATGGTGGTGTACGCCGCCGCGACCGAGCAGTCGGTGGGCAAGCTGTTTATGGCTGGTGTCGTACCCGGCCTGCTGCTGGGCGTGGCACTGATGGTGGCGATCTATATCGTCGCGCGGAAGATGAATCTGCCGGCCATGCCGCGTGCCAGCTTCCGTGAGTTCATCACTGCGGCACGCAAGGCCATCTGGGGTCTGCTGCTGATGGTGATCATCCTCGGCGGCATCTACTCAGGCATGTTCACTCCAACCGAAGCTGCTGCAGTGGCAGCAGTCTACGCCGGCTTTGTGGCGCTGTTCGTGTACAAGGACATGACCATCCGCGAGTGCCCCAAGGTACTGCTGGAGTCCGGCAAGCTGACCATCATGCTGATGTTCATCATCGCCAACGCCATGCTCTTCGCCCACGTGCTGACCACCGAGCAGATCCCGCAAACCATCACCGCCTGGGTGATCGAGATGGGCCTGCAGCCTTGGCAGTTCCTGCTGGTGGTAAACATCGTGCTGCTGGTGGCGGGCGCCTTTATGGAGCCATCGGCGATCATCCTGATCCTCGCACCGATCCTCTTCCCGATTGCCGTGCAACTGGGCATCGACCCGATCCACCTGGGCATCATCATGGTGGTGAACATGGAAATCGGCCTGATCACACCACCCGTGGGGCTCAACCTGTTCGTCACCTCGGCGGTGACCGGTATGCCGCTGACCTCGGTGATCAAAGCCGCCTGGCCGTGGCTGATGCTGCTACTCAGCTTCCTGATGATCATCACGTACGTGCCTGCCGTATCCATGGCGCTGCCCACTTGGCTGGGCATGACCTGACAGCGACTCCGTGTGTACTTCCCTACACACTTTTAGCCCGGCCTTAGTGCCGGGCTTTTTTTGCCTGTGGCTTTTGCAGGGAGGGTCGGACCGCGCAGGTTAGCCGCATACCTCTATTACCTGGTATCACGCCGCTCGAAACGCGGCCTAAGCCACCATCGGCGCAGCACACTTCACTGAGTTAGATAGCCCGTTAAACCCGCGCCAATTCCGGCAAGTCACCGGACAGCCCCAACGCCTGACGGACAAAAAGTGCCTTGGCTTCCGGCAAATCATCCACCCAGTTAAGGCCGCTGTTGCGCAACCAACGCAGCGGTAGCGAATCAGCCTGGAACAGCCGCTCGAAGCCTTCCATCGCCGCCATCATTGCCAGGTTGTGCGGCATGCGCCAGCGCTCGTAACGGCTGAGCACCTTCACATCAGCCAAGCGTTCGCCACGCTGCGTCGCGTGTAGCAACACCTCTGCCAGCACCGCGACATCGAGAAAGCCCAAATTGACCCCCTGCCCGGCTAGCGGATGGATGCTGTGCGCGGCATCGCCGATCAGCGCCAGGCCGTCTTCGACATAACGCTTGGCGTGACGTTGGCGCAACGGGATACACACGCGCGCATCGGCGTGTAGCACCTCGCCCAGGCGATGCTCGAAGGCAAAGCCCAGCGCCCGCCGGAAACCCGCATCATCCAACGCCATCAATCGCTCGGCTTCAGTTGGGGTAACCGACCAGACAATCGAGCACCAATGTTCGCCTGCCGGGCCTGCCAGCGGCAGAAAGGCCAGCGGGCCGTCATCGGTAAAGCGCTGCCAGGCGGTGGCCTGGTGTGGCTTGGCGCAACGCACACTGGTGACGATGACGTGGTGCAGATAATCCCACTCACGGGTGGCGCAGCCGGCCAAGCGCCGTACTGCCGAGTTGGCGCCGTCGGCGGCAATCAGCAGCGGCGCTCGTAACTCACGGCCATCGCTCAGGCTGAGCAGCCAGCCATCACCGGAGCGGCGCAGCTGCTCCAGGCGGGCGCCCGGTAGCAAACCAATCGAGCTGTCGTGCAAGCGTTCAAGCAGGGCGTCCTGCACCACGCGGTTCTCGACGATATGGCCGAGCGACTCGGCATGTACGCTGGCCGCGCTGAAATGAATCTGCCCGGTACCGGAACCATCCCAGACTTGCATCTCGCCATAGGGGCAGGCGCGCCGTGCGGCGATTCCGTCCCACACACCAAGTCGCTCGAGAATACGCTGACTAGCCGCCGACAACGCGCTAACCCGTGGCTCGAATGCGGCCTGCGGATCAAAGGGCTTGACGCTCAGCGGGCCGCCATCGACCAGCAAAATCTCCAACCCCTGATCCTGCAGGGCAAGTGCCAGGGCACTGCCCACCATGCCTGCGCCAACGATGATCAGATCCGCTTGCATCACATATTCCTTGTTCAGGCTGCCTGCCGAGCGCGCGGTTTAAGGCGCACGTAGAGGGTTTTATGCACCCGCGCTACCAAGGTGCCGCTGCCATCGCGCACTTCTACATGCAGCTCGAGCAGGTATTTATCACCATCTGCGGTGTGCTGGCGGATGTCGTTGAGCAACTGCTCATCGATGCTGAAGTCTGCGTACACCGGGCCTTTGCCAGGCGCGATAAAGTCGATGCGCGCGGCCTTGTCCCAGACAATGAAATCACGCCCGAGGTTTTCCATGATCATCAGCATGAAGAACGGGTCGGTCATCGAGTACAGACTGCCGCCGAACTGGGTACCGACATAGTTGCGGTTATACCAGCCGAGGCCCATCTTGACCTGCACCTGACGGAAGTCCGCGCTGATCTGCCGCACCCGCACGCCAGCGCCCAGATAGGGCGGATATAGATTCATCGCCCAGCGCAGCAGCCGCGCCTTGCGCGCCAGTTTGTTTGCCGGCATGGCTCAGGGCTCCGAACGAGTGCCGAGACCCATGGCCTGGCGGGCAAACCAGCGTTTCGCCGGAGGTAATAGATCAAGGCCGAGCAAACCGAGATTGCGCCCGGCCGCCAGCAGCGGCTGGCCGGTACTGAACAGGCGGGTGACCTGGTCGGAGAAACCGACGGTAAGTTGCTGGTCCACCTGCTGGCTGCTCAGATAACGCTGCAGAGTTGCCAGATCGCCCAAAGGCGCGCTGCTCGCCAGCAGGGTTTCAGCCAGCACCAGGGTGTCGCGCAGTGACAGGTTGTAACCCTGCCCAGCAATCGGATGCAGGCTGTGCGCGGCATTGCCGAGCACCACCAGATGCTGGCGCACCTGTTCCTTGGCGGCGGTCAGGGCCAACGGGTAGAGGTACCGCGTACCAACCTGACACAAGCCGCCCAAGCGAAAGCCGAAGGCCTGCTGCAACTCGGCGAGAAACGCCGCATCGCTCAGCGCAAACAGGCGTTCAGCTTCCAGCGTTGCACGGGTCCAGACCAGTGCGCAGCGGTTATCCGCCAGCGGCAGCATGGCCATCGGCCCTTCTTCGGTAAAGCGCTCAAAGGCCAGACCGTTGTGCGCCTCCTGCGGGCTGACGTTGGCGATCAGTGCGCTCTGCCCGTATGGCGTAGTGCTAACGGCAATGCCCAGCTGCTCACGCAAACCGGAGCGGCCACCTTCGGCGAGAATCGCCAGGCTGCACTCAAGCTCGCAGCCATCGTCCAGGGTCAGACGGTAGCCATCGGCCAAGGCCTGCATGCGGGTAACCTGCGCCGGGCTGCGCCAGCTCACCACCTGCTGATCCAGCGCCTGCCACAGGCATTCGCCAAGCCAGGCGTTTTCCACCACATAGCCCAGTGCCGGCACGCCTTCTTCTTCGGAGCTCAGGCGCGCGGCGGCAAAGCGGCCACGGTCGGAAACATGAATCTGTTTGATCGGCTCGGCGCGCTGGCTGATCTGCTGCCACAGGCCGAGACGCTGATAAATCTGCTGCGAACCAAACGACAGCGCAGTGGAGCGAGCGTCATAGCTTGGCTGATAGCCGTTGCCCGGGGTGAATGGCTCGATCAGGCAGATGTGCCAGCCACGCTGTTTGGCTTCGGCCTGCAACGCCACGGCCAAACTCGCGCCGACCAGGCCGCCGCCAATAATCGCAATGTCGACGCGTGGCATGCTCTAGGCCGCCACGCTGCGTGCGGCGGCCATCAGCGCTTCGATCTCGGCGACAGTTTTCGGTACGCCGCTGGTGAGAATCTCGCAGCCGGTTTTGGTCACCACCACGTCGTCCTCGATGCGCACACCGATGCCGCGCCATTTCTTCGCCACATCCTGATTGTCCACGGCGATGTAGATGCCCGGCTCGACGGTCATGGCCATGCCGACTTCCAGCTCGCGCCATTCGCCGCCGACCTTGTACTCGCCGACATCGTGCACATCCATGCCCAGCCAGTGGCCGGCGCGGTGCATATAGAAGGGCTTGTAGGCTTCGCTGGCGATCAGCTCGGCCACATCGCCCTGCAGCAAGCCGAGGTCCACCAGCCCAGCGGTAATCACCTGCACCGTGGCCTCGTGCGCCTGGTTCCAGTGCTTGCCGGGGCCGATCTCCTTGAACGCGGCTTCCTGCGAAGCCAGCACCAGCTCGTAGATGGCTTTCTGCTCAGGGGAGAATTTGCCACTGACCGGGAAGGTGCGGGTGATGTCGCTGGCGTAGCAGTCGATCTCGCAGCCGGCATCGATCAGCACCAGATCGCCGTCTTTCAACTGTGCGTCGTTCTCACGGTAATGCAGGATGCAGGCGTTCTTGCCGGCCGCGACGATGCTGCCGTAGGCCGGCATCTTCGCCCCGCCCTTGCGAAACTCGTAGTCCAGCTCGGCTTCCAGGTGATACTCGAACAAGCCGGCACGGCTGGCCTGCATGGCGCGCACGTGGGCGCGGCAGGAAATATCCGCCGCTTCCTTCATGACTTTGACTTCGGCTGCAGACTTGTACAGGCGCAGGTCGTGCAGCAGGTGTTCGAGGGTGATGAATTCGTTCGGCGGCGTGGCCCCCTGGCGCGCCTTGGAGCGAATCACATTGATCCACTCCATCAGCTGGCGATCGAACTCATGGTTGGTGCCCATGGAGGAATAGACCCGATCACGGCCTTCGATCAACCCCGGCAGAATGTCGTCGATATCACCAATCGGGAACGCGTCATCGGCGCCGTACTGGCTGATCGCGCCATCCTGACCGGCACGCAGGCCGTCCCACAGTTCGCGCAGCGGGTCACGCTCACGGCAGAACAATACGTACTCGCCATGCTCGCGGCCTGGAATCAGCGCAATCACCGCCTCCGGCTCGGGAAAGCCGGAGAGGTACTGGAAGTCGCTGTCCTGACGGTAGATGTGCTCGACATCGCGGTTGCGGATATACACCGGCGCGGCCGGCAGAATCGCGATGCTGTTGGGTTCCATCTGCGCCATCAGCGCCTTGCGCCGACGGGCGTATTCCGACTTGGGGATGCTGATCATGGGCAGATTGAGTCCACTTCTGGTTACCTGAGAACAGGTGACATGAAAATCAATGCAGCGACGGCTTCGCCGCGGCGACCACAGGCTTGGCACACTCGCTGAACAGCAGCAGCGGCGCAACGCGCAGGTACTCCATCACTTCCATATAGTCGTTCTCGCCATCATCGGATTCGTCCAGGGCGTTCTGCACCTGGGCAATCGCCGAGAGGTCCTGCAGCACTTCCATGGCTTCAGCGCTCAGGGCGCTGTCACGGGCAGTCAGACCGAAGCCGCCAAGGAAGCCCTGACACCATTGTCCCAGAGCCACGGCGCGCTCGCTAAGCGGCGCATCGTCGCTGGGCAGCAACAGCACCACAGTGACGTCATTGCTGGACAGCTCGTTCTTGACCATTTCCTGCAGACCGATCAACGCCTGGCGCACGGTGTCTTCCGGTGCCGCGCCGAGCAGCTCGGCGGCATCCACCAGCCAGGAGTCGATATCAAAGCCCGCACCAGCACAGCTGCGACCGAGCAACAGACCATGCAACTCGGCAGGGGAAATGGTATGACCGCTGCTGGCTAGCAGGGCGGCAAACGCGGAGTACGGAGAATTTGAAGTTGGCATAGATAACTAGGCGCAAAGCTGCGCGATCACTAGAATGGAGGCCTTGTATCCTAGCACCGGCAGACGTGCCAAGACTATGCAGGCGGCTCGACGGAGCCCGTCTGCCAGCGCAAAAATTGCCGCACGTGATCCGCGGGTGAAATACATCAACCTCTGGCGTGCTGATCTGCTCCACACTGGCAAACAAGCACCGCGCACCGCCCGACACTGTCGAAGTCGCCTTAAAGACGCTATTTTTCACCTGCCAGCCCACTCACCAAGTACGAGTAGAGAACCATGGAAGACGTCGACCTGCAGGCTCTTACGACCAAGCTGGACTTGCTGATCCAGCGGGTCGAACAGCTCAAGGCGCAAAACCGACAGCTTCTGACGAGCGAAAAGGCCTGGCGCGAAGAACGTGCCCATCTGATTGAAAAGAACGAAATGGCCCGGCACAAGGTCGAATCCATGATTTCGCGCCTCAAAGCCCTGGAGCAGGATTAATGACCCAGTCGAATACCTTGACCGTCCAGATTCTGGACAAAGAATATTGCATCGCCTGCCCGAGCGATGAACGCAGCAACCTGGAAAGCGCTGCGCGCTATCTGGATGGCAAGATGCGGGAGATCCGCTCAAGCGGCAAAGTGATTGGTGCCGACCGCGTTGCCGTGATGGCTGCACTGAACATCACCCACGACCTGCTACACAAACAGCAACACCTTGATCAACAGGCCGGCGCTAACCGCGATCAGGTGCGTAGCCTGCTCAATCGGGTCGACAGCGCTCTGGCTCGGGATGCCGATGAGCAAGGCAGTTGATTGCGTGCCGACGCTTTCGGGTATACTGGCCACCGCTCCCTGGAGTGTGCGCCAGTTGGTGATGTCCCTGAGCCGATTCGCACAACCCCGGAGGTTGCACGTTGAAGCCGGTGTGCATGTCCGCTTGACGGAAAGCCTTAACGCCTCCTGCAACCTCCACCTTGAACTTTCGGGTTCAAGGGCTAAGCCGACAGCGGCACGTCGGGGAGTCATTCTTTCCAGCCGGTTGCCCTTCTGCGGCGACCGATACAGCAACAACCCATGCTCGATACCTCAGTACTAAGCCGCGCGCAATTGCGTCGCCATCTACGCGTACAGCGCCGCGCACTCAGTCGCCACGCCCAACACCAAGCCGCCCAGGGCCTGTATAAACAGCTAGCGCAGCACCCGCTGTTTCGCCGCGCGCGGCACATTGCCCTGTACCTGCCCAATGACGGCGAGATTGACCCAAGGCCTTTACTGCGCACGGCACAGATGCGAGGCAAAGCGGCCTATTTACCGGTGCTCAGCCCCTGGCCGCGCAGCAAGATGGTGTTTCAACGCATCCGTATGGGTGAGCGCTTGCAGAAGAATCGCTTCGGTATTTACGAGCCTCGGCGCAACTGCAAACAGCAACGCAAGGTCTGGACGCTGGATCTCGTCTTGCTGCCGCTGGTCGGCTTTGACCGCCACGGCGCTCGCCTAGGCATGGGCGGCGGATTCTATGACCGCAGCCTGGCGTATCGCGCATTGCGCAAAAATTGGCACAAACCGACGTTACTGGGCTTGGCACATGAGTGTCAGCAGGTCGATCGGCTGACCATGGCCAGCCGGGATGTGCCACTGCAAGGCACAGTGACTGACAAGGCGTGGTATTGAGTCAGCCACTTAAAGGCTGTACCGCACTCCCTGCGGTACGTACCAGGTTCAACCCGCCGCTTGCGACTGGGTGACTGGTGTATCAGCCTGGCGATCCCACAAACTCTGGGTATAACCGGTAGTGACCACACCCAGGCTGAACAGTATTACCAAAATCAACAACACATCGGGTTTACGTTTCATCGAATGCCTCCCCCTTAAAGGCATAGCGCACGCTGTATTCGCGGCAATTATTTTTATAGATCCAACAGCGGCTGCCATCCACACGCGCCGGCTGCAACACTGCAATACGCCGGGCACTACCAGTGTAAATAGCACCTGCCCGCTAACGGACTGAATCACAGGAGCAAAGTTCATGCCTTATTGGCTGATGAAGTCAGAACCCGACGAACTCTCGATTCACGACCTCCAGCGCTTGGATCAGGCACGCTGGGATGGCGTACGCAATTACCAGGCGCGCAACTTCCTGCGCAGCATGCAGCCGGGTGATCTGTTCTTCTTCTATCACTCCAGCTGTCCAGAGCCGGGCATTGCTGGAATCGCCCGTATCGCCTCGGCGCACTACCCCGATCCCACAGCGTTAGAGCCTGGCAGCCATTACTTCGACGCCAAGGCCAGCGCAGACAAGAATCCCTGGAGCGCGGTCGATGTGGCGTTTGTCGAGGCGTTCAAGCGGGTGATCCCGCTGGCACAGCTGAAAGCGCAGGGTGCGCTGCTGGAGTTGCCGCTGGTGCAGAAGGGCAGCCGCCTCTCGGTGATGCCTGTCAGCGCCGAGGAATGGGCAGCCGTACTGGCGCTGCGCTGAAATGGCGCAGTGCCTGCACCATGCCGGCTTATTGAATAATCAGGTTATTGAATAGCAGGTCTTCCACCAGCGGCTTGCCTTCTTCCTGGGTGAGCACTTCCTGCACCTGCTTGAGCGCCTCGGCACGCAAGGTTTCGCGAGCGCCCGGAGCCGACATGGCCTCTTCGGTCTGCTGGGAGAACAACATAACCAGTTGATTGCGAATCAGCGGATCATGGTGCTTGACCTTAGCCTCGACATCCGCGCCAGTTACCCGCAGGGATATATCGGCCTTGAAGAACTTCAGCTTCGGCCCCTCACCAAAATTCCCTACCAGCGCAGGAAACAGAGAGACATAAGCCACCACCGGAGCGGCCCCTTCCCCCTCCTTAGCCTCTTTATCTTCCGAGGCGTACGCCGCCAAGGGCAGGGACAGAGCCAACAACAATGCGATCCAGGCTTTCACAGGCGGTATTCCTCAAGAGTTCAGCCCCTAGCATAGCCACAGTCAGGCGACGGCCCAAGCCCCAAGCTTATGCATAGCCATCAGGCACAGGCATGCTCGTTGACCGGTCACCACCCGCACCTACACTGCATGGCCATCAACCGCAGAGGAAAGCCCGATGAAAGCCATGCTGTGCAAAGCCTTCGGACCCGCCGAAACCCTGGTACTGGAAGAAATCGCCAGCCCCGAAGCGAAGAAGAATGAAGTACTGCTTCAAGTTCATGCGGCCGGGGTCAACTTCCCCGACACCCCGATCATCGAGGGCAAATACCAGTTCAAGCCGCCCTTCCCCTTCTCTCCGGGTGGCGAAGCGGCTGGCGTGGTCACCGCTGTCGGTGAGAAAGTCAGCCACCTTAAAGTCGGCGATCGGGTGATGGCCCTGACCGGCTGGGGCAGCTTTGCCGAAGAAGTGGCAGTGCCTGGCTACAACGTCATGCCGATCCCGGCGAGCATGGATTTCGCCAGCGCCGCCGCATTCGGCATGACCTACGGCACCTCGATGCACGCCCTCAAGCAGCGCGCCAACCTGCAACCAGGTGAAACCCTGCTGGTACTCGGCGCCTCCGGCGGTGTCGGCCTGGCCGCGGTGGAAATCGGCAAGGCCATGGGCGCCAAGGTGATTGCCGCCGCCAGCAGCGCGGAAAAGCTTGAAGTGGCCAAAGCTGCCGGTGCGGATGAACTGATCAACTACAGCGAAAGCAATCTGAAGGACGAAGTGAAACGTCTGACCGGCGGCCAGGGCGCGGACGTGATCTATGACCCGGTGGGTGGTGATCTGTTCGATGCCGCAATCCGCAGCATCGCCTGGAACGGCCGCCTGCTGGTGGTGGGCTTTGCCAGCGGGCGCATTCCCGAGCTGCCGGTCAACCTCACCCTGCTCAAGGGCGCGGCCGTGGTCGGGGTATTCTGGGGTTCCTTCGCCCAGCGCCAGCCGCAGGACAACGCCGCCAACTTCCAGCAACTGTTTGCCTGGCACGCCGAAGGCAAGCTCAAGCCGCTGGTGTCGCACACCTTCCCGCTGGAGCAGGCGGCAGAGGCGATCAACACCCTAGGTCAGCGCAAGGCGGTCGGCAAGGTAGTGGTGCTGATGCGATAGCCAACCCAGTCATTTCGCCAGCTGCCCATTCGGACACTGGCGAATCTTTTCAAATTTTCTTCACACTCCTGCATCCTCTCTTCTAGGTGCCTACCATGTACTGCGTTACTGTGCTCTATCCGAATCAGCCAGGTGCTCGTTTTGACTTCACCTACTATCGCGAACGCCATATCCCCATGATGCTTGAGTTGCTCGGCAACAACGTACTCAGCACCCAGGTACGTCGCGGCATCCAGGCAATTGATGGCTCAAGCGCGCCTTATCTATGCCTGCTCAATACCCATATCCGCTCCCCGGAACAGTTTGCCCAGGTGATGGCCGAACATAGCCCACGGGTACTCGGCGACATCCCCAATTACACCAACCTACAACCTATTATCCAGATCGACGAAATCCTCTGAGTGAAGCATGGCGTGCCCGCACGCCATGCCGAAAGCCCGCCAGCCCACAGCCCAGCCCCGCGGATGCTCAAGCGCGATGCTGCGCCACTCGACTTTGCCCGCCCACATCAAACTACCTGCAGAACAACCAGCGCAGCGGGGCCCAAGCGCCGTGGCCTTGACGAGCCATATCCGTGGTTTAAATAATGACCGCTATGAAAAAAACCAACGAAAAAAGCAGGCGTGGCCGCCCCCTTAGCTTCAACCGCGAACAGGCGCTGCACACTGCATTGCAGCTGTTCTGGCAACAAGGTTACGAAGGGACGTCGATCGCCGATCTGGTGGCTGCCATGGGTATTGCACCACCGAGCCTGTACACCGCCTTCGGCTCCAAGGAACAGCTCTATCTCGAAGTCATCGACCTTTATCTAAAGGGGCCAGGCAACTTCATCAACCATGCCCTTGAGCAGTCACCCGATGCGCAAAGCTTTACCCGGCAGATCCTCAGCAATGCCGCGCATGAATTCACCGCGCATAACCACCCACCTGGCTGCATCGTTTCCACCGGCCTGGTGGCGAGTGCCACCTTGCACCATCGTATGGCGCACAACATGCGCGAACTGCGCAGCGCCACCCTGGGCCTGATCAGCAAACGCTTCGAAGAAGCCAAAGACAATGGCGAACTCCCAGCGCATATCAACTGCCAGACGCTGGCGCGTTTCTTCGGTGCAGTGATCCAAGGTATGTCGATCCAGGCCCGTGACGGCGCTCTAGCCAGCGAACTGCTGGCCATGGCCGACCAGGCCATGGCTAGCTGGCCGCAGACCTGACCAACCCCTCTCTCCCGCGTACACCCGAGTCGCTGATATGCGCTGATATGCGCTGATATGCGCTGAAATATACAGCGACCGATTGGGACACTTACTTTAGCGATCACCAGCCAATGCCTTGCAGCTCCCGCTAGTGCCGTGCGCGCCTAGCGCTTGCCCACAGAGGCGAGCCGATCCGCACGGTTTCTTGACTGCCGCTTTAAACCATCCGGCACCAATGCTTTTCAAGTCATCAGCTAAAGGGAATCCGCCATGTCTGTGGAAAGAATTTTTATCGTGGGCGACAAGTTTGCACAGTTCGCCGAAAACGCCCATGTAATGGCAGCTAGTAAACTAGAGGCCATCCTCGATGGCGACCTGCTGCACCAACACAACCTGCGCTTCCAATTGGGCCAGGGTGTCTCCGAAGAGCTAGTTGCCCGCCTCCTGGAGAAGGCCGCTAGCTTAAAGAAACCCTGGCTCACTGACTTTTCCAAACTGCTCAAGGCTGGCCGCCAACACGCGCATAAGCATCAACAACACAATTCGATGATCAGCATGCCGCCTCGCCTGAGCCACGACAGCTTCGAGGTGGATGTGCTACTCGATGATCGCTGCGCCGAGATGAGCGACCACATGACCGGCCAACACATCCAGGGCATGGTGCTTACCGAAGCGGCGCGGCAGACCTTCCTGGCCGTCAGCGAAGAGTTCTACCTGCACAACGAGCCCCATAGCAGCTATTTCGTAATTAACAACATGGATGTCGAGTACCTGCGCTTCGTCTTCCCCCTGCCTATGACCATTCTGTATCAGGTGCTCGATCACAAGATTAGCGAGCGCAGCCGCTCACAGCGCTTTGAGGTGCGCATGTCAGTAATCCAGGCGCAACAAATTTGCTGCGTAGTGAAAACCAAGTTCTCTACCTACCCCGACGCCTTGATCGCGGAAAAGGAAGCCGGCCTGGCCAAGCAGGCAATTCTCAGCGAACTGAACCCGGAGATCGTCCATGAAAAAAGCGCCTGACAACGCCGGTAACTGGTCAGCGTTCTTCGATGTGGACGGCACCCTGATCAGCATCAAGAGTATGTTCAGCTTCCTCGATTACCTGATCGAAGCGCTGCTCATCACCGACTCGCCACGGGTCAAGGAGTATCAAACAGCGCTGCGCCAGATGATCGCCAATGAGCAGCCGCGCGAGGCAATCAACAGTTTCTACTACAGCATTTACGAAGGCCTCGATGTTGAGCGGGTACGCGAACTGGGACGTGACTGGTATGCCCAGGTCAGTCGCGATAACAGCCTGTTCTTCGCCCGCATGCGTGAAGAAATTAGCTGGCACCAGCGTCAGGGGGCCAGCATCGTACTGGTCTCTGGCTCCTTTGCGGCGATTCTCGAGCCCTTGGCCGAGGAGCTCGGCGCGGACTTTCTGATTACCGCGCCGCTGGAGATTCTCAACGGCCGTTATACCGGGCACCTGACCGGCCACCCGAGCATCGGTCAGGGCAAGGCTGACGGCGTGCAGGCGTTTATCCGCGAACACCAGTTGCTGGCGCAGCGCTGCTATGCCTACGGCGACGATATTTCCGATATTCCGATGCTCGAACAGGTCGGTTATCCGGTCATGGTCAACCCCGACGCCAATAGCCGCAGTCTCTGCCAGCAGCGCAACTGGAACATTATCGAGGCGGCCTAACCGCGCCCAGTCTCTTGCCCCTCTTGAAGGGGGCATTGCCTCACTTATTTTTCTGCCAAGCAATGCAGCAGGTCAGCGCTGCTTGCGGCCGTGCCATTGGCGGCCCGCACACCATGCCCAGGAACTCCCGACACGTAGCGGCGCGTAGCCGAAGGCTGTGGCTTTTCAAGCCGAGGTGAAACCGACCTGTCCGTTCGAACAGTGATGCCCGCGCAGCCGGCTGAGTAACGTGCAGCCTCAATCATTGGCCGCAGATAGCGCGGCTTGTATCCACCGTTTTTTGGAGAGCGACATGAACAGAACCCTGGCGAACAAAAGCGTCCCGGCAGTAGGCTTGGGCTGCATGGGTATGAGCGAGTTCTATGGCGAGACCGACGACGCGCAATCCTTGGAAACCCTGCATGCCGCATTCGACCTCGGCTACCGCCACTTCGACACGTCGGACATGTACGGCCGCGGCCACAACGAGGAGCTGCTGGGCAAATTTGTCAGCGAACTCGGCAGCCGTCGCGACGAGATCCTTCTGGCCAGCAAATTTGGCATCTACCGCGACCCTGCCGACAAGTACAACCTGCTGATCGACGGCTCCCGTGACTACGTCAAGAAAGCCTGCGAAGCCTCGCTGCAGCGCCTGAAAACCGACTGCATTGATCTGTATTACGTGCACCGCCGTGATCCAAACACTCCAATCGAGGAAACCATCGAAGCCCTTGCAGAGCTGGTACAAGAGGGCAAGATCAAGGCCATCGGTCTCTCCGAAGTGTCCCTGGAGACCCTGCGTAAAGCCCACGCGGTACACCCGATCGCCGCCCTGCAGAGCGAGTACTCGCTATGGAGCCGCGATCTCGAAGAGCACACCCTGCCAGCCCTCGAAGAGCTGGATATTGCGCTGGTCGCTTATAGCCCGCTGGGGCGTGGCTTCCTCACCGGCGCCATCACCAAGCAGCACATCGAACAGGCCAGCGCCGAGAGCGACTTCCGCGCCAAGCTGCCGCGCTTCCAGGGCGACAACCTAGACAGCAACCTGCAACTGGTCAAAGCCCTGGAACAGCTCAGCAGTCAACTGGATTGCACCCCGGCGCAACTGGCTCTGGCCTGGTTGCTGGGGCAGTACGAGAACCTGCATGTAATTCCCGGCACCAAGCGCATCAAGTACCTGGCCGGCAACTTCGCGGCCCAGGAGCTGGAGCTGGAGCTGGACGTTGCCGCCTCGGCCATGCTCGGCCAGATCTTTGCGCCTCAGGCGATCGCCGGCAAACGCTACCCGGACGCCATCCTCAAAGGCACCAACATCTGAGTCACAGGGAGTCCGCGGCTCAGTTCGAGCCGCCGGCCACCTATTGGCAATGAGGAATAGCGCAGATGAAACCGCACGTACTGATAGTCGGTGGCGGCCCCACCGGCATGACCCTGGCCTTGCAACTGCAACGCTTCGGCATCGGCATCGGCTTTCGCCTTATCGAGAAACGCCCAAAGCAAGCTTCCGGCTCCAAGGCCCTAAGGATGGTCTGAAAAAGACTTCCTGATTTTGGCAAAATATCCGCACTCCACCCGCCGAGTTTTCCGATGAAGCAGATGACCTTCGCCGACGCCGAGTACGCCGGCAAGCGCAAGCAGACCCGCAAAGAATTGTTCCTGATCGAGATGGATCGGGTAGTGCCGTGGAAAGGGTTGATCGCTTTGATCGAGCCGCATTATCCAAAGGGTGAAGGCGGCCGACCGTCCTATCCGCTGATGGCGATGCTGCGAGTGCATCTGATGCAAAACTGGTTCGGTTACAGCGATCCGGCGATGGAAGAGGCGCTGTACGAGACCACCATCCTACGCCAGTTTGCCGGGCTGACTCTGGAGCGCATTCCTGACGAAACCACCATCCTCAACTTCCGCCGCTTGCTGGAAAAACACGAACTGGCTGCCGGCATCCTGGCCGTGATCAATGGCTACCTGGGTGACCGTGGTTTGTCGCTGCGCCAAGGCACCATCGTCGATGCCACGCTGATCAACGCGCCGAGTTCAACCAAGAACAAGAACGGTAAGCGTGACCCTGAGATGCACTCAACCAAGAAAGGCAATCAGTATTACTTCGGCATGAAGGCGCACATCGGGGTGGATGACGAGTCTGGCTTGGTGCACAGCGTGGTGGGTACTGCCGCCAACGTGGCGGATGTCACCCAGGTCGATAAGCTGCTGCACGGCGAGGAAAACATGGTGGGGGCCGATGCCGGATATACCGGTGTCGAGAAGCGCCCCGAGCATGAGGGCCGTCAAGTGATCTGGCAGGTTGCAGCACGGCGTAGCACTTACAAGAAACTCGGTAAGCGCAGCGCGCTGTACAAAGCCAAGCGCAAAATCGAGAAGGCCAAGGCCCAAGTGCGAGCCAAGGTCGAGCATCCGTTTCGGGTGATCAAGCGTCAGTTCGGTTATGTGAAGACGCGCTTCCGTGGCCTGGTCAAAAACACGGCGCAACTGGTGACTTTATTCGCGCTGTCAAATCTGTGGATGGCGCGCCGACATTTACTGACGAATGCAGGAGAGGTGCGCCCGTAATGCTGGAAATGGCTGCCGCGAGGTGCTCGCGGCGGCTAAAAACACAGAAATGAGCCGGTAATCTGATCGTTTTTGATCGATTTATCACTTTCGAAATCAGCAGAGGCTGACGTCAGCCAGAAATGCATGGCTACTTCAGAGGAT
This sequence comes from Pseudomonas anguilliseptica, assembly GCF_900105355.1. Classification (NCBI taxonomy): domain Bacteria; kingdom Pseudomonadati; phylum Pseudomonadota; class Gammaproteobacteria; order Pseudomonadales; family Pseudomonadaceae; genus Pseudomonas; species Pseudomonas anguilliseptica. The sequence continues at coordinate 1,255,214 of NZ_FNSC01000001.1, forward strand.
CCCTAAGCATCAACCCGGCCTCGCTGAACCTGCTCGACGACCTGGGCGTCGCCGACAGCCTGATCGAAATGGGCCATAAAACTGAAGTGATCAACCTGGTATATGACAACCAGACGCTGATGCGCGCCCGTTTCGCCAGCCTACCCAGCAAGTTTCCATTCTTTCTGATGCTGCCGCAGCCAGAAACCGAAGCGGTGTTGGAACAGCGCCTAAGTCACCTGGGCCATGAGATCGAGCGCGAATGCGAACTGATCGGCCTGCGCCAGTTCGATGGCCATGTAGAGGCCGAGTTGCGTACCAGCAAAGGCCTTGAGCGCCAGCGCTTCGACTATGTCGTGGGCTGTGATGGTGGCCTGAGCAAGGTGCGTAGCGAGCTAGGGCTGGACTTCAGCGGTTATGACTACAACATGCATTTCATCCTCGCCGACCTGCGCATCCAGTGGCAGGGCGCCAAGGAACAAGGCTTCTACTTTATTCGCGACGATGGTTTCCTGATTTTGCTGCCGCTCAAGGACGGCTTTCACCGGATCGTTATCAAGGTCAACGAACAATGTCCGCCAGGCTACAAGCCGAGCCTGGAAGAAATCCGTGGCTATATCGAGCGCTACGAGATTTCCGGTTTACAGGTCAGCGACCCCATCTGGTTGTCCAGCGCGCCATTCTACAACCGTTCGGCGAGCACCATTCGCCGGGGACGGGTATTTCTCGCCGGGGACGCTGCCCATCTGTTCAGCCCGATCGGCGGTTTTGGCATGAACTCCGGCATCGCCGATGCCTTCAACCTCGGCTGGAAACTCGGCTACAGCCTCAACGGCCTGAGCAACGACCATCTGCTGCAGTCTTACGCCGACGAGCGCGAGCAAACCACCCGCACGCTGCTGGCCAAGACCGACAAGTCCACCTCGTTGATCGCCCGCCTCCACCGTCACCTGCCGGCCGAAGAGCAAGCCTACCTGCCGCGCTTGTGCAACCGCGGATTCATCCGCCGTTTCCCCCTGGAAACCGCCGGTTTGACCTTGCGCTACGGCACCCCGCTGCATGAGTTGCAGGCCGGTTGCCAGTTGCCCTACGTGGCTACCCTGGCGCAGCTACCGCAAGCACTTGGCCAGGCCAAGCACAGCCTACTGATGGTGCCGTCGAGTGAGACCAACCCTGCGGCAGTCAAACGCTTGCTCGTCCTGCTCGAGCCCTTGCGCGCGCACTTACGCATTCACTGGCTGGGCGAGCATAGCCAGGGCCTGCCCGCCGCCAACCACTTAGCCGACCCGCAGCAGCGGCTGCGCCAAACCTGGCAGTTGGGTGAGGGCGAGTTTCTGCTGGTGCGCCCCGATCTGTTTATCGATTGCCGAGGCCGTCTGGATGATCCATCCAGCCTCGCCAATTTGATTGAACGCTTTTATCTGCATGACCTTGTCACTGCCGAGCAGTTGGCCGGATGAAGGATGCCGTGATGTTAAAGAACCAGGGCCGGCCACTCGGCCAGATCGAAACCAATATGGCCTTGATGCATGAGCTCAACGGCAGCACGCAAACCGCCAGCCTATTGAGCTTTGCCGGCCCGCTATCGGCATCCACCCTGCTGCACGCAGCGGAAAAGTTACATTGGCGCCATCCACTGTTGCACAGTCGCATCGTCGAGCGGGCGGGTGCCTTGCACTTTAAGTGCGATGTGAGTTTTGCGCAGATCAAGGTGCATAACCACCCATTGCTTTCCGGGCAAACACCAGCGCAGATGTTGCAGCATCAGCTCGACAGCGTGCTCGATCCCCAGCGTCAGTTGTGGCGCGTGTTGCTGCTATCAACCGCAGATCGCAGCCAGCACCATCTGCTGTTGACCTGTCATCACGCGATCGCCGATGCCATCAGCCTCACACAATTGCTTGGCGAGCTGCTTAGCCTGTGCGAAAGCCAACAGATCGGCGGCCCCTCCCAGGTTCAGCAAGCCCCACTGGCCGCAGCCCTGGAAACCTACCTGACTCCGGAAACAGCGCCCCAGCCGCTCTGCGAAAACCCAGCGCCCGTACGTTTCTTGCAAAGCATGCCGTTGGCGCGGCGACGCACCGGAATACGCCGCTTGCTGCTCGACAGCAAGATCAGCAGCAAGCTGAAGCACCTGGCCAAAGCCCAGGGTTTGACGCTCAATTCACTGCTGGCAGCCGCCTTGCTCAAGGCCTCAGGCGAGTTGGCACTGGGCTCCCAGATCCGTATCAGCACCGCAGTGTCGTTGCGCCAGCGTGCGGCTACACCAATCGATAAGAGTGCTATTGGCTGCTTTATCGGCGTGGCCAACCACTGCCTGCCGGTGACCGCACGCAGCCTTGGCAGCATCGCCATCGATTACCAGCGTCAGCTCCAGGCCAGTCTGCCGCACCTAGTCAAGTGCCTGCCAGCGCAGGAGCTCGACAGCATGCGCACGCGCATCCACTCGCTACGCTCGCACCAAAGTTTCGTTCATGGCATCGCGTTGACCAACCACGGCGTCATCGAATTTCCCCAATACCGGCATTTCAAACTACTCGATTACGCCAACGCGGCCTCGCGGGTAGCCGGCAATTTCGCCGTGGCTTTGCACGTCACCGGATTCGCCACCGCGCTATCGCTGTGCTTCACCTTCCCGGATCCCCTGATGGACGAGACGCGTATCCGGCAGCTCCAGAACAAGTTGCACCAGGCCTTGCTCGACTTCATATCAGCCTCAGAGGTGGATCAATGAACGCCCTACATATCCAGTTAGCCAACGGCCCTGTGCACTGTTTCGACAGCCAAGGCTCGGGCATCACGGTCCTGCTGCTGCATGGCAACTCATCAGCCGCAGAGGCTTTCGGCGCTCAGTTCGCCGCACTCGGCAGGCGCCACCGCCTACTGGCCCTGGACTTACCCGGCCATGGACAGTCGGCGGCGGCAACGCCCGAGCACTACAGCTTCGCCGGCTATGCCGATGCCTTGGTGCAGGCTATCGAAAACCTGCAGCTAGAGGATTACCTGATAGTCGGCCATAGCCTGGGCGGCCATGCTGCACTCGAAGCGCTGCCGCGCTTACCCGGCTTGCGCGGGCTTTGCCTGATCGGCGCACCGCCGTTCAACTCTGGCAATGCCGGCCAGCTGTTCTGCACCGAACCCACCGGCGGCCTAGTGTTCCAGGCCGAACTGGACGATCAGCAGGTCACCCGTTTAGCCAACGCCTTTGTCAACCCGGAACACCTGGAGCAAAGGCAGCTCGCTAGCCTGGCAAGTTATATCCGCGCCACCGACCCGCAGGTTCGTGCCGCCCTGGGTGCAAGCCTGAGCAGCGGAGCCTTCGCCGACGAGGTGGCGTTGCTGGCTGCCAGCGGCGTACCAACGCTGCTGGTGCAAGGCACTGCCGACGCGTTTATCGACGCTCGGGCCTGCACGCAAGCCGCCGTCTTCGCCCCGGCCAAGCTGTCGGTGGTGCTGTTCGACGATTGCGGTCACTGCCCACATCTGGAAGACCCCGCCCGGTTCAACGACCTGCTGGACACCTTCATCACCCACACCTGTGAGAACACGCTATGAAAGCTTTTGTGATCAATGCCTTCGGACCCGCCGACGTCTTCGAAGAAGTCGAAATGCCAACGCCCCAGGCCGCTGCTGGCCAGTTGCTGATCCAGGTTGCGGCAACTGCCATCAATCCGTTGGACTATAAACTGCGGCGCGGCGACATCCCCGCCTTCACCCATGATTTCCCGGCGATTCTGCATGGCGACTTCGCTGGCACCGTCAGCGCCGTAGGTACGGGTGTGCAGGGGTTTGCCGTGGGCGATGCGGTTTATGGTTGCGCCGGTGGGGTACGCGGCCGACAAGGTGCGCTGGCCGACTATATGCTCGCCGATGCCGCCCTGGTGGCGCATAAGCCGCAGAACCTGAGCATGGCCGAGGCCGCGGCAATGCCATTGGTGCTGCTCACCGCCTGGGAAGGCTTGATCGACACAGCGGCGATCAAACCAGGTGATCGCGTCCTGGTACACGGTGGCACTGGCGGGGTCGGCCATATCGCCGCGCAGTTGGCAAAATGGCAGGGTGCAAAGGTCTACACCACGGTCGGCACGGCAGAAAAAGCCGAGCTGTCGCGTGAATACGGTGCCGACCAGGTCATCAACTACCGCGAGCAGGACGTCGCCAGCTACGTCGAGCGTTGCACCGATTGTGTCGGCTTCGATGTGGTGGTCGATACCGTTGGCGGCGAGACCTTCGAACAGAGCCTACTGGCGACCCGCGTAGGCGGCTGCATCATTACAGTGCTGGCCATGGGCAAGCTGGATATGACTGTCGCCTGGGCGCGCAAGCAGACCGTGCATTGCGTCAACATGACCTGGCCGATGGCTACCAGCGTCGGCATGGAGCATCACGGCTTTATCCTGCGCGAAGGTGCCAAGCTGGCCGAAAGTGGCAAGCTACGTCCGCTGCTCGACAGCCAGCGTTTCAGTTTCAGCGAAGTCGCCGCCGCCCACGTCTATGCCGAATCCGGCCAGGCGCTGGGCAAGGTCAGCCTGACCCGCGACTGAGTGAGCCGAGCATGCCCAGAACCCCCTTCGCCGCCCCCTTATGCCCACGACAGGCATTGCTGCTGAATATCAGTGCCTTTGCCCTCTGGGCCTCGGCCACCCTGCTGTTCAAGCTGCTCACGCACTTGCCAGTATGGGAGGTATTTGCCTACCGGGTAATCGGCTCGCTGGGCTGGTGCATGCTCTTTCTCGCCCTCAGCGGCGTACTGGGCCAGGCCTGGCAGATCCTGCGTTCGCCCCGTCAGTTGGGCCTGTTGCTGCTCAGTAGCGGCTTGATCGCCTGCAATTGGTTTCTGGTGATCTGGGCCGTAGCCAACGATCGCCTGCTCGACGCCAGCCTCGGTTACTACCTATCGCCGCTGCTCAGTGTGTTGCTGGCCCATTGGCTGTTTCGCGAAGCCAGCGGCCGCCGCGAGTGGCTCGCCAGCGCCCTGTGCCTGGCCGGGGTGATGCTGATAATGGCGGGTGAACAGAACCTGCAGATTCCCTGGATCGGCCTGACCATCGCCGCCACTTTCGCGCTCTACAGCGCGGTAAAGAAACGCTCGACTGTGTCGCCGCTGCTTGGCCTGGGGCTGGGGCTGGGGCTGGGGCTGGGGCTGGGGCTGGAGACCACGCTGGCCGCCATCCCCGCCAGCGCCTTGCTGCTTTATAGCAGCTTCAATGCCGGCGCTGTGGTCAGCTATAGCCGCTTGGATTGGGTACTGCTGCTTGTCCTCGGACTGATAACCACCTTGCCCATGTGGCTGTATATCGCCTCGGCAAAAGTCCTGTCACTGACCACGCTGGGCTTCCTTCAATACCTCAACCCGACCCTGATGTTTCTACTCGCCGTACTGCTCTTCGGCGAAACCGTCAGCACACTCAAACTGACAGGATTCAGCCTGATTTGGTGTGCCCTACTCGGCCTGTTGTTGAGCAGAGCCCTGAGCACTTGGCAGCACAAGCCGCAAGCTCTGCCACAAACCACCCGTGCTGTCTGACTCGCCCAAAGGAGACGGTATGAACCAGCAAACCGCCCCCACGCCCCCACTGGTCGCCTCCAGCGACTGGAACCGCTTTCCGCTGCCCGCCTCGTTTCGCGGCTGTGTGGATCACACCCCCTGCCTGCTGGAAGATGAAAACGGCAGCCAGGCCTGGAAACGCTATATCGAGCAACTGGCGCAGACGCCCTTCGGCGATATCTGCTTGGGCCGGCTACATGCCGACGAACGCGTGCTGGATGCAGCCCTGGCGGAGCTGCGCGCCTGCGCTCCGCAACTGCGCCCCTGGCTGGACGCCCAACAGCCCGCCGACATTGACCCGCTAACCCGACTAATCTCGCGGCATCCGCAGTGCGGTATCCAGCTACGCGTGCAACTCGGCGGGCATACCTGCGAACAGATTGGCGAACAGCTGATCGCGCTGATTGAGGTGGTCGAAGCACTACGGGGCGCGCCGCTGTGCCTGGTGCTGCAGGACGCGCCTGGCGCCTCGCCCGCACAATTGCAGGCCTGCATCGAGTTCGCCCAGCATTTCGCCATCGAACGCATCACCCTCTGCGACCAGCAGGCGCGCCTGACACCGTTAGGCGTGCGTAACCTGCTGACCCACCTGCTTGAGCAGTTTCCAGAATTGCCAAGCAGCGGCCCGGCCCTGGCATTCAAGGGCAACGACAGACACGGTTTCGCCCTGGCTAATAGCATGTCGGCGATCGCCAATGGCATACACTTCGTGCATGGCGCGATTCTGGGACGAGCAACCCAGGAAAGCCCACTGGCGCTCAATCAGCTGCTGAACAACTATGCCATCCCCCAGGCGCAGCAAGCCAACCACTATGCCGAGCTTATCGGCCAGCTTACCGGTCTGCCCATCGAGAGTAGCCAGCCGCAGCCTAGTCAAGCGTTCGACAAACTCATCCCGCTTAATCAACAGCGTTTGCACACAGCGGAAGGCTCAGCCAGGCCAAGTGGTAGCCGCAACGAGACACCACGCTTCATCTTTAAAGTCAGCGCCGACGACTGGCATGTGCAGCTGCTGATCGAAGTAGGCAATCAACAGCTCGACCTCGGCGAACGTGTACACCACTACGTTTTACTGCTGCTAGCCCGCGAGTTCTGCCAGCAACTGCAGGCACGCCAAACCGCCAGCAGCCCTGCCACGACAGACCCGATGAGCCTCGGCTGGATTGAGCGCGAGCACCTGCACAAGATGATCGGCGACAGCCAGGCACAGCTCAACGTCAAGGTTTTCCGCGCTATCAAGCAAATCAACTGCGCTTTCAGCAGTGTCGGACTACCGAGCTACAAGCCCGTCCTTACCAGGGTCGGCAGCATTCGCTTCGCCTGCCCGGATTTCACTATTTACAAAGAATCCAGCCTTGAGCAGGACGTGCGCGGCTGGGCCCAGCGTGTTGCTGAGCCAGTCACCGCCAGTACCAGCCCACCCACGTCTGCCCATTCACCTACAACACAACCATAAGAAGGAGACACCATGCACAAGACACTGCGCGCCACCCTAGTACTCTTAGCCGTTGGCCTGGGTAGCCACTCGCTGGCCCAAGCCAAACCGCTACAGGCAAACCCACCACTGCTGGAACAACTGGCCAACCTGACATTCGTCAGTTCCAGCCTGATCAAGCAAAGCGCTTATTTCGAAGCCAATCAGGTGGTGCGCCGTTTCTTCCTGTGCATTCCGGAAGCCTCGAATCACAAGCTCGAACCTGGCGTGTTGGAGAACGTGGAGAAGTGCTTTAACGAAACCGTCGACGACAAAATCCATATCAATATCGGCGGCAATCTCTCCAACGGCCGAGCTGCGGCCCTGGCCATCGCCACCCAAGGCCTGGCGAGCATCCGCGATAGCGCATCGTTTTCCCTGAGCGCGCCCTATATGAGCCAATACCAAGGCGGCCGCCTGGCTGGCACCGGCACCATCGAGTTGAACTTCAATGTCATGGTGCATCAGAACATCACCGCAGTTTCCGGTGACCCCAAGCCGTTCGACCCAACCCCCGGCCCACAGCTGTTCGTTAGCAACAACACCCTAGGACTGAAAGCCGTGCGGCCCGGCGTTTGGCGCATCACCCTGCTCAAGGTCAACCCGCTGCTGACCCAGTTAAGCCCGAACATCCAGTTCAAAGACCCCTTCCCGCACTACCCCATCGACCGACCTTAACCCCGCAATAGTGTCATCGGGAACAATCCGGCAACTGCCCAATAAGACAGCTGCCGGATCGCCAATCACACTTCTACAGTCCCCTCCCAAGCACAGTCGCTCCGGGAGAAACACCGATGCACGCATCTACGCAAACCGACAACACGCGGGATTTCCGCCTGATTGTCGATCCACATCTGAGCCAGTTAACCGCCTGCTTGGAACTGCGCGAGGCGGTTTTCGCTCGTGAATTGCGTTGGGTAGCGACTAGCGTTGACGGCCAGGAGCGCGATGTTTTCGATCCGTTCAGCGTGCATGTGGCAGTCATCCATCGCTGGCGGCCAGCCGGTTACCTACGTATTACGCCTTACGGCTCACCCTGGATGCTCAGCGCATGCTTCGACTTTCTGCTCGAGCCAGGAGTATCTGAGCGTTTCGAACCCGACAGCCTGGAAGTTTCGCGCCTGGCGGTCGAACGCCAATATCGAGGGCACAAACAGCTGGGCGCGTTTGGCGTCTTCGATCTACTGATCAAAGGCATAATTGAGCATTCGTTAAACACTGCGACGCGCTATTGGTACGTGGTGGTCGCCGAACCCATCTATCGTTTATTGCTGAGCAAGGGCCTACCCTGCGAACGCCTCGGCCCATTGGTGCAGATGCCCGATGGTGTACAGACCCTAGCGGTGCGTATCGACCTGACAGCCTTTCTCGCAGTGGCTCCGCAATTCTTCACCCGCGAACTGGATCGCCCGGTGTTGGCGAAGGCCCTGGCCATCTAAACCGCTGCGGCCTCACACAGCCCCGCCAGGCTAAACCGCGATCACGCCAAAATGAATGGCCTTGGCAATCGCCTGAGAGCGGTTGAGCACGTCTAACTTGCGGAAGATATTGCCGAAATGGAATTTCACCGTCCGCTCGGAAATGCTCAGGATATTGGAAATGTCCCAGGTGCTCTTGCCTTCTTTGGCCCAGTGCAGCACCTCTATCTCGCGTTGTGAGATCTCCGGCGCCATCAGACTATGACGATTCAAACTACCCTGCCGATTGAATATCTCGTGCAGGTGCGGGGCCAGATAATCTAGGGCATCGACATAATCCTGCGCCTGTTCACGCTCCGGCAGTGTCATGGAGATCAGCGTAGTACTGGTACGCGAGCGACCACTGACGCAGCAGGCGATGCCATTGTTGCCAACAAACTGCCGTGACAGATGGAGAAACTCCTTGCTCGGCGCTTCGTTGGCATAACCCGCCCCCCAGGAAAATGCATGGGTTTCGTGCTCGGCAAGCTTGAGGACCGGATCTTGCAAATGAAAGGATTTGCGAAAGTAGATGTCGACCCACTCACTGCTATAGCCATAGTTGAGCAGTCGTCGGCTGGCCTGGGGGTCGAGCGTGGTGAAGTTGTCGAGACAGATGACCAGAGACGTGAACGGGATGATGCTCTTGGCAAGCTCGATAACGTAATCGACCTCTTCTTTGTCGCTACTGGACTTGATGCAGCACTGTGCTAGTGAACTGTCTGTAAAATTCGTTAATCCAATGCCGGGCCAGTATACTGCGCGCTCTATCGTCATGAATTGAGCTCCCATATGGCCCGGCCAGCAGCCCCATTCTTCTTGAGTCCCAGTGATGCCGACATGCTGCAAGGCTGGTTACGCATGGGATCGCTGCCTCAGAGCATCGGCCAGCGGGCCAGAATTCTGTTGCTGCTGGCCAACGGTCTCACGCCCAAGGAGATCAGCGAGCAGCTGCAAGTCTCTGCGCCAGTGGTCTTCAAATGGCGTAAACGCTACCAGGAGACCGGTCTGGAGGGGCTGAGTGACCTGCGGCGCAGTGGAGCGCCTCGCAAGCTCAACGAAGCGAAGATCAAGGAAATCCTGACGCTGACGACCCAGCGAGTCCCGCGCGAAGCTACCCACTGGAGCCTACGGTTGATGGCCAAGTACGCTGGGGTCAGCATCTGGCAGGTCGCACAGGTGTGGGCTGCTGCCGACCTCAAGCCGCACCGGTTGAAAACCTTCAAGATCAGTAACGACCCGCACTTTGCAGACAAAGTGGTCGATGTCGTCGGGCTCTATTTGAATCCGCCCGACAACGCCCTGGTGCTATCTGTTGACGAAAAAACACAGATCCAGGCGCTGGACCGCACACAGCCCATGCTGCCGCTCAAGCCCGGGCAGATTGAGCGGCGGACGCATGACTATAAGCGCCACGGTACGGCCAGTCTGTACGCAGCCTTTGACATCCTGACGGGTAAGGTCATCGGCCGTATCACCCAGCGGCACAGGGCCAAGGAGTTTTTGGAGTTCCTTCGACAGATCGACCGCAGCACCCCCGCCGAGCTGGACCTGCATGTAATTCTGGACAACAGCTCGACTCACAAGACCGCTGCCGTCAGGGAATGGCTGGAGAAGCATCCCCGTTTCAAGCTGCACTTCACACCGACCAGCGCCTCGTGGCTGAACGCCGTGGAGGGCTGGTTTGCGCAACTGGAAAGACGGGCGCTTTATCGTGATGCCTTCAGCAGCGTGGCTGACCTGAGAGCGGCGATACGTCGCTTCATTGAGGCTCATAACGAACATTCGGCTAAGCCGTTCCGCTGGAGCAAAACGGCTGAGTCGATTATCAGCTCCGTGCATCGAGCAAAGCTGGCTGTAATTCGGAATGAGTTATTGGATTAACCAGACAGGCCACTAGTTCGAGCAGTTTTACCAGGTCGCTACGCGAATGAAACATGCTAGCCATGACGCATTTGCCTCCCTGCTATCCAATCGATATTCGCTGTTCATCGAAAAAATAAGCCGACATGCCGCACCCGAAGGCTGCGCAAATTCGCCGAACGAGCCGATGCTAGCGCAGGATTGTCTGCAGGCTCAATAATTTAGTATCGATCACTAATAAATAATTCGCAAACAACTGACACGCACCACCCTTTAGCCGAATAGCGGGCAGCACACCGGGCGAACGCCCTAAAATGGGGCGCCCGTATCAGTTAGAAAAATAAGACCGTGACTACCCGAAGGGCGATTATGACTTTTCAGCGGGCACGCGCGGCGCGTAGGCGAATACATCCGCGCGCATCTGGTGGGCATCCATACCCGCCTCGACCAATGCATCCAGAGTCGCGTAGACCATCGCCGGTGAGCCGCTGGCGTAGACATGCAGCGCCTTGAGGTCAGGAAAATCTTCGCGCACCGCTTCGTGCAGCAGGCCGCAACGGCCCTGCCAGCCGCACTGGTCGCTGACCACCTGATGCAGCAACAGGTTGGGCACTTGCTGCCACTGCGCCCAATGCTCCAGCTCGTAGAAATCTTCCGGACGACGCGCGCCCCAGTACAGGTGCACCGGGTGGGCGAAACCGGCAGCGCGGCAGTGTTCGATCAGGCTGTGCATCTGCGCCATACCGGTACCGGCGGCGATCAGCACCAGCGGCCCATTCGGCAGCTCGGCCAGATGGGTATCACCGAAGGGCATTATCACTCGCGCCAGGCCGGCACGGCGCAACTGGGCAATCAGTTCGACAGTGGCGTCATCACGAGCCAGTACATGCAGCTCCAGCTCGCGTCCGCGATGCGGTGCCGAAGCCAGGGAGAACGCCGCGTAATCATCGCCATCACGCTGCAGCAGCAGGTATTGCCCGGCGTGGTAGCGCGGCGCCTTGCCGGCCGGCGCCTGCAGGCGCAGACGAAACACATCGCCGCCCAGCTCATCACACGCAGCAACCTGGCAAGCCAGTTCACGCACCGGCAGCTCGCCCGGCGCGAGCACGCCATCCCAGTGCAGCACGCAGTCCTGCAGCGGCTCGGCCAGACAGGTGAACAGCTCACCGTGAGTCAGCTCAACCCCACCCTGCTGCACACGCCCTTCAACCAGCAGCGCCGCACAGATATGACAATTGCCATTGCGGCAGCTCTGCGGACAGTCGTAACCCAGCCGCCGCGCGGCATCGAGAATGCGTTCGCGGGGCTGCACGTCCAGTACGGCACCTGACGGGTTCAGGGTGACTTTCATCAATCAATTCCCAGCTCAGACCACAGCGCATCGACGCGCTGTTTGACCGCTTCATCCTGAACGATAGCCCGGCCCCACTCGCGGTTGGTTTCCCCAGGCCATTTATGGGTGGCATCCAGCCCCATCTTCGAGCCGAGGCCGGAGATCGGCGAGGCAAAGTCGAGGTAGTCGATTGGCGTGTTGTCGATCATCACCGTGTCACGCTTGGGGTCCATGCGCGTGGTAATTGCCCAGATCACGTCGTTCCAGTCCCGTGCGTTGATATCGTCGTCGGTGACGATAACAAACTTGGTGTACATGAACTGTCGCAGGAACGACCACACACCGAGCATTACGCGCTTGGCGTGGCCAGGGTACTGCTTCTTGATGGTCACCACCGCCATGCGATAGGAACAGCCTTCCGGCGGCAGGTAGAAGTCGGTGATCTCGGGGAACTGCTTCTGCAGGATCGGCACGAACACTTCATTCAGCGCCACGCCGAGGATCGCCGGTTCATCTGGCGGCCGACCGGTGTAGGTGCTGTGATAGATCGGCTTTTGTCGACGGGTTATGCGCTCAACGGTAAACACCGGGAAGGTATCGACCTCGTTGTAATAGCCGGTGTGGTCGCCGTACGGCCCTTCCGGCGCGGTCTCGCCCGGATGGATCACCCCTTCGAGAACGATTTCGGCGCTGGCTGGCACCTGCAGATCACTGCCACGGGCCTTGACCAGTTCGGTGCGGTGGCCGCGCAGCAGGCCGGCAAAAGCGTATTCAGATAGGCTGTCGGGCACCGGAGTAACCGCGCCAAGAATGGTCGCCGGATCGGCGCCTAGCGCCACGCACACCGGGTAGGGGCGATCCGGGTACTTCTGGCACCACTCGCGGTAGTCCAGCGCACCGCCACGGTGGCTGAGCCAGCGCATGATCACCTTGTTGCGCCCGATCACCTGCTGGCGGTAGATGCCGAGGTTCTGCCGTTCTTTATTCGGGCCTTTGGTGATAGTCAAACCCCAGGTAATCAGCGGGCCAACATCGCCGGGCCAGCAGGTCTGCACGGGCAGTTTGCCGAGGTCGACTTCGTCGCCCTCCTCGACCACTTCCTGGCACGGCGCATCCTTCAACACCTTGGGTGCCATGCTCAGCACCTTCTTGTAGATCGGCAACTTATTCCAGGCATCCTTGAGGCCCTTCGGCGGCTCGGGCTCCTTGAGGAAGGCCAGCAGCTTGCCGATTTCACGCAGCTCGCTGACTTCTTCCGCGCCCATGCCCAAGGCCACGCGCTTCGGCGTGCCGAACAGGTTGCCGAGCACCGGCACATCGAAGCCTGTGGGGTTCTCGAACAACAATGCCGGCCCAGCTTTACGCAGGGTGCGGTCGCAGATTTCGGTCATTTCCAGTACAGGGGAAACCGGCGTTTGGATGCGCTTGAGTTCGCCGCGCGTCTCCAGACCGCGAATAAAATCGCGCAGGTCACAATACTGCATGCAGATGCCTCGTTTCGGGCCGAGCAATAGGGGCGCAAAGTTTAGCGCCGAACTGGGTCTTTCAGAAGGGAAAGCCAGCCTTCAGACACACAAAAGCCGGGCTTACCCGGCTTTTGTTGTAGGGCGAAGAACGCCTTACTTACGCTTCATCGACTGGAAGAACTCGTCGTTAGTCTTGGTCGCTTTCAGCTTGTCGGTGAGGAACTCGATGGCAGCAATCTCATCCATCGGGTGCAGCAGCTTGCGCAGAATCCACATGCGCTGCAGTTCGTCATCGGCGGTCAGCAACTCTTCGCGACGGGTACCGGCGCGGTTGATGTTGATCGCAGGGAACACACGTTTCTCAGCGATACGACGGTCCAGCGGCAGTTCCATGTTGCCGGTGCCTTTGAACTCTTCGTAGATCACTTCATCCATCTTCGAGCCGGTTTCCACCAGCGCGGTGGCGATGATGGTCAGCGAGCCGCCTTCCTCGATGTTACGCGCGGCGCCGAAGAAGCGTTTCGGCTTCTCCAGGGCGTGGGCGTCGACACCACCGGTAAGCACCTTGCCGGAGCTCGGGATTACGGTGTTGTAGGCGCGGGCCAGGCGAGTGATGGAGTCGAGCAGGATGACCACGTCCTTCTTGTGCTCGACCAGGCGCTTGGCCTTCTCGATCACCATTTCAGCAACCTGCACGTGGCGGGTTGGCGGCTCGTCGAAGGTCGAAGCCACCACTTCGCCGCGCACAGTGCGCTGCATTTCGGTCACTTCTTCCGGGCGCTCGTCGATCAGCAGCACGATCAGGTGGCACTCGGGGTTGTTACGTGCAATGTTCGCCGCGATGTTCTGCAGCATGATGGTCTTACCGGCTTTCGGCGGTGCAACGATCAGCCCGCGCTGACCTTTGCCGATGGGGGCGCAGAGGTCGATCACCCGGCCGGTGATGTCCTCGGTGGAGCCGTTACCGGCTTCCATGACCAGACGCTGGTTAGGGAACAACGGCGTCAGGTTTTCAAACAGGATCTTGTTCTTGGCGTTTTCCGGGCGGTCGTAGTTGATCGTGTCAACCTTGAGCAGCGCGAAGTAACGCTCGCCTTCTTTCGGCGGGCGAATCTTGCCGACGATGGTATCGCCGGTACGCAGGTTGAAGCGGCGGATCTGGCTCGGCGAGACGTAGATGTCATCGGGGCCAGCGAGGTACGAGGCATCCGCAGAGCGGAGAAAGCCGAAACCGTCCTGGAGAATCTCCAGCACGCCATCACCGGAGATTTCCTCACCGCTTTTAGCGTGTTTTTTCAACAGGGAGAAAATCACGTCCTGCTTGCGCGAACGGGCCATGTTTTCCAGGCCTTGTTGTTCAGCGAGTTCCAGCAGTTCGGTAATCGGCTTTTGCTTGAGTTCGGTCAGATTCATAGGAATGACGTAATCATGAAGGAGGGGAATAAGCTATTTAGCTTGGGAGGCCGCGCCGCTGAGAAGGCGACTTGATCGCCTGCTTGTATATCTAAAGATTCGAATAGGAATGCGTCGGCGACGGCTTGCAGGGGGCTGCATAGAAAATGCAGCGAGGCCGAATGTAACACCGGGTTTATTCATACGTCCAGCGCCCAGACAGAAAAAAGCCCCGCAATGTGCAGGGCTTCGAGGGCTTGTTGCCGGCTCAGCGCAACTTAGATGTTGCTGTCGAGGAAGGCTGCCAGCTGCGACTTGGACAGTGCGCCCACTTTGGTGGCTTCAACATTGCCGTTCTTGAACAGCATCAGCGTCGGGATGCCACGCACGCCGAACTTCGGCGGAGTGTCCTGGTTTTCATCGATGTTCAGCTTGCAGACTTTCAGTTTGCCCTGATAAGTCTGAGCGATCTCATCGAGCACCGGGGCGATCATTTTGCACGGGCCGCACCACTCAGCCCAGTAGTCGACCAGCACCGGGCCTTCGGCCTGGAGAACATCCTGGTCGAAACTGGCATCGCTGACATTGGTGATGAATTCGCTCATGGAAAGTCTCCGAGTTCGTAAGCAAAAGATGGCCGACATCATAGCCCGGCTTTTCCCTCACAGGAAGGCGATGGCAATTGAGCTTCTCTATGGCCTGACCACAAGCCAGCCACGCAACTGCCTGCGTCACAATTTATTCAGACGGCCGGCAAACCCTGGCCAGCCACCGGACGAACCAGAGAACAGCCGGTTTGGCCGGTACCTGCGACATCAGTATGCGTTGGCGGGGCCAGCCTATCGTGGCACGATGACGCGGTTCCGCATTGAGATGGTTCTGCCATGCCGCATACCCCTGCCGAGTCTTTTCCCTTGATTGCAGCTATCGACCTGGGCTCCAACAGCTTCCATATGGTGCTGGCCAAAGCCGATCACGGCGAGATCCGCATCCTCGAACGCCTCGGCGACAAGGTCCAGTTGGCCGCCGGTATCGACGAGCAGCGCCTGCTTAGCGAAGAGGCCATACAGCGCGGGCTCGATTGCCTGCGGCGTTTCGCCCAGCTGACCGCCAGCCTGCCGGAAGGCGCGGTGCGCGTGGTGGGCACCAATGCCCTGCGTGAGGCGCGCAATCGTGGCGAATTTATCCGCCGCGCCGAGGAAATTCTCGGCCACCCGGTTGAGGTCATCTCCGGGCGCGAAGAGGCGCGGCTGATCTACCTCGGCGTGTCGCACAGCATTGCCGACACCCCAGGCAAGCGCCTGGTCGCCGATATTGGCGGCGGCAGTACCGAATTCATCATCGGCCAGCGCTTCGAGCCGCTGCTGCGTGAAAGCCTGCAGATGGGCTGTGTGAGCTTCACCCAGCGCTTCTTCAAGGATGGCAAGATCACCCCGGCGCGTTACGCCCAGGCCTACACGGCGGCGCGCCTGGAGATCATGGGTATCGAGCACGCCCTGCGCCGCCTGGGCTGGGAAGATGCGGTGGGCGCATCCGGCACCATCAAGGCCATCGGCCTGACCATTCAAGCCGCCGGCTTGGGCACGGGCGAGGTCAACGCCGAGGGCCTGGCCTGGCTCAAGCGCAAAGTCTTCAAGATCGGCGAGGTGGAAAAGCTCGACCTCGACGGCATCAAGCCGGATCGCCGGGGGATTTTCCCGGCGGGCTTGGCGATTCTCGAAGCGATCTTCGACGCCTGCGACATCCAGCGTATGAGCCATTCCGAAGGCGCGCTGCGCGAAGGCGTGCTGTATGACCTGCTCGGCCGTCATCAGCATGAGGACGTGCGTGAACGCACCCTGAGCTCGCTGATGGAGCGCTACCACGTCGATCTGGAGCAGGCCGCACGGGTCGAGAGCAAGGCGCTCGCGGCGCTGGAGAAAGTCGCCAACGACTGGCAACTGGAAGACGACTGGCACCGCGAGCTGCTCAGCTGGGCGGCCAAGGTGCACGAAGTGGGCCTGGACATCGCCCACTACCAGTACCACAAGCACGGCGCTTACCTGGTTGAGCACTCGGACCTGTCCGGGTTCTCGCGTCAGGATCAGCAGATGCTCGCCCTACTGGTGCGCGGCCACCGGCGCAATATTCCCAAGGACAAGTTTGCCGAGTTCGGCGCCGAAGGCATCAAGTTGATCCGCCTCTGTGTGCTGCTGCGCTTTGCCATCCTGTTCCACCACATCCGTGGCAGCCAGGAAATGCCCAACGTGCTGCTCAAAGCGGCCGAACAGCGCCTGGAGATTCAGTTCCCTGAAGGCTGGCTGGAGAGCAACCCGCTAACCCAGGCCGACTTCACTCAGGAAGCGGAGTGGCTCAAGCGTATCGGGATTGAACTGAGTGTGAGCTGATGCTCACGCCCTCCCCCAAATTGGCAGAGGGCAATTCAGCGAGATGTCAGCAGCCCAGCTTAGCGGGCGCTGATCAGCGGTGCGGTGAGCTTCTCCAGCAGGCCAGCCTGCGCGCTGCGCGGGTTCTGGTTGCCGCTTGGGCTGACACGCAGATAACGCCCGTCCGGCTGCAGCACCCAGGCCTGGGTGTTGTCGGTCAGGTAGCTTTCCAGCTCCTTCTTCACCCGCAGAATCAGCTTCTTGCCTTCCACCGGGAAACAGGTCTCGACCCTCTTGTCGAGGTTGCGCTCCATCCAGTCGGCACTCGATAGGTAGATCTTCTCCTCGCCGCCATTGGAGAAATAGAACACCCGCGTGTGTTCGAGGAAGCGGCCAATGATCGAGCGCACCTGAATATTGTGCGAGACGCCGGCAATGCCCGGACGCAGGCAGCACATGCCACGCACCACCAGGTCGATCTTCACTCCGGTCTGACTGGCCTTGTACAGCGCGCGGATGATCTTCGGATCGGTCAGCGAGTTGAACTTGGCGATGATATGCGCCGGTTTGCCCTCAGCTGCCAGCGCGGTTTCGCGGGCAATCATGTCGAGCAGGGTCTTCTTCAGGGTGAATGGCGCATGCAGCAGCTTTTTCATGCGCAGGGTCTTACCCATGCCGATCAGCTGACTGAACAGCTTGGACACGTCCTCACACAACGCCACATCGGCGGTCAGCAGGCTGTAGTCGGTGTACAGCTTGGCGTTGCCGGCGTGGTAGTTGCCGGTGCCAAGGTGAGCGTAGCGGACGATCTCGCCGTTCTCACGACGCAGGATCAGCATCATCTTGGCGTGGGTCTTGAAACCCACCACGCCGTAGATCACCACCGCGCCGGCGGCCTGCAGGCGACTGGCCAGTTGCAGGTTGGACTCTTCATCGAAGCGCGCACGCAGCTCGATCACTGCGGTGACTTCCTTGCCGTTACGTGCGGCTTCCACCAGTGCATCGACAATTTCCGAGTTGGCCCCGGAGCGGTACAGGGTCTGTTTGATGGCCAGAACGTGCGGGTCTTTCGCGGCCTGGCGCAGCAGGTCGACCACCGGGGTGAACGACTCGAAGGGATGCAGCAGGAGGATGTCCTGCTTGCTGACCACGCTGAAAATGTTCTCGGCGTTCTGCAGCAACTTGGGAATCACCGGAGTGAACGGCGTGTACTGCAGCTCCGGATGGCTTTCCAGACCCGTGATGCTGAACAGCCGGGTCAGGTTGACCGGACCATTGACCCGGTACAACTCGGCCTCGGTCAGGCTGAACTGCTTGAGCAGGTAATCAAGCAGCGGCCGTGGGCAGGTGTCGACCACTTCCAGGCGCACCGCATCGCCGTAACGGCGGCTGAACAGCTCGCCACGCAGGGCGCGGGCCAGGTCTTCGACGTCCTCGGTGTCCACCGACAGATCGGCGTTACGGGTCAGGCGGAACTGGTAGCAGCCCTTGACCTTCATGCCCTGAAACAGGTCATCGGCGTGGGCGTGAATCATCGACGAGAGAAACACATAGTTGTCGCCAGGGCCGCCGACATCCTCCGGCACCTTGATGATCCGCGGCAGCAGACGCGGCGCCGGGATGATCGCCAGACCGGAGTCGCGGCCGAAGGCGTCGATACCTTCCAGCTCGACGATAAAGTTCAGGCTCTTGTTCACCAGCAACGGGAACGGGTGCGTCGGGTCGAGGCCGATCGGAGTGATGATCGGCGCGATCTCGTCGCGGAAATAGCGGCGTACCCAGGCCTTGTGCTTGGCCGTCCAGAAGCGCCGACGGATAAAGTTGATGTTGTGCTTGGCCAGTGCCGGGAACAGGGTGTCGTTGAGGATCGCGTACTGGCGATCCACCTGCTCGTGAACCAGCTCGGCAATCCGCGCCAGCGCCTGATGCGGCTGCAGGCCATCGGCACCCGCCTGTTCGCGGGCGAAGTTGATCTGCTTCTTCAGCCCGGCAACACGGATCTCGAAGAACTCATCCAGGTTGCTGGAGAAGATCAGCAGGAACTTCAGCCGCTCCAGCAGCGGGTAGGACTCGTCCAGCGCCTGCTCTAGCACGCGGATATTGAATTGCAGCTGGGACAGCTCGCGGTGGATATACAGGCTGCTGTCATCCAGGTTATGGATCACCACAGGCGCTGGAGCGACCGGCGCGGGGGCTTCGATGACAGGCACTTCCACGGCTACAACCTCGTCGACGACCGGCTGGGCGTCTTGCAATTCAGGGGTACTGAGTCCTTCGGTGTTCATTACCAAGTCCTGGCGGGGCTATTGCCCCTGCTTCAGCAGTTCTGCCGCGCGCACGGCGAAATAAGTCAGGATGCCATCGGCACCCGCACGTTTGAAGGCAGTCAGTGATTCAAGAATCACCGCCTCGCCCAACCAACCATTCTGAATAGCCGCCATATGCATGGCGTACTCACCGCTGACCTGATAGACAAAGGTCGGCACTTTGAATTCCGCTTTGACCCGCCAGAGGATGTCCAGGTAGGGCATGCCCGGCTTGACCATCACCATATCCGCGCCTTCGGCCAGATCGGCGGCCACTTCATGCAGCGCTTCATCGCCATTGGCCGGGTCCATCTGGTAGCTGGCCTTATTGGCCTTGCCCAGATTGGCTGCCGAACCCACCGCATCGCGGAACGGGCCGTAGTAGGCGCTGGCGTATTTGGCCGAGTAGGCCATGATCCGCACATTGCTGTGGTCGGCCAGTTCCAGCGCCTCGCGGATCGCCTGCACGCGGCCATCCATCATGTCCGACGGCGCGACCACCTGGGCACCGGCGTCGGCATGCGACAGCGCCTGTTTGACCAGGGCATCGACGGTGATGTCGTTCTGCACATAGCCCGACTCATCGAGGATGCCGTCCTGACCATGGGTGGTGAACGGGTCCAGCGCCACGTCGCTGATCACCCCCAGCTCGGGGAACTTGGCGCGCAGGGCACGGATTGCACGCTGGGCGATGCCGTCCGGGTTCCAGGCCTCTTCGGCCAGCAAGGATTTCTTCTCCTGCGGCGTTACCGGGAACAGCGCCAACGCCGGAATGCCCAGGGCCACCCAGTGCTCGGCTTCCTTGAGCAGCAGGTCGATGGACAGGCGCTCGACACCCGGCATCGAGGCAATCGCTTCGCGGCGGTTTTCGCCGTCGAGGACGAACACCGGCAGAATCAGGTCATCGACACTCAGGCGGTTTTCCCGCACCAGACGTCGGGAAAAGTCATCACGGCGGTTGCGACGCAGGCGAGTGGCGGGAAACAGGCGATTGGCGGGGGTAAAGCTCACGGCAGGCTCCGAAGCCCGTAGCAACGGGCAAGTGTGACAGTTATAAGCGGCCATTATGACCAAAGTATGACAACGCACGACAGCGCTGCGACCGCTTGCCGCAAGCCCAGCAAGCATAGCGCCACGACCGACGCGAGGATATGCCGGAAAAGCAGGCAGGTAGCCCGAATCGCCAGGCTTAAACGCATAACGGTGGAGCAGGCCTGCGCCTGTCCACCGTTATCGAGCCCAGCTGCTGTCTCTACCTAAGCAGGCACGGGAGTATGTCCGCGCGGGGTCCAGAACAGCGCACCGGCACTGAGCAGGCTGTAACCGAGCAGCAGCGCCCAGAGCAGTGGCTGAGCGGTCAGCAGGCCAAGCTGCAGGGCCAGCCAGACCGCGGGCAGGTTGAGCAGCAGACGCAGCATTTCCCAACGCCTGGCCGTTGGCCGGTTTTCCAGCCAGCTGCCGATGACCGTCAGCCCCACGGCCATCCAGACGATGCCCAGCAGCGCCTGCGTCAGGTTAAGTTCTTCGCCCATGCCCAGCAGCACAGTGCCCGCCACTACGTAGAGGCTGAACTGCACACCGGCATAGAGTTTCTGCGCCAGGCTCAGCGGCACGTCGAATTTGACGAACTGGCTGAGGTCCGGCTTGCTCTGCGGGTACTTGGCCGCAACATCGGCCGGGCGCCAGCCGGTACGCATAAACCAGATGCGCAGCTTGTCCCACCAGGACTCGGCCCGCACCGCGTCACGCCACAGCGCGACATAGAACTGCGCATTGGCCCACAGCGGATTCCAGCTGGCCAGCGGCGTGGTCACACCAAAGATCACCGGATATTCATCCAGCTCCTCCTGAAAGGTGCCGAACAGGCGATCCCAGAGAATGAACACACCGCCGTAATTGCGATCCATATACACAGCATTCTGCGCATGGTGCACGCGGTGGTTAGACGGAGTGATAAAGAACCACTCGAACCAGCCCAGTTTGGGAATGTGCCGGGTATGCACCCAGAACTGATAAAGCAGGTTCAGCGCTGCCACGGTAAGGAATACCAGCGGCGGCACACCGATCAGCGCCATCGGCAGGTAGAAGATCCAGCCGAAGATGAAACCGGCACTGGTCTGCCGCAACGCCGTGGAGAGGTTGTAGTCCTCGCTCTGGTGATGCACCGAGTGCGCCGCCCAGAGTACGTTGCGCTCGTGGCCCAGACGATGGTTCCAGTAGTAGCAGAAGTCGTAGAGGACGAAGGCGAACAGCCAGACCCACAGGCTGCAGGCCGACAACTCGAACAGGCCGATGTGCTGCCAGGCCAGGGTGTAGGTGAGCAGCCCGACGGCCTTGGTCAGCAGGCCCACGGTGGTCGACAGCACCCCGGCACTGAGGCTGTTGACGGCATCGGAGAAACGGTAAGTGCTGACCCCGCGCCAGCGGTCGAGCAGCAGCTCCAGGGCGATCAAGGCAAAGAAGAACGGTACGGCATAGAGGATGTAATTCATGGTTTCACCGGTTGCATAGAATCGCCATATCGCTGCACGAGGCTAACGGCTAGGATTGCTCAATAAATCCTAGCCCAGCGCCAAATCCGCCTCGCGGCGCGCCATGCCAACCTGGGTGGCATATGGCGACATTAGGGTTCAGGCGACGACAAGACACGACTCAATTCGGTACAGCTGGTTATTCAGGAGAACTTGATGAACAAGAAAGTCGCGGTGATTCTTTCCGGCTGTGGCGTCTATGACGGCGCGGAAATCCATGAAAGCGTGATCACCCTGCTACGCCTCGATCAGCGCGGCGCGCAGGTGCAGTGCTTTGCCCCCAACGTGCCGCAGCTGCATGTGGTCGACCACTACAGCGGCGACGAGACAGATGAAACGCGCAACGTTCTGGTGGAGTCGGCGCGCATTGCCCGCGGCCAGATCAAGGACGTCAAGGACCTACATGTCGGCGACTTCGATGCGCTGATCCTGCCCGGCGGCTTCGGTGCAGCGAAAAACCTCTCCGACTTCGCCATCAGCGGCGCCAACTGCACGGTGCAGCCGGATGTGTTGACGGCCGCCCAGGCCTTCGTCAAGGCGGGCAAACCGGTCGGCCTGATCTGCATCGCCCCGGCGCTGGCGGCGAAAATCTTCGGCCCAGGCGTGGTCTGCACCATCGGCAACGATCACGACACCGCCGCCGCACTGACCCAGATGGGCGCGGTGCATCACGAGTGCGAAGTCAGCGAAATTGTCGAAGATACTCAACGCAAGCTGGTGACCACCCCGGCCTATATGCTCGCCCAATCGATCAGTGAAGCCGCATCGGGGATCAACAAGCTGGTGGATCGGGTGCTGGAGCTTAGCCACCCGGCCTAACTCTGCGGCCTGATCAGCCGGCCGATAGCACGCCAATCACGCCAATGCGCGCGGCACTCCAGCCGCGCCACTGGTCACAGCGGCCCCAGTGCGGCAGGTTGATCATCCATCCGCCCAGGCACGACTCCCATGAGCAACTCCCCTTTCGAGCTGACCGCCGAGCTGCAACAAGCAGTGAGCAGCTTCTTCCAGCGCATTCCGTTCAATCAGGTACTCGGTATCGAGCTGGATGAGCTAAGCGCCCAGCGCGTAACCATGCACCTGCCGATGAAGCCCGAACTGATCGGCAATTTCGTTCACGGCATTCTGCATGGTGGGGTGATTTCCTCGCTGCTGGATGTAGCCGGCGGGGCCATGGCGCTGATCGGCGCATTCGACAAACACCAGCACCTGTCCAGTGCCGAACGCATGACGCGGCTGTCCAAACTCGGCACCATCGACTTGCGCATCGACTACCTGCGCCCCGGCCGTGGCCAGCGCTTTACCGCCAGCGCCGTGCTGCTGCGTACCGGCAACAAGGTGGCGGTGGTGCGCAGCGAACTGCACAGCGACGACGGCACCCTGGTGGCTGTCGGCACTGGCACTTATCTGTGCGGCTAATGGCTAAGCCCGCTGCAAACGGGTGAGGATGCGATCCAGTGAATTGGCAAACGCCTGCTTGTCGCGCTCGCCATACGGCGGCTGACCGCCGCCGACCTGGCCCAGTTCGCGCAGCTCGGTAAACAGGTTACGCACGGCCAGTTTGTCGCCCATGTTGCGCTCATCGAACTCGCGACCACGCGGATCAAGCGCGGCCACGCCCTTCTTCACCAGGCGATCGGCCAGCGGCACGTCGCTGCAGATCACCAGCTCCCCCGGCAGCGCATGCTCCACCAGGTAATCATCGGCCGCATCCGGGCCGCTGGGCACCACGATCAGCCGTACGCAGCTGTAGGCCGGCTTGATTTGCGCCTGGCCCGCCACCAGCAGCACCTCGAAGCGCCGCTTCAAGGCGAACTTCACCACCTGATCCTTGGCCGCCTTGGGGCAGGCATCAGCATCAATCCAGACTCGCATCACCCGGTACTCTCCAGACGCAACAAAGCCGGCATGGTAAGCCATGCCGGCAGCCGCTGTGCGTCAAGCCTGCATCAGACGGCGACGCTCGCCCAACCAGCTACGCCCATACAGCAGCGTAATGGCCACCAGGGCCGTGGCCTGCGCCGCCAGGCTGTAGGCGTCATCATGGATGCCCAGCCAGTCGAACTCGAAGAAGGCTACCGGTTGCGTGCCGAGCACCCCGGCTTCCTGCAACGCCGCTACACCGTGGCCAGCGAACGCCACCGAAAGCACACAGAGCAGCACGGCATTGGCGCCGAAGAAGGTCGCCAGCCGCAGTTTGCGTGAGCCGCGCAGGATCACCCAGGCCAAGCCAAGCAGCAGCACCAGCGCGGCCGCCGCGCCGGCCAGGACCATACCGTGGCCTTGCGGGCCGGCCTGCAGCCAGAGGGTTTCATAGAACAGGATGACTTCGAACAACTCGCGATACACCGAGAAAAACGCCAGCACGGCAAAACCGAAACACCCACCGCCACCGACCAGGCTGCTCTTGATGTAGTCCTGCCAGGCCGCCGCATGCCGGCGGTCATGCATCCACACCCCGAGCCAGAGCACCATCACGCTGGCAAACAGCGCAGTCACGCCTTCCAGCAGTTCACGCTGCGCGCCGCTGACGTCGATCAGGTAGGCCGCCAGCGCCCAGGTGGCCACCCCGGCTAACAGTGCCAGGCCCCAACCGATGTGCACACTGCGCACCGCCTGCTGCTGACCGGTGTTGCGCAGGAAGGCGAGAATCGCCGCCAACACCAGAATCGCCTCCAGTCCTTCACGCAGCAGGATCAGCAGGCTGGAAAAGAAGCTCAGCGAACTCGACAGGCCGTCGCTATCGAGCAAGGCGGCCGAGGTCGCCAGCTCGGCCTTGGCCAGCTCCAGCCGTTGCGCCGCCTGCGGCACCGACAAGCCATCCTGCAATGCCTGGCGGTAAGCCATCAGCGCACGCTCGGTGGTCTTGCGTTGCACCGAGTCGAGGTTATCCAGGGCGCTTTCGACCAGCTCGAAGCCCTCCAGATAAGCGCCGACGGACAAGTCATAGGCCTGCTCATGATCGCCTGCCCGGTAGGCAGCCAGGCTCTGCTCCAGGGTCGCGCGAGTGTGTTCGATCAACTGCAGCGGGCCGCGCTGCTACACCGGTGGCTGAGCCCGCTGGACGCGAAAGCGCGCAGCCGCTTCCTCGCCCTGCGCGGCGAGAACTTCATCCGGGGTTGTACCGGCCAACACCGCCATCGTAAACGGCGAACCGGCAGCAACCGGCTCGGCACTGAAGCCGGCAATATAACTGGCCAGGTCCCAGCGCTTACGCTCATCCAGCTGATCGGCAAAAGCCGCCATATCGGTGCCGTCGATGCCCAAGCCGATGGTGTTGAACAGGTCATACAGGCTCAATCGATTCAGCCGCGCCAAGGCGCGCAGATTGGCCGGTGGCGGCTCCAGGCTGATGCCCGCCGGCCCATCACCCGCACCGCTGTCGCCATGGCAGACGCTGCAGTGCTGGGCGAACAGCGGCGCGCCACGGCTGGGGTCGGGGGTGATGGCCGGGGTCTGGCTGACGCCATAAGCGCTGGCCAGGGTTGCGGCCAACTGCCGTGCCTGCTGAGCAACCTGGCTACCCTCGACACGCCGCTCAATGCCCTGGCGCAGACTGGCAACGCCCTGCTCCAGCTCGACCTGTTCGCTACGCGCCGGCAGCGCAACGATCAGCCCTTGCAGTACAGTAAGAAACTCAAGCTGTTCACGGTACTCGCTGGAGTCGATCACCTGACCATTGGCCACGGTGGCCGGGTAGTCAGCGCCCAGGTAACCGAGCAGATGCAACGCTTGCGCCGCGCCCTCGATGGGCTCGGCCATAACAGCCAGGCTGCACAGTGCCAGCACGGGCACCAGCAACCAGCTGCAGAAACGCAATACGGAAGACATATAGGAGTTGATCCCAAATACGAATGGATGACATTCGATTGTTACCCTCCTAACGACTTTCCTCAACCACTGATCGACCATGGCCCGCGACGGATCGTCGCAACAGCACAGGAGTGATGCGATGAGTTTTTGGCAACGCCTGGATGAACCGGCGCATGTTGCGGTTTGCGGCGCCAGCCGGGGGATCGGCCTGGCATTGACCGCACAATTGCTCGCCCGTGCCGATGTCGCCGGGGTCTGGGCCATCGCCCGCCAGGCCAGTCAGACGCCCGGCCTGACTGAGCTGCAAGCGCAATATAGTCAACGCCTGCACTGTCTGGATGTGGATGTATGCGATGAACAGGCGCTGAGCGAGCTGGCCGCGCATTTGCGCACCGCCATCCCGCGCCTGCATCTGCTGCTGTGCACGGTTGGCGTGCTGCAGGACGGCGCGGCGAAAGCCGAGAAGGGCCTTAGCCAGATCACGCTTGAGGGATTGCTGGCAACCTTTCAGCGCAACAGCTTTGCACCGATTCTGCTGCTCAAGCACCTGTTGCCACTGCTACGCGGCCAGCATGCCTGCACGGTGGCGGCGCTGTCGGCGCGGGTAGGTTCGATTGGCGACAACCGCCTCGGCGGTTGGTACAGCTACCGCGCCAGCAAGGCCGCGCTGAACCAGTTGCTACACACCGCGAGCATCGAGTTGAGCCGGATGAACCCCAACAGCTGCGTACTCAGCCTGCACCCTGGTACGACTGACACCGCCCTGTCGAAACCCTTTCAGGCCAATGTGCCCGCTGACAAGCTGTTTAGCCCGAGCTATTCAGCCGAATGCCTGCTGGCGCAGATCGAACAGCACGGCCCGGCGCAGACCGGCACGTTCTGGGGCTGGGACGGCCAGCCGATTCCCTGGTAGCGATACCCGCGCAGTTCAGACCGGCGCGCGGCGCACGCTGGCCAGCAATGCCGCCGCGCCGACAAACAGCGCACCAAAGGTGCGGTTCATCAGCTTCTGCTGGCGAGGCAAACGCAGCGCGCCCAACACCCGGGCAGCCAGACCGGTATAGCCGGCCATGACGATCAGGTCGACGCAGATCATGGTCACACCCATCACCAGGTACTGCATCAGCAGCGGCGCCTGCGGGTTGAGGAACTGTGGCAGCACCGCGAGCATAAAGACAATCGCCTTGGGGTTGCTGAAGTTGACCAGAAAACCGCGCAGCACCAGGGTCAGCGGGCGACCGATGGGGCGCTCGGTCTGCGTGGTCATATCGCTGGGCAGCGCCTGCCACTGGCGATAACCGAGGTACACCAGATAGACCACGCCAAACCACTTGATCAGGCTGAAGGCCAATTCCGACGCCGCCAGAATCGCCCCGACACCAGCGGCGACGATGGCGATCTGCAAAGCCAGGCCCAGCTGCAGACCCAGGGCATTCCAGTAACCGCGCACAAACCCGTATTGCAGCCCGGCCGACATCGAGGCAATCGCCCCGGCGCCCGGCGACAGGCTGATGACCCAACAGGCCACAAAGAACGCAAGCCAGGTTTCCAGGGCCATGGCAGATACCTCAAACAGAAAATAAAAAGGGGTAGGCCGCTAGCCTACCCCTTGTTGGGTTACTCGCCCAGCCGGCTCATCAGTCCGGCGAACCCTTACGCAGCTGTACCGGTTCCAGCTCTTCTTCCTTGCGCGCGCGGGCACGCGCCGTACGCATACGGATGTTGACGGCTTCCACCGCCAGCGAGAAGGCCATGGCGAAGTACACATAACCCTTCGGCACATGCACCTCGAAGGCTTCGGCGATCAACACGGTACCGACCACGATCAGGAACGACAGGGCGAGGATTTTCAGGCTCGGGTGCTTGTCGATGAAATCACTGATGGTGCCAGCCGACAGCATCATCACGAACACCGAAATCACAATGGCCGCAACCATCACCGGCACGTTGTCGACCAGGCCGACCGCGGTGATCACCGAGTCCAGGGAGAAGACGATGTCGCTGATCGCGATCTGCACGATGATGCCCATAAAGCCATAGGTCTTGCCGCCAACGGCTTGGGCTTCTTCTTCGCCCTCCAGGCTGTGGAAGATCTCCGCCGTGCTCTTCCACAACAGGAACAGACCACCGAAGAACAGGATCAGATCACGCCCGGAGAAGCCCTGGTCGAACACATGGAACAGATCGGCCGTCAGGCGCATCACCCAGCTGATCGACAGCAGCAGGAGAATCCGTGTGCCCATCGCCAGCGCCAGGCCGAAGAAGCGCGCTTTGGGTTGCTGATGCTTGGGCAGGCGGCTGACCAGAATCGAGATAAAGATGATGTTGTCGATACCCAGGACAATTTCCAAGGCAGTCAGGGTCAGAAACGCGACCCAGAGTTCAGGGCTGGCCAACCATTCCATAATTGCTTAACCCTCGGAATTACGCGGCGTAGGGAGTTCGCCATTGCGCCAGCGGCGCACGGCTTTTTGGAAAAACAGGCTATTGGGAATCTGTACCCAGGCTCCCGGCGCATCACCGCTGAGGTCTTCCAGGGTGGTGTAGAACAGATTGATCGCCACCACTCGACCGCGCACGCCAGGCTTATCGGCACTTTCCAGCACCTCGACGCAATCGCCAAGGCGAAACGGCCCCATAGCGAAGATCAACAGCGCGCAGAACATGTTCGACAACACGCTCCAGATGGCGAAAAAGGCAATCGCTGCCACAGCTGCAAAACCCGTGAGTGCCGTCCACAGCACCTGCGCCGAAACACCCAGGCGCTCCAGCACCAGCATAAATGCGCTACCCAGCACCAACCAGCGCAGCAGGCCGCGCAGCGGCATCAGCAATTCGGCCGGCAACTGCGGGTAGCGGTTGCCGAGGCGAGTGATGCCACGGGTGAGGATGCGCTGAAACAGCCAGGCCAGCAGCACAATCAGGATCACCTGGCCGGCGCGCAGCAACGGCTCTTGCCAGGTCATCAGCCACTCCAGGGTCGGCAGGGTGATGTTCAACTGGCGGCCTCCAGCTCAGCTTGCAGGGCTTCGAGGGTTTCCAGCGCGAGCATCCAGCGCTCTTCCAGGTCGGCTTCACGGCTTTTCAGCTTGGCCTGTTCGGCCAGGGCGTCACGCAGCTCGTCCTTGCGCGCGGCTTCGTAGATGCCGCTGTCGCCCAGGCGCGCTTCGACGGCGGCGAGCTTCTCGTGCAACTGGCCCAGCTCTTTCTCCAGTTTGTCGGCTTCACGCTTGTGCGGCGCCAACTGCTGACGCAAGGCCGCTGCGGCCTGGCGCTGCACACGCTTGTCGGATTTGTCCGGATTGCTTTCGCCACTGCTCGCCGGTGCTTGCCGCGTGCGGTAATCCACCAGCAAGCGGGCGTAGTCTTCCAGATCGCCATCGAACGGCTGCACCTGACCATCGGCGACCAGCAGGAACTCGTCAGTGGTGCTCTTGAGCAAGTGGCGATCGTGGGACACCACTACCACTGCGCCGCTGAACTCCTGCAGGGCCATGGTCAGCGCCAGGCGCATTTCCAGGTCGAGGTGGTTGGTCGGCTCATCGAGTAGCAGCAGGTTGGGCTTGCCCCAGGCAATCAGCGCCAGGGCCAGACGGGCTTTCTCACCGCCGGAGAAATTCAGCACCGGCTCGTCACAGCGCGGGCCGCGGAAATCGAAGCCACCGAGGAAATCGCGCAGGGTCTGCTCGCGTTCGGTCGGCGCCAGGCGCTGGAAGTGCAGCAGCGGGCTGGCCTTGTCATCCAGGGCGTCGAGCTGATGCTGGGCAAAATAGCCGACCACCAAGTTCTCGCCGCGCTGCAGATGGCCGCTGATCGGTTGCAACTCGTTCGCCAGGTTCTTGATCAGGGTCGATTTGCCCGCGCCGTTCGGCCCGAGCAGGCCCAGGCGCGCACCAGGCGCCAGACTCAGTTTGACCTTCTCCAGCACTACCTTGTCGCCGTAGCCCAGGCGACCTTCGCTAAGACTGAGCAGCGGGCTGGAGATCTTGTCCGCCTCACGGAAGCTGAAGTCGAAGGGCGAATCGACGTGCGCTGCCGACAGCTCTTCCATGCGCTCCAGCGCCTTGATCCGGCTCTGCGCCTGGCGCGCCTTGGTGGCCTGGGCCTTGAAGCGGGCGATGTATTTTTCCATGTGCGCGCGCTGCGCCTGCTGCTTCTCGTACGCCTGTTGCTGCTGCGCCAGACGCTCGGCACGGGTGCGCTCGAAGGCCGAGTAGCCACCGCGATAGAGGGTCAGTTTCTGCTGATCGAGGTGGGCAACGTGGTCCACTACGGCATCCAGGAAATCGCGGTCATGGGAGATCAGCAGCAAGGTACCGGGGTAACCTTTCAGCCAGCTTTCCAGCCAGAGAATCGCGTCGAGGTCGAGGTGGTTGGTCGGCTCGTCGAGCAACAACAAGTCAGACGGGCACATCAACGCCTGCGCCAGGTTCAGACGCATGCGCCAACCACCGGAAAAATCACCGACGCGGCGATCCATCTGCGCGCTGTCAAAACCCAGGCCGGCGAGCAACTTGCGCGCACGGGCATCGGCGCTGTAGCCGTCGAGGGTATCGAGTTCGGTGTGCAACCGCGCCACGGCGGCGCCGTCATGGGCGGCTTCGGCTTGCACCAACTCGGCCTGCACGCGGCGCAGCCGTACGTCGCCATCGAGCACATAGTCCACCGCCTGGCGCTCGACCGCGTCGATCTCCTGACGCATATGCGCCACGCGCCAATCGGCGGGAATCAGGCAATCGCCCGCGTCGGCACTCAGCTCGCCACGCAACAGGGCAAACAGGCTGGATTTGCCGGCACCGTTGGCGCCGATCAGGCCGGCTTTGTGGCCGGGGTGCAGGGTCATCTCGGCGTCTTCTAGCAGACGCTGAGGACCACGCTGTAAAGTCAGGTTCTGGAGTCGGATCATAATGGCGGCGGAGTCTACCAGAGTCCCTTTAGGGAAACTCTGAATAAGTCTTCCTGATTTTGGCAAAATGCCCGGACGCCACCCACCGAGTTTTCCGATGAAGCAGATGACCTTCGCCGATGCCGAGTACGCCGGCAAGCGCAAGCAGACCCGCAAAGAGTTGTTCCTGATCGAGATGGATCGGGTGGTGCCGTGGAAGGGCTTGATTGCCCTGATCGATCCACATTACCCCAAGGGTGAAGGCGGTCGCCCGGCGTACCCGTTGATGGCGATGCTGCGTGTTCATCTGATGCAAAACTGGCTCGGTTACAGCGATCCTGCGATGGAAGAGGCGCTGTACGAAACGACCATTCTGCGGCAGTTCGCCGGGTTGAGCCTGGAGCGTATCCCTGACGAAACCACCATCCTCAACTTCCGTCGCGTACTGGAAAAAAACGAACTGGCGGCTGGCATCTTGGCTGTGATCAACGGCTACCTGGGGGATCGCGGCCTGTCCCTGCGCCAGGGCACCATCGTCGATGCGACGTTGATCAATGCGCCCAGCTCGACCAAAAACAAAGACGGTAAACGCGACCCGGAGATGCACCAGACCAAGAAGGGCAACCAGTACTACTTCGGCATGAAGGCCCACATCGGTGTGGATGACAAGTCTGGACTGGTGCACAGCGTGGTGGGCACGGCGGCCAACGTGGCGGACGTCACCCAGGTGGATAAGCTGCTGCATGGCGACGAGAACGTGGTTTGTACCGACGCAGGTTACACCGGTGTGGAAAAGCGTCCGGAGTATGAGGGTCGGAAGGTTATCTGGCAGGTGGCGGCACGCCGCAGCACCTACAAGAAACTCGATAAGCGCAGCGCGCTATACAAAGCCAAGCGCAAGATCGAGAAGGCCAAAGCCCAGGTGCGCGCCAAGGTCGAGCACCCGTTTCGGGTGATCAAGCGGCAGTTCGGCTATGTGAAGACGCGCTTCCGCGGCCTGGCCAAGAACACGGCGCAGTTGGTCACGCTGTTTGCGCTGTCGAACCTGTGGATGGCACGCAGACATTTACTGGCAACTGCAGGAGAGGTGCGCCCGTAATATGGGCAATAGCCGCCGCGAGGTGCTCGCGGCGGCTAAAAACACAAAAATAAGCGGATGATATGATCGTTTTTGATCGATTTTCCGCTTTCAAAATCAGCGGAGGCTGAAGTCGGCCTGAAACGCATGGCTACTTCAGAGGATCCTTAGGGTCTGTTCCCGTTTCATCGCGAGCCGCGTTGCTGCGGAAAATGGCCCCCGGTTAGGCGCAGGACGCAAGTAATGCGTCATTCCCTTGCCAAGTCCTGCAACAACAGCGGGGGCCATTTCCCACGCAACCCAAAGGGCCGGGCCTGTTTTTGCGCGATACTGCGTTTCTCGACACTCATTTGGAACAACCAAACTTCGTGTCTCGTGCCTTGCCTCGCGTAAAAACAGGCTCCGGCGCGGCCGTGAATGAAAGGGGAATAGACCCTAGTGAAACCCGGAAAGCACCATGCCTACTGACCTGTGGCGATTCGCCGAAG
The DNA here is from genome assembly GCF_900105355.1 of Pseudomonas anguilliseptica. Lineage (NCBI taxonomy): Bacteria > Pseudomonadati > Pseudomonadota > Gammaproteobacteria > Pseudomonadales > Pseudomonadaceae > Pseudomonas > Pseudomonas anguilliseptica. The sequence goes on from NZ_FNSC01000001.1 coordinate 1,287,193, forward strand.
CACTGTATCAACGCCCTGGCGTCGAGGCCGCGTGCCTGCTGCTGCAAACGCAGGGAGCTGATGTGTGCCTGCTGCTCTGCGCTGCCTGGCTGGAACGCCGGCAGATTATCTGCAGTAACGAGCGCAGCGAAGCGTTGCGCAATATCGCGCAGCCCTGGCAACAGCAGGTGGTGGTGCCGCTGCGCCAATTGCGGCAGAGCTGGCGTGAGCCGGCGCAGCGCGATAACGCCCTGGTGCAATTACGTGAGCAGGTCAAACAGCTGGAGCTGGCCGCAGAACGCGAGCAGCTGGAGCGCCTGGCGGCCTGTACTCAAGACTGGCCGAGCAACGCGGAGAACGCACCGCTGAATTGGCTGGAAAGCCTGGCTCCCCAGCCGAGCAACCACGATGCGCTGCAAACGCTGCGCATCGCGGCGGCACAGCTCAGCGCTTAAACAGCACTTGGCGGGGTACTACCATTGCTGCCGGCAGATGTAGCAGGCGCATCGGCAACCGGGGCGTTAGCCACTACTGGCTTGGCGGCAGCCGGTTTAGCGGCAGCTTTCTTCACAACCGGCTTGGCCGCAGGTTTTGCAGCTGGCTTGGCCGCAGGCTTGCTGGTGGGCTTAGCCGCTGGAGCCTTTTTCACCGCAGGTTTAGCCGCTGCCTTGGCAGGCTGCGCCACCGGCTTGCTAGCTGCAGGCTTGGCTGCGCTGGCTGCTGGTTTCTTCGCCGCCGGCATGGCTGCTGGCTTGGCCGCGACGGGAGCCTTGCTGACAGCTTTGGCCGGAGCCTTGGCGGCTGGCGCAGCAGCTTTAGTGGCAGGTTTAGCCGCTGGCTTGCTGGCAGCGGGTTTGGCCGGGGCCTTCGTTGCGGCTGGCTTGGCAGCCGGTTTGACCGCAGCGGCCTTGGCCGAACGGCTGTCCAGCGCTTTGCCTACGGCTTCTTTAACTTTGCCGACGCCCTGGGCCAGCTTCAGGCTTTCCTGTGCATCGCGCTTGAGGTTGGCGATATAGCTGCGGGTTTCACTCTGACGGTCTTTCAGGGTATCGAGCAGCTGCTCCAGTTCTGCCACGGCATCTTTGCTTTTGGCCTGGGCCTTGGCTTTGCCGGCGACTGCGGCATCCTGCATTTTGCTGCGGGCTTTGTGCAACTTTTCCTGGGCCTTGCCGCGTTGCTTTTCCAGCTTGGCGAGCAGCTTCTCGGCATCAACCAAAGCGCGTGTGCAAGCATCTTCAAGATGCTCAAGCAGGCTGCTGGAAAGTTGCTGCAGCAGATGCAGCGGAGTACTCACTGATTTCTTCTTTGCATTCTTTGTAGCCGACATGACTCGCCTCCTGGCGGATGAAGATGGCGTCATACTAGACCTCCTTTTGCCCGCCTTGCCACCTCACGCATTGAGCTTGCGAGCCTGGCTGGCATAATCGGCGCACCTTAGGCCGGAGAACACCCATGCCACGTTTCGCCTTGCTACTACTCTGCCTGCTCGCGCCTCTGTCTCAAGCGCATGAGCATTCCCACGACCTGGCCTATAGCCTGGGGGTAAAACTCGGTGAGCGGCTGCGTGACGAAGTACCGGATCTGGAGCTGCAAGCCCTGCTCGACGGTCTGCGCCAGGCCTACCGCAACGGGCCGCTGGCGCTGGATGCCAAGCGCATCGAAAGCCTGCTGGCCGAACATGAAGCGCAGTTGGCCAGCGCCCCGGAACGCATTGAAAAAGCCAAGGCAGCCGAGCAGCGTTTTCTCGCCACGGAGAAGGCCAAGGCCGGCGTACGTGTACTGCAGGATGGCGTGCTGATGCAGGAGCTGCGCGCAGGCAGCGGCCGCAAGCCCGGCGCGAAGAGCCGCATTCAGGTGCGCTATATAGGTTTTCTGGCAGATGGCAGTCAGTTTGACGAAAGCCAGACCGCGCAGTGGTTTCGCCTGGACAGTGTGATCGCCGGATGGCGCAGTGCGCTGCAGCAGATGCCAGTGGGCGCGCAGTGGCGCTTGGTGATTCCGTCGGCTCATGCGTATGGCGAAGAAGGGGCGGGGGATTTGATTCCACCCTACTCGTCCCTGGTGTTCGAGCTGGAATTGCTCGACACCAAGGAGTAACGAGTCAGTTCATCAGAGAGCCGGGGCTGCCTGTTCCTGATGGGCGTTATGCAGGACTTCGATCAGGCAGTCCTCCAGCTCGAAGCGCTCGTGCAGCAACTGGCCGAGGCGTTTCAGCTCATCCAGCAGGGATACCGAGTCGTGGCAATCGCCATTGTCGCAGCGGTCATTGAAGGCCAGCGCCACTTCGGTAATCACCTCGATGCGCGGGTAGATCTGCTTGGCCAGATCAAGACCACGCTGATCACCAAAGGCCTTGGCTTCGCTGGTCAACTGTTCGTAGACCTCGAAGTGGCCAGCGGATACGTAATCGACAAGGATCTCGCAGAAACGCTGCAATGCCTCGGCATTAGCGCTCGGTGCTTGCGGTGAATTGTTGATGGCGGCATACGCATGAACCAGCTCTTTGCGCTCTTGCAGCCAACGGTCGATCAGCAGGTGAACTCCACCCCAACGCTCCTGGGCGTTCTGACAACTCTCGAGCATGATGACCTCTACTTCCCTATTGCTATTAGTGTTGTACGCCCGCATCGAGACAGATTTTTGTCAGCCCGTGCAAGGTCTGGGAAGACAACCGTGAAACGGCAACTTTCCGGCGGTATCTGAGGGCCAGATTATTCCCGCTGGCTTAGGCCTTCAAGGTAGCGTTGGAGAAAATTTCATACAAGCGTTTAACCGGCGCCTACTCAGCCTTCTCAGCCGCCGCAGGCTTGTAAAAGCTCAGGGTGACCTGGCCAAGGTCAATGCCCCACTTCGACATACGCGCCCGATTGAGCATCACCTGGCCATCCATCAGGAACATCCAGTCATCAAAATCAACCACATAGGTTGAGTCATCGACCTTCAGCCGTAGCTGGTAACGCCAGTGCAAGGCGTTACCGGCAACTTCACCGACGGCTTCCCCAACCACATCACCCGCAGTACCACGCCAACTGCCGTCGGCCTGCTTGGTCAGGGTCCAGACGCGCCGTTCGGTGCTGCCATCGCTGTAGGTAAAGCGTTCGTCGAGCACGCCTACATCACCGCCCCAGGTGCCGGTCATGGCCACATGGAAACGCTTGACCACCTCGCCGGAGCGATTCTGGAACATGCCCCAAGCCTGCAACTCTCCATTGAAGTAATCGCTCAACTCCAGGCGAGGCTGCTCGCTGACATACTCATTCACCTGCGGGCCGGCACAACCCGCCAGCAGCGCTACCAGACAACAGATCAACAGTGTCCGCATAAGCACCTCAAGAAGCGGCTAAATCAAATCGCTGCTGGCAAAACTGGCGTACACAACCGCGCATCAAGCAGGCGCAGGCCTTCCTGACACAGGCTGTTGCTACGCTCCAGCTCGCCCAGTTGTGCCAACAAACGCGCCAGCTCGGCACAGGTTTCTGGATGACGCTGAAAAACCAGACTGCTTTCCAGGTAATCCTTGGCTTTTCCCCACAACTGACTGTGCAGACACAGCCGCCCCAGCGTCAGCAGCAAGCCGGCATCTTGTGGATGTTGCTTCAACCAGCCCTCGGCCGCCTGTAACTGCTTACCCAGATCACGCCCATGCAGCAAGCCGTATAGACGCACCAGAGCGGTGTCGTAATGCTGCTTCACGAAATGCCGCAGCAGCTCTTCCGCCTCGCCTTCGGCACCCAGTTGACGCAGTTGCTCGGCATACACCGCCAGTAGCTCGGGCACCTGATGCTGCGCCGTCGACATGGCCTGCCAGACTTGCTGCAACGCCAGCAGCGCCGCCTGCGCGTCGCCGTCAATCGGTTGAGCAGCCTGCAGCAAGCGTCCACGCCACGCCTGACGCTCAAGCTCGCTCAGCTCGGCATTGCCCAGAGCTTTCTCCTTGCGCAGATCAGGTAGCAACCCAAGCAGTGCCGACCAATCGCCCGACTGCAGGTAGAGCTGCTGCAGCTGACGCAACACCAGGTGATGGTGTGGATGACGCGAACGCATGGCTTGCAGAGTCTCCAGCGCCGCATCGGTCTGTCCGCGCGCCAGTTGCAGTTCGGCATGTTGCAGGGCAATTGCCAGTTCCGCCTGCGGCTGTCGGTTGAGTGCCTGCTCCAGCAGGTCGTCGCTGTCGTTGTGATGCCCCAACTGATGTGCAGCGCGTGCGGCGCCCAGGTAATAACTCAAGGGCTGCGGCGAGCTGCTGGCCGCCTGTTTGAGATGACGCAGGGCGCGCGCCCAACGACCCTCAGCAAGGTCGAGAAAGCCTTGCTCGGACGCCAGCCGTACGCGGCGACGGTTGTGCAGACGTGACCAGGGATTGAGCAGGCCGCCGGATGTGACCAACAGCCGGACGCTCAAACGCACTAGATAAACCAGCAGCCAGAGCACCAGCACCAAGGCGACAAAGGCCCACAGGCTGGATTCATAACGAAAGCCTTGGAAGGCAATCAGCACATAGCCCTTGTGCTCGGCCAACGGCAGACCGAACAGCACCAGGCTGGCGACGCCGGCAACGATCGCCAGAACCAACAGCAACCAGTAGATGCGCTTCATTGCAGCGCCTCCTGCAGTTGCGCCTCGACATCATCGCTGGGCGCGGCGGCAGGTTCAGCCTCGACCTTCTGCTGGCTGCGCGCGGTCTGTTTGGCTTGTATGTATGCCTGCACGGCATTCAGCGTCGGGCTGAGGTCCGGCGGCGTCACCGCAATCGGCCGCTCGGCCAGCTCATCAATGCGCGCACTCAGGGCGCGGCTATTGGGGTTATCCACATCGAAGTGTGCATCCAGCACTTCACGTGCCTGCTGCAAGGCCTGGCAATAGACCTCGCTCTTACCATGCAACGCCCCCCACTGGGCCTGCTCCAGCGCCAGACTGAGGGACAGCCGCACCTGGGTCAGGCTCTGGCCGGCGAGCACGGGGCGGATATTGCGGTCGGCGTTGAAATCAATGCGGAAGTATTCCGACAAGGTCTGCAGACCACGCTGCCACCATTGCTGCTCAACCACTCCTGAATCGGCCAGCTCGCTGAGTACGCCACCGTCAGCGCTGAAGCTAGGCGCCTGGGCATTGAGTTGCGCCACCTGCTCACGCAATGCGCCGAGCTGCAGAAACAGCCCGGTACGGTCCGGGTTGGCGGTCGAACGCAGTGCCTGCAGGCTCATGGCCAATTGCTCGCGGGCGGCAAATGCGGCGGGGTCATCCTGCTCATGTAGGATTTCATCGGCGGCCTGCACCAGTGCGGTGGCGCTGTTGATGTCCTGCAAAGCAGATAGACGCAAGCTGGCCAGGCGCAGCAGATGCTCGGCCTCGGCCAGGCGCCAGTCCTGACGACTGGCACCCAGTACGGTTTCCAGACGCTGATTGAGCAGTTGCTGCTGGCCCTGCAGCTGGGCCAGCAGACGACGACGGGTTTCCAACTCCTCGACACTTGGCAGCTGATCGAGGCGCACCTCTAATTTCTTGCCAGTCTGCGCCAGGCTTTGCGCTTCACTGCGCGCCTCCTGCAACTGCCAAAGCCCCCAACCACCCGCACCGGCGCCAGCAGCAGCGACCAACAAGGCCAGCAGAGCCAGACCGTTGCCACGCGAAGCCGGTTGGCTCGCGACAGGCGGCGTAGCCGGCAGCGCAGCGGCGGTATCCAGCGGTGCCTGTTCGGGTTGTTTTACGGCGTGATCGTTCGGGCCTTGCTCTTTCGGAGTAGTTGCTTCGCTCACGTATCCATCCTTTGCGTCAGAGATCGGGGCAGGTTGCGTCTGCAAGGCCGCCAGCAACGCCGCGGCACTCGCGCCACGACAGTCCACAACAAATTGCGCACCGGCCGCACGGGCCATTTCGGCAACTCGCGGGCTGGGTACAAATAAGGGTAGTTGAGCCAGTTCGGCCCAGGACTCAGCGGCCAGCTCGCGCAAATGCACAAAGCCCTGTCCACTGCTGACCACCAGAGCGTTCAGGCGTTCCGCCTGAATCCGCTCGATCAGTGCTGCGGACGGGTAATCCGGCAGTACCCGGCGATACAGTGGCAGATAGTCCACCTGCACGCCTTGGCCGCGCAAGCGCTCGGCCAGTAACTCTCGGCCACTCTCACCGCGCAGGATCAATACCCGTGGGCTGGCGGCCGCCGTCAGTGCCTGCTGTAACTGCGGCAGGGCGAGCAGCGCCTCGCTGTCATCAGCCTCTTCCGGGTAATACACCTGCAGATCATGCCCACGGAGAATCTGCGCCGTGGCCGCGCCGACGCTGAACCAGGGTTGTTCGGTAGGCACTGGGGTTTGGTAGCGATCCAGCAGATCAAGCGCCAGCCGCGCCGCCGGCTTGCTCACCACGATCACCGCGCAGTAGCGCTGCAGATCAGCAAGCGCGGCGCGTTGCTCGGCACTTTCGCTCAGGGCTTCAATAGCCAGCAGCGGCAAGCTGCTGCTGTAGATGCCGTGCTCGGCCAAGGTTGCTGCCAGCGCCGCCGATTCCTGGGCCGGTCGCGTCAGCAGCAAACGCCAACCCATCACTCGGCAGCGGCCTCGCCGTATACGGCTTGCAGAATGGCCGCAGCGCCCTGGGCCAGCAGGGCTTCAGCGACCTGCACCCCCAACTGCTCAGCCTGTGCTGACGGAGCACGGTTTTCCGCCCGCAGCAGCAAACCGCCATCCGGCTGACCGACCAAGCCGCGTAACCATAGCTGCTCGCCCTCAAGCACTGCGTAACAGGCAATTGGTACCTGGCAGCCGCCATTCAGGTGCTTGTTCAAGGCGCGCTCGGCGGTCACCCGCAGCGCGGTATCGTGATGATGCAGAGGTGCCAGCAGAGCATGGATCTCACTGTCGGCTGTGCGGCATTCGATACCCACCGCGCCCTGACCACCGGCCGGCAGGCTGTCTTCAGCGCTGATCGACGAGCGAATGCGCTCGGCAAAACCGAGGCGAATCAGCCCGGCGGCGGCAAGGATGATGGCGTCGTAGTCACCGGCATCCAGCTTGGCCAGGCGGGTGTTGACGTTGCCACGCAGGAACTGGATTTTCAGATCTGGCCGGCGCGCCAGCAGCTGGGCCTGACGGCGCAGACTGGAAGTGCCGACCACGCTACCGGCAGGCAAGGCATCGAGGCTGGCATAGGTGTTGGACACAAAGGCATCGCGCGGATCTTCCCGCTCACAGATGCAGTACAGGCCCAGGCCTTCGGGGAAGTCCATCGGCACATCCTTCATCGAATGCACGGCGATGTCGGCCTGATTCTCCAGCATCGCGGTTTCCAGCTCTTTGACAAACAGCCCCTTGCCGCCAATCTTCGCCAGCGGCGCGTCGAGCAGCTTGTCACCGCGACTGACCATAGGCACCAGGCTGACTTTGAGACCAGGGTGCGCCTGCTCCAGGCGGGCTTTGACGTGTTCGGCCTGCCACAGGGCCAGGGCACTTTTACGGGTGGCGATGCGGATTTCGCGAGACATGGGCAATTCCAGAAAACGAACTGCCGGGGATAATAACAGGCTGACCCGGATCAGGCCTGCAACCCGGAGTCATCCGGGCTGCCCGAGAGCCTTAAAGGTTGTGCATCAGCTTGCGCACGCCGGCCACATGCCGACGGCTGACAATCAATGCTTCCTCGTTCATACCCTTGAGGAACAGCTGGAAATGCCCGAGCGGCGTGCGCTGCAGGCGCTCGATACGCTCACGAGCAACCAACGCATTGCGGTGAATGCGCACAAAGCGATCACCAAATTCGTCTTCCAGGGCTTTCAGCGGCTCATCCAGCAGCACTTCGCCGCCAGCGTGGCGCAAGGTTACGTACTTGTGGTCGGCAATAAAGTAGATCACCTGATCCAGCGGAATCAGCTCGATGCCTTTGCGGGTGCGTGCACTGATATGGCTGCGTGGGCCGCCAACGCTGTCTACGGCAGGACGGGTCAGGGCGGCGAGTTGCACACGGTTGGGCCGCTCGGCTTTCTTCAGCGCCTCACTGAGGCTTTCTGCACGCACCGGCTTGACCAGATAACCCACAGCGCTGACCTGGAAGGCCTCCAGGGCAAACTCATCATGGGCGGTGCAGAAAATCACGGCTGGCGGCGCCTCGCGCTCACACAGCCTGGCTGCCACCTGCAGGCCATCAAGGCCCGGCATGCGGATATCCAGCAGCACCACATCCGGCTTCAGGCTGTCGATCAGGCTCAAGGCCTCCTCGCCGTTGCTGGCTGCAGGTTCAAGCACACGATAGCCATCGAGTTCGCCCACCATGCGGCTCAGGCGCTCTCGGGCCAGGGGTTCATCATCGACAATCAGGACATTCATAATGCACGGGCTTCCTGCTTGGGTCTCGCACAAGGATAGCGTAGACAAGTGAAGTGGCGTCCGTCACGGCGCTCTACGCTGAGACTGGCACGCGGCCCGAAAAGTGCCACCAGCCGCGCATCGATATTGGTCAGCGCCTGATGCGTACCGCGCGAGGGCGGTTCCTCGCCTAGTTGTTCGTATGGATTGCTCACGCACAGCTGAAATACCCCCTCGTGATAACTCGCCTCGACCCGCACCAGACCACCCTCAATGCGCGGCTGAATGCCATAGATCAAAGCGTTTTCCAGTAAGGGTTGCAGCGTCAGTTGTGGAATCGGCAGATCGTCCGGCACATCGACAATCTCCCACTGCAACTGTAGACGCTCGCCGAGCCGATAGCGCTCAATCGATAAATATCGTTGTGCCAGCTCCAGCTCTTCGCGCCAGGGCACCAGGCTACCGGGCTTGGCCAGGCTGGCGCGGAACAGGTCGGAGAGATCCAGCACTGCCTGCTCGGCCTTGTACGGGTCGACCACCACCAGGCTGGCGATGCTGTTCAGACTGTTGAACAGGAAGTGCGGACGGATACGCGCCTGCAGCGATTCGATGCGCGCACGCAATTCAGCCTGCTCCTGCTTGCGCCACTGGCTCTGCAAGTAGAAATAGCGCAACAACAACGCCGACATGATCAAACTGATCAAGGCATGTCGCAGGTACAGGTTGACCTCGCCAGTACGCGGCAGCGGCCCGCCCAGCTCGTAATAATCCGCCACAGCAGTACAGATCAGGCTCAGGGTAACCACAATCGCGCAGCACAAGGCGCCGGCCGTCGCTGCGGGCATGCGCGCCATCAACGGGCGCAGGCGGCACAGCACGGCGGCCGAGAGCAGTACGATCCACTGCACGAATAATGAGGTCAGTGCCAGACGTACCCAGTCGAAGCCCGGCAGCATGGGTTCGGACAGCACCAGCACCAGCACCAGCAGCTCAGCCAGCAGGACCATGCTCAACAGGGCTTCTGGCTGGCAGAGTTCGGGCACGAAGAAGTCATCGACCAGTGGTGGTTGTTTTTCTGATAAAGCGCTTTTTATTTTCATCGCCGCAGTTTCCGCGTGACCCGCGCCAGTAGCAAGATAGACAGCTGCGACCGGGCAAAATAAAGCACCGAAATGCGCCCGCCGCGATAAATCTGTGAACGGCGCAACATTGCTCTACTGCAGCCTAGCTGCGCCCACCGACAAAGCGACGCGGCGAATTTGCCGGCCAGCCTGTTATTATCGGCGCACTTTTCCGTCTTGCCGGCCGCCCCAGCGCGGCCAGCCCGTTTTAGCGCACCAGCCGAGCGAAGCCCATGAGCACTGAAAAAACCAACCAATCCTGGGGCGGCCGCTTCAGCGAGCCAGTCGATACCTTTGTTGCCCGCTTTACCGCCTCCGTCGAATTCGACAAGCGCCTGTATCGCCACGACATCATGGGCTCCATTGCCCACGCCACCATGCTGGCCAAGGTTGGCGTGCTCAGCGACGCCGAGCGCGATAGCATCATCGCCGGCCTGACGCAGATTCAGAGCGAGATCGAAGCGGGCCAGTTCGACTGGCGCGTCGATCTGGAAGACGTGCATATGAACATCGAGGCCAGACTCACGGATCGCATTGGCGTCACCGGCAAGAAGCTGCACACCGGCCGCTCGCGTAACGACCAGGTGGCCACCGATATCCGCCTGTGGCTGCGCGACGAGATCGACCTGATCCTGGCCGAGATCACCCGCCTGCAGCAGGGCCTGCTGGAGCAGGCCGAACGTGAAGCGGAAACCATCATGCCCGGCTTCACCCACCTGCAAACCGCGCAGCCGGTGACCTTCGGGCATCACCTTCTGGCCTGGTTCGAAATGCTCTCGCGCGATTACGAGCGCCTGGTCGACTGCCGCAAACGCACCAACCGCATGCCACTGGGCTCGGCGGCCCTGGCCGGCACCACCTACCCGATTCAGCGTGAAATCACCGCACAACTGCTGGGTTTCGACGCAGTAGGCGGCAACTCGCTGGATGGCGTATCGGATCGCGACTTCGCTATCGAATTCTGCGCCGCCGCCTCGATTGCCATGATGCACCTGTCGCGTTTCTCCGAAGAACTGGTGCTGTGGACCAGCGCGCAGTTCCAGTTTATCGACCTGCCGGACCGTTTCTGCACCGGCTCCTCGATCATGCCGCAGAAGAAGAACCCGGACGTACCAGAGCTGGTACGCGGCAAGACCGGCCGGGTATTCGGCGCGCTGATGGGCCTGCTGACCCTGATGAAAGGCCAGCCGCTGGCCTATAACAAAGACAATCAGGAAGACAAAGAGCCGCTGTTCGACGCCGCCGACACCCTACGCGACTCGCTGCGCGCCTTTGCCGACATGATCCCGGCGATCAAGCCCAAGCACGCAATCATGCGTGAAGCGGCGCTGCGCGGTTTCTCCACCGCCACCGACCTGGCCGACTACCTGGTGCGCAAGGGGCTGCCCTTCCGCGATTGCCACGAGATCGTCGGCCATGCGGTGAAGTACGGCGTCGAGTCCGGCAAGGACCTGGCCGAGATGAGCCTGGAAGAACTGCGCCAGTTCAGCGACCAGATCGAGCAGGACGTGTTCGCCGTACTGACCCTGGAAGGCTCGGTCAACGCCCGCGACCATATCGGCGGCACCGCACCGAACCAAGTACGCGCAGCGGTTGTACGCGGCAAAGAACTGCTGGCGACGCGCTGATCATCAACTCACAAGGGAAAGGACGTCCCATGTTCGAGCTGCTACTACGCGGCCTGGCTGTCCTGGCGGAGGTCGTACTGGAGCTGGTGTTTGGCTACCTCTTCTACGCCAGCGGCTGGCTGGTGCTGCGCCTACTGACGCTGGGCCGCTATCCGCGCCTGCCATTGCGCGTGGCCGATCCACTGGGCCCGCGCTGCAGCTGGGTCAGCGTCTTCGGTTTTCTCTGTGTAGTCGGCCTGCCGCTGACTGCTCTGGTTTTTCTCTACGGCTAAGTACCCATGTCCCTGAATATCCGCCCCGCCACCGCCGCTGACGCTGCTCTGATCCTGCGCTTTATCACCGACCTGGCGATCTACGAGAAAGCCGAGCATGAAGTGCAGACCGGCGCTGCCGGCATCGAGGCAAGCCTGTTCGGCCCAGAGAGCAGCACCCGCGCCCTGATCTGCGAGCATGACGGCCAACCCATTGGCTATGCCGTTTACTTTTTCAACTACTCGACCTGGCTGGGCAAGCACGGGCTGTACCTTGAAGATCTTTACGTCAGCCCGGAAAAGCGCGGCGTGGGCGCCGGCAAAGCGCTGCTGCGCCACCTTGCGCAGCTGGCCGTGGACAAAGGCTGTGGCCGTTTCGAGTGGGCCGTGCTGGACTGGAACCAGCCAGCCATTGATTTCTACCAGGCGTTCGGCGCCCGCCCGCAGGACGAATGGACCACCTACCGCCTTACCGGCCAGGCTTTGCTGGACTTTGCCCAAGGCTGAAGCCGCACTCTTTTGGAGCAGCATATGAGCGAGCAAGACGACGAAGATTTCGCCCAGGGCACCCTGACCCAGGCCATCGAAAACCAGCTGGAGGCCGGCGAGCCGGCCTTTGTCCAAGCTGTACTGAACAAGCTGACGCTGGTCGGTTACGAGCGCGAAGAGATCATCGAGCTGATGGCCCTGGTGCTGTCTGATGAAATCGAGGTCATGTTGCGCGATGAGCGTCCGTTTGATCTCGCCCGCTATGAGCAAGGCCTGCGCGCCCTGCCCGAGCTGCCCGAACAGGCGCCGTAAACGGCGCGGAAAAATTTACCCCGCAGCACGCCAACTTCTGGCAGCATCAAGTCACAGCAGACTGCCTGGCGCTTCACTACACTGCCTTCGCAGGCTGCCTGTTGTTTCAGCCGATTTACCGCAGCGGGTGCTGCCGCCGCCGGCCGCAGCTCACTAAAACAAGAAGCTGGAGTACTTATGGCCTTTACCCCTGAACTGATTGCCGAACTGGAAATCCTCGCGCTGTTCAACCTGGGCACCACTCAGGAAGGAATCAAGGTTCACCACACTGCCACCCCCTCGGCGATTGCCGCCGCCCAACGCCTGCACGACAAAGGACTGATCAACCAGCCAGACGGCGGTTATCTGACCAGCCTGGGGCTCGACGCCGCCGAACACGCGCAAGTTCTGCTGACCATTCTCAATGTGACCGAAGCGGCCTGAGAAGCGCCCGCAAATCTCGCCAACTAGTGCGCGATCGAAACCGTTTCCAAGCCAACCTAGCCTGCGTTGCAGCGGCATCCTCAAGCTGTCCGCGACGCAGGCGATAACCCTGTATTCGCAGCCGTCCGCCAGCCACCTGGCAAGGCATGATCACGCACCGCCCTGCAGAGCCTGAGCATGAGTCGTACTGAGGAAATTCGCCCGGACATTGAAGACGGTATCGACCGCAAGGTACTGACGCAGCTGCGTGCGCGCTTCCTCACACTCAACCAGAGCCGTCTGCAACGAGCCATGCAGGCACTGTCGACACGCCAGCAGCTGGTCCTCAAGCTGTTGCCGCTACTGTTTCACGTCAATCATCCGCTGCTGCCGGGCTACGTTTCCGGGCTGACTCCGGCCGGCCTCAGCGGCTTCGAACCGGACGACGAACTGTTGTCCGAAGTGCAACGCCTGACCCGCTCGTTCGCCTACAAACCCTATCGCGGCAAGCAGGCGCTGCCGATCCACGGCCTGTTTCTGATGGGCAGCCTGGGCACCGTGGCCCAGGCTGAACAGAGCGACATGGACTTCTGGGTCTGCCACGCCAGCGACCTGAGCCCGCAACAGCTGCATGAACTGAACAAGAAATGCGCACTGCTGGAAAACTGGGCGGCCACCTTCGGTGCCGAGGCGCATTTCTTTCTGATCGACCCGGCGCGCTTCACCCAGGGCGAACGCGAGGCGCAGCTGACCTCGGACGACTGCGGCACCACCCAGCATTACCTGCTGCTCGACGAGTTCTACCGCACCGCCATCTGGCTCGGCGGGCGCACGCCACTGTGGTGGCTGGTGCCTGTGTATGAAGAGCAGCGCTACCAGCACTACACCAGCACCTTGCTGGCCAAGCGTTTTATCCGCGCCGAGGACGTGCTCGACCTCGGCCACCTGGCGCGCATCCCGCCGGAAGAATTTATCGGCGCCGGTATGTGGCAACTGTTCAAGGGCATCGAGTCACCCTACAAGTCGGTGCTCAAGTTGCTGCTTACCGAGGTCTACGCCAGTGAACACCCCAAGGTCGAATGCCTATCGCTGCGCTTCAAGCAGGCGGTGTTCGCCAATCGCCTGGACGTCGATGAGCTCGACCCCTATATCGTGGTCTACCGGCGCCTGGAGGAGTACCTCAATGCCCGCGGCGAGCACGAGCGCCTGGAGCTGATCCGCCGCTGCCTGTACCTCAAGGTCGACAAGAAGCTCAGCCGCCCGCCGCGCAACAACCGCAAGAGCTGGCAGCGCTTGCTGCTGGAGCGCCTGACCCGCGACTGGAACTGGGACAGCCGCCAGCTGGCGATGCTCGACAGCCGCAGCCAATGGAAGGTGCGCCAGGTCAGTGCCGAACGACGCATGCTGGTCAACGAGCTGACCTACAGCTATCGCTTTCTCTCCGAATTCGCCCGCAGCGAACATGCCGGCAGCTCGCTCAATAGCCGCGACCTGGGCATCCTCGGCCGCCGCCTGTACGCCGCCTTCGAGCGCAAGGCCGGGAAGATCGAATTTATCAACCCGGGCATCGCCCCGGACCTCGCCGAAGACACCCTGACGCTGGCGCAAAGCCCCAGCCCGGATGAACCCGATGAAACGCTGTGGGCGCTCTACAGCGGCAGCGTCAACGCTCAGGATCTGGAAGACTTCTCGCCGCTCAAGCGCTCGCGCGAGCTGATCGAGCTGCTCGCCTGGTGCCAGCGCAACGGCGTAATCGACAACAGCACGCGGCTGTCGTTGCACCCAGGCAGCAGCGACCTGAGCGAATACGAGTTATCCAATCTGCTCAGCAGCCTGCAGCAGGTGGTGCCGCTGCCTCTGCCGGCAGTTGACGAAGCGGCGCTGCTCAGCGCCAGCGTGCCCGGTGAAGTGATGCTACTGGTCAATGTCGGCATCGATCCGCTCAAGCAGTTCAGCCAGATGAACATGCACATGACCACCGAGCGCACCGATGCCCTGGGTTATTCCGGGGTACGCGAAAACCTGATTCTGACCATTGACCAGGTCACCCTGAACAGCTGGAACGAACTGCTGGTGACCCGCTATGACGGCCCGCATGCACTGCTCGACTGCCTGCGCGACTTTCTCAACAGCCTGCCCGCCAGCGGCAAGAAGCCCAACCTGCGGGTGCGTTGCTTCTGTCGCAACCGCGCCACGGCGATTGCCGAGCGGGTTGAAGAGCTGTTCCGCGAAACCCTCGGCAGCTTCAGCAGCGAACAGGCCAACCGCTACCTGCTGCAGATCAAACAGCACTACCACCTGCTCGAACTGAAACCCGGCCACGTCAGCCACACCAGCCTGAAAGACCTGCCCACACTGATTGACCACCTGGGCGAGGTGTTGCCCGGCTACAGCGAGCTGCATCTGGACCGCAGCGCCCTGGAAGGCGAAGACCTGGCGCTGATCCTGCCCGTGGGGCGGCCGCAGTGCATTCAGGTGTTCTACCGGCTGAACGAAGCCAGCGCCACGGCCGAGCTGAGTGTGCTCGACGAGCACAACGCGCTGTGGCGCCAGCAGATGCCGTTCCGTGATGAACAGAGCCTGCTGACCCCATTGCAACGCTTTCTGCAGTCGGTGCTGTACCGGCGCAATGCCCTGCTGCCACTGGATAATCTGCCGGCGCATCAGCCGCTGGAGGTGCTGTATTATCAGGTGCTGCCGGACGCGCCCCAGCGCGCTCAGCGCCTGGAGCGCCGGCCACCGCCGCTGTCACCGATCAGCCACCCGTTCTATGACGTGCAGGCCATCGTCGAGCCGGCAGATGGCAAGCGCTCACATGTCACCCTGTACTGCAATCACCGCGAATTTTCCGAGCTGGAATACGCCGGCGACCTGTTCGCCGCGGTCGCCCAGCACATCCTCGCGCAACGCCGCGATGGCGCGCTACCCCTGCTATATCACCGACCTCGACCTGTCGGGGGTACTCGGCGAAGGGCATATGCAGAGCGTGCATTACCTGCGCTACAAGAGCCGCCTGGAAGCAGCGCTTAATCAAGCGCTGCAGAAGGCCTGACAGCTGTCAGCCACGCATAGGCGCCTGTGGGTTCTGCAACGCATACAGGTAGCAGTCGGCCAGGCTGTGATTGTCGCCCACCGAGGCGTAACTGGCCGTGAAGGTCACCGCCAGCCCCAGGTGTTGGTACAGCCACGTGCCGGTAACGCCCGGCGGCACCTGCGGCACCAGATCACTGTCATTCACCACGCGGAAGGTTGGTACCTGCAGCCCGTTGTAATGTGCAGCGAAATCCGGGGCAGCCAGGCGCGGGCTGGCAAAGCTGTAGTGCTGCAGCGGCAAGTCCGGCCAGCGTTCACGCAAATCCAGCACGGTCAGGCTGGAGAGTGCACCGCCCAGGCTGTGCGCGCACACCCACAGCGGCCCGTTGGGCTGCTGAGTATCTACGGCCTGCAAGGCCTGGTCGCGCAGTGACGTATAGAGCTTGAGAAAGCCGTCATGCACATTGCCCAGGCCAGCTTGCCAGGGGTACGCGCGCTGATCGGCATCCAGATCGTCCAGCCAGTCCTGCACCGTATCGGTGCCACGAAACACCAGATAGACCTCGCCCTGCGGGTCACGCGCGGCAAAGCCAAAGGGCTCCGATTCGTTAAGAAAGCGCAGCTCGCTGAGCACACTCCAGATTGGTGCGGAAAAGCCCCAGCCGGGCAACGCAGGCGGCTGCCAGGTGAAATCCTGGGGCCGTCGCGGACGCTGCTGAGCTTGCCACTGGCTGTATTGGTCGTAGGCGAAACCGACCAACTGCGCGCATTGCAGCGCGCGCGAGAGGTCAAACCCCTGGGGAAAGTACATAGGCAGACTGGACATACGGCCTCCATGCCGAGATTGGCGTAGCTCTACTCTAGACTAGGCACGGCTGTATTCGCCCGCCGCTTCCGGCTGATATTCCACCGCCAGCAGGGTCAGCTTGAGCACCTTGCCGCCAGGCGCAGCCCAGTCGATATGCTGACCCACGGACAGCCCCAGCAAGGCCGTGCCCACTGGCGCCAATACCGACACACAGCCATCACCACGGGCATCCTGCGGGTAGACCAGGGTCAGGTGGTAATCCTTGCCGCTGCTTTCCTCACGGCAATGCACCCGCGAATTCATGGTCACCACACCGGCCGGCACCTCGTCATGGCCGACCACGTCGGCGCGGTCCAGTTCGGCCTGCAACGCGATGGCACTGGTACCAAAGTCGTCCAGGCTGTCGAGCATATGCTCCAGACGCTGCAGGTCAAGACGGGTGATGGTGAGCGAAGGTGCGCTGGTCATGGTGCGGGTATGTCCCCTTTACGGATCGTGAAAAAAGCAAAACCCCATCACTAAGACGGGGTTTTACAAGGCTTGGGCTGACCGTACCACAGCTAGTCAAATAAACAAGACCGCCCGGTCAAGGTGCCGCGCGACGCTGTTGCAAGCGCGCTTCGGCAGCCGCGCAGATGCTGCGTTTGCCCGCCATATCGGCTTTGCCCCAGTCGAGAATTTCCTGCAGCGTGCGGCCGCAGCCCAGGCAGATATCCTGATCATCCAGACAACACTGACGTCGACAGGGCGAGGCGACCTCCTGGCCCGCGCTGTCAGAGCTCTTCGAACTCAAGATCGGCACCGGATTGTTCCAGGGTGATACGCGCCAGCATTTCGCCCAGCTGCTCGTCGCTGCTGTCGCAGATCCAACGCTCGCTGGCCTGGTCATAATCGAAGTGGAAACCACCCGAACGCGCCGCCAGCCATAGCTGACGCAGCGGTTCCTGACGGCTGAAGATCAGCTGGGTGCCGTTTTCAAAACGCACAGTCAGCACCCCAGCGGAATTTTCCAGATCGAGGTCCAGGTCGCTGTCATCGAAAATATCTTCCACCGCCTGCTGGGTGGCATCGACCAGATCGTGAAAGCGGGCTTCGGTCAAACTCATTACGACTTACCTCAAAAAAGTCAGCGACTGCAAAAGTATAGGAACCTGTCGGGCTTGACCGTTCGTGACGAGGGAAAGTCCGGACCGAGTCAGTTTTGTTGGTCTTTCGAGGCGAATAGCGAGCTATTTAACGAGAAAGAACAGCAAAAATGGCCAAATCCGGCTTCTTCGCAGCAGAACAGTGTTATGTCCGACAGGCTCCCAGGGCTGCAGTGATTAATGTTCTTTCAAACTACGGCGATAGTCGCCCGGGCTCTGCCCGGTCCAGCGGCGAAACGCGCGGGCCAGCGAGCCAGGCTCGCTGAAGCCAACCAGGAAGGCAATTTCCGCCAATTCCAGCGCCGGGTCGCGCAGGTAATGCAACACCAGCTGCTGGCGCGTTTCATCCACCAACTGATTGAAGGATAACCCGGCTTCGCGCAAACGCCGCTGCAGGGTACGCGGACTGAGCGCCAAACGCGCGGCGATTTGCTGCAGGTCGGCGCCGACTTCCGGCAGCTGACGGGACAACTCCAGGCGCGCGCGATCGAGCACGCTATGGCCCTGCTGGATCTCGCCCAGCAGGCGATCAGCATAGGCATCGAGCGTCAGGCGCACCTGAGCATCAGCCTGGCCAAGCGGCGTGGCGAGCAGGCGATTGGGGAATACCAGAGCGTTATCGGCCTGATCGAACAGCACCGGACAGCGAAAGATCCGCTGATATTCGGACGTATCCGCCGGGGCAGCATGCTGAAAGCGCACCTCGGTCGGTGGAATATCCAGGCCGCTGATCCAGTGGCCGAAGGTTACCCAGCCGGCCAATGTCTCCTCACTGAGCTGACGCTTCTGCTGCGGCAACAACGGCTGCCAACTGTGCGCCACCTGCGGCTCCAGCCCTGGGCGCGGTGGCTCATCGGCAAGATCGACCTGGCCCAGATTACCCACCAACGCGGCGTAACGCGCCTGACGATGCAACGCGTCGGCGAGAGTCGCGCAGCTCATGATCAGATAACCGAGCACGCCGTAATAACCGGGGCGTACCGCCTCGCCCAGATGCAGGCCCAGCTGCTCATCGCCGGTCAGCCTTACGCCATGGCCGAGCAGCTCCAGATAGGTGCTGGCGGCGATGCGCTGATCTCGCTGGGCGAGAAGCTGCGGACTGAGCTCCACCCGCTCAAGCAGTTCAGCGCTGTCGACGCCCTGGCGCGCCAGGTAATCGAGCAAACCTTGCAGATAGGCAACGGAAACCGAGCTACTCACGGGTACGGGGTTGTCCATCCAGTCTCCTGATCACTGGCAATGGGTACGAAGACATCGCCAAAGATACAGGCAAAGCCCCGCCAGACGGGAACCCCGGCGCATAGGCAAGGCGCCAGGGGGCCGGTATACTCCGGCGCAATCATGCTTTATTACAAGGATTTCACCATGAAGCGGTTGTTTACTGCCTTTGTCGCGATGCTTGCCGTCAGCGCCCTGCTCGCTGGCTGCGGCCAGAAAGGCCCGCTGTACCTGCCGGAAGAAAGCCAGCCAGCGCCTGCGCAAACCGAATAGGGACAGCTTATGAACGCCTTCAACTACCGCGACGGTGCGCTGTTCGCGGAAGGCGTGGCGTTGTCCGCCATCGCCCAACGCTTCGGTACGCCGACCTACGTCTACTCGCGTGCGCACATCGAGGCGCAGTACCGCGCCTATGCCGATGCCCTGCAGGGCATGCCGCATCTGGTGTGTTTTGCCGTTAAAGCCAACTCCAATATCGGTGTACTGAATGTCCTGGCGCGCCTCGGTGCTGGCTTCGACATCGTCTCCCGTGGCGAGCTGGAACGCGTACTCAGCGCCGGTGGCGAGCCGAGCAAGATCGTCTTCTCCGGCGTCGGCAAAAGCCGTGACGATATGCGCCGCGCCCTGGAAGTGGGCGTGCACTGCTTTAACGTCGAATCCACCGACGAGCTGGAGCGCCTGCAAATCGTCGCTGCCGAACTGGGCAAGACGGCGGCGATCTCGCTGCGAGTCAACCCGGACGTCGACGCAGGCACTCACCCGTATATCTCCACGGGCCTGAAAGAAAACAAATTCGGCATCGATATCGAGCAGGCACCAGCTGTTTACGCCCGCGCCGCGGCCCTGCCGAACCTGCAGGTCGTTGGTGTCGATTGCCATATCGGCTCGCAGCTGACCACATTGCCGCCGTTCCTCGATGCCCTCGACCGCCTGCTCGCGCTGATCGATCAACTTGCCGCCGACGGCATCCGCATCAAGCACCTGGATCTGGGTGGCGGTCTCGGCGTGCAGTACCGCGATGAACAACCGCCACTGGCCGGCGACTACATAAAGGCCGTGCGTGAGCGCATTGCTGGCCGCGATCTGGCTCTGGTGTTCGAGCCGGGCCGTTCGATCATCGCCAACGCCGGCGTGCTGCTGACCCAGGTCGAGTACCTCAAGCACACCGAGCACAAGGACTTCGCCATCGTCGATGCGGCGATGAACGACTTGATCCGTCCGGCCCTGTACCAGGCCTGGATGGAAGTGGTGGCCGTGCAACCGCGCGATGGCGCAACGCGCAACTACGACATCGTCGGGCCGATCTGCGAGACCGGCGACTTCCTCGCCAAGGATCGCCAGCTGGCCCTGGCAGAGGGCGATCTGCTGGCCGTGCGCTCGGCCGGTGCCTATGGCTTTGTCATGAGCTCCAACTACAACACCCGCGGCCGCGCCGCCGAGGTGATGGTAGATGGCGAACAGACTTTCGAAGTGCGTCGCCGTGAGACGCTCAGCGAACTCTTTGCGGGCGAAAGCCGCCTGCCGGAGTAAGTCTGATGCTATTGCGCTTTACCAAGATGCACGGCCTCGGCAATGACTTTATGGTCCTCGACCTAGTCAGCCAGCATGCGCATATCCAGCCGAAGAACGCCAAGGCCTGGGGCGATCGCCACACCGGCGTGGGCTTCGATCAGCTGCTGCTGGTCGAGCCGCCCAGCAACCCGGACGTGGATTTCCGCTACCGCATCTTCAATGCCGACGGCTCGGAAGTGGAGCAGTGTGGTAACGGCGCGCGCTGCTTTGCCCGCTTTGTGCTGGACAAGCGCCTGACCGTGAAGAAGCAGATGCGCGTGGAAACCAAGGGCGGCATCATCGAGCTCGACGTGCGCAACGACGGGCAGATCAGCGTCAACATGGGCGCGCCGCGCCTGGTGCCTGCGGATATCCCGTTTCAGGCCGAGCAGCAGGCACTGAGTTACAGCGTGGCCGTCGACGGTCAGACCGTTGAGCTGGCTGCCGTGTCCATGGGCAATCCGCATGCCGTGCTGCGCGTCGACAACGTCGACAATGCACCGGTGCACAGCCTCGGAGCAACACTCGAACACCATTCGCGCTTTCCGCAGCGGGTGAACGTCGGTTTCCTGCAAGTGCTCGATCGCCAACGCGCCAAGCTGCGCGTCTGGGAACGCGGTGCCGGGGAAACTCAGGCCTGCGGTACCGGCGCCTGCGCAGCGGCAGTGGCGGCAATCAGTCAGGGCTGGATGGACTCACCGGTGCAGATCGAACTGCCCGGCGGCAAACTGAGCATCGAGTGGGCAGGCCCCGGCCAGCCCGTTATGATGACCGGACCCGCAGTACGTGTGTACGAAGGACAGGTTCGCCTATGACCGACAAGCAGGATTCACCCAAGCCACTGGATTCAGAAACGGTTGCCGCTTATCTGCGCCTGCATCCGGAATTCTTTATTGACCACGATGAGTTGATCCCCGAGCTGCGTATTCCGCACCAGCGCGGCGATACCGTGTCGCTGGTCGAGCGCCAGGTGAAACTGCTGCGCGAGCGCAATATCGAGATGCGTCACCGCCTCTCACAACTGATGGACGTGGCCCGCGACAACGACCGCCTGTTCGACAAGACCCGTCGCCTGGTGCTCGATCTGCTCGATGCCAGCAGCCTGGAAGAAGTGGTCAGCTGCGTCGAAGACAGCCTGCGCCGCGAGTTTCAGGTGCCCTTCGTCAGCCTTATTCTGTTCAGCGAAGCGCCACTGCCGGTTGGCCGCTCGGTCAGCAGCGCCGAAGCGCACCAAGCCATTGGTGGCCTGCTGGCCGGCGGCAAGACCATCTGCGGCGTATTGCGCGAGCATGAGCTGAACTTCCTCTTCGGCAGCGAAGATGGTGCTCAAGTCGGTTCGGCGGCGGTGGTCAGCATCAGCCATCAGGGCCTGCATGGCGTGCTGGCGATTGGCAGTGCCGATTCGCAGCATTACAAGAGCTCGCTGGGCACGCTGTTCCTCGGTTATATCGCCGAAGTGCTGGCACGCGTTGTACCGGGCTTTGCCACACCTTTGCGCTCGGTGCGTTAATCGTTGCAAGCATCGCACCGACTGCACCGCAGGGAGCTTCCATGCAAGACCTCCTGGACGCCTACCTCGAACACCTGCGCAGTGAGCGCCAGCTTTCCTCCCATACCCTGATCGGCTACCGCCACGACCTGAGCACGCTGCTGGCACTCTGCAACCAGGAGCAGATCGACAGCTGGAACGCGCTCGATACCGTACGCCTGCGTCGCATGGTCGGCCGCTTGCATGTGCAGGGTCAGTCCAGCCGCAGCCTGGCCCGCCTGCTCTCGGCCACCCGTGGCCTCTATCGTTATCTGATTCGTGAAGGCCACTGCCAGAGCGATCCGGCCAGCGGCCTGACGCCGCCCAAGGGCGAACGTCGCCTGCCGAAAACCCTGGACGCCGACCGTACCGCACAGCTGCTCGACGGCGCCCTAGAAGACGACTTTATCGCCCGTCGCGATCAGGCCATGCTGGAGCTGTTCTACTCCTCAGGCTTGCGCCTGTCCGAACTGGTCAGCCTCAACCTCGATGGCCTCGACCTGCCCGCCGGCCTGGTACGCGTCATCGGTAAAGGCAACAAGACTCGTGAACTGCCGCTTGGGCGCATGGCACGTGAAGCGATGCAGCAGTGGCTGCCACTGCGTGCGCTAGCGAACCCGAGCGACGGCGCGGTATTTATCAGCCAGCAGGGCCGACGCATCGGCCCGCGCGCGGTGCAACTGCGCGTGCGCCAGGCCGGCGTGCGTGAGCTGGGGCAGCACCTGCACCCACATATGCTGCGCCACAGCTTCGCCAGCCATATGCTCGAATCCTCGCAGGACCTGCGCGCGGTGCAGGAGCTGCTTGGCCACGCCGATATCGCCACCACCCAAGTTTACACCCACCTGGATTTCCAGCACCTGGCCACGGTCTATGACAAGGCTCATCCACGGGCCAAACGCAAAGGCAGCACAGAATGAGCATTCAGCTGATTACCTTCGACCTCGACGACACCCTGTGGGATGTTACCCCGGTGATGCAGGACGCCGAAGCCGCGCTGCGCAACTGGCTGGCCATGCATGCGCCGCGCCTGGGTGCGGTGCCGGTGGAACACCTGTGGTCGATTCGCGCCACCCTGCTTCAGGCCGAGCCAATGCTCAAGCATCGCCTCAGCGAGCTGCGTCGGCGCATTCTTTTCCACGCCCTGTCAGATGCAGGCTATGCACACGCGGATGCACAAGCGTTGGCCGAGGCCGGCTTTCAGGTGTTTCTCGCCGCGCGCCATCAGGTCGAGCTGTTTGCCGAGGTGCACCCAACCCTTGAAACCCTGGCCAATCGCTTCCAGCTCGGGGTCATTACCAACGGCAATGCCGATGTGCGCCGCCTGGGCCTGGCCGACTACTTCCAGTTCGCCCTGTGCGCCGAGGAACTGGGCGTCGGCAAACCCGACCCGAAACCCTTTACCGAAGCGCTGAAACGCGCGGGCATCGCCGCCGAGCACGCGGTGCATATCGGCGACCACCCCAGCGACGATATTGCCGGGGCGCAGGCTGCAGGGCTACGGGCGATCTGGCTCAACCCCCAGGGCAAAGCCTGGGAGGCGGACAACACCCCGGATGGGCAGATCCGCAGCCTGGCCGAGCTGCCAGCACTACTGCATAGCTGGACGTAACCAGCGCTTAACCGCCACGAGTAGCGGCCACAAAAAATCGTCGGGAGCGATTTTTGACGTCGCGCAGCGACGGCCCCGAAGGGGTGGCCGCCATGGATGGCAGACCACAAAAAAGCCCGCAGGCTTCGGCCTGCGGGCTTTTTTATTCGTACAGTCACCTAGGAGCTGTTTACGATCTCGCGAGCTAGAGTCTTGCAAGGCAAAAACCGGTGAGGAAGCGGAGTGTACTGTTGTACATGAACATTCCGAGCCGGTTTTTAACGCCGCAGGGCCGACGCGCAGCAGATCGTAAATGGGCCCTTAGATAGGGCGGCTACCGTACTTGCTGTCCGGCTTTTTGGGCGGATCAGAGACCACATTCGGCTCGACTTCCTGCACTTTACCCCCACGGGAGAGGAACTCTTCCATGGCGCGAGCCAGAGCATCACGCTCTTTCTGCTTGGCTTCGATGCTCGGCAGTTCTTCTACGTCGACGGCGGCTTTGGCTTTTTTGCCTTTGCTGGCGGGTACGACTTCGTCGTCACCGTCGCCATCATCGGCGGCAGCCAGCTCCTCGCCTTCGTCTTCGTCAGCGCCTTCTAATTCGTCGTGTTCCAGATATTCGTCGCTCATGTTCCAACCTCATGACTTGCGAAAAGCAGAGTAGTTATAGCCCAGCTGCGTCAGCTTTCTAACGTCGCTGATAAAAATTCCAGTGGCCTTGCCTTGGGCTGAGCGCTGCGCATCGGCGAACTGCGCTCAACGGCGCGCATTCTAGGGTCTGTTGCCGCTCCATCACAACCGCGCACATGCTGAAAAACCACAACCTTCAATTGGTGTTCAGAAAAAACAAAGGGCGCCCTTAGGCGCCCTTGTTGAAACCAGAGGAAATCAACGCTTGGTGAATTCCGGATAGGCTTCCATACCGCATTCAGCGATATCCACGCCTTCGTACTCTTCTTCCTCGGTAACGCGCAGGCCGATCACCAGTTTGATGATGGACCAGACGATCAGGCTGGCCACGAAGACCCAGGCGAAGATCGAACCGATACCCAGCAGCTGTGCGCCGAGGTTGGCGTCGCTATTGGTCAGGCAGACAGCCAGCAGGCCCCAGATACCGACCACACCGTGAACGGAGATGGCACCGACTGGATCGTCGAGCTTCAGCTTGTCCAGACCGAGGATCGAGAACACCACCAGCACGCCGCCCACGCCACCGATCAGGGTTGCTTGCAGGGCAGTCGGAGTCAGCGGCTCGGCAGTGATGGCCACCAGGCCAGCCAGGGCACCGTTGAGGGCCATGGTCAGGTCAGCCTTGCCGAACAGAATGCGCGCCACGATCAGCGCAGCGATCAAGCCACCGGCAGCCGCCATGTTGGTGTTCACAAACACGTTGGCTACGGCGTTGGCGTCTTCGATGGTGCTCATCTTCAGCTGCGAACCACCGTTAAAGCCGAACCAGCCCATCCACAGGATGAAGGTACCCAGCGCTGCCATCGGCAGGTTGGCACCCGGAATGGCGTTGACCTGGCCATTCGGGCCGTACTTGCCTTTACGTGCGCCGAGCAGCAGTACGCCAGCCAGAGCAGCAGTAGCACCAGCCATGTGCACCACGCCGGAACCGGCGAAGTCGAGGAAGCCAGCTTCGTTAAGGAAGCCCGAACCCCATTTCCAGAAGCCTTGTACCGGGTAGATGAAACCGGTCATGACCACGGCGAAAGCCAGGAAGGCAAACAGCTTCATGCGCTCAGCAACGGCACCGGAAACGATCGACATGCAGGTCGCGGCAAACACCACCTGAAAGAAGAAGTCCGAACGCGCCGAGTAGTAAGGGGCATCGTCACCGCCGGCGAGAACCGCCTCAACGCTGTTCTCTTCACCCAGCAGGAAACCCAGGCTTGGCAGGATGCCGCCTTCCGGGCTGGAGTACATGATGTGGTAGCCGATCACCAGGTACATGATGCTCGCCACTGCATACAGGGCGATGTTCTTGGTGAGAATTTCAGTGGTGTTCTTGGCTCGCACCAGACCGGATTCGAGCATGGCAAAACCCGCTGCCATCCACATTACCAGGGCGCCGCAAACCAAAAAGTAGAAGGTATCAAAACCGTACTGCAATGCAGTCAATGCTGTGTTGTCCATGGTTCACCTCTTGCCGTGCGCTTTTTAGCGCTATTCGGTTAAGACGTCCGGGTTGGCTCCGGACGCGCTCCGTGTGCTTACAGGTTGTAGCCGCGCTCGTTATGCAGGGCGAGATCGAGACCGATGGTCTCTTCCTCTTCGCTGACACGCAGGCCCATTACTAGGTCGATCACTTTCAGAATCACGAAGGTCACCACCGCGGTGTACACCACTGTGAAGGCCACCCCCTCGAACTGGATCCACAACTGCGCCGGAATGTCCTCCACCGTACCGAAGCCACCCAAGGCCGGTGCGGCGAACGCCCCGGTGAGAATGGCACCGACAATCCCGCCCACGGCATGCACGCCGAACACGTCGAGGGAATCGTCATAACCCAGCTTGCGTTTCAGGCTGGTGGCGCAGAAGAAGCAGATCACCCCACTTGCCAGACCAATCGCCAGAGCGCCCATCGGCCCCGCCGTACCAGACGCTGGGGTGATCGCCACCAGACCCGCCACAGCACCCGAAGCAATGCCCAGAACGCTTGGTTTGCGGTGCGTGATCCACTCGGCGAACATCCAGCTCAGCGCCGCGGTAGCGGTGGCAATCTGGGTGACCAGCATGGCCATACCGGCGCTGCCGTTGGCTGCCAGCGCAGAACCTGCGTTGAAGCCAAACCAGCCGACCCAGAGCATGCTTGCGCCGATCAGGGTGTAGCCGAGGTTGTGCGGCGGCATCGCGGTCGTTGGGAAACCCTTGCGCTTGCCCAGCACCAGACAGGCCACCAGACCGGCGATACCGGCGTTGATGTGCACCACGGTGCCGCCCGCGAAGTCGAGCACGCCCCAGTCCCACATCAGCGCCCCGTTACCGCCCCAGACCATGTGCGCGATAGGCGCATAAACCAGGGTGAACCACACCGCCATAAAGATCAGCATGGCCGAGAACTTCATGCGTTCGGCAAAGGCACCGACAATCAGCGCCGGGGTGATGATGGCGAAGGTCATCTGAAAGGTGATGAACACGCTCTCTGGAATCCCAGCCACCAGGCTGTCCAGGGTCAAACCAGATAGGAAGGCTTTGGAGAAACCGCCGACGAAGGAGTTGAAGTTGACGACTCCCTGCTCCATGCCAGTGGTATCAAAGGCCAGGCTGTAGCCGTAAACGACCCACAGAATGCTGATCAACCCGGTTACTGCAAAACACTGCATCAACACCGACAGCACGTTCTTCGAACGCACCATGCCAGCGTAGAAAAGCGCCAGACCGGGGATGGTCATAAACAGCACCAGTACAGTGGCGACCAACATCCAAGCGGTGTCGCCGCTGTTCAGGCTTGCCTCTTCGGCCATGGCAAAGCCAGGAACGAGAGACAAAAGGGCTCCTAGCCCTGCGATTTTTCGCAGAGTCATGGTTTAACTCCTGGGGCATGGGTTCGTTCGGAGGCTTAAACTGCGTCGGTGCCGGTTTCGCCGGTACGGATGCGGATCGCCTGTTCCAGGTTTACAACGAAAATCTTGCCGTCACCGATCTTGCCGGTGTTAGCAGCCTTGGTGATGGCCTCGATCACGCGATCGAGTTGATCGTCAGCGATGGCCACGTCGATTTTCACTTTTGGCAAGAAATCGACCACGTATTCAGCACCGCGGTACAGTTCGGTATGGCCCTTCTGGCGACCGAAGCCTTTGACTTCAGTGACAGTGATGCCCTGCACGCCGATCTCCGACAGTGACTCACGGACGTCGTCCAGCTTGAACGGCTTGATGATGGCAGTGACTAGCTTCATGTAACTCTCTCCCGTGTATGGTGGACTTGCCCCAGGAATTACGAACCCGGCCCAAGTCTAAGCGCAGTGCCTGGCTTTTGTAATGCATCGCAGCCCTGACCCAGCGGCACCGATGCTCACCAACCGCTCCCGACGAAACACTTCCCCGCTTCGCCTGACGCACCGGAACTGCATCGGTGCATGCGTCGCAGGAGACAAAGCAGAAAGCTTGCCAGAACAGCTAAACCCGATTTATTTCATGCAGTTACCCGGCAAACGGGCGTTCTAGCCCGGTACTAGCCAACCGCCAGCGCACAACAACGGTGCAACGGCCCGCCAAGCAGCGCGCGAAAACTGTGCAGAACCTGCCAACGCCGTTCCGGACCCGCCCGGCAAGCCAGATAAAGCTGCGTGCTACACTGCCGCCACCTGTAAACGGAACCTCACCATGCTGCCACCTAAAGCCCTGCTAGACGCCCTGACCACCCATGCCTCGCGCCTGTTCAACGGTGACGCGCCCTTGCCGCGCGGCGAGTTCGAAGCCCAGTTCAAAGTGCTACTGCAAAGCGCCTTCAGCAAACTCGACTTGGTCAGCCGCGACGAATTCGACAGCCAGATGGTCGTGCTGGCCCGCACCCGTGCGCGCCTGGAAGCCCTCGAAGCCAAGGTCGCCGAGATGGAAGCGCGCAGCGCAGACGCGCCAGCTACCAACGAGTAACGCCCGCAGCGGATGCATCAGCCGATCAAGGAGTGATCGATGTCCCTGGCCATAGTCCACAGCCGCGCCCAGGTGGGAGTTGAAGCCCCCGCCGTCACCGTCGAAGCCCACCTGGCCAACGGACTGCCCTCGCTGGCCCTGGTCGGCTTGCCGGAAACCGCCGTCAAGGAAAGCAAGGATCGCGTACGCAGCGCCATCCTCAATTGCGCCTTCGAGTTCCCGCCCAGACGGATTACCTTGAACCTGGCCCCGGCTGATCTGCCGAAAGATGGCGGGCGCTTCGACCTGGCGATTGCCCTGGGCATTCTCGCCGCCAGCGGACAGGTGCCAAGCAGCGCGCTGGAGCCGCTTGAGTGCCTGGGTGAACTGGCGTTGTCCGGGGCGATTCGCCCAGTACAGGGCGTCTTGCCCGCAGCACTGGCTGCCCGCGCTGCCGGACGCACCTTAGTAGTGCCCAAGGCCAATGCCGAGGAAGCCAGCCTGGCGTCCGGACTGACGGTGATTGCCGTCGAGCACTTACTGGAAGTCGCCGCCCACCTCAATGGCCAAACGCCGATTGCGCCTTATCAGGCTCAGGGCTTGCTGCGCCACGTGCTGCCCTATCCCGATCTGGCCGAGGTACAGGGCCAGATCGCCGCCAAACGCGCGCTGCTGGTGGCGGCAGCTGGCTCGCACAACCTGCTGTTTACCGGGCCGCCCGGCACCGGCAAAACCCTTCTGGCCAGCCGCCTGCCGGGGCTGCTGCCGCCGCTGGATGAGGCCGAAGCGCTGGAAGTAGCGGCGATTCATTCTGTCGCCAGCCATACGCCGCTAAGTGCCTGGCCGCAAAGGCCCTTTAGAACGCCTCATCACAGCGCATCCGGCCCGGCGCTGGTTGGCGGAGGCAGCCGCCCGCAACCGGGGGAAATCACCTTGGCTCATCACGGCGTTTTATTCCTCGATGAACTCCCCGAGTTTGACCGCAAGGTTTTGGAGGTGCTGCGTGAGCCCCTGGAAAGCGGGCAGATCGTGATTGCCCGCACCCGCGACAAGGTGCGCTTTCCCGCGCGGTTTCAATTGGTTGCAGCAATGAACCCCTGCCCCTGCGGGCACCTGGGCGATCCATCCGGGCGCTGCCGCTGTTCCAGCGAGCAGATCCAGCGCTACCGCGGAAAACTCTCCGGCCCGCTGCTCGACCGCATCGACCTGCACCTCAGCGTGCCGCGGGAAACCACGCGGCTGGATGCCAACGCCGAACCCGGCCCAAGTAGCGCCGAACTGGCCGCCCAGGTCGTACAGGCTCGCCAGCAGCAACAGGCACGCCAGGGCTGCGCCAATGCCCACCTCGATCTCAATGGCGTGCAGCAGCATTGCAGCCTGCAGGGCGAAGACCGTCAATGGCTGGAAAACGCCTGCGAGCGCCTGGGCCTGAGCCTACGCGCGGCCCACCGGGTGTTGAAGGTGGCGCGTACCCTGGCCGACCTGGACAGTGCCGCGCATATCCACCGCAGCCACCTGGGTGAAGCCTTGCAATACCGCCCCAGCATCAGCGGCGCTTGAATCGCAGCCATAAAAAAGCCCCGTATGCGGGGCTTTTTTTATAGGGAGCTAGAACCCTTACTGCTCGCGGCGAGCGGCCTGCTCACGACAGGCATCACCAAATGCCTTGAAGATTTTCACCGAATGCGGGTTCTGCGCCGCCTGCCACTCCGGGTGCCATTGCACCGCCAGGGTAAACTGCTCGGCGCCCGGCAGGTGAATCGCCTCAACCAGACCATCCTCGGCATGGGCCAGCGCCTCGACGCCCTCACCCAGTTGATCCAACGCCTGGCCGTGAAGCGAGTTAACCGCAAACGGCGCATCACCCATCAACTCGGCAAACCAACTGCCGGGCAACGCCTGTACGGTATGACTGTCGGCGTACTGCACATCGACCGGATCGTCTGAATCCTCGCGGTGGTCATCAATGCCGTCGACCTCGTAAGCCTTCTGGTGAATATCGCCGCCCAGGGCCACGTTGATTTCCTGCATGCCACGGCAGATCGCAAACAGCGGCAGACCACGGGCCAATGCGCCGCGAATCAGTGGAATATCAAACAGATCACGATCCTTATCCTGGCCCTTGGTCGGAGTCAGGTTTTCCTGGCCATAGAGGGCCGGATCGATATTGCTGCCCGCGCCGGTCAGGTACACGCCATCGACCATCGACAGGTACTGTTCGATGTCATCGGCGCCGCAGCAACTGGGCGCCAGCAGCGGCACACAGCCCGACAGCTCGACCAGCGGGGTTATGTATTTGTGAGTCATGACTTGATAGGCATGCCCTTTGCGCTCTTGCGCGCCCATGGACATCAGGACAACCGGTTTACGCGCGCCTGGGCGCTGTTTCGTATTGTTGTTGGACATACATCACCTTGGGGCAGCCGGAATTGGCTGCCGTTGTTGTGCAGAAGGGCTGACGGCTGTCGCGCGCCTTCTGTTTTACGGCTGATTGCGCCTGTCTAAATGCCCGCCGCAGCGGCATCAGATGCGCGAGAAACGCTCATCTGGCAGTCACAACACTGAAGCCAGTCTGCCAAAGCCGTAAAATATGTCAAACAAATACGCTCGGATTGTTAAGAAACCAGACCACAAACAGCAGGCAATTCAACCTAAACATCGCAGCAAGCTTATGTTTTAAAAGTATTAATCTGGATAAGCTAACAAACGATAGTCCAATATTTTTTACGCTCTACACGCCACTGCGCTTACGTGCCCGATTTTCCACCCGCTCGACCATAGGCAGCTGCATCGCCGCCACATCGGCTACCAGATAATCACGCAAGCGGCGAAAGCGCTCCTGGCCTCGGCGCGCCTTTGGCCATACCAGGTAGTAGCTGCAACCGCTGTGCACCGCGCTGGGCCATGGCAGGCCGAGCCGACCCTGGGCGACATCCTCGGCGACCATCACCAGATCACCGATCGACACGCCATAGCCACGCGCCGCCGCCACCATGCCCAGTTCCAAGGTGTCGAATACCTGACCGCCCTTGAGCGGCACCTGATCGGCCAGGCCCATCGCTTGCAGCCATTGCCGCCAGTCACGGCGGTCTGGCGTCGGGTGCAGCAATTCGGCGGCCTGCAGACGTGGCAGATCCCAGGGCTGTTCGCTCAAGGATTCAGGCGCACAGACCGGAATCAACCATTCGGCAAACAGCTCGGTGCTCTCCCACTCCTCCGGGAAGTCGCCCTGACTGAGCAGCACGGCGCAGTCGAACGGCTCATGCAGAAAGTCCACCTTATCCACGTCCATCCAGGCGCTGGTCAATTGCACCTCACTGGCGCTGCTCAGGCGATAGCGCGACAGGCGCGCCAGCAGCCAACGCATGGTCAGGGTCGACGGGGCCTTCAGGCGCAGCACCGTGTCGTCGACACGCAGGGTGTTGCAGGCCCGCTCCAACGCCTCGAAACCATCGCGCAGCCCGGGTAGCAGCATGCGCGCTGTCTCAGTGAGCTGCAGGCTGCGGCCACGGCGCTCGAACAGGCGGCAAGCAAAGTGCTCCTCCAAAGTGCGCACATGCCGGCTGACCGCACTCTGGGTGATCGCCAGCTCTTCGGCGGCGCGGGTAAAGGAGCTGTGCCGCGCCGCGGCTTCAAAGGCGCGCAGGGCATAGAGCGGCGGCAAGCGCTGGCTCATGCACGCAAGCCATGAGTAATAGTCATGCCTGTCATCGCTATTATCCTTTTGTGCTGCCGCAGTTGGCTTATGAGAATAGGCGCATTCTCTGCTTGTTCGGACTACCCGGGCAAGCCTTCTGCCTGAGTAGAACTCATCATGCCGCAATCCCTTCGCAGCGAGCTACGCGCCATTCTGAAACTCGCCGGGCCGTTGATTGCTGCGCAACTGGCACATGTGCTGATGGTGTTTACCGACACCATGATGATGGGCCTGCTTGGCCCTGCGACTCTGGCGGCCGGCGGCCTGGGCGCGGCCAGCTATTCCTTTGTGTCGATCTTCTGCGTTGGGGTGATTGCCTCGGTCGGCAATCTGGTGGCGATCCGTCACGGCGCGCAAGACGCCGCCGGAGTGACCCGGCTGACGCAGAACGGCCTGTGGCTCGGCTGGGGTCTGGCGCTGCTGGCCGGCCTGGCGCTGTGGAACCTCGGCCCGGCGCTGCTGTATTTCGGCCAGCAGCCGGAGAACGTCAGAGGCGGCATGCAGTTTCTTTCAACCCTGGTGTTTGCCCTGCCCGGCTATATGAGCTTTATGGCCCTGCGCGGCTTTACCAGCGCCATCGGCCACCCTGGCCCGGTGATGGCCATCAGCATTGGCGGCGCGCTAGCCAACTTCATCCTCAACTATGCGCTGATCAAGGGCTGGTTCGGCCTGCCTCCGCTGGGTCTGGCCGGCATCGGCCTGGTCACCGCCCTGGTGATGAATGTCATGGCGCTGCTGCTGGCCTGGCATGTGCTGCACCACAGCGCCTACAGCCCTTATCCGCTGTGGCGCGGCTTGTTGCGGCCAGTCTGGACCGAGCTGAAAGAGCTGCTGCGCCTGGGCCTGCCGATTGGCGGCACCTATGCGGTGGAGTCCGGGCTGTTTGCCTTTGCCGCGTTGTGCATGGGCGCACTGGGCAGCACCCAGCTGGCGGCGCACCAGATCGCGATCATGTCGGTGTACGTGGCCTTTATGGTGCCGGTGGGGATTTCCTACGCAGTGACCTTCCGTATCGGTCAGCACTTCGGCGCCGGCCGCCTGCTGCAGGCACGCCAGGCCGGTCGCCTGGGCCTGGGATTGGGCGCGCTGTGCATGCTGGGTTTCGCCTGCCTGTTCTGGCTGGCGCCGCACTGGGTGGTCGGGCTGTTCCTCGACCACAGTGACAGCGCCTATGCCGAGGTAGTGGGCATGGCCGTGGCGCTGCTGGCGATTGCCGCCTGGTTCGAGTTCTTCGATGGCATCCAGACCATCGCCATGGGCGCAATTCGCGGCCTCAAGGACGCCAAGACCACCTTCTGGGTCGGCCTCGGCTGCTACTGGGCCGTTGGCGCGCCGCTGGCCTGGACGCTGGCCTTCCCGCTGGGCTGGGGCGCAGAAGGCGTATGGTGGGGGCTGGCCGGCGGCCTGGCCTGCGCCGCTATCGGCCTGACCTTGGGTTTTGAGTGGAAAACCGCGCGCCTGCTGCAACCGACGGCCGCAGCCTTCACGCCACAACCTAAGCGCCTGGCTTCTTGAAGCGATAGAACAGGTTGGGCTCGCTGACCAGATAAAGCACGCCCTGGTTATCCATGGCGATGCCCTCGCCCTGGGGCACGCTGCGGGTCAGGCCATTGCGCCCACCGAGCAGTGACAGGCTGCTGATCGGCTTACCCTCGACATTCAGCTCCAGCACCAGGCGCGACTCATCGGACAACGCCAGCAGATGACCGCTGCGCTCATCAAACTGCAGGCTGGAGAGATCGCGCACAAACAACCCGGCATCGCGCTTCTGATCATCCACCACGTGCACCGCGAAAGGGCGCTGCGGATCACTCTGAGGGAAGCCGTGAATCTCGTAGATACGCATCGGGTCGCGTTCCTTGGCGACAAACAGGCGCTGCCCGGCCGAGTCATAGGCCAGACCCTCGAAGCCCTTGTTGCCATTCAGGCCGATGCCTAGCGAAAACTGCTGCGCCTGATCGGCATGCAGTTCCGTGGTGGCATCATCCACCCGCACCTTGATCAAGCGCTGCAAACGCTCGTCGGTGATCACGTACAAGCCAGGGCTGATGTACTCGACTGCCTCGGCGTCGCCAAAACCATGCAAGTCAATCCGTCGCAGCAGCTCGCCATCCAGCGACAGCTCGATCAGCTGCGACTTGTGGTTGGTTACACTAAACAGGCTGTTGCGATCCGGGTCGTAGGTCAGCGCCGAGACGTCATCATTCAGGCCTTCGATCACTTTGGCCTCAAGGTCCACCTGATAATCCGACAACAGCATTGAGCCCTGCTGCCCGTTACCCGCCAACTGCCATTGCTGCACATTGAACCAGGCCCGTTCAAACAGGCGGTACTCCTGAGCAAACAGACCAAGCAGCAGCAACGCCAGCACAACAAGGCTCAGCAACAGGCGCTTCAGGGTGAAATGATCTCGCATGGCGCTTCACTCTCAATAGTTACGGTTGGCACAACGGCGTCAGCCCGAAGCAGAGCCTCGGGCTGACGCGGGCGCATGATGAGGCGATTTAATTGACCAGTTCGAGGTACTCGACATCGATTTCGCGGCTGGTCAGGTCACGGTCGACTTCGCCACTGATCTTGACCACGGCCTTCTCGGAGATGGCCTGAGCGGGCCAATGCTCATCGTCGATCTCGACATTGATGGTGCCGCTGGCGTCCTTGAACTCATACAACTCATCCTGCAGGCGCTTGACGATCTGCCCTTGCAGTACCACTTGAGTGTCATCGGCGGCATCCAGCGCGGCAGCCACAGTGGTGACCTGAGCCGTGGCACCTGGGCCGGTATAACCGGTGGCCATGGCAGCAGTGGAAAACAGTGGCGCCAGCAACAGAGCAATAGTCAGACGTTTCATGGGGTAGCCCTCTAATCAGTTGGTGATGGCTCCAGAGTAGAGGGCGTAGCTGAAGCCAGGCTTAATCGGCGCTTAAGCCAAGCTTAATCCGCCGCCACCGGTTCCTTGCGCAACACGTAGAACAGATTGGGCTCGCTGACGATGTAGATATTGCCGGCCGAATCCATGGTCACCCCCTCGCCCTGGCCGATTCCCTGATGAAAACCATTCATGCCACGCGCCAGGCTGATAAAGCTGACCGGCTCGCCCTGCTCGTCAACCTCCAGCAGCAGCCGCGACTCATCGGAGAGCACCAGGGCATGGCCGGTGCGGGCGTCGTAACTCAGCGAGGAAATATCACGCAGAAACAGATGCCCGGAACTCAGCGGCTCAAGGGTTCCGGCTGCGCCATCCTCTCCGGGAAACGGCAGGCTGAACAGCCCCAGCGGGCCGCGCTCCTTGCCCAGCAGCACACTCTATATTGCGCGAGTCCCAGGCAATGCCTTCGAAACCTTTGTTGCCGGCATCGATAGATGCCAAGATCGAAGGAAGCCAGATCGTCAAACTCCAGGCTGCGGGTCAGCGCGCCCAGTGTGAAGGTGGTCAGGGTGCGCTTACGCTCATCGATAATCGCCAGGCGACCATCAGCGAGCATTTCCACCCCTTCCGGGTTAGAAAAGCCATGCAGATCGATGCGCCGCATCACCTGGCCATCCAGGGCCAGCTCGATCAGCTGCGGGGGTTTACCGGTTACGGTGAACAGCGTGTCGCTCTCGGAGCTGTAGGTCAGCCCGGACACCTCGTCACCTTCCAGCCCCTGTAGCGGTTTGCCCTGCAGCACGGCCTTATAGCCCGGCAACCAGATGCTTGCTTGCTGCTCGGCAGGCCCCACCTGTTGCTGTTGGGACCAGAAGGACACACGGTCATCCCAGTGGCGATAGCTCGCCACCAGAACAACGATCAACGACAGGCACAGCAGCACAATCAGCCAGCGCAGACGCACCAGTCGGGCAATCCAGATCGACATCGCACACAACTCAGCAGAACGATGGCTTTCAGACTAGAGAGCAACCCTTAAGTTTCTGTTAAGCCGCCGGGCCAGCAGGCACCTCCAGGTGCCCATTAGCCAAGCCTGACGGCTCAAATCGTGATTCACAGGTAGTGCTTCAACGGCCGGTTAGAGCGCGCGACTGGCGAAGCGGCTGTGACCAAGCAGCTCCAGCACCAGCTCATCGCCCTTGTGCAGCGGGCCGACGCCCACTGGCGTGCCGGTGAGGATCACATCGCCCGGCTGCAGGCTGAAGTGCCCGCAGATATGCTGGATCATCGGCAGGATCGGGTTGAGCATGTCGCGGCTGTTGCCGTTCTGGCGCACTTCACCGTTGATCGCCAGGCGGATGCCGATATCGGTAAGGTCTTCGACAGCATCACCGGGCACGAACGGCGCCAGCACGCAGGCACCGTCGAAGGATTTGGCGGTTTCCCAGGGGTAACCCTTGGCCTTGAGCGTGGCCTGCAGGTCGCGCAGAGTCAGGTCCAGCGCCGGAGCGAAACCGGAAATGGCATCACGTACTTCTTCAGCGTTCGGCGTGCGCGACAGCGGCTTGCCGATCAGCACGGCGATTTCCGCCTCGTAATGCACATCCCCCTTACCTTCAACCAGGGTAAAACCGTCATCCAGCGGCACCACACAGCTGCCGGCCTTGATAAACAGCAGCGATTCAGTCGGCACCGGGTTGTTCAGTTCCTTGGCATGCTCGGCGTAGTTGCGGCCGATGCACACCACCTTGCCCATGGGAAAGTGGATATGGGTGCCATCGACATACTGATGCTGGTAGCTCATAAGCAACTCCTGATGGGAATGCATAACGCCGCTCGTTGTGCGAGCAGGCGGCGTAGAGCGGTAACCCCGCCCTACGATCTGAATCGTTGATCGCCCATGGTGGACGAACCTTCACGGGCTGTCGTTGCGACCAAAGGTGCAGGCAACAGCCGCCACGCCATCAGAGCGGGAAGATCTTGCCTGGGTTCATGATGCCGTTCGGGTCAAACACCGCCTTGATCGCCTTCATATAACCAATCTCGGCTTCCGAGCGGCTGTAGGTCAGGTAATCGCGCTTGGTCATGCCCACGCCGTGCTCGGCGCTGATCGAGCCGTTGTACTTCTGCACGGTCTCGAACACCCACTTGTTGACGGTGGCGCACTTGGCGAAGAACTCGTCCTTGGACAGGTTCTCTGGCTTCAGGATATTCAGGTGCAGGTTGCCGTCACCGATATGGCCGAACCAGACGATTTCGAAGTCCGGGTAGTGTTCGCCGACAATACGGTCAATGTCGTGCAGGAAGGCCGGCACCTTGGAGACGGTGACCGAGATGTCGTTCTTGTAAGGCGTCCAGTGGCTGATGGTTTCCGAGATGTACTCGCGCAGCTTCCACAGGTTCTGCAGCTGTTGCTCGCTCTGACTCATCACGCCGTCCAGCACCCAGCCCTGCTCGACGCAATGCTCGAAGGTGGCCAGGGCAGCCTCGGCGACTTCCTCGGTGGTGGCTTCGAATTCCAGCAGGGCGTAGAACGGGCAATCGGTTTCAAACGCCGGTGGCACGTCGCCACGGGCCATGATCTTGGCCAGGGCCTTGTCGGAGAAGAACTCGAAGGCGGTCAGGTCCAGCTTGTTCTGGAAGGCATGCAGCACCGGCATGATCGAGTCGAAGTCCGGGGTGCCGAGCACCATCGCGGTGAGGTTCTTCGGCGCGCGGTCCAGGCGCATGGTGGCCTCGACGACAAAACCCAGCGTGCCTTCGGCACCGATAAACAGCTGGCGCATGTCATAACCGGTGGCGTTCTTGATCAGGTCCTTGTTCAGCTCCAGCAGCTCGCCGGTACCGGTAACGACCTTGAGGCCGGCCACCCAGTTACGGGTCATGCCGTAGCGAATCACCTTGATGCCGCCGGCATTGGTGCCGATATTGCCGCCGATCTGGCTGGAACCGGCCGAGGCGAAATCCACCGGGTAATACAGCCCTTTGTCCTCGGCGAACATCTGCAGCTGCTTGGTCACTACGCCCGGCTGGCACACGGCGGTGCGGTCGAATTCGTTGAAGTCGAGAATCTGGTTCATGTAGTCGAAGGCCACGACCACTTCACCATTGGCTGCCACCGCGCCGGCGGACAACCCGGTGCGGCCGCCCGACGGCACCAGCGCGACCTTGTGCTGATTGGCCCAGCGGACGATGGCCTGGACCTGCTCGATGCTCTTGGGGAAGGCAATTGCCAGCGGCGCTGGGGCGAAGTGCTTGGTCCAGTCCTTGCCGTAGGCGTTGAGGGAATCGGCATCGGTGAGCACTTTGCCGGGCTCAACCAGGGCCTTCAGCTCTTCGATCAGCGCAGGGTTGGTCATCTACGGAACTCTCAAACGATTCATGGTCACCCTGAGCACGCTTCATCTGCCAGGGTAGGTGTTTCGCGGGGCTCGTATGCTAGCATACGCACCCCGTGAATCGTGCCCCCGCGCCGATCTGCGGGCTGCGGCCGGCGGCGCTCGGCCTCTTCCCTGACACTATTTGTGGGACAACAGGTACTCCGATGAGCAAGACCTCTCTCGACAAGAGCAAGATCAAGTTCCTTCTTCTTGAAGGCGTCCACCAGAATGCAGTGGACACCCTGAAGGCCGCTGGTTACACCAACATCGAGTACCTCAAGGGCGCACTCTCCGACGACGAGCTAAAAGAAAAGATCGCCGACGCGCACTTTATCGGTATCCGCTCGCGCACCCAGCTGACCGCCGAAGTCTTTGACTGCGCCAAGCGCCTGGTGGCTGTGGGCTGCTTCTGCATCGGCACCAACCAGGTTGACCTCGACGCCGCCCGCGAGCGCGGTATCGCCGTATTCAACGCCCCCTACTCGAACACCCGCTCGGTGGCCGAACTGGTGCTGGCCCAGGCCATCCTGCTGCTGCGCGGCATCCCCGAGAAGAACGCTTCCTGCCACCGTGGCGGCTGGATCAAATCGGCGGCCAACTCCTTCGAAATCCGCGGCAAGAAGCTGGGTATCGTCGGTTACGGCTCGATCGGCACCCAACTCTCGGTACTCGCCGAAGCCATGGGCATGCAGGTGTTTTTCTACGACACCGTGACCAAGCTGCCACTGGGCAACGCCACGCAGATCGCCAAGCTGCACGATCTGCTGGGCATGTGCGACATCGTGTCGCTGCACGTGCCTGAGCTGCCATCCACCCAGTGGATGATCGGCGAGCAGGAAATCCGCGCGATGAAAAAGGGCGGCATCCTGATCAACGCCGCACGCGGCACAGTGGTTGAGCTGGAGCACCTGGCTGCCGCGATCAAGGACGAGCACCTGATCGGCGCCGCAATCGACGTGTTCCCGGTCGAACCGAAGTCCAACGACGAAGAGTTCGAAAGCCCGCTGCGTGGCCTAGATCGCGTGATCCTGACCCCGCACATCGGTGGTTCCACCGCCGAAGCCCAGGCCAACATCGGCCTGGAAGTGGCCGAGAAGCTGGTCAAGTACAGCGACAACGGTACTTCGGTGTCTTCGGTCAACTTCCCCGAAGTGGCCCTGCCGGCGCACCCGGGCAAGCACCGCCTGCTGCACATCCACGCCAACATCCCGGGAGTGATGAGCGAGATCAACAACGTGTTCGCCGAAAACGGCATCAACATCTCCGGCCAGTTCCTGCAGACCAACGACAAGGTCGGCTACGTGGTCATCGACGTCGACGCCGATTACTCCGATCTGGCGCTGGAGAAGCTGCAGCACGTTAAAGGCACGATCCGTAGCCGCGTACTGTTCTAAGCACGGCAGCAATAAGAAAAAGGGAAGCTTCGGCTTCCTTTTTTATACCCGGCAATCGGATGCAACCGTAGGTTGGGTTAGCGGCGTCTGGTGTTTATCTACAGACGACGCAAATCTTCCGCGCCGCGTAACCCAACAGCACGGGTATCGCTGCGCTCAATCCATCCTACGCACGCGGCCGCTCTTCTCGCTCACGCAACGCCGCTTCAGCAGCCGGTAGCTCCTCTTCGCTAAACACCTGCACACCAGCACGATGCAAGGCTGCAGCGGTCACCCCTTCACCGGCGACCTTGATGCCACTGAAGCTGCCGTCATAGTTCTCCCGGTGACCGCACGAGGGGCTGCGCGCCTTGAGCAGGGCAATACGGATGCCATGCTGCGCCACCAGGGCCAGAGCCTGCTGGGCGCCATCCACAAAAGCCGCCGTGACATCCTCGCCGTCCACCGTCAGCACCGGTAGCAGTCCATCAAGTACCTGCGCACCCTGACCACTGGCAATTTCAGCCGACGCACGCGGCGTCGGCAAGCCGCCGGCAACTTTCGGGCACAGCGGCACAATACGGCCGTCCTGCTGCCAGCGCTCCAACAGGCTGAAAGGGCCGTGGGCACCACCGTCATAACGTACGCGCTGGCCTAACAGGCAACGGCTCACCAGAATCTTCTGCATCACTCACACTCATTGGTCACTTGCCGTAACACGGTCAGGTTACCGCCTTGCATGGCCGCCGATCAAAGGGACGGGCTACCGGACAGATTGCCAAGCGCATCACGTGGGCAGCACCATGCGCGCACAACACTGGCCTATCCTTCGACGGGAAGCACCCTGGCCCGATGGCGCGCGCGTTAGGCCCGGCACAGACTCTCGGCACTCTAGTCGAGGACACTTCCATGCATCGCCCACTTCGCACTCTTGCCCTATCACTCGCTGCCAGCCTTGCGATCTGCACCCTGCCGAGCCAGGCGGCCCTGTTGCCGATGGACAACCAGAGCCTGAGCGAGATCAGCGGTCAAGCTGGCATTAGCATCCGCGCCGACGTGCTGGCGACGATCAACCGGGTCAGCTGGAATGACGATGGCGGTAGCGCCTCGTTGCGCAACGTGAAAATCGACAATGGCTGCCTCACCCCGGCCAGCTGCCCGAATGGCTCCGGCGGCAGCTTCGCCTTCGGTGCCGCGCAACTGGGCCTGACCTTGCCGATTTTCGGCGTCAACCTGCCAACGCTGAAGATCGATGTGGTGACCAATGGCAGCGGCCAGCAGCAACTGCAGCTGACCCTGCCCGACCTCACCACCATCAACGAACAGTTGGTGGCCAGCGGTATCCCGGCCCAGCGCATTCGCGTGCGAGTGGCAGCCGATATGTATGTGGGTGAAAGCCGTCTGGGCAGCATCGAGATGCGCGATATCACCGATCTGCGCGGGACTTTTAAGGTCTGGGGCCACTAAGAGCAAATCTCACAGACCTGCTACAACGGCCCATTGCCCCGGCGGCGAAACCAGCCGGTCAGCGACAATCGATCACGGTTGGCCGGCAAGACCTCATGGGGCATGTCGGCGGATAGAAACACCAGCAGACTGCCCGCTTGCGGCAACACATCACGCGCTTCGCCGTTCGGCAGATACAAGCGCAGCGCGCCGCCCTGTT
The DNA here is from genome assembly GCF_900105355.1 of Pseudomonas anguilliseptica. Taxonomy (NCBI): domain Bacteria; kingdom Pseudomonadati; phylum Pseudomonadota; class Gammaproteobacteria; order Pseudomonadales; family Pseudomonadaceae; genus Pseudomonas; species Pseudomonas anguilliseptica. The sequence continues at coordinate 1,328,115 of NZ_FNSC01000001.1, forward strand.
CGGCCTGCCAATTCTCATTGAGATAGAACGCCGCTGACACCGCGCGGCGATCATCATCGCGAAAGCGATCCACGTGCTTCTGGTAGAACGCCCCCGGCGGATACAGGGCAAAGTGCCCCTCGAAATCCTCCAGCCCCAGGTACAAGCCCTGGTTCAGCGCCACCCGCAGCTCGTCAACTACCCGCAGGTACTGATCACAGGCCTTAGCCTGTCCGGCTTCCAGCCACTGAATATGGTCGCCGCGCACCCCTTCGCGGATCTGCTGCTGCGCGCCACGGCCGACGCCAGCGGGGGCCAACGCACCTTGTGCGGCACGCTTACGGCACTCTTCGGCCAGTTCAAGGGTCAGAGAGGAGGCAATAAACTGCGGCTGCAGCGACCAACCCTGTTCGGCCAGGTCGTCAACGATGCGGGTCAGAAGTGCGCTGTGGGTATCGGTCGTCATGCCGGCGATTCTACCAGCCTGTCGACGTTTGATTCACAACAACAGCGAGCCTCGACAAGCATCGGCATGCCGCCGAAAATAGCCGCCCCTGAATGGAGCCCCTAATGCGCGCCCTTTCCGTTGTACTGACCCTGCTGCTCAGCCTGCCCGCCCTGGCTGACGATTACCTGCAGCTGTATCAGGCGGCCGGCTGGCCGCAGCAACGCATGCACTTCAGCGATGCCCTGCAGGCCGCTCAGGAACGCTACCGCAGCAGCCTGCCGCCAGCGGTGCATCAGGCGCTGGTGAATAACAGCAACCAGCGCTTTGCCGCTGCGTCTGTGGATCAACGCGCCCAACAGGGGCTGCGCAGCAACCTCGGCAACCCGAGCAACGCGCTGCAGTTTTTCCAGTCGCCACTGGGGCGCAAGATTGTCGATGCCGAGCTGCTCGCTACCCGCAGTGATCAACTGGCGCGCTACGCCAACGGCCTGCCGCGCAGCGAAGCCAGCGCCACTCGCCGCCTGCTGATTCGCCACCTGGCCCAGGCGCTGCCGGCGCGGGAAGCCGGTGCGGAAGTCAGCCTGGCGCTAGCCGGAGTGGCAGCCGACAGCCTTAGTCAGATGCTCCCCGGCCTGCTTGGTGGCGACAGCGCCCAGGCCATGTTCAATGGCCAACGCCAGCGCCTGATGGAGCAGATCGGTGCGGATCTGGACAACACTCTGCTGCACGTCTACCGCGAGCTGAGTGATCCGGAACTGGAAGAATTTGTCAGCTTTGCCCAGTCAGAAAGCGGCAAGAACTACTACCAGGCAGCGCTGGCAGCCATCCGCAGTGGCCTGGCCGTTGGCCAGAGCAGCGCAGCACTGGCTCCAGCCCCGCAAGGTATCTGAAGACGAACCCGCGTAGGTTGGTGTTGAGAGCAGCGAAGCCCAACATGGAGCGCATGACACTGCGCTCGACGATCCGTTGCAGTCGTTGGGCTTCGTCGCGTTGCTCCTCAACACCAACCTACGCCAGACGTTCGGTCAAAAACTCGAAATAGCGCTGGCGCAGTGCCGGCGCTTCGTTGGCCAGGTGGTGTCGCGCCTCGGGCAGACGCAGAATCTGCGGCGCGGCAAATTTATTCTGCAGCACTTCAAGGTTGTGCTGCCAGGCCACCGTCATGTCCGCCTCACCCTGAATGATCAGCGGGCTGCGTGCACTGCGCGGCGCCGCCTCGATACGCGGCACCCACTGGCTAAGCGCACCGACCCAGGCGGTCGGCAGGTTGCGCGGCTGCAGCGGGTCCTGGTGATGGATGAAGTCGATAAACTCGGCATCGCTGGAATTGACGCTGAAACGCCGGGGAATCTCGCTGACAAAGCGCTTCATGATCCGGTAACTGAACTGCGACCAGCCCCAGGCACGCGGCCGCACCAGCGGCGCCAAGAGAATGGTTTCGCCGATTTGCGCACCTGGTGCACCGGTCAGCAGGTGGTCGATCAGAATCGCCCCGCCAGTGCTTTGCCCGCACAGGTGCCAGGGTTGCGGCAGCTCTAGCACCGCGGCTTCAGCCAGCACCGCCTGCAACACCGTCTGGTACTCAGCAAAATCGCCGATGCTGGCACGCGCACCGCTGGACAGGCCATGCCCAGGCAGGTCGAAAGACAGCACGGCAAAGCCCATGCCCAGCGCCCACTCGATCACATGGCGGTACAGGCCAACGTGGTCGTAGTAACCATGCAGTAGCACCAACGTGGCGCGCGGCTGCTCAGGCCGCCAGGCCTGTAGCGCAATCTGGTAACCGCCCGCCTGAAGCGTGCCCATACAACTGTGCGTAGCCGACGTATTGCTGAAACCGTAGAACTGCCGGTATGCCTGTTCGGCCGGTGATAGGGCAACGGCTGCGGCCAAGGGTCGCAGACTGGCAAGCAGGTTTTCCGGCTGAAACGGCTCTGGCATAAGGCTTCCATCAAACTTACGGGGTAGTCACAGACCACCCAGGGCTGTGCAATCAGGTTGCGGATATTCAGCTGTCGCGCCAGTCATGGCAAGCTGCGCGCCTGTTTGCCGAAGACCGCCGATGACTCGACCCACGCGCAAGACCCTACTCGCCAGCCTGCTGATTCTGCTCTGGGGCGCTGCCATGCTGGCCGCCTACTGGTGGTATGAAGCGCGCTACCTGCGTAGTTTCAGCGAGCAGACCGCGCTGTTCTACGGCGAACAGCTGCGTCTGCCGGATGAGCTGGCCGGCCCCGGGCCAATCCGCCTGGTGCATTTCTGGGACCCGGCCTGCCCGTGCAATGTCGGCAACCAGCAACACCTGGCCGAGCTGATCGAACGTTTCAGCCCCCAGGGCGTGCGCTTCTATGCCGTGCAAAAACCTGGCAGCAGCGGCCAACTGCCCAGCACCCTGAGCGCCCTGCAACCGCTGGCTGAACTGGCCGGCAGCGCGCAGATTCCCGCCAGCCCGGCGGTAGCAATCTGGGATCGCCAGGGTCAGCTGGCCTACTTCGGCCCCTACAGTGAAGGCGCCGTATGCACCTCCAGCAACAGCTTTATCGAGCCGATTCTGGAGGCGCTGATTGCAGAGCGCCCGGTCAACGCCAGCAACACTCTAGCGGTAGGCTGTTTCTGCGACTGGCAGAGCCACTGACTATCTCAGGCCATCCGGGGTAAAGCGCTGAAAGATCTGCTGCGCCTCACCACTGGCCTGCAGCTGTTCGAGCTGCCGATCAAATTGCCTTACCAGACTTTCACAGCGCGGCGAACCCTTGCTGACCAGTAGAAAGAACGCCTTGGTGGCGACCAGCGGCACATGGCGCAGCTGCTCATGGCCCTGATAGATGCCCAGCGCCAAACCGCCATATAACGGCTCAATTTCGCTGGGGAAAAAATCGCAACGCTGACGCTGCAACATGTCCAGGTTCTGCTGGATGCTGGGAAAGCGCTTGATCGGCTCACCCAGGCCAAACGGCTGGTAGTTGTAGCCAATCACCCCGCACACCCGATAGGGCTGCAGGTTCTGCTGCAAGGCAGGCAACGGCACTTCGGCAAAGCGCTGAGCGGAATAGAACAGCCCAAGGCGCGTTTCGTAGAGGCGCGCACTGTAATGCGCGTAGGCCGCGCGCTCGGCGTTGTAGCTGGCATCCCAGGTCAGTTCGCAGCGGCCCTTTTCAGCAAAGTCCGCCAGCTCCTGCTGCACCCGCGCCCAGGGCATATAGTGCACCTCATAAGGCAACTGCAAACGCTGCAGAATCTCCAGCACCAGGGTACTGGCCGCCCCGGTCAGACGGCTGCGATCCACCTCGCCATCGGTACGCTGCCAATAGGTGTAGGGCGGCCACTCGTTGCTGTCGCCCAGGCAGATCTGCACCGGCGGCGCTGCCAGGCAGGGCAGCGCCAACACTCCACTCGCCATCATTCGCCACATAACCGCTACCTCAGGCCTGTGTAGAAAGGCTAGATCAGCCTGACGCCGTTATGCCCACAGCCGACTGCCGGCGAAAGCCCTGTGGCGTCGCACCCTGCCAGCGCTTGAACGCGCGGTAAAACGGCGACAGCTCGGCAAAGCCGCAGGCGCGGGCCACTTCACGGATGGCCAGGCCGTTGTCGAGCAGGGTCTGCGCGCGCAGGCGACGCACCTCATCGTGCAGCTGGCGAAAGCTCTGCTGCTGGTCGGCCAGCGCCCGCTGCAGCCCGCCGACGCTGTAACCCAGCGCCGTGGCGCAGCGCGGCAGGTCGCACAGCTGCACGCCCAGGTTGACCTCCAGCCAGTAACGCACGCGGTTGAGCAACTGGTTTTCCTCAAGCTCGGCCAGCTCCACTTCCGCCTGCGCCCAGAGCACCGCGAACAGCCGCGGGTTGGCGCTGCGCGAGGGCCGACTGAGCCAGGCACGCGGGAAGATCAGCGCATCATGCGCCTGGGCAAAACGCGGCAGCAGGCCGAACAGCCGGCGGTGTTCACTCAGCCGGCGCGGGGCCGGGTGGCGAAACTCCACGCCGTCGAGCGCAAAGCCGCCGTCGTTGACGCTGGCCAGCATCTTCTGCAACAGCAGCGCCAGGCACTCCATCTGTTGGCGCAACGACCCCACGCCACGGTAATTGAGATCGAAGATCAGGCGCGCCTGCTCGCCCTCCAGCTCCAGGCGCGCGGCAAACCCGCCGGAGAGGATGTGCTGAAAGCGCACAAAGCTCTCCAGCGCCTGACCCAGGTCGCGGCTGGCCAGCAGCAGGTAACCCACTACATCCATCGGCCGTGGCTGCATGGTTTCCCCCAGGTGCAGGCCGATGTCGGCATCACCACTGATGCCCGCCAGCGCCAGCCAGAAGCGCGGCGCATTGTCGTGATCCTCGCGGGCATTGAACAGCGGCGGCGCCAGCACCACGCCCTGATAGGCCTGGCGATAGGTGTCGGCCCAGCGCCGCCAGGGCCTCGTAAAGCAGGCGGCGCAGGGTCGAGGAATGGGTCAGTGCGCTGGCGATGCTGTTGTGCGGGTCGTGTTGCATAAAGGCCTCTTGGATTGACCAAAGACTTTCACTCTTGCTGTATTCGGTCAATGCCTGCACAGCCGGCAGTGCGCACAATGGCCAGACTGATAAAACCTATAACAAGGAAAACCCCATGAAACGCACCCTGACTGCCCTGGCCCTGATCGTCGCGGCCTCTGCCGCCGGCGCTTACTGGTATATCGACAGCAAGCAGCCGCAACGCGCCGGCGAGCTGCAACTGAGCAATCTGCAGGGCGCAGTCACGGTGGATTACGACGAGCGCGGCGTGCCGCATATCCAGGCGCAGAACGAGGCCGATATGTACCGTGTGCTGGGCTATGTGCACGCCCAGGATCGGCTGTTCCAGATGGAAATCCTGCGTCGCCTGGCCCGCGGCGAGCTGGCCGAGATACTCGGCAGCAAGCTGGCCGACACCGACCGCCTGTTCCGCACCCTGGGCATCCGCGAACACGCCGACCGTTACGCCGCCAAGCTGGACACGAATGCCCCGGCCGGCCAGGCGCTGCAGGCTTATCTGGATGGCGTAAACCAATATCAGGCCAGCCACCCGGCGCCGATCGAGTTCGATGTATTGGGCATCGAAAAACGTCCGTTCAATGTCGCCGACACCCTCAGCGTCGCCGGCTATATGGCCTACAGCTTTGCCGCCGCCTTCCGCACCGAGCCGGTGCTGACGCATATTCGCGATCAGCTGGGCGCCGATTACCTCAAGGCCTTTGACCTCGACTGGCACCCGCAGGGCGTGGTCGGTCAACACCTCGCCGCTGACGACTGGCAGGACCTCAACGCCATCGCCGAGCTGAGCCATGCCGCGCTGCTGGATGCCGGCCTGCCGCAGTTCGAGGGCAGTAACGCCTGGGCCATCTCCGGCAGCCGCACCGCCAGCGGCAAGCCGCTGCTGGCCGGCGACCCGCATATCCGCTTCGCCGTGCCGTCGGTGTGGTACGAGGCCAACCTGAGTTACCCCGGCTTCAGCCTGTACGGCCACCATCAGGCGCTCAATCCGGTGGCATCACTGGGCCACAACCGCGACTTTGCCTGGAGCATCACCATGTTCCAGAACGACGACCTCGACCTGATTGCCGAGAAAACCAACCCGGACAACCCCAACCAGGTCTGGTATCGCGGCCAGTGGGTCGAGCTGCAAAGCCGCGAGGAGCTGATCAGCGTCAAGGATGCTGAGCCGGTGCGCCTAACCATCCGCCGCTCGCCGCACGGCCCGATCATCAACAGCGCCCTCGGCGAAACCGTCGGCAGCACGCCGATTGCCATGTGGTGGGCCTTCCTCGAGACCGACAACCCGATCCTCGATGGCTTCTACCAGCTCAACCGCGCCGCCACGCTGGAGCAAGCCCGCGTCGCCGCCGAGCACATCGAAGCGCCGGGGCTGAACGTGGTGTGGGCCAACGCCACGGGGGATATCGGCTGGTGGGCCGCAGCGAAACTGCCGCGCCGCCCGGCCGGGGTCAACCCGAGCTTTATCCTCGACGGCAGCAACGGCGAAGCGGAAAAAGACGGCTACTACCCGTTCAGCGCCAACCCGCAGGAAGAGAACCCCACGCGCGGCTATATCCTCTCCGCCAACTACCAGCCCGTATCGCCGACTGGCATGGAAGTGCCGGGCTACTACAACCTGGCCGATCGCGGCCAGCGCCTGGACGAGCGCCTGCGCGACGACAGCGTAAAGTGGGATGTGCAGAACAGCCAGGCCCTGCAACTGGAGCCCGGCACCGGCTACCCGCAACGCCTGCTCGCGCCGCTGGCGGCTGATCTGCGGGCTGCCGCCACTGGCAGCGAAGAGCAGGCACTGGTCGAGCAGCTGCTGAGCTGGGATGGCCAGCACCAGATCGAGAACACCGCCGCCACGCTGTTCAACCAGCTGGTTTACCAGTTGGCGCGCGAAGCCATGGCCGACGAGCTGAGCGAAGCCTTCTTCACCAACCTGCTGCAAACCCGCGTGCTCGACAGCGCCCTGCCGCGTCTGGCCGCCGATGCCAGTTCACCCTGGTGGGACAAGCGCGGCAGCGATGCCGTGGAAAGCCGTGCCGACGCCGTCAAGGCCGCCTGGCAGGCCAGCCTTACCCACCTGCGCAGCACCCTCGGTGACGACAGCGCGAAATGGGCCTGGGGCAGCGCGCACACCCTCACCCACAGCCACCCGCTGGGCCAGCAGAAGCCGCTGGATAAACTGTTCAACGTTGGCGCCTTTGCCGCGCCGGGCGGCCATGAGACACCAAACAACCTCTCGCAACCGGTCGGCCCAGCGCCCTGGTCGGTGGTGTACGGCCCATCGACCCGCCGCCTGATCGACCTGGCCGATGCCGGCAGCGCCCTGGGCATCAACCCAGTCGGCCAGAGCGGCGTGCTGTTTGATCAGCACTACAAGGACCAGGCCGAACGCTATATTCGTGGCGAATACGTGCCGATGCACCTGGATGCCGAGGCGATCAAAGCCAACAGCCGCAGCCAGCTGATTCTGCGCCCATAAGCCAAGGAGATCGGCGATGAAACGTCTGTTACTGCTTCTGCTGATTGCTCTGCTCGGCCTGGTGGCCGTGGTGGTCGGCCGTACCCTGCTACTGCCGGCTGCCGCGTACAACCGCGCGCCGGTCAATCTGCCCGAAGGGCTGGATGGCCAGCGCGCTGCCGAGAGCCTGGCGGCCGCCATTCGCCTGCCGACCCTGTCGCACCAGGTCGGCGCACCGACCAGCCAACTGGCGGCCAGCAACGCCGCCTTCGCCGGCCTGCGTGAGTGGCTGGCGCAGCACTACCCACGGGTTACAGCTGGCACTGAGTCACTCGCCACCGGCAGCCCGAGCATCCTGCTGCGCTGGCCGGGCAAGGACGCTCAATTGCCTGCTGCTCTGCTGATGGCGCATCAGGACGTAGTACCCGTCGCGCCCGGCACCGAAGAGCTGTGGAGCCACCCGCCATTCTCCGGGGCGATTGCCGAGGGCTTTGTCTGGGGCCGTGGCGCCATCGACAGCAAGGGCTCGATGGTGGCGATCCTCGAAGCGGTGGAAACCCTAATCGCCCAAGGCTTCCAGCCACAACGCGATGTACTGCTGGCCTTCGGTCACGATGAAGAAATCGGCGGCCACCAGGGCAACCGGCGCATCGCCGCGCAGTTGCAGGAACAGGGCAAACGCCTGGCCTGGGTCAGCGATGAAGGCGGCTTTGTGGTACGCGGGCAGATCCCTGGCGTCAGCCAGGATGTCGCCGTGGTCGGTATCGCGGAAAAGGGCTACGTCAGCCTGACCCTCACCACCAGCGCCCAGGGTGGCCATTCCTCGCAGCCACCGGCCTTTGATGAAACCGCCATCGGCCGCTTGAGCCAGGCCCTGCAACGGGTCGGCGATGCGCCCTTCCAGCGCGGCTTCGACGGCCCCACCGGCGACCTGCTGGCGAGCTTTACCCCGGCGCAAGCCTTCGGCTACCGGTTGATCTTCGCCAACCTCTGGCTGTTCGGCCCGCTGGTGGAACAGCAACTGGCCGCCTCGCCAGCCGGTGCCGCGCAACTGCAAACCTCGCTGTCGCCAACCCTGCTGCGCGCCGGGATCAAGGAAAACGTCCTGCCGCCCAGCGCCCGCGCCACCCTCAACCTGCGCATCCACCCGCGCGACAGCATCGACAGCGTGGCCGCCCATGTGCGCAATACCGTAGCGGATGAGCAGGTTCAGGTCAAAGTCATGCCCGGCGGGCGCGAGCCTTCAGCGGTATCCGATGTCAGGGGCGTGGCCTACCAGCAGTTCGCCGAGGTAATCCGCCAGAGCTTCAGCAACACCCTGGTCAGCCCCAACCTCACCGTCGGCGGCACCGACTCGCATTACTACGAGCCGCTCACCGACAACGTCTTCCGCTTCAGCCCCCTGCTGATGGAGCGCGACGACCTGCCACGCATGCACGGCACCAATGAGCGCGTAGCGGTCGATACGTTGGCCAATGCCAGTGGGTTTTACTACCGCCTGCTGCAGAGCCTGGCGGACTGACTACGGTATCGCGCAGCTCCGCCACATGCCGCATGGCGGCACTGCGCAGAAGCGCCAGCAAACCAACGAGCAGCGGTGCTAAACAGGCCCGCTGCTCGCTCAGAATCGGAAGCTCAGTTCTCTGTAAGCGCTCCATAAACCTCATCTACAAATGATCCGCAGGCCAGCCAATGCTGAGCTCCAATTTCTTTCTGGAGCCAGCCGTCATGATGCGCCCCGACGCCAAAGTCGAAAAAGTCTATCTATACCCCAAGCCGGTGGATTTCCGAAAATCCATCGATGGCCTGGCCGCCCTGGTCGAGCTGGATATCAAGGTGGCGGTGTTCGACCCGGTGCTGTTCGTCTTCCTCAACCGCGCGCGCAGCCGGGTGAAGATTTTGTATTGGGAGCGCAACGGCTTTTGCCTGTGGCTCAAGCGATTGGAGGCTGAACGCTTCAAGTCGCATCCGGAACCTGGCGAAGATGCGATCGTGCTGACGGCCCAGGAGTTGAACTGGTTGTTGGACGGTATCGACCTGTGGCGCAACCGGCCGCACCAGGTTTTGACCCCTAGGTTCGTCACCTGAGCCGGTATAATCCACGGCATGATTTCTGTGCCCGAAACCCTTCCTGATGACCCCGCCGCGCTCAAGCAATTGCTCGCTGAGGTGTTGTCGTCGGCGCAGGAATTGGCCAAGGACAAGGATGGGCAGATCGAGCGCCTGCGCGAACAAAACGCGCTGTTGATCCAGCGCCTGTTCGGCCGTAAATCCGAGCAGAGCAGCGACCCGGATTCACCGCAGCTAGAGATGTTCAACGAAGCGGAAAGCCTGGCCGAAGCGGCGGCTGAAGCTCCGGCCGCTGAGGTCGAGGAAGAAGTCGTTGCGCCGACCAAGCGCCGCGGCAAGCGCAAGCCGTTACCGGCCGAACTACCGCGTGTCGAGGTCATCCACGAACTGCCCGAACACGAACTGACCTGCGAATGCGGTTGCCGCAAGCAGGCCATCGGCGAAGAAACCAGCGAGCAGCTGGAAATCATCCCGATGCAGGTTCAGGTGATCCGCCACGTTCGCAAGACCTATGCCTGCAAGGCCTGCGAAAGCGCGCCGGTCACCGCTGACAAACCGGCCCAACTGATCGAGAAAAGCCTGGCCAGCCCGAGCGTGCTGGCGATGCTGCTGACCAGCAAATACGCCGACGGCATCCCACTGTATCGCTTCGAAAAGATGCTCAGTCGCCATGGCATCGACATCCCCCGGCAGACCCTGGCGCGCTGGGTGATCCAGTGCGGCGAACTGCTACAACCGTTGCTCAACCTGATGCGCGACAGGCTGCTGGACAGTCCGGTGATCCACTGCGATGAAACCCGCGTGCAGGTGCTCAAGGAGCCTGGGCGCGATCCGAGCAGCCACTCCTGGATGTGGGTGCAGACCGGTGGCCCGCCTGGCAAACCGGTGATCCTCTTCGACTACACAACCAGCCGCGCGCAGGAGGTGCCGCTGCGCCTGCTCGACGGTTATCGCGGCTACCTGATGACCGACGATTACGCCGGCTACAACGCCGTGGCCGCACAACAAGGTGTTGAACGCCTGGCCTGCTGGGCGCATGCGCGGCGCAAGTTCGTCGAAGCGCAAAAGGTGCAACCGAAGGGCAAAACCGGGCGTGCCGACATCGCGTTGGGGATGATCAACAAGCTCTACGGCATCGAGCGCGAACTTAAGGATGCCAGCGATGAACAGCGCTACCGGGGCCGCCAGCAGCACAGCCTACCGCTCCTCGATCAGCTGTAAGCGCTCCATAGACCCCACCTCCCTCTGGAGAGGTTTTGCGTTTTACAGTGGCGTCGTTGGTTGGCAGTTCCAAGGCAGCAGCGCTTCGTAGGCTTCAACGCTGTTGGCCAGCGGCAGGCGTTCGAGGACATGGCGCAACCAGGCGTAGGGCTCCTGGCCATTGGTCTTGGCGGTTTCCACCAGGCTGTAGAGTTGGGCGCTGGCGGTCGCGCCTTTCGGCGTGTCGCTGAACAGCCAGTTCTTGCGACCTATGACGAAGGGCCGGATCGCGCGCTCGGCAGCGTTGTTATCGATCGGCAGGTGGCCAGCCTCGATGTAGCGTTCGAGTCGGCTCCAGTTGCTCGCCAGGTAGTTCACTGCTTTGCCCAGGGCATTCTGCGCCGTGACCTGCGGCTGGGTTTTCTCCAGCCAGGTCTTGAGCTGATCGAGGAGCGGTAGGCTGTGCTGCTGGCGGCCCCGGTAGCGCTGTTCATCGCTGGCATCCTTAAGTTCGCGCTCGATGCCGTAGAGCTTGTTGATCATCCCCAACGCGATGTCGGCACGCCCGGTTTTGCCCTTCGGTTGCACCTTTTGCGCTTCGACGAACTTGCGCCGCGCATGCGCCCAGCAGGCCAGGCGTTCAACACCTTGTTGTGCGGCCACGGCGTTGTAGCCGGCGTAATCGTCGGTCATCAGGTAGCCGCGATAACCGTCGAGCAGGCGCAGCGGCACCTCCTGCGCGCGGCTGGTTGTGTAGTCGAAGAGGATCACCGGTTTGCCAGGCGGGCCACCGGTCTGCACCCACATCCAGGAGTGGCTGCTCGGATCGCGCCCAGGCTCCTTGAGCACCTGCACGCGGGTTTCATCGCAGTGGATCACCGGACTGTCCAGCAGCCTGTCGCGCATCAGGTTGAGCAACGGTTGTAGCAGTTCGCCGCACTGGATCACCCAGCGCGCCAGGGTCTGCCGGGGGATGTCGATGCCATGGCGACTGAGCATCTTTTCGAAGCGATACAGTGGGATGCCGTCGGCGTATTTGCTGGTCAGCAGCATCGCCAGCACGCTCGGGCTGGCCAGGCTTTTCTCGATCAGTTGGGCCGGCTTGTCAGCGGTGACCGGCGCGCTTTCGCAGGCCTTGCAGGCATAGGTCTTGCGAATGTGGCGGATCACCTGAACCTGCATCGGGATGATTTCCAGCTGCTCGCTGGTTTCTTCGCCGATGGCCTGCTTGCGGCAACCGCATTCGCAGGTCAGTTCGTGTTCGGGCAGTTCGTGGATGACCTCGACACGCGGTAGTTCGGCCGGTAACGGCTTGCGCTTGCCGCGGCGCTTGGTCGGCGCAACGACTTCTTCCTCGACCTCAGCGGCCGGAGCTTCAGCCGCCGCTTCGGCCAGGCTTTCCGCTTCGTTGAACATCTCTAGCTGCGGTGAATCCGGGTCGCTGCTCTGCTCGGATTTACGGCCGAACAGGCGCTGGATCAACAGCGCGTTTTGTTCGCGCAGGCGCTCGATCTGCCCATCCTTGTCCTTGGCCAATTCCTGCGCCGACGACAACACCTCAGCGAGCAATTGCTTGAGCGCGGCGGGGTCATCAGGAAGGGTTTCGGGCACAGAAATCATGCCGTGGATTATACCGGCTCAGGTGACGAACCTAGGGGTCAAAACCTGGTGCGGCCGGTTGCGCCACAGGTCGATACCGTCCAACAACCAGTTCAACTCCTGGGCCGTCAGCACGATCGCATCTTCGCCAGGTTCCGGATGCGACTTGAAGCGTTCAGCCTCCAATCGCTTGAGCCACAGGCAAAAGCCGTTGCGCTCCCAATACAAAATCTTCACCCGGCTGCGCGCGCGGTTGAGGAAGACGAACAGCACCGGGTCGAACACCGCCACCTTGATATCCAGCTCGACCAGGGCGGCCAGGCCATCGATGGATTTTCGGAAATCCACCGGCTTGGGGTATAGATAGACTTTTTCGACTTTGGCGTCGGGGCGCATCATGACGGCTGGCTCCAGAAAGAAATTGGAGCTCAGCATTGGCTGGCCTGCGGATCATTTGTAGATGAGGTTTATGGAGCGCTTACGATCAGCTCAAGACCTGGCTGGAGAAAACCCAGCCGCAGGTCACGGCGCAGAATGCCCTGGGCAAAGCAGTGAACTACCTGGCGAGCAACTGGAGCCGACTCGAACGCTACATCGAGGCTGGCCACCTGCCGATCGATAACAACGCTGCCGAGCGCGCGATCCGGCCCTTCGTCAATAGGTCGCAAGAACTGGCTGTTCAGCGACACGCCGAAAGGCGCGACCGCCAGCGCCCAACTCTACAGCCTGGTGGAAACCGCCAAGACCAATGGCCAGGAGCCCTACGCCTGGTTGCGCCATGTCCTCGAACGCCTGCCGCTGGCCAACAGCGTTGAAGCCTACGAAGCGCTGCTGCCTTGGAACTGCCAACCAACGACGCCACTGTAAAACGCAAAACCTCTCCAGAGGGAGGTGGGGTCTATGGGGCGCTTACGATGAAACCCGCGTGCAGGTGCTCAAGGAGCCTGGGCGCGATCCGAGCAGCCACTCCTGGATGTGGGTGCAGACCGGTGGCCCGCCTGGCAAACCGGTGATCCTCTTCGACTACACAACCAGCCGCGCGCAGGAGGTGCCGCTGCGCCTGCTCGACGGTTATCGCGGCTACCTGATGACCGACGATTACGCCGGCTACAACGCCGTGGCCGCACAACAAGGTGTTGAGCGCCTGGCCTGCTGGGCGCATGCGCGGCGCAAGTTCGTCGAAGCGCAAAAGGTGCAACCGAAGGGCAAAACCGGGCGTGCCGACATCGCGTTGGGGATGATCAACAAGCTCTACGGCATCGAGCGCGAACTTAAGGATGCCAGCGATGAACAGCGCTACCGGGGCCGCCAGCAGCACAGCCTACCGCTCCTCGATCAGCTCAAGACCTGGCTGGAGAAAACCCAGCCGCAGGTCACGGCGCAGAATGCCCTGGGCAAAGCAGTGAACTACCTGGCGAGCAACTGGAGCCGACTCGAACGCTACATCGAGGCTGGCCACCTGCCGATCGATAACAACGCTGCCGAGCGCGCGATCCGGCCCTTCGTCATAGGTCGCAAGAACTGGCTGTTGAGCGACACGCCGAAAGGCGCGACCGCCAGCGCCCAACTCTACAGCCTGGTGGAAACCGCCAAGACCAATGGCCAGGAGCCCTACGCCTGGCTGCGCCATGTCCTCGAACGCCTGCCGCTGGCCAACAGCGTTGAAGCCTACGAAGCGCTGCTGCCTTGGAACTGCCAACCAACGACGCCACTGTAAAACGCAAAACCTCTCCAGAGGGAGGTGGGGTCTATGGAGCGCTTACCGATAACAATCATGATCCGCGTGATCGATTGAACGCTTGGCCCCCGCTGCGCGAACTACAGAGTGGCCAGGGCGGTGAGCCCAAAACAGGCCGGATATACGAATGCAACCGCGCTGACGACAGGTGCAAAAGCAAAGCTTTGCTCACTACTTGTGGGGAGAGTCCATATACCGCTTGTTAGGCCTCACTCGATTTCAGGTCTTGCAGGCGTGCAGCAATTTTGTACTGTTCGATGGCTTGAGGATTATTTTGCGCGAAATGAAAGAAAAATTCCGCTAAATCTGAAATCAATTTTCTTAAGAGTAACTCCAGTTCTTGAAGTTCTGACTTTTCCAAATGCAGCGTTTCATTGAATTGCATGTGTGGAAAATTTATCTGCCCATCGAACACTTTGAATGTACTTGATCTAAAATGCATTTCATTTTCATCTGAGTGTGCAAATACTTTCTTGCGCAAGTTCGAAATTTTTTCTACGAGTTGTTTTTCTTCCTTGCTCAGCTTTATGCCTACAGCGCCGAGATTCAGAGTGGAGCCGCCTCGAGATTGCTCGAGTGGGCGAGCCATAGAAACTATGGCAGTTGTTTCATAACAGCGAAAACGCCGCAGCTCTATCTTTGAGTGGTTTTTATCAAAGTCACAGTCTTCTAAGAGAAATGTCAGCGCTGATAATGCTTGCTGAAAATCCCAAAGTGAATAGATGGCTCTGACTAACTGCGGTTCAGTAATTTGCATGATGCCTAACGATTAAGCTAAGGGGCTGGCTTTAGCCCGTCCCAGTGAGCGCAGCGAACGAATTGAACCAGTAGTTATAGGAGCTAACTACTTTTCTTCTGGTTCACGACTGCCTCTTTAGATTTTTTGACGTATTCAGTGGTTGGTGGAGCAGGTGGTGGAGTTTTAGTGTTATTTTGACTTTTCTTCTCAGAGTCACTCATTTTGCAATCTCCATATATATAGTTAATGAAGCAGCTACAGCTAACCCCCAAGCGCTTATAGCAAGTTCTTGGTAGGCCAATTCAAGATTTTTTGATTTTTCATCAATTACTTTTGCAAGCTGTTCTACTGTGTCCACATAGCAGTTGTAGAGATATGTTGAGTGGGTTTCTGCATCAACGGCTGCAAGGTATTCAGCAGCTAATCTGCTGCGAGGAAGAACAGGGCAATCGCCAATACGTAGTGCCAGCAAGGAGTGCCCCCATGCACAAGCTATGGAAAACGCTCCTATTAGAAATGCTATGAGAACAACCCAATTCGCAGGGTCTTCTGGGTGAAATATAACCCCTTTGTTTATTCCTGATATTGCGGTAATTGCTCCTATTAGTATGGTGACAAACGTTAGAAGTTTTGTGCACTTATTTTCAAAGTGGTCAAATCGGGATTGCTCTTCGCAGTAACGATCTTTTAGGTATTCCAGTGTCGTCAGCATATTATTTTTGAAGGAATCCTATAACTATAAATAGACACCAAATGGTGTGATTACGATTTATCAGTCATGGTGGATAACATTCCTTGTCCTCTTTGCCATCCCTGTCTTGGCTGGGGTTTGTAGCGTTGTGCTGACGGTATAAGAGGGAGTTATACGCCACCAAACTGCTCGATCATGTGTGCGTGCAAAGTCGCCTGCGACATTACTCGATTCGCCCCACGCGGGTCTATGGCGAATGGCTGTACTTGGCCCAGACCGTGTAAAAACGCAGCAAGCAATGGCAATCAACTGCCGGGGGATTTTCTAAGTGTCCAGAAGGCCGCCGGAGGCACCAATCAGGCGTATTCGGTGATTCCTGGTTGTGTGGCACTTTAGGCTTCGGTGCGCCTGCTGGAGGACGGCAGGACTCGTAAAACAGGTCTCAGGCCTTCATCGCTGCCATTAGGGCACCGCTGCCCAGCAAGCTCAACACGCGCTTGAGGTTGTAGGCGAGCACATGCAGGCCCATCTCTGTGCTCACCCGGTCGAGCGTTCTGGTGAGGAAATGGGTGGCACCCATCCAGGATTTCAGCGTGCCGAATGGGTGCTCGACCGTTTGGCGACGGATCCGCATCATCTCGGGCGCTTGATCCAGGCGGGTCTGCATCGCCTCAAGTACAGCCTCATGCTCCCAGCGGCTCACCCGGCGCTGTGGACTCGGCGTACAGTGCTCTTTCAGCGCACAACCCTGGCAGTGCGAACTCCAGTAGCGGTGCAACTTCAGTCCTTTCTCGACGCTTGAGTACCGCCAGATCAGGTTTTCCCCTGCCGGGCATCGGTACTCGTTCTTGGCTGCGTCATAGATGAAATCACCTTTGCCGAAGCGGCCAGCCGCTGTCGCTCCCGAGGTCAGCGTCTTGGGTACGAAAACGGTGATGCCAGCCTCATGGCACGCAAGGGTTTCTTCGCCTTTGAAATACCCTCTGTCTGCGACCGCCGATAGCTTCTCAACACCCATGGCCTCTCGCGCCTGTTTGGCCATGGCGCTCAGTTGGTCTCGATCGACTCCGTCGTTCGTGACCTCATGCGTCACGATCAGGTGGTGCTTCGCGTCGACCGCCGCCTGCACGTTGTAGCCGACCATGCCGGTGCCACGAGTCTTCATTGAGCGGGCATCGGGATCGGTCAGGGAGATCTGTTTGTCCGATGTTTCGTTGAGCTGTACTTCGATTTCCTTGAGTTCCTTCAGCTTAGTTTTCAAGGTCGCGATCTTTTCGTGGAGGCGTTCTGCTTTGACCTGCGCCACGGCAGGTTCCTGGCGATCAGCGGTATCCAGTGCAGTCAGGTAACGGTTGATGCTGGACTCGATTTCCTCCATTCGCCGCTGAAGCTTGGCACTGGTGAAGTTGCGGTCGCGGTTGTTGACCGCCTTGAACTTGCTGCCATCGATGGCCACAAGCGCTTCAGAGAACAGGCCAAGCTGCTGGCACAGCACCACGAACTGCCGACAGACACCGCGGATTGCCTTGCCGTTATCCTTGCGAAAGTTGGCGATGGTCTTGAAGTCCGGCATCAACCGTCCGGTCAGCCACATCAACTCAACGTTGCGCTGAGCCTCGCGTTCGAGACGGCGACTGGACTGGATGCGGTTGAGGTAACCGTAGATATAGATCTTCAGGAGATCGGCAGGATGGTAGGCGGGCCGACCTGTTTCCGCCGGGACGACACCGTCGAAACCCAGCTGGACAAGGTCGAGTTCATCGACGAAAACATCGACCACCCGCACCGGGTTGGTGTCCGCCACGTAGTCATCCAGGCTCTCGGGAAGCAGCGCGCTTTGGCCTCGATGCTCTCCTTGGATAAAACGCTTCATCGGCATCCCCCGCTGATTTGAATCCATCAAATCACAGCAAGGTCGATGCCAACGTTTTTACACAGCCTGGGCCGTTTTCTGCCAGTCAATCGGTACAGCCTACTGGTCTGGACCAATGCAACTGACTGGTCAGTTGGGTGCAATTACGCACAGACTTCAAAACGGCAAATGCGTTTTTACACAGCCTGGGCCGATTTCTGCCCGTCGTATCGAGCGGATCAACATCTATGCCGAAAAGATTAAACGGTGGAAAACGCTTCGCGGTTTTCCACCCTACGATCCGATTATCAAATCTCGATAGCCCTGTAGGGCGGGTGAAACCCGCATCCCCAGCATAATATTCATGCGTAATAATTCGCGCTAATCATCGATAACGCGGATTTCAGCCGCCCTACAAGCCTTGTGCGCTGGGTACAAAGCGCAGGCGGAAGGTAACCGGTACTGCGCTGGCGATGTTTTTCAGGCCCGCCAACTCCATCAGCTTGAGCAGGCCGCTCTGCATGCCGAACTCATGGGCGTTGATGATTAATGGCTGCGAGGTGGAAACCTCCACCACATCCGGGCGCAGTTGCAGCACATAGAGTTCAGTGCGCACGACCCGGTTGTTCCCGTGCAGATCCAGGCGCACGTTCATTTCCCGAGTGAAGCTTTCGCCGACTTGCAATTGCTCGTACAGCTTGGCAGGCAGCCTTAGGCTGGCAATGGCTTCAGGATATTGGGCGACTTCGAACAGGTAATCACGGATGCGCTCGTTACGCTTGTCGATATTCGACTCGACGCTGGCCAAGCCAATCCGCAGCCAAGCCTTGCCGTCTTCGTCGACCGCGCCTGTAAGCGTGCTGAAGCTGTGGTGGTCGCTGATGCTGGCGTCCTTGGTGGTGGTAAAGCTGAGGAACGAGTGTTGCGGGTCGAGGGTCCAGCTTTGGGCTGGGGCCAGCGAACTGACAAAGAGTAAAAGCAAGGCGAGATAGTGCATGGAATTCTCCTGTGGTTTGTTGTTTTGCTTGGTCGTGAGAAAAGCGGGCAGATTTATTTTCCCAACGCTAAAAAAGCCGCTGTTGGCCGACTCCAGCCTGTTGCGGCCTGGCAACTCCCGGCTAGGAGCAGTCACTCATCGCCTACAAAACCAGGGGCGATTCATTCAGCAGTAACCATTTCAAACAGGAACTGATCAGCGCGCTTCCCAGTTGCCAGGTGTGGGGCTGAAAGCTCAACTAGAAGTAAATTGCTTTGAGTTGAGAAAAACTCACTGGCGATATCGTCTAAGTCGCTGCCGGCAGCTTGAACATGCAAATCGATGAGGGATCGACGAGTCGACAGCAAGACCATCGGCCCCCTACCGTCGCGAGAGTGGGTATCCAGTGCCCACTTGCCTTTCGCCTGACTGTTGAGCTTGTCGCACAAAGCTACTAGGTAGCTACGGGCCTCTTGCCTGATTTCCTCATTGAACCACAAGCCAATACCGACGGAGAGATCCGGTATTCCGTCGGTGCAAGGCCCTAGGTACTCGTAAACTTTTCCGGCAAGTGTACCACTCCACAAAATGAGTTGAGCGTCATGACATTTGGAGCCGTCATTGGTGAGCGTCAAGCCACAAAAAATTGGCCAGATGAAGTCTCCACCACTTCCCCCGCGAGGAGCTCGAAGTTGCTCCAGACTCGTTCCCTGAAGCTCGATTCTAAGACAGTTATCCGCAACTTTACCCAGCCCGGTCAGCCCTTGCGTGAGTCTTTGATCGGCGGGGTAGGCAGTAATATCCGCCAGATCGATACGGGTTCCGTTCATACCATTGCCTCCAAGGAATCTTGTCAATTGTTTAGTGAGGTAATTCAATGCACTTGTGGATGAGCTATGGTCCGTAAAAGCGCGTAAGTACTTTTCAACAGCACGCCAATACAAAGTTTTATGGACCCAGTCTGATGGAGGCAAAGTGGAGTGTGTAATCAGAACAAGGCCGCCAAACGTCTCTTTCCGACTTGTCCGGTATGACTGGTACATGGAGAGTTGATCGACTCGCCCCAGCTCATCTTGGTATTGGGTAAATCCAGCTGCGATTTTGCTCTCGATGATCAGAAAAAAATCAGTGCATCGTCCAATCAGGTCCGGGCGTTTACCCTCCGCCCCGTGGTCGCCTGGGCCGATGACGTGCTGAGTTTCCCAGGCAATTGAATTGAGATTGCTTAATTCTCCGAGCTGGTCCGGTGCCAGTTTGAAGAGGTCGGTCAGCACCTCTGCGACTCGACCAGCAAGCGTCACTTGGCGCAGCCACTCTGCAAAGAGTTCGGTGAGAAAGTCCTCAAGGGGTGTCCGAACTTCGTTCTGTCGGAACGCAAACAAACGGTCGAAAAAACTCATACCTTTCCTTGGCAGTTGGGGGCAAGCGGAGATTCTGGCACAGTCAGAAGCTCATAAGCAGGCTAAATGCCGTTACGGCCTTTGGAAGCGCGCCTATGTTGCCCCCCAAAAAAACCGACTTCCAAGAGTAAAAACGGGAGATAGACAGAGCGCCTGCTTTTGGCCGGTAGTTGTCGGTCACGCTGACACATGCCCCAGACTGTTTGCCCCGGTAATCCCCCCTTAAGCATGGCCTTCCCGGCACGGCTTCGACATTTCAAAGCAAGTAAGTGACGCAAGCTACGCAAGCAAAAGACCATTATGGCTGCGCCGTGGCCTGCGTCAGTGCGTGCGAGACGTACAGCTGCCATCGCTGAGTGCCGGCACTGGTACGCAAAGAGTTGGTACGCAGCGAGGTACGCACGCAAAGCACAGCAACAGAGCGAGCGGCGTAGTTAGTGCTCAATGGTTAGCGCCGAGGTTAGTGCTAAAACCAAGACCCAAAAAAGCCGCATTTTCGATCTGGCTGTGGTTAACAGTGCGATGATTAACAGGGAGTTGACATGGAAAACGCATGGTTACCAAGCTGGTTACCACGAAAACGTATGGTATCCAAAGCGGCGGTTTCCAGGCTGGTTTCCATGGAAACTAGTGTTTCTGAGCGCCATAGTTACGGAGAAGGTTACGCCGTAACCGACAATCCTAGACCTGTCATTTGAGTGTCGTGGCAAAGGTTCTGGCAGTGAGCAGCCTGAATTTAGTAACAGGTACGCGCACGCACGCGAGGGCTGACGACTTCGACAATCAATCAAGCCTGACGCTGGTCTGGTGTGACTGGGAGGGGGAGGCAAAACTAGACGCTCAAGGTATGCCCGAACGACGGGGGGGGGGCTTTTTTACGTTTCCGCAAAACTCAGGTTTTGGGCCGGACTTTTAGCGGCTGGGATGGGTAGCTGGCTGGAGGTCGGATAATGAAACGGGGAACGAACGGGGAAAATCAGAGGGTAAATTGCCCAGAAACAAAAAAGGCCCATCGTGAGATGAGCCTAAGTCGTTGTTTCGTATGGTGCCGGCACCAAGAGTCGAACTCGGGAGCTACTGATTACAAGTTACCGCGTTTATATATTTATTTCAATCACTTACGAGATTAGATATTACGTCAACGCTGCTCGTAAGCCGCCTTTCTACGTGTGTCTAGCTTCCTTTTTTACGTAGCGTTTCCGGAGATCCTTGAAAGGTCGCGGTTCTGCCCTCATCTTGATAAGAGGGCAATGGAGAGGTTCGGTTGATGACTTTGGGTGCGTATGTCGAGCAGCAGTTTGGTAAAGACCAGGCAAAGAAGCTTGCAAACATCAGGCGTGGTGGGGATAACAACAGCAAGGGGGCTTCGTTTGAGACCTACTATGCCGCCGCCAAGGTGTGCGAGGTCGCAGCCAACCAGGTTGATTTGGATGATTTTGTCCTATCTTCGCAGGAGCTAGCCTTTGTTGATGACCTTTGTCTCCGGCAGCAATCCACGGCGCACAAAGAAAATTATCAAGCCAAGAACTCGGACGGCAGCGCCGCTGCGTGGGATGCTGAGATGGAGGAGCGATTCCGTATGCAGATGCAGATCGATACGGAGTTCCATAGCAGCCAGAAAAACCGCCAGATACTGCTTGTCTCTTGCCCGAGTATGGCTGCCGCTAATGATGGAAAGATACCTGCCGACCTTAAGGAGAATTGCTTCTCAGAGTTTTTCCCTTACGATCCTGGTGCGACTAAATTGCTATACGCTTCCCCGCAGCTAAGGGAGAATCTTAAGGCGATATGTAATACCGATAATCTTGCAATGCTTGACGTTGCGTTTAGATGTGTGGTATCGGCTTGGTCGTGTGAAGATAAAGCGCGTTCTGTTGGGGATGTGATTGGTAGGGCTAAGGCTGACTCGAGGCCAAACGTCTTTCGAGAGTCCCTTCCAGAGCGGCCTGGCATCCCTGATTGGCTGCATCGTCTCTGTTTGGCTTTCCATGGTCTCGAAGCGCGTGTAGAATTCGGCAATTTTAAAGTCGGCTACAATGGGTTTGAGGTAGGTTTGGGGTCAGCCCCGACCGAGTCAGAGTCCGGGGTTCTGGAAAGCTTTGGAAGTATTGGGGACGTTTTCGCGTTCTTCATGTCCCAAGCCCAGAAGGAACTATAAGGTGCAGACAATAACTAGGGGGACTTGCGATGATTGCTGAGCGTGCGTATAGCCGTTTTGCTAATGAAGTCGCCAAAATCGCACTGGGTGAGCTGCTGAGCTCTACTCATGCTCCCGTCCAGTATCAGTCCACCATGAAAACTCTGGGCCGATGCTTAGGCGATGTCCTTAATGACGTCATTCCTGGTCGCGACAGGTGCCTAGTGGCGTCTACTGCGGAGGATGCCGACTACCTGTCTTCTGGTGTGCTTGAATCTCTGCAATCCAAGCATGAAACCATGGCGGCCATTTTCTGGAATAACCACTATTCCCTCAAAAGCGGCAGCGTCGCGCCAATCGTGCATAAGTACGTGCAGCCCGGCTACGAGGGTGCCGACTCGCTCGTTGTAGTGAAGTCAGTCATTTCTGGAAGTTGTGTGGTTCGTACAAACATTTTGGCGCTGATTGAGCGGCTTAGTGTTTCGAAGATTTATATTGTCTCGCCGGTAATGCACATCAAATCTGAAGAGGCTCTTCGGTCTGAATTTCCCGATGAAATTTCTTCTAAGTTTGTCTTCATCTACTTTGCTCAAGACTCGCAAAAAGATGAAAGTGGCGAAGTTATCCCTGGTATCGGCGGGCAGATTTATCAGCTTCTCGGTATCGGTAAGCAGCCAGCCCAAACTGGTTACATGCCAAGTCTCGTAAGACGATTGGCCGCTATATGAATAAAGCCCGGGATATCCCGGGCTTTTTGTTTTACTCCCCCGCCGGGCTCACTACCGGCACGCTGTGATCGTAGACATCGAGCATCCCCTCGCTGCGGTGGCCTGAGGCCTGCTGCTTGTCGGCGCGGGTGCCTTCCGTGTCGGTGATTCCTCTCCTCTTGAAGTCGTGCAGGCCAAAGCGTTGCTCGGTGGTCATGACTTTCTTCTCGATTGCCTGGGTCACCAGGCGCTGCCAGGCCGTGTCCAGGCTTGTCTTCTGCAGGGCGCCGCCGTGGGCGGCGACGATCAGCCAGCGCTGCTCGGCCGCGATCGGCACCGGCATTTTTTTCTTCTCCCAGATATCGGCGCGCACCTTTTTGGCCGCGTCCCAGGCTGCGCGCAGACGTGGCGTCCAGCGCACGATGTTGTCGCGGCTGCCCTTGCGGCGGTTGGTGAGTACGCCTTCGGGGGTCTCGTTCGCATCGGTGAGGGTAACGGTCTCGATGCCGCGCAGGCGGCACAGGTAGCTGATCTCCATCACGTACCAGAGGTATGGCGCACAGGCTCCCTTTTCGCCGCGGGTCAACTTGCCTTGCTGTTGGGCGAACTGGATCAGCGCGGCCATCGCAGTAGGCTCTGGAAGTCGGCGTAGCTTGCGCTCCTTCGGCGCTTCGATGCCTTGGGCCGGGTTCACGTCGACATAGCCCCGGTTGCGGCCCCACTGCATCAGCCGGCGTAGATAGCGCAGAGCGTGGGCGGCTTTGGATGGGGTGCCGTCCTCGGCGATCCGATCCACTACGCGTTGCACCAGGGGCGGGGTGAACTTGCGCACGGCCAGCTCGCCCAGCGGCTTGCCCAGCTTCGTCGGGATGCCCAGCAGCACGTCGCGGGAGTAGCAGTAATCGTCCTGGGTCTTCTTGGCCAGGCGCTTGAACTGGTCGCTCTTGTGGAACTGCTCGGCGAGGAAGGCCAGGCTGTCGCGGTCAATGCCGGCGCGCTCTTCCATGATCCGGTGCAGCTCGGACATGGTTGCATCCCGGCTGGCGAGGTTGGTGCGGCGCTGTTTGCCTGCCTCGTCCAAATAGAGGGTGTACCACACGCCAGATCCACGATGGTCGAAGTAAACGGCCGCTGGGAGAGCGGCCTGGTCGATGTGCTTGGGAATGTGCGGGCTGTGCTGCCGCTTGCGTCCACGTCTCATACGATGCTCGGGTCGTAGTGTTCTTGGTTGCCGGCCTTGAGGCCGCCGGCCTGGTTGATCAGATCGGTGGTGGTCCACGGGCCGAGGCGGCCGTGGAATATCCTGATGCCTTGCTGGCGCAGCGTGCGCTCGACGTCGGCGCGGCGCTGGTAGCCGGTCACTTTCTGCAAGTCTTGGAAGTCTAGGATGCCGGCGACATTGCTGCTCATATCCGCTACTTCCTGTCAGGCTGCAGCCGGCGCCGGCCAGGCGCCAACTGCGTCGAAGAGTCGCGCAGCCTGGGCTTCGTCCAGGGTCACGCTGTTGGGAATGGCGATCCAGCCCGAGCCGACGATGTGTTGCGGGTTGCAGTCGGAAAGGTGCTGCCGGTAGCAGGCCTCGATGACTTCAGTCAGCTGGCCGGCGAGGTAGACGCCTTGCGGCGCTGCCTCGATGCTCTTGATGTAGCGCTGGCCGAGTTGGTCGATGCACAGGGCGCTGATGTAGATGCACCAGGGGTGGGCGAAGTCGCACACCGCGTCGACCATTGGACGGGACTTGATCAGCGTGCCAGTTTTCCAGTTCACCAGGTGCTGCGCGCCCGCCGGATCGATGTTGATCACGGCGGCGTGGTTGGTGCGCACCAGTGCCCGGCAGTTGCGTTCCAGGCGGGCGTACATATTGTGAGGCTTGCGGGTGCTCATGCTGCGCCGCCTTCGGCCTGGGCCCTTCGGCGATGCGTAGTACTGAGCAGCTGCAGTAGGCGCGCGTGGTAGTGGATGGCGGCATAGCTGGGCTGCCACGGGTCGATGTAGGCAGCGTGGGGCTGGATGCCGTCGAGGCAGGGCCATGGCTCTGGGTGGCTGGGCATTAGGTCGCGCTTTTCGGTGGCCAGTGCAACCAGATCGGCGTGCTTTACGCTGGCGGGCAAAACCGGCGACAGGTTAAAGCGCTCACAGATGGCCTCCCATACGCGTTGCTCGGTCACTTCATAGGTGCATGCCAATCCGTGGCAGTGGGCCCAGTCGCGCATGCCTTCTTTCAGCGGGCGTACCAGGTCGCCCACGTAGGCTTCGGTGGCGTCGTGCAACAGAGCGGCCAAATGGTGCTCGGCCGGTACCAGATCAGCCACCAGGTAGCAGTGTTGGGCCACGCTGTAGAAGCTGCTGGTGTGGCCGTTGAAGCGGCACTGCATGCTCAGGCTGTGGGCGATATCGGTCGGGTCCACCATGTCGGCGGTGGGGGTGGCCAGGTCGAACTTGCGGCCGCTGCGGGTGATTATCCAGCTCATACCAGTGCCCCCACCTGTAGGGTCTGATGGAGATTCAGCGCCATCAGCAGTTGCTTGGCCTCGTGCATGGCGTCATCGAGGGCGTGGTGCTTGGTGCCCTCGAACGGCAGTGCCTTGGCCTCGGGGTAGAGGGCCAGCAGGGTGCGCAGGTCGCGGTCGTTCCAGAACATCCAAGGGCGCTGGATGCCGCAGGCGTCGAAGGCGTTGCCGACGATAACGTTGTCGAAGCTGCTGCCGTTGCCCCACAACAGGGCCTTGGGGTTTGGCTTGTGAAGGTGGTTGCAGCCCATGAACTCCGCCAGCTGGGCCAGGGCCGACTCGAGGCGGATCGCGCCGGGCTTGTGGATCTCTTCCCGGGCGGCTTCGTCCTGCTGCAGCCACCACTCGATGGTGCTGGCGTCCACCTGCAGGCCTGCCAGCAGGGAGGTTTCCAGGCTGACGCGGCGGTAGACGCTGCCGGTGATGGCGCCTTGCTCGATGCGTACGCAGCCGATGGCTACGATGGCGGCGTGCGGACCTTTGCCCATGGTTTCAAGGTCGAGCACGTAGTGGGTGGCGTTGATCATGCTGCCTTCTCCTGCTCGGTGGTCTCGGCAGTCGGCAGCGTGGCGACTAGGCGGCGGTCCATGTCCTGAACCAGGTTCATCAGGTCGCGGGCGCGTACAGCCGAGTCATTGGCCTGCAGTCCGGCGAAGGTGTTTGCGGCCAGTTTCAGCATTGCGTGGATGTCCGCCAGCGCTAGGCGGTCGGCGATGCCGAATGGGCTCGCGCGGCGGGCATAGATGGCAATGCGCGCGTCGCAGTCCTGCATGATCGCATCACGCTCCAGGCGGTGTTCGGCTATCAGGTTGGTGTGCTTGCGGTGAAGGCGCTCGATGTCTTCGTGCAGCGCTGCGATGCGGTCGTCGTGGCCGTGCTTGGCGTCGTCGTAGCCTTCGTCGTAGCCATCTGCTCGGGCGCTTTCGGCGGTGCGGCGGGAGTAGATGGCCAGGCCGATCAGGGCCAGCACCAGTCCGGCGATGATCAGGGTGAGCAAGGTAGTGGTTTGCATGTGCTGTGTCCTCGTAGAGCCCGCCGCCGGGAATTGCTGTCAGAGTCCGGCAGCGGGGTGTTGCAACGGGTTGAGGGTTACTTGCCTTGCTGGTAGGTGCCGATGGTCAGGGGTACCAGACCGCCCACAGCGCTATCCAGCACACGCTTGAACTCATCCGCGAAGCCTTCGCGCTGGGCTTCTTCGCCGACCCAGCGCAACTTCAGCTGCGGATCGTCGCGGCCGGTGATGACCGACACGCGCAGGGTGATGCTGGCCGGCTCCAGCGGCTCGTAGGGGCGGGTGGTGAAGATGAACGTGGTCGGCATGGTCTCCAGGCTGCGCGCCTCGATCTCGTCCATGGCGCTGCGGCGGGCCGAGAGGTCACCCACTTCGCTGTCGCGGGTGCTGGATGCCTTGATGCTCATGCGGCGCACGGCGTTGATGGCGGCGAGCATGGGCAGCGATTCATCACCAGCGCCGGCCACTAGGTGCGGCATCCAGTCCTCGAGGAACTCGGCCAGGGCCTGCTGGCTCAGCGGCTTGCCGACGATGCCTTGCAGGGCGACGTAGGCGGCGGTGGGCTTGAGTGTGAGAGTGGCGGTGTCATCACCGTGGCCCGGCTGTGCGTCGGTGCCCAGGTTAAAGATCACCGTGGCGCTCATCGCGTCTTGATCCACGAAGCCGGCTGGCTTGGGCTCGTTGGTGGTGTGGCGCTCCACGTAGCCGGCGAAGTCAGCCAGGGAGTGGGTGCGCAGCGTGCCGCGGAAGCGGTCGCGGTTGGCCTGGTACTGCTCAAGGTTGAGCGGGCGGATGGTCTCGGGCAGCAGAGCCAGTTTGTGGCCACCGGTCTCGAGGGTTTGGTTGGCGCCCGCCAGTGCGGTGGCGATCAGGAGTTGCAGTGCGTCTTTGTCGAACATGGATCAGTTCCTTGTAGTGTCAGAGGGGAACGTGGGTTGAGGGTCAGCTGCGTGCCAGAACGGGTGTGTCGCTCTTCTGGAATAGCTGGCTCGTGGGGTTTTCCAGGAACAGCTGGAGGCCGTCCGGGGTGACGTACAGCGGTGTATCGAGCGTGGTGTCCTCGCGGCGCTTGCCGCGCTTGGTGGGCTCGACGAAGTCCAGGGTGTGGGTGACGTTCACCTGGTGGCTCTGGGCGATCTGCTTGAGCTTGAAGGTGACAGTCACCTGGCCCTGCTTGCCGTATTCCACGCAGCCGGCGGCGACGTCGGAGAGGGCCTTGCCCAGCTGTTGGGCAAACACCCCGGCGTTGAGGGATTGGAGGAACTCGGATGCGTCAGTGGCTTTCATGTGCTGTGCCTCTTGGATTGGTGTTGGGCGTTGTGCCCGGTTTAAGCCGCTGCCTCGGCCCGAGAGTCGAGGTAGGCGGCTAGATCCGTCAGGCGCACGTAGAGCGGCGCCAGGCGGGAATCGGTGTGCTTGAAGGTGGGCAGCTGGACTTCCCCGGAACGGAGCAGGGCGCGCAGGCGCTTGTCCGTCTTGATGTGGGGGAAGTAGTGCTCGCGCACTTCGCTCAGCGAGAGGCTGTTGGCCTTCCAGCGCTGCTGCAGTAGTTCCAGCGTTGTCATGCCCGGGCCACCCCGCACCCCGCCGGCAGCCGGGGCCGCAACAGCGCGACGAGACTGTCGACAGTCTTGCCCTTGTCGCGGGCGGCGATGTTGCCGGCTTCATCAGTAATCACGGCGCCGAAGGGGCGCACCGGGTCAGTGGTGAGGGTGACGTGCGGCAACCAGCCAGCCGGTGTGATCGCCAGCAGGGCGGTGTAAAGCGCCACCAGGTGCAGCGCCTCCGGCTGGATGGCCTCCAGGCGTTGCAGAACCTCGGCTGATGCATCGCGCACAACGGCGGCGGGCACGGCAGTCGGGTTCTGGAAGTGCATGCCGGCCAGCTTGACCACGCCGATAGCGTCGGTGATGGGGTTGGGCTTGCTCATGCGGCGGTGTCCTTCTGCGGGATTTCCTTGATCTCGATGCCCATCTGCGCGGCCAGCCAGTCGATGCCGCGCTCCGTCACCATCAGCACCGCGTAGTGCTTGCGGTGCCCGAGTTGCTTGGGCTGGGTGACGCGGGGCTCCATGAACAGCTTGCCGGCGCCGACGTGTTTGGCCGCCAGGGTGCCGTCCTTGTTCAGGTGGCCTTGGTCACGCAGCCAGACGCGCAGCGCGGTCTCGCGGATGCCCAGTACCTGGGCGGCCTGATTCAGGGTGCGATTCATGGCTGCGGGCCTCAGGCTGCACGCTGGTTGCGCATGAGGTGCGAGGTGGCGCGGTCAAGCTGGTCGTACAGCTCCTCCAGCGTGCCGTCGTTCTCGATCACGTAGTCGCCACGGTAGTGGCGCACGCCGTACTCGCTGACGTGGTCATTGGCTGGGCGGATGCCGCGGCGGCTGATGTGGAAGATCACGCCGCCCTTGCTGCGCACCCAGTCCGCCTCGTTGTCGAAGCGCACGTCGCGGATCACCACGCCTTTCATGGCTTGGTCATGCTCAGCCAGTAGCTGCAGGTTCTGCTCGGCGAGCAGCAGCCAGAGCTGCGGGTGGACGAGGTCGCGGCCCCATTCGGTGCCGAGTAGCTGCATCAGCTCGCGCGGGGACTTGCCCAGCCAGGGCAGGGGCTGCTCCTTCTCGGCGCCTTCCAGTTGGGCGGCGGTGAGGTGGAACATGCTGACCAGCGCCTGCTTGAGCGGGTCGGCGAAGGCGTAGCTGATGAGGGTGAGGTGTGCCGCCAGGTAGCGGGCGACGGTGTCCTTGCCCACGCGGGCGTGGCCGGCGAGGCCGATCAGGAGCTGGCTCATGCTGCGTCACCTCCGAACGGGCCGGTGCTGCTCGGCTGAGCGCGGCGGCGTTGCTCGCGGGTGACGTACTGGCAGCCAGCGTCACGCGCCAAGCGGCGCACTTCAAAGATGTGGCTGGGGTTGAGGGCCGGGTGCGAATGCACCTGGCAGGTAGAAGCGTGCTGTGTCGTATTCATGTCGCGTACTCCAGAGGTCAGAGTGTGGGTATGCGATCAAGTTACCTAATGGTAATTGGTTGGGTCAATACCTTTTGGTAAATACGGGTAAAAAAGTTTCCCTTTAGAGAAGTACGGAGTACCAGAACACCTTGCCGATGATCCTGATGTGCTCGCTGACGTAGTCGCCTTCGTAGCGCTCGTCTGGGTGCTCCTCGGCGTTGTAGCTTCTGAGGCGTAAGCCGCCGCCGGGGAGCTTGTAGAGCAGCTTAACCCTGAGCTGGCCAGCATGGTCGATGGCGTACATCTTGCCATCCTGTACCTGGGTGGCGACGGTATCGATACCGGCAGTGCTCCCATCGGGGAGGACTGGTTCCATACTGTTGCCTGTAACGGGCACGCAGGCTGCGGCCTCGGGGATTACGCCTTTGCGCTGCAGTGTGCGGCGGCCAAAGCGGAGTTTCCGTCCTCCGGTTTCCAGCATTACTTCTGATCCCTTGCCAGCTGATAGTTCGACTTCCTGGAAGAAGGGCAGCTCGACCTCGTCGGGTCCGAGCGGTGTTTCGTCATCCCACACTTCTATGGGGAACAGGTGCGGGGAATGGGTCGGTGCGCCAGTCTCTAACAGACTTCGCCTTTCCGGGGTGTCGTGACCTGACAGGGTATCTAGCGCGCCGGGGGCTAGGTCGAGGGACGTTTCTATATGGCGCGCAAACTTTTCTCCAATGGGTTTGGAGTGCTTCCCAGTGGAGGCGAGGCAGCGGCTTATGTAGCTGGCTTGTCGGTCAACGGCAATTGCTAGGGCGCTCTGATTGCCTTGAAAGCGGGTTTGCACCAGGGCGGCGAGGTTGGCTCGCCTGATCTCTTGAATGTCCATGGTGCGATGATTCCCTTCTAATACTTTAAAGTAAATTACCGCAAGGTGTTGATCGCAGCTACCAAAGGGTAAATAATCCGGGCGTACTAAGTCCCTCGCTTGAGAGCGCTTATGAAACTGCTGGATTACATCAAGCCCCTTACAAAGGAGCAGCTGGAAGTATTTGCAACCAGCTGTGGCTCAACAGTGGGGCAGATAAAACAGGTCGCTTATGGCCGGCCTGCCAGTGCGGAGCTTGCAATCCGAATCGATATCGCGAGCGTCGGGCAAGTGAGCTGTGAAGACATTCGCGACGATATCAATTGGGAGTATTTGCGCCGCGGGACGGCTTCTGACGACAGCCACCCTAAGGCCGCTTGAAGAAATTGCCGGCGCGGGACTCTGACCTCCCGCGCCGGCGGGGTGCCGGGCAAGGACTCTGACCTCCTTGCTTCGGCTTACGACGACACAGCACTGCATCGGTCGTGGTTATAGAGTAGGGCTTGCCCTGCGCTGTGACTAGGCCGTAAAGGAGTCATTTACGGTTATGAGTCGCACAGACCTTTTGCCGGACGCGGGTCCGGTTCTCTCACTCCGCCAGGCGCTTTACCGCGCTGGGCGCGACTACAAAGGGGGCATCACGTCCCTTGCCCATGATCTGGGCATGGATCTGGATGCTCTGCAGAAGAAGCTCAAGCTGGACGAGGAGCGGCGCTGGCCAACCCCGGACGAGCTTGAGGAGATCATCACCTTCACCCAAGACAGCCGTTTGCTGGATGCGCTGCTGCGCCCAGCCGGGGCTGTGTGGTACCGCCCGATGCCTGTGCCTGCTACCCAAGATGCACTCAAGGCCGTGGGCGAGCTGCTGCAGAAGGAAGGCCAGTTCGTGGGAAGCCTGCACACCGGCGCCGCCGACAATGTGTGGCAACCGCACGAGGTGGCGCTGCTCGAGCACACCGGCAACGAAGTGATCCGTGCAGTGCTCGGCATCATGGCCGGGGCCCGCGAAGCGATGGAGGGCCGCCAGGATGGATGAGGCCCAGTTCGAGTTGGCGCAGCGGGTTCAAGAAGAACGGCTGCAGCAGGCGATCGCCAATCGCGTGCAGTACCAAGGCGAGAGCGCTGAGGATTGCGACTCCTGCGGCGTGGATATTCCCCAGGCTCGCCGCCTGGCCGTGCCAGGCTGCCAGTTCTGCGTGGATTGCCAGGGATTGCGGGAGGTTCGCCGATGAGTAGCGAGGAGAAGATCCAGCCCTGCAAGTGCGGGTATGAGGGCGCTCTACTTGGCACTGACCACGGGGCGTTCTACAGCCTGCAATGCCCTGAGTGCAGCGAGTCCGTGGAAGCTTTCACTGTTCGCGGGCTTGGTGAGGCCTGGAACAAAGCCCAGCAGGGCAAGGAGCAGGGGGCTGGTGAATGACCAAGCCTGCCTCCCCGAAGAATATGGCCGCGTGGGCGCGGCGCTATATCGAAGTGTTCAACCTTGCCCTGGTGTCCATCGACCCGGGCGAGAAAGCCCCGAAGGGTAACGGCTGGAACAAGCCGGGCGGGTACATCACCGATGCTGACCAAGCCGAAGCTTGGTGGACGAAGCACCCGAACCACAATATGGGCGTGGTGCTTGGCCCGAGCCGGGTGTGCTTGCTGGACGTTGACCATGTGGAGTACTGCCGCGATGTGATGCGGGATGTGCTGGGCATCGACCTGGATGCGCTGGCGGTTGCCTACCCGACGCTGGTGGGTAACCCGGCGCGCTTTCGCATCATGTTCAAGATGCCCGAGGGGTTGGACTTCAGCCGGCATTCGCTGAGTTGGCCCAACCCGCTGGACCCGGACGGCAGCAAGCACAAGCTGGCCACGGCGGCGCTGAAACAGGCGCGGGAAACGAACGACAAGCCGCAGATCGAGGCCATGCAAGCGCGGCAGAAGGAGTTCTCGCCGGTTACGGTGTTCGAGCTGCGTGCCGGAGCGGTGCAGGATGTGCTGCCGCCCTCGATCCACCCTGACACCGGCCAGCCCTACCACTGGCGCAACCCGCCCACCGATGGCCTGCGGGAATTGCCCAGCGACCTGGTGAAGACCTGGCAGAACTGGGACATCTTCAAGCGCACGGCGCTGGAGGCCTGCCCGTGGGCGCCGGCTGCGACCAAGCCGCCGGCCAAGGTGAAGAAGACCTCGCCGCCCAGGCTGGCGGCCGGCGATCACCCTTCGGTGATTGACTCCTTCAACCGTGGCACGGACATCGAGAGCCTGCTGCAGCGGCATGGGTACATCAAGCGCGGGCGTAAGTGGCTCGCGCCGCAGAGTTCCACCGGCTTGCCGGGGGTGAATGTGGTGGAAGAGCAGGGCGAACAGCGCCTGTTCTCGCACCATGGTTCCGATCCGCTGGCCAACGGGCACATGAACGATGCCTTCGATGTGTTTTGCATCCTGGAGCACAACGGTGACACCCCTGCGGCGATCAAGGCGGCGGCGCGTGAGTTGGGGATGGAGCACAAGCGCTCTGCGCCTCGGCCACCTGAGCCGCCACCTGTGGGTGATCTTCCCCCGGCCCCAACTGAAACAGAGGCCGGCGTCGAGCCCGGCAGCTCCGACAACGGGGGGGCGGGGGAGGGGCTGAGCCTCAAGGGCCTGTTACGGCGGTATGCGCTGATCGAAGGCACCACGCATGTGTGGGATATCGACAAGGCCAAGAAGATGAAGCGGGCGGCCTTCGAGGCGCACGTGGGCAAGGAGAAGTTCAAGGAATGGAGCGCAGTCACCGACTCGACCAAGAAGCGGGTCAGTGAGGAGTGGGTGCGCGATATCGAGCAGGCGCGGGCAATGGCCGGCAAGGCGGTGGGTGATACCACCATGCCGCCTCTGGTGCGGTACGTGTATATCGACGGCACCAAGGACGTGTGGGACTACGCGAAGAAGCGCCGGATCGCCGAGGGTGCTGTGAAGATGGCGCTGGGCGATGCGTACAGCCTGTGGCTGAACAGCCCGGAGCGGCGCGTGGTGGACATGAACCACATCGTGTTCGACCCCTGCATGCGGCATGACCCGAAGGTGTACATCAATACGTTCGAGGGTTTGCCGCTTGAGCCGGCAGGCGATGCTGCTGCGTGCGAGAACCTGATCTGGTTGATCTCCTTCCTGTGCAACCACGACGCGAAAGCGACCGAGTGGCTTGTGCGCTGGCTGGCGTACCCGCTGCAGCACACGGGCGCGAAGATGGACACGGCGGTGCTGATGCACTCGATCATCGAGGGCTCGGGCAAGAGCCTGCTGTTTTCGGTGGTGATGGGGATGCTCTACGGGCAGTACTCGGCCACGGTTGGCCAGACTCAGCTCGAGGGCAACTTTAACGCCTGGCAGAGCGGCAAGCTGTGGGCGGTGTTCGAGGAAGTGGTGAGCCGCGACCAGCGTTACAACCAGGTGGGCAAGATCAAGCAGTTGATCACTGGGCAGACGGTGCGCATCGAGAGCAAGTTCGTGAACGGCTGGGAAGAGGCCAGCCACATGAATGCGGTGTTCCTCTCGAACGAGATCATGCCGTGGCCGATCAGCGACAGCGACCGGCGCTTTCTGGTGATGTGGCCTGAGGAAAAGCTGCCGGCCGAGCGCCAGGTGGCAATCAAGCGTGAGTTGGAGAACGGTGGGGTTGAGGCCCTGTACGGCTGGCTGCTGGCTGCTGGCCGCTGACCTGGGCGACTTCGACCCGCAAACCAAGCCGCCGGTAACGCCAGCGCGTGAGCGGTTGGTGGCGCTGAGCAGGGCGACCTGGCAGACCTTCCTGCACTTGTGGCAGTGCGGCGAGTTGGGCGCGAAGTTGTGGGGCGCGTGTTTGAGCACGGACTTGTATTCGTTGTTTCTGGAGTGGTGCCACCGCAACAAAGAGCACTCGATGAGCCAGACGAAGTTCTCGCTGTTCATCAGTACGGCGCCCGGGTTGGAGAAGACGCGACCGACACCCTGGACGTGCGGGACGAGTAGACGCTTCGGGGCGTTCTTCTTCCCGGATGCCGAGCACGCCTTCCTGCCACCTTCCACTTCATCGGCCGATCTGGGCAAGCACGTCAGCGCCTGGCGCGATGCGGCGCGGGCAGCGGGCTGGAGCGTGGACGCCTGGGACCACGTGAAGGGGGCTGCGGCATGAATACGCCTGTTTGTGTGTTGGGTGTGTGTTGGGTTTGGCCTTTTTGTGTTGGGTTGGTTCGGGCGAGGGGGAGCAGGGCCATGATTGAGGCGATTGAGGTAGTGCTGAAGCATTGGGGCCGTGCGCTGCGCGAGGGTTGCCCAAGTGGTGGCTTGGCTAGCCCGGCCGGGACGCTGGTGGAGTGGAAGGGCTGCCCGCCGCGCACAGGCTCGGGAGGTTCGCGCATCCTGCTGGCAGGTGCTGGGCCTGATTACCTGGCTGCCGAGGTGGATGCGGCGCTGGGCGCCATCGAGCGGCAGGAGGGTGGCGCGGTGCTCGGCAAGCTGGCTGAGTGGCGGTATTCCTTCGAGCCTGCGTTGACCGTTGCCGAGCAGGTGCGCGATCTGCAGTTGGGGCATGGTGATGCTGGCCGCAAGGCGTATACGCGCCTGGTGCAGCGGCTGCACCAGTTGGTGGAGGCGGAGTTGAAGGCGCGCCATGCCCAGTGCGCGAACCAGCAGCGTGAGGCGAAGCGGGCCGGGGATCGCATGCGCAAGGCTTCGCTGCAGCAGGCGGCAAGGGCGCATTCGGCGCGCGGTGCTGAGCTACACGGGCGGGCATCTGCCGACCGCTCGTCGGGTGACTCGTCGCCGGTCGGCTCCGTAGCGCCCCGGCAAGCCCCCGTCAGGAACAACCGTTAACAGGGGGTTTTCGGTTTGTCCTTTCACCGGTACAAAGGCCCCACGATTCGATAGGTACGCCTACCGAGCAACAGAGCGCACGTGCTGTGCCGTCAAGCCCCAAGCCACCCCGCTTGGGCACCTGCAAACCCCGCCCCGGCGGGGTTTTCTTTTTCCTCTCCCCGGGCGCTTCGGTGCCTGGGCTTTGCCCGCGGCAGGCGGGCGTTTTCTTCCAGCCGCCGTCGGTGGCCCAACCGAGAGCTGAACGATGGATGCGAAAGATCCGGGGCTGTGGGCTGCGGTCCTCGAGTGGCTTGGTCAACCGTCGCCGACGGTGCAGGGGTTTCTCATGGCAATGGTGATTGCAGTGCTCCGGGTGATGTACGACCGGAAGGAGAAGGCCTGGCAGCGGATTCTGCTGGAGGGGCTGCTGTGTGGTGTGCTGGCTGTGGCCGGTACTGCTCTGGCCGCCCTGGTGCTTGGCTTCTTCTGGCCGGAGTTCGAGGCGCCGCTGGGCCGCTTGGCTGTCGCCATCGGCGGCGCCCTTGGCTTCTTCGGTGTTGAAGCGGTGCGCCGGCTGGCCATCAGGATGCTGCGGATCAAGCTGACGGACATCGAGAGTGGCAGCTGAGCGGCGTGGCAACAGCGCCGAGCGGGGCTATGGCTACAAGTGGCAGCAGGCCAGGGCCGGCTACCTGCGTAAACATCCGCTCTGCGTCGAGTGCCAGAGCCGGGGGCGCACGGTGGCGGCGACAGTCGTCGACCACAAGGTGGCACATCGCGGCGACATGACGGTGTTCTGGGACAAGGCCAACTGGCAGTCCCTCTGCAAGCACTGCCACGACAGTTGGAAGCAGCGCATGGAGAAGTCGGGCCGCGGTGCAGGGTGCTCGGTCGACGGAATCCCGAGCGCGCCCGGGCACCACTGGCACCAGGGGGGAGGGTGAAAGTCTGGAGCCTTTCGCTTCTAGACCGCCCGTAACCCTTTCTGTGCAGAACCGGGAAAAATGGGGGGGTACTCCTTTCCGGGAGTAGGTGACGGTACGTGAAATCTGAGGTGGTTCATGGCTGGTAATGGAAATTCAGGCCGCCCGGCAAAGCCTGCGGTGGTCCACCTGGTCAGCGGAAACCCCAGCAAGAAGAACGCGAAGGATCTGCTGCGCGAAGTTACCCAGCCTGTCATCCCCGTCGCTGCTCCGGATATGCCGGACTGGCTCGTCGAAGATGCCGCCATCGAGTGGAACCGCGTGGTGCCCGACCTGCTGAAGTTGGGGCTGATCTCCGTGCTCGACCGCCAGGCACTGGCGCAGTACTGCGAGGCGGTCTCCGATTACCGGCGCTGGACCCTGATGATTCAGGAGAAGAACGCCAGCCTGGCCAGTCCTGGTGGCGGCGACGTCAAGACATACCGGACGGGTGCCAAGGATCTTTCGGTCTGGCGCAAGTTGCGCAATGACGCGGAGCGCCGCGCCGATGCCGCCGGAGCCAAGTTCGGCTTCTCGCCTATGGCCAGGCGGACGCTCAAGGCGCCGGCCCCACAAGGTGAGCTGTTCCCCAATGAGCAAAAGCAGATCGCAGACAAGTACTTCAACTGATCGCGTCACTGCGTATGCAAAGGCAGTGGTAGCCCGGAAGATCGTTGCCGGGCCTGATATCCGCAACGCCGCCCAGCGGCACCTCAACGATCGGAAGCACGGCCCGAAGCGCGGCCTGGTGTGGGATTTGGAGGCGGCGCGCCGCGCCATTGGCTTCTGCGAAGAAGTACTTTGCCTGAATGGCGGGGAGTTCGAGGGGGAGCCGTTCCTGCTGCATCCCTGGCAGGCCTTCATCATCGGCTCGCTGTTCGGCTGGAAAACGAAGGACGGCTGGCGCCGGTTCCGCACTGCCTACATCGAGACGGCGAAGGGCTCTGGCAAGTCGCCGCTGGCTGCAGCAATCGGGCTGTACGGCCTGGTGGCAGACGGCGAGGCGCGGGCCGAGGTTTACGCCGCGGCAACGAAGAAAGACCAGGCCATGATCCTGTTCCGGGATGCGGTGGCGATGGTTGACCAGTCGCCGATCCTGGCAGAGCGCATCGAGAAGTCCGGGCGCGGCGAGAAGGTATGGAACCTGGCGCACCACGGCTCCGGCAGTTTCTTCCGGCCGATCAGCGCTGACGACGGCCAGTCGGGCCCGCGCCCGCATGTGGCACTGCTCGACGAGATCCACGAGCACAAGACCCGCATGGTGGTGGACATGATGCGGGCCGGCACCAAAAGCCGGCGTCAGGCGCTGATCGTCATGATCACGAACAGCGGGTACGACCGCACCACCATCTGCTACGAGTACCACGAGTACGGCATTGCGGTGTGCAAGGAGGCCAAGCTCGACGACGCGTTCTTCGCCTTCGTCTGCTCGCTCGATGAGGGCGACGACCCGTTCAAGAGCGAAGACTGCTGGCCCAAGGTCAACCCCAGCCTTGTCTATGGCAAGAAGGGTGACAAGAACGGTGGTGTGCCGGGCTACAAGTACCTGCGCGAGCAGGTGACTGAGGCCCATGGCATGCCTGCCAAGGAATCAACGGTACGCCGGCTCAACTTCTGCCAGTGGGTGGATGCGGCGAACCCGTGGATATCCGCCGAGATGTGGATGGGGTGCGAGCGCCAGTTCAGCCTAGACGATTTGCCCATGGGTGAGCCTTGCTTCGGTGGTCTCGACCTCTCGGGCTCACGCGACCTGACGGCGCTGGCTCTGTATTTCCCGCGCCTGCGTCGCGCCCTGGTGGAGTTCTGGACGCCCAAGACTTCGCTGCATGACCGGGTGCGCACCGACAAGGTGCCCTATGACGTGTGGCTGCGCGAGGGTTACATCCATGCGCCGGAGGGGATGGCGGTCGACTACGCGGCGGTGGCCATCCGCCTGGGCGAGCTTGCAGTGCGCTTCCAGATCGAGGCGGTCGCCTTCGACCCCTATCGCATCAAGTACTTCCAGCCCGAGCTAGAAGCCGAGGGCATCGCCGTGCCGCTCATCTCGCACGGCCAGGGGTACTACAAGGCGAGTGAATCGGGCCTGTGGATGCCGCGCTCCATCGAGGTGATGGAAAAGGCGCTCACCGAGCGGACCCTGGAAATCATGGCCAACCCCTGCCTGCGTTGGAACGCGGCCAGCGCGGTGCTGGAGGCCGACCAGAAAGACAACCGCATCTTCGCCAAACGCAAAAGCACCGGCCGAATCGACGGTGTTGTGGCGCTGGCGATGGCCTTCGGTGCGGCTGACATGCCGCTGCCTGAGACGATCAACGAAATATTCATGGTGCTCTGATGCTAGGTTTCGGGAAAGCAAAGCGGCTGGAGCAAGAGCTGGCCAGCATGCGCGAAGAGCTGGGCCAGCTGCGCAACCAGGCCAACAGCTGGAACGACATGGGGCGCGAGCAGTGGGCCGATTTGTTCGGTGCAGTGCCCACGTCTGCGGCAGTAGCTGTCACCAGCGAGTCAGCCAAACGCAGCGCGGCGGTGTATGCCTGTGCTCGCCTCATCGCGGGTGCTATTGCTCTGCTGCCGTTGCCGATCTACGAGCGGCGCAACGGAAGCCGCGAGGTCATCGACCACGATTACTGGTGGATGCTCAATGAGTCGCCCTATCCGACCATCACGGCCTGTTCCTGGTGGGAATGGATGGGCAGCTCCCTGCTGATGCGCGGTGATGGCATCACACAGATATTGCGCAACCGGGCGGGGGTTCCGACTGGATTCATGCCGTTGCCGCGGGAGTGCGTTCAGCCGGAGGTGCGAGACGGCCGCCTGGCCTACTTCATCTACGACGGCACCAAGCCATACGGGTTGGACCAGGATGACGTGCTGCACTTCCCCGGTTACGGCTTCGACGGCATCCGTGGTGAGTCAGTGATTCGCTACGCCGCCCGCCAGGCGGTCGGCACGGCCCTGGCTGCGGATCAGTACAGCGGTGAGTTCTTTGCCAACGGCGCAACGCCTAGCGTGGTGATCACCTACCCGCAGGGCGTAGCCCCGACCGAGGCCCAGCAGGGTGAGCTGCGCAGCCAGTTCGACGAACGCTATGTTGGCCAGGGCAAGCGGCACCGTCCACTGCTGTTGGTAAATGGCGGCAAGGCCGAGGCGGTGAGCCTGAGCGCTGAGGATGCCCAGTTGCTGGAAACCCGCAAGTTCCAGGTGATCGAGATCGCCAGAGCTTTCGGCGTACCGCCGCACATGATCGGTGAGACCTCTGCATCCACCAGCTGGGGCAGCGGCATCGAGCAGATGTCCATCGGCTTCGTGCGCTACACCCTCGGGCCGCACCTGCGGCGCATCGAGCAGGAATTGAACCGCAAGCTCTGGCCGCGCAGTGGTAAGTACTTCACCGAGTACAACCGCGAGGGCCTGCTGGCCGGCGACTCGAAGACTGAGGCCGAAGTGCTCGGCAAGGGCCTGGGCGGCCCAGGTGCACAGGGCTGGATGACAGTCAACGAAGTACGCCGCATCAAGAACCTGCCGCCCATTGAGGGTGGCGACAAGGTTGTTTTCCAGACTCAAAAGGCCGCGAAGAATGAAACTTCTCCAGCTGTTCCAGAGTAATCAGAAGGCCAAGCGCGACTTTCGCATCGTCAATGAAGGCGGCG
The DNA here is from genome assembly GCF_900105355.1 of Pseudomonas anguilliseptica. Taxonomy (NCBI): domain Bacteria; kingdom Pseudomonadati; phylum Pseudomonadota; class Gammaproteobacteria; order Pseudomonadales; family Pseudomonadaceae; genus Pseudomonas; species Pseudomonas anguilliseptica. The sequence goes on from NZ_FNSC01000001.1 coordinate 1,367,346, forward strand.
AGGCCACTATCTACATCTACGACATCATCGGCGAAGACTGGTACGGCGGCGTGGCCGCCAAGGACTTCGTGATGCAGCTCACCGCTCTGGATGTCGAGGTCATCCACCTGCGCATCAACTCGCCGGGCGGTGACGTGTTCGAAGCCCGCGCCATGGCCACTGCTTTGAAGCAGCACAGCGCCAAGGTGATCGCCCACATCGACGGACAGGCCGTGTCCGCTGCCACTTATGTGGCACTGGCGGCGGATGAGGTGGAGATCGCTGCTGGCGGCTTCTTCATGATCCACAACGCCTGGACCATCCAGATGGGCAACGCCAGCGAGTTCCGCTCGGCAGCGGTTCTGCTCGACAAGGTAGACGCCAGCATCAGTGCGGACTACGAGCAAAAGACCGGTAAGTCCGCCGAGGAGATCGCCAAGCTGATGGCGGCCACCACCTGGATGACTGCCGAGGAAGCGCTGGCCGAAGGCTTCGTCGACCGCATCACCGAGGATAAGAAAGCGGCCAAAAACCACTGGAACCTGGCCGCCTACGGCAACGCGCCGAAGGCGCTCACCGAACCGGAAGAACCCGAACCCCAAGTAGACCGGGAGGCGCTTGAGCGTCGCCTGTCCCTGCTGGAAAAAATCGCAGCGTAGGCGCTCCCGCCCGTCGCGTACCCAAGCCCGCCCTGAGCGGGCTTTTTCATACCTGGAGATAAGTGAATGTCTATCCAAGCACTCCGTGAGCGCCGCACTGGTCTGGCCATCGAGGCGCGCAAACTGCTCGACGAAACCAAGGACAAGAAATGGTCGGCCGAGGACGACGCCAAATACAACCAGCTGACGGGCGAGATCACCGATCTCGATAAGTCCATCGAGCGCCACCAGAAGGTACTCGACCTGGAAGCCGAGCAGCGCATCGAAAACCGCGACCCGAAGAAGGGCGGCAAGCGCGATACCGAAGATCTGCTCGGCGAGATCGGCATCTTCGACACCTGGATGCGGCGCGGTGAGAAGGGCATGAACGCCGAGCAGGCAGCCAAGCACTTCAACACCATGAGCACCACCACCAGCTCCGAAGGTGGTTACACCGTTCCGACCACGGTCGGCGCTAGCCTGATCGAATCCCTCAAGGACTTCGGTGGCATGCGCAGCGTGGCGGAAGTGCTGGCCACCGCGACCGGCAACCCGATGAGCTTCCCGTCGACTGACGGCACCACCGAGGTGGGCGAGATCCTCGCGGAGAACACCCAGGCGACCAACCTGGACACCAGCTTCGGTACCGTGGGTCTGAACGTCTTCAAGTACAGCTCGAAGATCATCACCGTGCCTATCGAGCTGCTGCAGGATAGCAGCGTCGATATCGAGGCCTTCGTGCGCCGCCGCATCGTCGAGCGTATCGGGCGCATCACCAACCAGCACTTCACCACCGGTAGCGGCGCTGGCCAGCCGCGCGGCATCGTCACTGCTGCCGGCGCTGGCAAGGTCGGCCAGACCGGCCAGACCCTGACCGTCATCTATGACGACCTGGTTGATCTGCTGGAGTCGGTGGATGCCGCCTATCAGGCCACCAACTGCAAGTTCATGTTCGCTCAGGCGCTGCGCAAGGTTCTGCGCAAGCTGAAGGACACCGCCGGTCGCCCGATCTGGACCCCCGGCTACGAGGCTGGCATCACCGCCGGTGCGCCGGACCTGCTGCTGGGTCAGGAAGTCGCGATCAACAACGACATGGCGGCCCCGGCTGCCAACGCGAAGTCGATCATCTACGGCGACCTGAGCAAGTACATGATTCGTGATGCGCTCAACGTCAGCCTGATGCGCTTCGACGACTCGGCCTTCGCCTCCAAAGGCCAGGTCGGCTTCCTGGCGTTCTGCCGCTCAGGCGGCAACCTCACCGACGCTGGTGCGGTGAAGTACTACCAGCACTCGGCCACCTGATCCTGGGTACATCGCGCGGTCGCAAGGCCGCGCCTTATCAATTTCTGGAGTGAAAGCTCATGGCTGCTGCTAAAACAACGCCGTGCCGCATCCTTTCAGCCTGCAAGCTGGATGGTGTGGGCTACGCGCCTAACCAAGTGGTGGAATTTCCCACTGTGATGCTGGGCCCGCTGAAAGAGCATGGTTTGGTAGATCCGAACAAGGCCTCGGTTGAGTACTGCTTGAAAGAGCTTGGCGCTGTTGCTGTGGTGCATAGCGCCGCAGAAGAAAGCGACCAAGCCTGACGGTGGGGCTGCTTCTGTTACAGGCGCCTGCAGGGGCGCCTGTTTCGGTTGAGGATGCCAAGCTGCACCTGCGTATCGACGGTGATGCGGAAAACGCGACCGTCGAGCGACTCGTGAAGGCAGCCGCCAGCAATGCTGAGCGGCTTACCAGTCGGGCATTCGTGACACAGCGCTGGGCGTTGACGTTGGATCGATTCCCCTGCGCGAATCAGCCGGTGAAGCTGCCATTGCCGCCACTGCAATCGGTTGAGGCTATCAAGTACTTCGATAGCAACGACATCGAGCAGACCCTGCCTGCATCGGATTATGTGGTGGATCCCAGCGGCCTCCTCGGCAAGGTTCAGCCGGCCTGGCGCAAGTCTTGGCCTGCCACCAGTGGTCGCCCCATGGGGGTGCGCATTGAGTTCACCGCCGGATATGGCGCCGCCGCTTCCGTTCCTGCGGATATCGTCTCGGCGATCCTGCTACTCGTGGGCAGCTTGGACCAAAACCGGGAAGCGGTGGTTATCGGCACCATCGTGAATGAGTTGCCGATGGGCGTGGAATATCTCCTCTCACCCTATGTGATACCGAGTACACCATGAGACTAGGCCCGCTGCGTCATCGCATAACCGTGGCTTTACGCCAGGACGTGCCTGATTCCTTCACCGACCTGGACACGACATTTGTCGAGCCCGAGCCGCGATGGGCTGATATCCAGCCAGTCAAGGGCGGGATCTGGATCGGCGCACGCCAGGTAGGGGCGGATGTCACGCACACCATTCGCGTGCGCTATATCGACGGTGTCACTAGCGATCACGAGGTGAGTGAGGGCAGCCGTCGGTTCCGTATCCGACGGGCGTACAACCTCCAAGAGCGCGGTGCCTGGTTGATCATGGACTGCGAGGAGCTGCAGCGATGAGCCTGGCGAGGCATCCCTTCGTTCGTGTTGCCGTCAGTGGTTATCTTGGCTGGCGTTTCGATCTGGACGCAATCCGCCGCATCGTGGTGGACACCTCCGAGGACGTGGCGCAGGAAATTCAGGCGCTGCTGGGTGCCGGCGGTGGCGGTAGGCAATACCCGCTTCAAGGGGGCAGTGCTTACCAGGCCTCCTCGCCCGGTGACCTACCGGCCAAGCGCACCGGCAAATTGGCCGAGAGCGTGTTGGCGCGGCGTAGCCAGAACGACCTGGCCGCCTGGATCGGCCCCTCGACCAAGAAGGGGCTCAAGAGCCCTTTCTATCCGGCCTTCCTGGTGTATGGCACCGCGACCATGGCCAAGCGTAAGAACGCAACGACCATGGCCATGCGGCGCTACCGGGCACGGTTTAACCGGCAGCTGTCCCGAGCCATGGCTACTTCGCTCAAGGTGAAACGATGAACCTGGACAACGTGATCGAGCGGATACGCGCCACCTGTCCGAGCTTCGCTCAGCGGGTAGCCGGCGCGGCCGAGTTCGCGGCGCTTCCGCAGAACGCCAAGGTTGCTCTGCCTGCTGCCTTCGTCATCCCCATGGATGACCGGGCAGGCGAGCAGGAAAGCATGAATCGCTACCGCCAGTCGCTGATCGATCGAGTGGCTGTCGTAATGGTGCTGGACAACGCAGCAGACCGGCGTGGTCAGGCAGCAGTCACCACGGTCGATAACCTGCGCCGTGAACTGTGGCGATCGCTGCTGCTCTGGCCGCCTGGGCCGGAGTACGACGGTCTGATGTACGAGGGCGGGCAAGGGCTGTTGATGGACGGCGCCAGGCTCTACTACCAGCTGGAGTTCGCGGCCGAGACGGAGCTTGGTGTCGAGGACACCGCCCAGCCCGGCATGAAGGCAGACCTGCCGCGATTGGCCGGTATTGACGTGCGGACGGATGTGCTCAACCCCATGGTCGACCCGAACAATGTCCCAGGCCAGCAGTACGACCCCGAGCAACCCAACCCGCGCACGATCGGGCCGGATGGCCGAGCCGAAGCCGGCGCGACCATCGACCTTCCGGAGTAGCCATGCACCTCAAGCCACAACCTGGCCGCGTCGTAACCGACCCGGCCACCGGCCAGCCTTTGCCCGAAAAAGGGGCGAGGGTTGAACCCAGCCAGTACTGGTTCCGCCGTCTGCAGGACGGTGACGTGACCGAAGTCAAACCCCAGCAGCAGAAGCCGAGGACGAGCGCCAAATGAGCAGCATGACTTTCTCCCAAATTCCCTCGGGGCTTCGCGTCCCGTTCTTCTACGTCGAGCTGGACAACAGCAAGGCCAACAGCTTCAACCCGGACATGCGTGCCCTGCTGCTCGGTCTCAAGTCCGACGGCGCGGCCGAGGCGAACGTGCCGGTGTTGTGCTCTAGCGCCGACCAGGCCCGCGCCATGTTCGGCCAGGACTCCATGCTGGCGGCCATGGTCGAGCAGTTCCGCGCCGGTAACCTGTTCACTGAGCTGTGGTGTGCGCCGCTTGCGGAGCCGGCTGCCGGCGTGGCAGCGGTGCAGACCATCACCTTCACCGGGGTGGCAGCCGAGGCCAGGGTGGCGGCGATCTATATTGGGCTCACCCGTTTGCCGGTGGCGATCGCTTCCGGCGATAGCGCCGCCCAGGTAGCCACGGCCCTGGCGGCGGCGATTACTGCCAACACCCGTCTGCCGGTCACTGCTGCGGCAGCAGCTGGCGTGCTGACCATCACCGCCAAGTTTAAGGGCGATGCAGGCAATAGCATTGCCATCAGCCTTAACCGCCGCGGTGTGATCGGCGGCGAGCAGCTGCCGGCGGGCATCACAGCCGGCGCTGTCGTGACGGCGACCGCCGGTGCCGGTGCGCCGGAGCTGGCCGGGGTGATCGCCAACCTGGGCGACAACGAATACGATTTCATCGGCACGCCCTTCGCGGATGCCACCAGCCTGGATGCGCTCAAGGCTGAGATGAACGATATCGCTGGCCGCTGGAGCTGGGCGCGGCAGATCTACGGCCACGTCTACAGTGCCAAGCGCGACAGCCTCGGTGGCCTGCAGGCCTTCGGCGTGACGCGCAACGACCAGCACGCGACCGTGTTCGGCCTGGAACCGAGCATCGGTGCCTGTGACTTCGAGTACATCGCCGCCCGTGTCGCCCGCGAGGCGGCGCTGCTTTCTGCGCATGTGGCGCGCCCGACCCAGACCGGCGAGATTCTCAACGTTCTGGCGCCGCCGACCAACAAGCGGCACACCATCACCGAGAAGCAGACCCTGCTCTCCAGTGGTATCGCCACCCACTACCACGGCAAGGATGGCGTGGTGCGCATCGAGCGCTCCATCACCACGTACCAGAAGAACGCCTGGGGCAGCCCCGACACCAGCTACCTCAATAGCGAGAACATCCACCAGCTGGCCTACGTGATGCGCTACCTCCGTACCGGCGTGACCAGTCGCTTCGGGCGGCATGCCTTGCGCTCGGACGGCCAGCGCGTGCCGGAGGGTGTGGCCACGCCGAGCATGATCAAGGCGCAACTGGTGGCCGACTACGTGGCGCTGGAGAAGCTCGGCATCGTCGAGCGTTCCGATCTGTTCGCGGCCAACCTGATCGTCGAAATCGACGAGACCAACCCGGACCGCGTCAACGTGCTGTATCCGCCAGACCTGGTGAACCAGCTGCGTATCTTCGCGGTACTCAACCAGTTCCGCCTCAACTACTGATAACGGGAGCCCCCAATGAAAAACCGAATCGCAGGCACCTGCTTCATCAGTGTCGACGGCGACCAACTGGAGCTGGCCGGCAAGCTCACCTGCTCCCTGGACCTCAGCGAGAAGGAGGGGCTTGCCGGCCTCTCCGGCGTGGCGGGTTACAAGGAAACACCGCGGGTGCCCTTCATCGACATCGAGGTGTTCGTGCCGAAAGGCTTCCCCATGGACAAGCTCAGCTCGGCCGATGACATGGTGGTCACCGCCGAGCTGGCCAACGGCATGACTGGCGTGCTCTCGCAGGCCTGGGTCGCGGGCGCCAAGGAGTTGGATGCTGCCGAGGGCAAGATGAATCTCAAGTTTGAAGGGAAGGACGGCAAATGGATCTGAGCGTCGTTCTGAAAAAGCCCGTCGAGGCGCATGGCCGCCTGGTGGAGGTGCTTCACCTGGCGGAGCCGACCGGCAAGCTGGTGGTCGAGCTGGGTGAGCCGTTCATTCTGATGGGCGCCTCTGGCGGAGGCATCAAGGAACTGCCTGCGGTCACCCTCAGCTACATCGTCAAGCTATGCAAGATCCCCCGCAGCGCGGCTGAGTCGATGTCTCCGGGTGATCGCAAGGCGGTCTTCATCAAGCTGCTCCCTTTTTTGATGCCTTCGGATCCGGAGGAGGAGACGGAGCTGGAGGCGGAGAGCGAATAGTCGAGGCCTGCTTCAACCTGGCCCGCTTCTACGGGGTATCCCCGGAAGTGACTCTGCGTTTGCCGCACTCCCAGCGACAGCTGTGGGAGCGGCAGGCCCTGCGAATCATCAGCGAAGAAAAGGAGGCGGCCAGTGGCTAAGGCGTCCTACACGGCGGTGCTCTCGGTTATCGACCGGGTGACGGCGCCATTGAAAAAGCTGGAACGCCAGCTTCGGCCGTTCAAGCGGGCGATGTCCGATATCGGCAACGCCAGCGCCGGCCTGCAGAGTGCGCTTACCGGTGTGATCGCGCCGTTGGGGGCGATCTTCGGCGCGGCGGGGCTTGGCAGCATCGGCGCCGTGGGCTCCAAGGTCATCGGCACCTCTGCCGAGTTCGAGAAATTCCAGACGGTGTTGGAGACCCTGGAGGGCAGTTCGGCAAAGGCCAAGCTGTCCATGGACTGGGTGGCGGGCTTTGCGGCCAAGACGCCCTATGAGCTGGCCGGTGTCACCGATGCATTCGTCAAGCTCAAGGCCTACGGTATCGACCCGCAGGCCGGCGCGCTGAAGTCTGCCGGTGATGCAGCCGCAGCCATGGGTAAGCCGCTTGAGCAGGCCGTTGAGGCGCTGGCCGATGCCATGACCGGCGAGAACGAGCGCCTCAAGGAGTTCGGGATCACGGCGGAGACGGCGGGCGACAAGATCGTCTATCGCTGGCAGGAGAACGGCAAAGCTATGGTGGCCACCGCGAAGAAGAATTCGCGGGAGCAGATCCAGGCCACCATCGAAGGCATCTGGAACGGTCGCTATGGTGGTGCGATGGACAAGTTGTCCAGCACCTGGGATGGCATGTGGTCGAACCTGCAGGACACCTTCACCCGTGTGTTCAAGATGATCGGTGACGCCGGCATCTTCGACGAACTCAAGGGCGAGCTGAAAGGTGTGCTCGATAGCCTGGCTGCGATGGAAGCAGACGGCTCGCTCAAGGCATTTGCCCAGACCGTATCGGATGAGTTGGTGAGCGCATTCCGCGAGCTGAAAAGCTGGGTCATGGCTGTCGATTGGAAGGCTGTCTGGGCAGACGTCAAGGCATTTGCCGGAGGCGTTGGATCGGTGGTCGATGCCCTGGGCGGGCTCAAGGGTGTGGCGATCGCTGTCGCAGCAGTGTTCAGCATCAACGTGCTGGCCTCACTGGTTAGTTTGGGTTCCGGTTTCCTTTCGCTGGCGGTGGCCATGGGCCCGGTTGGCTGGGGTATCGCGGCCATCGCCGCCGGTGCGGCGCTGATCTATGCCAATTGGGATGGCATCGTGAAGTACTTCACCGACAAGTTCGATGCGGTGCTGGCGGCCTTTGACGAGGGCTTCCTGCAGGGCATGTTCCGTCTGTGGCAGGAGTTCAACCCGGTCACTCTGATCATGGAAGCCTTTGATGGGCTGGTGAAGTATCTGTTCGGTATCGACCTGGGCAAGATCATCGGCGACCAAGTGAAGAGGGTAACCGAGATGATGCCTGACTGGATGATCGAGGGACTTGGGCTCGAAGGCGGGCAGGGCGAAGCAGCGCCGGCCACGGTGGCCCCGAAGGGTGCGCTAGCGGGTGCCAATAAGCAGAACCTGAGCGGTCAGATGGTGGTGAAGTTCGAGAACACGCCGCCAGGCACCCTGGTGAAACCCATGCCGACCAGTCAGCCCGGGGTCACTATGGAGGCCGATGTTGGGTATCGCTCTCTGGCGATGCCTTAGCGCTGCGGGGTAGAGTCCCCGTTTTCAATGGAGAAGGGGACTCTCATGCGCATGGCATTTTTTGGTGGACTGATGTTTTTGGCCGGCGCCGCGGTAGCGGCGCCTTCGGCTGAGCAGGATGCTTTCAGGCCTATCTGCTCAGCGGTAAGGAGCCAAAGGTGAAGGACGCCACCTGGATGACCGATACCAACCTTTATGTCGCCGTCATGGATGACGGTAGCCGCCGCGATGGATTTGCTGAGTACCTGTGCATAGAGGCAGCCGGCCAGGGTGTGAGTCCGGCGTTGATCAAGGTGGTCGATATGGCCAAGGTCATTCGGGATAAGGAGTTCGTCGAATTGGGTAAGGCTTACTGCGCCAAACCCGGAGAGGAAACCGAGGTCAAGTTCTACTGATCTCGGCTCACTGGAAACCCCGCCTAGGCGGGGTTTTTTATTGCCTGGAGAAACCATGACCTGGCGCGACAGACTGCAGCCTGCCTCGTTCCGGGGCGTGGCGTTTGAGTACCTGGCTGACGATGTGTCCGGCATCGGCCGACGCAACCAGCTGCACGAATACCCCAAGCGCGACCAGGGCTATGTCGAGGACATGGGGCGCAGTACCGAGTCCATCGATATCGAGGCCCGCTTGGTCGGGGCTGATTACCTGGCGCGGCTCGACGAGCTGCTCAAGGCGTTGCGCGCAGAAGGCCCCGGCGAGCTGGTGCACCCCTTCTACGGGCGCCTGCAGGTAGTCGCCAACCCGGCGTGCCGAGTACGTCACTCCATGGAGGATGGCGGGCTCTGCCAGATCAGCCTGAGCTTCACCGAGTCCGGCGAGAATCAGTACCCCAGCGCGCAGGAGGTGCCATCGCTGCGAGTGCTGTCCCTCGCGGATCGCCTGCAGCAGGTATCCACGGCGCGCTTCACCGATGTGTTCCAGGTGGATGGCTTGCCCGAGTGGGTCAGCACTGAGGCGATCACCGATATCGGCCGCATCGTCAGCTCGGCGCAAACCATTTACCGCCGCGTGGCGACGGCTCAGTGGAGTGATCTGCTGGGCAGTGCGGGTGGTCTGGCTTCGGCTCTGCTGGGCATGTTCCAGGGCGGTACCGGGCTTTCCGGTCTGCAGGCAGCCCGGCTGTACAGCACCACGCCGAGGCCGGTTACACCCAGCGCTGCTGCGGGCGTGGGTCGGCAGCAGTCGGTGGCCAACAGCCAGGCACTGCTCGATCTGGTGACCTCGGCGAGCATTGCCCAGGCGGCGCAGCAGATCGTCGCGGTTGAGTCCCCGGTGTTCGATGACCTGGAGGCCTGGCGTGGGCAGCTCACCGCCGTGATCGATCGTGAGGTCGAGCGGCCTGGGCTGCCGCAGGCCAGTTTCGAGGCGCTGGCTGATCTGCGCTCTGGCGTCAGCCGCTATGTGTTGGCCGAGTCGGCCACCGCGTCCCGGCTGCGCACCTATACGCCGCGCGCCACGCTGCCGGCCGCCGTGCTGGCGTATGACCTGTATGGCGATGCCAGCCGCAGCGATGAGCTGGTCGCCCGTAACGGCCTGCGCATCCGTCCTTTGTTCCACCCGATCCTTTGAAGGTGCTCTCGGCATGACCAAAGAGCGAGTGCAGCTGCGGGTCAATGGCGCCGGCCACGAGGGCTGGAAAGAGGTGCGCGTGACGGCCGGCATCGAGCGGCAGGCGCGCGACTTCTCGCTGGAGGTGACTGACCGCTGGCCCGGTAGCAGTGTGGCGCGGCGCGTGGCGCCGGGTGACCTTTGCGAAGTCTGGCTCGGCAACGACAAGGTGCTCACCGGCTACATCGACGCCACGCCGATCAGCTACGACGGCCAGCAGGTGACGGTGGGAGTAAATGGCCGCAGCAAGACGGCTGACCTGGTCGATTGCTCGGCTGTGCATTCGCCCGGGCAGTGGCGGGGTGTAAGCGTCGAGCACATCGCCCGGGCGCTGGCCGAGCCCTACGGCATCAAGGTGCAGGCGGCGCTTGCCACCGGCACGGTGCTCGAGCACCAGATAGATCCCGGTGAGTCGGTATTCGAGAGCATCGATCGCCTGCTCACGCAGAAGGCGCTGCTCGCCACGGACGATGCCGACGGCAATCAGCTGCTGATCCGCGCAGGCCTGTTGCAGGCGGACACGGCGCTGGAGGTGGGGGTGAATGTGCTCTCGTGCTCGGCCGGGCTGGACTTCAAGGAGCGGTATTCCGAGTACCGCTGTCGTGGCCAGCGTGCCGGCAATGACGACGACTTCGGGGCCTCTGTGGCGGGCCAGTTGGCCACGGTCGGTGACTCCGGCATCCGGCGCCGCCGCATCCTCGACCTGCGCACCGATGGCCAGGGCGACCTGGCAGCCTACCGCGAGCGGGTGCGCTGGGAGGCCGCTTGCCGTGCCGGCAAGAGCTACCAGGCCACCTACGTGGTGCAGGGCTGGCGGCAGCGTAACGGCCAGCTCTGGCTGCCCAACATGCGGGTGCAGGTGCGCGACCCGATCATCGGCTTTGACATGGAGATGCTCATTGCCGAGGTGGAGTACCTGCAGGGCGAGACGGGAACCACGGCCACGCTGACGGTGGCGCCGGTGGCGGCCTTCGAGCTGCTGCCCGAGGTACCCAAGGCGCAGGGCAAGAACAAGACCGGCAGCAAAGGCTTTTCGGTGGGCGAAGGTGAAACCCTGGTGGAGTTCAAGTGATGAATAAAGCGCTGGCAGGTGTGGCGCGCGGGCTGGGCAACCTGCTGGCCCGCGCGGTGCTCACGGCGGTGCCCCGGCAGGGCAAGTTGCAGAGCCTGCAGGTGGCGCTGCTGGAAGGCGAGGCCAAGGAAGGTGTGGAGTTATTCGAACCCTACAGACTCACCGGTGTTGCCTTGCCGGGTGCCGAAGGGCTGATCGCCTTTCTCGGTGGGCACCGAACCCACGGCGTGGCCCTGGTGCAGACCGATCGCCGCTACCGGCCCGTCGATCTACAGCCCGGCGAGGTGGCCTTGTTCAACCATGAAGGCACCCGGGTGGTGCTACGCAACGGCGGCAAGGTGGAAGTGCTAGCCGCCACAGAGGTCAAGGTGATGACTACCAAGGTCATCCTGCAGGCCGACGTGGAGGTGATCGGCAACACCACCTTCACCGGCACCGTGACGGCCAATGGCAAGCGCATCGATGACGCCCATAGCCACCACCTGCCGGGCGGTGGTCAGACGCTGGAGGTCGTATGAGTTTCGATTTTCCGCTGATCCTCGATGGCGCCGGTCGCGTGGCGACAGGCGAGCGCGAGAGCCGGCTGGGCCGTGCAGTGATCAGCAGCCTGTTCACCTGGGCCCGCGCCCGCGAAGGCGATGAGCTGCCAACCCCGGAGAGCCCGCGCATGGGCTTTTGGGGGGACACCTACTCACCGGTGACGGGTGACCGCTGGGGCTCGCGGCTGTGGCTGCTGGCCCGCGAGACCCTGACCGCCAGCACGGTAGCCAAGGCCCGCGACCTGGCCAAGGAGGCCTTGGAGTGGATGGTGGTGGACAAGGTGGCCGAGCGCATCCAGGTGGAAGCCACGCGCAACGGCGTCGACCGGCTGGACATGCGCATTCTGGTGGACGAGCCCAGTGGGGCGCGTCTGGACATTCGCTTCGCTGACATCTGGGGTGCCATCCGTGGCTGAGTCGCAATTCTCCCGGCCGGCGCTGCCGGCGCTGATCAACCGCCTGCGCACCGACCTGCTCACCCGCCTCGGCGAGGCCGATGAGCTTAGGCGGTCTGATGCCGAGGTCTATGCCCGGGTGCTGGGTGAGGGCATCAACGGGCTCTATGGCTATCTGGACTGGCAGGCTCGGCAGTACCTGCCCGACCTGGGCGATCAAGAAAGCGTCGAGCGCTGGGGCAACATGCTCGGCGAGTGGTACGCGCCAGCCGAGGCGGCGAGCGGCAGTGTGCCGGTGGTCGGTAGCGTCGGGGCAAGCATCCCGCTCTCGGCGCGCTGGCAGAGCCAGGCCGGATTGCTCTACAAGCCGGTCGCCAGCGTGGTGATCGATGCTAGTCCCAAGCTGGTCGAGATCGTCTGCGAGCAAACCGGCAGTGCCGGCAACCTGGCCGAGGGCGAGCTGCTTACGCTGATCTCACCGATTGCCGGTGTGCAGTCGCAGACGGCCGTGCCGGTGGGCGGCGTTGCCGGCGGTGCCGAGCAGGAAGATATCGAGGGGCTGCGGGCCAAGGTGCTGCGCCGCCTCAGCCAGCCGCCGCAGGGCGGCAGTCGGGTGGACTACGAGTCCTGGGCGCTGGCCGCCCACCCGTCGGTCACGCGGGCTTGGGTTTATCCGCAGGAGCAGGGCTCCAACACGGTGGTGGTGCGCATTGTCTGCGATCGCCTGGCCAACCCGATCCCGACCCCGCAAGTGATCGCGGCCGTGCAGGCCTACATCGAAGCACGCTGCCCGGTAACCACCGCTGTGTTTGTGTTGGCGCCGGTGGCTGAGTTGATCGCCTTCAGCATCGATCTGACGCCGGATACCCCCGAAGTGCGGGCGCAGGTGCAGAGCCAGCTGGCCGATCTGCTGCGCCGCGAGGGCGAGCCGGGCGGCACGCTGCTGCGCAGCCGCATGACCGAGGCCATCAGCCTGGCCGCAGGTGAAACCAACCACGTGCTGGCGGTGCCGGGGGCTGATCTGGTGCTCGCGGTTGGCCACTTCCCCGTCATGGGGGTGATCACATGGCTATAAGCGCAGATGACTATGGCCGGCAGCTGCAGGCCCTGCTGCCGCCTGGCCCTGCCTGGGAGGCAGACCTAGATCCCTTCCACGAGCAACTGCTGGGGGCTGGTGGAGTAGGTCTGGCGGGCGTGCATGGCCGGGCGGATGACCTGTTGCACGAGAGCGACCCGCGCAGCACCTATGAGTTGCTGGCCCGCTGGGAGGCGGTGCTCGGCCTGCCGGATGAATGCACGCTGCCCGGCGGCGCCCTCGCGGAGCGCCGGGCAGCCGTGGTGGCCAAGTTCCTGGCCCAAGGCGGCATGAGCCGCAGCTACTACATCGGCGTGGCCGAGGGCCTGGGCTACCCGGGCGCGACCATCACCGAGTTCCGCCCGATGACCTGCGAGAGCGCCTGCGATGCCGGCCTCGACCCGGACCCGTGGAGCTCTGTCTGGATACTTAACCTGCCCGGCGGCGAGCGGCGCCGCGACATGGAAGCCGAGTCGGACTGCGACGAGGCGCTCTCCACCTGGGGCGACACCACGGTGGAGTGCGTGGTCAGCAAGCAGGCCCCGGCCCACACCATCCTTCACTTTGCTTATGGAGATGCCTGATGCGTCGAATCAGTACACCCACCGCTGCACAGGACCTGTTCGGGCCCGGCAAGCATGGTTTCCGCAATGGCGATCCAGCTAACGCCATTCTCGCCACCCGGCTCCAGGCTGAGTGGTTCAATGCGTTGCAGGAGGAGTTGGCTGCAGTTATTGAAGTGGATGGCACCTTACTCGACAGCAATAACAATCAGCAGTTATTGAAGGCTATTCGGCGGCTTGGGAGTACCTATCTAGCCAAGAGCGTTGCGGGTGGCGCCGATGTGGTTCTCACCGAGGTAGAGGCACAGAACGCCGTTATTGCTCTTACTGGAGCGATTACTGCGAACATCAATGTGATCGTCCCTGCAACAGGTCGTGATTGGGTGTTCATCAACGCCACGACCGGCGCCTTTACCGTGACGGTGAAAACCCAGCTTGGCGGCGGGGTGGCTGTTACGCCGGCGGCGCCGCTGCACCTGTACTGTGACGGCGCTGCAGTCGGCGCCGTGGGTGCTTCGGGCACGCAAAAGCAAATTCAGCCGGTCAGTGCCTTGGCGGCCGCCAATGCCATGACCTTGACCCTGGGCGCCACGTCGCTCGATTTCCGTTCTTCGTCGCTCAATAGCGGCACGGTGAACACGCGGGCCATTTCGGCGCCGCTGTCGCTGGTGATCCCCTCCGGGGCGACCTTGGGCACGGCCAGCGGTGTCGCGGCTCGCCTTGCCCTGCTGGCGATTGATAACGACGGCACGGTCGAGCTGGCTGTCGTCAACATAGCCGGCAGCGTCAATCTGGACGAATCAACCCTGATTAGTACCACGGCGATCAGCGCCGGCGCTGGCAGTGCTGGGGTGATCTACTCGGCGGCTGCGCGTGCCTCTGTGCCGTTCCGCGTGGTGGGTTATTTCGACGTGACGCAGGCGGCGGCGGGAACCTGGGCGTCGGCGCCGACGACCACGCAGGGGCGCGGCGGATTGGCGGCCAACTTGGCTAACTTCGGCTCGGGTTACGCCTACCAGAATAATGGCCGCTCTAGCGGCGTGACCTATTGGAATACCAGTGGCCGAACCATTTGGATATTGGCGACATCTTCCGGCCAGCCGTATCACGTCATCAGCGGTTTTGTGAACGGAAGTGGCATTCTCACAACGAATACGGGCGGTGCGTCTTATTCGCAGGTGGGCAGCGTGTGTTTTCCGGTTCCGCACGGGGCTTCGTATCGAGTCGATGTGTCGGCCGGCTCGCCGGGCAGCTATCTAGAGTTTCGTTAAGGGGAATGTACGATGCACAAGTTTTTCTATTGCCCTGAAACGGGACAGGTTCACGCCCTGGAGGCGGACGGGTCGCAAGATTACATCATCCAGTCATCGTGGCAGCCGAAGACGCCCGCCGAGGCCGAGGCGCTGTGCGCCGAACGGCTCAAGCCGGTGGCGAGCGTTCGACGCGCCGAGTTGCTAGCCGAGCTTGCCGCCATCGACGCAGCCAGCGCCCGCCCGCTGCGCGCCATTCTGGTCGGCAGCGCGACCGAGGAAGACCGCGCCAGGCTGACCGAGCTGGACGAACAGGCCGCCGCTTTGCGCAGGGAGCTGGCCACCCTGGAGCCGCCGCCGGCGGCATAACCTAAACCCGCAACCCCTGAAGAGCCCCGCCCCGTGCGGGGCTTTTTCGTTTCTGACCCCGAGGAAATACCCGATGCTGACCCATGTATTCCGGGCGGCCCTGCAATGGGCTGGCCTGCTGCCGCTGCGCGTGGTGTTAATTGTTGCCGGCCTGTTTGTGGTGCCGATCGCACTGCCGTTTCGCCGCGTGCAAGGCCCGCCGCAGCCATTCAGCCAGGCGCCCGGCGATTGGCTACTGATCCTGCTGCCCGCCTGGGCCTGGCTGTGGAGCAATGATCGCGACGGAGCCGCCGGCGACAAGCGCGGCTGGTGGCACCTGAACGCGCCGTTCGGCCTGGGCGCCTTTCACTGGTTCTCGATGTTCTGGTGGCTGGCGATCCGCAACCCGGCGAACAACCCGCGATTTTCGCCACTGTTCGGCTGCCCGGTAACCGAGTGCGACTACCGCTACTGGGGCAAGGCTGAGGTAGAGGATGACACCGGCGCAGGCGGCTGGCCACTCACCGCCGCACCGGGCGGCGCTATTACGGCTTCTACTGGGTCTGGCAGTGGTCTGCGACACGTGCTCTGGTGGTGCAGTTCGGCTTCAAGCCGGAGCCGAGCGACTTCGCCGAGGATTACAGCGGGGATATGTCGCGCCAGTGGAAGGGGTTCACCTTCGAGGTGAACCCGATCAAGGCCATTGATTAGGCAGCCGCGGCGCGTAGGACGGCGTTGATGATGCTGGTGAACAGCTTGTAGCTTGCGTAGTCGTCGTGATTAGCCAGCAACTTCTCGCCGCTCGTGCTGAATAGCTCGGACTCCCGGTCTATCAGCATTCTGCCCAGCTCTACCGTCTCACCGTTCTTGGTATTTGGAGTGGTGATAACCAGCTCGGCGTAGATCTTGGGGGACTCATTGTCACCCAGCACGAGGGGAGTGGCTTGAACGCTGAACAGCTTGTCGAGGACTTTCCCGTCCATCTGCCATATCGACGCCTTCACTTTTTGGATGGATGCAGCCTGAGCAAAGTTTTTCTCACAAAGCCCAGGCCAATGCTCTGCGAAATGATCGAGTTGTTCCCCGATGGACTTCCATGCGGTTTTGAAGCGAGCGATCTGATACGGAAGTTCGTTTACGTTATGAAGAATTTCCATTGATGAGTTCCCTGTTGTGATGTGACGTTGCCCCGTAAATATCGGGGCGTGTGAACTACTTCTCAAGCCCGCCTGTGCGCGGGCTATTTTGTGCCCGGAGAATCCCATGGCTCGAATCACGGCTGCCCAAGCGGGCGGCAAGAACGTGCTCGCCTTTCTGGACATGATCGCCTGGAGCGAGGGTACCGATAACGGCCGCCAGCCGACGCTGGACCACGGTTATGACGTGCTTGTGGGGGGCGGCCTGTTCCGAGGCTATGCCGACCACCCGCGGCAAGTAATCGATCTGCCTAAGCTACGCATCAAGTCCACGGCGGCAGGCCGGTACCAGATCCTGTCGCGCTACTACGACCACTACAGAGAGCAGCTCAGGCTTCCGGACTTTGCGCCGGTGAGCCAGGACCTGATTGCCCTGCAACTGATCCGAGAGTGTCGAGCCCTGGACGACATCAAGGCCGGCCGGGCAGCCGAGGCAGCGCGCAAGTGTCGCTCGCGCTGGGCAAGCCTGCCCGGTGCTGGATACGGGCAGCACGAGCACAAGATCGATGATCTGCTGGCGGTCTATGTCGCTGCTGGCGGGGGGATGTCATGAGTTGGCTGAGAGTGATCCCTGCGTGGGGGTGGTTGCTTTTGGCCTTAGCTCTGGTCGGTGGCGTTCAGCAGATCCGAGTTGTTGCCGCCGGGCTGGAGACCACCGAGGTGCTGGCTGAGTTAGCGAACTATCGCACCGAGGTGGCAGAGCGAGACCGGCGCGCAGCCATGGCTGCACTCACTGAAACGAAGCGCCGCCAGCAGGCGGCCGAGGGGGTAGAGAAAGATGCGCAAGGGAAACTTGGGCAGGCACAAGGTGATGCTGCTCGGGCTGGCGATGCTCTGCAGCGCCTGCAGCAGCGATACGCAGAGGCTGAGCAGCGAGCCCGCCAGTGCGGCAATACCATCACTGACCAGCTCAGCGCGGCAGCAGAAGCCGAAGCCAGAATGCGTGCCGAGTTGCTCGGCCGGCTTGGAGCGGCTGCTGGACTCTATGCTGCAACCGCCGACGACAACCGAGTGAGGGGGCAGGCCTGCGAGGCCTCCTACGATTCGCTCACGCAATGAAGAGAGCAGCCGGCCCAGGTGCGACAACACCTGGGCCGGCTGCCGAACCCGCAGACCGTACCTGCAAGCCCAGCCAAGGCTCCCGCCTCGTGCACGAAGCGGGCGAGAGCCTAGCACTGTTCATTCATACAGTAAAAAGGTTTGCACATGACTCAACCCATCATCCCCTGGATGGGCGGCAAGCGCCGCCTAGCCGACCGCCTCATTCCGCTGTTCCCGCCCCACGAGTGCTACGTCGAGGTCTTCGCCGGAGGCGCCGCGCTCTTCTTCCTTCGCCCCCAGCCGGCGCCCGTCGAGGTGCTGAACGACATCAACGGCGACCTGGTGTCGCTCTATCGAGTGGTGCAGAACCACGTCGAGGAGTTCGTGCGCCAGTTCAAGTGGGCGCTGTCCAGCCGGCAGTTGTTCGAGTGGCAGAAGATCGCTCGGCCGGAGACCCTCACCGATATCCAGCGCGCTGCGCGCTTCTTCTACCTGCAGCACCATGCCTTCGGTGGCAAGGTGTCCGGGCAAAACTTCGGCACGGCTACCACCGGCCCGGCGCCCAACATCATGCGCATCGAGGAGAACCTCTCAGCGGCGTGGCAGCGGCTGTCTGGGGTGTATGTCGAGAACCTGCCCTGGCTGGAGTGCGCCGAGCGCTACGACCGCGCCCACACCTTTCTCTACATGGACCCGCCGTACTGGCAGACCGAGGGCTATGGCGTGGACTTCCCCTTTGATCAGTACCTGGCGATGGCCGACTTCATGCGGCGCTGCAAGGGCAAGGTGATGGTCAGCATCAACGATCACCCTGATATCCGCGAGGCGTTTGCCGGCTTCCACATGGAGCGCTTGGATATCCGTTACAGCGTGACCAATCAGCGGCAGTGCATGGCGGACGCAACCGGCGAGCTGGTGATCATGAACTGGAAGCCGGCCGAGCTGGGCGGCCTGTTCGATGGGCTCTGAAGCGCTTGCTACGTGTTGGCACCAGAGCGTTACTGGTCCCAACCAAGCCACGAAGGAGCACCCGCATGAACCTGCTCGAACACCTCCAGCCGCTGCCTACCGAACTGCTGCTCGCCATGGCGAAGGGGGAGGTCGATGTGGAAGCGATCGCCGCGCGCCTGGTGGCAGATCGGGGGGTGGATAAGCGAGGGAAGTGGATCGGCTTTGAGGCGTCGGCCAGGGAGTGGGGCGTAGACCGGTAGGGCCATGTCCTGCCGTTTTATTACGTCGAATATTACGCAAGCCACAAAAAACAAAGGCCTGCATCGCTGCAAGCCTTTGATTTATATGGTGCCGGCACCAGGAATCGAACCCGGGACCTACTGATTACAAGTCAGTTGCTCTACCAGCTGAGCTATACCGGCCTTTGAGGGTCGCCATTATATCCATTCATTTGGCTGAGTAAAGCCGTCTGAGCGTAGTTCTGTGCAGGCATTGTTATCAGCAGCCAAATCGTTATGCACATAAGCAGGGCATCTGGTATGAGCGTGCGCAGACTTTGTGCGCTGGTTCGCGGTATTAGCTAAGTGTCTGTTTTTACAAACTATATTTACAGGCTGAAAAATGCGCAGATCAGCGATCTGCAGCTGGGGCGGGCTTTTGCGCGGTTTGCTCAGATTCTGTCAACAGAGTTATCCACAGACTCTGTGGGCAACTTTCATGGGCGTTCGGCCAGTAGCAGCAGATTTCGTGGGCTCTGTTGGTGGCTGCAGAAGCGGCCAAGGCGCGTGCTGTAGCCTTGCTCTTGCAGGAAAAGTGCGCGGTCGAGTAATAGCCAGAGCTCCAGTGGGCGGCGAAACAGGTTGCGCAGCAGTTCCAGGTTGCGGACTTCGGCCAGACGTTGCCAGCCTTGTTGTTCAAGCTGCTGCCAATTTTGCGCGGTAGGTGTGGGCAGCTGCTTGAGTGCAGCGAGGTCTTTGCAGTAGTCGGCAAAGGGCTTGTTCAGCCAGGCCGCAGGTAGAGATGGGGTGGGCAGGTATTCATTAATGCCGCGCAACTGGCGCAGCAGCAAGTCGAAGCCCAGGCGTCTGGCCATGGACTGGTCGCGCTGGCGGCGCACCCTCGCGCCAGCGGTGACGGTTTCACTCAGAGGGAGGCCAAGATCGTCGATGGACAGCTGCAGTGTCGAGGCCTGGGCGCTTACCGAGAGTGGCTGATAGGTCGCTGTGCTGATGCGGTTGTAGCAGCAGGGCGCCACGGCCAGTTGCTGGCAGCCGACATGGTTGGCGAGTTGCAGCAGGCGTATATGCAGCTCACCGCAGGCATGCAGGGCCACGGGGGTGTGTTGTGCCTGGAGTTGCTGCGAGGCGTCGGCGGCGAGTACATCCTGTTCAATATGTTGCGCTGCGATGCCGAGTTTATGGCTGAGCTGTTGGCCGTTGCTGACCAGTTGTGGGTTGTACTCCAGGCAGGTCAGGCTGCCGCCGCCGTGTGCGAGCATCCGGCCAAGGTGGCCTTTGCCGGCGCACCAGTCCAGCCAGTGTTGCGGTTTCTGGCTAAAGCTCAGGCTGCGGGCAAAAGCGTCTATCTGCTGCCACTTGCGGCCTGGCACATCGCTGCTAAAACGTGGGGGCAGAGCTGTCGCGGGTAACCGTGGCAGTTCGCCAATCAGGCTTAGCTCGTCAGCCTGAGCGGCCAGTTGTGGGAAGGGCGCGGGTGCTGGCAGCAGGTACGGTTGGTTATGCGCGGCTTCGGCATGCTCCAGGCTTTGTGCTCTGAGCCAGGCGGCCAGCTGTGGGTGCTCGGCTTCCCAGGGCAATACCGGGTAATGCACAAAGGGCCGTGGTCGCCACAGCGCCTGATGCTCGATAAGAAAACTGTCGAGTGCTTGAAAACGCTGCAGCAAGGCAGCGTCTTGCAGGATCTGGGCAGGTAAGGTGGTTGGCATGATGGCGGTGCCTGAGGGTGCGAGCCCTCAGGCAATCAGCGGCCCTGGCAGGCGTCGACGCGCAGCCAGCGTTCCAGCAGCTTGAAGCCGCGAACCAGCAGGAAGGCGATCAGAAGATAGAACATCCCGGCCGCGAAGAAGATCTCCACCGGCAGATAGGTGCGGGCGATGATGGTGCGGGCCATACCAGTGAGTTCCAGCAGGGTCACGGTACTGGCCAGGGCGCTGGCCTTGAGCATCAAGATCACTTCATTGCTGTAAGCCGGCAAGCCGATACGCGCGGCGCGTGGCAGGACGATATAGAACATAGTCTTGGCCCGCGACATGCCTAGCGCACGAGCGGCTTCGATCTCGCCTGGTGGTACGGCCTGAATGGCGCCACGCAGAATTTCGGCGATATAGGCAGCGGTGTGCATGGTCATGGTCAGCACTGCGCACCAGTACGGGGAGCGCAGATAGGGCCAGAGCGGGCCTTCGCGCACCGCATCGAACTGCGCCAGGCCGTAATACACCAGGAACAGCTGCACCAGCAGTGGTGTGCCACGGAAGAAGATGTAGCCGTAGGGCAGGGCGCGCACATACCAGTGTCGTGAGGCGCGGGCGATGCCCATCGGCAGGGCGAGAATCAACCCAGCGAGAACCGCGATGGCTACCAGCTCCAGGGTCAGCAGGGGGCCTTCAGACAGGCGCGGCAGCCATTTGATGATCACGTCCCAGTTAAGGGCGGTCAGGCCGCCCCACAGCGCATAGGCAATCAGCGCAACGGCAACCGACCAGGCCGCGATTTCAGAGATCTTTCTCATGACGCGCTCCTGACAAAGCCACGGCTGGAGCGTTTTTCAAGGAAGTGCATGCCGATCATCGCCAGCACGGTCAGGCCCAGGTAAATAAAGGCCGCCACCATATAAAAGGTGAAGGGCTCCTTGCTGGCGGTCACGGCGATTTGCGAGCGGCGCATGATTTCTTCCAGGCCGATCACCGAGACCAGTGCGGTGTCCTTCATCAGAATCATAAACAGGTTGCCCAGACCGGGCAGGGCGATGCGCCACATCTGCGGCAGGATCAGCCGCCAGAATATCCGTGGTTTGGACATGCCCAAGGCTTGGCCGGCTTCTCGGTGGCCCTTGGGGATGGCCAGGATGGCGCCGCGAAACACCTCGGTGGCATATGCGCCGAAGCAGATGCCGAGGGCAATGGTGCCGGCGGCGAAGGCGTTCAGCTCAAGGCTTTCGATGCCGAGCAGGTCCGCCAGGTTGTGCATCAGCTGTACGGTGCCGAAATAGATCAGCAGCACCCAGAGCAGCTCGGGAATCCCGCGCACGATGGTCGAGTAAGTGCCGCCAAGCCATTGCAGCGGCTTGTACGGGGAAGTCTTGGCGAGGGCGCCGAGCAAGCCGAGCACCAGACCCAGGCACAGCGCGGTGAGCGCCAGCTTGATGGTCATCAGGGTGCCAGCAGCCAGGGCCGGGCCGAATCCGTAGAGGTCGAAATTCATAGGGGCTCAGAAGCCTGCGCCGCCCGGGCGGGCGACGCAGTGCCGGCAGCTTAGTAGATGCTGAACGGGAAGTACTTGTCGTTGATCTTCTTGTAGGTGCCGTCAGCCACGATCTCGGCCAGTGCGGCGTTCAACTTCTCGCGCAGCGCGTCACCTTTGCGTACGGCGATGCCGATCTTGTCGTTGTCGAATACCGGGTCGCCCTTGAATTCGAAGCTCTTGCCGGCGTCGCTCTTCAGCCATTCCCAGTTGACGAAGGTATCAGCCAGCACGCCATCGAGGCGGCCCGAGGCCAGGTCAAGGTAGGCGTTTTCCTGGGTGTCGTACAGTTTGATGTCGACCACGCCATTGAGGTTGTCTTCCAGCCAGGTGCCGGCGATGGTGGCGCGCTGAGCGCCGATTACTTTGCCTTTGAGGCTGGCTTTATCGGTTTTGAAATCGCCGCCTTTGGGCGCGATGAACTGCAGCTTGTTGGTGTAGTAAGGCTCGCTGAAATCCACTGCAGCCTTGCGCTCTTCGGTGATCGACATGGAGGCGATCAGGAAGTCGAACTTCTTCGCGTTCAGGGCTGGGATGATGCCGTCCCAATCGGAGGTGACTACTTCGCACTCGGCCTTCATCTTGGCGCACAGGGCTTGGCCGATTTCCACGTCAAAACCGCCGACCTGGCCGCTGGCGTCAATCAGGTTGAATGGCGGGTAAGCGCCTTCGGTACCCAGTTTCAGCTTGTCCGCCGCGACGGCGCTGGTGCCGAAGGCCAGGGTGGCGGCCGCGGCCGCGGCCAGCAAGATCTTCTTATAGTTCTGCATGCGTAGTTGCTCCGTGTTTTCAGTGATTACTGGACATGAATTGTTTGCAGCGCGCCGAGTTCGGGTTGTCGAACACCTGCTCTGGGGAGCCCTGTTCTTCAACCAGGCCCTGATGCAGAAACACCACTTCGCTGGACACCTGACGGGCAAAGCCCATTTCATGGGTAACCAGCAACATGGTGCGGCCTTCCTCGGCGAGTGCGCGGATCACATTAAGCACTTCTTGTACCATCTCCGGGTCGAGAGCCGAAGTGGGCTCATCGAACAGGATGACTTTCGGCTGCATGGCCAGGGTGCGGGCAATTGCCGCGCGCTGCTGTTGGCCGCCGGAAAGCTGATTCGGGTAAACGTGGCGCTTGTCGGCGATACCGACCTTGGCCAGCAGCGCTTCGGCCACCTCAATGGCCTCAGCTTTGCTCTGCCCCAATACGCGGCGTGGTGCCTCGATAATGTTATCGAGCACGCTCATGTGCGGCCACAGATTGAAATTCTGGAAGACAAAGCCGATCTCGCTGCGCAGGCGATTGATCTGGCGGCTGTCGGCGGCGACCAAGTCGCCATTCTTCGCGGCTTTGAGTTTTAGCTCTTCGCCCGAGAGGATGATCTGCCCCTTGTGCGGGTTTTCCAGCAGGTTGATGCAGCGCAGAAAGGTCGACTTGCCGGAGCCGGAAGAGCCGAGGATGGAAATCACATCGCCGTCGCGAGCGGTGAGGGAGATGCCCTTGAGCACCTCAAGGTCGCCGTAGCGTTTATGCAGGTCGCGTATTTCCAGCGCGGGCGTGGCCTCGGCCATGGAGTGTCCTCTTATTCTTCGGTTGCGCTCAGGCGTTGCGTGGCCTTCCTGGCGAGGCGCCAAGCTAGCATAGCGTTTCGCTGACCGCCAAGCCGTTTACCGGCCGTGCTGGGCTTGGCTGGTCACGGTGTCGCCTGGTTACAGTTGGCTGTCGCGCAGATGCAAAAAAGTCGTCTCAGCGCACATCATTCAAATACAACTCCACCATCTCATCCAAACGCGCCTTGATTGGCTGCCAGTCCGGCATCAACTGATCTAGCAAGCGCCAGAAGGCTTCCGAGTGATTGTGTTCAGCCAGGTGGCAAAGCTCGTGCAGCAACACATAGTCGATGCACTCCGGCGGGGCTTTGACCAGGTGTGGGTTGAGCGTCAGGGTGCCGGAATGCGAGCAGCTGCCCCACTGCGTCTGCATGGTCAGCAGGCGCAGTGTGGGTTGTTGCGTCAGCCAGAGCGCTTGGGGCATAAGGCGCTCTAGGCGCTGCTTGAACTGCTCGCGGGCGCGGGTCTTGTACCAGGCGAACAGCAGCTCGCGAACCTTCTCCGGCCTGTTCTGCCGCACACTGATGCACAGCATGCCGCGCAGCAGCTTGACCTGCTGCGGCGCGCTGCTGCTCTCGCTGACCTTCAGCGGGTAGCGCTTGCCCAGGTAAAAATGCGTTTCACCGCTGATGTACTGGCGCGGGCGCACATGCAGCAGGCGCTCGCGGATCGGTTGCAGCTGCTCCCAGATCCAGCGTGCGCGCTTGTTCACCCCGGCGCTGATCTGCTCGGCGCTGGCATCGACCGGGGCCAGCACCAGTACCTGGCCATCCGGCTGCACCTTGATGGTCAGCTTGCGCGCCGGGCGTGGCAGCAGCTGGACCCGATAGGCAATCGCCTCGCCGCCGTAATGCAGGCTGGCCATCAGGCTTTGCGCGTTCCGGCGCGGATGATCTGCACCACTTGCTCCACCAGCGCCTGCACCTGATCCATCCCCAGGCCCAGGGCTTTCAGCGCCATAAAGTACAGCGGCAGCAGCTGCTGGCGTACGGCAGCCTCGATGTTCAGCGGGTTGATGGAAAACTCGCGCACCGCCTGGCTAACGATGGCGTCGGTCTGCTCGGCCAGCAGAACCCACTGCGGCGTGTCGACCGTGTCTGGCGCTACGTGCTGTTCATCCAGCAGCAGCTTGAAGGCGCCGAAATACGCCTGCACATGCGGGTTGCTGCGCACTGCATCGGGCAGCTCGTCGAGCTGGCGCTGCTGCAGTTGCTCGTCGAATGACTTGAACAGCAGGTACTGCTTGAGCGGGTTGTCGAACAGCGCATCGGCCTCGGCAATCACCTGGCGCAGCAGCTCGGAGAAGCGTTTCTGCGCATAAGGGTCGTCCAGCAGTTGGTCGATTTCCTTGGTCAAGCGGGTCTGGATGATGTCCTTCTCGTTGCGGGTTTTTTCTTCGCTCCAGGCCTCGGGTTTATGCGCGCCCATATCCCCCACCACATAAGCGCCCTTGGATTCCTGCACGCCAATGCCCAGCACGTGCTTGTCCATCAGCTTTTTCACCTGCACCGCGTACTCGTCGTAATCCACGGTGTCGCCAGTGGCCTGCTTGAGGCGCTGGCGCAGGTTGGACAGCTGCTTGACCGTCTCCTTGTACTGGCGACGGGTCTGCTCGCTGACGCTTTTGTCCTGAAAGAACGCCTGGGACTGCAAGGCAATCGCCAGGCACCCGGCAAACTCGCTGAGCAGCGCGTAGAAGTCATCGCGGGCCTTCTGCCGGGTATCCACCTGCTCGCCGTCCAGCTCCTGCAGGCGCGGCAGCAGCACCGCCAGCATCTGCTCGATATCCTGGGTGTTCTTCACCTCGGCGAAGATCGCCCACAGCTGCTGGTGCAGGCCCGGCAGTTTTTTGTATTCGGTGCTCATCGGACTGTACAAGCCGTCCAGGTCTTCGATGCTGTAACCGCCCTGGGTGCGCGTGGCCAGGTCCTGGTACTGGGCGATGGTGATGTCCAGCTCGCCGAGAATGCCGCGATAGTCGATCAGCAGGCCGTGTTTCTTATTCGGGTGCAGGCGATTGACCCGCGCAATGGCCTGGATCAGGTTGTGCTGCTTGAGGTTCTTGTCGATATACAGCACCGCGTTGCGCGGCTCGTCGAAGCCGGTCAGCAACTGGTCGATGACGATCAGCAGGTCCGGCCCGTCGTCCTCGGCAAAGGCGTCGATCATGCGCTGCTTGTAGACGGTGCCGTCTTCTTTGCCGACATGTTTGTCCCACCAGGCCTGCACCACCGACTTGCTGTCCTCGTCGCTGTCGCTATTGCCCTCGCGGCTATCTGGGGCGGACATCACCAGCGCCGAACTGACCTTGCCGATCTCATCGAGAAAGCCCTTCAGGCGAATCGCCGACACCCGGCTGTCACACGCCACCTGGCCTTTCAGACCATCGGGGATATTGCCGAAGTGCTCGCTGATGTCATGGGCGATCAGCTCCAAGCGGCCCAGGGCCTTGTACAGCTCGCCCTTCTTGGCGAATTTCTTTTTCAGGTCGGCCTGCTGCGCTTCGCTCAGGCCCTGGGTGTGGCGCTCGAACCAACTGTCGATGGCGCGGTCGTTCACATCCAGCTCCAGGCGGCGTTCTTCGTACAGCAGCGGCGTCACCGTGCCGTCTTCCACGGCGCGCTGCATGGTGTAGGCGTGCACGATGGGGCCGAACTTGTTCTGGGTTTTCTCGTTCTGCAGCAGTGGCGTGCCGGTAAAAGCCACGAAGGCGGCGTTGGGCAGGGCCAGGCGCATCTGCACATGGTTTTCGCCGCCTTGCGAGCGATGGCCTTCGTCCACCAACACGATGAAATCGCTGCTGTCGTTGCGACATTCCGGCAGCTTGGCCGCCGAGTTGAATTTCTGGATCAGGCTAAACATCACCCGCGCCGTGCCCTTGCCGATCTGCTGGGCCAGATGCCGGCCAGACTGGCTCAGGGCCTCCTGCTGGTCGCGCTCGGTCAACACCCCGGCGCTGGCGAAGGTCTTGCTCAGCTGCGCCTCCAGGTCGGTGCGGTCGGTGATCACCAGCACCCGGCAATTCTGCAGCTGCGGGTGGAAGATCAGCGCCTTGGCGAGCAGCAGCATGGTGATCGACTTGCCCGAGCCGGTGGTGTGCCAGATCACCCCGCCCTGGCGTGCGCCGCGCACATCGCGCTGCTGGATGCGCGCAAGCAGCGCGCGGATGCCAAACACTTGCTGGTAACGGGCGACGATCTTGCCGTGCTTGTTGTCGCTGTAGGTGTAAAAGCGCACCAGCTCCAGCAAACGCTCCGGCCGGCACAGGCTGGCCAGCAGTTTATCCTGCTGGCTGGCCAGCAACCCGCCGGCCAGCCAACTGCGGTACCAGGCCAGGCTCGCGGCGGGGCGCTGGGCGAAAATCGCCTGCTCCTGGGCGGCTGCCAGTGGGCGGTTTTTCAGCTCGGCGAATTCCACCTCGCCGATCTCTTCCTCGCGCCAGGCGGCCCAGAACGTCTCGGTGGTGCCCACCGTGCCGTAGCGCCCGCCGCTGCCATCGACCACCAGCAGCAACTGGCTAAAGGCGAACAGCTGGGGGATTTCATCGGCGCGCTGGTTGCGCAGCATCTGCGAGATGCCCTGCTTGATCAGATCCTTGCCACTGTTGGCGTCCGGCCGCTTGGCCTCGATCACCACCAGCGGCAGGCCGTTCACGTACAGCACGATATCCGGGATGCGCTGGCCAATGCCGCTGGTGCAGCCCACGCCCAACTCCTCGGTGAGGTGGAAGCTGTTATTGCTCGGCGTGTTCCAGTCGATCAGCGCGATGGTCGGGTTGACCTTGGCCCCGGCGACAAAGTCGGCCACGCTCACCCCGTACAGCAACTGGTCGGACAGGCGCTGGTTGGCCGCCTGCAAGCCCTCATTGAGCGGCGGATGGCTGATCTCGGCCACCAGCTTGTTAAGCGCCGCCTCGCTCAGGCCGTGTTCCACGCCATTGCTGCAAAAGCGCCGCTTGGCCAATTCGGCGCGCAGCACCGGTGCCAGCACCACGCGCTCCTTGCTGCCGCGTAGCGCCAGCGCATCGCTCGGGCTCGGTAGGTAAAACCCAGGTTGGCCAGCAGGGCCAGGGCGGGGATCTTGGCGCTGAATTCTTCCTGAAACTTGGGGCAGGCAACGGCAGTGGTCACAGCACTATTCCTTGTTCGGCCAACCATAGGCGACCGGCAGCACTGGTCACATAGGCTTGTTGCGGATGATTGATTACTTCGGGGTGCAGGTATTCCAGCAGGCCTTGCTGCTCGCGCAGCGGGTTCAAATGGCCTGTCTTCAGCGCCACCACCTGGCGATTCAACTGCCGGGCCAGTTGCTCAGCATTCTGCGGGCGCAGGCTGCATAGCCACAGAATCAACGGCCAGAGTGTGTGCCTGCGCGCCTTGGGCGAAAGCGCCGCCAGCGCCATGCGCAATGGCTCTGGCAGGTCACCTGTATTGGCGCCGAGGTCACTCGTATTTGCGTCGAGGTCACTCGTATTTGCCCTGAGGTCACTCGTATTTGCGTCGAGGTCACTCGTATTTGCGTCGAGGTCACTCGTATTTGCCCTGAGGTCACTCGTATTTGCGTCGAGCTTGCTGCCATCCGGGCCTTCTGCCGGGAACAGCGGCAGGCCCGGCAACTCCGCCAGTTGGTAGTAGGTTGCCGGCCCCGCGCCGCCTTTCACCAGCAGGCCGCGTTGATGGTGCAGTCGGCCCAATAGCTGGCTGGCAGCCAGCGTATCCAAGTCGCTGATGGCCCGCAGCGCGGCGTTGTCCACCGCGCCGGTTTCTGCCGCCAGGATCAGTGCCTTGGCTTCGTCGCCACTCAGTTGCAGATGGCTGAATTGCTGCAGCCAGCGCAGTTGTGCTTCACCCAGTAACTGGTGCAGCAGGTAGATGGCGGTGAACTGGTTTTCCAGCTGATGGCTGCTGAACACTGGCGCGGTTAGCCCCAACTCTTGCAGCAGGCGGCGCATGGTGCGAATGCCAGTGCCTTTGGTCTCGGCAAAGTCCAAGTCATACAGCACGCCGGCAATGATCGGGTTGCGCAGCAGCGAACCCATTTCGCCAAGCAGGGCGGTGGGCTTGAGCGAATAGCCGGCATTGCGGATTTCCAGGCGATTGCTGTAACGCACCACCAGGGTCGGCTGGTTGACCTGATAGTCGCGGTGCATCAGGGCATTGACCACCGCCTCGCGGATCACCTTCTGCGGCAGCAAGGGTTGATCGGAACGCTGGGTCTCGCCTTCACGCAGGCGAAAATGCCGGGGCATATCGTCCAGAATGGTCGCCTCCAGGCGGACGATCAGGCGCAGCAGTGGCTCGCGAAAATCCTGGGTGGTGGCGAAGCGTTGCTCGGGGTTTTCGACCCATTGCGTGCCCTGGATACGCACATAATCGACCCGCACGGCCGGCAGCAGGCGGCGCAGCGCCAGCGGCTTGCCCAGTAACAACAACCCCGCCACATTCGGCCGCCAGCGCCCGTCGAGGTGTTTGACCAGGTTGAGCGCGCGCAGCATCTCCTCGTCGCCGGCCAGCAACTCCTCGGCTTGGGGACGCACGCGGGCGCGCAATTGCCGATAGAGGGCAATGACCCCGCTGTCGAGGTCGTCCCACTCGGCATCCGGCAAAATGACCTGCTCAAAGCTCAGGCCAGACTTGGCCAGTAGCAGGGGCTCCAGTTCCTGCTGCGAACACTCGTAATCGCCATTCAGCCCGCGCCGCCAGACGCCGGTCTTGCGTTTGTGCTTGCTGTCGAACTTGCCCTTGAACACGCACGGCTTGGCCGCGGCATCCAGCTCCGGCACATACAGCGCCACCAATCGCTGGCCATCGACCAGCGCCGTTTGGCTGTGCACCGGGATCGCTGTTTCGAATTGTTCGCGGCAGTTGCCCTGAATCTCGTTGAGCAACTTGTCTACATCAGTCACGCCTTGCGGCCAGAACTCCGCATGCTGCTCGTCCGGCTCGCACACCCCGAGCAGCAGGTAGCCGCCGCCCAGCCCCGGCTCATTGGCGAAGGCACAGATGCTTTGCATCACTGAACTGCCCATCTGCGAAGCGCGCTTGGCTTCGATGCGCGGGTGTTCGTCGAGGGCGCGCAACTCGTTCAGTAAGGATTCGACGGATTGCATCAGCATGAGACGCCTCCAACGCTGGGTGCGTGGGCGAAGGCACTGTTGGTTGGCGGAGCGCTGGCGAGCGGCATGGAGCTTCCTTGCGTGGGCATGGGCAGACGATACCAGAGGCCGCCAGTCAGGCCGAGTGTGGCGGTGTTGCCGCTATTGCCGTGGTAGCCCGGATGTAATCCGGGGTGCTTCACGCGTGCGGTCCCGGATTGCATCCGGGCTACGGGCTGCTGAGGCTTTTGTGGGAGGGGCTTTAGAAATTGTAGGGTGGGTTAGCGGCGCAGGGCAGGGTTGTGGGTAGCGCTGCAGACGTTGGACGCCGCGTAACCCACCGTTGCGATTTGCCGGTCAGCCGCCATGGTGGGTTACGGCGCGCTTGGGTTTTGCGTTGTTTGCATAACCGTGGGCGCGCCTAACCCACCCTACGTTTGGCCGCGCTTAGTGCAGGCAGCACTGCTTGAATTTTTTGCCGCTGCCGCACGGGCAGGGGTCGTTGCGCCCGGCCTTGGGCGCTGCCTGCAGCGGAGTTTGTGCCGGGCTGGGCGATTGGCTGCGTTGTGCCAGCCAATACGCATGCAGGGCACGCACGGCGGGTTCGATGGCGGTGACCGATTGCTGGTGCTCAGCCTGGCTCATGTGCTCCAGCTGGGCGAAGTTGGCTTCGCTGCCATGCAGCTCGATGGCCGCCAGGTGCGTGGCCTCGCTTTCCGGCAGCGCCGGCCATTGGCCCAGGCTTACCCCGCGCATATAGCCGAAGCACCACTCCTCAACGATGGTCAGGGTTTCGCCTTGGTACTCGCGGGTGCTGAACAGCGCAGCGAACTCGGCCGGGTATTCCATCAGCATCAATACGCAGTTGTTGATGTGCTGGATCAGCAGGTTCATAAAGCGCTGCAGTTCGGCGTCCTTGGCGAATTTGGGCGTTACGCCGCCCCACAGCGCCGGCAGCCAGCGGCTGGGCGGCAGCACCTCGGGGCCGGAGATCAGCGCGGTGAAAAAGCCGTCCAGCTCGCTGGCGTCCAGAATCGAGTCATCGTTGCCGTACTTGAGCAGGATGCTCTCGACATAATCCAGTTCGGCATCGTTGAGCGGGTCGGTTTTCATACAGGGCTCTCGTGGTTCGGTTGCATCAGATTTTTCGTAGGGTGGATGGCGCTTCACCCATCCACCGTGGCGATTATAGGGTGGATGAAAACAGCGTCATCCACCGATGCAAGTTCAGGCCGCTGCTTCGGCGTTCGGCTTGACCCGACGTTGGCCGGTGAAGTTGTTGCGTAGGGTGGATGGCGCCTCACCCATCCACCGTGGCGATTATAGGGTGGATGAAAACAGCGTCATCCACCCTACGCGTTAGGCCGCTGTTTCGGCGTCCAGTTTGACCCGGCGCTGACCGGTGAGCAGTTGTTGCATCAGGGCTTTTTTCTCCAGCTTGAGCTTGGCCAGTTGCGCTTGCAGATTGGCGATTTCGGCGTCGGCTGTGGAGAGTACCTGGGCGATTTTTTGTTGTTCGGCCAGTGGTGGTAGTGGCACCTGAATTTTGCTGAATTCTTTCCAGCGCAGGCTTCCGCGTCGATCTACCGAGGCGCTGGTGGCCGCTGAGAATATTTGACGGTACTTGTCAGTTTTCAAGGTCCGATACAAGAAGTAGTCATCAACTGCGTCGGTCGTTCTGAATACGGTGTAAATCGGGCTGACGATGCCGGCTGGGTAAACATCCTGATAACCAATCGAACCTTCTTCGATATGGTTGGACGGGTAGGCGAAGTCGCCGAATTCAACGACCCGATATTTTGACGTGTCGTCGCTGTAAACCTTCTTTTTGAAGTATTTGAGCGAGTCCACAAGGCCGTCATATTTGGAGCATGACAGTACGGGTAAGTCGGCTTGTGTTGAGTTTGCTTTGGACTGCTGGTTGGCTATATCCGCGATAGGCACGTAGCTCCAGTCGCTTGGGATCGGACCGTGAAATGTGTGCTGGTAATCCTTGGACGTAACGAATTCGCTAAAGCGCTGTTGGCCGGTCAATAGCTGATTGGTGAGCATGTCTTTCTGCTGCTGGCTATTGGCAAGCAGACGCTCGGTGATAGCGATGGCTTTGTCCCAGGAGGAGAGGACTTGGGCGATCTTGGTTTGTTCGGCTATTGGTGGAATTAGGGCCGGAAGATTCAGAATTTGCTTTGCGGACAAGTTTGCTTGCTTTGTTCCTCCGGGAAATGAATAGAGGGCGCATAGCGTCAGCTCACTTCTTAAAAGGTTGAGCAAGAAAACAGGGTCTGCATCCTTCTTGGTTATGAATTTTATTACGCGCTGGTTGAGTAATGAGTCTGATGCGCCGTCGGGAATTTGTACGGTGAAACCGTAGTCGCGCTTGCCCATAGTTCCGGTCATAGACATCACCAAGTCACCTTCTTTGACGAGGAACTTGGAGTATTGGGTTTTGAATGAATCAGGCAGAAAAACTGGGCTTCTATCTAGATCAAGCTGGTTCTGGTAGAGATTACCCATGCGCAGTAATGGAATGCCCGATAGGACAAAATCTGTACTTTTAAAGGCGTAGCCCATAACCGTGTCGGATAAGTCTCCCAGCGTTCCTGACTGCCAACCCTTAGGCACCATAACCAAGCTCCCGCAAATACCCATCCATCTCCCGCTTTAACTCCACCAACTCCCGCTCCAGCCCTTCACGCTCAGCCTTGATCGCCAGCAGATCAATCTCGTCCTCGGCCTCAAAGGTGTCCACATAGCGCGGGATATTGAGGTTGTAGTCGTTATCGCGGATGGCCTGCAGACTCACCGGTTCGGCGTAGCGGCTTTGGTGCTGGCGGGCGCGGTAGGCGCTGACGATACGTTCCAACTGCTGCGGACCAAGCTGGTTCTGGTTTTTGCCGGCCATAAAGTCGCGGGAGGCGTCGATAAAGATCACGTCGTCGCTGCTCTTGGTTTTGCGGAACAGCAAAATCGCCGCCGGGATGCCGGTGCCGAAGAACAGTTTTTCCGGCAGGCCGATCACCGCGTCCAGCAGGTTTTCCTCAATCAGTGCCTGGCGGATTTTGCCTTCGCTGCCGCCGCGGAACAGCACGCCGTGGGGTACGACTACGCCCATGCGGCCTGTGCCGGGTTTTAGGGTTTCGATCATATGCAGGATAAAGGCGTAGTCGCCCTTGGTTTTCGGCGGGATGCCGCGCTGGAAGCGGCCGAACTTGTCGTGTTCGGCCTGTTCGATGCCCCATTTCTCCAGGGAGAAGGGCGGGTTGGCGGTGACCACGTCGAAGTGCATCAGGCCGCCGCTGGCGTCGAGCAGTTGCGGGTGGCGGATACTGTCGCCCCAGCGCAGGTCGTGGTTTTCTTCGCCGTGCAGAAACAGGTTCATTTTGGCCAGGGCCCAGGTGGCGCCGATGGATTCCTGGCCGAACAGGGCATAGTTGCGCGAGCCGGTTTTCTCCAGCACTTTGCGCCCGCACTTCATCAGCAGCGATGCCGAGCCGCAGGCCGGGTCGCAAATCTGCTCGCCGGGTTGCGGGTCGAGCAGTTCGGCCAGCAGGTCGCTGACCTGGGCTGGGGTGTAGAACTCGCCTGCGGTTTTGCCAGCGCCGGCGGCAAAGCGCGAAATCAGGAATTCGTAGGCGTTGCCGATGATGTCCTGGCTGCCGATGCGCGAGGGGCGCAGGTTCATGTCCGCCTGGGCGAAGTCTTCCAGCAGGTGGCGCAGCAGGTTGTTTTTGCTTTTTTCTTCGCCGAGCTTGTTGGCGTTAAAGCTGATGTCCTGGAACACGCCGCGCAGCTTGGCGCTGTTGGCGTCTTCGATGGCATGCAGGGCTTCGTCGATGCGCTCGCCGTTGCCGGGCAGGTGGCGCTGCTCGTGCAAGGCATAGAAGTTGGCCTTGGGCGGGAGCACAAAGCGCTCGGTCTTCATCATGGCGGCGATCAGCGCCGGCTCATTGCCGTACTTGGCCTGGTAGCCCTCGTAGTGGTCCTGCCAGACGTCGCTCAGGTACTTCAAGAACAGCATGGTCAGCACGTAGTTCTTGTAGTCGCTGGCATCCACGCTGCCACGGAAGGTGTCGCAGGACTTCCAGATGATGGCGTTGATTTCGTCCTGGCTGATGGGGCTATGGCTCATGGGCTTCTTCTTGGCTGAATCAGGGTTGACGGACGGCGAGTGCCGCATCGCACTGAGGGCTGCGGCTGATCTGGCGGCTGGCCACGGGCTGAACTGTCAAGGATTGCTTGATAGTTGCCGGGCTGGGTGCGCCTCGGTAGGGCGCGCTGCGGATAGGCAGGCTGATAAGCCGCTTGGCGAATGCCTGCTGGTTCGCCCAGACGCAGGCACGCAGTTGCAGCGTAAGCATGCCGTCGTCGGTGCTGTAGAGAATCAGATCATGCATGGCAGCGGGCGTCCCTGTTGGCTGACGGTGCTGAACATGGCGCAGGACGAGCGAGGTCGCCAGCTTTTTCTGCAGATTGCTTTCTGTAGAAAAAGAAAAGGCCCACATCGCTGTGAGCCTTTCTCTGTATTTGGTGCCGGGGACGGAATCATAAAATTTAACAAAGTGGCTATCTAGACTAGATCTTCGTGTGGTGTTGTTTGATCGTACCCCTATTCGTACCCCTAAAACAATATTTACCCCACTGCATAGTCGCATGCGCGATGCCTTTGTGAGGGGGAGTCGCTAAATCTGGGTGGTGTTGTACTCGCCGGAGTTTTTCTGCGCAGGGTAGCTCTCAGTCAGCAGTGCTGACGGTGCGACTAGCTCTAGGTTGAGGCTTTGGGCATGTCGAACGAAGGCCATCTATGTGCTCCATAAGACCGTCGGGGATGGTCTGCCACATTGGGTCAAGGATGAAATCTATTCCCTCGCGACGTGCCATTTTGGCGGCGGGGACAAAATCAGCGTCACCAGCAATGAGAACAATCTGGTCAACCTGCTTTTTGAAGGAGAGTGAAGCCACATCAACACCGATTCTCATATCGACACCCTTCTGTTTGGTGTCAATCCGAACATCATCGCCCGTCAGGTCAGAGATCTGGATCTGCCCTTTCAGGAGCATGGTGATTTTATCGGGCTTGATTGTCCACTTCACATCCTTGGAGAGATGGCCCAGTCGCAACGCTAGCTTGCGTTTACTGCGCAAGCGGTTGTGGAGCTCGGTTCTGAAAAGAGCTTCCTTAGACTTGGAAAAATCAACCAGTTGCCGAGTGATCGGATTGTGTTGCTTGTTTGCTAGCGGCGGGCAATCGTAAAAAAAGATTCTGTAAAGCTCGCGGCGGTGTGATTTTGTGCGGCTTTCAGGTCTGTTGCCGCCATTAGTTGCTGGTTTTGGCGAGGAGATGAGGTGGCGGTGGCCCAGCGGTGGATCAGGTCGGCAGCGCGCTCCGCGTTATAGGCATTGTTAGACTCTATCTGCCTGAAACGTTTGATGAAATAAGCACCATCTACAAGAATCGCTGTCGTCATCCTAAACTCCAGAATGCAAAACGCCCAAGGGTTCGGCACGTCCTGGATGTGTTGGACGGCGTACTGCCATGGGCGGGATGTGCGGAGATTAGTCGGGCATGACGGTCAGGTCAAGGCCTCGCAAACATTGGATAGGGCGGGACCTTGCGGTGTTTCTGGGCTAGCCCCCCCTGGCTATGTCGTGCACGCTTGCCTGTTTTGGTCGGCATTTGGGGCGTCAGGTTGTGTCGGCGCCCTCCATGCTTTCTGGTTGGACTGACGAAAAAGTGTGCGGCTAGGGAAACTCTGAAGAAGACTTCCTGATTTTGGCAAAATACCCGGATTCCACCCGTCGAGTTTTCCGATGAAGCAGATGACCTTCGCCGACGCCGAGTACGCAGGCAAGCGCAAGCAGACCCGCAAAGAGTTGTTCCTGATCGAGATGGATCGAGTAGTGCCGTGGGAAGGATTGGTCACCCTGATCGATCCGCACTACCCGAAGGGCGAAGGTGGCAGGCCCGCCTATGCGCTGATGGCGATGCTGCGTGTGCATCTGATGCAAAACTGGTTCGGTTACAGCGATCCGGCGATGGAGGAAACGCTGTACGAGACCACCATCCTGCGCCAGTTCGCCGGCTTAAGCCTGGAGCGCATTCCCGATGAAACCACCATCCTCAACTTCCGTCGCTTGCTGGAGAAACACGAGCTGGCTGCAGGCATCTTGGCCGTGATTAACGGCTACCTGGGCGACCGTGGTCTGTCACTGCGCCAGGGCACCATCGTCGATGCCACGTTGATCAATGCGCCGAGTTCGACCAAGAACAAGGACCGTAAGCGCGATCCGGAAATGCACCAAA
This sequence comes from Pseudomonas anguilliseptica, assembly GCF_900105355.1. Classification (NCBI taxonomy): domain Bacteria; kingdom Pseudomonadati; phylum Pseudomonadota; class Gammaproteobacteria; order Pseudomonadales; family Pseudomonadaceae; genus Pseudomonas; species Pseudomonas anguilliseptica. The sequence continues at coordinate 1,403,098 of NZ_FNSC01000001.1, forward strand.
CAAAGAAGGGCAACCAGTACTACTTCGGCATGAAGGCGCACATCGGCGTGGATGACGAGTCGGGTCTGGTGCACAGCGTAGTAGGCACGGCAGCCAACGTGGCGGATGTCACCCAGGTAGACAAACTGCTGCACGGCGACGAAAACGTGGTGTGTACTGACGCAGGTTACACCGGTGTCGAAAAGCGTCCGGAGCATGAAGGTCGGAAGGTAATCTGGCAGGTGGCGGCACGCCGCAGCACCTACAGGAAGCTCGATAAGCGCAGCGGGTTATACAAAGCCAAGCGCAAGATCGAGAAGGCCAAAGCCCAAGTGCGCGCCAAGGTCGAGCATCCGTTTCGCGTGATCAAGCGCCAGTTCGGTTATGTGAAGACGCGCTTCCGTGGCCTGGCCAAAAACACCGCACAACTGGTAACGCTGTTCGCCCTGTCGAACCTGTGGATGGCCCGTCGACATTTGCTGACGAATGCAGGAGAGGTGCGCCTGTAATGTGGGAAATGACCGCTGCGAGGTGCTCGCGGCGGCCAGAAACACCGAAATGAGCGGATGACTTGATCGTTTTTGATCAGTTTTCCGCTTTCAAAATCAGCGGAGGCTGAAGTTGACCGGAAATACAGGGCTACTTCAGACCATCCCTAGAGGCTGGGTGCTAGTGCACTTATGGCTCCAGGTCTCAAAATGTCAGCGCCAGTCCGTACCAGTTAGCAGCTGCCGAAGCTTAGTTGCAAGCATCAGCTGCCAAGTCTTGTTGAGTAAGGTTGTATTGGTTTCGATTAAAATAGACAGCATGATTTTAATTGGCCTGTCATGAGTATTATCATTCACTGGCTTGGCAGTTAAGCCATTTTATATGGGCGCTTGTTCCATCAAGTCCTGGGTAGATGGTGCCCCGGTGAATGCCGTAGCGATAGAGCTGCTGCTTCAGTTTTTTTCTTATCTTGCTGGGGATCACGATTTTATAAATGTGTTCAGACGTAAAGCCTTGTGTAACGTTTTGGTGGATCGTGAACAATCCGCTTTGTGCAATAATTCTGGGTGTTAGATGTGCTGGTGTATAACGAAGAACTGGCTGATCGCTTGGGAAAAGTAGGGGGTTAGCGTACTCGCTAAGCTCCAAATTAACTGGTGGCTGATCATCTATGTAGATGTATACCGCTGAGTCACAGTTGCAATCCTCTTCTACTGCAAAATATAAGGCTATGAGAGGGTTGACTGTCCAATCCAAGAGGCGAGTTGGCAAGCCATGATGCTGAGCGAGTGCTAGCCACTCCCAATCATTTCTTGGTGTGAAATTTAGATGTGGCAGCGCCTGTTCTTTGAATTGCTTGAAGATGGTTTCTTCAGCTTGTTCAATTTTTGTGCTGTCTATTGGTAGGCGCCCAATAGATGGGGTTATTTCGAATCTGGAGTCTTTTACTCCACGAAATACTACATTATCGCCCAAGTGTCTTTCGACTAGGTTGTGAAAATCCACAAAGCTTTGAATGGTCTCTTTTCGGTATTCGTCAACATATAGTTGTATATTAAGGTTGAAGTTATTTTTGCGAATGCTGTCTAAGGCTACTACTTCTGAGTAAAGCTCGATGCTTTTGCGTTCTATTGTCGTGGCTAAAATATTTTCTAGGTCTTGATCGCGAAAGTAGTTGTACCAGCGCTCTTTTCCATATTGGTTGCTGGCGTCAATAAAAAGAATGTTGTCAGCTTGCTGTCGTTGCTTCTTGAAAATAAGAATGCATGCTGGAATTGCTGTGCCATAAAAAAGGTTTGGTGGGAGGCCTATTACAGTGTCTAGGCAGTTCAATTCTTGTATTAGATATTTGCGGATTTTTTGTTCTGAGTTTCCACGAAATAGCACTCCGAGAGGCAGTACAACTGCCATTATGCCGTCATCTGCAAGCTGTCGAAGCATGTGCTGTACAAAAGCAAAATCAGCTTTTGATCGTGTCGGTTCTGGGCCGTAATCGTGGAGCGGCGTTTTTTTGCTGTATGAGCGGGAGGGCTCCCAGCTTGCGCCAAATGGCGGGACAGAAAGCACTACTTCGAAGCGTTGGTCTAAGTGCTTGGGGTCTTCCAGAACATTTCCTAGTTGTAGATTTACGAGGGCGGCGGCAAAAACTGAGTGCAACACCTGATCTTTCCGATACGGTGCTGCCCCTATGTCTTATTCCGAACTCAGCGTTGAAGAGCGCGCCACTATTCAAATCGGTCATGCCCAAGGCTTTAGCCTGCGCAAGATTGCCCACCTGATCAACCGATCCCCCTCGACTATCAGTCGCGAGTTGCGCCGTAATCGAGAGGTCTGCGGTCGTTACTCGGCCCGTGCGGCGCAGCAGCAGATGAGAGCCCGGCGCCAAGTCTGCCGGCCCAAGCGAAAGCTGCTGCCCGGTAGTGAACGCTTCGAGTTGGTGACCCATATGCTGCGTGAGCGTTTGTCTCCCGAGCAGATTGCCGGCAAGCTGCGCAGCATGAACATACCCAGCCTCAGAGATGCCTACGTCTGTCGCGAGACGATCTATACCGCGATCTATGCCTTGCCGGTCGGCGAGCTGCGCAAGGAGCTGATTATCTGCCTGCGCCAAAGCAAGACGACGCGCAGGCCGCGCTCTGGCGGCGTGGATCGACGTGGCCAGCTCCCGGAGCTGGTCAGTATTCACGTGCGCCCGCCGGAGATTGAAGACCGCCTGATGCCGGGCCACTGGGAGGGCGACCTTATCAAGGGCAAGGCCAACGCCTCGTCGGTCGGCACCTTGGTAGAACGCACCAGTGGCTACCTGATGCTGATCAAGATGAACGATGCGACGGCGACCTCGGCGATGGAAGGTTTCAGCGCCGCACTCAATCGTATGCCGCTGGCGATGCGTAAGAGCATGACCTACGACCAGGGCCGGGAGATGGCGCGGCACGCCGAGATCACCCAGAGAACCGGCATAGCGATCTACTTCTGCGACCCACACAGCCCCTGGCAGCGCGGCAGCAACGAAAACATCAACGGCCTCATTCGCCAGTACCTGCCCAAGGGCACAGACTTGTCGGGACACAGCCAAGAACAGTTGGATGCCATTGCACTGCAACTGAATATGCGGCCGCGTAAGCGCTTCGACTTCAAGTGCCCGATCGAAGTCATGAGCGAAGTAATGCAAGAAGCCATGGCTATGCGGCATGATGCGCCAGCGTCAATTCAATAACCGTGTTGCACTCAGCTCCTGCAACCGCCACCTCTTGGAGATATTTATCTTCAACTAGGAGGCGTGAGTGCCTGTCTACTAATATCCCTTCTAACTGAGGGTTTGCAGTTTCGATTGCTATTAGTGCGGGTTCTAGTTTTTGGCTTATGTCGTATCTTGTGGTTAGTATTTCGTACCAAGAGCAGTTTATAGGTATTGTGTAGCGGTGCGGATTTTCAAGACCTGTGAAGGCGTTTTTTGCTATCTCGTCATGGTATGTGTCTGATATTCTTTTAAATATAATTATGGGGAGTAAGATGTTTTTGTAGTCGACGTGGGGCATGGCGCTGCGTAGTATTTTTGCGCAGCGAATGAGTGCCATGTTTATGGCTGTCGAACGGTCGTCGAACGACTCGCTATGAGTCATTATGGTCTTCCTCTAATTTCTGCTGAGTTCAGACTGGGGGCTGAGTTTTTAAAGCAGATGCTGTGGGCGCGCAGTGCCTCATAAAGCCGCGCCGGCCCCAGCAGCAGATTGATCACCTCGCGCTGGATTTGCTCTGAGTTCAGAGCCTGTAAACTCAGATTGCTCTGTGCCGAATGGCTGTCGATCGTAAGCGCTCCATAAACCTCATCTACAAATGATCCGCAGGCCAGCCAATGCTGAGCTCCAATTTCTTTCTGGAGCCAGCCGTCATGATGCGCCCCGACGCCAAAGTCGAAAAAGTCTATCTATACCCCAAGCCGGTGGATTTCCGAAAATCCATCGATGGCCTGGCCGCCCTGGTCGAGCTGGATATCAAGGTGGCGGTGTTCGACCCGGTGCTGTTCGTCTTCCTCAACCGCGCGCGCAGCCGGGTGAAGATTTTGTATTGGGAGCGCAACGGCTTTTGCCTGTGGCTCAAGCGATTGGAGGCTGAACGCTTCAAGTCGCATCCGGAACCTGGCGAAGATGCGATCGTGCTGACGGCCCAGGAGTTGAACTGGTTGTTGGACGGTATCGACCTGTGGCGCAACCGGCCGCACCAGGTTTTGACCCCTAGGTTCGTCACCTGAGCCGGTATAATCCACGGCATGATTTCTGTGCCCGAAACCCTTCCTGATGACCCCGCCGCGCTCAAGCAATTGCTCGCTGAGGTGTTGTCGTCGGCGCAGGAATTGGCCAAGGACAAGGATGGGCAGATCGAGCGCCTGCGCGAACAAAACGCGCTGTTGATCCAGCGCCTGTTCGGCCGTAAATCCGAGCAGAGCAGCGACCCGGATTCACCGCAGCTAGAGATGTTCAACGAAGCGGAAAGCCTGGCCGAAGCGGCGGCTGAAGCTCCGGCCGCTGAGGTCGAGGAAGAAGTCGTTGCGCCGACCAAGCGCCGCGGCAAGCGCAAGCCGTTACCGGCCGAACTACCGCGTGTCGAGGTCATCCACGAACTGCCCGAACACGAACTGACCTGCGAATGCGGTTGCCGCAAGCAGGCCATCGGCGAAGAAACCAGCGAGCAGCTGGAAATCATCCCGATGCAGGTTCAGGTGATCCGCCACATTCGCAAGACCTATGCCTGCAAGGCCTGCGAAAGCGCGCCGGTCACCGCTGACAAACCGGCCCAACTGATCGAGAAAAGGCTGGCCAGCCCGAGCGTGCTGGCGATGCTGCTGACCAGCAAATACGCCGACGGCATCCCACTGTATCGCTTCGAAAAGATGCTCAGTCGCCATGGCATCGACATCCCCCGGCAGACCCTGGCGCGCTGGGTGATCCAGTGCGGCGAACTGCTACAACCGTTGCTCAACCTGATGCGCGACAGGCTGCTGGACAGTCCGGTGATCCACTGCGATGAAACCCGCGTGCAGGTGCTCAAGGAGCCTGGGCGCGATCCGAGCAGCCACTCCTGGATGTGGGTGCAGACCGGTGGCCCGCCTGGCAAACCGGTGATCCTCTTCGACTACACAACCAGCCGCGCGCAGGAGGTGCCGCTGCGCCTGCTCGACGGTTATCGCGGCTACCTGATGACCGACGATTACGCCGGCTACAACGCCGTGGCCGCACAACAAGGTGTTGAGCGCCTGGCCTGCTGGGCGCATGCGCGGCGCAAGTTCGTCGAAGCGCAAAAGGTGCAACCGAAGGGCAAAACCGGGCGTGCCGACATCGCGTTGGGGATGATCAACAAGCTCTACGGCATCGAGCGCGAACTTAAGGATGCCAGCGATGAACAGCGCTACCGGGGCCGCCAGCAGCACAGCCTACCGCTCCTCGATCAGCTCAAGACCTGGCTGGAGAAAACCCAGCCGCAGGTCACGGCGCAGAATGCCCTGGGCAAAGCAGTGAACTACCTGGCGAGCAACTGGAGCCGACTCGAACGCTACATCGAGGCTGGCCACCTGCCGATCGATAACAACGCTGCCGAGCGCGCGATCCGGCCCTTCGTCATAGGTCGCAAGAACTGGCTGTTGAGCGACACGCCGAAAGGCGCGACCGCCAGCGCCCAACTCTACAGCCTGGTGGAAACCGCCAAGACCAATGGCCAGGAGCCCTACGCCTGGCTGCGCCATGTCCTCGAACGCCTGCCGCTGGCCAACAGCGTTGAAGCCTACGAAGCGCTGCTGCCTTGGAACTGCCAACCAACGACGCCACTGTAAAACGCAAAACCTCTCCAGAGGGAGGTGGGGTCTATGGAGCGCTTACGGTCGAGGTGGGTGGTCACCTTGGCGGCAAACTCGATGGGCATGGCCATGATCAGCTCACGCAATTGCCCCGGCGGCATATGCGGCGCCAACAGCGCGGCCTTCTCCGCGCCCAGTTGCTGCACCAGCCCCAGCTTGACGCTCAACGGGGCCATGGCCTGGGACGCCAACAGCAGGCGCAGGCCGACACTCAGGCTCGCGGGTTTGCGCATACGCACCTCTATTCAATCCGGACGGGCCCGCAGGATTGCCCGCGCGCAGCACAAAGGCAGCCATCTTTGATCCAGTTGAACGCCTGCCGGGCGAGCAGCGCCCGGCACAGGTGGGAATAGAGGAAACACCCCGGCGAAAAACCGGCGATTTATACCGCGCTGACCGCCGGCCGAGCGCCACGCCAGAAGTACAGCAGCACAATGGGCAGCGCCAGCAGCCCCAACACACCAGCACTGACAAACAGCGTGGCAAAGCCCAGCTGCTCGGCCAACCAGCCGCTGGTGGCACCCACCAGCCCGGCCAGCAGCAGCTGCACACTGGCCTGCAGGGTAAAGTCCGCGCCCTCATGCTCGGGCCGACACTGACGCATCATCACGGCGAACAGCGCCACCGTGGACATGCCATCGGCGGCCTGCTCAAACAACGCCACCAGATAGACCAGACCGATGCTGCCGCCGGGATTTACCAGCACAGCCATGGCCGCGATCCCGCACGCCTGCAACAGACCGAACAGCAGCAACGCGCGCAACGCGCCGATACGCGCATACAACAGGCCGCCGAGAAACGCCCCGGCGATCCCGGCCAGGCTGCTGATCAGAGTCAGCTGACCCAGCTCGGCATTGCTCCAGCCCTGATCCACCAGCATCGGTTTGATCATCGGCGAACCCAGCGCATCACCCAGCTTGAAGCTCAGCAGCACCGCCAGCCAGAACAGCATGCCGGGCTGCAGCAGCAGGCCGCGGTAATGCCGCAGCAACAGCCCAGGCCCGGCCGGCTCCGCCTGCGCTGGCTGGAACGGCAGCTCACGCCGCTCGTTAAAGCGCCAGATCGGCAGCGTCATCAGCACCAGCAGCCCCGCTACCAGTGCCACACTCAGGTTCCAGCCCAGCGCATCCATCGCCAGCAGCAAACCACTGCCGCTGACCAGCATGCCGACCTTGTAACCGCCCACCTGCAGACTGTTGCCCAGTCCGCGCCAGCGCTCGGGCAGCAAGCGTACGGCCAGGCCATCAGTGGCAATGTCCTGAGTCGAGGCTGCCAGATTGACCAGCAGTAACAGGCCAATCAGCAAGAAAAAATGACTGTCGAACAACCGCTCGGGACTCATCAGCGCCAGCGTCGCAATCACCGTAATGACGCCAAGCTGCAACGGCAGAATCCAACCGCGGTGATGACCCAAGCGCGGCGAAGCCAGCCGATCCACCCAGGGCGCCCAGAGCACCTTGAGCAACCAGGGCAAGGCCAACAACTTGAGCAAGCCGATCAGCGCCAGATCAACGCCGTGCTGACGCAGCAACACCGGCAGCGAATGGGCCAACAGTCCCGAGGGCAAACCCTGGGCGCAATACAGCGAGGCCAGCAACACCACAGTGGTTCTGGAAGGGCGAGCAGCGGGCAATAACATGGCAGGCTCTCGGGAAAAGAGCGCAAGCCTAGGCCGACTTGCCGACCCAGAGCAACGCCATTGCGTTTATTGATTGGGGGGCGTTTGCGTTTTTTCCGGACGTGACCAGATCCACAGCGCACCACAACCCATGCCCGTCGCAGCGAACACCACCGAGGGCCAGTGGTTGACCGTCAGCAGCAGAATGCTCAATGCCAACAGCATGCTCAGGCTGGCCACCCACTTGGTGCGCCGGGCGATTAGGCCGCCATTCTGCCAATCCCGCAACAGCGGGCCAAACAGACGGTGGCTCTCCAGCCAAGCTGCCAGGCGCGGTGAGCTGCGCGACGCCGCCCAGGCCGCCAACAGCACAAATTCGGTGGTAGGCAAACCGGGCAACAACACCCCGAGCATGGCCATGCCGATGCTCAGATAGGCGACCACCAGCCATAACCAGCGCTGCCAGGCGGGACGCTGGAGCAACACCTCAGGCAAAGCAACGCTCCAGGTGGTCAGTGAAGCGATTGAAGGCAGCAATCGCTGCAGCCTCGGCCTGTCGCTCCTGCTCGGCATCCAGCTCGACACCATCCAGCACGGAGATAAACGACTTCCAACCCTGAGCACGACCGCCCTCCGGTTCGCCCAGATGCCGTGCGCCGAACGCCTCACTCAATCCCAGTGCCGGCATGCGCTTGAGCAGAAAGGCGGCACCGAGCGTGGAACCTTCCGAAACGAACAACCAGGCCAGCGCTGCACCGACACCCATCTGCTGCGAACGGATGGTTTCATCCGTTTCGGGTACGGAACGGCCAAGATCAGCCAGATCCAACCTGGCCTGCTCAACACGGCAGCGCTGGGGCAGGTCGGCAATCAACTCGATCAGTTCGGGGTTGTTGTAGAGGTTCTCCAGATCACGCTGAAACAGGTACTGGGCGGCCACGAAACGGGCAAAACGCTCCGGGGTGGCGAACGGATCATGACTCTTCACCAGTGCATCCAGCCGGCTGTGCGGCTCATGGGTGATCTGATTGAAGCGCTGGGAACGCAGGGCGTGGCCGAGAGGCGAATTTACCGCAGTCATATGCATAGTCTCGAATGGTCTGAACAAAACGGACGACCATCGGGCCGTCACCATTAATAACGAATCAGCAGCCCGGATACCGTAATCAACCCTGCGCCGGGGCAACTCGCGCCGCTACCGGCGAGCGCGAAAAATGCAGCGCAAGCTGCTGCAGGTCATGCTCCTCCAGTACTCCGGCAAGCTGACGCAACTGCAGCCAGCTGCGCAGATAGGCATGCCGTGCTTCTGCCAGGTCACGGCGTGCGGTGTAGAAACCCTGCTCGGCATCCAGCACATCCAGGTTGACCCGCTCGCCGCCAGACACGCTGCGCCGGGTTGCCTCAATCAGACTGCGCGATGACGTTACTGCCAGCTGATAGGCACGGATCTTGGCCTGGCTGCTGGCACAGAGGTTGTACTGCCTGCGCAGCTCATTGAGCGTTGTTGCGCTCTGCGCATCCAGCTCATGGCTGGCCTGCTCCAACTGATAAGAAGCCTGGCGACGACCGGCAGAGGTTGCACCGCCGGTAAACAGCGGCAGGTTGAGCTGAATGCCGATGCTGTCCGTGTCATAGCGCTGGTTGTAGGCGCTTTCCGAATCGGAACGGGTCAGACGGCTGCTGGCCACCAAGCTGAGCGTCGGCAAATGGCCGGCGCGTGCTCGCTCGACCTGCTGTTCGGCCACCGTCATGGCATGCCGCTGGGCCGCCAGTTCAGCGTTACCCGCCAGGGCCAGATCACGCCAAGCTTCGAACGAGCGCGGCTGCAGCGGCTCGATCTGCACGTGCTCGGCCAGTGGCTGCAGATCGGCAAGCAACAGCGGCTCACCGACTATCGCCTGCAGCTCACGCAAGGCGGCGTCCAGGGCATCACTCACCTCAATCTCCTGAGCCAGGGCCAGATCATGACGGGCCTGGGTTTCCAGCAGATCGGTGCGAGTTCCCTCACCCCCTTCGAACAGCCGCCGGTTCAGTTGCAGACGCTCGGCGAAGGCACTGCGCTGCGCCCGCGCCAGGGCGATACGCCCGCCCGCCAGCAAGGCCTCGCTATAGGCCAGGAACAGACGTACCAGCAACGCCTGACTGCGCGCGCGAAAACGCTGATCGGCCAGCAGAGCACGGGCTTCACCCTGGCGGTATTCAGCCCAGGCGGCGTAGTCGAACAGCGGCTGCTGCAGGCTGAGCACGGAGGCATAACCGCGATAATCGCGCTGACTGCTGATATCGCCAAACTGGCTTTGCTGGGTCACCTGCGACTCGTTGCGCGAGTTGCTGTAGCTGTAATTCAACTTCGGCAATAGCGCCGCACGACCGAGGTTACGGTGCTCCTGGTCGGCCTGATGCTCCTTGATCGCCGCCTGGAACAGCGGGTCGTTACGCAGCGCCAGCGCATAGGCATCGGCCAGCTCCAGCGCCCGCAAAGGCAGGCTGAAACAGCACAGTAAGGCCAGCAGGGTGAATGCACGCAGCGGCATGCTCACTCCTCCACCATGGCCATGTGGCCACGATCCAGCAGGGGTTTGAACAGGTAGTTCAACAACGAGCGCTCACCGGTACGGACAAAGGCTTCCACTGGCATGCCGGGGCGCAAGACCAGCCCATCAAGCTGTCGCGTGCCTTCATCACTGACACGAGCGCGTACTTGGTAATAGGGCTGCCCGGTTTGCTCATCGAGCAGCCGATCAGCCGATACCAGGCTGACCTCGCCAGTGACCCGCGGTGTGCTGCTCTGGTTGAACGCGACGAACATCAGCTCGACCTCCAGTCCCGGCTTGAGCTGGTCCACCAGGCTTACCGGGGCTCGCGCATCAACCAGCAAGGGCCTGTCACGCGGGACGATCTCCATCAGTTGCTGGCCGGGGGCGATCACCCCTCCTTCGGTAAATACGCTTAAAGCCACAACAGTACCGCTGGTCGGCGCACGAATTTGGCTGTTGGCCAGGTCGAACTCGGCGCTGCGCAGGCGCTGCCCGAGGTCTTCAGCCTGTAGACGCATATCGCTCAGTTGCTGTGCCACCTCCTTGCGGTATTCCTCCTGGCGCTGACTACGACGCAGGTTGAGCTCCAGTGTCTGACGCTGTAACTGGCCAATACTGCCAATGCCCTCGGCAATTGCACTGTTCAGCTGGGCGTAAAGGCGTTCCTGCTCCAGCAGCCGGTTGCGTGGAATGTAACCATCACGAGCCAGTTCGCGCAGGCTGTGCAACTGCTGTTGCAGGCTGGCGCTCTGCTCCTGCTGGTGGCTCAGCGCCTGGCGCAACCCCTGCAGCCGCGCTTCGGCCCCGGCGACGTTCTGCGCCAGGGCATCCAACTCCATGCGCAGCGCTTGGCGACGGCTGTCCAGCAGGTGTCGCTGCAGCGTCAGGGCCGCCTCCACCCCGGGCTCACTGCGACGGGCGAACACGTCTTCAGCAAAGGCTATCTGCTGCGCGCCCTCCTGCTCGGCAGTGAGCCGCGCTTCACTGGCGCGGGCCGCCACATATTGCGCCAGTAGGGACTGCTGCTGGGCATAGGCCAGCGTTGCGTCAACCTGCACCAGTAACTGGCCAGCCTGTACCTGCTCGCCATCGCGCACCAGAATGCGCTCGATTACCCCGCCGCCGGGGTGCTGCACCGCCTGGCGATTGCCGGCCACCACCAGCGAGCCGGACAACGCCACCCCTTTGTCCAGTGGGGCCAGAGCGGCCCAGACCAGAAAACCACCAAACCCGAGCAACACCAGCCAGTGCCCGAGACGGGTGTGGCGACGCTCATCGAGATGACGAACCGACTCGGCCCCCCCTGGGAATGGGTTAGTGCACTGTGTAGAGCTATCTTGGCCATCAGCGTTGCGCCGTATCCAGTTGGTAGTTGAGACTGAAAGCCGTCACGGGCGCTCTAGCTACAGCAGTACGAGGGGTTGCCGCAGATTTCTTGCTGAGCGGCATGTCCTGCAAAACCCTGGCTGCCGGGCCAAACGCCAGGGCGCGGCCACCGCGCAGAATCAGCAACTGATCAGCAACCTCCAACAATGTGGGCTTGTGACTGACCAGCACCAGCGTGCGCTTGAGGCGTTTGAGCTGGGCGATGGCATCAAGCAGTGCCTGTTCACCCTCTTCATCCAGATTGGCATTGGGCTCATCCAGCACCACCAGCGCCGGCAGTCCATAGAGCGCGCGTGCCAGGCCAACGCGCTGCTTCTGCCCTCCGGAAAGGCCGGCACCACCCTCGCCTAGCACAGTGTCGTAGCCTTGCGGCAAGCGCAGGATCAATTCGTGCACGCCGGCCATACGCGCGGCGGCCACCACCTTTTCGGCGTCCACCTCGGCGAAACGCGCGATGTTCTCCGCCACGCTGCCGGCGAACAGCTGCACGTCCTGCGGCAGATAACCGATATGTGCGCCCAGCTGGGTGCGATCCCAACCCTGCAGATCCGCACCATCGAGCCGGACCTTGCCCAACTGCGGCACCCAGGCACCGACCAGCAAACGCGCCAGGCTGGACTTGCCCGAACCAGACGCCCCGACAATCCCCAATGTGTCGCCCGCCGGCAGGGTAAAGCCCAGCCCGCTCAACACCGGCTGACGGCTACCCGGGGCACAGGCACTGATGCCGTCCACCGCGAGCTGACCACGGGGCAGCGGCAAGGGCATGCCCACCGGCCGCTGTGGATGATTGCTGAGCAGCGCGCTGAGACGCTGGAACGCCAGGCGGGCCTCAGCCCAGTGTTTCCAGGCCCCGATCAGTTGATCCAGAGGAGCCAGCACCCGCCCCATCAGAATCGAGCCGGCGATCATCATGCCCGGACTGATCCGCTGCTCCAGCACCAGCCAGGCACCCAGCCCCAGCACCAACGACTGCAGCGCCACCCGGGCGATCTTGGCCGCCGCAGCGACCAGCGCCGTGCGTTCGCTGGCCTGCCCCTGCCGCCGCAGGAACTCACCGTGCCCGGCGAACCAGCGCTCGCGCAAAGCCCCAAGCATGCCCATGGACTCAATGACTTCGGCATTGCGCAACGTGCCGCTGGCCTGCTGGGCACAGCGGATAGATTGTCGGCTGGCTTCGGCCAGAGGCGCAGCAGACACCCGCTCATTCAGCCAGGCCAACGCCAGCAGCAGGATCGAGCCCGCCAGGGCGAACAGCCCCAACCAGGTGTCGAAGAGAAAGATCACCGCCAGGTAGATGGGAAACCAGGGCGCGTCGAACAGAGCGAACAATGACGGCCCGGTAACAAACTGGCGCAGCTGGGCAAGGTCGTTGAACGCCTGCCCGGTGGTCTGCTCACCACTCTTCAGGCTGGCCTCGAACGCCGCGTTGTAGACCCGCTGGTTGAGTTGCAGATCGAGTTGGCTGCCGATGCGAATCACCACCAGACTGCGGACGAACTCAAGCGATCCCATGAATACCAGCAACCCCAGCGTCATCAACGTGAGCATCAACAACGTCATACCGTTGCCGGAGGCCAGCACCCGATCGTAAACCTGCAGCATGTATAGCGCCGGGGCCAGCATCAGCAGATTCACCACGGCGGTGAATAGCCCTACGCTGCACAGGCTGGAGCGGAACAGAGCGAGCGCGGCAATGATTTCATTGCCCGGCCTGCGAGGTGGATGGCTCATTTACGACCTGCCTATGACTACCGCCTGGCGGCGGCGATTGACGCCCCCAGGGGCACCTTGCAAAATTTCTGACCGTCACGACCCGGCCTGCAAGCAAAGGCCGTGACGGTGTTGTTGTGGAGCGGATGCAAGAGCGATCTTGCGTCCGCTTTTTGCATCAAACGAACTGCAGATCGGCCAGGTCGAAGCTGGTCACCCCGGCAAGGGTGATAGTGCCGTGACCATTGGTGTCGATGATGGTGTTGCCGGCCGACTCACTGACGCTGCCACCTGCGCTGCTAAAGGCGCTGTAGTCGGCATAGATCGCGTTGGACACCTGGATCTTCTCGCCGGCGGCATAGTCGCTGACGGTGTCATTGCCGAAACTGGTGGCACTGCCATACAGACCGAAATAGAAGGTGTCGACGCCAGTGCCGCCAGTCAGCACGTCGTTCTGGCTGTAACCCTGCAGGGTGTCGTTACCGGCACCGGCAACCAGGTTCAACTGGTTGCTGTTGAGGTAATCCAGAAGATGGCTGATGCCACCGCTGGCACTGTCCTGTGGTTTCATCAGGCCATAAACGATTTCATGCACGTCACCAGCGCGCCCTTCGCTCTTGGCCGAACTCAGGCCCAGGTTGCTGATGACGATGTCCGACTGGACGAAACTGCGCGGCGAAACGCCTTGCAGGCCGTGACCGAACTCCAGGGTGTTCAGGGTGCCGTAGAAGGTGTGGGACGGAGCGCTGAACAAGGTGTACTGCAGATCGCCACCAGCGATAAAACCTTGCAGGTCGGTATTACCCGAATTGAACACCGAACCCTCACCCTGGGCGTACTGACTGCCGCTGGTGGCAAAGGGGTTCCAGCTGTTGAAACCACCCCACTGACCGGAGCTGGCCGCGAAGCTGGACTGATAGTCGGCCAGATAACCGGCAAAGCTCAGGTCCTTGCCCACTGCGCTGTTGAGCTGTATTGAAATTGCCATGTGTCGCACTCCTTGATGAGCTGAGTTATGCGCTACACGGAGTCCTTTCCACGTGGCGCCCAACGGCCGTCAGGCCGCATGTTGGAGAGCCCGTCCTGGGCTCCTCTGAAGACGTGATTGCCCTCAGAATTTCAGGTTCACGCTGGCCACGCTGGTACGCCCGGCACCCACTCGCACACCACCCAGGCCCAACGGCGTGGCATAGAGGCTGTCACGCAGGTTCTCCACCGACAGGCGCAGGGTCAGCGCGTCGGTTGCCTCATAGGAGGCATACAGGTCGTAGATCCGTGCGCTGGTGAATTCCAGCTCAGCGGTAGGCCCGCTGGCACCACGGGTGGCGGAGTTGTAACGAACGCGGCCACCGAGGGTCAGGCTCTGTTCGAATAACCGAACACCGCTGTCCAGAGCGGCTCGATGGCGAGCCGGGGCGACGAAGAACAGCGATTCCTTGCCGGGAATACCGTCCCTGGCCAGTTCGCCGCGAAACAGGGGGTGGGCACCACGCTGCAGCGGGTCGTAGTCACCCAAGTAATGCAGATCAGTGCGGGTGTAACTGCCCTTCAGATAGAAGCCGCCACTGTCGTAATCCAGGCTGGCTTCATAACCGCGGAAACGTACCGGCATGGTCAGATTGACCCAACCCGACGCCACCGTATGCGGCTGGTTGACCCCCAGCCAGGGCAATCCCTGGCCCGTCAGTGAGGGATAGACAACCACACCGTTGACCACATAATCGTCAACCTTGTTGCTGTAGTAGGCGAGCTTGCCGCGCAACTTGTCGCCCGTGACGATCAGGTCGTCGAGCAGCAGGTTGCCGCCTACCTCCCAGTTGGTCGATCGTTCGGGAGCAAGCTCCGGGTTGGGCGTGAACGGTGCTCCAAAGCCACCCACGTGCACGCCATGCATCAGGGTTTCGGTGATCGCCGGTGGCCGCCAACCCTTGCCAAAATTGGCGAACAGTTGCACCGCCTCGATAGGTTTGACCGCCAGGCCGAGAGTCGGCGAAAACTGCCCCTGACGCTGTTCGGCAGCGATGTCCTGATAGACATCCTTCTGCGTGTAGCAGAGTTCCATACCCTGCCCGAACGGCGTGTTGCAGAATGGGATTTCGGTCATCAGCCGGCCACGGCCTTTACCCATGTAGTAAGAGCTGTCGCCCCACAGGTGGTAATAGTCGTAACGCAGACCGACATTGGCTTCCAGCCAGTGCGCATACTCCATTCGCACCTGACTGAACAGACTGCCCAGCCAGCGTTCGCCTTTCGGCGTGGCACCATCGAACGCGGCGGTATAGTCCTCTTCGTCGGGCTGACGCTTGGCCTGAGTGGCTTCAGGATCGGTCCAGTCGTAGTAGTACTCGCCACCATAGTTCCAGCTCAGGTGCGCATCACCCAGAGTAAAGCGGCTGGTGTTGGCCAGGCTGGCACCCAGGGTGTTGGTCTGATAACGCACATCGAAGGCACCATAAGTGCCTCGCGCCGGGCGTTCGTGCTGGTTGACCACCTCGGCGTAACTCAGCTTGGTTTGCAGATCAAGCAGATCGCTGGCCGGGCTCCAGTTGTGATCCAGCACCCAGGTCCGACTAGTCACTTCGTCAAAACTGCGCATATCGCTGGCCGAACTGCTTTCGAAATCCGCCTTGAGTTCGGTATAGCCCAACTGCACGCGCTGATCTTCGCTGAGATTGACACCTAGCTTGGCCAGGCGGCTGTCCTGGTCCTGACGGGTGAACTGGGTCACCCACTTGCGCATGGCAGTGCCATCACCGTCTGGGGCGAACTCACCACGCCGACCTGGCTCGAACTGCCCCAGACTTTTGCTGCCGAGCGCCAGTAGCAGGTCGTAGCGATCGAGCGCATTCACCCCCACGGCGGCGCTGCCAGAAAAATGCATGCCGTTGCGGTAACCACCAAAGCCGCTGGAAGCGTTGATCTGACCGCCGATACTACGACCATCGGTCAGCAGGTCAGCCGCCTCGATAGTACGGAAATTGACCATGCCACCGATTACACCGGCTCCACCGACTCCGGAATTGGGCCCTTTCTCGATTTCCACGGAACGCAGCAGCTCAGGGTAGACATACGCCTGACCATTGGCCCCGTGGCCACTCTGCTGATAGTTCTGCCGGGCACCGTCGATCATCATGTTGACCCGGCCAAAATCCTGCAGGCCGCGCACGTTTACGGCCACTCCTGGGTTGCGCCGGTCTTCGGCCACCTGCACGCCCGGCGTGCCGACAAAGAGATCGGCGGCATGCCGCGGTGGCAGTTTCTCGATGGTTTCGCGCTCAACCAGGTCCGCCGAACTGGCCCGTCGAAAGATCCTCTCACGCTCCGATAGACGCTGCCCCGTACCGTCGTGGGTGACAGCTGCAGAGTGACATCACCTTCTGCGCGACGCGTCAGCGTGACCTGAGCAGGCCCCGTGAAGCGATAATCAACCGGTACACCGCGCAACAGTTGCTGCAAGCCCTCATCAAGTAGATAGCGACCACGCAGAGGCGACGCTTGCAGCCCCTGCAAACGCTCGCTGTCGAAGAACACCTGGATGCCTGCCTGCTCGGCAAAAGCCAGCGCTGCCCTATCCAGCGCCTGAGCGGCAATATCGAAATCCACCTGGCGGATGGCAGTCACCTGGCCACCGGGCTCAACCGACTGCCCCCCGACAGTCATGCTGCTGGCTAACGCCAGCGTCATACCCAATACCAAGCCGCCAGCCAGCCGTACGGACTGGAGCCTACTGCAGTAGCCCATTGCTGTTACTCCCTGGTTATGCTGCATCTTTTTATTGAGAATAAAAATCACTCTCGATAAAGACGCCCAACCCAGGGAAACTCAGTAAGGTTTTTTGCAGATTTTTTCAGTCGTACCTATGCGGCTATCGCCAGCAGGCTCGGAGAGCTCAGTAAATCAGGCTGAGCAGCGGCAAATCGGTGCGCTGAACATGCAGCTCTGCAGTCAGCGTGGCCAACGCATCATCCAATGAGTCGAGGCGAAACACGCCGCTCACCTGCCGCTGACCCAATTGCGCGTTGGTGAGCAGAATACGCCCCTGGCGGTAGCGATTGAGTTCTTCGATCACCTGCGCCAACGGCACCCGATCGAATACCAGCAAACCGCGCTGCCAACTGGTAGCACGGCGCAGGTCGAGCTGCTGCCGCTCGATGCCAGTATGATCGTAACGCACGCTATCACCCGCCTCGAGTACCAGCGGCTCGCCTCCCGCGCTAACGGCAACCCGATGTTCCAGCACGCCCACCCAGGCCTGCTCAGCGTCTTCGCGGCCGACCACAAAACGCGTACCCAATGCCTGGGCACGCCCGCCTGCACTGGTCACGACAAAAGGCCTGGGCTCACGCTGATTCAGCGGTGCGACCTGAAAAACCGCAGACCCTGCCAGCAATTCAACCTGGCGGGTATCGGCTGAGTAGTTCAGGCCAATGGCGCTGTGGCTGTCGAGAATCGCCTCGCTGCCATCGGGCAACACAAAACTGCGCACCTCACCTCGCGCGGTGTAGTGATCGGCCTGTAACGGCAGCAGCCATTGCGGCCCCTGCAACAGCCCGATCACCGCCACCAGCAACACCAGGCTGGCACTGGCCAGTCACCGCCGCAATCTGGGACGCTGGCGGCGTATCGGCAGTGCAGCGGCAACCGGCACGCTGCGGCGCTGCGGGCTACGCACAGGCTGCGGCAGGTTGGCCAGCGCTACCCAGGTCTGCTGGGCCAGCGCCAAGGCGGGAGCGTGTCGAGAGTCCGCCTGCAACCACTGCTGCAGCAGGCGCTGTTGCTCATCGTCAAGGCACGCGCCATCCAGGCGTACCGCCCACTCGGCAGCGTCCTGGCGAATCTGCTGATTCTGCAGGTCGTGACTAATCACGTTTAACTCTCGATTATCGCTATAAAAGTTATGACGTTCGAGCCACTGATAGTCCGTAATACATCGTTCATCTTCCGTCCTGAACCTCGGCCAACCGCTCCATCACATGGGCCAATGCCTTGGCCAGGTGCTTCTGCACGGAACTGTCGGAAATGCCCAGCTCACAGGCCACCTGGGCATGGGTCAAGCCATCGACCCGGTTCAGCTGGAAGATCTGTTGCGTACGCTCTGGTAACTCGGCCAGAGCCCACTGCATACGCTCGACCTGCTGCAATGCTGCGGTCCGATCCTCCAGACTAGTGTCCTGACTTTCGATATCGGCCAGCATGTCATGGGACACCAGGTCGGTTCTGCGGCGCATTTGTTGGCGCTGGTGATCAATCAGCAAGTTGCTCGCCGTACGGTAGAGATAGGCCGGAGAATTATCGATCCCTTCGCCGCCCCCTTGCGCAACCAGTCGTAGAAAACTCTCCTGAGTCAGATCGGCAGCCAGCTGCGGGTCGCGGCTCTTGCGCAACAGAAAGTTCTGCAGGGTTTTGGCGTGTTGCTGGAACAGGCCTTTGATGTCCAAGTCCGACAAGCGGATATCCTGGTCTTGGGCGAAAGGAAGCGGCATCTTATTTTTATTGAGAACCACTTTCAATTAGATGATGACAGACACCTGTTCGCATCAAGTGTCCAGGCGCTGCAAAAGAACTCGCTCGCCGCAGACCTTAAGTCGACAAACTGCCGGCCTGCTCGCGCAGCAACTGGGCGAACTGCTCGACCGGCACCGGTTTACTGATCAGGTAGCCCTGGATCTCGTCGCAGCGCTGGCTCTTGAGGAAGTCCATCTGCGCCTGGGTTTCCACGCCCTCGGCGACCACCTTGAGCTCCAGGCTGTGGGCCATGGCGATGATCGCGCGGGTGATGGCGGCGTCTTCGCTGCCGGGGGTGAGGTCGCGGATAAAGGTCTGGTCGATCTTCACGTAATCCACCGGGAAGCGCTTGAGGTAGCTGAGCGAAGAATAGCCGGTGCCGAAATCATCGATTGCCAGTTTGACGCCCAGCTCGCGCAATTGCTGGAAGGTGCTGATCACGCTTTCGACGTTGTCCAGCAGCTGGCTTTCGGTCAGCTCCAGCTCAAGGAACTGCGGGGCCAGGCCGGTTTCATCGAGCACCTGGCGCACCAGGCTGAGCAGGTTGCCCTGACGCAGCTGATGCACCGAGAGGTTCACCGATACGCGAATCTGCGCCAGACCCTGCTCCTGCCAGGCGCGCGCCTGCAGGCAGGCCTGACGCAGAACGAATTCGCCGATGGCGCCGATCAGTCCGGTTTCTTCGGCCAGGCCGATAAAGTCGCTCGGCGGCACCAGGCCCAGTTCCGGGTGGCGCCAACGCACCAGTGCCTCGGCGGCGTTGAGGCTGTCGGAGGCCAGGCACAGCTTGGGCTGGTAGAACACTTCCAGTTGGCCTTCGTTGATGCCTTTGCGCAGCTGGTTTTCCAGCTGCAGGCGCTCCAGGGTGCAGGCCTGCAGGTTGTCGGTGAAGAACTGGAAGGTGTTGCCGCCCAGATGCTTGGCGTGCTGCATGGCCATATTGGCCTGGCTGACCAGGGCGGAAATCTCCCGCGCATTGTCCGGTAGCAGGCTTATGCCCAGGGAGGCGCTGACCACCAGCTCATGGCCGCCCACCGTCATCGGCACGCGCAGCTTGCTCAGCAGACGGCTGGCCAGGCGCGCCAGGCTGGAGAGGCTGCCGTAGGAATCGATAAGGATGGCGAATTCGTCACCGGACAGGCGCGCCAGGGTATCGGCCTCCGGCACGGCCTGGGTCAGACGGCGGCTGACCTGACGCAGCAGCTGGTCGGCCACTTCATGGCCGAGGCTGTCGTTAAGCAGCTTGAAGCGGTCCAGGTCGACATGCAGCAGGGCAATGCTGCGTCCGCCCTGTCGCGCGCGCTGACTGGCCTCATGCAGGCGCTCCTTGAACAGGCTGCGGTTGGCCAGACCGGTCAGCTCATCGTAATGCGACAGGTAGCGCAGGCGCTCTTCGGCCTCGCGGCGCGACGACAGATCGGCGAAGAAGCCTACGATATGGCTGACACTGCCCCGCGCATCGCGCACCACATTGAGCTGCAGCCACTGCGGATACAGCTCGCCGTTCTTGCGCGTTTCGATCAATTCGCCGCGCCAGGTGCCACTGTGCTCCAGCTCCAGGCGAATCAGCTGGTACTGCCGGCGGCTGTCGCCGCTGCTGATCAGGCTGATCACACTTTTGCCGACCACTTCGTCCTGGCGATAACCGGTGACGTCGCTGAAGGCCTGGTTGACCGACAGCAGACGGTAGTCCGGGTCGAGAATCACGATGCCTTCACTGGCAGCCTCGAACACCGTGGCGGCCAGCTGTTGCTGCTGCTCCTGCACCTTGCGCGCGCTGATGTCGCGGCGGGTGCCGAGCATGCGCAGCACGCGACCCTCGGCGTCGCGCTCGACCGCACGACCACGGTCTTCAATCCATACCCAGTGGCCAGCCGCGTGCTTGATACGGTACTCGACCTGATAGTCGTCGCTGCGCCCCTTCATATGCTCGACCAGCGCGCGGCGTAGTACCGGCAGATCATCGGGGTGCAGGCGCGGCTTGAGGTCACGCAGCATCACCTTTACCTCGTCCGGCTCCAGGCCGAAGATTTCCTTGAGGCGCGAGTGATGCACTTCATCGCTCTGCAGGTCCCAGTCCCACAGACCCAGTTCGCTGGCTTCGATGGCCAGGGTCAGGCGCGCGCGGCTCTTGCTCAGGGCGTAGGTGGTTTCATCCAGTTCCAGGGTGCGCTCGGCCACACGCATTTCCAGCTCGCCATGGGCCAGGCGCAATTCGCGCTCGGCGCGGCGGCGCTGTTCCACCTCATGCGCCAGCTCGCCATTAAGCCCTTCGGCCTGCATCTTGGCGTGCTCCAGGTTGCTGATCAGCGCCTGGTTATGAAAACGCTGCAGCAGGCTGCGCTGCACCAGCCGATTGACCTGCCAGGCCACCACCAGCAAGGCCAGCAGCAGAATACTGCCGAGCAGGCCCCAGCCGCGCTGCAGCGGGTTATCACTGAGCAGCAGATAGCCCACCGAAGGCAGCAGGCAGGGCAAGGCAAGGCAAAACTGAGGAAGGCGGTAAAGCTGATGGCATAGGCCACGCTGGCCGAGAGAATCGCCGCAGCAATCAGGCCATAGACCACTGCCTGCAGGTAGAACACATCCGCCGGCACCAGGGCGATGGCGGCAAACGCCAAGGTCAACCCGGAAGCTCCTGCGCCGAGCAGAAATAGACGACGCCAATGGCGTTCGGCCTGACGGCTGGGCAAGGCATTGTTGAAGGCGCGCACCTGCACCAGGCGCAGCACGGCGAGGACCACCAGCCAGATCGACCAACCGATCAGCAATGCATGTGGCAGCCCACTCCATAACAGGAAGGCACACACCACGCCGCTGAGCAGCATAAACAGGGTCGGCACCTGCGAGCCCTGGTAGAGCATGCGGGTGCGTTCGGCGGCGATGTCTGTGGCGAATAGCTGAGCCACTTCCCGCCCGGAAGTCGGCTTGAAGCCGTTGGCGCCAGCGGATGAAGTCGATGCGGTCATAGGCGATTTTCTTATAGTGGTTGCCTAAACGTCGGCGCAGCATACGCGAGCTAGACGCTTCGCCCAAGCCAGACGTGCGCTAATTCACAGTACAAATACCCAACTTTCGGTGAGCGCGGCCACAGCCCGTCTACGCTGCTGAGCTGACTCACCAGTCGTCCACTAACCCCCTGGTTTGCCCTGCCTGGCGCAGCCCCCTAGAATGCCGCGATGCAAAATGACCCTGAACTCCTGATTGCCTCTCTTAACGATGCCCAGCGCCAGGCCGTCGCCGCGCGCGTGGGCCGCCAACTGGTGCTGGCCGGTGCTGGCTCTGGTAAAACCCGCGTGCTGGTGCACCGTATCGCCTGGTTGATCCAGATCGAGAATGCCTCGCCGCACAGCATTCTATCGGTGACCTTTACCAACAAGGCCGCCGCCGAGATGCGCCACCGCATCGAGCAGATGCTCGGCCATAACCCGGCCGGCATGTGGGTGGGCACCTTCCACGGCCTGGCCCACCGCCTGCTGCGCGCGCACTGGCAGGAAGCCGGCCTGGCCGAGAACTTCCAGATTCTTGATTCCGACGATCAGCAGCGCATCGTCAAACGGGTGATCCGCGACCTCGGCCTGGACGAACAACGCTGGCCGCCGAAACAGGCGCAGTGGTTTATCAACGGGCAGAAGGATGAAGGCCTGCGGCCGAAGAACATCCAGCCCGGCGGCGACCTGTTCCTCGCCACCATGCTGAAGATCTACGAAGCCTACGAAGCCGCCTGCGCCCGCGCCGGGGTGATCGACTTCTCCGAGCTGCTGCTGCGAGCGCTGGATCTGTGGCGGGACAAACCAGGCCTGCTGGAGCATTACCAACGGCGTTTCCGGCATATCCTGGTCGACGAATTCCAGGACACCAACGCCGTGCAATACGCCTGGCTGCGCCTGCTCGCCAAGGGCGGCGACAGCCTGATGGTAGTCGGTGACGACGATCAGTCGATCTACGGCTGGCGCGGGGCGAAGATCGAGAACATCCAACAATTCTCCGATGACTTTGCCGACGCCGAAGTGATCCGCCTGGAGCAGAACTACCGCTCCACCGCCGGTATCCTCAAGGCCGCCAACGCGCTGATCGCCAATAACCAGGGGCGTCTGGGCAAGGAACTGTGGACCGAAGACGGCGACGGCGAGCCTATCAACCTGTACTCGGCGTTCAACGAGCACGACGAAGCGCGTTATGTCGTGGAGTCGATCGAGGACGCCCTGCGCAAGGACGGCCTCAAGCGCAGCGAAATCGCCATCCTGTATCGCTCCAACGCCCAGTCGCGGGTGCTGGAAGAAGCCCTGCTGCGCGAGAAGATCCCCTACCGTATCTACGGCGGCCAGCGCTTCTTTGAACGCGCGGAAATCAAGAACGCCATGGCCTACCTGCGCCTGCTCGACGGCCGCGGCAACGACGCGGCGCTGGAGCGGGTGATCAACGTGCCGGCGCGCGGTATCGGTGAGAAGAGTGTCGAGACCCTCCGCGAATACGCCCGCGCCCATGATGTGTCGATGTGGGAAGCGATTCGCCTGATGGTCGCCGCCAAGGCCCTGCCAGGCCGCGCGTCGAGCGCGCTGGCCGGGTTTATCGAACTGATCGAAAACCTAGCGGCCAAGGCGCTGAGCATGCCGCTGCACCTGATGACCCAGACGGTGATCGAGCAGAGCGGGCTGATCGCCTATCACAAGGCCGAAAAAGGCGAAAAAGCCCAGGCTCGCATCGAGAACCTTGAGGAACTGGTCAGCGCCGCGCGCACCTTCGAGAACAACGAAGACGATGAACTCAGCCCGCTGCAGGCCTTTCTGACCCACGCCTCACTGGAAGCCGGCGACACCCAGGCCGCGGAAAACGAGGACAGCGTGCAGCTGATGACTCTGCACAGCGCCAAGGGCCTGGAATTTCCCCAGGTATTTCTGGTGGGCATGGAAGAAGGCCTGTTCCCACACAAGATGAGCCTGGAAGAACCCGGCCGTTTAGAAGAGGAGCGCCGCCTGGCCTACGTCGGTATCACCCGCGCCATGAGCAAGCTGGTGATCACCTACGCCGAAACCCGACGTCTGTATGGCAACGAGACCTACAACAAGGTGTCGCGCTTCGTCCGCGAGATTCCGCCGCAGCTGATTCAGGAAGTGCGCCTGTCCAATAGCGTCAGCCGGCCGTTCGGCGCGGTCAGCCGCAATATGGGCGGCAATAGCATGAGCGGTGGCAGTCTGTTCGCCGGCAGCGCCGTACCGGACACCGGCTTCAGCCTCGGCCAGCGTGTGCAGCATTCGCTGTTCGGCGAAGGCACCATCCTCAACTTCGAAGGCTCCGGCGCCCAGGCGCGGGTGCAGGTGAATTTCGAGAGCGAAGGCAGCAAATGGCTGATGCTCAGCTATGCCAAGCTGCAGGCGCTGTAATCGACAATCTATTCAAACAATAAGGAGCCGCCATGATCCGCCGCCCCCTGCTGCTTGCCAGCGCCCTGCTCGCCGCCATCGGCCTGAGCGGTTGCAAGGAAGAGCCTGCCGAACCGCAAGCACCAACGCCTGCCGCAGAAAGCTATCAGTGGAAAATGGTCACCGCCTGGCCAAAGAATTTTCCTGGCCTGGGCACCGCCGCCGAGCGTTTGGCCGAGCGGGTCAAGACCATGAGCAACGGCCGCCTGACCATCAAGGTGTATGCCGGTGGCGAGCTGGTGCCGCCGCTGGAGGTGTTTGACGCCGTGTCACGCGGCACTGCCGAGCTGGGTCACGGCGCCGCCTATTACTGGAAGGGCAAGGTGCCGGCGGCGCAGTTCTTCACCGCCGTGCCGTTCGGCCTGTCCACCAGCGAAATGAATGCCTGGCTGAGCAAGGGCGGTGGTCAGGCGCTGTGGGAGGAAGCCTATGCACCGTTCGGCGTAAAGCCGCGGGCGGTAGGCAATACCGGTATGCAGATGGGCGGCTGGTACAACAAGGAAATCAACTCGCTGGATGACCTCAAGGGTCTGAAAATCCGCATGCCAGGCCTGGGCGGCGAAGTGCTGAGCAAACTTGGTGCGACCACCGTCAACCTGCCAGGCGGCGAGATCTTCACCGCCCTGCAAACCAGCGCCATCGACGCCACCGACTGGGTCAGCCCTTATAACGACCTAGCCTTCGGCTTGCACAAAGCTGCCAAGTTCTATTACTACCCCGGCTGGCAAGAGCCACAGGCCGTGTTGGAGTTGCTGATCAACCAGAAAGCCCTCGACAGCCTGCCGGCCGACCTGCAAGCCATCCTCACAGAGGCCACCCGCGCCGCCAACCAGGACATGCTCGACGACTACGTCTACCACAACGCCATGGCCCTGGATCAGCTCAAGCAGCAAGGCACCTTACTCAAGCGCTTCCCCGACGAAGTGCTCGCTGCCATGCAGCGCGAGTCTGAAGTGGTACTCGGCGAATTGGCCGCGCAAAGCGAGCTGAACGAGCGCATCTGGGCCTCGATGCAGGCCTTCCAGGCCCAGGTCAGCCAGATGCACCAGCTGTCGGAGAAAGAGTTGTACAACTGGCGCTGACAGCCGACAGCAACCACCACAAGCGGAACCTTCGGGTTCCGTTTGTCGTTTCAGGCCGGCCCTGCCGCACTCGCCGCCCATACTGCTTGGCGAGGTGAGCCGATGAAACGCGCAACTGTCTCTGCAGCACAGATTCTCGATAGCGCCCTGCAACTGGCCGATGTCTGCGGCTGGGAGCGCCTGCACCTGTTCGATGTGGCTGCCGATCTGGGTGTGGGCCTGGACGCCATCGCCGCGCATTACCGCGAGAAGGATCAACTGGTCGAAGCCTGGTTCGACCGCGCCGACCAGGCGCTACTGGCGCGCGGCACTGACGCCGACCTGCTGACACTGGAGCCGGCCAAACGCCTGGAGGAGCTGCTGATTGCCTGGCTCGACAGCCTGGCCGCGCACCGCGCAGTCAGCGGGCAGATGCTGTTGTACAAGCTCGAACCGGGACATATCCACCTGCAGATTGGCGGCCTGCTGCGCATCAGCCGCACCGTGCAGTGGTGGCGCGAAGCAGCGCAGCGGGAAACCCTGCACCTGTGCCGCATCGCCGAGGAAAGCCTGCTCACCGGCGTCTACCTGCGCTGCTTTATCCACTGGCTACGCCACCCCGAGCAAGACCCCGCCGACTTCCGCGCCCTGCTGCGCCGGCAGTTACGCTGTGGGCCGCTGCTGGTGCTACTGCGCCAGTAGTACATCTCCAGGCAGGTCGGTTGGCGCTGAGCGCAGCGAAGCCCAACGACGCTGTCCGTCCAGAGAACCTATTTAAGATCTTGCGAGCTAGAGTCCTGCAAGGCAAAAACAGGCGAGGAAGCGGAGTGTACTTTTGTACATGAGCATTTCGAGCCTGTTTTTAACGCGGCAGGGCCGACGCGCAGCTGATCGGAGAAAGACCAGAAGGCAAAAGCCCGAAACATTCTAGGCCTAGCCAGCGACGATCACGCCGGGCAAGATGCCGCGCGTAGATCCAATCACCAAGAGACAGCTAACCATGCAGCGTTTCCTTAGCATCGCCCTGGCCATGTTCCTCAGCCTGGGACTGACCACCATGAGTTTCGACGCCGAAGCCAAACGTCTGGGCGGCAGCAAATCCTTCGGTTCTGCGCCAAGCCACCAGGCTCGCCAGGCGCCGGCTCAGCAATCCGCAGCCCCGGCGGCCGCCGGTCGTCAACCTGCCGCAGCCAGCGGTGCATCGAAATGGTTGGGCCCATTGGCCGGTCTGGCCGCCGGTGGTCTGCTGGCCTCGATGTTTATGGGTGACGGCTTTGAAGGCCTGCAGATCATGGACATGCTGATCTTCGGCCTGATCGCCTTCCTGCTGTTCCGCTTCCTCGCCGCTCGTCGTCAGCAAGCCAGCCCGGCGACGGCCAACGGCGCGCCGATGCAGCGTGAAATGCCAACGGCTCCAGCCTCGATCTTCGGCGGCAGCAGCGCCGCAGCCGCAATCAAGCCAGTGATCAACGCTCCGGCCTGGTTCAACGAGCAGAACTTTGTCAACGCCGGTCGCGAGCACTTCCTCAGCCTGCAACAGCACTGGGATGCCAACGAGATGGACAAGATCGGCGAGTTCGTCACCCCGCAGCTGCTGGAATTCCTCAGCCGTGAACGTGCCGAGCTGGGCGATGGCTTCCAGTCCACCTACGTTGACAACCTTGATGTGCAACTCGATGGCGTTGACGATCTCAGCGACAAGACCGTCGCTACCCTGACCTTTACCGGCGTGGCCAAGACCTCGCGCTTTGACCAGGGCGAAGTGTTCAGCGAAAGCTGGCGCCTGGAACGTGCCGTCGGTGACAACCAGCCATGGCTGGTTGCCGGTATCCGCCAGAACGGTTAATACCTGCTGCAATAAAAAACCCGGGCAAGCCCCGGGTTTTCTTTATCCATCATTCAGCACATGTATGGACTGGCGCGCGCGCCATTCAAAGTGCAATCTGAACCGCTCGAACCTACCCAACGCGAGGACTGTGCAATGATCGGATACACCACGGTTGGCACCACTGACATGGAAAAAGCCAAGGCTTTCTACACCCCCTTGCTGGCTGAACTGGGCGCCAAGATGGTCATGGATATGGGCCGCATCGCCTTTTACGGCATCGCCAAGGGTCAGCCGATGTTTGCCGTCTGCCTGCCCTATGACAAGCAAGCGCCTACCCCAGGCAATGGCCAGATGATCGCCCTGCCCGGCGGCTCACGCGAAGGAGTGGACAAACTCTACGCCAAGGCCATTGAGCTGGGCGCAAGCTGTGAAGGCAAACCTGGCGAACGCATACCAGGCTTCTACGGCGCTTACTTCCGCGATCTGGATGGCAACAAGCTGGCCTTCTACCACATGGGCTAGTTGACGCTCTTACCTGGCGGCTTGGCCGCCGGGGCAGGCTGCTGGGCCTTGTCGCTCCAGGCCTGGATATCTTCACTGCGTTTGCGGCTGTTGAGCTGAGCACGATCAATCGCTTCTTCGTAATGCGCCAGCCAGCTGCGCGAGCCTGGCAGCATATTGGCCAGGTCACGCATACCGACCTTCAGGCCCTGCATTACCTGCTGGTAATCACGCTCCTGAGCCTGCAGCACTTTGCTCACTTCAGCGATCTGTCCGGGTTCTCCGCGCGCTCGAACATTCCCGTCAGTTGTGATGCCTGTTGACTGGCCAGCAGTTCCTCTTGATTGCCCAGCGCGGTCTGCTGCACCGCCAGTTGCTTCTCAAGCCGCAGGATCTGCTTCTCCAAGGCCTGAATACGCGGATCGTCGCCGGCACTGAACGCGCGATGAATATTCAGCCCGACCGAAACCAGCATCAGGCTACCCAGTACCCCGGCCAGCGCCAGGATAAACAGGCGGTTGCGCTTGCCAGCGGTAGTCAGCAGCTGTAACCGCTCTTCCTCGCTGAGTGCACCGTCTTCGGACTCTTGCGTTTGACTGTTCATGACCCGACCAACTTATGACGTTCAAAAATTGACGCACTGCTCATCTGCACAATAGCACTGTGCCAGCTTTTTGCTTAGACCCGTCTAGGGTATAAGACACTCCCGTATACCCCGTAATAAATGAGGCAGACACCGTGGAAGAAGTCATCGAACAGTTGCGCGAACTCAACGAGCCGGTGCCCGTCCCGCTGGAGTTGCCGGAAGAAGAAACCCTGGTGGAGATTCAGGAGCAGGTCCTGATCCACCTGCCCTACAGCCTGCGCGAATTCCTCCTACAGGTCAGCGACGTGGTTTACGGCCGTCTGGAGCCGGTGACTGCCAGCGACCCGCAATCACACACTTACCTGCCCGAAGTCGCCGCCACCGCCTGGTCTCTCGGCGTGCCACGCGAATTCGTGCCGCTGTGCGAAGACCACGGCAACTACTACGTGGTCGAAGAGGACGGCACCGTGTTGCTGTGGGAAGCAGACACCACCGAAATCAACGAAGACGAAAGCTGGGAATCGGTCTGGCACTGGGTGCGTGACGTCTGGCTGGAAAGCTAAGAACTTTTTACGACCTGCAATGCGGCCCTGCGGCGTTAAGCACGACGCAGGGCCGCAGTCGCTTCAGGGCAGATAAATCCGAAACACCCCGCCACCCAGCGGCGCGCCGTTGGCCAGCTCGATATGGCCGCGCACGCCATTGCGCTCATGCAGCTCGGCGATGCGGCCGGCGAAGTACAGGCCCAGGCCGGTGCTGCCGGTGCTGTGCTTGAGGCCGAGGACGTAGTTGGATTGCTGGTTGAGCATCTCCTGCGGGTAGCCCTGGCCGTCGTCGCAGATCGCCAGCACCAGCTGGCCGCCTTCCTCCCAGGCCCGGATCAGCAAGGCACTGTGGGCGTAGCGGATGGAGTTGGTGATGATATTGGCGACCACCGAGCCGAGCAGTTCTTCATCGAAGAAACCCATCAGATCGAAGCTTTCCACCTCGCAACGGGCGCTGATCTGCCGGCTTTGCAGCACCTCGAAATGCCGCGCCAGCTGCGCCTGGAGAAAATCCTCAAGCTCGTGATAACCGGGGCGCATGGGCAGCTGGTTGACGCCGAGCTTATACAGGCCGAGCAGCTGCACCAGCATGCCGTTGAGGCGGGCAAACTCGTACTCGATCACCCCCTGCTCGCTGGCCTGTTGCTGCTCCGGCGGAAGCTGCGCCTGCCACTGCGCATGGGCGCGGGTCAGCATGGCCAGAGAGTTTTTCATGTCGCGCACGGTGGAAGCGATCACCGTGGAGAAATCCAGCCCGCCTGGGGAATCACTCATTGGCCGGACGCCCGCCGCTGCAGCTGCAGGTAGCGCGCATGCCGGGCATCGGTCTCGGGTATCTGGCTGACCACTTCCAGACAGCATCGACATTCGTCCAGCAGGGCCGGCGACATTTCGCCACCCGCCGATTGCAGCAGTGATTGCGCGGTATTGAGGGCGATGCTGATGTTTTTCGGCTGCAGGGCAAAGGCCTGACGGAACAGCCTGAGCGCCTCGCCGAACTGCTTCTGCTGGTAGCAGCGTACGCCCTGGCGGTTGAGTTCAACGGCCTCTTTGCCGCCGGAGAGAATGTCGGCGTTGTCGGTCTGCCGAGCCACGCCCTGCATCACCTGGGGATCGTCGCCGTAGACCTCGACACAGCTTTTCAACAGCGCATCACTGGCCTCCGTCTGGCCCAGCGCGCGCAACTGACTGGCGACGCTGAGGGCGGTATCGGCGGCAAACAGTTGCGGCAGCTTTTCCATCGCGGCGGCGGCTTCGGCGGCCAGTTGCGCGGCGCGCTTGGGTTCCCCGGATTTACTCAGGCTGCTGGCCAGGGCCAGGCGTGAACGCACCTGCACATTGGGGATCCTCTGAAGTAGCCATGCATTTCTGGCTGACGTCAGCCTCTGCTGATTTCGAAAGTGATAAATCGATCAAAAACGATCAGATTACCGGCTCATTTCTGTGTTTTTAGCCGCCGCGAGCACCTCGCGGCAGCCATTTCCAGCATTACGGGCGCACCTCTCCTGCATTCGTCAGTAAATGTCGGCGCGCCATCCACAGATTTGACAGCGCGAATAAAGTCACCAGTTGCGCCGTGTTTTTGACCAGGCCACGGAAGCGCGTCTTCACATAACCGAACTGACGCTTGATCACCCGAAACGGATGCTCGACCTTGGCTCGCACTTGGGCCTTGGCCTTCTCGATTTTGCGCTTGGCTTTGTACAGCGCGCTGCGCTTACCGAGTTTCTTGTAAGTGCTACGCCGTGCTGCAACCTGCCAGATCACTTGACGGCCCTCATGCTCGGGGCGCTTCTCGACACCGGTATATCCGGCATCGGCCCCCACCATGTTTTCCTCGCCGTGCAGCAGCTTATCGACCTGGGTGACATCCGCCACGTTGGCGGCAGTACCCACCACGCTGTGCACCAAGCCAGACTCGTCATCCACCCCGATGTGCGCCTTCATGCCGAAGTAATACTGATTGCCTTTCTTGGTTGAGTGCATCTCAGGGTCACGCTTACCGTTCTTGTTCTTGGTTGAACTCGGCGCGTTGATCAGCGTGGCATCGACGATGGTGCCTTGGCGCAGCGACAAACCACGGTCACCCAGGTAGCCATTGATCACGGCCAGGATGCCGGCAGCCAGTTCGTGTTTTTCCAGCAAGCGGCGGAAGTTGAGGATGGTGGTTTCGTCAGGAATGCGCTCCAGAGTCAGCCCGGCAAACTGGCGTAGGATGGTGGTCTCGTACAGCGCCTCTTCCATCGCCGGATCGCTGTAACCGAACCAGTTTTGCATCAGATGCACTCGCAGCATCGCCATCAGCGGATAGGACGGTCGGCCGCCTTCACCCTTTGGATAATGCGGCTCGATCAAAGCGATCAACCCTTTCCATGGCACTACCCGATCCATCTCGATCAGGAACAATTCTTTGCGGGTCTGCTTGCGCTTGCCGGCGTACTCGGCGTCGGCGAAGGTCATCTGCTTCATCGGAAAACTCGGCGGGTGGAGTGCGGATATTTTGCCAAAATCAGGAAGTCTTTTTCAGACCATCCTTGGGGTCATTGGCGTAGGTCTTGTCCAACTCGCCGAGGGCCTGGTTGACCTCGATCTGCAGACGCTTGTCGAGCGCGCCATCACCGGCCTGGGCGGTGATCGCCTGGGCCAGGCCGAGGTAATTCTCCGGGCTTTTGAACTTGGAGGTGCGGCCCTGTTCCATGGCTTGGCGGTAGGCCTTGCCAGCGCTGTCATAGTCCTGGTTATCCAGGGCCAGCTTGCCCAGTTGCATCTGCCGGCGGATCGCCAGCGGCGCGAGCTTCACGGCATCTTCCAGGGCTTGCTGGGCGCGCTGGCTCTCACCCTGGGCCAACAGCACGGCGGCCAGGCCGTCATACAGTGCCGGCATCATCGGGAACAGCTGCAAACCCTTTTCATAGAGGGTCTGCGCGCGGCTCAACTCGCCGCGCTTGTGCAGCAGACTGGCCAGCGCAATCTGCGCCCAGGGTAGCGGCCGCTCGGCCAGCACGCCATTGAGCAACTGCTCCAGTTCATCGTTACGCCCCAGCTCGCGCAGGGCACCGGCCTTGTAACGCTGGCACAGCGGCAGGTAGCGTTTGTCCTGCTGGCTCAGCTCGTTACAAGCCGTCAGCACAGCAGCCGAGTCTTGCTTGTCGAGGCCCTGGAGAATGCCCTTGAGGGCGTTCTTGCGCTCGGCCAGCTTGTCCAGGCGCTGGTCGAGGCTGGCGCGGTTGAACGGTTTGGTCAGGTAGGCATCGGGCTCGTGCTCCAGGGCGCTAAGCACCATGGCCTGGCTGCTTTCGGCGGTGACCATGACGAAGATGCACTGGTGGCTGATCAGCTTGCCGGCGATCAGTTCTTCCAGCACCTGCTGACCGTTCTTGCCGCCGCCCAGGTTGTAGTCATGCAGGATGATGTCGTAGCGCTTGTTGCGGCACAGCGTCAGGGTTTCTTCGCCGCGGTCGGCGGTGTCCACATCGCGCACACCGAGGTCGCGCAACATGGCTTTGACCGAACTACGGAAATCGGAGAAGTCGTCGACAATCAGAAAGCGCTTGCTGCCGTAATCCAGAATCGAGAGAGTCCTTGAACTGCAGGGTCAGAATCACCCCAGTGTAGTTGCCGGCCCACTCGCTGCCAGCTCGTCAACGCTGGCCTGGTTCCAGATCGAGCAAGTTGAGAAGAAAACGCGCGAAGTAGGTCAGGTCCTGCTCCATGGCCTGCCGCGCAGCCTTGGCGTCACCGGCCTCGATGGCGGCAAAAGCATCCTCGTGGAAGTCGTTGAGGCGCAGCGACAAATCGGCGTCGGTGAACAGCCGGTTGAAGAACGGCCCGACCTGCAGCCACAGCGATTCGATGCTGCGCAGCAACACCGGGTTACCGCAGGCGCTGTAGAGGTGCAGGTGGAACTGGCTGTTGGCGTCCAAATAAGCCTGTACCTGGCGCTGCTCGATGGCTTGATCCATACGCGCCACGCATTCGCGCAACTCGACCAGGTTGGCCGGCGTCAGGCGCGGCGTGGCCAGCTCCACGGCCAGGCCTTCAAGGCCCAAACGCACCTGATAGATATTCTGATAACGCTCGCGGGTCATCGGCGGTACGCGCACCGAGCGCTGCGGCTCGCCTTCCAGCGCGCCCTCGGCCACCAGGCGCTGCAGAGCGGCGCGCACCGGCATCGGACTGGTGCCCCATTCGGCCGCCAGATCACGAATTTTCAAACGCTCGCCGGGCTGGAAGCGCCCCGCCAGCAGGCTTTCACGAATACGTTGGTAGAGCTGTTCCTGCAGATTGTCGGCCATGGTCAATCACCCACACGCCGGTGGTGCCGGAAGTTGAGCGAGGGTCAGCGAGCAGTTGCGCATGTAATTCTCCGATGTTTAGAAATTGACCTGAGTGGTTCTGCTAGAGGCAGGCTAGGCGCAGGGAGGCTTGAAAAGCGGAGTTGACTGCAGTCAATGAGCATTTTCGAGCCTTCCTGCAACAACGCCTGACCGACGCAGAAACGCTCAGGGGGCCTTGTTTTCAATAAGACAGTTGCCACCATCCACTACCAGCACTTCACCAGTGATATAGCTAGCCTCGGGCGACGCGAGAAAGACCACGGCGGCAGCCACTTCTTCTGGCCGCCCGGCGCGACGCATCGGCGTGTATTGCGCCGCATGGCGCTCTTCTTCGGTATTCGAACTCGTAGCAATCCAACCCGGCGCCACGCTGTTGACCGTGATGCCCTGCTTGGCCACTTCCAGCGCCAGGCCCATGCTCAGGCCGAGCATACCGGCCTTGGCTGCACTGTAGGCCGCCTCGCCGGGGTTGCTGCCGCGGGTGCCGGTGGTCGAGCTGATATTGACGATGCGCCCGTAACCCCGCGCCCGCATGCCCGGCAGCACCGCGTGAGTGAGCAGAAACGCCGTACCGAGGTTGCGCGCGATGGACAGGTTCCACGTCATCAAATCCATGTCCGCCAGTTCGGCGAACGGTTCGGGGCTGCCTTGCATGGCCATGCCGGCGTTGTTCACCAGAATATCGATCTGCCCCCACTGCGCCTGCGCCCAGTCGAGCAATTCGCCGACCTGCTGCTCATCGGTCAGGTCAGCTGCACGGCCACGTGCTTGAATACCTTCGGCACACAATTCGGCAACCCGTTGCTCAACCCGCGCACTGCTGGCAGTCAGCAACACCCGCGCGCCGGCACGACCCAGGCGGCGGGCAATGGCCAGGCCGATACCGGATTCACTGCCCGCACCGCTGATCAATGCAACGTGCTGTTGGAAGACCATTGCGCAACATCCTGTGATCACAAATATGGCGCTAATCTAGCAATAAAGCCTTAAAAAACCAATTCTTGAGTTTTTTTGTGATCACAAAATAGCATGTGCAGATATTCGAACGAGGTGTTCAACATGACTGCCAGTGGTATCAGCCCATCCGCCGTAGAAGCCTTCACCCAGCGCGAACGCGAGCGTTTTATCGCCCGCAACCCCAAATCCGTGGCCCTGGCCGAACGCGCACGCAACTCCCTATACGGCGGCGTACCGATGCACTGGATGGCCGACTGGTCGACCCCGGTGCCGCTGTTCGTCGAACGCGCCAAGGGCGCGCGCTTCTATGATGTCGACGGCCACGAATACATCGACTTCTGCCTGGGCGACACCGGCACCATGTTCGGCCACTCGCCGGACCCGATCGCCAAGGCCATCAGTGAGCAGGGCAACAACGGCCTGTCCACCATGCTGCCGGGCGAAGACGCCGTGGTCTGCGGCGAGTTGCTGGCCGCGCACTTCGGCCTGCCGTTCTGGCAGGTCACTGCCACGGCAACAGATTCGAATCGCTACGTACTGCGCTGGGCGCGCGAGATCACCCAGCGCAAGACCCTGCTGGTGTTCGACGGCTGCTACCACGGCACCGTTGACGACGTGATGGTGCGCTACCGCGACGGCGAAACCGTGCCGCGCTCCGGGCTGGTCGGCCAGGCCTATGACCTGACCCAGTACAGCCGCTCAATCCCGTTCAACGATGTCGCGGCGCTGGAAGCGGCACTGGCCCAGGGCGACGTCTGCGCCCTGCTCTGCGAGCCGGCGATGACCAACATCGGCATGGTCCTGCCCGAGCCGGGCTTTATGCAGAAGTGCCGCGAGCTGACGCGCAAGTACGGCAGCCTGCTGATCATCGATGAGACCCACACCATTTCCACCGACATCGGCGGCTGCACCAAGCTGTGGAACCTCGACCCGGACTTCTTCGTGGTCGGCAAGCCAATCGCCGGCGGCGTGCCCTGCGGCATCTTCGGCTGCAGCGCCGAGATGGCCGAAGCGATGACCGCCGCGCGCCAACGCGTCAGCGAGAACAGCCATGGCCACGGCCATAGCGGCATGGGCACCACCCTGTCGGCCAATGCCCTGGCCATGCACTGCATGCGCGCCAACCTGGAACAGGTGATGACCCCGGCCGCGTACGCGCACATGCTGCCGCTGGCCAAGCGCCTGGCCGACGGCTTCCGTAGCCTGATCAACAAGCACGACCTCAAGTGGTCGGTCACCGAACTGGGCGCGCGCAGCGAGTTCCAGTTCTGCCCGGTGTCGCCGAAGACCGGCGCCGAAGCCGAAGCCGAAGCCGCCTTCCACGATGAGCTGCAGAGGGCCATCCACCTGTACCTGATCAACCGCGGCATCCTGATCACCCCGTTTCACAACATGACCCTGTGCTGCCCGAGCACCACCGAGGCCGATGTGGACAAGCTGATCAGCATGCTCGACCAGGCCATCAGCGAGCTGCTGGCCATCCCCGGCGCCCGCGAGTGACCCGTAGGGTGGATGACGCTCTTTTCATCCACCAACAGGCCATACCGACATTCAAGACCCCGGTGGATGGATAAAGCGCCATCCACCCTACGCCCAGGGCACAGCGTGCCCACTAGGTGAGACACCACCATGCAATTCGCCCATCCCCAGGAAGCCCGCGACTTCCTCGCCGTCCACCCCGAAGTGCGCCTGATCGAGCTGATGCTGATCGACGCCAACGGCATCCCGCGCGGCAAGCTGTTGCACCGCGACGAACTGCTGGCGATCTTCGAGAACGGCCGCCCGCTGCCCAGTTCCATCCTCTCGCTGACCATCCAGGGCGAGGACGTCGAGGCCAGCGGCCTGGTCTGGGAAGTCGCCGATGCCGACTGCTGGACCTACCCGCTGCCCGGCAGCCTGACCCTGCAGCCATGGCGCGCCACGCCCACCGGCCAGTTGCAGGTGAGCATGCACCCGACCCAGGGCATGCCGGCCAGCCCCGGTGATCCGCGTCATGTGCTTGCCCGTGCCATCGACCGGCTGAAAGCAGACGGCTACCACCCGGTAATGGCGGTGGAGTTGGAGTTCTACCTGCTGGATAAACAGCGCGACGCCAATGGCCGCCCGCAACCGGTGCTGCAGGGCAATGGCGTGCGCCCGCAGGCGCCGCAGGTGTACGGCGTGCTGGAGCTGGAGCAGCAGCAGGCCTTCCTCGACGACCTGTATAGCGCCTGCGAGGCCCAGGGCCTGCAGGTGCGCACGGCGATTTCCGAGTACGCCCCCGGCCAGCTGGAGCTGACCCTGGAGCACCGCTTCGACGCGCTGCAGGCCGTCGATGAAGGCATCCGCTACAAGCGCCTGGTCAAGGGCGTGGCCAACAAGCATGGCCTCATTGCCTGCTTTATGGCCAAGCCGTTCGGCGATCAGGCCGGCAGTGGCCTGCATATGCACGTCAGCCTGGCCGACGAGCAGGGCAACAACCTGATGGCCTCGGAACTTTCTGACCTTGAAGGCGGGCCCGGCACGCTCCTAAGACACGCCATCGGCGGCATGATGGCCACGCTCAACGACGCGCTGGCGATCTTCTGCCCCAACGCCAACTCCTACCGGCGCTTCCAGGCCAACAGCTACGCGCCGCTGGCCAAGAGCTGGGGCGTCAACAACCGCACCGTGTCGTTCCGCGTACCCGGCGGCCCGGCCAAGAGCCGCCATGTGGAGCACCGCATCTGCGGCGCCGATGCCAACCCCTACCTGGCCGCCGCGGCGATCCTGGCTGGTATCCACAAGGGCATTCGCGAGCAGATCGATCCGGGCGATGAGATCATCGGCAACGGTTACGAGCAGGCTCGCGAAACCCTGCCGACCGACTGGCTGACTGCGCTGCGTAACCTGGAACAGTCGGCCTGGGCCAAGGAGGCGCTGGGCGAGGACTTCCTGAAGATCTTCCTGGCGATCAAGTGGGAAGAGTTCCGCCAGTTCGTCGGCGAAGTCGGCGAGCAGGACTGGCGCTGGTACCTGACCCACGCCTGAGGGCTGAAGTGCCACCAGCTACGCTGTACAGATTCGGAGCACCCTGGAGTGGCCCATGCGCCTCTGCATTATCCTGGCCTGCTGGCTGTACAGCGCACTCGCAACGGCCGAACCGTTGCGCGTGGGCTTGGAGAATCACGACTACTACCCCTATTACAGCGCGGTAGAGGGTCAGGGCTTCGATGGCTACTGCATCGCCCTGCTGCAAGCCTTTGCCAAGCGCGAAGGCCTTGAGCTGGAACTGCGCCCGCAACCGGTCAACCGCCTGTACCGCAATTTGCTCAGCGAGCAGAACCTCGACCTGCTGTTCCCCGACAACCCAGCCTGGCCGCGCGAAGCCCGCGATGGCCAGACGCTGTATTACAGCCAGCCGGTGGTGCAGGTTGTCGACGCCACCCTGGTCCGCCCTGAGCGACTGGGCAAGGGCCTGGCTGTGGTCAAACGCCTGGGCATCGTCCGTGGCTTTACCGCCGAGGCCTGGCAGCCTGTCCTGGCCAAGGGCGGCGTTGAACTGGTGGAAGTTCAGGATATTCACAGCCTGATCCGCATGCTCGAGCGCAACCGCATGGATGCCATCTACGTCAACCCACAGGTGGTGCAGCACCAGTTGCGCCAACTGGGCCTCGACGCCGCACACGTGCAGCTCGACCCACAGTTACCCCAGGTCAACACCAGCTTCCACCTGAGCAGCTACAAACACGCCGAACTGATCAAACGCTTTGACCGTTTTCTGCTTGAGGAAGCCGCGCAGTTAAGCCAGCTGCGCCAGCAGTTCAACCTGCCCTAACGCAGCGCCAAGCTGCCTTAAACGCAGCCAACGGCACACGCCAGCTGCTATGGTTGGGCAAATCCCCGCACAGAGCCCGCTATGGAACCCGGACATGGCCAATTTCTCCGGCAATGTCCACGGCGGCACCCTGCTCAAATACCTCGATGAAGTCGCCTATGCCTGCGCCAGCCGCTATGCCGGCTGCTACGTGGTGACCCTGTCAGTGGACCAGGTGATCTTCCGCGAACCGATCCACGTCGGCGAGTTGGTGACCTTTCTCGCCTCGGTCAATTACTCCGGACGCACCTCAATGGAAGTCGGCATCAAGGTGATCACGGAAAATATCCGCGAACGCTCCGTGCGCCACACCAACAGCTGCTTCTTCACCATGGTGGCCGTGGATGAGCACGGTAAACCCGCGCCGATTCCCGCCCTCGAGCCTGCCACCGCCGACGCTGAACGCCGCCAGCGCCAGGCCCTGCAGCGTCGACAGATCCGCCACGAACTGCAACAGCGTTACCAGGCGCTGAACGAAGAAAAAAGCTGAGCGAGCAGACAACCACACACGTCCCCGGCACAATCGCGCCCTGCGCATAACACCGAGTAAGGCCATGGAAAGCCTGTATTTTTCCCCCATGCTGCTGGGTCTGAACCTGATGCTGGCGAGCGCCATAGCCTGCAGTGGGCTCTGGTATTTCTCCCGCCCCTACCGGGGCCCCGGCCTGTGGATGCTGGGCAGCTGGACCCTGATCATCGGCATCCTGCTGTTTATGGGCTTTATGGTCAGTGGCAGCAAATTGCTGAATATTCTCGGCAATGCCCTGCAACTGGCCGGAGAGGCGCTCATCCTGCTCGGTGTGTTCCGCTTTCTCGGCCAGCCACTGCCCTGGTGGACCGTCCCCGCCAGCGCCGGGCTGATGAGCCTGGTCCTGAGCTGGCACTGGTGGCTAAGCCCCATCAACTCGGAATACCTTATCGCCCTGTACGCTGCCATTGGCGGCCTACTGCCGCTGCAGGCCTGCTGGGCGCTATGGCGTGCACCCAGCGAGGTGGAACTGCGCGGTGTCTGCCAGTTTGTCGCCATCGCCTTGTTGGGTTATGCCCTGATCACCCTGCTGCGCGGCGTGATTGGCCTGCACGATGGCCTGCAAGGCATCGTCCATGACGACGTCACGCGCTCGGTAAGCTACCTGCTGCCCTACAACTTCGGCATTCCCCTGTGGCTTATGGCCCTGGTCGGCCTGGTGCTGCTGACCATGCGCCGCATCCTCGCCGACAGCCAGCGCAACGCCCAGCAGGCGGCCGCCAACGCCGAGCGCTTTGAACGTCTGATGAGCGTGAGCAACGCCGGAGTGATGGTGCTCGACGGCGAACGCATCATCGACAGCAACCCCAAGCTGGAACAGCTGTTTGCGCAAACCCGTGAACAACTGCTCGGCCAACCGCTATCGCGGCTATTCGACAGCAGCAGCCAACAGCCGCTCAGCGACCTGCTGCAACAGGCCGACGGCCGTCCCCACGACCTCCTTGCCCAACGCGCTGACAGCCAGCCGTTCGCCGCTGAGTTGAGCATCGCGCGCCTGGCCGAAGCCCAGCAGCAGGTTGCCGAAATCCGCGATGTCAGCCAGCGCAAGACCCTGGAAAAACAGCTGCGCCAGCTCGCCACCACCGACCCGCTGACCAACGCGCTCAACCGCCGCGCCTTCCAGCAGCGCGCCGAACACGAACTGCAGCGCAGCCAGCGCCAAGGCACACCGCTGTGCTTGGCGATGCTCGACTTCGACCACTTCAAACGGGTCAATGATCAGTACGGCCATGCCGTCGGCGATCAGGTGCTGGTGGCATTCAGCGAACTGTGCCGCCAGCAGGCGCGCAGCACCGACCTGTTCGCCCGCTTTGGTGGTGAGGAATTCGTCATCATCCTGCCCGACAGCGACCTCAACGCCGCGCAACAGCGCCTGGAACGCCTGCGCGGCAACCTGCACGCGCAACCCCTCGACACCGCTCAAGGCCCGCTGCAGGTCACCGTCAGCATCGGCCTGAGCTGCGCCCGCCCCGGCGACAGCCTGCAACAGCTGCTACAGCGCGCCGACACCCAGCTGTACAACGCCAAAGCGCAGGGGCGTAACCGTATTGCTCCAGAGGAATGACGGTCACTCGTGACCGATATAGAACAGCAGCTCGCGCCGCTGCGGGTGGTCCTTCAGCCAGCTGCGAATATCGTCCGCGCGGGCAATGGCTTCATCGCCGACCAGGCGGGTGAAGCGCTG
The DNA here is from genome assembly GCF_900105355.1 of Pseudomonas anguilliseptica. Lineage (NCBI taxonomy): Bacteria > Pseudomonadati > Pseudomonadota > Gammaproteobacteria > Pseudomonadales > Pseudomonadaceae > Pseudomonas > Pseudomonas anguilliseptica. The sequence continues at coordinate 1,442,961 of NZ_FNSC01000001.1, forward strand.
CCGACGCGCCTCCTCGGAGGCTTGCTGGCGTACCTTGCGCTGCCAGGCCTCGGTGAAGATGCTCGGCATCTTGTGGCTGAGCTCCAGCGCCTTGAGCAGCTGCCATTCGCCGTTATCCAGCCAGGCCTCATCACAGCTGCTGCACACATCCAGGCGGTTGCCGTGGGTGCCGCTGATCTGGAATTTGCTCATCAATTTGGCGCATTTTGGGCAGCTCAGGGCCTGCTGGCTCTCGCTGGCCGCCTCGACGGCAACCTGCGCCTGCGGCTCATCGTTCTGCGGCTGACGCTCAGCCCAATCACGGTAATACAACAAGGCCACCAGAGCGCCGGAGCACTGTGGGCAGCCGTGGGCCAGCAGGCCGTCATCCAGCTTGGTGGGTTGCAACGGGGTGGTACGGCAGGCAGGACACTGCATGGGAAATTCCTTCTCGGGTTGGCGTGCGCGGACGCTAAAGCAACTGCTTAACGGCGACAAGTCCAGCGCCAAGAACTGTGCGGCAATCGGTTAAGCTCTGCACTCTGCCGCCGGAGCCGCCATGATCGACCTCTTCGATGTATTTCTGCTGATGCTGTTCGCCACCGCGTGCGCCTGGCTGTGGCATGCCCATGGTCTGCGTGAGCGCGCGTTGACCCTGGTGCAGCAGCACTGCGCCAAGGCCGATGTGGAGTTGCTCGATGGCAATGTTGCCCTGCGCCGGCTCGCCCTGTTGCCCGATGCGCGCGGACGCAAGCGCCTGGCGCGAGTGTATGGCTTCGAATTCACGGTCACCGGTGAGCAGCGCCACGCCGGCAGCATCGTCATGTTCGGCAAGCAAGTGGGGCGTATCGAACTGGCGGCCCACCCCTTCCGCGAACCGCCGGCAGACAGTGCCCAGGTGATTGAAATGGAGCAGTGGCGCAGCCAGCGTCATTTGCCCGACGACAGCAGCCCGCGCCACTGAAAACACCGCCTCACTCACCACAGGCGCACTGCCAAAGCGCTAAGTCGTACCGCCCGCAGGTGGCTCGGCCAAGTACCCGAGAATCTGCTGCCATTCACTCTGGCAACCGTAGGTCATTGGCCAGCGCAACAGCCGGCATTTGTAGCGATGCCAACGCCCACGCTGCTGGTTGCGCCGGCAACCGGCGAGCAACCACTGCGAATCGAAACAGCCCCACACCCCAGTAAAGTTCCAGTGATTGAGCCAGACCACAGGGGCCACTTCATACAACAAGACTGCCTCCAGCTGCGCCCTGCTCAAGCCACTACGCCGCAATACATCAGCAATCCCTGCCAGCCAGCGCTGATCCAGCTCGGTATCCAGCCACAGATCGGACAACATCAACCAGACGTCCTCCCGAGTCGCAGCCTGCATGCTTAGCCACGCTGCAGCAGAAAGGCACTAACGCGCGCTGCAGCGGCCTCCGGCTGCTCCTGCATAAAGCAGTGCCCGCCGGGCACCACATGACCACTGACATGCCCATTGCTCGCGCACCAACGGGCCACCGACTTGGCCACAAAGGGGTAGCTGCGCTCACCATAGAGCACCTGGGTCGGGGTGGTGACTTTGCCCAGCGACGGCCACAGACGCTTGGGGAATGAGCTGAAGATATCCGCCTCGCGACTCGGCCGGCAGCGCAGCTCGGCGCCCTTGTCGCTGTCCTTCAATGCATGCTGGATATAGGCGGTAAAGGCCTCTTCGGTCCAGCCGCGGAACATCCCACGGCCATGCAATGCCGCGTGGGCGGCGGCGCGGTCCGGCCAGCTGCTGCGGCGCTTGAGCGCCTTGCTGGCCAGGGTGGTGCGCCGGCTTAAGCCGACCACATCGGACAAGGCCATCACCCCGATCATCGCCGGGCTGAACAACACCGGGTCGAGCAATACCGCGCGCTGAAACAACTGCGGCTGCTGGGCCAGCATCAGGCTGGTCAACACCCCGCCAAAGCTATGGCCCAGCGCATAGGCCGGGGCATCAGCAAAACGCGTACGACCGGCGTTAAAGGCTTCGACCGCCAGCTCAGCGCTGCGGTTCCAACCGTGGAAGCGTCCACCGTGATCACTCTCGCCATGGCCCTGTACATCGCACAACCACAGGTCGAAATCCTCGGCCAACAGCGCCAGCATCGGCGTATACACCCGCCCGCAATAGCCGTTGCCATGCAGAAAATGCAGCACGGGCTTGCCCGTAGGCGGCGTATACCAGCCACGCAGGGTGAAACCGGCGCTGCTGTCGTGGGACCAGGGTTGAAAACTCATAACCGGCTCGCTGTCGTCTGGCTCGCCAGTTTACTGCGCGTGCGCCACAAAAAAATGGGCACCTATAAAGATGCCCGAATGTCCACACTCACCTCTTGCCCCACTACTGGCCGCGAATAAAGCACTCCAGCAGGGCATTTAATTGCTCGGGTTGATCCAGCGGCGTGGCATGCCCGGAATCGCTCACCACCTGCAATTCGGCATTGCGCAGCGCCGCGACATAGGCCTGTTTATATGCCAAGGGCGTGTAATCACGGTCCCCAGCCACGATCAGCATCGGTGTGTCGACGCCATTAACAGCCGGTAGCGCCGACCAGCCGAGAATCGCGCGGATCGCATGCTGGTACGACACCGGATCGTTCGCGCCAATCCGCATGGCGGTGCGCCGGCGCAGCTCGCTCTGTTCGGCATAAGGAAACAGCTTGCGCGCCAGCAGGCGGCCCATGGTTTTCAAGCCAAGCAGGCGGATCAGTGCCAGACGCAACAGCACCTTGCCGCGCAACGCCCAAGAATCCAGGGGGAAACTCGGCGCACTGTTGATCGCCACCAGACGCCCGACCAGTTCTGGCTGCTGCGCCAACAACTGGAAGCCGACCATGCCGCCCATGGAGATGCCCACCAGCACACAGCCCTGAATATTCTGAATGCGAATAAACTTGCCAACATCCTCCGCCAACTCGGCCACACTGACCGGCCCGCGTAGAGGTTCGCTGGCTCCATGACCACGCAAATCGAGAGCGAACACTTCAGCAAAGCGCGACAGCGCCTCGATTTGCGGCTGCCAGTCCTGCCAGGATGAGCCCAGGCCATGCAGCAACAACACCGGCATACCCTGGCCTTGGCGAATATAGGCACAACGGCCACTTTTTAATTGAATATAGTGCACAACTAAACTCCCTTTAATAATAACTATGGGGCACTAATAAACCTGCCCTCCTGAACCGCCGCGGCGGTCAGGAAACAACTAACAAATATATTGAAATTGCCAACTTAGTTATTGCGTTGGTGTTTGCCTTATTCTGCCGAAAAACCTAGAATCGGCCTGCTTCTTATAGAGAGCTCCTTATGTACAGCATTTCCAGCCCGACTCAGGCTCGTAGTAAAAAAGCCTTGGAACGCTTCCTCAACGTGGCTGCCGAATTGCTTGCGGACAATCGCTTCGAAGACACCGGCATTTCCCAGATTGCGCAACTGGCCGAATCCTCGGTCGGCACCTTCTATCGCCTGCTGGGCGACAAGGACGTGCTGCTCTACGCCGTGCATGAGCGCTTCGTCGAGGAAGGCCGCAGCGCCATTGATGCGCTGGTCGCCGACCTCAGCCACAGCAACCTGTTGCTGGCCGAGCAAATCGAGGTCTTTATCCAAGGCATGATTGATCTGTTCGCCGGTCGCGAAGGCCTGCTGCGGGCACTGGTTCGCCGCAGCTCGGCCGATCTGCAATTTCGCCAACGCTTCCACCAGCTCAATGCCTATATTGGCCAGACCTTCTGTCGCATCGTCCTGGTCCGCCAGAGCGAACTCGGCCACCCGCAACCGCAACAGGCCGCCGATCTTTCCGCGCATATGCTGCTGGCCAGCATGAATTACTTCACCATGGTCGGCACACTTGGTGAAACTCCCCGGGAAGTTATTCCCGGAGAACTTTCCAAGCTCATCTGCAATTATCTGCAAGTTGCCAAGCATTAACGTCGGCTGTCCCGGCGTAATTGGGCCGGGGTAAAGTCAGACGGCTTTAAAGCAATATCAAACTGATTGGCCGGCTCTTCATTGGACAACACGCCGATGACATAGCAACCGCCAATCAAGTCATATACCGCATCACCCTTAGTCCAGATCAGCGGCTGGTCATACAGGTTGATGGTGTAGGACTCACCGACTCGCCATAGGGTGTCGCGATTGTCGTAGTGATCGACCACCAGGATCTGGTAGCTGTCCTCATCAAAATACATGTCGCGCTGCTTGTACTGATGGCGCATACCAGCCTTTAACGTGGCGCGCACATGCCAGACGCGGTGCAACTCGTAACGCAGCAGATCCGGGTTGATGTGCCCTCGTTTGACGATATCGCGGTACTTGTTGCTCTTGGTCGCCAGGCGGTAGCTGTTGTACGGCACGATGAGTTCCTTCTTGCCCATCAACTGCCAGTCGTACTTATCCGGCGCGCCGGAAAACATGTCGAAGTTATCCGTGGTACGCATGCCGTCCGACGAGGTACCCGGGGAGTCGTAAGCCACATTCGGCGCGCGACGCACGCGGCGCTGACCCGAGGCGTAGAGCCAGGCCAGGCGCGGCTCTTTAACCTGGTTGACGGTCTCGTGCACCAGCAGTTCGGTGCCGGCTAGGCGCGCGGGCGCGAGTACCGACTGACGAAAGTAGAACAGCACGTTGCCGTTGCTCTGTAAGCGCTCCATAGACCCCACCTCCCTCTGGAGAGGTTTTGCGTTTTACAGTGGCGTCGTTGGTTGGCAGTTCCAAGGCAGCAGCGCTTCGTAGGCTTCAACGCTGTTGGCCAGCGGCAGGCGTTCGAGGACATGGCGCAGCCAGGCGTAGGGCTCCTGGCCATTGGTCTTGGCGGTTTCCACCAGGCTGTAGAGTTGGGCGCTGGCGGTCGCGCCTTTCGGCGTGTCGCTGAACAGCCAGTTCTTGCGACCTATGACGAAGGGCCGGATCGCGCGCTCGGCAGCGTTGTTATCGATCGGCAGGTGGCCAGCCTCGATGTAGCGTTCGAGTCGGCTCCAGTTGCTCGCCAGGTAGTTCACTGCTTTGCCCAGGGCATTCTGCGCCGTGACCTGCGGCTGGGTTTTCTCCAGCCAGGTCTTGAGCTGATCGAGGAGCGGTAGGCTGTGCTGCTGGCGGCCCCGGTAGCGCTGTTCATCGCTGGCATCCTTAAGTTCGCGCTCGATGCCGTAGAGCTTGTTGATCATCCCCAACGCGATGTCGGCACGCCCGGTTTTGCCCTTCGGTTGCACCTTTTGCGCTTCGACGAACTTGCGCCGCGCATGCGCCCAGCAGGCCAGGCGTTCAACACCTTGTTGTGCGGCCACGGCGTTGTAGCCGGCGTAATCGTCGGTCATCAGGTAGCCGCGATAACCGTCGAGCAGGCGCAGCGGCACCTCCTGCGCGCGGCTGGTTGTGTAGTCGAAGAGGATCACCGGTTTGCCAGGCGGGCCACCGGTCTGCACCCACATCCAGGAGTGGCTGCTCGGATCGCGCCCAGGCTCCTTGAGCACCTGCACGCGGGTTTCATCGCAGTGGATCACCGGACTGTCCAGCAGCCTGTCGCGCATCAGGTTGAGCAACGGTTGTAGCAGTTCGCCGCACTGGATCACCCAGCGCGCCAGGGTCTGCCGGGGGATGTCGATGCCATGGCGACTGAGCATCTTTTCGAAGCGATACAGTGGGATGCCGTCGGCGTATTTGCTGGTCAGCAGCATCGCCAGCACGCTCGGGCTGGCCAGGCTTTTCTCGATCAGTTGGGCCGGCTTGTCAGCGGTGACCGGCGCGCTTTCGCAGGCCTTGCAGGCATAGGTCTTGCGAATGTGGCGGATCACCTGAACCTGCATCGGGATGATTTCCAGCTGCTCGCTGGTTTCTTCGCCGATGGCCTGCTTGCGGCAACCGCATTCGCAGGTCAGTTCGTGTTCGGGCAGTTCGTGGATGACCTCGACACGCGGTAGTTCGGCCGGTAACGGCTTGCGCTTGCCGCGGCGCTTGGTCGGCGCAACGACTTCTTCCTCGACCTCAGCGGCCGGAGCTTCAGCCGCCGCTTCGGCCAGGCTTTCCGCTTCGTTGAACATCTCTAGCTGCGGTGAATCCGGGTCGCTGCTCTGCTCGGATTTACGGCCGAACAGGCGCTGGATCAACAGCGCGTTTTGTTCGCGCAGGCGCTCGATCTGCCCATCCTTGTCCTTGGCCAATTCCTGCGCCGACGACAACACCTCAGCGAGCAATTGCTTGAGCGCGGCGGGGTCATCAGGAAGGGTTTCGGGCACAGAAATCATGCCGTGGATTATACCGGCTCAGGTGACGAACCTAGGGGTCAAAACCTGGTGCGGCCGGTTGCGCCACAGGTCGATACCGTCCAACAACCAGTTCAACTCCTGGGCCGTCAGCACGATCGCATCTTCGCCAGGTTCCGGATGCGACTTGAAGCGTTCAGCCTCCAATCGCTTGAGCCACAGGCAAAAGCCGTTGCGCTCCCAATACAAAATCTTCACCCGGCTGCGCGCGCGGTTGAGGAAGACGAACAGCACCGGGTCGAACACCGCCACCTTGATATCCAGCTCGACCAGGGCGGCCAGGCCATCGATGGATTTTCGGAAATCCACCGGCTTGGGGTATAGATAGACTTTTTCGACTTTGGCGTCGGGGCGCATCATGACGGCTGGCTCCAGAAAGAAATTGGAGCTCAGCATTGGCTGGCCTGCGGATCATTTGTAGATGAGGTTTATGGAGCGCTTACGTTGCTCTGGCTGTGATCGCCCGCGGCCTCGTTGAACAGGAACAGATCCTCGATCTTGGTCATAAAGTAGTCGCCACCCGCTTGTGGCACTGCCTGGGCGTAGTAGCGTTTCACGCTGTCGCCGCGGTAGCGCACCAGATGGTTCCACAGCACTTCCATTCCCGATTGTGGCAGCGGGAATGGCGTGGCCAGTTTGAAGTCGGCGATGCCGTTGCCGTCTTCGATCAGCTTGGCCGAGGTCGCATTGTGCTTGGCGGCGGCATATACCTTGTCCGGGTAAGAGGCCGAGCGTCGAGTCGGGTAAACGTTGAGTTTCCAGCTGTCGCTAAAGCGCGTGAGCATGGCCAACTGACCAGGGCTGAGCTGCTCACGGTACTGTTCGGCGTTCGCCGCAGTGATGCTGAACAGCGGTTGATCGGCGGCATAAGGGTCGCGATAGCCCAGGGCCGGATCGTAGGCATTGGCATCACGGGGCAGGCCACCGTCCCAGGCAGGGATAGTGCCGGCGGCATTACCGGCCTTTTCGGCGCCGATAGGGGTCAAGTCCTGGCCGAGACGCGCGGCCTTGGCTGCATCGACCTGAGCCTGGGCCAGCGCGCCACTCAGCAACAAAGTGCCGAATAAGCTGGCACGCAACAATCCTGAAGTCTTCATGATGATCTCGTCCTAGAAACTGTATTTGATGTTGAAGCCGAGGTAGTCGCGGTCGCTGAGCTTGTTGGCCAGGTCGCCGCCGCTGTAGCCGACATATTTGACGCCAACCGTCAGCGACTCCTGATAGATCGCGTCGACCCCCAACGAATAGCTTTTGCGCTCTTCCAGCAGGCCGTTGGTCAGCTGCGGCGCGACGCCATTGATGCCGTACTGATAGCTGACGCTGGGCACTAAGTTGACCACGTTGAACACGTTGCTATAGGTCAGCGACAGGCTGCTTTGCGCGCCCCAGGCACTGGATGTGGCGCCGTAATAATCGACGTCAGACTCCAGCCCCTGCACCCGGCTACCGACCACCTCGCTCATTAACGTGGCAGAGTCGGCACCGAGCAGCCCGTTAAAGCTGTAGATGCCAACCAGCGCGGCTTGCCACATGGCCTTCTCACGGAAACCATCGAGACGCGTACCGGGGGCGATGCCCTGCCGACTGCCCAACAGTGCAGTCGGCAGGTATTCACCCAGGCCCAGGGCAATCGGCGCGTTTGGCCGATAACTCAGCTCGCCTGCCAGCGACAGTCCATTGAGGAAGCTGTCGCCACCAATGCTGGTGTTAAAGCTCAGGCCATACAGGTGGCGCTTCTCCAGGGATGGTCTGAAAAAGACTTCCTGATTTTGGCAAAATATCCGCACTCCACCCGCCGAGTTTTCCGATGAAGCAGATGACCTTCGCCGACGCCGAGTACGCCGGCAAGCGCAAGCAGACCCGCAAAGGAAACTCTGAATAAGACTTCCTGATTTTGGCAAAATGCCCGGACGCCACCCGCCGAGTTTTCCGATGAAGCAAATGACCTTCGCCGATGCCGAGTACGCCGGCAAACGCAAGCAGACCCGCAAAGAGTTGTTCCTGATCGAGATGGATCGGGTGGTGCCGTGGAAGGGTTTGATCGCACTGATCGAACCGTATTACCCCAAGGGTGAAGGCGGTCGGCCGGCCTATCCGCTGATGGCGATGCTACGTGTGCACCTGATGCAGAACTGGTTCGGCTACAGCGACCCGGCGATGGAAGAAGCGCTGTACGAGACCACTATCCTGCGGCAGTTCGCCGGGCTGAGTCTGGAACGTATCCCCGACGAAACCACCATCCTCAACTTCCGTCGTCTGCTGGAGAAACATGAGTTGGCTGCCGGCATCCTGGCCGTCATCAATGGCTATCTTGGCGACCGTGGCCTGTCGTTGCGCCAAGGCACCATCGTCGATGCCACGCTGATCAATGCGCCGAGTTCGACCAAGAACAAGGACGGCAAACGCGACCCAGAGATGCACCAGGCCAAGAAGGGCAACCAATACTACTTCGGCATGAAGGCGCACATTGGCGTGGATGACGAGTCGGGGCTGGTACACAGCGTGGTAGGCACGGCGGCCAACGTGGCGGATGTCACTCAGGTCGACAAGTTGCTGCACGGCGAGGAAAACGTGGTGTGCGCCGATGCGGGTTATACCGGCGTCGAAAAGCGCCCCGAACATGATGGGCGCGAGGTGATCTGGCAGGTTGCTGCCCGCCGCAGCACCTATAAGAAGCTGGGTAAGAGCAGCCCGCTGTACAAAGCCAAACGCAAGATCGAGAAGGCCAAGGCCCAGGTGCGCGCCAAGGTTGAGCACCCGTTCCGGGTGATCAAGCGTCAGTTCAGTTATGTAAAGACACGCTTCCGTGGCTTGGCCAAGAACACGGCGCAACTGGTGACGCTGTTCGCGCTGTCGAACCTGTGGATGGCACGCCGACATTTACTGACCAATGCAGGAGAGGTGCGCCTGTAATGCGGGAAATGGCTGCCGCGAGCTACTCGCGGCGGCTAAAAACACAGAAATGAATGGGTAATCTGATCGTTTTTGATCGATTTGCCGCTTTCAAAATCGGCGGGGCTGAAGTCAGCCAGAAATACATGGCTACTTCAGACCATCCCCAGGTATTCGGCGTAGTACTCCGAGGTGCTGACGTTCGGCTGCGCACCCAGTACAGGCAGCACAATAGGTCGTGCCACCGTCATCCCGAGCATCGGCACGTTCATGTTGTAGCGCAGGTAGTAGAAGCCCAATTCGCTGTCATTAAGCTCCGGCACCATCCAGCGCATGGCCACACCGAACTGCGCGGCATCGTCGGCTTTTACATCCTTGCCACGCGGCATAAAAGTGGTGGGCAGGTAGGTGCGAATCAGGTCGTTTACAAAGCCTGGGCCCAGGCTGTTGGCGTAGGCCTGCGCCGCAGCCGGGTTGTCGAACGCCAGACCGCCGGGCAAGGCTTCCTGCAGGGGCACAACCGACAGATAGTCACAACCGCCGCCCAGCACATCCAGGGTGGAAAAGTAGGTGCCGCAGGGGTCGATCTTGGTCTCTTCCCAAGCGCTGCCTGGCTGCCAGTAGCCCTCAATCGACAGACCTCCGCTCAGCTCGAATGAGGCATAGCCCATCAGGGTCGGCATATAGGCTTCTTTCAGCTCGGAACCCGGCGCGCGCAGGGCGTTGAGATCCACCGGATTGGTCGCGCCGATACCGTTCTGATAGAACAGCCCTTCGCCCCAGTTGATCACCTGGCGGCCCAGACGGACGTTGAGCGCGCGGTCAGCCACTGTCCAACTGCCGTAGACAAAGGCATCCAGTAGATCGATGCTCGACCCGGCATCGTCCAGCCCCTTGTTGGGAATCTCGCGGTGGCGGCGGTTATCGTCCTTCAACTCGAAATCGTAGAAGCCACGGGCGCGCAGAAAGATGCCGTAGTTGTCCTGAAAATTCAGGTCCATCTCGGTGACCACCTTGGCCACCTCGGAGAACAACTCACCCTTCTTGAAGTTGAGGTTGCCGTCATCGGAATTGATCAGGCCACTGTTGTCGCCCTTGCCACCGTTGGCGCGGGCGATCAGGCGTCGATCCTGGTTCTCCATGCGGTAGTTCACCCCGTAAGACAGGGTGGTATCCAACGACAACGCCCAATCCCCCGAGCGCGCCTGAAAGGCATCTGCCTGGCTGGCCGCCAGCAATGCCAAGCAACCTGCCGTCCATGCTGATCTCTGTGTCGCCACGACGATCTCCTGCTGTATTGTTTTTATCGGAACCGGAATATCGGTTCCGATAAAATAGTAGCAACCAAGCCTTTTGGCAAGCCAGGAAAAATTGCCTGGAACAGTTTTTAACGTTGCGCAGCGACGGCCCGCAGGGTGGCCGTCATGGATGGCAGGCCATAAAAGCTTTTTTCTTCTTGTCGATAGCCGGCGCTAGACAGATCGCTGCGCTGCAGCGGGCAGATTGCAAGGCTTCGCCAACTTGACGGAATCGGAACTCTGGTTTCTATTTATTTCGCGAATGTAGGGAATCATCCATCACCGTCAGGAGGACGCCCTGATAAAAAACCAATAAGAAACTGGAGACAGCACATGTTTACTGCCAAGCAAAATGTGCGTCGACTGGGCCTGATCACCCTGTTGACGTGCCTGTTCACAAGCCCAAGCTGGGCCGACTCACCCTGCAGCGAGCGCAAGAAGACCCTGCTGCTTCCCGGCAAGATCAGCTGTAGCCATCAATCCACTTGGATCAATTCAGGCGTACTGGCGACCCGCAAGGTGATCTACCAACGCCCTTCCGGCACCCCGCCGCCAGGTGGTTGGCCGGTGGTGGTGTTCTACCAGGGCTCGTTCTTTGCGCTGGATAATTTCGTTTATTACAGCAATGCCTGGCTAGGCAAGCTGTACAACGAAGGCAAGACTATCAAGACCCTGCTCGATAACGGCTATGCGGTGATTGCGCCCAGCGCACCAGCAGATCTGTTCTGGCATACCAATATCCCCGGCCTGTCCGGGGCGCTGTATGAAACCAGTACCGACTTCACCTTCCTCACCAACCTGTTCACAGCCATCGACAATGGCCACTTCGGCCCCTTGAACGGCCAGCGCAAGTACGCCACTGGGATATCCAGCGGCGGCTACAACACCAGCCGCATGGCCGTCAGTTTCCCCGGCCAATTCAAGGCGCTGGTGGTGCACTCCGGTTCCTACGCGACCTGCAGCGGGCCCATCTGCTCGGTGTCGGACAGCCTGCCAGCCGATCACCCACCGACCTACTTTATCCACGGTTTTGTCGACGCCGTCGTGCCCTGGTGGAGCATGGATATGTACTACGACCGCCTGCTCTACCAAGGCATTCCCACCGGTCGTTACACCGAACCACTGGGCCAGCATGAATGGTTCGAGGCCTCGCCAGGCAAGACCCTGGCCTGGTTTAACGCTTACCCCTGAACCCCTTCACCACGCGCCGGGCAGATGCCCGGCGCACCCCTGGACACCCTTATGAATCATCCCTTCCTGCGGCGGCTCTGCACGCTGGCGACCTTGCTCGCCTGCGTCAGCAGCTACGCGGCAACCACCCCGCAAGCCGCACAGTTGCATCAGCTCCGCCTCGATCTCAATGGCTCACTGGGCGATTTCTACCTGTTGTACGGGGTCGACAGCGATCCGGCGCACCTGGCTTCGGTGCAGCAGCGTGTCACCCAGACCGATCAGCTGCTCAGCCAACTGGATGCTCCAGCTGACAGCGCAGGGCTCAATACCTTGCAGCGATTGCGTGAGCAATGGCCCGCTTACCGTGCGCTGTTACAGGTACTGGCGAGCAGCCTGCAGCAACAGCACAGCCCAAGCGGCGGGTCGATTGCCGAACTGATCCAGCTGAACCGCCTGCTGACGCGCCTGAGTGACACCTTGAGCGTCCACTACCCGCCACTCACGGATCCACTGGCGAGCAAAAGCCAGGCCCTGGCCATGCAGCTGCAGATTATAAATACCGATTATCTGGCCCACAGTGTCGGAGCCAATGTGCTCGGCGGCGACAAGCCGGCACTGGATATACAAAGCAAGGCGTTTAGCGAGAGCCTGCAACAGTTGCTGCAGACGCAAACAAGACCTGAGGCGCAGGCGCTGCTGCAGAGCATCCAGCGCAGGTGGCGCTATATCGAGCCGTCCTTGCGGCATTACCAGCAGGACAATGTTCCCACGTTGGTCAATCGCTACAGCCGGCGGATTATCGCCGACCTGGAGCAGCTACCTACACTGGCTAAACCGGCCCAGGTGGCCAAGGCTCTACAGCACTAACCGGTAAAGTTGCATCACAGCCGGCACTGGGCAAACCCCGCCTGCAGTGCGGCACTCTCCTGCGCCGCGCTAAAGATCAGCTCCAACCGCGAGTCCTTGCGCCATTCGCTGTTCTGCCAATGCAGCGCCTCACCGTTCAGGGCGTTGGCGGACAGCCAGCCGGCGTTGCAGTGCAGCACCAGCTTGGCGCGGCGCCAGGGCAGGCTGCTCAGCCACTGCTGTACCCGCAGCAGTTCGAACTGCTGACTGGGGTGCCAGCGCCAGCCGATGCTCCAGCCTTCTGCTTGCTGTTGCACCTGGCAGATCGGCTCGCTTGGGCTGCACCACAGTTGCGGCAATGGCGCCGCGGCCGTGGGCAGGTTATCCAGCGCATCGTGGCTATCGGCCTGGGCGTTAACGCCGGGAAGCGCTGCCAGTGGCAAGGCACCCTGACGGGTCCAGTAAATCGGTCGCGCGGGCAGTTGCATCTGAATACGCGCCTGGGTGGCTTCATCCAGCCCTTCGGCCTTGTTCAACAGCAGCAGCCCGGCGTGGCCAAGCGTCGCCTGCTGACTCTCTGGCAGCTCGTCACCCGCGGCCAAGGCCTGAGCATCCAGCACCAGCAGCGGCTCCTGCACCGCCAGCACGCCAGCCCAGGGCGCGGCGCCCAGCTGCTCCAGCAGTTGCAGGGGGTGGCCGAGGCCAGACGGTTCGATCAGCAGGCGATGCGGTTTGGCCTTACGCAGCAGGCGGCTGAGGCCAACCTGAAACGGCACGCCGTTGACGCAACACAGACAGCCGCCCGCCACTTCGCCCATGGCAATACCGTCGTCATCACTGGTCAGCAGGGCGGCGTCCAGGCCAACCAGGCCGAACTCGTTGATCAGCACCGCCCAGCGTTCATCAGCCGGGCGCTGCGCCAGCAGATTACGAATCAGACTGGTCTTGCCGGCACCGAGCGGCCCGGCAATGACATGGGTAGGGATATTGTTCAGCATGATCGGTGCGGCCACTGTCCATCGAGAAGAAGATTTCAGCTGCGGCCATTCTAACGGCGTACAGCGTCGGAGGATGCGGCCCTACGCAGACTGATTAAAAACAGCATGCTAGAGTCGCCGGCATATTTTCAGAGGGTCAATTGATGCGTGTTTTTCTGCTGCTGAGCCTGTTCGCACTGTCCGGCCTGGCCTGGGGTGAAGCCTGTGTGGTGCATAGCCAGGCCGAGCGTCTGGATGTGAAGGTATGCCAGCAGAACCGCAGCATCCCACCCAACCTGTTCCGCACCGGTTTCTGCCAACCGCAGCTGAAGGGGCAGAAGGTTGAAGTGGAATTTGTTGAACAGTGCCCGATGGGCGCTTTCGGCGTATGCCGCAATTCAACGGTGGGCGGCACGCCCTATAAGCAGGATGTGCATTATTACGGCGTTGCCAGCGACGCCACCTATCTAAAGCCCTTCTGCGAGCAGCAGAGCAAGGGCGTGTGGATGGAGCGCTAACCGGCTGTTAAAACTCCAGCGCAGGCAATATTGCAGTGCTCATACCACTTTGTCGGTGCAACGCCAGACTATGTGGGAGGAGCTTTAGCCGCGATTCTCTCAACGCAGCCACATCAGTCGCGGCTAAAGCCCCTCCCACGGAAAACGACAAATTATCAGTGTCTCGACACGACACCTATGCCGTACAAGCACCGTCATCATAACGTAACCCTGTCTATGTTCTAGTGGCCTTGGGTACCTCACCCCTGCATGCCGGGTCACGCGCCGGTGTGCCTTTCTGGTGCTTAAGGCTGCTATCTGCGTAGCCTATTTTTTTGCCTGAATTCAGGCCAGCCAATCCAGCGTCAGCAACAAGCGCCGCTCACCGGCCGGCGGTTGCGGTGAGCGGTGAATCAGGCCGCCGCCCTCGTTGCCGATCCATTTCTCGCCCTTGGCCAGCAGTACATGGCCGCTCTCGGCTCGCTTGATCAGCGCAGCATCACTGGGCTCCGCCGCCGGATCGCCCAAGCGCCGGCGCGCCATCACGCCTTCCTCCAGCCACTCACTGCCCACCCCGGCATAGCTGGTAATCAAGCGCACCGGCACGTGATCGACGTGAAAGCGCGGGCACATGGCCTTGTCGAGAATGCGCAGGCGCAAACCGATGCGTTTCACGTCGAACAGGCAGGCGAAGGCGCCGACCAGCCAGCTGACATCCTGCAAGAAGGCCACCTGGCCCGGCAGATCGCTGTAGCCATCGACCAGGCCACTCAGGCTCGGCTCGCTCTCCGGGCTAACCAGCTCCAGCACCATGGATTGCCCCAGCGGCTCACCCTGGGCCAGCAAGGCGTTGGCAAAATCGCTGATCTGCGCGGGCAGCTGGCGTTGCCAGACGGCCAGGTTGACCTCTTCACGCAGCACCTCGCCGAGCACCTCAATCCGCTCGCTGCGGACCTGCTGCAACGGTTGACGCAGCACAGGCGCCAGCATCAGGCGGCCTCCTCATGCCAGGGGCCGAAGGGGTCGGGCAGCGCGCGCCAGGTGTCGACACCGAGAGCCATTTCCGCCTCGGTGAGCAGGCAGGCATCCAGCTCGGCGGTCAGTCGAGCGAAGTCGATGTTCTGGCCTATAAACACCAGCTCCTGGCGGCAGTCGCCGGTCTGGGCCTGCCAGTTTTTCATGATCGCCTGCAGCCCTTCTTCGTCGGTCGGCCATTGCGCCTTGGGTACGAAACGCCACCAGCGCCCGGCAAAACCATGACGCATCAGACCGCCGGCCTGGGACCAGCTGCCGGCTTCCTGATACTTGCTGGCCAGCCAGAAGAAGCCCTTGCTGCGCAGCAGGCGGCCATTGGTCCATTCGCGATTAATGAAGTTGAAGAAGCGCTCGGGATGCAGCGGCTTGCGCGCCCGGTAAGCGCTGGACGCAATGCCGTACTCCTCGGTTTCCGGGACGTGTTCGCCGCGCAGCTCCTTAAGCCATCCAGGAGACTCCGACGCACGCGCGAAGTCGAAACGGCCGGTGTTGAGAATCTTTGAAAGCTCCACCGCGCCCATGGCCATGGGCACGATCTCGGCGTGGGTGTTGAGGCCCTTGAGGATGGCCATCAGCTCCTCGCGCTCATGGCTGCTGATCAGGTCGATCTTGCTGATCAGCAGCACATCGGCGAATTCCACCTGTTCGATCAGCAGGTCGGTGATCGAGCGCTCATCCTCTTCACCGAGGGTTTCGCCGCGGCTGGCCAGGCTTTCGGCCTCGTGGAAGTCGCGCAGAAAGTTCACCCCGTCGACCACCGTGACCATGGTGTCCAGGCGTGCCAGGTCGGCCAGGCTTTGCCCGTCTTCACCGCGGAAGGTGAATGTCTCGGCCACCGGCAGCGGCTCGCTGATACCGGTGGATTCGATCAGCAGATAGTCAAAACGGCCATCACGGGCCAGGCGGCCGACTTCTTCCAGCAGATCTTCGCGCAGGGTGCAGCAGATGCAGCCGTTGCTCATTTCCACGAGTTTTTCTTCGGCGCGGTTCAGGCTGACATCACGCTGAACTTCGCTGCCATCGATATTGATCTCGCTCATATCGTTGACGATTACCGCCAATTTCAAACCCTGGCGGTTTTTCAGGATGGCGTTGAGCAGGGTGCTTTTACCGGCACCGAGAAAGCCGGACAGCACGGTTACGGGAAGGCGATTGGTCATGGTTTCAGTCTCCATCAGCGTGGCGCAGGTGTTTTTCGCGTTGTTCCTGACGCTCTTTGGCTTCGATGCACAGGCTCGCAGTGGGCCGTAGCAGCAGGCGCTTGAGGCCGATCGGCTCGCCGGTTTCCACACACCAGCCGTACTCGCCACGGGCCAGGCGATCGAGGGCTTCATCGGTCTTGTCGAGCAGCTTCTTTTCCCGCTCCAGCAGGCGCAGCTGCCACTGGCGCTGCTCTTCGGCGCTGCCAATGTCGGCGGGGTCGCTACTGGTTTCACGTTCGCGCAGGGTTTCGAACTCCTCGGCGATACGGTTCTGCAGTTCATCGCGCTGGCTGAGCAGCAGCGTGCGGAAGAACTGCTGTTGCGCGGCGTTCATATAGTCATCCGCCGACTGAGCGAGCAGTTCGGCGTGGGTAAGCGGCGTTTCGGTCATCATCAGGATTCACTGGTTTTGCGGTGCAATTGTTATAACATAACATTTAAACCCATAGCCGAGCGTCGATTTCTGATGAACGCACTGACCTTGCCGGACATAGCCGCGCAAACACCTGCCCACGCACAGACTCTGGACTGGGTAGGCATGCAGGGCATCGCACTGCCGATCAATCTGGCTGGGCAACGCATCCATGCCCACGCCGATGTCGGGGTCAGCCTGGATGATGGCAATGCCCGCGGCATTCATATGTCGCGCCTGTACCTGGCGCTGCATGCGCTGGAACAGTGCGAATTGAACACGACGACACTGCAGCAGCTGCTGAACGAGTTTCTGGATAGCCACCAGGACCTGTCACAACAGGCGTCCATTGCCCTGCGTGGCGAGGCCTTGCTTAGTCGCCCAGCGCTGGTCAGCCCCCTCGCCGGTTGGAAGTCCTACCCCTTCGAAGTGCGTGCACGCCAGGATATATGGGGGTTTCACGTGGAACTGCAGGTAGAAGTGGCCTATTCCTCGACCTGCCCGTGCTCCGCTGCCTTGGCGCGCCAGCTGATTCAGCAGCGCTTTATCGAGGACTTCGCAGACCAGCCGCTGGACCACGCACAACTGCTGGCCTGGCTCGGCTCGCCCCAGGGCATAGTCGCCACGCCGCACAGCCAGCGCAGCTACGCCACTTTGCAAGTGCGCCTGCACAGCGACAGCGCGGAGTTGCCGCTGGTTGAGCTGATCGACGCGGCCGAACAGGCCCTCGGCACCGCCGTGCAAACCGCCGTAAAGCGCGCCGATGAGCAGGCCTTTGCCCTGGCCAACGGACAAAACCTGATGTTCTGCGAAGACGCCGCGCGCCGCCTGCACAGCGCCTTGCGTGAACAACCGGCGTTCAGCGCCTTTCAGCTACGCGTGGTGCACGCGGAAAGCCTGCACGCTCACGATGCCGTCGCCGTCAGCTGCTGGAACTGGAGTCCGGCATGATCCACTGCCACAACCTGCAATGGGGCCCCGCCGGCCACCCGCTGACACCGCCCCTGAACCTGCACCTGGCCCGCGCCAGCCTGACCGGGGTGGTCGGCAGCAATGGATGTGGCAAAAGCAACCTGCTCAAGGTCATCGCCGGCATCGCCCAGCCCTTGCGTGGCCAGGTCGAATTGGCCGTGCCGCGCCTGGGTGGCGTGGCCTATCTGGTGCAGCAGCAGGCGCTGGATCGGCAGTTCCCCATCGCCCTGCAGGATCTGGTCAGCGCCGGGTTATGGCGCAGCCGCCTGAGTCGCCCACAGCGTCAGGCGCGGCTGGAGCAGGCATTGGCCGACTGGGGCCTGAGCGAGTTGCAACAACACAGCCTGCAGGCCTTATCCGGCGGCGAATTGCAGCGCGCCCTGCTGGCTCGTCTGAGCCTGACCGATGCGCAGATTCTGCTGCTCGACGAGCCGGAAGCCGCACTGGATGAACAGGGTCTGACCCTGCTCTGGCAGCACATCGCACGCTGGCAGGCCGAGGGCCGCACACAGATCGTTGTCAGCCATTCCATCAGCCATATGAGTCAGCATCTGGACAACGCCCTGCTGGTGTCACGCAACGGCTGCATCTTCGCGCCAATTCGTGAGCTGATGGGCCAGCGCTCGCCGCTGGAGCATGTGGCGTGAGCCTGGAACTGCTGTGGACGCCCTTCGTCGAGTTCGCCTTTATGCGCCGCGCGTTAGTGGGCGGCGTGGCGCTGGCGATCAGTGCGGCACCGCTGGGGGTGTTTCTGGTGCTGCGCCGCCTGAGCCTGATGGGCGATGCGATTGCCCACGGTATTCTGCCCGGCGCGGCGCGGCGCTGGGCTTCTGGCTGTTTGGCCTGAGCCTGCCGGCCTTGACCCTGGGCGGCCTGGTCGCAGGCCTTGGCATGGCCGGGATCGCCGCCTGGGTAACGCGGCGCACCGGCCTGCGTGAGGACGCCAGTTTGGCCGCTATTTACCCAATTTCGCTGGCCAGCGGCGTGTTGCTGCTGGGTCTGGCCGGTAACAAACTCGACCTGCTGCACCTGCTGTTCGGCTCGGTGCTGGCCGTGGACCCGCCCACCCTGAACGGCATGTTGCTGGTGTCCATCGGCAGCCTGTTGCTGCTCGCCCTGATTTACCGCTGGCTGCTGATGGACAGCCTCGACCCGCTGTTTCTCGGCGGGGTCAGCCGCTTCGGGCCGCTGGCCTACGGCCTGTTTCTGGGCTTGGTGGTGCTCAATTTAGTGGTCGGTTTTCAGGCCATCGGCGCGCTGATGGTGGTCGGTTTGATGATGTTACCCGCCGCCGCCGCACGTTTCTGGAGCCGCCGCCTGCCGCGCATGTTGCTGCTCGCCGCCCTGAGTGGCGCAACCTGCGTCTGGCTCGGCCTGCTGCTCTCCTACTACGCCAACCTGCCCAGCGGCCCGTGCATCGTGCTGCTCGCCGGTTTCGCTTATATCGGCTCCGTCGCATTTGGCCCGCTAAACGGCCTGCTGCGTCGTCCTCCGCATTTATCTCACGCACCCTAAGGAACCCACCATGCGCACCCTGATTGCCCTGCTGACCTTAAGTTTTGCCCTGTTCGCCCACGCTGAAGAGAAGCTCAAAGTTGTTACCAGCTTTAGCATTTTGGCCGATATTACCCAGCAAATTGCCGGAGATAAGCTCGAACTTCGCAATCTGGTCGGTGCCGATGCCGATGCGCATGTCTATCAGCCCAGCGCCGAGGATGCCAAAGCCGTGTTCGCCGCCGACCTGATTATCGCCAACGGCCTGGGCTTCGAGCCCTGGTTGGCGCGCCTGATCGACAGCAGCGAAGCGCCCGGCATGCGCATCGATGCCAGCACCGGTGTGCTGCCGCTGATGCTCGATGAGGACGGCCAGCAGGTGGCCGATCCGCATGCCTGGCAGAACCTGGCCAATGCCGAGATTTATGTACGCAACATCACCAGGGCGCTGAGCCAGCTCGACCCAGCCAACGCAGAGTTTTATACCTACCGCAGCGAGGCCTATATCAGCCAGATTCGCGCCCTGCTGAGTGAAGCCCGCGCCAGCCTGGGCCAGCTGCCGCCGGCACAGCGCACCATCATCACCAGCCATGACGCTTTCGCCTACCTGGGCCAGGCCTACAGCCTGAAATTTGTCGCGCCGCAGGGTTTGAGCACAGCCGATGAGCCCTCTGCCGCCGAAGTGGCCGCGCTGATCCGGCAGATTCGCGCCGACGGGGTAAAAGCCGTGTTCGTGGAGAACATCCGCGACCCGCGCCTGATCCAGCAGATCGCCAGCGAAGCCGGGGCCCAGGTCGGCGGTACCCTGTACTCCGATGCCCTGGCCAGCGAAGGGCCGGCCAGCACCTACCTGGGCATGTTCCAGCACAACCTCGACACCCTGCTGGCCGCGCTTAAACCATGAACCTGTGGCTGCAACTGGAACAGGCCAGGCTGGGCGACAGCCGCTCGCTAGCCGAGGTGCTGGACGCGATCCCCTGGAACGCCAATGGTCTGATTGCCGCCATCGCCCAGCAGCACGACTCAGGCGAGGTGCTGATGCTGGCCTGGATGAATCGGGCGGCATTGGAGGAAACCCTGAGCACGGGCCAGGTCTGCTACTGGTCGCGTTCGCGCCAGCAGCTGTGGCGCAAGGGCGAGACCAGCGGCCACCGCCAATGCCTGGTCGAGGCGCGCCTGGACTGCGACGGCGACGCCATTTTGCTGCTGGTAGAGCAACAGGGCCCGGCCTGCCACACCGGCCGGCCCAACTGCTTCTACAACGCCATCCGCAACGTGCAGGTGTGCGTGATCAGCGTGCCGCAATGAAACGCCTGCTGCTGAGCCTGGTGCGGCTCTACCAGTACCTGATCAGCCCATTGCTCGGCCCGCGCTGCCGCTTCCACCCCAGCTGTTCGCATTACGCCATCGACGCGCTGCAAACCCACGGCGCATGGCGCGGCAGTTGGCTGGCCGTGCGCCGCTTGTTGCGCTGCCATCCCTGGCATCCGGGCGGCTACGACCCGGTGCCGCCCATCCATCGCTGCAATCAGGAACATCCCCATGACTGATCTGCTGATCCGCAAC
The DNA here is from genome assembly GCF_900105355.1 of Pseudomonas anguilliseptica. Classification (NCBI taxonomy): domain Bacteria; kingdom Pseudomonadati; phylum Pseudomonadota; class Gammaproteobacteria; order Pseudomonadales; family Pseudomonadaceae; genus Pseudomonas; species Pseudomonas anguilliseptica. Next base: position 1,463,582 of record NZ_FNSC01000001.1, read on the forward strand.
GCCCGCCTGATCAACGAAGGCCGCGAATCCGATGCCGACCTGCTGGTGCGCCACGGCCGCATCGAAACCATCGCCAGCAGCCTGACCGGCATAAATGCCAAGGTTGAGATCGACGCCGCCGGCCAGTACCTGCTGCCGGGGATGATCGACGACCAGGTGCACTTCCGTGACCCCGGCGCGCCGCACAAGGGCAGCTTCGCCACGGAATCGCGCGCGGCGGTGGCCGGCGGCATCACCAGCGTGATGGACATGCCCAACACCAACCCGGCGACCCTGACCCTGGAAGCCTTGGAGGCCAAGGAGCGGCGTGCCGCCAGCTGCTCAAAAGCCAACTACGGTTTCCACTTCGGCGTCAGCCACGCAAACCTCGACATCGTCGCCGCCCTGCACCCTAACCGGGTGGCGGCGGTGAAGGTGTTTATGGGCGCCAGCACCGGCAATATGCTGGTCGATGACCTGCCCTCGCTGGAACGCCTGTTCCGTGATTGCCCGACCATTGTCCTGACCCACTGCGAATACACCCCACGCATCCGCGAGCGCGAATTGCTCTGGCACAACCGCTATGGCGAGCAGATTCCGCCCGATCAGCACCCGCTGATCCGCGATGCCGAGGCCTGCTACCAATCGTCCAGCCTGGCCGTCAGCCTGGCGCGGCGCTTCGATACCCAGCTGCATGTGCTGCACATCACCAGCGCCCGCGAGCTGAGCCTGTTCCAGCCAGGCCCCCTGGCCGGCAAGCAGATCACCGCCGAGGTCTGCGCCCATCACCTGTTCTTCGATGACCGCGACTACGCGGCGCTCGGCCACCTGATCAAGTGCAACCCGGCGATCAAGACCCAGGCCGACCGCGACGCCCTGCGTCAGGCCCTGCTGTGCGGGCGGCTGGACATTATCGGCACCGACCACGCGCCGCACACCCTGGAAGAAAAACAGCGCCCCTACCTGCAAGCCCCGTCTGGCCTACCCCTGGTGCAACACACCCTGCCGGCGCTGCTGGAACTAGTCGCCGACGGCCTGCTGCCCCTGACCACCCTGGTGGAGAAAACCAGCCATGCCGTGGCGCAGCGCTTTGCCATCGAGCAGCGCGGCTACCTGCGCGAAGGCTACTGGGCCGACCTGACCCTAGTCGAGCGCCTGCGCGAACCGCGCCCGGTGGAAGCCGACCCAACACTCGCCCACTGCGGCTGGACACCCTTCCAGGGCCGCGCCTTCCGCCATGCCGTGCGCACAACCATCGTCTCCGGCCAACTGGCCTGGCACAACGGTCAGGTGCATGACGAATGCGAGGGCTTGCCGCTGCGCTATCAGCGCCAATAACAACTGTAGGGTGGGTTAGCGGCGCCAAGCTACAAGCGAGCAGACACCGCCCTCGTGGCGCGCCGCGTAACCCACCGGGCGATCTCCCTGTGTTGCGCCGATGGTGGGTTACGCGGTGCACGGACTACGTGGTGGCCTCCATAGCTGCGCCTTTGCGCCGCTAACCCACCCTACGAATCTCACCTTTAACCGCCCCTGATTAGAGAACCGATATGCCCAGCATCACCCTGCCCGACGGCAGCCAGCGTCACTACTCCCAAGCCCTGAGCGTGGCCGAGGTGGCCGCCGATATCGGCCCAGGCCTGGCCAAAGCGGCATTGGCCGGCCGGCTGGATGGCCAGTTGGTGGACACCAGCGCGCTGATCGAAAACGACGCCCAGCTGAGCCTGATCACCGCCCGTGATCCCGAGGGCCTGGAGTTGCTGCGCCACTCCTGCGCACACCTGCTGGCCATGGCGGTCAAGCAACTGTACCCCAGCGCTCAGGTGACCATCGGCCCGGTGATCGAGGATGGATTTTTCTATGATTTTGCCTTCGAACGACCCTTTACCCCCGACGATCTCGAACGCATCGAAGCGCGCATGCACGAGCTGGCCGCTGCCGATCTGCCAGTCAGCCGTCGCCAACTGTCACGCGATCAAGCCATCGCCCACTTCGAGGCTCAGGCCGAGCACTACAAGGCCGAGCTGATCCGCGATATTGCCGTAGGCGAGGTGCTGTCGCTGTACCGTCAGGGCGACTTCGAAGACCTCTGCCGCGGCCCGCACATCCCGCGCACCGGTCTGCTGCAAGCGTTCAAACTGACCAAGGTGGCCGGTGCTTACTGGCGCGGCGACGCCAAAAATGCCGCACTACAACGCATCTACGGCACCTGCTGGGCTACGCCGAAAGAGCTCAAGGCCTACCTCACGCGCCTGGAAGAAGCCGGCAAGCGCGACCACCGCAAACTCGGCGCCCAGCTCGACCTGTTCCACTTCGACGACTGCGCCCCTGGCTCGGTGTTCTGGCACCCCAAAGGCTGGACCCTGTTCCAGCAGCTGATCGGCTACATGCGCCAGCAGCAAGACGCCGCCGGCTACGTCGAGGTCAACACCCCGGACGTGATGGACCGCAGCCTGTGGGAAACCTCCGGGCACTGGTTCAACTACCGCGAGGCCATGTTCACCACCAGCACCGAAGACGAACGGGTGTTCGCCCTCAAGCCGATGAACTGCCCCGGCGCGGTGGCGCTCTACGCCCGCGGCCTGAAAAGTTACCGCGACCTGCCGCTGCGCATGGCCGAGTTCGGCAAGGTGCACCGCTACGAGCCGTCCGGCGCCCTGCACGGCCTGCTGCGCGTGCGCCACTTCACCCAGGACGACGCACACATCTTCTGCACCGCCGCGCAGATGGAACAGGAGTGCGCCGACACCATCGCCCTGGTGTTCGCTATCTACCGCGATTTTGGTTTTAACGAAGTGGCGGTGAAACTCTCCACCCGCCCGGCCAACCGCATCGGCAGCGACGCCACCTGGGATCAACTCGAAGGCGCACTGTCCGGCGCGTTGCAACGGATGGGCATCGACTACCAACTCAACCCCGGCGAAGGCGCCTTCTACGGGCCCAAGCTGGAATTCGTCCTGCGCGACGCCATCGGCCGCGACTGGCAGTGCGGCACCTTGCAGGTCGACCTCAACCTGCCGGAGCGCTTCGACATCGGCTACATCAACGAGCATGGCGAGCGCGAGCGCCCGGTGATGCTGCACCGCGCCCTGTTCGGCTCGCTGGAACGCTTCACCGGCATTCTCATCGAGCACTACAGCGGCCTGTTCCGGCTGTGGCTGGCGCCGCAGCAGGCGGCCGTGCTGACCATCAGCGAGGGGCAGAACGACTACGCCCGCCAGGTGCTGTCCGCCCTCAAACGCGCCGGCCTGCGGGCAGCGGCGGACCTGCGCAACGAGAAGATCGGCTACAAGATCCGCGAAGCCACCCTGCAGAAAGTGCCCTACCTGCTGGTGATCGGCGAGCAGGAAAAGGCCGAGAGCCGCGTCACCCTGCGCAGCCGCGCCGGCGACAACCTCGGCAGTCTGGCGCTGGTCGAGCTGGTCGAGCGGCTGCGCACCGAGGCGCGTATGCCCGCTCAGCACGCGGACTGATCCGCCCAACGGCAAGGGTCCGGATAATGCACCGGGCCCTTGAGCCGCATACCGCTGCGACGGACAATCTCCTCACGCCCACCGCACGACACTCACCCATGCCACCGTCCCTGCGCCTACGCCCCTATCACGCCGATAACCTAACAGCATTGGTCGCGTTGTTTCAGGCCTCGGTCAATCAGCTGACCGCCCCGCACTACGGCGCCGCGCAGCGTCAGGCCTGGGCGCCCGAGATTGCGGATCTGACGGCCTGGCAGACACGTTTCGCCTCACTTGAACTGCTGATTGCCGACGATGACCAGACGATCGCCGGCTTTATCGGCTTTAGCCTGGATGGGCATATCGACCTGCTGTACTGCGCGCCCAGCCATGCCCGCCAAGGTGTCGCCAGCGCCTTGTATGCCGCTGCCGAACAACGCCTGCGGGAGGCTGGTGTGCACACGCTGCATACCGAAGCCAGCCTGGTGGCCCAGGCGTTTTTTGCCAGCCAGGGATTTTCTGTGCAGCAGGCACAGACGGTGACGCGCGGCGCTGTTATGTTGCCGCGCATGCTGATGGGCAAAACTCTGGAGCGGCGATGAACACCCTGACGATTATCGTGCTGACCGCCGTGGTGCTGGCAGCCTGCGCCCTGGCGCTGTGGAGCTGGCACAACCAGCGCAAGCTGGAAAAACTCGATGAGCGAATCAACCGGCAGAGCGAGTTGATCGCACAGCTCGACAGCGTGTTGGAAAACCCGCAGCTCAGCGAAGCCGAGCAGCTGGAAAAAAGCGAAGCCTTGCTGGCCAAGCTGCAGGAAACCCGCAAGCCCTAGTGTTGCTGATGCCATGTGTGGGAGGGGCTTTAGCCGCGACTACCGTTAATCGCGGCTACGACTGCATGGGTGCAGGAGGTGGCGCCGCGCCGGCTCCCGGCCGGCTTGCGGCATGCACCACATCCCTGTGGATTGTGAAGCAGGATGCCCGAGGCGAAAGCCCCTCCCACAAAAGCGCTCTACCAACCGCCGCCTCCGCCACCGCCGCCACCACCTGACGAACCGCCGCCGGATGAACCGCCGCCGCCCGAGGAACTGCTCGACGGTGGCGATGAAGCCAGTGCCGTGGCGCTGCTCAGGCCAGCAGCCAGAGCAGCGCTCATCGCCAGTGGTGTGCTGAATGAGCTGCGGCTGTGGTACCAGTCCGGTTGATAGTCACGCTGCGCCGGATCGATCAGGCCATTGGCCAATGCCGCGCTGAAACGCGCGCTCCACTTGTCCTCCACGCCGAGGGCCATGGCGTAAGGCAGGTGTTTTTCGTACAACGCAATGCTCATCGCCGGAGCATTGCCGGCCAGGGCCAGTGCGTCGCTTTCCGCCAGTTGCAAGTAGTCGCGGTAGCCTTCTAGCTGATCGAGCAAACGCCGCCCTTCAACCGATGGCGCCGGTAGCAGGTGATAGAACAGCACCACCACCAACACATATACGCAGAGCAGCAGCAAGGCTGGCACCGACGCCGCATCACTGAGCATCCACAAGCCAATCGGTACCGGCCAGACAAACATCAAGCCCGCCAGGCCCAGGCCGATCTGCTTGCCCAAACTGGGCTGGTTCCAGGCCATGTACAGCACAAACAGCGACGGCACGCCAAAGCCCAGGGTGAACACCACACCCGCCAGGCCGGCGGCCACATCGTCTTCGCCACGCGCGCCGGTCAGCACCATCACCAGGCAACCAACCACCGCCCAGATCAGGCCCCAGGTCCAGATGCCGCGGTTATTGCTGAACCAGGCCTTGCCCTGGGTTTGCAGTTGAGTGTGCAACCCGGCCACGGCATCGGCCAGGCGCGGCTCGTAGTCGCTGCCAATCTCCAGGGCGATACCTTCCTTGTTGGCCGGAAACAGGCGCTTGCGCAGGTCGCGATCACCCTCGCTAAAGTCGGCGCGCTCACCCGTGCCGCGGGCCAGGCTAAAACCGCCACCACGCGGTTTGTCTTCGAGATGCAGGTGCTTGCGTATGGCCATATCGGTGAGTCACACACTGAACGCCCGCGCATCCTGATAAGCCCCTTTGAAACCGCGATGCCAGAGGTAGCCGGCCTGCACCGCGCTCATGCCGCGCGGGGCTTCGAACAGAGGAATGATCAGACCTTTTTCCGGGTCACGGCCGACCCGGTCCCAGGCGCGCAGGTAAAAAATCACCAGACCGACCAGCAGCAGCGCACCCAGACACAGGCCAAGGTTATCCAACAGCACCGAGCCCAGGCGCTGCATTACACCCGGCCGCGCCACCAGGCCGGCTGGCCAATCCACGGCGACCGTCAGGCCGTGGTAGGCCGGCAAGGCTTGGCTGGTGGCCAGGCGCAGGTAGTCGTCACGCTGTTCGAGCACCTCATAGGCCTTGCCCTGCTCACCACCTGCCCCGGTATAGGCGGCCACATCACCGATCCGCGCACCCGGCGGCAGCTTGACCTCGACCGAGGCCTGAAGAATCGGGAACACCCACTGATTACCGGTGACGTTCCAATACAGCTCGTCGGTATTGCGGTGGTGCAACAGCTGGCGCTCAACCCGATAACGCAGCTCGTACTGATAGCGCCCTGACTGCAGCAGATGGTCGGCCGAGCCGAGGTAATAGCGTACCCAGCTGCCGTTCTGCTCGACCCGCACACGCTCCGCCTGGCCGTTTCGGCTCACCCCAAGCAGGGTGATCGGGCTGCTCAGCAACAGGCCCAGGGGCAAGCTGTAGCTGACCGGCAGATCGCGGTAGATCCCGCGCTTGATCTGCTCACCTTCGGCCTGCACGGTAATCCGCTCGGTCACCAGCAGGTTGCCGTCCGCCTGCACCTGCAGGGTCACGGCAAAGTCTTCAATCACCTCGGCTGCTGCAGCCCATAGCGGCAGCAGGCACAGGCTCAACAGGGCAAAACGCAGCACTCGCAGCATGTCAAAACTCCATTTTGGGCGATTGGGCGTCACGCGGGTCATCCAGGCTGAAGTACTCGGCCTGGGTAAAGGCAAAGGGCCGCGCCACCAGGTTGCTCGGCACCGACTCGACCAGCACATTCAACTCGCGCACCGCGCCGTTGTAATAACGCCGAGCCATCTGGATATGCTCCTCGACCTCGCTGATGTTGCGCTGCAGATCAAGGAACTGACCATCGGCCTTGAGCGCAGGATAATCCTCAATCAAGGCAAACAACTGGCGCAGCTGCGTACCCAGATGCGCCTCTACCGGGCCCCGCGCCCCCGGTGGCGAATCGGCCAGCTGCACCGCACGCGTACGCTCCTGCACCAGCGCCTGCAAGGCGCCCTGCTCGTAGCTCATGTACTGACGCACGCACTCGACCAGCGCCGGAATCAGGCTGGCGCGGCGCTTGAGCTGCACGTCGATACCACTCCACGCCTCGGCCACCCGTGCGCGGTTGAACACCAGGCGGTTGTAGTAATAAATCGTCAAACCAGCGAGCGCCAACAACAGCGCCAGCACCACCCAGAATACCGCCCCTTGCATAGCCACTCCTTGAGTCGCCGGTCATTAAAAACAGCGCTGTTTTAATTGCGGCTGGTGAGGTGATCAATCGTAGGTTGGCGTTGAGCGCAGCGAAGCCCAACAGACCGTGACCTTTCTTGTTGGGCTTCGTCGCGTTGCTCCTCAACGGAGCCCGCCCGACCCAACCTACCCGCCCAATCGCGGGCATGGCCAGCCCCTACAATGGGCCGAGCATTACGCACTCAGCATAGCCGTGGCGATCCAGCGAGCGGATCAACTTCACTCCCGCTCACACGCAGCGCCACACCCGGTAACGCCAGCAGGGCGGACAGCTCCCGGCAATCGCCGTATCCTCTAGTGCCAGCCACTACGAGGCACCCCATGCAGATCGAGTTACTGGAAATCCGCGATCACCTGCAGCGCTTCCCACCCTTCGATGCGCTGCCCGAGGACGACCTCGACGCCATCGCCCGGCAGGTCGAAGTCACCTACTTCAAAGCCGGCAGCGACATTCTGCTGTACGGCGCGGCGATTCACGAGCTGCACTATGTACGCAGCGGCGCGGTGGAAATCTACCGGCGCAATGGCGAGCTGTACAACCGCCTGAGCGAAGGCGACATCTTCGGCCAAGCCGGCCTGCTGCGCAGCAACAAGGTGCGCTTCCCGGCGCGCGCCATCGAAGACAGCCTGATCTACTTTATCCCCGCCACGCTGTTCGCCCAGCTCTGCGAAGAGCACGACGGCTTTGCTGAGTTCGTCGAGGCCGAAGGCCAGTCGCGGCTGAAATCCGCAGTGGAAAGCCAGGGCCAGGCCAGCGAGCTGATCCAGCTCAAGGTGCGCAAACTGATCTCGCGCCAGCCGGTCTGCGTCAGCCTGGATACGCCCGTGCAACAGGCTGCCCAGCTGATGACCGAACAGAGCGTGTCATCTCTGGTGATTGTCGACAGCAATACACCCGGCGCGGCGATGGTCGGCATCCTTACCGACCGCGACCTGCGCACCCGCGTGCTCGCTGCCGGGCTTGCAAGCAGCACAGCGGTCAGCCAGGTGATGACCCCCGAGCCCTTCACCGTGCAGGCCGATGACAGCGTGTTCGAGGCCATGCTGTGCATGCTGCGCCACAACATCCATCACCTGCCGGTGGTGCAGCGGCGCCGGCCGATTGGCCTGATCAACCTCAGCGACATCATCCGCTACGAGTCGCAGAGCAGCCTGTACCTGGCCAACTCGATCTTCAACCAGCCGAATGTCTCCGGCCTGCAGAGCCTGCTGGCGGACCTGCGCGGCACCTTCGTGCGCATGGTCAACGAGCAGGCCACCGCGCACATGGTCGGCAGCGCCATGGCCGGCATCGGCCGCGCCTTTACCCAGCGCCTGCTGGAACTGGCCGAACAGCAACTCGGCCCGCCGCCGGTGCCCTACTGCTTTATGGTCGCCGGCTCCATGGCCCGCGACGAACAGCTGCTGGTCACCGATCAGGACAACGCCCTGGTACTCGATGACCGCTTCGACCCGGCGCAGCACGACGCCTATTTCGCCGCCCTCGCCCAGTTCGTCAGCGACGGCCTGGCCGCCTGTGGCTACAGCTACTGCAAGGGCGGCATCATGGCCAGCAACGCCCAGTGGCGGCAGCCGCTGAGTGTCTGGCGCGGCTACTTCCAGCAGTGGATCGATAAACCCAAGCCGCAGACCCTGCTGCACAGCTGCATCTTCTTCGACCTCGACGGCGTGTATGGCGAGATCGAACTGGTGGAAAACCTCAAAGACCTGCTCGCGCAGAAGGCCAGCAGCAACCCGGCCTTCCTCGCTGCCCTGGCGCGCAACGCCCTCAACCGCACACCGCCGCTGGGCTTCTTCCGCACCTTTGTGATGGAAACCGACGGCCAGCAGAAAAACATCATCAACCTCAAGGGCCGTGGCACCGCGCCGCTCACCGACCTGATCCGCGTGCACGCCCTGGCCTGCGGCAGCAAGGCGCAGAACTCCCTGGAGCGCCTCGACGCCATCGGCAAAACCAAACTGCTGCAGCCCGAAGCCATCAGCCAGCTGCGCTACGCCCTGGAGTTTCTCAGCCTGGTACGCGCCCGCCACCAGGCCATGGCGGCGGCAGACGGTGCGCAACCGAACAACTACATCGAGCCGGAAAAAGTTTCCGCCAGTGATCGGCACAACCTCAAGGAAGCCTTTGGCGTGCTCAGCAACGCGCAGAAATTCCTGCGCTTCCGCTACCCCGCGCAGCCGGGCAAAAGCCTGTGACCGCGCCCGCCACGCCACTCGACTGGGCCGCGCGTTTTAGCGAACTCGCCGCCAGCGCGACCGACCCTCGCTTGCAAGCCTTCTACCAGGCCGGCTGCGTAACCGCCGACACCCCGCTGCAAGAGGTGCCGCTGCTGGCCCTGGACGTGGAAACCACCGGCCTGGATGCCAGCCAGCACGCCATCGTCAGCCTCGGCCTGCTGCCCTTCAGCCTGCAACGCATCCGCTGCGGCGCGGCGCGTTACTGGGTGGTCAAGCCGGCCAGCGAGCTGAGCGGCGAATCGGTGGCCTTCCACCACATCACCCACTCGGATATCCGCCATGCGCCGCGTTTGGGGCAGATCCTCGACGAACTGCTGACCGTCATGGCCGGCAAGGTGATGGTGGTGCACTACCGCAATATCGAGCGCAGCTTTCTCGACCAGGCGTTGCGTCAGCAACTCGGTGAGGGTTGGCAGTTCCCGGTGATCGACACCATGCAGCTGGAGGCGCGCCTGTATCCCAAGCGTCAGCCCGGCTGGCTGGGCCGCTTGTTGGGCCGGCAACCGCTGTCGATTCGTCTGGCTGACAGCCGCTCGCGCTACAACCTGCCGATGTACCAGGCACACCATGCGTTGACCGATGCGCTGGCGACTGCAGAGCTGCTGCAGGCGCAGGTGGCGACACGGTATTCGGTGGATACGCCGGTTGGGGCGTTATGGAGTTGAGACGAAGGATGTAGGCCCACTAAATCCAGCGCTTGGCGTTACACGCTGCCCAAGGCCACAGCCTGCGGCCCTGGGCAGAAGCGTTGTCCGTCAGCGCTGACTGCCAAGAGAAGACGTGGCTCAGTACACCCAGACCTCAACGCGGCGGTTCTTGATGCGCCCGCTTTCAATCTCATTGCTGGCCACAGGCAGAATCTGCCCGAGGCCTTCAACGTCTTGCACCGTCACACCGGCCTTGGACAGCTCACGCCGAACGGCCATGGCCCGCAGCTTGGACAGCAACAGCGCACGGGCCGGGTCTTCCTTGGCATCGCCAAAGCCAATGAGGCTGACACGGGCACTCAGCTTATTCTCGGCTTTCAGAAAGCTAACAATGCGCTGCACGTCCTGAATGGCCTTATTGTCCAACGTGGCATTCCCTTCATTGAAACGGAAGGTGACCGACAAGCGTTGTGCATTCTCGACCAGGTGTCGGTAACGCTCAGGCATGTCGGTGCTCACGTCGACCTTGATGGCGCTGACGGTTTGCGCCACAAAACCGTTGGCCGCCACGACCTGCTGCCCTTCCGGGCTTTGCGCAAACGCCACCAGAGCCCTGGCCCAGGGATTCTGCTCATCGGGCTTGAGGTAAAGGAATAACCGCCGCGACAACGGATAATCCTCACTGGCAACCAAGCCCAGCGTCGGCGCCATCGCCTCAGCCTGGCCATCCGCAATGGCCAGTGGCTTGGCCTTACCAACGTAGGCCAGCCCCACAAAACCGATGCTTTGAGGGGTTTGTGCGACATCGTCGGCAAGCACGCTGCTCACCGCATAACGCCCCGTATCAGTCCGCAACGTCATGCCCTGCGCCGCCAGCACGGCCGTGTTGAACGTGTCGAAGGTGCCTGAGTTGTCATCCATCGTCATCACACGGATTTCACCGCCGCTGCCACCCAGTTCTTCCCAGGTTTTAATCGACCCTGAAAATACTCCCGCCAACTGCGCGGAGGTCAGCTGATTCAACGCGTTGCGTGGATGCACAATGACGGCCACGCCATCAATGCCGATCACTTGCTCAGCCGATGCACTGCGCATATCACCTGCAGCAGCCAGCCGTTCAACTTCTTGATCCCTGATCGGACGAGAGGATGCAGCCACTTCAGCCCGTTGCTCAGCCAGCGCAGTAAAGCCTGCACTTGACCCCTGCGCGACCACCTCAACGTGCACCGCTTGGCCATTGGCCACCGGGCCTGTTATGCGTTTGAGATTGGCCTCGGGCATTGTTTGAATTTTGATATTTTTCAGCCCTTCACGCTGCATCAGCGCCTCCACCAGCGCGGGCGCCAGGGCGTCACCGATGGTGTTGGAACCCTCAATTCGAAGGGCATTTTGTCCCGCCGCGGGCAAGGGCAGTTGGGCATACGCATCAAGTGCAAACAGTTGTGCAAGGCAAAGCATCAGCATGCCGGCGAGAGACGCTTGCTTGCCAAGTGTTAAATTCATGAGGAAAGACCTGGAGCTTGAGGGTTTTAGATCCACTTTATTGTGACCCCTTGATGACCTTGCGATTCTGCAGACCTACATTTTAAGTAATAGACCTCACAGTCATTCATCTAAAAGGTAGCACAGCACGCACTAGTCACCGCGAGCGCGCTCCCACGTCAGAACCCTGCGCATAAAAAACGCGCCCGAAGGCGCGTTTGTGCAACGCATAAACACGGATCAGCGCGGTTCGCTCATCAAACCTTTGACGATCGAAATACAGCCCACCAACAGCACAATGGTAAAGGGCAAACCGGTCGACACCGCCATGGCCTGCAGGGCCACCAGCCCGCCACCTAGCAGCAAAGCAATGGCGATGATGCCCTCGATCACCACCCAGAACACCCGCTGCGGCACAGGCGCGTTGACCTTGCCGCCAGCGGTAATGGTGTCGATCACCAGCGAGCCAGAGTCCGACGAGGTGACGAAGAACACGATCACCAGCACGATGCCGATAAACGAGCTGATCTCCGCCAACGGCAGTTCCGCCAGCATGGCAAACAGCTTCAGCTCCAGCGCCGCGTCCTGCACGCCGGTAAAGCCATCGCCGACCAGCTGACTGATGCCAGTGCCACCAAACGCGGTCATCCACAACACCGAGACCAGCGACGGCACCAACAGCACGGCGATCAGAAACTCGCGCACGGTGCGGCCACGGCTGACGCGGGCGATAAACATGCCCACGAACGGCGACCAGCTGATCCACCAGGCCCAGTAGAAGGCCGTCCAGCCTTGACTGAAGTTGGCGTCTTCACGGGCAATCGGGTTGGACAGCGCCGGCAGGTGCTGCAGGTAAGCGCCGAGGTTATCGAAGAAGCCGGTTAGGATGGCCAGGGTCGGCCCGGCGATGATGACGAACAGCAGCAACAGAATGGCCAGGCCCATGTTCAGCTCGGACAGGCGTTTGACGCCCTTGTCCAACCCCGCCAGCACAGACACCAGGGCGATGGCGGTGATGCCGATAATCAGCAGTACCTTGCTCGCGTCCGTGGCGGCGATGCCGAACAGTTTATCCAGGCCGGCGGCTGCCTGTTCCGCACCGAGGCCGAGGGAGGTGGCCAGGCCAAACAGGGTGGCGAACACCGCGAGGATGTCGATGATATGCCCCGGCCAGCCCCACACGCGCTCACCGAGAATCGGGTAGAAGATCGAGCGGATCGACAGTGGCAGGCCCTTGTTGAAGGAGAACAGCGCCAGCGCCAAAGCGACGATGGCGTAGATCGCCCAGGGGTGCAGGCCCCAGTGGAAGATGGTCGCAGCCATGCCCAAACGCGCAGCGGCTTCGGCATCACCGGCAGCGCCAGCCAGAGGCGCCCAGTCGGTGCGTATGCCGTCTTCACCCACGCTGACCCCGCCCATGGCCGCCGAGAAGTGCGACATCGGCTCGGCCACGCCGTAGAACATCAGGCCGATACCCATACCGGCGGCGAACAGCATGGAGAACCAGCCGGTGTAGCTGTAGTCCGCGGAGGCATCCATACCGCCGAGGCGCACCTTGCCCAGCGGCGAGACGATCAGGCCGAGGCAGAGCAGCACGAAGATGTTGGCCGAGCCAAGGAAGAACCAGGCCAGGTGATGGGTGAGCCAGCCGCGCATGGCGCTGAACAACGGCTCTACATGGTTTTGCAAGGCCAGGGTCAGCACCACAAACAGCACGATGGTCAGTGCGGAAATGCTGAAGACTTTGCCGTGAATGTCGAGGGCGAAGGAGAACTGCCCTTTGATGTTGTCCTGACCGATGACGTAGTCAGTATCGATCAGATTTGCCTCGCCCGAGGGGGCGGGGATGCCGTCCAGGATTACCGCTTCTGGTTGCGGGATCGTGTCAGACGAAGGGTCTTTTCCCATATGGAATGCTCCTTTGGCGTGTGGCACGCATTACGCGCACGAGGACGGATTGCCCTACTCGTACAGCCGCCATCGCGGCGGCTGCGGGGCATAGGGTAACAGCCATGGCCCCAGCGTGCAGGCGCAAAGCCAGTATTGGCGGCCATTGCAGCCATTTGGCAGGCATTTTTTTGCGCAGTTAGTCAGATTTAATCCGCGCTAAAGCTCCCGTGTCGGCGGGCAATTGGCTATGGTTGGCCTAGACCATACAGTTATCGTGCGAGATGCCGTCGATGAGACTTCTGCTGCCTTTGCTGACATGCCTGTCACTCCAGCTGTTGTCGCCTGCACAGGCCGAGACTTTTAAGGTCGGGGTCGAGCTGCAGCCCTACTTGCCTTACTCCAACGTGCAGGATGGCGAATACCTGGGCTATGGCCGTGACCTGCTGGACGCCTTTGCGGCGCACCAGGGCCATGAACTTATCTACCAGCCACTGCCGGTAAGGCGCCTGCTCAGCGACTTTCTCAACAACCGGGTGGATTTCAAATACCCGGACAACCCGCGCTGGAATGGCGATCTGAAACAAGGCCACACCCTGCATTACAGCCAGGCGGCGGCACCGGCCATCGATGGTGTACTGGTCAAACCGCGGTTTCTCGGCCAGGGCAAAGAGCGCCTTCGCCGCCTCGGCACCCAGCGCGGTTTTACCCCCTGGCCTTACTTGAATGACATCAAGGCGGGCAAGATTCTGCTGATCCAGGCCAACCAGATCGACTCGCTGCTGGCCATGGCCATGAGCGACCGCGTCGACGGCGTTTACCTCAACCCGCAAGTGGTCCGTCATCAACTCTATAAACAGCGCCGGAAGCGGCCTGGTGTTCGACCCCAAACTGCCTTATCAGGATAACCACTACTTCCTTTCCAGCATCAGCCACCCCGAAGTGATCAAACAGTTCGACGCCTTTCTCACCAGCCAGGCCGAGCTGGTGCAAACACTAAAAGACCGCCACGGCATCAGTGATCCGCTTAACGGCCATTAAGGTTGCTGCAACGCCCCCTGAGCTGCCAACCCACGGTGCTGATTACGCCGCTCACTTAATACCCGCGAGCGGCGCTTCTTCGCCCAGATAACGATGCCAGTCAGCGACAGCATGGCCACTACCAGCCCCAGCAGCGACACCAGAATGCGCCCCGGCATGCCGAGGATGCGTCCTGAATGCAGGGGGAATTGCGCCTGCATAAAGATATCCCCGGCACTCCCCGTGCCCGGAATCTGCGTGCCTGCCAACGCGCCGCTCTGCCCGTCCAGGTACAACCAGGGATTACCTAGGCCGCCATCACCGTGGTCGTTTTCTGCGGTGTAGAAGCCCACACCGTAAACATCGAATTCCGGCGAATAGAACACCCCGCCAGGGGGCTTATCCAAGCCCAGACGCGCCGCTTCAGCGGCTGCCAAGCTGACCGCTTCATCCCGGCTAATGCCTGGAAACTTCTGCTCATCGAGGCTGACCGGCGTACGGCTGGCGAACGGACTAGGCGTCAGTGGCGAGAACAACTCGACCAGCGGCCGCGTCACCTGCACGTTGAGGTTCATCGACACCGAGGTGACCGCCAGGATCAGCAGCAAGCCCCAGATCCACACCCCGCCGGAGCGGTGCAGGTCGAAATTCAGTTTGTACCCGCCCTGCTTCCAGCGAAAGGCGAAGGACTTGCGCCAGGCACGCCAGTTGGGGAAGGAGAGCCAAAGAGCTATAAAGCAATCCAGAGTCCAGACAATCGCGACGATACCGAACAGCAGAATGCCCAGCTCGATACCAAAACCCTCGGGGATATGCATGCTGTAGTGCAGCTTATAGAGGAACGGCATCAGATTTTCACGGCTCAGTGAAACCTCACCCCACATACGCCGTCCCTGCTCCTCACCAGTCACCGGGTCGAGGCCGATCTGGTTGAAGTCCAGCTCATAAGCCTTGCCCGTGGCCGGATCGATACGTGGGTTGACGCTGACGCCGAAGGAGTGACCCGGCTCGGTATACAGCGGCATAAAACCGACTTGCAGACGCGGGTCGCGCGCTTCCAACTGCGCCGCCAGGGCTTGCGGCGTTTGTGTCGGCCCCTCGCTACGCGCCTCGAACAACTGTGGGTTAAGCCATTCATCAACCTCGTGATCCCAGGAGATCACCGCCCCGGTCAGGCCGGAAACAAACAGGAACACGGCGATAAACAGGCCGAACCAACGATGCAGAAGAACCAGTGAGGCACGCATGGGCTATCTCGTCACGGTAAGTGGCAACATGCCGGCCGCCTCTGCGGCGCCGGCATGGCAGCTTTCTAGTAGTTCCAGCTGACCGTCATGCTGGCGTTGCGCGGGGCCGCATAGAAGCCCTGCTCCCAATACAAACTGGAGAGGTACTTCTCGTTGGTGAGGTTGTTGAGGTTGGCCGACACACTCCAATTCGGGTCGATGTCGTAGGCCGCCATCAAACCCACCACGGCGTAGTCGTCTTGTTCTATCCGTCCACCGCTACCATCGGCCAGACTAATCGAACGGTAGATATCGTCCTGCCAGCTCAGGTTCGCCCCCACTTTTAACTGTGGGTGCTGCGCAATGCGGTAGACGGTGGAGGCGCGCAGCATGTGCTTCGGCGCGTAGGTGCGCCCATGGCTATGGTCCGCATTCTGAATATCGACGTAGGTGTAGCCGCCCATTACCTGCAGACCCGGCAGCACCTCCCCGGACACTTCCAGCTCATAGCCTTCACTCAAGTAATCCGCTCCGTCATAGAGCTGTTTACCGCTAACGGGATCGAAACGAAGGGACTCCGCGACGTTGGACTGCTTGGTCTTAAACACGGCGGCCGAAACGTTCAACTTGCCGTCGAGCAGCTCACCCTTGATGCCGAGCTCGTAGTTTTCGCCTTCGATAGGGTCGAGACGCTGACGATCAGCGCCCTCTTCCTTCTGCGGGTTGAATATCTCGGTGTAACTGGCGTAGACCGAGTACTCATCGTTCAGGTCATAGACCAGGCCGGCGTAAGGCAGGATCGTATCGTTCTTGCGCTTGCGGTCGTTGCCATAGGAGAAACCCTCGGTCTTGAGGGTGATGGCGCGGGCGCCAGCGATGAAGGTCAGCTCATCAGTGAGGCTAAAGCGCGCCGCCGAGTAGAGGCTCTTCTGCTGGTCTTCATACTCACCACCGTCTGAGCTTCCCCAGACCGTCGGCTTGGGGAAAGCACCGTTATAGATTTGCTCCGAAGACACGGCGACAGATCGTCCCGGAATATAGCGCGACAGCTCTTCCACCTTGGACTTGTACCAATTGGCTCCCAGCACCAGCTCATGCTCGCGGCCCGCCAGGCTGAATGGACCGCCGATCGAGACATCAGCGATCCACTGGTGGAAGTCGGCTGAGTACTGCGACGGGTACCCGAAGAGCCCGTCACCCATCAGCGCATTCGGGGTGCCAAATACGTAGAACAGCTCCGAGTCGCTTTGCTTCTTTACATAGGTGACGCTGCCCTTGGCCTGCCAGCCGTTGGCGAAGTTGTGGGTCAGTTCGGTGAAGGTGCGTTGCTCTTGGTTGTTCCACCACGACCAGTCAGCAGCAGTACTGGTTGAACGCGACAGTTGGGTCGGCTTGCCAACCGAATCGAACAACGGCAGCGCACCCCACAACGGACTATTGGCATTGTTCTTGTCCAGGCTATAGCCAATGGAGAACAGCGTTTCGGGGTTCAGATCGGCTTCAAGCACGCCGTAGAACACATTGACCTCACGCGAATAACGATCAAGGTAGGAGTTCTTGTTTTCGTGGGCATAGACCGCTCGACCGCGGATAGTGCCCTCGTCGGTCAGCGCACCGGAGACGTCGGCCTGGATGCGCCGTTCATCCCAGGAGCCGGCAGTCAGATCGACCTGCGCCTGAGGCTTAAAGGTCGGGCGTTTGCGCACGAAATTGACGGTAGCGGACGGGTTGCCGCTGCCACTCATCAGGCCATTGGCACCTCGCAAAACCTCGATACGCTCATAGGGCGCAAGATCGATAGCGCCATCCTGGCCGCCGGATGAAAACGGGATACCCACACCATCGAACTGGAAGTTGGTGATATCGAAACCGCGTGAGGTGAAGTAGGTGCGGTCAGTCTCGATTTCCTCGACGGTAATGCCGGGGGTAAATTTCAGTACGTCGTTGATGCTGTTGAGCTGGAAATCATCAATCTGCGCACGGGTGATGGTCGACATCGACTGCGGTGTCTGCCGTGGCGTCAGATCCAGCTTGGTAGCGGCGCTGCTGGGCTGCGACTTGTAGTTGTCTGGCTGAGCGTCTGCGGTACTGCCAACTACGGTCTGAGCATCAAGCTGAACTGCCGCGCGGTCGGCGGCCAGGGCGTGGTTGAAGCTGCAGGCAGCGGCAATAGCCACTGCCAGGCGGGTCTTTCTGGACAACATAGGACTCTCCCCAATGCGAGTATCGAATGCCCTGCAGGGTCGTCCTTGGGTGCAGGAAGCGTTTAGCAGCACACGCAAATCGGCAAACCGAACGGCCAATCCAAATGCTAATGCTAATAATTATCGATGGTAGTTTCGCAGCAGTTTCCATCGCTGTCAACGCAAATGATCTTTATTACCATTTGAAGCGTCAGCGAGCGATTGCGACAGAATCCAGGAGCCTGCTTACCGAACCAGTACCCGCGTTAAGGGCGCTGTAACGCTCCGCAATCCGCCGCCACCCAGCGCGCATGGCTTTGCATACTGCTGCTCTGGCCGTCGAAGGTGCCGTTGACCGTTGAAGTGAACTCTTTGTCGCTGACAAAGCGCGTCTCGCCTTCGCCCTGGCCGTTGGGGCAGTTGAAGCGGAACTTCCATAACTCGGCGCTACGCTCAGTCACTTCATTGTTGCAGCCGGAATCAGGGTCTTGCATGGGGATTTGCTGGGCCTTGATCTGCGCTTCGCTCATGCAGATGCGCACGCCCTTGTCGCCCAACTGCACACCTTGCTGGGCCATCATCTGCTCCATCATCTGGCGCTGCTCGGGCGGCAGGTTTTTCATCTGCTCGAACATCTGCTCCATCCCCGGCACCGCCTGGCTGCCGACCTGCATAGTGTGCGAGCTGATTTCCCAGAGGCCGGGCTGGATATCCACCGCGCTGGCCAGAGCAGGCAGCATGCAAAGACTGAGTAGCATGGGATTACGGAGGGCGCGGCGCATAAGCGGCTCCTGAAATAAGTGGGCGACCCTGCAAGCGTAGACCCTGTTACGAAGCGTCCGCCTCGACCTCTTCACGATAGATACGCAGGCCGCGCGCCTGGTAGTTGGCCAGTGCGCTGGGGTGATCCAGGCTGCAGGTATGCACCCAGACCTTAGTGGTGCCGGGCCAGGCCCAGGCGGACTGCAGCGCGTGAGCGAGCAGCGGGCCGCCAAAGCCCTGACCGAAGAACGCCTCGGCCAGACCGAAATAGAGAATCTCCACCGCGCCGGCGGCATCGCGCAGCAGCTCGTAATAGCCAGCGATGGCGCCCTGGTGATAGGCCACCCAGGTGCGGTGATTGGGCTGCTCGATCAGCTCGCGCCACTGCGCGTCCGTCCAGCTCAGCTTGTCGGTCCACTGCCAGGGCTCGCCGACCAGCTGGTAAAGAAAGCGGTTGAGCTGAAACTGTTTGAACTGGCATTCCACCACGCTCAGGTCGGCCGGCAACGGCTTGGCGCGGATCTGCTCAGGGTGCTGCATGTCCAGGTAATAGGTGATGGTGCTCATAACATCCTGCTTGTCAGTCAATTTGCTGAAGCTAACCGTTACTGCAAACGAACAAAACCCCCACCGGCATCGCCAAATGGGGGTTCTCCTCTTTTTACGCCAGGGCTTGTGGCCCGGGAGCAGACGCCGCCTTAGCGGTCGTCCTGGCCTGCCGCCGAAGCGGCCGGGGAGCTTTGCTCACAGCTCCAGAGTTCCAACGCCGGCTGGGTCGCTTGTAACGGGCCGAGCCATTCACTCATCGAGTGGCAACGCTGGTTGAAACACAGTTGATAATCCCCTGCCTCGGGGGTTCGCCCCAAACGCAGTGGTTGCAAGGGGGGTAGCTGACGCTGGTAATGCCAGCTGCCCTCGCGCAGTTCGGCGCCGTCTGGAATCTCCATACCAGCCCCGGAACCCTTGACCCGCGCTTCGCCGAGGAGCAATCCCTCAGGCGTCACACGGTAATCCTCTTCCCAGCGAATCTTCTCGATGGTGTGTGTCCAGGCCAGGGTAAAACTCGGCGTGGGTACTTCTGCCCATACCGCGCCCGCCAGACCCAGGCACAAACCAATCACGCCGCCGCTACCTGGGCGCGATGCGCACGCCAGAAGTGCTGAGCGATAAACAGCGCCGCCAGGGCAAAGCCGATTTCGTCACTCATCGGCGTGGCCAGAATCAGGCTGGCGCCGGCAGCAAAGCCCAGCGCGCGCTCCCACCAGCTCAGTTTGGCCTGCAGGTAACCGGTAAACACCACACCCCAGATGCCGATGGCCAGCAGTGCCTTGAGCACCACATAGAGCGTGGCCAACAGGCTGTCGCCCTGCAGCATCAGCGCCGGCTCGTACACCGCCATAAACGGCACCACGAAGCCGGCTACGGCAATGCGAATCGCCCACAGGCTGATCTTCAGGCCGCTTTCCTTGGCAATCGGTGCGGCTGCAAAACAGGCCAGCGCCACCGGCGGGGTAAGGTCGGCCATGATGCCGAAATAGAACACGAACATGTGTGACACGATCAGCGGCACGCCCAGCTCCAGCAGCGCCGGCACGGCAATCGAACTGGTGATGATGTAGTTGGGAATGGTCGGGATGCCCATGCCCAGCACCAGGCAGGTGAGCATGGTCAGCACCAGCGAGAGGAACAGGTTGTCCTGACCGATGGCGAGGATATAGCCGGCGAAGGTCGAAGCCACCCCCGTCAGCGAAACCACACCGATAATCACCCCGACCAGGGCGCAGGCGATGCCCACCGGCACTGCATGACGCGCCCCTTCCACCAACGCGTGCAAGCATATGGTCAGGGTGTCGCGGCCACCTTTGATAAACCAGCACACCGCCACCAATAGCGCGACCACACCGAACACCACGCCGATGCCAAGCTGGAAGAAGCCGGCGCAGAGCACGCCCAGGGCAATCCAGAAGGCAAAGCGCATGACCTTGGACGACACCCGCAAAATGATCGCCGAGCCGAGAATCACGATGGCGGTCAGCGCCAGGCCGACCATCCCGGAGAACAGCGGCGTGCGCCCGGAGAACAGCAGGTAGATCAGGATGAACAGCGGAATCAGCAGGTACCAACGCTCTTTGATCGCGGTCCAGGGATTCGGGCACTGGTCTTTTGGCAGGCCCTGCAGGTTGGCGCGTTTGGCTTCCAGGTGAACCATCCAGAACACCGAGCCGAAGTACAGCATGGCCGGAATCAGCGCGGCCTTGGCCACCTCGAAGAACGGCACGTTGATCGTCTCGGCCATGATAAAGGCCACCGCGCCCATGATCGGCGGCATGATCTGGCTGCCCATCGACGAGGTCGCTTCCACGCCGCCGGCAAACGCCGGCTTGTAGCCGAAGCGCTTCATCAGCGGGATGGTGAACTGGCCGGTGGTGACCACGTTGGCCACACCCGAACCGGTGATGGTGCCCATCAGCGCCGACGACACCACCGAGACCTTGGCCGGGCCGCCGAGCTTGTGGCCGAACAGGCCCATGGCGAAGTCGGTGAACAGCTTGATCATCCCGGCCTGTTCGAGGAACGCACCGAACAGGATAAACAGGAAAATATAGGTGGCCGATACGTAGGTCGGCGTGCCATACAGACCCTCGGTGCCGAAGGCCAGCTGGTTGACGATCTGGTCGATGGCATAGCCACGATGCATCAGGTCGCCCGGCAGGTACTGACCGAACAGGCCGTAGGCGAGAAACAGTGCGCAGATAAATGGCAGGGCGATGCCCATCACCCGTCGCGCGGCTTCAAACACCAGCACGATCAGCACCAGGCCGACGACCATGTCGCTCTGGGTCAGATCACCGGAGCGTTGAATCAGATCGGCTTCGAAATACCACTGGTAGAACGCCGTGGCCATGCCGGCCAGGCCGAGTAGCCAGGCCATCGGTTGCCAAGGCTGCTCCTTGCCACGGGCGGGAAAGCAGAGAAACACCACCAGCAGCAGGAAGCCAACATGCACAGCACGCAGAATCTGGCTGGATACCGGGTGGAAAGCCGCGGTGATGATCTGAAAGATGGAAAACAGCAGCGCAACATAAAACAGCGCTTTCGGCCAATCGCTGGGGTTGGCGGCGAGGCCTTGGTTTTGCTCACTCATGAAGGTCACACCCTCGTTACAACGTCGATAGCGCAAGAGTCGCCAACAAAACCTGCCGTGGCCTGCACGCCGGTTTTATTCGCAGCTCTAGCTCGTGTCCGGAGAGATTGGCGCTGCGCACAGCGCCAACCTACACCTGCAACCCTTCAGCAGCCTTACAGTGCGCCAGCTTCCTTGTAGAAGCGCTCGGCACCTGGGTGCAACGGAATCGGCAGGCCCTTGGCAGCGCCTTCCAGCTTGATGTCCTTGGCCGCCGAGTGGGCGTTGCCCAGGCGCTCAAGGTTGTCGAACATCAGTTTGGTCATCTGGTAGGCCACTTCCTCGGACACACCGTCATGGCTGACCAGGATGTTCTGGATGGCCACAGTCGGTACATCGGCATCCTGACCGTCGTAGGTGCCGGCCGGGATCGCGGCAGCCTGGTAGGCGGCGTTGTCGATCTTCGCGGTGATCTCCGCCGGGATGGCAACGAAAGTGATCGGCAGGGTCGCGGCCAGGTCGCGAATCGCCGCCATGCCCAGGCCCGAGGACTGCAGGGTGGCATCCAGCTGACGGTTCTTGATCAGCTCGACCGACTCGGCGTACGGCAGAAACTCCACCTTGCCCATGTCTTCATAGCTCAGGCCAGCGGCCTTGAAGATGGCGCGGGCATTCAGCTCGGTGCCGGATTTCGGCGCGCCAACGGAGATGCGCTTGCCCTTCAGGTCAGCCAGGGTGGCAATGCCGGATTCCTTGCTGGCGACGATCTGGATGTAGTTCGGGTAGGTGCCGGCAATCGCCCGCAGCTTTTTCAGCGGCGCCTTGAAACCGGCGTCTTCCACGCCATTCCAGGCATCGGCCACCGAATCACCCAGCGCCAGCGCCAGCTCACCACGACCGGCTTGCAGCAGGTTGAGGTTTTCCACCGAGGCTTTGGTCGCTTGTACCGAGGTCTTCGAGCCTTCGATGCCGTTGCTATACAGCTGCGACAGGCCCACACCAATCGGGTAATACACACCGCTGGTGCCGCCGGTCAGGATATTGATAAAGGTCGGGGCGGCGAGAACGGCCGTGCTCGCGGTCAAGGCGGCAGCTGCCGCAAACAGGCTGAAACGTTTGGTCATTCGCATGGAAGAAACTCCGTCGTTGTTATGGCTTTATGCAAAGGTTGACGCCACGCAATGCGCTGACAGGGCGCGGTGCGCATGGCTAACGGGCAAGCAGAAAGGAGCCGGAGCTCACGCACGGGCAAGCGGTGCGCACAAGAGAGGGATGGCGCGACGAACGCGCGGATGGGGCTGGGCAGTGCATAGGGATAACCTCTTGTCTTTCTTATTGGCTGCCGGGCAATCGAGTGCCTGGCTGACAAGGGCTATAGCAGATGCCGTGCCAGCAAGAGAAAAGCCCGTGCTAGAGCCTTTACGCTGAGTGTGATCAACCCCCTGCAGGGTTTAATCAGCGGAAATCCGCTGCTGGAAAAATCCAGACAAGCGAAATTCCGCCGATAGAAACAGCGTAGCCCGGATGCAATCCGGGACGGCGGTTCTCAATCTTCGTCGCTGCTGCCGGCTGGCCGATAGCGGCTGCGCAGCAGGCCGTGGCGCTGCATCTTTTCGTTGAGGGTGCGGCGGGGTAGCTGTAGCAGCGCCATCACCTCGGTGAGGTTGCCCTGGCAGTGTTGCAGCGCACGGTGCAGGCACTGCGCTTCGAAGGCTTCCATCTGCTCGGCCAGGGATTGCACGGGCAACCCCTCGCCCGGCTGCATGTCGCCACTCAAGCCCAATGCATGGCGTTCAGCGGCGTTAATCAGCTCACGCACGTTGCCCGGCCAGTCGTGCCCCAGCAGTTGAGTCAGCTGCGTCGGCGTCAGCGCGGGCATCTCGCGCGCGTGGCGTTGCGCCGCCTGCTGGGCGAAGTGCTCGAACAGCAGGGCAATGTCTTCGCGGCGTTCGCGCAGCGGCGGAATGCGCAAGGTGGCGACGTTCAGCCGGTAGTACAGATCTTCACGGAAACGTCCAGCTTTGACCTCATCGAGCAGGTCCGGCTTGACCGCACTGATCACCCGCAGATCGACCTGAATGCTGCGGTTGGAACCGAGCCGCTCCAGGGTTTTCTCCTGCAGCACGCGCAGCAGTTTGACCTGCTGGGCCAGCGGCAGGCTTTCCACCTCATCGAGAAACAGCGTGCCGCCGTCGGCGTGTTCGATACGGCCGATACGCTTGCCCTGTGCACCGGTAAAGGCGCCGCTTTCATGGCCGAACAATTCGCTCTCGAACAGGTGCTCAGGAATCGCCGCGCAGTTGAGCGCGACAAACGGCTTACCGGCGCGGTTGCTGAAATCATGCAGGCAACGGGCAACCCGCTCCTTGCCGCTGCCGGTGTCACCGCGCAGGAGAATATTCACCGAGGTGCCGGCCAGTTCGAGGATCTGCCGGCGCAGGGTTTCCATCGGTTTGGACACACCCAGCAACTGCAACTCGATGTGGTCCTTGAGAGCGAACTGTTGGCGCAGCTGACGGTTCTCACAGACCAGACGGCGCTTGTCCAACGCACGGCGCACGCTGTCGAGCACGCGTTCAGGGGTAAAGGGCTTTTCGATAAAGTCATACGCGCCCTGACGCAGCGCCTGCACCGCCATCGGCACATCGCCGTGCCCGGTGATCAGAATCACCGGCAGGTCGCGGTCGCGCTCCAGCACGCTGTCGAGCAGCTGCAAGCCATCGGTGTCAGGCATGCGCACATCGCTGATGATGATGCCGGGGTAATCACGCTCGACCAGCGCCAGCGCGGCCTGCGCCGTGGCGCAGCTGTGCACGCTGAAGCCGGAGAGCTCCAGCCACTGCTGCACCGCCTCGCGGATTGCCACTTCATCATCGACGACTATTACGTGCCCGGTCATATCACCTCCTGATCAATCGGCGGCAGTGTAATGCCACGGTGCATCTGTAGGGTGGATGTCGCTCTTTACATCCACCAGCGGTGGCAGCCTTGGTGGATGGATACAGCGCCATCCACCCTACGCATCCGGTACAGCGGGCAGGCGCAGGGTAAAGATTGCACCCTGCTCAGCATTGGCCGCCTCCAGGCTGCCGCCCAGTTCGCGGACGATGCCGTAGGACACCGCCAAGCCGAGGCCCAATCCGGCACCCACCGGCTTGGTGGTAAAGAACGGCTCGAACACATGCTCCAGCGCCTCGCTGGCGATGCCGCCGCCGCTGTCAGTGATGCTCAGCAGGCACTGTTCGGCCTGGCGCTCGATGCGGATCTGCAACTGCCGCACGGTGCTGTCCGCCATGGCATCCAGGGCGTTGTTCAGCAAATTGAGCAGCACCTGTTCCAGGCGAATGGCATCGCTCAGCACCCGCGCCTCCGTGTCGATCTCGCTGTGCAACTGCACCTGTTCACTGCGCAAGCGCGGCGCCAGCAGTTGCAGGGCCTGCTCCAGCACATCACTCAAACGCAGCCGCTCGCTCAGCCCCGCCGGGCTTTTGCGGGCGAAGGTTTTCAGGTGGCCGGTGAGCCCGGCGATGCGTTGCAGCAGCGCATCGATACGCTGCAGTCCCTCGCGCACATCGTCCTGGCGACCGCTATCGAGCAACAGGCGCAGGCTGGCCAGTTGCATCTGCATGGCGGTCAGCGGTTGGTTGATTTCATGGGCCATGGCCGCCGACATCTGCCCCAACGCGGCCATCTTCGCCGCGTGCACCAGACCTTCCTGAGCCTCGCGCAACTCGGCGGTACGCAGCGCCACTTCACGCTCCAGGCGTTCACGAATGCCGGCCTGCAGACGCTGGTTCTTGCGCCGCTGGGCCAGGTAAAGCAGCAGAAACGCCAGGGTCATCCACACCCCGGCGGCAGCCAGGCGGTAGCTGCGCACGCTGTCGACCAGGGTTTTCGGCTCGTGCAGCAGGTGCAGGGTCCAGCCTTCATCGCCCAGGGCCTGACGCTGCCAGAGGTAGTCACGTGGACCATCCGGGCCTTGCACCCAGCGCCACTGGCTGTCGCTGTCGATCTGCCGGCGCAAGGTACTGGCCAGCGGTTGCAGGGCTTGTTCGGCGTACTTGCGCTCGTTGACCAGCTCGTCACGCTGCTGATCGCTCAAGGCCTCAAGGGCGAGAAAGCGCCAGGCCGGGCGGTTACTGAGGATCACCACCGAATGGCTGTCCGCCACCAGCAACACCCCCGATTGCCCCACCCATTCGCGCTGCAACTCTTCCCGCTCCAGCTTGACCACCAACACGCCCAGTACCACACCGCTGTCGTCGCGCACGGCATGGGAAAGGAAATAACCGGGAATGCCGGTGGTCACCCCCACGGCAAAATAGCGCCCGGAGGACTGACGTACGGCATCCTGAAAATACGGGCGAAAGGCGTAGTTGTTGCCGACGAAGCTGCTCCAGTCACCCCAGTTGCTGGCCACCAGGGTTTCGCCCCGTGCATCCAGCAGGTAGAGCACATTGGAACCCGCCGCTGCGTTGAGTTGCTCCAGACGCTGGTTAAGTTTGCGCCGCAACAGACGGTCATCCGGCGCACGCAGCAAGGCGCGAATATCGCTGTCCAGCGCCAGCACTTCCGGCACCGAACGAAAACGCTCGACCAGGGTATGAATCGACTGCGCATACAACTGCAACTGACCCCGCGCCTCGACACTGCGCACTTGCCAGGCACGCTGCTCGGCATAACGCCCGGCCAGCCAGATACTCGCCAACAACCCGAGCAGAATCAGCAGGACGATCAAGGCAACGCGGTAACGCAACAAAATGGCAGGCATGTGCGGCTCGTAACGAGGCGAAGCCGGCATGGTAAGGCAAAGCACTGTACCGCTCGACTGTTTGAACAACCCTCCCCGGCCGCTATAGTCAGCGCTTGGTCAAGGCGACTACGCCAGGGATGCATGATGAGCACTGAGCAACAGGTCACCCCCCCCACGCTTCTGGCGCGACCCCGCGCTGCCCTTTGTCGAAACGCGCGAAGCCCTCGATGGCCGTCTGCTGTGCTACGCCAAGCATTCCCATGAGTGTTTTTCGATCGGCACCATCACCCAGGGCCGCAGCACCTACCTCAATGAAAAGGCGCGCGAGCAGGTCGCCGCCGGCACGCTGGTGCTGATGAACCCCGGTGACGTGCATACCTGCAACCCCGTGGATGGGCAGCCCTGGTCGTATCGCATGTTCTACATCGACAGCACCTGGTTGGGCGAGCTGCAACACCAGCTGGGCTTCAGCCACAACCAGCCCCTGCAGCCCTTCTCCGCCATCCTCAGCCGCGACCCCAAGCTGTTCAACGGCCTCAATCAGCTGTACGACCTGCTCAACGATGCATCGGTCGATCACCTGCGCAAAGAATGCGCTCTGCTCGACTATTTCAGCACCCTGCAACAGCGCCTGGCCCCCGCGCCGGCTCCGATCCGCGAGGACAACCCGCGCATTCGTCTGGCCGCAGAATTTATCCGTGCGCACTGCACCCAGACGCTCAAGCTGGAAGACATCTGCAGCGCCGCCGAGCTGTCGCCCTCCTACCTGACTCGCAGTTTCCGCCAGCACTACGGTATGACCCCGCATGCCTACCTGCTCAACTGCCGCGTGCAAGTGGCCCAGGCCGGGCTGAAGCGTGGCGAGTCGATTGCCGAGGTGGCGCTGGACGCCGGCTTTGCCGATCAGGCGCACTTGCAGCGCACCTTCAAACAGCTGCTCGCCGCCACCCCTGGGCAATACCGCCGCGCCTGATCAGACCAGCAGATAAACCGCTGACAGCACCAGCAGCAAGGCCAGGCCGCGATTGAACCGGCGCAGGTACAGCGGATTCTCCAGATACTGGCGCAGGTAAACCCCAGCCAGCGCCCAGCAACTGATCGACAGATAACAGATCACGAAATACAGCGCCGCGAACTGCCCCACCCGCCACAGATCACCATCCGCCGCATAGGCACCCATCCCTGCCATCGAGGCCAGCCAGGCCTTGGGGTTGAGCCACTGCATCAGCGCGCCCTTGAACAGCGACGGGCGCTGCTGCGCGTCGTTGCCACTCAGCTGCCCGTCAGCCCGGGCCAGGCCGTAGGCCATGTACAGCAGAAAGGCGACACCAAAATAAGCCACCCAGTGCGTCAGCGCCGGCCATTGCTGCAACAGCTGCTGCAAACCCAGGCCCATGGCCAGTAACAACGCGGTAAAGCCGAATGTCGCCCCGGTGACATGGCGCATGCTGCTGCGCAGCCCATGGCGCGCGCCGGCGCTGAGGGCGAGCAGGTTGACCGGGCCGGGAGAGATCGAAGCAGCGAGGGCAAAACCCGCCATGGAATAAACCAGCGTATTCATCACACACCTGTCAGCACAACCAAAGGAGATGCCAGGCTGACAGGCGCGCGCTGCAGGGTATTGAAGGAAAATGCCCTGCCGGAGTTTTCCCGACAGGGCAGAACAATCAGCGCGAGAGGTGATCGGCCCGCTGCAGCAGGCCGTCCGCCAACCACTGACGCAACCAGCTCACCGCCTGCACCGGCGCCTGTTCGCCCAGGTGCGCCAGCTCGCCACACAGCTCGGCGAAGCCCCAGCCCTGCACGGCCATGCCCTGAAGTGCCACTGCTTCATCGGCCGCCAGGCTGCGGTAGCGGGTAATCAACTGATCACGCCAGACCACACAGGTCTCTGTCGCAACCAGTGGCTGGCTGCCAGGGAAGTCACCCTGCTCCTTGCCCGCGCGCCAGATCGCCAGGCTGTTATGCCGGCACGCCAGCCACTGCACGCTCGGTAACAAACGCACCTGCAGGGTCGGCCAGGCTTCGGCCGGCAGTTCGGCCATCTGCATCAGGCTCAGGGGCTGGCCTTCCGGTGCATCAAAGGCCAGGGTAAAGGCCCATTCCAGCCGTGCCAGCTCACTGAGTGGCGCGGCCTGGGCGGGAATCAGGTAGCCGTCGATAAAGTCAGCCAGCTTTGCGCCTAACCAGCGCAGGCTGAAATGCTGCGAGTGATGCGCATCGAGATAGGCCAGGGCCAGGGCATCGAATTCCTCGTCACCGAGCCAGCCATGCACCGCCGGATAATCACCACGCAAGGCTTCCAGCAGGCGCGCGCGGTAGGCGTTGTGGTAAATCGCCAAGCCCTGCTCGGCACTCAGCGCCGCGCTGCCCAGCAGACTGGCCTGCAGCGCCGAATTGGGCTGGGCATCGGGATTGAGCAGGTAGGCCTGCACCTGCGCCTGCCAGTCGCTCAGGCGCATTGCGGTGTGCCTTGCAGCGCTTGGGCTGCAAACCGGCGCGCAGTGTTCAGCTCGTCGAGCAGCACATCCAGGTCGGGGAAATGATCGTCACGCTCCAGCAACGTAGAGACCGGCCCGAGGTGCTGCAGGGTTCGTTGATAAAGCTGCCAGACCGGGTCGCTGACCGGTTGATCATGGGTATCGATCAGGTAGCTGCCGTAATCGCTGTGGCCGGCCAGGTGCAGCTGACGGATGCGCTGCTTGGGCAGGCTGCTGATAAAGGTCCAGGCATCGAAGCCGTGGTTGCGTGCGCTGACGTAGACGTTATTGACGTCCAGCAACAGCTCACAGCCGCTCAACTCGCTGAGTGCAGCGAGAAACTGCCATTCGCTGAACTGATCATCGGCGCAGCGCAGGTAACTGGAAACGTTCTCCAGCACCAGCGGCCGTTCGATCACGTCCTGCACCTGGCGCACCCGCGCGACCACATGCTGCAGGCTCTCCTCGGTATAAGGCAGCGGCAGCAGGTCGTGCAGCTGGTGGGCATTGCCCCGGCTCCAGCACAGGTGATCGGAGATCCACGCCGGCTGCACGCGCGCGGCGAGGTGTTTGAGCTGACGCAGGTAGTCGCGGTCCAGCTCATGCGGGCCGCCAATCGACAACGACACGCCATGCATCACCAGCGGGTACTGCTCGCCGATGGCATCGAGAAAGTAGAGGGCCTTGCCGCCCGCTACCAGGTAATTTTCCGAGACGATCTCGAACCAGTCGATCGCCGGCCGTTGTTCGAGAATGGCTTGGTAATAGGTGCTGCGCAGGCCCAGGCCAAAGCCCAGATTACCGCGTTGAGCATTCATTGCTGGCTCCTTGCAGGGTGATGCGGGGCAACCGCGCGGCGGCCGCCCCGGCTCACTTACTCGCCGACAGTACCTTTGGCGGCATTGCACTCAGCGAGGGTCATCGACTTGAAGCCGTGACCTTTGCAAGCACCCTGACCTTTGCAGCTGTTTTCGGCGGTTTTGCAATCATTCTGGCCTTTGCAGGACGTGACGCCGTAACAATGTACTTTGGCTTCTTCAGCCACTGCTACGGTGCTTGAGAGACCAGCAAACAGGCTGGCAGCAGCGAAGGCGATAGCAGCACCAGTAGCAGCGGTAGATTTCATGTTCATGTCATATCCTCGGGTGATCTGGGTTGGCCGGACGAAAAGGGTTTTGTGTGCCGGCATTCAACTAGAGCGACGAGACGAACAGGCGTTACAGCAGCGCTGAAAAAAACTTTAGCGATTCAGCGCCGACGCAGCAAAAACACGAAAAACACCCCGCCAATTGCTGCCGTGGCGATGCCGATGGGCAGGTCCTGCGGCGCCAGCAGGGTGCGCGCGGCAACATCCACCCAGACCAGAAACAGCGCGCCAAGCAGCGCACTGACCGGCAGCAGGCGACGGTGTTCGGCGCCCACCAGAAAGCGCGCCACGTGCGGCAGGATCAGCCCGACAAAGCCGATGGCACCGCTCAGCGACACCAGCACCCCGGTCAGCAGCGAAGCGCAGACAAACACCAACAAACGCACCCGACGTGGCTCCAGCCCCAGACTCACTGCGCTGTGTTCACCGGCCATCAGCGCATTCAGCGCCCGCGCCAGACCGAGTAACAGCAGCAGGGCCAGCATCAAGCACAGCGCCGGCAACCAGAGCAGTTCCCAACGCGCCAGCCCGAGGCCGCCGAGCATCCAGAAGATCACCGAACTGGCGGCATGGTGATCACCGAGAAACAGCAGCAGGTTGCTTGCCGCCATCATCACAAACGACACCGCCACCCCGGCCAGCAACAGGCGGCCACTCTCCAGCCGGCCGCCGCGACTGGCAATCGCCAGCACCAGCAGCATGCTCACCAGCGCGCCGACAAAGGCTGCCAGCGGCAGGCTGAGCAGGCCGATAAATTCCCCCAGGTACAGCACCACAATCACCGCACCGAGCGCCGCACCGGAACTGACACCCAGCAGATGCGGATCAGCCAGCGGATTGCGGGTAACCGCCTGCAACGCCGTGCCGACCAGCGCCAGCCCGGCCCCCACCAGCGCACCGAGCACCACCCGTGGCGCACGGATCAGCCAGACGATGCTGTCCTGGGCGCTGCTCACCGCCTGCGCCGGCTGCAGGTCAAACAGGCGCTGGCCGAGAATCTCCAGCACGCGCGGCAAGGGCACCGGCGCGGCGCCAAAGCCCAATGACGCGGCGCAGGACAAGGCCAGCGCCAAGGCCAGCACCAGCAGCAACAGGCGGTAGGCGCGCGGGCTGCGAATCATTGGCCGAACGCCTGCGGGTGCAGCGCGGCGGCCAGGGTTTCGATGGCGGCGGCATTTTCCAGGCTCGGCGTCACCGCCAGGTACGGCAGCACCACAAAGCGCTGTTCACGAATCGCCGTCAGCCCCTGCAACGCTGGATGTTGCAGCAGAAAATCACGCTTCTGCGCCGCGCTACGCTCGCCGTAATCGACGATCAGAATCACCTCGGGGTCGCTGCTGATCACCGCTTCCCAACCAACGCGCACCCAGCTCGCGGCCAGCTCATCCATCACATTGCGCCCGCCAGCGGCCTCGATCAGCGCCTGTGGCATGGCCAGGCGGCCGGCGGTAAACGGGCTTTCCTCGCCGCTGTCGTAGAGAAATACCCGTGGCGCCGGGCCACTGTCGGCCAGGCGGGCGCGTACCGCCGCCACCCGTTGCTGCATGCCCTGCACCAGCGCTTCGGCGCGCGGCTCCACGGCGAAGATGCGGCCGAGGTTGTGCAGGTCGTTGTAGACATCCTCCAGGCTGGCCACCCGACGTGGCATGACGTGGGCGCAGGACTCGCTCAGCTCGTACACCGGGATGCCGAATCGCGCCAGGCTGGCCGGGGTGACTTCACCGCCGACGCGCATGCCGTAGTTCCAGCCGGCAAAGAAGAAATCCGCCTCGGCGTTGAGCAGGTTCTCCAGCGACGGGTGCCGCGCCGCCAGCTCGGGCAAATCGGCCAGCTGCGCCATCAGCTCGGGGTTGGGGGTTTTCCAGGCGCTGATACCACTGTAACCGACCATTCGTGATTTCAGCCCGAGGGCCAGCAGCATGCCGGTCAGGTTGATGTCCTGACTGACGGCGCGCTGCGGCGGTTGCGCGATGCTCAGCTGACGGTCGCAGCTGGTGACCGTGACGGCCAGCGCCGGGGTGGCTGCAAACACCAGTCCCAGCAGCAGTAAATATGGGAGGGGCCGGGCGGCGTTTTGCTTCGGCAGCGACCAGTGTTGACACATCGCGGCTAAAGCCCCTCCCACAACGGCAACACACATTTGTGGGAGGGGCTTTAACCGCGACTCATAGACGCTAAACCGCTCAAGTTGCTCTAGGGTAGAGCCAGTGTATTCGCCAGTATTCATCAAACTATCCAGGTAATACGCGGGTGCCCCGCGAGAGGATGACGGTCGACCAGCGCCTGCACGCCATACACCTCGGCCAGCAGCGCTTCCGTCAGCACCTCATTCGGGGTGCCGCTGGCCACCACGCGGCCGTGGTCGAGCACATACAGGCGGTCGCAGAAGGCCGCTGCCAGGTTGAGATCGTGGAAGCTGGCCAGGGTCGCCAGGCCAAGGGTCTTGATCAGCCGCAGCAGCTCCAGCTGGTAGCGTGGGTCGAGGTGATTGGTCGGCTCATCAAGGATCAGCAGCGTCGGTTGCTGCACCAGCGCGCGAGCCAGCAGCACGCGCTGCTTCTCGCCGCCGGAGAGATGGGCGAAGGCCTGGCGCTTGTGCTCAGTCAAACCCACCCGCGCCAGCGCCTGCTCGACCAGGGCAACATCGGCCTGATCATCACCATCGAACAGGCCCTTGTGTGGCGTGCGCCCCATGGCGGCGACTTCGGCCACGGTCAGGCCGAAGTCCTGGGGAAACTCCTGCAGCACCACTGCCACCCGCTGCGCGCACCAGCGCGGCGAACGGCTCCACAGCGCTTCGCCGTCCAGCTCGACACGGCCCTGATCAGGCCGCTGAAAGCGGTAGGCGCAGCGCAGCAGGCTGGTCTTGCCGCTGCCATTGGGACCGAGCAGACCGACCAGCTGACCATCGCCCACCGCAAGCTCGATGCCGTCGAGCAAGGCCTGCTCGCCGTTGGGCGACCAGGCCAGCTCGCTGATCTGCAAGCGCGGCATCAGAAACGGTAATCGGCAGTGACGAACAACGAACGCGGCGCGCCCAGGTACCACTGCTGGCCATCGCTGCTGCCGGTGGTGGCGTACTGGCGGTCGAACAGGTTGTTCAGCTCCAGGCCCAGGCGCACGTCCGCCTGCACCTGCCAGCCGATATTGGCATCGACCACGGTGTAGCTCGGCAACGTCACAGTGTTCGCCGTGTCGGCGTAGCGCGCATCGACATAACGCGCGCCGATACCGGCCTGCACCTGCTCGCTCAGCGCCTTGCTCAACCACAGGTTGGCGGTGCGCCGTGGCACGTTGGTCGGCCGATTGCCGCTGCGGTCACCACCGGCCTCGCGGAAGTCGTCGTACTCGGCACGCACCAACGCGGCGTTGGCCGACACCTGCCAACCCTGCCCCAGCGCCAGTTCCAGAGTAGCTTCCAGACCGTCGGATGACTGCTGGCCGATCTGCTCGGTCGGCGCGGTCGGGGTGGCACGGCTGAGCAGCTTCTCCTTGACGATATGGTAAGCGGCCAGCGTCCATTCGCCCTGGCCATTCCAGAACGCCTGCTTGAGGCCGATCTCGGTCTGCTTGGCCTCGCTCAGGTCGAACTGCTGCTGCGTCGGATTGAGCGTCAGCAGGTTGCTCACGCCCTCGGTGCTGGTGGCGTACTGGCCGTACAGCGACAGCTCTGGCGTAACCTCGAAGACCAACCCGGCGCGCCAGTTATCGCCCGTCAGGCTGCGGTCGGCACTGCTGTCGGCCAGCAGGTTGTCGCGCTGGATATGCACCTGATCGCGGCGCACACCGCTGACCAGCGACAGGCGGTCGGTCAGCTGGGTGCGGTTCTCTGCGAACAGCGAGAACTGCCGCGCCAGGTTGCGCTCGCGCGGGCCATAACCCAGCGGATCGGTGCTCTGATACTGGCCGCCACCGCTGCCGGCAAGCGGCACCGTGTCAGTGAAGCTGCTGGAAAAATCGTGCTGACGGGCGAAGTGGATGCGGTTGTAATCCACGCCCACCACGGTGCGACTATCCAGGCCGAACAGGGCGTGTTCCAGGGTGAAGGTCTGGCGATCGCC
This sequence comes from Pseudomonas anguilliseptica, assembly GCF_900105355.1. Lineage (NCBI taxonomy): Bacteria > Pseudomonadati > Pseudomonadota > Gammaproteobacteria > Pseudomonadales > Pseudomonadaceae > Pseudomonas > Pseudomonas anguilliseptica. The sequence goes on from NZ_FNSC01000001.1 coordinate 1,497,570, forward strand.
GACCTGCTCCTGGGTGTGCTTGATCTCGTAGAAGTCGCTGCGCTTGACCTGATCGCCCGGCTGCCAGCGGTAGGACTCGGCATTGCGCCAGTAGCGCTGGGTCTTGATGTAGTAGAGCTGGTTACTGGCGGTCAGGGCGTCATTGATCCGCCAGTCGCTGACCAGTCGGGTGATCTGATCGTTGTAGCGAACCTCGGCGTTATCGACGTTGTAATTGCGCTCGCGCAGGCTCTCGCGATACTTGCCCGCGACCAGCGGCGTGCCCAGGTAGCGCTGCGGGTCCTGATCGCCCTGATCATGGGACAGGGTAAAACTCAGCGCATCGCTGGCATCCCAGCGCAGGGCGGCGCTGAGCGCCTGGCTCTGCGACTCGCCGTCATCGACCCAGCCATTGCTGGCCTGCTGATTGAGGTTGAGGCGGTAGCTCAACGCATCGCTGAGCGAGCCACCGCTGTCCAGCGCGGCCTGGCGACGGTCGTCGCTGCCGTAGCCGATACGCAGCTGGTTGCTGATGGCGCCGCTAAACGGCTTTTTCGGCACCACGTTGATCACCGCGCCGGTCGCGCCTTCACCGTAGAGCACCGAGGCAGGGCCGCGCAGCACGTCAACGCGCTCCACCGACCAGGTGTCGACCGGGAAGGTCACGGTGCCGGCCCCGACATACTGGCGGGTGCCGTCGTACAGCTGCATGGTCGCGCTGTGCCCGGTAAAGCCGCGCGCCGACAGTGCGGTGCCGCCATTGCCGGGGCTGCCGATGCTGCTGATGCCAGGGGTGCGGGTGACCGCGTCCTGTACGCTGAGGTTGTTGCGCCCGCGCACCTGCGCGCCGCTCAGGCTGCTGGTGCTGGCCGGGGTTTGCAGAGCCGTCAGGCCCAGGCGCGAACCGCTGCTGGTGGGCGTATGCAGATCGCTTTCGCCCTCCGCAGCAACCTTGACCTGCACGGTCGTGGCCGGCAGATTGACCGGGGACTCGCCCGCCACAGCCGTACCGACCAGGCACAGGGCAAGGGAAACAGAGAGTTGAGACAGGGGATAGCGCGCCATGATGCTTCCATCGCAAAAGGGATAGGCACGGCAATCCCGATGGAAACGCGCAACAGCAAAACACGGGCGCACAGGCACCCACGATCGGCGTCAACGCCCGCCCACCGCGGGTTGCCAAACAGTTGGGAGTTGCCGCTGCGTGCTAAACGCAGCGGCTAGATAACCCTAAGAACCTGTTTACGATCTCGCGAGCTAGAGCCAGACAAGGCAGAAATGACCAAGGGCGCGGAGTTTACTGGTTGTAAATGAGCAGCCCGAGGTCATTTCTAACGCCGGATGGCCGACGCGCAGCAGATCGTAAACAGGTTCTAAGAATCAGGCCGGTCTCCGGGCTTACGAGGGTCATGACGTCATCGCCTTCCCATGCAGAAACTGCACAGTGGCATCGTGATGACGTCGCTCGCTTACCGTTGCGGGGGCAGCGTCGGACTGGCCCAAAGGGCGCACCGACTTCCCGTTTAACCTCACGCACGGCGGCGTGAGACACCTGAAACGGCGCGGATATGACCATCCGCGCCGGCACAAGTCAAGGCATCAGCTCGACAAGGCCAGCCGCTCAAGGGCGAGGGTTACATCTGTGGGAGGCGCTGGGCGGCATTCCGCTTTAGCGGCGACTTCTGATAAGTGATCGAGCGGCTGTAGTCGCGGCTAAAGCCCCTCCCACACTCAGCCCTTATCAATCCGCAGCTCAGGCACGGCGCGGCCGGCCACCAGACGCTCATCGACCAGGCGGATCAGCTCGGCTTCATCGCGCACGCGGAACCACTCGCCGGCCGGGTAGAGGCTAGCGGTCGGGCCCAGATCACAGGGGAACTGGCACTGTGTACGGGTGATATGCACCCCGCCCTCGCACTCCAGTTTGCCGGCGGCCTTGAGGCGCTGACGCAGAGTTTTCCACAGGTCCAACGCACCGCGCCGGGTGCAGCGCGGGCCGTTGCACAGCAGCAGGCGCTGGGCGTGAGGCGGAATCTGCGACCAGGCGTGATGCCCCGGCACGGCGGCCACACCGACACAGGGCAGGTGCAGCTCGGGGCGTTCGATCAGTGCGCAGGCGACCTCCACCGGCAAGCCGTCGGCCTGGCCGATGGCACTGACGACAAACAGCTGCTCAGGATTGGCCTGCCGGCTTAGTTCACTGCGCAGCCAATCGAGGTGCGGGCTGCTGCTCGCAGGCTCCAGATCGATCACCAGCAGCGGCCGCTCGCCCTCGGCCACGCGCTGCCAGAGCGGCGCATAGCTTTCACTGGTGTCGACTATATCGGCCAGCGCCGCTTCCCCGCGCAGCTCAGCCAGACGGCGGCGCAGCAGCTCGGTAAACGAGCCCTCGGCAAGCTCAGGGCCGACAAACAGAATGCGGGCGTAGGGGGAAACGGACGTGGTCATGGCGGCCTCCAAAGCGGGGCGGCAGTCTAGGGATGGTCTGAAAAAGACTTCCTGATTTTGGCAAAATATCCGCACTCCACCCGCCGAGTTTTCCGATGAAGCAGATGACCTTCGCCGACGCCGAGTACGCCGGCAAGCGCAAGCAGACCCGCAAAGAATTGTTCCTGATCGAGATGGATCGGGTAGTGCCATGGAAAGGGTTGATCGCTTTGATCGAGCCGCATTATCCAAAGGGTGAAGGCGGCCGACCGTCCTATCCGCTGATGGCGATGCTGCGAGTGCATCTGATGCAAAACTGGTTCGGTTACAGCGATCCGGCGATGGAAGAGGCGCTGTACGAGACCACCATCCTACGCCAGTTTGCCGGGCTGACTCTGGAGCGCATTCCTGACGAAACCACCATCCTCAACTTCCGCCGCTTGCTGGAAAAACACGAACTGGCTGCCGGCATCCTGGCCGTGATCAATGGCTACCTGGGTGACCGTGGTTTGTCGCTGCGCCAAGGCACCATCGTCGATGCCACGCTGATCAACGCGCCGAGTTCAACCAAGAACAAGAACGGTAAGCGTGACCCTGAGATGCACTCAACCAAGAAAGGCAATCAGTATTACTTCGGCATGAAGGCGCACATCGGGGTGGATGACGAGTCTGGCTTGGTGCACAGCGTGGTGGGTACTGCCGCCAACGTGGCGGATGTCACCCAGGTCGATAAGCTGCTGCACGGCGAGGAAAACATGGTGGGGGCCGATGCCGGATATACCGGTGTCGAGAAGCGCCCCGAGCATGAGGGCCGTCAAGTGATCTGGCAGGTTGCAGCACGGCGTAGCACTTACAAGAAACTCGGTAAGCGCAGCGCGCTGTACAAAGCCAAGCGCAAAATCGAGAAGGCCAAGGCCCAAGTGCGAGCCAAGGTCGAGCATCCGTTTCGGGTGATCAAGCGTCAGTTCGGTTATGTGAAGACGCGCTTCCGTGGCCTGGTCAAAAACACGGCGCAACTGGTGACTTTATTCGCGCTGTCAAATCTGTGGATGGCGCGCCGACATTTACTGACGAATGCAGGAGAGGTGCGCCCGTAATGCTGGAAATGGCTGCCGCGAGGTGCTCGCGGCGGCTAAAAACACAGAAATGAGCCGGTAATCTGATCGTTTTTGATCGATTTATCACTTTCGAAATCAGCAGAGGCTGACGTCAGCCAGAAATGCATGGCTACTTCAGAGGATCCCTAGCAGGGGATTTTTTGCATTTGGCACGTAGGGTGGATAACGCCGTTTTTATCCACCATGCAGTTGGTGGATGGGTGAAGCGTCATCCACCCTACCTGGATCGCTCTACAGCTGCAGCGCCTCAGCCAGCGCTTCGAGGCTGACAAACTCGCGCTCCACATTCGGCAAGAGCGGCCGACGCAGCAGCAGCACCAGCAGGCCCAGCTCCCGCGCCACCTGCAGTTTCGGCTCGGTGGACTGGCTACCGCTGTTCTTGCTGATCAATACATCGGTGCCCAGGCGGGCGAATAGCGCGCGTTCCTCGTCCAGCGCGAACGGCCCGCGCGCACCGATAATCTCGGCACGCGGCACGCCTTGCTGCGCCGTCAGGCAGCGCACGGTCCAGTGCTGATGCGGGGGAATCTCGTGCAGGTGTTCCAGCGGTTCGCGGCCGAGGGTAAATAGCGGACGACGGAACGGCACCAGCGCTTCGATCAGCCCGGCCCAGTCGTCCACTTCACGCCAGTCATCGCCCTCGCCGGCCTGCCAGCCGGGACGACGCAGCGCCCAGCAGGCGATCCCGCTCAGCTCGGCGGCGCGGGCGGCATTGGTGCTGATCTGCGCGGCATAGGGGTGGGTCAAATCCAGCAGCAGCTCGACGCCCTGTTCGCGGATAAACGTCGCCAAGCCTTCAGCTCCGCCAAAGCCGCCGACGCGCACCTGACAAGGCAAGTCATCCGGCACCCGGCCCAACCCGGCCAGGCTGTAGATAGCATCTGGACTTAAACGGCGCGCTAGGCGCAACGCCTCGGTGGTGCCGCCGAGCAGCAGGATGCGCGGGCTCACGGCTTGCGCACCTCCAGCAGGGTGATCGGCAAGGCGCTGCGCCAGGTGTCGAAACCGCCCAGCGGCTGCGCCTGAGCCACGCTAATGCGGGTCAGCTCGCCGCCCACCTGCTCGCGCCAGGCCAGCAGCGCCGCTTCGCTTTGCAGGGTTACGGCATTGGCCACCAGCCGCCCGCCTGGTTTCAGGCTGGCCCAGCACTGCTCCAGCACGCCAGGGATGGTCACCCCGCCGCCGATAAAGATCGCATCCGGCGCAGCCAGTCCGCTCAGTGCTTCGGGCGCACGGCCGGCGACCAGTTGCAGGCCGGGCACGCCGAGGGCATCGCGGTTGTGCTGAATATGCGCCTGACGGCCGGCATCGGCCTCGATGGCCAGCGCCCGACAACTAGGGTACGCGCGCATCCACTCGATACCGATGGAGCCGCAGCCGGCGCCGACATCCCAGAGCAGCTCACCGGGTTGCGGCGCCAGGCGCGCCAGGGTGATGGCGCGCACGTCGCGCTTGGTCAGCTGGCCGTCGTGCCGATAGGCGTCGTCCAGCAAACCTGGAGTGAGCGGCAGCAAGCGCGCCTCGACACCCGCCACGCACTCGACCGCCAGCAGATTAAGATCGGCAGCACGCGGCACTGCCCAATCGCTGGCCAGGCCATCGATGCGTCGTTCCTGAGCGCCGCCCAGATGCTCCAGCAGGGTCAAACGGCTAGGGCCAAAACCGCGCGCCCGCAGCAACTCGGCCACCGCCGCCGGGCTGTCGCCGTCATTGCTCAATAACAGCAGCCGCGCTCCGGGGAAAAGCTGCGCCTGCAACGCCGCCAACGGCCGCGCCACCAGCGACAGCACCCTCACCTCCTGCAACGGCCAACCCATACGGGCGGCGGCCAGTGACACCGACGAGGGCGCAGAAAACACCCGCAACTCCTCAGCCGGCAGCTGCCGCGCCAGGCTTGCGCCAACCCCATAGAACAGCGGGTCACCGCTGGCCAGTACGCATACCGGCATCCCGCGCCGCGCCAATACCGACTCCAGGCTAAAGGGGCTCGGCCAGAGTTCGTGCTGCCCCGGCAGATCGCTGGGCAACAGCGCCAGCTGCCGTGGGCTGCCGACTATCCACTGCGCCTCGCCCAGCGCCCGCCGCGCCGCCTCACCCAGGCCGGCATAGCCGTCTTCACCAATGCCTACCAGGGTTAACCAGGCCGTCATGCGCTTTCCTCAAACCGACATTAGCGCGTCGCCCGACCAGCTGGCTGTCGTGCCTGCGCGCAAAGCGGGCATAATACAGCCTTCGTCGGTGCCCACCGCCACTGTGCATAGGGCCTAAGAGGGAATCCGGAGCGATCCGCTGATCGTGACCGAACTGCCCCCGCAACTGTAAACAGCGAGTCTGCCGCAACTGCGCCACTGGGAAACCGGGAAGGCCGCAGCAGATGATGACCTGTCAGCCAGGAGACCTGCCGACGACGCTGGTCGCGAGTGCCAACATCGGGCGGGGTGTACCGATGCCATGAAATCCCCCCGTGGGTGGATTTCGCTGGTTCGGTCGCCGCGTCGTAGAACCTGTTTTCGATCTAGCGAGCTAGAGCCCTACAAGGCAAAAACAGGCGAGGAAGCGGAGTGTACGAGCTGTACATGAGCATTCCGAGCCTGGTTTTAACGCAGTAGGGCCGACGCGCAGCAGATCGTAGACAGGTTCGTTGTTGCTGGTGAACTTGTTGCGCGACCGTCCAAGCATCGTCGACTCGCCCCTCTCACGCCCCAGCGCGTGCCCCGGCCTGCTGCGTATCGTTCAGGCGCTGGACGGTGGCATCTGTCGGGTCAAGCTGGCCGGTGGCGTGCTGAGCAGCGACCAGGCACGGGCCATCGCCGAGGCCACCGAGCGCTGCGCCAGTGGCGTGCTGGAGCTGACCAACCGCAGCAATCTGCAGATTCGTGGTGTATTGGCCGGCCAGCAGGCCGAGCTGATTGAACACCTACTGGCCGCCGGCCTCGGCCCGAGCAACCCGGCTGCCGACGATGTGCGCAACCTGCTGCTGAGCCCCGCCGCCGGCATCGATCCGCACGCCCTGTTCGATACCCGCCCGCTGGCCACCGCGCTGCTCGACCTGCTGCAAAACACCCCGGAACTGCATCGGCTGTCAGCCAAGTTCGCCCTGCAGCTGGACGGCGGCGAAGCCCTGGCCATGCACGAACATCCCCACGATATCTGGCTTAGTGCCCTGCCCGGCACGCCGGCGCGACTGGCCTTTGGCCTGGCCGGTTGCCCGGATGAGCAGCCGCTGGGCGTAATCGACGCGAAGCAAGCCGTGCAGCTGGTGGAACAACTGCTGATGCTGTTTCTCCAGCTGGCCGGCAACGCACATAGCCGGATGCGCCAGCTGCTAAACGTGATTCCCGCCAGCGAGCTGCTGCAACAGCTGCAAAGGTGCCTGCCCTTTGCCGTGCAAGCGCCGCCGACCGACTGGCAACGCAAACCAGTCAGCCAACGCGCACCCATTGGCATTTATCCACAGCAGCAGGCCGGCCTGTGCATGGTCGCCGCCGCCGCGCGTCTGGGCCGGATCGACGCCGCGCAACTCAAAGCCCTGGCCGAACTGGCCGAGCACCGTGGCGATGCCAGCCTGCGCCTGACGCCCTGGCAGGGCCTGTTGCTGCCGAATATCCCCAAGCCATCGGCAGACAAGCTGCTGCACAAGCTGGGCGCACTGGGCCTGCTGATCGATGCGCAGGAACCGCTTAGCAATCTGATCGCCTGCACCGGCTCAGCCGCCTGCGGCAAGGGCCTGGCCGACAGCAAGGCCGATGCCCTACGCCTGGCCGAACGCCTGCGCACCAGCACGGCGCGGCCACAGGTGCATCTCAGCGCCTGCCCGCGTTCCTGCGCCGCCGCGCATACCGCGCCCTTTACCCTGCTGGCCAGCAGCGCCGGGCATTACCAGCTTTATCAACGCACGCCCGAGGCGGCCGGTTTCGGCCAACTGCTGGCCAGCGCCATAACAATCGACGAGGCCGGCGACTGGTTCGCCGCCCACTGCGCAACGGGAAACAGCGATGCTTGAGTACATCCGCGACGGCCAGGAAATCTACCGTCAGTCCTTCGCCACCATCCGTGCCGAGGCCGATCTCAGCAGCATTCCGGCCGATCTGGAAAAGCTCGCCGTGCGGGTTATCCACGCCTGCGGCATGGTCGATGTGGTGCAGGATCTGCGCTTCTCCCCCGGGGCCGGTGCTGCCGGCCGCGCCGCCCTGGCCAAGGGCGCGGCAATTCTCTGCGATGCACGGATGGTCGCCGAAGGCATCACCCGCCCGCGCCTGGCCGCCAACAACCCGGTGATCTGCACCCTGCATAACGACGGCGTGATCGAGCAGGCCCGCGCACTGGGTAATACCCGTTCGGCAGTCGCATTGGAACATTGGCGCGAGCACCTGGAAGGCAGCGTGGTGGTGATCGGCAACGCCCCCACCGCGCTGTTCTACCTGCTGGAAATGCTCGATGCCGGCGCGCCGAAACCGGCGCTGATTATCGGCATGCCAGTGGGCTTTATCGGCGCGGCGGAATCCAAGGACGCCCTCGCCGCCGACAGCCGTGGCGTGCCCTATGTAATAGTGCGCGGCCGTCGCGGCGGCAGCGCCATGGCGGTGGCGGCGGTCAACGCCCTGGCCACGGAGGTGGAGTGATGACTGTGCAAAGAGGCCGTCTGCTCGGCATCGGCGTCGGCCCCGGCGACCCGGAGCTGATCACCCTCAAGGCCCTGCGCCTGCTGCAATCGGCCGATGTAGTCGGCTACTTTGTGGCCAAGGCCAAAGCCAACAAGGGCCAGGGCGGCAACGCCTTCGGCATTATCGAACAGCACCTGACCGACACGCAGCAGCGCCTGCCGCTGGTCTACCCGGTGACCACAGAAAAGCTCGCCGCGCCGCTGAGCTATGAAGATGTGATCAGCGACTTCTACGACACCTGCGCGGTGCAGATCGCCGCCCGGCTCGACGCCGGCCAGGACGTAGCGGTGATCTGCGAAGGCGACCCGTTCTTCTACGGCTCCTATATGTACCTGCACGACCGCCTGGCCGCGCAGTACCAGGTGGAAGTGGTGCCCGGCGTGTGCTCCATGCTCGGCTGCGCCTCGGTGCTCGGCACCCCGCTGGTGTACCGCAACCAGAGCTTGAGCGTGCTCTCCGGCGTACTGCCCGAAGATGAACTTAAGCAGCGCTTGAAAGATGCAGAGGCCGCCGTGGTGATGAAGCTCGGGCGCAACTTCGAGAAAGTCCGCCGTGTGCTGCAGGAGCTGGGCATCGACCACCGCGCCCATTACGTCGAACGCGCGACCATGGGCAACCAGCGCATCGTGCCGCTGGACGAGGTGGAACCGATGTCCTCGCCGTACTTCTCGATGATCGTCATTCCCGGCGAGAAATGGCGCGGTTGAAACGGTCGTAGGGTGGATGACGCTTCACCCATCCACCAACCGCGATTGGTGGATGAAAAAAGCGTCATCCACCCTACCCACACACCCAAGAATCGCGGTACCCCGGATTACATCCGGGCTACGGGACTGATCGCGGCCAAGGCCGCTCCTACGCCAATCACGGAACAACTTATGACCGCCGCCATCATCATCCTCGGCCCCTCCGCCTTGCCTTGCGCACGACGTATCCAGGCGCTGTATCCCCAGGCCGAAATTCACGGTCTGCACAGCCGGGTGGCGGACGTTGAGCGCACTTATGCAGACTTCGGCGACACCCTGCGCGCGCTCTATCGCGCCGGTACGCCGCTGATCGTGCTGTGCGCCGCCGGCATCGTGATTCGCAGCCTGGCCGCCGTACTCGGCGAGAAAGACCGCGAACCGCCGGTGCTGGCCGTGGCCGAAGACGGCAGCGCCGTGGTGCCGCTGCTCGGTGGGCTGGGTGGGGTTAACCGTATGGCACGGGAGCTTGCCGCACACCTTGAGGTCAACGCGGCGATCACCACCAGCGGCGAGCTGCGCTTCGGCACCTGCCTGCTGGAGCCGCCGGCCGGCTATGTGCTGGCCGATCTTGAGCAAGGCAAAGGCTTTGTCAGCGATCTGCTCGGCGGCCAGGCCGTGCGCATCGAAGGCGACGCGCCCTGGCTGGCCCAGGCCAAGCTGCCGGTGGATAGCAGCGCCGAGCGGGTGATCCGGATCAGCCCGCACCTCAGTGAAGCCAGCGCCGATAAACTGCTGATTCATCCGCAACAGGTGGCCGTATGGGTCGAACACGCCAGCCCTGAATTGCTGAGCGAACTGCAGCAGGCGCTACAGAGCAGCAGCCTGGCTCCGCAGAGCCTGGCCTGCCTGCTGGCCGCGCCAGAGCTGATGGCCAACGCGGAACTGCACAGCGCCGCCGCACAGCTCAACCTGCCACTGCGCTTTATCGACGACGCAACGCAATTACCGCCGCTGCATAGCCAGCACACCAATCTGCGCCTGCTGCTGGCCGCAGCGCCCATCGACGCGACGCAACTCGGCCGCCCCCGTGGCCGCCTGACCGTAATCGGCCTCGGCCCCGGTGCCGCCGAATTTATGGTGCCCGCCGCGCGTCAGGCGCTGGATGAAGCCCAGGACCTGCTCGGCTACGAAACCTATATCAATATGGCCGGCCCGCTGCGCCCGGAGCAGGTGCGCCACTGCACCGATAACCGCGAGGAAATGCAGCGCGCCCGCCATGCCTTTGCGCTGGCCGCCAGCGGTCGGCGCGTAGTGGTGGTGTCCTCCGGCGACCCCGGCGTGTTTGCCATGGCCGCCGCCGTGCTGGAAGCCCTGCACGAATCCACCAACGCCGAATGGCAGCGCGTCGACTTGCAGGTATTCCCCGGCGTTTCCGCTGCGCTGGCCACCGCCGCCAAGGCCGGCGCGCCGCTGGGCCACGACTTCTGCCTGATCTCCCTGTCGGACAACCTCAAGCCCTGGGCGATTATCGAAAAGCGCCTGGCCCACGCCGCCGCCGCCGACCTGGTGATGGCCTTCTACAACCCCATATCCAAAGCCCGCCCCTGGCAGCTCGGCGCTGCCCTGGAAATCATCCGCCAGCAACGCACCCCGGACACCCTGGTGGTACTCGGCCGCGATATCGGCCGCCCCGGCGAAACCCTGCGTACTCTCACCCTCGGCGAGCTGACGCCAGAGATGGTCGATATGCGCACTCTGGTCATCATCGGCTCCAGCCAAACCTGCCGCTTCCCGCGTACCGAGGGTGGCGAGTGGGTGTATACGCCGAGAAGTTATCCACAGATATAGGCCGGTACCACTGCCTCGGCAGTCCTGCAAAAAGACGATTAATCGACAGCCCGGCCAGGCATAACTTGTCTTGTTTGACGATGAGTCACTAAGGTAACCATCACTGTTTATCTGCCCCGGACGCATCAGGCTCGGGTTACCTCATCAAGGATGATTGGCATGCTACCCACCCTCAGGCTCACCGCCACGCTGTTCGCCAACGCTCTGTTGCTCTGCACACTCACCAGTCAGGCGGCGATCAAGCACTGCCCGGTGACAATTGATCAGTCGGACGATGACAACATACTGGATCACCTGCAGCGGGCTAATGACGGCGATGCCTGCGCCCAGTTCAATATGGGCTACCAGTTTTACACCCAGCAGGATTACTCCGAGAGTGAACGCTGGTACGCCAAAGCCGCTGGGCAAGGGGTTACCCGCGCGGCATTTGAAATTGCCATGCTCTACCGCGACAAACTCCTGCCGGGCGACGACTCCGAGCGCAAACGCTGGCTAAATCAGGCAGCCGAACAAGGGTTGGTGCTGGCTCAGGTTGAACTGGGCATCGACTATCTGGACAACCCCGGTGATCAGGATGAGCGCTACCAAGCCATGCACTGGTTTGAACAAGCGGCCAACCAGGGTGACATCCAAAGCCAATACCTGCTGGGTGAGCTGTACTGGAGCCGTGACAGCGGTGTGGAGTTTGCCGCCGAGGGCGATGAGCGCGCCGTGCACTTCAGCAGCGACGACAGCAAAGCGCTTTACTGGATCTGCAAAGCCGCACAGAACAACCATGCCCCCGCACAATTCAGCCTGAGCGAGGCCTACAGCACCGGCACTGGCGTAGACGTCAATCGCGACCAGCAGCAACTGTGGCTGGAACTGGCCGCCAGCAACGGCAGTGAAGAGGCCAAGGAGCGACTGGATGACAGCGGTTTACCTTGGTACACCCGCCTGGAAAATTGGGGCAAGCGACAAATGATCGATGAAACCGCCCAATGTCCGGACGTAGAACTGGAAGCCACAGAACAGCAGGCAAGCTACTAACGAAAGGAATCAGCATGCGCCCCTTCCTTATTGCTCCTCTGCTCGCACTGGGCCTGGCCACATTCCACGCCAGCGCGCGCGACACCAATGAAGTGGTCACCGCTGACCGCCAGGACCCTGCCGTCTCAGCTGCCGTGCGCCAGGCCCAGGCAGGCCTGACCGAGTTCCTGGCACTGGCCGCCAAACCGCCGGCCAATACCCGTGACTTTAAGGTTCAGGTCATGGCCGAAGACAGCAACGGCATAGAAACCTTCTGGATCACGCCCTTCCGCGCACTTGAGCAGGGTTTTATCGGCACCGTGGCCAACGAGCCACGCGTCGTCAAAAGCGTGACCTGGGGCCAGCAACTGCGCTTTACCCGCGAGCAGATCACCGACTGGGGCTACCTGAAAAACGGCCGCCAGGTAGGCAGCTTCACCGTTTGCGCACTGTTTGAAGAAATGCCGCCTGAGCAAGTGGAGTACTACCGCAACCAGCACGGTTTTGACTGCCAATAACCACAAAAGCCAAAGCCTGCGCGGCTTCGGCTCTCTCGCTTAACCCATCCTACGAGCTGCGAATCGTAAGCGGCCGTTTACTGCGCATCCAGGTAATTGATCTGCGTGGCACGACCGCTTTGCAGGATCAGCCCAGCACGCACCTGCGGCAGTAGGACGGCGCGTGGGTGGCTGGTATTGGCCTTGTAGCGCCACGCGATGCCCGTCTGTAAATTCACCAGCTCGATCTTCCCGCGGCTGGATTCAAGCCCGGCCAGAATCAACCAAGGCTCATCAGGCACCGCTGCGGCCCAATTGACGGTTTGCAGGGAGAATGGATAAGTGCGTTGACGCTTTAAGGTACCGGTCTCCCATTCACTTATTTCGGCTTGCGAGTCCTTACGCAGCTCCTCGGGCAACCAGCCAACCGACACTAGACGCCGACCCTCATCAAGAAACTTCAAGGCCAACACATCCAAGCGTACTTGCTTTTCATAAGGGGCAATCTGGCGCACCAGCTTTAGGCGAGGTTGATCACCAGCGGCGTCCAGCGTCAGTAACAGCAGCTCTCCGTTGGAACTTCCCACCGCAATCAAGCCAGACTCCGCATCACTAGTGACAGCCGTGACCTGAGCGCTGTTTTCCAGCTTGTAGATATCGCCCACCAGCTTGCGTTGGCGATGGTCGTAGAGCCGCAGCGAATCGCTATCGCCAATCACATAAAGGCTTTTAACCGGGCTGGCGACCATCGGGCCAGGCGCCCACATTCCCGTGAGCGTAACCAGCAACTTGCCGGTGGCGGCGTCCCAAACGCGTGAACCGCTGTCAGGTTGAACGTGTGAGCTATCAAACCCTGAGCCGGTCAGCACGATGCCGTCTTCTCGGCCAAAGGCAATAAACTCGGCACGTGCAGCGTGGGCGTCGTGCACAAAGCGAGTGTCGGGGTTGTGGGTATTCCACAACTCCACCCGACCGCTTTCCCGGCCGACCACCAGCAACTGCAATTCAGGGTCGAATGCTGCGCTAGCGGCGCTATCATCGCCGCTGCGGTTGATGTCTTGGAAACGTTTGATAAAGCTCGCATCGACTGGATCATGCAGCCAATTCGTCGTTTGAGATATAACCAACACAACAGTAAAGGCCGCGATAACCCCGTATTGAATGGCCAGGTAGAAAACCTTAAAACGTCGAATATCGACGCCTCTGATTTTAATAATTTCCGGCGTCGCAAGCACAACCGCCATCAGTAGGGTGAGTGCCGATAACAGCAACGCGGCATCTCCGCCCATGACATCGACACTATTTTTTGACGGAATGAAATAGCGCCCGGAGATCAGCCCGTACATACCAACCAGCAGAAACGGCAGCGTGGTCGCTAGGATGCCCAGGCTGAGCATCTTTTGTTTGTGGGTCATGGTTCTTCCTTGAAAACTGACGATGGCGGGACTACAAAACCTGGGCGAAAAAACCTCTCACCCTTTATGCCGATAGCGTTCCCTGCAAATGCGTGCGCCTTGGATGAAAAAGACAACACAGCACGAATGAATGCGGCGCAGATTACTTAGTCGCTTGCAGGGTGTCTATGTACGGTTTATGGAGAAGAAATAGAGATTTGGTGAAGGGAAAAATGAATGAATTTATTTTTTGCGCTAATCGTTCGCTCTAGGGATGGTCTGAAGTAGCCCTGTATTTCCGGTCAACTTCAGCCTCCGCTGATTTTGAAAGCGGAAAACTGATCAAAAACGATCAAGTCATCCGCTCATTTCGGTGTTTCTGGCCGCCGCGAGCACCTCGCAGCGGTCATTTCCCACATTACAGGCGCACCTCTCCTGCATTCGTCAGCAAATGTCGACGGGCCATCCACAGGTTCGACAGGGCGAACAGCGTTACCAGTTGTGCGGTGTTTTTGGCCAGGCCACGGAAACGCGTCTTCACATAACCGAACTGACGCTTGATCACCCGGAACGGGTGCTCGACCTTGGCGCGAACTTGCGCCTTGGCCTTCTCGATCTTGCGCTTGGCTTTGTACAGCGCGCTGCGCTTACTCAACGTGTTGTACGTACTGCGGCGGGCTGCGATCTGCCAGATCACTTCACGGCCTTCATGTTCTGGCCGCTTCTCTACGCCGGTGTAACCCGCGTCGGCACCCACCATGTTTTCTTTGCCGTGTAGCAGCTTGTCGACCTGAGTAACGTCTGCAACATTGGCTGCCGTGCCGACCACGCTATGCACTAAACCCGACTCGTCATCGACGCCGATGTGCGCCTTCATGCCGAAGTAATACTGGTTTCCCTTCTTGGTCTGGTGCATTTCCGGGTCACGCTTACCGTCCTTGTTCTTGGTCGAACTCGGCGCATTGATCAGCGTGGCATCGACGATGGTGCCTTGGCGCAATGACAAACCGCGGTCACCCAAATAGCCATTGATGACGGCCAAGATGCCCGCAGCCAGTTCGTGTTTCTCCAGCAATCGGCGGAAGTTGAGGATGGTGGTTTCGTCGGGAATGCGCTCCAGGCTCAGACCCGCAAACTGGCGCAGGATGGTGGTCTCGTACAGAGACTCCTCCATCGCCGGGTCGCTGTAGCCGAACCAGTTCTGCATCAAATGAACCCGTAACATCGCCATCAGCGGATAGGCTGGACGTCCGCCTTCACCCTTGGGGTAATGCGGTTCGATCAAGGCAATCAAACCCTTCCACGGCACAACCTGATCCATCTCGATCAGGAACAGCTCTTTGCGGGTTTGCTTGCGCTTGCCGGCGTACTCGGCGTCGGCGAAGGTCATCTGCTTCATCGGAAAACTCGGCGGGTGGAGTTCAGGTATTTTGCCAAATTCAGGAAGTCTTCTTCAGGGTTTCCCTAGCTATTGTGGACAATGCTTTGTTTGTCCACCTTAGGTCATGCCGACCGATGGTGGATGGATAAAGCGTCATCCACCCTACGAAGCGTTCTTGCGCAGTAAATAACTATCCATAATCCACCCATGCTGTTCGCGCAGCTCAGCGCGGCGGGTGCGGATAGTCTCCGCGACTTCACTAAGCGGCCCAGCGATCAGCACTTCGTCCGGGGTGCCGATATAAGCGCCCCAGTAGATGTACATGGGCTGGCCGACAAAGCGTTGGTAGGTGTCCTGGGCGTCGAGCATCACCAGCACGCTGTCCACGCCCTCGGGAAAGCCGCCTTCGGCCAGGCGCCGTGCCGGGGTGATTTGGAAGGCTTGGCCGATGCTGTTAAAGCAAACCTTATGCTTGGCTGCCAATGCTTGCAGGCTGGTAATACCGGGGATGACTTCGTACTCGATCTGCTCGCTGCTGTTGGCCACAATCTGTTCGACGATGCGCAGGGTGCTGTCGTACAGCGCCGGGTCGCCCCAGACCAGAAAGGCACCGGTTTCGCCGTCGCGCAGTTGCTCGCGAATCATGCCCTCGAACACCTGCTGCTTGTCCTGATTCAGATCGACCACGCTGCCGCGATAGTCCGGCACATCGCGCACCCGCTCCGGGCAGTCGGCGCTGACAAAGCGGTAGTCGCGGCCCTGGATAAAGCGCTCGCAGATGGTCTTGCGCAGGCCGATCAGGCTGTCTTTGGCGCTGCCCTTGTCCATCAGAAAGAACAGGTCCGTGCGATTGAGCGCGTTGATCGCCTGCACGGTCAGGTAGTCCGGGTCGCCGGCGCCGATGCCGATTATCAACAGGGTTTTCATAAGCTTGTCTCCAGGCTGCCGGCTAACAGCGGCAGTGAATCGATATGTCGGTAGTCGGCACCCAGCTCGGTGGCCAATTGGCGCGCGCGGCCGAGGCGGATCGGCGCGCTTTCGATATCCATCAGCAGCGCCGGGCAGGCGCTCGGGCTTAACGCCGGCCAGTCGCGCAGGCGGCCATCGGTGATGATCAGTAAACGCTGACGCTCGGCCGGGTGCAGCCGTTGCCGCCGCGCCTGCCAGTCGGCAGCCTGCTGCAGCGCATCGAGCAACGGCGTGCCGCCGCCTGCGCCCAGCTCGGCGAGCCAATCTTGCAAGGCCCGGGAGGCTTTCTGCCCCTGCCACAACCATTGCGCCTGACGGCCGGTGGCATGCAGCAAGGCCAGGCGCGCGCGCTGGCGGCGTGCCTGCTCGAACACTTCACTAAGCAGCCCCTTGGCCTTGCTCAACGCGCCATGGCGGCGGGTCGAAGCCGAAGCATCGACTATCACCAGCCAGAGTTCCGCCGGCTTGGCGCTGCGCGGACGCAACAGCAAATCCTGTCGAGTACGCGGGCGGCCTTTAAGCAGGCTCGCCGGCCAGTCGATACGGCCCGCAGCGCCACTGCGAATGGCGCCGTTGCGACCATTGCCGAGTGGGCCGGGAGCGGCCCGGGCATCCGCGCCAGGGGCTGTGCGCGGGCGGATGCCTAGGGCTTTTTTGCCCAGCGCGGCGGTTCACGCCGTACGCCTGCGCTCTGTGCCTGGGCGGGTAATTCGCCCCATTGACCTTCGCCTTGCGGCTGCTCGCTGGGCTTATCGTGGCTGGGCTGAACGTACGACTGGGGTTGTGGCGGCTGCGCGGCAGGCGGCGGGGTATGCCGGCGACGATGACGTAGGACGAAGTCTGCCACCGCGTCGATATCCTCCGCTTCAATCCGCTCGACGCCGCGCCAGGCGGCATGCGCACGGGCGGCGCGCAGCCAGACCAGATCGGCACGCAGGCCATCGACGGCGGCGGCGAAGCAACGCTGGCTAATCTGCTCCAGGGCGGCGTCATCCAGGGGAATCGCCGCTAGTCGCGCACGGGCGCTCTGGCAGCGTTCACGCAGTTCATCCTGCTGCGCTTGCCAGCGCTCAAGAAAGGCCTGCGGATCGGCATCGAAGGCCAGCCGGCGGCGAACGATCTCGGCGCGCTGCGCCGGTTGCGGCTGGGCATTCAGCGCCAGGTTAAGACCGAAGCGATCCAGCAGCTGCGGGCGCAGCTCGCCTTCCTCGCCATTCATGGTGCCGATCAGCACAAAGCGCGCGGCATGCCGATGGGAGATGCCGTCGCGCTCGATATGGTTGACTCCACTGGCGGCGGCATCCAGCAGCAGATCGACCAGATGATCGGGGAGCAGATTGACCTCATCGACATACAGCACGCCGCCATTGGCCTTGGCCAGCAAGCCGGGGCTGAACTGCGCGCGGCTCTCGCCCAGGGCGGCGTCCAGATCGAGGGTGCCGACGATGCGCTCCTCGCTGGCGCCCAGCGGCAGGGTGACAAAGGTGCCGCTGGCCAGCAGGTCGGCCAGGCCACGGGCCAGGGTCGACTTGGCCATACCGCGCGGCCCTTCGATCAGCACGCCGCCAATCGCCGGATCGATGGCCGCCAGGCATAGCGCCAGTTTCAGGTCATCGGCGGCGACCACGGCAGCGAGGGGGAAGTGGTGTTCGGTCATGGTTGCAGTCCATCTGGTTTGCGTAGGGTGGACGACACTTTTCTCGCCCACCATGGCGGTGTTTTGGTGGATGGATAAAGCGCCATCCACCCTACGACTCTTCGCTATCAATCAGCAGATTTTCCAGAACGTAGCCCGGATGGCATCCGGGCTACGGGCTCATGCATTTGCCGTGGGAGGCGCTCAGCGGCGACAAGCTCGCTGCTACAACTGCATGGATGCAGGAGGTAGAGCGAAGCAGGACGCCAGAGCCGAAAGCCCCTCCCACAGCCGATCCGTTGTTCACCATGTTCAGTTGTCGATACCAAATATGCTCAGTGGAAACAGGACGATCCCGAGAACCCGGGGAAACAAGGCAGCCAACCCGGCGCAGTTTATTGCACCAAACAAAACCCAGATGCCCAGCTCTGTAAGGTTCGCCGGCCCACCGTCAAACAGAATGAACGCCAGCAAACCGATCCATATGCCAGCCATGACACCGATGCAGGCCGAACGAACCCGATCACGTCGGGTAATCGGACGTCGTCACCAGACTCGTATTCGGGCCAGTGTTTCTTTCACACACCCTCCTCGCTATCAATCAGCAGATTTTCCAGGGCTTCGCGGTACTCGCCAGGGTTCTGCCAGAGGCCGCGTTGCTGGGCTTCGAGCAGGCGTTCGAGGATATCCTGCAGGGCGCCGGGGTTGTGCTGCTGGATAAAGTCGCGGGTGCTTTTGTCGAGCAGATAGGCATCGGTGAGCAGCGCATACTGGTGGTCGTCGACCAGCTCACTGGTGGCGTCAAAGGCGAACAGGTAGTCGATAGTTGCCGCCAGCTCGAACGCACCCTTGTAGCCGTGGCGCTTCATGCCCTCGATCCACTTGGGGTTGGCCGCGCGAGCGCGCACCACCCGATTGAGTTCTTCCTTGAGGGTGCGGATACGCGGGGTATCCGGCTGGCTGTTGTCGCCGTGATAACTCGCCACCTTGGCCCCGCGCAGGCATTCCACCGCCGCGAGCATGCCGCCCTGGAACTGGTAGTAGTCGTTGGAGTCGAGGATGTCGTGTTCGTGGTTGTCCTGGTTGTGCAGCACCGCCTGCATCTGCTCCAGGCGCTCGGCGAACTGCGCGCGCGCCGGAGTGCCTTCGCTGTGGCTGCCGTAGGCGTAGCCGCCCCAGTTGAGATAGACCTCGGCCAGGTCCTCGCGGGTTTGCCACAGGCGTTCTTCGATGGCGTTCTGCACGCCCGCGCCATAGGCGCCGGGTTTAGAGCCAAATACTCGCCAACCGGCCTGTTTGCGTGCCTCCTGTTCATCCAGGCCGCTGTCCTGCAAAGTCAGCGACTCACGCCAGACCCGCGCCGACAGTGGATTCATCTCTTCCGGCTCATCGAGATCAACCACCGCCTGCACCGCGTCGTCGAACAGGCGGATCAGGTTGCTAAAGGCATCGCGGAAGAAGCCGGACACGCGCAGGGTCACGTCCACGCGCGGGCGGCCGAGTTGCGCCAGTGGCAGCACCTCGAAACGCTCGACGCGCTGACTGCCGGCCTGCCACACCGGGCGCACGCCCATCAGCGCCAGGGCCTGGGTCATATCGTCGCCGCCGGTGCGCATGGTCGCCGTGCCCCACATCGACAGGCCAAGCTGACGCAGGTGGTCGCCGTGGTCCTGCAGATGCCGCTCCAGCAGCCGATCCGCCGCCTGCACGCCGATGCGCCAGGCGGTCGGCGTGGGCAGGTTGCGCACATCGACGCTGTAGAAATTGCGCCCGGTGGGCAGCACATCCAGCCGCCCGCGACTCGGCGCGCCACTCGGCCCGGCAGGCACGAAGCGCCCGCTTAGCGCCGCGAGCAAACCGTGCATTTCTGCATCGCCGCAGGCATCCAGCAGCGGCGCGATCTGCTCACGCAAACGCTGCAGCACCTGGCTACTTTCCACACCAACGGATTCAAAATCCGCCGCGCTAATCAGCTGCAAGGCCAGTAGTTCCAAGCGTTCACGGGTATCACCGGCGCTGCGCCAAGGCTCGATGCTCAGGCGCTGCAACAGCGCCGGGCGCGGTCCCTGCCAGGGTGCAGCCATGTCGCAGTCGAGCGGATCGAAACCCAGCTGCAGATCGCGAGCCAGGGCGCGCAGCAGGCTGGCGTTGCCGCCCTGGCCGTCGCCACGGGGAATGCGCAGCAGCGCCAGTAGGGTGTCGCGGCGCAGAGTGCCGGCCGGTGATTCGCCGAATACGTGCAGGCCATCGCGGATCTGCGATTCCTTCAAGTCACACAAGTAGGCATCCAGCTGCGGCAGCCAACTGTTGGGGTCTTCATTGAGTTGCAGGCCCAGCTCGCGGTCGAGGCTGGCCTCGCGCACCTTGAGCAGAATCTCGCCACGCAGCTCGGCGGCGCGGCGCAGGTCGAGCTGGCTGGCTTCGTAGTATTCGTCGGCCAGGCGCTCCAGATCGCGCAGCGGGCCGTAGATTTCGGCACGGGTCAGCGGCGGCATCAGGTGGTCGATAATCACCGCCTGAGTACGGCGCTTGGCCTGCGCGCCCTCGCCCGGATCATTGACGATAAAGGGGTAAATATTCGGCAACGGGCCGAGAATCGCGCTCGGCCAGCACTGCGCGGACAGGCCGACGCTCTTGCCCGGCAGCCATTCCAGATTGCCGTGTTTGCCCACGTGAATGACGGCGTTCACCGCAAATGCCCTACGAATCCAGCAATAAAACGCCAGATAGCCGTGCGGTGGCACCAGATCGGGGTCGTGATACACCGCCGCCGCGTCCAGCTGATAACCGCGTGCCGGCTGGATGCCGACAAAGGTAAAACCAAAGCGCAGGCCGGCGATCATCAGCCGACCGCCGCGGAACATCGGGTCGCTTTGCGGTTCGCCCCAGCGTTCGCGCACCGCCTGCTGGTTGGCTGCCGGCAGGCTGTGAAAGAACGCCAGGTACTCGTCCAGCGCCAGGCTCTGGGCGCAGGGACGTGCGTCGAGGCTGTCCAGATCATTGGTCACGCCGCCAAGCAGCTGGTGGATCAGCGCGGTGCCGCTATCGGGCAAGCCTTCAACCGGATAGCCCTGCTGTTGCAGCGCCTTGAGAATATTTAGCGCCGCCGCCGGGGTGTCCAGACCGACGCCATTGCCGATACGGCCGTCGCGGGTCGGGTAGTTGGCGAGGATCAGGGCGATACGCTTATCGGCGTTGGCTTTGTGCGCCAGGGCCATCCAGTTGCGCGCCAGCTCGGCGACAAGATCCATGCCCGGCAGGTGCGGCTGGTAACAGACCACATCGCTCTGGCTGCGCTCGCTGCGCCAGGCCAGGCCCTTGAAGCTGATCGGCTGGGTAATCAGCCGGCCATCCAGCTCGGGCAGCACGATATGCATGGCCAGGTCACGCGAACCCAGGCCCTGGGCATTGGCTTGCCACTGCTCGTGGTTATCCAGCGCGCAGATGGCCTGCAGTACCGGGATATCGCGGCGGAATGGTCGCGCGCTTGGCGCTTCCGGGTTAGACAGGGCAAAGGCGGTGGTATTGATAATCAGGCGGGCATCGGCTTGCTCCAGCCAGTCCTCGACCTGGGTCAGACAGGCCGCCTCCTTGAGGCTGGCCACGGCAATCGGCAGTGGATTAAGCCCCTGGGCCTGCAGCCGCTGGCAAAACTGATCGATAAACCCGGTATTCGCCGCCTGCACCTGGGTGCGGTAGAACAGCAGCGCCGCCACCGGCGCATCGGCCTGCCAGCTGGCTTGCCAATCGGCCAGGCTTGGATTGGCCAACTGCGGGTGATACAGGCCCACGCGCGGCAGCGGCTGTGGTTCTACCCAAGAATACTCGCGCTGTAGCCACTCGCTGGCGATGCAGTTAAATAGCTGCAACGCATTGCCCGCGCCGCCCTGCCGCAGAAACTGCCAGAGCCTGTGGGCGCTCTCGCTATCGACATTGCTGAGGCCCATCAGCTCGGGATCAGGGCTGTCGTCGCCCGGCACCATAATCACCCGCGCGCCGCGCTCGGCCAGTTCGACCACGCGCTCGATGCCGTAGCGCCAGTAGCTGACGCCGCCGTGCACCGAGATCAAAATCACCTTGGCGTGCTGCAGCACCTGCTCGACGTAGAAGTCCACCGAGGCGTGATTGCTCAGCTGCGCCGGGCTGGCCAGGCGCAGGCTGGGGTAATCCGCCGGCAACTGGCGCGCCGCTTCGGCCAGCAGCGACAGGTGCGAATCTCCGGTGCAGAGAATCACCAGCTCGGCCGGGGTCTGGCCGAGATCGGCAATGCTATCGACCGGCAGCTGGCTGCCGGGCTGGGTGCGCAATAGATGCATGGCAATTCACCGTGGGAGGGGCTTTAGCCGCGACAGGCCTTATAAGGCTCGCGGCTAAAGCCCCTCCCACATATTTAGGCCAGCGCGGCTTGCAGTTCGGCTTCGATAGCGGCCTGATCCAGGGTCTGGCCAATCACCACCAGGCGGGTGATGCGCGGCTCATCGGCCTGCCAGGTGCGGTCGAAGTGTTTGTCGAAACGTTGACCAACGCCCTGCAGCAGCAGGCGCATCGGTTTGCCGGGAATCGCCGCAAAGCCCTTAATGCGCAGGATGCCGTGTTTGCTGACGGCCTCCTTCAGCGCTTGCAGCAGACGGGCCTCCTCGGCCTCAGGCAGTTCCACGTGGAACGAGGCGAATTCGTCGTGATCGTGGTCTTCATGGCCTTCCAGGTCATGGTGGGTCTTGCGGCCCTCGATATGCAGCTCGGTCTCGCAGTTCAGGCCCAGCAGCACGTCCAGCGGCAGCTCGCCGCCATGGGCTTCGATGATTTTCACCGCCGGCGGCAGCTCTTCCGCCACTTCAGTGCGCACCGCAGCCAGGGCGGCGGCATCGAGCAGGTCGGCCTTGTTGAGAATCACCAGGTCGGCGCTGGCCAGCTGGTCGGCGAACAGCTCGTGCAGCGGCGATTCGTGATCCAGATTAGGGTCGAGCTTGCGCTGCGCATCGACCTGATCGGGGAAGGCGGCGAAGGTGCCGGCGGCCACGGCAGGGCTGTCGACCACGGTGATCACCGCATCGACGGTGCAGGCGTTGCGGATTTCCGGCCAGTTAAAGGCTTGCACCAGCGGCTTGGGCAACGCCAATCCCGACGTTTCGATAAGGATATGGTCGAGTTCGCCACGCCGCGCCACCAGCTCGCGCATCACTGGGAAGAACTCTTCCTGCACGGTGCAGCACAGGCAACCGTTGGCCAGTTCGAAGATGCGCCCGTTGGCTTCTTCTTCGCTGCAGCCGATGGAGCACTGCTTGAGGATTTCGCCGTCGATGCCCAGCTCGCCGAACTCGTTGACGATCACCGCGATACGCCGCCCGTCGGCGTGGCCGAGCATATGCCGCAACAGGGTGGTTTTTCCGGCGCCGAGGAAGCCGGTAACGATGGTGACGGGAAGTTTGGCGAGGGTTTGCATGGCGAGTCCTGCGTGACGTCGATAGAAAGACGAGCAGGAGGCGGCACAGACATGACAGCCACGGGGCTGTCAGCCAACACCACCGGATCACCCCGCCCGGTTGTCGAAAACGCGACGAGGCAGGTCTCCTGGCTCACGGTCTGCGCGTTGCGCCACCCTTCTACCTTCCCGCCGTACGGCAGTGGTGTATCGAAGGGCTTTGGACCGTTCACAGTTGCGGGGGCAGCCAGGGCATTCACCCTGTTCCCTCTTAGCTTCATGGGCATGCCCACGAAGAACCTCGAACGCGACAAGGCTACGCAGGCCATGGCGGCCGGTCAATCGCGGTTGACCACTGCCGGCCGCCATGGTGAGCTACGCCGCCGCACACACCGAGCGCTATTAGATGATGCCCAGCCCTGCCGATACTCGTCCCGCGGCCATCATTCAAGTGGTCGCCGGGCTTGGCTGCCGCAGCGGCTGCAGCGTTGAAGATTTATCCACATTGCTGATTCACAGCCTGCAGGCGTATGGCCTGACTGTGGATAACCTGGCCGGATTGGCCAGCATCGCGCATAAACGCGACGAGCCGAGCCTGCTGGCACTGGCTCAGCGCCTGGGTCTGCAGCTGAACTGCTTCAGCGCAGAAGAACTGCAGCCCTATCAACACCTCGTGCAAGGCTCGCCGCTCACCCTGGCCGCCACCGGCAGCCCCGCCGTCGCCGAACCCTGCGCCCTGACCCTGGCTGAACGGCTGGGCGGCCAACCGGCGCGTCTGCTCGGCGAAAAAACCCGCAACGCCAGCGCCACCTGTGCGCTGGCGTCGATTGCGCCCAAGGATTTGTCATGACCGTCTACTTTATCGGCGCCGGCCCCGGCGACCCCGAGCTGATCACCGTCAAGGGCCAGCGCCTGCTGCGCAGCTGCCCGGTGATTCTCTATGCCGGCTCGCTGGTGCCCGAGGCCGTACTACAAGGCCATAGCGCTGAGCAGGTGATCAACACCGCCGAGCTGCACCTGGATGAAATCATCGAACTGATCCGCCAGGCCCACGGCAAAGGCCAGGATGTGGCCCGCGTGCACTCCGGCGACCCCTCGCTGTATGGCGCGATTGGCGAGCAGATCCGCCACCTGCGCCGGCTGGGCATTGCCTTCGAGATCATCCCCGGGGTGACGGCCACCGCGGCCTGCGCTGCCTTGCTGGAAAGCGAACTAACCCTGCCCGAGGTATCACAAACGCTGATTCTCACCCGCTATGCGAGCAAGTCGGAGATGCCGGCGGGTGAGCATCTGCACGATCTGGCCCGCCATGGCGCGACCATGGCTATCCACCTGGGCGTGGTGCACCTGAGCAAAATCGTCACTGAGCTGCTGCCGCATTATGGCGCGGATTGCCCGATTGCCGTCGTGCACCGCGCCAGCTGGCCTGATCAAGATTGGGTCAGCGGCACCCTCGCCACCATTGAGGAACAGGTACGCGCGAAGGGCTTTCGCCGCACCGCGCTGATTCTCGTCGGCCGCGTGCTGCACGCCGAACAGTTCGCCGACTCGGCGCTGTACAACGCCGAGCATCGGCACCTGTTCAGACCGGCAGAAGACTGAGCCGCGGGGAGCCGGCCAAGCTTATCGACGCAATACGCGCCGCGTGAGCAGCAGCAGATCATCCAGCGCCGGCACACTGGCCAATAACACCAGCAGCAAGGCCAGCGGCACGGTGGCGATATAACCCAGGTGGTTGAAACCCAATGCGCCGAGCACCCCACCGAGGAAGAAGTACAGCGCCAACAGGCTGAGCACCCGCAGGCGTTGGCGGTCGGCCATCACCCGAGCGATATCAGGGCCACGCGTGCGATTCCAATAGAACAGCTTGCCTAGCTCGATACCGATGTCAGTGATGATTCCGGTGATATGGGTGGTACGGATTTCCGCCCTGGAGAGCTTAGTAATCAGCGCGTTCTGCAGGCCCATGATGAAACACAGCAGCATCACCGTCAGCGGTACGAACAGGCCGGTAATCTGCGCCAGCGACGCGCCAAGAAAGCCAACAACATAGAAAGGAGAGATAAACGGGTTCGAGCCATTTCTGGCTCGAACAGACTTTATTCATTTCGAACAGACTTTATTCCTTAAGATCACGCCGCATAGGCTGGCTCCTGCTTACTCAACCGTTACGCTCTTGGCCAGATTGCGCGGCTGGTCGACGTCGGTGCCTTTGAGCAAGGCGACGTAGTACGACAACAGTTGCAGCGGAATGGTGTACAGGATCGGGGCAAGGGCATCGTGGATATGCGGCATGTTCACCACGTGGGTGCCTTCACCATCGCGCATGCCGGCCTGCTCGTCGGCAAACACCAGCAGCTCGCCGCCACGGGCGCGCACTTCCTGCAGGTTGGATTTGAGCTTTTCCAGCAGTTCGTTGTTGGGTGCCACGGTGACCACCGGCATATTGCTGTCCACCAGTGCTAAAGGCCCGTGCTTTAGCTCACCGGCTGGGTAGGCCTCGGCGTGGATGTAGGAAATTTCCTTGAGCTTGAGTGCACCCTCCATCGCTACCGGGTACTGCGTGCCACGACCGAGGAACAGGCTGTGGTGCTTGTCTGCGAATAGCTCGGAGACTTTCTCCACCACACTGTCCATGGCCAATGCTTCAACCAAACGCGCCGGCAAGCGACGCAGTTCATCGACCAACTCTGCTTCAAGGGCTTTATCCAAGGTGCCGCGCACCTGGCCGAGAGACAGGGTCAGCAGCATCAGTGCCACCAGCTGAGTGGTAAAGGCTTTGGTTGAAGCCACGCCAATTTCCGGGCCTGCCTGGGTCAGCAGGGTCAGGTCAGATTCGCGCACCAACGAGCTGATGCCGACGTTGCAGATGGCCAAACTAGCCAGATAGCCGCCCTTCTCCGGTGCATTTTCCTTGGCGTTACGCAGGGCAGCCAAGGTGTCAGCGGTTTCACCGGATTGGGAGATGCTGACAAACAGGGTGTCCGGTTGTACCACCACCTTGCGGTAGCGGAACTCGCTGGCTACTTCGATCTGGCAGGGGATACCCGCCAGGCCTTCCAGCCAATAACGGGCCACCATACCGGCGTGGTAACTGGTGCCGCAGGCGACGATCTGTACATTGCGCACCTTGGCGAAAAGCTCAGCGGCCTGTGGGCCAAAAGCCTGAATCAGAACGTGGTCCGACCCCAGGCGACCTTCGAGGGTGCGCTGCACGACTTTGGGCTGCTCGAAGATTTCCTTGAGCATAAAGTGGCGGTACTCGCCTTTTTCGGCGGCCTCGGCACCTTCGTGGTACTGCACGCTTTCACGCACGACCGACTGGCCGGTGACATCCCAGACCTGCACGCTGTCGCGCTGGATCTCGGCGATATCGCCTTCTTCCAGGTACATAAAACGGTCGGTGACCTGACGCAGGGCCAACTGGTCAGACGCCAGGAAGTTCTCACCCAAGCCCAAGCCAATCACCAGCGGGCTGCCGCTGCGCGCAGCAAGCAGGCGATCTGGCTGTTTGGCGCTGATCACGGCCAGGCCATAAGCACCGTGCAGTTGCTTGACGGCCGCTTTCAGTGCCACCGTCAAATCGCCCTCTGTTTTAAGGATGTGATCGAGCAAATGCACGATCACTTCGGTGTCGGTATCGGAGCTGAACACGTAGCCCAGGCCCTTGAGCTCGGCGCGCAGTTCTTCGTGGTTTTCGATAATGCCGTTGTGCACCACAGCCAGCTCGTGACCGGAGAAATGCGGGTGGGCATTGCGCTCGCTTGGCGCGCCATGGGTGGCCCAGCGGGTATGGGCAATACCCAGGCGACCGGCCAGCGGTTCGGCACTCAGCGCCTGCTCCAGTTCACTGACCTTACCCACTCGGCGGCGGCGGTCGAGACCTTTGTGATCAGTCAGCAGCGCTACACCAGCGCTGTCATAGCCGCGGTATTCCAGGCGCTTAAGGCCTTCAACCAGCACAGCGGTGATGTTGCGTTCAGCGATTGCGCCTACGATCCCACACATACTCTTCTCCTTAAGCGTCCACAGTGGCGCAGATCAGCTTGATCCCGCGTGCGGTCAATTGTTCACGGGCCTCGGGACTGAGGCGCTCATCGGTTATTAAAGTATGGATACTGCTCCAGGGCAGCTCCAGGTTAGGAATCTTACGGCCGATTTTGTCACTCTCGACCATGACCACAACTTCGCGCGCCACCTCAGCCATAACCCGGCTGAGCCCAAGCAATTCATTGAAGGTGGTAGTGCCGCGCGCGAGGTCGATGCCATCGGCACCGATAAACAATTGGTCGAAATCGTAGGAACGCAGCACCTGCTCAGCGACTTGGCCCTGAAACGACTCGGAATGCGGGTCCCAGGTGCCACCGGTCATCAGCAATACCGGCTCATGCTCCAATTCGCCAATGGCACGGGCGACGTTGATGGAGTTGGTCATCACCACCAGACCAGGCTTGTGCCCGAGTTGCGGGATCATCGCCGCGGTGGTGGTGCCGCTGTCGATGATGATCCGCGCATGTTCGCGAATGCACGCCACACCGGCACGGGCGATGGCCTGCTTGTACTGCGAGACGGGCTGGCTGTCGCTGATCAGCTCCTGCGGCATGGGTACCGCACCGCCGTAGCGACGCAGTAACAGGCCGCTCTTTTCTAGCGCGGCGAGGTCTTTGCGAATGGTCACTTCAGAAGTAGCAAACGCCTTTGACAGCTCATCCACACTCACCTCGCCTTGCTCGGCGAGCAGGGCAAGAATGGTGTGGCGACGTTGCGGCGTGTTGCGTTTCGACATGCTAAGTTTCGATTCGAAAGATAATTGCGCGAATCAAAACCTAACCGAAGGATTACGTCAAGCGGAAATCGACGTAGGCCGAGTATGCGCAGGCCAATTCAGCGCGTTTGCAGGAGCTGGTTGGGGTCCAGATAAAACATCTTCTTCCAGCCTTGGGTCGATTCGTCCGCCCGCCAAGGCAGCGGTAACAGGCTGACAATCGAGTAATGCAGATGCGCCGGTTTGCCTCGGGCGTTACCCGTATCGCCCACCGAGCCCAGCTGACTGCCCGCCAGCAACAGCTGGCCTGGGTAGGCGTCGATGGTGTCTAGATGAGCGTAGTAATGCATGCGCCATTTCGGCCCGAGGGCGACCACCACTTTGCCGCCCTGCGCGAGCTCACCACGAAACAGCACCACGCCATAGCTGGCAGAAAGCACTGGCGTGCCCTGTTTGGCGAAGATATCGATGCCCTTGTGTACGCCGGAGCGGCCCCAGGGTTCAAACCAGAAGGTGCGCGGATGCCAGTCGCGGCTACTGGCGCCCTGCACCGGGATCTGCGGCCATTCCGGCAGCACGGCCCAGGCAAGAAACAGCGCCGGAATTATCCAGCGTTTGCGTAACGGCATCCTTGCCAACTCCATCAGCTCTTCTTGGTTGGGCGTTTCCAGCCCTCGATATTGCGCTGTTTGGCGCGGCCAACGGCCAGGGTGTTATCCGGCACATCGCCGGTAATCACCGAACCGGCGCCGGTGGTGGCGCGATCACCCAGCGTCACCGGGGCAACCAGGGCGCTGTTGGAGCCGATAAACACGTCCTCACCGAGTACGGTCTTGAACTTGTTGGCACCGTCGTAATTGCAGGTGATAGTGCCGGCGCCGATATTGGTCCGTGCGCCGATTTCGGCGTCGCCCAGATAAGACAGGTGCCCGGCCTTGGCGCCCTCGCCCATTTTGGCGTTCTTCAGTTCGACGAAGTTACCCACATGCGCTTTGGCGCCCAGCACGGAACCCGGACGCAGGCGGGCGAACGGGCCGCAATCGGCACCCTCGCCCACTTCAGCCCCTTCCAGATGGCTGTTGGCTTTGACGATGGCGCCTTTGCGCAGGACCGAGTTCTTGATCACGCAGTTCGGCCCGATCTGCACACCATCTTCGATCACCACCTGGCCTTCGAGGATCACGTTGATATCGATCGACACATCGCGGCCTACCGTGACTTCGCCGCGCAGATCGAAACGCGCCGGATCGATCAGGGTCACGCCCTGCACCATCAAACGGCGCGCGGCGCGGTACTGATAGTGGCGCTCCAGTTGCGCAAGCTGGATGCGGTCATTGGCGCCCAGCACTTCCATTTCGTCAGCCGCCTGCTCAGTAGCGACGACCAGACCATCGGCCACCGCCATGGCGATCACGTCGGTGAGGTAGTACTCGCCCTGGGCGTTGCTGTTGGACAGACGACCCAGCCAGTCGCCCAGTTTCTTCCCCGGTACGGCGAGGATGCCGGTGTTGCCTTCACGGATCAGGCGCTGCTCGGCGCTGGCGTCCTTGTGCTCGACGATAGCTTTCACCACGCCCTGCTCATCGCGGACGATGCGGCCGTAACCGGTTGGATCGTTCAGGTTAACGGTCAACAGACCAAGCTGTTGCTCGCTGACTTGTTGCAGCAGGCGCTGCAGGGTGTCCACTTCGATCAGCGGCACATCGCCGTAAAGAATCAGCACACGCTCGGCGCTCAATGCCGGCAATGCTTGGGCAACCGCATGGCCGGTGCCCAGTTGCTCACTCTGCAGCACGAAATTCAGGTCATCCGCTACCAGTTGCTCACGCACCCGCTCCGCGCCATGACCGATCACCACGTGAATGCCTTGTGGTTTAAGCAGGCGGGCAGTGTCGATCACATGACCAAGCATGGACTTGCCGGCAACCGGGTGCAGGACTTTCGGCAAGGCGGAACGCATGCGGGTGCCTTGGCCGGCGGCGAGGATAACGATATCGAGCGACATAAGAGCAGATTCCAGGCAGACGAAGGCGGGCTAAATCCCTAGCCCGACCCACTGAAAAGGTAAAAACAGCAGGCAAAGAAAAAGGGTAGCCAAGGCTACCCTTTTACTCGTTTGCGATGAAGCGCCGGAATTAACCGCCGAACTTCTTGCGCAACTGCTGAACGGTACGCAGCTGAGCCGCGACCTCGGCCAGGTGAGCAGCAGCGGAACCGTAGTCGAACTCCGCGCCTTTCTCATTCAAGGCTTTCTCGGCAGCCCGGAGGGCCTCCTGAGCAGCAGCTTCATCGATATCGGCAGCACGCTGCACGGTATCGGCGAGAACTTTCACCACACTCGGCTGAACTTCGAGGAAGCCGCCGGAGATGTAGAACACCTCGGTTTCGCCACCCAGCTTGACCAGACGAATCGGACCCGGTTTGAGGTCGGTGATCAGCGGCGCGTGGCCTGGAGCGATACCGAGATCACCCAGGTTACCGTGCGCAATCACCATCTCGACCAGACCGGAGAAGATCTCGCCTTCTGCGCTGACGATGTCGCAATGGACTGTCATAGCCATGTCTAACCTCACGTATCGATCTGCCTACACACTACTACGCGTATCGGCAGATCGTAAGCGCCCGTTGCCGGGCGCACGGGTGATTACAGTTTCTTCGCTTTCTCGACAGCTTCTTCGATGCTGCCAACCATGTAGAACGCCTGCTCTGGCAGGTGATCGTAGTCACCTTTCAGAATGCCGCTGAAGCCGGCAATGGTGTCCTTCAGGGAAACGTACTTGCCTGGCGAACCGGTGAAGACTTCGGCCACGAAGAACGGCTGGGACAGGAAGCGCTGGATCTTACGAGCACGGGATACCAGTTGCTTGTCTGCTTCGGACAGTTCGTCCATACCCAGAATCGCGATGATGTCCTTCAGCTCTTTGTAGCGCTGCAGTACGTACTGCACGCCGCGAGCGGTGTCGTAGTGCTCCTGGCCGATAACCATCGGGTCCAGCTGGCGCGACGTAGAGTCGAGTGGATCGACCGCTGGGTAGATACCCAGGGAAGCGATGTCACGGGACAGTACAACGGTGGCGTCCAAGTGGGCGAAGGTGGTCGCCGGGCTTGGGTCGGTCAGGTCGTCCGCAGGTACGTATACGGCCTGGATCGAGGTGATCGAACCGGTCTTGGTCGAAGTAATACGTTCTTGCAGAACGCCCATTTCTTCGGCCAGGGTCGGCTGATAACCCACTGCCGACGGCATACGGCCGAGCAGTGCGGATACTTCAGTACCGGCCAGGGTGTAGCGGTAGATGTTGTCCACGAAGAACAGAACATCACGACCTTCGTCACGGAACTTCTCGGCCATGGTCAGGCCGGTCAGTGCTACGCGCAGACGGTTGCCTGGTGGCTCGTTCATCTGACCGTAAACCAGGGCTACCTTGTCGAGAACGTTGGAGTCCTTCATCTCGTGGTAGAAGTCGTTACCCTCACGAGTACGCTCACCCACACCGGCGAACACGGAATAACCGCTGTGCTCGATGGCGATGTTACGGATCAGTTCCATCATGTTTACGGTTTTGCCTACACCGGCACCACCGAACAGACCGACTTTACCGCCCTTGGCGAACGGGCAAACCAGGTCGATAACCTTGATGCCGGTTTCCAGCAGCTCGTTGGAGCCAGCTTGTTCAGCGTAGGAAGGCGCGGCACGGTGAATACCCCAACGCTCTTCTTCGCCAATCGGGCCAGCTTCGTCGATTGGGTTGCCCAGCACGTCCATGATACGGCCCAGGGTTTTCACCCCAACCGGTACCTGGATACCTGCGCCAGTGCTGCCGACACTCAGGCCACGCTTGAGGCCCTCGGTCGAACCCATCGCAATGGTACGTACCACGCCGTCGCCCAGCTGCTGCTGAACTTCCAGGGTGGTTTCGGCGCCGACTACTTTCAGCGCTTCATAAACACTCGGCACTTGATCACGCGGGAATTCCACGTCGATAACGGCGCCGATGATTTGAACGATACGTCCGCTACTCATCTTTGGTTCCTCTGAATATTTGAACCGTGCTTAAACCGCGGCAGCGCCGCCGACGATTTCCGAAATTTCCTGGGTGATCGCTGCCTGACGTGCCTTGTTGTAAACCAACTGCAGGTCTTTGATGATATCGCCAGCGTTGTCGGTGGCGTTCTTCATCGCGATCATCCGGGCCGCTTGTTCAGCCGCGTTGTTCTCAACCACTGCCTGGTACACCTGCGACTCCACGTAACGCACCATCAAGCCGTCCAGCAGCTCTTTGGCGTCGGGTTCGTACAGGTAATCCCAGTGGTGCTTGAGTTCTTTATCCGGATCGGCCACCAGCGGAATCAACTGCTCCACTGTCGGCTTTTGAGTCATGGTATTGATGAACTTGTTCGAGACCACGGACAAACGATCGATGCGACCATCGAGGTAGGCATCGAGCATTACCTTGACGCTACCGATCAGATCATTGATCGACGGTTCTTCGCCCAGGTGGCTGATCGCAGCAACGATGTTGCCACCAAAGTTGCGGAAGAATGCCGCACCCTTGCTGCCAACTACGCAGAGATCAATCTCTACGCCTTGCTCGCGATTGCTCGCCATGTCTTTGACCAGAGCCTTGAACAGGTTGGTGTTCAGACCACCACACAGACCACGGTCCGAGCTCACCACGACATAACCTACGCGCTTTACTTCGCGCTCGATCATGAACGGGTGACGGTATTCCGGGTTGGCGTTGGCCAGATGACCAATCACCTGGCGGATACGCTCCGCGTAGGGACGGCTAGCAGCCATGCGCATTTGTGCTCTGCGCATTTTGCTGACCGCCACCTTTTCCATGGCGCTGGTGATCTTCTGCGTGCTTTTGATGCTCGCAATCTTGCTGCGAATCTCTTTTGCGCCTGCCATTTGACACCTATCGGGTTAGCAAGCGGGGACCTCACGGCCCCCGCTGCGGCTTACCAGGTTTGGGTGGCCTTGAACTTCTCGATACCGGCTTTCAGCTGGCCATCGATGTCGTCATTGAAGTCACCCTTCTCGTTGATCTTCGCCAGCAGTGCGGCGTGATCCCGGTTGAAGTAAGCAATCAGGGCCTGCTCGAATGCACCAATCTTGGCGACTTCGATATCGACCAGGAAACCACGCTCGGCGGCATACAGCGACAGCGACATGTCAGCGATCGACATTGGCGCATATTGCTTCTGCTTCATCAGCTCAGTAACGCGCTGACCGTGCTCAAGTTGCTTACGGGTGGCTTCGTCCAGGTCAGACGCAAACTGGGCGAATGCCGCCAGTTCACGGTACTGAGCCAGAGCGGTACGGATACCACCGGAGAGCTTCTTGATGATCTTGGTCTGTGCAGCACCACCCACGCGGGATACCGAAATACCGGCGTTGACCGCAGGACGGATACCCGAGTTGAACATGGCCGATTCCAGGAAGATCTGACCGTCGGTGATCGAGATCACGTTGGTCGGAACGAACGCGGAAACGTCGCCAGCCTGGGTTTCGATGATCGGCAGAGCGGTCAGGGAACCGGTCTTGCCAGTCACGGCGCCATTGGTGAACTTCTCAACATACTCTTCGGAAACGCGGGAAGCGCGCTCCAGCAGACGGCTGTGGAGATAGAACACGTCGCCTGGGTAGGCTTCACGGCCTGGTGGACGGCGCAGCAGCAGGGAAATCTGGCGGTAAGCCACTGCTTGCTTGGACAGATCGTCATAAACGATCAGCGCATCTTCACCGCGGTCGCGGAAGAACTCACCCATGGTGCAACCGGCGTACGGTGCAATGAACTGCAGTGCAGCGGATTCGGAAGCAGAAGCCGCGACCACGATGGTGTTAGCCAGCGCGCCGTTTTCTTCCAGCTTGCGCACCACGTTAGCGATGGTCGATTGCTTCTGACCGATAGCTACGTAGACGCACTTAATGCCGCTGTTTTTCTGGTTGATGATGGCGTCGATGGCCAGAGCGGTTTTACCGATCTGACGGTCACCGATGATCAGCTCACGCTGGCCACGGCCAACCGGGATCATGGCATCGACCGACTTGTAACCGGTCTGTACCGGCTGGTCGACCGACTTACGCCAGATCACGCCCGGCGCAACCTTTTCAACAGCGTCGGTAGCGACGTTGTTCAGCGGGCCTTTGCCGTCAATTGGGTTACCCAGTGCATCAACGACGCGACCCAGCAGTTCCGGACCAACCGGAACTTCGAGGATACGACCGGTGCACTTGGCGCTCATGCCTTCGGCCAGGGTGGTATAGGCACCCAGGACAACTGCACCGACGGAGTCTTGCTCCAGGTTCAGTGCCATACCGTAGACACCGCCCGGGAACTCGATCATTTCGCCGTACATCACATCGGCGAGACCGTGAATGCGCACGATACCGTCGGAGACGGACACGATGGTGCCTTCGTTACGGGCTTGAGAGGCGACATCGAGTTTCTCGATACGCCCCTTGATGATTTCACTAATTTCGGAAGGATTGAGTTGCTGCATAGCTCTGCTGCCCCTTCAAACTCAAGATTTCAATGCTTCGGCCAGCTTCGCGAGTTTGCCACGAACTGAGCCATCGATAACCAGGTCGCCGGCGCGGATCACGACACCACCGATCAGGGTGGCATCCTCCGCGGCGTGCAGACGCACTTCTCGGCCGAGCCGTGCACTGAGAACCTTGGCGAGTTTGTCTTGCTGTTCATCGCTCAATGCGAAGGCACTGGTAACGTCCACGTCGATCGACTTTTCCTGCTCGGCCTTGTACAGCTCGAACAGCTCAACGATCTGTGGCAACAGGGCCAGGCGATCGTTTTCAGCGACGATGTGAATGAAATTGCGTACCTGGGCGTCGAACTTGTCACCACACACGTCAATGAACGTGGTGGCCTTGTCTGTACTCGTCAAACGCGGAGCCTTGAGCATGCTCTGCATGGTGCCGTCTTGCGACACCGCTGCAGCCAGGCCGAGCATGGCTGACCAATTGGCCAGCTGCTGGTGGGCCTGGGCATACTCAAAGGCAGCCTTAGCGTAAGGTCGGGCCAGCGTGGTCAGTTCTGCCATGATCGCGCCCCTCGCTTAAATTTCGGCTGCCAGTTTGGAAACCAGCTCCGCATGCGCGTTTTGGTCGATAGATGCGCCCAGGATCTTCTCGGCACCGCTAACGGCCAGGGTACCCAGTTGGGCACGCAGCGCGTCTTTGACACCATTCAGTTCCTGCTCGATCTCGGCCAGAGCCTGGGCCTTCACACGATCAGCTTCGACACGGGCCTGTTCACGGGCTTCGTCGACGATCTGCGTACCGCGTTTCTTGGCTTGCTCAATGATTTCGGCTGCTTGGCCTTTGGCTTCGCGCAGTTGCTGACCCGCTTTCTCTTGGGCCAACTCCAGGTCACGAGCCGCACGGCTAGCAGCGTCCAGGCCGTCTGCGATCTTCTTCTGACGTTCTTGCAAAGCCGTAATGACCGGAGGCCACACGTACTTCATGCAGAACAGCACGAAGATGAAGAAGGCAACGGACTGGCCAATCAGGGTTGCATTAATGTTCACGCCAACACCTCGCTCGTTCGTTGTCCGTTCATAACCTCAAGAAATTTGAGGATTACTGAACTTGGGCCAGGAACGGGTTAGCGAAGGTGAAGAACAGTGCGATACCAACACCGATCATGGTCACGGCGTCGAGCAGACCAGCGACGATGAACATTTTCACTTGCAGCATCGGAACCATTTCCGGCTGACGCGCAGCGCCTTCCAGGAACTTGCCGCCCAGCAGGCCGAAACCAATGGCGGTACCCAGGGCACCCAGGCCAATCAGCAGTGCTACAGCGATAGCGGTCAGACCAACTACAGTTTCCATCTTTCCTCCCGACTTTTTATGTCGTATTGGTTAAGGTTTTCTAAGGTAAAG
Organism: Pseudomonas anguilliseptica; assembly: GCF_900105355.1. Classification (NCBI taxonomy): domain Bacteria; kingdom Pseudomonadati; phylum Pseudomonadota; class Gammaproteobacteria; order Pseudomonadales; family Pseudomonadaceae; genus Pseudomonas; species Pseudomonas anguilliseptica. The sequence goes on from NZ_FNSC01000001.1 coordinate 1,533,273, forward strand.
CAGTAAAGCAAATCGGTACTTCTGGTTGCCCTTGCGGGCGTCCACTGCGAGCGCCGGGGCGCTCTTAGTGGTTGTCTTCGTGCGCCATCGACAGGTAGACGATGGTCAGCATCATGAAGATGAACGCCTGCAGCACGATGATCAGGATGTGGAACACCGCCCACGCCCACTGCAGGGCAACACCCAGCGCGCCCAGCAGCAGACCTCCGCCGAACATGATCGCGATGAGGATAAAGATCAGCTCGCCGGCATACAGGTTGCCGAACAGTCGCAGTGCCAGGGAAATCGGCTTGGCGATCAGGGTGACGAACTCAAGCAGGAAGTTGACCGGAATCAACAGGGCCTGAACCACGATGTTCTTGCTGCCGAACGGGTGCAGGGTCAGCTCACCGATGAAACCGCCGATGCCTTTGACCTTGATGCTGTAGTACAGGATCAGGGCGAATACCGACAGCGCCAGGCCCAGAGTAGCGTTTGGATCGGTGGTCGGCACAACGCGGAAGTACAGGTGCGGGTCGCCAGAGATTTTTGCCGCCAGCATTGGCAACCAATCTACCGGGATCAGGTCCATGAAGTTCATCAGGAAGACCCAGACAAAGATGGTCAGACCCAGCGGCGCGATCAGAGCGTTGCGGCCATGGAAGGTGTCCTTGACGCTGCCGTCAACGAACTCGACCAGGACTTCAACGAAGTTCTGCAGCTTGCCCGGTTGTCCGGAAGTGGCGCGTTTAGCAGCGGCACGGAACAGCAGGATAAAGAACAGGCCCAACACGACAGACACCGCCAGGGTATCAACGTGAAATGCCCAGAAGCCCATTTCCTGAGCTTCTTTTGCGTTGTGGGCGAAACTCCAGCCGTTGACCGGGTGCTGACCGTAGGTCAGGTTGGTCAAGTGATGCTGGATATAACCCGAAGCGGTTTCTGCTGCTGCCATATATCCCTCGAGCGCTAAGGTCTTAAAAGTCTTGTTTTCATCAGCAGGGGCGAAAACCAATTGACCAACTGGGTCAGGAAGAACACACCAAATACTGCTAGCGGTTCCAGAGGTTTAACACCTGCAAAGGTCAGTGCAAACAGCACTGCCGTTAAAACCAGTTTGCCCGCCTCACCGGCATAAAAAGACCGGACGATGGCTTGAGCAGCCCGCGCTCCACTGAAACGGAACGCTTTGTGGGCAAAGTACAGATTCGGCAGCCAGGCAATCAGGCCACCACACAACCCGGAGTAGCCTGCTACTGAGCCTTGCCACTGCCACAACACCAGTGCCAGCAACAGCAGTACCAGTAGTTGCACCAGCAGTACCGGGAAAACAGCTAGACGATGGAAGGGCAGGCGATTCGGCGTGCGAACGTCCATCTTGTTTTCCTGAAAGCTGAACTCGGGCGTCGGCACCTGAAATCAATAACTTGGCATACTTTGTGCCGACGAAATGCGCGCAGAGTATAGGGGGGCTTCCCCCCCCATTCAACTGTCGGGTAGTGATTTCCGACTAGTCGCTACACGCTCAATTGTTTCAACGAATGTGGGCAAGCACACCCTGCAGTTCGTCCAGCGAACTGTAGCTGATCACCAACTGACCTTTGCCTTTCTGCCCATGCTTGATCTGCACTGGCGAGCCCAGGCGCTCAGCCAGGCGCTGTTCCAGACGGGTGATGTCCGGATCGGCTTTAACCACTGCCGCCGGCTTCTCTTTGCTGTTCAACCACTGGCGCACCAGTGCTTCGGTTTGGCGCACGGTAAGACCGCGTGCGACAACATGTCGCGCACCTTCGGTCTGCTGTTCGGCCGGCAAACCGAGCAAGGCGCGGGCATGACCCATTTCCAGATCGCCATGGGACAGCAGGGTTTTGATCTCTTCCGGCAGGGCAATCAGACGCAGCAGGTTGCTGATAGTGACCCGCGACTTACCCACTGCATCGGCGACCTGCTGCTGAGTCAGCTGAAACTCCTGCTGCAGCCGCTGCAAGGCCATGGCTTCTTCGATGGGGTTGAGATCTTCGCGCTGAATGTTCTCGATCAGCGCCATGGCGATGGCGGCTTCATCTGGCAGCTCGCGAACCATGGCCGGGATCTTGTCCAGACCAGCCTGCTGACTGGCACGCCAGCGGCGTTCACCGGCGACGATCTCGAAACGTCCTTCGCCAATCGGCCGCACCACAATCGGCTGCATCACGCCGTGGGCCTTGATCGACTGCGCCAGTTCTTCCAGGGCGGTGGCGTCCATGTCACGGCGCGGCTGGTATTTACCGCGCTGGATCAGGTCCAGGGGCACGTATTGCAGTTCACGGCTGTCGACCTGCGCGGCCTCTTCCTGCAAGGCGCTGACACTGGTGCCGCCCAACAGGGCATCCAGACCGCGTCCCAGTCCTCGTTTTTTCACAGCCATGGGTATTTCCTTATGCGGTTGCGGTGTGGGCACTTGCGCGCTGGCGGCGTACCAATTCGCCGGCCAGCGCCAGATAGGCAATGGCACCACGGGATTGCTTGTCATACACCAGCGCCGGCATGCCAAAGCTTGGCGCCTCTGCCAGGCGCACGTTACGCGGAATGACCACGTCGTAGAGCTGGTCTGGGAAGTGCTGCTTGAGCTGCGCCGACACATCGTTGGTCAGGCTGATGCGCGGGTCGTACATGGTGCGTAGCAGGCCTTCGATCTTCAGCTTGGGGTTCAACAGTTCGGCAATGCGCTGAATGCTGTTGACCAGGTCGCTCAAGCCTTCAAGCGCGTAGTACTCACACTGCATGGGGATGATCACCCCATCGGCAGCGACTAGGGCGTTGATCGTCAGCATCGACAGCGCCGGCGGGCAGTCGATGAGGATGTAATCGTAATTCTCGCGGATTGGCGCCAGTGCATAACGCAGGCGGCTTTCCTTCATTTTCATTTCCAGCAGCGAGACTTCGGCGGCGGTCAGATCGCGGTTGGCCGGCAGTAGCTGGTAGCCGCCGTGCTCGGAAAACTGCATGGCCTCAACCAGGTTGCACTCGCCGATCAGCACGTCGTAGATCGAATGCTCCAGGCCGTGTTTATCCACACCGCTGCCCATGGTCGCATTGCCCTGGGGGTCGAGGTCGATCAGCAGCACACGGCGCTTGGTCGCCACCAGCGAGGCAGCCAGATTGATGCAGGTGGTGGTTTTGCCCACGCCGCCTTTCTGGTTAGCGATTGCGAATACCTTAGCCATGCTGCGTTCCCCCTAAACCGAGCGACGCAGTATCAACAGATGGCGCTGACCTTGGCAACCGGGAACCTTGAGTACATGCGTGGCGGTGAGACGAAAGTCCGCTGGCAGCGCCTGCAACTCGTCATCCGGATGTACACCCTTCATCGCCAGCCACTGGGTATTGCCATCGCCCAAATGGCGGGTCCAGTTGCTGAAATCTTCCAGTGAGCTGAACGCCCGCGAGCAGATGCCGGCAAACGGCACGTCTGGTCGGAACTCTTCGACGCGGCTGTGGATAACTTGCAGGTTGGCCAGTTTCAACTCCAGCTTCACCTGAGTCAGGAAGCGAGTCTTCTTGCCGTTGGAATCAAGCAGGGTGAACTGCCGCTCGGGAAACAGGATGGCCAGGGGAATCCCCGGCATGCCGCCGCCACTGCCCACATCCAGCCAGTTATCCCCAGCATCAAAGACGAAAGGCACCACGGACAGGCTGTCGAGCAGATGGCGCGAAACCATTTCATTCGGATCGCGCACTGCGGTGAGGTTGTAGGCCTTGTTCCACTTGATCAGCAGGGCCAGGTAAGCCAGCAACTGTTCGTGCTGCTGCGCGCTGAGTTCGACCCCCAGCTCAAGCGCGCCCTGGCTCAGTTCTTCGGCGTGAAGTGCAGTAACCAACGACATCAGGCGCTGTGCTCCAACTGCTGACCGGCAGTGCGCTTTTTCAAATGGATCAGCAGCAGGGAAATCGCCGCCGGGGTAACGCCGGGAATGCGCGAGGCCTGGCCTAGAGTTTCCGGACGACTGTTGCCGAGTTTGTGCTGGATCTCCTTGGACAGCCCGGAAATCCCCGCGTAATCGATATCGAGTGGCAGCTTGGTGTCTTCACTGGCGCGCAGACGGGCGATTTCGTCCTGCTGGCGATCGATATAACCGGCGTACTTGGTCTTGATCTCGACCTGTTCGGCCACCTGAGGATCCTGCGCCCCACCACCGGTGATGGTGATCAATCCGGCGTAATCGATCTCCGGGCGAGCCAGCAGGTTGAGCAGGTTGTATTCGTGGGTCAACGGCGTACCGAAGTGGGCGGCAATCGCATCACCCTGAGTCGTTCCCGGGCGTACCCAGGTGCTTTTCAGGCGCTGTTCTTCCTGCGCGATGGCTTCGCGCTTGGCTTCGAACGCGGCCCAACGCACATCATCGACCAGTCCCAACTCGCGGCCTTTCTCGGTCAAGCGCAGATCGGCGTTGTCTTCGCGCAGGATCAGCCGGTATTCGGCGCGCGAGGTGAACATGCGGTACGGCTCCTGGGTACCCAGAGTAATCAGGTCGTCGACCAGTACGCCGATATAGGCCTCATCGCGACGCGGACACCAGCTGTCCTTGCCCTGCGCGCGCAGCGCGGCGTTGCAGCCGGCGAGCAACCCTTGTGCACCGGCTTCTTCGTAACCGGTGGTACCGTTGATCTGCCCGGCGAAGAACAACCCGGCAATCACCTTGGTTTCCAGGCTGTACTTGAGGTCACGCGGATCGAAGTAGTCGTACTCGATGGCGTAACCGGGACGTACGATATGCGCGTTCTCCATCCCTTGGATGCTGCGTACGATCTGCAATTGCACATCGAACGGCAGCGAGGTGGAAATGCCATTGGGGTACAGCTCATGGGTATTCAGGCCTTCGGGCTCGATAAATACCTGATGGCTGTCCTTGTCGGCAAAGCGGTGGATCTTGTCTTCGATTGACGGGCAATAACGCGGGCCGACCCCTTCGATCACTCCGGAATACATCGGCGAACGGTCGAGGTTGGCCGCGATGATTTCGTGGGTATGCGCATTGGTGTGGGTGATCCAGCAGCTGATCTGACGCGGTTGCTGTTCGGCGCGACCGAGGAACGACATCAGCGGGGTTGGCGTGTCGCCCGGTTGTTCGGTCATCACCGAGAAATCCACCGAACGGCCATCGATTCGGGGCGGCGTCCCGGTTTTCAGGCGACCGACGCGCAGCGGCAGCTCGCGTAGACGTTGTGCCAAGGCAATCGAAGGTGGGTCGCCAGCGCGACCGCCTGAGTAATTCTGCAGGCCTATGTGGATAAGTCCGCCGAGGAAGGTGCCAGTGGTCAACACCACGGAATCCGCGAGGAAGCGCAGGCCCATCTGGGTGACAACGCCTTTGACTTCGTCGTTTTCGACGATCAGGTCATCAGCTGCCTGCTGAAATATCCACAGGTTGGCCTGGTTTTCCAGGGTTTCGCGAATCGCAGCTTTGTACAGCACACGATCAGCCTGGGCACGAGTGGCGCGTACCGCTGGGCCCTTGCGGCTGTTCAATACACGGAACTGGATACCACCTTTGTCGGTGGCTTCAGCCATGGCACCGCCGAGCGCGTCGATTTCCTTGACCAGATGGCTCTTGCCGATCCCGCCAATCGCCGGGTTGCAGCTCATCTGCCCGAGTGTTTCCACGTTATGGGTCAGCAGCAGGGTTTTTACCCCCATGCGTGCAGCTGCCAACGCAGCTTCGGTACCGGCATGACCGCCGCCGATGACGATCACCTGAAAACGGGAAGGGAAATCCACCACGCACCTCGTGCCTGTTGAGAAATGGGGGGCTTTTTGGGTTGAAAAGCGGGAAAGGCGGCAAGTATAGGGATTTAGCTGGTGTGAAAGAAGCCTTTTGCACAAAAAATAGCCAGTTGGTTTTGGCCGTGTGCAAGTCGCTCGGTTAATAAAGAATAAAAGAGAGAATTTTTATAAAGCCTTGTTTATATGTTTATTACTTAGCAACGGCTTTTCTGTGGATAGATTGCTGCAGGGCAATGAATTAAAGGCTTTCAGCGTTTAAAAAGTCTGTGCTGATCCTGCCATCTGCCTGTTCAGTTGCCGTACGCAAGTTGTGGATGAAACCTGTAGTTATCCACAAGTGCGGTTATCCTCCGTTTTATCACCGGGTTATAGGCAGGGCTTAGGCCGGGTTTTCCACAGGGCTTAGGTGGATAAATAATTGCTTGGCCGTACCTATTTCGCCCAGGCTAAGACCTTCCCGAACGGCATTAGTTGGGACTTCAGGGGGCAGGATGGATTAGACGCAGAGAGGGTATTGCGGATGCAGGCATGATTCGATGCGCCGCAACCCATCAGAAATATCGTGCAGCTGATGGGTTAGGCGATGTGTTGACAGGTGAGACGGGGTGCGCCGTCCCGCCTATTTACCGATACAGAAGCTGGAAAAAATTCGCCCCAGCAGGTCATCGGAACTGAATGCACCGGTGATTTCGCCCAGGGTCTGCTGAGCCATGCGCAGGTCTTCGGCGAGCAGTTCGCCTGCGCCGGCCAGGGTTAGCTGGGCATGACCATGCTCAAGGTGAGCGGCCGCCTGACGTAGTGCCTCCAGGTGACGCCGGCGCGCGCTAAAGCTGCTCTCGGCGGTTTGCTCGTAACCCATGCAGGCTTTCAGGTGTTCACGCAGTAGATCCAGGCCCTCAGTCGACTTGGCCGACAGGCTGATGGTCACGTGGCCGTCATTGCACACCTCTAGTACCACCGACTCGCCAGACAGGTCAGCCTTGTTGCGAATCAGGGTGACCTTGGCCGGATCAGGCCGCTGGTCGAGAAACTCCGGCCATAAAGCGAAGGGATCGTCGGCTTCCGGTGCCGTAGCATCGACAACCAAAAGAATACGATCAGCTTCGCCAATAGCCTTCAGCGCACGCTCGACGCCAATGCGTTCAACTTGATCCTCGGTATCACGCAGGCCGGCGGTGTCCACTACGTGCAGTGGCATACCATCGATGTGGATATGTTCGCGCAGCACGTCACGGGTGGTGCCGGCGATTTCGGTGACGATGGCCGCTTCGCGCCCGGCCAGGGCGTTAAGCAGGCTGGACTTGCCGGCATTGGGGCGGCCGGCGATCACCACGGTCATGCCATCGCGCAGCAGGGCCCCTTGGCCGGCCTCACGCAGCACACCGGAAAGGTCAGCACGCACGCCATCGAGCAGGCTGAGTACGTGGCCATTGGCGAGAAAGTCGATTTCCTCTTCGGGAAAGTCGATGGCGGCTTCAACGTAGATACGCAGGTTGATCAGTCGCTCGGTCAGGCCGTGTACGCGGCGGGAGAACTCGCCCTGCAGCGAGCGCAGGGCATTGCGCGCGGCCTGTTCGGAACTGGCTTCAATCAGGTCGGCAATCGCCTCGGCCTGGGCCAGGTCGAGCTTGTCATTGAGAAAGGCGCGCTCGCTGAATTCGCCGGGGCGTGCCAGGCGTGCACCGAGTTGTACACAGCGACGCAGCAGCAGATCGAGCACCACTGGCCCGCCGTGGCCCTGCAGTTCCAGCACGTCTTCGCCGGTAAAGGAGTTGGGGCCGGGGAAGTACAGGGCCAGGCCTTCATCCAGTACCTGCTTGGCGTCGGCGTAGAACGGCCCGTAGTGGGCGTAACGCGGCTGCAACTCGCGTTGGCAGATCGCCTGCGCCAATGTGCCGGCCAGCGGCCCGGAAATACGCACGATGCCAACGCCACCCCGGCCCTGGGCGGTAGCGACGGCGGCAATGGTTTCAACAACGGGGGGCATGCGCTTCTCCTGAATACGACATAGCAAAACGCCCCTGAAAAGGGGCGTTTTTTACAGCTTAGAAGCAATCACCGCTAGGCGTCTGCGGCCTTGGTTGCGGCTTCGATCTTGCGCGTAATGTACCACTGCTGAGCGATGGACAAGACGTTGTTGACCACCCAGTACAGCACCAGACCAGCCGGGAACCAGAGGAAGAAGAAGGTGAAGATGATTGGCATCATTTTCAGCACCTTGGCTTGCATCGGGTCCGGCGGCGTCGGGTTGAGTTGCTGCTGGATAAACATGGTCGCGCCCATGATGATCGGCAGGATGAAGTACGGGTCCTTGATCGCCAGGTCGGTTATCCACAGCAGCCACGGTGCTTGGCGCATTTCCACGGATTCCAGCAACACCCAGTAGAGTGCGAGGAATACCGGCATCTGCACCAGGATCGGCAAGCAGCCGCCCAACGGGTTGATCTTCTCTTTCTTGTACAGCTCCATCATCGCCTGGGACATTTTCTGGCGATCGTCACCATGCTGCTCTTTCAGCTGAGCGAGTTTCGGTGCAACGGCACGCATGCGCGCCATGGATTTGTAGCTGGCAGCGGACAGCGGGAAGAAGATCAGCTTGATGATCACGGTCAACATGATGATCGACCAGCCCCAGTTGCCGAGCAGGTTGTGGATAACTTCCAGCAGCCAGAAGATCGGTTGAGCCAGGAACCACAGAATACCGTAGTCGACAGTCAGCTCAAGACCTGGAGACAGAGTCTTCAGATGGCCTTGTAGCTTCGGGCCGGCATACAGAATTGCACTGGTTTCACCCTGAGCGCCGGCAGCAACCTGAATGGCCGGGCCGGTAAAGCCGACAATGTAGTTGCCTTGGCTGTCTTTGCGGGTCTGTACTTGGTTAGTGCTGTCTTTGCTTGGGATCCAGGCAGTGACGAAGTAATGCTGTAGCCAGGCAACCCAGCCTCCTTGAACAGTTTCTTTGAAGGCTTGTTTGTCGATGTCTTTCATCGACACTTTTTTGTACGGCTCTTCGCTGGTCCACAGTGCACCACCGAGGTAGGTCGCAGTGCCAGTAGCAGTGGTGGAGGACGGATCGTCGCTGCCATCACGCTTGAGCTGGGCAAACATATTGCCGCTCCAGGCCTGACCACTCTGGTTGTCGATCAGGTAGCTGACAGTCACCTGATAGGACGAAGGATCAACGCAGCCGGGTTTCTTCTGCTGTTGGTCCTTGGCCGCACATTCAGCGTTTAGACCACGCTTGAAGGTAAAGCGCTTGATGTAATTGACGCCGTTTTCGCTGAGCTTGAGGTCAACCTGCAGTTGGTCCTGATCGTCGGCCAACTCATAGCTCTTCTGTTCGCTGCTCCAAAGAGCACGACCGCTGGATTTGTCCGGTGCATTGCTGCCAATCAAACCGCTCTGCGCCAGGTAGGTGCGCTCGCCACCGTTGTCGAATAACTGGAACGGCACATCCGGACGATCCTGACGACGCGGGTACTGCGGCAAACGCAGTTGCACCACATCACCACCGCGCGGGTCGATGGCCAGATCCAGCACATCGGTCTTCACCCGAATCAGCTCATCGCTGGCTGCAGCCGGTGCAGCACTGATGGCGCTGGGCTCAACAGCCGGAGTGGCGCTCGGAATATCGTCGCTGCCAGCTGGAGTTGAAGTGTTGGCAGTGGTATCCGGCAAACCGGGTACGGTGCTGCTGGTCGCGGCAATTTCTGTCGGCAGGGCAGCTTGACCGTAGTCCTGGTTCCACTGGAGAACCATCATATAGGACACGATTGCCAGGGCGACGATCAGGATCGAGCGTTGAATATCCATGATTATTCGGCCATCGAAGAGGAACGGGAGGTTTTCACGCAGGGAACCGGGTCATAGCCACCGGGATTCCACGGGTGACAGCGGCCAAGCCGACGCAAAGTCAGCCAGCCACCGCGCATGACGCCATGATGTTCAATGGCTTCAAGCGCGTAGCAAGAACAGCTTGGGTAGAAACGACAGTGACTGGCCATCAAGGGGCTGATGGCGTAGCGGTAAAACTGGATAGGAAGCAAAGCCAGTTTACGCATGGGGACTGTCGTTCACCCCAGATGTTGCGACGGCTTCCGGGCTTGGCTTACTGCGTTCGAGGCGTTTCCAGAGTTTGCCAAACTGGCGAGCCAGTTCGATATTTTCCAGATCACCAAGGCCTTTACGCGCAACCACAACGATGTCCCATCCCACCAGGTTGTCCTGATTGAGACGGAACGATTCGCGGATCTGACGTTTCAGACGATTGCGCTCAACAGAGAGCTTGACGCTCTTCTTGCCGATCACCAATCCCAGTCGGGGGTGATCAAGTTCGTTGTTGCGCCCCAGCAGCAGGACATTTTTGCCCGGAGCTTTGCCGCTAGGGGAGTCGAAGACTGCCTTGAATTGTCGGGGGGTTAGCAGACGCTTTTCCCGACTGAAGTCTCGACTCACCACAAGACCGAAATTTAGACGGCGAGACGCTTACGGCCCTTGGCGCGGCGACGCGACAGGACAGCACGGCCGTTCTTGGTGGCCATACGAGCACGGAAACCGTGGGTGCGAGCGCGTTTGATAGTGCTGGGTTGGAAAGTACGTTTCATGGTGCGGTACCTGGGTGGTCGACTACGGGCCGGAATGGCCCCCGTTTTAAGAGACCGGCAATTCTAGAGAAACCCGAGGGTCAGGTCAATTTCCAACCAGGCTTTTCCTGAATAAAGAAATATAAAGAAGAGAATATTTAAAGATGTTTAGTGATGTTAGTAGCTATTAGCTGGTCATCGGTCTGTGCATAAGTGCTTGAAGGCCAACAGGTTAGGGCTGTTCAGCCAAGGGTAAGTCTGTCGAAAAGGCGTGCTGCAACTGTGTGGAACCCGTCCACAAGCTGAGGATGGAATGCCGTTTTACCCACAGCAGGGTTTTCCACCGGGTTTTACCCTGGGTTATCCCGTGAGCTTATGATTGGTTATCCACAGCCTTTTTCCGCCTTGCTCATAAGCAAGCTTACATGTGGATAACTCAAGCCTCGGCGGCTACAATGACGGCTGTTTTTTGCCTCGCGCCTTGCGATTTAGGGGATGTCCGTGTCTGTGGAACTTTGGCAGCAGTGCGTCGAGCTTCTGCGCGATGAGCTGCCTGCTCAGCAATTCAACACCTGGATCCGTCCACTGCAGGTCGAAGCCGAAGGCGACGAGCTTCGTGTCTATGCGCCGAACCGTTTTGTCCTCGACTGGGTTAATGAGAAGTACCTCAGCCGTTTGCTTGAGCTACTGACTGAACGGACCAATGGTCTGGTTCCTGTGCTTTCCTTATTAATAGGTAGCAAACGCAGTTCGGCACCGCGCGCGGCAGCTGCCAGTACCCCGTCCGCGGCACCGAGCATGCCTGCACCTGCTGCAGCGACTGCATCTGCATCTGCATCTGCGGCCGTGCAGGCAGAACCCTCGCGCGCCAGCTTTGATCCAATGGCAGGTGCGGCCAGCCAGCAGGCGCCGGCACGCACTGAGCGTACGGTGCAGGTTGAAGGCGGGCTGAAGCACACCAGTTATCTGAACCGTACCTTTACCTTTGATAATTTCGTTGAAGGTAAATCCAACCAGCTGGCCCGCGCAGCGGCCTGGCAGGTGGCAGACAACCCAAAGCACGGTTACAACCCGCTGTTCCTTTATGGTGGTGTTGGTCTGGGTAAGACTCACTTGATGCACGCGGTGGGTAATCACCTGCTGGCGAAGAACCCGAATGCCAAGGTGGTGTACCTGCATTCCGAGCGGTTCGTCGCGGACATGGTCAAGGCCTTGCAGCTGAATGCGATCAACGAATTCAAGCGCTTCTACCGTTCGGTGGACGCACTGCTGATCGACGACATTCAATTCTTCGCTAAGAAAGAGCGTTCCCAGGAAGAGTTCTTCCACACCTTCAACGCCTTGCTCGAAGGTGGGCAGCAGGTGATTCTCACCAGTGACCGCTATCCGAAAGAAATCGAAGGCCTGGAAGAGCGTCTCAAGTCACGTTTCGGTTGGGGCCTGACGGTTGCCGTCGAGCCGCCTGAGCTGGAAACCCGCGTGGCGATTCTTATGAAGAAGGCCGACCAAGCCAAAGTCGATCTGCCACACGATGCCGCCTTCTTTATTGCCCAGCGTATTCGCTCCAACGTGCGTGAGCTGGAAGGTGCCTTGAAGCGTGTTATCGCCCACTCGCACTTCATGGGCCGTGACATTACCATCGAGCTGATCCGCGAATCGCTCAAGGATCTGTTGGCCCTGCAGGACAAGCTGGTCAGTATCGACAATATTCAGCGCACGGTCGCCGAGTACTACAAGATCAAGATTTCTGATCTGCTGTCCAAGCGTCGCTCGCGTTCTGTTGCTCGCCCGCGTCAGGTGGCCATGGCCTTGTCGAAAGAACTGACCAACCACAGCCTGCCGGAAATTGGTGATGCCTTCGGCGGCCGCGATCACACAACGGTATTGCATGCATGCCGTAAGATTGCTGAACTTAAGGAATCCGACGCGGACATCCGCGAGGACTATAAGAATTTGCTGCGTACGCTTACAACCTAATACGCAACTCCACTAGGCAAGGGACTAGACCATGCATTTCACCATTCAACGCGAAGCCTTGTTGAAACCTCTGCAACTGGTCGCCGGCGTCGTGGAACGCCGTCAGACCTTGCCGGTTCTCTCTAACGTGCTGCTGGTGGTCGAAGGCCAGCAGCTGTCGCTAACCGGCACCGACCTGGAAGTCGAGCTGGTCGGTCGCGTCACCCTGGAAGAGCCTGCGCAGCCGGGTGAGATCACTGTACCCGCCCGCAAGCTGATGGACATCTGCAAAAGCTTGCCGGCTGATGCGCTGATCGATATCCGTATCGACGAGCAGAAGCTGCTGGTCAAAGCCGGCCGTAGCCGTTTCAGCCTGTCCACCCTGCCCGCCAATGATTTCCCGACTGTTGAAGAAGGCCCAGGCTCGCTGACCTTCAGCCTCGTACAAAGTCGGTTGCGTCGCCTGATCGAACGCACCAGCTTTGCCATGGCCCAGCAAGACGTGCGTTATTACCTCAACGGCATGCTACTGGAAGTACAGACCGGCATCCTTCGCGCAGTTGCCACCGACGGTCACCGTCTGGCCATGTGTTCGATGGAAGCGGCGATCGAGCAGGTTGAACGCCATCAGGTCATCGTGCCGCGCAAGGGTATTCTTGAACTGGCCCGCTTGCTTACCGAACAGGACGGCAGCGTCAGCATCGTTCTCGGTCAGCATCATATTCGCGCCACCACCGGCGAGTTCACCTTCACCTCTAAACTGGTCGACGGCAAGTTCCCGGATTACGAGCGTGTACTGCCACGTGGTGGTGACAAGCTGGTGGTTGCCGATCGTCAGGGCCTGCGCGAAGCTTTCAGCCGTACCGCGATTCTGTCCAACGAAAAGTACCGCGGCATTCGCCTGCAACTGGAATCTGGTTTGCTGAAAATTCAGGCCAACAACCCAGAGCAGGAGGAAGCAGAAGAAGAGATCGCCGTGGACTACAACGGCAGTTCGCTGGAAATCGGTTTCAACGTCAGCTATCTGCTCGATGTGCTGAGTGTAATGACTACCGACCAGGTGCGTCTGATTCTCTCCGATGCCAACAGCAGTGCCCTGGTGCAGGAAGCTGACAACGACGACTCCTCTTATGTCGTTATGCCGATGCGTCTGTAACCGCTGAATGTCCCTTACTCGCTTTACCGTCACCGCGGTGCGTAATCTGCACCCGGTGACCCTCTCTCCCTCCCCGCGCATCAACATCCTTTCCGGCGACAATGGCAGCGGCAAAACCAGCTTGCTGGAAGCCATTCATCTGCTGGGTCTGGCTCGCTCGTTTCGCAGCACTCGTCTGCTTCCTGTCATTCAATATGATCAGCTCGCCTGCACGATTTTTGGTCAGGTGCAGATGTCTGATGGTCGGCAAAGCAATCTGGGCATTTCGCGTGATCGTCAGGGCGAGTTTCAGATTCGTATCGACGGGCAGAATGCGCGCAGTGCTGCGCAACTGGCCGAGACCTTGCCGCTGCAACTAATCAATCCGGACAGCTTCCGTCTGCTTGAAGGCGCACCGAAAATTCGTAGGCAGTTCCTCGATTGGGGAGTGTTCCACGTGGAACCTCGTTTTCTGCCGGCCTGGCAGCGCCTGCAGAAGGCCCTGCGCCAGCGGAACTCATGGCTGCGGCATGGTACACTTGACGCCGCTTCGCAGGCGGCCTGGGACCGTGAGTTGTGCCTGGCCAGCGACGAAATTGATGGTTATCGGCACGCCTATATTCAGGCCCTGAAACCTGTTTTTGAACGCACCCTGAATGAGCTGGTTGAACTGCAAGATTTGACTCTCAGTTACTACCGCGGCTGGGACAAAGAGCGCGAGCTGAATACAGTGCTTGCCTCTACCCTCTCCCGCGATCAGCAACTGGGTCATACCCAGGCTGGCCCACAGCGCGCCGATTTAAGGTTGCGCCTGGGTGCGCACAATGCCGCCGAGATACTCTCGCGCGGTCAGCAGAAATTAGTTGTATGTGCTCTGCGCATTGCGCAAGGCCATTTAGTCAATCAGGCCAAGCACGGCCAATGCATCTATCTGGTGGATGACTTGCCGTCAGAACTGGATGAACAGCACCGTCGTGCGTTGTGCCGATTGTTGGAAGACTTGCACTGCCAGGTGTTTATCACCTGTGTAGACCATGAATTGTTGAGGGAAGGCTGGCGCACGGATACGCCAGTTGCCATGTTCCACGTGGAACATGGTGGCATTACCCAGACCCACGACCACCGGGAGTGAAGGCATGAGCGAAAACCAAACGTACGACTCCAATAACATTAAGGTCCTCAAGGGCCTGGATGCCGTACGCAAGCGGCCTGGTATGTACATCGGCGATACCGACGATGGCAGCGGTCTGCACCACATGGTGTTCGAGGTGGTCGATAACTCGATTGACGAGGCCTTGGCTGGGCATTGCAGCGAAATCACCATCACCATCCACCCGGATGAGTCGATCAGCGTGCGTGACAACGGCCGTGGTATTCCGGTCGATGTGCACAAGGAAGAAGGCGTTTCCGCCGCTGAAGTGATCATGACCGTCCTGCACGCCGGCGGTAAGTTCGACGACAACAGCTACAAGGTTTCCGGCGGTCTGCACGGCGTGGGTGTTTCCGTGGTTAACGCCCTGTCTAAGGAACTGGTTCTGACCATCCGTCGCAGTGGCAAGATCTGGGAACAGACCTATGTGCATGGTGTGCCCACAGCACCTATTGCCACGGTGGGCGACAGTGACACTACCGGTACGCAGATCCACTTCAAGCCGTCCGAAGAGACCTTCGCCAATATCCATTTCAGCTGGGATATTCTGGCCAAGCGCCTACGCGAACTGTCGTTCCTCAACTCCGGCGTGGGCATCCTGCTCAAGGATGAACGCAGCGGCAAAGAAGAGCTGTTCAAGTATGAAGGAGGCCTGCGTGCCTTCGTTGAATACCTCAACCACAACAAGACTGCGGTCAACCAGGTGTTCCACTTCACCGTGCAACGTGATGACGGTGTTGGTGTCGAAGTCGCCCTGCAGTGGAACGACAGCTTCAACGAGAACCTGTTGTGTTTCACCAACAACATTCCGCAGCGCGATGGTGGTACTCACCTGGCCGGTTTCCGTTCGGCGCTGACACGTAACCTGAACGCCTATATCGAGCAGGAAGGTCTGGCCAAGAAGCACAAGATCGCCACCACCGGTGACGATGCCCGTGAAGGCCTGACCGCGATTATTTCGGTAAAAGTACCGGATCCCAAGTTCAGCTCGCAGACCAAAGACAAGCTGGTTTCCAGCGAAGTAAAAACTGCGGTCGAGCAGGAAATGGGCAAGTACTTCTCCGACTTCCTGCTGGAAAACCCCAACGAAGCCAAGGCCGTGGTCGGCAAGATGATCGACGCTGCGCGCGCCCGTGAAGCGGCGCGTAAGGCGCGTGAAATGACCCGCCGTAAAGGCGCCCTGGATATCGCCGGGCTGCCAGGCAAATTGGCCGACTGCCAGGAGAAAGACCCTGCCCTTTCCGAACTCTATATCGTGGAAGGGGACTCCGCGGGCGGTTCTGCCAAGCAGGGCCGTAACCGCAAGACCCAGGCCATCCTGCCGCTCAAGGGCAAGATCCTCAACGTCGAGAAAGCGCGTTTCGACAAGATGATTTCCTCCCAGGAAGTCGGCACCCTGATCACCGCCCTGGGCTGTGGTATCGGTCGCGATGAGTACAACATCGACAAGCTGCGCTACCACAACATCATCATCATGACCGACGCAGACGTTGACGGTTCGCACATCCGTACCCTGTTGCTGACCTTCTTCTTCCGTCAGTTGCCTGAGCTGGTCGAGCGCGGCTACATCTATATCGCCCAGCCGCCGCTGTACAAGGTCAAGAAGGGTAAGCAGGAGCAGTACATCAAGGACGACGAGACCATGGATGAATACATGACCCAGTCGGCCCTGGAAGACGCCAGCCTGCACGTCAACGAAAGCGCGCCAGGTCTGTCTGGCGAGGCGCTGGAGCGTCTGGTCAACGATTACCGTCTGGTGATGAAAACCCTCAACCGTTTGTCGCGCCTCTACCCGCTGGAGCTCACCGAGCACTTCGTCTACATCCCGCGCGTGGAAGCCGAGCAACTGGCGGACAAGGCAGCCATGGAGCAATGGCTGGGCCTGCTCGATGCTCGCCTCAAGGGGATGGAGAAGTCCGGCCTGGTCTACAAAACCAGCCTGCACGAAGACCAGGAGCGTCATCTCTGGTTGCCGCAGGTGAAACTGGTGTCCCATGGGGTTTCCAGCTACATCATTTTCAACCGCGACTTCTTCGCCAGTAACGATTACAAGACCGTTACCACTCTGGGCGATCAGCTCAACAGCCTGCTTGAAGAAGGTGCCTTTGTGCAGCGCGGCGAGCGCAAGAAACACGTCAGCACCTTCAAGGATGCACTGGCCTGGCTGATGGCCGAAAGCACCAAACGCCATAGCATCCAACGCTATAAGGGTCTCGGTGAAATGAACCCGGATCAACTCTGGGAAACCACCATGGACCCGGAAGTGCGTCGCATGCTCAAGGTGCGTATCGAAGACGCGATCGCCGCCGATCAGATCTTCAACACCCTGATGGGCGATGCCGTTGAACCGCGTCGGGACTTTATCGAGACCAATGCACTGGCAGTGTCCAACCTGGACTTCTGATCAGCTGTCGACGGGCAGGTTAATTGTCATGATTGTGCGAGTTATTGTCATGATAAAACCTGTTACTACCCCGGCCTAGCGCCGGGGTTTTTCATTTTGGATCAGTACTTTAGAGAAAGCTGTGCAGTGTCGTTGAGCGTTATTTGTAGTGAAGCTACAGGGAAAGTAAGGAAAATATCGTTTTACGGATGTAAAAATCTGGGCGATCCGAGAGGCGGTCGATGCGTGGCAATTTAGGGCAATCGATACAGCGTCGCCCATCAGCGTTATAAAGGTGAGTCTATGAAGGCTGATGCGATGCGCTAGCCCTAACGCTTCAACAATCGATTCCTAGAGCGCTCGTTGCTTTGATCAAGAATTGATATCAATTAGCTCAACGTAGGAAGAAATATGAGCGACCAATACACCTTCGCGAAATTCTGGCGCTGTGCCCTACAGGTCAACCCTGTCGGCTACAACGGCACTTATCGGGGCGCTGACCACGGTCTGGATGAGCAGAGCTACAACCAATCCCTGCTCCAAAAATGCCTTGAGCTGGGCATCACTGTGGTTGGTTTGGCCGATCATGGCAGTGTTGGCAGCGTCGATGCTTTGCGTCAGGTTCTCCAGCCGCATGGGATCGTGGTGTTCCCTGGCTTTGAGATTGCCTCGAACGATAAGACCCATTACGTCTGCCTATTCTCTGAGGATACAACCGGGCAACTGCTCGAACGCTACTTGGGCAGCCTCGACCTGCTTGACCCGTCGGATGGTGTTCGTCCATCTAGGTTGAGTTCAGAGCAGTTGATCGAGAAGGTAGATCAGCTCGGTGGATTTATTTATGCCGCGCATTGCACGCAGGACAGTAGTCTTCTGAAAAACCACCTCCAGCATGTGTGGAAGCACCCCAAGTTGCGTGCGGCTCAGATTCCGGGCTCGATAGATGATTTGGCAGGTGTAGAAAGTGATTTCTATCGAAAGGTGTTACTGAATAAAAACGACGCCTACCGGCGCGACCGTCCCATGGCAGTCATCAATGCCAAAGATATCGCGAAACCAGAGGACTTGGAGCAGCCTGGGGCCACATGCCTGATTAAGATGACACACCCCAACTTTGCAGCCTTCAAGGTTGCGTTTCTCGACCCTGGATCGCGTACTCGGCTGAACTCGCAACAAGCTCAAAGCCCGATTGGAAAAGTGGTCAGCATGACCGTTTCGGGTGGCTACCTTGATGGCGTCCGAGTGGATTTCTCCGATCACCTAAACACTGTTATTGGTGGACGCGGGACGGGCAAGTCAACTTTGCTGGAATGTCTGCGCTTTGCCTTGAACTGCCCGCCCAAAGGGAAGCAGGCTCTGAAGCTTCATCTAGAGATCATCAAGGAGAACCTCGGGTGCTCGGCAGGCCGTGTAGATCTGGTTGTGGTCTCATCGACCCAGAATGGCAAGCAATACACCGTTTCACGGCGTTATGGCGAACCGCCAATGGTTCGTGACTCGGACGGCAACGTTTCTACCTTCCTCCCGCGAGATCTACTGCCCGACATTGATATCTATGGGCAGAACGAGATTTACGAGTTGGCACAGGATGAAAGCAGTCGGGTGCAGTTGTTGGATCGCTTCCTTCCTCAAGATGGGGAGTATGAGGAGAAGAGCGCTGATGTTCGCATGCGTTTGACCGAGAACCAGCAGAAGCTCGCTAAGTCCTTGTCCGACCTCGATGATGTGACGGCGCAGGTGGATCGCTTGCCCAAGCTAGAGGAACAGCTAGCCGGTTTTGAAGAACTGGGCATCAAGGAAAAACTAGCCAAGACAGCACTGCTCGCCAGAGAGCGGGAGATAGCGAAAAGCTCCACGGAGAGCGAGCAGTCCCTACGGGATGCCCTTACCAATTTTCGTGACAGCCTGCCTGACCTCACCTTCATCAATGATGAAGCCCTTGAAGGCGTGCCTGATGCTGCCCAGTTGATTGCCATGCGCACGACGCTGGAGGGAGCCAGACAAGGTTTCGCCTCTCATCTGGCTGAAATGAGTGCTTTGCTGGATAAGGCGGCCGGTTTGTTCACCGCACAGCATGAGGCTTGGCAGCAGGCCATTCAAAAACATGAGGTAGAACTGGAAAAGGCGCTTAGGGCGTTACCTGATACGGCGGGCAAGAGCGGGCAAGAGGTCGGTACTGCATATCAGAAGCTCATGACCGACATCGAGCGCATCAAGCCAATGAAGCCACGGCTGACGACGCACGAGGGGCAAGGCAACATTTTGAAGCATGAGCGTCGCAATCTGTTGGCCGAGTTATCTGACTTACGAGGGCAGCGCATTCAAGCCTTGCAGAAGGCCGCAAAGCGCTTGAGCAAGAGGCTAGATGCAAAGCTCAAGATCGAAATCGTGCCAGAAGCGGATCGCTCTCCACTGAAAAGCTTCCTGTTAGGATGCAAACTTGAAGGTGTCGGGGAAAAGCGGCTGGCCTGGATAGATGAGGCTGATGCGATCAGCCCCCTGTCGTTGGTGCAGTCTATCCAGGGAGGCTCAGTTCTTGTTCAGCTGGACTGGGGGGCCTCGCAGCTGGTGGCTGATGCCCTAACCAAGCTCCAACCGTCTCAGCTTATGGAGCTAGAAGCTCTGGAGCTGGAGCACCGGGTAGATATCTTCCTGAACGTTGCTCATGGGCAGGCTGATCCAGTGTTCCGCCCGCTCAACAAATTGTCGACTGGGCAGCAATGCACAGCAATCTTGCACATGTTGTTGCTGGAGAACACAGATCCGTTGTTTATGGATCAGCCGGAAGACAACCTTAGATAACGCTTTCATCGCGGATCGGATTGTTACCGAGCTGCGGGATGCCAAAACCACTCGACAGTTTCTTTTTGCGACGCACAACGCGAACATCCCCGTCTTTGGTGATGCTGAGTGGATTGGCGTTTTTACTGCTGCTGAGAACCAAGGTTGTCTCGGGCTGGATGCTCAACGGTCGATTGATGTGCCTGAAATCCGTGATCAGGTGGCCAGCATTTTGGAGGGCGGGCGTGATGCCTTTATTCAACGCAAGGAGAAATACGAGTTCTAGGCTAAACGCGCCGCCTTGGAGACTGTCGGGCGAATTTTCTGATGGCGTGGGTCGGCGGTTGGGGAGTCGAACCGGGCTGCGCATGACGGGCGCTATGTTCAATGATGCCCAGCTCCGGACAGGGTGCTGGCGACTACTTCAGCATTATGTGGCTACCGGGCACCTGGGGTGTGGTGCCGCAGTCAGGAGGCACTTGGTCGGTGTGTTACTGGCGGGGGTGCCAACCCGCTTGCCAAACGACGGCTACCCTGTCACTGTAAATACGAATGTCATTACAGTGAGGACCGCACCATGGCGTCCATCAATATCCGCATCGACGACGAGCTTAAGGCGCGTGCTTACCAGGAGCTGGAAAAGCTCGGCGTCACCCCCTCTGAACTGATGCGCCAGGCTTTGCAGTATGTGGCCGAGCGCGGACAGTTGCCATTTCGCCCGGTGCTGATGACCGAGGAAGATGAAGCGTTAGTCGCCACGGTTCGTGAGCGCCTGGCCGCTCCGCAGCGCGTGAAGGTCTCGCTGGATGATCTATAGCCTCGAATTTGATGCACGGGCATTGAAGGAATGGCAAAAGCTGGGTGATACCGTTCGCCAGCAGCTCAAGAAAAAGCTCGCTGAGGTATTGCTGAATCCGCGAATCGAAGCCAACCGCCTCCATTCGCTGCCTGACTGCTACAAGATCAAACTGCGCAGCAGTGGTTATCGCTTGGTGTACCAGGTGATCGACCATGAGGTGGTGGTATTTATGGTGGCGGTTGATCGCCGTGAACGTGAGCAGGCATACCGCAAGGCAGCCGAGCGCCTTAAGTAGCGGATTAGGCCAGCTGTTTCCCTAACGACTGAAAAAGGTGGTCTCGGCACGATGGATGGCGGTGATCTGCTTGAGCATTTACGGGCCGAAAATGCGCGCTTGATCGCGTTGTTGCAAGTGCATGGCATTGAGTGGCGTTTGCCTGACGAGCCTCCGCTAGTTGAACTGGCTAGCCCGCCTCCACTGATAAGTTCGAGTCTAGACACGGATGCCAAGCTGGCGCTGTTCAAGCGATTGTTTCAGGGGCGAACCGATGTGTTTCCCATGCGCTGGGAAAGCAAGGCCGGTAAAACAGGCTATTCACCCGCGTGCGCCAATGAATGGCGAGTGGGTGTGTGCGAGAAGCCACGGATCAAATGTGGGGACTGCTCGTACCGCCAGCTTCTGCCGCTGAACGATCAGGTGCTCTATAAGCATCTGGCCGGAGATATTGTTATCGGCGTTTACCCCTTGCTGCCGGATGACAGCTGCTACTTTCTGGCGGTGGATTTTGACGAAGCCGATTGGCGCGCGGATGTCACGGCTTTCGCTCAGTCATGCCGTGAGCTGGGTGTGCCCATGGCATTGGAAATATCCCGCTCAGGCAACGGGGCGCATGCATGGATTTTCTTCGAGCGTAATGTCCCTGCCCATGAGGCTCGCCTGCTAGGCTCCGCGATCATCAGCCATACCTGCGAGCGTACCCGGCAACTGACGCTGGGCTCGCATGACCGGCTGTTTCCAAATCAGGACAGCATGCCCAAAGGCGGCTTTGGCAACTTGATTGCCCTGCCCTTGCAGAAGCGAGCCCGCGCGCTTGGAGGCAGTGTTTTTGTCGATGAGACGCTGACGCCCTATCCCGATCAGTGGGCATTTCTGGCCAGTATTCAGGCTATGCCTGTGCAGGACATTGCGCCGACAACCCTGCGGGCCACTGGCGGTCGCCATCCACTGGATGTCAGCGCAGTGGCGGATGACGATGAGCTGAAACCCTGGCATCGCACACCGGTCAAGACTCAGAAATTAGCGTGTGCGCTGCCCGCATCAGTGAACGTGACCCTGGCCAACCAGATCTATTTCAACAAATCGGAATTGCCGCAGCCATTGGTCAACAAGCTCATTCGCTTGGCGGCTTTTCAGAACCCTGAGTTTTACAAGGCACAGGCTATGCGCATGTCCGTGTGGAATACGGCGCGGATCATCGGCTGTGCGGAAAACTTTCCCCAGCATATTGCTGTGCCGCGTGGTTGCCTGGATGACGTGCAAACGTTATTGCATGACAACGGGATTGAGCTGGTACTGCACGATGAGCGCTTCGCAGGAGAGCCCATCGATGTCTACTTTGCGGGCACGCTACGCCCGGATCAAGAGGCTGCTCTCGAAGGCATGTTGGCGCACGACACCGGCGTCCTCTGTGCGCCCACTGCTTTTGGGAAAACCGTCACGGCTGCCGCGCTGATTGCCCAGCGTGGTGTGAACACGCTGGTGCTGGTGCACCGGACGGAGTTGCTCCAGCAGTGGAAGGAGCGGTTGCAGGCGTTTCTGGGTGCAGACAAAACGAAAGTCGGCACCATCGGCGGTGGTAAGGCCAAGCCGACAGGCATCATCGATATTGCCGTAATGCAGTCCTTGTCGCGGCAGGGCGAAGTCAGCGAGCAGGTGAAAAACTACGGGCAAATCATCGTAGATGAGTGCCACCACCTGTCAGCTTTTTCGTTCGAGGCCCTCCTCAAGGCTGCTGGGGCTAAATATGTGGTGGGGCTGACCGCTACACCCATACGTCGTGATGGTAAGCAGCCGATTATTTTCATGCAGTGCGGGCCCATTCGGCATACAGCGAGTAGGCCTGAGAGTGCTCCAGCTGATCTGGCCGTGACGCCGCAGTGGCTTTCTCGACCGATAGTCATGCCTGAAGGGGCAGGCATCCAGGATGTTTTCTTGCAGGTGTGCAGCGACACAGAGCGAACAGCCAAGATAGTTGCCGAGGTAGGTGACTCTTTTGACCAAGGTCGGAAGATTCTGGTGCTGACTGAGCGAACGGATCACCTCAACGCCATTGAGGAGCAGCTGGTTGGTCGGGTCGAGAATCTGTTCACTCTGCATGGGCGGATGTCCAAGAAGCAACGCGCGGTGCTAATCGACGGATTGGAAGCACTGCCACCCGATGCCCCACGGGTGATCCTGGCAACCGGGAAATTGGTTGGGGAAGGTTTCGACCACCCGGCACTGGATACCTTGGTACTGGCTATGCCGGTTTCCTGGAAGGGCACTCTCCAGCAGTATGCGGGCCGCCTTCACCGGGAACATGCGAGTAAGGCGGATGTGCGCATCATCGACTTCATTGATGCCGGACATCCTGCTTTGCTGCGGATGTGGAGCAAGCGCCAGGCGGGATACAAGGCTATGGGGTATCGACTTGCTGATTCGTCCAGCTCAATGGAGCTGCTGGCAAAGGGCTAATGAGTCCTCATACAGCCACCAAGCTTTCCGTCCGTCGGAGGTGGAAAGTGGCTGTTTCCTACTCTGTGGATTCGCCGTAATCTGAGCCGCATTGACAGGTTGTCAATCCAACCAAGCCCTCAGGCCGGTAGGTTGTATGACTGAAATGTAGTGCCGATGGCAGCTAGTTTCAGGTGCTTGCGGAAAATGACATTAATAGTGGTCATTTCTACAGGAAATGACACTTAATGTGGCTCAATCATGCCAATTATCGCGCCCAATTCTCCTGTAAGTTATTGATTTATATAGAGTTGTGAATGACAGGTTTATCGCCCGTCGACACAGCCACCGCTCGTATCAGCCAAAAAAAATGCCCCGGATATCCGGGGCATTTTTATTCCGCTCGGCTCAAGCCAATGACACCCACCAGTAGCGCACGAAGTGGAAGAAGATCGGCGCGGCGAAACACACCGAGTCGAGGCGGTCGAGCATGCCGCCGTGGCCTTCGATCATATGGCCCCAGTCCTTTACCCCGCGGTCGCGTTTGATCGCCGACATCACCAGGCCACCGGAAAAGCCCAGCAGGTTGACGGTCAGGGCCATCAAAGCGGCCTGCCAGAAGCTGAACGGGGTGATCCAGCACAGCAGCGCGCCGACCAGGCAGGACAGGCTGACGCCGCCGACAAAGCCCTCGACGGTTTTCGACGGCGACAGACGTGGCGCGATCTTGTGCTTGCCGAACAACTTGCCGCAGACGTACTGCAGCACATCAGACAGCTGCACCACGATGATCAGCCAGGCGATCAGCAGCAGGTTGTGCCCTTCATAGCCCGGTATGTCCAGGGTCAGCAGTGCGGGAACCGAGGAGATGCAGTACACCGCGATCATCAGCCCCCACTGCACCTTTGACGCACGTTCGAGAAAGCGCGTGGTATCGCCGCCCAGGGAGGCCAGGATCGGCAGCAGCAGGAACAGATACACAGGTATAAATATGGCGAACAGGCCGTACCAGTCCAGGGCGATCAGCAGGTATTGCATGGGTAGGGCGAAGTAGAAGGCCGCCACCAGAGCCGGGTAGTCGCTGCGCCGCGTTGGTGTGAGGGTCATAAACTCGCGCAGGGCGTAGAACGAGACGAAGTAGAACAGCAGAATCACGCCCAGGTTGCCGAGCAGGAAGGCGATGCCAATCACCAGCACCATGACCCACCAGGCGTTGATCCGTGCATTGAGGTTGTCGACTACCGGGTTGGCGCTGCCGCCACTGCGCCACTTGAGGAAATAGCCGATGGCCGAGGCGAGCAGCAACAGCGCGCCGATACCGGCGAACAGCAGCAGGGTGTTGTTATCCATCTCAAGCTTCCTCGGGTGCTAGGGCCAATAAGGCGTTACGGGCGCGCTCGAGGAACGCCTGCTTGCTTTCATCTTCCATATGTTCCAGCGGCGTGCCGAAGCTCAGGGTGCACAGCAGTGGCAACGGCAACGCCCTACCCTTGGGCATGACCCGGTTAAGGTTGGCAATCCACACCGGCACCAGTTCGATCTCGGGACGCAGCCGGGTCAGGTGGTACAGGCCGCTCTTGAACGGCAGCAAGCCGTCCTCCAGGTTGCGCGTGCCCTCGGGAAAGAGGATCAGCGAGTCGCCTTGATCCAGGGCATCGAGCATGGGCTGCAGTGGGTTGGCTTGTGGCGTGGCGCGCTCGCGGTCGATCAGTACGCCGTTGAATACGTTATTGATCAGGTAGCGCCGCACGCCGTCACGCTGCTAGTAGTCCGCGCCGGCTACCGGTCGGGTACGGCGCCGCAGTTCATCGGGCAGCGATGCCCAGAGCAGGACGAAATCGCCGTGGCTGCTGTGGTTGGCGTAATACAGCCGTTGCACAGGTTGTGGCGTGCAACCGAGCCACAGCGCGCGGGCGCCGGTAAGCAGGCGCGCAGCCGAGGTGATAACGAAGGCGGTGAGGGATGCGAGCATGGACGACTCCTTATCCAGTAATTGAAAACCAGGGCAGGCCCAGCACGATCAACACGGCCAACAGCAGTTGCGCCAGTAGCCAGAGCGCCTGTTGGCGCAACAGGCGCAACGCACCGAGGCTACGTTCCTCCCAGCTGCGCGTAGACGGCTTAGCCGACTGCAGCTTGAGCTGGGCAAGGGTTTGGTCGAGCTCGGCGGTGTGCACGGCTAACTGATCGACCCGACTGGCAAGCTGCTGGAACAGTTCGGCATCCAGCGCCACGCGCAGCGCCCAGTATTTCTGGCCCAGACCCAGTACCAGCAGCAGCGCGCAGAACAGCGCCGTCAGTGGCTGTGCTTGGATGCCGAGCAACGGCGCCAGGCCGATCAACAGGGCGACCAGGCTGAGCACGCTGGACAGCTGATCCAGCGCCCTACCCCGACGCAGCAGACTGGCCACGGTCAACAGCTGCATTTCAGTAGCCATGGGTGGCTCCTGCTGGCATGGAGCTGCTGCTGAGTTCCAGCATGCCTTGCAGCGCCTGTTGATGAGCGTCGCTCAAGACCACCTGAGGCCGCGCTCGACGTAGATGTGCCAGCGCTTCGGGCACGTCCTTGCAACGTCCGCTGTGCAGCAGCCAGGCGGCTACTGCCGTGGCGCTGCGTGAATAGCCCAGGGCGCAGTAGACCAGCAGGTTGCCATCGCTGCGTAGCGCCTCGATGGTCTGTGCAGCTTCCAGGCAGTCGGCTGGACCGGGCACGCAGAGATCGAGCAGCGGCAACGAGCGATAGGCCTTGGCTTGAGCTCTGGCTGGCAGCTCGGCGCACAGATCGAGCTGGGCCTGGAACTGCTCGGCCTGCCCTGGCGCCGGAATGCGCCCCAGCCAAATACCCGGTTCGATCTCATCGGCATGCGGCTGAGCGCGGGTCCATAGCCGTGAGTTAAGCCAGGCGGCGGCCAGGTAGGGCGCGAGCAACCAGGTTGCGGCGCTGCTCAGCCGACCATCAGCGGCCTTCTGGAAACCCGCCGCGCCGAACAGCAGGTAGTTGAGCGCCACAAGCAGCAAGGAGAACGCCGGCCAGAGCAGCCATAACCAGGCGCCACTCAGGTTTACCGCCAAGGCGCTGAGCAGCGCTGCACCCAGGCTGTAACGCAAGCTCAGGCGCAGACACTGCGTGTCACGGGTCAGCTGCCAGGCCAGCAGTGGGCTACGGCCTTGCAGCGGCCATAACCAGACGCACAGCCAGCCGGCGAGAACCCCGGTGGGCACATCAATAAAATGGTGCTGCCAGGTGGTCAGCACCGACACGCCGATCAGGGCCATCCAACCGTGCAGCAGGCCACGCAGCCACAGGCCATGGGTATGCCGGGCGAACATCACCCAGATCACCACCAGCAGGGCGATATGCAGAGAAGGCGCTTGGTTAAAGGGTTTGTCGAAGCCCATCAGCACGTCGAACATGCCGCCGAACAGACCATCCAGTTCGGGCCGCTCGAAGGTAAAGCGCAGCGGCCAGAGCAGAAAGCAGGCAATGCACAGCACTTGCACACTAAGCAGGCGCAGGCCGTGGCGATCCATTTCCCGCCGGGTGGCCGGCAGCAGAAAGGACAACCCATAAAGTAGGTCAATTGACCAGTAAGGAACAATAGTCCACGGCCATAGCGGCATCTGGCTTTCCCAGGCAAACACCAGGGTGCCGACGTCGTCGCGTTGTGCGCTCAGCCAGTTGGCGAAGCTGTAGCTGGCGAAGAACAGTGGCGCCAAGAGCAGCAGCCAGAGCACGCCGCGCTTCCACAATCCTGCTTCGCGGCTAAGGCTAACCTCCGCCATCAGGACACCCGCTGCGCCAGGGAGACGCTGAAAATGCCCCACTCGTCGATACGCTGGGTGATCTTGCGAAATCCTGCGGCCTCGACCAGCTGATCCATCTCCGCCTGGCTACGCCGCCGCATCACCCAGGCTACGCCGCCGCGGTGGCTGGTCAGGGCGCGGGCGATCAGCTCCAGCTGTGGGTGCCACGGCTGTCCGGTGTACACCAGATAACCGCCCTCCTCGACGGCTGCCGCCAGCCCGGCGAGCGAGTCGCCAACCATCTGGTTGCTGCCGAACAGCTCATACAAACCGGAGACCACAGCCAGAGTCGGTTTGGGCTCCAGTGCCGCAAGGTCAGCCCGGTCGAAGGCATCGCCTTTGACGAAGCGGGCGATATTGCTCAGGCCCTTTTGTTCGATCAAGGCGCCGCCGTCGCGCACGTTGATATCGCTGTAATCACGCAACAGGATCGAGTCTGGCTTCTGCTCCATCCCTTCCAGAGCTTCGAGGATATAGCGGCCATGGCCGGCGGCGATATCGACAATGCGCACGCCACGGCCTTGCTCGCGCAGTTTGCCCATCGCCAGGCGCAGCAACTCTTCGGCGTGCAGCTTGCGTTGGCGAATGCCGCGCCAGCCGATGGAGTTGAGATAGTTCTGATCGATCAGCCGGCCGATAGGCGACTTGCCGCTGGGCTGGTTGCGGTAGACGTAATCCAGGGTGCTGCCGGAATCGAAGCCTGTGTCGAAGCCCAGTTTCACCCCGTCGGCCAGACTGCTGCCGAGCTGCAGACTGGCACGGGTGGCGCGCCAGTAAAGGTCGCTGAGGGAGTTATGTGGCAGCGGTGCGGCCAGGCTTTCCGATTCGGCGCAGGTCACGCCCAGGCGGTCGGCATCAAGTAAGGAGGGGCGTGTTACCGGCTCTTCGAAACAGCGCAGCAGAAAGCGCTGGGCGCGGCTCAGGGCGTGGCTACGGTCGCGCTCGCCGAGGGTGTCGTGGAAGAAGCCGGGAAGAATGTGCATCTCCTTGCGCAGGCTGCCCAGACGCTCGAAGAATTGCTGCTGGGGTTTGCGGTGCACCACGAAGTCGGCGCCAGAAATCAGCAGCTGAGTGGGAATCTGGATCGCCTGGGCATCGGCCACCACGCGCTCGGCGGCGTCATACAGGCCCAGCAGCATAGTTACAGAGATCGGCCGGGCGATCAGCGGGTCGTTATTGAAGGAGGCAATCCGCTGCGGGTCATGGCTGAGGTACTTGGCCTTCACATAGCTGTTGACGAAGAAGTTGCCGCGCAGCGCGCGCATCAACTTGAGGCCTGGCCGGGCAAAGGGTACGTAGAGCTTGACCTTGAACGCAGGCGAGGCGAGCACCAGGGCGCGGATCTTCGGCGCATAATCATGCGCCCAGGTGGCGACCACCACCGCCCCGACGCTTTGCGCCAGCACCGCAATATCCTCCACCGGTATGCCGTGGCTGTAGACGATGTGATCGATAAAGGTCTGCACATCGCGCACGCTGGTGGCGAAGCTCGGGCTGTCGCCGCGCTCACCTGGCGACAGGCCATGGCCGCGCGCGTCCCAGGCGAAAAAGTCGAAATCCGCCATCTCCAGTTCATCGACCAGATGGGCCATGCGCCCGCCGTGTTCGTGACCGCGGTGGAACATCACCACTGCGCGCTTCGGTGCGCAAGCGTCAGGATTGCTGGCCGGCCAGTGGCGGTAGAACAGCTCTACGCCGTCATGGGTGGTAAAGCTGAATTCTTGGGCTTCGCGCATCGAGACATCCTTATTTCGAATCAGTTGATTGCGCCGCTTCGGCCAGACCCTGGCGTACGCGGTTATAGAGGGTGTAGAGCAACAGGGCGAGAATCACCGCGAGCAGGCCGTTGAGCCAAGTGGCAGGCAGCAACCCGCA
Organism: Pseudomonas anguilliseptica; assembly: GCF_900105355.1. NCBI lineage: Bacteria > Pseudomonadati > Pseudomonadota > Gammaproteobacteria > Pseudomonadales > Pseudomonadaceae > Pseudomonas > Pseudomonas anguilliseptica. Next base: position 1,562,195 of record NZ_FNSC01000001.1, read on the forward strand.
GGCCACGCCAGCGCCCAGCACGCCAAAGCAGAAGGCACGGTCACTTTTGCCCATGGGCCCGTCGTAACGCCGTGAGGCACCGACCATGGGCCCGAGTACGCCGGCGTACTCGCTGATCAGGGCTAGCAGCACGACGAGTACAACCAGCAGCGGCGAGACCCCGGGGAGCAAGGCGAAGGGTAGAAACAGCGCGCTGTCGGCGATCAGGTCGCTGAGTTCATTGAGGTAGGCGCCGAGCCGCGATTGCTGGCCGAACTCGCGGGCGAGCATGCCGTCGACGGCGTTCAGCGCCATGCGCAGAATCATCCACAGTGGGATCAGGGCGAACTAGCCAGGTGTGCTCGGGCAAGGCCAGCAGCAGGGTGCCGAGCAGCACGGAAACCACGGCGGCGAACAGGGTGACCTGATTGGCCGTCACGCCTTTGTCGTAGAGGTACTTGACCCCCGGGCGCAGGAGGTTCTGAAAAGCCGGCTTGAGCTGGTAAATGGAGAGCATGGCGAAGAGTTCCTTTTCGCTGCTTGGGCACGTCGATCCAGCTTAGCCGCTTTGCCTGGCGCGCAGGCTGATAAGACTGTGCGCAAACGCCCGGATTTGCTGGTTGACAGCTACCTGTGCGTCATGGGGGAAACTTATCCCCCATCGTCTGATAGTTCGTTCCAGGCGTTAATTATCGTTAAATCAACTGCTTACATTGCGTGATAGCACTTTGACGCTATTCGGTGCACAGCTTATCCACAATTGTTCAAGCCGGCGCTTGGGTTTCCAGCGGCTGGCTTTGGGCATCCAGCGAGCCGATATCGCGTTGTGCCTGACTGACCCAGGCAAAGGCGCGGTCATTGAGTTCAGCGATGGCGCGTGGGCCTGTGCCTTCGGCGTACATCAGTGGGCCGATCACCACCTGAACGGTGCCGGGCGTCTTGCGCCAGCCCTGCTTGGGCCAGAACTCACCAGCGTTGTGGGCAATCGGCAGCACTGGCAGGTTGGCATTCACCGCGAGGGATGCACCGCCGCGGCTGAACTTGCCGATCTGGCCCGGTGGAATACGTGTGCCTTCTGGGAAAACCAGAACCCAGGCGCCCTGCCCCAGACGTTTGTGGCCGAGTTTGGCCAGCTGCTTGAGGGCCGCCTTGGGGTTGCTGCGGTCAATCGCAATGGGCTTGAGCATGGCCATCGCCCAGCCGAAGAACGGCACATACAGCAGCTCGCGCTTGACCACCTGGCTCAGCGGCTCGAAGTAGCCGCAGAGGAAGAAGGTTTCCCAAGTGCTCTGGTGTTTGGCGAGGATCACGCAGGGCTTATCGGGGATATTCTCCAGGCCCTTGATCTCGTAGTTGATGCCGACCACCACCTTGGCCAGCCAGGTGGCGCAGCGGCACCAGTTCTGCACGACAAAGCGGTAGCGTGCACGAAACGGCAGAAAGGGCGCGACGAAGACGCTGAGGGTGCACCAGAAGAACGAGCTGGAAGCCAGCAGCAGATAGAAGAGGAAGGTTCTGAGGGGCTGCACTGTCGACATGGGAGCTTTTACCGTCGCAGGCAGAGCCTGCTTTATAAGTGGAGAAGCTGATCGGCAACCGCCGCCAGATCATCGAATATCAGGGTGCCCGCTGGCAATCCTTTCGCCAGGGTGCGTTCGCCCTTGCCGGTCTTTACCAGAACTGGCTGACAATCGACGGCGCCGGCCGCTGTCAGGTCACCGCTGCTGTCTCCGACAAACCAGACGCCCTTGAGTGCCACGCCATAGTACGCAGCAATCTGCTCGAGCATGCCGGGTTTCGGCTTGCGGCAGGCGCAGCCTTCATCCGGGCCGTGGATGCAATGCGCGATAAGCCCTAGCTCGCCGCCCTGCGCCGCCACCAGCTCACGCAGGCGCGCGTGCATGGCTTCCAGGGTGGCCAGGTCGTAATAGCCGCGGGCAACCCCGGATTGATTGGTGGCCACGGCTACCGTCCAGCCGGCTTGTGACAGCCGCGCGATGGCTTCGATGGCTCCGGGCAGCGGAATCCATTCGGCGAGGCTTTTGATATAGGCGTCGGAGTCGTAATTGATCACGCCGTCGCGGTCGAGAATCAGCAGTTTCATGCGGTAATCCGTAACCGGCGCGCGGTGATGGCAGCACGCCGGTAAAGGTGATGATGGGCTGCGTGCAGCCCATCGGACTCGCGGCAGGCGTTAGCCGAGTACCGAGATATCAGCGACGACGAGGAACAGGCCACGCAGCTTGGCCAGCAGCGCATAACGATTGGCCCGTACGGCAGTGTCTTCGGCGTTGACCAGAACGGCCTCGAAGAAGGCGTCCACCGGCTCGCGCAGATTGGCCAGCTGGCTCAGCGCCAGGTTGTACTGACGGGCTTCAGCCAGCGGCCGTACTGCATGCTCGGCCTGTTGGATGGCCGCGTTGAGGGCGAACTCGCTAGGGTTGTCGAAGTGATGGGCCTCGACGCTCGCCGCGACCTGACCTTCGGCCTTGCTCAGCAGATTGGACACGCGCTTGTTCGCTGCTGCCAGAGCGGCCGCCTGCGGCAATGCACGGAAGGCCTGCACGGCCTGTACGCGCTGATCGAAGTCCAGCGGCGAGGTCGGGCTGACCGCGCGCACAGCCTGGTACACGGCCACTTCGACACCTTCGTCCTCATAACGCGCGCGCAGACGGTCGAAGATAAAGTCCTGCACCTGTGGCGCCAGCCCATCGGCCTTGATCTTGTCGGCGAACTGGGCGATGGCAAAGCCGACGGCTTCAACCAGGTCCAGATCCAGCTGCTTCTCGATCAGGATACGCAGCACGCCGAGAGCTGCACGACGCAGGGCGTAGGGGTCCTTGCTGCCGGTGGGCAGCATGCCGATACCGAAGATGCCGACCAGGGTATCCAGCTTATCGGCCAGGGCCACCGAAGCACCGGTGAGCGTGCTTGGCAGCTCCGCGCCGGCGCCGCGCGGCATGTACTGCTCGTTCAGCGCCAGGGCGACGTCTTCGGCTTCGCCGTCATGCTTGGCGTAGTAGTAACCGGCGATACCCTGCATTTCCGGGAACTCGCTGACCATTTCACTGGCCAGGTCGCACTTGCAGAGGATGCCGGCACGTGCGGGGCGGGTGGCGTCGCCACCGATGCGCTCGGCGATAAAACCAGCCAGGGCCGAGACGCGCTGCGCCTTGTCGTAGACCGAACCGAGCTGGGCCTGGAACACCACGTTGGCCAGGCGCTGGTTGAAGCTTTCCAGTTTCTGCTTCTTGTCCTGCTTGAAGAAGAACTCGGCGTCGGTCAGGCGCGGACGCACCACCTTCTCGTTGCCGGAAATGATTTGCGCCGGGTCTTTACTCTCGACGTTGGCCACGGTGATAAAACGCGGCAGCAGCTTGCCGTTGCCATCGAGCAGGCAGAAGTACTTCTGGTTGTCCTGCATGGTGGTGATCAGCGCTTCCTGCGGCACTTCAAGGAAACGTTCCTCGAATGAGCAGACCAGCGGCACCGGCCATTCGACCAGGGCGCTGACTTCATCCAGCAGCGCCGGCGGCACGATGGCGCTGCCCTGCTCGGCGGCGGCCAGTTCATTGACCCGCGCGATGATCTGCGCGCGGCGCTCGGCGAAGTCGGCAATCACATAGGCGCTGCGCAGGTCTTCGGCGTAGTTGGCCGGCGCGCTGATGCGCACTTCGTGGTTGGCGTGGAAGCGATGGCCACGGGAAACGCGACCGGCTTGCTGGGCGAGGATTTCGCAGTCGATCACCTCGTCACCGAACAGCATCACCAGCCACTGGCTTGGGCGGACGAATTCAGTCTTGCGTGCGCCCCAGCGCATGCGTTTCGGGATCGGCAGTTCGTTCAGCGAGGTCTCGACGATGGTGGGCAGCAGGCCGGCTGCGGCCTGGCCTGGAATGCTCTGGCTGAACTTCAGCTTGGGGCCGCTCTGGTCGATCTGGCTCAACTCAACGCCGCACTTCTTGGCGAAGCCCAGCGCGGCCTGAGTCGGGTTGCCGTCTTTGTCGAACGCCGCCTGAACGGGCGGGCCGTCGAGGTTGACGGTGCGATCCGGTTGCTGAGTCGCGAGTTGTTCCACCAGCACGGCCAGACGGCGCGGCGCAGCGTAATAGCGTACTTGGCCATAGCTCAGGCCAGCAGTTTTCAGGCCCTTTTCGATACCGGCGAGGAAGGCCTCACCCAGGGTTTTCAGGGCTTTCGGTGGCAGCTCTTCGGTGCCCAGTTCAACCAGGAAATCACGGGTACTCATTCTGCTGCCTCCAGCTTGGCCAGTACTTCATCACGCAGGTCGGGGGGGGCGAGCGGGAAGCCGAGTTTGCGCCGCGCTTGCAGGTAGCTCTGTGCCACCGAACGGGCCAGGGCACGCACACGCAGGATGTATTGCTGACGCGCGGTCACCGAGATGGCCCGGCGCGCATCCAGCAGGTTGAAGGTGTGCGAGGCCTTGAGGACCATCTCGTAGGTTGGCAGCGGCAGCTCCAGCTCGATCAGGCGGTTGGCTTCGCTTTCATAGAAGTCGAACAGCTCGAAGAGTTTTTCGACGTTGGCGTGCTCGAAGTTGTAGGTCGACTGCTCCACCTCATTCTGGTGGAACACATCGCCATAGGTGACCTTGCCGAACTGGCCGTCGGTCCACACCAGGTCGTACACCGAGTCCACGCCCTGCAGGTACATGGCCAGGCGTTCCAAGCCGTAGGTGATCTCGCCGGTTACCGGGTAGCACTCGATGCCGCCGACCTGCTGGAAGTAGGTGAACTGGGTGACTTCCATGCCGTTCAACCAGATTTCCCAGCCCAGACCCCAGGCGCCGAGGGTCGGCGATTCCCAGTTGTCTTCAACGAAGCGAATGTCGTGCACCAGTGGGTCGATGCCGATGGCTTTCAGCGAGCCCAGGTACAGCTCCTGGAAGTTTTCCGGGTTCGGCTTCAAGACCACCTGGAACTGGTAGTAGTGCTGCAGGCGGTTGGGGTTCTCGCCGTAACGGCCGTCAGCCGGACGACGGGAAGGCTGCACGTAGGCGGCGTTCCAGGTCTCTGGGCCAATGGCACGGAGAAACGTGGCGGTGTGGAAGGTGCCCGCGCCAACTTCCATATCGTAGGGCTGCAGCACCACGCAGCCCTGCTCGGCCCAGTACTGTTGCAGGGCGAGGATCAAGTCTTGGAAGGTGCGCACGGCAGGCGTAGTCTGGCTCACAAATTTCACCCGTACTTTGGCGGCTTCAGAAAGTCCGCGAGTATACCGAAGCTCAGGAAAACCCGCATGCCACGCTGCTCTTGGTGCTCTGACGACCCGTTGTACCAGGCTTATCACGACGAAGAATGGGGCGTGCCGCAACGCGACCCTAACGTGCTGTTTGAATTACTCCTGCTCGAAGCCTTCCAGGCCGGCCTGTCGTGGATCACCGTGCTGAAGAAGCGTGAACGCTACCGCGAGGTGCTGTTCGGCTTCGATGTGCAGCGCCTGGCGACGCTCACGGACGAGTACATCGAAGACACCCTGATGCAGGACCCCGGCATCATCCGCAACCGCCTCAAGCTCAAGGCCGTGCGCAAGAACGCTCAGGCCTGGCTCAAGCTGGAGGATCCGGTGACGCTGCTCTGGTCGTTTGTTGGCGGCGCACCGAAGATCAACCACTTCAGCGAACACGGCCAGGTGCCGGCAGTAACCGCTGAAGCCGAGGCGATGAGCAAGGCGCTGAAAAAGGTCGGCTTTACCTTTGTCGGTCCGACCATTTGCTACGCCTATATGCAGGCCACTGGCATGGTCATGGATCACACCACCAACTGTGACCGCTACGCACAACTGACCAGCCGCTAGCTCGGGTGGTTACAATAAGCGCCTTTTGATCGGCTGGAGTTGCCTGTGGAAAAGCTCAAAGGTGCCCTGGTGGTGGGTTTTCTGCGTTTATTCGCTTTGTTGCCCTGGCGCGCCGTGCAGGCTGTGGGCGCGGCGATTGGCTGGCTGATGTGGAAGCTGCCGAACCGTTCCCGTGAGGTTACCCGGATCAACCTGGGCGCCTGCTTTGCTCATCTGCCGGCCGAGCAGCGCGAACGGCTGGTGGGCGAAAGCCTGCGTGATATCGGTAAAACCCTCACTGAAAGCGCCTGCGCCTGGATCTGGCCTGCGAACAAGACGCTGGGGCTGATCAAACAGGTTGAGGGCATGCACGTGCTGCAGGATGCCCTGGCCAGCGGTAAGGGTGTGGTGCTCATCAGCAGCCACCTGGGGAATTGGGAAGTGCTGCTGCAATACGTGTGCTCACTGTGCAAACCGATCATTCTGTACCGCCCTATCAAGCTACAGGCCGTCGACGACCTGCTGGTCAAACAACGTGTGCAGTTGGGAAACAGCCTGGCACCGTCGACCAAGGAAGGCATCCTCAGCCTGATCAAACAGGTGCGTAAGGGCGGTGTAGCGGGGATTGCCGCTGATCCAGAGCCGAGTCTTTCGAGTGGGGTTTTTGTGCCCTTCTTCGGTGTCCCCGCGTTGACCAGCAAGTTTGTGCCGTCTTTGGTAAAGGATCGCAAGGCGGAGGCCGTTTTTATGCACGCTCTGCGCCTGGACGACGGTAGTGGTTACCGGGTGGTGATTGAAGCGGCGTCGGAGGCGCTCTATGGCGAGGACATTGAGGCCGCCGTGGGCGCTCTAAACCATGGCATTGAAAAGCAGGTGCAGCAGGCGCCCAGCCAATACATGTGGAACATGAAGCGCTTCAAAAAGCGCCCTGCCGGCGAGGCCAAGTGGTATTGAATGAGGCTGAGTTGCAGGCGAAGCCTGCTCTAGACTAGGCTGGGGAAATCCACTCTGACGGACGGCGCATGAGCAATAGTCGAAAGAATGTCCGCACCCCTCTCAAGGTACGCCTGCGTATCGATCATCCGGTGCATGGCGAGTTGCTGGTCACCACCCGGGATATTTCCGAATGCGGCGTCTATGTGCTGATAGACCAGGCGCAGGACGTACTGGCCATGGGCGAGCAGGTGCAAGGCCAGGTACAGGGGTTGCCGATGGAGGCGCCGATACTCATGCTCGAAGTGGTACGCGTTGAAGCTCTGGGAGTTGGCCTGCGTTTTGTGCAAACCGAGGAGTAGTCCGGGCTCTTTTTCTGGACTAGTGAGCCTGCTTGTCCAGGCGCTTGAGAAATACGCTGATTTCCTTCCCCGCCTGTTTGTCGCCCTTATCTTCTGCCGCTCGCAAGCCCTGCGTCCAGGCGTCTCGCGCCTCGGCGCTGAGCCCCTGCTTGTTCAGCGCCTGGCCGAGCAGCTTCCAGGCGGCTGAATACTGCGCATCGAACTCAACGCAGCGCTGCAAATGCTCCGCCGCGCGAGCGAACTCCGCCGTATCCAGATAGCCCTTGCCCAGGCCGAAGCGCAGCAGGGCGTTGTCCATGCCTTTGGCCAGCATCTTTTCCAGGGCTTCGGTGCTCATGGGCAACTCCTAAAAGAAGGTCAGGCCGACCTGGAACAAGCGCTCGGCATCGCGGATGTACTTCTTGTCGACCAGGAACAGAATCACGTGGTCGCCGGATTCGATCACCGTGTCGTCGTGGGCAATCAGCACTTCTTCATTGCGGATAATTGCGCCGATGGTGGTACCCGGCGGCAGGGCAATATCTTCGATCATGCGGCCGACCACCTTGCTCGACTTGGCATCACCATGGGCAATCGCCTCGATAGCTTCGGCCGCACCACGGCGCAAGCTGTGCACGCTTTCAATATCACCACGACGCACGTGGGTCAGCAGGGTGCCGATGGTGGCCAGCTGCGGGCTGATGGCGATGTCGATTTCGCCACCTTGCACCAGGTCGACGTAGGCCGGGTTGTTGATGATGGTCATCACCTTGCGCGCGCCGAGGCGTTTGGCCAGCAATGACGACATGATGTTGGCTTCGTCGTCGTTGGTCAGGGCCAGGAAGATGTCGGCGTCGCTGATGTTTTCTTCCACCAGCAGGTCGCGGTCCGAGGCACTGCCCTGCAGCACAATGGTGCTGTCGAGGGTCTCCGAGAGGTAGCGGCAGCGCGCCGGGTTCATCTCGATGATCTTCACCTGGTAGCGGCTCTCGATGGCCTCGGCCAGACGCTCACCAATATGCCCGCCGCCGGCGATCACCACCTTCTTGTAGCTGTCTTCCATGCGGCGCATTTCGCTCATCACCGCGCGGATATGTGCCTTGGCGGCGATAAAGAACACTTCGTCGTCGGCTTCGATCACCGTGTCGCCTTGCGGCATGATCGCCCGGTTGCGGCGGAAGATCGCCGCCACGCGGGTGTCGACATTGGGCATGTGTTCGCGCAGCTGACGCAGCTGCTGGCCGACCAGCGGGCCGCCATAGTAGGCCTTGACCGCCACCAGCTGAGCCTTGCCCTCGGCGAAGTCGATCACCTGCAAGGCGCCGGGGTACTCGATCAGGCGCTTGATGTAGTTGGTCACCACCTGCTCTGGGCTGATCAGCACGTCGACCGGGATCGACTCGTTGCTGAACAGACCGCCGCGGGTCAGGTAGGCCGCTTCACGCACCCGGGCAATCTTGGTTGGGGTGTGGAACAGGCTGTAGGCCACCTGGCAGGCGATCATGTTGATTTCATCGCTGTTGGTCACCGCCACCAGCATGTCGGCATCGTCCGCACCGGCCTGGCGCAGCACCGTGGGGAAGGAGCCACGGCCCTGTACGGTGCGAATATCCAGGCGGTCGCCGAGGTCACGCAGACGGTCACCGTCGGTGTCGACCACGGTGATGTCGTTGGCTTCGCTGGCCAGGTGTTCCGCCAGGGTGCCGCCAACCTGGCCGGCGCCGAGAATGATGATCTTCACAGGATCGCTCCGTTAGCCGCGGGGAGTCGCGGCGACTTTTATCAGCTTGGCATAGTAGAAGCCGTCGTGGCCGTCGACTTGCGGGAATAGCTGGCGGCCGTGGGGCGTTTGCACACCGAACGGGCCGCCGATATCCAGCTCGCGAGCACCGGGGGTGCGGGCGAGGAACGCGGCGATGTTGTCACTGTTCTCTGCGGGCATCACCGAGCAGGTGGCGTAGAGCAGGATGCCGCCGACTTCCAGAGTCTGCCATAGGCTATCCAGCAGCTCGCCCTGCAGTTTGGCCAGGGCGGGGATGTCATCGGCCTGGCGGGTCAGTTTGATATCGGGGTGACGGCGGATCACCCCGGTGGCCGAGCAGGGCGCGTCGAGCAGGATGCGCTGGAACGGCTTGCCGTCCCACCAGGCAGCTAAATCACGGCCATCGGCGGCGATCAGCTCGGCGTGAAGGCCCAGGCGTTTGAGGTTCTCGCGTACGCGCACCAGGCGTTTTTCTTCCAGATCCACCGCCAAAACGCCGGTCAGTGCGGGCTCGGCTTCCAGTAGATGGCAGGTCTTGCCGCCGGGCGCGGCGCAGGCGTCCAGCACGCGTTGACCGGGGGCCAGATCGAGCAGTTCGGCCGCTAGTTGCGCCGCTTCGTCCTGCACACTGACGCGACCTTCGGCAAAGCCCGGCAGGGTGGTGACATCGCAGGCCTGAAGCAGGCGGATGCCGTCGCGGCTAAAGGTGCAAGGCTCGGCCTCAAAGCCGACGCGGCGCAGCTCGGCCAGGTAGTCGTCACGGCTGCCGAGGCGGCGGTTGACCCGCAGAATCAGCGGCGGGTGGGCATTGTTGGCCGCGCAGATGCTTTCCCAGTGTTCCGGCCACTGGGCTTTCAGGGCTTTTTGCAACCAGCGCGGGTGGGCAGTGTGCAGCACCGGGTCGCGCTCTAGGCTGGCGATAATGCTCTCGCCATCGCGCTGGGCATTGCGCAGCACGGCATTCAGCAGGCCCTTGAGCGAGGGCTTTTTCAGTTTGTCAACACAGGCTACCGTTTCACCGATGGCTGCGTGGGCGGGAATACGACTGTAGAACAGCTGGTACAGGCCGATCAGCAGCAGTGCTTCGACATCGCGGTCTGCGGCCTTGAAGGGTTTTTGCAGCAGCTTCTCGGCGATCAGGGCCAGGCGTGGTTGCCAGCGTGCGGTGCCAAAGGCCAGGTCCTGGGCCAGGCCTCGATCACGCGGCTCGACCTTATCCAGCAATGGCGGCAGGCTGCTGCCCAGTGAAGCCTTGCCAGCCAGCACACTGGCCAAGGCGCGAGCGGCAGCGAGACGTGGGTTCATTGACCGAGCACCAGGCCAGGAGCGAACTGCTCGCGGCGGCTGTTGTACAGATCACTGAAGTTCAGTGCTTTGCCGCCGGGCAGCTGCAGGCGGGTCAGACGCAATGCGCCTACGCCACAGGCCACGGTCAGGCCAGATTTATCGGCAGCGAGAATAGTGCCGGGTTGGCCTTGCCCTTCACCCAAAGTAGCGGCGTGCACCTTGATGGCTTCGCCACTTAGCGTGCTATGGCAGATCGGCCAGGGGTGAAAGGCGCGTACTAGATGCTCCAGCTCAATGGCCGGGCGGTTCCAGTCCAGGCGCGCTTCATCTTTGTTCAGCTTGTGTGCATAGGTCGCCAGGCTGTCGTCTTGTACTTCACCAACCAGATTGCTGGCTGCCAGGCCGCTGATTGCTTGAATCACCGCCTGTGGGCCGAGGCTGGCGAGGCGGTCGTGCAGGCTGCCGCCAGTATCTTCGGCAGAAATGGGCGTGCTGACCTTGAGCAGCATCGGCCCGGTATCCAGGCCGGCTTCCATCTGCATTACGGTGACGCCGGACTCGGCATCGCCGGCCTCGACTGCGCGCTGAATCGGCGCAGCACCACGCCAGCGTGGCAGTAGCGAGGCGTGACTGTTGATGCACCCCAGGCGCGGTGTATCCAGCACCACTTGCGGCAGGATCAGGCCGTAAGCCACCACCACCATCAGGTCGGGCTTGAGCGCCGCCAACTCGGCTTGCGCAGCGTGATCACGCAGGGTTTGCGGCTGGTACACCGGGATGTTGTGCTGCAGAGCGAGCTGCTTGACCGGGCTGGGTGTGAGTTTCTGCCCACGACCGGCCGGCCGATCCGGCTGGCTGTACACGGCAATGATCTGGTGGGGCGTGTCGAGCAAGGCCTTGAGGTGTTCGGCGGCGAATTCCGGGGTGCCGGCAAAGACAATACGCAAAGACTCAGACATGGGTTCTCACTGCTAGAAAGAAAAAGGCTTGCCGTAGCAAGCCTTTGCAAGGTGTGGCTCAAGCCTGCTGGCGGTGCTGCTTTTCCAGCTTCTTCTTGATCCGGTCGCGTTTGAGATTAGACAGGTAATCAACAAACAGCTTGCCGTTAAGGTGGTCGCATTCGTGCTGGATGCACACGGCCAGCAGGCCTTCGGCGATCAGCTCATAGGGCTGACCATCGCGGTCCAGCGCCTTGATCTTGACCTTCTGCGGGCGGTCGACGTTTTCATAGAAGCCAGGCACCGAGAGGCAGCCCTCCTGGTACTGGTCCATTTCATCGGTCAGCGGCTCGAACTCGGGGTTGATAAACACCCGTGGCTCGGACTTGTCTTCGGACAGGTCCATAACCACCAGGCGCTTGTGCACGTTAACCTGCGTCGCGGCCAGGCCTATGCCCGGGGCGTCGTACATGGTTTCAAACATGTCATCGATCAGCTGACGCAAGGCGTCATCGACCACGTCCACCGGCTTGGCGATGGTGCGCAGGCGCGGATCGGGAAATTCGAGGATATTCAGGATCGCCATATGCGTTTGTGATGCACTTGTGGAATAAAGTCAAAATCCGCTGCTAAGATGATGAGCAGCATTGAAAAACGGCTTCACGCCGCAGCACGACTGGGTTTTGTAGCGGCGCTAGGGCGCTCCACGTGAAGACACATAATAAAGGGATTCACCGCATGAGGAAATCACTACTCGCCCTGCTGCTGCTTGCGGCAAGTGGCTTGGCCCAGGCCGAAGTGCAACTTAAGGACGGTCACCCAGACCGTTATACCGTGGTCAAGGGCGATACCCTCTGGGATATCTCCGGTAAATTTCTCAGCCAGCCGTGGAAGTGGCCAGAAATCTGGCACGCCAACCCACAGGTGGAAAACCCCCATCTGATCTATCCGGGCGACCAGCTTAGCTTGGTATATATCGATGGTCAGCCACGTCTGATGCTTAATCGTGGTGAGTCGCGCGGCACCATCAAACTGTCACCGCAGGTGCGTAGAACGCCGATGGCCGAAGCCATTCCGGCGATTCCCCTGGAGGCGATCAACAGCTTCCTGCTGAGTAACCGCATCGTTGACACCCCAGAACAGTTCCAGGGCGCACCCTATATCGTTGCCGGCAACGCCGAGCGCGTTGTTAGTGGTGCCGGTGATCGTGTGTATGCCCGTGGTGCCTTTGATGAGTCGGCGCCGGCTTACGGCATCTTCCGTCAGGGCAAAACCTACACAGACCCTGAGACCAAGGAGTTCCTCGGAATCAACGCCGACGACATCGGCTCGGGTGAGATCGTGGCCGAGGAAGGCGATGTCGGCACTATGCTGCTCAGCCGCTCGACTCAGGAAGTTCGCCTTGGCGACCGTCTGTTTGCTACTGAAGAGCGTGCGATCAACTCGACCTTTATGCCGAGTGAGCCGGCTGGCGAGGTCAATGGTGTGATCCTCGATGTGCCGCGTGGTGTGACCCAGATCGGTCAGTTCGATGTGGTCACCATCAACAAGGGCGCCCGCGACGGTCTGACTGAAGGCAACGTGCTGGCGATCTACAAAACCGGTGAAACCGTACGTGATCGGGTAACCGGTGAGTCGGTGAAGATTCCGGACGAGCGTTCGGGCCTGCTGATGGTGTTCCGCACCTACGACAAGCTCAGCTATGGTCTGGTGTTGGGGGCGTCCCGCTCGCTGGCGATCATGGATAAAGTGCGTAACCCGTAAAACCGAAAAGCCCCGCAAATGCGGGGCTTTTTATGGTGTGCCATCTTTGGCCATCACCCTGCCGCCGTGCGGCGCGACCGATCAAGGATGATCCGCATGTCGCAACTTTCCGCTATTTCCCCTGCTATCTCTCCCGCTGAACTGGAAGCGCGTCTGCGCTTGCACTGCTTGCCGGAGTTGGGCCCCCGGCGCTTTCGCAAACTCCTCAGTGCCTTCGACAGTGCATCTGCCGCACTCAGTGCGCCGGCCAGTGCCTGGCGTTCCCTGGGTTTGCCACAGGTGTGCAGCGAGGCGCGGCGTAGTGCCGAGGTGCGTGAGCGCGCCGCGCAAAGCCTGGTCTGGCTGGAGACCGATATGCATCACCTGCTGATGTGGGATGAGGCGATTTATCCAGGGTTGTTGGCCGAGTTGGTGGATGCACCGCCGTTGCTGTTTGTTGCAGGTGACCCGACTTTGCTGGAGCAGCCGCAACTGGCCATGGTCGGTAGCCGGCGCGCATCGCGGCCAGGGTTGGATACGGCGCAGAGCTTTGCACGTAGTTTGGCCGGCGGCGGCTTTGTGATTACCAGCGGCCTGGCCCTGGGCATCGATGGCGCGGCCCATCAGGGCGCACTGGATGCCGGCGGCAAGACGGTGGCGGTGCTTGGTACCGGTTTGCAGTGCCTGTATCCGGCGCGGCACAAGAAACTCGCTGCGGATATCGTTGCCCGTGGTGGCGCGCTGGTGTCCGAGTTGCCGCTGGATTGTCCGCCTCAGGCGAGCAATTTTCCGCGGCGCAACAGAATCATCAGTGGCCTTTCCGTTGGCGTGCTGGTGGTGGAAGCCAGCCCTTCCAGCGGTTCGCTGATCACTGCACGTTTGGTCGCCGAACAGGGCCGCGAGGTGTATGCGATCCCCGGCTCAATCCACCATCCCGGCGCCCGTGGCTGCCATCAGTTGATCCGCGAAGGGGCGACGCTGGTGGAATGCATCGAGGATATTCTGCAGGCCTTGCGCGGCTGGCAGGCGCAGCCACCCGTTAGCGCCGCGCTCAAGCCAGAGCCTCCCAGTCACCCATTGCTGGCCCTGTTGCATGCCGCGCCGCATAGCAGCGAAGCGTTGGTGGTCGCCAGTGGCTGGCCTTTGGCCGAGGTGCTGGCGGCGCTGACCGAACTGGAACTGGACGGTCGCGTAGCCTGTGAAAGTGGCTGCTGGGTGGGCCGCGTGCTTTAGCTTGGATACACTGCCCGCCAGGCCTTAGTGGAGAGCAGTGAATGGTCAGCAACTGGCAGATACAGCAAGCCGCACGGGTGGTGCGCAATGGCGGTGTGATTGCCTATCCGACTGAAGCGGTATGGGGGCTGGGTTGTGATCCCTGGAATGACGAGGCGGTGGAGCGCTTGCTGGCGCTGAAGGATCGGCCGGTGCACAAGGGGCTGATTCTGGTCGCCGCCGATATTGAGCAGTTCGACTTTCTTCTCGATGCCCTGCCGGAAATCTGGCTGGCGCGTTTGGCCGGTAGTTGGCCGGGCCCCAATACCTGGCTGGTGCCACATCAGAACCGTCTGCCAGTGTGGATCAGCGGTCAGCACAGCAGCGTGGCCTTGCGCGTCAGTGATCATCCGCAGGTGTGTGCGCTGTGTCGCCTGACCGGGCCGCTGGTGTCGACCTCGGCCAATCCGGCTGGCCGTCCGTCTGCGCGTTCGCGTTTGCGGGTCGAACAGTACTTCCCCGGCCAGTTGGATGCGGTGCTGGGTGGAGCTTTGGGCGGCCGCAAGAACCCCAGCCTGATTCGCGATCTGATCAGCGGTGATGTGGTCAGGGCGTCCTGACCATAACCCAGCCTAGGGCAGCAGGATGCTCGAACCGGTGGTCTGCCGCGCGCTCAGGGCCGTTTGTGCCAGCGCGGCGTCCTTGAGCGCATAGCGGTTGCTGATCTCCACCTGCAGCTTGCCGCTGGCGACCATGGCGAACAGTTCGTCCGCCATGCTTTGCAGCCGGGAAGGCGTATCGGCGTAGCCGGCCAGGGTCGGGCGGGTGACAAACAGTGAGCCCTTCTGCGCGAGGATGCCCAGGTTGACGCCGGTGACCGCGCCCGACGCATTGCCGAAGCTGACCAGCAGGCCGCGCGGTGCTATGCAGTCCAGCGAGGTTTCCCAAGTGTCTTTGCCGACGCCGTCGTAGACCACCGGGCATTTCTTGCCATCGGTCAGTTCCAGCACGCGCTGGGCGACGTTCTCATGGCTGTAGTCGATGGTCGCCCAGGCGCCCTGCTTTTTGGCCCGTGCAGCTTTTTCGGCGGAGCTTAGGGTGCCAATCAACTTGACCCCAAGTGCCCTGGCCCACTGGCAGGCGAAGGAGCCAACCCCGCCGGCAGCGGCATGAAACAGGATGGTTTCGCCACCTTGCAGCGGGAACGTTTGGCGCAGTAGGTACTGCACCGTCAGCCCCTTGAGCATCACTGCGGCGGCCTGCTCGAAGCTGATTGCATCCGGCAGCTTGACCAGCTTCTCGGCCGGCAGTACGTGCAGCTCGCTGTAGGCGCCCAGCGGCCCGGTGGCATAGGCCACGCGGTCGCCCACTTGAAAGTCGTTCACAGCAGAGCCCACCGCCTCGACGATCCCTGCACCCTCGGTGCCCAGGCTGGACGGCAGCGCCGGTGGTGCATACAGGCCACTGCGGAAATAGGTGTCGATAAAATTCAGGCCAATCGCCTGGTTCTGCACCCGCACTTCATTCGGGCCTGGTACGGCGGGGTTGTAGTCGGTGTATTCAAGGACGTCCGGGCCGCCGTGGCGGCTGAATTGGATACGCATGGTCATTTTCAGAGTCTTCCGCAATTGAATGCCTGGATGATGCCCGTAGGGGCAGAAACGTGCCGTTATCCAATCGTCTGCATTGACCGCCGTCAACTGCGGCCGTGGGGTGGCAAGAAATGGCCTGGAGCCATTTTTAACGTCGCGTAGCGACCCTATAGAGGGCAGGCCATAGGAAATCGTCAGGAATGATTTTTAACGTTGCGTAGCGACGGCCCGAAGGGTGGCCGCCATGGATGGCAGGCCATAATGTTATGCTGGCCGCCCATTTTTTCCCGCGGCCACGTGCCGCCTGGCCTTACCCGCTTTCAAGGTGCTGCCGTGAGTGACCGTACTGAGGCTGTCAAAGCCTACCTGCTGGATCTGCAAGACCGTATCTGCTCTGCCCTGCAAACCGAAGATGGCGGTGCCGAATTCTTCGAGGATGCCTGGCAGCGTCCGGCCGGTGGTGGCGGGCGCACGCGAGTGATGGAGAACGGTGCGCTGATCGAAAAGGGCGGGGTGAACTTCTCCCACGTGTTCGGCGATAGCCTGCCGCCCTCAGCCAGTGCACATCGGCCGGAGCTGGCCGGGCGTGGTTTCGAGGCCCTTGGCGTGTCGCTGGTGATCCATCCGGAAAACCCCTATGTGCCGACCTCCCACGCCAACGTGCGCTTCTTCAGCGCCGAGAAAGCCGGTGAAGAGCCGGTCTGGTGGTTCGGCGGCGGCTTCGACCTGACGCCCTACTACGGCAATGAAGAAGATTGCCGGCACTGGCATCAGGTCGCCTGTGACGCCTGCGCGCCCTTCGGTGCCGAGGTTTATCCGAAGTTCAAGGAGTGGTGTGATCGCTACTTCCACCTCAAGCACCGCGGCGAGCCGCGCGGCATTGGTGGGTTGTTCTTCGATGACCTCAACCAGTGGGATTTCGATACCAGCTTCGCCTTTATGCGCGCCATCGGCGATGCCTATCTTGCGGCCTATCTGCCTATCGTCCAGCGGCGCAAGCTGACCCCCTATGGCGAGCGCGAGCGCGAGTTCCAGGCCTTCCGCCGGGGCCGCTATGTCGAGTTCAACCTAGTGTTTGACCGTGGCACCCTGTTCGGCCTGCAGTCCGGTGGGCGTACCGAGTCGATCCTGATGTCGCTGCCACCGCACGTACGCTGGGGCTACGACTGGAAGCCGGAGCCGGGCAGCGAAGAGGCGCGTCTGACCGAGTACTTCCTGACCGACCGTGATTGGCTTGCAAATTTACCTTGATCGCTGCTGCGCTAGGCCATGCTGCGTTGAGAGCAGGCTCGGCAAGCCGCTTGCGGCTAACGCGCTTTAGCGCGACCCGAAGGGCGAGTGGAACGAGTAATCTCATTTACAGCTCGTAAACTCCGCTTCCTCGCCTGCTCTCGCCTTGCCTGACCGTCGCTCGCGACGC
Organism: Pseudomonas anguilliseptica; assembly: GCF_900105355.1. Taxonomy (NCBI): domain Bacteria; kingdom Pseudomonadati; phylum Pseudomonadota; class Gammaproteobacteria; order Pseudomonadales; family Pseudomonadaceae; genus Pseudomonas; species Pseudomonas anguilliseptica. Next base: position 1,579,198 of record NZ_FNSC01000001.1, read on the forward strand.
GCTGAAGGCAAATTTCAAAGAGGATTATTGATGGACCGCTACGGCGTATTCGGCAACCCCATCGGCCACAGCAAGTCGCCGCTGATTCATCGGCTGTTTGCCGAGCAGACCGGCGAGCAGCTGAGCTATGAAACCCTGCTCGCGCCGCTGGACGACTTCCCCGGCTTCGCCCGCGTGTTCTTTGCCGAAGGGTTGGGGGCGAATGTCACGGTGCCGTTCAAGGAGCAGGCGTTTGCCCTGGCTGACAGTCTGAGTGATCGGGCCCGCCGTGCCGGTGCGGTCAATACCCTGAAGAAGCTCGCTGACGGCAGCTTGCTTGGCGACAACACCGACGGCGCCGGTCTGGTGCGTGATCTGACTGTGAATGCCGGGGTAACCCTCAAGGGCAAACGCATTCTCCTGCTCGGCGCCGGCGGTGCCGTGCGCGGTGTGCTGGAGCCGTTGCTGGCCGAGCAGCCGGCGGCGCTGGTGGTTGCCAACCGCACGGTGGAGAAGGCCGAGCAGCTGGCCCGCGAATTTGCCGACCTGGGCCCGGTGGTGGCCAGCGGCTATGACTGGATCGACGCGCCGGTGGACCTGATGATCAACGGCACCTCGGCCAGCCTGGCCGGCGAGTTGCCGCCGATTGCCCCCAGTCTGATCCAGCCGGGGCATACCCTGTGCTACGACATGATGTACGGCAAGCAGCTGACCGCCTTTAACCGTTGGGCCAGTGAACACGGCGCAGCACGCACTTTGGATGGCCTGGGCATGCTGGTCGAACAGGCCGCCGAAGCCTTTGCCCTGTGGCGCGGTGTGCGTCCAGCCAGCGCCCCGGTGTTGGCCGAACTGCGCCGCCTGTTGGCCGAGGGTTGAGGCCGTGGGATTGAGCGCTGACGAATTGGCGCAGATCAGCGCGCTGACCCTGCGCCATTATCAGGACTGCGCCGAAGACTTTCGTGAGGGCACCCGCGATCACGATGTCAGCCAGAATATCGCCGCCCTGCTCGCGCATATTCAGGCCACTGCGCCCTACCAGATTCTCGATTTCGGCTGCGGCCCGGGACGCGACCTGCGCACCTTTAGCGCCATGGGCCACAGCGCCGTCGGTTTGGATGGCTGCGCGCGCTTTGTCGAAATGGCCCGTGCCGACAGTGGCTGCGAAGCCTGGCAGCAGGATTTTCTCGCCCTCGATCTGCCGCCTGAACGCTTCGATGGGGTGTTCGCCAATGCCTCGCTGTTTCATATTCCCCGCCAGGAACTGCCACGGGTGTTGAAGCAGCTGCATGCCAGCCTTAAACCCGGCGGCGTACTGTTTAGCTCTAACCCCCGTGGTGACAACCAGGAAGGTTGGAATGGCGAGCGCTACGGCGCCTATCACGACCTGGCCAACTGGCGCGTGCTGCTCAACGCCGCCGGCTTTAGCGAACTGCAGCATTACTACCGCCCGGCGGGCTTGCCGCGTGAACAGCAGCCCTGGCTGGCCAGTGTCTGGCGCAGGCTCTGACTACTCAGTACACATCACGCAGATAGCGCTTCAGTTCGGCCAAACGGCGAATATGTTCGGCGGCTTTTTCCTCGCTCAAACCGCCGTGCTCGCGCGCCACATCCCGTAGCGCCTGTTCGACATCCTTGGCCATGCGGTTGGCGTCGCCGCAGACATACAGCTGCGCACCCTCCTCTAGCCAGCGCCAGAGCTCAAAGCCCTGCTCGCGAATACGATCCTGCACGTAGATCTTCTGCGCCTGATCGCGGGAGAAGGCCAGGCTGAGATTGGTCAGCAGGCCGTCGTGCTGCATCGCGGTCAGCTCGTCGCGGTAGTAGAAGTCGCTGGCCGCATGCTGCTCGCCGAAGAACAGCCAGTTTTTGCCGGCATCGCCGCGCGCGCGGCGTTCGTGGAGGAAGCCGCGAAACGGCGCCACGCCGGTGCCGGGGCCGATCATGATCATCGGCACGTCGCCATCCTGGGGCACGCGGAAGTATTTGTTGCTCTGCACAAACAGCGGCACCTCGCCGTTATCCGCACGGTCGGCGAGAAAGGTCGAGGCCACGCCCTTGCGTTTGCCGTAGCGCACGGCGGACACGGTCAGGTGCACTTCGCCGGCATGCGCCTTGGGGCTTGAGGAGATCGAATACAGGCGCGGTTGCAGACGCTTGAGGCTGCCCAGCAGCTCGCCCGCTGAATGCTCGGCTGGATAGGCCTGCAGCACGTCGGCCAGTTGGCGGCCCCACAGCCAGTCCTTCAGCTCGGCCTTGCGCTCGCCAAGCAGGCTGCGCAATTCGCTGCTGGCGCTGCGTTCGGCGACCAGGGCGAGGGCCTCGTTGCTCGGCCAGGCGATTTCGAAATGGCTGGTCAGCGCCTCGCGCAGCGACAAGTCGCCGACCTTGGCCACGTTGACCCGTTGCTCGCCGTCCAGATGCGCCAGTTCGAGCACTTCCTCGACCAGCTCCGGGCAGTTGTGCGGCCATACGCCGAGGGCATCGCCGGCTTCGTAGGCCAGGCCGGAGTCGCCCAGGGCGAAAGCGAACTGACGGGTGTCCTTGCTCGCGCCTTCCGCGTTCAGACGCAGGTTAAGCGCCAGGCGCGCGGGCAGCGGCTGGGTTTTGCTCACCGTGCTGACGGGTTCAGTTGAAGCGGCGCTGTGTGCAGGAACTGCCGTTGCCGCCGGGCGCAGCAGTGGTAGCAGCTCGCTTAGCCAGGCCGAGGCAGCCTCGTCGAAATCGCTGTCGCAATCCAGGCAGGGCCGCAGCGGCGTGGCGCCGAGTTCGGCCAGGCGGCGGTCGAGGTTTTTGCCGTGCTGGCAGAACTGTTCGTAATTCGGGTCACCGAGGGCCAGTACCGCATAACGCAGATTTTCCAGGCGCAGGTCGCTGGCCTGCAGGGCGTTCCAGAAGGCCTGGCCGTTGTCTGGCGCATCGCCGTCGCCGAAGGTGCTGCTGAGCAGCAGCACCGAACCGGCGCTGGCCAGTTGCTGCGGCGGGTAATCGGCCATGCAGCTCAGCGCCACGGCTACCCCGGCTTCGCTCAGATTTGCGGCAAGGCGTTCGGCCAGCGCCTCGGCATTGCCGGTCTGCGAGGCCCACAACAGGGTTACCGCAGGATTTGTTGCCAGCGCCGCGGGTGCGACGCGGCTGAATATTCCGGCGAGCATGCCATCGAGCCACAGGCGGGTCGGCTCGGCCAGGGGCGCCTGGCTCGGCAGGCTGGGCACACCGCCGCCGGGGTTGCTGCGCAAGCCGCTGATATAGCCGGCCATATAGCTGCGCTCGCTTTCGCTGAGGGGCGGCGGCGCGCTGCAATCTACGCCGAGCAGGGCCGCAAAGGTTTCGATGCTCGACATCGCGAGTTCCTCGGGCGAGTGAGAGAGGCGAGTGCTGTCGACTGCCTCGGCGGCGGGCGTATCGAGGCGTTGATGGGCGATCAGTTCGATACGCCGCAGGCTGACAGCGCAGAACTTGAATTCCGGCTGCTGCGAGAGGGGGTCGATGGCGTCGCTGGTCACCGCGTTGATCGCCAGGTTGTCGCCGTACACATCGTTCCAGTGGAACGGCGCAAAGCAGCCGCCGGGCAGCACGCGGTCGCTGATCTGTACCGGCAGCACGGCATGGCCACGCCGCGAGCGGACTTCTAGCTGATCACGGTCGCGCACGCCGAGGGCGGCGGCGTCCTGCGGGTGCACTTCGATAAAAGGGCCGGGGTTGAGCTTGTTTAGCGTGGCGACCTTGCCGGTTTTGGTCAGGGTGTGCCACTGGTGCTGCAGGCGCCCGGTGTTGAGCACAAAGGAGAAGTCGGCATCGGGCATTTCCGCCGGGTCGAGGTGCGGGCGCGGGAAGAACTGCGCTTTACCGCTGGGCGTAGCAAAGGCCAGGCGCGGCGTGCTGCCGTCTGCGCGAATGTGCAGATGCTGGCTGATGCCGTCGTTGATGTAGCGCAGTGGCATGCGCCCGTCGCCCGCTGCGCTGGCGCAGGGCCATTGCAGCGGCGTTTGGCGCAGGCGCGGGTAGCTGGCGCCGCGCAGGTCGTAGCCGGTCTTGGGATTGTGGAAGCGCTTGATCTCCTCGAACACCTGCTCGGCCGATTCGTAGCTGAAGCCGTCGGCAAAGCCCATGGCGCAGGCCACCTCGGCGATGATCCGCCAGTCGGCCATGGCCTCGCCGGGCGGCTCGACGGCTTGCGGCATCAGAGTCAGGTTGCGTTCGGAGTTGATCATCACCCCTTCGGCTTCGGCCCACAGCGCGCCGGGCAGGAGGATGTCGGCGTAGCGATTGGTTTCGGTGTCGAGAAAAGCGTCCTGGGCGATCACCAGTTCGGCGGCCTTCAGCCCTTCGATCACCGTGCTGCGGTTGGCCATGCTCGCCACCGGATTGGTGCAGATGATCCAGCAGGCTTTGACCTTGCCGGCTGCCAGATCCTCGAACAGGGTTACGCTGCCGCCGCCCAGGCGGGTGTGCAGGGTGCCGGCGGGCACGCCCCAGACTTGCTCGACAAAGGCGCGGTCGTCGTCCACCAGCACGCTGCGCTGGCCCGGCAGGCCGGGGCCCATATAGCCCATCTCGCGGCCGCCCATGGCGTTGGGTTGGCCGGTAAGGGAAAACGGCCCGCTACCGGGGCGGCAGATCTTGCCGGTGGCCAGGTGCAGGTTGCACAGGGCATTGGTGTTCCAGGTGCCGTGGGTGCTCTGATTGAGGCCCATGGTCCAGCAGCTCATCCACTCGCCGGCTTCGCCGATCCAGCGTGCGGCCTGGCGGATCGCCGCTTCGCTGAGTCCGGTGTGGGTGGCGACGTTGTCAGGGGTGTAGCTCTCAAGGAAGTCCGGCATGACCTCCCAGCCTTCGGTGAACTCGGCAATAAAGGCTAGATCGGTGTGGCCGTTCTTGTGCAGCAGGTGCAGCAAGCCGTTGAGCAGCAGCAGGTCGCTGCCCGGTTTGATCTGCAGAAACAGATTGGCCTTGTCCGCTGTGGCATTGCGCCGGGGGTCGACGACGATCAGCTTGGCGCCGGCCTTGACCCGTGCCATCAGGCGTAGAAACAGGATCGGGTGACAGTCGGCCATATTTGCGCCGATGACGAAGAACACATCGGCGCGGTCGAAATCCTGGTACGAGCCGGGCGGGCCGTCGGCGCCCAGCGACAATTTGTAGCCACTGCCGGCGCTGGCCATGCACAGGCGCGAGTTGGATTCGATCTGGTTGCTGCCCAGGTAGCCCTTGACCAGCTTGTTGGCCAGGTACTGCGCCTCCAGCGACATCTGCCCGGAGACATACAGGGCGATGGCGTCCGGCCCGTGTTCATCGAGAGTCGTGCGCAGGCGGGCGGCGGCGTTGATAGCGGCATCCATGGTGACTTGCCCAGGGTCGCGGCTGCGTTCGCTGCGCAGGTAGGCGTGCTGCATGCGGCCGGATTCGTTCAGCGGTTGGGCGCAGGTGCTGCCCTTGGTGCACAGGCGGCCGAAGTTGCTCGGATGCTGTTGGTCACCGCTGACCTTGGCGATCTTGCCGTTTTCCACTTGCATGACGATGCCGCAGCCGACGCCGCAATAGGGACAGACACTTCGCACGGTTTTGTTCGCCACACCCCTCTCCTGCACCTGAAACGCAAAACGCCATGCAACCCTCCGTCGAAACGGGAGTGGCACGGCGTCTTTGTCGTGGATGGGCAATCAGCGTTGATTACCTGGGTGGGTCTATAGCAAGGCACGCGCCAGGGTTCGCCAAGGCAGCGTGAATGCCCGCTGGGCAAGGCCTGGCGAGGTGCGTGCGGGAGATAAAGGGCTATCGAGAAGCGACTCATAATGGGGCGCATAGACCTATGCTCGCCTCTTTTTGGGTCTTTATCGCGCCTGGCAGGTCAGCCTGTAACTGCGCCTGTAGCCCGCTGCAATGCGGGTCGCAGGTCGCTGTGGGGAAACTGGCACAGGCGCTGCATGAGCCTCAGCGAGCCCGCCACATTCGGGCCGCCCATTCGATCAATGGCGATCGTCAGCCTCTTTAGGCTATGGGTAATCAGGTGCCACTCGCAGGCACCGCACAGAACAGGCAAAGGCGCCTGAAACCGCAAGGTTTCAGGCGCCTTTTTTATTGCCGCAGAAAAACCTGATGAGCTTCGGCCGGGAAATGCCATGAACAGCACAGATACCTCCACAGACCAGCAACGGCTGATCATCATCGGCAACGGCATGGTCGGCCATCACTGCGTCGAGCAACTGATCGAGCGTGGCGCGCTGGCGCAGTACCGCGTGCATGTGTTCAGTGAAGAGCCGCTGCGCGCCTATGACCGCGTGCACCTCTCCGAGTATTTCACCGGCCGCGATGCCGAATCCCTGGCCCTGAGTGGCGCCGAGCTGTACCAGACGCCGGGCGTGACCCTGCACCTCGGCGTGCCGGTGCTGGAGGTCGACCGCGAACGCCGCGAAGTGATCACCGCCGAAGGCAGCTTCCCTTACGACCAGTTGGTGCTGGCCACCGGCTCCTACCCCTTCGTGCCGCCGATTGAAGGCGCCGAAGGCGATTCGCGCCTGGTCTACCGCACCCTGGCCGACCTCGACACCATCCAGGCCGCGGCCAAGAGTGCGCGCCGTGGCGTGGTGGTCGGTGGCGGCCTGCTCGGCCTGGAAGCCGCCAACGCGCTGAAATCCCTGGGCCTGGAAGCCCATGTGGTGGAATTCGCCCCGCGCCTGATGCCGGTGCAGCTGGATGACCACGGCGGCCTGGCGCTGAAGGCGCAGATCGAGGCCCTGGGCGTCAGCGTGCACCTGTCGCGCGGCACCCAGTCGATCACCCCGGGCAGCGAGTACCGTTACCGGATGAATTTCGCTGGGGATGAGTTCCTTGAGACCGACCTGATCGTGTTCTCCGCCGGCATCCGCCCGCAGGACGCCATCGCCAAGCAGTGCGGCCTGGAACTCGGCCCGCGCGGCGGTGTGGCCATCGACAGCCAGTGCCGCACCAGCGACCCGGCGATCTACGCCATCGGCGAGTGCGCGGCATGGAACGGCGGCATCTTCGGCCTGGTTGCGCCGGGCTACCAGATGGCCCGCAGCGTCGCCACCCAGCTGTGCGGCGAAGACAGCGAGCCGTTCATGGGCGCGGACATGTCGACCAAGCTCAAGCTGCTCGGCGTCGACGTCGGCTCCATCGGCGATGCCCACGGCGCCACCGCCGGCTCGCGCAGCTACCGCTTTATCGACGAGGCCACGGCCAGCTACCGCCGCTTGGTGGTCTCCGCCGACGGCAAGCAGGCGCTCGGCGCCGTGCTGGTCGGTGACAACAGCTACTACGACACCCTGCTGCAGTACGTGCAGAACGGCATTGCGCTTCCGGCCGACCCATCCTGCCTGATCTTGCCGCAAGGCGAAGGCGCCCCGGCGCTGGGCGCCGCCACCATCTGCTCCTGCCACAACGTCAGCAAGGGCGCGATCTGCGCCGCCATCGACGGCGGCTGCGGCGGCTGCTCGGCGCTGCTCAAGCAGGTGTTCGAGCATGAACTGACCGCCCGTGGCGTAGTGGTCGACAAGAGCCTCTGCGAGCACTTCGCCTACACCCGCCAGGAGCTGTACGGCATCGTCCGCGTTGAAGGCATCGAGAGCTTCGAAGAACTGCTGGCCAAGCATGGCCGCGGCCATGTCGGCTGCGACATCTGCAAGCCGGCGGTGGGCTCAATCCTCGCATCCTGCTGGAACCGCTCGATCACCGACCCGGCGCTGGTGCCGCTGCAGGACACCAACGACACCTTTATGGCCAACATGCAGAAGAACGGTACCTACTCGGTGGTGCCGCGTATTCCCGGTGGCGAGATCACCCCGGACGGCCTGCTGGCCATCGGCGCGGTGGCGAAGAAATACGACCTCTACACCAAGATCACCGGCGGCCAGCGCATCGACCTGTTCGGCGCGCAGCTGCACGAGCTGCCGGATATCTGGGCCGAACTGATCGCCGCCGGCTTCGAAACCGGCCACGCCTACGGCAAGTCGCTGCGCACGGTGAAGTCCTGCGTGGGCAGCACCTGGTGCCGCTACGGCGTGCAGGACAGCGTGGCCATGGCGCTGCTGGAGGACCGCTACAAGGGCCTGCGCTCGCCGCACAAGATCAAATTTGCGGTCTCCGGCTGCACCCGCGAATGCGCCGAGGCGCAGAGCAAGGACGTCGGCGTGATCGCCACCGAGAACGGCTGGAACCTCTACGTCGCCGGCAACGGCGGCATGCGCCCCCGCCACGCCGAGCTGTTCGCCACCGATCTGGATGACGCCACCCTGGTGCGCTACATCGACCGCTTCCTGATGTTCTACGTACGCACCGCCGACCGCCTGCAACGCACCTCGGTGTGGCGCGAGTCGCTGGAAGGCGGCCTGGATTACCTCAAGGACGTGATCATCGACGACAGCCTGGGTCTCGGCGCCGAACTGGAAGCGCAGATGCAGCTGGTGATCGACCGCTACGAGTGCGAATGGGCCAACGCCCTGAAGGACCCGGAGAAGCTCAAGCGCTTCCGCACCTTCGTCAACGAAAAGGGTGGCGACCCGGATATCCAGTTTGTCGAGGAACGCGGCCAGCGCCGCCCGATCAGCGCCGCCGAACTGCAACTTATTCCAGCCGAGGAGGTGGTCTGATGGGCCAGTCGAGCGCAACCGCAACAGTCGAGCAAACCAGCGTGCAATGGCGCGCCCTGTGCAGCCGTGCCGATCTGGTGGCCAACTCCGGCGTGGTCGCCTGGGTTGACGGCGCCCAGGTGGCGCTGTTCTTTCTACCCAATGAGGCCAGCGACAAGCAGCTGTATGCCGTGGACAACCGCGACCCCAAGTCCGGCGCCAACGTCATCGGCCGCGGCATCATCGGCAGCCTGGCTGGCGACCTGGTGATTGCGGCGCCGCTGTACAAACAGCACTACCGCCTAGAAGACGGCAGCTGCCTGGAATACCCGGAGCAGCAACTGCGCACCTGGCCGGTCCGCCTGCAGGGTGACCGGGTGGAGATCGGCCTGAGCTAAGGCGATGGGCGAGCGGGGCTGACGCCAGTCAGTCTCGGCATGCGAGCGGAATAGAGGGTTACTTGACTATTGAGTCAGTAATTGGCTTTATGCACCTCAGCCCGCAGCGCTGATGCCTGCGTAGCAGGGTTGTCGATTATCTCGGCAGCCCTGTTTTTGTTGCTCTGCTAAGTGGTTTATTGCGCAAATCGCTGTATATCGTGAGATATAGCGAGGGTAGAGTAGCCCGGCGAATCAGCGTCTACAGCACAGCCGTTGCCAGCGGCGGCACACTCAGGAGTTATCCATGCAAATTCGTATCGCGGCGATGTTCGCCGCCTTGATTTTCAGCAGCCAAGCCCTGGCTGAGCAGGTGCAGGTCGCAGTGGCCGCCAACTTCACCGCGCCGCTGCAGGTGATTGCCACCGAGTTCGAGAAAGACACCGGGCACAGCGTGCTCGCCTCCTTCGGCGCCACCGGGCAGCTGTATGCGCAGATTCAGCATGGCGCGCCGTTTGAGGTCTTTCTCAGTGCCGATGCAAGCACCCCGGCCAAGCTCGACAGCGAAGGCCTGGGCGTCAGCGGTTCGCGCTTTACCTATGCAGTTGGCAGCCTGGTGCTGTGGTCTGCCAAGCCGGGTTATCTGGATGGCAGCGACGCAGTGCTTAAGGCCAATCAGTACAAACATCTGGCGATCGCCAACCCGAAAGCCGCTCCTTACGGCCTGGCAGCCACCGAAGTGCTGGACAAGCTGGGCCTGAGTGCGGCGGTCAAGGACAAACTGGTCGAAGGGCAGAACATCACCCAGGCGCATCAGTTTATTGCCACCGGCAACGCCGAGCTGGGCTTTGTTGCGCTGTCGCAGGTGTACAAGGATGGCCAGCTCAGCAGTGGCTCGGCCTGGATGGTGCCGGCGCAGATGCATACGCCGATCAAGCAGGATGCGTTGATCCTCAAGAAGGGAGAACATAACCCGGCCGCTGTAGCCCTGACCGCGTACCTGAAAGGCGAGAAGGCGGCGAGGATCATCAAGTCTTACGGCTACCAACTCTAAGAACCCGTTTACGATCTGCTGCGCGTCGTCCCTGCTGCGTTAAAAACAGGCTCGGAATGCTCATTTACAGCTCGTAAACTCCGCTTCCTCGCTTGTTTTTGCCTTGCAGAGCTCTAGCTCGCTAGCTCGTAAAACAGGTTCTAAAAAGGCTGTTGCGATGCCACTGAGCAAAGCTGATTTCGCTGCGGTACTGCTGACGCTTGAGCTGGCATCGCTGACCACCCTATTGCTGTTGCTGATCGGCACGCCGATTGCCTGGTGGCTGGCGCGCACGTCATCCAAATGGAAGCAACCCGTCGGCGCCATCGTCGCCTTGCCGCTGGTGCTGCCGCCGACGGTGATCGGCTTCTACCTGCTGGTGAGCATGGGTCCGCATGGTTTTATCGGTCAGCTGACCCAAAGCCTCGGCCTCGGCACCCTGACATTTACCTTTACCGGACTGGTGATCGGCTCGGTGTTCTACTCCCTGCCCTTTGTCGTGCAGCCGCTGCAGAACGCCTTCGAGGCGATTGGCCGGGCTCCGCTTGAAGCGGCAGCCACTCTGCGTGCCGGGCCTTGGGATGCATTCTTTACAGTGGTACTGCCGTTGGCCAAGCCGGGCTTTATCACTGCTTCGATTCTCGGTTTCGCCCATACCGTAGGTGAGTTCGGCGTGGTGCTGATGATCGGCGGCAATATCCCCGGCAAGACCCAGGTGGCGTCGGTGCAGATCTACAACTATGTGGAAACCATGCAATACGCCCAGGCCCACTGGCTGGCGGGCGGCATGGTGCTGTTCTCCTTTATCGTGCTGCTGGCGCTCTACTCTGGACGAAGCAGCGGGCGCAGCAGTACGCGGGTGTGGCAATGATCTGGCCATTGGCACGGCGCAATCCGGCGATCCGCACAGTTGCCGAGCCGGGAGCAATCCACGCGAGTTTCAAGGTTGAACACTCAGGTTTTACCCTGGATGTTCAGCTGAACCTGCCCGGTCGCGGCGTCAGCGCCCTGTTCGGTCATTCCGGCTCGGGCAAAACCAGTTGCTTACGCTGTTTTGCCGGGCTGGACCAGCCGAGCGCAGGCTACCTGCAGGTCAACGGCGAGCTGTGGCAGGACAGCGCCAGGGGCATCTTCGTCCCTGCGCATCAACGCGCCGTGGGTTACGTGTTTCAGGATGCCAACCTGTTTGCCCACCTTACGGTGCGGCGCAATCTGCAGTACGGCTTGAAGCGCATCCCCGCTGTGCAGCGGCGGATTGCCCTGGAGCAGGCAGTGGAATTGCTGGGCATTGAGCATCTGCTGGAGTGCCTGCCGGACAAGCTGTCTGGCGGCGAGCAGCAGCGCGTCGGTATCGCCCGCGCTCTGCTGACCAGCCCGCGCTTGCTGCTGATGGATGAGCCGCTGGCGTCCCTCGACCTCAAACGCAAACAGGAGGTGCTGCCTTACCTGGAGCGCCTGCATCAGGAACTGGAAATTCCGATTGTCTACGTCAGCCACTCGCCGGATGAGGTGGCACGCCTGGCTGATCATCTGGTGTTGCTCGAGGACGGTAAGGTCAGCGCCAGCGGCCCGCTCAAGGAAACCCTGCTGCGCGCCGACCTGCCGTTTGTTTTTGAGGACGATGCCGAAGCCGTGGTCGACGGTGTGGTTACCGCGCATGATCAGGCCTACGGGCTGCTCTACCTGCAATTGCCAGATAGCCAGATCAACCTGCGCTTACCCCACGGGTCGCTGCCGTTGGGCCAGTCGGTGCGGATCAAGGTTAAGGCGCGCGATGTCAGCCTGAGCCTGCAACAGGCCGAGGACAGCAGCGTGCTCAACCTGTTGCCGGCACTGGTGCTGGACTGGATCAACGTCGCCGAGCAGGCCCATGTGCTGGTGCGTGTGCAGGTGGGTGGCGAGCAGCTGATCGCCCGCATCACCCGTTACTCCTTCGACCGCCTGCAGATCCAGCGCGAGCAGTTGCTGTGGGCGCAGGTCAAGTCGGTGTCACTGTTAAGCACCCACTGATGCCTGGGTGAACGCGCTGGGCACGACCTGCGAGCGTTTCAGGCCAAGCCACTCCAGCTCGATAAATACCAGCACGGCAATGGCCTGGACGATCACGAAGGCGTAGCCGAGCAGGTTTGGTGCGATCCAGCCGCTGAGCAGTAACAGCCCGCTGTGTAGCACCCACAGTGCATTCAGGCCGAGCACGCTGTAGACCGACGCCCGCGACATGCTTTCACGGCGCGACAGCCAGAGCAGAAAGGTCGCCAGCGGCAGCAGCACCAGGGCCGCGCCGATCAACAGCTCACGCGGTAGAGCCAGCAGGCTGCTGAGCCAGTCGGCCAGCAGCAAAATTTGTGCGGCAGTGGCCACACCGACCAGCCCATCGGCGAGCAGGGCGCGGCGCAGTAACAGCGAAGGTTGCAAGGTGGTCATGGTGAAGTCTCCACAAAGGACCGCCGAAATGGCGGGTTGGCCCTTAGATTTCGCCGATCCGCGCGTCGCGTCGATTACCTCGCAGGTAATGGCTGAATTGACCTCGCTGGTTTATCTTCGCTGCCCATGAACAGCCAAAGCCAGCCCGTCGGGGCCCTGCTGCGCCAGTGGCGTCAGCATCGTCGTTTGAGCCAGCTCGACCTCGCCTGCGAGGCCGATATTTCCACCCGCCACCTGAGTTTCGTCGAAACCGGGCGCGCCCAGCCCAGCCGCGAGATGCTGTTGTTGCTCGCCGAGCAGCTGGATATTCCGCTACGCGAGCGCAATAGGCTGCTTAGCGCCGCCGGCTATGCACCGCTGTTTACTCAGCATGAGCTGTCCGAGCCAGCCATGGCCGCCGCGCGAACCGCCATCGAACTGCTGCTCAAGGCCCATGAGCCCTACCCGGCACTGACCATTGACCGCCACTGGAACCTGCTGGCGGCCAACAGCGCCGTGGCCCCCTTTCTGCTCGGCTTGGCCCCGGAGCTGCTGGTACCGCCGATCAATGTGATGCGCTTGAGTCTGCATCCGGGTGGCCTGGCGCCGCGCATCGTCAACCTGGGCGCGTGGCGCGCCTACCTGCTGGCGCGGTTGCAGCGCGATTTTCAGGCCAGCGGTGATGCTCAGCTGCAAGCGTTATGGGATGAGCTGAACGCCTATCCGGGGCCGGCGGCACCCGCGCAGTTCGACAGCGACACGGTGCTGATGCCGTTGCAGTTTGTCAGCGAGCAGGGCGTGATCAGCCTGATCGGCACGACCACGGTATTCGGCACCGCCAACGACATCACCCTGGCGGAACTGGCGCTGGAAACCTTCTTCCCGGCCGATGCCTTCAGCGCGCAGTACCTGCGTGACTTGGCCGAATCGACGCATCTTTCCGACGAAATCACTCTTTAGGCTGCTTTTCTCCAGTATTCAGTGCAGTACCCTGTGGCGCGCGATTGTATAAGCTGACCTGGTTCAGCACTGCTCACAAAAATAATAAGGAGCACACCTCGTATGCGTTCTACAACGCTGTCTCGCTCGCTATTGCTCGCGGTTATCGGGTTGTTGAGCGGCCTCTCGCCGCTGACCTTTGCCCAGGCCGTGCCCCCCCAGGAACAGGTTCAGGTGCAGGCCAGTCGGGTTACCAGCAGCCTGATGCTGTTACGCGGAGAGGGTTTCCAAAAGAAACACCAGGACGCCCTGGAAACTGATCTGCAGGCCCTGGCCGCTGCGGTGCAGAGCCTGCCGCAAAACAGCGATGCCCTGCGCAGCGCCCATCAGGAACTGGTGGTGCAGATTCGTCGTGGCGTAGCCTTCGGCCCGAGTGAAGATGACATGCCCTGGCGCTACCCCGAGGACCTGAGCAAGGCCCTGCTTGGCGTGCTCGAGGAAACCCGCAAGCTGGCCGGACCGGGTGACAGCGAACTGTCCGCCAAGCTTGAATACCTCTCAGTGCAGTACCTCAGCCGCGCCTACTTCGGCAATTTCGAAACCGCTCGCGAGCAGCCCGACACCTACCTCGGTCAGGATGAACGCAAGATCGTGCCGTCGGTGGATGAGCAACTGGCCGCGCTGGACGGCAAGGCCGACCCGCAGATCGGCAAACTGAAAACCCGCTGGGATTACCTCAAGGCCGCGCTGGTTGACCTCAATAGCCAGAGCAGCGCCCTGCAGAGCGCCTCGGGTCGACCATTTGCGCCGATCACCGTGTATCGCCATACGCGGTCGCTGACCACGCAATGGATGGCGATGTACTAGAACTCGCTCGTAAGAGCGAAGTCGGTACAAGGCCGCCAATCAATGGCGGCCCCGCAGCGATCAGGCAGTAGCTTTCTTCTCACGAATACAGGTCGGCCCGGCGCGCTCGACGATGGCGTGCTCCACCTCTTTGCGCAGGTCCAGCAGGAAGGCCGCTTCGGCGGCGACGAACAGGGGGCCGATGACCAGGCCCATCACGTCATCGACAAACGCCGGTTTGCGCCCTTCGTAGTAATGGCCGACAAACTGGATGATCCAGCCGATCACGAACAGGCCGATGCCGCTGCTCAGCCACAGCGCCGTCGATTGCACGGCCAGGCAGGCCGCCGCCCACAAACTGAGCAGCAACAGCAGCGCCATCAGCAGGCCGAAGCGCAGGTCCAGGCGCAGGTAGAACACGCCCGCCGCCACGGCCACCAGCAGCGCAGGGGACAGCCATAGGCCGAGCAGCTCGAAGCCGGGGCGTGATAGCAGCACGGCCACCGCCACAACGATCAGTGGAATACCGATAAAGTGGCTGAGAATATTGCGTTGGTCGCGGTGATAGGCTGCGTATTGAGCCAGATGATCAACCAGGGTTTTCATTATTATTTTCCTCATGCAAGACAGGTGGCCAGCATGAACCCACGCCCACGCAGTGCTCTGTCAGCTAGCCGACAAACAGGCTGCCGGCGATGAGTAGCGCTCATAGCTATCAGGCGCGTCTGCGTCAGGGCCATTGGTTCAGCGCCCTGCCCGCCGCGCTGCAGGAGGCGCTGCTGGCCGCCGCTCAGGTGCAACAGCTGGCGCCCGGGCAGGTGCTGTTTCGTCGGGGCGACGAACCCTGCGGCCTGTATGCGGTGGTCGAGGGCGGCATGCGCATTGGTGCCGTGAGTGCCACCGGCAAGGAAGCGCTGCTGACCCTGGTTGAGCCGCCCTACTGGTTTGGCGAAATCTCGCTGTTCGATGGCCAGCCACGCACCCACGATGCCTTTGCCGAAGGGCCCACCACCTTGTTGCTGGTGCCGCAGGCGCCGCTACTGGCGCTGCTTGCCCAGCAACCACAGTACTGGCGTGATTTCGCCTTGCTGATGAGCCAGAAGCTGCGCCTGGCATTTATCGCCCTGGAAGAAATGAGCCTGCTGCCCGCCGCCCCACGCCTGGCTCGGCGCCTGCTGCTGATCGCGGAAAACTATGGCGAGGGCGAGCCGCGCCGGGTGCTTCACTTGCCGCAAGAGCAGTTGGCGCTGATGTTGGCGATCTCCCGGCAGACCACCAACCAGATCCTTAAAGAGCTGGAAGCCCAAGGTATTCTGCGTCTGACCTATGGCGAGATCGAGCTGCTCGATCTGCCGCGCTTGCGTCAGGCGGCGCAGTAGGCAGCGGCTGCAAAGACTGAACCTCTGGCGCAGAATGGCGCTCTATTACCGAACACTCATTGATAGAGCACGACGCCCTGATGCCGACCGCCCCCGCTGTTGTTCCTGCTGACCTGCCCCTGGTGCTGGCCGGCCCGCTGCTGCGTCGTATGGAAGCGCAGCGCCTGGTGCTCTGGCTGGTCGGCAGCAGGCCGCTGGCGCTTAGCCTGCAGCTGAGCCATGGCGACGCGGCCAAGGCACAGCGCTTGCCGCTGCAAGGTGACAGCTGCCAGGTTATCCAGATGGGTGAGCAGGCGTTTATCCACCTGATTGATCTGAAACTGGACGCACCGCTGCCCTGCGAAGTGCAGATTGATTACGACCTGCTGATCGAGCAGCCCGGTCAGGCCGCGCTGGGCATCGCCGACTGGGCGCCGCACCTGCTGTACGACGGCGCGACCCAGGCCAATTTCGTCCTGCGTGCGCAGCTTGATCATCTGCTGCACGGTTCCTGCCGCAAGCCGCATCACCCTGCGGCCGATGGCCTGCTCTGCGCCGACCGTCTGCTGGCCGAAGCACATGCGCCCGAACAGCGTCCGGCGCTGCTGCTGATGAGTGGCGATCAGATCTACGCCGATGATGTCAGCGGGCCGCTGCTGCGGGCGATTCATCAGGTGATCGAGCGCCTGGGTTTGTTCGGCGAGCATCTGCAAGGTGCGGTGGTCGATGACAGCACGGCGCTGTACCAGCACCCCGCCAGCTACTACCAGCGCACCGAGCTGCTGCCGGCGCTGAAAAGCAATGAAACCCTGCGCGAGCGCTTCTTCGGCGGCGTGGAAAAGCCGGTGTTCACCACCAGCAGCGCCGACAACCACCTGGTGACCTGCGCCGAAGTGTTGGCCATGTACCTGCTGGTCTGGTCGCCGGTGCCCTGGACCTTGCTGGATGCCGAAATGCCGGCGCTGAGCGCCGAGGAAGTGCCGCGTTATCAGGCCGAGCGTGGGCGCATCGAAGCCTTTTGTGGCGGTCTGGGCCGGGTCGCCCGCGCCCACCTGCCGACGCTGATGATCACGACATCACCGATGACTGGAACCTTTCCGCGCAGTGGGAAGAAACCGCCTACGGCCACCCGTTTTCCAAGCGCATCATCGGCAATGCGCTGATCGCCTACCTGCTGTGCCAGGGCTGGGGCAATAACCCGGATGTTTTTGCTGAGCAATTGCAGATGATCCGCGCGATGACCGAGGGCCGCGATGCTGAAAACCAGATGGACAGTCAGCCGCAGGACGCGCTGATCGACAGCCTGCTGAGTTTTCACCAGTGGCAATTCGTTCTGCCGAGCACACCGGCGCTGGTGGTGCTGGACACCCGCACCCGGCGCTGGCGCAGCGAGCGCAACCTCAAGCGGCCGTCTGGTCTGCTGGATTGGGAAGCGCTGTGCGAGTTTCAGCAGGAACTGCTTGATCATCCGTCGGCGATCATCGTGTCGCCGGCGCCGATGTTCGGCGTCAAGCTGATCGAGACCATCCAGAAGGTCTTCAGCTGGGCCGGCCATCCGCTGATGGTCGACGCGGAAAACTGGATGGCTCACCGTGGCGCGGCGCAGGTGATGCTGAACATCTTCCGCCACTCGCGCACGCCGGGTAACTACGTGATTCTCTCCGGCGACGTGCATTACTCGTTTGTCTACGAGGTGCTGATCCGCCAGCGCAAACGCGGGCCGAAGCTTTGGCAGATCACCAGCAGCGGCCTGAAAAACGAATTCCCACCGCGCCTGCTTGACTGGTTTGACCGCCTCAACCGCTGGCTGTATGCGCCCTGGTCACCGCTCAACTGGCTGACCACGCGCCGGCGTATGCAGGTCAAACCACGCATCCCCTCGCGCAGCAAGGCCGGCGAACGTCTGTGGAATGGTGCGGGGCTGGGTCAGGTGTTTTTCAACGAGCAAGGCCAGCCCAGTGCGATCTACCAGCTGAATGCCGATGGCTCGCCCGTGGTGGCGTTTGTCGATGAGCGTGATAAGGCGCCTGCCACCCAAACCGTACTCAGTTGCAATCGAGCGGACTAGCATTTCGGATCTCGCGAGCTAGAGCGAGACAAGGCAGAAATGGCCGAGGACGCGGAGTTTACGGGTTTAAATGAGCAGTCCGAGGCCATTTCTAACTCCGTAGTATCGCCGACGCGCAGCAGATCCGCGGGAGTCTTAGCGCAGCTTTTCCAGCATTTGGTAGTACCACATGCCCGCTGCCAGCATCGGGTTGCCGAACACGTCGCCCAGCGGCACCTTGATGTGCTTGCAGGCGGCGAAGGTGTCGTAGTGGCCCATGGTGCCGGTCAGGGCGTTGGCCATGATTTCACCCATGATGTGGGTGGTGGCGATGCCGTGGCCGGAGTAGCCCTGGCAGTACCAGACGTTGTCCGAGAGCTTGCCCAGCTGCGGGATGCGGTTGATCACGATGCCCATGGCGCAGCTCCACTGAAAATCAATGTCGACGCCCTTGAGCTGCGGGAAGGTCTGCTCGATACCGGGGCGCAGTTCGCCGGCGATATCCCGTGAATCACGTCCGGAATAGTTGCAGCCGCCACCAAACAGCAGACGGCCGTCGGCGGTCATGCGGTAGTAATCGAGGACGAAGCGGCAGTCGTACACGGCCAGGTCCTGCGGGTTGATTTCCTTCGCCAGCTCGCCCAGCGGCGCGGTGGTGACGATGCCGCCCATGGCCGGGAAGATCATGCCCTTGAGCTTTTTCGGCTCCAGCTTGTGGTACACATCGCCGGCCAGCAGCACCTGCTTGGCATTGATCCGGCCTTTGGCGGTGACCACCGCCGGTTTGGCGCCATGCACAATCTCCAGCACTTCGGAGTGCTCGAATATCAGCGCACCCAGGCTGGCGGCGGCCTTGGCTTCGCCGATGCACAGGTTCAGCGGGTGCAGGTGCATATTGCGGGTGTTCTTCAGCGCGCCGCTGTACAGGTCGCTGGCCAGATGACTGCGCACCCCGGCGCGGTCGAGCAGGGTCACGTCAGCACTCATGCCGCGGCGCTGTGCTTCGGCGTAGGTGGCTTCCAGCTCCTGCATGTGCGTGGGCTTCATTGCCGCGTGCAGGTGGCCGTGCTTGAGGTCGCACTGAATGCCGTACTTCTCTACGCGGTTCTTGATGATCTCGTGTCCGCGCCAGCGCAGGTGCCAGATAAAGTCTTCAACCTCCTCGCCGAGGGTGTTGCGCATCTGCTTGGTCATCGCCGCATCGCCCGACAGGCTGCCAGTGACCTGCCCGCCGTTGCGCCCGGTCGCGCCCCAGCCGATCTTGTTGGCCTCGACAATTGCCACCTTGAGGCCGCGCTCGGCCAGTTCCACGGCAGACGCCACGCCGGTAAAACCGCCGCCGATGATCACCACATCGACGCTGACCTCGCCTTGCAGGGTCGGGTCGTCGGTTTCTTCATTGAGGGTGGCGCTGTAGTAGGACGGGCAACGTACAGCGGCGGGGGTTACGGGTTTGATGGCGGCGTTCATAAGGCGGTTCCTGAGTACGGATAGCGATGCAGGCAGCGGTTCGTCAGCTCGCGCCAGGCGCAGGCAGCACGGACGTAGGCGGGCGGCTGAAGTGATCAGCGCGAGAGGCTCAGGGCATCCGGCGGGCGCGCGTGGCGGCAATGCCACAGTGCCCAGAAGGCGAGGATCTCCGCCAATAGCGGATTGAGTCGATCCAGGCCAAAGCTCCGCTCGGCCCTGTGCAGGCAGAAGCGGAAGGTGCGGCGCAGATTGGCTATCGATTCACTCATGCGGGCAGACTCGCACGCCGGCGACTGTTGGTTAAATCGTGTTTTTCACATATTCAGGTTGCTGTTGGCTAAACAATCAGGGGCGCGGGTCAGGCTTATGGTTGATAGCGAAACGGCACCCTGAGGCCGCGCTCGATCTGCCCGGACAGTTGATGCACGCCGGCCAGCACGCCATGCTCGGTGCTGCGCATCAGCTCCAGCCACTCATCATCGAAGGCGGCGTTGAGGTTCTTGCGCAGCTGCGCCTCGCTGGCTGGCCGGGTACTTTCCCGCGAGACGGCGGTAAACAGCGCCACACCGAGGGACACCGTGGTGCCGGCCGGGCCGCCGATCAGCGCAGATACGGCACCGGCTGCGCCGCTGACTGCGAGGTCGTCGATCAGACGCTCGCTGGTCTGTTGCGCCACGGCGGAAATTCCAGGGTCCGCCGACCAGTCGCCGAGGCCGCGCGGGGCGTTGCGGATGCGTTCGATAAAAGCGCTATAGGCCGGCAACTCGGTGAGCGGTTCGGCGTGCAGCAGTTCATACAGCGATGCGCCGGGTGCCTGGGTGATGGCCGGGATGGCCCTGAGGCGCTGCTGGAACTGCTCGCGTGGCAGGTCATGTTGTTGAGCAATGCGCGGCAGGTTTTCATCTAGATGCTGAAGGTAGAGCCAGGTACTGCGCGCCATGATCTGCTGCGGGTCGTCGGTCTCGGCGACCGGTTCCAGCACGCGCTCGCGGTATTGCTCCTGCAGGTACAAGGCCAGGCGCCTGACGCTGGGCTCCTTCGCGCCGCCGTTACTGAGTCGGTACCAGGAAACCTTGATGCCCATCCATTGCTGCGTCCAGTAGCCGGAAAACCAGGGGATAAATTCCTCGTCGGTCTGTTGGTAGACCAGGTCCATCCACTGCTCCATCGACAGCAGGGCATGCTCGCGCGCCTGCTGCGCAGCGCTGCGTGACAGCACGCTGATGTCGCGGTCGACCTGCTGCCAGGTGCTCGCACTTACCTGAATCGGCGGATTGCTGGCACAACTCGCCACTGCCAGCAGCAGGGCGAGTAGAACGACGCGCGGACTCGACATGGCAAGCCTCCGCCTGCTGGGTGCCAGCCCCTACTCCAATGGAGTGCTGAAGTTATTCCCCCTGTGGTTTGAGTATAGGCGCGCGGCTCGCGGCTTCCGCCGGCAGCAGACGGCAGCAGACGGCAGGTATGGACCTACTGACTGGCGCGCGTGTCACGCAGATTGGCGAGCACCCGCTCGGCGTTTTCCGTGCAGGGCATGCCCTCTGGTTTGTTCTCGATGGTGGCGATGATGTTCAGCAGCTGCGCCTTGTTCTGCGCCAGACGCTGTTGCATTGCCTCGATCTCGACGACCTTGCGTTGCAGGCTGTCGAGCATCTGCTCATGCGCCCAGCCCTCGGCGTTGGCATCGGGCAGCAGGCGGCGGATTTCCTCCAGGCTGAAACCGGTCTGCTGGGCGCAGCTGATAATGCCCAGGGCTTGCAGTGTTTGTTCCGTATAGCTGCGATAACCGTTGGCCTGACGCTGGGCACTGATCAGCCCGCTGGCTTCGTAGAAGCGGATACGCGAGGCAGCCAGACCGCTGCGGCTGGCCAGTTCACCAATTTTCATAATCTGTGCTCCGGGGTATTGACCTTAAAGTTGACTTTAACCTTAGCCTTGCTACTCACGCTACCCCGGAGTACGCCATGACTGCCTTCCAACCGCTGCAACTGCCAAACGGTACCTACATTCCCAACCGCATCGCCAAAGCGGCGATGGAAGAGAACCTCGCCGACGCCAGCCAGGGCCCGTCCGCCGAGCTGCTGCGGCTTTACCAGGCCTGGGCCGCAGGCGGCGCCGGGTTGCTGCTGACCGGCAACGTGATGGTCGATCGCCGCGCCATGACCGGCCCCTGCGGCGTGGTACTGGAAGACGAGCGCCAGCTGGACAAATTTCGCGAGTGGGCACGTATCGGCCGCGCCCAGGGTGCGCAGATGTGGATGCAGATCAATCATCCCGGCCGGCAGATGCAGGCCAACCTTGGCCAGCAGACCGTCGCCCCCTCGGCCGTGGCCCTGGAGCTGGGCGGCCTGTCGAAGATGTTCCCGCTGCCCAAGGCGCTGGATGAGGTGGAAATTCAGGACCTGGTTCAGCGCTTTGCGCGCACCGCACAGTTGGCCGAACAGGCCGGCTTTACTGGCGTGCAGATCCACGCGGCGCACGGCTATCTGCTGAGCCAGTTTCTTTCGCCCATCAGCAACAAACGCACGGACAGTTGGGGCGGCTCCCTGGAGAACCGCGCGCGGCTGCTGCTGGAGGTGGTCAAGGCGGTGCGCGCGGTGGTGGCACCGGACTTCTGTGTGGCGGTCAAGCTCAACTCGGCGGACTTCCAGCGTGGCGGTTTCGATGCGGCTGATGCCAAGCGCGTGGTGCAGCTGCTCAATGAACAGGCGGTTGATTTGGTCGAACTGTCCGGCGGCAGTTATGAAGCGCCGGCCATGCAGGGCGATGCGCGTGACGGCCGCACCCTGGCACGTGAGGCCTACTTTCTCGAGTTTGCCGGTGAGATTGCCGCTGTGGCGACGATGCCGGTGATGGTCACCGGTGGTATCCGGCGTTTGCCAGTGGTCGAGCAGGTGTTGGCCAGCGGCGTGGCCATGGCCGGGATAGCCACGGCTTTGGCGATCAACCCGGCGCTGCCCAAACAGTGGCAGGCCGGGCAGCCCAGCAGTGCCGAACTTCCGGCGATTCGCTGGAAGCACAAGGCGCTGGCCTCTCTGGCCTATATGGCGGTGGTGAAATTCCAGCTGCGCCAGCTCAGCCTGGGCAAGCACACCCACGCCGGGGTTTCACCGCTGCGCGCACTGCTGCTGGAGCAGCTGAAAAGCGCGCGGCGCACCCGTCAGTACAAACGCCTGATGGCGGCGGGCTGATTTAGTGCGGGTTTAGGGTTCCGGCTTGTAGCCCAGACGTAAGCCGCCCCAATGCCGGCCCTGAACCATGATCGGTACCGACAGGTCGTGCATCAACTCGCCGGTATCACGCATATAGGTCTGTAGCAGCAGCGGCTTCTGGTGGCTGCCGCAGCGGATGCCGGTGCGGTCGTTGAACAGGCGCTTGCTGCGGCTTTTCAGGGTGTCCACGGCACGGTCGCCGCAGGGCGGGTGGTTGAAGGCGTTGTTGTGGGTTGGCACATAGCCTTCGGCGGTGCAGGCGATGGCGAAAACCAGGCCTTCGTGCTGGCTGAGCAGTGGCTCCTGAATCGCCGGCAGCACCTGATCGGCATAGCTGTCGAAGTGGGTCTTGTACTTGGCCGGGAAGCTGCCGGCTATCGGCTGATAGTGGCGGTCGAACAGGTCGCTGGTGCTGATCCGGCCGCTGTGCAGGTCCGCCTCGAACTGCGCGGCAATCTGCGCCGCGGCGCCGCGCGCGAGGTCGTAGATGCGCTGGTGGTAGTCATCCAGGCCGACTTCGGCGAGCTGTTCGCTGACGCTTTCGGCCTGAGTGACTAAGCGCTCGGCAGCACTGCTGAGTTGGCGAGTCTGCCCTTCGCTGTCGCCGACATCGCCGCGCAACTGGCCGACCGCCACCGAGAGTTCGGCCAGGCGTTCGTGGTTCTGTCGGGTGCCACTGTCGATCTGGCTGACCTGGCTTTCCACGTCCACCGCCAGTTCGGCAATCCCCTGCAGTTGTTCGCCAGTGTGCTCGACCTGCTGTGCGGCCAGAGTCAGCTGCTCGGCCTGCTGCTGCATATGGTTGACCACCGCCGTGCTCTGCTGGCGAATATCGCTGACAATCTGCCCGACTTCCTCGGTGGCGCTGCTGGTGCGTCCGGCGAGGTTGCGCACCTCATCGGCAACCACGGCAAAGCCCCGGCCGAGTTCACCGGCGCGGGCTGCTTCGATGGCGGCATTCAGCGCCAGCAGGTTGGTCTGGCTGGCAATCGACTGGATCACCTGGGTGACTTTTTCGATCTGCTCGGTGCGGCTGCTGAGGCCATCGATCAGCTCACGGCTGGTGGCGGTCTGCGCGCTCAGGTGTTGCATGGCATCGATCGCCTGGCGCAGTTCCTGCTGCCCGCTGCTGCTGTTCTGCCGCACGCTCTGCGCCGCCAGCAGGGTTTGCTCGGCGCGCTGGGCGTTGTCCTGTTCGGTATGGGTGATGGCCTCGGCGGCCTGGTTGATCTGCTCGGTGGCACTGAGCTGCGATTGCAGTTTACCGGCCAGCTGCTGCGCGGCGTGGGCCACCTCGGCGGCAGCCAGGGCGTTGTGACAGGTGTGTCGCGACAGGTTCTGGCTCAGGGCGCTGAACGACGCGTGCGGCGCATCGGTGGAAGCTGGCAGCTCTTCATGCTGGCGCTGCCACGGCCCTAGCCAGGGCCATAGGGCCAGCAGCAGAAAGGACGGAATGCTGATAAACCAGGGCAGTTGGATCTGCTGATAGACCGCCATCAACCCGGCCAGCCCGATGGCATGCAGCAGGCAGGCCTTGGGATAGGTAATAAACGCAGAGCGCATGACAAACCTCATTATTTTTATTCTGGTCGAACCAACACCAGAAACTGCCTGTGGCGCGCCGCTTTGCAGTGGGCGGGCCATGCCTGCTGGAACCTGTGTGCGCGCGGCTGGATATGCCTGGGTAGGCAATCGGCCGCTGTCGGCGAATCTATAGACCATAGCGGGTGACGCTCCCTGCGGCCAACCTTTGGTGGGAGGTTGATTCGAGCACCCATGGCGGTTCAGGGCCATGGCACTTTGGTCGCAGGTGATTCGTGTTTAGAGCCGATGGCGCTGAATAAAACCCTTATCTAGAAAATCCTTCCAGCGCCCGTAGAAGCGCCCGCCGGCACTGTGTCCATGCCAGTCCAGCAGTGCGCCGCCATCACCAGTGGCCAGCAGCGCCAGGCTCTGTCGTTGCGGGCGGTAGCGTTTGAGTGGCAGGCCACGCAGCGCGGCGTTGAGGTTGGCGGCCAGCACCGGGCCCTGGCGCACCGAGTACACCCCGCTCTTGCGTGCGCCAGGCAGGCTGGCGCAGTCGCCCACGGCGAAAATCGTCGGGTGGGTGTAGCTCTGCAGCGTGGGGGCGATCAGTACAAAGCCCTGCTCATCGCAGCCCAGGCCGCTATGTGCCGGCCAGGCAAAAGCCTTGGCGCCGCTGGCCAGCAACAGCCGTTGGCCACGCCAGACCGGTTCGTCGCCGCTGAACAGGCAGTCGTCTTCGATACGGCTGATCGGGCAATCCTCGCGCACCCACACACCACGCTGACGCAGGTGGCCGAGGGCGCGCAGGCGCACGCCAGCGGACAATCCATCGAGCAGATGCCCGGCGCAGAACAGCGCCAGCTGCGGCACCTGTCCGGCCAAGGCCAGCGCCAGTTCGACCCCGGCCGCGCCGCCACCGAGAATCGCCAAAGGCTGCGGCGCGGCTTGCCACTGTTGCCAGCCGTCGAGAAATTCCGCAAAGGGTTTGACCGCCAGCAGCTGCATGGCGTCGCCCTGTTGCGCTGGTGCGGCAACCTGCGTGCCGACATTTAGCGACAGCCAGCTGGCGTTAAGGGTTCGGCCATCGACCTGCTGCACCTGCTGCTGGGCGGCCGACAGGCTCTCCAGCGGACTGACGAGCAGTTCGACCTTGGCCGCGCGACACAGTGCCTGCAGTTCGATCTGGCAATCCGCCGCGCTGTGTCGCCCAGCCAGCAGCCCCGGCAGCATGCCCGAGTACCAGGCAACCGGTCCGGCGCTGAGTAATGCGATACGTCCCGGTGGTCGTTCGATCAACGCCCAGCGTCTCAGCACACCGAGGTGGGCGTGGCCGGCGCCGAGCAGCAGGAGGTCGTAGTGATGGTTCAAACGCAGGCATCCATGGCTCAAAACGATGTGCCGTTATGCTACGGGCTTGTGCGGTCGTCTGTCAGGGGATGCTGTAACAGCGGGGTGGCGAAATAGCTGTCGGCGGATTCGCCAGTGTTGTCGCTGTCGGCGGCAAACACCACGCCGAGAATCCTGCGCGGTGCGCTGCCAAAGGCGGCAGTGGCATCGGCATTCAGGTTGCGGCTTTCGCTGAGCCATTGCCCCTGCGGCGCTTCTGGGCCGCGCAGCACGTGCATTTCCACCGTCTCGGTGTAGGCGCTGCGCGCATGGGTGCCCGGTGCCTGGCGGTTATCCCAGACATAGCTGAGGGTCGCCGCTGGCAGGTCGGGGTCGAAGAAGGTGCGGGCTAGGCGCAGCTTCTGCCGGTTGACGAAACTCAGCGAGTCCAGCGGGTAATCCAGCAGCACATAAACCCGCGCGGCGTAGTCGTCGCCTTCGCGGGTGGCGAAGCGTGCCTGGTCCAGCTTCTGCTCGGTGCGCCATTGCCAGCTCAGTTGCCAGGGCTGATCGCCGGGCAGGTCCAGCGGATGCAGCAGGCCGCCCGCCGCCGCATCGGCCTGAATGCGCAACACCGGCTGACCGTCCTGCTCGACCAGCGTGCGTACGGAAGGCTTGAGCTTGGGGATATCCGCAAGGCGCCAGGGTGCCGACCATTCGCCGCTGGGCGGGCCGGCCGTCCAAGGCGTCAGTGGGTTTTCGGCCTGGGCCAGCGGCGACAGCACCAGTAGGGCCAGCAGTAACCCGCGCATCAGCTGCGGCGCCAGCTATGGAAACGCTCGACCAGGCGCAGTAAACCTTGCGGTGCGTGCGCACGCTTCCACTCTCCGGCCGCGTATTTATTGGCCTCGGCCATGGTCGGGTAGCTATGGATGGTGCCGAGAATTTTATTCAGGCCCAGACCATGCTTCATCGCCAGCACATATTCGGCGAGCAGCTCCCCGGCGTGTTCGCCGACGATGGTCACCCCGAGAATCTGATCCTTGCCCGGCACGGTAAGCACTTTGACAAAGCCATGGGCGGCCTCGTCGGCAATCGCCCGATCGAGGTCGTCGATGCCGTAACGGGTCACCTCATAGGCGATGTTCTGCGCCTTGGCTTCGCCTTCGGAGAGGCAGACGCGGGCCACTTCCGGATCGGTAAAGGTGCAGTGCGGGATCACCCGGTAATCCACCTTGAAGCGTTTAAAGCCGCTAAACAGCGCATTGACCGCCGCATACCAGGCCTGGTGCGCGGCGACATGGGTGAACTGGTACGGCCCGGTGACATCGCCCACCGCGTAGATATTGGGAAAACGCGTGGCCAGGTAGTCGTCGGTTTCCAATGTGCCGTTGGGCCGTACGCTCAGGCCCAGTTCCTCCACCCCATAACCGCTGACATTGGCCACCCGGCCGAGGGCCAGCAGCAGGCAGTCGAAGGCGATGGTCACCTCCGCGCCGGTGTCCAGGCAGCGGGCGACCATACGCGGTTCACCGTCGACTACTTCAAAACGTTCGGCCTGATGGCGCAGGCGCAAGTCGACGCCATCGGCGCGCAGGCTGCTCATCACGGCGGCACGGGCATCGGCATCCTCGCGCGGCAGCAGGCGCTCGCCGCGCTCTACCTGAATCACCTGGCTGCCGAGACGCTGGAAGGCCTGGGCCAGCTCGCAGCCAATCGGCCCGCCACCCAGCACCAGCAGCCAGCGCGGCTGCTGGCGCAGGCTCCAGATGCTGTCCGAGGTGTAGGCCTGCACCTGTGCCAGGCCAGGAATGTTCGGTACGAAAGGCCGCGCACCGGCGGCAATGATCAGGTTGCGACTGGTCAGGGTCTGGCCATTCACTTCCACCGCCCAGGGCGAGAGAATCTTCGCCTCGCCCTGAATCACCTCGACGCCGAGGCCGGTGTAACGCTCCACCGAATCATGCGGTTCGATGTCGGCGATCACCCGCTGGATGCGCTGCATCACCGCCGGGAAATCCACCGTGCCCTGCACGCCGGTAAAGCCTAGTGCCGCGCCCTTTTTCAGTTCATTGGCCAGCTTGGCCGAACGTAGCAGCGCCTTGGACGGCACGCAGCCGGTGTTCAGGCAGTCGCCACCCATCTGGTGCTTTTCGATCAGACTGACCTTGGCCTTCACGGCTGCGGCGATATAGGCGCTGACCAGGCCACCGGCACCCGCGCCGATCACCAGCAGGTTGCGGTCGAAGGTCTTCGGTTTGTGCCAGCCGGCATACACCCGCCGTGCCTGGATCAGGCCAAGCAGCTTGCGTGCGATCAGCGGGAACACCCCGAGCAGGACAAAGGCACCGAGCAGCCCCGGCGAGAGGATGCCCGCCAGCGACTCCAGCTGGCCCAGTTCACGCCCGGCGTTCACATACACCAGGGTACCGGGCAGCATGCCGAGCTGGCTGACCCACCAGTAGGTGCGCGCCGGCAGTCGGGTCAGGCCCATGGCCAGGTTGATCAGAAAGAACGGGAATAGCGGCACCAGACGCAGGGCGAACAGATAGAACGCGCCCTCACGCTCTAACCCGGCATCGATGCCGGCGAGGCGCTGGCCGAAGCGGCTCTGCACCCAATCGCGTAGCAGAAAACGGCTGCTGAGCATGGCCAGGGTCGCGCCCAGGGTCGAGGCAAAGGACACTAGGATAAAACCCTGCAACAGGCCGAACAGCGCGCCGGCGAGCAAGGTCATCAAGGCCGCGCCGGGCAGCGACAAGGCTGTTACCGCCACATAGGCGATAAAGAACACGCCAGCGGCGAGCCAGGGCTGCGCGGCCACCTGAGCATTCAGCGCGGTCTGCTGCGCCTTGAGTGCTTCCAGGTTGAGGTACTGGCCGATGTCGAAGACAAAGAAGCTGCCCAGCAGCGCGAGGATCAGGCCCATCAGGGCCAGTTTGCGGCTATTCATCAGTCAGCGCCTCCAGGGCGCACAGGCTTTGGCACAGGCTGAAACCAGCCTGCAGGGCGTGTTCGGGGCGATCGCTCAGTTGGCCGAGCACCCGTGTACGGTAGGACAGCTCCGCCGGGCTTTGCGCAGGCCACTGGCGGTCGAAGTCGGCGAGAAAAGCTGTGTGGTCGTAGCTCAGCGGCAAGGCCTCGATAAACAGGCCATCGCGCTGGCAGCGGTACAACGCTGCCGGGTGCGGCGTGCTGGCGATGCGGCTGAGCAGGCCATAGCGGCCACCGGCAAAGTTCGGCAGCCCGGCTGCGCCATTGTTGATCAGCGTGCCGTGCTCAAGGTTCAACGCCACCGCCGAGCAGGTGTGGCTGGTGGCCAAAACTTGGACGTTGTGCGCGGCAAGCCAGCTATCCAGTTGCTGCTGGCGCGCCGAGTCGCTGAGTGATTCCCGCGAGCAACTCCAGCCGGCCAGGGACTGCTCGTCGCCATGGCTGATCGCCACGCGCTGTCCGGCCACACTGACCAGTGCCGTGCTCGGACGCGACGCCAGGTGTTCGGCCATGCCCGGCAAGCCCTGCACGGTGCCGTTCAGTTCCCGCTGGATGGCGTTGGAGCGTTCGACCACCGGCTCATCCACGCTCATCGGGTAGGCGCAACCACAGCCTGCGCCACCGTCATCGGCTCGGCCCAGCTCGGTTTCGACATTGCCGCGCAGGGCCAGATGGGCGCTGAGGCCCTGCTCGATCTGCTGGAAAATCTCGGGGTCGGGGTCAAACCAGTGGGCGTCGCCGTTAAACACCACCCGTGCCAGTGGCTCGGCGGCCAAGCGCCGTTGCAGCGCCGCCAGAGCCTGGCGATTGCCATACAGGCCGCCAACCACATAGAGCACGTCGCAGTCGAACAGCGGCTCGCCGCAAAAGGCATTCGCAGTCAGGCGGTAGTCCAGCGGACAGTCGCGACCGGCGCGCATCAGGCTGTTCCTGCTTTGCGCTGCAGCAACCAGCCGGGCAGCAGATAGGCGAGTGCACAGAGCCCGAGGCCATACAGATTGGTGCCCAGCAGCAGCGCGTATTTGCCGTCGCCGATGGCCCAGCTCTGCGGAATCCAGCTCAGCGTCAGGGCCACGCCGAGGCCCAGTCCGGTCCAGAAACTCAGGTGAAAGCCCAGCCGGGTCGGAGTGGTCAGGCCGTGCAGGACAAATACCGGGGCCAGGCCGATCACCATGGTGCCGCTGATGGTGGTGGCCTTGAGGATGTCAGTGCCGGCGATCATCGGCAGGTTGCCGAGCAGGGCAAACACCACCATCACCGCCATGCCCACGCCGATGGCTTTTTGCCCCAGGTCGCGGCCGGCCAGTTTCGGTAGCTCGCGCCCGGCCAGTTTGGCCAGGCTGGAGAAGGTCGAATCCAGGGTCGAGCCGGCAGCGGAGACCATCACCACGGTCATGATCAATAGAGCAGCAATACCCAGGCTCTTGGCCAGGGCAGCCGGCACATTGTCCGAGGCGGCAATGCCCACCAGCTGCGCATGCACGCCGATCAGGCTAAAGGCGAGAATAGCGATAAAGCCGAGCACACCGGCGATCACGAAGGAGCGGCGCATGGCCTTCTCTTCGCTGATAAAGCCACGGTCGGTCAGTACCGGGTCATGGAAACCGTAGCTGAAGGCTTGCAGGCCGGCGACCAGCAGCAGGTCGACGCCGGCATTCAGTGCCCAATTACTGGTACTGGCCAGCTCGCTGGGCGAATGCTGCGGCAGCACCAGACCAAGCACCCAAACCAAGGCAATCACGAAGATCGCCGCCTGCGCCGCGTCGGTGAGGATCGAGCTGCGCAAGCCGCCGCGCAGGCTGTAGGCCAGGGTCACGGCGGTAAACAACAACGCCGAGGCAATAAATTCGGAGCTGCCCGAGTCGCCGTAATAGCCGCCGACCACCGCGGTGTTGCTCCACACCTCGTTGAACAGGCGAATCAGAATCGCGGCGGAAAACGCCAGCGCAGCGCCCCGGCCGTAATGGCTGCTGAGAAAGCTCACCAGGCCGGTCGCCGCAAAGCGTCGGCGCAGGCGGTAGATAACAAAGCCGGTGAGCGGAATCGACAGCCAGTACATGGCATAGGCCAGACCGCCGACCAGGCCGTAAGTCGCCCCCAGGTTGGCGGCGTTGGTCACCGATTTGGCGAAGATCCAGCTGATAAAGATGCTCGAGGTGATCAGCCACGGGCTGGCGCTGTGGCCCTGCTTGTCCTCGCCGTTGAAAAAACCGCCGAGGGTCACGGCGCGGGGGGCCAGAGCCAGCATCAGCGCGCCGTAGACCACAAGAAAACCCCAGAAGAACAGGCCGGTCAGACTGGTCGGTTGCATGGATCGATCCTTGTTTGAGGGTTATATCGCCGCTGTAGGGTGTGCTGTGTACACCACGGGTTCAGTCATTGAGCGCCCCGCCGCAGCTGGAACCCTGCCCGGCGGTGCAGGCGTAGCAATGATCGCGGGTCACGATGGAGTTGCCGGCCAGCGTTGCACCGAGCAGGTCGCGCAGATGAGGCCGATCGCGGCCGATCAGTTCAGGCAGCTGCAGCGGCAGATCGAGCATCTGGTTGAAGTCGCAGTCGTACAGGTAGCCCTGCCAGTCGACGCTGACCAGCGAGCGACACATCAGCGGTTCGAGGTTCTCCGAGCGATAGCTGTCACGCAGCAACTGCATATAGTCGTTGAACTGGCCCTTGCTGACCAGGGTGCTGCCAAAGCGCGCAATCGGCTGGTTGGTGATGGTCAGCAGGTGGTTGAAGGCGATGCCAAAGTCTTCAGCCAGGTGCTGTTTGTAATCAGCTTCGAGGCTCTGCTGGGGCGGCGGCAGGCTCGGTCCTTGCGGGTTGTACACCAGGTTGAGGATCAGCCCGCTGCCCGGCTGGCCGTAACCGAGGGCATTGAGTTGCTGCAGGCCGCGAATACTGGCATCGAACACGCCATCGCCGCGTTGTTTGTCGACGTTATCGCGCGAATAGCAGGGCAGCGAGGCGCTGACTTCGACGCCCTGCTCGGCGAGAAACGGCGCCAGGTCTTCATAACCCGGTTCGCTCAAGATGGTCAGGTTGCAGCGGTCGATTACTCGCAGGTCTTCACGGCGTGCGTGGCTGACGATCTCGCGAAAACGCGGGTGCATTTCCGGGGCGCCGCCGGTGAGGTCGAGGGTATGCACCGGGTGCGCGTCGATCACCTGGTGCAGCAGGGCCAGGCTGTCGTCGGTCATGGCCTCGGTGCGGGTCGGCCCGGCATTCACATGGCAATGCAGGCAGCGCTGGTTGCAGCGGTAGGTCAGGTTGATCTGCAGCGCTTCCAGTGGCCCCCGGCGGATGGCCGGGAAGGCCAGTTGGTCGAGCAGGGGAAGCATGGCGTGCACGGTTGGCTCCTTGTTGCTTGGCGACGTGGCAACGCTTTGCGTGATGCGTGTTCGTCTGTAGCCACTATAGATACTGCCTGAGCGCTTTTGTTACGGATTGGTCTTGGAGAATCGTTTCGGCGTGTGCAATCTGGACATTCTGTGACCGGCCCTGAGTGAGGCCGTCAGCGCAATCAAATTGTCAGTTCTCAGCTAGAATTCCCGGGCGTCAACTCGCCAAGCCGGCGAGCGGTGTTCACCCTGAGCCTTGGCGCACCTCGCAGTTTATTGAGGCGCTAGGATGCACCGTCTGCTCAACCTTCCACTGCTGGCTGCACTGCTCTGCTTTGCCCTGGGCAGCGCCCAGGCGTCCACCGAGCTGCCATTGCTGGTGCTCAGCAGCGCGCAGCTCAAGCAGCCGGTGGAGGTTCCCGCGAGCCTGGTGTTGGAAGACCCCAGCGGCAATCTGACCGCTGCCGAGGTGCAGCAGCGCATCGCCAGCGAGGGCCGGCGGATTGATGGCGTGCCGCGCCTGGGGTATTCGGCCAGCGCCTGGTGGCTGGCGTTTCGTCTCGATGCGCCGGTGGCCGAACGCCTCGATCTGATGATCGACCGGCCCTTTCTCGACGATATCGAAGTCTGGCTGTATGACCCTGAACGGCTGATCGCGCCCTTCTACAGCGGTGACCACCGCGATTTCCTTCTGCGTGGCGCGCCATCGCCGCATTTCCAGCTCAACCTGCCGCACCTTGGCGAAGGTCCGCATACGTTGTTACTGCGGGTGCAAAGCGGCTCGGCAGTGAGTGTGCCGATGCAGTTGGTGGCGGCCGAGCAAAGCCCGCTGCTGCTGGCCGAGCACTGGATGCGCAGCGGCCTGCTGCTGGGGGCGCTGCTCAGCCTGACCCTGTTCTTTCTGGTGAAATACAGCGCCCTGCGCGAGACGCAGCTGGTGTGGTTCTGTCTGACGGTGGCCAGCGTGGCGCTGTACAACGCCAGCCTGCATGGCGTTACCAGCCTGCTGGCGCCGCAGTGGGTGTGGCTGTCGACCCAGATGGCCAATCTGGCCAACCCCGGCATGTTGATCTTCAGCAGCCTGTTCCTCGCCAGCTCGCTGAAACTTGACCTGGGCCGTGTGCGCCAGCTGCGCAATGCGCTGTTTGCCGTGACCCTGCTGGTGTGCGGCTGGACCATGGTCAGCTATGGACACTTCCGCTCCTATCAGACGCTGAACGTGCTGATTCTGCTCAACGGGGCGTTCCAGCTGTTGCTGCTGATCCTCGGCGTGCGCCAGCGCCGGCCTTACGCCATTGGCTACCTGCTGTGCTGGAGCTCGGCCCTGCTGCTGATGTTGCTGGTGCCGCTTGGGCGCAGTGGCGTGATTCCGCTGCCGCCGGGCTTCAACTACATGCACGCCTACTTGCCGGTGCTGAGCATGTTGCTGTTTGGCGGCATTCTCGACAAACAGCTAGAGCAGATCCGCCGCGCCCTGCTGCACAGCAAGGCCCAGGCGCTGGGCAACCTGGAGCAATACCAAGCGCTGTTCAGCAGCAGCGGTGAGGGGATTTTCCGCTGTACCCGCAGCGGCGCCCTGATCGAGGCCAACCCCAGTTTTGCCGCCTTGCTCGGGCTTAATCCCGGCAGCACTGCGCTGTTCATGCAGCAGCTGCTGGGCGCCGAGCCATGGGCCGAGCATGTAGCGCAGTTGCACAACGAGCAGCCGGCGATCAGCCAGGAGTGCCAGATCCATGGGCTCGACGGGCAGAGCCATTGGGTCTATCTGTCGCTGCATCTGCGCCCTACCCAGGACTGCATCGAAGGCATCGTGGTCGACCTCAGCGAACGCCGTGCCCTAGAAGAACGTTTGCAGTACCTAGCCGCACATGACTCGCTGACGGGGCTGCTCAATCGCCGCGAACTCGAGCGTCTGCTGCGTGAAAGCCTCAAGGGCGAAGGTGTGCGGCGTTTCAGTCACCTGCTGAGCCTGGACCTGGATCAGTTCAAGCAGGTCAACGACCTCTGTGGTCACTCGGCGGGCGACCAGCTGTTGCGTCAGCTGTCCAGCCACCTGCGCCACCACCTGCCCCGGCATGCCGAGCTGGCACGTATTGGCGGTGATGAGTTCGCCGTGCTGCTGCGTGAGATCAACACCGACATGGCGATGGAGCACGCGGAAAGCCTGCGCCATTGCGTCGAGCAATTCGTTTTCAGCTGGCAGGGCCGGCCGTTTTGTGTGCAGGCCAGCATCGGTCTGCTGGAGCTGGGCAGCGGCGTCAGCGACTGGGAAACCGCGCTGAACTGGGCCGATAGCGCCAGCCAGCTGGCCAAGCTCCTGGGCCGTAACCGCGTGCAGCAGTTCAACCCCGCCGATGGCGTGCTGCTGGAACATCAACGCCAGCTGCAATGGATCACTCGTTTGCGCGAGGCCATCGAGCTGGGCCACTTCGAGTTGTTCTATCAGCCGGTGGTGGCGCTGCAGGGCAACAGCGAAGGCCTGCGTTATGAAGTGCTGCTGCGCTACCACGATCCGCTCAGCGGCGAGTGGGTCAGCCCCGGGCAATTTCTCGGCGCGGCGGAGCGCTATGGCTTTCTCGGTGCCATCGACCGCTGGGTAGTGATGCGCCTGCTGCAATGGCTAGCGGATAACCCGCGGCATGTGCAGCAACTGCAACAGGTGAATTTCAACCTGACCGCCAGCTCGTTGCTCAACGCGCACTTCCACGAGATGCTCCATAGCGAGCTGCTGCGACACAACCTGCCGGCGCACAAGCTGTGCATCGAGGTGACCGAGATGGTCGCCCTGGGCGAGTTGGGGGTGTCATCGCAGTGGATCAAGCAGCTGCGCAGCCTGGGCCTGAAAGTGGCGCTGGACGACTTCGGCAGCGGCTTCGCCTCCTACGCCTACCTGCGCCACCTGCCGCTGGATATCGTGAAGATCGACGGCAGCTTTATCAGCGGGCTGGAGAACGACCCGATCAACCAGGCCATGGTTGGCTCGATGCAGCAGATTGCCAACCAGCTGGGCCTGAGCACCGTGGCCGAGTTTGTCGAATCCCAGGCCACCCTCGACTGTGTGCGCGGGCTGGGGCTCGACTATGCGCAGGGCTACTTCCTCGGCCACCCGCAGCCGCTGACTCAGCTGGCCGATAGCGCCCAGGATGAAGTGCAGATGCAGCTGGTTCTTGACC
This sequence comes from Pseudomonas anguilliseptica, assembly GCF_900105355.1. Lineage (NCBI taxonomy): Bacteria > Pseudomonadati > Pseudomonadota > Gammaproteobacteria > Pseudomonadales > Pseudomonadaceae > Pseudomonas > Pseudomonas anguilliseptica. Next base: position 1,613,805 of record NZ_FNSC01000001.1, read on the forward strand.
GCCCTTGATAGTGCATCACTGGATGCGTTCGGCATGACTGCCGGCTGAGTAGTAGGTGCCGCAGTTAGTGGTTTTCTGCTGGCAATGGTTAGGGCGGGCTAGGCAGCGTTGTTCAGGCCGCTAACGTCGGGGCATCGGGCTTGCGCGCCACGATAAACACCCGCCAATCTCTGCTCTTGCTGCCATGGCGCTCGACGGCCAGGATTTGCAGACCTTGCGCGGTCATGGCCGCCTGCAACTGGTGGGCGTCGAAACACAGTACAGGCGGCGCTTTGCCGAAGGCGCGCATCAGCGGCAGCGCCAGCTTGGGAATCAGTGGGTTCATCTCATTCAGGCACGGTGTCTTCGAAATCAGCAAGCCGCCTGGTTTCAAGGCATTGATGGCTGAATTCAGCGTCTGCGGCAGGTCCGTCACGAGATGCAGCAGGTTGAACGCCAGTACGGCATCGTAGGCACCCTGTTCGGCCACCGGCGCGTCGGCGTCGGCCAGTCTGAAGTGCAGCTGTGGCATGGGTTGGCGGGCGAGCCTCTCGCCGGCGATGGCGATCATCTGTTCGGCCACGTCGGTGGCTACCAGCCGCCGCGTAGCAGGCGCCAGAAGCAGGGCGGTAGTGCCCGTGCCACAACCGATTTCCAGCACCTCATGTTGCGTAGACAGCAAGGCTTGTACGCGCTGCAAGGTCCGCTGGTAACCGGCCGGATCTGCAATCGGATCGTTCGCGTATTTACGTGCAATTCGGTTCCAGAAGCGAGCCTTGTCGGCCATGGCAGCCGGTATTGCAGGTGCAGAGCCATGGTCGCTGGTAGAGGTGATGGGTGAGTGCATGGTGCGCGTCCTGTGCATGGATGTAAGGCGATAGCCAACATAGAGCGGATGCTATCCTTGCGAGTCACCATGGGGTATTGCGATAAATTGCAGACAATATATGCATTCGCGTATGGATAAGGTCGATTGGAATCAGTTGCGTGCCTTTCTCGAGACGGCGGAAACCGGCTCGCTGTCGGCGGCCGCGCGTAAGCTCGGGCAGTCGCAACCGACCCTCAGTCGCCAGGTTGCAGCCCTGGAACTGGCACTAGGGGTGACGCTGTTTGAGCGGGTCGGCAAAACCATGGCGCTGACCACCACCGGGCAGGAGCTGTTGGGCCATGCCCGCGTAATGGGCACGGCGGCGCATGAGCTGGGCCTGGCTGCGACCGGGCGTTCAGAAGAGGTGGCGGGCGTGGTGTCCGTTGCCACCAGCGACGCCGTGGCGGCGTACCTGATGCCGAAGATACTCCTGCAGATCCGCGAGGCGGCACCCGGCATCCAGGTCGAGGTGGTCGCTTCGGACGGTGTCAGCGACCTGCTGCGCCGCGAGGCCGACATCGCCATCCGCCATGTGCGTCCCGAACAACCGGAGCTGATTGGCCGTTTGGTGCGGCAGAGTTCCGCCGGTTTTTATGCATCCGAAAGCTGGGTACGCGTGAATGGCCTACCGCGTACTGCGGAAGAGGCTTTGCAGCACGACTTTATCGGCCTGGATCGCACGGGCCATTACCTGCAGCACCTGCACGGCCAAGGCCTGCTGCTGAGTAACACGAATTTTCGCAGCTACGCAGATAACTCCGTCACCTACTGGGAAATGGTCCGCCAGGGCCTGGGCATCGGCGCAATCATGGAGGAGATCGCGCGGGAAACCCCGGGCATGGTTCGCGTGCTGGAGGATGTCGCCCCCTTTCAACTGCCAATCTGGCTGGTTACCCACCGTGAGCTGCGCACGGCGCGGCGTATCCGTATCGTCTTCGATCTGCTGGCCGAGGTCCTGGCCTGATCAGTGTTCGTTGTGGCAGCTGTCAGGCAGCCAGCGGGATGCGTTCCAACAGGCTGAGGTCCAGGCGCAGCATGCGCACACAGCGCTCATCGCGTAGCTCTTTGGGCGACTGGTTGCTGCGCAGGCGCAGCACCTGGCAGACCAGGTTGAGCACCAGCGCCTCGCGGCTAAATACGCCACTGCCGAGGTTGTAGAACGCCGCGATCAGCTCGCGCAGGCCAAACGGCAGGCGCCAGCGGATGCGCAACGCCGAGCCGAAGCTGGCCGCGCGTTGCTGGAAGCTGTTGTGGATGTCCTCATCGCGCAGGGTGCCGCCGGCGTCCTGCCAGTCCTGCAGGCTGCGCAGCAAGGCCAGCTCGCCGATGTTGTGCAGCAGTGCGGCGGTAAAGCACAACTCGGCATCCAGATTCAGTTCGCCTGCCAACCAGCGCGCCAGTTCGGCGCTGCTGGCCAGCTCGGCCAGACGCGGGTCACTGAGCAGCGCATTGCGTTGCACAGCCATGCCCAATACCAGATTCAGCGTGCGCGCCAGGCCCAGACGCGGCAGCGCCTGGCTGAGGGTCTGGCACGGTGCGCCCTGGTGCTGCGCGGCACTGTTGGCGGCGGCGATCAGTCGTGCGGTGATCTGCGGGTCACGGGCAAACACCTCTTCCAGCTCGCGCAGGTCGCTGTCGTCACCGTTCAGGCACTAGCTCACCGAATCGCGTACCGAGGCCAGCAACGGCGCGCCCTGACCTTCTTCGCGCACCGCATTCAGGTAATCATCCAGGCTGTCGACCAGCAAGGGGCTGCAACCGCTGTCTCGCTGGCGGCGGCGCTGCCGAGAATGCCGAGCAGGCGCTGGCGCAGTTGCTCGGCATTGAACGGCTTGGCCAGGTAGGCGGCCGGTGCCAGCGGGCGCGCGGCGCGCACGCTACTGGCATCCAGGCGACTGCTGATCAGGATAAACGGCAGCGCCCGCGTGCGCGGGTGGCGGCGCAACTGGCGCAGCAATTCCAGACCATCCAGGCCCGGCAGGTCGCCATCGGCAATCACCAGCGCCGGCAGGCGGCGCTTGCACTTGGCCAGTGCGGCGTCGCCATCGCTGACCCGGATAATCCGCGCATCGGCGCGCACATCGAGTACCAGTTGCACGAGCAGATCGGCAGTCCAGGGGTCTGCTTCGGCGATCAGAATCTCCGGAGCTTTGGCCAGGGCAGTCATGAAAACCTCAGGGAAAAGCGTGGTGGCAAAATAATGGCGTCAGCGATGTGACGGCGCGCAGTGTACGGGCTGGCCACTTTAAAACCAGCGTCGGCCGATGAAGTGCTGAACAACTCGTCAACTTTCTTATGCGACCTGAACAGGCCGTGCTAGAGCGGTCTGGTTGTCCTACAAGGCGCAGCAGAGAAGGCAGCTAAGGCCGTCCCAGGGTGTGTGGTGCAGGCTATGGATTATTGCCTTCCGATAACGCTTGGCTATCAGCTCTATGGTCTACTCAATCGCCGAAAGCAAAAGACCCGCCGAAGCGGGTCTTTATTACTGCCGGGTTAACGCGGTGTGCTTAGGCCAGTTCGTCGAAGCACTCGGCGATAATCGCCAGGCCCTTGTCGAGCAGGGCGTCTTCGGCGGTCAGCGGTACCAGTACGCGCAACACGTTGCCGTAGGTGCCGCACGACAGCAGGATCAGGCCCTTTTCACGTGCCTTGGCCACCACGGCGGCGGTCAGGGCGGCGTTTGGCTTGTGCAGGTCGCCACCTTCGAACAGCTCGACGGCGATCATCGCACCGAGGGCGCGCACATCACCGATGGCCTTGTGCTTGGCCTGGATGGCCTTGAGGCCAGTGACCAGACGCTCGCCAACGGCCTTGCAGCGGTCCAGCAGCTGCTCTTCTTCGAACACTTGCATCACCGCCAGTGCTGCAGCGCAGGCAATCGGGCTGCCCGCGTAGGTGCCGCCCAGGCCGCCTGGGGCGATGGCGTCCATGTACTCGGCCTTGCCGCACACACCGGCCACCGGGAAACCGCCGGCGATGGATTTGGCGAAGGTGGTCAGGTCGGCGGCGACGCCCATCTGTTCCATGGCGAAGAAGGTGCCGGTACGGCCTGCGCCGGTCTGCACTTCGTCGGCGATCAGCAGGATGCCGTGCTGATCACACAGCGCGCGCAGGCGCAGCATGAAGTCTTTCGGCGCGACGTAGAAACCGCCCTCACCCTGCACTGGCTCGATGATGATGGCGGCGATATCGCGCGGCTCGGCATCGTTCTTGAAGATGCGTTCGATGCTGGCGATCGCGTCATCCGTGCTGACGCCGTGCAGTTCACACGGGTACTGGGCGCGGAAAATGCCGCCGGGCATCAGGCCCATGCCGGCCGAGTAGGGTACGACCTTGCCGGTCAAACCCAGGGTCATCATGGTGCGACCGTGGTAGCCGCCGGTGAAGGCGATCACCCCGGCACGGCCAGTGGCGGCGCGCGCGATCTTGATCGAGTTTTCCACCGCTTCGGAGCCTGTGGTGACCAGCAGGGTCTTCTTGGCGAAGTCGCCCGGCACCTTGGCGTTGACCTTTTCGCACAGCTCGACGTACGGCTCGTAAGCCAGTACCTGGAAGCAGGTGTGGGTCAGCTTGGTCAGCTGTTCCTGCACCGCGGCCACCACTTTGGGGTGCAGGTGGCCGGTGTTGAGCACCGCGATACCGCCGGCGAAGTCGATAAATTCGCGGCCTTCGACGTCGGTCACGGTGGCGTTCTGCGCCTTGTCAGCGAAGATCGGGTGGATCTGGCCCACGCCGCGCGGAACGGCAGCGGTGCGGCGTTGCATCAGGGATTCGTTGGTCTTGCTCATGATGTCCTCATTCGCCGGTTAATCTCGGCGTGGTTCAAGGATGTGTCACCGATGCGGCTTGGCAGTATTCGATGATCGACTGCCGCAGCCCGCCCGGTCACAGCTATGTCCATATAAAAGCAGAAGACGCAGCGCTCTCGTGCGCCTCCTGCGAGTTGTTGCTACTTCGCCAGGCGCTTAGATGCCCAGGCAGAGGTATTTGATTTCCAGGTAATCCTCAATGCCGTACTTCGAGCCTTCGCGGCCGAGGCCCGAGGCTTTCACGCCACCGAACGGCGCGACTTCATTGGAGATCAACCCAGTGTTGACGCCGACCATACCGTATTCCAGGGCTTCCGCCACACGGAACACTCGACCCAGGTCACGGGCATAGAAATACGAGGCCAAGCCGAATTCGGTGTCGTTGGACATGGTGATCACTTCGGCCTCGTCCTTGAAACGGAACAGCGGCGCCAGCGGGCCAAAGGTTTCTTCCTTGGCCACGGCGGCGCTCGATGGCACGTCGACCAGAATGGTCGGCTCGAAGAAGCTGCCACCCAGGGCATGCGGCTTGCCACCAGCGAGCAGGCGCGCGCCTTTGCTCAGGGCGTCGGCGATGTGTTCCTGCACTTTGGCCACGGCCTTGTTGTCGATCAGCGGGCCAGTGGTGGTGCCTTCATCCAGACCGTTGCCGATCTGCAGCTTGGCTACGGCGGCGGCCAGTTTTTCGGCGAAGGCGTCGTACACACCGTCCTGAATGTACAGGCGGTTGGCGCACACGCAGGTCTGGCCGTTGTTGCGGTATTTGGAGATCAGCGCGCCTTCGACGGCCTTATCCAGGTCGGCATCGTCGAACACGATAAACGGCGCGTTGCCGCCCAGTTCCAGAGACACCTTCTTGATGTCCTTGGCGCATTCGGCCATCAGCTGGCGACCGATCTCGGTGGAGCCGGTGAAGCTCAGCTTGCGCACGATCGGGTTGCTGGTCAGCTCGCCGCCGACTTCGCCGGCGCTGCCGGTGACCACGCTCAACACACCTTTTGGAATGCCGGCACGGTGCGCCAGCTCGACCAGGGCCAGGGCGGAGAACGGTGTCTGTGAGGCCGGCTTGATCACCATGGTGCAACCAGCGGCCAGGGCCGGGCCGGCTTTACGGGTGATCATCGCCGCGGGGAAGTTCCACGGAGTAATGGCGGCAGTCACGCCGATTGGCTGTTTAATAACGATCAGGCGCTTGTCCGGCTGGTGGCCTGGGATTACATCGCCATAAACGCGCTTGGCTTCTTCGGCGAACCACTCGATAAAGGACGCTGCATAGGCAATCTCACCCTTGGCTTCGGCCAGCGGCTTGCCCTGCTCCAGAGTCATCAGGCGGCCGAGGTCGTCCTGGTTTTCCATCAACAGTTCGAACCAGCGGCGCAGCTTGCCTGCACGCTCCTTGGCAGTCAGCGCACGCCAGGCCGGCAGCGCACGGTCGGCCGCCTCGATGGCGCGACGGGCTTCTGCGGCGCCCATTTTTGGCACTGTACCGATGATTTCACCGGTGGCTGGGTTGTTGACCTTGATGGTCTGGCCGTTGTCGGCGTCCAGCCAGGTACCGTCGATATAAGCCTGCTGACGGAACAGCTGGGTGTCTTTCAGTTGCATGGCAGTCTCCTAAATTCCGACACCCTGGCATCGGTACGTGTCATCGAATGCGCCGCACTGCAGCGCAGCTGGGCCTAGTCTGTAGGGCTGGTGCTGGCCATGGGCGGGCGTGGGGTGCGCCGCGCACAATTTCAGCAAGAGCGTTTGAAATCTCAAACGAATCCTAGGGTCAAGAGGGGTAAAGGGCAATAGCCTGTTCGAAAAAATTAACGGAATATTGCCGTTATTCAAGGCGTTTATACGAATAGGCAGCTGGCGGTCGCTTTGCGTGCAGAATCACGAACAAGGCAGCAGCATGGACGCCCGCCAGCGACATGCGTATGATTGCGCCCGCGCTGCACCAGTAGCTCAGCTGGATAGAGTACTGCCCTCCGAAGGCAGGGGTCGTGGGTTCGAATCCCGCCTGGTGCGCCATATATAAACGAAAGCCCCAGGTGAAAACCTGGGGCTTTTTTGTTTGCTCTCCACCTTGCGTCCTGCATAAGCCTTAGTCGGTACCGCAGCTTTTGCAGGCTGACTTCAACAAGGCCCACCCCCTTCGATTCTCACCACGCCGTTCCCCGAGAAGAGGAGGTTTCGGTTCCCCGGTGTCCGGCTCAATAGCTGCTCAGCTTCTTGAGACTTCAGGTGCTCCCCGAACACCCACCAGCCGGGCTGAATCTGTGAGTACTATCACAGCGATCATTCAGCAAACTGACCGACTTAGCAGCTTTAATTATGCTCGCGCGCTCTCTGGCGCCGGTTTCCATTTCAAGGTGACGGTGCATAGAAAATTCATCGAGTGCATGGACGCGCGAAACCATATCGAGCCGCTCGCATGTTTCGAGTTTTTCAGGGGTTGCCGCTCCCGCGTGTTCTAGCCTGCTGCACCTGCCTATCCCATGACGATTACCCATCTGTCGAACTGCCTCTGCGCGGCCTGGGTGACTGTGCGGCCGCTATTACGATTTTCCAGAATAAGGTTGAGAAATCATGCTGCGTGTAAGCCTGTTATTGCTGGCGCTGGTTAATCTGACAGGCTGCCTGGATCTGGGGGGCGGCGGTGGTGGCAGCAGTGGCGGCGGTAATAGCACTGGCAGTCGTCCGCCGGCGACTGAGCCACCCGTTGCGCCGCCCGTCGAACCTCCGGTTGTGCCGCCGCCCGTCACGCCGCCAGTGATACCTCCAGTAGAGCCGCCGGTGGTTGCGCCACCGCCTGCTGAGACCTTTCCCGAGCCGTCCGCGGCGGTGGTTGATGAGGTCAACGCGCAGAGTTTCTACGATGTTGCGGCAGACGGCCTGCCGCGCCCGGTGCGCAATGATCTGACGGGTGATCTGGCGGCCATGCTGCAGTTCGTGCAGAGCCATTCGGTCGATCCGCAGGGTAATGAGGCGAAGAACATGCCGCGCCTGACCAGCGAGCGTGAGGCGCTTTTGCTGGTCACCCCGCTGCCGACTGAGCCGCTGCCGCAACAGCTGCGTGTGCAGGTGACGGTGGACGGTGATCTCAAGGGTGAGCTGCTACTGAGCGAGCCGGACAGGCTGCCCAGGGCGGATCGCACCGGGGCGGATGGTCGCCCTGATGTTGTCTATTCACGGCGCGCCTGGTCTGCCGTGTTGCCTTGGGATTGGGTCCGGCCGGGGATGAGCCTGCAGGTTATCGATGAGCGTGGGCGGCGTGGCGAGCGCAGTGCTGCGGCCTTCGATTTTGCCGCGCCGGCCGAGTTGCTGGTGCAGTCGATTCGCTTGGGCATGCTGACCACGCCGCCGACCGGTAATGGTCACTGGTTTCGCGCACGCACTGCTCAAGCCGCTACCGAGTACTTCCAGACCGTGCCTGTGGCCCGTCTGGTGGCCAGCTATTACGAAGACGTAACGCTGGATCGGGTGATGGTCGGCAGCGGCGTTATCTATGACACGGCGAGTGCGCTGAACGGCGATGTTTACAGCGGCGATATGCGCGAGAACACCGCTAAATCGACCTTCAGCACCGGGATCAATCTGGCCAACTGGGGTGTGACCAGTGCGGGCATGAGCAGCCACCCGCAACCGCAATTGACGCAGAGCGCGGTGGCGCATCATGCCGCCGGTAATTATGCCAATGGCATACAGAGCCATGGTTTGAGCGGTGGCAATGGCATCCTCACGCTTTACAGCTCGGTGGGTAATGAGTTCAGCCATGAAATCGGCCACCACTACGGCATAGGCCATTACCCGGGCGAGAAAGACGGCAACTATTTCTGGGCCGTGCATCATCACGACAGTGGCTGGGGCTATATCGCCTACCGCAAGCGCATGCGTGCCAACCTGCTCTGGGCGCGCAACAAGAGCGCGGCCATGAGTGGTACGCCGGTGTTTGCCGATGCCTATGCATTTGCGCCTGATGCCATGTCCGGCGGTGACTTCACCAGTGCGTTGTCCAGCTATACCCATTACACCGGCTACAGCACCAAGAACTAGATTCAGCCCAACCTGAATAACCGTGCGGTCTGGGCCGCTGACTCGCCCACCGGCTACCGCAAGTGGGACGCTGACACGCGCAAGATGGCGACCATTCAGCCCAAGGTGCCGAGCTCGACTCAGGTCTGGTACAACAGCGCCGATGGCAATTACCGCAAGCCACGTCTGTTTGGGGTGCCGGTTTTCACTATCCTCGGCGGCTATGACCCGGTGGCCAACAGTGCCGTACTCTACCCGGCGCTGCGTGGTAACTGGGGCCAGGTGTATGACCTGCCTGCCCCCAATGACGCAGCGGCCACCAAGCAGTGCTGGCTGAAAGTGGATTTTGGCGGCGGTGCCAGCCAGCGCATCGCTGTTGCCCCACTGCGCATGGGCAGCAACGCCAACAAGCTGCATATCAACCTGGCGCAGGCCGAGCAGCCGCTGGCGGCTACCCTGCAGTGCCGCGAAGCGCCGGGTGACAATCCGGTTGATCTGGCCAGCCTCGCCATTACCCAGGGCTTGCCCGCCATGCCGGCTCCCGTAGTGGTGGGCCGCGAGGAGCGCTTCAAGGCGCTGTTCAACGAAGAGCGGCCGAAGCTGCAAGCGGCGTTGGAAGCGATTGCCAATCAGCCTGTGCTGGCCCTAACCGGCGACGCTCGCCTGCTCTATGACAGCTATGCCGAGCAAACTGATAGGCTCTCGGCGACCGCTCAGCAGGTGATGCAGCGGCTGAAAAGTCAGGAGGAGCGTGCATTACGTTTGAACCGCTGGCTTGATGCCCATGGCGCGCAACTGGTGAGCAGCGATGCCGCGCGAACTGCCCTCGACGCGCTACTGGTAACCCTGCAGTTTGATCAGCGCCCCCTGCTCCCGGCGCGACAAAGCTTCACCATGAACAATGGCAACTGTGTGCGCGCAGAGCTGAAGGAGGGTGTGTGGAGCCCCTACGTAGCGGCCAAGGCGCAGTGCACCGGTGCTGTTGATGAGCAGTGGTTGGTCGATGCCAGCGGGCGTATTCGCAGCGTTGCACAGCCGAGCAAATGCCTGACGGCAACCAATGACATCAGCCTCAGCGACTGCGATGCGCTGCGCGATACACAAGCCTGGGACTTTGCTGCCCTGCCCCAGTTGAAGTACGCCGAGCGCTGTGTGGACCTGTCCCAGGGCTTCCTCACCAATGGTCGCGGCAAGCTGATCCTGTACGGCTGTACCGGTGGGGCCAATCAGAAGTGGTTTGGCTTTTCGCTGAATGACCACGCGCTGCTGCCGTTGTTGAAGAGCCGCAATCTGGTGAATTTTATCGACTACGCACAACGGCGAGACACCGTGCCGAGCTTATGACCGAGTGCCGCGTAATTCCCCGGCGCTTCGGGGTTGCTATGAGCCTTACGGTGCTGGGGCTGTGGCTGACCTTTCCGGCTGGCGCGGTGCAGCTGCCGAGTGATCTGCTGCCTGCCGATTTGCCATGGATACTGCCTTCGGCAAAGCCTCTGACTGGCCTCGAGCATTGGCAGTTGCATGGTCTGTTTCGCCAGGGCAATGGCGGCGGTTGGGCGTTGCTCAGCATCGGCCAGGCGGCCGCGCAGCGGGTTGAGTTCGACGCGGTATTGCCGGGTGGCATACGCCTGGCTGCCATCGAGAATGAAGGTGTCTGGCTGCAACACGGTCAGGCGCGAGCCTTTCTGCGCCTCGGCGGCACGCTGCACGCGAGTGTGGCCGGCGAGGTGGTCGCGGAGGTGTCTGCGCCGCCGGCTGCGCCTCCAGCAAGCTGCCAGGAGTACCTGTCCGGTGGCGTGCCGCTGGAAGAGCTGGCAGCCCTAGGAGTGTGCCCGGCGGGCCTCACCGATTAATGGTCCAAACCCAGGCGCTTGGCCAGGCGGATCAGGTTGGCGCGGTCGATGCCCAGCTCGCGGGCGGCGGCGGCCCATTTATGTTGATGGCGCTCGAGTGTCTGGCTGATCAGCTGCTTCTGGTAGGCGTCGAGGGCCTCGCGCAGCGGCAGCCCGTTGTACGGCTCGGTTGTAGTTTGAGCAGCAAGTGCTGTTGCGACTTGGCTGGTCGGCAAATCCAGATGGGGGCTGTCGATGCTGAGGATGCGTGGGCGTTCGTTGCAGCCGGCCAGGGCCTTGAGGGCGGCGCGGCCGATCAGGTGTTCGAGTTCGCGCACATTGCCCGGCCAGTTGTACGCCAGTAGGCTGGCCTGAGCATCGGCGGTCAGGCGCAGGCTGCGCAGCCCCAGGCGGGCGCGGTTTTCTTCGAGGAAGTAGCCGGCCAGCAGCAACACATCGCGGCCGCGTTCGCGCAGCGCTGGGACTTTCAGCGGGTAGACGCTGAGGCGGTGATAGAGGTCGGCGCGAAAACGCCCGGCGCGCACTTCCTCAGCCAGATCGCGGTTGCTGGCGGCCAGCACGCGCACGTTGACCCGCTGTTCCTGGTCGGCACCGACCCGTTGCAGCTGGCCGCTCTGCAGCACGCGCAGCAGCTTGGCCTGCGTGGCCAGCGGCAGTTCACCGATTTCATCGAGAAACAGGCTGCCGCCATCGGCCAATTCGAACTTGCCGCGTCGCTCGTTGTTCGCGCCGGTAAAGGCGCCGCGTACATGGCCGAACAGTTCGCTTTCCACCAGGTTGTCGGGCAGCGCCGCGCAGTTGAGGCTGATCAGTGGTTTGGCGGCGCGGGGCGAGGCGGCGTGCAGGGCTTCGGCGACCAGCTCCTTGCCGACCCCGGTTTCGCCGCTGATCAGCACGCTCAGCTCGCTGTTGCCGACCAGCGCAATTTCCGCCGCCAGGCGCTTGTGCACGGCGCTCTGGCCGATCAGCTCACGCGGGCGTTGCTGGCCGGCGGCCTGTTTGTAGGCCTCGGCCAGTTGGTGCTGATCCTCGGCGCGTTGATCCGTTCGCTGGCCATCACCGTGGCGGCAGCCAGGCTGGCAAAGGCCTGCAGGTTGTCCAAATCGACCCGGCCGAAACTCGCCGGATCCAGCGAGTCGAGGGTCAGCAGGCCCCAGGGCTGATCCTGCACATACAACGGGCAACCGAGGCAGTCGTGCACGGGCAGGTGACCGCGATGACCGTCGACCAGGCCGTCGTAGGGGTCGGGCATCTCGCAGTCGGTGGCAAAACGGGTTGGCCCGCGTTGCGCCAACAGCGCCTGCAGACGTGGGTGTTCGTCGAGCTTGAAGCGCCGGCCGAGGGTGTCAGTACTCAGGCCCTCCACAGCCAGCGGAATCAGCACATCGCCATCGAGCCTGAGCAGCGCTACGGCGTCGCACGGCAGCAGCTGCCGCAGCGCCTGCAGCAGGCGACGATAGCGTTCGGCTTCTGGCAGCTCGCGAGACAGATCGGCGACCAGCGGGATCAGGGCGGTAAGCAGTGGATTTGCTGTCATAAGGACACACTAGCTGTCATTAAGACTCGGAATTCTTGCTGTCATAAAGACACAAGTATTTTTAAACCTATGATTTATATGAATAAAATAATTGGCATGCTTCCTGTAATAGTCAGGGTGATATGAACCGAAGCGCTGCGCAAGTGCAGTGTGTCGCCCTGACGAGGAAGCACTATGTTGACCCCTGCCCAAACCACTCTGATCAAAGCCACCGTACCCCTGCTGGAAAGCGGCGGCGAGGCCCTGACCCGGCACTTCTACCAGATGATGCTGAGCGAGTACCCCGAGCTGCGCGCGCTGTTCAATCAGGCGCACCAGGCCAGCGGCGGCCAACAGCGTGCGCTGGCCAATGCGGTGCTGATGTATGCCCGGCATATCGACCGGCTGGAGGCGTTGGGGCCGCTAGTAGGACAGATCGTCAACAAGCATGTGTCGCTGCAGATCCTGCCCGAGCATTACCCGATTGTCGGCAGCTGCCTGCTGCGGGCGATTCGTGAAGTGCTGGGTGAGGAAATCGCCACCGATGCGGTGATCGATGCCTGGGCCGTGGCCTACGGGCAGCTGGCGGACATCCTTATCGGTGCCGAAGAGGCCGCTTATAGCGCCAACGCCAATGCCGAGGGTGGCTGGCGCGGCGCGCGCAGTTTCCGCCTGAGCCGCAAGGTGCAGGAAAGCGAAGAGATCGTTTCGCTGTACCTGGTGCCGGCCGACGGCGGCGCGCTGGCGGCCTTCAAACCCGGTCAGTACATCGGCCTGCGTCTGCTGCTGGACGGCGGCGAGCAGCGCCGCAACTACTCGCTGTCGGCCCTGGGCAATGGCCGCGAGTACCGCATCAGCGTCAAGCGCGAGGTGGGCGGCAAGGTCTCCAGTTACCTGCATGACCAGCTGCAGGTTGGCGACAGTCTGGAGCTGTTCGCCCCGGCGGGAAATTTCGTCCTGCGCGAGTCGGCCAAGCCGCTGGTGCTGATCAGCGCCGGCGTCGGCATCACCCCGGCGCTGAGCATGCTGGAAGCGGCGCGCGACACGGGCCGTGATATTCACTTTATCCACTGCGCGCGGCACGCCGGTGTGCATGCCTTCCGCGACTGGGTGGAGGCGCAGCGCGCCGAGCGTCCGCAGCTGCGTCACTACGTGTGCTACAGCGAGCCGCGTGAGGGTGATGCGGGCGATGCCGAAGGCTTGCTCAGTCTGGAGCAGCTGGCTGAGTGGTTGCCCGAGCAGCGTGATCTGGATGCCTACTTCCTCGGCCCCAAGCCGTTTATGGCGCAGGTCAAACGCCATCTGCACAGTCTCGGTGTACCGGCGGCGCAGAGTCATTACGAGTTCTTTGGCCCAGCCAGCGCGCTGGATAGCTAAAACAGAGGCTTAACAGTCTGGGAGGTGATTATGTTGGCTTATCTGGCGTGCCCCGCACGGGCACTGCAACTGGCGAATCGCATGCTGCTGGTCGGCGTGCTGCTGTTGCTCAGCGGCCTGCTGGGTGCCTATGGCCTGGAGGCGCAGTTGAGCATGGGCAGCCTGGTCACGGCGCATTCGTTGACCATCATCGGCCCTGGCCTGCTCAAGCTCGGTTATGTGCTGCGCCTGGCCGCGCAGCAGCATTTGCGCAAGCAACAGGAGCCTTGCTGTGCAGTTGCGTGATCGGCAGCAGGAACTGGCCATTGCGCCACTGTGGCGGTTGGGCTTTCGGCCGTTTTTTCTCGGTGGCGCGCTGTTTGCCGCGTTGGCGATTGGCCTGTGGGCGGCCGTGCTGCTGGGCTATCTGCCGGGTTGGCAGCCGGTGGGTGGGAGCCTGGCCTGGCACCGGCATGAGCTGCCGTTCGGTTTTGCCGTGGCGATCATCGCCGGCTTTTTGCTCACCGCCGTGCAGAACTGGACGGGGCGGCCGGGGCTGAGTGGTTGGCCGCTGGTGGTGTTATTCGCGCTCTGGTTGTTGGCGCGGCTGGCCTGGCTGCTGGGTGCGCCATTGCCTGTGCTGCTGGCGCTGCAACTGCCCTTTCTACCGCTGCTGGCGTGGTTGCTTGGGCGACAGCTATGGGCGGTACGCCAGTGGCGCAACTACCCGCTGGTGGCTGTGCTGTTGCTGATGGCCGGCTGCGAGTGGCTGCTGCTGTATGGCCTGACGCTGGGTGATGATGGTTTGCAGCGGCGCGGTGCCTTGGCCGGTTTATGGCTGATCGCGGCGCTGGTGAGCATTATCGGCGGGCGGGTGATTCCGTTCTTTACCCAGCGCGGCCTCAACCAGCTTGCGCCTGCTAGCCCAAGACCACGGCTGGATCTGCTGGTGCTGCTGTTGTCGCTAAGCCTGGCGCTGCTATTTGCCAGTGGTCTGGCCTTGCAGCCATCGCTATGGATGTTGCCGCTGTTGCTGGCCCTGGCTGCGCTGCACGGTTTGCGCCTGTGGCACTGGTACAACGTCGGGATCTGGCGGGTGCCGCTGCTCTGGTCACTGCACCTGGCCTATGCCTGGCTACCGCTGGCGTTACTGACTCTGGCGGCCTGGCATGTCGGTTGGCTGCACAACGTCAGCCTGGCTTACCACGCCCTGGCGTTGGGTGGGGTCGGCGGGGCGATTCTGGCGATGCTCGCGCGGGTCAGCCTCGGTCATACCGGCCGGCCGTTGCAGCCGCCTGTAGCCATGGGGTGGGCGTTTGCCAGCCTGCAGTTGGCGGTTATCGCGCGGGGGGCTGCTGGTGCCGTTTGCCCCGGCTGCAGGGCTGGGCCTGTCCAGCTTGCTGTGGATCACGGCCTTTGCCCTGTTTGTGCGTCATTACGCAGTGATGTTCTGGACGGCGCGAGTGGATGGGCAGCCGGGTTAACGTCATGTCGGAGGGAGGGGCTTTAGCCGCGCAGTGCTGGAAGGCGCGGAATGCATCGCTGCTAAAGCCCCTCCCAGATGATCCGACAGTGCGGCACTTTTACGCTGGGTTTAGAGCACGCCCGCTTCACGCAGCGCTGCGATCTGCTCGGCGCTTAGCCCCAGGTGGCAAGTGAGCACCTGCTCGGTGTGTTCGCCGAGCAGCGGTGGTGCGTTGCGGTATTGCACTGGATTGGCGGACAAGCGCAGTGGGCTTGCCATCTGTTGCTCCGTTCTTGACGCGGCAGTCGCGTCATCCCCGCGCTGAATAAAAAGAGGGCGGTCACCCGCCCTAAAACCAAAGGCCACCCTTTGGAGCGTTCGTTGGCGGGGCAGCATTAGCCGCCCCGTCGGCGCGCTACCTCACGGTAGGCGCGTGTTTGACGCCGAGCCACATCAGCGCGGCAGCGGCCAGGGCCAGCCAGGGCAGCAGGACAAGATTCAGGGTTTTCCAGCCCAGGACGTGGAGCAAGCCACCTGCACCGAAGGAGCACGCCAGCCCGACGGCGAATATCGTCATGTCGTTGATGGCTTGCGCGCTACCTTTTTCGGCCGGGGTGTAGGTGCTGGTCAGCAGGGTGGTGCCGCCGATGTACATGAAGTTCCAGCCCACACCGAGCAGAATCAGGGCGCTGGCGAAGGAACTAAAGCCGGTGCCGGTCAGGGTGAGCAGGATGTGGCCGATAAACAGCAGCACGCCAATCAGCATGATGCGCAGCACGCCGAAGCGGACAATCAGGCTGCCGGTGATAAACGAGGGCAGGAACATGCCGAGCACGTGGAGTTGGATCACAGTGGCGGCGGAACCCAGCCCGTGATCGTGGTGCAGCATCGCCAACGGCGTGGCGGTCATGGCCAAAATCATAATGCCGTAGCCGGTGGCCGCGCCGAACAGGGCAACGCGGTAAGTTGGCTGCGCCACAATCTGCCGCCAAGGGCGACCTGCGCCGCGTTCGCTATGCGCTGGCTCGTCAGCTGGCATGTGCAAGCCCAGCAGAACGCCAGTGGCCAGCAGCGATACCACAGCGAGAATCAGGAACGAGCCCAAGTACTCCGGCTGCTGAATGGGCCCACCCAAGCGCGCCAGGGTCGGGCCAGCCAGGGCGGCGACCACACCGCCGGCCATGACCAGGGAAATGGCGCGTGGTCGGAATGCCGCGTCGGCCACTTCACTGGCGGCGAAGCGATAGAACTGGGCAAAGGCCTGGTAAGCACCGACCAGGAAGGTGCCGAAGGCAAGCATGGGCAGCGACGCCTGAGAGATGCCCAGCGCGGCAATCAGGCCACCGGCCACACCCAGCAGCGAGCCGTACAAAAAGCCAACGCGACGACCCACTCGCACCATCCACAGGGATGCCGGGAAGACCATGACCGCCGTGCCCAGAAACATTGTGGCGATGGGCAGGGTGGCCCAGGTGGGCGATGAAGCGATTTGGCTGCCAGCCAGTGCACCGATGGTCATGACCATGATGGAGGCGACCTGAAACAGGGCCTGCGCAGCAGCCAGGATAAGAACCTGGCGGTGCATGGTTGTGTTGTGCATATGGAGCCTACTGGGTCGTGCTGTTTAGGAAACCGGCGCAGCGCGCACGGCGTAATAAGCGGCTAAGCGGTGTTCATGGCGCTGGCGACGCGCGCGTCATGCTGAGGACCATGCGGAATTTAACGTCGCCAGATTTCATCTTCTGGTAGGCCTCGTTGGCCTGCTCCAGCGGCATGACCTCAATCATCGGGCGCACCCCAGCCAGCACACTGAAGTTCAGGGTTTTCTCGTTCTCATAAGGCGAGCCGGTGATGGAGCCCAAGACGCTGCGTTCGCCGACAACAAGATGCCCAGCCGAAACTGGCAGTGGGTCCTTGCCGGCACCGAGCAGCACCAGCCGTCCTTGCGGGGCCAACCCCGGCATCAGCGCCGCAACGCTGTCGGCATGGCCGACGGTGGTGACGATGGCCTGCGCGCCGCCCATGCGCTGCAGCGTGCTGGCGGCATCAGTCTGCTGACTGTCGATGTAAAGGTGCGCCCCGAGCGCCAGTGCCTCGTCGGCAATATCCGCGCCGCGCCCCACGGCGACCACCTTGAACCCCATGCGACGCGCGTACTGCACGGCCATGTGCCCCAACCCGCCGATACCCAGGATGACGACGCTGTCACCGGCCTGTGCGCCGCATTTCTTCAGGGCATTAAAGGTGGCGATACCGGCGCAGAGGATCGGCGCGGCCTCTTCCGAACTCAGCTCATCGGGAATCGATACCAGCCCCGTGGCGCGCGCGATCATCATTTCGGCGTAGCCACCATCACAGCTGGAACCGACAAAAGGCTGCTGCTGGCACAGCTGAAACTGTCCCTGGCGGCATTGGCTGCATTCACCACAATAACCACCCAAACGCCCGACACCGACACCGACACCGACACGCTGACCGATGCGCCAGATCGACGGAGTATGACTGCCCAGCGCAACGATCCGGCCAACCACTTCATGGCCCGGTACGCGCGGTGGTTGCAGGGCAGGATCGGCCCGTTCGATGTCAGCGACATCCGCCCCGCAAATACCGCAGGCCTCCACCTCAATCAGCACTTCGCCGCGCGCCGGCATCGGTGTTTGTCGCTGCACCCATTGCAGCACGCCGGGGCGGGCAATTTGCATGGCGCCATAGTGTTTTTTCAGGCTCATGTCGGAGCACCTTCGGTGCGCAGCAACAGCGCCTGTACACCCATGCTCGCGGCCTCAATGGCTCCGGCAACGTAGCCGGGGAACTGAGGCGACCACTCGCTGCCAATGCCCGTTAGGTAGCCGAACCACGGCCCTGCATCAGCCGTGGGCATGGGTACCTGCGCATGCTGGGCAGCGCCCTGCTGGTCGGCCACAGTGGTTGTGAACGGTTCCTGCGCCCAATCCTTGAGGAACTCGGCTGTGGGCTTGGCCACCTCCGGGCCGAACAGTCGTTCGAGTTGCACCCGGCAAAGCCGCCGCAACTGCTCTTCGCTCACGGTTTGGCGCATGCTGGCTGGAACGCCGAGAAAGCCAAACAGCGCCGCACTGCCGCCCGGGATTGAGGCGTCGTGAATTTCGCCCAGCGGGCCACGAACGCTTCGCGCTTCACCAGACAGGCCCTGTTCGCGCCAAAAAGGTCGCTCGTAGATGGCCACGTATTTAGCGTGAGGGGCCATCCACGTCGCGGTGGCCTGCCATTGCCGCGCCAACACCTTAGGCAACACAGGCGTAAAGGCGATGCTGGTCTCCGCCAGACGCGGCGGCAGGGCCAGCAGCACATGCTCCACGCACCATGTGGTGCTGCTGCCCGAGGCATCGACACTGTGCAATTGCACATGGTTATTCACGCGATGGAGATGGGTCACCTTGTGCCCGGTCCTGATCCGCGTCACATCCAGACGCTGGTGCAACGCATCGGTCAACGCCGCCATACCGCCCATCAGCCGCATCGACGGCGGGGCATTCAAGTAACCCGGGGAACGCGTGAGCGGCCCTTTGGCTGAGCGCTCCATCACCATGTCGCCCGCCTCAAACTGCTCAAACCGCTTCAGGCCCAAGTCGTGGACAAGGCGATCAAGTTGGCGCTGATAACCCGGCCAAAACCAGGACGGGCCCAGATCGAAACGCTCCTGCGATGACGCACCGGCTGGCGCGACGGAGACAATACGCCCGCCGACCTCTGGGCGCGCCTCAAACACCACATAGTTGCGGATGCCTCTCTGCTCCAACAGGTAGGCGGCATATAGCCCACTCAACCCTGCGCCGACGATGGCCACACGTGCTGTTTGCATGCTCATATCAGCTGCGCCGTTGCGGCCAAGTGGCCCGTTTTCAAATAGAGCGTGACGCCCTGGCTGCCAGCGACAATCACCGGGGGCTGACCGTGCGGCAGGCGCATCCAACTGCCGCCTTGGTAAACCTGCCCGTCGGCCAGCAATTCACCGCTTAGCACCAGCAACTCCGCGCCTTTTACCGGCGCAGAGAACAGCACCTCACCGCCCGCCAAACGCTGCAAGCTGACCTGTTCATGGGCGCTGACAAACAGTGGGCACACCTCGCGGCCATCTTCTTCATGCCAGTTGTCGGGGTCTTGCGTATCGATACGCACACGCTGCTCATCGTCCGCACTCATCTGCCAGAGTTTGACGAAGATGATCGCGCCTTCATGGCTGTATGGCCGATGGCTAGACCCAGGCGGATTACGCAAATACCAGCCGGCCGGGTAGTGCCCGTCTTCTTCGGAAAAGGTCCCGGCAAGCACCAAAATTTCTTCACCACCGGGGTGCGCATGCACGGGGAAATCCGACTCAGGCGCGTAGCGCACGAGGGAAGTCGCACGGGCTTTTTCACCGCCAAGTCGGTCCAGCATCATGCGCTCGATACCCTGCTGAGGAGAGGTTATCCATTGGTACTGTTGTGGCGCGACGACGGCACGACGCGAAAAATCGGCATTGACGAGCATGGGCGTGACTCCAGTATTTATGAGGGCTTACGTGCGCGATTCAGTCCGCACAATGACGCCCCAAGCGAGGGCGGCGAATGCGGCAGAATTGGCAAGAAAAACTTTTATGCTCTTTTGACTTCCTCTCACTGAAGCACTTGGTTTTCCTTCTTAAGGGCTATTTTTGGTTATTCCCAATGCGCAGGCAAACCAGATAAAGTGTCAAAACCAAAAAGAAAATCTTTACTACTATGAAACTTCCCGTGCACCTCAACGCTTTGCGCGCATTTGACGCAAGCGCACGCCATCAGAGCTTTTCCGCGGCAGCGGCCGAGCTGAACGTCACGCCCGCCGCCGTCGGCCAACTGGTTCGCACGCTGGAAGACTGGTTGGGCACGCCGCTGTTTCATCGCACCAGCAGCGGCAAGGTTCGCCTCGTTGCCACGGAAACGGCCGAACGCGCCCTGCCGGACATCCGCGCGGGCTTCGACCGCCTGGCCTTGGGGCTGGAGCGGCTGCGCGAAGGTTCGACCACCGGTGTTTTAACCGTCACCGTGAGCCCGGCTTTCGCCGGCAAGTGGTTGCTGCCGCGCATTGAGAGCTTTTATGCCGCCTGGCCGGATATGGATGTGCGCCTGGATACCAACCTCAAACCGGTGGATTTCGCCGCGCAGCGCGTGGACATCGGCGTGCGCTACGGGCCTGGCAACTGGCCGGGGCTGGTCGCTGAAAAACTGCTGGATGAAGAGGTCTACCCGGTCTGCTCGCCCAACTTGCTGACCGATAAGCAGCGCCTGCAAACGCCGGGCGATCTGACGCGCGAAACGCTGATTCACGACCTGTCGATGGACAGTCATACGGATTTTCCGACTTGGGAAACGTGGCTGCAAAAAGCCGGGGTGACCGCGGCGAGCAGCGCGCGCGGGATGAAAATCAACAACTCGGCAGCGGTGCTGCAAGCGGCGATTGACGGGCATGGTGTGGCGCTCGCCCGCAGCGTGATGGCGCGCGATGACGTGGGGGCGGGTCGCTTGGTGCGGCTATTCCCGTTGGTTGAGTTTGCCTCGGCGCTGGCCTACTACGTGGTGTACCGGCCGGAATGCGCCAGCCTGCC
Source organism: Pseudomonas anguilliseptica (assembly GCF_900105355.1). Classification (NCBI taxonomy): domain Bacteria; kingdom Pseudomonadati; phylum Pseudomonadota; class Gammaproteobacteria; order Pseudomonadales; family Pseudomonadaceae; genus Pseudomonas; species Pseudomonas anguilliseptica. The sequence goes on from NZ_FNSC01000001.1 coordinate 1,634,279, forward strand.
GCGACTGCAGGCGTTTCGTGACTGGCTGCTGGAAATGGCAGCCCGCTAACGCGCAAAACACCGGCTGGAGAAATCTCCAGCCGGTGTAATCCATCAGGCTATTAGCCCTTCAAGCGTACGCTCAGCGCTTCAGCCAGTGGCACTGCCGAAGCCGGGCTCTGGCCAGACATCAGCGCACCATCGATAACAACATGCGGCTGCCAGTTGGCGATGCTGCTGTAGTTGGCACCACGGCCCTTCAACTCGTCTTCGAGCGAGAACAGCAGGTGGTGCAGCAACTCCACTTCGGTGTCTTCGTCGTTCTTGAAGCCAGTGACTTTGAGGCCCTTGACCAGGTACTCGCCGTCGCTCTTCTTCACGTCACGCAGGATGGCCGGTGCATGGCAGACCATGGCGATCGGGCGGTTCGACTCGTAGAAATCACGGATCAGCTTGATCACGTGGGAGTCGGACGCCAGGTCCCACAGCAGGCCGTAACCACCTGGGAAGAACACCGCATCAAAACCGCTGTAGTCGATGTTGCGCAGCTTGCGGGTGTGCTTGGCAGCGAACAGCGCAACTGGGTCAGCGAGGAAGCGCTCGGTGTATTCGGTGGTGAACGGCGCTTTCATGCTCAGCAGGTCGATGGGCGCTTCGCCGCCGGTTGGCGAGGCGAAGACCACTTCGTAACCGGCCTCAGTCAGGATGTAGTAAGGCGCGGCCAGTTCATGGAACCAGGTGCCGGTCTGCTTGCCGCTGGTGCCCATCTCATCCAGCGAGGACATAACGAGGAGGATGCGCTTCTGTTGGTTGATGTAGCTCATGGTGAATCTCCTATCGAGTTGAGAACGACGTTGAGGGCAGTGGCGAAAGGCCTGTTTGTCCCTGAGTCGAAGCTGGCAAAACGCACAAGAAAACCTATTTATCAAACCAGGTATTCGAGATTCGCCGAGTTCCTTAAGGTCCTCGTTGCCTTCGACTTGGTGGAGATTTTGGGTTTATCCGGGATCACCGACAAACCAGATTATGTGTCCATTTCAAAAAGAAAATCTTTATTGATAGGCGGCCTTGCCGGTTATCTATGCGAGGTAGAGTTGGTCCTGCGCACCCACTGGAGATCACCGCATGCAGTTCGTTAAATACCAGGCGGCGGAGCCCTTTGCATTTAGCAGCCAGGACATTGCCAGGATCTGTAACCGCCAGCGCGGCTTGGGCAGAGATGGCATCTTGGTGCCCTTGATCGGTGCCGACAAAACCCTGTCGGTCGCGATCTACAACACCGATGGCTCGCAAGGCGAGAAGAGCGGCAATGGTCTGCGCATCCTTTGCCGCTATCTGTGGGATTAAGGCGTTGCCACGGATGCACCTTTTCGCGTCACCACCTTGGGCGGCGTGGTCGACTGCCGGGTGCTCGACCACGGCGCACGGGTGTCCATCGTCATGGGCCGCGCCCGCTTTCTGACGCTGACTGAGCCACAGGTGGTGAACGAGAGCGTGGCACTTGAACTGCATGCCGTGTCGATGGGCAATCCGCATTGCGTGGTATTTGTCGACTCGCCAACAGCGGCACTGGCCAAACAGTTTGGGCCGCTTATCGAACGACTTGCGCTGTTCCATGATCGCACCAATGTGCAGTTTGTGCGGGTGCTCAACCGTCAACAGATCGAGGTGCAAATCTGGGAACGGGGCGTGGGTTATACGCTGTCATCGGGCACCAGCAGCTGCGCCGCACAGCGCACACCCGCTGCGCCTTACGTGTGCTACAGCGAGCCACGCGCGGGAGATCAGGGCGCCGCCTAGGCTGCACAGCCTTGAACAACTGGCTAAATGGCTGCCTGAGGAACGCGATCTGCACGCCTACTTCCTGCGCCCCACGCCCTTCATGGCGCAGGTCAAACGGCATCTGCAGCAGCTGGGCGTGCTGGCGGCGCAGCGCCATTACGAGTTCTTTGGCCCGGCTAGTGTGCTGGAGAGTTAATCACCCTTTTTCGGATGTCATCATGCTGACGTAACTCACCGGCCCATCGCGGGCACTGCGGCACGCACAGGCGGCTTAGCGGCTTGGGGTAAGGTCTTACAGCACACCCGCCTCACGCAGGGCGCGGATTTGCTCGGCGCTCTGGCCCAGATGGCGGCTCAGCACCAGCTCGGTGTGTTCGCCGAGCAGCGGCGGTGCGTTGCGGTATTGCACGGGGGTTTCCGACAAGCGCAGCGGGCTGGCCACTTGCGGGGTGGTGCTGCCCAGGCTGTTGGGCAGGTCGAGGCGCAGGCCGCGTGCTTGTACTTGCGGGTCAGCAAATACCTGGGCCAGGTCGTTGATCGGCCCGCAGGGCACGCCGGCAGCTTCCAGCAGCGTCACCCATTCGGCGGTGGTCTTGAATACCGTGGCCTGGCGCAGCAGCGGGATCAGCTCGGCGCGATGCGCGACGCGCGCCTTGTTTGAAGAAAAACGCGGGTCATCGGCCAACGCCGTAAGGCCGGCAACCTCGCACAGCTTGCGGAATTGCCCGTCGTTACCCACGGCGATAATGAAGTTGCCGTCGGCCGAGGGGAAATCCTGGTAGGGCACGATATTCGGGTGGGCGTTGCCCAGGCGTTTGGGCGAAACGCCGGTGTTCAGATAATTCATCGCCTGGTTGGCCAGGCAGGCGACCTGCACGTCGAGCAGGGCTACATCGATATGCTGGCCGAGGCCGGATTGCTCGCGCTGGTTGAGTGCCGCCAGTACACCGACTGTGGCGTACAGGCCGGTGAGAATATCGGTGAGGGCGACGCCGACCTTTATGGGGCCGGCACCCTCCTCGCCATCAGGCTTGCCGGTCAGGCTCATCAGCCCACCGAGGCCCTGGATCATAAAGTCATAACCGGCGCGCTTGGCATAGGGCCCGTTTTGCCCGAAGCCGGTGATCGAGCAGTAGATCAGGCGCGGGTTGAGCGCCTTGAGTGATGCATAGTCGAGGCCGTAGGCCGCCAGGCCGCCGACCTTGAAGTTCTCCAGCAGCACGTCGCAGTTCTGCACCAGCTCACGCACCAGGCGCTGGCCTTCGGGCTGGGTGAAGTCCAGGGTCACTGACTGTTTATTACGGTTGGCGCTCTGGAAATAGGCCGCCTCGCGCGAGTCGTTGCCCTCGGCGTCCTTCACATAGGGCGGGCCCCAGTGGCGGGTGTCGTCGCCGCTACCGGGGCGCTCCACCTTGATCACCTCGGCACCGAGGTCACCAAGGATCTGCCCGGCCCAGGGCCCTGCGAGTACGCGGGACAGGTCGAGAACGCGGATATGTGACAGTGCGCCGGGCATGGCGGAGATTCCTGCGTAGGGTGGATCGGGGCGCGCAGCTGGCGCTTTATCCATCCACCAGGCGATAGAGAAGGTGGATGAACAGAGCGTCATCCACCCTACGGATGGGCGTTAGAAAAACGCCTGCAGACCGGTCTGCGCGCGGCCAAGGATCAGCGCGTGGACGTCGTGGGTGCCTTCATAGGTGTTCACCACTTCCAGGTTGACCAGGTGACGGGCCACGCCGTATTCGTCACTGATGCCGTTGCCGCCGAGCATGTCGCGGGCCATACGGGCGATATCCAGGGACTTGCCGCAGCTGTTGCGTTTCATCATCGAGGTGATTTCCACCGCTGCGCTGCCTTCGTCCTTCATCCGGCCGAGGCGCAGGCAGCCTTGCAGGGCCATGGTGATCTCGGTCTGCATGTCGGCGAGTTTCTTCTGGATCAGCTGGGTTTGCGCCAGCGGACGGCCGAACTGTTTGCGGTCGAGGGTGTACTGACGCGCGGTGTGCCAGCAGAACTCGGCGGCACCCAGCGCGCCCCAGCTGATGCCGTAGCGGGCGGAGTTGAGGCAGGTGAACGGGCCTTTCAGGCCGCGCACGTCGGGGAAGGCGTTTTCTTCCGGACAGAACACGTTGTCCATGACGATTTCGCCGGTGATCGACGCACGCAGGCCGACCTTGCCATGAATCGCCGGGGTGCTCAGGCCTTGCCAGCCTTTTTCCAGCACAAAGCCGCGAATCTCGCCGGCGTCATCCTTGGCCCAGACCACAAATACGTCAGCGATTGGCGAGTTGGTGATCCACATTTTTGCGCCGGTCAGGCGGTAGCCGCCGTCGACCTTCTTCGCGCGGGTAATCATCGAGCCTGGGTCGGAGCCGTGATCCGGCTCGGTGAGGCCGAAGCAGCCGATATATTCGCCGCTGGCCAGTTTGGGCAGGTATTTCTGCTTGGTTGCTTCGTTGCCGAATTCGAAGATTGGCACCATTACCAGCGACGACTGCACACTCATCATCGAGCGGTAGCCGGAGTCGATGCGTTCGACTTCGCGGGCAATCAGGCCGTAGCACACATAGTTCAGGCCGCTGCCGCCGTATTCAGCGGGGATGGTGGCGCCGAGCAGGCCGGTGTCGCCCATCTCACGGAAGATTTTCGGGTCGGTCTGCTCATGGCGGAAGGCTTCCAGCACGCGCGGGGCCAGCTTGTCGGCGGCGAACTGCTGGGCGCTGTCACGCACCATGCGTTCTTCTTCGGTCAGTTGCTGGTCGAGCAGCAGCGGGTCGATCCAGTTGAAGCTTGCCTTGGCCATCGCGAAAACCTCGAAATCAGACAGTGAGAGGGCGGGTATCTGCGCAGCCGCGCTGCGCTCGCCGGGAGTGGATTGATCCTAGGCGGCTTGTGGCAGGCAGGCAAACGAGTATTGCGCACGCAGTTGTGCGATTTGCTCACTTCGGGATAGCTTTAATCGGTCTATTTAATAGCTCTAAGTGAGGGTGACGCACAGATGCGCCGCAAGATCCCCAGCGCCGCCGCCCTTATCGCGTTCGAGTCCGCTGCTCGGCACCAGAGTTTTACCAAGGCGGCGCAGGAACTGAGCCTGACCCAGGGTGCGGTGTGCCGGCAGATTGCCGCGCTGGAGGCCTTCCTTAATATCGAGCTGTTTCGCCGTTCGCGGCGTGGCGTGCTGCTCACCGAAGCCGGGCAGTCCTACGCGCGGCGCGTAGCCGGTCAGCTCGATGCCGTGGAGCGCGATACCCTGGCGGTTATGGGCCAGCAAGGTGCGATGAGCATCGAGCTGGCGGTGGTGCCGACCTTTGGTACGCAGTGGTTGCTGCCGCGCCTGAAGGATTTTCAGCGGCTGCACCCGGAGATTACGGTCAACCTGACCAACCGCACGCGGCCCTTTCTATTTGCCGATACCGAGTTTGACGCGGCGGTGTACTTCGGCGATGGCGACTGGTCCGGTACCCAGGCTCATCTGCTGATGGGCGAAAACCCGATGCCAGTGTGTAGCCCGGCGCTACTGGCCGGGCAGGCTGCGCTGAGTGCCGAGCAGATTGCCAGTCTGCCGCTGTTGTAGCAGACCACGCGGCCTTATGCCTGGCGTCAGTGGTTCAACGCCCAGGGCCTGAATACTGCGCGGGATATGGCCGGGCCGCGTTATGAGCTGTTCTCCATGCTGGCCCAGGCGGCTATGCATGAAATGGGTGTGGCGCTGATTCCGCCGTTTCTGATTCGCCGTGAGTTGGATGAAGGTCGCTTGGTGATTGCCGCGCCGCTCAGTCTGCCGACTGGCAAGGCGTATTACCTGATGATCCCCGAGCGCAAGCTGGAATCGGCGGCGCTGTTGCTGCTGCGCGACTGGTTGGTACGTGAGGCCCATGCCTATGCCCTGGCCCATGGCTTGAAATAGACAACGGCTTGTCAGGTTGTTGGCGCAAAAAGCCGTCAAAGCTTCGGCGGCAATTTGTCGGAAAAACCTTTACCTCGCGAGACAGGCCGCCTAGAGTGCGCGCCGGAGTTATGTTGGCCCCGTAGTCAGCTATCTGGATGGCTACACCTGCTCTGCATTTGATGGGCGCTGCGTGTTGCATTTTTTGCACACAATCGTCGCTGCAGCCCAATGAAACAGCGGTTTATCCCGTAAAAGCTGGCGGCGCCGTTGATCTGATGGCGCTGTATTTGTCTCAGGAATGCACAAGCAGCATTTTGCTGCGGCGAATGCGCCACAGGCCTTGCCTCAAAAGGGCTGGAAGGAATTAGCTGCCTGTAAGGTCATGCAGTGACTTGTAGTTATCACAAGGTTTTACTTCATAACGCCTTGAAGGCTATGGCTATCGCCTGAAAAATGCCGCGCCCCGCCATCGTGCAACTGTAGCCTGAGCGGGTTTGTGCTGATCCTCCCCAATGCCCGCGTGCCACCCGCAGTGCGCCGGTTCACCAAAAAGATCACGCAGGAGAATTGAAGTGCACATCGGTGTTCCTCTCGAAACCCATGCTGGTGAGACGCGCGTTGCCGCAACTCCCGAAACCATCAAGAAGCTGATCGGCCAAGGCCATCAGGTGACTGTACAGACCGGTGCTGGCGTGAGCGCGAGCATTCCGGACAGCGCCTATGAAGCGGTTGGCGCGGCTATCGGTAACGATGCTGCTGCCTTTGGTGCCGATCTGGTGCTGAAAGTGGTCGCGCCGACTGATGCTGAGCTGGCGCATATGAAAGCCGGTGCCGTATTGGTGGGCATGCTCAATCCGTTCAGCAATGAGACCATCGCGCGCATCAATGCTCGCGGCGTGACTGCCTTCGCCCTGGAGGCTGCCCCGCGCACTTCCCGCACGCAGAGCCTGGACGTACTCAGCTCGCAAGCCAACATCGCCGGCTACAAGGCCGTGCTGCTGGCTGCGCATCACTACCCGCGCTTTATGCCGATGCTGATGACCGCTGCGGGTACAGTGAAGGCCGCGCGTATTCTGATCCTCGGTGCCGGTGTTGCCGGTGTTGCCGGTGTTGCCGGTGTTGCCGGTCTGCAGGCCATCGCCACGGCCAAGCGCCTGGGTGCGGTAATCGAGGCTTCGGACGTGCGTCCAGCAGTGAAAGAGCAGATCGAGTCGCTCGGCGCCAAGTTCGTCGACGTGCCGTTCGAGACCGATGAAGAGCGCGAATGCGCCCAAGGCGTTGGTGGCTATGCCCGTCCGATGCCAGCGTCGTGGATGGAGCGTCAGGCCAAGGCGGTGCACGAGCGCGCCAAGCAGGCCGATATCGTCGTCACCACTGCGCTGATCCCGGGCCGCAAGGCACCGACCCTGCTGCATGCCGCCACCGTGGCGGAAATGAAGCCTGGCTCGGTGATCATCGACCTGGCTGCAGCGCAAGGCGGCAACTGCCCGCTGACCGTCGCCGAACAGGTGGTGGTGCAGCATGGCGTGACCATCGTCGGCCACAGCAACCTGGCGGCCCTGGTGCCAGCCGATGCTTCGGCGCTGTACGCACGCAATCTGCTGGACTTCCTCAAGCTGGTCATCGACGGCGAAGGCAAGTTCCACCTCAACCTTGAAGACGACATCGTCGCTGCGTGCCTGATGTGCCGTGACGGCAACGTCGTGCGCACTAACGGCTAAGGGGAGCACCGCTCATGGATATGATTTCTGACGGCATCTACAACCTGATCATCTTCGTGCTGGCCATCTACGTGGGCTACCACGTGGTGTGGAACGTGACGCCGGCCCTGCACACCCCGCTGATGGCAGTGACCAACGCGATTTCCGCCATTGTCATCGTCGGCGCCATGCTGGCCGCCGCCCTGACCGTGACCCCACTGGGCAAGACCATGGGCACCCTGGCAGTGGCTCTGGCCGCGGTCAACGTGTTCGGTGGCTTCCTGGTAACCCGGCGCATGCTGGAAATGTTCAAGAAGAAAGCGCCGAAAGCCGCTGCAGTGGAGAAGCATTGATGAGCATGAATCTGATCACTGTTCTCTACCTCGTCGCCTCGATCTGCTTTATCCAGGCCCTTAAGGATCCTCTGAAGTAGCCATGCATTTCTGGCTGACGTCAGCCTCTGCTGATTTCGAAAGTGATAAATCGATCAAAAACGATCAGATTACCGGCTCATTTCTGTGTTTTTAGCCGCCGCGAGCACCTCGCGGCAGCCATTTCCAGCATTACGGGCGCACCTCTCCTGCATTCGTCAGTAAATGTCGGCGCGCCATCCACAGATTTGACAGCGCGAATAAAGTCACCAGTTGCGCCGTGTTTTTGACCAGGCCACGGAAGCGCGTCTTCACATAACCGAACTGACGCTTGATCACCCGAAACGGATGCTCGACCTTGGCTCGCACTTGGGCCTTGGCCTTCTCGATTTTGCGCTTGGCTTTGTACAGCGCGCTGCGCTTACCGAGTTTCTTGTAAGTGCTACGCCGTGCTGCAACCTGCCAGATCACTTGACGGCCCTCATGCTCGGGGCGCTTCTCGACACCGGTATATCCGGCATCGGCCCCCACCATGTTTTCCTCGCCGTGCAGCAGCTTATCGACCTGGGTGACATCCGCCACGTTGGCGGCAGTACCCACCACGCTGTGCACCAAGCCAGACTCGTCATCCACCCCGATGTGCGCCTTCATGCCGAAGTAATACTGATTGCCTTTCTTGGTTGAGTGCATCTCAGGGTCACGCTTACCGTTCTTGTTCTTGGTTGAACTCGGCGCGTTGATCAGCGTGGCATCGACGATGGTGCCTTGGCGCAGCGACAAACCACGGTCACCCAGGTAGCCATTGATCACGGCCAGGATGCCGGCAGCCAGTTCGTGTTTTTCCAGCAAGCGGCGGAAGTTGAGGATGGTGGTTTCGTCAGGAATGCGCTCCAGAGTCAGCCCGGCAAACTGGCGTAGGATGGTGGTCTCGTACAGCGCCTCTTCCATCGCCGGATCGCTGTAACCGAACCAGTTTTGCATCAGATGCACTCGCAGCATCGCCATCAGCGGATAGGACGGTCGGCCGCCTTCACCCTTTGGATAATGCGGCTCGATCAAAGCGATCAACCCTTTCCATGGCACTACCCGATCCATCTCGATCAGGAACAATTCTTTGCGGGTCTGCTTGCGCTTGCCGGCGTACTCGGCGTCGGCGAAGGTCATCTGCTTCATCGGAAAACTCGGCGGGTGGAGTGCGGATATTTTGCCAAAATCAGGAAGTCTTTTTCAGACCATCCTTAAAGGTCTGTCGCACCCGACCACGTCGCGTCGCGGCAATCTGTTCGGCATGATCGGTATGGGCATCGCCGTGCTCACCACTGTTGGCCTGATCTACAAGCTCGGTGCGGAAATCGCCACCCAGGGCATCGGTTATGTGATCGTCGGCCTGCTGGTCGGTGGTACCGCTGGCTCGATCATGGCCAAGCGCGTGGAAATGACCAAAATGCCGGAGCTGGTCGCCTTCATGCACAGCATGATCGGCCTGGCCGCGGTATTCATTGCCATTGCTGCAGTGGTTGAGCCGCAGTCGCTGGGCATCGTTGCTGCTCTGGGTGATGCAATCCCCGCGGGTAACCGTCTGGAGCTGTTCCTCGGTGCGGCCATCGGTGCCATCACCTTCTCCGGTTCGGTAATCGCCTTCGGCAAGCTCTCGGGCAAGTACAAGTTCCGCCTGTTCCAGGGCGCACCGGTACAGTTCAAGGGCCAACACTGGGTCAACCTGGCCATCGGCCTGGCGATTCTCGGTCTGGGCCTGGTGTACACCTTCACCGGTGATATCACCGCCTTCGCCATCCTGCTGGCTCTGGCCTTCGTCATCGGCGTGCTGATCATCATCCCGATTGGCGGCGCGGACATGCCGGTTGTGGTGTCGATGCTCAACAGCTACTCGGGTTGGGCGGCAGCCGGTATCGGCTTCTCGCTGAACAACTCGATGCTGATCATCGCCGGTTCGCTGGTGGGCTCGAGCGGCGCGATCCTCTCGTACATCATGTGCAAGGCGATGAACCGTTCGTTCTTCAACGTGATCCTCGGTGGTTTCGGTGGCGCGGCTGAAGGAGCGGGTCCTGCTGGTGCCAAGGAAGCTCGTCCGGTCAAGTCTGGCTCGAGCGACGATGCGGCCTTCCTGCTGACCAACGCCGACACCGTGATCATTGTTCCGGGCTACGGCCTGGCGGTGGCCCGTGCCCAGCACGCGCTGATGGAGCTGGCGGAAAAGCTGACCCACCGTGGCGTGACTGTTAAGTACGCGATCCACCCGGTTGCCGGTCGTATGCCTGGCCATATGAACGTCCTGCTGGCCGAGGCCGAAGTGCCTTACGAGCAGGTGTTCGAGATGGACGACATCAACTCCGAGTTCGGCCAGGCCGACGTGGTGCTGGGTGCCAACGACGTGGTCAACCCGGCCGCGAAGAACGATGCGAAGTCGCCGATCGCCGGCATGCCGATCCTCGAGGCTTACAAAGCCAAGACCGTGATCGTCAACAAGCGCTCGATGGCCAGCGGCTACGCCGGCCTGGACAACGAACTGTTCTACCTGGACAAGACCATGATGGTCTTCGGCGACGCCAAGAAGGTCATCGAAGATATGGTTAAAGCGGTCGACTAAACCTCACCGCTGCGTTGTAGAAAAAGCCCGGCTCGCTAGCCGGGCTTTTTTCTGTCCGCTCGATCAGAAAAGTGATTTTTCCAGAGGGAAATCTGAAAAACAGGTCAGCTGTCACATAAGTGCAATTTGCAACTGTACCTATATAGATTCACTGAGCTTTAACTATATAAGTAGGGCTTTTATCTGCTTTTGTATGGTTTTTAGGCTAAAGCACTTATGGCCGGTACAGTTGAATGCAAAACAGGCTAAACAGTTACAAGGCAAGCTATCTATTTGTGCTGCAATTTCATTCAGCTGTGGCTACAGCGAAGTGGGGGCAACGGCAATAATTCTCCCATCGCAACACACCACTGACCCGCCACAAGCGGAAGGATGACCACCATGGAACGTACCCTCAGTTCCGACCTGTTTTTCGATCACAGCCAATCCACCGGCTCCAGCGCTCTGCCGCTGCGCATGCTGGCTTCTGTTCTGCTATGGCAGCGCCGCGTTGTTAGCCGCCGCCAGCTTGCTCGCCTGGACGCCCGCCTGCTTGCAGATGCCGGTATCAGCGAAGCACAGCGTCACGCTGAACTGAGCAAGCCCTTCTGGCGTTAACTGCTGCCAGGCACCAATTTCTGCTCCTCCCTTTATGGGATTTTTGAAAGCTCCAGCGCCCTGCGTGCTGGGGCTTTCTTTTTATGTGCTGTGGAAAGTGCTGAAGCAGTTGCCTGGCTGCAACAGTCTGCAGTGCTGTTGAACGGTACAGTTCTTATAAAAAGCTTACTGCGTCATAACAATTTTCAGGTGCTGTCTCTGACCCTGCCCTCCGCTTCCGCGCACCATAGGTTGCTCTCTTTCGTCTCTGACAAGGAATTGCGCCATGGAACGCACGCTCAAGCATCAACCCTCGCAAAACACTCAGGTGGATCACCCACACTGGTTACGCGCCTATGCCGCGCTCTGCAGCTGGCAGCGCAATTTGCATACTCGCAGGCAACTGGCACGCCTCGATAGCCGTCAGTTGGCCGACGCAGGCATCACCGAGGCGCAGCGTCAGGCCGAGTTGGCAAAGCCGTTCTGGCGCTAAGCAGCTGGGCAACCAACCCGTACAACCAACCCGTACAACCGAGGTCTACACTGAACCCAGCCTGACTGTCAGGCCATTTACAGGAGTGTGGATATGAATGTGATAAAGACCTTGAGCCTTGCTGCACTACTGGCGCTGGCAGGCACGGTAAGCGCCACCAGTTTTGTGGTTACCACCGATGCAGTGGTCGGGGCCGTCGGGGCAACTTCGGAAGCGAGCTCTGATGTGTCCTCGTCCTTTACCGATGACAAGGTTGTGTTGGCCGCGCGCGATGACGCCGCCGCGTTTGTTGCCAGTCAGGGCGACATCCGTGGGGTGCGTCTGGAGGCCGCTCTGCAGCATATCCGTCAGCAGGTGCCGACGCTGCAAGGTGACGATATGCAGTTGGCGACGGCAATCCTCAGCCTTTGAGCGCACACCGCCAGCGCTTAGCCAGAAGCGCTGGCGGAACTGTGTGGCACACTGCCCGTCTAAGCCGGTCCAACCGACATAATGGCTGAACTTTGGAGATGCAATGCGCCCTATCTTGCTCAGCACCCTGGTCGCGGCTGTACTGCTCAGTGCCACCGCACAGGCGCAAACCCTGGTGGCGACCAGCAATATTATTGTGCGCGCGCTGGATCGCACCCTGGATTTCACCTCAGATACTACAACCTCTATCCGTGACTCGAAGGTCGTGCTGGCGGCGCGTGATGATGCAGCCAGCTTTGTCGCCAGCCAAGGGCAGATCCGTGGCGCCCAGCTGGAAGCGGCCATCGGCACCATTCGTAGCCAAGTGCCTGAGGCGCGGGGCGCCTCCGACTTGGTACTGGCCGAAGCCATTCTGGCGCTGTGAGTTGGCCGCGTACCTGGCTGTTCGGGTTTGCGCTACTGGCCAGCACCTGCAGTCAGGCCGAGTTGCGCCTGCAGCTCACGGACGCCGAACTCAGCCCTGCTGAGCGTCAGGCTAGCCAGCATCTGCTGCAAGATGCCTTGGCCGCGTTGCCGCCACGCCTCAGACAGCAACTCGATCGCCATGTCAGCGTGCGCTGGCGCAATCTGCCTGCACAGGTGTATGGCCGCGCCGGACGTTTCAGCGGCATCGAGCTGAATGCCGCGTTGCTGCCCGGTTTAAGCGACGGCAGTAGCGCCACCACCCTGACCAATCGACCCCATGGCAGCGTGCGCCGAGAGTTGCTGGCGACCGTGCTGCATGAAATCACTCATCTATATGACCGCGCCCTGCTCTGGCCGCAGGCAGAGCGGCAGTTGCAGCGCCAGTGTCGGCAGCGCGAGCAGAGTGTGGGGGCAGTTGGCCTACCGGATCACTGCCGCGGGCAAACGGCGCGGCGCTTCACCCTGAGCGATGATCCGCTGATGCTCGACCTGGCCGGTTGGCCACAGCAGGTCGGCCGGCGTGGTGCGCGCGAGCCGGACAATCATCAGGTCGCGCGCAGCCCGGATAGCTACGAGCTGAGCAACCCGCGCGAGTTTCTCGCGGTCAACATGGAGTATTTCCTCCTCGACCCCAGCTACGCCTGTCGCCGCCCCTCTCTGGCGCGCTACCTGAGCGCGCACTTCGCCTGGACGCCGGCAAATCAGCAGCCCTGTGCCGAAGGTCTGGCCTACCTGAATGCCGGGCGCGACTTCGCGCGCCAGCCGCTGGGCAGCATCGACCCGCAGCGGGTCTATCAGGTGGATTACCTGCTGGCCGAAGCCAACGACGCGTTGGCCAGCCGCTGGGGCCACAGCATGCTGCGTCTGGTCATCTGTGCGCCTGGGCGGCCGCTGGGGCCGGATTGCCGGCTGGATTTGCAGGAGCATCTGGTGTTGTCCTACCGCGCCTTTGTCGGCGATGTGCAGCTGTCCAGCTGGGATGGTCTGACCGGTGTGTATCCGTCGCGGCTGTTCGTCCTGCCGCTGGAGCAGGTGATCGAGGAATACACCAAGGTCGAGCTGCGCAGCCTGGCCTCGGTGCCGCTCAAGTTGGACCGCACTCAACTGGAGCACCTGGTGACCCGCGCCGCCGAGCAGCACTGGAGCTACGACGGCAACTACTGGTTTATCTCCAACAACTGCGCCGTGGAAACCCTCAAGTTGTTGCGCAGCGGCAGTCAGCACCCGCGCCTGCATGCGCTCGACAGCATCATGCCCAACGGCCTGCTCGACACCCTGGTGGCGCGCGATCTGGCCGACCGCAGCGTACTGGCTGACGCTGCCGAGGCGTTGCGTCTGGGCTATCGCTTCGACTCGTTCCGTGACCGTTACCAGGCCATGTTCAGTGTGCTGCAGGCGCAGCTGCCGATTGAGCAGACGCAGGTCGAGGACTGGCTGGCCCAGCCAGCCGAAAAGCGCCAACCCTGGTTCGCCCGGGCCGATCTGCGTACCAGCGCAGCCCTGCTGCTGCTCGAACAGGCGGCACTGCGCCGGCAACTGTTACTGGCTCAGGATGAGCTTAAGCGCCGCTACCTCAGCGGCCGAGATGGCGTTGACCCCACATTGAACAAGGCCGGTGGCGCGTTGCAGCAGATCCTCGCCAATAGCGGTTTTCTCAGTCGCCCGGCGGAGTTGCTTGAAGGCGGCTACGGCCTGCCGCAGCGCGCCGAATGGCAACGACTGGAAACCGAGAGCCAGATGCGGCAGCAGCAATTGCGTCAGCTCAGCGACAACCTCGACCAGGAAGTGCGCACCCTGCTGGAGCCGGCTCGTTTGGCCGAGCTACAAGCCACTGAAACCAACCTGACACAACTGGGCAAGCATCTGCGCGCCCTGCACAAAGCCGGCGGCGGCCTGCAGTTGCCCTAGTGAACTGTCTGTAAAATTCGTTAATCCAATGCCGGGCCAGTATACTGCGCGCTCTATCGTCATGAATTGAGCTCCCATATGGCCCGGCCAGCAGCCCCATTCTTCTTGAGTCCCAGTGATGCCGACATGCTGCAAGGCTGGTTACGCATGGGATCGCTGCCTCAGAGCATCGGCCAGCGGGCCAGAATTCTGTTGCTGCTGGCCAACGGTCTCACGCCCAAGGAGATCAGCGTGCAGCTGCAAGTCTCTGCGCCAGTGGTCTTCAAATGGCGTAAACGCTACCAGGAGACCGGTCTGGAGGGGCTGAGTGACCTGCGGCGCAGTGGAGCGCCTCGCAAGCTCAACGAAGCGAAGATCAAGGAAATCCTGACGCTGACGACCCAGCGAGTCCCGCGCGAAGCTACCCACTGGAGCCTACGGTTGATGGCCAAGTACGCTGGGGTCAGCATCTGGCAGGTCGCACAGGTGTGGGCTGCTGCCGACCTCAAGCCGCACCGGTTGAAAACCTTCAAGATCAGTAACGACCCGCACTTTGCAGACAAAGTGGTCGATGTCGTCGGGCTCTATTTGAATCCGCCCGACAACGCCCTGGTGCTATCTGTTGACGAAAAAACACAGATCCAGGCGCTGGACCGCACACAGCCCATGCTGCCGCTCAAGCCCGGGCAGATTGAGCGGCGGACGCATGACTATAAGCGCCACGGTACGGCCAGTCTGTACGCAGCCTTTGACATCCTGACGGGTAAGGTCATCGGCCGTATCACCCAGCGGCACAGGGCCAAGGAGTTTTTGGAGTTCCTTCGACAGATCGACCGCAGCACCCCCGCCGAGCTGGACCTGCATGTAATTCTGGACAACAGCTCGACTCACAAGACCGCTGCCGTCAGGGAATGGCTGGAGAAGCATCCCCGTTTCAAGCTGCACTTCACACCGACCAGCGCCTCGTGGCTGAACGCCGTGGAGGGCTGGTTTGCGCAACTGGAAAGACGGGCGCTTTATCGTGATGCCTTCAGCAGCGTGGCTGACCTGAGAGCGGCGATACGTCGCTTCATTGAGGCTCATAACGAACATTCGGCTAAGCCGTTCCGCTGGAGCAAAACGGCTGAGTCGATTATCAGCTCCGTGCATCGAGCAAAGCTGGCTGTAATTCGGAATGAGTTATTGGATTAACCAGACAGGCCGCTAGTCCATGAGTTCCTGATATTCCTCGGGCAACTGCGGGTCGAGGTGCAGCCAGGGCAGACGGCTTTGCACCCAGATATGCCGATCCGCCGGGGCCTGCTCCGGTGCGTCCAGCGTTGCGACGGTCACATCCAGGGTTTCCGGACTGAGTTGGGTGAACAACGCCAGATGTGCGCCGCATTGCCCACAGAAATAGCGCGTGCAGCTGGACGATGAGGAGTACTCGCGCGGCATGCCGGCCAGCCAGCGAAAGCTCGCCAGCGGCACGGTGATCCAGGTGGTGACGATGCCACCCGTGCTGCGTCGGCAGATGCTGCAATGACAGTGGGCGATGTCCTGCAGTGGCGCCGCGAACTGATAGCGCATGGCCCCGCAGTGGCAACCGCCTTGATGGAAAGCAGACATAGGGCGTTCTCGTCGTGACGGTCAGATAAACCAGCCTAATCCCGACGTCGATCTTGCGTCACCCCCTGCGCCTGCTCAAGATGGCGGCTTGCCTGTGGCTGGAGGTTGCCGTGCTGGAGCTGTTGTTGGCCTTGTGGCCGCTGTTTGCCTTGATCGTCGCCGGGTATTACCTGCGCCGCTGGGCGTTCCCCAATGAGGCGTTCTGGCCGGGTGCCGAGCGACTGAACTATTTCATGCTGTTCCCGGCGCTGCTGTTCAGCAGCCTGGCAACCGCGCCGCTGGATAATCCGGCGTTGCCGCGCCTGGGTTTGGCCGTGCTGTTGGCGCTGGGTATCGCCTGGCTGGCACTGCTGCTGGTGCGACGCGTACGGGGCTGGCCAGTGGGGCGTTTTGGCGCGTTCAGCCAAGGCATTCTGCGGTTCAACACCTACCTCGGCCTGGCGGCGGTGGGCAGCCTGTTCGGCCAGGAAGGCCTGACTCTGGCGGCCATCATGCTCGCCCTGATGGTGCCGACGGTGAATGTGCTGTCAGTCTGGTCGCTGACCGCTGACCGCTGACCGCTGACCGCTGACCGCCGAGCGTGGCGTCAGTGCGCGCAGCCTGTTGCTGCCGATCCTGAAGAATCCGTTGATCCTTGCCTGCCTGGGCGGTGCGCTGGTCAACCTCAGTGGCCTTGGCCTGCCGGGCGGCAGTGACCGGCTGCTCAGTCTGTTGGCTGCTGCCAGCCTGCCGTTGGGTCTGCTTTGCGTTGGCGCGGCGCTGAAACCTGAACAGTTGGGCGGCGAGATTCCGGCCCTGGGGTGGAACAGCCTGCTGCGTCTGCTGGGCATGCCGATGCTGGCCTGGGCGGTGGCCTATGGTCTGCAGTTACCGGCGATGGAAAGCACCGTGTTGGTGCTGTTCTTTGCTTTGCCAACTGCGCCCACGGCCTATGTATTGACCCGACAGCTGGGCGGTGACAGCCAACTGATGGCCGGCATCATCACCTTGCAGACCTTGCTGGCGGCGGCCAGTTTGCCGCTGTTGTTGCTGCTGGTGGCGGGTTGATTCATATCCCGGGGAGGGTCAGGCGGACGGCTGGCGCTTGGTGATGCAGATAAATTACTGTATTTATATACAGTAATTTATGGAGCCAGCCCATGTCCGTTTCTCTGCCCCCACGCGGTCGCGGTACCGCCAGTAATCCGCATAACCGCTTTGCCTCGCAGCGCATTATCGCCACTGACGATGGCTGGCTGCAGGAGGTGCCGCCCAGCCGGGCGACCGAGGTGCGCAGTGAAACCGCGAAAAGCATCATCACCCGCAACCAGTCTCCGGACCTGCCGTTTGACCGCTCGCTCAATCCCTACCGCGGCTGTGAACATGGCTGCATTTATTGCTACGCCAGGCCCAGCCACGCTTACTGGGACCTGTCGGCAGGGCTGGATTTCGAAACCAAGCTGATCGCCAAGACCAATGCCGTGGCCCTGCTTGAACAGCAGCTGAGCAAGCCTGGCTATGTCTGTGCGCCGATCAACCTGGGTTCCAACACCGATCCTTATCAACCGATCGAGCGTCAGCACCTGCTGACTCGCAACAGCCTCAAGGTACTGCTCGACTACCGTCACCCAGTCACTATCGTCACCAAGGGTGCGTTGATTCTGCGCGATCTCGATCTGCTCACCGAGCTGGCGCAGCAGCGTCTGGTGGCGGTGATGATCAGCCTGACCACTCTGGACGACGAACTCAAACGCATCATGGAACCGCGCGCCGCTGCGCCGGCAGCGCGCCTGCGGGCGATCCGCGTACTGCGTGACAAGCGTATTCCGGTCGGTGTGCTGTGCTCGCCGATGATCCCGATGATCAACGACATGGAACTGGAGCACTTGCTGACGGCTGCCAAGGAGGCTGGTGCGCAAAGTGCCAATTACATGCTGTTGCGCCTGCCGCGTGAAGTAGCGCCGTTATTCGAAGAGTGGTTGCAGGCGCACTATCCGCAGCGCGCCGAGCATGTACTGAGCCTGATCCGGCAGAGCCGTGGCGGCGCGCTTTATGACAGCCGCTTTGGTCAGCGTTTTCGTGGTGAAGGGGCGTTTGCCGAACTGCTCGCGCAACGTTTTGCCCAGGCCAGCAAGCGCCTGGGCCTGAATCGACGCGAAGCGTTTAACCTGGACTGCACGCGCTTCTGTCCGCCGGGTGGTCAGCTTGCGCTGCTCTAACGGGCAGGCACCGTTAACGGTTGCCGTCAGGGTTCGAGGCAGTAACACTTGGCATGTGACTTGCCAGCCTGCTTGGCTGTCGCTTTAGCAGGTTTTTTCAGGTTCAGAGGTCGCAAACATGCCATACAAGCATCAGTTGATTCCGCTGCAAGGGCGCACAGGCACTGAGAGTGCCGAGGAAGCCCTGCAGACCATCGTCGATGGTTTCAAGCGCTTTCGCAGCGAAATCTTTCCGCAGCAGGAAGAACTGTTCAAAAAGCTCGCCACTGCGCAGAACCCGCGCGCGATGTTTATCACCTGCGCCGACTCGCGGGTGGTGCCGGAGTTGATCACTCAGAGCTCGCCGGGCGACCTGTTCGTCAACCGTAACGTTGGCAATGTGGTGCCGGCCTACGGGCAGATGATGGGCGGGGTATCCACTGCCATCGAGTACGCGGTGCTGGCGTTGGGCGTGCAGCACATCATTGTCTGCGGCCACTCTGACTGCGGTGCGATGAAGGCCGTGCTGGCCCCCGAAACCCTGGAGAGCATGCCGACGGTGAAGGCCTGGCTGCGCCACAGCG
This sequence comes from Pseudomonas anguilliseptica, assembly GCF_900105355.1. Taxonomy (NCBI): domain Bacteria; kingdom Pseudomonadati; phylum Pseudomonadota; class Gammaproteobacteria; order Pseudomonadales; family Pseudomonadaceae; genus Pseudomonas; species Pseudomonas anguilliseptica. The sequence goes on from NZ_FNSC01000001.1 coordinate 1,652,812, forward strand.
AAGTGGCGCTCAAGGTGGTCGAGGCGAACTGCGGCTGCGAAGGCCATGACAGGCTGGGCATTCTCACCGAGGAGAACGTGGTGGCGCAGCTTAATCACCTGTGCCGCCACCCGTCGGTGGCGGCACGCGTGGCCAGCGGCCAGCTGTTTATCCACGGCTGGGTGTATGACATCGAAACCAGCGAGATCAAGGCTTACGACGCGGAGAAAGGCGAATTCCGCCTGATCGGCGACGGCCCACTGCCGATGGCCACCCCCCGCGCGCGCTACCTGCCAAGCAGCTAGCAGGCTGTTGAAAAACTACCTGCGTTGGCAATACTTCGTTAAAAACGGCCTCGCCTACATTTTTCAACGGCCTGCAAGTCAGCAAACGCGCGAGGGGTTAAGGCCTGCTAACCCGCCGCGCGGGTTTCATCCAGCTGCAGCTCAACCCCGAGCTGTCGCGACAGGCACGGCCAGCGCTGCCAGGCCGCGTCGGTTTGTGGGTTGTGCAGGCGCTCGCGGTAGGCCTGCACCGAGTCCTGGGCAAAGCTGGCATCGTCGAGCATACCGTCGACGGCATGGTGTACCGCCTCATCCAACTGGTTGGCGAAGGCTTCGCCAATCAGCTGGTGGGCGATCAGGTTGGCCACCGTGGTATCCAGCGGAATCAACGGTGCGCCCAGGTGGGTGATGTAGCGATCATTCACTTCCTCGACCAGACGATGGGCCAGATAAGCCTCATCCAGCAATCCCTCCAGCCCTTCGTGACCGGCCATCAGCGCAGGTGGCTGTAGAAAAAACTGCTCGGCAACCTTGAGTACCGGCTTGATCTGCGCCTCGATCCCCGCTTCCTGCGACACCTGATGAGCGGCTTGCAACAGTTCCGGCACCTGCTCGATATAGGCGCTGACAAAACGCTGCAGCACACCTTGAGTGTCTTCGTTGGGCAGGCGGATGGACGGATGCAATTGGCCCATGTGGGCCTGCATTTGGCTGGCCAGGTGACCCGTACTGGCTTCGTGCTGGTGCGCACGCTGGATCAGTGCGTGCAAAGCGGCGATGTTCATGACTACTCCTGAAATGAGGACATGGGCGAGAACCTTAGCTGGCTGAGCGCCTCGGCTAAGACCCGATTGTCATAATTATTAAACAGTTATGCGAGTCGGCTATATGCCGCACTCGCCGCCCCTGCCTATCCCGCGCCAGCCGCGGTCTCTAGCGCGTGCCTTGTAGTCTGTTGTTCATTTCGGCTTTCGCGTTGCCAGGTGCAAGTCCGTGTCTATACTCGAATTCGAAAGGCAGTACCTGATAACTCCGAATCGACTGCGGCATGGACAGTCTTCGCAGGCATTTTCACCGTGAAATGTGCGAAGAATTAGCCACTGAGCGATTCGGCGGGATAACAAGAACAATCAAGGGGAACCCGCAATGATGCGACATCCACGAGTCTGGATGGGCCTCCTGTTGTGGCTGGTATTCAGCTCGGCGCACGCCAGCTGGGGCGTCAATATGACGCCGGGTGCCACCGAGGTCAGCCGCTCAGTATTTGACTTGCACATGACGATCTTCTGGATCTGCGTCGTGATTGGCGTAATCGTGTTCGGCGCGATGTTCTGGTCGATGCTCGTCCACCGTCGCTCGACGGGCCAGGAACCTGCGCACTTCCATGAAAGCACCACGGTCGAGATCCTCTGGACGGTCGTGCCGTTGGTGATTCTGGTGCTGATGGCGATACCGGCGACCAAGACCCTGATCGATATCTACGATTCCAGCGAATCCGAGTTGGATATTCAGGTCACGGGCTATCAATGGAAATGGCATTACAAATACTTGGGTGAAGATGTCGAGTTCTTCAGCAACCTGACCACGCCCAAGGATCAGATCAACAACAAGGCTACCAAGGGTGAGCACTACCTGCTCGAGGTGGACGAGCCGTTGGTGGTACCGGTCGGCACCAAAGTGCGCTTTCTGATCACTGCCGCCGACGTGATTCACTCCTGGTGGGTGCCGGCACTTGCGGTGAAGAAGGACGCTATCCCCGGTTTTATCAACGAATCCTGGACGCGTATCGACGAGCCAGGCATCTACCGTGGCCAGTGCACTGAGTTGTGCGGCAAGGATCACGGCTTTATGCCTGTGGTGGTTGAAGTCAAGTCGAAAGAGGACTACGCCGCCTGGCTCGCCGAGCGCAAGGTTGCCGCGGCGGCCGAACGTGAGCTGACTACTAAAGAGTGGACCATGGACGAGCTGATGGCGCGTGGCGAGAAGTCCTACCAGACCAACTGCGCGTCCTGCCACCAGCCAACCGGTGAAGGCCTGCCGCCAATGTTCCCGGCACTCAAAGGCTCGGCCATCGCCAAGGGTGAGGCAAAAGGGCATATCAATATCGTGGTCAACGGCAAGCCGGGCACGTCGATGGCCGCTTTTGGCAAGCAGCTCTCGGAAGTCGATATCGCCGCGATCATCACCTACGAACGCAACGCCTGGGGCAATGCGGTAGGCGACATGGTCACGCCGAAAGACATCCTCGCGTTCAAACAGGCTCAGGAGTAAGGACATGAGTGCAGTGATCGATCCGGGCCACGCTGGCCACGGTCATGCCGGACATGACCATCACCACGGCCCGGCCAAGGGCCTGATGCGCTGGGTGTTGACCACCAATCACAAAGATATCGGCACCATGTACCTGTGGTTCAGCTTCGCCATGTTCCTGCTGGGCGGCAGCATGGCCATGGTGATTCGTGCCGAGCTGTTCCAACCCGGCCTGCAGATCGTGCAGCCGGAGTTCTTCAACCAGATGACCACCATGCATGGCCTGATCATGGTCTTCGGTGCGGTGATGCCGGCCTTCGTCGGTCTGGCCAACTGGATGATTCCGCTGATGATTGGCGCGCCGGACATGGCCCTGCCACGGATGAACAACTTCAGTTTCTGGCTGCTGCCGGCCGCCTTTGGCATGTTGGTCAGTACGCTGTTCATGGAGGGTGGCGGGCCGAACTTCGGCTGGACCTTCTATGCGCCGCTGTCGACCACTTACGCGCCGGAGTCGGTGACCTTCTTTATTTTTGCCGTGCACCTGATGGGCATCAGTTCGATCATGGGCGCGATCAACGTGGTCGCCACCATTCTCAACCTGCGCGCCCCCGGCATGACCCTGATGAAGATGCCGCTGTTCGTCTGGACCTGGCTGATCACCGCATTCCTGTTGATCGCGGTGATGCCGGTTCTGGCCGGTTGCGTGACCATGATGCTGATGGACATCCACTTCGGCACCAGCTTCTTTAGCGCTGCAGGTGGCGGTGACCCAGTGCTGTTCCAGCACGTGTTCTGGTTCTTCGGTCATCCCGAGGTGTACATCATGATCCTGCCGGCCTTCGGCGCGGTCAGCTCGATCATTCCTGCCTTCGCCCGCAAGCCCTTGTTTGGCTACACCTCGATGGTCTATGCGACGGCGAGCATCGCCTTTCTGTCGTTTATCGTCTGGGCGCACCACATGTTCACCGTCGGCATTCCGCTGACCGGCGAATTGTTCTTTATGTACGCCACCATGCTGATTGCCGTGCCGACTGGGGTGAAGGTGTTCAACTGGGCCAGCACCATGTGGCGCGGTTCGATGACCTTTGAGACACCGATGCTGTTCTCGGTGGCCTTCGTCATCCTGTTCACCATCGGCGGTTTCTCCGGCCTGATGCTGGCCATTGCCCCGGCGGACTTCCAGTACCACGACACCTACTTCGTGGTGGCGCACTTCCATTACGTGCTGGTGCCCGGAGCGATCTTCGGCATCTTTGCCTCAGCCTATTACTGGCTGCCTAAGTGGACCGGGCACATGTATGACGAGACCCTCGGCAAGCTGCATTTCTGGATGAGTTTCGTCGGTATGAACCTGGCGTTCTTCCCGATGCACTTTGTCGGCCTGGCCGGCATGCCGCGGCGCATTCCGGACTACAACATGATGTTCGCCAACTTCAACATGGTGTCGAGCATTGGCGCCTTTATGTTCGGTGCCACCCAGTTGCTGTTCCTGTTTATCGTCATCAAGTGCATTCGTGGCGGCAAGCCCGCCGCAGCCAAGCCTTGGGATGGTGCCGAAGGGTTGGAGTGGACGGTGCCGTCGCCTGCGCCCTATCACACCTTCACTACGCCGCCTGAAGTGAAATAGGGAGCCGACCGATGAGTGAAGCCCTGTCGACCCGCCGTCTGGTTATCCGCCTTTTACTGGTGGTGGTCGGCATGTTCGGCTTCGGCTTTGCTCTGGTGCCGATCTATGACGTGATGTGCCAGGCCTTTGGTATCAACGGCAAAACCGCCGGGGCCTATGAGGCCGGGTTGCAAAGCACCGATGAGTCGCGCCAGGTGCGGGTGCAGTTTCTCGCCACCAATGCCGCTGAGATGGTCTGGGAGTTCGGTCCTCAGGCCGACGAGCTTCTGGTGCATCCGGGCGAAAGCACGCAGATGCTGTTTGTCGCCTACAACCCCACGGATAAGCCGATGACCGCCCAGGCAATTCCCAGCGTGGCGCCGTCCAAAGCCGCTGCCTACTTTCACAAGACCGAGTGTTTTTGCTTTACCCAGCAGGTACTGCAACCCGGTGAGCGTATCGAAATGCCGGTGCGCTTTATCGTCGATAGAGACTTACCAGCAGATGTTCGCCACCTGACCCTGGCCTACACCTTGTTTGATATCACCGTGCGCAAACCGCCGGTGGCACAAGCGACGGCTCCATAAGGAGAACAATAAATGTCGAGTCACGAAACTCACGAAAGCTATTACGTCCCGGCCCAGAGCAAGTGGCCGATCATCGCCACCCTGGGCATGCTGTTTTCGGTGTACGGTGTAGGCACCTGGTTTAACGATATGAAGGCCGATCGCGCCGACTCCAACGGCCCGCTGATCTTCTTTATCGGTGGGTTGTTTCTCGCCTATATGCTGTTCGGCTGGTTCGGCAATGTGATCAAGGAAAGCCGCTCCGGCATGTACAGCCCGCAGATGGATCGCTCATTCCGCTGGGGCATGAGCTGGTTCATCTTCTCCGAGGTGATGTTCTTCGCCGCGTTCTTCGGTGTGTTGTTCTACGTGCGCACCTGGGCCGGTCCCTGGCTCGGTGGGGAAGGCGACAAGGGCATCGCCAACATGCTTTGGCCGGGCTTCGAGTACAGCTGGCCGTTGCTCAACACGCCTGATCCGAAGCTCTACCCGGCACCCAGTGGCACCATCAGCGCCTGGGGTCTGCCGCTGATCAATACCATTCTGCTGGTCACTTCCAGCTTCACCCTGACCTTTGCCCACCACGCGTTGCGCAAGAACCACCGCAAACCGCTGGCTCTGTGGCTGGCACTGACAGTGATTCTCGGCATCGCCTTTCTGGTACTGCAGGTCGAGGAGTACATCCATGCCTACACCGAACTGGGCCTGACTCTTGGCTCGGGCATCTACGGCGCAACCTTCTTTATGCTCACTGGCTTTCACGGTGCCCACGTGACCCTGGGGGCGCTGATGCTGAGCATCATGCTGATTCGGGTGATCCGTGGTCATTTCAGCCCCGAGCAGCACTTCGGCTTCGAGGCGGCGGCCTGGTATTGGCACTTTGTGGATGTGGTTTGGATTGGTCTGTTTGTCTTCGTTTATGTGCTGTGACGCGGTTACCAGGTGACATGTGTGACCAGTTGGCCGCTGTAGAAGCCCCAGGCAATAAGGGCAACGGTCAGCGCGGTAAGGGTCACGCGCACAGTCAGCGCGTTGACCACCCGTGAGGTGCGGCCTTCGTCCTTGACCAGAAAAAACAGACCACTGAACAGGCTGACCAGAGTAGCCAGTAGTAACAGGACGATCGCGGCTTTGAGCATGCGTGACTCCCAAGCGGAACTTCGGGGGAAGGGAAATGCGCTTCAGCTGCAGTATAGCCAGCTTGTTCAGGGCTCCAGGGAGGTTGCTATGAGCGCCTTCCGTCCTGGCTGGCTGCCCTGCGTACTGGTGTTGCTGCTATTTCCCTGTCTGATCGCCCTGGGTTTCTGGCAGCTGGCGCGGGCCGAAGAAAAGCGCCAACTGCTGGCCGCACACCAGGCCCAGCAACTGGCCGCACCGATCAGCATCGATGAACTGGAGCGCCAGCCCAATCCGGCGTACCAGCGCGTGCAGCTGCAGGGCTTCTTCGATGCACGGCATACCTTGCTGCTGGACAACCGCACCCGCGACGGCAAGGTCGGCGTTGAAGTGCTGCAACCCTTCTATGACCAAACCAGCGGTCTCTGGCTGCTGCTCAATCGCGGCTGGCTGCCTTGGCCGGACCGGCGCATCAGCCCAACCTTCGCTACCCCGGATACCCCGCTGCGTCTGCAGGCCACGGTGTATGTACCGCTGGGTGAAACGTTTCAGCTGCAGGGTGCGCAACCGACCGCAGGCTGGCCGCAGGTGGTCAGCGAGGTCAAGCCGGACGCCTTGTGGCAGCAATTGGGGCGCGGGGGCCTGAACTATGAAGTCCGGATCGAGCCAGGCCCCGCGTCATTTCAAATCGATTGGCCGGTTATTGCTATGAGCCCTGACAAGCACCTGGGTTACGCCGTGCAATGGTTCGCCCTGGCGGCGGCCTTGCTCTGCCTGTTTATCTATTTAGGTCTATCTAACGCGCGGGAGACTCGCCATGAACCCAGCCATCGCTCTGCCTGAAGTGTCGCCCAGCCAGCGGCGCCGTGGACGGCTGCAACTGATCCTGATTCTTGCCGTGGTCATAGGCCCGATGATCCTCGCCAGCGCCATGTATCAGTGGCGCTTCTGGGTGCCGGAAACCCGCAGCTACCACGGCGAACTGATCGGCACCGGGCAGACCCGCGCCGACCTCGGTGTGCTCGGTGTCGATGAGCAGCGCTGGCAACTGCTGGTGACCGTGCCGGATGTCTGCGATGCGGCTTGCAAGGAGCTGGTGTTTCTCGCCCGCCAGGTGCATATCGGCCTCAACCGGGATGTCGGCCGTGCCGCGCATGGCCTGGCCACTGCCAAACCTCTCGCTGGCGACTATGACGCCCAGCTGCGCCGTGAATACCCGCAGCTGGCGCGCTATCAGCTGCAACTGGAGGCCTACGGCAAGATGGCCGGCTCTGCCTCCGGCGCGCAGCTGTGGATCATTGATCCTCACGGCAATCTGGTGCTGCGTTATGACGCCACTAGCAAGGGCAAGGCGATTCTCAACGATCTGCGGCATCTGCTGAAAATCTCGCAAATTGGTTAATGCTGCCCACGGCTAAGGACTGATGATGAGCAAGCCCGGTTACCGTTTTGCCCTGTTCGCCACGCTGTTGGCGGTCGTGGTGGTGCTGCTCGGTGCCTATACCCGCTTGACCCACGCCGGCCTCGGTTGCCCGGACTGGCCAGGTTGCTACGGCTTTATCGGCGTGCCGATGAGCGAGCATAAACAGACCCTGGCCGAGGCACGCTTCCCCGAAGCGCCAGTGGAAGTGGCTAAAGGCTGGTACGAGATGATTCACCGCTATTTTGCCGGTGCTCTGGGTTTGGTGATTCTCGGCCTGGCTGTACAGGCTTTGCGCCGCCGTGGCGAGGCGGATCAGCCCCTCAAACTGCCCCTGCTGTTGCTCGGGCTGGTGACGTTGCAGGCCGCCTTTGGCATGTGGACGGTGACCCTCAAACTCTGGCCGCAAGTCGTTACGGCGCATCTGCTGGGCGGCTTTGCCACCCTCAGTCTGTTGTTTCTTCTAACCCTGCGCCTATCCGGCAAGGTGGCCGCCTTGGCCAATCTACCGGCGCGGCTGCGCAGCCTGGCGGCGCTCGGCCTGCTGCTGGTGATCGGGCAGATCGCCCTCGGCGGCTGGGTCAGCAGCAACTATGCGGCGGTCGCCTGCGTCGATCTGCCGACCTGTCATGGCGAATGGTGGCCGGCGATGGACTTCGCCAACGGTTTTCACCTGACCCAGCATATCGGTCCCAACTACCTCGGTGGCCAACTCGACAGCGATGCCCGTACCGCCATCCATATGACTCACCGTATCGGCGCGCTGCTGATCACCCTGGTGCTGCTGCTGTTGGCCTGGCAACTCAAGCGCCATGGCCTGGTGCGCTTGGCCGGGCTGCTGGTGCTGGCGCTGGCCGTGCAGATCAGTCTGGGCATCAGCAACGTGGTGTTTCACCTGCCGCTGCTGGTGGCGGTGGCGCATAACCTCGGCGGCGCGGCGCTGCTGCTGACTCTGGTGCTGACCAATTACCGGTTGCGCAGCCCGCACGGCTGGCATCCCCTGCGACAGACGCGTCCGTCGGCTTCGCCGCGTTACCCGGCAAATAACCAGAACAATCGAGGAGAGACCTTATGGCTACTCTAGTGCGCGAACAGCAAGCCCACGCCACATGGCGCGATTATCTGGAGCTGACCAAACCGCGGGTGGTAGTGCTGATGCTGATCACCTCCCTGGTCGGCATGTTTCTCGCCACCCGTGCCGGGGTCGCCTGGCAGGTGCTGATCTTCGGCAACCTGGGTATCGGTTTGTGCGCCGGCGCCGCGGCGGCGGTCAACCATGTGGTCGATCGGCGTATCGACTCGATCATGGCGCGTACCCACAAACGGCCGGTGACGGCCGGGCGTTTGTCACCGACTGCGGCACTGGGCTTCGCCTTGCTGTTGGCGGTGGCCGGTATGGCGTTGTTGCTGACCTTTACCAACGAGCTGGCCGCCTGGCTGACCCTGGCCTCACTGCTCGGCTACGCGGTGCTCTACACCGGCTTTCTCAAACGTGCCACGCCGCAAAATATCGTCATCGGCGGGCTGGCTGGCGCAGCGCCACCGCTGCTGGGCTGGGTCGCTGTAACCGGGCATATCAGCGCCGAATCGCTGCTGCTGGTGCTGATCATCTTCGCCTGGACACCGCCGCACTTCTGGGCCCTGGCCATCCACCGCAAGGAGGAATACGCCAAGGCCGATATCCCCATGCTGCCGGTGACCCACGGTGAGCACTACACCAAGGTGCATATCCTGCTCTACACCCTGGTGATGTTTGCCGTGACCCTGCTGCCTTACGCCATCCATATGAGCGGGCTGCTCTATCTGGCTTGCGCCGTGCTGCTGGGCGGGCGCTTCCTGCATTGGGCAGTGGTGCTGTACCGTGACAGCAAACCGCATGCGGCGATCAACACCTTCAAATACAGCATCTGGTATCTTTTCGCGCTGTTTATCGCCCTGCTGGTCGACCACTATCTGCTGTTAAACCTGTAATCGTTGGTGCCATGACCCGAACCCAGATCACCGTTTTTGTTCTCGTTGCCATCGTCGCCCTGGTGCTGGGCCTGACCGTCAACAAGGTGCTGACCAGCAAGGGCCAGGGTGATCCCACCGTGTTGCTGGATGCCGGCATCGTGTTGCTGCCACAGAGCCGCAACCTGCCGGAGCTGAGCCTGACCAATCAGGACGGGCAGAGCGTGGCGGTGGATCAGCTCAAGGATCAGTGGAGCCTGCTGTTCTTCGGCTACACCTTCTGCCCGGACATTTGCCCGGCCACCCTCGCCCAGCTGCGCCAGCTGCAGGGCCAACTACCGCCGGAAACGCTGGCCAAGTTGCGCATCGTTCTGGTCACGGTAGATCCGCACCGCGACACCCCGGAGCAGTTGAAGAAGTACCTGGACTATTTCGATGCCGGTTTTATTGGCCTGACCGGTGAGGAAGCGACCATCCAGAAACTGGCTAACGGCGTCAGCATTCCGTTTATTCCGGCCGATACCAGCAAGGAAAACTACACCGTCGACCACAGCGGTAACCTGGTGCTGATCGGCCCCGACGGCAAGCAGCGCGGTTTTATCCGCGCGCCGATCAACAACACCAAGCTGGCCGCGCAGCTGCCCGGCCTGCTCGACCGGCCCTAAGCAGCTATTTGGCAAATAGCTGGCTGATGTCCTTGAACGCCTTGAACTCCAGGGCGTTGCCGCACGGGTCGAGCAGGAACAGCGTGGCCTGCTCGCCAACCTGGCCGGCGAAGCGCACATAGGGTTCGATCACAAACTGCGTGCCCTTGGCCTGTAGCCGTGCCGCCAGCGTTTGCCAATCTTCCCAGCCCAATACCACACCGAAATGCGGCACCGGCACGTCGTGGCCGTCCACCGGGTTGCTGTGCGCGGCTTCCTGATGCGCCATTTTCGGTGCCTGGTGGATCACCAGCTGGTGGCCGAAGAAATCGAAATCCACCCAGTGGTCGCTGCTGCGGCCTTCGGCACAGCCGAACACCTCGCCATAGAAATGCCGGGCGGCAGCCAGGTCGTAGACGGGAATTGCTAGGTGAAAGGGTGCGAGCGCCATGATTGAGATCCTTCAGGTTACGGTCTGCGGATTCTCAGCAGCAGCGTTACTGATGAAAAGCGAATATCCTTGCTCGCAAACACCAATAAAATTGATCAATCGAGGCGCCGATGCTGCGCGAATTGAAAACCTTTGTGGCGGTGGCGCGGCATGGCACCTTTGCAGCGGCTGGGCAGCAGGTTGGCTTGACTCAGTCGGCGGTCAGCGCACAGATGCGCGTACTGGAGCAGGGGCTGGGCGTTCGCTTGTTCGAGCGCAGTGGGCGTGCGGCGGTGCTCAATGCGGCCGGTCGGGATGCTTTGCCGCTGGCGGAGCAGATGCTTGGGTTGTATGCGCAGATGGCCCTGCCGACCAGCGCGGCCGAGTGGCAGGGTGAGCTCAAGGTCGGTGCGATTGCCACGCTACAGACCGGATTGCTGCCGGAGGCCTTGCCGCGATTTCGTGCGGCCGCGCCACGGGTTGAGCTGAAACTGGTGCCGGGCGTGTCGCTGAATCTGCTGAATCAGATCGATGCCGGCGAGCTGGACCTGGCGCTGCTGATCAAGCCGCCGTTTGAGCTGCCCAAGGAGCTGCTGCAGATCAGTCTGGCGCGCGAGCCGTTTGTGCTGATCACCCCGCTCGGCGTGACGGTGGATGACCCGTTGCAGATCCTCGCCGAACAGCCGTTCGTGCGTTACGACCGGCGCTCGTTTGGCGGGCGGCGGGTCAACCAGTTCCTCCGCGAGCAGCGCCTCGTGGTGCAGGAAGCGCTGGAGCTGGATGAACTGGAGGCCATCGTACGGATGGTCGAGTGCGGCCTTGGCGTGTCGCTGATTCCGCGTGCCGGCCTGTGGCTGCAGCGGCCAACCCAGTTGCGGGTGATCGAGCTGGGCGAGCTGACCTTCCACCGCGAACTGGTAGCGGTATTGCGCCGCGCTCAGCGTCAGCCAGCTCTGGACTGCCTGCTGGAGTGCCTGCGCGAAGCTGCTGCCCGGCCCTAAACGACAAACCCCGCACGAGGCGGGGTTTGGCAGAGGATGTAGCTAACGTTGGTGCATAGAATCTGTTTCGGAGCTCGCGAGCTAGAGCCAAACAAGGCGAAAACGGTTGAGGAAGCGCAGTTTACGAGCTGTAAATGAGCATTCCGAAGCCGTTTTCAACGCAGTTTGGCCGACGCGCAGCAGATCCGAGGCAGGTTCTTAGAACGCTGGAACCACAGCGCCCTGATACTTCTCTGCGATAAAGGCCTTCACCTCGGCGCTGTTCAGCGCCTTGGCCAGCTTCTGCAGGGCGGCGTTGTCCTTGTTGTCGGCACGCGCCACCAGGATGTTGACGTACGGTGAGTCGCTGCCTTCGATGGCCAGAGCATCCTTGGTTGGGTTGAGCTTGGCTTCCAGGGCGTAGTTGGTATTGATCAGCGCCAGGTCAACCTGAGTCAGCACGCGCGGTAGAGTGGCCGCTTCCAGCTCACGCACCTTGATGGCTTTCGGGTTCTCGACGATGTCTTTCGGTGTGGCGAGGATACCTGCTTCCGGCTTCAGGGTAATCACCCCGGCCTTTTGCAGCAGCAACAGAGCGCGACCGCCATTGGTGGCGTCGTTCGGGATCACCACGTTGGCGCCTTGTGGCAGCTCATTCAGGCTTTTGTGCTTGCTGGAGTAGGCGCCGAAGGGCTCGACGTGCACGCCGGCTACGCTGACCAACTCGGTGCCACGGCTCTTGTTGAACTCATCGAGGTACGGCTGGTGCTGGAAGAAGTTGGCGTCCAGACGCTGCTCGGCAACCTGCACGTTGGGTTGCACGTAGTCGGTGAAGACCTTGATGTTCAGTTCAACGCCTTCTTTGGCCAGGGTCGGCTTAACGAACTCGAGGATTTCCGCGTGCGGTACGGCAGTGGCGGCGACGCTCAGGCTCTCGGCCTGTACGGAGAACGCGGCCAGGGCAGCGACTGCGGCGATCAGTTTTTTCATGACTAACTCCTTGTGGGATCGGGGTTGGCGACGAGTAGTCGCCGGCGGTTTATTTGCGAGAAAAATGCACCACCAGCTTGTCGCCGACGGTTTGTAGGATCTGTACCAACACCAGCAGGAGGATCACCGTCACCGCCATCACGTCCGGTTGATAACGCTGATAGCCATAACGTACCGCCAGGTCGCCCAGACCGCCGCCGCCAATCAGGCCGCTCATGGCGGTATAGGACACCAGGGTAATGGCGGTCACGGTGATCGCGGCGATGATGCCGGGTAGCGCCTCGGGCAGCAGGGCGTTGAGCACAATCTGCCGGGTTGTGGCGCCCATGGCCTGGGTCGCTTCGATAATGCCGCGGTCGACTTCACGCAGCGCGGTTTCAACCAGGCGGGCGAAGAACGGCGTGGCCCCGACCACCAGCGGCGGGATGGCCCCGGCGACGCCCAGCGAGGTTCCGGTGACGATCACCGTGAAGGGGATCATCACGATCAGCAGGATCACGAATGGCACCGAGCGCAGGATATTTACCAGCAGCGACAGGAAGCCGTAGAAGGCCTTCTGTTCGAACATCTGCCGTGGGCTGGTAAGGAATAGCAGTACGCCCAGCGGCAGGCCGAGCAGCACGGTAAACAGCATGGAGCCGCCGAGCATGCTCAGGGTGTCCAGGCTGGCGTAGCCGATTTCCGCCCAATCGACGTTGGGGAGTAGACGAGTCAGTAGGGCGTCCATTAGCGCAGCACCTCCAGATGCACGTCGGCGGCTTCAAAGCGCGCCAGCGCGGCGTCGAGATCGCCGCCGGTCAGGGCCAGGGTCAGCTGGCCGTAGGGGGTGTCTTTGATGCGGTCGATGCGTCCGGCGAGGATGCTGTAATCCACCCCGGTTTCGCGCGCTACGGTGCCCAGCAGCGGTGCATAGGTGGCTTCGCCCTGGAAGGTCAGGCGCAGAATGCGGCCCTGCACATGGGCGAAATCATCGCGTTGCTCGTTCTCGTCGATCTGCTCGGCTTCCTGCACGAAGCGCTTGGTGGTGGCGTGCTGTGGGTGCAGAAACACCTCGGCCACCGGGCCCGACTCGACGATCACGCCGGCATCCATGACGGCCACGCGGTCACACACGCGGCGGATCACATCCATCTCGTGGGTGATCAGCACGATGGTCAGGTTCAGCTCGCGGTTGATCTCGGCCAGCAGCTGCAATACCGAGGCGGTGGTCTGCGGGTCGAGGGCGCTGGTGGCTTCGTCGCACAGCAGAATCTTTGGCTCGGTGGCCAGGGCGCGGGCAATGCCGACGCGCTGTTTCTGTCCGCCGGAAAGCTGCGCTGGGTACTTGTTGGCGTGATCCTGCAGGCCGACGCGGGCCAGCAACTCCGTCACGCGGGCATTGATCGCGCCACGCGGCAACTCACCGGCCAGCTTCAGTGGCAGGGCGACGTTGTCGGCGACGGTCTTCGATGAAAGCAGATTGAAGTGCTGGAAAATCATCCCGACCTGCTGACGAAAGCGCCGCAGGCCTGTGGCATCGAGCGCGGTGACGTCTTCGCCGTCGATCTCGATACGCCCGCCGGAGGGCTGCTCCAGACGGTTGATCAGGCGCAACAGGGTGCTTTTGCCGGCGCCGGAATGGCCGATGATGCCGAACACTTCGCCCCGGGCAATCTGCAGATCGCTCGGTTGCAACGCGGGGATGTCCTGACCACTGACGCGATACGCCTTGTGGACCTGGTGAAAATTGATCACGGAATAAACCTTTTGGGTTTTTCGGGCTGCCGGGTAGGCCGAAACGGCGGCTAGTCTACCCGGCGCTGTTTAGGGCGCAAAAATCTTTGTAGACCTATGGTTATAGCTAAATTGCATTAGCTGGCTGACTGCTCTGGGCAGTGTAGCCAGCGCCAATGCAAACGACCGGGCAAGCCCGGTCGTGATCGCAGTGCACCGTGGTTAACGCTGCGGGCTAAGTACCAGCTGCGGCACCTGAGCGGGCTTGATCACCTGACTCATGCGCGGGCTGAAACTCGGGTCCAGGCGCTTGATCCGTGCATTGAGCAGGGAGGCGACCCAGGGGACATTCTTGGCCTGGCGCACTTCGATGCGCACCACGCAATTGAACGCGACCATATCCGCCGCCACCCCATCGAGCAGGCTGCGCAGGCGCTCGTTGTCTTGATTTTCGAGGATCGGCATGCCGATCACGCTGCTGGCGGCGGTCGGGTCGATCAGCCGGGCCTGCGGTTTGGCTGGTACGGACTCTTCGACTGGCGGGGTATTCGGCAGTTGAGTGGCCTGAATCGCGGCGGCCTGACGCTCGGCCGCCAGGCGCAGCTGGCGTGCTTGCTCCAGACGGGTGGCTTCGGCCTGGGCGGCCGCTTGCTCAGCGGTACGACGGCGCCGTTCGGCGGCGGCCAGTTCGGCTTCGCGGGCCTGGGCGATGGCGCCATCCAGGCCAGTGGTCAGCGCCGGTGCTTGCGGCATCAGGCTGCGCGCGCGGCTCAGGGCTTTGGTAGCGTTATCCAGATCACCGGCCTGCAGGGCTTTCTGGCCCTGTTGCAGATGGGCTTCGGCGAGCTGGCGCTGGTATTGCTCCAGGCGGGTATCGCCGGTAGCGCGTTGCTGCAGGCTGCCAAGCTGGCTTTCGGCGCTGCTCAGGTCGCCGCTGGCCAGGCTCTGGTCGAGCTGGCGAAAGGCGCTGACCAGGTCATCCACCGGCAGGTTGGCCGGTTGCGGCGCGCTCTGGCAGCCGGCCAGCAGCAGAACCAGGCTCAGGGCAAATCCACGGAAAACGAACGATTTCATGACTGCGCGTCTCGAATTGTGCAAAAAACGCGCAAGTTTACACTGTGCCCGGAGGCATCACCAATCTTTCAGGCGGTGCGCCGTGGCAAGGCAAAGCTCAGTAGAAACAACGCCGCAGCGCTGACCACGATGGAGGGGCCGGCCGGTGTGTCCTGAAACCACGACAGACTCAGCCCACCGCACACCGCGACGATGCCCAGCAGGCTGGCGCCGAAGGCCATTTGCTCAGGCGTGCGCGCATGGCGCTGGGCGGCAGCGGCGGGGATGATCAGCAGCGAGGTGATCAACAGCACGCCGACAATCTTCATCGCCACGGCGATCACCACGGCGATCAGCAGCATCAGGCTCAGGCGAATCGCCGCCACGGGCAGGCCTTCGACCTTGGCCAGTTCCTCGTGCACGGTAATCGCCAGCAACGGCCGCCACAGTAGGGCCAGCAGCACCAGCACCAGGGCGCTGCCGCCGATGATCCAGGCCAGGTCGGTCGGGCCGACGGCTAGCAAATCGCCGAACAGATAACCCATCAGGTCGATGCGCACATCCTGCATAAAGCTCAGCACCACCAGGCCCAGCGACAGGGTGCTGTGGGCGAGGATGCCGAGCAGGGTGTCGGAGGCCAGCGGCTGGCGGCTTTGCAGGGTGACCAGCAGCACCGCCAGCAGCACGCAGCCGACAGTTACCGCCAGGGTCGGGCTGACGTCGAGCATCAGGCCCAGTGCCACGCCGAGTAGCGCGGCATGTGACAGGGTGTCGCCGAAATAGGCCATGCGCCGCCACACCACAAAGGAACCCAGGGGGCCGGCAACCAGCGCCAGGGCGAGGCCGGCGAGCAGGGCGTTGAGCAGAAAATCAGCCATGCTTGCAGCCATCTCCGTGAATATGCGGTTTTACCGGGCCTTTGATGCTCAGGCCCGCAGGCGTTTCAGTAACTACTGCACCGTGCAGGTCGTGCTCATGGTCATGGTGGTGGGTATAGACGGCCAGGCTCTTGGCGTCTTCGCCGAACAGCTCGACAAAGGCCGGGTCGAAACTGACCCGCTCGGGGTGACCCGAACAGCAGACGTGGCGGTTGAGGCAGACCACTTGATCAGTGGTGCTCATCACCAGGTGCAGGTCGTGGGAGACCATCAGCACGCCGCAGCCGTGGCGGTCGCGCAGCAGGGTGATCAGGCGGTACAGCTCGGCCTGGCCGGCGACGTCGACGCCCTGCACCGGTTCATCCAGCACCAGCAGTTCCGGCTTGCGCAACAGGGCCCGGGCCAACAGCACGCGCTGCAGCTCGCCGCCGGAGATGCTTTGCAGGGGGCTATCGATCACCTGTTCGGCGCCCACTTCGGCCAATGCATCCTGCACATCCGCGCGGCTGACGCCCGGCACCAGGCGCAGAAAGCGCAGCACCGAGAGCGGCAGGGTGGCATCCACGTGTAGCTTTTGCGGCATATAGCCGACGCGCAGTTTGGGTTTGCGCCAGACGCTGCCGCTGTCGGGTTTAAGCAGGCCGAGCACGGCGCGCACCAGGGTGGTTTTGCCGGCGCCATTGGGGCCGATCAGGGTGACGATTTCCCCCGGCTTTACACTGAGCTGCACATCCTGCAGCACGTTCTGTCCGGCGAAGGTCACGCCCACCCCGGCGAGGCGGATCAGGGCGTCGCTCATGTCGGCTCCTGGCAGCCTGCGCAGAGGCCGACCACTTCCACCGTCTGGCTTTCCACGGCAAAACCGACCCCTGCCGCACTACTGATAATGGCGTCGCTGATCGTCGCCTGCTCCAGCTCAATGGCCGCATTGCAGCTTCGGCAGATCAGGAACTGGCCCTGGTGGGCGTGTTCCGGGTGGCTGCAGCCGACAAATGCGTTCAGCGAGGCGATGCGGTGCACCAGGCCGTTTTCCAGGAGGAAATCCAGGGCGCGGTACACCGTGGGCGGTGCGGCACGGCGGCCGTCTTCGTCGCTCAGCACTCCGAGGATGTCATAGGCCCCCAGCGGCTTGTGGCTGGCCCAGACCAGTTCCAGCACGCGTTTGCGCAGGGCGGTCAGGCGCAGGCCCTGGCGCGCGCAGATGGCTTCGGCCTCGGCCAGGGCATGGCTGACGCAGTGGGAGTGGTCGTGTGGGCGTGAGGCCAGCGGGGCTTGGGTCATGGGCAACGACGAATAAGGTGAGAGACGTTATTATATTACCCGTTCCTTCCTGTTTGAGTGTTCCCCGTGTTGCGTCTTTTTCCGGCTGTGTGCCTGCTGTTGATCACCTTTTCCCTGAGTTTTGCGGTCCGCGCCGATGTGCGCGTGCTGACCAGCATCAAGCCGCTGCAGCTGATTGCCGCTGCCGTGCAGGACGGCGTCGGCCAGCCGGAGGTGCTGCTGCCGCCGGGCGCATCGCCGCACCATTACGCCCTGCGTCCCTCCGATGTACGCCGGGTGCGCGATGCTGACCTGCTGTATTGGGTTGGCGCGGATCTGGAGAGCTTTCTGCCGCGTGTGCTGGCCGGTCGCGATAAGCCTAGTGTGGCAGTGCAGGATGTTCCGGGTATGTCCTTGCGTCATTTTGGTGATGGCGCTGAGCATCAGGATGACCACGCAGATCATGCGCATGCTGCCGACCAGCATGACCATGCCCACCGTCCCGGCAGCCTGGATGCGCACCTCTGGCTGCTGCCGGCCAATGCCCGGGTGATTGCCGGCAAAATCGCCACCGACCTGGCGCAAGTCGATCCGGCCAATGCCGCGCGTTATCAGGCCAATGCCAAGGCATTCGGCGCGCGTCTGGATGCTCTGGATCAGCGTCTGAAAAGTCGCCTGAACGGCCTGGCTGGCAAGCCCTACTTCGTTTTCCACGAAGCCTACGACTACTTCGAGGCCGCCTATGGCCTTAAGCACGCCGGGGTATTCAGTGTGCTTGGCGAGGTGCAACCCGGCGCCCAGCACGTGGCCGCCATGCGTGAACGCTTGCAGCAGGCTGGGCCGAGTTGCGTCTTCAGCGAGCCGCCGTTTCGCCCGCGCCTGGCGCAAACCCTGACTGCCGGGCTGCCGGTCACCCTGACCGAGCTGGACGCCATGGGCGGCGCTTTGCCAGTAGATGCAAACGGCTACGAAGCCCTGCTGGAGAATATGGCGGGCGAATTGGCCGGGTGTCTTGAGGCGTTGTAGGTTGAGCTGCGCAGCAGCGAAGCCCAACGCCAATGAATTTCTGGAGTTGTTAGGCTTCGCTACGTATTAGCACTTCTTAGAAGGCGAATGGCAGCGCCAGCTCAACCTGTTGACGCTGGGCCAGGCGCCGCTGGAATTCCGCCGGGTCGTGGATCAGCACTTCCTGGCCGGCGAAGGATTCGGCGGCGATCAGGCGCGACAGCCAGAAGCGCACACAGGCGATGCGCAGCATGGCCGGCCACAATTCAGCTTCTGCCGCAGTAAAGGGCCGTAAACCTGCGTAAGCACCGAGCAGCGCCTGCGCGCGTTTGCTGTCCAGGCTGCCGTCATCCCGTGAGCACCAGTCGTTCAAGGCGATCGCCAGGTCATAGAGCATCGGCCCCGAACAGGCGTTGTAGAAGTCGATCACTCCGGCCAGATGGTTGCCGTCGAACAGCACGTTGTCGCGGAACAGGTCGGCATGCAGATTGGCCAGCGGCAAGGCGAGGATGCGTGGCTTGAGCGCGTGGATTTCCGCCAGCGCATCACGCAGCAGCGGCAGTTGTTCAGCGGGCAGCTGTAAGGCCAGGCTCGGTCCTTCGGCCAGCATCCAGTCCAGGCCCCGGTCACTCTTGCGCGGTAGCACCTGTGCACGGGTGGCTAGGTGGATGCGCGCCAGCAGTGCGCCGACTTCCTGGCAGTGATGCGGGTTGGCCTCGTGCACATGCTGGCCGGCCAGGCGTGGCTGCAGCAGCGCCGGCTTCTCCGCCAGGCTGCGCAGCGCCTCACCGCTGTCAGTGCGCAGTGCGTAAGGCACCGGCAGGCCGGCTTCGTGCAGCACGTCGAGCAGTTCGATAAAGAACGGCAGGTCGGCGCTTGGGCCGCGCTCGATCAGGGTCAGAACGAATTCGCCCTGCTCCAGGCTGACGAAGAAATTGCTGTTCTCGCTGCCCGCAGCAATCCCCTGGAAGTCGCGCAAGCGACCCAGGCCATAGGGGGCGAGAAACTCCTCGAGCTCGTGGCGCTCAAGCGGGGTAAACACCGACATTGCAGAACCGCCTTCTTACCAGCTGAAAATTTCCCAGGCCGGAATCAACATATCCGGGCTGTCCGAACGGACGAAGTTGCCATCGCTGCCATCGGCGCGTACCAGAAAGTACGGCTTGCCGCCTTTAGGGATGACCTTGACCGCGTAGAGAAAACCGTTGACCCGGTATTCATGGATGGTGCGGTCGCCGTCCTGGCGAATGGTTACATCCGGGTCGGCCGAAACCGGATCTTCGGCGTGAGCGACCAGGGTGGTGAATGCCAGCAGGCTGGCGAGCAACAGGCGATTGAGTGCGCGCATGATAACCTTGTCCCTTTGATTGCAATGGTGCGGCCATTCTAACAGGCTGTTGAAAAACTACCTGCGTTGGCAATCCTGCGTTAAAAACAGGCTCGGAATGCTCATTTACAACACGTAAACTGCGCGTCCTCGCCTGGTATTGCCGGCCTCGCTTACGTTTTTAAACGGCCTGTTACCGCCGCCCCGCCGAAAAGGTTGATCCTGCTCATGAGCCAAGCCCCTCTCGTTCTGGTTGACGGTTCGTCTTACCTTTACCGTGCCTTTCACGCCCTGCCGCCGCTGACCACCTCCAAGGGCTTGCCCACCGGCGCGGTGAAGGGCGTGCTGAACATGCTCAAGAGCCTGCGCAAGCAGTACCCGAAAAGCCCGTTTGCCGTGGTGTTTGATGCCAAGGGCGGGACCTTTCGCGATGAAATGTTCGCCGAGTACAAGGCCAACCGCCCGTCGATGCCCGATGAGCTGCGCGTCCAGGTCGAGCCGCTGCACGCCAGCGTCAGGGCCATGGGCTACCCGCTGCTGTGCGTCGAGGGCGTCGAGGCCGATGATGTGATCGGCACCCTGGCCCGCCAGTGCGCCGCCGAGGGCCGCGATGTGGTGATCTCTACCGGCGACAAGGACATGGCCCAGCTGGTTTGCCCGCACGTTACGCTGGTCAACACCATGACCGGTAGCGTCTATGACATCGATGGCGTGAAAGCGAAATTCGGTGTCGGTCCTGAGCTGATCATCGATTACCTGGCGCTGATGGGCGACAAGGTCGACAACATTCCCGGCGTGCCGGGCGTGGGTGAAAAGACCGCGCTGGGCTTGCTGGTAGGTGTTGGTGGTGGCCTCGATGTGCTCTACGCCAACCTCGATAAGGTGCCGGAGCTGCCGATCCGCGGTGCCAAGACCCTGCCGGCCAAACTCGCCGAGCACAAGGACATGGCCTACCTGTCCTACGCGCTGGCGACCATCAAGCTGGATGTGCCGCTGAATATCGCCATCGACTCGCTGCACCCGGGCGAGATGGATGTGCCGGCCCTGATGGAGCTGTACGCCGAGCTGGAATTCAAAACCTGGCGCGATGAGTTGCTGCGCAGCAACCCGGCCCCGGCGATCAAAGCCCCAGCCGTAGCGCCTGCCGATGACCTGTTTGCTCTGGCGCCCAGCGCCAGTGCCGCTCCTGTCGTTACGCCGGCCAATTCGGCCGCTGATGCTCCGAGTGTCGAGGCTGAGGTTGCCGAGTTGCCCGCAGCGGCTGCGTTCGATTACCAGTGCATCCTCGAGCAGGCGCAGTTCGACGTCTGGCTGGAGAAATTGCGCAATGCCGAGCTGATCGCCTTCGACACCGAAACCACCGGTCTGGACGCCCAGCAGGCTCAACTGGTCGGCCTGTCCTTTGCGGTCAAGGCTGGCGAAGCGGCGTATATCCCGGTCGCGCATTCTTATATGGGCGTACCGAGTCAGCTCGATCGCGATGCGGTGCTCAAGGCGCTAAGGCCGATCCTCGAAGACCCAAGCAAGGCCAAGGTCGGTCAGCACGCCAAGTACGACATCAATATTCTCGCCAATGCCTCGACACCGATTGCGGTACAGGGTGTGGCCTTCGACACCATGCTCGAATCCTACGTGCTGGATTCCACCGCCACCCGTCATGATATGGACAGCCTGGCGCTCAAGTACCTGGATCACAGCAACATCCGCTTCGAGGACATCGCCGGCAAAGGCGCCAAGCAGCTGACCTTCGACCAGATCGACCTGGCCCAGGCTGCACCCTATGCCGCCGAAGATGCCGATGTGACCCTGCGTCTGCACCAGCACCTGTGGAGCAAACTGTCGGCTGAGCCGAGCCTGGCCAAGGTGCTGCAGGAAATCGAAATGCCGCTGGTGCCGGTGCTGGCGCGCATCGAGCGTCAGGGCGCGCTGGTCGACGCCAACTTGTTGGGGCTGCAAAGCAACGAACTGGGTGAGAAGCTGGTGGCACTGGAGCGCCAGGCGTTCGAGATTGCCGGTGAGGAGTTCAACCTGGCCTCGCCCAAGCAACTGGGTGTGATTCTCTACGAGAAACTGGGTTTGCCGGTGCTTAGCAAGACCGCCAAGGGCCAGGCATCCACCGCCGAAGCGGTGCTGGCCGAACTGGCTGAGCAGGATTTCGAACTGCCCAAGGTGTTGATGCAGTACCGCTCCCTGAGCAAGCTGAAAAGCACCTACACCGACCGTTTACCGGAGCAGATCAACCCGCGCACCGGGCGTATCCACACCAGCTATCACCAGGCGGTGGCGGCGACCGGGCGCTTGTCGTCCACCGACCCGAACCTGCAGAACATCCCGATCCGCACCGCCGAGGGACGGCGGATTCGCCAGGCCTTCGTCGCACCCACGGGTTACAAGCTGCTGGCGGCGGACTATTCGCAGATCGAGCTGCGCATCATGGCTCACCTGGCCAAGGACGAGAGCCTGTTGGACGCTTTCCGCCATGGCCGCGATGTGCACAAGGCCACTGCTGCCGAGGTGTTCGGCGTGCCTTTGGAGGCGGTCACCAGTGATCAGCGCCGCAGCGCCAAGGCGATCAACTTTGGCCTGATCTACGGCATGAGCGCCTTCGGCCTGGCCAAGCAGATCGGCTGCGACCGCAAGCAGGCGCAGGCCTATATCGATGTGTATTTCGCCCGCTATCCCGGCGTACTGGCCTATATGGAGCGCACCCGCGAGCAGGCGTCTGAGCAGGGCTTTGTCGAAACCCTGTTCGGCCGTCGTCTGTACTTGCCGGATATCCATGCGAAGAACCAGGCGCTGCGCAAAGGCGCCGAGCGCACCGCGATCAACGCGCCGATGCAGGGTACGGCTGCGGACATCATCAAGCGTGCGATGGTCACCGTGAACAACTGGCTGAGTGAATCCGGCCTGGATGCCAAGGTCATCCTGCAGGTGCACGACGAACTGGTGCTGGAAGTGCGTGAGGATCTGGTCGAGCAGGTCAGTGAGCAGATCAGGCCGCTGATGGGCAATGCCGCCGCGCTGGATGTACCGCTGCTGGTTGAGGTCGGTGTGGGCGATAACTGGGATGAGGCCCATTGATGTCGGACCGCAGCATCGCTGCAGCGCCCGAGTGACGGGCACTAAAGGCGTATGAGTATCAATACGGGCTTGCTTATAACTAATTAATTACAGCTAGCGTCTGAACTTTGCGTCTGCCTACCTACTCAGAGCTTACGAATGGCCTAGACAACCATTCGATGCTCCTTTGTTGTGTTAAGTGTTGGCAGATTCTGGACCCCGCCCTAGCGGTTCAGATGTTGAACCCCGAAACTTCCCTCCCCCATAAGAAGTTTCGGGGTTTTTTTATGGCTGCCAGCCAGCGAGCGCTTTAATCAGGCGTCGACTTCTTCGTCATCTGGCAGGGCAAACTCGCCCAGTTGCATCCATTGCGCCAGCACTTCCTGAGCCTCTTCGATGCCAATGCGCTTGGGCGCAGAGAACAGCTGGATGCTGACGCGATCCCCCCAGCCCTTGTGAATATCCTGACGCACCTTGAGCAAGGTGTTCTTCGCTGTGCCAAAAGCCAGCTTATCGGCCTTGGTCAACAGGATATGCATGGGCATTTCGCTGGCAACCGACCAATCCAGCATGAGGATATCGAACTCGGTCAGCGGCTTGCGGATGTCCATCATCAGCATCAGCCCACGCAGGCATTCGCGGCTGCCCAGGTAGGCTTCGAGGTGCTTCTGCCAGTGCAGTTTCAACGGGATCGGCACCTTGGCGTAGCCATAACCCGGAAGGTCGACCAGGCGGCGCTCTTCGTCGAGCTTGAAGAAGTTGAGCAGCTGGGTGCGTCCCGGCGTCTTCGAGGTGCGCGCCAGGCTGGCGTGGGTCAGGGTATTCAGGGCGCTGGATTTACCGGCGTTGGAGCGCCCGGCAAAGGCCACTTCATGGCCGAAATCCTCGGGGCACTGGTCAACTTTGGCCGCGCTGATAAGGAAAGTGGCCTGTTGGCACAGGCCGATAATGGGGTTCTTGGCTTGCATCTGGGTATCCGTGAGGGCGAGCGTGGGGTGGCGTTACAGGCGCGATGCCCTTGCGACATTTGCGCGCAGCCTGCCTGTTGCCGCATAGCGCGGCAAGCTGCGTCGTTTCCGTTTCAATGGCGCCAGTATATAATGGCGCAGATTTTGTGTGCGCTTTCTCCCGCTGTTGGATAAGTGTTCACGGGAACGATTTAGATCATCTGCCCCTAGAAAGCAGTACGTTCCCCTCCCTGATGAGGTTGATCTGATGAAAAACTTGCTGATTGCAGCCGGTGTATTGATGCTGTCGCTGAGTGCTCAGGCTGCACAGGACCCAGAAGCCGTTTACGCGCGCTCTTGTGGGGTGTGCCACAACGGGGCGATCCCCACCGCGCCGCTGAAAGGCGACAAGGCTGCCTGGGAACCGCGCCTGGCCAAAGGCACCGATGCACTGGTACAGAGCGTCACCAATGGTTTAGGTGCCATGCCGCCACGTGGCTTGTGCATGGACTGCTCGGCCGAGGATTACCAAGCCGTCATCAAGTTGATGACCGAGTAAGCCCGGCTTATAAACTCTTTCTCTTAGCCGTAAATTGGATTAGCTGATGAACAAAGTACTCGTGAGTCTGCTGTTGACCCTGGGCATCACCGGCCTGGCACATGCCGCAGGCAATGCTGAAGCCGGTCAGGGTAAGGTTGTTGTGTGTGGTGCGTGCCATGCTGCCGATGGTAATAGCGCTGCACCGAACTTCCCGAAACTGGCTGGTCAAGGCGAGCGTTACTTGCTCAAACAGCTGAAGGACATCAAGTCCGGCGCCCGCCCTGTGGTGGAAATGACCGGTTTGCTGGATAACCTCAGCGACCAGGATCTGGAAGATATCTCCGCCTATTTCGCCAGCCAGCAGATGAGCGTTGGCGCAGCCGACCCGAAACTGGTCGAGCGTGGCGGCGAGCTGTTCCGCGGCGGCAAACTGGCTGAAGGCATGCCTGCCTGCACCGGTTGCCATTCGCCGAATGGCGCTGGCCTGGATGCCGCCGGTTACCCGCAACTGGGTGGCCAGCACGCAACCTATATCGCCAAGCAGCTGACTGACTTCCGCGAAGGCAACCGCACCAATGACGGCGACAGCATGATCATGCGTTCGATCGCAGCCAAGCTGAGCAACAAGGACATCGAAGCGGTATCCAGCTTTATTCAGGGTCTGCATTGATCCGCTGACACCGCGACATGTCGTAATGAAATAGGGTGGCTTAGGCCACCCTTTTTCGTTATGGGCACCGCTACAATGCACGGAACCCCAGTTTGCTTCGCGGGTCGAACTTCGGTTCGTCATCACGCACCGTTTATAGCCAAGGAGTAACGCATGCGTAATCTGATTCTCAGTGCCACTCTCGTCACCGCCAGCCTGTTTGGCCTGAGCGCCCACGCCGAGCCAATCGAGGCCGGCAAACACTACGTCGAGCTGAATAACCCGGTTGCGGTTGCCAAGCCAGGCAAGATCGAAGTGGTCGAGCTGTTCTGGTACGGCTGTGGCCATTGCTACAAGTTTGAAGAAACTATCAATCCGTGGATCGACACCCTGCCGGATGATGTCAATTTTGTGCGCATCCCGGCCATGTTTGGCGGCATGTGGAACGTCCACGGCCAGCTGTTTATCACCCTTGAAGCGATGAAAGCCGAGCACAAGGTGCATGCCGCAGTGTTCGACGCCATCCACGTGCAGGGCAAGAAACTCGCCACTCCGGAAGAAATGGCAGACTTCCTGGCCGCCGAAGGCATCGACAAGGACGCCTTCCTCAAGACCTACAATTCCTTCGGCGTGAAGAGCCAGCTGGAAAAGGCCAAGAAACTCGCTATGGCTTACCAGATATCTGGCGTGCCGGTGATGATCGTCAACGGCAAATACCGTTTCGACATCAGCAGTTCGGGCGGTCCGCAGCAAACCCTGCAAGTGGCGGATCACCTGATCGCCAAAGAACGCGCCGCGCAGTAACTGGCGTGCGCGGATAACGCGTAATGCTCAGGCGCTGGCCGGCCAGACGGGCGATTGACCTGTGCGATCCACAGGTCAATCCACGTTGCGCGGCAGCGGACGAATGGCCGCAGAATGGCAGCCTGCGATTGCTCAGTTTCAATATCCAGGTCGGCATCAGTACCCAGCGTTATCACCACTACCTGACACGCAGCTGGCAGCATCTGCTACCGCATGCCGGGCGCAGCGGCAATCTGCAACGGATTGGCGATCTGCTCGGTGATTTCGACCTGGTCGCGTTGCAGGAGGTCGATGGCGGCAGCCTGCGTTCGGGCTACGTCAATCAGGTCGAGCACCTCGCGCACCTCGGGGCTTTCCCTTACTGGTATCAGCAACTCAACCGCAACTTCGGCCGTCTGGCGCAGCACAGCAATGGCGTGCTCAGCCGTTTGCGACCCAGCCTGCTGGAAGATCATCCATTGCCCGGCCCGCCTGGCCGTGGCGCGATGTTGCTGCGCCTGGGCGAAGGGCCGGATGCAGTCGCCGTGGTAATGATGCACCTGTCCCTTGGCGCGCGTACCCGTACGCGCCAGTTGGCTTATATCCGCGAACTGCTGGGTGACTATCGGCACATAGTGCTGATGGGTGACATGAACACCCATGCCAATGACCTGCTGCAGCACTCACCGCTGCGCGATCTTGATCTGGTTGCTCCGCAGATCGAAGCGACCTTCCCCAGCTGGCGGCCGCAGCGCTGCCTTGATCACATTCTGCTTAGTCCTGGCCTACCGCTGGAGCGCTGTGAGGTGTTGTCGCAGCCGATCTCCGATCACTTGCCGGTGGCGGTGCAAATTCGTCTGCCCACTTCACTGTATGGGCCGGCAACGCCTATGCTGATTGAACCCTAAGAACCTGTTTATGATCTGCTGCGCGTCGGCCCTGCTGCGTTAAAAACAGGCTCGGAATGCTCATTTACACCAGTAAACTCCGCTTCCTCGCCTGTTTTTGCCTTGCAGGACTCTAGCTCGCGAGATCGTAAAACAGCTTCTACGTTTGGACTGCAACCATGACCGATGATGCCCAGCGCTGGAAAAGCAAGTATCTGGAAAGCCTGGAAAAGCAAGAGAAGCTCGAACGCAGCTGGGATGCCCGACTCGATCTGCTAAGACGCGGCTTGGTGCGTAGCTCGCTGGCTGCCGAAGGCAGTGACAAGTCGGTCGACCAGTGCATGCAGGAGCTGCGCGGTATTCTGCGCCGCGATGATATCGATAAGGGGCTTTCGGCACTGATTCCGCGTCTGGAAAAGGCTGTGCTTGACTCTGAAAAACACCGTCAGGATCGCGTCGAGCAGAACATTTCCGGTGTGACGAGTCTGACCGATCAACTGCTCGCCCTGGAGCCGCCGCGCGAGGTGCGCAAAGCGCTCAAGCAATTTGCCAAACGCATCGAGGAACGTGCCAGTCAACCGCGCGAACTGCCCGCGCTGCTCAGTGAATTAAGCAATCTGCAGCAGCAGGCCCTGGCCGCGCTTGATTGCGAGGTCAGCCAGGCGCGTCCGGGGTTTCTCCAGCGTCTGTTTGGCAGCAAGGAGGCTGCGCCTGGTAGCCCTGATGACAGCGCGCCGGCGTCAGCCGATATGCTGCCACCCGCAACGTCAGCCCCGGCTGTTATCGCGCAACCTCAAGCCGCAGTACAGGCTGCTGAAGTGGCGGTAAACCCGAACAACGAGGCGCCTGCGCCCGCCGCACCTGCCACGCCAAATCCCGTGTTAGAAGCACAGCCGGTGGTGGCAATCCCGCCCAGCGCAGCAGCGCCAGCAACAGTTGCACCCGCTCAGGGCTCTGGCGATCCGGTCTATGCCCTGCCGGAAATTCCCGAGCCGGGTTATAGCGCCGTCGCCCCGCATATCGGTGACAGCCTGATGGGCCTGCTCGATGAACTGGAGCTGCCGGAGCGCCATCAACCGCAGGGCGAGGCCTTGCGCCAGCGCGTGCAGGGCGGCTTGAACTGGTACGAGCTGGTGGCGGTGCTGGACGATCTGGCGGTGCTGGTGCTGGCCGTGACCGACAGTGGTCAGCGTGAGTTTGCCAGTTACCTGAAGCAGCTCAATGAGCGCCTGGCATCGTTTCTCAGCACCCTCAGTGAGGCCCATGAGGGCTACAGCGAGTCGGTAGAAAGCGCGCGAAGCTTTAATCAGGAGCTGCGTGAGCAGGTCAGCGGTTTGCAGGCCAGCGTGCAGGATGCGGTTGATCTGCCGACCCTCAAGCAATCACTGGAAGCGCGCCTGGATGGCTTGCTCAGCACCGTCAGTGAGCATCAGAAGCATCGCGACGGTCATGAGGACGAAGTGGCGCAACGCCTGCAAAGCCTGACTCAGAAGGTCGCGGATATGGAGCAGGAAGCGCAGAGCTTCCGCGATCACCTCGAAGAGCAGCGGCAGAAAGCTCTGATCGATCCGCTTACCGGCCTACCTAATCGGGCCGGCTGGAGCGAGCGCCTGGAGCTGGAGATGGCGCGCTGGAAACGCTATGGCGGTGAGTTGCTGCTGGCGGTGCTGGATATTGATCACTTCAAACGGATCAATGATGGTTACGGCCACCTGGCTGGCGACAAGGTGTTGAAGATCATTGCCGGCGAGCTGGCCAAGCGTCTGCGCAAAACCGATTTCATTGCCCGTTTCGGCGGCGAAGAGTTTGTTCTGCTGATACCTTCGACACCCATGGAAGGTGGGCAACAGCTGCTGCAAACCTTGCTCGAGGGCGTCGAGCAGTGTCCGTTCCACTTTCGTGGTGAGCGCGTGACCATCACCCTGTCTGCGGGCTTGACCGCTTTTACCGGTGAGGAAGGCAGCGACCAGGTGTTCGAGCGGGCCGATCAAGCGCTGTATCGGGCCAAGAGCGGCGGACGCAACCGGGTTGAGCTGAGTTAATTCGGCTCAGGCCACTGCGTGCAGGTAGGGCTTCCAGCTTTCCGGAATGCTGTCCAGCTGCGGGTAGCCGAGGCTGCGCAGGTGTCCGCCGGCGAGCAGGAAGGGCGTATGCCGCAGCGCCTGCGGCACATCGCGCAGCTCGGGTAGCCAGAGGCTGACGTACTGCGCCTCGGGATCATATTCACGGGCCTGGCGTAGGGCATTGAACACCCGGTTGTGCCGTGGATCGTTGCCCACGCCAGCCAGGTAAGCCCAGTTGCCCCAGTTGCTGGCCGGGTCGTAATCGATCAGGTGTTCCTCGAACCAGGCCGCACCGTGGCGCCAGTCTTGTTGCAGGTCATTGATCAGGTAGCTGGCAACCACCTGCCTGCCGCGGTTGGACATAAATCCGGTGGCAGCCAGTTCGCGCATATTGGCATCCACCAGTGGCATGCCAGTGCGCCCGCGTGACCAATCCTGAAAGCGTTGATCCAGTTGCTGCGGCGCGCGTTCGGTGGCCTTCAGGCCGCCGGCTTTGAACAGTGCGCTGCCGTGGCGAAGCAGGGTCCAGCGGAAGAAATCACGCCAGAGCATTTCCACCCACAGCCACTGGGTCGAGTCGTTGCGTTTGTACTGTGCCTCGTGACGGCGCAGCTCGGCCACCACGCGGCGTGCAGACAGGCTGCCGTTGGCCAGCCAGGGCGAGAATTTCGATGAATACTCGCTGCCGATCATGCCGTTGCGGGTTTCCTTGTACTGCCGTACGCCCTGGGTTTTCCAAAGGTAGTCACGCAGCCGGCCTAGCGCAGCGGGTTCGCCACCGGAGAACGGGAAGGCACTGGCCGGCACACTGAGCGGTTCGCCCAGGCCCAGTTGTGACAGTGTCGGCAACGGTTGCAGCAGCGCCAGCGCGCCATCCGGCAGCACTGGTAGACGATCCGGGGCATGGCGTGGCTGGAACACCTGCAGGCGCTCTTCCACCAGGCTTCGAAAGCGGCTGAATACCTGCGGCAGTTGCTCGATGCTGAACGGCAGTTCATCCGCGCGCAGCAGGTTGTTGGCTGGCGCCTGTTGCAGGGGAATGTCACCGAGGCGCCGAGCGACACGGGCCACCTGCGCGCGTTCGTCGGGAGCGATTTCTTCCAGGGTCAGCACCTGGTTCAGGTTGAACTGAGCAACCAGCTGAGCAATGGCCTGTTCCGCCGAACCGATCACCACCAGCAGGTGTGAGCCGCGCTGGCGCAATTCGCCTTCCAGCGCCAACAGGCTTTCCAGCAGAAAGCGCGCGCGGTGTACGCCCATGCGGCGCATGCCGAATTCGTTGAGCTGCAGCAGTGCAGGGTCCAGTACATACACCGGCAGCAGACATTCTGCCGTCAGGCCAGCCTGCAGGGCGGGGTGGTCATCAAGGCGTAAATCCTGTTTGAACCACAGCAATGCGCGCATGGTGTTGATCTCTTGGTTGATACGATAGCTGTACAAAATCTCCATATTTGTACAGCTATTAGTCTAGCAGCGCCAATCCGCTCTTGCTTAGGCAATAGACCAGCGTGGTTGTTCTGCCGGATCAAAGGCGTTTTCTACTGCCAGAGGCACTAAACTCTGCCGATCTGTTGAGGAGTAGCTATGGATATTTTCGGCATCGCCGCGTTGATCTTTCTGGTCACCGACCCCTTCGGCAATATCGCCATCTTTATCGCCGCACTGAAGAACGTGCCGGCCAAGCGTCGCCTGTGGGTTGCCGCGCGTGAGCTGTTGTTTGCTCTGGCACTGTTGCTGCTGTTCCTTACCTTTGGTGACAAAGTGCTCAGCGCCCTGGGCCTGTCGCGGGAGGCAACTGCGATTGCCGGCGGTATCATCCTGTTCGTGATCGCCATGCGCCTGATCTTCCCCGGCCCGCAAGGGGTGTTGGGTGATGTGCCGGATGGCGAGCCGATGCTGGTGCCATTGGCCACCCCGGCGGTGGCTGGGCCTTCCGCTCTGGCAGTGTTGATGACCTTGCGCAATACCCACGACGGGCCGCTCTGGGAGCTCTACGCCGCCGTGCTGCTGGCCTGGGCGGCGACCGCATTTATTCTGTTGCAGGCCTCGTTGCTGCAGCGTTTTCTCGGACCTCGCGGGTTGACCGCAGTAGAGCGGCTGATGGGCATGCTGTTGATCATGCTCAGCGTCGATATGCTGCTGGATAACCTGCAAAGCGTGTTGCATATCAGCCCATGAGAGTTCTTTGCCTCAGTTTTCTACTTCTAGCGCTGGCCGGTTGCAGCAGCGGTTTACACATCGACGACAGCCATACCGCCACTGGACAGAACAGCCGCGTGCAGTACATCGTGCTGCACTACACCTCCACCGACATGGCGCGCTCGCTGCAGCTGCTGACCGAGACCGACGTCAGCAGTCATTACCTTATCGGCGAAGCCCCGCCGACCATCTACCGCCTGGTCGATGAAAACCGCCGCGCCTGGCATGCCGGCGACAGCCAGTGGCAGGGGCGTACCTGGCTAAATGGCACCACGATTGGCATCGAGCTAGTCAATCAGGGTTTCTATGACGGGCCCAATGGTCGCTACTGGCAGCCCTTTGCCCCGGCGCAGATCGATGCACTGATTGTGCTGCTCAAAGACATCATGCAGCGCCACCAGTTGCCACCTGGCAGCATCCTGGCGCACAGCGATGTCGCGCCGCAGCGCAAGGTCGACCCCGGCCCGCTGTTCCCCTGGAAACGTCTGGCCGATGCCGGCCTGATGCCTTGGCCAGATGCCGGTGCCGTGGCACGTCAGCAGGCGCTGTTCAGTGCCAGTCTGCCAAGCGTGCAGTGGTTTCAGGAGCAGCTGGCACGCCAGGGTTATGCCGTGCCCAGCCATGGCGAATTGGACCAGGCCACGCGTAACGTGATCGCCGCCCTGCAGATGAAATACCGCCCGGCCCGCTATGACGGCGAGCCGGACGCCGAAACGGCGGCGCTATTGGTGGTGCTGGCCGGAATGGCTACGCAGTACTAAGTCGCGCTTTTCGGTTCTAGTGATTGTTAACCGCCGAAGCAGAGTCTGCCTCGGCGGTTCTTTATGTCTACATGTTTGCTTTTAGACTGTGCGTCCATGATTCGTTTTGGCGACGCTCTTTTGATCTGAAATGTATACAAAGTTGTAGCCAAGACACTTTTCGTTTGTCTACATTGCTCGCACAAAAACAACAGCGAGCAACTCAGCATGACGATTTCACCTGTTACGCCGTCGTCCGCGCAGCGTCCGGAAGACGAAAACCTTGGTATCGGTGCCAACCTCGCCTATGGCCTGCAGCATGTACTGACCATGTACGGCGGCATCGTTGCGGCGCCCCTGATCATTGGTCAGGCCGCCGGTCTGTCCCCTGCCGAAATCGGCTTGCTGATCGCCGCCTCACTGTTTGCCGGCGGCCTGGCGACCTTGCTGCAAACCCTCGGGTTGCCGTTCTTCGGCTCACAGCTACCGCTGGTACAAGGGGTGTCCTTTGCCGGGGTGGCGACCATGATTGCGATCCTCGGCAGTGACGGCGCCGGCGGTCTCCCTGCGGTGTTCGGCGCGGTGATCGCAGCCTCGATTATCGGGCTGTTGATCACCCCGGTATTCTCGCGAATCACCAAATTCTTCCCGCCGCTGGTCAATGGCATTGTCATCACCGTCATCGGCCTGACGCTGATGCCGGTGGCGGCGCGTTGGGCCATGGGCGGCAACAGTGCCGCGGCGGATTTCGGCAGCATGGCCAATATCGGCTTGGCCGCGTTGACCCTGGTCACCGTGCTGCTGTTGAGCAAACTGGGCAGTTCGAGCATCTCGCGCCTGTCGATCCTGCTGGCCATGGTCATCGGTACCCTGGTAGCCGTGGCCCTGGGCATGGCGGATTTTTCCAAGGTGACTGAGGGGCCGATGGTGGCGCTGCCCAGTCCGTTCCACTTCGGCATGCCGACCTTTCATGTCACGGCCATTATTTCGATGCTGATCGTGATTATCGTCACCCTGGTGGAAACCTCGGCGGACATCCTCGCGGTCGGTGACATCATCGAAACCAAGGTCGACTCCAAACGCCTGGGTAACGGTCTGCGTGCGGACATGATCTCCAGCGTGTTTGCGCCGATCTTCGGCTCTTTCACCCAGAGTGCCTTTGCCCAGAACGTCGGCCTGGTGGCCGTGACCGGGGTGAAAAGCCGCTATGTGGTGGCCTCGGCCGGTTTGATTCTGGTCACCCTCGGCCTGCTGCCGGTGATGGGTCGTCTGGTTGCTGCCGTGCCCACGGCGGTGCTGGGTGGTGCTGTTCGGCACCGTGGCGGCCAGCGGGATTCGCACCCTGTCCAAGGTCGATTACCGCAATAACATGAACCTGATCATCGTCGCGACTTCGATCGGTTTCGGCATGATCCCGATTGCTGCGCCGACCTTCTATCATCACTTTCCAACCTGGTTCGAGACCATTTTCCACTCGGGCATCAGCTCGGCGGCGATCATGGCGATTGCGCTCAACCTGGCCTTCAACCATTTCAAGACCGGCAACTCGGACCAGCAGTCGGTATTTGTTGCCGGCCACGAGCGTACCCTGCGTTACCAGGACATTGCCGCACTCAACGATGGCGATTACTTCAAGGGCGGCAAGCTGTTCGACGCCGAGGGCAAGGAAGTGCCGCTGATCAAGGAAGCGTCAGGGCACTAGCCGGGCTGGCCACCACGTCATTAACGCGGCGTGGTGGCGATCAGGCGTGAGTCGGCCAGGGCCGCCGTACGGTGTTCGGTGGCTGTGCGGTACTCCGGGTCGGCAAGCATGCTGAGAAAGGCCGCCTTGGACGGATAACGCACCAACAGCAGTTCATCCCACTGCTCGTCCGCTGGGGCAATCAGGGCCGCTTGTGCGGCGGCCATGACCTGCACCTCACCACCCACTCCGCGCACTTTGCGCAGCGCCGTCTGGCTGTAGCGTGTATAGGCTTCGCGGCCACTGCAAGGGGCATGGATGCTGCCGTTGGGGTAGCTGGCCTGGGCCTGAAAGCGCAGCAGGTTGAGCATCAGCAGCGGCGTGTCATCCGCCACCTTGGCGGTGAATGCGGCCAGTTGGTCAGGACTGGGGTTGATGCTGGGCATGGCGGCGCTCCTCATGTGTGGAGCGCCCAGTGTCGGCATGCATCGGCCAACAGGCAATCTGCATCAGCCTTGCTGATTGCGCGTAATCGATGCCTTAAACCGGCAACGCCACATAGAACTGCGCGCCTTGCCCTGCGCGTGAATGCACGCCGATCTGTCCGCCATGCAGCTGGACGATTTCCTTGCACAGCGCCAGGCCGAGACCGGCGCCGCCTTTCTTGCGGCTGACCTGGACGAAGGGATCGAAGATCCGCGTCTGCTGGCGATAGGGGATGCCCTCGCCGTTATCTTCCACGCTAAGCACCACCCGCTCGTCCTGCTGCCGTGCCTGCAGGCGGATGTGCCCGCCAGGGTGGCTGTGGCGCAGGGCGTTGCCGATCAGGTTGTCGAGCACCCGTTCGATCTGCAGCGGGTCGATCTGTACGTCCGGCAGCTCGCCGTGCACCTCGCAGGCCAGACTGACCTGCAGTTCGGCGGCCTGGGTGCTGAAACGTTGCTGGGTTTGCAGCAGCAGTGGCTCTAGAGCGCAGGCCGACAGCTCCAGGGCTTGCAGGCCGTTCTGGTAGCTCGAGAAATTCAGCAGATCGTTGATCAGTCGCAGCAGGCGCTGCATTTCCTCGTCCACGGTAGTCAGCAGGTCGGCCTCGCGGGACTCGGCGGCAAACTGCAGGCGCTCCTGCAGCAGGGCGAACGCCATCAGCATGCCGGTCACCGGGGTGCGCAGCTCGTGTGAGGCGCGCAGCACGAACTCGCTGCGCACCCGTTCAAAGGCGCGTTGCTCGGTCACGTCGCGCAGCACCATCACCGCGCACATCAGCCGCCCCTCACTGTGGCTGACGCCTGACAGGCTGTAGGCGAGCAGGCGTTTCTCTCCGTCGACCTGCACCTGCACATCGTCCAGCAACTCATCCAGGCTCTCGCCCTGCAGCACCTTGTGCAGCTGCTCGGCCAGATCGGCGCGTTGCAGCGCCACATCGAGGGTCTGTCCGAGCTGCTCGGCGCCCCAGCCCAACTGGCACAGGGCCACCGGGTTGACGTGCTCGACCCGGCCGGCGCAATCGAAGATCAGCAGGCCGTCATCGATGCTGTCGAGTACCGCCTGCAGGCGTTGCTGCTCGGCCTGCAATGCTTCGACATCGCTGTTCTTGAATTCGCGCAGGGCCTCGGCCATCAGGCCGAAACGCTGGCTCAGCGCGGACATTTCCGCCACCGGGGTCAGCGGCAGGGTGACCTGGAAGTCGCCCTGACCGATCTGGTCAGCGGCCCGCGCCAAAGCCTCAATCGGCCGGACGAAGCGCTGGGCGATGCTATGCGCGGGGACAAAGCCGATCACCAGCACCGCCAGGCCGATCATTCCGAGCAAGCCGGCGATCAACCAGGCGCGCTCACGTGCGCGGGCTTCTTCGTATGCGGCGGCATCAACGTAGCGCGTCTGTACCGCGTTGATGCGATCACGCAGGGCTTCGATGGCGCGGCCGAAGCTGTCATTGCGCAGCAACTCGCGGCGTACGGTCAGGGGTTTGGCCAGCAGGTCATCGAGGTTGGCGTAGGCGCGCTCGACTTCGGCAATCGCCTGGCGGTCGCTGTCATCGGTTGCGCTTGCGGCGGCCCGTTGCAGCCAGCGTTTGAACTGCAGATCGGAGGCTTTCAGGGCCTCGCGGTCGAGGTCTTCGGCGAGCAGCAGAATCACCTGCTTGCCCAGCTCCTAACGCAATCCGAGGCTGGCGTCGATGATCTGCAAATTGCGGGTCATCGCCTGGCTCTGCACCTGAGTCAGCTGCAACACGCTGAACATCCCCAGCAGCAGCCCGACAATAGCCACGGTGAGCAGCGCGCTACTGCTGATAAACAGCCGGCTGCGCAGGTTCACAGGCTGAGCTGCTTGCGCTTGCGGTACAGGGTAGAGGCGTCGATGCCGAGGGTTTTGGCCGCCTGGTCGAGGCTTTCGCTGTTGGCCATCACGGCGCTGATATGGGCTTTTTCCAGGGCCTCCAGGCTCAGCTGGTCACCGATCTGCGGCGCGCACTGGCTGCTCGACGCGTTCAGCCCGAGGTGGCTGACCTGCACCAGCTCTTCGCTGCAGATGATACTGGCGCGCTCAATCACATTGCGCAGCTCGGGGGTATTGCCCGGGCAGGCGTAGCTCAGCATCGCCTCGCGCGCTTCGTCGCTGAAGTTGCGCGCGGGGCGCGTATAGTCGACGACAAAGCGCGCGAGAAAACGCTCGGCCAGGTCGAGGATGTCCTCGCGGCGCTCGCGCAGCGGCGGCAGGGTCAGGGTGATGACATTGAGGCGATACAGCAGGTCTTCACGAAAACGCCCCTGCTGAACCATCTCATCGAGATTGAGGTTGGTCGCCGCGAGAATCCTTACATCGGCCTGGCGGGTCACCGGGTCGCCGATGCGCTCGTATTGTTTGTCCTGAATAAAGCGCAGCAGCTTGAGCTGCAGGGCCAGGGGAAAATCGCCGATTTCGTCGAGGAACAGGCTGCCGCCATCGGCCTGGTTGACCCGCCCCAGAGTGCTTCCGCTGGCGCCGGTAAAAGCGCCGCGGTTATGCCCGAACAGCTCGCTTTCCATCAGTTCGGCACTGAGTGACGGGCAGTTGATGGTGATGCAGGACTTCTTCGCGCGTTTGCTCCAGCGGTGAATGGCCTGCGCCAGCTCGCCCTTGCCAGTGTCGGATTCGCCGAGAATCAGGATATTGGCGTCGGTGTCGGCCACCTGTTTGGCGGTTTGCAGCACCGCCATCAGCGCCGGGCTCTGCGAGTCGAGACCATCGCCGGGCTTGCGCACATAGCCTTCCAGGCGCTCCAGGCGTTCGATCAGCTGGCGCGCTTCCAGCTGTTTGGCGGCGGCCAGGCGCAGCTGCTCCGGGCTGCACGGCTTGACTAGATAATCCGCTGCACCGGCCTGGATGGCATCCACGGCAGTGTCCACCGCCGAGTGCGCGGTGACGATCACCACGCGCATCCAGGGCGCCTGCAGGCGCATCTGCGCCAGCACCTCCAGGCCGTCATCCGCGCCCAGGCGCAGGTCGAGAAAGCACAGATCGAAGACCTGACGCAGCAACAAGGCATCGGCCTGGGCCGCGCTGCTCGCGGTACTCACCTGGTAACCCTGGTCTTCCAGGCAATAGCGGAAGGTGCGCAGGATGGCGCTCTCGTCATCCACCAGCAGAATGCGTCCCAGACAGTGTTCTTCTGTGCTTGCGTGCATAGCCATCTCCTTCTTGTCCCGCCCCCAGTCATTGCGTGCACAGGGTTAGCCCACGGTGCGTCGTGCAAGTTGCACGGCTGTTCTGTGACGATCATGCAAGCTGCAAGCCTGGCGTCTTCGCTGATCTTTAATAAGTTATTGATATTTATGAACTTATATCGATAGATAAAGCTGGCATGGCACTTGCCATCTATCAGTAACGACGGCGATAAACGGCCGTCTGCTTGATTGTTATCCATTGGAGGAACTGCCATGCATCAATTGAAAACTCTGGCTCTGGCTCTGGCTCTGGCTCTGGCCACTGCGACCGCCGGCCTGATCGTCCTGGCCCCTTTCGCTGCCTATGCTGCCGAGGGTGATACCAGCCGTGCGTTGAGCGAGGCGCGCCAGGAAGGCTCGATCTGGACTGCGTTTGCCCTTAACCGCCACCTCAACCCCTTCACCATCGACGTGGATGTGGAAAACGTCAGCGCCAAGCTGACCGGTAAGGTGGAAACCGATGTCGAGCGCGATTTGGCTGATCAGATCGCCCTGGGTATTGAAGGGGTGAAGAAGGTCGACAACCTGCTGACCCTCGAGCCGAACTTCGAAGCCAAGGCCAGCGCCGAGCCGAACCTGTCGCAACGTTTTGACGATGCAACTCTGGTAGCCACGGTGAAATCCAAGCTGTTGTGGAACAGTAATACCGAAGGGTTGGACATCAACGTCAACGCGCTCAACGGCAAAGTCAGCCTGATCGGTAGTGCGCAGAGCGCTGAGGCCAAGGACCTGGCCGGTCGTCTGGCGGCCAGCACCGAAGGCGTGCGTGAGGTGAACAACCTGCTTAGCGTTAGCGCCACTGACAGCAGTGCGGCCAAGGCACAGAACGCGGCCGATGAAACCGCTGCGGCGATCAGCGATGCGTGGATCACCAGCAAGGTGAAATCCAGCTTTATCTATAGCCGCAACCTCGACGGTTTGAATATTTCGGTCGACACCCAGAAGGGCATGGTCAGCCTCAGCGGCAGTGTGCTGAGCAACGCCGAGAAGCAATTGGCCGTTGAAACCGCCCGCTACCTGTTGTCTGAGGCTGCCTTGCCGCTTGGGCAGCCGCTACATCTCACAGGAGATCCACCATGACTGACACCACCGAACAACTCAACGAACTGATCGAAATCACCCGTGACGGCCAGCGCTTCTACCAGCACGCTCACGATGAAGTGAAGGACGTACGCCTGCAGGTGCTGTTTCGCGACATGTCGCAGAGCAAGAGCGAGTTGATCCGCGCGCTGTCGGTGAAAGTTGCCGCCAACCAGGAAGTCCCGGCCAGCGGCGGTACCTTTGTCGGCAAGCTGCGTCAGGTTTATGCCGATACCAAAGCTAGCTTGGCCAGCGACACCGAGGCCACCTACGTGGCGCAACTGGAAGAAGCCGAAGACCGCATTCTGCATGCGTTTGAGGATGCTCTAGAAGGTTCAGAGCCGAGTGTGCAGGCCCTGTTGGCGGTAGAAATGCCGAAAGTTCGTGCCAATCATGACCGTATGCGCACCTTGAAGCAGTCCATGCAGTAAGCACGCTACGGTGTGGCCTGTGCCACACCGGGTCATCTAGCGCCGCGGCGCACACCTGAGTAGACAAGGAGTATCGCCATGCTGAGTTGGGCCATTACCTTTCTGATTATCGCCATCATCGCTGCAGTTCTGGGCTTCGGTGGTATCGCCGGCACCGCCACGGGTATCGCGAAGATTCTCTTCGTGGTGTTCCTGGTGATGTTTATCGTCTCGTTCATCATGGGCCGTCGTCCGCGTGGCTAAAGGAGCACTCATGACCATCAAGACGCTGCTTGCCGCCCTGTTGCTGGGCGGCAAGCAGCGGCTTTGGCCGCAGACACCGACGGCCAATTCCGCCTCAATGAACTGCTCGCCAGTGACCCTGCTTATCAGCAAAGCTGGCAGGATCTGGTGCAAGAGGAAAGCCGTTTGCCGGAGTGGGTGATCAACCTCAACGGCATCGCCAGCCCTATGCAAAGCCTGGATGATGATGGCGACAAGTACCTGGTCGGCCAGCTGTGCGAAGCGCACAACTGCTTCAACCAGCGCCTCTACGTGGCCTTCAGCTGGGACAAGGAAGACGCCTATGCACTCTATGTGCAACTGCCCGACGGCCTGCCGACGGACAGGGCTCCCAGCCAGCACGCCACCCTGCGCTAGCTTGGCGAGCCGGACGAAGGGACTCAGCAGTTGCTGCAGGAGCAACTGAAGAGCGATCCAAACTGGTACTAGCAGGTGGTTGAATAATCACCTGCGCTTCCTCGCCTGTTTTTGCCTTGTCTCGGCTGCCTCGCCTAGGTTTCTCAACGGCCAGCTAAGTGGCGCAGCTCCGTTATGGCGATCTGTGGATGCAAGAATCCACACAATCGCCACAACGACTACTAACTCCCACCACAAAGCGACCTCAGCATGGCCCCCGTGTTTGCATAACTTACGGGGAACTTCGCCATGTTTGATTGTTTATCCATTCCTAAGATCAGCGTCGGTCGCCGGTTTGTGCTGCTGATCGCCTTGGTTCTGGCGCAGCCCGCGCTGGCCAGCGAGCAATCCGCCGCCGAGCACAGCGAAAGTCCTTATTTCGCGGTACAGAGCGACGATCCCGCAGTGGATCGCTTACCGCTCAAGGCCACCAAAGTCGAGGTGCGGGTATTGGGGGTGATCGCCGATGTGCGGGTTGTTCAGCAATACCGCAACGAGGGTACGCGGGCGCTGGAGGCGCGTTATGTGTTTCCCGGCTCGACCCGCGCGGCGGTGTACGGCATGACCGTGCGCTTGGGCGAGCGTGAACTACAGGCGCAGATCCGCGAGAAGCAGAAGGCCCAGCAGGAATATCAACAGGCCAAGAGCGCCGGTAAAACTGCGGCCCTGCTCGAACAACAGCGCGAAAATGTATTCCAGATGAATGTCGCCAATATCCTGCCCGGTGATGTGGTCGACGTGGAGCTGCGTTATACCGAGTTGCTGCTGCCCACCGATGGCGTCTACAGCTTCGTTTTCCCTACCGTGGTCGGGCCGCGCTACAACGGCAGTGCCGGCAGTGAGAGCCACAAGGCTGGCCCCTGGGTCAGCACACCATATTTGCCCGAGGGCGAAGCGACGGGCGATGCTTTCTCGCTCGCGGTGGAGTTGCAGTCGCCGGTGCCGTTGGCCGATATCCGCTCGCCAAGCCACAAGATCGAACTGCAACAGAGCACGCCGAGTCAGGCGCGGGTCAGCCTGGGCAGCGATGCGGGGCAGAGCAATAACCGCGATTTCATCCTCGACTATCGTTTGAGTGGCGCCACTTTCGAGAGCGGCGTGCTGCTGTCCAAAGGCACCGAAGATAACTTCTTCCTGGCCTTGATCGCGCCGCCGGCGAAGGTGAAAAGCCAGATGCTGGTGCCGCGCGAATATATCTTCGTGGTGGATATCTCCGGCTCCATGCATGGCTTCCCGCTGGATACCGCCAAGCGCCTGCTGAAGAATCTGCTCGGGCGTTTGCGCCCGGTCGACAGCTTCAATGTGCTGTTGTTCTCTGGCAGTAGCAGCATGCTCGCCGATGAGTCGCAGGCGGCTACCCCAGCGAATATCGAGACTGCGTTGGGTATGCTCGACACCACGATGGGCTCGGGCGGCACCGAGCTGCTGCCGGCGTTGCGCAAGGCACTGGCTGTGCCGAGCGATCCCGAGCGGGCGCGTAGCTTTGTAGTGGTCACCGATGGTTTTGTGTCGGTTGAACGCGAGGCCTTCGAGCTGGTGCGCAACAATCTGGACAAGGCCAATATGTTCGCCTTCGGTATTGGCAGCTCGGTCAATCGTCAGCTGATCGAGGGCCTGGCGCGGGCCGGGCAAGGCGAGCCTTTTGTAGTCCTCAACGAGGCGGCGGCGGACGAGCAGGCCGAGCGCTTTCGGCAGATGATCGATGCGCCGGTGCTGGCCAATCCGCAGGTGCGTTTCGCTGGCTTGCAGGTCTATGACGTCGAGCCCGTGGCCCTGCCGGATCTGTTCGCTCAGCGGCCTCTGGTAGTGTTCGGCAAATGGCGCGGCGAGGCGCGCGGCAGCCTGCAAGTGGAGGGGCGCGGCGCGGCCGGGCCGTATCGAGGTACCGATCAAACCCGAGATGGCCAGCGAGAACAATCGGGCGCTGGGCTATTTATGGGCGCGGCATAAGGTCGCCAGCCTTACCGATCAGGAAACCCTCGAAGGTGACTACGTCCATAGCCAGGCGATTCTCGACTTGGGTCTGAAATACAGCCTGCTGACGCCTTACACCTCGTTTATCGCCGTGGACGAACAGGTGCGCAACCCCGACCCGGCCGCTGCCGCCAGCGTCAAGCAAGCGCTGCCGTTGCCCCAGGGCGTGAGCAATCAGGCGATAGGTGCGCTGGTGTCGAGCACCCCGGAGCCGAGTACCTGGCTGATGTTGCTGGTCGCGGCTCTGGGTATGGGTTGGCTGGCGCGCCAGCATGCTCGTCAGGAGCAACTTGAGTGATGTCGGCGCTCCCAATGGCTTGGTCGCGCGTAGGGGCTAACCCGCCGACGTGGCTGTGGTTGCTGCTGCCGGCATTGGCGCTGTGGCCGGTGTGGCAGTGGAGCGCGCGGCGAATGAGCGATGGCTCCGACGATCCGTTCGGCATAGTCGCGCTGCTTGCCTTAGTGCTGATGCTCTGGCGCGAGCGCCGCCAGTTATCGGCCGCGCCGCGGCTGCCCTGGTTACTGCTGACAGTGCTGCTCTGCGCGGCGGCCGGGTTGGTGCCAGGCTTGCCGCCGTTATTGCGCGCGGTAGTGGCGGTGCTGACGCTGTTCGCCGGGGTGCTGGCGCTGCGCGCGCCGGGCCAGGCGCTGCTGGCCTGGCTGGGGTTGGGCTTGTTGGCGCTGCCGATCATGTCGTCCCTGCAGTTCTTTATCGGCTATCCGCTGCGGGTGCTGACCGCTGAGGTCAGCGCCTGGTTGCTGCGCGCCGGCGGGCTGGAGGTGCTACGCCAGGGCAGCACGCTGGAAGTGTCCGGGCAACTCATCATGGTCGATGCACCCTGTTCGGGCATTCAGATGGCCTGGGTCGCCTACTTCACTGCGTTCGCCACCGCCGCCTGGCTACGCATGGGCGATCGTCAGTTACTGCGCCGTTTGCCGCTGCTCGGGGTGTTGATACTGGCCGGCAATATTCTGCGCAATAGCCTGCTGATCCTGCAGGAAACCGGGCGCCTGGATTGGCCCGGCTGGATGCACGAGGGCACCGGCTTGCTGGTGTTCATCGGCGTTTGTGCGCTGGTGCTGCGCTATATGATGGCGAACGGTGTGGCCCACGAAGTCACGCTTGCGCCACTGGCGCCTGAGCTGCCGGGCCACCGGCCGTCGTTGCAGCCGGCGTTGCAAGTGGTGGTGCTCACGGCGTTCGTGGCTGTGGCGCTGTGGCGCTGTGGCCGCTGTTGGCAGCG
Source organism: Pseudomonas anguilliseptica (assembly GCF_900105355.1). NCBI lineage: Bacteria > Pseudomonadati > Pseudomonadota > Gammaproteobacteria > Pseudomonadales > Pseudomonadaceae > Pseudomonas > Pseudomonas anguilliseptica. Next base: position 1,694,927 of record NZ_FNSC01000001.1, read on the forward strand.
CCTGCGGCTATTGAGCCAAGGTATGGCAGCTTTGTCGAGTGGCCAGCGCAATACGCTGGCGAGCCACTGCAACCTTTGGCCTTGTCGGCGGTGGAGCAGCGTTTCGCCGCGCAGTTTCCCGGTGCTATCGCCCGTTTTAGTGCGGGCGCGCGGGCGGTCACGCTGCGCCATGTGACTCGTCCCACGCGTAAGTTGCATCCGGCCGCAGACTGCTACCGCGGTCTGGGGTATCGCATTCAGGCCATCCATCTGGAGCAGCGCAGTGATGGCGCCGGCTTGCAGCGCTGTTTTGTCGCCAGTGGTCATGGCGTCGACCTGCGTGTATGCGAGTACATCGAGGACGCCGCTGGGCAGAGTTTTAGCGATAACTCGGCTTGGTACTGGTCGGCGCTCAGTGGGAGCTCGGTGGGGCCATGGCGAGCTGTGAGTACGGCTGAGCGGTTGTGAAAGCGCCCGCTGCGGCGGACAAGGTTTCGCCCTCTCCGCCCGGCGACTGCTAGTGTTGTATGCCTCGCGGCTCAAGCGGTTAACCCCACCCCAGCCTGTTTTTAACGCCGCGATGGCAACGCAGGTAGTTTTTCAACAGCCTGCTAAGCCGCGCTATCATCCCGACCATTGATCGGGGGGGAGATACGGCATGCTCAATTGGCTGTGGCTGGGTTTTTTCGTGGTGGCGGCCATTGCCGGCCTTTCGCGCTGGTTGCTCGGTGACGACCCGGCGGTATTCGCTGCCATGGTCGAAAGTCTGTTTGCCATGGCCAAGTTGTCGGTCGAGGTGATGGTGCTGCTGTTCGGCACCCTGACCCTCTGGCTCGGGCTGCTGCGCATTGCCGAGAAAGCCGGCCTGGTCGATGCCCTGGCGCGCATGCTCGGCCCGCTGTTTGCGCGGTTGATGCCGGAAGTGCCACGCGGTCATCCCGCCCTCGGCTTGATCACCATGAACTTCGCTGCCAATGGCCTGGGCCTGGATAACGCCGCCACGCCGATTGGCCTGAAAGCCATGCGCGCGCTGCAAACCCTCAACCCCAGCAGCACCACGGCGACTAATGCGCAGATCCTGTTTCTGGTGCTTAACGCCTCGTCGCTGACCCTGCTGCCGGTGACCATCTTTATGTACCGCGCCCAGCAGGGTGCGCCGGACCCGACTCTGGTGTTTCTGCCGATTCTGCTGGCTACCAGCGCCTCGACCCTGGTCGGCTTGCTGTCGGTGGCGCTGATGCAGCGCCTGCGCCTGTGGGCCCCGGTGGTGCTGGCGTACCTGATCCCCGGTGCGCTGCTGCTGGGTAGCTTTATGGCCGTGTTGGCGACTATGTCCGCCACGGCCTTGGCGGCGCTGTCGTCGCTGGCCGGCAACCTCACGCTGTTCGGTATCGTCCTGCTGTTTCTGCTGCTCGGCGCGTTGAGGAAGGTTGCGGTGTACGAGGAGTTTGTCGAAGGCGCGAAAGAAGGCTTCGATGTGGCCAAGAGCCTGCTGCCCTATCTGGTGGCGATGCTCTGCGCGATTGGCGTGCTGCGTGCCTCCGGTGCGCTGGAGTTCGGCCTCGATGGCATTCGCTGGCTGGTCGAAGCCGTGGGTTGGGATACGCGCTTTGTCGAGGCGCTGCCCACCGCGCTGGTCAAGCCGTTCTCCGGCAGCGCAGCGCGCGCCATGCTGATCGAAACCATGCAGACTCACGGCGTCGACAGCTTCCCGGCGTTGATTGCTGCGACCATCCAGGGCAGTACGGAAACCACCTTCTATGTGCTAGCGGTGTACTTCGGCGCGGTCGGCATCCAGCGCGTGCGGCATGCTGTGGGTTGCGCGCTGCTGGCCGAGTTGGCCGGTGTGGTGGCGGCCATCTTCGTCTGTTACTGGTTCTTCGGCTAAGCGTTCGGTAACGATCTGCTGCGCAAGAACCGTAGGTTGGCGTTGAGCGCCGCGAAGCCCAACAGGACGTTGAAGCGGCGTTGGGCTTCGTAGCTTTGCTCCTCAACACCAACCTACCGGCTACTCCACCACCTTAAACCGCAGCACCCCAATCATCTGCCCGGCTTCGGTCAGCACCTGCACCTGCCAGCGGCCGACGGCGTCGGCGGGGAAGTTCTGTTTGTGGGTCCAGGCGCGGTAGCCTTCCTTGCGCCCGCCGTGGATATCCAGGGCGATGCGTTCGACTTCACCGCCATCGCGGCGCCAGACGTGATAAATCCGCTCGTTCAGCCCGCGCGGTGCACTGATCGCGGTGTAGGCGAACAGGCCCTGGCTGCGCAGTTGCGCCACGCTCAATTCCTTGATGCTTTCGCCCGGAGCGCGGTTCTGGTTATCGAACTCACTGGTAACCGCCACCTCGGTCAGCCACAGGGTGGCCGGTGGCACCCAGGTGCGCGCCAGCCAGCCGGTTGCACCAATCGCTAGAGTCAGGCCGACCAGCAGCAGGCCACGCCACCAGCGTTGTACGGTGATGATCGTGAACAGCGAGGGAAACGACAGCAGCACAGCCGCCGCCAGCGCCAGTTGATAACTCTGTGGCGTGGTCAGTTTGAAGATGATCGGCAGCGCGGTGAGCAGCACCGCGAACAGCGCCAGGGTGTGATAGGCGAGAAACAGCCAGCGCTTGGGCGCCAACCACTTGTAGTACAGCGGGTCAATGATCGAGATCAGCGCCGCGCAAGCCAGCAGGCCGCTGAACAGCAATTGGCCGCTGTTCCAGGTGGTGGTGATAAAGAAGAACGGCAGAACGAAGAACAGGCTCTCCTGGTGGATCATCTGCGTGGCATAGCGCAGCAGCGGCGGCGGCAGCTCGAAGCCGAACCAGCGGGCGATGCGCTCGCGCAGGATGTTTTCCAGAATCAGCCACAACAAGCTGACCAGCATCACCAGCGCCAGTACTCGCGCCAGCTCGGCCTGGCGCTCGACCAGCAGAAAGCTCGCCAGCCCCGAGGCAAAGCCGAAGATCGCTACCATCCCGGGATTGCGCTGAATCAGCGTGATCAGTTTGAACAGCTGTTGTTTCACGGCGTGCACGGGGCGTCCGCTTACTCCGACCACACGGCCAGGCGATTGCCACTGGGATCGCGAAACTCGAAACGTCGCCCGCCGGGAAAACTGAAGATCGCCTGGGTGATCTGCCCACCGGCGGCGGCCACCTGGGCGCACACGCCTTCCAGGTCCGAGGCGTAGATCACCACCAGTGGCCCAACACCGGCGGCGCTGTCGGTGGTAAAGCCGCCCGTCATGCGTCCGTCGGTAAAGCTGCTGTAGTGCGGGCCATAGTCGGTAAAGCGCCAACCGAAAACCTGTTCATAGAACTGCTTGAGCAGCGGCAGGTCGACGGCGGCGAACTCGATGTAGTCGATACGCAGATTCTGTTCGGCTTGGCTCATGGCGGCATACCTGGGGAATGGCGGGGCGCAGAGCATAGCGCGCCCAGCCGGCCAGGGCACAGGCATCTGTCGCCTTTGGCCACGCTGTTTGGCCAGCCTCGCCACTGTCTCCCCGCAACGCGCTGGATAGCCTGCAATGGGTAAACACAGTCGATGAAAACGCAGCGCCCGCACCATGGGACCGCGCTGCGTTATGGAGAGTTAAATGCGCGTCTTGATCACGGGGGCAGCCGGCTATATCGGCCAGCAGCTGCTTAACCAACTGGCCGTTCAGCACCCGCAGTGGCTGCTGATTGCCGCCGATATCCGCCCGCAGAACCGTGCAGGGATGAAGCTGAATATCGAACCGGTGCTGCTCGATATCAGCCAGCCGGCCGCCGTGGAGGATTGCGTCGCGACCTGGCAGCCACAGGCGATTGTTCACCTGGCCTCGGTAGTCACTCCGCCACCAGGCATGAGCGAGGCACAGCTGCATGCCATCGATGTCGGCGGCACCCAGGCGCTGATCCAGGCGGCTGCGGCCCATGGCGTCGAACACCTGATCGTCACCAGTTCCGGCGCTGCCTATGGCTATGACCCGCAGAATGCCGAGTGGCTGGATGAAGACCAGCCGCTGCGCGGCCATGCGCAGTTCGCCTACGCCAAGCACAAACGTGAAGTGGAGGTGCTGCTGGCTGAAGCGCGGGTGCAGCATCCGCACCTCAAGCAGATGGTGCTGCGCCCCGGCACCATCCTCGGCAAACAGGTGAACAACGTAAGCGCTCCATAAACCTCATCTACAAATGATCCGCAGGCCAGCCAATGCTGAGCTCCAATTTCTTTCTGGAGCCAGCCGTCATGATGCGCCCCGACGCCAAAGTCGAAAAAGTCTATCTATACCCCAAGCCGGTGGATTTCCGAAAATCCATCGATGGCCTGGCCGCCCTGGTCGAGCTGGATATCAAGGTGGCGGTGTTCGACCCGGTGCTGTTCGTCTTCCTCAACCGCGCGCGCAGCCGGGTGAAGATTTTGTATTGGGAGCGCAACGGCTTTTGCCTGTGGCTCAAGCGATTGGAGGCTGAACGCTTCAAGTCGCATCCGGAACCTGGCGAAGATGCGATCGTGCTGACGGCCCAGGAGTTGAACTGGTTGTTGGACGGTATCGACCTGTGGCGCAACCGGCCGCACCAGGTTTTGACCCCTAGGTTCGTCACCTGAGCCGGTATAATCCACGGCATGATTTCTGTGCCCGAAACCCTTCCTGATGACCCCGCCGCGCTCAAGCAATTGCTCGCTGAGGTGTTGTCGTCGGCGCAGGAATTGGCCAAGGACAAGGATGGGCAGATCGAGCGCCTGCGCGAACAAAACGCGCTGTTGATCCAGCGCCTGTTCGGCCGTAAATCCGAGCAGAGCAGCGACCCGGATTCACCGCAGCTAGAGATGTTCAACGAAGCGGAAAGCCTGGCCGAAGCGGCGGCTGAAGCTCCGGCCGCTGAGGTCGAGGAAGAAGTCGTTGCGCCGACCAAGCGCCGCGGCAAGCGCAAGCCGTTACCGGCCGAACTACCGCGTGTCGAGGTCATCCACGAACTGCCCGAACACGAACTGACCTGCGAATGCGGTTGCCGCAAGCAGGCCATCGGCGAAGAAACCAGCGAGCAGCTGGAAATCATCCCGATGCAGGTTCAGGTGATCCGCCACATTCGCAAGACCTATGCCTGCAAGGCCTGCGAAAGCGCGCCGGTCACCGCTGACAAACCGGCCCAACTGATCGAGAAAAGGCTGGCCAGCCCGAGCGTGCTGGCGATGCTGCTGACCAGCAAATACGCCGACGGCATCCCACTGTATCGCTTCGAAAAGATGCTCAGTCGCCATGGCATCGACATCCCCCGGCAGACCCTGGCGCGCTGGGTGATCCAGTGCGGCGAACTGCTACAACCGTTGCTCAACCTGATGCGCGACAGGCTGCTGGACAGTCCGGTGATCCACTGCGATGAAACCCGCGTGCAGGTGCTCAAGGAGCCTGGGCGCGATCCGAGCAGCCACTCCTGGATGTGGGTGCAGACCGGTGGCCCGCCTGGCAAACCGGTGATCCTCTTCGACTACACAACCAGCCGCGCGCAGGAGGTGCCGCTGCGCCTGCTCGACGGTTATCGCGGCTACCTGATGACCGACGATTACGCCGGCTACAACGCCGTGGCCGCACAACAAGGTGTTGAGCGCCTGGCCTGCTGGGCGCATGCGCGGCGCAAGTTCGTCGAAGCGCAAAAGGTGCAACCGAAGGGCAAAACCGGGCGTGCCGACATCGCGTTGGGGATGATCAACAAGCTCTACGGCATCGAGCGCGAACTTAAGGATGCCAGCGATGAACAGCGCTACCGGGGCCGCCAGCAGCACAGCCTACCGCTCCTCGATCAGCTCAAGACCTGGCTGGAGAAAACCCAGCCGCAGGTCACGGCGCAGAATGCCCTGGGCAAAGCAGTGAACTACCTGGCGAGCAACTGGAGCCGACTCGAACGCTACATCGAGGCTGGCCACCTGCCGATCGATAACAACGCTGCCGAGCGCGCGATCCGGCCCTTCGTCATAGGTCGCAAGAACTGGCTGTTCAGCGACACGCCGAAAGGCGCGACCGCCAGCGCCCAACTCTACAGCCTGGTGGAAACCGCCAAGACCAATGGCCAGGAGCCCTACGCCTGGCTGCGCCATGTCCTCGAACGCCTGCCGCTGGCCAACAGCGTTGAAGCCTACGAAGCGCTGCTGCCTTGGAACTGCCAACCAACGACGCCACTGTAAAACGCAAAACCTCTCCAGAGGGAGGTGGGGTCTATGGAGCGCTTACGGAAGAAAAGCCGTACCCAGCGGATCAACCTGCTGCGCGGCATCCTGCGCGAAGCGGGTATCGAAGCCCCGGTCGCCACCGCCGCGTTTATCCGTGCGGCCCACGAGTTGGTTGAGCGCCCAGAAGTCGCCCCCTTGAGCCATCAACTGCATATCGTCCTTGCGGAAATCAACCTGCACGAACAGTGCGTGGCCGAGTGTGAGCAGCAACTCAAACGCTGGCACGCCGACGATGAAGTGGTGCGCAAACTCGATGAAGTCAGCGGTATTGGCCTGCTGACCGCCAGCGCCCTGAAAAACGCAGTCGGCAAGCCCGAGCGCTTTGCCAGTGGTCGTCAACTCAGCGCCTGGCTGGGCCTGACACCACGCGAATTCAGTAGCGGCGACCGGCGCAAGTTGGGTCACATCAGCCGACAGGGCAACGTCTATGTGCGCACCTTGTTAATCCACGGCTCGCGAGCGGCCTTGCTGGCAGCACAGCGCTGTCAGGCTCGCTCACCGGAAAAACTGACCCAATTGCAACGCTGGGCCGTCGAGACGGCAGCCCGTATCGGCCACAACAAAGCGGCTGTAGCCCTGGCCAACAAGTTGGTCAGGATTTGCTGGGCCGTGTGGTGCCATGAGCGGCGTTTCAGTGGTAACTGGCAAAGCCTAAGGATGGTCTGAAGTAGCCATGTATTTCTGGCTGACTTCAGCCCCGCCGATTTTGAAAGCGGCAAATCGATCAAAAACGATCAGATTACCCATTCATTTCTGTGTTTTTAGCCGCCGCGAGTAGCTCGCGGCAGCCATTTCCCGCATTACAGGCGCACCTCTCCTGCATTGGTCAGTAAATGTCGGCGTGCCATCCACAGGTTCGACAGCGCGAACAGCGTCACCAGTTGCGCCGTGTTCTTGGCCAAGCCACGGAAGCGTGTCTTTACATAACTGAACTGACGCTTGATCACCCGGAACGGGTGCTCAACCTTGGCGCGCACCTGGGCCTTGGCCTTCTCGATCTTGCGTTTGGCTTTGTACAGCGGGCTGCTCTTACCCAGCTTCTTATAGGTGCTGCGGCGGGCAGCAACCTGCCAGATCACCTCGCGCCCATCATGTTCGGGGCGCTTTTCGACGCCGGTATAACCCGCATCGGCGCACACCACGTTTTCCTCGCCGTGCAGCAACTTGTCGACCTGAGTGACATCCGCCACGTTGGCCGCCGTGCCTACCACGCTGTGTACCAGCCCCGACTCGTCATCCACGCCAATGTGCGCCTTCATGCCGAAGTAGTATTGGTTGCCCTTCTTGGCCTGGTGCATCTCTGGGTCGCGTTTGCCGTCCTTGTTCTTGGTCGAACTCGGCGCATTGATCAGCGTGGCATCGACGATGGTGCCTTGGCGCAACGACAGGCCACGGTCGCCAAGATAGCCATTGATGACGGCCAGGATGCCGGCAGCCAACTCATGTTTCTCCAGCAGACGACGGAAGTTGAGGATGGTGGTTTCGTCGGGGATACGTTCCAGACTCAGCCCGGCGAACTGCCGCAGGATAGTGGTCTCGTACAGCGCTTCTTCCATCGCCGGGTCGCTGTAGCCGAACCAGTTCTGCATCAGGTGCACACGTAGCATCGCCATCAGCGGATAGGCCGGCCGACCGCCTTCACCCTTGGGGTAATACGGTTCGATCAGTGCGATCAAACCCTTCCACGGCACCACCCGATCCATCTCGATCAGGAACAACTCTTTGCGGGTCTGCTTGCGTTTGCCGGCGTACTCGGCATCGGCGAAGGTCATTTGCTTCATCGGAAAACTCGGCGGGTGGCGTCCGGGCATTTTGCCAAAATCAGGAAGTCTTATTCAGAGTTTCCTTAGGTGTTGTTCGGCCAGTTGCTGGCGGGTGTCGTTAAGCAGTTGTTGGTAGTTGCAGCCTTCATCGGCCAGGCGTCGTTGCAGGGTGCGTTCGCTCAGGTGCAGGTGCCGCGCCAGTTCACTGCGGTCCGGCTCGCCACGTGCCAGCTGCTCACCCAGTAAGGCCACCACGCGGGCGCTGAGCCCTTCGCTGGGCAGGCGCGCTGGCGCAGCAGGTTCTGCAGCGGCGGATTGGCCTGGATCAGCGGCGCACTGGCCAGGCTGCGCGGCAGGACGATGCCGTAATCACTGGCGGCAAACTGCAGCGGGCAGGCAAAGGTCTTGGTGTAACTGCCCAGTGTCGGCGGCTCTGGGTGAACAAACTGCGCACGCAGCAGCTGCCAGTTATCCAGCAGCGGATGCAGCATCTGCACCCAACAGGCCATCAGCGCCAGGACGCGGGTGCGGGTGGCCGGCAGTTCGGGATGCAGGGGGCGATAGAGCAGTTGCAGCTCCTCGCCTTGTTCGCGCAATTGCACCTCGCCGCCCTCGCCGCCCAGACGCTGATAGCGCAGCCCGGCAGCCAGGGCGTCGCCCAGGGTCGGGCTACTCTGCAACAGGTAGCCGAGCACGCTGAACGGGCCAGGGGCGAGGTTGCAACCCAGGGCCAGGCCGGGTTCGGCATGCTCGATGCGGCTGAGGTGTTGCCACAGGTGTTCCTGCGTGGCGAAGGGCACGCGTGCATCGGGGTCGCTAAGCTGGCTGCCGTGCAGCTCGCAGGCGCTCATCAAGTGGGCACGATCAACGCCCAGGCGGCTGGCGGCATGCAGCACTGCGAGGGTGATGCTGGCGCTGACCGAGGTGTGTTGCGAATCGAGTGTGTGCTTGGGCATAGCCTGATTCTGCCCAAAGCTGTGGCTTGGCGGTAGCGTTAAGACGTCTAGCTCAACACTTGGTTACTGGTGCAGCCGGGATTACTCCGTGCAACCTGTGGCTGAGCAGTTAGACTCTTGTCCTTCCGGGCGCACTCAAAAGGTGCGAACGGTTCAAAAATAAACAGAAAAGGAGAACTCCCATGAAAGGTAAATCCCTGGCATGGGCCCTGTCGGCTGCACTCGCAGGTATTACCCTGAGCAGCGCCGTACAGGCCGAAGAGCAATTCGTCACCATCGGCACCGGTGGTCAGACCGGCGTTTATTACGTTGCCGGTCAATCGATTTGCCGCTTCCTCAATCGCGGTGCTGCTGAGCATGGCATCAAGTGCAACGCCCCAGCCAGCGGCGGCGGTGTGGCCAACGTCAACGGCATCCGCAGTGGCGAATTCAATTTCGGCATCATGCAGTCGGACCACCAGTTCAAGGCCATGAAGGGCGTCGCGCCGTTCGAGAAAGAAGGCGCCATGAAGGACATCCGTGCGGTGTTCTCGCTGCAGAGTGAGGTGTTCACCATCCTCGCCCGCCGTGATGCCAAGATCGCCAGCTTCGATGACCTCAAAGGCAAGCGCGTCAATATCGGCAACCCAGGTTCCGGTCAGCGTGACACCCTGGAAGAGATCATGCAGGTCAAAGGCTGGGACCGTTCAGCGTTCTCCCTGGCGGCCGAATTGAAGCCGGCCGAGCAGGCTTCTGCTCTGGGCGACAACAATATCGATGCAATGACCTACTTCGTTGGCCACCCTAACGGTGCCATCCAGGAAGCCACCACCACTGACGCGGTACTGGTACCGGTGACCGGTGCGGAAATCGACAAGCTGCTGGCTGAGAAGAGCTACTACACCAAGGCTGATATCCCAGGTGGCGTGTACAAGGGCAACGATGCGCCAACCCCGTCGATTGGCGGCAAAGCGGTGCTTTCCACCTCGGCCAAGGCCAGCCCGGACGTGGTCTACCAGCTGGTTAAATCGGTATTCGACAACATCGATCGCTTCAAGCGTCTGCACCCTGCATTTGCCGACCTGAAAGAAGAAGACATGATCAAAGTCGGGCTCAGCGCTCCGCTGCACGAAGGCGCAGTGCGCTATTACAAAGAGCGCGGCTGGCTGTAAGCGGCCCACGCTGCCCGTCCCAACGGGCTAGTGTCTCTAGATAAGCAAACCCGCAGCTGCAAGGCTGCGGGTTTTGCCGTTTCCGTACTCTCGAATGCAGGTTCAACCCATGCATGACAAGCAACTGTCCACCGAAGAACTGATCGCTCAGGATGTCGGCGCGCGTCTGCCCGTCGGCGCCATGGCCCAGGTGATTACCGGCCTGGCTCTGCTCTGGTCGCTGTTTCAGCTGTGGATCGCCTCGCCGCTGCCGTTCGTGTTCGGCATTGGCGTGTTCAACGACACCGAAACCCGCTCGATCCACCTAGCGTTTGCCCTGTTGCTGGCGTTTCTCGCCTACCCGGCATTTCGCAAGTCGCCGCGTGACCGCGTGCCGCTGCTGGATATCGATCTGGGCCTGGTCGCTGCCGCCAGCGCCGCCTACCTGTTTATCTTCTACCAGCAGCTGGCCTTGCGCCCCGGTAGCCTGACCACCGCGGACATGCTCACCGCCTGTATCGGCATCCCGCTGCTGCTGGAGGCCACCCGCCGCGTACTCGGCCCGCCGTTGGCAATCATCGCCTTGCTGTTCCTCGTCTACAGCCTGGCCGGGCCCTATATGCCAGGGATGCTGGCGCACCGTGGGGTCAGCTTCAATGCGATGGCCAACCACCAGTGGATCACTACCGAAGGGGTGTTCGGCATCGCCCTCGGCGTATCCACCAGCTTCGTATTTCTCTTTGTGCTGTTTGGCGCCTTGCTCGAGCGCGCCGGCGCGGGGCATTACTTTATTCAGCTGGCCTTCAGCATGCTTGGCCACTTCCGCGGCGGCCCGGCCAAGGCGGCCGTGGTGGCGTCGGGGTTGACCGGGTTGATCTCCGGCTCCTCGATTGCCAACGTAGTGACCACCGGCACCTTCACCATTCCGATGATGAAGCGCACTGGCTTCTCGGCCGAGAAGGCCGGCGCGGTGGAAGTGGCGTCGTCGGTGAATGGCCAGATCATGCCGCCAGTAATGGGTGCGGCGGCCTTTCTGATGGTCGAGTACATCGGTATGCCCTATGTCGAGATCATCAAGCACGCCTTCCTGCCGGCAGCGATCTCCTATATCGCCCTGCTGTATATCGTCCATCTGGAATCCCTCAAGCTCGGCCTGCAGCCAGTGGGCGGGCATCAGCCCAAGCCCTGGCTGCGCCGCCTGACTGGTTTCGCCTTTGGTGCGGCGCTGATCAGCGGCCTGTCGCTGGCGGTGTATTACGGCCTTGGCTGGCTCAAACCGGCACTGGGTGAATACGCCCTGCCAGGCATCGGCGCGCTGCTGGCGCTGGTCTATCTGGCGCTGCTGAAAATCGCTGCCAGCGTGCCGGTATTGCCGGCCGAAGACCCGGATGCGCCGCTCGACGAACTGCCGCAAACCCGCGCCGTACTGCTTTCCGGCCTGCACTTTCTGCTGCCGGTGGTGGTGCTGGTCTGGTGCCTGATGATCGAGCGTCTGTCCCCTGGCCTGTCAGCCTTCTGGGGCAGCGTGATGCTGGTGATCATCCTGCTGACTCAGCGCCCGCTGCTGAGTTGGATGCGCCACGACGGCAGCCATGACCACGGCACTTTCATGGACGGCGTGATCGATCTGCGTGAAGGCCTGATCGCCGGCGCGCGCAATATGATCGGCATTGGCATTGCCACAGCGGCGGCGGGCATCATTGTTGGCGCGGTGTCGCAAACCGGGGTTGGCCTGGTGCTGGCCGATCTGGTCGAACTGCTGTCGATGGGCAATCTGCTGCTGATGCTGGTACTCACGGCGATCTTCAGCCTGGTGCTGGGCATGGGCCTGCCGACCACTGCCAACTACATTGTGGTGTCCAGCCTGTTGGTGCCGGTGATCGTCACCCTCGGCCAGCAGAACGGCTTGATCGTGCCGCTGATCGCGGTACACCTGTTCGTTTTCTACTTCGGCATCATGGCCGATGTGACGCCGCCGGTGGGTCTGGCTTCGTTCGCCGCTGCAGCGGTGTCCAAGGGCGACCCGATCAAGACTGGGATTCAGGCCTTCTACTACAGCCTGCGTACGGCGGTGTTGCCGTTCCTGTTTATCTTCAACACTGACCTGCTGCTGATCGACGTGGATTTCTGGCACGGCGTGCTGATCTTTATCATCGCCACTGTCGCCATGCTGATCTTCGCTGCTGGCAGCCAGGGCTATTTCCTGGTGCGCAGTCGCTGGTACGAGAACGTGCTGCTGCTGTTGGTGGCCTTCACCCTGTTCCGTCCGGGTTTCTGGATGGACATCGTGCATGACCCTTACCGCGACATCCCGCCGGCACAACTGGCCCAGGCTCTGAGTGATGTGGCCGATGGTAGCCAGCTGCGCCTGCGCATCAAAGGTGAGGATGCGGTCGGTGACGCCCGGGAATTCAGCCTGCTGCTGCCTGTGCCGGAAGGTGCCACGGGTGAAGAACGTCTGGAGAAACTCGACCTGCTGACGTATGAAGAGGGCGGCAAGGTACTGGTCGACAGCGTCACCTTCGGCAGCCCGGCGGCCGAAGCGGGCCTGGAGTTCGATCAGGAAATCCTCAAGGTCCGCGCGCCAACGGATCGCTGGACCAAGGAGCTGATGTGGATTCCGGGCTTCCTGCTGTTCGCCCTGGTGGTCTGGTTGCAGCGTCGCCGGCGGGCCAACGGTACGGCTTGAGTTGAGCCTGACGCCCCACCCGCTGCGCAGCTTGTTGCGCAGCGGGCTGTTGATAAGTCTCTGGGGATCAGGCTGTAGGCCTTGTAGCCATTGGCTTTGAGCGTGCTGCGCAGAAACCTGCGCAGTCCTGCGCAGCAAGTTGCTCAGCTTTTAGTGATCTGGCGCACAGTGGGTTTGAGTTCTCGCTTTAAATGATCACAAGACATTGATTTATAAGGTTTTTATTTAATTGGCATGCTTGTCGCTACAGGGAAGGCTCCCGGATCACTGCAGATCCATGACCCAAGGCAAGGAAAGCACTCATGCCAACACCCGCGTATCTGTCCCTCGAAGGCACCAAACAAGGCCTGATCACTGCCGGCACCTTCACCGAAGACTCCGTCGGTAACATCTTCCAGGAAGGTCATGAACACCAGATCCTGGTTCAAGCCTTCAACCACCAGGTCATCATCCCGCGTGATCCGCAGTCCGGTCAGCCGACTGGCCAGCGCGTACACAAGCCGCTGATGATCACCAAAGTTTTCGACAAGTCCTCGCCGCTGATCTTCAATTCCCTGACCTCCGGTGAGCGTCTGAACAAGTGCCGTCTGGAGTGGTACCGCACTTCCTCCACCGGTACTCAAGAGCACTACTTCACCATCGAGCTGGAAGATGCCGTGATCGTTGACGTGCAGTCGCGTATGCCGAACTGCCAGGATCCGAACATGTCTCACTTCACCCACCTCGAAGACGTGTACTTCACCTACCGCAAAATCGTCTGGACCCACGAAGTCTCCGGCACTTCCGGCTCCGACGACTGGCGTACCCCGATCTCCGCCTAAGCATTGGCTGAGTTCGCGTAATACCGCTTCGGCCAGGCTTGTCCTGGCCGAAGCGTTTCTAGTGAGACCTGCGTCGCCAAACACTGACAGGCATCGCGCAAAATCGCGAACAGGCACGGCTGCCAGGCCAAGCCTGGGTTAGAAATGCGCAGTGGTTTGATTCATGGAACGAAACAAGAGGAACAACGAATGTTCGCCGCCGCCAACCAGACGCATTTCAGCCTGACGATCGAAGGCGTTAGCCACGATCTACAGGTGCTCGAATTCAACGGTCGCGAGGCGATCAGTCAGCCCTTCGAGTTCGAACTGGAACTGGTCAGCGAACGTCCTGACCTGGATCTGGAAAGCCTGCTGCATCAGGCCGCCTTTCTCGCCTTCGATCAGGCCGGCCACGGCATTCACGGGCAGATCTACCGCGTCGCCCAGGGCGAGTCTGGTAAACGCCTGACCCGATACCACGTGACCTTGCGCCCACAGCTGGCGTACCTGGCGCATCGCACCAACCAACGCATCTTCCAGCACCTGACGGTGGAGAAGATCATCAGCCAAGTGCTGCAAGAGCACGGCATTCAGGCCAACGCCTACCAATTCCAGCTCGGCTCGATCTACCCCGAGCGTGAGTACTGCGTGCAGTACGACGAATCTGACCTGCACTTCGTCCAGCGCCTGTGCGAGGAAGAAGGTATCCACTACCACTTCCAGCACAGCGAACAAGGCCACGTACTGACCTTTGGCGACGACCAAACAGCCTTCCCCAAACTCGCGCCAACGGCCTATCAGCAAGACAGCGGCCTGGTCGCTGACAAACCGGTGATCAAGCGCTTCGGCGTGCGCGTGGAAACCCGCTCGAGCCGGGTGACCCGCCGTGACTATGACTTCGAAAAACCCAAGCTGCTGATGGAGGCGGACGCCAAGAGCGCGTTCAAACCCGATCTTGAGGATTACGACTACCCCGGCCGTTTTGTCGACCGCGAGCGCGGCAAACACCTCAGCCAGCGCAGTCTGGAACGCCATCGCCACGACTTCGAATTGGCGCAGGGCGACGGCGATCAGCCGCTGCTGGTCAGCGGCCACTTTCTGGCGCTGACCGAGCACCCGCGCGCCAGCTGGAACGACCTCTGGTTGCTCACTGAAATCCACCACGAAGGCAAACAGCCGCAGGTGCTGGAAGAGTCGGTGACCAGCCACACCGAAGTCAGCGATGGTTTCCAGCAGGGCTACCGCAACCGCTTTACCGCCACGCCCTGGACCGTGCTGTATCGCCCGCCGCTTAATCATCCGAAACCGCGCATCCTCGGTAGCCAAAGTGCGGTGGTCACCGGGCCTGCGGGTGAAGAAATCCACTGCGACCAATATGGTCGGGTCAAGGTGCAGTTCTTCTGGGACCGCGAAGGCCAGGCTGACGACAAAACCAGCTGCTGGCTGCGTGTAAGCTCAAGCTGGGCCGGCGACCGCTACGGCGGCATCGCCATCCCGCGCGTGGGCATGGAGGTGCTGATCACCTTCCTCGAAGGCGACCCCGATCAACCGCTGGTCACCGGCTGCCTGTACCACGCCGAACACGTGGTGCCCTACGATCTGCCGACGAACAAAACCCGCAGCCTGTTCAAAACCCTCAGCAGCCCCGGCGGTGGTGGCTATAACGAACTGCGTATCGAAGATAAAAAGGGCGCCGAACAGATCTACATCCACGCCGAGCGCGACTGGGATGAAAACATCGAGCACGACCAGAAAATCCGCATCGGCAACGAGCGCCACGACACCGTCGAGGCCAACAGCTACAGCGAATTCAAAGCCGAAGAACACCGCACCACTCACGCCGACCGCAAAAGCGAAATCAAAGCCAACGACCACCTGACAGTGGGCAACAACCAGCATATCAAGATCGGCACCGGCCAATTTATCAACGTAGGCCAAGAGATCCATCTCTCCAGCGGTCAGAAAGTCGTACTCGAAGCCGGCAGCGAACTGACCTTAAAAGCCGCCGGCAGCTTTATCAAGCTGGATGCCAGCGGCATCACCCTGGTCGGCCCGATCATCAAAATCAACTCCGGCGGCGCGCCGGGAAGTGGGTCGGGGGCGGCGCCCATACTACCGGGGATGGTTAAACCGGCGGATGCGGATGTGCCCGGCGCCGTGCTTGAGCACAGGCTCAAGCAGGCGCGCTTGGCCAACAGCCCGCTGGTCGAGCTTTGCCAGAAGCCTAAAGGCGGTACACCGCTGCAATGTCCGTTGGCCAACTGTCCGTGTCGCGCCGCACTTCAGGCGGAGTCACAAGTATGACAACGCGTATTCAGCAGGGCTTCCCAGGCGTGACCGGGAAAACCTATTTGCTACTGGAAAACGGCGATGAAAAGCTAGAGCGCGTCTATGCCCTGGAGCAAGCTCCAGAGCCCATTTATCTGTTCGCCGATACCGATCTGGCGGCTCATCAGGAGCAAGGTCCACTGCTCCTATGCTTGTCCGGCAGTGCTCTGCTTGATGAATACCGCAATGCACCCAACGAATGGCGCGGCCTGCTTCTGAGCAGCCCGCAACCCCTCGAAGAGCTATTGGCGCATTTGAGGCGCATGCTGATTGTCAGCTTCGATGGCAATCGTAAAGCCCTGCTGCGCTACTACGACCCACGCGTCGCCAGTTACTTTTTTCCCGCTTGCGATGCGGACAGCGTTACGCCCTGGCTAGGGCCTATTCAGCAACTGATCTGGCATGGCGGCACCTGGGCCGACAGCGCCCAAGGCCTGAGCCACTGGCACCGCTTGAGCAATCTCAATGGCACCGCTGTGACCGAACAACCGCTACTGATGCCGCTCAACCAGCAGCAGACCAACGCGTTAGAGCGCCAGCAGCTCGAACACTTCACCTACGAGTGGCTACAAGGCCAATCCGGAATGCCCTTTAGCTTGGCCTGGGATTACCTGCAGCAGGGACTGGCCGCCAGCTTCGATGAAGCTGACGCTCTGCAGGCTTATCTCGATTTGCGCACCCAATATCCTGACCACGCCACTCACCCAATCCCCCCTGCCGGCGACACGCAGCAGCGACTACAGCAGTTGCGTGCCTACCTGGAAGTATCGCCGACACTCAAGGAGTCCCACGCATGACTGCAAAAGTTGGAAGTCTGAGCGGTGGTCCGGCCTGCGAGGCCGGCAAGCTGATCGTCGAAGTCATCGGCAAGGATCACCCGCCAGGACAGCGAATCGTCATCTACGATGAAACCGACAACCAGCAGCAGGAGGCGCTGACCAAACGCCGCAAGTTGGAGCCGCTGGTCGCCCCGGCCTTTAGCAGTACCCTGCATATCTGGCCCTGGGACAATGAACCAACCCGCCACCTTTGGCTGGAAGTTGAAACGGAAAAAGGTGGCCCCCTATTCCTGCCACTGATGAATGATGCCAAGGCCACGCCAAGGCAAGTCGATCAGCAATGGAATCAGATCGTACCGATTGTGCCTCTAACGCCCATGCGTAGTAGCACGAACGAAAAGGATCAAGGCATCCCTGTCCTAGCCAGGCCCGGCTACCTCTATGTTTTTTACCGCGGCAAGCTCTGGCGCGAACTCGAAATCCGTCAGAGCGAAGGTAAGAACACCTATCACGACATAGACGTAAAAGCCTTTCGCCAACAGGACGGATTCTGTATCGGCCCACGTGATGCTTGCGGTAAAGGCTTGCAAGAAATCTGGCTGCCGGCCCGCTGGAATCGCGATCAAGTGAGCGACGTTGAACTTGCCTTTGCCGAGGTGCAACTGCCTGCCGCTCGCCTGCACCGCCTGGAACAGGACACTAAGCTGCGCGCCCAGCGTTGCCAGCGTTTCAATATGCAGGCATCCGCTCAGCAGTTTAAAAAGCTCGGTGCTGGCCCTGACGGGCGTTCCTTGGCTCAGGGATTACTGTTGGCCATTCTCAGTCAGAATGCATCTGCCATGCAGCCTGCCGCAGAAGCCGAAGCGCGCCGCCGTAGCTTGAACAATCGAATCTTCCCCTTGAATCTGACAGAACCGCAGCGCCTGCGTGAACCTCTGTACGAACCGCAATTCGATCATCCCACGCACTATCTACATGATCTTGCCGGCGGCTATCCGGCGAAGTGCTACCAAACAGCGCAGAAGCTTGTCGACGGTTACGAAGCCGGACGCGCTCCCCATCTGCGCAAAGCACCGGAGCTTGACCCGCTGGCGATTTGCCTGGAGCGCAAACTGCTGGCGATGCGTCCATCGCAAGACAAAACCCAGCAAACAAAGCAGAAAGAAAAGCTCGAAGAAAGCGTTAAGAACTGGCAGGCACAACCTGCTGTTGCCGATGCGCTAGCCGATGCTCGCACCCGGCAAATCGCCGGTTTGTTGGTGGAGGACGCGGTATACCGCATGCGTCAATTGCGCGACCGCATTGAAGCCGCCCAAGCAGCGGTGAGCCTGGCCGCCGAACGCGCCAGCCTTCAGCCCCACTATGCGAGTGCACTGCTCGTGAGCAATTTCGTGCTGCCGTTGCGGATCGACGGCAAAACCAATCCCCTGAGCAGCAGCGCCAAGGCGCTGGATGCGGAGGGCCATGAACGCATCAGGCATATTCTTGCCGAGCCGCTTGGTCATCATGCTCAAATCGCTCATGGTCAGGCGCGTAGGTGTCTGGCGAGTTGCCTTAAAGAGCCGTCCAACCAACAGACCCTGGGTGATCTGTTTTGCTTGGACGGTTTCGACTACTTGGGCGCTTTCGCCCTGACCGGGCAATGCATGGCCAGCATGGCCAAGCGACTGAATGACCCGCTGAACCTCAGCTTTCGACGCAAGGCCACCGATCAGGAAAAGCTCCTTCTCGATATCGCCGACAACAATCGTCATCCCTTAAATGCGATGCTCTGGCCAACAGCTGACCAACAGATCTGCATGGCGCCCTACCAAAGCCCAGCGGGCAAGGAAGAGAACCTGGGCGATGGTCGTTTGCGTCCAAAGGCACTTGCTGCACTGGAAAACGCCGCACTGCCCAAGCCAGACAAGGTGCAACTACTGGAAGCCGCTGTTCTGATCGCTGCCGCCCAGCGGGGCGACTTCAAGAGCTTGCTCGGCTTCAAGAGCTCGATTAACGCACTTATGAGCGTACTGGGTGTATTGCAGGGTATCTTGAAGGCAGCGGAAAACGCCGTCACCACTGCCCAAGGCCGAGTCAATCAGGCGACGGCAGAAGTGGACACCTCCGGCCGTAGTGTAGGCCAGAGCCAGGAGGTGCTGCGCAATGACGCCCGCTTGGCCCGATTGAACATATATGAAGCCAGAAGCTTTCAACTGGCTCGCACCATGCTTCCCGAAACCCTGGGCGCAATGCGCTTCGAACGCAGTGGCCGAGTCAATACCCGTGACCACTACATAGTGCGCCCCGACCTGTTGGGCATGACAACAACCGGCCCAGGAACGCGCATGAATGGCACCGTGCGCGACGGGCAGGGCGGTGTAACCGCTACCAGCAATGCCAGCGAGGCCAGAGCCGCGGGCCTTCCCGCCGGTAAACAGGAACATTTACTGGTGGTATTACCGGTTCGTCATGAAACCACCCAGCGCTTGGAGCGGCTCTACCAGCAATTGCGCGAACTCTTCCAGGCACAAGAGAACCTTAACCGGCAGCAAACGAGTTTGAATGAAGCTAACCGGGCCTATCAGGCACGGTTACGCAGTGGGGTATATCGCACACTTAACTCGCCGATCATGCCGCCGCTGATGATGATGTTTGAGTTGTTTAATGTGCGGGCCGAATGGGCCTCTTTGGAGGTGACTTTTCGTAGTCGGAGTAGACTTCGCGCTGGTGTTGGTGTGTTCAGTGCCCTTTATGATGCAGGTCTAGCGCTTGAGCTTCTTGCCGAGCGTGTGGCCCATGATACGAGAGTTATGCGAACGCTGAGTGCGGGCTTGGATCGCACTCTGTTTCGTAACCGACTTGCGGTGGGCAACCTCTTTGCCGCCAATGTCACTACGCGAATGACCCTAGGGGCGGTGGGCGCGGTTCTGTTCACCGGGTTGAATATCTCTGATTCGATCAATGAATTTGCTTTGGGCGACGATGCGGGTTGGGGCTATGCCCTGATGGCCGCCGGCGGTGTCGCCACCTTCGCCAGCGCCTTTATGGTTGGTCCTGCGGCCGGCGCCCCCTTGCTGGCACTGGGGCCCGCGGGCTGGATGATCGCCATCGGCCTGGCTCTGACCCTGGCGGGGGCAGCCCTGGTCTGGTGGCTGGACGATACCCCAGTCGAGGAGTGGCTTAAGCTGGGGCCGTTCGGTAAGGATCAGCCCGGCATTTTTATAGACACGGTGCGCCCAGCCCATCTACTGGATGAGAAAGAGGCCTTCTATCGCCTGGTCGGTTTGTTTGCCGGCGTGCACATACAGGTTGAAGCCAACCCCGAGCAAGCCAAAGCTCGTAGCAGCTATCCCATACCCGGCCAGGAGGCCAGGCACCAAGCCATGCGCGAAGCCAATATACGTATCCAGATTGCCAGCAACTTACCGGGCCTAATCAGCTCCCTGGGGGCCAGTCAGATGCGTGTTGGCATTTGGCAGCGCTTACACCGCAGCTCTCCCAGCCCAAGGGGGGATCGTATGGTGGAAACTGTGGAGCTGCTGCCGGGGCAGAATTTCTATCTGGACACCAGCCTGCATGCGGATAAGGCCAAGCCCAAACCCGCTTATCTGTTGTATCAAGAGCAGACCCCGGCGGGGCTCGATCTGTATCTACGGCAGCCGCCAACCCCACCCGCCCAGCGCAGCGGCATTAGCATTACCATTCACCGCTATAGCTGGGCCGTACGTGCGCAGGTGATTGCAGATGATGGTAAGCAGCAGTGGCATTTCCCTGCCCCGCCACCGGTAGCCCCCCTGCGTTTCAATGCCAGTGAGCATGGCAAACCTAATTACACGGCAACTCAACAGGCTTTCTGGGCCGATGAACAAAGTAATCAGAACTAAGAGGCTGCACCTGCTATGAATACGGCTGTCACCACCCACTATGCCGAAGGTGCCTATGACTCCCGGCATATCCCTAATCAGTCGCCGCAAATCCGTAAGCATGCAGGATTACTGACAACAACTTTGCCTTGGGGTGATACGGAAGATATAGCGCCGTTCAGTTTTATCGATGACTACTCACCAGAACGGTTACGGGATTTGGAAGAAGATGAGCGAAAGAATCCCGGTATTCGGCAGCGCAATGAAGCCATTTTTCATAACTCCTGCAACCATCTTTGTTACCGGCGAGCACATGCATCGCTTTGGACGCAAATATGGTTATATATGTGGGGGCTGGGCCGGGCGCTTACTTTAATCGGAGCTGCCCTGTATTTTTTTATATTTGTTCCGATAATGGCATACATGGAGATAAAGATAGCAGGAGGACTGCGTGAGGCTGTGGATGATCTAGTAACTTCAGCGTGCTGGGTTTTTATTCCCACACTCTCTTGTTGGCTAATAGGTCACATAGCTATATATCGGCTTCCCAGTCATTGGATCTTAAAACCCTCAGAAGGCCCGCTCTGGGAGCTTAATCGACAAACCGGCCAGGTCACTGTTTTTGCGCGTAAGCCCGGACAGTTTTCACATCTAGGTATTGACGGCGATTTCGTTCGGCCATTTTATGAATTCGACGCCTGCGTACATATCCTGCCAAGTCGCCAAGGCCTGCCGCAGTACTCCCTGCACTTGGTGCATCGCTATCAGCCCGTAGCCATCGACTTCAAGTCAGTCATCGGTTTGCAGAGTTCGGAACAGGCCTGTTTTGCGCTCTGGGATATGTGGCAGAACTATATGGATATCAGCCATCCGTTGCCGGAAATACCCACCTGGGAGGAATTCCGCCCGCTTGACCCAACAACCGCCGAACATGACCGTTTGACGGGTCGCAATCCCAGATATTGGCGCGATATGGATAAGGAAACTTATAAGAACGTCATCGATGAGTTGCTAATCCGCATCCAAAAACTCGACGCATTCTCCCGCCCTAATCTGATGAGTCAGCATGTGCGGTATCTGTGACAATATCTTGTATATGACAAGTAAAGGGGCAGATTTGTTTGTTGGCTTGCACCATTAGTCGAAAATAAATCCGCCCTGTTGTCGAGAGCTCGGTGGTTGCTTTCTTGTTGGGGAGAAAGTTGAGAGCGGGTCGGTAGGGTTTTTTAATGAGCTGTTGATGTGCAGGCTACTTTAGTTAAAGTAAGCTCCAGCACGGAAGGATTTAAGTGTTTTCTCAGCAACCACAACATGGATGATATCGATGCGTACAAAACCATTACTTGCGATTCTTTCTTTGGCGCTGTTCAGCCAGTTTTCCTATTCAGCTGTTTTATACGATGCTCGCTTTGCCTCGCCGCCAAATATCGAAGGGCAGTCCATCGTTGTTGACGGTACCCCGCATACGCCTAGCCGGGTAACCATGGGCGCAGTGGAGATGCGTTCCGGCTTCGCGGGGCAGCTGGGCAGCTGGGCAGCTGGGCGGTTTTCAATGCCCCGGGCTGCAGCTATGACCAGATCCAGTTCAATCTCCCGACAGGGCTGACGATGGCCTACGTCAGTTGGGATATGTTCCCGAGCATGCTTAACAACAGCGAGAGTGCCTTTAACGTGCATCTGGACAGTACAGGCTATGGTGCCCGTAGCCTGTCCATGCATGGCGGTCAGAACAGCATCCAGCTATTCAATTTCGGCAAATCAGCAACGCTTTCCAGTCTTTCCAACCAGACGAAGTACCGTGTACTGGCTCGGGTGGATGCGGCGAGCGATCAGCTGGAAATTTCGATTAATGGCAATCCGGTATACAGCGGCACCTTCGGTAGTCCTGACCTTACCAGCGTGCGCATGACCCTCTCACCTTGGAAGGGCGGGGCAACTCAATGCAATGACAGCGCTGCAGCACTCAGTAATGTCCTGATTTATGAGGACCCAAGCGACCTTGAAACGCCGCCTGCGCAGAGCATTGGAGTGACCTTCAAGTTGGTACCCGGTTATCCGACCTCCGTATCGGCTAATGGTGGATACCTCAGTTATTACCGTGGTATTCAAAATAGTGGTGACGTGCCGCTGAATCTCTATACCTGGATCACCGTCGACTTGCCCGATGGCACGGGGTTTCCGTTACGCCAGAGCCACTCAGTGAGCTTGCAGCCGGGAGCCAGCATGGCCACGGTACAAAACGGTTTATTCATTCCGAAATGGTTTCCAGCCGGTGATTACAAGGCACGCATGGTGGTGGTCAACCAAGTGACTGGGGAACAGTTTAATCACGATATCCCTTTTTCACTAAGCGACCCTAATCGACGCTCGGTACTCCTGAACAAACGCCCCGTTAATGGGGCGTTTGTTTGTGAGCCGTGTGCAGGGCATAACCCTGCAAGATTTCCAGCTCAGTTCTGTGTTCAGGCCAAGTGCCCTCAGGGTAATTCTGCTGAGGCCGGCATTAACTCCGGCCTTTCCCTCTGCAGTTTGCTCTGCAGCATTTCCAGCTGCTCCAGCGCGGCGCGGGCTTCGTCTAGTTCGGTTTGGCTGCGTTCGCCTGATTGGGCGGCTTGTTCGATGCGCTCGCGGATGGCGGGGATTTGTTGGACACCGCTGGCGTAGGCCATTATCTGATCACGGGTTTGTTGTTCTTCGAAGGCGTTGTACTGCGCCGGGTCGGCCAGTTGGGCGGCGGACGCGGGTTGACGGGGGTTGAGTTGGCCGAGGGCCGGGCTGCGTGGGTCGCCTTGGTCGGCCATTAGCTGGATCAGCATTTGCGCTTCCTGCGCATTCAATTGCGCTTCGTTGGGCGGTTCTTCCATCGGCTTTTCTGCCGGCGCTGGGATTGCTACTGGTTGCTGTGTTGGCAGCGCGGCGGGTATCTCTGGCGAGCGAATGGCCTGGTTAGATGGCGTTGAGGATTGTGGCGCAACGGCTGGCGCGGTGTCGGCCTGGGGCGTGCGCACAACTACGATGGTCACTGCAGTGATCACCCCAAGCAGGCCGATGCCGAGCCAGGCCTTCATAGCCCTTCTACCTTGGCATTGGTCAGCAGGGCGTCGACGCGAGCCTGGAAGGCTTGGGTTAGCTGCTCCTTGGCGACGGCCTGGTTGACCTCATAACGCACGCTGGGGTCGCTAAGCGGCAGTTGCTTATCCTCACGGCTGCGCACCTGGACGATCTCGAATGTACCGTCGATCAGCATCGGCTGGGAAATGCTATTGGCCTTTTGCAGCAGTGCGGTCTTGCGCAGAAAATCCAGTTGCGCATCCTGCGGACGAATCAGGCCGAGGTCGCCGGGTGGCGTGTGGCTCTTGGTATCGGCCAGTGAGTAGCGGCGCACGGCTTCATCGAAGCTCAAGCCCTTTTGCAGTTCGGCATACACCCGGTCGGCACTGGCTTGATCGGCCAGGCGGATATGGCTGGCCTGCACTTGGGTAACGTTGAGGTAGAGCTGCAGGTTGCGCTGGTAGTAGGCCTCGGCATCCGCATCACTGATCTGGCTGGCGCGCTCGCGCAGGCTGGCGGTTTCATGGTGGAAGTCGTTATGCAGACCAAGCTGGTGCAGGTACTTGTGGCGGACGAGTTTGTCGCGCACCAGCTGGCGGATGCCGGCCTGTTCTTCCGCGCTAAAGCCTTTCTCTCCGAGTTGATACCAGAGGTAGTCACGCAGCGCCTGTTGGCGCACCTGTTCGGCCAGGTACACTAGGTTGCCCTGTTGCAGCTCCACTCGACCTTGTACGTTGTCTCCCTGATACAGCTCCAGCAGGTTCAGACGTTGTTCGGCCTGACCGGGGAACTGCCAGCTGATTAGCTGTACCTGCGCGGCGTCGGCCTGCTGTTGGGGGCTCAATTGCAGGCTATCGAGCACTACGCCCTGCGTTTGCGTAGTCAGCACCTGGCGCAGGCGCGCGCTGCTCAGCGCCTGTGGCTGGCGCAGAAAGGGCCGTACATCGTGGTCGAACTGACGGCCATAAACTTGCTCGATCAGGTTGGCCGCCTCGCGCTCGACCAGCGCATCCAGATCGCTGCGGTATTTGCTGCTCAGCTCGGCTTCCACCTCGCGGGCCAGCAGGTGGTTTTCTGCCAGCCCCGTGCGTAGCAGGCGCAGGTCGGTATTGAATTTGACCCGGGTCATGGCCTGCTCCAGCAGGCCGATGCTCTTGCCGGGCAGGCGTTCACCGTTGATGCACATGTCCTGGCTGCCCAGGGCTGACAGGCAAATGCCGGTCAGCCCCAGTACCAGCAAACTGCGCTGGATAAGCCCGCGCACCTTACAGGCCTCCCTGGCCATAGAAGGTGTTGGCACCCTTGGTCAGCACGCTGACGGTGAGGGCGATGGACTCCGGAATCAGCTCCTTGGCCACCCGCAGGCGCGTGGCGTAGCTGGTGTCGTACAGCGGCTCGGGGCGCTGATAGGCGACCTGGGCGGTCTGGGTCAGCAGATCGCGGATCGGCTTCTGTGCGTCATAGCTGCCGACGCGATTGGCCACTGCCGCCATATTGTTCAGGCCTTCGCTGAAGTAATGATCGTCCACCCAGCCTTCCCAGCCGGAGTGGCCATTGCCCGAGGTGACCCAGGCATGGTGCGGCTGCGCCACATCACCGGTGGTGTGCAGCGAGTAGCCGATGGTTTGCAGGGACGGTGCGTTCTTGAACTGATCGAACCAGTATTTGGCCAGGTTATCGATAGGCTGGAAGGCCGCTGTCTGGAAGTCGCCGTAGTGCGTCTGCCCGTTGGAGGACGTGCCCTGACGGTAATGCGCTTCGGTAGTGTCGAAGTCGCTTTTCTTCAGCTCGCGGTTGTACAGGTAAACCATGGCGTACCAGTCAACGTCGCCGCTCCAGCTGCCATCCACCTTGCTGTAGCGGTAGTCGTAGCCGCCGTGGTCGTTGCCGTGGGCGTCGCCCTGGCGGGCCATGTTGATAAAGTGCCAGTAGGACGTGTAATTGACGATGGAGGCCGCTGCGCCATACACCGGCGCGTGCTCGTAGCCGACCCACCAACCGCCCAGGCGGGTGTCCTGGAAGTCATCGACGTCGTAGGCGGCCTGGCCGAGGATTTCCCCCGCGCGGGCTTCGCTGCCGGCGGCGCCGACGTAGAACTGGTAGGCGCGTTTCATCTCGGGCGTGGCGTGCGCCGAGTTGAGGAAGGCCAGGGCGTCCTTGACGATATTCTTGTGTGTAGGTTGCGACCAGGCGCAGGCGTGGCTGGCGCTAAAAGCCAGGCCTAGACCAACGGCCAGGGAGGTGAGGGTTTTCATAGGGAAGGCGCTCTTTTGTTGTTGGAGTTGAGCAGTATTAGCGGTCATTGATGGCAAAACTGTTGCAATGCCGCACGCCAACTTAAAGCCTATGCGCCGGGTTGTCTCAACCCAACTAAGGGTTGGTGGTGTAGGCCAGCTTCCTTGCGCGCTTTAGGCCGCACCGCTGTTCTTATGGCGCAAGGGCGTCTGGATGCTGAGGCATTGGCCGCCTGAGCCAAGCTGCAGAGTGTGAGACGTGTCTCGCTTTGGGGCTGCGCATATCACCGACAATGCCGCGCCGGCCGGGACGCCGCTGCCTCTCGGCTACTCCATTGCCTCAATCCTCAAGGACGATGACCATGAAACTGCAGTTCTCCCTTTCCGCGCTCGCGCTCGCCACCCTGCTTTCCGGCTGCCAGAACATGAGCCCTGACGCCATGCTTAGCACCGGGCTGCAAACCATGCAGGCTGTCACTCTCAGCGATGCTGAAGTGAAGAGCATGGCTGACGATGCCTGTGTGCAGATGGACGCCCAGTCGCCAATCGCGCCAGCCGATAGCACCTACAGCAAACGCCTGGAAACGATTGCCCGCAACCTCGGCAGCCAGGTCAACGGGACGCCGGTTACTTACAAGGTTTACCTGACTGACGAAGTCAACGCCTGGGCCATGGCCAACGGTTGCGTGCGTGTGTACAGAGGTCTGATGGACCTGATGAACGACAACGAAGTGGAAGGCGTGCTGGGCCACGAGATGGGGCACGTTGCCCTCGGCCACACCAAGAAGGCGATGCAAGCGGCCTACGCTACTTCGGTGGCTCGTGGCGCAATTGCCTCTTCCGGCAACAGTGCCGCCATGGCGTTGTCCAACTCGCAACTAGGTGATTTGGGTGAGGCGCTGATCAACGCGCAGTTTTCCCCGTCTCAGGAAAGCGCAGCCGATGACTTCTCTTTTGATCTGCTGAAACAGCGCAATATTCCGCTGCAGGGTTTGGCCAGTGCCTTCGACAAGCTGGCTCAGCTCGGCGGTGGCGACAGCAGCATGTTTGACTCCCACCCAGGCTCGGCCGATCGCGCCGCGCATATCCGCCAGCGTATCGCTGCCGAGAAGTGATCGACGATGGGCCACAATAGCGGCCCCATCTGTTTCAGGAGTTACCCATGCATAACCGATGCGCTCTGTTGATCTGTGCTTCTTTGCTACTGGCTCCGCAGATAAATGCCGCTAGCAGCGATGAGTTGGATGCTCGCTACAATGACTGCCTGGAGACTAGCGAGGGGCTTGCTAACAGCCTGGTTGCAGCCTGCGCTGAGGGTGTTTCGGATGTTGCGAAGAAACAGATGAACCTTACTTACCAGCGCCTATACCTCACGCTGCAACAAGCTTCGCCGGAAGATGCCAAGCAGCTCGAGGAGGCGCAGAAGGCCTGGCTTATCTATCGCACCGCGCATTGCGATATGCAGGGCAAGCATATTGGCTCGCCGATGTACTACACCTGCCCAATGGAGCTGAACATCGACAGGCTCGTCGAACTGGAATTTTTGCTCGATAACGGCGGCTAGAATCCATCGTTCGCCCGAGGCTAACCCGCGGCAGATTACTCACCCGCTATGTCCTGACTGTGCAGTGCCCCTGTCTCGCTGCTTTCCAGCACCACATAGGCACTGGCGCAGAACAACGAGTTGAGGCGTTTCATATCGGCGATCAGCTCCATATGCAGGCCGCTGGTTTCGATGCTCTGCACCACCTGATGGTGCAAGCGGCTGACGTGGGCGTGGGCCAGACGGCGTTCCTGAGCGCGGAAGCGGCGCTTTTCACGCAGCAGTTGGCGCGCGCTTTCCTTGTCGGCGGAGAGAAATACCGACAGGCCCAGGCGCAGGTTGGCGGTTAGTTGTTGATGCAGATTGGCCAGCTCTGCCAGGCCGCTATCGGAGAAGGAGTGACGCTGGGCAGTTTTCTGATCCTGCACCTTGCCGAGCATGCGTTCGATGATGTCGCCGGCCTGCTCCAGGTTGACCGCCAGCTCGATGATCTCTGCCCAACGTCGGTTGTCGTGGTCGCTCAGGGCTTCGCGCTGGATCTGCGCCAGGTAGAGTTTCACTGCACTGTAGAGCGCATCGACATCATCATCGAGGCGGCGCAGTTCCTTGCTAAGTGCCGTATGTCCGCCCTGCAGCACCTCCAGTAGATGGTTGAGCATGGTCTCGATCAGGTCGCCGATGCGCAGGGTTTCACGCACCGCATTGGCCAGCGCCAGGCTCGGTGTGGCCAGCGCTGTAGGGTCGAGGTGGCGCGGGCGGGCGACGCCGTTCTCATCCGGGCGATCCGGCAGCAGCCAGTTGCAGAAGCGCGCCATCAGCCCGACCGTGGGCAGCATCAGCAGGCAGCGTAGGCCGTTGTAGAGCAGGTGAAAGCCGATCACCAACTCTTCGGGGCGCCAGTTCAGGCTGTCCAGCCAGTTGGCCAGCGGGTCGAGCAGCGGCATCACCAGCAGCAGGCCAATCAGCTTGTACAGCAGACTGCCCAGGGCCACGCGCCGCCCTGCAGGGGTTTGCAGGCTACTGGTGAGAAAGGCCAGCACGCCGCTGCCGATATTGGCGCCAATCACCAGGCCGATGGCCACGGGCAGGCTGATCAGGCCGGCACCGGTCAGGGTTGCGGTGAGCAGCACGGCGGCCAGGCTGGAATAGGAAATCAGCGCGAACAGCGCGCCGACCAGCGCATCCAGCAGCAGGTCGCCGGTCAGTGAGGCGAACAGCACGCGGATACCTTGCTCCTGGGTGATTGGCGTGGCGGCAGCGACGATCAGCTCGAGGGCCAACAGCATCAGCCCCAGGCCAATGGCCACGCGGCCGA
This sequence comes from Pseudomonas anguilliseptica, assembly GCF_900105355.1. Classification (NCBI taxonomy): domain Bacteria; kingdom Pseudomonadati; phylum Pseudomonadota; class Gammaproteobacteria; order Pseudomonadales; family Pseudomonadaceae; genus Pseudomonas; species Pseudomonas anguilliseptica. The sequence goes on from NZ_FNSC01000001.1 coordinate 1,723,537, forward strand.
GCTGGCCGGCGCGGGTCTGTTTGCGCGAGAGAAAGAAGATCACGCCGAGGAAGATCAGCAGCGGGCTCAACCAGCTCAGATCAAGGGTCAGCACCCGCGCCATCAGCGCCGTACCGACGTCCGCGCCGAGCATGATCGCCAGTGCCGGAGTCAGCGCCATCAGCCCCTGAGCAACGAACGAGGTAACCAGTAATGCAGTGGCGTTGCTGCTCTGCACCAGCGCGGTAACACCGATGCCGGCGGCAAAGGCCAGCGGGCGCTTGCTGACGTTATGGCTAAGCACCTTGCGCAGGTGCGAGCCATACACCCGCAGGATGCCGGTACGGACGATATGAGTGCCCCAGATCAGCAAGGCGACGGCAGACAGCAGATTCAGCAGGGTGAGCATGGTGCTGCTCCCTGGCGCGTCAGCCCGGTTGCAGCGTGACGCGCGGCTTTTACTTGTTATAAAGGTCCATCGTGTAGAAGCGCAGACCCTGTATTTAGCTTTAGCTGGGGTTGGCGCTGCGCGCCAGCGCGCGACACAGCCTGTCGTGCAATCCCGCCAGGCTGCGTGAGCTGATAACCTTGCCCGCTACTGAACGGAAGCGACTCCCTCTGATGCTGACGCTTTATCACGCCCCTGACCTGGAAACCCTTGGCGAGCTGGCCACCACCCTGCTCGCCACCCCCATGCATGACCCCTTCGCCCCGGCGCTGGTGGTGGTGCCGAGCCAGGGCATGGGGCGCTGGCTGACCCTGGAGCTGGCGCGCAAGCAGGGCATTGCCATGCAGCTGGAGGTGCAGCTGCCGGCCAAGTTCGTCTGGGACCTCTCGCGCCTGTGCCTGGGGCAACTGCCGGAGCAGTCGGCGTTCAGCCCTACCAGCCTGAGCTGGCGCTTGTATGACTGGCTGTGCGAGCCGGCTCACCTGAGTGAGGCGCCGCGTCTGGCGCATTACCTGGACGGTGGCGATGAGCGGCGGCGTTTGTCACTTGCCGTGAAGATCGCCGACGTATTCGACCAATACCTGCTGTATCGCGACGACTGGCTGGCCGCCTGGGAGCGCAATGAGCAGCAGGACCTCGGCCCGGATGAAGCCTGGCAGGCGCTGCTGTGGCGCGAGCTGACCCGTGACGGCCACCCGCACCGCGCGCGTTTGCTGGAAGAACTGCTCACCCGCCTGTATGACGCCACACCTATCGCCGAACTGCCCGAGCGCATGCTGGTGTTCGGTATCAGCTCGCTGCCGCCACACCATATGCGCGTGCTCGAAGGCCTGGCGCGGCACACCCAGGTAATTGTTTTCGCCCTCAACCCATGCCGTGAAGCCTGGGGCGAGATTCGCGATATTCGAGAGCTGGCGCGGCAACCCGAAGCCAGCCCTGAAGACTGGTACCTGGATGTTGGCCACCCACTGCTGGCCAGCCTGGGCAAGCAGGGGCGCGACTTTTTCGACAGACTGTTCAGCCTGGCCTCCAGCGAGGGCAGTCAGGAAATCGGCTTGTATTCCGAAGACGCTGACCTGCACGATGCCAGCCTGTTGCAGGCATTGCAGAACGACATCCTGCGCCTGCGCACACGCACTGCTGATGAGCGTTTGCGGCTGCGCGAAGACGACCGCTCGCTGGAGCTGCACGTCGCCCACTCGCCGCTGCGCGAAGTGGAAATCCTGCATGACCAGCTACTCGCCCGCTTTGCCGCCGAGCCCAGTCTGACCCCGGATCAGGTGGTGGTGCTGACTCCGGACATTGAGCGTTACGCACCCTATATCGAAGCGGTGTTTGCCCCGCGCGAGGGCGTGCCGCGTATTCCCTTCAGCCTGGCCGATCGCAGCCTGCGCGCGGAAATCCCGCTGATCGAAGCCTTCCTTAACCTGTTGGCGCTGCCCGATAGCCGCTTTGCCGCCGAGGAAATCCTCGCCTGGCTGGAACAGCCGGCCATCGCCCGCCGCGTCGGCATCGAGGCGGAGGATTTACCGCTGCTGCGCGACTGGCTGCGCGAAGCCGGCGTGCGCTGGGGTCGCGATGAAACGCACCGCGAGCAACTGGGGCTGCCGGCCGACGCAGCCTTTACCTGGCGCCAAGGGCTGGATCGCCTGCTGCTGGGCTTTGCTGCGCCACCGCAGTTGGCCGGTCTGGCTGCGCCACTGTTGGGTACCAACTGGCCGCTGGATGCGCTGGAAGGAGGGAGGGCACAACTGCTCGGGCGCCTGGCTGGTTTTGTCGAGCGTTTGGCTACGCTGGCGCAAGGGCTGCAACGGCCGCGCGGCCTGGGTGAATGGGCCGAATCCCTGCAAGGGCTGATCGATCAGCTGTTTGATGAGCGCGAGGCCGGTGACACCCTGTTGCTGCTGTCCAAGGCCTGCGCCGCGCTCAAGGAGCAGGGCGAGGCCTCGGGTGTTGAACGGCCGATCGAGTTGGCGCTGATCCGTCAGCAACTGACCGCCGCCTTGGAACAGGGCAGCGCCGCCTCGGGCTTTCTCACTGGCGCGGTGACCTTCTGCACCATGGTGCCGATGCGCAGCCTGCCGTTTCGCCTGGTCTGCCTGCTTGGCCTGGATGACGGTGCCTTGCCGCGCCGCACCCCGGCAGCGGGCTTTGACCTGATCAGCCAGAAGCCCCGCTGTGGCGACCGTGCACGCCGGCTGGATGACCGTTACCTGCTGCTGGAAACCCTGCTCTCGGCCCGTGGCGGCCTGTACCTGAGCTACGTCGGCCGCGACCCGCGCAGCAATGCCGAGCTGCCGCCTTCGGTATTGGTCAGCGAGCTGCTGGATGTGGTCGACCTCACCGCCGTTTGTGAAAGTGGTTGTGGGAGGGGCTTTAGCCGCGACGAGTCCGAGCTCGGCGGAAAAGCCAGCGCTCATATCACCCATCACCACCCGCTGCAGCCCTTCGCCCACGGCAACTTCGCCGGCAACCGCCATGCCGGCTTTGCCGCGCCCTGGTTCCACGCTGCGCAGCGCTTGAGTCAGGCGGTGCAAACCCCAACGCCCTTTGCCAGTCCGTTGGATAAGCCGGATCAATATTTGCCGGGCGGCGTTCCGCTCAGCATCGAGCCGAGCCAGCTGATCCACTGCTTCAAACACCCGGCGCGCTACCTGCTGGAACAGCGTCTCGGCCTGCGCCTGGCGCAGAGCGAGGAAACTCTGGCCGGTGACGAGCCGTTCAGCGTCGAGTGGACCAGCCAGCATGGCCTGCGCCAGTTGGCCTTGCAGGCCATCGAGAACGGTTGGAGTGAACGCCAGGAACGCGCCGTGGCGGCGGCGTCAGGCTGGTTACCGGTGGGCGAGTTGGGCCAGGCGCACTGGGGACAGATTCGCGGGCCGATCCGCGCCTTCGCCCCGACGCTGTTCGATGAACGTCCGGAGGATGCGCCGCAACCATTGCTGGTGGACCTGGAGGTGGCCGGTGTACGCATCCATGGCTGGCTGGATGGAGTGACCCGCGCGGGCCTGTTCGACTACCGCCTGCGTGATCTCGGCGCCTGGGAGCTGGCACCGTTCTGGCTGCGCCATCTACTGCTTAACTGCGCTGCCACACCTGACATCAGCCGCGATAGCCGTCTGCTCTCGCCGAAAAGTGAATGGCGTCTGGGCGCGTTGGCCAATGCCCGTGAACTGCTGCTGCCCTGGCTCGAAGCCTACAAAAGCGTGCTGTGCGAGCCGCTGCCACTGTTCGCCAAATGCAGCCACGGCTTTGCCCGCAAATGGCGCAACCCCGGGCGCAAAGAGCCAATTGACGCCGCCCGCAGCGAAGCGCGGGTGATGTGGCAAGGCAATGACTTTATGACCGGCGAAGGCCAGGACCCCTGGAATGCCCTGGCTTTTCGCGACCGTGAAGCGCTGGATGAGCGCTTTGAAACGCTGGCCGAGCAGCTTTACGGCCCGGCGCTGGATGCCCTGCAAGGCAGCGGGGAGGATGAGTGACGGATATTTCTTGCCATGTAGGTACATAAATACTCTGGCGGGATCTGTAGCGAGACGTGCCACTAGCTATACAGATGCTTCTTGATATGTATAGAAAAATCGGATAACTATACATATTGTGCTTGGCCCGTATAGCAAACGACAGTTTGCTCTACATATGACGGAAACTAGGAAGACTGATATGCAGGCGCTACAGAACCTCGCCCCAGAACGTTTTGAGACCCGCGCCATCCTGAGGAGGCTTAACGCGACTAGTCGGGTACTGGCCGAGCTCAAGGGGGTTGCATCGTCTATTCCGCACCAAGGCATCCTGATCAATACCTTGGGTATGCAGGAGGCCAAGGACAGCTCTGCCATCGAAAATATCGTCACCACTTATGACGACTTGTTCCGAGATGATGCTTTCCCCGAGTCGGGTGACAACCTAGCGGCAAAAGAAGTACTGCGTTATCGGCAAGCGCTGCGTATCGGTTTTGCCAGTGTCTGCAAGACCGGCCTCCTGACTACCAACCAGATCATCGAGATCCAAGCCGAACTGGAGCGCAACAATGCCGGCTTGCGCTGCTTGCCGGGCACTACACTCAAGGATGGCCATGGCCGGGTCGTTTATACCCCGCCACAGTCGGCCTCCGAGGTGATCGAGTTGATGCGCGATCTGGAACAGTTCATCAACGATGACGAGAGCTTCGATGCCGACCCTTTGGTGAAGATGGCGCTGATTCATCACCAGTTCGAGAGTATCCACCCGTTTTACGACGGCAATGGCCGCGCCGGACGCATTGTAAATGTGCTTTACCTGCTCAAGTGTGGGCTGCTGGATATCCCAGTGCTCTACCTGAGCCGCTATATAGTGCGGCACAAGGCGGAGTACTACCGCTTGCTACAGGCGGTGCGGGAAGAGGACTGTTGGGAGGGCTGGGTGCTGTTTATGCTTGCAGCCATCGAGGAAACCGCGCGTCAGGCGATAGAAACTATTCAGGCCATCAAACAGGTGCTGATGGACTACAAGCACCGAATTCGAGACAAGCACAGGTTCTACAGCCAGGACCTGATCAACAACCTGTTTACCCACCCCTACACCAAGATCGAGTTCATCGTGCGTGACCTCAAAGTATCTCGGTTGACTGCCACCAAGTACCTAGATGCGCTGGCTGCCAGCGGTTTTGTCGAGAAACGCAAGGTGGGCCGCTGCAACTTCTATATCAACCTGGGACTCAACGCGATCTTGACCGGGGAGAACTTGCGTGATGATTGATACCAAGTCCTGCCTGGTGACTCCAGGGCAAAAGTTGGGCGCATGAATCTCGATCTGCAAACCTCCTCCTTCACCGGCCGCTCGCTGATCGAGGCCAGCGCCGGCACCGGCAAGACCTGGACCCTGACCGCGCTGTACGCGCGCCTGTTGCTGGAGAAGCAACTCAACGTCAGCCAGATTCTGGTGGTGACTTTTACCACCGCTGCCACCGCCGAGTTGCGCGAGCGTATCCGCAAACGCCTGGCCGAGTTGCTGGTGGTGTACGAACAGGGGCCAGGCGACGACGCCTTGCTCAATGCGCTGCACGCCCAGTACCCGGATGCCGCCAGCCACCGGCGTTTGCTGCTGGCAGTGCATGGCTTTGACGAAGCGGCGATTTTCACCATCCACGGCTTCTGTCAGCGCGCGTTGCAGGATGCCGCGTTTGAAGCGGGTGGCGACTTCGACAACGAGCTGACCTTTGATGACCGCGAAATTATCGACGCCCTGCTCGCCGACCTCTGGCGGCATGAACTGGCCAGCGCCGAGGCCGAATGGGCAGCGTTTCTGGTGCAGCAGAAAATCACTCCGCAGGTTCTGCGCCAGCGTTTGCGCAACCACCTGGGCAAACCCTACCTGCGCATCGAACCGCAACCCGGTACGCGCAGTGAGATGAGCGCCCTGCGCGCCGCCTGGCAGCAGGCGCAGCGTCTCTGGCAGGGCGAAAGTACGGCCTGGCTGGAGCAGCTGAAAGCCTTCGACGGCTTCAAAAGCAATATGTGCACCGCGGCCAAACTCAGCGTCTGGCAGGCCGAGCTGGACGGTTTTTTCAGCGACGCCGCCGCGCTGTTCAGCAAGACCGAAGCGCACTGCCGCCTGGCCCGCGAAGGCTTGAACAAGGCCAGCAAGAAGGGCTGCGAAGCGCCGGCCAATCCGCTGGCCGCCGCGCTGCAGGAACTCTGCGATGCCCTCGATGCTGCGCAACCCGAAGCCGAGCAACGCCTGATCGATCTTCAGGTACGCCTGATCCATCAGCTCAACGAACAACTGCCCGCGCGCAAGGCGGCGCAACGCTTGCTGGCCTTCGATGACCTGCTCAACAAGCTGCAGCAAGCGCTGCAGGGCGATGGCGGCGAACACCTGGCCAGCACCTTGCGCACGCAGTATCCGGTGGCGCTGATCGACGAGTTTCAGGACACCGATCCGGTGCAGTACCGGGTGTTTCACCGTATTTATCAGGACGCCGGCGACCTGTGTTTTGTCGGTGACCCCAAGCAGGCCATCTACGCCTTCCGTGGCGCGGATCTGGCGACTTACCTCAAGGCGCGCAGCGAAGCCGCGAGGCAATACAGCCTAGCCATCAACCACCGCTCCACGCCTGAGCTGATCGCGGCGCTGAATCAGCTGTTCGACCGGCCCATGCCCTTTGCCGAGAAGGGGCTGGCCTATCAGCAGGTCGGTGCCAGCAGCAAGGCGCGAGCAAAGTTGGTGTTGCCGAATGTTGAGGAGGAAACCGACGCGCCGCTGGCGTTGGTCTGGCTGGATAACGACTACCTGGGCAAGGGCGAAGCGGGGGTATTGGTGGCGCGCGACACCGCGCGGCGAATCGCGGCGGTGCTAAGCGCCAGCAGTCAGGGCCAAGCCTATTTTGAACAGAACGGTACTCGCATACCGCTCAAAGGTGGCGATATCGCCGTGCTGGTCGCCAGCCACCGCCAGGCTGGCGAAGTGGCTGCCGAGCTGGCCGCCCGTGGCGTGCCCAGCGTGCGCCGGGGTAAGGAAAACGTCTGGCACAGCGAAGAAGCGGATGAACTGTCCGCTGTGCTCGCGGCTTACGCCGAACCGGGCCGCGAGGGCGCATTGCGTTATGCCCTTGCCAGCCGTCTGCTGGGCCGTAGTGCCGCCGATCTGGCCGCCTGCAGTGAGGACGCTCAAGCCTGGGACCGCGAGCGCGAAGCCGCCGAACGCTACCACCAACTCTGGCAGCAACAAGGCTTTATGCGCGCCTTCCGCGCCTGGCTGGATGAGCAGCAGGTGGCCCAGCGCCTGCTGGCCCTGGTCGATGGCGAGCGCCGTCTGACTAACCTGCTGCACCTGGCCGAGTTGCTACAAACCGAAAGCCTGCAACGCCCGGGTCTGGAGCAATTGCTCGCCTGGTTCAACGCCCAACGCAGCGCCGAGGCCCATGGCGAAGACGCCCTGCTGCGTCTGGAAAGCGATGCCGAGCGGGTGCAGATCGTTACCATCCACACCTCCAAAGGCCTGGAATACCCGCTGGTATTCTGCCCCTACCTGTGGGACGGCGCGCTGCTGCGTCAGCACGAGGACATCACTTGTCACTCCGACGACGGCACGCCGCTGCTGGACCTCGGTAGCGAGCAGCTCGACACGCACCGCGAGCGCGCCCGTCATGAGCGCTTCGCCGAGAAACTGCGCCTGACCTACGTCGCCCTGACCCGCGCCCGCGATCGCCTGTGGCTGCACTGGGGGCCGGTGGACTGCAAACCGAAAAAGGACGGCACCCTTGGCGACAGCGGCCTGCACAGCAGCGCCTTGGCCTGGCTGCTGCACGGCCGCGCGTTGCCCGGTGAGGATGCTCTGGCCGAGCTCGCCGGCCATCTGCAAAGCCTTAGCCCGCAGGGTTTGCGTGCAGAAGTCGAACAGTTGATCGCTAGCAGCCAAGGCCAGATGGCCCTTCAACCGTTGCGTGAAAGCGAGGCCAACGCCGCCGGCGAACAACGCGCCCCGGCCCCGCAGCAACTCGCCACCTTGCAGCGCAGCCTGCACAGCGCCTGGCGCATCGGCAGCTTTTCGGGATTGGCGGCGGGTATGCACATGGAAGCCCCGGACCGCGACGGCCTGGTGCTGCCGGACGCCAGCGAGCCGGGCACGGGCTTTTTCGCCTTCCCCCGGGGTGCGCGGGCCGGTACTTGCCTGCACGCGATTCTGGAAGATTGGGCGCGGGGCAAGGCGTCGCTGGCTGAGCTGGTGGAGCCGGGGCTGAGCGGCCACGGCATTAGCAGCGACTGGAGCGCGGTGGCGCTGACGCAATTGCAGCAGGTGATCGACACCGATCTGGATGGCCAGGGTCTGACTCTCGCTGGTATTAATCCAAGCAGGCGTTTGCCCGAACTGGGCTTTACCTTCCCTCTGGCCGGGCTGGATGTGCAGCGTCTACGCGCGATTCTCTGCGACCCGGCCCATGGCCTGGCCGCACCGATGCGCGAGGCGGCGGCGCGGCTGGAATTCGACAGCCTCAAGGGCTTTCTCAAGGGCTTTATCGACCTGACCTTCGAGCACGATGGGCGCTGGTACATCGCCGACTACAAATCCAACTGGCTCGGCCCGGACGCCAGCTACTACGGCGGCGAACGCCTGCTGCAAGCCCTGGCCGCCGAGCATTACTACCTGCAATACCTGATCTACCTGGTGGCGCTGCGGCGCTTTCTGCGTCAGCGTCTGGACGATTTCCAGAATGAGCAACTGGGCGGCGCCTACTACCTGTTTCTGCGCGGCATGCCGAGTGCCGGGGTGTATTTCTCGCGACCCAGCGATGGCTTGCTCGATGCGCTGGATAACCTGTTTGCGGAGGGGCGCTGATGCTGTTGGGTGACCCGGCGGGGATGTGTTGCGTAGGGTGGATGACGCTGTTTTCATCCACCACGGCTAACGGTGGATGGATGAAGCGCCATCCACCCTACGGGAGTGGACTATGACGCTTGCTGATCTGCCCCTTGGCCCACTGGAGCGCGCCTTGGTCGATAGCCTGCAGCGCCTTGATCCGCAGGCGTCGCCGGTGGTGCTGGCTTCTGCGGCGCTGCTGTGTGTGGCCTTGGACAAAGGGGATGTCTGCCTGCCGCTGGCGCGATTGGCCGGGCAGCGGCCCTGGCCGGAGCATGAACTGCGCTTGCCGGCGCTCAGCGACTGGCAGGCGCAGTTGCAGGCATCGCCGTTGGTTGGCGCTGAGGGCGCTTTCACACCGCTGATCCTTGAGCACAGTCGCCTCTATCTCGCGCGCTACCAGGCCTACGAACGGCAGTTGGCCGAACAGCTGTTGCAGCGCGCCGCCGATTTACCCGAGGTGGATGAAGCCCAGCTCAGTGAAAGCCTGACTCGGCTATTCGCGTTCAACTCTTTATCACCGGCGGGGCAGCAGCAACCCGACTGGCAGCGCCTGGCTGCCGCGCAAGCGGTGCGGCGCAAGCTGGCGGTGATTTCCGGCGGTCCCGGCACGGGTAAAACCACTACTGTGGTGCGTCTGCTGGCGGCATTGCTGGAGCAGCCCGGCTGCGAACATCTGGCTATCGGCCTGGCCGCGCCGACGGGTAAAGCGGCGGCACGCATGGCCGAAGCGATCCGCAATGCCAAAGCTCAGCTGCCGGTCAGCGAGGCGATCAAAGCCGCGTTGCCGGATGAAGCGCGCACCCTGCATCGCCTGCTCGGCAGCCGCGGCGACAGCCCGCAGGTGCGCCATCACGCGGCCAACCTGCTGGCGCTGGACGTGCTGGTGGTGGACGAAGCGTCGATGGTCGATCTGGCCCTGATGGCCAAGCTGCTCGACGCCCTGCCGCCCACTGCGCGACTGATCCTGCTCGGCGACAAAGACCAGCTGTGCGCCGTGGAAGCCGGCGCGGTGTTCGCCGAACTCTGCGAAGGCCGTGGTTTTGATGCTCAGGCGGCGAATGAGCTGCAACGCTTAACCGGTCAGCAGGTGCCGGTCAGCCAGCCAAGCTCGCAACTCGGCGATGCGGTGGTGTTGCTGACCCACAGCCACCGCTTTGCCGGCGACAGCGGCATTGGCGAGCTGGCGCGGCGGATCAATGGCGGCGATGTCAGCGGCACGCTGAACCTGCTCAAGGAAGACCGCCATGACCTGGCCTGGAATGCCCAGCCAACGCCCAATGATCTGCTTGAGCGTCTGGATCAAGGCTATGGACCCTATATCAGCGCTGCAAAAAGCGCCGACCCAGCGGCGGCCTTCGCTGCATTCAATACCTTCCGCGCGCTCTGCGCCCAGCGTGAAGGGGCCTGGGGCGTGGCCGGGATCAACGAAGCCCTGGAGGCGCGGATCAAGAGCCGCAGCCAGGTCTCCGCGCGTGAACGCTGGTATGTCGGCCGGCCGATCATGGTGCGGCAGAACGACTACGCCCTCGGCCTGTTCAATGGCGATATCGGTATCTGCCTGCACAGCGAATACGGCCTGCGGGTGTTGTTTGAAGGTGAGGATGGCTACCGCCCCTTCGCCCCGGCGCGCCTGCCCAGCCACGACAGCGCCTTCGCCATGACCGTTCATAAAAGCCAGGGCTCGGAATTCAGCGAAGTGCTGCTGGTGCTGCCCGAACTGCCCAGCCCATTGCTCAGCCGCAGCCTGTTCTACACCGGCATCACCCGCGCCAAACACAAGGTAGAAATCTGGGCCCTGCCTGCGCGCGTGGGTGAAGCCGTAGCCACCCGAGCCGAGCGGGCGGCGGGGTTGGCTGAGCGATTGGAGATACCAATGTCTGAAAATGCTGCATCTGTGACAACGCAGGAACAGCTCGATCTTTTCTAGCCAGGAGTTTTTGATGAGCAACGGAATGTTCTGGTGCCGATTGTTGGCGCTCTGCCTGTGTGTGGTTTCACCTGCACTACTCGCTGTCGAAGGGCCGCAGGTCTACAGCGGGATGCTGGGCAAGATGGCGATAGTAGTGGAACTCGATCTACGCGACCCCGAGCAGGTCACTGGCCGCTACTTTTATCGCAAGCATCACCACGACTTGGCCCTGGAAGGCCGACTGCAAGGCCAGCAGCTCAGTCTGGTCGAAGGCCGAGACCAGTACGACGACGTTCCGCGTCCCGAACTGCGCTTGCAGGGGTGACAGGGCGAATGGGTCGGGCCCCAGGGCAAACGGCTGGCCGTTACGCTTACCCAGCCGACTATCGAGGAGCCGCCAGCGGGAGCCGAACCCTTCTGGTATCGCCTATACGACACATCACCCTACGAGTTCCTGCGTCTCAAGGAGTTGCCGCTAACGTCTGGCAAACGGCAGGAGTTTATGGGCCATGAGTTGCAGTGGTGGACGGAGCCCGTTTCGGGGCTGACGATGTTCGAAGTGCTGAGTGGTTATCCCCAGGCACAGCTGGATTCGATCAACCAGCAGTTGCGCGCACGCTTGCAAGCTGGGGGCGGGTGGTAGAGGGGGGGAGTTTCTGCAAACCGTGCAGCCGCGACTGCTGTCGGCGGATGTTGTAAGCCTGAGCATTTTTACCAGCTACGACTGCGGTGGAGCCCATCCGGATTTCGGTGATGCGCCGCTTACGCTGGATGTACGTAGCGGAAAACCGCTGGGTCTGGAGGATCTGCTCTGGGTCGGTGACGGCCCCGCTTTTCACTATCGCGAAACGCGAGAGCACAAGCCGGATGAAGACTCGGTGAACTTCGATGTGTTCTCCCAATACCGTAATCGGTACTTCGCACCCTGGTTGGTCGAGCAGTGGCGGCGGATCGTTCCGGAGATGTTGCCAGAGCCTGCAGACGACTTTGAATGCACCTATGCCGACCCGGACATGTGGGATTTTCCCAGTTGGTACCTCAATGAGGACGGTATTGTGTTCGACCCGATCTTCCCGCGTGTTGCACGTGCCTGTGAGGGCGCCGAGTGGTCGGTGCTGCCTTATGCGGTGGTCAAGAAGCATCCCGGTCGATTGCGCTTGGCATTGCCGGACTAAGGCGGGTATTGCACTGCGCGCATCATCGGCCTAGGATGCGCGCCTTCTCTCAACCGACAGCAAAGGAGGCACATCATGCAGCAACTGATTACCCTTTGCAGGTCGCGCCTGGCTTAACGCATTCCCCACCGCTGCACAGCGGTTTCTGCAACGCCCTGCTTCGACCTGCCAATCCAACTATTTTCGTTTCAACCCATCAGGATTGGACTATGGGCACTTGCATTCGCAATTTGTCCGACGGCATCGTTTTGATCGCCGCGGACGACACCTGGATCGAAGGAAAAGCGATCCAACAACTTGAAACCACCGCACGCCTGCCGGGCATGCAACGGGTCGCCGGGATGCCGGATCTGCACCCGGGGCGCGGTTATCCGGTCGGTGCGGCATTCTTTTCCGTGGGCCGCTTGTATCCGGCCTTGGTCGGCAACGACATCGGCTGCGGCATGGCGCTATGGCGCACCGATATTGGCGTGGCCAAGCTGAATCTGGACAAGCTGGAAAAGCGCCTCGGTAGCCTCGAAGGTTCCCTTGACGATGATTGGCAGGAGGCCATCGCGGCTTTCGGTCTGCCGCCGAGCGGTCATGAGCGTGCCCTCGGCACCATTGGCGGCGGCAATCACTTCGCCGAACTGCAGCAACTCGATCAGAGCTTCGACGATGAAGCGCTGGCGAACCTCGGTATCGACCGCAAGCAGCTGTTGTTACTGGTGCACAGCGGTTCGCGTGGGCTGGGCGAGGCGATTCTGCGCGAGCAGGTCGACTTGTTCGGTCATCAAGGGTTGGAGGCCGGCTCTGCGGCTTGCGCCCATTACCTGGGACGCCACGATGGCGCCTTGCGCTTCGTCGAGGCCAATCGGCAGCTGATCGCTCGGCGCATGCTCGAACGGCTGCACGCCGAGGGCGGACAGTTACTGGATATCAACCACAACCTGGTATCGCCGGCACATATTGCGGGTCAGGACGGCTGGCTGCACCGCAAGGGCGCCACGCCGTCCGATCAGGGTGTGCTGGTGATTCCTGGCTCTCGGGGCGATTACAGCTACCTGGTGCAGCCGCTGGCCGACGAGCGCAGCCTGTTGTCTCTGGCCCATGGCGCAGGGCGTAAATGGATGCGCAGTGACTGCAAGGAGCGCCTTGCTACGCGTTACAGCGCCAAGCAACTGGAGCGCACGGCGCTGGGCAGCCGGGTGATTTGTGCTGACCGGGCGCTGATCTACGAGGAAGCGCCAGAAGCCTACAAGGCCATCGACTCGGTGGTCGGTGCGCTGCGCGAGGCCGGTTTGCTGCGGGTTTTGGCACGGCTGAAGCCGGTACTGACCTACAAGACACGGGGAGGCTGCTGCTGATGATGATCCTTCTGCAATTGTCGGCGGCCCAAGGGCCGCAAGAATGCGCCTTGGCGGTGGCCAAAGCGCTCAAGTGTCTGCTGGGGGAAGCCATAGAGCTGGGCGTCGAGGTGCGGGTGCTGGAGGAGGAAGCCGGCGAACGTCAGGCAACTTTGCTTTCGGTCTTGCTGGCGCTGAGCGGTGAGGCAGCCGAGCAACTGGCGGATGCCTGGAGCGGTTCGCTGCAATGGGTCTGCGTCAGCCCTTATCGGCCGGCGCATCGGCGCAAGAACTGGTTCTTTGGCGGCGCGCGGTTCGCTGCGCCGCCGGCCCACCTGGAAAGCCAGATCCGTTTCGAAACCCTGCGCTCCTCCGGTCCCGGCGGCCAGCATGTCAACACCACGGACTCGGCAGTGCGCGCCACTCACGTGGCCAGTGGCATTAGCGTCAAGGTGCAGTCCGAACGCAGTCAGCACGCCAACAAGCGTCTGGCGTTGATGCTGATCGCTCAAAAGCTAAGTCAGCGTGCGGAGCAGGCACATGGCGACTTGAGGGCCGAACGGCGCCTGTTTCATCATCAGGTGGATAGGGGCAGCCCGGCACGGATTTTCCGTGGCTTGAGTTTTACATCCGAGTGATGCGAACGGTACTCGCTTAAAGCCCCGGCATTTGCTGTGCTGCTCGTTTGGGCAGTACAGCCACTACCTGTGCAAGATCAGCTCTTGGCGTCCAGGCACTGCTCTGGCCTAACTGGGCTAGCCATGACAAGTGTGTCGCCTACACTCAAGCGCTAACTCTCTGGAGTTATCACCTGCGCCGTCGTATCTGGAGCTAAGGTCAAGAACTTATGTGTGCGCGACTATTTGCCAGCCTGCTACTGGGCCTGCTGTGTTGTCATAGCGCGGTAAGCGAGGAACTGCGGCTGGTTACGGGGGACGACTACGCACCGTTTACCGGGGAAATGCTACCCGCTGGGGGCATGCTCACCCAGGTTGTTCAAGCGGTGCTGGCGCTGAGCGATATCGACAGCACACTGGACTGGCAGCCTTGGAATCGCGGCTATCTGAAAACTTTACGAGGCGAGTACGACGCCACATTTCCCTATGTGCCCACGCCTGAGCGAGAGAAAGAATACATCTACTCGGCACCATTACTGGTGGTTGAGCATCATATTTTCAGTCGTAGTAATGATCCCATCGAGGCCTTGGATCCTGAGCAGATTCGGGGGCGGAGCGAGTGCATACCGCTGGGTTGGCAACCCTCTGCTCTGCTCCAGGGATTTCTGGATCAGGGGGTTGTGCGACGTCACTCGCCGATAGGCATCAAGGAGTGTGCGAGGCTGGTATTGATTGGCCGTGATGATTTCTTTGTCGCTGATCGACGCCTCGGTGATACGGCATTGCAGTTGATTGGTGCCAACAATGGCCAGCTACAGCGCTCGGCCGAAATGATCAGTACTAGTTCTCTGCACCTGATCGTGCCGCACAATCACCCTCGCGGCTCGCTGATCATCGCGCAGTTCGATGCCGGCCTAGATCGTCTTATGGTCAGCGGTGCTTATCAGCAAGTTATAGAGGGGTATATAGAGTCTCGGGCGCTGGTGCAGAGCAGCCAGTAGCTCGGTGAACCGTCTTGTCGCTGCCCTCTGATGGGTCTTGGTTGGCTCGCGGTCCCTGGCGATGCCGTCACTCAGCCGGTTTCTTCAGCTTCGGATTAGGAAAAAACTGCACGACTTGCACCTTGGGATCCGCGGCCTTGGGTTTTAGCGCGCTGATATTGACCCGCGTCGGCAGTTCGCGCGGTACCGAGTTGCCGCGCTCGTCCAGGGTGTCGGCGTAGCCGCAGGCCACGCATTCGCGGTGCGGCACGTCGTCGACATTCCACATCTGGATCTTGTCCATTTCGCTGCACGCCGGGCAGACCGCCCCGGCGATAAAGCGTTTTGCGCTGACATTCACAGGTACATCTGTCATGCGGCCTCCTGGCTCAAGCCGAGGTGGCGCAGCAGGGCGTCGATGGAGGGTGGGCGGCCACGGAAGTCGACAAACAGCACCATCGGTTCCTGCGAACCGCCGCGAGCCAGGATCGCCTCACGGAAGGCGCGACCGGTGGCGCTGTTGAATACGCCTTCTTCCTCGAACTTGGAGAAGGCGTCGGCGCTCAGCACTTCGGCCCACTTGTAGCTGTAGTAACCGGCCGCGTAACCGCCGGCGAAGATGTGCGCGAAGCTGTTGGGGAAGCGGTTGTAGGCCGGCGGACGCAGCACCGAGACTTCCTGGCGGATGCCTTCGAGGACGTCCAGCACGCTGCGGCCGTCACCGTGGGTGGCGTGCAGTTCGAAGTCGAACAGGCTGAATTCGATCTGCCGCACCATCATCAAGCCGGACTGGAAGTTCTTCGCCGCCAGCATCTTGTCCAGCAGATCCTGCGGTAGCGGTTCGCCGCTCTCGTAGTGGGCGGAAATCAGCGCCAGGCCCTCGGGCTCCCAGCACCAGTTCTCCATAAACTGGCTGGGCAGCTCGACCGCATCCCAGGCCACGCCATTGATACCGGACGCCCCGGCGTGTTCGACGCGGGTCAGCAGGTGGTGCAGGCCGTGGCCGAATTCATGGAACAGAGTGGTGACTTCATCGTGAGTCAACAGCGCCGGCTTGCCGGGGGCGGCTGGGGTGAAGTTGCACACCAGATTGGCCACTGGGCTGATCTGCTGACCGGAAGCGTCGCGGCGTTTGTCCCGCGCGCCGTCCATCCAGGCGCCGCCGCGCTTGTTGGCGCGGGCGTAGAGGTCGAAGAAGAAGCGTCCGACGTGCGCGCCGTTCTCCTTGATTTCGAACAGGCGTACATCCGGGTGCCAGGTGTCGAAACCGCTCAATTCCTCGATCTGGATGCCGTAAAGCTTTTCGACGATGGCGAACAGGCCGCTGAGCACTTTGTCGATGGGGAAGTAGGCGCGCAGGATCTCCTGGGAAATGCTGTAGCGCTGCTCGCGCAGTTTCTCGCTGTAGTAGCCGACATCCCAGCTTTGCAGATCGCTGCAGCCCTGTTCCGCGGCGAAGGCTTGCAGCTCGCGTAGGTCCTGCTCGGCAAACGGTTTGCCACGCGTGCCGAGATCACGCAGGAAGTGCAGCACCTGATCGGTGGTCTCGGCCATCTTGCTGGCCAGGCTCAGTTCGGCGTAATTGGCAAAACCCAACAGCTTGGCCAGCTCCTGACGCAGGGTGAGGATTTCCAGCATCACCGGGCCGTTGTCGTGCTTGCCGGCATTCGGCCCCTGATCGGAGGCGCGGGTGCAGTAGGCGGCATACAGCTCTTCGCGCAGCGCGCGGTCGTTGGCGTAGGTCATTACCGCGAAATAGCTGGGGAACTCCAGGCTGATCAACCAGCCATCCAGACCCTTGGCCTCGGCGGCTTGTTTCATCTGCGCCTTGGCCGAATCGGTCAGGCCATCCAGCGCGGCTTCGTCGGTGACATGCTTGGTCCAGGCCTGGGTGGCATCCAGCAGCTGGTTGGAGAATTTGCTGGCCAGCTCGGAGAGCTTCATCTGAATCTCGCCGTAGCGCTTCTGCTGCTCGTCCGGCAGGTCGATACCGGACAGGCGGAAATCACGCAGGGCGTGTTCGAGGATGGTCTTCTGCGCCACGTCGAAGCCGGCGGCTGCAGGGCTCTCGGCCAGCGCCTGATAGGCTTGAAACAGCGGCTGGTTCTGGCCGATTTCGGTCCAGTATTCGGACAGCTTGGGCAGGCAGGCCTCGTAGGCGGCGCGAAGCTCGGGGCTGTTGCACACCGCATTCAGGTGGCTAACCGGGCTCCAGGCCTGGCCCAGGCGTGCGCCCAGCTCATCAAGCGCCAGCACCAGGCTATCCCAGCTCGGTGTGCCAGACTGTTGTTCAAGCAGCCGGCTCATGGCCGCGCGGTTATCGGCAAGAATGCTGTCCACCGCCGACTCGACATGCTCCGGACGAATGGCGGCATAAGACGGCAGATCGAAAGCTTGCAGCAGTGGGTTGTTGGCAGTCACGACAGGTCACCTGTAACGGAATGGGGTTGCAGCTGTGACCCCGGTGGGCGCAAAAGGCTCCCAGGGACAGGCTTGAGTGGACACCGCCGTCGAGATAACAGCGCGCATGTCCTGAACATGGGTGCCATCTTAATTACAATCAAGGTCTGACGCAGCCTAAGAGGTTTCTATCGTGGCGATTCGTACTTATCAACAGTTCACCCCCTTGCTCGGCCCGCGGGCCTTTGTCGATGCCTCGGCCGTGGTTCTCGGCGATGTGGAAATCGGCGCGGATAGCTCGATCTGGCCGCTGGTGGTGATCCGTGGCGACATGCACAGCATTCGCATTGGCGAGCGCAGCAGCATCCAGGATGGCAGCGTGCTGCACATCACCCATGCAGGCCCCTTCAACCCGCGCGGCTACCCGCTGAATATTGGCGACGATGTGACCATCGGCCATAACGTCACCCTGCACGGCTGCAACATCGGCAATCGGGTGCTGATCGGCATGGGCAGCATCATCATGGATGGCGTGGTAATCGATGACGAAGTGATGCTCGGCGCCGGTAGCCTGGTGCCGCCGGGCAGCCATCTGCAAAGCGGCTATCTGTACGTTGGCAGCCCGGCCAAGCAAGCGCGTGAGCTGAGTGAGAAGGAGCGCAGTTACTTCCGCTACAGCGCCGACAACTACGTACGGCTGAAGGATCAGCATCTGATGGAAGGTTACGGCAGCTGATGACTCAACCGGCTTTGCATTACTCGAACATCCTGTTTGACCTTGATGGCACCCTGACCGACCCGCGTGAAGGGATTACCCGCTCGGTGCAGCATGCGCTGGCCAAGCTGGGCATCGATGAGCCTGATCTGCGGGCGCTTGAGCACTATATCGGCCCGCCGCTGCTGCAGTGCTTTATGCAGACCTACCAGTTCGACGAGGTGACGGCCTGGCAGGCGGTGAACCATTACCGCGAGCGATTCCGTGAAGTGGGTCTGTATGAGAATCAGCTGTTCGACGGCGTGGGCGAGTTGCTGCAGCTGCTGCAGCTGCTGCAGAGCCAGCAGCGCACGCTGTATGTCGCCACCAGCAAACCGACGGTGTTTGCCGAGCAGATTGCCCGGCACTTTGGCTTTGCTCAGCACTTCAAGGTGATTTACGGCAGCGAGCTGGACGGCACGCGCACTGACAAGGTCGAGCTGATCGCCCATCTGCTGGAAAGAGAACAGCTTGCGCCAGAGGCGACGCTGATGATCGGTGATCGCAAGCACGACCTGATCGGCGCCCGGCGCAATGGCCTGGATGCGGCAGCGGTGGGCTATGGCTTTGGCAGCCTGGCCGAATTGCAGGCCGAGGCGCCGACCTATCACTTCCACAGCCTGGCCGAGTTGCATCAGGCGTTTGTGGGGTAGTTGGATGCCTGCTGCGCTCGACACGCGTAGGTTGGGGCGGGCGGCGCTCCGCTGAGCTCGGCGAAGCCCAACAAAGCTGGGCGGATAGCCTTAGGCTGACGTCTGATCAGCCGTTTTTCTGGTAGATGATCTTCTTGGTGCCGCCGTCGCAGCTGCCGACCACCATATTGGGGTCCTGTGCGTCTTCGTTGGGCACGATTTCCAGGGTGTAGCTGGCAACACCGGCGGCCTGGATTTTCACTTCAATCTCCGCGCGCAGCTCTTCGCAGGGCTTGGGCGCGGCCAATAGGCTGGTGCTGAACAGACCAAGCAGCACGGCCAGGGTGAATTTGTTCATTGCATCGCTCCTTTTGCGTGCACAGAAACTACTTATGTTGGAGTGGGGCTCGGTACCTAAGTTCTAAGAGCCCGGAGATAAGTCGGCCAGCGCCTGATGCCGTTCGCGTTCGGACAGCTTGCCGAGGGCGGCGACGCGCTGATAAAAGCGCGGCCAGTCGCGCTCAACCTGCTCGAACAGTGCGGCAAAAGCCGGCACCCATTGATCATAGAGGCCAAACGGCAACAGCTTGGCGTTGTTGATCGGTGCGTTGATCCAGTCGTCGTAACGGCCTTTGCCACCCCACTCGCGGGTGCTGAGCGCATGGTATTCGGCGCGCAGGCGGCTGATCTCAGCCTGCTTGCGGCTGCGCATCTGCGTGGGCGACAGGTCACTGGCGTAGAGCTGCTGCAGGCGTGTTCGGCTGGCCAGCACCAGGGTGATAAATTGCTCGCGCTGCTGTTCGCCCTGCGGATCGTTAGGCAGCAGCCCCTGTTTGATGCGCCATTGGCGCAGGCCTTCACGCTCGACAAAGCTGGCGAAGGATTCGTTGAACGCGGTGTCATCCGCCACATACAACTGCTGGTGCGCCAGCTCGTGGAAAATCACCGCCACCAGGCGTTCATCGCTCCAGCGCAGCATGGTGTTGAGAATCGGGTCATCGAACCAGCCCAGGGTGGAATAGGCCTCGACACCGCCCATATAGGTATCCAGGCCCTGCTGTTTCAGCAGTGCTGCCGAGCCGCGCGCGCGGCTCTGGTTGTAGAAACCGCGATAGGCCACGCAACCGGCGATGGGAAAACAGTGCAGTTCAGGCGATAGGGAAAATTCCGCGGTGGCAAACACATTCCACACCACAAACGGCCGTTGAATATCGGCGTACAGGCGATAGCTGTCATTGTCAGGCAGGCTCAGCTTGGCGCTGGCGAAATCCCGCGCCTGTTGCGCGAGTGCCAGGCGTTGCTTGAGTT
Organism: Pseudomonas anguilliseptica; assembly: GCF_900105355.1. NCBI lineage: Bacteria > Pseudomonadati > Pseudomonadota > Gammaproteobacteria > Pseudomonadales > Pseudomonadaceae > Pseudomonas > Pseudomonas anguilliseptica. The sequence continues at coordinate 1,743,404 of NZ_FNSC01000001.1, forward strand.
CGGGGGCGGCAGTCGGGTTCTCCAGCAGCTCGGCAATCGGCTCGCGCGCCTGCAGCAGGTGCAGTTGCCCGCCGGCCAGGTGGCTGTAGTAATCCAGGGTGCTGCAACCGCTCAGCAGCAGCGCAGCGACCAGCGGAACCCAGCGCCAGAGCAGAGCGTCGAACATGAATCAGTACCCGTGAGTAAACAGGCTGTCACGCTAGCGCATCGGCGCTGCTGCCTCCACCACGGGATCGGCGTAGGCTAGGGTCTGTTGCGATTTATGGAGGTGCCCCATGCGTTATCTGGCTTTGCTTGGCGCTGTGCTGGTGCTCAGCGCCTGCGCCTCGGCCGTGCCTGATCCTGATCCGAGTCAGGCCTGGGTGGAGCTGCGCAGTAATGCCGGCACCGTGTTGATGGCCGATCGGCTTGATGGCCAGCGCCTCAACGATGGTCGTTACTTCCAGGTGCCGGCCGGTGCCCATGAACTGCAGGCGCGCTTTCAGTTCGAGGTGAACAGCGGTGGTGGCCTGGATGGCGCCTATGAGCCGCGTCAGGTGACTTGCGAGATTCGCGTGCGGCATGACAACTTCGTGGCCGGCCAGCGCTACCGGCTGGAGGCCAGGCCCATGCAGATGAAGGCGCAGGCCTGGTTCTATGATGAGCAGCGCAATGTGCTGGCGCGCGGCCAGGTGTTGCGCTGCGGCACGTTTTGATGGCCCTGGTTAGCCGCGTAATTGTGCCAGCAGCTCGAAGGCATGCAGGCGGTCGGCAAAGTCGTATAGGTCGCAGGTGAAGATCAGTTCATCGGCACCGGTCTGTTCCAGCAGTACTTCCAGGCGCGCGCGCACCTTGTCCGGGCCGCCAATCATCGCCATGCCGAGGAAGCTGCTGACGGCCTCTTTCTCGTGCGGCAGCCACAGGCCCTGCATGCTGGTCACCGGCGGTTTCTGCACCAGGCTTTGGCCGCGAATCAGCGCGAGGATGCGCTGGTAAGCCGAGGTGGCCAGGTATTCGGCCTGTTCATCGCTGTCGGCGGCAATCAGCGGTACGCCGAGCATCACGTAGGGCTTGTCGAGCACCGCCGAGGGTTTGAAGTGGTTGCGGTAGACGCGAATCGCTTCATGCATATAGCGCGGCGCGAAGTGCGAGGCGAAGGCGTAGGGCAGGCCCTTTTCGCCCGCCAGTTGAGCGCTGAACAGGCTGGAGCCGAGTAGCCAGATCGGCACGTTGGTATCGCTGCCGGGCATGGCGATCACCCGTTGATCCGGCGTGCGTGGGCCGAGATAGCGCTGCAGCTCCTCGACATCCATCGGGAAGTCATCGGCGTTGCCAATCCGGTCGCGACGCAGTGCCTGGGCGGTGAAGTGATCGGCCCCCGGCGCGCGCCCCAGGCCCAGCTCAATGCGCCCAGGATATAGCGTGGCCAGGGTGCCGAACTGCTCGGCAATCACCAGCGGTGCATGGTTAGGGATGGTCTGAAAAAGACTTCCTGATTTTGGCAAAATATCCGCACTCCACCCGCCGAGTTTTCCGATGAAGCAGATGACCTTCGCCGACGCCGAGTATGCCGGCAAGCGCAAGCAGACCCGCAAAGAATTGTTCCTGATCGAGATGGATCGGGTAGTGCCATGGAAAGGGTTGATCGCTTTGATCGAGCCGCATTATCCAAAGGGTGAAGGCGGCCGACCGTCCTATCCGCTGATGGCGATGCTGCGAGTGCATCTGATGCAAAACTGGTTCGGTTACAGCGATCCGGCGATGGAAGAGGCGCTGTACGAGACCACCATCCTACGCCAGTTTGCCGGGCTGACTCTGGAGCGCATTCCTGACGAAACCACCATCCTCAACTTCCGCCGCTTGCTGGAAAAACACGAACTGGCTGCCGGCATCCTGGCCGTGATCAATGGCTACCTGGGTGACCGTGGTTTGTCGCTGCGCCAAGGCACCATCGTCGATGCCACGCTGATCAACGCGCCGAGTTCAACCAAGAACAAGAACGGTAAGCGTGACCCTGAGATGCACTCAACCAAGAAAGGCAATCAGTATTACTTCGGCATGAAGGCGCACATCGGGGTGGATGACGAGTCTGGCTTGGTGCACAGCGTGGTGGGTACTGCCGCCAACGTGGCGGATGTCACCCAGGTCGATAAGCTGCTGCACGGCGAGGAAAACATGGTGGGGGCCGATGCCGGATATACCGGTGTCGAGAAGCGCCCCGAGCATGAGGGCCGTCAAGTGATCTGGCAGGTTGCAGCACGGCGTAGCACTTACAAGAAACTCGGTAAGCGCAGCGCGCTGTACAAAGCCAAGCGCAAAATCGAGAAGGCCAAGGCCCAAGTGCGAGCCAAGGTCGAGCATCCGTTTCGGGTGATCAAGCGTCAGTTCGGTTATGTGAAGACGCGCTTCCGTGGCCTGGTCAAAAACACGGCGCAACTGGTGACTTTATTCGCGCTGTCAAATCTGTGGATGGCGCGCCGACATTTACTGACGAATGCAGGAGAGGTGCGCCCGTAATGCTGGAAATGGCTGCCGCGAGGTGCTCGCGGCGGCTAAAAACACAGAAATGAGCCGGTAATCTGATCGTTTTTGATCGATTTATCACTTTCGAAATCAGCAGAGGCTGACGTCAGCCAGAAATGCATGGCTACTTCAGAGGATCCTTAGGCAGCATCACCCCGCCGGAGCCCAGGCGAATCTTCGACGTGCCGGCGGCCAGATAACCGAGCAACACGGCGGTGGCCGAGCTGGCGATGCCATCCATATTGTGGTGCTCGGCCACCCAGAAACGCTCGAAGCCCAGGCGCTCGACATGCTGCGCCAGCGCCAGTGAGTTGTGCAGGGCCTGGGCGGCGTTGCCGTCATCGCGAATCGGGGCGAGATCCAGGGTGGAGAATTTACTCTGTGCGAGTGCGCTCATCGGGCTGCCTGTGGGTTATCCGTATGTTCAGGCGCAACAAGGCGCCAATACCTGAGTTAGATAGTGGGGTTTGTTCTACGGATTCCAAGGGGTAGGTGCTTCTGTGGCGATAACCGGGCCGTGCGCAGGCGACGGCCCGTGGTGTGGGTCAGCTACTGCTCAGGCGGAAACCGATTTTCAGGGTGACCTGATAGTGGCCGACCTTGCCATCAACGATATGCCCGCGGGTTTCTACCACCTCGAACCAGTCCATATTGCGTACCGACTTGGCGCATTCGGTCAGGGCACTTTCGATGGCGTCCTCGATACTGACTTTCGAGGAACCGACGATTTCGATTTTCTTGTAGGTGTGATGATCAGACATGGGCGTTCTCCACAGGTTGATGATTCAACGCTAGTTGAGTCGCCAAGGTTCTGCCTGCGGTCGCTTCAACCTTGCAGTTCGTGACGTAACCACTCGGCCAGTAGTTGCGCACGTTTATCCAGGCGCCGCGCTGGCACCCACAGGGCCAGGCGTGCCGAGGTTTCGACAAAACCCCAGGGCGCGACCAGGCGACCGCCGGCCAGGTCGTCGGCCACCAGTTGCTGCGGCGCGATGGCGACGCCCAGGCCGGCGGCCGCGGCTTCCAGCAGGTAATACAGATGCTCGAAACCCTGGCCGAGCTTTAGCGCGCCGGCATCCAAGGCATTGCTGGCGGCCCAGCTGGGCCAGGCTTGCGGGCGTGAGTTGGTATGCAGCAGCGGCTCGCCCAGCAGCGCCGCAGCGGGTGCCTGATGCAATGCGGCGAAGTGTGCATAACGCGGGCTAAGCACCGGGCCGATACGCTCCACAGTCAATTCATAGACCTGCATATCCGCTGGCCACGGCGGTTCGGCGAACCACAGGGTGGCATCTACCCCGCTGCGCCGTGGGTCCAGGTCGCCTTCGCTGGCGGACAGTTGCAGGCGCAGTTCCGGCAGCTCGCGGTTAAGCCGGTCCAGACGCGGGATAAACCAGCGCGCCAGCAGACTGCCCGGGCAGGCCAGCACAAACGGCGCATCGGCCTGACCCTGCTGCAGCTCGGCACAGGTGCTGCGCAGGCGGTTGAACAGTTCGGCGCTGACATCGCGCAGGCGAATGCCGAAATCTGTGAGTTTAAGGCCACGACCTTCCTTGCTGAACAAGGCCACACCCAGGTGTTCCTCCAGGGCCCGAACTTGTCGACTGACCGCACCATGGGTGACATGCAGTTCATTGGCGGCCTGGCTGATACTGTTCAGCCGCGCGGCCGCTTCGAAGGCGCGCAATGCGTTAAGCGGTGGAAGGTCTTGGCTCATATGTGAGTTTTCCTGACAGGTTGCAGCGATCTTATCGCTTTTGCCGCGCGCACCACAGTTTTATCCTGTGCCCATTGCCGTAGACGCGGGCATCACTGCCCGCCAAACGCGCCCGAATTTTCTGAGGAGAACGCCATGACTTCCTTGCGCACTGGCCCTGACGCCAACGGCCTGTTCGGCTCGTTCGGCGGCCAATATGTTGCCGAAACCCTGATGCCGCTGATCCATGACCTGGCCGAAGAGTACGAAAAGGCCAAGCTCGACCCCGAGTTCCAGAAGGAGCTGGCCTACTTCCAGCGTGATTTCGTCGGCCGCCCGAGCCCGCTGTATTTCGCCGAGCGCCTGACCGAGATGTGCGGCGGCGCGAAGATCTACTTCAAGCGCGAAGAGCTCAATCACACCGGCGCGCACAAGATCAACAACTGCATCGGTCAGGCCCTGCTGGCCAAACGCATGGGCAAAAAGCGCATCATCGCCGAGACCGGTGCCGGCATGCACGGCGTGGCCACCGCCACTGTGGCGGCGCGTTTCGGCATGGAATGCGTGATCTTTATGGGCACCACCGACATCGATCGCCAGCAGGCCAACGTGTTCCGCATGAAGCTACTGGGTGCCACCGTGATTCCGGTGGTCGCCGGTACCGGCACCCTGAAAGATGCGATGAATGAAGCGCTGCGCGACTGGGTAACCAACGTGCACAACACCTTCTACATGATCGGCACCGTGGCCGGCCCACACCCGTACCCGGCGATGGTACGCGACTTCCAGGCCGTTATCGGCAAGGAAACCCGCGAGCAGATCCTCGCCCAGGAAGGCCGTCTGCCCGACAGCCTGGTGGCCTGCATCGGTGGTGGCTCGAACGCCATCGGCCTGTTCCACCCGTTCCTCGACGATAAAGACGTACAGATCGTCGGCGTCGAAGCGGCCGGTTACGGCATCGAAACCGGCAAGCACGCCGCCAGCCTGAATGGTGGCGTACCGGGCGTGCTGCACGGCAACCGCACCTTCCTGCTGCAGAACGACGATGGCCAGATCATCGATGCCCACTCGATTTCCGCCGGCCTGGATTACCCCGGCATCGGCCCGGAACACGCCTGGTTGCACGACGTTGGCCGGGTTGAATACACCTCGGTGACCGACGACGAAGCCCTGGCCGCCTTCCACACCTGCTGCCGCCAGGAAGGGATCATTCCTGCCCTGGAAAGCGCTCACGCCCTGGCCGAAGCCTTCAAACGTGCGCCGACCTTGCCCAAGGAGCACCTGATGGTGATCAACCTGTCCGGGCGTGGCGACAAGGACATGCAGACCGTTATGCACCACATGGAAAACACTGTGCAGGAGAACCACTGATGAGCCGCCTGCAAACCCGCTTTGCCGAGCTGAAAGAGCAGAACCGCGCCGCTCTGGTGACCTTCGTCACCGCCGGCGACCCGAATTACGACGCCTCCCTGGCGATTCTCAAGGGCCTGCCCAAAGCCGGTGCCGATGTGATCGAGCTGGGCATGCCCTTCACCGACCCGATGGCCGATGGCCCGGCGATCCAGCTGGCGAACATCCGCGCGCTGGAAGGCGGTCAGGACCTGGCGAAAACCTTGCAGATGGTCCGCGCGTTCCGCGAAGGCGAGCAGATGACGCCGCTGGTGCTGATGGGCTACTTCAACCCGATCCACAAGTACGGCGTTGAGCGGTTTATCGCCGAAGCCAAGGAAGCCGGTGTCGATGGTCTGATCGTCGTCGACCTGCCGCCCGAGCATAACGCTGATCTGTGTGATCCCGCCCAGGCGGCGGGTCTGGACTTTATCCGCCTGACCACGCCGACCACCGACGACAAGCGTCTGCCCAAGGTGCTCAATGGCAGCTCCGGTTTCGTCTACTACGTCTCGGTCGCCGGTGTGACCGGTGCCGGCTCGGCCACCCTGAATCATGTCGAGCAGGCCGTTACCCGCCTGCGTCGTCATACCGATCTGCCGCTGTGCATCGGCTTCGGCATCCGCACCCCGGAGCATGCGGCGACCATCGCCCGTCTGGCTGAGGGCGTGGTGGTTGGTTCGGCGCTGATTGATCAGATCGCCAATGCCAGCAGCCACGAGCAGGCGGTGGATGGCGTGCTGAGTCTGTGCAGCCAACTGGCTGAAGGCGTACGCAGCGCGCGGGCCTGAGCGTCAGGCAACGCCACGGCGTTTCCAGATGAACGACATGGCATGAATTCGCCAGTCGACCTAGCCTGAGCAGTGACAACCTGCGGTAGTTCTACCGTGGGTTGTTCTGCATTAACGCTAGGAGTAGTGCCATGGCAAACCTAGACTTCATCGAACCTTCCTTGCCAAGCCCTGCCGTAGACACACCGCCGGCGCAGGCCTCGCCCCGCCCAAGAACGCCACTTCTCAATCGATCCCCGCGACAAGGCCAAGAGCGAACGCCGGCAGAGTGGTGAGCGCCGAGAAAGCATTCGTTTTGGAGAGGATCGACGCAGTCATCAGGATCGTCGCCCGCAAAACCCGGACTGGACCCAGGTCCTCGATATCTGGCGAGCGTTTGCAGCAGCTGTTCACATCTACCTCGGGCTCGCCCCCAACGTTTGGACCGTCTGATGAAAGCCGTTGATCAGAGCATAAACGCGCCGCTGCCCAGCCCCGATCCCAGCCCGACCTTGCTGCGTGTGTTGGCTAGCGCGTTGTTGGTGGCCGGGGTGGTGTTCATCGCCAGCCTGTTTGGAATTCTGACCCGGCCGCTGGGCTTTCTCGCCGCCTTCTGGCCCGCCAATGCGATCCTGCTTGGCCTGTTTGTGCGCTTTCCACGGCTGGCTTCGCGCTGGGGCTGGCTGGCCGCCATTGGTGGTTATATGGCGGCAGACCTGCTGACCGGCGGCAAACTGCCACTGACCCTGTGGCTGACTGCCGCCAACCTGGTGGGGGTGGCGACCGGCTTTTGGTTGTTTCGCCGGCTTGAGCCTGCTGACCGTATGCTACGACGGCCGCAATCTGTGCTCTACCTGTTCGGTATCTGCCTGCTCGCCGCGGTGCCCACGGCGTTGGTCGGTGCCGGTATCGCACCGGTGGCATTTGGCCAAAGCCTGCTGACCGGGCTGGAATTCTGGTTCACCACCGAGCTGGTCAACAGCCTGGTCGTGTTGCCGGTGATTCTCACCGCGCCGGTCTGGTCGTTGAAGGCCATGCGCATTGGTCGTCCCGTGCGGCGTTGGCGGGCCGATCTGCTGCATCTGACACCGCTGCTCGCGCTGATCCTGTCAATCGTGGCGGGCCTGCTTGTGCGCGGCCCGGGGGCGATTGCCTTCCCGATTCCGGCGTTGCTCTGGTGTGCGCTGACGTACAGCCTGTTCGGTACCGTGCTGCTGACTCTGGCCGTCAGTATATGCATCCTGATTGCCGTCTCGACCGGTGTGCTGCACGCCCCGCCCAGTTCGGAGTTTATCTACTCCACCCTGTCGGTACGCCTCGGTGTGATCTTCCTGGCGCTCGGCCCCCTTACGGTGGCCAGTATCAATGCCGCGCGCAACGAATTGCTGCGTACCCTTGACTATGCCGCCAACCATGATTCGCTGACAGGCACTTTGTTGCGTCGGGCCTTTATCGAGCGCAGCGAGGCCTGCATTGCGCAGCAGCGCGAGCGTTCAGCGAGTGTCGCGGTGCTGATGCTGGATATTGACCATTTCAAGCGGATCAATGATCAGTACGGGCATGCATCGGGGGATACGGCGCTGATTGAGTTTGTCGCCGCCATCACCCCGGCGCTGCGTGCCGAGGATCTGCTGGGGCGGCTGGGCGGTGAGGAGTTTGCCGTGCTGATGCCGGATGTCAGCCTCGACGCCGCGCTGCGGGTTGCCGAGCGGCTGCGCAGTCAGGTGCAGGCGCACCCGGTAGCGCTGGACAGTGGCGAGACGATCAACCTGACGGTCAGTATCGGTTTGAACTGGCAGGCCGATGCCGGCACAGAGCTGAGGGCGATGTTGCTGAGCGCCGATCAAGCGCTCTACCAGGCCAAAGCTGCCGGGCGCAACCAGACCGTAAGCCTTTAACCCGCGTTGGCAAAACCGTTGCCGCAGTGCTTGCGGCAGGGGTGTCGGCTGGCGTCCAATAGCCCACCCCTTGCTCTAGAGTCTCGCCATGTCACGTTCACCTGTAGCTCGCAAACCCCGCGCCAGTAGTCAGAGCCGCATCGCCGGTATTCTGGTCGCTGCCCGTGAGTTGCTGGCCGAGCAGGGCGTAGCTGGCCTGTCGATCTACAGCGTGGCCGAGCGCGCGCAGATTCCGCCGTCTTCGGTCTATCACTTCTTTGCCAGTGTGCCGGCCTTGCTGGAAGGGCTGACGGCGGATATCCACGGCGCGTTTCGCGCCTGCCTGCAGGAACCTATCGAGCATGCGCAGCTGCGTGACTGGCGTGATCTGTCGCGTTTAGTGGAGCAGCGCATGCTGGCGATCTATGCCGCCGATGCCGCTGCGCGCCAGTTGATTCTGGCGCAGCACGGCCTTGCGGAGGTGACTCAGGCAGATCGGCAGCACGACATCGAGCTTGGGCAGTTGATGCAGCAGTTGTTCGACCACCACTTCCCGTTGCCGCAGCTGCCGGAGGATGTCGATGTATTCGCCCTGGCCATGGAGTTGGGCGACCGCGTCTATGCGCGCTCGGTGCAGTTGCACGGCGAAATCACCCCGCGTATGGCTGAGGAAGGTATGCGGGTGTTCGATGCCTATCTGAGTTTGTACCTGCCGCCCCATCTGCCAAAACGCAACCTGTAGGAGCGGCCTTGGCCGCGATGGCGGACACCGCTGATCGCGGGCAAGCCCGCTCCTACAACCGCTGGATTCACAGCGCCTTTTCAAACACCTGCGAGTTGCGCTGGTAGTTGTACAGCGAGGCGCGCGCAGCCGGCAGGCGGTCGACGCTGCTGGGCATAAAGCCGCGTTCGCGGAACCAGTGGGCCGTGCGCGTGGTGAGTACGAACAGGGTCTTCAGGCCCTGGGCGCGGGCGCGCTCCTCGATGCGTTCGAGCAGCTCATCACCGCGTCCGCCGTGGCGGTAGGCCGGATTCACCGCCAGGCACGCCAGCTCGCCGAAATCCGAGTCGGCAATTTGGTACAGCGCGGCGCAGGCGATGATCAGCCCTTCGCGTTCGACAATGCTGAACTGTTCGATCTCGCGCTCCAGCACCTCGCGTGAGCGGCGCACCAGAATGCCCTGGTCTTCCAGTGGGGTGATCAGCTCCATCAGCCCGCCAACATCCTCGATGGTTGCTTCGCGCAGCGATTCGAACTGCTCCTGCGCCACCAGGGTGCCGTTGCCGGTGCGGGTGAACAGCTCGCTGAGCAGTGCGCCATCTTCGGCATAACTGACGATATGGCTGCGCCGCACTCCGGCTTTGCAGGCTTCGGCGGCGGCGTCGAGCAGTTCGGCCTGGTAGCTGCTGCCCAGGCGTTGCAGGTGTGCGGGTACCTGCTGCGGGCGCAGTTCGCGTACCAGCTTGCCGGCTTCGTCGAGCAGGCCGCATTCGGCGCCGAACAGCAGCAGCTTGTCGGCATCCAGGTCGATGGCGGCACGGGTGGCGACGTCTTCGCAGGCCAGGTTGAAGATCTCCCCGGTGGGCGAATAACCGAGCGGTGACAGCAGGACGATGCTGCGCTCATCCAGCTGGCGGTTGATGCCCTTGCGGTCGATGCGCCGTACTTCGCCGGTGTGGTGATAGTCGACGCCATCGACCACGCCGATCGGCCGCGCGGTGACGAAGTTGCCGCTGGTGATGCGCAGGCGCGAGCCCTGCATCGGCGAGCGCGCCATATCCATCGACAGGCGTGCCTCGATGGCGATGCGCAGCTGGCCGACGGCGTCGATCACGCATTCCAGGGTCGGGCTGTCGGTGATCCGCAGGTCACGGTGAAAGCGTGGAGTCAGGCCGTTACTGGCCAGACGTGCCTCAATCTGCGGGCGTGAGCCATGCACCAGCACTAGGCGCACGCCGAGGCTGTGCAGCAGCACCAGATCGTGGACGATATTGCCGAAATTCGGGTGGGCAACGCCCTCGCCCGGCAGCATCACCACAAAGGTGCAGTCGCGGTGGGCATTGATATAGGGCGAAGCGTGGCGGAGCCAGTTGACGTGGTCGTGCATTGCTTGAAGAACCTGTGTCGAATACGGAACGCATGGGAGGGGCGCAGAGTCGCGCCAGGCGGCAGCCGAGAGCAGCGGTTTTATCGTCGCAGTTGGGGCAGCTTCACGCGTTCTCTCCTCCGGATGACTCAGGTTGTTTGGCTTGCAGGCAGTAATGTTCGATCAGCTGTTGCAGCAGACGCACAGTAGGCTGCAAACGTGACATTTCCAGGTACTCGCCGGGCTGGTGGGCGCAGTCGATATCGCCGGGGCCGAGTACCAGGGTTTCGCAGCCAAGCCGCTGAAGATAAGGCGCTTCGGTGGCAAATGCCACCGCTGTGGCGCTATGCCCGGTCAGGCGCTCGGCAATGCGCACCAGTTCACTGGCTGCGTCTTGCTCGAAGGGCGGCACACTGGGGAACAGTGGGGCGAAGTCGATCTTCACCTGATGCTGCTGAGCTAACGGTTGCAGCTTCTGGCGAATAGCCGCGCGCAGGGCTTCCGGCTGCATGCCCGGCAGCGGGCGCAGGTCGAACTCCAGTGAGCACTGTCCGCAGATGCGGTTGGGGTTGTCGCCGCCGTGGATGCAGCCGAAGTTCAGCGTCGGCGTGGGCACGCTGAATTGTGGGTTGTTGTATTCGCGCTGCCATTGCGCACGCAGGCCACGCAGCTCCAGCATCACGTCTTGCATGGCTTCCAGGGCGCTGTGGCCGAGGCTTGGGTCGGAAGAATGGCCGCTCTGCCCGAGAATATCGATGCGCTCCATCATGATGCCCTTGTGCAGGCGAATGGGCTTGAGGCCGGTCGGCTCGCCGATCACCGCGGCGCGGCCTAGCGGCCGTCCGGCCTCCGCCAGGGCGCGGGCACCGGACATCGAGCTTTCTTCATCGCAGGTGGCGAGAATCAGCAGCGGCTGCTGGAAACGTTGCGTCAGCAAGGGTTGCACGGCTTCGATGATCAGGGCGAAGAAACCCTTCATATCGCAGCTGCCGAGGCCCACCCAGCGGCCGTCGACTTCGGTGAGCTTGAGCGGGTCGGTCTGCCACAGCGCGGCGTCGAACGGCACGGTGTCGCTGTGGCCGGCCAGTACCAGGCCGCCAGGGCCACTGCCATCGCCTGCGCAGATAAAACCGTGCAGCGGGTGTTTAGAGGAAAACGCCGCGCAGAATGTAGAAGAACAGGATCGACAGGGCAGCACCCACGGGCAGGGTAATCAGCCAGGACATAAAGATCTTGCCGATCACGCCCAGGTTCAACGCGCCGATACCGCGGGCCAGGCCGACACCGAGCACTGCACCGACCAGGGTGTGGGTGGTGGACACTGGCAGGCCGATGGCCGAAGCACCAACCACGGTGGTGACAGTGGCCAGTTCAGCGGCGAAACCACGGCTTGGGGTCAGCTCGGTGATTTCCTTGCCGATGGTGGCGATCACCTTGTAGCCATAGGTGGCCAGACCAATCACGATACCCACCGCGCCGAGCAGCAATACCCAGCCAGGCACGGCCGACTTGGCGCCAACGGCCATCTCGCCGCCGGACTGGATCACCCCGACAATCGCTGCCAGTGGGCCGACGGCGTTGGCCACGTCGTTGGAGCCGTGGGCAAAGGCCATGGCGCAGGCGGTGAAGATCATCAGCACGGCGAAGACCTTCTCCACGCTGGCGTAGTGGAAGTTCTTGTCCGCTTCGACGTCGATCTTGATCCGACTGAGCAGGACGATACCCAGCAGCATGACCAGGCCGCCAACACCCAGTGAGAGGAAGAAGCCTTCAGTGGCGGAGAGGTTCAGGCCGATATGCTTGAGGCCCTTGGTCAGGGTCATGATGCTGACCATAAAACCAGTGGCAAACATATACAGCGGCACGAAGCGCTTGCCGTTGCGGAAGGGGTTGTCGGTGTCGATGATCAGCTTCTGCACGCTGACAAACAGGCCGAAGGCGACGATACCGGACAGCACCGGAGACACTACCCAGCTGGCCACGATTGGGCCAACGCCGGCCCAGTTCACCGCATCCATGGACACGCCAACGGCGGCAAAGCCGATCACCGCGCCGACGATGGAGTGGGTGGTGGAAACCGGCCAGCCCTTGGTAGAAGCCACCAGCAGCCAGGTACCAGCCGCCAGCAGGGCCGACATCATGCCCAACACCATCAGGTCTGGGCTGATCATCGACGCATCGACGATACCGCTCTTGATGGTTTCGGTGACTTGGCCGCCGGCCAGGTAGGCGCCGGCGAACTCGAAGACCATGGCAATCAGGATCGCCTGTTTGATGGTCAGGGCTTTGGAGCCCACCGAGGTGCCCATGGCGTTGGCCACGTCGTTGGCGCCCACCCCCCAAGCCATGAAAAAGCCGAAGAGACAGGCAAGCAGCAGCAATACGAGGCCGTAGTCCGCAATCAGAGACATAAATAATTAATCCGTAGATTCCAGAAAGGACACTGGCGCTTAGCGCGCCAGCAGTTGTTCCAGTCGGTTGCCGACACGTTCGGCACGATCGGCTACGTCGCCGATCCATTCGATGATCTTGTAGAGGAACATCACATCAACAGCGGGAAGGTCCTTCTCCAGTTTGAACAGCGCACGCCGCACTTCGATCTGCATCTTGTCGGTGTCGCGTTCGATCTGTTCCAGCTCCATGACCATGGATTCGACCAGCGCCGCTTCACGGCCACCAAAGCCGCTTTCCAGCAGCTCGTCGAGCTCGTTCATGGCTTTCAGGGCCTGGGCGCTGGCATCCACGGTGCGTTGCACAAAGGCGCGCATCAGTGGCTGCAGAGCCTGCGGAATAGCCATTTCGCGGCCGAGCATGAGGCCGGCGATGTCCTTGGCGCGGTTGGCGACTTTGTCCTGTACACTCAGCAGCTCAAGCAGATCCGAGCGCGGTACGGGCAGGAACAGGCTCTTGGGCAGGTGCAAACGCACACTTTTCTTGAGCTTGTCGGCCTCATGTTCGAGGCTGGCCATTTCCTGTTGTACCTGTTCCACCTTGGCCCAATCTTCCACCATCACGGCATCGAAGAAGGGCACCAGATTGGCTGCGCACTCGTGGGCTTTGGCAAAGTGTTTTTGCATCGGCCCAATCGGTGAACGGCCAAACAGGCTGGCAAATGGATTGACTGGCATAGGGTGAGCCCCGGCGTTAAGAAGGCGGCAAGTATACGGATCAGTCCGCAGGCTCGCCAGCGCATGTAATCGGACTGTCACAATTTCATAGTAGGCGTTGATTCCCACCATCATGAACAAAGAAACCGAAATCAAACTGCGGGTTAGCCGTGAAACCCTGGCCGCCCTGCGTGATCACCCGTTGCTGAAGAAGCGCAACAAGAGTGGTTGGGATCAGCGCGAACTGTTCAATCAGTACTTCGATACCCCCGAGCGTGATCTGGCCGCCGCCAAGGTGGCCCTGCGCGTGCGGCGTGACGGTGAGCAGTTTATTCAGACCCTGAAAACCCGCGGGCAGAGCGTGGCCGGCTTGTCGGAACGCAATGAGTGGGACTGGTATCTGGCCAAGGCCAAGCTGGACCTGAAGAAACTTGATGACAGCTGCTGGCCGGTGGCTCTGGCCGAACTGGACAAGAAGCAGCTGGTGCCGATCTTCACCACCGACTTTATTCGCGAGAAGGCGGAAATCGCCTGGGGCCGTGGCAAGGCCAAGGTAGTGATCGAAGCCGCGCTGGACCTGGGCAAGGTGATTGCCGGCGAAGGCGAAGAGGAAATCTGCGAGCTGGAGCTGGAGCTGCGTCAGGGTGAACCTGAGGCGCTGTTGGAATTTGCCGCCGAGCTGGCGGCTGACCTGGCGCTGATGCCCTGCGATATCAGCAAGGCTGAGCGCGGTTATCGCCTGTTCGATGCTGGCAGCTACAGCCTGAGTCTGCCGGCGCCAAGCCTAAGCGCGGAAACCAGCCTGGATGACAGCGTTGCGGCATTGGCTTGGCACCTGCTGGGCAGTAGCCAGCGTCTGGCCGAGCAGTACCGCTTCAATGGCCACTGGCGTTTGCTGGTCGACTGGTTGGAGCAACTGATCGGCCTGCGCGCACTGCTCAGCAGTCTTGGTCAGGCCGCGCCGCGTGCCAGCAGCCATGCTTTGCGTGAGCTATTGGATGGCTTGCTGCTGGAATGGCGTCCGCGCGTCCTGGCTGGCCAGGACGATGACAGCCTGCGCAAAAACGCCCCGGCGTTGTTCGCCGCTGAACTGCAGGGCAATCGCTGGGGCCTGTTCTCGCTGAACCTGTCGCGCTGGCTGTTGGCCCGCAGCTGGACTGTGGAGCGCAACAACCGGGGCAATCGCCAGGGCGCTGCGCCACTGGGCAACTGGTTGCCGACGCTGATTGCTGAAGAGGGCGCGGCCCTGCAGTTGCGCCGTTATCAGCAGCAGCCGGAAGACCTCGCCGAACAGCTGCCGCGTATTGAGCGCTTGCTGGTCTGGCTGCATCTGGCCCGCGAGGTGCTGGAGGTGGCGGAAGTCGACCGTCTGTACGGTGAGCTAAACAAGTTGGTTGAATTGGCCAACCAGCCCATCGATCCAGACGTGCTGGCTGCGCGCAAGGCGCAGCTGCTGACCATCGGCTCCCTCAAGGCCTGGCGTCAGTTGGTCAAGTAAGCGCCCGGTCTTTTGTGGGAGGCGCTGGGCGGCATTCCGCTTTAGCGGCGAGCCTGTTGTTTTTGTCGCGGCTACGACTGCATGGATGCAGGAGGTAGTGCGAAGCAGGATGCCCAAGCCGAAAGCCCCTCCCACCTATCTGTTTTCATTCAACTGCCATCACGAAAGCGCGCCCAGACCGCGTCGCGGATCGCGCCGTGTTTTTCGGGCAGGGTTTCCAGCGGATGCAGGCGGCGCTTGGTGTCACTATCCGGGTAGAGACCGGGTTGGTTGCGCAGGGTTTCGTCGAGAAACTCGCGGGAATCGGCATTGCCGCTGGGGTACAGGGTTTCGGCTGTAATCAGCGCGGCCACTTCAGGTTGCATCAAGTAATCGATAAAGCGGTGCGCGAGGTCGGGGCGTTTGGCGCTGCTGGGGATCACCAGGTTGTCGATAAACAGGACTGAGCCTTCGTCAGGCACCAAAAAACGCACCGGCTGGCCTGCGTCAGCCGCCGCCAGCGCGTCGCCGACCCAGGCCATGGCTACACACAGTTTGCCTTGGTTGAGGTCATCAATGTAACGCTCGCTGTCGACATAGCGCAGGTTTGGCCGCAAGCCATCCAGCACCTGGCTTGAGCGCTCAATACGGCTCGGTGCGCTGCGCGCCAGGCTGCGACCTTGGTAGTTGAGCAGCAAAGTCAGGGTTTCATCGGGGGCGTCAAGCACGCTGATGCCGCAGCTTGCCAAGCGCGAACTCTGCTCGGCATCGAACGGCAGGCTCCAACTATTGGGCAGCGGGCCGCCGAAGGCCGCTTCAGCTTGTGGGGTATTGATCGCCAAGCCCACTGCACCCCAGAGATAGGGCACGGCGTGACGATTGGCTGGATCGCGCGCAGCCAAGGTGCTGAGCAGATGTTTATCCAGGTGCTTACGGTGCGGCAATTGGGTGAAATCCAATGGCTGGATCAAGCCCTTCTTGATCAGGCCGGGCAGGGAATCATGGGACGGCACCGTCACATCAATCGCTTCTCCGCTGGCCAGCGCCGCATCCAGCTCTTCAGCGGTGCTGAAGAGCTGGTAATCGACGCGAATGCCGGTTTTCGCCTCGAAATCCTTGAGTGCCTGTGGGGCGATGTAGTCGTTCCAGCTGTAGACGCGAATCACCTCCTCGGCGCTGGCCAGCAGCGGCGTCAGGGCAAGCAGCAGTAAGGCAAACAGGCGTGGCATGGAGATCTCCCGAGCAAGTTGATGTCGCGTCAGTAGGAATTCGCGGCGCAGCTTAGGCGTTATCGCGCCATGATGTGGATAAATATGGCATGTGCTGCGCAGTGGGCGTAATAAAGAATGGCCAGGAGCCATTATTAACGTCGCGAGGCGACGGCCCGCAGGGTGGCCGCCATGGAGGGCAGGCCATAAAAAAACGCCGGCTCAAGGGCCGGCGTTGGGCGTTGCGTCAAACCGTGTGCAGGTACCAGTTGTATTCAAGGTCAGAGATCGAGTTTTCGAACTCGGCCAGCTCGCTTTCTTTACAGGCCACGAAGATGTCGATGTATTTCGGGTCGATGTAGCGTGCCAATACTTCGCTGTCGTCCAGCTCGCGCAGGGCGTCACGCAGGTTGTTCGGCAGGCTTTGCTCGTTCTGCTCGTAGGAGTTGCCTTCTACCGGTGCGTTTGGCTCGATCTTGTTGGTCAGGCCGTGGTGCACGCCCGCCAGTACGGCCGACATCAGCAGGTAGGGGTTGGCGTCGGCGCCGGCCACGCGGTGCTCAATGCGCACGGCATCGGCTGTGTCATTGGGTACGCGCAGCGCAACGGTGCGATTGTCGATGCCCCAGCACGGCGAGTTCGGCACATAGTATTGCGCGCCGAAACGACGGTAGGAGTTGACGTTCGGGCAGAGGAAGGCCATCGAGGCCGGCATGGTTTCCAGCACCCCGCCAATGGCGTGGCGCAGGGCGTCATTCTGCACTGGGTCGTCGCAGGCGAAGATGTTGTTGCCCTGCTTGTCGAGAATCGAGATATGCACGTGCAGCCCGTTACCCGCCTGGTTGGGGTAGGGCTTGGCCATAAAGGTGGTGTCCATCTCATGGTCATAGGCGATGTTCTTGATCAGGCGCTTGAGCAGTAGCGCGTGGTCGCAGGCCTTGATCGGGGCGGCGACGTGGTGAAGGTTGACCTCGAATTGCGCTGGAGCGCTTTCCTTGACGATGGCGTCAGCAGGGATGCCCTGCTCCTTGGCGCCTTCGAGGATGTCCTGCAGGCACTCGGCGTATTCGTCGAGGTCATCGATCAGGTACACCTGGGTCGACTGTGGGCGTTTGCCCGACAGCGGCGACAGTGGTGGCTGTGGACGGCCGTTCACGTTGGCCTGGTCGATCAGGTAGAACTCGATTTCGAAGGCTGCGCAAATGGTAAGGCCCAGTTCGTCGAACTTCGTAACCACCTGGCGCAACACTTCCCGTGGGTCGGCAAAGAACGGCTCGCCTTCCATTTCATGCATGGTCATCAACAGCTGCGCGGTTGGGCGCTTCTGCCATGGTTCATTGCTCAGGGTGTTGGGGATGGGAAAGCAGACCCGGTCGGCGTCGCCGATATCCAGACCTAGGCCGGTGCTTTCCACCGTCGAGCCGTTGATATCCAGGGCGAACAGCGAAGCCGGGAGATTAATGCCGCGCTCGTAAACCTTATGCAGGCTCGCACGCTCGATACGCTTGCCGCGCACCACACCATTCATATCTGCGATCAGAAGGTCGACGAACAGGACCTCAGGATGTTTCTTAAGGAACGCGTTCGCTTCGTTAAGCTGAACGGCACGCGGGGGTACCGACATGATGCAACACCTTTTATGTTAAAAATATCAATCATGCAACTGCGCGGGTGTGAGTCAATCTTAAACACCAGATGCTGTCAAGAGAGGCGCATTTTGCCCCAAAAGGGGGCTTGGTGGCCAGTTTTAGGGCATTGCAGGGCAGTGCAGCCCTGCTCAAAGCCTTGTCTGCCGGGGTGCTCAGTCGGGTGTGTTCAATTTTTTACATGACTATTGTGAAAAAAAATGAACAAGGCTAAGCTCGGTCGAAACCCATAACAGCAATAAAACGGGTGTCTCATGTCGCGCCAGCCGATTATCGGCGTTAGTGCCTGCACCAAGCAGATCGGGCACAACATCTACCACACCGCAGGCGATAAATACTTGCAGGCCATCGTTCAGGTGGTTGGCGGTATGCCAGTGATCATTCCCGCACTGGGCGAGCAGCTTGATCAGGCTTACCTGTTGCAGCACCTCGATGGCCTGGTGTTTACCGGCTCGCCATCCAACGTTGAACCACGCCACTATGCTGGCGATGCCAGCGAACCCGGCACCGCCCATGACCCGGCGCGTGACAGTACGACTCTTCCTTTGATTAAAGCAGCAATTGTCGCCGGTATCCCGGTGCTCGGTATTTGCCGTGGCTTTCAGGAGATGAATGTGGCCTTCGGTGGCGCGCTGCACCAGCGTGTACACGAGGTTGCAGGGCTGATGGATCACCGCGAGCCCGGTGACCTGTCCGCAGAACAGCAATATGGCCTGCGTCACGCGCTGCATGTGCAGCCGGGCGGGCTGCTCGCCGGCATCGGCTTGCCGGACGAGATTCAAGTCAATTCCATTCATGGCCAGGGCGTTCAGCGTCTGGCGCCGGGCCTTCGCGTAGAAGCACTAGCGCCTGACGGGTTGATCGAAGCCTTCTCCGTCGAAGGTGCCAAAAGCTTTGCATTGGGGGTGCAATGGCACCCTGAATGGCAGGTACGATCCAACCCGAATTATCTCGCCATCTTCCAGGCCTTTGGTGGGGCTTGCAGGAAGAAGGCGGGGCAACGCTGAGCCGACTATATATAGGTCGGCTCTCACCAACCCTGAGGTCTCTATGAGTACCAAACTAGACCAGCTTTCGAGCTGGCTGAAAGAACGCAAAATCACCGAAGTTGAATGCCTGATCAGCGATCTTACCGGCATTGCCCGTGGCAAGATTTCGCCGACCAACAAGTTCCTCGACGAGAAGGGCATGCGCCTCCCCGAGAGTGTGCTGCTGCAGACCGTGACCGGCGACTACGTCGAGGACGACATCTATTACGACCTGCTCGACGAAGCGGACATCGATATGTTCTGCCGCCCGGACGAGAACGCCGTATTCCTCGTGCCCTGGGCCATTGAGCCGACTGCGATGGTGATCCACGACACCTTCGACAAGCAGGGCAACCCGATTGAGCTGTCGCCGCGCAACATTCTCAAGAATGTGCTCAAGCTCTACGCGGACAAGGGCTGGAAGCCAATCGTCGCGCCGGAAATGGAGTTCTACCTGACCAAGCGCAACAGCGACCCGGATTTTCCACTGGTCGCCCCGATGGGTCGTTCCGGTCGTCCGGAAGTGGGCCGTCAGTCGTTCTCCATTGATGCCGCCAACGAATTCGATCCGCTGTTTGAAGACGTGTACGACTGGTGCGAAATCCAGGGCCTGGATCTCGACACGCTGATCCATGAAGACGGTCCGGCGCAGATGGAGATCAACTTCCGTCACGGCGAGGCCCTGCACCTAGCCGACCAGATCACCGTGTTCAAGCGCACCATGCGTGAAGCCGCGCTCAAGCACGATGTGGCCGCCACCTTTATGGCCAAGCCGATTACCGATCAGCCGGGCAGCGCGATGCACATCCACCAGAGCGTGGTTGACATCAAAACCGGCAAGAACCTGTTCTCCAATCCGGATGGCAGCATGAGCGAGCTGTTCATGCTGCACATCGGTGGCCTGCAGAAATACATCCCCGAGCTGTTGCCGCTGTTCGCACCGAACGTCAACTCGTTCCGCCGCTTCCTGCCCGATACCTCGGCGCCGGTGAACGTCGAGTGGGGCGAAGAGAACCGCACTGTGGGCCTGCGTGTACCGGAAGCCGGGCCGCAAAACCGCCGCGTGGAAAACCGCCTGGCCGGTGCCGATGCCAACCCTTACCTGGTGCTGGCGGCTTCGCTGCTGTGCGGCTACATGGGCATGGTCGGCGACTTCAAACCAAGCGCGCCGGTCAAGGGCCGCGCCTACGAACGTCGCAACCTGCGCCTGCCGATCACCATCGAGCACGCCCTGGAGCGCATGGAAGCCTGTAAGGAAGCGGAGAAATACCTCGGCGACAAGTTCATGCGCGGCTATGTCGCGGTGAAGCGCGCCGAGCACGAGAACTACAAGCGGGTCATCAGCTCCTGGGAGCGTGAGTTCCTGCTGCTGTCGGTGTAACCGTTAGGTGGCTGGCGTGGGTGATCCCTGCGCCAGTCACTGCCAAGAATTTTTATCGGGCTGCAACGCGCAGCCTGTGTAAGCAAGGTGTCGTTATGAACAGTCAAGTGACCAACCCGAAAACCCGCGAGTGGCAGGCCATGAGCCGCGAACACCACCTCGCGCCGTTCAGCGATTTCAAACAGCTGGCGGAAAGTGGGCCGCGCATCATTACCCAGGCTGACGGGGTGTACCTGTGGGACAGCGAGGGCAACAAGATCCTCGATGCCATGGCCGGGCTCTGGTGTGTGGCGATCGGCTATGGTCGAAAGGAGCTGGCAGACGCCGCGGCGAAACAGATGCAAGAGCTGCCCTACTACAACATGTTCTTCCAGACCGCCACGCCGCCCGCGCTGGAACTGGCCAAGGCGATTTCTGAGCTGGCTCCGGCCGGCATGAACCACGTGTTTTTCACCGGTTCGGGTTCGGAAGGCAACGACACCATGCTGCGTATGGTGCGCCATTACTGGGCGATCAAGGGGCAGCCGAACAAGAAGGTGATCATCAGTCGGGTGAACGGTTACCACGGCTCCACCGTGGCTGGCGCCAGCCTGGGTGGCATGCAGTACATGCATGAGCAGGGCGACCTGCCGATTCCGGGCATCGTGCACATCCCCCAGCCGTACTGGTTCGGTGAAGGCGGCGATATGAGCCCCGAAGCGTTCGGTATCTGGGCCGCCGACCAGCTGGAGCAGAAGATCCTCGAAGTCGGCGAAGAGAATGTCGCCGCCTTTATCGCCGAGCCGATCCAGGGCGCGGGCGGCGTGATCATTCCGCCGGACAGCTACTGGCCGCGCATCCGCGAAATCCTTGCCAAGTACGACATCCTGTTTATCGCCGATGAAGTGATCTGCGGTTTCGGTCGTACCGGCGAGTGGTTCGGCAGCGATTATTTCGGCAACACCCCGCACATGATGACCATCGCCAAGGGCCTGACCAGCGGCTACATCCCCATGGGTGGGCTGATTGTGCGCGACGATATCGTCGAGGTGCTCAATCAGGGCGGAGACTTCAACCACGGTTTTACCTATTCCGGGCACCCAGTGGCTGCTGCGGTGGCTCTGGAGAACCTGCGCATTCTGCGTGAAGAAAAGATTGTTGAACGGGTCAAGGCAGAAACGGCACCGTACTTGCAGAAGCGTTTGCGTGAGCTGGCCGATCACCCGCTGGTGGGTGAAGTGCGTGGCGTCGGCATGTTGGGCGCCATCGAGCTGGTGCAGGACAAGGCCAGCCGCAAGCGCTTCAGCGCAGATGTGGGCGTTGGCATGATCTGCCGCGGTCACTGCTTTAATAATGGTCTGATCATGCGCGCCGTAGGCGACACCATGATCATTTCGCCGCCGCTGGTAATCAGCTTTGCTGAGATCGACGAGCTGCTGGAAAAGGCCCGAAGATGCCTCGATCTGACCGCTGCAGAGGTGCTGGTTTAAGGTTTAATAATCTTTGGTTTCAGATGCTTACGTCTGAATGTTGTCAGCCGGGGTGTGACCTTGCCAGACTGCGCTAATGCGTAGGTCAGGCTCACCTGAAGGTGTTGCAGATGGCTGCGCATCTTTCGGATATGACTACAACAACAGGAGCTGTACGCATGAAAACTTTCGGCAAAACCCTTCTCGCGTTGTCCCTTGCTGGGGCTGTGGTGAGTACCGCACACGCGGATGACAAAGTCCTTCACGTTTACAACTGGTCCGACTACATCGCAGAAGACACCATCGACAACTTCCAGAAGGAAACCGGCATCAAGGTCGTCTACGACGTCTTTGACAGCAATGAAACCCTGGAAGCCAAATTGCTGGCCGGCAGCTCCGGTTACGACGTCGTCGTACCGTCCAACCCATTCCTGGCCAAGCAGATCAAGGCTGGTGTTTACCAGAAGCTGGACAAGTCCAAGCTGCCAAACTGGGAAAACCTTGATAAGAACCTGCTCAAGGCCCTCGATCCGAGCGATCCGGGTAACCAGTACTCGATTCCCTACATGTGGGGCACTATCGGTATTGGTTACAACGTCGACAAGGTCAAGGCTGCGCTCGGCGCGGACGCACCGGTCAACTCCTGGGATCTGGTGTTCAAACCGGAGAACATCGCCAAGCTGAAAGACTGCAGCGTGTCGTTCCTGGATTCGCCGACTGAAATCCTCCCGGCGGCACTCAACTACCTGGGCTTCAAGTCTGATAGCACCGACGCTGGTGAGCTGAGGAAAGCCGAAGAACTGTTCCTCTCGATCCGTTCCTCGACCTCCTACTTCCACAGCTCCAAGTACATCGGCGACCTGGCCAACGGCAACATCTGCGTGGCCATCGGCTATTCGGGCGACCTGTACCAGTCCAAGTCCCGTGCTGAAGAAGCCAAGAACGGCGTGAACATCTCCTACAGCATCCCGAAAGAAGGTGCTGGCAGCTTCTTCGACATGATGGCCATCCCGGCTGATGCGAAAAACGTCGAAGCCGCTCACGTGTTCCTCAACTACCTGATGAAGCCAGAAGTCATGGCCAACATCACCAACTTCGTGCAGTTCCCTAACGGCAACGCCGCGGCCACCCCGCTGGTTGACGAAGCACTGCGTAACGACCCGGGCATTTACCCGGACGCGGCCACCATGGCCAAGATCTACACCTTCCCGGATCTGCCAGCTAACGCGCAACGCGCAATGAACCGCAGCTGGACCAAGATCAAATCGGGTCAGTAATGCCATAGCCCTAACGGTGTGCGGCGGGTTGCTCCGCCGCATTCACCCACAACAATAAGGAAGCTCCTATGCGTCGTACTCCACTTCTGGCTGGCCTGCTGGCCGCCGCCGTCAGCATCAGCGCCGTGCAAGCCGCTGAGCCTGTGGTCAATGTCTACAACTGGTCTGACTATATCGGCGAAACCACCCTGGCCGATTTCCAGAAGGCTACTGGCATTAAAGCCATGTATGACGTGTTCGACTCCAACGAAACCCTGGAAGGCAAACTGCTGGCGGGCCGTTCCGGCTACGACATCGTGGTGCCGTCCAACCATTTCCTCGGCAAGCAGATCAAGGCGGGTGCGTTCCAGAAGCTCGACCGCAGTCTGCTGCCGAATTGGGAGAACCTTGACCCGGTGCTGCTCAAGCAACTGGAAGTCAACGATCCCGGTAACCTGTATTCGGTGCCGTACCTGTGGGGTACCAACGGTATTGGCTACAACGTGGCCAAAATCAAGGAAGTGCTTGGGGTCGACGAGATCGACTCCTGGGCCAGGATCTTCGAGCCGGAGAACCTGAAGAAACTCAACGCCTGTGGCGTGGCCTTCATGGACTCTCCAGACGAGATGTTCCCTTCCGTCCTCAACTACATGGGCCTCGACCCGCGCAGCACTAATCCTGAGGACTACAAGAAGGCCGAGGCCAAGCTGATGGCCGTGCGTCCTTACGTCACCTACTTCCATTCCTCGAAGTACATCGGTGACCTGGCCAATGGCGACATCTGCGTAGCGTTCGGCTACTCCGGCGACGTATTCCAGGCGGCGGCACGCGCTGAGGAAGCGGGCAAGGGCATCGAGATCGCCTACAGCATTCCCAAGGAAGGCGCCAACCTGTGGTTCGACATGATGGCCATCCCGGCCGATGCGAAGAACGTCAAGGAAGCGCACGCCTTTATCAACTACCTGCTCGACCCCGCAGTGATCGCCACGGTCAGCGACTATGTCGGCTATGCCAACCCAACCCCCAAGGCCGGCGAGCTGATGGACCAGGAAGTGCGTAACGATCCTTCGATTTATCCATCGCAGGCCGTGTTGGACAAACTCTACATCTCCGCTGAGTTGCCGCCGAAGATCCAGCGTGCCATGACTCGCGCCTGGTCGAAGATCAAGTCGGGCCAGTAAGCGGAAGCTGAAAGACCCCGTACGCCAGGCCGGGCCTGAGCGTACGGCCCGCTGCGCCAAGCGCGGCAGATTATATTCGGGTCAGTGACCCAATTTTTGCGGGGGTTTTGGTAATGGCAGTTGCTTCCAGTGCCTATAAAAAGGTTCTCGAGGGTGATCAGCAACCGAAAGAGGTGCTGGTCAAGATCGAGCGTGTGACGAAGAAGTTCGACGAAACCATCGCGGTTGATGACGTTTCGCTGACCATCAACAAAGGCGAGATATTTGCCCTGCTTGGTGGCTCCGGCTCGGGTAAATCGACCCTGCTGCGCATGCTCGCCGGCTTCGAACGTCCGACCGAAGGGCGCATTCTGCTCGACGGTGAAGACATCACCGACCTGCCGCCCTACGAGCGGCCGATCAACATGATGTTCCAGTCCTACGCGCTGTTCCCGCACATGAGCGTGGCTGACAACATCGCCTTTGGCCTCAAGCAGGACAAGCTGCCGAAAGCCGAAATCGCCGCCCGCGTCGAAGAAATGCTCAAGCTGGTGCACATGACCCAGTACGCCAAGCGTAAGCCGCACCAGCTTTCCGGTGGTCAGCGTCAGCGTGTTGCTCTGGCGCGCTCGCTGGCCAAACGGCCGAAACTGCTGCTGCTCGACGAGCCCATGGGTGCTTTGGACAAGAAGCTGCGTTCGCAGATGCAGCTTGAGCTTGTCGAGATCATCGAGCGCGTCGGTGTGACCTGCGTCATGGTGACCCACGACCAGGAAGAGGCCATGACCATGGCCCAGCGTATCGCCATCATGCACCTGGGCTGGATCGCGCAGATCGGCAGCCCGGTGGACATCTACGAAACCCCAACCAGTCGTCTGGTCTGCGAATTTATCGGCAACGTCAACCTGTTCGAAGGCCAGGTGGTCGAGGACATGGAAGGCCATGCGCTGATCGCTAGCCCGGATCTGGAACGCAATATCTACGTCGGCCACGGCGTCAGCACCTCGGTGCAGGACAAGAGCATCACCTACGCCATCCGCCCGGAGAAGCTGATCGTCACCACCGAGCAACCGACCTGCGAATACAACTGGTCGCGCGGCACCGTGCACGATATCGCCTACCTCGGCGGCCATTCGGTATTCCACGTATTGCTGCCAAGCGGCAAGGTGGTTCAGTCCTTCGTTGCCAACGCCGAACGGCGTGGCGCACGGCCTACCTGGGACGACGAAGTGTTCGTCTGGTGGGAGGACGATAGCGGGGTGGCATTGCGCTCATGAACATTATCCGAAGCATCAGCCGCCGTATGCCCAAGGGCCGGCACCTGGTTATCGGGGTGCCGTTCCTCTGGCTGTTCCTGTTCTTCATGTTGCCGTTCTTCATCGTTCTGAAGATCAGCTTCGCCGAAGCCGACGTAGCCATCCCGCCCTACACCGACGTGTACAGCTGGGCGGAAAACAAGCTCACCCTAATCATCAATCTGGGTAACTACATCTTCCTCAGCGAGGATGCGCTGTACCTGGCGGCCTATCTGGGCTCGCTGAAGATGGCGACAATCAGCACCCTGCTCTGCCTGGTGATCGGTTTCCCCATGGCTTATGCCATCGCCCGTGCCGACAAGGACAAGCAGATGGTCCTGTTGCTGCTGATCATGATGCCGACCTGGACGGCGATCCTGATCCGCGTGTATGCCTGGATGGGTATTCTCAGCAATAACGGCCTGCTCAATGGCTTCCTGATGTGGCTGGGGCTGATCAACGAGCCGTTGCAGATCCTCAACACCAACCTGGCGGTGTACATCGGTATTGTCTATTCGTACCTGCCATTCATGATCCTGCCGCTGTTTGCCAACCTGGTAAAACACGACCAGAGCCTGCTGGAAGCTGCAGCGGACCTGGGTTCGAGCACCTTCAACAGCTTCTGGAAGATCACCGTGCCGCTGGCCAAGAACGGCATCATCGCCGGCTGCATGCTGGTGTTTATCCCGGTGGTGGGTGAGTTCGTGATTCCTGAACTGCTCGGCGGCCCGGAGACCCTGATGATCGGCAAGGTGCTGTGGCAGGAGTTCTTCAACAACCGCGACTGGCCTGTTGCCTCTGCTCTGGCTGTGGTGATGCTGGCGATCCTGATCGTCCCCATCATTCTGTTTAACCGCAACCAAGCTAAAGAAATGGAGGGTCGGCCATGAAGCGTTTCAGTTTCTCCAACATCATGCTGTGGGCCGGCCTGACCTTTATCTACCTGCCGATGCTGATCCTGGTGCTCTACTCGTTCAACGCCTCGCGGCTGGTAACGGTGTGGGGCGGCTGGTCGGTGAAGTGGTACGTCGGCCTGCTCGACAATACCCAGCTGATGAACTCGGTGATGCGCTCGCTGGAAATCGCCTGCTACACCGCGATTGCCGCCGTAGCGCTGGGCACCATGGCCGCCTTCGTGCTGACCCGCGTCACCCGCTTCAAGGGCCGCACGCTGTTCGGCGGCCTGGTCACCGCGCCGCTGGTGATGCCCGAGGTGATTACCGGTCTGTCGCTGCTACTGCTGTTCGTGGCCATGGCCCAGCTGATCGGCTGGCCTGCCGAGCGTGGCGTGCTGACCATCTGGATCGCCCACACCACCTTCTGTTCGGCCTATGTGGCGGTGGTGGTGTCGTCGCGCTTGCGTGAGTTGGACCTGTCCATCGAAGAAGCGGCCATGGACCTGGGCGCCAAACCGTGGAAGGTGTTCTTCCTGATCACCATCCCGATGATTGCGCCTTCGTTGGCGGCCGGCGGCATGATGTCCTTTGCCCTGTCGCTGGACGATCTGGTACTCGCCAGCTTCGTCTCTGGGCCGGGTTCGACCACTCTGCCGATGGAAGTCTTCTCTGCCGTGCGTCTGGGCGTGAAGCCGGAAATCAACGCCGTGGCCAGTCTGATCCTGCTGGCAGTGTCATTCGCCACCTTCCTGGTGTGGTTCTTTGCCCACCGTGCCGAAGAGAAGCGCAAGAAGGCCCTGCAGCAGGCCATGGATGAAACCACTGGCGCTGCGCTGATGACCGGCCCGGACAGCCGTCGTGATCCGTCCCAGGTGCATGCCTGATCGCACCCCGGCGTAACACCCACAAGGGCCACATTCGTGGCCCTTGTGCTTTCTGCTCTGCGTTATCCGGCGCCTGCCAGCAGTACTGGCCAGTCATCCCGGCCGTTGTTGCGCCCACCCCTGATCTTGGTTACAACCTCAGCTATCAGTCGTCCGGATTGCTTCCATGACCGATTCAAACAGCACTGACAGCGCGGTGTACAAGACCCTGTTGGAGTCGACAAAGGCCATCCCTTGGAAGATCGACTGGGCCAGCATGACCTTCGCCTATATCGGCCCGCAGATCGAGACTCTGCTGGGTTGGCCGCAGGCCAGTTGGATCAGCGCCAACGACTGGGCCGAGCGCATGCACCCCGACGACCGCGACACGGTGGTGGCTTTCTGCGTCTCGCAGTCCCAGGCCGGCACTGACCATGAGGCCGACTACCGCGCCCTGACTCGCGATGGCCGCTATGTGTGGATTCGCGATGTGGTGCACGTGCTGCGCAACGAAGCCGGCGAGGTGGAGTCGCTGATCGGCTTTATGTTCGACATCAGCGAGCGCAAGCAGACCGAGCAGCAGCTGCTGCAATTGCAGCAACAGCTCGAAGAGCTGTCCTACCTCGACGGCCTCACCGGCGTGGCCAACCGGCGCATGTTCGACAACCGTCTGCAGGTGGAGTGGAGCAACGCTCAGCGCACCGGCCAGCCGCTGTCGCTGATCCTGCTGGATATCGACTACTTCAAGGAATACAACGACCACTACGGCCACATCCAGGGCGATGATTGCCTGAAAAGCGTCGGCCAGGCCCTGAGCGGCGCAGCCGTGCGCCCGCGTGACCTGATGGCCCGCTATGGTGGTGAAGAGTTTGTTCTGCTGCTGCCGGAAACCGATGCCCAGGCTGCGGTCCAGGTTGCCGAACGCTGCCGCCAGTTGATCCGCGAACAGAATATTCAGCACGCCCATTCCCAGGTCGGGCCGTTGCTGACCTTAAGCCTGGGCGTTGGCACCCTGACGCCCGGTCCGCTTGACCAGCCCCAGGCCTTTATCGAAACAGTCGACCGCCTGCTCTACAAGGCCAAACACCAGGGCCGCAACTGCGCGGTGCTGGCCGCAGTGCCATAAGCCAGAGCGTAGGGTGGATGACGCTGTACCCATCCACCACGATTGCGCTTTGATATTTCAGGATGGCATGACGCTATGCGGCCTAGGGATGGTCTGAAAAAGACTTCCTGATTTTGGCAAAATATCCGCACTCCACCCGCCGAGTTTTCCGATGAAGCAGATGACCTTCGCCGACGCCGAGTACGCCGGCAAGCGCAAGCAGACCCGCAAAGAATTGTTCCTGATCGAGATGGATCGGGTAGTGCCATGGAAAGGGTTGATCGCTTTGATCGAGCCGCATTATCCAAAGGGTGAAGGCGGCCGACCGTCCTATCCGCTGATGGCGATGCTGCGAGTGCATCTGATGCAAAACTGGTTCGGTTACAGCGATCCGGCGATGGAAGAGGCGCTGTACGAGACCACCATCCTACGCCAGTTTGCCGGGCTGACTCTGGAGCGCATTCCTGACGAAACCACCATCCTCAACTTCCGCCGCTTGCTGGAAAAACACGAACTGGCTGCCGGCATCCTGGCCGTGATCAATGGCTACCTGGGTGACCGTGGTTTGTCGCTGCGCCAAGGCACCATCGTCGATGCCACGCTGATCAACGCGCCGAGTTCAACCAAGAACAAGAACGGTAAGCGTGACCCTGAGATGCACTCAACCAAGAAAGGCAATCAGTATTACTTCGGCATGAAGGCGCACATCGGGGTGGATGACGAGTCTGGCTTGGTGCACAGCGTGGTGGGTACTGCCGCCAACGTGGCGGATGTCACCCAGGTCGATAAGCTGCTGCACGGCGAGGAAAACATGGTGGGGGCCGATGCCGGATATACCGGTGTCGAGAAGCGCCCCGAGCATGAGGGCCGTCAAGTGATCTGGCAGGTTGCAGCACGGCGTAGCACTTACAAGAAACTCGGTAAGCGCAGCGCGCTGTACAAAGCCAAGCGCAAAATCGAGAAGGCCAAGGCCCAAGTGCGAGCCAAGGTCGAGCATCCGTTTCGGGTGATCAAGCGTCAGTTCGGTTATGTGAAGACGCGCTTCCGTGGCCTGGTCAAAAACACGGCGCAACTGGTGACTTTATTCGCGCTGTCAAATCTGTGGATGGCGCGCCGAGATTTACTGACGAATGCAGGAGAGGTGCGCCCGTAATGCTGGAAATGGCTGCCGCGAGGTGCTCGCGGCGGCTAAAAACACAGAAATGAGCCGGTAATCTGATCGTTTTTGATCGATTTATCACTTTCGAAATCAGCAGAGGCTGACGTCAGCCAGAAATGCATGGCTACTTCAGAGGATCCCTAGCGCTTGATCCGCAACGCCAGCAGGTAGATCAGCGTGGCGGCGATCACCACGCCATCCATGATGATCGCGGCCGCGGCTTTGCCGAGAAACGCCTGGCCATATACCAGCACCAGGGTGACGAAAATCGCCTTGCTCGTTGCCGCGATGGCGGCGCAGAAAGCGCGGTGTTTTTCGCTCAGCGCGCCATAAATCAGGATCACACCCATCAGTCCAACCAGCGCTGACCAGCTGCGAATCACGATGGATTCCAGCTGGCCGGTAAACGACGCGCCAAACATCGACTCAAGCGCTGCCTGCGGCGCGAACAAGCCGTAGAGCATGCTGGCGGTAAGCACGCCGGACACCAGCATCAGCCATTTGAAGTTCCCTATTACAACGTTCATGCAATCCCTCGTGTGTGTTGTGGCCATGCCAGTGGTCTCAGTGAGACTTGTAGGAGCGGCGGGGACGCCTGCATCTGATGCGCTCAGCCCGATATCGCGGCCACTTTGGCTCGTGCCGCGTGCAGCTTCTTGTAGCTCTCAATCAGGCGCAGATGGCGGTCCAGCCCTTCCAGCTGCATGTTGGTCGGCGTCAGACCGTAGAAGCGCACGCTGCCATCCAGCGAGCCGAGCACCGCGTCCATGCGCTCATTGCCAAACATGCGGCGGAAGTTCGGTTCGAAGTCGCTCATCTCCAGCTCATCGTCCAACTGAACTTCCAACGTCGCGTTCAACGCCTGATAGAACAGGCCGCGCTCGACGGTGTTGTCGTTGTACTGCAGGAAGGCCTCGGTCAGTTCCTTGGCGTCGTCGAATTTCTTCAGCGCCAGATAGATCAGCAGCTTCAGTTCAAGAATGGTCAGCTGGCCCCACACCGTGTTGTCGTCGAACTCGACCCCGATCAGCGTGGTGATATCGGTGTAATCGTCGACATCGCTGTTTTCCAGATTGCGCAGCAGGGATTTCAAGCCGCGATCATTCAGGCTGTGCAGGTTGAGGATGTCCGCGCGGAACAGCAGCGCCTTGTTGGTGTTATCCCAGATCAGGTCCTCAACCGGATAAATCTCCGAATAGCTCGGCACCAGGATGCGGCAGGCCGTGGCGCCCAGGTGCTCGTATACCGCCATATAGGCTTCTTTACCCAGCTCTTCGAGGATGCCGAACAGCGTTGCGGCCTCCTGCTCGTTCGAGTCTGCGCCCTGCCCGGAGAAGTCCCACTCGACGAACTCGTAATCGGCCTTGGCACTGAAGAAGCACCACGACACCACGCCGCTGGAGTCGATGAAATGCTCGACGAAGTTGTTCGGCTCCATCAGCGCCTGGCTTTCAAAGGTCGGCGGCGGCAGATCATTCAAACCCTCGAAGCTGCGGCCTTGCAGCAGCTCGGTCAGGCTGCGCTCCAGCGCCACTTCAAAGCTTGGGTGCGCGCCGAACGAGGCGAATACGCCGCCGGTGCGCGGGTTCATCAGGGTCACGCACATCACTGGGAATTCGCCGCCCAGGGACGCGTCTTTCACCAGCACCGGGAAGCCCTGGGCTTCCAGGCCCTGAATACCGGCGAGGATGGCTGGGTACTTGGCCAGCACGGCCTGTGGCACGTCCGGCAGGCACAGCTCGCCTTCGAGGATTTCGCGTTTGACCGCGCGTTCGAAGATTTCCGACAGGCACTGCACCTGCGCCTCGGCCAGGGTGTTGCCGGCGCTCATGCCATTACTGAGGTAGAGGTTTTCGATCAGGTTGGACGGGAAGTACACCACTTCGCCATCGGACTGGCGCACAAACGGCAGCGAGCAGATGCCGCGCAGGGTGTTGCCGGAGTTGGTGTCATACAGGTGCGAGCCGCGCAGTTCATCGTCCGCGTTGTAAATCGCCAGGCAGTGGTCGTCGAGAATCTCTGCCGGCAGGGCATCTTTGGGCCCCGGTTTGAACCAGCGCTCGTCCGGGTAATGCACAAACGCCGCATTGGCGATCTCCTCGCCCCAGAACTGATCGTTGTAGAAGAAATTGCAGTTCAGCCGCTCGATAAACTCGCCCAGCGCCGAGGCCAGGGCGCTCTCCTTGGTCGCGCCCTTGCCGTTGGTAAAACACATCGGCGACTGCGCATCGCGGATATGCAGCGACCACACGTTGGGCACGATATTGCGCCACGAAGCGATCTCAATCTTCATGCCGAGCTTGGCCATGATGCCCGACATATTGGCAATGGTTTCTTCCAGCGGCAGGTCCTTGCCGGGAATGTAGGTGCTGGTCCCCGCCACGGGCATCAGCAAGGCCTGGGCGTCGGCATCCAGGTTGTCGACTTCTTCGATGATGAACTCGGGACCTTGCTGAACCACTTTCTTCACGGTGCAACGGTCGATGGAGCGCAGGATGCCCAATCGATCCTTCTCGGAAATATCCGCCGGCAACTCGACCTGGATCTTGAAGATCTGCGCGTAGCGGTTTTCCGGGTCAACGATGTTGTTCTGCGACAGGCGGATGTTGTCGGTGGGGATGTTGCGCGTGTCGCAATACAGCTTCACAAAGTACGCTGCACACAGCGCCGAAGAGGCCAGGAAGTAATCAAACGGCCCCGGCGCCGAGCCATCGCCCTTGTAGCGGATGGGCTGGTCAGCCACCACCGTGAAGTCATCGAACTTGGCTTCGAGTCGGAGGTTGTCGAGAAACTTGACCTTGATTTCCATGCGGGATTACCAGAATACGAGCTAAACGAATGGCGGCCATTATCCGGGTTTTCAGCGGGAAGTCTTGCGCAGTGCGGGTTTGGCAGGCCGTTGGAAAACGTTGGCGAGGCAGCCAGTGCAAGACAAAACAGGCGAAAGCGGAGTTTACGAGCTGTGAATGAGCATTTTGAGACGTCGTGTCCCGGCCTGTTTTTAAACACCGCAATGGCAAGGCAGATAGTTATTCAACAGCCTGCTAGGGCTGACGAGCGAGCAGTACCTGCTGCAACAGTTCGGGTAGCCATTCAGGTTTCAAGAGTGACGGCGGCGTTTGCTGCAGCTGCGCCAGATCCCACCACTGCCACTGTTGAATCGTGCTCTGTTCTTCCTCTGTCCAGTCGGCGGCAAACACCGGTGTATTGGCCGGGCACTCCACCAGAAAGTACTGCTCAAGCCATCTGGCCGGCACCGAGCGGGCTACGGCGTAAACCTCATCGCGCTCTTTCAGTAGCGCGCGGATCTCCAGCTTGAGTCCGGTTTCCTCATACAGCTCGCGAGCGGCGGCAGCCCGGTAATCTTCTCCAACCTTCAACTCCCCGCCAGCGGTCGCCCAGAAGGGCACCTGATGCTCGTCCTTGTAGTTAAACAGCAGCAGCCGACCATCGGCATCGACGATCAATAAACGCGCGGATTTTCTGACTTCCATGCTTGTCTCGCAGTGATTGAAGTTGAACAGGGCGGTTTACCCGGTTGGAACATGCAATAGGCATTGAACGCTGCCAGTTGGGTTGCTGGAACCAGCCTATGCGCCGAGCAGTGGCAAATGCTTCAGGCTCCGGTACTGCAACGCCAGCAGCAGACAATGCCTTGGTGGCGTTTGCTCAATATTTGCATCCAGAGGTGACAGATTCATCAATCGTAAGCGCTCCATAAACCTCATCTACAAATGATCCGCAGGCCAGCCAATGCTGAGCTCCAATTTCTTTCTGGAGCCAGCCGTCATGATGCGCCCCGACGCCAAAGTCGAAAAAGTCTATCTATACCCCAAGCCGGTGGATTTCCGAAAATCCATCGATGGCCTGGCCGCCCTGGTCGAGCTGGATATCAAGGTGGCGGTGTTCGACCCGGTGCTGTTCGTCTTCCTCAACCGCGCGCGCAGCCGGGTGAAGATTTTGTATTGGGAGCGCAACGGCTTTTGCCTGTGGCTCAAGCGATTGGAGGCTGAACGCTTCAAGTCGCATCCGGAACCTGGCGAAGATGCGATCGTGCTGACGGCCCAGGAGTTGAACTGGTTGTTGGACGGTATCGACCTGT
Organism: Pseudomonas anguilliseptica; assembly: GCF_900105355.1. Taxonomy (NCBI): domain Bacteria; kingdom Pseudomonadati; phylum Pseudomonadota; class Gammaproteobacteria; order Pseudomonadales; family Pseudomonadaceae; genus Pseudomonas; species Pseudomonas anguilliseptica. The sequence continues at coordinate 1,776,853 of NZ_FNSC01000001.1, forward strand.
GGCGCAACCGGCCGCACCAGGTTTTGACCCCTAGGTTCGTCACCTGAGCCGGTATAATCCACGGCATGATTTCTGTGCCCGAAACCCTTCCTGATGACCCCGCCGCGCTCAAGCAATTGCTCGCTGAGGTGTTGTCGTCGGCGCAGGAATTGGCCAAGGACAAGGATGGGCAGATCGAGCGCCTGCGCGAACAAAACGCGCTGTTGATCCAGCGCCTGTTCGGCCGTAAATCCGAGCAGAGCAGCGACCCGGATTCACCGCAGCTAGAGATGTTCAACGAAGCGGAAAGCCTGGCCGAAGCGGCGGCTGAAGCTCCGGCCGCTGAGGTCGAGGAAGAAGTCGTTGCGCCGACCAAGCGCCGCGGCAAGCGCAAGCCGTTACCGGCCGAACTACCGCGTGTCGAGGTCATCCACGAACTGCCCGAACACGAACTGACCTGCGAATGCGGTTGCCGCAAGCAGGCCATCGGCGAAGAAACCAGCGAGCAGCTGGAAATCATCCCGATGCAGGTTCAGGTGATCCGCCACATTCGCAAGACCTATGCCTGCAAGGCCTGCGAAAGCGCGCCGGTCACCGCTGACAAACCGGCCCAACTGATCGAGAAAAGGCTGGCCAGCCCGAGCGTGCTGGCGATGCTGCTGACCAGCAAATACGCCGACGGCATCCCACTGTATCGCTTCGAAAAGATGCTCAGTCGCCATGGCATCGACATCCCCCGGCAGACCCTGGCGCGCTGGGTGATCCAGTGCGGCGAACTGCTACAACCGTTGCTCAACCTGATGCGCGACAGGCTGCTGGACAGTCCGGTGATCCACTGCGATGAAACCCGCGTGCAGGTGCTCAAGGAGCCTGGGCGCGATCCGAGCAGCCACTCCTGGATGTGGGTGCAGACCGGTGGCCCGCCTGGCAAACCGGTGATCCTCTTCGACTACACAACCAGCCGCGCGCAGGAGGTGCCGCTGCGCCTGCTCGACGGTTATCGCGGCTACCTGATGACCGACGATTACGCCGGCTACAACGCCGTGGCCGCACAACAAGGTGTTGAGCGCCTGGCCTGCTGGGCGCATGCGCGGCGCAAGTTCGTCGAAGCGCAAAAGGTGCAACCGAAGGGCAAAACCGGGCGTGCCGACATCGCGTTGGGGATGATCAACAAGCTCTACGGCATCGAGCGCGAACTTAAGGATGCCAGCGATGAACAGCGCTACCGGGGCCGCCAGCAGCACAGCCTACCGCTCCTCGATCAGCTCAAGACCTGGCTGGAGAAAACCCAGCCGCAGGTCACGGCGCAGAATGCCCTGGGCAAAGCAGTGAACTACCTGGCGAGCAACTGGAGCCGACTCGAACGCTACATCGAGGCTGGCCACCTGCCGATCGATAACAACGCTGCCGAGCGCGCGATCCGGCCCTTCGTCATAGGTCGCAAGAACTGGCTGTTCAGCGACACGCCGAAAGGCGCGACCGCCAGCGCCCAACTCTACAGCCTGGTGGAAACCGCCAAGACCAATGGCCAGGAGCCCTACGCCTGGCTGCGCCATGTCCTCGAACGCCTGCCGCTGGCCAACAGCGTTGAAGCCTACGAAGCGCTGCTGCCTTGGAACTGCCAACCAACGACGCCACTGTAAAACGCAAAACCTCTCCAGAGGGAGGTGGGGTCTATGGAGCGCTTACGGTGTTTTTGGCCAGGCCACGGAAACGCGTCTTCACATAACCGAACTGACGCTTGATCACCCGGAACGGGTGCTCGACCTTGGCGCGAACTTGCGCCTTGGCCTTCTCGATCTTGCGCTTGGCTTTGTACAGCGCGCTGCGCTTACTCAACGTGTTGTACGTACTGCGGCGGGCTGCGATCTGCCAGATCACTTCACGGCCTTCATGTTCTGGCCGCTTCTCTACGCCGGTGTAACCCGCGTCGGCACCCACCATGTTTTCTTTGCCGTGTAGCAGCTTGTCGACCTGAGTAACGTCTGCAACATTGGCTGCCGTGCCGACCACGCTATGCACTAAACCCGACTCGTCATCGACGCCGATGTGCGCCTTCATGCCGAAGTAATACTGGTTTCCCTTCTTGGTCTGGTGCATTTCCGGGTCACGCTTACCGTCCTTGTTCTTGGTCGAACTCGGCGCATTGATCAGCGTGGCATCGACGATGGTGCCTTGGCGCAATGACAAACCGCGGTCACCCAAATAGCCATTGATGACGGCCAAGATGCCCGCAGCCAGTTCGTGTTTCTCCAGCAATCGGCGGAAGTTGAGGATGGTGGTTTCGTCGGGAATGCGCTCCAGGCTCAGACCCGCAAACTGGCGCAGGATGGTGGTCTCGTACAGAGCCTCCTCCATCGCCGGGTCGCTGTAGCCGAACCAGTTCTGCATCAAATGAACCCGTAACATCGCCATCAGCGGATAGGCTGGACGTCCGCCTTCACCCTTGGGGTAATGCGGTTCGATCAAGGCAATCAAACCCTTCCACGGCACAACCTGATCCATCTCGATCAGGAACAGCTCTTTGCGGGTTTGCTTGCGCTTGCCGGCGTACTCGGCGTCGGCGAAGGTCATCTGCTTCATCGGAAAACTCGGCGGGTGGAGTTCAGGTATTTTGCCAAATTCAGGAAGTCTTCTTCAGGGTTTCCTAAGACAAAGTTCAGACGACCTGACTCGACTCGGGAGAACTTATGTTGTAACTGGGGACGCGGAGTATGAACGGCAGTATATGAGAATATTGGATATCCGTAATGGCAAGGCGCCGCGCCCACAAAGTTACGAACGAATTTACTGGGATTTTGTAGCCGCAGGAGACACCAAGCCCCGCCCCGACACCGTGAGTATTTCCCTGAGGAAACTCTGAATAAGTCTTCCTGATTTTGGCAAAATGCCCGGACGCCACCCACCGAGTTTTCCGATGAAGCAGATGACCTTCGCCGATGCCGAGTACGCCGGCAAGCGCAAGCAGACCCGCAAAGAGTTGTTCCTGATCGAGATGGATCGGGTGGTGCCGTGGAAGGGCTTGATTGCCCTGATCGATCCACATTACCCCAAGGGTGAAGGCGGTCGCCCGGCGTACCCGTTGATGGCGATGCTGCGTGTTCATCTGATGCAAAACTGGCTCGGTTACAGCGATCCTGCGATGGAAGAGGCGCTGTACGAAACGACCATTCTGCGGCAGTTCGCCGGGTTGAGCCTGGAGCGTATCCCTGACGAAACCACCATCCTCAACTTCCGTCGCGTACTGGAAAAAAACGAACTGGCGGCTGGCATCTTGGCTGTGATCAACGGCTACCTGGGGGATCGCGGCCTGTCCCTGCGCCAGGGCACCATCGTCGATGCGACGTTGATCAATGCGCCCAGCTCGACCAAAAACAAAGACGGTAAACGCGACCCGGAGATGCACCAGACCAAGAAGGGCAACCAGTACTACTTCGGCATGAAGGCCCACATCGGTGTGGATGACAAGTCTGGACTGGTGCACAGCGTGGTGGGCACGGCGGCCAACGTGGCGGACGTCACCCAGGTGGATAAGCTGCTGCATGGCGACGAGAACGTGGTTTGTACCGACGCAGGTTACACCGGTGTGGAAAAGCGTCCGGAGCATGAGGGTCGGAAGGTTATCTGGCAGGTGGCGGCACGCCGCAGCACCTACAAGAAACTCGATAAGCGCAGCGCGCTATACAAAGCCAAGCGCAAGATCGAGAAGGCCAAAGCCCAGGTGCGCGCCAAGGTCGAGCACCCGTTTCGGGTGATCAAGCGGCAGTTCGGCTATGTGAAGACGCGCTTCCGCGGCCTGGCCAAGAACACGGCGCAGTTGGTCACGCTGTTTGCGCTGTCGAACCTGTGGATGGCACGCAGACATTTACTGGCAACTGCAGGAGAGGTGCGCCCGTAATATGGGCAATAGCCGCCGCGAGGTGCTCGCGGCGGCTAAAAACACAAAAATAAGCGGATGATATGATCGTTTTTGATCGATTTTCCGCTTTCAAAATCAGCGGAGGCTGAAGTCGGCCTGAAACGCATGGCTACTTCAGAGGATCCCTGACAGAGCTGATGAAAGAAACAGGGCGGTTGCAGGAGCTGAGTGCAACACGGTTATTGAATTGACGCTGGCGCATCATGCCGCATAGCCATGGCTTCTTGCATTACTTCGCTCATGACTTCGATCGGGCACTTGAAGTCGAAGCGCTTACGCGGCCGCATATTCAGTTGCAGTGCAATGGCATCCAACTGTTCTTGGCTGTGTCCCGACAAGTCTGTGCCCTTGGGCAGGTACTGGCGAATGAGGCCGTTGATGTTTTCGTTGCTGCCGCGCTGCCAGGGGCTGTGTGGGTCGCAGAAGTAGATCGCTATGCCGGTTCTCTGGGTGATCTCGGCGTGCCGCGCCATCTCCCGGCCCTGGTCGTAGGTCATGCTCTTACGCATCGCCAGCGGCATACGATTGAGTGCGGCGCTGAAACCTTCCATCGCCGAGGTCGCCGTCGCATCGTTCATCTTGATCAGCATCAGGTAGCCACTGGTGCGTTCTACCAAGGTGCCGACCGACGAGGCGTTGGCCTTGCCCTTGATAAGGTCGCCCTCCCAGTGGCCCGGCATCAGGCGGTCTTCAATCTCCGGCGGGCGCACGTGAATACTGACCAGCTCTGGGAGCTGGCCACGTCGATCCACGCCGCCAGAGCGCGGCCTGCGCGTCGTCTTGCTTTGGCGCAGGCAGATAATCAGCTCCTTACGCAGCTCGCCGACCGGCAAGGCATAGATCGCGGTATAGATCGTCTCGCGACAGACGTAGGCATCTCTGAGGCTGGGTATGTTCATGCTGCGCAGCTTGCCGGCAATCTGCTCGGGAGACAAACGCTCACGCAGCATATGGGTCACCAACTCGAAGCGTTCACTACCGGGCAGCAGCTTTCGCTTGGGCCGGCAGACTTGGCGCCGGGCTCTCATCTGCTGCTGCGCCGCACGGGCCGAGTAACGACCGCAGACCTCTCGATTACGGCGCAACTCGCGACTGATAGTCGAGGGGGATCGGTTGATCAGGTGGGCAATCTTGCGCAGGCTAAAGCCTTGGGCATGACCGATTTGAATAGTGGCGCGCTCTTCAACGCTGAGTTCGGAATAAGACATAGGGGCAGCACCGTATCGGAAAGATCAGGTGTTGCACTCAGTTTTTGCCGCCGCCCAGGCTTTACCGATGCTGAGTTTTCCAAACTCAAAGAAGCCCAAGATAATTCAAATGAATTAGTCAACCTTGAAGTCAAGGCCATGAATGCCATAAAGGGCCTTTATGCAGACCCCAGCGGTAATTACATGACTAAAGGCGAGCCAGATTTTGCCATGGCACGTGAGCTTCTGCACAGCAAGGAGTATCACGCTTATAAAGCCAAAATAATGAAACCAATTGACGATTTTTTCGTATTGCTCGACGCGCGCACACAGGCCGTGGTCAATACCACGGCTAAAGAGATGGTCAATGCAAAATTAATTTTCATCGGTGTTCTTTTTGTTTTACTCATCGCCATTGGACTGCTGATATATTTTAACAAGCGCTCACTGCATGCATTATTAGGAACCACTCCCGGCGAGATTGATCGCGTGGTCAGTGAGTTAAGTCGCGGTAATTTGGCAGTCCAATTCCCCGCTGCCTCTGCTGACAGCGTTATCGGTAATTTGAACACGATGAACGGCACCTTAAAGACCATGATTGAGGGTGCGCTGAACACAAGCCATAAACTGCTGACTGCAGCAAACGATATTGCGCAGCGTGTAGACAATACATCGACACGCACTCATCAGCAGACTGACATGACCGATCTTGTAGCCACGGCCGTGCATGAAATGGCGTTGACGGTACAAGAAATTGCCCGTAATGCCAGTCGCTCGGCGGAAGCCACGCATGAGGTCAGGCAGGAAGGCCTACAGGCCAATGATTCGGTCAATGAATTCACTCAGAACATCCAAGGCATGGCAAGCGACATTAACCGTGCCTCCGATGCGGTTAGCCAGTTGGCTACGCAGGTGGCCTCCATCGACCAAGTACTCGCGGTTATCCGAAGTATTTCCGAACAAACCAACTTACTTGCACTCAACGCGGCTATTGAAGCAGCTCGGGCCGGTGAAATGGGCCGAGGCTTTGCCGTGGTCGCCGACGAAGTACGCACCTTGGCTGGGCGCACACAAGGCTCCACAGATGAAATCCAACAAATGATAGCCGCACTTAAAAAAGGGGCTGACGACGCTGTAACGTCGATGCAAACCGGCCAGCGCGCCACTGAGAAAGGCGTATCTGGCAGTCTTAAAACCAGCCAATCCTTACATGTAATTGCTGCGCAGATTGATGAGCTTAGTAACATGAATCAGCAAGCGGCTACTGCAACCGAAGAGCAAGCCTCGGTAACAGAAGAAATCAACCGTAATGTTTTGAGCATTGCTGACTTGGCCAAGTCAACCAGTGCCGACATCGGACGCTGCGCGCAGGGCTGTAATGAATTGCGCCAGCTCTCTACCGAATTGGCGCAGGCGATGAACCGCTTCAAACTCTAAACAGCGCGTATTAGCCTTATGCAGTCGGATGTTTTTACGTCCGGCTGCCCCCACACAGACGCCCGATTGAGTTACGGCCTTGGTGTACAGCACTAGTACAGCGTACTCAGACTATATATCCGGCGCACCAAGACTTCTTTGCCCCACGCATGGGACTTACGTCCAATGGCGCAGCCTGCTAGCTCAGCCGACGATGAATACTCAAAAAAAGGTGAGAGCCCTCATGAGTACAGCGGACGCCTTAAGCCAGGCCGGCAAGACTGCCGTGCTGCAGAATATCCACGGCACCATGGAATTTCTGCAAAAATTCCCACCCTTTAATCAGATGGATACAGCGCACCTCGCCTATCTGGTGGAAAACTGCCAACTGCGCTTCTACAGCGAAGGCGAAACCATCATCAAGCCGACTGATGGCCCGGTTGAGCATTTTTTTATCGTCAAACAGGGTCAGGTGCATGGTGAGCGTCCGCATTCGGCGCGCCGCGGCACGGAAACCACGTTTGAAATCACCACGGGGGAATGCTTCCCGTTGGCAGCGTTGATCGGTGAGCGCGCGACCCGCACCGAACACCTAGCAGCCGAAGACACCTTCTGCCTGCTGCTGAACAAAGCCGCTTTCGTAAAACTTTTTTCGCTGTCGACGCCGCTGCGCGACTTTGCCCTGCGTGGGGTCAGCAGCCTGTTGGATCAGGTCAATCAACAGGTGCAGATGCGCGCGGTTGAAACCCTCGGCGCACAATATTCGATCGACACCCGGCTGGGCGAGTTGGCAATGCGCAACCCGATCAACTGCGCACCAGAGATGCCACTGCGCGACGCCGTCAAACTGATGCATGAACAGCAAGTCGGCAGCATTGTCATTACCAATTCGGCGCTTAATCCGCTGGGCATCTTCACCCTGCGCGACCTGCGCCGGGTGGTCGCCGACGGGGTCGATTTGGCGCAACCGATTGAACAGCTGATGACCCAATCACCCTTTCACTTGCCGCCCGATGCCAGCGCCTTCGATGCCGCCATGGCCATGACCGAGCGGCATATTGCTCACGTCTGCCTGGTGGAAAATGACCAGCTCTGCGGCGTTATTTCCGAACGCGATCTGTTTAGCCTACAGCGCGTTGATCTGGTGCACCTGGCGCGCACCATCCGCCATGCCGGACGGGTGGAAACCCTCGCGGCGCTGCGCAGCGAGGTGCGGCAACTGGTCGACAGCATGCTCGCCCACGGTGCCAGCTCCACACAGATCACCCAGCTGATTACCCTGCTCAACGACCATACCGTTTGCCGGGTGATCGAACTGACCCTGGAAGACATGGGCGACCCTGGCATTCCCTTCACCTGGCTGCCGCAATTCGCGGCCGCCTGCTGCCGCTGGCCCATGAAATCAACCTGCGTCTGGCGCAGTGTGACTTCACCCTGTGCAAGGGCAACATCATGGCGGGCAACCCCGAGCTGTGCTTGTCACGTCAGGAGTGGGCGCAACGTTTTAATTCATTCGTGTTGCAGGCCACGCCGGAGAACCTGCTGGCCTCGAGCATCTATTTCGATCTGCGCGCCGTATGGGGCGACCCGCACGGCTGTGAGCAACTGCGCCAAGGCCTGCTGGATATGGTGGCTGGCAACAGCCTGTTCCAGCGCATGCTGGCCAATAACGCCCTGCAACAACGCCCACCCGTGGGTATGTTTCGCGATTTCTTGGTGGCGCGCAAAGGCGCAGAGAAAGACACCCTGGACCTTAAAGTGCAGGGCCTGACCCCCTTTGTCGATGGCGCACGCCTACTGGCCCTGGCCAACGGCATTGCCGCCTGCAACACCCTAGAGCGCCTCCGTGCACTGGTGCAGCAAGGTGTAATCGAGGCTCAGGATGGCGGCGCTTATGAAGAGGCCTACCACTTCATTCAGCAGGCCCGTATGCAACAGCACCAGCAGCAAGCCCGCAATGCATTGCCGTATTCCAACCGTGTTGACCCCGACAACCTCAATCATCTGGATCGACGCATTCTGCGTGAGTCGTTCCGGCAGGCGCAGCGCCTGCAAAGCAGCTTGTCGGTGAGGTATCAGCTATGAGCACCTTCACCTGGTTTACCGGGCGCAAACCCGCTTTGACCCAAGAGCAACTGCAACGCCGAGAGCGCTTGGCGACGGCATCAACCCTTGGCGAGCGCCCCTTGCAGCAGCAGCGTTTTGTTGTGTTGGATCTGGAAACCAGCGGTTTGAACATGCGCCGCGATATGGTGCTGTCGATTGGCGCGGTGGTGATCGAAAACGCCTCCATCGACCTGAGCCAGCAGTTTGAATGCACCCTGCAACGCCATGACCATCAGGCCAGCGCCAGCACCTTGATTCATGGCATCGCCCCCAGCGAAATCGCCAACGGTGAAGACCCGGCGCAAGCCTTGCTGGCGTTTATGGAGTTTGTCGGCGACAGCCCGCTGCTGGCCTTCCACGCCGAATTCGACCAGCGCATGCTGGCCCGCGCGCTCAAGCAGAGCCTGGGCTACCGCTTGCAGCACACCTTTGTGGATGTGGCCGAAATCGCCCCGCTGCTGTGCCCAAAAGCCAAGCCCACAGGACACGGCCTGGACGCATGGACACAGCATTTCGGCCTGCAAGTGCTGCAGCGCCATCACGCCAGCGCCGATGCACTGGTGACGGCAGAACTGGCGCTGATTCTGCTCAGCAAGGCACGCCAACAAGGCCTCGATAGCCTGCCGTTGCTGCTGCAACAACTCAGCAGCCGTCGCCGTCAGCAGGCGCATTCGCTGTAAGGCGCATTCCCGCGTGTCGGATTACGCTTCGCTAATCCAACCTACAGATCGCGCATCAACAGGCCGTACTCCAGCTGCACCTCAGGCGGCACCGGCAGGTACAGCACATGGCCGTCGCCGGGTGCGACTGCCATGGCCTGGCCCTGGCGGTTTTCCAGTTGTTCAAGGGTAAAACTCAGGTTGCCCTGCGGCGTCATCAGCTCCAGACCATCGCCGATGGCAAAGCGATTTTTCACTTTCACCTCAGCCAAGTCGCCGCGCCGCTCGCCGGTTAGCTCGCCGACAAATTGCTGCTGCTCCGACACCGAACTGCCGCGCTGGTAGTTCTGGTATTCGTCATGCACGTGGCGGCGCAGAAAGCCCTCGGTGTAACCGCGATGGGCCAGCGACTCCAAGGTGTTCATCAGGCTCTTGTCGAAAGGCTTGCCCGCCACCGCATCATCAATCGCCTTGCGGTACACCTGCGCGGTACGGGCTACGTAATAGTGGGATTTAGTGCGGCCTTCAATTTTCAATGAGTGCACACCCATCTGCACCAAGCGCTCAACATGCTGCACCGCGCGCAGGTCTTTGGAGTTCATGATGTACGTGCCGTGCTCATCCTCAAATGCAGGCATGGGTTCGTCCGGGCGCGAGGCATCCTGCAGCAGAAACACCTGATCGGTGGGCGCACCTGCACCCAGGGTGGGTTCGACAATCCGCACAATATCGCCCAACTCGTTCTCACTGCCCGGCTCTGCCTTGTACTCCCAGCGGCAAGCATTGGTGCAGCTGCCCTGGTTGGGGTCCCGCTTGTTGATATAGCCCGACAGCAGGCAGCGCCCGGAATAGGCCATGCACAGCGCGCCGTGGACGAATACTTCCAGCTCCATGCCCGGCACTTCGCTACGTATCTCGCCGATCTCTTCCAATGACAATTCGCGCGACAGAATCACCCGGGAGAGCCCCTGCTGCTGCCAGAACTTGACGCTGGCCCAGTTGACCGCGTTGGCCTGCACCGACAGGTGAATCGGTATCTGCGGAAAGTGTTCGCGCACCAGCATGATCAGGCCGGGGTCGGACATGATCAGCGCGTCCGGGCCCATCTCGATCACCGGCGCCAGATCCTTCAAGAAGGTCTTCAGCTTGGCGTTGTGCGGCGCGATATTGACCACCACGTAGAACTGCTTGCCCTGGGCATGGGCTTCGGCGATGCCCAGGGCCAGGTTGGCGTGATCGAACTCGTTGTTGCGCACTCGCAGGCTGTAGCGCGGCTGCCCGGCATACACCGCATCCGCGCCATAGGCGAAGGCGTAGCGCATGTTTTTGAGGGTGCCGGCAGGGGACAGCAGTTCGGGGTGGCTATAGGTGGAGGTGGCCATAAACCGCGGGCTCGGAAATCAAGGGGGATGGGATTCTAGAGAGCCGGCCGACTGACCGCATTGATCTGGGTCTATGGCAGCGCCTGCGACTCCAAATGGAGGCAGGCGGTTAAAGCACAAGCTGTTACTGCAAAGCTCTGACCCCGAGTTGCAAATCAGGGGCTATCTCAAACCATTACTTACTGGCAGACCTGCCGGTAGAGAACATCGTCCTTGGCAATCCGCTTCAGCTGATCCAGCAGCGGCTTTTTCTCTGCATCCAGAGGCAGCAGCTCCGCCGTGGAGCAATTAAGCAGATGGGGCTGGTGGGTAACGCGGTCGACGTGCTGCTTTTCAAAGCGGTACAGGTTAAAGGCGACAACCGCACTGCCGTCCGCCTCCTGGCGCTGCAGGCTTTTGCTATCGAGCACGGTAAAAGCCTTGGTCATCGGCCAGTAGAACGTCCAGGGCCGCCAGAACACCTCGCCGGTTTCACTGGCCACCAGTACGGACTCAGCCGGCTGACGCTGCAGTTGGTGCTCAAACCAGGAGTACTCGTAGTAAATCTGGTAGCTCAGCATGCCCAAACCGCCAAACGCCGGAATGATCCACTTCGGCAAGCGGTTGCGCGTCAGTTTGCGCAGCAGCATGGCAATACCAGCCGCCCCAAGCCCTGACACCACGATGGCAAGTATTGTCCACAGCATTGAATGACTCCCGATAATAAAAACCCGGCGCAATCGATAACCTTGCGCCGCGACGCAACCACGTGTGGCTGCCATGGATAGCTGGAAATAAAACGGGCCTCCTGAAGGAGGCCCGCTGGTAAGACCCTGATCAAACATGATCCGGGGGATTATGCTCAGTGGCTCAACGCGCCACCAGCACCTTTGGGAGTACGCACGCTTTCCACCAGCTCCTGAATTTCCTTCGGCGGAGCAACGCTGACCAGCGACACGGCATAGGCAACCGCAAAGTTGATCAGGGCACCCACAGTACCAATGGACAGCGGCGAGATGCCGAACATCCAGTTATCCGGGGTGTTGGCGAAGGTCGCAGTGCCAGGGATAAAGAACCAGCCCAGGTACAGGAAGATATAAACGACAGTGAATACCAGGCCTACCAGCATGCCGGCAATTGCGCCCTTGTCGTTTACCCGCTTGGAGAAGATCCCCATCATCAACGCCGGGAACAGCGTAGCCGCGGCAATGCCGAAGGCCAGTGCCACCACCTGCGCGGCAAAACCTGGCGGATTGAGCCCCAGATAGGTCGCCAGCAGAATCGCGATGGCCATGGAGATGCGTGCAGCGCGCATTTCCCCCTTCTCGCTGATCTTCGGATTGATCATGTTCTTGATCAGGTCATGACTCACCGTCGAGGAAATCGCCAGCAGCAAACCGGCAGCCGTCGACAACGCGGCGGCAATGGCACCCGCGGCAATCAGGCCAATCACCCAACCCGGCAGGTTGGCAATTTCCGGGTTAGCCAGTACTAGAATGTCGTTGTTCACAGTCAGCTCGTTGCCCTTCCAGCCGCGAGTTTCGGCGGTTGGGGTGAAGGCAGGCGCAGCATCGTTGTACAGCTGGATGCGACCGTCAGCATTCTTGTCTTCCCACTTGATCAGGCCGGTGGTTTCCCAGGTCTTGACCCACTCCGGACGCTCTTCATAGGCCAGCGCTGGCGCTTCGGCACCCTGCGGATAGACAGTGGTCAGCAGGTTCAGACGCGCCATGGACGCCACGGCTGGAGCAGTGAGGTACAGCAAGGCGATAAACACCAGGGTCCAGCCAGCCGACCAACGTGCATCGGCAACTTTCGGCACAGTGAAGAAGCGAATGATCACGTGCGGCAGACCGGCCGTACCAATCATCAGCGACATGGTAAAGAGCACCATGTTCAGCTTGTTGCTGACATCGGCGGTGTAGTCGGTAAAGCCCAGACCCGCGACGACTTCATTGAGCTTCTGCAGCAGCGGCACGCCTGACTCAGTGTGCTCGCTGAACATGCCGAACATCGGAATCGGATTGCCTGTCAGTTGCAGGGAGATAAATACCGCCGGAATGGTGTAGGCGATGATCAACACCACGTACTGGGCAACCTGGGTGTAGGTAATGCCCTTCATTCCGCCGAACACCGCGTAGCAGAACACCACGCCGGCCGCGATCCAGATACCGGTGGAGTTGCTCACTTCGAGGAAGCGCGAGAACGCCACACCAGCACCCGCCATCTGACCGATTACGTAGGTCACGCAGATGATGATCAGGCAGACTACTGCAGCCAGGCGTGCGCCGTTGCTGTAGAAGCGATCACCGATAAAGTCCGGCACGGTGAATTTGCCGAATTTGCGCAGGTACGGCGCCAGCAGCATGGCCAACAGCACATAACCACCGGTCCAGCCCATCAGGAAGGTTGAGTTGGCATAACCGCCAGCGGCGATCAGACCGGCCATGGAAATAAAAGATGCCGCGGACATCCAGTCGGCCGCAGTTGCCATGCCATTGGTGACGGGGTGAACACCACCGCCGGCGACGTAGAATTCCTTGGTCGAACCGGCACGTGCCCAGACAGCGATGCCGAAGTAGAGCGCGAAGGAAGCACCCACAAACAGCATATTGATTACAAACTGGCTCATGGATTATTCCTCGACACCGAATTGTTTATCGAGTCTGTTCATTTTCCAGGCGTAGACGAAAATGATCACGATAAAGGTGATGATCGAACCTTGCTGGGCGAACCAGAAGCCAAGGTCGGTACCGCCGACAGAAATACCTGCCAGCATCGGGCGAAGAAGTATGGCGAAGCCGTAAGACACCAGGGCCCAGATAATCAGGCTCCAGGTAATCAACCGAACATTCGCCTTCCAGTACGCTGCAGCGTTAGCTTGATCAGAAGTCATAAACTCCTCCGGTTATTATTGTTATTCTCGTGCACCTTCAAGCTAGCAGCAGGCCACTAGGGCCGACAGATAGACATTGGTATTAGCCGCCTGATAACGCTCCTCAAGTAAAAATTTATTCTTATATAACAGTTAGTTAACTTGCCAATCGAAAGAATAGACAGCAGCCCTAGGACGTTAGTCGGACGACATAACAGCTAAGACCCGCTAAACGCCCTCGCACAGCGCCTAGCCACGCGCCTCAAGCCGCCTTGATCCAGAACGCGCAAGCGCATCGCCACCCCCTGCCGGCTTGCCAGTTATGCGCTTCCCCTGCTGGCCCGCTGTAGCAGCAAACAACCGCGCGATCCGCCGCGCCAGCAAGTGCCCGGCGCGCGACTCTTCGCGCAAGCCGATATGCCCGCTTATCGCACATACCACAGACGAAAGAAGCCAAACGCCAGCAGCAGCCCCACCTGGCCCAGCGCCGTGCACAGACTGAGAAAGGACTGCACCTCACGGTTCTGCGGGGCGTTGGCCAGGCCAGTCAGGCTCTCCCAGAACGCCTCCGGCAACAGCACCAGGCTCATCTGCGCCAGGGGTTGGCCGGTCAGCTGCAGGCCTTTGATCAGGTCAAACTGGCCACAGAACATCAGGCCCAGCAGCACCATAAAGGCCACCGCCAACCCCAGGGCGAAACAAGCAGAAAACTGCATCAATAAACGCATCATGCTCAACTCCCGCACAGGTAAAGAAGCGGCGCAGGCTGGGCCCGCGCCGCGATTCGTCAAAGGTCGCTGGCTGGGCTGGCCAGTGGCAGGCGGCCGACGCCGTACCAATCGAGCTTGCGGGTCAGCACCATCACCCCGGCAAGCACGCCGAACACCAGCACCGAGCCCATCAGCAAGGCGTAGTCTTCGGCCCCGAGCAGGCCGAACAACATGCCGTAGAGCAGCGCCAGCAGGGCGCCAAAACCCACCCCACGCTGGACGCTGTGCAGCACATGACTGACGTAGAAGCCGATCAGCAGCACACAGGCAGTCGCGGCAATACCGTAGGCCAGGGCAAAACTCAGGTGCTCGGACAGCGACAACAGCAGCAGGTAGAACAACGCCAACGACATGCCCACCAGGGCGTACTGCACCGGGTGCACGGACATGCGCTTGAGCACTTCAAAGAGGAAGAACACGGCGAAGGTCAGGCCGATAAACAGCAGCGCGTATTTGATCGCCCGCTCGGTCTTCAGGTACTGGTCCACCGGGTCGACAAAGCTCACTCCGAAGTTACGTGCGGTCAGCGCATTGCAGCTGTCACCGCGTACACAGTCGGTCAGCGCCTCTTCCAGGTTGGTGGCGAAGAAACTGGTCTGCCAGTGCGCCTTAAATCCCTCGGCCGACACTTCACGGCTGCTCGGCAGGTACTCACCAACAAAGCTCGGATGCTGCCAGTCGGAGGTCAGCTCGACCTGACTATCACGTCCCACCGGGGTGATACTCAGCTGCTCGGTGCCCTGTAATTTCAGGTCGAAAGCGAACTCCAGCACCTGCCCACCCTGGGTATCCAGTGCCGGCAGCGGTGCATGCACTCCTGCGCCGAAACGCTCTTCGGCACTGCCAGGAGCAAAGCTCAGGTTCACGCCGTTGAAGCGCAGCTGCAGATCATTGCTGATACCGCGGATATCGCTGATACCGACCGAGAGAAACGGCCGATCAAACTGATACAGGCCCAGATCATCACCCAATCCCAGACGGGCCGGTAGTTTGAATGCGCCACTGATCTGGTTGTCGCTGCGGTACAGCAGCGCCTTGTAGATGCCGCGTGCACGCTCCTCGGTGGAGACATGACCGTTGAGCACAAAGCGCTCCGGCAGGAAGTACAGACGGCCGCGGCTCTTCTGCTCTTCCAGGTAACGCTCGCCGGTCTTGGCATGGGTTTTCCATTGGTGCCAGACCTTGGTGTAAGGCATCACCAGAATCGGCCCGGTGAGCTGCTGGCGGTAGCTGGAACTGCGCGCGATGTCCTGCAGCACCTCTGCGCGCTGATACTGCCGCTCGTCCACTAGCCCGTCGATCATCGACAGCGGGACCAGCAATAACAAAATCAGCAGGGCAATAGCGCCCAGCTTGAAACCCAGAATGCGGCTCATGGCGCAACTCTCCGATGCGGTTTAGGTAGGCAGAGTCTGGGCGGCGCAGGTGGTGGCTTTATGGAGGGCAGATGGAGAGTGTGTGGAGATCGATCTGCCACAACGTGTAAATGACTTCGGCGGCAGACACCTGCGACCGTTCGTCCATTCCACTGGAAGCAAGAGTTTTCTGCACTAGAGTGCTAACTCACTTGTTGCTCAGAAGGCGACCGGTAAGCGGCTTCACCAAGATTTATCCAATCTGATAAGGGACAGTCATGAATAAGCGCCAATGGACTTGCGCGGCCAGCGCACTATTAATGCTCGGTAGCAGCAACGTATTCGCCCACGGCTATATCAAACAACCTGAAGCACGTGGCTATCTGTGCAAGCTCGGTGAAAACAGCCAATGCGGCGCAGTGCAATGGGAACCGCAAAGCCTGGAAGGCTACTCCGGCTTCCCGCAAAACGGCCCTGCCGATGGCCAGATCGCCAGTGCCGGCCTGGCGCAATTCTCCCCCCTCAATGAACAGACCGTCAGCCGCTGGGCCAAGCGCCCAATCACCGCAGGCCCGACGAACTTCACCTGGCGCTTTACCGCCAACCACGTCACACGCAACTGGCGCTACTACATCACTCGCCCCGACTGGCTGGCCAATCAGCCGTTAAACCGCGCAGCGTTCGAGCCGGTACCGTTCTGCGTGGTCGATGGCGGCATGCAACAGCCGCCCCAGGAAGTCACCCATAACTGCGATATACCGCCGCGCGAGGGCTACCAGGTGATCCTCGGAGTGTGGGAAGTGGGCGACACGCCGATGAGTTTCTACAACGTGATGGATGTGATGTTCGGTGATGTCACAACCCCACCCGATCCGTCCGCCTGGCAAGCCAAGGGCATGCTCTACCCCTCGGTAGACCTGCAAGTCGGCGACCAGGCGATGACCCGGGTCTTCGATGCCAACGGCGAGCGCAGTGACTTGCAGACGCGGCTGCAGGTTGAAACCAGCGAGCAGGGCCAACGCAACCAGTGGACCTACCTGCTGGCCAGCCGGATCAACCAGCAGCAGAGTCTGCTCAAGGCCGGTCAGCGCGGCAGCGACGGTGCCATCTCGCCGGTATACGGCCAGAACAGCCTGTTTGCCCGCGCTGACAGCGGCATCCAGCGCATCGAGGTGCAGATCGACAAGGCTACTGCACCGGACCACGATCTGCTGGTCGATGGTCTGCAGCCCAGCTACCGCATCCGTAACGGCCAGCTGCGCCTCGAATTCAACGTCACCGCCGTGGGCGCGCTGCAGATCAGCAGCTACGTCTACGACCACGACGGCAATGCCAAAGGCTTTGCCGCAACCGAACTGGCCAACGGCAGCCAGCCCTTGAGCATCAATGTCGAGAACCCTGTGCCCGGTCATCACCAACTGGTGGTCAGTGGCAAGGTCGCTGGCAGCGAACAAGTGCTGCAGAAAACCTTCGACATGATGTTCGTCGCAGACGATGGCAGCGCCAACTACGACTTCACCTTCCCGGACGGTCTGCGCAGTTACACGGCCGGCCCCCGGGTGCTGCAACCCAAGACGGGACAGCTGTATCAGTGTCTTCCCTTTCCGAAGAGTGGCTATTGCACGCAATGGTCAGCGGCCTCGACCCAGTTCGAGCCCGGTATCGGTAGCCATTGGCAAGACGCCTGGATAGCCGACTGAGATAAGCGCCGCGCCCGCCGGGCTGTTTTGCCGGCGCGGACACCCCATCCCCCTGAACACACGTACGACACAGGCGCATGCACTGCGCCTTGGCGTATGTCTTTGTGGAGCCGCAGGTATGCCCAGACACTGACGTATAGGCGCTCACCCCGCGTTGCGCGCATCACGACACTGACCCCGAGCCGATATAGCGGCGCCCGGAGACAGCTAGCAAACAGTGCGCTTCACTCCCCCTTCTCGACAGCTGAACGGGTGGTGCTTTATCGCATTAAGTATTTGATTTAATTGATTATTTTTAAATAAAAAGCGACGAACGACCTTGGCTTTTCAACACAGTCTCCTAGGGTTCTGGCAGCTGCACTACGCGGCACACAATTGGGAGATAACCATGCAAGGATTCCAACGCACCACTGCCTTACTGCTGTTGCTCAGCGCAGGCTGGGCCTACGCCCAGGCCGATGAAAAACCCAGCTTCGCGGCCCAGGCGCAGATCGCCGTCGATGATCAGCAGTCACCGCGCTACATCATCAAATACAAGGAGCTGACGCCCTCGCCAATGAGTCAGGCCAACCAGCCGCAACCTCTAAGCGCAGGCAAATTCGAAAGCCTCGCCGCGCAGCGCCTGCTCAGCCAGGCGCAGGTACAACCGCTGATGCAACTGGACAGTCAGGCCGCTAGCGTGGCACACCTCAGCCCAGCGCAACTCAAGCAACTGCAGGCCAACCCGGCCGTCGACTATATCGAGCTCGACCCACGCCGCTATCTGATGGCCGAACAAGTGCCCTATGGCATTCCCATGGTGCAGGCCGATCTGCTACCGGATAACGCCATTTCCAATATGAAGGTGTGCATCGTCGACTCTGGTTACGACCTCGGCCATCAGGATCTGCCATCAGCCGGCATCACCGGTAATGACGGCTATGGCAGCGTCGACAGTGGCAACTGGTACGAAGATGGCGATGGCCACGGCACTCACGTTGCAGGGACCATCGCCGCACTGGGTGGCAATGATCTAGGCGTGGTCGGCGTCAGCCCATCGGGCAACCTCGGCCTGCATATCGTCAAAGTATTAAATAACAGTGGCAACTGGGCCTACGGCTCTGATCTGGTGATGGCCATCCAGCAGTGCCGTGCGGCGGGTTCGACGGTGATCAGCATGAGCCTGGGCGGCGGTGCCTCGTCGGTAACCGAGCGTAATGCCATGGATGCGGCTTATCAGAACGGTGTACTGGTCGTCGCAGCAGCCGGTAACAGTGGTAATAGCACCCTCTCCTACCCGGCCTCCTACGACTCGGTCGTATCGGTTGCGGCGGTCGACAGCAGCGGTAATCGTGCCTCGTTTTCGCAATACAACAATCAGGTCGAAGTCGCCGCGCCCGGGGTTGGTGTGCGCTCCACCCTGCCTGGCAACAACTATGCGAGCTACAACGGCACCTCGATGGCTACACCGCATGTTTCAGCGGTCTACGCCCTGGTGTGGAGTCAGCACCGTCAATGCACCCCTGCGCAGATTCGCAAGGTGGTCAACAGCACCGCCGAAGACCGTGGCACTCCAGGCCGCGACCCCTACTACGGCTACGGAATCGTCAAAGCCAAACGCGCCAGCGACCTGATCGCCCAGCGTGGCTGTGATGCCACGGGTGGCGACAATGGCGAGGAAAAGACCTACCCCAACCTCTCCGGCGCGCGGGACGCCTGGGTACGTTACAACGTGGTCGTGCCAAGCGGCGCCCAGCGTCTGACCGTGCGAATCAGCGGCGGCAGCGGTGATGCCGACCTTTACACCCGCCTGGGCAACCAGCCCAGCACCAGCCAATGGACCTGCCGGCCCTACCTCGACGGCAACCAGGAAACCTGCACCCAGGAAAACCCTGCCGCCGGTACCTGGCATATCGGTGTGCGGGGCTACTCCAGCTTCTCCGGTGTGACCCTTTACTGGCGCTACGAGTAATTCGCCTGATCCCGGGGCAGGCAGCTGCCCCGGGCCCTTTATCGGCTAAGGTCACTCAGCCAGGCAGAAATAATCGCGCAATAACACAAACCGCCAGGGCACAAATGGACAGTATTTAAAGAAATGCGTAGCGTGCCGCTGATCGCCACTTAAGGATGAACGGCCATGACCCAGCCCAACCCCTACGCCACCCCGCAAGCCAGCGTCGCCGACGCAGAATCACTGGTTTCCGACGAGCAGATCGCCGCATTCCCCATCTCGGATAAATGGAAGCAGCGCTTTAGCGCGATCCACCATGCCGGCGGCATCAAGATGCCCAAGTTCAAGGAGCTTCCCGCCGAGGAGCGGCGCAAGGCCTTCAGCTTCAACTTTCTGGCGTTCTTCTTCGGGCCGATCTACTACGCCATCAAGGGCATGTGGAAAAAGGGTCTGGCGCTGTTCTTCGTCTGCGCGGCGGTGGTGATCATCCTCGGCATCGGCCTGGACTATCTCGGCTACAGCAAAATCGCCAACGCACTGGGCTATGGCATCAGCGCGGTATTCGCCACGCGCGCCAATATCGATTACTACAAGAAGATGCTGCTGAACGATAACGGCTGGTGGTAAGTGCCCAGCGCCTGCTGGAAGCACCTGCATTGCTACTGCCTGTACCTTCGACGGCCTGCTAACCCAACTGCATCAGGAGAATAAACGTGACGGAGTATGTCGCTGAGGTGATCTGGCAACGCGGCGAGCAGGACTTTCTCGGCAACCGCTACAGCCGCAAGCATCTGCTGCGTTTTGATGGCGGTCTGGAGGTCGCCGGCTCGTCCTCACCGCATGTGGTGCCGCTGCCGATGTCGGATGCCAACGCCGTCGACCCCGAGGAAGCCTTTGTCGCCTCACTCGCCAGCTGCCATATGCTGTGGTTTCTCTCCATCGCCGCCAAGCGCCGCTTCTGCGTCGATGACTACCGCGACAGTGCCAGCGGTCTGATGCAGGAAAATGCTGCCGGCAAGCTGTTTATCGCCCAGGTCACCCTGCGCCCTGCGGTCAGTTTCTCTGGCAAACGCCTACCCAGCCGCGAACAGATTGAGCACATGCACCACCAGGCCCATGAAGAGTGCTTTATCGCCAATTCGGTAAAGTCCGAAGTACGCTGCCAACCGCGATTTAGCGAGTAACGCCACACAGGCGGCATCGACTACAACGCGAAGATGCCGTTTAACCATAACGGATGATGCGAGGGGGATAAGGCGTGAACCCAACTGCATACGGCTGCCCCGATGGACAGCCATTGTTCTACTTCCATGGCGTGCCGGGCGCAGCGGTTGAGGCGGCGATGCTGCATCAGGCTGCCTTGGCACACAGCATCCAGCTGCTGGTGGTGGAGCGCAATCTGCCCGGCGAACTCGGCAGCACGGCTTACCTGCAACAGCTGGCGCAACAGATCAGTGATCGCGCGGCGGGCCAGCCGATTCGTTTGCTCGGTTTTTCCATTGGTGCCTGCCTGGCGTTGCGGGTCGCCGCGCTGCTGGGAGAGCGGGTAGCTGAGGTGTACCTGCTATCGGCCGCCGCACCGCTGGAAATTCCCAGCAATAGCGTCGGCATGGGCGCGGGCCGTTATACCTTCCTTTGGGCGCAGCATTACCCATGGCTGTTCCGGGCCTTTGCCGGGTATCAGGCGCTGCTGGCGAAAGTCAGCCCGCACCTGCTGCTGAAGTTGCTGTTCAGCGGCGCTGGCGGCAAAGACCCCGAGTTACTGCATCAAGCCGACACCCAGACCCGGCTGGCAGATATTCAGCGCGCGTGTTTCAAGCATGGCACTCGCAGCTATGTGCGTGACGTAAAACTCTACGTCGAGCCCTGGGCGACAGAACTGGATAACGTCACGGCGGCAGTCAGCCTGTGGCATGGCGACGCAGATAACTGGGCACCCATTGCCATGTCGAGTTACCTGCAGGAGCATCTGCGCAATGCCAACACGGTGATCCGTTGTGCCGAACAAGCGCACTACTCCTGCCTGCTGGAGAATGCTCAAGCCGTGATGGCGACGGTGCAGCTGAATAGCTCAGCCACCCGCGTGCCAGGCTGATAACTCCCCCGGCTCCCTAGACTGACAACAACCCAAGGATGGCACCATGAAAAAGCTCGCACTGCCGCTGATCACCCTGCTGGCCTTCAGCGCCTACACCCTGTACGTGATGCTGCACGCAGAACAATCGCTGCTGCAATTTGGCATGCAGTTGATGTCCAGACCCGATACCGCCCAGGTGGTGATCGATCTGTATATCCTCGCGGCGCTGGCGTGTGTGTGGATGTATCGCGATGGTCGTGCGCGAGGCAAGTCGTTGCTCTACCTGCTGCCATTCTTTGCCCTGACCGTGATTTTCGTATCAGTGGGGCCTTTGCTGTACCTGGTGCTTCGCGCCTTGCCAAATCCCGCTTCGCCGTACAGCGACGCTGCGTCCGGAGCACGCCAATGAGCAACCACGCCCTGCTCAGCTCCTTGCTGCATTACAAGGCCTGGGCCAATCAGGAACTCTTTGCTGAGCTGCAGCGACTTGACCCGCGCACCCAACAAAGCGAGCTGCACGCCGCCCTGCGCATCCTCAATCACATCCACGTGGTCGAGCGGATATTTGTCGCTAACCTGCAAGGCATCAACCACAGCTACAGCGCCACCAACACAGCGGAAACACCCACGCTGGCAGCACTGCAGCAGGCGGTGCAGGAGACGGATCGCTGGTATCTGGACTATGCCGCAAGACTAAGCGCCGAACAGTTGGCCGAGCGCCTGAGCTTCACGTTTGTCGATGGTGATACCGGCTGCATGAGCCGCGAGGAAATGCTCGCGCATGTCGTCACCCACGGCGCTTACCAGCGTGGCGCCGTCGGCCGGATCATGGCGCAACTGCAACTGGCACCACCACGGGACATCTACACGCGCTTTCTGCATCAGGATCAGCCGCAGCGCCGCGAAGCGAGCTAAGCCGGAGGCTTGGCAATAAAGGCCTGCTTGTCATGCCGATCAAATCCGGCGCGCTCATAGAAACGCAGGGTGGCGGGGTCCTTGCTGCTGGTCATCAGCATGACCTTGTAGCAGCCCTGGCCCCAGGCAAACGCTTTGGCGTGCGCCAGCAACGCCTGACCATAGCCACACCCGCGATGCTCGCTATGGGTGACTACATTTTCGATCACGGCAAAGGGCCGGCAGCCGCGGGTCAGGTTGGCCACCAGGTTGATACTGCAGCTGGCCACCAGCCGCGCATCGCGGTACAGGCCAAAACACTGCTGGCCGGGGTTGGCGATGATCGCCTGCCACACCACCTCAACCTGATCGCGTGCGGGCAGCGGTTGATCCTCAGGATGTAAATGCTCATACAGGGCGAGCAGCGCATCCAGCTCACCGGGCCCAACACTGCGGATCTCCATCAACCTATCCCTGTTACGCGCAGCTTTATTCGCCGCGAATGTACTGTTCCAGCTGCTGGATCAGGCTGGCCTGTTCGGCGATGGTGTGTTTGACCAGGTCACCAATCGACAACAAGCCGATCAACTCGCCTTCGGCCAATACGGGTAGATGGCGCAGATGACGATCGGTCATCAGTTGCATGCAGTGCTGCGAGGTGTCGCGCGGCCCGACAGTCAGGACATCTGCTGTCATAATTTCGCTGATCATCGCACTGAATGCGGAGCGCTCCAGCAGCGCCACTTTGCGTGCGTAGTCACGTTCGCTGACGATGCCAGCCAGGCGACCTTTTTCATCCAGCACCACCAGTGCACCAATGCCTTTCTCGGCCATCAGTTTGATCGCATCAAGCACCGAGGTACTGGGCGTAACGCTGTACACGGCGGCCTGGGGCTTGGCGCGAAGAATCTCGGCAACTGTTTTCATGCAGCGGCTCCTGCTCTGTTTCTTATTGGCATTGAGGATAGTGCGCAGGCCGACCATTGCTGGCCAACCCGATGACCCGATCAGAGCATCTGTGCGGGCTCAGCGCAACCATTGCAGGCCAGCAAGGTCGGTGCCAAGCAACGCATCAATTGCCCGGAAATAGCGGCAGACGCAGTTGCACCTCGACTCCGCCTGCGACATTGCCGATATGCAGTTCGCCGCCGTGCAGCTGCATTACTTCCTCAACAAAATTCAGCCCCAAACCGGTGCTCTTGCGCCCGCTGCCGGGGCGCGCCAGGGAGTAGAACCGCTCGCTCAGGCGCGCCAGGGCGTAATCAGGAATCGCCTCGCCCTGGTTAAACAGGCGCAGCTCAATCTGCCCGGAGCGGGCCTCAGCGCTAAAGCGGATCAGCCCGCCTGGCGGGGTGAAGTCCAACGCGTTATCCAGCAGATTGGCCAGCGCCTGGCGCAGCAGAAAGGCCTCACCACGCGCGTTTAATTCAGCACCGATATGGTTTTCAATCTGCAGGCCGGCAGCTTCGATACGCGCCATCTGCGCCTGCAGCAGGGAGTCGACCAGCGCTTGCAGCGGCACTGCCACCTGCTCTTCCAGGCCCTGGCGCTGTTCGACCTGAGCCAGGTGCAGCAGGCGCTCGATCAACTGCTGCATGCGTGCACTTTCCTGCTCGATGTTGGCGACAAAACGCTGCCGTTGCGGTGCCGGCATCTCGCCCTCGAGCAATTCCGCCGCGCCACGAATCGCCGCCAGCGGACTTTTCAACTCATGAGTCAGGGTGTGCACGTAGCGCTCGACATAGGCCTTGCCTTCCAGCTCGGTGCGCATGCGCTCGATGGCTTCGGCCAGTTGCGCCAGCTCACCACCGCGCACACTGGGCAGTTCGGCACGCTGCCCAGCGCTGACCGCCTGGGCGTAGCGGGTCAGCTTGCGCAAGGCGCCGCTGAGCCACCAGGACAACAGCGCACCGATCAACAGACCGAGCACGATCAAGCCGCCGCCGAGCCAGGCCAGACGCTGCTCGGAACGTTCGATATAAGGCTGCAGAGTGCGATTGGGCTTGGCCACCGAGACCACGCCGATAATCTGTGCGCCATCCATGATCGGTGCGGCCACGTACATCACCGAGGAGTCGGGATCGTTCGGGTCTTCCTTGGTCGAGCGCGCGCCGTACTCGCCGCGCAGGGTGCGCAGCACGTCGTTCCAGCGCGAATAGTCCTCGCCCACCGCCGCGCCGGTTGAGTCGAGCAACACAATGCCCTTGGCGTCGGTGACATAGATGCGGTGGTTGACCTGAGTCTTCTCCACGCCCCAGATCTGCGCCTGCGGTTGACGCTGACCGTAGGCTTGCAGCAACGCGGGCAGGCGGCTCTGCTGCAGGCGCCCGGCCTTGACCTCATCACGCAGGATTTCCGCCAGCAGGTTGGCGGTGTCGACCAGGGTTTCCTCGGTGCTCTGGCGCACGCCAGGGCGGATTTCGTCCATCACCGTGCTCAGCACAAACCAGCCGGCCAGCCCGACAAACAGGAAGTACACCAGAAAGATGCGAATCCCCAAGGGCATCAGGCGTGCCTCGGCGAGTAGCTATAACCCAGGCCGCGGTGAGTCTGGATCGGCTCAGCCGCAGCAGCCACCTGACGCAGCTTGGCGCGCAGGCTTTTGATATGACTGTCGATGGTGCGCTCGTAGCCGACATCGGCGGCCACGCCCAATCCGTCAAGCAACTGCTCGCGGGAGAACACCCGCTCGGGTTGCGCCAGCAGGCTTTGTAGCAAACGGAATTCGTGGCGGGTCAGACTCAGTAGCTGGCCGTGGTAGTGGATTTGTCCCCGCTCGATATCCAGCTGGAACGGGCCACTGTCGGAGTTGGTGGCCGGCGCTTCACGCGGAGCCATGCGTTTGAGGATGGCCTTGACCCGCGCGGCAACTTCCCGCGGGCTAAAGGGTTTGACCACGTAATCGTCGGCACCGATTTCCAGGCCCACTACGCGGTCGATTTCCTCGCTGCGCGCAGTGAGAAAAATCACCGGCACCTCGGAGAAGCGCCGCAGCCGCTTGCAGGCCTCAAAGCCGCTGATATCCGGCAGGCCGACATCGAGAATCAGCAAGTCGGCCGGATTGCGCTGCTGTTCGGCCAGAGCCTGCTCCGCCAGGCTCAGCCAGGTGGTGGTAAAGCCTTCGCTCTGCAGGGCGAAAATCAGGGTATCGGCGATGGCGGCTTCGTCTTCGACAATCAGAATATGCGGCATTGGCGTCCTGCTCGTGGCAACTCGGCGAGGAGCCTGCGGCAGGCCGCTGCCAGCGTCAAGCATGCCGCCGGTGCAGCCCGACTCGTAGGTTGGCGTTGAGCGCAGCGAAGCCCAACAGGTGGCGGCCATATCGTTGGGCTTCGCCGCTGCGCGACTCAACCCAACCTACACTGCGGCCAGCGTAAAGGCTGAACGCAGAACCTCACCCATCCTACGACCTCAGTCGAGTTTGAAGCGCCCAGTATTGTGCTCCAACGCCTGACTGCCCTGACGCAGCTGTTCGGCGGCATTACTCACCGCCTGCGCACCTTCCAGCAAGGTGCTGGCCGCGTGATCAACCTGCTGAATATTGCCGCTGACTTCATCGGCAGTAGCCGCCTGCTGCTCGGCGGCAGTGGCAATCTGCGCCAGGCGGTCAGTCACCAGCTGCACCGACTCGACAATGGCACTCAGGTCCTCGCCCATGGCCAGCACGCTGCCGACATCGCCTTCTGCCTGACGCACGGCATCTTCCATCTGGGTCACCGACTGGCCGACCACGCGGTGCAGGTTGGCCACGGTTTCGGCGATTTCCGCCGTGGAGTTCTGCGTGCGTTGCGACAGCGAACGCACCTCATCGGCGACCACGGCAAAGCCGCGGCCTTGATCACCAGCGCGCGCGGCTTCGATGGCCGCGTTGAGCGCCAGCAGGTTGGTCTGCTCGGCGATGCCCTTGATCACGTCCACCACCCGGGTGATCTGCTCGGTCTGGCTGCGTAACTGTTGCAGCGTGGTAGCGCTGTCACCCAGGCGACTGCTGAGCTGGCGCATGCTCTCGCTGGTACGCGCGCTGCGCTGATTGCTCTGGTTGGCGATCTCACGGGTCTGGCTGGCTTCCACCGCGGCCTGCTCGCAGCTCTGTGCCACGCTTTGCGCTGTGGCGGCCATTTCGGTGGCGGCAGCGGCAATCTGGCTCATCTGCGCCTGTTGCTGTTCCACCGATTCCAGGGCATTGCGCGCCTCGCCGTTAAGCATCTGCACAGTGCCGCCCAGTTGCTGGCTCTGCTGGTTGACGCCCTGCATGGAGTCGCGCAGCTGGCCAACCGCGGTATTCAGCACCATCGCGATACTCGCCAGGTCATCCGCGCCATGCACCTGCATGCGCACGCGCAGGTCACCATCGCGCAGACCTTCGGCGGCCTCAATGATGCCAGCGGTGCTACGACGTATCGACGCGTTGAGGCAGAACAATACATACAGCGCCAGCAGGGTCAGCAGGCTGAACACGCCGACCACTTCGATCATCGCGGTCAGAGCCTTGCGCCGGTAATCACCAAGACTGGCAGCAAACTGCTGGTACAACGCGGCCTGCAGACTGCGCAATTGGCCCTGCAGGGCATCGGTGCGCTGCACAAACTGCTCCGGGGTCAGGGCCATGGGGCTAGCCTCGAACATGTCGCGGTCAATACCCGCGAGAAAGGCTTCGTAACCCTGCAGAGCCTCATCATAGGGCCCCTGCAGCTGGCGCATGGCACGCGGCGCCTCCAGCTTGAGCGTGGCCTGGGCCTTGAGCAGTTGGCTGCGCGACTCATCCAGGCTGCGGCGCAAATCACGGATCAGCACCCGGCTCTGCAAGGTGAAATGCTGCGACACCACCGCGCCATAGCCCTGACTGGTAAAGCTGCCCAATTGTTCGAGCAGACGCGGCAAGGTGTAGGTCAGCTGCTCCATCATCAGGTAGGTGTCGAGCTGCGGATCGAGGATCAACCCGCTGTCGGTTGCTACCTGCTCGCGCAGGGCCAGCAGGCTCAGCAGGTTCTTTTGGTAACGTTCGAGGGCATCGGGCAAGGCCAGCTTACCCAGTACATCGACACTCAGCTCGGCCTGACCGGCGCTGAGACTCTGCAAATGCTGGCGCGCCTGATCACTCAACAGCTCGGACTCAAGCGGCTGCTCCAGAGCTTGCAGGGCAGGACCAAGACCATTGGCCTGCTCACGCAGCAGTGCTTCGGCAGCTTTCTCGGTGCCCTTCCAGCGTGACAGCAACGTGCGTTGCTCTATCAGCTCCTGCTGCACGTCAGCCATGCCCTGCAGGGCATTGATACCTTCCAGTTCGTTATCGATGGCGTTGAGTCGATCCTGATAGTTGCTACTGATAACCCACAGAGAGAAGCCCAGCGGCAAAGCGAACAGGACAAACACCAACTGAAACTTGCGCGCGAAACTGAAACGTTCCAGCAACCGCACACCCGGTTTGAGTACTCCAGTCATACACACCTCAACCTGTTGAGCACGCCAACTTCAGGGGCGCGCCAAAGCAAAACTTCAAGCAAGAAGCACGCCCAAGCAGCGCGCCTGCAGGCGGTAATGTTTAATGAGCATAGATGAGTGGCCGGACCACGGCCCGTTACCCGATCGCGAGCAGCGCTAGCGGTCGAAAAACCTAGCGGGAAATACCGTTCCAGAGTTCCTCGACATTGCGGAAGCCCCATTCTTCGGCAGACTTACGACCGACAATCCTGTCGCGCCCAACCAGCTTGCTCAGGTCGAGAATTTCCTGCGGGATCGGGGTTTTCGATTTGGCCGAGAAGAACACCTTGACCCTCGGCGCGAGCAGAGACTTCGCCTGTTGTTCCATGACCACGCCGATGCGCCCGCTCTCCAGACGCACCAGCGAACCCACCGGGTAGATACCCACGGTTTTGACAAAGGCCTGGAACACCACAGGATCAAAATGGCCCTTCCACTCGGCCATCTTGCGGATCGACTCGGCTGGATCCCAACCCTGCTTGTACGGTCGGCTGGAGGTGATCGCGTCATACACGTCGCACACCGCGCCCATGCGCGCGTACAGGCTGATCTGCTCACCGACCAGACGGTGCGGATAGCCACTGCCATCAACCTTTTCGTGGTGATGCAGGCACACGTCCAGCACCAGCGCGCTGACTTGCTTGCTATCAATCAACATGCGCGAACCGGCTTCAGGATGGTCGCGCACGGTGGCGAATTCGTTGTCAGTGAGCTTGCCGGGCTTGTTCAGCACCTCATTGGGAATCGCCATCTTGCCGATGTCATGCAGCAGCCCGGCCAGCCCAGCTTCGCGCACCTGACTTTCGTTGAGGCCCAGGTTACGCGCCAAAGCAATCATCAGCGCGCAGACCGCCACCGAATGCATATAGGTGTATTCATCGGCGTTTTTCAGCCGCGCCAGGCTGATCAGCGCATTGGGGTGACGCATGATCGAGTCGGAAATTTCCTCAACCAGCTCTCCGGCCTGCTCAAACTGCAAGGCTTGGCCCATGCGCGCATCGCCAAACATGCTGACCACCGCAGCCTTGGAGCGGTCGCAGAGCTTGGCCGCACGCTGCACCTCATCCTCCATCGACACCGCCAGGTTGACTGGCGGGCTCTGCACCGCAGCCAAGAGAGCGACCTCGGCTTCGGCTGCGACCTCCTCGGGACTGACACTGACGGTGCCGTCCTCGACATCCAAACCTTTGCTGACATCGATCCACAGCTCACCAATGCTGCTGGCCTTGATCCGCTGCAGGTCTTTTTCAGACTTGAGCAGAAACTTGGACTTCCAGAAGGGGTGGTCCATCCATGCGCCACAAAACTCGTGAACATACATACCGACGCGTACATCGGTCACAGCAATGCACTTCAACATGGGTGCCCTCAGACGGGAAAGTAACCCGGCTCTTGTCGGACAAGAATAGATGAACAATAGCCAGCATTACGCTGACTTGATACAACCAATGGCCAATGGACATCAGTTGCAGATCAGCGGCTTGGAAGCCTTGGCACGACTGCTTATCATTGCCGCTCAAGCGCACCCTAAGGAGTTGCCATGCGCCGCCTGTTGACCGGTCTTAGCGTCATTATTCTGCTGCTCCTCAACACGCTGATCCTGATCGGCCCGCTATTGCTAATCGCCCTCGGCAAGTTCGTCCTGCCGGGCAAGGCACTGAAAACTGCCAGCTCGCGCGGGGTGATGTGGGTGGCGGAAACCTGGGCAGAGCTCAACAAGCTGATCTTCGCCAGCCTGCTCCCGGTGCACTGGGATATTCGCGGCAGTGCCGACCTGCGTCAGAGCACCTCCTACCTGGTGATCAGCAACCACCAGTCATGGGTCGATATTCCTGCGCTGGTACAGGCCTTCAACCGCAAGACGCCCTACTTCAAGTTCTTCCTCAAGCAGCAGCTGATCTGGGTACCCTTCCTCGGCCTGGCGTTCTGGGCGCTGGATTACCCCTTTATGCGCCGTTATTCCAAGGCATTTCTGGCCAAACATCCCGAACTCAAGGGCCAGGACCTGGAGATCACCAAGCGCGCCTGCGAGAAGTTCAAGGACTTGCCGGTTACCGTGGTCAACTACCTCGAAGGCACCCGCTGCACCCCAGCCAAACAGGCCCAGCAAGGCTCGCCCTATCAGTATCTGCTCAAACCAAAGGCCGGTGGTGTGGCCTTTGTTCTGGCCGCACTCGGCGAGCAACTGGACACCGTGCTGGACGTGACCGTGATCTATCCAGGCACGCATGTACCCGGCTTCTGGGAGCTGATCAGTGGCCAGGTGGACAAGGTGATCGTCGATATCCAGACCCGCGAACTGGACCCGGCGCTGTGGCAGGGCGACTACGAAAACGACCCGGTATTCCGTCAGTTTGTGCAGAACTGGGTCACGCAGATGTGGCAAGACAAGGATGCGCGGATCGCGCGGATTCGCGCCGAACAGCCCAGCTGACCAGGCACCGCTGCTGATCAACTACTGCGGCAGCTCACGGCGAATCATCCAATGCTCCGGCGGCGGCATCAGACGGCTGATATCGAACTGCTCCAGGCTAGCCTGATCGAGCATCTCGATCATCGGACCGACCCGCCGCGCATGCGCACGACCTTCCAGCGCGCGCACCGCCAGGTCTACCGCAATCCGTGCCTGCAGCACCGGGGAATCGGTGGGCGCGGCAACAATAAAGCCATCACGAATCTGCTCGACAATCCGTTCCGTGGTGTAGGTAGCCAGAACCCGGGCCTGGTAGTTCTGCCCTGAGGTCTGCACCAGCTGCGCGGCAAAGCCGGCAGCCTCAGCATTACCCAGCAGGTAGTCGAGGCGCGGATGCTGCCTGAGCAGCTCGCGCACCAGTTGCGCCTGGCTGGCACGATCCACCGGGCCATAGCCACCGTGTTGCACGGTCATCGGCTTGCTCTGCTCAGCCTGACGCAGTGTCTTTTCCGAATCCAGCACCCAGCCTGCGCCTTGCGGCCCGGGTAACCAGCCCAGACTGAAAGGCCCTGGCGAGCGATGGTCATCGATATAGGTCAGAGCAGCGCCAGTCATATCGGCAAAGTCCACGCTGGAGCTGGCGCTCAGCCCCGGACAGGCGATGCCGTTGACCAGATCGATCACCGGCTTGCCCTGTTCGACCAGCTGGGCGATGGACGCACAGAGGGCCTGGGCATCAATCGCCGCAATCACATAGGCATCGGCATTGCGCTGCTGACAGGTGCGCAACTGCTGCGCTTGCACCTGCGGGTTTTCATAGCCTCCGGCCTCATAGATACCTAGCCGCACACCTTGGCGCGCTGCCTCTTCATCCAGGCCACAGGCCACACCCCACCAATAGCGATCCTTGCCATGCGGCAACAATGCACAGACCCGCCAGGGTTTGGCCGCTTGCGACAAAGGTTGATACTGCTGCGATACCCCATCGGCCAGCACCTCAACGGGGTACCAGTCCGTAGCCCATGCCTGGCCGCTGATCCAAAGCCAACAGAGGGTGAAGCAGATCGCCCGCATAAGACCCTGCCCTGGAAAGTGAGCACTGAGCAGCCGTGCCGTGCACTTACTTTAGCCACTTTTCGGGTTCTATTTGGGCGGAGAAGAAGACAAGCAGAGCGCGAGCACGCTCCTCGGTTGAGGAGCCGTGCATACCACGACAGGCGGGCAAACTGGCTGCCCGCCTGCATCGCTGAGGGCAATCAGGCCGCGCTGAACAGCTTGTGCGGGTCGATGACGAATTTCTTCGGCACGCCGGCATCGAACTCGCCGTAACCGCGCGGCGCGTCGTCCAGGCTGATCACCTGCACGCCAACCACTTCGGCGATATTGATGCGGTCCCACATGATCGCCTGCATCAACTGGCGGTTGTATTTCATCACCGGGGTCTGGCCGGTGTGGAAGCTGTGCGACTTGGCCCAGCCGAGGCCGAAGCGGATGCTCAGGGAACCAATCTTCGCCGCCGCGTCCACCGCGCCCGGATCTTCGGTGACATACAGGCCGGGAATGCCAATCTTGCCGGCCACCCGCACCACCCCCATCAGCGAGTTGAGCACGGTGGCCGGCGCTTCATGCTGAACGCCTGCGTGACCATGGCCACGGGCCTCGAAGCCCACCGCATCGACGGCGCAATCGACTTCCGGCTCGCCCAGCAGCGCAGCAATCTGCTCATGCAGCGGGGTGTCCTGGGACAGGTCGGCGATCTCGAAGCCCTGGGCTTTGGCATGGGCCAGACGCACCGGGTTGACGTCGCCGACGATCACCACCGCCGCACCGAGCAAGCGTGCCGAGGCGGCGGCCGCCAGGCCCACCGGGCCGGCACCGGCGATATACACGCGGCTGCCCGGCCCCACTCCAGCAGTCACAGCCCCGTGATAACCGGTCGGCAGGATGTCGGACAGGCAGGTCAGGTCGCGGATCTTCTCCATGGCCTTGTCGCGGTCCGGCAGTTTGAGCAGGTTGAAATCGGCGTAGGGCACCAGCACATACTCGGCCTGACCGCCGGTCCAGTCACCCATGTCGACATAACCATAGGCACCACCGGCACGCGCCGGGTTGACGGTCAGGCAGACGCCGGTGTGCATTTCCTTGCAGCTGCGGCAGCGACCGCAAGCGACGTTGAACGGCACCGAAACCAGATCACCGATCTTCAGGTTTTCCACGTCGCTGCCCTTCTCGATCACCTCACCGGTGATCTCGTGGCCCAGCACCAGGCCCACTTGCGCTGTCGTGCGACCGCGCACCATATGCTGGTCGGAGCCGCAGATATTGGTGGAGACCACACGCAGGATGACCCCGTGTTCGATCTTGCGACCGCGCGGATCCTGCATTTTCGGATAGTCGATTTTCTGCACTTCGACCTTGCCAGCGCCGAGATAGACGACGCCACGATTACCAGACATACGTATTTCTCCTTTCTTGTTGTGAATACAAAGGCGCAGCCAACGGTCGCGCGGCCTTGTACTGGAGCGTTTAAGTCTGTTGCCGGGTGGGCCGAGGACTTGGCAGTCGGTGATCCACCCGTAGCGGGAACTTCCAGCGCTGCGGCTTAGGCGTGCAGCACCACCGTGCGGCCGTCATTGAGAAACACGCGGCGTTCAAGGTGATAACCGATGGCCTTGGCCAGGGTCTGGCACTCGATATCGCGGCCCTTGGCGATCAGGTCTTCGGGGTAGTGGGCATGGTCCACCGGCTCCACACCCTGGGCGATAATCGGCCCCTCGTCGAGGTCGTTGTTGATGTAATGGGCGGTGGCGCCGACCAGCTTGACGCCCTTCTCGTAGGCCTGGTGATAGGGTTTGGCGCCCTTGAAACCGGGCAGCAGCGAGTGGTGAATATTGATCGCCCAGCCGTCCAGCCGGCAGCACAGCTCGGGTGAGAGCACCTGCATATAACGGGCGAGTACCACCAGCTCGGCACCGCTGTCCTCGATCACCTGCAGCACCCTGCTTTCCTGCGCCGGCTTGTCTTTCGGGTCGAGCGGGAAATGGTAATAGGGGATGTCGTGCCAGCGTGCCAGCGGCTCCAGATCCGGGTGGTTGGACACCACCGCCACCACGTCCATGGCCAAATGGCCGATGCGCTGGCGGTAGAGCAGGTCGTTGAGGCAGTGATCGGCCTTGCTGACCATCAGCACCACCTTGGCCCGGTATCCCGGCGGGGTCAGTTCAACCTGCATGCCGAAGGCGCTCAGGCGATCGTTCAGACCGGCGCGAAAGGCCTGCTCGTCAAAGTCATCCGGCTGGCGGAATTCCACACGAATAAAGAATCTTGCCGACAGGCGATCATCGAAGGAATGGTGCTCGGTGACGTAGCAGCGCTGCTCGAACAGAAAGCGCGTCACCGCATCCACAGTGCCGAGCACGCTCGGGCACTGGGCGGTGAGAATCCAGGTATCGGGGGTGCGGCTCATGGTCAGTCCCTCGGTGGTCTGCATCTTTGCAGCGCTCGTGGGAGGGGCTTTAGCCGCGAGAAGCAGTCGCGGCTAAAGCCCCTCCAACAGGATGTTTGTTGCCGTCAGGCGTAGGGTGGATGGCGCTTCATCCATCCACCTTTGCGGGCCTCTGGTGGACGAAAAAGGCGTCGTCCACCCTACATTCAGGCTTTGATCGCCAAGCCATATTCAGCGCTGGCATCCTGCAGCCACAGCCAGAAGTAATCGGAGAAACTGCGGCGGATCAGCAGCTCCCAGGTGTCTTCGCCAGTGTGGCGGATCACCAGTTGCGACTTGGCGAAGTGGGTGCCCACCGCCTTGCCCACCGGAAAATTGCTTGGGTGCACGTCGTAGCTGGTGGACTTCATCAGCACCTCACGTACCTTCGGCCCGCTCAGTTCCAGCAGGGTCTGCCCGCCGCTGACGTTGACGATCGAAATATGCTGGCCATCCAAGGTTTCACGCAGCTTCTGTTCGACCGCGAACTCGCTGCCGCTCGGCACAATCAGCAGCCATTCATCCGGCGCCAGCCATTGCAGCGAGGTGTCGCCAGCCGCCACCAGGGTCAGCGCCACCGGCAGCTCCAGGCCCAGAGCCTTGTGCACACCACCGGCAAACGCCGGATCCTTGGCATCGCCACGCAGGGTCAGGTGACCGAGCAACTTCTTCTCGCGCACGGTCACCCCGGCGTTGGCCGAGCCTTTACCCGCCAGCTGTTCAAGGCCGGCATGGAACAGTGGCGATTCGGCGTGAGCGGCGGCCGGGCGTTGCTGATAAACGTTGATCAAATTAGACATTCTGGCGATCCCCTTTCGGGTCATAGAACACGGAGCTGACGATTTCGGCTTCGATCAGGCTGCCATCGGCCAGCGGTGCGAACACCCGCTCACCCATGCGTTTGAGCCCGCCCTTGACCACGCCCATGGCGAAGGAATAGCCCAGCGCCGCGCTCATATAGCTGGAGGTGACGTGGCCGACCATCTGCATCGGGATGCTCTGTTTCGGGTCGAAAACCAGTTGCGCGCCTTCCGGCAGTACCTTGTTGGGGTCGACGGGTTTGAGCCCGACCAATTGCTTGCGGTCTTCGCGCAGGCTGTCCTCGCGGTTCATGCCGCGCCAGCCGATCCACGAGAAGGGTTTGCTCCGGCCTACGCACCAGCCCATATTGAGGTCGTCCGGGGTGAGCGAACCGTCGGTGTCCTGACCGACGATGATGAAGCCCTTCTCGGCGCGCAGCACGTGCATGGTCTCGGTGCCGTAAGGCGTCAGGCCATGCTTCTTGCCGGCTTCGATGAGCTTTTCCCACACGCCCAGAGCATAGTCGGCCTGCACGTTGACTTCGTAGCTCAGCTCACCGGTAAAGGAGATGCGGAACACTCGCGCCGGCACGCCGCCAACCAGGCCTTCCTTCCACGTCATAAACGGGAAGCCTTCCTTGTCCAGGTCGATGTCAGTGACCTCGGCCAGCAACTTGCGGCTGTTGGGGCCGGACAGGGTCATGGTCGCCCAGTGGTCGGTGACCGAAGTGAAGTACACCTTCAGCTCCGGCCACTCGGTCTGGTGGTAAATCTCCAGCCATTCCATCACCCATGCGGCACCGCCGGTGGTGGTGGTCATCAGGAAGTGGTTATCGGCCAGGCAGGCGGTTACGCCGTCGTCGAAGACCATGCCGTCTTCCTTGCACATCAGGCCGTAGCGCGCCTTGCCCACATCCAGTTTGGTCCAGGCGTTGGTGTAGACGCGGTTGAGAAACTCGCGGGCATCCGGGCCTTGAATATCGATCTTGCCCAGGGTCGAGGCATCGAGAATGCCCACCGCGTTACGCACCGCCAGGCACTCGCGGGCCACGGCGGCGTGCAGGTCTTCGCCGGCTTTGGGGAAGTACCAGGGGCGCTTCCACTGACCCACGTCCTCGAACTCGGCACCGTTTTGCAGGTGCCAGCTTTGCATCGCGGTGTAACGCTTGGGCTCGAACAGCGCGCCACAGTGACGACC
Organism: Pseudomonas anguilliseptica; assembly: GCF_900105355.1. NCBI lineage: Bacteria > Pseudomonadati > Pseudomonadota > Gammaproteobacteria > Pseudomonadales > Pseudomonadaceae > Pseudomonas > Pseudomonas anguilliseptica. The sequence goes on from NZ_FNSC01000001.1 coordinate 1,812,457, forward strand.
GGCCACCGCGCCGAAGGTCACCGGCGTGTAGTTCGGGCGGAACATGGTGGTGCCCATCTGCGGGATGCTGATGCCCAGCGCGGTGTAGCGTTTGACGTGCTCGACCGACTCAAAGCCTTCACGCGTGGCCAGCTCGATACCGGCCGCCGTGACGTCGTTCTGTAGATCGACAAACTGCTTGGGCGCACGCGCCGTCGGCTTGTCGTGCGGCACCTGAAAGAGCGCCAGGGACGGCTCTTCCAAACGTGGTGCGACCTGCGGCAGGCTCGCGGAGACCGCCTTGAAGCCGGCTTCGGCAGCGGCTGAAACGCCCGCTTCGAAACCATCGGCCAGGGCATCACCCAGGCTGAACACACCATTCACTGCACCGGCGCACAGGCGCTTCTGGAAGCCGCCCTCGCCCGGCACAAAGGCCAGAATGTCTTCACGCCAGGTCGGCCGACCGCCCAGGTGCGACGCCAGGTGCACCACCGGACTGTAACCGCCGGAGCTGACGATCAGGTCGCAATCGAGCACCTCGCCGGGGCTGCTGACCTTATGGCTGTGCACATCGATGGCGCAGATGCGCGCCGCGGTCACCCGCTTGCTGCCGGCCGCTTCCACCACGGCGCTGCCGGTAAGGATGCGCACGCCACGCTTGCGCGCCTCTTCCACCCAGCTACCGCGTGGGTTGCTGCGGGCATCGGCCACAGCTACCACCTGCAGACCGGCGTCGAGCCAGTCGAGCACCACGCGGTAGGCGTAATCGTTGTTGGTCGACAGCACCAGCTGTTTGCCCGGCGCCACGCCATAACGGCGCACGTAGGTGGACACGGCATCGGCGAGCATATTGCCCGGCACGTCGTTGTTGGCGTACACCAGCGGCCGCTCGTGGGCACCGGTGGCCAGCACCACACGTGTGGCGCGTACGCGGTGCATACGTTGACGCACCATGCCGAGTGGTGCGACTTCACCGAGGTGATCGGTCAGGCGCTGGTGAATGGTGAGGAAGTTGTGGTCGTGGTAACCGTTTACCGTAGAACGCGGCAACAGGGTAACTTCAGGCATGCCGGACAATTCGGCAATCACCTGCGCGGCCCAGTCGGCCGCCGGTTTGCCGTCGAGGGTTTCGCGGGTGCTGAGCAGGCTGCCGCCAAACTCTTCCTGCTCGTCCGCCAGAATCACCCGGGCACCGCTGCGTGCAGCTGCCAATGCTGCCGCCAGGCCCGCCGGGCCGGTACCAACCACCAGCACGTCGCAGTGCTGGTTCATGTAGTCGTAGCTGTCCGGGTCCACGGCGGTCGGCGCACGACCAAGCCCTGCGGCCTTACGGATGTATTTCTCGTAGGTCAGCCAGAGATTCTGCGGGTACATAAAGGTCTTGTAGTAGAACCCCGGCGGCATCATCTTGCCGCCGACCTTGCCGAGAATGCCCATCAGGTCGGTGTTTACGCTCGGCCAGCCGTTGGTGCTGCTGGCGACAAGGCCGGCGTACAGCGCTTGCTGGGTAGCGCGCACGTTGGGGATCTGCGCCGCTTCAGTGCTGCCAATCTGCAGCACGGCATTCGGCTCTTCCGCACCGGCGGCAACGATGCCGCGCGGCCGCGAATACTTGAAGCTACGGCCGACAATATCCACGCCGTTGGCCAACAAGGCGGCGGCCAGGGTGTCACCGGCAAAGCCTTGGTAACTCTGGCCGTTGAAGCTGAATGTCAGGGGCTGGCTGCGGTCAACGCGGCCGCCGCTGGCAAGACGATTGACCTGGCTCATGCCGTTACTCCTTGGTCGATGGCCTTTTTCTCGGCAGTGCCGGCAGCGGTGACGCTGGGCTTCTCGCCGATCTTGTAGGTTTCGAGAATTTCGTAGGTCACCGTGTGACGGGTGGCGTTGAAGTACTTGCGGCAACCGGCCGAATGCACCCACAGCTCGTGGTGAATGCCGCGCGGGTTATCGCGGAAGAACAGGTATTCGCCCCACTCGGCATCAGTGCAGGCGGCTGGGTCCAGCGGGCGCGGAATGTGCGCCTGGCCCTTGGCGTGGAATTCCTCTTCGGAGCGCAGTTCGCCGCAGTGAGGGCAGAAGATATGCAACATGGGTAAGCCCTCTTAGTGAGCCACGGCAGCAGCGCCGTGTTCGTCGATCAATGCGCCGGTGTGGAAACGGTCCATGGAGAACGGTTTGGCCAGCGGGTGCATCTCACCCTTGGCCAGGCTGGCAGCAAACACGTGGCCCGAACCCGGCGTGGCCTTGAAGCCGCCGGTGCCCCACCCGCAGTTGAAGAACAGATTCGGCACCGGGGTCTTGGAAATAATCGGGCAGGCGTCCGGCGAGGTGTCGACGATGCCGCCCCACTGACGGTTCATGCGCACCCGCGAGAGCACCGGGAACATCTCGACGATGGCCTGCAGGGTGTGTTCGATGGTGCCGTAGGAGCCGCGCTGGCCGTAGCCGTTGTAACCGTCGATACCGGCGCCGATGACCAGGTCGCCTTTGTCCGACTGGCTGATATAGCCGTGCACGGCGTTGGACATGATCACGCTGTCGATAATCGGCTTGATCGGCTCGGACACCAGCGCCTGCAGCGGATGGGATTCCAGCGGCAGACGAAAGCCAGCCAGGCCAGCCATATGCCCGGAGTTACCGGCGGTGACCACGCCCACGCGCTTGCCGCCGATAAAGCCCTTGTTGGTTTCCACGCCGATGCACACACCGTTTTCCTTACGGAAACCGATCACTTCGGTCTGCTGGATCAGGTCCACGCCCAGGGCATCGGCGGCGCGGGCATAGCCCCAGGCCACGGCGTCGTGACGGGCCACTCCACCACGGCGCTGCACGGTAGAGCCCATCACCGGGTAGCGGGTGTTCTTGCTGCAATCGAGGTAGGGAATCTCTGCGGCCACCTGCTTGGCATCCAGCAGTTCGCCATCCACGCCATTCAGGCGGTTGGCGCTGACGCGGCGCTCGGAGTCGCGCATGTCCTGCAGCGTATGGCACAGGTTGTAGACGCCGCGCTGGCTGAACATGACGTTGTAGTTGAGGTCCTGGGACAGGCCTTCCCACAGCTTCATCGCGTGCTCATACAGGTGCGCCGACTCATCCCACAGGTAGTTGGAACGCACGATGGTGGTGTTGCGCGCGGTGTTGCCACCGCCCAGCCAGCCCTTCTCGATCACCGCGACGTTCTTCACGCCGAACTGTTTCGCCAGGTAATAGGCCGTGGCCAAACCGTGACCGCCACCGCCGACGATGATCACGTCGTACACCGGCTTGGGCGTTGGGTTGCGCCACATGCGCTGCCAGTTTTCGTGGTGGCTGAACGCGTGCTTGAACAGGCCGAAGCCGGAATAACGTTGCATAAAGGTGCTCCTGAAACGGAAAGCTGGAACCTTGTCGCCGGGCGCGGCAGTTACCGAACCGGGTGGATCATTGCACTCAACGGTAGACCGGGTAATCGGCGCACAGCCCTGCCGCCAGGGTCGCCACCTGCGCTTCCACATCGGCATCGCCGAGGTGGTCGAGGATGTTGCAGATCCACCCGGCCAGCTCGATGCTCTGCGCTTCCTTGAAACCGCGCGTGGTGATCGCCGGGGTGCCGATACGCAGGCCCGAGGTGACAAACGGCGACTGCGGGTCATTCGGCACGGCGTTCTTGTTGACCGTGATGCCAGCTCGGCCCAGGGCGGCATCGGCGTCTTTGCCGGTCAGGCCCTGACGGATCAGGCTGACCAGGAACAGGTGGTTGTCGGTGCCGCCGGAGACCACGTCGTAGCCGCGCTCGATAAACACCTTGGCCATGGCCTGGGCATTCTTGATCACCTGCGCTTGGTATTCCTTGAAGCCCGGCTCCATGGCCTCCTTGAAGCACACCGCCTTGGCGGCGATCACATGCATCAACGGGCCGCCCTGGGCGCCGGGGAAGACCGCCGCGTTGAGTTTCTTCTCGATATCAGGATTGGCCTTGGCCAGGATCAGCCCGCCACGCGGACCGCGCAGGGTCTTGTGGGTGGTGGTGACCACATCGGCAAAGGGAATCGGATTGGGATACAGGCCAGCGGCAACCAGACCGGCGACGTGGGCCATGTCGACAAACAGCAGCGCCCCGACCTTGTCGGCGATGGCACGGAAACGCGGGAAATCCAGAGTCTTCGAGTAGGCAGAGAAACCGGCGACGATCATCTTCGGCTGGCACTCCACGGCCAGGCGCTCAACTTCGTCGTAATCGATCAAGCCAGTGGCGGTGTCGATACCGTACTGCACGGCGTTGTACAGCTTGCCAGAGGACGACACCTTGGCGCCGTGGGTCAGGTGGCCGCCGTGGGCCAGGCTCATACCGAGAATGGTGTCGCCGGCATTGATCAGCGCCAGGTACACCGCGCTGTTGGCGGAGGAGCCGGAGTGCGGCTGGACGTTGGCGTAGTCGGCACCGAACAGCGCCTTGGCGCGGTCGATGGCCAGCTGCTCGACCACATCGACATGCTCGCAGCCGCCGTAATAGCGCTTGCCCGGATAGCCTTCGGCGTACTTGTTGGTCAGGCCGCTGCCCTGGGCTTCCATGACCCGCTGGCTGGTGTAGTTTCCCGAGGCGATCAGCTCGATATGGTGCTCCTGACGGCTTTCCTCGGCGTTGATGGCGCTGAGCAATTCGTCGTCGTAGCCTTGAATCTGGTCGTGCTTGCTGAACATCGCGGATCTCCTGCGGCGCCTGGGCAGCGCATCTGTGTCGATAGCGGGCTGAGCCCTTGTGAGCCGATGGTATGACTGGCCCTGATCGGTCAGATGCCTAGGCACGCCACGGGGGATTGCGTTTGCGACATGCACAGGTCGCAATTGCGCAGACCCTCGCGACAGCGCGTTGCGGCTTCGCCTGTATGGCAGAGGATGTCGCCCACGTATCTGCACGCGGGCGTGACCGCGGATACAGTAGAAGCATCCCAAACGGCTTAGCGTTAGCGCTCACAAGGAAGCTCCCATGCCCGATCTCTCGCAACAATTCGCCAGCGACAACTACTCCGGTATCTGCCCGGAAGCCTGGGCAGCCATGGCCGAAGCCAATCAGGGGCACCAGCGTGCGTACGGCGACGACGAATGGACGGCACGCGCCGCAGACCATTTCCGCCGCCTGTTTGAAACCGACTGCGAGGTGTTCTTCGCCTTTAACGGCACGGCGGCCAACTCCCTGGCCCTGGCCTCGTTGTGCCAGAGCTACCACAGCGTGATCTGCTCGGAGACCGCCCACGTCGAAACCGACGAATGCGGCGCGCCGGAGTTCTTCTCCAACGGTTCCAAACTGCTGCTGGCCAAGACCGAGAATGGCAAACTGACGCCCGAAGCGATCCGCGACATTGCCCTCAAACGCCAGGACATCCACTACCCAAAACCGCGCGTTGTCACCCTGACCCAGGCCACGGAAGTCGGCACCGTTTACAGCCTCGATGAAGTGCGCGCGATCAGTGCGGTGTGTCGCGAACTGGGCCTGCACCTGCATATGGACGGCGCACGCTTCTCCAATGCCTGCGCTTTTCTCGGCTGCAGCCCGGCCGACCTGACCTGGAAGGCCGGCGTCGATGTGCTGTGTTTTGGCGGTACCAAAAACGGCATGGCCGTGGGCGAGGCGATCCTGTTCTTCAACAAGGACCTGGCCGAAGATTTCGACTACCGCTGCAAGCAGGCCGGTCAGCTGGCCTCGAAGATGCGTTACCTGTCCGCGCCCTGGGTCGGCATCCTGCAGAACGATGCCTGGCTGAAATACGCCCTGCACGCCAACCGCTGCGCGCAGCTGCTTGCCGAGTTGGTCAACGACATTCCGGGGGTCAGCCTGATGTTCCCGGTGCAGGCCAACGGCGTGTTCCTGCAGATGTCGGAACCGGCGCTGGAAACCCTCCGCGGCCAAGGCTGGCGCTTCTACACCTTTATCGGGGCCGGCGGCGCGCGCTTTATGTGCTCCTGCGACACCGACGAAGCGCGGGTGCGCCAGCTGGCAGGGGATATTCGCCAGGCGATGACAGCAACGAACTAGAACCTGCTCAAGGGCTCGCGAGCTAGAGCCATGCAAGGCGCTACATTAGTAACAGCCTCCGGCTGGTCAAAGCGGCGAGGAAGCGGAGTGTACTTTTGTACATGAGCATTCCGAACCTGCTTTTAACGCAGCAGAGCCGACGCGCAGCAGACCTTGAGCCGGTTCTAGCGCGGCACCAGCGCCGGCAGCAAGGTGCGCGAGATCGCCTCACGTACATTCGGCAGCAGCGTCGCGCTGCCACCCAGCAACTCCTCCACCAACCGCCGCAGCGCCACGGCGCGTTCTGGGCTTAGCCCGCTGACGGCATGCTCGCACGCCTGCTCGGCAGTGACCCCAGGTGGAATCGACAACCCCAGCGCCACCAGGCGTTCGCGTAGATCCTCCTGATCGATCAGGTCGGCGTGCATCATGGTCAATTCCTCCAGTGGTGCGTTAATAAAGAAGGCTTTCGAGTCTGGCCCAACGTTTAAACGTTGCCAAATGCAATCCAGCAAATACAGGACTGTGGGAGGCGCTTTAGCGGCGAGTTTTTAATGGTGAATGCGCGGCTAAAGCCCCTCCCACATCTACGATGACAACTCTTAACGCAGGACACCCTCTTCCAACAGTAACTTGAAGATAGCCTCGGCACCGGCCTGTGGCGATACATCCTTGAGCACCTGCCCGCCTCCGCCGGATGCCTTGGCCGTAGCAGCCTTCATCCGCTCGGCGCCGGTCTTGGCCTTGATCACCTTGAGGCGCTTGGGCCGGGGCTTGGCCGGTTGCAGCTGAGCGCTGGCAAACAGCGGGTCAGCGACCAGCTCCACCTCTTCAGCGGTCAACAGGCCACGGCGAGCCGGGCCGAAGGCGCTTTGGCGGGCGACAGGTGCCGCGTTATCCACACTGGCGACAAACGGCAGACGCACCTGCAAACGCCGGCGCTGACCGCGCGGCAAGGCTTGCAGCACCTGAGCCACGCCATTGCTGACCTGCTCCACCGCCGCCAGCCCGACCACCAGCGGCCAGCCGAGCTGTTCCGCCAGCAGGTAAGGCAGCATGCCGGAGCCTTCGCCGGTTTCCGCCTGACTGCCGGTCAACACCAGCTGCGCGCTGGAGTCGGCCAGGTAGTCGGCCAGCACCGGCAGCGCATCGCTGTGCGCCGGTTTTTCGAGAACTTTGATCTGATTAAGGCCCATGCCCAGGTAAGCGCGCAGCGCTTCCTGCTACGGGTCGCCGGCATGCAGCACCTGCAAGCGCTCACCGGCCAGGCGCAGGCCCAGCTCGACCGCTCGAGCATCCTGCTCGGCGCGACGTGGGCGGCCGGAGGTCGGGTGAGCACCTACGGAAACCAGCGTAACTACCTGCAAATCAGTCATGGCGCAGCTCCGTAGGGTGGAAGACGCTGTGTTCTTCCACCATGTCGGTGTGGGCAATGGTGGATTGGTGAAACGTCATCCACCCTACTGTTTGGTTACGCCGCATCGCATTCTGCTCCCTGCCGGTGGGCGGCAACACGCTCGATCAACGCCTGCAGGATCGCCGCAGACTCACCGATCACCGACAGATCAGCGCGCTTGATCATGTCGCAGGTCGGGTCGAGGTTGATCGCCACCACCTTGTCGCAGGCGTCAATGCCTTGCAGGTGCTGGATCGCCCCGGAAATCCCCACGGCCACATACACCCGCGCCGTGACCCAGATGCCCGACGCGCCAACCTGGCGCTCGCGGCCCATAAAGCCATCGTCCACCGCCACCCGCGAGGCGCCTTCGGTGGCGCCCAGCGCCGCAGCGGCCTGGTGGAACAGCGCCCAGTCCTTCACGCCATTGCCGCCGGAGAGAATAAATTCGGCCTCGGCCATGGGGATCTGCGCGGGATCGACCGCCACCGCGCCCAGATTCTGAATTCGTGGCAAGTGGCTGACCAGCGCCTCACTGAACGCCAGCGGCCGCACTTCATGGCGGGTTTCGCTGACCGGCTCAGCGCATTCCACCGCCGCCAGAATCAGGCGTGGTGCTTGTTGCACCAGGTCTTCCCGACCGGCACCGGCACGCCCGCTGGCCATGCCATCAGCCACCTGCCAGACCCGCGTGGCCGGGCGTTCGCCGAGCTTAGCGGCCAGGCGACGGCCCAGCTCTCCGCCACCGCTGCGGCTGTCGGGCAGCAACCAGTGGCGCGGCGACAATTGCCGCTCCAGCGCACCCAACGCCAGCACACGCGCTTCCGGGGCATAGCCGTCGAAATCGTCACCGGCAAACTGCAGCAGGCGGTCGACGCCGTTGCTGTCGAAGGCGCTTTCCTTGTGCTCGCCAAAGATCACTGCGACCACCGCGCCGTCGCGACCGGCAAGCTTGTGCGCCAGGCCGAGCAGGTCCTTGTCATGGGCGCTCAGGCGGCCGCCAACCATGTCCGGCACCACGGCGATATAGAACGCCGGTTGCTCGATCACATGCAGTGGCAATTGCACCACGGCACTGGCCGTCGAGCGCTTGGCCGCGCCGCCCTGCTGCGCGCCGGAACGGTCGATGCGTTTAAGGCCGTTGGGGCCGACAAAGCCCACCGCATGCGGGTTCTTGCGCAGCACCCCGGCAGGGCTGAGCCAGCTGGCCACCGCCGGCTGCGTGGCGGCATGCAGCGGGTGCAGACGGTTGCGGGCAATCCATTCGGCCCGTGGATCACGGCGGATCAGGTCGCTCATGGGCTTACCTCGGCTGCTTCACGCGGGGCCGGCGCAGGCTGCTTCGCCTCGACCACGCCATCGATCAACACATCGGCCACCAGCTCGGCAATGTCCTTGACCTCAGGGCGCGGGCCGACCACGCCTTCGAGCATCGCGGTGCACTGCGGGCAACCCACGGCGACCAGCTCGGCGGCGGTTTCCTTGATATCGGCCATGCGCATATCGGGAATCCGCTGCTTGCCAGGAATATCGGTGATCGGCGCACCGCCACCACCGCCACAGCAGCGGGAACGGAAGCCCGAACGCTGCATTTCCTTCACTTCGATGCCGATAGCATTCAGCACATTGCGCGGTGCTTCGTATTCACCGTTGTAGCGGCCCAGGTAGCACGGATCGTGGTAAGTGACCGAGCCGCCCTTGTGGGTGCCAAGGTTGAGTTTCTGGCCGCTGATCAGCTGGTCCATATAGGTGCTGTGATGCAGCACCGTATAGCGACCGCCCAGCTCACCGTATTCGTTTTTCAGCACATGGAAGCTGTGCGGATCGCAGGTGACGATGCGCTTGAACTGGTACTTGGCCAGGGTGGCAATATTGCGTTTGGCCAGCAGCTGGAAGGTTGCTTCATCGCCCAGACGGCGGGCCACGTCGCCGCTGTCGCGCTCTTCCAGGCCAAGCACGGCGAAGTCGACCTTGGCGGCTTTCAGCACTTTGACAGAGGCGCGCAGGGTGCGCTGGTTGCGCATGTCGAAGGCACCGTCGCCGACCCAGAACAGCACATCGACCTTCTGTTTGTCGCTCATCAGCGGCAGGTTCAAATCCGCTGCCCAGTTCAGCCGACCACCGGGGTTGAAGCCGCCGGGGTTGTCGGTGGCGATCAGGTTGTCCAACACCTCGGCGCCCTTGTTCGGCGTCGCGCCCTTTTCCAGGGTGAGATGGCGGCGCATATCGACGATGGCATCGACGTGCTCGATCATCATCGGGCACTCCTCGACGCAGGCGCGGCAGGTGGTGCACGACCACAGCGTTTCGGCATCGACCAGGGCTTTGCCATGCAGATTGACGATGGGCAGATGCGGGCCGCCGCTGTGTTCGCCTACTGGTTTTCCTGGGTACGGCGAACCGGCGAACTTGGCATCGCTGCCGCCGGCCAGGCCAACCACCATGTCCTGAATCAGCTTTTTCGGATTAAGCGGCTGGCCGGCAGCAAAGGCAGGGCAGGCCGCCTCGCACTTGCCGCACTGCACGCAGGCATCGAAGTCGAGCAACTGGTTCCAGGTGAAATCCGTAGGCTTTTCCACACCCAGCGGGGCTTTAATATCGTCCAGATTCAAGGCCTTCAGCCCGGTCGAGCGACCGCCACCGAAGCGTTCGCTGCGGCGGTGCCAGGCCAGGTGCAGGGCGCCGGCGAAGGCGTGCTTCATCGGCCCACCCCAGGTCATGCCGAAGAACAGCTCGGACACACCCCAGGCCACACCGACAGTCAACAGCAGCGCCAGCACCCAACCACCAAATCCTTCCGGCAGGATGCCGGCAACAGGAAGCGTGGCGATAAAGAAGCTGCCGGCAAACACCAGCAGGCTTTTCGGCAGACGCATCCACGGGCCTTTCGACAAGCGCGATGGCGGGTCGAGGCGGCGCTTGGCGACAAACAGCGCGCCGCCGAACATCAGCGCGGTCGCCGCCAGCAGGGCGAAGCCGAGGATGCGATTGTGCAGGCCCAAGCCGTGTACCAGAATCGCCAGCATGGCGGCCAGAACAAAACCACCGGCCGTGGCCACGTGGGTGTTGGCGATGTATTTATCGCGCGCCACCACATGGTGCAGATCAACCATATAGCGACGCGGCATGGCCAGCAGCCCGCCTAGCCAGTCGACCTGAGCCGGGCGGCCACGGCGCCACATCAGAAAGCGTTTGACAGCACCCATCACCGCCAACGCCAGCGCGGCGAACAACAGAATGGGCAGGATGGTGTTCAGCATGGCCGCACCCTTCAGATGATCCGTAGGGTGGATGGACGAAGCCATCCACCGTATTCAATTGCGCGTTGACCCGTGGTGGATAAGCAGAGCGTTATCCACCCTACAAAGGCCGCATCGCGTCAGCCGTTAAGCTCCGTCGGGAGATGGCAGAAGCCATCCCCCGAGCCCTGACTTAGACGTCCTTGCACAACCGCAGCGCGTCGTAGATCGCCGCGTGGGTGTTGCGCTGGGCCACGCAATCGCCGATACGGAACAGCAGATAGCCTTCACTCGCCTCGGATAAACAAGGCTGCGGCTGAATGGCGAACAGCGCTTCCACGTCGATCTGACCCTTGTTGCGCGAGCCGTCCTTGAGCGCGTAGTACAGGCGCTCATCGGGACGCACGCCGTTCTCCACCACAACCTGATCGACCACCCGCTCTTCTTTCGCGCCGGTGTATTCGTTCTCCAGCACCGCCACCAGCTTGTCGCCTTCGCGGTAGACCTTCTCCAACATCAGGTCGCCGGTCATGATCACTTCTTTCGGATACAGGCTGCGGTAATAGGTCGGGAAGCTGGTGCCGCCAATGGCTACACCCGGTTTGATGTCGTCGGTGACGATCTCCACTTTCGCGCCCTTCTCGGCAATAAAGTCGGCCACCGACATGCCGGTGAATTCACAGATGGTGTCGTAAACCAGCACGTTGTTGCCCGGCGCGACCTTGCCGTCGAGGATGTCCCAACTGCTGACCACCAGGCCTTCGGCCGCGCCCCAGTGCTCGTTCTGCTCTAGGAACGGATGGCCGCCGTTGGCCAGCACGACGATATCCGGGCTCAGGTCCATGATGCTCGCCTCGTCCGCGCCGGTACCCAGGCGCAGGTCGATATTCAGGCGTGCCAGCTCCAGCTGGAACCAGCGGGTGATGCCGGCCATCTGATCACGCTGCGGCGCTTTGGCGGCCAGGCTGATCTGCCCGCCGAGGCTGTCTCTCTTCTCGAACAGGGTTACGTCGTGGCCGCGCTCGGCGGCGACGCGTGCGGCTTCCATCCCGGCCGGGCCACCACCGACGATCACCACCTTGCGCTTCGGCCCGCTGGTTTTCTCGATGATATGCGGCAGGCCCATATATTCACGGCTGGTCGCGGCATTCTGAATGCACAGCACATCCAGGCCCTGGTACTGGCGGTCGATGCAGTAGTTGGCACCGACGCACTGCTTGATCTGGTCGACCTGGCCCATCTTGATCTTGGCGATCAGGTGCGGGTCGGCGATGTGCGCGCGGGTCATGCCGACCATGTCGACATAGCCGCCTTCCAAAATCCGCGTGGCCTGATTGGGGTCCTTGATGTTCTGCGCGTGCAGCACCGGCACCTTGACCACTTCCTTGATCCCGGCGGCCAGGTGCAGGAACGGCTCCGGCGGGTAGCTCATGTTGGGGATGACGTTGGCCAGGGTGTTGTGGGTGTCGCAGCCCGAGCCGACCACGCCGATGAAGTCGATCATGCCGGTGGCGTCGTAATAGGCCGCGATCTGCTTCATGTCCTCATGCGACAGGCCGTCCGGGTGGAACTCGTCACCGCAGATGCGCATACCGACGCAGAAGTCATCACCCACCTCTGCACGCACGGCCTTGATCACTTCCAGGCCGAACTTCATCCGACCCTCGAAGGTGCCGCCCCACTCGTCAGTACGCTTGTTGACCCGAGGCGACCAGAACTGGTCGATCATATGTTGGTGCACCGCCGAGAGCTCCACCCCGTCCAGGCTGCCCTCTTTCGCGCGGCGCGCGGCGCGCGGCGCTGGCGTAGTTGCCGATCACCCGCCAGATTTCCTCGACCTCAATGGCCTTGCAGGTGGCGCGGTGCACCGGCTCACGAATGCCCGATGGCGACATCAGAGTCGGCCAGTGAAACCCATCCCATCTGGACCGGCGGCCCATATGGGTAATCTGGATCATGATCTTGGCGCCGTGCTTGTGCATGGCGTCGGCCAGATTCTGGAAGTGCGGAATGATTCGGTCGGTGGACAGATTGACCGAACTCCACCACTGCTGCGGGCTGTCGATGGCCACTACCGAGGAGCCGCCACAGATGGCCAGACCGATGCCGCCCTTGGCCTTCTCTTCGTAGTACTGCACATACCGTTCGGTGGTCATGCCGCCGTCGGTGGCATACACCTCGGCGTGCGCAGTGCTGAGCACGCGGTTGCGGATGGTCAGCTTGCCGATCTGGATCGGCTGGAACATTGCTTCGAAAGCCATTACGGCACCCTCACGGAACTAAGGATGGTCTGAAGTAGCCATGTATTTCTGGCTGACTTCAGCCCCCGCCGATTTTGAAAGCGGCAAATCGATCAAAAACGATCAGATTACCCATTCATTTCTGTGTTTTTAGCCGCCGCGAGTAGCTCGCGGCAGCCATTTCCCGCATTACAGGCGCACCTCTCCTGCATTGGTCAGTAAATGTCGGCGTGCCATCCACAGGTTCGACAGCGCGAACAGCGTCATCAGTTGCGCCGTGTTCTTGGCCAAGCCACGGAAGCGTGTCTTTACATAACTGAACTGACGCTTGATCACCCGGAACGGGTGCTCAACCTTGGCGCGCACCTGGGCCTTGGCCTTCTCGATCTTGCGTTTGGCTTTGTACAGCGGGCTGCTCTTACCCAGCTTCTTATAGGTGCTGCGGCGGGCAGCAACCTGCCAGATCACCTCGCGCCCATCATGTTCGGGGCGCTTTTCGACGCCGGTATAACCCGCATCGGCGCGCACCACGTTTTCCTCGCCGTGCAGCAACTTGTCGACCTGAGTGACATCCGCCACGTTGGCCGCCGTGCCTACCACGCTGTGTACCAGCCCCGACTCGTCATCCACGCCAATGTGCGCCTTCATGCCGAAGTAGTATTGGTTGCCCTTCTTGGCCTGGTGCATCTCTGGGTCGCGTTTGCCGTCCTTGTTCTTGGTCGAACTCGGCGCATTGATCAGCGTGGCATCGACGATGGTGCCTTGGCGCAACGACAGGCCACGGTCGCCAAGATAGCCATTGATGACGGCCAGGATGCCGGCAGCCAACTCATGTTTCTCCAGCAGACGACGGAAGTTGAGGATGGTGGTTTCGTCGGGGATACGTTCCAGACTCAGCCCGGCGAACTGCCGCAGGATAGTGGTCTCGTACAGCGCTTCTTCCATCGCCGGGTCGCTGTAGCCGAACCAGTTCTGCATCAGGTGCACACGTAGCATCGCCATCAGCGGATAGGCCGGCCGACCGCCTTCACCCTTGGGGTAATACGGTTCGATCAGTGCGATCAAACCCTTCCACGGCACCACCCGATCCATCTCGATCAGGAACAACTCTTTGCGGGTCTGCTTGCGTTTGCCGGCGTACTCGGCATCGGCGAAGGTCATTTGCTTCATCGGAAAACTCGGCGGGTGGCGTCCGGGCATTTTGCCAAAATCAGGAAGTCTTATTCAGAGTTTTCCTAAGGATTGTGGGAGGCGTTTTAGCGGCGATAGCGGTCGGCCAATCGCGGCTAAAGCCCCTCCCACACAGGGTTGTCTTTAGCGTGGCTTGACCACAAACAGGCCATCGTCGTGGCCCTCTTCGGAACCGCCATAGACCTGCTCGGCCACGGTGCGCAGCGCACTGCCCTGGGCCTGGAGAATCTGGTCCATGGCGCCGGCAAACCAGCCGGTAAACATGTAGTCGACCTTGCGCCCGCACTTGCCGTAGACGTACACAAAGGCCGAGTGCTTCAGACGCACGCTGGCGGTGCCTTTCTCCAAATCGATGGCTTCGATCTCGAACAGACCCCAGCCGCGTTGCGACAGGCGCTTCATATAGTGTTCGAACACCGCCACACCCGAGAGGCCATGGCATTCAGCTTCCTTCTCGCACCAGTGCCAGGCGGACTTGTAGCCAGCCTTGTAAAGGATCTCGGCATAGGCCTCAGCGCCCAGTACTTCCTCGATACCGATGTGGTTATTGACGAAGAAATGCCGCGGCACATAGAGCATCGGCAGCGCGTCGGTGGTCCAGACGCCGGTTTCGTCGTCTACCTGGATAGGCATTTCGGGTGCGTGGGTGGCCATGTGTTCAGTGCTCCAGAATTCGTTGTCTTGCGTATTTGAAAAGTGCCGATGGATACCTGTGGAGCCGTAGCGAGCATGCCGAGAGCAAGGAGACCCACAGCGACAAGCGAGAGCAGTACGCATGCACGGCGAGCTTGTCGCGAGGACGCGACGCAGCTATCGGTGGGCGCAGTAAGCTCCGGAGGTATTCATCACTCGCCCCAGACGTCTGCCAGTCCCCTTACCCAGTTCTCGCCCATGATCTTGCGTACCACACGCTCGGAATGGCCGCGCTTGAGCAGAGTCTCGGTGAGGTTGGGGAATTCGCCGACGGTGCGGATGCCGAACGGGTTGATGATCTTGCCGAAGCTGGTCAGCCGGCGGGCATAGCCTTTGTCGTGGGTCAGGTACTCGAAGAAGTCCTGGCCATGGCCCTGGGTGAAATCGGTGCCAATACCGATGGCGTCTTCGCCGACGATGTTCATCACGTACTCGATGGCTTCGGCGTAGTCGTCGATGGTCGAGTCGATGCCTTTGGCCAGGAACGGCGCGAACATGGTCACGCCGACAAAGCCGCCGTGATCGGCGATAAATTTCAGCTCGGCATCGGACTTGTTGCGCGGGTGCTCTTTCAGCCCCGACGGCAGGCAGTGGGAATAGGTGACCGGCTTCTTCGATTCGAGGATGACTTCCTCGGAAGTCTTCGAACCCACATGCGAGAGGTCGCACATGATGCCGACACGGTTCATCTCGGCAACGATCTCGCGGCCGAAGCCGGACAGCCCGCCGTCACGCTCGTAGCAGCCGGTGCCGACCAGGTTCTGGGTGTTGTAGCACATCTGCACAATGCCCACGCCGAGCTGCTTGAACACCTCGACATAGCCGATCTGGTCCTCGAATGCGTGGGCGTTCTGGAAGCCGAAGAGGATGCCGGTCTTGCCCTGCTCTTTAGCCTTGCGGATGTCGGCGGTGCTGCGCACCGGCATCACCAGGTCGCTATTCTCGCGGATCAGCTTCTGGCTGGCGGCGATATTGTTCACCGTGGCCTGAAAGCCTTCCCACACCGACACGGTGCAGTTGGCCGCAGTCAGGCCGCCTTTGCGCATGTCTTCGAACAGTTCGCGGTTCCACTTGGCGATGATCAGCCCGTCAATAACGATGCTGTCGGCGTGCAATTCGGCTGGGTTCATCAGGCAGTCCCCTTTTTAGCTGTGTCGCCAAACCCGTTGTTGGCGCTTTGGACTGAGCATATCCCCGAGGGCTCTGGCGACCCGGTGCAAAAACGACCGGGGTATTGCCGAAAGCGTCAAAGCCGGGTCGCAGGCGGATATGCGCAGGCCAGAGGGCCGGTACAAGGCAGCGACTACCCGTAGGGTGGGTTAGGCGCGAACCGGAATCAGGCAAATACCACCGATTATCAACGCGCCGTAACCCACCATGACGATCTACCGGCAAACCGCAATGGTGGGTTACGCAGCGCCCGAGTTGCGTGGTGCAGTCAATAACTAGCCCCGGCGCCACTGACCCACCCTACAAAAGCAGCCTGCATACAGTTCTGATACATCGCCAATAAAAAAAGCCCCTGCCCGGGGGTATCCGGCAGAGGCCAAAGTGACCCTTGAGGTGGGTCTCAGTGTGTTGCAGAGGTCACAGGCCTGCGCCGCGCCGCCAGCAGACCGTAGGCGGTCAGGCCAAGCAGCAGCCACAGGCCGAACGTCATGCCGGCTTACTCTGCGCCGACCTGACGCAGGTATGGCGCCGGCGCCGCACCGAGGTTGTTGAGCACGCGTTCGCTGTACCAGTCGATAAAGTTGACCACGCCGAACTCGTAGGTCTTCGAGTAGGGGCCGGGCTGGTAAGCGGTGGAGTTGATGCCGCGCTGGTTCTCTTCAGCCAGACGACGGTCCTGGTCGTTGGTGGCGTCCCACACCTGACGCAGGCGGGCGACGTAGTAATCAACGCCTTCCACGGCATCCTTGTGCACCAACCATTTGGTGGTGACCATGGTTTCCTGCGCGCTGATCGGCCACACGGTGAAGACGATCATATGGTCGCCCATGCAGTGGTTCCACGAATGCGGCAGGTGCAGGATACGCATCGAGCCGAGGTCCGGATCGGTAATGCGGCCCATGAGTTTCTTGCAGCCCTGCTTGCCATCCATTGTCATGGACACGGTGCCCTTGAGCAGCGGCATGCGCACGATGCGGTTGCGCAGGCCGAAGCTGGCATGGGCGTAGGGAATATTGTCCTTGTCCCAGCGAGTGGTGCACTCGCTGACCTGATCCTTGAACGCCTGAGTAGCGCGCGGGTCGGTGACGTCATCCCACTCCAGCAGGGTATTTAGCAGTTCCGGGTGCGAACCGTTGCAGTGGTAGCACTCGCGGTTGTTCTCCAGCACCAGCTTCCAGTTGGCTTTTTCCATCAAGGTGGTTTGCACCGCCACCTTGGTGTTTTCCATGTCGTAGGGCTCCATATAGTGAGCCAGGGTGCTGAGGAAATCGTCGATGGCCGGCGGGTTCTCTGCCAGCGAGATAAAGATGTAACCGCCTGCCACCTTGCAGTTGACCGGCTTCAGGCTGTAGTCCTTGAGGTCAAAATCCGCGCCCATTTCAGTGCCGGCGAACAGCAGGCGACCGTCCAGCTCGTAGGTCCACTGGTGATAAGGGCACACCAGCTTGGCCACCTTGCCCTTTTCGCTGGTGCACAGGCGCGAGCCACGATGACGGCAGACGTTATGGAACGCATGCACCACACCATCGGCGCCACGAATCACCATGATCGGGTTGTCGCCGAGCTGCAGGGTGAGGAAGTTGCCCTTGGCCGGAATCTCGCAGGTCATGCCGGCGATCAGCCATTCCTTGTGGAAGATCTCCTGCATGTCGATCTTGAACAGACGCTCGTCGTTATAGAACGGCTGCGGCAGGGAAAAGGTCCGTTCGCGGGTCTGCAGCATCTCTGCGGCGGCCTTGCGTGCGGGCTCCAGCGGATCGCCCAGGCTCAGGGTGGAAGTGACGTCCATCGGTAACTCCTCAATGGCTCATCGTCTAGTGCGACGGCCGTAAAAGTGGCTAATCGGTTGCTACGCAAGGTGGCGTCATTGCCCCGTTCTGCGCCTGCCGATGGCGACTGGATGAAAGAGGAATTCGCTCGTGACCTTTTGCTTCGGCTGGCTGCGAGTGTGGCGCTCGCCGTGGGCGAAACCTTATCTATGGGCGACATGGCCACATCCGTTTCCGACGCGGTAAACCAAGGCCTGCGCGGCAGGTCGCGATAAGCATGTAAATGTCGCTGGCAGATAAATGAGCGTGCCGGCCAGTACGCACAATCCGCCCCATACAAGGCCGATGTCCGGCCGCGCGGAGAGACGTCCATGACGACGAACGACTTCCTCAACCCGGTTACCACGCAGACCTGGAGCAATGGTCGGCACATGGTGCGCTGCGTCAAAGTCATCCAGGAAACCTGGGACGTGCGCACCTTCTGCTTTATGGCCGATCAACCGGTGCTGTACTTCTTCAAGCCTGGGCAGTTCGTCACCCTGGAGCTGGAGATCGACGGCCAGCCGGTAATGCGCTCCTACACCATATCCAGTTCCCCTTCGGTGCCCTACAGCTTTTCCATCACCATCAAGCGGGTGCCGGGCGGCAAGGTTTCCAACTGGCTGCACGACAACCTCAATGAAGGCAACGAGTTGCCGGTGCACGGCCCGGTCGGGCTGTTCAACGCCATCGACTTTCCCGCCGAGAAGGTGCTCTACCTCAGCGGCGGTGTCGGCATTACCCCAGTGATGTCGATGGCTCGCTGGTTTTACGACACCAACGCCAACGTCGACATGGTCTTCGTGCACAGCGCACGCTCGCCGAAAGACATCATTTACCACCGCGAGCTGGAACATATGGCCGCGCGGATCAACAACTTCAGCCTGCACGTGATCTGCGAGAAACATGGCCTGGGTGAGGCCTGGGCCGGTTATCGCGGCTACCTCAATCAGAAGATGCTGGAGCTGATTGCCCCGGATTATCTGGAGCGGGAGATCTTCTGCTGCGGCCCGACGCCCTATATGAACGCGGCCAAGCGCCTGCTCGAAGCCAACCACTACGACATGAACCGCTACCACGAAGAATCTTTCGGTGCGACGCCGCCGGAAGTACGCGCCGAAGTCAAGGAACTGGCCGCCGAAGCCGCCGATGCCGATCCAGTGCCAGCCGCTGACCAGCACCAAGTGGCCTTCACCAGCACCGGCAAGAGCATTCGTGTCGACCCGGGCGAAACCGTGCACGCCGCCGCTGCCAAACTTGGCCTGCACATCCCCAAAGCCTGCGGCATGGGCATTTGCGGCACCTGCAAGGTCATGAAAACTTCGGGTGAAGTGGCCATGGAACACAACGGCGGCATTACCGACGAAGACGTGGCCGAGGGCTATATCCTGTCCTGCTGCAGCGTGCCGCAGGGTGATGTGGCCATCGAGTATTAAGACCTCTTACAGCAGCACGACACACAGCAAAACGCCGCACCCGCCCTCAAGGCCCGTGTGGCGTTTTTGTTTGGTGCTACCAATCCCGTGGGAGGGGCTTTAGCCGCGACGGAAGCAAAAGCTCGCCGCTAAAGCCCCTCCCACGAATCCATAGCGCCCAGCAACTCCTACAAGGTATTCAGTACGGCTTAGAGCCTGACACTGGCGTACGTCGACTCGCCCTGCGCGCGGGTCAATGCGGCCATGGCCGAGGATGGCGAAGGGCGCATCAGGTCTTCCGGCATAGGCATCAGCGCCACCACATTGCCGCCCTGCTGGCCGGCGCGCTCGTCACGCGGCGGAATACCGAAGTATTCGCGGTAGCACTTGGGGATGGTCTGAAAAAGACTTCCTGATTTTGGCAAAATATCCGCACTCCACCCGCCGAGTTTTCCGATGAAGCAGATGACCTTCGCCGACGCCGAGTATGCCGGCAAGCGCAAGCAGACCCGCAAAGAATTGTTCCTGATCGAGATGGATCGGGTAGTGCCATGGAAAGGGTTGATCGCTTTGATCGAGCCGCATTATCCAAAGGGTGAAGGCGGCCGACCGTCCTATCCGCTGATGGCGATGCTGCGAGTGCATCTGATGCAAAACTGGTTCGGTTACAGCGATCCGGCGATGGAAGAGGCGCTGTACGAGACCACCATCCTACGCCAGTTTGCCGGGCTGACTCTGGAGCGCATTCCTGACGAAACCACCATCCTCAACTTCCGCCGCTTGCTGGAAACACACGAACTGGCTGCCGGCATCCTGGCCGTGATCAATGGCTACCTGGGTGACCGTGGTTTGTCGCTGCGCCAAGGCACCATCGTCGATGCCACGCTGATCAACGCGCCGAGTTCAACCAAGAACAAGAACGGTAAGCGTGACCCTGAGATGCACTCAACCAAGAAAGGCAATCAGTATTACTTCGGCATGAAGGCGCACATCGGGGTGGATGACGAGTCTGGCTTGGTGCACAGCGTGGTGGGTACTGCCGCCAACGTGGCGGATGTCACCCAGGTCGATAAGCTGCTGCACGGCGAGGAAAACATGGTGGGGGCCGATGCCGGATATACCGGTGTCGAGAAGCGCCCCGAGCATGAGGGCCGTCAAGTGATCTGGCAGGTTGCAGCACGGCGTAGCACTTACAAGAAACTCGGTAAGCGCAGCGCGCTGTACAAAGCCAAGCGCAAAATCGAGAAGGCCAAGGCCCAAGTGCGAGCCAAGGTCGAGCATCCGTTTCGGGTGATCAAGCGTCAGTTCGGTTATGTGAAGACGCGCTTCCGTGGCCTGGTCAAAAACACGGCGCAACTGGTGACTTTATTCGCGCTGTCAAATCTGTGGATGGCGCGCCGACATTTACTGACGAATGCAGGAGAGGTGCGCCCGTAATGCTGGAAATGGCTGCCGCGAGGTGCTCGCGGCGGCTAAAAACACAGAAATGAGCCGGTAATCTGATCGTTTTTGATCGATTTATCACTTTCGAAATCAGCAGAGGCTGACGTCAGCCAGAAATGCATGGCTACTTCAGAGGATCCTTGGAGAAGTGCGGCGTGGAGACAAAGCCACACACCGAGGCCACTTCGATGATCGACATGCTGGTCTGCTTGAGCAGTTGGCGCGCGCGAATCAGCCGCAACTTGAGGTAGTAGCGCGACGGCGAGCAGTGCAGGTATTTCTGGAACAAGCGCTCCAGCTGACGCCGCGACACGTCGACATACAACGCCAGCTGGTCGAGGTCGATCGGCTCTTCCAGATTGGCTTCCATCAGCGCGACGATTTCCTGCAGCTTCGGCTGGTTGGTGCCGAGCATGTGCTTGAGCGGCACGCGCTGGTGATCCTGTTCATTACGGATGCGCTCGTAGATGAACATCTCGGAAATCGCCGCCGCCAGTTCGCGACCATGCTCACGGCCAATCACGTGCAGCATCATGTCCATCGGCGCCGTGCCACCGGAGCTGGTGTAGCGGTTGCGGTCGATGGAGAACAAGCGAGTGGTCACGGCCGTACGCGGAAATGCTTCCTGCATGGCGGCCAAAAACTCCCAATGCACACTGCAATCATGGGCATCAAGCAACCCAGCCTTAGCCAGCGCCCAGCGCCCAGCGCCCAGCTGCCAGTGCACACCGCACCCAGCTGCGCACCATGACGCGCCTGGCTTTGCAGCCACTGCACGTGTTCGCGGGTGACGCTGTGCTGGATATCCACGCCACCACAAACGACCACCGCATCCAAGCGCGGTGCAGTCAGCAGACTGGCGTCCGGGGTGATCTGCAGGCCATCGCTGGCGCATACCGGCAAGCCGCTCTGGCTGAGGGTGTGCCAGCGATACAACTCCTTGCCGGACAGCTGGTTGGCCATCCGCAGCGGCTCGACGGCAGACGCCAGGGAAATCAGGGTGAAGTTGTCGAGCAGGAGAAAGCCGATGGACTGCGGCGCACGGCTCTGGGGTTGTGCCCCTTGAGTGAACTGTGACATCAGGTAAACCCTGACGCGAAGCAAAGCACGGTAGTGAGCCCCTCTATAGGGTGGCTCTTTTTATGGGGCTGGGACTGCACAACACCAGATCGACAACCAGCACAACGCAAAGGCCGTGCCTAAATTGATTGGGCGTTCAATTAAAAATAGCGCCGTTAGTCCAAGGCTAGTGCCACTAGGCGTTGGCAGGAGCGACAGAAGCATTCTGATTACGACCGCAAACGCCCGTTTGACGGGTGCTTGAGCATTTCGGTAGCACTGCCTAACCGGTGCTTTGTCACCCCGCTACGCAGGGTAAAAATGCAGCGGTAACGGACCAACGGTCAGGCCTTGCTCAGCGCCACTGCACCGCCCTTTTCAGCGCACCGAACACAGCTGCACCGCAATCGTGCACAGCACTCGCTACGCACCCAAATTGGCCACACAAACCTGCATCCAACCCAGCAGGATTGCTACACAACCGGCCGTAAACCGACTCAGCACTCGACAGCGCTAACCGCCAGCCCACCGCGCGAGGTTTCCTTGTACTTGTCGTGCATATCGGCACCGGTATCGCGCATGGTGCGGATCACCCGGTCCAAGGAGATAAAGTGCTGGCCGTCGCCACGCAAGGCCATCTGCGCGGCGTTGATCGCTTTCACTGCCGCAATCGCGTTGCGCTCGATACACGGCACCTGCACCAGGCCGCCGACCGGGTCGCAGGTCAGGCCGAGATTGTGCTCCAGGCCAATCTCGGCAGCGTTTTCCACCTGTTCGGGCGTTGCGCCAAGAATCTCCGCCAGCCCGGCCGCGGCCATGGCACAGGCCGAACCGACCTCGCCCTGACAGCCGACTTCGGCCCCAGAGATGGAGGCGTTCTTCTTGCACAGAATGCCAATGGCCGCCGCGGCCAGCAGGTAGTCCACCACATTGGCTTCACTGCCCCCCGGACTGAACCGCACAAAGTAATGCAGCACCGCCGGGATGATCCCCGCCGCACCATTGGTCGGCGCGGTGACCATGCGCCCTCCGGCAGCGTTTTCCTCGTTGACCGCCAGGGCAAACAGGTTGACCCATTCCATGCCGCTGAGGGTCGAGCCGATCACATTGGGTTTGCTCATTTCCTGCAGGCTGCGGTGCAATTTGGCAGCGCGGCGCTTCACATTCAGCCCGCCGGGCAGAATGCCTTCGTGCTTAAGGCCTTGCTCCACACACTCACGCATGGCTTGCCACAGGCGCATCAAGCCGCTGCGGATTTCCGCCTCACTGCGCCAGGCCTTTTCGTTGGCCATCATCAGCTCGGAGACGCGCAGACCATTGCTCTGGCACAGCTGCAACAGCTGCTCGGCGCTATTGAAGTCGTAGGGCAGCACGGTGTGGTCCTGATCCAGTTGGCCGCTGGCGGCCTGCTCGGCATCCACCACAAAGCCGCCGCCCACCGAGTAATAGGTGTTCTCGTGCAGCAGGCTGCCGTCGTCGGCAAAGGCACTGAGGGTCATGGCGTTGGGGTGATAGGGCAGATTCTCGTCGAGCAGCAGCATGTCGCGCTGCCAGTCGAAGGCGATGCTGACCCGCCCGCCAAGCTGCAACTGGCCGCTGGCCAATAACTCGGCGATACGCGGCTCAATGCTGCTCGGGTCGACCTGATCCGGCCACTCGCCCATCAGCCCCATGATCACCGCGCGGTCGCTGCCGTGGCCAACACCGGTGGCCGACAGCGAACCGTACAGGCGCACCTGCAGCCGTTCCGTGCGCTCCAGCAAACGCCGCTCGGCCAATGCTCCGCTGAACAGCACCGCCGCGCGCATCGGCCCGACAGTATGCGAACTGGACGGCCCGATGCCGATCTTGAACAAGTCAAACACGCTGATAGCCACGACTCTCTCCTGCACTGATGCTACGTGCAGGCCATGATCAGGATTTCCCCGGCGCACAGTCGCCCCACACCGACTTGCCCATGCCTAAATCCGTCAGCTGGCCATCCATATGGCGGATCGCGGGCGCGAGGCTCTCTGTACCTGGGTGCAATCCGGGGAGATCAATAGCGAGGCCGTGATGACCTGCTCCATGCAGTAATTCCCTGTAGGAGCGCGGTTTGCCCCCCCTCGGATTTCATCCGGGCTACGGGTTCACACTTTCAGGCGGCGCAGCAGCAATTCACGACAGCAGCGTTCTAGTTGCGACTTCACACATAGGCAGCGGAGGAAATCTGTCGGCATGATCGCCGCGCCCATGGATCGGCCAGCTGCATTCGCCTGCCACCCGTGGCCCGACTGCGCGCTTGCACGCGCGCCCTGTCACTGCAACTGGGAGAGGCTTGATGAAACTGAATATGCGTCGTGGCCTGCTGGCCGCCGCCCTGTGCACTCCACTGCTGGCCCAGGCTGCAGAGCCGGCGCAGTGCGGGTTGATTCGCTTCGCCGATGTGGGCTGGACCGACATCACCGTGACCACCGCGGTCACTCGCCAGCTCTTCAGCGAGCTGGGCTACCGCACCCAGGTCAAACGCCTGTCTGTGCCGGACACCTACCAAGCCATGCAGGACGGCAAGATTGATGTGTTCCTCGGCAACTGGATGCCGAGCATGGAAAACGACATCAAACCCTACACCGCCAACGGCTCGGTAAAGACCCTCGGCGCCAACCTCGAAGGTGCCAAGTACACCCTTGCAGTGAATCAGGCCGCCTATGACGGCGGCTTGAAGAACTTCGCCGATCTTGCGCGCTTCAGCAAGGAACTTGGTGGCAAACTCTACGGTATCGAGCCCGGCAACGATGGCAACAAGCTGATCCAGTCGATGATCGACAAGAACGCCTTTGGCCTTGCCGGTTTCAGCCTGGTGGAGTCTAGCGAGAACGGCATGCTGGCCCAGGTCAAACGCGCCGAACACCTCAAGCAATGGGTGGTGTTTCTCGGCTGGGCGCCGCACCCGATGAACAACCAGCTGCAGATGCATTATCTGGACGGCGGTGATGAGTTCTTCGGTCCCAACTACGGCGGCGCGTCGGTGTACACCAATGTGCGTGCCGGCCTGGCCGAAGAGTGTCCGAACGCCACCCAGCTGCTGAAAAATCTGCGCTTCAGCCTGGAGATGGAAAGCTACCTGATGGGCGCCATTCTCAACAAAAACACCAACCCACGGCGCGAGGCCAAAGCCTGGCTTAAGGCTAATCCACAGGCACGGGCAAATTGGCTGCAAGGCGTAACAAGACTGAACGGTCAATCAATAAAAACCGCCGAAAACCTTGCCGATGGAAATTAATTTGTCATTTTTTTCGAACAGCGCGCAGCCCCCAGCTCATCGCGCCTGTGGCCATTTGAAACGCTGCAAACCACGGCCGCTGTGGCTTGCAGCCTTGGCAACGGAACAATAAAGTCTGTTATGGTTTTTAAAGAGTCTGTCGCCGCGCAACACGTCAGAGTCGCAAACCGACAATTGCGACAGGCCGAAGACTATATCGTTGAGTCAGCCGATTTCGTCGCTGTCGCCTTAGCAGGGTCGACAGACCGGGCGCCCACAGCCCCGGACCGAAGAATATATAAGTGCTGGCTCACCACGTGATGGGTGCCAGCCCAACAAGAAATTTCGGATGTACGCGCACCTCGGGTCGAGGTGTGTAAAACCCAAGGATGGGACTTCGTAACACTGCCAGAGGGTTTGGAACGCGGTTTGCAGCACGGCACAGCAAGGTTGACTCGACAGTACGCCCCCATAGCGTCCATTGCCCACAAGGCAACTGGAGCGTTGCAGCGGTTGTGCCTGAGCACCCTGAATGTGTTGCGCGGCAAGGCACGGCCCCGACCCCGGAACCCAGTAAACCCACACAGGCAAGAACAGTCGGCATCACCGTACGTACGCCAGCTGGCGTAGGCGCGGTTCCGCAGCACTGATCTGGATGTCTACTGAAGGGGAATCATCCCATGCAGTCTGGAAAAATCGTCGTCGAAAACCTCTACAAGGTGTTCGGCGCAGAGCCACAAGAAGCCATCGACCTGCTCAAACAGGGCTGGAGCAAGGAACGAATTCTTGCGGAAAAAGGCGCGGTAATCGGCGTCAGCGACGTGTCCTTCAGCGTCGAGGAAGGTGAAATTTTCGTGCTGATGGGCCTCTCCGGCTCCGGCAAATCCACCCTGATCCGCCTGATCAACCGCCTAGTTGAACCCAGCAGCGGCAACGTCTACATCGACGGGCAGAACGTCGCCAAGATGCCCAAGGCGGAGCTGATTGATCTGCGCCGCCGCGACATGAGCATGGTCTTCCAGTCCTTCGCCCTGATGCCTTCGCGCAGTGTGCTGGACAACGCCGCCTTCGGCCTCGAAGTGGCCGGCAAGGGCAAAAAGGAGCGCGAACAACGCGCCATGCAGGTACTCAAGCAGGTCGGCCTGGACACCTTTGCGCACAAGATGCCGCATGAGCTGTCCGGCGGCATGCAACAGCGCGTCGGCCTGGCCCGCGCCCTGACGGTTGACCCGTCAATGATCATCATGGACGAGGCGTTTTCCGCCCTCGATCCGCTCAAGCGCCGCGAGATGCAGGACGTGCTGCTGGAGCTGCAGAAGACTGATCGCCGCACCATCATCTTCGTCTCCCACGACATCGAAGAGGCCATGCGCATCGGCACCCGCATCGGCATCATGGAAGGCGGCAAACTGGTTCAGGTCGGCACTCCGCAGGAGCTGATCGACAACCCCGCCAATGACTACGTGCGCAACTTCTTCAACACAGTCGACACCAACCGCTACCTCACCGCCGGCCAATTGATGGCCGACAGCGTGCCGATCTACGTGCACAACGGCAAAGCACCGGACGCACAGACGGTCTGCCAGGAGCTGCAGGCGCTGGACAAGCACTACGCCTTTATCGTCGGCGAGCAGAACACCTTTCAGGGCTCCATCAGCCTGGAGCGGATCGCCCTGCTGGTCGAGGGCGGCACCACCTGCGGCCTCGACGGCCAGGTGCTCAAGCCAATCCAACCGATCCCCGAAGACCTGCCGCTGGACCAGGTGATTGAACGCCTGGTGGACAACGAAGGGCCGATCCCGGTGGTCGACAGCAATGGCCGCTACAGCGGCGCCATCAGCAAAGGTCGCCTGCTGACCCGCCTGCAGGGAGAGTTCCATGAGTGAGAAACAGCTCGACCTGGGCAGCTGGGTCAATGACGTGGTGCAGCACCTGCTGGACAACTACAGCGATGGCTTTGACAGCATCGGCGCCGTGGTCAACGGCTTTTCCGAAGGCATCGAATGGCTGCTGATGCTGCCGCCGGCCTGGCTGCTGATCGCCATCTTCGTCGGCCTCGGCCTGTGGCGTATCGGCTACAAGTTCGCCATCTTCACCACCGTGGCCTTTGTGCTGATCGTGCTCACCGGCTTCTGGGAACAGACCGTGGTCACCCTCGGCCTGACCTTCTCCGCCACGCTGATCAGCCTGCTACTCGGCATCCCCCTGGGTATCTGGGCAGCGCGCAGTGAGCGGGTAGCGACCATCATCCGGCCGATTCTCGACTTTATGCAGACCATGCCGGCGTTCGTTTACCTGATTCCCGCCGCCATGCTCTTCGGCCTCGGCCGCGTGCCGGGGATCATCGCCACGGTGATCTTCGCCATGCCACCGGCGGTGCGCCTGACCAACCTGGGCATCCGCCAGGTTAATAAAGAGATCATCGAGGCCGGCCAATCCTTCGGCTGCACCCCGCGTCAGCTACTGTTCAAGGTCCAGCTGCCCAACGCCATGCCGTCGATCATGGCCGGGGTCAACCAGACCATCATGATGGCCCTGTCGATGGTGATCATCGCCTCGATGGTTGGCGCAGGCGGCCTGGGCAACGACGTACTGGCGAGTATCCAGCGCCTGGACATCGGCCTCGGTTTCGAAAGCGGCATGGCCGTAGTGTTGCTGGCGATCATTCTCGACCGCATCACGGAAAGTTTCGGTACTCCGCAAACCGCCAAACGCAGCAGTCTGTTCAGTTGGTTCAGCGGCAAGCTTCAACGCCAGTAATCTAAATTTAACCATCACAGGGAATCGCAGATGAAGACGATTAAACAGCTCGCAGGTGTCGGCCTGCTCTCCGTGGCCATGTTGCAAAGCGCCTGGGCGCAGGAGCCGGAGAGTTGCAAAATGGTGCGCTTCGCCGAAATCGGCTGGGCCGACATCGCCGCCACCACCGGTGTCGCCATGACCCTCAGCGAAGGCCTGGGCTACCAGACCCGCAAGATCATGGCCTCCGTGCCTATCGCCTTTACCGGGGTGAAAAGCGGACAGATCGACGTCTTCCTCGGCTACTGGGCGCCCTCGATGGACGCCGTGATCGAGCCCTTCACCAAGGATGGCGGCGTCAAAGTGCTGCCCAAAGCCAACCTTGAAGGCGCCAAGTACACCCTCGCCGTGCCGACCTACGCCGCAGAAGCCGGACTGAAAAGCTTTGCCGACATCGCCAAGTTCAAGGACCAGCTGGGCGGCAAGATCTTCGGCATCGAGCCGGGTAACGACGGCAACCTGCTGATCGACGGCATGATCAAGAGCAACCAGTTCGGCCTCGGCGAATTCAAGATGGTCGAGTCCAGCGAAGCCGGCATGCTGGTTCAGCTGCAACGCGCGGTGAAAAAGCAGGAACCTGCCGTGTTCCTCGGCTGGGCACCGCACCCGATGAACACCCAGTTCGACATCACCTACCTGGAAGGCGGCGATGACGTGTTCGGCCCCGACTACGGCGCCGCCAAGGTCTACACCGTGGTACCGCCGGATTACGAAGCGCGCTGCGCCAACGTCGGCAAACTGCTGAACAACCTGCAGTTCACCGTGGAAATCGAAAGCCAGCTGATGGAAAAGGTTCTGGAAAAACAGAACCCAACCAAAGTCGCGGCCGACTGGATCAAAGCCAACCCGGCGATCCTCGACCAGTGGCTGGCCGGCGTTACCACCTATGACGGCCAGGACGGCGTTGCAGCGGTGAAGAAACACCTCGGCATGTAAGCCACACCGCGCCGCCCCAGTGATCTGCAGGCGGCGTGGCTAGCTAAAACACCTTGATCAGCACCCGACCCGCGAGGCCACACGGCCATCGCCTGGTTTGTTGCAGCCCGGATTTACCACGCAGCACCTGAGCAACACCGATCACCCCTCACCCCATTGGGGAAACGACTGCATAGATGCAGAAAGTAGGGCGAAGCAGGATGCCAAAGCCGAGGGTTGGAGAGAGGGATAACACACAACCCCTCCCGAGCAAGCCATACCACGCAGACCTGTAACACCCAGCTAGGCCCGCAAGAAGAACGCGCCAGTAACTCACTGAACTGCCACTCTCACTGACGGAGCACACCCTATGCGAAACCTGAAAAACCTCTGCCTGCAAAGCCTCGTCGTCGCCGCCCTGGCACTCAGCATGAGCAGCGCCATGGCGGCGGACAAAGCCACCCTGAAAATCGGCTACGTAAACGGCTGGGACGACAGCGTCGCCGCCACCCACGTAGCAGGTGACATCCTCCAGAGCAAACTCGGTTACACCGTCGAGCTGAAGGCCGTAGAACCGGCCATCATGTGGCAAGGCGTAGCCCGTGGCGACCTCGACGCCACCCTCTCCGCCTGGCTGCCCGCCACCCACGGCGAATACTTTGAAAAACTCAAAGACAAAGTCGAAGTGCTCGGCACCAACTACGCTGGCGCCAAAATCGGCCTGATCGTACCGGACTACGTACAAGCCAAAACCATCGCCGACCTGCAAACCTACGCCAAAGACTTCGACGGCAAAATCACCGGCATCGACGCCGGCGCCGGCGTCATGCGCCGCGCCGAAGAAGCCATCAAGGAATACGCCCTGGCTGACATCAAACTGATGCCAAGCTCCGGCCCGGCCATGGCCACCGCCCTGACCCGCGCCGAGAAAAACAAACAAGCCATCGTCGTCACCGGCTGGATCCCGCACTGGATGTTCGCCAAATGGAACCTGCGCTTCCTCGAAGACCCGAAAAAAGTCTTCGGCGATGACGAACACGTCGACACTGTGGCTAACCCCAGCATCAACAGCAAAGCACCAGAAGCCGCTGCCTTCCTGAAGAAATTCTCCTGGAGCGGTGAAGAAGTCGGCGCCGTCATGCTCGCCATCCGCGAAGGCGCCAAACCGGAAGACGCCGCCAAAGCCTGGATCAGCAAAAACCCAGAGCGCGTCGCCGAGTGGCTTAAATAAGCGCTGTTAGCACGCAGGATAAAAACGGGCTTCGCCCCGTTTTTTTAATGACCCCGTCAGGTGCCGTGCCATTGGCAGGGTGCGCTGTGCGCACCAACACGGCGCTACTCAAGACGTATCACGGCGTTACGACCCGAGCACCGTCCGCCACGCCGTCAAGCCGCCACCGTGGGCTGCCCTGGCGGCGCAGTCAGCAGGTAGGCCTCGAAACCCAGCTGGTTGAGCAGGTGCACCGCCAGTTCGCTACGGATCCCGCCTTCCGGCGTAACCGCATAGAGCGTATTCGGCGCCAGGCTACTGGCATGGGTACGCAGATTGGCCACCGGCAGGCTGATGCTGCCCGGCTGGTGGCCCTGGCGGTATTCGAAGGGCAGGCGTACATCCAGCAGCAGGCCGGCGCGCTGGCCGAGCCGGGTCAGCTGTTGTAGTTGCTCTGGGCTGATCTGCGGAATCAGCGCGGGATGCACCAGTTCGACAAACAACTCGCGCTCCAGGCGCGCCAGCACACCGTCCTCAAGCATGGTCACGGTGGCCGAGCGCACCGCACCGCTGACCAGCGCTTCCTCACCGAAGAAATCCCCCGCCTGAAGAATCTGCCGCGGCCCTTCTTCATAGGCCGCTGGCAGGGTCACCGCAGCGCGGCCCTGCTTGATTACATAAAAGTGTTCGCCGGGCTCGCCATAACGCACCACAGTCTGGCCAGCCTTTAACTCGGTAAACTCAAAGCGCGCCAGCAAGGTATGCAGATGGGCAGGCGGCAGCCGGCCGAACAATGGCGAGCGCAACAGCTTGGCCAGCCAGTCGTCCTGACCGGACTCCTCCTCGGCCGCCCCATCCAGGCTGATCACCCCGTAATCGGCGCTCTGGCTCCAGTTCAGCAGGCGTTCGAGCAGGCCGCGCTCCAGGGCGAACAGGATCACATCAGTCTGCGCCACCACCGTTTGCTGCTGCGGCTGGGTTTCGTTGAGGGCATAACCGGCCTCCTGGCTGCCGGCCAGCAGCGGCTGGCGCGCCCCCTCTTCGCCCAGGCCGACCTGGCCGTGCAGCAGGTAATAAAGCGCCAGGGATTTCTCGCCACGCTTGAACAGCAGGCTACCGGCCTTGCGCTGCACATACTGCAGGCTGTCCAGCGCCTGCTGCTGATAGAGCGGGCTGAGATAATCGAACGGACTGAAGCGCAACAGCTGCTCCAGCGTCAGGCAAGGTGTAGCGTAACTCATGGTAGGGCCCTCCGCTCATGCGGCCGGCGCAAGCTGGGTCGTCAATCAGGCGCAGCGCGCGGGCCACTTATTTACCCTAGTTCAGCGCACACCGCCGGGACGTTCATTTCGTCTGATAGCACAGAGCCATAACCGCCCCCCCCCGACAGAGGTCGCTGCCCTCGGTGATAATATCCGCCGTGCCAGCGCCCCCTAGCGGGCGGCCAGCTTGAGTCAGCAGCGCAACCATACTGTCTCTCGCCCCTACAGGCTAAAGCGCTCGGAGTGATTTATTTTTGATCTACTCAGAACCCTCACACCGCTATACAGCCCAGCCAAACCGCTTTCTTTGTATGCCCCATTTAACTGACCCGGCCTAAAACAATGAACCGCCGCAAAAAAATCAAACAGCTCCTCGAAGCGCACGCCAAAAAGGCCAACGCCAAATTGGCACCCAAGAAAAAATCTACCTACATCAGCAAAGCCGACCGATTAAAACTGGCCGAAGAAGCTAACCAAGACTCAGGAACCATGCCTGAGAGCTGACTTATTTGATTTAAGCGCACAGGATGTGCCTGCATATTAAGCCGAATCACCAGTAGCTTTATCCAGAGCATGCAATCGCCTAAAAAGCAGCAATAGTGTCGCTCGATAGCAAAAGGAAACTTGCCAATATGAACGTACTTATACTTCCAGGTATCGGAAACTCAGGACAAGATCACTGGCAAAGCCACTGGGAACAGACGAATAGCAACTATAGCCGCGTCAACCAATCGGACTGGGACAACCCCAGTTGCGCTGACTGGATAGCGTCACTCGAAGACAGCGTCAAACGCTCTGGCACAGATACGATTCTGGTTGCGCATAGCCTGGCGTGCCTGCTGGTGTCGCACTGGGCGGCGCAAACCAAGCTGCAGATCAAAGCAGCCTTGCTGGTCGCAGTACCAAACCCTAAAGGCCCAGCTTTCCCCACCCAGACAATAGGGTTTGATCCAGTACCAATGCAGCGTCTGCCGTTCAAATCTAAGGTTATCGCCAGCACCAACGACCCCTACGGTGGAGTTGCATACGCTGAAGAATGTGCAGCTATTTGGGGCAGCAATCTTGTAAACATCGGCGCGGCTGGCCACATCAACAGCGCTAGCGGCTTGGGCACTTGGCCCGAAGGGTACAGGCTCCTGCAGCAACTTAAAGCCGACTGACAACGTTTAATCTTGCTCGCCTCATTCGCAATTAATGGGTACAGCTCGCAGCTTAATAACCCGTGATGGACCACAAGGAAGAGCATTCATATGCCAGGCCAATACCCAAACAGAATCAAACAACTGCCCTTATTCGATGGCCGCTTTGACGCCTATAAGCTTGAGGCCAAAGACAGCACTGTTCTGTTTGCCTCCTACCCCGCCGGCACCTCCATCGCGCCGCATACCCATGACACCGACAACCATGGCGTGATTACGCGCGGCGAATTGATCCTGACGATGAATAACCAAACGGTCAGGGTTGGCGTCGGCGAGTGGTATCACGTGCCTGCATACGTTGAGCACTCGGCTGTCTTTGAGGTCGAGACCGATGAGGTTGAATTCTGGTTTGTATAAGGCATAACAACCCCGGATAAACCTGCCGCCTTTTGTGTAGATCCGCATGCAAGCAAAGTTTCGCGCCGACGTACTGCATAACCGCCATAACGCACAGATCATCGAGCGCTGGGATGCGTTGAATCTCACGGATGGCTGGCTAGTCGCCGGCTGCCTTTTTCAGACGGTGTGGAATGTGCTTTCTGGGCAGCCGCCGGAGAGCAAGATCAAGGATTACGACTTCTTTTACTTCGACCCTGCCGACCTGAGCGAAGCGGCTGAGAACGCCGTGCAGTGTCATGTAGAAACCGTGCTGGCAGACCTGGACATAACCGTGGAAGTCGCCAACCAGGCGCGGATTCACCTTTGGTATGAAGCACATTTTGGCCATCCCTATGCAGCGCTAAGCAGCGCCAGGGAAGGCATTGACCGCTTTCTGATTCCCGGCACGTGCGTTGGCATTAACCCCGATGAAGTCTACGCCCCCAATGGCCTCGCGCTTTTGTATAACGGAACCCTGACGCCAAACCCGCTGACACCGCACAGAAGCCTTTTTGCCCAAAAGGCTGCGTCCTATCAGCAGCGCTGGCCTTGGCTCAGCATCAACTCAGATGAGTCGCCACACACCAAGCTAATGGGGCCAGCCAGGTGCTGAGCAGAGCGTCGTAGCAAGACCAATAGCCTCTTATCTAGCGCACTTTTTTGCAGGGTTAACCCAAATGCGCCTCACGCTCTTTATCTCTTGTTGTTTGTCGCGCCGGTATCACTGGCCAGTGAGTGCGTGGTGCTATTGCATGGCATGGGCCGCACCAGCTACTCGATGAGTGCAATCGAAGACTCGTTAGCCAAAGAGCATTACACCGTTATCAACAACAGCTACCCGTCCACTGAACAAGACATTCAACAGCTGGCATCAGCAGTCGGGGCTGGCATTGCCGAGTGTAAAAAAGCGGGCGCGCAGAGCATCCACTTTGTTACCCATTCTTTGGGCGGCATCTTGGTCAGGCAGTATTTTCAGAACAACGTCGTTGCCGAAGCCAAGCGAGTGGTCATGCTCGGCCCGCCCAACCAAGGCAGTGAGGTGGCGACGAACAAGAAAGACCGATGGTGGTACAAATTGGCCACCGGGCCAGCCGGACAGCAGCTCGGCACTGAAGCCGACAGCACACCCAACCAACTTAAATCGATCCCCTGGAGATCGGCATAGTCGCCGGCACGGAAAGCCTGGACCCGTGGTTTGCTGGCGATTTGCCCAAGCCAAACGATGGCAAGGTTTCAGTGGAGAGCGCCAAGCTCCCAGAAATGAAGGACTTTATTACTGTTCCGCACAGCCATACGTTTATGACCAATGCCGATGTTGTGGCCAGTCAGATCAAGCAGTTTCTGCAGCATGGCCATTTCAGCCATGAGCCTTAAACCGTTTTTGACAGCGCGAATAATCAAATATGGCCACAACCAGCCAACCCGATAAGCCCAAGCCAGACCGCAGCACCTTTTGGGCCCGTCGCGTTAATACGCTTGCGCTGCTGTGCCTACTCGGCCTGCTGCTACCGCTGCTCTCGCATCTGCTCGCAGACTCCTCCGGCACACTGGCCTGGCTGGTAGATCTGGCCAGCCATTGGCAGTGGTTGTTCTTGCTCGGATTAGCGATGTTTGCCGGACTGGCTTGTTGCCTCGATAAGCGCTGGGCCGTTCTGTTATTGGCGCTGCCGTTGCCCTGGCTGACGGCATCCGCGCCGGCACCGGCGGGCGATCCGCAGGCCCAGGTGTTTGCCGTAGCCAGTGCCAACGTACATTTAGATAGCCGAAACACTCAGGCATTGGCCACCTGGTTGGCACAGGAAAAACCGGATCTGGTGGTGCTGCTGGAGGTTTCCCCAGCCTACGCGCAAGGCTTGCGCACGCTGCGCGATTATCCCTTTCAACACATAGTTGCCCGGGACAGCCCCTTTGGCATCGCCGTGCTGTCGCGCCATCCGCTGCAGCAGGTGGAGGTGATCGAGGATGTGCAGGGGATTGCCCATATCGAGGCGCAGTTGCAGTGGCGCGGCCAGCCGATCGGGATTATTGCCCTGCATCCGATGCCGCCGCTTTCGCCGCAGTATCACAGCGTGCGTAACGCCAAGCTGGCGGCCCTGGCCAAGCGAGCAGCCGCAAACGCCATACCGACGGTTTTAGCTGGCGACCTGAATGCCACGCCCTGGTCGTCGGCCTTTAGCGGGCTGACGCAGTTGGGTTTGCGCCGTGCCAGCGGCTTGGCCGCGACCTGGCCGGCCGTCTTGCAGGGCGTGCTCGGGCTGCCTATCGACCAGGTGCTGGTCACACAGCATTGGGCGGTGGTGGCGCGCCAGGTAGGCCCACAGTTGGGCTCGGACCATTTGCCGGTACTGGTTCGCCTGGTGCCGGCGCTAGAGAAATAAAGACGACAGGTTTACCTTGCCTAACCGCCTGCACCCGCACAACACGCCATTCCAATCATTGAGGGACCAGCATGATCACCTGTCATATCCGCTATGTACTCGACCCGCGCAAACTCAAGGAATTCGAGCATTACGGCAAGCTGTGGATTGCCCTGGTAGCGAAGTTTGGCGGCACGCATCACGGCTACTTTCTGCCATCCGAAGGCGCCAACAATATCGGCCTGGCGATGTTCAGCTTCCCCAGTCTGGCGGAATACGAGCAGTATCGACTGAAATCCTTTGCCGACGCCGAGTGCCTGGCGGCCTTTAAATATGCCGAAGAGACCCAGTGCGTGCTCAGCTACGAGCGCACCTTTTTCCGTCCGGTATTTGATGCCTGACTGAACCTTAATTACCGAGTTAAGCGCCATGTCCCAGCTCGCCCACTTCCAGTTGATGGCCCGCTATAACGCGTGGATGAATGACAAGCTCTACGCGGCCGCCGGCCAGCTGTCGGCCCAGGCGCTGAGTGAGGATCGCGGAGCGTTTTTCCCGTCCATCCTCGCCACGCTCAACCATATTGCGGTGGGCGATATCATCTGGCTCAAGCGCTTTGCCGAGCACCCGGCCTGCGCTGAGCTACGCGAGGCAATCAGCGATCTGCAACGCCCAGCGGCGCTGGATCAGCTGTTGTTCGACACTTTCGCGCCGCTGCAGGCGTTGCGCAGCAGGCTGGATGGGCATATCAGCGACTGGGTCGCAGCGCTGACCGAGGTGGACCTGGAGCATGTGCTGGCCTACGGCAATATGAAGGGCGTGCCGGCGCAGCGCCCCTTTGCCAGCCTGATGCTGCATTTCTTTAATCACCATACTCATCATCGCGGCCAGGCCAGTACTCTGCTGTTCCAGGCGGGTCAGGATATCGGCGTGACCGATTTACTGACGCTAATCGCCGATGTAGACCCGCGCTAACGCGTACAACCAGCGGACAGGACGTCACCCATGGCTTTTAACCACACCGAACGCCTCAGCCTGCTCGCCATCAAAGGTGTCGGCCCCACGGTGATCAAACGCTTCGAGGAACTGGGCATCGACTCCCTGGCGCAATTGGCCACATACCGGGCCGAGGATATCGCCGAGATGGTTGCCGCCATGCTCGGCAGCACCTGCTGGAAGAACAGCCCACAGGCCAAGGCCGCGCTGAATGCGGCCATCGCCAGAGCCAAAGACAGCCAATGAAGCCCCTCGCCCTGCTGCAGGTTTATCTGCCGTTGATGGCCTTTCGCCAGGCAGCGCAGGCGCAGCTGGGTGGGTGTTTGCCGACAAGTACGGCGGCTGCGGTATGGGCCAGAACCCAGGAAATACAGCGTGAGTTGCAACGGACGCGGGTGCGCCATTCGCCTGGGGTGAATCTGCTGCTGCGTTATATACAGTGGGATTACGCGCTGTACCGCGCCTTGCAGGAGCACGGAATAGGCCAACAGCAGGCCGGCGAGTGGATCGAGCAGATCAACTGGCAGATCTTCGCCCCTGCCAGCGCTCTGGCCTTCAAGCTGTCGCGCCTGCGCAGCAACCGTTTGCAGGCGCGCATCAAGTGGCTGCTCGATGCGTTATTCAGCCTGGTGTTTACCCGCCCTTTCCAACGCAGCAATCTCCCCGAGGTCGCTGGCGTGGCCTTTGATGTGCAGGTGTGTCCACTGGCCAGTTACCTGCGCGAGCAGGGGGCGCCGGAGCTGACCCACTTTGCCGCGTGCAGCCTGGATTACCGTATGGCCAGCGATTGGGGCGTAACCTTGCAGCGCAGACAAACCCTCGCAGGCGGCGCGGCCTACTGCGATTTCCGCTTTAGCGTGCCCCCCACCCAGTTGATTGCCCGTGAAGGCACGAGCAACAGCGCTGCCAGCAGCGCGGAAAACTAGCCGCGATCGGGTTTGCGCCAGGCCTTATCCCTGACCGACAGGTCATCCCTGGAACGTCATGTTTGATTGATCGTTCAACAATAACCGGCCTAGACTGCGCGCATTCCGGGGACGCCCCCATCGATGGAGAAGCAGATGCCCAAGGTCGGAATGCAACCGATCCGCCGCTCGCAATTGATCGCGGCCACCCTCGAAGCGGTTGATCAGGTCGGCATGGGCGATGCCAGCATCGCCTATATCGCGCGGATCGCCGGGGTCTCCAACGGCATCATCAGCCACTATTTCCGCGATAAGAACGGCCTGCTCGACGCCACCATGCGCCACCTGATGCAGGCGCTCAGCGATGCCGTGCGCGAACGCCGCGCCAGCCTGCCGCCGGACCAGCCGCGCGAGCACCTGCGGGCAATGATTGAAGGCAACTTCGACGACAGCCAGGTCAACGGCCCGGCGATGAAAACCTGGCTGGCATTCTGGGCCACCAGCATGCACCAGCCGGCGCTACGGCGTTTGCAGCGGGTCAACGATCTCCGTCTGTACTCCAACCTGTGCGGGCAGTTCAGCCGCGTGTTGCCGCAGGAGCAGGCGCGCAGCGCCGCCCGTGGTCTGGCGGCCTTGATCGATGGCTTGTGGCTACGCGGGGCGCTGTCCGGCGAAGGTTTCGACACCCGCCAGGCGATTGCAATCGCCTACGAATACCTCGACCTGCAATTGGCCAAGACCACGTAGGGTGGGTAGGCGCCGCCCACTACCGGCCAACCACAGAGGGCTTAATTGGCCGCAACCCACCATGGGACTCAACCCGCCTCCTGCCTGGTGGGTTACGCATTACTTTAGGAATGCTCAGCTCTCGTAGGAGCTTGCCCGCGATCTCTTGTGGACTCAAAAGCATCGCGGCCAAGGCCGCTCCTACAGGTCTCGCAGCACCCGCCAGCACGGCTGGCTGGCACTTGATTTGTGCCTAGCCTGAAACAACCCGAATACCAACGCCTACATGCCCTGCGTGTCGTGTTTGGCTGCGCCCTGTCGTTTTTATTGATTGATCGTTCAATTAAGATAATTTAGCCTTGGGTCTATATTGCCTAGACCAGCAACCTGCGCCAGGCAGCTCGCATCGCCCACCGCACACAAGGAAAGCGCCATGCCCCGCTTCGACGAACAGCAGCTCTTTATCGGCGGCCGCTATGTGGCAGCCAGCAGCGGCGAAACCTTCAACAGCATCAACCCGGCCACCGGCGAAGTACTCGCCCGCGTGCAGCGCGCCAGCCAGGCAGACGTGGAACTGGCCGTGGCCAGCGCCACTGAAGGCCAGAAGGTGTGGGCGGCGATGACCGCCATGCAGCGCTCGCGCATCCTGCGCAAGGCTGTGGACATCCTGCATGAGCGCAACGATGAACTGGCCGAGCTGGAAACCCTCGACACCGGCAAGCCGCTCTCGGAAACCCGCTACGTCGATATCGTCACCGGCGCCGACGTGCTGGAGTACTACGCTGGCTTGATTCCGGCCATCGAAGGCGAGCAGATCCCGCTGCGCGACACCAGTTTCGTCTACACCCGCCGCGAGCCCCTGGGCGTGGTCGCCGGCATCGGCGCGTGGAACTACCCGATCCAGATTGCTCTGTGGAAATCCGCCCCGGCCCTGGCCGCCGGCAACGCGATGATCTTCAAACCGAGCGAAGTGACTTCACTCAGCGCATTGAAACTGGCAGAGATTTACAGCGCAGCCGGCCTGCCGGATGGCGTGTTCAACGTGCTCACGGGCAGCGGCCGGGAAGTCGGCCAGTGGCTGACCGAACATCCGGGCATCGAGAAGATTTCCTTTACCGGCGGCACCGTGACCGGCAAGAAGGTCATGGCCAGCGCCTCCAGCTCGTCGCTCAAGGAAGTGACCATGGAGCTGGGCGGCAAGTCGCCGCTGATCATCTTCGAAGACGCCGACCTCGACCGCGCCGCCGATATCGCGGTAATGGCCAACTTCTACAGCTCCGGCCAGGTCTGCACCAACGGCACGCGGGTGTTTGTGCCGCGCATGCTGCAGGCGCGCTTCGAGGCCAAAGTGGTTGAGCGGGTCAAACGCATCCGCCTCGGCGACCCGCTTGCCGAGGCCTCCAACTTCGGCCCGCTGGTCAGCGCGGCACATATGGAAAGCGTGCTCGGTTATATCGACAAAGGCCGCAGCGAAGGCGCACGCCTGCTGATCGGCGGCAACCGCGTGACCGAGGGCGACTACGCCAAGGGCGCCTATGTCGCGCCGACGGTGTTCACCGACTGCAACGACGGCATGACCATCGTCCGTGAAGAAATCTTCGGCCCGGTGATGAGCATTCTGGTGTACGACAGCGAAGAGGAAGTGATCCGCCGCGCCAACGCCACCGAATATGGCCTGGCCGCCGGCGTGGTGACCCGCGACCTGAACCGCGCGCACCGGGTGATCCATAAGCTGGAAGCCGGCATCTGCTGGATCAACACCTGGGGCGAGTCGCCGGCGGAAATGCCAGTCGGCGGCTACAAGCAATCCGGCGTCGGCCGCGAAAACGGTTTGACCACCCTGGCGCACTACACGCGAATCAAATCGGTACAGCTGGAAATGGGCGACTACGCCTCGGTTTTCTAACCACTGTGTTGTGGGAGGGGCTTTAGCCGCGACACCTTTCGCGGCTAAAGCGGAACGCCGCCTGACCCTTGCCACGGATTGAATCGTCGCCCCGTAGCCCGGATGCAATCCGGGAACAGTCACCGCGTTTTCCCCGGAGTGCATCCGGGCTACAGGAGCTTTTATGCCCCAAGAATTCGACTACATCATCATCGGCGCCGGCTCGGCCGGTAACGTGCTGGCCACCCGCCTGACCGAAGACGCCGACGTCAGCGTGCTGTTGCTAGAAGCCGGCGGCCCGGATTACCGCCTGGACTTCCGCACCCAGATGCCCGCCGCCCTGGCCTTCCCGCTGCAAGGCCGGCGCTACAACTGGGCCTACCTGACCGACCCCGAACCGCATATGAACAACCGCCGTATGGAATGCGGACGTGGCAAGGGCCTCGGCGGTTCATCCTTGATCAACGGCATGTGCTATATCCGCGGCAACGCCATGGATTACGACGGCTGGGCTGCGGAAAAGGGCCTGGAAGACTGGAGCTACCTGGATTGCCTGCCGTATTTCCGCAAGGCGGAAACTCGCGATATCGGCGCCAATGCCTACCACGGCGGTGATGGACCGGTGTCGGTAACCACCCCGAAAAACGGCAATAACCCGCTGTTCCACGCCATGATCGAAGCCGGCGTGCAGGCCGGTTACCCGCGTACCGACGACCTAAACGGCTACCAGCAAGAAGGCTTCGGCCCGATGGACCGTACTGTTACGCCCAAGGGCCGTCGCGCCAGCACCGCACGCGGTTACCTTGATCAGGCCCGCGAACGACCGAACCTGACCATCGTCACCCACGCCCTCACCGACCGCATTCTGTTCAGCGGCAAACGCGCCAGCGGCGTGGCCTATCTGCAGGGCGACAACGACACACCGATCACCGTCAATGCGCGCCGCGAAGTGCTGCTGTGCAGCGGCGCGATTGCCTCGCCACAGGTGCTGCAACGCTCCGGCGTCGGCCCGGCGGCGCTGCTGCGCGAGCTGGACATCCCGCTGGTGCATGACCTGCCCGGCGTCGGCCAGAACCTGCAGGACCATCTGGAGGTGTACCTGCAATACGCCTGCAAGCAGCCGGTGTCGCTGTACCCGGCGCTGCAATGGTGGAACCAGCCGATGATCGGCGCCAATTGGCTATTCCTCGGCAAGGGCATCGGCGCCAGCAACCAGTTCGAGGCCGGCGGTTTTATCCGCTCCAGCGCGGACTTTACCTGGCCGAATATCCAATACCACTTCCTGCCGGTGGCGATTAACTACAACGGCAGCAATGCGGTGAAGGAGCACGGTTTCCAGGCGCACATGGGTTCCATGCGCTCGCCGAGCCGTGGGCGCATTCAGATCAAATCCAAGGACCCGCGCCAGCACCCGAGCATCCTGTTCAACTACATGGCGCACGAGCAGGATTGGCGCGAGTTCCGCGACGGCATCCGCATCACCCGCGAAATCATGGCGCAGGCGGCGCTGGACCCGTATCGCGGCCGTGAGATCAGCCCAGGGGCAGAACTGCAGAGCGACGCCGAACTGGACGCCTTTATCCGCGAACACGCAGAAACCGCCTACCATCCGTCGTGTTCTTGCAAGATGGGTGAAGACGCTATGGCGGTGGTCGATGGCCGGGGCCGGGTACATGGCATCGAGGGTCTGCGCGTGGTGGACGCGTCGATCATGCCGCTGATCGTTACCGGCAATCTGAATGCGCCAACCATCATGATGGCCGAGAAGATTGCCGACAAAATCCGTGGCCGCGCCCCGCTGCCGCGCAGTACTGCGCCGTATTTCGTCGCCGGTAATGCAGCCGTGCGCGGCACGGCGCAGCGCTCCGCTTAACGCCGCAGCGGTTTCGCCTCTGCGGCGTTTTCTTATGCAGGCTTGGTGGCGTGATCGGCCGCCCAGAACGCTGGCCTTTAGCCCGGAGAAACCACGCGCTGCTTGAAGCTGCGGGCGAAGGGCGTCGATAATGCGCAGTTTTCAACTAGCGCCGTTGTGCGCCGCCGCCCCCACGGCCGACCGAGCAGACCATGAAAGACAGCATTCGCCACCTGATCCAGCAAGCCCTGACCCGCCTCACTGCCGACGGCGTGCTGCCGGAAGGCCTGAGCCCGGCCATTCAAGTGGAGAACACCAAGGACAAGACCCACGGCGATTTCGCCAGCAACATCGCCATGATGCTGGCCAAGCCGGCCGGCATGAAGCCGCGTGACCTGGCCGAAAAGCTGATTGCCGCACTGCCGACCGACGCCAGCATCAGCAAGGTCGAGATTGCCGGGCCGGGCTTCCTCAATTTCTATCAGAACACCCAAGCCTTAGCCGCGCGCCTCGACGCCCTGCTGGCCGACGCCACGCTCGGCGTGCGCAAAAATGGCCCGGCGCAGCGCGTGGTGGTCGACCTGTCGGCGCCCAACCTGGCCAAAGAGATGCACGTCGGCCACCTGCGCTCAACCATCATCGGTGACGGCGTAGCGCGGGTGCTGGAGTTCCTCGGTGACGAAGTAATCCGGCAGAACCACGTCGGCGACTGGGGCACCCAGTTCGGCATGCTGCTGGCTTATATGCAGGAAAACCCAGAGGCTGCCGAAAGCGAGCTGGCCGATCTGGAAGGCTTCTACCGCGCGGCGAAGAAGCGCTTCGACGACTCTGCCGAGTTCGCCGAGCGTGCCCGCGAGCTGGTGGTGCAGTTGCAAGCCGGCGATGCCGAATGCCTGCGCCTGTGGCACTGCTTCAACGACATTTCCCTGAGCCACTGCCAGGCGTTGTATGACCGCCTCGGCGTGAAGCTGAGCATGGCCGACGTCAAGGGTGAAAGCGCCTACAACGACGACCTGGCCAACGTGGTTGCTGACCTCAAGGCCAAGGGCCTGCTCAGCGAAAGCGACGGCGCGCAGTGCGTGTTTATGGACGAGTTCAAGAACGCCGAAGGCAACCCACTGCCGCTGATCGTGCAGAAAGCCGGCGGCGGTTACCTGTACGCCACCACCGACCTCGCCGCCACCCGCTACCGTGCAGGCGTACTGAAAGCTGACCGCGCGCTGTACTTCGTCGATCAGCGCCAGGCCCTGCACTTCCAGATGGTCTTCACCGCCGCGCGCCTGGCCGGTTTCGTCCCTGCCAGCATGCAGCTGGAACATATGGGTTTCGGCACAATGAACGGCGCCGATGGCCGCCCGTTCAAGACCCGCGACGGCGGCACCGTGAAGCTGGTCGACCTGCTCGATGAAGCCGAAGAGCGCGCCTACGCCCTGGTCAAAGGCAAAAACCCTGAACTGGACGAAGCCGAACTGCGCCAGATCGCTCGCGCGGTGGGCATCGGTGCAGTGAAATACGCCGACCTGTCCAAGCACCGCACCAGCGACTACCGCTTCAACTTCGAGCTGATGCTGAGCTTCGAGGGCAACACCGCGCCCTACCTGCTGTACGCCTACACCCGCGTGGCTAGCGTGTTCCGCAAACTGGGCAAGGGTTTTGCCGAGGTTGAGGGCCAGCTCAACCTGCAGGCCGCCCACGAAATCGAACTGGGCGGCAAGCTCGCGCAGTTCGCGGAAGTGCTCGCCAGCGTTGCCGACAAGGGCGAGCCGCACCTGCTCTGCGCTTACCTGTACGACCTGGCCGGGCTGTTCTCCAGCTTCTACGAGAACTGCCCGATCCTCTCCACCGAGGACGAGGCTGTACGCAACAGCCGCCTGCGCCTGGCCGCACTGACCGCGCGCACACTCAAGCAAGGCCTGGAACTGCTCGGTCTGGAAACCCTGGAGCGCATGTAAGTGGCGGCGAAAAAGAAACCCTCCGCCAAACGCGGCGCCAGCCGTTACCAGGCGCCAGCGAAAAAACCGGTACCGGGCTGGTTCTGGCTGGTCTGTGGCCTGGTGATCGGCGGCTTTATGGTGTTTCTGTTCAGCCTCGAACCGGGCCGCGACGAGATCAAGCGCAGCAAGGTCGAACAGGCCCGCGCCACGCAGGCCAGCAAAGCTGCTGCCGCCAAGCCGGCGACCCAGCCGGCCAAGCCCAAGTACGACTTCTACACCTTGCTGCCGGAATCGGAAGTGATCCTGCCGCCGCAAAGCATCGAGCCCGTCGCTCCGCCTGCGCAGAAACCGGTCAGCCCGGAAGAAGCGGCAAAGATCGACGCCGCCCGCGCCGAAGCTGCGCTCAACGGCCAGGTGCCGCCACCACCAGTGGTCGCCAAAGGCCCGGTCAGCTCACAGCTCTTCCTTCAGGCTGGCTCGTTCCGCCGCAAGGACGACGCCGACAGCCTGCGTGCACAGATCATCCTGCTCGGGCAGAACGTCAAGGTAGAGTCCGGCACGGTGCGCGAAGAAACCTGGCACCGCGTACTGGTCGGCCCCTTCGCCACCCGTGAGCAGCTCGGCCAGGCACAGAAATCCCTGGCGGCCAGCGGCTTTAGCAATCTGTTGTTACAGCAGCGACAGGCGCAATAAACCGCGCGACTTCAGGCCCTGCGGCCCGTTCTGACGACTATTTGTCGGACGGGATACACCCCAGGGCTTGAAGCAGGCCACCGCTGCCCCCACTTCATTCGGCATTGGGCACTTTCGCCCCGCTGCGTGGAGACTCTCCCCTTGACCACCATCGTTTCAGTACGCCGCAACGGCAAAGTCGTCATGGGCGGCGACGGCCAGGTGTCCCTCGGCAATACCGTGATGAAAGGCAACGCGAAAAAAGTTCGCCGCCTGTACCACGGCCAGGTGCTGGCTGGCTTCGCCGGTGCCACCGCCGACGCCTTTACCCTGTTCGAACGCTTCGAAGGCCAGTTGGAGAAACACCAGGGCCATCTGGTGCGCGCGGCCGTCGAGTTGGCCAAAGACTGGCGCACCGACCGCTCCCTGAGCCGCCTGGAAGCCATGCTGGCCGTCGCCAACAAGGACGCCTCACTGATCATCACCGGCAACGGCGACGTGGTTGAACCCGAACACGGCCTGATCGCCATGGGCTCCGGTGGCGGCTTCGCCCAGGCCGCGGCCATGGCCCTGCTGCAGAAAACTGACCTGAGCGCCCGTGAAATCACCGAAACCGCGCTGAACATTGCCGGCTCCATCTGTGTCTTCACTAACCAAACCCTGACAATTGAGGAGGATTGCGCTGAATAAGCGCGTCTTCCTCTGGAGTATCGCCGCATGTCCATGACGCCCCGCGAGATCGTTCACGAGCTCAACCGCCATATCATCGGTCAGGACGACGCCAAGCGCGCCGTGGCCATTGCCCTGCGCAACCGCTGGCGGCGCATGCAGCTGCCGCTTGAGCTGCGCGCCGAGGTGACGCCGAAGAACATTCTG
Organism: Pseudomonas anguilliseptica; assembly: GCF_900105355.1. NCBI lineage: Bacteria > Pseudomonadati > Pseudomonadota > Gammaproteobacteria > Pseudomonadales > Pseudomonadaceae > Pseudomonas > Pseudomonas anguilliseptica. The sequence continues at coordinate 1,857,289 of NZ_FNSC01000001.1, forward strand.
ATGATCGGCCCGACCGGCGTCGGCAAAACCGAAATCGCCCGCCGCCTGGCCAAGCTGGCCAATGCGCCATTTATCAAGGTGGAAGCGACCAAGTTCACCGAGGTCGGCTATGTCGGCCGCGATGTCGAGTCGATCATCCGAGACCTCGCCGATGCAGCGATCAAGATGCTGCGCGAGCAGGAGATGATCAAGGTCCGCCACCGCGCCGAAGATGCCGCCGAGGAGCGCATTCTCGACGCCCTGCTGCCGCCGGCCCGCACCGGGTTCAACGAAGAAGCCGCACCGGCCAGTGATTCCAACACCCGCCAGCTGTTCCGCAAGCGCCTGCGCGAAGGCCAGCTGGACGACAAGGACATCGAGATCGAAGTGGCCGACAGCCCGGCCGGCATCGAAATCATGACCCCGCCAGGCATGGAAGAGATGACCAACCAGCTGCAGAGCCTGTTTTCCAACATGGGCAAGGGCAAGAAGAAAAGCCGCAAGCTCAAGGTCAAGGAAGCCCTGAAGATGGTGCGCGACGAAGAAGCCGCGCGCCTGGTCAACGAGGAAGAACTCAAGGCCCAGGCCCTGGAAGCCGTGGAACAGAACGGCATCGTGTTTATCGACGAGATCGACAAGGTCGCCAAGCGCGGCAATACCGGCGGCACCGACGCGTCCCGCGAAGGCGTGCAGCGCGACCTGCTGCCGCTGATCGAAGGCTGCACGGTGAACACCAAGCTGGGCATGGTGAAAACCGACCACATCCTTTTTATCGCCTCCGGCGCGTTCCACCTGAGCAAGCCGAGCGACCTGGTGCCCGAACTGCAAGGTCGTCTGCCGATTCGCGTTGAGCTGAAAGCCCTGACCCCGCAGGACTTCGAGCGCATCCTCAGCGAGCCGCACGCCTCGCTCACCGAGCAATACGCCGCACTGCTGAACACCGAAGGCCTGGGCATCGAGTTTGTTGCCGAGGGCATCAAGCGCATTGCCGAGATTGCCTACCAGGTCAACGAGAAGACCGAGAACATCGGTGCGCGCCGCCTGCACACCCTGCTCGAGCGCCTGCTCGAGGAAGTGTCCTTCAGCGCCGGCTACCTGGCCGGCCAGCAGAATGGCACGCCGATCGTGATCGACGCGGCCTACGTCAACAGCCATCTCGGCGAGCTGGCGCAGGACGAAGACCTCTCGCGCTATATTCTGTAACGCGTCCCTCCCTGGCCCGGATGCTCTCCGGGCCAGGGATCCATTCAGGAAGCGAGCATGCGCATCCCAACCGCAATAAAACTACACAAAGCCTCGAAAACCCTGGAGCTGCACTACGGGGCCGACGAGCACTACACCCTGCCCGCCGAGTTTCTGCGCGTGCATTCGCCATCGGCGGAAGTGCAGGGCCATGGCAAACCCATTCTGCAAACCGGCAAGCTCGGCGTCGGCCTGAGCAAGATCGAGCCTGCGGGTAATTACGCACTCAAACTGACCTTTGATGACGGCCACGACAGCGGTCTGTTCACCTGGGATTATCTGGAACAGCTATCCCTGCGCCAGACTGAGCTGTGGAACGATTACCTCGCCACCCTCGCCGCCGCAGGCAAGTCCCGCGATCCCAGCGAGAGCGTGGTCAAACTGATGCTCTGAAGTGCCCAGGCGATATACCGTCAGGAATTGACTCAGACACGTCAGCTATTTCCTCACGCACATACCACCAAGCGGCAATCTGCCGCAGCGCAGCAGCCCGTCTAGCCCGTTGATCCTGGCTGGTTAGAGCGCATTTTCTAATCCTTCCCTGCATACTCATCGCGCATTCGGCCTGGATCGCGGCCGGCTTGCACAAATTCTCAAACTCGGGTAACCAAGTAGTTGGAAGTTTCTCGCGCCAGGCAGCCCCTGCGACGAGGAAGATTGCGGAGCGATCCGCCCTTGGCAATCCGGGCAATACCTGGTTCAGGGAACCTGTTCAAAGTCTCGCGAGCTAGAGTCATGCAAGGCAAAAACAGGCGAGAAAGCGCAGTGTACTTTTGTACATGAGCATTCCGAGCCGGTTTTTAACGCAGCAGGATCGACGCGCAGCAGACTTGGAGCAGGTCCCAGCCCTGTGTCGCCGTGCACAGCAGTACGCCGGTATTTCGTCTCAGGACAATGGAGCGTTGTAGATGACAGATAAGAATAATGATGACCTGAAACACCAGGCCTCGGAGAACACGTTGGGCCTTAACCCGGTGATCGGCATCCGCGGTAAAGACCTACTTAGCTCCGCCCGAGTCGTACTCAAGCAAGCCCTCAAGCAACCCCTGCACAGCGCCAAACACCTTGCCCACTTCAGCATGGAGCTGAAGAACGTGATGCTCGGCCAATCCGACCTCACCCCCGCCGAGGGCGACCGGCGCTTTGCCGATCCGGCCTGGAGCCAGAATCCGCTGTACCGCCGCTACCTGCAGACCTACCTGGCCTGGCGCAAGGAACTGCATGACTGGGTCGAGCACAGCAACCTGTCCGAACAGGATGCCAGCCGTGGCCACTTCGTCATCAACCTGATGACCGAAGCCATGGCCCCCAGCAACAGCATGGCCAACCCGGCCGCGGTTAAACGCTTCTTCGAAACCGGCGGCAAGAGCCTGCTCGACGGCCTGTCACACCTGGCCCAGGACATCGTCAACAACGGCGGCATGCCCAGCCAGGTCAACATGAACGCCTTCGAAGTCGGCAAAAGCCTGGCCACAACCGATGGCGCAGTGATTTTCCGCAATGACCTGCTCGAACTGATCCAGTACAAACCGATCACCGAACAGGTACACGAGCGCCCACTGCTGGTGGTGCCGCCACAGATCAACAAGTTCTACGTATTCGACCTGTCACCGGAAAAAAGTGTGGCGCGCTTCCTGCTGCGCAACGGCATTCAGACCTTCGTGGTGAGCTGGCGCAACCCGACCAAGGCACACCGCGAGTGGGGCCTGTCGACCTATATCGAGGCGCTGAAAGAAGCCATCGACGTGGTCACTGCCGTCACCGGCAGCAAGGACATCAACATGCTCGGCGCCTGCTCCGGCGGCCTGACCACCACCTCGCTGCTGGGCCATTACGCCGCGCTGGGTGAGAAGAAGGTGCATGCCCTGACCCTGCTGGTCAGCGTGCTGGATAACCGCCTGGAAACCGATGTGGCGCTGTTCGCCGACGAGAAAAGCCTGGAGCTGGCCAAGCGCCGTTCCTATCAGGCCGGTGTGCTGGAAGGCAGCGACATGGCCAAGGTGTTCGCCTGGATGCGCCCCAACGACCTGATCTGGAACTACTGGGTCAACAACTACCTGCTCGGCAACGAGCCACCGGTATTCGACATCCTTTACTGGAACAACGACACCACGCGCCTGCCGGCTGCCCTGCATGGTGAGTTTATCGAGATGTTCCAGTCCAACCCGCTGATCCGCGCGGGCGCACTGGAAGTCTGCGGCACGCCAATTGACCTCAAGCAGGTCACCAGCGACCTCTACTGCGTGGCCGGCACCACCGACCACATTACGCCGTGGGAGTCGTGCTACAAGTCGGCCAACCTGTTCGGTGGCAATGTCGAGTTCGTCCTGTCCAACAGCGGGCATATTCAGAGCATTCTCAACCCGCCGGGCAACCCTAAAGCACGCTACATGACCAACACCCAGATGCACGCGGACCCGAAAACCTGGCAAGCCAGCTCAACCAAGCACGCCGACTCCTGGTGGCTGCATTGGCAGGTCTGGCTGGGCGAGCGCTCCGGCGCGCAGAAAAAGGCACCGAGCCAACTGGGCAACAAGAAACATCCGGCCGGCGAAGCAGCCCCCGGCACCTACGTTCACGAACGTTGATCACCTGCGCACTGCGCAATACTGCCTGCGGCACTGGAGGTGTCGCTCGCCCACCCGCTCATTGATGCGGGTGAGGCGAACCAGGCTTTGCCCTGGTGTTTCTGGAAAAGACCCGGAGGGTCTGATCCAGCGCTTTAATTGATAGGGCTTTTGCGCATGTCGCTACCTTTCGTATTCCGTACCATTGAACTGGACGGCCAGACCATCCGTACCGCGGTTCGCCCCGGCAACGGCAAGATGACCCCGCTGCTGATCTTTAACGGCATCGGGGCCAACCTGGAGCTGGTCATGCCCTTCGTGCGCGCTCTGGATCCAGGTCTGGAGGTCATCGCCTTCGACGTGCCTGGCGTTGGTGGTTCCTCCACGCCCAGCACGCCATATCGCTTTCCTGGCCTGGCCAAGCTCGCCGCACGCATGCTCGATTATCTCGACTACGGTCAGGTCAATGCGATTGGCGTGTCCTGGGGCGGCGCCCTGGCGCAGCAATTCGCCCACGACTACCCCGAGCGCTGCAAGAAACTGATCCTCGCCGCCACCTCGGCCGGCGCGGTGATGGTACCCGGTAAACCCAAGGTGCTCTGGTGTATGGCCAGCCCGCGGCGTTATGTGCAGCCGTCCTACGGCGTGCAGATTGCCCCGGAAATCTACGGTGGTGCCTTCCGCCGCGACCCGAAACTGGCGCTGGCACATGCCAGTAAAGTGCGTTCGGGCGGCAAGATGGGCTACTACTGGCAGCTGTTTGCCGGCCTCGGCTGGACCAGCATCCATTGGCTGCACAAGATCCGCCAACCGACGCTGGTGATGGCTGGGGACGACGATCCGCTGATCCCTCTGGTGAATATGCGCCTGCTGGCCTGGCGTATCCCCAACTCCGAGCTGCACGTGATCGACGATGGTCACCTGTTCCTGGTGACCCGTGCCGAAGCGGTGGCACCGATCATCATGAAATTCCTCGAGGAAGAACGTCAGCGCGCGATTATGCACCCACAGCCCGCGCCAGCCCGCACGCTCAGCTAACCGCACCTTGGTTGGGCAAAGGCCTCAACTGCACGCTCTGAGACTGTGCCGCAAGCACAGTGCTTGACCCACTTTCGGGCACGTTGTATTACCTGGGACTTGACGCGCGGCAGTCTGGAACGCCCATGCGCGCGCCTTGGTATAAGCCTTGCTGCTTATCAAGTCTCATGGTTTGACGACGGAGTGTTGCCCAATGCGAGACCAACCAGCCAAACGCGCCTTGCCGGCGCACAAAAGCGTGATGAACGTGCAAAATGCAGTGGTCGGTCTGCGCGGCCGTGATCTGCTATCCACCCTGCGCGGCCTGGCCTTGCAGGGGATCAAGCAACCTATTCACAGCGCCCGGCATGTTGCTGCGCTAGGCGGCCAACTGGGTCGCGTGTTGATGGGCGACAAGCCGTTCAAAGTCAACTCGCAAGACCCGCGCTTCGCCGATCCCACCTGGCGAGACAATCCGATCTACAGCCGCAGCCTGCAAGCCTACCTGGCTTGCCAGAAGCAGCTGAACAGCTGGATCGATGAGAGCAATCTGGACGCCGATAACCGCGCCCGCGCGCGCTTTGTCGCCACCCTGCTGGGCGACGCACTGGCGCCCAGCAACACCCTGCTCAACCCGCAGGTGATCAAGGAACTGTTCAACAGCGGCGGCAGCAGTCTGCTCAAAGGTGTGACGCATCTATTCGATGATCTGGTGAACAACGACGGCATGCCCAGCCAGGTCAGCAAACACGCCTTCGAAGTCGGCCGCAACCTGGCCACCACCCCAGGCGCGGTGGTGTTTCGCAGCGAGTTGCTGGAACTGATCCAGTACAAGCCGATGAGCGAAAAGCAGTACACCAAACCGCTGCTGATCGTGCCGCCGCAAATCAACAAGTTTTATATCTTCGACCTCTCCAACGAGAAGAGCTTCGCCCAGTACGCACTAGAAGGCGGCCTGCAGACCTTCGTCATCAGCTGGCGCAACCCTGACCCGCGGCACCGCGAGTGGGGCCTGTCGAGCTACGTGGAAGCGCTGGAAGTCGCCATCGATGCCTGCCGTGAAATCACCGGCAGCAAGGACGTCAACCTCCTCGGCGCCTGCGCCGGCGGCCTGACCATCGCCGCGCTGCAAGGGCATCTGCAAGCCAAACGTCAGCTGCGCAAAGTGGCCAGCGCCACCTATATGGTCAGCCTGCTGGACAGCCAGATCGACAGCCCGGCCATGCTGTTTGCTGACGAGCTGACCCTCGAGGCCGCCAAGCGCCGCTCCTACCAGCAAGGCGTGCTGGATGGACGCGACATGGCGCGAGTGTTCGCCTGGATGCGCCCCAACGATCTGATCTGGAACTACTGGGTCAACAACTACCTGCTCGGCAAGCAGCCACCGGCCTTTGACATTCTCTACTGGAACAACGACAACACCCGTCTGCCGGCCGCCCTGCATGGCGACCTGATCGACTTCTTCAAGCACAACCCGCTGACTCACCCGCGCGGCCTGGAAGTCTGCGGCACACCGGTCGATCTGCAGAAGGTCACGGTCGACAGCTTCAGCGTCGCCGGAATCAACGACCACATCACCCCCTGGGATGCGGTGTACCGCTCGACCCTGCTGCTGGGCGGTGACCGGCGCTTTATTCTGTCCAACAGCGGGCACATCCAGAGCATTCTCAACCCACCGGGTAATCCGAAATCCAATTACCTGGAGAACCCCAAACTCACTGGCGACCCGCGCGCCTGGTACCACGACGCCGAACATGTGCAGGGCAGCTGGTGGCCAGTGTGGCTGAACTGGATGCAGGAGCGTTCTGGCGAGCAAAAGGACACCCTAATGGCCCTGGGCAACCAGAACTACCCGGTCATGGAAGCCGCGCCCGGCACCTATGTGCATGTGCGCTAAAACACCCAGCCACGCATGATCAGACTGGCCGCAAGCCATTGCGGCCAGGTATCGTCAGCCGTCCCGCGGCCAGAATAAGAAGACCGGATGAAAACCCGCGACAGAATCCTTGAATGCGCCCTGCTGCTGTTCAACCAGAAGGGCGAACCGAATGTCTCCACCCTGGAAATCGCCAACGAACTGGGCATCAGTCCGGGCAATCTGTACTACCACTTTCACGGCAAGGAACCGCTGATCCTCGGTTTGTTCGAGCGCTTTCAGGCGGAACTCGCGCCACTGCTCTCACCGCCCGAAGACGTGCAGCTGGATGTGGAGGATTACTGGCTGTTTCTGCACCTGATTGTCGAACGCCTGGCGCACTACCGCTTCCTGTTCCAGGACCTGTCCAACCTGACCAGCCGCCTGCCAAAACTGGAACGTGGCATGCGTCACTGGCTCAACAACCTCAAACGCGCACTGGCCGAACTGCTTGCACAACTGCAACTCGATGGCCAGTTGCAAAGCGATACCCAGTCACTGGGCCAACTGGTCGAGCAGATCACCCTGACCCTGCTCTTCTCCCTGGATTACCAACGCATCATCGGCCGCGAAGGCGAGAGTCGCCTGGTGGTCTATCAGGTGATGATGCTGGTGGCTCCGCACCTGGCTGAAGAATCGCGCTACGCTGCCGAACACCTGGCGCAGCGCTATCTGGAAGATTAACCCACACGCCTAAACGCAAACACCCGGCACTAGGCCGGGCGTTTGCGTTGACTGCTACGCGTCTTACGACTGGGCGGCAGGTGTCACGGGTGCAGCAGGTGCAGCGGCCGGCGCAGGCGCAGCAGCTACCGGAGCAGCAGCGGGTTTGGCAACTGCAGGCTTGGCAGCAGCTGGCTTGGCTGCAGGTTTCGCCACTGGTTTGGCTGCAGGCTTAGCGGCTGCTTTAGCAGCAGGTTTCGCCGCTGGTTTGGCTGCAGCCTTGACGGCCGGTTTAGCCGCTGGCTTGGCTGCTGCTTTAGCGGCCGGCTTAGCTGCTGGCTTAGCAGCAGGTTTGGCCGCTACTTTCTTCACCGCAGGCTTTACCGACTTGACCGAAACACCGGTCAGTTGCTCGATCTGCTTGGTCAGGCTTTCAACTTTGGCGTTGAGCGCTTTCACTTCATTGCGGCTCGGTACACCAAGACGCGAAATGGCATTGTTCAGACGCTTGTCGAAGGCTTCTTCCAGCTCGCCCCACTTGCCAATAGCCTTGTCTTTGACTTCATCAACTTTCGATTTGGCAGTGTCCACTTTCGAACCCACAGTGGACTTCACTGCGCCAACTTGCTTGTCGACTTCGGTCTTGGCTTGCTTCTCAGCTTTCTCGCCATCCTTGACCAGCGTGTCGAACAGCTTGTTGCCGTCCTTGCTGACCTTGGAGTAGGCACCCAAACCAGCCAACCAGATCTGACGCGAGTATTTTTCTACTTCGCCGATCCAGGAAGTGGTTTGCTTTTCGGTTTTCTTTTTGACAGCCATCCTGCTCTCCTTACTTGGTACGCGCGACGTGCTCGAGCAACGCGCTCAGCTCATCCAGCTTAGCAGAGAGTGCTTCAACATCCTGCTTGGACGGGATACCAATGCGGTTCAGGGCGCTGGCAACACGGTTGTCGAAGGCTTTCTCGATCTTGTCGAGCTGCACTTCAAACTTGCCTTTCACGCTGCTGACGTTGCTGGTGACAGTGCTCTTAACGCTGTCGATCTGGCTGCTGGCTGCTTCAACTTGTTCGTTGACCAGTTTTTTGCCTTGCTTTTCAACACCTTCGCCGCTCTTCACGAGTTCTTTGAAGTACTCGGAACCTTCCTGACCGGCTTTGGCGTATGCGCCCAGACCAGCCAGCCAGATTTTGCGGGCATAAACTTTTGCGTCGCTCAGCACGCTGCTGGGGTCTTCAACGACGGCTTTCTTTTTAACGGCAACTTTCGACATGGTGCACCTCACTCTAAGTGTTTCGAGGAAACGCCCACGGAATGCAGGCTTAGGAGCACGGTATCGATGAAAATTAGAAACCGCATACTAAGCGTAAGAAAAAACTGCCTGGAGCAGTTTTTAACGTCGCGCAGCGACGGCCCGAAGAATGACTGACAAAGATAGCCGCCCATAAAATTTCCAAGGGCCGTCAGGCAACACCTTATGCCTGCAGATTTTTGTCCAGCACCTCTTCGATTTCGCGTTTGATGCTGCCGCTCATCGCCGACAACAACAGTCCAAGGCTGAGCTGTACGCGCACACTGTGGTCATGCACCTCAATACGCCCATCTGCGCCGCTGCGCTTGAACTCCAGCGTGTCGCCATTCCAGCGGTAGCGTACGTCGTATTCGCGAGCAAGGCGCTCGGCCAGTTGCTCGGCTTTTTCTCGGGCGACTTCGCGCCCCAGGGTGTGAGGACGTTCTACGGTGATCTTGGCCATGGCATTTCTCCTCGCCAGTTAACTGCGACCTTAGGTCGCGAGACTATAGCAAGCTGCGCGGGTGCAAAGCCTTCGGGCTTTTACTTGCGCGCGTGGCTTGAAGCCTAGGGCTGCTTTTAGGTTTAGAATGGCCGCCACTTTAGATGCAGCCTCTGTGTTTTAGGAAAGGCCACGATGAACGATCCTCGCAAGAGCAGCGACAGCGAACCCACCACGCACTTTGGTTTCCAGAGCGTGCCGGAAAGCCAGAAGGCGGAAAAAGTCGCCGAGGTCTTTCACTCGGTCGCGGCCAAGTACGACCTGATGAACGACGTGTTGTCTGGCGGCATGCACCGTTTGTGGAAGCGCTTCACCATCGAACTGTCTGGCGTACGCAGCGGCAACCGGGTGCTGGATATCGCGGGAGGTACGGGCGATCTGACCCGCAAGTTTTCCAGCCTGGTCGGCCCGACTGGCGAAGTGGTGCTGGCCGACATCAACGAATCGATGCTGCGCGTCGGCCGTGATCGTCTGCTCGACAAGGGCGTGGCAGGCAACGTCAGCTTCGTCCAGGCCGACGCGGAGAAGCTGCCGTTCCCGGATAACCACTTCGACGTGGTGACCATCGCCTTTGGCCTGCGCAACGTGACGCATAAAGAAGATGCCATCCGCTCGATGCTGCGCGTACTCAAGCCCGGCGGCCGCCTGCTGATCCTGGAGTTCTCCAAGCCATCCAGCCCGCTGCTGTCAAAGTTCTACGATGCCTACTCGTTCAAGTTCATGCCGCTGGCCGGCAAGCTGATCACCAACGACGCCGAAAGCTACCGCTACCTGGCCGAGTCGATCCGCATGCACCCAGATCAGGACACTCTCAAGGCGATGATGGTTGAAGCCGGCTTCGAGCGTGTGACCTTCCATAACATGACCGGCGGCATCGTCGCCCTGCACCGCGGCATCAAGCCCTGATGTTACTCACCGGGCTGCTGGCCGGCGTCGAGCTCGGCCTCAATCGCGTATTGGCCATGGACAGCACGGCGCTGCCACGCCTGTCGCGCTTGAGTGGCAAAGTGATTACCGTGGAATGCGCCGCGCCAAACCTGCAGCTATTTATTCTGCCCAGTGCCAGCGGCCTGCAACTGGCTGCGCAATGGGCCGGCGAAGCCGATTGTCACTTGCGCGCCCCCGCCGCCAGCCTGTTGCGCCTGGCCCTGAGCCGCGACAAGACCAGCATCCTGCACAGCCCTGACGTCAGTCTGGATGGCGACAGCGCCGCCCTGCTGGAGCTGGCCGGAATCCTTCAGGACCTTGAGCTGGACTGGGAGTACGAGCTGTCGCACTGGCTCGGCCCGGTCGGCAGCCAGCTGCTCGGCGGCCATCTGCGCAGCCGGGTGAACTGGAGCAGCCAGGCTCTCGACAGCCTGCGCCTGAACCTGGCCGATTACCTCAGTGAAGAATCCCGCAGCCTGGTAGGCCAGCGCGAAGCCGATGCGCGCTTCGCCGAACTGGACCACCTCAAGCTGTCCCTTGATCGACTCGACGCGCGCATCGAGCGCCTCGCCCAACGCCATAAGCCCATCGCATGAAGCTGCTTGCCGTTCGTCGCCTGTTGCGTATCCAGCGCGTAGTCATTCGCTACCAGCTGGACGACCTGTTGTTCGCCCTGCCGCTGCCTTTCTGGGCGAGAGTCCTGCGCTATGTACTGCCCTGGCGCTGGCTGCCGCGCCGCGACCTGCTACTGTCGCGCGGCGCACGTCTGCGCCTGGCTCTGGAAGAGCTGGGGCCGATCTTTATCAAGTTCGGCCAGCTGCTTTCCACCCGCCGCGACCTGCTGCCCAGCGATATCGCCGATGAGCTGGCCAAGCTGCAGGATCAGGTACCGCCCTTCGATCCGGCCAAGGCGCTGGCGCTGATCGAATCGCAGCTGGGTGCCAAGGTCGGTGAAGTCTTTGCCCGCTTTGACACGCAACCGCTGGCCTCGGCCTCCGTCGCCCAGGTACATGCCGCGCAACTGAAAAGCGGCGAAGAAGTGGTGGTCAAAGTCATCCGCCCAGGCCTCAAACCAGTCATCGAACAGGACATCGCCTGGCTATTTCTGCTGGCCAAACTGGCGGAGAAATCTTCCGCCGATGCCCGCCGCCTGCGCCCGGTGGAAGTGGTCAGCGATTACGAAAAAACCATTTACGACGAACTCGATCTGCTGCGCGAAGCTGCAAATGCCAGCCAGCTGCGGCGCAACTTCGAAGGCTCGCCGCTGCTCTATGTGCCGCAGGTGTATTGGGATTATTGCCGGCCGAAAGTGCTAGTGATGGAGCGCATCTACGGCATCCAGGTTACCGACCTGGAAACCCTGGCCGATCAGCGCACCGACATGAAACTGCTGGCCGAGCGCGGCGTGGAAATCTTCTTCACCCAGGTGTTTCGCGACAGCTTCTTCCACGCCGACATGCACCCCGGCAATATCTTCGTCAGCACGCGCACGCCGTGGAACCCGCAGTACATTGCCATCGACTGCGGCATCATCGGCAGCCTCACCGCCGAAGATCAGGACTACCTGGCGCGCAACCTGATCGCCTTCTTCAAGCGCGATTACCGCCGCGTGGCGCAGCTGCACATCGATTCCGGCTGGGTGCCAGCAGAAACCAAAATCAATGACTTCGAAGCGGCGATCCGCACCGTGTGCGAGCCGATCTTCGAAAAGCCACTGAAGGACATCTCCTTCGGCCAGGTGCTGTTGCGTCTGTTCCAGACCGCGCGGCGCTTCAATATGGAAGTGCAACCGCAGCTGGTACTGCTGCAGAAAACCCTGCTGAATATCGAAGGCCTGGGCCGCCAGTTGTACCCGGATCTGGATCTGTGGAGCACCGCACAGCCGTTCCTCGAGCGCTGGATGCGTGAGCGCATCAGCCCGCTGCAGCTGCTGCGCAACCTGCAGCTGCAGGCCGAGCAGGTGCCGCACCTGTCGCAAATTGCCCGCGAAACCCTCGAACGCCTCAACCAGCAGCCGGCCAGCCGCCAGGAACAGCCCGTCACGCGTCGCCAATGGCCTGCACGCTTGCTTGGCGCAGCACTGATCGGCGGAGCCGCTACTCAGGGCCTGGTGCTGAGCCTGATCGCCTGGCCCAGCTGGCTGATGCTGGCGGGCGGCCTCTATCTAGTGCTGCGCCGATAGCCACACCGGGTATGCACTGGCACACTAGCTTTCTGAATTAGACAGCCCGAGATGGGCGGAACTTGCAATGACTGACTGGCTCGACGAAATCAACTGGAACAGCGACGGCCTGGTACCAGCCATCGCCCAGGACCACAAGACCGGCCGCGTGCTGATGATGGCCTGGATGAACCGTGAGGCGCTGGCCCTGACGGCTACCGAGCAGCGAGCCATCTACTGGTCACGCTCGCGCGGCAAACTGTGGCGTAAAGGCGAGGAATCCGGGCATGTGCAGAAATTGCACGAGCTGCGCCTGGACTGCGACGCTGATGTGATCATCCTGATGGTCGAACAGCTGGGCGGCATCGCCTGCCACACCGGCCGCGAGAGCTGCTTCTACCGGGTGTTCGAGAACCGCACCTGGACAATCGTCGATGCGGTGCTGAAAGACCCGCACGCCATTTATGCTGCAGGACACAACCATGAGTGACACGGCCATGACTGATACCTTGAGCCGCCTGGCAGAAGTGCTGGAGTCGCGTAAAGGCGCGACTGCCGACAGTTCCTATGTCGCCAGCCTGTACCACAAGGGCCTGAACAAGATTCTGGAAAAGGTCGGTGAGGAGTCGGTGGAAACCATCCTCGCGGCCAAAGATGCAGCCGTAAGCGGCGACTGCAGCGATGTGATTTATGAAACCGCCGACCTGTGGTTCCACAGCCTGGTCATGCTCGCCGCACTCGGCCAGCACCCGCAGGCGGTACTGGACGAACTGGACCGGCGCTTTGGCCTCTCCGGGCATGCGGAAAAAGCCGCACGCTCGCAAGACTGATTAAACCTTCACTTACGGAGTACGCGTTATGGGATTCGGTGGCATAAGCATCTGGCAACTCCTGATCGTCCTGCTGATCGTGGTCATGCTGTTCGGCACCAAGCGCCTTAAAGGCCTGGGTTCCGATCTGGGTGATGCGATCAAGGGTTTCCGCAAGTCGATGGACAACAGCGATGCCGAAAAGCCCGCCCCCGCCGTGGACGAGCCGAAAGGTCAGACCATCGACGCCCAGGCGCGCAAGGTCGAAGAACCGGCGAAAAAAGACTAAGCCATGTTCGATATCGGCTTTACCGAGCTGCTGCTGGTCGGCATCGTCGCCCTGGTGGTACTGGGGCCTGATCGCCTGCCCGGCGCGGTGCGCACAGCCGGTTTGTGGATCGGCCGGATCAAGCGCAGCTTCAGCGCGATCAAGGCTGAAGTCGAGCGTGAGATCGGCGCGGACGAAATCCGTCGCCAGCTGCATAACGAACATATCCTTGAGCTGGAACGGGAAATGAACGCGATGAAGCAGAGCCTCAGCGCGCCGCTTAGCAGCATCACCGAAACGAGCCCTGCCGCTGCACCCGCCGCAGAGCCAGTAGCCGCTACCGATAGCACCCGCCAGGATAAAAGCCCGCAGCCATGAGCCAACGACCGGACAGCGATCAGGAAATGCCCCTGGTCTCCCACCTGACCGAACTGCGCACGCGTCTGCTGCGCATTGTGGCGGCGGTGTTCGCGCTGTTTGCCGGATTGTTCTACTTCTCCCAGGACATCTACGCGCTGGTCGCCGCGCCGCTACGCGCCTATCTGCCGGAAGGTGCGACGATGATCGCCACCGGCGTGGCCTCGCCGTTTCTCACGCCGTTCAAGTTGACCCTGATGGTCGCGCTGTTTCTCGCCATCCCGATCATCCTGCATCAGATCTGGGGCTTTATCGCGCCTGGGCTGTACAAGCATGAGAAGCGCATCGCCATACCGCTGCTGATCTCCAGCATCCTGCTGTTTTACGCCGGCATGGCCTTCGCCTACTTCGTGGTGTTCCCGATCATGTTCGGCTTCTTCGCCAGCGTGACCCCGGAAGGCGTGGCGATGATGACCGACATCGGCCAGTACCTGGATTTCGTCCTGACCCTGTTCTTCGCCTTCGGCGTGGCGTTCGAAATCCCCATCGCGACCTTTTTGCTGATCTGGGTCGGCGTGGTCGATGTCGCCACCCTGCGCAAGAGCCGGCCCTATGTCGTTGTGGGCTGCTTTGTCGTCGGCATGGTACTGACCCCGCCAGATGTGTTCTCGCAAACCCTGTTGGCCGTGCCCATGTGGCTGCTGTTCGAAGCCGGCCTGCTGTGCGGCGGCCTGGTCAAGCGCCGCGCCGAGGAGGAGGAGGAGGCTGCGACTGAAGCTGACAGCTCCTCCAACGACCAGCCGCCTGCCGCGCAACCGTGAACCTGCTGATTCTGGAAGACGGCGACTTTATCGCCGCTGACCGCGTGCTGCTCAGCGGCCGCCGCCTCAAGCACCTGCACGAAGTGCACCGCGCCGAAACGGGCGACAGCCTGCGCGTCGGCCGCCTGAATGGCCTGATGGGCAGCGGCCAGCTGCTACGCCTGGATGCACAAGAAGCCGAGCTGTCCGTGCAGCTCGACCAACCACCGCCAGAGAAACTGCCCCTGACCCTGCTGCTCGCCCTACCTCGGCCGAAAATGTTGCGCCGCGTGCTGCAAACTGTCAGCAGCATGGGCGTGTCACGGCTGGTGCTGCTGAACAGCTATCGGGTGGAAAAAAGCTTCTGGCAGACGCCTTTCCTCGAACCCGCAGCCATTCGCGAACAGCTGATTCTCGGCCTGGAACAGGCCCGCGATACCGTGCTGCCGGACGTCACCATCGAGAAACGCTTCAAGCCCTTTGTCGAAGACCAGCTGCCGGGTATTGCCGCCGGCACTCTGGGCCTGGTCGGCCATCCTGGCGACTACCCGGCCTGCCCACGGGCCGTCGAACAGCCAGTGACGCTGGCCATCGGCCCGGAAGGCGGCTGGATTCCCTACGAAGTGGAAAAGCTCAACGAAGCCGGCCTGCAACCGGTGCAACTCGGCGCGCGGATTCTGCGGGTGGAAACCGCGGTGACTGCCTTGCTGGCGCGACTGTTCTAAGCAGACATCCCTGCCCTAGGTAGTGTCACCGTATCCATCCACTAGCTAAAGCGTCATCCACCCTACACAACCTGCTTTTCGTGCCAATGCGCCGGTAGCAGCTGGCCCTTGAACGCAGGCGCTTCCTCCAGCTGTACATCCCTCGGCTGCAGCGGCCCACCACAATCCGAACACACCAGCACGCCATGCATAGGCCTGCCGCACGTACGATGGATATGCCGAATCGGCGCTCCCTCGGCGCCGCTCATATGGCGGTCGCCCCAGTTCACCAAGGCCATAATGGCCGGGTACAGATCACGGCCCTTGGCGCTCAGGCAATATTCCTCACGCAGCGGCCGCTGCTGATAAGCCACCTTGTCCAGCACACCCGCTTCAGCCAGTTTTTTCAGGCGATCGGCCAGCACATGGCGGGTAATGCCCAGGCGTTTCTCGAACTCGTCAAAGCGACGAATACCGAGAAAACTCTCGCGCAGCACCAGCAGGGTCCAGCGATCACCCACCACCGACAGGGTGCGGGCCAGCGAGCAGGGTTGCTGCTCCAGTTCTTCCCAACGCATAAGCCGATCTCCAACAGCAGTGGCTCACCATAGCTTGACAGGTTCCAAAATGGAACCGACTATCGAGACAAGTTCCAAAACAGAACTGATGGAGAGCAACGATGACAGAACGCAAGGCAATCTTGGTAGTCGGTGCCGGTGACGCCACTGGCGGCGCCATCGCCAAACGCTTCGCTCGCTAAGGCTATGTGGCCTGCGTGGCACGGCGCAATGCTGAAAAACTCGAGCCGCTGGTCGCGGAGATTGAATCGGCAGGTGGCAGCGCACGAGCCTTTGGCTGCGATGCTCGAGTCGAGGAACAAGTAATCGACATGTTCAGTACCATCGAGCGCGAGGTCGGGCCACTGCATGCTGTGGTATTCAATATCGGCGCCAATGTGCAGTTCTCCATCACCGAAACCACCGAGCGGGTCTATCGCAAGGTCTGGGAAATGGCCGCGCTGGCCGGTTTTCTCACCGGTCGTGAAGCGGCCAAAGTGATGCTGCCGCGTGGCCAGGGCACGATCATCTTTACCGGCGCCACAGCTTCCTTGCGCGGCCGGGCCAATTTCTCTGCCTTCGCCAGCGCCAAGTTTGCTCTGCGTGCGTTAGCCCAAAGCATGGCCCGCGAACTTGGCCCCAAGGGCATTCATGTCGCTCACCCGATAATCGACGGGGCCATCGACACCGCGTTTATCCGCGACACCTTTCCGCAGCTGTACCAGCTCAAGGATCAGGACGGCATCCTCAACCCCGACCACATTGCCGAGACCTACTGGCAGATCCACTGCCAGCCTCGCGATTGCTGGGTGCATGAGCTTGACCTACGCCCATGGAGCGAAACCTTCTAAGAACCTTTTGAAAGGCTGCTGCGCGTCGGCCCTGCTGCGTTAAAAACAGGCTCGGATGCTCATGTACAACAGTACACTCCGCTTCCTCGCCTGTTTTTGCCTTGCATGGCTCTAGCTCGCGAGCCTTTGAAAAGGCTCTAAGTCACCCACAACTGACCTCGAACCTGAGCACAGGACACAGCATGAACAAGACCGTTGAGTTCTTTTTCGACTTCGGCAGCCCGGCCAGCTACCTGGCCTGGACCCAGGTGCCGCGAATTGCCCGCGAAGCCGGCGCGCAACTTATCTGGCGACCGATGTTGCTCGGCGGCGTATTCAAGGCCACCGGTAACCAGTCGCCAGTCATGATCCCGAGCAAGGGCGCCTGGATGCTCAAGGACCTGGCACGCTTTGCCAGCCGTTATGGCGTGCCGATGGCCTTCAACCCGCACTTCCCGATCAACACCCTGACGCTGATGCGTGGCGCGGCCGGCTACCTCGACAACAAGCGCTTCGAACACTTTGTAAGAACCATTTTCGAGGCGCTGTGGGTGCAGCAGAAGAACCTCGGCAAGCCCGAAGTAGTCGCCGAGGTGCTCAGCGCCGCCGGCTTCGATCCCGCCGAGTTCGAGCGCCTGGTCAACGATGAAGCAGTCAAGGAGCGCCTCAAGGCCACCACCGAAGAGGCGATCAAGCGCGGCGTATTCGGCGCGCCGACCTTCTTTATCGGCAGCGAGATGCACTTCGGTCAGGATCGCCTCGACTTCGTCGCCGAAGCCCTGGCGCGCTAGCAGGCTGCTAGCTCTCTAGAAGAAAGGTCACCGGCCCGTCGTTAACCAGATGCACCTGCATATCGGCACCGAACTGACCGGTGGCAACCTGTGGGTGTTTGGCGCGGGCCTGAGCGACCAGCAGGTCGAACAGTTCCGCCCCCAGCGCCGGTGGTGCGGCACTGGAAAAGCTCGGGCGCAGGCCGCTCTTGGTATCGGCCGCCAGGGTGAATTGCGAGACCAGCAATAGCCCGCCGCCACTATCGCTGAGCGACAGGTTCATCTTGCCAGCGGCATCGCTGAACACGCGGTAGTTGAGCAGCTTGTGCAGAATTTTCTCGACGCTGGCCGGGGTGTCCTGCGGCTCGACGCCAACCAGCGCCAGCAGGCCCTGATCAATCGCCCCAACTACTTCACCCGCCACTTCTACTCGGGCGCCACGCACCCGTTGAATCAATGCCTTCATGCTTCGTCCGGCGCCAGGTTGAGCAGGCGCCGCGCCAGTTCGTCCGCGGCACGTACCAGGGCGTCGGTGATCCCGGTTTCGGCGGCCGAATGGCCGGCATCGCGAATGATCTGCAGCTCGCTGTTCGGCCAGGCCTGGTGCAGCGCCCAGGCATTATCCAGCGGGCAGATCACGTCATAGCGGCCATGCACAATCACCCCGGGCAGATGGGCGATCTTCGGCATGTCGCGCAGCAGCTGATCTCTTTCGAGGAAGGCACTGTTGACGAAGTAATGGCATTCGATGCGAGCGATCGACAGCGCGCGATGCGCATCACTGAAACGGTCGACCACCTGCGGATTGGGGCGCAGGGTGGCGGTACGGCCCTCCCAGGTCGACCAGGCTTTGGCGGCATGCATCTGGGCAATCTGATCCGGGCCGGTCAGGCGCTTGTAGAAGGCTTGTACCAGATCACCGCGCTCATCCGCCGGGATTGGCGCGAGGTAATCTTCCCAATAATCGGGGAACAGACGGCTGGCACCTTCCTGATAAAACCACTGAATTTCCTGTGGGCGACACAGGAAGATGCCGCGCAGAATCAGCCCATGCACGCGCTGCGGATGAGCCTGGGCGTAAGCCAGCGCCAGGGTCGAGCCCCAGGAGCCGCCGAACAGCGCCCACTTGTCGATACCGAGGTGCTCGCGGATCTGTTCCATGTCGGCGATCAGCGCCTGAGTGGTGTTGTGCTCCAGGCTGGCGTGCGGGGTGGAACGGCCGCAACCACGCTGATCGAAGGTGACGATGCGATAGAGGTTGGGATCGAAATAGCGCCGGCTCGCTGCGTCGCAGCCGGCGCCTGGACCACCATGAATAAACACCACAGGCAAACCATCCGGTGAACCGCTTTCGTCGACATACAGCACGTGCGGCGCCTGCACCGCCAGCTCATGACGGGCGTAGGGTTTAATCTCCGGATACAAGGTCTGCATGGCACGCTCCTGACTTGACCTGAATAATGCGCGGCGTAACGTTGACGGCCTTGCGCCGAACAACCACGGGCGCACCGCTTTAAGCTCTGCCGGGCATCATAACCATGAAAAAGGAGTTCAGCATGCCAACACGGATATTTGCCTTAGCTTTCCTACTGTTTTGCACCCTAATCGCCGGTTGCGGCGCCAAGGATGATCCGCAGGCTGCGCTGGAAGCAGCCGTGCAACAACTGCAGGACAACCTGGAGGCGAAGAACAACAGCGCGGTACTCGACCAGCTGCACCCGCAGTTCTCGGCCCAGGGCGAATTTGACCGTGAGTGGGCGCAGCGCACCATGTTGCTGCTGTTTATGCGCCACAAGAACGTCGAAGTACTGGCCCTGAGCACAGCCAGCTACGTCCACGAGACCTATCGCGAGAAAGGCTTCACCGAAGCCCAGGTTGCCCTGGTCGGCGCCGAAAGCCTGGTCCCCGACAGCGCCCGCCACTTTATCGTTGAGATGGAATGGTGGCTGGAGGGTGATGAATGGAAGCTGGCGCGCCTGAAGTGGCAATAACGGCCCAGCTCCTGATTAAAACAGTCAGGGAATAAACATCTTGCTGCGCCGCATATAGTCGCGGTACGCCTCGCCGAACTGCACCAAGCACTCGGCCTCATCGCGCTTGGCGGTCAGCCAAAGTGCCAGGCTGGCCAGCAGCGCCAGAACCAGACTCAGGCCATTGGGCTGCTTGCAGGCCACCCCCCAGGCCAGCAACAGCAGCGAGGCGTACAGCGGGTGACGGATCAGGCGAAAGATGCCACTGGTCACCAGTTACGAAGTGCGCTCGAAGGCAAACAGCTCGGCATCCGTACGCTGCCCATCGGGGCGCCCCATCCGCCGTAGCTGATAGAGACCGGCAAATAGCAGCAGCAGGGATGCAAACAGCAGTGCCCAGGACAGACGCTGGTGCAGGGCAAACCGGTCGACAAACCAGACCGGCCCATTGAGTACCAGCAAGGCCAGAATCGCCTCCCAGGCGAAGAACCGGTAGAAGCAGTGGGACTGCGGACGGCGTACTGCCCGCCAGGACAACGCCAGCAGCAGCAACGTCCCCAGCCCGAAAACCACCCCCTGCAACCACGCCATAAGATCCTCTCCAACTCCGCCCGATAGTCCGTCAAAGCCAGGCGCTACGCGACCTGCAGCCCCTCTGTTACACTGCCGGCCTGTTCACCTCGGCCGCCCGCAATGGATCGCACTCAACTGCACAGCCTGCTGCCCCACCAGGGCCCAGCTCTCTGGCTGGATGGTCTGTTGGCGCATGACCGCCTGAGCACCAAGGCCTGAGTGCCTGGCGCTTTCTCGAGACCTTTGGGGCCAGTGCCTCACCTTGCCTGCTGTTCGAGGCGGCGGCCCAGTTGTGCGCCGCGCATGGTGCCTTATACGGCGATGCCAGTGCCATTGAAATGGCACTGGTTGGCAAGCTCTCGCAATTGCAGCTGCATCATGAACCGACGCAACGTAGCGGCGCGCTGCAGGTCAGCGCCCAGCAAGAGGCGCTAAGCCCGGCGGGGGCGACGCGGCATCCCGCTGGAGCCGGTGGGCTTCTCGACCAACCCGCCACTGCTCAACGGCAAACCCTCACCGCGTGACAGTCAATTCGAGCACAGCACGGCGGACACTCAACTGCACATCCGCCTACAGAGCCCGAAAGCCAAGAAATAAGCCGCAGCTAGCGCTGCAGAGCCATCTCAGCAGCCGTACGGCGCCAGATCAGCTCACGGGTGTCATAACCACGGCTGCGCGCTTCTTCAAGTAGCGTCGCAAGGTATTTCGCGCTGGCATCCTGATCACGTGTCAGCAACCAGAGGTACTTGCGATTGGGATGCCCAACCAGCGCGGCCTGGTAGCCATCATCCAGATACAGCACCCAGTATTCGCCCTTGGTCAGCCCTGGCAGCAGGCTGCTGGCCCAGTTATCGAAACGCACCCAGAGTTTATTGGTCTTGCCCGGCACCTGCGCCACCGCCTGACCCTGTACCTGCTGCATATCGCCATCGTCTGTGCGGCAGCGATTGGTCACGCCGATAGTGCCGTCTTCCTGCAGCTCATAAAGCGCCTCAGACTGCGCGCAATTGCGCTGAAAGAACATCGGCAAACGCGCCTGCTCGTACCAGAGGCCTTGATAACGCGTTAGATCGACCTGTTCGACAGTCCTCGGCGGCACCACGCCCGTGCAGGAATTGGCGCAGCCCACCAGCAGCGCCGCTGCGGCCAACGCCGCCAGCAGGCGCATCACTTCAAACCCTTGCCGGAAAACATCATGACCTTGTCACCGGCGTACTGAACGCTGATAAAGCGCTGTTCATCGCCCCAGGTACAGCTGGACATGCCCAGCGCGCCAGCGCACTCGCCGGGCTTGCCCAGCAGGCTCTCGACCTCATCCTTGCTCATGCCCGCCTTGAGCTGGGTGTAATTATCCTGACTGATCTTGTTGCAGGCAGCCAGCAGCAGGCAACCGGCGAGTAGTGCGACGACACGCAGAGACATGGGGAAACTCCTGAGGAAAGAATCAAGACCAGCTTGGCATAGCAATACCGAGCTTGCCTGCTTGGATGCTAGAAGCGCGAGCCAGGTTCCAGCAGAAAGGCAGATTCCTCCGCACTGGAAACGCGCCCGAGTATCTGATTGCGATGGGGGAAGCGGCCAAAGCGCGCAATTACGCGCTGATGGCGCTCGGCATAATCCAGATAGCCGGCAAACAGGTCGCGTTCGGCGACTATGGCCTGCTCGCGCAACACCTGAAACAGCTGCACGGCCTGATCCTGTAGCGCCAGATCTTCGGCGTGCTCCAACACCAGATAGGTAAATACCCGCTGGATTGGTGGCAATTGCTGATCCCAGCCCTGCGCCAGCCCGTGCAGGGCCAACGGTCGAGCCAGCCGATCACCGGCAAAAGCGCGCGGGGTATCGCGAAAGACCATCCGCGGCAGCTGATCGAGCAACAGCAAGTTTGCCAGCCAGCCTTCAGGCTCGCGCTGCCAGTCTTGCAGCTGGTTGCCCAGAGCCTGCTCAACCAGCGCGCCAAACTGCTCACGGGCCTGATCGTCCTGACGGTCCTGCTTGCCGAACCACAGCGTGGTACGACTGGCAGCCACCTCGGCAGCCGTCATACCGGTGCCGCAGCCGGCCACACCAAACCACCACTCGAGTAACGGTTGCCAGGGCGCGTTCATCGCTTACTCGCGGTGATAGGCGCTGATGCGCAGTACTTCTTCCTTGGAGCCAAGGAAGACTGCGACGCGCTGGTGCAGGGAAGTCGGCTGAATATCGAGAATGCGCTGAGTGCCATTGGTGGCCACACCGCCAGCCTGCTCGATAATCATCGACATCGGGTTGGCTTCGTACATCAGACGCAGCTTGCCCGGTTTCTCAGGCTCACGGCTGTCGCGCGGGTACATGAACACGCCGCCACGGGTGAGAATGCGATGCACATCGGCCACCATCGAGGCGATCCAGCGCATGTTGTAGTTCTTACCCAGCGGGCCTTCTTCGCCCGCCAGCAACTCGCTGACATAGCGCTGTACCGGCGCTTCCCAGTGACGCTGGTTGGACATGTTGATGGCGAATTCCTTGGTCGACTCCGGCACCTTGATGTTGTCGTGGGTCAGCACGAAGCTGCCCAGCTCGCGGTCCAGGGTAAAGCCCTTGACGCCATCACCGAGGGTCAGCAGCAGCATGGTCTGCGGGCCGTAGATTGCATAACCGGCAGCCACCTGCTCGGTGCCTGGCTGGAGGAAGGCTTCCTCACCCAGATCGCCTTCATCACCATTGCGATCCGGGCAACGCAGTACCGAGAAGATGGTGCCGACCGAGACGTTGACATCAATGTTGCTGGAGCCGTCCAGCGGGTCGAAAACCAGCAGGTAGGCACCTTTCGGGTACTTGCCGGGAATCTGGTAGGCATTGTCCATTTCTTCGGACGCCATACCGGCCAGGTGACCGCCCCACTCGTTGGCTTCCAACAGGATTTCGTTGGAAATCACGTCGAGCTTCTTCTGCACCTCGCCCTGCACGTTCTCGGTGCCCATGCTGCCCAGCACGCTGCCCAGTGCGCCCTTGGATACCTGATGGCTGATCTCCTTACAGGCCCGTGCGACCACTTCGATAAGGAAACGCAGATCGGCCGGGGTGTGGTTGCAGCGGGTCTGCTCGATCAGGTAGCGGCTGAGGGTAACGCGGGACATGGATGGCTCCGGGAAGGAAGAAAAATCGCGCGCAGTTTACCCTTTTAGCGGGGAAAGCGCTTTAGCACTGGATGGAAGGAGTTGCCGGCCCCTCAAGCCAGACTGCAGACCCTATTGCGCCCCGCATGTTTGGCTTGATAGAGCGCAGCATCGGCCACCTGCAGCAGCTCATCGAGTACCAAGCCCTGATCTGGCCACAGCGCCAGGCCCGCAGACAGTGTCACATAGCGTGCGCCGCCACGGGTCGGCAGAGGGTGTGCGGCCAGTTCGCGGCAGATGGTTTCCAGACGCGCACGCGCCTCAGGGGCATCGGCGCGCGGCAGGATCAACAGGAACTCTTCACCACCGATGCGGAATACCGCGTCCGAACTGCGCAAATTCTCCAGCAGGTGCTGGGCCACGCCCTTGAGCACATCGTCGCCCTCCAGATGGCCATATTCATCGTTGAGCTGCTTGAAATGATCCAGGTCAATCAGCGCCAGGGAAATCGGCGTGCGCTCGCGCTGCGCCACGGCCAGCTCACGGGCAAAGAATTCGTCCAGATAACGCCGGTTGTACAGCCCAGTCAGCGGGTCACATAGCGCCTGCTCCTGCAGCTTCTCATGCAGCGTGGTGATGGTGCGCAGGCGCTCCTCACTCAGGGCCAGGGCTTCGGCCAGCTTCAGTTCGCTGAGATGACGCTGAGTGACATCACGCAGGTAAAGCATCTGCCCGAGCACCAGGGTGCCGCGATGGGTTACCCGTTCAATGGCACGGATGCGCACCTCGAAATATCGCGCCGAGTTGGCCAGGGTCAGCAGGCGCTCATGCTCGCCCTGAACCTGCTGGCTCAGCAGCTGCTGCAAATCCGCGCCGAGAATCGGCCAGTCGGCCAGCTGCCGGCCCTGCCAACCACTGCGTAACCCCGCCAGTTTCAATGCGGCCGGGTTCGCTTCGATCACTCGCAACTGTGCATCGACCACCAGCACCGGATCGAGCAAGGCATCCAGTAGCAGATGGCGGGCCACCGGCAGCAGGTCAAACAAGCGCACACCAACAATCAGCCAGGCAAAGGCCACCAGAGTAAAGGATCCTCTGAAGTAGCCATGCATTTCTGGCTGACGTCAGCCTCTGCTGATTTCGAAAGTGATAAATCGATCAAAAACGATCAGATTACCGGCTCATTTCTGTGTTTTTAGCCGCCGCGAGCACCTCGCGGCAGCCATTTCCAGCATTACGGGCGCACCTCTCCTGCATTCGTCAGTAAATGTCGGCGCGCCATCCACAGATTTGACAGCGCGAATAAAGTCACCAGTTGCGCCGTGTTTTTGACCAGGCCACGGAAGCGCGTCTTCACATAACCGAACTGACGCTTGATCACCCGAAACGGATGCTCGACCTTGGCTCGCACTTGGGCCTTGGCCTTCTCGATTTTGCGCTTGGCTTTGTACAGCGCGCTGCGCTTACCGAGTTTCTTGTAAGTGCTACGCCGTGCTGCAACCTGCCAGATCACTTGACGGCCCTCATGCTCGGGGCGCTTCTCGACACCGGTATATCCGGCATCGGCCCCCACCATGTTTTCCTCGCCGTGCAGCAGCTTATCGACCTGGGTGACATCCGCCACGTTGGCGGCAGTACCCACCACGCTGTGCACCAAGCCAGACTCGTCATCCACCCCGATGTGCGCCTTCATGCCGAAGTAATACTGATTGCCTTTCTTGGTTGAGTGCATCTCAGGGTCACGCTTACCGTTCTTGTTCTTGGTTGAACTCGGCGCGTTGATCAGCGTGGCATCGACGATGGTGCCTTGGCGCAGCGACAAACCACGGTCACCCAGGTAGCCATTGATCACGGCCAGGATGCCGGCAGCCAGTTCGTGTTTTTCCAGCAAGCGGCGGAAGTTGAGGATGGTGGTTTCGTCAGGAATGCGCTCCAGAGTCAGCCCGGCAAACTGGCGTAGGATGGTGGTCTCGTACAGCGCCTCTTCCATCGCCGGATCGCTGTAACCGAACCAGTTTTGCATCAGATGCACTCGCAGCATCGCCATCAGCGGATAGGACGGTCGGCCGCCTTCACCCTTTGGATAATGCGGCTCGATCAAAGCGATCAACCCTTTCCATGGCACTACCCGATCCATCTCGATCAGGAACAATTCTTTGCGGGTCTGCTTGCGCTTGCCGGCGTACTCGGCGTCGGCGAAGGTCATCTGCTTCATCGGAAAACTCGGCGGGTGGAGTGCGGATATTTTGCCAAAATCAGGAAGTCTTTTTCAGACCATCCTTAGGTTTTTTGTAGGGGCACTGAAGTGGGTCGAGACTTCGCCAGCGTTCGGCAAGCTGTGCGGCTGGGCCTGCCTGATCGCACTCGCCTCTGAGATGATCGACTCGAGCTACCTGGACCCGTCGCATCAGAAATTCATCTTTCTGATCGGCGCCCTAGGCATGTGGCGTTATGGCAATGCGGCAATCCACTACACACGCGGCATGTACTTCCTGCACTGGCGCTTTCCACGCATGCGCAAAGCAGTAGAACGCATGGGCGCTGCGGCGCTGCCTGAGCACATGTTCATGGTCGTCACCAGTTTCCGTATCCCGACGCACACCACCTACAAGGTCTATCAGTAGGTGTTTCAGGAAGTTCAGCGCCTGCAGGTGCCGTGCACGGTCATCGCCTCGATCGTGGAGAAAGGCGACGAGAATTTCATCAAAGACATCATGCGTCAGGAAGTACGCGGGCGCGATGACATCAAGCTGATCATCGTGCGGGCACGCGGCACCGGCAAACGTGACGGCCTGGCCCATGCCTTCCGCGCCCTGTCGCGGCAGATGCCGCTGGAAAACGCAGTCGTCGGCGTGGTCGACGGCGACACCATGATGCTGCCAGGCTGTGTCGAGCGCGCAGTGACCATGTTTGCCTACCTGCCTAGCGTCGGCGGCCTTACCACCAATGAGTTCTGCGAGGTGGAAGGCAGCAAGCTGATGCAGGAGTGGCACACCATGCGCTTCGTCCAGCGGCACATCAACATGTGCTCAATGGCGCTCTCCAAACGCGTACTGACCATGACCGGGCGCTTGTCATTTTTCCGTGCCAGTGTGATGACCGACCCCGAGTTCATCAAAGATGTAGAGGCCGACTTTCTCGATCACTGGCGCCTGGGACGCTTTCAGTTCCTTACCGGCGATGACAAATCCTCCTGGTTCAGCCTGATGCGTGCCGGCTGGGACACTTTTTACGTGCCTGACAGCCACACCCTGACGGTCGAGCATCCACCAGACAGCAGCTTCCTGCGCGCAACACGCCAACTGATGTACCGCTGGTATGGCAACTCGCTGCGGCAGAATTTTCGCATCACCAAATTACTGGGTATGGAGCGCCTCGGCCTATTCACCATGTACGTGCTCTACGACCAACGGGTGTCCATGTGGACCTGCCTGATGGGGTTGAGCGCATCAATCGTCGCCGGCCTGCTGTTCGGTATCCAGTACCTGCTGCTGTACCTGTTCTGGGTGTTGCTGTCGCGCACCCTGGTGACCCTGCTGTTCTTCTTCAGCAAGCACCCGGTGGACCCGATTTACCCCTTCGTTCTGTATTACAACCAGATCGTCGGCTCGGTGATGAAGGTTTACACCATGTTCCACATGGACCGGCAGAGCTGGACCCGGCAAAAAACCACACTCAGCAACGGCAGCGTCAGTTTCGATGCAGCCCTTAACCGATGGACCTCGAAGGCGATGCTGCTGTCCTCAATCGCCATCTTCTTCGGGGTCATTTCGGTCCTGCTAGATATCACGCAACCTTAAGTAAAGGCGCGAATGCTATGAGTAGCACCACTGTCTTACCTGGAAATGTTGTTCACGAAGCGATTGATGAACGTCAGTTCGTGCGCACCAAAATACCGGCTCGCATTACCCTCGAAGGCAATGGCCTGAAAGGCCTGGAATGCGAAATACAGGATATTTCCCTGGGCGGCCTGGGCCTGCTGATCGAACAGCCAATGAAGCTCGGCAGCCTGTTCACCGCGTCAATCCAGCTGAAGCTGAACAAGATCGATCTGAACATCGACACCAAGGTGAAGATCGTTTCACAACGCGGCCAGGAAGTCGGAGCCGAGTTCATTGAGCTGGATCGGCAGAAGCGCGACATTTTGCGCTACATCATTTCAGCCTATATGTCCGGCGAGATTGCCGACATAAACGGTCTGTTCAACGTGATGCAGCGTGAAAACTACATCAAGGAACGCAAGACCAAACACGCCAGCGCGCGTACCCCAGCAGACCGTTTGAAAGCGGCACTGGGCACTCTGCTGTTCCTCAGTGCCGGCCTGGCAGCACTCAGCCTGATTCTCTACAAGAGCTATCTGCTGTTCTTCCATATGCCTGCAGCACAAGCCGTGGTCAGCGCCAATGCTTACATCGTGAGCATGCCGGAGAACGGCAACCTCAAATACCTGATTAACGCCGAGCAAACCAGCGTTACCAGCGGCCAGCCGCTGGCCAGTGTTTCCACCCAACTGGCCAGCAGCCTGACCAGCCCAGCCGATGTTGCGGCACTGGCCGACCTGTCGGCACCGGACGTGGCGGCACTGCTCGGCCGCGTCACGGTGGAAACCGTGATCGCCAGCCCGTGCAATTGCACCCTGTATTTCCCCAAGCTGCGCCTGGATGGCTTTGCCTACAAGCAGGACGCGTTGATGCATCTGCTGCCGCAGGATCAGCCGCTGCATATCAAGGCCAGCGTGCCCTTCGAGAAGATGGACAAGCTGGAGCGCGTGCACTCGGTTGAGCTACGCGTACTGGGTAGCCACGACAGCATCGCCGGGGAAATCGTGGCCAGCCGCCTGGACGAGGTCAACCAGATGGTCGAACTGACCATCAAACCGGAAAGCGAGCTGCCACTCAGTGCCTATCAGCTGCCGGCAGCTGTCGACTTCGGGCTCGGCCTACCCCTGCGCTGGACATTCTGAGGTTGCCCATGCAGGTCAGATACCTCATTTGCACCGCCGCCCTGACGCTGTCACTGAGTGGCGGCGTGCAAGCAGCCCGCAGCCTTGAGCAAGTTCGCTATGCGCTATTCCAGGACAGCCAGGCGCAGGTCGAAGAAGACCTGCGTCATCTGGCAGAGCGTGGCGACCTGGGCGCCACACGCTTGCTTGGCGAGGTGCTGATCGGCCGCAGCCCGAGCAATGCAGCGCAAGCCATCAGGCTGTTCAAGCAGGCATTTGCCGACGGCCGCGGTGATATCGGCGCATTGATCCCGCTGGCACGCCTGGTGGACTACAAGCCACGCTTACGCGAGGCCAATCGGGACTATATCCGCCAAGCGCTTGAGCGCTTCGCTACAGGTCGTGACTTTATTGCTGTTGATACGCGCCTCGAAGTGTTCCTGGTCTACCCCAAGCTGTTTCAGCAGGCTGAGGTCGCACGGCTGATTGAGCTGTATGACCGCGCTTGCCTGATCTACTGCCACGCCCCCCTCTATCGCGCGGTTGCGGCGGTGCATAACGGTGATCGGACGAATGCCGATAAGTGGTTCAAGCAGGCCATTGAAAGCGATACCCGCGCGGTGTATCGCTACTACGAATTCCTCGGGGAAGAACGCAATGCGCGCTTTCGCGCTTTCGCCAGCGAATTGAGTCCGCGCATGCAGGCGCTACCGGTTGATCTGGTGCACCGCATTGGCCAACAGCTGACCAACGTGCGTAACTCCGAAATCAGCGCCTACAACAACAGCCGCCCGCAGAACCGTGCGGATACACCCGAGGAAGTGAAAGCTCGCGACCTCAAGGCGCAGGCACACGCCAGCCTGGTCGAACAACTCGACCGTGAAGTCCTGCAATGGCTGGACAATGCCATTGAGCGCGACTTCGGCCCGGCCATGCTGAGCAAAGCCGGCTTCCTGATGACCGCCCCGGACCGCTATGGCCCTGAGCCGGTCGAAGCCCTGATCCAGCGTTTGGAGCAACGCCAGGGCGAAAACCTGACCCTGAGCATGGCCGAGCGGGAGCAACCGATCACCCCGCAGCGCATAAAAGCCTTGCGCGCCAGTTTTCATCTGGTGCTATGGCGCACGCTCGACCCACTGTTGAGCCAACGCCTGATTGCCGAGCTACAGGCCGAACACTACGAAGAAGCCGTGCTGCTCGAAGGTGACCTGTACAGCCAGGGCGGGCTGGACGAGCCCGACCAGGACCGCGCCCTGGCGCTGTACATGCAGGAAGCACAAAAAGGCTCCGTCAACGCCCTGCTACGCATCGCCCGGCTGTACACCTACGGCCGCGCCATTTGTCGCGATAACGCCAAGGCCTACACCTTCGCCTATGCCGCCCACGAGCTGGGTGACCAACGTGCCACAGACCTGATGCTGGCCCTGCAAACGCGCATCACCCCGCTGCAGCGCGATGTAGCCACTGCCGACGGCAATCGCCTTATCTAGGACTCAGCACTGTGAGACTCAACATCACTTTCGGCCCCGTGACACTGGCGCTTGCCTGCCTACCGCTGGCCACGCTGCATGCCGAAGAAGCCGCCGCACCCACGCCAGAGCTGGAGCCCGTTACTTCGCTGGTGACCCACAAACTGTTCCTGCGCAGCGGCTACGGCCCTGACGAAACGCGCCTGGGCGAAGATCGCCGCAGCTTCTTCAGCCTGCGTTATGAACCCTCCTACCGCTGGTACTCGCCCGAACAACGCTGGGCGAAGTGGGAAGCGTTCGGCCGTTTGTGGCTGAACTACGACACCGACCCGAATGCACTACAGGACACCGAGGGCAACAGTGACAGCCAGTCGAGCCGGCGCCACGCCTATGCCGAAGCTCGCGAATTCTATGTGCGGCGTAACCTGTTGGGCGACGATCCGCGCTTCTCGCTGACCTTTGGCCGTCAGCGCTTCAGTGATCGCTTTGGCATCTGGTGGGACGACAGCCTGGAAGCCCTGCGCCTGGACTACAACGACACTTTCGCCAGTGGTTTTGTCGCGGTTGGCGAAAAATTCTACTACTACAATTCGGACGACAACCGACTCGACCCGCGCGACAAGAAGATTCGCTATCTGATGGCCGAGTACGCCTGGCGCTGGCATGCCGACCATTGGCTCGGCGCTCGCCTGCTGCACGAAGATGATTACTCGGGCAGCTCCCGGGATGATCGCCAGGACTTCGACGGCCTGCGCTACGGCGTATTTCTACGCGGCGATACCCGCCAGCTGACGCCCCTGATCAGCGATTACCACCTGGAAGTTGCCGCACTCGACGGCGACCTGGAAACCACGCAAAGCAATGGCCTGCGCGAGAGCGGCGACAAACAAGGCTGGGCCGTAGTGGGTGACATCGACAAGCGCTTTGACACTCTGCCGTGGACCCCTCGGGTTGCCCTCACAGCAGGCATCACTGATCGTCCGGATGACAGCGGCAACGATGGGTTCAACCTCAATCGCATTCAATCCGATCGGCGCAATGATCCGCTCAGCTACAGCAGCCGCCTGGTCAGTAATCTGGTCGGGGTCAACCTGAGCAACCTGGCGTTCTATGGCGTGGCGCTGGAAACCCAGCCTACTGACCGTACCGCGCTGGATTTCCGCCTGAGTGACCTACGCCTGCGCAACAGCACCGCCCAGCTGCCTCTGCGCACCACCACCGAAGGCGAGGTCCGCGATACGCGCTCTTCCCACCTGGGCCAGGCACTGGACATCAACCATTACTGGCGCATGTTCCCGCTGGCCTATGACGGCAAGCGCGTGCAACTCAACACCCTGACCAGCCTGAGTTACTTCAGGGCCGGCAGTGCGCTGGAGATCGGTGACGACTACCAGCTGACCATTGGCGTCACCTTGAGCTACTGACCGAGAGAAGCGCCAGCATGATCTTCGCCTCCAACGTATTCCTGTTCCTGTTTCTGCCGGTGTTCCTGCTCTGCTATTACGCAGCCAAGGATCACTGGCACTCGTACGTGATCATGCTTGGCAGCTATCTGTTCTACGCCTGGTGGCGGCCGGACTTCCTCCTGCTGTTCGTTGCCATCTCGTACTGGAACTACTGGTTCGGCCTGCGCATCAAGGCGCGGATGGATGCTGGCGAGAAGACAATTGCCTTTCGTCTGCTAACCGTTGGGGTCATCGGCAACCTGGCCACCCTGGGCTATTTCAAGTACGCCAACTTCGGTGCGGATGTGCTCGTCGCGGTACTGGAGCCGCTGGGCATCAATACCTTCACCCTTGAGCACATCATCCTGCCGCTGGGGATCTCCTTCTACGTCTTCCAGGCGCTGAGCTATATCGTCGACATCTATCGGCGCAACGCAGAACCCACTGAGCGCTTTGTCGATTTCGCGGCTTACATTGCGATTTTCCCGCAGCTGATTGCGGGACCAATTCTGCGCTACAGCCTGATCGACAAGCAGCTCAAGCACCGCACCCACTCCCTAGAGCTGTTCTCCCTCGGTGCCTGTCGTTTCATGCTCGGCTTTATCAAGAAAGTGCTGATAGCCGACTCCCTCGCGCCGATGAACACCCTGTTTATCGGTTGGGGCGGCGAGTTGCAAATGGCCGACGCCTGGTTCGGCATACTCATCTCCGCCTTGCAGTTGTATTTCGACTTCTCCGGCTACAGCGATATGGCCATCGGCCTGGGCATGATGATGGGCTTTCGCTTCGCGGAGAACTTCAACCAGCCGTGGATCGCACAGAGCATTACCGAGTTCTGGCAACGTTGGCACATGACCCTGGCCCATTTTCTGCGCGACTACGTGTATATGCCGCTAGTACGCAAACGCCTGGTTGGCATGCTCACCGGGCTGGTGATCACCATGCTGCTGTCCGGGCTCTGGCATGGGCCAAGCTTCGCCTTCATCTTCTGGGGGCTGTTCTTTGGTATCGCCATGGTGGTCGAGCGCAAGCTGGGCATCGCTACCAAGGTCAGTACGCCCTACAAGTTCTGGCGCAACGGGCGGACCTGCTTTCTGCTGCTGTCGAGCATGCCGCTGTTCTTTACCGGCAACCTGCCACACAGCCTGGAAGTGTACAAAGCGATGATCGGACTAAATGGTTTCGGATCGCTGGACATGTACTGGTTTGGCACCTCAGCCATGACCCTGTCATTCACCCTGATTGCCTTGCTGTGGATCGTTATCGCCGGCGGCATCAACATCCGCTACTACGCCGGAGCCAACAAGGACCAGTACTTCATGCAGCATGTCGGCGGAGTCAACGCACTGCTGCTGTGGGCTGGTTTCATCCTGACGCTAAGCCGTCTGGCAGCTAATTCCTTCTCACCCTTTCTGTACTTCCAGTTCTGAGGACGCCCCATGTTTCCCGTGATGAACTCGGCCAGCAAGATCAATGGCATCCTCTTCTGCGTAATGCTAATCGGCATGTTCCTGTATTCCTTGCCTGCGGTTTTCGGCTTCGCCGGCACCCAGACCCAAGCCATGTCACTGTTTCTCGACGGCAAGCTGGTGCGCCGGCTCGAGCAGTTCTATGACAAGAATCTGTTTCTGCGCGACCCGTCCGTCAAGCTGTGGGCCAATATCCAGCACACGATTTTCCGCGAAGGCACCAGCGGCGTCGTACTGGGGCGCGATGGCTGGCTGTTTACCAATCAGGAATATCTGGTTCCCAACAATCTGCTGCGCAACCTGGACAAGCAGCTGGCACAGATCAGCAAAGTCCAAGAGCAACTGGCGCAGCAAGGCAAACGCCTGATTCTGCTGCCCATCCCGATGAAGCTGGACACCTACGCTCAGCACTCGGCCTACGCACCTACAGAACAGATCACCGGCCTGTACGAGCGCTTCAGCGAAGCGCTGCGCGAACGTGGCATCGCTACGGTGAACCTGCGCAGCGCCTATCTGACAGCTGCGGCAGATGAACAACTGTTCTTGCGCAACGACACCCACTGGAGCCCGAAGGGCGCTGAGCTTGCCGCGCAAACCCTGGCACTGCAGTTCCCCGAGCTACGTGCGGACACAGCTTATGTCACCCGCGCGGTCAGCGAAAAAGCCGTGGAAGGTGACCTGCTCAACTACCTGAAATTCGATCCTCGGCTTGATCCAAGCTACTTCAAACCGGTGCATATCAATCTCTACGAGACGCTGAAGCAGAACCAACCCCTGGCGGCAGACAGCCTGTTCGGTGACGAAAGCCTGTCCCTGGCGCTGGTGGGCACCAGCTATACCCGCATCGACGACTGGAACTTCATCGGTTTTCTCAAACAGGCGCTGCAACGTGACCTGATCAGCGTTGCGCTGGAAGCACGCGGGCCGTTCCAGTCCATGGACGAATTCCTCGCCACCTCGGCGGCCGCAAGCAGCGACCTGCAAACGATCATCTGGGAATTCCCCCTGCGCACCCTACTCGCCCAGCGCCAGATGCCCTCGGCCTTGGCCACTCCAACCACTGCACAACATTAACGAGGTGTTTTCATGCCGGCTTCCATACTTCGCGCCTTAAGCGTACTGCTACTGACATTCAGCTGGAGCATCAGCCAGGCGGCTCAGGACGGTAATGCCGACCTTTACGACGCGGTAGCTCCAGCGAACTCGGCTTTTGTCCGTGTGCTGAACCTGAGCGAGCGCAATATCGAGGTCACCCTCAGCGGCAAGAACAAACCCCAGGCTGTCACCAGCGGCCAATTTGGCGGCTATCGCTTCGTCGCACCGGGCAAGCAGCGGATTGCCGTGGGCGACAAGGCACTGGAAAGCGAGCTGAAAGCCAACACCGCAAGCACCGTAATCTACCGTGACGGCACACTGCTGCTGATTGCCGACCAGTTCGTCAATGAACCGCGTAAGGCGCAGATCGCTTTCTACAACCTCACCGAGAAACCAGCGGCCTTGAAGACGGTCGACGGCCAACACGTGGTGGTGGAGATGATCACCCGCGATCAGACCGGCAGCCGCATGGTCAATGAGTTGAAGATCGCTTTCGCCGCTTTCGCCGCTTTCGCCGCTTATGCCGAGGCTGACAAGCTGGCCAGCTTCGATGAGTTGTTCCTGAAGAAGGGCCGTTCCTACAGCTATGCCCTGCTGCCCGAAGGCAATGGCTACCGTGCGATTACCCTGGCCAACAGTATCGACCCCACCGAATGAACCCTGGCCTGGTGGTTATACAAGTGAGCGGACGATGAACCCGACGACCATGAAACGCTATTTCTCGCTGGCTCTCGGCAGCCTGCTCGCAACCTGTGCGCAAGTCGCCTTGGCTGCCGCTCCGGCGGAGAAAAAGGAACAATGCACGGATCTGCAGTGCCTGATCTGCCCTGGGCTAAGCTCGCCGGCCGAGTACGCCGAAGGCAACATGAAGTTGCTCAAGCAAATCGTGCCGGGGCGGGATCGTTGGCTGTTTCGCTCGGAAGTCGACCTGACCAACGAGTTCGGCATCCCTGCCGCAATGCAGCCGGAGTTCGCCCGCTTGATGCGCGCCTTTGCCAGCCACGGCACACAGGTCGCCATGGCAATACAACCGACCCGAGGCCTGATGCACCGCACCCAGTTGCTGCCTGGGCAGACTCACGGCTTTGACTATCAACTGGCCAGCGCCAACCTGAGTCGGTTCCTGCAGCAGATGCGCGATGCCGGCGCCATCGTCCCGGACATCATGAGCCTGGTGGAACAACCACCGAAGGACTTCTTCTTCCGCCGTGACCACCACTGGACCCCCGTTGGCGCGCAGACCACCGCCAAGGTCACCGCCGATGCCATTCGCCAGCCCCCGGTCTATGCCCAGCTACCGCGCAAGGTCTATACAACCGAGCAAAGCCTGACCCTGTACAAAGACGGCACCCTCAACCTGGGCTTATCGAGCATTTGCGGTAACCACTTCGGCTACCAGTTTGTGCCTGGCTACCAGACCGTGCCGGAAAGCAACGATGCGGCCCAGTTGTTCGAAGAGCAGCCAGCCCCGGAAATCGTCCTGGTCGGCACCAGTAACTCCGCCGCCCGTGAAGATGAAACCAAGCAATTCAACTTCGATGGTTTTCTCAAGGACTACCTGGGTAGCGACCTGATCAACTACGCCCTGCCTGGTGCCGGCCAGGACGGCTCACTGCTGGAATACCTGCTCTCGGCCAACTACAGCCCGGACAAGGCGCCCAAGCTGATCGTCTGGGAGCTGCCCGCCAACTACCGTCTGGATGGCGAGCTGACCTACCGCCAGCTGATCCCGGCGGTGAATGGCGGCTGTAAAGCCAGCGAGAACGTAGTGGAAGGCAAGATAGAGCGCCCGGGCATGGCCCTCAATGATCGCCTGGAACTGCTCAGTAACGCCGGCGAAGGGCGCAAGGCCCTGAAAGGCCTGGACGCCGTGCTCGACATCCGCATCAGCGATCCCAACATCAAGAATTTCTACATCATTGCCTATTACGACAATGGCGCACGCGACAAGGTGTGGTTCCGCCGTGAAGCCATCGTCACGGGCGGCCAGTACTACCTGGAGCTCAGTCGCGCGGCAGAGTTTCGTGATGCCAACCTGCTGTCGGTGTTCCTAGAGCCAACCCAGGTCGTCGAGCAGCCCTTCCAGGTTGAGACCAAGCTATGCCTTTGAGCACCTCGACCCGCCGCATGGCGGCAGCCCTGCTGCTGCTCGCCAGCCCGCTGAGTGCCAGTGCAGCACAACCGATCTGGGCTAACCAATCGACCGCAGCGGCGCAACTGGTCACAGACTACCGCAGCGAGCAGTGCCCGAAAAAACCACCTGCTGCCTATACCGGACACCTGCAACTCGACAGCAAGTACGACCAGAGCGACGCGAGCAAAACCAAGCTGGTTCAGCGCCAGGGCAAGGACACCCAGCGCATCCGCAAACAGGTGCAACAGTACATCGGCGGCCTGGTCAAAGCCGGCCAGGTGTTCCAACGCACCCGCAAGGCCAGCGAGGCGAATACCGCACTGGCCTGCCTGGATCAGTGGCTGGATGCCTGGGCCAACCAATCCGCGCTGCTCAACGATGATGCCAGCAAGACCGGCGTCGCTTCGCGCAAATGGGCCCTGGCCGCCATCGCCTCGACGTTGCTCAAGGTGCAGGCCCTGAGTGATCAGCGCTACCAGCTGAGCGAGGCCCAGGCGCGCTGGCTTGGCCAGCTGTCGGACAAAGTGGTCGCGGAATACGAACCGCGCCGCTATGACCCTGGCATCTACTTCAACAACCACGACTACTGGGCGGCATGGGCTGTCGCGGCCACAGGCATGCTGCTCAACGATGACAAGGCGCTGGCATGGGCCGATGTCGCCTTGCGCCGCGCCTTTACCCAGCTCACCCCAGGCCAGGGCGATTACGACTACCTGCCACGGGAAGTCGCACGGGGCCGCTTGGCGGCCGACTACAGCCACTACGCACTGGTACCCTTGGTGCTGTTGGTGGAAGCCGCCGAACTGAACAACCGCGCGCTGACGGTGCAGGAGCGCGAGAAACTCGCCCGCCTTGCCAACTTTGCCGCCCGCGCCGTACTTGAGCCTGACACCCTGGCGGAACTGACGACGCGTCAGGAGGATGTCGGCGAACACAAGATGGTCTGGCTACTGCCCTTCCTCAATCGCTACCCACAACACCAGTGGGCCCGACGCTTGTACCAGGAGTACGGCGAAGACATAAACCACTACAGCCAGGTAGGCGGCGACCTCAGGCCGCTTTACCCCCAGCTCAACTGACCCAGGATGGAACCCATGTCACAGGCACTGTCCTTCTGCCGTTTCCTGCTGTTGGCGACCAGCTTCGGCTGCAGCCTGGCGGCCCAGTCCGCCCCGGCCACACTGCACACGCTGGACCCGCAATGGCAGCAACAGCAACAGCAAGAGGTTCGCCAGCGCACCCTGGATGAAAGCCAGCCGCCGACCTTCGACCTGCGTGCGCCTACCGCGCGCGGCAGCGCCAGCCTGGAGCCGATGTACTCGGCACAGGCTGGCAGCTGGCCTTTCGAACCCTTTGTGCATAACGGCCTGTTCCGGGCGATTGCCGGTTACCAGGCGCAACACCCACGTGCCGTGGTGATTCGTGGTGGTGCCGTGACCCTGGCGCAGCTGCAGGCCCAGCTGAACGACCCGCAGGCCCTGCGCCGACATGAAGATGGCTACCTGCTCAGCTACCCGCTGATGATTGCCGAAGACGCTGCCCTGCTGGTCGACAATCAGGTGTTGTACCTCTTCGGCCCTTCCGGCACCGCGCTGATCAACCAGGGTCTGCTGCGTGTACAAGGATCGCGCCTGGAGAGCTGGAGCGACGGACGCCCCCTGGCCACCGATCGACCAACCCGCCCCTTTATCATGAACTGGGCCGGCAGCCGCCTGCAGGTCGATAATTCGCAGCTGGTAAAAATCGGCTACAACGCCAACTTTTCCCGTGGCATCAGCAGTGGCCTGAGCACTCAGCAATCGCCAACCAGCCCGGTAGCCCGCATCCAGGTGAGCAACAGCCACTTCAACGGTATGTCGAGCCCACTGGAGCTGCGCCACAGCAACGCGCTGATCCGCAATAACCAGTTCAACAAACAGCAGCAATACGCCATTGATCTCGGCAACAGCCGTTTCCTGATCGCCGACAACCGTATCGACGGCGTGCAGCACAACAGCGGCATCCGCATCAGTGGCAGCAGCAGCGGACGCATCCAGAACAACCTGGTCCTGCACACCGGCAAGAGCGCTATCGAAGTCAGTGACCAGGCCGGCGCCCTGCTGATCAAGGGCAACCGTCTGGGCGCCTCGAATGGCTATGGCCTGATGCTGCGCCGCCTCAACGGCAGCGCGGCCTTGCTGATCGAGGACAACCTGATCGCCAATAGCCGGCTGAGTGCAATTGATGCCGGTGAGCTGAACGGCGCATTCATCCTCGACAACCGAATCCTGTCGACACCGGAATACGCCATCAGCCTGCGTAACGCCAAGCTGACTGCCGGACAACTGGTGATCACCGGCAATACCCTGGAAGGCATCGGCAAGGCCATGATCCGCGTGGAAGGCATGCAGAATACGGTGCTCGGGGACAATCACTACCGCGCCAACCCGCTGCTGCAAAACTTGCTGACCGGTGATCTGCTGCCCCTGCAAAGCCAGGTGCTCGACAGCACGTTGCGGCGTAACTGCCACCTGCAGATTTCCCGGAGTCTGGCCGGGGCAGCCGACACCTCAGATGCGCCCATCTGCAATAACTGAGTTCCTGAGGCAAAGGTGCAGCGACCGCAGGATTGAGCTGCGCCCTGCCCTCGGGCAAGCTGAGCAGCATGGATAATCCCGACTTCCCCGATGACGCCCTGCAGACCGAGCGCACCCGCGCCACGGTGCTGCGCTATCACTACAGCTGGAAAGACCGCGACCTCGACGCGGTGATGGCGCTGTATCACCCGGATATCCAGTACCACGACTTCTTCCAGCAGCGCTGCATGGGCTTTGCCGAACTGCGCGAGTATGTGCGCAACAACCTGCCGCGCCAGCCCGGTGAGGCCCTGGAGCACACCGACCGCATCCGCATCGACGGGCATACCGCGTTTATCCAGTACCGCATCAGCCTGCACGGCAGTGGCGGCCTGCTGGCGTTTCGCACCGGCGAAGCCATCACCGTGCGCGACGGCCTGATCTGGCGCATCCATGAATACGCCACGCTAATGCGCGAGGAGCGCGAGCAACCCTCCGCCAGTGATTCACGCCCGGCCCTTAGCCGCCTCGGCCTCAGCGCCCGTCAGCTGGGCCTGCTCGCGCAGGATCTGGAAGACTACATGCAGCGCGCCCAGGCCTACCTCGACCCGCAGCTCAGCCTGCAACAGGTCGCCGCGAGCACCGGCTACAGCCGCAACCAGATCTCCCACCTGCTCAACCAGGTGCTCGGCCAGAGCTTCTACCGCTATATCAACCTCAAGCGCCTGCAGCACCTGCTGGCGGGCCTGGAATCCGGCAACGACCTGCAGCGTATCGATGAGCAGGCCTTCGCCGCCGGCTTCAATTCGCTCTCGGCGTTCTACAGCTGCTTCCGTCGGCATACCGGGTTGTCGCCCAAGGCCTACCTCAAACAAATTTCCTTGCGGGCACGCACACAAGACACGCCTTGATCGCTCTCCTACTCTCTGCGCAACGCTACTCACTTGCCGGAGATCACGATGAGCCCATGG
Source organism: Pseudomonas anguilliseptica (assembly GCF_900105355.1). Taxonomy (NCBI): domain Bacteria; kingdom Pseudomonadati; phylum Pseudomonadota; class Gammaproteobacteria; order Pseudomonadales; family Pseudomonadaceae; genus Pseudomonas; species Pseudomonas anguilliseptica. The sequence goes on from NZ_FNSC01000001.1 coordinate 1,896,366, forward strand.
CGCTCCCTCAGCCTATGGATGGATCAGCTGGACGAACCGCTGACCGCCCGCCCCGCGCTGACCGAAGACCTGCACGCCGATGTGGCGATCATCGGCGCGGGCTACACCGGCCTATGGACCGCCTATTACCTCAAGCGCCAAGCGCCACACCTACGCATCGTCATCCTCGAAGGTGAGATTGCCGGCTTCGGCGCCTCCGGGCGCAATGGCGGCTGGCTGATGGGCAACCTGCTTGGCCAGGATCACCTGCTCGCCGACCAGCCCAGCGCCGCACGGCAGAGTGCCTATGCCCTGCTGCACGGCATTCCCGATGAAGTCGCCAGCGTGTTACAGCGTGAACAGATCGCCTGCGATTACCGCAAAGCCGGCGTGCTGTATTGCGCCGCGCGCTACCCGGAGCAGCTGACCAGCCTGCGCCAGCACCTGGCCGAGCTGCGCGACCTGGGCCTGGATGAACACGACTACCGCTGGCTGACCCCCTTCGATCTGGGCAAGCAACTGCAACTGGCCAATGCCTTCGGCGCCATCTACACCCCGCACTGCGCGACCATCCAGCCGGCCAAGCTGGTGCGCGGCCTGGCGCGCTGCGTGGCGGCCATGGGCGTCGAGCTGTATGAACAGAGTCGGGTGATCGACTGGCAAACCGGCCTGGTGCGCACCACCAGTGGCAGCGTGCGCGCCGACTGGATCGTCCCCGCCGTGGAAGGCTATGCCGCCAGCCTGCCGTCCCTAGGCAAGCATCAACTGCCGGTACAAAGCCTGCTGGTGGCCACCGAACCGCTACCCAAGGAAGTCTGGGCCGATATCGGCCTGGAGCGCGGCCAGGCCTTCAGCGAGAACAGCCGCCAGGTCACCTACGGCCAGCGCAGCGCCGACGACCGTTTGGTGTTTGGCGCCCGTGGTGGCTATCGCTTTGGCGGGCAACTGCGCCACGATTTCAACCTCAGTGCGGACGAGCGCGACCTGCGTCGCTACCTGTTCGGCGAGCTGTTCCCGCAACTCAAGCAAGTACGCATCACCCACGCCTGGGGCGGCAACCTGGGCATGGCGCGGCGCTTTCGCCCGCACATGCTGGTGGACCGCAGCAACGGCATCGCCTTGTCCGGCGGTTACGGCGGCGAAGGCGTGGGCGCGAGCAACCTCGGCGGTCGCACCCTGGCCGACTTGATTCTCGACCAGCAAAGCGAGCTGACCCGCCAGCCTTGGGTGCTCGGCGACCAGCCGATCAACCGCCTGCCGCGCTGGGAACCGGAACCCCTGCGCTGGCTCGGCTACAACGCAATCATTCAGAGCTTTGTGCATGAGGACCGTGTGCTGGCCAACCCAGACAGCGCGCCCTGGCGGCGCAAGCTGGCCAGCAGCCTGGCCGGCACCATGGAAAAATTCATGCGTTAACGGAGAGTTTCATGAGCATCGAACACTTCAAGAACTCCGCCCCAATGATCCTGGCGGATATCACTCCGGTTGCCGTACCGCTTAGCGAGCCGGTGGCCATCACCAGCAGCCACGGCATTGAGCACGCCGACGGCGTCGCAGCCGGTATCTGGGAATGCACACCCGGGCGTTGGCGCCGGCAGATCGCCCAGCAGGAGTTCTGCCACTTTATCGCCGGGCGCTGCACCTTCACCCCGGATGGCGGCGAGCCCATGCAGATCCAGGCCGGCGACGCCCTGTTGCTGCCCGCCAACACCTTCGGCGTGTGGGACATCACGGAAACCGTGCGCAAGAGCTTCGTCCTGCTCAAATAACCCAGCCCAGCGCAGGCCAACGCCATTCACTTGCTACTGCCACTTCGACAACACCGATAAAAACAATGAGGTACTCCCATGTTGAAGAAATTGCTTCCTCTGCTGCTGCTCAGCAGCGTCAGCCAGGCCGCAGAAACCGTGCGCATCTACAACTGGACTGACTACATCGCCCCGGACACCCTCAAGCAATTCGAGCAAAGCAGCGGCATCAGCAGCCACTACGATGTGTACGACAGCAATGAAACCCTCGACGCCAAACTGATGGCAGGGCGCTCGGGTTACGACGTGGTGTTCCCGTCCAACCACTACATGGCCCGGCAGATCCAGGGCGGCGCACTGAAGACGCTCGACAAGAGCCGCCTACCGGGCTGGAACAACCTCAACCCGATTTTGATGAAAGCCTTGGAAACCAACGACCCCGGCAACCAGTACGGCTTCCCCTACCTGTGGGGCAGCACCGGCATTGGCTACAACGTCGCCAAGGTGCGCGAAGTGCTCGGAGAAGATGTACCGCTCGATTCCTGGGACCTGATCTTCAAGCCCGAATACCTGGCCAAGCTCAGCCAGTGCGGCGTGGCGATTCTCGACAACGGCCCGGAACTGCTGCCCATCGCCTTGCATTACCTGGGGCTGCCGCACCACAGCCAGAACCTTGAGGACTACCAAAAGGCCGAAGAGCTGCTGCTGGAGATGCGCAAGAACGTGCGCTATTTCCACTCATCCAAGTACGTCGGCGACCTGGCCAATGGCGATATCTGTATGGCCGTGGGCTTCTCCGGCGACATCATGCAGGCCGACAACCGCGCCACTGAGGCGAACAACGGTATCAGCATCAACTACGTGATCCCTAAGGAAGGCACGCCGATCTGGTTCGACATGGTCACCATGCCCGCCGACAGCAACAACGAGCAGGCCGCCTACGCCTTTATGAACTACCTGCTGCAGCCCGAGGTCATCGCGCAGATCACCAATCACGTGCAATACGCCAATGGCAACAGCGCCGCCGACAGCCTGGTCGACCCCAAGCTGAAAGCCGATGCCACGGTCTACCCGCCGCAGGACGCGATGGACAACCTCTACGCCCTGGAAGCCATGCCGCTGAAAATCGACCGCGTACGCACGTGCATCTGGAGCAAGGTCAAAAGCGGGATCTAAGCCGTCGCAAACATAAAATCACAACCAATAAAAAGCCCCGCCAACCTAAGGATGGTCTGAAAAAGACTTCCTGATTTTGGCAAAATATCCGCACTCCACCCGCCGAGTTTTCCGATGAAGCAGATGACCTTCGCCGACGCCGAGTATGCCGGCAAGCGCAAGCAGACCCGCAAAGAATTGTTCCTGATCGAGATGGATCGGGTAGTGCCATGGAAAGGGTTGATCGCTTTGATCGAGCCGCATTATCCAAAGGGTGAAGGCGGCCGACCGTCCTATCCGCTGATGGCGATGCTGCGAGTGCATCTGATGCAAAACTGGTTCGGTTACAGCGATCCGGCGATGGAAGAGGCGCTGTACGAGACCACCATCCTACGCCAGTTTGCCGGGCTGACTCTGGAGCGCATTCCTGACGAAACCACCATCCTCAACTTCCGCCGCTTGCTGGAAAAACACGAACTGGCTGCCGGCATCCTGGCCGTGATCAATGGCTACCTGGGTGACCGTGGTTTGTCGCTGCGCCAAGGCACCATCGTCGATGCCACGCTGATCAACGCGCCGAGTTCAACCAAGAACAAGAACGGTAAGCGTGACCCTGAGATGCACTCAACCAAGAAAGGCAATCAGTATTACTTCGGCATGAAGGCGCACATCGGGGTGGATGACGAGTCTGGCTTGGTGCACAGCGTGGTGGGTACTGCCGCCAACGTGGCGGATGTCACCCAGGTCGATAAGCTGCTGCACGGCGAGGAAAACATGGTGGGGGGCGATGCCGGATATACCGGTGTCGAGAAGCGCCCCGAGCATGAGGGCCGTCAAGTGATCTGGCAGGTTGCAGCACGGCGTAGCACTTACAAGAAACTCGGTAAGCGCAGCGCGCTGTACAAAGCCAAGCGCAAAATCGAGAAGGCCAAGGCCCAAGTGCGAGCCAAGGTCGAGCATCCGTTTCGGGTGATCAAGCGTCAGTTCGGTTATGTGAAGACGCGCTTCCGTGGCCTGGTCAAAAACACGGCGCAACTGGTGACTTTATTCGCGCTGTCAAATCTGTGGATGGCGCGCCGACATTTACTGACGAATGCAGGAGAGGTGCGCCCGTAATGCTGGAAATGGCTGCCGCGAGGTGCTCGCGGCGGCTAAAAACACAGAAATGAGCCGGTAATCTGATCGTTTTTGATCGATTTATCACTTTCGAAATCAGCAGAGGCTGACGTCAGCCAGAAATGCATGGCTACTTCAGAGGATCCTTAGAGCAGAAACTGCGTTATGTATTAGCTCTGGGGTTGTGACCGGTATGGCTTGGGTTTTTCGAAAAATGACCACTCTTTGCCCGTTACGTGTCTCTTCGTGAAGAGATAGCCCGGCGCGACTTTCGATGTGCTCTTTGACTACAGTCACGGCCCCATCACGCCACTCTCCGTGAAAGAAAGCCTGTTCTAGCTGAGCTTTTACCGTTTTTGGGTTCGTGGTCTGGGCAACCATCGCAAGCTCAGATAAGGCGGATGCGGCCATGTGCTCCAATTTATAGAAAAGCCAGAGTAGTTGGGGGCCATCAAGCCCAGATGCGCAGACATCACCTAGGCGTTCAAGGCGCATATCAAGCTGCTCGCGAGTAGAGGGGGCCTCCTTGACGTCGTCAGTAAACGTAAGCGTGAGCGTTATATTTTCGCAAAAGGCGTCTATCAGTCCTTGCATAATATTCTGTGGATTAGGCCTTTGGGACAGCGCTTGATCCACGAGCGTCAGCATGTGCGTTCGTCGATTGATAAATTCTTCCGCTGAGCAGTGTTGAATCTCCGCTCGTAGTAATTTCAACGCGGCTTGTGAAAGGGGCATGCTCTCTAGATCTCTGCGGCAGTACTCGGAAACGTTGTTAATCAAGATTGGGTATTTAAATTCGGTTCTTATGCCCGTCTGATCTCCACCACATTTCCCACCTTTGGCCTGGCGTAGTCAAATGGAGTCACTGCCTCGTTCCGGTTGGCGTCGAGGTAGTTGCTCCACCAGTTGAGCATCAGTCGGCGCTCATCCAAGTGCTCGGCGCGATGGATATACGCGGCACGTACACCGTTTCGCTCCTTGTGACTCATTTGTCGTTCGACTGCATCGCGTGACCACATGCCCGACTCGACCAGGGCTGAACATGCCATTGTGCGAAATCCATGCCCGCAGATATCCACTTTGGTGTCGTAGCCCATGCGGCGAAGGGCCGCGTTCACTGTGTTTTCAGACATCGGTTTGCTGGCTACCGAGTCGCTGGGGAACACGAGCTCGCCTCGACCAGTCATGGCGTGAATCTCACGCAGGATTAATAGGGACTGGGGTGACAGCGGCACCAAGTGTTCATCGCGCATTTTGCTACCGCGAGTAGAGTGCTTCACGCCGGGCATCGCTTTGCGCTCTGAGGGAATTATCCAAATGGAGCGTTCGAAATCGATTTCGCTCCACCGGGCAAAACGCAGCTCTGAAGATCGAACGAACACATTTAGCGTCAGCAGCATCGCAAGGCGAGTGAGGGGGCGACCCGAGTAGCTCTGGAACTTCTCCAGGAGTTCTCCCAGACGCTTTAGCGGCAGCGCTGGGCGATGTGTCGCCTTGCGACTCGAAATCGCGCCAGTGAGGTCTTGGGCGGGGTTGTAGGTGATTAATCCGATCTGCACTGCGTGACGCATCACTGCGCACAGGCGTTGCTTGAGGCGAGCAGCCATATCCAGAGCGTCTCGCGCCTCGACCGCCAGGAGGGGGGCCAGTAGTTCGCGGGTCGTGAGCCTCTCTACTGGCTTGTTGCCAATCGCAGGAAATAGATCGACCTCCATCTCCCGCAGGATGCGTTCAGCATGAGATGCCGACCATTTGCCGCGCTTAAGCTGGGTCTTGTGCCAGTCGCGTGTAATGGTTTCGAACGTAGTGGCGTCGCTTGCTCGCGCTTTTTCCAGTGATGCCTGCTCAGCTGGGTCGATATCTTGAGCAAGCAGCTCTTTGGCCTCTGCGCGCTTCTGTCGAGCGAGTTTGAGCGACAGAGCGGGATACTCGCCGAACGTCAGGAGGTTCTCTTTTCCGTTGGGGCGGTTGTATTTAAGACGCCAAACCTTGCTTCCCGTCGGGCGCACCAGCAGATACAGGCCCTGCCCATCGCTGAGCTTGTAGGGCTTGTCCTTGGCCTTTGCGGCCTCGCACTTGGGGCCTGACAACGGGATGACAGTTCTGGCCATGGGGGTACGCTCAATATCGAATCGGGCAATACCCCTATTTGTACCCCTATATCTCGGGAATGTGTAGAGACACCCGAGTTTATGCGGGCACAAAAAAACCGGCTCAAGGGCCGGTTTCTCTGACTTTCCAAGTCATGCGTGAGCATGTGGAAATATAATAATGGTGCCCGGGGACGGAATCGAACCGCCGACACGGGGATTTTCAATCCCCTGCTCTACCGACTGAGCTACCCGGGCTAACGGGGCGCTATTAGACGGATTTGAGGGGGAGGTGTCAAGCGTGAGTTTGAAAAATATTTAATTATTACGGGCGCTTAGTTGCGGCAGGGGCTTTGCTGGGGGTTGGGCTGGTGGGGCGAGCTGATCGCGGGCAAGCCCGCTCCTACAGGTGAGTGGGGCGCAGGGGAGTTCGGATGCAATCCGGGGAGGGATTCGTAGGAGCGGCGGGGACGCTTAGTCCCATGGCCGCGAATAGGCCGTGCCCGGCAAAGTTATCGCGGGCATGGCCCGCTCCTACAAAGGCGACGCTGTTGTTACTCGCTGGGCGGCACGTAGCCTTCGGCCTGGGCGTATTCCTCGCCGGAGAGGAATTTGTCCATTTCAGCCTGGAGGAACTTGCGATCTTCGGCGTTCATCATGTTCAGGCGGCGTTCGTTGATCAGCAGGGTCTGGTGCTTCTGCCATTCGTCCCAGGCTTGTTTGGAAACGTTGTTGAAGATGTCCTCACCTTTGGCGCCCGGATACGGTGGGCGGTCCAGGCCGGGGAGTTCCTGCTTGTGTTTGCGGCACTGTACGGTGCGGGTCATGGTGTTTCTCCAGTGTTCGGGGTTGCGAGTGCATCGGCCGCGCGCTTCAGCAATTTCTTTACTGGGGCGGCGAGGCCCAGGCGCGGCGGGGTGGCGAGGTTATACCAGAGCCAGTCAGCCTCGGCCACGGCGGCTGGTGCGGCGTCGACCTGGATCAGCCAGGGTTCGATGGCCAGCTGGAAGTGGCTAAAGGTGTGGGTCAGGCCGCTCAGCTCGCGTTGTGCGCCGAGCTGCAAGCTGTGGCGGCTGGCCAGGCTGCTGATGGCGTTGGCTTGCTCCAGCTCCGGCAGGCTCCACAGGCCGCCCCAGAGGCCGCTGGATGGACGGCGATAGAGCAGCACCTCGCCGTTGCGGTTAGCGAAGATCGGCATTAGCGTGCGTTTCTGCGGCAGCGCCTTGCGCGGTTTGGGGATCGGGTAGCGGATCTCCAGGCCGAGCAGGTGCGCCTGACAGCCGCTCTGCAGCGGGCAGAGCAGGCAGCTGGGTTTGCTGCGGGTACATAGGGTGGCGCCCAGATCCATCATCGCCTGGGTGTAGTGGTTGACTCGGGCGTGCGGGGTAAAGCGCTCGGCCACATCCCACAGTTGTTTCGCCACCTTTGGCTCGCCGGGATAGCCCTCCTGGGCGACATAGCGCGCCAGTACGCGTTTGACGTTGCCGTCGAGGATCGGCGCGCGCAGGCCCATGCTGAGGCTGGCGATGGCGCCGGCGGTGGAGCGGCCGATGCCGGGAAGTTCGGTGAGCTGGTCGACATCGCGGGGAAAGTCGCCGGCATGTTCGGTCATCACGATCTGCGCGGTTTTCTGTAGGTTGCGCGCGCGGGTGTAGTAACCGAGGCCCGTCCACAGGTGCAGCACTTCGTCTTCCGGCGCTGCGGCCAGATCATTGACCGTCGGCAAGGCGGCCATAAAACGGTCGAAATAGCCGAGTACGGTGCTGACCTGGGTCTGCTGCAGCATGATCTCCGAGACCCATACGCGGTACGGCGTGATGCCCTGTTGCCAGGGCAGGTCCTTGCGGCCGTGGCTGTCGTACCAGTTCAGTACCGCGTCAGAAAACTGCTCGGGGTTCATCGGTTGAACAGGCCCTTGAGTGCGTCTTTCAGCTCTGGACTGACCTTGTCGCCGAGTTTTTCTTCAATCTTCTCGCTGAGCTTGTTGCCGGCCAGTTTGGCGGCGACCTTGCCCAGGCCGTCCTGATCCAGGCGGCAGGCCTTGCCGCCCATTTCCAGCGGGCCGCGGCAGCGCACCGGCCATTCGATGCCGACATAGCGCTCGTTGACCTGGCAGGCCGGATCGGGCATTTCGCGCTGGTCGCCAATGACGGTGATGCCGACGCGGTAGTCGAGGCCGAGGATGCGCAGGTCCAGATCGCCCTTGCCGCTGACGGCCAGGCCCGGAATCACGGCCTTGAGGTCGGGGTTGTGGGCCACGCCGTTGCGCAGGGTCAGGCTGCCTTGCAGGGTTTCGAAGGGTGTGTCCTTGCCGCGTGGGTCGCTGCTCAGGGATTTGCGATTGAGCGTGGCGATGCCGCGGCACAGCTGTTGTTCCAGGTTGGCGTCGACCAGCACGCCGTCATTCAGCATAAAGCTGGCGTCGCCCGTCAGCCCATCGACCCAGGCACGCTGGCTGTTGCCGCTGGTGGTCAGGTTGGCTTTGAAATCCAGCAGACCTTTTACCGGCGAAGGCTGGTCGGGCTTTTTCAGGAACGGCTCAATCGGGATGTTGTTGAGATTCTTCTGCACGCTGAGCATTGGGATAGCCGGGCGTACATCGATGCTGGCCTTGGCATTGAAGCTGCCGTTGCCGATAGTGCCGCGCACATCCTGCAGGGTCAGCAGGCCGCCCTTGCTCTGCGCCTTGGCGCTGAAGGCGCTGATCACCTGCTGTTGGGCGGTGAGCTGATCCAGGCCGAGGTCGAGCCGTACGTCGAGCTTACGCAGTGTCTCGATCGGCAGCACTTCACTGTTGCTCCAGGCGTGCTGGGTCGGTGCGTCGGGCAGCGGCGTACTGCCGCTCTGTCCGGCGCTGGCGACGCTGGCCTTGACCTCGGCCTGGCGCGCGGCGCCGGCATCCTTGGTGTCTTTGGATGGCGCGGGCAGGTAGCGGTCGAGGTTCAGCTGGTCGCCCTTGAGTTGCACGCGCAGAGCCTGTTTGGCGAAATCGGCAATCGCCAGCTGGCCGCTGAAGTGGCTGTCATCCAGGGTTAGCTTGAGGTCTTCGAAGGTCAGGCTGTTGTCAGTGCCGCTGAGGCGGGTGACCAGCTCGAACTGGTTGAGGGTCTTGTCATCGTTCATCGGCGGCAGTTTCTGGCCGATGGTGGCGAGGAACTCACGCAGGTTGAACGGTGCGATGGACAGGCCGCCGCTGAGTTTTGGCTGCTTGTCGAGGTCGCGGACTTTCAGCTCGCCCAAGGCGCGCAGCTGGTTGGCGGAGAGTTTCAGGCTGTTCCACTCGGCGACCTGGGCGGCCAGGTCGACCAGCAGTTGGCCCTGGACTGAGTAGGTCAGGGTCTGGCCATCGAAGGGCTCGCCGGACACTTCACCAGAAAACTTGGCGTCTTCCAGTTGATAGCGCTTGAGGGCGCGATCGAAGCGCAGTTCACCCTGCAGCTCGCTGCGAGCGCGCAGCACCGGCTTGTTGAGGCCGAAGAAGGCGCTGAGTTTGACCGGTATGCCTGCGCCTTCGCGGATCGCTCCGGTGGTCAGCTGAATGCTTTCGGCGTTGAATTGCTGGCCTTTCTGTACGTCGTGGTAGTCGATGCGCGCGCTGTTGACGATCAGGCTATCGATATCCAGTTTCAGCGGCTGGCTGCTTTCGCCGGGCTCGGTGGCTGGGCTGTCGGTCTGCGTGCTGTCGGTGCTCGCTGCTGGTGCGTCGGTTGTTGCGGTCGCGGCGTTGGCCGGTTTGCCGACATCTTCCCAGTTGCTGCGGCCTTTCTCGTCGCGCTGCAGGTTGAGGTTGAGGCCGTCGATGCGGATGTCGCTCATCTGCACTTCCTTGCGCAGCAGCGGCAGCACGCGTACCGAGAGGCCAAGCAGGCGCAGGTCGGCGAACGGCTTGTCCGGGGTGCTGGGGCTGGCGAGGGTGGCGTCGGTCAATTCCAGACCGAGCCAGGGGAACAGGCTCCAGCCGATGTCGCCCTTGAGGGTCAGCTCCAGATTGGCCTTGTCGCGGGCCAGCTGACGGATTTCGTCTTTGTAGTCGTTGGGATCGAACAGGTGGGTAAGGGCAAAGCCCAGCGCCACAATGATCAGCAATAGCCCGAGAAAAAACAGGCCGAGAATTTTGCCGAGCGCTTTCATGTGCGAATCCTTGTTTAGAAACTGGATGGTGAAGTGCAGCAATTCAAGCCGGCGAGTATAGCGCCAGCGTTTTTACCTTGACCGCCGACAGTCCCGTTTACGCGGTGATTTTGCAAGCGGCTTTTACAGGGCTTGCGCCACGCGCTCGGCAATAGCCAGGCTGGCGGTAAGCCCTGGCGACTCGATGCCGAACAGGTTGACCAGGCCTGGCAGGCCGTGATCATTGGGCGTTTGGATAATGAAGTCGGCGACCGGTTCCCCGGGGCCTGCGAGTTTCGGCCGGATGCCGCTATAGCCAGGCACCAGGCGCGTGCTGTCGATGGCGGGAAAGTAGCGGCGGATGGCGTCGGCGAACGGCTCGCGCTGGCTTTCCTCGACCTGATAATCGATCTGCGTGAGGTAGTGAGTATCCGGGCCGAAACGCAGCTGGCCGCCAAGATCCAGAGTGGCGTGGATGCCAAGGCCGGCGGTATTGGCTTCCGGCATCGGGTAAATCAGGTGCTGGAAGGGCGAACGGCCGCTGTAGCTGAAGTAGCGGCCCTGGCACAGGTGTAGTGGCGGCACGTCCGTCAGGCCCGGGGTGTGGCTGGCCAGCTGCTGGGCGAACAGGCCGCCGGCATTGATCACCCGTTGGGCTTTGAGCTGGAACGGCTCGCCGTTGCTCTGACCGTGGGCTATCCAGCCATCGCCATTTGCTTCGAGCTGTTCGACGCGGGTATGCAGCACCAGCTGCGCGCCACGCTGCTCGGCTGCGGCCAGCAGCGATTGCAGATAGGCGTGGCTGTCGATAATCCCAGTGCTGGGTGAGAGCAGGGCGCAAACGCCGCGCACGGCGGGCTCCAGTTCGTGCAGGCGGTTCTGCTCGATAGGCTGCAAGTCATGCACGCCGCAGGCTTGGGCATTGCGCTGCAGCTGTTCGAGTTTGGCTATTTCCGCCGTTTCCACCGCCACCAGCAGTTTGCCGAGCTGGCGGTGCGCCACCTGATGGCTGTTGCACCAGGCATACAGGCGCTCGCGGCCTTCCAGGCACAGTTCGGCCTTGAGCGAGCCGGGGGCGTAGTAGATGCCGGCGTGGATCACCTCGGAGTTGCGGCTGGAGGTATGGCTGCCGATCAGGTTCTCGGCTTCGACTATCAGGGTGCTCTGCTCCGGTCTAGTCAGGCGTGCGGCGCAGGCCAGGCCGAGGGCGCCTGCGCCAATAATCAGGGTGTCGATACTGTCCATATGCGTTCCGTTCGTTGTCTGGTGTGAGGCTATGTGCTCGATAGCGGTGCCTCTGATCGCCGCTGGTAGCCGCCTGGGTGGATGCCCGCCTATAATGCCAGCCTTTTTCCGTGGGCAATTTCTGGAGCTGGTGATGGCCGAACGTACGGCATCCGTCGAGCGCAATACCCTGGAGACCCAGATCAAGGTCTCGATCAACCTGGATGGTACCGGCAAGGCCAAGTTCGATATTGGCGTGCCGTTCCTTGAGCACATGCTCGATCAGATTGCCCGTCACGGCCTGATCGACCTGGATATCCAGTGCAAGGGCGACCTGCATATCGATGACCACCACACCGTGGAAGACGTCGGCATCACCCTCGGCCAGGCTTTCACCCAGGCCATCGGCGACAAGAAGGGCATGACCCGTTACGGCCATTCTTATGTGCCGCTGGACGAAGCGCTGTCGCGCGTGGTGATCGACTTCTCCGGGCGCCCAGGCTTGCAGATGCACGTGCCGTTCACTCGCGCCGTGGTCGGTGGCTTCGATGTGGATCTGTTCCAGGAGTTCTTCCAGGGCTTCGTCAACCACGCTCTGGTGTCGCTGCATATCGACAACCTGCGTGGCACTAACACCCACCACCAGATTGAAACCGTATTCAAAGCCTTCGGCCGCGCGTTGCGCATGGCCGTGACGCTGGATGAACGCATGGCCGGGCAAATGCCGTCGACCAAGGGCTGCCTGTAAATGCAGACGGTTGCAGTAATCGACTATGGCATGGGCAACCTGCACTCGGTGGCCAAGGCCCTGGAGCACGTAGGGGCCGGCAAGGTGCTGGTGACCAGCGATGCTCAGGTGATTCGCGAGGCTGACCGGGTGGTATTTCCCGGCGTTGGCGCGATCCGCGATTGCATGGCCGAGATCAAGCGCCTGGGCTTCGACAGCCTGGTGCGGGAAGTCAGTGCCGATCGACCGTTTCTTGGCATCTGCGTAGGCATGCAGGCGCTGCTGGAGCACAGCGAAGAGAACGATGGCGTCGATTGCATCGGCCTGTTCCCTGGCCAGGTGCGTTTCTTCGGCAAGGACATGGTCGAAGGTGGCGAGCCGCTGAAGGTGCCGCACATGGGCTGGAACGAGGTGTCGCAGTCGGTCAAACATCCGCTGTGGCACAACATTCCGGATCTCGCGCGCTTCTACTTTGTGCACAGCTATTACATCGAGGCCGGCAACCCCAAGCAGGTGGTCGGTCGCGGTCATTACGGCAAGGACTTCGCCGCCGCGCTGGCCGAAGGCTCGCGCTTTGCCGTGCAGTTCCACCCGGAAAAGAGCCACACCCACGGTCTGCAGCTGCTGCAGAACTTCGCCGCCTGGGATGGCCGCTGGTAAATGAGCCGGGTGAGAAAGGATGCGCCACTGCTTTTCCAGTTCAGCGTTGAGCAGCGAGCAGGTATTGCCCGTGAGCTAAAGCATTTCATGGCTGAGCGTTTCGAATTAGAGATGGGCGGTTTCGAGGCCGAGGAGCTATTCGATTTCTTCGCCTTGAAATGTGGCCCCTTGTTCTACAACCAAGCAGTGCTCGATGTGCAAACGGTGCTAAAAGACCGGTTCGAGAGCATCGAAAGCGACCTCTGGGCACTCGAAAAGAGTTGATCCACCGAATTTACACGACTTGAGCAGGTTCAACCGATGCTGATTATCCCCGCTATCGATCTGAAGGACGGCGCCTGCGTGCGTCTGCGTCAGGGCCGCATGGAAGACTCCACGGTGTTTTCCGATGACCCGGTGAGCATGGCGGCCAAGTGGGTTGAGGGCGGCTGCCGTCGTCTGCACCTGGTCGACCTCAATGGCGCCTTCGAAGGCCAGCCGGTCAACGGCGAAGTGGTCACCGCCATCGCCAAGCGCTACCCGACCCTGCCGATCCAGATCGGCGGCGGCATCCGCACTCTGGAAACCATCGAACACTACGTGCGCGCCGGCGTCAGCTACGTGATCATCGGCACCAAGGCGGTGAAGGATCCGCAGTTCGTCACCGACGCCTGCAAAGCCTTCCCCGGCAAGGTGATCGTCGGTCTGGATGCCAAAGATGGTTTCGTTGCCACCGACGGTTGGGCGGAAGTCTCGACCGTGCAGGCCACCGACCTGGCCAAGCGTTTCGAGGCTGATGGCGTGTCCGCCATCGTTTATACCGATATCGCTAAAGACGGCATGATGCAGGGCTGCAACGTCGAGGCCACCGCGGCGCTGGCTGCTGCCAGCCGCATCCCGGTGATTGCCTCCGGCGGCATCCACAACCTCGGCGATATCGAGAAGCTGCTGCTGGCCCGCTCGCCCGGCATTATCGGTGCCATCACCGGCCGGGCCATCTACGAAGGCACCCTGGATGTGGCTGAAGCGCAGGCCTTCTGCGACAACTTCAAAGGCTGATTCGCCTGCTCTGGCGGTGCGCTCCGCCTGGGCGGCCCCGCGACACCCTACGGGAATACCGATATGGCACTGGCTAAACGCATCATCCCCTGCCTCGACGTGGACAACGGCCGCGTGGTCAAAGGCGTGCAGTTCGAGAATATCCGCGACGCCGGTGATCCGGTGGAGATTGCCCGTCGTTATGACGAGCAGGGCGCAGACGAGATTACTTTTCTCGACATCACCGCCAGCGTCGACGGCCGCGACACCACGCTGCACACCGTCGAACGCATGGCCAGCCAGGTGTTTATCCCGCTGACCGTCGGCGGCGGCGTGCGCACCGTGCAGGACATTCGCAACCTGCTCAACGCGGGTGCCGACAAGGTGTCGATCAACACGGCGGCGGTATTCACCCCGGAGTTTGTCGGCGAAGCGGCCTCACGCTTCGGCTCGCAGTGCATCGTCGTCGCCATCGACGCGAAAAAAGTCTCCAAGCCGGGCGAAACCCCGCGCTGGGAAATCTTCACCCACGGCGGGCGCAAGCCGACCGGCCTGGATGCGGTGCTCTGGGCAAAGAAGATGGAAGACCTCGGTGCCGGCGAAATCCTCCTCACCAGCATGGATCAGGATGGCGTCAAGAGCGGCTATGACCTGGGCGTAACCCGCGCCATCAGCGAAATGGTCGGTATTCCGGTGATCGCCTCTGGCGGCGTTGGCAACCTGCAGCACCTGGCTGACGGCATCATCGAAGGCAAGGCCGCGGCCGTACTGGCGGCGAGCATCTTCCACTTCGGCGAATACACCGTGCCGGAAGCCAAGGCCTATATGGCCGCTCGCGGCATCGTCGTGCGCTAAATCTCGCCCGCAGCAGTGGCCAGCAGTCCTGCCGGCCACTGCTGCGGGCGAGTCGACAGCAAAATGTCGACTGGCCCGCTAAAATCAGAATGTTTGCGCTCAGGTCGATGCATTGGGCACCCCTTTGAGCGCTCCTCTTTCTAATATATGGTTTTTCCATACACGGAGTTCTTATGCCTGCTATCCGGCTATTCACCGCGGTTTGGCTGTTGTGTGCTGTCAGCCTGGCTCGCGCAGAGCCTCTGGTTCTGCTTACCGAAAACCTGCCGCCGTTCAGCATGGCGGCCAGTGGTGGCAGTTTTGCCAAGGATGCTGATGTGCAGGGCATTAGCAGCGATACGGTGCGTGCGCTGTGCAGTAAGGCGCAGCTTGAGTGTCAGATGATTCTGCGTTTCCCCTGGGATCGCCAGTACAAGCAGGCGTTGGAAAACAAGGGCTACGGAGTCTTCTCCACTGCTCGTACGCCGGAGCGTGAGTCGCAGTTCAAGTGGGTTGGGCCGATTGTAGTGAGCGACTGGGTGTTGCTGGCCAAGGTCGATAGCAACATTACGTTGAACAGCCTGGATCAGGCCGGTGCATACAAGATTGGCGGTTATCGCAATGATGCGATTTCACAGTTTCTGATCGACCGTGGCGTGACGGTACAAACCAGCCTGCAGGACAAGGAAAACCTCAACAAGCTGGAAAAGGGCTTGATTGATCTATGGGCCACCGATGAAACTGGTGGGCGCTATCAGGCCAAGTTGTCGCCACTCGGCGCGCTCAAGGTGGTGCATCGCTTCAACAGTGCTGACCTTTATCTGGCGATGAACAAAGAGACGCCTGATGATGTGGTGCAGAAGTTGCAGAAAGCCCTGGACGATATGCGTGCTCAAGGTGAGCTGGGCAAGATCAAAGACGGTTATCTGTAAGCCTCTTGCGTCCCTACCAGCGTAAAACCTGGGCTGGGCTTAGTCGGACGTGCTGGGTATGCTTGCATGCTCAGCCCAACTATCGATGTGAGACAGCATGTTCAAACAATTACTAGTCGCCCTCGCTGGCACAGTTATGGTACTCGCGGGCAGTGCTCGGGCCGAAATTGACCCGAACTACCGCATGGTCCTGCTGACCGAGAATTTCCCGCCTTACAACATGGCGATCAATGGCAAGAATTTCGCTCAGGAAGACAATATCGACGGTATTGCCGTGGATATCATCCGCGAGATGTTCAAGCGCGCCGGCATTCAATACAACATGACCCTGCGTTTCCCCTGGGATCGTATCTACAAGCTGGCGCTGGAAAAGCCAGGCTATGGCGTATTTGTTGCGGCGCGTCTGCCGGAGCGTGAGGCGCTGTTCAAATGGGTTGGCCCTATTGGTCCGGATGACTGGGTGCTGCTCGGCAAGGCCGATAGCAGCATTACCCTGAACAGCCTGGAGGAGGCCAAGCAGTACAAGGTCGGCGCCTACAAAGGTGACGCGATTGCTGAGCATCTGGTGGAGAAAGGCCTGGAGCCGATTACTGCCTTGCGCGACACAGAAAACGCCAAGAAGCTGATGGCTGGTCAGATTGATCTGTGGGCCACCGGTGACCCAGCGGGGCGCTACTTGGCAAAACAGGATGGCTTTCCGGTCTAAAAACCATTCTGCGTTTCGATAGTGCAGAGCTGTATCTGGCGCTGAACAAAGAGGTGCCGGACGAGGTTGTACAGAAGCTGCAAGCTGAGTTGGACAAGATGCGCAGCGAAGGCTTTGTCGAAGATATTCTGAACAACTACCTATAATAAGTAGCAGCAGCGGGTCGGCAATAAACCGGCTCGCAGCCATGGATGGTTGACGCCAAGTACCATACGTCGCCGGGCATCGCCCGAGCAGGGATGCCGCTAGCCATAATCACAATTCATGCGAGCGGAATGACTTATGTTGAAAACCCTGAAAGCCGGCCTGTTGTTCGGGCTTGTTCTGAGTGCCTGCGCAGCCCGTGCAGAGCTGCCAGCCGATTACAAAGTGGTGTTGCTGACCGAGAACTTCCCGCCGTTCAACATGGCGGTGGATGACAAGAACTTTGCCCGTGACGACGGCGTCGACGGCATCAATGCCGAGGTCGTCCGAGCAATGTTCAAGCGTGCCGGCATCAATTACACCCTGACCCTGCGCTTCCCTTGGGATCGCCTGTATCGCCTGACCCTGGACAAGCCCAACTATGGCCTGTTCTCCACCACCTTTACGCCCGAGCGTCAGCCACTGTTCAAGTGGGTGGGGCCATTGGCGAAAACCGGTTGGGTGCTGTTGGCTGCGCCGGGTAATAACCTGAGCGTCGCCAGCCTTAAGGATGCTGGGCAGTATCAGATCGGTGCCTATAAGAACGACGCGGTCAGTCAGCACCTGGAAAGCCAGGGCCTGAGTCCGGTCAACGCGCTGCGTGATCAGGAGAACATCAAAAAGCTGCTCAGCGGCAAGATCGACCTGTGGGCTACCACTGACCCGGTGGGCCGCTATTTGGCCAAACAGGAAGGCGTCAGTGGCTTGAATACCGCATTGCGCTTCAATGACGCCGAGCTGTATCTGGCGCTGAACAAGGACACCCCGGATGAGGTGGTGCAGCGTCTGCAGAAGGCTCTGGACGAGTTGCGTGCCGAAGGCTTTATCGACGAAATGACCAATAACTACCTGTAGCTTCAGGCGTTATTAAAAAGCCCGACCTTGAGTGATCAAGGTCGGGCTTTTTCTTGCTGCAGTTTTACCGGCATGCCTGCACCTGCAAGCGCATTCCTAGTCGCCGCGGGTAACGCTCAGCCCTTTGAGCAGGTTGAGTGCCTGGCTCAACTGATAGTCGTCATCCTGTGGGCGTACCGGGGTGCTGGTCTTGCCTTTGCTTGGCCTGTCTGCGCCGCCGTTGCCATTGCCCAGGTGACCTTGCAGGTCGGCTTCCTTGATGGTTTCGTCGCCCTGCTCGCGGGTCAGCTTGGCGCGCGCCACTTCGATGTCCGGGACGATGCCCTGAGCCTGAATTGAGCGACCGTTGGGGGTGAAGTACAGCGCGGTGGTGAGTTTCAGGGCGCGATCGTTGTTCAGCGGCAGCACGGTCTGCACCGAGCCTTTGCCGAAGCTGTCGGTACCCATCAGCACACCGCGTTTGTGATCCTGCAGAGCGCCAGCAACGATTTCGGAGGCCGAGGCGCTACCGCCGTTGATCAGCACCACCAGCGGCACGCCTTCACTGGCGTCAGCCGGGTCGGCATTGAAGCGCAGTTCGGAGTTGGCGATGCGTCCCTCGGTGTAGACGATCAGGCCTTTCTTGAGAAAGTGGTCGGTGACCTCAACGGCCGCCTGGAGCACGCCGCCGGGGTTGTTGCGCAGGTCCAGCACCAGGCCGCGCAGCTTCTTGCCATTTTCCTTGCGCAGTTTGGCCAGGGCCTTGCCGACTTCTTCGCCACTGTTGACCTGGAACTGGGTGATGCGCACGTAGCCGTAGCCATCATCGAGTAGCTGGCTTTTCACGCTCTTGACCTTGATCACGGCGCGGGTCAGCTCGACATCGAAGGGTTTGCCACCTTCACGCACCAGCGTCAGTTCGATGTCGCTGCCAGCTTTGCCGCGCATCTTCTCTACGGCTTCCATCAGCGACAGGCCCTTGGTTGGCTGACCGTCGATCTTCACGATCAGGTCGCCTGGCTGGATGCCTGCAGCGGAAGCCGGGGTGTCATCGATCGGCGAGACCACCTTGAGAAAGCCGTCTTCGGTACCGAGCTCAATACCCAGGCCGCCGAATTCGCCGCTGGTGCTTTCCTGCAGGTCGCGAAAGGCTTCCGGCTCCAGGTAGGCCGAGTGCGGGTCAAGGTTGCTGAGCATGCCCTTGATCGCGTTTTCCAGCAGGGTCTTGTCGCTGACCGGCTCGACATAGGCGGACTTGATACGGTCCATCACCTCGGCAAAGGTGCGCAGGTCGTCCAGCGGCAGTGGCGCGCTGTCGTTGGCGGTGGCCGGTGCTTCGGCGGGCGCGGCAAAGGCGGCAGTGCTGCCCAGCAGGGTAACGGCCAGCGCGAGGGCGGTGAGGCGGAACAGATGCGGCATGTCGAACTTACTCCTGTCCTAAATCGGTAATCGCAACACTTATCCTTGTGCGCGGCACCATTGAGCGGGGTCGGTCGGGCGGCCCTGCTGGCGAATTGCGAAATACAGTGCTGGGGTGTTCTGGCCGCCGCTGTTGCCAACGGTGGCGATGGCTTCACCGGCCTTGACCTCGTCGCCGGCGTCCTTGAGCAGGCTCTGGTTATGCCCATAGAGGCTCAGGTAGCCGTTGCCATGGTCGAGAATGACCAGAAGCCCGGCGCCACGCAACCAGTCGGCAAATACCACGCGCCCGCCGTGTACGGCGTGCACCTGGCTACCGGCGGAGGCACCGATCAGCACGCCATCCCATTTTGTTCGTGCATCGCCGCCACGCGGTGTGCCGTAGCGAGCCACCACGCGACCGTTAACCGGCCAGGGTAATTTACCGCGGGCTTTGGCGAACGGACCGCCAAAGCTGGCGCCGGAACTCACCAGTGGACCCGTCGGTGCGGGATTAGTGCTGCTACGCGGCTGCTCGCGTTCAGCGAGCAGGGCTTGCTGACGCGCCGCTTCAGCTTCGCGGGCCTGGCGGGCGAGGGTTTCCTCGATGGTTTTCAGCACGCGCGCCAGGTTGGCTTGTTCCTGCTGGCGGGCCTTGAGCTTCTGGTCGCGGGCAGAGAATTCCTTGTTCAGCTTGGCCAGCGCCAGCTGGCGCTCCTTGCGTACGCTGGCGAGCTGTTCGCGGCGGCCATCCAGCGCGCTTTTCTGCTCCAGCAGCTGGCGTTGCTGGTTGGCGATGTCCAGCTCGACGTTGGCTAGCTGGCGCAGGGTTTCATTGAAGGCGGCGAGCTGTTCCATGCGCGCTTCGCTGAGGTAGTCGTAGTAGGTCAGGGTGCGCGAGAACTTTTCCGGGTTTTGCTGGTTGAGCAGCAGCTTGACGTATTCCTGGCGACCGCTCTGGTAGGCGGCACGGGCCTGGATGCCGATCAGGCGCTGCTGTTCAAGGCGCGCGCCCTCGAGTTTTTTTTTCTCGCTATCGAGACGCTGAATCTCTTCTTCGCTCTTTTTCAGGTCCTGCTGCAGGCCTTTGACCTGTTTCTCCAGCTGGCCCATCTCGCTTTCGGTTTTCTTCAGGTCTTTCTGCACGCCGGATTTCTCCTGCTGCAGCTTTTCCAGCAGTTGCTTCAGCTCGGCGACATCGGCGCGCGCGGCGTCCAGTTGCTTCTGCGCATCGCTCTTCTCGTCGGCGATCGCAGGCGTCAGCAGGAGGGTCAGGAAAATAAGGGCAAGGGCACGAAGCATGGGGCTGGCAGCACCTGAATTAAGAACGCGCCTAGTATGCCTAAAAAATGGCCGGGAGCCATGGTTAACGTCACGTTGCGACGGCCCGCAGACCAGGCATTGCGCCTGGCTTGCGGGCAGCTGCTTAGTTCAGCTCGACGATGCTGGTGCCGGTCATTTCCGTCGGTACTGGCAGGCCCATCAGGGTCAGCAGGGTCGGCGCTACGTCGGCTAGCACGCCGCCTGGGCGGATAGTCGCTGAGCGCTTGCCAACATAGATAAACGGCACCGGCTCGCAGGTGTGCGCGGTGTGCGCCTGACCGGTGCTTTCATCTTCCATCTGTTCGACGTTGCCGTGGTCTGCGGTGATCAGTGCTTCGCCGCCGACCTTGGCCAGCGCGGCGACGATGCGGCCGACGCAGCTGTCCAGGCATTCCACCGCCGCCACGGCGGCGGAGAACACGCCGGTATGGCCAACCATGTCGCCGTTGGCGTAGTTGGCGACGATTACGTCATAGCGCTGGTTTTCGATGGCGTCGACGATCTTGTCGGTGACTTCCTGCGCGCTCATCTGCGGCTGCAGGTCGTAGGTGGCGACATTCGGTGACGGAATCAGGATGCGCTCTTCGCCGGCAAACGGCTCTTCACGCCCGCCGGAGAAGAAGAAGGTGACGTGGGCGTATTTCTCGGTTTCGGCGATGCGCAGCTGGGTCTTGCCGTTATTCGCCAGATACTCGCCGAGCACGTTGGTCAGTGCCTCCGGCTTATACGCGCTGGGCGCCGGGATGCTCGCGGCATACTGGGTGAGCATGACGAAGCCGGCCAGTTGCGGCACGCGCTTGCGCTCGAATTCCTTGAAGCCCGGCTCGACAAAGGCGCGGGTCAGTTCGCGGGCACGGTCGGCGCGGAAGTTCATAAAGACTACGGCGTCACCGTCTTCCATGCGCACGGGCCCGCCAATGCTGGTGGCCTTGACGAACTCGTCGCTTTCGCCGCGTTCGTAGGCGGCCTGCAGGCCTTCGATGGCAGTGGCTGCATTGAGCTGGCCGCTACCCTCAACCAGCAAGTCGTAGGCCTGCGCAACGCGCTCCCAGCGGTTATCACGGTCCATGGCGAAATAACGGCCGCTGAGGCTGGCGATGCGGCCCTTGCCCAGCTTGGCGAAGGTGGCGTCAAGTAGTTCGATGGACGGCTGGGCGCTTTTCGGCGGGGTGTCGCGGCCATCGAGGAAGGCGTGCAGGTAGATATTCTCTGCCCCGCGCTGGGCGGCCAGTTCGGCCATGGCCACCAGGTGGTCCTGATGGCTGTGCACGCCGCCGTCGGAGAGCAGGCCGAGGATATGCACGGCTTTGCCAGCGCTGACGGCTTTATCGACTGCAGTGGTGATGGTCGGGTTGGTGAAGAACTCGCCATCGCGAATGGCTTTGGTCACCCGGGTGAAGTCCTGATACACCACGCGGCCCGCGCCGAGGTTCATATGACCGACCTCTGAATTGCCCATTTGCCCGTCCGGCAGGCCGACATCCATGCCCGAGCCCGAGATCAGGCCGTGGGGCTGGGTGGCGCGCAGGTGGTCGTAGACCGGCGTATTGGCGGCCATGATGGCGTTGGATTCGGGGCTGTCACTGTGGCCGAAGCCATCGAGGATGATCAGTACCAGGGGTTTGGGCGTGGCGCTCATAAAGCTGGTTCGCTCTGGGTCGATGGGCGGAAAACAAAGGAGGGGCATTTTACGGCCAAGTGGCGCAAACGTCACCGCCGGGCGGGGTTTGGCCGACCTGTGTGGCTGTGTATACTGGCCGACATTTTACCGCCCCGGAACCGCACAATGCTTGCCAACTTGATTGAATTTGCCACTACCCACTATGTCCTGAGCGGTTTGTTCGCAACTCTGCTCGCGCTGCTGATCTTCACCGAAGCACGCAAGGGCGGGCAGAGCCTGAGCAGCCGCGAGCTGACTGCACTGGTTAACAGCGAGCAGGGCGTGGTGCTGGATATTCGCGGGCAGAAGGATTTTTCCGTTGGCCATATCGTTGGCGCATTGAATATTCCCTTTGAAAAACTCGCTAGCCGCATGGTCGAGCTGGACAAGCACAAGGCCAAGACCCTTATCGTGGTCGACGCCATGGGCCAGCACGCCGGCGCTGTCTGCCGTGATCTGAAGAAGGCTGGTTTTACTGCGGCCAAGCTGTCTGGCGGTGTCGCGAGCTGGCGCGGTGACAATCTGCCGCTGGTGAAGTGAGATGCAACCTGTCGTCATTTACTCCAGTGATTGGTGTCCGTACTGCATCCGCGCCAAGCAGCTGCTGACTCATAAAGGCGTGGCCTTTAACGAGATCAAGGTTGATGGCAAGCCGGATGTGCGGGCAGAAATGACCCGCAAGGCGCGGCAGACCTCGGTGCCGCAGATCTGGATCGGTGACACCCATGTGGGTGGTTGCGATGACCTTTACGCCCTGGAGCGCGCCGGCAAGCTCGACGCGCTGCTCAAGGCTTAATTCCCTGTATATCCGTACCTAACGACAAGAAGGCTTTGCCATGACAGAACAAGCTAGCAACGGCGCCGCTCAGGGCGAACAAAACCCGCAATTCTCCCTGCAGCGTATCTATGTACATGACCTGTCTTTCGAAGCGCCGAAGAGCCCGGAAATCTTCCGTCAGGAGTGGGTACCTAGCGTCGCCATGGACCTCAACACCCGCCAGAAGGCGCTGGATGGCGACTTCCACGAAGTGGTGCTGACCCTCTCGGTGACCGTGAAGACGGGCGAAGAAACCGCTTTTATCGCTGAGGTTCAGCAGGCTGGTATCTTCCTGATCAAGGGCCTGGATGCAGCGTCCATGAGCCATACCCTGGGTGCGTTCTGCCC
Organism: Pseudomonas anguilliseptica; assembly: GCF_900105355.1. Classification (NCBI taxonomy): domain Bacteria; kingdom Pseudomonadati; phylum Pseudomonadota; class Gammaproteobacteria; order Pseudomonadales; family Pseudomonadaceae; genus Pseudomonas; species Pseudomonas anguilliseptica. The sequence continues at coordinate 1,919,227 of NZ_FNSC01000001.1, forward strand.
GAATATCCTCTTCCCCTATGCCCGCGAAACCCTGGACAGCCTGGTCGTGCGTGGCTCGTTCCCGGCGCTGATGCTGGCTCCGGTGAACTTCGATGCCCTCTACGCGCAGGAGCTGCAGCGCATGCAGCAGGCTGGCGAAGCGGCCACCGCGCACTAAGATTTGCGGCTGGAACAAAAAACGCCCTGCGGGGCGTTTTTTTTGGCCGCAGGTTTCTACAGCTGCCCGGTTTAATTGGCGCCGGCAAAACCCTGCTGGCGCCAGGCTTCATAGACCGCCACCGCAACGGTATTGGACAGGTTCAGGCTGCGGCAGCCTTCGCGCATCGGCAGGCGCAGGCGTTGCTCGGGCGGCAGGCTGTCGCGAATTTCCTGTGGCAGGCCACGGCTTTCCGGGCCGAACAGGAAAGCGTCACCAGGCTGGTAGCTGACCTGGTGGAACGCTTGCGAACCCTTGGTGGTAAAGGCAAACACGCGTGGCTGGCCGATGCTGGCCAGGCAGCTGTCGAGGTCGGCGTGGCGCTGCAGGGTGGCGTATTCGTGGTAATCCAGGCCGGCGCGGCGCAGGCGTTTGTCATCCAGCTCGAAGCCCAGCGGTTCGATCAGGTGCAGGTGGCAGCCGCTGTTGGCGCAGAGCCTGATAATGTTGCCGGTATTGGGCGGAATTTCCGGTTGAAAAAGGATGACGTGAAACATGCGCGGCTCCGAGCTTGAAGACGAGCAGCATTCTACAGACCCGCGCCCCCGTCCGTGGGTGCGGGTGATTGCTTCATTGGCGGTGTTTGGTTTTTTAATCGGGTTGATGATTGGCCGGCTGCTGCAGCCTGACCCGCTGTGGCTTGACCGCGTGGAGGTGACCGAACAAGGCCTTGAACTGTGGTTCAACGTCGAACCGGTGCCGCGCGAGGAGCATGCCGGTGGGGTGTTTATCCTGCGCCTGCAGAGTTTTGGTCGCCAGCAACACGGTCAGTTGCATGTGCAAGGGAAGTTGGCCAATTGGCGTTTGCAGCGAGAGAGACGGGATTTACTGCTGAGAGTGGTGGCAGCCCGCCCATTGCGCGGCGAGTGGCGCGCTGAGGAGGTGGACGGGCGCTGGCGGCTGATGGTCAGCCTGGTGGAGCAATAAAAGAGGGGAATCCCCGGCCTGCCTGTACCAAGGTCCCCAAAACTGGGATTGCTTGAGTCTATGCAGGCTGTGTGCCAGTTTTATTACGTTGGCTGCGGGCCGCGTAAATACTGAGTTTACGGGTATCTATCGGCCGCGTTGGGCGCTACGCGCGCGCAGGGGGGTGAACCGCCGCTGTGCACTTGATCGATGCCAGTGCATTGCTCTGGCGCATTTTCAGTTGCTGGCCGGCGTAAATAAAAACGGGCCCTATGGGCCCGTTTTGCATGCTGCGGTGCGTGAGTGGTTTAGCAGGCTGTTGAAAAACTACCTGCGTTGCCATCACGGCGTTAAAAACAGGTTCGGAATGCTCATGTACAGCTCGTACACTCCGCTTCCTCGCCTGTTTTTGCCTTGAGCTGACTACCTTGCCAACGTTTTTCAACGGCTTGCTAGTCGTCGCTGTCCTCGTCATCGGCGCTTTCGACGTTCATGCCCAGTTCCTTGATCTTGCGCGTCAAGGTGTTGCGGCCCCAGCCCAGCAGCACGGCGGCGTCGCGGCGGCGACCGGCGGTGTGCTTGAGCGCGGTTTCGATCATGATCCGCTCGAAAGCCGGCACGGCAGTATCCAGCAGGCTGGATTGACCGCGCCCCAGCGCCTGATCGGCCCACAGGCGCAGCGCCTGCTCCCAGTTGCTGACAGGCGCGCTTTCCTGCGGTTGGCTGAGCAGCTCGGGCGGCAGGTCGTCGACATGCACCTCACGACCCGAAGCCATGACGGTGATCCAGCGACAGGTGTTTTCCAGCTGGCGCACGTTGCCCGGCCACGGCAGTTGTTGCAGGTAGTCTTCGGTTTCACTTTTCAGCAGCTTGGGCTCGACCGCCAGTTCCAGCGCGGCGCGGCTGAGGAAGTGCCGAGCCAACGTGGGGATGTCTTCGCGGCGATCCGACAGGCGTGGAATATGGATGCGGATCACGTTGAGGCGGTGGAACAGGTCTTCACGGAACTTGCCGGCCTGCACCAGGCTTTCCAGGTTCTGGTGGGTAGCAGCGATGATGCGCACGTCCACTTTGACCGGGGTGTGGCCGCCGACCCGGTAGAACTCGCCGTCGGCCAGTACGCGCAGCAGACGGGTCTGGGTGTCGGCCGGCATGTCGCCGATCTCGTCGAGGAACAGGGTGCCGCCGTCGGCCTGTTCGAAGCGGCCGCGGCGCTGGTTGGTCGCGCCGGTAAACGCGCCTTTTTCGTGGCCGAACAGCTCGGACTCCATCAGGTCCTTGGGGATCGCTGCCATGTTCAGTGCGATAAACGGTGAGGCGGCACGCGGGCTATGGCGGTGCAGGGCGTGGGCTACCAGCTCTTTACCGGTGCCGGATTCGCCGTTGATCAGTACAGTGATGTTGGAGTGCGACAGGCGACCGATGGCGCGGAACACCTCCTGCATGGCCGGCGCTTCGCCGATGATCTCAGGTGTACGTGGCTGCTCGACCGGCACGGCCAGGCTCTGCTGCTCCTGCGCATGCATATTGGCGCGCTTGACCAACGACACCGCCTCGTCGACGTCGAACGGCTTGGGTAGGTATTCGAACGCGCCGCCCTGATAGGACGCTACCGCGCTGTCCAGGTCGGAATGGGCGGTCATGATGATCACCGGCAAGCGCGGATACAGCTCGCGGATGCGCGCCAGCAGGTCGAGGCCGCTGGCACCCGGCATGCGGATGTCAGAAATAATCACGTCCGGCTGCTGGCGGGTTAGTCGGCTGAGCACGCCATCAGCACTGTCAAAGCTCTGGGTGGTCATGCCTTCCTGTTGCAGGGCCTTTTCCAGGACCCAGCGGATGGAGCGGTCGTCATCGACAATCCAGACGGTTTCACTGCGACTCATGACGGAGTTACTCCTTGTTCCAGCGGCAGGAAGATCGAGAACACGGTGTGGCCAGGATGGCTCTCGCACTCGATCAGACCTTGGTGCTGACTGATGATGTTCTGGGTAATAGCCAGGCCCAGGCCGGTGCCGTCGGCACGCCCGCTGACCATGGGGTAGAAGATGGTTTCCTGCAGCTCGGGCGGAATGCCGGGGCCGTTGTCGATAATCTCGATCTTGGTCACCAGGCGATGGCGGCAGTGACCAATGGTGAATTGGCGCAGAGTGCGGGTGCGCAGGGTGATACGTCCCAGGCGCAGATCGCTTTGCCCGGACAGCGCCTGCATGGCATTGCGCACGATATTCAGCACCGCCTGGATCATCTGTTCGCGGTCGATCAGCACATCCGGAATGCTTGGGTCGTAATCGCGCACCAAAATGATGCTGCCCTGGCTTTCCGCTTCCACCAGACTGCCGACACGTTCGAGCACTTCATGCACGTTGGTCAGTGCCAGGGATGGCAGCTTGTTCGAACCGAGTATACGGTCGACCAGGTTTCTTAACCGGTCGGCCTCCTCGATGATCACATTGGTGTAGTCCTTGAGGCTTTCTTCGGGCAGCTCGCGCGCCAGCAATTGCGCCGCACCGCGAATGCCACCCAACGGGTTTTTGATCTCATGGGCCAGGCCGCGCACCAGCAGTTTGGTGGTTTCCTGCTTGGACAGCTGCGCCTCTTCCTTGGTGATGCGCAGCAGGCGGTCACGCGGATGCACTTCTAGTAGCAACAGGGTTTCGCCACGGCTGAGCACCGGCGTCACCGCGTAGTCGACAGTCAGAGTCTGGCCGCTGACCGACGTCACCACCGCTTCGCGTTTGTTGAACGGGTGGGCCTGTTGAACGGCCTGGCGCAGGGCGCTCAGCGCCTCACTGGATTCGGTAAACAGCTCGCTGATGAATTGCCCGTGGCTGCGCTGGCCGCTGACGGCCAGGAGCATCTCCGCTGCCGGGTTCATGTACTCAAGACGCAGGTCGTCGTTGAGCAGCAGCGTGGCAGTGGTCAGGTTGTCCAGCAGCAGGCGGTGCAGTGCGTCGTTGATGATCATATGGGATGTCAGCAGACCCTTGGGTTCCAGCAATGCAGCTGGAAAATGCAAGAAGCAAACCAAAGCCCCGAAAAGAAGCGTGTTTGGCCGTGGGATGCCGGGAATTAGCTGCTTTTCAGCGCAGCCGGGTCGTGCGTGGCGACCCAAAACAGGGAGAGTATAGAAATGCCGGGCAATATGCGCACTGCTTTGGTGCGCAATGCCGGTTTAGATAAATGGAACGAAAGGAATGTCTTTCTTTTCCGGCGGCTTGTCCTTCAGTGGACACTCCGGGCGCACGCCGTAATCGGCTTTCTTGCAGGGATTGACCTTGCGCTTCTGTGCCAGGGATATGCGCAGCATGTGGAACGGTTGAGTGGGCGTACGCTCGATGATGCGTCCCTGCTGGTCGATGATTTCTACCGCCAGCTGATGGGTGCCGCGGTCGATATTTTCCAGCGGGAACACTGGGCTAGTACCTACTTCGCCCACCTGTACACCATCCAGCAGCAGGCGATAGTTGTGTTGGGGGAAAAGTTTCGGTTCGCTGTTGACGCTGACAATCAGGTTGCCGGCGCTGTCGCGGATGGTCGCATCGGGCTGTGGTACCAGAATCCGCAGCAGGCTGTAGCGCTGGCTTGGTTCGGGTGGCGCTTCAATTAGGGGCGCCGTTTGCGTCTGGATGGTCGGCATCGAGTTGCTGGGCGCCAGCTCGACGCGTTCGGCATCGCCCGAGCGGGGCTTATCGGTGAAGACGCGATTCCCTTCGGCATCTATATAGGTGTAGACCTGCGCAACGGCAGGTAGAGCGAGCAGCATCAGGCCGCACAACAGCAGATTGCGCATAGTCAGGGGGCTGGCTTGGGTTTTGGTGGGGGCGGACGCAGGGCCGGGCTGCTGGTGTTGACCCGCTGTACGGTAAAGGTGGCCGTGGCGCTCTGCTGGATCGCTCGCTCGCCGCTGAGCACTTCCACAGCCAGGCTGTGTTCGCCACGATCGGCATTGCTTATCTGCAGGCGCGGTACGTTGCTTGGCTGGCCGTGTGGCTTGCCGTCGAGCAGCAGGCGCAGGCGATGGTTGGTGGCCAGGCGCGGCTGGATATCCACGCCAACGCTGAAGGTGCCGTTGTTGGCACGCATGGCCTCATCGTCGGGGATGCCGGTCAGCTGCAGGGTGCTGTAAGGCGCGGTGTTGTCGACGGGTTCGGGGGTAGTTGCTGCGGGCAGGCTGGGTACTGGCATCGACACGCTATTGGTTTTCGGCAGCTCGACATTCTGTGTCGCCTGGCCTTCCGGTGGCTGGTCGGTGAATACCGTGTTGCCATTGGCGTCGGTGTATTTGTAGATCTGCGCACTGGCCGGCAACGCCAGGCCCAGCAGCAGGCAGATAAGTAGAGGGCGCATGCCTGACTCTCCCTAGTAATGTGCCCTAAGACTTGCACTGGTGAAGCGCTCTGGCAAGCGTGTTGATGGCCGGGCGTGTACCAGCGCAGAAAACTGCGGGGTGAAAGGTGGCTTGTGCCAGGCGCCAGACGCAAAAAGGCCACCCGAAGGTGGCCTCTTGTGTTGCGTGCGGGATTAGACGCTGTAGTACAGGTCGTATTCCAGCGGGTGTACGAAGGTGCGTACTTTGATTTCTTCTTCCGACTTCAGCTCAAGGTAAGCGTCGATGAAGTCGTCGGAGAACACGCCGCCTTTGGTCAGGAACGCACGACCTTTATCCAGCTCTTCCAGGGCTTCTTTCAGGCTGCCGCACACTTGCGGGATCAGCTTGCCTTCTTCTGGTGGCAGGTCGTACAGGTTCTTGTCAGCAGCATCGCCAGGGTGGATCTTGTTCTGGATACCGTCGATACCGGCCATCAGCAGAGCAGCGAAGGCCAGGTATGGGTTGGCAGCTGGATCCGGGAAGCGTGCTTCGATGCGGCGAGCTTTCGGGCTGGAAACGTAAGGGATACGGATCGAAGCCGAACGGTTACGCGCCGAGTAAGCCAGCATTACTGGAGCTTCGAAGCCTGGGACCAGGCGCTTGTAGGAGTTGGTCGACGGGTTGGTGAAGCCGTTCAGTGCTTTACCGTGCTTGATGATGCCGCCGATGAAATACAGGGCAGTATCGGACAGGCCGGCATAGCCTTCGCCGGAGAAGGTGTTCTTGCCATCTTTGGAGATGGACATGTGTACGTGCATACCCGAACCGTTGTCGCCGTACAGTGGCTTCGGCATAAAGGTCGCGGTCTTGCCATAGGCATCGGCCACGTTGTGTACGCAGTACTTCAGGGTCTGAACTTCGTCAGCCTTGGCCACCAGGGTGTTGAACTTCACGCCGATTTCGTTCTGACCGGCGGTCGCCACTTCGTGGTGGTGAACTTCGATGACCAGGCCCATTTCTTCCATGGCATTACACATGGCAGTACGGATTTCGTGGTCATGGTCGCACGGCGGAACCGGGAAGTAGCCGCCTTTGACAGCTGGGCGGTGACCCTTGTTGCCGCCTTCGATGTCGGCGTCGGTGTTCCAGGAGCCCTGTTCGGAGAAGATCTTGAACATGGAGCCAGAGATATCGGACTTGAACTTCACTTCGTCGAAGATAAAGAACTCAGGCTCCGGGCCGACGAATACGGTGTCGCCGATGCCGGTGGTTTTCAGGAACTCTTCGGCGCGCTTGGCGATCGAGCGCGGGTCGCGGTCGTAGCCCTGCATGGTGCTCGGCTCGACGATGTCGCAGACCAGGATCAGGGTCGGCTCTTCGGTGAACGGATCCAGTACAGCGGTTTCGTCAACCGGCATCAGGATCATGTCGGAGGCTTCGATGCCTTTCCAGCCGTGGATGGAGGAGCCGTCGAACATTTTGCCGTGCTCGAAAAATTCGTCGTCCAGGGCGTCGCGTGCCGGCATGGTCACGTGGTGCTGTTTGCCCTTGGTGTCGGTGAAGCGCAGGTCAACCCACTTCACGTCGTGTTCTTTAATCAGTTGAATCGACTTCGACATGCTGTCCTCCAGGTGGATAAGGCTCGAATCATGAGCCCTCAATCAGTTCGGTACGGCTGCGGCATACTCCGCAAGGGCATCCTGCCTCACAAGGGAGCAAATTGCATGCCAGTGCACAGGAATGGGTGTGGGGCCTGAAACTCAGGTTTGGCGGGGGCTGCGCGGCGCTGCCTGATAAATATTTGCACTGTTATGGGTCGCCAAATTTAATGCGTGCACTTAAATGGTGCTTGTTTTGGTCGGGTGAGGATTTTTGATCAAAGCGTGAGCAGTTTCCGCTATAATCCGCGCCCCTGTTTTTTCGCGGCCTCGGCACCCCCTGTTTTCATGAAACTGATCGTTAAAGTCTTCCCGGAAATCACCATTAAAAGTCGGCCGGTGCGTAAGCACTTTATCCGGCAGCTGGCGAAGAACATTCGTTCGGTTTTGCGTGAGTTTGATCCACAGCTGCAAGTCAGTGGTGTGTGGGACAACCTGGAAGTCGAAACCCAGATCAGTGAGCCGAAAACCCTGCAGGCGATGATTGAGCGCCTGAGCTGCACGCCAGGCATCACCCATTTCCTGCAAGTTGATGAATACCCGCTGGGTGACTTCGACGATGTGCTGGAAAAGTGCAAGCTGCACTTCGCCGATCAGATGCCGGGCAAAATCTTCGCCGTGCGCTGCAAGCGCGCCGGCAAGCACGCGTTCAGCTCCATGGATGTCGAGCGCTATGTCGGCAGCCAGTTGCGCCAGCAGTGCGGCGCCGCCGGCATCTCGCTGAAAGATCCGGACGTTGTCGTGCGTATGGAAATCCGCGACCAGCGCTTATTCGTTATTCACCATCAGCACGAAGGCTTGGGCGGTTATCCGCTCGGCTCGCTGGAGCAGACCCTGGTGTTGATGAGTGGTGGTTTTGACTCCACCGTCGCCGCTTATCAGATGATGCGCCGCGGCCTGATCACCCACTTCTGCTTCTTTAATCTTGGCGGCCGCGCCCACGAACTGGGCGTGATGGAAGTGGCGCATTACCTCTGGCAGAAGTTCGGCAGCTCGCAGCGCGTGCTGTTTATCAGCGTGCCGTTCGAGGAAGTGCTGGGCGAGATTCTCGGCAAGGTCGACAACAGCCAGATGGGCGTCATCCTCAAGCGCATGATGCTGCGCGCATCTACGCGTATGGCCGAGCGCCTGCAGATTGATGCGCTGGTTACTGGTGAGGCGATTTCTCAGGTATCGAGTCAGACCCTGCCGAACCTCGCGGTGATCGACTCGGCCACCGATATGCTGGTGCTGCGTCCCCTGCTCGCCAGCCATAAGCAAGACATCATCGACACTGCTACGCGCATCGGCACCGCCGAGTTCGCCAAGCATATGCCGGAGTATTGCGGGGTGATTTCGGTCAATCCGACCACCAAGGCGAAGAAGCTGCGCATTGAGCACGAGGAAAGCCAGTTCGACATGGCCATTCTCGAGCGCGCCCTGGAACGTGCGACCTTGCTGCCGATCGACAAAGTGATCGATGAGCTGGGCAAGGACGTGCAGGTCGAGGAAGTCAGCGAAGCCCTGGCTAGCCATGTGGTCATCGATATTCGCCACCCCGATGCCGCCGAGGACGAGCCGCTCGCCCTGCCTGGCGTCGAGGTCATGGTGCTGCCGTTCTATGCCTTGAACAGCAAGTTCAAGGAGCTGGATGAGGCGCGCCAGTACCTGTTGTATTGCGATAAAGGTGTGATGAGTCGTTTGCACGCCCACCACTTGCTGAGTGAGGGGCATGCCAATGTGCGCGTTTATCGTCCGACATAAGATGCCCGGGTTGAATGGTGGCAGTATCCGCCATCGCCCTCCCGACCTACAGGCGGCGTGATTAACACGCACGCCGCCTGGCAGAAATCGCAATTAGTTAATACTCGCCGCCTAGACTAAGCGGCACACCGAATCCTCTGATCGAGATACACACGTGATCGAAAATCTACGCAACATCGCCATCATTGCCCACGTTGACCATGGTAAGACCACCCTGGTAGACAAACTTCTGCGTCAGTCTGGCACTCTCGAGCGCGGCGAGCTCAACGACGAGCGCGTGATGGACAGCAACGACCAGGAAAAAGAGCGCGGCATTACCATTCTCGCGAAGAACACCGCGATCAACTGGAACGGCTACCACATCAACATCGTCGACACCCCCGGCCACGCCGACTTCGGCGGTGAAGTTGAGCGCGTAATGTCGATGGTTGACTCCGTGCTGCTGCTGGTTGATGCCCAAGACGGCCCGATGCCACAGACCCGTTTCGTGACCAAGAAGGCTTTCGAAGCCGGCCTGCGTCCAATCGTGGTCATCAACAAGGTTGACCGTCCAGGCGCACGTCCGGACTGGGTTCTGGACCAGATCTTCGACCTGTTCGACAACCTCGGCGCCACCGAAGAGCAGCTGGACTTCAAAGTTGTCTACGCCTCGGCCCTGAACGGCATTGCCGGTCTGGAGCACACCGCCATGGCTGAAGACATGACCCCGCTGTATCAGTCCATCGTCGACAACGTACCGTCGCCTAAGGTTGATATCGACGGCCCGTTCCAGATGCAAATCTCGGCACTGGACTACAACAGCTTCCTCGGCATTATCGGTGTTGGCCGTATTGCTCGCGGCAAGGTCAAGCCAAACACCCCAGTGGTTGCCATCGACGCCGACGGCAAGCGCCGCAACGGTCGTATCCTCAAGCTGATGGGTCACCACGGTCTGCACCGTATCGACGTTGAAGAAGCCACTGCCGGCGACATCGTCTGCGTCAGCGGTATGGACCAGCTGTTCATCTCCGACACCCTGTGCGACATCAACAATGTTGAAGCGATGAAGCCGCTGACCGTCGACGAGCCAACCGTATCCATGACCTTCCAGGTCAACGATTCGCCGTTCTGCGGTAAAGAAGGCAAGTTCGTCACCAGCCGTAACATCAAAGAGCGTCTGGACAAAGAGCTGCTGTACAACGTTGCTCTGCGCGTTGAAGAAGGCGACTCGGCTGACAAGTTCAAGGTCTCCGGCCGTGGTGAGCTGCACCTCTCGGTACTGATCGAAACCATGCGTCGCGAAGGCTTCGAAATGGGTGTTGGTCGTCCAGAAGTGATCATCCGTCAGGTAGACGGCGTGAAGCACGAACCGTTCGAAAACGTCACCATCGACACCCCGGAAGAATCCCAGGGCAAGGTCATGGAAGAGATGGGCCTGCGTAAAGGCGACCTGACCAACATGGTGCCGGATGGCAAGGGCCGTGTACGTCTGGAATACAGCATCCCTGCTCGCGGTCTGATCGGTTTCCGTAACCAGTTCCTGACCCTGACCAACGGTGCTGGCATCCTGACCTCGATCTTCGATCGTTACGACACCATGAAGTCCGGTCAAATGTCTGGCCGTCAGAACGGCGTACTGGTTTCGGTTGAAACCGGCAAGGCACTGACCTACTCCCTGGAAACTCTGCAGGCGCGTGGCAAGCTGTTCGTTGAGCACGGTCAAGAGATCTACAACGGTCAGATCGTTGGTCTGAACAGCCGTGACACCGACATGGGCGTTAATCCAACCAAAGGCAAGAAGCTCGACAACATGCGTGCTTCCGGTAAAGACGAAACCATCGCTCTGGTTCCACCTGTTCGTTTCACCCTGGAGCAGGCTCTGGAATTCATCCAAGACGACGAACTGTGCGAAGTCACGCCGAAGTCGATCCGTCTGCGCAAGAAGATCCTCGACGAAGGCGAGCGCACCCGCGCTGCCAAGAAAGCCAAGAACTGATCCAGTGCTAGCTAACTAAAAAGCCCCCGCCGGCGCGAGCCTGCGGGGGCTTTTTTATTGGGCTGTCGCCGCGTGTGGCCACTCCCCTGTATGACGATTAAATAATGCTCTCAACGATTTTATGCCTGGTATTTAGCTGTGCTGCTTCTCAATCGTGGGCGCCTTGTGTAAGGTTCGTCGCGACAGTAACCGGTGTCAGAAGTTCAGGATGAGCGGCCGGTTCTGTGATGTGGTTCACGCGTGATGTGGGTGATGGCAACTCGCCATGTGTTCTAATGCGCGCCGCATTTTCCTCTGTTAATTCGCTATTCAAAGGATTGAAGGCATGTCCCTTCGTAGTAACCCTTTATGGTCTGCCACCCTTGGCAGCCACCCTGCGTGCCGTCGCCGCGCGACGTTAAAAATGGCTCCAGACCATTTTTTGGCCGTTTGGCTGATGTGTGCCCTTATTCCCGCTGCTGCGCTGGCGCAAACGCCAGGTGATCGTGACCTTATCCGTGAACGTCAGGAGCGTCTGCTGCAAGAACAGGAGCGCCGCCTGGATGAGTTGCGCCAATTGCCTGGCAAGGTCGAGCAACTACCCGCGCAACCCGTTGCTGAAGACCAGCGCTGCTTTGCCATCGAACAGATCAATCTGGTCGGCGCCACGCTGCTCAGCCCAGCCGATCAGGCCAGCATTCTCAAACCCTACAACGGCCAATGTCTGGGCGTTGGTCAGCTCAATCAGCTGCTTAAGGACATCACCAATCACTACCTCGGTCGTGGTTATGTCACCACGCGTGCCTACCTGCCGCAGCAAGATCTGGCCAGCGGCATTCTGCAGGTCACGGTGGTCGAGGGGCAGCTGGAAGGCTTGAACAGCTCGGAGCTGGCTTCGGATCGTGAGCTGGCCATGAGCTTTCCTGGTGCAACCGAGCGCGTGCTGAACCTGCGCGAGTTGGAGCAACTGGTCGAGCAACTCAATCGTTTGCCGTCGCGTCAGGCACAGCTGGAACTGGTACCCGGTGAGCAGGTTGGTGGTAGCCGCGTACAGCTGCAAGGTCAGCGCAGCAAGCCATGGCGTGTCAGCCTGGCGCGGCATAACGATGGCCAGTTGAGTACCGGTGAGCAGCAGTGGGGGCTGGGTTTGGATTGGGACAGCCCGCTGGGCCTGGCGGATCAGTTAAGCCTGCGTGCCGGCCGCGATGCAGTCAGCGACAGTTACCGCCATTCTCACAACCAGAGCCTCAACTACAGCCTGCCGTATGGCTGGTGGACCTTCAATTACAGCTACAGCCAGAGCTACTACCGCACCGAAAGCGAAGCCAACGGTTTTGCCTTTGATCAGGATGGCGACAGCAAAACCCACGCCTTGCGTGCCGAACGTGTGCTGCACCGCGACAGCCTGAGCAAAACCGCCGCCAGCCTGGGCGTCAGTCATCTGCGCAGCAACAACTTTATCCTCGGCAATCTGATTGATGTCTCCAGCCAGCGTCTGTCCGAAGCGCAGTTGGGCTTTAACCATGGTCGACGTATCGGCAGTGCCTTCGTCAACGCTGACCTCGGTTGGCAACACGGCACCGGCGCATTTGATGCTCAGCGCAGCGGCAGCCCACATGGCGGTCAGCCGGTGGCGCGGTACAACAAATACAGTCTGCCCCTGAGCTACCTGCAACCGTTTCAGCTGTGGGGCGAGTCGTTCAGCTTCGACAGCCTGGCTAACGGCCAACGCAGTGAAGATGTGCTGTACAGCCCGCAACGCATCAGCGTCGGCGGCCTGAGTTCGGTGCGTGGCTTCAAGGAGCAATCGCTGTCCGGCGATAGCGGCGCCTACTGGCGCAACCAAGTGCGCTGGCGCAAGGCGGTGAGCTGGCAACCGCTGCAACCCTTTGTCAGTGAGTACGGCGTGGCATTCGCCTACGACATGGGCGTGATCAGCGGCGGGCGTTACAACCCGGACCAGCACGGTCGCCTCTCTGGCAACGCCATTGAGCTGAGTGCTCGCGGTCAGCATCTGGCCGCATCGGTGACCTTCGCCCGTTCACTGGAACGCCCGGACGCCATCGAGCGTCAGGAGCATCCGGTGTATTTCCGGGGCGACCTGTTCTTCTGATTTTTCTGATTTCTGCTTTATAGCCCTACGGGTTGGAGTTATTACATGGACGTTCGCACGCCATTTTTCCAAAACATTGCCTGTGTCCTGATCGGCGTACTGTTCCTTAACCCGATTGTTTCTACGGCGGCCGAACTGGCGCTGGATGCCCAGGCCGGCAGCAATGCTGTGGTAACCCAGGCAGCTAATGGCGTGCCCATGGTCAATATCGCCACGCCGAATGGCAGTGGCCTGTCGCACAACAAATTCACCGACTTCAACGTCAGTCAGCAGGGCTTGATTCTCAACAACAGCGCCCAGGTCGTGGTGCAGACGCAGTTGGGCGGCTATGTGATGGGTAACCCCAACCTCAAGGGTGGGGCGGCGAATATCATCCTCAATGAGGTCAACGGCGGTAGCCCCAGCCAGCTCAAGGGCTACACCGAAGTGGCCGGCAAGTCCGCTGCGGTCATCGTCGCTAACCCGCATGGCATCAGCTGCGACGGCTGCGGTTTTATCAATACCCCGCGCGTCACCCTCAGCACCGGCAAGCCGATTGTCGAAGGCGGGCGTCTGGATCGCTTTGATGTCGATGGCGGGCAGATCAGCATCGAAGGCGCGGGCCTTAATGCGCGCAATGTCAGCCAGTTTGACCTGATTACCCGCAGTGCGCAGATCAACGCCGAACTGCATGCCAACCAGCTGAATGTGATTACCGGGCGTAACGAGGTTGACGCCGCCAACCTCACTGCAGCCGCCAAAGCCGATGATGGCAGCGCCAAACCGCAACTGGCCATCGACAGTTCAGCGCTGGGGGGATGTACGCCGGCGCAATTCGCCTAGTCGGTACCGAACAAGGCGTTGGGGTAAAGCTTGCTGGCGATATGGCTGCCAGTGCCGGTGATATTCAGATCGACGCCAATGGTCAGCTTCGTCTGGCGCAGGCTGCAGCCAGCCGTGACATCCGCCTCACGGGCGAGAGCATCGCGCTAACCAGTAAGGCCTATGCTGGGCGTCATGTTGACGCGCAGGCGCAGCAGGGCCTGACCCTCGCTCAGGGGCAGAGCTTGGCGGCCCGCGACAGCATCAAGCTGAAGGGTGGCCAACTGGATAACCAGGGCCTTATCGAAGCCGGTGTGAACGCCGACAACAGCCGCAACCTGAACGGCGATATCACCCTGATAGGTGGCGGCCTGCGCAACAGTGGCAGCGTGATCGCCAGCCGCGAGCTGAGTAGCACTGTGGCGGGACTGCTGGATAATCGTGCCGGCACCCTCAGTGGTAAAGCCAACACTAACCTCACTGCCGCCGGCTTGAGCAACGGCGCTGAGGGCCGCATCGTGTCCCAAGGCAACCTGGCAGTCGGCGTCGATGAGCTGGATAACCGTGGCAGCCTGATCGCTAGCGCTAATGGGTTGCGTGTCATTGCCGGGGCCGATGTGCACAACCAGGGTGGCGAAATTTCTAGCCAGGCTTCCGTCACCCTGGAGGGGCGAAACCTGAATAATCAGGGTGGTTTGATCGCCGCGAAACAACACCTGAGCATTGATGGCAAGAGCCTCGACAACCGTGGCGGCCAGGTCAGCGGCAAGGCGGATCTCAGCGTCAGCGTGGACACTGTGCTGGACAATCGCAGCCAAGGCACCGTGGTCGCCGATGGCAAGCTGACCCTCGATGCCGCCGAACTGCGCAACGGCGACCGTGGCCAGGTGGCCGCCAAGGGCGACCTGGCGATTAGCGTCGGCGAGCTGAGCCAGCAGGGCGACGTCGCGACACAGGCCGGCGAGCTACTCAGCCAGGGCAAACTGACCCTGGTGGCCGATAGTATCGATAACCGTAAGGGCGGCCTGATCGCTGCCAGCAAGGGGCTGGATATTAGCGCCAGCAAGCTGCTGTGCAATGGCGGCGGCGAAATCTTCACCCAGGGCCAAGCCAGCGTTCGGGTAAAAGCTGCTGGCGGGCAACCAACTGCGTTGCTGGACAACAGCGGCGCCGGCACCATTATCGGCGACCAAGGGCTGACCCTGACTGTCCAGCGCCTGCTGAACAACGCCAAGGGTTTGCTCGCCGGTCGCGATAGCCTGGTGCTGATCGGCGACAGCCTAGATAACCGCGACGCGGGCACCCTGAGCAGCCAGCAGGCGCTGAGCGTGCAATTGACTGGTGAACTCCAGAACCAGATACAGGGCGCGCTGCTCAGCGGCGGCAGCCTGACAGTTAACGCGGCCAGTTTGAACAACAGTGTCGGTGGCTTGCTCTCCAGCGCCACTAAGCTGGAAGTCGGTGGCGGCAGCCTGAGCAACCAGGGCGGCAAGCTGGTCAGCGATGGCCAACTGACGATTAGCAACAGCCGTCTGGACAACAGCAATAGCGGCATCATCAGCGCCAAACAAGCGTTGACCATCGGTACTGGGCAGCTGGATAACCAGAGCAAGGGTCTGATCACCAGCGGCGCTGGCTTGAAGGTCACGGCGGGCCAGATCAACAACTACGAGCAGGGGCTGATCGCAGCCAAAGGCGATGCGCAGGTCACCGCGACCGGTCTCGATCAACACGCCAGCGGTGAGCTGATCAGCGAAGCTGCATTGACCCTCGACCTGCAAGGTGGTGCGCTGAACAACAGTGGTAAAGGCCTGATCGCAACCCCTGGCGCGCTGTTGCTGAATAACCTCGGTGCGGTCAACAACAGTGCCGGCGGCGAGATCTCCAGTAGTCAGAGTTTCCTGCTCAAAGCCAACCAGCTGAACAACAGCGCCGGCCGCGTGATCAGTGGCCAGCATCTGCAAGTGCAGATTACCCAGGCGCTGCTGAACAACCTCAAGGGCGTGCTCTCTGCCGCCAAGCTCACAGTCGCCGCCGCCAGCCTGGACAACTCCGCCGCAGGCGTGCTCGCCAGCAAGGGCGATATCCAGGTGAGCCTCACCGGCAAGCTGGACAACCACGACCAAGGCGTTATCTCCGCGGCTAAGGCGCTGAACATTGCCAGTGCGTCGCTGGATAACTCGAACAATGGCCTGCTGGCCAGCGGTGGTGCTTTGCAGTTGGATACAGGCGCGGCGAATAACCAGGGCGGCAGCATCCTCAGCCAGGCCGAACTGGACGTCAGCACCGCCGCTCTTGACAACCGCGGTGGGGTGCTGAGCAGCCAACAGGCGCTGACGCTCAGCGCCGGCGCCATCGACAACCGCGATAAGGGCCTGATCACCAGTGCCAGCCAGCTGACCCTGAGCGCCGCCAGCCTCGACTCCAGCCGTGATCTAGGCACTAGCGGCGGCGAAGTTTCGGCCAAGCAGAGGCTGCACCTGACGGTCAACAAACTGATTCAACAGCAGGGCCGCTTGATCGGCGAAGCCGGTGTGAGCATCGACTTCAAAGGTGGCGACCTGGATAACCGCGGCGGCTTGCTCGGCGCCACAGGTCCCTTGACCCTGCTTAACCTGGGGAAATTGGATAACCGCAACGCCGGTGAAATCTCCAGCAGCCAGAGCTATAGCCTCAACGCCAGCGCAATCGACAACGGCGAACAGGGCCGCTTGATCAGTGCCGGCAACCTTAACCTCGATCTGGGCAACGGCAACTTACGTAACGCCACCGGTGGCCTGATTTCTGGCTGGCAAGGTTTGACGGTGAAAGCCGGCAATCTGGACAACAGCGCCCTGGGCACCCTCTCCAGCCGCAACGGCGCACTTAAGGTCGAACTGAGCGGCAGCGAGCGTGTGCTGAACAACAGCGGTGAAGGTGCACTGGTCAGCAAGGGCACGCTCAGCGTCGATGCTGGCAGCCTGAATAACAGCGGCAAGGACATCCTCTCCAGCGAAGGTGACCTTGAACTGAGCCTCAGTGGCGCGCTGAATAACAAGGATGGCGGTCTGATCGACAGCCAAGGCGCGCTGAGTGCAAGCGCAGGTGCAGTCAACAACCACAGCGGGCAGATCGGCAGCCTGAAGGCCGCAAGCCTGACCGCCAGCAGCCTGGATAACAGCGCCGGCCAGCTCTCCAGCAATGCGGCTCTGACCCTGACCCTCGCGGGCAATCTGATCAACACCCAGCAGGCCAAACTGGCCAGCGCTGGCCCGCTGGTACTCAAGGCCGCTGCTGTAGACAATCAGGGCGGAAGCCTCATTAGCCAGAACTTGCTCAGTCTTACTGGTAGCAGTCTAAACAATGCCAATGGCGGCACTCTGGCGGCTCGCGATGGTCTCAGCGTGCTGCTCACGGGGGCACTGAACAACAGCTCTGATGGTCTCATCCATACCCAGCTGGGCGCCCTCGATATCGAGGCTCAGAGTCTGAATAACAACGGTGGTGCGCTGAGCAGCCAACAGGATCTGACCGTCGATCTGGATGGCAAGCTGAGTAACCAAAACGGCCGTATCGAAAGCCTTGCAGGCAACCTCGATTTGCAAGAATCCAGCGCAGTGGACAATAGTTCCGGTGTTCTCAGCAGCCTTACAGGCTGGTTGAAACTGGTCACCACTGGCCTATTCGATAACGATGCCGGTACCACCCAGGCGCAATCCCTGGCAATCGACGCCAAGGGTTTAGACAACCGCAGCGGACATCTCTCAGCGTTGTCTGGCGACACGTTGATAGATATTGGTACGGCCACCTTTAACAACCAGGGCGGCGGCCTTTACGCCCACCAATTGCTCAAAGTCATTGCGGGTGACTTCAACAACCAGGGCGTGGCATCCGGCCAGGGCGGTAAAGTAGCAGCGGGGCGGATTGACTTCGGCCTCTCGGGAGCACTGAACAACAGCTACGGCATTTTGGAGAGTGCCAGCACCCTGAACCTGACAGCTACCAGTCTCGACAACCGGCATGGCAGGTTGCGCGCTCTTGGAACCAGTGGCGATACCCGCATCAATGCGCTCAGTTTGGATAATCGCAGCGGCCTCATCGAAACTGTCAACACTAACTTCAAGATGAACTCCAGCAGCTTGCAAAGCGAAGGTGGCAACATCCGGCACGTTGGCACTGGCAATTTGGGGCTAAGCGCCGCTCAGGTCATGGGTGCGGGTGGTGATCTCAGCACGAGTGGCTTGCTCACCCTCACAGCAGACAGTTGGATCAACAGTGGCGTGCTGCAAGCCGGCCAGTTGGTGTTGAACATCGGCAACTTCACACAGACCGCCAGTGGCCAACTGCTGGCTGGTAATTCCTTTAGTGGCAGTGGTGGCAACTGGGTCAACCACGGCCTGCTGGCCAGTGATGGCAGCTTCAGCTTGAACCTGACTGGTGCTTACAGCGGCAATGGCCAGGCAACCAGCCTTGGTGACCTAACGCTCAGCGCCGGCAGCATCAACCTCAGTAGCAGTGCGCGTATTGCAGGTGGAGGTTTAACAACTATCACCAGCGCTGGCCTATTGAGTAACAGCGGTAAGCTCACATCCGCAGACAATATGGTTGTTACCGGCAGTGCGCTAAGTAACTTTGGCACGCTTGGCAGTGCGGAAAATCTGCGCATACACACGCCGACGCTGCTTAACGAAAGAGGGTTGGTGTTTAGCGGCGGGGATATGGCATTTCGTGTGAATGATTTCACCAATAAGTATGCCGATGTGTACAGCTTAGGGGCGCTAAGCATCGCCGCCAATGATCAGTTGGCGCGCTCTAATTCAGTCGAGAATATTTCTGCTGCTATAGAAAGTGGTGGAGATATGATGTTTTTTTCGAATTCAATCATAAATAAGAAGGAAAAATTTGACACTGTTGCTGAGTTGAAGTCTGGTGCTATAGGTGTTCGTTGTTACAGTTGTTCTTCGTCTGCGGCAGGTTATGCAGGGTTATCATCACATCTGGTCTGGGTTGAGAGTTTCACAACTAAGGTGTTGCTGGACTCTCCATCTTCAAGGATTTCTACTGGGCGTAATTTTACAACAAATAGCACTATATTCTTGAATTCGAACTCTTCGGTAAGCGCTGTAGGCGATGTGGAAATAAACACGGATTTATTTGAGGATTCAGGGGCGGCATTGGAAGATTTCTCTCGTCGCCGATATATAGATGTTAAGCCTGGGAAGAGCCTGTGGCAGCAGATAGTTGATTATAATTCATATAATGATGCAGCCTACAATAAGAGTATTCACTTCTGGAACTCTTCTGATCAGGAGTCAATCGTTAAGCCTAGTGAGCTGTCTGTAAAATTCGTTAATCCAATGCCGAGCCAGTATACTGCGCGCTCTATCGTCATGAATTGAGCTCCCATATGGCCCGGCCAGCAGCCCCATTCTTCTTGAGTCCCAGTGATGCCGACATGCTGCAAGGCTGGTTACGCATGGGATCGCTGCCTCAGAGCATCGGCCAGCGGGCCAGAATTCTGTTGCTGCTGGCCAACGGTCTCACGCCCAAGGAGATCAGCGAGCAGCTGCAAGTCTCTGCGCCAGTGGTCTTCAAATGGCGTAAACGCTACCAGGAGACCGGTCTGGAGGGGCTGAGTGACCTGCGGCGCAGTGGAGCGCCTCGCAAGCTCAACGAAGCGAAGATCAAGGAAATCCTGACGCTGACGACCCAGCGAGTCCCGCGCGAAGCTACCCACTGGAGCCTACGGTTGATGGCCAAGTACGCTGGGGTCAGCATCTGGCAGGTCGCACAGGTGTGGGCTGCTGCCGACCTCAAGCCGCACCGGTTGAAAACCTTCAAGATCAGTAACGACCCGCACTTTGCAGACAAAGTGGTCGATGTCGTCGGGCTCTATTTGAATCCGCCCGACAACGCCCTGGTGCTATCTGTTGACGAAAAAACACAGATCCAGGCGCTGGACCGCACACAGCCCATGCTGCCGCTCAAGCCCGGGCAGATTGAGCGGCGGACGCATGACTATAAGCGCCACGGTACGGCCAGTCTGTACGCAGCCTTTGACATCCTGACGGGTAAGGTCATCGGCCGTATCACCCAGCGGCACAGGGCCAAGGAGTTTTTGGAGTTCCTTCGACAGATCGACCGCAGCACCCCCGCCGAGCTGGACCTGCATGTAATTCTGGACAACAGCTCGACTCACAAGACCGCTGCCGTCAGGGAATGGCTGGAGAAGCATCCCCGTTTCAAGCTGCACTTCACACCGACCAGCGCCTCGTGGCTGAACGCCGTGGAGGGCTGGTTTGCGCAACTGGAAAGACGGGCGCTTTATCGTGATGCCTTCAGCAGCGTGGCTGACCTGAGAGCGGCGATACGTCGCTTCATTGAGGCTCATAACGAACATTCGGCTAAGCCGTTCCGCTGGAGCAAAACGGCTGAGTCGATTATCAGCTCCGTGCATCGAGCAAAGCTGGCTGTAATTCGGAATGAGTTATTGGATTAACCAGACAGGCCGCTAGGGGTCAAAACCTGGTGCGGCCGGTTGCGCCACAGGTCGATACCGTCCAACAACCAGTTCAACTCCTGGGCCGTCAGCACGATCGCATCTTCGCCAGGTTCCGGATGCGACTTGAAGCGTTCAGCCTCCAATCGCTTGAGCCACAGGCAAAAGCCGTTGCGCTCCCAATACAAAATCTTCACCCGGCTGCGCGCGCGGTTGAGGAAGACGAACAGCACCGGGTCGAACACCGCCACCTTGATATCCAGCTCGACCAGGGCGGCCAGGCCATCGATGGATTTTCGGAAATCCACCGGCTTGGGGTATAGATAGACTTTTTCGACTTTGGCGTCGGGGCGCATCATGACGGCTGGCTCCAGAAAGAAATTGGAGCTCAGCATTGGCTGGCCTGCGGATCATTTGTAGATGAGGTTTATGGAGCGCTTACAAAACACCGCACAACTGGTAACGCTGTTCGCCCTGTCGAACCTGTGGATGGCCCGTCGACATTTGCTGACGAATGCAGGAGAGGTGAGCCTGTAATGTGGGAAATGACCGCTGCGAGGTGCTCGCGGCGGCCAGAAACACCGAAATGAGCGGATGACTTGATCGTTTTTGATCAGTTTTCCGCTTTCAAAATCAGCGGAGGCTGAAGTTGACCGGAAATACAGGGCTACTTCAGACCATCCCTAGGTAATTATTCGGAAAACAGAAAGAATGTTTGCGGCTGCTTTTCAGTCTTTTGCAGTGAGTTCACCAGCGCCTCATCCAGCAAATTCCCCGCCTTATCGCTATCCGCTGCTCCCGGCAGCACAGGAGGTTTGATCTTGATCCCCGAGCCCTTGCCCGGCGCGCCGCCGGCGTTGATTTTGGCTTGTGGGCCGAGCAGGGTGATGCCGCCGGGGTCGAGTTTTATAAAGCTGCCGCCGGCTTTGATCGTCAGTTCGACGCCGGCTTCGATGACCATTTTTTGCCCGGCTTTGAGGTGGATTTCGCGGCCGGCTTTGGTCAGTTGCGCGGTGCCGAGTTTGATGTGCTGGTTTTGCCCAACGGTGAGGTGGTCGTCGGGTTTGACTTCGACTTTGCGCTCGGTTTTCACCGTGAGGTTTTCTTCGGCCAGCAGCTCGGTGTAGCTGTTGGCTTCGACGGTGTCGTGGCGTTCGTTACCGACGCGGATCTTCTGGTCGTGCTCGATGTTCTCGTCCCAGTCGCGTTGGGCGTGCAGGTAGATCTGTTCGGCACCTTTCTTGTCTTCGATGCGCAGCTCGTTGTAGCCGCCACCGCCCGGTGTGCTGAGTGTTTTGAACACGGTGCGGGTTTTGTTTGCGGGCAGGTCGTAGGGCACCACGTGCTCGGCGTGGTACAGGCAGCCGGTGACCAGTGGTTGATCGGGGTCGCCTTCAAGGAAGGTCACCAACACTTCCATGCCGATTCGTGGAATGGCGATGCCACCGTAAGCATCGCCAGCCCAGCTGGAGGCCACGCGCAGCCAGCAACTGGTGGTGTCGTCGGCCTGGCCTTCGCGGTCCCAGAAGAACTGCACCTTGATCCGGCCGTACTCGTCGCAGTGGATTTCTTCACCGGCCGGCCCTGTGACTACAGCGGTTTGGCTGCCCAGTACGCGCGGTTTTGGATGCGCCAGTGGTGGGCGGAAAGGCACGTCCCACGGCGTGGCGATAAAGTGGTTGCGGTAGCCCTGCTGGAAACCGTCGCTGGCTGCGGTATGGCTGGTGACGGACTCTTCCAGCACCTGCGGCTGTTTGCCCTGGTGAATCACCTCATGCAGCAGCCAGAGGTCGTTGTAGTCCTGGCGCGGGTGGTCGGAGATTTCGAGGAAATGCCCGCTGACCAGCTTTGGCTGATCGCCCCGGCCTTCGGCCAGGCGATAGTCGGCGCGATGCCGTTCCAGGTTGCGTTGGCTGAGATGCTTGCCGCGTGTGCGGTCAACGAACCGGCCGGGGTAGTCGTAATCCTCAAGGTCCGGCAGCGGCTTGGCCTCGGGGTCGCGCTCTTCCTTAAACGCCGCCTCCATCAGCAAACGTGGCTGTTCGAAGTCGTAATCACGGCGGGTGATGCGGCTGGTGCGGGTTTCCAGGCGCACGGCGAAGCGCTTGATCACCGGCTCATCGGCGGTCATGCCGTTGTCTTGCAGGTAGGCGGTGGGTTGGCCGAGTCTGCCAAACGCAGTCTGGTCATCACCAAAGGTCAGTACGTGGCCCTGACTGCTGTGCTGGAAGTGGTAGTGAATGCCTTCCTCTTCGCATAGACGCTGGATGAAGTGCAGGTCGCTCTCGTCGTACTGCACGCAGTAATCGCGCTCCGGGTACACCGTGGGGCCGAGCAGGAACTGGTAGCCGCCTTCGACTATGCCGTGCTCTTGCAGCACCTGAGCAACAATCTGCGGCACCGTCAGGTGCTGGAAAATGCGCTGGTTGGTGCGCAGGGCTAGGTAGCTCAGCTGCGGCACGATGCTCAGTTTGTAGCGGGTCAGGCGCTTGCCGGATTCGGCTTGGGCGACCTGATAGATCAGGCCGTGAATGCCTAGGTCGTCTGGGGTAAAGGCGAGGAAGGCGCGCTGATGCAACAGGCTTTGCAGATCCAGCTCGGCGTTCTCGCTGATCAGCTCCACCTCGAAACGATAAGGCTGACTGATGGCTTCGCGGCCGCTGAACTCGAGCACTTGCAGGTCGTGCTCAAGGCCTTCGATGCTTAGGCTGAAGTGGGTTTCATTGGCCGGGTTGAACATAGTCATTTCCTTGTTAAAAGATCATCCATTGGTGTTGCTAGGTGCCGTTGGGCTTCGTGCCTCAGCGCCAACCTACGAGTTGCGCCACAGCCAGCGCCGCCACCCGCTGGGCGTGGGTTGGCGAAATACTTCGAGCAACTGTGCGCAACTGATATTGCGCTGCGCTTCATCGAACGCCAGCGCGGTACGCACAGCGGGCCAGCAATGCGTTGGTAACTGCTCTGGACGCTGCAGCTGCTTATCCAGCTCCATGACCTTTGCCTGTTTGGCGCTTTGCCGGCTGAACGGATGGCGTCCACTGGCCAGTTCATACAGTACGCACGCCACGGCATAGACATCGGCAGCGGCGGTCAGCGGCGCACCGTCGAGCAATTCCAGGGCGGCGTAGCGCGGCGTCCAGGCGGTGAAGCGGTTGCGGCACAGGCGCGGCAGGCCAGGCAGCAGACCTTCCACGGGCTGGCCGAGACCATAATCGAACAGGCGCAGGCCGTCTTCGGCGAGCATCACATTGCTGGGCTTCAGGTCGCCATGCAGCACGCCGAGGCTGTGCGAATAGCTCAGGGCATCGAGCAGAGCGATGGCGATTTCCTGCAGTTCGCTCCAGGGCAGGCCTTCGGGGCGTTCGCTAAGTAGCTGGTCGAGGGTCAGGCCCTTGAGCAGCTCCAGAGTGAGGAAGGCGCGCTGGCTTGGCACATCCACCTCGAAGCCGAACAGGCGCACTACATGCGGGTGATTGATCCGTGCGGTGAGGGCGAACTCGCTATACAGCAGCGAGTTGGCGTCCGGGTATTCGGCGAAGTCATCGCTGAGGGTTTTCAACGCCACATACGGCTCGGGGTCACCGAACTGTTCGCGCAGCAGATCACGGGCGCGATACACCGCACCCATGCCGCCGACGCCGAGCAGGCGCTCGATCTTGTAGCGGCCGCCGAGCACTTCCGGCAGTTCGCTGAGTACTTCACGCGGGGCTTGCGTAGCCGGTTTGGCGGCAGTCGCAGCCAGGGCGAAGTAGGTCAGGTCGCTGGCCGGGCTGCTGGCCAGCTGCAGTTCATCGAGCAACTGTTCACTCATCCATGAGCCCTCATCGGCGAATCACCACCGCACTCAGGTTGTCCCGCGCGGGGCCGTCGAGGGCCTGCTGGAACAAACGATTCAGCGTCAGCTGCGGTGACGGCAGGTTCAGCGCTGCGCCCAAAGCATCGGCCGACAGGCCCTGGTACAGGCCATCGCTGCACAGCAGAAAGGCATCGCCAGGCAGCACATCCAGTTCGAGGATCTCCAGCTTCAGCTCGTCACTGGCACCGATGGCGCGGGTCAGCGCGTGCGCTGCCGGGTGCCGAGCCGCTTCACTGGGGCTCAGTTGCTGTTCATCGATCAGTTGCTGCAGCAGCGAGTGATCGCGGCTGAGCTGATACAGCCGACTGCCGCGCCACAGATAGCAGCGGCTGTCGCCGGCCCATACGCAGGCGGCACGGTCGCCTTCGATCAGCAGCGCCACCACCGTGCTGCCGATCACCGGGTCGGGATGGGCGGCGGTGACCGTCAGCTCCTGGCCGAGGCGCCGGTTCAGTGAATGCAGGCGCTTGCGCAGTTCATCCAGACGCTGCGGCAAATCGCCTGCGCTTGGCTCGGCCAACTGCTCGACAATCAAGCGGCTGGCCAGGGCACCGTTCTGGTGTCCGCCCATACCGTCGGCAACCACCCACAGGCCCTGCTCTGGCAGGGCCAGAAAGGCATCCTCGTTGCGCGCCCGCACCTTGCCGGTGTCGGTACGCGCAGCGCTGCGCCAGAGGTTGGCAACCTCCTGCATCAGAGCGTGGCCGGCAGTTTGAAGCTGCGCAGCTGGTCGAGGTCAAACGGGTTCGGCGAGCGCTGGCTGTGCAACAGGTAGTTGGTACGCAAGCCGCCCAGGTCGGCCTTGAGCATCAGCACGTCACGACCACTGTGGTAGTCCACGCTCATCAGGTCGAGCAGACGGAACAGCGACCAGGGGCCGGTGTTTTTCTCGATCCCCACCTTGCGTCCACCGAGCTCTTCCACAACCAGGCTGGTGCGGCCTTCATTGGCCTCGGTCGGCCAGCTGAAGGCGGTTTGCACGATAGGTCCGTGGCGGTATTCCATCTGCTGGTTGCCGAAACGGAAATCGGCGCGGCCCAGGCTGGAATCCAGCGAGTAGGGTTCGAGCTTGAACAGGACTTTTGGCTCGTTGGGATTCTCGGCAAAGAAGCTGCGGCGGATAGTTTGCGCATGGCTCATCTGCAACAGGAGCTCGCGCGACAGCGGTAGGCCACGGCCATCCATGCGGCGCAGTTGATACTGGCCGGCGGTGCCACTGACGAAGGGCTTGAGATAGCTGTCGAAGAAGCGCTCGGCAATACCCTGAGCCTTGAAGAACTCGCGGAAGTCGGCAATCGCCACATCGCTTTCGCTGTGCGCGCTGAACGGATAACGCTGCTTCAACGAGCCATCGTAAGCGGCATAGAGCTCGCTCTTATAGCGTTGGTTGAGGTAGTGGTAGGCGTCGTTGAGCACCAGCATCCAGCTGTCTTCGGCGAGCAGGCCGAGCCAATTACCAACCGGTTGCGGCAGCCGCGCGGCACTGCTGCGTACCTGGTTGATCGCATCACGCTGGCCGCCCATGCGCGCCTTGGCCAGCTCGAACGCAGCCTGCTCCGGTGCGCTGGCGTGGGCCAGGCTGGCCAGTTGCAGTTGCAGGGCATCCAGCGCTTGCATGCTGGCCGCCAGCTCAGCCCCGGCACCGCCATTTTCATCAAGCAGGCGGTGCAGCGGTTCGAAGCGGCGCTCCAGGGTTTTACGTGCGGTATCCGGCAGGTTTTTCACCAGTGCCGCTTGCGCCTGTTCGGCGGCAGCACCGGCGAGCTTGGCAACTTTGCCCAGCTTGCCCTTGGCGCCTTTCAGGGCGTCGGCTGCCGCGCCAGCATCATCCGCCGCTTCGGCCATGCCTTTGAAACGGGTGTTGTCACGTACTTCGACCAACAGCTGCAGCAGCGGCGAATTGGCTGCCGTGAGGCTGGACAGTTGTATAGCGCCCTGATTGGCGCTGCCGATCGGGTCCAGCGACAGCTGCGCGATGGCCTCACCCCAGTAGTTGGCGTAATCGCGGAAGTACAGCTGTTCCATCTCCACCAACAGGCGGCTGAGGTCGCTGCTGCTGAGGGTGTCGCTGTCGCCCAGTACCCAGTTATCGCGCAGCAGTTCGCGTACCAGGTCGGCACCCTTGGCGGTAAAGGTTTTCTGGTAGCCAGCCTGGGTATAGAAGCCTGGAATGGCGTAGTCGCTGCCGACAAATACCCCGGCTTGTGGACCGAGCCTCTGGCTCAGACGGTACTCCGGCAGGCTGCGGGCCTGGTCGCGGAGCATGCGATACACCACATTGGCCAGCGATTCGCTGCGCAGGATCTTGCGCGCTTCGGCGACCAGTGGCGCGTTGAGCGAGTAGGGCGTAAACGACTCGGACAGCAGGCGGTCGAAGTGCTCGTTGAGGCCACGCTGACCGACGCTGTTGCCGGCATAACGCAGCGACCAATCGGCTGCCAGCCACTCTTGCAGGAAGGCTTTGTCGCGGCGCTCTTCGAGGTTGAGCATGAGGTAAGCGCGCAGGCTGTTGAGCAGGCGCTCACGGTCATTGAGGTTGGCGCGAACCTGGGCTTCCAGCTGACGGCCAACACGGCTTAGCAGCAGGTTTTCCAACTCGCCACGATAAGCCCGTTGAACGGTCGGGTCGGTTTTTTCACCCTGATACAAACCACCGCGTTGCAGGTAGGAGGCTTGGTCCACCGGTGGGAACACCTGAGTGGCGGCGTAGCTGTGATCCAGCGCCTTGAGAGTGCGTAATGCATCGTCTTGCGCACTCAGGCCTTCGTGCTGCTGAATCAGTTGCTGAGCCAGATCGCGCAGTTGTTCCAGGCGGCCGTGGTTGCCGGAAAAACCATTGGCCCAGACCACACCAAACACACCGAGCACGACCAGGGCCGTGGCGTACATGGCGCGCTGGCCCCAGTCGATACGACGGACTTCTTTTTGATCCAGCCCGGCCAGGTCGGCCTCGGGGAAGATCACGCGGTTGAGCACATGATTGATAAAGCGTGCGCGGCCGCTGCGGAAGGTCGGCAGGGCGCTGCTGGCCAAGCCGAGGTTGCGACCAATACTGCTGGTGCTTGCATCGAGTTGGTCATTCAGTTCCGGTGCGCTGGTCAGGTAGAAACCACGCAACTGGCTGGCGCGCTGATAGCGGTTGCCGCTGAACGCCAGCTCGCTGAACAGGCACAGACGCTCGCCCAGCAGGCCGAGTTGGTGCGGGAAGTCGAGGATGCGGCCACGGCGCTGGGTGTCGCGCTCCTGGTGCATGCGCAGGATCACCTGGCTGTTGAGGCGGCGCAGCAGCTCTTCGAACTCCTGGCGGATCACTTGTACGTCGGTGGCGTTCTGCTCCTTGCGGAAGCTGGCGCCGAGCACCTGATCGCTTTCTTCACGTGACAGCTGGTCGAAGAACTCATCGAAGCCCAGCACCTTGTCGGCTTTACTCAGCACCAGGTACACCGGTACGTTGGCGCCAAGGCGCTGATGAATATCCTGCAAACGCTGACGGGTCTGACGCGCGAGGTTTTCCAGTTCGACTTCGCTACCGCCTTGCAGGTACTCGACGGGGATATTCACCAGCACACCATTGAGCGGGCGCGCGCGGCGTTTGCGCAGCAGGCCGAGCAGGGTTTCCCAGGCGCGGCCGTCGATGGCCGGGTCAGGCTGGGTCAGGTAGCGCCCGGCGGTGTCGATCAACACGGCGTGGTCGGCAAAGTACCAGTCGGCGTAGCGCGTGCCGGATACGTCCTTGGTCATGCGTTGCTGGTCACCACGGTTGAGTGGGAAGTCCAGGCCGGAGAAGTCCAGCAGGCTGGTTTTACCACTGCCTTGTGGGCCGAGCAGCATGTACCAGGGCAATTCACTGCGCCATTTTTCGCTGCGGCCACGGTACAGGCTGGAGCGTTTCAGGGTATGCAGCGCCTGCTTGAAGCGATGGCGCAACTCCATCTGTTCTTCATTGATCAGGCCTTCACGGCGCAGGCGCTCTTGGGCGTCGGCGTCATCTTCTTCGGCCTTCTTGCGGGCGGTGGCCTTCCAGCTGGCGAACACCATGGCCAGGCCCCAGATCAGGAACAGCAGGCTGATGCTCAGCAAGCGGCTGGTGGCCGATTCCCAGAACTTGTAATCACTGACCGCCAGCAGCGGGCCGACGAACCACACCAGCAACGCCAGCACCAGTACCAGGCACAGGCTCCAGACCCAGGTCTTGCGGAAAAAAGCGGCTAACTTGCCGAAGAAACTCTTCATTTCGTCTCATCCATGAATACACCCGCGGACGGGTCAAGTTGCTCGTATGGCTGCAAAATTGTTTCGCGCTGCTCGCCCAGTACCCAGGCAAAACCGCCATACATCACTACCAGGCAAACCACTGTGAACAGTGCCACCAGCCACCACGGCACGATGCGCACCAGGCGTCGGCGGGTGTCTTTCAGGCCCTGCCAGTGCGGCGAGACTTCGCGCGGCACGTCACCGCGCATCTGGCGGATCTGCCGATAGAGGCTGTCGCGCACCGCTTCCAGTTCGAGCATGCCGCGTGGCAGAACGCGGTATTTGCCCTCGAAACCGAGCGACAGACACAGATACATCAGCTCAAGCATCGGCAGGTGCTTGACCGGGTTGCGCGACAGGCGCTCGAGCAGCTGGAAGAACTTCTCACCACCGAAGGTTTCGTTGTGGAAGCTCGACAGCAGGCTCATCTGCGACCACGTGCTCTCATTGCCCCACGGCGTGGTCACCACGGCTTCATCGACCACGGTGCAGAGCACGTAACGGGCGGCCATCACCTGGCTGCTTTCCGCACCCTCATGCAGGGCGCGGTGCTCGAACAGCTTGATGGCGCTGGACAGACGTTGGTTGAGCGCGTGCATGTCTTCACTGTCGAAGCTGTGCTTGAGCCGCACGACTTCCGAGAGCAGGTTGGCGGCGGCAGCCACCAGCGGATTGAGGCTGATATTGAAGCTCTCGGCCGGGCGCAGACGTGCGGCGTAGATCATCCGCTCTTCCAGCTGTTCGAACTTCGGCGGTGCGGCAAAATCGGTCAGCGGGCTGTGCGCTGGGGCATCACCTTTACGGTTGAGGATGACGGTTTTGTCGTCCTGGCCGTATTCCATTTCCTTGGTAGTCATCGTCAGTTCCTGATCGCCCAGAATTTCATCTCAAGCCCGGAGAACTCGCCGGACACGTGGAAAGCGAAGCCGCCGGAGCGTTCCAGTTGCGCCAGGTCTTCGGAGCCCAGTTCCAGGGCGAAGTAGGTTTTGCCCGAATGGAAGGGGATCTGCCGTGGCGCCACGGGCATCGGTTTGACCTTGATCCCCGGCAGGTGCAGGTTGACCAGTTGGCGGATCTGCTCCACTGGGCCGACCTTGAGGTGCGCCGGCAGGCGGTTACGCAGCTCTTCCGAGTCGCATTGGGCGCTGGCCGCGAGGACGAAGGTGGAGGTGGCGAGCAACTTGTGGTCGTGCAGCGGCGACACTTGAATGCCGTACTGACGCTGTTGCAGGAGCATTTCGATAGCGTGCTGCTCCAGTACCATCGACAGCACCTGACGGATTGCATCCATCAACTTGCGGAAGCTGGTGCCCTGATCGCTGTGCAGGTAACGGCCTTCCAGGCGCGGGCGTTTGATCTCGCTGGAGAAGGTCGCCAGCTCGCCGAGCAGGCCGAGCAACTCGCGGTAGATCTGCTCCGGGTGCACCTGTTCGATGCCCAGGTAATGACGCAGCACCGGCTCGAAGCGGTTGATCAGTTGCAGCATCATAAAGTCGCCGACTTCCGCACCGCCGACCTTGCCGGTGGCGCGAATCCGTTCGGCGAGGATGTCGCCACGGTGCGCGAGCATGCTGATCACTTCTTTCAGGCAGCTGAGCAGGTAGCCGGATGCCTGGAGGTTGACGTAGGTCGGGATGAACTCTGGGTCAATGCTGATCACCCCGTCCGGGGTGGTGTCGAGCACATCGCACAGTTGCAGTTTGACGTAGGCCTGGTCGCTCTGGTGTTCACCCAGCAGCAGGCGGAAATCCGGGCGGCCGCAGCTGACCTGACTCGACGCGCTGTCGCCGGCGTTGGAATCGGCCACTTCTTCATCGAATGCGGTGAAACGTGCCAGTACGTCCTGCTGTTCCGGGCGGCGGCTCTCGATATGGTTGCCGGTGACCAATGGCAGGGCCAGGTAGACCGGGGTGTTACCGGTATTCGGCGGCACGTCGAGAGCCAGTGGCTCGCGCTCAGCACCGATATCGAACAAGGTGCCATCGGGCAGGATGCCGCTGGCCTTGCTTACGACCAGCTTGCCCATGTTGAGGAACTGGCGGTCGATCTCCAGCTCGAAAAAGCCCCAGGCGTAGCTGTCGAGCTTCTGCGTGCGGGTTTTCAGCTGGTAATCGTAGTAACGGTCGTTCTGCTGGAAGTGCTGCGGGCGCAGCAACATGCCTTCCTGCCAGACCACTTTATGCATGGCCATGGCTTAGTCCTCGTCCTTGTCGGCTTTATCCGGGGCTTGAATGCCTTTGGCATCCAGCGTCAGCACGCTGTAGTTGTGCTCTTTTTCCTGCAACACAATCACTGTGCGCCAGTTGCTTTCTGGCAGGTCGCGGTAAGCGGCCAATACACCGACATAGCGGCTGCCAGGCTGTACCGAGAGTTTCAGTTTGCGCTGCTCACCAGGACGCAGCTCCAGCTCTTCGAGCACCACCATGTCCGGCGACAGGGCTTCTTTCGGGCGCTGGTACAGCGAAAAGAAATCGGCTGTTTCAAACGACACAGGGTGCTTCAGCTCGACCAGTCGCAGGACGATCGGTGAAGGGCGGCCATTGAGGTCCGGATTGAGTTCGTCCCGACCGTTCAGGGTCAGGTCGAGTTTGGTCATGTCCGAATAGGGCGACAGTGCGGCGCAGCCTGTCAGGCTGAGCAGGGCGGCCAACAGGGCCAGGGGGAGCAAGCGGTACATGGAAATCATCCTTGAACGTCGTTGTTGAGGGTGGCGATCAGGCGAACCTGCTCTTCATAGGTGCGGGCAAAGTCGCGGGCGAACAGACGGTCGCTCCAGTCGTCGTTCTGCTCCAGCGCGCTGTGCAGGCGCCGGTAAGCGCGCCAACGGCTGCCCGCAGTGGCGATCAGTGGCTTGCGCCCTTCACGCTCGAAACGCAGGCTCAGTTGCTCAGGCGACAGCTGCTCGAACATGCCTTTGACGGCCGCGCGGCTGGCCGCCAGCAGCGCCACCTGATGCGCCTGCAGGTCACGGAAGCTGCGGCTGATGGTCTGCTCGGCACTGAGTTGCCCAGCCTTGCCGCCACGCAACAGCGCGCTCAGCGCTTCACTGCTGTCGGCGGTGTGTTTGAGTGGGTTGTTGCCAGCGCTCTGCACCGTGGTCAGGGCCAGGCGCAGCTCGTTTTTCAGTTCGCTACGGGTGCGCAGGCTCTGTTGCAGGCTGCCGACGCTCTGCTTGAGCAGCTTGGCGGCATTCAGCGCCAGCGCTTCGCGGGCGTCATCGTCAAGGTCATCCAGTTTGACCCCGAGTGCTTCGCCGAATTTTTCCCAGAAGCTCAAAGGCAGGCGCACCGGTTCCGGCGCGGGCTTGGGCGGCGTGATTACTGGCGGTGCAACCAGCTCCGGTACCAGCAGGTTCTCTTCATCGATCTGCGCGTAGTCGCGTTGCTGCGCATGCACGTTGTGCGGCTGCAGCACGGCCGTCAGGTCATCGGCTTGGGCGTACACACGCTCCTGCTGATCAAGCGCGGTCATCGGGTCAAGATCAAGAAAGGCGTCATCCGGAATGATGCTGCCGGCCGGCTGCGCACGGCCGATATCGCCGGCGAATATGGCCGGGTCCTGAATCAGCCGCGCCCGCAGCTCGAAATCACCAAAGCAATACACGCTGCCATGTTCGATACGCTGGGCCTCACCCTTGCGCAGACTGGCGCCCGTGTCTTTCAGCTGAATACCGTTGCTGCTGGTATCGGTCAGATAGAAGGAGCCATTGCGATAGCTCACCTCGGCATGCCGGCTGGACAGCACACGCTTGCGATCGGGAATCACCCAGTCGCATTCCTCCGCCCGACCAATAATGCCGCCGGCCTGCTTGAAGGTTTTGGTGGTCAATAGACCTGGCACGAACTGCTGTGCACTGACCACATCGAAGACCAGTTCCATGGTTGTTAACTCCTTGCGGTCAGTTGCCGCGTTTCACTGCTTGCGGTTCGCCCAGGGGGCGGTATTCGTCGTCGCTGAACTTGTAATTGCCGCTGCAGGCGGAGAGGCATAGAGCCAGGGCGAGCAGGGCGAGGGTGTGGCGGGGTAAGTGCATGCGGATTTCCTCCTTGAAAACGTGAGTGGCAACGGCAGTCACCGTTATAGTGGCGAAGTGATGCACAGGGGCCGGCATTGGAACGCAAGGTTTGGCCTTGCAAGGTTGACCTGGTTCAAGGAATCGGCGGATGACTGCTTGAAAGTGGGAGCTGTACCCGCAGGGGTTGTGTTGGCCTTCACTGATGTTCCTTGTGTATTTGCGGGGCATCGACTCACCACCACAGACCGTGTGTTGTTTGCCATTTGCAACTCGCTCTCCCTGCCTGATTAAGGCGGGGCAAATGCTTGCGCCCCTGGGATGGATCAGAGGGTCAATATTGAAAGCAACTAGAGTCATGCGTATTGGCGGGTACTTGGCCCCGGTATACGGGCCAGCTGGGGCGGCTTTCTGTTTTCGTTATGCGCTTGCCAGCGTGCGACCGACTTCTCGAACTCGGGGTGGCTATCAGCCTGGCCATATACTGCGCTGGACGTGATTGGCTGCCGTGCCAACAGTTCCAGGCGCTGGAGCGTCATACTCAGCTTGTCGATTTCGACTGTTACGTCTTCTTCGATTGCGGCTTTGGCTTCCTGGTAGTTACGGCGCAGATCCCAGGTTGGGATAGAACGATGACGTGGGTCATTTTTGTATTGCGACCAAGTGACGTTCTTCCACTGGCGTAATTTTTTGCCGTATATCTGGATCTCCTCGGCGAGCCACTCTTGTTCTCGGTTGGTTAGAGTGCTACCACCGCGCTTGAGGCTTTCCTGCCAGCGCAGCAAGGTGGCGTGGCACGCCGGGATATAGCCACCGAGCATCGTATGATCCAGGACGGACAGGCTACTGCGTTCGGGCATATCACCTTTCAGGGCCTGGTAGTTGTAGCGGGCGCAAGTGGCTTGCTCGATACCCGCGCAACCAGGCTTCCAGAGCACAGAAGTTGCCGGCCCATCGGCTTGCGGCAGCGGCATAAAGTGCCATTGCTGGCCATGATGCTGATAGTTGTCGCCGCTAAAGTTGTATACGCCAGCGAGGAACAGCAGCGCCCCCACGCCGGTGGACCCGCCGATCAAGGCGGCAGCGCCCGGCCATAGCAAGGTCCCTTTGGTATCCATCCAGGGTGCTGGCACGGTGGGGATCAGGTCGTTATGGTTGACGATGCGGTGGTGGGTCAGCGCGCTAGCGCCTTTTACAAAGCCCTCGTCGCCGGCGCGTGGAGAGCCATAGGTGTAGAGCAGCACGTCTTCGGACAAATTATTTCTTAGCCATTCGGCCATCAACAAAGCGATGGCCCCTCCCAGGCTATGGCCGCAAACCACTATTTTCTGATTGTTCCTGCGGAAAGCGTCCAGATAGGGCACTACAAAATCGCGCACAGCTTTAAAGGACTCATGGAAACCATGATGGGCTTGGCCCTCACCCGCCTCATTAGGCACTTGAGTGGCATTCACGTCGCGTACCCAGTCGGCAATTTCCTGAGTGCCACGGGCAACGATCAATATCATCCGATCATCATGGGTAATAAAGGCCTGGGCCTCACCAAGTGTGCCGCGCAGGATATTTGCAGGCTGATGCAGAAAGTGCACGGCTTGCGGTGTTCTGCGCTCCTCATTCAAACCGGCAAAGTGCTCATCATCATAGGGCACAATTTCCAGCCGTTTTGAGTAGGGCACTTCCTCGGTCAGCAGGTGATAGGGGGTTGCGCCGCCAAAGGTATCGGGTTCCGCGCAGTGCGCCAGCGTGGTGTCCAGTACATGGCCGAGGGTGCCGGGAACTGAATAGGGTGGCTTTGCTTCGCCCTTCGGGTCTTCTTCAAAAGGCAGATTGAACGGGGCATAGGATTGCGTGGCCATCAGGGCAAACTGGTAGGCATCCAGCGTATTGAATTCTTTGCTGAGGGAAAGCAGCGGCCGATAAGCGCGCAGGGCTTTGACCTCCAGCACATGGTGCTGGCCAGTAAGCAGGGCAACCCCTGTGGCCGCGGGGGCTTTTTGCTGCACACAGGTTGCAAGATTATCCGCAGGTTTTGGAGCCAAGGTGGCGTCCGGCACAGGTAGGTGGCTGGTAACTGTTACCAGGCTGCTGACCTCTATCCGGTAGAAGGTGGCTTTTTCTTGTTGGACGCGCTGCTTGGCTTCAAAGGTCTTACCACTCGCATCCCTAGGGCCTCTAGGCGACTTTTCGGCAGCTACCTGTAAGGCGGTCAAGGGGAGTGGGAAACCTCGGCGCTCCATGAGGTCTTTATACCAAGGATCAGCATCCACATATGGGGCTGTGAAACTCAGCAAAGCAGGGCCGGCGTAGATGTTATCGATGCGTGCATAGCCTTCTGCATCCAGCGTGCCGGAATGATGTAGGCCTTGGTTGTCGGTCAACTCGTAGGCCAGGCCTGCATAGGGCTCTCCCTTGCCATGTTCGTCCACTAGACGAAAGCTCAGCCAATTACCCGCTAACGGGCATTGCAAAGTATTGCTTGCACTCATGGTGTTTATCCCTGTCACTCGGTGCAGTTCGGGTAGACCGTGCAGGTCTGCCCATTCCTTTTGAAGGTTTTAAACTGGGGGGGGGTGTACATGCTTCTTCAGTAATTCTTCCCCAGTTGTTAAGGCAGGGCTTCCAGCCGGCAGGTGTTTTTAGCCAATAACTATGCATGGCAGGCTGTTCTTCTGGGGAAAGACGGAAGCGCATATTGACGGTCTTGCCGGAAAGTTCGTCCCGGTCCAGTGCGGTGCCTACGCCCTGCCGCTTGAAGCGATCATCCGTAACTTGCCACTGTTCATCGGCCCCGTAGCAGTAAAGAAGCTTCGCAATGCCTCCTTTGCGTGCCAGCGCGTCGCTGATTTGAAAGAACCAGGTACAGAGTCCACGAACTTCCAGGGTACCGTTTGCCGGAAAGCGCGGTGCTTGCTCCGGGCGCTTGTCGTAGATCTTCAGACCGCCGCCGGAAGGGAACTTGTCGAATACCGGATCAGGGCCGTAGTGTCCCACTACCTTGAAATCGACCGAAGCCAGTTGCAATGTGCAACCTACCAGTTTGTAGCTCAGCGGTATTTGTTGCTTGATCTGTTGGGGTTGCGGGTTGCGCTCAGTTTCGAAGATCGCGAAGTGCTGATTGAGTTCAGTAACTTCTTTGCCAAGCCCATAGCTATAGAAGGTGCGCGTACAGCCTTCGCGTTGAGTGGGGTTGTAGGTGGCGGTGATTTTTGAAGAAAAATCAGCGGGTAATTCACCCACCAAAGTAAAGTGCTCAAACCCCGGTACTGCCAAGTTTAGTGAGCTGCATGCGCTGCTACCGACAAGTGCGCTTGTAAGTAGCAAGGTTTTAATCAGTTGCCTTTTCACTAATTGAGTCATATCTCTCACGCCGTGCAGTCGGGAAAACATAAGTTCTAATTAAAAGCGTCAAAAGGGACTAGCAAGGTATCGATCGAAATGTCGATTGGCAGTGAAGCTAATGTGATTACTGGACATACCACCGTCATCCAGCAGAATACAGTTGCGCCATTGGCTTCTTTGTTATTGTTATTCAGACCTGGCAACATAAGATTGCCTTGTGTTCCTTTGTAGTAATTACTTTCTATGGCGGTGTTTTCGGACCTTCCGATAAAAGTTCCGCAAGCCGTCAGACAAAGTAACGTTGCCACTAAGAATCCAGTGCGTATTACAGTGCACACACTAATTCCCCTTCTGAATTTTTATATTGATTGGCGCTTGGCTGCACAACATTTCCGTTGTGTAGAATTTTGCAGGCAGCCAACTCTCGGCTAGTACGTGCGAAGTGCACGTCTGGGGTTTCGCCATCTAAGGCGGCCCATGCGGAATGATCGATAAGTGCAGGTTCAAGTTGATACTGAAGAAGAAACTGAATGCGTTCCAACGACTGCCACTGCCATCTTTGGGCTTGCTCAAGTTGTGCGTCCAGCCAGCTGTTCACAGGCTGTGTCTCGGCTAGCTGAGCGGTTGCAGTGCTGTGGTTCTGCCACAACCACTGCTCCAGGTTATGCCGCAGAATTTCCTGGGTGACGGCCTCAGGCTCTGCAAGCTCCTGCCAGGGCTTGTCGAATGGAGCTGAGTACAGAGCCGGGTGCTGGTTATTGAAGGTCTGCCAAGCTTGGCCGTCCCAGCATAGAGCGCTGTTTAATGGCCCCAGCAGCAAGGGACGTTGAGCGTCGCTGAGCTCGGCAAGATGGCGGGCGATTACGCGGTTGTCCTGGAAACGGTAGAGCGCGCGTTGCGCTTGCTCATCGAGCAACAGGCGTTCGCGCCAGTGCTGGGCAAGGGCGACTAGATCAATGTGGTCTGCGCTGGCCAGCCAGCCCCAGTCGCTCTCAGGTGTATTGAGCAGCGTTTGTACAAATGCGGTATCAGGATTGTGCAGCCGAACGAGCCAGGGGCCGACATCCGCCATATCGGCGAACTCGGTGCCTTGGTAGAGGTTGACGTAGTCCTGCATCAGGTCCGCGCTGAACAGGGCCTTGATTGGGTCTGGTTCGGCGAGACGGTCGACGATCAACAGCAGTTCGCGTTGTTGGGCAAGCTGGTCAGCGATCCAGCTTTGAGCGACTTCGATCATGCGCGGAGTCCTGTGTCACAGATGCCATCCCGGCAGGCTTCACAAATCGGGCAGCGACTTGCGCCAATCTGACGTGCTTTGCGGGCCATTTGCAGTTGGACGTTGGCCAGGGCGAGCTGAGGCTTCTCTCCTGCCTTATCCGCATCCGCCGCCCCCGGAATAATCGGCAGCACAATGCCGATCCCAGTGCCTACGCCCGGTGCGCCGCCGGAGTTGATCTTGATGGTTGCGCCGCTGAGGGTGACGCCGCTGGGGTCGAGTTTGAGGAAGCTGCCGCCGCCGCTGGCGGTTAGTTCCATGCCGGCGTCGATTACCACTTTGCTGCCGGCGTAGTAGTGGATTTCGTTACCGGCTTCGACGAATTGGCCGGTGCCGACTTTCACATGCTGTTTTTGCCCGACGGTGAGGTGGTCGTTGCTGCGGGTTTCCACTTTGCGGTCGGCGTGGGTGGTGCGGTGTTCTTCGGCCTGGAATTCGCTGTAGCTATTGGCTTCGACCGTATCGTGGCGCTCGTTACCCACGCGGATTTTCTGGTCGTGCTCGATGTTCTCGTCCCAGTCGCGCTGTGCATGCAGGTAGATCTGCTCGGCACCTTTTTTGTCTTCGATGCGCAGTTCGTTATAACCGCCACCGCCGGGGCTGCTCAGGGTTTTGAACAGGCTGCGGGTTTTGTTGGCGGGCAGTTCGTAGGGCACCACATGTGCGGCGTGATACAGGCAGCCGGTGACAAGGGGCTGATCGGGATCACCCTCGAGGAAGGTCACCAGCACTTCCATACCGATACGCGGAATAGCGATAGCACCATAGCGGTCGCCAGCCCAGCTGGAGCTGACGCGCAACCAGCAACTGGTGGTGTCGTTGGCTTGGCCTTCGCGGTCCCAGTGAAATTGCACTTTGACCCGACCGTATTGGTCGCAGTGGATTTCTTCACCGGCGGGCCCCGTGACTACGACCGTCTGGCTGCCCAAGACTTTGGGTTTTGCATGCTTAAGTGCGGGGCGGTGCAGCACGTCCCAGGGGGTGGCACTGAAGCGGTTGCGGTAGCCCTGTTGGAAGCCGTCACTGGCTTGGGTGTCGCTGGTGACGGACTCTTCCAGCACCTGCGGCTGTTTGCCCTCGTGGTGGATTTCCGTCAGCAGCCAGAGCTGGTTCCAGTCGCTACGCGGGTGGTCGCTGAGGTTGAGATAGTGGCCGCTGAGCAGCAGCGGTTGGTCGCTTTCACCCTGGGCTAATTCGTAATCGCTGCGATGACGTTCGAGGTTGCGCTTGGCCAGGTGTTTGCCACGTTCACGCTCAACAAAGCGGCCGGGGTAATCGTAGTCTTCCAGGTCGGGGCTGAACTCACTGGTAAAAGCAGCTTCCATCAACAGCTTGGGTTTTTCGAAGTCGTAGTCGCGGCGGGTTACGCGGCTGGTGCGGGTTTCCAGGCGTAAGGCGAAGCGCTTGACCACCGGCTCATCAGCCACCAGGCCTGTGTCCTGCTGGTAGGCCGTTGGCGCGAGTTTGGGGAAGACGGTTTGGTCATCACCGAAGACCAGCACATGGCCTTGCTCGCTGTGCTGGAAGTGGTAATGAATGCCTTCTTCCTCGCACAGGCGCTGGATAAAGTGCAGGTCGGACTCGTCGTACTGCACGCAGTATTCGCGTTCTGGGTAGACGGTCTGGCCGAACTCGAACTTATAGGCGTTGCTTTGGATGCCATGTTCCTCGAGCACCTGGCTGATGATCTTTTCTACCGTCAGGTGCTGAAAGATGCGCTGGTTGATGCGGTGTGCCAGGTACGCCAGTTGCGGGCGCAGGGTGATGTGATAGCGAGTCAGACGATGGCCGGAGTCACCTTGGGCAACGCGATAAACCAGGCCATGAATGCCACCGCCATCGGCTGTGAATTCTAAAAAGGCTGGCTGATGTAGCAGGCTTTCCAGATCAAGGTCAGGGCGTTCACTGATCAGCTCGAGCTCGAATGCAAAGGGTTGGCTGATGGCCTCGCGGCCTTTAAATTCAAGCACTTGCAGATCGTGACCGAGACCGTCGATGGCCAGGGTAAAGCGGTTTGGCGCCAGGCTTGTGGCAAGGTTGGCGGCGTTGCCGGTCAAGGCGCGAACGACTGCGGAGGCCGATACCGCGCTGCTTCTGGCATTGGCTGTAACAGCCTCAGCCGGTGGCTGGGTCGTCGCGGCCGGAGCAATATGGGTTGCGGGCTTGGGGTGAAAGAGAAAATTGCGGCAAAACACACAGTGGATTTCGTCGTACTGCAGGCCGTGTTTGCTCAACTCGCTGAATACATCGCTCAGCGCGATGGTGCTGTTCTGCAACAACAGGGTCGGGGTTTTGCGGTTGCGCACGGTGAGGATGTCAACGCCTTCGAGCTTGGCACCGTAGGCAATGCTCGAGTACTGGTCGTAGCTGTACTTGGAAACCAAATAGTTACGCGTGGATTCCCCCGGTCCTTTCTGTTCGTGCGGCGCGATTTCACCGCGCATCACCTTGCCCAGGCGGGGGTCTTGCAGGGTTTTACCGTCCGGGCCATAAAACACCAGCGAGGTGTTGGCGGGCACGTTCAAGTGCATGCCAGGCATATAAGCGCCATGGCTGGTGATGATCAGTTTCTTGCTTGGCTGCCCAGAGGACTTCTGGAACAGATAGAAATGTTCGCCGAGAGCGGTTGCGTTCGCTGGAGTAGGTTTCACGCGAAGACTCCTACATGACCACGTTGCGGCTGGACAAGCACAGCGCTGACGGGATTGACGTAACTCTGATTGGCGGCGTTGAACATGCTCTTCTCCTTAAGCCTTACACGTCAGCCGGGCTGATACTCAGCCGCTGCATGCGGTACAGCAGGGTGCGGCGCGGCAGGCCCAGTTCGCAGGCGGCGCTGGTCTGGTTGCCACGGTTTTTGCGTAGGCAGTCGAGCAGCAGGCTGCGTTCGACGCGCTCCATGCGTTCGCGCAGGTTCATACCACTGTCATCCGGGCTGCTGTCCTGGCGCAGGTTGAAGTACTCGGGCAGTAGCTCGCCGCCTTCACACAACAGCACCGCGCGTTCGACCATGCCTTTGAGTTCACGCACGTTACCGGGGAAGGCGTAGCTGGCCAGTTGTTCCAGGGTGCGGTCGGCCCATCGGCAAGGGTTGCGCTGCAGGAAGGCGCTGGCCTTGTCGGCAAAGTGCCGGGCCAGGGTGAGAATGTCTTGCTCACGTTCGCGCAGGGCCGGCAGCTCGATAGGGAACTGCGCCAAGCGGTAGTACAGGTCTTCGCGGAAACGACCTTCTTCGACCAGGCTGCGCAGGTTGTGGTGAGTGGCCGAGACGATGCGTACATCGACTTTGTGCGTGCTGGTTGAGCCGAGCGGGCGCACTTCACCTTCCTGCAAGACGCGCAGCAGCTTGGCTTGCAGGCTCAGCGGCATATCACCGATTTCATCGAGGAACAGGGTGCCGCCATTGGCCGCATCGAACAGGCCTTGATGGTCGCGGTCGGCGCCGCTGAACGCGCCTTTGCGGTAGCCGAACAGTTCACTTTCCAGCAGGTTTTCCGGCAGCGAGGCGCAGTTCTGCACCACAAAGGCTTTGCTGCGGCGGAAGCCGCAATCGTGAATGGCGCGGGCTACCAGCTCTTTACCGGTGCCGGTTTCACCCGCCAGCAATACGCTGACTGGGTTGTGCAGCACTTTGCTGATCAGCTGGTAGACGCTGCGCATCGCCGGGCTGTCGCCAATCAGGCCATAGCCGCTGGCGCAGGGCGTACTGACCACGGCAACCGGCTGGTCGTCGCTCGGAGCGCGCAGGCGTTGCAGCAGGTGCAGTTGGGCGACGACAAAACTGCCCAGCTGGCCAAGCGAGTCGGCAAAGCCTTGCAGCTCCCGCGAGCGCTGGCTGGCAATCAGCAACAGGCCGGTGACGCCTTTCTGCTCATCCAGCAGCGGTTGGCACAGCAAGCTGCGCCAAGGCTGTTGCGCCTCGGGCAGGAAGCCGGTCTGGTGCAGGTTGCGGTCCAGCTCATTGAGGCTCAGCGTCTGGTTCTGGCACAGGCAGTACTGCAGCAGATGTTCGCCGTCGTAGTCGCTGGACAGGCTGGCATCCGCACGCGGTTGCAACAGGCCGTCCTGCCATTCGGCGGACAGCGTCAGGCGCGTGTGGGTATCGTCGAGCAGGTACAGCTGGCTCAGTTCGCTGCCGGACAGCTGCGCGGCACTTTCCACCAGGCCGCCGAGCAGGGCATCGCTAGTGGACGCACGCGCCAGCGTGGCGAAACGTTGCAACAGCGCTTCTGCATAGCGCAGCGGCTGCGGCACCTGACTGAACATCAGCGACACGTTAAGCGAACTCACAGGCCACCGATCCTTCGCCGTCCAGGGTGGCGTGCACACGTTGCAGGTTTTCGCCGCTGGCCATGGCGTCGAGCAGGCGGTCGACCACCAGCGGTTGCAGGTGTTGGTCAATCAGGTGATCGATCAGGCGTGCGCCGCTGTCGCTGTGGCTGCAGCGTTCGGCCAGATTCTCCAGCAGGGCAGGGGCGTAGCTGAACTGCAATTGGCGACGTTGCAGGCGCTCAGCGAAGCGCTCCAGCTTGAGACCGACCAGTTCGTTGAGCACCTCGCCATTGATCGGGTAGTACGGCACCACGCGCATACGGCCGAGCAGTGCCGGCTTGAAGTGCTGGGTCAGGGGCGGGCGAATCGCTTGCTCAAGGTCTTCCGCATCCGGGCGCTGGCCGCCCTGGCAGAGGCTGGCGATCCGCTCGCTGGCCAGGTTGCTGGTCATCAGGATCAGCGTGTTGCGGAAGTTGATCTCGCGGCCTTCGCCGTCGTTGGCCACGCCCTTGTCAAAGATCTGATAGAAGACGTTCATCACGTCCGGATCGGCTTTTTCCACTTCATCGAGCAGCACCACCGAGTAGGGCTTCTGCCGCACGGCTTCGGTGAGCATGCCGCCTTCGCCGTAGCCGACGTAGCCGGGTGGTGCGCCGATCAGGCGGGAGACGGTGTGCTTCTCCTGGAATTCGGACATGTTGATGGTGGTAAGGAAGCGCTCGCCGCCGTACAGCAGATCCGCCAGGGCCAGGGCGGTTTCGGTCTTGCCGACGCCGCTGGGGCCGACCAGCAGAAACACGCCGACCGGTGCATCGGCGCGATTGAGGCCAGCGGCGGTGGCACGCATCGAACGGTCCAGGGCGGCGATGGCTTGCTCCTGGCCGCGCACGCGCAGGCCGAGGTCGCGGGCGAAGGTCAGCACTTTGTTGTTGTGCTCGCGGGCCAGCTGGCTCAGCGGCACGCCGGTCCAGTGGCTGATCACTTCGGCCACCAGGCGTGGGCAGACTTCGAAACTGACCAGGCGCTCATTCACCTGAGCACTGGCCAGCTCGGCTTGCACGGCGCGCAGTTCGTCTTCCAATTGCTCCAGCGGCACGGCCTGGCCGTCGCTGTCTTCCGGTTTGGCTTCGGCTTCGCTCGGGTTCTGGCGCAGGCTGGCGCACTGCTTGCGCAACTCCAGCAGACGTTCGGCCAGTTCGCGCTGCACCGACCAGCGGGTTTCGATCTGCTCAAGTTCAGCGCGGGCCTGGCTCAGGCGCGCTTCGAGCTGTTCGAGGATTTCGCTGTCGATCTGCAAACCGGCTTGTTTGTCGCGGCCCATGGCTTCGCTCTGCCGTTCGCCTTCGGCAATTTCACCGCGCAGACGCTCCAGTGCCTCCGGTGCAGCGGCCAGGCTGATGCGCACGCGGGCGCAGGCGGTGTCGAGGACATCGACGGCTTTGTCCGGCAGCTGACGGCCAGCCAGGTAGCGCGCCGACAGTTCGGCGGCGGCGACCACGGCGTCATCACGCAGGTAGATGCCGTGGCTCTTCTCATACACTGGCGCCAGGCCGCGCAGAATGGTCACGGCCTCTTCGACTGTTGGTTCGTGCAGTTGCACGGGCTGGAAGCGCCGGGCCAGGGCCGGGTCCTTCTCGAAGTACTTCTTGTATTCGCTCCAGGTGGTGGCGGCGATGGTGCGCAGCTCGCCACGCGCCAGGGCGGGCTTGAGCAGGTTGGCTGCGTCGCCGCTGCCGGCCTGGCCGCCGGCACCGATCAGGGTGTGGGCTTCATCGATAAACAGGATGATCGGCTTGGGCGAGCCTTTGACCTCATCGATTACGCCTTGCAGGCGGCGTTCGAACTCACCTTTGACACTGGCGCCGGCTTGCAGCAGGCCGAGGTCCAGGCACAGCAGTTCGACACCCTTGAGCGCGGCGGGTACCTCACCAGCGGCGATGCGCAGGGCCAGGCCTTCGACGATGGCGGTCTTGCCGACACCGGCTTCGCCGACCACGATCGGGTTGCTTTTACGGCGGCGGGCGAGGATGTCGATCATCTGGCGGATCGCGCCATCGCGGCACAGCACCGGGTCGAGCTTGCCGTCACGGGCCTGCTGGGTAAAGTTGTGGGTGAAGCGCGAGAGGTTCGACTCACCACTGGCTGCTGGCTTGCCAGCGGTGGTTTGCGGCTGCTGGGCCAGGGCGAATTCGCGCAGGCGTTCGGCATTCAGCTTGGCCAGCAATGGTTGGTAATGGCTGCCGGCATAGCGCATTGGGTTGCGCAGCAGGGCGAGGATTAGCGCGGCTTCATCAACCTGGCTCTGGCCGAGCTCCAGGCTGGCGACTAACAGAGCATCCTGCAGCCATTG
Source organism: Pseudomonas anguilliseptica (assembly GCF_900105355.1). Taxonomy (NCBI): domain Bacteria; kingdom Pseudomonadati; phylum Pseudomonadota; class Gammaproteobacteria; order Pseudomonadales; family Pseudomonadaceae; genus Pseudomonas; species Pseudomonas anguilliseptica. Next base: position 1,962,747 of record NZ_FNSC01000001.1, read on the forward strand.
CACCAGTTCGGTGGCAAATATCGGGTTGCGCGATTCACTGTGTTCGCCACGCGGTTGTAGGGCGCGGGCCAGCTCGCCGGCGTCCACTTCGGCATCCTGCAGTGCGCGGGGCAGCAAGCCTTCCGGGCGCTCAAGCAGGCCGAGCAGCAGATCTTCGACGAGAATCTTGCTGCCGCCGCGAACCACGCAGCGCTCGGCGGCGCATTCCAGGTCATGTTTGCTGGCCGCGTCGAGGGCTTGAACCAGTTGCTGTAAATCGACGTTGATCATCTTCATCAATCCTTAATGAGCTTTGCTGCCGAGGGTGACCACGCCGTCGGCGTTGTCACGCCCCAGCCAAGTGGTCCAGCCCAGCAGGCAGGGGGTGTCCGCGCCGAGGCGCAATTCGCGTATTTCGTCCTGGCGCAGTTCCAGGCGGATGTCGTAATCCAGCGGGTCGCGCAGGGTGAAGCGCACCAGCGCGCAGAGCGGTTGGTAGCCGCTGCCGATGGGCAGAAATTCATGGAGGCGATCCCAGTTCAGCTGGCGTACATGGATGCGGAACTTGCCGCCGCGGTCACGCACGAACTCGCCGAGCACCAGGCTTTCACCCAGCTGGCTGTTGGCCTGGCCGAGGCGGTTGCGCTGCTCACCGAGGATTTCCACCTGACGCTCCAGGCACTGCTCGATATGCAGGTCGGCATGCTTGAAGTAGTAACGCAGCACCGACTCGATCAGCGCCGCCGAGTGGGCACGCAGACTGAGCAGGCCCAGATAAGGCAGCAGGCGCTTCCAGTTCAGCTCCTTGGCCTGGCGAATGGTTTCCCCGCCTAAGCCGATCAGGGCAAACAGGTGTGCGGAGAACGCGTCGACCGCGCCGCTTTGAAAGCGGGTGTGGTAGCGGTATTTCTGCCAGGTTGGCAGTAGCAGACGCTGCAGGCGGTTGTTGAACAGGTCGAGGAAGTCGCGGGTCGGGTTGCCATCTTCACTGTCACCCAGCGCTTGCTCACCGTAGAACGCTGGCAGTGGTGAGCCGGCACCAAACAGGCTGACCAAGTTGATGCGCAGGCGCGCGCGCAGCTCGCCGTGCTCTTCAAAGAACTGCACGCGATCAATATCGCTACCGGGGAACCCCATGCTCGGGTTGGCCTGCAGTTCCAGTCGCTGATACAGCGCCTCTTCATCCAGTTCAGGATGAGCGGCGTGCAAGCGTTCCAGCACCAGCTGCACACCCTGGAACAGGCTGTACTCGCGGATGCCCCGGCTAAGCCGGTTTAGAGCAGGGGCTGTAGCCCCATGCGCGGCGTCCATTGGTACACCTCTCCCTGTGTGCTCTGTACGCGCAGCTCGTGGTACGAGTTCAAGCTGGCATACAGGGCGAAAAATTCATTGAGTACGGTGGCGAAGAGAAACAGGTCACCCTCACCCACATAACCCTCGGGGTTGATCGTCAATTGCGTACGTACACCGCGCACCGGCAGGCCGCGATGCAGTCGGTCGACGTGCTGGTGGCTGATGCTTTTCAGGCCGTCGAGCAGGCGCTTGCTGACCTTCTCCGCGTGCTGGTCGTAGTAGCGCGGCAGGTCGTAGGTTTCGAGAATTACCTTGAGTGCCTCGACGTTGGCCAGCGACAGGTAGTTCAGCGACATGTTGCTGATCAGTTTCCACAGAAAGTCGCGATGCAACGGCGGTGCATAGCTCGGCGTGACTGCGCTGATATTGCGGAAGGTGAGAAACTCCGGGGTGTCCTCGCAGGGCATGCAGATATCACCGAGGCCCAGCTGACGCGGCAGGTTCTGGTTGGTGCAGGTCAGCTCGATGGATAGCGTTTCATGCTGATCGAGGTTGCGTAGGCCAAAGCTCAGGTAGGTTTCCAGGCCGTCGCCAAGCAGCGACGGTTGCTGGCGCACGCTGTAGTGCGGGCGCGCCAGGGGCACGTCGAAGCTGGCGTCGTGCTCGAAGGATTCGAACGGCACGTACTCTTCGTAACCCTTGCCGCCAGGCTTCCAGCCGGTGACGCGATCCACCGAGAACACCCCGCAATGCTCGGAATCGAGCTCCGAGGGCAGCAGCAGGTATTGATCCTGCTTGCCGTCGAGGCGAATCGGGATAGCGTCATGGGCGAACAGGTTGACCACCGGCGTGCAATACAGCCGCACGTTATCCAGGGTCGGGCGGATACGTTGCACGCCGGCTTTGTGGATATCGAAACGCAGTTCGATGCCACGCGCCTGTTTGAGCACGTCTTCTGGGACGCGCTTGAGTGCATCGATGCCGAGCAGGTCGACAAACAGGAACTTGTCCTGGAAGGCGAAGTATTCCTGCAGGTAGCGGTAACCGCGGAAGGTATTCAGCGGGTAGGGGATCAGCGCTTGATCTTCGGCAAAACCGACAGGTTGGACATTGCTGCTGGGTAGGCCCAGGGGATCCAACGGCCGGCCTAAGGTGTCCTGCAGCGGCTTGCCAGCTGCATCGAGCAGCACCAGCTGCACGCCGCCGAGATGGCGCAACAGGCTGAGGAACAACAGCTGGCTGATATAGCGTTCGCCAGCCAGGTGTAGGCGCAACTGCTTGAGGTTGAGCTCGCCAAGGTGGCCGTCTGCAGTCATGCCCAGGAGCAGGCTGAGCATCGCACCATCGCCCTTGACCGAGTAATCCAGGCCATTGAGCGCCAGCGGCAGCACTTCGGTGGCAAAGGCAGTGCGGAAACGGCAGGTCACGCCCTGGATCGGCTTGGATTCTACCGGCGTATGGCGAGGCACCAGCAAGGCACCGCCGGGGCGTTTGAGCGGGTCGAACTGCAACATGCTGAACGCTGGCAGCGGACGCATATAGTTCGGCCACAGCAGGTGCATCAGCGAGTGGGTCAGCTCCGGCAGTTCGTCATCAAGCTTCTGCCGCAACCGCCCAGTGAGAAAGGCGAAACCTTCCAGCAGTCGCTCGACATCCGGGTCGCGCCCGCTCTGCCCAAGAAACGGCGCCAATGCCGGGCTGCGCTCGGCAAACCGCTTGCCGAGTTGGCGCAGGGCGGTGAGTTCGCTCTGGTAGTAGTGGTTAAAAGACATTCAAGGTGCTCATCCGTGGGCGTTGATCATGGACACAGAGTCGTGTCGCTGATTCTCCAGTTGTATATAGCGTTGCCTCTGCGCTCGTGGTGCGAGCGTTCGAGCAGGGCTAGGAAACGTGGCTTGTCCAGCGAGTGGGAGCGGCCATTCGCGGCGATATTGAGGCGATAGGTGTCCGGGAAACTGTTCTGCAACTCGTCGTCGAAGGAGATATAGGACAGCACTTCGGTGACTTCACCCGGCGCCAGGAGTTGGTCCTGTACGAAAGGTTCTTTGGCATTGGAGTATTCGTGGGTGGTGATGCTTACCGGGTAGGCGCAGGCGTTCTCGAAGTCGGCAATAAACACCGTTTTCGATTGCGCGGTGCAACCTCCGAGAACGAGCAAGCAGAGCAGAGCAAATGGCTTAGTCATGGAACTGCACCCGCGTTAGCCACAGCAAGCCCTTGACGTCTTGTTCCGAGGCAACGGAGCGGCTCCAGAAATTTTGGTATCCAGATGGGCCGCTGGGGTAGTCGGAGTGGTAGTGCATCACATCAATTTCCCCGCTGCCCGGCACTGGGTGGTTTTCCAGCGGGGATTGGGTCAGCACTGTGGAGGTTTTCTTGTGGCTCCAGGAATATTTCGGGACCAGCCCGCGGTCGCCGTATTTGTTAAGGATTAGATGACCCACTTCATGGGCGGCAGTGTGCTCAAAATCGCCGTCGGCGAAATCCGCCGGGTATCTCGCGGCGCTCCAGAAACCCTGGTTGTGATAGATCTTCTTGAAGATGGCAAAGCTGGTGGAGCGGCAGAAGTCGGCATCGAGCGCCTCGATCAAGGGAAAGTTCTTGGCGCTTGGCTCGGCGTTCACGTCCGCCACCACTGTCACTTTGTAGGCGCCCTTGGCTGTTTGGATTGCTGCGCCTATACCTGGCGCACGACTGCCATTACGCGACCAGTAGCGTTCGATACCGGCCTTGGCCATGGCCTTGAGTTGGGTAAAGGTTTTCGCCGTCAGCTTGGCGTCCTTGCCCGACACGCCGCCATCGGAAAAACTCGGCCGAACGGTGATCTCGACTGTCTTGGCGTTGCGGTCGATGCGGGCGTCGACCCAGCGGATTTCTTCCGCCGAGTTGTCCAGGCGCAGCTCGGCGATCTGGCGCTGACCGCCTTTATGAGCGGTCAGGCGGATGCAGAGGTTCGGGCTCTTCAGCACTTGGGTATCCAGTACCCCGGCCATGTCGTAGCCGTCCCACTGCCACGGATGTTTGCCTGCAGGTAGCAATGCAGAGGTATCCGACTCGGAATAGAGAAGTGTGCTGCCGTCGAAGACTTCCAAGGTCAGGCTGTCCGCCGCTTGCTTGCGGTTGTCGACGAGGAAATCAATGCTTTCCTGGTTCTTCGTCGTCGCGCCAGCGAGTTCGTCGTAGTCCGGGATTTCCAGTGGGGTCAGCAAATGGTTGCCGCCCGACTTGAGCTTGAGGCGGTAGTCCAGCTCAATGGCCTCCTGCTTGGCGTTATTCGCCTGGCTGGCAGTCGCGGCAGCTACCGGGGTTGTGCTCGCCGCGGCAGTGGAGGATGTACCGCCACCGCCACCGCCACCGCCACCGCCACCGCCACCGCCACCGCCACCGCCGGATGCGGCTTTCGGCGCAGCAATCGCTGCCATCGTCAGGGCTGCAACGGGGCTGACGGCAGCGCCGCCGCCACTGGTACCGATCAGCACCGTCCCCGAACCCGCGATCACCGGATTGCCATGGTTGCCCACGGTGCCGAGCACGGTGGCCGGTTTGCCGTTGATCAGCACGGTGGGGATGACCGCGCTGGCCAGGGTGCTGCCGCAGCCGGTCGGGTCGCCCATGCGCGCAGCGGGCAGGTTGTCGAACAGCACGTCGGGGGAGCCGGCGACAATCGGATTGGTGCCGTGGCCGGGAATTGGGCAGGCAGTAGGGTCGCTGGCGCGGGCTGCGGGTTTACCGGACATGGGCTCTCCTTAATTGACCTTGACCTGTCCGCTGCCGTCCAGGCGCGCGGAGAAACTGACTTGGCGTTTAAAACCGTCGACTTCCAGTAGGCCTTCGATGGCAAAGGCCAGGCTCAGCGGGTTGTTGTCGCGCGGCAGGGAAATCACCCGCACGTCGCTTAAACGCGGTTCGTACGCTTCGATAAAGCGTTCGATGGCAATACGCGCCTGCTGCAGCGAATCGTGCAGCGACAGGCGCATATCGTTGAGATCGGGCAACCCGTAGTCCGGCAGCGTTTGCACGCTACCGGCTCGGGTGCTGAGCATTTTCGCCAGATGAGTCGCCACGGAGGCCATTGCGGCGACCTCGCGGCTCCAGCCAGCGCGCTGGCTGGCTTCACCGCCGAGGCGCTCGAATAGGCTTCCGTAGCTCACTGGGTGTTACTCCTTGTCCAGCTTGCCAACTAAGGACAGGGTGAAATCGGCACCCATGTACTTGAAGTGCGGACGCACGTTGAGGCTGACGCGGTACCAGCCTGGCTCACCATCAACATCACTGACGATCACTTGCGCGGCGCGCAGCGGACGACGGCTACGGACTTCGGAGCTTGGGTTTTCCTGGTCAGCAACAAACTGACGGATCCACTTGTTGAGTTCCAGTTCGAGGTCAGTGCGCTCTTTCCACGCGCCGATCTGCTCGCGCTGCAGCACTTTCAGGTAGTGAGCCAGACGGTTGATGATGAACATGTACGGCAGTTGGGTGCCGAGTTTGTAGTTCAGCTCAGCGGTTTTGCCTTCTTCACTGATGCCGAAGAACTTCGGCTTCTGCGTCGAGTTGGCGGAGAAGAACGCGGCGTTGTCGCTGCCTTTGCGCATGGTTAGGGCGATAAAGCCTTCTTCGGCCAGTTCGTATTCACGACGGTCGGAGACCAGTACTTCGGTCGGGATCTTGGTTTCAATCTCGCCCATGCTTTCGAAGTGGTGCAACGGCAGGTCTTCTACTGCGCCGCCGCTCTGTGGGCCGATGATGTTCGGGCACCAGCGGAACTTGGCGAAGCTGTCGGTCAGTTTGGAGGCGAAGGTGTAGGCGGTGTTGCCCCACAGGTAATGCTCGTGGCTGTTGGCGACGTTTTCTTTGTAGACGAAGGTCTTCACCGGGTTGTCTTCCGGGTCGTACGGGTTGCGCAGCAGGAAGCGCGGTACGGTCAGACCAACATAGCGGGCATCTTCTTGCTCGCGGAAGCTCTGCCATTTGGCGAACTGCGGGCCTTCGAAGTGATCCTTCAGATCTTTCAGGTCCGGCAGGCCGGTGTAGCTTTCCAGGCCGAAGAACTTCGGACCGGCAGCGGCGATAAACGGCGCGTGGGACATGCTGGCGACACTGGCAACGTATTGCAGGGTCTTGACGTCCGGCGCGCTCGGGTCGAAGAAGTAGTTGGCGATCAGAGCAGCGACCGGCTGGCCACCGAACTGGCCGTATTCGGCGGTGTAGATGTGCTTGTACAGGCCGGACTGCATGATTTCCGGGCTGTCCTCGAAGTCATCGAGCAGATCTTGCTTGGAGGCGTTGATGATCTCCAGCTTGATGTTTTCGCGGAAGTTGGTGCGATCCACCAGCAGCTTGAGGCCGCGCCAGGAGGATTCCAGCGCCTGGAATTCGGCGTTGTGGAGGATTTCGTCCATCTGCCGGCTGAGCTTGGCGTCGATCTCCGCGATCATGCGGTCGACCATGGCCTTTTTCACCGGCTCATTTTCGTTCTGCGGCTTCAGCAACTCTTCGATAAAGGCCGACACGCCACGCTTGGCGATGTCATAGGCTTCGTCGTCCGGAGTCAGTTTGGTCTCGGCAATGATGCGGTCGAGGATGCCGAGGTCGGCGGCGCTGCGACCGCTTTCTACTGCTGCACTAGTGCTCATGAATTAGCTTCCTTGTTAATTGAATCAGGAGTCCAGCTTGCCTTGGGCAGCCAGGCCGAGTTCGCCGAGTACGCGGTCACGCGAGTCGTCGTCAGCCAGCACGCTTTCGATGGCCTTGCGGAAGGCCGGGGCATTGCCCAGTGGGCCTTTCAGAGCCACCAGGGCGTCGCGCAGTTCCATCAGTTTTTTCAACTCAGGGACCTGGTCGACGACATTGGCCGGGTTGAAGTCCTTCATCGAGTTGATGCGCAGCTGCACGGCCATGTCGTCGCCTTCAGCGTCGTCCTGCAGACGGTTAGGCACGGCGAAGGTCAGGTTGAGTTCCTGCTTGGCCAGCACTTCGTCGAAGCTGTTCTTGTCGATGCTGATCGGCTTGCGGTCTTCGATCTTGCGATCGTCGGCGCGCTGGGTGAAGTCACCCAGAACCATCAGTTTCAGTGGCAGTTCGATCTCTTCCTGAGCACCGCCAGTGGCGGGTTTGAAAGTGACGTTGATGCGTTCCTTGGGGGCTACCGAGCCTTCTTTGGCCATGGTCATTCTCCGTTACGGTTATGGCCCGAGGGCCTAGTCCAGTACCACTTCAAGATCGAGGTGGCACAACCTGCGGTAGATCTCTTCCTTGCTTTCACGCACCGCGTGGTTCTGCGGCAACAGCTCACAACAGCTGTGCAGCATGCGCAGTACGTCCAGGGCGAGATCGGGTTCCCAGTCGCCGAGGCCGGTGGCCTGTAGCGTCTGGTCGAGCGATTCGAGTTGGGTCTTGGCCAGTTCGTATTTCTTTGCGCTGTAGCACAGGCGCGCCAGGGTCAGCTGCCAGAAGAAGCGTTCACGGCCGCCGCGCGCCTTGGCCAGGCCGAGCTTGAGTTGCTGCACGGCGGATTTCAGGCCGTCCTTGCGCAGCTTGGGCAGGGTTTCCTGCAGGGCGATATCCCAGGCCGGCAGGCTGTTGCCGTCGTTGGCGACTGGGGCGTTTTCGCTGACCGGCGCCTGTACATGCGGCATTACGTGGGAGCTGAGCCAGGCCCGGGTCTGTGCATCGGCGAAGGCGCTGCCGTCGTGGAAGCGCAGTTCTTCCAAGCCGCTCATGCGCTGCATAAACAGTGCGAGCTGGATTTCCACTTCACGCATCGCCTGCTCGGCGTCCAGTTCGTGCAGGCACTGCCAGACGAGATGCTGGCCGTCGAGCCAGAAGGGCGCGCGGGCGATGCTGGCTTCCAGGTCGACCAGCAGGTCGGCGTATTGGCCGTTCTGGTAGCGCTCCTGATAGCTGGCCAGCTTGTCGGCAGGTAGACCGCGCAGCGCGGTGATCTGTTCGGCGTTGCGTTCCGGCAGGCTGTCGATGGGCAGCCAGAGCAGGGTGCGCGCCAGGCGCAGGGCGCGCAGGTCGCTGGCTTTCTGTTTCAGCCAATAGGCGCAGAGCGGACGGGCCTGGTCTTGCAGGCTGCGCAGGCTCTTGTGCGCTTCCTTTTCACTTTCCACCGGTGCGCCAGGGGTGAGCATCTGGCTGGCGGCCTGTTTGACCTGGGCAATCGCCGCGCCGACGGAACCGGGCTCCGGCTGACCCTGGCTGGCGCGCTTGACCAGCTCATCCAGGCGCCGGCACAGCGGTAGCAGCAGCGGTGCATCTTCGCCCAGGTGCTCGGCCAGGCAGGCTTCCAGAGCGCGCAGTTGCTCGGCCAGGCTGCGGAACAGCGCCAGTTGTTCGCCAATCGGTACATGTTCGGCCAGCGCCTGCTCCAGGCGAGGAATCAGCCAGCTGATGGCGGCGGCGCGGGTGCGCTGTTTGCGCGGATGCAACTCGACCCAGTGGTTGAGGCACAGGTAGTGCAGCAGGCTGAAACCGGCTTGCAGGCCGGGGAAGGATTCACGCTGGTAAAGCCCCCAGATCAGCCAGGCGGCAACGCGCAAATCCTTGGAGTGGGCGCTGAGCAGTATCTCGCTGTTTTCGCGGACCTTTTGCCAGTCGATCGCCGCCGTTTCGTACAGTGCGGTGGCCTTGCCCAGCTCGTTTTCGAGAACTTCATATTCCGTGGAATAACGCACGTCATTACCGGCAAAGTTCCCTTCATTTATAGGAAGTTTGGCCAGCTCTAAATAATGAGCAGTGAGTTTGTTTGAATAGGTCATTCCATGACTCGATTATCGCTGCGGGTAACTTCGGAGAAGCCGGTGAAGCTTGCGAAGATCATCTTGCTGCGCTGTGGGTGCGCAAGAAGTTGCGCGCGTCCTAGTGAGGTGGGCATCCTAGCCCTATGAAGAGTGTCGGACAACCGTTGAAAGTATGAAATATGTAACAGTGAGAGATATTCGACGATTATTAACTGGAACGATAGTTCCTAAAAATTATGAGTGTTTCGTCACAATAAGAAGGGCCTGAAAAGTTATGTCGGGATATGGCTCTATATATGTAAGTAATTGCTTGCTGGCAAATTAGTGGCGCGTCACAGAAGTTGTCTGATTACTGCGAGTTAGTGTGACGTAGTGCAGGTTCTGCCGGGTTGGCCTGTGACCGCAGTGCTACGGCCGAGCCCGGACGAGCTCGGCGCGGGGAGGGGGTAAACCGTTGGTCGGTTAATCGCGGCAGGATTCGGCCCAGAGACTCACATCGAGCTGATGCTGCTCACCCGCCGCCAGTACACGGATATCGTCCAGTACGTTGGCGTGTTCGATACACAGCATGCCGGGCCAGGCATCGGCGGCGAATTGCGAGAGGCGTTGCGCCTTGTCGATCCAGGGGTTCCACAGTACGGCCGAGTTTGAGCCACTGCTGTGCAGCTGGATGCGCCGCCGCCAGGCGCGGTCAAGGATGCTCAGCTGCGCCGGGGTGTTCAGGTAGATGCGGTCGGTCTCGCCGCTGAAGTGCAGCAGGCCGTCCTGCTGGCGTTGCTGCCAGTCTTCCAGGGTTTCGATATAGCGGCAGCCGTGCAGGCCTTCGACCGCGACGTGGCGGATATCGCTGACGGCAAAGTAGCTGTGCAGCGCCTGGCTGATGGCCAGCGGCGTTTCGCCCAGGTTGCGGCTGCTCAGTTGGATATGCAGGCGCTCGTCCAGGCGAATGCTCAGGCGCAGTTCGGCGGTGTGGGGCCAGTCGATCAGCGGTTGGGTGGCGCTGTTGTAGACGAATTCCAGCTGGACGCCATCATCGTGCTGATCGATGCCTTGCAGCTGCCAGTCAAGGTTGCGTACCAGGCCGTGGGCGGGTGCAGTGTCGGGCTGCAGGTGCATGCTTTGTATGGCCTGCGGGTTGCGTTGCAGGCTGCCAAACCATGGCCAGCACACCGGCACGCCGCCGCGCACGCCTTGGCCGCGCTTGTAGGCCGCTTGCCCGCTGAGCCAGATCAGCGGCGGCTGGTCATCTTCCTGATAGCTGAGTATCTGCGCGCCTTGCTGGCTGATCAGCAGTTCGCGGGCACCAACCCGTGCGCGCCAGCAGGTCAGCTCATCCAGCTCAAGGCGTTCAACGTGGGATCTGGCCATCGGTGTACTCGTAGAGATAGGGATTAAAGAAGGCTATTGGAGCCCAGCTTGCGCGCAGAAAGCAAAACGCCCGTCAGTGACGGGCGTTCTGTGGCTGGAGTCAGGCTTACTTGCCGTAGACCTGTTCCGGCAGCCAGGTGATCAGTCCCGGGAACTGGTAGGCAATCACCAGCAGCAGGATCTGGATCAGGATAAACGGCAGCGCACCTTTATAGATGGTGCTGGTGGGTACCGAGGCCGGGGTGACCCCGCGCAGGTAGAACAGCGCAAAGCCGAACGGCGGAGTCAGGAAGGACGTCTGCAGGTTCAGTGCGATCATCACGCCCAGCCATACCGGGTCCAGGCCCATGGCCAGCAATACCGGACCGACAATCGGCACCACCACAAAGGTGATCTCGATAAAGTCGAGGATAAAGCCGAGCAGGAAGATCACCACCATTACCAGGAAGAACGCGCCGAGCACGCCGCCAGGCAACTGAGCAAAGATGTCCTCGATCATCGCCTCGCCGCCGAAGCCGCGGAACACCAGGGAGAACAGCGAGGCGCCGATCAGAATGAGGAACACCATGGCGCTGATTTCGGTGGTGCCGTAGGCCACTTCGCGCAGCTGGCCGAAGTTCAGCTTGCCCTTGTAGAAGGCCAGCAGCATGGCACCGAGGGCGCCGAGTGCAGCGGCTTCGGTGGGGGTGGCGTAACCGGCGAGGATCGAGCCGAGCACCGCGCCGATCAGCAGCAGCGGCGGTGCCAGGGCGTTGATCAGCTTGCCCCATTCGATCGGGCCCAGTTCTTCCTGCGGCAGCGCTGGCAGCTTCTTCGGCTGGAAGATTGCCACGCCAATGATGTAGGCGATATACAGCCCCACCAGCAGCAGGCCAGGTAGCAGCGCACCGACGAACAGGTCACCGACCGAGACGGTTTTGGGCGAGAAGATGCCCATCTTCAGCTGCGCCTGTTGGTAGGCGCTGGACATCACGTCACCCAGCAGCACCAACACGATGGACGGCGGAATGATCTGCCCCAGGGTGCCGGTGGCGGCCAGGGTGCCGGTGGCAATCGCCGGGTCATAGCCACGGCGCAGCATGGTCGGCAGGGCCAGCAGGCCCATGGTCACCACGGTGGCGCCAACGATACCGGTGGAGGCCGCCAGCAACGCGCCGACCACACACACGGAAATCGCCAGACCGCCGCGCAAGGTGCCGAACAGCCGCGACATGGATTCGAGCAGGTCTTCGGCGACCCTGGACTTCTCCAGCATCACTCCCATAAACACGAACAACGGCACCGCCAGCATGGTCTGGTTGTTCATGATGCCGAACAGGCGGTTGGGCAGGGCGCTCAGGTAGCCGCCATCGAAGGTGCCAGTCAGAATGCCGATGCCGGCAAACAACAGTGATACGCCGCCCAGAGTGAAGGCCACCGGGTAGCCAGCCATCAGGGCCGCGCAGATGCTGATAAACAGCAGAATCGCCATCAATTCAGCCATGCTTCACCTCCGCGCTTTGCAGGCGGCCGGTGAGGATATTGGCGAATTTGATCAAGTCGGAGATTCCTTGCAGGAGCAGGCTGACCACCAGCACCAGGATGATGCTCTTCTGCAGGTAGACAAATTTCAGGCCGCCCGACTCGCTGGAGCCTTCCAGGGTTGCCCAGGAATTGCTGACGTAATCCCAGCTGGCCCAGCCGAGGAACAGGCACACCGGTAGCAGAAATAGCAAGGTGCCGAGACTGTCGACCAGGGCTTTACGTTTGGCGCTGAACTTCTGATAGAAGATGTCGACGCGCACGTGGCCGTTGCGTTGCAGCACCCAGGCGGCAGCACCCATGAATACCAGCGCGTGGCTATACAGCACAGCTTCCTGCAGGGCGGTGGCGCCAATGCCGAAACCGTAACGCAGGATCACCACGATGGCGGTGCCCAGCACCAGAAACAGCGTCAGCCAGGCACAGGCCTTGCCGAAACGGGCGTTGAATGAGTCGATCAGATGAGCAAGGCCGAGCAGCAGAGGCGGTTTATCGGACATTATGAGTCCTTATGGTTATGGGCTTTGTGGGCAGGCAAGCCGGCGATTCTAGGCAGGCCCGGGCACGTGCGGCAATGGCACTACAACTTTAGTCGTATCCGCTAGGCTTGAGAGTCACTTACCCCTATGTTACTCAGGCGCGGTGGGTCCGCAGCGATCCTGTGGTCAGACCACTACAACAATAAAGGAGCTTTGCATGAAACGTCGTCAAATTCTCGCAGCAGCCGGCGTAGGCCTTGCAGCCACGGCACTGGCCGGCTGCAAACAAGAGGCTGAAACCGCTGGTAAGCCCCAAGAAGGCGCGAGCAGCCAAACTTTCAACTGGAAAATGGTTACCTCCTGGCCGAAGAACTTCCCTGGCGTAGGTGTCGGTGCTGAGCGCTTCGCCAAACTGGTTGATGAAATGAGCAACGGCCGCTTGAAGGTCAAGGTCTATGCCGCTGGAGAGCTGGTGCCGGCACTGGAAGTGTTCGATGCAGTGAGCCGCGGTACCGCCGAGATGGGCCACGGTGCGCCTTACTACTGGAAAGGTAAAGTGCCGGCCGCGCAGTTCTTCTGCGCTTCGCCATTTGGCCCCAATGCTCAGGAAATGAACGCCTGGCTGCACCGTGGTGGCGGTATCGAGCTGTGGGAAGAGGTGTACAAGCCGTTCGGCGTGCTGCCGATGGCCTGTGGCTCAACCGGCGTGCAGACTGCCGGCTGGTTCAACAAGGAAATCAACTCGGTTGAGGACTTCCAGGGCCTGAAGATGCGCACCCCGGGCCTGGGCGGCGAAGTGCTGACCAAGATGGGCGGTACCGTGGTCAACATGCCGGCCGGTGAGATCTTCACTGCGCTGCAAACCGGCGCCATCGACGCCACCGAGTGGATTGGCCCATACAACGATCAGGCCCTGGGCCTGCACAAAGCCGCCAAGTATTACTACACCCCGGGCTGGCAAGAGCCGAACGTCACCTTCGAGCTGGATATCAACATCAAGGCGTGGGAAACCCTGCCGGCGGATCTGCAGGCCATCGTTCGCGCCGCTGCGCGTGATGTGAACGGCGACATGCTCGACGATTACAACGGGAAGAACATGGAAGCCCTGGAGCAGCTCAAGGGCGAGGGCGTGGAAGTGCGCCGTCTGCCGGACGAAGTGTTGGCCAAACTCAAGGAAGTGGCCGCCGAAGTGGTCGACACCAGCGCCGCCGCCGATCCGGTAGCAAGCAAGGTGTGGGCGCAGCAGAAGGCTTATCTGCAGCGCCTGTACGAATACGCCGAGCTGAACGAGAAGGACATCTACAATATCCGCGGCTAATGCCCGGGGTTCCAAGGAATGCCGGCTTATGCCGGCATTCTGCGTTTCGGGCACAGGGAAAAGCGCAATCCGGGTTAACCGGGGCCGTTTAAGGTCGTTCTACACCGTGGCGATCGCCGCGGTGCGAACAGGGAGCCATGTATGAAGGTCGTCACTCGTCAACGTTATGCCGTCGCCTTGCAGCAAGTCCTCGACTGGCTGTTGGCGCATCTCGACGAGCCGATGGATTTCTATCGCCTGGCCGACGAGGCCTGCCTTTCGCCGTTCCACTTCCACCGCGTGTACCGCGGGCTGACCGGCGAAACCCCGCAGGACACCCAGCGGCGCATGCGTCTGCACCGGGCCGCGGTGGCCTTGTGCGGATCGTCGCAAGGCATTGCCCGGCTGGCCCGCACGGCCGGCTATGGCAGCGTGCAGGCCTTCAGCCGAGCTTTCCGCGAGGCCTATGGCGAAGCGCCCACGGCGTACCGGGCGCGCACGCAGGCGGTGGCTCCCCTGACTTTCCCGCCCTTTCAGGAGCATACAAACATGTATCAGGTGGAAATCCGTACCCTCAGCCCACAATCCGTCGCCGCCATGGCTCATTGCGGCAATTATCAGGCTATTGGCGAAACCTTCGAGCGGCTCAACGCCTGGGCCGCAGGCCAAGGGCTGGCGGTCGCGCAGAGTCGTTCATTCGGCATCTACTATGACGATCCGCTGTCGCAGCCGGTCGCTTCACTACGCGCCGACGCCTGTATCGAGGCGCCCGAGAATCTGATGCTGAGTGCGCCGCTGCGCCGTCTGCAGACTCCAGGCGGGCGGTGTGCGGTGCTGGAGTTTGTCGGTCCCTACGCCGAGCTGGATCAGGCCTACCACTGGCTATATAGCCAATGGCTGCCAAATTCCGGCGAGCAACCCGGAGAAGCGCCCTGCTTTGAGGAATATCTGAATGATGTGCGCAGTGTGCCGCCGGCCCAGTTGCGTACGGCGATTTGTATTCCGCTGGCGGGTTAGTTCACTGCAGTCATGCTCGGAGCGGGCTATGCCCGTTCCGATGCAGCCCCTCCGCTCGGTTTCAGCTGCGCTTGGGCACCGGGCGCGTGCGGCCGCTGCCGTCGATGGCGACAAACACGAACACCGCCTCGGTGACCTTGCGCCACTCGCTGGACAGCGGATCGTCGCTCCACACTTCGACCAGCATCTGGATCGAGCTACGGCCGACTTCCACGGTTTGCGTATAGAAGGACAGTTGTGCGCCAACCGCTACCGGCACCAGGAAGGCCATGCGGTCGATGGCCACTGTGGCTACGCGGCCGCCGGCTACCTTGCTGGCCATGGCGGTGCCGGCCAGGTCCATCTGCGACACCAGCCAGCCGCCGAAAATATCGCCAAAACCGTTGGTTTCACGTGGCAATGCGGTGATCTGCAAAGCCAGGTCGCCTTGCGGGATGGGGTCTTCCTGTTCGAAATCGTGCATCGGATAGGCTCGCGGCGCGGTTGTTGTTATTGGCGCGGTGCAGGGCTTGGCGGTGGCGGCGAGTCAGGCTCTGCGGCTATCGCGGGTAGGCCCAGCAGGCCCGCGGGAGTGCGGGCGCAGCGAGTATAGCGACTCTGCAGTCGCAGGGCGACCATGGCACTTGGCCGCCTGGGCTTTGCACCTCAGTTCATCGACTGCAGCAAAACATGGGTTGCATTCATCTAACTGTCACATTGCTTACATACAGTCGTCACGCGGCCTACAGATACTTGGCCCCGTTCAATCCAACACTAGTCTGCTAGGGAAACCCTGAAGAAGACTTCCTGAATTTGGCAAAATACCTGAACTCCACCCGCCGAGTTTTCCGATGAAGCAGATGACCTTCGCCGACGCCGAGTACGCCGGCAAGCGCAAGCAAACCCGCAAAGAGCTGTTCCTGATCGAGATGGATCAGGTTGTGCCGTGGAAGGGTTTGATTGCCTTGATCGAACCGCATTACCCCAAGGGTGAAGGCGGACGTCCAGCCTATCCGCTGATGGCGATGTTACGGGTTCATTTGATGCAGAACTGGTTCGGCTACAGCGACCCGGCGATGGAGGAGGCTCTGTACGAGACCACCATCCTGCGCCAGTTTGCGGGTCTGAGCCTGGAGCGCATTCCCGACGAAACCACCATCCTCAACTTCCGCCGATTGCTGGAGAAACACGAACTGGCTGCGGGCATCTTGGCCGTCATCAATGGCTATTTGGGTGACCGCGGTTTGTCATTGCGCCAAGGCACCATCGTCGATGCCACGCTGATCAATGCGCCGAGTTCGACCAAGAACAAGGACGGTAAGCGTGACCCGGAAATGCACCAGACCAAGAAGGGAAACCAGTATTACTTCGGCATGAAGGCGCACATCGGCGTCGATGACGAGTCGGGTTTAGTGCATAGCGTGGTCGGCACGGCAGCCAATGTTGCAGACGTTACTCAGGTCGACAAGCTGCTACACGGCAAAGAAAACATGGTGGGTGCCGACGCGGGTTACACCGGCGTAGAGAAGCGGCCAGAACATGAAGGCCGTGAAGTGATCTGGCAGATCGCAGCCCGCCGCAGTACGTACAACACGTTGAGTAAGCGCAGCGCGCTGTACAAAGCCAAGCGCAAGATCGAGAAGGCCAAGGCGCAAGTTCGCGCCAAGGTCGAGCACCCGTTCCGGGTGATCAAGCGTCAGTTCGGTTATGTGAAGACGCGTTTCCGTGGCCTGGCCAAAAACACCGCACAACTGGTAACGCTGTTCGCCCTGTCGAACCTGTGGATGGCCCGTCGACATTTGCTGACGAATGCAGGAGAGGTGCGCCTGTAATGTGGGAAATGACCGCTGCGAGGTGCTCGCGGCGGCCAGAAACACCGAAATGAGCGGATGACTTGATCGTTTTTGATCAGTTTTCCGCTTTCAAAATCAGCGGAGGCTGAAGTTGACCGGAAATACAGGGCTACTTCAGACCATCCCTAGGAGTAAGGCATGAAACTTAAGCGTTTGATGGCGGCCATGACTTTTGTCGCCGCTGGCGTGGCTACCGCCACTGCGGTTGCTGCTGTCGATCCGGCTCTGCCGAGCTACACCAAAACTTCCGGCGTGTCGGGCAACCTGTCCAGCGTTGGCTCCGACTCCCTGGCCAACCTGATGACGCTGTGGGCTGAAGAGTTCAAAAAGGAATACCCGAGCGTCAACATTCAGATCCAAGCCGCCGGTTCTTCCACCGCGCCACCGGCTATGACTGAAGGCACTGCCAGCATGGGCCCAATGAGCCGTGCGATGAAAGATGCCGAGATCCAAGCGTTTGAAGAGAAGTACGGCTACAAGCCGACAGCCGTACCGGTGGCTATCGATGCCCTGGCAGTGTTCGTGCACAAGGACAACCCGATTAAGTCCCTGGACATGGCTCAGGTTGACGCAATCTTCTCCAGCACCCGCCTGTGCGGTGGCGCCAGCGATATCAAAACCTGGGGTGACCTGGGCATGACCGGCGAGTGGGCTGCCAAGCCGATCCAGCTGTTCGGTCGCAACTCGGTATCCGGCACCTACGGCTACTTCAAAGAAGAAGCCCTGTGCAAAGGCGACTTCAAGGCCAACGTCAACGAGCAGCCGGGTTCGGCTTCCGTGGTGCAGTCGATCTCCAGCACCATCAACGCCATCGGTTACTCGGGCATCGGCTACAAGACTTCCAGCGTGAAGACTGTACCGCTGTCGAAGAAAGGCGGCGAAGCTTTTGACGCCAACGAAGAAAACGCCCTGGCTGGCAAGTTCCCGCTGGCTCGCTTCTTCTACGTTTACGTCAACAAGGCGCCGAACAAGCCGCTGAGCCCGCTGGATGCTGAATTCATCAAGCTGGTGCTGTCCAAGCAAGGTCAGGAAGTGGTCGTAAAAGACGGCTACATCCCACTGCCGAGCAAAGTGGCTGCGAAAACCCTGAAGGAACTGGGTCTGGAGTAATCCTGGTACAGGCAAGGACGCCTAAGTAAGTCGCACGCCCGCCTTCGTTTACGACAGGTGGGCGTTGCTTTGTCCAAGCGTTGTAACTTTTCTGTCATATAAGGCGGCTAGAGTTGGCGCCTCGCATAGCGACAGAAAACACGATGGCGCGCTCATGGCTGCGCAGAGACGCTCTTACTTATGAATGACTTGGCTAGTGAAACCATGACCGCCATCGGCCTGGACTTCAATACCCCAGCCCTACAGCGCAAGCGGCGTATCCGCGCGCTGAAAGATCGTTTCGCCCGCTGGGCGGTATCCATCGGTGGTATGGCCGTACTCGGCGCCATCACCCTGATCTTCTTCTACCTGGCCTACGTGGTGCTGCCGATGTTCCAGGGCGCAAGCCTGGACACTCGCAAGCCGGTGCAGGTCGCCTGGTTGAATGAAGCTGCCGCGCCACTGCTGCTGACTCTGGAAGAACAGAACCAGATGGCCATGCGCCTGGACCAGAGCGGCAAGGTGCAGTTCTTCGATGCGAAGAAGATGCAGCCGCTGAGCAGTGTGCAGCTGCCGATCCCGGCAGATGTGCGGATTGCTTCGGTCGGCCAGGATCAGCCGGGCAGCAATCGTGTCGCCCTGGGCCTGTCCAACGGCCAGGTGCTGGTGTTCCAGCATGTCTACAAACTCAGCTACCCGAATGATGTGCAAACCATCACGCCGAGTATCGAGTACCCGTTCGGCGAGGCGCCGATCGAGCTCGACCCTCAGGGTCGCGAGCTTGATCACATGGGCATCAGCCTGAACAGCGGCACGCTGATGCTGGCTGGCTCCACCGGTACCGAGCTGCACGTACTGAGCCTGGGCCGCGAAGAAAACATGATGACCGGCGAGGTGACCCTCAGCGAAGAGCGCGTGGACCTGCCGCAGATCGCCGAACCGATCAAGGCACTGATCATCGATCCACGTCACCTGTGGCTGTATGTGGTCAATGGCCGTGCCACGGCCGATGTGTTCGACATGCGCAGCAACAGCCTGAACGGCCGCTACAAGCTGCTGGATGACGGCAAGCTGGAAGTCAGCAACGCCACCTCGCTGCTCGGCGGTATCTCGCTGATGATCGGCGACAGCAGCGGCGGCATCGCTCAGTGGTTTATGGTGCGTGAAGCAGACGGCAAGGCCGTGCTGAAGTCGATCCGCAGCTTTCAGCTGGCCGGCAACCCTATCGTGCAGATCCTCCCGGAAGAGCGCCGCAAGGGCTTCTTCGCCCTGGACGCCAAAGGTAACCTGGGTATCTTCCACAGTACTGCGCACCGCACCCTGCTGGTTGAGCCAGTTGCTGACGGTCAGGCCCTGGCTGCTCTGTCGCCCCGCGCCAACCGCGTGCTGGTGGAGAGCGATGGTCAGCTGCAGCGTTTGATCATCGACAACCCGCACCCGGAAATCTCCTGGAGCTCGCTGTGGGGCAAGGTCTGGTACGAGAACTACGACGCACCCGGCCACGTCTGGCAGTCGACCTCGGCCAGCACCGACAACGAACCCAAGCTGAGCCTTGCGCCGCTGGCCTTCGGTACCCTGAAAGCCGCGTTCTACGCCATGCTCCTGGCCGCCCCGCTGGCCATCGCCGCCGCGCTGTACACCGCCTACTTTATGGCCCCGGCGCTGCGCCGCAAGGTCAAGCCGGTGATCGAGCTGATGGAAGCGCTACCGACGGTGATTCTCGGCTTCTTTGCCGGTCTGTTCCTCGCGCCTTATGTGGAAGGTCATCTACCGGGCATCTTCAGCCTGCTGATCTTTACCCCGATCGGCATTCTGCTGGCCGGTTACCTGTGGAGTCGCCTGCCGGAGTCGATTCGCCTGAGCGTGCCAGATGGCTGGGAGTCGGCGCTGCTGATTCCGGTGATCCTGCTGGTGGGCTACTTGTCGCTGGCTCTTAGCGGCCATCTTGAGAATTTGCTGTTCGACGGCAATATGCGCATGTGGCTGAGCAACGACCTGGGCATTCCGTTCGACCAGCGCAACGCTCTGGTAGTCGGCCTTGCCATGGGTTTTGCGGTGATCCCGACCATTTACTCGATCGCCGAAGACGCCGTGTTCAGCGTGCCGAAGAGCCTGACCTTCGGCTCCCTGGCCCTGGGGGCCACGCCCTGGCAGACCCTGACCCGGGTGGTGATCCTCACCGCCAGCCCAGGCATCTTCTCGGCGGTGATGATCGGTATGGGCCGCGCCGTTGGTGAAACCATGATCGTGCTGATGGCCACCGGCAACACCGCGATCATGGACATGAACATCTTCGAAGGTCTGCGCACCCTGGCCGCCAACGTGGCGGTGGAAATGCCCGAATCGGAAGTCGGTGGTACTCACTACCGCGTGCTGTCCCTCTCGGCGCTGGTGCTGCTCGGCTTCACCTTTGTCATGAACACCCTGGCGGAGCTGGTGCGCCAGCGTCTGCGCGTCAAGTACGCCTCGCTCTAAGGCTTGGGAAGGTATATGTCCGTGAAACAGAACAACCTGAAAACCTGGTTCAAGAGCGGTACGCCGTGGATCTGGATGAATGCCGGCGCGGTGTCGATCGCGGTGATCATGACCCTGGGTCTGATGATGGTGATTGCCGTGCGCGGCCTCGGCCACTTCTGGCCGGCGGATATCATTGAGGCCGACTACCAGATCCCTGGTCAAGAAGCCAAGGTGATGGCCGGTGAGGTCACCCAAATCGAGGAAGTGCCACGTGCGCGTCTGGCGGCTTCCGGCTTGCCGGTGACTGCCGAGGGCGGCGAATTTATGACCCGCGAGCTGTTCAAGGTGGGCAACCGCGATGTGTATGGCGCGGACTTCACCTGGGTGGTCGGCGAATGGCTGAGCAACCTGCGCACTCCGGAAAACCTTACGGCGCTGGAGCGCCGCGAATGGGGCAACTTCTACGGCTACCTGGTCAACGTCAAGGAAAGCGGCGAACTGGTTGCTGAAGGCGACGCCAGCTGGCCCGCCCTGCAAGAGCGACTTGAGCGCGTCGAGCAGCTGCACAAGCAACTGGTGCGCCTGGAGAAGAAAGACATCGGCCGGATCAACGCCGGGCTTGAGCGCATCCGTCTGCAAACCCGCAAGCTGGAGCTGCAGGGCAAGCTGGACGAGGTTGTCCAGGCCGAGCTGGACGCCGAGCGTGCGCAGTGGGACGCCGAGTACAAGGTGCTGGAAACCGAGCTGATCGCCCTTAATCAGGCGTTCAACCGCGACAGCGTCACTCTGAAGACCGTCGATGGCCGTGAAGTAACCATCAGCCTCGGTAAGGTGGTGCGCGCGTTCCAGCCAAATGCCATGGGCCTGGGCGACAAGTTCGGCTTCTACCTCGCCAAACTGTGGGAATTTGTCAGCGACGACCCGCGTGAGGCCAACACCGAAGGCGGTATCTTCCCGGCGATCTTCGGCACCGTGATGATGACCCTGATCATGGCCGTGATCGTTACCCCGTTCGGTGTGGTCGCGGCCATCTACCTGCGTGAGTATGCCAAGCAGGGTCCGCTGACTCGGGTGATCCGTATTGCGGTCAACAACCTGGCCGGCGTGCCGGCCATCGTTTACGGGGTGTTCGGCCTGGGCTTCTTCGTCTATGTGCTGGGCGGCTCGCTGGACCGCCTGTTCTTCCCGGAAGCCGCACCGGCGCCGACCTTTGGCACGCCCGGTCTGCTGTGGGCTTCGCTGACCCTGGCGATCCTCACTCTGCCGGTGGTGATTGTGGCCACCGAAGAAGGCCTGGCGCGGATTCCACGGGCCGTACGCGAAGGCTCCCTGGCCCTCGGCGCGACCAAGGTGGAAACCCTCTGGCGCGTGGTGCTGCCCATGGCCAGCCCGGCAATGATGACCGGCCTGATCCTCGCCGTGGCCCGCGCCGCCGGTGAAGTGGCACCGCTGATGCTGGTGGGGGTGGTCAAGCTGGCCCCGAGCCTGCCGGTGGATGGTAACTACCCGTACTTGCACCTTGATCAGAAGATCATGCACCTGGGCTTCCACATCTACGACGTCGGCTTCCAGAGCCCCAACGTCGAGGCCGCGCGGCCGCTGGTGTACGCCACCGCGTTGCTGCTGGTGTTGGTCATCGTGGTGCTGAACATGTCAGCGGTTTATATCCGCAACCACCTGCGCGAGAAGTACAAGGCGCTGGATCACTAATCATTGCGCCGCGGCCCGCTGGCCGTGGCGGCTCAACGTATTTGTTAGCGTAGGGAGCATCCCATGCAGTACGAAGCACACACACACGGTATCGACATGGCGGCCCTTGGTCGTGACCGCCAGGGCCTGAACATGGCCAACGAGCGTGTGGCCATCGGCGTCCCCGGTCTGAATCTGTACTACGGCGAAAAGCAGGCGCTGTTCGACGTGCAGATGACTATCCCCAACCAGCGCGTGACGGCCTTTATCGGACCAAGCGGTTGTGGCAAGTCGACCCTGCTGCGCACCTTCAACCGGATGAATGATCTGGTCGACGGCTGCCGCGTAGAAGGCGAAATCAACCTCGACGGCAAGAACATCTACCGCAAGGGCGAAGACGTCGCTGAGCTGCGTCGCCGCGTCGGCATGGTATTCCAGAAGCCCAACCCGTTTCCCAAGAGCATCTACGAGAACGTGGTCTACGGCCTGCGCATCCAGGGCATCAACCAGAAGCGCGTGCTTGATGAAGCGGTGGAATGGGCACTGAAAAGCGCCGCACTGTGGGATGAGGTGAAGGATCGTCTGCACGAGTCGGCACTCGGCCTGTCCGGTGGTCAGCAACAGCGTCTGGTGATCGCCCGTACCGTGGCGGTGCAGCCGGAAGTGCTGCTGCTCGATGAGCCCTGCTCGGCGCTGGACCCGATCTCGACACTGAAAGTCGAAGAGCTGATCTACGAACTGAAATCCAAATACACCATCGTCATCGTTACCCACAACATGCAGCAGGCGGCGCGGGTCTCGGATTACACGGCGTTTATGTACATGGGCAAACTGATCGAGTTCGGTGATACCGATACGCTGTTCACCAACCCGGCGAAGAAGCAGACAGAGGACTACATCACCGGCCGCTATGGCTGACCGGCTATGGCAAACCGCGCTGCGCGTTGTCGGCGGCGCGTGCCGTACGCGTTTGTACTGTCTGCGCGCCGCCTCCTAGCTCAGCACGCTTTGCCAAAGGCCGGTTAACACTTCGATAGGACTTTCATCCAGTTTCGCAAGGGCTCGATCATGATCAACAAAGAAAACCTTACCCAGCATATCTCCCAGCAGTTCAACGTCGAGCTGGAGGAGGTGCGCAGCCACCTGCTGGCGATGGGCGGCCTGGTCGAGAAGCAGGTCAACGACGCGGTTACTGCACTGATCGATGCCGACTCCGGTCTGGCTCAGCAAGTGCGCGAGATCGATGACCAGATCAACCAGATGGAACGCAATATCGACGAGGAGTGCGTGCGCATTCTCGCTCGTCGTCAGCCAGCTGCGTCCGACCTGCGTCTGATCATCAGCATCTCCAAATCGGTGATCGACCTCGAACGCATTGGCGACGAAGCCACCAAGATCGCCAAGCGCGCGATCCTGCTGTGCGAAGAAGGCGAAGCGCCGCGCGGCTACGTCGAAGTACGGCATATCGGTGATCAGGTGCGCCGGATGGTCCAAGAAGCGCTGGACGCGTTCGCCCGTTTCGACGCCGACCTGGCGCTGTCGGTGGCGCAATACGACAAGACCGTCGACCGCGAATACAAGACCGCACTGCGTGAGCTGGTGACTTTCATGATGGAAGACCCGCGCTCGATTTCGCGCGTGCTCAACATCATCTGGGCCCTGCGTTCGCTGGAGCGCATCGGCGACCACGCGCGCAATATCGCCGAACTGGTGATCTACCTGGTACGCGGCACCGACGTGAAACACATCGGCCTGACCCGCATGCAGGAAGAAGTGCAGGGCACCAACAAGGGCAACTGAGTCGGCTGTTACGGGCGGTGTTGACGCGCCGCCCCGTACCGCGCTGCATGGCAAAGATGCACCTGATCGCGACATATGGTGCATTTCGGTTGGCCTTTGGCCAGTAGCCGTGACTATGCTTAAGGCCATTAGAACAGGAGTGGCCGATGAGCAAAGTCAGCGTGCTGGTAGTGGACGACGCAACCTTCATCCGCGATTTGGTGAAAAAGGGGTTGCGCGATCACTTCCCAGGCATCCAGATCGAAGAAGCCGTCAACGGGCGCAAAGCCCAGCAGATGCTGACGCGCCAGCCGGTCGACCTGATTCTCTGTGACTGGGAAATGCCGGAAATGTCCGGCCTGGAACTGCTTACCTGGTGCCGCGAACAAGACAGCCTGAAAATCGTGCCGTTTATCATGGTCACCAGTCGCGGTGACAAAGAGAATGTGGTGCAGGCGATTCAGGCCGGCGTTTCCGACTTTATCGGCAAACCCTTTTCCAACGAGCAGCTGATCACTAAGGTGAAGAAGGCCCTCAGCCGTGCCGGCAAGTTGCAGGCGCTGATGTCCAGCGCACCGCCGAAAATGCTCAGCAGCGGCGCCTTTGCCAACGACTCTTTATCTGCACTGACTGGCGGCAAGGCCGATGTGGTCAAGCCAGCAGCAGGGCCTGCCGTGCAAGCCGCCGCGGCCTTTGCCGGCAAACCTGCCGCCAAAGCACCTGCATCCAGCGCGCCTAGCGGCCGTGGTCAGGGCCAGTTGCGTTTGCCTGGCGGTGCCACCATGTCCTGCGTGATCAAGGCGCTGAGCCTCAAGGAAGCACTGCTGGTGGTCAAACGCACCGAGGTACTGCCACAGGTGCTGGAAAGCGCCGTGCTCGATCTGGAGCAGGGCGAGGCGGCGGAAACCGCACGACTCAACGGCTATCTGCATGCCGTCGCGGCGTTCGAGCCAAAACCCGACAGCGAGTGGCTGCAACTGACCTTCAGATTCGTCGACCGCGATCCGCAGAAGCTCGACTACATCTCCCGACTGATCGCACGCGGTACCGCGCAGAAACATTTTAGCCCCGGCGCGTAGGGCGACGCTGCGCATAGCGCCAGCCTATCCGCAACTCCCCGCAATGTGTTTCACGCAGGCTGAAGTCTGGCCATCCGGGGAAACTGGCGGCATATGCCGACCGGTGGCGGTGAGCCGGTTCACAGCCTGACCCATGGTGCCTCGCACGGTGGCGGTAGCGCTGCTAATCTCAATGGTCCGGACACAGCACATCATAAGATCCGAGTCGTTATGCTAGGGCGCTTGATACTTCTCTGCAGTTTGTTGACCCTTGCCGGCCAGGCAGCGGCGTTGACTATTTATAAGTACACCGATGCCAACGGCGTGGTCACCTATACCGACCAGGCCGCGCCTGGTGCGCAGGTGTTCGTGTTTCGCGACCGCATGGTTGAGCGCCTGGACAACCAGGTAAAGCTGGAAACCAAGAAGCACGAAGCCGGTGAAACCCTGTTGGTACGCAACGACCTGCACGCCCCTGTACAGATCGAACTGCGCCTGGAAGCCACTGACAACGTCACCGGTGTGCCGAACAAGCCGATCAGCTGGGTGCTGCCGCCACGCAGTAATATCCGCCTGGCTACCCTGGCCCCGCGCGATGCCAGCAAACCCATGCGTTATACGCCCAAGCTGCGCTACGCCATGGGCGATCCGCGCCTGCTGCCGACGCAGAAGAGCTATCCGCTGCCGTGGCGCGGCGGCCCGTTCCGCCTGACCCAGGGCGCCAATGGCAAGTACAGCCACTTCACCCCGAAAGGCCGTTACGCCATGGATATCGCCATGCCCGAAGGCACGCCGATTGTCGCGGCCCGCAGCGGCATTGTGGTGAAAACCGAGAATCGGCAGAGTGGACGCGGCAACAACCCGGCCGGCAACTATGTGCGCATCCTGCATGATGACGGCACCATGGGCGTTTACCTGCACCTGATGAAGGGTTCGGTGGCGGTCAGCGAGGGTAGTCGTGTGCGCGCCGGCAGCCTGCTTGCGCGCTCTGGCAATACCGGCAACAGCACCGGCCCGCACCTGCATTTTGTGGTGCAGCGCAATGTCGGCCTGGCGCTGGAGTCGATTCCTTTCAACTTTGCCCAGCCGGTCAATAGCCTGCCTAGCTTTGCCGTTGGTGGGGAATAGGCTGGCTTGGTCGCATGCCCATGCGGGTCGTAGGTTGGTCGTGCGGCGCTTCGTTGAGGAGCCGCGCGACGAAGCCCAATGCAGCTGACTAGCAGCTGTTGGGCTTCGCTTCGCTCGGCAGCAACCTACGCCCACTTCTCTCAATCCAGCTTCAATACCTTGGCCAGCACGATCTTCGGGCCTTTCATCTTCTTGACGATGATCCGTAGGCCGTCGACTTCCAGCACTTCCTCTTCTTTGGGCATGCGCTTGAGGGTTTCGTAGATCAGCCCGGCGAGGGTTTCCGCTTCGACGTGATCGAGGTCGACGCCGAGCAGGCGTTCGACTTTGGCCAGTGGTGTATCGCCGCGGACCAGCAGCTTACCCGGCTGATAGGCGAGGATCCCGCGTTCGGCCTTGCGGTGTTCGTCCTGAATATCGCCAACCAGAGCTTCCAGCACGTCTTCCATGGTCAGGTAGCCGATCACCTTGCCATCGGCTTCTTCGACCAGAGCGAAGTGCGAGCCGCCGATGCGGAACTGCTCCAGCAGGGTGGACAGAGGCATATGCCGGCCGACTCGCTCGATCGGGTGCATCAGTTCGGCCAGTTTCAGCGCCGAAGGCAGCATTTCCAGCAGCGACAGGTGCAGCAGCAGGTCCTTGATATGCAGCACGCCGACGTATTCGCCGCTGGTGTCGTCGTAGATCGGGTAGCGGCTGTACTTGTGCCGGCGGAATACGCTGAACACTTCATCCAGTGCGGCTGTCAGCGGCAGGGATACCAGGTCTTCGCGGGAGTTGGCCCAGTCCACCACTTCCAGTTCGCCCAACTCCACGGCCGAGGCCAGTACGCGCATGTCCTGGTCGCTGGCGCGGCTGGAGTGGAGGATCAGCTTGAGTTCGTCGCGGCTGTAGTGGTGCTCATGGTGCGGCCCCGGCTCGCCCTGGCCAGCCACGCGCAGAATGGCGTTGGCGCTGGCGTTGAGCAGGAAGATTGCCGGGTACATGGCCCAGTAGAACATGTACAGCGGCGCGGCCGTCCACAGCGACAGCAGCTCGGGTTTGCGGATGGCCCAGGACTTGGGCGCCAGCTCGCCGACCACGATATGCAGGTAGGAAATGATAAAGAACGCGGTAAAGAAGGCGATGCCATGCACCAGCTTCGGCGATTCAATGCCGATACTCGCCAGCAGCGGTTCGAGCAGGTGGGCAAAGGCCGGTTCGCCGACCCAGCCGAGGCCGAGGGAGGCCAGGGTGATACCCAGCTGACAGGCTGAGAGGTAGGCGTCGAGCTGGTTGTGTACGGTGCGCAGGATGTGTCCGCGCCAGCCATTTTTTTCCGCCAGGGCATCGACCTTGGTGGCGCGCAGTTTGACGATGGCGAATTCGGCAGCAACGAAGAATCCGTTGAGCAGCACTAGAAACAGGGCGAATAGAACGAGGCCGAAATCGGCGAAATAGTTGCTGGCGACGTAACTCGTGGAGGGGTCCATAAAGGGTTCGGGTAGTGAATGACCGCTAAAGGGTGGGGTCTGACAGCCGGCTTTGCAAGTAGGGCGCGGTTACTGGCCGCGCCGCACCACTTGCTGCGTGGGGAAGTGGCAGGTGAAGGTGCTGCCCTTGCCCAGGTTGCTGACGATATCCAGCCGCGCGCGGTGGCGCAGCAGTACATGCTTGACGATGGCCAGGCCCAGACCGGTGCCGCCGGTGTTGCTGGCGCGACTGGAATCGACCCGGTAGAAGCGCTCGGTCAGACGCGGCAGATGTTTGGCTTCGATACCCAGGCCGCTGTCCTGCACGCTGAGGTGCGCGCCCTGTTCATCGCCCCACCAGCGAATCTGGATGCTGCCTTCATCCGGGGTGTATTTCACCGCGTTGAACACCAGGTTGGAGAAGGCGCTGCGCAGCTCGGTTTCACTGCCCTTGAGTTTGAGGTGCGGATCCGCTTCCAGGCTGATGCGGTGATGACGCTCGCCGGACAGCGCCTGGGCATCGTTCTTGATGCTCAGCAGCAGCAGGTCGACGGCTACTGGCTGGTTGTCCGAGGGGTAGTCGGTGGCTTCCAGCTTGGCCAGCAACAGCAGATCGTTGAGCAGGTTCTGCATGCGTCCGCCTTGCTGCTGCATCTGCTGCAGGGCGCGCAGCCAGCGCGGATTCACGTCCTCGACGTTATCCAGCAGGGTTTCCAGGTATCCGCTGATCACCGTCAGCGGGGTGCGCAGTTCGTGGGAGACGTTGGCAACGAAGTCCTTACGCATCTGCTCCAGCTGATACAGGCGGGTGATGTCGCGCACCAGCATCAGGTGTTCGCGGTTGCCGTACTGGGTGATATGGAATTGCAGGCGTACACGGTCGCTGACCGGAGAGGGCAGTTCCAGCGGCTCGTTGTAATTGTGGTTCTCGAAATACTCGATAAAGCGCGGGTCGCGTACCAGGTTGGTGATCTGCTGGCCGCTGTCCTGTGGGGTTTTCAGCCCCAGGAGTTTTTCGGCGGCGATGTTCCACCATTCCAGGTTGCCGTCGCGGTCGAGCATGATCACCGCATCTTTCAGGGCCGCAGTGGACTCCTGCACACGGTCGATTACCGCCTGCAGGCGGCCACGGACTTTCTGGTCGCGGCGCTGCAGGTGGTAGATGCTGTCGAACACTTCGCCCCACAGGCCATAGCCATCGGGCGGCGCTTCGTCACCCTGGCGGGTGCGCAGCCATTTGTGCAAGCGCAGCAATTGCTGCAGGTGCCAGCCAAGGTAGCCGGCGAGGCCGAGGAGCAGAGTCCAGGCGTATTCGCCAGTGATCAGCCCGAGCAGCAGGCAGACACCGACCAGAAGCAACAAGCGACGTATCAGGGGGCCGCGCCAGTCTTGATTCAATTCGAGCTCATCCGCCAAGCAATCCTTTATGCAGACCCAAGCTGGGTCTGCAGGCCATCCTAACCGTCTTAGCTCTTGGTGGAAAAACGATAGCCGGTGCCGCGCACGGTTTGCACCAGGTTTTCGTAAACCTCACCGAGGGCTTTGCGCAGGCGACGGATATGCACGTCGACAGTGCGTTCCTCGACATACACGTTGCCGCCCCAGACCTGATCGAGCAGCTGGCCACGTGTGTAGGCGCGCTCCTGGTGGGTCATAAAGAACTGCAGCAGGCGGTATTCGGTGGGCCCCATTTCGGCCGGTTTACCGTCGATGGTGACGCGGTGGCTGACTGGGTCGAGCAGCAGGCCGCCAACTTCGATTGGCCCTTCGCTGTCGGTTGGGCCGGCGCGGCGCAGTACGGCCTTCAGGCGGGCGACCAGTTCGCGTGGGGAGAACGGCTTGGTGATGTAGTCGTCGGCGCCGACTTCCAGGCCCTGGATCTTGTTGTCCTCTTCGCCCTTGGCAGTGAGCATGATGATCGGGATGTCGCCGGTCAGCTCATCACGCTTGAGGCGGCGTGCCAGTTCGATGCCGCTGGTGCCGGGGAGCATCCAGTCGAGCAGGATCAGATCGGGTTTGCGGTCGACGATGATGGCGTGTGCCTGCTGGGTATTTTCCGCTTCCAGGCACTCGTAGCCGGCCATTTCCAGGGCCACGGCGATCATTTCACGGATCGGTGCTTCGTCATCGACGATCAGGATGTTCTTGCCAACCATGGGGGGGCCTCGGGTCATCTCGCTGTAATGGGCTGCATTAGATAACGGAATTATTGCAGCGATATGACAGGCGCGCGGCAAAGCTTCTTTCTAGCCGCGCAAGGCGTAGTCCAGCACCAGGCCGATAAAGATCGCCAAGCCCGCCCAGTGGTTGTGTAGAAAGGCATTGAAACAGGCCATCGGCTTGCGATTGCGGGTCTTGTGAAACTCCCAGGCAAAGCAGCCGGCGGCCGCCAGCAGGCCAAGGTGGAAGTACAGGCCCAGCTCGAAGCGTGCTGCCGCCAGCAGCAGGCAAAGCAGCGCCAGGCCCTGGAGGATGACGATGATCAGGCGATCGGCATCGCCAAACAGAATGGCAGTGGAGCGCACGCCGATTTTCAGGTCGTCCTCGCGGTCGGCCATGGCGTAGTAGGTGTCGTAGGCCACCGTCCACAGCAGGTTGGCGATATACAGCAGCCAGGCTTCCGCTGGCAGGCTGCCGGTTTCAGCAGTAAAGGCCATCGGCATACCCCAGGAGAATGCCGCCCCTAGCACCACCTGCGGATAGAAGGTGTAGCGCTTCATAAAGGGGTAGCAGGCGGCCAGGGCAAGGCCGCCGAAGGACAGCCAGATGGTGGTGGCGTTGGTAAACAGCACCAGCACGAAGCTCAACGTCACCAGCACGGCAAACAGGATCAGCGCCTCCCGTGGCTGCACCTTGCCACTGGCCAGCGGGCGGGCCTTGGTGCGGCTGACGTGGCCGTCGAAGTTGCGGTCGGCGTAGTCGTTGATTACGCAGCCGGCGGCGCGCATCAGAATCACCCCGAACACGAAGATCAGCAGGTTCTTCACGCTCGGCACGCCTTCGGCGGCGACCCACAGCGCCCACAGCGTTGGCCACAGCAGCAAATAGATGCCGATGGGCTTGTCCAGGCGCATCAGCTGGATAAAGTCCCAGGCGCGTGGGTGCAGGCGATTAAGTGAATGCAGCAGGCGGGTATACATCGAGCGCGTCTCCATGCGAGGTGCGGCTGATTATACGGAGGGCGTAGGGTGGTTCACGTTTTATCGATCCACCATTGTGGCTGCAAGGTTGATGTAAAAACGACATCCACCCTACGACTCGATGTCAGCTGCGGCCCAGAACTCAGGAAGGAAGACCTCGGCCACCAGCACACCCAAAGCCCCACGGCTAAAACACGAACGCCGCGCCCACAGACGCTCGCTGCAGGCTTCCGCTGGTAGCCACTGTGCCGGGTAGCGGCACACCTGCAACTCACCACGATCGAAGGCACGGTCGCTGAACAGCAACTCCCCCAGCGAGCGGCTGCCGAGTTGGTCCAGCGCTAGGCCGGATCCTTCCAGGGCGCTACGCGCCGCCACGCTGCGGGCAAATACCCAGGGCTGGCCGTGACCGCGCAGGTACACCTCGCGCACCCAGCCCTGGCTGCCGCCGACCACGCCCAGCGCGCTGCACTCATCGTTGCGCAGGCGCTGCCAGCCTTCCTGCAGCGGGGTGACGCTGAAACCATTGGCCGACAGAGCGGTGAGCCGCCGTGTCAGCGAGTCTTCATTGAATAGCCAGTCACGCACCGCCGCCGTGGGTGCGGGATGCAGTTGGCTGGCAGTCAGCCAGCGCGGCGGATGGGCGAGGGCGGCGTGGGGCACGAGCTGGTTTCACCGTAGGCAGAGGCGCGCGAGTCTAGCATGGGCATTACGCCTGGGCAGATGGCGCAAGGCGCGGCGATTGGCCGCTACGTCGGGCAGAACCCGACTTTGGTTGGCCTCGATGACGGGCTATTCATCGTCCGGCGGCTTGGCGCACCTGCGCATATACGGTAGTTTTCCCGGCGCATTAGCCGTGTGATCCGCCTGAGGTAGTTATGAAGAAGTGGCAATGTGTAGTCTGTGGACTGATTTACGACGAGAGCCAAGGCTGGCCTGATGAAGGCATCGCCGCCGGCACGCTCTGGCAGGATGTCCCGGAAGACTGGCTGTGCCCTGACTGTGGCGTGGGTAAGCTGGATTTTGAAATGATAGAAATCGGCTAAGAACCGTCTCCGATCTGCTGCGCGTCGGCGCTGCTGCGTTAAAAACAGGCTCGAAATGCTCATTTACAGCCGTAAACTCCGCTTTCTCGCCTGTTTTTGCCTTGCATCGCTCTAGCTCGCGAGATCTGAAAACAGGTTCTAAGTAGATACTGCTCTAGGCGGCGAAAGGGTCGCCGTTTTGTTTGGCGAGTGCCCATACTCAATACCTCGAACGAGCTGAACCAGCTACGAGGTGTTTATGCGTAAGTGGCAGTGTGTGGTGTGCGGGTTTATCTATGACGAAGCCCTCGGCCTGCCCGAGGAAGGCATTGCCCCTGGCACGGCCTGGGAAGATATTCCCGCCGATTGGCTGTGCCCCGATTGCGGCGTCGGCAAGCTGGATTTCGAGATGATCGAGATCGCCTGAGCCGCGTCAGCCCTGAAATCTATTACGGCCGCCGCAGTGCGCGGCCTGTGTGAGGAATGAGCATGAGTGCACCTGTCGTCATCGTCGGCACCGGCCTGGCCGGCTACAACCTGGCCCGTGAATTTCGCAAGCTGGACAGCGAAACTCCGCTGCTGTTGATCACTGCTGACGACGGGCGTTCGTACTCCAAGCCGATGCTCTCTACCGGTTTTGCCAAGAACAAGGACGCCGATGGCCTGAGCATGGCCGAGCCGGGCGCCATGGCGGATCAGCTCAAGGCGGAAATTCGCACCCATACCCGCATCAGCGGCATCGATCCTGGCCACAAGCAACTGTGGATCGGCGAAGAGGCTGTGCCGTACCGCGACCTGGTGCTGGCCTGGGGTGCCGAGGTGATTCGCGTACCGGTGCAAGGTGATGCCGATGATGCGATCTTCTCGATCAATGACCTGGAGGATTACGCGCGTTTTCGCACTGCAGCTGCCGGCAAGCAGCGTGTCCTGCTACTGGGCGCCGGGCTAATCGGTTGTGAGTTTGCCAATGACCTGAGCCTGGGCGGCTATCAGGTCGAACTGGTCGCCCCCTGCGAGCAGGTGATGCCTGGTCTGCTGCATCCGGCTGCCGCCGCCGCGGTTCAAGCTGGCCTGGAAGGGTTGGGGGCGCGTTTTCACCTCGGTCCGGTGTTGGCCAGCCTGAATCACAAAGGCGATGCACTGGAAGCGCACCTGTCCGATGGCACCCTGATCGAGTGTGACCTGGTGTTGTCAGCTGTGGGTTTGCGCCCGCGTATCGAACTGGCTGCCGCTGCCGGGCTGGCGGTCAATCGCGGGGTTTTGGTCGACCGCCAGCTGCGCACCTCTCACGCCAATATCTATGCCCTGGGCGACTGCGCTGAGGTTGAGGGGATCAACCTGCTCTATGTCATGCCGCTGATGACCAGCGCCCGTGCCCTGGCGCAAACCCTGGCCGGCACCCCGACGGCAGTAAGCTACGGGCCGATGCCGGTGACGGTAAAAACCCCGGTCTGCCCGCTGGTGGTGTCGCCGCCACCGCGTGGCCTGCAGGGCGAGTGGAGCGTTGAAGGCAGCGGCTCCGACATCAAGGCGCTGTGCCATGACAGTACTGGTGCGCTGCTCGGCTATGCCCTCACCGGTACGGCCGTGCAGGATAAATTGGCCCTGAATAAGCTGCTGCCTGCACTTTTGGCCTGAATGGCGGCCGTTCTGTCGGATATGCCACAAAATTGCCTGGGTTAACTGTCGGACAAGACTGGCGCAGGGCCCAATGGCATGCCATCCTCCATCAGTCTGCCGCAGCCTAGAGCTGTTGCGGCGCCTTGGTATCTGCTCGCGCAGAGCAGCCCGGACACAACAACAAAAAACCGTAAAGAGGCATTTATGCGTAAACCGGAACTCGCCGCCGCCATCGCCGATAAGGCGGATCTGACTAAAGATCAGGCAAGCCGTGTACTTAACGCGGTACTCGAAGAAATCACCAATGCACTGAACCGCAAGGACAGCGTCACCCTGGTGGGCTTCGGTACTTTCGTGCAACGCCACCGCGGTGCTCGCACCGGTAAAAATCCGCAAACCGGTGAGCCGGTAAAGATCAAGGCCAGCAACACCGTTGCCTTCAAACCGGGCAAGTCCCTGAAAGACGCGGTCAACTGAGTCCTCAGGCCCGGGGCCTTTGGCCTCGGGCTGCACCACCCCGGCCAGCGTGTTCACGCCCTTCTTTCAGCCGGATGTAGTCCCTGCCGCAAACCGCTACAATGCGCCGCCTTTTCCCTACCCTTTGCGAGGCCTCGCGCATGAAATTCCGTTTTCTTCTGTGGATGCTGGGCCGTCTGATGGCCAAGGCCAGCCGTGAAAATCCGGCATTCCAACAGCAACTGGTTGACCGCGATATGGTCTTTCAGCTGCATACTCTGGACGGTAAAGTCGCCCGTCACTTCATCGTCAAAGACCAGCGCATTACCAGCAAGCGTGGCCCGGCTACCGAGCCTGCCTTTGCCCTTGGCTTCAAGGATGCCGCCTACGGCTTCGCCACCATGAGCGCGAAAAACAAGCAGCTGGCGTTTATGCAGGGCATCCAGAACAAGGATATCCAGATCCAGGGCAACCCCGCGCTGGTGATCTGGTTCCAGGGGCTGACCAAATACCTGATGCCGAAAAAGAAAGACGCTGTCAAAAAAGCTGCCTGATTCGCAGCAGTGCGCGCCAGGGCTGGCCTGCGCGCACTGCATTCGCTAGGCTGGGCATAGCCCTAGTGAGAGTTTGCCCATGCGTCTGCTGCTGAGTGCCCTGCTGTTTTCCACCTCCGTTGCCCATGCCGCGCCCCCTAAAGCCGAAGCCTTTGCGCCGTTATTTGAGCTGGCCGGCATCCGTTTGCTCTGCGAGCAGAGCGCACCGCTGGTGCAGCGTGGTCTGAGCGATAAACAGCAAGCGCAGTTGGCCAAGGTGTTTGCCGCTGATGCTCTGTGTCTGGACTTGGCCAGGAAACTGACCGGCAAGCTCGATCAAACCCAGCTGGAACAGGCCAAGAACTTGCTGGAAAGCCCGCTGGCGCAGGGCTTTACCGCTGCCGAGCGTTCTGTGGGCGAGGGCGGTGCAGAAGGCTTGGCGGCCTATCGCAAACAGCTGGGCGAACGCCCGCCGCGTGAGGAGCGTATGGCTCTGGTGCGGCGCCTGGATGCCGCTGCGCACACCACCACCCTGGCCACCCTGTTGCGCTATGAAGTCGGCAAGACTCAGGCATTTCTGGCCCTGCAGGGCCGTGGTGAAAGCATCGACGAGAAGGCCCTGAGCACTCAGACCAAGGCTCAGGAAGACGCGCTGCGGGCCTCCAGCGCCGAAGCGGTGGAGTCTTTTATGCTGTATGCCTATCGGCAGATGCCCAGCGAAAAACTGGCCGAATATGCTGCTCTGTATGAGCAACCAGCCGTGGCGCAGTTGCTCGATGGTAGCGTGCAGGTGCTGCCGGAGCTGTTCGCCGCACGACGCGCACAGCTGAAGAAGTAATCATCCGACTGAAACGAAAAAGGGGCCCGTAGGCCCCTTTGTGTTTTCTGCAGCTTTAGCAGGCTGTTGAAAAACTACCTGCGTTGCCATCGCGGCGTTAAAAACAGGCTCAAAATGCTCATTTACAACTCGTAAACTCCGCTTTCTCGCCTGTTTTTGCCTTGCGCTGGCTGCCTCGCCAACGTTTTTAAACGGCCTGCTAGTGCGCGGGATGGAATTGCGCGGCCAGTTCGCGCAGCGCGACTTCAGCCGCCAGCACCTTGCTTACGGCTTCTTCGGCTTCTTCGGCTTTTTCCCGGCTGATGCCGAGGTTGTCGAACAGGCTTTGCGGAATCTCGCTCTGCGGGCCGGCACCGATGCCGCGATTGCGCAACAGGCTAACCGACAGGCACACCAGGTTCGGGTAGGTGGCGTGGGGGCCGGTGTATTCAGGGTCGTGCTGGAAGCGCAGGGCGCTGGCCAGTTCTTCCGGCATATCCCAGTAACGCATCAGCCAGGCACCGATCTGCTCGCGGCTTATGCCGAGCAGATGCTGCTCGATATAGCTGTGCGACAGGTGGGGGTTGACCTCCAGATGGCGGCAGATCAGCGAGAAATGCGGTGGAAACACATGCGCCAGCACCAGATAGCCGAAGTTGTGCAGCAGGCCGGCGAGGTAGGTCAGGCCGGCTTCCGGACGCTGCGCGCGCGGGATGGCGCGGGTCAGACCCTCGATCACCGCAGCGCTGTAGATCGCCTGTTGCCAGTACGGTGTGGCCTGTTGCGGATGATCCTTGGGCAGGCTCAGGGTTTTGCCCAAGGCCAGGCCGAGGGCCAGGTTGATCACCAGGTCGAAGCCCAGCACGCGGACGATGGCGTCTTCCACTGAGCGGATCTTGCCGGGTGCCGCGTAGTAGGGCGAGGCGGCCCAGCTGACCACCTGGGCGGCCAGTGCCGGGTCGGTTTCGACCACGCCGGTGATGTCATCCACGGTGGCATCCGGGTCGACACGCAGCTTGATGATCTTCTGCGCGGTTTCCGGCAGCGGCGGAATCTCGATGGTTTCTTCCAGGCGTTGCTGGATGCGCCGCGCGGTAAAGGCCTGCACCGCCAGGGTGATCTCGGCGCGGTCGTCGTCCGGGCGATCGAGGTTCAGGCGGATATTGTTCAGCGGCTCGCCGAAGCGCGCGGCGCTGGCCTTGCTCAGCAGAGTTTTGAAAGCGTCGGTGCTCAACTCCAGCAGCACGCCGCGCTGGCCGGACTCGATATACAGACTGGGCACCTGCAGCAGGCGCTCGTCATACAGGGAGGGCGAGCTGGTCAGCGGTGGCAGGCCAGGCAACACCTTCAGGCTGTGTTTGCCGAGCATGCGCTCCAGGCGCTCTGGCTTGACTGCGGTCAGTTGGCGGCCGGTCAGTTCGGTCAGGCGATTGAGGTCGAGCAGCTGGCTCTGTGGATAGAGCACCAGTAGTGCGCCCACGGCGTCATCCAGCAGTACCGCTTGCAGGCGTTGAGCGGCTGGCAGGCCGGGCAGGTCGCGGCAGACTTGGTAGGGCAGGCCGAGCTTCTCCAGCAATTGCAGAATCACCGCTGGCGGGCGCGGAGCGGTGTCGGGAGCAAGGGCAAGTTCGGTCATGACGGTATCCAGCAGAAGTAGCAATACCCCGAGTATAAACAGCGGGATGAGTAAAATGCGGCGCAGGCGACGGTTGCACTGTGCGTTGGCTCACGCTTGTCCGTATTGTTGGCCATGCCGCAACCAGCGTTCAAGTAGCGGGCTGACATGCTGCGGCCAGTGCTCCAGCAGCGCTTGCGCGGCATCGCGCACTGCCGGAAGTAGGTCAGCATCACGCATCAGATCGGCCACCTTGAACTGCAGCAAGCCGGTCTGACGGGTGCCGAGCATCTCGCCGGGGCCGCGCAGCTCCAGATCCTTTTCGGCGATAACGAAGCCATCGCAGGTCTCGCGCATGATTGCCAGGCGCTCACGGCCCAGCTGCGACAACGGCGGGTGATAGAGCAGCAGGCAATGGCTGGCGGCGCTGCCGCGCCCGACCCGGCCACGCAGCTGGTGCAGCTGGGCCAGGCCCAGGCGCTCCGGGTTTTCGATAATCATCAGGCTGGCATTGGGCACGTCGACGCCGACCTCGATCACTGTGGTGGCCACCAGCAGCTGCAGTTGGCCCTGTTTGAACTGATCCATCACTGCGGCTTTTTCCGCCGGTTTCATGCGCCCGTGAATCAAGCCGACATTCAGCCCGCCGAGTGCCGCCGATAAATCTTCGAAGGTGGTTTCCGCGGCCTGGCAGGTCAGCTCTTCGGATTCTTCGATCAGTGTGCAGACCCAGTAGGCCTGGCGCCCTTCGTTACAGGCCAGGCGCACGCGTTCGACCACTTCCAGGCGGCGGCTGTCGGCGATCACCAGGGTGTTCACCGGGGTACGTCCGGGCGGCAGCTCGTCGAGGATCGAGGTGTCGAGGTCAGCGTAGGCACTCATCGCCAGGGTTCGCGGGATCGGCGTGGCGGTCATGATCAGCTGGTGTGGGCACATACGTCCGCCGATGCCTTTCTGCCGTAGGGCTAGGCGCTGCTGCACGCCGAAGCGGTGCTGTTCATCGATAATCACCAGTGCGAGTTTCTGAAACTGCACTTCATCCTGAAACAGCGCATGGGTGCCGACCACCATGGGTGCGCCAGCGGCGATCTGCTCCAGGGCGCTGGCACGGGCCTTGCCCTTGAGCTTGCCGGCCAGCCAGGCAACCTCCAGGCCCAGCGGGGCCAGCCATTTGCTGAAGTTGATGAAATGCTGCTCGGCAAGAATCTCGGTGGGGGCCATCAGCGCTACCTGATAACCGGCTTCCAGCGCCTGCAGTGCGGCAAAGGCGGCGACCACGGTCTTGCCGGCACCCACATCGCCCTGCACCAGGCGTAGCATCGGCTCGCTCTGGCTGAGGTCGTAGGCGATTTCCGCGCCGACCCGTTGCTGTGCACCGGTGGGGGTAAAGCCCAGGTTGGCCAGGTATTGCTGCGGCAGCGTTTTCGCAAGGGGCAGCGCAGGAGCCTGCTGCGCACGCACGCTTTCGCGCAGACGTTGCAGCGACAGTTGATGGGTCAGCAATTCCTCGAAGGCCAGGCGGTGCTGGGCCCAGTGACGGCCTTCGGCGAGTTCTTCCAGATCGGCATCCGGCGGCGGCCGATGCAGGTAGCGAATCGCCTGATCCAGTGGGCTGAGCTGGTAATCGTCGGCCAGTTCGCGCGGCAGCCAATCCGGCAGGCTGTGCGGGCCCAGGCGTGCCAGGGCTTGCTCGCTGAGCTGGCGCAGGCGTTGCTGGGTCAGGCCTTCGGTGGTCGGGTAGATCGGCGTCAGGGTCTGTTCCACGGCAATCGGTTCGCTGCCGGACAGCGCACGGTATTCCGGGTGATAGATCTCCAGGCCCGATGAGCCTGGGCGCACTTCACCGTAGCAGCGTACCTGGGTGCCGCGCTTGAGGCCTTCCTTTTGTGCCTGGCTGAAATGGTAGAAACGCAAGGAGAGGGTGCCACTGCCGTCCTGCAGGCGTACCAGCAGGCTACGCCGACGGCCCATGACCACATCGGCGCCGGCGACTATGCCTTCGACCACGGCGTCCTGACCGGGGCGCAGTGCGCCAATCGGCACGATGCGGGTGCGGTCCTGGTAACGCAGCGGCAGGTGGAACAGCACATCCTGCAGGGTTTCCAGGCCGACCTTGGCGAGCTTTTCGGCCAGGGCCGCCCCCACGCCTTTCAGCGCGGTGACAGAAACCGCGGCCAGTTCGGTCATGGTCTGTTTTAGCTGCTCTTGGGCAGTGGTTTGGCCACCGAGCACAGGCGAATCGAATCGGTCAGGACTTCGATGGCATTCGGCCGTGGGAAGCTGGCGCGCCAGGCGATGGCCACGGTGCGGAACGGCGTCGGCGGGCTGAGTGGGCGCACTTCAATCACGCCAGGGGCATAGTGATGGCTGTCGACGGCGGAGAACGGCAGGATCGACACGCCGAGCCCCGAGGCGACCATATGGCGGATGGTTTCCAGCGAGCTGGATTCCACGGTGGTGTGCTTGGCGCTGTCTTCGCCGCCCTTGCGCAGGGTCGGGCAGGCTTCCAGCACCTGATCGCGGAAGCAGTGACCTTCACCGAGCAGCAGCAGGCTCTTGTCATTCAGCAGCTTGCTGTCGATGGTTTTCATCGCGGCCCAGGGGTGGCCGGCGGGCAGCAGGGCGTAGAACGGCTCGTCGTACAGCGGTTTGGTCAGCACATCGGCTTCGTGGAACGGCAGGGCGATGATGATTGCGTCCAGCTCGCCATTGCGCAGTTTGTCGCGCAGCACGTGAGTGAAGTTCTCTTCGATATACAGCGGCATCTGCGGCGCGACGCGGTGCAGTTGCGGAATCAGATGGGGGAATAGATAAGGACCGACGGTGTAGATCGCACCGATCTTCAGGGGGGCGGCCATCTGGTTCTTGCCGGCCTGGGCCAGCTCGCGAATGCCCTGGGCTTGCTCCAGCACTTTCTGTGCCTGGGTGACGATGCCTTCACCGACCGGAGTCAGGCGCACTGCGCTTTTGCTGCGCTCGAAGATCAGTACGCCCAGTTCATCTTCGAGCTTCTTCACCCCCACCGACAGCGTCGGTTGACTGACATGGCAACGCTCGGCGGCGCGGCCGAAGTGCTGTTCCTGAGCGAGGGTGACTATGTAGCGCAGTTCGGTGAGGGTCATAGTCTTTATCCATTGAGATGCAGCGAAGCATAGCGGCTGTATTCAATGGAACCAACTGTTGATGCGCTTCAGCCCCCGCGGCTGAGGAGGCGAAGCGGTTTTGGCGATTGGCTACGCTTTAATGTCGCTTTGTGAACAGAAAATAATTAGTTACTAAAGCGTTGTGCGCATAGAATTGCGACCATACTTTGCGAGCGACCCAGGCCGGGTTTTGCGCTCGTCACAATAAAATTATAGAAGCCGTTCCTTTCACCCAAGGAGTACCGGCATGCCTGATGCGGTAACGACCATGTCCCATAACTGGGCTTTTGCTGTGTTCCTGCTGGGAGTCTTCGGGCTCATTGCGTTCATGCTTGGGCTGTCCAGCCTGCTGGGTAGCAAAGCCTGGGGTCGCAGCAAGAATGAGCCCTTTGAGTCCGGCATGTTGCCCGTCGGCAGCGCGCGTCTGCGCCTGTCAGCCAAATTCTATCTGGTCGCGATGCTCTTCGTGATCTTCGACGTCGAAGCCCTCTTTCTCTTCGCTTGGGCAGTTTCAGTGCGCGAAAGCGGCTGGGCTGGGCTGATCGAAGCTACAGTCTTTATAGCAATTCTGTTGGCAGGTCTTGTCTACCTTTGGCGGATCGGGGCGCTCGATTGGGCACCTCAGGGCCGTCGCGAGCGGCAGGCGAAGCTAAAACAATGAGGCTTTGGCGATGCACTACAAACTTACTCGGATCGATCCGGATGCGCCCAATGAGCGCTATCCGGTCGGCGAGCGGGAGACTGTTTCCGACCCGCTGCTAGACGATCAAGTCCACAAGAACATCTACATGGGCAAACTTGCCGATGTACTCAATGGCGCAGTGAACTGGGGGCGCAAGAACTCCCTGTGGCCGTACAACTTCGGCCTGTCCTGCTGCTATGTGGAAATGACCACCGCCTTTACTGCGCCGCATGACGTGGCCCGGTTTGGTGCGGAAGTGATCCGGGCCTCCCCACGCCAGGCGGACTTCATGGTCATCGCAGGCACCTGCTTTATCAAGATGGCTCCGGTCATCCAGCGCCTGTACGAGCAGATGCTGGAACCCAAGTGGGTGATC
Organism: Pseudomonas anguilliseptica; assembly: GCF_900105355.1. Lineage (NCBI taxonomy): Bacteria > Pseudomonadati > Pseudomonadota > Gammaproteobacteria > Pseudomonadales > Pseudomonadaceae > Pseudomonas > Pseudomonas anguilliseptica. Next base: position 2,003,333 of record NZ_FNSC01000001.1, read on the forward strand.
TCGATGGGCTCCTGCGCCAACTCTGGCGGCATGTACGACATCTACTCGGTGGTCCAGGGCGTCGACAAGTTTCTGCCGGTCGACGTCTATATTCCCGGTTGTCCGCCGCGTCCCGAGGCGTTTCTGCAAGGCTTGATGCTGCTGCAGGAATCCATCGGTCAGGAGCGTCGGCCGTTGTCCTGGGTGGTCGGTGATCAGGGTGTTTACCGTGCCGACATGCCTTCGCAGAAAGAACAGCGTCGCGCCGAGCGCATCGCCGTGACCAATCTGCGTAGCCCCGACGAAGTGTGAGTCTGGGCTCGACTGAGCCCGCCTACTGACGCCGTTGACCGATAGCGACCGAGACCATGACTGCAGACAGCATTCTGTCCATACCGCCGTACAAGGCTGACGACCACGATGTGGTCGTCGAACTGAATTCCCGTTTTGGCGCTGACGCCTTTACCGCACAGAGCACCCGTACCGGCATGCCGGTGCTGTGGGTGGCCCGCGAGCGCCTGGTCGAGATCCTGACCTTTCTGCGCAACCTGCCGCGCCCCTACGTGATGCTGTATGACCTGCATGGCGTCGACGAGCGTCTGCGCACCCAGCGTCGCGGTCTGCCGGATGCGGATTTCACCGTGTTCTATCACCTGATGTCGCTGGAGCGGAACAGCGATGTGATGATCAAGGTCGCCCTGTCCGAACGCGACCTCAATCTGCCCAGCGTCACCAGTATCTGGCCCAACGCCAACTGGTACGAGCGCGAAGTCTGGGACCTCTACGGCATTCACTTCAGCGGCCACCCGCACCTGACCCGCATCATGATGCCGCCGACCTGGGAAGGTCACCCGCTGCGCAAGGACTATCCGGCGCGCGCCACCGAATTCGACCCGTTCAGCCTGACCCTGGCCAAGCAGCAGCACGAAGAAGAAGCTGCGCGTTTCAAGCCGGAAGACTGGGGCATGAAACGCGGCAGCGAGCATGAGGACTATATGTTCCTCAACCTCGGTCCCAACCACCCTTCGGCCCACGGTGCCTTCCGTATCATTCTGCAACTGGACGGCGAAGAGATCGTCGACTGCGTGCCGGAAGTCGGCTACCACCACCGTGGTGCCGAGAAGATGGCCGAACGGCAGAGCTGGCACAGTTTTATTCCCTACACCGACCGCATCGACTACCTCGGTGGGGTGATGAACAACCTGCCGTACGTGCTGGCCGTGGAAAAGCTCGCGGGCATCACCGTGCCGCAGCGGGTCGACGTGATTCGCATCATGCTGGCCGAGTTCTTCCGCATCACCAGCCACCTGCTGTTCCTCGGTACCTATATTCAGGACGTCGGTGCGATGACACCGGTGTTCTTCACCTTCACCGACCGCCAGCGCGCCTACAAGGTGATCGAAGCCATCACCGGCTTCCGCCTGCACCCGGCCTGGTACCGCATCGGTGGTGTCGCTCATGATCTGCCGCGCGGCTGGGACAAACTGGTCAAGGAGTTCGTCGACTGGCTGCCCAAGCGCCTTGACGAATACGAGAAAGCCGCGTTGAAAAACAGCATTCTCAAGGCGCGGACCATCGGTGTGGCGCAGTACAACACCAAGGAAGCCCTGGAGTGGGGCACCACCGGTGCCGGCCTACGCGCGACCGGCTGCGACTTCGACCTGCGCAAGGCGCGGCCGTATTCCGGTTATGAGAACTTCGAATTTGAAGTGCCGCTGGCCGCCAATGGCGATGCCTACGACCGCTGCATGGTGCGTGTGGAAGAGATGCGCCAGAGCATCAAGATCATCGACCAGTGCCTGCGCAATATGCCGGAAGGCCCGTACAAGGCCGATCACCCGCTGACCACGCCGCCGCCGAAAGAGCGCACGCTGCAGCACATCGAAACCCTGATCACCCACTTCCTGCAGGTTTCCTGGGGCCCGGTGATGCCGGCCAACGAAAGCTTGCAGATGATCGAGGCGACCAAGGGCATCAACAGCTACTACCTGACCAGCGACGGCAGCACCATGAGCTACCGCACGCGCATTCGTACGCCGAGCTTCCCGCACCTGCAGCAGATCCCCTCGGTGATTCGCGGCAGCATGGTCGCTGACCTGATCGCGTACCTGGGCAGTATCGACTTCGTTATGGCTGACGTGGACCGCTGATATGAGCCAGACAACCCTGATTCAAACCGACCGTTTTGCTCTGAGCGAAGCCGAACAGGCGGTCATCGAACACGAGATGCACCACTACGAAGACCCGCGCGCGGCGTCGATCGAAGCCCTGAAAATCGTGCAGAAGGCCCGTGGCTGGGTGCCGGATGGCGCCGCCGATGCGATTGGCGAAATCCTCGGTATTCCCGCCAGCGATGTCGAAGGCGTAGCCACCTTCTATAGTCAGATTTTCCGTCAGCCAGTGGGCCGTCACATCATCCGCGTATGCGACAGCATGACCTGCTATGTCGGTGGCCACGAATCGGTCGTCGCTGAAATGCAGAAACAGCTCGGTATTGGCCTCGGCGAGACCACCACCGACAACCGCTTTACCCTGCTGCCGGTGTGCTGCCTGGGCAACTGCGACAAAGCCCCGGCGCTAATGATCGATGACGACACCTTTGGCGACGTGCAACCAAGTGGCGTGGCTCAACTGCTGGAGGCCTATCAATGAGTGGTATGAAAACGCTGACCTCCATCGGCCCGGCCAACCGCATCACCCGCAGTGAAGAGACTCATCCGCTGACCTGGCGCTTGCGTGACGACGCCCAGTCGGTATGGCTGGAGGAGTACCAGCAGAAGAACGGCTACGCCGCAGCGCGCAAAGCCCTGAGCGAAATGGCCCAGGCCGATATTGTGCAGACCGTTAAGGATTCCGGCCTCAAGGGCCGTGGCGGTGCTGGCTTCCCCACCGGGGTGAAGTGGGGGCTGATGCCCGCCGATGAATCCATGAACATCCGCTACCTGCTGTGCAATGCGGACGAGATGGAACCGAATACCTGGAAAGACCGCATGCTGATGGAGCAGTTGCCGCACCTGCTGGTGGAAGGCATGCTGATTTCCGCCCGTGCGCTCAAGGCTTATCGCGGCTACATCTTCCTGCGCGGCGAATACGTCGATGCGGCGGCGAATCTGAATCGCGCCATTGAGGAAGCCAAGGCCGCCGGCCTGCTCGGCAAGAACATCCTCGGCAGTGGTTTCGATTTCGAGCTGTTCGTCCATACCGGTGCCGGTCGTTATATCTGCGGTGAAGAAACCGCACTGATCAACTCCCTCGAAGGTCGCCGCGCCAACCCGCGTGCCAAGCCGCCGTTCCCGGCAGCCGTCGGCGTGTGGGGTAAGCCGACCTGCGTCAACAACGTCGAAACCCTGTGCAACGTGCCGGCCATCGTTGGTAATGGCGTGGACTGGTACAAGAGCCTGGCCCGCCCGGAGAGTGAAGACCACGGCACCAAGCTGATGGGCTTCTCCGGCAAGGTGAAGAAGCCCGGCCTTTGGGAACTGCCCTTCGGCATCAGCGCCCGCGAGCTGTTCGAGGACTACGCCGGCGGCATGCGCGATGGCTACAGGCTGAAGTGCTGGCAACCTGGTGGTGCCGGCACCGGCTTTCTGCTCCCCGAGCACCTGGATGCGCTGATGTACGCCGGTGGTATCGGCAAGGTCGGTACGCGCATGGGCACAGGCCTGGCGCTGGCGGTGGACGACAGCATCAGCATGGTTTCCTTGCTGCGCAATATGGAAGAGTTCTTCGCCCGTGAGTCCTGCGGCTGGTGTACCCCGTGTCGCGACGGCCTGCCGTGGAGCGTGAAGATTCTCCGTGCTCTGGAGCGCAAGCAAGGCACGCAGCAGGATATCGACACGCTGCTCGGTCTGGTCAACTTCCTTGGCCCGGGCAAAACCTTCTGTGCTCACGCACCGGGTGCGGTTGAGCCGTTGGGCAGTGCGATCAAGTATTTCCGTTCGGAGTTCGAGGCTGGCGTGGCCTGCTCGGCGGCTCCGGCAACGACGGGGCAATTCGTCCCCGCGTAAAACAATGGCGCTCTGGCGGCCACTGACCTGGCCCCGCAGCACAACGTGATTCCATTAGCCAAGCCCGCTTCGGTGGGCAAAGAAGAAACCTGAACCATGGCCACTATCCACGTAGACGGCAAAGATTTCGAAGTCGATGGGGCGGACAACCTGCTGCAGGCCTGCCTGTCCCTCGGTCTCGATATCCCTTACTTCTGCTGGCACCCGGCGCTCGGTAGCGTCGGCGCCTGCCGCCAGTGCGCGGTCAAGCAGTACACCGATGAAAACGATACGCGCGGGCGCATCGTCATGTCGTGCATGACGCCGGCCACCGACAACACCTGGATCAGCATCGACGATGAAGAATCCAAGGCGTTCCGCGCCAGCGTCGTCGAGTGGCTGATGACCAACCACCCGCATGACTGCCCGGTGTGCGAGGAGGGCGGCCATTGCCACCTGCAGGACATGACGGTGATGACGGGCCACAACCAGCGCCGTTATCGCTTCAGCAAACGCACCCACCAGAACCAGCAGCTCGGGCCGTTTATCTCTCATGAGATGAACCGCTGCATCGCCTGCTACCGCTGCGTGCGCTACTACAAGGATTACGCCGGCGGCACTGACCTTGGCGTGTATGGCGCGCACGACAACGTGTACTTCGGCCGGGTCGAAGACGGCGTGCTGGAAAGCGAGTTCTCCGGCAATCTGGTCGAGGTCTGCCCGACCGGTGTGTTCACCGACAAGACCCACTCCGAGCGCTACAACCGCAAGTGGGACATGCAGTTTGCCCCGAGCATCTGCCACGGCTGCGCCAGCGGCTGCAACACCAGCCCAGGCGAGCGCTACGGCGAACTGCGGCGCATCGAAAACCGCTTCAATGGCGATGTAAACCAGTATTTCCTCTGCGACCGTGGTCGTTTCGGCTACGGCTACGTCAACCGCACTGATCGTCCGCGTCAGCCGCTGCTGGTTAATCAAGACGGTGGCGAAAAGCTCGGCATCGACGCTGCGCTGGACAAGGCCGCCGAGCTGCTCAAAGGCAAACGCGTAATCGGCATCGGTTCGCCGCGCGCCAGCTTGGAAAGCAACTTCGCCCTGCGTGAGCTGGTCGGCGAGGCCAACTACTACTCCGGTATCGCCGCGGGCGAGTTGGAAAATATCCGCTTGATCCGCGACGTCCTGCAGAACGGCCCGCTGCCGGTGCCGACCCTGCGTGAAGTCGAACTGCATGACGCGGTGTTTATCCTCGGTGAAGACCTCACCCAGACCGCTGCACGCATGGCCCTGGCCCTGCGTCAGGCGGTCAAGGGCAAGGCCACTGAAATCGCTGCCTCGATGAAGATTCAGGACTGGCACATGGCGGCGGTGCAGAACGTTGCACAGGACGCGCTGAACCCGCTGTTTATCGCCAGCGTTACCGCGACCCGCCTGGATGATGTGGCTGAAGCCTGCGTGCATGCCGCGCCGGCCGATCTGGCGCGTATCGGTTTTGCTGTGGCCCATGCCATCGACCCGAGTGCCCCGGCAGTAAGCGGTTTGGATGCCGATGCAGCCGAGCTGGTGCAATTGATTGCCGAAGCGCTGCTTGAAGCCAAGCGGCCGCTGATCGTCTCCGGTGCATCTCTCGGTGAGAAGAGCCTGATCGAAGCCGCGGCGAATATCGCCAGCGCCCTGAAGAATCGCGAAAAGAACGCCTCCATCAGCCTGGTGGTGCCGGAAGCCAACAGCATGGGCCTGGCCCTGCTTTTGGGTGAAGAGTGTGGGGAGAGGTCCGTCGATGCGGCCTTGCAAGCGTTGACGACTGGGCAGGCCGATGCCGTGATTGTGCTGGAGAACGATCTGTACCGACGTGCCGATGCGGTCCAGGTTGATGCCGCATTGGCGGCCGCCCAGCTGGTGATCGTCGCTGACCATCAGCACACCGCCACCAGTGAAAAAGCCCACCTGCTGCTGCCGGTGGCCAGCTTCGCCGAAGGCGATGGCACCCTGGTTAGCTTCGAAGGCCGTGCCCAGCGCTTCTTCCAGGTGTTCGAGCCGAGTTACTACGACGCCAACATCCTGATTCGTGAGGGCTGGCGCTGGCTGCATGCCTTGCACAGCACCCTTCAGGGCAAACCGCTCGACTGGACCCAGCTGGATGCGGTGACCACGGCTGTTGCTGCGAGCAACCGCCAGTTGGCGCGTATCGTCGACGCGGCACCCAAGTCCTCGTTCCGCATTAAGGGCCTCAAGCTGGCCCGTGAACCGCACCGTTACAGTGGTCGCACCGCCATGCGCGCCAATATCAGCGTGCACGAGCCGCGCCAGCCGCAGGACCAGGACTCGGCCTTCGCCTTCTCCATGGAAGGTTATTCGGGCAGCAAGGAAGACCGTCAGCAGATTCCCTTCGCCTGGTCGCCAGGCTGGAACTCGCCGCAAGCCTGGAACAAATTCCAGGACGAAGTCGGCGGCCACCTGCGTGCCGGTGATCCCGGTGTGCGCCTGCTGGAAGCCAAAGGCAGCGTGCTGCCCTGGTTCAGCGTACCGGCGGCCTTCAACCCGGCACCGGGCACCTTGCAGGCCGTGGCCTTGCATCACCTGTTCGGCAGTGAGGAAACCTCGGCTGGGGCCGCGCCGCTGCAGGAGCGCATTCCCGCGCCGTACGCGCTGCTGGCCAAGGCCGAAGCGGATCGCCTGGGCGTAAATGACGGTGCGCTGCTGAGTCTGAGCGTCGCCGGACAGACTCTGCGCCTGCCATTGCAGATCACCGAAGAGCTGGCCATCGGTGTGGTCGGCTTGCCAGTCGGTTTGGCGGGCATGCCTGCGCTAATCGCAGGTAGCGTGGTCACTCGCATTGAGGAGGCCGCGCAATGAGTTGGTTGACCCCTGAAGTGCTGGATGTGCTGGTCGCCGTACTCAAGGCCATCGTGATTCTGCTGGTGGTGGTGGTCTGTGGCGCGCTGCTGAGCTTTGTCGAACGGCGCCTGCTGGGCTGGTGGCAGGACCGCTATGGCCCCAACCGGGTCGGCCCGTTTGGCATGTTTCAGATCGCTGCCGACATGATCAAGATGTTCTTCAAGGAGGACTGGACGCCGCCGTTTGCTGACAAGTTCATCTTTATCCTGGCGCCGATGATCGCGTTCTCGGCCATGCTGATTGCCTTTGCGATCATCCCGATCACCCCGACCTGGGGCGTGGCGGACCTGAACATCGGCATCCTGTTCTTCTTCGCCATGGCCGGTTTGTCGGTGTACGCGGTGCTGTTCGCCGGCTGGGCCAGTAACAACAAGTTCGCCCTGCTCGGTGCGCTGCGTGCTTCGGCACAGACGGTGTCCTACGAGGTGTTTCTGGCGTTGGCGCTGATGGGTGTGGTGGCGCAGGTCGGCTCGTTCAACATGCGCGATATCGTCGATTACCAGGCCGAGAACCTGTGGTTCATCATTCCGCAGTTCTTTGGCTTCTGTACCTTCTTTATCGCTGCCGTTGCCGTGACCCACCGTCACCCGTTCGACCAGCCGGAAGCTGAGCAGGAGCTGGCTGACGGTTACCACATCGAATATGCCGGGATGAAATGGGGCATGTTCTTCGTCGGCGAATACGTGGCCATCGTCACCGTGTCGGCGTTGCTGGTGACGCTGTTCTTCGGTGGCTGGCACGGCCCGTTCGGCCTTCTGCCGCAGATTCCGTTCTTCTGGTTCGCCCTGAAGACCTGCTTCTTCATCATGATCTTCATCCTGTTGCGCGCCTCGATTCCGCGCCCACGGTATGACCAGGTCATGGCCTTCAGCTGGAAGTTCTGCCTGCCGCTGACCCTGATCAACCTGCTGGTGACCGGCGCATTCGTGCTGGCCGCGGCCCAGTAAGGAGAACCACGAATGTTCAAATACATATGGGATGTGCTGGTCGGCACCGGCACCCAACTGCGCAGCCTGGCGATGGTGTTCAGCCATGGTTTTCGCAAGCGCGACACCCTGCAGTACCCGGAAGAAGCCGTGTACCTGCCGCCGCGCTATCGCGGGCGCATCGTGCTGACCCGCGACCCCGACGGCGAAGAGCGCTGCGTAGCCTGCAACCTGTGCGCAGTGGCCTGCCCAGTGGGCTGCATCTCGCTGCAGAAGGCGGAAACCCCGGATGGCCGCTGGTACCCGGATTTCTTCCGCATCAACTTCTCGCGCTGCATCTTCTGCGGCCTCTGTGAAGAAGCCTGCCCGACCACGGCGATCCAGCTCACCCCGGATTTCGAGATGGGCGAGTTCAAGCGCCAGGACCTGGTGTACGAGAAGGAAGACCTGCTGATCAGCGGCCCGGGCAAGAACCCGGACTACAACTTCTACCGCGTCGCCGGTATGGCCATTGCCGGCAAGCCGAAAGGCGCGGCGCAGAATGAAGCCGAACCCATCAACGTCAAAGGCCTGCTGCCCTAAGGAGTCCGTTTAATGCCTGCTGCGCTTGCTGAAACTGCGTTGAAAACAGACTCGGAATGCTCATGTACAAAAGTACACTCCGCTTCCTCGCCTGTTTTCGCCTTGCCTCAGCTGCGCTCGCGACGGCCTAAACAGACTCCTACGGAGATATAGAGGATCTATATGGAATTCGCGTTCTACTTCGCCGCCGGTGTGGCGGTGGCATCGACGGTGGGGGTGATCACCAACACCAACCCGGTGCATGCCTTGCTCTATCTCATCGTCTCGCTGCTGGCGGTGGCGATGACTTTCTTCGCCCTCGGCGCGCCCTTTGCCGGAGCCCTGGAGATCATCGTTTACGCCGGCGCCATCATGGTGCTGTTCGTCTTCGTGGTGATGATGCTCAACCTCGGTCCGGCGGCGGTCGAGCAGGAGCGCCAGTGGCTGAGGCCCGGTATCTGGTTTGGGCCGGCGCTGCTTTCGGCGCTGCTGCTGGGTCAGCTGCTGTATGTGTTGTTCGAGTCGCCCAGTGGCGCAGTGCTGGGTTTGCAGACGGTTGATGCCAAGGCGGTGGGTATCGCGCTGTACGGGCCTTATCTGCTGGTGGTCGAGCTGGCCTCGATGCTGCTGCTCGGTGCACTGGTCGCGGCCTATCACCTCGGCCGTCACGATGCCAAGGAGCCAACCGCATGAATGCGATTCCCATGGAGCACGGCCTGGCACTGGCCTGCGTGCTGTTCAGCCTCGGCCTGATTGGCCTGATGGTGCGGCGCAATATCCTCTTCGTGCTGATGAGCCTGGAGGTGATGATGAACGCCACCGCCCTGGCCTTTATCGTGGCCGGCAGCCGTTGGGCTCAGCCTGACGGCCACGTGATGTACATTCTGGTGATCACCCTGGCGGCCGCCGAAGCCAGTATTGGCCTGGCGATCCTGTTGCAGCTGTATCGCCGCTTCAACACCCTCGATGTCGACGCTGCCAGCGAGATGCGCGGATGAACCTTCTATTGCTGACCTGTGTCTTTCCGCTGCTGGGCTGGTTTCTCCTGGCCTTCTCGCGCGGGCGTTTCTCGGAAAACCTCTCGGCGCTGATCGGCGTGGGCTCGGTGGGCCTGTCTGCCCTGACTGCGGCCTGGGTGATCGTGCAGTTCAACCTCAATCCGCCGGCAAATGGCGTGTTCACCCAGGTGCTGTGGCAGTGGATGAGCGTGGCCGGTTTCGCGCCGAGCTTCACCCTCTACCTGGACGGCCTGTCCGTGACCATGCTCGGCGTGGTCACGGGTGTGGGCTTTCTGATCCACCTGTTCGCCAGCTGGTACATGCGCGGTGAAGAGGGCTACTCGCGGTTCTTCGCCTACACCAACCTGTTTATCTTCAGCATGTTGCTGCTGGTGCTGGGCGATAACCTGCTGCTGCTGTATTTCGGTTGGGAAGGTGTGGGGCTGTGCTCCTACCTGCTGATCGGGTTCTACTTCAAGCACACGCCGAACGGCAATGCAGCACTGAAGGCCTTTATCGTCACCCGTATCGGTGATGTATTCATGGCCATCGGCCTGTTTATCCTGTTCCTCCACTTGGGCACCCTGAATATTCAGGAGCTGATGGTGCTGGCGCCGCAGAAGTATGTGGAAGGCGACAGCTGGCTGTGGATCGCCACGCTGATGCTGCTCGGCGGCGCAGTCGGTAAATCCGCCCAACTGCCGCTGCAAACCTGGCTGGCTGACGCGATGGTGGGGCCGACTCCAGTCTCCGCACTGATCCACGCGGCCACCATGGTCACCGCCGGCGTCTACCTGATCGCCCGTACCCATGGCCTGTTCCTGCTGACGCCGGACATTCTCGAGCTGGTCGGCATCGTCGGCGGTGTGACCCTGGTGCTGGCTGGTTTTGCCGCGCTGGTGCAGACCGACATCAAGCGCATCCTCGCCTATTCGACCATGAGCCAAATCGGCTACATGTTCCTCGCCCTCGGCGTGGGTGCCTGGGACGCAGCGATCTTCCACCTGATGACCCACGCCTTCTTCAAGGCCCTGCTGTTCCTCGCTTCCGGTGCGGTGATCAACGCCTGTCACCACGAGCAGAACATCTTCAAGATGGGCGGCCTGTGGAAGAAACTGCCGTTGGCCTACGCCAGCTTTATCGTCGGCGGCGCGGCCCTGGCGGCGCTGCCGCTGATAACCGCCGGCTTCTACTCCAAGGATAAAATCCTCTGGGAAGCCTTTGCAAGTGGTCATCAGTGGTTGCTCTATGCCGGCCTGGCGGGCGCCTTCCTGACCTCGATCTACACCTTCCGCCTGATCTTCATCGCCTTTCATGGCGAGCAGCAGACCGAAGCCCATGCCGGCCATGGCGTCGCTCACTGGCTGCCGCTGGTGACGCTGATCGTGCTGTCGACCTTCGTCGGTGCGCTGATCAGCCCGCCTCTGGCCGGTGTGCTGCCGCAAAGCGTCGGGCATGCCGGCGGTGAGGCCAAGCACAGTCTGGAAATCGTCTCCGGGGCCATCGCGATCATCGGCATCGTCCTGGCTGCGCTGCTGTTCCTCGGCAAGCGTAGCTTCGCCACGGCGGTGGCGCAGAGTGCACCGGGGCGCTTCCTCTCGGCCTGGTGGTTCGCCGCCTGGGGCTTCGACTGGCTCTACGACAAGCTGTTTGTGCAGCCCTACCTGCTGCTTTGCCGGCTGCTCGGGCGTGACCCGATCGACCGCAGCATTGGCCTGATTCCGCGTCTGGCGCGAGGCGGCAACGCCTTGCTGGCCAGCAGCGAGACTGGTCAGGTGCGTTGGTATGCCACTTCGATTGCCGGGGGCGCCGTGCTGGTGCTCGCCGTCCTCCTGTTTCTGAATTAAGGAAAATAGCCCGTCATGATTCTGCCCTGGCTAATCCTGATCCCCTTTATTGGCGGCTTGCTGTGCTGGCAGTGCGAGCGCTTCGGCAGCACCTTGCCGCGCTGGATCGCCCTGCTGACCATGTGCCTGCTGTTCGGTCTGGGTCTGTGGCTGTGGGCCACCGGCGACTTCAGCCTGGCCCCGGCGCCAGGCGCTGCGCCGCAGTGGGCGGCGGAGTTCCAAGTGCCGTGGGTCGAGCGCTTCGGCATAAGCGTGCACCTGGCGCTGGATGGCCTGTCAGTGCTGATGATCAGCCTCACCGGCCTGCTCGGTGTGCTGTCGGTGCTCTGCTCGTGGAACGAGATTCAGAACCGCGTCGGTTTCTTCCACCTCAACCTGATGTGGATTCTCGGCGGCGTGGTCGGCGTGTTCCTCGCCGTCGACCTGTTTCTGTTCTTCTTCTTCTGGGAAATGATGCTGGTGCCGATGTTCTTCCTCATCGCGCTCTGGGGTCACAGCGGCAGCGACGGCAAGACACGCATCTACGCCGCCACCAAGTTCTTCATCTTCACCCAGGCCAGCGGCCTTGTGATGCTGGTGGCAATCCTCGCCCTGGTGTTCGTGCACTTCGATCAAACCGGCGTGCTGACCTTCAGCTACGCCGACCTGCTGAAGACCCAGATGGCGGCGGGCACCGAGTACATCCTGATGCTCGGCTTCTTCATCGCCTTCGCGGTGAAGTTCCCGGTCGTGCCGTTCCACTCCTGGCTGCCCGATGCCCACGCACAGGCCCCGACCGCCGGCTCCGTGGACCTGGCCGGCATCCTGCTGAAAACTGCCGCCTATGGCCTGATGCGCTTCGCCCTGCCGCTTTTCCCCAATGCGTCGGCAGAGTTTGCACCGATCGCCCAGTGGCTCGGCGTGTTCGCCATCATCTATGGCGCCCTGCTGTCCTTCGCGCAGACCGATATCAAGCGCCTGGTGGCCTTCTCCAGCGTGTCGCACATGGGTTTTGTGCTGATCGCCATCTACTCCGCCAGTGAAATTGCCCTGCAGGGCTCGGTGGTGCAGATGATGGCCCATGGCCTCTCCGCTGCGGCACTGTTCATCCTTTGCGGCCAGCTCTACGAGCGTGTGCATACTCGTGACATGCGCGAGATGGGCGGAATCTGGGCACGCATGCCCTGGTTGCCGGCCGTTAGCTTGTTCTTTGCGGCCGCAGCACTGGGCCTGCCGGGTACCGGCAACTTCGTCGGTGAGTTCCTGATTCTGATTGGCAGTTTCCAGAGTGCGCCGTGGGTCACTGTGCTGGCCGCTACCGGCCTGGTATTTGGCTCGGTCTACTCGCTGATCATGATTCATCGCGCCTACTTCGGCCCGGCCAAGGCGGACACTGCCCTGCCTGGCCTGAAAGCGCGCGAATTGAGCATGGTGCTGGGCCTGGCCGTGCTGCTGATCTTGCTGGGTGTCTACCCGCAGCCGGTGCTCGACACCTCGGCCGCCACCATGCAAGGCGTGCAGCAGTGGCTGGGTAGCGCCCTCAATCAACCTGTTCTGGCCCGGTAAGCTGCTCAATGGAAAGTCATGCTATGCAACTGACGACTCAACATTTCATCGCGCTGCTGCCGCTGCTGATCACCAGTGCCACTGCGGTGCTGGTGATGCTGGCAATTGCCTGGAAACGCAACCATGCGATGACCTTCGGCATATCGGTGCTGGGCCTCAACCTGGCCCTGCTGTCGCTGATACCAGCCCTGGGCGTGACGCCCATCGAGGTCACCCCGCTGCTGCTGGTGGACAAGTTCGCCTGCTACTACATGGCCCTGGTGCTGGCTTCGACCCTGGCCTGCGTGACACTGATCCACGCCTATCTTGGCGGCGAATCGGGCAAGGGCTATCCGGGCAACCGCGAAGAGCTGTATCTGCTGATGCTGCTGTCCGCCGCTGGCGGCCTGGTACTGGTCAGCGCGCAGCATCTGGCTGGCCTGTTCATCGGCCTGGAACTGCTGTCCGTGCCGACCTACGGCATGATTGCCTACGCCTTCTTCAACAAGCGCTCGCTGGAAGCCGGCATCAAGTACATGGTGCTGTCGGCCGCCGGTTCGGCCTTCCTGTTGTTCGGCATGGCCCTGCTCTATGCCGAGTCCGGCAGCCTGACCTTCGCCGGTATCGGTGCCAAGCTGGCCGCCGATGGCCTGCCGAGCATGCTGGCGCAGATTGGCGTAGGCATGATGCTGATCGGTCTGGCGTTCAAACTGTCGCTGGTGCCGTTCCACCTTTGGACGCCAGACGTCTATGAAGGTGCGCCGGCACCGGTGGCCGCCTTTCTCGCTACGGCCAGCAAAGTTGCGGTGTTTGCCGTGCTGCTGCGCCTGTATCAGGTATCGCCAGCGGCTGCCGGCGGCTGGCTGAATGACCTGCTGACGCTGATTGCGATTGCCTCGATCATCTTTGGCAACCTGCTGGCGCTGCTGCAGAACAACCTCAAGCGTCTGCTCGGTTATTCCTCCATCGCGCACTTCGGTTACCTGCTGGTGGCGTTGATCGCCAGCAAGGGCCTGGCCGTGGAAGCGGTTGGCGTTTACCTGGCCACCTATGTGCTGACCAGCCTGGGTGCGTTCGGCGTGATCACTTTGATGTCGACGCCCTACAGCGGCCGTGATGCCGATGCCCTGTACGAATACCGTGGGCTGTTCTGGCGCCGTCCGTACCTGACCGCTGTGCTGACCGTGATGATGTTGTCGCTGGCCGGCATTCCGCTGACGGCCGGGTTTATCGGCAAGTTCTACGTGGTTGCTGCCGGTGTGCAATCGCAGCAATGGTGGCTGCTGGCCGCTCTGGTGCTCGGTAGCGCCATTGGCGTGTTCTATTACCTGCGGGTGATGGTCACCCTGTTTATGCTCGAGCCGAACCTGCGTCGCCACGATGCACCCTTCAACTGGGCGCAGCGTGCTGGCGGCATGATGCTGCTATTCGTTGCCGTGCTGGCCTTCTTCCTCGGTGTGTATCCACAGCCGCTATTGGTGCTGGTGCAACAGGCCAGCTTGGTGGCACTGTTGCCCTGATAAATAACCAGGGAATACGCAACGATGAGTAAGACACTGATGATCGCCGGCTGTGGCGATGTCGGCAGCCGTCTGGGTCAGCAGCTAAGCGCTGCAGGCTGGACGGTGTATGGCCTGCGCCGTAGCGTGGCACTGCTGCCACAGGGTATTCGTCCGGTTGCCGGTGATCTGCAGGCCGATGCCTGCCCGGCCACCTGGCCGAGCGAACCGCTGGATTACCTGGTGTATTGCGCGGCCGCCACCGAACACGATGAGGCCGGCTATCGCGCCGCCTATGTCGACGGTCTGCGCCGCGTGCTTGGCTGGTTGGCGCAACAGGGGCAACGGCCCAAGCGCCTGCTGTTTGTCTCCAGCAGTGGCGTGTATGGCCAACAGCTCGGTGAGTGGGTGGATGAGGCTTCGCCAGCAGAAGCCGATAGCTACTCCGGGCGGATCATGCGCGAGGCCGAGCAGCTGGCTTTGCATAGCGGACTGCCCGCCAGTCTGGTACGCCTTACCGGCATCTACGGCCCAGGCCGCGAATGGTTGCTCAAGCAGGTGCGCCAAGGCTATCGCGTGGTCAGCGAACCGCCGCTGTACGGCAACCGCATCCATGTCGATGACGCGGCGGGGCTACTGGCCTATCTGCTGCAGGCCGATGCCCGTGGTGTGGAGCTGGATGACTGCTATATCGGCGTCGACGATCAGCCGGCGCCGCTGCATGAGGTGGTGGCCTGGTTGCGCGAGCAGCTGGAGGTCAGCCATTGGTCCGAGCAGTCGACGGTGCGCCGCTCGGGCAGCAAGCGTTGCAGCAACGCCCGCGCCCGCGCCCTGGGCTGGGAGCCGCATTACCCGAGTTATCGCGAGGGGTACCGGGCGATTCTGCAGCAGCTGTAGCTTGGCGTTTTGCGCGGGTTTAGCGTTTGACCAGCAGCCAGCGCTGCTGGCCTTTGTAGTAGCTGGGCATTTCATCGATCTGCGAGCGATTGAGCGCTTTGAAGACGCGCAACTGATCGCCTTCACGCTCGAACAGCCAGCTTTGCCCCTGGTCGCCCAGTTGCAGCCAGAGGCTGTCGAACTCGCCGCTCATGGCCGCACAGTCACCTGCCAGACACAACGCATAACGCTCTGCGCCTGGCAGCCCCAGCAGGCTGCCATCGGCCTGGAACAGCACCAGGGCGCCTTCGCCCAGGCCTTCCTTGATCAGCCAGGTGCCGCCCAGGTAAGCGCTGTACAGCGCCTGCTCGAAGCTGCTCCCCGGTGGCGCCAGTAGGCCGGGCGCTGCGGGTGCGCGGACAAAGCGCTGCTCCGGCCAGGTATCGCTCTGCGCCTGAATCAGTTCGCCGTGGCTGAGGCTCAGGGTTTCCTGAAAGTCACCATAGAAGTGCACGCGCAACTGGCCATCGGCCTGGCGCTCGAAGCTGCCTTCGCCATGCTCGAAACCATTGCTGAAGCTGGCGAGCTGGCGCTGGTTGTCGAGTTGCCATTCCAGATTGGGGCCGTAGGCCTGCAGGGCCTCGCGCAGGTTGCCGCTTTCGACGGCCGCTTCAATGGCGGCCTGGTTGATCCAGGTGCCGCTGGGGTCGTGTGAAGGGCTGGCGCAACCGCTGAGCAGGACGCCGGAGAGCAAAGCAACAAACAGGCAACGCATGCGGCGTCCTCAAGAGGGATGGGCGGGGCAGCGGCCCCGCCGAGGGGCTTATTCAAGAACCAGAATAGCGTCCATTTCTACCTGCGAGCCACGTGGCAGGGCGGCTACGCCGATGGCGGCACGGGCCGGGTAGGGCTGCTCGAAGTAACGGCCCATGACTTCATTGACCTTGGCAAAGTGCGACAGGTCGGTGAGGAAGATGTTCAGCTTGACGATGTCCTTGAACGAGCCGCCAGCCGCTTCGGCCACGGCCTTGAGGTTCTCGAATACCTGCACGGTCTGGGCTTCGAAGCCTTCCACCAGTTCCATGGTTTTCGGGTCCAGCGGGATCTGCCCGGACATGTACACGGTGTTGCCTGCCTTGATCGCCTGGGAGTAAGTGCCGATTGCGGCTGGGGCCTTGTCGCTGGTGATAACGCTCTTGCTCATGGGAACTCCTGTAAAGCTGATGTGGAGGAACACTGCAGCGCAAATGGGCGCGCTGCCAGTTAGATTGCCTAGGTTGGGTGAAAGCCACAGCGGCTGTCAAAGTACAGCTGGTGGCTGATTGCGCTGTTCAATTTTGAAGTTGGCCGATCAGGCGCGCGCGCGGGTGATGCGGATTACCCCGGTCAAGGCGCGTAGTTTCTTGATCACCCGGGCCAGGTGTACACGGTCATGCACGCTGACCACCAGCTGTACGACGCTGATACGACCATCGCGCTCGTCCATGCTGATCTTCTCGATGTTGCCGTCAGCGGCGTTGACGCTGCCGGCCAGCAGGGCGATCAGGCCGCGCTGGTGCTCAAGCTCGACGCGCAGTTCGACATTGAACTCGCCGGTAACGTCCTTGGCCCAGGACAGCTGGATGCATTTTTCCGGGTTGTGGCGGATCTCGCCGATGTTCTTGCAGCTGTCCAGGTGCGCCACCATGCCTTTGCCGGCGGACAGGTGGCCGACAATCGGATCGCCCGGAATCGGCGTGCAGCATTTGGCGTAGCTCAGCACCAGGCCTTCGGTGCCACGGATGGCCAGTGGGCCCTCGCTGCTTGGCAGCGCTTCGTTGCTGTCGCTGAGCAGGCGGCGCGCGACCACGTAGGCCATGCGGTTGCCCAGGCCGATGTCTTCGAGCAGGTCTTCGATAACGTCCTGATGGTATTCGGCCAGCACCGCCTTCACCCGCTCCGGCGAGAGCTTGTCGACGCGGCTGTCGAAACCGGCGAGCACCTTGTTCAGCAGGCGCTCGCCGAGGCTGATGGATTCCGAGCGGCGCTGCAGCTTCAGAGCGTGACGAATATGCGTGCGGGCCTTGCCGGTGACCACGAAGCTCAGCCAGGCCGGGTTTGGCCGGGCGCCGGGGGCGGTGACGATTTCCACCGTCGAACCGCTTTCCAGGGCTTGCGACAGCGGCGCCAGGCGGCGGTTGATGCGGCAGGCGATGCAGGTGTTGCCGACATCGGTGTGCACCGCGTAAGCGAAATCGACCGCCGTGGAGCCTTTCGGCAGCTCCATGATGCGGCCCTTGGGCGTGAACACGTAGACCTCGTCGGGGAACAGGTCGATCTTCACGCTCTCGATAAATTCCAGCGAGTTGCCGGCGCGTTGCTGCATCTCCAGCACGCCCTTGACCCACTGCCGCGCGCGCGCGTGGCTGCCCTTGGGCTGGTCTTCCTCGTTGGATTTGTACAGCCAGTGTGCGGCAATGCCGTTGTTGGCCAGTTCTTCCATCTCGCGGGTACGGATTTGAATCTCGATCGGTACGCCGTGCATGCCGAACAGCGTGGTGTGCAGCGACTGGTAGCCGTTGGCCTTGGGGATTGCGATGTAATCCTTGAAGCGGCCGGGCAAGGGCTTGTACAGGTTGTGCACGGCGCCGAGCACGCGGTAACAGGTGTCGACCTTGTCGACGACGATGCGGAAGGCATAGACGTCCATGATTTCGTTGAACGCCCGGCGCTTGCCGCGCATCTTCTGGTAGATGCCGTAGAGGTGCTTCTCGCGGCCCATCACCTCGCCTTCCATGCCTTCACGGGCCAGACAGTGGGTGATCGACTCTTCGATCTTGTTGACGATTTCCTTGCGGTTGCCCCGAGCACGCTTGACCGCTGTGCGGATGCGCTCGGAGCGCATCGGGTGCATGGCCTTGAAGCCCAGGTCTTCGAACTCGATGCGCATGCTGTGCATGCCCAGGCGGTTGGCAATCGGTGCGTAGATTTCCAGGGTTTCCTTGGCAATGCGTCGGCGTTTTTCGCCGGACAGCACTTCCAGGGTGCGCATGTTGTGCAGGCGGTCGGCCAGCTTGACCAGAATTACCCGGATATCGCGGGCCATGGCCATGGCCATTTTCTGGAAGTTTTCGGCTTGCGCTTCGGCCTTGGTCTCGAAGTTCATCTGGGTCAGTTTGCTGACCCCGTCGACCAGTTCCGCCACGGATTCGCCGAACTGCGCGTCCAGAGCTTCTTTGGCGATGCCGGTGTCTTCGATCACGTCATGCAGCATCGCGGCCATCAGGCTCTGATGGTCCATGTGCATGTCAGCCAGGATGCTCGCCACCGCCAGGGGATGGGTGACGTAGGCTTCGCCGCTACGGCGGCGTTGGCCGTCGTGGGCTTGTTCGGCGTAGAAATAGGCGCGGCGAACCAGGTTGACCTGGTCGCCGTCGAGGTAGGTCGAAAGTCTGTCGGCGAGGGCGTCTATGCTCGGCATGGGCGTTCCCCTTGCCGATTCAGATGACCCTGCGCCTGACGACGTCGACCCGGCATAGGCTTACAGAGGCTCGTTAGCCTCTTCCTCGAATGCAGCAAACAGTGGTTCTTCTTCGACGATATCGTCTTGGGCGATGACATCGTAGCTCATCAGGCCAGCGGCGATTTCGCGCAGCGCGACTACGGTCGGCTTGTCATTTTCCCAAGCCAGCTTCGGCTCTTTGCCACCGGTAGCCAGTTGGCGCGAGCGCTTGGTAGCGAGCATGACCAGCTCGAAGCGGTTATCAACGTGATCCAGGCAATCTTCGACGGTAACGCGGGCCATGGTGTTCCTCGTAGCAAATGCGTAATAGAGCTGGGCCCAAATGGGCGAGCGGACTGGATAGTCTAAAAAATCACCAGCATTAAGGGAAGCTTTGATTTGTCGCGGCGGGATAAGTCAGACCAGTAACTCGCTGAGCAAACCGCTGTGGCGTTGCTGCTGCGGGCCTTGCAGCAGCTGATTGGCGCGGAAAATCGCCTTCAGATCGCTCAGCGCGTGGGCGAAGTCATCGTTGATCAGCAGGTAGTCGTATTCGACGTAGTGGCTCATCTCGCTGACGGCTTCACGCATGCGTCGCTCGATGATCTCGCCGCTGTCCTGGCCGCGATTGGTCAGGCGGTGACGCAGCGCTTCCTGGGTCGGCGGCAGAATAAAGATGGATTTGGCTTCCGGCATCAGCCGACGTACCTGCTGCGCGCCTTGCCAGTCGATCTCCAGAATCAGGTCGAAGCCGTCGCGCAGGGTCTGTTTGACCCATTCCTGCGAGGTGCCATAGAGGTTGCCGAAGACTTCCGCGTGTTCGAGGAATTCGGTCTTGTCGAGCATGGCGTGGAATTGCTCGCGACTGACGAAGTGGTAGTTCACCCCGTCTACCTCGCCTGGGCGCATGGCGCGCGTGGTGTGCGACACGGACACGCGGATCTGCGCTTCGCTGTCGATCAGCGCCTTGACCAGGCTGGTCTTGCCCGCGCCGGATGGGGCGGAAACGATATAGAGGGTGCCGGTGGTTATGCTCATGGATCAATCCTGAAACGCGTTGTTCGAAGAGTAGCAGTAGCGGTTTGCCTTACTCGATGTTCTGCACTTGTTCGCGCATCTGCTCGATCAGCACTTTCAGGTTTACCGCCGCCTGGGTGCTGCGGGTGTCGAAAGCCTTGGAGCCAAGGGTGTTGGCTTCGCGGTTGAGTTCCTGCATCAGGAAGTCCAGGCGCCGGCCGGCTTGCCCACCGGTTTTCAGCACGCGTCGCACTTCACTGACGTGAGTGCTGAGGCGGTCCAGCTCTTCGGTGACATCGCTTTTCTGCGCCAGAATCACCAGCTCTTGCTCCAGGCGCTGCGGGTCGAGTTCGGCCTGCATCTCGGCACAACGGTCGATAATTTTCTGGCGTTGTCCGGCAAGCATCTGCGGTACCAGTTCGCGTAGGGCAGCCACCTGTTCGAGGATGCTGTCCAGGCGCTCATTGAGTAGCTTGGCCAGCTCTGCGCCCTCGCGTTCGCGGCCTTTCTTCAACTCGGTCAACGCTTCGTTGAACAGCGCCAGAGCCCTCTGGTTCAGGGCTTGCGGGTCGGCAGCATCGGCTACCAGTACACCAGGCCAGCCAAGCACTTCCAGTGGGTTGAGTGCGGCGGGCTGCTTGATCAGGCCAGCCACGCTTTCGGCGGCGGCGACCAGTTGCGCGGCGCGCTCCAGGTCAACTTGCAGGGCTTTACCAGCATTGTCGTCGCTAAAGCGCAGGGTGCACTCGACTTTGCCGCGCGACAGGCCATTGCGCAGTGCTTCGCGCGCCGCGCCTTCGAGGTCACGAAAGCTTTCCGGCAGGCGCAGGTGAGGTTCCAGGTAGCGATGGTTGACCGAGCGCAGCTCCCAGCTCAGGGTGCCGTTGGCTCCGGCCTGCTCGGCGCGGGCGAAGGCGGTCATGCTGTGGATCATGGGGCGAACCTCGCGAAAAGTCGGAACGAAAGGCGCAGGATTGTAGCGCAGTGCGTCGGCCGCTCCCAATTCGGCACACCCGCTACGGGCTTACGGCCCTATAATGCCGAGCAGATTTTTTATTCAGAGCAGGAATTCCTAAATGAAACGTCCTAGTGGCCGCGCCGCCGATCAGTTGCGCTCGATTCGCATCACCCGCAACTACACCAAGCATGCCGAGGGTTCGGTGCTGGTGGAGTTTGGCGATACCAAAGTGATTTGCACGGTCAGTGTCGAATCGGGCGTTCCGCGCTTTCTCAAAGGCCAGGGCCAGGGTTGGTTGACCGCCGAGTACGGCATGCTGCCGCGCGCCACTGGCGACCGTAACCAGCGTGAAGCCAGCCGTGGCAAGCAGGGCGGCCGCACCCTGGAAATTCAGCGCCTGATTGGCCGTTCGCTGCGCGCCGCGCTGGATATGTCTAAGCTGGGCGAGAACACCCTGTATGTCGATTGCGATGTGATCCAGGCGGATGGTGGCACGCGCACCGCATCTATCACCGGCGCCATGGTGGCGGTGATAGATGCGCTGAAAGTGATCAAGAAGCGTGGCGGCCTGAAAGGCGGCGATCCGCTCAAGCAGATGATTGCTGCCGTATCAGTGGGCATGTATCAGGGCGAGCCAGTGCTGGATCTGGACTACCTGGAAGACTCCGCGGCTGAAACCGATCTCAACGTGGTGATGACCAGCACTGGCGGCTTTATCGAAGTGCAGGGCACTGCCGAAGGTGCGCCGTTCCAGCCGGCCGAACTGAACGCCATGCTGGCGTTGGCGCAGAAGGGCATGACTGAGCTGTTCGAGCTGCAGCAAGCGGCTCTGGCTGACTGATTGAGCTGTACTACAAGTCTGTAACGCAAGGAGAAGCACCATGAGCGACGAGTCCCAAGCGCCACAGCCGGTTCCCGGCCCTGAAGCCCGCCAGTGGGCGATGTTCTGCCACTTTGCTGCCTTTCTCGGACTGGTGTTTCCCTTTGGTAATTTGCTTGGGCCGTTGATCGTCTGGCAGATCAAGAAGGATCTGGATCCGTTCGTCGATGCTCAAGGCAAGGAAGCGCTGAACTTCCAGATCAGCGTGGCCCTGGCTGCACTGTTGTGCTTCCTGCTGATGGTGGTGGTGGTTGGCTTCCCGCTGCTGGTGCTGGTCAGCATCGCAGCGTTGGTGCTGACCATCATTGCCGGGATCAAGGCTAATGAAGGCCAAGCGTATCGTTATCCGTTCTGCTGGCGGCTGGTGAAGTAATTTTTAGAAGTGAGAGGGCGTTGACCCTCTCTTGTGAGCAGGGATGACGTGGTAATGAACGCAAGGGTTATGTTGTTGGCGCTGCTGTGTCTGGGTTTGGCAGGCTGTGGTGAGGCGCCGGAGGCGCTGGCTGCCATCAGTGAGCGGGCGCAGGTACAGGCGCTCAAGACTGAGGCGGAGCAGCTTCACGACGAAGGGCAGACAGGGCAGGCCATCGCCAAGTTCGAGGCGGTGGTAAAGAGTCCCGCCGTCAGTCCTGCGCAGAAGGCCGACGTCTTACGTTATATCTCGCTGGGCTATTACGAGTTGGGGGATTACCCACGTTCGGGCGAGTATGCCGCGAAGGCCGCGGCTCTCTATCCCGAGGGTAGCTACAACTATCTGGTGAACATGGCGGACGCCGATCTTATGCAGGATAGGGTCCCTGACGCCGTGGCCAAGCTTGAACGGGCCTTCGCGCTTGAGCCACGCCAGTTGGCAGTGAATAACGTGCTGGGCCTGGTTTATCTGGGAGACAACGGCGCCGAGTACGCGGATTACGACAAGGCGCTGCCCTATAACAAGACCGTCTTCGAGATTGCACCGGGGCGGATCACCGAGATCGTGCTGGCGCGCAACTACCTGATGCTCGAGGACTACGCGCTGGCCGGGCAGCACCTGAGCGATCTCAGTCGGCGTTATGCGGATGATGCATACGTGCACAGCCTATTGGCTCAAGCGCAGGCTGGAGTCGACGCAGCAGGTGAGTGAAACGCTGAAATAGAGACATGAAAGCCGGTTGATGCCGGCTTGTCATGTTCAGACGCTGAGTAGCCAGTCGTAGTCGACGATCAGCGGCGCGTGCTGCGAGAAGCGTGGCTGGCGCGGCAGGCGGGCGCTGCGGATGCTGCGGCGCATGCCGGGCGTGAGCAGCTGATAGTCGAAGCGGTAGCCGAGGTTGAGCAGTTCGGCCTGCTCGCTGTCCGGCCACCAGCTGAACTGGTCGCCTTCGCGGCTGACTTCGCGCAGCGCATCGACATAGCCCATGGTGCCGATCACTTCATCCAGCCAGGCGCGCTCCGGGGCAAGGAAGCCTGGTGATTGCTGGCAGTCGCGCCAGTTCTTCACGTCGAGCTTCTGATGCGCCACATAGAACGAGCCGCAATAGATGTACTCGCGGCGCTTGCGGCGCTGCTTGTCCAAATAATGGGTGAAGTCGTCCATAAACTTGAATTTCTGATTCAAGCTTTCATCACCCTGCTGCCCCGAAGGCATCAGCATGGTGGCAATACTTACTTTGTCGAAATCGGCCTGCAGGTAGCGCCCATAGCGATCGGCCATTTCAAAGCCGAGGCCGCTGATTACCGCCTTGGGTTGCAACCGCGAATACAGCGCCACGCCACCTTGGCTTGGCACTTCTGCATCGCAGGCATAGAGGAAATAGCCATCCAGTTGGAGGGCTTGGTCGTCCAGTTCAAAGGCGGAGGCGCGGGTGTCCTGCAGGCAGATGACGTCGGCATTCTGTGCTTGCAGCCAACTGAGCAAACCGCGCTCGACTGCAGCATGAATACCATTCACGTTCACACTGATGATCCGCATAAATGGCCCCCAAAATCACGTGCGTGTATGATACCCTAGCTCACCTCTATTAGCTAAATTACCTAGTAAATCCGTGCTGTCCGGGGCTTTTTAATGCAAGCGTATCAACGTGACTTCATCCGTTTTGCCATCGAGCGTGGGGTTCTGCGCTTTGGCCAGTTCACCCTGAAATCCGGGCGTATCAGTCCTTATTTCTTCAATGCCGGGCTGTTTGACAGCGGTTTGGCCCTGGCTCAGCTCGGGCGCTTCTATGCGGCGGCTGTAGTGGACAGCGGTATCGAATTCGATGTGCTGTTTGGCCCGGCATACAAGGGTATTCCCCTGGCGGCGACCACTGCAGTGGCGCTGGCCGAGCACCATCAGCGTGATGTGCCCTGGTGTTTCAACCGCAAGGAAGCCAAGGATCACGGCGAAGGTGGCACCCTGGTGGGTGCTCCGCTGGCGGGTCGTGTGTTGATCATCGATGACGTGATTACCGCTGGCACGGCGATTCGTGAAGTGATGCAGATCATCCAGGCCCAGGGCGCGCAAGCCGCCGGAGTGCTGATCGCGTTGAACCGCCAGGAACGCGGTACAGGCGAGCTGTCGGCGATTCAGGAAGTCGAGCGCGACTATGGCATGCCAGTGGTGAGCATTGTGTCGCTCGAACAGGTACTGGAATATCTGGCAGAGGATGCTGAACTCAAGCAGTATCTGCCAGCGGTAGAAGCTTACCGTGCTGAATACGGATCTAACCTGCCGATAAGGTGCTGTATCGATGCATAGACCTGCCCTGACCTGCTGTTCGCTGTTGCTAGGCCTACTGCTGCCGGTTGTAGCGGGTGCGGCTGAGTTGTACCGCTATGTCGATGACAAGGGCACCACGGTGCTTAGCCGTCAGGGTGTGCCGCCGGAGCACATCAGCAAAGGCTATGAAGTGCTGAATGATCAGGGGCGAGTGATTCAGGTGATCCCGCCTGCCCCGAGCCCTGAGGAGATGAAGCGCATTCTTGCCGAAAAGGCCCGGGCCAGCTCTGATGCACAGCTACTGCGGCTGTACAGTACGCCGGACGAGGTCGAGCGTGCACGTGAGCGTAAGCTGGTCGAGCTGGATGGTCTGATTGGGGTGGCGCGCGGTAATCTGCAGTCGGTGCGTACGCAGCAGGCCAATCTGCAGAGTCAGGCCGCCGACCACGAGCGCGCTGGGCGTGCGGTGCCGGCGCATCTGCTGGCGCGGATCGATAATCAGAAAGCCGAACAGGCGCGCCTCAAGGGCGACATCCAGCGTTATCAGGCCGCGCGTAAAGAGGCGGACAGCAGCTTCAATGCTGGCCGTGATCGGCTCAAGGAACTGCTGGGCCGTAACCAGTAGTTTTATTGCTCGGGCGCGCAGTGCTCAAAGGCCAGAATTTTCTCCTTCAACCATGCCGGTAGCGGACTGCTGCTGCGGCTTGTGCTGTCCGCGTGTACGTAAATCACTTCGCCGGCGGTCAGCGCCTGCTCGCCGCACCAGATGCCCACGGCAAAGCTCAGGCTGGAGCGGCCAAGGCGGGCGACGCGAATACTGATGTGCAGCTGATCATCAAAGCGTGCGGGTGCCAGGTATTCCAGTACGGTCTTGATTGCGAAGAAGTCGCTGCCGTTACGGCTCAGGTCATCCGGGTAGCGAATGCCCAGGGCGCGAAAGTATTCGGTGATGGCGACATCGGCATAGGTCAGGTAGTGACCGTTGAACACGATGCTCTGCGGATCCACTTCGGCCCAGCGCACGCGCAGCGTGTGGAAAAAACTGAAGGCTTCGCGGGGCGGTACGGTTGGCATGCGGTACACCTCTGGCTGGCAGTGCAGGTTCACTGAGCTTCGGTGTTGCGGCGGCCTGCTGCAAGAGTTGCAGCAGGCTATCAGGCGGCTGAATCAGCCAGGATAATCGGCTGATTCGCATTGCAGGTAGCGACTTAGTGGCGCTTGCGGTTGCAGATCAGGGTACCCACACCGCTGTCGGTGAAGATTTCCAGCAGTACGGCGTTCGGTACGCGACCGTCGATGATATGGGCGCTGGTCACTCCGCCTTGCACCGCTTCCAGGGCGCAGCGGATCTTCGGCAGCATGCCGCCGTAGATGGTGCCATCGGCGATCAGGCTGTCGACCTGTTCGGTGGTCAGGCCGGTGAGCACCTGGCCTTGCTTGTCCATCAGCCCGGCGATATTGGTCAGCAACATCAGCTTCTCGGCCTTCAGGGCTTCGGCGACCTTGCCGGCCACCAGGTCGGCGTTGATGTTGTACGACTCGCCGTCCGGACCGACGCCAATCGGTGCGATTACCGGAATAAAGTCGCCTTTGACCAGCATGTTCAGCAGGTCGATGTTGACCCCAGTAACTTCGCCGACATGGCCGATATCGATGATTTCAGGCTGGGTCATCTCCGGCGTCTGCCGGGTTACGGTAAGTTTCTTCGCGCGGATCAGTTGGGCGTCTTTGCCGGTCAGGCCGATGGCGCTGCCGCCGTGCTGGTTGATCAGGTTGACGATGCTTTTGTTGACCTGGCCGCCGAGGACCATTTCCACCACGTCCATGGTCGCGGTATCGGTGACGCGCATGCCGTCGACAAAGTGGCTTTCGATGGACAGGCGCTTGAGCAGATCACCGATCTGCGGGCCGCCGCCATGCACCACCGCCGGGTTGATGCCGACCGCTTTCATCAGCACGATGTCGCGAGCGAAGCCTTGCTTGAGCTCTTCACTTTCCATGGCGTTGCCGCCGTATTTGATTACCAGCGTCTTGCCGACGAAGCGGCGGATATACGGCAGCGCTTCGGACAGTACCTTGGCGACGTTGGTGGCGGCATCACGTTCGAGGGTCATGCAGGGCTCCAGTAGACAATTCGCTAATCAATCAGAACGGCAGGTCGAGGTCGGGCGCCGCGCTGTACAGCTGGGCGCGGAAGACTTCCTTGATCCGTTCGAGTTCTTCTTCGGTTTCCGCCTCGAAGCGCAATACCAGCACCGGTGTGGTGTTGGAAGCGCGCACCAGGCCCCAGCCTTTTGGGTAGTCGACGCGCACGCCATCGAGGCTAGTGATATTGCCTTCACCCCATACGCCGTCGCGCTGCAGGCGTTCGATGATGCTGAACTTGCTCTGCTCGGTGACCTGGATATTGATTTCCGGGGTGGCAATGTCGTTGGGGAAGGCGCTGAACACGTGTTCGGCGTTGCGGCGATCCTGGCTGAGGATTTCCAGCAGGCGCGCGGCGGCATAGATGCCATCGTCAAAGCCGAACCAGCGTTCCTTGAAGAAGATATGCCCGCTCATCTCGCCGGCCAGCAGCGCGCCGGTTTCCTTCATTTTTTTCTTGATCAGCGAGTGGCCGGTTTTCCACATCACCGGCCGGCCGCCGTAGCCGCTGATCAGCGGGGTCAGGCGGCGCGTGCATTTGACGTCGAAGATGATGTCGGCGCCGGGGTTGCGTGACACCACGTCCTTGGCGAACAGCATCAGCAGGCGGTCCGGATAGACAACGGTGCCGGTATTGGTCACCACGCCGACGCGGTCGCCGTCGCCATCGAAGGCCAGGCCGATGTCAGCTTTCTCGCTTTTCACCTTGGCGATCAGGTCCACCAGATTTTCCGGCTTGCCGGGATCGGGGTGGTGGTTGGGGAAGTTGCCGTCGACTTCGCAGTACAATGGAATGACCGAGCAGCCCAGCGCCTCGATCAATTGCGGGGCGATCACTCCGGCCACGCCGTTGCCGCAATCGACTACCACGCGCATGGGCTTGGCCATGGCGATATCGTCGCGGATCTGCGTGAAGTAGCGTTCCAGCACATCAACCTGTTCGACCGTGCCGACACCGCTGGCCAGGTCGTTGTTGTCGATGCGTGCTTTCAGGGCCTGGATCTGTTCGTTGGCCAGGGTGTCGCCGGCGATGACGATCTTGAAGCCGTTGTAGTCGCGCGGGTTATGGCTGCCAGTGAGCATCACTGCTGATTTACCAGTGAGGATATGCCCGGCGTAATACACCACGGGCGTCGGCACCATACCGACATCGCTGACGTTACAACCGCAGTCGAGCAGGCCCTGGATCAGCTGCTGCGCAAGCTCTGGACCGGACAGGCGACCGTCGCGGCCGACGGCGATGTTCGGCTCGCCCTGGGCCAGGCTCTGCGAGCCGATGGCGCGGCCGATCCAGTAGGCGGTTTCGGCGTTCAGGGTGCGGCCGACCACGCCGCGAATGTCGTAGGCGCGGAAGATATCGGCGGGCAGCTTGGGCGCTTTCGCCTGCACGGGAGCGGGCGCCGGCTCATCGAGGCCAAGCAGGTCCTGATCTTCGTCGAGAATATCGATGTCGAGGATGTCGGTGTCCTGAAACAGTGGGTCGGCCATGGCGCTGGCAGGCGTCTGCATGGCGGCGACTCCTGGATTGGCTGCACCTGCATTGGCCGTCGGGGCGGCGGCCTGTTCAGTGGCGCGGCGCGGCATGCGCGCGAGGTTCTGCGCGAGGATATCCAGAGCGGGCAGGCTCAGGCTAAAGGCTTTGACGGCCTTGCCTGCGCTCAGCTCCTTGAGCATCTGCCCCAGTTGCAGCACGTCGTCACGCAGGTGACGTTGCAGATTGCTCTGCAGCAGGTAGAGGCCGGCAATTGCACCAGCCAGGGCCAGCAGCCCGGCGATGGCCAGTAGCAGCGGCGAGAATACCGGGTTGGTCAGTGACGGGCCGGGGGTAAAGCTGACTGTCCAGTTGGGGTTGCCGGTGCTAAATGCTTGCGCGGTGCCTTGCGCGTCGCCGCGCTGGGCGAGGACCTGGGCCGCGGTGTTGTTGAACTGCTGGATCAGCTGGATCTGGCCGATTTCGGCGGGCATCACCGGCAGACTGGCGAGCAGGCGCTCCAGGTCCACGGCCAGCAGCAGCGTGCCATGCAGCGGCTCACCTTCGCTCAGGCGCAAGGGCGCGGCGCTATACACCAGCCAGCGTTGGCCGACCTTGTAGGCCTCCGGTGCGGGCGTCTGGCCGTTTTCTGCACGGCGCAGCATGTCCAGTGCGGCGAAGTTCATCGGCGCGCTGCGGCCCATGTCATGCACAGCCTGGCCGCGGGCGTTGAGGTGCGCGTCGACCACCCCGTGCCAGTAAGTGAGATTGCGTTCGGCGTTGCGGATCTGATTGATGTCCTGGCTTTGCAGGGCTTGTAGCAGTTGCGGGTTGCGCGCGGCTGCTTGGGTGTCGGCGCTCAGTTGCTGCAGGGCTTTCTGCAACACGGTCGCCTGACCGCCACCCCAGGCTTGGCTGAGTTGTTGCAGCTGCTGTTGGTAGGCGCTGTTGAGCGGCCCGAACCAGAGCAACGCACCGGCCAGAATGATGCCGGCCAACGCCGCCAGCACACCTGGCAACAGGGCGTTGGGGCTGTTCTTGGCCGCTTTGGCGGCGGGGGCACTGGTCAATTGGGCGCTGGCGGTTACTCCGTCAGCGTCCTTGGCCGTGCGCTTGAAGAGTTTCATGCAGCGTCTCCTCGGCAATTCATTCTGGAATTAGATTAAGGCAATCAATGGCTACCGGAGTGGCCGAAGCCGCCTGCGCCGCGTTGGCTCTCATCAAACTGTTCAACCAGCTCGAAATGCGCCTGTACCACCGGTACCAGAATCAGTTGCGCGATACGCTCACCGATAGCGACGGTGAAGGCGCTCTGCCCACGGTTCCAGCAGGACACCATCAATTCGCCCTGGTAGTCCGAGTCGATCAGGCCGACGAGGTTCCCCAGGACGATGCCATGTTTGTGACCCAGGCCCGAGCGCGGCAGGATCATCGCGGCCAAACCGGGGTCACCGATGTAGATCGACAGGCCGGTAGGGATCAGTACGGTTTGTCCGGGTTCCAGCACCAATTCCTGCTTGAGCATGGCGCGCAGGTCGAGGCCAGCGGAGCCTGGCGTGGCGTAGTGCGGCAGGGGAAATTCATTGCCCAGGCGCGGGTCGAGAATCTTGGCTTGTAAGGCGTGCATATCGGACTCGGTTCTGTAAGTGGGTGTCAGCAGTTGGCCATGCGATCGGCAATAAAGCTCACCAGCTGACGGGCAATCTTGTTCTTGCTGGTCTGGGCGAAGCTGCTTTGTTGAAGTTCACGGTCGATGATGGTGATGGCGTTTTCTTCGCTGTTAAAGCCGATGCTGGGATTGGCCACGTCATTGGCGACGATCAGGTCGAGATTCTTGTCACGCAACTTGCGCGAGGCGTATTCCAGCAGGTTCTCGGTTTCGGCGGCAAAACCGACGCTGAACGGGCGATCAGAGCGCCCCGCAAGGGTGGCGAGAATATCAGGGTTGCGCACCATTTGCAGGAGCAGGCCATCACCACTGGTGGGGTCTTTTTTCAATTTGTGCTGGGCGACCACTTCCGGGCGGTAATCAGCGACGGCGGCCGCGGCGATCAGCAGGTCGCAGGGCATTGCGGCTTCACAGGCGGCAAGCATGTCGCGGGCGCTGGTGACGTTGATGCGGGTGACGCGCTCGGGGGGGGGCAGGTGCACCGGGCCGCTGATCAGGGTGACCTTGGCCCCTGCTTCGGCAGCGGCTTCGGCGAGGGCAAAGCCCATCTTGCCGGAGCTGTGGTTGGTGATGTAGCGCACCGGATCAATGTTTTCCTGGGTCGGGCCGGCGGTGATCAGCACATGCTTGCCGGTCAGTGCCTGATGCTGGAAGCAGTCGGCGGCACATTGCACCAGTTGCTCGGCTTCGAGCATGCGGCCCAGGCCGACATCGCCGCAGGCCTGGCTGCCGGCGGCAGGGCCGAACAGGTGCAGGCCGCGTTGGCTCAGCAGTTGGGCATTGGCCTGGGTCGCCGGGTCGCGCCACATGGCCTGGTTCATGGCCGGTGCTAATGCCACAGGCGCATCGGTGGCCAGTACCAGGGTGGTCAGCAGGTCATCCGCGACGCCCTGGGCCAGGCGCGCCATCAGGTCGGCAGTGGCGGGGGCGATCAGCACCAGATCAGTCCAGCGTGCCAGCTCGATATGACCCATCGCGGCTTCGGCTTCGGGGTCAAGCAGGTCGAGGTGTACCGGATGCCCGGAGAGGGCCTGGAGGGTCAGCGGGGTGATGAATTCGCGACCACCTTTGGTCATGACCACGCGCACGTCGGCGTCCTGGTCCTTGAGTCGGCGAATCAGCTCGGCACTCTTATACGCGGCAATACCGCCGCCCACGCCAACAATGATGCGTTTCCGATACAGCCGCTGCATAGGCCTGCCTTTTATAGAGATGGATATACACCGCGACGCTGACACCTCCCCAGGTCAGGCGCCGCGCAAAAGTTGGGCTACGATAGCACAAGGGTTGTATGCGAGTAGCGCTGCCAAATGCTTGCCTGGCTTGGCTTTGCGCGCGCTGGCGTGGCGCGTTGTCGCGCCTTTTAGCACACATGGAGGTGTGATGAGTATTCGTGATTGGCCTGCGGCAGAGCGCCCGCGGGAAAAGTTGCTGGCACAGGGCGCAGTCACCCTGACCGACGCGGAGTTGCTGGCGATTTTCTTGCGCACCGGGGTGGCCGGGCAAAGCGCGGTTGATCTGGCGCGTCATCTGTTGGGGGATTTCGGCAGTCTACGGGCCTTGTTGCAGGCGGATCTGCCCTCGTTCAGCCAGCGCCTGGGCCTGGGGCCGGCCAAATTCGCCCAGTTGCAGGCGGTGCTGGAGATGGCGCGTCGTCATCTGGCCGAGCAGTTGCGCCGGGATTCGGCGCTGGAAAGCCCGCAAGCTGTGCGTGATTACCTGAAGGCGCTGCTGCGCCATGAGCCGCATGAGGTATTTGGCTGTTTGTTTCTCGATGCCAAGCACCGTGTGCTGGCGTTCGAGGCGCTGTTTCACGGCTCCATCGACAGTGCCAGCGTTTATCCCCGGCAGGTGGTCAAGCGCGCCTTGGCACACAACGCGGCGGCACTGATTCTGACCCATAACCATCCGTCCGGTGTTGCCGAGCCCAGTCAGGCGGATCGGGTGCTAACCCGTCGCCTGAAAGAAGCACTGGAGCTGGTGGATGTGCGCGTACTCGACCACTTTATCGTTGGCGACGGTGAGCCGCTGTCGATGGCCGAGTACGGCTGGCTTTAAGGGTTCAAACGCACTTTGGAAAAGTCCTGGCGACCGAACGGGCTGACCTGATAACCCTCGACCTGCTTGCGCGTCAGCGCATAGGCGGTCGGGTGGGCCAGTGGCAGCCACAGCGCCTGCTGCTGAATGATCTGCTGCGCTTCCTTATATATCCGGCTGCGCTGCGCCTGGTCGCTGGTGCGTTTGCCGTCGGCGATCAGCTTGTCCAGTTGCGGGTTGCAATAACGGGCGAAGTTCAGCCCGGACTCAAGCGAGGCGCAGGCAAATTGCGGGGTGAGGAAGTTGTCCGGGTCACCGTTGTCGCCGGCCCAGCCCATGAATAGCAGGTCATGTTCGCCGGCCTTGGCGCGGCGAATCAGCTCGCCCCATTCGATCACGCGAATTTCCGCCTTGATGCCGACTTTGCCCAAGTCAGCCTGCAGCAGTTGTGCGCCCAGGTTCGGGTTAGGGTTGAGCACGCTACCGGTGGGGCGGGTCCAGATGGTGGTGCTGAAACCATCGGCCAGACCGGCCTGCTTGAGCAGGTCGCGGGCTTTTTGCGGGTCATGTGGGTAGCCAGCTAACTCGCTGGCGTAACTCCAGGTATTGGGCGGGTAGGGGCCGTTGGCCGCTTCGGCGCTGTTCTCGAATACCGCCTTGAGGTAGCTGGATTTGTCGAAGGCCAGGTTGATTGCCTGGCGCACGGTGGGTTGGTCCAGTGGCGGGTGCTGGCTGTTAATGCCGACGAAGGCGGTCATAAAGGCGGCGGTATGTGCACTCTTTAGCGTGTTGTCGCCGCTGATGGCCTGCACATCCTGTGGTTTTGGTGACAGGGCGATATGGCACTCGCCACGGCGCAGCTTCTGCAAGCGCACGTTGGCGTCTTTCTGAAAACGCTTGAAGACGAACGGACCGCTGCCAATCGGCTGGCTGTTGAGCGCTTGCGGGGCGCCGGCCTTCAGCAGTTGCGCGACATATTCGGCGGAATAAATCGAGGCGAAGCCCATGCTCAGGGTGGCGAGAAAAGTGGCGTCCGGGCTGTTGAGGGTGAAACGCAGGCTGTGTTCGCCGGTCTTGTCGATGCTTTTGATCAGGCTTGGCAGCTGCATCGACTGCGCGTGGGGATAGCCGCTGGGCGCAACCTTGTGCCACGGATGGGTCGGGTCGAGCATGCGCTGAAAGCTGAACAGCACGTCATCGGCATTCAGCGGGCGGCTGGGAGTGAAATAGTCGGTTTGATGAAACTGCACGTCCGGACGCAGGGTGAAGCTGTAGCTCAGGCCATCCGCGCTGACCTCCCAGGCCAGCGCCAGGCTCGGCTGCAACGTGCCGCTGACAGCATCGAAATCCACCAGGCGGTTCATCAATACGTCAGCCGAGGCGTTGGTGGTGGTCAGCGAGTTGTACTGCACCACGTCGAAACCATCCGGGCTGGCTTCTGTACAGACGCTAAGTGTGTTGGCCTGGGCCAGGGCGGGAGCCAGTAGCGGGGCGAGCAGCAGCGGCAGGTTGGCAAGGCGCATGGCAAACTCCTGACAAGGGGGGCGTGCGGGCGAGGGTCTTACCCTAGGCCATTATCCGGCGGGGGGCAATCAGGTCTTGGCGACGAGCGGTCGATCTGCGCTGTTACCGCCACCGGCTGGCCTGGGCGCCGGAATTGTGAGTTGGTCTTTGCCGGGTAAAGTACGGTTAACCTTGTTGCGCTGGGGGCTTTCTGGTATAAAGCAGCGCTCTTTTGTAGGGGCCCGGTTCTTGCGCTTTCAGGTACGGCCGGTAAGACCCTCGAGATACGCGGCGCTAAGCGCCAAGATTGAATATTAGCGGCCAACCCATGCCGGGTTGGGCATGTGGTTTTAGAGGGCTGAGGCATGTCGAGAGTCTGTCAAGTTACCGGTAAGGGTCCGGTAACCGGGAATAACATTTCCCACGCAAACAACAAAACCCGTCGTCGTTTCCTGCCGAACCTGCAGCATCACCGCTTCTGGGTCGAGTCTGAGAACCGTTTCGTGCGTCTGCGCGTTTCTGCCAAAGGCATGCGTTGCATCGACAAGCGTGGTATTGACGTCGTTCTGTCCGAGCTGCGTGCTCGCGGCGAAAAGGTTTAAGGGGAAAGTCATGCGTGAATTGATTCGTTTGATCTCGAGTGCCGGTACTGGTCACTTCTACACTACCGACAAAAACAAGCGCACCACTCCGGACAAAATCGAAATCAAAAAATTCGATCCGGTTGTGCGTAAGCACGTGATCTACAAGGAAGGCAAGATCAAGTAATTGATCTGGCTCCTTGCCGAAAAAGCCCGCCTATATGGCGGGCTTTTTCTTGCCCGGCATTCAGCCCTGTCAGCTCGGATGGCAGAGATGGATGCGTTACATGGCCATGGTCGGAAGCCCAGGCAATAAAAAGCCCGCGCAAGGCGGGCGAAGGGTGACGCATGAATAGTGATCAGTTGCTGGCTTGCTCAAAGATCACGTAGACCTTGCGGCAGGGCTCCAGCACTTCCCAGGTGCCGGAGAAGCCGGCCGGGATCACGAAACGGTCGCCGGCGCGCAGGGTCTTGGCGTTGCCATCCTTGTCGCGCAGTACCGAGACGCCTTGCAGAATCTCGCAGTACTCGTGTTCGGTGTAGTTGATGGTCCAGTGGCCGATGTCACCTTCCCAGATTCCCGCATTGAACTGCCCGCACGGGCTGCCGTAATGGTTGCGCACACTTTGCGCGGGGTCGCCCTTGAGGACTTTTTCCGCCGCTGGGCGATAGTGTTCCGGGGCGGTGGTGGCAGTGGCGAAGTCGACAATCTGTTCGATGTTCATAAGCGGGTCCGGTTGGGGATGTGCGCCTGTTCTGGCCAGGCTTGTTGTCGGTTGGGGTGGAAGTTTTCGCAGTCTATGTTTAATAAAGCACACATAACAAGGCGGCTTTGCCAGTTTTTGTAAAAAATATTGGAAGTGTGCAGGCCTCTGGTTTAGTGTTGCCGGCAGGATTGGGTAAGCATGTTCTTGCAGCCCATGCAGAATAATTGACAGCGCGTGCGGCAGACCTGCGGCGCTTTACTAGCGATAGAGGATGTAGCAATGACTAGCCTGACTCGTGCCGACTGGGAGCAGCGCGCCAACAACCTGAAGATCGAGGGCCGCGCCTTCGTGCATGGCGAGTACCGCGCCGCCGTCTCCGGGGCCGCCTTCGAGTGCATCAGCCCGGTCGACGGACGCCTGCTCGGCCTGGTGGCCAGCTGTGACCTGGCCGATGCCGAGCTGGCCGTCGCAGATGCTCGCGTCACCTTCGAGTCTGGCGTCTGGTCGCGCATGGCGCCGGCCCAGCGCAAGCGCATCATGATCCGTTTTGCCGATCTGATGGATCAGCACGCTGAAGAGCTGGCGCTGCTGGAAACCCTCGACATGGGCAAGCCGATCAGCGATGCCCTGGGTGTCGATGTGCCGGGTGCCTCGCGGGCGATTCGCTGGAGTGGCGAAGCGGTCGACAAGATTTACGACGAAGTGGCGGCTACTCCACATGATGAACTGGGTCTGGTGACCCGTGAGCCGGTCGGCGTAGTGGCGGCCATCGTGCCGTGGAACTTCCCGATGATCATGACTGCCTGGAAGCTTGGCCCGGCCCTTGCCACCGGCAACTCGGTGATCGTCAAACCATCCGAAAAATCCCCGCTGACCGCTCTGCGCATGGCTCAGCTGGCGCTGGATGCTGGCATCCCGGCGGGCGTGCTCAACGTGCTGCCTGGTTACGGCCATACCGTCGGCAAGGCGCTGGCGCTGCATATGGATGTCGACACCCTGGTGTTCACCGGCTCGACCAAGATCGCCAAGCAACTGATGATCTACGCTGGCGAATCGAACATGAAGCGCGTCTGGCTGGAAGCCGGCGGCAAGAGTGCCAACATCGTCTTTGCCGATGCGCCGGATCTCAAGGCGGCGGCGGAAGCCGCTGCTGCGGCGATCTGCTTCAACCAGGGCGAGATGTGCACCGCAGGCTCGCGCTTGCTGGTGGAGCGCTCGATCAAGGACACCTTCATGCCAATGGTGCTGGAAGCCATGCAGGACTGGAAGGCTGGCCATGCTCTGGACCCGGACACCAAGGTCGGCGCCCTGGTCGATGCCGGCCACCTGAATGCGGTACTCGGCTATATCGACGCCGGCCACAAGGACCAGGCCAAGCTGCTCTGCGGTGGCAAGCGCACCCTGGAAGAGACCGGCGGCGTCTACGTCGAGCCGACCATCTTCGATGACGCACACAACGCCATGCGCATCGCCCAGGAAGAAATCTTTGGCCCGGTGCTGACGGTGATCCCGTTCGACAGCACCGAAGAGGCGATTCAGATTGCTAACGACAGCATCTACGGTCTGGCAGCCGCCATCTGGACCAGCAATCTGTCCAAGGCGCACCTGGCTGCCAAGGCCCTGCGCGTCGGCAGCATGTGGGTCAACCAGTATGACGGCGGCGATATGACCGCTCCGTTCGGTGGCTTCAAGCAGTCGGGCAACGGCCGCGACAAGTCGCTGCATGCCTTCGATAAGTACACCGAGATCAAGGCGACCTGGATCAAGCTGTAACGCTACCGGGGCGACCTCCGGGCCGTCGGCCATGCTGCGTTGCGTCCTCGCTTTTAATGCTCACGTACTGCAGTACGCTGCGCTTAAAAGCTCCGGGGCGCCTTGCCTGGCCTTAGTCCCGTAGCTCTTGATTGACTGGTTTGGCGCAACTAAATCCATTTGCGGCCGGGTTCCCCATGGAGCCCGGCCGTTTTGCATCTGTGCTGCGGGTGCCGAACGAGCCAGGGAATGGAGTGAAAAAATGAATTGGATGACCTATTTCGCCGTCAGTGCGGCGGTGGTGATCGTCGGGTTGGCGCTGGGCGTGACGCTGCCGCTGGTGTCGTTTCGCCTTGAGTCCTGGGGTTACGGCCCCTTTGCCATCGGTGTGATGGCCGGTATGCCGGCGATTGGTGTGCTGGTCGGGGCGCGCCTAACGGGGCGCCTGGCGGGCTGGTTTGGCACGCCGCAGACGCTGCGCCTGTGCTTGCTGGCTAGCGCCGCGTCGGTTGCACTGCTGAGTGTGATGCCGAATTATCCGCTGTGGCTGTTGCTGCGCTTGCTGATTGGTATCTCCTTGACCGTAGTGTTTGTGCTCGGCGAAAGCTGGATCAACCAGCTGGTCGAGGACCGCCTGCGCGGCCGTCTGGTGGCGCTGTATGGCACCGGCTTTGCGCTCAGCCAGCTGTGCGGACCGCTGCTGCTGACCCTGCTGGGTACGGAAAGTGACCGCGGCTTCTGGTTCTCTGCCACGCTGCTGGTGGGCGGTAGCCTGCTGCTGTTGGGGCGCGATGGCGCGCCCAAGGTCGATGCGCAGAGTGCGTCCGGGCGCGGCATTCTGGCGTTTTGCCGCTCTTCACCGGCGATTGCCTGGGCCGTGGTGCTGTTTGCCGGGTTCGAAGCCATGGTGCTGACCTTGCTGCCGGTGTATCTGGTGCGCGAAGGTTTTGCCCAGCAGCTGGCGTTGATCATGGTCAGTGCGGTGGTGGTCGGCGATGCGGCGCTGCAGTTGCCGATTGGCTGGATGGCCGACCGGGTGCCCCGGCAGACGCTGTTCCGCTGCTGCGGGGTGGTATTGCTGCTGTCGAGCCTGAGCATTCCCGCGTTGCTGCACACGCCGCTGATCTGGGCGGTGCTGGTGTTGTTCGGCGCCAGCGCAGGCGGCCTGTACACCCTGTCGCTGATTTTGGTGGGGCAGCGCTACCGCGACGATGCGCTGGTGCGCGCCAACTCGCATATCGCCCTGCTCTGGGGCGCGGGCTGCCTGCTCGGGCCGCTGTCGACCGGCGCCGCCAGCCAGTGGGTCAGCGGCCATGCGCTGCCGATCCTGATGGCGATTGGCGCGGCGCTGTTTGTCTGGCTGGCGTTTCAGCGCGGTGCATTTAGCGAGGTGGCGGCCATCAAGGCGTGACCGCACCCTCTGCGCTGTTGTGTACGAGCTGTTGCTCGGCGAGCAGCGCAGCCACGCATTCGCCGACCTGGCAAATCGCCTGTTCAAGCGCTGGGGAGGGTTGGCTGGCGTAGTTGATGCGCAGGCAATTGCGGTATTTGCCGGCGGCGGAAAAGATGCTGCCGGGCGCGATCTGGATGTTGTGTGGCTGCAGCACGCGGTTCAGGCGCTGGCTGTCAAAGCCCTGTGGCAGCTCCAGCCACAGCATAAAGCCGCCCTGGGGCCGGCTGACGCGTGTTCCAGCGGGGAAGTAGCGGCTGACCCAGTCGATCATGCAATCGCGGTTGCGCGCGTACTGGCTGCGCATACGCCGCAGGTGCGGTTCGTAATGCCCGCTGGCGATAAATTCGGCCAGGGCCAGTTGTGGCAGCTGTGCGGCCATGCCGGTGCTCATGTATTTGAGGTGCAGCACCTGTTGCAGGTAGCGGCCCGGGGCAATCCAGCCGGCCCGCAGGCCAGGTGCCAGGGTCTTGGAAAACGAGCTGCAGAACAGCACGCGACCGTCCTCGTCGAATGATTTGATGCTGCGCGGGCGTGGGTAGCTGTAGGCCAGTTCGCCGTAGACATCATCCTCGATAATCGCCACGTCATAGCGCTGCGCCAGGGCCAGCAGGGCGCGCTTGTTGGCTTCCGGCATGATGTAGCCGAGCGGGTTGTTGCAGTTGGGGGTGAGCTGAATGGCCTTGATCGGCCATTGTTCCAGCGCGAGCTCCAGCGCCTCCAGGCTGATGCCGGTGAGCGGGTCGGTGGGCAGCTCCAGGGCCTTCATGCCGTAGCCCTTGAGTGCCTGCATCACGCCATGAAAGCTCGGTGAATCCACGGCCACGATGTCGCCAGGCTCGCACACGGCGCGAATCGCTACGGACAGGGCCTCGTGGCAGCCGGTGGTGGTGACGATTTCTTCAATGGCAATCTGGCAGCCAGAATCGAGCATCAGGCGTGACAGTTGTGCGCGCAGGCCTGGGTCACCATACAGGCTGCCATAGCTCAGCTCCTTGACCGCCTGGCGGCGGCTCATGCGTGACAGGGTGCGCAGCAGCGGTTTCAGGGCTGGGCTGCTGATATCCGGCATGCCGCGCCCCAGTTGCAGCACATCACCGCCTGGCGGTCGGCTGATCAGTTCGAGCACCTGGTCCCACTGGGAAATATCCACCGGCCGCTGGGCGGCGCGGCTGACCATCGGCAGCGCCGGCTGCTGGCGCGCCTGGGGCACAAAGTAGCCGGACTTGGGCTTGGGTGTGGCCAGGCCCTGATCCTCCAGGTGGCGATAGGCCTGTTGCACGGTGCTCAGGCTGACGCCATGTTCCAGGCTGAGGGCGCGCACAGAGGGCAGGCGATCACCGGGGCGATACAGGCCCTGTTCAATACGGGCGCCGAGCAACTCGGCCAGGTTGACGTAGAGCGTCATAACAGTTGCCTCGTAATTTCTCTGTGTGCCGCACCAAGCCAGTACAGATAGGCGATAAATCCACCATTCAGAGCCTGGTTTCGGAAATCTGTATGGATTTAAAAATATATTTTTGAATCTGTCATGCTTTTCCTGCGTCACTCATCATGCTCTCCAGGCTTACGGGCAGGAGAAGGTGATGAACGGATTGAGTGATGTCAGGCTGACAATGAAATCAGGCGAACTGCAGCAGGAGTCCGTGGGGAGGCATCTGTATGCTCAAACGGATAAAGCGAAGCCAACTGTAGGCCGCTGGAGCGCATTCTGGCTGCGCCTGACCACTCGTCGGGCGCTATTGAGGCTGACTGATGAGCAGCTCAAAGATATCGGCTTGAGCCGCGCGCAGGCCCAGCGCGAGGCGCAGCTGCCGTTCTGGAAGCTGTGAGGGGGGATGCGCAAAACGCTCAGAATCTGCTTAGGATCCTGCGAGCTAGAGTCCTGCAAGGCAAAACAGGCGAGGAAGCTGAGTGTACGAGCCGTACATGAGCATTCCGAGCCTGTTTTTAACGCAGTAGGGCCGACGCGCAGCAGATCATAAGCAGATTCTCAGACCAGCTCTTTCATCCGATGCCAGAGCATGCCTAGGGCTAGCAGCGGCGAGCGCAGGTGTTTGCCGCCAGGGAAGGTCATGTGGGGCACCTTGGCGAACAGGTCGAAGCCGCTGCTGGCCTGGCCGGCGATGGCCTCGCCGAGCAGCTTGCCAGCCAGGTGCGTGGCGTTGACGCCATGGCCTGAGTA
Organism: Pseudomonas anguilliseptica; assembly: GCF_900105355.1. NCBI lineage: Bacteria > Pseudomonadati > Pseudomonadota > Gammaproteobacteria > Pseudomonadales > Pseudomonadaceae > Pseudomonas > Pseudomonas anguilliseptica. Next base: position 2,042,937 of record NZ_FNSC01000001.1, read on the forward strand.
GGCCTGGGCGTAATACACGTTGGGTTGTTCCTTGAGGCGGCCGATCTGCGGCAGGCGGTTGGCACCGATGCCGATCATGCCGCCCCACTGGTAGTCGATCTTCACGTCTTTCAGGTGCGGGAAGACTTCCAGCATTTTCGGTCGCATATAGCCGGCGATGTCTGCAGGATCTCGGCCTGAATAGTGGCAGGCACCGCCGAACAACAGGCGCCGGTCGGCGGACAGGCGGTAATAATCCAGGGCTACACGCTGGTCACACAGCGCCATATTCTGCGGAATGATTGCCCGCGCTTCGGCTTCGGACATCGGCTCGGTGGCGATCACGTAGCTGCCGGCGGGCAGCACCTTGCCGCCCAGGTTGCTGTTAAGGCCATTCAGGTAAGCGTTGCAGCCGAGCACCAGGGTAGCGGCGTGCACCACGCCTTGGGCGGTGTGCACCTTGACCTCGCTGCCATAGTCGATGCGCGACACTGCCGAGTTCTCGAACAGCTGTACGCCCAGGCTCTGCGCTGCGGCGGCTTCGCCGAGGGCCAGGTTGAGCGGGTGCAGGTGGCCGGAACCCATATCGATCATGCCGCCGACGTAGCGGTTGGAGCCAACTACCTCATGCATCTGTTCCGGTTGCAGCAGGCGCATTTCATGGCGATAACCCAGCTGTTTGAGTTCGGCCATGTCTTCGGCGAAGTCGGCGAGGTGGCTGGGTTTGTTGGCCAGGTCGCAGTAGCCCCAGGTCAGGTCGCAATCGATATTGAACTGCTCGATGCGCTGGCGGACGATTTCCACCGCTTCCAGGCCCATCAGTTTCAGTTCGCGCACGCCCTGCGCGCCAATCACCGATTCAAATTGCTCAACGCCATGGCCGACGCCGCGAATCAGCTGGCCGCCGTTGCGCCCGCTGGCGCCCCAGCCAATCTTGTGCGCTTCCAGCAGCACCACCGAGAGGCCTTTCTGCGCCAGCTCAATGGCCGTGTTGAGGCCGGAAAAACCGCCACCGACAATGCACACATCGGCACGCAACTCACCGCCTAGGGCGGGGTAGTCGAGTTGGCGATTGGCGCTGGCGGCGTAATAGGAGTTGGCGTGCTGGCTGTTGTGCACCGGCTGGTGAACGCGGGCGTTCATGTGTGGAATCCTGATTATTGTGTTTGGAAAATTTTACGAAGCATAAGCGCGAGATTTGCCAAACGCCAAGAGGCAATCGTGAAATAAGCGGATTTTCGTCGGTTAGCCCTGGCTCCTGCCGCGATTCAACCCTGGGCGCGGTTACTATGCTGGCCTGTGTTTCAGGATCCCGCCCATGAGTTGCACCAGCCGCAAGATCGACCAGCTGCGTTTGCAGATTCCCAGTTTCGCCTGCGTGCCGGGTTGCCACGATTGCTGCGGCCCGGTCACCGCGTCATCCGAGGAAATGGCGCGGCTGCCGGTGAAAAGTGCCGCCGAGCATGACGCCGCGCTGGCCGAGTACAACTGCGTACACCTCGGCCCGCAAGGGTGCACGGTGTATGACCAGCGCCCGCTGATCTGTCGTCTGTTCGGCACCACGCCGAGCCTGCCGTGCCCGCGTGGCCAGGGGCCGGAGCAGCTGACCGAGCCGACGGTGGAACAGCGGGTACACCAGCTGATCGCCACAACCCGGCAGGTGCTGGTATAGGTTGGATTTGGTTGGGCTAAGCGCCAATCTGACTTTATCGCCGCTAAAGCGCCTCCCACCAGTGGTGGTGCTAGTGAAGATGCATTGGGTGGGAGGGGCTTTAGCCGCGACTGGCGCAGCCTCGTTCTCACCAATCGGGCGGCGTTCTGGCGGATGCAGTGCGGGCTTCAGTCGGCAATCGGCAGGCTCAGGCTCTCTTTCACTTCCTCCATCACGATGTAGCTCTTCGACTCGCGTACGTGCGGCAGCTTGAGCAGGATGTCGCCGAGCAGTTTGCGGTAGCTGGCCATTTCGTTGATTCGCGCCTTCACCAGGTAGTCGAAGTCACCGGACACTAGGTGGCATTCGAGTACGTGCGGCAGTTTCAGCACTGCGCGGCGGAATTCCTCGAAGGTGTCGCCGGACTTGTAGTCCAGGCTGATCTCGACAAACACCAGCAGGCTGGCCTTGAGCTGCTGCGGGTTGAGCCGGGCGTGGTAGCCCATGATGATCCCTTCGCGCTCCAGGCGGCGCACGCGCTCGGTACAGGGCGTGGTCGACAGGCCGGCCCGCTCGCCCAGCTCGGTAAAGCTGATGCGCCCATCTTCCTGCAGGATGCGCAGGATATTGCGGTCGATCTTGTCCAGTTCGCGGCGGCTCTGATGCTGGGTGCGCACGGTGGATACCCCTCTAGATAAGGCGATATTGCCAAGAATTGTCGCCAAATATAGCTATTTATATAGTGAAAAGCACTGGTGATCTCTTCCTATACTGCGCTCAATTGTGATCTCAGGAATTATCCGTCGCGCATTGTCGCGGCGAGGAGCGTGTCATGCGGATTCTGGTTCTCGGTAGCGGTGTGATTGGTACAGCCAGTGCGTATTACCTGGCGCGTCAGGGTTTTGAAGTGGTGGTGGTCGACCGGCAGCACGCCCCGGCCATGGAAACCAGCTTCGCCAACGCCGGTCAGGTGTCACCTGGCTACGCCTCGCCGTGGGCGGCGCCAGGCGTGCCGTTGAAAGCCATCAAGTGGCTGCTGCAAAAACATGCACCGCTGGCGATCAAGGCAACCGCTGATATCGACCAGTACCTGTGGATGGCGCAGATGCTGCGCAACTGCACTGCCAGCCGTTATGCGGTGAACAAGGAGCGCATGGTGCGCCTGTCCGAATACAGCCGCGATTGCCTCGACGAGCTGCGTGCGGAAACCGGCATCGCCTATGAAGGCCGCAGCCTGGGCACCACCCAACTGTTCCGCACCCAGGCGCAATTGGATAACGCGGCGAAAGATATTGCCGTGCTCAAGCAGTCCGGCGTGCCCTATGAGCTGCTCGACCGCGCCGGCATCGCCCGCGTTGAGCCGGCCTTGGCTGCAGTCACCGACAAACTGGCCGGCGCACTGCGCCTGCCGAATGACCAGACCGGCGATTGCCAGCTGTTCACCAGCAAACTGGCCGAGATGGCCAAGGCGTTGGGTGTGGAATTCCGCTTCGGCCAGAACATCCAGCGTATCGACGCTGTGGGCGATCGGGTTAATGGCGTGTGGATTGACGGCAAGCTGGAAACCGCTGATCGCTACGTGCTGGCGCTCGGCAGCTTTAGCCCGCAATTGCTCAAGCCGCTGGGTATCAAGGCACCGGTGTACCCGCTCAAGGGCTATTCGCTGACTGTGCCGATCACCAATGCGGCGATGGCGCCGACCTCGACCATCCTCGATGAAACCTACAAGGTGGCGATCACCCGTTTCGACAACCGCATCCGCGTCGGCGGCATGGCTGAGATTGCCGGCTTTGATCTGAGCCTCAACCCGCGTCGCCGCGCCACCCTGGAAATGATCACTGCCGATCTCTACCCGCAGGGCGGAGATCTGCGTCAGGCCGAATTCTGGACTGGTCTGCGTCCAGCCACTCCGGACGGCACGCCGATTGTTGGTGCCACCGGCTTGCGCAATTTGTTCCTCAACACCGGTCACGGCACACTGGGCTGGACCATGGCCTGCGGCTCCGGTCGCCTGCTTGCCGACCTGATGGCGAAAAAGCGTCCGCAGATCAGCGCCGAAGGTCTGGATATTTCCCGTTATAGCCGTTCCCAGGAGAGTCATAAGCATGTCAGTACAGCGCCTGCACACTGAAAGCCGTTACAGCGAAATCGTCATCCACAACAGCACGGTCTACCTGGCCGGCCAGCTGGCGGACGACTACAGCGGCGATATCGTGCAGCAAACCCGTGAAACCCTGGCCAACACCGATCGTATGCTGGCCGAGGCCGGTAGCGACAAGTCGAAGATCCTTTCCGTGACCATCTACCTGAAGGACATGGAGCGCGATTACGTCGGGCTTAATCAGGTCTGGGATGCCTGGGTCGCGCCAGGCGCGGCGCCTGCACGGGCCTGTGTCGAGGCGAAGATGTACAAGCCTGAGGTGCTGGTGGAAATGATGATCGTGGCCGCCCTGTAAATCGGCCGATCCCGTTTGCGATAAGTGTTTGCCCGGCCATCACACCGGGCTTTTTTATAGTCTGAAAACTGCTGATAGCCGAGAACGTCATGCGTCCTTCCCGCGCCCTGATCGACCTGCAAGCCTTGCGTCACAACTACCAACTGGCCCGTGAAGTCAGCGGCGCGCGCGCCCTGGCGGTGATCAAGGCGGATGCCTACGGCCATGGCGCGGTGCGTTGTGCCCAGGCGTTGCAGGAACAGGCCGATGGTTTTGCCGTGGCCTGTATCGAGGAAGCGCTGCAGCTGCGCGAGGCCGGTATTCGCGGGCCGATTCTGTTGCTGGAGGGCTTTTTCGAGGCCGACGAGTTACCGCTGATCGAGCAGCACGAATTGTGGTGCGTGGTGCATTCGCTGTGGCAGCTTGAAGCGATTGAGCGCAGCGCAGTGCGCGGCCCGCTGACGGTCTGGTTGAAGCTGGACAGCGGCATGCACCGGGTCGGCCTGCATCCGGCCGATTACCAGGCGGCCTATCAGCGCCTGCTGGCCAGCGGCAAGGTGGCGAAGATTGTGCTGATGAGCCATTTCGCTCGTGCCGACGAGCTGGATTGCCCGCGCAGTACTGAACAGTTGGCGGTTTTTCAGCAGGCGCGGCAGGGCATTGTCGCCGAGGTCAGCCTGCGCAATTCGCCTGCCGTATTGGGCTGGCCGAGCGTGCCGAGCGACTGGGTGCGCCCCGGCATCATGCTCTACGGTGCGACCCCATTCGAACAGGCGCAGGCCGTGGCGGCACGGTTGCAGCCGGTGATGACCTTGGAATCGAAGATCATCAGCGTGCGCGAACTGCCGGCCGGCGAGCCGCTGGGCTATGGCGCGCGCTTTGTCAGCGAGCGGCCGACCCGCGTCGGTGTGGTCGCCATGGGCTATGCCGACGGCTACCCACGTCATGCACCGACCGGTACGCCAGTGGCGGTGGACGGCCAGCTGACCCGCCTGATCGGCCGCGTGTCGATGGACATGCTCACCGTCGATTTGACCGATCTGCCGCAAGCAGGCCTGGGCAGTCGGGTCGAACTCTGGGGCAAACAGGTGCTGGCCAGCGACGTGGCCACCCAGGCGGGCAGCATTCCCTATCAGCTTTTCTGCAATCTGCGGAGGGCGCCGCTGTTCTACCTCGGGGACTAACAGCCGCGCTGTAGACGAGTTTGAACGCGAGTGTTGTAAATTCTGAACGCTATGCCATGATACGGCGACTTTTCCGTATCTATCCCAAGGGGGACTCCAGCATTGGACGTCGGTGTACGACTGCAATCCATTCGCAAACTCAAAGGCCTTTCCCAGCGTGAACTCGCCAAACGGGCGGGCGTCACCAACAGCACCATTTCGATGATCGAGAAGAACAGCGTAAGCCCTTCGATCAGTTCGTTGAAAAAGGTGTTGGCGGGTATCCCCATGTCGCTGGTGGAGTTCTTCTCCCTGGATGTGGAGCAGGATAGCCAGGCCCAGGTGGTCTATCGCGCCGCCGAACTCACCGATATCTGCAGCGGGGCCATCACCATGAAGCTGGTAGGCAAGGCGCATCCGAGCCGAGCCATTTCCTTCCTTGATGAAACCTACCCCAGCGGCACCGACACCGGTGACGAAATGTACGCCCACGAAGGTGAAGAGGCTGGCATGCTGGTCGAAGGCAAGCTGGAGCTGACCGTGGGCGACGAGGTGTTTATCCTTGAACCGGGCGACAGCTACTACTTCGAGAGCAGCAAGCCGCACCGTTTCCGTAATCCGTTCGAGCAGCCGGCACGCCTGATCAGTGCCACCACGCCGGCAAACTTCTAACGGATGGGTCAGGCTGCTAATAACCCTGCGACAATATGGGTTGTTTCGGCGGCGGCGGCTTGCCGTTATACTGTCGCCCGCTCGCGAAACCGTGGCCGCGAGCGTGACTAGCCACGAAGAGGGTGTACCGTGAACCTGATTAAAAAGCTCCTGGTAGCACCGGCTACCGTATTGGCCCTGTGGGCAGTGACTGCTCAAGCCACGACCGACGAAGCCATTGCCGAGCGACTGAAGCCGGTTGGCCAAGTCTGTGTGATGGGCGAAGAATGCAAGGGCGTGGGTGCTGTAGCAGCCACAACCGGCGGCGCTGCGCGTACTGCCGATGACATCATTGCCAAGCACTGCGGTGCCTGCCATACCCCGGGTATTCTGGGTGCGCCGAAAATTGGCGACACAGCTGCCTGGAAAGAGCGCGCTGATCACCAGGGCGGCCTCGACGGCATCCTGGCCAAGGCAATCTCCGGTATCAACGCCATGCCGCCAAAAGGCACCTGCGCTGATTGCTCGGACGACGAGCTGCGTGAAGCGATTCAAAAGATGTCCGGCCTGTAATACGCCTGACGCTGCTGTAAAAAAGCCGCCTATTCAGGCGGCTTTTTTGTGCACAGGAGAAACTGTGGCAGGCATCTCTCCAGGCTAGTGGCGCTTAGTCGATAAAACTGACCTGACCATCCTTGAGTGAATCGATGCGCGCCAGCGACTCGACCCGGTAGCCCTGAGCATCCAGTTCGGCGCGGCCGCGCTGGAAGGACTTCTCGATCACTACGCCAATGCCGGCAATACTCGCACCGGCCTGGCCGATCAGGTCGATGAGGGCGCGGGCGGCATGGCCGTTGGCCAGGAAGTCGTCGATCAGCAGCACATGATCCTTGGCGTTCAGGTGCTTGGCCGAAATGGCCAGGGTGCTTTCGGTCTGCTTGGTGAAGGAAAACACCTTGGAGATGTACAGGTCGTCCTTGAGTGTCAGCGACTGGTACTTGCGCGCGAAGATTACAGGCACGCTCAGCTCCAGGCCGGCCATCACTGCCGGGGCAATGCCCGAGGCCTCGATGGTGACGATCTTGGTGATGCCCTGGTCGGCAAAACGCTGGGCAAATTCGTGGCCGATCTGCTGCATCAGCGCCGGGTCGATCTGGTGATTGAGAAAGGCATCGACCTTGAGTACGTGCTCCGAAAGCACGGTACCTTCATCGCGAATCTTCTGTTTCAGCGCTTCCACGCGGTTACCCTCGTCGTTCTTTCTGATACCCGGTCTGTGCCGGGATGTAATGGTGCAGCGTAGCGCGGATGCAGGAGGTGACGAAATACGTCTGTCTGCGCCCGCGCGCTGTTGCCGGTTATTTCTTCAGCATGGCGCGCATATTGGCCAGTGCCGAGTTGCCGGTGGCGGCCTTGACCTCGGGCGCGGCGTCTTCCAGACCTTCCCAGACCAGGTCCTCGGGCGGCAGTTCATCGAGGAAACGGCTCGGTGAGCAGTCGATGATCTCGCCGTACTGTTTGCGCTTGGCGGCGAAGGTCATGGTCAGGTTGCGCTTGGCGCGGGTGATGCCGACGTAGGCCAGACGGCGCTCTTCCTCGACCGTATCGGCTTCGATGCTGGAGCGGTGCGGGAGAATTTCTTCTTCTACGCCGAGGATATACACCGACGGATATTCCAGACCCTTGGACGCGTGCAGGGTCATCATCTGCACGCCTTCGGCGCCTTCCTCTTCTTCCTGCTGGCGTTCGAGCATGTCGCGCAGCACCAGCTTGCCGATGGCGTCCTCGATGGTCATGTCGCCGTCTTCGTCGCGCTCCAGGGTGTTCTTCAGCGCCTCGACGAGAAACCAGACGTTGCCCATGCGCGCGTCGGCGACCTTGTCGCTTGAGGCGTTCTGGCGCAACCAGTTTTCGTAGTCGATGTCCATGACCATGCTGCGGATCGCCGCTATCGGGTCGTTCTGCGCACATTCCTGGCGCACCCGGTCCATCCACGTGGTAAAGCGTGCCAGGCGTTCGGTGTAGCGCGCGTCCAGCTGCTCGCCGAGGCCGATCTCGCCGGCGGCAGCGTACATGCTGATCTTGCGGCTGGTGGCGTAGTTGCCGAGCTTCTCCAGGGTGGTTGAGCCGATCTCGCGGCGCGGTACGTTGATCACGCGCAGGAAGGCGTTGTCATCGTCCGGGTTGACCAGCAGGCGGAAGTAGCTCATCAGGTCCTTCACCTCCTGGCGGGCGAAGAAGCTGGTGCCGCCCGACAGTCGATAGGGAATCTGATGGTGCTGCAGTTTCAGCTCCATCAGCTTGGCCTGGTAGTTGCCGCGATAGAGGATGGCGTAATCGCTGTAAGGGCGCTGGGTGCGCAAGTGTTCGGTGAGAATTTCCAGGGCCACTCGTTCGCACTCGGCGTCTTCGTTGCGGCAACGGATTACGCGGATCTCGTCGCCCATGCCCATCTCGCTCCACAGCTGCTTTTCGAACGCATGCGGGTTGTTGGCGATAAGGATGTTGGCGCACTTGAGAATGCGGCTGGTGGAGCGGTAGTTCTGCTCGAGCATCACCACTTTCAGCGAGGGGTAATCCTCTTTCAGCAGCATCAGGTTTTCCGGGCGCGCGCCGCGCCAGGCGTAGATCGACTGGTCGTCGTCGCCAACCACGGTGAACTGGTTGCGCATGCCCACCAGCATCTTCACCAGCAGGTACTGGCTGGCGTTGGTGTCCTGATATTCGTCGACCAGCAGGTAGCGGATGCGGTTCTGCCATTTTTCCAGGATGTCGGCGTGCTCCTGGAACAGCACCACCGGCATCAGGATCAGGTCGTTGAAGTCCACTGCGTTGTACGCGCGCAGGGTGCGCTGGTAGTGCAGATAGACAATGGCGGCGGTCTGTTCCTTGGGGTTGCGCGCGCCTGCCAGCGCCTGCTCGGGCAGGATCAGGTCATTCTTCCAGCTGTCGATGTAGTTCTTGATCTCGTCCGCACCATCATCACCGGCATATTCCTTCTGCATGATGTCGGTCAGCAGGGCCTTGATATCGCCATCATCGAAGATCGAGAAGCCCGGCTTGTAGCCCAGGCGGGCGTATTCCTTGCGGATGATGTTCATGCCCAGGTTGTGGAAGGTCGATACCGTCAGGCCCCGGGCCTCGGGGCCCTTGAGCAGAGTGCCGACGCGCTCTTTCATCTCGCGCGCGGCCTTGTTGGTAAAGGTCATGGCGACAATGTGGCGGGCCTGGATGCCGCAGTTCTGTACCAGGTGGGCGATCTTGCGGGTAATCACGCTGGTTTTGCCGGAGCCTGCGCCGGCGAGCACCAAAAGTGGGCCGCCGACATAGTTCACGGCTTCCTGCTGCCGGGGGTTCAGTCGGGACATGGAGTCAATCGTCAGGCGGAATGGGCGCGCATTTTAACAGGCCTGGCGCTTTCTGCCGTGACCATCTGGAAGTGTGTTGCAGTGCACATAATGGCAAACAGCCAGGCTTGGTTAATTTTCCTAATCCAGTACTCTGGTGCCACTTTCGGGTTCTTGCCATGCGCGCAGGGCGCGCGCCACTGACACAAGGATGTGCGTGATTAGACGTCGATTACGACGCATCCGAGCGGGTTCAATGCTCTTTATTTGTGCAGTGGGGGAAGTTTTTGTCCGCGTTCGTCGAACCATTACGGTTGCTTTTGCTGGCGGAAACGCCAGGCTGGGCGCAGTTGCTGCGCGAGCGCCTGAGTGCGCTCGGCAGTGGTTATGCGCTGATTACCGCACCGTCCTGGGAGGCAGCCAGCGCGCTGTTCGATAAACCCAGCAACGCCCTGCTCCTGACCACCGCGAAATACCTGCCTGCCTCCGGGCGCTGTTCCCTGCCGATTGTCCTGCTGCTGGATGCCGAGCCTGAAGCCGAGCCCGAGGGCGTGTGCGACTGGCTGGTGCGCGACCAGCTCAGTAGTGAAGTACTGCGCCGCTGTCTGCGCTATGCGCGCGAACAAGGCAACCTGAAGGACACCCTGCACCGCCTGGCCGAACAGGATGCCCTCACCGGCATTGCCAACCGTCAGGGCTTTCAGACCCTGCTTGCCGCGCGTCTGGCTGAATATGAAGGTCGCGGCCTGACCCTCGGCCATCTCGACCTGGACAACTTTCGTCACGCCAACGATGCCCTTGGCTATCAGGGCGGTGACAGCCTGATTCTGCAAGTGGTGGCGCGGATCAAGGCGCAGCTGCAGGCCGGCGATCAGGTGGCCCGGTTGGGCAGCGATGAATTTGCCTTGCTGCTCGACAGCCGCCGCGATCCGCAGCGTGCCGAACGGCTGGCCGCGCAGATTACCGAAGCCCTCGGCGAGCCGTACTGGATCGACGGTGAAAGCCTGCTGATCGGCTGCAGTCTGGGCCTGGCCCACTCCCGTGCCGAAGGCAGCGCTGACCCGCTGATGTGGCACGCACATATCGCCATGCAACAGGCCAAGAGCCAGCAGGGCTGCACTTTTCATATCTATGACGAACGGATCAATCGCAGCGCCCGCAACCAGGCCGACCTGGAAAGCGAGCTGCGCCGCGCCCTACGACGTGATGAGCTGGAGCTGCATTACCAGCCGCGTCTGTGCCTGCAGAGCGGGCGCATCGTCGGCCTGGAGGCGCTGGTGCGCTGGCGCCATAGCGAACATGGCCTGCTGGCCCCCAACGAATTTGTACCGCTGGCCGAGGAAAGCGGGCTGATCGTGCCGCTCGGCTACTGGGTGATCAGCCGTGCCCTGCGCGATATGCAGTGGTTACGTGGGCGTGGCCTGCCGGCGCTGCATATGGCGATCAACCTGTCATTCCGCCAGTTCCAGGACAGCCAGTTGCTGCCGACCCTCAGTCGCCTGATCGAAGAGCGCGGTGTCGATGCGCAGTGGCTGGAGTTCGAGCTGACCGAAACCGCCGTAATGCGCCGCAGTGATCAGGTGCAGCAGACCATGCTGGCCCTCGGTCGCCTCGGCGTGCGCTTCTCGCTGGACGACTTTGGCACCGGTTTCTCTTCTTTCGTGCACCTGAACAACCTGCCGATCACCTTGCTGAAAATCGACAAAAGCTTTGTCGGCGGCATGAGCGAGCGTGCGGAAAATCGGCAACTGGTGCGGGCGATGATCAACCTGGCGCACAACCTCAACTTGCAGGTGGTGGGCGAGGGCGTGGAAAACGCCGAGCAGCTGGCGCTGCTGCGTCAGTACGGCTGCGACCAGGTGCAGGGCTACCTGATCAGCAAGGCTTTGCCGCTCCCCGAGCTGGCGCGTTTTTTGGTGTTTGGCATGCGCCAGCCATTATTCGGGCTGAATAACAGCTGAGCCGCTCGCTGATACCAAAAGGCTCGCACTTGCTGCGGGCCTTTCTGTTTTACGGGGTTACTGCGCGGGCTTGCCTTGGGCTTGGGCTTGGGCTTGGGCCTGGCGCTGCGCCAGTTTCTGCTGGCGGTAGCTGATGGCCGCCGGCGGCACGGCAGTGACCTTGCCGGTTTCCAACCAACGCTTGAGGCGGTTGGCATCGGCCGTGTGGGTGTATTTGCCGAAGGCATCCAGCACCACGAAGGCCACCGGGCGGTTATTCATCACCAGGCAGCGACCCGCTTCGCCGGTGTAGCCGGTCTTGCTCAGCTGCACGCTCCAGCCGGGCTTGCGCACCAGGTTGTTGGTGTTGCGAAAACCCAGGGTGTAGTTGGGCTTGCGGAACGCCTGGGTCTTTTCCGCGGTGGTGCTGAACTGGCTGATCAGTGGGTACTGCCGCGCGGCCTTGAGCATCAGCACCAGGTCGCGGGCGCTGGAGACGTTCTGTTCCGACAGCCCGGTGGGTTCGACAAAGCGCGAATGCTTCATGCCCAGGGCGCGGGCCTTGGCGTTCATCGCCGTGACAAAGGCCGCGTGGCCACCCGGATAGTGGTGCGCCAGGCTGGCTGCGGCGCGGTTTTCCGAAGCCATCAGGGCCAACAGGAGCATGTCGCGGCGGCTCAGCTCGCTGCCCACGCGCACACGGGAGAACACGCCGCGCAGGTCATGGGTGTCGCGAATCATGATCGGCAGCACCTGATCCAGCGGCAGCTTGGCGTCAAGGGTGACCATGGCGGTCATCAGCTTGGTCACCGAGGCAATCGACACCACGCTGTCGGCGTTGCGCTCGTAGAGTACCTGATTGGTCTGCAGATCGACCAGCAGGGCGCTGCCGGCGGCCAGGTCCTGATGTTTGGCGGGGGCGGCCTGGGTGTTCGATGCAACTACAACGCAGCTGCAGATCAGCAGCAGGCTTACTATCGAATGGCGGATTTTCACAGGGAGCTTCACGGGCAGGTTGGAAGGAGGGCGCTGCACTGCCAAGTATACGGAAATCCGCGCGGCGGCTTGAGTGGGCGGGCTTAAATCGTCATGCACTCGCGCTATAGTGCGAGCGCGTTTATTGCCATGAGTTGCCCGCATGTCCGAATCGTCTGCTCCGCCTGCGCCGCCCGCTGTCAGCCTGGGTGAAGCCTTCTGGTTCTGGCTCAAACTGGGGCTGATCAGCTTCGGCGGGCCGGCTGGGCAAATTGCGATCATGCATCAGGAGTTGGTAGAGAAGCGCCGCTGGCTGTCCGAGCGGCGTTTTCTGCATGCACTGAACTGCTGCATGCTGCTGCCGGGGCCGGAAGCGCAGCAGCTGGCCACCTACATCGGCTGGCTGCTGCACCGTACCTGGGGCGGGGTGATTGCCGGGGTGCTATTCGTGCTGCCGTCGTTGTTTATCCTGATCGGCCTGTCCTGGCTGTATATCGCTTATGGCGATGTGCCGCTGGTGGCGGGGATTTTTTACGGGATCAAACCGGCGGTGACCGCCATCGTGGTGCAGGCGGCTTGGCGCATCGGCTCACGGGCGCTGAGGAACAACTGGCTGTGGGGCATCGCTGGGGCGTCCTTTGTCGCCATCTTTGCCTTCAATCTGCCGTTTCCCTTGATCGTGATTGGCGCGGCGCTGCTCGGCTATTGCGGTGGTCGGCTGTTGCCGCAGCAGTTCAGCCTGGGTGGTGGACATGCGGCGGCCAGTCATTCCTACGGTCCTGCGCTGATCGATGATGACAGCCCGCCGTTGGCGCATACGCGCTTTCGCGCCTCGCGCCTGGCGCTGTTGCTGCTGGTCGGCGCGCTGCTCTGGCTGCTGCCGATGGGCCTGCTGACCTGGCTGTATGGCTGGGATGGCACGCTGACGCAGATGGCCTGGTTTTTTTCCAAGGCGGCGCTGCTGACCTTTGGCGGCGCCTATGCGGTGCTGCCCTATGTCTACCAGGGCGCTATTGGTCATTACGGCTGGCTGACGCCGACGCAGATGATCGACGGGCTGGCCCTGGGCGAAACCACGCCAGGGCCGCTGATCATGGTGGTGGCGTTCGTGGCCTTTGTCGGCGCTTATCTGCAGCCGATGTTTGGCGGCGATTCGGGCTTTGTCAGTGGCGCAGTGGCGGCGGCGCTGGTCACCTGGTTCACCTTTCTGCCGTCCTTTCTGTTCATTCTCGCCGGCGGACCGCTGGTGGAATCGACCCATGGCGAGCTGACATTCACCGCACCGCTGACCGCGATTACTGCGGCCGTAGTGGGGGTGATTCTGAATCTGGCGCTGTTCTTTGCCTACCATGTGCTCTGGCCGCAAGGCTTTGTGTGAGGGGGTTCTAGGTATGGCACAGGTAGGGAAGTCGGTGGGATTACCTGGGACAAGCCGGGATTAGGCGCAAGGCCAGGCGCGGCGCGGGTTTGGGTGGTTGACGCGGCGGGCCGGCAGTGCCAAAGAGTTGCGAGAAGAAAACAGGCCGTTTTTGAGGGGTAAGGCCTGATTTAGCAAAGTCTTTGGCACAGCGAACTCCCCGTAACTCAGACCAGCCAGCCGCCAGCCCACACCGCCCGCCCGACAATCTGCAACTCGGCCAGGCGATCCTTGGGCACGGTCATTTCCTTGTATTCCTTGTTGTGGCTGATGATCAGCACTGAGCCATCAAACTGGCGCTGCAGGCGCTTGGCGTACAGGTGGTCATCAAGCATCACGACATAAACACCCTCACCCTCAAGGGTATTGCGGCGCTGGTCGATCATGACCGTGTCGCCGTCTTCCAGCAGGCCTGTCATCGAGTCGCCATCCACGCGCAAACACGCCAGGTCGGAGGGCGTCAGGCCCTTCTTGCGCAGGCTGTAGCGCGTGAACGATAGCTGTACCAGAACGCGGGAACGCTCGTTCCATGCGCCACTGCCTGCGCTACAGCGCGCGTCATAGAGAGGGACGAAGGCATAAGCATCGTCCTCAACCACCAGTGATGCGGACTGATTGGCAAATTTGTTGCCTTCGCCAGTCATGAGCCATACCAGGTTCACGCCACTGCATTCGGCCAGGCTAATCAGCACCCGGCGCGTTGGTTCCCCACCCTTCAGATAGCGCTGCAGCCCACCTTGGGAAATTCCTGCGGCTTTCGCTAAAGCACTCACGCTACCCGCTATAGAAGCGATTTCGCGGAGCCTATCGATGAACGCGGTATCACTTTCAGGTTCGTTACCCGAACCTGAAAGCCCAGCTGCTTCGTCGCTTTCAAGTTTCAACTTGCATAACCCTTTGAAATTAAAGGAATAAATTCTATAGAGTCACTCTTTCAATCATTTAGAAGTTGAAAGCGCGCTATAGCGCTTGTCTTTCAGCTTCTATAGAGCTATTTTTATGCCGTAGGTAACGTTAAACACCCCAAAAAACCACCCTGCCAGGTGGTTGAAATGGACGCCAAGCATGAACACAGCCGATATCCCCCTTGACCCCGCCCAGCGTTGGGAATGGATCAAGTACCAGCTCCGCACCAACGGTACGTCACTGGCCAAACTCGCCCGAGAGCTGCGCGTATCCGGCCCAGCCCTCAAGAACGTGAAGCGTACTGCTTATCCGCGCATGGAGCGGGCAATCGCCCAGGCACTCGACCTCCAGGTCGAGGTGCTCTGGCCGGAGCGCTGGAATGCCGATGGCACCCCGCAACGTCTGCGACCAAAGCGCCCAGAAGCTATAGCAGCGGATATGCAAAAGCATAACCCAGCCTATGACCTTGGGCACCGTAAAACCGGCACGGAGGCCTAGACATGCGTCACGGAAAAGACGACCGCACCTTGGACATCTTCGTTGTTCCCCAACCCAAGCTGGCTATCCCTGGCCACGGCAACTACGCCGCCCAGGTCAGCGAGTATGTAGGCGAGCTGCTGAAAGCCACCGATCTGGATCGTTATGAGATCGCCGCCCGTATGTCGCGCCTGTCCGGCGATGACGTGAGCAAGAACATGCTGGACGCTTGGGCCAGCCCGGCCCGCGCCGACCATAACCTTCCTTTCTATAGAGCGGCGCTGCTGGAAGAGGTGTGCGCGAGCCATCTGCTGACCAACTGGCAGGTCAACCAGCGTGGCGGTCGGGTGGCCTATGGCCGCGAAGCTCTGGATGCAGAACTGGGTCGACTGGAGCGTGTTGCTTCGGATGCCAGCCGCAAGGCGCGAGAACTGAAAAAGATCTTGGGGGATAACCATGCGTAAGTGGTTCACCGCCCAGGAACTGGCTGGACTGCCAGGTCTGCCTGGCACTGTTCAAGGTGTAAACCTTCGGGCCAAGCGTGAGGGTTGGGAAGCCCAGCTTCGTCTCGGGCGCGGTGGTGGTCAGGAGTACTGCCTCGCTGTACTGCCCGCCGAAGCACAGACCGCCCTGCTTGCGCGCCTAGTCAGTGACGAAGCGCCTCAAGCGGCTCCGATAGAGGCTAAAGAAATCGTATTGCGTGACGCGATTTCAGCATCACGCCTTACCGATGATCAACGCAACGTGATGACCGCGCGAGTGGCGATCATTCGCGAGATCGAGCGCATGAGTCAGATGACCAGCCAGCAGCGGGCCATCATGACCCTGGTCGGCCTGGCCCGTGATGGGCAGCTCAGCCCTTACCTGCAGGGGCGTGTGCAGGTAGCAAACGACCGCTTGAGCGATGACCGCACGCTGAGCGAGCGCACCCTTAAGGATGGTCTGAAAAAGACTTCCTGATTTTGGCAAAATATCCGCACTCCACCCGCCGAGTTTTCCGATGAAGCAGATGACCTTCGCCGACGCCGAGTACGCCGGCAAGCGCAAGCAGACCCGCAAAGAATTGTTCCTGATCGAGATGGATCGGGTAGTGCCATGGAAAGGGTTGATCGCTTTGATCGAGCCGCATTATCCAAAGGGTGAAGGCGGCCGACCGTCCTATCCGCTGATGGCGATGCTGCGAGTGCATCTGATGCAAAACTGGTTCGGTTACAGCGATCCGGCGATGGAAGAGGCGCTGTACGAGACCACCATCCTACGCCAGTTTGCCGGGCTGACTCTGGAGCGCATTCCTGACGAAACCACCATCCTCAACTTCCGCCGCTTGCTGGAAAAACACGAACTGGCTGCCGGCATCCTGGCCGTGATCAATGGCTACCTGGGTGACCGTGGTTTGTCGCTGCGCCAAGGCACCATCGTCGATGCCACGCTGATCAACGCGCCGAGTTCAACCAAGAACAAGAACGGTAAGCGTGACCCTGAGATGCACTCAACCAAGAAAGGCAATCAGTATTACTTCGGCATGAAGGCGCACATCGGGGTGGATGACGAGTCTGGCTTGGTGCACAGCGTGGTGGGTACTGCCGCCAACGTGGCGGATGTCACCCAGGTCGATAAGCTGCTGCACGGCGAGGAAAACATGGTGGGGGCCGATGCCGGATATACCGGTGTCGAGAAGCGCCCCGAGCATGAGGGCCGTCAAGTGATCTGGCAGGTTGCAGCACGGCGTAGCACTTACAAGAAACTCGGTAAGCGCAGCGCGCTGTACAAAGCCAAGCGCAAAATCGAGAAGGCCAAGGCCCAAGTGCGAGCCAAGGTCGAGCATCCGTTTCGGGTGATCAAGCGTCAGTTCGGTTATGTGAAGACGCGCTTCCGTGGCCTGGTCAAAAACACGGCGCAACTGGTGACTTTATTCGCGCTGTCAAATCTGTGGATGGCGCGCCGAGATTTACTGACGAATGCAGGAGAGGTGCGCCCGTAATGCTGGAAATGGCTGCCGCGAGGTGCTCGCGGCGGCTAAAAACACAGAAATGAGCCGGTAATCTGATCGTTTTTGATCGATTTATCACTTTCGAAATCAGCAGAGGCTGACGTCAGCCAGAAATGCATGGCTACTTCAGAGGATCCTTAAACGCTGGCTGGCGGACTTTCGCAAGCTGGGTGAAGTAGGCCTGGCCCCGGCCCGGCGCAAGGCGGATATGGGCGTGCCTGTCTGGGCCCTTGAGTTCCTGCGTTGCTACCAGCGCCCGACCAAGCCAGCGGTAGAGCGTGCTTATGCCGAGTTCAGCGAGAAGTACAAGGGCGACCGGCCGAGCATCCACCAGGTGCGCCGCTTCCTGGACAAGCTGAGCCCGGAGGCCCGCGAGCGTGGCCGCTACAGCCCGCAGGAATTGAAGGCATTCAAACCATTCCGCCGCCGCACTACCAAGAACATGCTGCCGGGCGACGTGTACACAGCGGACGGCCACAAGTTCGATTCCGAGGTGATCAACCCGCGCACCGGCAAGCCTTTCCGGCCGGAGATCACCACCACCATGGACGTGGCAACACGTCGCGTCCTAGGCGTGTCCGTCGGCGAGTCGGAGAACAGTATCGACGTGATGCACTCCCTGCGCGACGCCATCGAGCGCGGCGGCATGTTTGCCCTGTTCTACGTCGACAACGGCAGCGGCTTCGCCAATGACGCGGTGCGCGAGGTGGTTGATCGCCTGGGCGGTGAGATGGTGCATGCGCTGCCTTATAACAGTCAGGCGCGTGGCCTGATCGAGCGAGTGCACCAGTCGATCTGGGTGGCAACAGCCAAGCAGCTGGTCAGCTACATCGGTGCAGACATGGACAAGCATGCCGGTACCAAGGTGCACCGCATCAGTCGCAAGCAGCTGCGCGAGCATGGCACCACACGGCTGATCCCTACCTTGACCGAGTTTATGACCCTCGCCACGGTCGAGATCGAGCGATACAACAACCATCCACACCGGGCGCTGGGCAAGATCTGCGACCCGCAAACCGGGCGCATGCGCCACATGAGCCCCAACGAAGCCTGGGAAGCGGCCCGCGACTCAGGCTGGGAGCCGATGCTGGCCCCGCCTGAACTGGTCAGCGACCTGCTGCGCCCGCAAGTGGTGCGCCGCACCCTGCGCGGCGAGGTCTCCTGGGACAGCAACCGCTACTTCCTTAACGCGCTGCGCGATCTGCATGGCGAGGACGTGCGCATTGCCTACGACGTGCACGACGCCAGCCGCATCTGGGTGCGCACCTTGGAAGGTGAGCTGATCGGCGAAGCCCTGCTGGACGGCAATGCCAGCGACTACATGCCGCTGAACCGTATCGAGAAAGGACGCGAGAAGCGCGAGCAGGGCCAGATCAAGCGCGGTATCGACAAGATCGAAACCACCACCGGCAAGCGCGTCGAGTTGGTGGCCAGCCCGATCACGCCGAGCGCCAACCTGCTGCCCGCCCAGCTGGCAGCCGCACAGAACTATGCCGTCCTAGCCATGCAAGCCCAGGCCGAGCAAGAACAGTTCGAGGTGCCGAGCGATGCCATGGCCCGGTACCGCCTCTGGAAACAACTGGAAGTCCGCCAGCAGAGCGGCGAACCACTCACCGAAGACGAAGCCCGCTGGTATGGCCGCTACCCGGCACACCCGGACTTTGCCTCCATTCAACGCATGTTTGACCAATTCGCGGAAGCCGAACAGGCCCGCGCTTGACCTGGGGAGTAACACCAATGAGCGTTTCCAAGATCGTACCCTTGACCAACGTCGGCCTGCTGGCCAGCGCCATCGAGCGCGCCATGCTGCGCCCCCAGGGCCTGCCAGGCCTGGTGGTGAAGTACGGCCCCAGCGGCCTGGGCAAAAGCGTGGCCGCCGCCTGGGCCGCCAATCAGCACCGCGCCTACTACGTCGAGTGCCGCGACACCTGGACAAAAATGGCCTTCCTCAAGGCAGTGCTGCGCGAGATGGCCATCACCCCGGCCCGCACCTTGAGCGAAATGGTTGACCAGGTGGCCGAGCAGCTCGGCCGCAGCGGTCGCCCGCTGATCGTTGATGACGTGCAGTACCTGCTGGATAAGTCTGCCGCCAACATCCTCACCGACCTCTACAACGCCAGCCAAGGCACCATCGTACTGATCGGCGAAGAGCGTGTGCCGAGCAGCCTGGCCAAGCTGGAGCGCCTGCATAACCGCGTCCTGGAATGGGTGCCGGCGCAGCCAGCCACCCTGGATGACATGCAGCAGCTGGCGCGCAGCGCCTACCCCAATCACCAAATGGCCGAAGACCTGCTGGAGGATCTGCGCAAAGCCACTCGCGGTTGCCTGCGCCGCATCGCCGTCAACCTCTACCGCGTGCACAGCGAAGCCCAGGCCCTTTGCCTGGACGCCATCGACATGGCCACCTGGGGTAAGCGCGGCTGGTTTACCGGCGAGGCCCCAGCACGGAGGGGCCTGTAATGGCTGTAGGTCGCAAACCCGCCAACCTCGAAATGCAGGGCGGCAAGGGCAACCGCCAGCGCATCTGGCCAGCACTGCGCAAGAACCGGGAAGGCATCAGCCTGTACAGCCTGGCCCGCGCCTCGGGCGTGGAAGATGACACCGTACTCAGCTACCTGCGCTGCCTGATTGCCGGCGGCTACGTGGCTCGCAACGGCCGTACCTACGCCGCCGCCAACTACAGCCTGCTGCGCGATATCGGAGCCGAGGCCCCCAAGCTGAACCGTGACGGCACGCTCAACACCCAAGGCCGTGGGGTCGAGGCCATGTGGCGCATCCTGCGCGAAGTGGATGCCCGCGACCTGGTGCAGAGCACCCTTGCCTGTGGCGAGGCCGTCAGCCTGAACACGGCCAGGTCTTACCTGCAGTGGCTGCACAAAGCCGAGTACTTGGTGCTGGTTGTGGCCGGCAAGCCTGGTACTCCAGCCACCATGGCGCGCTACCGCCTGGCCCGTGGTGCCGACACCGGGCCGCGCCCGCCGATGATCCAGCGCATTGGCCAGGTGTTCGATCCCAACCTGGCTGAAGTCGTGTACCGCCAGCAACTGGGGGCCGACCAATGAGCCAGGCAGCCCGTGTAGATCTGACCGCTTGGGGCGCAGAGCCGCCCCAATGGATCAACCTGCTAGCCCGTGAGGTCGAGCAAAGCAACCGCACCCGAACCGGGGAGCGCATTGGCATTAGCCGCAGCGCGGTGAGCCTGGTACTGGCAAACAAGTATCCATCGCCGAGCACCGCCGCCATCGAGCGTCGCGTGATGGATGCCCTAGGCCGTATCGACTGCGTAGCCCTGGGCGAGGTGATCACCGCCGAGCAGTGCCAAAGCTACCGCGAACGCAAGGCACCCACTCACAACCCGATGGCTATGCAGCACTGGCGCACCTGCCAGAACTGCCCAAACAACCCCAACTGCAACGCCCAGGAGAACGCCCATGCACGCATCCACTGAACGGCCGTTGAAAGTATTGACCCCGCAACTGGCAGACCGCCTGCGCGTGTTCAACAGCGCCAGCCGCACTTTGCAGGCCATGGGTATTCGCCTGCATCGCATTGACCCAGTGGCAAACCTGCTGGTGGTCGGCCCCGAAGACGGCCACCGCCTTGTGCGTGACCGCCTGACCGAGGGCTATCAGTGCCACCCGTCAGCAGGCAGCACCCGTTACACCGTGATGTTCCAGGGCGTGTCCCTGGAGTGGCGCGAACCGATTAGCTACCGCGACTACGCCACCCAAGGCCCGTCCGGCATCGACCTGACTTTTCACTGAGGACAACCGACATGCAACAAGCACAACAAATCGTTATTCCAGAGGGCTGGGTGCGCAACGCCATTGGCAACCTGGTGCATGAAACTGAAATTCGCGAGCAGGACAAGCTGCGTGATGGCGTCGTGACCGAGATTGCCAAGAAGGCGGTTGATCTGAGCGCCGCACTCAAGGCGCTGAAAGAGAAGGCTCTGGCCGATATTGCCGACCTGATCACCATTGCTGGTGAGAAATACGACATGAAGCTGGGCGGGCCGAAGGGCAATGTCACGCTGACCAGCTTTGACGGCCGTTTCCGAGTGCAGCGGGTATGCGCAGACCGGATCACTTACACCGAAGAAATGGAGGTCGCGAAGGCCAAGGTATTCGAGTGCATTCGCTCCTGGAGCGATGTTTCGCATAAGCACCTGGTCACCATCGCTACCAATGCTTTTCGCCTCAACCGCCAGGGTGAAATCAGCGTCGCGCGTGTTGCCGAGCTGATGCGTATTGAGATTGACGACCCCGAGTGGCGTAAGGCTATGGAGGCGGTCAAGGACAGCTTGAGCGTAGCTGGCAAAGCGGTCTACATCCGAATCCAGGAACGCCAGACCGACGACTCCTACGAAACGATCATTCTTGATATTGCGGGGGTGTGAGATGGCCAAGACTTATGCTGTTTGCCAAATCGACGGCCTGATTAAGTTTGTCGAGCAGCCACCCGCCGAGGGGCACTTTGCCCTCGCCGTGGGCGACCTGGCAGTGGTTCGCCAGGTAATCCGCGAAACCTGCGCGCCGCACTCGGATGGCCAACGTCCAGGCATCACGCTGCACGTGCCTGGTATCGACCCGAAGGCCACCGACCGCGACAACCTCGGCAGCATTGCCCGTTACATCCAAACCCTTGGCAAACACAACGCGCCCGGTTTCCGGGCACTGGGGGCTTGAATGCAGCGCTACCACGACCCGCGCATAGACCCATTGCCGCAGCGTTCCGCGCATCTGGAAAACGAGGCAGCGCGCATTGAGCAGGCAACCCAGGCGTTTCTGGCCAATGGCGGAAAGATCGAGCAGATCGGCTACCAGATGAGCGATGCGCCAGCGGTATTCGTCATCAACGCCGAGAAAACGCCTGTCTATGCGCACCTGTTTCAGGCACCTGCCCCAACTGTTGTGGCTGACGAACCGCAGGCTGAACCAGTACCAGATACGGCCAGCGACCTAGAAACCAAGCAGGCCGCGCAGATCATGGCGCGCGCAGCCCTGGGCGAGCCGCCGAAGTGGATCGCCAAGCAGTTGCATATGACCGAAAAGCGCGTGCGCCAACTGGCCCGCGATTACCACATTAACTTTCGTGCGCAGCGTTAGGAGCATCAATGGCCAAGGTCACCATCACCCTGGAAGACAACATCGACCGCGTAACCGTATCCATGGATATGGCAGGCGCTCCGAGCAACTTGCTGGGCATGCCGCAACCAACGCGAGCCGTGCAGATGTCGCAAACGCTGTTCGATCTAGCAGCCGTAGACGCCAAGCTCAGCCGCTTACCGGCCTGCGCCCGCCAACCATCGAGCATGACCATTCACTGAGCGAAACCGCCCCGGCCTGGCCGGTGGTGGTCTGCCCAGCGTGGTTGCTGGGCACTGATGAGCAGCCAATACCGAGGACGATATGGATCACAAGAAAGCCCTGGACAAGATCAAGAAGTGCTTGAGCCTGGCCAATAGCAGCAACCCGCACGAGGCCGCTGCAGCAATGCGTCAGGCCCGCGCACTGATGGAGAAGTACCAGCTCGAACAGTCGGACGTGGACATGATCGACATCGAGGAGCACGGCACCCGCAGTTGCTCGAAAATGAAGCCCGTGCAGTGGGAGGCAAACTTGGCCGGCACAGTGGCTAAAGCCTACGCCTGCCGGCTGCTTTTCATGGCTGGACTCGGTGAATGGCGCTTCATCGGTGAAATGGCCGAGCTGACCAGCTACACGATGAGTGTACTGCTGCGTCAGGTACGCCAGGCGCGCCGCGACTACATCGGCACGGCACTCAAACGCTGTAAGTCGACAACCAAAACCAAGCGCGCCGACCAGTTCTGTGAGGCCTGGGTGTGGGGCGTCAGCTCCAAGGTAGCCGAGTTCGCAGGTGCTAAACCATCAGTTGCCGCTGATGCGTACATGCTCAAGCACCACCCCGAGATTACAACGGGCAAGACAGTGGATCGTAATGCCAAAACCAAGGCTTTGAGCCAGCGCGCCATGGGCGATGCAGCTGCTGGGTTATGTGCTGCCAGCGACGTTCAGCTAAACCATGGCGTCCAGGGGCAAGCCCCGCTAGCACTTCACTAGCGAAACCTCGCCCACCAGGGCGAAGGTCTGCCGGGCGTGGTTGCCCGGTACTGATGAGCAGCCAAGATGAGTAAGACAAAACGGACGGAGCGCATCCGCAAGCAGGATGCCGACCGGCAGCAGGACAAGCGCAACCGCGACGCGGCGCATCGAGAGCGTGTGGGCGCGGAAGTGACAAAACTGACCACCTACCGGGGCACCCGTGCCGACTGGGCGCTGATGCAGCAGGTTGGTGAGTTTGAGGAAGTCGAGGAAGTGATCACGCTGATGACCCGGTATATGGCGGGCATGGCCAGGCGCGACCCGCAGGCATTCCGCGATGCAATGAATCCGAGGAACCCGGTATGAGCGCAGGTAAGCAGAAAATCCAGATCGCGCGCCGCCAGCTCGGCCTAGACGATGCTGCGTACTACGCAATTCTGGCGCGCGTTGCAGGTGTGAAAAGCTCCAAAGAGCTGACCCCAGGTCAGATCAGCCGCGTACTGATTGAGCTGGAACGCCTGGGCTTCAAGCCAAAGCCAACGAAGAAAACCAGCCGTGCCGCCCCAAAGCCAGCGCCAGACCGCACCGCCCAGGTGGCCAAGATCGAGGCTTTCCTGGCCGAAGCAAAACGCCCTTGGAGCTATGCCGATGCTTTGGCCCTGCGCATGTTCAAAGTCGAGCGTGTTGAGTGGTGCGGCAGCGACCAACTGCGCCGCCTGATTGCGGCATTAAATTACGACGCCAAACGACACGGGAGAGCGAAATGACTGGTCAGCTTTTTGAGGATGACGCCAGCCGACTAGACCCGGCCAAGGTGCTTGCGCACATGTCAGACCCGACAGTGCTCAGCCGCTGGGAAGGCTCGATGCGCGAAATGGTTGAGATTGCCGAAGCGGCATTGCGTAAGAGCTTGGGCGATAATGAGCGGGTGCCTGAATTCGCCCGGCAAGTTGTGTTTGCCATCTGCGATACCATGGGTGGCAGTGTTATCTATCTGCCCCGCGGCGAGCTGCTAAAGAAGGCCATGCGGGATGCAACCATCTACCACGAATGGAAGCATGGCAGCGTCCAGCCTGCTCAACTGGTACGTAAGCACAGGCTGGCCCTGCAAACAATTTATGACATCATTGCCCGTCAACGGGCGCTGCATCGTCGGCAGGAGCCGGACTTATTTGGGTTTGATAAGGAGCTATAAACTGATGAAAACAATTGCAGCAATTGGGGTCACATTCCTAGCGCTCGTGGCGAACGCCTACGGGCAAAATTATACGAATGCCTCCATTGCCAATATTTTCGTCAGTAATGACGAAAAGCGCGGCATGCCAACTAGCGATGCTCGTATTGAACAAGTGAACTCTATGTTGGGTCGAGTAACGGAGCAGTGTCATAACAATCTCTCGGCTGGCCAAGAAGCCGAGAACATTGGGAACATGGTGATCTTCGTTCGGCAGAAATTGGACGCAGCGAACATCCCAATTACTCATTACGAGCTGCTTGATGTTCTCTACAGTACCTTGGCAGATGGTCGATCTAACTGGGACTGTGCTGCTGTGCTTTCGGTCTATCTGACTACCCGCACAGCCGATAAGGCCATGACTCACATCGCCGCCTATAAGACTGTTCAGGGGCTGCGAGATACTGGAATGATTGGTCTGAAAAGCAGCTAGCCCAAAGCCCCGCACCTCGCGGGGCTTTTTCTTACACCCGCCTGAAACTCTCGCCAAAGTCTTGCCGCAGCAACATAGCGGCATGAACAATCAAGCCCCTGTATCCCAAGCGAACCCCCGCGATCTGGCCGCCGCCGTACTGGCCGAGCCATTGCTGGAACAGCGCCGTCTGCTGCTAGAGCGCTGCCCGGAAGAGCTGCTGCCGCTGGTTCAGGAATACGTGAGGATCGGCTTTGCCAAGGTCAAAAGCTACCGAGCACACATCGACCGTCGCGCGCAAAGCGCACGCGAAACCCCACCAGCGGCACCCCGTCGCGAAGCCAAAAACAGCGTCATTCACCACACCAGTTCCGCGCCTGAGTTCGGTAACCAGCGCTTGGCCGAACTGCGCGCGTTGATCGGAGGTGCATCACGTGGGCATTAAAACCCGTATCGCGTTGGCAATCGTCGCCGCCACGCCTGTTGTCGCGCTCTATGAGGGCCGCAATTTGCTGGCCCACCTCGACCCGGTTGGTATTCCGACCATCTGCGAGGGGTGGACGCGCGGCGTGCGCCTTGGCGATGTTGCGACGGATGCCGAGTGCGACCAGAAAACCCAGCTCGCCCTCCAAGAGGCAGCGGCCGTTTTCGAGCGCTGGGTGCCTGTCAAGGTTATCGCTGGCATGGACACCAAAAGCATCGCGGCCTTTCTGTCCTTTATCTACAACGTCGGCCCAGGCAAACCGGGAGTAAAAGACGGCTTTGTCTGGCTCAAGAATGGACGTCACTCGACCATGCTGCTGCACCTCCAGGCCGGGCGTGTCCAGCCGGCCTGCGCACAACTCAGCTACTGGGTGAGCGCTGGCGGTCGCAAGTTCCGTGGGCTTGAGCGCCGCCGTGCTGCTGAACGCCAACTTTGCGAGGCCGCCCTATGAGTTGGGCAAGCCTGCTGCGCCCGCTGGTGCCGTTGCTGCTGATCGCCGCTTTGTTCTGGCTGCATGACTCAATGCTCCAGGACGCCCACGACGCGGGCTTTGCCCAAGCCAAAAGCGATGGCGACTTGGCCCTAGAAAAGCTGCGTCTGGAACATGCCGAGGCACAACTCGACCTGGCACGGCATGCCGTTTCCAGTGCCAAAGCCGCCGCTAAAAAGCTGCTCGATGAGCAAGCCCGCAACGACAAATTGGCCGCCGACCTGGCCGAGCAGCAGCGCACCCACCGCACCACCACCGACCGCCTCACAGGGGAGATTGCCCGTGTTAACGACCTCTATCGCGATGCCCTTGATGCGCCGCCTAAGCCTCTGCCTGCTTGCGTATTCACTGCTGGCTGGGTGCGCGTTTATGACGAAGCAACCGGAGCCACAGCGCCTGCCACCACAGATACCAGCCGAGCTACTGCGCAAGTCGCCGAAGGTAAAGCCGCTGAGCAACTCGATTCAGGCATCAGCCAGCGCGCAGTCCTGGAACACCACGTCAGCTACGCCGAGCAGTGCCGCAACACCTCCGCGCAGTTGGACCTTCTGATCGACGCCGTACAGGGGAAGCACTAATGCAAATGGACTTTGTGGAGGCTGTCGGTTGGGCGTTAACCCTACTGGGCATTTTCACCACGTTGATGTTCGGCCTAGTCAAGCTGCTGCTCGCGCAGTTCGAGAAGCGCCTGGCCGAGAGCTTTGCCGCACAGGACAAAGCGCGCCAGGAAGCGGGCAAGCACTGGGACGATAACTTTACCAAGGTGCTGGAGCGCCAGGACAAAGACGCCGAGGCAGTCAGAAGCCTGGAGCATTCCTTCCTGCGCTTCCAGGCCGAACTGCCTTTGCAGTACGTGCGGCGCGAAGACTACGTGCGAAACCAGACAGTGCTGGAAGCCAAGATCGACAGAGTGTTTACCAGGCTCGAATTAATCCAGGAGCGGAGCAATAAACAATGATCCCAATCGACGTAGCAAAAGTTCGCCGCGAATCCATGCGCTGGTACATCTTGGTCGCCCTTAACCATGCCCGGCCGGTAGACCCGCATGAAGCCCTGGTGCTGTCCACCATCCAGGGCATCTATACAGATGCCACCCAGCACGAGGTTCGCCGTGAGCTGGATTACCTGAAAGACCGCAGCCTGGTCACCCTGGATAAACAGCCCAGCGGTGTATGGATTGCTGGCCTGACTCACTACGGCGTGGATGTTGCCGAGTACACCATTCCCTGCAACCCAGGCATTGCCCGCCCGGCTCAGGGGGTCTGATATGCCGCCGCGCAGCAAGGTCGCCGCATTACCGGTCGAGGTCAAATCCTGGCTGGATAAAGCCCTGGCCGAGAACAACTTCAGCGATTACGAGGCGCTCGCCGATGAGCTGTCAGGTCGTGGCTTTGCTATCAGCAAATCTGCCTTGCACCGCTATGGGCAAAACTTCGAAGAGCGCTTATCTGCCCTCAAGATCGCCAGCGAACAAGCGCGAGCCGTGGTTGCTGCTGCCCCGGATGAGGAAGGTGCGGTCAACGAAGCCCTGATGCGTCTGGTGCAAGAACACCTGTTCAAGCTGCTGCTGACCGAGGGAGGCCAGATTGACCTGCCCAAGGTGGCCAAGGCCGTGGCCGAGCTGGGCCGTGCCTCGGTTGTGCAGAAAAAGTGGCAGGCCGAGTACCGTGAGAAGGCCGAGGCAGCAGCTGCAAAGGTTGAGAAGATCGCCAAGAAAGGTGGGCTCAACGCCGAAACAGTGGCCGAGATTCGCCGGGAAATTCTCGGGGTGGCGTCGTGACACGCACCCCCACCGCCGCACCGAAAAAGCCGGCGCTCGACCCGCTTTATCAGGCCATCAGCAACACCGCCAACGTGGCGGTCGTGCCTGCGGTTCTGCTCGGCTACCAGAAAGGTTGGATCGGCATACGCGCACCGCTCAAGGTTGGCGAGAAGAGCCGGCGTATCGGTCTGACCTGGGCCGAGGCAGCGGACAACGTGCTGGTCGCGGCCTCGGCCAAGGCCGCAGGCGGTCTACAACCAGGACATGACGGTTGAATACATCCAGGCGTGCGCCATGTGGTCGCGAGCCTTTGACTATGCAGCCGGGGAAATCGAGGAAGGCATCTGGCCGGACAGTGACCCGGACAAGCACATCAAGACGTACACCATCGTCTTTCCATCCGGTCACCGCATCGTTGCCTTGACCAGCCGCCCGAGCAACCTGCGCGGTCGCCAGGGCATCGTGGTGATCGACGAAGCCGCATTCCATGCTGACCTGGCACAGCTACTTAAAGCTGCACTGGCCCTGCTGATCTGGGGCGGTGAGGTGCATGTAATCAGCACCCATGATGGTACTGATAACCCCTTCAATGAATTGATCGAAGAGATTCGCGCCGGTAAGCGTAAGGGGCTGCTGTTTCGTTGCACCTTCAAAGAGGCCGTAAATGACGGGCTCTATCAGCGCGTGTGCCTGCGTAAGGGCATCGAGTACTCGCCCGAGGAAGAGGCCGCCTGGATGCAGGATGTCTACGACTACTACGGCGACTCAGCTGAGGAAGAACTTGACTGCGTACCGTCCCAGGGCGGCGGTGCCTACCTGAGCCTGGCGCTGGTTGAGGGGCGTACCAGCCGGGATGTGCCGGTGGTACGCCTGACTTACCCCGTCGGGTATGAGCTGATCGATGAGCACCTGCGCCTGGCCGAGTCGCTGGAGTGGTGCGAGCGTGAGCTATTGCCGCTGCTCTCGGCCATCCCCACCGATGTGCAGAGTTATTACGGCATGGACTTCGCGCGTAGCGGCGACCTGTCGGTGATCTGGCCGCTGGTAAAGGAGCAGAACCTGCGCAAGCGCACACCTTTTGTGGTTGAGCTGCGCAACGTGCCGTTCGCACAGCAACGGCAGATCAAGTTTTACATCATCCGCCGCCTGCCCAACTTCCTTAAAGGTGCGGATGACGCACGGGGCAACGGCTCCCAGCTTTCCGAGGAGACGGCGGTCGAGTTCGGCTTCAACCGCATCGAGCGGGTGATGCTGACCGAGGGCTGGTATCGGGACAACATGCCGCCCTTCAAGGCCGCGCTTGAAGACGACAGCTTCTATGCCATTCCCGCCGACAAGGATGTGACCGGCGATATCCGCGCCTTCCGCATGGTTAAGGGCGTCGCGCGTATCCCTGAGAAGCGCACTACGGAGAAAGGCGACTCCGGCCAGAAAGGCCTAAAGCGCCACGGCGATGCGGGTATTGCCGCCGTCCTGGCCGACTACGCAGCACGGCAAGAAGTTGAAATTTTTGAATACCACCGCGTACAGCCCACCGCGAATGCCGACCGGCAGATTCAAAGCGGCGCGGGCTGGCGCTCTAAGAAAGGCATCTGGTAATGGCTCAGTCACGCATCCTCGACCAGTACGGTCGCCCTATTGAATATGCCCAACTTAGCCAAGAGCTGGCCGCGCCCAGCCTGACCGGCATTCGCCAAGTCTGGCACCACACCGTTGCCAGTGGGCTGACGCCAGATCGGCTGGCCAACATCCTGCAAGCCGCTGCCGAAGGTAATGCCAACGACTACCTGACCCTGGCTGAGGAAATGGAAGAGCGTGACCTCCACTACGCCAGCGTGCTGGGTACGCGCAAGCTGGGCCTTGCTGGGCTCCAGGTGCGTATCGAGTCTGCCAGTGATGATGCCGAGGATGTGCGTCGGGCCGATGCCTTGCGTGAGGTGGTTGGGGCTCCAGAATTTGGCGAGATGCACTCTGACCTGACCGACGCCCTGGGCAAGGGTTATGCCGTGTCCGAGGTCATCTGGGATCGTAGCGGTAAGACCTGGATGCCTGAGCGTTTCGAGCCGCGTGATCAACGGTTCTTCCAGTTTGACCGGGCGACTGGGCGCGAGCTGCGTCTGCTCGATGAGGCTGACCCGATGAATGGCATCGCGCTAGCCCCCTACAAATTCGTTGTGCACTACCCGCGTATCCGTTCCGGCCTGCCGATCCGTGGTGGCTTGGCGCGCCTGGCGGCTGTGGGTTACATGTGCAAGGCCTGGACGTGGAAAGACTGGATGGCCTTCGCCGATATTTACGGCCTGCCCATGCGCGTCGGTCGCTATGGCCCAGGTGCCAGCAAGGACGATATCGGTGTACTGATGGACGCCGTCGCCAACCTGGGCAGCGATGCAGCGGCGGTGATCCCGGACAGCATGCGCATCGACTTTACCCAGGCAGCCAATGTGGCCGGTGCTGGCGACTTCTTCCAGGGTTTGGCCGAGTGGTGGGATAAGCAGATCAGCAAGGGCGTGCTGGGCCAGACCATGACCGCCGACGATGGCAGCAGCATGGCGCAGGCCCGCGTGCATGACGGCATCCGCCTTGATCTGCTGGAGGCCGATGCTAAGGCGCTCTCCAATACATTGCAGCGCCAGGTGGTGCGGCCGTTCTGTGATCTCAACTTTGCACCAGGGCGCGCCTACCCGCGCGTGGTTCTTGTTGTCCCACAGCCGGAAGACACCAAGCTGCTGGTTGAGGCTCTGACCAAGTTGGTGCCGCTGGGGCTGGAGGTGGAGCAGTCAGTGGTACGCGACAGGCTTAACCTGCCAGACCCAGACAAGGGCGCCAGCCTACTGCGTGCGCCCGCTGCGTCGCCTGTTGCGCCGGCTTTGGCACAAGCCAGCAACCGCGAGCAGCCCATCAGGCAGGCGGAGCCGTTGGATGTCGTCGACAACCAGGTGCGCACCCTGGAGCAATCCGCAGGTGTCTCTATAGATGACATGGTTGATCAGATTCGGGAGCTGCTGGATTCAGTGTCCAGCCTGGAAGAGTTCCGCGACCGACTGATTGAGGCCTACCCGGATATGAGTACCGGGCAGCTCGCCGACGCTATGGCTGATGGCTTAGCGGCGGCGAGTCTGGCGGGGCGGTATGACGTACTGCGGGGGTTGTAAACCCTAGGGGATCAGCTTGCTGACAGCGAACGCCCCTGCAAACCAGCCCACCAGGTAGATGCCTTTTTGAATGAGCAGGGTGAGGTTGCTGAAAATGTCAGAGAGGTTTTCCGCGTTCCCTGCACCAGGAAAGATAAAGACAACCACGATGAATGCCAGAACGGCAGTTATTAGACCGGCAAGCCCCTTGTCCTTCTTGGTCATCCAGTACGACAGACCATATACAGCAGCACCAGCAAGTGCCGCATAAAGCAGAAATTCATTAATCAGCATGTAGTCCTCAGTCCTTGGTATCCGTTGTGATGCCATGCACCAGTCGGCATGCATAGCGCTCGGAGATCATAATGGCCACTAGCCGTGGCGCTCTACCTTTCCGTGAGCAAATCGACTTTTTCCGCAGCAAGGTCAGTTTGCCCACCCGTGCCTGGACGGACGTTTATAGCGTTGAGCATGACTGGGCTTTCGTCGTGGCGGGCGCGATGAAGCAATCGCTGCTGGCCGATCTGCGTGGCTCGGTGGAAAAGTCGATCAGCAAAGGCCTTACCCTGGAGCAGTTCCGCAAAGACTTCGACCGGATCGTCAGCACCCACGGCTGGCAGTACAAGGGGGAACGCGGGTGGCGTACCCGTACCATCTTCGAAACCAACCTACGGCAGAGTTACAACGCCGGACGTGAAGCGCAGATGGCCGACCCTGAATTGCGCAAGCGCAGGCCTTATGGACTGTACCGCCACGGCGATAGCGCCAACCCACGCCCACAGCACCTGGCTTGGAATGGCACCGTATTACCGCTGGATGATCCCTGGTGGAGCAGCCATAGCCCGCAAAATGGTTGGGGCTGCAAGTGTAAGAAGTTTATGCTCAGCGAGCGTGATGTAACGCGCCAGGGGCTTAAGGTCGGCCCCGCACCCGTGGTTGAGTACGAAGATCAGGTGATTGGCAAGAACAGCCCCAATGGCCCGCGTACTGTAAGGGTGCCCAAGGGCATCGATCCCGGCTTCGAATATGCACCAGGTCAGTCCAGGTTAACTTCTGCCGTGCCTCCACTGCGAGCGTATGACCCGCTGCCCAAGCCAGGTCCCGGTGCCAAATCAAGCGCTACGGCGGTCGGGTTGCCCAATCGCCGGCCTGTTAGCGCCTTGCCTCCACCCCGCCCAGCATCGGCCGAGCGGTTGCTGCCGGAGGGGCTGGCCGATGAACAGTACATGGCACGCTTTCTGGGCGAGTTCGGCGGCAGCGCTGCTGCCCCGACGGTGTTCCAGGACGTGACCGGCGATGCCGTAGTGATTGGCCGCGAGCTATTCACTAACGCCAAGACAGGCGCGCTTAAGGTGGGCAAGCCCGGCCACTGCCGTGAGTTGCTGTTACTGGCTGATGCGCTCAAGTCGCCGGATGAAGTATGGGTGCGCCTTGAGTGGCAGTACGCCCAGGGCAAGGCCGTGGTGCGTCGTCGCTACATCAGCCGCTTTGAGGTCGAGGGCGAGTCAGTCCCAGCACTGGCGGTATTTGAGGTGGGCGATGATGGCTGGGATGGCATTACTATCTTCGCTCCGCAGAGCGGGAGCCCCGACTATCTGGAGACCCTTCGCGTGGGGGTACGGCTGTACCGGCGCGGGCAATAGCAAAACCACGCGCCGCCACACGTGGTTTTCCCCGGCTGTAGGGTTGGGCGTCCTGGCGGGGACTGCTCAGCCGATGGGTGTAGATCAATAGTAGGAGATGACCATGGCCGGTGCAATGCTGGATGTACAGGTAGACGATAGCCAGGTCGGTGCGGTGCTGGCCGAGCTGATCGAGCGCCTGGGCGACATTCGCACACCGCTGAACGATATCGCCGAGTACTTGCACCAGGCCACCGATGAGCGCTTCTTGCGCCAGGTCAGCCCCGATGGTGCGCCCTGGGCACCGCTCGCACCCTCGACCCTGGCCAGGAAGAAAGGCCCGCGAACCTTGCGCGAATCTGGTTTGCTGCAAGACACCATGCGTCACCAGGTCAGCGGTGAAGAACTAGAGTTCGGCACCGACCGGCCCTATGGTGCGATTCACCAGTTCGGCGGAACTATCGAGCAGGCCGCTCGTTCGCAGCAGGTGTATTTCAAACAGGGTAAAGATGGCAGCGTTGGCAACCGCTTTGTGAGTAAGCGCAAGGCGAACTTTGCCCAGTGGGTGACACGCGGTGCGCAGAGCGCGGAGATGCCCGCGCGACCCTACCTTGGGTTATCGACTGCCGATGAAGGCGAGATACTCACCATCGTTTCTGACTACCTTGTGGATGGTCTGGCGAGCTAGCTGCCAGAATCGCGCCTGACGAATTGAGCGGCAGTACAACCTAGAGCGGCCCCACATTGCGCGGCCGTACGCGTTAGACCTGCGTTAGATTCGGCTTAAGTGCTATTTGCAGCGCCCATGTAAGGTGGGCTCCCCATTCTCTACGTATAGAATGGGGTTGGCGTGCCAGCCATGATGCTGGCAATTGTTCTTGCGCCGTCCTGAAACACTGCCCTGCTGACATGCCGCCGACACTGGCGGCATGAACACTCAAATCGCCCTCAATACAGACCTCTCCGCAGCGCTGGCCAATGGCCAAGCGCCGGAGTGGGTCGAGCTGATTCCAGCAGGCCCGACCGTAACCGGCCGCGACGGTCGCCAATGGCTGTTCGATGAGTTCGCGCAGCAACTGGTGCAATCCAGTTTCACCGAACGCGCTATTGAGCTGCCCATCGACTGGGAGCACGCCACCCAGCACAAGGCCCCGAAAGGCGAAGAGGCACCCGCCGCCGCCTGGGTCAAGCAACTGGATGTCCGCGATGCCGCCCTGTGGGGCCAAGTCGAGTGGACTGCGCGTGCCGCTGAGCAGGTCGTGAGCAAGGCCTACCGCTTCCTTTCCCCCGTGTTCGACTTCGACCCCGATACCGGGCGCATCGCGCGTCTGGTCAGCGCGGGCCTGACCAATAAGCCGAACTTCCTGCTGACTGCACTCAACCATGAAACCTCGGAGACACCGCCTGTGAAAATTTCACCTGCGCTGTTGGCGTTGCTCGGCTTGGCCGAAACCGCCACAGAAGACCAGGCCATTGCGGCCGCCACTCAACTCAAGGCCACTGCCCAGGCGAGCAATAGCGAAAAGCCGAACCTGGCTCAGTTCGTTCCGCGCCCGGACTACGACGCCTTGATGCAGCGGGCAACCAATGCTGAGCAAGCGTTGGCCACCCAGAAGAAGGACGAACACGAAAAGGCCGTCGAGACGGAACTGGCCGCTGCCAGCAAGGCCGGCAAGATCACCCCGGCCACCCTCGAATATCACCGTGCATCGTGCAGCGACCAAGCCGGCCTGGAGCGCTTCCGTGCGTTCGTCGGTGCTGCTCCGGTGGTTGCCGATCCATCCGACCTGGGCGAGCGCCAGGCCCCAAAAACCGCCACTGCATTGAACGCCGAGGAACAGGCCATGTGCCTGCAACTGGGTGTAGATCCGGTGGAGTTCGCCAAAACCAAGCAGAGCGAGGGTTAAGCCGTGCCGCTGACTCAAGATCGCAACACCCCAATGAAGGCCACCGAAGTGCTGGTGGTTCCCGTAGCCGCTGGCGTGCGCATTTTTGGCGGCGCGTTGGTGATGGCTAACGCTGCCGGCTTGGCTCTGAGTGGTTCGACCGCTGTCGGCCAGACCTACCTGGGTCGCGCCGAGGAATACGTGGACAACCGAGACGGCGCTGCCGGTGCTGTCTCAGTCGAGGTGCGCCGTGGCAAAGCCTTCAAGTGGGCCAATGACGGCAGCGTCACCCAGGCCCACCTCCTCAAAACCGCCTACATCGTCAACGACGAAACCGTTGCCGCCACCGATGGCGGTGCCACTCGCTCGGCTGCCGGTCGCATCGTCGGCATCGACGCTGACGGCGTGTGGGTTGAGTAACCCTTCTATATAGGAGCGCATAGCGCATGCTGGTAAACAAAGATTCGATCCGGGCGGCGTTCGTTGCCCTGAAAACCCTGTTCAACAACGCTTTCGCGGCTGCCCCCAGCACCTGGGACAAGATCGCCATGAAAGTCCCTTCCACCACGGGCAGTAACCTGTATGCCTGGCTCTCGGCCTTCCCGAAGATGCGCCGCTGGGTGGGCGAGAAGCACATCAAGAACCTCAAGGCCTTCACCTACACGGTGGAGAACGAAGACTGGGAAGCCACCGTCGAGGTGGATCGCAACCACATTAAGGACGATCAGCTGGGCATCTATGCGCCTCAAGCGCAAATGGCAGGCTTCTCGGCCAAGCAATTGCCGGATGAGATCGTCTATGAGCTGGTCAACCGTGGTTTCACCAGCCACTGCTATGACGGCCAGTATTTCTTCGATACCGACCATCCAGTAGCCGGGGCAAGTGTCAGCAACAAGGGCACGGCAGCGCTCTCGGTTGCCACCCAGGCTGCGGCTAAGGCCAGTTATGGCGCGGCACGTACTGCCATGCGCAAGTTCAAGGATGAAGACGGCCGCCCACTGGGTGTGAATCCCCGCGTGTTGCTGGTTGGCCCAGGTGGTGAAGACACCGCCAAGGCACTGTTAACCAACGACCGCCTGGAAGACGGCAAAGCCAACCCTTACAAGAGCACGGCCGAGCTGGTGGTAGATGCCCGTATCGAATCGGACACCGCGTGGTTCTTGCTCGACACCAGCCTGCCGGTCAAGCCGTTCATCTACCAGGAACGCGAAGCACCGAACTTCGTGCAGCAGACCGACCCGGAAGCGGATGACGTGTTCAACCGCAAGAAATTCAAGTTCGGTGCGGAAGCCCGTGCGGCTGGTGGCTACGGCTTCTGGCAGCTGGCCTACGGCTCCACTGGCGAAGCGTAAGGGGGTCACATGGGTATTCGCATTACAGCTAAGCGTGATGGGTTTCGCCGCTGCGGCTTCGCCCACTCGGCGGCGGGCCACACCTTTCCCGATGCCTTCTTTACCCCAGAGCAGCTCGTTGAGTTGAAGGCAGAGCCGCAACTGGTGGTTGTGGAAGGCGTGGAGCTTGACCTGGAACAGGATGGTGGCGATGAGCAGGCCGGCACGAATCTGGAGCTTTCCAGCGGAGCTAAAGCGCCGCAGGGCGCGGCGGCGAAACCGGCAAAGCCTAAGGCAGCTCCTGCTAAGGCCAAGCCTGCTGCGGGTGCAGCTAAGCCTGTAGCCAAAGCAGCTGCCAAGCCAGCCGCATC
This sequence comes from Pseudomonas anguilliseptica, assembly GCF_900105355.1. Taxonomy (NCBI): domain Bacteria; kingdom Pseudomonadati; phylum Pseudomonadota; class Gammaproteobacteria; order Pseudomonadales; family Pseudomonadaceae; genus Pseudomonas; species Pseudomonas anguilliseptica. Next base: position 2,078,659 of record NZ_FNSC01000001.1, read on the forward strand.
TGCTGCCAACCCTGTGGAAGGTGCCCAAGAAGACCAGGACGGCGGTGATTCCAAAGACCAGGGCGAGCAGGAGTAAACGTATGAACCTGGGCCATGCCATCGCAGAGCTGACCATCGTGGCCGAGAACGCCACGCACAATGCCCCAATTCACGAGGCTGAGGGCAACCACGCCCAGGCCGAGCTGAGTCGGGCAGTCGCTGATGAGTGCCAGCAGGCCATTGCGCAGCTTGAGGAAGCTGCGCAATGAACCTTTCACTGCCGTCCGCCAGCCAGCTGCTGCTGCGCTTTGGTGCCCGCCAGGTCACTGAACTGTCGGTGCCAGATACAGAGCGCGTGATCGAACCGGAGCTGCTGCAAGCCGCTGCGGCCGGTGACGCCCTGGATACCTGGCCCGCCGATGACGTGGCCATCGCGGTACAGGCGTTGGCACGGATTGCCGACGCGGTGACGCGGGCGCGCAGTGAGGTCTCCTTTTACCTGCGGTTTCGCCCGAATGGGGTGGATGCGCCGGAGTGGGGCACGGATGACCTGATGGAGCTGGCCCGGTATCACCTGGTTGACGATGCGGGTAAGGAAGAATCGACCATGCGTGCCCGCTACAAGGATGTGCTCAAGCGCCTGGAAACACTGGCGACCGAGGATGAGGCGCGTGGTGCGGCCGAGGCCGGGCGCTCGGGGTTGCAAGTAAGTAGCCAGCCGCGGCTGTTTCGCCGCGATGGCTTAGGGCGCTTGTAATGCTGGGCGAACTGGAAGACTTGATCCAGGCCCGCCTGGAAGCGCTGCGCGAAAAGCTGCCGCGCCTCACCGTAGAGACCTACGGCGGCGAGCTGGGCGCCCCGGACTTATTGCCCGGCCTGCTCAAGCGTTGCCCGGCGCTGCTGCTGACCACGCCCCGCGCGGTCTTTCGCAAACGTGCCCAGGGGCGTTACGGCATTGCTATCACCTTTCGCCTAGTCATTGCGACCCGCCACCTGCGTGGCGAGCGTGAGGGCCGGCGCGGCAGTGCCGTCGATATCGGCAGCTATGCCCTTTGGCAGGCGTGCATGCACCAGTTGGTGGATTGGCAGCCCTGGCCGGATCGGTCGCGCATTGAGCCGACCGACCTGGCCAACCTGGTTAACGGCAAGTTCCAGGCTGACAGCCTGTCGGTGCTGGGTCGGTCGTTCGCCATCGAGCTGGATTGGGTCAAGCCCGAGGAGGCGCTGCCAGACCTGCTGGGCATCGACATGACCTACCACACACCGAACGGCCCACCCGAGGGGACGGCCACCGACTCAATTGAACTGAGGGACTTGTAATGCGTGTAACCGCCGCTCCCGAACTGCGTGTGCCCATGGAGGGACAGACGCGCAAATTCATCGACCATGCCCCCGATAAACCGGTGGACGTGCCTGACAACTCTTACTACCGCCGCCGCGTGGCGGCCGGTGAACTGGTGCTGGTTGCCGCTGATATGGCCGTGACCGCAACGGATGAGGCAAGTCCTGCCGCACCGGCAAGTGCCAAAGAAACCGCCAAACCCAGAACCAAAGGAGCATCCTGATGCCCGTCGCCTTTGACACGATCCCGGCCTCGATCCGCAAGCCGGGTGCTTACTTCGAGTTCAACACCAGCCTGGCCGTGCGTACCCTGCCGACCAATGCACAGAGCATTTGCTTGATTGTGCCGTTGGGCGAAGGCGCGCTTGCGCAGCCTCTAGTGCCTGCCCAGGTGTACAGCGCCGATGAAGCCAAGAAGCAATTTGGCGCGGTGGCTGCTGAAATGGTAGCGGCCGCCATCGCAGCCTATCGCTATGTGGCCATCTCCTGCGTAGGTGTGACCGTGGTCGGCGAAGCCGAGCCCGACATTACCGCTGCACTGGATGCTACGGCACTGGGTGGCTTTACCCTTCTTGTGCCTGCGTGGTTCAGCCAGGCGGCCATGACCGCACTGCGTACCCACCTCAACACCTACACCAACTCCATCGAGCAACAGGGCATCCTTGGCATCTGTGCAGTAATCAGCACCCTGTCCGCAGCCACCACCCTGGCCGACGTGCTGAATAGCGGCCCAATCAGCACGGCACTGCTGCCAGGCACCGCGTCTACTGTGCGCGAAGTGGCGGCGGCTTTTGCTGCCGTGCTGGCATCCGAGGAAGACCCGGCCCGGCCACTCAATACCCTGCCACTGGCGGGGATCAAGCCGCCGCCTGTGGCCAGCCGCTTGGGTCGTGTCGAGCAGGAAACCTGCTTGGCCAATGGCGTGACGCCGCTGGAAGTTGGCCCAGGTGAAGTGTTGCAGATCGTTCGTGCGGTCAGCACCTACACCACCTCGCCGGCTGGCGCAGATGACGTGTCGCTGTTGGATATCACCACCATGCGCACGCTGTATTACGTGCGTAAGGCGTGCCGTGACCGCATTCGCTTGCGCTTCCCGCGCTCCAAGCTATCTAGCAAGACGCCAGCGGCCGTGCGCGGCGAGCTGCTCGATGTGCTGAGAAAGTGCGAAGAGCTGGAGATCGTCGAAGAGGTGGACGCCAACGCCGATGGCCTGGTGGTGGAGCGCTCGCTCCAGGACGTGAACCGCCTCAACGCCTCCATTCCTGTTGACGTGGTGAACGGCCTGCACGTTTTCGCCGGGCGCATCGACCTGTTGCTCTAATTAGGAGAATTAGCATGGCTGACAATTACGTTGGGCAGATCGTTCTGTCCATCAATGGTGCGGATTACGAGATCAAGAGTCTCGACCACACCACCAAAACCGGCCGCACCGTGGTCAAGACCATGAACCGCAAGCGCCGCCCATTAGGCACGGCTGCGGGTGTGGCTGATCACGAACTGCGCGTAAGTGTGGCCATCCCCAAAAGCGGCGAGCCGAAATGGGTGGCCATGATGGACGCCAAGATCACCATCGAACCGGTGGATGGCGGTGGCCAGCGCGAAATCTGGACCGGTGTGGCGCTGATCGAAATGGGCAGCAAGTACCAGCTCGACGGCGAAGCCACCCGCGACCTGACCCTTTCGGCTTTGGATTACTACACGGAGTAAGCCCCTATGAACCAAGCAGACAACCGCTGGGATGGCCTGACCATTACCAAAGAGCTGGCCATCGGGGTGTACTACGCAGGCACCCGCCACAAATCGTTCACCTTGCGCGTGGCCATGGCCGGCGATCTGATCGCCGCTCAAGAAGCCCACCCGCAGGGGCCACTGCAACTGGTGACGCTGGAGGTTTATCGCCAGCAACTGCTGAGTTTGGGCGCTATTCCGGCCGAGGCGCTAACCACTGAGCTACTGCGTGCCGAGCTGTCCGAAGGTGACTTGGCACTGATTGCGGCCGCTGATGAGGCGCTGGAAAAAAGCTCGCGCCGCCGAGCGCGGCATCGCCGACTGGCGACGCATCGAGCACGCCTTTATCCGCCACGGCTACCGCCTAGAAGAAATCCGCTGCATGACCAGGCCAGAGATCGACGCTCGCGTCGATCTGCTGGTGGGTCGCAAGTCGGGCGGCACCCGTTACGTCAGTAAACGCCAGAGCAAGCCCCGCAAGAAATAACCCCACACTGGAGTCCCGCACATGAGTTCCGACCTGCGCGTCGCGCTGCGCATTCAGGCCAACTCTGGCAACAGCCGCCGCGAGGTGCAGGCGCTAGAGCGTGACCTGCGCAAAGCCGGTAAAGACGGTGCCAAGGCGCTGGGTGATGAGGCCGGCAAAGCCGGGGTCGCACGGACCCGGACGGCCCAGACCGGGGCCGCCAGTTACCGCATCGTGCGCCAGGTAATGCGCGATGCTGCCAGCCAGGGTGCTGGGGTCTTTCGCCAAGATGTAATGAAGACTCAGGCCGAACTCAAGCAGCTCGGACAGGTCGGCCGCCAGGCAGGGCGAGAGGCCAAAGCGGAACTGGTGAAGGCCGACCGCGAAGGCGTACAGCCGCTGGCCCGTAGCGTGGATAAAGCTGAAACCAGCTTGCGCCGCCTGGCGCAGAACGGCGGCCGTCACTTACGTGCACTGAAAACCGTTGCCGCTACTGTGCGCACTGAATTTGACCGACTGAAGAGTTTCGGCAGCTCGACCATGGGCCAGCTCGCCGGCTTTGGCGTGGGTGTCGGTGTGGCCTCGGGCTTAACGGGCAGTGCCAGGCTCGACCGCCAGTTAATCCGTACCCAGCAGACGGCAGGTATGTCGGTGGCCGAACGGGGGGAGTGGTGTGGTGAGCAGTGGCGTCTGGCGAAAGACTATGGTGTTGAGCGCGAGCAAGTACAAGTTGGCTTCGACACGCTTATCGCCAGTGGCCTTAGCTACCCGCAGGCGAAGAACAGCGCTGGCGCTATTGCTCAGGCCACAGCTGTAACTGGCGCAGATTCGGGGATTCTGGCCAAGGCTTTGGTATCCGGCGCTAATGCTTATGACATAGACCTTTCGCAGCCCAAGGCCGCTTACGACCTTTTGCAGAAGATGATTGTCGCTGGTCGTCTGGGCAATGCCGAGCTGGAGAACCTGGCCGACATCTTCCCCAAAGTTGGTGGTGATGCAAAAAAGGCTGGCATGAGCATGGCGCAGTCACTCTCTTTCGTGGAGACCTTGTCGCTGATCGAACTGGCCCCTGATCGCCTTGGCACCCTGGCGCAATCGACACTGCGCATGTTCACCAATGGCGCATATCGTGAGGATGTCACGGACAAGACAGGCGTTGAGTTTTTCAAAGGCGGAAAGACCCGCAACGCCCAGGATGTATTTGTTGACCTGCAACGAAAATATAAAACGCTAAAGAGCGACGAAGAACGCGCAAAGTTTATGAGCGTTGTATTCGGCAAGATGGATCAGGACACCCAGAAAGGCGTGAATGCCTTCATGACTGGTAATCGTCTTGATAAGTTCGCCGCCAGCACTGGCGATATCGACAACGCCAAGGGTGTCATCGAAAAAGACTTGGCGGATAACCTATCCAGCTCCACCGCTGTAGGCTCCAGGATGAAAGCCACTCTCGGCGAAGCCATCGACCGTATGGCTCAGCCGCTGAATAAGGGCTTTGCCGATATGGGCAGCTACCTGCTCGATGACCTCAATCTATCGGGCGAGCAGATGCTGGCCGGTGGCGTTGCGGCGGGTGTCGGTGGTTACTACGCCGGGCGTAGTGCCAAAGCCGGTGCAGGGGCATTGCTGAACAAGTTCATCGGCGGCCCGGACACCCTGAAAAACCTTGCCGTGGGCAAAGTATTGGAAGAGGCAACCGGGGTGAACTCGGTATTCGTCACCAACTGGCCTGCGGGGTTTGGTGGTTCCATGCCGGGGGTCGATATGCCTGGCCGGAAACAACCAGGTGGCAAACCGGGCGGTGGATGGTCGCCCCTATTGGCGTGGGCCGGTTTAGGTTTAACTGCCATGCAGCTGGGAGGCTCAACTGGCCAGAGCAGTGATGCAGAGCGCCTGGCCATGGTGCCGCGCAACAAGCTGCTGAACGATGGACAGCAGGCCTATCAGGCCGCGTTCTACCGTAACCGCATGGAGCTGGACAACCAGACTCCAACGGGACAGCCCTACGCAGAGCGGCAAACCTGGCTCAATGATTCGGCGCGCCGTTTGGCACAGGACGAAACGGGCCTCACCTCTTATGGCAGCCCGGTTGCCGGTGCCCAGGGCTGGGCTGCTGGGGTGGCAAACCGTCTTACCTCGGCGGCGCTGGTTCCGCCAGGCCAAGGCGCTGCACCTGGTGCTGCGGAAAGCCGCCTGGCTGCTTTGCTGAGTAAACCCCTGGTGGTGGAGGTGCGGACAGACAGCCATATGTTTACGGCTGAGGTTGAGCGCCGGACTGATATCCAGATGAGGCGCGGCCAATGAGCTGGTCAGAAACCCTGCTGGATGCCTCCTATCGGGGTGTGCCGCTCAACGTCGTTGATGAGAACCTGCAAGCGCAGCGCTCTATCGCCCAACATGGCACGCCTTACCGAGACGGTGACTCTTGCGAGGACTTAGGTCGGGGTGCTCGCCACTTCCCCATGCGCGTGGTGTTGTTCGGCGTTAACTACGAGATTGAGTTGCAGAACCTGCTGTTGGCGCTGGACATGATCGGCCCAGGTGAACTGGTGCACCCGGTCTATGGCAGCGTCACCGTGCTGGCCCAGTCCTGGGATGTAAAGCACTCGGCCGAGCGCCCGGACTATGCCGAGGTGAGCCTGCACTTCATTGAACAGAAACCGGATGAGCCTTTCTTCGAGCGGCAGTTCGAGTTTGTCGATGTCGGCACGCTCGCGCTGGAGGATGTCGAGACGTGGCAGGACGGCCTATTCGACATGCTGGGCCGGATCGACTCACTGATGGCCGAGGTGCAGTCCTGGATCGGCGGCGGATGGGTGGGATTGGTTGAGCAGGCACTGGGGCTGCCAGGTATCGGCTTACGCCTCCAGCAGCTGCGCTCGCAGATTCTGGGCGTTGTTTCGAGCGTCACCTCGTTGGCCGGCACCAGTTCCAGTGGGTTCGACCCGCTGACTGATGTGCTGCGCACACCAGCCGAGATCCGTGGCGCAATGCAAACTCAAACCCCCGAGTACGGCACGTGAGCTGCTATCCCGTAATGCAGTACCGGCCAGCATGCCAGGTGCTGGCTCGCTTACCACGGATGCGGCCCAGGTAGGGACGGCCTTGCTGGCCAGTGCGCGCCAGGGTGGCGAGCTTGTGACTGGGTCGTTGCCCGACACCATGCCTACTGACCCGGTAGCCGCCACTGCGTTCGGCCTGGTGGTGTTGGTGGTGACCGAATTGGCACTGGCCCAAGCCCAGGCTGTGGCGGTGATCATTGAGGGCGAAGCCGAGCGCCCAACCTTGAGTCCTGCCGACTTGGAGGGGCTGGCCAACCTTGGCCGAGCATTATTGCAGGCCGCCATTTTGCTGCACCGTCGGTTGTATGGCGTGGAAACAGCTCTGCCGGTGATCGAGGCGCTGCGCGCTATCGCGGCATTGATCCAGGCTCGTGCGCGCTTAGTGATCCTGCAAAGCCCGCCACTGCTTGAGCGTGTTGTGGAGTCGCCGGCCAGCCTGCGCCTGCTGGCTCACCGCTGGTACGGTGACCACGACCGCGCCATGGAACTGCTGCGCCTTAACCCTGGCTTGCGTACGCCGCACAACATCCCGCCCGGCGAGGTGCTGCGCGCTTATGCAGAATGAAACGATTCGCTTGGCCATTGGTGGAGTTACCCATGCCACCTGGGACGGCTGGTCGGTGGAGTCCGATCTGCTGACACCCGCTGATGCCTTTGAAATGGAGCTATACACCCGCGAAACCGTGCGCCTGCCTGATGTATTGGCTGAGGGTGCCCCTTGTACGTTATCGCTCGGGCGTGACCGGGTACTGACTGGGCAGATTGATGAGTTCGAACACGATGTGTCGCGTAACGGGGTGTTCATCCGTATCAATGGCCGCGACCTGGCTGCGCCGTTGGTGGACTGCTCATCACCCTTTGTGGCAATGCGTGATGCCGGCCTGGCTGAGATCATCGAGCAGGTGGTCAAGCCCCTGGGTATTAGCCGGGTAGATATCCGGGCCGCCAGCGCCAAGACGCGCCGACGCATCCAGATCGAGCCGGGCCAGACAGCCTGGGAGGCGCTATTGCAAGTGGCCGAAGCCAACGGCCTTTGGCCTTGGATGGAGCCGGATGGCCGCCTGGTTGTAGGTGGGCCTGACTACAACGCCGCGCCCGTGGCGACCCTGATAATGCGGCTTGATGGTCAGGGCAATAACGTCGAGCGCTTGTCCGTGCGCCGCTCCATTGCCAACCGCTTTAGCCAGATCACCGTGCTTGGCCAGCACGGCCAGTACGACAATGACGGCTACGACACCAGCCGTTCACACCTGCGCTCCGTGATCAGTGATGACGTGCTGGCCAAGCGCGGCATCTTTCGTCCCAAGGTGGTTATCGACAGCTCCAGTGAAAGCCAGGATATGGCCACCACCCGTGCCCGCAAGCTGTTGGCCGATAGCCGGCTGGAGGGCTTTGAAATTCGTGCGGTGGTAAAGGGACACCGTGCCGGTAACGGCAAGGTGTGGGCACCTGGTCAGCGCATCATCGTGCGCAGTGAACCGCACGGGATTGATGCGACTTACTTCCTGATGAGCCGCACCCTGCGCCTGACCCGCCGCGAGGGGGCCATTACCGAACTGCGCCTGCGCGAGGACAAGCTCTGGGTGCTGGACGCTAATCCAGTGAAAAAGCGCAAAGGCAAGGCCGACGCAGACGCGGCATTTATCGAAAAGATCAGGGCCAGTTGATGAAGAACATGGCGCGCATGATGCGCGAGCAAGCGGGCCGCGAACGGGCCAATTTCCGCCAAGCCTTTCGCGCCGTGGCCGCTCGCAATAAGCACGGTAAGTTGATCGGTGTAGAGATGCAGGGGCTTGCTGGCGAGTCGGTCAGTGGCGAGCTGTTCCAGCACTATGGCTTCACCTCGGCACCGCTGGCCGGGGCCGAGTTCATCGCCTTGCCTGTAGGTGGCAACAGCAAGCACACGGTTGTAGTGGCCAGTGAAGATGGCCGTTATCGCATTCAGCTCAAGGATGGCGAGGTGGCGCTTTACACCGATGAAGGTGACTACGTGCACCTGAAGCGTGGCCGGTTAATTGAGGTGGTAACCGAGACGCTGCTGGTCAAGGCCGGTACAAAGGTGCGCTTTGAAACGCCGCTGATCGAACAGACTGGCAACGTTGATATCGGCGGAAATACTCATGTGGTCGGCAATATCAAAGCTGACGGCGAGATTGCTGACCATACGCGCAGCATTCAGGCAGATCGGGGAGTCTATAACGGGCATGTGCATGGCTCTAGCCCAGGGCCTAGCGCACAGCAGTGGCTATCTGCTATTACATAGGCTCCTTGGTTTGGAGCAGTAACAATGGATGTAGCACTGTGTACAGCGGATGGAAAAGAGTATACGGGCAAAGATTTTGAGGATCTCCCGCCCCAAGATAAAGCTGTGAAACGACGCAATCGATGCAGCACCCCTGCCTTCTTTCGTAAGCGCGCGAAAAGCGGCCAGGCCGCATGCTTTGGTGCTAGACCGCATGAGAACTGTTCGCTCGCGGCACCTGAAAGTAATAGTGGGCCAGGCGGCGGCCCTGACCGGGATATCCTTCAAAACCCCGGTAATCATATAGTCATCGACGTACAGTTTGGTGGCGCTCCAGCTGGGCCTTTCGGGCCTAATGAGCCGGGTGCAAATGCTGGGCGGGGCGGTCGATTTGTTGGGCATGGGCAGCGCCAAAATGCTGTGATGCATAGGCGGCTGAGGCCCCTACTGAAAACACTCATATACTCCCAGGCGTTTCGCCAGTCCTTACAAATGATCGAACTGCCGGATCATGGTGCCTGGCCGGTACGGGAGCTATTTGTCAATTTTGCGGATATTAGCGCTGCGGATGTTGGCCGTTTCAAAGGATTCTGGGGGCCGGTCTATGACATCGGCGTTGGTATGAACGGTACTCGCTGGATCAATACCGGAAAGCGGGATGATGTAAGTGTGCCTCTCGCAGAAGAACAGCTTCGTCCTTTTAATAGTTACCACCGGATAGACGCCGACGACTTAGAGGGGACGCATATATTGGTCTTTGGCACTCTCAATCGCTCGGCTCAAGGAAAACTCTGGATCGATCTGGTAAGCATCGAGCATTTTGCCGTATGCGACGATTGACTGGATTGATCTTAAAGCCCGCTGAAACTCCGCCCCGCGCATACGCGGGGCACTCTGCCTGCCTATGGACGCAGGCATTGACCCCACCTCAGGCGACTTAAGCGGCGAGCGCATCAGCTCGCTGGCTAACGCCGTCTACATCCGCCTCACAACGCCGCTTGGCAGTTGGTGGGCGGACAAGTCTCTGGGCTCACGCCTGCACGAACTTAAGCGCAGTAAAGACCTGTCACGCATCGGCAAGCTTGCCCGGCAGTACGCAGAGCAAGCACTACAGCCGCTGCTCGATGACGGCCGGGCGAAGACCATCACTATCAGCACCGAGCAGCCGCACAACGGCTGGTTACTCATGCTGATCGAGGTCGTTGATGCCAGCGGTGCGCCACAGGTCTTCCGCCACTTGGTACGGGTAATCTGACATGGCCTACAGCGCGCCGCCTTTCGAGAGCATCCTTGCCAATATCCTGCGTGACATTCGCAGCCTGCAACCTGAGGCCGATATCGGCACGGACAGTGACCACTATGTCCGCTCGGCCGCCGTCGCAGCGGCTATCGAAGGCATCTATCAGAAGCTTGCCTGGCTGTACCGCCAGATTTTCCCTGACACAGCCGACAAAGACGAACTGGTGCGCACCGCAGCGGATCGCGGTGTGTTCCTCAAGCTGGCCGTAGGCGCTGGCGACAGCGTTGCACTAACCGGCGCACCGGGCGTCGAGTTGCTCCAGGGCGCCACGCTCAAGCACCTGGCCAGCGGTGAGCTATTCACTGCGACTTCTAGCGCGATGATTGGCACAGGTGGCACTGCCACGGTGAGCGTGGTTGCGCAGACGCCGGGCACTGCCCTCAATGATTTGACCGGGGCACTCACCCTCACCAGTCCGCCTCTAGGCATGGATGCGGCTGCCGCATTCATTGGCAGCACGACCGGTGGCGAAGATGAAGAAACTATCGAGTCGCTGCTGGTACGGCTGCTGGAGATCATGCAAGAACCGCCAGCCGGTGGCGCGACCTATGACTACGAACGCTGGGCCAAAGAAGTGCCAGGAGTAGTTGATGCGCTGGTGCTACCTAAGCGCCGTGGCGGCGGAACTGTCGATGTGGTGATTACTGGCAGCGATGGCGTTCCATCGGCCGAGGTAACCGCCGCCTGCCAGGCGCATATCGAAGATCAGTGCACTGTCATTGGTGACATCTGGGTTTTCGTCCCGGTTGAACGGGCAGTGAATAGCACAGCTCAAGTGGAGCTGAATGGCGACTACACGCTAGCGGAAGTTCGAGGCTTCGCGCAGAAAGCCTATACGGCGTTGCTCGGTGCAAAGAAGCCACGAGAGCCGCTCAAGCGCTCGCAGATCGAGGCGATGATCAACAACCTGCCAGGTGTGTCTGATCGAGTGGTGAATACGCCTGCGGGCAATGTGGCCGCGTCGGACGACCCTGCCCAAATCGGCTGGATTCGCCCAGGCACCATCACTCTTGAGTTGATGCCGTGACGCGCCTGGCTGACCAACTGCGGTTATTGCTCCCACCTGTTTCGTATGACAGCAACGCCCCGCGTCTTTCCGCTGTCATCGAGGCAGAGGCTGCGGCTCTCGAAGACGGGGAGAAAAGCGCCGAGAACGTTTATCTGACGATATTTCCCGACAGCGGCGAAGGCCTAGCGGATTGGGAGCGTGTACTGCGTTTGCCCGATCCGTGCTTGGCCGGCGAGCAGCAGACCGTTCGGCAGCGTGTGCAGGCTGTTCTCAGCAAGCTGCAAAGTCGTGGCGGTCAAAGTCGTCCTTTCTTTATCGCGCTGGCCAAGGCCCTTGGTTACGACATCACCATCACTGTCTTTCGTCCCGCACGCGCCGGCCTGGCCCGTGCGGGTGACGCCGTCAACGGCGGCGACTGGTCATTTACCTGGCGTGTTAATGCCCCAGCCGTAACGGTCACCCATGCAGCTGCCGGCTTAGCCGGTGCGGGAGCCCCGCTCGCTGCCTGGGGTAACAAGGCTCTCGAATGTCGGCTGGGTCAAATGAGGCCCGCCGAATCCATCCTCATCTTCGGCTATGGAGACAACTGATGCAGAAGATCAGCGACAGCACCGCGACGGCAACGCCAGCGGGTGAATTTACAGAAGGCAGTGCGGCCGGAGGTGTTCCGTCCACTTTAATCAAGGCAGCTTGGCTGACCACAATTCAGCGTGAGTTGATTGCTCTGCTTCAAGCAGCCGCATTGGAGCCGGATGTTGAAGATGATGCCCAGGTTTTGGCCGCCGTTCAGGCCTTGATCAGCGCCGGTCTTGCTAACAAGCAGCCGCAAGACGCAACCCTCACAGCTCTGGCCTCGCTGGGCACCGCCGCGAATCAGATGATTTACTCGACAGGGCCGGATGCTTTCGCACTGACCGCGCTCTCAGCCTTTATCCGTACCCTGCTGGATGACGCCGATGCAGCAGCTGCGCGCACCACGCTGGGCGCTGCACCACTGGCCAGCCCTGCGCTCACCGGCACGCCGACAGTGCCAACTGCTGCGCCTGGGACTAATAACACCCAGGCCGCCTCTACGGGCTTTGTGCAAGCTGCAATCGCGGCGATAGCAACGGCTACAGAAGTGCTGAAAGGCATCCTGCGGATTGGCACTCAAGCAGAGGTCAATGCGGGAACGCTCGATGATGTTGCCGTCACACCCAAGAAGCTTCGTTTCGGATTCTCCATGAGTCTCACGGCGAATGGCTACATCACATTCCCGACCTGGCTGGGCGGGCTGATCGTCCAATGGGGAACCTCTGGGGCGGTGACGTATGACGCCCGCCTAACAGTCAGCTATCCCATCGCATTCCCGAATGCCTGCTTCGCGGTTCTAACGAACTACAAAGCACCTGCCACCCAGACTGATCACTGCCAGTCATACGGCGTTGCCAACGTTGGTACGACCTCATTCCAGGTGGAGAACCAATGGGTTTATGGCGGCAACGCGGGCAACTTCACGGCCGTCTGGGTTGGATTCGGTTACTAAGAGGAAGCAGAAAATGCGCTATTACAGTAAGACTACCGGCTGCACCTATTTGGCGGGTGTCCACCAAAACCAAATGCCGGGCGATGCCGTTCCAATCACCGAGGAGCGCTATCTCTCGGTCATTGCCAACCCTCCACTGGGCAAGGTTAGAGGCCACGACTCTGAAGGGTTGCCGATCCTGATTGATCCGCCAGTGCAACCACTATCGGCTGCCGCCATATGCAGTTCAGTCGATGCCGCAGCTGACAAGGCCCGCGCCAAAGTCGCCGGTGACCCGCTGCGAGCCGTTGAGTACGAGCGTGCCGCCACCGATGCGCAGACCTTCGCCGCCGCCAACTACCAGGGCGCTGTGCCGCCAATGGTCGCGGCCTGGGCCATCAACGGCCGCACAGCCCAGCAAGCAGCAGATGACATCCTGCGCGAGGCCGCCCAATACAACGCCGCCCTGGTGCAACTGCGCACCGTGCGTCTGAATGCCAAGGAAATGATTCGTACGGCCATGGCCGCAGGCAACATCGAGCAAGCCCAGGACATCGCAGCGGAAACCATCGCCAGCATCGAGGCCGCCGTGGCAGGTGTGGGTAATAACGCGGTGGGAGCTTAACTATGGGCTCCGTTCGCGTTCTATTTACCCGCCGCCACCACCCTGGCAGCGTTGCTATTCGCGCCGCCACCTGGTCGGCTTGGTCGCACGTTGACCTGGTCGATGACTTGGGCACTGCGCCGGTACTGATCGGAGCCATCGCCTTAAAGGGCGTTGTCGCGGAAAGTCTTGAGCGCCGTCTGACCCTGGCCAGCCGCGCCGCCCTGGTCAAGTTCCCGGCCGCCAATCCGGCCGCCGTGATCGCCGCCGCCCGCAGCCAGTTGGGCAAGCCCTATGACTGGTCAGGCATTGCCGGCCTGGTAGCCCGCAACCGGGATTGGCAAGAAGACGACAGCTGGTTTTGCAGTGAGCTAGTGCCTTGGGCCTTCGCCCAGAGCGGATCGCCGATATTCCGCCAAGACATGGTCGGACGCATCACACCGCAACACCTATGGATGCTCGCCCACCCATACCAGCGGCCAGAACGGCCACTGGAGTTATTGAATTTGATGTAAGAGAGGGCGGCCAGTTCTCGTGTTCCAGCACCAGAACTGACCGCCAGCCAGCAGTCCAAGCCTGCAAGCCAGCCAAGGCCCTCCCACTCTCGCGAGAGCGGGGCAAGCCTATCTGAAATAAGGCTTTTTTGCAGAATGATTGACATACGTTGTGGCGGCTGTAGCCGCCTACTTGTCCGCGTTAGCGGGTGCTACACCCTACAAGTCAAGTGCCCGCGCTGCCGGACACTTAATAGTCAGACAGCCACGAGCTGCCCCCCTGAACGCCCACGAGCGTCTCCAAATATGGAAACGACTCGTGGCAAAACAGAAACCCTCGTATCACCCGCAACACCCAGGCACGTTCACTGCGCCGACAACAACGCAGCCAGGCTTCATTGAAGGGGCTGACGCCACCGCTGGCTTTGGGCACCGCGACTTCTATATCGCGGTCATCCCCAGGGTCGAGGCGGTTGGCATCATCAGGGCCAACCACTACTCCAGGCGCATTGTCGCCAATAGCTTTATTCACCTGGGCGTTTGGGTGGATGGGGTTATGCGTGGCGTGTTGCAGTTCGGCTATGCCCTCAACCCGAGGGCGGCCGACAAGATCGTGGCAGGCACGGAGATAGGCCAGTACCTGGAGTTAAACCGCATGTGGCTCGATGACGTAGCGCCCCGCAACAGCGAAAGTCGGGCGCTGAGCTACTGCTTCAAGTACATCAGACGAGCATGCCCAACCGTGGCCTGGATTCAGTCCTTCGCGGATGAGCGCTGCGGGGCTTGGGGAGTTGTCTATCAGGCCGCGAACTTCCATTACTTTGGCCACCACTGGACAAGCTTCTACGAGCTGGACGGCGAGACCTACCACAGCCAGCTGTTAAGCCGGCACAAAGCCAGTGGTGGGCGAGCGCAGTACCTGCGAGAGAACCTAGGCCGTGCAACCATCCACAGGCTCAGGCAGTTCCGCTACATCTATATGGTTAAGCAGTCCTGGCTGAAGCGCTGCAAGGTTGCCCCGTTGCCCTACCCAAAGCCCGGCCAACCTCTTCCAGATCGGCGCAGGCATCGCCGGCTTGCCCAGGTGCCAAACACCGCGCAAAATTTACCGGTGAGGCGCACGCCGCGCGATGCCAAATAGCATGCAAGGCGGTGCCAAAACCGCTGCGCGCTTACACTTTGCCGGCAGCGTTGACTGGCCGTCGGCACTGCTGGCCGTGGCGGCGGCGCTGCTGCGCTTCAAGCGTGGGGGGATGGAGGTGCTGCTGGTGTCGGCGCTGGCCGGGTTGGCGGTGTATCTGCTGCGTTGAAGTCGCGCGCCCGCTGCCAAGGCAACGGGCGCGCGGCGCAGTTACGGTTTGCAGGTTGTTGAAAACGTAGGCGAGGCCGGCAAGACAAGGCAAAAACAGGCGAGGAAGCGGAGTTTACGAGCTGTAAATGAGCATTCCGAGCCTGTTTTTAACGCAGTATTGCCAACGTAGGTAATTTTCAACGACCTGTTACATAAACCAGCGGTATTCCCGCGCACTCACTTCCTGCATAAAGGCCAGGTGGTCCTGGCGCTTGTTCTCGCAATAGACCATCACGAACTCACTGCCCAGACCCTGGTTGACTACCGGGTGGTCGCGCATGGCACTGACCGCGCCGAGCATGTCCTGGGGAAAGTCGATGCCGCTCTGGCGGTTCTCGTTGAGCGGTGCGATGGGTTCCCTGCCGGCATCCAGGCCATGTTCCATACCGGTGAGGATCGCCGCCAGCACCAGATAAGGGTTGGCGTCGGCGCCGGCCAGGCGGTCCTCGAAGCCCCAGCTGGCGCGGCTGGCGGCGTTGACCATGGCGCCATAGCGGCGGAAGGCGTTGTGGTTGGCGGCGAAGATCGGCATGCAGTGCGGCAGCAACTCCAGGCAGCCGGCCACCGCATGGCGCAGCGGTCGTTGTTCGTCGGCGGCCAGCAGGTTGTTACCTGCGTCGTCGTACAGGCTGACGTGCACATGCATGCCGCTGCCCGGCGCGTGCAGGTAGGGCTTGCTCATAAAGCTGGCGCGCTGGCCGTGCTTGAGCGCCACACCGCGGGTGCTGCGACAGAACAGGGCGGCCCAGTCGGCGGCGCGCAGACCGTCGTCACAATGGCCGAAGTTGATCTCGAACTGGCCGGGGCCGAGTTCGGCGGTAATCACATTGGCGTCCACGCCCTGTTCATTGGCAGCGTCGACGATCTAGTGCAGCACATCGGCGAAGCGCGACAGCCGTTCGATATGCATATTCGGCTGGTCGTCGGCATCGTCGGCATCGTCGCACAGCGGGTCGCGGGGGAACTGCGGCAGGCCGTCCTGCAGCTTGCGGTCGAACAGGTAGAACTCCAGCTCGAACGCCACCACCGGGCGGATGCCTCGCGCTTCCAGGCGTTTGAGCACGCGGGCGAGCACTTCACGGGGCTCGAATTCGATCGGTGCTTCGGTGCCATCGGAGCTGATCAGCATCTGCGCCAGCGGCTGGTTTTCCCAGCGCACCGGTTTGAGCGTTCCAGGGATCAGCCGGCGCGGCGCGTCCGGGTCGCCGTCGTTGAAGCAGTAATCACCAATCGGGTGCAGGCCGCCCTGCACGCCGAGCAGCACGCAGTTCTGCGGGATTTTCAGCGGGCTGCCGGCGGCGACCTTCTCCAGCATCTCGATGGGGTAGCGCTTGCCGTAGAAATGTCCGGGAATATCCAGGCTGATCAGGTCGACATAACGCACCTTGGGGTGGGCGCTGCGGAAGGCGCGGACTTCGCTGAGCAGGTCGGGGAATGCTGTTGTTATTGTCATGGGGGTATCTGCGCGGATCAGGTGAAGATCCAGAGCACTCGTGTGGGTAAGTCGGTGAGGTTGGCGTAGCGAAATTGCGCGTGCGGCGGCAGCTGGAAGCTGTCATTCGGGCCGAGGGTGACCGGCTCGGCAGCGTCGCCGTACCAGATCGTCAGCTCGCCTTCGAGGACAAAGCCGCCCTGTTCGGAGCTGTCGTTCAAATGTCCATCGCCGCTGGTGGCACCGGGGGCCAGGCGACTTTCGAGCATGGAGAAACCGCCCGACATGGTCGGCGAGGCCAGTACATCGGTGATGCCGCCGGCGTAGTACAGCGTGCGGCGCTCGCCGGGGCGGGTGACCCAGGGCACAGCACGAGGCTTGCTCAGGCTGTAGAAATAGGTGGTCGGCACGCCGAGGCTTTCGCTGATTGCCGTCAGGTCGGCCACAGTCGGGCGCGACAGGCCGCGTTCAACCTGGGAGAGAAAGCCCACCGAGCGGTCGATGCGTGCGGCCAGCTCACCCAGGGTGAGGTTCTTGTGCTTGCGCAGGTCGCGGATCAGGATCGCCAGGCCTTCGATTTCTTCCTGCATGTCCATGGGCACCTTCCTTAAATAACGTCACGCAGGCGATACCAGGCCTTGCCCACGGCCTCGATGGGCGCAGCGAGCAGGTCGCCGCCGGGGAAGCGCGGGTTGCTCAGGCCTTGGTACAACTCGAGCAGCTCGCTGTCGCCGAGGATCGCGTCGCTGACCGCACGGGCGGCGGCCAGGGTCGGCAGGATGCCGTGGCCGGAGAAGCCTTGTAGCCAGTACTTCTGAGCGCTGCGGCCGACGTCCGGGGTGCGGTGCATGGTGCAGTCGATATGCCCGCCCCAGCCATAGTCGATCTGCACGCCGCGCAGTTGCGGGAACACCCGCTCCAGATACGGCCGGGTGGCTGCCGGCACGTCCGCCGGAATACCGCCGAGGTAGGTGCAGCCGCCGCCGAACAGCAGGCGGTTGTCCGGGGTGACGCGGAAATAGTCCGGTACGAACTGGTTATCGATGGCGCAGGTGCCGCGTGGGAACAGCGAGCGCGCCAGCTGAGGGTCCAGTGGCGCAGTGGCGACCTGGTAGGAACCGACCGGCAGCAGGCGCTTCGACAGTTGTGGATCGAGCTTGTCGATATAGGCGTTGCAGGCCAGTACCAGCAGATCGCTGCGAATCTCGCCTTGTTCGGTGCGTGCCAGATAACCGTCTGCCGTTTCTTGATAGTTCAGCGCCTTGCTCTGCTCGAAGATCTTGCCGCCGGCTTTCTCGAAGGCATCGGCCAGCCCCTGGGCCAGTTTCAGCGGGTTGAGGTGGGCGGCGCCGCGGTCATGCAGGGCAGCCAGGTAACGCGGGCTGGCGATCCACTGCGGCAGTTCGTCCTTGGGGATAAAACTCAGCTGCGTATAGCCGTATTTCTGCTCGGCTTCTTCCAGGCTTTCCTGCAGCTGGCGCACGCGGCGTGGCAGCACGGCGGTGTAGATCGCGCCGGTGTGGTAGTCGATATCAAAGTTGTGCCGTTCGGGCAGCTCGCGCATTTCCTCGGCGGCCCAGACCATGCTGTCCCACAGGCGGCGGGCGCGTTCCAGGCCTAGGGATGGTCTGAAGTAGCCATGTATTTCTGGCTGACTTCAGCCCCGCCGATTTTGAAAGCGGCAAATCGATCAAAAACGATCAGATTACCCATTCATTTCTGTGTTTTTAGCCGCCGCGAGTAGCTCGCGGCAGCCATTTCCCGCATTACAGGCGCACCTCTCCTGCATTGGTCAGTAAATGTCGGCGTGCCATCCACAGGTTCGACAGCGCGAACAGCGTCACCAGTTGCGCCGTGTTCTTGGCCAAGCCACGACCTTCTTGCCCGCCAGGGCCAGGCGCAGCGCCGTGTGCAGCCCGCTGAAACCGCCACCGATAATCAGCACCTCACGCTGCAACGCTTCCTGCAGGCGCGGCCGCAGCGGGATCGGACCCGGATAGGTGCCGGCGTAGTAGGTGCCGATATGCTGGGCGGATTGTCTGAACATGGCGCGCCTCATGAAATTCTATTTGGTTAATTTCATGAAAATCTACGTGATAAATTTCATAAAGCCAAGCGAGAAGACACCTGAACTAGCCGAAGTCGATAGCCAGACGCAGGCGATCCCTATGCTGCAGGCCCTGTTCGAATAGTGGCTCGAGGTAGTGTTGCAGGAAGTAATCCGGTTCGACCGCGTACACCCGCAGGCCGGCGCGCTGGTAGAAGGTCAGTTGGTGGCCGAAGCTGCCGGTGGCGACTTCCAGGCGTGTAGCGCCCAACTGCCTGGCGCTGTGCAGAGCATGTTGCAGCAGCTGTGTGCCGATGCCCTGGGCCTGGCAGTTCGGCGCGACGGCGATATTCATCAGCTCCAGCGTGCCGAGGCTGCGCGCCTGCAGCACATAGGCGCCGACAGTCACGCCATTCTGTTGCGCGCGGTAGCAATGGCCGGCCGCCAGGTAGGCCTGTACATGCGGCAGATGCGGATCGGCTTCCAGCAGCAGGTCCATGGGTAGCTGCGCGGCGTCGCAGGCGCGAATATCCAGGCTCATGGTCAGCTTCAGCGCACCTGATTGCGGCCGTTGTGTTTGGCCTCGTACAACGCGCGGTCGGCCTTATCCAGCAGGTCGTCGGCACTCGCCGGGGGGCTTCGGTGGAGGCGATGCCAGCGCTCAGGGTTACCGAGAACTGCTGGCCATGGGCGATAAACTGCAGCTCGGCAAAGCGCTGGCGAATTTCATCGAGGATGCGCAATGCCTGATCCGACGGGCAGTCCGGCAGTACCACGAGGAATTCTTCGCCACCATAGCGGCCCAGGCTGTCGATGCGTCGCAGGCGTTGGCGCAGCAGGTTGGCCAGGGCGCGAATCACGTTGTCACCGGCGGCATGGCCGTAGCTGTCGTTGACCTTCTTGAAGAAGTCGATATCCAGCATCGCCACGCTGGCCGGCTTGCCGCTACGCAGTGCGCGTTCCAGTTCGACCGCTGCCTGCTCCTTGATATCGGCGTGCTTGAGCAGCCCGGTGAGGCTGTCGCGCGCCAGCGCATTGCTCAACAGGCGCGCGCGCTGGGCGCGGGAGAACACGGCGGCGACCAGGGCATTGTCGGAAATCGGTTTGGTGACGAAGTCATCGCCGGCCTTGATCAGTGCGTTCATCTGACGGTTGATATCGGTTTCTGCCGACAGGTAGATGATCGGCACGCGCAGCCAGTCGTCGTTCATGCGGATGATCTGCGCCAGCTCTGGGCCGGTGCAACCGGGCATGCTGACGTCCAGTAGGACTACCTCGGGGTTAAAGCTGCGCATGCTGGCGAAGATGTCGGCGGGCTCGTGAAGCATCTCCACCAGCATATTGGCGCCGCGCAGAATCAGGCTGAAACGGCTGGCCAGCTCGAGGTCGTCGTCGATGATCAGCACCCGATACGGCTCGCCCTGTTGCTGGGCGAAGCAGCGCTCCAGGCGGTTCTCCAGTTGCGGAATGTCCACCGGCTTGGTGAAAAAAACCATGGCGCCAACACGCACGGCTTCCAGGTAGGTGGCGAAATCGTCCTGGGTGGTGATCACCAGCAGCGGCAGCGGTTCGTCCAGGCGCTGTTGCAGACTGGCGGCATATCCCAGGCCGGTGAGGCTTTCGTCGGGCAGGTTGACGTCGACGATCAGCGCATCGGGCAGTTGCTCTTGCAGCGCGGCGTCGAGCTCGCTGATGCGGCTGAAGTGCTCGGCGTGATAGCCGAAATTGTTCAGCGTCAGGCGCATGTTTTCGCCAATCGACAACTGGTCTTCGAGGATATAGATGCGCCGCGCGCTGCTGTTCGGCCGCGGCGGCTTGACCGTGCGGGTAGCGGTTTCCTGGCTACGTTCGGCCTGAAACTGTTGGCGCGCCAGTTGCTGCAGGCTGCGGCTGAAGTCCTGCAGGCTCTGTTGTTCCTGCTGCAGGGTTTCCAGCCACTGATCGGCTTCCAGTTCCAGCTCGCGGGCGCGCTGGCCGAGGCTGCTGAAGCCGAAGGTTCCAGCGGCGCCGGCCAGCTTGTGCAATTGGTCGCGCAGGCTTTGCAGGTGCTGCAGCTGCTCCTGCGGGTCGGCGGCGTGCAACAGGCGTTCGGCGTTCTGTGCGAGGGCGGGCAGTTCTACCTGCAGGCGCACGGCGAAGGCATTGCTCAACTGCTGCAGATGTTGCTGCAGTTCATCGGCGGTGTTTTTGCCTTTACTCAAGGGCCAGGCTCCAGATCTTGCGCACCTGCGCGGCCAGCTGCATGGGGTCGAAGGGTTTGATGATCACGTCGCGGGCGCCGAGGCTACGGTAATGGGCGACTTCCGTCGGTTGCACCTTGGCGGTCATAAAGGCCACTGGCACCTGGTTGATGTCGATCAGCCGGGCGATCTGCGCCAGGGTTTGTGGGCCGTCCATGTCCGGCATCATCACATCCAGCAGGATAAAGTCCGGAGCAAAGCCCTGCAGTTGATCCAGCGCGTCCCGACCGGATGAGCAGCTGAGCACCTGAAAGCCGCCCACCGCTTCGAGTGCCAGCTTGGCTACGGCCTGGATCGATGGATCGTCTTCCACGTGCAGGATGCGTTGCAACTCAGGCATGCCGATTTTCCTCGGGGCTGGCGGGCGATTCGGGCGTCGTCTCTAGGGCCAGGGTAGCCAGTTCGAACCAGAAAGTCGCGCCGTGACCGGGGCTGGAGTGGAAACCGATCTTTCCGCCTATGCGTTCGATGATTTCCTTGCTGATCGCCAGGCCCAGGCCAGTGCCGCCTTTCTGCCGGGTGTCGGTGGCGTCGGCCTGGGAGAATTTGCTGAAAATCCGCGCCTGGAAATTTTCCGGCACACCGGGGCCGTGGTCGGTCACGCTGACGCGGACAAGCGCGTCGTGTTGCTCTACCCGCACTTCCACTGTTTGCCCCTGAGGCGAGAACTTCGCCGCATTTGATAGCAGGTTGGCCAGTACCTGGGCCAGACGCAGTTTGTCGACGCGCACGCGGGCCTGGGTCGGCGGGCCTTGTAGCTGCAGTTGCACCTGGTAGTGGCTGGCGTATGGCTGGTTTTCTTCGATGGCCTGTTCCAATAGTGGTTGCAGCGCTTCATCGTGCAGCTCGAAAAGCATCTTGCCGGCCACCAGCTTTTCCATATCGAGCAGGTCGTTGATCAGCAGGTTGAGGCGTTGGCTGTTGTCCTGGGCGATTTGTAGCATCTGCTGAATAGCCTCAGGTACTTCGCCCAGCACGCCACCATTGATCAGGCCAAGTGAGCCTGAGATGGCGGTGAGCGGGGTGCGCAGTTCGTGGCTGACGGTGGAGACGAATTCGTTTTTCATTCGCTCGATGCGTTTGCGCTCTTCGATATCCCGGATTACCGCGATAAAACGCCGCTCGCCCTGGTGGCTGATCTGCGAGATGGCCAGCTCGATGGTGAATGTCTCGCCATTGCTGCGCATGGCGGTCAGCTCGATTTCCTTGCCGAGCATCTGTTGGATGCCGGTTTTCAGGAAGTGGCTGAGGTAGCGTGCGCGCATCGAGCGCTGTGGTTCGGGCAATAGCAAGGTCCCGCGGTGCCCGGACACCTCCAGGTGGCTGTAGCCGAAGATGCGCTCGGCAGCGTGGTTGAAGGTTTCGATATAGCCCTGCTGATCGATGGTAATAATCGCGTCGAGCACGTTGTCGAGCAGGGCGCGTAGGTAGTCCTCGCGTTCCCTAATGGCCATTTCTGAAGCGATACGCTCGTTGAAGTCCTGAATCTGCACCACGAAGTGCACCGGCTTATCGTCGCTGTCGCGTACCAGCGATACGCTCATCAGTACCCAGATGATCCGCCTCTGGCTGTCCAGGTAGCGTTTCTCCATCTGGTAGGTGCTGATCTCACCGGCTAGCAGCTCCTCAATATGCTGCAAGTCGGCTTCCAGGTCGTCTGGGTGGGTGATCTGCTGGAAGTCGCTGCACAGTAACTGCTCGCGGCTGTAGCCGAGCATTTCACAGAGTTGATCATTAACTTCCAGCCACTGCCCTTGCAGCGAGACCAGAGCCATGCCCTGAGGCGCCAGGCTGAACGCGTTGCTGAAGCGCTGCTGGCTAAGGCGCAGCTGATCCTCCACCGCCTTGCGGTCGCTGATGTCCCAGATAAAGCCGGAAATCCATTGCAGCTCGCCGTGGTTATCGTATTCGCCGCGGCCCTTTTCCCGTACCCAGACGCTGTGGCCGTCGGCATGCAGCAGGCGGTAGGTCAGCTCGAAGGATTCCTGGCGCTCGATAGCAGCTACTGCGCGGTAGGTGATGGGCAGGTCGTCGGGATGCACCACGCTGGAAAAGCTGCGTACGCGGTTGTTGATAAAGTCGCTAGCCGGGTAGCCGCTGAACGCTTGAATTTCTTCACTGAGGTAGCTCATCGACCAGTCGGCATCGTTGCGGCAGCGGTACACCGCGCCTGGCAGGCTGCTGACCAGGCCACGGAAACGACTTTCGCTTTTTTGCAGGGCGCGGGTGGTCTGCTGCAGGTCGTTGATATCGCTGGCGATGCCCAGGTAACCGGTGATCACCCCTTCGGCATTCCGCATGGCGCTGACGGTGAGGTTGACGATGCGTTGCTCGCCGTTTTTGCGCCGGTAGGTCCACTGGCGGGTTTCCGGCTCGCCCAGGTCGGGGAGGCGAGTAAACACCGTAAAACCGCTGACTTCAGTGCCGAACTGATGACTTAGTTGCTGACCACGCTCCTGTATTTCCTCGGCCAAGTGGAAC
The DNA here is from genome assembly GCF_900105355.1 of Pseudomonas anguilliseptica. Taxonomy (NCBI): domain Bacteria; kingdom Pseudomonadati; phylum Pseudomonadota; class Gammaproteobacteria; order Pseudomonadales; family Pseudomonadaceae; genus Pseudomonas; species Pseudomonas anguilliseptica. Next base: position 2,101,939 of record NZ_FNSC01000001.1, read on the forward strand.
AGCGCCGGACTGTGCCGACCGATCACTTCTGCGCTGCGATAACCCAGCAGGCGTTCGGCGCCGGAATTGAACAGGGTGATCAGGCCGTCGCAGTCGCTGGTGATGATCGCCACGCCGGTGGCCGAGTCGAGCACCGCTTGCAGGAAGCGTCGTGCCTCTCGCGTCTGCTCTTCATGGCGCATGCGCTCCAGGGTGGCGCCGACCCAGCGGGCGAACAGGCGTATGAATTCTTCGTCGGCATCGTCAAACGCTGTGCTGCGCACTTCGCTTGAGGCGAAGCACAGGGTGCCGAAGCGCTTGCCAGCGACCCAGATACTGGTGCCGATATAGCTTTCCAGGGCGAACAGTGGGTAGCAGGGGTGTGCGGCATGTTCGCTTTGGCCCATGGCTGCAATGGCCAGCACATCGTTGCTGCGCAGGGTGATGCTGCAATAGGTGTCGCCGAGGGTAAAGCACTGGCCGTCCTGCAGGGTATCGGGCGGCGACACCTGCACCCTGACCTGGTAGGTGTCCGCGTCGATCTGACTGATGATGCCGATCGGCATGCCATAGAACTCGGCGCCCAGCTGCAGGGCTTGGCGCAGTTGCTCGTGGGTGCTCAGTTTCGGCAGTGCGGCAATCTCGTTGAGCGCGCGCAGGGCTGCCTGCTGGCGCTGCATGCGCTGCTGGGTCTGCGTGCGCTGGGTATCGCGACGCAGGGCTTCAAGTAACTGGCCGAGGGTGGTCAGCAGCGGTTGCAGTTGGGCGGCGAACTGTTCGTCGTAGCCGCCTGTGCGATTGGCCAGGCCGAGCATGCCGCGCAGCTCGCCGTTGGCGTGAATGGGCAGGCCGGCAAACGCCAGCAAGGGCGGATGCCCCGGCGGCAGACCAGCGCTGTGCGGGTGATTGATCGGGTCGTTGCTGATCAGCATCTGACCGCTGCGGATCACCTGGCCGAACAGGGTGTCGAGGTTGCGAAATTCCAGGCCCTGCGGCGCATGGGCGGCATAGAAGGCGCGGCTTTGTGCGTCCCAGGCGATATTGCTGATGGCGAAGGTGCGCAGAAAAGGCGTGCCGGCTTCGTCATGGCGGATTTCCCCGACAAAGCCGAACTGGCTGGCGCTGACCTCGAGAATGCGCCCGAGCAGGGTGTCGAAAGCCTCGCGCTGGTTGTCCGCGTTGATATAGGCCGCCTGGGTCTGGGTAATCAATGCCAGCAACTGGCGCGACTCTTCAGATTGCTGGTGCTTGTTTTGCAGCTCGGCGTGGTGGCGGCGCATGACCAGTTGGCTGCTGTGCCTTGTGGCCTGCAACAGCAACAGCAAGAGCATTTCCGCGGCGAGCCAGGCCAGCAGCCACTTGATTACCAGCCAGCGCTTGTCGCGCTGGTGCAGGTTGTACAGCGCGGTGATATCGCGCCAGGTCAGGGCCAGTAGCGGGCTGCCGATATTGGCAGGATCAGCCTGATAGCCGTTCAAATACACCTGGTTGAGCAGGTAGGTGCGGCCTTGAACGTCGAGTAGCTTGAAGGTATTGCCTGCTTCGGGGTCTGGCAGACGATGTTGTGTTTGCCAGCGCTGCACCTGCACCTGGGAATAACCTGCCAGGTGCCATTGATTGCGCTTTGTAACCGGTGCGCGCAACGTTTCACCGCTACTGCCTGGCGCTCGTAGTTGGCGCTTGATCAGTAAGGCCACTCCTGCATCCAGTTCGCGGTCCAGCTGTTGCAGGTTGCTCAGCACATCCAGGCTCACCTCCAGCGCGCCGACACTCAGCAGGCCTGCTGGGCTTTCCACCTGCAGGGGCACGATGGCGCGCATGCTCAGGTTGTCGCCACTGGTCGCCAGGCCTGCAGTTGCCACCCCATAGTTCAGGCTGTCGAGCAGCATGGGCCGCTGTGCAGCAGGGAAGTCAGCAAACCACTGCGGCTTATGCACCCGCAGCAGCACCTCGGCCGTAGGCGCCAGATGCACATACAGGGCGAACGGGCGGATGCCTTGCAGGTTGCGCCAGCGCGGGGCGATACGGGTGTACAACTGGCTGCGGATGGCACTCAGGCTGTGTGTGTCTGTCGGATCATTGCTTTGCAGCGCATAGGCCTGGCGCACCAGCTCGACCAGCCAGGAGTCGGCGGCAATGGTTTCGGCCAGCAGCTGCGCCTGTTGCTGCAGCTCCTGCTGGCTGTTGCGCAGGGTCAGGCTTTGCAGTTCATGCTGCTTGGCGATTTGCAGGTTCCACAGGGTTTCCCGCTCATTCAGGGCAAAGCCGCCGAGCACACTGAAAAACAGCGCCAGGCCCAGGCTGCCGAGGCCGACAATCCAGTGGATGGTGTTGGGTTTGAATGGCTTAAGCATCCATCCGCTCCATCGCCTGGCTAGGCATGCAGAACGTCACTCAGCTCAGCCCCGCCAGTCGGCGCAGGCGCGCCAGCTCAGGGTCATCAGGTGCGCTGTTGAGTTCGCAGGCGGCCAGGCGCATGAGGATGTTCTCGCGTTTGACGTTATTGGCCGGCAGGTTGTAGCACGCGCCGATCAGCTCGCGCAGCTGCATTGGCAAGTGCCATTGGGCCTTGATGCTGATGGCAAAGGGGCTGCTGAACTGATCGAGTGCCTGCATAACCTGGGCCTCGCTGAAGCTTTGTCCGCTGTCCTGCCACACCTGCGCCAGATACAGCACACAGAGCTCGCCCATACGGTGTAACAGCGCGGCGGTATGGAAGGGGGCAGGGTCCATGGCGCACTGACGGGCGAGGTGGGTGCTGCGTTCGATCAGCTGCTCGGTACTGTCCAGATGCGCCTGGGCAAACAGGCGCAGCAGGGCGTTATCCAGCGCGCTGCATTGGCGTAGGGCCAGGCTCAGTGCCAGGTTGAGGCTGTTGATCGCGCCGAGTTTGTGCAGCGCCTCAAGTAGATTGGTGCAGGGTTTTTCGACTTGGTTGTAGGCACTGCTGTTGGCCACGGCGAGCAGGCGCGCGCTAAGTGCTGGATCGTGCTGCCACTCGTTGGCCAGCTCGCGCAGGTCGATCTGCTCGCCCTTGAAGTTTTGCAGCAGACGATCACGCACATGCGCCTTGAGTGGTAATTGCAAGGCGCTGCTGGGCAGGCTGCGCAGGTGGTCGAGCAGGTCGTGCGGGGTGTTGCTAGCCTGGGATGGCTGCTCGTCGTTGTCTGCGGGCAATAGGGTTGCCAGGCAAGCCGCAACATGCGCGGCCTGGAAGGGTTTGCTGATAAAAGTGCTGATTTTCAGGGCACGCACGGCCAGTACGCTGGCGCGGTCGGAGCGGCCAGTGATCACCACCAGCGGCGTGCTGCTGTTGTCGCGGCGTACCTGCTCGAGCAGGCGCGTGCCGGGGCCATCCGGCAGGTTCCAGTCGCAGATGACCATGTCGGCCGGGCGCTGCTGCCATTCGCGCAGGGCCGCGCTGACGTTCTCCAGGCATACCACCTGGCAGCAGGGGCGCAGGCTGAGGACGATCTGCTTGAGTAGATCGGCGATCCAGCTGTCGTCTTCCAGAATCATGATCCGCATACGGGGTGCCTTAGTTCGTTGTTGCGGCGCTCAGTGCCAAGTGTGTGGCCAGCTGCTTTGCAGGTTGCGGACGGCCGAAATAATAGCCTTGGGCGTGGTCGCAGCCGAGTTTCTGGAGCAATTCGGCCTGTTCGAGCTGTTCAATCCCTTCTGCCAGCACCTTGAGGCCCATGCTGTGGCCGAGGGCGATCACCGCGCGGGTGATGGCTATATCATCCTGATCATGCGGCAGGCCGCTGACAAAGCTCTGGTCGAGTTTGAGTTTGTGTACCGGCAGACGCTTGAGGCGTGCCAGGGAGCTGTAGCCGGTGCCGAAGTCATCGATGGCCAGGCGTATACCGAGGGCGCGCAGGCGTTCGAGCAAGGCCAGGGCTGCGTCGGGGTTTTCCATCACCGCGCTTTCGGTGACTTCCAGCTCCAGGTGCGCCGGGGCGAGGCCGGTATCGCGCAATACCTCGGCCACCCGCAGGTCGAGCTCGCCACGGCCGAACAGGCGGCTGGAGACATTCACCGCGACAAACCTCAGCTGATGTCCGGCGAGTTGCCAGGCGACCATCTGCCGGCAACTCTGTTCCAGCACCCAGGCGTCGATGGCGCCGATCAATCCGGTCTCTTCGGCAATCGGGATAAATTCGCCGGGCGCCACCAGCCCGCGTTGCGGATGCTGCCAGCGCACCAGGGCTTCGACGCCGATCATCTCCTGGCTGCGCAGGCAGATCAGTGGCTGGTAATAGACGCGCAGTTCCTGATGATCGAGGGCATGGCGCAGGGCGCTGGCCAGCTCGACCCGCTGGCGCGCGTGTTCGGTCAGTTCCTGGCTGTAGAAAGCATAGCTTTCGCGGCCACTGTTTTTTGCCTTGAACAGCGCGGAGTCCGCGTTGCGCAGTACCTGGCCAACATCACTGGCCTCACTGGGATACAGGCTGATGCCGATGCTGGCGGTGATAAACAGCTCCTGCTGGCTGGTTTTGAAGGGCTGGGTCAGGCAGGCCTGTAGACGTTGGGCAATCACTGCCGCCTGTTCGGCGCTGCTGCAGCTTTCATCGAGTAGGCCAAACTCGTCGCCGCCCAGGCGCGCGAGCGTCATGCGTTTGCCGAGCTGTTGGCTAAGGCGCTCGCCGACGTCCTTGAGCAGCAAATCGCCAATGGTGTGGCCGAGGCTTTCGTTGATGTGCTTGAAGTGGTCGAGGTCGATCAACAGCACCGCACCACTCAGCTCATCGTGTTTGGCACGTTCGAGGGCGTGTTCGACACGCTCGGTGAACAGCAGGCGGTTGGGCAGGTTGCTTAACGGGTCGTGATGCGCCAGGTAATCCAGCTCGTGTTGTGAGCGTTTTAGCGCGCTGATATCAGAGAACACCGCGACGTAGTGGCTGATTTCGCCCAGTTCATCGTGGATCACCCGGATGCATTGCCACTGCGGGTAAATCTCGCCGCTCTTGCGCCGGTTCCACACCTCGCCACTCCAGGCTCCGCGGCTTTGCAGGGCATTCCACAGACTTTCATAGAAGCCTTTATCGTGCCGCCCGGATTTCAGCATGCTCGGTGACTGGCCGAGAATCTCTTCCTGGCTGTAACCGGTGATGCGACTAAAGGCCGGGTTGCAGTGGACGATACGCTGCTGCGCATCGGTGACCAGTACACCTTCCTGGGTGGCATCGAATACTGCTGCAGCCTGGCGCAGGCTGTCTTCGTCCTTGCGCCGCTGGGTGATGTCGCTGGCGGTGCCGATCAGGCGTTCGGCCTGGTTGTGATCGTCGAGCAATAGGCGGCCACGTGACTGAATCCAGCGGTAGCTGCCGTCCTCATGCCGCAGGCGATAGTTGACCTCGTAAGGCGCCGGGTTGCGCGCGGCCAGACGCTGCTCCAGGTTGCTGTCGAAACTGGCGCGGTCATCGGCGTGCAGGCGTTGCAGCCAGTGTTGTGGGTCTGTGCCCAGGGCATCGGGAGGCAGGCCGAGCAGAGCCGCATAACCAGGGGAGAAATACAGCGTCTGGGTCTGCAGATCCCAGTCCCATATACCATCTTTGGCCGCTTCCAGTGCCTGATGCAGGCGCTTCTCGCTGCGCTGCAATGCTTGATGCGTCTGGCGCTGCTGCGCGTGGTGGGTGCGCAGCACGGCGTACAGCAGGCCTGCGGTAAGCAGCACAAACGCCAGCCCCTTGAACAGTTGCGCGCGTTCCAGTTGCGGCAGCGACAGGCCGAGGGCGACCAGCAAGCCGTCGCTGAACAGCACCCAGAGAGCAGCGGCGAGCATATAGCTGAGAGTCAGGCGCCAAGCGCCTTGTGGTGCATTCATGGGGTTTAAGTCAGTCCTTTGTCTAAGACCGGCAGTATAGATGCTGATAAGGGGGCGGCATTCTTATGCAAAAGACCAACTGGTTTTCTGATCCTGGTCAGGGATAATGGCTGGCGACGTGTGCTAACAATAAGCGGCGTCTTTCCTTCTGCACGAGGCACACGATCCATGTGGTACAACGGTTTTCTTGACCTGTCGATCTGGCAGTTGATCGCGGTCACCCTGCTGATGACGCACGTGACCATCGTCAGCGTCACGGTTTATCTGCATCGCTACTCGGCGCATCGCGCCCTCGAATTGCATCCGGCGCTGAAACACTTCTTCCGCTTCTGGCTGTGGTTGACCACGGCGCAGAATACCCGCGAGTGGGCCGCGATTCACCGTAAGCACCACGCCAAATGCGAAACCGTCGATGACCCGCACAGCCCGGTGATCAAGGGCCTGAGCACCGTACTGCGCAAGGGTGCGGAGCTGTACCGCGAAGAAGCGCAGAACCCGGAAACCCTGCGCATCTACGGCAAGAACTGCCCCGAAGACTGGATCGAGCGCAACCTCTACTCGCGCTTCCCGGTTGGCGGCGTGGCGCTTATGGGGACCATCGACCTGGCCCTGTTTGGCGCTGCCGGCATCACCATCTGGGCAATCCAGATGATGTGGATTCCGGTGTGGGCGGCGGGCGTGATCAACGGTCTCGGCCATGCTGTCGGCTATCGCAACTTCGAGTGCCGCGATGCGGCGACCAATCTGCTGCCCTGGGGCATCCTGATCGGCGGCGAAGAGCTGCATAACAACCACCACACCTACCCGAACTCGGCCAAGCTGTCGGTGAAGAAGTGGGAATTCGATATGGGCTGGTTCTGGATCAAGCTGTTCAGCCTGCTTGGCCTGGCCCAGGTGCAGCGTGTAGCGCCCATCGCCCATCGTGTCGAAGGCAAGCGCAGCCTGGACATGGACACCGCCATGGCCATTCTCAACAACCGTTTCCAGATCATGGCGCAGTACCGCAAGCTGGTGATTGCACCACTGGTGCAGCAGGAACTGGCCAAGGCCGATGCCTCGGTACGCCATCATTTCCACCGCGCCAAGCGCTTGTTGTCGCGTGAGCCGAGCCTGCTCGATGAAGGCCATCAGGCGCGTATCCAGCGCATGCTGGAGCAGAGCCAGGCGCTCAAGGTGATTTACGAGAAGCGCCTGGCCCTGCAGCAGATCTGGGTGAAAACCAGCGCCAATGGCCACGACATGCTTGAGGCCATCAAACACTGGGTCAGTGATGCCGAAGCCAGCGGTATTCAGTCGCTGCGCGAGTTTGCCGAGCAGCTGAAAACCTACTCGTTGCGTCCTGCAGGGGCCGTCTAACGCCTGCGCTGTCGCTCAAGCCCGCCACTTGGCGGGCTTTTGCTATCTGAGTTGCGCCCGGCGGTTGTCGCGGGGTGATGATGCAAATGCCCCCCGACCCTTGTTTATTTCTGGCGTATGCTTCAGCCATTGCCCGGTAACTGAGTGCAATGGCGATGGCTATGGATGAAGTCAGCAGGCAGCAGCTCGAACAGGAAGAATTGACCCTGGCGCTGTTGCATACCCGCGCCGAGGTGGCGCGCCTGCAGGAGCGCGAGCAGTTGTTCAGCACCTTGCTGGGCAGCGTCAATGCAGTGCTCTGGGCGTTTGATTGGGATACCAAACGAGTGATTTACGTCAGCCCAGCCTACGAGCGGGTTTTCGGGCGTTCCGCCGCGCTGCTGCTGGCCGGTTATGAAGAGTGGCGCAACAGCATCTACCCCGACGACCTGGATTACGCCGCCGAAAGCTTTGCCCAGGTGCTGGAAACCGGTGCGGTCGAAGCCCGCGAATACCGCATCATCCGTGGCGACGGCCAACTGCGCTGGCTTAGCGACAAGTGTTTTGTCAGCCGCGAAAGCTCGCCGGGCAAGCCGCATATCATCGTCGGCATCGCCGAAGACATCACCGAGAAGAAGCAGCTGGAAGGCGAGTTACACCGCCTGGCCACCACCGATGTACTGACCCAGAGCAGTAACCGTCGGCATTTCTTCGAATGCGCCCAGCGCGAGTTCGAGCAAGCCCGTGAATACGGCAGCCCGTTGGCCTTTCTGCTGCTCGATCTCGACGATTTCAAGCAGGTCAATGATCGTTATGGCCACCAGATGGGCGATCAGGTGTTGCAGCGTCTGGCCTACAGCGGTGCTACCACCTTGCGCCGGGGGGATCTGTTCGGGCGCATCGGCGGTGAGGAATTTGCCGCGCTGTTTCCACGCTGCGAGCCGGAACTGGCCGAGCAGATTGCCGAACGTCTGCAGCGCGAGGCGCGCCGCCTGAGTTTCAGTCACGAGGGCAGCACTTTCGGCGTGACCCTGAGCCAGGGCCTGACCAGCCTGCGCCCTGAAGATGCCAGCCTGGATGCTCTGTATGCACGCGCCGATGCCGCGATGTACCGAGCCAAACGCCAGGGCAAAAATCAGATCGTGGTGGATTGATCACGCGCGGGCATGCCGTTGGTTTGGGGTGCTGGCGATAACCCGCCTTTTGGCTTTTTGCTGTCGGCAAAAAACCGCTTATTGCTTCTTTGTCAGGCCTGCAAAGACCTCGTCATAAATCTGTAAAACCTTGTAATAGATGCGTCGGCGAGCTGTTTTGGGCAGCTGGCACAGTATCTGCGTAGGGCTCAGCGCATAACGGCCGGGATGATCGGCCGACAATAAAAATGAAGAGACCTGCGCCATGATTTTTACCTGTCCGCTGCTATGTCCTCATTTCCCAGCTCGCGCTGATTGCCTTCACACGCTCACCTGATTTAGCTTATTGCACGGCCGGCCCTGGCTGCGGCAGCTGTTCGCCTGCCCGGTGTCTGGCCCTGCAATAACTCCCCGAATTCGGTGCGCGCCTGCCGCTTCACAGGCTGAAGACAGTACCCGCGTCGATGTGCAACCCACACACACAACTGGAGAACACATAATGAGAAAGACCTCCCTGGCCCTGGCCGTCGCGGCCAGTACCCTGGGCTTGTCCCTGAGCCAAGTCGCCCATGCCGACTTTATCGGCGACAGCAAAGCCAGCCTCGAAGCGCGTAACTTCTACTACAACCGCGACTTCCGTGAAGACGCGGGTCCGCACAAGTCCGAAGAATGGGCCCAAGGCTTTATCCTGCGCGCTGAGTCGGGCTTCACCGAAGGCATCGTCGGTTTCGGTCTCGACGCCATCGGCATGTTCGGCTTCAAGCTGGACTCGGGAGATGGCACTGCAGGCAGTGGTCTGCTGGTTCCGGATCGTTCGTCCAAGGGCTCCCAAGATAACTACTCCGGTCTGGCTGTAGCGGCCAAGGCCAAGGTTTCCAAAAGCACTCTGCGCGTCGGCCAGATGCAGTTCAAGAATCAGGCGATCGCCTCCAGCGACAGCCGCCTGCTGCCGCAAGTTTTCCGTGGCGGTAACCTGGTATCCCAGGAAATTGATGGTCTGACCCTGGATGCGGGTTACCTCGATGAGGTCAACAACCGCAACTCGCAAGACTACGAAGACATGAGCCTGAATACCTACTCCTTGAGCGGTATCCAAATCAAGGGTGGTGCCGTCAACCAGTCCAACGAGTTCGTCTTTGCTGGCGGTAACTACAAACTCACCAAGGATCTGACGGCGGGTTATTACTATTCCAATCTGGAAGACCTGTACAAACAGCATTCTTTCAATCTGGTGCATGTAATGCCGCTGGGCGACAAGCAGAGCCTGAAGACCGACGTGCGCTATGCTCGCTCCACCGATGACGGCCTGAGCAATGTCGATAACAAGGCATTCGGTGCGATGGTGACCTATGCCCTGAGCGGTCATAAATTTGGCCTCGGCTACCAGAAGATGAGTGGTGACACCGGTTTCGCCTATGTCGGTGGTACTGATCCGTTCCTGGTCAACTATGTGCAGATTGGCAACTTCGCGGCCAAGGACGAGAAGTCCTACCAAGCACGTTATGACTTCGACTTTGCTTCTGTTGGCGTGCCTGGTTTGACCTTTATGACGCGCTTCCTGTCGGGCGACAACATCGACCGCGGTCGCAACGTTTCTGAGGGTAAAGAGCGTGAGCGCAACACCGAACTGATGTATGTGTTCCAAGAAGGCGCCCTGAAGAACCTGGGTGTGCGCTGGCGTAATGCGACCATGCGCAACAACTTTGGTCGCGACCTCGACGAAAACCGTCTAATCGTCAGCTACACCCTGCCACTGCTCTGATTGTGGCGGTTTCAGGCTGAGCTGTTGCATCCAGCCCAGCCTGAGTAGCAAACCAAACCCGGACTCTGTTCCGGGTTTTTTATCGCCTGCGATTGACCTCTGTGCGGTGACTGGGCGGTGCTTGCCATTCAATATACAAAAGAATAGATTGTTTTTATCTCAATTGAGTCGCTTGCCATGACGCTTGAACACCCTCCGCTCGATATCCAGCAACTGCGCGCCAATGCCGATGCGGCGGGGCAGTTGCTCAAGGCCCTGGGCAATCCGGATCGGCTGCTGTTGCTGTGTCAGCTCTCTCAGGGCGAGCGCAATGTCAGCGAGCTGGAAACCCTGCTGGGTATTCAGCAGCCGACGCTGTCGCAGCAGCTGGCGGTGCTGCGCCGTGAAGGGCTGGTGGCGACCCGTCGTGAGGGTAAGCAGATCTATTACTGCATCAGCAGCCCGGCGGCGCTGGCGGTGATCAACACCCTGTATCAGCTGTTCTGCGCCGGTGAGCAACGATGAGTATCGATTGGTACAACTTCACGCCCTGGAGCGCCCTGGCAGGTGGCGCATTGATCGGCCTGGCCGCCAGTCTGTTCGTTGTGATGAATGGCCGGGTGGCTGGTATCAGCGGCCTGCTCGGCAGTGTGTTGGAGCGCGGTGAAGGCTGGGGCGAGAAGGGCCTGTTTCTGTTGGGCGTGCTGCTCGCGCCGCTGCTCTGGCAGCTGTTTAGTCGTCTGCCCGAGATTCAGATCGACAGCGGCTGGCTGGCGCTGACGGTTGCCGGTCTGCTGGTCGGTGTTGGCACCCGCTATGGCGCGGGCTGCACCAGCGGGCATGGTGTCTGTGGTTTATCCCGGCTGTCACTGCGTTCTCTGGCGGCCACCTTGAGTTTTATGGCCGCCGGTTTCGTCACGGTGTTTGTCCTGCGTCATCTGCTGGGGGCTTGAGCATGCGCAAACTGTTGGTCTTTCTCGCCGGTGTGACCTTTGGCATCGGTCTGCTTAGCGCAGGCATGGCCAACCCGGCCAAGGTGCTGGCCTTTCTCGATCTGGCAGGTCCTTGGGACCCATCGCTGGCTCTGGTGATGGTGGCGGCAATTGGCGTGGCGTTTCTGCCGTTCAGTTGGGCGCGTGCGCAGCGCAGCAGTCTGCTCGGTGCGCCGATGCAGTTGCCGGGCAAGCGTAAGCTGGATCGGCGGTTGATCGGTGGCAGCCTGTTGTTCGGTATCGGCTGGGGGATTGCCGGCATCTGTCCGGGGCCGGCCGTGGCGATTCTGCTCACCGGGCGCTGGCAGGTGCTGCTGTTCGTGGTGGCCATGCTGGTGGGCATGGTTGTGTTTGCTGCGCTGGAACGCCGGCGCGGGTAATTGATGATCGGGAGATCACGTTCAAAGCAGGAGCTACCATGTCACCGTTGATTCAGGCCTTTTTCGACCCTGCCACCTCGACCTACAGCTATGTCGTCAGTGACCCGGCCACCGCGCAGTGCGCCATTATCGATTCGGTGCTGGATTACGATGCGGCGGCCGGGCGCACCGCTACCACCAGTGCCGACCGTCTGATCGCTTACGTGCGCGAGCAGGGCCTGAGCGTGCAATGGTTGCTGGAGACCCATGTGCATGCCGATCACCTGTCTGCTGCGCCCTATCTCAAGGCTGTCTTGGGTGGGCAATTGGCAATCGGTGAGCAGATCCGCGTGGTGCAGAACACCCTCGGCCAGTTGTTCAATGCCGGTAGCGAATTCGCCGTTGATGGCCGCCAGTTCGATCAGTTGTTCCGCGATGAACAGGTGTTTCAGCTCGGCTCGCTAAATGCCCGCGCCCTGCATACCCCTGGACATACCCCAGCCTGTATGACTTACCTGATCGGTGATGCGGCGTTTGTCGGCGACACCCTGTTTATGCCGGATTACGGCACCGCGCGCTGCGACTTTCCCGGTGGCGATGCGCGGGCGTTGTACCGTTCGATTAGCCGGCTGTTTGCCCTGCCCGATAGCACCCAATTGTTCATGTGCCACGATTACCTGGCGCCGGGGCGTGAGCAGCATCGCTACCAGAGCACCGTAGCCGAGCAGCGCGCGCATAACGTGCATGTGCACCAGGGCGTCGACGAGGAGGCCTTTGTCGCCATGCGCCAGACCCGCGATGCCAGCCTGAGCATGCCTGCGCTGATACTGCCCTCGGTGCAGGTGAATATGCGTGCGGGCCATCTGCCGCCCGCCGAAGACAATGGTGTGCGTTACCTCAAGGTGCCGCTGAATGTTTTCTAGGTGGACGCTGCTTACTACCTTGCGTCGTTACGACCGTGATCAGGCTGGCCGCGATCTGCTCGCCGCCTACCTGGTCTGTCTGCTGCTGGTGCCACAGGCGTTGGCCTATGCGCAGCTGGCCGGGTTGCCGGCGGTGGCGGGGTTGTACGCGAGCATTCTGCCGCTGGTGGTGTATGCCTTGATCGGCGCCAGTCCGGGCGTGGCACTGTCGTTCGGCCCGGTGGCGGTGCTCTCGCTGATGACTGCCGCGGCCTTGGCCCCGGTGGCGGCCGCCGGTACTGCGGCGTATCTGGCCGCGGCCACCACCTTGACCCTGCTGGTCGGCGTGTTACTGCTGCTGATGGGGCTGCTGCGGATGGGCTTTGTCGCCAACTTTCTCAGCCATCCGGTGATTTCCGGCTTTGTCAGCGGCTCGGCGCTGCTGATTGCGGTTAGCCAGTTCAAACATTTACTCGGCATCTCCGCAGACGGGCTGACCCTGCTGCAGGTGTTGCCCGCGCTGTATGCGCAGCTGCCGGCGCTGCACCTGCCGACGCTGCTGTTGGGGCTGGGCAGTCTGGCGCTGCTGCTGGTGCTGCGTAACCTGGGCATGTTCGGTATGCCTGAGGTGCTGGCGCTGCGTATCAGGCAGTTGAGTGCGTTGCTGTTGATGCTGTTGGTGATGGCCCTGGGCGCGGCGCTGCAGCTGGAAGTTTATGGCGTGCGGGTGGTTGGCACGGTGGCCGCGGGTCTACCGCCACTAGAGCTGCCGGGCCTGGAGCTGGGCTTGCTGCGCGAGTTGCTGCCGGCGGCCGTGTTGATTGCCCTGGTGGGGTTTGTCGAGTCGGTATCCATCGCTCAGAGTCAGGCGATGCGCAAGCGTCAGTCGATCAACCCTGATCAGGAATTGCTCGGCCAGGGTGCAGCCAATATCGCTGCCGCCTGCAGTGGTGGTATGCCGGTCGCCGCAAGTTTTTCGCGCTCGGCGCTGGCGTTGCAAAGCAATGTGGCCACGCCGTTGGTCGGCATATTTGCTGCCGGCCTGATGCTCGCGGCGGTTCTGGGGCTGGCGCCGTTGCTGCAGCACCTGCCACAAGCAGTGTTGGCCGCGAGCATTATTGTCGCGGTAGTGGGGCTGATTGATGTATCCGGCCTGCGCCGCACCTGGCGCTACTCGCCGCAGGAAGGCATGGCGCAGCTGGCAACGCTGGTCGGCGTGCTGTTGTACGGTGTTGAGGCTGGCATTCTGCTCGGTGTAAGTCTGTCGCTACTGTTGTTTCTCTGGCGTACCAGCCGGCCGCATATGGCGGTGGTCGGCCAGCTGCCCGGCAGCGAGCACTTTCGCAATGTCGAGCGCTATCAGGTTGTGGAAAGCCCCAGCGTGCTGTCGCTGCGGGTCGATGAAAGCCTGTACTTCCCCAATGCGCGGTTTCTGGAAGAGCGTATCGGCGCGCTGATCGCCAAACGTTCAAACGTGCGCCATCTGGTGCTGATGTGTTCCGGGGTCAATCAGATTGATGCCAGCGCCCTGGATACTCTGGAGGCGATCGGCGAGCGCCTGCACAGCGCTGGCGTGCAGCTGCATCTGGCAGAAGTGAAGGGGCCGGTGATGGATCGGCTGCAGCGTTCGGATTTTCTGCAGCGCTTTGGTGGGCAGGTATTTGTCAGCCAGTACCAGGCTTTGCGCACGCTGGATGAAGAAAGTACGGCGCGGGCCATGCGAGCGCAGTGAGTCTGAGCTAAACGTTAAGCATCGCGTGTCGATACGCTGGTTGGTTCAGGGATGAATAGATTGCCGTGTGCCCTGAGCAAATATTGCCCTTTCTGAGGCGCTTCATATGTTCGGATCACAGCTTCGCAGTGAGTTGCAGCAGTGCCTGCTGCAACTGGCAACCAGCCGGCAGGTTATCGAGTCCATCCGACAAACCTTCGCCATGATCGAGTTCACCGCCCAGGGCGAGATACTCGATGCCAACCCGCCATTTCTCGCAGCCATGGGCTATCGCCTGTAAGATATCCGCGGCCAGCATCACCGCATGTTCTGCAGCAAGGAGCAGGTGGCGAGCCCGGCTTATGCGCAGTTCTGGCGGCGTCTGGCCGATGGCGAGAGCTTCAGTGACCGCTATATGCGTATTGCCAAGGGCGGCCGTGAGGTCTGGCTGGAAGCCAGCTATATGCCGGTGCGCGACCCCCAGGGAGTGGTCATCAAGGTCATCAAACTGGCTGCCGACATCACCGAGCGCATGCATGCCGAGCATCAGCATGATAGTTACCTGAAGGCGATCAACCGTTCGACGGCGGTGATCGAGTTCAATCTGGCCGGTGAGGTGCAGGATGCCAATGAGAACTTCCTCAGCACCATGGGCTATCGCCTGGAGGAAGTGCGTGGCGTGCATCACCGTCAGTTCTGCACCCATGAGGATGCGGCGAGTGATGACTATCGGCGCTTCTGGCAGCGCCTGAACCAGGGCGAGTTTATTTCCGATCGCTTCAAACGCGTGACCAAAAGTGGTCGTGTGGTGTGGCTGCGCGCCACTTATAACCCCCTATATGACGCGGCTGGTCGGTTATATGGGGTGGTCAAGTTCGCCAGTGACATCACCAACCAGGTGGAGCATCGCGAGGCCGAATCCGCCGCTGCCCAGCTGGCTTTTGATATCGCCCGGGAAACCGATGAAAGCGCGATAAAGGGCGCCGAAACGGTCGAAGAAACGTAAGCGCTCCATAAACCTCATCTACAAATGATCCGCAGGCCAGCCAATGCTGAGCTCCAATTTCTTTCTGGAGCCAGCCGTCATGATGCGCCCCGACGCCAAAGTCGAAAAAGTCTATCTATACCCCAAGCCGGTGGATTTCCGAAAATCCATCGATGGCCTGGCCGCCCTGGTCGAGCTGGATATCAAGGTGGCGGTGTTCGACCCGGTGCTGTTCGTCTTCCTCAACCGCGCGCGCAGCCGGGTGAAGATTTTGTATTGGGAGCGCAACGGCTTTTGCCTGTGGCTCAAGCGATTGGAGGCTGAACGCTTCAAGTCGCATCCGGAACCTGGCGAAGATGCGATCGTGCTGACGGCCCAGGAGTTGAACTGGTTGTTGGACGGTATCGACCTGTGGCGCAACCGGCCGCACCAGGTTTTGACCCCTAGGTTCGTCACCTGAGCCGGTATAATCCACGGCATGATTTCTGTGCCCGAAACCCTTCCTGATGACCCCGCCGCGCTCAAGCAATTGCTCGCTGAGGTGTTGTCGTCGGCGCAGGAATTGGCCAAGGACAAGGATGGGCAGATCGAGCGCCTGCGCGAACAAAACGCGCTGTTGATCCAGCGCCTGTTCGGCCGTAAATCCGAGCAGAGCAGCGACCCGGATTCACCGCAGCTAGAGATGTTCAACGAAGCGGAAAGCCTGGCCGAAGCGGCGGCTGAAGCTCCGGCCGCTGAGGTCGAGGAAGAAGTCGTTGCGCCGACCAAGCGCCGCGGCAAGCGCAAGCCGTTACCGGCCGAACTACCGCGTGTCGAGGTCATCCACGAACTGCCCGAACACGAACTGACCTGCGAATGCGGTTGCCGCAAGCAGGCCATCGGCGAAGAAACCAGCGAGCAGCTGGAAATCATCCCGATGCAGGTTCAGGTGATCCGCCACATTCGCAAGACCTATGCCTGCAAGGCCTGCGAAAGCGCGCCGGTCACCGCTGACAAACCGGCCCAACTGATCGAGAAAAGGCTGGCCAGCCCGAGCGTGCTGGCGATGCTGCTGACCAGCAAATACGCCGACGGCATCCCACTGTATCGCTTCGAAAAGATGCTCAGTCGCCATGGCATCGACATCCCCCGGCAGACCCTGGCGCGCTGGGTGATCCAGTGCGGCGAACTGCTACAACCGTTGCTCAACCTGATGCGCGACAGGCTGCTGGACAGTCCGGTGATCCACTGCGATGAAACCCGCGTGCAGGTGCTCAAGGAGCCTGGGCGCGATCCGAGCAGCCACTCCTGGATGTGGGTGCAGACCGGTGGCCCGCCTGGCAAACCGGTGATCCTCTTCGACTACACAACCAGCCGCGCGCAGGAGGTGCCGCTGCGCCTGCTCGACGGTTATCGCGGCTACCTGATGACCGACGATTACGCCGGCTACAACGCCGTGGCCGCACAACAAGGTGTTGAGCGCCTGGCCTGCTGGGCGCATGCGCGGCGCAAGTTCGTCGAAGCGCAAAAGGTGCAACCGAAGGGCAAAACCGGGCGTGCCGACATCGCGTTGGGGATGATCAACAAGCTCTACGGCATCGAGCGCGAACTTAAGGATGCCAGCGATGAACAGCGCTACCGGGGCCGCCAGCAGCACAGCCTACCGCTCCTCGATCAGCTCAAGACCTGGCTGGAGAAAACCCAGCCGCAGGTCACGGCGCAGAATGCCCTGGGCAAAGCAGTGAACTACCTGGCGAGCAACTGGAGCCGACTCGAACGCTACATCGAGGCTGGCCACCTGCCGATCGATAACAACGCTGCCGAGCGCGCGATCCGGCCCTTCGTCATAGGTCGCAAGAACTGGCTGTTCAGCGACACGCCGAAAGGCGCGACCGCCAGCGCCCAACTCTACAGCCTGGTGGAAACCGCCAAGACCAATGGCCAGGAGCCCTACGCCTGGCTGCGCCATGTCCTCGAACGCCTGCCGCTGGCCAACAGCGTTGAAGCCTACGAAGCGCTGCTGCCTTGGAACTGCCAACCAACGACGCCACTGTAAAACGCAAAACCTCTCCAGAGGGAGGTGGGGTCTATGGAGCGCTTACGAAGAAACCATGCAGATGGTGCGCGGCATTGCCGCTGAGTTGACGCATGTTTCCGAGAATGTTGGCGCTTTGAACACTCAATCCGAGCGTATCAGTAGCATTGTTCAGGTTATTCGTGGCATCGCCGAGCAGACCAATCTGCTGGCCCTCAATGCGGCCATCGAAGCTGCCCGTGTAGGCGAGCAGGGACGCGGTTTTGCCGTGGTGGCTGACGAGGTGCGCAACCTGGCGGCCCGCACCAGTCAGGCGACGGTCGAGATCAACGACGTGGTGCGTCTCAATCATGACCTGGCGCTGAAGGCGGTCAGTGGCATGGATGGCAGCAAGCAGAAAACGGAACAGGGCGTGCTATTGGCCAACAAGGCGGGTGAGGTGATGCTGGAAATCCGCGATGAGGCGCAGCGCGTGGTGGATGCCATTGGGCAATTTACCCAGGCCATGCAGGACTAAGAACCTGTTTACCATCTGCGGTATGTCGGCCATTCGGCGCTAGCTCGCGCGATCGTAAACAGGTTTTGCCTAACGCCCAAGCTGGCTGGGCATTAGCCCTTAGCGTTTCTGCGCTGCAGGCTGCTGCTGGGTGATGCAGTGGATATTGCCGCCGCCCAGCAGAATTTCCCGGCCCGGCACCATCACCACGCGGTGTGCGGGGAACAGGCGACGCAGGATGGCTTCAGCCTCGGCATCCTTGGGATCGTCGAACTTGGGCGCAATGATGCCGCCGTTGACGATCAAGAAGTTGACGTAGGAGCCAGCCAGGCGGATCGACGGATCGCGCTCCTGGGTGCCGGCCACCAGATCCACCCCCGCACACTCTTCATCGCTGGCATACAGCGGGCCGGGTATCGGCATCTTGTGCACGATCAGTTGCCGGCCCTTGGCATCCCGAGCGCTTTCCAGCACGCGCATGGCCGCCTGACTGCGCGGGTAGTTGGGGTCTGCGGCATCGTCGGTCCAGGCCAGCAGCACTTCACCGGGGCGCACGTAGCAGCAGAAGTTGTCGACGTGGCCGTCGGTCTCGTCGTTGAACAGGCCGTCCGGCAGCCAGATCACGCTGTCGATTGCCAGGTGATCAGCCAGGTACTGCTCGATCTGCTCGCGGTTCAGGTGTGGGTTGCGGTTGGGGTTGAGCAGGCATTCCTCGGTAGTGATCAGGGTGCCTTCACCGTCGACATGGATCGAGCCGCCTTCGAGGATCAGCTCATCGGTGCGATAACGCGCGCAACCTTCAATCTGCAGGATCTTGCGCGCCACCTGATCATCACGCACCCAGTTGGCGTACAGCCCGCCATTCAGACCGCCCCAGGCGTTGAACGCCCAGTCCACGCCGCGTACTTCGCCGCTGTTATTGGTGACGAAGGTCGGCCCGGTGTCGCGCACCCAGGCATCGTCGGTGGTGATCTCCACCACGCGGATATTGGCGTGGGCCAGGCGCTCACTGGCGTTTTCATACTGGCCGGCGGGCACGCACACGGTCACCGGTTCAAACTCGGCAATCGCCTTGGCTACTGCAGTGAACGCGGCTTGCGCAGGCTTGCCGCCCAGGCGCCAATTGTCCGGGCGCTCGGGCCAGACCATCCAGGTCTGGCTGTGGCTTTCCCATTCGGCAGGCATGCGGAAGCCGTCGGCGCGTGGGGTAGTCGTCAGGGTTGTCATAGGGTCACCAAAACATTGAGCGGCACGGATGGGTATTAACGCAGTACGTCGCAACCCACCTTACAGGGGCGTTTTTACTCGGAGGCCAGATGGCCGTCGAGGGTTTTTAGCGGGCTATAGAGGTTGGGGCGACGGTCACGGAAGCTGCCCCAGGCGCTGCGGATATGCTCCAGCTGATCCAGGTCGAAGCTGTGCATCAGCACCGCTTCGTCGGTTTCGTTGGCTTCCTGTACCTTGGCACCGAACTGGTCGGCGATAAACGACGAGCCATAGAAGTTGATGTGGTAATCGCCCTGATCTTCACGGCCGATGCGGTTGCTGGCGATCAGCGGCATCAGGTTGGCGCCGGCGTGGCCCTGCTGCACACGCTGCCAGTGGTCGCGTGAGCTGATGCTCGGGTCATGCGGCTCGCTGCCGATGGCGGTCGGGTAGAACAGAATCTCGGCACCCAGCAGCGCCATGCTGCGCGCGCACTCGGGGAACCACTGGTCCCAGCAGATACCCACACCGATCTTGGCGTAGCGGGTGTTCCACACCTTGAAGCCGGTGTCGCCCGGGTTGAAGTAGTACTTCTCGTGGTAGCCCGGGCCATCCGGAATATGGCTTTTCCGATAAATCCCGAGGTTGCTGCCGTCGGCGTCGATGATCGCGATGCTGTTGAAGCGCGCGCGGCCGGCCAGCTCGTAGAAGCTGATCGGCAGGACCACTTGCAGTTCCTTGGCGATTTTCTGGAAGTGCAGGATCGCCGGGTTGCTCTCGGCCGGGGTGGCCAGTTGCAGGTAGTCCGGGTTGGGCTTCTGGCAGAAGTACGGCGCCTCGAACAGCTCTTGCAGCAGGATGATCTGTGCGCCCTTGCCGGCGGCCTGACGCACCAGCCGCTCAGCATTGGCGAGATTCGCAGCGGTGTCCCAGGAGCAGGCCATCTGGGTGGCGGCGACGGTGACGATACGGGGCATGGTTTGGCACCTCAAGAGCAGTTGGGGCGGTCATCTGACACTAGCAGAGGCCGGCGACTGTGCCATGCCTCGCGGGCGAGTCATGGCAGTGGATGGCCTATTTATATCCGATAAAAATCGACATTAAAAGCAAAATGTACGGCGAAAGATCAGTTTTTACCGATTTATATCGAATAAAAATCGAATTAATCTGCGCGGGCAAACTAAAGGTCGATCAAAGGCAAAGCGATACGTTGCCACGCAGGCTGAAGTGCTGCGGGCGAGGAAGAGTTTCAGAGGGGGTTGGGTAGAGCGAGGGGTCAGGCGCTGTAGCGTTTGTGCAGCTCGAATTGCTCGTGGCCGTCGTCCCAGCCGGCTTCCCAGGCGGCGATCAGCACATCGGCAGCGAGTCTGCGCGGGGCGTTGGTCTGTCCGGTCAGCCCTGCCATGTAGCCCTGTTGGTAAGCCTTGTTGAGGCTTTCCAGGCTCCAGTGCTGGTCATCTTCCGTGTTGAGGTCGGCGCAGGCCATGGCGGCAGCTCGCAGTGGATTTACCCATGCAATGCTAGCCGTATCACCTGGACAGGGCTGCGCCGCTGATCCCGCTTTTGCCACCGCTGGCGGTTTATGTGATGCAGTTGGCGAAATGCCGGCTGCATGCGAGCCGGCATTTTTCGGGGTTAGACCGCGTGGGCCAGGATGGTGGCCTGATAGGCTGCGGCAAAGCTGTCGAAATCGCCTTCTTCCTGGGCTTCCAGTTCCGCTTGGTCCTGCAGCGATTGCGCAGCGCTGGCCTCGAAGGCCGCTTGCTGTTCGGTGCTCAACGGCTGGCTGCGGAAGTACTCGGCGTGCAGCTTGCTCTGATGCAGGGCGAACTCGGTAAAGCTCAGGCCCTGTTGCAGTTGCGCCAACACCTGGGCGGACGGAGTCAGGCTGGGATCGACAACCTTGGCCTGTTGCGCCTGCAAGGCCAGGCTATGGGCGCTGTCGCCGTGGCTCTGGTCGAGCAGCTCGGCCAGCGGGCGGATCTGCTCCAGCAACTCGTCAGCCCAGGCCTGCAGCACCACCGGCTGGCCATTGCGCTGCAGGTGCAGGCCCGGCCGGCGACCTTCCTTGACCACGGCCAGGAAGTTGTCGGTGCAGGCATGGCATTCGCCGCTTTCCAGCAGCGGGCTGTCGGCCAGCGCGCAGAACAGCAGGAAGGCGTCGAGGAAGCGCGACTCGATCAGATCGATACCCAGCGGCAGGAACGGGTTGATATCAAGGCAGCGCACTTCAACGTACTGCACGCCACGGGCCATCAGTGCCTGAATCGGCCGCTCGCCGCTGTAGGTCACGCGTTTCGGGCGGATATTCGAGTAGTACTCGTTCTCGATCTGCAGGATGTTGGTATTCAGTTGCAGCCACTCGCCGTTCTTCTTCGCGCCGATCTCCACGTAGGGCGGGTAGGGCGTACCGACCGCCTGGCGCAGGCTGTCGGTGTAGCTGGCCAGATCGTTGTAACAAGGCGTAAGGCCGGCCTGGGCAGTGCTCTGATAACCCAGATCACTCATGCGCAGGCTGGTGGCGTAGGGCAGGTAGAGGGTTTCTGCGCCCAGTTCCTGCAACTGATGTGGGCGGCCGCGCATAAAGCCCTTGTGCAGCGCCGGTGAGGCACCGAACAGGTACATCAGCAGCCAGCTGTAGCGGCGGAAGTTGCGGATCAGCGCGATATAACGCGCCGACTGGTAATCCCGTGCGCTGCGCGTATCGCCTTCGGCCTGCTGCTGCAGTTGCCACAGTGCTTCCGGCAGGGAGAAGTTGTAGTGGATGCCGGCAATGCACTGCATGGTCTTGCCGTAACGCAGGGCCAGGGCTTTGCGGTAGACGTACTTGAGTTCGCCGATATGCGAGCTGCCATAACGGGCGATCGGAATCGTCTCCTCGTCCGGCAGGGCGCAGGGCATCGACGGGCTCCACAGGTATTCGCCGTCCAGCTTGCTGTAGGCGAAGCGGTGGATCTGCTCGAGATCGGCCAGGGTCGCCGCCGGATCAGCCTCGGCCGGGGTGATAAATTCCAGCAGCGATTCGGAATAGTCGGTGGTGATCTGCGCGTGAGTCAGCGCCGAGCCGAGGGCGACCGGGTGCGGCGTGAGGGCCAGTTGGCCGTCGCCATCGACGCGCAGGCATTCGCGCTCGATACCGTGCAGGCATTGGGAAAGCAGGGAGAGGTTGGCGCGCTCGCCAAGCTGGGCCAGGCGGCGGTTTAACAGGTCGCTCAAGATTGCATTCCTTCACGCATCGGTCGCCTCAATATGGGGACGACAGGCGTGCTCTACAAGGGGGCGAGAAAACCGCGATCAGCGGTCGATAGCGCTTTATAACCCGAGGCGGGTGAAGAAGGTTATAGCTGGGCGCTGTGCTTTTGCGCCAGAGCGACGCGCGAGAGGCGGGCGCGGGGCCCACGGACATAGATCGTATGTCCGTGGGCCTGCGGGCGTTGGCTTATTTCTTCAGTTGTTTGGCGTTGGCAAACAGCGCCGCCATGCCACCGCTGGCCGGCGCCGGCTTTTCCTGGCTGGAGTGACGTTCGCTACGCGGTGCATTGCCGCCACGGGATTGCCCGCCACGCGTCCCCTCGATTTTCTCACCTGGGGTGTCGCCCATGCGCATCGACAGGGCGATACGGTTACGTGGAATGTCCACTTCCATGACCTTGACCTTGACCACGTCGCCGGCCTTGACCGCCTCATGCGGGTCTTTGATGAACTTCTCCGACAGCGCCGAGATATGCACCAGACCGTCCTGGTGCACGCCGATATCGACGAAGGCGCCGAAGTTGGTCACGTTGGTGACTACGCCTTCGAGCATCATCCCCAGTTTGAGGTCGTTGAGAGTTTCCACGCCTTCCTGGAACTCGGCAGTCTTGAACTCCGGGCGCGGGTCGCGGCCGGGTTTTTCCAGCTCGCTGAGGATGTCGCCGATGGTTACCAGGCCGAACTTGTCGTCGGTGAATTGCTTCGGGTCTAGGCGCTTGAGGAAGCCCGAGTCGCCGATCAGCGAGCGAATATCGCGGCCGGTGTCGGCAGCGATGCGCTGCACCAGCGGGTAGGTTTCCGGGTGCACGGCGGATGCGTCGAGTGGGTTGCTGCCGTTCATTACACGCAGGAAGCCAGCGGCCTGTTCAAAGGTCTTGTCGCCCAGACGCGGCACTTTGAGCAGGTCGGCGCGGCTGTTGAACGCGCCGTTGGCGTCGCGGAAGGCGACGATATTCTGCGCCAGGGTCGCGTTCAGCCCGGAGATGCGTGCCAGCAGGGCGGCGGAAGCGGTGTTCACATCCACGCCGACGGCGTTTACGCAGTCTTCGACCACCGCATCCAGCGAGCGCGCCAGCTTGAGCTGCGACACGTCGTGCTGGTACTGGCCGACACCGATGGATTTCGGGTCGATCTTTACCAGCTCCGCCAGCGGGTCTTGCAGGCGGCGGGCGATGGACACCGCGCCGCGCAGCGACACGTCCATGTCCGGGAATTCCTTGGCGGCCAGCTCGGACGCCGAGTACACCGAGGCGCCGGCCTCGGACACCATGACCTTGGTCAGGTTCAGGCCCGGCAACTTCTTGATCAGCTCCAGCGCCAGCTTGTCAGTCTCGCGGCTGGCGGTGCCGTTGCCGATGGAGATCAGGTCGACTGCGTGTTTGGCGCACAGCTTGGCGAGGATCGCCAGGGTGCCGTCCCAGTCGTTGCGCGGCGCGTGCGGGTAGACGGTGGCGGTTTCCAGCACCTTGCCGGTGGCATCGACTACGGCCACCTTGCAGCCGGTGCGCAGGCCCGGGTCCAGCGCCAGGGTGGCACGTGGGCCGGCCGGCGCGGCCAGCAGCAGGTCGTGCAGGTTACGGGCGAACACGTTGATCGCCTCGTCTTCGGCGGCTTCGCGCAGTTCGCCGAACAGGTCGGTTTCCAGGTGGGTGTAAAGCTTGACCTTCCAGGTCCAGCGCACCACTTCGCCCAGCCACTTGTCGGCGGCGCGGTCACGGGCGCTGATGCCGAAGCGCTCGCCGATCATGCCTTCGCAGGGGTGCATGGCCCCTGGGATTTCCTCGCCGACTTTCAGGCTGGCGCTGAGAATGCCTTCATTGCGCCCGCGGAAAATCGCCAAAGCGCGGTGCGAGGGTGCGCCCTTGAGCTTCTCGTCGTGCTCGAAGTAGTCGCGGAACTTGGCACCTTCGTTTTCTTTGCCAGCGACCACGCGGGCACTGAGGATGGCGTTGTCCTTGAGGTAGCTGCGCAGGCTGGCCAGCAGGTTGGCGTCTTCGGCGAAGCGTTCCATAAGGATGTACTTGGCGCCTTCGAGCACGGCCTTGACGTCGGCAAAGCCCTTTTCGGCGTCGATAAAACGCTCGGCTTCGCTCTCGGGATTAAGCTCGGGGTCGTTAAACAGTGCGTCGGCCAGTTCGCCGAGGCCGGCTTCCAGGGCGATCTGGCCCTTGGTGCGGCGCTTCTGCTTGAACGGCAGGTACAAATCTTCCAGGCGGGTCTTGGTGTCGGCCAGGTTGATGTCGCGGGTCAGCTCAGGGGTCAGCTTGCCCTGTTCCTCGATGCTGGCGAGGATACTGGCGCGGCGCTCGTCGAGTTCGCGCAGGTAGCGCAGGCGCTCTTCCAGGGTGCGCAGCTGGGTGTCATCCAGGCTGCCGGTGACCTCTTTGCGGTAGCGCGCGATAAACGGCACCGTGGAGCCTTCATCGAGCAGCGCCACGGCGGCGGCGACCTGTTGCGGGCGTACGCCCAGTTCTTCGGCGATGCGGTTGTTGATGCTGAGCATAGAAAAAGCTACCCACACTGAAACGAAAAACCAGCCACGCAGATCACGGGCCAGACACGAAAGCCGCGCATTATAAACACTGCCCGGCAACGCACCGGGAACCAGTCGGGGAAAAATCTGCTAACAATGGCTGCACGTCGGCTGCGGCTCCTGAGCCATAATGCCGGCCATTGCACACTGCCAGCGCGTCCGCGCCCGGCGGATGCCCGGACAAGGAGCCCTGAATGAGCAGCACTGCACTTCCCGCTGAAGGCGAAAAAATCCTGATCGTCGATGACGACGCCCGTCTACGTCGTCTGCTTGAGCGCTTCTTCGACGAGCAGGGCTACCGCGTGCGTGCGGTGGAAAACGTCGAGCAGATGGACCGTCTGCTGGCCCGCGAACTGTTCAATCTGGTGGTTCTCGACCTGATGCTGCCGGGCGAGGACGGCCTGTCTGCCTGCCGCCGTCTGCGTGAGGCGAACAATCAGGTGCCGATCATCATGCTCACCGCCAAGGGCGACGAGGCCAGCCGTATCCAGGGCCTGGAACTGGGCGCCGACGATTACCTGGCCAAGCCGTTCAACCCGCGCGAGCTGCTGGCACGGATCAAGGCCGTGCTGCGTCGCCAGGCGCCGGTAGTACCAGGCGCGCCGGGCAGCGAAGACGAGAGCGTGAGTTTCGGCGACTACGAGCTGTCCTTGGCCACCCGCGAACTGAAGAAGGGTGACGAGGTACATATGCTCACCACCGGTGAGTTCGCTGTGCTCAAGGCGCTGGTGCAGCACGCCCGCGAGCCGCTGACCCGCGACAAGCTGATGAATCTGGCCCGGGGCCGCGAGTGGGACGCGCTGGAGCGTTCCATCGACGTGCAGATCTCCCGTCTGCGCCGCCTGATCGAACCCGATCCGTCCAAACCGCGCTATATCCAGACGGTCTGGGGCGTGGGTTATGTGTTTGTGCCGGATGGCAATAAGTAACTGCCGTAGGGTGGATGACGCTTTATTCATCCACCTCTGTTTCTGCTCGGTGGATCGATGAGGCGCGATCCACCCTACGACCACATCGAGTCACCATGAAAACCCCTCTCTGGTTCCCGCAAAGCTTTTTCGCCCGCACGCTGTGGCTGGTGCTGATCGTGGTGCTGTTCTCCAAGGCGCTGACCCTGGTTTATCTGATGATGAACGAAGACGTGCTGGTCGACCGCCAATACAGCCACGGCGCCGCGCTGACCCTGCGTGCCTATTGGGCGGCGGCCCCGGAAGATCGCGCCACCATCGCCGAAGCGGCCGGGCTCAAGCGCGTGCCGCACGAGCAGGTGCCGGCCACCGAGCAGCATTGGCCGTATAGCGAGATTTTTGCTCGGCAGATGCAGACTGAGCTGGGCCCGGATACCGAAGTGCGGGTGCGGGCCAAGAGCCCGCCAGCGCTCTGGGTGCATGCGCCGGCGCTGGGCGATGACTGGCTGCGGGTGCCGTTGTACCCGCATCCGCTGCGTGGCCAGCGGATCTGGAGTGTGCTGGGCTGGTTCCTGGCGATCGGCCTGTTGTCGACGGCGGCGGCGTGGATTTTCGTACGCCAGCTCAGCGCACCGCTCAAGCGCCTGGTGTTTGCCGCCCGACAGATCGGCAAGGGGCGCAGCGTGCGCCTGCCAGTGGGTGATACGCCGAGCGAGATGGCCGAGGTCTACCGCGCCTTCAATCAGATGGCCGAAGACGTCGAGCAGGCCGCCCGCGAACGTGAGCTGATGCTCGCCGGGGTGTCGCATGACCTGCGTACGCCGTTGACCCGCCTGCGCCTTTCCCTGGAGTTTCTGCACACCGATTCGGAGCTGACCGAAGATATGGTGCGCGATATCGAGGACATGGACGCGATCCTTGATCAGTTCCTCGCGTTTATCCGTGATGGTCGTGATGAGCCATTGGAGCAGCTTGATCTGCTCGAACTGATCCGTGAAGTGGTCGCGCCCTACAACCAGAAGCAGGAAATGGTCCGCCTGTGCCTGGAAGCGGTGCCGGCTTTCCCGCTGCGTCGGGTATCGCTCAAACGGTTGCTGGTCAATCTGATCGAAAACGCCCTGCGCTACGGCGGCAATGCGGTGGAGGTGGCGGTTTCCCTGTCCGGCGATCACCGCGCGCCTTATGTGGTGCTGAGCGTGCTGGATCGCGGCGCGGGCATTGATCCGGCCGAACTGGGCAGCATCTTCAACCCCTTTATCCGTGGCGACCGCGCCCGTGGCGGGCAGGGTGCCGGCTTGGGCTTGGCCATCGTCAAGCGCATCGCCGCCTTGCACGGAGGCAGCGTTGAATTGCGCAACCGCAGCGGCGGCGGCCTGGAAGCGCGGGTTTGCCTGCCGTTGGGGCTGCTGTTGCCGCGCGACGCGGTCTAGAGGGCACTGGCATACTGTCATCACTGCGCTGAACTATGCTTTATCAGCGCGATGACATGAGGTCAGCATGCCTGCCGTTCCCCACCGCCTCTCACCATGGACCTGGTT
This sequence comes from Pseudomonas anguilliseptica, assembly GCF_900105355.1. Taxonomy (NCBI): domain Bacteria; kingdom Pseudomonadati; phylum Pseudomonadota; class Gammaproteobacteria; order Pseudomonadales; family Pseudomonadaceae; genus Pseudomonas; species Pseudomonas anguilliseptica. The sequence continues at coordinate 2,128,850 of NZ_FNSC01000001.1, forward strand.
GCTGCCGCTGCCACTGTTCCATCTGGCTACCTGGCTTTCCTTGGCGACGCAGTTCACCGACGGGGCGGCGCTGTGGTATCCGCCGTTTGCCCTGGCGCTGGTGTTTGCCCTGTGGTGGGGCCCGCGGGTGCTGTTGGCGGTGTACCTCAATGCCATGCTGTCGATCCCGCTCTGGGGCCTGGAATGGCAGTGGGCGCCGCTCTATGCCCTGCCGGAAACCCTCGGTATAGCGCTGGCCTGGTTGTTGCTGCGGCAGCGGCCGTTTGATCCGGCCCTGCCCGACCTCAGCCATTTGCTGCGCTTTATGCTGCTTGGCGTACTGCTGCCGACTGTTCCCATGGCGCTGGGAGTGCAGGGCAATCTATGGCTGCTCGGCCATGCGCCGCTGGAGGATCTGCCCTCGGGCAGCATGACGTTGTGGCTGGCCGATAGCCTCACGGCCCTGGCCATCGCCATCCCCTTGTTGGTTTACCTGACGCCCTGGTTGCGCCGCTGCTCAGCGGTTGCGAGCAGGTGCCCGAGGTGTTGCGCCAGCTGCCGCCCTGGCCACTGCTGGTGCTGCTGTTGATCGGCATGCCGGGGTTGCTAGGTGTGTTGCCGCTGACCCTTAAGGAAACTCTGAAGAAGACTTCCTGATTTTGGCAAAATACCCGGATTCCACCCGTCGAGTTTTCCGATGAAGCAGATGACCTTCGCCGACGCCGAGTACGCAGGCAAGCGCAAGCAGACCCGCAAAGAGTTGTTCCTGATCGAGATGGATCGAGTAGTGCCGTGGGAAGGATTGGTCACCCTGATCGATCCGCACTACCCGAAGGGCGAAGGTGGCAGGCCCGCCTATGCGCTGATGGCGATGCTGCGTGTGCATCTGATGCAAAACTGGTTCGGTTACAGCGATCCGGCGATGGAGGAAACGCTGTACGAGACCACCATCCTGCGCCAGTTCGCCGGCTTAAGCCTGGAGCGCATTCCCGATGAAACCACCATCCTCAACTTCCGTCGCTTGCTGGAGAAACACGAGCTGGCTGCAGGCATCTTGGCCGTGATTAACGGCTACCTGGGCGACCGTGGTCTGTCACTGCGCCAGGGCACCATCGTCGATGCCACGTTGATCAATGCGCCGAGTTCGACCAAGAACAAGGACCGTAAGCGCGATCCGGAAATGCACCAAACAAAGAAGGGCAACCAGTACTACTTCGGCATGAAGGCGCACATCGGCGTGGATGACGAGTCGGGTCTGGTGCACAGCGTAGTAGGCACGGCAGCCAACGTGGCGGATGTCACCCAGGTAGACAAACTGCTGCACGGCGACGAAAACGTGGTGTGTACTGACGCAGGTTACACCGGTGTCGAAAAGCGTCCGGAGCATGAAGGTCGGAAGGTAATCTGGCAGGTGGCGGCACGCCGCAGCACCTACAGGAAGCTCGATAAGCGCAGCGGGTTATACAAAGCCAAGCGCAAGATCGAGAAGGCCAAAGCCCAAGTGCGCGCCAAGGTCGAGCATCCGTTTCGCGTGATCAAGCGCCAGTTCGGTTATGTGAAGACGCGCTTCCGTGGCCTGGCCAAAAACACCGCACAACTGGTAACGCTGTTCGCCCTGTCGAACCTGTGGATGGCCCGTCGACATTTGCTGACGAATGCAGGAGAGGTGCGCCTGTAATGTGGGAAATGACCGCTGCGAGGTGCTCGCGGCGGCCAGAAACACCGAAATGAGCGGATGACTTGATCGTTTTTGATCAGTTTTCCGCTTTCAAAATCAGCGGAGGCTGAAGTTGACCGGAAATACAGGGCTACTTCAGACCATCCTTAATCTGCCGCTGATTGGCGTGATGATGCTGGGGCTGGCGCTGGTCTGGGGCTTTGCCGGCGGCCTGTGTGGTGCGGTGCTCAGTGTGTTGATGGTGCTGATCCTGCCGCTGCTGAGTGGTCTGGTGAACAGTGCCGGTTGGCTTGACCCACAGCGCATGGAACTGCACTTCAGCGTGCTGCTATTCATGCTCGCCACCCTGCTGGTGGGGCGCAGCCTGAGTGATCTGCGCCAGGCCCTGGCGCGCAGTGCGCAGATGCAGCAGCAACTGGCCCTGGCCAATCTGGCGCTGGAGGCAAGCCCGCTGGGGGTCATCATCGCCGATGCGCGCCAGCCGGCGTTGCCGCTGATCTACTGCAACCCGGCCTTCGAGCAGATTACCGGCTACAGCCGCGAGGAGACCCTGGGCAACAATTGGAACTTCCTGCTGCGTGATGACCAGCAGCAACAGGGCTTGAGCCGCTTGCAGCAGGCGGTGCGCGAGGGCATGGGCTGTGATGTGGTGCTGCGTAACTACCGTAAGAATGGCCAGCAATTCTGGAACGAATTTACTCTGGCGCCGATGCGTGACGACCAGGGCATCAGCCATTTTGTCGCCCTGCAGAGCGATGTCACCGCCCGCGAGCAACTGGCCACTCAGGTGCGCTCACAGAGCGACGAGTTGCTCAAGCAGAGCTATCTGTTCAGCCAGACCGAACACATCGCCAACCTCGGCGGCTGGGTGCTGAATCTGCCAGAACAGGATATGGACTGGAGCGCCGGCTGCTTTCGCATCTACGAGCTGGACCCGAAAAACGGCACGCCTGATCTCAATGGTGCCTTGAGTTACCTGGATGCCAGCGGCCGCGTGCTGGCCGAACAGGTGCTACAGCAGCTGATCGATGGGCTGGAGCAATTCGATATCGAGGTACGCCTGCTCACCGCCAAGGGCAAGACGCGTTGGCTGCGTATCCGTGGCATTACCGAGCGCGACGGGGCTGAGCTGGTGCGGGTGTATGGCGCGCTGCAGGATGTCAGCGCGCGTAAATACGCTGAGCAGCAACTGCGCGAACGGGATGAGCATTTGCGTCTGTTCTTCGAGGCGCCGCTGATCGGCATGGCCCTGACCAGTCCGAACTTTGTCTGGGAAGAGGTCAACCACAAGCTCTGCAGCATTCTCGGGCGTTCGCGCGAACAGTTGCTGGCGTCGAGCTGGGAGGAACTGTCGCTGGACGACGACCTGCACAATGAACTGCCGCTGCTCGATCAGGTGCTCAGCGGCCTGCGTGAAGGGTTTGAGCTGGAAAAGCGCTTTCGTCGCGCCGACGACAGCCTGGTGCATACCCGCGTCAGCCTGCGCGCGGTGCGCCACAGTACTGGCCGGGTGCGCATGTTTCTGCTGCTGGTCGAAGACATCAGCGAGCGCCTGCAGGCGGAGGCGCGCTACCGCACCATCGTCGAGAATGCACCCGAGGCGATCATGCTGTTCGACCTGCATGGCACGCTGGTCGAGTGCAATGACAACGCCCTGCGTTTGCTGCGTTACAGCCGCGAGGAAATCGCCAGCAAGCGTGTGTTTGACCTGAGCCCCAGCAAGCAGGCGGACGGCCAGCTGACTAGCGAACTTGGTCAGGTCTATCTGCAACGGGCGCTGGCCGGTGAAGCGCCGGTATTTGACTGGTTGCACCGCGATAGCGAGGGCCGGCAGATTCCCTGCGAGGTGCGTCTGGTGCGCATGCCCGGCGAGCCGGTGTTGATTCGTTGCAGCATCACCGATATTTCCGAGCGTCAGCGTTATCAGCGTGAGATCGAGCGCCTGGCGTTCAGCGACGAACTCACCGGTCTGCCCAATCGGCGCTTGCTGCTCGACCGTCTGCAACACGCGATGGACCGCGAACAGCGCGAAAACACTCTGGGTGCGCTGCTGTTTATCGACCTCGATCACTTCAAGACGGTCAACGACAGCCTCGGTCATCTGGTCGGTGATGGTCTTTTGCGTGAGGTCACCGCGCGACTGGCCAGCGGCCTGCGCGATGAAGACACCCTGGCGCGGATGGGGGGGCGACGAGTTCGTGGTGCTGCTCGAGGGGCTCGACAGCAACCCGCAGCTGGCGGCAGAAGCGGCAGCCGTTACGGCGGAAAAACTGTTGAAAAGTCTGGTTGGCACCTGCTGGATCGACGGCCATGAGCTGTCGATCAGCGCCAGTATCGGTATTGCCTTGCATCCGTTCGGCAGCCAGATGGCTGCTGATGTGCTGAAACAGGCGGATACCGCCATGTACCGGGCCAAGCAGGGCGGACGCAATGCCTTGCACTTCTTCGCCCCGGAGATGCAGGCGGCCATCGATCAGCGCTTGCAGATGCAGAGCGAGTTGCGTCAGGCGGTGCAGCGCAACCAGCTGTACCTGGTGTTTCAGCCGCAACTGGCGCTGGCCACCGAGCGCATTGCCGGCGCGGAAGTGCTGCTGCGCTGGGTGCATCCGGAGCGCGGCGAAGTGATGCCCGGCGATTTTATCCCGCTGGCTGAAGAAACCGGCTTGATCGAGGAGCTCGGTGCCTGGGTACTGGAGCAGGCCTGCGCTGCTCTGGCGCGCTGGTTACCGCAGTGGCCGCAGCTGGTGCTGGCGGTCAATCTCAGCCCGCGCGAGCTGCGCCAGCGCAGTTGTGTGGCGCGCATCAGTGAGTGCCTGCAACGCCATCAGGTGCCTGCCACGGCGCTGGAGCTGGAAATCACCGAAGGCGTACTGCTGGAGGAAGTCGAGCAGTGCATCAGCAATATGCAGGCGCTCAAGGCGTTGGGGGTGCGTTTCGCCATCGATGATTTCGGCACTGGCTATTCCTCGCTGACCTACCTCAAGCGCTTGCCGCTGGATCGGTTGAAGATCGATCGCAGCTTTACCTGGGACATGGACGGTGAAGACGGCAGCGGCCTGATGCTGGTGCAGACCATCCTGGTGATCGCCCGCAACCTGGGCCTGGAGTGCGTGGCCGAAGGCATCGAAAGCCAGTGGCAACTCGACTGCCTGCGCCAGCATGGTTGTTCGCTGGGGCAGGGCTATCACTTCAGTCGGCCGCTAAAGGAAGCGGATCTTCAGGCCTGGATGCAGCAGTATCAGGACCCTCCGCCACTTGTGTGAGGCTCAGCCCTTGCCCTTGGTGCGCGTCAGATGCGGGCCGCTGTTTTTTTCCAGATGCTGAATCACCAGGCTGGCAACATCTTTACCGGTGGTGGTTTCAATGCCTTCCAGGCCCGGCGATGAGTTGACCTCCATCACCAGCGGGCCATGGTTGGAGCGCAGGATATCCACCCCGGCCACGCTCAGTCCCATCACCTTGGCTGCGCGGATGGCGGTCATGCGTTCTTCCGGGGTGATCTTGATCAGGCTGGCGCTGCCACCACGGTGCAGGTTGGAGCGGAATTCGCCGGGCTTGGCCTGACGCTTCATCGCCGCAATCACCTTGTCGCCGACCACAAAGCAGCGGATATCCGCACCGCCGGCTTCCTTGATGTATTCCTGCACCATGATGTCCTGCTTGAGGCCCATAAAGGCCTCGATCACCGACTCGGCGGCGGTTGCCGTTTCACACAGCACCACGCCGATGCCTTGGGTGCCTTCCAGCACCTTGATCACCAGCGGCGCACCATTGACCATGTCGATCAGGTCGGCGATGTCATCCGGGGAGTGGGCGAAACCGGTCACCGGCAGGCCGATGCCGCGACGTGAGAGCAATTGCAGCGAGCGCAGCTTGTCCCGCGAGCGAGCAATGGCCACCGACTCGTTAAGCGGGAATACGCCCATCATCTCGAACTGGCGCAGCACCGCGCAGCCGTAAAACGTCACCGACGCGCCAATCCGCGGGATGACCGCATCGAAGCCTTCCAGCGGTTTGCCGCGGTAGTGAATCTGCGGCTTGTGGCTGGCAATGTTCATGTAGGCACGCAGGGTGTCGATCACCACCATCTCGTGGCCCCGCAGTTGCCCGGCTTCTACCAGGCGGCGGGTGGAATACAGGCGCGGGTTGCGCGACAGCACGGCGATCTTCATTGGTCACCAGAAGGGGCAGCAAGGGTGGGTTTGTCTTGTACGTAGGTCAGTGCCGGGTTGACCAGCAACTGCCCGGCAATCAGCGCCTTGGAACCAAGCAGCACGCGGTAGCGCATGGTCTTGCGGCAGGTCAGGGTGAACTCTACCGGCCATTCGCGTTCGCCCAGGGTCAGGGTGGTGCGAATCACGTAGCGCGACTGGGTATGGCCGTTGGAGCTTTTGATGGTCTTTACCGACACCAGCGGTGCTTCGCAGCGGTGGCGGCGTTGCACCAGAGTGCCCAGGTGCGCAGTAAAACGCACCCAGGGTTCGCCATCGCGGTCGAACGGCTGGATTTCGCTGGCGTGCAGGCTGGAGGTGCTGGCCCCGGTATCAATTTTGGCGCGCAGGCCGACCATGCCCAGCTCCGGCAGGTTGATCCATTCGCGCAGGCCGATTACGCCAAGTTGGTCAAACGTCTTCAAAGGGCAGTTCCGGGCTATTTGCGGGCATTCTAGTTGGCCCTTATGACAACTGCATCAGGCAAAATGTCCACCTGCACAGCAGGTATCAACGGGGATCAGATGAGCGATAAAGACGACGACAAGGTGCGCCTGGATAAATGGCTATGGGCCGCGCGCTTTTACAAAACCCGCGCCCTGGCCAAGGCGGCTATTGAGGGCGGCAAGGTGCACCACCGTGGTGAGCGTTGCAAACCAGGCAAGGAACCGAAAATTGGCGATATCTATGTGATTCGCACGGGTTTCGAGGAACGCAGCGTTGTAGTGCAGGCGCTTTCAGTGGTGCGTCGAGGTGCACCAGAGGCACAGACGCTGTATGCCGAAACGGCAGAAAGCATCGCACGCCGCGAACAGGCGGCAGTGCAGCGCAAGGCCGGGGCCCTGGGCATGCAGACCGATGGCCGGCCAAGCAAGAAGCAGCGCCGGCAGATTCACGACTTTAATGAGCGGCAGGATGGCGGCTTGCGCCATCCCTGGGCTGACGACGAGTTCTAGGCTGTGCATCGCCACCGCCTTGCTCAGCGGCGCAGCACCTCCAGCTGCGTACGCTAGCGGCCGCTGATAATGCTTAGTCGGCCCAGCAATGGCAGCTTGGCCAGGTTCTTGAGTAGCGGCTGGGTAACATTCTCCAGCCATTCGCTGGTTTTGTAGGCAAACGGGGTGAAACAGGCCCAGGCCAAGCCCAGCAGGGCGAGGAATACGCCGCCTACCAAAGCGTCCGAGGCCCAGTGTGCGCCGGCTACCAGGCGCGGCAGCATAAAGATAGTGGCCATGCTCCAGACCAGCAGCAGGCGCCAGTTGCGCGCGAAAAAGCTCAGAAAAACGCCCAGATCAGCAGCGCCGATGCGTGATCGCCGGGGAAGCTACGTGTGGCACTGTCTTTCATATCCCAGCGCTCTTCCCAGGTTGGGAACAGTTCAGTCAGACGCGCTGCACCTTCCACTACCAGGGAGGCGCTCGGACGCTGCCAACCCATCAGTTTGACCAGCTCGGCGAAACCGACGCGAAACAGCAGCATCACGATCAGCGCCGCGAGAAAGGCATACAGCGCCTTGCGCACCTGGGCGCCGCTGAACACCAGATCAGCCTTGAGCATCACGGCCAGCATCAGCACGCCAACCCCCATGTCGACCGGACGCATGCTGCCGATCGCCCAGGTTTGCGCCCACAGGCCGGCGTTGTGCACGGGTTCGTTGAGCAGGGCAAACAGCTGCAGATCAAATTGATCCCACAGCGCGCGACTGGGCGCCCAGAGCCAGCTGGCGAGCAGCAGTAGGGCGACGATATGGCAGGCAACCAGCGGACGGATACGCCACTGGTCGTTGAGAAAGGAAGGGTTCATGCAGTGGCATCCTTGTCATCTGTAGGGATTAAGGCGGCGGGCATGCTAGGTATTCTGTCTTCTGATTGCAAAGATTCGCGCTGCCTTTTGTCGGCAACTGTGACTCGGGTTGGTATCGATAGCTTCCGCCCGCAGCGCTGATAGATAAGAGGCGCTTGGTCGGACGGGCGTTTGCGCCTAAAATCGCGGGCCGAATCGCATTCAGTGAAGTTGGCATGTCTGATTTTTCCCAACGTTTCTTGTTCGACGACAGCGATATCCGTGGCGAACTGGTCGGTCTGACCGACAGCTACAGCCATGTGCTGGCCAAACACACCTACCCGCAACCGGTCGCCCAACTGCTGGGTGAGCTGCTGGCTGCTGCCTCGCTGCTGATCGGCACGCTGAAATTCGAAGGCCTGCTGATCCTCCAGGCGCGTTCCTCCGGTGCCGTGCCCCTGCTGATGGTCGAATGCTCCAGCGAAGGTGAGCTACGCGGTATCGCTCGTTATCACGCCGAACAGATCACTGCTGATGCCAACCTGCGCGAGTTGATGCCCGATGGCGTGCTGGCCATGACCGTCGACCCGAAATCCGGGCAGCGTTATCAGGGCATCGTCGATCTGGAAGGGGAAACCCTGGCCGATTGCCTGACCAATTATTTCGCCACCTCCGAACAGTTGCCCACCCGCTTCTGGCTTAGCGCCGATGGCCAGCGCGCGCGCGGCCTGCTGCTGCAGCAGCTGCCGGCCGACCGTCTGAAGGAAGCCGATGAACGTGAGGCCAGCTGGCAGCATGCCATGGCCCTGGCCGACACCTTGAAGGCCGAGGAACTGCTCGGTCTGGATAACGAAACCCTGCTGCACCGTCTGTATCACCAGGAAGCACTGCGTCTGTTTGACCCGCGCGCCTTGCGGTTCCGCTGCGGCTGCTCGCGTGAGCGCTCCAGCCGTGCGCTGATCAGCCTCGGCCAGGCTGACGCTGAGGCACTGGTGCAGGAGCATGGCGGCAGTGTGGAAATCGATTGCCAGTTCTGCAACGAGCGCTACCTGTTCGATGCGGCGGATGTGCTGCAACTGTTTATCGACGGCAGCACCGATGCGCCGTCAGACACGCGCCACTAGGGCGCGCGGCTCTAAATCGAGGCGCGGAGAACTGATCAGAGGCTGCACCCGCAGCTAAATTTTTCTGGCATAATCCGCGCACTTTTTCGCTGTAGTAGTGCTCCGCTTTCTACTACAAAACGTTCGGAAGACTCGGCCGCGTGGCCGACGGGGACCCACATGACGCAAGCCAACAACGCCGTGTACACCGACATCAGCGCTGCCCAACTGGTCGAAGAAGCCCTTCGTCGCGGTGAAGGCGAGCTGGCCGCCAACGGCTCGCTGGTCGTACGCACAGGCCATCGCACTGGTCGTTCGCCGGCTGATCGCTTCATCGTGCAAGAGCCGAGCACCGAGGCGAAAATCGCCTGGGGCGCAATCAACCGTCCGTTCCCGGCTGACAAGTTCGATGCCCTGTGGGATCGCGTTCAGGCGTTCTCCGACGCGCAGGACAGCTTCGTGTCCTACGTTCATGTAGGCTCTGCCGACGCGCACTACCTGCCGGTCAAGATGATCACTGCCACCGCTTGGCAGAACCTGTTCGGCCGTTGCCTGTTTATCAACCCAGAGCAGTACAACCCGGCCGGCAAAGACGAGTGGCAAGTGCTCAACGTCGCCAACTTCGAGTGCGTACCGGAGCGTGACGGCACTAATTCCGACGGCTGCGTGATCCTCAACTTCGCTGCCAAGAAAGTCCTGATCGCCGGCATGCGCTACGCCGGTGAAATGAAGAAAGCCATGTTCAGCGTGCAGAACTTCCTGCTGCCTGAGGCCGACGTGCTGCCGATGCACTGCGCCGCCAACATCGGTGAAGAAGGCGACGTGACCCTGTTCTTCGGCCTGTCCGGCACCGGCAAGACCACCCTGTCCGCCGACGAAAGCCGCTACCTGATCGGCGACGACGAGCACGGTTGGGGCGTGGGCGTGGTGTTCAACATCGAAGGCGGTTGCTATGCCAAGTGCAGCGACCTGTCCGAGAAGAACGAGCCGGTGATCTGGAAAGCCATCCAGTTCGGCGCCGTGCTGGAAAACGTCGTTCTCGATGAAAACCGCGTACCGAACTACGCCGACGACAGCCTGACCCAGAACAGCCGTGCGGCTTACCCGCTGGAGCTGGTTGAGAAGCGCAGCGAGAAGAACCTCGGCGGCGAGCCGAACGCGGTGATCTTCCTCACCTGCGACCTGACTGGCGTACTGCCGCCGGTGTCGATCCTCAACGAAGAGCAAGCAGCTTACCACTTCCTCTCCGGTTACACCGCGCTGGTCGGTTCCACCGAAATGGGCAGCGGCGGCGGCATCAAGTCGACCTTCTCCACCTGCTTCGGCGCGCCGTTCTTCCCGCGTCCGGCTGGCGAGTACGCTGAGCTGCTGATCAAGCGTATCCGCGGCTTCGGCTCCAAGGTCTACCTGGTCAACACCGGCTGGACCGGCGGTGGCTACGGCGTGGGCAAGCGCTTCAATATCCCGACCACCCGTGGCGTGATTGCAGCGATCCAGAGCGGCGCGCTGATTGGCACCGAAACCGAGCTGCTGCCAATCATCAACCTGAGCGTGCCGAAGTCGGTACCGGGCGTGGAAACTAACCTGCTCAACCCGCGTAACACCTGGGAAGACAAAAACGCCTACGACGAAGCCGCCAAAGGCCTGGCCGGTCTGTTCATCGACAACTTCAAGAAGTTCGATGTGTCCGACGCCATCCGCAACGCCGGCCCGCAACTCTAAGTTGTAAGTGTCGTACTGAAAAAACCGCCTTGATTGGCGGTTTTTTTATGCATGGGAAATTGCAGAGATAGCCTGTAGGAGGCGTTTTAGCTGCGAGCGTTTAAGACGTTGTCGCGGTTAAAGCCCTTCCACGGCGCTTTGCATGTGCGATAAGAAACGGAAAAGCCGCCCGGAGGCGGCTTTGGGTGCGTATCTGCCAGCAGATCAGGCACGTTTGCGAGTGTTGCGCGTTGCATTCTTGCTCAGGTGGCCGCTCTGCACGGCCTTAGCTGTTGCTGTATGGCTGTCTCGGGCCACAGCGCTAACAGGGTTGGCAACTCAGGCGATTTCCCGAGCCTTTGTCTGCGACTGTCGACTTCAGCATGACTGGCGAGTGCCAGGTAGGTATCGATATGTCGCGGTTGAGCACTGGCGCTTTCGAATTGCATAACGGCGTTAGGTCTATGGTTTGGCACAACTCACGGCGAACCTGAGTTTTCCGCCAGACTGCGCATCGGCCTGTGGTTCGCATCAGCTACTCCGGTTCCGCCGGGGTCTTTGCTGCGCGGCCATCTGGCCTGGGTGGTGAGCGATCTAGTGGATAACCGGCAAGCTGCCGCTGAAACCAGATACCTGCATACTCATCTCCTTTTTTATTGGCATGGTTTGAATGTACGCCTGTGTTGCCCATGGTGTTAGTTGGATTGGCAATAGTGGCGCGGCCTGTAGGAATTAATCATTGTTTACCGCTGCGGCGGTCAATGGAGTGACAGCCATGAGTACCCTGGAACGTGTGTTCGGCTTCAAGCAATTGCGCCCCGGTCAGGAGCGTGTGGTCACGGCCGTACTGGCCGGACGTTCGGCGGCGGCGATCTTTCCCACCGGTTCGGGCAAGTCGTTGTGTTATCAGCTGCCGGCGTTGCATCTGCCGCACCTGACCCTGGTGGTCTCGCCCTTGCTGGCGCTGATGCAGGATCAGCTGGCGTTTCTGCATGGCCGTGGCATCAGCGCCGGCAGTATCGATTCGGCGCAAAGCCGTGAGGAGGCCAGTGCGGTGATGGCGCGGGCGAAATCCGGCGAGCTGAAGATTCTGATGATCTCGGTCGAGCGTCTGAAGAACGAGCGTTTTCGCAACTTTATCGCCCAGGTGCCGATTTCCCTGCTGGTGATCGACGAGGCCCACTGCATCTCCGAATGGGGCCATAACTTCCGTCCGGACTATCTCAAGCTGCCGGACTATCAGCGCCAGTTCGGCATCCCGCAGGTGCTGCTGCTCACTGCCACGGCCACGCCGCCTGTGATTGCTGATATGCAGCAGAAGTTCGCCATCGCTGCCGATGATGTGGTCACCACCGGTTTCTACCGCGCCAACCTCAACCTGCTGGTCGAGCCCGTCAGCGGCGCCGACAAGCAGCGTCGCCTGGAGCAGTGGCTGGGCGCCAAGGCCGGGCAGCCGAGCATCGTTTACGTGACCCAGCAGAAGACTGCCGAGCAAGTGGCCGCGCGCCTGAGCCAGCGCGGCCTTGCCGCCAGCGCCTACCACGCCGGCATGGCTTCTGATGCGCGCGAGGCGATTCAGCGACAATTTATGGCCGGGACGATCACCTGCATCGTCGCCACCATTGCCTTCGGTATGGGCATCGACAAGGCCGATATCCGTAATGTGCTGCACTTCGACCTGCCGAAATCCATCGAGAATTACAGCCAGGAAATCGGCCGCGCCGGCCGCGATGGCCAGCCGTCGGATTGTCTGGTGCTGGCCAATCGCGACAGCCTCAACGTGTTGGAAAATTTCGTCTACGGCGATACGCCGGAGCTGGACGGCATTCGTTGTGTGCTCGATAAGCTGCTGAGTGAGTGTGATAACGGCGAATGGGAGCTGATGCTCAACCAGCTGTCCGAGCACAGTAATATTCGTCAGCTGCCGCTGAAAACCCTACTGGTGCAGTTGGAGCTACGCGGCATCATTGCTCCACTTTATGCCTATTTCGCCGAATATCGCTTCAAATTTCTCCTGGAGCCCGAAGCGCTACTGGAGAAGTTCGAGGGCGAGCGGCGGCAGTTTGTCGAGGCATTGATCAGCACCTCGCAGCGCGCACGTACCTGGTGCACCGTGGATTTCGACCAGCTCTACCAGCAACACCAGGCCGAGCGCGGCCGGGTGATCAAGGCCCTGGATTACTTCCAGGAAAAGGGCTGGGTGGAGCTGGAAAGCAAGCAGATGACCGAGGTGTATGCGCTGCTTGAGCCGGGTTTCGATCCGGCGGCATTGAGCGTCCAACTGCATGGCTATTTCAGCCAGCAGGAAGCCAGTGAAATCAGCCGGATTCACGCCATGCTCGCGCTGTTTGCCAGCGAGCAGTGCCTGAGCCAACGCTTGGCCGCCTATTTCGGTGATGCCAACGCGCCGCAACAATGCGGGCATTGTTCGGTGTGCCGTGGACAGGTCGCCCGTCTGCCCGAGCCGCCAGCGTTGGTGGAGCTGGATATGCAGGCGCTCTGTGACGGTTTTGTGCGCAAACATCAGGAGCTCAAAGGCAGCGAGCCAAGCGCCGAGTGCCTGACGCGTTTTCTCTGCGGCATCAGCGTGCCGCTGTTTACCAAGCTCAAGGCGCGTCAGCTTGGCGGTTTTGCCGCGCTGGAAGACTATCCCTACGCCGAGGTGCGTAGCTGCCTTCAGGGCTAGGAAAGATTGCTGCGGCGGCTGTTAAGCGAGCGCATCCAGCGTTGTGGTTTGGCTATCGGCGGGGTGGCTGAGCGGCTCGTCAGGCGATGCTTGGAACCAGGCGCGGAATGACCGCTCACCGGCCGCAGTGAATGTCACCACGCGCGAGTCGCCCACGCACTTGGCCCAGCCAAGTTCCTGGATGCGCACAAACAGCGCGGCGCCGAGCGCGCCTGCCAGATGGTAGCGGCGTTCGCTCCAATCCAGGCAGGCCCGGCAGAATGAGCGGCGTTGCAGAGCCAGGGCGTCGGGATCGATACCAATCTGGCGAAACCACTGGCGCCCGCTGTTGGTGAGCGCTGGCCCGGCGTCCAGCTGTTGCAGCAGCTCGCGGCGCAGCAGCCCCTCGTAAGCCAGCACTCCCAGTTCACCGGCGAGGTGGTCGTAGCAGACTCGCGCGCGGCGCAAGGCCAGGTCACGTGGTCCGGTGCGTGGCAGCGGCGGTCCGGCGCGCAAGGCGAGGCCCATCATCGACTCGAGCAGTTGCGCGATTTCCCGGCCAGCCAGGCGGAAGTAGCGATGCCGGCCCTGCTGGTCGACGCTGAGCAGGCCGGCGTCGAGCAATTTGCCCAGGTGCGAGCTGATGGTCTGCTTCGTCACGCCGGCGATATCGGCCAGTTCGGTGGCGGTCAGCGCGCGATCAGCCATCAGTGCGGACAGCACCGCGGCGCGGGCGTTGTCGCCGAGCAGGGCGGCGATACGGGTGATGTTGGGGCCTTCGATCATGGTTCGATGCTAGTCGAACCATATGGCAGCGGCAATTGGCTAAGGTCTCCTCCACCAACCACAGGAGTGACCTTATGCAAGTCACGTGTGTAATCCGCTATGAAATCGACCCGTTTCAGCGCGCCGCCTTCAAGGAGTATGCGGAGAACTGGGGGCGCATCATTCCGCGTTGCGGCGGCCAGCTGCTTGGCTACTTCCTGCCGCATGAGGGTAGCAACTATGTGGCCTGGGGCTTGATCGGCTTTGCCAGCCTGGCTGCTTACGAGGCCTATCGGGCGCGTCTCAAGGATGATCCAGAGGGGCGCGCCAACTTCGCCATGGCGCAACAGATGCGCTTTATCCTGCGCGAAGAGCGCTCCTTCGTTGAAGGCGTGGAGGGCACCCTGGGTGTTCAGCCTGGTTTCGCGGGGATTGCAGCATGATCGCGGTGATCTTCGAGGTGCAGCCCCAAGCCGGCCGGGAGTCGGAGTACCTGGACACAGCAGCGGCGATCCGTGAGCAACTCGAGCAGATGGATGGCTTTATCTCGGTGGAGCGTTTTGCCAGCATCTCCCCGCCGGGCAAGCTGCTGTCGTTGTCGTTCTGGCGGGACGAGGCGGCGGTCAAGCGTTGGCGCACCCTGGAGGTGCATCGCCATGCCCAGGTGGCCGGGCGGGGCGGCGTGTTCGCCGACTATCGGCTGCGGGTGGCCGAGGTGGTGCGCGACTATGGCCTGCATGAACGCGAGCAGGCGCCGAGTGACTCGCGCCGGGTGCATGAGCCGCTGTAACCGCCAGGGAGCGGCTGGGGCGGCGCCCGGGTTGGGATTACTCGCCGATATCCTCGTTCCACAGCGTCGGCTGGGCGGCGATAAAGTCCTGCATCAGGTGCAGGCATTCGCTGTTGTGCAGCACGTCGAGCTGTACGCCGCGCTCGCGCAGCAGGGCTTCTTCGCCGAGAAAGGTCTGGTTCTCGCCGATGACCACCTTGGGGATGCCGTACAACAGGATCGCCCCGCTGCACATCGCGCAGGGCGAGAGGGTGGTATAGAGCACCGACTCGCGGTAGGTCTGCGCGCTCTGCCGGCCGGCGTTTTCCAAGGCGTCCATTTCACCGTGGAGGATAGCGCTGCCTTGTTGTACCCGGCGGTTGTGGCCGCGGCCGATAATCTGGCCGTTATGCACCAGCACCGAACCGATCGGGATGCCGCCCTCGGCCAGGCCCTGGCGGGCTTCGTCGATGGCCGCTTGCATAAACTTATCCATGGTTCACCCCTCGCTATAACAACTCAATTCACTGTTGCTGTGCCGCTTGTCCTTGTTGCAGGGTCCACTCCAGCACATCGCGGGCCAACTGGTCGCCGGCCTGGCCGAAGGCGTTGACCACCGCTGGCACTGAGGTGTCGCTGGCTGCCTGGCTGACTTCGAAACGCTGGCTGGCGAGGATGCGTAGGCTGCCGCTCTGCACCAGGCGCGCCTCGAACAGGATGCGTGCGGCCGGGCGGCCGTCTTGGTATTCGCTGTGGAAGGCGCGCAGGTCGCCGTCCAGCTCCAGATCGGCCTGCAGGCGGCTGTCATCGCTGCTCACCGCCTTGAGGCGGCCGTCGTCGAGGAAGGCATCGATCAGACGGTCGCGCAGCAGCAGTGGCGCGCGGTCACTCCAGCGTACGCCCTGGTAGGCGCTGATCTGGTCGCCCGGTGGCAATACGGCAATTCGCGTGCTGTCGAGTAACTGGCTGCTGTAGGGCTTGTTCACCCGCAGTGCCCAGTCAGCGCTGGTGTCATGGCCGGGCAGGCTGCTGGCGGGCAGGCGGTAGATGCTCAGCACCTGGCTTTTCGGCAAGACCGAGCAGGCGGTCAGGCTGCCGACCAGCAGCAGGGCGGCGAGCAGGCGAAGACGACTCATGGTTGAAACTCCTTGATGGTGTCGCTGCGTAGCAGGTAGCCGGTCGGGTCTTCCTCCAGGCGACGGGCGAAGGAGCGCAGGGCGCTGAGGGTTTCGCGCAGTTCGATAATGGTCGGGCCCAGCTCGCCGATGCCTTGCATGCCGCCGTCGAGGGCGGCGCGGTTGTCGCTGAGCAGGCGCTCGACGCTGCTGCTGCTGCGTTCCAGCGAGGTCATCAGCCGGTTGGCGCTGTCCATCGCTTCGCGGCCCTGGCCACTGAGCAGCTGATTGGCGTTGCGCATCAGGTTGGCGGCCTCCTGGCTGGCGCTGCTCATCTGTTGCAGTGCCGTGCGCAGCTCGTCGCGCTGTTCGGCGACGCTGGCGCTAGTCTGTTCGATGTTTTCCAGGGTGCGCGAGATGCGTCCGATATTGTCGCGAGAGAACAGCTGGTTGGCGCGGTTGAGCAGGCGCGTGACGCTGAGTACCAGGTCTTCGCCATTGGACATCAGCCTAGAGAGCGGTGAGCGGTCGGCGATGATTTCTGCGCGCTGATCGCTCTTGCTGATCAGCATGGGGCTTTCCGGCGAGCCACTGTGCAGCTGGATCAGCGCTGCGCCGGTGATCCCGGTGATCGACAGGCGGGCACGGGTGTCTTCCTTGATCGGCGTGTTCGCGTTGACGCGGATATGTGCGCGTACCTTGCGCGGGTCTTGCGGGTCGAGGCGCAGGCTGATTACGTCGCCGACCTTGATCCCGCTGTATTGCACGGCGCTACCCTGGGATAGGCCGCTGACGGCCTCGGTGAAAATCACATCGTAATCGTTAAGCTCCTGGTCTGAACTGGCTTTGCTCAGCCACAGGGCAAAGCCCAGTGCGGCGGCGACCATCAGTACGGTAAACAGGCCAATCAACACGTGGTGCGCGCGCGGTTCCATTCAGTTGCTCCCTGGCGCGCCGCTGGCGGCCTGTTCGGCTGCGCGTCCGCGCGGGCCGTGAAAATACTCGTGAATCCAAGGGTTGTTGGTGGCGGCCACAACGTCCAGGCGGTCGGCCACCAGCACGCGTTTTTCCGCCAGCACGGCCACCCGGTCGCAGATGGTGTAGAGCGTGTCCAGGTCATGGGTGACCAGAAATACGCTCAAGCCCAGGGCGTCGCGTAGGGTCAGAATCAGTTGGTCGAAGGCCGCCGCGCCAACCGGGTCGAGCCCGGCGGTGGGCTCGTCGAGAAACAGGATGTCTGGCTCTAGGGCCAAGGCCCGGGCCAGGGCGGCGCGTTTGATCATGCCGCCGGACAGTTCCGTCGGGTATTTATCGCCGGCTTCGCGCGGCAGGCCGACCAGCGCCAGTTTGACTTGTGCCAGGCGCTCGGCGGCCGGGCGCTTGAGGCCGGCATGCTCAAGCAGCGGCAGAGCGATGTTTTCGGTCACCGTCAGCGAGGAAAACAGCGCGCCACGCTGATACAGCACACCGAACCGCCGCTCCAGTTGCGAGCGCTGTTCGGGCGGCAGGCTCAGCAGCTCCTTGCCGAACACCCGCACGGTGCCGGAGTTGGCGCGGCGCAGGCCGAGGATGCTGCGAAGCAGCACCGATTTGCCGGTGCCCGAGCCGCCGACCACGCCAAGCACTTCGCCGCGGTACAGATCCAGCGCCAGGTCCTGGTGCACGGTCTGCGTGCCGAAGCGGTTGACCAGGTTGCGTACTTCAATGATTGCTTCGCCCGTCACCAGCCCATCTCCATCAGGAACAGCGCTGCCAGGGCGTCGAGCACGATCACCACGAAAATCGACTGGACCACGCTGGAGGTGGTGCGCTCGCCAACCGACTGCGCGCTGCCAGTAACCTTGAAGCCTTCCAGGCAGCCGATCACGGCAATCAGGAAGGCAAATATCGGCGCCTTGGCCATGCCCACGACAAAGTGCTTGAGGGCGATATTTTCCTGCAGCATGGCCAGGTACATGGTGGGTGAGATATCCAGACTCAGGGCGCAGACCACCGCGCCGCCTAGGATGCCGCTGAGCATGGCGATAAAGGTGAGGATCGGCAGGGCGATCAGCAGGGCGAACACCCGTGGCAGCACCAGCAGCTCCATGGGGCTTAGGCCCAGGGTGCGGATGGCGTCGATTTCCTCGTTGGCCTTCATCGAGCCGATCTGCGCGGTAAAGGCGCTGGCGGTGCGCCCGGCCATCAGAATGGCGGTGAGCAGCACGCCGAACTCACGCAAGAAGGAGAACGCCACCAAGTCGACGGTATAGATGCTCGCGCCAAAGTCGGCCAGCACCGTGGCGCCGAGAAAGGCCACCACCGCGCCGACCAGAAAGGTCAGCAGGGCAACGATGGGCACGGCATTCAGACCGCTCTGCTGCAGGTGCGCGACCAGCGAGGTAATGCGCCAGCGGCCGGGGCGCAGGAGGATGGCGAACATCGTCGCCAGGGTCATGCCGATAAAACCGAGCAGCGCCACGGCCTGCTGCCAGAGTTCTTCTATAGCCTGGCCGATCTGCCCGAAGAATTCGCGCCAGGCCGGGATGCGTTTGCTTGGCAGGGCATCACCAGCATCGGCAATCGCACTGCCTACCGCTTGCAGCAATGCACGGCGCTCGCTGGCCAGGCCGGGTGCATCCTTGGCCAGTTGCGCCAGGCGCTGGCTGCCGAGCAATTCCACCAACAGTGCGGCACCAGCGGTATCCAGTGCGCCAAGGCCTTGCAGGTCGATACTGGCGGCGCTGCTCAAGGTACCGCGCAGCGCCAGTACTTCGGCTTCCAGGCTGGCGTAGTGAGGCAGCGTCCAGTCGCCGCCGATGCGCAAGCCAGAGGGCGCATCCGTGCGGCTGGATTCAAGCGGCGTAATAAAGGGGGCTGTGCTCATGGCCACAGCTTAACCTTCTAGTCGAGGCTACGCCCAGTCTGCCTAGGGCTCATTGCGGCCTAACCGTCTGCGGTGATTTCAGCAATCAGCTCACGCAGCGCTGCTTCGGCATCCTCGTTGGCCACCTGGCAGGTGCCGGCGTTGGCGTGGCCGCCGCCGTTGTAGCTCAGGCACAGTTCGCCGACATTGGTGTTGGAGCTGCGGTCGAGGATCGATTTGCCGATGGCGAACACGGTGTTCTGCTGTTTAACGCCCCACATCACGTGGATCGAGATATTGCACTGCGGATACAGCGCATAGATGACGAAGCGGTTGACCGCATAGATCGTCTCCTCGTTGCGCAGATCGAGCACCACCAGGTTGTGATAGACCGTGGCGCAGCGCTGGATCTGCGCCTTGGCTTCGCGCTGGTGCTCCAGGTACAGCGCCACACGCTCATCGACATCCGGCAGTTCGAGAATATCCGCGATGCCGTGGGTCTGGCAGAAGTCGATCAACTGCATCATCAGTTGGTAGTTGGAAATGCGGAAGTCGCGAAAGCGCCCGAGGCCGGTGCGTGCATCCATGATAAAGCTCAGCAGTTCCCAGCCCTGCGGGTCGAGGATGTCGTCGCGGCTGAATTGCGCGGCATCGGCCTTGTCCACGGCCTCCATCATTTCGTCCCAGTCCCGTGGGAAGGCCTCGTGGCCGCCGTAATGCTTCCACACGACCCGCGCTGCCGAAGGGGCATCGGCATCAATCAGGTGATTACTCGCCGGCTGGTTGCGGATGGTTTCGCTGAGGTGGTGGTCGAAGGCCAGGTGGCAGCCAGGCACATAGGGCAGGTTGGTGGTGATGTCATTGCTGGTGATCGCCACTTTGCCGTCCTGCATGTCCTTGGGGTGGACGAAGAGGATGTCGTCGATCAGGTTGAGGTGTTTGAGCAGGGCGGCGCACACCAGGCCGTCAAAATCACTGCGGGTGACCAAGCGGTAAAGACTGGACATAAAGCATCTCCGGATCGGGCAAGCGGCGGGAATAAACCAACAGGCCCCCTTCAAAGTAGCACGCAGTTTGCCCATCAGCCTGGGTGAAGGAGCTGCGTTTCCAGACAGTTGCAGGTCGACCTCAGGACAGTCCCGGCAAGGTGGCGGTTCTAGGCTGGCGCTTGTTGTTCTACCGACCTCAGGAGCCACCCATGTCACCGATTACCGTACTGCGTGATACCCAGCCGACTCCGCTGCTGGATGCCTGCAAGTGGACGCGCATCGCCGGCGAGCCGCACACCGTCAACCTCAACGCCTACACCTCTGAGGACGGCAGCAAGATCATGGGCACTTGGATCTGCACACCCGGCACATGGCAGGTGGCCTATGAGAAATGGGAGTACTGCCACTTCCAGGAGGGGTATTGCATCATCACCCCGGAAGGTCAGGCGCCGATTCATCTGCGGGCTGGCGATATCTTTATCGTCGAACCCGGGATGAAGGGCACCTGGGAGGTGGTCGAGACGGTGCGCAAGTACTTTGTATTTGCCTAAGCCGTCAGACCTTAGGGCTTGAAGTTACGTGCATCCTTGGCCCACACATCCAGCGCCGGCTTGATGTCCTTGAGGGTCAGTTGGGTGCTGTCATTTTCCAGTTGCAGGCCATGGCCCTTGCGCACAACTCGTGCCATAGGCTGGCTGTTACGGCCGTCGATGGCTTCCAGCTCGACATAAATATTGGTGTTAAGGTCGCGGGTGCCGGCAGCGGTGCTGACGGCCGCGGCAACCAGGGCAATCGGGATCACTTCGTAGACCTTGAGGCCTTCTGCCGACAGGTTTACTGCGCTGATTGCGCTGCGTAATACCAGGGTGTCCTGATCGGCTTGTTGGACGACGCGATATTGCCCGGCCAGTTCGAGTTGCATGGCCTGTTGCAGGTAACTGGCAATTTCATCCAGAGTTTTTTGGCTGACTTGTTCGCTAGGGATGGTCTGAAGTAGCCATGTATTTCTGGCTGACTTCAGCCCCGCCGATTTTGAAAGCGGCAAATCGATCAAAAACGATCAGATTACCCATTCATTTCTGTGTTTTTAGCCGCCGCGAGTAGCTCGCGGCAGCCATTTCCCGCATTACAGGCGCACCTCTCCTGCATTGGTCAGTAAATGTCGGCGTGCCATCCACAGGTTCGACAGCGCGAACAGCGTCACCAGTTGCGCCGTGTTCTTGGCCAAGCCACGGAAGCGTGTCTTTACATAACTGAACTGACGCTTGATCACCCGGAACGGGTGCTCAACCTTGGCGCGCACCTGGGCCTTGGCCTTCTCGATCTTGCGTTTGGCTTTGTACAGCGGGCTGCTCTTACCCAGCTTCTTATAGGTGCTGCGGCGGGCAGCAACCTGCCAGATCACCTCGCGCCCATCATGTTCGGGGCGCTTTTCGACGCCGGTATAACCCGCATCGGCGCACACCACGTTTTCCTCGCCGTGCAGCAACTTGTCGACCTGAGTGACATCCGCCACGTTGGCCGCCGTGCCTACCACGCTGTGTACCAGCCCCGACTCGTCATCCACGCCAATGTGCGCCTTCATGCCGAAGTAGTATTGGTTGCCCTTCTTGGCCTGGTGCATCTCTGGGTCGCGTTTGCCGTCCTTGTTCTTGGTCGAACTCGGCGCATTGATCAGCGTGGCATCGACGATGGTGCCTTGGCGCAACGACAGGCCACGGTCGCCAAGATAGCCATTGATGACGGCCAGGATGCCGGCAGCCAACTCATGTTTCTCCAGCAGACGACGGAAGTTGAGGATGGTGGTTTCGTCGGGGATACGTTCCAGACTCAGCCCGGCGAACTGCCGCAGGATAGTGGTCTCGTACAGCGCTTCTTCCATCGCCGGGTCGCTGTAGCCGAACCAGTTCTGCATCAGGTGCACACGTAGCATCGCCATCAGCGGATAGGCCGGCCGACCGCCTTCACCCTTGGGGTAATACGGTTCGATCAGTGCGATCAAACCCTTCCACGGCACCACCCGATCCATCTCGATCAGGAACAACTCTTTGCGGGTCTGCTTGCGTTTGCCGGCGTACTCGGCATCGGCGAAGGTCATTTGCTTCATCGGAAAACTCGGCGGGTGGCGTCCGGGCATTTTGCCAAAATCAGGAAGTCTTATTCAGAGTTTCCCTAGGGGTTGGAGCGGGATAGAACACCGGCTTCTCCACTAGCACCGAACGGTAGTTCTGCGCTTTGAAGTCTGGCGATACCCAGCGCATCACCGGCGCCCCGCTGGCCGACTGCGCCGGCTGCAACTGCGAGTAATCACTGAGAAAGCCGGAGTATTGCGACGGTTGGGTGGTTTTGCTGGCGCAACCGGCCAGCAGCACGGTTACGGACAGGCCAAGGGCTAGGGCTTTGAGTTGCATAGCAGAACTCTCTGTTGGGGAAATTGGCATAACTGTAGACCAAGCTAGCATAACCGTTGGTCAACTTGTCAGCGGCCACAGTGCAGTCTGCAAACTGTGTATTAGCGCCCTCTAGGGGCAACTGCAAAGCCTTAATAGCGGCTAAATACCAGGGCCTTCAGCGCGCTGTCAGGCTGGCTGTCGGGGAATTCCGGCGGGTTCTGCAGGCGCTCGCTAAAGCGCAGGCTCGGCGCTTCGCTGGCCATGGCCTGGATCAGGTAATCCGGGCCGATTTCCGGCTCGTTACTGCAGGCCAGCACCACTCCGTTCGTACTCAGCAGCTCGGGTAGGCGGCGCAGCACCTTGGGGTAGTCCTTGCTCAACACAAAGCTGCCGCGCTGGAACGACGGCGGGTCGATGATGATCAGGTCATAGGGGCCGTGCTTGCCTACCTTGCCCCAGGACTTGAACAGGTCGTGGCCGAGAAACACCACCTGGCTGAGATCGTGCTGGTTCAGCCGATGATTATCGCGCCCCCGGCTAAGCGCGGCCCTGGCCATATCCAAATTGACCACCTGGCGCGCGCCCCCGGCCAGTGCGGCCACGGAAAATCCGCAGGTGTAGGCGAACAGGTTGAGCACGCGTTTGCCCGCCGCCTGGGCTTGTACCCATTGACGGCCATAACGCATATCGAGAAACAGCCCACTGTTCTGCTTTTTTCCCAGGTCGAGGCGGTAGTGCAGGCCGTGCTCGCAGATATCCCAGTGCTCAACCGCTTCGCCGATCAGCCACCGCGTCGGGCTCTCCGGCAGGTAGCGCTGCTGCAGCAACAGGCTGTGTGCACCGCTGTGCTGCCAGACGGCGGATTGCCCGAGGTCGAGCAGCATCTGCTGTAATGCAGCCAGTTCGGCATCGCTTACCGGCTTGAACAACGCCACTAGCAGCAAGCCTTGCAGCCAGTCCACTGTGATCTGCTCCAGCCCATGCCAGCAGCGGCCACGGCCGTGAAACAGGCGACGGGTTTCACTGGGCGGTGCAGTCAGGGCGTCAAACAGCTGTTGCTGGAGGGTGAGAAGGGCGTCTGGGGTCATGGGCTGTGGTCAGTTTGGCGAGGCGGCGATTTTAACAGGCGACCGCCTAGAATCGTCTTTGTCGATCATTGTTATCGGTAAAGGCGTTTGGCGTTACGCCTGGCAAGTGCCTAGCATTGCCCTCTTTCACACCCTGCATATAAGGAATGCCCATGCACATCGACGAAGCCATCCGCAGCCGCCGCGCCGTCAAAGGTTATGACCCGACCTTTACCCTGAGTGATACCGAGAAGGATGAACTGCTGCAACTGGCGCTGCTCGCTCCGTCTGCGTTCAACCTGCAGCACGTGCGTTTGGTTGAAGTCAGCGATCCGGCACTGCGCCAGCAGCTGCGTGAAGTCGCCTGGGGCCAGGCGCAGGTGACCGACGCCTCAATGCTGGTGGTGGTGTGCGCCAAACTCGACAGCTGGCAGGAGGATGTCGGCCGCGTCTGGGACGGCGCTCCCGCGGAAGTACAGGCCTATATGGCAGGCGCCATCGACACCTATTACCGCGACAAACCGCAGGTGCAGCGCGATGAAACCATGCGCAGCTGCGGCCTGATGGCACAGACCCTGATGCTCGCCGCACGCGGCAAGGGCCTGGATTCCTGTCCGATGGACGGCTTTGATTTCGATGCGGTGGGCAAGTTGATCAACCTGCCTGAAAACCATGTCATCGCCCTGATGGTCGCGGTTGGCAAGAAGACCATTGGGCCCAAACCGCGCATCGGCAAACTGCCGTACAGCGAGGTGGTGTTGCGCAATCGCTTCTGATCGCTGGGCAGATTGTTGAGCGTTCTGGTCATTGTTCAGCCATAACTGTGGTCAGCCTGCGGCTGATCACACCACTAAAGGTTGGATGACAAACGCGTATTAGGGGGTGAATCTGGCGGGCATACGGGGGCTACACATGGCCCCGCAGCCATAACAAGAAGCCTGAGGAGCCCCCATGTCTACCGAGCATCTGGACGTCTTGACCATTGGTGCCGGCCTGTCCGGCATCGGTGCGGCCTATCACCTGATGAAACACTGCCCCGGCAAGCGCTTCGCCATCCTCGAAGGTCGGGAAGCCCTGGGCGGTACCTGGGATCTGTTCCGTTACCCGGGCATCCGTTCCGACTCGGATATGTTCACCCTCGGCTACAACTTCAAACCCTGGACCAATCCGCTGGCTATTGCCGACGGCCCGTCGATCCGCAGCTACATCGAGGAAACGGCCCAGGAAAACGGTATTCAGGAGAAGATCCGCTTCCGCCACAAGGTGCTCAAGGCCGACTGGTGCAGCGAGCGCGCCACCTGGACCCTGCAGGTGCGGCGCGGCGATGAATCGGAGCCGATCAGACTGAGCTGTCAGCACCTGCTGCTGTGCACCGGCTATTACCGTTATGAAGCGGGCTACACCCCTGAATTCAAAGGCCGCGAACAGTTCCAGGGCGAATTTATCCACCCGCAGCTGTGGCCGGAAAACTTTGATTACAGCGGCAAGAACGTGGTGGTGATCGGCAGCGGCGCGACGGCAGTGACCCTGGTGCCGGCGATGACCGACAAGGCCAGGCACGTGACCATGCTGCAACGCTCGCCGACCTATGTGGTGAGCCTGCCGCAGGGTGATCCGATCTCTGACGTGCTACGCAAGTTTCTGCCGGAAACCTGGGTCTATCGCCTGGCGCGCACCCGCCAGGTGGCGATACAGCTGGGCTTTTACAAGCTCGCCAAGGCATTCCCCAACCTGGTGCGCAAGGCGTTGCTGGGTCTTGCCCGGCATCAGCTGGGCAAGGACTTCGATATGCGCCACTTCAGCCCGCACTACAAACCCTGGGATGAACGGGTGTGTGCGGTGCCCAATGGCGATCTGTTCAAGGTGCTGCGCAACGGCAAAGCGTCGGTGGTGACTGAACATATTGATGGCTTTACCGCCAAGGGCATTCGCCTGAAGTCCGGTGAGGAGCTGCCGGCGGATGTGATCATAAGCGCCACGGGTCTGGAGTTGCAGCTGTTTGGCGGCATGCAGGTGGCGGTCGATGGCGTGCCCTTCGATGCGGCCAAGAGCATGGGCTATCGCGGCATCATGCTGCGCGATCTGCCCAATACCGCCGTGGTGCTGGGCTACACCAACGCCAGCTGGACGCTCAAAGCGGACCTTTCCAGCGAATACTTCTGCCGCCTGATCAACCATATGGATGCCAACGGCATGCGCCAGTGCACCCCGCGCGACACGGCGCGGCAGGTCAAGAATGCGCCGTTCCTTGATCTCGCCTCCGGCTATATCAAACGCGTTGCTGACAAGATCCCCAGCCAGGGGGATCGTGCGCCGTGGAAGCTCTACCAGAACTACCTACTGGACCTGGCGCTGCTGCGTTACGGCGAGGTTGAGGACGGATACCTGGAGTTCAGCTCACCACATGTCGGCGAATCTGCCAGCACAGCCACAGCGGTCTAAACTGCAACACAATGTAAGCCAAACGCTATAGCTGCTTGGCGCGTTATGCCTACAGAGATGTGGCCATTTGTCGCTTTAGAAACAGGCACAGGGCCACTATGCTTTTGTGACAGATTTCACGGATGAACGGGCCGGTATACCTGGCTGCTGTCGCAAAGGAGTCCTCTAGAGGGTGAAAAGAATGGAATCGCTTCAGCAAGAGCAACGTTACCTGCCAGAGCTGCGGGCACATATCGACAAACTGCTGGCCAAAGGCTGGGTGATTGCCGAGCGCAGCCCACTGACCCTGCAGTCCGGGCGCAAGACCTATATGGTTGTGCACGGCATGTTGATTGGCGATAACGCGTTTTAACCTGCGCCCCACCGTTTTCCCGGGCCGCTGCTGATCAAGATGATCGGCAGCGGCCTTTTTTGTGCGTGTTGAATTGTTCAGGTGCCTACTGGCGATAGGTATGCCTGTATCGCGAGCACCGTTGGCATGGGGCAGCCGGGCTATGCCTGAGTCTGTAATAACGCCGAACAATCAGGCTCTACTGGCCTGATCACTGGAAAAGTCTAATGGAGCTGTGCATGCGTGCTTTGCTGGGTGTGTTTTTGTTAGCCGCGTTGTTGAGCGGTTGCAGCCGGTCGCACGTTACTCATATGAGCCTGCCGGTGTTGCCGGGTTGGTACAACGGTGAGCAGGTGTACTACCTGACCACCGATATTTCGGATGCGCAGATGGCGA
This sequence comes from Pseudomonas anguilliseptica, assembly GCF_900105355.1. Classification (NCBI taxonomy): domain Bacteria; kingdom Pseudomonadati; phylum Pseudomonadota; class Gammaproteobacteria; order Pseudomonadales; family Pseudomonadaceae; genus Pseudomonas; species Pseudomonas anguilliseptica. The sequence continues at coordinate 2,155,081 of NZ_FNSC01000001.1, forward strand.
CAGTGATGCAGGCCAACTACGTGCCGCGACTGGCCAACGCGTTGCCCGACATGCCCGGTCCGCATCCGTTGGCTACTTATGATCGGGTCTACAAATTTGTTGATGACAGCCAGGCCAGCGTGTTCCCGTCTATCCCGCTGCCGTTAGGTGGGGATAACCATGACACGGCTTACAGCCCGTTGTGGCATGTCTATGAGGTGCGCTGGTTGAGTGGTACGCCAGGCAGCCCGCTGCGCTCGGCTGATGCCGTTTTGCAAGCGCAGGAGCAAGGCTTGGTCAGTGTGAGAGCCAGTGGGATTATCGTTAATTGCCCGGTGGTAGCGGTTGGCGAGCAGCGCCTTCAGTAGTTGTAGCGGGCAAGTGCCACTGGCAGTTCTCCAGCCAGCTGGAAAACGCGGCGGGTGGCAAGGGTTTGCTGAGCAAGTAGCCTTGGGCGATATCGCAACCGAGCTGATCCAGGCGTTCGAGAATAGCCTCGGTTTCCACCCCTTCGGCGACGATCTTCAGGCCCATGTTGTGGCCCAGCTCGATGGTCGAGCGGACGATGATGTCGTCATCGGGATTGCTCAGCAGATCAAGCACGAAGGACTTGTCGATCTTTAGCTCATGCACCGGTAGGCGCTTGAGTTGGGCCATGCTTGAGTAACCCGTGCCGTAGTCGTCGATCGACAGTTTCACGCCCAATTCGCACAACTCCTGCAACTGCCCCATGGCCAGCTCCGGGTCGGCCATCACCGCGCTTTCGGTGATTTCCACAATCAGGGCGGATGGCGGCACGCCATGCTCGGCCAGTTGTGCGGCGATAAAGCCGGCAAAACCGGGATCGGCTAGGTCCAGTGCAGAGATATTGATCGCGGTCTTCAGCTCCAGCCCCTGTTCCTGCCAGGCGCGACTCTGCGCCACAGCGGTGCGCACCACCCAGCGGGTCAGGGCGCAGACGTTGCCGGTCTGTTCGGCTAAGGGGATAAATTCGTCCGGAGGAATAAACCCATGCACCGGGTGAATCCAGCGCACCAGGCACTCCACGCCATACAGGCTGCGCGCGCGGATATTCAGTTTCGGTTGGAAGTACAGGCTGAGCTGGCCGCCTTCCACCGCGCCTTTCAGCTCGCTCATCAGCGCCAGGCGCAGCAGGCTGTGACGATCCAGCTCCGGGCGGTAGAGGGCGTAGGGCGAGCGCTGCTGCTTGCCCAGGTACATCGCCACCTCGGCGTGTTGCAGCAGGCTGCCAGCACTTTCGCCGTGATCCGGATACAGGGCGATGCCAATCGTGGCGTTGAGGGTCATGCTGATGCCGCGTACGGCGAATGGCTCATGAAGGGCGGCGCGGTAATGCTCGGCGGCGGGGATCAGCCAGCCGGGCTGGCAGGGGCTGATCAGCAGGGCAAACTCGTCACCGCCGAGGCGTGCCAGTTGCTCGCCTGGACGCAGCAGCGTCTGCAGGCGGGCAGCGAGCTGGCAAAGCAGCTGGTCGCCGGCGTCGTGGCCGAGGGTGTCGTTAAGATCCTTGAAGTTATCCAGATCCATCAGCAGCACGGCGACGCCTGCACCTGGCGGGCACTGCGTCAGGGCCTGTTGCAGCTCGGCGACAAAACGGTTGCGGTTGGCCAGTTCGGTCAGCGGGTCGCGGTAAGCGAGAAAGCTGATGGTGGTTTCGCGCTCGGCAATGCCTTGTTGCATGGCGACGAACTCGCGGGCGAGCAGGCCGACCTCGCCGCTGGCCTGAGTCGCCGGCACTTGCATAGCCACCTGATAGTCGCCACTGGCGATGCGTCGCACGTTGTCGACCATCTGACTCAGTGGCCGACTGACGGTATTGGCAATCCACAGGGCGCCGAGACCGGCCAGCAGCAGGGCGATGGCGAAGATGGCTGCCAGCTGCCATTGCAGTGGCTGGTAATCGGCCAGCTCGGCGGCCAGCGAGCGCATCAGGAGTACCTGTAGTTCGCTACTGGTGTTCACCAGCGGTGCACGCAGGGCGACCTGTTCCAAACCCTGTAATTCAAAGCGAAATACCCCTTCGGCATTCGTCAGTAATTGGCCGGCCAGTTCAGCCCTTGGCAGCGCCTGCAGGTTGCTGGCGAGTACCCGGTATTGTCCGGGGCTGCCGTCGAGCAGCGCGACATCGGCGCCGCTCAGGCGTGCCAGCTGTGCCGTGGCTTGATCATCCAGTTCAAAAGCCATTAGCAGCCAGCCCATCAGGTTGGGGCGTGGGGCGAAGATTGGTGTGGCGTTGATATGCAGTACCCGCTCGCCAAATACCACCAGGCGCTCTTTGCTCTGTGCATCGTCTGCGTCGAGCAGGTCATTCCAGGGCAATTGCGCGCCTGGCAACAGTTCGCCACTGGTGCCCGCCAGAATCAGCCCCTCGGGCGCACTGACCAGGGCAAAGCTGGCCTGGCTGCGTGACGCGAACGATTCCAGTGCGGCGGACAGCGATTGCGCTTCCTGCTGGGGACTGGCGATCAGGTCGGCGATTTCTCCGAGCAGGGTGAAGTCCTTGGCGATCAGATCAGCCATGGCGCTTTGCGCCTGACGCCGGCTCTGCAGTTCGTTACTTAGCACCGCATGGGCGAAGTTCAGTTGCCCGGCCACCTGGCTCAGGGTGTGCTGATAGGTGGAGCGGTAAACCAGTGCCAGTAGCAGCATCATCACCGCCAGCAACAGCAGTAGAAAGAAGCCGAGAATCTTGCCGCGCAGGGTCATGGCACGTAGCCGCCTTTACCCTGTGGACGCATGGTCGGCGCTTTTGGCCGTGGGTCGCGTTTCAGCGTGCCGCTTAGCTTCCATGTCAACGTGCCGTCACCGGGTACGGCGCGGCTCAGGGCCTCCTGCGGGTCAGCAATGCGCGGGTGCCAGAGCTGCAGGGTTTGCCCAGCGGCAGTCTCGAAGTTCAGTCGGGCCTTGCCCTGCTTGTCAGTCTGGGCGAACCAGGGGCTGTCGAGCACCAGGATAAAACCGAGCATCCAGTCGTGGATATTGCAGCCCAGGGTGACCAGACCAGGTTGGTCGAAGCGCATTTCCTGTGGCGCTGCCTTCTGCTGGTGCAGGCGCAGTTCGAAGCGCTTGGCCGGCGAGAAGGAATAGACGTGGTGGTTGATCGGGTCGGAGTTGGGAAAACTCACCGTGGTGCCGACCTGCACCGGCAGAACATAGGGGGTGAATTGGCGCTTTTTCTGGTCCATCGCCGCAGTGGCGGGTTGGCTTTGCGCCGGACCGGGTTCGATCCACAACACGGCGTCACTGAGCGGTTTGCCCTGATTATCGAGTAGCACGATCTCCAGAGTCTGGGCTTGCGCCAGTGTGCTCAGCAGCACCAGTAACAGTGCCAAAGCCGATTTCAGCATGATCGATTCCCCAAGACCGCACGACAGTAGCCATCAGTATAGGAAGGCTTTGTTCGGCTGCCGGGTGATCAGTGCTGATTGATCTGCTGGATCTGTTCAATTAGCCAATGCAGCGCCGGGTCGCGCTGGCGCTGGGCCAGGCTGACGATTTCCAGGTGAAACGGACCGAGGGCGAACGGCAGCTCAAACAGTTGCAGTGGCAGCAGGCGGGCGAAGTGGCGCGCCAGTTGGGTCGGCAGCACGGCAGCCAGCTCGCTGCTGGCAACGATATGCGCGGCCTGCAGGTAGTTGGGCGTGGTGTAGAGAATCTCCCGGCACAGGCCCTGTTCGCCCAGCCATTGGTCGACCATGCCGCGCGTCTGGCCACCGTGTACCCACAGATGACGCAGCTGCAGAAAGGTTGCTAGATCCATGGGGCCACTGGCTAGGGGATGCTCGCGACGTAGGGCCAGTTGCAGGGTTTCGCTCATCCAGTGCTGGCGGGCAAAGCGCGCGGGGATGTCCTCGAAGCGCCCCAGCACCAGATCCAGCTCGCCCTTGTCCAGAGCCTCGGCCGGCAGGCTGGGGCTCAGGTGGCGGATGTCGATACGCATGCCGGGCGCCTGCTGGCTGAGTTGTTCAAGCAGACGCGGCATGCAGATCAGCTCGACATAATCGGTGACGGCGATGCTGAAGTGCTGGCGGCTGCTGGCCGGGTCAAACACGTCGCCGGCACTGAGGCTCTGTTCCAGTTGCTGCAGGGCTGCGCGGATCGGCGTTTCCAGCGCCTGGGCGCGCGGCGTGGGCTGCATGCTGCGGCCCACCCGCACCAGCAGCGGGTCATTGAGCAGTTCGCGCAGGCGATTCAGGGCATTGCTCACCGCCGGTTGACTGAGCGACAAACGTTCGGCGGCGCGGGAGACATTCTGTTCGCGCATCAGTGCATCGAACACGCGCAGCAGGTTGAGGTCGAAGGTTGAGATATTCATTGGCTGAATACGACTTATCACAAGACTAAATTTCAAAAATAGTAACGCCTTGCTTATGGTGGTTGGCGAATTTCTTTAGGCAACTGCAGAGGGGTGGGCATGAGCAAGGCATTTGAGGTTCAGCAGGCCGCGGTGATCGGCGCGGGCACCATGGGCCGGGGTATCGTCATGAGCCTGGCCAACGCCGGCATTCAGGTGCTGTGGCTGGACAACAACCCGCAGATGCTCGACCAGGCCATGCAGGTGGTGGGCGAGACCAATGCTCACAACCTCAAGCTGGGACGGATCAGCGCCGAGCAGTCGGCCGCGCGCCTGGCCTGCGTGACCCCGGTGGGCGACTACGCTGCGCTGGCCGATGCCGATCTGGTGATCGAAGCGGTGTACGAGAACCTTGAACTCAAGCAGCAGATCTTCCGCACGCTCGATGCCATCCTGAAGCCCGGTGCGATCCTCGCCAGCAATACCTCGGCGCTGGATATCGATGCCATTGCCGCCGTCACGGCGCGCCCGCAGGACGTGCTCGGTCTGCACTTCTTCAGCCCGGCGCACATCATGAAACTGCTGGAAATCGTTCGTGGTGCCAAGACTGCGCCGGCGGTATTGGACGCGGCACTGGCCCTGGGCCAGCGTATTGGCAAGGTCAGCGTGGTGGCGGGCAACTGCGACGGTTTTATCGGCAACCGCATGTTGCACACCTATGTACGCGAGGCGCGCATGCTGCTGCTCGAAGGGGCTTATCCGTATCAGGTGGACGCCGCGCTGCAGGGCTTTGGATTCGCCATGGGCCCGTTCCGCATGTACGACGTAGTCGGTATCGACCTGAAATGGCGCGCCCGCGAGCTGGCCGGCAAGGACCAGGATGACCCGGCGGTGCAGGTCGATAACCGACTGTGTGGCCTCGGCCGTTTTGGTCAGAAGGCGCGCATGGGCTATTACCGCTACGCCGAAGGCAGTCGCCAGGCCGAGCATGACCCTGAGGTGGATGCACTGGTGCTGCAGGTGTCCGAGCAACTGGGCTTCACGCGCCGCGACATCGATCCGTCAGAGATTCTCGAGCGCTGCCTGCTGGCGCTGGTCAATGAGGGCGCGAAAATCCTCGAAGAGAATATCGCTGCCAACAGCCACGACATCGATCTGGTCTACCTCAATGGCTACGGTTTCCCGGCCGATAAGGGTGGGCCGATGAGCTGGGCGGACAGCCAGGGTGTGGCGGCGATTCATGAGCGTTTGAAAGCGTTGCAGGCGGCGTTCGGCGAGCACTGGCTGCCGGCGCGCTTGATTGAGCAGCTGGCAGCCAGCGCTCAGCGTTTCGCCGATGTGCAGGAGGGCCGGGTATGAGCTACCAAGCCCCGCTGCGCGATATGCGCTTTGTGCTGCACGAGCTGTTCGATATCAGCGGCCACTGTGAGCTGCTTGGTAACGGCCTCGATCGTGAGCTGATCGACGGCGTGCTGGAGGAGGGCGCGCGTTATGCCGCCGAGGTGGTCGCGCCGCTCAATCGCCACAGCGATGAGCAGGGTTGCCAGCTAAATGGCGGTCAGGTGCGCACCCCGGACGGCTTTGCCGAGGCCTATCAGCAATATGTCGATAACGGCTGGGCAAGCATGACCGGGCCGAGCGCGTACGGCGGTCAGGCGCTGCCGCAGATGCTCGCGTGCAACTTCCACGAGATGCTGATGGGCGCTTCGCTGTCATTCCGCGTGTATTCCGGGCTGACCGAAGGCGCGGTGCTGGCGCTGTACAAACATGGCAGCGAAACGTTGAAAGACACCTACCTGCACAAACTGGTCAGTGGCCAATGGACCGTAAGCGCTCCATAAACCTCATCTACAAATGATCCGCAGGCCAGCCAATGCTGAGCTCCAATTTCTTTCTGGAGCCAGCCGTCATGATGCGCCCCGACGCCAAAGTCGAAAAAGTCTATCTATACCCCAAGCCGGTGGATTTCCGAAAATCCATCGATGGCCTGGCCGCCCTGGTCGAGCTGGATATCAAGGTGGCGGTGTTCGACCCGGTGCTGTTCGTCTTCCTCAACCGCGCGCGCAGCCGGGTGAAGATTTTGTATTGGGAGCGCAACGGCTTTTGCCTGTGGCTCAAGCGATTGGAGGCTGAACGCTTCAAGTCGCATCCGGAACCTGGCGAAGATGCGATCGTGCTGACGGCCCAGGAGTTGAACTGGTTGTTGGACGGTATCGACCTGTGGCGCAACCGGCCGCACCAGGTTTTGACCCCTAGGTTCGTCACCTGAGCCGGTATAATCCACGGCATGATTTCTGTGCCCGAAACCCTTCCTGATGACCCCGCCGCGCTCAAGCAATTGCTCGCTGAGGTGTTGTCGTCGGCGCAGGAATTGGCCAAGGACAAGGATGGGCAGATCGAGCGCCTGCGCGAACAAAACGCGCTGTTGATCCAGCGCCTGTTCGGCCGTAAATCCGAGCAGAGCAGCGACCCGGATTCACCGCAGCTAGAGATGTTCAACGAAGCGGAAAGCCTGGCCGAAGCGGCGGCTGAAGCTCCGGCCGCTGAGGTCGAGGAAGAAGTCGTTGCGCCGACCAAGCGCCGCGGCAAGCGCAAGCCGTTACCGGCCGAACTACCGCGTGTCGAGGTCATCCACGAACTGCCCGAACACGAACTGACCTGCGAATGCGGTTGCCGCAAGCAGGCCATCGGCGAAGAAACCAGCGAGCAGCTGGAAATCATCCCGATGCAGGTTCAGGTGATCCGCCACATTCGCAAGACCTATGCCTGCAAGGCCTGCGAAAGCGCGCCGGTCACCGCTGACAAACCGGCCCAACTGATCGAGAAAAGGCTGGCCAGCCCGAGCGTGCTGGCGATGCTGCTGACCAGCAAATACGCCGACGGCATCCCACTGTATCGCTTCGAAAAGATGCTCAGTCGCCATGGCATCGACATCCCCCGGCAGACCCTGGCGCGCTGGGTGATCCAGTGCGGCGAACTGCTACAACCGTTGCTCAACCTGATGCGCGACAGGCTGCTGGACAGTCCGGTGATCCACTGCGATGAAACCCGCGTGCAGGTGCTCAAGGAGCCTGGGCGCGATCCGAGCAGCCACTCCTGGATGTGGGTGCAGACCGGTGGCCCGCCTGGCAAACCGGTGATCCTCTTCGACTACACAACCAGCCGCGCGCAGGAGGTGCCGCTGCGCCTGCTCGACGGTTATCGCGGCTACCTGATGACCGACGATTACGCCGGCTACAACGCCGTGGCCGCACAACAAGGTGTTGAGCGCCTGGCCTGCTGGGCGCATGCGCGGCGCAAGTTCGTCGAAGCGCAAAAGGTGCAACCGAAGGGCAAAACCGGGCGTGCCGACATCGCGTTGGGGATGATCAACAAGCTCTACGGCATCGAGCGCGAACTTAAGGATGCCAGCGATGAACAGCGCTACCGGGGCCGCCAGCAGCACAGCCTACCGCTCCTCGATCAGCTCAAGACCTGGCTGGAGAAAACCCAGCCGCAGGTCACGGCGCAGAATGCCCTGGGCAAAGCAGTGAACTACCTGGCGAGCAACTGGAGCCGACTCGAACGCTACATCGAGGCTGGCCACCTGCCGATCGATAACAACGCTGCCGAGCGCGCGATCCGGCCCTTCGTCATAGGTCGCAAGAACTGGCTGTTCAGCGACACGCCGAAAGGCGCGACCGCCAGCGCCCAACTCTACAGCCTGGTGGAAACCGCCAAGACCAATGGCCAGGAGCCCTACGCCTGGCTGCGCCATGTCCTCGAACGCCTGCCGCTGGCCAACAGCGTTGAAGCCTACGAAGCGCTGCTGCCTTGGAACTGCCAACCAACGACGCCACTGTAAAACGCAAAACCTCTCCAGAGGGAGGTGGGGTCTATGGAGCGCTTACAATGGACCGGCACCATGTGCCTGACCGAACCCCAGGCCGGCACCGATTTGGCCCTGCTGCGCACCAAGGCTGAGCCGCAGGCGGACGGCAGCTTCAAGGTCAGCGGCAGCAAGATATTTATCAGCGGTGGCGAGCAGGACCTGTCGGAAAACATCATCCACCTGGTGCTCGCGCGCCTGCCGGATGTCCCGGCCGGGGTGAAGGGCATCAGTCTGCTGCTGGTGCCGAAATTTATCGCCGCGGCCGACGGCACGCCGGGCGCGCGCAACGCGCTGTCCTGCGGGGCCATCGAGCACAAGATGGGTATCAAGGGCGCGTCCACCTGCGTGATGAACTTCGACGGCGCCACCGGTTGGCTGATCGGTGAAGCCAACCAGGGCCTGGCCTGTATGTTCACTATGATGAACGACGCGCGCTTTCAGGTCGGTTTGCAGGGCTTGGGGATAGGTGAAGCGGCCTTCCAGAGTGCGCTGCGCTATGCCCGCGAACGCCTACAGTCACGCGCGCTGAGCGGGCCGGCGGAGCCAAGCAAGGCAGCCGACCCGATCATCGTTCACCCCGATGTGCGGCGCATGCTACTGACGCAGAAGAGCCTGGTCGAAGGCAGCCGCATGCTCGCCGTCTACTGCGCGCGCCAGCTTGATCTGGAGCACGCACACCCGGACGTCACTGCACGCAAGGCCGCCGGTAAGCGCGCGGCACTGCTGATCCCGATCGTCAAAGCCTTCTTTACCGATATGGGCCAGGAGGTCGCCAGCCATGCGGTGCAGGTGTACGGCGGCCACGGTTTTATCCGCGAGTGGGGCATTGAGCAGCTGATGCGCGACAGCCGCATTACCCAGTTGTATGAAGGCACCAACGGCATTCAGGCGCTGGACTATATCCGCCGCAAGGTGCTCGGTGACGGTGGTGCCGAACTGTCGGCGCTGCAGGCCGAGTTCAGCGAGCTGTGCGACGCTCAGGTGGACCGCCCGGTGTTGGCCGCGATGGCTAAAACGGTGCAGGCGCGTCTGGGCGAGTGGCGCGAGCTGAGCAGCGCAGTGATTGCCGCCAGCCAGCGCGATGTGCAGGAGATCGGCGCGGTGTCGGTGGATTTCCTCCAGTATTCGGCCTATGTGCTACTGGCCGGTTTCTGGCTGCAGGCGGCGGCGCGGGCACAGGATGCGCTGGAGGCGGGTAGTGGCGAAGCCGCGTTCTACCAGGCCAAGCTGCAGTCAGCCGACTTCTACCTGCGTCGGGTGTTGCCACGGGCCAGCGCCCATCGCGAGTCCCTACTGGGCGGTGCCGACTGCCTGATGGCCATGGATGAGGCGAGTTTCGCCTTCTGACCGAAAGGCGTAGCGTGGGCACCAGCCACGCTGCGGCTCGCGCCAATAATTACAACAAGAGGATCACCCCATGCTGCCCTTTAGCTTTGCCACCACGGCGCAGATTCTTTGCGAGATCGGTGCGTCCCGGCGTCTGGCCGAGCTGTGCCGTGAGCGCGGCGCGCAGCGGGTGCTGATCGTCACCGATCCGGGCATCAGCAAGCTTGGGCTGCTCGACGAGGTGCTGGCGGGCTTTACTCGTGCTGGCTTGAGCGTCGAGGTATTCGATCAGGTGGTGGCCGACCCGCCCGAGACGACTCTGCTCGCTGCAGTGGCGCAGGCCCAGGCACTCAAGGCTGAATTGATTGTCGGTTTTTGGCGGTGGCAGCTCGATGGATGTGGCCAAGCTGGTGGCCTTGCTGGCGCACCCCGAGTGCAGTCAGGTGCTGGTGGACATCTATGGTGTCGGCAATGCCCGGGGTCAGCGTTTGCCGCTGTTTCTAGTGCCGACCACTGCCGGTACTGGCTCGGAAGTCACGCAGATTTCCATCATCACCACCGGTGCCACCACCAAGATGGGCGTGGTCTCGCCGTTGCTGCTGCCTGATCTAGCGATACTGGATGCCGAGTTGACCCTCGGTTTGCCGGCGGCCGTAACGGCGGCAACCGGCATCGACGCCATGGTGCATGCGGTCGAGGCGTACACCAGCAAGCTCAAGAAGAACCCGCTGTCTGACCTGCTCGCACGTGAAGCATTGCGCCTGCTCGCCGCCAATCTGGATGAAGTGGTGAGCAATGGCGGCAACCGTGAGGCGCGCCAGGCCATGCTGCTCGGCTCCTGCCTGGCCGGGCAGGCGTTTGCTAACGCGCCGGTGGCGGCGGTGCATGCCCTGGCGTATCCGCTGGGTGGGCATTTCCATATTCCCCACGGCTTGAGCAACGCGCTGGTGCTGCCCCATGTACTGGGCTTTAACGCTCGTTCGGCTGCACCCTTGTATGCCGAGTTGGCGCCGCTGGTGCTGGGTGACGCGCTGCGCGCCGGCAGCGAGCTGGAGCAAACCGAGCAACTGATTGGCGCGCTGGCTGATTTCAGTGTGCGCAGTGGCTTGCCGACCCGTTTGCGTGATGCGGGGGTGCCTGAGTCCATGTTGCCGACCCTGGCCCGCGACGCCATGCAGCAACAGCGCCTGCTGGTGAACAACCCACGGGAAATGACCGAGGCCCATGCCCTGGCTATCTATCAAGTCGCCTATTGACCGCGTTCGCGGCTAAAGCCCCTCCCGCGGAGTACCACGCGCCTGTAGGAGGGGCTGGGCGGCGCCCCGCTTTAGCCGCGAGGCTTGCCGATTCTCGCCCATTACAAGGATTCCCAATGAACCAACCCCAGCATCTGCGCAGCGATTACCGGCACTTCCAGCCGATCACCACGCGCTGGCATGACAACGACGTCTACGGCCACGTCAACAACGTCACCTACTACAGCTTCTTCGACAGCGCGGTGAACACCTACCTGATCGAAGTCGGCGGCCTGGATATTCATAACGGCGAGGTGGTGGGTTTTGTCGTTAGCTCAAGCTGCGATTACTTCACCTCGATTGCCTTCCCCGAGCGTATCGAGATCGGCCTGCGGGTCGGAAAGCTGGGCAACAGTTCGGTGCAGTACGAACTGGCGGTGTTCAAGGCGGATGAAGGCGAGGCCTGTGCGGCCGGGCGTTTTGTGCACGTCTTCGTAGACCGCAGCAGCAACCGTCCGGTGAGCATCCCCGAGCATCTGCGGGCTGCGTTGACCGTGCTGTTGATGGAGCCGGCGGTGTAGTTGGCGCTTGAGCGGCGAGCCGTTGGCTTTCCCACGTAAAGAAAAAAGCCGCTGTTAGGCGGCTTTTTGCGGTCAGCATTCGGCACTTAGCGGTGTTTGTGCTTTTTATGTTTCTTGTGTTTCTTGCCGTGGTAATGGCCACGATCACGTTCGCTGCCGCCAGCGTATTCATTGGCCAGCGCGCCACCGAGGCCGGCACCGATGGTTGAACCGGTGCTGCCGCCAACCTTGTTGCCCAGTACCGAACCACCGGCCGCACCCAGGCCACCGCCCAGTGCGGCTTCGGCCTTGTTGCCGTCGCGGGCGGTAATGACGCCACCTGCCGCGCCACCCAGGCCTGCACCAATCGCTGCGCCGGTGCTGCCGCCGACCTGTTGGCCGATCACGTTACCCAGGGCACCGCCAATACCTCCGCCGATGGCGACCTTGCCGGTATCGCCCGCCAGGGCCAGGGGTGAAGCCAGGGCGCTGAATACCAGCGCAGACAGTAATGTACGCATACGGCAGACCTTCTCGAGTGAATGGCTGCTCGGAGCTAGGCCTTTGTTTTTAAAGGATAATTTGTCAGTGCACAGTCTTAGAGGGCGTTTTGCCGAAAAATTCCCTGCCGCTGGTCGCCGTTGTGATTGCCGCCACAGATCCGCTCACAGGATGCGCGCTTCGGCCTGATGCGCCTGCAGACGAATGGCCACGTACTTCGAGGTCGGGGTAAAGCTGCCCGTGCCAAAACTCTGCAGCGGCACCAGCGGGTTGGCTTCCGGGTAGTAGGCGGCGGCCTGGCCGGCGGGGATGTCGAAGGCCAGCAGGGTAAAGCCCACGACCTTGCGCTCGATGCCGTCATCCCAGATCGACTGGATGTCGACCTGCTGCCCCGGCTGAAAGCCCAGGCGCAGAATGTCGGCTTCGTTGGCGAACAGCACCTGACGCTGGCCCCTGACTCCACGGTAGCGGTCATCCAGGCCATAGATGGTGGTGTTGTACTGATCATGAGAGCGCAACGTCTGCAGGATCAGGTCCGGCGTTTGCCCGCTGTTGCGCACCTGCGCGGGCAGCAGGTCTGCGGGCAGCGGGTTGGCCTTGAAGTTGGCTTTTTTGCTGGGGGTGAGCCAGCGCCGTTCGGCCACCGCATTACCCAGGTAGAAGCCACCAGGGTGTTGCAGGCGCTGGTTGAAATCGCTGAAGCCAGGAATGGTCTCGGCAATCAGCATGCGGATGCGCTGGTAATCGGCAATCAACGCGTCCCACTCCACCGGGTGGTCGCCCAGGGTGGCTTTGGCGATACCGGCGATGATCGCCGGCTCCGAGCGCATCTGGGGCGACAGCGGCTCAAGCTGGCCGTATGAGGCGTGGATCATGCTGAATGAGTCCTCCACGGTCACTGCTTGCGGGCCACCAACCTGGTGGTCTATATCGGTACGGCCCAGGCACGGCAGGATCAGCGCGTCGCTGCCGGTGGTTAGGTGGCTGCGGTTGAGTTTGGTGCTGATCTGCACGGTCAGTGCGCAGCGGCTCAGTGCTAGTGAACTGTCTGTAAAATTCGTTAATCCAATGTCGGGCCAGTATACTGCGCGCTCTATCGTCATGAATTGAGCTCCCATATGGCCCGGCCAGCAGCCCCATTCTTCTTGAGTCCCAGTGATGCCGACATGCTGCAAGGCTGGTTACGCATGGGATCGCTGCCTCAGAGCATCGGCCAGCGGGCCAGAATTCTGTTGCTGCTGGCCAACGGTCTCACGCCCAAGGAGATCAGCGAGCAGCTGCAAGTCTCTGCGCCAGTGGTCTTCAAATGGCGTAAACGCTACCAGGAGACCGGTCTGGAGGGGCTGAGTGACCTGCGGCGCAGTGGAGCGCCTCGCAAGCTCAACGAAGCGAAGATCAAGGAAATCCTGACGCTGACGACCCAGCGAGTCCCGCGCGAAGCTACCCACTGGAGCCTACGGTTGATGGCCAAGTACGCTGGGGTCAGCATCTGGCAGGTCGCACAGGTGTGGGCTGCTGCCGACCTCAAGCCGCACCGGTTGAAAACCTTCAAGATCAGTAACGACCCGCACTTTGCAGACAAAGTGGTCGATGTCGTCGGGCTCTATTTGAATCCGCCCGACAACGCCCTGGTGCTATCTGTTGACGAAAAAACACAGATCCAGGCGCTGGACCGCACACAGCCCATGCTGCCGCTCAAGCCCGGGCAGATTGAGCGGCGGACGCATGACTATAAGCGCCACGGTACGGCCAGTCTGTACGCAGCCTTTGACATCCTGACGGGTAAGGTCATCGGCCGTATCACCCAGCGGCACAGGGCCAAGGAGTTTTTGGAGTTCCTTCGACAGATCGACCGCAGCACCCCCGCCGAGCTGGACCTGCATGTAATTCTGGACAACAGCTCGACTCACAAGACCGCTGCCGTCAGGGAATGGCTGGAGAAGCATCCCCGTTTCAAGCTGCACTTCACACCGACCAGCGCCTCGTGGCTGAACGCCGTGGAGGGCTGGTTTGCGCAACTGGAAAGACGGGCGCTTTATCGTGATGCCTTCAGCAGCGTGGCTGACCTGAGAGCGGCGATACGTCGCTTCATTGAGGCTCATAACGAACATTCGGCTAAGCCGTTCCGCTGGAGCAAAACGGCTGAGTCGATTATCAGCTCCGTGCATCGAGCAAAGCTGGCTGTAATTCGGAATGAGTTATTGGATTAACCAGACAGGCCACTAGATGGCTGCGTGGGCTGTCCGGGGTGGCTTGGGCAAAGTTGCCGCCCAGGCCGATAAACACCTTGGCCTGACCATCGAGCATGGCGTTGATCGCTTCGACGGTGTTGTGACCCTGCGCGCGCGGCACTTGGAATTTAAAACGCTGCTGCAGTGCATCGAGAAAGGCTGTGGTGGGCCGTTCACTGATGCCCATGGTGCGATCGCCCTGCACATTGCTGTGGCCGCGCACCGGACACAGACCAGCCCCGGGTCGGCCGAGGTTGCCGCGCAGCAGTTGCAGGTTGACGATTTCCTGAATGGTCGCCACCGAGTTGTGGTGCTGGGTGATGCCCATGGCCCAGCAGATGATCACCCGTTCGGCGCGGCGGTAGAGCAGAGCCGCGTGCTGCAACTCATCCAGGCTCAGTCCGGATTGTTCGATCAGCGAGTCCCAGTTGCTGGCATCAAGCAACGCCAGGTAGTCATCCACGCCAGCGGTGTGCTCGGCGATAAACGCCAAGTCGAATACTGCCGGTTCGCCTTTGGCCAGCGCTTCGCGGTGCCATTGCAGCAGAAACTTGGCCATGCCGCGCAGGGCAGCTAAATCACCGCCGAGGGCTGGGCGGAAGAACGCGGTGTTCAACGGTTCAGAACCGTTGGTGAGCATTTCCAGGGCGTGCTGCGGATGCTGAAAACGTTCCAGGCCGCGCTCTTTCAGCGGGTTGAAGCACACCACTTGAGCGCCGCGCTTTACCGCCTCGCGCAGGGGTTCGAGCATGCGCGGGTGGTTGGTGCCAGGGTTCTGCCCGAGCACGAAAATCGCGTCGCTGTGTTCGAAGTCGGCGAAGGTGACGCTGCCCTTGCCCTTGCCCTTGCCCTTGCCCTTGCCCTTGCCCACGCCGACGCTCTGGCCGAGGGCCACGCCGCTGGCTTCGTGGCACATGTTCGAACAGTCGGGGAAGTTGTTGCTGCCAAAGGCGCGCACGAACAGCTGATACAGGTAAGCCGCCTCGTTGCTGGCGCGGCCCGAAGTATAGAACTCCGCCTGATTGGGGCTTTCTAGCTGTTTCAAGTGCTCGGCGATCAGGCTAAATGCAGCGTCCCAACTGATCGGTAGGTAATGATCGCTAGCCGCGTTATAGCGCATCGGCTCGGTCAGGCGGCCCTGGTATTCAAGCCAATAATCGCTCTGCTCGCGCAGTTGGCTGACGCTATAGCGGGCGAAGAAGGTGGCATCCACGCGGCGTTTGGTGGCTTCCCAGTTGACTGCCTTGGCGCCGTTCTCACAGAACTTGATGTGGCCGTCTTCCGGCGAGTCGCCCCAGGCGCAACCCGGGCAATCGAAGCCGCCGTGCTGATTGGTCTTGAGCAAGGCGCGGAGGTTTTTGAACGGCTGCTTACTGTCCAGCCAGAAGTGCGTCACGCTGCGTAGCGCGCCCCAGCCAGCGGCGGCCCCTTTGTAGGGT
Organism: Pseudomonas anguilliseptica; assembly: GCF_900105355.1. Classification (NCBI taxonomy): domain Bacteria; kingdom Pseudomonadati; phylum Pseudomonadota; class Gammaproteobacteria; order Pseudomonadales; family Pseudomonadaceae; genus Pseudomonas; species Pseudomonas anguilliseptica. The sequence goes on from NZ_FNSC01000001.1 coordinate 2,170,538, forward strand.
TGATAGCGTGGCTTGATCGGTTGCAGGCTCATGAGCGGGCGACTCCGAGCGCGGCTGCCGGGCTGTACACCCGTGGCGCGCTTTGCTGGGGCAGGTGGATCAGGTTGAGGTTGTGCTGACGTGCCCATTGCACGCTCAGGCTGGTCGGCGCTGACAGGCTGACCAGGGTGCCGATACCGGCGCGCAGCGCCTTATGGATCAGCTCCAGGCTGCAGCGGCTAGTGACCACGGCAAAGCCCTGGCGCAGGTCTTCACCGTTGCGATGGAGGGCACCGAGCAACTTGTCGAGAGCGTTATGCCGGCCGATGTCTTCGCGGCACAGGCGGATCTGCCCTTGAGCATCGACAAACAGCGCCGCATGCACCGCGCCGCTGTGACGGGCCATGGTTTGTACGCTTTGAATACGTTGGCGCAAGCCCTGCAAATGAGCAGTCGCAGGTAGCGGAATAGGTACCAGGCTGCGCAGTTGCGGCAGTGCCTGTTCTAGCGCTTTCACCCCGCAGAGGCCGCAGCCACTATTACCGGCTAAGGTGCGGCGCTGTCGTTTGAGTGCCCAGAACGCGCGGTTGCTGACCTGCACGTCGGCGCTGATGGCGTTGTCATGTTGCTGGAGACTGATGTCGTAGATCTCATCGAAGCGGTCGATCAGGCCGGCGCTCAGGCTGAAACCGTAGATAAAGTCCTCAAGGTCGCTGGGCGAGACCATCATCACGCTGTGGCTGATGCCGTTGTAGCTGATTGCCAGAGCCGTCTCGCTGGCCAGCGCGGCAGCGCCGTCCTGCTGGCTATCTGCCAGTTCGACATAGCTGTAGGTGGGCGCTGGCAGTAATGTCGGCGCGCTGGGTGGCGGGCTGGTGGGCGCGTGGCGTGACATGAGCAAGGCTTCCCGGCACGGAGTGATGGGGCCAGCCTAGGCCGCTGTGGAGGGTGCGTCTAATCGCTGTTACCGATCTAGTGATCGATGCTGTCTATCAAGGCTTCAAGTGCGGGCCTTTCAGTCCACAGCAGCGGGTAACAGCTTGTGCGCTTCGGCAAAGCAGGCTTCAGCCAGGGCTGAACGCGGCGCACTGCGGCGCATGATCAGGCCGAGTGGTGCGAGGGTGTGCGCGTCCTCGATGGGCGTCAGCGCCAGGTGCTCGGTGAACTCGGCTAGACCGCTGTTGAGCGGCATGATCGCGCAACACAGGCCGGCGCTGACGGCTTGCAGCAATTGATGCACGGCATCGGTTTCCAGCCGTGGATTGGGCGTCAGACCACGGGAGCGAAAGCTGTGGTCGATCGACTGGCGAAAATGCATGCCGGCCGAGAGCAGGCCCAGCGGCAGGTCGATCAGGCTTTCCCAGCGCAGCGCCGGGCGGGTGAACTGAAAATGCCGGCGGTCATACAACAGACCCATGCGCGTTTCGGCCAGCTCCAGGCTGTCGAAATGCTCAGGGTTGAGGCGGTCGAGGTAGGACAGGCCAAGGTCGAGCTGATTACGCCCGAGGCGTTCGAGAATCTCCTCGCTGCTCAGGGCAAATAACTGAAAGCGCAGCCCAGGATGCTGCTCGGCGAAAAACTGCACCAGGCGCATCGGATCGAAGCCGGCCAGCGGCACTACACCCAGGCGCAGGGTGCCGACCAGCTGGCCACGGCAGGCGGCCGCTTCGGCATACAGGCCATCGTGCGCGGCCATCAGGCTGCGTGCCCAGGCGAGAATGCGCTCGCCTTCAGCACTGAAACCCTCAAAACGCTGACCACGCCGGACCAGCTCAAGACCCAGTTCATCTTCCAGCTGACGCAGGCGCATCGACAGGGTCGGCTGGGTGATATGGCAGCGCGCCGCGGCCTGGCCGAAGTGGCGAGTTTCATCCAGGGCGATGAGGAATTTCAGCTGTTTGATATCCATGCTCAATCCTGCAATGTCCTGGGTTGCGCCGATTCTAGCAGGACGTGAAACGCTTCCTGGCGCTGAATACGCCCTATGGCGCGCCCTGCAGCGACAGCGCAGGGTGTGGCACCTTTGTCACGAATCAGGGTCTAGACTTCTGGCTCCGGGCAGCACCGCCCGGTCACTTTCCAAGGAATCACGAGGAAGCCTTATGAGTCTGTTTGCCTTTGTCAAAGAAGCCGGTACCAAACTCTGGGAGTCGCTGGTTGGCCAGGAGGCCCAGGCGGCCGAGTCGCTGACGGCGCACGTTGCCAAGGTGGGTTTGGGTAATCCGAATATTCAGGTCAGCGTCGAAGGTGAGAAAGTCATCGCCCGCGGTGAAGTTGCCAGCCAGGAAGAGAAGGAGAAAATTCTCCTGGCCCTAGGTAACGTCGCCGGTGTGGCCGAAGTGGAAGACCATATCAGCGTGGCCACGCCGTCCCCTGCGGCGCGCTTTGTCACAGTGAAGAAGGGCGACACCCTGAGCGCGATTGCCAAGGCCGAATACGGCAACGCCAATGCCTACCCGAAAATCTTTGAAGCCAACAAGCCGATGCTCAGCCACCCGGACAAAATCTATCCGGGTCAGGTGCTGCGTATTTCCGAGTAGTAAACGGCGCGTGTCGGGCGGCTGCAATGGCCGCCCGCTGCGTTTAAAGCCCCTGCAGCAACTCCCGGTAATCCTCCACGGCGGCAAACTCTTCGGTGTCCTTCGGCCCCGCCTGGCTATCGGGCTGACGCACGGCGAGCAGGTGGCCGACGCCAAAATGTCCGGCGCTGCGCAGGATCGGCAGGCTGTCATCGATAAACAGACTGCGCGCAGGTTCGAAGCTGATGTCCTGCTGCAGGGCGTGCCAGAACTGCTGGTCTTCCTTGGGGAAGCCATAGTCATGGGAACTGATCAGTCGGTCGAAGTAGGGCGCCAGCTCGATGCGCTCCAGCTTCAGTGACAGAGAATCGCGGTGCGCATTGGTGATCAGCACCACCTGCTTGCCGGCTTGGCGCAGGCCCTGGATAAAGGTGTCGGCGTCCGGGCGCAGGGCGATCAGGTGCGCCACTTCGCGTTTGAGGTCGCGGATCGACAACTTCAGCTCGCGGCTCCAGAAATCCGTGCAGTACCAGTTGAGGGTGCCGGCGTGCTGGCGGAACAGCGGCAGCAACTCGGCTTCGGCCAGAGCACGGCTGACACCGTGGTGCTCGGCATAGCGCTGCGGCAGGTGCTGCAACCAGAAGTGGTTGTCGAAGTGCAGGTCGAGCAGGGTGCCGTCCATATCCAGCAGGACGGTGTCGATGGCGTTCCAGGGTAACGAGGGCATGCGCAGTTCTTCGGGCTGATGCGCAGGGCGTCGCGATTTGCGCCATCGGCGTCGTGATCGCGCAATCTCCTACGCAGATAATAGGAAAAGCCGCGTTATGATAACCCGCTATGTCCTGCCCAGGAGCCGCCCCATGCGTCAGAAACCCACCGTACTCGCCCGCGAGATCGTCGCCAGCAGCCGCCTGTTCCGTGTCGAGGAGCTGCAGCTGCGTTTCAGCAACGGTGTGGAGCGCACCTATGAGCGACTGGTGGGCAAGGGCGCAGGTTATGGCGCGGTGATGATCGTGGCGATGATGGATGCCGAGCATGCCTTGCTGGTCGAGGAATACTGCGGCGGCACCGACGACTACCAGCTGTCGCTGCCCAAGGGCCTGATCGAACCGGGCGAGGATGTGCTGGACGCGGCTAATCGTGAGCTCAAGGAAGAAGCAGGTTTTGGCGCGCGAAAGCTGGAGCTGCTGGCCGAATTGAGCCTGTCGCCGGGCTATATGAGCCAGAAGATTCAGGTGGTGCTGGCCTCGGATCTTTATGAAGAACGCCTGCCCGGCGATGAGCCGGAGCCGATGCGCGTCGACCAGACCAGCCTGCGCGAGCTGTCGAGCCTGATTCAGCACCCGCAATTTACCGAAGGTCGCGCCCTGGCGGCGCTGTATCTGGCCCGCGATGTACTGACTCAGCGCGGGATCTTTAAACCATGAGCCATCCGCTGATCCCTGCTGTGATTGAGTTGGTACGCCAGGCCGGCGCGGCCACGCTGCCGCATTGGCGCGCCGATGTGGCAGTGAATGAAAAAGCCGATGCGTCGCCGGTGACTGCTGCGGATATGGCCGCGCACCATATTCTGAATGACGGCCTGCTGGCTTTGGCGGCTGATATTCCAGTGCTCTCCGAGGAGGCCGCAGATATTGCCCTGAGCACGCGTGCGCAGTGGTCACGCTGGTGGCTGGTTGACCCGCTGGATGGCACCAAGGAATTTATCGCCGGCAGCGAAGAGTTCACTGTCAACGTCGCGTTGATCGAGCAGGGCCGCGTGGTATTTGGCGTGGTCGGCATTCCGGCCACCGGCCAGTGCTATTACGGCGGTCTCGGTCTGGGTGCCTGGCGAGAGGATAAAGCGGGCAAGGCTGAGCCGATCAGCGTGCGTCTGGCCCCGCAGGAGGCCTTTACCCTGGTAGCCAGCCGTCGTCATTCCAGCCCTGCGCAGGAGGCGCTGCTGACCGGTTTGAGTGAACGCTTTGGTGATCTGCAACTGGCCAGTGTCGGCAGCTCGCTGAAGTTCTGCCAGCTGGCCGAGGGTAATGCCGATTGCTACCCGCGCCTGGCGCCGACCTCGCAGTGGGATACCGCCGCAGCGCAGGGTGTGCTGGAAGGGGCGGGTGGTGAAGTGCTGACGCTCAAGGGCGAGGCGCTGACCTATGAAGCGCGCGAATCCTTGCTTAACCCGTACTTTCTGGCCCTGCCGGCTGCCGCTGCCTGGCGCGCCGAGCTGATTCAGCTGGCCCGCGCCTTGGACTGAGTGCTGAGTCTGTCGTGACTTGGCCGGTTCAGTCGCGGCTAAAGCCCCTCCCACAGATCGCCGCGAACGCCCGCATCAACTCGTGGGAGGCGCTTTAGCGGCGAAGGCTGTAGGGCGGGCTACCGCTGAAACTCAGCGAACACGGTGGGTGGCGTTGTTTACATCCACCTGTCGCTCACTCAGTCGAGCATATCGCCGTAGCGTTCATCCTTCTTGAACAGCAGCGGCTGGGCAAAGCCCGGCACCTTGATCTGCTCGCAGTTGATCTCGATCTGCTGGTCGTCGATCAGGTCGTTACCGAAGTTGTAAATGATCCCCAGATCCCCCAGCAGCGCCTTCGCGTCGTAGACCTGGGCGGCAGTGCGGGTGGCTTCGCGGCGTTGCAGGTAGGCGGCAAAGGCCGCTTCGCCATGGCGCTTGCGCAGCATACGTTCGGCTACATGCGGCGCCAGCAGCAGGGCGCTGGCGTTGTTGCCGCCAAAACCCTTGGAGTTGATAAAGCAGACGTCGAGTTGCTCGGGCGCGCGGGCGCGGTCATTGGTGGCGAAGCTCAGGTGCTGCTGGTGCACGTCGTCGGCCACCGCGTCGATGGTCTTGATACCGGGAATGATGCCGTACTTGAAGCTGCCCAGGGCGGAGATCACCTGATCGCCGCTGGCGGTGGCCAGGGAGTGGCCGACAAAGGCCTTCACCGCCGTGACCGGCCACTGCTCAATGGCAAAGGCGCTGGCAATGCGGTCGAGGATTTCCGATTCGGTCACTCGGTTGGCCGGGGTGCTGGAGCCGTGGGCATGCACGAAGCTGCGTTCGCGCACCGCGTCGATGCCCAGCAGTTGTACGGCGCTGGCCACGGCCTTGGCCACGGTCAGGTAGTTGCCCGGGCCGGGGGCAGAAATGGATTTCTTGAAGCCGTCGGCGTTGATAAATACATCCGGCACCGCGCCGTGGATATCTGCGCCCAGCTCCAGGGCCAGGGCGTCGTCCATCAGCACCACGAACTGGCAGGCTTCAGCCAGGGTAAAGCCGCAGTTTTCGCCAAACGGGCGGCTGGCGCGACGGAAGTCCACCGCATCCTTGCCTTCGATCTGCCGCAGGCCATCTTCAGTGGCCAACGCGCCCATGGCGCCGTAACCCTCGATGCACTCCTGATTAATCGGCGCTTCGCTGCTGCCGATGATGACTACCCGCGCTTTGCCATTGGCAATCTGTTCGATGCCCTTCTGCAGGTTATAGAGGAAGGTGGCGCAGGCGCCGGTGATGGCGCCGGTGGTGCCGACGCTGCCCAGCACATAGGCGTTGATAAAGTCCGCCGACATGGTGTTGAGGCCCAGGGCCAGTTGCTTGGCGGTGACGCGGCCGCCTTTGAGGCGCGACTGCATCAGACCGCCGAAGCCGTTTTCGTCAAGCTGGCTCATGATGCAGCTGGAGAACACCGCGACTTCGTCGGGGGCCACGTGCTGCATGATGGTTTGCCAATCGATGCCGGTGGCGCGCAGCGCGTCGGTGACGCCGGCGATGGTCATGGCCAGACCGCGCGGATGGAAGCGCGCGTTGTACAACTCGCTCGGCTCGAAGCCTGTGGGCAGCTGGCCGGCAGATTTCACCGGCAGGGCGCGGTAGCTGTCGACCTTGAATTCGCAGTTGTCGTGCAGGGTCACCAGCACTTCGCTGGCGTTCAGCTCGTCCACCGTCCAGTCGCTCGGTAGCGGCTCGGGCAGGTGTTTGCGCAGGGTGATAAAGCTCAGCGGCTGACCGGCGGTGGCACTGATGTCGATGGTTTTTTGCCAGTGCGCGGCGTCGACATCCAGGTGCTGCTTCTCGATGCGGCGCACCAGGGTCGAGGCGAGAATCTGCTCGGCGAAGCGACTGTCGATCTCGGCCAGGCTTAGGCTATTGCCGGCGTTATCCCGATAGTCGCCATCGACCACCGTGACCAGTTTCATCATTACCGCCAGACCTGCCAGGGTCTGCTGGCGCGCCGGCGTGTCCATGGACTCGATCACGGTGCGGCGGAAACCATGGTGAAACGAGCTGCGCCCGGCCGCGTTATAGCCACCAAAACCAACGATCACAGGTAAGCGTGAGGTCACTCGATAACTCCTTGAAAAGAGGGCGCCAGACAAGCCGAGATAAAGCTATGGAGGCTTGTCACGCAGGCTGAGGCGCTCTGCGGCGGTTATTACGCCGCGATCAAGCGCCGAGCATGGCTGTTCGGATGCCTATGCTGACGTGATTGCTGACTTGTAAGTCACGGTTTCGACCAAGGTAGCGCATCGCAAAAACCTTACGGCTGCTATGGTCTCTGCGCACAACGCCCAGCTGGAGAACAACAATGCACAGCGTCAATCCCTACGAATACGGCATGCCCCGCGATGCGGCTAATTTTCAGGCGCTCAGCCCGTTGAGCTTTCTTGAGCGCGCCGCCAGCGTCTATCCGCAACGCCTGGCGCTGATCAATGGCAGCCTGCGCCAGACCTGGGGTGAAACCTACAGCCGCAGTATTCGTCTGGCCTCGGCCCTGGCCCAACGCGGCATTGGCCTGGGCGACACGGTGGCGGTGATCGCGCCCAACGGCCCGGCGATGTTCGAAGCGCACTTCGGCGTGCCGATGTGTGGCGCGGTGCTGAATGCCATCAACACCCGCCTGGATGCCGAAGCCATCGCCTTTATCCTGCAGCACGGCGAGGCCAAGGTGCTGCTGGTGGACAAGGAGTTCGGCGAGCTGGCCCAGCGCGTGGTCGGCCACTTACCGCAGCCGCCGCTGGTGATCGGCATTGACGACCCGGAATATGCCGATGGTCTACTGATCGGCCAGTTGGAGTACGAGGCGCTGCTGGCCGAAGGCGACCCAGGCTATGCCTGGCAGTTGCCGGCGGACGAGTGGCAGGCGATCTCCCTCAATTACACCACCGGCACCACCGGCACCACCGGCAACCCCAAGGGCGTGGTCTATCACCACCGCGGTGCGCACTTGAATGCCTTGTCCAACGCCATGTGCTGGGACATGAGCCGCTTCCCGGTATACCTGTGGACGCTGCCGATGTTCCACTGCAATGGCTGGTGCTTCCCCTGGGCGCTGGCCGCCTATGTTGGAGTCAACGTGTGCCTGCGCCATGTGCGTGCCGAAGCCATCTACCCTGCCATCGCCGAGCATGGTGTCGACCATTTCTGTGGTGCGCCGATCGTGCTGAATATGCTGGCCAACGCCGCCGATGACTTAAAGGCACTGAAGACCCGTCCGGTCAAGGTGCTGACCGCCGGTGCCGCGCCGCCCGCTGCGGTGATCGAAGCCATGGAAGCCTTGGAATATCGCGTGACCCATGTGTACGGCCTGACCGAAACCTACGGTCCCAGCGTGGCTTGCGAGTGGAAAAGCGAGTGGGACAGCGAAAGCCCGGAACAACGTGCCCGCCTGAAATCCCGCCAGGGCGTGCGTGCGCCGCTGCTCGACGGCCTGATGGTGGCCGACCCGGATACCCTGCAACCGGTGCCGAAAGACGGTCAGACCATCGGCGAAATCATGATGCGCGGCAACGTGGTGATGAAGGGCTACCTGAAGAATCCCTCCGCCACTGCCGAGGCCTTTGCCGGCGGCTGGTTCCATTCCGGCGACCTGGCGGTGTGGCATGCCGATGGCTATGTCGAGATCAAGGATCGCAGCAAGGACATCATCATCTCCGGCGGCGAAAACATCTCCTCCATCGAAGTGGAAGACGTGCTGTATCGCCATCCGCAGATCCTTGAAGCCGCCGTGGTGGCCATGGCTCATGTCAAGTGGGGCGAAACCCCCTGCGCCTTCGTCACCCTCAAACCTGGCGCCGAGCTGACGGCCGAGGAAGTGATCGCCTTCTGTCAGCAGCGCATGGCGCGTTTCAAAGTGCCGGGCTGTGTGGTGTTTACCAGTCTGCCAAAGACCAGCACCGGCAAGGTGCAGAAGTTTGTCTTGCGTGAGCAAGCCAAACAGTTCCGCACCGCAGGCGGTGGCCTGACGTTCCGGCTTCAGCCCACGATGCATGGCGTGGGCTGAAGGCACTTGTTACAGGTTTAAATGGATAGCGAGTTGAGAAGCTAAATGGCATTCACTACTATTTGGCACCTTAACTCGTCTATACCAAGAGGCATTCTTCATGCAGGTAAGCAAAGGGTTGTTCGCTGCACTCTCTCTCACAGCGCTGGCCAGCACCGCGCAGGCCGCCGATGAAGTGGTGGTTTATTCCGCGCGTATCGACGAGCTGATCAAGCCGGTATTCGACGCCTACACCGCGAAAACCGGAGTCAAGGTCAAGTTCATCACCGACAAGGAAGCGCCGCTGATCGCCCGTCTGAAAGCCGAAGGTGCCAACACCCCGGCCGACCTGCTGATCACCGTCGACGCCGGCAACCTCTGGCAGGCCGAGCAGGAAGGCGTGCTGCAGCCGACCAAATCCGAGCTGATTGCCGCCAATATCCCCGCCCAGTACCGCTCCAGCACCGACAGCTGGACGGGCCTGTCGCTGCGTGCGCGGACCATCTTCTACTCCACCGAGCGGGTTAAACCGAGCGAGCTGAGCACTTACGAGGCCCTGGCCGACAAGAACTGGGAAGGCCGTCTGTGCCTGCGTACCAGCAAGAAGGTCTACAACCAGTCGCTGACCGCCACCCTGATCGAAACCCATGGCGAAGCCAAAACTGACGAAATCGTCAAAGGCTGGGTGAGCAACCTGGCGACCGACGTATTCGCCGATGACACCGCGCTGCTGCAGGCCATCGACGCTGGTCAGTGCGATGTGGGCATCACCAACACTTACTACTACGGTCGTCTGCACAAGCAGCAGCCTGATCTGAAGGTGAAGCCGTACTGGCCGAACCAGAATGACCGTGGCGTGCACGTCAACCTGGCCGGTGCCGGTGTGACCAAGCATGCGCCGCACGCCGAAGCCGCGCGCAAACTGCTGGAGTGGATGACTACTCCGGAAGCACAGACCATCTTCGCTGGCGTCAACCAGGAGTTCCCGGCCAACCCGGCTGTTGAGCCTTCTGCCGAAGTGGCGGCCTGGGGTACCTTCAAGGCCGACACCATCGCTACTGAAGTGGCTGGCAAGCGTCAGGCTGAAGCGACCATGTTGATGGATCGCGCTGGCTGGAACTAAGCCAGGGCTAAGCCGCAGGTGGAAAAGCCGTCACGGTTTTCCACCCTGCAACGCGCTGGCTTTATACTGCCGACGCCCCGCCTTTGCGGGGCGTTGTCTTTTCCGCTGTAGAGGACTCTGCGTGGCCCATCCTGCCCAGCGCCGCTGGTACCCCATCGCCTTTGCCGTTGCCTTGCTGGTGCTGCTGCCGCTGAGCGTGCTGATGTTCAGCTGGCACGAGGTCGACCAGCTGATTTGGGCGCACCTGTGGCAAACCCAGTTGCCGCGTCTGCTCGGCAATACCCTGGTGCTGGTGCTCGGCGTGGGCGTGGGTGTGACGCTGCTTGGCGTCAGCCTGGCCTGGCTCACCAGCCTCTGCGAGTTCCCCGGGCGACGCTGGCTGGACTGGGCGCTGATGCTACCGTTTGCCATTCCCGCCTATGTACTGGCGTTCGTGTTTGTCGGCCTGCTGGATTTCGCCGGCCCGTTGCAGACCCTGCTGCGCGAGTGGTTCGGCAGCGCTGTGCGTTTTCCCCGGGTGCGCTCCACCGGCGGGGTGATCATCGTCCTGGTGCTGGTGTTCTACCCCTACGTCTACCTGCTCGCGCGCAATGCCTTTCTGGCCCAGGGCAAGGGGTTGATGGAAGCCGCGCGGGTGCTTGGTCTGAGCCCCTGGCGGGCGTTCTGGCGCGTCGCCTTGCCGATGGCGCGACCGGCGATTGGTGCGGGCCTGGCCCTGGCGATCATGGAAACCCTGGCGGATTTCGGTGCGGTGGCGGTGTTCAACTTCGACACCTTTACCACGGCGATATACAAAACCTGGTACAGCTTCTACAGCCTGACGAGCGCCACCCAGCTGGCCAGCCTGCTGCTGCTGGCGGTGATGCTGGTGCTCTACGGCGAACGCCGCGCCCGTGGTGCGGTACGCTCGGTGAATGAGCGGCCGCGCGGCAAGGCGCTGTATCACCTCAAGGGCGGCAAGGCGCTGGCCGCCAGTGCCTGGTGCGGCCTGGTGTTCGCCTGCGGCTTTGTCATCCCGCTGCTGCAGCTGATCGTCTGGTTCTGGCAGCGCGGCCGTTTCGATCTGGATGAGCGCTACAGCGCCTTGATTCTGCATACCTTGTATCTGGGCGCGATGGCGGCGCTGATCACCGTCAGCGTGGCCTTGTTGCTGGCGTTCTCTCGCCGTTTGACCCCGACCCGTTTGATGCGCGGCACCGTCGGTGTGGCCAATCTCGGTTATGCCTTGCCGGGTTCGATGCTGGCGGTGGCGATCATGCTGGCGTTCAGTTACCTGGACCGCGAGCTGGTGATTCCGCTGTCCAGCTGGCTCGGTGGCGCAGGCAAACCGGTGCTGCTCGGCAGTCTGTCGGCGTTGCTGCTGGCCTATATGATCCGCTTTATGGCGGTGGCCTACGGGCCACTGGAAAACAGCCTGGCGCGTATTCGCCCCTCCTTGCCGGAAGCCTCGCGCAGCCTGGGGGTCGGCGGCGTTGGGTTGTTCTGCAAGGTCTATCTGCCCCTGCTGGTGCCGGGTGCGCTGTCGGCAGCGCTGCTGGTGTTTGTCGATGTGCTCAAGGAAATGCCCGCCACCCTGTTGATGCGTCCGTTCGGTTGGGACACGTTATCGGTGCGAGTATTTGAAATGACCAGCGAAGGCGAGTGGGCGCGCGCCTCACTGCCGGCCCTGACTCTGGTACTGGTCGGCCTGCTGCCGGTGATTCTGCTGATCCGCCGTTCGGCGCGGCGCCACGGGTAGGGTGGGTTAGCTGCGTAGCGGCGTAACCCGCCAGGCTCCTTCAGTACAGCCAAGACCAAGATGACCGCCCCCGGTGTTGCGGCTACAATGCGCGCCATTCGCAGCGGCCGATCATCTTGATAGCCCGTGCCAGTGCCCGATTATGTGGGCTCAGCCAGGTTGCCGCTGCACTGCCCAGCCCGCAAGGAGACACTTATGGGACAGCGCACACCGCTTTATGACCTGCACCTCGCTTTGGGTGCCAAGATGGTCGACTTCGGCGGTTGGGACATGCCGTTGCACTATGGCTCGCAGGTCGAGGAGCACCATCAGGTGCGTCGCGACTGCGGGGTGTTCGATGTGTCGCACATGACCGTGGTGGATGTCAGTGGCAGCCAGGCCAAGGCCTACCTGCAACACCTGCTGGCCAACGACATCGAGCGCCTGCAAAGCATCGGCAAAGCCCTCTACAGCGGCATGCTCAATGAGCAGGGCGGGGTGGTGGATGACCTGATCGTCTACCTCACCTGCTCCACTAATGAAGAGCAGGGTTACCGCGTGGTGGTGAATGCCTCGACCCGCGACAAGGACCTGGCCTGGATGCGCCTGCAGAGCGTCGATTTTGACGTGCAGCTGCAAGAGCGTGCCGAACTGGCGATGCTGGCGATTCAAGGCCCCCAGGCACGCAGCAAGACTGCCGAGCTGGTCAGCCAGTCCCGCGCCAACCTGATTCAGAGCCTCAAGCCCTTCGAAGGCCAGCCCGATGGCGAGTGGTTTATCGCCCGCACCGGCTACACCGGCGAAGACGGTCTGGAAATCATGCTGCCGGCCAGCGAAGTGGTGGCTTTCCTCAATGAACTGGTCGGTGCCGGGATTTCCCCGATTGGTCTAGGTGCGCGCGATACCCTGCGCCTGGAAGCCGGAATGAACCTGTATGGCCAGGACATGGACGAAAGCGTGACCCCGCTGGCCGCCAATATGGCCTGGACCATCGCCTGGGAGCCGGCCAGCCGTGGTTTCGTTGGCCGTGCCGCGCTGCAGCAGCAGAAGGCCGAAGGTGTCGCCTCCAAGCTCGTCGGTCTGGTGCTGGAAGAGCGCGGCGTGCTGCGTGCGCATCAGGTGGTGCGGGTTGAAGGGGTGGGCGAAGGCGAGATCACCAGCGGCAGCTTCTCGCCGACCCTGGGCAAATCTATCGCCCTGGCCCGTGTCCCGGCTGCGACCCAGGAGCGTGCCGAGGTAGAGATTCGCGGCAAGTGGTACCCGGTGCGAGTGGTCAAACCGACCTTCGTGCGTAACGGCAAGGCGCTGATCTGAGCATATGCCCGGATCTGCTGCGCGTCGGCGATACTGCGTTAAAAACAGCCTCGGAATGCTCATTTACAACCAGTAAACTCCGCTTCCTCGGCTGTTTTTGCCTTGTCTCGCTCTAGCTCGCGAGATCCTGAAACAGGTTTTGAACATCAAGCTGGCGCAATTTTTTGCATCAGACTTGCAACCCAATGGATCTGGGAAGCGCTGCAGCTAATTGCTGCGAGTGCGTTCGTGACGAGTTAAAGACTTTCTTTCGGTATGGCCAAGGCCTGCTAAATTTCCATGACGGCGTGGTCGCCGTCATGTCAGATGAGGAACGACACATGAGCAATATCCCCGCCGATCTGCGTTACGCCGCCAGCCACGAGTGGGCGCGCCTGGAAGCCGATGGCAGCGTTACCGTTGGCATTTCCGATCACGCTCAGGAAGCCCTGGGTGATGTGGTGTTCATCGAGCTGCCGGAAGTCGGCAAGACCCTGAATGCCGGTCAGGAAGCCGGGGTGGTGGAGTCGGTCAAGGCCGCGTCCGACATCTATGCACCGGTCTCCGGTGAAGTGATCGCGATCAACGACGGCCTGGCCGACAGCCCCGAAAGCGTCAACAGCGATCCGTACGGCAGCTGGTTCTTCAAGCTCAAGCCGAGCGACGCCAGCGAGCTGGACAAGCTGCTGGATGCGACCGCTTACAAGGCCGCCGCTGACAGCGACGCCTAAGCCTCCCGCTTAGCTGCAAAACAACGCCCCGCATTGCGGGGCGTTGTTGTTTCTGCGTCGTTGTTTGTCGCAGGTAATGGCACTGTGCCGCTCTAGCACGGCGATTCGCCGCACCCTGCTGTTTGTTCGGTCAGAAAATTTGCGCGGCCCGCGATGCTGACTAGGCTGTTGATCCATGTCACGAGATGTTTCCCCATTCGGCGCATAGTGGGGTGAGCGGGCATGCACCAATTCCCCGGTTTCTATGCACTAACCCCTGCACGGTTATAGGGTGCCAGGGTATGGACCGTGCGACTGCGTTTGCGCACAAGGACGATGGAGGCAGGTTGATGATTGGACGAACCAACAAACCCCTGAAAATGCGCGTGCTGATGGTCGATGACGACCTCGGCAGCCCCGCCAGCATGCGTGGGCGCGTGCTCAACGAACTGGTCGACGAATTTGCCAGTCGCAATGCCGAACTGATCAAGGCCACCTCCTACGAGGATGGGTTGGCGGCGGTGATGTCCGATGCAGCGCTGCATTGCATCTGCGTCGACTGGACTCTGGGCAAGAATGACGAAAGCTCCCACGCCCAGGCTCTGCAGTTGCTGCGCAGCATTCGCCAGCGCAACGAAAACGTCCCGGTATTTCTGATGGCCGACCGTAATGCCAAGAAGAGCATCACGGTGGAGGCCATGGGTCTGGCCGACGAGTTCGTCTGGATGCTCGAAGACACTGCGCCCTTTGTGGTCGGTCGGGTGATTGCCGCGATCAACCGCTACCTTGAGCACCTGCTGCCGCCATTCACCGATGCACTGCTGCGCTACACCATGAAGGATGAGCACTCCTGGGCCGCGCCGGGGCATCAGGGCGGGATTGCCTTTACCAAGTCGCCGGTGGGCCGGGTGTTCTTCGACTTCTTCGGGGAAAACCTGTTTCGCACTGACAGCGGTATCGAGCGCGGCAGCCTCGGTTCAGTGCTCGACCACAGCGGCCCGGTGGCAGACTCCGAAGCCTATGTGGCGAGGATCTTCGGTGCCCACGCCAGCTACTCGGTACTCAACGGTACCTCGGGCTCCAACCGGGCGATCTTTATGGCCTGCGTCGGTGAAAACCAGTTCGCCCTGTGCGACCGCAATTGCCACAAATCCATCGAGCAGGGCCTGGTGCTGACTGGCGGCCTGCCGCTGTATATGACGCCGACACGCAACCGCTACGGGATTATCGGCCCACTGCTGCCCGCGCAGTTCGATGCACAGCGCATCGAGACCGCCATCGCCAACCATCCGTTGCGTGCCCAGGCCAAGGGCAGCAAGCCCGTGTATGCCGTGGTCACCAATTGCACCTATGACGGCATGTGCCTGCACGCCGAACGCGCCGAGGGCATGCTGGCGCAAAGCAGCGAACGCATTCACTTCGATGAGGCCTGGTACGGCTACGCGCGTTTCAATCCGCTGTACCAGGGGCGTTACGCCATGCGTGGCGACCCGGCCAGCCACCCGACCGACGGCCCGACGGTATTTGCCACTCACTCGACCCACAAGCTGCTGGCGGCGCTGTCGCAGTCTTCGTTTATCCATATTCGCAACGGCCGTAGCCCGGTCGAGCACAGTCGCTTCAACGAGTCCTTCGTGATTCAGGCCAGTACCTCGCCGTTGTATGCGTTGTTCGCCTCCAACGAGGTGGGCGCGGCGATGATGGACGGCAACGGCGGCTATAGCCTGACCCAGGATTCGCTGCGCGAGGCGGTGGATTTCCGCCAGGCGCTGGCACGCACCCACCGCGAGTTTGCCAGCCGTGGTGACTGGTTCTTCCAGCCGTGGAACGCGCCGCAGGTCTGCGATAGCAAAACCGGCAAGACGGTTGATTTTGCTGACGCCGATGCCGAGCAACTGGCCAGCGATCCTGCCTGCTGGGAGCTGGAGCCAGGCGCCGAATGGCATGGTTTCGCGGGCTTGGAAAAAGGTTGGTGCATGCTCGACCCGATCAAGGTCGGCATCATGGTGCCGGGCATGGGCGCCGACGGCCAGCTGTTGGCGGAGGGCATCCCCGCCCCCATCCTCGGTGCCTTTCTCTACCGCAACAACATTGTCCCCTCGCGCATCACCGACTTTATGGTGCTGTGCCTGTTCAGCATCGGCGTAACCAAGGGCAAGTGGGGCACGCTGATCAATGTGCTGCTGGCCTTCAAACGTCACTACGACAGAAATGCGCCGCTGCAGCGGGTGCTGCCTGATCTGCTCGCTCAGGCGCCTGAGCGCTACCGCGGCATGGGCCTGCGTGACCTCAGCAGCGAGATGTTCGAGTACATGCGCAGCAGCCGCATGGACGCCCTGCAGGCCGAAGCCTTCGGCAACCTGCCGTTGATCGAAACAACGCCACGTGCCGCGTTCCAGGCGCTGCAAGCCGGCGAGGTCGAGTTGTTGCCGCTGCAGCAGGCAGCAGGGCGGGTTACCGGGGTCGGCATCATGCCGTATCCACCGGGCATCCCGATTGTCATGCCCGGGGAGAATCTTGGTCCGCTGGATGGCCCATGGATTCGCTATATCCAGGCCCTGCAGGATTGGGGCAAGCATTTCCCCGGTTTCGAGAAAGAGGTAGAGGGCGCCGTGCATCAGGACGGCGGCTACCACTTCTGGTGCCTCAAGCGCTAACAGGCTTGGCACTCATCAGGTCTATTACAAGGAGTTCATCATGAGTCACGCCAAAGTGCCGTTGCCGGCATCCCTCGCTCAGCGTTACCCTGTGCTGATTGTGCTCAACACCCTGGAGCACCCGGACAGCATCGTGCTGCGCAGCGCCGAGGAGGTCGGTCGGGCCTTGCAGAAACATGGCCTGGCGGTTGAGCGAGTCAGCTCGCTGGATGACGCGGAAATCGCCTTTCGCGCCGACCCAGCCTATTGCTGCGTCATCCTCGGCTGGGGCCTGTGTGAGGAAAACCTGCCGTTGGCGCTGCACCTGATTCAGCTGATCCGCCAGCGCACCGCACAGCTGCCGATCATGCTTGGCATGAGCCAGGCGCATCAGAGCCGGGTGCCGCTGGAGTTTGTCGAAAATATCGACGGCTTTATCTGGCAGCCAGAAGACAGCCCGGAGTTTGTCGCCGGCCGCATCGAAGCCGCTGCCCGGCGTTATCTGGACAGCATCCTGCCGCCATTTTTCGGTGCTTTGGTGAACTTCGCCGACACCCATGAATACTCTTGGCACACCCCAGGGCATACCGGCGGCACGGCCTTTATGAAGACCGCTGTGGGGCGCAGCTTTCTGGATTTTTACGGCGAGCAGATGCTGCGCTCCGACCTCAGCGTGTCGGTGGGTGAGCTGGGCTCGCTGAATGATCACTCCGGGCCGATTGCCGAGGCGGAAAAGAATGCCGCGCGGGTGTTTGGCGCCGATTACACCTTCTTCTCGGTCGGTGGCAGTTCAGCCAGCAACGAGATCGTCCTGCACTCGGCGGTCACCGATGGCGATGCGGTGCTGGTCGACCGCAACTGCCACAAGTCGCTGAACTACGCGCTGAATATGTCCGGTGCGGTGCCGCTGTACCTGCGGCCACGGCGTAATGCACGCGGGCTGATCGGCCCGGTGCCGCGCAGCGAGCTGACGCCCGAGGCGGTGGCGCAGAAAATCACCGAAAGTCCGCTGATGACCGACAAGCAGGCCCGTCCGGTACTGGCGGTGCTGACCAACTCGACCTACGACGGCCTCTGCTACAACGTGCAGACCACCACCCGCGAACTGAGCCAGAGCGTCGAGCGGATTCACTACGACGAAGCCTGGTACGCCTACGCGCGCTTCAATCCGCTGTATGAAGGCCGCTACGGCATGCACCGTGGCGAACGGCATGCCGATGACGCCACGGTGACCGTTACCCATTCGACCCACAAACTGCTGGCGGCGCTGTCGCAGGCCTCGATGATCCATATCCGTTCGGGCAAGGTGCCAGTCAAGCCGGCGCTGTTCAACGAGGAGTTTATGATGCACACCTCGACCTCGCCGCAGTACAGCATCATTGCCTCCACCGATGTGTCGGCGAAGATGATGGACGATGCCGGCGAGTACCTCACCGATGAGTCCATCGGCGAAGCCATCGCCTTCCGCCAGGCCATGGTGCGTCTGGGTAATGAGGTGCGTAAGCGCAAGCCACAGGATTGGTGGTTTGGCGTGTGGCAACCGGATGAGGTCAACGGCGTGCCCTTTGCCGACCTCGACCCGCAGACCTTGCGCCAGGGCGATGCCTGGGTGCTCAAGCCGAACGCCAGCTGGCATGGCTTTGGCGACCTGGGCCGTGATTACTGCATGCTCGACCCGATCAAGGTCACCGTGCTGACCCCAGGGCAGACCCTGGAAGGGCAGATGGAGGCCAGCGGCATTCCGGCACCGCTGGTGTCGTCGTTCCTTGCCAGCCGCGGCATCGTGGTGGAAAAGACCGAGCCGTATTCCATCCTGCTGTTGTTCAGCCTGGGCGTAACCAAGGGCAAGTGGGGTTCGCTGGTCGCCGGGCTGATGGAGTTCAAGAAGCACTACGACAGCAACGCCTCGCTGGAACTGGTGATGCCTGAGCTGGTCGCCAACCACGGCGAGCGCTACGCCGGCATGGGCCTCAAGGATCTGGCCGACGCCATGCATCAGGACATGCTCGCCTCCAAGCTGCTTCATAACATGGACGCCGCCTTCAACCTGCTGCCGGATGTGGTGAGTTCGCCGCGCGAGACCTACGCCAAGCTGGTGAAGGGCCAGATCGAGCAGATCGCCGTGCGCGACATGCTGAACCGCACCGTGGCTGTGCAGGTGGTGCCGTATCCGCCGGGCATTCCGCTGATGATGCCGGGCGAGAAGGCCGGTGCCGACAAGCAGGCGATCATCGATTACCTGCTGGCGATGGAGCTGTTCGACAGCCATTTCCCCGGTTTCGAGCACGACAACCATGGCGTCGAGATTGAGCGCGATGGTCAGGGTGGGCTGACGTACAGGGTCTATGTGGTCAAACAGTAACCCTTAGCCACTCCCGACCAGCAGCCTTGGCTGCTGGTCGCGGCCAGTGCCACGCACAGAACAAGGAGAGGTCGATGGCTGAGTCAAGCAAGAAGATGAGTCTGGTGGGGCTCACCACCCTGGTGGCGGTCAACATGATGGGGTCGGGCATCATCATGTTGCCGTCGAGCATGGCCCAGTTGGGCGCGGTTTCGCTGCTGTCGTGGATCATCACGGCCGTCGGCTCCATGGCCATTGCCTACTGTTTCGCCCAGTGCGGCATCTACTGCCATCGCTCGGGCGGTATGTCGGCCTATACCGAGGAGGCGCATGGCAAGTCGGCGTTTTTTCTCTGTTCGTTTCTGTATTTCCTTTCGCTGGCCATCGGCAACGTGGCCATCGGTATTTCTGCGGTGGGCTATCTCACGCCGTTCTTCCCCTGGTTGGGTAGCGGCGCGATTCCGCTCTTTGTCGGTACGGTCGGGCTGATCTGGCTGACCACAGTGGCCAATTTCGGCGGCCCGCATATCACCGGCAAGATCGGCGCAATCACCGTCTGGGGCGTGATTATCCCGGTGGCAGGGCTCAGCCTGATTGGCTGGTTCTGGTTTGACCCTGCGGTGTTGAAGGATGCCTGGAACCCTCACAGCCTGAAGATCAGCGACGCCATTGCGCAGAGTATTCCGCTGACTCTGTGGGCCTTCCTCGGCATGGAATCGGCGGCGCAGAACTCCGATGCGGTGGAAAATCCCGAGCGCAATGTGCCGCTGGCCTGTCTGTTCGGTACCCTCGGCGCGGCGGTGGTGTATGTGCTGTCGACCACGGTGATTCAGGGCATTGTGCCGAATGCCGAGCTGGCCAACTCCAGCGCACCATTTGCCTATGTCTATGCGCAGATGTTCAACCCCTTTATCGGCAACATCATCATGGGCCTGGCTGTCATGGCCTGTATCGGCTCGCTGCTGGGTTGGCAGTTCACTTTGGCGCAAACGGCCAAGGTCACGGCGGATCAGGGCATGTTCCTCAAACTGTTCGGCAAGGTGACGGCAGCCAATGCCCCGGTGATCGGCATGATCGTGTGCGGGGTGCTGCAAACCCTGTTGGCACTGTCGACCATCTCGCCGAATGCCAGCGCGCAGTTCAGCAAGCTGGTCAACCTGGCGGCCGTCACCAACCTGATCCCCTATGTCACGGCGCTCTCCGGCTTGCAGGTGATCATGTACAAGGCGCGGGTCAGCGCGGCGGTGTACACGCGCAACCTCGTGGTGCTGATGATGGCCATGGTCTATTGCTTCTACGCCCTGTATGCCTCGGGCAAGGATGCGGTGTTCGGCGCGATGCTGGTGCTGGCGCTGGGCTACCTGCTGTACGGCTTTATCGCCAAGCGCTTTGTCGCTGAGCAGCCCGCGCCCGGTAAGGCGTGAGTATGAAAGCGGACTGCCAAGCCATCTGAATCTGGGGATATGGACATGAACGGACAACTGCTAAAACCCATCAATCTGCTGCTGGCCTGCCTGCTCGCCCTGCCGCTGCTGGCCAGCGCCAGTACGCTGGAACGCGTGCGCAGCAGTAACAGCCTGACCCTCGGTTACTTGCCGGATATCGCACCCTTCAGCAGCCAGCAGGGCGGCCAGCCCAGCGGCTACGCCATAGATCTGTGTGAGCAGGTTGCCGCGCACATTAAATCCGAGCTGGACCTGGCCGATCTGCAGGTGCGTTACCAGGCGGTGGAGGAGGCCGAGAGTATCGCCGCCGTCAGCGCGGGCAGTATCGACATTCTCTGCTCGCCGACCCTGGAAACGCTGACAGAGCGCAAGGCGGTGAGTTTTTCGCTGCCGATCTACACCGCCGGCCTTGCCGCGCTGGTGCGTGAGGATGTCTCGCCGGCGCTGGTCAATGTGCTTAACGGCAAGGTGGCGCATAGCGGCCCGACCTGGCGGGCCACCATCAACCGCGGCCTGGCCAATCACACCTATGCGGTAACCGAAGGCGGTGCGACCGAAGCCTGGGTGCGTCAGCAGCAGAACCAGCTGGGCGTGGTTGCCACTCTGGTGACGGTCGCCAACCCGGAGCAGGGCGTGCAACTGGTGGCGGATGGCAAGGCCGATGCGTTCTTTTCTGAGCGCATCCTGCTGCAGAACTACCTGGCCAAGAACAAGGAAGCCAGCGAGATGAGGGTGCTGGAGCGCATCTACGAATTCGCTCCGGTGGCCATGGCCCTGGCCCGTGATGATGAGGACCTGCGCCTGCTGGTGGATACCGCGCTGAGTGAAAGCTACCGCTCCGGCGAGCTGGAGAACATCTACCGCCACCACCTGGGCGAGCCGGGTGAGATGGTCAAGGTGTTGTTCAAAGTCTACGCATTGCCGCGGTAACGGATGCATTGGTGTGGTGTAACAAGGCCGCCAATGGGCGGCCTTGTTGTTGTGGGGTATTTGCGTCTTCGCGCTAGATGAGCACTTCATCAATCTGCAGCAGTGGCTGAATATCGGTGAAGTTGGCGATGTCGCCGATGATGCTTGGGCCGTGTTGCGCCAGCGTTGCCTGAAACGCTTCAACCGAACTTATCCAGATATTCGCCAGGCAGATGAACGCCGCAGGTGCACCATCCGGCGTCGCGAGGCCCCTGCGAACCTGGCTGTTGCGGCAGTTGCCGGCGAGCAGGCGAGTGACCATGGGGATGTGCTGTTCGAGGTAGTAGCTGAAGTCGAAGCGGGCACCAGCTGTCTGTGGGTAAGCGATGGACACGCAGTACATGAGGCTCTCCTGTTATGCAGGTGTTCGAGAACGGTTAGGTATCGTTCGCGGGGTTGCAGCCGTGAGCGGGCAGGCTGCTTAGTGCGCGTTCAAGCAGGGCATGGCTGCGTGTGCTGTTGAGGATGCTGGTGTGGGTTTCGTCGAGCAGGAACAGGCGTTCGGCTTCATCCTGGGCGGCGGCGCGTAGTGCGCTGGCCAGGGGCACCGTGCCGTCATTCGGATTGGGCAGCATGCGCGTGTTGCCGGCATAGCTGACCAGCAGCCATTGACGCATATGCGCCGGCAGCGGCGTGGCAAACAGGCGTTGCAGGTAAGGGCTGCCCGGCGCCATATCGCGCCACACTGGAATATCCAGCGGCACATCCCGTACTCCACTGGCCGCCGAGGGGTGGCCATCCCAGGGCGTCGACAACGTGATAAACAGGCAGAGGCGTTGGTTGTCATCCGTGCTCAACAGCTGCACGGCGCGCCGCGCCACCAGGCCTCCCATGCTGTGGGCAAACACATGCAGGCGCGGCGGTGTGTGGCGCAACTGCAGATCACGGATGGCGACGCTGAGCATATAGGCGCTGTTGTTCAGTGGCAGGCCGCTGGGGAAGTGGTAGAGCACCAGCTGATAACGCTGCAAATCGAGGTTGGCGGCCAGTGCCTGCCAGACGCGCGGCGAGGAGTTGATGCCGTGTACCAGAACGATCGGTTCCTTGTGCTTATCCCAGGGCGCGAGCAGGTACAAGCCATAGCCCAGTTCGCGCATAAAGGTCAGTGGTTGCCAGGCTCCCATGCGCACATTTTTATCGTTGAAGCGCGGGTCGTCGAAGCTTACCGGCTGCAGGTAGTTGCTCTGCATGCGCGGTTGTTCGTGGTACAGCACCTCCAGGCTGAGATCCAGCGCAGGGGCTTGCTGCAGGTCACTGGGAGTAAGGCATAGCGGGTTGAGCTGACTGAGGCGCGCCCGCTCATCTGGCTCTGGCTGCACGCTAAGAGGTGCGCTCTGGGCATTGCTCAGCCAGTGGCGGGGCTCGTCGTTGTCGAGGATAAAGTTGCCGTTGCGGTCATCGAAACCCAGCAACTGGTAAGCGGCCGGCGCGGCGGTGAAGTAAAAGGTCTCGTCGGGGGCGGCGATACGGTAGGCGATCAGTTTGCTGTCCGCATCAAGCAGCGCGACCAGCGCGCTGCGGCCGGAGTCCGAGACTTGCAGCTGACCGGGGATCAGCAGCAGCTCCTGGCGGGCCTGCTGCATTTCCTTATCCAGTTTCAGCAGGCTGCAGCCGCTGCTGAGCAGCAGCGCAGCGGCCAGTAACACGGGCCATCCGCTCATCCGGCCACCTCAAGGGGCTTAACTTGCTTGCTCGGCCTCAACGCGCAACAGCACGCCATCCTGCCCCACCACCCGTACAGGCGTGCCGGCTGGTAGATCAGCGCCGATGACCAGCCACAGGCTGTCGCCGGCCTTGATCTTGCCGCGTCCGCCGCTGATCGCTTCGTGCAGCACAAAGGTACGGCCGACGAATTCGCTACCGCGCTGGTTCAGCCCAGGCTGGTCGGAAGGCTTGGCTGCACTGCGCTGACGTTGCCACCAGAACACTGCAGTGAGTATCGAGAGCAGGCCGAACAGAATGAACTGCGCAGCCCAGGGCAGGCCGGGGAAGATAAAGGTCAGCAGGCCGACGCTGGCGGCGGCCAGGCCGATCCACAGCAGATAGCCGCCGGCACCGAACACTTCGAGGATCAGCAGCAGGGTGCCGAACGCCAGCCAGTTCCAGTACGACAGGTGCTGTAAAAAGTCCCACATGGTTTAACCCTTCTTCTCGCCGAAGGTGGCTTTGACAATTTCGCTGATACCGCCGACTGCGCCGATCACCTGGCTGGCTTCCAGCGGCATCAGGATGACTTTGCTGTTATTGGCGCTGGCCAGTTGACCGAGGGCTTCGATGTATTTCTGCGCGACGAAGTAGTTGACTGCCTGTACGTTGCCCTGGGCGATGGCTTCGGAAACCATGCGCGTGGCTTCGGCTTCTGCCTGGGCGGCACGTTCGCGCGCTTCGGCTTCGAGGAAGGCAGCCTGGCGCTGGCCTTCGGCCTTGAGGATGTCGCCCTGCTTCTGCCCTTCGGCGGTGAGAATGGCAGCGGCGCGCAGGCCTTCGGCTTCGAGAATCTGTGCGCGCTTGATCCGTTCGGCTTTCATCTGCCCGGACATGGCGGCCATCAGGTCGGCGGGCGGGCTGATGTCCTTGATTTCGATCCGGGTGATCTTGATGCCCCAGGGCGCGGTGGCTTCATCGACGGTGCGCAGCAGGCGTTCGTTGATGGCGTCGCGCTGGCCGAGCATGGCATCCAGCTCCATGGAGCCAAGCACGGTACGGATATTGGTCATCACCAGGTTGCGGATGGCGTGTTCGAGGTTGTTCACCTCGTAGGCCGCCTGGGCCGAGTTGATGATCTGGAAGAAGCAGATGGCGTCGATCTGCACTGTGGCGTTATCGGCGGTGATGACTTCCTGTGGCGGAATATCCAGCACGTTTTCCATCACATTGAGCTTGCGGCCGATCTTGTCCATGACCGGTACGATGATGTTCAGACCTGGCTTGAGGGTGTTGGTGTAGCGGCCGAAGCGCTCGACTGTCCACTCGAAGCCCTGCGGCACGACCTTGAAGCCCATAAAGACGATGGCGACGGCGAGGCCGACAAAGAGAAAAATGACGCTGCCGATTTCCATGTGATGTAGCTCCTTGGCGGGTTTTAGTCTGCGGATTAGCTGTTCAGGTATCTAAGCACAGTTGGCATTGGCGCTGCTGTCGATGGCGTTGCAGAGTGTGCCGGTCAACGGTCATGGCTGCCGATCAGTGCACGTTTGGCGCGAGGGCTTTTATCAGGCGCACGTCGCGCGCATAGATGTCCGGGTAGTAGCGCAGGGCCCCGTCCTTGCTGGCCTCGACCGTCCAGTAGGCAATCAGCAGCGGTGCCGGATGTTGCAGGCGGTATTGCTGGGTTTCGCCGCTGGCGATACGCGTCTGCACGCTGCTCAGCTCATCCGGAGTGAGCAGCCAGGCGAGCAGGGTGTCGACGGCCTCGACCCGTACACAGCCCGAGCTGAATGCACGTGGGGCTTTGCTGAACAGCTGCTGGCTGGGAGTGTCATGCAAATAGACCGCAAATGGATTGTCAAAGCGCACAGCGACGCGGCCAAGCGGGTTATGGCTACCGGCGGACTGGCGTAGGAGGATCGCCCCGGGCCTTTCCCAGTCGATGCTCTGCGGGTCGAGCAGGTTGCCGTCGCGGTCGAGCACGCTCATCTGGTGGCGCTCCAGGTAGCTGATGTCGTCACGAATGGCAGGCAGTTTGTCTTCGCGCAGAATAGTCGGCGGCACGGTCCAGGTCGGATTGAGGGTCAGCCGCACGATGCTGGAGGCGAGCAGCGGCGTTTGTCGTTCGGCGCGGCCGACCTGGGGGCGCGTGCGCCAGAGCAGCTGGTTATTGCGCCGCACCTGAATTTCGGCGGCTGCGACATTGATCAGCACTTCGGCATCGCCCATTGCGTCGGCCAGCCAGCGCAGGCGCTCAAGGTTGGCGCGCAGCTGCTCGCGGCGCAGCTGTGGGCTGATATTCAGCTCGGTCAGGCTGGCGGGGCCGAGAATGCCATCCGGGTTGAGACCGTGATCGCGTTGAAAATTCTCCAGGGCGCTTTGCGTGGGCAGATCATACGTGCTGCCCAGTTCTTCTGGTGGTACAGCCAGGTAGCCCTGGGCGAACAGGCGTGCGCGCAAAGCTGGCAGTCGCGCATCCTTGCCGCCGGGCTTTAGCAGTGCGCCACTGGCGAGCGTTGCCCATTCCTGTAACGGCTGTAGGCGTTGGTGCGCATAGGCGCGGCGTAGCCGCTGGTATTGCACGGTGGCCGGCCGTGCGCTGGCGAAGGCCAGGGATGGTGTGTGCAAATGCAGCAGGGCCAGTGAGAGAGTCGCCAGCTGCGGGTCTGGGTTGGTATGCCCTGATGCCTGCCACAGTGGCTCCAGGCGTTGTTGCAGCAGGCGGCCGCGACGTAGATGCAACAGGGCTTGCAGGTAGCTGTGGCTGGTCAGCAATTCCGCACAGTCGCGCTGCTCGGCGAAACTTTCCGCAACCAGGCTAGGCAGCAGATAGTCGCTGGGCTGCAGACCGTCATCTTCCAATTGCGCCAGCTGTTCGCGCAATTGCAGCAGTTGCTCGCTGTTCTGCCAGGCTGGTTGGCCGTTGCGTTGCGCATAAAAAGCCTGCAGCAGGCGCTGAGCATTCTCGTCTAGGCTTGTCGGGAATGTGCTGCAGTGCTGCGTCAACTGAGCCAGTAATGGGCGCAGATCGGCGCTGGTGGCAAAGGACGCATCGGTGGCATTGGCGACCAATGGCAGGGTGAGCAGGGCGGCGCTCAGGTAAAGTGTGCGTTTTTTGAACAATCTACTGCTCCAGTCCTTGGCTCTGAATAGAATCCCGCACGTGGGATTTAACACAAAAAGTATAGACAGGCCGTAGTTGGATCTTGTGACAGGACGTCCTGGGGTCAGTACCTTGAGGTATTTGCGCAATGTTTGGACGTCTTGGCAGGTTCTGCCTGATCGGTTTTTGGCTTTCTTGCATGCCTTTGTCGGTGACTGCAACTGAGCAGGGTGCCTTGCTCAGGGATCTGGCGCGGATTGCGCCTGGGCTCAATCAACAGGCGCTGCAGCATGCGCTGGCGGCCATGCAGTGTGCGGTCAATCATGGCGCTGATCCGGCGCGTCGTCTCGCTGTAATCGATTATTCGCGGCCTTCCACCGAACGGCGTTTGTGGATCTTTGATCTGCAGCGCAAACGTCTGCTACTGCGCGATTATGTCGCCCACGGGCGCAAGTCCGGGGAGAACTTTGCCGAGGTGTTTTCCAATCGTCTGGGCAGCCACCAATCCAGTCTGGGGCTGTTCCGCACGGCGGAAAGTTACCGCGGCAAGCATGGTTATTCCCTGCGCATGGACGGCCTGGAGCCGGGTTTGAATGACCTGGCCCGCGAGCGTGCCATCGTGATTCACGGTGCGGGCTATGTGAACCCGCTCTGGGTGGCGAAACATGGCCGTATCGGCCGTAGCCTGGGTTGCCCGGCGGTGCGTCCGGAAGTGGCGCGCATGGTGGTCGATCAGCTAAAGGGCGGGCAGTTTCTCTTCGCCTGGCACTCCAATCAGCGCTTGCTGCAAGCCTCGGCCTATTTGCAGTGCAAGCCGCAGCGGCTCGCCAGCATTCTCGCTCGCCAGCAGCGCCTGCCCAGAAGCTGAGGTGTCTAGCGGCGTTATTTCTGCTCGCTCTGCGGGGTTACCCGCAGCACTTCCTCGATGGTGGTCAGGCCGGCGGCAACCTTCTGCGCGCCGGACAGGCGCAGGCTGCGCATGCCTTCCTTGAAGGCGTGCCGACGAAGCGCGATCAGGTCGGTGTCGGCGGTTATCAGCGGCTTCATCGCATCGTTGATCAGCATGATTTCATACACCCCGGCGCGGCCGCGGTAGCCGGTGTCGCGGCATTCCAGGCAACCGACGGCGCTGCAGGCCTGAGTCGGCAGCGGCGCACTCCAGGGCTTGGTCAGGCTCTGCCAGCCGTCTTCATCCAATGCCTGGGGGGCCTTGCAGTGCGGGCATAGGGTGCGCACCAGGCGCTGGGCCATCACCCCGAGCAGGGTGGACTTGAGCAGGTAATGCGGCACGCCCAGTTCCAGCAAGCGGGTGATGGCGCTGGGTGCATCGTTGGTGTGCAGGGTGGACAGCACCAGGTGCCCGGTGAGTGCTGCCTGAATTGCCATCTCGGCGGTTTCCAGGTCGCGAATTTCGCCGACCATAATGATGTCCGGGTCCTGGCGCATCAGCGCACGTACGCCGCTGGCGAAGGTCAGGTCGATATTGTGTTGCACCTGCATCTGGTTGAAGGCCGGCTCGACCATCTCGATCGGATCTTCGATGGTGCAGAGGTTAACCTCAGGCGTGGCCAGTTGCTTGAGCGTGGTGTACAGCGTGGTGGTCTTGCCCGAGCCGGTCGGACCGGTAACCAGGATGATGCCGTTGGGTTGGCTGGTCATGCTTTGCCAGCGTTTCAGGTCGTCGGCAGAGAAACCCAGCTGATCGAAGCTTTTCAGCAGCACTTCCGGGTCGAAGATCCGCATCACCATCTTCTCGCCGAAGGCGGTGGGCAGGGTCGACAGGCGCAGCTCGACTTCACCGCCGTCCGGGGTCTTGGTCTTCACCCGGCCGTCCTGCGGTTTGCGTTTTTCTGCAACGTTCATCCGCCCGAGGCTTTTCAGGCGGCTGACGATGGCCATGGTTACCTGCGGCGGGAATTGATAGACGGTGTGCAGCACGCCGTCGATGCGAAAACGCACGCTGCCCTGCTCGCGGCGCGGCTCGATATGGATATCGCTGGCGCGTTGGGTAAAGGCGTACTGGAACAGCCAGTCGACGATATTGACGATATGCGCGTCGTTGGCGTCGGGCTCTTGGTCCTGGGCGCCGAGATTAAGTAGTTGTTCGAAGTTACCCACGCCACTGATCTTGTTGTCGCCTGCCGAAGCGCCGCTGACCGATTTGGCTAGGCGGTAGAACTCAACGGTAAAACGTTGGATATCCGTTGGACTGGCAATCACGCGTTTGATCGGGCGCTTGAGCACGTGGGTCAGGTTGGCTTCCCAGCTGTGCACCAAGGGCTGGCTGCTGGCGATGGTTACGCTGTCGTTGTCCACCGCCACGGCAAGGATCTTGTGGCGCTGGGCGAAGGCGTAGGACATCAGTGGGGTGACAGCGGCGACATTGATTTTAAGCGGATCGATGCGCAGAAACGGCTGGCCGCATTGCTCCGCCAGCCAACTGGTCAGCCCTTCCAGTTCAAGCTTCTTGCCAGGATTTTTCAGGTCGTCGAGTTGTTGGGCCGCAAGAAATTCCAGGGGGTGCTGCTGGTTGTTCACGGCGCTGCGACGGATTGCCAAGCATTGTTCGGCATTGTCCTGATTGGTCCGGCCTTGGGCGACCAGTTCACGCAGCAGGTCGGCGAGCTCCAGCTGGCGATCATGGGCGGACGAGACGAATGCGGACATAAAACTCCCTGACGATCCTGATAACTAAGCAATATCAGCAGCATGACGCCAAGGGCGCGAGCTGTCTGCCGGCTTGATCCATTTTTGCACAGCCGCCAGATCTTGCCTCTCTGCGTATCAGGCGCGCTTGAGGGTTTTTACGCCTTCAGCCGTACCCAGCAGCAGCAGGTCAGCCGGTCGTGCGGCGAACAGGCCGTTGGTGACCACGCCGACGATGGCGTTGATCTGGTTTTCCAGCTCCACCGGGTTGGTGATCGACAGGTTGAACACGTCGAGGATGATATTGCCGTTATCGGTCACCACGCCTTCGCGGTACACCGGATCGCCGCCAAGTTTGACCAGCTGGCGCGCCACATGGCTGCGCGCCATCGGGATGACTTCTACTGGCAGGGGGAAGGCGCCCAGCACCGGCACCAGCTTGCTGGCGTCGGCGATGCAGATAAAGGTCTGCGCCACGGCTGCGACGATTTTCTCGCGGGTCAGGGCCGCGCCGCCGCCCTTGATCAGGTTGAGATGTTCATCGCTCTCGTCGGCGCCGTCGACATAGAACTCCAGGTCGCTGACGGTGTTCAGCTCATACACCGGGATACCGTGGCCCTTGAGGCGTGCGGCGGTGGCCTCGGAGCTGGCGACTGCGCCATCAAATTCCATTTTGTGTTTGGCCAGGGCGTCGATAAAGCAGTTGGCGGTGGAGCCGGTGCCGACTCCGATCACACTCTTGGCGTCGAGTTTGGGGAGAATAAAGTCGACGGCAGCCTGGGCGACGGCTTGCTTGAGTTGATCCTGATTCATCATGGGGCCTGGCGTGGGAGTAAGGAGGCGCGAATTATAGCGCGGCTGCGCCGCCAGCGGACCTGGGCCGGGAAAACCCTGCAGCTAATATGGTCGTTCGGCGCGCCCCTGGGGTAGACTCGCGAACTCCCTGAAAAGCCGCCTGCGATGCCCGCCATGCTCGAACAGTACGTCAAGAAGATCCTTACCTCGCGCGTCTATGACGTGGCGGTGGAAACCCCGCTGCAAGCCGCCAACCAGCTTTCCGAGCGCCTGGGCAACCAGGTTCTGCTCAAGCGCGAAGACCTGCAACCGGTGTACTCGTTCAAGATTCGTGGCGCTTACAACAAGCTGGCGCAGCTCTCCGCTGAAGAGCAGGCGCGCGGTGTGGTTACGGCATCGGCTGGCAACCATGCCCAGGGTCTGGCACTGGCGGCCAAGGTGCTGGGGGGCAAGGCGACCATCGTGATGCCCAAAACCACCCCGGAGATCAAGGTCCAGGGCGTGCGCTCGCGCGGCGGCAAGGTGGTGCTGCACGGTGACAGCTTCCCCGAGGCGCTGGCTTATTCGCTGAAGCTGGTCGATGAGAAGGGCTACATCTATATCCACCCTTACGATGATCCGCACACCATCGCCGGTCAGGGCACCGTGGCCATGGAAATCCTCCGTCAGCAGCCGGGGGCAATCGACGCGATCTTCGTGCCGGTGGGCGGCGGCGGGCTGATTGCGGGTATCGCCGCCTACGTGAAATACCTGCGGCCGGAGATCAAGGTCATTGGCGTTGAGCCGGACGATTCCAACTGCCTGCAGGCCGCCATGGCCGCTGGCGAGCGCGTGGTATTGCCGCAGGTTGGGCTGTTTGCCGATGGCGTGGCGGTGGCGCAGATCGGCGAGCACACCTTTGCTGTGTGCAAGGACCATGTCGATGAAGTGATCACCGTCAGCACCGATGAAATCTGTGCGGCGATCAAGGACATTTACGACGACACTCGCTCGATCACCGAACCGGCTGGCGCGCTGAGTGTGGCCGGGATCAAGAAGTACGTGGAACGCGAGGGCTGCAGTGGGCGCGTGCTGGTCGGTATCGACTCGGGTGCCAACGTCAACTTCGACCGCCTGCGCCACGTCGCCGAACGCGCCGAGCTGGGTGAGAAGCGTGAAGCAATCATCGCCGTGACCATCCCTGAGCAGCCCGGCAGCTTCAAGGCATTCTGCGAGGCCATCGGCAAACGGCAGATCACCGAGTTCAATTACCGTTACCACGAAGATAAAGAGGCGCACATCTTTGTTGGCGTGCAGACCCACCCGGAAAACGACCCGCGTGCGGTGCTGGTGCAGGGCCTGCGTGACCAGGGTTTCCCAGTGCTGGACCTGACCGACAATGAACTGGCCAAGTTGCATATCCGTCATATGGTCGGCGGTCATGCCGCAGCTGTGCCGGATGAGTGCGTGTATCGCTTCGAATTTCCCGAGCGCCCAGGTGCGCTGTTCAATTTCTTACAGAAATTGGGTGGGCGCTGGAATATCTCGATGTTCCATTACCGTAACCACGGCGCTGCCGATGGTCGTGTGGTGGCGGGCCTGCAAGTGCCACAGGCAGAACGTCACCTCGTACCGGCGGCGCTGGAAGCCATCGGCTACCCCTATTGGGACGAAAGTGATAACCCCGCATACAAACTCTTTTTAGGCTAATCGGCAGGAGCTGAATCGATGGAACACTACTCACTGCTGAAAATTCTTCACAGTGCTCCGGGCGTGCTGTTGCTGCTGGGCGTGCTGGCGCACGTGTTTATGCTGTGGAAGGCATCGCGTGGCGGCGATAGCGCGGTGCTGCAGCGCAAGCTCAAACGCACGCGCCTGATCAGCCTGCCGGTGCTCGGCCTGCTGGCCCTGAGTCTGCCGGTCACCGGCATGGTGCTGGTGGAGATGGTGGGTTGGCCGCTGAGCCAGACATGGCTACTGCTGAGCAGCGTGCTGTTTGTCGTGCTGATGGTGGTGGGCCTGTTGCTGGCCGGTCGTTTGTCAGCCTGGCAAGCCCTCAACCGCGCGCCAGCACCCAAGCGCCTGCTGGGCTTCTGCGCGGCTTATGCCGGGCTGATTGTATTGCTATTACTGGTGATCATGGGACTGATGGGCGCCAAGCCCTTATGAGCAAGAGGATTTTTTGTGCGGTAACTTTTTTGCTGGCCGCCGGCCTGCAAGTTTGCACAGCTGCTGTTGCTGGTGATCAGCTTGTCGGCTCGGGGGGGGCACCTGCACGGTTTGTCCTTAAAGGAGGGGAGGTGCTCGACTTGCAAACTCACCTGCGTTGGCAGCGCTGTAGTTTCGGCATGGAGTGGGATGGCTTGGGGGGATGCAGCGGCAAGCAAAAATTGGTGACACTCAAAGAGGCACAGCGCTCAGCTGTAGCGCTCGGTGATGGCTGGCGATTGCCCAGCGCTGTTGAATTGCACTCCTTGGTAGATGTAAGCCATAGCGATGTAGTGATAGATACAGTGGTTTTTCCGGGGGGTGTTGACCAAGGAGAGGGGGCCAAATATTGGAGTTCAAGTCAGGTCGAGGATATCCCCTCGTTGTTCTACTACATCGATTTTCTTAGTGGTGCCGTTGATGGCCACAGTCAGGGCTTCTCTCTGGCCGTCAGATTTGTACGCAGCGGCGATTAATTTCAGCGCCCTCCCGGGATGTCCTCTTTCGCTGCGCTATTCAGCGCAGCGAGATAACCGGCCAGCCGCGTTGTTCGGCCTCGGCGCGCAGTTTCGGATCGGGGTCGACGGCGAAGGGGTGGGTGACTTGCTCCAGCAGCGGCAGGTCGTTCATCGAGTCGCTGTAGAAGTAGCTGTCATTGAGGTTCAAGCCGCTTTCCGCGAGCCAGCGATTCAGGCGGGTGACCTTGCCTTCTTTGAAGCACGGCACGTCGGTGGTGCGTCCGGTGTAGCGGCCATCCACCATTTCGCATTCGGTGGCCAGCAGCGTGTCGACGCCCAGGCGTGCGGCAATCGGCGCGGTGACGAAGCGGTTGGTGGCGGTGATGATCAGCAACTTGTCGCCCGCTTCACGGTGCTCGGCCAGCAGCGCCTCGCCTTTGGCGAGGATGATCGGTTCGACGCAATCGCGCATAAACTCGCGGTGCCACTGATCCAGTTGGGCCATTTCCGTGCGGCCGAGGATTTCCAGGCTGAAATTCAGGTAGTCGGCGATGTTCAGGCGGCCGGCCAGGTAATCCTGATAGAACTCATCGTTACGCGCCTTGTAAGCGATACCGTCGAGAATGCCGCGTTCACACAGGTAATCGCCCCAGGCGTGGTCGCTGTCGCCGCCGAGTAGGGTGTTGTCGAGATCAAATAAAGCCAAACGCACGGGAGCACCTTTGATTGCCAGCTACAAAAGGCGGCCAGAATAACGGCTTTTATAGGTCATTCCTATTACGCGCCCCGCTCGCGTTGCTGCTGCCGCGGCCTTTGTGGAACAATGCCGAAACATGCGTTTACGAGGTTGTGCGCCGTGATCGATCCTGATGGTTTTCGCCCGAATGTCGGCATCATTCTGACCAATGATGTCGGCCAGGTGCTGTGGGCGCGTCGGATAAACCAGGACGCTTGGCAGTTCCCGCAGGGCGGGATCAATGACCATGAGTCGCCGGAAGAAGCGCTGTACCGCGAATTGAATGAAGAAGTAGGCCTTGAGCAGCAGGATGTGAAAATTCTCGCCTGCACCCGGGGCTGGTTGCGTTATCGTCTGCCCCAGCGCCTGGTGCGCACGCACAGCCAACCGTTGTGCATCGGGCAGAAACAGAAGTGGTTCCTCCTGCGTTTGACTGGCGATGAGAACCGCGTGCGCATGGACCTGACCGGTAAGCCGGAGTTCGACGGCTGGCGCTGGGTCAGTTACTGGTACCCGCTGGGCCAGGTGGTGACATTCAAGCGCGAGGTTTACCGTCGCGCCCTCAAGGAACTCGCTCCGCGCCTTTTGGCGCGCGACTGACACAGGCTAGAGCCAAGCATGCTCAATACGCTGCGCAAGATTGTCCAGGAAGTAAATGCCGCCAAGGACCTCAAGGCGGCGCTGGGCATTATCGTGCAGCGAGTACGCGAGGCCATGGGCAGCCAGGTCTGTTCGGTCTACCTGCTCGACCCGGAAAGCAATCGCTTTGTGCTGATGGCCACCGAGGGCTTGAACAAGAAAGCCATCGGCAAGGTCAGCATGGCGCCCAACGAGGGCCTGGTCGGTCTGGTCGGCACCCGCGAAGAGCCGCTCAACCTCGAGCACGCCTCCGAACACCCGCGCTACCGCTACTTTGCCGAGACCGGTGAGGAGCGTTACGCCTCATTCCTCGGTGCGCCGATCATTCACCACCGCAAGGTGATGGGTGTATTGGTCATCCAGCAGAAAGAACAGCGTCAGTTCGACGAAGGTGAAGAAGCCTTCCTGGTGACCATGAGCGCCCAGCTTGCCGGGGTTATCGCTCACGCCGAGGCCACGGGCTCGATCCGCGGGTTGGGTCGGCAGGGCAAGGGCATTCAGGAAGCCAAGTTCATCGGCGTACCAGGCTCGCCCGGCGCGGCCGTGGGCACGGCGGTGGTGGTGTTGCCGCCGGCCGATCTGGAAGTAGTGCCGGATAAGACGGTCGACGACATTGCCGCCGAGCTGACCCTGTTCAATAACGCCCTTGAAGGTGTGCGCAGCGATATGCGCGCGCTGTCGGCGAAGATGGCCACCCAGCTGCGCCCGGAAGAGCGCGCGCTGTTCGACGTCTACCTGATGATGCTGGAAGACGCTGCCCTGGGTAATGAGGTGGTCAAGGTCATCCGCACCGGTCAGTGGGCTCAGGGTGCCTTGCGTCAGGTGATTGGCGAGCACATCAATCGTTTCGAACTGATGGACGACGCCTACCTGCGCGAACGCGCTAGCGATGTCAAAGACCTCGGTCGGCGCCTGTTAGCCTATCTGCAACAGGCGCGTCAGCAGACTCTAGTGTACCCGGACAACTGCATTCTGGTCAGCGAAGAGCTGTCGCCGGCGATGCTTGGCGAAGTGCCGGAAGGCAAGCTGGTCGGCCTGGTCTCGGTGCAGGGCTCGGGCAACTCGCATGTGGCGATCTTCGCGCGCGCCATGGGTATTCCTACGGTGATGGGCGTCGTCGATCTGCCGTATTCGAAAATCGATGGCATTCAGCTGATCGTCGACGGTTACCACGGTGAGGTCTTCACCAATCCCAGTGACGTGTTGTGCAAGCAATACGCCGAAGTGGTTGAGGAAGAGCGCCAGCTGGCTCAGGGCCTCGACGCACTGCGTGCCTTGCCCTGCGAAACCCTCGACGGCCACCGTATGCCGTTGTGGGTCAACACCGGTCTGCTCGCCGATGTAAAACGTGCCCAGGAGCGCGGTGCCGAAGGTGTTGGCCTGTATCGCACCGAAGTGCCCTTTATGATCAAGGAGCGCTTCCCCAGCGAGAAGGAACAGCTGGCGATTTATCGCGAGCAGCTGGCCGCTTTCCACCCACTGCCGGTGACCATGCGCAGCCTGGATATCGGCGGTGACAAGGCGCTGAGCTATTTCCCGATTAAGGAAGACAACCCCTTCCTCGGCTGGCGCGGCATTCGCGTCACCCTCGACCACCCGGAAATCTTCCTGGTGCAGACCCGCGCCATGCTCAAGGCCAGCGAAGGGCTGAACAACCTGCGCATCCTGTTGCCAATGATTTCCGGTATTCAGGAGCTGGAAGAAGCGTTGCACCTGATCCACCGCGCCTGGGGCGAAGTGCGCGACGAAGGCACCGACGTGCCGCTGCCACCGGTCGGCGTGATGATCGAGATTCCGGCGGCGGTCTATCAGGTGCGCGAGCTGGCACGCCAGGTCGACTTCCTCTCGGTCGGCTCGAATGACCTGACCCAATACCTGTTGGCCGTGGACCGTAACAATCCGCGCGTCGCCGACCTCTACGATTTCCTCCATCCGGCGGTGTTGCAGGCGCTGCGCCTGGTGGTGGCCGGCGCCCATGCCGAAGGCAAGCCGGTGAGTATCTGTGGCGAAATGGCCGGTGACCCGGCATGCGCCGTGTTGCTGATGGCCATGGGCTTCGACGGCCTGTCGATGAACGCCACCAACTTGCCCAAGGTGAAGTGGTTGCTGCGCCAGATCAGCATGGGCAAGGCCCAGGAGTTGCTCGGTCAGGTGATGAGCATCGACAACCCGCAGGTGATCCACAGCACCCTGCAACTGGCCCTGCGTAACCTCGGCCTGGGCCGCATGATCAATCCCGCGTCGGATATCCAGGCGTGAGCACACGCCGCTCGTGCTGAACCTCGCGGATAACTTTCTGCAGTTGCGCCAACTCGCCACCCTGCGCCTGTCGGCGGCTAGCGCGTTGGTCTGTCAGGGCCAGGACCTGTGGGTGCTGGCTGACGATGCGCTGGTGCTGCAGCGCTATAACCTGAGTGGCGACTGGCAGGCCGAGCTGACGCTGCTGCCAGGCGAGTTGCCCGAGGATGCCAAGCAGCGCAAACGTCTTAAACCTGACTTCGAAGCGTTGCTGTCATTACCAGGCGACTGCCTGCTGGCCCTCGGCTCGGGTTCGACCGAGCGCCGCTGTCGCGGTTGTCTGGTTGAGGCCGACACTGTGCGGGTTATCGACCTCAGCCCCTTGTACCAGGCGCTCGCTGGGCACTTTCAGGACCTGAATATTGAAGGTGGCGTGATCTACCGCGGACAGTTACTGCTGGCGCAGCGCGGCAATGGTCGTGGCCGAGAAAATGCTCTGGTACTGCTCGAGCTGGCCCAGGTGCTGCGCGATCTGCAGGATGGACAACTGAGTGCCGCCGCATTGCAACGAATTGCGCCGCTGCAATTGCCGGAGCTGGACGGCGTGCCACTGAGCTTGACTGACCTCAGCGTGGCGCCCAGTGGCGCGTTGTTTTTCACGGCAACGGCGGAGGCTACCGACTCCAGCTACCTGGACGGAGCCTGCGTTGGCAGCGTGCTCGGGCGGCTTGATGCGCAGCTGGCTATCGTCGAGCTGAGCCGCCTGACGCCCGTGGTGAAGATCGAAGGGTTGGCCTTTCAGGCCGATGGTCGGCCGCTGCTGGTGGCCGATGCCGACGATCCGACGATTGCCTCGCCGCTGTTTACCCTTGACCGGTTCAGCGAGGCGACCTGAAGCGACTGAACGGCTTCAGCACTGCAAAACCACTTCGCCCAAACAGTTGCCATTGCTGCCGAACGTGCGCTCGGCCAGCACGCGGCTGCCGTCGGCCTTGACGATCAACGCAGTACTGGCGCGGGTGCCGTAGGTGACGCTGGCAATAAATATGCTGGACAGCAGGCGTTCGCCGGTCAGGCCGATGCCGGTCTGTGGCAGCTCAGCGTCCGCCGCGCGGGTGGGGTCGGCCAACAGCTTGAGCAGCATCTGTGGATGCGGCTGATGCAAACCGTTGTGCAGTGCCTGCTTGGCCCGTTGCAGCTTGGGCCATGGCGTGTCCAGGTCGGCATTCGACAGGCCGTGTACGCCTTCCGCCAGCGGCTTGGCCCGTCCGTTGAGGGAGTTGAAGTGCCAGAGTTGCTGGCTGTCACCGAGCAGCAGGTTAAAGCCGCTGTAGTGGCGGCGCTGCTCGTGCAGGTTATGCAGAAAGTCTTCGATGCTGTGGCTGCCGGCGAGAAACGCCACCGGCAACTCGCCCCGCGAGCGGCCGCCTTGAGCCTGGCCGGGGTCACGAATATTGGTCAGGGCGGCAAAGCGCCCGTCGGGGCCGACGCCAAGCCAGGTGCCGCCGGCCTGCAGGTCGCGTCCGGCAATCACGCCTGGCACATCGGGCCATTCGGCCAGCGGTTGGCTGGGGCGTTCATAGAATTCATCGCGGTTGGCGGCCAGCAGCAGCGGCTGGGCATGGCCCGGTCGCCAGGCCAGGACGATCAGGCACATGAGTTAGCTCCTTAACTTGGTCAGCACGCCGGCGTTGTCCAGTTCGTGGCCCAGGTGCAGGCGCACCTTGCGCGCGCCGCAGCCGAGGCCGAGTTCCAGCAGGATGCGCTCTTCGACCTGTGACAGGCCGCCCTCCAGGCGCTCCAGCGGTTGAATCAGCAGCTGTGGCGGTCGGCTCAGGCGCAGAAAACGCTTGGGCAGGATTTCCTCGACGCCGCGCTGCAGCAGTTGCTGCGCCGCCGCAAAATCCGCTACCAGCAGGCGCTGATTGCTGAATGCAGGGTCGGCCTGCAGGTGCAGCACGCGGCCACTCTGCAGATGCGTCAGGTGCATCTGGTTGCAGCTCAGCTTCAGGTACAGGGTCGGGCGCATGTTGGTCTATTCCACAGGCGATGGAAGGCACTTTACGCAAAGCCAGGGCGGACATCCATCGCCCAAAGTAGAGTCCGGCCCTGTGCATCCGTTACCATGCCGGATTGTTTGCGGGGGTGCTGATGGAACTGCTGCTGTATTTGGTCCTTGGGGCTGCAGCTGGAACGCTTGCCGGGTTATTTGGCGTGGGTGGCGGCATTATCATCGTGCCGGTGCTGGTCCTGAGTTTTGCTGCGCAGGGCTTTGATCCGGTGATTCTGACGCATCTGGCGGTGGGCACTTCGCTGGCGACCATTATCTTCACCTCGATCAATTCGGTGCTTGAACATCAGCGTAAAGGCGCGGTGCTGTGGCCGGTATTTGCCTGGATGACCCTGGGGATTCTGCTTGGCGCGGGGCTTGGCGCAATCACTGCGGCGGCGATTCAGGGGCCATTGCTGCAAAAGATCATCGGCGTGTTCGCGATCATTATTGCCGTGCAAATGGCCTTGGAACTGAAACCCAAAGCCAGCCGCACTGTCCCAGGCAAGCCGGCACTGACCCTGGCCGGTGGCGTGATTGGCTGGGCTTCGGCGATTTTCGGGATTGGCGGCGGCTCGCTGACGGTGCCGTTTCTGACCTGGCGCAGCGTGCCTATGCAGCAGGCGGTGGCTACTTCTTCGGCCTGTGGCTTGCCGATTGCCATAGCCAGTGCCCTGAGTTTTATCTGGCTGGGCTGGGATAAACCCGCGCTGCCGGAGTGGAGTCTGGGGTTTGTCTACCTGCCGGCGCTGCTGGGGATTGCGATTCCCAGCATGTACTTTGCCCGTGTCGGCGCACGCCTGGCGCACAAGCTGTCGCCGCGCCTGCTCAAGCGTCTGTTTGCCCTGCTGCTGTTTAGCGTGGGCTTAAGTTTCCTGATCTAAGGAGTTTTTGATGCTGCCTTACCCGCAGATCGACCCGGTTGCACTGGCCCTTGGCCCGCTGAAAATCCATTGGTATGGCCTGATGTACCTGATCGGCATCGGCGGCGCCTGGTGGCTGGCCTCGCGCCGGGTCAACGCCTTCGCGCCAAGCTGGAACAAGGAGAAACTCTCCGACCTGGTGTTCTGGGTAGCCATGGGGGTGATCCTCGGTGGCCGTCTCGGTTATGTGCTGTTCTACGACCTGGCCGCCTATATCGCTGAGCCGGTGCGCATGCTGCGTATCTGGGAAGGCGGTATGTCGTTCCACGGCGGCTTGATCGGCGTAATGCTCGCTACCTGGTGGTTTGGCAAGCGCAACAACAAGAGTTTCTTCGAACTGATGGACTTTATCGCGCCGCTGGTGCCGATTGGCCTTGGTGCCGGGCGTATCGGCAACTTTATCAATGCCGAACTGTGGGGCAAGGCCACCGACGTGCCTTGGGCAATGATCTTCCCCACCGATCCGCAGCAACTGGCGCGCCACCCTTCGCAGCTGTACCAGTTCGCCCTGGAAGGTGTGGCGCTGTTCGCCATCCTCTGGTTCTACTCGCGCAAACCGCGGCCGACCATGGCCGTGTCCGGCATGTTTGCCATGTGCTACGGGATCTTCCGCTTTATCGTTGAATTCGTCCGCGTACCGGATGCCCAGCTCGGTTACCTGGCCGGCGGCTGGCTGACCATGGGCCAGATCCTCTGCGTGCCGATGATCCTCGGCGGCCTGGGTCTGATTGCCTACGCCTACAAACGCCAGGCGGCGCAGGAGGCCGTGCAATGAAACAGTACCTCGACCTGATGCGCCTGGTGCGCGAGACCGGCACCTTCAAGCAGGATCGTACCGGCACCGGCACCTACAGCATTTTTGCCCATCAGATGCGCTTCAACTTGGCCGACGGCTTTCCGCTGGTGACCACCAAGAAGTGCCATCTGAAATCGATCATCCATGAGCTGCTGTGGTTCCTCCAGGGCGACACCAACATCAAGTACCTGAAGGACAACGGTGTGCGCATCTGGGACGAGTGGGCCGACGAAAACGGTGACCTCGGCCCGGTCTATGGCTACCAGTGGCGCAGCTGGCCGGCGCCGAACGGCGAGTCGATCGACCAGATCAGCAAGCTGATCGAGATGATCAAGCAGAACCCGGATTCGCGCCGTTTGATCGTCTCGGCATGGAACCCGGCACTGGTTGAGCAGATGGCATTGCCGCCGTGCCACGCGCTGTTCCAGTTCTACGTGGCTGACGGCAAGCTCAGCTGCCAGCTGTACCAGCGCTCGGCGGATATATTCCTCGGTGTGCCGTTCAACATTGCCAGCTACGCCTTGCTGACGCTGATGGTGGCGCAGGTCTGCGGCCTGCAACCGGGTGACTTTATCTGGACTGGCGGCGACTGCCACCTGTACGCCAACCATATCGAGCAAACCGATCTGCAGCTGAGCCGCGAGCCGCTGCCGCTGCCGACCATGAAGCTCAACCCCGAGGTGAAAGACCTGTTGGTCTTCAAGTTCGAAGATTTCGAGCTGGTCGGCTACCAGGCGCATCCGCATATCCCGGCGCCTGTTGCGGTCTGATCTGTGCTGTTTGATTCGCAGCTAAAGCCCCTCCCACGGATAGATGCTGTCCATGTGGGAGGGGCTTTAGCCGCGGCATCTGAAAACTGCTAGAGCAACTCCGCCGCCAACTGCTGCACCTGCTCCTGCCTATCGCCGTCTTCCAGCGTCGCGCCGGGGTTGAGCGATGACCATTCCGGATGCGCGCGGGCTTTGTGCAGGGCCTCCGGCAGCTTGCCTTCGCGCCAGCTGGTGTCCTGCGGCGTACTCAGGCTGATGGCCTCGACGGCGGCATGACCACGGGCTTCCAGCGCTTGCAGCAGCAACTGTTGACGCAGGGCGAGCAGGCGCAGCACGGCGTCGTCCACGGTCAGCTCGCGCTGGCCCTTGAGTTTGCCTTTCAGCCGCGCGCCATAGCCGCGCAGAGTCTGCGCGCTGCCGCCGAGCACGGCGCCGATCAGCGCCGCCGCG
This sequence comes from Pseudomonas anguilliseptica, assembly GCF_900105355.1. NCBI lineage: Bacteria > Pseudomonadati > Pseudomonadota > Gammaproteobacteria > Pseudomonadales > Pseudomonadaceae > Pseudomonas > Pseudomonas anguilliseptica. The sequence continues at coordinate 2,210,959 of NZ_FNSC01000001.1, forward strand.
CCGAGGGTAATGCCGCCGACCAACAGGTCGACGCCCACCCCGGTGGCCGCGCCTGCCGCCATGCCGCCGCCGATATTGATGCCGAGCTGCTTGAGGGTTTCCGGGTTGAACAGATCGTCGCCCCAACGGCCGTCGAGCAAGGGCAGGTCACCGGCCTTGGCGTCGTCCTGGCGGAAGGCGTACAAACGCAGCAGAGCCTCCACGCAGCGTTGTTCGCGTTGCCGGATGGTCTGATGCAGGTCGCGGATTGCACCCTGTTCCAGCACCGCTTGCGCGGCCACGCTACGGCGGCAGGCGGCGCAGTCCAGCAGCAGTTCGGCGATCAGCCGCGCGCCGCTGCTTTTGCGCAATTGGCGCTGCGCCAGGTGATCATCGATCAACCGTTGCAGTTGCGCTCGGGCCTTTTCCTGCAGCAGCGCCAGGCTGTCGTACAGGCGGCGTTCGCCATCCAGCGGTGGCGCCACACTGTCGAAGCATACCAGGGCATGCAGGCCGAGGCGCGCCAGGGCATCGCGCCAGTCCTGCTCGCGGTGCTGGCTGCTGCTGACGAAATTCAGTACGGGCAGCAAAGGCCGGCCGCACATGGCCAATACGGCCAGTTCATCGCGGTATTTCGCCAGCACCGGCTCGCGTGCATCGATTACATAGAGACCGGCGTCCGAGGCCAGCAGTTGGCGCAACACCTTGGCTTCCTGCTCGAAACGCTGGCGTGCTTCGCTGCCGCCCAAGAAGCGCGCTAACCGCGCCGGGCCGTCCAGGCGTTCGCCGGGGCGATCCAGGCGTTCCAGATAATCCAGCAGGGCGATGGCGTCTTCCAGGCCGGGGGTGTCGTACAGCTCCAGCAGCGCCTCGCCGTCCACCGACAGCCGTGCGCCTTCGACGTGGCGGGTGGTGCTGGGGCGATGGGACACCTCGCCGAAGCCGACGTCGCGGGTCAGCGTGCGCAGCAGCGAGGTCTTGCCGACATTGGTGTGGCCGACCACGGCCAGCGTGAGGGCTTTAGTCATGGCCATGCTCCAGCCAGCTGAACGGCGCACTGTCGCTGTAGCTCAGCTGCAGTTGCTCCAGTGCATGGTGCCAGTCGCCCAGGCGCGCGCTGTCGAGGGCTTCACCGGATGGCGGTGGCAGTAACCAGATCCGTGTGGCGGCTGCGCTGCGCGCCAGTTCACCGAGCAGTGCCAGGCTGCCACGATCCGGCGAGCGGCGTGGGTCACAGGCAATCAGCAGGCGTGCCGGCGGGAAGCGGTTGAGCTGGTCGAGCAGCTGGTTGCGCTGTTCGCGGCTGTCGACCACCCCGGCATCGCCGACGTTCTTGGGTAAAGCGGGTGGCCAGCTACGTTGTGGATCCAGCTCGACTGCTACCAGCAGCGCGCCGTGACTTTCTGCAGCCTGGCTGCTGGCCTGCGGTTGGTGCAGTTGCGCCGGCGCGGCGTCGCACACGCCGAGGCGTTCGCTGCTCGGTTGCAGGCGCTCGCGCAGCAGGCTGTAGCCGGGCAGGCTGAGGTCCAGGCTCAGCGCCGCGTAGCCCCGGCGCCAGCGCCATAGGCAGAGCAGCAACAGGCCCAGGCGCGGCAGTATGCCGTAGACCACAAGCACGCCCACCAGCCAGCCGGCCCAGCTTAGCCGCGCGTTTTCGTTGGCCAAGGCACTGTCGCCGCTGGCGCGGATCAGTTCAGCATCCGGCAGGCTGAAGCCGAGCAGCGCCGGCAGGCTGCCGATGGCCTGAGTCATCGCGATAAAGCTGTCGCCGCCGAGCAGGGTGCTTTCCCAGACAAAGCCGTAACGGCGGGTGGCCAACAGGGCCAGCAAGGTCAGGAGTGCGGTAAGCAGAGTCAGCAGCCAGAAGCCCTGCACCAGCACGCCCAGGCCCCAACGACTGAGGTGCTGGCGTTGCAACATCAACAGCAGGGCAGGGGCCAGTTGGGCGGCCTGGGCATCGCGGGCGAGCTTGGCGCTCAGCCACAACCACAGATGGCCGAGGGCACCCGCGCTGTCGCGGCTTAGTAGCAGCCCCAGCGCCCAAACCATCAGCAGAAGGAGGTTCAGCCCGAGCAGGCTGCCCAGGGCCCAAAACACATTGACCGGACGCAAACCGTCGCCCAAAGCAGCCACTGCCAAGCCACTGCCGCTGAGGATGGCCAGCAGTACCAGCAACAAACCGGCCAGGCGCGCGCCCTGTAGCCAGTGCTGCAGCGCCTGCACCTGGCCGTCACGTTCGCCCAGCAGCCAGGCGCGGGTCTGGATGCGTTCGCCGAGTGCGCCGCCCTGAGTCTGGGCGCTGCGGTTGGCTTCGCTGTCTTCCAACGGGCCGGCATGTTCCTCGCGCAGGCGGATGGTTTCAGTTAGCCAAAGGCGTTGCAGCGGGTTGGTGGCGGCAGTCACACGGCGTCTCGTCGATCAGGTCAGAGGTTGAGCATAACCGCTGCCGCCGTGTTGGGCTAAATCCGCTCTGCTTCAGGGTTTTGCGCGCAGGCGCACGGCGATGTCTGGCTGGTCGATAAACAGGCCGTCGATGCCGGCATCGAGAAACAGCTGAATTTCCGCTGCGCTATCACCGCGTGCCTGCGGGTCGCTACCAGTACGCAGATTGGCCGGGAGAAAGGTGTTCTCCGCGCGGAAGGTGTAGGGGTGCACCTTCAGGCCGTGGGCATGGGCATTGGCGACGAACGCGGTGGCATTGGCTGCATCAAGGTTGCCGTTGGCGTCACGGGGGATGATGTAGCTCTTCTCCGGGCCAACCCCGGCGGCGTAACGCGAGATAGCTTTGAGCCCGGCCGGGCTGGCCATTTGTGCGTAGGTCAGACCAGTGCCAAGTACCTGCTGGTCAAACGGCTGGCCGGCGCCGAACAGCTGCACCAGGCGGATGGAGGTCAGGCGGCTGAGGGTCTTGAGATTTTCCACCTCGAAGGACTGGATATACACCGGGGCCTTGGCATTTTGGTAGCCGTTCTTCTTCAGCAGCTTGACCAGCGGTTTCTCCAGGGCCAGGCCGAGTTGCTGGAAGTGGGTCGGGTGTTTGGTTTCCGGATACAGGCCGATCACCCGCTGCTGGCTCAGTTGCAGGCTTTTCACCAGGTCGATGATTTCCTGCAGGGTGGGGATGCTGAAGTTGCCGTCTAGGCGGGCATTGCCTGGGCGAATCTGCGGGATACGCTCGATGGCGCGCAGGGTCTTCAGTTCGACGAGGGTAAAGTCTTCACTGAACCAGCCGTTGAGGGTCACGCCATCAATCGTCTGGGTGCGTTGGCGGTTGGCAAACTCGGGGCGCTGGGCGACATCGGTGGTCAGCCCCAGTTCGTTGTCATGGCGGGCGACCAATTGGCCGTCCTTGCTCATTACCAGGTCCGGCTCGATATAGTCGGCACCCTGCAGAACCGCCAGGGCGTAGGCAGCCAGGGTGTGTTCGGGCACATAACCGCTGGCGCCACGGTGGGCGATGATTAGCGGCTTGGCGTCGCCTCTGGGCTTGCCGTGGTGGGTTTGCGGCTGCTGCCTGGCCCAGTCGATGGCGGCTTGTACGCTGTCGGCTTGAGCCGGGCTGGCCATGGCCAGTAGCGGGGCCAGCAAACTGGCGCAAAACAGGGTACGGAGGTTGAGGAACATGGCGGCGACTCCTTGCGCGGGGTGGAAGTAAAAGCCTGCCTGGGCAACGGTGACGGCTTGAAGACAGCCTGGCAACCGCTGCATGAAAAGTTCGCAGCTGTGCACGGGTTGGCAGCGCAAAGGTGGGCTGCGAGGTGCGTTGAGCCTCTGGTATGCTCGCGGGCATGAACAAGACTCTTCCTCTCAGCCTGATCGCTGCCCTCGCGGAAAACCGCGTGATCGGCCGCGACAACCAACTGCCCTGGCACTTGCCGGCGGACCTCAAGCACTTCAAGGCGCTGACCCTTGGTAAGCCGATCATCATGGGGCGCAAGACCTGGGATTCCCTCGGTCGGCCCTTGCCAGGTCGGCTCAATCTGGTGGTCAGCCGTCAGTCCGGCTTGCAGCTGGAGGGGGCAGAGGTCTTCGCCAGCCTCGATGCCGCGCTTGAGCGTGCCGAGGCTTGGGCCCTTGAAGAGGACGCCGAAGAGCTGATACTGATCGGCGGCGCGCAACTCTACGAGCTGGGCCTGGGCCAGGCCGAACGCCTGTACCTGACCCGCGTCGGCATCAGCCCTCAGGGCGATGCCTACTTCCCCGAAGTGGCCGAGGCTGACTGGCACCTGTCTTCCGCCATCGAACACATGGAAGGCCTGGAAACCCCCGGCTACGTGTTTGAGGTATGGGATCGCAAATAGCCCGTCCGGGCTGAGTTTTCCCGCGCTGTATTGATCTCCGCCAGGGTGGTTGCCGACATGGCATGCCACCCTGCGTGTCGTTGTTGCGTGGCGTTACGCCGTTCTTGCTGGCCGCTACGCTGACTATTGCCGTTTGCTCTCTACAGGTTGTTCTCCATGCATGACGCTGATGCCGATCACGCCGAGCCGGATCGTATTGCCGCGATCTTTATTCGCCCCCCCCTCTGGGAAGATGGCCTGGCGTTGCTGCTGGGCACCGCCATGGTGGCGCTGGGGATTACCCTCTACAGCCAGGCGGGCTTGCTGACTGGCGGTACCGTGGGCTTGGCTTTTCTGATGAAGTACCTGCTCGGCTGGCCCTTCGGTGTGGTGTTCTTTCTGCTCAACCTGCCGTTCTATGCCCTGGCCATCTGGCGCATGGGCTGGCCGTTCACCCTGCGCACCTTCTGCGCGGTGGGGATGGTCTCGTTGCTGGCCGAATTGACGCCGCAGTGGATCGGCTTCACCCACCTCAACGTCATTTATGCCGCGTTGTTTGGCGGCTTTGCCATGGGCCTGGGGCTGCTGATGCTGTTCCGCCACCGCGCCAGCCTCGGCGGGGTGAATATCCTCGCGCTGTACCTGCAGGAGCGTTTCGGCCTGCGCGCCGGCAAGGTGCAGATGGGCATCGATGTGTTGATCGTGCTGGGCGCGGTCATGGTCGTGCCGCTGGACAAGGTGGCGCTGTCGATCCTTGGCGCGCTGGCGCTGAATATGGTGCTGGCGATCAACCACCGCGCCGGGCGCTATATGGGCGTCAGCTGAAAACAAAAAAGCCCGGCACTCAGCCGGGCTTTTGTTTACAGCGACTGGCTTAGGGCACCAGTTTTTCCAGCAACGCCTTATCGCGCACCGCGCCCTTGTCGGCGCTGGTGGCGAGCAGGGCGTAGGCCTTGAGCGCTGTGGTGACTTTGCGCGGGCGTACTTCCACCTGCTTCCAACCTTTCTTGTCCTGTTCCGCGCGGCGTGCGGCCAGCTCTTCATCGCTGATCAGCAGGTTGATTGAGCGCTCGTGGATATTGATCAGGATCTTGTCGCCTTCGCGCACCAGGCCGATGGCGCCACCGGCAGCGGCTTCCGGGGAAGCATGGCCGATGGACAGGCCCGAGGTGCCGCCGGAGAAGCGGCCGTCGGTGAGCAGGGCGCAGGCTTTGCCCAGGCCTTTGGATTTCAGGTACGAAGTCGGGTAGAGCATTTCCTGCATGCCCGGGCCGCCTTTCGGACCTTCGTAGCGGATGATGACGATGTCACCGGCCTGCACTTCGTCGGCGAGGATGCCGCGCACGGCGCTGTCCTGGCTTTCGAAAATTTTCGCGCTGCCTTCGAAGACGTGGATGGACTCATCGACACCGGCGGTTTTCACCACGCAGCCGTCGAGGGCGATATTGCCGTAGAGCACGGCCAGGCCGCCTTCTTGCGAATACGCATGCTCGACGCTGCGGATGCAGCCGTTTTCACGGTCGTCATCCGCGGTGTCCCAGCGGGTGCTCTGGCTGAACGCGGTCTGCGTCGGGATGCCAGCCGGGCCTGCGCGGAAGAAGGTGTGTACGGCCTCATCGTCGGTCTGGGTGATGTCCCATTTGGCAATGGCCTCGGCCATGGACTTGCTGTGTACTGTCGGCAGGTCGGTGTGCAGCAGGCCGCCACGGGCCAGGGAGCCGAGGATGGAGAAGATGCCACCAGCGCGGTGCACGTCTTCCATATGGTACTTTTGGATGTTCGGCGCGACTTTGCACAGCTGCGGAACCTTGCGCGACAGGCGGTCGATATCGCGCAGGTCGAAATCGACTTCGCCTTCCTGGGCGGCGGCCAGCAGGTGCAGGATGGTGTTGGTCGAACCACCCATGGCGATGTCCAGAGTCATGGCGTTCTCGAACGCCTTGAAGTTGGCGATGTTGCGCGGCAGCACCGACTCGTCACCTTCACCGTAGTAGCGCTTGCACAGCTCGACAGCAGTGCGCCCGGCTTGCAGGAACAGCTGTTCGCGGTCGCTGTGGGTGGCCAGGGTCGAACCGTTGCCCGGCAGGGCCAGGCCCAAGGCTTCCATTAGGCAGTTCATCGAGTTAGCGGTAAACATGCCGGAGCAGCTGCCGCAGGTCGGGCAGGCGCTGCGTTCATACTCGGCGACTTTCTCGTCACTGGCCGAATCGTCGGCGGCGATCACCATGGCGTCGACCAGGTCCAGGCCGTGGCTGGCCAGCTTGGTTTTACCGGCTTCCATCGGCCCGCCGGAGACGAAGATCACCGGGATGTTCAGGCGCAAGGAGGCCAGCAGCATGCCGGGGGTGATCTTGTCGCAGTTACTGATGCAGACAATGGCGTCGGCGCAGTGGGCGTTGACCATGTATTCCACGGAGTCGGCGATAATCTCGCGACTCGGCAGCGAATAGAGCATGCCGTCGTGGCCCATGGCGATGCCGTCGTCGACCGCGATGGTGTTGAATTCCTTGGCCACGCCGCCGTGTTTCTCGATCTCGCGGGCCACCAGCTGGCCCATGTCCTTCAGGTGCACGTGGCCGGGCACGAACTGGGTGAAGGAGTTGGCGATGGCGATGATCGGCTTCTTGAAGTCTTCGTCCTTCATCCCTGTGGCGCGCCACAGGGCGCGGGCGCCGGCCATATTGCGGCCGTGGGTGGAGGTCTTCGAGCGGTAGTCAGGCATGGCGGTCAATCCTGCAAAGGCTATTCAGGTCACGCGTGCACAGGCGATAACGCTGTGCGGGCAACGGGCTGTTGATGCGTATGTTGAGCCGGGTTCAGGCCCAAGGCAAACGCAAGTGCGCATTTGTCGGGCCGGGGCGCTGCCTGGCGCGGGGTGGGCGCTGGCGTGGCTGGGCTACAAGTCCGCCTAGGATATGGCAGGAGAATGCCGATTCTAATCGCAGGTGCCTCGGGGCGAAAGGCCAGGTGGTGGCGCGGTGCGCGCAGGGGCAAGCATTTCTGTGCGCGGGCGCGCGAAAGACCGCTCGGTCATCAAAGGTTCATCGGCATCGCCGCGGCTGTCATGTCTGCGCAATCAGGACGCGCTGGTATAGGCCAGCGTGAGGCAAGCCTGCCGTCTGTCTCGGCCAACCTTATCTACAACAATCTAAGGAAGCGACATGACTGCAACGAAAACCGTGGGGGGCCTATTGGCGTTTACCGCCGCCAGCCTGCTGACCGCCCAGGCCGAAGCCGGCAACAACAAGGTGCTGTTCTTCGGCATCGATGGCTTTAAGGCCGATGCCATTGCAAGTGCGCACATGGTCAACCTGGAGCGTTTGATTGCCGATGGCGTGTACACCGACGGCGGTTGGGCACCGGATACCTCGATGAGTGGTCCCGGCTGGTCGACCCTATTTATGGGGGTGGAGCGCGACAAGCACGGGGTGCGTGACAACAGCTTTGCCGGCAAGAACTACGGCCAGTATCCGCACTTTCTCAGTCTGGTCGAGCAGCGTAAACCGCAGCTGGTTACTGCCTATGCCTACAACTGGGAGCCCCTGTACAGCCAGATGCAACCACAGGCTGACCTCAAGTTTGACGGCCCGGAAGCCAACGACCCGGTGTTGTTCGCCCAGGCCGAAGACTGGCTGCGTAACCGTGCCGACCTCGATGTGCTCAGCACTTATTTCTATGGCGTCGACGAGGCTGGCCACGGCTATGGCTTTCATTCCGATACGCCACAGTACATCCAGGCCATGGACCGTGCCGACGCCGAGCTTGGTCGGCTTTTGCAGGCCATTGAGGCGCGGCCCAGCTACGCTGAGGAAAACTGGCTGATCATCGTAAGCACTGACCACGGTGGCTCCAGCACCGGGCATGGCGGCAACCGCCCGGAGCACCGTAAGGTCGCGGTGGTGATGAGCGGTGCCGGGATTCCGGCCCTGGGGCGCAACACGCTGCGTGAACCGCTGCGCCAGGTCGATGTGCTGCCGACGCTGTTCGAGCACCTAGGGGTGTCGACTCAGGGGTTGGACCTCGACGGCCGCTCGCGGCTACACCCACAAGCCCGCACATTCGCCTTCGGTCAGAACCTTCTGGGCAACCCGGGCGCCGAGTACGGTGTGGCCCACAGCGACCTCGACTATGACCCTGACATCGCCGGTTGGACCAAGGGTGGCCTACAGACGGTGATGCACTACGGTGCGCGCGCTGAGCTGCCGAGTGGCCAGGGGCAGTTGTTCGTCGGTCAGGGCAAGGGTTCGCTGACCCAGCGCATCGAACTGCCGGCCGACGCCGCAGGGCGACCGTTCCTGCTCAATGCGCAACTAGGCGCCAGCGCAGGCAGCCGCCATGACGCTCGGGTACTGTTGCGTTTTCGCAGCGAGCAGAAACGCAGTTCGCTGTACTGGAATGACGACACTGGGTATTTCTTCGCCGGTGATCAGTACTACCGCTATAACTACCGCAGCGACCGTGTCGATCCGGGTTATCCCAAGCCGATTGCCGGCAATTGGATCGGTCTCGATGGCTTCGCCGGCGGCGCCCGCGATATCGATGCGGCGTTCAACGCCGGCAACGGTAAGGCCTACTTCTTCAAGGGCGAGCAGTATGTGCGCTTCGATATCGCCAATGATCGGGTCGACAGTGGCTACCCGAAGCCAATCGTAGGTAACTGGCCGGGGCTTGAGCGTCTGGCGGGTGGCGCGCGCGACCTCGACGACGTGCTTGAGGTCAACGGTTCCAAGCTGTATTTCTTCAAGGACGGCGAGTATGTGCGCTATAACTTGAGTCTGGGCGACAAAGCTGACAAGAACTATCCGCTGAACCTCTCCGGAGCTACTTGGTCCGGGGTGCAGCAGTGGCCGCTGGGTATCAGTGCGGCGGTCAAGCGCAACAGTGGCGTGGCTTATCTGTTCAATGGCGGCGAATACATCCGCTACAACCTGATTACCGATAAGGCCGAGAGCGGCTACCCCAAGGCGGTGACCGCCAGCACCTGGCCCGGGCTAGATGCGTTCCGCGACGTCGGGCGTTTTTCGCCACTGTGCCGTTGAGTACTGCCGAGCGGGACGGCCAGTTGCTCAGCCGTGAGCTCTACGGCAGCGTGCCGGCCGGGGCGACTTCGGTGGAAGTAGAGTTGCGCTTCGAGACGTCGGGCAGTAACGGCTTTCCCTTCGCCGATGAACTCAGCCTGCGGATTTACTGAGACGAGGCCCCGGCAACCTGGGTTGTCGGGGCCTACTTATAGCTCTTCGATACCGCGCATGCGTTCGGCGCGGCGGCGCAGCAGTTCGATGGTCACCAGCAGGGCGATGGACACCAGAATCAGCAGGGTGGCAATGGCCAGGATGCTCGGGTTGATCTGCTCGCGCAGGCCCGAGAACATCTGCCGGGGGATGGTGCGTTGCTGTGGACCGGCCATAAACAGGATCACCACCACCTCGTCGAACGAGGTGATAAAGGCGAACAGCGCGCCGGAAATCACCCCAGGACGGATCAGCGGCATGATGATGTCGAAGAACACTCGCAGCGGCGTGGCGCCCAGGTTCAGCGCGGCGCGGGCCAGGCTGTAGTCGAAGCCGGTGAGGGTGGCGGTGACGGTGATGATCACGAACGGCGTGCCCAACGCCGCGTGGGCGATGATCCCCCCGAGGTAATTGCCGGCCAGGCCGAGGTCTGAATAGAAGAACATCCCGGCGGCGGTGATGATCAGCGGCACGATCATCGGCGACAGCAGCAGGGCGGTGATCAGCCTGCGCATTGGCATATCGTCGCGGGCCAGGCCGACCGCAGCACAGGTACCGAGCACGGTGGCAATCAGAGTGGCGAAGATACCGATCAGAAAGCTGTTCTTGATCGCCAGCAGCCATTTGTCGTCACTGAAGATGGCGCTGTACCAGCGCAGTGAGTAGGCCTCGGGCTGCAGGGTGAGCATGCCTTCGGTAAAGCTGAAGAACGGCTCAACGTTGAACGACAGCGGGATGATCACCAGGATCGGCAGGATCAGAAACAGCAGCACCAGCCAGGAGCTGGTCTTCAAGAACCAGGCGCCGAGGTGATGCCAGAAGCCGTAGTAGGCGGGAATCTTCATTGTCTGTTCCTTAGCCCAGTTTGATATTGCTGGCGCCGACAAAGCGGTCGTACAGCCAGTACAGCAGCAGTATCAGGCCGAGCAGCAGGGAGCCCAGTGCGGCGGCTAGTTCCCAGTTGTTCGAGCGCTGCATATGGAAGGCGATGATGTTGCTGATCATCTGCCCATCGGTGCCGCCGACCAGCGCCGGGGTGATGTAGTAGCCGACCGAGATGATAAATACCAGCAGCGCGCCGGCACTCAGACCCGGCAGGGTCATCGGGAAGTAGATGCGCAGAAATGCCGGAATCGGCCGCGCGCCCAGTGACAGCGCTGCGCGCAGATAACTGGGGTCGATGCCGCGCATCACGCTATACAGCGGCAGAATCATAAACGGCAGCAGGATATGGGTCATCGCCACCACCGTGGCGAACGAGGTATAGAGCATCTCGATGGGTTGGCCGATCACGCCGATGCCGAGCAGGAAGGAGTTGATCACCCCGTTGGTCTGCAGCAGGGCGATCCAGGCCGTGGTGCGCACCAGCAGCGACGTCCAGAACGGCAGCAGTACCAGTACCAGTAGCAGGTTGGCGCGGTTCTCCGGCAGGCCGGCCAAGTAGTAGGCCAGCGGGTAGCCGAGCAGCGCGCAGAAAAGCGTGATGACCAGCGCCATGCTCAGGGTCTTGCTGTACAGCTGCAGGTAGATCTGTGTGTCTTCGCGCACCTGAATACCCTGCTCGGGATGCAGTTCCAGGTCGAGTGCAGTCAGGTAGTAGTCATAGGTATAGGGTTTGCCCGCGCGCTGGATGGCATACCAGATTTGCGGCTTGCTCCAGTTGCGGTGCGACTTGAGCAGGATCTCGGCGCCTTGTTGCGTCAGTCGCTCGTCATTCAGGCGTGAGACTTTGCGGGCGGTGGATTTGACCACGCTGGACATGCCCGCCGAGGCGCGGTTGAACTCTTCGGCCAGTTTGCCGGACTGGCGCTCTTTGGCCAGGCCATGCAGCTCCTGGGCGAACACGCTCAGGGTTTTCTCATTAGGAATCGTTTTGCCGTCCCAGCGTTGCAGCTCGCTCAGGGTCAGCGGAATCAGGGTGGCCACCGTCGGGTGGTGAACGCTGCGCCAGAGCATGCTGGCAATCGGTGCGACGAAGGTCAGCAGGATAAACACCAGCAGCGGTACGACAAACAGAAAGGCGGTGAGGCGTTTCTTGTTGCGGGCGTTGGAGGCTTGGCTGGCTTCGGTAGACGTGAGGGAGGACAAGGCGTTACTCCGTAAATCCTGCCCCCTCTCCCGCAGGAGAGGGGGCAGGGCGGGTTACTTCAACAGCCACTCGTTGAATTTTTCACCGAGGGATTCGCCGTAGTCAGCCCAGAAGTCCGAACCGGCCTGGATGCCTTTGCTCAGGTGAGCAGTCGGCAGGTGCGGTGCGGCGCTCTGGTCAGCCAGTGGCATGGAGGATTTGCGGGTTGGGCCGTAGGCCACGTCCGGCATACCGGCCAGTGGAGTGGAGCCGGTGGCGTAGGCAATAAATTTCAGTGCCAGGTCCTTTTTCGGCGAGCCTTTGACGATGGCCCAGGCATCGAGATCGTAGACGTGGCCGTCCCAGACGATGACGAAGGGTTTTTTCTCCTGGCGGATGGCGTCATAGAAACGGCCATTGGCCGACTGCACCAGCACCGCGCCGCCATCGTTGAGCAGTTGTGGCGCCTGCGACCAGGAGTCGAACCAGACGATGTCCTGCTTGATGGTGTCCAGCTTGGCAAAGGCACGGGCCTGGCCTTCCGGGGTCGACCGCTCGTCATAGACTTCGCCCGGCGGCACGCCGTCAGCCAGCAAAGCCCATTCCATGTTCACCTGCGGACGTTTGCGCATGGCGCGCTTGCCGGGGATTTTGCTGGTGTCGAAGAAGTCAGCGATGCTCGCGGCTTTGGTGCCACCGATGGTTTTCTCGTTGTAGGCGAAGACCACCGACCAGACGATATTGCCGACTGCGCACTCGCTGGCTAGGGCTTCGGGAATAAAGTCTTTAGCGGCCGGAACGCCGTCGATACCGGCCGGCAGGATGTCGCGCGGGATGCTTTCCAGCAGACCTTCGGAGCAGGCGCGCTCAAGGTCGATCACCTCGAAGTCGACCACGTCCCACTGGATATTGCCAGACTCGACCTGGGCTTTGATCTCGGCCACACCGCCGGTGTAATCCTCGAACAGGACCTTGTTGCCGGTGTCTTTCATAAACGGGTCGATCACGTGTTTCTGCTGGGCTGCGCCGTAGGCACCGCCCCATGACACGACTGTCAGGGTTTCCTCGGCGCTGGCGGCGAAACTTGCTGTGCCTAGCGCGGCGGCGAGGGCGAAGGTGGAAAAGCGGGTGGTCAGTGTTCTAGCCATTGCTGTGCTCCATTGCTTCTGCTTCTAGTTATCAGGGTCAGGTTGGTGTGGCGACTGGGCGATCCAGTGCCTGGCTGTCTTGCGGCAGCCAGGCAAGGGCTACTTCTTCCTTGGCACTGAGTTGCGGGGCGCTGCTGTCATTCATGTTCTTCACCACCAGCTCGGTGCCGTCAGCGGTCTCGAAGTGGTAACGGATGTATTCGCCGACGTAATGCCGGGTGACGAAGCGCGCCATCACCTGATTGCCGGTGCTGCCAAGACGCTCGGTAAAACTGAGCTTTTCCGGGCGAATGGACACGGTGGTGGGCTGGCCGATCTCGGTGCAGTTGGCTTTCAGGGTGCTGACCAGGCCGCCATCCTCCAGGCGCACCTGCACGTTGTCCGCGCCAACGCTTTCGATCACGCCCTTGAGCTTGTTGCTCTCGCCGATAAAGTCGGCGACGAACAGGTTGGCCGGGCGCTCGTAGAGCACATGGGGCGGCGCGCATTGCTGGACGATGCCGTTGTTGAATACGGCGATGCGGTCGCTCATGGTCAGCGCTTCGGTCTGGTCGTGGGTCACGTAGATCACGGTAAAGCCGAGCTGCTCGTGCAGGCGCTTGATCTCGAACTGCATCTGCTCGCGCAGCTTCTTGTCGAGGGCGCCGAGGGGTTCATCCATCAGTACGATGTCGGGGGCGAAGATCAGCGCGCTGGCCAGGGAAGCGGTTGCCGAAATCCAGTAGCTCGACCAGTGACAGGTATTCGTCGACCTTGGCGCGAATCACCTCTTTGGGCTGTTTGCGGATCTTCAGCGGGTAGGCCAGGTTTTCGCGCAGGGTCATGTGCGGGAACAGCGCGTACTGCTGGAATACCATGCCGATATTGCGCTGGTAGGGGGCGATGCTGGTGACTGAGCGGCCGTTGATCAGGATCTCGCCGCTGGTCACGTCCTCGAACCCGGCGAGCATCATCAGGCAGGTGGTTTTACCCGAGCCGGACGGGCCGAGCAGGGTGATAAATTCGCCCTTGGCCACATCCAGGTTGAAATCCTTGACCACCAGATTCTTGTGGTCGTAAGTCTTCTTGACGTTGGTGAATTGCAGGAACGGTTTGTCCCCAGCCAGGTCAGCCATACCCCTCCCCAAATGTGCTCTGAACAGACAGCAGCTTGTGGCCGTTATCTGAATACTTGAATTCACGCGCCCGCTTCTATGCTGTAACGGGTACTTGTTTGAATGTTCAAGTTACGCAAGCACTGTGCCAGTCCGCTGTGGCTCATCGCGGGCGCGGCAGTGCTGGGGGTAAGCCTAGCCCAGGCGCGGGGTTGCGCCAGGCGGGTGTGGGGAGTGGTAACAGCGCGGGAGAGAAAGAAGCACCTGCCGACACGCACTCGGCAGGTGCAGGTGCTCAACTGTTGGGCAGCAAACGCACGGTCAGACTCTTGATATAGCGGGTTTCATTGATGGCCGGGTGTACTGGATGGTCCGGGCCCTGGGCCCCACGCTCGAGCATCTGAATATTGCGATCCAGATGGCGTGCGCTGGTCAACAGGATGTTCTGCAAGTTGTCTTCTTCCAGGTGCATGGAGCAACTGGCGCTGATCAGGATGCCGTCCTTGTTGAGCAGGCGCATGGCCTGCTCATTTAGGCGGCGGTAGGCACCTTCACCGTTTTTCAGGTCTTTCTTGCGTTTGATAAAGGCGGGAGGGTCGGCGACGATCACGTCGAAGCGTTCTTCGGCGGATTTCAGCTGTTTCAGCGCCTCGAACACATCACCTTCGACACAGGCCACCTTGTCGGTCAGGCCATTGAGGGCCGCGTTGCGCTCTACGCCGTCGAGGGCAAAGCCGGAAGCGTCCACGCACATCACGTCACTGGCGCCGAAGGCCGCAGCCTGCACACCCCAACCGCCGATGTAGCTGAACAGATCGAGTACGCGCTTGCCCTTGACGTAAGGCGCCAGGCGCGCACGGTTCATGCGGTGGTCGTAGAACCAGCCGGTTTTCTGGCCTTCGATCACCGGGGCTTCGAACTTCACCCCGTTTTCTTCCAGGGCGACCCACTCCGGCACCACGCCAAACGGGGTTTCCACATAACGTGCCAGGCCTTCGGCATCGCGGGCGGCGGAGTCGTTCTTGAGCAGGATGCCGCTGGGCTTGCACACCTGGATCAGCGCAGCGAGCACGTCATCCTTGTGCCGTTCCATGGTGGCGGAGGCCAGCTGCACCACCAGAATGTCGAAGAAACGGTCGACCACCAGCCCCGGCAGCAGGTCGGAATCGCCGTACACCAGGCGGTAGCAGGGCTTGTCGAACAGCCGCTCGCGCAGGCTCAGGGCGACGTTGAGCCGGTGTACCAGCAGCGACTTGTCCAGCACATGTTTGACGTCGCGCGACAGCAGGCGCGCGCAGATCAGGTTGTTCGGGCTCATCGCGACGACACCCAGCGGTTTGCCGCCGGCAGCTTCGAGCACCGCTTGATCGCCGGCAGCAAAACCACTCAACGGTGTGGCGGCCACGTCGATTTCGTTGCTGTAGACCCACAGGTGGCCGGCGCGCAAGCGTCGATCGGCATTGGCTTTCAGGCGCAGGCTGGGCAGGGACATGCTGGGGACTCCGAAAAAAGAGCGGAATTATAGCGGGTTCGCTGGCCTTGCGGCGGTTACAAAAGTCGCCTGTGGAAGTGCTGGTGGTTTAGCTAGACTGTGCATCACTTCTCACACCGGTTGTTCCCCTCATGTCCCAAGAGCTTTCCGCCGAATATATCCAGCAAGTGTTGCAGGGCATTAGCGTGCCGCCGCAGCCGCAGATCATGGTGGATTTGCAGATGGAACAGGTGATGCCGAACCCGGATCTGCGCGCCATCGCCAAGCTGATCGGTCAGGATCCTGGCCTGTCCGGCGCGCTGCTGAAACTGGTGAACTCCCCGTTCTTCGGCCTGACCAATCGCATCGCCTCGATCCAGCAGGCGGTCAACCTGTTGGGCTGCAATACGGTGATCAACCTGATCAATGCGCAGTCGATCCGCGGCGAGCTGACTGATGAGGCCATCGTCACCCTCAACCGCTTCTGGGACACCGCTCAGGATGTGGCGATGACCTGTCTGACCCTGGCCAAACGCATCGGTTATCACTCGCCGGACGAGGCCTACACCCTCGGTCTGTTCCACAATTGCGGCATTCCGCTGATGCTCAAGCGTTTCCCCAATTACATGACCGTGCTGGAAGAGGCCTACGCCAGCGCCACCGGCGAGCGCCGCGTGGTGGATACCGAGAATCGCCTGCTCAATACCAATCACGCGGTGGTCGGCTACTTCACTGCCAAGTCGTGGAATCTGCCGCTGCACCTGTGCGAAGCCATTGCCAGTCACCACAACGCCCTGGCGATTTTCACCGAGGACGCCAGCCGCGATGCACAGCTGAAAACCCTGCTGGCAATTCTGAAGATGGCCGAGCATATCTGTGAAAGTCATCTGGTGCTGGGTAATCAGCCGGACGACTATGAGTGGCAGAGCATCGAGCAGCTGGTGCTGGAGTATGTCGGGCTATCGGAGTATGACTTCGAAAACCTGCGCGAAAGCATCCGCGATATGGGGGCGAATTAGCAGCCTGCTGGCCTGTCTCGTCGCTCCGGGGGCATTCCTGCTAAGGTAGGCGCCCGCTCGGATTGCTCAGCTGATCACTTGCTATGCCAGAACTTCCTGAAGTAGAAACCACTCGCCGCGGCATCGCGCCATTTCTTGAAGGCCAGCGCGTCAGCCGGGTGATCGTGCGCGAACGCCGCCTGCGCTGGCCGATCCCCGAAGGCCTGGATATTCAGCTGTCCGGGCAGCGTATCGAATGTGTTGAACGGCGCGCCAAATACCTGCTGATCAAAGCCGAAACCGGAAGTCTGATCAGCCACCTGGGTATGTCCGGCAGTCTGCGACTGGTCGAAACGGGTTTGCCGGCGGCCAAGCATGAGCATGTGGATATCGAGCTGGAATCGGGGCTGGCCCTGCGCTACACCGATCCGCGGCGCTTCGGCGCGCTGCTGTGGAGCAGTGATCCGCTGAGCCATGTGTTGCTCAGCAAGCTGGGGCCGGAACCGTTGACCGATCTGTTTGACGGCGAGAGGCTGTTTCAACTGTCCCGTGGCCGGGCCATGGCGATCAAGCCCTTTATCATGGACAACGCCGTGGTGGTCGGTGTCGGTAATATCTACGCCAGCGAGGCGCTGTTTGCTGCAGGCATCGACCCGCGCCGTGAGGCCGGCTCGGTGTCGCGGGCGCGTTATCTGACTCTGGCGGATGAGATCAAGCGTATCCTCGCCCATGCCATCGAGCGTGGCGGCACCACCCTGCGTGACTTTGTCGGTGGCGATGGCCAGCCGGGTTATTTCCAGCAGGAACTGTTTGTCTATGGGCGCGGCGGTGAATTTTGCAAGCACTGTGGAAGCACCCTGCGTGAGGTCAAACTAGGCCAGCGCGCCAGCGTGTATTGTCCGCGCTGCCAACGCTAAGGATTTGTCGTCGGGCTAGATTTGCCCGTCATACGCTGATGACTGAACCGTTTACACAATAATAAGAACGACCGAGGTATTGATGTCCGGTAACTATCTGCCCCGCAATCCTCTGGCCGAGTGGGTTGGCCGCGTGGCGCTGAAACTGATGGGGTGGCGTATCGAGGGCGAGCTGCCGAAGCTCGACAAGTTCGTGGTAATCGGCGCGCACCACACGTCTAACTGGGACTTCGTAATCTTTATCGCAGTGAAGTTTGTACTGCGTCTGAATGCCCGTTGGTTTGGCAAGCACACGGTATTCAATTGGCCGTTTGGCGGACTGATGCGACTGTGGGGCGGCATTCCTATATACCGCGAGCGTCAGGGCAATACGGTTGAGCAGGCGGTGCAGGCCTTTAGGGATGGTCTGAAGTAGCCCTGTATTTCCGGTCAACTTCAGCCTCCGCTGATTTTGAAAGCGGAAAACTGATCAAAAACGATCAAGTCATCCGCTCATTTCGGTGTTTCTGGCCGCCGCGAGCACCTCGCAGCGGTCATTTCCCACATTACAGGCGCACCTCTCCTGCATTCGTCAGCAAATGTCGACGGGCCATCCACAGGTTCGACAGGGCGAACAGCGTTACCAGTTGTGCGGTGTTTTTGGCCAGGCCACGGAAGCGCGTCTTCACATAGCCGAACTGCCGCTTGATCACCCGAAACGGGTGCTCGACCTTGGCGCGCACCTGGGCTTTGGCCTTCTCGATCTTGCGCTTGGCTTTGTATAGCGCGCTGCGCTTACTCAACGTGTTGTACGTACTGCGGCGGGCTGCGATCTGCCAGATCACTTCACGGCCTTCATGTTCTGGCCGCTTCTCTACGCCGGTGTAACCCGCGTCGGCACCCACCATGTTTTCTTTGCCGTGTAGCAGCTTGTCGACCTGAGTAACGTCTGCAACATTGGCTGCCGTGCCGACCACGCTATGCACTAAACCCGACTCGTCATCGACGCCGATGTGCGCCTTCATGCCGAAGTAATACTGGTTTCCCTTCTTGGTCTGGTGCATTTCCGGGTCACGCTTACCGTCCTTGTTCTTGGTCGAACTCGGCGCATTGATCAGCGTGGCATCGACGATGGTGCCTTGGCGCAATGACAAACCGCGGTCACCCAAATAGCCATTGATGACGGCCAAGATGCCCGCAGCCAGTTCGTGTTTCTCCAGCAATCGGCGGAAGTTGAGGATGGTGGTTTCGTCGGGAATGCGCTCCAGGCTCAGACCCGCAAACTGGCGCAGGATGGTGGTCTCGTACAGAGCCTCCTCCATCGCCGGGTCGCTGTAGCCGAACCAGTTCTGCATCAAATGAACCCGTAACATCGCCATCAGCGGATAGGCTGGACGTCCGCCTTCACCCTTGGGGTAATGCGGTTCGATCAAGGCAATCAAACCCTTCCACGGCACAACCTGATCCATCTCGATCAGGAACAGCTCTTTGCGGGTTTGCTTGCGCTTGCCGGCGTACTCGGCGTCGGCGAAGGTCATCTGCTTCATCGGAAAACTCGGCGGGTGGAGTTCAGGTATTTTGCCAAATTCAGGAAGTCTTCTTCAGGGTTTCCCTAACGTGCGTATATGGACTCTCCCCACAAGTAGTGAGCAAAGCTTTGCTTTTGCACCTGTCGTCAGCGCGGTTGCATTCGTATATCCGGCCTGTTTTGGGCTCACCGCCCTGGCCACTCTGTAGTTCGCGCAGCGGGGGGCAAGCGTTCAATCGATCACGCGGATCATGATTGTTATCGGCCTTATTCCGCTGCAGGACTCGCCTGTTCCGACAGTGCTGCTGCTCACCACAACCACAAGAAAACCATCTCTCCCTTCTGATTACCCCGCCGTCAGGCGGGCTTTAGGGAAACTCTGAATAAGACTTCCTGATTTTGGCAAAATGCCCGGACGCCACCCGCCGAGTTTTCCGATGAAGCAAATGACCTTCGCCGATGCCGAGTACGCCGGCAAACGCAAGCAGACCCGCAAAGAGTTGTTCCTGATCGAGATGGATCGGGTGGTGCCGTGGAAGGGTTTGATCGCACTGATCGAACCGTATTACCCCAAGGGTGAAGGCGGTCGGCCGGCCTATCCGCTGATGGCGATGCTACGTGTGCACCTGATGCAGAACTGGTTCGGCTACAGCGACCCAGCGATGGAAGAAGCGCTGTACGAGACCACCATCCTGCGGCAGTTCGCCGGGCTGAGTCTGGAACGTATCCCCGACGAAACCACCATCCTCAACTTCCGTCGTCTGCTGGAGAAACATGAGTTGGCTGCCGGCATCCTGGCCGTCATCAATGGCTATCTTGGCGACCGTGGCCTGTCGTTGCGCCAAGGCACCATCGTCGATGCCACGCTGATCAATGCGCCGAGTTCGACCAAGAACAAGGACGGCAAACGCGACCCAGAGATGCACCAGGCCAAGAAGGGCAACCAATACTACTTCGGCATGAAGGCGCACATTGGCGTGGATGACGAGTCGGGGCTGGTACACAGCGTGGTAGGCACGGCGGCCAACGTGGCGGATGTCACTCAGGTCGACAAGTTGCTGCACGGCGAGGAAAACGTGGTGTGCGCCGATGCGGGTTATACCGGCGTCGAAAAGCGCCCCGAACATGATGGGCGCGAGGTGATCTGGCAGGTTGCTGCCCGCCGCAGCACCTATAAGAAGCTGGGTAAGAGCAGCCCGCTGTACAAAGCCAAACGCAAGATCGAGAAGGCCAAGGCCCAGGTGCGCGCCAAGGTTGAGCACCCGTTCCGGGTGATCAAGCGTCAGTTCAGTTATGTAAAGACACGCTTCCGTGGCTTGGCCAAGAACACGGCGCAACTGGTGACGCTGTTCGCGCTGTCGAACCTGTGGATGGCACGCCGACATTTACTGACCAATGCAGGAGAGGTGCGCCTGTAATGCGGGAAATGGCTGCCGCGAGCTACTCGCGGCGGCTAAAAACACAGAAATGAATGGGTAATCTGATCGTTTTTGATCGATTTGCCGCTTTCAAAATCGGCGGGGCTGAAGTCAGCCAGAAATACATGGCTACTTCAGACCATCCTTAGCGAACATCAGCAATTTATGCTGATCCTCTCGCCGGAAGGCACGCGCAAAAAGGTCGAACGTTGGAAAATGGGCTTCTATCACATCGCCCTCGGTGCAAACGTGCCGATTGTTCTGGGTGCGTTGGATTATCAGAACAAGCGGGTTTTTATCGGCCCGACCTTTATGCCTAGCGGGGATGAAACAGCCGATCTCAAGGAGATTCTGGCTTTTTATCGGCCCTTTATTCCGAAAAAACCTCAATACGCCTTTTATGGCGATTGACGGCCGTCACGCTGACAATTACCAATGCGCTGTTATAGTTAGTCTCACCGCCTCCTAATAGCTGAAGGATCGCCCCATGAAACTGTTCCGCTCAACCGCTGCTGCTCTGGCGCTGACCACTGGCCTGCTGGCACTGCCGGCTTATGCTGACGTAGCGCAGCAGAACACTAGCGGCGACCCTCTTTACACGGCTAACGCACCCAAAGCGTTTTCGATGATTGGCGATCTGCTGATTGCCCGGCCATTGCTGATTGGCGCAACTGCCATTGGTGCTGTGGCTTTCGTGGTGAGCCTGCCGTTCACGGCCGCCGGTGGCAATATTGGCGAAGCGGGCCATGCACTGGTCGTTGAGCCAGGCAAGGAAGCTTTTGTGCGCTGCTTGGGCTGCACCACCAGCGGCTATAAGCAGAACTGATTGTTTTATCTACTTCCGGGCTGCCGCGGTGTTTGCTTTGGCAGCCCTGAGAAGTTCTCGTCTGGCGCATCGGTGATCAGCATCATTGCGGTGCGACTGGTGTGACCACCGCAGTACCGATCCCGCGCGGATCGCTTGCCGCTTCAACTTTCCCGCCCTGCTTGTCCCACCGCAGCACCTGCTGATTGCCGTATTGCCTGCCTGTCGATTTCAATTTATGCCCGAGCGCTTCGAGCGTCGCGACTTCTGCTGGGCTCAATGTGTCCGGCTCATGCTCGATCAGATCCGGGCGGAACTGGTGGTGGTAGCGGCCGACGCTGGGCCAGCGCTCGATGGGCTGTTGATCCAGGTACTCCAGCATCGACAGCAGCACCATGCTGGGAATCCGGCTGCCGCCCGGCGTGCCGAAGCTGGCGAAGCCTTTAGCGCTTTCTATAAAGCTTGGGCTCATGCTCGATAGAGGCCGTTTGCCGGCGGCGATGCTATTGGCCTGGCTGCCGCTCAGGCCGTAGGCATTACTGCCATGTATGTCGGCGGCAAAGTCATCCATTTCATTGTTCAGCAGCACCCCGGTGCCGGGCGCAGTAAAGGCTGCACCGAACGGCAGGTTGACTGACAGGGTGGCTGCCACCGCATTGCCCTCGGTGTCGAGCACCGAGAAATGGGTGGTGTGGTCGCCTTCCTGCCAGGTTTTACTGGGCGGCAGACTGTCACTCGGCGTGGCGCGCTGCGGGTCGATACTGCCGGCCAGCTGTTTCAGGTAAGCGGGGGCCAGTAGTCGTTGCGCTGGATTGCGAACAAAGTCCGGGTCGCCTAATAGGCCGCGATCCCGGTAGGCGCGCCGCAAGGTTTCGACGACAAAATGAGTGCGCTGCACTCGGTTTGCTTGCTGCCAGGGCAGTTGCTGCAGGATCAGCAGGCTCTGCCCCAGGGCGATACCACCTGCGGATGGCGGGGGCGCGCTGATTAGTTCACGGTCCTGTTCCAGTGGCACGCGCAATGGCTGGCGTTCAACGATGCGGTAGTCGGCCAGATCCTTTAGGGTCCAGATGCCGCCTGCATCACGCACCGCCTTGACCAGTTGTTCGGCCACCGTTCCGGCGTAGAAGCCCTGGAGGCCCTTTGTGCCTAGTTGCTCCAGAGTGCGGGCCAGCTCCGGCTGGCGCAGCAGGCCAAACTCCTCGGATATTTCGCCTTTATCGAGGAAGATCCGTGCGGTTTCCGGGTCGTCGCGCATGGCCGCTAAGCGCCAACCCGCGCGTTCGCGGTAGACCCGGTCGATGCTCACGCCGCTGCTGGCCAGGCGGATTGCCGGAGCCAGTGAGTCGCGCAATGGCAGGCGGCCAAAGCGCTCGGCCAGCTCGACCAGCGCGGCCGGGAGGCCGGGAATGGCGGCGGCCAGCGCGCCATTCAGCGAAAGGTCTTTGCTGATGTCGCCGTCTACCCGGTACAGGTCGGCATGGGCGGCTTGCGGGGCGCGTTCGCGGGCATCGAGAAAGCGATAGGTCGGTGAGTCGCCGGCTTCGCGCAGCAGAAAGAAACCGCCACCGCCCAGGCCCGAGCCGTAAGGCTCGACCACCGCCAGCGCAGCACTGATGGCCACGGCCGCATCAAAGGCGTTGCCGCCCAGGGCCAGAGTTTCCTGCCCGGCTACGGTGGCGGCAGGGTGTGCGCTGGCAATGGCAATGCGTTCAGGTTGGACTGCGGCCTGCAGCTCAAGGGCACAGAGCAGGGCAAGCGCTCCGAGCAGGGGGCGCCAGAGGCGACGGCCGCGGATCAGGCGGCCGGTCTTCATGCTTTACCGGTAATGATCAGGTACTTCTGCATCAACTCATCCTTGCTCTCGACATTGTTTTCGTCGAGTGGAATGCAATCCACCGGGCAGACCTGCTGGCACTGCGGCTCGTCATAGTGGCCGACGCATTCGGTGCACAGGTTGGGGTCGATTTCGTAAATTTCTTCGCCCTGGGAAATCGCAGCATTAGGGCATTCGGGTTCGCAGACGTCGCAGTTGATGCAATCGTCAGTGATGATCAGGGACATGACAGAACCACTCCTGCTGCGACCCGCAGGTGCAGCCTAGATGTGTACATAAAGAACGCTAGGGCAAATTGTGCCGCATCAGGGCCGCGCATGCACGCGGCCCTGGTGAATGGCTTAGCGTTTGAAACGTTCGGTCAGCGCGGCGGCCACGGCTGGGTGCACGAAATTGGAGATGTCACCGCCCAGTGCGGCGATTTCGCGCACCAGCGTCGACGAGATAAATGAGTACTTCTCTGACGGGGTCAGGAACAGGCTTTCCACATCGGGAGCCAGCTGGCGGTTCATATTGGCCAGTTGGAATTCGTATTCAAAGTCGGAAACCGCGCGCAGACCACGCAGGAAGACATTGGCGCCCTGTTCCTTGGCGAAGTGTGCCAGCAGAGTAGAAAACCCTACGACCTCGACGTTCGGCAGGTGCTTGGTGACTTCACGGGCCAGCTCGACGCGTTGCTCCAGGCTGAACAGCGGGTTCTTCTTCGGGCTGGCAGCCACCGCAATGATCACGCTGTCGAACAGCCGTGCGGCGCGCTCGACCAGGTCGCCGTGCCCCTTGGTGATGGGGTCGAAGGTGCCTGGGTATAACACTCGATTCATCGTGACGTCCTGGCGGATCCGTTGGGGAGTCGGATGGTAGCGCAGCAAGGCACTGCGGCCAAGTCGGTGCGCTTGGCCTCAGGTTCTGTTGCGGGCCAGAAAAACCAGCAAGGCAGCGATCACCAGGCAGGTCAGCGCCACCCAGTCGGCGATTACTACCCGGCGTAGCGCCTCGTTGTAGCCGGGTGTACTCCCGGCCAAGTAAAGAAAGCTCAGCACGCTAAGCAGTCCGCCGATCAGGGCGATGGGCTGCAGTGCCGGGCGGAACGCAGCGTAGACCAGCAAGGCGCCGAGCAGGCCGAACAGTAAGGCGTGACTGCGCATCAGTAAAAGCAGGTTGGGCTCCTGGAAGGTCAGCCCGTAGAGTTGCGTCAGGCGTTCAGCTCCTAAGACGCCGCTGAGCGGCAGCAAGTGAATGATGCCGGCGATGATCAGCAGCACGGAAACCACTTTCTGCAGCATGGACAGGCTCCTGGGTGGTCTAGGCGTGCAGCCGCTCAGCCAATTGGCTGGCCAGCTTGGCCGTCAGCCCATAGATCGACAGCTGCGGGTTGGCGCCGATGCTGGTGGGGAACAGCGAGCCGTCATGGATCGACAGGTTGCTCAACTGGTGATGGCGGCCCAGGCTGTCGGTAACGGCCTGCTGCGGGTTTTCACCCATGGCGCAACCGCCCATGACGTGAGCACTGCCTAGGCGGGTGCGGTACAGCTCTAGGCTGAGGTTGTCGATCAGACTCTTGGCTTCAGCCAGGGTTTTCACATAACCGGCATCGGCATGCAGCGGCAGCACCGCCTTAGCCCCGGCGGCAAACTGAATCTCGGCCATGGTATGGAAGGCGCGGCGCACGCCGTCCCAGGTGTAGTCGGTCATCTGGTAGTCGAGCACCGGGCTGCCGTCGCTGCGCAGTTCCACCGTGCCTTCGGCGCTGTCCGGGTGGAAGCCGTCACGCAGCAGGGCGAGCATTACGTTGGTATTGGGCAGGTGCTCCATGCGCATGGCGTTGTCGATGCCGAAGCGGCCGAGCAGGGTGGCGGTCAGCGCCGGCTGCAGCGGCGGGACTTCGAGCTTGTAGGACAGGCGCCCAGCGGTGCCGTCATCCCACTGGAAATGGTCGGAGTAGATCGACTGCGGCGCGCCGTAGAAGGGGTTGATCACCTGATCGAACAAGGCCGCCGAGAAGTTCACCAGGTGCAAGAAGGTGCGCTTGCCGGTGCGCTGGTGCGGGTCCGGTGCATTCGAGCGCAGGAGAATTCCCGGTGTGTTGATGCCACCACCGGACAGTACGTAATGCTTGGCCTTGACCGTGATCTTGCGGCCATTGGGGGCGACGCTACGCTCATCCATGCCGAGGCATTCGATGCCCGTGACCTTGTCACCGTCGATTAACAGGCGTTCGGCGCGGGCCAGGTAGAGCAGCTCGCCGCCTTTATCCAGGGTGGCCGGGATTGTGGTGACCAGCATCGACTGCTTGGCGTTGGTCGGGCAGCCCATGCCGCAGTAACCGAGGTTCCAGCAGCCGCGCACGTTGCGCGGAATCGTCTGCCACTCGTAACCGAGCTTGTCGCAGCCGCGGCTGATTACCGCGTTATTGGCATTCGGCGGCACAACCCAAGGCGCGACGCCCAGGCGCTGTTCCATCTGTTCGAACCAGGGCGCCATTTCGTCAGGGCTGTTGCCTTTTACGCCATGCTCCTTGGCCCAGTGCTCCAGGGTTGGAGCAGGTGTGCGAAAGCTGGACGTCCAGTTGATCAGCGTGGTGCCGCCGACCGCGCGGCCCTGCATGATGGTGATCGCGCCATCCTTGCTCATGCGGCCGATGCCTTCCTGATAGAGGCTGGCGTAGGCCTTGTCTTCGAGCATCTTGAAATCGTCGCTGGTCTTCAGCGGGCCTTCCTCGATCAGCAGCACCTTGAAGCCGGCCGCGCTGAGGATTTCGGCGGTGGTGCCGCCGCCGGCGCCGCTGCCGACGATGGCCACGTCGGCTTCCAGCGTCAGGTCGCTGTCCAGTCGTGAGCTGTTGTAAGTCTTCCAGCCACGGGCCAGGCCTTCTTTGAAGCTGTCGGGTACAGGCATTTAAGGTGCTCTCAGGCGAATTCTTATTAGAGTTCAGTGGTTCCGCTAATTGACGATCTCGCGAGCTAGAGCTAGAGCTAGAGCTAGAGCTAGAGCTAGAGCTAGAGCTAGAGCCAGGCAAGGCAAAAATGTCCGAGGAGGCGGAATGTACTTTTGTACATGAGCACTACTCGTTTAACTCGCCCTTGCGGGCCGCCCTTCGGGCGTTCGGTGACAAGTCACCGTCCGAGGCCATTTTTAACGCGGCATGGCCGACGCGCAGCAGATCGTGGTCAAACAGTCGGAGGGCCGGGGTAGCCGCAATGCACCCAGGACTCTGCTCGGCTGTACCAGCTCATCATCACCAGTTGCAGCAGCGAGGCGTGGCCCATCTTCAGCAGGCCGATGGAGCTGTCTTGCCAGCGGTCGAGAAACGCCTGTACATCGGCGCTCGAAGCGTTTTCCCAGCTGCCCCAGACGCCAGTCAGCGGGCCTCGGGTGATTGGCATGGCCAACACGTCGAACAGCTGCACGGTCAGCTTGAGCAGCTCCGGTGACAGGTGGCTAAGGCTGTAATCGAGGTTGGCGAGGGTGCCCGCCACGGCTTGTGGCATCTTCTCGGCCGTGACCGCGCCAGCCAGCATCACCGGGATCAGGACATTGAGAAAGGCCAGGTCGGACTTGCGGATCACCGCAAAGCCGGCTTTCGGTGTGCTCGCCGAGCAGCCGCTGAGGCTGGCCGTCAGCCCGGCGGTGGCGAGAAATGCCGAGCCCATCAGGCCGATCTTGAGCAGGCCGCGCCGCGACAGGCCGGGGGCTGCGAGAGTGCTGTCGTGCATTGTTGTTATCACTCAAACAGGCTGATGCAGGAGCGGGTTAGCCCGCTCCTGCAGAGGAAGGGTTAGCGAACGAAGAGTTTGTACACCAGCTTCTGGATCGACTTGCCGTATGGCGGGTAGATCAGCTTGGCGGCGTTCAGGCGCTGCTTGATAAACACGCCCTTGGCCTTGCTGAAGGTCAGGAAGCCTTCGTGGCCATGGTAATGGCCCATGCCGGATGGGCCGACGCCGCCGAATGGCATGTCGTCCTGGGCCACGTGCAGCAGGGTGTCGTTAAGGCACACGCCGCCCGAATGAGTCTCGTGCAGCACGCGCTGCTGCTCACTCTTGTCGTAGCCGAAGTAATACAACGCCAGTGGCCGGTCGCGCTCGTTGATAAAGGCGAAGGCGTCTTCCAGCTTGTCGTAGGGGATGATCGGCAACAGCGGGCCGAAGATCTCGTCCTGCATCACCTTCATCTCATCCGTCACGTTCAGCAGCACGGCCTGCGGTATGCGCCGGCCTTGGGCTTCGGGGTACAGCGGAATGATGGTCGCGCCCTTGCTTTCGGCGTCCTGCAGGTAGCCAGTGAGGCGTTGCTGCTGACGCTCGTTGATGATCGCGGTGTAATCCGGATTGTCCTTGAGTTGCGGGTAGAAGCTCTGCACCGCGTTGCGATAAGCCTCGACAAAGCCCTCTACGCGGTCTTTCGGCACCAGCACGTAATCCGGTGCGACGCAGGTCTGGCCGGCGTTCATGGTCTTGCCGAAGGCAATGCGCTCGGCGGCGTCGCTCAGCGGTACGTCGGCACTGACAATGGCCGGCGACTTGCCGCCCAGCTCCAGGGTCACCGGGGTCAGGTTGTCGGCGGCGGCGCGCATCACGTGTTTGCCAATGCTGGTGGCGCCGGTGAACAGCAGGTGGTCGAACGGCAGTTTGGAGAAGGCCATGCCGACTTCCGCCTCGCCCAGCACCACGGTTACCAGATCCTCGGGGAAGACCTTGGCCAGCAGATCCTTGACCAGCTGTGAGGTGGCCGGGGTCGATTCGCTCATCTTGATCATCACCCGGTTGCCGGCAGACAGCGCGCCGACCAGCGGACCGATGGCGAGGAACAGCGGGTAGTTCCACGGCACGATCACCCCGACCACGCCCAGCGGCTGGTAGATCACCTTGGCCGAGGCTGGCATAAACTGCATGCCAACGCTGCGCCGCGAAGGTTTCATCCATTTCTTGATGCGTTTGCTCGCGTAATGGATGCCATGCAGGCTGGGCATCAGCTCGGCGAGCAGGGTTTCGTCGGCGCTGCGGTTGCTGAAATCCTGGGAGATCGCTTGGATCAGCTGCTCTTGAGAGTCGGTGAGTAGCTGGGTAAGTACTTTCAGCCACTGAATGCGCTGTTCCGCCGAAGGCATCGGGTTGGCCTTGAATGCCTGGCGCTGCCGGGCAAAGCTGCTCTCCAGCTGGCTGAGCTGCTGTTGGCTGCGTTGCAGGCTTTGTTCTAGGTAAGCGACGTCGGCGACCATGGTGTAACTCCTCGGCATTCCAGCAATGCAGTGCGTCAGCTGAGCTGAGGTCGCTGCAGAAAAGGTGTGCTGGATTTTTAGGGCAATTGCTCTAATCTGTCAAATAGCATGACGCTGTCAGCCGACGGATGCAGCCCAACGAAAAGTTAGCGCATGTTTCCGCGGCTTTTTCCGGTAACACTTCTGATCGTTCTGCCTGTACCTTTGCCGGGCTTTTGAGCCGAGATCGAGTTGCTATGTCAGCCCCACTGAAAACCCGCGAACGTATTATTCAGGAGAGCCTGGCGCTGTTTAACGCTCAGGGTGAGCGCAGTGTCACGACCAACCATATCGCCGCGCACCTGGGGATTTCACCGGGCAACCTGTACTACCACTTCCGTAACAAGCAGGCGATCATCGCCGAGCTGTTTAGCCTCTACGAAAGCCAGGTAGACACTTTTCTGCGTCGCCCCGAAGGCCGCGCGCTGACGGTGCAGGACAAGACCTTCTATCTGGAAGCGCTGCTCGCTGCCATGTGGCACTACCGCTTTCTGCACCGCGATCTGGAGCACCTGCTCGATAGCGACGCCGAGCTGGCTGAGCGCTACAAGCTGTTCTCGCAGCGCTGCCTACAGCGCGCGCAGGGCATTTATCAGGGCTTTGTCGAGGCCGGCATCCTGCTGATGAATGCGCCGCAGATCGAGGCGCTGACCCTCAACAGCTGGATCATCATGACCTCCTGGGTGCGCTTTCTCTGCACCACCCGCGGCAACCCCGGCGACCTCAGCCAAGAGATGCTGCGCCGTGGCATCTACCAGGTGCTGACGCTGGAGGGCGGCTATATCGCCCCGCAAGCGCGCGAGGCTGTAGAGGCGCTGTACGCCAAGCTGCATGTGCCGCTAGAGCAGGTGATCTGAGTCTAGAGGGGGTTGCCCGCCTGCTCGGCTAGCCACTGCGGAATGCGCCGCTCCAGGTAATAACCCGGTTTGCTCAGGCTGCCTTCGACAAAGCCGACATGGCCGCCGTGGGCGTGCAGCTCGAATTCGATGCTGGGTGATAGCTCGCTGGCTTCAGGCAGGCTGTGGGTAAAGACGAAGGGATCGTCGGCGGCCTGGATAATCAGCGTCGGCGTCTCGATCTGGCCGAGGAAGTAGCGGCTGGAGGCGCGCCGGTAGTAGTCATCGGCATCGGCGTAACCGTGCAGCGGCGCCGTGATGCGCCCGTCGAAATCCCAGAAGGTGCGCATATTGTCCAGCGGGCCGAGTTTCTCCAGGGTGGACAGCCGGTCTGCCATGCCCTGGTGAGCGAACAGGCGCTGCTTGTCTTTCACGTAAGCCACCATCTCGCGCATAAAGTGGCTCTGGTAGACCCTGGAAAAGCCCATGCCGATGCGGTCGGCGCACTGATCCAGACGAAACGGCACCGACACCGCCACCGCCCCCTGCAGCTGGCTGTCTGCGCCCGTCTCGCCGAGGTACTTGAGCAGCACATTGCCGCCGAGCGAATAGCCCGCGGCATACAGCGGCGCCATCGGTCGCTGAGCGCGCAGGTGGCGCACAGTTTCCGCCAGATCCTCGCTGGCCCCTGAGTGGTAACCGCGGGCGAGCAGGTTGGGCTCGCCGGAGCAGCCGCGCCAGTTCAGCGCCACGCTGGCCCAGCCCTGGGTTGCCAGTTGTTGCTGCAAACCCAGCACATACAGCGAGTTGGATGAGCCGGTCAGGCCGTGCAGCACCAACACCAGCGGGGTGCTGGCGTCATGCGGGCCGTGCCAGTCCAGATCAAGAAAGTCGCCATCTTCCAGCCACAACCGTTCGCGCGTGCGCTCAAGCTTCGCCGGCTGGCGACACATTGGGTTCCACAGGGTTTGCAGGTGCGGGCCGGGCAGCCACCAGGCGGGTTTGAAGGGCGTGGTCATGGACAGGTATCGCTTGGGAAAGCGCTCAGGCTAGGGCCTTGAGCGGTGAAACGGAAGCTATATGAGTGGGGCGAATAACAGAACCTGACCGAGGTTGGGCTTCACAGGGTGAAGCCCAAGGTTCCCCCTCAGGCTACGGCTGTGCGCTGCCACAGCGCGTAATGCACCTGTCCCGCCTTCTGCTCGCGGTGCAGGCGCCAGTTGCCGGGCAGGCCCAGGCTGGACGGTGAATTTTCGCTTTCGGTGTAGACCCAGGCATCGGCCGCCAGCCAGCCGTTGTTTTCTAAGGACTGGCAGGCTGGGAGTAATAGGTTCTGGTTGAACGGTGGGTCGAGAAACACCAGATCAAACGGCGTCGCCGCCGAGTTCTGCAGGTAGAGCAAGGCGTCGGTCTGCTGCAGCTGGCCGTTGTCGCAGTTCAGCGTTTGCAGGTGGCCGCGCAGGCTGGCGATGGCGGCAGGATTGAGGTCCAGGGCCAGGGCGCTGCCGGCACCGCGCGACAGTGCTTCAAGAAACAGCGCACCACTGCCAGCGAACAGGTCGAGCACTTTGGCGCCTTCGACGTAGGGCGCCAGCCAGTTGAACAGGGTTTCCCGTACGCGGTTTGGCGTTGGCCGCAAGCCGGCGGCCATGGGGAAGTTGAACTGGCGTGAGCGCCATTGCCCGCCGATGATCCGCAGCTGGCCATCGCCACTATGGGCGGGATTGGCTTTCGGCGGCTTGGGTCGCTTGCTCATCAGTGCTCCGGGACGCCAGAAGGTTGTTCGGCGGGGCGGTCGGTGGGTGGCGGCAGTTCTTTTTGCGCCACGCTCGGACCGGCGGTGACAATCACTAAGGCGTCGGGGTTGAGGTGCTTGGCCATGGCGGCCTTGACCTGTTCCACGCTCAGCGCTTCGACGTCACGCATAAAATCTTCCAGATAGCTCAGCGGCAGGTCATAGAAGCCCATGGAGCCGAGCTGTCCGACGATCGCGGCGTTGCTCGCGGTGGACAGCGGGAAGCTGCCGGCCAGCTCGCGCTTGGCGTTGTTCAGCTCATCACTAGTCGGGCCATCCTTGATGAAGTCCGCGAGCATGCTCTTGACCAGTTGCAGGGTGCCGTCACTGAGCTCCGCGCGGGTCTGCAGGTTGATCATAAAGGGGCCGCGCGCCTGCATGGCGCTGAAGCCGGAGTAGACGCCATAGGTCAGGCCGCGCTTCTCGCGTACTTCAGTCATCAGGCGGGTGCCGAAACCGCCGCCGCCGAATACCTGGTTGCCCAGGTAGAGTGCGGCATAGTCCGGGTCGCGGCGATCGATGCCGAGCTGGGCGATCATCAGGTGGGTCTGGTTCGACGGAAACTCGATGTGTTGCAGGCCGGGTTCGGGTGTTTCCGGCTGGGCGATGCGCGGCAGTGCCGGGCCTTGCGGCAGGGCAGCGGACGCCTGGTTGGCCAGCGCTTCGGCATCGCTGCGCGAGAGGTCGCCGACCAGGGCGATGATCGCATTGCTGGCGGTGTAGGCCTTGGCGTGGAAAGCCTGCAATTGCTCACGGGTGATTGCCGGAATCGACTCGGCATTGCCGTCGCTCGGGTGGGCGTACGGGTGCGTGCCGTACAGGCGCTCGAACAGCGCCAGGCTGGCCAGCTTGCCGGGGTTCTGCTTCTGGTACTCGAGGCCGGCCAGCAGCTGGTTCTTGATTCGCGCCAGGGCGTCTTCGGGGAAGGTCGGCTGGCCGAGCACCTGATTGAACAGCTGCAGAGCCGGCTCGCGTTTGTCCGCCGCACTGAGGCTGCGCAGGCTGGCGATGGCCATGTCGCGGTAGGCGCCGTTGCCGAAGTTGGCGCCGAGGTTTTCGAAGCCGGCGGCAATTGCACCGACATCCTTGCCCGGCACGCCTTCGTTGAGCATGGCGTTGGTCAGCATGGCCAAGCCGGCGGTGCCGTCGTCATGGCTGCTGCCGGCGGCAAAGGTCAGTTGCAGGTCGAACATCGGCAGTTCGCGGGCTTCGACGAACAGCACCTTGGCGCCTTCGGCGGTTTGCCAGGTCTGGATATTCAGGTCACGGCGACTCGGTGGCTGATCGCCAAGGGCCGCTAGGGATTCGATGCTGGTCGACTCGGCGGGAGTCGGGGTTGGGCTGCTAGTCGAGCGGTTGATCACCAGGGCCAGCAGCGCCAGCAATATCAGTAGCGCCAGGCCGAGCAGGCCGTAGCGCAGGCCATTGCGCTCACTCATTGCGCTTCTCCTCAGGCAGAACATGGGCGACGCTCAGGCGGTCGCGGGTAAAGAAGGTGCTGGCGGCTTGTTGGATATCGGCCGGGGTCACGGCCTCCAGTTCGGCCAGTTCCTGATCGATCAGCTTCCACGACAGACCGACGGTTTCCAGTTGGCCAATGGCGGTAGCCTGGCTGGTGATCGAATCACGCTCGTAGACCAGGCCGGCGATCACTTGCGCACGCACACGGGCCAGCTCTTCGGCGCTCGGCGGGGTGTTCTTCAAATCCTCCAGTTCGCGCCACAGGCCGGCTTCGACCTGCTCCAGGGTCTTGCCGGTCTGCACGTTGGGCGTGGCGGACAGGATAAACAGGCTGTCGCCACGGGAGAAGCCGTCGTACCAGGCAGATGCGCCGGACACCAGTTCCTCGCCACGTTCCAGGCGGGTCGGCAGGCGGGCGCTGTAGCCGCCATCGAGCAAGGCGGCTGCAAGGCGCAGCGCGTGCACCTGGCGCGGTTGTTCGGCGGTGGCCAGGCCTGGCACGTTGAAGCCCATCATCAGGCTTGGCAGCTGGGTTTTCAGGTGCAGGGTGATGCGTCGTTCGCCCGGTGCGGCCAGCTCACGCGGCGCTTTTGCCGTCGGTACCGTACGCTTGGGGATGGCGCCGAAGTAGCGCTCGGCGAGGATCTTCACCTCGGCGACGCTGACGTCGCCGACTACCACCAGGGTGGCGTTGTTCGGCGCGTACCAAGCCTCATACCAGGCGCGCAACTCCTCGACGGTCATGCGCTTAAGGTCGGCCATCCAGCCGATGGTCGGCGTGTGGTAACCGCTGGCGGGGTAGGCCATGGCCTTGAAGCGCTCGTAGGCCAGGCTCGACGGCTTGTCGTCGGTGCGCAGGCGGCGCTCTTCCTTGATCACCTCGATTTCCTTGGCGAACTCGTCGGCCGGAAGTTTGAGGCTGGCCAGACGGTCGGCTTCCAGTTCCAGGGCGGTGGCCAGGCGGTCACGGGCCAGCACCTGGTAGTAGGCGGTGTAATCGTCGCTGGTAAAGGCGTTTTCCTCGGCGCCCAACTCACGCAGGATGCGCGAGGCTTCGCCGGGGCCGAGCTTGCGGCTGCCCTTGAACATCATGTGTTCGAGGGCATGGGACAGGCCGGTCTGACCAGGCGTCTCGTAGCTGGAGCCGACCTTGTACCAGAGCTGGCTGACTACCACTGGCGCGCGGTGGTCTTCACGCACGATCACCTTGAGGCCATTGTCCAGGCTGAATTCGTGGGTCGGTTGGGTTTCCGCGGCCAGGGCCAGCAGCGGTGTAAAGAGCACGCCGAAACATAGGGCGGCGACACGATGGGCAAGCGTTGGCATGGGAATCTGTTCACCGTAAATGACATGTTGCCGTGGCGCGGAGGGCGACTCGGCACGCTGTGGAGCGCAGGTATGAGGTGTTGGGCAAACCTGCGGCAGAGTATGGCGTGTTGCGGCAGTCAATCCATAGAACCTGTTTCTGATCTGCATCGCCTCGGCTTTCGGGCGGCTCAGGCCAGGGGCGGATTCTAACGGCAAGCGGCGTGCAACAGAACTGTGAGACCTTGCCGCTGTGGGCCGGTTCCGCCTGCGCCGTAGCAATTGTTCAGGTATCGGTGGCGGGGTTGAGGCCCAACCCGCGGGCGTCGAGAAACGCTGCCAGGTAATCGATAAAGGCCTGCACCTTGCGCGTGGCGCGCCGATGGCTGGGGTATACGGCGAGGATCAGCGGGCCGAAGGCATCCGGGTCGAAGTCATATTCGCTCATCACTTGCACCAGTTGGCCGCTGTCCAGATAGGGCCGCACGCTCCAGGTCGGGCAGCCGTACAGGCCGGCGCCGCTGAGGGTGTTGGCTAACAATAAGTCGTAGTTGTCGCTTTCCAGGCGGGCATTCGGTACTGGGACGCGCAGGCGCACACCCTTTTGCGCCAGCCACCAGAAGTGCTGATCCAGCGATGGGTGGCGATAGAGCAGCCATTGGTGCTGGGCGAAGTGCTGCGGGTGCAATGGCGCTGGGGTGGCGGCCAGGTAGGCCGGGCTGGCGCACAGCACGATACGGTTGTGCCCCAGGGGTTTGGCGATCAGCCCCGGCAGGTCGCTGCGGCCCTCGCGCAGGGCCAGGTCATAACCGCCTTCGACCAGATCGACAAAGGCGTCGCACAAATCCACCCGCAGGCGAATCTGCGGGTTGGCGACGAGAAAGCCACCACACGCCTCATCGAGAAACGCCCGGCCAAAGCCCAGCGGCGCAGTCAGGCGCAGGTTGCCGTGCAGGCCGTGCTTGAGCTGGCCGATCTCCTCACCGGCATCGTGTAGGCGCTGCAGCACCTGGCGCGCGGTATCCAGGTAGAGCCGTCCGGCCTCGGTCAGTGCGGTACGGCGGGTGCTGCGCTCGAACAGCTGCGCGCCCAGCTCGGCTTCCAGATGGCTGATCGCCTTGGTCAGGGCCGAGGGGGTTTTACCCAACTGCTCGGCCGCGCGGCTAAAACTGCCGTGCTCGGCGGTGGCGACAAACATGCTCAGGGCGCTGAGCTTGTCCATGGATTTTTTCCTGTTTGGCAAAAGCTTTTTGCTTGGCGCTGCGGTTCTGTACCGCTGCGTCAGGCGCTAGTCTCGCGGCGAAACTAATAAGAACAAGAGGCTAAGGCAATGCAACGATTTATTCCAAGCCTGTTGGTCGCCGCCATGGCTTTTTCCTCGATGGAAGCCATGGCGGCCGCCGACCTGCTGCTATTTAACGGCAAGGTGTACACCGCAGAACCCGGCCAACCCCTGGCGCAGGCCGTCGCGGTGGCGGATGGCAAGATTCTCAAGGTAGGCACTGATGCCGAGATCAAGGCCCTGGCCGATGCCGATACGCAGCTGATCGACCTGGCGGGCAAGGTGCTTATGCCGGGCATGATCGACACCCACAGCCATCCGGTGGCGGCGGCCTACGACAGCATGGGCGCCAACCTGTATGACGAAGTCAAACCGCTGGTCGAGCTGGAGCAGTGGATCATCGCCCAGGGTCAGGCCGGAGTGGCGCGGGTGGGCGATATCATCGTCATCTCCGGCGCCAGCTCGGGCTATTGGGAGCAGAGCGCGGAGCAGCCGGTGGTGCTGAATGGCATCGACGGGCATACCGGCTGGGCCAACAACGCCATGCTCGCGCGGGTGAAGATCGATGCGGCGCTGGTGCAAAGCCTGC
Organism: Pseudomonas anguilliseptica; assembly: GCF_900105355.1. NCBI lineage: Bacteria > Pseudomonadati > Pseudomonadota > Gammaproteobacteria > Pseudomonadales > Pseudomonadaceae > Pseudomonas > Pseudomonas anguilliseptica. The sequence continues at coordinate 2,246,237 of NZ_FNSC01000001.1, forward strand.
CGGAGAAGGAACGCAACTATATCGGCCATGGCGCCGACTTCACGCCCAGCGGCTACCTGGCGGAAAACGGCTGGGATCGGGTGCGCAGCCAACTGCCCGCGCCCACTGAAGAGGTGATGCTCAATGCTGCGCGTGAGGCGGTGAAGGTCAATAACCAGGTCGGCGTTACCGCCTGGATGGACGCCGCGGCCAATGCCGGCAGTGGCGATTCACTGTTCGAGCTGCGCCCCACCGAGCAGGATGTCGGCGTGCTGCCGCTGTACCGCAAGCTGGCTGAGAACGGCGAACTCAGCGCCCACGTTGCGGCGCTGCTGATTACTCACCCGCAGAGCAAACCGGCTGATCTCGAGGTGCTGGACAAGGTTATGCAGCAGTTTCAGGGCGTGCCGAACCTGACGTTCCCCGGGATCAAGATCTTCGCCGATGGCGTGATGGAGTTCCCAGGGCAGACCGCTGCGCTGCTCGACCCCTTCAAGAACAGCCTCAAGCGCGGAGAGCTGCTGATCGACCCGAAGAACTTCGGCCAATTGGCCGTGGCGGCGGAGCAGCGCGGCTGGATCATGCATGTGCATGCGGTCGGCGACCGCGCGGTGCGTGAAGCGCTAACGGCTTCGAGTACGCCCGCTCGCTCAAGCCGGCAGCGGTGCCGCACAGCATCAGCCACCTGCAGCTGGTCAATCCCAAGGAGTTTGCGCGGTTCAAGCAGCTCGGTGTGATCGCCTCGATGCAGTTGCTCTGGGCCACCGCCGAGACCTACACCGAGGAACTGGTCAAGCCCTACGTCAGCGCCGCCGCCTATCAGTACCAGTACCCGGCGCGTTCGCTGCACCAGGCCGGTGCGACCATTGCCGGGGCCAGCGATTGGCCGGTTTCCAGCCCCAACCCGTGGAATGCCATCGCCCAGGCCAGCACTCGCAAGGGGCCAATGGGCGTGCTGAATGCCAAGGAAAGTATCGACCGGCAGACCATGTTCCAGGCCTACACCCTGAATGCCGCCAAGGCCCTGCGCCTGGACAGCCAGATCGGCTCCCTGGTACCTGGCAAGCAGGCTGACCTGATCGTCCTCGACCGCGATGTGTTCAAGGTCAGCGATGAAGAGCTGTTCGACACCCAGGTGCTGCGCACCTTCTTCGCCGGCAAGCAGGTTTACGCCCCGGCTTCCTGACCCAGACTCCGCCCGCTCCGCCTTATCGGCACTGCTCCCCGCATGGGGCAGGGCGGGCGGAGCCTTGTCCAGCAGGCGTCACAGACCCATAACAATAAGGAAAAGCCAATGCGCGTATTAGCCATCCTCACCCTTACCAGCCTGGCGCTGCAGCCCCTCTGCAGCCAGGTAGTAGAACTGAATGATCAGTTTGCCCTGCTGATCACCCCCAAAGTGGTCAGCGACTACCGCTCCGACGGCGTCTCGCAAACCCTCGGAGACCCAGCCGCACAGCTCGATGTGATGCTCAGCCATGTCAGCGGTGCTTACCTTGGGGGCTGGACTAGCCATGTCAACTTTGGCTACGACTGGGAAAATGACGATAACTACGGCACCCGCCAGGAAGTCGACTACTACGCCGGCTACTACTGGCAGATCAACGACAACATCAGCCTGGATACGATGTAAAGCAAGTACACCTACCCAGGCGAAAGCCAGTTCAACAGCAGCGACATCATCGTCACCCTGGAGGCCTACGGCGCCTATGTAGGCGGCAAGTATTCGGTCGATACCGATGACGACAAGCTCAACGCGTATATCGGCTATCGCACCCTGTTGCCGTTGGACGTAGCCCTGGATGCCCGCTACGGCAACGTCGACTACAAGGACGATGTGCTCTGGAACGAAGACTTCAGCAAGTCGCGGCAGCGCTATGACTACTGGCAGGTCGACCTGACTCGCGATCTGATCGGCGTGACCTGGGGGCTGAGCTACATCGATACCGACCAGTCGAAAGCCGAGTGTTTGAACTTCAGCGGCTACGACGACCTGTGCGGGCCGACCGTCGTCGCCAGCGCCAGTAAGACCTTCTAGGGAGCAACACATGCCGTCGGACGCGCCCGCTTGGCCTTAGCGCCAGCGGGCGCGGAGGTGCTAGGATACGCATCCGTTTTACTGGCGGCCGTGTCTGCTGGGGCATCCGGGTATTACTGCGCACACTCTTCAACTCTGTTGCGCTGCGTGGGTAATACTTTCTGAGCCTTGTACCGGCGTGTCGCACCTTTCGAGATAGCCGTCCTCCATGTTTGGTTCCAACGACGACAAGAACACCCCCGCGCCTGCTGCGCCGCCCTCTGCCGAGAAGCCCGCAGAGAAGAAAGACCTGTTCGGCTGGCTGCGCAAGAAGCCGCAGGCGCCGAGCAGCCCTGAACCGCAGCCGGCGCCCGTCAGCGAGCAGCCTGCTGCTCCGGCTGTTGCCGAGACCGCACCTGCACCCGTTGCGCCGGTAAGCGAAGTCGCTGCGCCAGTTGAGTCGCTAGTCATTCCCGCAGAAGTCGTTGTCGAGCCACAGCCTACGTCAGTGGTCCCCGTTCCGGTTGAGCCGACTGTCGCTCCCGCGCTGCCTGAAGCCAGCGAAGCCAACCCACAGCCACGGCCGTCGCGTTTCCGTATCAATGCCGGCAGCGAAGTGCTGCATGCCCATATTGAACAGCCTGCGCTGGTTGAGCCGGTCGTCGCGCCGCCAGTGATCGAGCCTGCAGTCGTGCAACCTGTTGCCGCTCCGGCCAAAAACGCCGAAGAAACCCGCGCCGGCTTTCTCGAGCGCCTCAAGCAGGGGCTGTCGAAAACCAGCGCCAGCCTGGGCGAGGGTATGGCCAGCCTGTTTCTCGGCAAGAAAGCCATCGACGATGAGCTGCTCGAAGACCTGGAAACCCGCCTGCTGACCGCCGACGTTGGCGTCGAGGCCACCACTGCGATCATCGGCAACCTGACCAAGCGCGTGGCACGCAAGGAGCTGGCCGACAGCGGCGCGCTGTACAAGGCCCTGCAGGACGAGCTGACCGCGCTGCTCAAGCCGGTCGAGCAGCCGCTGAAAATCGACAGTAGCAAACAGCCCTATGTGATTCTGGTGGTCGGCGTGAACGGCGCCGGCAAGACCACCACCATCGGCAAACTGGCGAAAAAACTGCAGCAGGATGGCAAGAAAGTCATGCTCGCCGCCGGTGATACCTTCCGCGCCGCCGCCGTTGAGCAGCTGCAGGTGTGGGGCGAGCGCAACCAGATTGCGGTAATTGCCCAGCACGCCGGCGCCGACTCCGCATCGGTAATCTTCGATGCGGTGCAGGCGGCTAAATCGCGCGGCATGGACGTATTGATTGCAGACACTGCGGGGCGCCTGCATACCAAAGACAACCTGATGGAAGAACTGAAGAAGGTCCGCCGGGTAATCGGCAAGCTGGATGACACCGCGCCGCACGAAGTGCTGCTGGTGCTGGACGCCGGTACCGGGCAGAACGCCATCAATCAGGCCAAACAGTTCAATCAGACGGTCAACCTTACCGGCCTGGCGCTGACCAAGCTGGATGGCACCGCCAAGGGCGGGGTGATCTTTGCCCTGGCCAAGCAGTTTGCCTTGCCGATTCGTTATATCGGGGTGGGCGAGGGTATTGATGACTTGCGCACCTTTGAGGCCGATGCCTTCGTTCAGGCCCTGTTCGCGGAGAAATAGGATGATCAAATTCGAGCAGGTCGGTAAGCGCTACCCGAACGGCCACATCGGGCTGCACGAACTGAGCTTCCACGTACGCCGTGGTGAGTTCCTGTTCGTCACCGGGCACTCCGGTGCCGGCAAGAGCACCCTGTTGCGCCTGTTGCTGGCGATGGAACGGCCGAGTAGCGGCAAGCTGTTGCTGGCCGGGCAGGATCTGTCGCATATCACCAATGCACAGATTCCGTTTCTGCGTCGACAGATCGGCGTGGTGTTCCAGAACCACCAGCTGCTGTTCGACCGCAGCGTATTCGACAACGTGGCGCTGCCACTGCAGATTCTCGGCCTGTCCAAGGACGAAATCGGCACCTGCGTGCGCACCGCCCTGGAGCGCGTGTCCCTGGCCGACAAGGCCGGGCAGTTCCCGGGTGATCTGTCTACCGGTCAGCAGCAGCGCGTCGGTATTGCCCGCGCCGTTGTGCATCGCCCGGCATTGTTATTGGCGGATGAGCCCACCGGTAACCTCGACCCGCGCCTGGCGGCCGAGATCATGGGGGTGTTTGAAGACATCAACCGCCTCGGCACCACCGTGCTGATTGCCAGCCACGATTTGGCGCTGATCGCGCGCATGCGCCACCGCATGTTGACCCTGCAGCGCGGCCGCCTGATCGGCGACGGGGAGGCCGCATGAGCGCCACCCGTATGCCGCCTCCGCAACCGGCGCAGCGCGTCGGTGCTGCACCGAAGAAATCCGAAGCACCAACGCCGGGCGACGATGGCCCGAGCTTTACCCATCAGCTGCACGCCTGGCTGGAGAATCACCGCGCCAGCCTGGTCGACAGTCTGCGCCGGTTGGGCAAGCAGCCGATCGGCAGTTTTTTCACCTGTTTGGTGATGGCCGTGGCCCTGAGCCTGCCTATGGGCTTGGCGCTGCTGCTGGATAACGTCGAGCGCCTGGGCGTGTCCTGGCAGCGCGCGGCGCAGATTTCCCTATTTCTGCAAATTGACGCCACGGATGCCCAGGGCCAGGTGCTGCGTGAGCAGATCGCGGCAATGGATGATGTCGAAGAGGCCGAATGGATCAGCCGTGAACAGGCGCTGAACGAGTTCCAGCAGCAGTCGGGGCTGGGTGAAGCGCTCAAGGAGTTGCCGGATAACCCGTTGCCTGGGGTGATCGTGGTCACGCCGCAGCAGGGCGACAAGATTGCCCTGGAAGCCTTGCGCCTGCGCCTGGCCGAGTTGCCGCGGGTGCAGCAGGCGCAGCTGGATCTGCTCTGGGTCGAGCGCCTGAGCGCCATGCTCAAACTGGGTGAGCGCTTTGTCTTCGGCCTGACCCTGCTGCTGGTGATGGCGCTGCTGCTGGTGATCGGTAATACCATTCGTCTGCATATCGAGAACCGTCGCACCGAGATCGAGGTGATCAAGCTGGTCGGCGGTACCGACAGCTATGTGCGTCGTCCTTTCCTTTATATGGGCGCGCTGTACGGGATTGGCGCGGGCGTGTTTGCCTGGTTGCTGCTGGCCTTTGGCCTAGATTGGCTAAACGACGCCGTGGTGCGTCTGGCCGGTTTGTACGGCAGCGACTTCGCCCTGGATGGCGTGCCGATGGCCGATGGTCTATCCCTGCTGCTCGGCGCGGTGCTGTTGGGCTATATTGGCGCCTGGCTGGCGGTTGCTCGTCACCTGAACGAGCTGGCTCCAAGATAAGTTATTGTTTTGCTTGATATTGACTATGTGTAAGGGAGCTTGTACCGCGGTACAAAGTCCCATGGGGCAGTGCTAGACTGCTCCACGATTCGTAAGTCGGAGGATTCAAATGTCCACTTCTTTGCAACCTGTTCATGCTCTGGTTCCGGGTGCCAACCTGGAGGCATACGTGCATGCGGTAAACGGCATCCCGCTGTTGACCCCCGAGCAGGAGCGTGAACTGGCGGAAAGTCTCTTCTACAAACAAGACCTCGAAGCCGCCCGGCAAATGGTGCTGGCTCACCTGCGTTTTGTTGTGCATATCGCCCGCAGCTACTCCGGTTACGGTTTGGCCCAAGCCGACCTGATTCAGGAAGGCAACGTCGGCCTGATGAAAGCGGTCAAGCGTTTCAATCCGGAAATGGGTGTGCGCCTGGTGTCGTTCGCCGTGCACTGGATTCGCGCCGAAATTCACGAGTTCATTCTGAAGAACTGGCGCATCGTCAAAGTCGCCACCACCAAGGCGCAGCGCAAGCTGTTCTTCAACCTGCGCAGCCAGAAGAAGCGTTTGGCCTGGCTGAACAACGACGAAGTACATGCCGTTGCCGAAAGCTTGGGTGTTGAACCGCGTGAAGTGCGCGAGATGGAAAGCCGCCTGACTGGCCATGACATGGCCTTCGATCCGGCTGCCGAGGCGGACGACGAAAGCGCCTTCCAGTCGCCGGCGCATTACCTGGAAGACCACCGCTACGACCCTGCGCGCCAGTTGGAAGATTCCGACTGGAGTGACAGCTCCACCGCCAATCTGCACGAAGCGCTGGAAGGTCTGGATGAGCGCAGCCGTGACATCCTCTACCAGCGCTGGCTGGCTGAAGAGAAAGCCACGCTGCATGACCTGGCCGCCAAGTACAACGTATCGGCCGAGCGCATCCGTCAGCTGGAAAAGAACGCGATGAACAAGCTCAAGGGCTCAATCTCCGCGTAAATCGCGCTACTGTCAGAAGCCGCACCCAGGTGCGGCTTTTTTCTGCCCAAGGAAAAGCCCGTGAAATTTACGCCCATACGTCCGCAGCACTGGCTGATCTTTGCCGTAGTCGCTGCCTTGTTCTTTGCCTGGGGCGCTTGGCTGATGCGTCCGCAGCCGGACGCGCAACCCCTGCCTTGGCTGGCTGAATGGCAAACCAGGGTGCTTACGCCGCTGGCCGATGATCGGCTGAGCCTGGTCCACCTGAGCGATGCTCTGGAAGGCGAACTATGGCTGCAGCCGAACCTGGATGGCGCACGCCTGCTGTATCGCGGTGAGTTGCCGGACGGCGATGAAAAATGGTCGCTGGAAGCGGAAGTCGGTCTGGACAAGGCCGAGCGCGAAAGTTTGCTGGGCGCTGCAGGGTTAAAACCGACGGATAAGGAACAGCCGCTGAGCAGCCAGTTGCTGGTGCCATTGGCCAATCGCCCGATTATTGCGCTGACCTTGCTTCCGCCGGCGCCGCTGGATGTTGCGCGACTGGCCGCCAGCATCGGTCAGCCGCGTCTGACCCTGGAGTTGGTCGAGGGGCAGGCCTGGGTTTATCCCGAACTGGGCATGACCGCACACCTGCAGGATGACGAGCTGTACTTCCTTTATGCCGTGCCGCGGCATCTGCTGAAACAGCGCTGACTTAAACGCCCTTTAACCAGTCCGGCCACCAGTCGGGGCGGCTGGGTTGCAGGCGGTTGAGGTAGTGGCTGCCACCCAGTTGCCACATTTGCTGACGAATCCAGCCGGCCCGGCGGCTGATGTGCGCGCTCGGGCGGCTGGCACTCCACTCACGCGGGTTGGGCAGCACGGCGGCCAGCAGGCTGCTCTGCTGGCGTGACAGGTAGGGCGCGCCGACCTTGAAGTGATGCCGCGCCGCTGCTTCGGCACCGAACACGCCGTCACCCCACTCGACGCTGTTGAGGTACACCTCGAGAATCCGCTGCTTGGGCCAGAGCAGCTCGATCAAACCGGTAAACCACACCTCGATACCCTTGCGCAGCCAGCTGCGCCCAGACCAGAGAAACAGGTTCTTCGCCACCTGCTGGCTAAGGGTACTGGCGCCGCGCAGCGAGCCGCCTTGTTGGTTATGTTGCAGAGCTGCCTGGATAGCCGCGACATCGAAGCCCCAGTGTTCGGCGAACTTCTGGTCCTCGCCGGCAATCACTGCCATCTTCAGATCATCCGGCAGTTCGCTCCAGGGGCGCCAACTGCGCTGCAGGTCGATGGGCTGATCCATGATCCATGACTCGATCTTGCGCTCAACCATCAGTGCGCTGCCGGGTGGCGGCACCCAGCGCAGTAACAACACCAGCAAGACCGAGGCGAGCATCAGCCAAAGCAGGAGTTTGAGCAGTCGACGGACGAGGGATCGAAACATGCGTGCTTGGCCGGGATGAGTTTGCCGGCCATTATAGCTAGCCCTGTTTATATAGCTGGAGTGATGCATGGCTCGTCTGTGGTTATTGCTGTCCGCCTGTGCCGGTTTTACCGGTGTCGCTTTGGGCGCCTTTGCTGCGCATGGCCTGAAAAACCAGCTAACGCCGGCTTATCTCGCGGTGTTTCAAACCGGCACCCATTACCAGCTGATTCACGCCCTGGCGCTGTTCGGCGTTGGCCTGTTAGCCATCCTGCGCCCCGCGCCGCTGGTCAATTGTGCTGGCGCCCTGTTTGCCTTGGGGGTCGTGCTGTTCTCCGGTAGTTTGTATGTGCTGACCTTGAGCGGTATCAGTGCCCTGGGCGTGGTCACTCCCTTCGGTGGCCTGGCGTTTCTCGCCGGTTGGCTGTGCCTGGGCGTGGCGGCCTGGAAGCTGGGTGCGCGCAGTAACGCCTGACCCACAAGTCAGAAAGCAGGACGAGTGGTAGCCTTTAGCCTTGGTCGGCGCCCATGATCAGGCTAGAATGCAGGCCCTTTTCTCAGTTGTGACCGAGCCGTCATGCGTATTCAGTTAAACGGTGAAGCATTCGAATTGCCCGACGGGGAAACCGTCGCCGGGTTGATCGGGCGTCTGGACCTGACCGGACGGCGCGTGGCGGTCGAACTCAATCTGGATATCGTGCCGCGCAGCCAGCACGCCACCACCGCTTTGCGCGAGGGTGACCAGGTTGAAGTGGTCCACGCCATTGGCGGTGGTTGATCCCCGCTCATCGGTTTATCGCGTTCAGACAGCCGCCCACCTTCACGAGGATTACCCATGAGCCATGCGCCCAGCGACAAGCCCTTTACCCTGGCCGGTCGTACCTACCAGTCGCGTCTGCTGGTCGGTACCGGCAAGTACAAGGACCTTGAAGAAACCCGCCTGGCCATCGAGGCTTCGGGTGCCGAGATCGTTACCGTGGCGGTGCGCCGTACCAATATCGGGCAGAACCCGGGCGAGCCGAACCTGCTGGATGTGATTTCGCCGAACAAGTACACCATCCTGCCGAATACCGCCGGCTGCTACGACGCTGTCGAAGCGGTGCGTACCTGCCGTCTGGCCCGTGAGCTGCTCGATGGGCACAAGCTGGTCAAGCTGGAAGTGCTGGCTGATCAGAAGACCCTGTTCCCCAATGTGATCGAAACCCTCAAGGCCGCTGAGGTGCTGGTCAAGGACGGCTTCGACGTGATGGTGTACACCAGCGATGACCCGATCATTGCCCGCGAACTGGCCGCCATGGGCTGCATCGCGGTGATGCCTCTGGCCGGTCTGATTGGCACCGGGCTAGGCATATGCAACCCATACAACCTGCGCATCATCCTCGAAGAAGCGACCGTTCCCGTTCTGGTCGATGCCGGTGTCGGCACCGCGTCCGATGCGACGATTGCCATGGAACTGGGCTGCGAGGCGGTGCTGATGAACAGCGCAATTGCCCACGCGCAGACCCCGATTCTTATGGGCGAAGCGATGAAGCACGCGATCATCGCCGGGCGCATGGCCTACCTGGCCGGGCGCATGCCTAAGAAGCTTTATGCCAGCGCCTCGTCGCCGCTGGATGGTCTGATTAAGTAAAAGCACTTTAAGAGCACAGCATGACTGATTTGCCACAACAGCCTGAGCCGGCTGAAGACACTTCCAAGCACCGCGCGATCAAGAGTTTCGTGATGCGCGCCGGGCGCATGACCGAAGGCCAGCAACGTGGCCTCGATCAGGGCTGGCCGAAGTTTGGTCTGCAACTGGAGGATGGCCTGCGCGACTTCGACCAAGTGTTTGGTCGTACTGCGCCGCGCACCTTCGAAATCGGCTTCGGCATGGGCCACTCCACCCTGGAAATGGCCGCCGCTTCGCCCGAGCAGGACTTTATCGGGGTGGAAGTACATCGCCCGGGCGTTGGCGCCCTGCTCAACGGCCTGATGACGCAGAACCTCAGCAATATGCGTGTCTACAGCTGCGATGCGATGGACGTACTGCGCACCTGTGTGGCCGATGCCAGCCTGGATCGGGTGCTGCTATTTTTCCCGGATCCCTGGCATAAGGCCAAGCACAACAAGCGGCGTATCGTGCAGCCGGCGTTTGCCGAGCTGGTGCGGCAGAAGCTCAAGGTCGGCGGTGTGTTGCACATGGCCACCGATTGGCAGCCTTACGCCGAGTACATGCTGGAAGTGATGAATGTCGCGCCCGGTTACCAGAATCAGGCTGAGGACGGCCAGTATGTGCCGCGCCCAACGGAGCGTCCGACCACCAAGTTCGAGCGTCGCGGCGAGCGTCTGGGGCATGGCGTATGGGATCTGAAGTTCCAGCGCATCGACTGATTGATTCACGCGCTGAGGTATCGGCGCAGCAAGACCATAAGCACAGGGATGATTGCACAAGATCGGAATAATCCGACGCCCGCCAGGACGGCTCCTCACCAAGACGGCACATAAACCCGGGCAGCACTGCCCCGGTCATAAAAACAGCAGCCCTGCCTCAGGCCAGGCTGCGAGGAGATCGCTGTGTTGAGAACGCTTTCAATTCTGCTGCTGGCTACGTGCGCGCTACAGGCACAGGCCAAAGTCGACAGTGCCCATGCTGCGCGCCTGGGCCAGGACCTGACACCGCTGGGCGGTGAGCGTGCGGGCAATGCCGCCGGTACCATCCCCGCCTGGGATGGTGGCCTGGCACAACCGCCGGCCAACTACCAGTCGGGCATGCATCACCCTGACCCTTACAGCGCTGATGCGCCCTTGTACCAGGTCAACAGCCAGAACTTGGCGCAGTACCAGGCGCAGCTGCCGGCGGGCTTCAAGGCGTTGCTGGAAAAAAATCCCGATTACGCCCTGCGAGTATTCCCGACCCGTCGTAGCGCCGCAGCGCCGCAGCGCATCTATGACGCTACGCGCTTCAACGCGCAGACCGCCGAGCTGATTTCCGGCGGTAACGGCGTCGACGGTGCTGCCGCTGGTATCCCCTTCCCGCTGCCGAAAACCGGTCAGGAAACCATCTGGAACCACATCATGCGTTACCGTGGCGACAAGATCAGCTTCGTCACCAACCAGGCGGCGGTACTGAGCAACGGTGCCTATAACCTGCTCAAACTGGAACGTGACATCTACTTCCTCTACGGCCGTGAAGGTGTCAGCCCGCAGGACCTGGACAACACCCTGTTCTACTACAAGTACAAGGTGGTCGCCCCGGCCAAACTCTCCGGTTCGGCGTTGGTGGTGCAGGAAACCCTCGATCAGGTGCTGGCGATCCGCAAAGCCTGGCGCTTCAACCGCGGCGAGCGCCGCGTGCGCCGCCTGCCGATGCTGGCCTACGACACCCTGCAGCCGGACACCAACGGCATGGCTACCGCCGACGTGGTCGACTCCTACAACGGTGCGCCGGATCGTTACGACTGGAACCTGGTCGGCAAGCAGGAAATGCTGGTGCCGTACAACAGCTACGCCGTGCACCAGAAGGGCATCCCCTACGACAACATCCTGCGCAGCAATACCGTGAATCCGGAACTGCTGCGTTATGAGCTGCACCGCGTCTGGGTGGTCGATGCCACGCTGCGCAAGGGCTTTAGTCACCCTTATGCCAAGCGCCGCTTCTACATCGACGAGGACAGCTGGCAGATTCTCGCCGCCGATCTTTACGACAAGAACGGCGAGCTGAGCGGTGTGCAGGAAAGTCATCCGATCAGCTACTACGACGTGCCGATGTTCGGCAGCACCCTGGAGACCATCTACGACTTCAAGGGCAAGCGTTACTTTGTCGACGGCCTGGATAACAACGAGCCGATGTACAACTTCAACGCCAAGCTGACGCCGCGCGATTTCACCCCGCAGGCACTGCGCCGCGAAGGTAACTGAGCCTCGGTCGCACTGAAAGAACCGCCTCTTGCAGGCGGTTTTTTTATGCCTGTTGATCGCTTATCTGCGGCTCTGGGGCATTGCCCTGGCTGTGCCAGGCATTGATGCAGGACAAGATGCCGGGTAGTCACCCGACTACATTCAGGGCTCTGTGCTAGCGCATACAAGGAGCCTGACCATGAGCATGATGAAAGCAGCGGTGTTCATCGAGCCTGGACGCATCGAACTGGTGGGCAAGCCTATTCCTCCCGTGGGGCCCAATGATGCGTTGGTGCGGATTACCACCACGACCATCTGCGGCACCGATGTGCACATCCTCAAGGGTGAGTACCCGGTAGCCAAGGGGCTGACCATCGGCCACGAGCCGGTCGGCATCATCGAGAAGCTGGGCAGCAACGTGCAGGGTTACCAGGAAGGGCAGCGGGTGATTGCCGGGGCCATCTGTCCGAGTTTCAGCTCCTACGCCAGCCAGGACGGTCATTCCTCCCAGGATGGCGGCTGCAGCTGCCATGGCTACAAACCCATGGGCGGCTGGCGCTTTGGCAACAGCATCGACGGCACCCAGGCCGAATACGTGTTGGTGCCGGATGCTCAGGGAAATCTCGCCCCGGTGCCGGATGGCCTGGCTGACGAGCAGGTACTGATGTGCCCGGACATCATGTCCACCGGGTTTGCCGGTGCGGAGGCGGCCAATATCAAGATTGGTGATGTGGTGGCGGTGTTCGCCCAGGGGGCCAATTGGCCTGTGCGCCACGGCCGGGGCCAAGCTGCGCGGGGCGAGCAGCATCATCGTGGTCGATGGCGTCGAGCAGCGTTTGCAGATCGCGCGCAAGATGGGTGCGGACGTCACGCTGAATTTCAATCAGGTTGATGTGGTCGAGGAGATCCTGCGTCTGACCGGGGGCCGTGGTGTGGATGCGGCCATCGAGGCATTGGGCCTGCAATCCACCTTCGAAAGCGCACTGCGGGTGCTCAAGCCGGGTGGCACGTTGTCCAGTCTGGGGGTGTATTCAACGGATCTGCTGATTCCCCTGGCGGCGTTTCATGCCGGGCTGGGTGACCACAAGATCGTTACCTCACTGTGTCCGGGCGGCAAGGAACGCATGCGCCGGCTGATCAATGTGGTGGCCTCCGGGCGCGTCGATTTCGGCGCGCTGGTGACACACCAGTATTCGCTGGATGACATCGTCGCGGCCTATGATCTCTTTGCTCACCAGCGCGACGGCGTGCTCAAGGTGGCGATAAAACCCTTTCACTGAGGCCGATAGCGGCATGGCCAGGGAGGCGTAATGTGGCAACTGCATGGCTATCTGTTAGTGGTGGCGCTGCTGCTGACAGGTTGCAGCACCCAGAGTGAGCGCAGTATTCAGGAGGTGGCTGGCAGTTGGTCGATTCGCCAGTTCAATGAAAGCAGTTTTGCCCTGGGCAAGAGCAGCCATTACCGCGTTTATCATCGCGGCCAACTGGTGCGTCTGGCGCCGCCGCTGGTCGAGCGGGAAACCAGTGAGCTGCTGGCGGTAGGCCACTTCAACCCTGGGGTGTTTCCTTATCCGGACCTGGTCGTACTGATGCATGACCGCTTTACCAATGCGCAAGGCTATGGCGATGCCAGGCTGCGGGCATTTCAGCTGATCTCCAAGCAGGACAGGTTCGAGGTCGTGCCAGTCGAGATAGGCGCTGCCGGGTTTTAGTTGCGGCTGCTGGCCTGACTGAGCAATCCGCTAGCGATGGGGTTGGCTGCAGGTGTAAGCGGCTGGCTGGGTTTGTCCGGGAAGTGCAGGCTCTCGCGGCGACCGTGGCGCAGCAGGGTGGCATGCTGGCGCTGCACACTCTCAAGGGTGACGCCTGGGGCGATGGTGGCGCCGACCATAAAACGCTCAGGGACCTGGCCATCTCTGCCGATGATGGCGCTGGAGCGGCTGCTTTGTGGGTGATTGAAGGCAGCCATCAAGGTCAGTTGCAGGGCGGTGGCCGGAGCCGGGCCGCTACTGTCGAGTAGAGGGACACCGAACAATTTCGCCAACTGCTGCTGATCTATAACCGGTTGTACAGGGGCTTGCTGCACGGGCGTCAGGTTGATCGGGCTATGCAGTAAGCGCCAGAACGCCGCGCCCTGATAAGCCAGGCTGATACTGCCGGCCAGCAGAAGCAGCAGACACACGCCGGTGATCAAGTGTTCCGAGATAACTGGCTGGGCCGGTTGGCTGGGTTGCAACATAAAAATTCCTTAATGAAAAAGCCCATGGCTGCTAAGGCAGCCATGGGCTTGGGTACTACGGCTTCTTACAGCTTGCCGATGCTGACGTTGTCGATAAACAACGACTGTCCGCGTTGCGTGCCAAGGATCAGCAGATCGGCGCGGCGCAGGGTGCCGGCTGGCAGCTGTACTTCATGCTGCAACTTGCTCCAGCTGCCACCACGGGTGGTGCGCTGGCCAAGTGGCAGGTACTGGCCACGACCATTGCCATCTTCGACATACAGATAGGCATAGGCGATGGCGCTGACCGCACTGCTACGACCAATACTCAGATCGGCCGAGACGCGATAACGATTACCGGCCTGAACATTGCCGAGCAGGCTGACGCTTGCGCCAGAGCCTTCGTACTGACGCTGATAAGCTTCCAGAGCCTGGCGGCTGCCGTTGGCGAACGTGCTGGCGCGGGCCCTGCCATAGAAGCCAGACCAGCCACCAATGCCGTTCTCGAAGTTCCAGCCGAACTGGGTCGGTGCCGGCGGAGTTGGTGGCGCAGCGGCTTGGGCTTCCTGCAGCTCGACTTCATCGACCAGCAGGCTGCTGCCGCTGTCGCTCCAGATCGCCACATACAGATTGCGCACGTTGCTTGGGGCTGTGTAGGTGAAGGTCTTTTCCAGGCGGCTGAACTCGTTGCCGGTCACCGACAGGTTTGCTGTCTGCTCGACGCTGTAAGTAAAGCGGCCGTCAGTGCTTTCCCGGAGGATCGCCACGCGTACGTTCTCACGGCTGTCGCGGGCCTTGAGCATGGCTTTGGCTTTCAGGCGATATTTCGCGCCGGTAGTCAGGCCGGTGGCCGGTGTGGCCAGTACATCGAAGGCCTGTGCATCCATCTGCAGTGCGTTGTCGCGGCAGTTCAGTGCCACATTGACCAGGCTCAGCTGCGCCTGACCGAACAGGGCACGCCAGCCTTGGTTGCTGTTGAATTCGCCGTTGCTGATCAAACCCTTGAGTGCGGGTTTGCTGCACCAGGGCAGCTCGGCCGGTGGCGTGGTCGGGTTGCCGGTGCCGGGGTTGTTGGTGACTGGCACCTGGGTGGCGCGGAAGGCGGCGATCTGCGTGGCCATGACGTTCAGCGAGCGCACGGCATCGGAGCGATCGGGCATGCCGCAAGGCTGGTTGGCGCAGTCGGCGGCATTCAGGCGTGGGTTGGAAAATACCGGCGCCCGACTGCGCGCGCCGAAGACCTGCGGGTAGGCCATGATGGTGCTGAACTGACCCTGGACGCCGTAGCCACGGCTCCATTCGTGGGTGCCGTTGTGGCCGTTGGCGTTGTAGTAGCCTCCCTGCTGGTCCTGCTCGTAGGAGTGGCGCAGGCCCATATTGTGGCCAACTTCATGGGCGAAGGTGCTGAGGCTGCAGTCGACAGCGGTCAGGCCATAGGCCATTTCCTTGGCGCCGCTGTTGAAACGATCACTGTTCTTCGCGCCAGTACCCATCCAGGCGATACCGCAGACGCCATAACCCTGGCCCTGGGTGGTGCGGTTGATCAGATGTACCACGTCGGCGCCGTATTGCTCACGCAGGCGTTTTACCTGGGCGTCATCAGTGAATTTGTTGAGGTTGGCGCCGGACACATCGTAGTAGTTGGCCCAGTCAAGCAGCTGCTTGTGTACCAGGCGCAGGCGGATATTCACGCCGCTTTTGGCGTAGGCCGTGTTGGTGTATTCGATATAGCTGGCGATGCGTGCGTCGATATCGCGGCCGTTAGGCAGGCTTTGCGCGTCTTTGGTGTAGAGCACCATGATGTCGACGGTTTCCGGGTTGGCCTGAGCGCTATGGGCGGTCAGGGCCAGTGCGAGGGCGGAGAGCCATTGCACTTTTTTCATATCAGCATTCCTTGTGCGATGTGGGTAAGCGGTGATCAGCCCTGGGTGGGCGGTGGCAGCGGAGCCAGTTCTTTATGGTCGTAGTGCAGGCTGTCGTTGGGATCGGCCCGCATTACCAGCTGGTTTTCATCGGTGATCACCGTCTTGCCGGTGGCGTTATCGATGATGATCGACAGGCTGCCGTCGAGCGTGGCGACGGTGATATGGGTCTCCAGCGCGCCCTTCACCAGGGTCATGCTTTCCACCTCGTCGCCATCGATCAGGCTGCCTTGCCATACGGCGCTGCCGGCGGTGTTGCGGGTTTCGCCGAGGGTGGCGCGGGTTGGGCTGTTGCGCCCCGGCAGTGCCAGGGAAACCACCTGGCCGAGCGCAAGGTTGCTGAGTTGCTGTGGGTCGACCTGGGTCAGGTGCTGAGTGATGCCATTGCTTTCGGTTTCCTGCAGCGAGTCTGCGTCCCAGAGCGTGGCCTGTGCGGCGCTGCTAGTGGTCACGGGCGGTTTGGCCTGCAGGGTGGAGACGCCGCTGGCGCCTTGGCTGGCTGCCTGGCTCGCGGGCGCGGCTGTGCTCTGGCTGGGCGCGGACGATTTGCCGCCCTCGCTGTTGTTCGATGCTGCTTGGGTTGGCTTTGGCTGCTCAAGGTCAGCCGAGAGCACGACCCCCAAGACGCCGCCGACAATGGCGGTGGCGACTGCGGCTGTAATCCAGCGTTTTGACATGCGACTGCTCCATTAGTCTGGAAAGTTGAAGCTGCGCAGTCTAGGTAGAGCCTTTGCGGCTATTCGTTATGCAGTTCACAGGCAGAGGGTATGGGCAGGGCCAGCTTATTTAATTTGGACGCTGGTCTCATATGGAGAGTGTGCCACGTCTCGCTGGAAATGGGGCACAGTTCCAGTCAGCTCGGTTATGGCGTTGCTGCGCGGTGTCGCAACGCCTCTTTGCTTACTCGGGTTGGGCGCTAGCGCCGCGTCTGGGCAGCTGTTCAGGCAAAACGGCCAGGGCTTTGAGCGCTGTCTCGCGGTTCGGGTAGCTGCCATAGAGCACGGCGTAGCGGGTTTCCCCGGCCTGCGTGCTCTCGGCCAGACGCAGGGGCTGCTTGGGGTGGCGTTCAAGCAGGGCCTGCATAAATTCGCGGCTGCTGCCTTCGACCAGCTGGATGGTGTGGCGGCGCGCTGCAACCTTGGGTTTGCTTTCGCCGCCACGGCCATCGCCCAGGGTGGCCGGGTCGACAGGTTTTGGCGTTTCGATCAGGGTCTTGCTCGGTTTTGCCGGGATGGCTTTGGCCGGCTGGCGCAGGTCGGTTGCGGCTGCCTCAATGCCCTGGTCGAACAAGGCATGGGCCTGCTGCGGTAGATGGTCGTAACCGTTGGCCTGGCCGAGCAGGCGCAGGTCGCGGTATTTGCCCAGGCTCAGGTTGGCCAGGCCGACGCCGTCGCGTGCCACGGTCGGGCGCAGGAACACCATCAGGTTGCGTTTCTGCCGCGCTTCGCGGGTTGAGCGGAACAGCCGGCCGATCCCTGGGATATCGCCGAGCAGCGGCACCTTACTCTCGCTGCTGGTGATGTCGTCCTGAATCAGGCCGCCGAGCACGATCACCTGGCCATCATCGGCCAGCACGGTGCTCTTGATCGAGCGCTTGTTGGTCACCAGATCCACGGCCTGGGCATTGAGCCCGGTGCTCGGGGCAATGGAGGATATTTCTTGCTCGATCACCAGGCGCAGGGTGGCGCCTTCATTGATATGCGGGGTGACCTTGAGAGTAACGCCGATATCCTTGCGTTCGATGGTGGTAAAAGGGTTGCTCGAACCGGCGGCGTCGGTCGTGTAAGACCCTGTTTGGAACGGTACGTTTTGGCCGACCAAAATCTCGGCAGACTGGTTGTCCAGCGTTAGCAGAGTTGGGGTGGAGAGCAGGTTACTTTTGCCGGTCGACGACAGTGCCGTAATCAGTGCGCCAAAGTTATCGTTACCAACCCCGAAGATCGCCCCGTTGGGCAGTGTCTTAGCCAGATCGCCTGTCTCTTTGCTGGCGATGGCGCCGAGTAGGGTGCCGACGGATAGCCCGGTATTGCTGAAGTTGACCCCTCCTAGGCCACTGCCACCGCGGCCATCAATGGCCCACTGCACGCCGAGAGCGTCACTGATGTCACCGGACATCTCGACAATAGCGGCCTCCACCAGCACCTGGGCGCGGGGTATATCCAGCTGGCGCACCAGATCCTCGAACATATTGACGATATCGGCCTCGGCCATGATGACGATGGCGTTGAGGCTTTCGTCAGCGCGAATCATCAGCTTGAGCGGTGTGGCGTTTTCGTTGCCTTGACTCTGGCTCAGGTTGTCGCCGAAGTCACCGAGGGTCTTCGCCATCTCCTTGGCATCGCCATGGCGCAAACGGATAACCCGGGTATTGGTCGAGCGCGAGCTGGGCGTGTCGAGGCTCTGCGCCAGCTTCAATAGGCGCGCGCGGGCATCGCTGGGGCCGAGCAGCAGCAGACGGTTGGCGCGGGTATCGGCAATCACCTGGGCACCGCTGGCCTGGGCGTTTTTCAGCGAACTGTTGATCACCGCTGCCAGCTCATGAACCCAGGCATGGCGCAGGTCATAGACGCTGAAATCGTCCTGGTTCTGGCTGTCCAGCTGGCGGATGATCTCGTCGATGCGGGCGATATTGGCCGGGGTGTCGCTGATGATCAGGCTGTTGGAGGAGGGCACGGCGGCCAGATGACCATGGTTGGCGACCAGCGGGCGAATCAGCGGCAGCAGGTCGTTGGCGGCGCCGTGTTGTACCTGCAGTACACGAGTTTCCAGGTTGCCGTTGCTGCCTGCGGTGGTCTTGGCCTCGCTACTGGGAATGATGCTCAGCTGATTGCCCTGAGGCATCACGGCGAAACCATGGGTGCTCATCACCGAGAGGAACAGCTTGTAGACCTCGGCGATATTCATCGGCTGCTGGGCAATCACCGTGACCTGACCTTTTACCCGCGGGTCGATGATAAAGGTCTGCCCACTGATGCTGGATATCTGCTCGATAAAGTCGCGAATTTCCGCACTCTGCATATTGATCGTCCAGCTGTCCTCGCTCTGTGCAGGCGCTTCGGTCGACGCATTGGCCTGGCTGGCGATGCTCAGCAACAGGGCGGTGTGCAGCAGTAGCAGGCGGAAAAGTGGGCGCAGGGCAGGCGTGATCATGGCTAGGGCATCAGTAAGTGTGGCCGTAATGCACTGCCGCAGCCGACGCAAGGTCGGACAAGAAAAGGCTGGAGGCGCTGTTTGAATGAGCGAAAACGGCTGCAACCAGCACTGCGAGCAGTGTTGGGGGCGCAAGGCTAATGAAAAAAATCGGCAGTTGTTGAGGCGTGATGGCGATCTGCGATGATCGTCACAGTCGGTCGGCAATTTGTTGCCAGGGCGTGATGGGCGTCAGTTGGCGATTACGCCTGCAAGCGGGAGCCCTTGGTCAGGCTCCCGATCAGTTCGCCAGCAGCCTAGCTGCGGTCGGCGAGGATGCCGATGATAAAGAACACCAGAATCAGCACCGGAGCCAGGGTGAAGTTGTTGAAGAAGCCCAGGCCCTTGGCCAGGTAAGGTGTGGCGAAGACGATCAGCAGGCCGTAGCCCACCGCGCAGAGCAGCACGAAGATCAGTGTGCGAAAGATGAAGTTCATGCTGCTGGTGTTGCGCTGCACCCAGGCATTGATGCCGGGACCGAACAGCACCAGCAGGGTGGCCATGATCGCCAGGGAAATATCATAGAGGTGGCTGCGGCTCCAGCGCGACAGGGTGACGATCAGGTCGAGTAGCAGGTCCATCCGGTGTCCTTAGCCGTAGTGGCGTGTACGTCAGGGTAGAAAATACTGCAGCAGGTCGTTGAGAAACAGCTGGCCTTCGCGAGTGGCGCACAGGCGTGCCGGATCGCTGTACAGCAGGCCGCGCTTGTGCGCCTCGATGCGCGCGGCGGCGAGCTGGCTGAGCGGCAGGCCGGTGCGCTGAGTGAACAGTTCGCTGGCGACGCCGTCCGTGAGGCGCAGCACATTCATCAGAAATTCGAAGGGCAGCTCATCGGCGCCAAGGACGCGCTCGCCGGCGCTGAAGCGTTTGCTGGTGTCGAGGTAGTCCTTGGGCAGGCGGGTTTTCCAGCTGCGGCTGATGCGCCCGTCCGGCTGGCTGAGCTTGCCGTGGGCGCCGGCGCCAATGCCGAGAAAGTCGCCAAAGGTCCAGTAGTTCAGGTTGTGCCGCGCCGCCTTGCCAGGCTGGGCGTAGGCCGACACTTCGTACTGCGCGTAACCTTCAGCGGCCAGCAGGGCCTGTCCGGCTTCCTGAATGTCCCAGAGAATATCGTCTTCCGGCACTTCGGGCGGCTGGTTCCAGAACACCGTGTTTGGCTCCACCGTCAGCTGATACCAGGACAGGTGCGTCGGCCCCTGGGCAATGGCGGTGCGCAGATCGCTCAGGGCGTCCTCGATGGACTGGTTCGGCAGGCCGTGCATCAGGTCCAGGTTGAAATTATCGAAGCCGGCAGCGCGGGCCATATCGGCGGCGCGCACGGCTTCGTCGCCGTCGTGGATGCGCCCTAGGGCGATTAGCTTGGGTGCCTGGAAACTCTGCACACCGATCGACAAACGATTGATACCCAGGCGACGGTAGTCCTTGAACTTGGCCTGCTCAAAGGTGCCGGGGTTGGCTTCCAGGGTGATCTCGATATCGGCGGCAAACGGCACACGCCGCTCCACGCCTTCAAGCAGACGGCCGAGGGCCTTGGCCGAAAACAGGCTGGGGGTGCCGCCACCAAAGAAGATCGAGCTCAGCGGGCGGTTATGCACCTGCGTCAGATCGGCATCCAGATCCGCCAGCAGAGCGTCGACATACGCTTCTTCCGGCAGATTGGGCCCGGCGGTGTGGGAGTTGAAGTCGCAATACGGGCACTTCTTCACGCACCAGGGGATGTGCACATAGAGTGCAAGTGGCGGCAGCGCGAAGCCGCCGCCGGACGCCATGGTCATGCCAGGCCCAGCCGCTGTTTCAGCAGGGCCATGGCGCGGGCGCGGTGGCTGATCTGGTTTTTCTCGGCTGCCGGCAGTTCGGCGCTGGAGCAATCACGCTCGGGCACCCAGAACAGCGGGTCATAGCCGAAGCCTTTCACGCCTTGTGCGGCGTGCAGGATGCGCCCGTGCCAGAGGCCTTCGCAGATGATTGGCAGCGGGTCGTCGGCATGCCGCACCAGTGCCAGGCAGCAGACGAACTGAGCGCCGCGCTCGGCGTCCGGCATATCTTTCAGGGCGTCGAGCAGTTTGGTGTTGTTCGCCGCGTCACCCTGGCCATCGGCATAGCGCGCCGAGTAGATGCCCGGTGCGCCGCCGAGAAAGTCCACCGCCAGGCCCGAGTCGTCGGCCAGCGCCGGCAGGCCGGACAATCGGGCGGCATTGCGTGCCTTGAGAATGGCATTCTCGATAAATGACAGGCCGGTTTCTTCCGGCTCGACCATCGAGAATTCGCCGACTGAGCGCACGCGCACGCTGCTGCCGAGCATGGCTTGCAGCTCCTTGAGTTTGCCGGCGTTA
This sequence comes from Pseudomonas anguilliseptica, assembly GCF_900105355.1. Taxonomy (NCBI): domain Bacteria; kingdom Pseudomonadati; phylum Pseudomonadota; class Gammaproteobacteria; order Pseudomonadales; family Pseudomonadaceae; genus Pseudomonas; species Pseudomonas anguilliseptica. The sequence goes on from NZ_FNSC01000001.1 coordinate 2,267,465, forward strand.
TGACTGGCGAGTACAAGCTCGTTGAAGTGCATCATTCGTCTGGGAAGAATTCCTGGTTGAAGTCGAAACTGTGCGCCACGCCATCGGCCGCGCGCACGTTGATGGTGAAACGCAGCATTTCACGCTGGCTGAAGTTGAATTGCGCCAGGTAATAAATGGCCTCACCTTCGTTGACCTGCTTGAAGGTCAGCGGCTGGCTGCGGCCGACCAGATCCTTCACTTCGCCACTGACGCTGGCGCTGCTGGCCTTGCCGGCCTTGAGCACGGAAATGTTCACCACGCCCTGGGTCTTGCTGCGCACCAGGCCGTTGGCGGCGGCGATATCCGGCTGCAGAAAACCGGAATTGAAGGCGATGTAGTGCACGTCGAGATCGCCGAAGGTCTGCTTGCGTTCAGCCAGCGCCGGCAGGCTCAGGCACAGGGCGATAAACAGTAGTGCGATGCGACGCATAAGGGTTCTCCTAGTAGCTAATCGTGCAGTGCAGCCGCCTAGTTGGCGATCTGCACGTCTTCGGCCGTAGGCCCGCTGATCCGGTAAATGCCGATTTCACCTAACAGATTAGGCCAGATTCGACTGGCCCAGCCGTGCCGGTGGTCGCGGTCCACGGCCAGGCGGTCCATGACTTTCGCGCCCTGATCGTGGCACAGCTTTTCGAAGTCTTCGAAGGTGCAGAAGTGGATGTTCGGCGTGTTGAACCAGGTGTACGGCAGAAAATCCGACACTGGCATGCGGCCCTTGGTGGTGAGGTACCAGCGGCAGTGCCAGTGGCCGAAGTTGGGGAAGGTGATGATGCAGCTCTTGCCAACCCGGAGCATTTCCGCCAGCACCTTGTCCGGGTAGTGCAGGGCCTGCAGCGACTGGGTCATGACCACCACATCGAAGCTGTTGCTGGCGAAGTTGCCCAGCCCCTGGTCAAGGTTCTGCTCAATCACGTTGACGCCCTTGCTGACGCACTGGGCGATATTGTCCGCATCGATTTCCAGGCCGTAGCCGGACACCTGCTTGTGTTCAGCCAGCCAGGCGAGCAACTCGCCATTGCCGCACCCCAGGTCGAGTACACGACTGCCGGCGGGAATCCACTCTTGGATGATTTCGAGATCCGCGCGCATGACTACACCTTGATCCGTTTCATATAGCTTTCGAATGCCTGCAGGTAACGCGGGATTGGCATCAGGAAAGCGTCGTGGCCCTGGGGCGCATCGATTTCCAGGTAGCAGACGTTTTTCCGCGCTGCGGTCAGCGCATCGACGATTTCCCGCGAACGCGCCGGCGAGAAACGCCAGTCGGTGGTGAAAGACATCACGCAGAAGTCAGCGCTGACGTGGGCCAGGGTCTTGGCCAGGTCGCCGTCGAAGGCCGCCGCCGGATCGAAGTAGTCCAGTGCCTTGGTCATCAGCAGGTAGGTGTTGGCGTCAAAGCGCCCGGAGAACTCTTCGCCCTGATAGCGCAGGTAGCTTTCCACCTGAAACTCGACGCTGTGGAAGTCGTAGTTGAGCTTTTCGCTTTTCAGGCCACGGCCGAATTTCTCGCCCATGGCGTCATCCGACAGGTAGGTGATGTGGCCGACCATGCGCGCCAGCATCAGCCCGCGCTTGGGGATTACGCCCTGCTCCTGAAAGTGTCCGCCGTGGAATTGCGGGTCAGTCAGGATCGCCTGGCGCGCCACTTCGTTGAAGGCGATGTTTTGCGCCGACAGCTTGGGGGCCGAGGCAATCGCCAGGCAGTGACGCACGCGCTCGGGGTAGCTGATGGTCCACTGCATGGCCTGCATACCGCCCAGGCTGCCACCGATCACCGCGGCCCACTGCTGGATGCCGAGGTTGTCGGCCAGCCGCGCCTGGCTGTGCACCCAGTCTTCCACGGTCATCACCGGGAAGTCTGCGCCGAAGGGTTTGCCGGTAGCCGGGTTGACGCTGCTGGGGCCGGTGGAGCCGTTGCAGCCGCCGAGGTTGTTCAGGCTGACGACGAAGAACTTGTTGGTGTCGATGGGCTTGCCGGGGCCGATGCAGCTGTCCCACCAACCCGGCTTGCGGTCATCCACGCTGTGATAGCCGGCGGCATGGTGATGGCCGGACAGGGCGTGGCAGATCAGCACGGCGTTGCTCGCCGTTGCATTCAGCTCGCCATAGGTTTCGACGATCAGTTGGTAGTCGGCCAGGCTGCGTCCACAGGCGAGCGCCAACGGCTCGGCGAAGTGCATCACTTGGGGCGTAACCAAGCCAACAGAGTCTTGAGGAAAGGCAGTCGACATCAACCCTGCTCGCAATATAGGAAGAGCCGCAGTCTAAAGAGCACCGCCCCAGGCGGCAAGCGCATGGGGCGGCTGGGGTGCGGCGGGTGTTGCGGCGCTGAAGTCGAGGGTTATTCGCCAATGCTGTGCGGGCGCGCAGCCCCAGGCAGGTTTACCACCTTGCCCTGGCGCTGCACCGGGGCAGGACGGCGCAGAATGCGCAGCATGTCGTTGGCCTGCGCCAGTTGCTGCTCCAGTTCGCCGCTGTAACGTGCCAGTTGCTGGCCGCGCTGGCGCGACTGCTGGGTTTCCTGAGCCAGGGCCTTGAGCCTCAGCATATGGGTTTCCAGTAGCTGCTTATGTTCCAGGGTGTGCTGCATCAGTGGCATTAGCGCATCGCTGGCCCACTGTTCGGCTTCCTGGCGCATGCGCTGGTGCAGGCCGATTACTTCCTGCACCAGGGTGGCGAAGAAGCGTCTGGTCAGGCTGCGCTGTTCGGTCAGCAGGGTTTTCAGCTGCAGGCGGAACTGGTCGGCCTTGGTCTGCTGTTGCTTGAGCTCACGCAGGTAGCGATTGACGTTGAACTGCGGCGCGTCAACGCCGTGCAGCGGGTTCTCTTCGTTGTGCCGACGGTAGATGGCCGCAACCATCTTGTTGGCCATCTCGGCTTCCTGCGACAGGTTGTGCAGGTCCTGCTCCACGCTGCGGAAGAAATGCAGGATGGCCTGGTTAATACCCAGCGTGGTCCAGCTGCCGGTAAGGTTCTTGCGCACCTTGTTCAGGTGTTCGTCCAAGCGTTCACTGCGTGATGCGTGACGCAGCAGATCGCCCTGACGCTTGAGCAGGCGTTGGTTGGTTTTCAGGCCAAGCAGGCGCTTGTGGTGCTGGTTGTGGTCTTCCTTGGTCTTGGCGGTCAGCTCGAAGAGCATCTGGCCGTTGTCATGCTGATGGTTGCTCAGCAGCGCTTGCTGTTCGTTGACCTTTTCCAGGCGCAAGTTGAGCACGTGCTGACTGTTCTGCAGAAGAGCCAGCACCTGATTGACCACGCGGTCTTCGAGCAGCCGTTCCTTCTGCGCAATGATGCGCTCGCAGAGCAGATTTTCCAGGTTGCTCATCTGGCTGCGGGCCAGCAGTTCGGGGTCTTTGCGTACCTTGGCCAGCATTGCCTGCTTGGCCGACAGCGGCAGCACGTCCTCGACGCGGATGCCCAGTTGGCGTGCGGTGCTGCTCTGGATCTGGCGGATGGCGTTCTGCACAAAGGCTTCGCCGGCCAGGTCATCCCACAGCACGTCGATCTTGTTCAGCACGGCAAACAGGCTGGTCTGGGTGTCTTCATCAAGCTGGCGGATATGCTGTTGCCACACGGCCATGTCGCTGGCGGTCACGCCGGTATCGGCGGACAGCAAGAAGATGATCGCCTGGGCGCTGGGCAGCATCGACAGAGTCAGTTCTGGCTCGCTACCAAGGGCGTTCAGGCCGGGGGTGTCGAGGATACGTAGACCCTGGCGCAGCAGCGGGTGGTCGAAGTTGACCATGGCGTGACGCCAGGCCGGTACCAGCACTTCGCCGGGTTTATTGGTGCTTTCCAGCATGTCTGGGTGAAAGCCCAGGGCAATTGCCTGTTCGACCGGCATGGGTTTGGTCCGCGCGACCTGGACAAAGGCCTGGACCATGTTGTCCGGGTCGCTGAGGTCCAGCGGGATATTTGCCCAGTGCCGTGGAATACGTTTGAACTGCGCCACACTGGCCTCGGACACGCGAGTCTCGATCGGCAGCAGGCGGATATAGGAGCGCTCCGAGCGTGGGTCGAAGAATAGCTCGGTCGGACACATGGTGGTGCGTCCGGCCTGGGACGGCAGCATGCGTTGGCCGTAAGAAGAGAAGAACAGGCTGTTGATCAGCTCGGTCTTGCCGCGCGAGAACTCACCGACAAAGGCCAGGGTGATGTGATCCGTGCGCAGCAGCTTCAGCGCGCGTTCAAGCTTGGCTTCCACGGCCTCGGAGTTCAGCCGATTGGTCACCAGCCAGCTGCGATAGCGGGTGATTTCGCGCATCAGCTCGCGCTTCCAGATGACGTAAGCATCGACCTGCTGACTGAGACGTTCCATGCTCATCCTGGGCTTTCCTCCGGTTGGCGCATCCATTTTGGGGCGACTGGGGCTATACGGCACCCAGGTTGAGTCGGGCACACATTGAACGATGCCGCGCAGCAAGCTGATGCGGCAGGTAACGCTTTAAAGCCTGTGGAATTACGCCAGATCCACGACGTTCGTGGATTGACCTGCTTGGCATTATGCGGGTCGTAGCTATGGCGTCAATTGCATGTCGTCGTACGCCCGCCTTATGGTCGGTCAGGGTGATCGAGCGGTCAGTGCAAGTTCGTCGGGCAGCCGTTGCGGTTGTTTGATGCGCACGCGCTTTTGCCGGCTTTGCAGGCCGCTCTCCAGGCTGACCTGGCTCTTGCTGACGGCGAAGACGCTGGCCAGAAAGGCCGGCAGCTGGGCATTGGCCTTGCCATCCACGGGCGGCGCGGTGAGGCGGATTTTCAGCCGCTCACCGTGCAACCCGGCGAACGCATCCTTGCTCGCCTTGGGCTGCAGGTGGCACTCGAGAATCAGATCGGCGCCGTCCCAGCGAAAGTGGCTCATCCGACGCTCGCGCTCAAATCGCCAAACTGAGGCCTTTGTACATGCCGGTCATGATCGCCAGGTTGCGGATCACCAGCATGTCGATCAGGTTGAGCAGCAGAAACGCCACGATGGGCGACAGGTCCAGCCCGCCCATGCTCGGCAGGATGCGGCGGATCGGCGACAGCAGTGGCTCGCAGATCTGGTTGATCAGCATGGCTGTGGGGTTATGGCTGCCCTGGGCGACCCAGGACAGAATCACGCTGATGATCAGGGCAAAGAAGAACACCTTGAGGAACAGCGCGGTGACGCCAATGATCGACCACACCAGCAGCTGCAGCGGGTTGTCCAGACCATAGCCGAGCAGCATCAGGGTCAGCGCCATCAGTACCAGCTGCACCACGATTGCCAGCACCAGCGAGGCCAGATCGAGCCCGGCCAGGCTGGGGATGATCTTGCGCAGCGGTTTCAGCAGTGGGTGAGTGGCGCGCACGATGAACTGGCTGACCGGGTTGTAGAAGTCTGCCCGCACCAATTGCAGGATAAAGCGCAGCAGCACGATCAGCAGGTACAGGCTGCCAATGGTCTGCAGGATATAAACGGCGGCGGTGTTGAGTCCGATCATTTTCGTTCCTTATTGACCGAGTTGTTCGGCCAGCTCGGCAGAGCGGTGGGCGGCGGCATTCAGGGCTTTTTCGACCAGAGCTTCGAAGCCGTCGGCCTGGAAAGTCTTGATCGCCGCTTCGGTGGTGCCGGCCGGTGAGGTTACACGGCGGCGCAGCTCGCTAGCGTCGACATCGCTGGCTACGGCCATACGGGCAGCGCCGAGGGCGGTGTGCAGGGTCAGCTGGGCAGCGGTCTCGCGTGGCAGGCCGAGTTTTTCGCCAGCGGCGGTCATGGCTTCGATTAGCAGGAAGAAGTACGCCGGGCCGCTGCCGGAGACGGCGGTGACGGCATCGATCTGCGTTTCCTGATCCAGCCACAGCGCCAGGCCGACGGCGCTGAGCAGCTGTTCAGCCTGCTGGCGCTGGGCCGGCGAAACCTGAGCATTGGCATACAGACCGCTGACGCCCTGGCGCAACAGTGCCGGGGTGTTGGGCATGCAGCGCACAATCGCACGCGGGCCAAGCCAGCTTTCCAGGCTGGCGCAGCTGATGCCGGCGGCAATCGACACCACCAGCTGCTGCTCGCCGATATGCGCGGCGAGATCCAGGCAGACTTCTTTCATCACCTGCGGCTTGATCGACAGCACGATCACGTCCGCACCCTGAATTGCTTCGGCGTTGCTGGCAAAGGTTTCGATGCCGTGCTCGGCGCTGATCTTGCTGCGCTGTTCGGCACCGCGGTCGCTGGCGCGAATGGCGCTGGCGTCAATGCCCTGGGCACGCAGGCCGCCGATCAGGCTGGCGGCCATATTGCCGGCGCCGATAAAGGCAATGCGGGGAGTGGTCATAACGGGCTTCCTTAATAAGGCTGAAGGCAAACTCAATCAATTGCTGCTGTAGTCGCGCGCGCCGAACAAGGCGGTACCGATGCGTACCCAGGTTGCACCTTCGGCAATCGCTGCTTCCAGGTCATGGCTCATGCCCATGGACAAGGTGTCGAGGTCCAGGTTCAGATCCTGCTGCAGCTCGCGCAGGCGGGCGAAGGCGGCGCGTTGCTTGCTGGAGTCATCGGTGGGCTCAGGGATTGTCATCAATCCGCGCAGGCGCAGGTTGGGCAGTTGTGTAACCGCTTGTGCCAGGGCCGGCAGTTCGTCCGGGTTGCAGCCCGACTTGCTGGCCTCGCCGCTGACATTCACCTGCAGGCAGATATTCAACGGCGGCAGAAGCGCCGGACGTTGATCAGACAGGCGCTGGGCGATTTTCAAGCGGTCCACCGAATGCACCCAGGCAAAGTGCTCAGCGATGGGTTTGGTCTTGTTCGATTGGATCGGGCCGATAAAGTGCCAGGTCAGCGGCAGATCGCTCAATTCGACCTGCTTTTCCAGGGCTTCCTGCAGGTAGTTCTCTCCGAAGTCGCGGGTGCCTGCGGCAAATGCCTGGCGAATCGCTTCGGCGGGTTTGGTTTTGCTCACCGCGAGCAGGCCAGCGGTCGCACAATCTCGCTGCGAGGCTTGCGCCGCCTCACGGATGCGCACTCCGACCTTTGCAATATTCTCTGCTATCGTGGACATTACTTGCGCCCGCCGCCTGGGTTTCGCGGCATTCTACCTGCTTGTCTGTCATTAGGGAGTCCCATGGATATCACTGAATTGCTGGCCTTCAGCGCCAAGCAAGGTGCATCGGACCTGCATCTCTCCGCTGGCCTGCCTCCGATGATTCGGGTCGACGGTGATGTTCGCCGGATCAACCTGCCTGCGCTGGACCATAAACAGGTGCACGCACTGATTTACGACATCATGAACGACAAGCAGCGCAAGGATTTCGAGGAATTCCTCGAGACCGACTTCTCCTTCGAAGTCCCCGGCGTGGCGCGTTTCCGGGTTAACGCCTTCAACCAGAATCGCGGCTCTGGCGCAGTATTCCGGACCATTCCGTCGAAAGTACTGAGCATGGAAGACCTCGGTATGGGCGAGATCTTCCGCAAGATTTCCGATGTGCCGCGCGGCTTGGTGCTGGTGACAGGACCGACCGGTTCGGGCAAGTCGACCACCCTGGCGGCGATGCTCGACTACATCAACAGCAACAAGTATCACCACATCCTGACGGTCGAAGACCCGATCGAGTTCGTGCACGAGTCGAAGAAGTGCCTGGTCAACCAACGGGAAGTGCACCGTGACACTCTCGGCTTCACCGAAGCCCTGCGCTCTGCGTTGCGCGAAGACCCGGACATCATCCTGGTCGGTGAGATGCGTGACCTGGAAACCATCCGCCTGGCTCTGACCGCAGCGGAAACCGGTCACCTGGTATTCGGCACCCTGCACACCACCTCGGCGGCCAAGACCATCGACCGCGTGGTTGACGTATTCCCAGCCGAAGAGAAGTCCATGGTTCGCTCCATGCTCTCCGAATCTCTGCAATCGGTGATCTCGCAGACCCTGCTGAAGAAGATCGGCGGCGGTCGTGTGGCGGCCCATGAAATCATGATTGGCACTCCAGCCATTCGTAACCTGATCCGCGAGGACAAGGTGGCGCAGATGTACTCTGCAATCCAGACTGGTGGCTCGCTGGGCATGCAGACCCTAGACTCCTGCCTGAAAACTCTGGTGACCAAGGGCATTGTCAGTCGCGAAGCGGCTCGCGAGAAAGCCAAAACGCCAGAAAATTTCTAAATCGACAGTATCCGGCAGGCAATTGCCTGTCGGGTTCAGCCTAGCGGCAATACACGCGCCTGCCGCTGGCCTTGCATAACCGCGTGATGCACATGGGCGAACAACGATGGAATTCGAAAAACTGCTGCGCCTGATGGTGGAAAAGGGCGGCTCCGACCTGTTTATTACCGCTGGCGTACCGCCGTCGATGAAGGTCAACGGCAAGATCATGCCGATCACCAAAACGCCCATGTCGCCTGAGCAGACCCGGGAAACCGTGCATTCGGTCATGAACGAGCAGCAGCGCCGCGACTTTGCCGAAAACCACGAATGCAACTTCGCCATCAGCGCCCGTGGTGTCGGTCGTTTCCGCGTCAGTGCGTTCTATCAGCGCAACCTGGCCGGTATGGTGTTGCGTCGCATCGAGACCAATATCCCGACGCTGGACGAGCTGAAATTGCCGGAAGTACTGAAGAAACTTGCCCTGACCAAACGCGGTCTGGTGCTGTTCGTCGGTGCGACCGGTACCGGTAAGTCGACTTCCCTGGCGGCGATGATCGGCTACCGCAACAAGAACAGCAGCGGCCACATCATCTCCATCGAAGACCCAATCGAATACATCCACCAGCACCAGAGCTGCATCGTCACCCAGCGTGAAGTGGGCGTCGACACCGAGTCCTTCGAAGTGGCGCTGAAGAACACCCTGCGCCAGGCGCCGGACGTGATTCTGATCGGTGAGGTGCGTACCCGCGAAACCATGGACCACGCAGTGGCCTTCGCCGAAACCGGTCACCTGTGCCTGGCTACGCTGCACGCCAACAACGCCAACCAAGCGCTGGACCGCATCATCAACTTCTTCCCGGCGGATCGGCAGAACCAGGTGTGGATGGATCTGTCGCTCAACCTCAAGGCCATCGTCGCCCAGCAACTGATTCCGACTCCCGACGGCAAGGGGCGTCGCGCCGTAATCGAAGTGCTGATCAACACCCCGCTGGCCGCTGACCTGATCCGCAAGGGCGAGGTGCACGAGCTCAAGGCGCTGATGAAGCGTTCTACCGAGCAGGGCATGCAGACCTTCGACCAGGCGCTGTACAACCTCTACAGCCAGGGCGAAATCACTTACGAAGACGCGCTGCTGTATGCGGATTCGGCCAACGACCTGCGCCTGATGATCAAGCTTGGTTCGGAAACCGATGGCGATCACCTGAGCAGTATGGCCCAGGGCTTGTCGCTTGAAATTAGCGAAGAGGATCCGGGTCGGCGCTTCCGCTGACTGCTGGCGGTTGCGCGTTGGCGCGGCGAATGCGTTTGCCGCCCTGGCGCGAAACCGCTTCCGCTTGGCCATCGCGTTGCGCGCCAGCGCGGGCCTGGCTCATCAGTTGTGGGATTAGCGGGGCTTCCGGCAGGTTTCTCCAGAAACGCACGGGCATGCTGGTTTCCAGGGCGCTGCGATTCAGGCGCGCCGGATTGAAGGTGCTGCCGTAATAGGCCAGCCACAGCGCTTCTCCCTCATCCTCGGGCGCTTGCGCCAGGCGTTGCCACTCACCCGGGCAAGGCCGCTGGTAGTGCAGGCGCTGGCCATCCCAATACACGCCGTCATCCGGTGTGGCAATCAGCCAGGTACTGCGCCCCAGGCGTTCGGCGAAGTGTCCGCTGGCACTGGCCAGAATGTCGTGGGCAGGCTCATACCAGGCCACCAGTTGTGGCCCTTCGGTGCTTTTCGGCCGCGGATGAAAGCGCAGAAAGGCATGCAGATGATGGGACTCGCGGCCTATCGCCTTGAGCCGTTTATGCAGCTGGCTGCCGTCAATGTCCCCGGGCAACATGGCGGCGCGATCGCCCTGAGCGACGCGCCAGAGAATTCGATAGAGCAGGCTCCAGCGATCCTCGACGCGAAAGCGTGCGGCGTTCTGCAGCAGTTCCAGCAGCTGCTTGGGGATACGCAGTGGCGGTGTCGTTGCTGGTGGGCTGCTGGGTGCTGGAGTGTGGTCGAACAGCCCGCCATTGTCGCCGTCAGTCAGCCAAGTGATCTGATGCGGTGGCAGGCCTTGCTGCAACAGGCTTCTGGCGACCTCACGCCAGCCGGCAAAGCTGCCATCGAATTGCACGCTGTGCATTACCACAGCGCCATCTGCGCGGGCGTTTCGCTGAGTTGCTGGCGCAGCAGCAGGGATTCGCGGCTAGCCTGCAGGGGGCGATAGTCCTGGGTGACGATAAAGGGCTTGGCCTTTTCCAGGGCGCAGCGCAGGCGCGTCAGGTCGTCGAAACGAATGCGTTTCTGCCGGCGCAGGGCGACCAGCCGCTTGGCGCTGAGCACACCGATACCCGGTACGCGGGCGATCATTGCGGGGTCGGCGCGATTGAGGTCGACGGGGAAGTGCTCACGGTTGTTCAGCGCCCAGGCCAGTTTCGGGTCGATGTCCAGCGCCAGGTTGCCGGGGCCGCTGAGCAACTCGCCCACCTCGAAGCCGTAGCCGCGCATCAGGAAATCGGCCTGATACAGGCGGTGCTCGCGTAGCAAGGACGGTGCTTCAAAGGGCACGGTATTCGGGCTCTTCGGGATCGGGCTGAACGCCGAATAATAAACCCGGCGCAGGCGGTAGTTGCCGTAGAGCGAGGCGGCGGTGTGCAGAATGGTGCTGTCATCGGTGGCGTCGGCGCCGATGATCATCTGCGTGCTCTGGCCCGCCGGGGCGAAACGCGGTCCACGTATTTCTGCGCGGGCTTCGCTTTCGCCCTGATGGATCGAGTGCATGGCCTGCTTGATGGTGAGCACCTTTTTCTCCGGAGCCAGGCGGATCAGGCTGCTTTCGGTGGGCAGTTCGATATTTACGCTAAGGCGGTCGGCGTAACGTCCTGCTTCGGCAATCAATAGCCGGTCGGCGTCGGGAATGGTCTTGAGGTGGATATAGCCGCGGAACTCGTGCTCTTCGCGCAGCAGTTTGGCCACGCGAATCAACTGCTCCATGGTGTAGTCGGCTGAGCGGATAATCCCCGAGCTGAGAAACAACCCGCTAATGCAGTTGCGTTTGTAGAAGTCTAGGGTCAAGGCCACTACTTCTTCCGGAGTAAAGCGCGCACGCGGCACGTCACTGGAGCGGCGGTTGACGCAGTACTGGCAGTCATACAGGCAAAAGTTGGTCAGCAGGATTTTCAGCAGTGCCACGCAGCGTCCGTCTGGGGTAAAGCTGTGACAAATACCCATGCCGTTGGTCGAGCCGATGCCGCTCTTGCCTTTGGAGCTGCGGTTGGGCGCGCCGCTGCTGGCGCAGGAGGCGTCGTATTTGGCGGCGTCGGCTAGGACGGTGAGTTTCTCGATCAGTTGCATGGTGCTGTTCGCATAACTGGTTATGAATACAGTATTTAGCAATCACCGGCAGGCATCAAGCGTTGGGATGACTGAACGTGTCGCGGATTTCCCCAGGCGGCGAACCTTGCGTAGAGTGTGGCGTCAAAGCGTTATCAGCCATCAGGAGGCACACCTATGCAGCGACAGGACACGCACAGCAAACTTATCGGTTACCTGCTGTGGATTTTCGGTTTTCTCGGCGCGCACCGTTTCTATTACGGTAAACCGGTGACCGGAACCATCTGGTTCTTCGTAAGCGCTCCATAAACCTCATCTACAAATGATCCGCAGGCCAGCCAATGCTGAGCTCCAATTTCTTTCTGGAGCCAGCCGTCATGATGCGCCCCGACGCCAAAGTCGAAAAAGTCTATCTATACCCCAAGCCGGTGGATTTCCGAAAATCCATCGATGGCCTGGCCGCCCTGGTCGAGCTGGATATCAAGGTGGCGGTGTTCGACCCGGTGCTGTTCGTCTTCCTCAACCGCGCGCGCAGCCGGGTGAAGATTTTGTATTGGGAGCGCAACGGCTTTTGCCTGTGGCTCAAGCGATTGGAGGCTGAACGCTTCAAGTCGCATCCGGAACCTGGCGAAGATGCGATCGTGCTGACGGCCCAGGAGTTGAACTGGTTGTTGGACGGTATCGACCTGTGGCGCAACCGGCCGCACCAGGTTTTGACCCCTAGGTTCGTCACCTGAGCCGGTATAATCCACGGCATGATTTCTGTGCCCGAAACCCTTCCTGATGACCCCGCCGCGCTCAAGCAATTGCTCGCTGAGGTGTTGTCGTCGGCGCAGGAATTGGCCAAGGACAAGGATGGGCAGATCGAGCGCCTGCGCGAACAAAACGCGCTGTTGATCCAGCGCCTGTTCGGCCGTAAATCCGAGCAGAGCAGCGACCCGGATTCACCGCAGCTAGAGATGTTCAACGAAGCGGAAAGCCTGGCCGAAGCGGCGGCTGAAGCTCCGGCCGCTGAGGTCGAGGAAGAAGTCGTTGCGCCGACCAAGCGCCGCGGCAAGCGCAAGCCGTTACCGGCCGAACTACCGCGTGTCGAGGTCATCCACGAACTGCCCGAACACGAACTGACCTGCGAATGCGGTTGCCGCAAGCAGGCCATCGGCGAAGAAACCAGCGAGCAGCTGGAAATCATCCCGATGCAGGTTCAGGTGATCCGCCACATTCGCAAGACCTATGCCTGCAAGGCCTGCGAAAGCGCGCCGGTCACCGCTGACAAGCCGGCCCAACTGATCGAGAAAAGCCTGGCCAGCCCGAGCGTGCTGGCGATGCTGCTGACCAGCAAATACGCCGACGGCATCCCACTGTATCGCTTCGAAAAGATGCTCAGTCGCCATGGCATCGACATCCCCCGGCAGACCCTGGCGCGCTGGGTGATCCAGTGCGGCGAACTGCTACAACCGTTGCTCAACCTGATGCGCGACAGGCTGCTGGACAGTCCGGTGATCCACTGCGATGAAACCCGCGTGCAGGTGCTCAAGGAGCCTGGGCGCGATCCGAGCAGCCACTCCTGGATGTGGGTGCAGACCGGTGGCCCGCCTGGCAAACCGGTGATCCTCTTCGACTACACAACCAGCCGCGCGCAGGAGGTGCCGCTGCGCCTGCTCGACGGTTATCGCGGCTACCTGATGACCGACGATTACGCCGGCTACAACGCCGTGGCCGCACAACAAGGTGTTGAGCGCCTGGCCTGCTGGGCGCATGCGCGGCGCAAGTTCGTCGAAGCGCAAAAGGTGCAACCGAAGGGCAAAACCGGGCGTGCCGACATCGCGTTGGGGATGATCAACAAGCTCTACGGCATCGAGCGCGAACTTAAGGATGCCAGCGATGAACAGCGCTACCGGGGCCGCCAGCAGCACAGCCTACCGCTCCTCGATCAGCTCAAGACCTGGCTGGAGAAAACCCAGCCGCAGGTCACGGCGCAGAATGCCCTGGGCAAAGCAGTGAACTACCTGGCGAGCAACTGGAGCCGACTCGAACGCTACATCGAGGCTGGCCACCTGCCGATCGATAACAACGCTGCCGAGCGCGCGATCCGGCCCTTCGTCATAGGTCGCAAGAACTGGCTGTTCAGCGACACGCCGAAAGGCGCGACCGCCAGCGCCCAACTCTACAGCCTGGTGGAAACCGCCAAGACCAATGGCCAGGAGCCCTACGCCTGGCTGCGCCATGTCCTCGAACGCCTGCCGCTGGCCAACAGCGTTGAAGCCTACGAAGCGCTGCTGCCTTGGAACTGCCAACCAACGACGCCACTGTAAAACGCAAAACCTCTCCAGAGGGAGGTGGGGTCTATGGGGCGCTTACGGTTCTTCACCTTCGGTCTGCTGTTTATCGGCTGGATCGTCGACCTGTTCCTGATCCCGGCGATGGATCGCGAAGCCGATCTGCGCTTTACCGCCGGCGATACCGATTACAACGTGGCCTGGATCCTGCTGACCTTCCTCGGTATTTTCGGTGTGCACCGCATGTACCAGGGTAAGTGGATCACCGGGATCATCTACCTGTTTACCGGTGGTCTGTTCCTGCTCGGGGTGCTGTATGACTTCTGGACGCTGAACACTCAGGTGTCGATCAAGAACGCTGAGCGCAGCTAAGGCTCAGGCAAGAAAAAGCCCGCCTATTGGCGGGCTTTTTTGTGGCGCGAGGCATCACGCCTGGTAGCTGATATGTCCATCCACCAAGGTGTAACGCACGGCGCCCGGCAGGCAGTGGCCGATAAATGGGCAGTTGGCACCTTTCGAATACCAGGTTTCGCCGGCCAGGGTCGAGGCTTGTGGGTCAAACAGCAGCAGATCGGCGGGTGCGCCCACGCTCAGTTTGCCAGCCGGCAGGCGCAGCGCCTGCGCTGGGCCTGCACTCAGACGAGCGAGCAGGGTCGGCAGGTCGAGCAGACCGTCCTGCACCAGGCTCAGGGCCAGCGGTAGCAGCAGTTGTACGCTGCTGATGCCCGGTTCGGTGGCGCCGAAGGGCGCCAGCTTGGCGTCGCGCTCATGCGGCTGGTGGTGGCTGGAAATGGCCGAGATCACCCCGCTTTTCACGGCGGCACGCAGGCCGCCGCGGTCATCAGTTGTGCGCAGCGGCGGTTGTACGTGGTACAGGCTGGAGAAGTCGCTCAGCGCCTCATCGGTGAGGATCAGCTGGTACAGCGCCACATCAGCCGTGACTGGCAGGCCACGGGCCTGAGCATCGGCGACCAGCTGGGCGCCGCGAGCGCTGGTCAGCTGGCTGAAGTGCGCACGCACGCCGGTCTGCTCAACCAACAGCAGGTCGCGGGCCAGGGCCACCGTCTCGGCCGTTTCGGGAATGCCCGGCAGGCCGAGGAAACTCGCCGTTGCACCTTCGTGGGCCAGGCCGCCCTCGGCCAGGTCATGGTCCTGGGAGTGGAAGATCACCGTCAGGTCGAAAGTCGCAGCATATTCCAGGGCGCGGCGCAGGGTGCGATTGTTACGGAAGCTGTTCAGGCCGTTGCCGAAAGCCACGCAACCGGCGTCGCGCAGCGCGACCAGTTCGGCCAGCTGCTCGCCTTCCAGGCCTTTGCTCAGGGCTCCAATCGGGAACACCTTGGTGTGTCCGGCCTCGCGGGCGCGGTCGAGAATCAGTTCGGCCACGGTCGGAGTATCCAGCACCGGTTTGGTAAAGGGTGGGCAGCACAGGCTGGTCACACCGCCGGCGGCCGCCGCCAGGGTTTCCGTGGCGATGCTGCCTTTGCGGCTGTAACCCGGCTCGCGCAGGGCGACGTTAAGGTCGACCAGGCCAGGCGCGGCAACAAGGCCCTGGGCTTCGATGCTCTGTTCGGCGACGAAACCGGTCGGAGCCTGGCCGATGGCGATGATTTTGCCGCCTTCGATGTACAGATCAGTCTGCTGATCGAAGCCGCTGCTGGGGTCGATCACCCGGGCCTCGAGGATACGCATACGCATCAGTTCTGCTCCTCGGCATCTTGATTGAGTTGGCGCTGCGCGGTCTGCCCGCTCATGGCCATGGACAGCACGGCCATGCGCACGGCGATGCCGTAGGTGACCTGGTTGAGAATCACCGACTGCGGGCCGTCGGCCACCGCCGATTCGATTTCCACGCCGCGGTTGATCGGGCCCGGATGCATCACCAGGGCATCCGGTTTGGCCAGCTTGAGGCGCTCCTCAGTCAGGCCGAACAGGCGGTAAAACTCGCCTTCACTGGGCAGTAGGCCGCCGGTCATGCGCTCACGCTGCAGGCGCAGCATGATCACCACGTCGACGTCCTTGAGGCCAGCGGTCATGTCGCTGTAGACGGTCACTCCGTATTGCTCGATGCCAACCGGCAGCAGGGTTTTCGGCGCGATCACGCGAATGTCCGGGCAGCCAAGGGTCTTCAGCGCCAGCATGTTCGAGCGGGCTACCCGCGAGTGCAGGATGTCGCCGACGATGGCTACCGAGAGGTTCTCGAAACCGCCCTTGTGCCGCCGAATCGTCAGCATGTCGAGCATGCCCTGGGTCGGGTGGGCGTGACGGCCGTCGCCGCCGTTGATGATCGCCAGGTTGGGGCACACGTGCTCGGCGATAAAGTGTGCGGCACCGGAGTCGGCGTGGCGCACGACGAAGATGTCGGCAGCCATGGCTTCCAGATTGCGCAGGGTGTCGAACAGGGTTTCGCCCTTGCTGGTCGAACTGGTCGATACATTGAGGCTGATCACGTCGGCTGACAGGCGCTGGGCCGCCAGCTCGAAGGTGGTGCGGGTGCGTGTGGAGTTCTCGAAGAACACGTTGCACACGGTCTTGCCGCGCAGCAGCGGGACTTTCTTCACCGCGCGGGCGCCGACTTCGAGGAAGGAGTCGGCGGTGTCGAGGATCTCCGTCAGCAGCTCGCGTGGCAGGCCGTCGAGGGACAGGAAGTGGCGGAGTTGGCCTTGGTCATTCAGCTGCAGCGGGCGCTTGGCGGCTATGGTCGTCATCTGGCGAGTCTCAGTGGGCAAGCGTCTGGAGTTCGAGGGTCAGCGGCGTGGGGCCGGACAATTTTACCCGCTGATCCGCTGCCAGCGACAGCGTGGCACCGACCACATCCGGGCGAATCGGCAGCTCGCGGGCATTCAGGTCAAGCAGGCTGACCAGGGTCACGCTGGCCGGGCGGCCGTAATCGAACAGCTCGTTGAGCGCGGCGCGGATGGTACGGCCACTCATCAGCACGTCATCGATCAGCACTAGGTGCTGGCCTTCGATCTCGAACGGCAGCTCGGACGGCTGCACCTGCGGATGCAGGCCATTCTGGGTGAAGTCGTCACGGTAGAAGGACACATCGAGGATGCCCAGCGCGTCGTCGCGGCCTAGGGCTTCCAGCAGCGCCTGGGCAACCCAGACGCCGCCGGTGCGGATGCCAATAAAGCGCGGTTCGCTGATCTGCCGCTGATTCAGGTGGCCGGTCAGGGCCGCGGCCATTTGCGGTAGCAGTTCGGCCGGGTTGGGTAAGCTCATGGCAACACTCCAGATGCAATCTTAGTAGGCGTCAGCCCAGGCAATTTTCTTCAAGCCAACCTTGCAGGAGTAAGGCGGCGGCCAGTGCGTCGACCGGGCGTTCGCGGTAGCCGCTGTTCTGTCCCTGTTGCAAGCGCTGGCCCTTGGCCTCGTAGGTGGTCAGGCGTTCGTCGTGGGTGTGCACGGGCAGGTTGAAGCGGCCGTTAAGGCGGCGGGCGAATTTCTCGGCGCGGTCGCTCATCTCGCTTTTCGTGCCATCCATGTTCAGCGGCAGGCCGACGACTATGGCGTCCGGCTGCCATTCCTTGATCAGCGCCTCGACTTTCTGCCAGTCCGGCACGCCGTTCTGCGCCTTGAGGATGCACAGCCCGCGGGCCTGGCCGGTGATCACCTGGCCGACGGCAACGCCGATCTGTTTGCTGCCGTAATCGAAGCCCAGCAGCAGGCGCAGCGGTTTTGGATTCGCCTCGGCCATCAAGCGTGTCCGGCTTGTGAGGTAAGCAGGCTGAGGTTGACGCCCAGGCGCGCAGCCGCGGCGTTAAGACGCTGGTCGAAAGGCAGGTCGAAGAGGATGGCGTGGTCAGCCGGGCAGGTCAGCCAGGCGTTGTCGGTCAGCTCGGCTTCCAGCTGCCCGGCCTCCCAGCCGGCATAGCCGAGGGTGATCAGATATTTCTCCGGGCCTGTGCCATCGGCAATGGCGAACAGCACGTCTTGAGAGGTCGACAGGCCCAGTTCGCCCAGCTCCAGAGTGGCCTGAAACTGCGGGCCGCTGGGGTGCAGGACAAAGCCGCGATCGGTTTGTACCGGGCCGCCGGTGAAGATCGGTAAGCTCTGGCAAAGCACGGGCGGCTCGTCATCCGGACGCAATTGTTCGAGTACGTCAGCCAGGTTGAGGCCGTTGGGTTTGTTGATCACCAGGCCCATGGCCCCGTGTTCGTTGTGATCAATCAGGTAGGTGACGGTCTGCGCAAAATGCGGATCGGCCATGTGCGGCATGGCAATCAGGAAGTGGTGCTTGAGGTAGCTGGGGCTGGCGTCTTTCATGGCGTTAGTTTGGAGCTTCGAGCGGCAAGCCTCAAGCGCCGTGCGCAGATTCAGTTGCTCGACAGACGGTCGCCGCGCTCGAAACGCCAGGTTCGGATGATTTCCAGGCGGTCGACATCGGCCAGGTCGGCGGTAAACGGGGCGAACGGCGCGGCCAGGCGCACGATGCGCAGGGCGGCCTGATCGAGCAGGCGCTGGCCGGAGGATTCCAGCACCTGCACTTCGTACAGGGTGCCGTCGCGGTTGATCGACACCAGCAGGCGCAGGCTGCCGTAGATGCCCTGGCGGCGTGCTTCATCGGGGTAATTCAGGTTGCCGACCCGCTCGACCTTCTTGCGCCATTCGTCTTTGTACCAGGCGCCTTTGTCGCGCATGGTTGAGGCAGCGTTGAGGCGGTGAATCTTCGGGCGCTTGGCGTATTGCTGAACTTCCTGAGCCAGCTCGGCCTCCAGGCTGGCGATCTCCGACGACAACTGAGCGCTGTCGAACACCGGTGCCGGTCGGGCCTGCGGCGTTGGCTTGGCTTCTTCGCGCTTTACCGGGGTTTTCTGCTGCTGTGGGGCGCGGGTGGCGACGGCGGCTTTCGGTGCTTGCTGGCGTACTGCTGGCTGTTGCGGCGAGGTCGGCGGGGTGATGCGCTTGACTTCGCTGTCCTGAAACAGTGCCTGCTCGGTGGTTTTCGGTGCGGCCTTATGTTCCAGAGTGCCACTGCCTTGTTGGTTGTCTTGGGCGAGGAAATCGGCCTCTTTGGGCTTTTCTTCGCTCTTGAAGGTGGACAGGGTGATTTCCAGGGTTTTGCTGATCTGGCTCGGCTCGGCCAGGGTAAAGCCCAGGCCGAGGATCAGTGCAGCGTGCAGCACCGCAGCGAGAAACAGGGTAAAGCCCAGGCGGTCAGCCGGCTGTACGCCGGCGCTGGAAAGTTCAGGGAGTTGGGCTGCTGCGTTCATCGCATATCGGGTCTGCTCAGGTTGCCGCGCAGTCTGCCGAGGGCGCATGGAAAAGTCTATGAAGCACTGCGCGCATTGAGCTTCTCGGCAATCTTGTTCATCAGCTGCTCGCCGATACGTGTATCGAAAGCAGCGTCGATCTCGCGGATGCAGGTCGGGCTGGTCACGTTGATCTCGGTCAGGTGCTCACCGATCACGTCCAGGCCGACAAACAGCAGGCCTTTCTCACGCAGGGTTGGGCCGACTGCGGCCGCGATTTCACGGTCGCGCTCGCTCAGCGGTCGGGCTTCGCCGCGGCCGCCGGCGGCAAGGTTGCCGCGGGTTTCGCCTGCCGCTGGAATGCGTGCCAGGCAATAAGGCACCGGCTCGCCGTCGATCATCAGGATGCGCTTGTCACCATCCTTGATTTCGGGCAGGTAACCTTGGGCCATGATCTGCTGCTGGCCATGGTTGGTCAGGGTCTCGAGAATCACGGAAAGGTTTGGATCGCCTTCGCGGTGACGAAATATCATCGATCCGCCCATTCCATCGAGGGGTTTGAGAATGATGTCACGCTGCTCTTTGGCAAACTCGCGCAGAATGTCGGCCCTACGGCTGACCACGGTCGGCGGAGTGTATTGGCTGAACTGGGTGGCAAAGTACTTTTCATTGCAGTCGCGCAGACTTTGCGGGCGGTTGACCACCAGAACGCCCGCTTGCTCGGCTTGTTCCAGCAAGTAGGTGGAGTAGACAAACTCGTTATCGAAGGGCGGATCCTTGCGCATCAGGATCACGTCCAGCTCGCTTAATGCGATATCGTGCTCGTTACCCAGTTCGAACCAGCGCTGAGGGTCGTTGTATACGCTAAGCTCTGAAAGTCGAGCGCGTGCTTCGCCCTTGGTTTGGTAAAGATCTTTCTGCTCCATATAGAAGAGGGTCCAGCCGCGCGCTTGGGCGGTCAGCAACATGGCCAGCGAACTGTCCTTCTTGAATGCGATCTGGGCGATGGGGTCCATGACAATGCCGAGGCGGACGCTCATGGCGGTGTTCTCCGTAAAATGGCAGCGATTAAAGTGTGCTAAGACGTGATGTGGCGTCAGAGTGGCGCTGACAAGTCGGGTGGTCAAGGAAAAAACTTGGCCCCGCGCGGCTTATAGATTGCATCTGGAGAGTGTGCTAAAAAGGCCCGACGATTGGGTTTTAGCCCGTCGGTGGCAGGGCCTCAGGCGCACTGATATAACGCAAAAATAACGACTCACCGAGGCGATGGTAGGGCAAACATGGAACAGCATTCCGAGGGTTTGAGGGTGATGGTGATCGACGATTCGAAAACGATTCGTCGTACCGCGGAAACCCTGCTGAAAAAGGTGGGCTGCGAGGTGATTACTGCAGTTGACGGCTTCGATGCTTTGGCAAAGATCGCCGATACCCATCCGAGCATCATCTTTGTCGACATTATGATGCCGCGGCTCGATGGCTATCAGACCTGTGTCTTGATCAAGAACAACAGCGCTTTCAAATCCACTCCGGTGATCATGCTGTCTTCCAAAGACGGTCTGTTCGACAAAGCCAAAGGGCGCATTGTCGGTTCCGATCAATACCTGACCAAACCCTTCAGTAAAGAAGAGCTGCTCGGTGCGATCAAAGCCCATGTGCCTGACTTTGTACCGGTGGAACAAGCGTCCTGACGCCTGGCTGAACAGCTGAGCGCCTTTTTAAAGTATTGGGAAACACCATGGCTCGAATTCTGATTGTTGATGACTCGCCGACTGAAATGTACAAACTGACCGCCATGCTGGAAAAGCACGGCCATCAGGTACTCAAGGCGGAAAATGGTGCCGACGGCGTTGCTCTGGCTCGCCAGGAAAAGCCCGACGCCGTGCTGATGGATATCGTCATGCCGGGCCTCAATGGCTTCCAGGCGACCCGTCAGCTGACCAAGGATGCGGACACCAGCCACATTCCGGTGATTATCGTCACCACCAAGGATCAGGAAACCGACAGGGTTTGGGGTAAGCGCCAGGGTGCGAAGGAT
Organism: Pseudomonas anguilliseptica; assembly: GCF_900105355.1. Classification (NCBI taxonomy): domain Bacteria; kingdom Pseudomonadati; phylum Pseudomonadota; class Gammaproteobacteria; order Pseudomonadales; family Pseudomonadaceae; genus Pseudomonas; species Pseudomonas anguilliseptica. The sequence continues at coordinate 2,288,389 of NZ_FNSC01000001.1, forward strand.
TACCTGACCAAGCCGGTTGATGAAGAAACCCTGGTTAAAACCTTGAATGCGGTATTGGCCGGTTAATACCAGGTCAGTCCGCAATTAAAAAGAATAAGGCCGCAGCTGGCATGTCGGACGCGCAAACACCTTTTCAAACCCTCCAGGATATCGACAGGCTCTGTCGTTCACTGGCTGCTGGCTTGCCTTCGCAGCAAGCGGTTGTGCAGACCTGGAGCGGCATCGGTTTTCGTATGGGCGAGCGTTTTTTTGTCGCGCCCATGGGCGAAGTTGGCGAGGTGTTGCATGAGCCGCGCCATACCCTGTTGCCTGGTGTGAAAAACTGGGTCAAAGGCGTGGCCAACGTGCGTGGTCGCCTACTGCCGGTGATGGACCTGTGTGGGTTCTTCGGCAATGAGCTGTCGCCACTGCGCAAGAAGCGCCGAGTGCTGGTGGTCGACCACCAAGAAGTCTTTGCCGGCCTTGCGGTCGATGAAGTATTTGGCATGCAGCATTTTCCTGTGGATACCTTCTCCGAGCAGTTGCCACCGCTCGAGGCGTCCATAGCACCTTTTATCCACGGAGTATTTCAACGTGAACAGCCCTGGTTGGTGTTCAGCCCACACGCGCTGGCCCAGAACCCGGGTTTTCTCGACGTGGCGTATTAACAGTTTATCGGTGGGGTCGGCTTTGTCGGCCTTTTGGCATTACATGGGAACCGTAGTGCGGTCGGTCAAGGCGGGGGCCAGTAAATGAAAAAACTAAATGCAGGTAATTTGTTAGCAGGTGCGCGCAGTAGCACATTGATCGCAGGGCTGTTTATTGTCCTGATTGTCTCGATCGTGCTGTTGTTCGCCAACTTCGCCTACATCAACACCCAATCCAACTACGACACGGAGTACATCGGCCACGCCGGTGAGCTGCGCGTACTCTCCCAGCGTATCGCGAAGAACTCCACGGAAGCGGCGGCCGGTACGGCCGAAGCGTTCGCCTTGCTGCGCGATGCGCGTAACGACTTCCAGACTCGCTGGGGTTATCTGACCGATGGTAACGAGGAAACTGGGCTGCCCGCAGCGCCGGAATCCCTGCAGCCACAGATTGCTGTAGTACAGCAGGACTGGGGTACGCTGCGGCAGAACACCGACGCCATCTTGGCCAACGAACAGACCGTATTGTCGCTGCATCAGGTAGCTGCCACCCTGGCAGAAACCATTCCGCAGCTGCAGGTCGAGTACGAAGAAGTGGTCGACATCCTGCTGGAAAGCGGTGCGCCGGCAGCTCAGGTTTCGGTAGCTCAGCGTCAATCCTTGCTGGCAGAACGTATTCTGGGTTCGGTAAACAAGGTACTGGCCGGTGACCAGGACTCGGTACAGGCCGCTGACATGTTCGGTCGTGATGCCAGCCTCTTCGGTCGGGTATTGAGTGCGATGCTTGAAGGCAACGCCGCCATGGAAATCACCCAGGTAGGCGACGAGGAAGCCCTCGAGCGTCTGGCGGAAATTTCCGAACTGTTCGAATTCGTATCCGGTTCGGTGGACGAGATTCTCGAAACCTCGCCTGAACTGTTCCGGGTGCGTGAATCGGCCAACGTGATCTTCAGTGTTTCGCAGACCCTGTTGGACAAAGCTTCTGAGCTGGCTGTCGGTTTTGATGACCTGGCCACCGGCCGTGCTATCAACACCCTGATTGGTTATGTGCTTGGCGCTCTGGCGCTTGGTTCGATCATCCTGATCGGCCTGGTGATGGTGCGGGAAACCAACCGTCGTCTGGCGTCTACCGCTGAGAAGAACGAACGTAACCAGGCGGCGATTCTGCGACTGCTCGACGAAATCGCCGACCTTGCAGGCGGTGACTTGACCGTGGCCGCGACGGTAACCGAAGACTTTACCGGTGCCATCGCTGACTCTATCAACTACTCCATCGACCAGCTGCGTGACCTGGTAGCAACGATTAACCTGGCCGCCGTTCAGGTAGCCGGTGCGGCCCAGGAAACCCAGGCCACGGCGATGCGCCTGGCCGAAGCTTCCGAGCACCAGGCCCAGGAAATTGCCGGTGCTTCTGCCGCGATCAACGAAATGGCCGTGTCGATTGACCAGGTATCGGCGAACGCCTCGGAGTCCTCCGCGGTAGCGGAACGTTCCGTAGCCATCGCCAACAAGGGCAACGAAGTGGTGCACAACACCATCACCGGCATGGATAACATCCGTGAGCAGATCCAGGACACCTCCAAGCGTATTAAGCGCCTCGGTGAGTCGTCCCAGGAGATCGGTGACATCGTTAGCCTGATTAACGACATTGCTGACCAGACCAACATCCTCGCACTGAACGCCGCGATCCAGGCCTCCATGGCCGGTGACGCGGGTCGAGGCTTCGCCGTGGTAGCGGACGAAGTACAACGCCTCGCAGAACGTTCCTCTGCTGCAACCAAGCAGATCGAGGCGCTGGTTAAGACGATTCAGACCGACACCAACGAAGCCGTTATCTCGATGGAGCAAACGACTTCCGAAGTGGTGCGCGGTGCTCGTCTGGCGCAGGACGCCGGGGTCGCGCTGGAAGAGATCGAGAAGGTATCCAAGACCCTCGCGGCCTTGATTCAGAACATCTCCAACGCTGCCCGCCAGCAGGCATCGTCGGCGGGCCACATTTCCAACACGATGAACGTGATCCAGGAGATCACCTCGCAAACGTCCTCCGGTACCACTGCCACCGCCAAGAGCATTGGTAACCTGGCCAAGATGGCCAGTGAGATGCGTAAGTCGGTATCCGGCTTTACCTTGCCGGGTGGGGAACAGGCTTAATCAGGTGCTGCGCGGCAGGCTGAAAAGCCTGTCGCACAAGGACTATGGCCGTGAGCGAGGGGTACGACATGCAGTCAGGCGTCTGGGCCTTGCAGCCTCTGGCAGATATGACAGTCACGGAATTTCGTGACTGGCAGACGCTGCTTGAGGAGCGTACCGGGGTTGTTCTCAATGAACGGCGCCGGGCGTTTCTGCAAACCAATCTGAGTGCGCGGATGCGCGAGCTGGGCGTGATGGATTACGCCACGTACTACCGGCAGGTAACCGACGGCCCCCGCGGTGCGGTGGAGTGGTCGACCCTGCTGGATCGGCTGACTGTGCAGGAAACCCGTTTCTTTCGTCATCGCCCTTCCTTTGAGGTGCTCGAAAGCTATTTGCGCGAACGTTTGCAGCAGGGCTTGACGCAGCCATGGGAGCTGTGGAGCGTTGGCTGTGCCAGCGGCGAAGAGCCTTATTCGCTGGCCATCAGCGCGTCCGAGGTCCTGCGTGAAAGTGAACACCCGGATCATTTCGGGGTAACAGGCACCGATATCAGCCTGAATGCCTTGAGCAAGGCGCGTGATGGCCAGTACGGCGCGCGCCGTCTGGAGCAGTTGGATGACGATCTGTGCCAGCGTTACTTCCTGGCCCAGGACGATGGACGTTTCAAAGTGGTGCCGAATCTGGCCGCGCGCGTGTGTTGCGCCCGGCTCAATGTGCTGGAGCTGGCTAAGGCACCGATGTCCGGTATGGACGTTATTTTTTGTCAGAACTTGTTGATCTATTTTCGTCGCTGGCGTCGCCGCGAGATCCTCAACCGCCTGGCTGAGCGCCTGGTGCCTGGAGGACTACTGGTGGTGGGAGTGGGCGAAGTGGCAGGTTGGCAGCATCCGGAGTTGATCCCGGTAGCCGACGAGCGAGTTCTGGCGTTTACCCGCAAGGGATAACAGGCTGTTGAAAAACGTAAGCGAGGCAGCCAGTGCAAGGCAAGAGCAGGCGAGAACGCGGAGTTTACGAGCTGTAAATGAGCAGTTCGACTGGGCTCGCATTCGAGCCTGCTTTTAAGGCAGCAATGGCAACGCAGGTAGTTTTTCAGCAGCTTGATAAGGCAGAAGAGCCAAGTATATGAGTGGAGTGGCTATGGGTGATCGGCACGATTATGTCGCCCTGGAATGGGTTAAGGGCGAGATCGCGGAAACCCTGAAGCAGGCGCGTCAGGCGCTGGAGGCGTTCGTCGAGAACCCCCAGGACGCTACGCGTATGCGTTTCTGCCAGACCTATGTGCATCAGGTGCTCGGCACCTTGCAGATGGTCGAGTTTTTCGGCGCGGCGCTGCTGGCTGAGGAAATGGAGCAGCTGGCCGGTGCCCTGATCGACGGCCGCGTGACCAACCAGGGCGAAGCTCTGGAAGTGCTGATGCAGTCGATTCTGCAGCTGCCGGTGTACCTTGACCGTATCCAGACTGCCCGCCGCGACCTGCCGATGGTCGTGCTGCCTCTGCTCAACGACCTGCGCGCTGCGCGTGGGGAAAAACTGCTGTCGGAAACCAGCCTGTTTGCCCCGGATATGTCCGGCCGCACGCCAGCGCTGCCCCATGAAACCATTGACCAGCTGCGCACCGCTGAACTACCGGTGTTGCTGCGCAAGCTGCGGCAAATGCTGCAAATGGTCCTGGTCGGGGTCATTCGCAGCCAGGACTTGCCGACCAATTTGGGTTATATGGCACGGGTTTTCGCACGCCTGGAAAACCTATGCAAGGACTCACCGCTCGGCCCGCTGTGGCAGATCGCCTCGGGCGTGGTCGAAGGACTGGCCAATGGCAGCGTGGCTAATGGCTCCTCGATTCGTACTCTGTTGCGTCAGGTCGATAAGGAACTCAAGCGCCTGCTCGAACAGGGCGCTGATGGCCTTAACCAGGCCGCTCCCGACGAGCTGAGCAAGAACCTGCTGTTTTATGTGGCCAAGTCGTCGGCGCAGTCGCCGCGCGTGCGCAACCTCAAAGAGCAATATCGTCTCGACGATGCGCTGCCGGACAACGATGTTGTCGACGAAGAGCGGGCTCGCCTGGCTGGTCCGGACCGTGACGCCATGCGTTCGGTGGTAGCGGCGCTGTGTGAAGAGCTGGTGCGGGTTAAGGACAGCCTCGATCTGTTCGTGCGCAGTGACCGTACCCAGGTCGCTGATCTGGATGCGCTTGCCGCACCCCTCAAGCAGATTGCCGACACCCTTGCGGTGTTGGGTTTCGGCCAGCCGCGCAAAGTTATTGTCGATCAGCTCGATGTAGTTAACGGTCTGTCCAAGGGCCAGGGCCAGGGCCAGGGCGAGCCGAGCGATGCGGTGCTGATGGATGTTGCCGGCGCTTTGCTCTATGTCGAAGCCACCCTGGCCGGCATGGTCGGCCCTGCACAGGACGGCGGACGTGAAGAAAGCCATCTGCCGACCACCGACGTTGCGCAGATTCACCAGCTGGTGATCAAGGAAGCGCGTAACGGTCTGGAACAGGCCAAAGACGCGATCATCGAATTTATCGCCTCGCAGTGGAATCACGAGCACCTGGCCCGTGTTCCCGATTTGCTGACTCAAGTGCGTGGCGGTCTGGCAATGATCCCGCTGCAGCGTGCCGCTGACCTGCTGAATGCCTGCAATCGCTATATTCAGGAGCAGCTGCTAGCGCGCAAGGCCGTGCCCAACTGGCAGAACCTCGACACCCTGGCGGATGCCATCACCAGTGTCGAGTACTACCTCGAGCGTTTGGCTGAAGACCATGCGACCCAAGGCGACCTGATTCTCGATGTGGCAGAAGAAAGCCTGGAAAGCCTGGGTTATCCGTTGAAAGAAAAGCCTTCGATTCTCGATCGTGTCGAGCCGCCAGTAGAGTCCATCGCGCCATTGGCTGATCCACTGGACGATATGGAAGTGCTCAGTGCCGAGGCGGAGCCAACAGCCGAGGTCGAGCCGAGCCTTGAGTCGGTTGTCGAAGAGCCCTTGTCCCTGGATCTGACTGATGATTTCAGTGCCGAGTTTGCCGATCTGGACTCGACAACGATTGAGGCGCCATCCGGTGAGGCTGAGTGGGCTAACGAAGCGCCGCCGGCTGATCTTGAACTGATTGATTTCAGTATCGACCTGCCTGATGCCGAGCCTCTGCCGCTCGCTGACACTCAGCAAGAACAGCTGTTCATCGGTGAAGAGCTGCAACTCGGCAGCTTTGAGCTTGATGAAAGTGACAGCCCGGCCAAGTGGAATGAAGCTGAACTGGCCGCCCTTGAGTTGCCAGAGGTCGAGCTGCCCAGTGCTCCGCTGAGCGAAGAGCCCGAGCAGGCTGTTGCCGAGAAAGCGTTGTCGATGGCGGATGTGATGGCCGCTCCGGTGCAGGCGATTAACCCGCCTGCCCACGATGTACCGCCAAGCCTACTGCCGCCCCCGGCTGATGAAGAACCGATCGATGAAGAGCTGCTGGAAGTCTTTATCGAAGAAGTGGGTGAGGTATTGGAAACCATTGGCGAGTACTTCCCGCAGTGGTGCGCCGACCTTGACAACAAGGATGCGCTGACCGAAATCCGCCGCGCCTTCCACACCCTCAAGGGCAGTGGGCGCATGGTCCGTGCTCTGGTGATTGGCGAGCTGGGCTGGTCGATTGAGAACCTGCTCAACCGCGTGCTCGACCGCAGTATTCAACCTGGGGCTGAGGTTCAGCAGGTGATCGCCGATGTGGTCGCGCTGATGCCGGCCCAGGTCGATGAATTTGCCAATAAAACGCAACGTCAGCGTGACGATGTTGATCATCTGGGCGCGACGGCGCACGCCTTGGCTAAAGGCCGAAGCCTCCCAAAACCTCAAGCCCCGGTTGAGCTGGTAGCGGAGACCGAGGGCAGTCCAGTTGCTACCGACGAAGTTGTTGAGGATGAAGACGGGCTAGATCCGCAGTTGCTGGAGATTTTCCGCAACGAAGCGGAAATGCACCTCGACACCCTGGTTGGCTTCCTGGCTGACTGTGCCCAGGAATTGCCGCAGCCGGTCACTGATGATCTGCAGCGTGCCCTGCACACCCTCAAGGGCAGTGCCTCGATGGCCGGTATTCAGCCGATGGCCGAGATTGCTTCGCCGCTGGAAAAGCTGGTCAAGGAATTCAAGACCAACCTGATCCCGATGGATCTGGCAGAAGCCGAACTGCTCAGCAGTGCCGAAAAACTCTTCCGTCTGGGTCTTGAGCAGCTGGAAAGCCAGCCGCTGGCCGTTTTACCGGGTGCTGCCGAGTTCCTTGAGCGCGTGCAGAAGCTGCACAGTGACCGCCTTGAGCATGCCGAAAACAGCCGCCAAAGTGATCAGGGTGATAAGCGCGATCCGCAGATGATCAGCATCTTCCTCGCCGAAGGCATGGATATCCTGCTGGATGCCGAGGATCTGCTGCGAAAATGGCGCGAGCACCCGGCCGAGCGTCAGGAACTGAGTTCCCTGCTGGACGAGCTGACCACCTTGGGCCGTGGCGCTGAGATGGCCGAATTACCGCAGATTGATGAACTCTGCGAGGCCCTGCTCGACCTCTATGGTGCGGTTGAAGACGGCCGCCTGGCGGTCAGCGAGCGCTTCTTCAGCGAAGCCGAACAGGCACATGAAACCCTGATCGGCATGATGGATCAGGTTGCTGCCGGGCTGCAGGTGAGTGCCGCTCCTGAGCGCGTGACCGCCCTGCGCAACTTGCTGATGGAGGCGCTGGTTCCAGACACCCTGGCGTTACTGTCGAACAACGGCGACGGCGGTATCGAGATTGTTGAGCTGGCTGATGCCACTGCCGCGCTGGAAGAGCTCAGCCCGGTTGAGCCAGATGAGCTGATTGAACCGCTTGAGCTCGACGCACCCTACGTTGAAGAACTGCCTGCGCCTGCTGAGGCCGAGAGTGAAGCGCTGGCCGAACCGTCGGCAGCTTCGCTTTACGACGCGCTTGACGAAGAAATGGTGTCGATCTTCCTCGAAGAAGCGGTCGATATCCTGGAGAGCGCCGGCCAGGCGCTGGAGCGCTGGTTGGCCGACACGGACAACAAGGCGGCGCTGTCCTCGCTGCAACGTGACCTGCATACCCTCAAGGGTGGTGCACGCATGGCCGAGATTCGCCCGATTGGCGATCTCGCTCATGAACTCGAATCCTTGTACGAAGGCCTGGTCGATCGCCGCTACAGCTTCTCGCAGCCACTGGCGAATCTGCTGCAGCAGAGCCATGACTCTCTGGCGCAACTGCTGGAGCAGCTGCAGGTGCGCGCCGCCATGCATTCGCCGCAGGAATTGATCGAAGCCATTCGCAGTTTCCGCCAGAGTGGCGGGCAAAGCTTGCCTGTGAGCCCGGCTATCTCCGAGCCTGTTGCCGAAGCCGAAGCCGAAGCCGAAGCCGAAGCCGAAGCCGAAGCCGAAGCCGAAGCCGAAGCCGTGCCGATGATCGAGTCGTTTGATCTGACAGAGCCTGAGCCTGCTGAGCTGCCAGAGATTGAAGATGAGATCGACTTTGGCAGCCTGGCCGATGCACCGCAGGAGCCAATGGATAGCGAGCCGGTGGTAACCGAAACGCCGGAAATCGACGAGTTCGAGTTACCCGCTGTAGAACTCGATGAGCCGCCATTGGTCGACTTTGCTGTTGAAAATGAAGTCGAGTCAGCTGAGCTCCCTGACACTGAGCCAGAGCCAGAGCCAGAGCCAGAGCCAGAGCCAGAGCCAGAGCCAGAGCCCGAACCGGTTGCGGTCGCTGCTGCGCCTGCCGTCTTTGATGACGAGCGTGATCCAGAGTTGGTGGAAATCTTCCTTGAGGAAGGTTTCGACATCATCGACAGCGCCGGTGCTGCGTTGCAACGCTGGATGGGCGACGTCAACAACAGCCTGGAGCTGGAGTCGCTGCAGCGTGATTTGCACACCCTCAAGGGTGGTGCACGTATGGCCGAAATCCGCGAGATTGGTGACCTGGCCCACGAGCTGGAATTCCTCTATGAAGGCCTTGGCCAAGGGCGTTTATGCGCCAGCCAGGACCTGTTTACTCTGCTTCAGGCGTGTCACGACAGCCTGGCCGAGATGCTCGAAGCGGTACGTGGCAAGCGCGGCGTGCCGAGTGGCGAGACGCTGATCGAAACCATCAAGCGCTTCCGTGCCAACCCGGATGAGCAACTGAGCATGCCGTCTGCGGTTGCTCTCAAGGCCGCCGAAACCCAGCAGGATGACGATGCCGAGTCGGACATCCTCGATATCTTCCTCGAGGAAGGTGATGACCTGCTGGAAGCCATGGAAGTCGCCATCGGTCGTTGGGAGGCTGACCGTGAGGACGGTGCCGCCATCGACGATATGCTGCGCATCCTGCATACCCTCAAAGGTGGTGCGCGTCTGACTGGGCAGAAGCGCCTGGGCGATTTGACCCACAGCCTCGAGCAGCACCTGACCGAAGCGCAAGCCCAGGGCGCGCCTTGGCCGCAGAGCCTGTTTGTCGACGTACAGTCAGGCTTCGAAGGCTTGCAGCAGGAGCTCGACGCGCTGCGTCAGCGTCTGAATGGCAGCCTGGTGGCCGATACGGCAAGCCAGCAAGCGCCTGCACCAGTGGCCGAGCAAGCCCCGCGCCTGGCGGAGCTGAGCCCCCCGATTGTTGCAGCCAGTGCCATGCCGGCGCAGGAGTTGGTGGCCAAGGTATTGCCGTTCGTCCGGCGTGCCGAAGAAGCTGCGCAGGAAGCTGCTTCGCGGCGTGCGCCGCAGGAGCTGGTCAAGGTGCCGGCCGAATTGCTTGAAGGTCTGGTCAACCTGGCCGGTGAGACCTCGATTTTCCGCGGACGGGTCGAGCAGCAGGTGAGTGACTTCGGTTTCACCCTGAGTGAGATGGAAGCCACCATCGACCGCGTGCGCGATCAGTTGCGTCGCCTCGATACCGAAACCCAGGCGCAGATCCTCAGCCGTATTGAGGCTGAGGCCGAGCGTATGGGCTACGAGGATTTCGACCCGCTGGAAATGGACCGTCACTCGCAGTTGCAGCAGCTTTCGCGTGCATTGTTCGAGTCCGCTTCCGACTTGCTCGACCTGAAAGAAACCCTGGCCGCGCGTAACCGCGATGCGGAAACCCTGCTGCTGCAACAAGCGCGGGTCAACTCCGAACTGCAGGAAGGCCTGATGCGCACGCGCATGGTGCCCTTCGACCGTCTGGTGCCGCGTCTGCGCCGTATCGTGCGGCAGGTTTCCGGTGAGTTGGGCAAACAAGTCGAGTTTGTCGTCGGCAACGCCGAAGGGGAGATGGACCGTACCGTACTCGAACGCATCGTCGCGCCGCTGGAACACATGCTGCGTAACGCGGTCGACCACGGCATCGAAGCTGCCGACGTGCGTCGTGCTGCCGGCAAGCCGGAGCAGGGCACCATTCGCCTGGCGCTGGGTCGTGAGGGCGGCGATATCGTTCTGACCCTGGCCGATGACGGCGGCGGTATTCGCCTGGAAGCGGTGCGGCGCAAGGCCATCGAGCGCGGCTTGATGGACGCCGACTCGGATCTGACCGACTACGAAGTGCTGCAGTTTATCCTTGAGGCCGGTTTCTCTACCGCCGAGAAAGTGACGCAGATATCCGGCCGTGGCTTGGGCATGGACGTGGTCCACTCCGAGGTCAAGCAGCTCGGCGGTTCGATGAGCATCGAGTCGATCCCGGGCACCGGCACCACCTTCACCATTCGCCTGCCGTTTACCGTGTCGGTCAACCGCGCGCTGATGGTGCTGTCGGGTGAAGACCTCTACGCCATTCCGCTGAACACCATCGAAGGTATCGTGCGGGTGTCGCCGTACGAGCTGGAAGCCTATTACGCTCCCGATGCGCCGCGCTTCGAGTACGCCGGGCAGAGCTATGAACTGCGTTACCTGGGCGACCTGCTGAACAATGGTCAGCAGCCCAAGCTGGTGGGCCAGAGCCTGCCGCTGCCGGTGATTCTGGTGCGCTCCAAGGAGCATGCCGTAGCTGTGCAGGTCGACTCCCTGGCTGGCTCGCGGGAAATCGTGGTGAAGAGCCTTGGCCCGCAGTTCGCCGGCGTTCACGGGATTTCCGGTGCGACCATCCTCGGTGACGGTCGTGTGGTGGTGATTCTTGACCTGCTGGCGACCATCCGTGTGCTGCATGCACATTTGCTTACCCAACAGACACCGCGTCTGCTCAAGCAGTCGGCAACGGCGGCGGAGATCGAAGCGGATCGGCCGACCCTGGTCATGGTGGTCGACGACTCGGTTACCGTACGCAAGGTCACCAGTCGTCTGCTCGAGCGTAACGGCATGAACGTGCTGACCGCCAAGGACGGAGTCGATGCCATCTCGCAGCTGCAGGAGCGCAAACCCGACATCATGCTGTTGGACATCGAAATGCCACGCATGGACGGCTTCGAAGTGGCAACCCTGGTACGCCATGATGAAGGCCTGAAAGACCTGCCGATCATCATGATTACCTCGCGTACCGGTGAAAAACACCGTGAGCGGGCCATGAGCATTGGCGTCAACGAGTACCTTGGTAAGCCTTACCAAGAGTCCTTGTTGCTTGAAACCATTCAGCAACTAGTGGGCCGCCACCCGGTAAACCGCAATGAGTGAGAAAACTGCAGCCCGCATCGCGGTGATCGCCGATACTTCGCTGCAGCGCCATGTGCTGGAGCAGGCGTTGACCGGCAGTGGCTATCAGGTGGTGATGAATAGTGACCCGGCGCGCCTTGATCAGGAAACTTTGAACGCCTGCGAAACTGACCTGTGGCTGGTTGACCTGGCACAGTCGGAAGACTTGCCGCTGGTCGACAGCCTGATGGAAAGCGCCTCGGCTCCGGTGCTGTTTGGCGAAGGCCACGCACCTGAGCGTCACTCGGAAAATTACCCGCGCTGGGAGCGGCGTCTGTTTGGCAAACTGAAGAAGCTGGTCGGCGATCCTTCTCAGGCCGTCGGCCCTAGCCTGGAAGCCTTGCTGGCTGAAGCGCAGCGGCCGTCGCTTCTGGATCTTCCGGCCGCGCTGGCGGATACCCCGCTGGTAGCCGGCGAGCCGGCGCGTCAGGTGTGGTTGCTGGCGGCCTCCCTGGGTGGCCCAGCTGCTGTAAAAGCCTTTCTCGATGCCTTGCCGGGCGGTCTGCCGGTGGGCTTTGTCTATGCCCAGCATATCGATGCAAGTTTCGAGAGCGCGCTGCCGCAAGCAGTGGGACGCCACAGCCAGTGGCATGTGAATCCGGCGCGGCATGGCGACCCGGTGCGTTGCGGTGAAGTAGTCGTAGTGCCGATCAGTCATGAACTGGGTTTCAGTGATGATGGCCAGATGCAGATTTCCGAGCGCGGCTGGCCTGAACCCTATAGTCCTTCGATCGATCAGATGATGCTTAATCTGGCCCAGCATTTTGGTGCGCTGAGCGGTGTAATCGCCTTCAGTGGCATGGGCAGCGACGGCAGTGCCGCAGCCGCCTATGTACGTCGCCAGGGCAGCGTGATCTGGACGCAGCGCGCGGACAGCTGCGCCAGCCCGAGTATGCCGGACAGCCTGCGTGAAGGCGGCTACAGCAGCTTCAGTGGTGATCCACGCGAGCTGGCCGAAGCGCTGGTCAATCACCTGGCCGAGCAGTGCCGATAATCCGGGGCTGTGCCCTGTACAGGAAATTTCCATGAGCCAAGCCGTCGCCACGCAGAACAGCGCCAACAGCCTTGCCGGTCTGTTGATGCCGCTGACTGACCGTACTCTGCTGCTGCCCAACGTGGCGGTGGCCGAGCTGATCCCTTATCGCGCGCCACAGGTTAGTGAAGGCATGCCCAGCTGGTTCCTCGGGCAGATTGCCTGGCGTGATCTACGCCTGCCGCTGCTGTCGTTCGAAGCGGCATCGGATGGCCAGGTCAGCGTCAGCCCAGGCTCACGAGTGGCGGTGATCAACGCCCTCGGCGGCCGCCCAGCGGTTAAGTTTGTTGCCGTGCTGGTACAGGGCATTCCGCGCTCGATCAAGGTCGGTGCCGAGCTGGAGCGCGCCGATGTTGCCCTGTCGCCGTTGGAGCTGGATGCGGTGCAATTTGGCGAGGCGGTGCTGAGGATTCCGGACCTGGTTGGTCTGGAGCAGAAGCTGGCGGATGCCGGATTGATCTGACCGATGACAAACTAAAAAGCCCGCGTTAGCGGGCTTTTTTATGGCGCTGAAGTGGGCCTAGAAATCGCCCCACAACTGCTGCGCCACGCTTAGCGCCACTACCGGCGTGGTCTCCGTGCGCAGTACCCGGGGGCCGAGGCGCGCGGCGTGAAAACCCTGAGCTTTCGCCTGGCTTACTTCGTTGTCACTCAGGCCGCCTTCCGGGCCAATCAGAAAGGCCAGTGACTTAGGCTGCGGATGGCTGGCCCAGGGCTCGGCGACCGGGTGCAACACCAGCTTGAGGTCAGCTGAAACCTGCGTCAGCCAATCTGTAAGGCTGATGGGCGGGTGAATGATCGGCAGCACCGAGCGGCCGCATTGCTCGCAGGCGCTGATTGCCACTTGCCGCCAGTGCGCCATGCGCTTGTCGGCGCGTTCATCCTTGAGGCGCACTTCGCAGCGCTCACTGACAATAAGGCTGATTTCGTTGGCACCCAGTTCGGTGGCTTTCTGAATTGCCCAATCCATGCGTTCGCCGCGCGACAGGCCCTGGCCCAAATGAGTATGCAGCGGTGATTCGATCTGGCCGGCAAAGGCTTCGCGCAACTCGACACGTACGCTTTTCTTGCCCACTTCGATCAGCTCGCCGCGGTACTCCTGGCCGCTGCCATCGAACAGCTGCACCGCATCGCCCACGACATGCCGCAGCACGCGGCCGATGTAGTGGGCCTGGGCTTCCGGCAGCTCGTGCTGGCCGAGGGCGAGGGGGGCATCGATAAAGAAACGGGATAGGCGCATAAGAGGTGAACCTAGAATAAAGGCGCGAATTTTAGCCTTAGGGTGCGCCGTGCGCATGGATATCCGTAGGGTGGATGACGCTCTTTTCATCCACCGTAATATCGCAATGGTGGATGGATAAAGCGTCATCCACCCTACGGCTGTATTTAGCCCGGATCGCGAAAGCCGGGGTAGTTGGCATTGCCTTGCGCCACCCTGACCGAGGTGCGGGTGGCGATATCGATACCCTCGCTGGCCACCTCGGCGAGGAAGTCGATCTGCTCAGGGGTGATCACGTACGGTGGCAGGAAATACACCACGCTGCCCAGTGGCCGCAACAGTGCACCACGTTCCAGCGCATGCTGGAACACCTTGAGGCCGCGACGTTCCTGCCAGGGGTAGGCGGTCTTGCTGGGTTTGTCCTGAACCATCTCGATAGCCAGGGCCATACCGGTTTGCCGCACTTCGGCGACATGCGGATGGTCGGCCAGGTGCGCGGTGGCGCTGGCCATTCGCGCGGCCAGGGCCTTGTTGGCCTCGATTACATTGTCCTGTTCGAAGATGTCCAGGGTCGCCAGAGCCGCGGCACAGGCCAGCGGGTTGCCGGTGTAGCTGTGCGAGTGGAGGAAGGCGCGCAGGGTCGAGTAGTCGTCGTAGAACGCCTGGTACACCGCATCGGTGGTCAAACAGGCGGCCAGCGGCAGATAGCCGCCGGTGAGGGCTTTGGACAGGCAGAGGAAATCCGGACGGATACCCGCCTGTTCGCAGGCGAACATCGTCCCGGCGCGGCCGAAGCCGACGGCGATCTCGTCATGAATCAGGTGCACGCCATAGCGATCGCAGGCCTCGCGCAGCAACTTGAGATAGATCGGGTGATACATGCGCATGCCACCTGCGCCCTGGATCAGCGGCTCGACAATCACCGCCGCGACTTCATGGCTATGTTCGGCCAGGGTCTGTTCCATGGCCAGGAACATATTGCGCGAATGCTCTTCCCAACTCATGCCCTCGGGGCGGTGGTAGCAATCCGGGCTGGGCACCTTGATGGTGTCGAGCAGCAGCGCCTTGTAGGTGTCGGTAAACAGCGCCACATCGCCTACCGACATCGCCGCGATGGTTTCGCCGTGGTAGCTGTTGGAGAGGGTAACGAAGCGCTTCTTCGCCGGTTGGCCGACATTGAGCCAGTAGTGAAAGCTCATTTTCAGTGCAACTTCGATGCAGGATGAGCCGTTGTCGGCGTAGAACACCCGGTTCAGGCCTGCGGGCGTCATCTTGACCAGGCGCTCGGACAGTTCGATCACCGGTTGATGGCTGAAGCCGGCGAGGATCACGTGTTCCAGCTGATCGACCTGATCCTTGATGCGCTGATTGATCCGCGGGTTGGCGTGGCCAAACACGTTGACCCACCAGGAGCTGACAGCGTCGAGGTAGCGTTTGCCGTCGAAGTCCTCGAGCCACACGCCTTCGCCACGTTTGATCGGCACCAGCGGCAACTGCTCATGGTCCTTCATTTGCGTGCAGGGGTGCCAAAGCACGTTCAGGTCACGCTGCATCCACTGGTCATTCAGGCTCATCGCTCTACTTCTTCCTCGGCTCGCAATCATCTGCACCAAGCCTATCAGAAGCACCGCAGCGGATGGACGGCACAACCAAGCTGATTACCCGCCGTCCGCTGATCCGCTCTATCGTGCCGTTTATAGCCTGGCGGCTGAACTTTGTCGGGTGTCGCGAGACTAATTTGCGCTGAGTTTGAGGAGTCAGCGACGCATCGTATTTCTCGATATTTCAAAGCGAAAAATTCCGCTTTTAGTCGATAGGTTTGTTGCTAGTCTTGCTCCACTCGCGGTTCTGGTTCTTCCTTCGGAAAGTTTTCAATGCAATGGCGCAATAGTTCTTCTCACTACGGCCTGGTCAGCATCCTGCTGCACTGGCTGGTGGCGGTGGCCGTGTTCGGCCTGTTTGGCCTGGGTTACTGGATGGTCGGTCTGGATTACTACAGCAGCTGGCGCCAGACCGCACCTGATCTGCACAAGAGCATCGGCCTGGTGCTGTTTGCCGTGATGCTGGGGCGGGTGATTTGGCGCTGGTTCAGCCCGCCCCCGGCGAGTTTGCCCAACCACGGACGGATGACCCGTCTGGGCAGCAAGCTGGGCCACAGCTTTCTCTACCTGGGGCTGTTTGTGCTGATGATTTCCGGCTACCTGATCTCTACGGCTGACGGTCGCGGTATTCCGGTATTCGGTTTATTTGAAGTGCCGGCCAGCCTGACAAGCATTCCTGATCAGGAAGATGTTGCCGGGCTGGTGCATGAATACCTGGCGTGGGCGCTGGTGATCTTTGCTGGCGTTCATGCCCTGGCTGCGTTGAAACACTACTTTATTGATCGCGACCGTACGCTGACGCGGATGTTCGGTCGCTAGTTACCTTTGTTGTTTCCGGGGCTGGACTGGCCCTATCCCACACTCACAAGGAGCATGCCCATGTTGAAGAAAACCCTCGTAGCCCTGGCGCTTGGTGGCGTATTGACCGGCGCTGGTCAGGCGATGGCGGCTGATTACGCCATCGACAAGCAAGGCCAGCACGCCTTCGTCAATTTCAAGATCAGCCATCTGGGCTACAGCTGGTTGTACGGTACGTTCAAGGACTTCGACGGCAGCTTCAGCTTCGACGCCGCCAAGCCGCAGGACAGCAAGGTCAATGTCACCCTGAACACCACCAGCGTCGACACCAACCACGCTGAGCGTGACAAGCACATCCGCAGCGGTGACTTCCTCAACGTCAGCAAACACCCGACGGCGACCTTCGCCTCCACATCGGTCAAATCCACCGGTGAAGGCACTGCCGATATCACTGGCGACCTGACCCTTAACGGCGTGACCAAGCCGGTGGTGATTGCCGCCAAGTTTATCGGCGAAGGCAAGGACCCATGGGGCGGCTACCGTGCCGGCTTCGAAGGCAGTACCAAGCTGAAGCTGAAAGACTTCGATATCCAGAAAGACCTCGGCCCGGCTTCTCAAGACGTTGAACTGATCATCTCGGTTGAAGGCGTACGCAAGTAAGCCAGCCAGGCGGGACATAACCCGCCTGTTCAGACCTGCCAACAAAAACGCCGCCCAATGGGCGGCGTTTTCGTGTACGGCTAGCTGACTATGACTCTTCGCGGTTGCGCGTGAGCAGGGCCGGCTTTTCGCCACGCGGACGTGCACTCGCCAATTCGTCGAGCTGCTCCGGCGTCGGGAAGCGGTCCAGGCGCGAGCCCTTGTGCACAATCACCGGTTGCTTGTCGCGCGGGCTTTTCACCGCCGCTTCCTGGCGTGGTAGCTCGTCACGGTTTAGCGAGGTGGTGCGGGTGTCGCGTGGTGGCCGTGCACGGCCGGAACCATTACGGCCCTGACCACCTTGGCCGCCAGCCCCAGCGCCCTGACGACGGCCTTGACCGCCAGCATTGGCGCCACCGCCATTGCTACGCGGCGGTTTGGCTGGGCGAGCGCCATTGCTAGCGCTCGGGCCTGAAGCAGGCGCACCGGGCCGACGGCCACGGTTCTGCTGCTTGTTCTGATTTGGGCTGACGTAGTCGACCCGGTTACCGAAGTTGTCGATCTCATCGTCGCGGAACTCGTCCGGCGCGCGGTCCGGAGGCAATGTGGGCACGGCTGGCGCGCTGGCGCGAGCTGAGTTGCGTGGCTGTTGCGAGCGGCCACCCTGTGGCTTGCGGTTGTTGTCGCGTCCGCTGTCCTTGCCTTTGTCCTTGCGCCCGCCGCCATGGCGTTCGCCCTCCGGCTTGGCGCCGCGTGGTTGGCGCGGTTTCTGCGGCTCGCGCACTTCCGGGCGCTCGGCCTCGACGGTGCTGGCATCGAAACCCAGCAAATCGCCATCCGGGATTTTCTGCTTGGTCATTCGTTCGATGCCCTTGAGCAGCTTCTCCTCGTCCGGAGCAACCAGCGAGATCGCCTCACCGCTACGGCCGGCACGTCCGGTACGGCCGATACGGTGCACGTAGTCTTCTTCAACGTTGGGCAACTCGAAGTTGACCACGTGTGGCAGCTGGTCGATATCCAGGCCGCGAGCGGCGATATCGGTGGCGACCAGGATGCGCACCTTGTTCGCCTTGAAGTCGGCCAGGGCTTTGGTGCGGGCGTTCTGGCTCTTGTTGCCGTGAATCGCCACAGCCGGCAGGCCGTGTTTGTCCAGGTACTCGGCCAGGCGGTTGGCGCCGTGTTTGGTGCGGGTAAACACCAGTACTTGCTCCCATGCACCCTGAGTGATCAGGTGGGCGAGCAGGGCGCGTTTGTGGCTGGCAGCCAGGCGGAATACGCGCTGTTCGATGCGCTCGACCGTGGTGTTCGGCGGCGTGACTTCGATGCGCTCCGGGTTGTGCAGCAGCTTGCCGGCCAGGTCGGTGATGTCCTTGGAGAAGGTCGCCGAGAACAGCAGGTTCTGCCGCTGTGCGGGTAGCTTGGCGAGGACCTTCTTCACGTCATGGATAAAACCCATGTCGAGCATGCGGTCGGCTTCGTCGAGCACGAGGATTTCCACGTGCGACAGGTCGATGGCGCGCTGGTTGGCCAGGTCGAGCAGACGGCCGGGGCAGGCCACCAGCACGTCGACGCCTTTGGCCAGGGCCTGGATCTGCGGGTTCATGCCAACGCCGCCGAAGATGCAGGCGCTGACGAATTTCAAATCGCGGGCATACAGCTTGAAGCTGTCATGCACCTGGGCGGCCAGTTCGCGGGTCGGGGTCAATACCAGGACGCGCGGTTGTTTTGGGCCGTGACGCTGTTCGCGATCCGGGTGACCGTTGGGGAACAGTCGCTCGAGGATCGGCAGGGCAAAACCGCCTGTCTTACCTGTACCCGTCTGGGCCGCCACCATAAGGTCGCGACCTTGCAACGCGGCGGGGATGGCCCGCTGTTGCACCGGAGTGGGTTGGGTGTAGCCGGCGGATTCGACCGCACGGACTAAAGCCTCGGAGAGACCGAGGGAGGCAAAGGACATGTGTAATCCTGTCTAGTGAGGGCGTAGCCCTATGGGGTGTATTGCCTGGCTTGAATCACGCTTGGGGGCGCAATCCCGTCCGGTACTACTGGCCTCTGGGGGCTAGCATCCGGGCGCAAGCCTGGCGGGAAGGCCCGAGTATAACAGAGCGGCCGGTCTGTGCGAGCGTCTGCCTGCTCGGTGGTCACGCGCCGTTGCCATGCCAGCAACGGCGCGCGTTTCACCGGTTCAGCTGGTCAATTTGTAGCAGGGTACATAGGCGCTGTTGCCGGGTAGTTTCATTCGGTGCTGATCGACGAAGGCCTGCAGCAACTGGTCGAGCTGGAGCATGATGTCGCGCTCCCCGGTGATCTCGTAAGGGCCGTGCTGCTCGATCAGGCGGATGCCCTTGTCCTTGACGTTACCCGAAACAATCCCGGAAAACGCCCGACGCAGGTTGGCGGCCAGCTCATGTACCGGTTGTTCGCGCGTCAGCTTGAGGCTGGCCATGTTGGCGTGGGTTGGTTCGAACGGGTGCTGGAAGCTCTCATCGATCTTCAGCAGCCAGTTGAAGTGGAAGGCGTCGTTGTGTTCGCGGCGGAACTGTTTGACGGCCTTGATCCCTTCAGCCATTTCCCGGGCGACCTGCTCGGGGTTGTCGATGATGATGCGATAGCGCTGCTGCGCCGCCTCACCCAGGGTTGCACCGATAAATTCATGCAGCTGCTCCAGGTACGCTGCGGCGCTGCGTGGCCCGGTCATGATCAGCGGGAAGGGTATGTTCTGGTTATCCGGGTGCATGAGGATACCGAGGAAATACAGCAGCTCCTCCGCTGTGCCCGCGCCGCCGGGGAAGATGATGATGCCGTGCCCAACGCGGACGAAGGCCTCCAGGCGCTTCTCGATATCCGGCAGGATCACCAGCTCGTTAACGATCGGGTTGGGTGCTTCGGCGGCGATGATCCCGGGTTCGGTCAGCCCCAGATAACGGCCATGCACGTTGCGTTGTTTGGCGTGTGAGATGGTCGCGCCCTTCATCGGACCCTTCATTACGCCAGGGCCGCAACCGGTGCAGATATCCAGGCCGTGCAGGCCCAGCTCGTGGCCGACTTTCTTGGTGTATTTGTATTCTTCGGTACTGATCGAGTGGCCGCCCCAGCACACCACAATCTTCGGCTCGACGCCGGCGCGCAGGGTGTGGGCGTTGCGTAGCAGGTGGAAAACGTAATCGGTGATGCCCTGAGAGCTGCCAAAATCGATGCGCTGATTTTCCAGCTCGCTCTGCGTGTAGACGATGTCGCGCAGAGCGCTGAACAGCATTTCGCGGGTGCTGGCGATCATCTCTCCATCGACAAAGGCATCAGCCGGAGCGTTGAACAGCTCCAGGCGGATGCCGCGGTCCTGCTGCAGGATATTGATCTCGAAGTCTGGGTAGGCTTCCAGAATGGTCTTGGCGTTGTCGCTGTGCGAGCCGGTGTTGAGGATGGCCAGGGCGCATTGACGGAACAGCGCGTAGACGCTGCCGGAGCCGGTCTCGCGCAGTTGTTGCACTTCCCGCTGCGAGAGGGTTTCCAGGCTGCCTTTAGGGGTGACTGAGGCGTTGATGGTTTTTCTGCTGACCATTGAGCAACTCCATGGAGGTCTTGAGCTTCAAGCTATGCAGGGTTGACCTTGAGGTCAAGGTCGTCGTCGGTGTCGAGTCGCTGCAGGATATGTCTGAGGCAGGTCGCTCTGTTGAAGCCACAGAGGCGGAAAGATGATGTCGTCCATGGCACCAGCGGTACCATGGACGGGGTTGTGTGCCTCAGCGTGGCAGCTTGAGGTTGTTCCAGATCGCCAGGCTCGGTTCGGCCTGGTTCATGCTGTAGAAGTGCAAACCTGGGGCGCAGCCTTGCAGCAGACGCTCGCACATTTCAGTGATGACCTGCTCGCCATACGCCTGGATGCTGTCGGTATCGTCACCGTACGCTTCCAGTTGCTTGCGCACCCAGCGCGGAATTTCCGCACCGCAGGCGTCGGAGAAGCGCGCCAGCTTGCTGTAGTTGGTGATGGGCATAATGCCCGGCACCACTGGGATATCCACACCTAGCTTGCGCACACGCTCGACAAAGTAGAAATAGCAGTCGGCGTTGAAGAAGTACTGGGTGATCGCGCTGTCGGCGCCGGCCTTGGCCTTGCGCACGAAGTTGGCGATATCGTCCTCGAAGTTGCGTGCCTGCGGGTGCATTTCCGGGTAGGCGGCCACTTCGATATGAAAGTGGTCACCGGTTTCTTCGCGGATAAAGCTGACCAGCTCGTTGGCGTAGCGCAGCTCGCCGCTGGCCATGCCCATACCGGATGGCAGGTCACCGCGCAGGGCAACGATGCGCTTGATGCCGGCGTTCTTGTACAGGGTCAGCAGTTCACTTAGCTCGGCCTTGCTGTCACCGACGCAGGACAGGTGCGGCGCGGCCGGCACTTTGATCTCGCCATCGAGTTGCCGCACGGTGTTCAGCGTGCGGTCGCGGGTGGAGCCACCGGCACCGTAGGTGCAGGAGAAGAAATCGGGGTTGTAGGTCGCCAGTTGGCGCGCCACATTCATCAGTTTTTCGTGCCCGGCTTCGGTCTTGGTGGGGAAGAACTCGAAGCTGTAACGGCGTTCTTGGCTCATGGGGGGGGCTAGCCTTGCAGACGTAGGGTGGATGGCGTTTTTCCATCCACCTTGCGGGAAGTCGGCGGTGGATAAGCCATGTGCTTATCAACCCTACGCATTAGTAGCGATAGGCTTCTGGCTTGAATGGGCCTTCAGCGTTAACACCGATGTAGTCGGCCTGGGTTTTGGTCAGGCGGGTGACAACACCACCGAAGCCTTTAACCATTTCCAGCGCAACTTCCTCGTCGAGTTTCTTGGGCAGCACTTCCACGGTCAGGCGCTCGGCTTTCTGGGCTGGCGACAGGTCGGCGTACTTCTGGCCGAACAGGAAGATCTGCGCCAGTACCTGGTTGGCGAAGGAGCCGTCCATGATGCGGCTTGGGTGACCAGTGGCGTTGCCCAGGTTCACCAGACGGCCTTCGGCCAGCAGGATCAGGTAGTCATCGTTGTGCGGATCGAAGCTGCCAGCGCCGGTGCGGTGGATCTTGTGCACCTGTGGCTTCACTTCTTCCCAGGCCCAGTTCTTGCGCATGAAAGCGGTGTCGATTTCATTGTCGAAGTGACCGATGTTGCACACCACGGCACGCTTTTTCAGGGCCTTGAGCATGTTGGCGTCGCAGACGTTGACGTTACCGGTGGTGGTGACGATCAGGTCGATCTTGCCCAGCAGCTGGGCGTCGATGCTGGCGGCGGTGCCGTCATTGATGCCGTCCTTGAACGGCGAAACCACTTCGTAGCCGTCCATGCAGGCTTGCATGGCGCAGATCGGGTCCACTTCAGTCACGCGCACGATCATGCCTTCCTGACGCAGCGACTGCGCCGAGCCCTTGCCCACGTCGCCGTAGCCGATAACCAGCGCTTGCTTGCCGGACAGCAGGTGGTCGGTGCCGCGCTTGATGGCGTCGTTGAGGCTGTGGCGGCAGCCGTACTTGTTGTCGTTTTTGCTCTTGGTCACCGAGTCGTTGACGTTGATTGCCGGGATCTTCAGCTCGCCCTTGGCCAGCATGTCCAGCAGGCGGTGTACGCCAGTGGTGGTTTCTTCGGTGACGCCGTGGATGCGCTCAAGCATCTGCGGGTATTTCTTGTGCAGGATCTCGGTCAGGTCGCCGCCATCGTCGAGGATCATGTTGGCATCCCATGGCTTACCGTCCTTGAGGATGGTCTGCTCGATGCACCACTCGTACTCTTCTTCGGTCTCGCCTTTCCAGGCGAATACCGGGATACCGGCGGCAGCGATGGCAGCAGCGGCCTGGTCCTGGGTGGAGAAGATGTTGCACGACGACCAGCGTACTTCGGCGCCCAGTGCAGTCAGGGTTTCGATCAGCACGGCAGTCTGGATGGTCATGTGGATGCAGCCGATGATCTTCGCGCCTTTCAGCGGCTGCTCGCCGGCGTATTTGCGACGCAGGCCCATCAGGGCTGGCATTTCTGATTCGGCGATGATGGTTTCACGACGGCCCCAGGCAGCCAGGGACATGTCGGCGACTTTAAAATCGGTAAAAGTGGCGCTCATATAGCACTCCATTCGTTGTCTGCGAATGGGCGCCGTTGATGCGTATGGTTAACGCCCCATCCGAGCCTGACAAAGCCCTGTTTAACAGGGTTTGCTGCAGCGCCCCTCGGACAGGTGGCGGGAGCAACCGAAGCGGTGCCGATTGCGTGAAGCGGGTGTGATTATAGCCATGCTAAAGATTTAGCCAAAGGCTTTCCGTCGTATCGTTTAAACGCGGTTGCCGCCACCGTGTAACTTGACTTGCTGAATCAGCGCATTGGCCACTTTATTGAGCGGCAGAATGTCTTCTGCCGCGCCCAGCAGCATCGCCTCGCGTGGCATGCCGTACACCACGCAACTGGCTTCGTCCTGAGCCGCGGTGTAGCCACCGGCCTCACGAATACTCTTCAGACCAAAGGCACCATCTTTGCCCATGCCGGTCAGCAAAACGGCGATTGCGTTTCGACCTGCCGAGTGCGCCACCGACTCAAACATTGGGTCAACGGCGGGGCGGTGGCGATACACAGGCGGTCCCTCCGAGAGTCGCGTGATGTAATTGGCACCGCTGCGTTCAACCAACAAGTGATGATCGCCAGGAGCTACAAACGCATGGCCGGGCAGAATGCGTTCACCGCCTTGGGCTTCGATTACGTGCAAGCGACTGATTCGATTCAGGCGTTCGGCGAATGTGCGGGTGAAACCGGCCGGCATGTGCTGCGTGATGACGATTCCCGGGCTGTCGGCGGGCATGTCGAGTAGCACATCTTTGATCGCTTCCGTTCCGCCGGTTGATGCACCTATGGCGATGATCTTTTCGGTGCCAATGATGGGTGCCCGCCTTAAGGCCGGTGCCTTGTCACGGTTGCTGACGGGTTCAGCGACTGCGCGGGGTTTGTGCAGGCGTGCGCGGCTGGCCGCTTTGATTTTGTCGCGTATGTCGTCGGCATACGCCTCCATGCCTTCGCGAATGCCCAGTTTGGGTTTGGCAACGAAGTCCACTGCACCCAACTCCAAGGCGCGAAAGGTGGCCTCAGAACCACTTTCGGTTAGCGATGAAATCATGATCACGGGGGTGGGGCGCGCATTCATCAGCTTTTCCAGAAAGCTCAAGCCGTCCATGCGCGGCATTTCGATGTCGAGGGTAATGACGTCGGGGTTGAATTGCTTAACCAGGTCGCGCGCCACGTAGGCATCGGGTGCCTGGCCAATCAACAGCAATTCTGGGTCCTGCTGAATGATTTCCTTAAGTACCGCGCGAATCAGTGCGGAGTCGTCAACAACCAAAACCTTGATCGGCATGAGTGCTCCTAAAAGAGGACAATTTCGCCGCAGACTGGAGTTTTCTTGATACGCAGGCTGTATTCCATCTCCCGGTCAAGCAGCGTTGTGTTGTGCAGGGATTTGAGCTTCTTAAGCATCACCTTGCCTGAACTGGGGAAGAAATAAACCTTGCGTGGATAGGTGTCGAGCAGATCCTGCGCCACCACTGGTATGCCTTCGGTATGCAGGTAGTCGAGCACAAATTCGGCGTTGCGGTTGCCCACATTATTGGTGCCGAAGCCACGAAGGACACTGGCACCACCAAATACCTTGGCCTCGAAGTGGCGGCGCTGGGCACCCAGTGTCAGTAAGTGATTAATGAGGATTTCGATGGCGTAGACGCCATAGCGTGCTGAGGTTGAGAGGAGGTGGCCGCCTTCGTCACTCGTGCCTGGCAGCATAAAGTGATTCATGCCGCCAATACCCGAGGTGCGGTCACGTAAACAGACGGAGACACAGGATCCGAGAACCGTGACGATCACGATGTCGCGCGGGGTGACGTAGTATTCACCGGGCAGAATTTTGACCGCATCGATCATAAAGTGAGGATCAAAATAAGTGCCTGGTGCCAGTTCATTGCTGAAGTCGAACATCATGCCGGGTCACCTTCATGCGACACCGGGCGGTAGACGGTATGGCCGATCAGGCGCACCAAATGTGTGGCATGGACAAAACTTTCCGAGTGCCCGGCAAAGAACAAGCCGTCTTGCCGAAGCAATTTGACCATCCGCGTGAGCAGGTGCTGTTGCGTCGGTTTATCAAAGTAGATCATTACGTTGCGGCAGAAGATGATATCCAGGCCGGGTCTGATCGGCCATTGCTGGCCGAGCAAGTTGATCTGCTGAAATTCGATCAGTTCGCGCAGTTCACTGCGAACGCGCACCAGCCCGGCTTGGGTGCCGGTACCGCGCATGAAAAAGGTCTTTTTCCGCGCATCTGACAACTGTTCAACGCGGCTGAAGGGATAGATGCCCTCGCGGGCGGTATCCAGCACGCTGGTATCAATGTCGGAGGCGAGGATCTGCACGGGAGGGTGCAGGCTGTTGAAGGCTTCCATCGCTGTGATGGCCAATGAGTAGGGTTCTTCACCCGTGCTGGCGGCTGAGCACCAGATACGCACAGGCGCAGTGCGTTTCGGCAAGTGCCGGAGGTAGCTGGTCAGCGCATCAAAATGGTGATTTTCGCGGAAGAAAGAGGTTAGGTTAGTGGTCAGGGCATTGACGAACTCCTGCCATTCGCCTTCATGCTGATTGAGGTAGCCGAAGTAATCAGTGAAGCTGTTCAGGTCAAGTTGTCTTAGACGCCTCGCCAGACGGCTGTACACCATCTGGCTTTTACTTTCTGACAGGCTGATACCGCTGCGCTTGTGAAGCAGGCTGCGTACTTTCTGAAAGTCGTCAGCGCGGTAATGAAACTCGCGCATTGGTTCGCTCATGCTCCTTTTCCCCTATGCGCCATACCTGACTGCACAGGCATCGTCTTAGCGCGATGCCTGGCCTGGATCGTTAAAATTGCTCCCACTCGTCGCTGTTGTTGATGTTGGTGTTGGTGTTGGCGCGAGGCTGCAGCGTACGTTGCACGTGAACTGTGCGCGCCGTCGATGCGATTGCTTCCTTGGATGCGGCTAGCGGTGCGCTGAGGTTTGGTCGCTGGTTGGTTTGTTCAAATTTGAATATCGCTACGGCCTCGGTCATGGATGTCGCTTGCTCAAGCAGGGATTCAGCGGCCGCCGCCGCCTCTTCAACCAGTGCGGCATTCTGCTGGGTCATTTCATCCATCTGGCTGACCGCGCCACTTACTCCTTCGATGCCCGTGCTTTGCTCCGCAGAGGCCGCCGCAATTTCAGCCATGATGTCGGTGACGCGTTTGATCGCCGTGACGATCTCGTTCATGGTCTTGCCGGCTTGGGCGACCAAGGTATTGCCGGTTTCCACTTTGTCCACCGAGTCGGAAATCAGGGTTTTGATCTCTTTGGCGGCGGCTGCCGAACGTTGTGCCAAGTTGCGAACTTCTGCGGCCACTACGGCGAAACCACGCCCCTGTTCACCGGCACGGGCGGCCTCCACCGCTGCGTTGAGGGCCAGAATGTTGGTTTAATCACACCGATAATGTCGGAAATCTTGCGGGAAGAGTCGTTGATCGACGACATGGTCTGCACCACGCGCTCAACCAGTTGGCCACCATCGCTGGCCACTTCAGACGCGTTCATGGCCAAAGAATTAGCCTGCCGGGCGTTGTCAGCGTTGAGTTTTACCGTGCTGGTCAATTCCTCCATGCTGGACGCCGTTTCCTCAAGGCTTGAGGCCTGCTCCTCGGTCCGTGAGGACAGGTCGGTGTTGCCGACGGAGATCTCGTTGGCGGCGGTATAGATGGTATCGGCGCTCTCGCGAATCTGCCCGAGCATCCGCGTTAGGCTCACAGCGGTCTCATTGGAGTAATCTTTGAGCTGGCCGAAGGTGCCTTGATATTGATCAGTGATGCGTTGGGTCAGATCACCCTGAGCCAGCGCGCTGAGCATGCGCACGACATCCTGCAAGCCTCTGTCAGCCGTCTCGACTAGTTGGTTGAGGCCAGTGGCCAGGTTGAGCAGAAAGCCGCTTTTGTTGCCCATCTCAAGCCGGCGAGTGAAGTCGCCGTCAGCCGCAGCATTGACCAGGTCTGCAACCTCGCGCTCCACTGCCACTTCAATTGTGCGGTCATTCCATTCCACCACCGCGCCCAGGCGCTCACCGCTGTCGCTGAATACAGGGTTGGCGATCAGTGCGAAGGTGCGGCCCCCCACCTCGATTTGTGTATTGAAGGTGCTGGTAAAGGTCGCCAGTAAGTGTTTTTGGTGCTCGGGTTTTTTATGAAACTGATCAATCGAACCGCCGAGCAGGCGTTTGGCCTCAAAGGTTGGCAGCGCCTTTCGAAGATCACTTTCAGCGTTCTGCATCATCGCCGTCACGGTGCGGTTCATGTAAATGATGTTGCGTTCGTTGTCGGCAATCATTACGTTGCTACTGACGTTGTCCAGTGCGGACTTGATGCGGGCATTGCTCTGCGCTGCAGTGGCAGAAGCCTGCAAGGACTCCAGCATGCTCTTGAGTGAATGCATGACGCTACCCGGCAAGGCGGTGGGAACCTCCAGTTGCAGTTGGCCCGCCGCGATGCTGTTGGTGATGTGCGCCAGCGCCAGCGGGTCAGCGCCCAGTTGGCGTTTGACACTGCGGACTAGCAGGACGACAAGTAAGGCAGACAGTACAAATGCAGCCAAGCCGATACTCAACAGTAGAGTGCGGGTGTCAGCAGCCAGGTCCTCGGCTTTTTCCCCCAACTCCACGACACCTTTGTTTTCGATGCCGATGAGCTGACTGGTCTGCTCCAGTGCCTCATACTGCGCCTCACGCAAGTCTTTCAAAAGGTACTCGCGGGCCATTAGTAGGTTGCCCTCTTCATATAACGCCAAATAGCGCGTCAGGCGCTTATCGAAGTTATTCAGGGTCAAGCCCAACGCTTGCAGATGCTCGCGTTCTTCAGCGGTGTTACCCGCCGCGTTGAGCTTGTCTATGTTGCTCTGAATGCCCAGAGTGGCGGCATCAATAATCTTGCGTTGTGAGTCTGCTAGGCGTTGATCATCCTCGGCAATCAGCAGCGTACGGACGGCCCGCGCAATGGCATTAGTTTCGTCGATGACGTTATTGGCCAGCACTGTTTTGGGAAAACTCTCGTGCACCATATGGTCAATCTTGCCTTGCAATTTGTCGATTTGTATCAGGCTGATCGCCAGAATAATGGCCAGCAGGGATAACAACGCGGCAAAACACAACGACAGCCGCTGGATCATTGAAAGGTGCTTCAGGTTCATGGGAACGCTCCTTGCGGTTGTCGGCGATTCACTCACTCGATGGGGTATCCATCAAAGCCAGTTCACTGCTGCTCATCAGTTTTTCGATATCGACCAGAATCAACATGCGTTCGGCCACTGTGGCCAAGCCCATGAGGTATTCGCTGTTAAAGCCCCCGCCAAATTCTGGAGGCGGTTTTATTTCATCATCTGTTAGGGATCCTCTGAAGTAGCCATGCATTTCTGGCTGACGTCAGCCTCTGCTGATTTCGAAAGTGATAAATCGATCAAAAACGATCAGATTACCGGCTCATTTCTGTGTTTTTAGCCGCCGCGAGCACCTCGCGGCAGCCATTTCCAGCATTACGGGCGCACCTCTCCTGCATTCGTCAGTAAATGTCGGCGCGCCATCCACAGATTTGACAGCGCGAATAAAGTCACCAGTTGCGCCGTGTTTTTGACCAGGCCACGGAAGCGCGTCTTCACATAACCGAACTGACGCTTGATCACCCGAAACGGATGCTCGACCTTGGCTCGCACTTGGGCCTTGGCCTTCTCGATTTTGCGCTTGGCTTTGTACAGCGCGCTGCGCTTACCGAGTTTCTTGTAAGTGCTACGCCGTGCTGCAACCTGCCAGATCACTTGACGGCCCTCATGCTCGGGGCGCTTCTCGACACCGGTATATCCGGCATCGGCCCCCACCATGTTTTCCTCGCCGTGCAGCAGCTTATCGACCTGGGTGACATCCGCCACGTTGGCGGCAGTACCCACCACGCTGTGCACCAAGCCAGACTCGTCATCCACCCCGATGTGCGCCTTCATGCCGAAGTAATACTGATTGCCTTTCTTGGTTGAGTGCATCTCAGGGTCACGCTTACCGTTCTTGTTCTTGGTTGAACTCGGCGCGTTGATCAGCGTGGCATCGACGATGGTGCCTTGGCGCAGCGACAAACCACGGTCACCCAGGTAGCCATTGATCACGGCCAGGATGCCGGCAGCCAGTTCGTGTTTTTCCAGCAAGCGGCGGAAGTTGAGGATGGTGGTTTCGTCAGGAATGCGCTCCAGAGTCAGCCCGGCAAACTGGCGTAGGATGGTGGTCTCGTACAGCGCCTCTTCCATCGCCGGATCGCTGTAACCGAACCAGTTTTGCATCAGATGCACTCGCAGCATCGCCATCAGCGGATAGGACGGTCGGCCGCCTTCACCCTTTGGATAATGCGGCTCGATCAAAGCGATCAACCCTTTCCATGGCACTACCCGATCCATCTCGATCAGGAACAATTCTTTGCGGGTCTGCTTGCGCTTGCCGGCGTACTCGGCGTCGGCGAAGGTCATCTGCTTCATCGGAAAACTCGGCGGGTGGAGTGCGGATATTTTGCCAAAATCAGGAAGTCTTTTTCAGACCATCCTTGACGACTTGAGCGGGCTGATTCGGTGCGCCTGGCTGGTCATCGAAGAAGCCGAATTCGTCATCCTCTGGCACGCTGGTGCTGGCAGCGCTGTGCTGATCAGGCGGAGCTATAGTGCTTTGTGATTCGGCAGGGCTGGCATCGAAAAGCCCGTAGGCATCCTCTATCGCTGAAGGCTGAGGAGGCTGGGTAGAGGACTCGCTGTCGATCAGTGCTTGCAAGCGCGTGGCCGTGGCCGCAACTGGAATGCTAGGGTCGGCGCTGGCGTGTTTGTGGCAGGCAAGCAACTGGCCTAAAACGTCGCGTGATTGCAGGAACACATCAACCATCTCAACGCGCAGAGCAATTTTGCCGCCCCGTATTTTGTCCAGCAGTGTTTCAAGAACATGGGTAACGGCCGTCAGGTCGTCAAAACCAAACATGCCGCTCGAGCCTTTGATCGAATGCGCGGCCCGGAAAATTCCATCCAGGGCTTCTCGATCAGGTGCGGCGATATCCAGTGTAAGTAGCAGGTGTTCAAGGTTAGCCAAGTGTTCCTCAGCTTCCTCGAAAAACACCTCCAGAAATTGCTCCATGCCAGCATTAATAATGATCTGCCTGCGCGTCACTGCGTTCTAGGGGAGCACCTTTTGGGTCACTTCCAGCAGTTTTGGCGGATCAAAAGGCTTTACCAGCCAGCCTGTTGCGCCGGCGGCGCGGCCTTGTTGCTTCATGGTGTCGCTGGACTCAGTCGTGAGCATCAGCACGGGAATGGTGCGGTAGTTGGGTAGCCCACGCAGGCTTTTTATCAGCGTCAGGCCATCCATGTTGGGCATGTTTTGGTCGGTAAACACCAGTTGGTAGGCCTTGCGCTGGGCCTTGCCCAGCCCATCTTTGCCGTCTACCGCTTCGTCAACCTCATAGCCAGCGGAACGCAAGGTAAAGGCCAGCATCTGCCGGATTGAGGCAGAATCATCGACTATCAGGATGTTTTTACTCATAGGGTCCTTCCTCTTCGCACACTGGTTAATAGGCCTGTGCCCGGTTGCGGCGGGTTGTGACCGCGGCCGGGGTGTCAGGGTGAGTCTGAGAGCTGCCACCCCAGCGTAGTTCTGCTTTGACACTATTACCTGGCGGATAAAATTCCAGGTGTTGGCACAGGTTGCGTACCAGCTCTAGACCGCGGCCGTGGTAGTGCTCGGTTTGATTGGATGTGGGTAGTGTGGGCAAGAGACTGGTGTCGAAACCGTTGCCGCTGTCGGTGATTTGCACCGTCAGGTTGTTGCCCTGCGGGAGGCCATGCTGGCAGATATCAATGTTGATCTCCGCGTCGGTCAGTGCCGCTAGGCGCTGGCCGCGGGTTGCAAAGTACGCCTCGAAACCCTCGGGTTGGTTTTTCAAACTAGAGTCGAGGGTTAGGATGCCGTGGTCCAAGGCGTTGGTTAGCAGTTCATTGAGAATCAATGACAGCACCCCTTGCCGGTCTGGCTCTAAGCCTAGGGTGCTGCACAAGCTGGTGACCCATGGCACTAAGTCCATGCGCCGCAATTGCGTCGCACTGAGGGTGAGCTGTACACGCCAGTCCTCTGCTAGTTCAGGGGGGGCGGTGGGGGAATGAGGTGCGATGGTGTCGTCTGCTGTGCATTCGAGTAGCAAGCAAGACAGGTCGTCATGGGGGGCATTCGCCTAGGTGCGCCTGGAGTGCGGCCTGCAATCCCTCTAGCAGGTTTGCATCGCTTGACTGTTCAAGGTTGCGCTCAAGGTGCTCGTAACCGAACAGTTCACCTCGTACATTTTCTGCCTCGACCAAACCGTCTGAGTAAAGCAGCAGACGCTGCCCAGGGCGGACTGTCATGCTCTCGCACTCGCTGTCGAATTCGTTGTCACTGGCGACACCGAGTGGAAGGTTGAGTGATTTAAAACGGCGAATGACCTGCCCTTGATCATTTAATAGTAAGGCAGGCGGAATTCCGCCGTTCCATACCGTTAGCACGTTTTCGCGTGGGGAAAAAACCGCGATCAGAGCCGCAACGAAGCGGTCGGTGGGTGAGTAGGCGCGGTTGCAGCGGTTCATCTCACGGGCGATGCTGTTGAGGTTAAAGCCTTTGCCCGCCATGGAGTAGAAGGTTTGTGTCAGAGGGATCAGCGTTAATGCCGCAGGCAGGCCATGGCCGGTCGCATCCGCAAGCATCACATAGATATCGCCATTGTTGGCCGGGCATGCCAGCAACAGGTCGCCGGAGATGTCGGCGGCGGGGTGTAGCAGGTAGCTGACATTAGGGCGGTCGAGCAGGTCGCGGCGCATCAGCCTGTTCATCAGAAAGCTGCTGATGCGTCGTTCTTCGGCTTCGGCATAGTGGTAATGCAGCAACTGCTGGTGTTGTTCGGCGACTCGCTGCTGTAAGGAGGCAATGCGCTGGAATGAGTTGATTTTGGCGGCGAGTAAGCCGAAGTTGACAGGCTTGGCGAGAAAATCGTCGCAGCCGGCGTTGAGCGACGATACCTGATCGTCGGTTTGGTCCATGCTAGAGAGCATGATGATCGGCCGCCAGCCGCTGTTCTTTTGTAACTCGCGAAGTGCCACTGTGGTAGCAATACCATCCATGCCGGGCATGAGTTGGTCGACCAGTACTAGGTCGAATTGTTCTTTCTGGTACTGCTCGATAGCTTGCATCCCATCGGCAACTGGCGTGCATTGGTGCCCCAAGGAGCGGATGAGTGCCTTGAGCATCATCCGCAGCGTAGGGTCATCATCAACGCTGAGTATCTTCAATGGCTGCATGGTCTGGCTCAGCTGATTTTGAATAGTTTGGGATGGTCTGAAGTAGCCATGTATTTCTGGCTGACTTCAGCCCCGCCGATTTTGAAAGCGGCAAATCGATCAAAAACGATCAGATTACCCATTCATTTCTGTGTTTTTAGCCGCCGCGAGTAGCTCGCGGCAGCCATTTCCCGCATTACAGGCGCACCTCTCCTGCATTGGTCAGTAAATGTCGGCGTGCCATCCACAGGTTCGACAGCGCGAACAGCGTCACCAGTTGCGCCGTGTTCTTGGCCAAGCCACGGAAGCGTGTCTTTACATAACTGAACTGACGCTTGATCACCCGGAACGGGTGCTCAACCTTGGCGCGCACCTGGGCCTTGGCCTTCTCGATCTTGCGTTTGGCTTTGTACAGCGGGCTGCTCTTACCCAGCTTCTTATAGGTGCTGCGGCGGGCAGCAACCTGCCAGATCACCTCGCGCCCATCATGTTCGGGGCGCTTTTCGACGCCGGTATAACCCGCATCGGCGCACACCACGTTTTCCTCGTCGTGCAGCAACTTGTCGACCTGAGTGACATCCGCCACGTTGGCCGCCGTGCCTACCACGCTGTGTACCAGCCCCGACTCGTCATCCACGCCAATGTGCGCCTTCATGCCGAAGTAGTATTGGTTGCCCTTCTTGGCCTGGTGCATCTCTGGGTCGCGTTTGCCGTCCTTGTTCTTGGTCGAACTCGGCGCATTGATCAGCGTGGCATCGACGATGGTGCCTTGGCGCAACGACAGGCCACGGTCGCCAAGATAGCCATTGATGACGGCCAGGATGCCGGCAGCCAACTCATGTTTCTCCAGCAGACGACGGAAGTTGAGGATGGTGGTTTCGTCGGGGATACGTTCCAGACTCAGCCCGGCGAACTGCCGCAGGATAGTGGTCTCGTACAGCGCTTCTTCCATCGCCGGGTCGCTGTAGCCGAACCAGTTCTGCATCAGGTGCACACGTAGCATCGCCATCAGCGGATAGGCCGGCCGACCGCCTTCACCCTTGGGGTAATACGGTTCGATCAGTGCGATCAAACCCTTCCACGGCACCACCCGATCCATCTCGATCAGGAACAACTCTTTGCGGGTCTGCTTGCGTTTGCCGGCGTACTCGGCATCGGCGAAGGTCATTTGCTTCATCGGAAAACTCGGCGGGTGGCGTCCGGGCATTTTGCCAAAATCAGGAAGTCTTATTCAGAGTTTCCCTTGCTAAAATTGGCGATCTCTAGCACGTCCTTTGCTACGCCATGGAGGTTGCGTATTTCCACGGTTTTGTTTTGGGCCTGTGCCTTGTCGCGTAGTAGCAAGAGAATGCCTAGGGCGGCCGAGTCGATGTACTGCACTTCTTGCAGGTCGATCACCAGGCAGTGCACGGAGGATTTCGCCAGTTCCAGCTCATAAGCATCACGGAAGGCGCGATACGCATGAAAATCAAAACGTTTGTTAGGGCGAAGGATGGCAGTGCTCGCATCGCTCATAGCAATAATTCCTTTCCTTAGAAGAGGTCGATTTCTCCAGCGCTCATGGAGGACTGACTAACGGGGTTATGCAATGTTCTATCAAGTGGCTGATGGCTCTGCCGGTTGGAGGATTTGTCCTCGTCCAGCCCTTCGAGGCTCACCGAAAAGTGTTCGAGCTTGTCTGAGTGCTTACGTATCTGCGTCAGCAACTGGCTGCTCAGGTCCTGGAACTGTAAGGCGGTGATGGCTGTATTTACGTCGTTATGCACCGCCTGGGAAACCTGTTGTAGTTCTTCCACTGCGAGTACGGTTTTGCCGTTCATCAGCGCTAAGTCGCTGAGCATTTCGTTGACCTGTTTCTTTGACGTCATGGCGAAGCTCATGTCCTTGGCTGCCAGCCGGCTGACGGCAGCGTCGGCTTGCTGCAGCTCTTCGTGTA
Organism: Pseudomonas anguilliseptica; assembly: GCF_900105355.1. Lineage (NCBI taxonomy): Bacteria > Pseudomonadati > Pseudomonadota > Gammaproteobacteria > Pseudomonadales > Pseudomonadaceae > Pseudomonas > Pseudomonas anguilliseptica. Next base: position 2,322,324 of record NZ_FNSC01000001.1, read on the forward strand.
CGACTCTAATGTGGGTACGAATAGCGTCAGAGAACACAGTGGAGCGGGTGGATAGTGCGCGCACTTCGTCAGCCACCACGGCGAAACCGCGGCCCGCTTCGCCTGCACGTGCAGCCTCTATGGCCGCGTTGAGTGCGAGCAGGTTGGTTTGCTTGGCGATGGCGTCCATATCTGCCGTGGATTTCACGACGTCGCCGATTTTATGGGTGATGCGGTCGATGCGGTCGATGCGGTCGACCAGTTCCATCGAGGTGCGACTGGTTTCAATGATGGACTCGACGAACAGGCTGAGGGTTTCCTGAGTGGTGCTGGTGAACTGTTGGAAAGTGATGCTGCTGTCTTCAGCGTCAGTACCGCTGTAGCGATCAGTCAAGGTTCCGGCGATGCAGAGTTGTCGCTCTATCAGGCTGTTGAGGCTGCTGAAGCTGTGGGTCAGCCTATCGATGGCCGTGCTCAGCAGCCCGTCGATTTGCACGCTGTGCTGGTTAATTTGCTGGGCATGCAGAGCCACGGATTGGCGCAGAGGCTCGATTCCCCTGTCGGTATCAGAATCGGTTGGGCAATTAGTCTGGGCGGCTTGATCGGGTTCGCGGCGTGCTAGATAGAACAGGCTGCCCAGGCTTGCAAGGCAGCCTAGAGCCAACACTGGCATGGGCGTTAGGCCGATCAGTAGAAGTATCAGGCTAAGCAGCCACGGGAATAGCAGTAGGCCGCTGAGTTGCAGCTTAGTAGGGCCGGATGTGTTGGTGCTGAGCATCGTACATCCCTGTATGTGGGTGCAGAGCACCGATCCATTTCAGTGCAGAGCACATTGTTATCCATCTCTTTATTAAACCTTAGGGGTCGAGTTGTTATTGTCAAGGCGGTGGCCGCAGTCGCGAGGTATCGAAACTGGTGAGTTGGCTGGCTAGGCAGATGTAGTGTGCGACTCGTTATTTAGGCCTGCAGGCTTATCTGTGCGCTTTTTGTCGCCTGCGGCAAAACACCACGCTTGGCCGGTGGTTAATGGGTGGTGATACTGTCGCCCGTTATCCACCCGGTTGTTGGCATTGAAGGTGTTATGAAGCTTAAAACCCTGTTCCTGGTTGTATTGGTGCTGGCTGTGAGTGGCTGCGGCGGTGTCGATCCCAATTCGCCACAAGGCCAACGTCAGAGCATTTTCAAGCAGATGCTCAAGGTCAGCGAAGACCTCGGTGGCATGCTGCGCGGGCGGCTGGCATTCAAGGAACAGGCATTTATTGAGGGTGCGGCCAAACTCGATCAACTGACCCGTACGCCCTGGCAGCACTTCTCGCAGGTGCGTGAAGACGGTGAGGAGAGCCGCGCCAAGGATGACGTCTGGCAGCGCCAGGCGCGTTTTCAGGAGTTGGCCCAGGCTATGGAAGCCAGCACCGCGGCGTTGATGGCCGCCACGACTGCGCAACCGTTAACGCCTGAGGCGTTAACAACGCCGATGCAGCGTGTTGAGGACAGCTGCAAGGCTTGTCATGAAGAGTTTCGCGCCTTCTGATGATCACTCAGAACCCCGCGATCTGCGCCTCGCGCAGTTGTGCGCGCAAGGCCTGTACTTCCGGGTGTTGAAAGAAGGCGCGCAATTGCTCCGCGCGCTGCGGGCCGATGCCGGGTTGGCGTTGCCAGTCGGCTACGCTGCGTTGCGCCAGGGTCTCCCAGTCGGCGTCCAGCGCCAGATTGCCATTGTCTGGCAGGCCGAGCGCGCGTAGCCAGTCCTGCATGGGGCGTTCGCGGGCCAGACGAAAACTCTGTTGCAGTGCGGCGGAGCTGCGTGGGCCGAGGCCGGGAACGCTGCTGAGCTGTTCGTTTGAGAGGTGCAGCCAGTCGAGCAGGCTGTCGAGTTGTTGCGCGTGCAGCAGTTTTTCCCAGGTGCCGGGGCCCACGCCCGGCAATGCCAGGCCCTATTTGCCGCTGAGCCATGCCAGGCGTGCGCGGAACTGGCTGGCGCAGGCTGGTGTGGCACGCCAGCAGCTTAGTGGGTGGTAGGCCGCAGGGTCAGGCACCTGCAGGGCGGCGCGTTGTTGGGTGCGCCAGAGCACGCTGTCCAGCGCGGGAATGGTCAGGCCGGAGAGGCGGATCACCACCTGGTCACCCGGGCGGATGTCCAAGGCTTGCCAGCGTTGCAGCGAGCCTGCGCTGACATACTCGATGCGTCGATCATCCAGCTTTAGCGGTTGTACGCGCAGCACCGGGGTGATGCGACCGCTGCGGCCGATGCGAAAGTCCACCGCTTGTACCACGGCCAAGGCCTGGTTCACCGGGTATTTCCAGGCCACGGCCCAGTGCGGCGGTTCGGCTTGCCAGCGCGCCGCCGCCGGACGTTGCCCTTGGCGCAGAACCACGCCATCGGTGGCAAAGGGCAGGGGGCTGTTGTACCAGCGTTCGCGCCAATTGGCGGCTTGTTCCAGGTTGCGGATCGGCTGACTGAAGTGCTGGCTGTCGGCAAAGCCCAACTCCGCCAGCTGCTGCAGGCGCTGAGGCATCAGTGCTGGGCCATCGGGCCAATCCCAGACAAACAGGCCAATGCTCGCGCCTTCCTCGGTGCTTAGCATCTGCCGGTTCATCAGGCCGGCCACCTTGCTGCGTGCGCCGAGGCCGCCGGATGTGTGCTGGATATGACCCGGTAAACGCCAGTACAGCTCGCCCTGCAGAACCAGGCTGAGCGGCTTGGGCAGTCGTGCGGGAAGCGCCGGCAGGTGGCGCGCGTGGGCGCTCCAGTCCTGGCCGATGCGACCGTCGCCGCGACTGATCAGCTGCTGCAATTGGCCGTCGCGGTAGACCAGGCTGACGGCAACCCCGTCGACCTTGGGCTGAATCCACAAATCTTCACGATTGGCGATCCAGGCGCCTGCGGCGTGGCTATCGGTCAACTTGCGCAATCCGGTATGGGCGGCTGGATGGTGATAACGGCCGTTGCTGGTGCTGAGTGGATCGCTCGTGGCGACTGCGGTTTCAGGGAAGCAGGCCCGCCAGCGCTGCAGGTTGGCGCTGGCCTGGTCATAGAGTTCGTCCGCCACAAGTGATTGGCCTTGACGATGGTAGGCATCGTCCCAGGCCGCCAGTTGCTGGCTCAGTGCAGCGATTTCCAGTTCCGCGCGTTGCCCCGGCCAGTCCGGGCAGAGGGCGGCCCAAGTGTTGAAGGTTAAGGCTGTGAGTAACAGCGCGAGAGCGGCTTTCATGCTGAGCATCCTTGCTCGGGAGCGGTTTATCCAGCGTAGCAGCTATGCTTGATGGATCAGCCTTAGCGAGTGTTTGGGGGTGGTTTTCGTTATGCCAATGGGTTTGCAGCGGTTTAGTCGGGTGTGTTTATGCATCTGTGCCATGGGTTTTGCGCCTTTTGGCGTGGTGCGTGCCGCTGATGATGTGGTGTCGCCGTGGCGGTTTGTGCACAACGCACCGGAGACGGAGGGTGACCAGCGTTATGCCTATCACTGGCGTGTATTGCGTGCGGCGCTGGAGGTGACTCGCAACAAGTATGGCGACTATCGGCTTGAGCCCGGCCCGCCGATGAGCGAGAAGCTGCAGGTGGTTGAGATGCAGCGCGCGCATGGTGGACTCAATACCCTGGTGCTGGATGCCACGCAGACTCTGGAGCAGGCCCTGCAACCGGTGAAAATTCCGGTCGATAAGGGGTTGCTCGGTTATCGGGTCTTTCTGATTCAGGCCGAGGATCAGCCGCGTTTTGCCGGTGTGCGGTCACTTGAACAGCTTCGCCAGCTGCGCTTTGGCCAGCAGCGTGAATGGTCCGATGTGGCGGTGTACCAGGCGGCTGGTCTACCGGTGGTCATTGGCAGCAGCTATGAAGGCCTGTTCCATATGCTGATGCTGCGGCGTTTCGATGCCTTTGGTCGGGGTGTCAGTGAGGTTGGTGGTGAGCTGGCACATTGGCGCAAGCAATACCCGCAGATGGCCATCGAACGCGAGCTGCTGCTGTATTACCCGTTGCCGGTGTACTTCTGGTTTGCCCGCACCGATGAGGGACGGTTGCGCGCGCAGCGTGTCGAGGAGGGCATGCTTGCGCTGATTGCCGATGGCACCCTGGATCGGCTGTTTACCGAGGAATATGCGACCACCATCCAGCAGCTTGGTCTGGATCGTCGGCGCACATTGAGAATTGCCAATCCCCATCTCTCCTCGAACCATCCTTTCGACAAGGCCACCTATTGGTTTACGCCGATGCCCTAGTGTGGAGAACCGAGAGTTGAGCGCAATAAAAAAACCGCCGTAGCGGGTTTTTTATGCAACCAAGGCTGGGCTTACAGGCCGGCGGCAGCGCGCAGGTCGGCGACCTTGTCGGCCTTTTCCCAGGTGAAGGTGCTGAAGGTGTCGTCACCGACAGTCTTCTGCTGCGGGGTACGGCCGAAGTGGCCGTAGGCTGCGGTTTCCTGGTACATCGGGTGCAGCAGGTCGAGCATCTTGGTGATGGCGTACGGACGCAGGTCGAACACTTCGCGCACCAGCTTGATGATCTTGTCTTCGGCGATCTTGTGGGTGCCGAAGGTGTTGATCGAGATCGAGGTTGGCAGGGCCACGCCGATGGCGTAGGACACCTGGATCTCGCAGCGGTCGGCCAGGCCGGCAGCAACGATGTTCTTCGCCACGTAACGACCGGCGTAGGCCGCCGAGCGGTCAACCTTGGATGGATCCTTGCCGGAGAACGCGCCACCGCCGTGACGGGCCATGCCGCCGTAGCTGTCGACGATGATCTTGCGCCCGGTCAGGCCGCAGTCGCCCACCGGCCCGCCGATCACGAAGTTGCCGGTTGGGTTGATATGGAACTGGGTGTCCTTGTGCAGCAGTTCGGCTGGCAGGGCGTGCTTGATGATCAGCTCCATCACGCCTTCACGCAGATCGCTCAGCGACACTTCCGGGTTGTGCTGAGTGGACAGCACCACGGCGTCGATGCCGACCACCTTGCCGTTTTCGTACTGGCAGGTGACCTGGCTCTTGGCGTCCGGGCGCAGCCACGGCAGCAGGCCGGACTTGCGCGCTTCGGCCTGGCGCTGCACCAGCGCGTGGGAGAAGCGGATCGGTGCGGGCATCAGCACGTCGGTTTCGTTGCTGGCGTAGCCGAACATCAGGCCCTGGTCGCCGGCACCCTGATCTTCCGGCTTGGCGCGGTCGACGCCCTGGTTGATGTCCGGGGACTGCTTGCCAATGATGTTCATCACGCCACAGGTGGCACCGTCGAAGCCGACGTCGGAGCTGGTGTAGCCGATGTCGCAGATCACGTCACGGACGATCTGCTCCAGGTCAACCCAGGCGCTGGTGGTGACTTCGCCGGCGACGATGGCCACACCGGTCTTGACTAGGGTTTCAACGGCCACGCGGGCGTGTTTGTCCTGGGTAATGATGGCGTCCAGCACCGCGTCGGAAATCTGGTCGGCGATTTTGTCGGGATGGCCTTCGGAGACGGACTCGGAGGTAAAGAGGGAGTATTCGCTCATCGTGCGGGTTCCTGTTGGTGACCGGTAATTGCAGCCCGGAGGCCATGAGTTATTGAGGGTTTGGCGAAGTGCCGCACCTGAATCTGGAAGCCGTTGCGCAAGCCCACATAGAGGCTTTCGCAGGTGTTGAGACCGGCCGCGCTGGCCCAGCTCTGGTTGTGGCTGCACAGTTCGGTGATCAGCAGGCTACCGCCGGGTTTCACGCGTTGCGCCAGCTGCTTGAGCGCCTCGGCCGGGACGGCGAAGTGGTGCAGCACCATGTTCAGCACCAGGCAGTCGGCGGCTGGGTAGTCGTCCTGCAGGGCGTCGGCCAGTTGCAACTGAACATTGTGCAGACTCTCCTCGGTGCAGCGTTGACGGGCCAGTTCAAGCATCGCCGCGCTGTTATCCAGTGCTAGCACCTGCTGGAAGCGCTGCGCCAATTCCGGGAGAAAGCCACCATCGCCAGGGCCGATCTCCACCGCGCAGGCTGCGTCGACAAACTCCAGAGAGTCGAGCAGGGCCAGCACACTGTCGCGGTATTGTGGCAGGCCGGCGATCAGATCCTGCTGAGCCTGGAAGCTCGCTGCCGTGCGGGCGAAGAATTCCTGGCTGGCGGCGGCGCGTTGGCCATGCACCTCGGCAATCCGTCCTTGCACCTCGGCCGGCAATTGCAGGCTGTCGATTTCTTCGAGCAGAGCATTGTGCAGGCGGCTGCCGAGCTGTTCGCTCTGCGCCAGGGCGCGGCGGTAGAAGATCGCATTGCCTTCGCGGCGGGTGACCACCAACCCTGCCTGGGCCAGCACCTTGAGGTGATGGCTGATGCCGGATTGACCGGTGGCGAAAATCTGTGCCAGCTCCAGGACGCCGAACGAATCGTTGGCCAGGGCGCGCAGAATGTTCAGGCGCAGCGCATCACCACTGGCCTTGCACAGGGCAGCGAGGGCATCGACAGGCTCGAAGGCCAGATGGGCGGCGCGCATATTCATAGGCTGGGCAGTCTAGTCGGTCACTTTTTATCCAGCAAGGGATGGTCTGAAGTAGCCCTGTATTTCCGGTCAACTTCAGCCTCCGCTGATTTTGAAAGCGGAAAACTGATCAAAAACGATCAAGTCATCCGCTCATTTCGGTGTTTCTGGCCGCCGCGAGCACCTCGCAGCGGTCATTTCCCACATTACAGGCGCACCTCTCCTGCATTCGTCAGCAAATGTCGACGGGCCATCCACAGGTTCGACAGGGCGAACAGCGTTACCAGTTGTGCGGTGTTTTTGGCCAGGCCACGGAAACGCGTCTTCACATAACCGAACTGACGCTTGATCACCCGGAACGGGTGCTCGACCTTGGCGCGAACTTGCGCCTTGGCCTTCTCGATCTTGCGCTTGGCTTTGTACAGCGCGCTGCGCTTACTCAACGTGTTGTACGTACTGCGGCGGGCTGCGATCTGCCAGATCACTTCACGGCCTTCATGTTCTGGCCGCTTCTCTACGCCGGTGTAACCCGCGTCGGCACCCACCATGTTTTCTTTGCCGTGTAGCAGCTTGTCGACCTGAGTAACGTCTGCAACATTGGCTGCCGTGCCGACCACGCTATGCACTAAACCCGACTCGTCATCGACGCCGATGTGCGCCTTCATGCCGAAGTAATACTGGTTTCCCTTCTTGGTCTGGTGCATTTCCGGGTCACGCTTACCGTCCTTGTTCTTGGTCGAACTCGGCGCATTGATCAGCGTGGCATCGACGATGGTGCCTTGGCGCAATGACAAACCGCGGTCACCCAAATAGCCATTGATGACGGCCAAGATGCCCGCAGCCAGTTCGTGTTTCTCCAGCAATCGGCGGAAGTTGAGGATGGTGGTTTCGTCGGGAATGCGCTCCAGGCTCAGACCCGCAAACTGGCGCAGGATGGTGGTCTCGTACAGAGCCTCCTCCATCGCCGGGTCGCTGTAGCCGAACCAGTTCTGCATCAAATGAACCCGTAACATCGCCATCAGCGGATAGGCTGGACGTCCGCCTTCACCCTTGGGGTAATGCGGTTCGATCAAGGCAATCAAACCCTTCCACGGCACAACCTGATCCATCTCGATCAGGAACAGCTCTTTGCGGGTTTGCTTGCGCTTGCCGGCGTACTCGGCGTCGGCGAAGGTCATCTGCTTCATCGGAAAACTCGGCGGGTGGAGTTCAGGTATTTTGCCAAATTCAGGAAGTCTTCTTCAGGGTTTCCTTAGTGCCTGTTCGACCTGTTCCAGCAGTGCGTTCGCTGAGGGACTCAGGCTGTGTTCGCGGCGCCAGATGGCATGCAGATCGCGGCTGATCTGTAAGTCGCGGACGGGCAGATGGCACAGCTGTCCGCTGCGCAACTCCTCCTGCACCGCCAGTCCGGAAATCCAGGCCACGGTCTGGCCGGCCAGCAGGCTGCGTTTCAGCGCCTCACTGTTGCCCAGGGCCATGGCGATACGCGGTTGCAGGCCGAGTGCCTGGTAAGCCTGCTCCAGGGTGGCGCGGGTGCCGGACCCCTGTTCACGGATCAGCAGGGCGGCGTCGGCCAGCTCAACCGGGCTGACGCTCGCCTGCTTGGCCAGCGGATGCTTGGGGCTGGCGACGGGCAGCAACGCATCCGTGCCCAGGTGGCGGTGATTGAACTGCTCCGCGGTGAATGGCCCTTCGATAAAGGCCAGGGTGATGGCGTTGTCTTCCAGTTGTTGCAGGCAGGCTGCGGTGTTGTCGATCTGCAGGCTCAGCTGCAGGTCGGGGTACTGCTGATGAAAGGCCGCGATCAGCGTTGGCAGCAGGTAGCTGCCGAGGGTGGCGCTGGCGCCCAGGTGCAACTCGCCGCAGCCGAGGTTGGCGAAGGCTTGCAGGTCGCGCTCGGCGGCCTGCTCCAGGGCAAAGATGCGCTCGGCATAGGGCAGCAGGCGTTGCCCGGCGGCGGTCAGGGTGACGCCACGGCTTTGTCGGTCGAACAGTGGCAAGCGCAGGCGGGCTTCCAGCTCGCGTATCTCGCGGGTCACCGCCGGCTGACTGATAAACAGGCGGGCGGCTCCCGCGCTGATGCTGCCGGTCTGGGCGATGGCGAGAAAGACCTTGAGGTGGTGCAGGTTCATAAATAGAAGGTATGCCTTGTATCTTTTATATGTATTTTACCTATAGCACGCGTCTGCCTAATCTCCCAGTCATGGATCGCCAGTAGCGATTGTCTGTGAGGAATGCCGTGATGTTGCGCCCCTTTACCCGTTTGCATGAGCCGCTGGCTTTTGTTCGTCAATTCACCCCCAGCTGGTTTGCCATGACCATGGGCACCGGCGTGCTGGCTCAGGTGGTGGCCAAGTTGCCGCTGTCTTTCCCGGGGCAGATGCTGCTGGCCGAAGGCCTGTGGTGGCTTACGGTGTTGCTGTTTGGTCTGTTCAGTGTGCTGTTTGCCGCGCGCCTGCTGCTGTTTCGCGACACTCTGTGGCCGATGCTCGATCACCCGGTGCAGTCGATGTTTCTCGGCGCGATCCCCATGGGGCTGGTGCAGGTGATCAACGGCTTGCTGCTGTTTGTCGTGCCGCTGCATGGCGCCGCCCTCGTGACGCTGGCTCATGGCTTGTGGTGGCTGGCGCTGGTCTTGGCCCTGGGCGCTGCGCTTGGCGTGCCCTATTTGATGTTCACCCGGCAGAAGCATGTGCTGGAAACCCTGACCGGGGTCTGGCTGCTGCCGATTGTCGCACCCGAAGTGGTGGCCAGCGGCGCGGCGGCACTGGCACCGCACCTAGCGGCGGAGCCGGCGCAATTGCTGCTCAGTCTGGGCTATGTGTTGTGGGGCTTGTCGCTGAGCCTGGCATTTGCCCTGATCGCTCTGGTGCTGCTGCGCTTGGCTCTGCACAAGTTGCCGGATATGGATTTTGCTGCCAGCAGCTGGTTGCCACTGGGGCCGCTGGCCACCGGTTGCCTGGGCTTGATCAACCTGGGGCAGGCGGCGCCGCAGGCCTGGCAGGGGACGGCCTTGCAGGGTGCGGCCGAGATGGCGCAGCAGCTGGGCCTGGTCGGTGGGTTGGCGCTGTGGGGTGCAGGGCTGTGGTGGCTGGTGGCGGCCAGTCTGTTTACCCAGCACTACCTGCGCCGTGAGCTGCCCTTTAACCTGGGCTGGTGGGGGTTCACCTTCCCGCTGGGGGTGTTCACCCTGGCCACCGTTGCCCTGCAGCAGATGACCGGCCTGGCTTTCTTCACCTGGGTGGGCCTGCTGCTGGCAGCCAAGCTGGTGCTGGTCTGGGTGCTGGTGATGCGCCGTACGCTGCACGGTTTGTGGCACGGTGAGCTGTTTCGCGCCCCCTGTCTGGCCACGCAAGCATCGATTTGAGGCGGCTGGCCGGGGGGCTAATCGCTGATTGTCTGGGGTTAACGACCATCTGTGATTGCCCCCATGGCGCCGCTGGGCGAAAATAGCCGCCTTTTTCGACCCTCAGTTGCCCAAGCAGCCCCCGCAGGAGATTCAGTGATGCCCAGCCGTCGTGAGCGAGCCAATGCCATTCGTGCCCTCAGCATGGATGCCGTGCAGAAAGCCAACAGCGGCCACCCCGGTGCCCCGATGGGCATGGCGGATATCGCCGAAGTGCTGTGGCGTGACTTCCTTAAGCACAACCCGAGCAACCCGAACTTCGCCGACCGTGACCGCTTTGTGCTGTCCAACGGCCACGGCTCGATGTTGATCTACTCGCTACTGCACCTGACCGGCTACGACCTGGGCATCGAAGACCTGAAAAACTTCCGCCAGCTGCACAGCCGCACCCCGGGGCACCCGGAATACGGCTACACCCCAGGCGTGGAAACCACCACTGGCCCGCTGGGTCAGGGTATTGCCAATGCCGTCGGTTTCGCCATTGCCGAGAAGGTACTGGGCGCGCAGTTTAACCGTGACGGCCACCAGATCGTTGGCCACTTCACCTACGCCTTCCTCGGCGACGGCTGCATGATGGAAGGCATCAGCCACGAAGTCTGCTCCTTGGCCGGCACCCTGGGCCTGGGCAAGCTGGTGGCGTTCTATGACGACAACGGCATCTCCATCGACGGCGAAGTCGAAGGCTGGTTCACCGACGACACCCCGGCGCGTTTCGAAGCCTACGGCTGGCAGGTGATCCGCAATGTCGACGGCCACGACGCCGACGAAATCAAGATGGCCATCGAGACCGCACGCAAGACCAGCGACCGTCCGACCCTGATCTGCTGCAAGACCACTATCGGCTTCGGTTCGCCGAACAAGCAGGGCAAGGAAGAGTGCCACGGCGCACCGCTGGGCAACGATGAAATCGCCCTGACCCGCGCCACCCTGGGCTGGAACCATGGCCCGTTCGAAATCCCGGCGGATATCTACGCCGAGTGGGATGCCAAACAAGCCGGTGCCGCTGCCGAAGCGGCCTGGAACGACAAGTTCGCTGCTTACGCCGCCGCCTACCCGGAGCTGGCCAGCGAGTTCAAACGCCGTATCAGCGGTGAGCTGCCGGCTGATTTCGCCGAGAAAGCCGCTGCCTATATCAAGGACGTCGCCGAGAAGGGCGAAACCATTGCCAGCCGCAAGGCCAGCCAGAACACCCTGAATGCCTTTGGCCCATTGCTGCCGGAATTCCTCGGTGGCTCGGCGGACCTGGCCGGCTCCAACCTGACCCTGTGGAAAGGCTGCAAGGGTGTGTCGGCAGACGACGCGTCTGGCAACTACATGTTCTACGGCGTGCGCGAGTTCGGCATGAGCTCGATCATGAACGGCGTGGCCCTGCACGGTGGCTTCGTGCCCTACGGCGCGACCTTCCTGATCTTTATGGAATACGCGCGCAACGCGGTGCGCATGTCGGCGCTGATGAAACAGCGTGTGCTCTATGTGTTCACCCACGACTCCATTGGTCTGGGCGAAGACGGCCCGACTCACCAGCCAATCGAGCAGCTGGCCAGCCTGCGCGGCACGCCGAACCTCGACACCTGGCGCCCATGCGACGCCGTTGAGTCTGCCGTGGCGTGGAAATACGCCATTGAGCGCAACGACGGCCCGAGCGCGCTGATCTTCAGTCGGCAGAACCTGCCGCACCAGAGCCGCGATGCTCAGCAGCTGGCGGATGTCGCCCGCGGTGGTTATGTGCTGAAAGACTGCGCCGGCGAGCCGGAGCTGATCCTGATCGCCACCGGTTCGGAAGTCGGTCTGGCCATGCAGGCGGCGGCCAAGCTGGAAGAGCAGGGCCGCAAGGTGCGCGTCGTGTCGATGCCATCGACCAGCGTGTTCGACCAGCAGGACGCCGGCTACAAGCAGGCCGTACTGCCGCTGCAGGTCAGCGCGCGTATCGCCATCGAAGCCTCGCATGCCGACTACTGGTACAAGTACGTGGGTCTGGAGGGTCGCATCATCGGCATGACCACCTTCGGTGAGTCGGCCCCGGCGCCGGCGCTGTTCGAGGAGTTCGGCTTTACCGTCGAAAACATCCTGGAAACCGCCGCCGAGCTGCTCGACGCCTGAGTGAGAACGACGCAGTAGGGTGGATGACGCTCTTTTCATCCACCGTCACCCAGGCGGTGGATCGATAAAGCGCGATCCTCCCTACGGCTCATCCGAGACCTCCTATGTCCAAGCGCCCCTATCGAATTGCCCTCAACGGTTACGGCCGTATTGGCCGCTGCGTGCTGCGCGCGTTGCATGAGCGCGGTGCGGGAGCGCAGTTGGAAATCGTCGCGCTGAATGATCTTGCCGAACAGGCCAGCATCGAATACCTGACCCGTTTCGACTCCACTCATGGGCGTTTCCCCGGTGAGGTGAAGGTCGACGGCGATTGCCTGCATATCAACGGCGACTGCGTAAAAGTACTGCGTCAGGCCAGCCCGGAAGCCATCGACTGGGCAGCGCTGGATATCGACCTGCTGCTCGAATGCTCCGGTCAATACACCAGCCGCAGCGAAGCGCAGCGCTTTATTGAGGCTGGCGCGCCGCGCGTGCTGCTGTCACAACCGATGGCCAGTGAAGCCGATATCGACGCCACGGTGGTCTACGGGGTCAATCAGGATTGCCTGAGCGGCGCCGAGCTACTGGTGTCCAACGCCTCCTGCACCACCAACTGCGGCGTACCGCTGCTCAAGCTGCTGAATGAGACGGTGGGCATCGACTATGTGTCGATCACCACCATCCACTCGGCGATGAACGACCAGCCGGTAATCGACGCCTACCACCACGAAGACCTGCGCCGCACGCGCTCGGCCTTTCAGTCGGTGATTCCGGTGTCTACTGGCCTGGCCCGTGGTGTCGAGCGCCTGCTGCCGGAACTCAGCGGGCGTATCCAGGCCAAAGCCATTCGTGTGCCGACGGTGAATGTCTCGTGCTTGGACATCACCCTGCAGACCGCGCGTGACACCTCCACCGAGGAGATCAACCGCGTGTTGCGCCAGGCCGCGGAAAGCGGCCCGCTCAAGGGCTTGCTGGCCTACACCGAACTGCCGCACGCCAGTTGCGACTTCAACCATGACCCGCACTCGGCCATCGTCGATGGCAGCCAGACCCGCGTCTCCGGGCCGCGTCTGGTCAACCTGCTGGCCTGGTTCGACAACGAGTGGGGGTTTGCCAACCGCATGCTCGATGTCGCCGAACACTTTCTCTCCCTGACTACTCCAGCCCCCGTGAAGGACTGAACTATGACCGTTCTGAAGATGACCGACCTCGACCTCGCCGGTAAGCGCGTGCTGATCCGCGAAGACCTCAACGTGCCGGTAAAAGACGGCGCGGTGAAGAGCGCCGCGCGCATCCTCGCCTCCCTGCCGACCATCAAACTGGCATTGGAGAAGGGCGCAGCGGTCATGGTCTGCTCGCACCTGGGGCGTCCGACCGAGGGCGAATTCAGCGAAGAGAACAGCCTGGCGCCGGTCGCGGCCTACCTGAGCAAGGCCTTGGGCCGCGACGTACCGCTGGTAAAAGATTACCTCGGCGGCGTTGAGCTCAAGGCGGGCGAGATCGTGTTGTTCGAGAACGTGCGCTTCAACAAGGGCGAGAAAAAGAACGCCGATGAACTGGCCCAGCAGTACGCAGCGCTGTGCGACGTGTTCGTCATGGACGCCTTCGGTACCGCTCACCGCGCTGAGGGTTCGACCCATGGTGTGGCCAAGTTCGCCAAGGTCGCCTGCGCCGGCCCGCTGCTGGCGGCCGAGCTGGAAGCCCTGGGCAAGGCGCTGGGTAACCCGGCCAAGCCAATGGCCGCGATCGTTGCCGGCTCCAAGGTGTCGACCAAGCTCGACGTTCTGAACAGCCTGAGCCAGATCTGCGACCAGCTGATCGTCGGTGGCGGTATCGCCAACACCTTCCTTGCCGCCGCAGGTTTCCCTGTAGGCAAGTCGCTGTACGAGGCTGATCTGGTTGAGGCCGCCAAGGCCATCGCCGCCAAGGTCAGCGTGCCGCTGCCGGTTGACGTGGTCGTCGCCAAAGCCTTCGCTGAAGACGCCGAAGCCACCGTCAAGCTGGTGGCTGATGTGGCTGAAGACGACATGATTCTAGATATCGGCCCGCAAACTGCCGCGCAGTTTGCCGAGTTGCTGAAATCCTCGAAAACCATCCTGTGGAACGGCCCGGTCGGGGTGTTCGAGTTCGACCAGTTCGGCAACGGCACCAAGGTGCTGGCCCAGGCCATCGCCGAAAGCCCGGCGTTCTCCATCGCCGGTGGCGGCGACACCCTGGCGGCCATCGACAAATACAGTGTTGGCGCTCAGATCAGCTATATCTCCACTGGTGGCGGCGCCTTCCTCGAGTTCGTCGAGGGCAAGGTATTGCCGGCTGTTGAAGTGCTGGAACAACGCGCTAAGGCATAAGCAGCCTGATCATGGAGCGAGCCCCGATGATGAAGCGGATTACCCTGCTGACGTTGCTCAGCCTGCTTGGCGCCTGCGCCAGTCAGCCGGCACCGTCGGATAACTGGACGCGCTGGGTGTGCGACAGCCAAACCGAAGTGCTCTGGCGTTTTGCCGACAGCAGCCGTGAGTCCGTTGATGTGCGTTTGGGCGGTGGCGATATCGTCTATCGCCTGACCCAGGAGCCTGCCGGTTCGGGTGCGTTGTACAGCGACGGCCTGTTGTCCTTTCATACCAAGGGCGAAGAAGGGCTGGTCTACTGGACGGCCAAGGATGACCTGATCGGCCGCGGCTGCAAGGCACCCTGACAATGACTTGAACACAGGCCGGGTTCACCCCCGGTCTTAATGACTTGAATAGCGCCTGCCCCTGCGGCAGGCTTGCACGATTAACGAGCCCCACCGGGAGAAAGAACACCATGGCACTTATCAGCATGCGCCAGATGCTCGACCACGCCGCCGAATTCGGCTACGGCGTGCCGGCCTTCAACGTCAACAACCTCGAGCAGATGCGCGCGATCATGGAAGCGGCCGACAAGACCGATTCTCCGGTGATCGTCCAGGCTTCCGCCGGTGCCCGCAAATACGCCGGTGCGCCGTTCCTGCGCCACCTGATCCTGGCGGCTATCGAAGAATTCCCGCATATCCCGGTGTGCATGCACCAGGACCACGGCACCAGCCCCGACGTGTGCCAGCGTTCGATCCAACTAGGTTTCAGCTCGGTGATGATGGACGGCTCGCTGAAGGAAGACGGCAAGACCCCGGCCGACTACGACTACAACGTGCGCGTCACCCAGCAGACTGTGGCGTTTGCCCACGCCTGCGGCGTGTCGGTGGAAGGTGAGCTGGGTTGCCTGGGCAGCCTGGAAACCGGCATGGCCGGCGAAGAAGACGGCGTCGGCGCCGAAGGCGTGCTGGATCACAGCCAGATGCTCACCGACCCGGAAGAAGCCGCCGACTTCGTCAAGCGCACCCAGGTCGATGCCCTGGCCATCGCCATCGGCACCAGCCACGGCGCCTACAAGTTCACCAAGCCGCCGACCGGTGACATCCTCGCCATCGACCGCATCAAGGAAATCCACAAGCGCATCCCCAACACCCACCTGGTGATGCACGGCTCGAGCTCGGTGCCGCAAGAGTGGCTGGCGATCATCAACCAGTACGGCGGCGACATCAAAGAAACCTACGGCGTGCCGGTCGAGGAAATCGTCGAAGGCATCAAGTACGGTGTGCGCAAGGTCAACATCGACACCGACCTGCGCCTGGCGTCCACCGGTGCCATGCGCCGCCTGATGGCCACCAACCCGAGCGAGTTCGACCCGCGCAAGTTCTTCGGCGCCACCGTTACCGCCATGCGCGACATCTGCATCGCCCGTTACGAAGCCTTCGGCACCGCCGGTAATGCCTCGAAGATCAAACCGATCTCCCTGGAAGGCATGTTCCAGCGTTATGCCAAGGGTGAGCTGGCCGCCAAGGTCAATTAACCCCAGACGATCAGCTGCGCGTCGGCGCTACGGCGTTGAAAGCAGCCTCGGAATGCTCATGTACAACTCGTACACTCCGCTTCCTCGGCTGCTTTCGCCTTGTATCGCTCTAGCTCGCAAGATCGTGCGTAATTTGTACTGAGAGCCCCGCCGATGCGGGGCTTTTTGTTATTCGGGGGGAGATTCATGACGAGGTTGATCGCGCTGTTGGTCGTACTCATGGCATTAGCCGGCTGTGCCAGCCAGCCGCCGGTGAACGAGCCGACTGCGCCAGTGGTTGTGCCGAGTGATCCGCAGCAATGCCTTACTCGCGCGGAGTGCACCACCAAGCTGTCGCGCACGCTGCTGTTCATCTTCGACTACGCCGCAGCTGGCGCGCCGCTGGTGCAGCGCGAGGGGCGGTTGCTGTTTACCCCGGCCGATGCGCCGGTCAGCGACTGGCCGGCGTTGTATGTCCGCCTGGCCGAAGCCGAGCGGAGCGCCTTTGCCTTCAATGCGCAGTGCCGGACAACGGCTTGTCGCCTGACGGCCGCGCAGCTCTTGCAGGTTTACCGCAGTTATTTGCGTGGGCAACCCTGTGAGTTTCATGCCGATGCTCGGCCTTGTGTCAATAAAGCGAAGTAACCCGAGGCAGATGCCTCAAGGGTTGCGGCACGAACGAGTTGGCAGTTGAGTTGCGAGCAGTTGCGCAAATTCGGGATTTAACTGGTAAAAGCCGGCTAAGTTGCAGGCAACGTGCGGTGATTGGCGTCTTCGCAGTAGGGGGGTAGATAGAATCCGCGCCCCTTACTATTCATCAAGATGATGACGCTATGTTCAGAAAAATAATCAGAAAAGACCTGTACGTCTGCGCGCTAGCCCTGGCTTTGACCCCGCTGAGCGCGGCGGTTGCTGAGGTCAACCAGGCCCCTGAAGTGCGTGGCCACAGTGAGCACATCGCAGCTGGCAAAGTGAATGCCAGCTGGATCTGGGCACGCGATGCAGAAGGCGACCGGATCACTTTTGCGATTACCAAGCAGCCCAAGTACGGCCGTATCCAGCTGGACTGGAACACTGGGCGTTATGAGTATCAGCCGACGGCCAACGCTACTGGCCATTACGACGAGTTTGAATACCGCGCCACCGATGGCAAGAGCTGGTCGGCACCTGCCGTGGTGCAACTTAACCTGTTGCCTGTTGCCTGTTGCCTGCTGACGGCGGGGCCGGTAACCGTGCCCCAGAGGCCACCAGTCAGGTTCTAGCAGTGAACGCGGGTACGCTGTTTGAAGCGACTTTGCTGGGCCGCGATGCGGACCGCGATCCGCTGACGTTCAGCATCATTGATTACCCACGCTTGGGTAGCCTAAAACTGGATGCTAAAACCGGTCGTTATAGCTATCGGGCCTATCGTGATCAGAGCGCCCAGGACAGCTTCAGCTACCAGATCAGGGACAGCAAGCATGCCCACTCCGGCATTACCAAGGTTCGCCTGGAACTGCGTAGCGCCGCGCAACCGCCTGTTACGCCTCCCGTTACACCACCAGTGCAACCCCCTATAGAGCCGCCTGTTGTACCGCAACCACCGGTGCAGCCAACGCTGCCGCCGCTGGACCCCTTGCTGCGGACTAAAGCGGATTTCTCGCCAATGGTCCGTGAGGTGCTGGATAACGAGTTCTTCGTCGAGCATTTCCAGCATGCCAAGGCTGGTCGTCTGGAGGCGGTATTGGCTTCCATCGACTTTCTGGCCCGCCAGCAACAGATTCAGGACCCTGACCTGAACAAGCTTCTGTACTACGTGCGTGCCTATAACTACTTCCTGGGTTTCAGCAAGGCCACGCCGACGCAGTTGAGCATGCTGGAACACGCCCTGTTCCAGGTAGCGAACATGCGTGAGTTGCTGACCTACCAGAAAGCTTCCGGGCAAGTGATAGAGGGCTATGTTGTCGGTCTTGGTGCGCTGATGGCCACGCCGCAATCCAGTGCCAGCATCGTGCGGCACCTGCCGCGCTTGCAGTCGCTATTGCAGCATTTCAGCAACACCGCACAGCTGAGCAAGGAGCGCAGTTACGGTGATGCGGTATTCGAAACCCTGAACCTGTTTGACCGTTTTGGCTGGGCTGAAGGCGCATTGCGCAGTGCCTTGATCCAGGACAACCGCTTTGCCGATGCCATCGCCGAACTGGCCAGCAGCCGCAATGCGCTGTGGCTCAATCGCGATGGCTTTGTCGTGATGAACGCGATTGAGGCCTTGGGCAAACTTGCCCAGTTGAGTGATGGCGTCTGGCGCGAGGGCAACAACCGTGCCGTGCGTCAGGTGATGCAGGCGCACCTTGGACAAGGGGTGCTGGATGATTTGGAGCTGAAGAGCAACTTCCGCAGTTATTACGTGGACTACGCCTACCGCGCAGATGTCGACGGTGCCTGTAGCAGTCTGTTCAACGGGCTGTGCTACAAGTTTGAAGTTGCTCAGGTGTTGCCACAAACGCACGTTTGCGGTCCCACGCTTAAGGTGCGCTCGCAGCCATTGAGCCAGACGCAAATGCTGGAAATCTGCCAGAGCCTGGGCAGGCAGGAGCAGGACTTCCATCGCATCATGCAGACCAACTGGACGCCGGTAGCCGATGACCTCAATGCGACGTTGGAGCTGGTGATCTTCTCCAGTCGCGAGCAGTACCAGAAGTTCGGTGGGCTGCTGTATGGCTTCAGCACCGACAATGGCGGCATGTACCTGGAAGGTAGCCCGTGGCTGGCGGGTAATCAGCCACGTTTCTTCGCGTATGTGCAGGCGGGGCAGGTGTGGAACCTGAATCATGAGTACGTCCACTACCTGGACGGTCGCTTCAATCAATACGGCGCCTTTGGCCACTATCCATTGAATCTGACCACCTGGTGGGCAGAAGGGTTGGCAGAATACCTGGCCTGGGGAAGCCACTTCGAGCGTGGCATGAATGACATCAGTCGAGTGGCAGCCGCTCAGCGCCCGAGCCTTGAGGCTATTACCAAGCTGAGTTACGAGAGTGGCAGCAGCATGGTCTATCACTGGTCCTACACCCTGCATCGCTACCTGCAGGAGCGCGATCCAGCACGCCATCTGGCACTGGCTGCGCACCTGCGCCGCAATGACCTGGCTGCTTATCGGTTGGCGCTGGATGAGCTGAATCGGTCGCATGGCGCCCAGTATCCGCAGTGGCGCGACCAGCTACTTGCCAGCTGGCAGCAGCAACCGCGCAGTGCCGCGCAGCTGAGTGACGTGCAGGATATGCCTGAGCATGCCACGGCGCATCAGCGTCAGCTGGACACGCGTGCCAGCTTGGCTCGCCCGCCGCGTGACTGAAGCGCAGCTGGCATAAGGCCTATGGTTTGATCGGTAACGCATGCCCGTATCCTTGGATCGGGCATTTTTTATGGGCTTGGTTGCAGCTGGGCCGCGTTGTGCGCCGGTAATGACGCCGCACTTGGCAAGGCTTTTAGGAACTGCATGATCGCCAGGCTTACCCGTACGGTGTCTCTTGGCGAAAGGATGTCGCCGGCCAGCACGTGGTGTGACGGATCCTGGGTATCCTTGAGGGCGATCAATTGCTTGTGCGCCGAGCCGAAGCGGGTGAATGCGGCCTTGATCTCGTCTGGGCTGACCACCTGATCGTCCGCTGAATAAATAGTGAGAATCGGCGCGCTGATCTGCTCCAGCGGCTGCTCGCGTACGTATTTCACCAGCGCCATCATCGGCAGCAGCGCCTGTACCGGGTAGCGGTGAGTCCAGAAACGCGCCTGTTCGGCGTTGCGCGGTTGCCATTGATGTTCCGGGCCCAGCAGCAAGGGCACAAAGTGCGTGGCCCAGGGCCAGGTGAGCACAGTGGCGGCCGGGTTTTTGGGGGCAAAGTTCGGTGACACCATGACATAGGCCAGCACCTGCGGGTTATCACCCTGCAAGGCCAGCCAGGTGGCGAGGGTAGCGCCGGTCGAGGTGCCGATCACCAGCACCTGTTTACCCAAACGCTGACCGATCTGCAGAGCCTCCTGGCTGTCCTGCAGCCAGTCGTGCACGCTCGCTTCGGCCATCGCGGCGCCACTGCGGCCGTGACCGTTAAGGCGGGTGTAGAACAGGTTGGCGCCCAGTTGCTTTGCCAGCTGGCTGCTAAGCGGCGCAGTTTCCTGGCGGGTAGCCGAGTAGCCGTGGAGGTAGATGATCGCGAGATCGGTCTGGCGCTGATCTGGATGGGCCCAGACGACGGTCTTTTCCGCGCCGGGAGTGATGTCCGGATAGCGCGCTTCTGTCTCGGCCAGGTATCGGTCGAGGTCAGCAGGCAGCTGGATCGGCGTGAGTTGCGTATCGACTGTCGGTACGGGGCCGAGGCTGAATGCTACGGCTAACAACGCCAGAGTCAGTGCGCAGAAGGGCAGGGCTTTTCTCATCGTGCGGTTCTTGTATGGGTTTTTGTCGGCAGGATGGCTGCTGGCATTCTGCTACAGCGCTTTGATTGCGCCTATCGCCCATTTGTGGGCTTGGTAAAACCATGTAAAACACCGGCCACATGCAGCGCGGCGCGCTGGTCCATACTCGGGCCACCGCCGTCTCTGGATATCTGTCTGCATGCCAAGCAAATTGCGCACTCTGTTGTACTTCTTTCTGGCTGTGCTGCTGGCGAGTGTGATGGGCACTGTGCTGCAGACCCAGTTCAATCTGGCCAACCTGCAGGCTCTTGGCGCGCCCATGCCGCTTGGCGTCCGGGTGCAGACTACCTGCCTCGACCTGCTGGGCTTTAGCCCGACCTTCGCGGTGCTGGTGATCCTCGGTTTTACCTTCGCCTTGCCGGCGGCTAGCCTGCTGGCGCGTGTCTGGCCAATGGGGCGCTGGCTGCTGTTTATCCTGGCCGGAGCCATCGCGGTGCTGGCGGCGATGGCGCTGGCCAATGCGCTGCTGCCGATGCCGACGCTGATCGGCGCCAACCGCAGCCTGGCCGGCACCCTCGGGCTGATGGCCTGCGGCAGCCTGGGCGCGCTGTTATTTGCTGTGCTGGTGCGGCGCTCATCGCCTGCGCAATCCTGATTTATCCCTCTGCAAGCAAAAGGCCCGAACCATGTTGAATACATCCCGCGCCCTGTTGTTGCTTGGTCTGCTTGGCAGCAGCCTGGCGCACGCCATGGATTACCGCATCGAAACCGTGACCGCAGGCCTGGAGCATCCCTGGTCGCTGGCCTTCCTGCCGGATGGCCGCATGCTGGTCACCGAACGAGTCGGTCGCCTGCGCATCATCGAGCAGGACGGCAGTCTGAACCCGCAACCTGTCGGCGGAGTGCCCGAGGGGTTTGTCGCGGCCCAGGCCGGGCTGATGGAGGTGCTGCTTGACCCTGAGTTCGCCAGCAATCAGCAGCTTTATCTGAGTTACGCCTACGGCACTGCCCAGGCCAATAACACCCGTCTGAGCAAGGCGCGGCTGGTCGATGGCCAGCTGCAGGACGTGCAGGTGATGTTCAGCGCACAGCCGGCCAAGTCCGGTGCCGCGCATTACGGTGGGCGCATGGCCTGGCTGCCGGACAACAGCCTGGTGCTGACCCTGGGGGATGGTTTCGACTGGCGCGAGCAGGCCCAAGATCCGAGCAACCACCTCGGCAAGATCGTGCGCCTCAACCGTGATGGCAGTATTCCCAAGGACAACCCGCTGGTGGGCCAGGCCGGCGCGGCGGCGGAGATCTACAGCCTGGGCCATCGCAACGTGCAGGGCATCGTCTATGACGCCGCATTGCCGCGTCTATACAGTCATGAGCACGGCCCACGCGGAGGCGACGAGCTGAACCTGATCGAGCCCGGTAACAACTATGGCTGGCCGCTGATTACCTTCGGTGTGGATTACACCGGTGCGCAGATTTCGCCCTACACCGAGCTGCCCGGCTTGCAGCAGCCCTTGCTGCAATGGACGCCCTCGGTCGCACCGTCGAGCCTGACCCAGTACCGCGGTGCATTGTTCCCCGAGTGGCAGGGTGACCTGTTCGCTTCGACCCTGGCCGAACGCAGCGTGCGTCGCATTCGACTGCAGGACGGTAAGCTGGCGGGTGAAGAAATACTGTTCGAGGAACTCGAGGAGCGTATTCGCGACGTGCGCGCCGGCCCGGATGGTGCGCTGTACCTGCTCACCGACAGTGCTGATGGTCGCCTGCTACGGGTGCTGCCGAGCCAGTAACCGCTCCGCCGAATGGCGCTATAAGCCGCACCCCGTTGCGTGCGGCTTGCGGCATAATCCACGGCCTTATCGTGCCCACGCCATTCGACCATGACCCCGCTTAAATACCTGCAAGGTTACCCGGCCCAGCTGCAAGACAAGATTCGCCAGCTGATTGCCGAGCAGCGCCTGGGTGATTATCTGGCGCGTTCCTACAGCGGCAAGCACGCGATTCAGAGTGACAAGGCGCTGTACGCCTATATCCACGGGTTCAAACAGGAGCACCTGCGCAATGCCCCGGCCATCGACAAGGTGCTCTACGACAATCGCCTCGACCTGACCCACCGTGCCCTTGGTCTGCACACGGCGATTTCGCGGGTGCAGGGCGGCAAGCTCAAGGCGAAGAAGGAAATCCGCGTGGCTTCATTGTTCCGTGAGGCCGCGCCGGAGTTTCTGCAGATGATCGTGGTGCACGAGCTGGCGCACCTGAAAGAGGCCGAGCACAACAAGGCCTTCTACAAGCTTTGTGAGTATATGCTGCCAGGCTATCACCAGCTGGAGTTCGACCTGCGGGTGTACCTGACCTGGCGCGAACTGCCGGGCTCTGCCGGCGCGCTGTCAGCCCCGCAGCAGTAGGTTGAGCTGGTCGACCACCTCGGCCCAGTCAGCATCTTCAAGAATTTCTTCGTACAGAAAGGCTGCTTGCGCCTTGTCCCAGAACGGCGCGTCGGCCAACCGGCAGCCTTCCGGTAAAGGCGAGTGCTGTTTGATAAAACGGTCGATGCTGGCCTGGTCATGGTCCAGGCCAAGTTGTTTGAACAGTGACGGCAGGCTGTGGGTATGTGCTTGCATGGGGGCTCCTGAGGTTGGATGGCGAAGGAATACACTGACTATCAAGTGATAGCAGCTTTATCGACAGGCAGGCACTCGAACCGCTGCATGCTGGTGTTTTACCAAACGGGCTTGGGCATTGCTGCGTGCATCGGGGCTGACCTGCTAGTGAATTGTCTGTAAAATTCGTTAATCCAATGCCGGGCCAGTATACTGCGCGCTCTATCGTCATGAATTGAGCTCCCATATGGCCCGGCCAGCAGCCCCATTCTTCTTGAGTCCCAGTGATGCCGACATGCTGCAAGGCTGGTTACGCATGGGATCGCTGCCTCAGAGCATCGGCCAGCGGGCCAGAATTCTGTTGCTGCTGGCCAACGGTCTCACGCCCAAGGAGATCAGCGAGCAGCTGCAAGTCTCTGCGCCAGTGGTCTTCAAATGGCGTAAACGCTACCAGGAGACCGGTCTGGAGGGGCTGAGTGACCTGCGGCGCAGTGGAGCGCCTCGCAAGCTCAACGAAGCGAAGATCAAGGAAATCCTGACGCTGACGACCCAGCGAGTCCCGCGCGAAGCTACCCACTGGAGCCTACGGTTGATGGCCAAGTACGCTGGGGTCAGCATCTGGCAGGTCGCACAGGTGTGGGCTGCTGCCGACCTCAAGCCGCACCGGTTGAAAACCTTCAAGATCAGTAACGACCCGCACTTTGCAGACAAAGTGGTCGATGTCGTCGGACTCTATTTGAATCCGCCCGACAACGCCCTGGTGCTATCTGTTGACGAAAAAACACAGATCCAGGCGCTGGACCGCACACAGCCCATGCTGCCGCTCAAGCCCGGGCAGATTGAGCGGCGGACGCATGACTATAAGCGCCACGGTACGGCCAGTCTGTACGCAGCCTTTGACATCCTGACGGGTAAGGTCATCGGCCGTATCACCCAGCGGCACAGGGCCAAGGAGTTTTTGGAGTTCCTTCGACAGATCGACCGCAGCACCCCCGCCGAGCTGGACCTGCATGTAATTCTGGACAACAGCTCGACTCACAAGACCGCTGCCGTCAGGGAATGGCTGGAGAAGCATCCCCGTTTCAAGCTGCACTTCACACCGACCAGCGCCTCGTGGCTGAACGCCGTGGAGGGCTGGTTTGCGCAACTGGAAAGACGGGCGCTTTATCGTGATGCCTTCAGCAGCGTGGCTGACCTGAGAGCGGCGATACGTCGCTTCATTGAGGCTCATAACGAACATTCGGCTAAGCCGTTCCGCTGGAGCAAAACGGCTGAGTCGATTATCAGCTCCGTGCATCGAGCAAAGCTGGCTGTAATTCGGAATGAGTTATTGGATTAACCAGACAGGCCACTAGGCTGGCAGATACCGCCATCCCATGGCTGAGGCCACTCCCCCCATGTGTTCGAGTTTTCTGCGCAGGCTGTCGCTTGCATGTTGCTGCGTGCTGCTGATCGCGCCTCTGGCGGCGCGCGAGTTGTTGGCTGTCGGCAGCAATTTTCCCGGTGTATTCGAGCAGCACGGCAGCGGCCATAGCGGCCTTGCCACAAGCGTGTTGCGTCAGACACTGGAGCCGTTGGGCTATCAGGTTCGTTTCGAATTGCATCCCTGGGCTCGCGCGCAGCACATGGTGGCGCGCGGGGAGGGCGATATCCTTATCGGGCCCTATAAGAACGCCGCGCGTGAGCAACTCTTTGCCTTCTCTGCTCGGCCTTTTTACCGCGACCACATCGTCTTCTACTGTCAACGCGGCAGCGTGTTGCGCTGGCGCGGCGACTATCAGCAGTTGCTCGGTCGGCGCATCGGGGTGGTACGTGCCTGGGCTTATGGGGCGCATTTCGACAGCCGGCGTGAACAGCTCGAGTTGGTCACCGTGGAAAGGGTCGAGAATGGCCTGAAGATGCTCGTCGCCGGCCGCCTGGATCTTCTGGCCAGCAATCAGCGCAATACCCAGCCGGAGCTTTTGGCGCTGGGGCTGGCTGACAAGCTTGAGCAGCTAGCAACGCCGATCGACCTGCAGGACGGCTACTTCGCCTTCCCCCGTGATGAGCGTTACCGGCCTTTGCGTGAGGAGTTCGATCGGGCGCTGCAGCAGATGATTGAACAGGGCCGGCTGGCGCAGTTGGCTGCCGACTGGCAGGTGGAAATTCCTTAAACGACTCGCACAATTTCCAACAGCTGTGCGCCACTTGCCAGCCGCAGGGTCACTTCGTCGCCGACGCTCTTGCCAAGCAGGATCTGCCCGAGAGGTGCTTGCGGGCCAATCACCTGCACGGCCTGGCCATCCTGCAGCAGTTTCATCGCCGCGCCGTCCGGGCCGAGGAACAGGCATTGGCGGCGCTCTTCATCGTCTCTCAACTCAATCAGTGCGCCGAGCTGGATGCCCAGTAGTGGGTCAAAAGTGCGTAACACCAGCTGCTTCCAGTTGGCCAGGGTCTGACGAATGGCGGCGGCGCGACGGGCCTGCCCTGTAGCCAGGTAGGACGCCTCCAGGCCGAGGGTGTCGTATTTGTTTTCGGCGATATTTTCTTCATGGGTCGCCGCTTCATAGGCGGTCAACGCCGCCTGCTGGGCCTGCAGCAGATCATCTTCGAGGCGGGCGATTACCTGTTGCAGCAGCTGGGCTTTGTTCATGTTTGCTTCTTCAGTAGATGCGCCGCCAGGGTGCGCAGTGCCCCGAGCTGGCGGCAGATCAGCGCCAGCTGGGTTTGTACCAGCCGCTGCGAGTCATCCAGGTCGTCGCTGAGGCGTTCAAGCGCGGCTGCCAGTTGCTCTTCGGCGTCACTGTGGATGGCCACCGGGCGCTCGTCGTCGAGGCAGCTGGCAATCTCGTCCAGGCTGGCGGCCAACTGGCTGGCGCTGGCCAGCAGTGGGTTGTCGCTGCCACTCAGGCTGGTTTCGCCACGGTGTGCGCCAAGGCCCGAGAGGTAGCTCAAGAGAGTGTGCGAGAGCACCAGAAAGCGAAAGCCGATATCCGCTTCCTTACGAAAGTGCCCCGGCTCCATCAGCATATTGCCCAGGGTGGTCGAGAGTGTGGCGTCAGCGTTGTGTGCGTTACGCCGGGCCAGGCGATAGGCCAGGTCGTCACGCTTGCCGCTGGCGTACTGGGCAATGATCTGTTGCAGGTAGCGGCTGTTGCAGCTCAGGGTGCTGGCCAGCAGGCGATTCAGGCGGCGGCCCTGCCAGTCCGGCAGGATTAGCAATACGGCCAGGCCGGCGATCAGGCTGCCGAACAAGGTGTCGACCAGGCGTGGAATAAACAGCCCGTAGCCATCGCCGACCTGGTTGAAGCAGAACAGCACCAGCAGGGTGATGGCGGCGGTGGCCAAGGTGTAGCGGCTGCTGCGCAGGGCAAAGAACACCACCCCGGCGACCACCGCGAACAGCGCTTGCACCAGTGGATTGGGGAACAGGTCGAACAGCGCCCAGCCGAGCAGCAGGCCGAGCACGGTGCCGCTGATACGCTGCACCAGCTTGATCCGTGTGGCGCCGTAGTTGGGCTGGCAGACAAACAGGGTGGTCAGCAGAATCCAGTAGCCTTGGGTCGGGTGAATCCAGTGCAGCACGCCGTAACCCGCCGCCAACGCCAGGGACAGGCGCAGTGCGTGGCGAAACAGCAGCGAGGTGGGCGTCAGTTGCAGGCGCACACGCTCCCACACCTCGCGCAGCGACTGCGGCTCACGGTCGAGCAGGCTGTTGTCCTGCTGCTCCGCCATGGCGTCGGGGTTGCTGGCGTTGCCCAGCAGCGCATCCAGGCTGCGCAGGTTGCCAGCCAGGGCACCGAGCGAGCGCAATAGATGACGCCAAGCCGGGTTGCTCTGCACGCGCAGGTGTTCGAGGGAGTCGTGCAGGTCGTCCAGCGCCTGGCGGCACAGCTCGCGGTACTCGAAGGGCTGGCGTAGCTCGATGGCCTGGGCCAGACGCTGACAGGCTTCGCCATGCAGGCGCAGCAGACGCTGGCAGCGGAACAACACATCGCTGTGAAAGAACGCCTCGGCCAGCTCGTTGTAGGGGTAGTGCGAGGAGCTGGCGCGTTCGTGAATGTCCTGGGCGAGAAAGTACCGTTTCAGGTAGCGGCTGACCTTCGGCCCCGGCCGGCCATTGCCGACCCGGTGCAGAATGATTTCCTTGGCCGCATTCAGCGCGGCCACTACGCGACCGTTCTGTTTGGCCAGGGCCAGGCGGCGTTCTTCCACATCCAGCTGACGCAGCGGTTCTAACAGTGCGGCCTTGAGCTTGAGGTACTGGCCCAGCTCGCGAAACAGCCGCGCCAGGCTGTGCTGTACCGGCTGGTTGGCGAACAGCGCATTCCACAGCACCGACAGCAGGCCATACCAGGCCGCGCCGGCCACCAGCAGCAACGGCTCTTGCCACAGCCCGGCCGCGCCGCCGCGCTGCTCCACGCCGATCATGCTGTACACCGCGAGAATCAGCGTGGCCGCACCGAGGGTGGCGTAGCGTTCGCCCAGTGCGCCGAGCATGGTCAGGGCAAAGCTCGATAGCGCCAGGGCGCAGACGAACAGCCAGGGGTAGGGGAAGAGGAATTCCACCGCATAGGCCGCCACGCTGAAGCAGCCGAGGGTGACCAGCAGCGCGATCACGCGGCCCTGCCAGCCGTCGTCGGTTTCCGCCAGGGCGCTGGCGATGACGCCGAGAAACAGTGGAATCAGCGCATGCATCCAGCCCTGCGACCAGCACAGCAGCAGCGCCCCGCTCAGGGCGATAAACACCCGCAGGCTGTAGCTGAATTTGTCCTGGGCCCAGAGGCAACGAAACGAGTGGCGCAGCGCAGTGGACGGCATAGCCCGACCTTGATCAACCGTAACAGGTAGCAGCCTAACGGAGTCTGTGTCGACTTGGCAGCAGCAAGCGGCGCTCGAGCCGATTAAAATGTCGCTCTGATCGGTTGCGTGATGTGAATCACTGCGACCGGGCTACGCTAAAGCTATCTGCTCATTAGCGAGGCATCGGCCATGTTGTTCACTTGTGTGCGTGGACTGTTCCCGCTGTTGTTTGTCAGCCTGCTGTGCGTGAGCCTGCAGGCCCAGCCGTTACGCCTGTATACCGAAGAATACCCACCCATCAACTTCAGCAAGAACGGCGAGCCGACTGGCCTGGCCACCGAAGTGGTGCAAGCAATCATGCAGCGTACCGGGCAAAGTGTGCCGATTAGTGTGGTGCCCTGGGCACGGGGTTATCAGCTTGCTCTGACGCGCGCCAATACTGGGCTGTTCGTGACCATGCGCACTCGTGAGCGTGAGCAGCTGTTCAAGTGGGTCGGGCCGATTACCCGCAATGTCACCAGCTTCTATGCGCTGCGCCGTTCTTTTCTGTCGATCAAGAGTCTGGACGATGCCCGCGAGTATGGCGAAATTGCTGTGCCGCGCGACTGGTACAGCCACCAGCGCCTTCTGGCCGAGGGCTTTAGCAACCTTGCCCCGGTCACCGGGCCTGCGCAGATGGTGAGCATGCTCAAGCGCGGGCGGGTCAAGCTGATGGTGCTGGATAACCTCAGCCTCAATGCACTGCTGGCGCAGGGCGATATCCAGGCCGACGAGGTGCAGTTGCTGTTCAACTACATGCACAGCGACAGCTATATCGCCTTTTCCCAACAGACCGATGATGCGCTGATCAGCCGCTGGCAGCGTGAGCTCGATACTATGAAGATCGATGGCAGTTTTGCCGCGATCCACCAGAAATGGCTACCAGGCGTGCCTTTGCCACCGCTGGCGCCGGGGCCGGGGCCGGAGCTTTGACGTTTCAGGCGAATTGCGCCGCCGCATAGCCAGAAGCCCAGGCCCACTGGAAGTTGAAGCCGCCCAGGTGGCCCGTCACATCCAGCACTTCACCGACAAAATACAGCCCCGGCGATTTCAGCGACTCCATGGTTTTTGACGACACCTCGCGGGTGTCCACGCCGCCCAAGGTGACCTCGGCCGTGCGGTAGCCTTCTGTGCCCGCTGGCACCAGTTGCCAATCACCGAGCTGCTCGGCAATCGTCTTGAGTTCGGCATGGGTGTATTGCTTCATGGGTTTGGAGACAAACCAGTTGTCGGCCAGAAAACCGGCCATCTTCTTGGTGAACAGCTCGGCGAGCAGGGTCTTCAGCTCGCTGTTGGGCCGTTCGCGCTGCTGCTCGGCCAGCCACTCGGGCAGGTCAATATGCGGCAGTAGGTTAATGCTGATGGCGTCGCCCGGTTGCCAGAACGAGGAAATCTGCAAAATCGCCGGCCCGCTTAAGCCGCGGTGGGTAAACAGGATGTTTTCCTTGAAGCTTTGCCCATTGCAGCTCACCACGCAGTCTTCCACCGAGGTGCCGGACAGCTCGCTGCACAGCGCCTTGAGTTGTGGATCGGTGATGGTAAATGGCACCAGGCCGGCGCGGGTCGGCAGCAGGGTATGACCGAACTGCTTGGCTATCTGATAGCCAAAGCCCGTGGCGCCGAGGGTCGGAATCGACAGGCCGCCGGTGGCGATCACCAGCGATTCGCAGCGTACCAAGCCTGCGCTGGTTTGCAGCTGGTAGCCGCTGTCCAGTTTGCTGATCTCGCTGACCGATGTATCCAGGCGCAGCGTCACGCCGGCTTCATCGCACTCGCTGAGCAACAGGCCGAGGATGTCGCTGGCCTTGTTATCGCAGAACAGCTGGCCGAGTTTCTTCTCGTGGTAGGGCGCGCCGTGTTTGGCCACCAGGCCGATAAAGTCCCACTGGGTATAGCGTGCCAGGGCGGATTTGCAGAAGTGCGGGTTTTCCGAGAGAAAGTTGCCCGGCTCGCAGTACATATTGGTGAAATTGCAGCGTCCGCCGCCCGACATAAGGATTTTCTTGCCGGCCTTATTGGCGTGATCCAGCAACAGCACCTGACGGCCGCGCGCGGCAGCCGTCAATGCGCACATAAGCCCGGCGGCTCCGGCGCCAATAATCACGACCTGGGGTGTAAGCACAGCCATTTCCTCAACCTGCGACACGCGCCAAGGCTGGCGCAAAACAGCGCGCATCTTAACTGCAAGTTGTCGGGTGCGCTTGCGGACGGGACGTGAGGTCGTAGGTCATGACCTGCATGCCGATTTCGAACAGGTCAGTGCTGAATGGGATTTCGCCGCAGGCATGGAAACCGAAGCGTGAGTAGAAGGCTTGTGCCGCTCGATTGCTCTTTAGAACATCCAGCCACAGCCGCTGTTGTTGGCGTGCTGCAGCACGCTCACAGATAGCCCTCAGTAACTGCGTGCCATAGCCTTTACCGGTCGCGGACTTGAGCAGGTAGATCTTCTGCAGTTCTGCGCCCACTGCGTTATGCAGTGGCATGCGGCTGTTCCAGTTGAGTTTGGCAAAGCCCTGAGTATTGCCGGCCCCGTCCTTGGCCAGCAGCCATAGATGCTGGTTCGTTGCCGCGAGCGAGCTGGCTAGGTTCTCGCTTGAGAAATCATCGGAAAGAAAACGCTGCATCCCCGCGCGCGTCCAGATTCCACTGAAATGCTCACGGTAGGTATCGCAGCCGATGCGCTGCAAGGCCTCTAGGTCAGCATGTGTGGCATCGTGAATGCATAGGGATTGTTGTGGCGCCATGTGGCGGAACTCCTGTTTGCCGTGCTGAGTTGTTGTGTGCACAGAATAGCTTTCGCTGTGTTCGCTGCTATGAGCACGCTGTCAAAAAGCGCTGTGGCAGCTAGGATTAGTTTTCTGCTTTCTCTGGAATTGCCGTTGATGAATGGACTGCGTGCCTGCCTGCTGTCGTGGCTGCTGATGGCGCCCCTGTATGGCTATGCTGCAGAGACCTTGCGTCTGGTGGCGGACCCTTGGCCGCCGTTCAATGACCAGTTGCTGCTAAACAACGGCGTAGCTTCCGACCTGGTGATCATTGCCCTGACGCGCGCCGGCTACTCCACCAATTACACTCAGGTACCTTGGGAGCGCGCGGTGCGGGGGTTGCAGCAGGGCATCTATGACGTGGCGGTCAGCGCCTGGTACACCGATGAGCGGGCGGTGTTTGGCCATTACTCACAGCCTTACCTGATCAACCGCATCCGTTTTCTGCAACGCAAGGGCAGCCAGATCAAGTTCACCCAGTTGCCCGACCTGTACCCCTACAGCATTGCCGTGGTGCGCGGTTATGCCTATTCCAGCGAGTTTGATCAGGACAGCCGGCTGACCAAGGTCGGCGTGGTCGGCTTTGAAGTGGGCGCGCGTATGCTGCAGGCGCGGCGGGTGCAACTGACCCTGGAAGATGAGCTGGTGGCGCGCTTTCACCTGAGCCGTAGCCTGGCCGGGATTCGTGATCAGTTGGAGTTTTTGCCGCAACCCTTGAGCGAGAACGGCCTGCATATTCTGGTCAGCCGCAAACATCCGCAGCATCAGCAGATTGCCGATGCCTTCAACAAGGCGATTGAGGAAATGCGCGCCGATGGCAGCTATGCGCAGATTTTTCAGCGTCACGGGCTCTAGGGATCCTCTGAAGTAGCCATGCATTTCTGGCTGACGTCAGCCTCTGCTGATTTCGAAAGTGATAAATCGATCAAAAACGATCAGATTACCGGCTCATTTCTGTGTTTTTAGCCGCCGCGAGCACCTCGCGGCAGCCATTTCCAGCATTACGGGCGCACCTCTCCTGCATTCGTCAGTAAATGTCGGCGCGCCATCCACAGATTTGACAGCGCGAATAAAGTCACCAGTTGCGCCGTGTTTTTGACCAGGCCACGGAAGCGCGTCTTCACATAACCGAACTGACGCTTGATCACCCGAAACGGATGCTCGACCTTGGCTCGCACTTGGGCCTTGGCCTTCTCGATTTTGCGCTTGGCTTTGTACAGCGCGCTGCGCTTACCGAGTTTCTTGTAAGTGCTACGCCGTGCTGCAACCTGCCAGATCACTTGACGGCCCTCATGCTCGGGGCGCTTCTCGACACCGGTATATCCGGCATCGGCCCCCACCATGTTTTCCTCGCCGTGCAGCAGCTTATCGACCTGGGTGACATCCGCCACGTTGGCGGCAGTACCCACCACGCTGTGCACCAAGCCAGACTCGTCATCCACCCCGATGTGCGCCTTCATGCCGAAGTAATACTGATTGCCTTTCTTGGTTGAGTGCATCTCAGGGTCACGCTTACCGTTCTTGTTCTTGGTTGAACTCGGCGCGTTGATCAGCGTGGCATCGACGATGGTGCCTTGGCGCAGCGACAAACCACGGTCACCCAGGTAGCCATTGATCACGGCCAGGATGCCGGCAGCCAGTTCGTGTTTTTCCAGCAAGCGGCGGAAGTTGAGGATGGTGGTTTCGTCAGGAATGCGCTCCAGAGTCAGCCCGGCAAACTGGCGTAGGATGGTGGTCTCGTACAGCGCCTCTTCCATCGCCGGATCGCTGTAACCGAACCAGTTTTGCATCAGATGCACTCGCAGCATCGCCATCAGCGGATAGGACGGTCGGCCGCCTTCACCCTTTGGATAATGCGGCTCGATCAAAGCGATCAACCCTTTCCATGGCACTACCCGATCCATCTCGATCAGGAACAATTCTTTGCGGGTCTGCTTGCGCTTGCCGGCGTACTCGGCGTCGGCGAAGGTCATCTGCTTCATCGGAAAACTCGGCGGGTGGAGTGCGGATATTTTGCCAAAATCAGGAAGTCTTTTTCAGACCATCCTTAGAGGCGTCGATGATGCATCGTCAGTCAGCGCTGGCTATTGCCAGCAGTTACGCCCGCGGCCCTGATTTTTGGCCTGATACAAGCGCAGGTCGGCCTGGTGCAGCAGGCTTTCCAGATCATCCGGGGCGCCGTTGTAGATACCGGCGCTGAAGGACAGCGGTGGTGCGCCGATGGCGTACTTCAAGGTAGCGCAATGGCTGCGTAGCTGGTCGAGGGTGTCGCTTAAGGTCGCAGCATCCTGCTGGCTGACCATGGCGAACTCTTCACCGCCCAGGCGGCCGAGCAGGGCGTCGGGGAAGGCGGCGGAAAACGCGCGGGAGAAGGCAATCAGTGCCGCGTCGCCGCTGGCATGGCCGTGTTCGTCGTTGATTCGCTTGAAGAAGTCCAGATCGAGCATCGCCACGCTGAGGTCGCGCCCGCCGGAGCGGGCCTGCTGGAACAGCTGCTGGCCGTGCTCATAAAAGGCGCGGCGGTTGTTCAGGCCGGTGAGGGCATCGAACTGCGCGGCCTGCTTGAGGGCGCGTAGCAGGTCGCGGCGCTCCAGGGTCGACATCACCCGACAGTTGAGTTCTTCCGGGCAGAAGGGTTTGCGCAGGAAGTCATCGGCACCGTGCTTGATGAACTTGGCGCTGAGCGAGCCCTTGGTGTCGGCGGACAGGCCGAGAATGATCAGCTCGTGGCGCTTCATCGCGGCGTCAGTACGTGGCGGATGTAATGGCGGGTGGCGTCGGAGTCCTCGGCAATAAGGATTTTCACCTCGCTGTTACTTTCCAGGCGGTGCAGCAGGCGGAAGGCGTACTCGTAGGAGTGCTGACTTTCCTTGAGCACGTAGTCGACCACGCCTTTGAGCCGCATCTGATCGCGGCGCTGCTCGTTGTAGGTGCCGCTGAGCACGATGCAGGGCAGGTGATAGCTCATCACCACGTCGACAATCTCACCGTCCGGGGCGTCCGGCAGGTTGAGGTCGACGATGGCGGCGAAGAACAGCTCGGCCGAGGTTTCCAGCATCACCTGGGCTTCGCCCATGGAGGCGCAGAAGATCGGCTGAAAGCCGGTCTCCTTGCGAAACAGATGTTCGAGAATTTTCAGCACCAGTGGGCTGTCTTCGATCACCAGAATATTGCGCAAGGGGGGGACTCCTCTGTCGCTGGCAGCGTTAGCGCGCCGTCTATTTAGCTCGTGCGATTAGGCAACTATAGGGTACGAATACGCAGTGAGCGGCCCTTGATCTTGCCTTCGCTGAGGCACTTGAGCGCCTGCATGGCCACGCTGCGCTCAACGGCCACATAGGCCTGGAAGTCGAAGATAGCGATCTTGCCGACCTGCGCGCCAGGGATGCCAGCCTCGCCAGTCAGGGCGCCGAGAATATCGCCGGGGCGCAGCTTGTCTTTGCGCCCGGCACCGATGCACAGGGTAATCATCGGTGGCTGCAGTGGTGCGCCGCCCTGGTGTTTGAGGCTGCTCAGTGGATGCCAGTTGAGCGGCGCCCTTTGCAGGGTTTCGATGGCCTGGGCGCGATGGCCTTCGGCAGGGGCTACCAGGCTCATGGCCAGCCCCTTTTCACCGGCACGACCGGTGCGGCCGACGCGGTGAATGTGAATTTCCGAGTCGCGCGCCAGTTCCACGTTGATCACCATGTCCAGCGCATCGATATCCAAGCCGCGGGCGGCGACATCGGTGGCCACCAGTACCGACAGGCTGCGGTTGGCAAACATCGCCAGCACCTGGTCACGGTCGCGTTGTTCCAGGTCACCATGCAGTGCGGCGGCCGAGATGCCTTTGGCGGTCAGGTGGTCGACCACGTCCTGGCACTGCTGCTTGGTAAAGCAGAAGGCCACGCAGGACTGCGGGCGGAAGCTGTTGAGTAGCTTGACCACGGCGTCCAGGCGCTCTTCCGGAGCGATTTCGTAGAAGCGCTGCTCGATCTGCGTGTCGTCGTGCAGGGCCTCGGCCTTGACCTGCTGCGGGTCGCGCATAAAGGCCGCGGCCAGTTGCTTGATCCCGGCCGGGTAGGTGGCGGAGAACAGCAGGGTCTGCCGACGGCTCGGGGTCTGCCCGATGATATCGGCGATGCTGTCGTAGAAGCCCATGTCGAGCATGCGGTCGGCTTCGTCGAGTACCAGGGTATTCAGGCCGTCGAGCTTCAGGGTGCCCTTGCTCAGGTGCTGCTGGATGCGCCCCGGGGTGCCGACGATGATCTGCGCGCCGTGTTCCAGTGAGCCGATCTGCGGGCCGAACGGCACACCGCCGCACAGGGTGAGAATCTTGATGTTGTCTGCCGAGCGCGCCAGGCGGCGCAGTTCCTTGGCCACCTGGTCGGCCAGCTCGCGGGTCGGGCACAGCACCAGCGCCTGACAGCCGAAGTAGCGTGGGTTGAGCGGGTTGAGCAGGCCGATGCCGAAGGCCGCGGTCTTGCCGCTGCCAGTCTTGGCCTGGGCAATCAGATCCATGCCCTTGAGCATTACCGGCAGGCTCTGCGCCTGGATCGGGGTCATCTCGGTATAACCGAGGGACTCGAGGTTGGCCAGCATGGCGGCGGAAAGCGGCAGAGAAGAGAAAGCGGTGTGGGTCACGGTACAGGCCTGCTAAACGAAATGGCGTGCAGTGTAACAGGCTAGCTGCTGCGGCTTAGCTCTAACGGTCAGCCGGTCTTTGCAATGTGTAGAAGCTGTTTCTAACGCGGCAGGGCCGACACGCAGCAGATCGTTATGGATCCTCTGAAGTAGCCATGCATTTCTGGCTGACGTCAGCCTCTGCTGATTTCGAAAGTGATAAATCGATCAAAAACGATCAGATTACCGGCTCATTTCTGTGTTTTTAGCCGCCGCGAGCACCTCGCGGCAGCCATTTCCAGCATTACGGGCGCACCTCTCCTGCATTCGTCAGTAAATGTCGGCGCGCCATCCACAGATTTGACAGCGCGAATAAAGTCACCAGTTGCGCCGTGTTTTTGACCAGGCCACGGAAGCGCGTCTTCACATAACCGAACTGACGCTTGATCACCCGAAACGGATGCTCGACCTTGGCTCGCACTTGGGCCTTGGCCTTCTCGATTTTGCGCTTGGCTTTGTACAGCGCGCTGCGCTTACCGAGTTTCTTGTAAGTGCTACGCCGTGCTGCAACCTGCCAGATCACTTGACGGCCCTCATGCTCGGGGCGCTTCTCGACACCGGTATATCCGGCATCGGCCCCCACCATGTTTTCCTCGCCGTGCAGCAGCTTATCGACCTGGGTGACATCCGCCACGTTGGCGGCAGTACCCACCACGCTGTGCACCAAGCCAGACTCGTCATCCACCCCGATGTGCGCCTTCATGCCGAAGTAATACTGATTGCCTTTCTTGGTTGAGTGCATCTCAGGGTCACGCTTACCGTTCTTGTTCTTGGTTGAACTCGGCGCGTTGATCAGCGTGGCATCGACGATGGTGCCTTGGCGCAGCGACAAACCACGGTCACCCAGGTAGCCATTGATCACGGCCAGGATGCCGGCAGCCAGTTCGTGTTTTTCCAGCAAGCGGCGGAAGTTGAGGATGGTGGTTTCGTCAGGAATGCGCTCCAGAGTCAGCCCGGCAAACTGGCGTAGGATGGTGGTCTCGTACAGCGCCTCTTCCATCGCCGGATCGCTGTAACCGAACCAGTTTTGCATCAGATGCACTCGCAGCATCGCCATCAGCGGATAGGACGGTCGGCCGCCTTCACCCTTTGGATAATGCGGCTCGATCAAAGCGATCAACCCTTTCCACGGCACTACCCGATCCATCTCGATCAGGAACAATTCTTTGCGGGTCTGCTTGCGCTTGCCGGCGTACTCGGCGTCGGCGAAGGTCATCTGCTTCATCGGAAAACTCGGCGGGTGGAGTGCGGATATTTTGCCAAAATCAGGAAGTCTTTTTCAGACCATCCTTATAGGCTCTAGAACAGGTCGATGGGATCTACGTCCAATGACCAGCGTACTGCGCGGCCGCTGGGCATCTGTTCCAGGGCGTGCATCCAGGTGTTGAGCAGGCGGTGCAGCGGCGCGCGGGCGTTGGCTTGCACCAGCAACTGCGCGCGGTAACGACCGGCACGGCGCTCCATCGGTGCGGGGACCGGGCCGAGTAGTTCGATGCCGCTGAGTTTCAGCTCGTTCAGCAACAGCTCGGCTTCCGTGCAGGCGTCGTCGAGAAAGCCTTCGGCCTGGCCGGGTTTGTGCGCTTCGGCGCGCAGCAGGGCCAGGTGGCAGAATGGCGGCAGGCCGGCGCTGCGGCGCTCGCTCAGGGCCTGTTCGGCGAAGGCGAAGTAGCCCTGCTCGGTCAGCTGCACCAATAAAGGATGGTCGGCCAGGTGGCTCTGGATAATCACCTTGCCCGGTTCCTCGGCGCGGCCGGCGCGCCCGGCCACCTGCACAATCAGCTGAGCCATGCGCTCGCTGGCACGGAAGTCGGCGGAAAACAGACCGCCATCGGCATCGAGAATCGCCACCAGGGTCACGCGGGGGAAGTGGTGACCCTTGGCGAGCATCTGTGTGCCGACCAGGATGCACGGCTCGCCGCGCTGCACGGTGTTGAACAGGGTGGTCATGGCCTCCTTGCGCGAGGTGCTGTCGCGGTCGACGCGCAAGACCGGCACGTCGGGGAAGAGAATCTCCAGGCGTTCTTCGGCGCGCTCGGTGCCGGCGCCGACCGGGCGTAGGTCGACGTTATTGCACTTCGGGCAGTTGCTCGGCTGGCGCTCGACGTGGCCGCAGTGGTGGCAGCGCAGCTCGCGTGAGCGCTGGTGCACGGTCATCCGCGCGTCGCAGCGCGGACACTCGGATAGCCAGCCGCAGTCGTGGCAGAGCAGGGTCGGGGCAAAGCCGCGGCGGTTGAGGAACACCAGCACCTGCTGGCCGGCCTGCAGGGTTTGGGCGATCGCCTGTTGCATGGGGCCGGAGATGCCAGAATCCAGCGGTCGGCTTTTCACATCCAGGCGCAGAAAGCGCGGCTGCTTGGCGCCGCCGGCGCGTTCATGCAGATGCAGCAGGGCGTAACGGCCGTTGTGGGCGTTGTGCAGGCTTTCCAGCGAGGGCGTGGCCGAGCCCAGCACGATCGGGATGTTTTCCTGATGCGCGCGCACCACCGCCAGGTCGCGGGCGTGGTAGCGCAGGCCTTCCTGTTGTTTATAGGAGGCGTCGTGTTCCTCGTCGATAATGATCAGCCCCGGCCGCTGCATCGGGGTGAACAGTGCCGAGCGGGTGCCGATGATGATGTCGGCCTCGCCATCACGCGCCGCCAGCCAGGCGTCCAGGCGTTCGCGGTCATTGACCGCCGAGTGCAGCAGGGCAATGCGGGCGTTGAAGCGTTGCTCGAAGCGCGCCAAGGTCTGCGGCCCAAGGTTGATCTCCGGGATCAGCACCAGGGCCTGCTTGCCGGCCTCCAGGGTTTCGCGAATCAGCTGCAGGTACACCTCGGTCTTGCCGCTGCCGGTCACCCCGGCGAGAAGAAAAGCGTTGAAACTGCCGAAACCTGAGCGGATCGTTTCGCTGGCCGTGCGCTGTTCGGCATTCAGTGGCAGTTCCGGCTGCGCCAGCCAGTTGGCGTGGCGCTCGCTTGGCGCATGGCGGCGCACGTCAATCTGCACCAGGCCCTTTTCCAGCAGCAGGTCGAGGCTGTCCTTGTTCAGCTGCAGTTTGCTCAGCAGTGCATGGGCAACGCCGTGGGGGTGCTGGGCCAGGGTTTTCAGGGCGTCGCGCTGGCGCGGTGCGCGGCTCAGGCGTGGATCGTCCAGTTGTGCGCCGGGTGTGACCGACCAGAAGCGCTGCTGGCGCACTTCCGCCGGCTCGCCCTGGCGCAGCAGTACCGGCAGCGCCCAGCTCAGGGTGTCGCCCAGGCTGTGCTGGTAATACTGCGCGGTCCACAGGCACAGCTTGAACAGTGCGGGCGGCAGTGGCGACTGGGCGTCAAGCAACTGCAGGGCGGGCTTGAGTTTGTCGGCCGGCACGTCGCTGTGCTCGGTCAGCTCGATCAGGATGCCGATCATTTCGCGTCGGCCAAACGGCACGCGCAGTCGCGCGCCGGGTTGCAAGGCGCTGCGCGGCACACCGGGCGGGGCGCGGTAGTCGAACAGGCGGCGCAGCGGCGAGGGCAAGGCGAGGCGCAAAATAACGTCGGGCAAACGATAGGCTCCTGGTTGCAGGGCGCGATCTTAGCATGCGGCCAGTCGACGGCCGGCCTTGCGTCGCGGCGGTGCTCTGGTATTATCGCCGGCCTATTTCCGTGCGGTACCTGACAATAGTGTCTGGTGGCGGCACGACAGCCCTGAGGAATCATCATGAAAGCCGATATCCACCCGAACTATGTAGCCGTCACCGCCACTTGCAGCTGTGGCAACGTGATCGAAACTCGCTCCACCCTGGCCAAGCCACTGAGCCTGGACGTGTGCAACGAGTGCCACCCGTTCTACACCGGCAAGCAGAAAATGCTGGATACCGGCGGCCGTGTTGATCGCTTCAAGCAGCGTTTCGGCATGTTCGGCGCCAAGCAGTAAGCTTGCGCGCAGCGATGCAGACCCGCATGGGTTGCACCGCGCTACTGAAAAAGGCGTCCCTTGTGGGCGCCTTTTTCGTTTTCGGCGTTTATGCCGGCGGTGCTCTGGCGTTCTGTCCGACACCGGGCAACTTGCCCAGCGCCAAGGTGCAGCGGGTGGTGGACGGCGACACTCTGCGTCTGGTCGATGGCCGCACAGTGCGTTTGATCGGCTTGAATAGCCCGGAGATGGGCCGGCAGGGGCGTTCCGCCGAGCCTTTTGCCGAGGCAGCGCGCAAGCGCCTGCAGGCGCTGGTAGCGGCCAGTTATGACCGGGTGACCTTGCAGCTTGGTCGGCAGGCCAAGGACCACTACGGGCGTACCCTGGCGCATGCCTATGACAGCCGTGGCCGCAATCTGGAGGCGCAGTTGCTGGCCGAAGGCTTGGGCTATCAGGTGGCGGTTGCGCCTAATCTGGCGCTGGTGCAGTGCCAGCAAGCCGCCGAACAGTTGAAAAGCGGCGGCTTTGCTCTGCTGCAAGGCCAGGTTGAACGTGTCGAGCGCAATGGCGGCGGCCTGTGGCTGGAAATGGGCGATTCGCTGGTGCTGCATATCGCTCCCCGGGGGTTGAGCAATTTTGATCTGCGTGCTGTCGAAAACCTTGAAGGTCGCCAGGTCGAGGTTCGCGGCTGGGTCATCGACCGTTCCAGGCGTGGCGGCTTGCGTGCGGGGCAGGCGCGCTGGATGCTGCCATTGACCGATCAGGCCATGTTGGAGGTGTTGCCATGATCCTGCGCGTACTGATGCTGTTTGTCCTGCTGATGCAGCTGGCAGGTTGTGCGGTCAATCCGGCTACCGGTCGCAGTGACTTCGTGATGATGAGCGAGCAACAGGATCTCGACCTCGGCCGTCGTTACAACCAGCAGATCCTCAAGGAAAATCCGCGTTACGCCGACGAAAAGTTGCAGGCTTATGTGCAGCAGATCGGTGAGCGGG
This sequence comes from Pseudomonas anguilliseptica, assembly GCF_900105355.1. Taxonomy (NCBI): domain Bacteria; kingdom Pseudomonadati; phylum Pseudomonadota; class Gammaproteobacteria; order Pseudomonadales; family Pseudomonadaceae; genus Pseudomonas; species Pseudomonas anguilliseptica. The sequence goes on from NZ_FNSC01000001.1 coordinate 2,362,166, forward strand.
TGGCGAAGAACAGCCACCGTAACCAGTTGGCCTATCAGTTCACCGTGGTCGATAGCCCGGACATCAACGCCTTTGCCTTGCCGGGCGGCTATATCTATATCCATCGCGGGCTGCTGGCCTATCTCAGCTCGGAAGCCGAACTGGCCGCAGTGCTTGGTCACGAGGTGGGCCACGTCACCGCGCGGCACAGCGTGCAGCAGCAAAGCCAGTCCACTGCCTGGGGCTTGCTCGGCCAGGCCGTGGCGGTTGGCACTGGCGTGGGTGCCGCTGCCGATGTCACCAGCGTACTGGGTAGCGCTTTTGTCCGTGGCTATGGCCGCGATATGGAGCTGGAGGCTGATGGCCTCGGCGCGCAGTACCTGGCGCGAAGCGGCTATGACCCGCAGGCGATGATTGAAGTGGTCAAGGTGCTGAAGAGTCAGGAAAACTTTGCCCGTGACCAGGCTGCCGCGCGCGGTGAGGCGCAGCCTGCGGGTGGTTACCACGGGCTGTTTGATACCCATCCGGATAACGATCGGCGCTTGCAGCAGGTGCTGGGGCCGGCGCGGGCCTTGGCTACCGGGCAGCAGGAGGTCAATCGCGATGCTTTTCTCAAGCACCTGGACGGTTTGCCCTTTGGCGATTCCGCCGAAACCGGTGTGCGTCGCGGCCAGCGGTTCTACCATGCTGATCTGAACTTTACTCTTGTGTTTCCCCAAGGCTGGGATCTGGTCAACCGCCCAGATGCGCTGATCGGTCATACCGCCGACCAGCAGGCATTTATCGCGATGACCCTGGAAGACAATCCGCAAAATCTGACGCCGGCTGAGCTGTTGCGCCAGCGCGTCGGCGGTCAGAGGTTGGTGGCTGGCGTCGAGTTGCAGCAGGCCGGCCTCAAGGGCTATAGCGCGGTGCTTCCAGGCAATGCCGCCAAGCGCGTGGCGGTTATTCAGCATGGCCCACGGCTTTACCTGTTTGTCGCTGCGGTGCGTGGTCGCGCCTCGCTGGAAAGCCAGGATGAGCAGTTTCTCCGCGTGATCAAAAGCTTTCGGCCGATGACCCGTGCCGAGTACCAGCAGGCGCAGCCGCTGCGTTTGCAGATGGTCAAGGCCAAGCCGGGACAAACCATCGAGGCGCTGGCCAAGGGCAGCAAGTTGCCGGGGGATGCGCTGAAGACCCTGCGCCTGCTGAATAACCTTTACCCGTCAGGTCAGCCGCGTGCTGGCGACTGGCTGAAGGTCGTGCGCTAGGGCCTGCGTGCGCATACGGACTTGCCAGTCTTGTGCAGCTGTATACAACTTGCGTATCCTCGGCCGCCTGCCTGTTCAACAGCCCAAAGCGGAAATGCCAACATGTCTGATTTGAAAACAGCCGCTCTCGAATATCACGCCAATCCCCGTCCGGGTAAGCTGAGTGTCGAGCTAACCAAGCCCACCGCAACCGCACGCGATCTGTCCCTGGCCTACAGCCCGGGCGTCGCTGAGCCTGTGCGCGAAATCGCGCGTGATCCGGAACTGGCGTACCGCTACACCGGCAAAGGCAATCTGGTGGCAGTCATTTCTGACGGTACCGCTATTCTCGGTCTCGGCGATCTCGGCCCGCTGGCTTCCAAGCCTGTGATGGAAGGTAAAGGCGTGCTGTTCAAGCGCTTTGCTGGTATCGACGTATTCGACATCGAAGTCGAGTCCGAAAGCCCGCAGGCCTTTATCGACACCGTACGTCGTATCTCGATCACCTTTGGTGGCATCAACCTGGAAGACATCAAGGCCCCTGAGTGCTTTGAAATTGAACGCACGCTGATCGAACAGTGCGACATTCCGGTGTTCCACGATGACCAGCACGGCACCGCTATCGTCACCGCGGCTGGCATGCTCAACGCCTTGGAAATCGCCGGCAAGACTCTGCCAGATGCCAAGATCGTCTGCCTGGGTGCTGGTGCTGCCGCAATCTCCTGCATGAAGCTGCTGGTGAGCATGGGCGCCAAGGTCGAGAACATCTTTATGATCGACCGCAAAGGCGTGATCCACGCCGGTCGTGATGACCTCAATCAGTACAAGGCGGTATTTGCCAGCGAAACCGATAAGCGCACCCTGTCTGATGCCCTGGAGGGTGCTGATGTATTCGTCGGTCTGTCGGGTGCCAACCTGTTGGCCCCTGAAGACCTCAAGCGTATGGCGGCTAATCCGATCGTGTTCGCCTGCTCCAACCCGGATCCGGAAATCAAGCCAGAACTGGCTCATGAAGTACGTAACGACGTGATCATGGCCACCGGTCGTTCCGACTACCCGAACCAGGTCAACAACGTGCTGGGCTTCCCGTTCATCTTCCGTGGTGCGCTGGACGTTCGCGCGACCCGCATCAACGAAGAAATGAAGATCGCTGCTGCCCTGGCTCTGCGTGACCTGGCCAAACTGCCGGTGCCGCAGGAAGTCTGTGATGCCTACGGCGGCATTGCCTTGTCGTTCGGTCGCGAGTACATCATTCCGAAGCCGATGGATCCACGCCTGATCACTGTGGTTTGCGATGCCGTGGCCAAGGCCGCAATTGAAAGCGGTGTGGCGACTCTGCCGTATCCGAAGCATTACCCGCTGCAGTCGGTCAACGACGTGTTCAACGGCTAATCGCTTAGCTCAAGAGCAATAAAAAACCCGCTTTGGCGGGTTTTTTATTGGGGCAATTTCCTGCTTGTAAGGCCGCCGCTATGGGCGGCGAGTTAGCTAGAACAGGTCGATGGGCGCCAATTCGTCGGCGGGCAGCGGGCTGCCAGGGATATACATGCCAGGTTCAAACTCGCCCATGGGGGGCGGCGAATCCTCACTCTTGAACAGCTCGAAATAAGCTTCTGGTGTATCCGGTGTGGCCGCGCGGCCGCTGTGTGGATCGATGCGCAGGGTCAGCAGACCTTCGGGCTCTGCCAGAAGATGGCTGGGCTTGTCCTTTAGAGCAGCGGCCATATAGCTCATCCAGATTGGCAGAGCCACTGTGCCGCCATACTCGTTGCGTCCAAGGCTTTCCGGCTGGTCGAAGCCGGCCCAGACGGTGGTGATGTAGTCGGCGTTGTAACCGGAGAACCAGCTGTCTTTCGACTCGTTGGTGGTGCCGGTTTTGCCTGCCAGGTCATCACGACCCAGGGCCATGGCACGGCGGCCAGTACCGCGCTTGATTACGTCCTGGAGCATGCTGGTCATGATGTACGCGGTGCGCTCATCGATGATCTGCTCGGCCAGCACCGGCTCAGGTGGCAGGGGCTGGTCGCCGACACTGAGTTGCACGGCGCTGCTCTGCTCTGCGCGCAGGGCAATGCCGGTTGGGGGTTGTGCGGGGTTGGCGTTGAACAGCTGTTTGCCGGTGCGGTCCTCAATCCGTTCAATCAGGTAAGGCTCGGTCTTGTAGCCGCCGCTGGCGAATACACTCCAGCCTTCGGCGATTTCCATTGGTGTCAGGCTCGCCGTGCCTAGTGCCAAAGACAGATTGGGCGGCAGGTCTTTCTTTTCAAAACCAAAGCGCTCGATATAGCTCAGTGTGCCGTCGATACCGAGGTCCTGCAGCAGGCGAATGGAAACCAGGTTGCGTGAACGGTACAAGGCCTCGCGCAGGCGGATCGGTCCGAGGAAGGTGTTGTTGTCATTCTTCGGCCGCCATACCTGCGACAGCGCATCGTCGGCAAACACGATCGGCGCGTCATTGACCAATGTGGCGGCGGTATAGCCTTTATCCAACGCAGCACTGTAAACGAAGGGCTTGAAGCTTGAGCCCGGCTGACGTTTGGCTTGTGCGGCGCGGTTGTAGTTGCTCTGCTCAAATGAGAAACCGCCGACCAGGGCGCGAATGGCGCCGCTATTCGGATCCAGCGATACCAGAGCGCTCTGCGCCGCGGGCAGTTGAACGAAGCGCAGGCTGCCGTCTTCCTGGCGTTGCACGCGGATCAGGTCGCCAATCTGGCTGACGTCAGCGGGTTGCTGTGGCCGTGGGCCGAGACTGTTGGTGTTCAGAAATGGCCGTGCCCATTTCATGCTGTCCCAGGCCACTGCATGCTCTTCACCGTTGCGCAGCAGGACCATGATTCCGCTTTTTTCCACGCCAGTGACAATGGCTGGTTCCAAGCCGCCGAGAGCGGTTTGCTTGCTCAGTTCGGCTTGCCAGTTTTCCTTGGTCATACCTGGTAGGCGGCTTTCCGGGCCGCGATAGCCGTGGCGCTGATCGTAGGTAATCAGGCCTTCGCGTACGGCAGTGTTGGCCGCCAGCTGCAGGTCGCTGGGCACTGTGGTGGTGACGTTAAAGCCTTCGGTGTACGCCTCGCTGCCATAGCGCCCAACCATCTCGGCGCGCGCCATCTCAGCAATATAGGGAGCTACCAGTTCAGGCGTTGGAACGTGGTAACTGACGTTGATCGGCTCGGCCAGGGCTTCTTCATAACGCTGCTGGTCGATACGGCCAAGGCTGTGCATGCGCCCGAGAATCCAGTCGCGGCGTTCCAGAGCGCGGGTCGGGTTGACCAGCGGGTTGAAGCGCGAAGGCGCTTTCGGCAGGCCGGCAATCATCGCCATTTGCGAAAGGCTGACGTCACGAATGGATTTGCCGTAATAAACCTGCGCGGCCGCTTCAATACCGTAAGCGCGATTTCCGAGGTAAATCTTGTTCACATAAAGTTCAAGAATCTCGTTCTTACTGAGCTCCCGTTCAATTTGCAGAGCCAGAAGTATCTCGTTGATCTTGCGCGAGAAACTTCTCTCGCTGGTAAGGAAGAAGTTCTTCGCGACCTGCATGGTAATGGTGCTGCCGCCCGTTTGAATCTGCCCGCTTTTCAAGATTTGCGTTGCAGCGCGCATCAGGCTGGTAAGGTCGACGCCATAATGATTGGCAAAATTGTCGTCCTCAGCTGCCAGCAAGGCGCTGATGAAGTCTTGGGGGATGTCCGCGAAGGCGATTGGCGAGCGGCGCATTTCACCGAATTCGGCAATCAGCTTGGCGTCGCTACTGTAAACACGCAGAGGAATCTGCAGTTGAATACTGCGCAAAGATTCGACGGATGGGAGGCTGGGGCTAAGATAGAGGAAGGCCCCGCTGAAACTGAGTACCAGGCCACAAAAAGCGGTGAGGCCAGACCAGCAGAAAAAACGCAAAAGACGCATCAAGATTTTTGGATTTCCAGATATAAAGAACGAGTTAAGCGGGACACAAGGTTAAAAGAGAAAAACTGATCACATTATAAGCGGTTTTTTTGCTGGGTAGCCATTTGCGCTTCTGTCAAGACTGTTATTTAATGTGAAAAAACATAAATAGTCCGTAAGTCGCGGATGCCAATAGGAAATCGGTCGTGCTAGGGCTCTTCAATAAGAAAGCGAATACGCTACTCGGGATCGATATCAGTTCGACCTCCGTCAAGCTCCTCGAATTGAGCCGCTCCGGAAGCCGCTACAAGGTAGAGGCTTACGCAGTCGAGCCGCTCCCACCAAATGCGGTGGTCGAAAAGAACATCGCCGAACTGGAAGGGGTGGGTCAGGCGCTTTCGCGCGTACTTGCTAAAGCCAAAAGCGGCGTGAAAACCGTTGCAGTGGCGGTGGCAGGCTCGGCAGTGATTACCAAGACCATCGAAATGGAAGCTGGGCTTTCCGATGATGAGCTTGAAAATCAGCTGAAGATCGAAGCCGACCAGTACATTCCCTATCCGCTGGAAGAAGTCGCAATCGACTTTGAGGTGCAAGGCGCATCACCGCGCAATGCCGATCGCGTTGAAGTGCTGCTTGCAGCGTGCCGCAAGGAAAACGTCGAAGTGCGCGAAGCGGCGTTGGCGCTGGCCGGTTTAACCGCCAAGGTTGTCGACGTTGAAGCCTATGCCCTTGAGCGTGCATACGGTCTGTTGATCGAGCAGCTTGGCGGTGGTCGCGATGAGCTGACAGTTGCCATTGTCGATATCGGTGCCACCATGACCACGCTGAGCGTGTTGCGCAATGGTCGCACTATCTATACCCGTGAGCAGCTGTTTGGCGGTAAGCAACTCACCGAAGAAATTCAGCGTCGTTATGGTCTGTCTGTTGAAGAAGCTGGGCTGGCCAAGAAGCAAGGCGGCTTGCCGGACGACTATGACAGTGAGGTGTTGCAGCCATTCAAAGAGGCTGTAGTTCAGCAGGTGGCTCGTTCGCTACAGTTCTTCTTCGCTGCTGGTCAGTTCAATGATGTTGACTACATCTTGCTGGCTGGCGGCACCGCGTCGATTCCCGATCTTGATCGTTTGATTCAGCAAAAAATAGGCACCCAGACATTGGTCGCCAATCCATTCGCTGAAATGGCGCTGAGTGGCAAGGTCAACGCAGGTGCGCTCGCCGGTGATGCGCCTGCCTTGATGATTGCCTGTGGGCTGGCGATGAGGAGTTTCGACTAATGGCGCGGATTAACCTTCTACCCTGGCGCGAGCAGCTGCGCGAAGAGCGCAAGCAGCGATTTTTAGTAACGCTTGCGGGGGTTTTTGTTGTTGCTGCAGGCGCTGTATTTCTCGGGGATCAGTATCTCAATGGTGCAATTGAGCAGCAGGATGCCCGGAATGAGTTCGTCCGTAAGGAAATTGCTGTTCTGGATGCTCGGATTAAAGAAATCAGTGAATTGAAAACCCGTCGCCAACAACTTCTTGAACGGATGAAAATTATTCAGGATTTGCAAGGTAACCGGCCGGTCATTGGTCGTGTCTTTGATCAGTTAGTTAGAACATTGCCTGATGGTGTTTATTTTACTGGCGTAAAAATGACCGCAAAAAATATCGCTATTGTTGGCGCTGCTGAGTCGAACAATCGTGTTTCGAACCTGATGCGGAATTTAGACGCATCGGAATGGCTGACTGCGCCAAATCTTACTGAGGTTAAGTCTGTGACGGCGGGTGCGGTTGATCAGGCTAATGTGTTTCAGCTAAGTGTGCAGCAGACACAGCCGGTGCTTGCGGTAGAGGGGGCTAAGCAATGAGTCTTAATGATTCTTTAGAAAGCCTGAGGCAAATTGATTTAAATGATCTTGATTTTAATAATGTTGGTTCTTGGCCGGCAGCGGTAAAGTTTATTTCGGGTGTTTTGCTGCTGCTTGCAGTTGTTGCATTGGGTTACAATTTTCACCTTAAGGATCTGCAGATTCAGTTAGATGGGAAAAAGGCTGAAGAAATTGCCCTAAAAGAACAGTTTTCAAGTAAGGCTTTTCAGGCTGCAAACCTTGATGCCTACAAAGATCAAATGCAAGAAATGGAGGTTTCATTTGGCGCGCTTTTGAAGCAGCTACCAAGTGATACTGAAGTCCCTGGGCTGCTGGAGGACATAACGAGGACGGGGCTTGGTAGTGGCTTGGAGTTTGAAGGGATTAAGTTGTTGCCTGAGGCTGCTCAGCAGTTTTATATAGAGCTGCCTATTCAAATAACTGTTGTGGGGGCATACCATGATTTGGCTACCTTTGTCAGTGGTGTTGCAAGCCTTCCACGAATTGTTACGTTACATGACTTTGATCTTGTGCCGGCTAGTGCTGATGGTTCGTCTAAGTTGCGCATGAGCATATTGGCCAAAACTTATCGTTACAATGATAAGGGGGGCGCACAATGATGTTCTTCAGGTCTGTACTTGTGCTTTCAATTTTGGCTGTCTCCGGGTGCGGCGGTGGTGATTTTTCAGATATCCAAACGTATATGGATGAGGTGCGTGCGCGTCCTAAAGGTGAAGTTGAACCGTTGCCAAAATTTCAACCTTATGAAAGCTTTGCGTATAGCGCTGCTGCGTTGAGAAGTCCATTTCAACCTCCAGTCAAGTTGGAGATGGTGGATCGGCAGAAAGGTTCTAAAGACATAAAGCCCGATGAAACACGCACTAAGCAATTTCTTGAAGGTTTCAATATAGAAGCCTTTGTAATGGTCGGCACCTTGGCTAATGATGCTGGCACTTTTGCGTTGGTGAGTGGTGCTGGGGGGTTCATCGGGTTCGGGTGGGTGATTATCTCGGCCGAAACCATGGGCGAATACTTGCTATAGATGAATCTAAAATTGATGTAATCGAAATCGTTCCGGATGGTGAGGGCGGTTGGTTAGAACGGCCGCGTAGCCTGTCTCTAAAGGAGCGCTCTTAACTAGGGCGGAATGAATATGAAAAAGAATAACCGATCTGCTCAGTGGAATATGATTATGAACATATCCCCTTCTTTTATTGGTCTCCCTCTTCTTGCCGCGCTTCTTTCTCCGTCGTTGATGGCTGCTGATTTAATGGCGCTTGATGTTGCGGCTTTGCCGGGGGATCGCGTTGAGTTGAAGTTGACTTTTGATGAGCCTGTGCTTGCCCCTCGTGGTTATACAATCGAGCAGCCTGCACGTATTGCGCTTGACTTGCCTGGTGTTTCGAGCAAGTTAGGTGTGAAAAATAAAGAGCTCGGTGTTGGTAGCGCTCGTAGTGTCACCGTGGTTGAGGCGAAAGATCGTACTCGGCTTGTAATTAACCTATCGAGTCTTTCTCCGTACCACGCTCGCGCAGAGGGCAACAGTCTCTTTGTTGTGGTGGGCGAGAGCTCTAAAATTCAGGCTGCGGCGACCGGTTCTGCTGCTAAGCCCGTTGTTTCCGCGAAGAAATACTCTCCACAAGTGAGGGGAATTAACAATATAGATTTTCAGCGTGGCGAGCAGGGCGAGGGGAATGTGGTTATAACCTTGTCTGATGCGTCCATAAGTCCTGATATACAAGATCAAGGTGGTAAAATTCGCTTAGATTTTGCCAAGACACAGTTGCCGGAGTCTCTTCGTGTGAAGCTTGACGTGAGGGACTTTGCTACTCCAGTACATTATGTAAGTACTACTAGTACGTCTGATAAGGTTACTGTTGTCATTGAATCGTCTGGTGTTTATGACTACTTGGCATACCAGACGGATAATAAGTTAACTTTAAGTGTTAAGCCGTTGACTCAGTCTGAGGCTGAGAAGCGTAAAGCCGACAGCTTTGCTTATGCCGGTGAGAAACTTTCCCTTAACTTTCAAGATGTCGATGTTCGATCAGTTTTGCAGTTAATTGCGGATTTCACCGACTTGAACTTGGTTGCTAGTGATACTGTTACTGGAAATATTACACTTCGGTTGCAGAATGTTCCGTGGGATCAGGCTTTGGATCTTGTCCTAAAAACGAAAGGTTTAGATAAGCGGAAAATAGGTAACGTGCTTCTTGTAGCTCCTGCGGATGAAATAGCTGCGCGTGAGAGGCAGGAGCTTGAATCGCAAAAGCAAATTGCTGAGCTGGCGCCTTTGCGTCGTGAGCTGATTCAGGTGAATTATGCCAAGGCATCCGATATGGCAAAGCTTTTTCAGTCCGTAACAAGTGCAGATGGCACTGCGGATGATCGCGGATCCATAACGGTTGATGATAGAACTAACAGCATTATTGCCTATCAAACACAAGCCCGTTTAGATGAGCTCCGTCGTATAGTTTCCCAGTTGGATGTCGCTGTTCGTCAGGTAATGATTGAGGCAAGAATTGTTGAGGCGAACGTTGATTACGATAAGGCCCTTGGTGTTAATTGGCGTGGTGCGCGCGTAGGTAACAGTAATTTTGTGGTTGGCGGTAGTGGTGGTAATCGCGTTGGTGCTCCTGGCTATGGTCAGAACCCAGGCGTTCAGAATCCTGCGCCATCTCTTGGTAATTTTGTGGACCTTGGCGTTGAAGGTGCTAGTTCTGGGATTGGCATTGGCTTTATAACAGATAATACTATTTTGGATCTTGAGCTCTCTGCCATGGAAAAAACTGGTAACGGTGAAATCGTCTCTCAGCCTAAAGTGGTGACTTCTGACAAGGAAACGGCCAAGATTCTAAAAGGCTCAGAGATTCCTTATCAAGAGGCTAGTTCTAGTGGCGCCAGTACTACATCTTTCAAAGAGGCAGCGCTTTCACTGGAGGTTACGCCTCAGATTACGCCTGACAATCGTATAATTATGGAAGTAAAAGTAACAAAAGATGCGCCTAATTTTGATCGGGCGCTAAACGGAGTCCCGCCCATAGATAAGAATGAGGTGAATGCGAAGGTTTTGGTTAGTGATGGTGAGACCATTGTTATTGGTGGTGTTTTCTCTAATACGCAGGCAAAGTCTGTAGATAAAGTTCCTTTCTTGGGTGAGTTGCCTTATTTGGGCAGGTTGTTCAGGCGCGATACTGTTAAAGAGCAAAAGTCTGAACTACTTGTTTTCCTGACGCCGCGCATCATGAACAATCAAGCCGTTGCGGTGAGTCGTTGATTCAGTGCGGAACTTGATCCTTGTAGGTCCGATGGGCGCTGGTAAAAGCACCATCGGACGCTTGCTTGCTAAAGAGTTACGGTTGCCGTTCAAAGACTCTGATAAAGAGATTGAGCAGCGCACGGGCGCGGATATTCCCTGGATCTTTGATGTTGAAGGCGAGCAGGGTTTTCGTGAGCGCGAGCAGGCGGTAATTGCAGAGCTTTGTGATGTTGACGGTATGGTCTTGGCAACCGGTGGTGGGGCGGTAATGCGCGCCGAAAATCGTGTTGCGCTAAGGCGTGGCGGTCATGTGGTCTACTTACATGCTTCTGTGGAGCAGCAGGTGGATCGCACTTCGCGTGATCGCAATCGACCGCTGTTGCGTTCGGCGGATCCGGGTAAGGTTCTAGCTGAGTTATTGGCGGTTCGTGATCCGCTTTACCGTGAAATCGCCGACGTTGTGGTTGAAACCGACGAGCGTCCGCCTCGTCTGGTTGTGCAAGAGATTCTTGAGCGTCTTGAGGCGCTTTCTCCCCGTTAAAGCGCAGGCTGAACTGCGCTATCCTAGGCCCCTTTGTAACCTGGGGGCTTTATGCAGACTCTAAATGTCGATCTTGGTGAACGCAGCTACCCGATCTATATCGGTGCCGAGCTGTTGGCTCGTGCGGATTTGTTGGCTACCCATATAGTGGGCCGGCAAGTCGCGATAGTGACCAACGAGACAGTTGCCCCCCTTTATCTTGCTGCGCTTGAGCGTTCGCTCGCGGGTTATTCCATTACCTCCGTAGTTTTGCCCGATGGTGAGAGTTATAAAACCTGGGAAACCCTGCAGCTGGTTTTTGATGGGTTGCTGGGTGCGCGGCATGATCGGCGCACGACTGTCATCGCTTTGGGTGGCGGTGTAATTGGTGATATGGCGGGGTTTGCCGCGTCGTGTTACCAGCGCGGTGTGAATTTTATCCAGGTGCCAACCACGCTGTTGTCGCAGGTTGACTCATCGGTCGGCGGCAAGACCGGGATCAACCATCCGTTGGGTAAGAATATGGTCGGTGCCTTCTACCAGCCGCAAGCCGTGTTGATCGATACCGCTACGCTGGCCACTTTGCCTGCGCGTGAGTTATCTGCTGGTTTGGCTGAGGTGATCAAGTACGGTCTGATCTGTGACGAGCTGTTCCTGTCCTGGCTCGAAGAGAATATGCCTGCGCTGCGTGCGCTTGATCAGGCTGCATTGACGACGGCAATTGCCCGCTCCTGTGCGGCCAAGGCTCGGGTGGTGGCGGCGGATGAGCGTGAGTCTGGCGTGCGGGCAACCCTGAACCTGGGTCATACCTTTGGCCATGCCATCGAAACGCACATGGGCTACGGTGTTTGGCTGCATGGCGAGGCTGTTGCAGCCGGTACGGTGATGGCGCTGGATATGTCTGAGCGGTTGGGCTGGATTAGCGCGGCCGAGCGTGAGCGTGCCGTTAGGTTGTTTATTGCTGCGGGCTTACCGGTTGCTCCACCTGAGGAAATGACACCTGAAGACTTTATGGAGCATATGGCGGTCGACAAGAAAGTGCTTGATGGCAAGCTGCGCCTTGTGTTGCTGCGCAGCTTGGGTGAGGCGGTTGTAACCGGTGATTTTCCCCGGGAAATTTTGAATGCCGCGCTGAGCGCAGACTATGCGGTGCAGCTGGCTCAGCTTAAAAATTAACGAGTGTCCCATGACAAGTCTGCATGCTGATGAGGCGTTTCTCGATCATTACCACTTCACTCATGACCCCTTTGCTGCGCGGGTACCGGGGTTCAAGTTTTTTCCAGCGCAGCGTAAGCCGGTACTTGGTCAGTTGCACCATTTGGCGCGCTATAGCCAGTTGTTGCTGGTGGTCAGTGGGCCGGATGGCAGTGGTAAAACCTTGCTGCGCCAGGCGTTGGTAGCCAGTACCAATAAACAGGCAGTGCAGAGTGTTGTTGTTTCCGCCAAGGGCGCTTCGGATCCGGCGAGTATTTTGCGTCAAGTCGCGCAGGGGCTGCAGGTGCAGCGGCCAGAGTTGCCGGCCATTCTGGCGCAGGTTGGGCAATTAGCGCTGACCGGGCAGGAAGTCTATGTGCTGGTTGATGATGCTGAGGATCTCAGTGATGCGGCGTTGAGCAGCTTGCTGAGTCTGGCGGTTGGCAGTACGGAAGGGCGTCCGCATGTTTTTCTGTTTGCTGATTCGCAGTTGCTGCCGCGTCTCGAACGTGTGGCGGCTGGCGATGAGTGCTTTCATGTCATCGAGTTGCAGCCTTATAGCGAGGATGAGACGCGCGAATATCTGGCTCAGCGTCTTGAGGGGGCGGGGCAGGCTATTGAGGTGCTGAGCGATGACCAGATTGCAGATATTCATGAGCAATCTTTCGGCTGGCCGGGCGTAATCAATCAGGTTGCGCGCGAGTCGCTGGTTGAGGCGATGTTGGCGCAGCGCGGTGCGGCGAGCCGTGGCAGTTTTTCTTTCAGTTTACCGCGCAAGCATTTGCTGGCTCTCTGTGTGGTGGCGATCGGAGTGTTGGCTGCCTGGTTTATGCAGGGGCGAGTGGTTGAGGATGTAGGTGTGCCGGTGATTGCGCAGTTGCCACTCGGTGAAACTCCTCCGCCTGCTGTGGTTGTGGAGCCGGGCGCGCCGAGTGCTTCTGCGGTTGCACCATCGATTCAGTTTGAGGGTGCCAATCAGCCGCTCCCGCTGCCTTTGGTAGGTGAGGCGCAGCCGGTTATCCGTGAACCTTTGGCGCAGGCGGCAGGTTTGAGTGACGCGGAAAAGGCTGACGCTGCGAGTGCGTCAAGTGCTGCGGATATCGCGCCTGAGGCGGCTGTATCGACGAGTGTTCCGGTGGCGCCTATGGTGTCTGAACCAGTTAAGGTAGCACCTGTGGTTGCTCCGCCTGCTGCGCCGGTGGTCAAGCCGGTTGCGCCAGTGACGGCTGCTGTGCCGCCGACAATTAAGCCGCAAGCTCCGGTCGCTGCGGTCAAGCCCGCTGCTGGTGGTGATTGGTATGCCGCGCAGGCGGGTTCGCGTTATACCCTGCAGATCCTTGGGGCTCGGTTGGAAAGTGGTGCGCAGGCTTTTGTAAAAGCCAATGGCGCGGATTACCACTATTTCAAAAAGCAGCATCAGGGCAAGCCGCTCTATGTGGTTACCTATGGCAGCTTTGCCACGCGTGATGCGGCGCAGGCTGCCTTGCGTACCCTGCCTGCAAAAGTGCAGGCTGGTAAGCCGTGGCCGCGCAACTTTGCTGGCATTCAGCAAGAGATTGCTCAGGCGCGCTAGCTGATTCCCTTCAGCGCTTGCGCTGACCGGTCGGTCGCTACCACGACCTCCCGGTCTTATCCTTCGTTTTAGCGACATATTTTTTCAAGGCTTCGTCACTAAGATTTGTGACGGCCTAGGTGGGTATGTACAATGACTGCCCTTTCGCCTGCGCAAAGCTGGGGGTTTAGTCCTGCGCGCATGGTAAGTGGTTGAATTAGAAAGTAATTGCCTTGTGATAGGCCGTCTGGTGAGAGTCCCTATGAAAGCAGGTTTGTACCGTCCTGATGAGTTCAAGGATAACTGCGGCTTCGGCCTTATCGCCCATATGCAGGGTGAGGCTAGCCATCACCTGCTGCAGACCGCGATTGAAGCCCTGACATGCATGACCCACCGTGGCGGGATCAACGCCGACGGTAAGACCGGTGACGGTTGCGGTCTGCTGATCCAGAAGCCTGATGCTTTCCTACGGGCCATGGCCCAGCAGCACTTTGCCGTCGAGTTGCCCAAGCAGTACGCCGTTGGCATGGTGTTCCTCAACCAGGACCCGGTTAAAGCCGAAGCGGCCCGCGAAAACATGAATCGCGAGATTCTCGCTGCCGGCCTGAGCCTGGTTGGCTGGCGCAAAGTGCCAATCGACAGCAGCGTGCTCGGTCGCCTGGCGCTTGAGCGTCTGCCGCAGATCGAGCAGGTGTTTATCGGCGGTGAAGGCCTGTCCGATCAGGAATTTGCCATCAAGCTGTTCAGCGCTCGTCGCCGTTCCTCGGTGGCCAACGCCGCTGACAGCGATCACTACATCTGCAGCTTTTCGCACAAGACCATCATCTACAAAGGCCTGATGATGCCGGCCGACCTGCAGCAGTTCTACCCGGACCTGGGTGACGAGCGCCTGCAAACCGCCATTTGCGTGTTCCACCAGCGCTTCTCAACCAACACCCTGCCGAAGTGGCCGCTGGCTCAGCCGTTCCGCTTCCTCGCGCACAACGGTGAAATCAACACCATCACCGGTAACCGCAACTGGGCGCAGGCGCGTCGCCTGAAGTTCGCCAACGACCAGATCTTTGATCTCGAAGAGCTCGGCCCGCTGGTCAACCGCGTGGGTTCCGACTCCTCGAGCATGGACAACATGCTTGAGCTGATGGTCACCGGCGGCATCGACCTGTTCCGTGGCGTGCGGATGATCATTCCGCCAGCCTGGCAGAACGTCGAAACCATGGACGCCGACCTGCGCGCGTTCTACGAATACAACTCCATGCACATGGAGCCTTGGGATGGTCCGGCCGGTGTGGTACTCACCGATGGCCGCCATGCCGTGTGCCTGCTCGACCGTAACGGTCTGCGTCCGGCGCGCTGGGTCACTACCAAGAATGGTTACATCACCCTGGCCTCGGAAATCGGCGTGTGGAACTACGCACCCGAGGACGTGTTGGCCAAGGGCCGCGTCGGCCCGGGGCAGATTCTTGCGGTGGACACCGAAACCGGGCAGATCCTCGGCAGCGACGACATCGACAACCGTCTGAAGTCGCGTCATCCCTACAAGCAGTGGATGCGCAAGAGTGCCCAGCGCATTCAGGCGACCCTGGAAGACCGTGACCACGGTTCGGCGTTTTACGACGTCGACCAGCTCAAGCAGTACATGAAGATGTACCAGGTCACCTTCGAAGAGCGTGATCAGGTGCTGCGTCCGCTGGGCGAACAAGGCCAGGAAGCGGTCGGCTCCATGGGCGATGACACGCCAATGGCCGTGCTCAGCCAGCGCGTGCGCTCGCCGTACGACTATTTTCGCCAGCAGTTCGCTCAGGTCACCAATCCGCCGATCGACCCGCTGCGTGAAGCCATCGTCATGTCGCTGGAGATCTGCCTCGGTGCCGAGCGCAACATCTTCGAAGAGTCGCCTGAGCACGCCGCACGGGTGATTCTCAGCAGTCCGGTGATCTCGCCGGCCAAGTGGCGCGCCTTGATGAACCTGGATCGTCCGGGCTTCGAGCGTCAGCTGATCGACATGAACTACGATGAGTCGATTGGCCTGGAAGCCGCCGTGCGCAACATGGCCGATCAGGCTGAAGAAGCGGTGCGTGCCGGCAAGGTGCTGCTGGTTCTGTCTGACCGTCATATCGCCCCGGGCAAGCTGCCGGCTCACGCCTCGCTGGTCACTGGTGCGATTCACCACCGTCTGACCGAAAAAGGCCTGCGCTGCGACTGCAACATCCTGGTCGAGACCGCAACTGCCCGCGATCCGCATCACTATGCTGTGCTGCTCGGCTTCGGCGCGTCGGCGGTGTATCCGTTCCTCGCTTACGAAGTGCTGGGCGACCTGATCCGCACCGGCGAAGTGCTGGGCGATCTGTACGAAGTGTTCAAGCACTACCGCAAAGGCATCTCCAAGGGCCTGCTGAAGATCCTGTCGAAGATGGGCATCTCCACCGTGGCGTCCTACCGTGGTGCGCAGCTGTTTGAAGCGGTCGGCCTGGCCGATGACGTCACCGAGCTGTGCTTCCGTGGTGTGGCCAGCCGCATCAAGGGCGCGCGCTTCGTCGATATCGAAAACGAGCAGAAGCTGCTGGCGGCCGAAGCCTGGAACGCGCGCAAATCGATCCAGCAAGGTGGCCTGCTCAAGTTCGTCTACGGCGGTGAGTACCACGCCTACAACCCGGATGTGGTCAACACCCTGCAGGCGGCTGTGCAGCAGGGCAGCTACGAGAAATTCAAGGAATACACCACGCTGGTCGACACCCGTCCGGTGTCGATGCTGCGCGACCTGTTGCAACTGAAACTGGTCGATCAGCCATTGGCGCTGGATCAGGTTGAGCCGCTGGGCGAGATTCTCAAGCGCTTCGACTCGGCTGGTATCTCGCTGGGTGCATTGTCGCCGGAGGCTCACGAAGCGATTGCCGAGGCGATGAACCGCCTGGGCGCGCGCTCCAACTCCGGTGAGGGTGGTGAAGATCCCGCCCGTTACGGCACCGTGCGCAGCTCGAAGATCAAGCAGGTGGCCACTGGCCGTTTCGGCGTGACGCCGGAGTATCTGGTCAACGCCGAAGTGCTGCAGATCAAGGTGGCACAGGGCGCCAAGCCCGGTGAGGGCGGCCAGCTGCCGGGCGGTAAGGTCAACGGTCTGATCGCCAAACTGCGTTATGCAGTGCCGGGCGTGACCCTGATTTCGCCGCCGCCGCACCACGACATCTATTCCATCGAAGACCTGGCGCAGCTGATCTATGACCTCAAGCAGGTCAACCCGGCTGCACTGGTGTCGGTCAAGCTGGTGGCGGAAGCCGGTGTCGGCACCATCGCCGCCGGTGTGGCCAAGGCCTACGCCGACCTGATCACCATTTCCGGTTACGACGGTGGTACCGGCGCATCGCCGCTGACCTCAATCAAGTACGCCGGTGCGCCGTGGGAACTCGGCCTGGCCGAAACCCACCAGACCCTGCGCGGCAACGACCTGCGCGGCAAGGTACGGGTGCAGACCGACGGCGGCCTGAAGACCGGCCTGGACGTGATCAAGGCTGCCATCCTCGGCGCCGAAAGCTTCGGCTTCGGTACTGCGCCGATGATCGCTCTGGGCTGCAAATACCTGCGTATCTGTCACCTGAACAACTGCGCCACCGGCGTGGCCACGCAGAACGACAAGCTGCGCAAGGACCACTTCATCGGCACCGTCGAAATGGTGATGAACTTCTTCACCTACGTCGCCGAAGAAACCCGCGAGTGGTTGGCCAAGCTGGGCGTACGCAGCCTGGAAGAGTTGATCGGGCGTACCGATCTGCTGGAAATGCTGCCGGGCGAAACAGCTAAGCAGGGTCATCTGGATCTGACGCCGTTGCTCGGCAGCGACCACATTCCGGCGGACAAGCCGCAGTTTTGCCTGGTCGAGAAGAACCCGCCGTTCGACGAAGGTCTGCTGGCCGAGAAGATGGTCGAGTTGGCCAAACCGGCGATTGAGGCTGCCAGCGGTGCTGAAATTGATCTGGAAATCTGCAACTGCGACCGTTCCATTGGTGCCCGTGTTTCCGGCGAAATCGCCCGCAAACACGGCAACCAGGGCATGGCCAAGGCGCCGATCACCTTCCGCTTCAAGGGCACTGCGGGCCAGAGCTTCGGTGTGTGGAACGCCGGTGGTCTGAACCTGTATCTGGAAGGCGACGCCAACGACTACGTCGGCAAGGGCATGACCGGCGGCAAGCTGGTGATTACTCCGCCGCAAGGCAGCCCGTTCAAAGCCCAGGACAGCGCCATTATCGGCAACACCTGCCTGTACGGTGCCACCGGTGGCAAGCTGTTCGCAGCGGGTACTGCGGGCGAGCGTTTCGCCGTGCGTAACTCCGGTGCCCACACCGTAGTGGAAGGCACGGGCGACCATTGCTGCGAATACATGACCGGTGGTTTCGTCTGCGTGCTGGGCAAGACCGGCTACAACTTCGGCTCGGGCATGACCGGCGGTTTCGCCTACGTGCTCGACCTGGATAACAGTTTCTACGACCGCGTTAACCACGAGTTGGTGGAGATTCAGCGGATCAACAATGAGTCGATGGAGGCGTACCGTAGCCACCTGGGGCGCGTACTCACCGAGTACGTCCAGGAAACATCGAGTGAGTGGGGCATCAACCTGCTGGAAAACCTGGACGACTACCTGCGCAAGTTCTGGCTGGTCAAACCGAAGGCGGCAAGCCTGAAGTCGTTGCTCTCCAGCACCCGTGCCAACCCGCAATAAGAATGCGCCTGAAGTGGTTTGATGAGGTATTGCAATGACTGAACGTCTGAATAACGACTTCCAGTTCATCGAAGTCGGGCGCAAAGACCCGAAGAAGAAACTGTTGCGTCAGCGTAAGAAAGAGTTCGTCGAGATTTACGACAACTTCAAGCCTGCGCAAGCGGCCGACCAGGCACACCGTTGCCTGGGCTGCGGCAACCCCTATTGCGAATGGAAGTGCCCGGTGCACAACTTCATTCCCAACTGGCTCAAGCTGGTGTCCGAGGGCAACATCCTCGCCGCCGCTGAATTGTCGCACCAGACCAACACCCTGCCGGAAGTCTGCGGCCGCGTGTGTCCGCAGGACCGCCTGTGCGAGGGTGCCTGCACCCTGAATGACGGCTTCGGTGCGGTGACCATCGGTTCGGTGGAGAAGTACATCACCGATACGGCGTTCGCCATGGGCTGGCGCCCGGACATGTCGCGTGTGGTACCGACTTGCAAGCGCGTTGCCGTGATCGGTGCCGGTCCTGCTGGCCTGGGCTGCGCCGACGTCCTGGTGCGCAACGGCGTGACCCCGGTAGTGTTCGACAAGAACCCGGAAATCGGCGGTCTGCTGACCTTCGGCATCCCCGAGTTCAAGCTGGAGAAGAGCGTGCTGAGCAATCGCCGCGAAGTCTTCACCGGCATGGGCGTCGAGTTCCGCCTGAACACCGAAATCGGTACAGACATCACCATGCAGCAGCTGCTGGATGAGTACGATGCCGTGTTTATGGGCATGGGCACCTACACCTACATGAAGGGCGGCTTCCCCGGTGAAGACCTGCCAGGCGTTACCGATGCGCTGGATTTCCTGATCGCCAACGTCAACCGCAACCTCGGTTTCGAGAAGAACGCGGAAGACTTTATCGACATGAAGGGCAAGCGCATCGTCGTCCTCGGCGGCGGCGACACCGCGATGGACTGCAACCGTACCTCGATTCGCCAGGGCGCCAAGTCGGTCACCTGTGCCTATCGCCGCGACGAAGAAAACATGCCGGGCTCGCGCAAGGAAGTGAAGAACGCCAAGGAAGAAGGGGTGAAATTCCTCTTTAACCGTCAGCCCATCGCCATCGTTGGTGAAGACAAGGTTGAAGGCGTCAAGGTGGTCGAGACCCGTCTCGGCGAGCCGGATGCCCGTGGCCGTCGCAGCCCCGAGCCGATTCCGGGCTCCGAGGAAATCATCCCGGCGGAAGCCGTGCTGATCGCCTTCGGTTTCCGTCCAAGCCCAGCTGCGTGGTTCAGCGATTTCGAGATCGAAACCGACAGCCAGGGCCGCGTGGTCGCGCCAGAGCAGAGCCAGTTCAAGCACCAGACCAGCAACCCGAAGATCTTCGCCGGTGGCGATATGGTTCGCGGTTCCGATTTGGTGGTGACGGCGATCTTCGAAGGTCGCAATGCCGCCGAAGGCATTTTGGATTATCTCGGCGTCTAAGCTACTGCGCTGTACCTGTGGGAGTGGCTTTAGCCGCGAGTTTTAAATCAGCTGCATCGCGGCTGAAGCCCCTCCCACAAAAGTGTTTTCCCGCGACAAATTGACTCGATAGACAAAAGGCACGGCACTCGCCGTGCCTTTTGTTTTTGGGTCTGCGAAAATGCCCGCACTTTTTCTGCGCCACGGTGCGCGGTGCGCGGTGCGCCAGCGATCCGGGAACCCGCCCGGAGGAGGGGGCGCCGCATGGCGGCGGTCCGCATACTTTCCGCCGTGAAGTTTCCCTGCTGATTTCCAGGAGCCCTGCCATGTCCACCCTGAAGAATGACCGCTTCCTCCGTGCTCTGCTCAAGCAACCTGTCGACGTCACTCCGGTATGGATGATGCGTCAGGCCGGTCGTTATCTGCCGGAGTACCGCGCCACCCGCGCCAAGGCCGGTGATTTCGTCAGCCTGATGAAGAACCCGGAGCTGGCCTGTGAGGTCACCATCCAGCCGCTGGATCGTTACCCGCAGCTGGACGCAGCGATTCTGTTCTCGGACATCCTGACCATCCCCGATGCCATGGGCCAGGGCCTGTATTTTGAAACCGGCGAAGGCCCGCGTTTCAAGAAAGTCATCAGCTCCATGGCCGATATCGAAGCGCTGCCGATCCCCGATCCGGAGCAGGACCTGGGTTATGTGATGGACGCCGTGCGTACCATTCGCCGTGAGCTGAATGGCCGCGTACCACTGATCGGCTTCACCGGCAGCCCCTGGACGCTGGCCACCTATATGGTCGAAGGGGGCTCGTCGAAGGATTTCCGCAAGTCCAAGGCCATGCTTTACGGCAACCCGCAGGCCATGCATGCGCTGCTCGACAAGCTGGCGCAGTCGGTGACCGCCTACCTCAATGGGCAGATCAAGGCCGGTGCGCAGGCCGTGCAGATTTTCGACTCCTGGGGCGGCAGCCTGTCGGCGGCGGCGTATCAGGAGTTCTCCCTGGCTTATATGCAGAAGATCATCGACGGCCTGATTCGCGAGCACGATGGGCGCCGTGTGCCGGTGATCCTGTTCACCAAGGGTGGCGGTCTGTGGCTGGAATCCATGGCCGACAGCGGTGCCGAGGCCCTGGGCCTGGACTGGACCTGTGACATTGGCAGCGCCCGTGCCCGCGTTGGCAGCAAGGTGGCGCTGCAGGGCAATATGGACCCGAGCGTGCTGTACGCCAACCCGGCGGCGATCCGCGCCGAAGTCGGGCGCATTCTCGCGGCTTACGGGCATGGCAGCGGTCAGGTGTTCAACCTTGGCCACGGCATCACTCCGGAAGTCGACCCGGCTCACGCTGGCGCGTTTTTCGAAGCGGTGCATGAGTTGTCCGCGCAGTACCATCAATAAAACCTGCACAAAACAAAGGCCGCATTAGCGGCCTGTGTTTTATCCACGACTTGTTCAGGGCTTACGCAAATCGCGCACGGCCCGTAGCAGCGCCAGTTGCTCGGCTTCGCTGAGCTTGTCGGCGTAGCCGGGCATGGCGCCTGGGCCTTCCTGAATGGCTTCGAGAATATCGCTGTCGCTGTTGTTGTCCTGCCACTTGGCTTTGCTCAGGTTCTGCGCAAAGTACAACCAGCCGCGCAGGGTGTTGGCGCGGCCGTCTTCGGCGTGGCATTTGGCGCAGTGCTGGCGGTACAGCTGCTGGCCGTCCACTTCAGCCTGCGCGGGCAGGCTGACGAGCAGAGTCAGCGCGCCAAGCAGGCCAAGCAGCGCCGGCTTATTTGACATTGGCCAGGTTTCCCTTGAGGGCGACGCCCGCCATCACCGCACCGGCGTGGCATTCGTACTTCTGGCTGTCCTTGTACTCGACGTTCTTGTAGTTGCTGGCCAGGTCGACCACGGCATTGGCGCCGGCAGCCTTGGCGGCCTTTTGGAAGCGGATCAGCGCGGACTGCAGGGCCCAGCTGCAGGCAGCTTCATCGCTCTTGTTGAAGGCGTTGGTCTTCTGACTGGTGGTCACTCCGGATTTGATCACGCTGACCGAACCGGCCGGTTTGTTACCCGCCAGGTAGAACTTCACGCTGCCGTCAAGGCGGCCGGCATTCAGGGCTTCCTGCACGGCGGCCTCGAAGGGCAGGAAGTGGGCGGTGTCGCGGGCCTGGCTGATGCTCGGCAGTGCCGCGAAGCACGCAACAGCAACGAGTAGGTGGCGCAATTTCATGGTGACCTCCATGGTTCTTATGTTTATGAGTTGCTTGGCTCAGGGGTGACAGACAGTTTCATATAGTGCTGGGTCAAGCCGTGCAAGCGTTTCAGCAGCGCGTTGTAGCGCTTGTGAATCTTGCCGTCTGCATAGCGTAGCTTTTCGCTGTCGCGATACAGAATGTCATAACGGGTTGCACTGTAATTAAGGGTAATTGAGGCGCTGTGACCCCGGAAGTCGATGCGCGCCAGGATCTGTTGCGGCCTGTCTTCTTCGACTACCCATTTGCCGTGTGCCAGTGCTTTCAGCAGGATTTGATGAAAGTCGCCGTTGTAGTTGGCGAGCGGCACGGGTTGATGAATTTCGCGGATCGGTTGCACCCGGCTGCAGGCCAGCAAAGAAACGATAGCGAGGCTGACCAGTAGCAGTTTGCTCAAGCGGTACATGGTGGACTCCTTGTCCTGTGGTTTAGGTCCAGCGTTTAAAGATCAGCGAGGTGTTGACCCCGCCAAAGGCGAAGTTGTTGTTCATCACGTACTGGTGGCTCATCTGGCGGAACTCACCGCGCAGGTAGTCGAGTTCGCCGCAGGCCGGGTCGACCGTATCCAGGTTCAGGGTCGGCACATAGCTGTTCGCGTTCATCATTTCGATGCTGAACCAGGACTCCAGCGCGCCACAGGCGCCCAGGGTGTGGCCGAAGTAGCTCTTCTGCGAGCTGATCGGCATCTGGCTGCCGAACAGTTCCTGGGTCGCCAGGGTCTCGGCGACGTCGCCCTGGTCGGTGGCGGTGCCATGGCCGTTGACGTAACCGATGGCGGAAGGCGCCAGGCCGGCATCCTGCAGCGCCAGCTCCATCGCCCCGCGCATGGTCGCCTGCACCGGTTTGGTGGCGTGCTGGCCGTCGGCGTTGCAGCCAAAACCGACAATCTCGGCGTGGATGGTCGCGCCCCGTGCCAGTGCATGTTCCAGCTCTTCCAGCACCAGAATGCCGGCGCCTTCCCCGATCACCAGACCATCGCGGCCGCTGTCGTAGGGGCGCGGCGAGGTGTGCGGCGCATCGTTCTTCAGGCTGGTGGCGTACAGCGCATCGAAGACCATGGCCTCGGTCGGGCAGAGTTCCTCGGCACCACCGGCGAGCATCATGGGCAGGCGGCCGAACTTGATCGCCTCATAGGCGTAGCCGATGCCTTGGCTGCCGCTGGTGCAGGCGCTGGAGGTAGGGATCAGGCGGCCCTTGAGGCCGAAGAAAATGCTGATATTGGCCGCTGTGGTATGCGGCATCATGCGGATATAGGAGTTGGCGTTAAGGCCATCGGCCACCGAGTTGAGCAGCATATTGCCGAACGCCTTGATCTCGTCGGTACTGCCGGTGGAGGAACCACAGGCCACGCCCATCCGGCCGTCCTTGATCGACTCGTCGCCGAGCAGGCCGGCATGTTCCAGGGCGCGCTCGGCGGCGTACACCACCAGTTTCGAGACCCGGCCCATGCTGCGGGTCTGCTTGCGGTTCCAGTGCTTGGGTTGCACAAAGTCATCCACTGGGCCGCCGAGGCGGGTGTTCAGCTCGCTGAATCTGTCCCACTCGTGCATATAGCGGATACCGCTCTTGCCGGCCTTGAAATTCGCCTCAATCGTCGGCCAGTCGCTGCCCAGCGAGGTCACCCCGGCCATGCCGGTGACTACAACCCGTTTGCATCCGTTCATCAGCACAACCCACCGTTCACCGCGAGGACCTGGCGGGTAATGTAGGCCGCCTCCTCGGACATCAGAAAATTCACCGCGCCGGCCACTTCTTCCGGGGTGCCCATGCGAGCGGCCGGGACCATCTTGAGGATTTCCTCGATGGGTACATCGGCATCGAGAATCTCAGTATCGATCAGCCCCGGCGCCACGCAGTTGACCGTGATCTTGCGCTTGCCCAGCTCGATCGCCAAGGCCTTGGCCGCACCGATAATGCCGGCCTTGGAGGCGCTGTAGTTGACCTGGCCGCGGTTGCCGATCAGCCCGGATACGGAGGTGATGCAGACAATGCGCCCGGCCTTGCGCCGCCGGATCATCGGCATGGTCAGCGGATGCAGCACGTTATAGAAACCGTCCAGATTGGTGCGCATGACGATGTCCCAGTCCTCCTCGCTCAGCGCCGGGAAGGCGCCGTCGCGGGTCAGACCGGCGTTGCACACTACGCCGTAATAGGCGCCGTGCTGCTCGACATCGGCCTCCAGCGCCGCGCGGCAGGCAGCGCGGTCGGACACGTCGAACTGCAGAATGCGCGCCTGCTGGCCCAGCTCAAGAATCTGCGCCTGCACCGCTTCGGCTTCCTCGCGGCGGGCGCGGCAGTGCAGCACGATGTCATAGCCGCCCTTGGCCAGACGCAGGGCAATCGCCCGGCCGATACCACGGCTGGAGCCGGTGACCAGAATGGTTTCGCTTATGGCTGCTTGTTCGCTCATGACTGAGAGCCCTCGAATTCTTCCTGAAGATAGCTGGCCACCTGGGGTGGACGGAATACGTTAAGCCTGGCCAGGGCCTCAATGCCCGGGCCGCGTAGCTGACATTCGAATACGCCCATGCCGTTGTCATCCTGCAGCGAGCGGCTCGCATGGATATGCAGCTCGGCTCCGGCCGGGAAACGTTCGACATTGCATTCGTACTTGCGCGTGCCGAGCAGAAAGCCCAGCTCCACGGGTTCGCCGCGCAGACGTGCCTGGCAGCCGGCGTAGGCCGCCACGCTCTGCGCCATCAGCTCAATGCCAACCCAGGCCGGCAGGCTGCCGTCCTCCAGGCTGAATAGGCCGCCGTCACGCACGCTGAGCTGGGTTTCGATGTCCTCGTCGCCAAAGCGCAGCACCCGGTCGATCAGGATCATGTCAGCGGCGTGGGGAATCAGTTCGGCGATTGGCCATTGGCTCATGGGTGTTCTCCTGCTTTGCCCAAATCTTCACCCAAGAGCAGGCTGATATTGTTGCCACCAAAGGCGAAGGAATTGCTCATCAGCCGGCGTGGCCGGTTGCCGCTCAGCGGTGCTCCGGGCGCCACCAGATTCAGCGCCGGCAAGGCCGGATCAGCCTGGCCGTCCCACAGGTGTGGGGGCAGCAGTCGCTCTGGGTTGTATTCGCTTAAGGTCAACCAGCAGAAAGCCGCTTCCAGAGCCCCAGCCGCGCCGAGTGTATGACCGACCATGGGTTTGCTCGATGAACAGGGCACACCATGGGGGAAGACAGCCTGTACGGCCTGGCTTTCCATGGCGTCATTGTGGGTGGTGGCGGTGCCATGCAGGTTAAGGTAGTCGACCTGCTCAGCGCTGATCTCGGCTGTAACCAGGGCCTTGCGCATCGCGGCCTGGGCGCCGAGGCCGTCGGGCTGAGGGGCGGAAATATGGTGGGCGTCCGAGCAGGCGCCGCCGCCAAGCAGGGCGATTGATACGGCACTCCGTGCTGCACTGCCAGGCAGCGCTTCTCTGGTCATCGGCTCTTTAGTCATTAAGAACAGCGCCGCCGCCTCGCCGATATTGATGCCATGGCGATTGACCGAGAACGGGTTGCAGCGCTCGGCCGAGACCGCTTCCAAGGCGGAAAAGCCATTCAAGGTCAGACGGCACAGGCTGTCCACGCCGCCGCAGATCACCGCATCGCACAGGCCGAGGTTGAGCAGACGCTGCGCGCTCAGCAGTGCGCGGGCGCCCGAGGTACAGGCGGTGGAAATACTGAAGCACGGCCCGCTGAGGCCCAGCCAGTCACTGAGGAAGTTCGCCGGTTCAGCCAGCTCCTGTTGCGCATAGTGATAATGCGCCGGCAACTCGCCCTCTTTGAGGTAGGTGGCGATGCCCCGGCTGGCTTCTTCGATGCCTGAGGTGCTGGTGCCGAGTACCACGGCGATACGCTCGGCACCGAAGCGGCTGATGGCGGCGCGCAGCTCTGGCTCGATTTCCTGCGCGGCGGCCAGTAGCAGCTGGTTATTGCGGCTCGGCGGATGGCCCGGCAGCTTGGGCAATTCAGGTAAATCGCCGGGCACGGCGCCGACGGTCAGCGCGCGCTCGGCCACCCAGCCGCTTTGCGCCTGCATGCCGCTGCTATCGCCGGCAAACAGCGCTGTCGCCACCGCCTGCTTGCCTTGGCCGAGGGCGCAGTTAAGGCCCAGTGCGTTGAGGTAGACCGGCATCAGGGAATCTCTTCGTCGGCGAGGGCATAGACCCGGTAACTCAGTTCCGGGCCCTGGCTCAGGGTGAAATCCAGCGGCGCGTGGTAGTCGACCAGCCAGTGCGGATTAAGCCGGCGCTGACCGTCGGCCAGTTGCTGCCAAGTGTCCGGCGCATAGCTGGCGGGCAGCTTGTCGAGAGGTGTAAGGGCGAACAACAGGGCGGCGAACAGCTCTTGGGCTTCGCTATTGGGCGGTAGCAGGCCATCGGCGCGCCACTTGCCATCTTCCAGCAGTTGCCGCGCCAGGGGGATGCCAAGGGGATCGAACAGCGACCAGCGCAGTGCCGATTGTTCTGCCTGCACCACCAGCCACCAGGTCTGCTGATCCGCACCTTGCTGGCGTTCGACGCGCAGCGATGCGGGCAGTGGCGTGTCGAAGGTCGGTGCGCTTAGCGGTAGCGGCGTGTGGGCGGCGCAGGCGCTGAGCAGCAGGCCAAGGCCAAGCAGGAGGAGGCGTTTCATGCCTGCGTTGCCTCCAGCGGCTTGCGTGCCACCACGTTGACCAGGGTTTCGTTGCGTTGGCCAACCGGCTTGGCTTTCATCAGGCCCCAGCGTTCCAGCAAGCCGAAGTCTTTGGAGCGGCTCCACCACAGATAGGGGGAGGAGATATTTTCGGCGGCAAATTCGAAGCCCTGGCTGCGCAACATGGCCAGATAGCCCTCGGCGCTTTTCTGTACATGCATCGGGTGGCGGAACAGCCAGCGGATCACCCAGGTATCGATGTAGTACTGGGTCGACTCGGCAAACAGCAGGTAACCACCCGGCTTGAGCACGCGCCAGAACTCGGCCAGGGCCTGCTCCTGCTCGACCAGATGATGGAAGGTCTGGTGACAGAACAGCAGGTCAACGCTGGCATCCGGCAGGTCGATGGCCGCGCAGTCGCTGGTGAGCAGTTGCACATCCAGACCCAGGCGCTCGGCCTCGGCGCGCGAGCAGTCGAGGCTGTGCGGGTCGGCGTCCAGACCGATTATTCGCGTCGGTTTGAACGCCTCGGCGAGCAGGCCGAAGGATTTGCCCTGGCCGCAGCCGGCATCCAGCAGTACCGGCGCGTCCGGCAGCGGAGCGGCGAACAGGCCGCGCAGGTCATTGATCGCCACGCGCAGCACATGGTGCTGCCAGACGTGGCTCTGCAAGAACCAGAAGCCGAAGCGGGTTTCCTCGACGTAGGTGGGTGAAGCAGGGGTGGCTTCGTGCATCGACTGTCCTTAGTTGAACCTCTTTACGAGCTTGCGAGCTAGAGCCATACAAGGCGCTACGTTAGTAACAGCCTCCGGCTGGTCAAGCAGGCGAGCAAAGCGATGAGCATAACTCGCTTCGCTCGCCCTTCGGGCCGTCCTGCGGACGTTCAGTGACGAGTCACTGTCCGAGCCTGTTTTTAATGCAGTAGGGCCGACGCGCAGCTGATCGTAATAGGTTCTCAGTTAATGGCGCAGAGTTCGGCGAGTACCCGCAGGCGGCGGCGCGGTTCGGCGACATAGGGGTTTTCCTGATCCCAGGCGTAGCCGGCGAGGATCGAGCTGATCATCCGGCGGATTTCCGGCTGGGCCTTCTCGAAATAGATCACGTCCTGGAAGCTGCCGTCGTACCAGCCTTCGACATACACGCGGAAGGTGTCGACGCCGCGCTTGAGCGGGATGGCAAAGTCCAGCTCCCAGTCCACCGTCTCGCCGCTGAGCTGACGGTGCAACAGGCCAGCGGCCATGCTCGCCGAACGCATGGCGATGGTCACCCCGGAGCTGAACACCGGGTCGAGGAACTCCGCCGCGTTGCCGGGCAGGGCAACGCCTGGACCGTGCAGGGTTTTCACGTTGGCCGAGTAGCCACCAATGGTGCGCGCCGGGGTGTCCCACACGGCATTTTTCAGCACCTTGTGCAGACTGGGGGTCTCTTCGATAAATTGCTTGAGGCAGGCATCCAGGTCTGTCGGGCGACCCTGATAGCGGGTGGCATCGGCGACCACGCCCACCGAGCAGCGGCCGTTGCTGAACGGGATGGTCCAGAACCATACGTCGCGCAGGGTCGGGTGGGTGGTTATGAGAATCTTCTCGCGGTCGAAACCCGTACCCTCGCTGCGGTCTTCGACATGGGTAAACACCGCCTGGCGCACCGGGAAGTTCGACGGTGTATCGAGGTCGAGCAGACGCGGCAGCACGCGGCCATAGCCGCTGCCATCGAGGACGAAGGCGCACTCGACCTGGTACTCATGGCCGTCGGCGAGACGGCGTACCGAGAGACGCGGGCAGTCGCCGCTGAAATCGACGGCGAAGATTTCTTCTTCATAACGGATTTCCACACCCTGCAGCTCGGCCTGATCGGCCAGCAGCTTGTCGAAATCGGCGCGCAGCACCTGGTAGGTCGAACCCTGACCCTGGGTGAAGGTGTCGCGGAAATCGAACTCGGTGTAACGCTCGCCCCAGCCAAAGGCCGCGCCATGCTTGGTCTGGAAGCCGGCCGCGCGCACCGCGTCGAGCATCCCGGCTTCTTCGACGAAGTCCAGGCAATGCGACAGCAGGCTCTCGCCAATCGAGAAGCGCGGGAAGCGCTGGCGCTCCAGCACTAGCACGTCATGGCCATTGCGCTTGAGCAGCGCCCCGGCAATCGCCCCGGATGGGCCGGCACCAATGACCACGACTTGGCGTTGTTCGACTTCAAGAGACTTCATAGCGGCTTCTTGCCTCATGCTTGGCGGCGTGTGGGTAAGCACCGGCGAGGGCCGGTAACAGGGTCGAGATCAGGCCCATCAGCATCAGGGCGAAATACAATGCTGGGCTGATTATCTGCTGTTGCAGCAGCAGATTGAGAAAGATGATTTCAGTCAGACCGCGGGTATTCAACAGCAGGCTTTCGCGCCACTGCCCCGCATGGGCGCGTAGCTGACCAGCGGCCCAGCTCAGACCCAGCCAGTTGCCGGCCAGTTTGCTGATGATTGGCAGCAGCAACAGCGCGCCGAACTGCCAGGCCGAATATTCCTGCCAGGCGTCGTGCCAGCTGATCTGCAGCAGGCCATAGGCCAGAATCAGCGGCACCGCCAGCCAGGTTTGCAGCCAGCGCAGCAGTCCGGCAGACAGTGGCAGGCGTAAAGGCAGGCGCAGGGCGGTGAGCAGCAGCAGGTAGGCGATGCCAAACACCAGGGCATTCAGCTGCAGTTGCTGCATCACCAGCAGCAGGATGAGAAAGCAGCTGCCATTGAGCCACGCCGAGCGCAGCGGCAGCCGCTTCAACAGCAGTGGCAGGCTGGCGGCCAGTAGCGGCCAGAGCAGGGTCGCCGGTTCGCTGCTGCCCTGGACCAGGCCGAAGATCAGCCAGCACAGCACGTCCATGATGATCGCCGCTTGCAGCAGCTGGCGGATCTTGGCCTGCGGGTAGCCGATGTGCTGCAGGTAGAGAAACAGCACCGGAATGGCGGTCAGGGCAAACAGCAGGCCCACGGCAATATCGGCCAGCAGGCCTTGCTCCGGTAGCAACCAGACTGCGCAGGCCAGGCCGCAGAAGAACGGCACAAAGAAACTCGGCAAGGCGATCTGCAGGCTGCCGGGCTCCAGTTGCAGATCGACCACATCACTGAGGATATGCCCCAGCAGCAGACAGAAGGCCAGGCCATACAGCGGCTCCAGCCAGGCCGGCGCGAGCAGCTCGCTGGCGCCGAAGCCCAGTGGCGTACTCCACAGCATCAGCAGCGGCAGGCCCAGAGTGGCCAGCAGCAATTGGTTGACAATCGGGATCAGGCGCAGGTGTTTGCCTAGCCAGGTCACCAGGGCAAATAACGCGAGCAACGCCAGCCAGGCCAGGGCGATGGTCATGCCGTCTGGCTCCGGTGAGCGGGGGCGTGCTGAGTGCCGGCCCAGGGCGCGAGCAGAAAGCAGAACAGCAGGCCAAGGCTGATCGCCAGGCCGAAGTTGGCAATCGCCGGGGTGTCGCTGATCAGCAGCAGGCCGAACGACAGCCAGCTGGTCAGCGCCGAAAGCAGGGTGCCGAGCAGGCTGACCGCTGGCCCACCGATGTTTTCGCGCATGAGGATGGCGTAATCGACGCCGATGGCAGTGATCAACAGCAGGCCGAACAGGCTGAACAGGGTCAGCGGCTGGCCCAGCCAGCCGAGACAGGCCAATGCCGCCATGGCTGCCAGCAGCGGCAGGCAGACCACCCGCAATGCGCCGCCGAGGCCGAACGGCAGGCACAGCAGTAACAGGATGGCGATGGAGGACAGCAGCTTCAGCTCGGCGGCGCTAAGTTGGGTGGCGCTGAACAGTGCGTTGAGCTCGCCGATCCGGTCCACCAGTTGCACCCCCGGCAGGCCCTCGACCAGCGAGTTGAGGCTGGTGCTGTTGCTCAGCCCTTGCAGGCTGACCAGCCCGGCCACACCCTCGGCGCCGTTCTTGCTGTGAGCGCCCAGCCATAGCGGGCGCCAGGCCTCGCCCAGCGGGCTGGCCAGGGCTTGCTCAAGGCTGGCCTGATTGTTCTGTTGCAGTTCCAGCAGTTCGTTATGCAGCGCGGCCGGCGGGATGCCCAGGTCGAGCAGCGGCTGCCAGTGCTGCGGCAGTGCACCGAGCGCCGCGCGTAGTTTCTGCAGTTGGCTGTCGGGGGCGACCAGTTGGCTCAGGGCGCGGTAGCCACGCAACTGACCGTTGTGTACCGCCTGATCCAGACGCTGGCTCAGCGCCGCCTGGCGCTCCAGCAACTGTTGCGGATTCGCGGCGCGCACCAGAAAGAACTGGCTGGTGGGCTGTTGGCCGGTCAGCTCGGCAATGCGCTGGGCCTCGGCCAACAGTTGCGGCTCCTGGCCCAGCCACTGGCGCAGATCATTCTGCGTATGCAGCTGCCACAGGCCGCCGGCGCAGAACAGCAGCAGTAACGCCAGCAGCGGTGCACTGCCGACTTTGCCCAGCAGACGTGCCCGAGTGGCCAGCAGGCGTTGGCTAAAGCTCAGCAGTTGCGGTGATGGGCTTAACCGCAGGCCACGCAGCCAGGCTGGCAGCAGGCACACCGAGCAGAGGTAGGCGGCGATCAGCCCGGCGGCGGAGAACAGCGCGACCTGGGTCAGCGCCGGAAACGGGGTGAAGGCCAGCGCCAGGTAGCCGATCAGATTGGTGCCCAGGCTCAGGCTCAGACCCGGCAGGGTGGCGCGCAGCGCGCCCCAGCTGCTCCAGCTTTCGCGGCCTTCGGCGTTGCTCCAGCTTTTACTCAAATAGTGTTGCGGGTAGTCGGCGGCAACCCCGACCAGGCTGGCGCCCAATACCAGGGTCAGGGCGTTGATCTGGCCGAATACCAGTACGCAGGCGGTGCAGCCGGCCAGCAGCGCCATGCCGATCGGCAGCAGGCTGACCAGCACCCGCACACGGCGGAAGGCCAGCAGCAACAGCAGCAGGGTGCCGAGCGTGGCACCACCGCCGATCAGGCTGATCTCGCGGGTGGCCTTGGCCTGTCCGGCGGCCGCATACAACACGCCGCCAGCCGCCAGCAATTGGCCATCGGCGGTTTCGATCTGTGCACGGGTAGCGGCGACCTGCGCGGCCATCAGCGGCGGCTCCTGCATATCAAACGCGCTGCCCTGGGCGCTGGCGCGCAGCAGGGCCCAGGTCATGCCAGGTTCTTCCAGCAGCAATGCGCCGCTGCTCAGGTCGGCCTGGATGCGGCTGCCGGGATTTAGCGCCTGTTGCGCGCGTACACCCAGGCCCAGCCAGTCCTGCTCGATGGGCAACAGGCTAAAGCCGGCGAAGGTGTCGAACAGCTGGGCGGTGCGTTGTTCGATCAACTGCTGCGGTTGCTCCAGCAATAGCTGACGATCTGCCGCAGGTAGCAGGGCCAGGCGGTTGCTGCGCAGGTAGTCGCGCAGCGCCGCGAGGTCGCTGTCGACGTTCCACTGCACCTGGGCAAAGCGGCCGCTGTCGCGCCATTGCTCGCCCACCTGCTGCGCCAGGGCAATCGCCTGATTGCGTTGCGGGTGGCCAATCAACAGCAGCAGGTCGCGATTGAGCGGCTCCTGCATACGTTGCTCGGCCTGCTGCACCAAGGCGTCGCCGCTGCCGGCCGGCAACAGCGCGAGCATATCCGCGGCTACGGGCGGGCCGTTGCGCCATTGCCAGGCGGTGAGGGTCAGCAGGGCAGCGAGCAGCAGCAGAAAGCCGCGCGGCAGCCAGCGTTCACTGAGCAAAGTCACGCTGCTCCTGCTCAGTCAGGGCACTGCCGGCCTGGCTATCCGGCAAGCGCAGCACGCTGTAATCGCCCTGGGTTTCATGCAGCTCGATGCGTTGCACCAGCGCGCCGCCGTCGATCTGGATACGGCTGAAAATCTGTTTGAGCAATACCGAGTTCGGCACCAGACGCAGTTGCCAGGCCTCGGCGGTGCCGCTTAATTGCAGCTGGAAGTCGCGCGCCAGGCCGCTGTGGTCGCCCTTGAGTACGGCGAGAAACAGCCGACTCTGCTGGGCGGCCACGTCCTGGCCGGGCTGTTGTTGCCAGCCGCTCGGCGTACGTTTGGCGATGCCCTGGCCGTCGATGCGGTAATCCTGTTTGAGCGGGCTTTGCAGCTGCCAGAGCAGACCGAGGTCGCGGCTGAGGACAAACTGGCCACGGCTGGTCAGCGGCTGCGGCAGGGCGCGCAGGTGTTTTTCCTGAATCAGTGGGCCGCGTACCACGGCAGGCTTGGCCAGCTGGGCGCTGAGCTGATCGAGGTCGAAGGCCAGCGCCTCCTGGCTTAGCAGCCAGAGGCCGAGGTATGCCAGCAGACGTTTCACGCCAACACCTTCTCAACCGCCTCGATCAACACCTTGGGCGACACGAACTGCATTTCGCGGGTGGCGATTTCCACCGCTACCTGCACGCTGCTGCCACGGGTCATACGCTCCCCAGTCGCTGCATCGCTGATCAGGTAGTTGATCTTCAGGCGGTTTTCCCACTCCAGCAGATCGGCGCGTACGCGGATGCGCTGGCCGAACTGGGCGCCACGGATATAGCGGATCTGCAGGTCGATCACCGGCCAGGCGTAGCCGGCGTCGCGCATCTGCCGGTAGTTGTGGCCGAGCTTGTCGAGCAGCGCGCCTCCTCGAAGTATTTGACGTAGTGGCCGTGCCAGACCACTTCCATCATGTCGACGTCGAAGAACGGCACCTGCAGTTCGATTTCCGCCTGCAATACGCCTTTGCTACGCATAAAGCCTCCAGTGCTGCTCGCGGATGCGCACCAGGCACAGGCGCAGTTCGGCCTCTAGGGCGCGGTCTTCGATCACCGGGTGGAAGTCCACGGCTAGTTGTTCGCGCATGGCGGCGACGGGTGCGGGAATATCAATCTTGCCGTCGCGCTGGCGCAGCCACACACCCTGGTTGGCGGCCAGCAGGGTGGCGGCGGCGACCTGCTCGGTCAGCTCCAGGCTGCGCAGGGCGTCGCGCGCGGCGATGGTGCCCATGCTCACCTTGTCCTGGTTGTGGCATTCGGTGGAGCGCGAGAACACGCTGGCGGGCATGGTGTTTTTCAGCGCTTCGGCGGTCCAGGCGCTGGTGCCGATCTGCACGGCCTTGAAACCGTGGTTGATCATCGCGCTGACGCTCGGTGCGCCGGACAGGTTGCTTGGCAGGCCGTGGTTGTAGCGGGTGTCGACCAGCAGGGCGAGCTGGCGGTCGAGCAGGTCGGCGACGTTGCCCACCAGGTTCTTCAGACTGTCCATGGCGAAGGCGATATGCCCGCCGTAGAAGTGCCCGCCGTGCAGCACGCGTTCTTCTTCGGCGTCGATCAGCGGGTTGTCGTTGGCGCTGTTCAGTTCGGTTTCGATGAACTGGCGCAGCAGGCCCAGGCTGTCGGCCAGCACACCGAGCACATGCGGTGCGCAGCGCAGCGAGTAGCGATCCTGCAGGCGGTGCAGCGGCGCGGTCGGCGCGTCGATGGCCAGGTCCTGGCGCAGCCAGGCGGCGACCTGCATCTGCCCAGGGTGTGGCTTGGCGGCGAACAGGCGCTCGTCGAAGTGTTCCGGGTTGCCCTCCAGCGCCACCACGTTCAGCGCGGTGATGCGCGTGGCCAGCTTGAGCAGGTAGTCGGCGCGGGAGAATGCCTGGCAGGCCAGAGCGGTCATCACCGCTGTGCCATTCATCAGCGCCAGGGCTTCTTTCGGCCGCAGCACCAGCGGTGTCCAGCCCAGCTCGTTGTGCACGTCGATGGCGTTGCGGCGCTCGCCGTTGAACAGCACTTCGCGCTCACCGCTGAGGGTCGCGGCGACGTAGGACAGTGGCGTTAAGTCGCCACTGGCGCCCACCGAGCCTTCTTCCGGAATCAGTGGCAGTACGTCGTATTCGAGAAACGCCTGCAGGCGCTCCAGCAGCTCCACGCGTACCCCGGAAACGCCGTGGCACAGCGACTGCAAGCGAGCGGCGAGCACGGCGCGGGTGCTGGCTGCATCCAGCAGCTTGCCCAGGCCACAGCCGTGGAAGGTGTACAGATGACGCGGCAGTGCCTCGACCTGATGCAGCGGCACAGCCACCACGCAGGAGTCGCCGTAGCCGGTGGTGACACCGTAGATCACGCCTTCCTTGTCCAGCAGACTGTCGAGAAAACGCGCGCCCTTGGCGATTTTTTCGCGGTAGGCGGCATCGCTTTGCAGTTGCGCCGGGGCGCTGCGGCTGGCCAGGGCGACGACCTGCTCGATACGGAGGGGCTGTTCGCCAAACACGATGGGATCAGGCTGATGTGTCGTCATCTTCATTCCAGAACGGGTAGAAATTGAACCATTGCAGGGGCGCACTCAGGCAGCGCTGGGCCAGGCGGTCGGCGTA
This sequence comes from Pseudomonas anguilliseptica, assembly GCF_900105355.1. Lineage (NCBI taxonomy): Bacteria > Pseudomonadati > Pseudomonadota > Gammaproteobacteria > Pseudomonadales > Pseudomonadaceae > Pseudomonas > Pseudomonas anguilliseptica. The sequence goes on from NZ_FNSC01000001.1 coordinate 2,396,915, forward strand.
ACGCTGGGTGCATTGGCGGATCGTTGCATCGCGCTCGCTGCGCTTCCATGGCGGGCGCTCGATAAAGGGTTCGAGGATCACCTGGTAGCGGCCATCGATCTTCAGGCAGCTCATCAGGTTGACCGGACATTGCAGCAGCCCGGCCAGCAGCCAGGGGCCTTGCGGGAAATCCGCCGGCTGGCCGAGAAAATCCACGCTGACCTTGCGGCTGCCCTTGAGCGGCACGCGGTCGCCGGCAATTGCCAGCCATTCGCCGCGCTCCAGGCGCTCGGACAGTTGCAGCATGATCGCCGCGTCCAGTTCGCTGACCTGGATCAGGCGCATATGGCTGGCCCCGGCGTCGGCCAGCAGGCGGTTGAACTGTTCCGCGTGTTTGGTGTGCAGCAGCACGTTCATCTGCACCTGCGCACCCACTTCAGCCAGGGCGCGGCAGACCTCCAGATTGCCCAGGTGTGCGGCGACCAGAATCTGCCCGCGGTTCTGTCGTTGCAGCTGGCCGCAGAGGTCTTCAGGGTCGATCAGGTCAACCTGCTCCAGGCCGAGGCGGCCACTCCACACGTCGAGCTTGTCGAGCAGGGTGTCGGCAAAATGCATAAATTGGCGGAATACCGAGAGGCGGCTCGGCTTCAGCTCGGCGCGCCCGCTCCAGGCAGCCAGGTTGCTCTGGTAGTGGCGGATGCTACGCCGCGCCTTGGCGCCGAACAGGTAGAAATACAGCACGATCAGATACAGCAACGGACTGATCAGGCGACGACCCAGCACACGTGCCAGCCAGGCGGTGAATTTCATCAGGATAAAGCTGCCGCGCTCGCGCTGGCTGGCCCAATGGCGTTGATCGCTCATCCGCGCCACCTGTGCCAGAGAATCAGTGGGGCGCGCACTAACATGCCGAAGAACAGCTTGGAGTGCATCTTGGAAATCAGCGCGTTGTCGAGCCACAGGCGAAAGTGCGAGAGGCCGTTCAGCGGGTAATGCACCCTGGTCGGCAGCCAGTGCATCGGCTGATTGCGCCAGGCCAGGCGCACCAGAATCTCGGTGTCGAAATCCATACGCTTGCCGATGTTTGCCGAGTCGATCAGCGCCAGGGTGGCGGGCAGCGGGTAGACGCGGAAGCCGCACATGGAATCGCGGATGCTCAGCGACAGGGTGTTGATCCACACCCACACGTGGGTCAGGTAGCGCGCATAGAGGCGGCCTTTCGGCACGCTCTCGTCGTACTGCGGGTAACCGCAGATCAGTGCTTGCGGTGCGGCTTGCGAGGCATTGATAAAACCCGGCAGATCGCCGAGGTCGTGCTGCCCATCGGCGTCGACCTGCAGCGCATGACTGAAACCCAGGCGCGCCGCTTCCCGCAGACCGGCCATCACCGCGCCGCCTTTGCCCTGGTTGATCGGCAGGCGTACTAGGTGGGTGTCGGGTTGTGCGGCCAGCTGATTCATCACCGCTGCGCAGCTGCTGCTAGATGCGTCATCAACCAGCACGCAGGGCAGGCCGGCCGCATGCAGCGCGGCGACCACCACGGGCAGGGTGTGTTCGTGGTTGTAGACCGGGATCACCGCGCAGGGCTTATGCATGGCAATGTTCTACGCGGATGTTAGTCACGGGCATTGCGTAGGTTGGCGCTGAGCCTGCGAAGCCCAACGACCAGCGCCGCCAATGTTGGGCTTCGTGCCTCAGCACCAACCTACGGGCCAACCGACAAGAGCCAATCATTGTGCTGGCCCCAGCAAAATCCGCCCGGATGAGCAGGCCGCTTCGCCGTTACGGAAGGCGAAGTACAGCTTGCCGCGCGCCGCGTCGAAACGCAGGTTCAGCTGCAGCTGATCGCCGGGGCGCACCAGTTGCTGGAACTTCAACACTTCCATGCCGCTAAAGCGCGGCGGCAGATCCGTGATCAACTGCCGCGCCAGTTGCTGCGCCCAGTCGATCTGCACCACGCCGGGAAGCACCGGTGTCTGTGGGAAATGTCCGCTGAAATGGGCCAGGTCCAGCGGCACCACCAGCTCCAGCTGCCATTCGCCGTCCTGCTCGACAGCCGAGAGTGGCACCACCTGAGTTGGGCGCGGTTCGGCCAATACTGTTTCCACTGTGGCTTGCGCCAGTTTGCCCTGGCTGTTGTAGGGCAGCTGGGCGAGCAGGCGCCAGCGCCGGGGCAGGGCAATGGCTTCGCAATGGCCGGCCAGATGGCGGCGCAGGGTTTCGGTGACGGTCTTGCGGCCCTGGTTGCGCAGTGCGTGCAAGCCGGCCGGGCTTAACGCCACCAGCGCGCCGAGGTAGGCGCGGCCTTCCTGCATCACGCCGAGGCGCGCATCGCTGAGCCATTCGTGGCTGCTCAGCGCCTGTTCGAGCATGGGCAGGGAAATACGTTTTTCTTCCAGTTTGATAATTCGGTCCAGGCGGCCGCGCAGGATAAAGCGGCCATTGGCCTGCAGTTCCACCGCATCGGCGGTCTGCTCACGATGGCCGGCAGGTAGGTAGGGCGAGGTCAGGTGCAGGGCACCCTCGGCGTGTTGTCCCAGGTCGACCCCGGCAAACGGCGTCCACAGTTCGCCACCCTGACGCCAGGCGATGCCGCCGGTTTCCGAGCTGCCGTAGATTTCCGTGGGCCATTGGCCAAGCAATTGATGCAGCTCGGCTGCTGTCTCGCTGGGCAGCGCACCGCCGGAGGAAAACACCTGACGCACCGCGCACAGCGCCGGCCAGTTAAGGTTGTCGCCCATGCGTTTCAACAGTGCAGGGCTGGCCACCCAGGCGAAAGCAGTGCCGGTTGCCAGGCTTTCACGCTGCAGGTCTTCGGGGAACGGCTGGGCGCGGCGCAGAAAAGCGCGGCCGGCGCACAGTGGCCAGAGCACACGAAACAGCAGCCCGTAGATATGTTGGGTGGCGACGCTGCCGAGGATGGTCGCGCTACCCAGTTGCGCGCCCCATAGCTGCTCCAGGGCGGTGACTTCATTGGCCAGTTGGCGCAGGGTTTTATCGATCAGCTTGGCTTCGCCGCTGGAGCCGGAGGTGCACAGGGTCAACCTGCATTGGTCGAGATTCAGCGTGGCCGGCGGCAATGCGGCACTTTCGGGATTCAGCAGGTCATCCAGGTTGTCCAGCCACAGGTCGCACTGCGCACTCAGACGCTGGCGGGTGTGTGGCTGGGCATCGGCCGGCAGCAGCACGGCAATCCCGGCGCGCCAGGCGGCGAGCATGGCAATCGCCAGCTCGGCGGCGTCGTCCAGATACAGGGCCAGGCGCTGTACACCACGGCCTTGTAGTTCAGCGGCCAGTTGCAGGGCCTGCTGGCGCAATTGGGGCTGATCCAGGTCTGCGGTTACTGCGCGGCCTGGGTGGGCGTCGAGCAGCAGATGCTCGAGGGGCAGCCAGTTCATTCATGTCTCCTTACGTGCTGGCGTACCAGCCACTCACCGGCAAACAGCAGGCCCATCAGGCCGTAGGCAATCAGCCCGGTATACAGCGTCCACCAGCTCAGCGGCGCCCAGAAATTCAGCGCCACCACCACCAGGCCGTTGGCCAGGAAGAACCAGGCCCAGACTGCTGTGACAGTGCGCGTGTAGCGGATCGCCACTTCCGGCAGCTGCGGCTCGGTCAGACGGGCCAGGCGCTCGATCAGCGGTGGGCCGAATTTCAGGCTGAGGCCGAACAGCGCCAGCAGCAGGCCGTTGAGCAGCACCGGATACCAGCGCAGCAGTGCCGGCTCACCTGCCAGACCCAGCAACAGGCAGAACCCCAAGGCTACGGCGGTCATCCAGCGGTTGCCCGGCTTGCCCCATTGGCTCAGCGCACGCACCAGCCACAGACCGCCAAGCACGGCGGCAAACAGGCGTGGCGACAGATGCTCCATGCCGTAGTACACGGCAAAGGGATAGAGCAGCCCGGCCAGCAGCAGGAGCAGGCCAAATAGGCGACTCATTATTCGCTGGCTGGGGCGTTGACCAGCTGCAGCACCGCCTCGACCACGTCACCGACGGTGCGCACAGCCTTGAACTCCTCGGCAGCGAGCTTTTTACCGGTCTGGCGTTTGATGTGGTCGATCAGGTCAACGGCGTCAATGCTATCGATCTCAAGGTCCTGATAGAGGTTGGCCTCGGGCGTAATACGTTCGGCGTCCAACTCGAACAGCTCGACCAGCGCGTCGCGCAGGGTGTCGAAAATCTCTTCACGGGTTTGCATCGGCGGCTTCCTCAGGCGGTCTGTTGCGATGACACGAATGCCGCCAGGCTGGCTACGTTGGCAAAGTGCTTGCGGGTGTCTTTGGCTTCGGCGTCGATCTTGATGCCGAAACGTTTCTGGATAGCCAGGCCAAGCTCCAGGGCGTCTACCGAGTCCAGGCCCAGGCCTTCACCGAACAGGGTCAGGTCGGCGGCGATGTCTTCGGCCGCCATGTCTTCCAGGCCCAGAGCGTCGATGATCAGGTTCTTAATTTCCAGCTGTAAATCGCTCATCTTTGGCGAGCTCCTTCATAAAGTGTTGGTGCAGAAACTCGTTGAGTTTGCGTGAGGCGATCGGCGGTGGTCCCATGGCATTGAACTGGTTTGGGTCAATATCCTCGCCTACGCGCAGGCGAATGTGAAAGCGGCGCGACGGAATGCTGTACCAGGGCTCGGCCTTGGTCAGGGTGGTGGGGCTGACGCTGATTACCACCGGCGTAACGATGCGCGCGCCGCGCAGGGCAATGGCCGCTGCTCCGCGGTGAAACTCCGGGCTGTGCCCCGGCGTGGTGCGCGTGCCTTCGGGGAGCACGATCAGGGTCTGGCCGCTCTGCAGGGCGCCGGCGGCCTCGTCGAGCATGTCCATGCTGCCGCTGTTGCTGATATAGCCGGCGGCGCGGATCGGCCCGCGCATGCTCGGGTTATCCCGCAGGCTCTGTTTGACCACACAGTTGGCGTCGCGAATAAAGGCGATCAGCACCACCACGTCGATCAGTGACGGGTGGTTGGCGATGACCATCTGCCCAGGCTGGCTGAGGCGTTCGATGCCTTCGACCTCGTAGGTCAGCACGCCGCTGCGGTACATAAAGCGTACAAACAGGTAGAAGGTCTTGCTCACCACGGCGCGGGCGCGGGTGCGCCGGCTCAAGGCATCACCCGGCAGCAGGGCCAGCAGCGGGAAGATCAGCACGCGCAGCAGCACCCCGCCGATGCCGAACAGGCCGAAACTCAGGGCCGTGGCAATCAGCCGCCAGAGATAGGGCGCGCTGTAACGGCTCAGGCCTTGTTGCGTGACCAGGTCCATTGTCGGCTCTTCCAGTGGTGCTGCAGGGTCGGCTGGTCGCTGCACAGGGCGCGGACCAGGTTGAGGGCGTGGGGCCATTGGCTGACGGCGCCGTTGGCGCGGCTCAGTTGCAGCTGCCAGTCATCACCCGGCGTCAGCAGCAGGCCAACGGCATAGGGAAACGGCACGTCGTCGATAAAAGGCGCGTAAAGCGCGGGCGGGGTTTCTTCGGCAATCACCAGCAACACTGCCGGTGCGCCATCGTGGAGCATGCCGCAGGCTTCCAGTATGGCGTTTTCCAGGCCATCGCCGGCACCGGCAATGGCCGTCATTTCGCTGTGATCGCCGCGCTGGATCGACCACAGACCGATGATCGCGTTGTGCACCGAGAGGCTGAACTGGGTCGGCGACAGCGGCTCACCATGCGCCAGGTCGGTAAGGATGCTCAGGGTGCGCGGGGTTTCGCCATGCCGGCTGGCGAACACCATGGGCAATTGCGGGTGCGCTTCGGCCAGCGGCCAGGCGACGTGAAAGGCCATCCGCGCCAGGCGGCTCAGGCGTCGGCGCTGCATGGCCGGCAGCGTGCTGACATCCGGCTGTTGGCCAGTATCGACCAGGCGTGACGGTGCCTGATGCCAGGCGCACCAGTCAGTCGTGCTGTCCAGGCCAGGGGCCCAGGCACGCCATTGTTCGATCCTGAAATGTGTCACGCGGTGGGCGTCCATGTCGGCTACGGCCAGCCGCAATCAGCGGAGGGCTTGGCAGCAGGTGTGGCGAAGTGCTGGCATTATCCAGACCGTACGGGCCGTGCGCAAATCTATGGTTTGTTGTTCTGACCGGAGGCAGCGCGGTTTTGCCGAAAATCTCGCCCTTGTCACGTAGTTTGCATAGAATCCGGGACCATTTCGGGGTTTATGCGGGATTCAGGGGGTATTTCATGCGGCGCGTGATCTTCAATCAGAAGGGCGGTGTGGGTAAGTCCAGTATCGCCTGCAACCTGGCCGCGGTGAGCGCTTCCCAGGGCTACCGCACGCTGCTGATCGACCTGGACGCCCAGGCCAACTCGACTCATTACCTCACCGGCCTGACCGGCGAGGACATCCCCATGGGCATTGCCGAGTTCTTCAAGGGCACTTTGTCATCGGCGCCGTTCGGCAAGAAAGGCAGCGTGGATATCTACGAGACGCCGTTTGACAACCTGCATGTGGTCACCGCCACCGCCGAGCTGGCCGATCTGCAGCCCAAGCTGGAGCAAAAGCACAAGATCAACAAGCTGCGCAAACTGCTCGAAGACCTCAGTGAAGATTACGAGCGCATCTACCTCGATACCCCTCCGGCGCTGAATTTCTACACCGTCTCCGCGTTGATCGCGGCTGACCGCGTGCTGATCCCGTTTGACTGCGACAGCTTCTCGCGCCAGGCGCTGTATGGCCTGCTACGCGAAATCGAAGAGCTCAAGGAAGACCACAACGAAGGCCTGGAAGTCGAAGGCATTGTGGTCAACCAGTTCCAGCCGCGCGCCAGTCTGCCGCAGCAGCTGCTCGATGAGTTGATTGCCGAGGGCCTGCCGGTGCTGCCGGTCAATCTGATGAGTTCGGTGAAGATGCGTGAGTCGCACCAGGCCTGCATGCCGCTGATCCATCTGGACCGCAACCACAAGTTGACCCAGCAGTTTGTCGAACTGCATGACCTGCTTAACGCCAATTGAGCGTTAGCCCGTAAATAAAAAAGCTGCCTAGGCAGCTTTTTTATTGGCTGGTTCAGAGCCTGTTGAAGATCTCGCGAGCTAGAGCCATGCAAGGCGCTACGTTAGTAACAGCCTCCGGCTGGTCAAACAGGTGAGGACGCGGTGTGTACTTTAGTACATGAGCATTACTCGTTTCACTCGCCTTTCGGGTCGCGCTAAAACGCGTTAGCCGCAAGCGGCTTGCCGAACCTGTTTTCAACGCAGCAGGGCCGACGCGCAGCAGATCGTCAGCGGACGACGTAAATGTCGCAAGGCGCCTTGTGCAGGAAGTGCTGCGCCAGGCTGCCAAGCAGTGCTTGCGACAGTGCGCTGCGGCCGTGGCTGCCGAGTACCAGCAGTTCGGTGTTGGTGCTTTTCAGGCGTGCTTGCAGGCAGCGCAGGATGCCGCCTTGTTCCACCGAATGGGTCAAGGTCGGGCCTTTCTCCGGCAGGTTCTGCGCTTCATCTTCCAGCAACTGGTTGATCAGGGCTTTTTGCGTGGCCAGTTGCGCCTCGACCTGCTTGGGCGTGCCCTTGTCTGGCTCGAAGACGTGCAGGGCGTGCAGTTCGGCCGTTTCCGGCAGCAGGCGGTAGGCCTGGCCGAGGGCGCTGCAGGCGCAGAGCGAGAAGTCGATGGCCGCCAGTGCGCGCTGGTATGGCTTGAAATCGTTACGCGCCACCAGCAGCAGTGGCACCGGACAGTTGCGCGCAATGCGGTCGAGGCTGGTGCCGGAGAAAAAATCGTGGCGCTGGTGATGGCCGCCGAGTACCAGCAGGTCGCAACCCAGCTCATTAAGCTGTTGCAGCACCACTTCCGAGGGATTGATGCCGGTGCGGATCAGCAGCTGACTGCCGGGCGGGGCGTATTGGGTCAGGCTGCGGTCCAGTGCCTGTTTGGCCTGCTCATGCTCTTGGCTGCTTTTGCTCGGGTCGAGCACATGCAGGATGGTCAGTTTGGCGTTGAACTGCTTGGCCAGCTGGGTGGCGCGGCACAGCGCCATGTCGGCAGTGTCGCGCAGGTCGTGGGCAATAAGGATGTGACTGGGCATGGTCGGCGTTCTCCTGCCGATGCATGTCGGCACATTTATTGTGACCTCGAGTCATAGCTGGACTTTTGACCTAGGGCAAGGTCAAGTGTCAGCGTGCGCGTAATTGATACAGGCCGCGACTCTCGACCACTACTTCACCACTCTCATCGGTCAGCTGCAACTGTAAAACATACTCGGCTTTGCCGAGTTCTGTTGCCTGCTTTTGCAGCTGCTGGATTTCTTCCGCTGCAAGGTGCGCCTCCACCCAGATATCACCGCTGGCGGGGCGACGAAAACGCAGGTTCATTTCCTTGACGATGGGGTAAAAGCGCTGCGCATCGAAGCTGGTGAGAAACAGCGCACCGCCGGGAATTTCCGCCAGAGTGAACAGCGCACCGGCATACATGCTGCCGATATGGTTCTGGTTACCCGCCAGCGGCATACGCAGACGTATGTGGCCAGCTTCCAGCACTTCGGCCTTGAGCCCGCTGCGCTGGACAAAGGCTATCTGTTCTTCGGTGAGCTGGCGTACCAGTTCGATAGGCATCGTCATGCTTGGCTCCACACGTCTTGTTGTGCAGCCAGCCTAAAGGTTGGTCGTGAGCGCAGTAATGACCGCAATGCCCATGCGTAATTGACCGATTCGCTCAAATGCCCTGCTGGCGCAACCAGCCAAGCAGTTGCGGCAGGGGCAGCGCGCCACTCTGCCGGGCGACTTCCACACCGCCCTTGAGCAGGATCAGCGTCGGGATCGAGCGAATGCCCATTTCTGCCGACAGCTGCGGGTTGGCTTCGCTGTCCAGCTGGGCCAGGCGGCAGTGGCCTTGTAGCTGCGCGGCGGCCTGCTCATAAATGGGGGCAAAGCTGCGGCACGGGCCGCACCAGCTGGCCCACACATCAATCAGCAGAGGCAGGTCGCCTTTGTTCTGCGCATCGAAGTTGGCCTGGGTCAGTTCGAAGGGTGTGCTGGGCAACACCTCCGATTTGCAACGGCCACAGCGCGGCGCATCGCCCAGGCGCTCGGCGGGAATGCGATTAAGGCCGTTGCACTTTGGGCAGGGGATCAGCAGGGGATTGGACATGGGCGACTCCAGAGGCGGTTATCCCTTATCTGGAGTCGCTTGCGTGGATATCAAGGGCGATCAGCCCGCTGCGGCATCCAGCGCCTGGGCCAGGTCGGCGAGGATATCGTCGCTGTGCTCGATGCCGATCGACAGGCGCACCATGTCGCGCGGCACGCCGGCGCGCTCCAGTTCTTCGTCATTCAGCTGGCGGTGAGTGGTCGAGGCCGGGTGGCAGGCCAGGGATTTGGCATCGCCGATATTCACCAAACGAACCACTAACTGCAGCGCATCGATAAAGCGCGCGCCGGCTTCCTGACCGCCCTTGATGCCAAAGGACAGGATCGAGGCCGGTGTGCCGCCGCAGAAACGCTGCGCCAGGGCATGCTCGGGGTGATCGGGCAGGCCGGCGTATTTCACCCAGGCCACCTGCGGGTGGTTCTGCAGGTAATGGGCGACCTTCAGCGCGTTCTCGCAGTGGCGCTCCATGCGCAGGGCCAGGGTTTCCAGGCCTTGCAGGATGAGGAAGGCATTGAACGGCGACAGCGCCGCGCCGGTGTTGCGCAGTGGCACCACGCGGCAGCGGCCGATAAAGGCGGCCGGGCCGAAGGCCTCGGTGTAGGTCACGCCGTGGTAGGACGGGTCGGGCGTGTTGAGCAATGGGAAGCGCGCTTTATTGTCAGCCCAGGGGAATTTTCCGGAGTCGACCACAATGCCGCCGATGCTGGTGCCGTGGCCGCCGATGTACTTGGTCAGCGAGTGCACGACGATGTCCGCGCCATGCTCGAACGGGCGGCAGAGAATCGGCGTAGCCACCGTGTTGTCGACAATCAGCGGCACGCCATGGCGGTGCGCGGCCGCAGCCAGGGCAGCGAGGTCGACGATATTGCCGGCCGGGTTGCCGATGGATTCGCAGAACACCGCTTTGGTTTTGTCGTCGATCAGCGCTTCCAGAGCGGCGATGTCGTCGTGGGCGGCGAAGCGGGTCTGGATGCCGAAGCGCGGCAGAGTGTGCGCCAGCGGGTTGTAGGTGCCGCCGTAGAGCTTGGCCACCGAGACGATGTTGTCACCGGCTTCGGCCACGGTCTGGATCGCGTAGGTGATCGCCGCCATGCCCGAGGCCACGGCCAGCGCGCCGACGCCACCTTCCAGCGCAGCCACGCGCTCTTCGAGCACGGCGTTGGTCGGATTCATGATCCGTGAATAGATATTGCCGGCGACCTTCAGGTCGAACAGGTCGGCACCGTGCTGGGTATCGTCGAAGGCAAAGGAGCTGGTCTGGTAGATCGGGACCGCCACCGCCTTGGTGGTCGGGTCGGGGCTGTAGCCGGCGTGGATGGCCAGGGTTTCCAATTTCATGCGCGCGTTCCTTCAGGGCAGATTGAAGGTTGGCAGCATGGAGAAAGCAGCAAGGCCCGGTCAATGCGCTGGAGCAATGAAACGGGCCTGGGTTAGATCGAAATATTCGCCGCTTATGCCGTCAAATAGGTATCAGTGGGAAGAACCAGGGGATTACAAAGCTGGCCACCACCCACAGCAGCAGATTGAGCGGGATGCCGACCTTCATAAAGTCGGTAAAGCGATAACCGCCGGCGTTGTAGACGAAGGTGTTGGTCTGATAACCGATGGGCGTGGCGAAGCTGGCGCTGGCGGCGAACATCACCGCGACCACAAAGGCGCGCGGGTCGACGCCCAGGTGCTGGGCCATGCCGATGGCAATCGGCGTGACCAGTACCGCCACCGCGTTGTTCGATAGCACTTCGGTGAGGATCGAGGTGAACAGGTAGATAAACGACAGCATCAGCAACGGGCCTGCCCAGGGCATCAGGCCCATGACATTGCTGACCATCAGGCTGACCAGGCCGACCTTGTCCATGGCGATGCTGATGGCCAGCATGCCGAAGATCAGGCTGAGGATCTTCCAGTCCACCGCCTTGTAGGCGTCCTCCACGTCCAGGCAGCGGGTCGCCAGTACGGTGACCGCACCGATGATCGCCAGGCCTTCGATGGGCATTACGCCGAAGGCGGCCAGCAGCATCACGGCCAGAGTAGCGATGATCGCAATCGGTGCCTTGTCGCGGCGGAACGCGCGTTCCTGTACGGCGTTGAGGCTGATCAGCTCGCCGTTGTCGGCGAAACGCTTGATTTGCGTCGGCGTGCCTTCCACCAGCATCACGTCGCCGAACTGCAGTTCGAAGTCATCCAGGTTGCCCTGGATGTTCTCATCCTGGCGGTGCACGGCAAGCACGGCGATGCCATAGCGCGCGGTGAGGTCGAGGTCGCGCATCGGCCGATGGCTGTAGCGCGAGTTACGCCCGACGATGGCCTCGGCGAGGATCACGTCATGGCTGCTAATGGTTTCAAACGCATCGCTGCGGTTGAAGATCAGGTGACCACTTTCGCGCAGCTCCACCACATCCTTGACCTGACCGTGCAGCACCAGTTGGTCGCCCGCCACCAGCAGGGTGTCGTGGGCCGGTTCGGTGAGCTCCTGCTCGTCGCGGAAGATCTTCAGCACCTGCAGGCCGCTGCCGCCATTGAGGTTGGCTTCGTGCAGGGATTTGCCGATCACTGGCGAGTTCTGTGGCACCAGCAGCTCGGTCATAAAGGTGCGGTCGAGGTTCGGGCGCAGTTGCTTTGACAGGGTCTCGCGCTCGGGCAGCAGGTGGCGACCTATGGTCAGCAGATAGAGCATGCCCACCGTTGCCAGGATCAGCCCGGCACCGGTGATCTCAAACATGCCAAAGGGCTCAAGGCCCGCCTTGCGTGCCACGCCGTCGACCAGAATATTGGTCGAGGTACCGATCATGGTCAGGGTGCCGCCAAGGATGGTGGCGTAGGACAGCGGGATCAGCAGTTTCGACGGTAGGGTGCCGGCGCGCCGCGCCAGGGAAATTGCCACTGGCGTGAGAATGGCCACCACCGGTGTGTTGTTGAGGAACGCCGAGATCACCAGCGCGGTGATGGTCAAGCCGGTGAGCACGCGAATCGGGCTGGTACCGACCAGATTCCCCAGCCAGTTGCCGAGAGCGTCGATGCAGCCGGTGCGTTCCAGTGCGGCCGAGAGCACGAACATGCAGGCAATGGTCACGGGCGCCGAGTTGCTCAGCACGCTGAGCACTTCCGCAGGCGTCAGCAACTGAGTGATCAGCAGCGCCGCCACGGCAATGGCCGCAACAATGTCCGGGCTCCACTTCTCGCGCACAAAGGCGTACAGCACCCAGATCAGCAGGGCGCCGACAAACAGCAGGGGCAGAGGAAGAGAGTCCCAGAACATGAACATCCTTAGCGTAAGCGGACGAGTCTCGTGTGAGGTATCGGGCGCGCGATGCAGACGTGGCGGCCACGCAAGGCGGAGAAGATAAGGGTTGCTGCTTAGAGAGTCTAAGAATGTTTGGAAAGGTTTATATGCCTTTTCGATTTAATAGATAAGGCTGTACCGGCCGCTCTACCGCGCACTGTGCCTGTGCGTTGGCTCGGCCGCGGATTAGGCTCAAGGCTTTCGTGAACGGGAGGGCATATGCGTCAGTTAGGCATTCTGGGTGGCATGAGCTGGGAGTCGACGGCCAGCTATTACCGCTTGCTCAACCAGGGCGTGCGCGAACGCCTTGGCGGTTTGCATTCGGCGCCCTTGCTGCTGCATTCGCTGGATTTTGCTGAAATCGCCGAACTGCAGCGGCGTGGCGATTGGCAGGCCGCTGGGCAGGTGCTGGCGCTGGCGGCTCAGGGGCTTGAGCGAGCAGGGGCATCGGCCCTGTTACTGGCCACCAACACCATGCACAAGGTTGCGCCGGCCATTGAAGCGGCGGTGCAGATACCGCTGCTGCATATCGGTGATGCGGTGGGTCAGGCCCTGCAGCACCAGGGTGTGCGCCGCGCGGCCCTGCTCGGCACGCGTTTTACCATGCAGGAGGCGTTCTACCGCCAGCGTCTGGCCGAGCGCTTCGCGATTGAGGTGATCACTCCAGACGCGGCGCAGATGGCGGAAATTGATCGGGTGATCTTTGCCGAGCTGTGCCAGGGCCAGTTTCTGCCGCAGGCCCGGGACTTCTATCTGGACTGTTTGCGCACGCTGCAGGGGCAGGGGGCCGAGATGGCCATCCTGGGTTGCACCGAGATCGGTTTACTGCTCGATGGCCTGGACGCACCGGTGCCGCTGCTCGACAGCACCGAGCTGCATGTGGCCATGGGGCTGGAATGGATGTTGGGTGGTGTGTAGGTTGGGTTGAGCTTGCGAAGCCCAACAGGGAGCGCGTAGCGCTGCGCCCGGCTATCGTTGGGCTTCGTCGCAGGCTCCTCAACCCAATCTACGACGAACACCAGATACGGCAGTCCGTAGGGTGGATGGCGCTTTATCCATCCACCGCGGCAGTTGGTGGATGAAAAAGGCGTCATCCACCCTACGGCTCTATTCAGGACGAACAGCTGATTTCCAGATGCTTGCCCCATTCCGGCGGACGCTGGGTGTAGCGTTCGAAGCCGGGCTGCTCGTCGAAGGGCCGCGACAGCACCTGATGCAGTTCGCGCACCGGGGCGTAGTCGCCCTGCTCGGCGGCTTCGATCACCTGCTGGGCCAGGTAGTTGCGCAAAACGTACTTGGGGTTGGCCGCGTGCATGCGCATGCGCCGTTGCCCCGTATCGTCGCCATCGCGCGCGCTGCACGCCAGGTAGTCAGCGGCCCAGGCATCGAAACCGGCCAGGTCGGTAAAGTCGTCGCGCAGGCGCGCCACGGCTTGCGCAACCGGGCTGTCGCCGAGCTCGCGGAAGAACAAGGTGTAATCCACTGCGCTGCTTTGCATCAGTTGCAGCAGGCGCTGCACCAGGGCTTCGTCGCCGTCATCGGCACTGAGCAGGCCCAGGCGTTTGCGCATCAGATCGAGGTAATGCGCCTGGTACAACGGCAGGAACAGACCGAGCGTCTCACGCAGCGCGTCGACATCGACCAGCGGTACCAGGGCCTGGCCGAGGGCGGCGAGGTTCCACTGGGCAATCGGCACCTGATTACTGAACGAGTAACGACCGCTGTCATCGGAGTGGTTGCAGATGTGCTGGGCATCGAAATCATCGAGAAAGGCGTAGGGGCCGTAATCGAAGGTGATGCCGAGGATCGACATGTTGTCGGTGTTCATCACTCCGTGACAGAAACCGTAGGCCTGCCAGTAGGCGATCATCGCGGCGTTACGCTCGATGACTTCGCGGAACATGGCCAGATACGGCTGTTTCTGCTGCAAACAGTCGGCGTAGTGGCAGTGCAGCACATGCTCGGCTAGCTGTTTGAGCTGCTCATGCTGCTGGGTGTAATAGAAGTATTCGAAGTGGCCGAAGCGGATATGGCTGGGCGCCAGGCGCAGCACCATGGCGGCGGTCTCCTGCTTTTCGCGCCACACCGGGGTGCTGGAGCCGGTCACGCACAGCGCCCGCGAGCTGGGGATGCCGAGGGCGTGCAGGTGCTCACTGGCGAGAAACTCGCGGATCGATGAACGCAGCACGGCACGGCCGTCGCCCATGCGCGAGTAGGGCGTTTGTCCGGCGCCCTTGAGGTGCAGATCCCAGTACTCGCCAGCGTCGTTGATTACCTCACCCAGCAGCAGGCCACGGCCATCGCCCAGGCGCGGGTTGTAGCCGCCGAACTGATGCCCGGAATAGACCATGGCGCGCGGCTCGGCGCTGCTCCACAGCTTGTGCCCGGCGAAGATCTGCGCGAACACCTCGCTTTCGGCTTGACTCGGCTCCAGGTCAAGCAGGGCCATGGCGGCCGGGCTGGCAACGACCAGGCGCGGCTCGGCAATCGGCTCGGGCAGCACGTGGGTGGAAAAGGTGTCGCCGAGGCGGGCAAAACGGTTGTCGAACTGCAGCTCGATAAGCGGCTTCACGGTCAGGCTCCAGCCGGGCACATGCGGCCCGGCAGTGATGAAGTGGCAGCCCGCGCTGGCGGGCCTGGCGGCAAGCTACTGCGGGTCGATTGCAGGTGTCGGTGGTGGTACTTGTCCCTGCTGCGCATCGGCTGCCGCCGTGGCGGCCACCATTTGTCCGGTGGTCAGGTTGAGTTCCTGGCCGTGCAGGTTCTTGATCATCACCTCGACCTGGTTGAAGGCCATTTCCACGTTGTGCTCACGGAAGCTCAGGGCGATGCGCGTGAGGATTTCGTCGGTGGCGGCGTTGCGGTCACCCAGTTCGCGTACATGGAAGCGCAGCTCGTAGTCGAAGGTACTGGCGCTGATGGTCAGGAAGAACAGCAGCGGCGCTGGGTCGCGCAGTACCCGCGGATTTTCCTCGGCGGCCTGCATCATCAGCTTGCGTGCCAGCGGCAGGTCGGTTTCGTAGGCTACGCCGATCTTCACGATGACCCGGGTGACGGTGTCGTTGAGTGACCAGTTGATCAGCTGGTCGGTGACGAAGGTCTTGTTCGGCACGATGATTTCTTTGCGGTCGAAGTCGGTGATGGTGGTGGCGCGGATGCGAATTTTGCTGACCGTGCCGGACAGGTTACCGATGGTTACCACGTCGCCGATGCGCACTGGGCGCTCGAACAGGATGATCAGGCCAGAGATAAAGTTGGCGAAGATTTCCTGCAAGCCGAAGCCCAGGCCCACCGAGAGCGCGGCCACCAGCCATTGCAGCTTGTCCCAGCTGACCCCGAGGGTCGACAGGGTGATGACAAACCCAATGCCGACAATCGCGTAGGAGAGCAGGGTGGTGGTGGCGTAGGCGCTGCCCTGAGCCAGCTTCAGCCTGGAGAGCACCAGCACCTCGAGCAAGCCAGGCAGGTTGCGGCCCAGTGCGACGGTGATGCCGATGATGATCAGTGCGCCGAGTACATCGCTGAGGCTAATGGGCACCAGAGTCGCGGCATCGCCGGTACCGCTGCTGTACTCATACAGCGCAATGTTATCGAGGTAGGTGAACACCGAAATCAGGTCCGCCCAGACCCAGTACAGGCCGGCGATAAAGGTACCGAGCAGGGCCAGGCGAATCAGGCGCAGCGACTGCTGGTTGACCTGTTCGATATCCAGGGTCGGCTCCTCGACTACAGTTTCCGTGCCTTCGCCGCTGTCCTTGCTTTGTGCCTGGCGCTTGCTCATGGCCCGCTGGTAGGCGAGTCGGCGTGCCGCAACGCCCAGGCCGCGGACAAAAGTGGCTTCGATGATCAGCCAGATCACCAGCAGATACAGGGTGTTGATCAGGCGGTCGCTGAGTTTCAGTGCGGTGTAGTAGTAGCCGAAGCCGACCGCCACGATCAGTGCCAATGGCAGCAAGCTCAGGGCTATGCCGATCAGCATGCGGAAGGCCGAGGCATGTTCGCGGGCCGGGCCGGTGAGCAGCAGCTTGTGCAGCAGCCAGACCATCAGGGCGTAGCAACTCAGCACCACGGTTAGGCCGATCACGTCATCACCCAGGCCCGCCGGCTGGTGCTTGGCAATCGTCACTACAGCCACCAGCGCCATCACCACCAGGCCCAGACGGCGCACTTGTTTGTGCAGGAACGCTACTTGCGAGCGACCCCAGCGGAAGTGCAGTTCGGCTACGCCGCCATCGGCGAGGATGCGGTACAGGGTGTAGAACACCAGCCAGGCCTGGGCCATCTGGAACAGCGCCTCACCCAGGTTGGCGTTCTGTCCGCGGGCGTCCATCTGCAAGGCGAAGCCGCACAGTGCCAGGAATAGTGTGCCAGGCAGCGCCAGCAACACGTTGAGCATGATTGCCATCGGTGTGTGCAGTTGGCTGTCGCGTTTGAAGTGGCCGATGTCCTGGTGCAGCTCTGCGAGCTTGCGGTACAGATAACCCCGGCGCCACAGCAGCACCACTATCAGCAGCAGCAAGGGCAGGAACAGCGGCGGCCGCTCGGTCAGGCCAGCGCCCAGCTGGCGCAGGTTGGCGCCCCAGGGTAATTCGGCAATCTGCCGCTCGAGCAAGCGCGGTACGGACTTGAACCACTCCAGATCCAGCGGTTTGTTGCTGGGGATCCAGAACATCTGCTCATCGAGGGTGGCACGCAGGGTTTCGGCGGTGGTTTTCAGCTGCTTCTGATTCAGCTGCAGGGTAATCGACTCGTTGAGCAGGGCGTTCAGCTCACGGTTGAGACGGTCAATCAGCTCGCGGCGGGTGTCGATGAGCGCCAGCAGGTCGGTGCGCAGGGCCTGGCTGTTGGGCTCATTGGCCTGGGCACTGAGCAAGTTGTCGACATACACGCTGGGGTTGTTGATGGCTTCGCGCTGCTGGTTAAGCTCGAACTGGTACAGGCGCAGGTCGGCGATCTGGTCGGGCAGGGTGCTGTCGATCTTCAATATCGGCAGGGCTTGCTGCTGCTTATAGAGGATGCGCGAGAGCAGCAGACTGCCTTGCAGCACGCTGATCTGTTCTTCCAGGGCCTGATCGCTCTGGCTCAGGCTGTCGAGTTGCTGTTTGGTCTGCAGATTCAGGCGGGTCAGCTCATTGAGCCGGTCGGTGGCGCGCAGCAGGTAGTCGGAGAGCTTCAGGTTGATTGCGCTTTCCTGTGCCAGCAGGCTGTCGGTGCCGGCTTTTTCGACCTCACGGGACTGTTCGGCAAGGGTCTGCTCAGAAAGGTCGCGGCGCTTTTCATTGATCAGGTTCTGCTGGGCGAGCAGTTCCTGTTCAAGGCGTTTGATGCGTTCTTCCAGCAGGCTGCGGCGGCTGTTGCCGAGATCCTGCAGCAGGCTGTTGCCGGCCAGCTCCTGGCGGCGCAGCTGGGTTTGCGCATCGAGCTTGGCCAGTTCGGCATTCAGCTGATTACGCCGCTCATTGCTCAGCGGTTTGCTGGCATCGCGGCCGCTTTTCAGGATGCTGTTGATTTCCTGGCTGCGGGTCTGGTTGCCGCTGATTTCTGCCTGGGCGCGTTCCGGGCGAGTCTGCGCGGTGATTACCAGGCTGTTGGCCTCGATGATCTGTTTCTGCCACTCGCTGAGTTGTGCGTTGCGATCGGCGAGTAGTTGTTCAAGCTGCGGCAGTGTGCTTTTGCCGTAGCGCAGATTGACCTGGGTGGGCGTGCTGTTTTTCAGTCGCTGGTAATCGCGCTGCGCCTCACCAATCAGGCGTGGGGCTTGCTGCAGCTGCTTCTCAAGGTCGACACGGCGCTGCTCGCTGTCGGCTTTTTCATTCAGCAGCGCCAGGGTTTTCTCCAGGGTCTGCTTTATGGCCAGCTGCTCGGCTTCCGGCAGCTTGCGGTCGGCCAGGTTGTCCAGGCTGCTTTGTACGTCAGCCCGGCTCGGTGGCTCGGCGGCCTGTAGCAGCGGGGCGCTCAGGCACAGCCCGAGCAGTGCGACGGCAAGATAAGTGCGAAGAGAGGGCATAGTGACGATCGTTGGCTCGAAAAGAGGCTGAGTTTAACAGGCGCCTGGCTAAGCGCCTGTGCCGCATATAACGGCTCTTGGGCGGTAGATTACGCTCTTGTGCTGCGCTTTTACGCAACAGCGCTGGCGCGTAACCCTGCGCTTAAAGGAAGAGTCCGGGGCCTGGGCGACTGCCTTCGGGGAATCTGACGCCGACCTTGCGAATCTTGTTCCCTTCCATGGCTGCCACGGTCCAGGTCAGGCCTTGCCATTCCACCTGGTCGCCGATGACCGGCGAGCCGCCAATCTTGTGGGCGATAAAGCGGCCCAGATGCAGCTGACCTTCGGCGCCTTCCAGTTGCAGGCCGTAGAGTGCGGCGATGGCGGCCAGCTCGGCATCGCCTTCGAGTACGAAGTCACCGAAGAAACGCAGGTCCTGGCCGCGGGTGGGCGCCTGGCTGAACAGTTTACCGAGGGCGGGCAGGTCGTGTTCATGGCCAACCACGCAGAGCAGGTCGCCGGCATCCAGAGTCGTGCTGCCGGAGGGATGCAGCAGCTCCTTGCCTCGAAACAGCGCGGCAATGCGCGTGCCTTCGGGCATCTTCAGCTCGCGCAAAGGCGCGCCGATGCACCATTTTTCCGCACCGAGGCGGTAGATAAACAGCTCCCACTGGCTGGTCGGATGCACGTCCAGCCCGGCACGTGACACCGGCGCCGGCTCCGGCGGTACGGTGACGCGCAGCAACTTGGCGGCAAACGGCAGGCTGGTGCCCTGCAGCAACAGTGAAACCAGCACGATAAAGAACGCTACGTTGAAGAACAGCTGGGCATTCGGCAGGCCGGCCATCAGCGGGAACACCGCCAGAATGATCGGCACCGCGCCACGCAGTCCCACCCAGGCGATAAAGGCGCGCTCGCGGTCATGGAAGGCACGGAATGGCAACAGACCGAGGAAAATCGACAGCGGCCGGGCGAACAGGATCATCCACAGCGCCAGGCCCAGGGCTGGCAAGGCAATCGGCAGCAGCTCGTGCGGGGTGACCAGCAGACCGAGGACCAGGAACATGCCGATCTGCGCCAGCCAGGTCAGACCGTCGAGCATGTGCAGGATGCCGTGGCGCGAGCGAATCGGCCGGTTACCCAGCAGCAGGCCGCATAGGTAGATCGACAGAATGCCGCTGCCGCCGACGGCCGTGGTGATGGCGAAGATGATCAGGCCGCCGCTGACCACCAGCAGCGGATACAGGCCGTTGGCCAGTTCCATGCGGTTGATCAGGTTGAGCAGCAGCCAGCCGCCACCGAGGCCGAACAGCGCACCGATGCCGAACTGTTGCAGCAGCTGCACCAGCAGGCTCCAACTCATGCCGTCCTGGCCGCTGGCAAGCATGGCAATCAGGGTGACGGTGAGAAACACCGCCATCGGGTCGTTGCTGCCGGACTCGATTTCCAGGGTGGCGCTGACCCGCTCGTTCAGGCCGCGCCCGCCGAGCAGGCTGAATACCGCGGCAGCATCGGTGGAGCCGACGATCGCGCCGATCAGCAGGCCTTCCATCCAGCTCAGGTCGAACAGCCAGGCTGCTGCCACGCCGGTCAGGCCGGCAGTGATCAGGACGCCGACGGTGGCCAGTGAGAGTGATGGCCACAAGGCCACGCGAAAGCTGGAGACCCGCGTACGCATGCCACCATCGAGCAGGATGATGGCCAACGCCAGGTTGCCGACCAGGTAGGCCAGCGGGTAGTTGTTGAAGACGATGCCACCAGGGCCATCGGTGCCGGCGAGCATGCCGACAGCAAGAAAGATCACCAGAATCGGGATGCCGAAGCGCGAGCCGAATGCACTGACCAGAATGCTCATTGCGACCAGAACGCCACCGATCAAAAACAGATTATTGATGGTGCTGGCATCCAAGGCGCGTACTCCGTGCGGGTTGGTGAGCTTGCCACTATGCATGGCGCGTGCCAGAGATTCTAACCGCAGACCGGTTTTGCCGCTGAAAAAAACGCCCCGCGTTCAGCGGGGCGTCAGCTTCAACAGCGCTTCGCTTGGTTTAGAACCAGGCATCCTGCATGCTCAGGCAGGTGTCATCGCGCGCTTCGAGAATGGCCAAATCGTGGTGACAGCTCGGCACTTCCCAGGTCAGGAAGTAACGTGCGGCCTGCAGCTTGCCCTGGTAGAAGTCGGCATCGGCGGCGTTGCCCTCGCCGTTATTGAGTCGGGCCAGGCCTTTTTCGGCACGGATCGCCTGCTCCAGCCAGCGCCAGCCGATCACCGTGTGGCCGAATACCTTGAGGTACAGCGCCGAGTTGGCCAGGCCTTCATTGACCTTGCCGCTCATCAGGTCGCCCAGCAGGGCCAGGGTCACGGCTTGCAGGCCTGCCAGCAGTTGCTCCAGCGGCTGGCGCAGGGCGGTCAGCGAGGCGTGGGCTTCGGCGCGCTGGCAGGTGCCGTGGATCAGCTTGAGCAACTGCTTGAGCGCCGCACCGCCGCTCATCGAGACCTTGCGCCCGAGCAGGTCAAGGGACTGGATGCCGTGGGTGCCTTCATGGATCGGGTTGAGGCGGTTGTCGCGGTAGTACTGCTCCACCGGGTAATCGCGGGTGTAGCCATGGCCGCCGAGAATCTGGATGGCCAGTTCGTTGGCCTTGAGGCAGAACTCCGACGGCCAGGATTTGACGATCGGGGTGAGCAGGTCGAGCAGCTCCAGAGCGCTGCGGCGCTCTTCTTCGGTCTCCAGGGTCAGGGTGTCGTCGAACAGCCGCGCGGCGTACAGACCGAGGTCGAAGGAGCCTTCCACGTAGGCTTTCTGGGTCAGCAGCATGCGCCGCACGTCGGCGTGCTCGATGATCGAAACTTGATTGGAGGTCGGGTCCTTGCCATCGGGAATGCGGCCTTGCGGGCGCTGGCGGGCGTAGTCCAGCGAGTACAGGTAGCCGGCGTAGCCGAGCATCACTGCGCCCATGCCGACGCCAATGCGCGCCTCGTTCATCATCTGGAACATGTAGCTCAGGCCATGGTGCGGTTTGCCCACCAGGTAGCCGACGCAATCGCCGTTATCACCAAAGTTCAGCGCCGTGGAGGTGGTGCCGCGCCAGCCCATCTTGTGGAACAGCCCGGCCAGGACCATGTCGTTACGCTTGCCCAGGCTACCGTCAGCGTTGACCAGAAACTTCGGCACGATAAACAGGCTGATGCCTTTCACGCCCGGCGGCGCATCCGGCAGCTTGGCCAGCACCATGTGCACGATGTTTTCTGACAGCGGATGGTCGCCGCCGGAGATAAAGATCTTGTTGCCTTTGAGTCGGTACGTGCCGTCTTCGGCCGGCTCGGCGCGGGTGCGGATGTCCGACAGCGAGGAGCCGGCATGCGGCTCGGTCAACGCCATGGTGCCGAAGAAGCGGCCATCGATCATCGGCTGCAGAAAGCGCTGCTTCTGCTCGGCGGTGCCGAAGTTCTCGATCAGGTTGGCCGCGCCCATGGTCAGGAACGGGTAGGAGGTGGTCGCCGCGTTGGCCGACTGGAAGTGCGCGAAGCAGGCCTGCGACAGCAGGTTGGGCAGCTGCATGCCGCCGACTTCGAATTCGCGGGTGGCGTTAAGGAAGCCGGCTTCGAGGAAGGCGTCCACCGCCGGTTTCACTTCGGGGATCAGCACCGCCGCGCCGTCGACATACTCCGGCTCGTGTTCGTCATTCTTGCGGTTGTGCGGGGCAAACAGGTTTTCCGCGATGCTGCGGGCGGTGTCGATGGCGGCGTCAAAGGTTTCGCGGCTGTGTTCCGCGAAACGCTCGCGCTGGGTCAGGCCTTCGGCGTCCAGCACTTCGTACAGCTCGAAGGCCAGGTTGCGGGAACTGAGCAGGGACTCGGACATAGGTGTGCCTCCGGTTACGATGCCGCGAGTCTAGGGATGGTCTGAAGTAGCCCTGTATTTCCGGTCAACTTCAGCCTCCGCTGATTTTGAAAGCGGAAAACTGATCAAAAACGATCAAGTCATCCGCTCATTTCGGTGTTTCTGGCCGCCGCGAGCACCTCGCAGCGGTCATTTCCCACATTACAGGCGCACCTCTCCTGCATTCGTCAGCAAATGTCGACGGGCCATCCACAGGTTCGACAGGGCGAACAGCGTTACCAGTTGTGCGGTGTTTTTGGCCAGGCCACGGAAGCGCGTCTTCACATAACCGAACTGGCGCTTGATCACGCGAAACGGATGCTCGACCTTGGCGCGCACTTGGGCTTTGGCCTTCTCGATCTTGCGCTTGGCTTTGTATAACCCGCTGCGCTTATCGAGCTTCCTGTAGGTGCTGCGGCGTGCCGCCACCTGCCAGATTACCTTCCGACCTTCATGCTCCGGACGCTTTTCGACACCGGTGTAACCTGCGTCAGTACACACCACGTTTTCGTCGCCGTGCAGCAGTTTGTCTACCTGGGTGACATCCGCCACGTTGGCTGCCGTGCCTACTACGCTGTGCACCAGACCCGACTCGTCATCCACGCCGATGTGCGCCTTCATGCCGAAGTAGTACTGGTTGCCCTTCTTTGTTTGGTGCATTTCCGGATCGCGCTTACGGTCCTTGTTCTTGGTCGAACTCGGCGCATTGATCAACGTGGCATCGACGATGGTGCCCTGGCGCAGTGACAGACCACGGTCGCCCAGGTAGCCGTTAATCACGGCCAAGATGCCTGCAGCCAGCTCGTGTTTCTCCAGCAAGCGACGGAAGTTGAGGATGGTGGTTTCATCGGGAATGCGCTCCAGGCTTAAGCCGGCGAACTGGCGCAGGATGGTGGTCTCGTACAGCGTTTCCTCCATCGCCGGATCGCTGTAACCGAACCAGTTTTGCATCAGATGCACACGCAGCATCGCCATCAGCGCATAGGCGGGCCTGCCACCTTCGCCCTTCGGGTAGTGCGGATCGATCAGGGTGACCAATCCTTCCCACGGCACTACTCGATCCATCTCGATCAGGAACAACTCTTTGCGGGTCTGCTTGCGCTTGCCTGCGTACTCGGCGTCGGCGAAGGTCATCTGCTTCATCGGAAAACTCGACGGGTGGAATCCGGGTATTTTGCCAAAATCAGGAAGTCTTCTTCAGAGTTTCCCTAGGCAGGCGCGTGCGCAGCTCCCAGCACTATCAATTAGCGTGATAACGGGGCGTTGGGCCGGGGCGGTTGAGTAGGGTGGATGGCGCTTTATCCATCCACCAGATCGCAATGGTGGATGAAAAAGACGTCATCCACCCTACGGGGCTGCGCAGTAGCAATCGTGCTTATTGGATAAAGCCCTGAGCCAGCTCGCGGGTCAGTTCGGCGGCACCGATGGACTTGCAGCCGCTGACATTCTGCCCCGCCCAGAGCGGCGAGAAATCACCGCTGCCCAGGCTTTCAGCCTTAGTTCGCAGCGGCGCAATGGCCGCAGTCGCCTGGGGGAACTCCGGCGCAAGGGCGCTGATTGGCCCCAACTCACGTATCACCCGGTTGACGATGCCGCGCGCCGGGCGCCCGCTGAACAGATTGGTCAGGGCGGTATGCCGCGCCGCCGGGCTGTGCAGGGCGGCGCGGTGAAGGGCGCTGGTGCTGGCTTCATCACAGCACAAGTAGGCGGTGCCAATCTGTACCCCGGCCGCACCGAGGGCCATGGCCGCGCGCACGCCCTGGGCATCGGCAATGCCGCCAGCGGCAATCAC
Organism: Pseudomonas anguilliseptica; assembly: GCF_900105355.1. Taxonomy (NCBI): domain Bacteria; kingdom Pseudomonadati; phylum Pseudomonadota; class Gammaproteobacteria; order Pseudomonadales; family Pseudomonadaceae; genus Pseudomonas; species Pseudomonas anguilliseptica. The sequence goes on from NZ_FNSC01000001.1 coordinate 2,420,913, forward strand.
CGGCAAGCGCACCGCCTGGACGATCTGCGGCAGCAGGGCAAAGGTGCCGAGCTGGCTGCTCAGCTCCTCAGTGAGAAACATGCCGCGATGACCGCCGGCTTCCAGGCCCTGGGCGATAATTGCGTCAGCGCCGTTGGCCTGCAGCCACAGTGCCTCTGCCACCGTGGTTGCCGAGCTAAGCACCTTGGCCCCACAGGCTTTAACCCGTGCCAACAGCTCAGCCGAGGGCAGGCCGAAGTGGAAACTCACCACCGTTGGGCGAAATTCATCCAGCACATCGGCCATCTCGGCACTGAACGGCAGACGGCCGGGCCCGCTGGCGATGGTCGTCGGATCAATGCCGAACTCGGCATAGTAAGGGCCCAGTGCCTCGCGCCAGGTTGCTTCGCGAGCAGCATCGGCGTCTGGCGGGGTGTGGCAGAAGAAGTTCAGGTTATAGGGCTTGCTGGTTTTCTCGTGCAGTGCCTGCAGCTCCTTGCGCAAGCCGGCGGCGTCGAGCATGGCGCAGGGCAGCGAACCGAGCGCGCCGGCATTCGATACGGCGGCGGCCAAACCGTGCAGCTGTGCGCCGGCCATCGGTGCCTGAATCAGTGGCAGCTCAATGCCCAATAGGTCTTGCAGTGACATGTAGGTTCTCCCTTGCCTGACGGATCAGCGGCCACCGTACTGATCCATCCGGCGTCTGGCAAACTGGTAAACTGCCCGGCCACAGGAGCCCGTCCCCAATGAACTACCGCCACGCCTTCCATGCCGGCAACCATGCCGATGTGCTGAAACACTGCGTCCTCACTCGCCTGATCGCCCTGCTGTCAAGCAAGGAGGCGCCGTTCGCCTACCTCGACAGCCATGCCGGCATCGGCCTGTATGACCTGCGCGGCGACCAGGCCAGTCGCACGGGTGAGTGGCTGGAAGGTATCGCCCGACTGTGGCAGGCCAGCGATGTGCCGGACCCGCTGCTTGACTATCTGGAAGTGATCCGTGCGATGAACCCGGATGGCGAGCTGCGCCATTACCCAGGCTCACCGGAGTTGGCGCGGCTGCTGACCCGTGAGCAGGACCGCCTGCATCTGAACGAGAAACACCCGGAAGACGGTCGTCTGCTCAAGGAAAACATGCACGGTGACCGCCGTGTTGCGGTGCACCTGGGCGAGGGTTGGTATGTTCCGCGCGCCCTGCTGCCGACCCGCGAGAAGCGCGCCCTGCTGCTGATCGATCCACCCTTCGAGCAGGTCGATGAGATGGAACGCTGCGCCCAGTCGTTGAGCGAAGCCATCGGCCGTATGCGCCAGGCGGTGGTGGCGATCTGGTACCCGATCAAGGACCTACGTCAGCTCAGCCGCTTTTACCGCGACCTGCAAAAAAGCAAAGCGCCCAAGCTGCTGCGCGTCGAACTCTATGTACACCCCACCGATGAAGCCGCGCGGCTGAACGGCTCCGGCCTGGTGATCAGCAACCCGCCATGGGGCTTGGAAGAGGAACTCAAGCAGATCCTGCCGTGGCTCGCCGACCTGCTGGGGCAAAGCCAGGGCGGCTGGCGACTGGATTGGCTGATCGAGGAAAGTAGCGGCAGCTAACGGCCCTGCGTAGGCTCAACGAAGTAGCTCAGCTGCTGGCGCGGATTAAGGTATTCCAGCGCCTCGCGCGGTAGCTGGGCCGGGCGCAGGCTGTTGGCGATGACGAGGCGCGGTTCCTGCTCGAGGTCGATGATCATTGCCTCGTTTTTGGGCACGCCGGCGTCATAGACAATCAGCGTCGGTTTCAGCGGCTGGCTCGGGTTCATGCCCAGTACCAGGCCGTAGCGTTGATCCTCCAGTTGCACCAGGCAGCCGGGCGGGTAAACGCCCATGCAGCGGATAAAGGCTTTCAGCGCCACCGCATCGAAGCGCGCATTGTATTGTTTGAACATCAGCGCCAGGGCTTCGTGCGGGCTGAGACCATCGCGCGGGTTCAGCGGGTTACAGAGGTTGTCGAACTGGTTGGCAATGCACACCAGGCGGCTCAGACGGCCAATTGCGGCTTCACGCAGCTGGCGTGGGTAGCCGCTGCCATCGCAGTACTCATGGTGTTCGTTGATGATGCGTAGCACCTCATCATCCAGCATCAGTTTCTGGCCCATGCGCAGGCCGAATTCGCAGTGCAGTTGCAGTAGCTGTTGTTCCGGGCGGGTCAGCGGTTCGCTTTTCAGCAGCACCTTGCTCGGTACTTCCAGCTTACCGACATCGTGCAGCAGTGCGCCGAGGCCGAGGATATGGCAATCCTCGCTGTCCAGGCCGAGCTGGCGACCCAGCATCAGGCTCAGCACCGTGACGTTCAGTGAGTGGAAATAACTGTCTTCGGCGGCCTTGCTGTTGATGCTGTGCAGCACCACGCCGCTGCCGCCGAGCAGGGTTTCGACCATAGCGCCGACAATCTCGCCGGCCTGTTTGATGGCGTCTTCTGGACGGCTGCGCAGGGTCTGGTTAAGTGTCTTGACCTGTTGGCTGGCTTGGACGAACTTGCGGTCCACCTCGGCCAGTCGTTTGCGCAACGTCTTGAGCTTTTCCGTGCGGGCCTGGCTGGCCTGCTGTTGCGGGCTGAGCGTTGGTGCTGCTACGGGCTCGGCCGCAACCGGGGCCGCAGTGGCGTCCAGCGGCGGGCAATCGCTGCGCGCCGGGTCATAGCGCAGGCGCTCCAGGCCTAGGGCGCGCAGGGCCTTGATCTGCCCTTCGTCCTTGATCTTGAAATTGCTGAAAGCAAAGTTGTGCTCCCACCAGGCCAGTTCGAGCTGGATATACAGGCCGACGCACAGCTGATCGGGGGAGATGTAGGCGGAGGTCGCAGGCATGCGGGTATCGGCGATGGTGGCTATTGGCTTGCAGTCTAGCGGTTTGCCTATGAGCTGGCAGCAATCGGCAAGCACTTCTGTGCCTAGGTGCGGCTTGTTAGGGAAACTCTGAATAAGTCTTCCTGATTTTGGCAAAATGCCCGGACGCCACCCACCGAGTTTTCCGATGAAGCAGATGACCTTCGCCGATGCCGAGTACGCCGGCAAGCGCAAGCAGACCCGCAAAGAGTTGTTCCTGATCGAGATGGATCGGGTGGTGCCGTGGAAGGGCTTGATTGCCCTGATCGATCCACATTACCCCAAGGGTGAAGGCGGTCGCCCGGCGTACCCGTTGATGGCGATGCTGCGTGTTCATCTGATGCAAAACTGGCTCGGTTACAGCGATCCTGCGATGGAAGAGGCGCTGTACGAAACGACCATTCTGCGGCAGTTCGCCGGGTTGAGCCTGGAGCGTATCCCTGACGAAACCACCATCCTCAACTTCCGTCGCGTACTGGAAAAAAACGAACTGGCGGCTGGCATCTTGGCTGTGATCAACGGCTACCTGGGGGATCGCGGCCTGTCCCTGCGCCAGGGCACCATCGTCGATGCGACGTTGATCAATGCGCCCAGCTCGACCAAAAACAAAGACGGTAAACGCGACCCGGAGATGCACCAGACCAAGAAGGGCAACCAGTACTACTTCGGCATGAAGGCCCACATCGGTGTGGATGACAAGTCTGGACTGGTGCACAGCGTGGTGGGCACGGCGGCCAACGTGGCGGACGTCACCCAGGTGGATAAGCTGCTGCATGGCGACGAGAACGTGGTTTGTACCGACGCAGGTTACACCGGTGTGGAAAAGCGTCCGGAGTATGAGGGTCGGAAGGTTATCTGGCAGGTGGCGGCACGCCGCAGCACCTACAAGAAACTCGATAAGCGCAGCGCGCTATACAAAGCCAAGCGCAAGATCGAGAAGGCCAAAGCCCAGGTGCGCGCCAAGGTCGAGCACCCGTTTCGGGTGATCAAGCGGCAGTTCGGCTATGTGAAGACGCGCTTCCGCGGCCTGGCCAAGAACACGGCGCAGTTGGTCACGCTGTTTGCGCTGTCGAACCTGTGGATGGCACGCAGACATTTACTGGCAACTGCAGGAGAGGTGCGCCCGTAATATGGGCAATAGCCGCCGCGAGGTGCTCGCGGCGGCTAAAAACACAAAAATAAGCGGATGATATGATCGTTTTTGATCGATTTTCCGCTTTCAAAATCAGCGGAGGCTGAAGTCGGCCTGAAACGCATGGCTACTTCAGAGGATCCTTAGTTGTGTTGCAGCTCTTGTTCGACCTCATCGGCCCAGGCCAGCCAGGACTGTTCGCCAAGAATGCCGCGGCGCAGGGTCAGGTAGGGCAGGCGCAGCGCTTTGCGTTGCTCATCGGGCAGGGCCAGGTAGTCACGCTCGATGCTGAGCAGGCTGTCCAGGGTCTTGCGGTGCAGGGCTATATGGCGCTGCATTTCCTCGCGCAGGTTATCCAGCGAGGTATGCGCACCGGCGTATAGCTTTACCAGCAGTGCATCGTTGATCTTGTTCGGCTGCACCGGCTCGCCCAGCCAGCGCAGCAGTTCGGTGTGGCCGGCTGGGGTGAGGCGGTAGTTCTTCTTGTCCGGACGGGTGTCCTGGGTCTGCGCCTCGAACTCCAGCCAGCCGGCCTCACTGAGTTTTTTCAGCTCCAGATAAACCTGCTGGTGTTTGGCGTTCCAGAAGTAGCCGAGACCATCCTTGAAGCGCTTGAGCAGGTCGTAGCCGCTGCCGGGTTCACTTTCCAGCAGGATAAGGATGGCGTGCTTGAGCGACATAGGCGGGTTTCACCGGCTGCAATTGAGGTGCGCCGCAGTATACGGACTATGCAAAAAGTTGCATTGATCCCAGTCGCTGTCTAGTATGCAAAAAATTGCATAACAAGAATAACGCAGGAGCTTCCCATGAAACGCACCGGTACCCGCTTCCGTCCGCGCCTAGTTCAGGGTGATTACGATGCCATCATCATCGGCTCCGGTATCGGCGGCCTGACCACCGCCGCGTTGTTGGCCAAGCTCGGCAAGCGCGTGTGTGTGCTGGAGCAGCACTACACCGCAGGCGGCTACACCCACAGCTATGAGCGCGAAGGCTACGAGTGGGATGTGGGCGTGCATTACATCGGCGAGGTGCATAAACCCTGGTCGGCGATCCGGCGGGTGTTCGATGTGATCAGCGACGGCAAGCTCGAATGGGCGCCAATGGATGCGCACTATGACCGCGTCGTGATCGGCGAGCAGACTTACGACTACGTGGCCGGACGCGAGGAATTCAAGGCGGAGATGGCGCGCCACTTTCCCGGGGAAACTGCGGTGCTGGAGCGCTATGTCGACCTGCTGAGCGAAGTCAGCGCCAAGGTGCCGCGCTTCTTCGCCGGGCAAGCCCTGCCGCGTTCACTGGGCATGCTCTACAGCAAGCTACGCCGTTTCTGGCTGCCGGATTACTTCTTCAAAACCACCCGTGAAGTGCTCGAAGGCCTGACCGACAATCAGGAGTTGATAGGCGTGCTCACCGCGCAATGGGGTGATTACGGCCTGCCGCCGGCTGAAGCCGCATTTGTGATGCACGCGATGGTCGCCAAGCACTACATCACCGGCGGTAACTACCCGGTGGGCGGCGCGACGAAGATTTCCGAAACCATTATCCCGGTGATCGAAGCCGCGGGCGGCCAGGTGTTCACCTATGCCGGGGTCGACAAGATCCTGGTGGAGAACGGTCGCGCGGTCGGTGTGCGCATGCAGAAAGACGGCTTCGAGATCCGCGCGCCACAGATCGTCAGCTGCGCCGGTCTGGTGCCGACCTATACCCGTCTACTCGACCATCAGGTGGCCAGTGACCATGGCCTGCTGGAGCAACTGCCCAAGGTCAAACTGTCGGCTGCCACCCTTTGCCTGTACGCCGGCTTCAAGGGCAGCGCCGCCGAGCTGAAACTGCCGAAGACCAATTACTGGGTCTACCCGACCCACAACCACGACCATAACGTCAGCAGCTTTATGGCCGGGCAGAACCCGGCGATGCCGCTGATCTACATCAGCTTCCCCTCGGCCAAGGACCCGGCCTGGGATGCGCATTATCCGAACAAGGCCACGGTGGAGATCGTCGCACCGACCCAGCCGCAGTGGTTCGCCCAGTGGAAGGGCACAACCTGGGGCAAGCGCGGCGCCGACTACGAGGCGTTCAAGGCCGAGCTGACCGAGCAGTTGCTGGAAACTCTCTACCAGCATCAGCCGCAACTGCGCGGCGCGCTGGATTTCTGCGAGCTGGGCACGCCGCTGTCCACCGAGTGGTACCAGTGGAACGAGCAGGGCGAGATCTACGGCATCGACCACACGGTAGAGCGCTTCGAACAGCACTGGATTCACAGCCAGACGCCGATCAAGGGCCTGTATCTGACTGGCGCCGATACAGTGACTGCAGGGGTAGGCGGGGCGCTGATGGCCGGGGTACTGACTGCCTCACGCATGCTGGGTTGGCGTGGTTACAAGGTCGGCAAATTGTTGAAAAGCTGGAAGGCGGAAACTGCCGCCGATGGCAGTGCGGCGGCGGATGTGGCTGGCTAAACCATCACGTCGACGCTATTGCCCAGGTTAGGCGGATTACTCGGCAGGCTGGCTGGCGTAGCGGCCTGCACCAGGCCGCCGATGCTGGCAGCCTGCAGTTCCAGAGTCTTGCGCAGCAACAGCAATGAGGCCAGGGCAGAGGCCTGCGCCGCTGCCTGGGTCGACACCTGACTGGTCAGGCCGCTGAGTTCCATCGTGCTATCCCCTCTCTATCAGCCCGGCAGGCAGGTTCCCGTTCCGCCCAGGCCGCAATAGCCGTCGGGGTTCTTCGCCAGGTACTGCTGGTGATAAGCATCAGCGTAGTAGAACGGCGGGGCCTCGCGTACTTCGGTGGTAATGGCGCCGTAACCGGCTTTGCTCAACTCCGCCTGGAACTGCGCCTGGCTGTTCTGCGCGGCGGCCAGCTGTTCGGCGCCGTAGCAGTAAATCGCCGAACGGTACTGGCTGCCGATGTCGTTGCCCTGGCGCATGCCCTGGGTTGGGTTGTGCGCCTCCCAGAACACTTTCAGCAGTGTGGCGTAGCTGGTGACCTGTGGGTCGAATACCACCAGCACCACTTCGGTGTGGCCGGTCAGGCCCGAGCAGGTTTCGTCATAGGTTGGGTTCGGCGTATGGCCGCCGGCATAGCCGACCGCCGTGCTCCACACGCCCGGTTGTTGCCAGAAGCGCCGTTCGGCGCCCCAGAAACAACCCATGGCGAATACCGCCTGCTCAAGCCCCTCGGGGAATGGGCCCTGCAAGGCATTGCCATTGACGAAGTGTGCGGTGGGCACTGCCATCGCTTCGGCACGGCCAGGCAGTGCCTGCTCGGCGCTGGGCAGTTCGAGTTTGTGGGCGAGAATTTGCGAACGCAGAACCATGAGCCATTTCCTCAGCAGAAGCATGTGTGTCATAGACCTTTAGAGGCCAGGCTTGTTACAGCTAGCCTCGGTTGGGATAGCGCCTGAGGCTTTCCAGCAGGTCGCGGCTGGCGATGGGTTTGTCGAACAGGTAGCCCTGGCCGATATCGCATTGCTGGCGCCGGAGAAAGTTCAACTGCGCGGCTGTCTCGATACCTTCAGCTACCACCTTGAGTTTCAGGTTGTGCGCCATGGCAATCACTGCCGAGGTGATTTCCATGTCGTCCTGATTCTCCGGGATGTCCTTGATAAAGCTGCGATCGATCTTGATCACGTCGATGGGGAATTTCTTCAGGTAGCTGAGCGAGGAGTAGCCGGTGCCGAAGTCGTCCATGGCCAGTGTCAGGCCCAGGCTTTTCAGGCGGCTGAGCTGATGGCGGGTGTCATCGGTGGCTTCCAGCAGCAGGCTTTCGGTCAACTCCAGCTCGAGCAGGGCCGAGCTGTTCCTCGTTAAGGATGGCGGCGATCTCGCCAACCAGGTCCGGGTCGGAGAACTGTTTGGGCGACAGGTTGATGGCCATCTGCAGCGGCGCATGGCCGACGGCGATCAACTGTTTGCTCATGCGGCAGGCCTGACGCGTGACCCATTTGCCGATAGGGATCCTCTGAAGTAGCCATGCATTTCTGGCTGACGTCAGCCTCTGCTGATTTCGAAAGTGATAAATCGATCAAAAACGATCAGATTACCGGCTCATTTCTGTGTTTTTAGCCGCCGCGAGCACCTCGCGGCAGCCATTTCCAGCATTACGGGCGCACCTCTCCTGCATTCGTCAGTAAATGTCGGCGCGCCATCCACAGATTTGACAGCGCGAATAAAGTCACCAGTTGCGCCGTGTTTTTGACCAGGCCACGGAAGCGCGTCTTCACATAACCGAACTGACGCTTGATCACCCGAAACGGATGCTCGACCTTGGCTCGCACTTGGGCCTTGGCCTTCTCGATTTTGCGCTTGGCTTTGTACAGCGCGCTGCGCTTACCGAGTTTCTTGTAAGTGCTACGCCGTGCTGCAACCTGCCAGATCACTTGACGGCCCTCATGCTCGGGGCGCTTCTCGACACCGGTATATCCGGCATCGGCCCCCACCATGTTTTCCTCGCCGTGCAGCAGCTTATCGACCTGGGTGACATCCGCCACGTTGGCGGCAGTACCCACCACGCTGTGCACCAAGCCAGACTCGTCATCCACCCCGATGTGCGCCTTCATGCCGAAGTAATACTGATTGCCTTTCTTGGTTGAGTGCATCTCAGGGTCACGCTTACCGTTCTTGTTCTTGGTTGAACTCGGCGCGTTGATCAGCGTGGCATCGACGATGGTGCCTTGGCGCAGCGACAAACCACGGTCACCCAGGTAGCCATTGATCACGGCCAGGATGCCGGCAGCCAGTTCGTGTTTTTCCAGCAAGCGGCGGAAGTTGAGGATGGTGGTTTCGTCAGGAATGCGCTCCAGAGTCAGCCCGGCAAACTGGCGTAGGATGGTGGTCTCGTACAGCGCCTCTTCCATCGCCGGATCGCTGTAACCGAACCAGTTTTGCATCAGATGCACTCGCAGCATCGCCATCAGCGGATAGGACGGTCGGCCGCCTTCACCCTTTGGATAATGCGGCTCGATCAAAGCGATCAACCCTTTCCATGGCACTACCCGATCCATCTCGATCAGGAACAATTCTTTGCGGGTCTGCTTGCGCTTGCCGGCGTACTCGGCGTCGGCGAAGGTCATCTGCTTCATCGGAAAACTCGGCGGGTGGAGTGCGGATATTTTGCCAAAATCAGGAAGTCTTTTTCAGACCATCCATAGGGATGATCAGCCCGGTTTCTTCCGCCACGCTGATAAATTTGTCCGGGCTGATCATGCCCTTGTCCGGGTGATGCCAGCGTAGCAGCGCTTCCAGGCCCAGCAGCCGGCCGCTCTTCAGGCACAGCTTGGGCTGGTAGAACACCTCCAGCTCGTTCTGCATCAGCGCGCGGCGCAGGTTGCTCTCGACGAACAGCTTGTAGTGCGCTTCGGCGTTCAGCGCATCGGTAAACACCTGCAGCTGGTTTTTGCCGTTGGCCTTGGCTTTATGCAGGGCCAGGCCAGTGTGCTTCATCAGGGTCTGCGGATCATCGCCATGTTCGGGCGCGCAGCCCAGGCCGATGGAGCCGGTGACGCTGATCAGCTGGTTGTCGACAAACAGCGGCTTGTCCAGGGTGTGCAGCAGCTTCTGCGCTACCCGTTGGCTGTCGGCCTGATTGGTGTCGAGCAGCACGGCAAACTCGTTGCTGGCAAAGCGCGCCAGCACGCTGCTAAGGGGCAGGGTGTTGCGCAAACGGCGCGCCAGGCTGACCAGCAGTTTGTCGCCAGTCTGGTGGCCGAGGCTGTCGTTGATCCGCTTGAAGTTGTCGATATCCACCAGCAGCAGGCTGATCGGTTTGCCTGGGTGTTCGCTGAAGTGGCTTTCCAGCGAACGGATAAAGGCGTAGCGGTTGCCCAGTCCGGTCAGGTTGTCGCGAAAGGCCAGGCGCTCGATATGCTGTTGCGCCTGTTTGTTCGCGGTAACGTCTTCGTAGATGCCGATGTAGTGAGTCAGGCTGCCATCGTCGGCATGTACCTTGGACAGCGACAACTGACCCCAGTAAGGGTCGAGGTTTTTCCTCCGGCTCTTGAATTCACCTTGCCAGCTGTTGTGTTCGGCCAGGCTGGAACGGGCATCGAACAGCAGGTCGCTGAGGTTCTCCAGGGCGGGGATTTCTGACAGACGGCGGCCCTGTACTTCGCTGGCGCTGTACAGAGTGATGGCGGTAAAGCTCGGGTTGACGTACTCCACCAGGCCGTCGCGGTCGAGCAGGATAAAGGCGCTGGAGCTCTGCTCGACGGCGCGCTGGAACAGGTACAGGGCATTGGTTGCCGAGCGGCGTTGCTGGTTGGTCAGCACCTGGGCGTACTGGTCGGCCAGTTCGCCGGCAAAGGCGATTTCGTCGGCCTGCCAGGTGCGCGGCGTGCCGATATGCTCCAGGCACAGCACGCCCACCACTTCGCCCGCGATGCGGATACTGGCATCGAGCATGGCAGTGATGCCCATGGGCTGCAGGTAGCTGCTGCTCAGCTCGCAGGTGCGTGGGTCCTGGTGTGCGTCATGCGCGTCCAGGGCGCGGCCGCTGTGCAGTGCCTGCAGGTAGGCGGGGTAGGCGCTGGCATCAATGTCGGCCTGGTCGATATGCCGGCCCTGCTCCTGTTGGTACAGGGCCACCGATTGCAGCACATGTTGATTGAGATTCCAGATGCCGACGCGGCTGACGCCATACAGCTCGCAGGCGCTTTTGCTGATCAGCTCAGCGGCTTCACGCAAGGGATCGCTGTCGCCGTATGATGGCGCGCGAGGGTGACGATCAACTGTTGCTGGGCCTGTGTACGTTGCTGTTGCGCTTGCAGCTCGGCCTGGCTGCGCTGGTATAGCTCGAGGGTTTGTGGCGAAGGAGCGCTCTGCTCGTTCATCACCAGCAGATAGCCGCGTAGCAGGTGGCGGCCGCGTTGCTCGAAGGCTTCGCCCACTTCCATCAGCGTCAGACTGCCGCGTGGGGTGTGCAGGCAGTACTGCACGCTGTAGTGGCGACGGTCGGCCAGCTGCTGCGCAATGTTGTCGTGCAGCTGGTGGCGAGCCGCGGGTTCCATCAGGCTGGCGTAGGGCGCATCAAGCAGGGAGCAGAGTTCGTGAGCGGGCAGGCCAAACTGTTCTTCGCAGCCCGCGTCGAGGTACAGCAGAGCCCAGCTGGCCTCATTCAAGCGCTCGAAACGTAGTAAGCCAAGGCGCGAAGGCACTGGCAACTGCGTCACAACCTCGGCCGCTAAACGACTTGCGGCATCGGGATGGCTTTTCATTCGGTGGCTGGCTTCCAGTATGCTGATCGAAGCGGCAATCGACTCACTTCATTTATAGCGTCGGGTAAGGGTGCATCATGCAATTGCGACTGACAAGAAAACTAATATCCGCAGTGCTGCTAAGCAGCTGTATGGCCATCTCACCGGTGTTCGCCGCTGAGCCTGACACGGGTTTGAGCAGTGCCGAACAGGGCAATTATCTGCTCGAATTGAAACGCCTTTATCTGACCCAGAATGACCGCCAGGCGTTGTTGGCGCATTGCAATGATCTGCTGAAAACCTACGCCCTGCGCGCCGCCTATCAGGTCGGTCAGGCGCAGCGCCAGGACCTGCTTTATCAGCTGCGCCAGGGCGAGTCCGGCGAGCTGTTGCTACGCGAAGAAACCCGTGGTCAGCAGGGTACCGATATTGCCGTGCGCAACCAGCGGGTGCCGCTGTTTGGTGTCGATCCTTTCGTGCGTTACGAGTGCCCAACCAGCGGCATCAGCTGTGTGTTGCGCAACCCCAACGATGGCAGCCCAATGCTGACCATCGTGCGTGATCACAAGGGGGCCGCCGAACTGGCCAAGGCCCTGAGCTTTCTGATCCGTAATCTGCAGAAAGGCTGATCGCCTTCCGCACCTTTTGCCGCGACTGCAGGCCTAAAAAAAACCCCGCCGAAAGGGGCGGGGTCGAGGGTACGAGCGTGGCTGCTCGAAAGTTGATGCGTTACAGCAGCATGGTGCGGATGTCCGCCAGTACGTCACCCAGTCGCTTGGTGAAGCGCGCCGCAGCGGCGCCGTTGATCACCCGGTGGTCGTAGGATAGCGACAGCGGCAGCATCAGCTTGGGCTGGAAGGCTTTGCCATCCCAGACCGGCTGGATGGTCGCCTTGCTCACACCCAGAATCGCCACTTCAGGAGCGTTGACGATCGGCGTAAAGCCGGTGCCGCCAATGTGGCCGAGGCTGGAGATGGTGAAGCAGGCACCCTGCATATCGTCGGCCGACAGCTTCTTGGTGCGCGCCTTCTCCGCCAGTGCGGCGGCTTCGGCAGCCAGTTGCAGCAGGCTCTTCTGATCGACGTTCTTGATCACCGGGACCAGCAGGCCATCCGGGGTGTCCACGGCAAAGCCGATGTGCACGTATTTCTTGCGGATGATCGCTTTGCCACTCGGCGCCAGTGAGCTGTTGAAGTCCGGCAATTCCTTGAGCAGGAAGGCGCAGGCCTTGAGCAGCAGCGGCAGCACGGTGAGCTTGACCCCAGCCTTTTCCGCCACGGCTTTCTGCGCGACGCGGAAGGCTTCCAGCTCGGTGATATCGGCCGAATCGAACTGGGTCACGTGCGGCACGTTGAGCCAGCTGCGATGCAGATTGTTGGCGCCGACCTGCATCAGGCGGGTCATCGCCACTTCTTCGATTTCACCAAACTTGCTGAAGTCCACCACCGGGATCGGCGGGATACCGGCACCACCGGTTGCACCGGCGGCCGGTGCTTCCTTGGCCTTCTGCATCATCGCTTTGACGTAAGCCTGCACGTCCTCTTTGAGCACGCGGCCTTTCGGGCCGGTGCCAGGCACTACGGCCAGCTCGACACCAAACTCGCGCGCCAGCAGGCGTACAGCCGGGCCGGCATGCACCTTGGCGCCGTCACGCTTGGGTGCTGCGGCAACGCTGGCAGCGGCGGCTGCCAGGGAGGCAATTGCGCTGACTTCGGCTGCGACCGCTGGATGCGCACCGGCCGGAACCTTATGCACATCGCTTGCTGCAGTTGGTGCAGCAGCGGCAGGTGCGGCGGCCGGAGCAGCAGCGCCGGTCACTTTCAGCTTGAGGATGAAATCACCGGTGCCGACTTCGTCTTCCAGTTTGACGCTGATGCTTTCCACCACGCCGGCAGCCGGCGAGGGGATTTCCATGCTGGCCTTGTCCGACTCCAGGGTGATCAGCGACTGATCGGCTTCGACGCTATCGCCGACCTTGATCAGGATTTCGATGACCTTGGCTTTGCCGTCCGAGCCGATGTCCGGTACATGCACGTCCTGCACGTTGCTGCTGGCCTGCACGGCTGGCGCAGGTGCGGCGGCTGGAGCGGGAGCTGCAGTTGCAGCTGCTTTGGGTGCTTCTGCCGGTGCCGCAGCAGGCGCGGCTGGTGCTTGGGCAGCGCCTTCGGCTTCCAGCTCAAACAGCTCGTCGCCTTCTTTCAGGCGGTCGCCCAGCTTCACTTTCAGGCTTTTCACCACGCCGCCTTTCGGCGCGGGGATTTCCATACTGGCCTTGTCCGATTCCAGGGTCAGCACGCTCTGGTCGGCCTCGATGCGATCACCGACCTTGACCATCAGTTCGATTACTTCACCCTCACCACCACCGATGTCGGGTACGCGAATCAATTCACTCATCGTTTCGCTCCTTAGCAGTCCAGTGGGTTGAGTTTTTCCGGGTTGATGCCGAACTTGACGATGGCCTCGGCCACCACCTTAGGTTCGATATCACCACGGTCGGCGAGGGCTTCCAGGGCAGCCAAAACAACCCAGTTGCGGTCCACTTCGAAGAAGTGGCGCAGCTTCTTGCGGCTGTCGCTGCGGCCGAAGCCGTCGGTGCCCAGCACCTTGAATTCCTTGCTCGGCACCCACTGACGAATCTGTTCGGCGAACAGCTTCATATAGTCGGTGGAGGCGATGACCGGACCTTTGCGGCCGCTCAGGCACTCTTCCACGTAGGTCTGCTTGGGCTTCTGGCCCGGGTGCAGGCGATTGCTGCGTTCCACGGCCAGGCCGTCACGGCGCAGTTCGTTGAAGCTGGTAACGCTCCACACGTCAGCGGCAACGTTGAACTCGTCACGCAGGATCTTCGCCGCTTCGCGCACTTCACGCAGGATGGTGCCGGAACCGAGGAGCTGCACGTGGTGCGCGGCTTCCTTCTTGTCTTCTTCGAGCAGGTACATGCCCTTGATGATGCCGTCCTCGACGCCGGCCGGCATGGCAGGCTGCTGGTACGACTCGTTCATCACGGTGATGTAGTAGAAGACGTCCTGTTGCTGTTCGGTCATCTTCTTCATGCCGTCCTGGATGATCACCGCCAGCTCGTAGCCGTAGGTCGGATCATAGGTGCGGCAGTTGGGGATGGTCGCCGCCAGCATGTGGCTGTGACCGTCCTCGTGCTGCAGGCCTTCGCCGTTGAGCGTGGTGCGGCCGGCGGTACCGCCGATCAGGAATCCACGGGTGCGGCTGTCGCCAGCGGCCCAGGCCAGGTCACCGATGCGCTGGAAGCCGAACATCGAATAGAAGATGTAGAACGGCAGCATCGGCTGGTTATGGCTGCTGTACGAAGTACCGGCGGCAATGAAGGAGCTCATGGCGCCAGCTTCGTTGATGCCTTCTTCGAGGATCTGACCTTTCTTGTCCTCGCGGTAGAACATCACCTGGTCTTTATCCACCGGCTCATACAGCTGGCCGACCGAGGAGTAGATACCGAGCTGGCGGAACATGCCTTCCATACCGAAGGTCCGCGCTTCGTCCGGGATGATCGGCACGATGCGCGAGCCGATGTCCTTGTCCTTGACCAGCTGCGCGAGGATGCGCACGAAGGCCATGGTGGTGGAAATTTCACGGTCGCCCGAGCCATCGAGGATGGCCTTGAGGGTGTCCAGCGGCGGCGTCGGGATGCTGAAGCTCTTGGCGCGGCGCTGTGGCACGAAACCACCCAGTGCGGCGCGACGCTCGCTCAGGTAACGGGCTTCGGCGCTGCCTTCTTCCGGCTTGAGGAACGGCAGGTTTTCCAGCTCGTCGTCCTTGACCGGAATGTCGAAGCGGTCGCGGAACTGCTTGAGGCTTTCGACATCGACCTTTTTGGTGTTGTGCGCGGTGTTCTTCGCTTCGCCCGCGCCGGTGCCATAACCCTTGACGGTCTTGGCCAGGATCACGGTCGGCTGCTCTTTGTGGTTGACCGCCTGGTGGTAGGCCGCATAGACCTTGTACGGGTCGTGGCCGCCACGGTTGAGCTTCCAGATCTCGTCGTCGGACAGATCGGCTACCATCGCCTTGAGTTCTGGCGAGTTGAAGAAGTGCTCACGGACGAACGCGCCGTCCTTGGCCTTGTAGTTCTGGTATTCGCCGTCGATGACTTCGTCCATGCGGCGCTGCAGGATGCCGTCGACGTCCTTGGCCAGCAGTGGGTCCCAGAAACGGCCCCAGACCACTTTGTTGACGTTCCAGCCACCGCCACGGAACACGCCTTCGAGTTCCTGGATGATCTTGCCGTTACCGCGTACCGGGCCGTCGAGGCGCTGCAGGTTGCAGTTGATGACGAAGATCAGGTTGTCCAGCTTCTCGCGGCCAGCCAGGGAGATCGCGCCGAGGGATTCCGGCTCGTCGCACTCGCCGTCGCCCATAAAGCACCAGACCTTCTGCTTGCCTGCTGGGATAAAGCCGCGGGCTTCCAGGTACTTCATGAAACGTGCCTGGTAGATTGCCTGAATCGGGCCCAGGCCCATGGATACAGTCGGGAACTGCCAGAAGTCCGGCATCAGCCACGGGTGCGGATAGGACGACAGGCCCTTGCCATCGACTTCCTGACGGAAGTTGTTCATCTGGTCTTCAGAGATGCGGCCTTCCATAAAGGCGCGGGCGTAAACGCCAGGCGATGCGTGGCCCTGGAAGAAGATCAGGTCGCCGCCGTGCTCCTCAGTCGGAGCCTGGAAGAAGTAGTTGAAGCCGATGTCATAGAGGGTCGCCGAGGACGCGAAGCTGGAGATGTGGCCGCCCAGGTCCGAATCTTTCAGGTTGGTGCGCATTACCATGGCCAACGCGTTCCAGCGCACCAGCGAGCGAATGCGGCGTTCCATAAACAGGTCGCCAGGCATGCGTGCTTCGTGGGTCAGCGGGATGGTGTTGCGGTACGGCGTGGTGATCGCATACGGCAGCTGTGAACCACTGCGGGTGGCCAGCTCGCCCATACGGGTCATCAGGTAATGTGCGCGGTCTTCACCCTCGTTATCGAGGACGGACTCAAGGGCGTCCAGCCATTCCTGGGTTTCGACGGGATCGAGGTCTTGCATGGCTTGCTCCAGGGCGGAAAGGCTTCCAGAATCGGAGGCCAGGTTTCGTGGCCGACTTCGTGAGTGGCCGCGTGAATTCTTGGATTGACCGGGGGTAGGACCGGCTGCGTGTAGTTTTACTACATTCCGACGCCGATTTCAGTCTTTTGGATACAATCTTTGGTAGTAAAACTACAATTATTTTTCTGCCAGTGATTCGACCCGCTCTAGCGTGGGTGGTGCCATCCATGATCGCTGCACTGGCAGACCGCTAAAAAGGATAGACCATGAGCCTGCCCGCGCTGGCCTCTTTGCCCGCTGCCTTGTCCCCCCTCGTACTGCGCGCGGAACAGTCCTTGCAGCACGCATTTGTCGGGCTCTCTAGCGAGGCGGCAGCGGCTTTTGCAGGTTGGCCGCGTGAGCGACTGGAGGCGTTGCAGCGGGTGGGCGCGGCCAGTGATTTTGTGGTGCAGCAGGGCCTGCGCGATCCGCAGATGCTGCTCGATCTGGCCGCCAGTGGTGAGCTGGAGTGCAGTCTCGGGGTGGGCGAGTTGCGCGGCCAATTGGCCCAGGCGCTGGAAGAGTGCGCCGATGACGACGAGCTGGGACGGCGCTTGCGGCGTTACCGCAACCGTCAGCAATTGCGCATCATCTGGCGCGATATCAGTCGCCAGGCCGACCTGATCGAAACCTGCCGCGACCTTTCCGACCTGGCCGATGCCTGTATCGATCTCGCTTATCAGTGGCTCTATCCACGCCATTGCGCGCAGTTCGGCACGCCCATCGGTCGACGTAGCGGTCAGGCGCAGCATATGGTCATCCTCGGCATGGGCAAGCTGGGCGCCCATGAGCTGAATCTGTCCTCGGATATCGACCTGATCTTCGGCTACCCCGAAGGCGGCGAAACCGAAGGGGTGAAGCGTCCGTTGGATAATCAGGAGTTCTTTATCCGTCTCGGCCAGAAGCTGATCAAGGCGCTGGATGTGATCACCGTCGACGGCTTTGTCTTCCGTACCGATATGCGTCTGCGCCCCTACGGCTCAAGCGGTGCGCTGGTGTTCAGCTTTAACGCGCTGGAGCAGTACTACCAGGACCAGGGTCGCGACTGGGAGCGCTACGCGATGATCAAGGCGCGGGTGGTCGGCGGTGATCAGGTTGCCGGCGCTCAGTTGCTGGAGATGCTGCGACCGTTCGGTTACCGGCGTTATCTGGACTTCTCGGCAATTGAAGCGCTGCGTGCGATGAAGCAGCTGATTCAGCAGGAGGTGCGGCGCAAGGGCATGGCTGAGAACATCAAGCTGGGCGCTGGCGGCATCCGCGAAGTGGAATTTATCGCCCAGGCCTTCCAGTTGATTCACGGCGGTCGCGACCTCAGCCTGCAACAGCGCTCGCTGTTTGCGGTGCTCAATACCCTGCGCGATCAGGGCTACCTGCCGGCGGCCGTGACCGATGAGCTGTGCGATGGTTATGCCTTCCTGCGTTATGTCGAGCACGCACTGCAAGCTATTGATGACCGGCAGACGCAGATGCTTCCGGACAACGAGCAGGACCGCGCGCGGGTGGCCTTTATCATGGGCTTCGATAGCTGGCAGGCGTTCCACGAGCAGCTTATGCACTGGCGCGGTCGGGTGGACTGGCACTTCCGTCAGGTGATTGCCGACCCTGATGAAGAGGAGGGTGAGTCGACCGAAGAGGTGGCTGGCGCAGAATGGCTGCCGCTCTGGGAGGATGTGCAGGACGAAGAGGCTGCGTGCCGACAGCTGGCCGAAGCTGGCTTTGCCGAGCCGCAATCGGCCTGGCAGCGCCTGGCGGGGCTGCGCAACGGTAATCAGGTGCGCGCCATGCAGCGCCTCGGTCGCGAGCGCCTGGATGCCTTTATTCCGCGCCTGCTGGCGCAAGCGGTGGAGCATGAAAATCCGGACCTGGTGCTGGAACGTGTACTGCCGCTGATCGAAGCCGTGGCGCGGCGTTCGGCTTATCTGGTGCTGCTCACGGAAAACCCCAGCGCGCTGCAGCGCCTGCTGACTTTGTGTGCGGCTAGCCCGTGGATCGCCGAGCAGATCACCCGCTTTCCGCTGCTGCTCGATGAGCTACTTAATGAAGGGCGGCTGTTCAAGCCGCCACTGGCGTCGGAGCTGGCCGCCGAGCTGCGTGAGCGGCTAATGCGTATTCCCGAAGAGGATCTGGAGCAGCAAATGGAAGCGCTGCGTCACTTCAAACTGGCGCACCGCTTGCGTGTGGCCGCCTCGGAAATCGCCGGCACCCTGCCGCTGATGAAGGTCAGCGACTACCTGACCTGGCTGGCCGAAGCGATTCTCGATCAGGTGTTGGCTCTGGCCTGGCGCCATACAGTGAGCAAATACGGCGCGCCGCGCCGCACCGACGGCAGCATTTGTGATCCGGACTTCGTTATCGTCGGCTACGGCAAGGTCGGCGGCATCGAGCTGGGCCATGGCTCTGACCTCGATCTGGTGTTTATCCACGACGGCGATCCGCATGCGGAAACCGATGGTGAAAAGTCCATCGACGGCGCGCAATTCTTCAATCGCCTGAGCCAGCGCATCATTCACCTGCTGACCACCCAGACCAACTCCGGCCAGCTCTACGAAGTCGATATGCGCCTGCGGCCGTCCGGCGCGGCGGGGTTGTTGGTCAGCTCGCTGGGCGCCTTCGAGCGCTACCAGCAGGGCGAAGCCTGGGCCTGGGAGCATCAGGCCCTGGTGCGGGCGCGGGTGCTGGTCGGTTGTGCGCGGGTCGGCAAGGCGTTCGAAGTGGTGCGCGCCGGGGTATTGGGTCGTGAGCGCGACCTGGCCACGCTGCGCACTGAGGTCAGTGAGATGCGCGCGAAGATGCGCGAAAACCTCGGCAGCAAGGCCACGGCGGCCGGCACGGCGGCGAATGCCTTTGAGGCTACGGCGCCGTTCGACCTCAAGCAGGACGCCGGAGGTATCGTCGATATTGAATTTATGGTGCAATACGCGGCCCTGGCCTGGTCGCGCCAGTACCCGGAATTGCTTGAGTTCACTGACAATATTCGCATTCTGGAAGGGCTGGAGCGGGTCGGCTTGCTACCGGGCGAAGATGCCCGCTTGCTGCAGGATATCTACAAGGCCTACCGCTCAGCGGCGCACCGCCAGGCCCTGCAAAAGCAGCCTGGGGTGGTCAGCGGTGAGCAGTTTGCCGATGAGCGGCGCACGGTGATGCGCATCTGGCAGGAACTGGGTTTGAGCTGAAGCGGGCTGAGCTGAATTTGAGGATGTCGGGCACCTAGGGTGGCCGGCCAATGCTGTACCAATCGAGTTTGAGGAGCAGGCAACTATGTCGATGGCCGATCGTGATGGCGTGATCTGGTATGACGGCGAGCTGGTGCCGTGGCGCAACGCGACCACCCACGTGCTGACCCATACCCTGCACTACGGCATGGGCGTGTTTGAAGGCGTGCGCGCCTACAACACCCCGCAAGGCACGGCGATCTTCCGCCTGCAAGCGCACACCGACCGCCTGTTCGACTCGGCCCACATCATGGGTATGAAGATTCCGTTCAGCAAAGACGAAATCAACGAAGCCACCCGCGCCGCCGTGCGGGAGAACAACCTGGAAAGTGCTTACATCCGCCCAATGGTGTTCTACGGATCTGAAGCGATGGGCCTGCGCGCCAGTGGCCTGAAAACCCAGGTGATCGTTGCGGCCTGGAGCTGGGGCGCCTATATGGGCGACGAAGCCCTGCAGGTGGGGATCAAGGTGCGCACCAGCTCCTTTACCCGCCACCACGTCAATATCTCGATGACCCGCGCCAAGGCCAACGGCAATTACATCAACTCGATGCTGGCCCTGCAGGAAGCCATCTCTGGCGGTGCTGACGAAGCGCTGTTGCTGGATCCGGAAGGCTACGTGGCCGAAGGCTCGGGCGAGAACATCTTCCTGGTCAAGAACGGTGTGATCTACACCCCTGAAGTGACATCCTGTCTGAATGGCATTACTCGTAACACGGTTTTGACCCTGGCCGCCGAGCATGGTCTTGAGGTGGTCGAGAAGCGCATCACCCGCGATGAGGTGTATATCGCCGATGAGGCCTTCTTTACCGGCACCGCCGCCGAAGTCACGCCGATCCGTGAAGTCGATGGTCGGCAGATCGGCGCAGGCCGCCGTGGCCCGATCACCGAGAAGCTGCAAACTGCCTACTTTGACTTGGTGACGGGTAAAACCGATGCCCACGCTGAGTGGCGCACGCTGGTCAAATAAGCAGCCTGCTTCGTAGGATGGGTTGAGCACAGCGATACCCATCACGCGATGCAGACTCGGTTGATAGTCGAGCGTTGAGTCTGTCCGGGAGGCGAAAGCCTCCTTGGTCGTTTTTGGAACTGGCATGAAAATACTGATCGTTGGGCCCAGCTGGGTCGGTGACATGGTGATGGCGCAGACACTGTTTCAGTGTCTGCAACAGCGTCACCCCGGCTGTGCAATCGATGTGCTGGCCCCCGAGTGGAGTCGGCCGATTCTTGAGCGTATGCCCGAAGTACGCGCGGCGCTGAGCTTTCCGCTCGGTCACGGCGTGCTTGAGCTGGCCGCGCGGCGCAAGATCGGCAAGTCCCTGGCTGGCCAGTACGACCAGGCGATTCTCCTGCCCAACTCGCTGAAGTCGGCGCTGGTGCCGTTTTTCGCCGGTATCCCCAAGCGCACCGGCTGGAAGGGCGAGCTGCGCTACGGCCTGCTCAACGATATCCGCCCGCTGGATAAAGAACGCTACCCGCTGATGATCGAGCGCTTTATGGCGCTGGCCTTCGAACCAGGTGCCGAGCTGTCGCAGCCTTATCCGCGCCCAGCCTTGCGGATCGACGCGCAGAGCCGCGACGCCGCCATGGCTAAGTTCGGTCTGAGCCTGGATCGCCCGGTATTGGCGCTGTGCCCGGGTGCCGAGTTTGGTGAAGCCAAGCGCTGGCCGAGCGAACATTACGCCAAGGTTGCAGAGCTGAAGATCCGTGCCGGCTGGCAGGTGTGGATTTTTGGCTCGAAGAACGATCACCCGGTTGGTGAAGACATCCGTAGCCGGTTGATCCCCGGTTTGCGCGAGGAGGCGGTGAACCTGGCCGGCGAAACCAGCCTGGCTGAAGCCATTGACCTGCTGTCTTGCGCAGGTGCTGTGGTGTCCAACGATTCCGGCTTGATGCATGTGGCGGCGGCGCTGAGCCGCCCGCTGGTTGCGGTCTACGGCTCGACTTCGCCAGGCTTTACCCCGCCGCTGGCCGAGCAGGTGGAAATCGTCCGCCTGGGTCTGGAGTGCAGCCCGTGCTTCGACCGTACTTGCCGCTTCGGTCATTACAACTGTCTGGGCCAGCTCAAGCCGCG
This sequence comes from Pseudomonas anguilliseptica, assembly GCF_900105355.1. NCBI lineage: Bacteria > Pseudomonadati > Pseudomonadota > Gammaproteobacteria > Pseudomonadales > Pseudomonadaceae > Pseudomonas > Pseudomonas anguilliseptica. The sequence continues at coordinate 2,442,455 of NZ_FNSC01000001.1, forward strand.
CCCGGTGATCGAGGCCCTGGATCGCCTGGTCAGCGACCCGGTTGAGGTTGAATAGCTTGCGGGTACTGTTGATCAAAACTTCCTCGCTGGGCGATGTGGTGCACACTCTGCCAGCGCTCACCGACGCGGCGCGGGCGATCCCCGGCATCCAGTTTGACTGGGTGGTGGAAGAGGGCTTCGCCGAGATACCGGCCTGGCATCCGGCGGTGGCGCAGGTGATCCCTGTAGCCATCCGCCGTTGGCGCAAGCATCTTTGGAGCACCTTTAAGAGTGGTGAGTGGAAGCGCTTTAAGCAGCGGCTTGGTGAAACCAGGTACGACCTGGTGATTGATGCCCAGGGCCTGCTGAAAAGTGCCTGGCTGACCCGTTACGTCAAAGCGCCGATTGCCGGCCTGGATCGCGACTCTGCGCGTGAGCCACTGGCCAGTCGCTTTTATGATCACGCCTATGCCGTGCCGCGCGAGCAGCATGCCCTTGAACGCACTCGTCAGCTCTTCGCTCAGGCGCTGGGCTATGCGCTGCCAGCAGGCGTTGGCGACTACGGCCTTAACCGTACGCAATTGGCCGATGAGGCGCCGCAGCCTTATCTGCTGTTTCTGCACGGCACCACCTGGCCCAGCAAGCATTGGCCGGAGGCCGACTGGCGTGCGCTGGCCGAGCAGATGAGTGCACAGGGTTGGGCAGTGCGCCTGCCCTGGGGCAATGAAACCGAGAAAGCCCGTGCCGGACGGATCGCCGCCGGTATTGAAAATGCGGCGGTGCTGCCCAAATTAAATCTTGCAGGCGTGGCCAAGGTAATCGCCGGTGCCAGCGCCTGCGTGGCGGTGGACACTGGGCTGGGCCATCTGGCTGCCGCGCTGGATGTGCCGAGTATTTCCCTGTACGGCCCGACCCTGCCAGGGCGCGTCGGTGCCTATGGGCGGGGTCAGGTTCATCTGTGTGCCACGGGGCCGAATGCCGGCTCGGGTGATCGCCACAAGCCCTGTTTTGACGGCCTGGATGCCGAGCGTGTGGCCACACACTTGCAGGCCCTGTTGCTGGCCGAGGACGTTGTCTGATGCAGCTCGCGTTTATCCTCTACAAATACTTTCCGTTCGGCGGCCTGCAGCGCGACTTTATGCGCATTGCTCAGGAGTGCCAGGCGCGCGGTCATGCCGTCCGCGTCTACACGCCGATCTGGGAAGGTGAAGTGCTGGCAGGTTTCGAGGTGGTGGTGGTGCCGGTCAAGGCGCTGTTCAACCATAAGCGCAATGAAAAGCTCACTGCCTGGGTCGAGGCCGACCTGGCCAAGCGCCCGGTGGATAGGCTGGTCGGCTTCAACAAAATGCCTGGCCTGGACGTCTACTACGCCGCCGATGGCTGCTATGAGGACAAGGCGCAAACCCTGCGCGCGCCGATCTACAAACGCTGGGGCCGTTACAAACACTTTGCCGATTACGAGCGGGCGGTGTTTGCTCCCGAGTCGAAGACCGAGATTCTGATGATCTCCGAAGTGCAGCAGCCGTTGTTTATCAAGCATTACCACACCCCGCTGCAGCGCTTTCACCTGCTGCCGCCGGGTATCGCCGCAGACCGCCGCGCGCCGGCCAATGCGGCCGAGATGCGCGCCGAGTTCCGTGCCGAATTCAAGCTGGCGGATAGCGACCTGCTGCTGGTGCAGATCGGCTCTGGCTTCAAGACCAAGGGCCTTGATCGCAGTCTCAAAGCCCTGGCCGCTTTGCCGCGAGAGCTGAAACAACGCACCCGCTTGATCGCTATCGGTCAGGATGATCCGCGCGCTTTTCAGCTGCAGGCCAAGGCGCTGGGCGTGTCCGATCAGGTGCAGATTCTCAAGGGGCGCAGCGACATTCCGCGCTTCCTGCTCGGGGCCGATCTGCTGATCCACCCGGCCTACAACGAGAACACAGGTACCGTGCTGCTGGAGGCGCTGGTTTCTGGTTTGCCGGTGCTGGTGACAGATGTCTGCGGTTACGCCCACTACATCGCCGAAGCGGATGCCGGGCGGGTGTTGGCCAGTCCGTTCGAGCAGGAGCGCCTTAACCATCTGCTCGCCGATATGCTGGCCGACGATCAGCGCCGTGCTTTCTGGGGCCGAAACGGCCTGGCCTATGCCGACAGCGCTGATCTGTATTCCATGCCGCAGCACGCGGCCGACATCATCCTGGCGGCGCGTCCATGAAGTTGGTACTGGCTGAACCCTTTAAGAGCCTGTGGGCCGGACGTGATGCTTTTGCTGCTGTCGAAGCGCTGCAGGGGCAGGTGTACCGCGAACTGGAAGGCCGCCGTACGCTGCGCACCGAAGTCGATGGGCGCGGTTATTTCGTCAAGATCCACCGCGGTATCGGCTGGGGTGAGATCGTCAAAAACCTGCTTACCGCCAAACTGCCGGTGCTCGGTGCGCGCCAGGAGTGGGAGGCTATTCAGCGCCTGACAGACGTTGGCGTCGCCACCATGACCGCCGTGGCCTACGGCGAACGCGGCCGCAATCCGGCTGCGCAGCATTCCTTTATCGTCACTGAAGAGCTTGCACCGACCACCGACCTCGAACAACTGAGCCTGAACTGGGCCCAGCAATCACCCGAGCCGCGGCTGAAATGGGCGTTGATCAAGGAAGTGGCGAACATGGTCGGCAGCATGCACCGCGCCGGGGTCAACCACCGCGACTGCTACATCTGCCACTTCCTGCTGCACACCGACAAACCGGTCACCGCGGACGACTTCCGCCTGTCAGTGATCGACTTGCACCGCGCTCAAGTCCGCAATCAGCTGCCCTTACGCTGGCGCAACAAGGACCTGGCGGCACTGTATTTCTCCGTGCTGGATATCGGCCTAACCCGGCGCGATAAACTGCGCTTTCTGCGTGGCTATTTTCAACGGCCATTGCGGCAGATTCTTCAAGAAGAAGGTCGTTTGCTTGCTTGGCTGGAGTCCAAGGCGGCTAAATTGTACGGCCGCAAACAGCGCTATGGAGATCGACTGTAGATGTCGGAGAAGAAGGCGTTGATCGGCCCGGGAGTGAGGGTTGCACTTGTTCCGTGTCCTGCGTTGGGCGATACCACGCTGTTCTTGCGCCTTGCCTGGCGTCTCCAGGCTGCGGGTGCGAAGGTCACCTTGGCTTCAGTATCGCTGTCATCAGTGAGCGAGTACTTGCCCGGGCTGGATATTCTTGGGGCAACGCCGGATGTGCCTGCACTGGCGGGCTGTAACGATTTGGTTATCTGTGCGATTGATTGGTTTGTCGATGTCCCTCTGAAAAATGTGGCTTACCTGGCCGGTAAGAAACTCCCCGTTAAGCTCAGGTCCGAGCAACCGCCTGTATGGCTTGATGATTGCCTCATTGAAGGGGCGCACAACGTGATTTGTCGCGACCCGAAAGCCGGAAAAACCATGGTGCAGTGGATCGATCTGTACGCTGAAGAGATCCTGGGGCTTGATCTGTCCACGCCAATTGCGGGGTTACAGATCTCGCCTCGTTATGCCGGCGCTGCCTTGCCGCGTGTGGCCATTTTTCCGACCACGCCACATGCCAGTAAGAATTTCTCAACGTCTGGGTTTCGCCGCCTCGCTCGCCATTTGGTTGCCAGAGGTTGGCAGGTGGAGTTCGTCGGTATTCCAGCTGAGCAGCAAGCCTTGAAGGCGCAGTTCCCAGGCCATGATGTGCATGCATTCAGTGATTTGAAGGGGCTTGTCGACTTCTTGCTGACATGCTCCATCGTCATTAGTAATGACTCTGGTGGCGGGCATCTTGGTTCACTGCTGGGGTTGCGGACATTCACCATTACGCGGCGGCGCACCGATTTCACCTGGCGGCCCGGCTTCAATGAACTCAATAGCGTGATCAATCCGGTTCTGAGCTTTAAATGGCTGGGTGAAACAGTCTGGCGCCCGTTCATTCCATTGCGCCGCATCGTCAGTGCGCTGCCTGACTTAAGCAGGACGCAGGCATGACAGCGTGGAAACATGACCTGCATGATCCGATTCTGCTCGGCGCTTTCGGAACCCTTGAGGCCGTATTTGCACTTGAAGGTGAGCGTTTGACCTCTGACCCCTTGTCTGAGGTCATTCGTGTGGAGTTTGGCGGGGTGCGTTATTACGTCAAGCGCTACTGGGGCGCTGGCAAAGGTCTAAGGCGTTATCTTGGTCGCCCTCGGGTTAAAGCGGAGTGGCAAAACCTCAAGTTGTTCGCCAAGTGGGGTATCCCCACTGCGCCGATTGTGGCCTATGGGCTTGAGCGTCGGGTGGGGGCCTTTGTACGCGGAGCGCTCGTTACCCGCGAGCTTGAGGGGACGCTTGATCTTGCTGAGATTGCGAATCGGCAGGATGCGCGGTTAAGCGACCCTCGCTGGGTTTTGCAGATCAGTCAGCAGTTAGCCAGGGGGGGGCGTGCGCTGCATGATCACCATTTCACCCACAATGACTTGAAGTGGCGCAACCTGTTGGTCAATGAGCGCGGTGAGCTTTTCTTCATTGATTGCCCGACAGGAACCTTTTGGTGGGGACCTTTGCTGCGCTACCGCATCATCAAAGATTTGGCATGCCTGGATAAAGTCGCACACAGGGTGCTTTCGCGTACCCAGCGGTTGCGTTTCTATCTTCAGTACCGTGGTCGTCAGCACTTGAATGCTTCCGATAAGAAGCGTATCCGTCAGGTCATTGCGTTTTTTGAGGGCCGTGAATGAGCGCTTTTATTGCAGCCCAGGATCGCGCCCTGCTAGAGCGTCACGGTCTTGCCAGTTTTGAGGCGCTGTGGGCGCTTAAACTTGAAGCCGTTGATGAGCCCAACACTGAGCGTGGCGGCTGGAGCAGTGTCTACCGGCTAGAACTGGGTGATGCGGCGTTTTACCTCAAGCGCCAGAGCAATCACCTGACCCGAACCCTGCACCACCCGTTTGGTGAGCCGACCTTTGCCCGCGAGTTTCGTAATATTCAGCGCTACGCGGCATTGGGTATTCCCGCGCTGCAGGCGGCGTTTTTTGCCGAGTGCAAATTGCCGGGTGAGAGGCGTGCTGTGCTGCTGACTCGCGCTCTGGATGGCTGGCAGGATCTGGATGCCTGGTTACTCGGCTGGATTGCGCTCGAAGGGGGGCGTCGTGTGGCAATTCTCAAGGCCTGTGGTGATCTGGCGCGGCGTCTGCACCAAGCTGGGCAGATGCATGGCTGCTTTTACCCCAAGCATATTTTTCTGCGCGAGACCGCTGAAGGCTTCGATGCACAGCTGATTGATCTGGAAAAGACCCGCCCACTGCTGTTCGGTCAGCGTGATCGGGTAAAGGATCTGGAACCGTTGTTGCGCCGCGCCAGTGTATGGAGCGAGGCTGAGATCGGCGTGTTGCTGGCGGCCTATCTCGGCGAAACGGCTGATCTCGGCAGCTGGAGTGAGCGTCTCGGTGCCCGCAGGCGTCACAAGGAGGCGCGGCGATGAATTTGGCGGGTCTCAGTCAGGTTGGCCGCGAGCCAGAGTTGCCGCTGACCATCGAGTTGGTCGATGCAGCTGGTTCGGCTGAACTGACCCTGCAGCGCCTGCTGCGCGTATTGCCCGGGCAGCGCTATGTCGCCCAGGCCGGATGGCGCGGCCGGCCGGTACTGGCCAAGTTGCTGGTCGGCGACAAGGCGGCGCGGCATTTTCAGCGCGAGCGTGAAGGTGCGCACTTGCTCGCTGAGCAGGGGCTGCATACGCCGCAGCTTTGGGCGGATGGGCTGCGTGAAGGCGAGGGCGGCTGGCTGCTGTTCGAGTACCTGCAAAGTGCCGAAAGCTTGTGGGACGCTTGGCGTGAGGTGGAGCATCAGCCGCTGCTGAGCGCCGATCAGCAGTCGGTGCTGGCCGATGCACTGGTCAGCATCGCGCAGATGCACCTCAAGGGGTTGTGGCAGGCGGATCTGCATTTGGACAATCTGTTGCGCCATAACGGCCAACTGTTCGTTATCGATGGCGGCGGTGTACAGGTTGAGGCGGCAGGTAAGCCGCTGTCGCGCGCTAAGGTTTTGGAAAACCTTGGGGTGTTCTTCGCCCAGCTGCCCGCCGAATTGACGCCGTTTATCGAAGAACTGCTGGTGCATTACCTGCTGACGAACGGCGAACATGCCTTGCCGCTGGAAGTGTTGCTCAAAGAAGTGGAAAAAGTTCGCCAATGGCGTTTGCGCGATTATTTGAAGAAAATCGCCCGCGATTGCAGCCTGTTCGCCGCAAAAGTCGGTGCTTTTGGCCTTCAGGTGGTTCGCCGTGACAAGCAGGCTGAGTTGCAGTCGCTGTTGAGTAATCTGGATCAGCTCACCGAGCAGGGGCATATCTACAAAACCGGTGGTGCGGCCACCGTGGCGCAAGTGCAACTGCAAGGGCGGCCGCTGGTGGTCAAGCGCTATAACGTGAAGAGCCTGGCGCATTGGCTCAAGCGCTTCTGGCGACCCAGTCGCGCCTGGCACAGCTGGGTCGAGGGCAACCGCCTGCAGCTGCTGGGCATCGCCACGCCACAGCCACTGGCCGTGCTAGAGCGGCGCTGGTGCTGGCTGCGCGGGCGCGCCTACCTGATTACCGAATACTGCGGTGGGCAGGATATAATCGCGCGTTTTCAGGCGTTCCACGATGGATCGCCCCCGGAAAGCGACCTGTTGGCTCTGGATCGTCTGTTCGCTGCCTTGTTGCGCGAACGCATCAGTCACGGTGATTTCAAGGGGCACAACCTGTTCTGGGACGAGCGCTTGGCATGCTGGTCGCTGATTGACCTCGACGCCATGCAGCAGCACCGCAGTGCGCGCAGTTTCGCCAGGGCCTATGCCCGCGACCGCGCCCGTTTTCTGCGTAACTGGCCCGCCGACTCGGCGCTGCACCAGTTGCTCAACCAACGTTTACCGCTGACGCCCGTCGTCGGCTCAGCAGACTAAAAGAGGCACAACCAGTGGCATTGACGATTCTCGGCCTTTCCGGCGCCCTCAGCCATGATCCATCCGCCGCCCTGTATATCGACGGCAAGTTGATCGCGGCCGCCGAAGAAGAGCGTTTTGTGCGCGACAAGCACGCGAAGAACCGCATGCCCTACGAGTCGGCCAAGTTCTGTCTGGAACAGGCCGGGATCAAACCGTCCGACGTTGATGTGGTGGCTATTCCGTTTGCGCCGATCAGCATTTTCGAGAAAGCTCGCTGGCAATATGCCAAGCGCTACTGGTACGCACCGGATCGCGCCCTTGATGCGATCCTCATGGGCAATCGCCGCTACAAGCGTTACCACAAGAAGATTCAGTGGTGCCTGGAGCAGCTGGGTTTCGACCTGAAGAAAATCAAGATTGAGCCGGTCGAGCACCACCTTGCTCACGCCGCTAGCGCCTATCACTGCTCGGGCTTTACCGAGAAGACCGCGATCCTTGGCATCGACGGCAAAGGCGAGTACGCCACTACCTTCTTCGGTTACGGCGAGAACGGCACGATCCACAAGATCAAGGAATTCTTCGACCCGGATTCGCTCGGCGGCCTGTACGGCGCGATCACCGAGTTCCTCGGCTTCGACATGCTCGACGGCGAGTTCAAGGTCATGGGCATGGCGCCCTATGGCGATGCTGCCAAGTACGATTTTTCGCGCCTGGCCAAGTTCGAGAACGGCGAGCTGATCATCAACACCGAGTATGCCAACGTCATCGGTTTCCGCCGCTACAAGGAAAACGGCAAGGGTTACTACTTCTCACCCAAGCTGATCGAATGGCTGGGGCCGAAGCGCCAGGGCGACATTGCGGATGATCCTTACATTCACTACGCCGCCAGCATGCAGGCGCTGTTCGAGAAGCTGGCGCTGGAGATGATGGAGTACTACCTCGGTGACATCATCCGCGAGACCGGCAAAATCGCCTTCGCCGGCGGCTGCGCGCTGAACGTCAAACTGAACCAGAAGATCATCGCGCGCGACGATGTAAAAGAGCTGTTCGTGCAGCCGGCGTCCGGCGATGCCGGTACTTCGGTCGGCGCGGCTGCCTATATTTCGCACCAGCGCGGCGTGCCGGTGGAAAAGATGGAGCACGTCTACCTCGGCCCGTCCTACAGCAACGAGGACGTGATCGCCGCCTGTGCTCGTCACCCGAGCAAGCCGGTGTTCAAACAGATCGACAATATGCCGCAGCGCATCGCCAAGATCATGGTCGACGCGAATCCCGTGGCCTGGTTCCAGGGCCGTATGGAGTTCGGTCCGCGCGCCCTTGGCGGTCGTTCGATCATCGGTTGCCCGAGCGTGGCCGGTGTGGCTGACCGGATCAACGAGCAGATCAAGTTCCGCGAGCGCTGGAGGCCGTTCTGCCCGTCGATGCTCGACACCGTCGGCCCGCAGATGCTCAAGGTCGACCACCCGAGCCCGTTTATGACCTTCACCTTTGAAGTCAACGACGAGTGGAAGACCCGCGTCGGTGAAGTGGTGCACGAAGACGGCACCTCGCGCGCCCAGGTGCTCAAACGCGAATACAACCCACGCTATTACGACATGATGCTGGAACTGGAGAAACTCACCGGCAACGGCGTGTCGCTGAACACCTCGTTGAACCGCCGCGGCGAGCCGATGATCTGCTCGCCGACTGACGCGCTGAACATGTTCTACGGCTCCGACCTGCAGTACCTGATCATGGAAGACATCCTGGTGGTCAAGGATGGCAAGGATTGGTATGACAACGTCTGAGGTCGCTGAGGCTGCTCAGCCGTGGGTGCTGCAGTTCTGTCACGGCTATGGCGGCCCCTTCCTCGATTGCGCGCGGCAGTACGCCGCGCTCTTTGCTGGTACGCCCTTTAAAGTGTGCACGGTGTACCTGACGGGTAAGCCGAGCGCTGCGGTTGAGCAAGGCTCTGCGTCTGACGAGGTGCTTTTCCTTGACTACTCGAGTCGCGACGTTCGCGGCCTCAAGCTCAAGGCGATCCGCGATCTCAAGCGCATCGGCGCCTCGCGCGACTTCAAATTCTGCATCGCCCATCGCTTCAAACCGATCTACATCGCCCTGCTGGGCAGCGATCTCCCAGTCATCGGTGTGCATCATGCGTTTGGCGACTACAAGCGGCGAACGCGCCAGCTATTTGCCAACTTCTTTCGCAAGCGCCTGGCCTTGCTCGGCGTTTCCAATGCGGTGCGCGATGACATGCGGGCCTGCCTGCCGAACTGGTCGTTCGAACGTATCGAAACGCTGTACAACCGTATCGATCTTCACGCCGTTCAGGCAGCGCAGGTTTCGCGCGAAGCGGCGCGTGAGCACCTGGGCTTGCCTCTGGATGCCTGGGTGGTCGGCAATGTCGGGCGCCTGCACCCCGACAAGGATCAGGCAACCCTGATTCGGGGGTTTGCCGAGGCCTTGCCGCAGCTACCGGAAGGCAGTCTGCTGGCGATTATGGGCAGTGGTCGGCTAGAAGCTCCATTAAAAGCGCTTGCCCGCGAGTCGGGCGTGGATGCGTCGGTGTGTTTTCTCGGTCAAGTTGCCGATGGCCGGAACTATTTCAAAGCGTTTGATGTGTTTGCCCTGACTTCAGATCATGAACCATTTGGGATGGTGTTACTGGAGGCGATGGCGGCCGATGTGCAGGTGCTGGCTACGGATTGTGGTGGGGCGCCTGAGGTGGTCGGCGACTCAAGCGCCTTGTTCGCGCAGGGGGGGCACACCGTGCTGGCCGCTCGACTGCGGTCTGCTGCCGTGGGTAGGCTTGGCCCGCTGGGTACTGAGCGTGTAAAGACCAATTTTACGGATGAGATTGCTCGCGCGCATTTCTGGTCGCGGCCTTGTGTGAGTCGCATAGTGCAGGAGGCCGGTAATGGTCAGTCGTGAGCCTAATCAGCTTGTTTACCTCGTGTATGGGGGCAAGCCTGAGTATCACCGTGAGGCCAAGTTCAGCATCCTTTCCGCGTTGCATCACGCACGTGGCGAGTGTCCGCGCATTTTGCTTTATACCGATGAACCAGAACAGTTCAGCGGCTGGCCTGTCGATCTGATCATGCTTGATGCGGCTACCTTGGCGAGCTGGACGGGGCCTGCTGCCTATCTGCACCGACGCAAGGCGGCTATTCGTGATGCGTTGGCGTATGCGGATCAAAGCATATTCATTGATACGGATACCTTCTTTCTGGCTTCACCGCTCAAGCTGTTTGAGCGTCTCGCGGGTTCATCCTGGCTGGTCGACGAAATTGAAGGTGTCTGGAAAGAGTACAAGGGCGATGTGATGCATGACGTCCTGGCGCCTTACCTGGCAGAAAATCATGGTGTTGATCAGCAGATGCTGCTGATCAATTCGGGTGTTCTGGGCTTTCAGGTTGAGGCGTCACACCTGATGAATGAAACCCTGGCCCTGATCGATGAACTGCACCCGATGGTTCCCAGGATCCACGTGATCGAGCAGTTCGCCATGGGTGTAGCCGCCAGGCACTTGGGCCGACCTGCACAGGCGCAAGGTGTCGTCATGCATTACTTCTCAGGTAAGAACTACTGGCGCCACATGATCGCTACGTTTTTTCAGCGCTATGGCGAGGCGTTTTCAGTGCAGGCCGTACAGGCGGTGCGCGAGGTCCCGACCTCCAAACCCAAGCCTGTCTGGTGGCAGCGACTCGACTATCGCGTGAGAAGTCTATTTGTTCCTGGCAAAGCCCGTTCGCTTGCCAGGCTGGCGTATTACGCCGCGGTGATGCGCGCCGATCCTTATGCTGAAGCCTGCGGTTGTGGATACGCCGAGGAGCTAAGGAAATCCTGAATAAGACTTCCTGATTTTGGCAAAATGCCCGGACGCCACCCGCCGAGTTTTCCGATGAAGCAAATGACCTTCGCCGATGCCGAGTACGCCGGCAAACGCAAGCAGACCCGCAAAGAGTTGTTCCTGATCGAGATGGATCGGGTGGTGCCGTGGAAGGGTTTGATCGCACTGATCGAACCGTATTACCCCAAGGGTGAAGGCGGTCGGCCGGCCTATCCGCTGATGGCGATGCTACGTGTGCACCTGATGCAGAACTGGTTCGGCTACAGCGACCCGGCGATGGAAGAAGCGCTGTACGAGACCACTATCCTGCGGCAGTTCGCCGGGCTGAGTCTGGAACGTATCCCCGACGAAACCACCATCCTCAACTTCCGTCGTCTGCTGGAGAAACATGAGTTGGCTGCCGGCATCCTGGCCGTCATCAATGGCTATCTTGGCGACCGTGGCCTGTCGTTGCGCCAAGGCACCATCGTCGATGCCACGCTGATCAATGCGCCGAGTTCGACCAAGAACAAGGACGGCAAACGCGACCCAGAGATGCACCAGGCCAAGAAGGGCAACCAATACTACTTCGGCATGAAGGCGCACATTGGCGTGGATGACGAGTCGGGGCTGGTACACAGCGTGGTAGGCACGGCGGCCAACGTGGCGGATGTCACTCAGGTCGACAAGTTGCTGCACGGCGAGGAAAACGTGGTGTGCGCCGATGCGGGTTATACCGGTGTCGAAAAGCGCCCCGAACATGATGGGCGCGAGGTGATCTGGCAGGTTGCTGCCCGCCGCAGCACCTATAAGAAGCTGGGTAAGAGCAGCCCGCTGTACAAAGCCAAACGCAAGATCGAGAAGGCCAAGGCCCAGGTGCGCGCCAAGGTTGAGCACCCGTTCCGGGTGATCAAGCGTCAGTTCAGTTATGTAAAGACACGCTTCCGTGGCTTGGCCAAGAACACGGCGCAACTGGTGACGCTGTTCGCGCTGTCGAACCTGTGGATGGCACGCCGACATTTACTGACCAATGCAGGAGAGGTGCGCCTGTAATGCGGGAAATGGCTGCCGCGAGCTACTCGCGGCGGCTAAAAACACAGAAATGAATGGGTAATCTGATCGTTTTTGATCGATTTGCCGCTTTCAAAATCGGCGGGGGCTGAAGTCAGCCAGAAATACATGGCTACTTCAGACCATCCCTAAGGAAACTCTGAATAAGTCTTCCTGATTTTGGCAAAATGCCCGGACGCCACCCACCGAGTTTTCCGATGAAGCAGATGACCTTCGCCGATGCCGAGTACGCCGGCAAGCGCAAGCAGACCCGCAAAGAGTTGTTCCTGATCGAGATGGATCGGGTGGTGCCGTGGAAGGGCTTGATTGCCCTGATCGATCCACATTACCCCAAGGGTGAAGGCGGTCGCCCGGCGTACCCGTTGATGGCGATGCTGCGTGTTCATCTGATGCAAAACTGGCTCGGTTACAGCGATCCTGCGATGGAAGAGGCGCTGTACGAAACGACCATTCTGCGGCAGTTCGCCGGGTTGAGCCTGGAGCGTATCCCTGACGAAACCACCATCCTCAACTTCCGTCGCGTACTGGAAAAAAACGAACTGGCGGCTGGCATCTTGGCTGTGATCAACGGCTACCTGGGGGATCGCGGCCTGTCCCTGCGCCAGGGCACCATCGTCGATGCGACGTTGATCAATGCGCCCAGCTCGACCAAAAACAAAGACGGTAAACGCGACCCGGAGATGCACCAGACCAAGAAGGGCAACCAGTACTACTTCGGCATGAAGGCCCACATCGGTGTGGATGACAAGTCTGGACTGGTGCACAGCGTGGTGGGCACGGCGGCCAACGTGGCGGACGTCACCCAGGTGGATAAGCTGCTGCATGGCGACGAGAACGTGGTTTGTACCGACGCAGGTTACACCGGTGTGGAAAAGCGTCCGGAGCATGAGGGTCGGAAGGTTATCTGGCAGGTGGCGGCACGCCGCAGCACCTACAAGAAACTCGATAAGCGCAGCGCGCTATACAAAGCCAAGCGCAAGATCGAGAAGGCCAAAGCCCAGGTGCGCGCCAAGGTCGAGCACCCGTTTCGGGTGATCAAGCGGCAGTTCGGCTATGTGAAGACGCGCTTCCGCGGCCTGGCCAAGAACACGGCGCAGTTGGTCACGCTGTTTGCGCTGTCGAACCTGTGGATGGCACGCAGACATTTACTGGCAACTGCAGGAGAGGTGCGCCCGTAATATGGGCAATAGCCGCCGCGAGGTGCTCGCGGCGGCTAAAAACACAAAAATAAGCGGATGATATGATCGTTTTTGATCGATTTTCCGCTTTCAAAATCAGCGGAGGCTGAAGTCGGCCTGAAACGCATGGCTACTTCAGAGGATCCCTAAGGCGAAAAGTCGTAGTCAAAGGCTACGCGCTGAGCAATCAGCCCTGGAGTAAAGTCCTCAGCCGGCGGCATAAGCAGCGTTTGGCCGAACTGTTGCAACTACCAAGTGGGACGCTCTAGCGGATTCAACGACAGGCTCTGCTTCTGCTTTCGTGGCGGTTGCTCGCTGTATAGATGCTTCGGGGCAGCTATTGCGCTGTTCTCATAGGCGATTATGGATAGCGTTTTTGAGGTGTGTCAGTGAACGTGCTTTTTCTGGTTCAAGCCGAGCAGCGTGCAATCTTAGACAGGCTGTATGACGGCATCGCCGCCTCATGCGACAGCTGCGACATTCGTTGGCTGAGTAGCGATGAGCAGGCCAATCTGAAACGCTATTTCCGCGAGCACGTTGATCTGTCCCGTTACGACAGGGTTCTTTTCTTCCTGCGCTTCAAGAAAGAGATGCGCCAATGGCGCTTCATTCGCACGCTGCCCAATGTGGTGATTCTCGAGCACGACGCTTATCAAAACTATATTCCGTGCAAATACACGGGCAAGTTCAGCGCCCACTACCGGCGTATGCCCTGGGTGCGTATCATCAGCTCCGGTGCCCAAGTCAGCCAGCGCTTGCGTGCCGAAGGGTTCGATGCTGTTTTCGTGCCCAAAGGCTACGACCAGGGGCTGATGACCTATCAAGGTCTGGCGCGTGATATCGAGTTGGCCTTTATTGGCAGCACCAAGAGCGTGGCCTACAGCGGGCGCAAGGCACTGCTGGATGAGTTGGCGTCCGTCGAGAACCTGTTGGTCACCAAGACGCAATCCGGCCAGGAATATAACGACACACTCAACCGTATCCGTTTCTTCGTAAGCGCAGATGTCGGGATGGGTGAATACATGATCAAGAACTTTGAGGCGATGGCCGTGGGGTGTGTATTACTCGCCTATGACCAGGGTGCCGAAGAAAATGCGGCGCTGGGTTTTGTCGATATGCATAACCTGGTGCTGTACCGCAATATTCCCGAACTGCGCGAAAAATTTGGCATGTTGCGCGCCGACCCGGAAAGAGCCCAGATGATTGCAGAGGCCGGTAGAGTGCTGGTGGAGCAGCGTTACAGCTTTGCAGCAATCGGGCATGCAATCGCCGAGGCCATGCGTCCTACATTACGTGTTCACAAACATTCGCCGTGGTTTCTTCGTCTGCTGGCCAGGTGGAAGTTGATCTGAAGGCCTGGCAGTCCAATTAAGGAGTGATTGTGAGCGTTCTGAACGTTATGTGGAGCGGTGGTGCAGCCTTCGTCTCCGTGCATAAGGTGCATCGGCAGATTCTCCAGCTGGGTAAGCCCGGTGAACCTGTAGAAACGCTGCTATTGCAGTCAGGTGATGCCGCACCGCTTGCTGATGTGGGGCGCGTTACCGCGCTCGGTCTTTCCACGGCGCGAATCAAGGGTGCAGGGCTTTTGGGGGCGCTACAGCGTGTGCTGGCTCGACGGCAGCTGGCCAAGCGACTGATGCAGCAACCGCCCCGCGTGGTACTTATCGACGGCATCGGTGTGGCAGCTTTCATTCTCCCCTTGTTGGAAAAGTTGACCGCTGCACGAGCTGTGGTGATGTTTCATGGCTCAAAACGGCTAAAGGCCGCACATATTGCTCTCTTGAGACGCTTTCCTGCGGGTCGTCTGGATCTGGTTGCGGTTTCTGCCACGTTGGCTGCTGAGCTTGAAGCGCAGGTCGGCTTAAAGGTGCTGAACGGGCGTGTAGCGATCGAACCCGTGGCATTTCGATCCTCGCTTATGGCGCGAGAAGCCGCGCAGCGTGCCCTTGGAATTCCGCCAGGTGCCGGACGGACGATTGGCGCGGTGGGCCGCCTGGTGCCAGAGAAAGGCTTTAGTCGTCTGGTGACTGCTGCCGCGGGTTGGCTCCTGAACAACCCCGAGGATCGTCTTGTGATTGTCGGTGAGGGCGTTGAGCGCCAACATCTGGCAGCCCTTGCTGAAGAGTTGGGCGTGATTAACCAGGTTCATTTGACTGGTCATCATGCCGAGGTCCCGCGACTTTACTCTGCGTTTGATCTGATATGCATTCCGTCGGAACAGGAGGGGTTGGGGTTGGTTTTGCCTGAGGCAGTGATTGCAGGTGTACCGGTTTTGGCGAGTGATTTAGCCGTCTTTCGTGAACAGCTCAACGGCGCTACAGGGCTTTTGCCGTTCGCTACCGAGGCCTGGCGTGATGCGCTCAATACTGTGCTGACAGAAGACCTCGGTGCCCTTGCTCACGTGCAACGTGCTGGTATGGATGCCGAGGGCGTTTGGGCGCGCTTCGAGGTGTTTTACCAGCGTTTGCTTGCGCGTTAGTTTAGAACGGCTGCCGATAATTCGGCCATTGGAAAGCGTTCTGCAATTTCCATTTGCCGCAGCAGACGGGCGAAGTGCTTGAGATTGCGTGCTGCCTTGGCTCTTGACAGTGGCCGGCGGTGAAATGCCATATCGGCAACATCAATTAGCCCCAAGGTGTTTTGTGGGGTCAGCACGATGTTGCCCAGGTGGAGTGAGCGGAAGTAAATGCCTTTTCTGTGAAGTGCGCGAATAAAGTCACAGAGAGCCGGCAGGCGCGTGATGAAGCTTCCGGGATCTTGCAGGTACAGCTCCTTGAGCGTCTGGCCTGGAAGCGGTGCATAGAGAACGGCGCTGAGCTGCTTTTCAGGGAAGGTGTACAGCGTCATAGGCGTTAGCGTTGGAATGCCTAATTTAGCCAGACGCTCTGCATTTTGATAAAAACGTATGGAATACGGTCTGAGCAGGGCTGAGGAAATCAAGCGTTTGCGCCGGAAAAGCTTAAGGAAGTGGCCGTTGGTGAGGCGATAAACCTTGGGTCCCAGGCTGTCTTCTTCGAGTACTTTCGCATCAGTGGTCAGGGTCGCCAGCGCGCTATCGGTCAGGTGTTTTGTGCTGAGCATCGTGTGTCCTTTGCTTTAAACGGCCTGCTTGACATTGAAGCGGTCAAGCAGGTGGGCTTGCATGGTGTCGTAGTGGCTGCCCGCTAGCAGTTTTAACAATGGGTCTGCAAGCCATAGCGTTATTTGCTCAGTACTCAGCGGTTTTCCCAGTCGTTTTTCGACATTGACTAATGCTTTATCCCACCAGGCCTCTGCACAAGCGCAGTCAAACTCGTTGGCGTAGGTATGACATCCATAAAGCAGTTCACGCAGAAGCTGTCGGCGCTCTTTGGCGATTAACGCGGTCAATGTTTTTTGCCAGCCTCGATAAGGCTGTGGCGGTCGTGGTAGGCGATCATTCACGAGCAGTACATCTGCCATCGCAGCTTTGCTCAGAGGCTCAGCGTGGTGCTTTGTGTGCCACGCTTGGATTTTGGCTCTGAACTGCGCCTTGCGACTCCAGTAGTGGTGTATGAGGTCGGTGCAGGCGTTGAGTTGAAGCTGGCCATGTGCTGCCAGAGCTAAGCTGAATTCTTCTAGCGTATAGAGTTCAGGTACCAGTGGGCGCAGGTCATCCATCAGCTTAATTGAGTGTTCGAGAACCCCTTTGTCAAGTGTGGTTAAGCCGATTACACCAGAGTTCGTCTGGCGCAAGTTCGTTTTCCAGAGCCCTGACTGCTTGAGGTGGGTGGCTGACTGGCTGGGAAACGATGGCGATTCTCCGAGAGTCGCTCCGATAGCATTGCAGAGCAGGTGACCACTGGTAACGCGCTCGAAAAGCGAGTCAGGAGAGGCACGGAAAAACGTGTCAGTGTCAATCAGTACAGCTTTTTCATACTCACTGAGTACGTTAAGCAAGACGGCATGTTTGATCCTGAAATGGTAGCGGTGAGGACCATCCCAGGTAGGGTCTATGGTGCAAGTTGTGACGGGAAGTCTCGTGTAGAGCTGAGGGTTGTCGGTAAAGACCCGAATCTCAAACTGCCGATCGTTTGGGCAGAGTGCTGAATGAGCGAGCGCGCTGGCTATGCTGAAAACCGCCTCGCGTTGGTAAATGTCTGCGCCGAAGGCGAGATAGGCGAGTTGTGGGGTGGTGTTCATTACGTAAGGCATCGAATGTTAGATACGGCATAGAATACCCCTTTTTTAGATTGAGCCGCCCGCTGAGTGCCCTGGGCGTTAGGGAAACTCTGAATAAGACTTCCTGATTTTGGCAAAATGCCCGGACGCCACCCGCCGAGTTTTCCGATGAAGCAAATGACCTTCGCCGATGCCGAGTACGCCGGCAAACGCAAGCAGACCCGCAAAGAGTTGTTCCTGATCGAGATGGATCGGGTGGTGCCGTGGAAGGGTTTGATCGCACTGATCGAACCGTATTACCCCAAGGGTGAAGGCGGTCGGCCGGCCTATCCGCTGATGGCGATGCTACGTGTGCACCTGATGCAGAACTGGTTCGGCTACAGCGACCCGGCGATGGAAGAAGCGCTGTACGAGACCACTATCCTGCGGCAGTTCGCCGGGCTGAGCCTGGAACGTATCCCCGACGAAACCACCATCCTCAACTTCCGTCGTCTGCTGGAGAAACATGAGTTGGCTGCCGGCATCCTGGCCGTCATCAATGGCTATCTTGGCGACCGTGGCCTGTCGTTGCGCCAAGGCACCATCGTCGATGCCACGCTGATCAATGCGCCGAGTTCGACCAAGAACAAGGACGGCAAACGCGACCCAGAGATGCACCAGGCCAAGAAGGGCAACCAATACTACTTCGGCATGAAGGCGCACATTGGCGTGGATGACGAGTCGGGGCTGGTACACAGCGTGGTAGGCACGGCGGCCAACGTGGCGGATGTCACTCAGGTCGACAAGTTGCTGCACGGCGAGGAAAACGTGGTGTGCGCCGATGCGGGTTATACCGGCGTCGAAAAGCGCCCCGAACATGATGGGCGCGAGGTGATCTGGCAGGTTGCTGCCCGCCGCAGCACCTATAAGAAGCTGGGTAAGAGCAGCCCGCTGTACAAAGCCAAACGCAAGATCGAGAAGGCCAAGGCCCAGGTGCGCGCCAAGGTTGAGCACCCGTTCCGGGTGATCAAGCGTCAGTTCAGTTATGTAAAGACACGCTTCCGTGGCTTGGCCAAGAACACGGCGCAACTGGTGACGCTGTTCGCGCTGTCGAACCTGTGGATGGCACGCCGACATTTACTGACCAATGCAGGAGAGGTGCGCCTGTAATGCGGGAAATGGCTGCCGCGAGCTACTCGCGGCGGCTAAAAACACAGAAATGAATGGGTAATCTGATCGTTTTTGATCGATTTGCCGCTTTCAAAATCGGCGGGGGCTGAAGTCAGCCAGAAATACATGGCTACTTCAGACCATCCTTAGGAGTTGAAGTTGAGGATTCAAGCGACAGGAATAATGCTGCTGATAACGTGCGGTTATTTGTGGTTTTTGATGGGTATTGCATGGGCCCCCAGCAATAAAATTTATCAGCAAGCACTGGTTGTGTTGCTCTGGTTGCCTGGCCTGTTGGCGATGGTGATCTTTCGCAAGCACCTGCTGGGCATTTGGCGAAAAAGTCGGCTGTTCTGCTCGTGTTTAGTTCTCTTCTTGGCGTGGGCCGCGTTGAGCGCAGTGTGGACTGGGGCTGAGGAGCCATCGAGAGAACTGAAGCGCGTTTTGTATGTTGTGCTATTTCTTGTTTCTCTGGCGTTATTGGGCGCTGAGCAGCCTCGGAGGATATGGCAGGGGCTATCGGTTGGCTTTGTAGGCTTGGCCTTTGCTTGTTTTGTCAGTATTTACCTCTTTTATATTCGCGATTTGCAGCCTATCAGTGTTCGACTTGAGGGCGTCGGGCAATTGGGGCATCCAATTCTCGGGGCATACGTGATGGCGCTGGTAGTGATTTGGGGGGCACGGTTCAAGCCTTCTCGTGTCTGGCCATGCATTATATGGGGTGTATTGATGCTATTCGCTTTAGCGTTTGTTCTGCTAGGGCAGAGCCGCGGGGCAATACTGGCGTTGATAGTTGGTGTTTTTTCCTTGCTTTTGCTTCGTGGCGGGCGAGCTGTGTGGCTCGGTAGTGCGGCGATAATGCTTGTTTGCTGGGTAGGCTACGAGCTGTTTGCGCCGCTCATCCTCGCGCGCGGCCTGTCGTACCGGCCAGAAATTTTTCAGGCGAGTCTCGACATGTTCTTGCAAAACCCTTTGCTCGGGTTAGGCATCGGCACCGATTATCGCGTTGTGACATTTAATTACCCCGAGGGGTTCGATCACACGCACAATAGTTTTACCCATGCCGCAGTTGAATTGGGGTTACCTGGTGTGGCCTTGTGGATCGGTCTGTGGCTAAGCGCATTTCATATTGCGTGGCGACATCGTTTTTCCGCCGAAGGTCGGCTGGTGTTCGGAACATTGGTTGTCTCGCTAGTGGCGCTTCAATTCGATGCAGCCAGTCTATGGGGTACGCCTAGGGCTGAGTGGTTTGTAATCTGGTTTCCGCTGGCGCTAACGCTTGCCCTCGTTGCACAACCGCACAGTGATAAACTGCGGCACGTCTGTATTGAAGCGAGTTGATTGATGAGTGATGTGAAAGATGACGCGGCCCAGCCGAGTAGCCTGAAAGTCTACTTTCGATTGCTGGGGTACGTGAAACCGTACATTGGTATGTTTTTGATCAGTATTGTTGGTTTTCTGATCTTCGCTTCAACTCAGCCAATGCTTGGTTACATCCTTAAGTTCTTTGTGGATGGCTTGGGTGACCCCAATGTTGGGCTTTTTTCCGGCGTACCTTGGATGCAAGAGCATGCGCCCTGGCTCGCCCAGCTCAAACTGCTTCAGGCAGTCCCGCTGCTTATTGTACTAATCGCTCTTTGGCAGGGAATTGGTTCATTCCTTGGAAACTTTTACTTGGCCAAAGTTTCCATGGGCTTGGTTCAGGATCTGCGCATCGCGTTATTCAACAACCTGCTAACGCTGCCGAATCGATATTTTGATAGCCACAATTCAGGTCACCTGATTTCAAGGCTCACTTATAACGTCACCATGGTCACAGGCGCTGCTACAGATGCGATCAAGGTGGTGGTGCGTGAGGGAATGACGGTCGTCTTTCTTTTCGCAACGTTGCTGTGGATGAATTGGAAACTCACTCTGGTGATGGTTGCGATACTGCCTGTTATTGGTTTAATGGTATCCAGTACGAGTAAAAAATTTCGTAAACAAAGTAAAAAGAGTCAAGTGGCAATGGGGGATGTCACCCATGTGGCTTCGGAAACAATTCAGGGTTATCGAGTCGTTCGTAGTTTTGGGGGGGAGCGCTATGAGCAACAACGCTTCCAGGCTGCCAGTGAGGATAATCGGCTTAAGCAGCTAAAAATGGTTAAAACAGGTGCGGTCTACACCCCGAGCCTGCAGTTGGTGATCTACAGCGCCATGGCCGTTTTGATGTTCTTGGTTCTGTTGTTGCGTGGGGATGCCAGTGCGGGCGATTTAGTTGCGTATATTACGCTGGCCGGTCTTTTACCCAAGCCGATTCGTCAGCTGTCTGAGGTCAGCTCGACTATTCAGAAAGGGGTGGCCGGAGCAGAGAGTATTTTCGAGCAACTGGATGAGTCTTCGGAGGTCGATGTCGGTACTCAGGCGCGTGAGCGAGTCACTGGGCGTTTGCAGGTCAGCAATCTCAGCTTCCAGTATCCGACCAGTGAAAAGCCGGTACTCAACAACATTTCCTTTATTGCTGAGCCAGGGCAGATGGTGGCGTTGGTGGGGCGTTCTGGTAGCGGTAAGTCCACGTTGGCGAGTTTGATTCCACGTTTCTACCACCATGAGCAAGGTCAGATTTTGCTCGATGCCCTGGATGTAGAAGAGTACACACTGCGTAACCTTCGTCGCCATATTGCTCTGGTGACTCAGCATGTCACGCTGTTCAATGACACCGTGCGTAACAACATTGCATATGGTGATTTGTGCGATGCCCCCCTGGATGCTGTTAAACGTGCTGCAGAGGATGCTTACGCTGCCGAGTTTATCGAGAAGATGCCGCAGGGGTATGACACGCTCGTTGGCGAGAATGGAGTGCTGCTCTCGGGTGGCCAACGTCAGCGCTTGGCGATCGCTCGTGCACTGCTCAAGGATGCGCCAATGTTGATTCTGGATGAAGCGACGTCAGCGCTGGACACCGAGTCTGAGCGGCATATTCAGGCTGCGTTGGATAAGGTTGTTGAAGGGCGCACCACTATTGTGATTGCCCATCGCCTGAGCACGATCGAGAAAGCCGATCTGATTCTGGTGATGGAACAGGGCGAAATCGTTGAGCGCGGCACTCATGCGCAGCTATTGGCACTTAATGGCTACTACGCGCGTCTGCATGCCCGCGATTTTGCAGAAGATATCGACATGAACATGGAACCAAGCTCCTGATGCTCAGCCATTTGCGCGCCTGGCGCGAGCGTGGCTGGATGGTCATCGAGGGAGCTGAGTACGCCGACGCCTGGCAACGGTTTGGCGGCAGTGTCGCCACCCATCCGCAGGTGGTTGAGCGCCTGGCTGAATTCGCGGGTTTGCCGGTGCGTTACCTGGGCTGGTTTGCCGGTGGCGAGTTGCAAGCCGCTATTCCGACCTGGGGGCGGCACCTGGCGTTGTCCAAGGATGTGCTCAAGCAGCAGGGCAAACGCGGCCTGTTCGACTTAGGCAATGCGGAATTGATTCTTCCGATCGCGCCCTCAGCCTGCGTCTCGCTGCGCCATCGCGGTCGTTATATTTCAATGCTCAATGCCGCTGCGATCAGCACCCTGCGTGAGCAGCCAGAGGGCCTGGCCTTGGCGCGCGAGCCTGAGGAATACAGCAAAAAGTTCCGCTACAACCAGCGTCGTGAGCAGCGTTTGCTGGAAGAGGCGGGCGGAGTGATTCGGCCGATGCTGGAGCTTTCCGCAGCCGAGCAGGCGGTGATTTATGCTGAGCTGTTTCAGCGTCGCTGGGGTTTTGAAGCCACCGGTAAGGCGCATCTAGCTGAGGTGTTCAGCCTGATGCGTGACTTTATGACCGGCTCGCTGATCTACCTGAATGATCAGCCAGTGGCGATTCAGGTGCTGTACCGCGTCGAAGCGCCGCAGTGGGTCAGCCTGGAATACATCAACGGCGGCGTTGATCCGCAAAACCGCGAATTTAGCCCCGGCAGCGTGCTGAGTTTTATCAATACGCAGACCGCCTGGAGTGAGGCGCGCGCGCTGGGTAAGCCGCTGCGCTATTCCTTTGGCCGGGCTGATCGCGAATACAAAGACCGCTGGTGCAACCGCGTTGCGGTTTATCAGGTCTGATTATGTCAGCTCGTAAACATATCCTGCTCAAGCGCCATCGCCGGCAAAAGCGCATCGCGTTGCTTTTGGCACTTGTTGTGTTGGCGCTCGTTGGCGTGCTGGTCGCCTGGTGGTGGGTGCCGATCCTTCTAGTGCTGGGTTGGGTTGCGCATGAGGCCTGGTTTGCTGATCACCTGTTCTATTCGCCCGGCGATGACTACAGCTATGCCTTTGCCGAGTCGACCCGCGCCGTAAATGGTCGCATAGACGCGGGTTGCGTGAGGCTGGAAGGCGAACTGGAGGCGGCGGATGCCCTGATTCTGCAGGTGCTCATAAAAGCCAGTTGGCTGGGCCGTTGGTTTGATCCTTATGTGCTGATCGGCAACGACCGTCAGGATTTTGAGCGGGGCGTGGACGGGCGGCGCTATCTGAATCTGTCCGGACAGGGCGAGCTATTGGCGCAGGGCAAGCTGTCGCTGCGTGGTCGGTTTTGCCGTCTGGATCCGCTCGTCACGCTCCATGCGCAACGCAACCCGGACTACGCCGAGCAGCGTTTGATGATTATCGCGCCGCATTCCGACGACGCTGAACTGGCCGCCTTTGGCCTGTACAGTCGGGCGCGTGAGATCAGCATCCTGACCCTCACGCAGGGCGAAATTGAGGCTGAGGCCTATCAGCCCCTGGGTCTGGAACAAGCGGCTGCCGCTCGGCTCAAAGGCCGCCTGCGTGCCTGGGACAGCTTGGCTGTGCCGCTGTGGGGCGGTGTACCGCAAAGCCAGTGCTTGCAGCTCGGCTATTACTGCCTGCAGTTGCCGGCGATGCAGGCCCTGCCTGATCAGGCGTTCGGTTCGCGTGAGTCCGGTGAAGCGGATATTCGCAGCGTGCGCGCGAACAATGCCCTGCCGTTTCCCGGCGATACCGATGGTGTGCCCAGCTGGCGCAATCTGCTGGCGGATCTGGTGGCTGCGCTTGAGCACTACCAGCCTGAGGTTGTCGTCACCCCGCACCCGCAGCTGGACCCGCACAGCGACCACGTCGCCAGCACCCAGGCGCTGTTGGAGGCGATTGAGCTGAGCCGGCACAAGCCGAAAACGTTGCTGTTTTACGCCAATCATCTGCACGACAACGACCGTTGGCCCATGGGGCCGGCCGGTTTTGGCATTGCCCTGCCGCCGGCCATCGAAGCGCTGCCGGCTGATGGGCTGTGGAGCCCGTGCCTGGATGCCGCGCAGCAACTGGATAAAGCCATGGCGTTGGCCATGCAGCACGATTTACAAGGCCCGTTGCCGGTTAAACGGCGTCTCCGCCGCTGGATTCAGCGTGTGCTGGTCGGGCGGCGCTGGCCCGCTACCGGTGAAGACGAATTCTTCCGCAAGGCGGTGCGCCGCCATGAACTGTTCTGGGTGCGTACGCTCGGCGGTTAGCCAGCGTAGTGGTCAGCCAATGTTATGATTCCCGGCAATCTGTTCTGCCGTTTCTGGAGTGTTTATGAAAGTGTCCATGCCGCGTTTCGACCAGGCCGCCGTTCTGGTGGTGGGCGATGTCATGCTCGATCGTTATTGGCATGGCGGCACTTCGCGGATTTCGCCGGAAGCGCCGGTGCCAGTGGTCAAGGTCGAGCAGATCGAAGACCGTCCGGGCGGCGCGGCCAACGTCGCGCTGAACATCGCGGCCCTTGGTGCGCCAGCCACCTTGCTCGGCGTGACTGGTGAGGATGAAGCCGCCGCAAGCCTGCGCAACAGCCTGCAGGCGGTTGGCGTAAAAACCTTTTTCCAGACGATCAAAGACCAGCCGACCATCGTCAAATTGCGCGTGATGAGCCGTCATCAGCAGCTTTTGCGCATGGACTTCGAGGAGCCGTTCCGCACCGACAGCGCGGCCCTGGCTGCGAGTGTGGAAGAGCAGCTGGACGGCATCAAGGTGCTGATTCTCTCGGACTACGGCAAAGGCGCGCTGCAGAACCATCAGGCGCTGGTGCAGCTGGCGCGCAGCAAAGGCATTGCTGTGCTGGCCGACCCCAAGGGCAAGGATTTCTCCATCTACCGCGGCGCCAGCCTGATTACGCCGAACCTGCACGAGTTCGAAACCATCGTCGGCCATTGCCGCGATGAGTCCGAGCTGGTGGCCAAGGGCGCGGCACTGATGGCGGAGCTGGAGCTGGGTGCGTTGCTGGTGACCCGTGGTGAGCATGGTATGACCTTGCTGCGCCCAGAGCACCCAGCGTTGCACCTGCCGGCGCGTGCCCGTGAAGTGTTCGACGTGACCGGTGCCGGCGATACGGTGATTTCTACCCTGGCAGCCAGTCTGGCAGCGGGCGAGGAACTGCCGAATGCGGTGGCGCTGGCCAATCTGGCTGCCGGTATTGTGGTCGGTAAGCTGGGTACTGCAGCGATCAGTGCCCCGGAATTGCGCCGCGCAATCCAGCGTGATGCCGGCTCCGAGCGCGGTGTGCTGAGCCTGGATCAACTGCTGCTGGCCATCGAAGACGCTCGCGCCCATGGCGAGAAGATTGTCTTCACCAATGGCTGCTTCGACATCCTGCATGCCGGCCATGTCACCTATCTGGAACAGGCGCGCGCGCAAGGCGATCGTCTGGTGTTAGCGGTCAATGACGACGCCTCGGTCAGCCGCCTGAAAGGCCCGGGTCGGCCGATCAACGCCGTGGGCCGCCGCATGGCCGTGTTGGCCGGTCTCGGCGCCGTGGACTGGGTGGTGAGTTTCACTGAAGACACCCCGGAAAACCTGCTGCGCGCGGTCAAGCCTGATGTGCTGGTCAAGGGCGGTGATTACGGCATCGAGGGCGTGGTGGGTGGCGATATCGTCCGCGCCTATGGTGGCGAAGTGCGCGTGCTGGGGCTGGTAGAAAACAGTTCCACCACCGCCATCGTCGAGAAGATCCGCAGCAAGTAACCCTCCACACTGACTGGCTGCTTTGCCAGTCAAGCGCGTCGGCGCGGTCATAGGCGCTTGCCCTGACCGCGCGCATGATCCATGGCATCCCCCGTATGGAGTGAGATGCCATGAGTTCCGATGTACAGGGCCGTGCCCTGGCAGTGCTGAATCGAGTCGCCCAGGCTGACTGGCCGGACCGTTTGAAGCTGCGCAAACCCTTCGAAAAGCTGATCTACACCGGCAGCCGAGCGAGCTTTCGCGCGTCTGCGCAGCGTGCGGGCAAAGTCGCCAAGTTGCCGCGCCCGGTTGACCCGGATGCGCTGTTTGATTGTAAGCGCTCCATAGACCCCACCTCCCTCTGGAGAGGTTTTGCGTTTTACAGTGGCGTCGTTGGTTGGCAGTTCCAAGGCAGCAGCGCTTCGTAGGCTTCAACGCTGTTGGCCAGCGGCAGGCGTTCGAGGACATGGCGCAGCCAGGCGTAGGGCTCCTGGCCATTGGTCTTGGCGGTTTCCACCAGGCTGTAGAGTTGGGCGCTGGCGGTCGCGCCTTTCGGCGTGTCGCTGAACAGCCAGTTCTTGCGACCTATGACGAAGGGCCGGATCGCGCGCTCGGCAGCGTTGTTATCGATCGGCAGGTGGCCAGCCTCGATGTAGCGTTCGAGTCGGCTCCAGTTGCTCGCCAGGTAGTTCACTGCTTTGCCCAGGGCATTCTGCGCCGTGACCTGCGGCTGGGTTTTCTCCAGCCAGGTCTTGAGCTGATCGAGGAGCGGTAGGCTGTGCTGCTGGCGGCCCCGGTAGCGCTGTTCATCGCTGGCATCCTTAAGTTCGCGCTCGATGCCGTAGAGCTTGTTGATCATCCCCAACGCGATGTCGGCACGCCCGGTTTTGCCCTTCGGTTGCACCTTTTGCGCTTCGACGAACTTGCGCCGCGCATGCGCCCAGCAGGCCAGGCGCTCAACACCTTGTTGTGCGGCCACGGCGTTGTAGCCGGCGTAATCGTCGGTCATCAGGTAGCCGCGATAACCGTCGAGCAGGCGCAGCGGCACCTCCTGCGCGCGGCTGGTTGTGTAGTCGAAGAGGATCACCGGTTTGCCAGGCGGGCCACCGGTCTGCACCCACATCCAGGAGTGGCTGCTCGGATCGCGCCCAGGCTCCTTGAGCACCTGCACGCGGGTTTCATCGCAGTGGATCACCGGACTGTCCAGCAGCCTGTCGCGCATCAGGTTGAGCAACGGTTGTAGCAGTTCGCCGCACTGGATCACCCAGCGCGCCAGGGTCTGCCGGGGGATGTCGATGCCATGGCGACTGAGCATCTTTTCGAAGCGATACAGTGGGATGCCGTCGGCGTATTTGCTGGTCAGCAGCATCGCCAGCACGCTCGGGCTGGCCAGCCTTTTCTCGATCAGTTGGGCCGGTTTGTCAGCGGTGACCGGCGCGCTTTCGCAGGCCTTGCAGGCATAGGTCTTGCGAATGTGGCGGATCACCTGAACCTGCATCGGGATGATTTCCAGCTGCTCGCTGGTTTCTTCGCCGATGGCCTGCTTGCGGCAACCGCATTCGCAGGTCAGTTCGTGTTCGGGCAGTTCGTGGATGACCTCGACACGCGGTAGTTCGGCCGGTAACGGCTTGCGCTTGCCGCGGCGCTTGGTCGGCGCAACGACTTCTTCCTCGACCTCAGCGGCCGGAGCTTCAGCCGCCGCTTCGGCCAGGCTTTCCGCTTCGTTGAACATCTCTAGCTGCGGTGAATCCGGGTCGCTGCTCTGCTCGGATTTACGGCCGAACAGGCGCTGGATCAACAGCGCGTTTTGTTCGCGCAGGCGCTCGATCTGCCCATCCTTGTCCTTGGCCAATTCCTGCGCCGACGACAACACCTCAGCGAGCAATTGCTTGAGCGCGGCGGGGTCATCAGGAAGGGTTTCGGGCACAGAAATCATGCCGTGGATTATACCGGCTCAGGTGACGAACCTAGGGGTCAAAACCTGGTGCGGCCGGTTGCGCCACAGGTCGATACCGTCCAACAACCAGTTCAACTCCTGGGCCGTCAGCACGATCGCATCTTCGCCAGGTTCCGGATGCGACTTGAAGCGTTCAGCCTCCAATCGCTTGAGCCACAGGCAAAAGCCGTTGCGCTCCCAATACAAAATCTTCACCCGGCTGCGCGCGCGGTTGAGGAAGACGAACAGCACCGGGTCGAACACCGCCACCTTGATATCCAGCTCGACCAGGGCGGCCAGGCCATCGATGGATTTTCGGAAATCCACCGGCTTGGGGTATAGATAGACTTTTTCGACTTTGGCGTCGGGGCGCATCATGACGGCTGGCTCCAGAAAGAAATTGGAGCTCAGCATTGGCTGGCCTGCGGATCATTTGTAGATGAGGTTTATGGAGCGCTTACAGTACAACCAGGGACCATTAGGTCTGTTGGGGCTGTTCAAGCGTCAGCTGCTGCGCGTTGCCGCCTGGCGCAAACCACTGATGCGCGCGCCCAACAGCCGCGCGCAGATGCGCATCTGGGCGGTGAAGTCCACGGCACTGGCGGCGCAGAATCTGATGCTGGCCTTCCAGAGTCATGGTTATGCCACCTGCCCGATGGAAGGCTTCGATGAGGTGCGTCTGCGCAAGACTCTGGATATCCCGCATCAGGCGTTACCGATCATGCTGCTGGCGGTGGGCAAGCAGGACGAGAAGGGCGTCTATAACCCGCGTCTGCGCTTTCCGTTGGAGCAGCATGTGACGTGGTTATAGCCGTAGGTTGGGTCGGGGCGCGTGGCCAGAGGAGCAAAGCGACGAAGCCCAACGAGACACGCCAATGCCTGTTGGGCTTCGCTGCGCTCAACACCAACCTACGTCGGCGTTGGCATTAGCCAATACTAGAGTACGCCGGCCTTTTTCCAGGCCAGATAACTGCTCACCAGCTGCGGCCCCAGCTCGCTCGGCCGTGCATCCAGCACCGGTACCTTGTGGGCAATCAGGCGTTCGTGCAGGCCAGCGCGGGCATTCAGGTAGTCCAGGGTCCCGCAGTAGTCCAGGGCGCTGGAGAGATCCTGCACCGGGGTGTGGCGCAGGGTGTCCAGCACTTCCTCACGCAGGCTGGCGACCAGCACGCGGTGCTGGCGGCTCAGGCGTTTGACCGCGCCTAGCAGTGCCTGGTCATCTTCATCACGCAGGTTGGTCACCAGCACCACCAGGGCGCGACGCCGCTGCCGGCTGAGCAGGTTCTCCACGGCGGCGCTGAAGTCCGCCGGTTGCTGGGTGCTGCGCAGGTCGTAGAGCGCATTGAGCAGCACATTCAGCTGCGCCTGGCCTTTGACCGGAGCCAGGAAACGGTTCTGCTCGCTGGCAAAGGTTGACAGGCCCACCGCATCGCCCTGGCGCAGCGCCACGTAGCTGAGCAGCAGGGAGGCGTTGAGGGCATGATCGAAGTGCGACAGCTCGCCGTCCTGGCTGCGCATACGCCGGCCGCAGTCGAGCAGGAAGATGATCTGTTGATCGCGCTCATCCTGATATTCGCGGGCAATCGGTGTGCGTTTGCGCGCGGTGGCCTTCCAGTCGATCTGCCGCAGGGTGTCGCCGTCGCGGAATTCGCGCAGCTGATGAAATTCCTGACCCAGGCCGCGGCGTTGCTGCTGGCGTACGCCCAGCTGGCTGAGCCAGTCATCCACCGCCATCAGTTGCGCGCCGTACAGCCGGGCGAAGTCCGGATAAACGCGGGTTTCACCGGCCACGGGCAGATAGCGGCGGGCGCGCCACAGGCCCATGGGACTGGGCAGGCTGACTTCGCACTGCGGGAAATGGAAATGCCCGCGCAGCAGTGGGCGCACGCGGTAGCTGACCTGAGTCTGTTCGCCGGGGTGCAGATCGACCTTGAGTGGCAAATGTTCGAAGGCCATATCACCTGGCAAGTGGTCGAACACCTCCACCTGAAGCGCACGGGTGTAGCTGTGGTGTAGATTCAGCCGCACTTCGCTCCAGCGCCCCAGCGGCAGGTTGCCGGGTAGATGGCGTTCGATGCGCGGCGAAGGTACTTGGCGCAGCAGCAGGGCGTCGATCAGCGTCAGGCCGAGCAGCACCAGCAGCAGACCCCAGTAAATCGTGGTAAAACTGTGTGGCACGGCAACGCCCAGGGCGCTGCAGATACCCAGCGCAATGCCGAGAACGAACAGACCGGCGAGCAGCGCCAGCAGCGCGCGCGAGGGCTTCATGCAGGGGTGCCTTTAAGTGCGGTTTTTTGCCAGGGACGGGTCATAGGCGCGGTGCCGGAACCTGATCGAGCAGCTGCTGCAGCACCTGATCCACCGACAGGCCTTCGATATCCAACTCCGGTGAGAGCCTTACGCGGTGGCGCAGTACGGACAGGGCGCAGCCTTTGATGTCATCCGGCAACACGAAATCGCCACCGCGCAGCAGCGCGCGGGCGCGGCCGCAGCGTACCAGGGCAATCGAGGCGCGTGGCCCGGCACCGATGGCCAGGCCCGGCCAGGTGCGAGTGGCGCGGGCGATGCGCACGGCGTAGTCGAGCACCTGTTCATCAATCGGCAGGTCACTGGCAATCTTCTGCAGCGCAAGCACATCGCGGGCCTGTAACAAGGTGCGCAGGGGGGTGACTTCGAGCATGTCGGCTTTGCTCGAGCGCGCCACCTGGCGAACCATGTTCAGCTCTTCGCTCTGCTCGGGGTAATCCATGCGCAGCTTGAGCATAAAGCGGTCAAGTTCTGCTTCCGGCAGCGGATAGGTGCCTTCCTGCTCGATCGGGTTCTGCGTGGCCAGCACCATAAACGGCAGCGGTACATTCAGGGCGCGGCCTTCCAGGGTGACCTGGCGTTCCTGCATGACTTCCAGCAGCGCGGCCTGGGTCTTGGCCGGCGCTCGGTTGATTTCATCCGCCAGCAGCAGGTTGGTGAATACCGGGCCCTTGCGTAGCTTGAACTGCTCACTTTGCAGGTCGTACACGGCGTGGCCGGTGACGTCGCTGGGCATCAGATCCGGGGTGAACTGGATGCGTGCGAACTCGCCGCCAAAGCAGCGCGCCAGGGCGCGCACCAGCAGGGTCTTGCCAAGGCCGGGAACGCCTTCAACCAGCACATGGCCGCCAGCGATCAGGGCGCTGAGCACGTCGTCGATCACCGTCGTCTGGCCGATCAGGGCTTTCTGCAACTCGGCGCGTAGCGCCTGAGCCAACTGGCTGGCACGTTGGCGCTGCGCATTCGGGTTGGCCGCGGCGGCTGCCGGGGCAGCTGGTGCTGGGGCCGGTACAGGCGTTTCGGCGGCAGCAGGTTCGACGATTTCGGCGCCGACAGGGGCTGTTTGGGTGTCGCTGTCCGGCTGTTCGGGGGTATGTTCGCTCGTCATAGGGCATTCCTGAGGGTTTGCAGGTTGGCGACCTGGCGGGTGAAGTCGGCGGCGGTCAGTCGCTGCTTGGGCAACGGCCGCATGGCTTGGCTGATAACGCTGGACGGCTGGCGGGTCAGGCGGCTAAGCACCTGCCACTGCTCGGCCACGGCGAGGCGTTCGAAACCGGGGTGACGATGGCGGGCGCGGCGCTGAATATCCTGCTGCAAGCCTTGCAGCAGGCTGTGCTGGCCGTTGTGGCGCAGGAGGAAGTCGGCGCTGCCGCGCAGGTGTTCCTGCAGCTGCCGGCGATTGCGGCTGGCGGGCAACAGCAGCGGGCCCTGGCGCATGCCCAGGTGCCATAGGCCGAATGCCAGCAACAGCGTCAGGGTGACCAGCGCTTGGGGGAAGTGTTCGAGCAGCAGGCTGAACAGGTCATCGCGGTCGGCGCGGTAGAGCAGGGTGACCTGGCTGTCCTGGGTCATGTACCAGAGCAGCCAGGCGTTGTCGTATTCGCCGATGCTCTGGTTCTGCCAGATCCAGCTGTCGCTGACCACGCTGATCAGGCCATCGCCATGGTAGAGCTGCAGCAGGTGGGTGGCGGCGTCGCTGTTGGCCCAGGCGTGGGCACGGTTCTCGGAATCGTAGAGGTGAAAGTCGGTGTCGAAGTTGAAGTAGGCCGGCGCCTCTTCGTTTTCCAGATACAGCTGGGTCAGCTCCGGATAGGCATTGTCTGAATCCGTGGTTGCTTCTGCCTCAGCCTGCGGTTCGGCTTGCGGCTCAGCGTCGGCCGTGTCCTCTGCAGCTGCGTCTTCTTCCGCTGCTTCGCTGGCGTCCTCGTCAAGCTCTTCGCTCTCGTATTGCTGGATGCCCAGGCTGTCGAGCAGCAGGTCGCCGCTCTTGCCTTCATCTTCATCCCACAACCGTTCGGCAACAAACAGCAGGTGGCCGCCCTTGGCCGCCCAGGCCAGCAAGCGTTCGGCCTGCTTGGGCGTCATGCGGTTGCGGTCGCCGAGCAGCAGCAGGGTTTGCCCGGCGCTTGGCAGGTCTTTCATGACCTCCAGGCCATCGGCGCGTTGCACCTGCAGGCCCTGTTTGCGCAGAAAGTGCTCAGCGGCGAGGTAAGGGTTGGCCCGGGCCTCGGGTGCGGGGCCGTGTTCGAGGGTTTCCTCATAGGGCGTGAGTTTGCCCAGCAGGTAGATGCCGAGCAGGCCGAGTACCAACAGCAGGCCGCTGCCGAGAAGGAACTGGATGCGCCGGTTCATGCCTGCGCTCCCTGTTCGAACAGACGGCGCCAGGCATTACACAGGCCCTGCTTGAGCGCAGCTGGCGGCAGGCGATGGCCGTAGGCGAGGTTCTGCCAGTGGCGGGTCAGGGCCTGGCTGAAGTGGCTGAGGTCTTTCTGCTGCAGCGCCTGAACCAGTTGCAGCACTTCGGCTTCGGTGTGCGAGCTTTTCAGCGGCAGGCGCTGTTCGTGCAACATGCGGCTGAGCAAGGCGCGGTAAAGCAAGCCGAGGGCGGCGCGTGGCTGTTCATCCCAGAGTCGTTCCACTTCACCGGGGATATCCGCTGGCAGGCTTTGTGGTGCCACTTCCAGGCCGAACAGCTGTTCTGGTGGTTGATAGGTGCGCCCTTGCGGCAAGCGCAGGCGTCCGGCAAAGGCGCTCAGCCAGTCGCGGTAGCGCCACAGCAGCCAGACGATCAGGCTGAACAGCACCGCCCATAGCAGCACCTCGAAGAACAGCGCCACGGCGTCGACGCTTTTCCAGAACTCGGTAAGTTTGAAGAACTTCTCCAGCAGTTCGATCAGGGCCTTGGCGTCTTCCTCGCTCGGCTCCTTGGGCTCTTCGCCGAGACGCCAGCGGGTAACTGTTTCGCGGTGTTCGAAGGGCGGCTGGTCGAGCAGTTGGCCGACGCTTTCCTGCGCCTCCAGGCTGGTCAGCGGTTGTTTGAGCAGGCGTTCGGCCTCTGGCCCCATGGGGTCTTCAATCGGCAGCGGGCAGCTGCTTATGGATGCGGCGGCCATGGCACTGCTCGGCACCTGCATTAGCAGTACGCCGCAGCCCAGCAGCAGGGCATAGGCCACGCCCGTCAGGCGCTGGCGTAGTTGGCGGAAGACCAGCTCGATGTCCCAGGCTTCCAGGGCGGTACGGCGGTTCAGGTAGAGGGTGAAGCCGCAGGCGACGTAGATCGGCTCCCAGAGAATCAGCAGCAGGACGTAGGTCAGGTTGGACAGATGCTCAAGCCACAACCACTCGCCCGAGGCCGCATTGATCAGGCTGTCCCAGGTCCAGTCCAGCTCCATCTGCGCCGGCAGCAGCATGTAGATAAAGCTGATGATGCCGAACCATAGTGCCATTTCCAGGTGTACGCCGACGATGGTGAGCCAGCTGGCGCCGCCCGCATCGCGCTGGCCGAGGACGATCAGGCGCTGGCTGCGTGCCTTGCCGGACAGGCCTTCGAGCTGCATCACCGGCAGGTCGAAACTGCGTGTGGGGCTTAGCCGGCGCCAGGTCAGGCTGGCCAGCAGTTGCGGTTTGAGCAGGCCGGGCAGGGCTTTCAGTGCCTGCTTGAGGCTCGGCGTGGCGCCGAACAGGGCATGCGAGAGGATATACAGCGGCAGGCGCTCAAAGGCCGGTTTCAACCACCAGAAAATCAGCACCGCGATGCTCGGGTAATCCCACAGCAGCAGGCACAGCAGGGCGAAAATCGGCACGGTTACCAATGCCCAACTGAGCATCAATACGCCGGCATGCTGTTTGGCCAGCAACACGCCGAGGTCGACGGCTTCCCAGGCGCTACGGGGGCGGATGGCGACGCTGGCATCAGTCAGGCGCATGCACACCTCGGCCAGCCAACAGCAGATAAGCCAGTACCAGCAGCCAGAGTGCAGCGCCGACTGCGTATTTGATCGCTGGGCTGGCCAGGTCCATGGATGACCAGTAGGCCTCGATAAACGCCGCTAGCAGGAGAAACACGATCACCCCGCCGACCAGCCGCACACTGCTGCCAGCCGCTACGCGCAGAGCCTCGCCGCGTGGCAGGCGGCCGGGGACCAGCAGCGCCCAGCCGAGCTTCAGGCCTGCCGCGCCGGCCAGGGCAATCGCAGTGAGCTCGAAAGAGCCATGGCCGATGACGAACGACCAGAAGGTTTCACCGTAGCCGATCTGCGTCAGATGGCCGGCCACAGCGCCAATCATCAGCCCGTTGAAGAGCAGAAAGAACAGGCTTCCGAGGCCAAACAGCAGGCCGCTGGCAAAGGTCTGAAAGGCAATGCCGATGTTGTTCATGATGTAGTAGCCGAACATCATCCAGTCATCGCCGGAGTCGCGCTCGCTGAAGCGGCCGATGCGCCTGGCGTCGGGGTCGTACATTTTTTCCATCTCGCCAACCTGGTCTGGCGCCATGACCCCGTAGACCAGGTCGGGGAAGTGATACACCAGCGTGCCCATCAGCAGCAGGCTGCCAAAGAACAACAGGCTCGCGGCCACGACAAAACGCCATTCGGCGCGAACCAGGCGTGGAAATCCGGCCAGGATAAACCCGAGCAGTTGCGCTCCCAGAGGGCTGCGGTGGCGATAGAACTGCTGGTGGCCACGCATGGCCAGCAGCTGCAACTGCTCAATCAGGTGGCTGCTATAGCCACGGCTCTGCGCCAGGGCCAGGTGCTGGCACAGGCTGCGGTAGTTGGCCGCAAAGGCCTTGCATTGCTGGCTGTCGGCCTTGCCGCGCTCAAGGGCTTCGAGCTGCGTATTGAAGGCTTGCCACTCGGCCTGGTGCTGGTGTTCAAACAGGCTCTGTTTCATGTTGGCCCCAACAAGCCACGGGCAATCCCGTGGATTTGCTGTTCGGCCTGCTCGGCGGGCACCTGCAGAGGCTCGGCAAGGATGCTCGCCAGCTCCTGTCGCCGTGCGCTGGACAGGCTCTGCGCCCGCTCGGCAAAGCTGAGCAGGGCACGTTGCTCACTCAGGCTCATGCTGAACGGTGCACGGATGGGCTCGGCTTGCGGTAGCTCGGGTGCTGTTGGGGCGTTATCGCGATACACCACCAGGGTGCCGGCGGCGATATCGCCGAGGCGCTTGAACGCTGGGTGATTCAGGCAGCTGAGAATGCCCAGGGTGTAGCCAAACGGCAGGATGTCGACGAAACGCAGCAGGTTGCGCGTGAGCGAGGCGGCCCAGCCAATTGGTGTGCCGTCATCATGAATAACCCGCAGCCCCATCATCTGTTTGCCGGGCGAGCGGCCTTGGTTGAGCACTTCAAACAGCACCATGTACCACCAGGTCACCAGAAACAGCAGGATGGTGCCCAGGCCCATACCGAACTGGCCGAGCAACGCCAGTACGGTAAACAATACGCCGAGCAGCGCACCGCGAATCAGCAGGTCAATACTGAATGCCAGCGCGCGCGGCACTAGACCGGCTGGACGCAGGATCAGGTCGATACCTTCCGGTGTTTCCACTTTATAGCGGGTATCCAGCAGCGGGCGTGCGGCGACTGAAGCAGGGGTTGGTGTGGGCGACATCGGCAGACTGCGTCGAGGAAAGCCCGATGCTAGCTAGCAGCAGGCAGGGAAGCAACCGGCTCAGTGAGATGAGCCGGTATTTAGTGAGGATTATTGCGGCGCAGGTAATACACCGAAGATGGTGCGATAGAGCACGCCCATAGCAATGACAAACAGCGGAATGGTCCAGACCAGGCCGACACCCAGCGGGATTGCGCTGACGAGTGTGATCAGACCGAGCAGCAGGAACAGGCCGAAGACCTTGAACCAGCGCTGGGTAATCGCCTTGCGCGAAGTTTCCAGGGCTTGCCACGGCGTCAGACCGCGCTCAACCACCAGTGGGATGGCCAGCATATAGGCGATGGCCAGGTACAGACCGGGAATGATCAACAGGAACATGCCGAGGTAGATCAGCAGCATGCTGATAATCGCGGTAATCACCAGCGGCACGGTGCGGCCGAAGTGACTGAAAATGTCATTGAAGCTGATTGGCTGGTCGGCGGCGCGACGGATGCCGATCATGTTGATCCCCGCCATAAAGGGATAAGCCAGGGCCGAGGCCAGAATGCCGATGACCAGTTCTGCCACGACCGCGAGCATCGGACTGTCGCTGACTACACCCAGCAGGCCGAAAAAACCGCCAATCAGAAAGGACGCCGCGAGCAGCACAGCGTAGAACACCAGAAAGCCACCGATGATGATGCCTTTTGTGCCTTTTACCCGTTGCCAGGCTTCGCTGAGCAGGTCGCTGATGTTGAAGTCATAGCCACGGCTCAGCGCTTCTTCGATGCTTGGCACCTGGCTGTCGCGTGGCGCTTCCTGCAGCGCACTGGCAGGTGCGGCGTAGGGATTGCTGGGGTTGATCTCACTCATGGGGCGTCCTTGTACGAGTGGTTAATCGAGCTTCCCACTTTAGTCGCCGCCAGGGCGCCCTACAAGGCGCAGACCCCACGCGGGGCGTGCGCTGGTGCAAGGTTCTGCGCTTGTCTGCGTGATGCTGGCAGGGTGGTAGACTGCCAGCGCCCCAGCATCAGGACATGACAGTGACTTCCAGCCTCTTTTGGTACGACTACGAAACCACCGGTATTGATCCACGGCGCGACCGGCCGCTGCAGGTGGCGGGGATTCGCACCGATGAAGACCTCAATGAAATTGCTGAGCCGCTGAACATCTACTGCCGGCCCAGCGACGACATCCTGCCGCATCCGGCAGCCTGTCTGGTGACCGGGATTACCCCGAGCAAGCTGGCGCAGCATGGCCTGGATGAAGTCGAGTTTATGAGTCGTGTGCATGCCGAGCTGTCGCAGCCAGGCACCTGCGGGGTGGGCTACAACAGCCTGCGTTTTGATGATGAAGTGACACGCTACAGCCTGTACCGCAACTTCTTCGATCCCTATGCCCGCGAATGGCAGGGCGGCAATAGTCGCTGGGATCTGATTGATTTGGTGCGTACGGCCTATGCATTGCGTCCGGAAGGCATCGTCTGGCCAGAAGACGAAGGCCGGGTGACGCTCAAACTGGAGCGTCTGACCGCTGCCAACGGCATTGCACACGGTCAGGCCCACGACGCGTTGTCCGACGTGCGTGCGACCATTGCCCTGGCGCGCTTGCTGCGTAGCAAACAGCGCAAACTCTATGACTACCTGTATCAGCTGCGCAGTAAGCAGCGCGTGCAGGATCAAATACGCCTGTTGCAGCCATTGGTGCATATCTCCGGGCGTTATGCTGGTGCTCGGCATTACCTGGCGGTGGTCTTGCCGTTGGCTTGGCATCCGCGTAACCGCAATGCGTTGATTGTTTGTGACCTGCAGGCCGATATATCGCCGCTGCTCAATGAGTCGGCCGAGATATTGCGAACGCGTCTGTACACCCGTCGCGATCAATTGGCCGACGGCGAGTTGCCGATACCGCTGAAGTTGCTGCATATCAACCGTTGTCCGGTCGTTGCGCCGATGAAGGTATTGCGCGCCGAGGACATTCAGCGTCTGCAGCTCGATGTGCCGGCTTATCAAGCGCAGGCTGAACAATTGCGCAGCAATCCTGGGGTGTGGCAGGAAAAACTTGCTCAGGTATATGCCGATGAGCAGTTTGCCGCTAATCAAGATCCTGAGCAGCAGTTATACGATGGTTTTATTGGTGATCGTGATCGCCGTTTGTGCGAACAGGTTCGGCGTGCCGAGCCGCAGCGCTTGGCAGAATCTGTTTGGTCATTTGATGATGAACGTTTGCCTGAGTTGTTGTTCCGTTACCGTGCGCGCAACTTCGCCGCGACGCTGAATGCGCAAGAGCAACAGCGTTGGCGAACATTCTGCCAACAGCGTTTGAGTCAGCCTCAATACGGGGCACCGAATACGCTCGAACAGTTCAATCAGGCCCTTGCCGCAGTACTTCCTGATATTGGTGTGCAGCAGCAAGCTGTTTTGCTGGAGTGGCGTGATTATGCAGAACAGTTACGTCAGCGTTATGCCCTGTAATTTGTGAGGGTAAAAGCTGAGTGCGTTGTTGAAACAGCGCTCATAAAAAACGCCAGCATCGCTGGCGTTTTTGTTTGAAGCTTGTGGTGCTTAAGCGGCAGGCTTAGCCCAGCAGGGTTGCCCAGTCTTCAACGACGTCACCGCCCCACTTGGCTTTCCACTCTTTCAGAGTTTTGTGGTTGCCGCCTTTGGTTTCGATAACTTCGCCGGTGTTCGGGTTTTTGTACTGCTTAACTTTACGCGCGCGCTTGGTGCCAGCGGGCTTGGTGGTGCGGGTGGCTTTGCTGCCTTTAGCGTCTGGGTCAAGCATGGCAATGATGTCGCGCAGCGATTTCTGGTATTCGCCCATCAGTGCGCGCAGTTTGCCTTCGAATTCCAGTTCTTTTTTCAGTTTGTCGTCTTGCGACAGATTTTTCAGGCGATCTTGCAGTTCTTTGATGGCTTCTTCAGTGGCGCGGTATTTGTTGATCAACGACATGTTGGGTACCTGTATTTGGGATTGGCGATTAAGTGATAGCAATAGTAGTCAGGCACTTTTCACAAGTAAACCGCTTTGTCGGTATTTTTTATGAATTGTATTGTTAAGTAGTTAGTTGAGTACGTGTTCTGTTGTACAGGATTGGTTATTTGCCAGTTATGACGGCGGTGTTTGCGCTATTTGCCTGGTTGCAACTGTTCGATCTTGCGCTATTGCTGCGCTGGCAAGCGCTGCTTGAGTACTGCAGTTTTTTCTGGCTGTGACTAGAATGGCCGACTTTATCTGAGCGCTGGAGCCGTTGATGCGTACTTTTCGATTGGTTATTGCCTGTCCGGATCGGGTCGGGATTGTGGCCAAGGTCAGTAACTTTCTGGCCGCTTACAACGGTTGGATTACCGAAGCGAGCCACCACTCGGATAATCAGAGTGGCTGGTTCTTTATGCGCCACGAGATTCGCGCCGACTCGCTGCCATTTGATCTGGATGGTTTCCGTCAGGCGTTTGCGCCGATTGCCCGTGAGTTTTCCATGGAGTGGCGAGTTACTGATTCGGCGGTAAAGAAGCGTGTAGTGCTGATGGCCAGTCGCGAGTCGCACTGCCTGGCCGATTTGCTGCACCGCTGGCACAGCGCCGAGCTGGATTGCGATATTCCCTGCGTGATTTCCAATCACGATGACCTGCGCAGCATGGTTGAGTGGCATGACATTCCGTACTTTCACGTACCGGTCAACTCGCAGGATAAGCAGCCGGCATTTGATGAAGTATCGCGCCTGGTTAAAGCCCATGCGGCTGACGTGATTGTGTTGGCGCGCTATATGCAGATATTGCCTGCGCCACTTTGCGCCGAGTTCTCCCAGCGCGTCATCAATATCCATCACAGCTTTCTGCCGTCGTTTGTCGGGGCCAAGCCGTATCACCAGGCATCGCTGCGTGGGGTCAAGCTGATTGGGGCGACTTCGCACTACGTGACCGAGGAGCTGGACGCCGGGCCAATCATTGAGCAGGACGTGGTGCGCGTCAGCCACCGCGACAGTATCGAAGAGATGGTGCGCCTGGGTAAGGACGTCGAGAAGATGGTGCTGTCGCGTGGTCTACGCTATCACTTAGAGGACCGAGTGCTGGTGCACGATAACAAGACAGTGGTGTTCGACTGAGGTGCATGTTGCGGTTCGGTTCGGTTCGGTTCGGTTCAGTACAGAAAGAGGGCTTTACTGATGCTCAAGTCAATCAAAGTACGTGATTACATGACCCGCAATCTGGTGACTTTCCGTCCTGAAATGAACCTGTTCACCGCGATCAATCGTTTGCTCGAACACCGTATTTCCGGCGCGCCGGTGGTCGATGGGCAAGGGCATCTGGTGGGCTTGTTGTCGGAGGGCGATTGCTTGCGCGGCATTCTCTCCGGGGCTTATTACGAGTCGGCGGGTGGGGATGTCAGTGCCTATATGACCACTGAAGTGGAAGTGATTTCACCTGAGGCGGACATTATCGAAATCTCCGAGCGTTTTTTGCGCGGCCGGCGTCGGCGTTTACCTGTGGTTGAAGAAGGCCGCCTGATCGGGCAGGTCAGCCGCAGTGATGTATTGCGTGCGGTCAAGGAGTTCGCCCAGCATGACGAAGGTCACCTGGCGCTTAAGGATGGTCTGAAGTAGCCATGTATTTCTGGCTGACTTCAGCCCCGCCGATTTTGAAAGCGGCAAATCGATCAAAAACGATCAGATTACCCATTCATTTCTGTGTTTTTAGCCGCCGCGAGTAGCTCGCGGCAGCCATTTCCCGCATTACAGGCGCACCTCTCCTGCATTGGTCAGTAAATGTCGGCGTGCCATCCACAGGTTCGACAGCGCGAACAGCGTCACCAGTTGCGCCGTGTTCTTGGCCAAGCCACGGAAGCGTGTCTTTACATAACTGAACTGACGCTTGATCACCCGGAACGGGTGCTCAACCTTGGCGCGCACCTGGGCCTTGGCCTTCTCGATCTTGCGTTTGGCTTTGTACAGCGGGCTGCTCTTACCCAGCTTCT
This sequence comes from Pseudomonas anguilliseptica, assembly GCF_900105355.1. Lineage (NCBI taxonomy): Bacteria > Pseudomonadati > Pseudomonadota > Gammaproteobacteria > Pseudomonadales > Pseudomonadaceae > Pseudomonas > Pseudomonas anguilliseptica. Next base: position 2,482,423 of record NZ_FNSC01000001.1, read on the forward strand.
TATAGGTGCTGCGGCGGGCAGCAACCTGCCAGATCACCTCGCGCCCATCATGTTCGGGGCGCTTTTCGACGCCGGTATAACCCGCATCGGCGCACACCACGTTTTCCTCGCCGTGCAGCAACTTGTCGACCTGAGTGACATCCGCCACGTTGGCCGCCGTGCCTACCACGCTGTGTACCAGCCCCGACTCGTCATCCACGCCAATGTGCGCCTTCATGCCGAAGTAGTATTGGTTGCCCTTCTTGGCCTGGTGCATCTCTGGGTCGCGTTTGCCGTCCTTGTTCTTGGTCGAACTCGGCGCATTGATCAGCGTGGCATCGACGATGGTGCCTTGGCGCAACGACAGGCCACGGTCGCCAAGATAGCCATTGATGACGGCCAGGATGCCGGCAGCCAACTCATGTTTCTCCAGCAGACGACGGAAGTTGAGGATGGTGGTTTCGTCGGGGATACGTTCCAGACTCAGCCCGGCGAACTGCCGCAGGATAGTGGTCTCGTACAGCGCTTCTTCCATCGCCGGGTCGCTGTAGCCGAACCAGTTCTGCATCAGGTGCACACGTAGCATCGCCATCAGCGGATAGGCCGGCCGACCGCCTTCACCCTTGGGGTAATACGGTTCGATCAGTGCGATCAAACCCTTCCACGGCACCACCCGATCCATCTCGATCAGGAACAACTCTTTGCGGGTCTGCTTGCGTTTGCCGGCGTACTCGGCATCGGCGAAGGTCATTTGCTTCATCGGAAAACTCGGCGGGTGGCGTCCGGGCATTTTGCCAAAATCAGGAAGTCTTATTCAGAGTTTCCTTAACTGAATACCGGCGAAGTACATGGGAGGTGTTATGACAGAACCGTTTGCGCGTGGAACCTCCAGCGCGCCACCGGTGCTCGGAGAGGGCTGTACGCAGCGCTATGACCCACAGGCGTTGACTCCCGAGAACGGTACCGAGTTTGCCGACGCTGCTGAGCTGTGGCGGCAATTGCAACAGGACGAACAGCCGCCAGCGAATAGCGACAAGCAGAAATAAAAACGGGGCGCTCACAGAGCGCCCCGTTTGTTTGTCACATTTGTTAAATGCGGAAGCTGTCGACCAGTTGCTTGAGACGGCTGGCCTGTTGCTCCAGATCGCCACAGGCGCGCAGAGTGGCATTGAGGTTTTCCACGCCTTCCTGATTGAGGGTGTTGATTTCGGTGATGTCGACGTTCAGCGACTCGATCACCGAAGTCTGCTCTTCGGTGGCGGTGGCCACTGACTGGTTCATGCCATCGATCTCGCCGATGCGCTCGGTCACGCTGCTCAGGCGCGCACCGGCCTGGTTGGCGATCTCCACGCTTTCTTCGCTGTAACGCTGACTTTCGGTCATGGTGGTGACCGACTCGCGGGAGCCGACCTGCAACTCCTCGATCATCTTCTCGATCTCCTGCGCTGACTCCTGGGTACGGTGGGCCAGGTTGCGTACTTCATCGGCGACCACGGCGAAGCCACGGCCGGCTTCACCGGCGCGCGCTGCTTCAATGGCTGCGTTGAGTGCCAGCAGGTTGGTTTGTTGGGAGATGCTTTTGATCACCTCAAGAATCTGCCCGATGTTCACCGTTTTGCTGTTGAGGGTTTCGATATTGCCGCAGGAGGCGCTGATCTTGCCCGACAACTCATTCATCGCCAGTATGGTTTTCTCTACAACCTGGCGACCGTCTTCAGCCAGATGACGTGCATCGGAAGCCTGATTCGATGCGTCGGCGGCGTTGCGCGCGATCTCCTGGGCGGCGGCGCCCAGTTCATTGATCGCCGCAGCCACACTGTTGGTACGGCTGGCTTGTTCATCGGAGTTGATCATCGACGAGTTGGAGGCGCCGACCACCAGCTTGGCTACTTCGTTGACCTGGCTGGTGGCGGATGACACTTCGCGGATCGAGCTATGGATACGCTCGACGAACTGGTTGAACGCGCTGGCCAGACGGCCAAACTCGTCGTTGGATTGAATGGTCAGGCGTTTGGTCAGGTCGCCCTCGCCCTGGGCGATATCTTCCATGGCTTTACCCATGACATTCAGTGGTTGCATCAACACGCTGATCAGCATGCTCAGCAGCAGCATGATCAGCACCACTGCGATGATTGTGGCGACGATAGCCGAGGCGCGAAATTCGCTGAGCATCGAATAAGCTTTGTCTTTGTCGATAGACAGGCCGATGTGCCAGTTAACCGAAGGTAGGCCTTTGACCGGGGCGAAGGTAAGAATGCGCTGACTGCCGTCGAGCTCTGCTTCGCTGAATTCACTGCTAATGCGTGGCGTGTTTTGTGGATAAACCTCGCTGAGTGACTTCATCACCAGATTTTTATCTGGATGAACCAGGATTTTGCCGTCTGAGCTCACCAGAAATGCGTAGCCAATACCATCGAAGTCTAGTGAGTTGATGATCTCAGTTAGAGTGTTGAGGCTCAGGTCGCCACCGACTACGCCTGCAGCTTTAGCCGGTGTGGCAATGGTAATGATCAACTCTTTGGTGGCAGCATCGATATAAGGTTCAGTCAGGGTGCTGCCGCCTGCGCTCATGGCATCTTTATACCAGGGACGAGTACGCGGGTCGTAGTCAGCTGGCATTTCATCATTCGGTCGCATGGTGAAGCTGCCGTCGGCACTTCCCAGGTAGGTAAATACGAAGGAGGAGGTCAGCGCTTTCTGCTCTAACAAGCCTGTCAGGGCCTCGTTCGAAGAGTCTCGGGCGATCGACTGTGCTGCGCTTTCTACCAACAGGATGCGCCCAGACAGCCAGTTGGAAATGTTGCTGGACGTAACGTCACCCATTTCTTGCAGATAATTTTCCAGATCATCGCGGGTGGCGTTGCGTTGCAGGTAATCATTGTACAGGGTGAACAGTGAGAATGCGGCGATCACTACCAGCGAGGCGGCGAGCAGAATCTTGTGGCTGAACTTCAGGTTGTTGGTCATGGCTTCTTGCGTCCGGTAAGTTCTGGCATCAGTCTTGGGCCGATGTAAGGCAATGGCACCACCGACGTGCGGCGATGCTGACTATGTCGGCTTGATTGCAGTAAAGCTTTAACCACGGAGATAACAAGATGGCGCAAACCGATCAGTTTGTTGTGGGGGCCGATCTTCAGGGGCTGCCGGTGGGGCAGGCATTGCGTCTGGCCAATCGACATGGGCTGATTGCCGGCGCCACGGGCACTGGCAAAACGGTGACCCTGCAGCGCTTGATCGAAACTTTCAGTGATGCCGGTGTGGCAGTGTTTGCCGCGGACGTGAAGGGGGATCTCTGTGGCCTGGGGACTTCCGGCGCGCCGCAAGGCAAAGTGGCCGAACGCATCGCCAGCATGCCCTGGCTCAATCATCAGCCGATGGCCTATCCGGTAACCCTGTGGGATGTGCACGGCAAGAGCGGCCACCCACTGCGCACCACCCTGAGCGAAATGGGGCCTTTGCTGCTCGGTGCGCTGCTGGAGCTGACCGACAGTCAGCAAGCCGCACTCTATGCTGCGTTTAAAGTAGCGGACCGCGAAGGTTTGCTGCTGCTCGATCTGAAAGATCTCAAGGCGCTGTTGGCGCACCTGAAAAGTCACCCTGAAGTGCTGGGTGAAGACAGCGCGCTATTTACCGCTACGTCATCGCAAGCCCTGCTGCGCAAATTGGCGGGCCTGGAACAGCAGGGTGCAGATGCGTTGTTTGGCGAGCCGGCGTTGCAGCTGGAAGACATTCTGCATCCGGACCGCGATGGTCGCGGGCGTATTCATCTGCTCGACGCCAGTCGCCTGGTGCACGAGGCACCGAAGGTCTATGCAACCTTCTTGCTCTGGCTGCTGGCCGAGCTGTTCGAGCAGTTGCCGGAGCGTGGTGATGCCGACAAGCCTTTGCTGGCGCTGTTCTTTGACGAAGCGCACTTGCTGTTTGCCGATACCCCGAAGGCCTTGCAGGAGCGCCTGGAGCAGGTGGTGCGGTTGATCCGCTCGAAAGGCGTGGGAGTGTATTTCGTCACCCAATCGCCAGGCGACCTGCCGGATGATGTGTTGGCGCAGCTTGGTTTGCGCATCCAGCACGGCCTGCGCGCCTTTACCGCCAAAGAGCAGAAGTCGCTGCGTGCGGTGGCCGATGGCTTCCGGCCCAATCCGGCCATCGACACGTTGACGGTGCTTACCGAGCTGGGTATCGGTGAAGCCCTGGTTGGCACGCTGGAAGCCAAAGGCACACCGGCTATGGTTCAGCGCGTAGCCGTGGCACCACCACAGTCACGTATTGGGCCGCTGAGTGAGGCCGAGCGCGTGGCCTTGATTCAGCAGTCGCCGTTGCGTGGCCGCTACGACAAGCCAATCGATCGCGAGTCTGCCTATGAATTGCTGACCGCCCGTGCTGAGCAGGCCGCCCAACAGGCACAGCCAAGTAAGCCTAGCGCCGCGAGCAAGAAGGTCGAGTCAGGCGGCGGGATTGGTAGCGCAGCGGGTGAGCTGCTTGGCGGTCTGGCCAGTCAGGTGATGAAAACGGCCATGCGCCAAGCCGCCAATCAGATCGGCCGGCAACTGGTGCGTGGTCTGCTGGGGTCGCTGATGGGGGGCAAGGGACGTTGAACCAGTGGCCATCCCGATCAGGGATGGCCAGGTATCTGGCATCAGGGCCGCGCGGCGTCAGTTAGACGTCTCGTCTGCCTTGGCTTGTAGCTCTTTTTCGATTTTTACCAGCTCTTTTTCAAACGCTTGGTCGAGAAGGTTAGCCTTCTTGCGCCACGGCTTGCGCTCGGGGTCCGGTTGAGCGGCGTAGGTGATCACTTCCCCGCCGTATACATCCTTGTAACGCTGCGCCTGGCGCTCGAGTTCGGCGCGCAGTTCGTCTTTCGTCACGTAGTTACCCATGGTCTTGAACAGAATATTGGCTGGATGCCAGGCATATGGCCTGGGCACCTGAGACGGCCAAACAGTTTTAGCTCACGCATTTAGTAAGCGTAGCGAATAGTTTCAATGACTATTGCCGCGCTGGTTTACCCTTTAATTGTGGATGATCTGAACGAATTGTCAGATTTGTTAAAGGGTTGGCGGTTGCAGGAGCTGAGTGCAACACGGTTATTGAATTGACGCTGGCGCATCATGCCGCATAGCCATGGCTTCTTGCATTACTTCGCTCATGACTTCGATCGGGCACTTGAAGTCGAAGCGCTTACGCGGCCGCATATTCAGTTGCAGTGCAATGGCATCCAACTGTTCTTGGCTGTGTCCCGACAAGTCTGTGCCCTTGGGCAGGTACTGGCGAATGAGGCCGTTGATGTTTTCGTTGCTGCCGCGCTGCCAGGGGCTGTGTGGGTCGCAGAAGTAGATCGCTATGCCGGTTCTCTGGGTGATCTCGGCGTGCCGCGCCATCTCCCGGCCCTGGTCGTAGGTCATGCTCTTACGCATCGCCAGCGGCATACGATTGAGTGCGGCGCTGAAACCTTCCATCGCCGAGGTCGCCGTCGCATCGTTCATCTTGATCAGCATCAGGTAGCCACTGGTGCGTTCTACCAAGGTGCCGACCGACGAGGCGTTGGCCTTGCCCTTGATAAGGTCGCCTTCCCAGTGGCCCGGCATCAGGCGGTCTTCAATCTCCGGCGGGCGCACGTGAATACTGACCAGCTCCGGGAGCTGGCCACGTCGATCCACGCCGCCAGAGCGCGGCCTGCGCGTCGTCTTGCTTTGGCGCAGGCAGATAATCAGCTCCTTACGCAGCTCGCCGACCGGCAAGGCATAGATCGCGGTATAGATCGTCTCGCGACAGACGTAGGCATCTCTGAGGCTGGGTATGTTCATGCTGCGCAGCTTGCCGGCAATCTGCTCGGGAGACAAACGCTCACGCAGCATATGGGTCACCAACTCGAAGCGTTCACTACCGGGCAGCAGCTTTCGCTTGGGCCGGCAGACTTGGCGCCGGGCTCTCATCTGCTGCTGCGCCGCACGGGCCGAGTAACGACCGCAGACCTCTCGATTACGGCGCAACTCGCGACTGATAGTCGAGGGGGATCGGTTGATCAGGTGGGCAATCTTGCGCAGGCTAAAGCCTTGGGCATGACCGATTTGAATAGTGGCGCGCTCTTCAACGCTGAGTTCGGAATAAGACATAGGGGCAGCACCGTATCGGAAAGATCAGGTGTTGCACTCAGTTTTTGCCGCCGCCGTTAATTAGGCTGCGCTCGGCAATTATGGCGAAGCCAAGTTAAATGTCCAGCCTGCTTAGTTGGCAGGTTGTAGACCGTAACGTTGCACAATGGTTGCAAGCTGGCCGTTATTGCGCAACGTTCTCAGCCCGCGATTGAATGCCTGAAACTGCGCAGGCGTGACTTTCTTGCGGGAAAAACCAATGCCGTATGAAATTGACGTCAAATGTCCGGCGTTACGCAGCGCGTAGAGATATTCATGCTCAATCAAGTGGCGGGCAACATCGCGATTAAGTACAACGACGCCTCGCTCACCAAAGCGCCCAGCAGTGAGTATCAACAGCAGGCGATGGTTGTTGGTCACCAGTTTAACTTCGACATCCGGTGTGTTCTTCAGGCTTTCCTGCAATACGAATGAGGTGCCTGACGGGCCGTACACGCGGACCTGGCGGCCTTGCAAATCGCCTGGCTGACTGTAGTGGAAGTTGCTTGAGCGCAGGGTGTAGAAGTCGTAGCCGGAGGTCACCAGCATAGGAGTAATACGGAATGCCTGGCGCCGTGCGGGAGATTGAATCACGGTGAAAATGCCATCCACTTCACCATCTTCGGCCTGCTGTAGGGCACGGCGCCAAGGCAGTACTTCAATATGGCATTGCCACTGCAAGGTGCGGCAGGTGGCTTCGACTATATCAGGCAGTGCGCCGCTGGCAGTTGCACCGCGCGAGTAACTGAAGGGTGGGAACTCCTCGGTTACAAAATGCAGGTTCTCAGCCGCCGAATTACGGGAAGCAATCAAGGCGATCAGTGTGAGCAGGGCATGGCGTAACAACACGACTTAATCCTTTAGTTGCGATGAACGCTTGCAGACGCTGTATTGCCTGGGTGTGGCTAATTGCAATGGTTGGATTATTAACCTTGTGTGAGTGCGTATGCCTAGCACTTGTTGACGCTTGCTGGGGCGGGACTGGTTTTGTTCAGCGTATTTTCACTGCCAATGTTGGGCCTGCTTGCTTGGTAATACCTTGCAAACTCTGAGCAATTGAGTAAACCCGCATGCCTCCCTACATTTGCGCCCGCACTGGTAGGTCCCTTTGCGCAGTTGATTAGATCGGTTGATCAATCAAGGTGGTGGCTACTGGGGCACGCCCGCAAATCAGGCCGTTAATGGCTGCTATGGAGAACGTTATGCGTAAGTCGATGCAAATGGGTGGGCTGGGGCTGTTGCTGATCGGCCTGGTTGGTTGCGAAGTGGCTGAACAATCGGCGCAGGAACTCGTTGAAAAGGCCGTTGTGGATGTCGCGCGCGAGGCGGTTGATGAAACCGTGAAAGAGCTCAACAAGCAGGTGGACGAGGTGCAGCAATCAACCAATGAGTGGCTGGGCAAGCCCGTTGAAGAGGCTGAGTCACAGCAATCCGAGCAGCCGCAGACTAAGCCGGATGACCAGGCTGCGAGCAAGTCCATCGAAACCTGAGTCGAGGTTTCAGGGCATCTCCTGCAGTGCTGTGCAACTGGCACTGTAATTCTGCTGGCAGGCGCTGGTGAACAGGCGTCGGGCCTGATTGGCGTCCAGCGGTACGCCTTGTTCGCCCCGTAGGTAGAGGCTGCCGAGGATGTGCTGGGCCATCGGGTTGCCGCCAGCGGCGGACTGGTTGAGGTACTTGAGCATCTGTTGTGGGTTGTTGAAGTCCGGGTTGTCGCGGCCGGTGTACAGGTAGGCCAGGCTGACGGCGGCCATGGCGTGGCCCTTGTCGGCGGCGAGCTTCCACCAGTATTCGGCCTGCTTGAGGTCCTTGTTCGGATTGCCGACGAAGTACAGGCTGCCGAGCTGGAACTGGCTGTCGAGATCGCCACGGTTGGCCTGGCTGCGCAGGTTGGCCTCGGCGGCGCTGTTTCCGCGGGGGGCATCTGCTTGCTGGGTGGGCTGTTCGGTCTGGTTTTGTTCCGCTTGGTTGGCGCAGCCGCCCAGCAGCAGGCCTGCGCAGAGCAGCAACAACAGTGGGCGGTGGTGTAGTGGGGCAATGTTCATGCGCGTTTCTGCTCCCTTGAGTTGGTGTTGAGCGTTACGTCGAGCCTGTAGCGAGTAAACAGCAGATTGCAGCCTCGCATGCAAGTTGCGTGGAGGTCGAGCTGTTGGCTGCATTGATCGTCCCGTGCAGGTTGCAGAATCCATATCAGTTTGTCGCCTGCAGCGTTTCGCCCGCGCGCCAGAGCTGCGATTCTTGGCCATCTACGCGCTTCCCCGCGAACCCAGGCCTTCGAGGTATCCATGCAGATCAGCTCCAACTTCGACAGCGGCAATATCGAGGTCATCGACGCCAGCAACCCACAGCAGGTGCAGCTGGCGATTCGTCCGGACCTCAACAGTGGGCATTTCCAGTGGCTCCACTTCAAAGTCGAGGGCTTGCAGCCTGGGCAGCGTTACGGCTTCAGCCTGGGCAATGCCGGGCAGTCGTCGTACAAGAATGCCTGGAGCGGTTACCACGCCGTGGCTTCTTACGATCAGCGCGACTGGTTTCGGGTGCCCAGCCGCTTTGAAGAGGGCGCGCTGAAGTTCGACATCGAGCCGCAGCACGGGCAGATCTGGTTCGCCTATTTCGAGCCCTACAGCCGCGAGCGCCATAGCCAGTTGATCGAGGATGCGCAGCGTTTGGCGGGCGCCGAGCTGTTTGCCACAGGCAAGAGCATTGAAGGCCGGCCCATCGAGTTGCTGCACATCAGCCGCAATCCACAGGCACAGCGCAAGATCTGGCTGATCGCCCAGCAGCATCCCGGTGAGCATATGGCCGAGTGGTTTATGCAGGGGCTGCTTGAGCGTTTGCAGCGACGTGATGATGCCGAGCTGAATACGCTGTTGGAGCAGGCCGATCTGTACCTGGTGCCGAACATGAATCCGGATGGCGCGTTCCGTGGTCATCTGCGTACCAACGTCGCTGGGCGCGACCTTAACCGTGCCTGGCAGTCAGCCAGTGAGGCGGACAGCCCTGAGGTGTATTTCGTCCAGCAGCAGATGCGCGCGGTGGGCGTCGATCTGTTTCTGGATATCCACGGTGATGAGGAAATTCCTCACGTGTTTGTCGCCGGCTGTGAAGGCAACCCCGGCTATAGCCCGCGCCTGCAACGTCTGGAAAATCAGTTCAAGCAGTTGCTGATCGATAACGGTGCCGAATTCCAGACCACCTTCGGCTACACGCCCGATCAGTTCGGCCAGGCCAACACCAGCCTGGCCTGCAACGCAGTGGGCATGGAGTTTGATTGCCTGGCCTTTACCATCGAAATGCCATTCAAGGATCACGATGACCGTCCCAACCCTCAGACCGGCTGGAGTAGTGCGCGTTCGATGCAGTTGGGCAAGGATGTACTGAGTGTGGCAGCCGCCATGGTCGGGCAGCTGCGCGAATAACAGGGCGCTGGCGGGCAGGGGCTGCCCGCCAGGATTGTCGCTAAGGTCGCTTTAGCCGCGGTAGTAGCGCTGCGGCACAAACGGGGTCTTGGCCACTTTCATCGCCACGCGTTTGCCGCGCACCATGGCCCATACCTCGGTATCCAGGGCGATATGGCTGTTCTGCACATAGCCCATGGCTACCGGCGCAGCCAGGGTTGGGCCGAAGCCGCCGCTGCAGACGGTGCCGATCACATTGCCATCGGCATCGACGATTTCTGCGCCTTCACGCACCGGTACACGCTCCTGCGGCAGCAGGCCGACGCGCTTGCTGGCAACGCCTTGTTGTTGCTGGGCGAAGATTCGTTCTGCACCGGGGAAGCCGCCAGCACGGGCGCCATCGGCGCGGCGTGGCTTGGACATGGCCCACAGCAGGCTGGCTTCGATCGGTGTGGTGCTGGTGCTCATGTCGTGGCCATACAGGCACAGGCCGGCTTCCAGACGCAGCGAGTCGCGGGCGCCGAGGCCAATGGCGGCTACTTCCGGTTCTGCCAGCAGGCTGCGCGCCAGGGTTTCGGTGTGCTCACACGGTACCGAGATTTCGAAGCCATCTTCGCCGGTGTAGCCGGAGCGGCTGACGTAGCAGTCGACGCCGAGCAGACGCACTGGGGCGAATTGCATAAAGGTCATCTTCGCCACTTCAGGTGCCAGGCGCGCCAGCACATCGACGGCTTGCGGGCCTTGCAGGGCGAGCAGGGCACGCGCCTCGAACAGGCTTTCGATCTCGCATTGGCTGCCAATATGCTTTTGCAGGTGAGCCAGATCCTGGTCCTTGCAGGCGGCGTTGACCACCAGGAACAGCGTGTCGTTACCCAGGTTGGCAACCATCAGGTCGTCGAGGATACCGCCGTTGTCATCGGTGAACATGGCGTAGCGCTGCATGCCCACGGGCAGGTCGATGATGTCTACCGGCACCAGGGTTTCCAGTGCCTTGGCGGAATTTGCACCACGCAGGACAATCTGGCCCATATGCGAGACGTCGAACAGGCCGGCAGCTTCGCGGGTGTGCAGGTGTTCCTTCATCACCCCGAGCGGGTACTGCACCGGCATGTCGTAGCCGGCGAACGGCACCATGCGCGCGCCCAGTTCGAGATGCAGGGCATGTAGCGGGGTTTTCGCCAGGGTTTCAGTGGTCATGCGGTTCTCCATGTCGGTATAGATCGTTTTTGTAGGCGCGAGCTAAAAGTATTGCGAGCAAGCTCGCTCCTACAGGGTTGTATGGTCGTTGGCTTTAGCACTCGACAATGTTCACGGCCAGTCCGCCGCGGGCGGTTTCCTTGTATTTGTTGTTCATGTCGGCGCCGGTCTGGCGCATGGTGCGGATTACCTTGTCTAGCGATACGAAATGCTGACCGTCGCCGCGCAGGGCCATGCGTGCGGCATTGATCGCCTTCACCGAGCCCATGGCGTTGCGCTCGATGCAGGGCACCTGCACCAGCCCACCAATAGGGTCGCAGGTTAGCCCGAGGTTATGTTCCATGCCGATCTCGGCGGCGTTCTCCACTTGGTTGACGCTGCCGCCGAGCACTTCGCACAAGGCGCCTGCGGCCATCGAACAGGCCACGCCGACTTCGCCCTGGCAGCCGACTTCGGCCCCGGAGATCGAGGCGTTTTCCTTGTAGAGAATGCCAATGGCGGCGGCGGTGAGCAGAAAACGCACCACGCCGTCGTCGTTGGAGCTGGGGATAAAGCGGCTGTAGTAATGCAGCACCGCCGGCACGATACCGGCCGCGCCATTGGTCGGGGCGGTGACCACGCGCCCGCCGCTGGCGTTTTCCTCGTTTACCGCCAAGGCATAGAGGTTGACCCAGTCGAGCACGCTCAACGCATCGCGCAGGCTGGCTTCCGGGTGCTTGCACAGCTGGCGGTGCAGGGCGGCGGCGCGGCGCTTGACCTTGAGCCCGCCGGGCATGATGCCTTCGTTGCGACAACCGGCTTCGACGCAATCCTGCATCACCTGCCAGATATGCAGCAGGCGCGCGCGGGTCTCGGCTTCCGGTCGCCAGGCTGTCTCGTTGGCCCGCATCACCTGGCTGATCGACAGGTTGTGCTCGGCGCAGTGCGCCAGCAGCTGTTTGCCAGTGGTAAAGGGGTATTGCAGAGCAGTCGTGTCTTCGACGATGCGGTCGGCCCCGGCGGCCTGCTCATCGACAACGAAGCCGCCGCCTACCGAGTAATACTCGCGCGAACGGATCTGCAAGCCGGCGGCGTCGAAGGCGCGAAAGATCATGCCGTTGGGGTGAAAGGGCAGCGGCTTGCGGATCATCGCCAGGTGTTGTTTCTCGACAAAACGGATGGGCTTTTCGCCGAGCAGGTTGAGTTCACCGCTGCTGCGAATCGCCGCCAGGCGGGCGTCGACGTTACTGGTGTCGACGCTGTCCGGCTGTTCGCCTTCCAGGCCGAGCAGCACGGCTTTATCGCTGCCGTGACCTTTGCCGGTGGCACCGAGTGAGCCGTACAACTCTACTTTGACGCTGTCGGTTGTGGCCAGCAGTTGATCGCGGCGCAGGCCTTCAGCAAAGCGTACGGCTGCCAACATCGGGCCGACCGTATGCGAGCTGGACGGGCCAATGCCGATCTTGAAGAGGTCAAAAACGCTAAGTGACATGTTTGCTCCGACTGCGTGTTTTGCTGCCGCCCTTGTGAGGCGGCGTTGATACAGCGCGCGGGATAACCGCGCCGCTAGTGGCAAAAACTGCGTGCCGTCCTAGTCAGCGTAGACCGGGAAGCTGGCGCATAGGTCCGCCACCTGACCACGAACGCGCTCAATTACCGCCGGGTTTTCCAAGTCGTCGAGGATGTCGCAGATCCAGCCGGCCAGGGCACGGCATTCCCCCTGCTTGAAGCCGCGGGTGGTGACTGCCGGGGTGCCGATGCGGACGCCGGAGGTGACAAACGGCGACTGCGGGTCATTCGGCACTGCGTTCTTGTTTACCGTGATATGCGCCGCACCCAGTGCCGCGTCCGCCGCCTTGCCGGTGAGGCCCTGCTTGATCAGACTGACCAGCATCAGGTGGTTGTCGGTGCCGCCGGAGACCACATCAAAACCGCGCGCAACGAACACTTCGGCCATCGCCTGGGCGTTGTCGACCACCTGCTGCTGGTAGGTCTTGAAGCCAGGCTCCAACGCTTCCTTGAAGCACACGGCCTTGGCTGCGATCACATGCATCAGTGGGCCGCCCTGGCTGCCAGGGAACACCGCGGAGTTAAGCTTCTTCTCGATCTCTTCGTTGGCCTTGGTCAGGATCAAACCGCCACGTGGGCCGCGCAGGGTCTTGTGCGTTGTGGTGGTGACCACATCGGCGAAAGGAAGCGGGTTGGGGTACAGGCCAGCTGCGGCCAGGCCGGCGACGTGGGCCATATCGACAAACAGCAGTGCACCGACCTTGTCGGCGATGGCGCGGAAATGGGCGAAGTCCAGGGTGCGCGAATAAGCGGAGAAACCGGCGACGATAATCTTCGGCTTATGTTCGACGGCCAGGCGCTCAACCTCGGCGTAATCGATCAGGCCGTTCTCGTCGATGCCGTACTGCACCGCGTTGTACAGCTTGCCGGAGGACGACACCTTGGCCCCGTGGGTCAGGTGGCCGCCATGGGCCAGGCTCATGCCGAGGATGGTATCGCCGGCATTGAGCAGGGCCAGGTACACCGCGCTATTGGCCGAGGAGCCGGAGTGCGGCTGCACGTTGGCGTAGTCGGCGGCGAACAGCTGCTTGGCGCGCTCGATGGCCAGCGCCTCGACCTTGTCGACATGCTCACAACCGCCGTAGTAGCGCTTAGCCGGGTAGCCTTCGGCGTACTTGTTGGTCAGCCCGCTGCCCTGGGCCTGCATGACGCGCTGGCTGCAGTAGTTTTCCGAAGCAATCAGCTCGATATGGTCTTCCTGGCGCTGCTCTTCGGCGTTGATCGCGGCGAGCAGGGCATCATCGTAGCCTTGCAGTTGGTCGTGCTTGCTGAACATGGTGAGGCCCTCTGGTTTTTATATGAGGTGCAGCTAACCCGCCTCGGGTAGAGGTGAGTCGAAAATTGGGGAGAAAGCAGTCCCGCGGCCCGGTTGCGTTCCGGGCCGCGGACTGTTATCACGCGTCCTGGTACGCCTCGATGGACGGGCAGGCGCAGATCAGGTTGCGGTCGCCAAACACGTTGTCCACGCGGCCGACCGGCGGCCAGTACTTGGCCTCGATCAGGCTGGCCACTGGGTATACGGCCTGCTCGCGGCTGTAGCCGTGAGTCCACTCGCCAGTCAGTTCCAGGGCGGTGTGTGGAGCGTTTTTCAGCGGGTTGTCGTTGGCATCCAACTGGCCAGCCTCCACCGCACGAATCTCGTTGCGGATGGCGATCATGGCGTCGCAGAAACGGTCCAGCTCTTCCTTGGATTCGCTTTCGGTCGGCTCGATCATCAGGGTGCCGGCGACCGGGAAGGACATGGTCGGGGCGTGGAAGCCGAAGTCGATCAGGCGCTTGGCCACGTCATCGACGCTGATGCCGCTGCTGTCCTTGATCGGACGGATATCCAGAATGCACTCGTGCGCCACCAGGCCGTTGCTGCCTGAATACAGCACGGGGTAGTGCTCTTCCAGACGGCGGGCGATGTAGTTGGCATTCAGGATGGCCATTTGCGAAGCGCGCTTGAGGCCTTCGCCGCCCATCATGCTGATATACATCCAGGTGATTGGCAGGATGCTGGCGCTGCCGAATGGCGCGGCGCTGACTGCACCTTCCTTGCGGGCCATATGGCCGTGGCCAGGCAGGAACGGAATCAGGTGCCCTTTCACGCCAATCGGGCCGACGCCTGGGCCACCACCGCCGTGCGGGATGCAGAAGGTCTTGTGCAGGTTCAGGTGCGAGACGTCGCCGCCGAACTTGCCCGGGGCACACAGGCCGACCATGGCGTTCATGTTGGCGCCGTCGATATACACCTGGCCGCCGTTGTCGTGAATGATCTGGCAGATCTCGCGGATGCCTTCCTCGAACACACCGTGGGTCGACGGGTAGGTAATCATCAGTGCCGCGAGGCGGTCTTTGTGCTCTTCGGCCTTGGCCTTGAGGTCGGCAATATCGACGTTGCCACTGCTATCGCAGGCAGTCACCACCACGCGCATACCGGCCATGCTGGCGGTCGCCGGGTTGGTGCCGTGGGCCGATTGCGGGATCAGGCAGATATCGCGCTGATCATCGCCGCGGCTCAGGTGGTAAGCGCGAATGGCCAAGAGGCCGGCGTACTCGCCCTGGGAGCCGGCGTTCGGCTGCAGGGAGATGCCGTCGTAACCGGTGGCTGCGCAGAGCATGGCTTCCAGTTCAGTGGTCAGCTGGCTGTAACCCTGGCTCTGTTCGACCGGGGCAAAGGGGTGCAGGTTGCCGAACTCGGCCCAGGTCACCGGGATCATTTCGCTGGCGGCGTTGAGCTTCATGGTGCAGGAGCCCAGCGGGATCATGCTGCGGTCCAGCGCCAGGTCCTTGTCTGCCAGCTTGCGCAGGTAGCGCATCAGCTCGGTTTCGCTGTGGTAGCGATTGAACACGGGGTGGCTGAGGATTTCGCTTTCGCGCAGCAGGCCTTTTGGCAGCTGGGCGATTACACCGGCAGCCAGTTCGGCGAAGGCTGGAACAGCTTTGCCTTCGGCGAATACCGCCAGCAGCGCTTCGATGGCCGCCTGGTCGGTGGTTTCATCCAGGGACAGGCCCAGGCGCTCGCCGTCGATTTCGCGCAGGTTGATGCCGGCCTTGCGTGCAGCGGCGTGCAGGGCAGCGGTTTTGCCGGCGGTGGCCAGGGTCAGGGTGTCGAAGAAGAACTCCTGCTCAACGCTGTAACCCAGAGCACGCAGGCCCTTGGCCAGAATCGCGGTGAACTGGTGTACGCGTTGGGCGATTTGCACCAGGCCTTTCGGGCCGTGGTACACGGCGTACATGCTGGCGATGTTGGCCAGCAGCACCTGGGCGGTACAGATATTACTGGTGGCCTTCTCGCGGCGGATATGCTGCTCGCGAGTCTGCATGGCCAGGCGCAGGGCCGGCTTGCCGAAACGGTCGATCGACATGCCGACCAGGCGGCCCGGCATGTCGCGCTTGAATGCGTCGCGGGTGGCAAAGTAGGCAGCGTGCGGGCCACCGAAGCCCAGCGGCACACCGAAGCGCTGCGCGCTGCCCAGGGCCACGTCGGCACCAAATTCGCCCGGCGCGGTGAGTAGGGTCAAGGCCAGCAGATCGGCAGCTACGGCTACCAGGGCGTTGGCGGCGTGGAAGCGCACAACCAGTTCGCGGTAGTCGAAGATGTCGCCATTGCTCGCCGGGTATTGCAGCAGCGCACCAAAGTAGGCGCTGGCGTCGGTGATCGCGGCTTCGTCACCGATGACCACTTCAATGCCCAGCGGCTCGGCACGGGTGCGCAGCACGTCGAGGGTCTGCGGGTGGCAATGCATGGATGCGAAGAAGGCGTTGCTGGCCTTGTTCTTCGACAGGCGCTTGCAGAAGGTCATGGCCTCGGCGGCGGCGGTGGCTTCATCCAGCAAGGATGCGTTGGCGATCTGCATACCGGTAAGGTCGCTGATCAGGGTCTGGAAGTTCAGCAAGGATTCCAAACGGCCCTGGGAAATCTCTGGCTGGTATGGGGTATAGGCGGTGTACCAGGCCGGGTTTTCCAGCAGGTTGCGCAGGATCGGGCTCGGCGTCAGGGTGCCGTAGTAGCCCTGACCGATATAGGTCTTGAACTGCTGGTTCTTGGCCGCGATGGTCTTGATCTTGGCCAGGGCGTCGGCTTCCGACAGGCCTGGCTGAGCACCCAGCACGCTGGTGCCTTTGATGCTCTCGGGGATGACGTTATCGGTCAGCGCGTCGATGCTGGCGTAGCCGAGCAGTTCGAGCATGGCCGCAGTATCGGCGTCACGTGGGCCGATATGGCGGGCGACAAATTCGTTCTGGGTGGTCAGCTTGGTCATTGCAATCTCTCAGGCATCAGCATTGGCGTTGAGCAGGCGCTCGTAGGCGGCCTGGTCGAGCAGGTCGGCTACCGCGCTGGCATTGGCCGGACGGAAACGGAAGAACCAACCCTTGCCCAGGGGGTCTTCGTTGACCAGCTCAGGGCTGGATTCTAGCTCGCCATTGACCTCAACCACCTCACCGTCCAGCGGCATGGCGATATTGCTCGCCGCTTTTACCGATTCCAGCACGGCCACTTCAGCGCCTTCAGCGTAGCTCTGGGCTTCCGGCAACTGGACGAATACCACGTCACCCAGGGCTTCCTGGGCATAGGCGGTGATGCCCACAGTAACCAGACCATCGGCATCCTGACGCAGCCATTCGTGCTCAACGGTAAAACGCAATTCGCTCATGTGAACTCCTCAAGGGTGGTGACTCGCCCTTTCTGTTGGGGGCGATGTGCTGGACGCACGTGCTGGGCACGAGCGGAAGGTGGAAAGACCATAGCAAGGGTGGTGCCATTGTTGTTTTTATCAATAAAAACAACAACTTAAGTTGTTTTTAGGTGCTGGGTTTTATAGCGGTTGTAGCGATTTCGATACGCACATGATCGATTCATCCATAAGGCACAGCGCAAAGGCTCTAGCGTCGCGGGCTGAATGCTTTGTGTCGCTTTCGTTACGGTGTATTTAATTCAATACATGTGTTGGCGGAGTCCGTGATCAACTCCGGTGCTGATGCTGTAAGGCGTCAGGATTGCTCTGCCGATAGCGGCCAATCCCTCTGCTGAACCGCCAGGGCCATTCACCCGCCCTATAAAGCGCCATTGAACGGGTCGATGGGCCGGCTGAAGAGCGGCTTTCCAGAGGCGTATTCACTCTTTCGGCTGACAGGGCAAATACCTCTTTCGGGCGCTTATCCCGCTTAAGACGGCTGAGTAGCGTGGAGCCTCAACACGAAACCCGCTTTCCAGGAGAGCCGCATGAGAACAAGAACAAGACATGCCATCTTCCAGCCCAGCGTTTTGGCGATTGCCATTGCTGTTGGCTGTGTCGCGCCTGTCCAGGCTATTACATTCAATATCGGGGAGGTCGAGGCGCAGTTCGACTCATCGCTTTCTGTGGGGGCCAGTTGGAGCGTGCGCGGTGCCGATCCGGACTTTATCGGTACACGTAACGGCGGCAAGGCTTCTTCTCAGACCAACGATGACGGGCGCCTGAACTTCAAGAAAGGCGAAACCTTTTCGAAGATTTTCAAAGGCATTCACGACCTTGAATTGAAGTACGGCGATACCGGCGTGTTTATTCGCGGCAAGTATTGGTACGACTTCGAGACCAAGGACGAAAGCCGTCTGCTGTATGACATCGACGACCACAACCGCAAGGCGGCGGCACAGGCCTCCGGCGCGGAAATTCTCGATGCCTTCATCTATCACAACTACAACCTGGGCAGCATGCCGGGCAGTGTGCGGGTTGGTAAGCAAGTGGTCAGCTGGGGTGAGAGTACTTTTATCGGTAACTCGATCAACTCGATCAACCCCGTGGATGCTGCAGCGTTCCGCCGGCCTGGCGCGGAGATCAAGGAAGGACTGATTCCGGTCAACATGCTCTATGTGTCGCAGAGCTTGACCGACTCCATCAGCATGGAGGCGTTCTACCAGCTGGAGTGGGACCAGACCGTTATCGATAACTGCGGAACGTTCTTCGCGCCCAGCGACACGGCCGCCGATGGCTGTAACGACCGCCTGGTTGTCGCCGGGGCTGATGTCGCGCCGGACGCGTCAAACAACACCGGTGCGCCGGGCAATCCCGTCTTCATTCCGCGCGCGGGTGATCGTGATGCGCGTGACAGCGGACAGTTTGGCGTTGCCCTGCGCTGGTTTGCCGAGTCGTTGAATGACACCGAGTTCGGCCTGTACGCGATGAATTACCACAGCCGTACCCCGAACGGCAGCATCATTGTCGGCACGGGAGCGCCACAGGCTGCCCGCTACTTTCTGGAGTATCCGGAAGATATTCGCCTGTATGGCGTCAGCTTCCAGACCAACATCGATGGCACGGCATTGTCGGGTGAACTCAGTTACCGGCCAAACATGCCGATCGGCATCAACTCCACTGATATGACCTTTGCATCTCTGCGCCAGGGTTTTTCACCGGTATTCACCAGTGGTCATGGCCGCAATGCCGTGGGCGAGGAAGTATCCGGTTACGTGCGCAAGCCGGTGACCCAGGCGCAAGTCACGGCGGTGCAGTTTTTCGACCGGGTTCTGGGGGCAAGTCGCCTGACCCTGCTGGGTGAGGTGGGTTACAACCATGTCAGCGGTATCAGTGATGATCTCGGTGAGCTGCGCTTCGGCCGCGATCCTGTCTATGGCATTGGCCAGCTCACCCCCAATACGACCTGTACCGCAGGAGTGAATACCGCCAACCCTGATCAATGTAATGACGACGGCTTCTTCACCAGCAGCTCCTGGGGCTACCGCCTACGGGCCAGTGCCGAATACAGCAACGTTTTCGCCGGGGTCAATTTGACGCCGAGCATTGCTTGGTCGCATGACGTTGATGGTTATGGCCCCAACTTCAGCGAGGGCAGTAAGGCGGTGAGCCTGGGCCTGAACGCTGACTACCAGAACACCTATAACGCCAGCCTCAGTTACACCGACTTCTTTGGTGGTGATTACAACACCAACGTCGACCGTGACTTTGTTGCCCTGAGCTTTGGTGTGAACTTCTGATCAACGCAGTGCAAAAGGATCCGTACACCATGAAAAATACAAGAATCCTGCAAGCTGGTGCGCTGCTGCTGACTTTGTTAGCCAGCAGTGTGATGGCCGCAGTCTCTGAACAAGAAGCGGCTCAGTTGGGTACCAGCCTGACGCCGCTGGGCGGGGAAATGGCTGGCAACGCCGATGGCAGTATCCCTGCCTGGGATGGTGGTCTGTCTACCAGTGCGGCGGCTGTCGATGGCAAGGGGTTTCTCGCTGACCCCTATGCCGCTGAGCAACCTCTTTTTACGATTACCGCAGCCAATGCCGAGCAGTACAAAGACAAACTGTCAGCCGGCCAGATGGCCATGCTCAAGCGCTACGCGGATAGCTACAAGATCCCGGTTTACCCCTCGCATCGAACCACCTCCGTGCCCGCAGCGATTGCCAATGCGGCCAAGGTCAGTGCGGTCAATACCACGCCCGTAGACGGTGGTAATGGCCTGCAGAACTTCAATGCCAGCCGTTACTACGCCTTTCCCATTCCCAAGACAGGCGTTGAGGTGATCTGGAACCACATCACCCGTTACCGTGGCGGTAACACCCGCCGCGTGGTGACTCAGGCGACGCCGCAGACCAATGGCTCCTACAGCCTGGTCAAGTTTGAAGATGAAGTGGCCTTCCCGGCGGATATGCCCGATCTTGATCCGGCCAAGGGCAGCAATGTCTTGCTGTATTTCAAGCAGCGAGTGACTGCACCGTCGCGCTTGGCCGGTAACGTGCTGCTGGTTCACGAGACCATCGACCAGGTCAAGGAGCCGCGCCTGGCGTGGATCTACAACGCCGGTCAGCGCCGTGTGCGCCGCGCTCCGCAGGTGGCCTATGACGGCCCAGGTACTGCCGCCGATGGTATGCGTACCGCCGACAACTTCGACCTGTTCTCCGGGGCGCCAGATCGTTACGACTGGCAACTGGTCGGCAAGAAGGAGATGTATATCCCCTACAACAGCTACAAGCTTGATTCGCCGTCACTGAAGTACGACGACGTGATCAAGGCCGGGCATATCAATCAGGACCTGGCTCGTTACGAGCTGCACCGGGTTTGGGAAGTGGTTGCCACGCTGAAGAGCGGTGAGCGGCATATCTATGCCAAGCGCCACATGTATGTCGATGAGGACAGCTGGCAGATAGCGCTGGTTGATCATTACGACGGTCGTGGTCAGCTTTGGCGTGTTGCCGAAGGCCATGCGCAGCACTACTACAACCATCAAGTGCCGGGCTACACCCTTGAGGCGCTGTATGACCTGGTGGCCGGTCGTTACCTGGCACTGGGCATGAAAAACGAAGAGAAGTCGGCGTATAACTTTGGTTTCAAAGCCACCGCCGCCGACTACACGCCCGCCGCACTGCGCAGCTCCGGCGTTCGCTAGGCTAATAACCTGCACGTGTTACTCCGTAATTGGGCGGCCTGCGGGCCGCCTTTTTTATCGCCCGCCATCACCTGTCGTGATAGAGCTGTGAGCGATAGGCATTGAGGTTTAGCCTGCAAAGATCCGGTTCCTGCAAGAACAATAAATCGAGCCGTCATGAACGCATTAGCGCCTTTCCCGCAAAGCGCCGCAGCGTCGTCCTGTGGCAGCGTGCAGCGCCCGCCGCCTGGGCATATCTCCCGGTTATCTGTGCAACAGCGGCTGCTCGCGCACGACTGCCGCCTGCGTTTGCTGGTTGGCCCGGCCGGCTTTGGCAAAACCGTGTTGCTGGCCGACTGCGCCCGTGAGTGCCCGGCCGATTACCGTCTGCTCTGGCTGACCTGCGCTGGCGAAGATCTGTGCGCCGAGCAACTGGTTCAGCAGCTCAGCAAGCTGCTCGACTACCCCGCAGACCTCAGCAGTGGCGAGCTGCTGGCGACCCTGGCGCAGGAGTCGCGGCTGCTGTGGATCATGCTCAATGACTACTCGGCGCAGCCGAATCACGCCCTCGATGGTTTTCTCAATCAACTGCTGATGATCACCCCGCCTGGTATCTGCTGGTGGCTGGGGAGTCGCCGGCGTCCGGCATGCAACCTCTCGCGCCTGTTGTTGGAGGGCGAGCTGCTTGAACTGGGCGCCAGCGAACTGGCGTTCAGCGAAGCGGAAGTGCTGGCCTGGCTGCAGCAGCTGGACTCAGCCCGCAGTGCCTGGGCGCACGATCTGCATGAGTTGACCCAGGGCTGGCCGGCGGCCTTGCGCCTGCGTCTGCTGGCGGCTCAGGCCGAACCGACTGCACTGGGCGCGCCGCAGGAGGGTGAGCATGACCAACTGCTCGCTGAGTATGTCGAGCGCGAAGTGTTGCAAGGGTTGCCGGATGAGCTGTTGCAGATGCTTCAGCAGCTGGCCCAATTGCCGCGCTTCAACCCGGCGTTGTGTGAGCACCTGTTTGGTGTGGGCGAGGGCGCGCAGTGGTTACGCGCGCTGATCGAGCGCGGTGTGTTTATTCAGGAACTCGATGCGGCCAAGGGCTGGTATGTGCTGTTCCCACCGCTGGCCCGTTTGCTGCAGCGGCAGGCGCAACACCTGCCGTGCAGCGCGTTGCATGTGCATGCCAGTCAGTGGTTTGCCAGCCATGGTGATATTCGCGCAGCGGTGGAGCATGCCTTGCTGGCCGGTCAACCGGACGTGGCCGGTAGTTTTCTTGAGCGTTTTACCGAAGAACAGGTGCTGCAAGGTCAGGACCTGGCGTTGATTCTGCGTTGGCGCAGCGAGCTACCGGACAGCCTGCTGTGCAGTACGCCGCGGCTGATTCTGCTCAACGCCTGGGTGTTGCTGCTGGTCGGCCGTCTGGATGAGGCGCAGGCCTGTATCAATCAGCTGGCACGTTTTCAGCCGCGCAGCGATGGCGCGCGAACCCGTGAGCTGTTCGCTCACTGGCAAGCCATCCAGGGCATCATTGCCTACGGCCGAGTCTGTGCCGTGGATGCTCGCGCCCACCTGCATGATGCTCTGCAAGGGCTGCCGCAAAGCGCGTGGTCGCAGGCGTTGTTGTGCCGTTCGGCATTGACCCTGGTAGCCATTGGCGAAGGTCAGCTGGAGGTGGCACAGAAACTCAGTTTTGAAGCCTTGAAGCAGGCACGCCTGCATGGCAACCCAGTGTTTGAAGCCCTGCTGGAACTGGATCACGCCTTGTTGCTGGAAACGCGCGGTGAGTTTGCCCGTGCCGAAGCGCTGCTGCAGCGGGTGCTGACGGCAACTGCGCCGACCGCCTTGCGCAACACGCCGGTGCTGGCGCGGCTTGAACTGCGCCTGGGGCGTCTGCAGCTGCGCCAGAACCGTGCGGATGAAGCGCAGGCAGCGCTGCAGCGTGGGCTTGAACATGCCTTCGCCTGTGGCGATCCAGGTGCGTTTCATGGCTACCTCGGTCTGGCCGAGTTGGCGATGGGGCAGGGCGATATGGCCACAGCCTTTGCGCACCTTGGGCAGGCCGAACGGCAGATGCAGCGTCAGCGCGTCAATGAAACCCTGTACCGCGGTCCCCTGTTGCTGGCTAGCAGTCATCTGTGGATTGCCCAGGGCCACTATGCGCGGGCGCGCGTAGCAGCGACGCGGGTATTGGGTTATGCGCAGCGGGTTAAAGCCGTGCTGCCGACGCCAAATTTCCCCGAGCTTATCCCTCGATTCAAGGCGCTATTGCTGCAGCTGGATCGTGTGCAGGGCGAAGATGTACGCGAGCCTCTGCGGCAGTTGCTGGAGCAGGTGGCAGGCCAGGGTAGGCAGGCGTTGGTCAGCGACTTGTGGCTGAGCTATGCCGACGCCTGCGCAGCCTGTGACGATAAGGTGGGCGCCGAACAGGCCCGCCAGACTGGCCAGGCGCTACAACGGCGCCTGGGCTATCTGCGTCCGTGGTTTCGTGTCGCCAGCCAGGTTGATGGCGCGACGAATGCTGCGCCTTCCAGCGCCAATGCACTGAGCAGTCGCGAACTGGCGGTACTTGGCTTGATCGCCCAGGGGCTGTCCAATCAGGAAGTGGCCGAACAGCTGTTTATTTCTCTGCATACGGTCAAGACCCACGCACGGCGGATCAACGGCAAACTGGGGGTGGCGCGGCGCACTCAGGCGGTGGCCAAGGCCAAGGCGTTGGGCTTTTTTTAGGGTCTGTTGCCGTTTCGTTCGCGGCCGCGCCGAAACGGCAGCAGACCCTAGTGCAGCGCCGGGCTGGCGCAGGCGTTGGCTGAGTTGCAGGTGCTGCGCCGGGTCATCGCTGAGCAGCAGGGCGCATTGCAGGTCGAAGCGCTCGCCCTGTGGGCAATCGAGTAATTGATAAATCTCCGCGCGGGCCAGGTGGTCATGCAAGGTTGGTGTGCCGAGCAGCAGCACGCGCTCGGCATCGCGCAGCGCGGCCAGCGGGTCATCATCCAGTTGATGCAGTTGCCGCAGGTTGCGTGACAGGCGCTGCAACATGCTGCGCGCGTCGCAAGGCTGCAGCTGGCTGGCGTTTAATTCGGCAGTCGGGCCTAAGTGGCGCTGCAACAGCTCGCGGCACTCGCGGGTATATAGTCGGCGGCCGCTGCACGGGTCGAGTAGATGGTCGGCACCCGGTACGCGCAGCAGAAAATGCCCGGGAAAGTTCACTCCCTGGAGCGGAATCGCCAAGCGCCTGGCCAGTTCCAGAGCGAGCAGGGCCAGGGAAAGCGGTTGTCCGCGGCGGCGTAGCAACAGCTGATCCAGCAGCGCGGCCCTTGGCCGTAGCGGGCGTTCGTCGTCTTCATGAAAATCCAGCTCACTCAACCGGCGCAGCAGCGGTTGCGCCAGTTCCTGCAGCGGCAGATTGGGTAAGCCCTGGCTGACCTGCTGTTGCAGACCGTTGAGGCGTTGCAGCACTTCGGCCGGTTGCAGCGTGGGCTGGTGTTCCGCGGCAATCCACAGCGCTGCCTCGAACAGTGCAGGCGGGTTCTGCTCCAGGCAGGCAAGGCAGGCGGCGCGTGGGGTCATATTCATCTCCCGTGTCTGTGCTTTGTAGTCAAGCGCCTAACCTTCGTCCAGTACATTGCCGCGTCTGCGCTATGCCATGGTGTTGTCTGTGTCTCTGAATAAGGAAATCAAGGATGTCTGCCGCCATACGGCACTATGCTCTGACGCTGATAATGCTGTTCAGTCCCCTGCTAAGTGCTGCGCAAACCCCGCAAGAGAAACTGTTGGCCCAAGAACTATCAACCTACCGGCTGCTAACCCTTTTCCATTTATTGCGACTTGAGCAGGGGGCTGCCGAAGTACAGCTTCGCCTGCAGGCTGAAGTGGAAAATTTTCAGCGTTTAATGCAAGCGCAGAGCGATGAGTCGCTAGCCAATCTTCTGCCTCATGCACAGCGCTTTCAGACTGCGCTGTTGAGTTGCGCTCAAATGAACGGCGACATTGACTTTTATGCGCGCGATGAGCTGTCACAGAGTGCCCATGGTCTGTTGCAATTCATCCGGCAGCATCAGGTTCAGTTGGTGAATAGCCCCGCCTCGATGGACCTACGTCAGGCTGTATTGATGCAGAAAATTGCCGCTGAATATGTACGCGAGGCTGCCAGCTTTGATTCCGGTTCTGCGGTTTATGACAGTGTGCAGGACTTACATGACCCCGTTGATGTACTGGCTCAAACGTTCAGCCAAGGCCTTGAGCAATTGCAGCAGTCCACGGGTGAAAACGCCGATCAGCGCAGCAAGCTGGAACAGGTACGGGTGATCTGGAATTACATCGAGCGGCCGTTGCTTGGCTACCGTGAGCGCTCAATGCCCTTTGTGATCAGCCGTTACAGCGAGCAGATCGTCACCTTGCTGGTTAACTGATCGCCGGGGGCTTGTTATTGAGTGCGGCGCCTATACTGATCTGCAAATCAGTACGGGAGCCACAGCATGTTCGCCATGATGGAAACCGCCCGGCTGGAGTCGCTGCACTTCGCCGTGGACCCGCTGAGCGGTCTGCAGGCCATGATCGCCATTCACAACAGTCGCCTGGGGCCTGCGTTGGGCGGCTGCCGTTATCTACCCTATGCCGACTCGCAAAGCGCTATTGAAGATGTGCTGCGTCTGGCCAAAGGCATGAGCTACAAGGCAGCGTTGGCCGGCCTGCAACAGGGCGGCGGCAAGGCGGTGATTATCCGTCCCGCGTATGTCGATAATCGCGGCGCGCTGTTTGAAGCCTTCGGAAGGTTTATCGAAACCCTTAACGGTCACTACATCACCGCCATGGACAGCGGTACCTCCAGTGTCGATATGGATTGCATCGCCCAGCACACCCAGCATGTCACCAGCACCACGGCCGAGGGTGGTCCGTCACCGCACACGGCGTTGGGCGTGTTTACCGGTATTCGCGCCACCGCCCTGGCGCGCCTCGGCAGTGACAACCTGGAAGGTTTGCGGGTGGCGATTCAGGGGCTGGGTAATGTCGGTTATGCGCTGGCCGAGCAACTGCATGCTGCGGGTGCCGAGCTGCTGGTCAGCGATCTGGATCATGGCCGCGTACAACTGGCGGTCGAGCAGCTGGGCGCGCGGCCGGTGGCCAGCGAAGCCCTGCTCGCCACGCCGTGCGACATCCTCGCGCCGTGCGGGTTGGGCGGTGTGCTAAACAGCGCGAGTGTCGGTCAGCTGCGTTGTTCGGCCGTGGCAGGGGCGGCGAACAACCAATTGGCCAGTGCCGATATTTCCGACAGCTTGCAGGCGCGGGGGATTCTCTATGCCCCGGATTACGTGATCAATGCGGGCGGTCTGATCTACGTGGCGCTGAAGCATCAGGGGGAAAGTCTGGTGGCAATCACCGCGCACCTGACGCAGATCAGCCGGCGGCTGACCGAGATATTTGGCCATGCCCAGGCCGATAAGCGCTCACCGGCAAGGGTCGCCGATGCGATTGCAGAGCGCTTGTTATATGGCTGAACAAGCGCACCACTATGTGCGAGGGGCTTTGGCCGCGGCCCTGCGATTACAAACCGGCGATTAAAAGCTCGCCGCTAAAGCGCCCCCACGGTGCAGTTGATAGTGGCCAGAAACACAAAACCCCAGTCATTGACTGGGGTTTTGTTTATCGCTGCGAGCTTTACTCGGCAGCAGGTTCGCTCAGTTCACTCAAGGCGTCGGGCTGGTTCTTGAACGCCTTGGCGAAGATCTCACGGTTCTTCGCCATGTAGATGCCCAGCTCTTCACCCTGGGCTTCATTCAACGATGGCACGGCTTTCTGCAGCACCTCGGTGAGCAGCTCGGCCAGTTCGAGCATTTTGTCATGACGGTCGGCTTCGGCTTTATCCATAAACAAACGCTCCAAATCCCGGCTGCTGCGGTACACCACTTCGACGGCCATTCATCACCTCTACGCCTTCACGCTGATGGTTAAATTTAACTGTTTATTTATACAGGTTTGCGAGGATAAAGAACTCGCACCATTTTGAACAGCAGCAATTGCCATGCCGGCTCGCAACATAACCTATTTCCGAGACATTGCTGTATTCGTCTAAGTGACACTTGGTATCAAATGAAATATATTCGCATTTAATTTCTTGGCAAATTCCAGAGCATGCCGTGGCGGCACCAGTCGATCATCTTCACGTCTTTTCAGATATGTATCGCGGTCATCACAGCTGGCTGCTCGGCTGGCTCAGGCAGCGCCTGGGTTGCCCGGATAATGCGGCTGACCTGGCGCAGGACACCTTCGTGCGCTTACTCAACCAGCGCGCACCCATGGAGGTGCGCGAGCCCAGGGCATTCCTGGCCAGCATTGCCCGTGGTTTGCTGATCGACCATTACCGCCGCAGTGACCTGGAAAGGGCCTATCTTGAGGCCCTGCGCCATTTGCCGGAGGCAGAGATGCCGTCGCCTGAGCGGCAGGTGCTGGTCATGGAAGCGCTGATCGAAATTGACCGCCTGCTCGACGGCCTCAAGCCGCGGGTGCGTGAGGCCTTCCTGCTGTCCCAGCTCGAGGGCCTGGGTTATGCACAGATCGCCGAGCGTCTGGGCTTGTCGGTCAGCTCGATCCAGCAGTACATGACCCAGGCCTTCAGCCATTGTTACAAGGCGCTGTACCCATGACTGTGCTGACCGATGAGGTGGTCGAGCAGGCTATTGCCTGGCGGGTGCGTCTGGTTTCCGGCGAGGCCAGTGCCGACGACGCGCAGAGCTGCCTGCATTGGCGTCAGCAGGCGCCCCAACATGAACAGGCTTGGCAGCGCCTTGAGGTCATAGGTCAGCGTTTTGCCGGCGTGCCGGCGCAACTGGGGCAGGCCACGCTGCGTCAGCCTGTGGTCGATCCGGCCAGGCGGCGAGCGCTCAAGCACCTGGCCTGGTTTGGTACCGCCAGCGGCATCGTGTTGCTGGGGCAGCAGTGGCAACCCTGGCAACCGCTGCTGGCTGAGCAGCGTACCGCCATTGGCGAGCGGCGCAGGCTGAGCTTGGCGGATGGGGCGACCTTGCACCTGAACAGCGCGACGGCGCTGGATATCGATTACAGCGCCGAACGGCACTTGATCCGCCTGTATCGCGGTGAGTTGCTGCTCAGCAGTCTTGCGAGTACTCAACCCGAACCCTGGCTACTGAGTACTGAACAGGGCGTGCTGCAGGCGCAGCAGGCGCGTCTGCTTCTGCGCGATGACGGGGCCAGCTGCATGCTCGAGGTCTATGCCGGTGTGGTGCAGGTGCGCCCGCGTGCGGCGCCCAGCCAGTGGTTCGAGGCGGGGCAGCGAGTACAGTTCGATGCCCAGGGCATCTCTGAGCGCGGGGCTGCAGATGAGCTGCGCAGCAGTTGGGTGGACGGTGTGCTGGTCGCGCAGCAGATGCCTTTGGCGCAGTTTGTTGGCGAACTGGAGCGCCAGCGCAGCGGTGTCCTGCGCTGCGACCCGGCGGTGGCCGCACTGCGTATTTCCGGCGTGTTCCCCCTGGCGGACAGCGACCGGACATTGCGCGCCTTGAGTCAAACGCTGCCGGTTAAGGTGGTTTATCGCAGCCGTTACTGGGTCACGGTAGTGCCTGCCTAAAAACCTTAATTATTTTTTGCAGGTTTTTTGCGCTGGTTCGGCCTCCTTGGCAGTCATCACTTGAATGCTTGCCGAAGGAGTCGTCATGCCCGCCGTTGCAATTCGTCCTAAACCCCTGGCTTGCGCCATACGCGCCGCTGCTTTTGCTCTGGCTTTGCCGTTGTTGAGCCCAGTGCTGGCCTGGGCCGAACCGGCCGCGCAGCGTTATCAAATCGAAGCTGGTGATTTGGAGACTGCACTGACTCGGTTTGCCCGCCAGGCGAGTGTGTTATTGAGTTTCGACCCTTCACTGACGGCGGGCCGGCAGAGCGCCGGCCTGCAGGGTGACTACAGCGCCACCGAGGGCTTTGCCGTACTGCTCGGTGGTTCAGGTCTGCAGGCGGTCATGGCGGCTGATGGCAGCTATCGCCTGCAACGCCTCACCACTACCGGCACCCTGCAGTTGCCTAGCGCCAGTGTGATCGGCGAGCTGGACAGCCCGGTCGGCGAAGACCGTGGCTATGTGGCGCGTAACAGCCGCAGTGCAAGCAAAACCAACACCGCCCTGCATGAAACGCCGCGTTCAGTGTCGGTGGTGACGCAGCAGCAGATGGATGATCGCAATGTCGTCAGCATCAGCGATGCGCTGCGTTATTCGGCGGGTATCCAGGCCGGTTACTTCGGTGAGGACAACAAGCAGGACTGGTTTATTCTGCGTGGCTTCAAGCAGGCCAATAACGGTCTGTTTCAGGATGGCGTGCGCGTCTATTCCAGCGGCTTCTACAGTTGGCAGGTCGACCCGTACAGCCTGGAGCGGGTTGAAGTGCTCAAGGGGGCATCCTCGGTGTTGTACGGTCAGGCCACGCCGGGCGGAGTGATCAACCTGCAGAGCAAGCGGCCGACACTGGAGCAGAAGAATGAAGTCGGGGTGCAGTACGGTAGCTTCCAGCGCAAGCAGGTGCACCTGGATGTGGGCGGCAAGTTGGATGAGCAGGGTGATGTGCTCTACCGCGTGGTCGGGCTGTCTCGTGACAGCGGCACCCAGGTGGATGATGTTGGCAGTGAGCGCCTGTTGTTGGCGCCTTCGCTGACCCTGAATTTCAACGCCGACACCTCGCTGACCCTGCTGGCCAGCGTACAGAAGGACAACGCCGACCCGCAGCTGCAGTTTCTGCCGGCCGAGGGCAGCCTGATCGGTAGCGTCAATGGGCAGATCGACGATGACACCGCGTTGGGCAACCCCGCCTATGAGAAGTTCGACCGCACTCAGGCGACGCTGGGCTATGAGCTGAATTACCGCTTAAGCGATGCCTGGGACTTCCAGCAGAACTTCCGCTACGGCGAGCTGAATGTCGACTTGCGTCAGATGTATTACGCAGGGCATGCCATCGACGTGCTCAATAGCGCCGCCGCCGCAACGGCCAAGCAGTTCAGCATTCCACTGGCGATGGCGTTCGGCCTTGTCAGCGCGCAGTACCCGGACCTTAACGACCCCAGCCGGCAGAAGGTGATGCGCGGCCTGACCTATACCGATGGCAGGGCCGATAACCTGTCGCTGGACAATCGCCTGGTCAATTACTGGCAGGGCGCGGGGGTTGAAAACACCTTTCTGCTTGGAGTCGATTATCAGCAGTTGAATATCAACGAAAAGGGTTTTGCCGCCGACCCCTTGATCCGTGAACCGTTGAATATCTACCAGCCCAGCTACGCCGCCAGCACCACGCTGCTCAACCCTGCGACACTGGCCGTGCTCGGGCCGCAGGACCTGCAGGACAAACGCACCCGTGCCGACCAGCTGGGGTTCTACCTGCAGGAGCAGCTGAAGCTGGATGAGCGCTGGGTGCTGCTGCTCGGCGGTCGTTTCGATAGCGCGCGTTCCGATCTGGATAACCGCAGCACTGGCGTTCACAAGAGCATCTGCGATGAGGAGTTCACCTGGACGGCGGGGGCGGCTTACCTGGCCGACAACGGCCTGACGCCTTATGTCAGCTACTCGGAGTTTTTCCTGCCGGTGGCGGATATCAACATCAGCACTGGCGAGCCTTACCAGCCGGAAAGTGGTGAGCAACTGGAGCTGGGATTGAAGTACCAGCCCGCAGGCTTTGCCGGGGCCTTCAACCTGGCGCTGTTCGAGCTGACCCAGCAGAACGTGCGCAAGAATACCGTCGCCGGTACACGCACCCAGCTGGGGGAGGTGCGCAGCCGTGGCCTGGAGTTCGAGGCCAGCGCCGATCTCAGCGACAACCTCAGCCTGGTCGGTTCGCTGACCCTGCTCGACGCGCAAACTCGCAAGACCACTGTGCTGCAAGAACAGGGCAAAACCCCCTCGCAGGTAGCCGAGCGCATGGCTTCGCTGTGGGCCACCTATGCCTTCCAGGGACCGTTGACGGGGCTGAAGGTGGGGGCAGGGGCGCGCTATACCGGCGAGAGCTATGGCGACAACCGCGAGACCGATGCGCTGCGTGTGCCGTCCTACAGCCTCTACGACGCCATGCTCAGCTACCAGTTGACCGATGTGACCCTGCAGCTCAACGCCAACAACCTTGGCTACAAGGAGTACGTCGCCACCTGCGATTACTACTGCTGGTACGGCAACCGCCGCAACCTGATCGCCAGTGTCAGCTATGCCTGGTAAGGCGTATTCAGGCAGCCGCGGGGCGCGCTGGGCGATTGCCTCGCGCGTGCTGGCGGCGTTGTTTGGCGGCTATGGCCTGGCCTACGCGCTGACGGCGTTTGCAGCTGTCTATCTGCCCCTGGCTCGCGCCGATCGGGTGGTCTTCGCCAGCCTGGCGAGCTTTGCCGTCTGGACCGCCGCGGTGCTTTACGTATTTGCCGCGGCCAGCGCCTGGGGCGGTCTGCTGGGTGCTACAGGGCTGCTTGGCCTGGCCGTGCTGTTGGCGGGGCAGTTCGGGGGGCGGCCATGAAGTTGCGTCAGGCCATGGCGGGCCTGCACACCTGGGGCGGGTTGCTGCCGAGCTGGCTGCTCTACGTGATTATCTTCACCGGCAGCATCGCCTGCTTCGACAAGGAGTTGGAGCGCTGGATGCGTCCGGCGCTGCATGTGCCGCAAGAAAACACCCTGAGCGCCGATCAGTTGCGTGACTGGCTGGCGCAGAACGTCAGCGAGCCGCTGCATGCGATCTGGATCCATCCGCCGACCGCTCGCGAGCCATTCTGGCGCTTGATCTGGGTGCCTGATAACGGTGACGAGCAGCAGCGGCGACTATTCGCTCCCGATGGCCGCGAGCCGATGGCCGATACCCTTGGCGGCGAGTTCTTCTTCACCCTGCATTACAACCTGCAGGCCGGTTTGCCAGGCATGTACATAGTCGGCCTGGCCGGCATGTTTATGCTGGTGGCGCTGGTTTCCGGGGTGATCCTGCATCGGCGCATCTTCAAGGATATGTTCACCCTCAGGCCGCAGGCCAATACCCAGCGCGCCTGGCTGGATGTGCACAACCTGTTCGGCGTGCTGGGTCTGCCCTTTCATCTGTTGATGGCCTACAGCGGTCTGGTGATCTTTGTCGCCTCTTATATGCCGGCAGGTGCTCAGGTGGCTTATCAGGGTGATATCGAGCACTTCTTCGGTGAGGTGGCGGGCAGCTATCACCGTGACGAGCTACACCAGCCAGCTAGTGAGCTGTCTGTAAAATTCGTTAATCCAATGCCGAGCCAGTATACTGCGCGCTCTATCGTCATGAATTGAGCTCCCATATGGCCCGGCCAGCAGCCCCATTCTTCTTGAGTCCCAGTGATGCCGACATGCTGCAAGGCTGGTTACGCATGGGATCGCTGCCTCAGAGCATCGGCCAGCGGGCCAGAATTCTGTTGCTGCTGGCCAACGGTCTCACGCCCAAGGAGATCAGCGAGCAGCTGCAAGTCTCTGCGCCAGTGGTCTTCAAATGGCGTAAACGCTACCAGGAGACCGGTCTGGAGGGGCTGAGTGACCTGCGGCGCAGTGGAGCGCCTCGCAAGCTCAACGAAGCGAAGATCAAGGAAATCCTGACGCTGACGACCCAGCGAGTCCCGCGCGAAGCTACCCACTGGAGCCTACGGTTGATGGCCAAGTACGCTGGGGTCAGCATCTGGCAGGTCGCACAGGTGTGGGCTGCTGCCGACCTCAAGCCGCACCGGTTGAAAACCTTCAAGATCAGTAACGACCCGCACTTTGCAGACAAAGTGGTCGATGTCGTCGGGCTCTATTTGAATCCGCCCGACAACGCCCTGGTGCTATCTGTTGACGAAAAAACACAGATCCAGGCGCTGGACCGCACACAGCCCATGCTGCCGCTCAAGCCCGGGCAGATTGAGCGGCGGACGCATGACTATAAGCGCCACGGTACGGCCAGTCTGTACGCAGCCTTTGACATCCTGACGGGTAAGGTCATCGGCCGTATCACCCAGCGGCACAGGGCCAAGGAGTTTTTGGAGTTCCTTCGACAGATCGACCGCAGCACCCCCGCCGAGCTGGACCTGCATGTAATTCTGGACAACAGCTCGACTCACAAGACCGCTGCCGTCAGGGAATGGCTGGAGAAGCATCCCCGTTTCAAGCTGCACTTCACACCGACCAGCGCCTCGTGGCTGAACGCCGTGGAGGGCTGGTTTGCGCAACTGGAAAGACGGGCGCTTTATCGTGATGCCTTCAGCAGCGTGGCTGACCTGAGAGCGGCGATACGTCGCTTCATTGAGGCTCATAACGAACATTCGGCTAAGCCGTTCCGCTGGAGCAAAACGGCTGAGTCGATTATCAGCTCCGTGCATCGAGCAAAGCTGGCTGTAATTCGGAATGAGTTATTGGATTAACCAGACAGGCCGCTAGCAGGGCGGTGTCACTGGATGCGCTGCTTGCCGATGCGCGGCAGCGTTGGGGCGGTGGCGAGCCAGGCTGGTTGAATATCGAGCATCCCGCCGATGCCTCCGCCGTGGTGGCTGTGCGGCGTTACGATCGTTCGCGGATTGCCGCACCGCTGGACACCCTGAGTTACGACGCCGCCACCGGCGAGCTGCTTCACCGTCAGCAGGCCGCCACGGGCTACCGCGTCTACAACTGGCTGACCGGCCTGCATATGGCGCAGTTCGGTGACAGCCTGGTGCGCCTGCTCTATCTACTGCTGGGGCTGTGTGGCTGCGCCATGCTGGTGGGCGGTTTGCAGGTCTGGCTGGCCAAGCGTGAAGCCCGTGGTGGTGTCGCGGTTGGCTGCGTACGGCTGCTAAATACGACGGTGTTCGCCGGCCTGCCCTTGGCCAGCTTGGCGTTGCTATGGGCTAACCGTCTGCTGCCGCAAAGCCTGGAATGGCGCGTCAGTGCTGAAGCCTGGGTATTCGTGCTGAGCTGGTTGCTGGTGGCCGTGCTGGCGCTGCTGTGGCGCGGGCAACCACGGCGTATGGTCAGGCTGCTATGGATCGTGGCGGCAGTATTGGCGTTGGGTTTGCCGCTGCTCAATGGCTTGAGTACGGACAATGGTCATTTGTTGGCCAGCCTCGGTCGCGATGATTGGGCGCTGGCTGGTATCGATCTGACGCTGCTGTTTGCTGGCCTGGTGTGTGCCGGCCTGGCCTGGCGCCTGCGCCCTCTTGAGGCGGCCGAGGGGGCGGGAAAAATTGGTGTGACAGCAGAGGAGCCGAGCTGATGCTGTGGCTGAGCTTTGCCCTGAGTTACCTGGCGCTGAGTGCAGTGTGCCTGTCGCAACCACGGCATCACCAACGGCTGTTGCGTGCTGTCGTGTCCCGTTGGCGTCAGCGCCTGCTGCGTGGGCTAGCCGGCATGGCGATGGTGTTTGCACTGGGTTGTTGCGTGGTAGACCGCGGTCTGGAAATCGGCCTGGTCCTTTGGCTGTGCCAGTTGTTACTGGCGGGTGTTGGTTTGGTTGTACTGCTGGCCTGGCGCAGTGGCTGGGTGTTGCCACTGGCGGCGGGGTTGCCATTGGTTGC
Source organism: Pseudomonas anguilliseptica (assembly GCF_900105355.1). Lineage (NCBI taxonomy): Bacteria > Pseudomonadati > Pseudomonadota > Gammaproteobacteria > Pseudomonadales > Pseudomonadaceae > Pseudomonas > Pseudomonas anguilliseptica. Next base: position 2,516,499 of record NZ_FNSC01000001.1, read on the forward strand.
GACCTTGCTAGTGCTCTAGTGCTTTGTTGCGCATGCTGTGCCCTATACCAAGTGACATGCATCTGTATCACTCTTGGCTTGGGCTTTGCCTCGCTAAACAAATGCACACAACAGCTAAGCAGACTGAAGGGGATGGTGAGTGAGCAACGACAACTGGGCAAACCGTACACGGCAACAGGTGCATGGCGTGGCGGAGTCGCTGGGCAATCTGCTGATGGAGGCGCTCCACTACCTGGCGCTTTTTGCCATCGGCGCGATCACGGCCTGGGCGGCGGTAATGGCCTTTATTGGCATGCTGGAGAAGGGCCACATCACGGTCGATGACATCCTGCTGCTGTTTATCTACCTCGAGTTAGCGGCGATGGTGGGGATCTATTTCAAGACCAACCATATGCCGATCCGCTTCATGATCTATGTAGCGATTACCGCGCTGACCCGCCTGATGATTTCCGATATCTCGCACAACCATAAACCCGACATGGGTGTGGTGATGGTCTCCGGGGCGATTCTGTTGCTGGCGGTGGCGATCTTTGTGGTGCGCTATGCCTCGTCGCGCTTTCCAGCGGTGCAGGCTGACGGGCCGCGGAAAAAGACCAATCCGGCAGATGAAGCAGCAGAACGTGATGATGCGCAGAGCGATGACTAAGGTACAGACCCAGTCAATCGCTTAACGGCGCAAACAGCGCCTGCAGATCGTCTTCGCTGAGCTGCAGCTGGGTTTGGCTGCCGCCTTCCAGCACGCCGCGGGCCAGGTTGGCTTTGGCCTGTTGCAGCTGCTGGATCTTCTCTTCCACGCTGCCACGGGCGATCAGTTTGTAGACGAACACCGGCTTGTCCTGGCCGATGCGGTAGGCGCGGTCGCTGGCCTGGGCTTCGGCGGCCGGGTTCCACCAGGGGTCGAAGTGGATCACCGTATCGGCGGCGGTCAGGTTCAGGCCTGCGCCACCGGTTTTCAGGCTGATCAGGAAGATCGGCAGTTCGCCAGCCTGGAACTGCTGCACCGGGGTGCGGCGATCCTGGGTGCTACCGGTGAGCTTGGCATAAGGAATATTGCGCGTCTTCAATTCGGCTTCGATCAACGCCAGCATCGAGGTGAACTGCGAGAACAGCAGCACTCGCCGACCTTCGGCAAATAACTCTTCGAGCATCTCCAGCAGGCCGCTGAGCTTGCCGGAGTCCGCGCTGGTCAGGTTGCTGTCACCTTCCTCACCGAGCAGGCGCAGGTCGCAGCAGGCCTGGCGCAGGCGCAATAGCGCTTCGAGAATCACGATCTGGCTGCGCGCCAGACCCTGACGGGCGATTTCCGCGCGAACTTTCTGGTCCATGGCCAGGCGCAGGGTTTCGTAACGGTCGCGCTGCGCTGCGCTGAGTTCGACCCAGTGGGTGATTTCGGTTTTCGGCGGCAGCTCGCTGGCCACCTGCTCCTTGGTGCGGCGCAGGATAAACGGCTTGATCCGCCCGGTCAGGTGGGTCAGACGCTGCTGATTGGCGTTCTTTTCAATCGGCGTGCGGTAGTCGCGAGTAAAGCTTTTGCTGTCACCGAGCCAGCCGGGCATGAGGAAGTTGAACAGTGACCACAGCTCGCCCAGGTGATTTTCCAGCGGCGTGCCGGTCAGGCACAGGCGTTGCCCGGCCTGCAGTTGCCCGGCAGCGACGGCGGCTTTGCTGCGTGGGTTCTTGATGTTCTGCGCTTCATCGAGAATCAGCAGGCGATAGCGGTAGGCGCTCAATGCCTTGAGGTCGCGCGGCAGCAGGGCGTAGGTGGTGAGGATGATCTGGTGCTCGTCGATCTGCTTGAACAGCGCGCGGCGCTTCGGCCCGTGCAGCGCCAGCACCTTGAGCTGCGGGGTGAAGCGCGCGGCTTCATCCTGCCAGTTGGGAATCAGGCTGGTGGGCATGACGATCAGTGCCGGCTGCTGCAAACGTCCGGCGTTGAACTCGCAGAGGATATGGCCGAGGGTCTGCAGGGTTTTGCCCAGGCCCATGTCATCGGCCAGCAGGCCGCCGACCTCCAGTTCAGCCAGGCCCTGCATCCAGGCCAGACCTTGCAGCTGATAGGGCCGCAGCTTCGCTTGCAAGCCGGCGGGCGCTTGCAAGGTGGCGCTGTCCAGCCGCTGCAGGCGTTCGGCGAAGTCGCGCAGCGGGCCGCCGCCTTGCCAGCTGATTGCCGGGCCTTCTTGCAGGTGATTCAGCCGCGCGGCATCCAGGCGCGACAGGCGCAGGCGCTGGCTGGACTCGCCCGGCTCGCGCACAAACAGCTCGCCCAGGGTCGCCAGCAGCGGTTTCAGTCGCGCCAGCGGCAGGGCAACGCGCTTGTGGTTGTGCGGCAGGCTGACCAGCAGCACCTCATCGTCATCGCGCTTGTTCAGCGCTTCGCCATTGAGCAGCCAGGGTGCGCGGCGGATGGCTTGCAGCAGAATCGGCAACAGGCTGATGCGCTGGCCTTCGACCTCGATACCCAGCTCCAGGTCGAACCAGTTCTGCTCGGGGTCTTCCTCAACTTCGGCGTACCAGTCATCTACCGGCGTCAGGTTGAACTGGAAGTCCGGTTGCATGCGGATCTGCCAACCCTCTTCACGCAACAGCGGCAATTGCTCGCGGACAAACAGCAGCCAGGCGGTCTCACTGGGGTGTTCGTAAGCTTCACCGGCGCTTTCCGGCAGGGCCTCGCTCTGGCGTAACGCCACTTGTAGGCCGGTCTGCTCCAGGCGCTTGCGCAGTTGGGTTTCAGCGCTGAGGTCACGCACGATGCGCAGGCTGTGCTGGGCGTTCTGCTTAATCAGCAGGTCCTTGCCTTGCTTACCAGATGCCAGGTGGCCCTGGTAATCGAAGGCCAGTGCGGCGCGGTGCTGTGTCTGTTCCTGCATGCGGCCCTTGCGCGCATCGAAGTGCACGCGCACCAGGCTGCCGAGGCTCAGTACCGGGCTGGGCTGCAGGTTTTCCAGGCACTCTTCGCGGGCCTGCGGGGTGCTGACTATCAGCGGCGAAAGGTCGACGCCCTGTTCCTGCTGGGTTTGCAGCGTGAGCAGGGCGCTGGCCACGTGTTTGCAATTGAAGCCCACCGGGCAACTGCAATGGCCGGTCACGCCCCAGCCCTGGCCGTAAGGGTGCAGGGTGATGCGCTGTTGATAGGTTTGCGCACCGGAGCCACGGCAGCTGGCCAGCAGGGTGTTGTCCTTGAGGCTGAGCAAACGGCTGCGACCCTGTGCGGCATAGCCTTGGCCGCGCTGCAGATCGCCCACGCCGAATTCCGCGCGCCAGTCTTCCTGGCGCAGATGCAGGATGTCGAGGGCCATCAGTGGCACCGGGCGGGCGATTGGATGAAGCGTGGCATGGGCAGCTTTCTCGAAGGCAGCCGATGATTCTTGCACAGCCTGCGAGGGATTAGCAGGCTGTTTTCAGGCTTAGGGGACTCAAGTTGCGCTGTTTGATAGACGGGTATGCGGCGGGTTGATGCTGCTTGGCGTGGGGTCAGGGGCGTTGCAGAACGGCGCGGTATTGCCCCGGCGTGGCGCTGAAGGCCTGGCGGAAACGGTTGTTGAAGTGGCTGGTGCTGGCAAAGCCGCAGGCCATGGCCACTTCAGCCAGTGCCAGCGTGCTGTGTTGCAGCAGCTGCTGGCCATGGCGCAGGCGCTGCGCTAGCACATAGCGGTGTGGCGGCAGGCCGAAGCTGAGCTGGAACATCCACGCGAAGTGGTATTCGGAGAGCGCACACAAACTGGCCAGTTGCCCCAGGCTCAGCGGCTCACTGAGGTTGGCCTGGATAAAATCACGCACTCGGCGGCGCTGGCTGGGGCCCAGGCCGCCGGTCAGACGCAGGCCTTCGCGGCGGCCCACCTGGGACAGCAACGTGTGGTTGATCAGGCCGTGGGCCAGGCTGCTACTGAGCAGGCGCTCGGCCGGCTCCTGCCAATCCAGCTGGCTGAGCTGGCGAAAACGCTGGGCCTGCTGTGGGTCATCGAGAAAGGTGCCTTCGCGCAGTTCCAGTTCCCGTGGTTCACGGTCCAGCAGATTCACGGCCGCCAGGGCGAATTGCTCCTGGCTGATGTACAGGTGGGCCAGCTGGATTTCACCGTTGATCACCCACTCCGACTGATGGCCGGCCGGCAGGATGCACAGCTTGTCCGGTGCACCTTTGCTGTGCGGGCTCTCGCGACGGAAGGTGCCGGTGCCGCCGGCCAGGTAGCAGGACAGCGTGTGGTGGCTGGGGCTTCGTAGTCGCGGGCATCATGGCGGTTGCTCCATACGGCAGCCGCCAGCCCGTCACCCAGTTCGGCACTACGGTGCAGGCGGGTGTTGGGCGAGCTGTGCATGCTCTGGAAAACCTGTAGGTGCTCAAGTTGCGACATAAATCCTCCGGCGCCCCATGCTACGCCGGACATGCCCACGTGCCAGCCCCCGCAGGCAGAAAAGCGCAAGATTATGCAAGTTGGGGCTATTTATAGTTGTCGAGGATTTCCAGGTAGCGCGGCTGCAGCTTGAGCGCATTCAGGCTGTTCTGCAGGCGGGTGAGCTGCACCGCGTCGGTATCGAGGCTGAAGGCGTAATACATGGCGCTTTCCTTGAGCACGTGCACTGGGGTGAAGTCGTGGCTGTGCATGTCCAGATTGCGGATAAACCAGTAGGCGGTGGTTTCATCATAGGCCCACAGGTCGATGCGGCTGTTATGCAGCAGGTTGGCCAGCTGAATCGCGCTGGCAGAGATCTGCAGCTGGTTGTCGCTGATGCCAAGGCTGTTAAGCAGGTGATGGCCGACATCATCGCGAATCACCCCGATACGCTGCGTGCTGAGATCTGCCGGTTGCTTGATCTGTATCTGGCGATCCTTGCGCGCCAATAGCACGATGCGGCTGGGCACGATCGGCCCGACCCATTTGAACTGCGGGCCGCGCTCATCGGTGCGGGTCATGGAGAACAGCAGTACGCCGGGGCCCTTGCGCGCCATCTGGTAACCGCGGGCCCAAGGCAGCGAGCGAATATCCCGGCGCTCGATGGGCAGGCCGGCGCTGGCGGCCGCCTCCAGCAGAATGTCCACGGTAATGCCACGGGCGATGCCGCTTTCGGTGTAGTTGTAGGGCGGGAACTCCTCGGTGATAAAGTCCAGTGATTCCCACTTGGCGTCGGCATGCAGCGTCGAGCTGAGAAAACACCAGAATACAAACGCAAGCGCGTTGCCAAGGTGAGAAAACATGCGGCGTACCTCAGGTTACAGCGACCGGCTAGGCCGGGTGGCTCAGGCAGTGTGGCGGGTGCGCATGCGTCAGCGACACCCTGTATTGACGCTAGCCTGCCGGGCATAGGCTGTCGACTCGCCACTTATACCGCTCGGTAAGGTTATCTGCTGGCTTGCGAGTGAATGGCTATTAACCGTCGGATTTGCGCTTTTAGCCCTGCGTGCGTTCGTACCACTCCTTGCTGGCATTGATTCTGCGCACCAACCAGAGCATCACCGGTACTTCGATCAGCACGCCGACCACCGTGGCCAGTGCCGCGCCGGAGTTGAAGCCGTAGAGCGCGATGGCCACCGCCACCGCCAGCTCGAAGAAGTTCGACGCGCCGATCATTGCCGCCGGCCCGGCGATGTCATGGCGCACCTTGAGCTGGCGGCACATCCAGTAACCCAGCGCGGCGATAAACAGCGTCTGCAGCAGAATCGGCACCGCCAGCATGGCGATGATCAACGGCTGGGCAACGATGGTCTGGCCCTGGAAGGAGAACAGCAGCACCAGAGTGGCCAGCAGGGCAAGGATGGAGAATGGGCCGATTCGCGTAAGCACCGCCTGCAACGCCGCATCACCATGGCGCAGCAGGCGCGCGCGGATAAATTGGGCGATCGCCAGGGGGATGACGATATACATCACCACCGACAGCAACAGGGTGTCCCACGGCACCGGAATCGACGAAACCCCCAGCAGCAGGGCAACGATAGGGGCGAAGGCGAACACCATCGCGGTGCAGGGCGCGGCGCCAAGCAGAATCAGCCCGGCCACGTAGCTGTCGAGCTGTTCGGCTGGCAGCCAAGCGGCGAACACATGGCGTAGAAACAGCCAGGCCATAAACGCCATGGTGAACGGTTTGATCAGCCAGTTGATGCTTAGCGTCACGCCCAGGCCGGCGCGCTGTTGATAGAACTCGCCGATGGCGCTGAAGTCGATCTTCATCAGCATGGGAATGATCATCACCCAGATCAGCAGCCCTACCGGGATATTCACCTGAGCAACTTCCAGCGCGCCCACCGCCTGCGCCGCTGTCGGCGCAAACAGGCCGAGCAGGGTGCCGCCGAGGATGCAGAGAAACACCCAGAGCGTCAGGTAGCGCTCGAACAGGCCGAGCGGCGAGGCGACTGGGTGGGCTGCGGATTCGAGTGAGGTGGTCATGCGCAATTCTTTGGATGTGCCGCGAGTCGAGTCAGCTGTGCTGCGCGGGGTATTGATCTGGATCGGCCTGAGTCGGGGTAAATATACGGTTTACAATATATGCGGTTAACAATATATTCGCCAAATCGTATTTGTCGGGCATCACCCCATGAGTCAAAAGATTCGCGTGCTGTTTCTCTGTGTGGCCAATGCTGCCCGCTCGCAAATGGCTGAAGCGCTGCTACGCCATACCGACCCCGAAGGCTATGAGGTTTTTAGCGCCGGCACTTTGCCGGGTGAGGTCGATCCCCGTGCGCGCCAGGCCCTGGAGCAGCTAGGCGTCAGCACGGAGGGCCTGCACAGCAAGGCGCTGGAGAACTTCGATGGCCAGCAGTTCGATTACGTGATCACCCTGTGCGACAAGTCCGCCTTCGAGTGCAGCACCTTGCCCGGGGCCGGCGAATACATCGCCTGGGATTTCGAGGACCCGGCCAGCAGTCAGCAGCAGAATGCCTACAAGCACTGCCTGCAGCAGATCCACGAGCGCATCAAGATGTTCGTGCTGGTCAAGAGCAAGGCCCAGGCGCCGCTGCAGATGCTCGCCCCGGTGACCCTGTTCAAGTGCCTGGCCGATGACACCCGCGCACGCATGACCCAGCTGATTGCTCAGGAAGGTGAGCTGTGCGTCTGTGAGCTGACCGCCGCCCTTGAGGAGAGCCAGCCGAAGATCTCCCGCCATTTAGCCCAGCTGCGCAGCGGTGGCCTGCTCCAGGACCGCCGCGCCGGGCAGTGGGTTTACTACCGCCTGCATCCGCACTTACCCGCTTGGGTCGGGCAGATTCTGACGCAGGTACTTGAGGCTGCCGACCCGCAACTGGCCGAAGACCGCCTGCGTCTGCACAGCATGCGTGACCGTCCTGATCGCGCCTCGTTGTGCGGCTGAGCCATTGTTTTCTGGAGCAAGACCATGACCCCCGAGCTGCCGAATATCGACCCTGAGCTGCTGGACATTCCCACGGCGGACACGCTGGTTCAGCCCACCGTCACCCATAAGCCGCGCATTCTGCTGCTGTACGGCTCCAACCGCGCGCGCTCCTATAGCCGCCTGCTGACTGAAGAAGCCGCGCGTCTGCTTGAGCAGTTCGGCGCCGAACCGCGGATCTTCAACCCCAGCGGCCTGCCGCTGCCGGACGACGCCCCCGAAGATCACCCCAAAGTGCAGGAACTGCGTGAGCTGGTGCTGTGGAGCGAGGGCATGGTCTGGTGCTCGCCGGAGCGCCATGGCGCGATGACCGGGGTGTTCAAATCGCAGATCGACTGGATTCCCCTGAGCATGGGCGCGGTGCGCCCGACCCAGGGCAAGACCCTGGCGCTGATGCAGGTCAGCGATGGCTCGCAATCCTTTAATGCGCTGAACCAGATGCGCGTGCTGGGGCGCTGGATGCGCATGTTCACCATCCCCAACCAGTCCTCGGTGGCCAAGGCTTTTCTCGAATTCGACGAGGCCGGGCGGATGAAACCTTCGGCCTATTACGACCGGGTGGTGGACGTGATGGAGGAGCTGGTCAAGTTCACCCTGTTGCTGCGCGGCCAAACGGACTACCTAGTGGACCGCTACTCCGAGCGCAAGGAGTCCGCCGAGCAGCTGTCAAAACGGGTCAATCAGGCTTCCATTTAATTTTTAGGATCAATCAGCATGTCCCATCCCTTTGATGCTCTCAGTATTCCAAATCGCCCCGGCCGGTTGATCTTCACGCCTTGCCCGGGCACCAAGGACAGCAGCATCGACAGCGCCTTGAACACCCTGAAACAGGCTGGCGCCGATGCGGTACTGACCCTGATGCCATACGCCGAGCTGGCGCAAAACGCCGCCAGTGATTTGCCCGCGCTATGCGCTGCGCAAGATCTGCTTTGGCTGTACTTGCCAGTGGCCGATGAGCAGGTACCGCAAGCGGATTTCGACGCCGCCTGGCCGGTGGTCATGGCGCAGATTACTGAGCTGCTGGCGGCCAACAAGGCCATCGCCATCCACTGCAAAGGCGGTTCCGGGCGCACCGGGCTGATTGCTGCACGCATCCTGGTCGAGCTGGGTATTGAGCGCAGCGAGGCCGTTAGCCTGGTGCAGGCGCTGCGGCCGAAAGCCATTCAGCATCCGGCCCATGCGGGCTGGCTCGCCCAGTTCGGCAACTGAGGTGAGCCTGCTCAACACCCTGGGCCTGTTTGCTCTGACGGCGCTGGCCGAAATCATCGGCTGTTACCTGCCGTACCTGTGGCTCAAGCAGGGTAAGAGCATCTGGTTACTGGTGCCGGCCGCCGCCTCGCTGGCGCTGTTCGCTTGGCTGCTGACCCTACATCCAACCGCTGCCGGGCGTGTATATGCCGCTTATGGTGGGGTGTATGTGGCCATGGCAATTATCTGGCTGTGGCTGGTGGATGGCATCCGCCCGACCCATTGGGATTTGCTGGGCGCTGCTGTGGCCATGCTCGGCATGGCGATCATTATGTTTGCGCCGCGTAGCGCCTAATCACTTTGTAGAGGGAATTCGTTTATGGCTATCAAGGTAGGTATCAACGGTTTTGGTCGTATCGGTCGTCTGGCGCTGCGCGCCGCCTGGGGCTGGCCGGAGTTCGAGTTTGTGCAGATCAACGACCCAGCAGGCGACGCCGCAACCCACGCCCATCTTCTGAATTTCGACTCGGTGCATGGCCGCTGGCAGCGCGAGGCCAGCAGTGAGGGCGAGTGCATCCTGATCGACGGCAAGCGCATTCAGGTCACGGCCAACAAGGCCATCGCCGACACCGACTGGAGCGGCTGTGATCTGGTGATCGAGGCCAGCGGCAAGATGAAAACCGTCGCGGTGCTGCAGGCCTATCTCGACCAAGGCGTGAGACGCGTGGTGGTCTGCGCGCCAGTTAAGGAAGTCGGTGCGCTGAATATCGTCATGGGCGTTAATCAGCAGCTGTTCGACTCGGCGCAGCATCGCATCGTTACGGCGGCGTCCTGCACCACTAACTGCCTGGCCCCGGTGGTCAAGGTGATCCACGAAAACCTCGGCATTCGCCACGGTTCGATCACCACCATCCACGATCTGACCAATACCCAGAGCATCCTCGATACGCCGCACAAGGATCTGCGCCGCGCTCGCGCCTCGGGCATGAGCCTTATCCCCACCAGCACCGGTTCGGCCACGGCGATCGCGGAAATCTTCCCTGAGCTGCGCGGCAAGTTGAATGGTCACGCCGTGCGCGTACCGCTGGCCAACGCCTCGCTGACCGATTGCGTATTTGAGGTGGCACGCGCCACCACGGTGGAGGAGGTCAACGCCTTGCTCAAGGCCGCCGCCGATGGCCCGCTGGCGGGCATCCTGGGTTATGAGGTACGTCCGCTGGTATCCATCGACTACCGCACCGATCCACGCTCCTCGATCATCGATGCACTGTCGACCATGGTGGTGGGTGGCACCCAGGTGAAGCTCTACGCCTGGTACGACAACGAATGGGGCTACGCCAACCGCGCGGTGGAATTGGCGCGGATGGTGGGTGCAGCCGATTGATCCGTAGGGTGGATGACGCCTTTTTCATCCACCTTGGTTATCTGGTGGATGGGTAAAGCACCATCCACCCTACGGTCTGATCAGGAGATCAGCACATGCACGCCTTATCCCGCCTAGGCCCCGAAGTGCGCCAATACCTGCTGGTCACCGGCAACTACTGGGCTTTCACCCTGACCGACGGCGCGCTGCGCATGTTGGTGGTGCTGCATTTTCATAGCCTGGGTTACACGCCGCTGCAGATCGCCGCGCTGTTTCTGTTCTATGAGATTTTCGGCGTGGTCACTAATCTGGTCGGCGGTTATCTGGGCGCGCGGTTGGGGCTTAATCGCACCATGAATATCGGCCTGGGCCTGCAGGTGGCAGCTTTGCTGATGCTTACCGTGCCGGCTGCCTGGTTGACCATCCCCTGGGTGATGGGTGCGCAGGCCTTGTCCGGTATCGCCAAAGACCTCAACAAGATGAGCGCCAAGAGTTCGATCAAGCTGCTGGTGCCGGACAGCCAGCAGGGCATCTTGTACAACTGGGTGGCGATCCTTACCGGCTCGAAGAATGCGCTAAAGGGCGTGGGCTTTTTTATGGGCGGCGCACTGCTGGCGCTGCTCGGTTTCGCCGGCGCAGTGCTGGCCATGGCAGCAGTGTTGGCGCTGATCTGGCTGGCTAGCCTGTTGCTGCTGAAGAAGGACTTGGGCAAGGCGAAAGCCAAGCCGAAGTTTCGCGACATGCTATCCAAGAGCCGGGTGATCAATATTCTCTCGGCCGCACGCTTGTTCTTATTCTGCGCGCGCGATGTGTGGTTTGTTGTGGCGCTGCCGGTGTATCTGTCCAGCGTATTTGGCTGGGATTTCTGGATGGTCGGCGGCTTTCTCGCTGCCTGGGTGATTGGCTATGGCATGGTGCAGTCCTTCGCCCCAGCCATCACTGGCAAAGCCAGCGGTCAGTTGCCGGATGGCCGCGCGGCATTCGCCTGGGCTGCCGTGCTGGCCGGGTTGCCCGCCGCAATTGCCCTGGGTCTGAACAGTGATTTGCCGGCGCAGTGGGTCTTGCTCGGTGGGCTGATGGTATTTGGAGCGCTGTTTGCGGTGAACTCCTCGCTGCACAGCTACCTGATTGTCAGCTACGCCAAGGCAGACGGCGTGTCGCTGGATGTCGGCTTCTATTACATGTCTAACGCCCTCGGCCGGCTGATCGGTACGCTGCTGTCGGGTTGGGTCTATCAGGCCTATGGCTTGCAAGCTTGCCTGTGGGTGTCCTCGACTTTTGTTCTGCTGGCGGCGTTGATTTCCATTGGTTTGCCTAGGCATTCAAAGGAAGTTGACAGGTAGGTTGGGTTGAGGCGCGCAGCGCAGAAGCCCAACGGTGTGTGCCGATTTCTGTTGGGCTTCGCTGCGCTCAACGCCAACCTGCCCCGCTTATGGCACTCAACTGGTATCGGCTTTTTTAGCGTTGCGCAGCGACGGCCAGCAGTGTGGCCGCTAAAGATGGTAGACCCTAAAAAGCGCAAGTTTATGCAAGAGCGCCAGGGCTGATCAGGCGCAGACTCTCAACCATCTACTGGGAGTCTGTTGATGAATCTGTCGCTCTATCTGCTTACCGTACTGATCTGGGGCACCACCTGGATCGCCCTCAAACTGCAATTGGGTGAGGTGGCAATTGCCGCCTCCATTGCCTATCGCTTTGCCCTGGCCGCGGCAGTGCTGTTTGCCATCCTGCTGCTGAGCGGCCGCCTGCAGAAACTCGACACGCGCGGTCAGCTGATCTGCCTGGTGCAGGGGCTGTGTCTGTTCTGCCTGAACTTTATGTGCTTCTACACCGCCAGCCAGTGGATCCCCAGCGGCCTGGTGGCGGTGATTTTCTCCACTGCCACGTTGTGGAATGCGCTCAATGCGCGGTTGTTCTTCAAGCAGCAGATCGCCGCCAATGTGCTGGCCGGGGGCGCGCTGGGCCTTGGCGGCCTGGCGCTGTTGTTCTGGCCGGAACTGGCCGGGCAGGAAGCCAGCCATGAAACCCTGCTGGGCATCGGCTTGGCATTGCTCGGTACCCTGTGCTTCTCCGCCGGCAATATGCTCTCCAGTCTGCAGCAGAAGGCCGGGCTCAAACCGCTGACCACCAACGCCTGGGGCATGCTGTATGGCGCGCTGATGCTGGTGGCGATCTGTCTGGTCAGTGGCACGCCGTTCGGCTTCGAGTGGAACACCCGTTATATCGGCACCTTGCTGTATCTGGCGATTCCCGGTTCGGTGATCGGCTTTACCGCCTACCTGACGCTGGTCGGGCGCATGGGGCCGGAGCGCGCGGCTTACTGCACCGTGCTGTTCCCGGTGGTCGCGCTGAATATCTCGGTGTTTGCCGAGGGCTACCAGTGGACCGCGCCGGCGCTATTCGGCCTGCTGCTGGTGATGCTGGGTAACGTGCTGGTGTTTCGTAAACCCAAAGCCATACCGATGGCCGTGGCGCGCGAGGCTTAGAAGCGTAGGGTGGATGACGCTTTTATCATCCACCATCGGATCGCAGCGGGTGGATGGGTGAAGCGTTTTCCACCCCTCGAACGGCCCTGGCCGCCAAGGGTTAACTCGGCCACTTCCAGGCTGGTTCATCGAGCATGCCCTGGCCCTGGATCACGGTTTGTCCCAGCTGTTTTTCCAGGACGATGGCGTTGCACTCGGGGTGCTGCTCCAGGGTGGCGATCAACCGACTGGCGTGGGACACCACCCACACCTGGGTATGTTGCGAGGCGGCGATAATCAGCCGGCCGAGGGCGGGCAGCAGATCCGGGTGCAGGCTGGTTTCCGGTTCGTTCAGCACCATCAATGAGGGTGGCCTTGGCGTGAGTAGGGCGGCGACCAGCAGCAGGTAGCGCAGGGTGCCGTCCGACAATTCGCTGGCCGACAACGGTCTTAGCAAGCCCTCCTGGCGTAACTCCACGGCAAAGCGCCCGCCTTGTTGAACGTCGATACGCAAACGTGCGCTGGGGAAGGCGTCGCTGATGGCTGCATCCAGCGCAGCGGCATCGCCGATTTCACGAATGGTCTGCAATGCTGCCGCCAAGTCACGGCCGTCGTGGTGCAAAACCGGCGTGCGGGTGCCCAGTTGCGGCTGGCGCGCGGGCGCTTCGGTATCGCTGCGAAAGTGATCGTAGAAGCGCCAGCGGCGGATATGTTCGCGCAGCTGAAACACTTCCGGGCAGGCGGAATCCTTGCCGATTTGATCGAACAGGCTGTCGAAACTCGGCAGATGCTGGGCCATCACCTGCCAGTTGCGCCCTTCACGTATACGCACCATCGGCCCGGCGCGATCCACCAGCAATGAGGCAGGGCGATAGCTTGCCCCCGCCCAGATGCACTCACGTTTGATCTCGGGATCCAACGCGAAGGCGGACAGGCTTGGCTCCGGCAGCCCGAGGGAAATGGCATAGCTGAAATCATCACCGGCAAAACCCAGGCGCAGGCGCCTGACCTCCTTGCGCGGGCCTCCCTGCACCGGCACCTCGCCGCTGAGCATGCGCCGGCTGAGGGTTTCCGGCCCGGCCCAGAAGGTGGAGTCCAGCCCGCCCTCACGGGCCAGGGCATTGACCACGCCGCCCTGCGCGGTTTCCGCGAGCAGGCGCAGGGCGCGATAGAGGTTGGATTTGCCGCTGCCATTGGCTCCGGTGACCAGATTGAGCCGGCCCAATGGCAGCACCAGATTATTGATTGAGCGGTAGTTGGCGACGGCAAGGGTGTGCAGCATGGGTGTCGTCCTGACGATTGATTAATGGATGCTGGCAGCATGTAGGGGGGATGACGCTCTTTTTATCCACCAGTTAGGCCGTGAATGGTGGATGGGTAAAGCGCCATCCACCCTACAAGAGCGTTCAAAACAACCCCAACTGCCCGCCGATCAGCGTGGCGAAGTCATCCTCGACAAAGGGCAGGATGGCATCGGCAACCGGTTGTAGTTGGCGGCTCAGGTAGTGGTCGTAGTCGATGACGGCGCTGCGTGCTTCCAGCGGTTGTGGGCCAGCGCTGGTGATCACATAGCTGATCCAGCCGCCGCGCTGGTATTGCAGCGGGCGGCCTTGGGCGGCGTTGAACTCATCGGCCAGGCGCGCGGCGCGTACATGGGGCGGCACGTTGCGTTCGTAATCGGTGAGCAGGCGGCGCAGGCGCTTGCGGTAAACCAGCAGCTCGTCCAGTTCGCCATTCAGGGTGCGGCTGACGTAATCACGCACATAGTCCTGATAGGGTTGGCCGAGGAAGATGCGCTCATACAGCTCGCGCTGAAACTGCTGGGCCAGCGGCGACCAGTCGCTGCGCACGGTTTCCAGGCCCTTGTAGATCATCTTGTGGCTGCCGTCAGTCTGGCTGACCAGGCCGGCATAGCGCTTCTTGCTGCCTTCCTCGGTACCTCGGATGGTCGGCATCAGAAAGCGCCTGTAGTGGGTTTCGAACTGCAGCTCCAACGCGCTTTCCAGGCCGTACTCATCACGCAAGTGATCGCGCCACCAGGCATTAACCTTGGCCACCAGGCTGCGACCGATCTGCCCCGCCTCCTCTTCGCCGTGCGGGCGTTTAAGCCAGACAAAGGTGGAGTCGGTATCGCCGTAGATCACCGCATAACCCTCGGCCTCGATCAGCGCGCGGGTGCGGGCCATGATCTCGTGGCCGCGCAGGGTGATGGAGGAGGCCAGGCGCGTGTCGAAGAAGCGGCAACCGCTGGAACCGAGCACGCCGTAGAAAGCGTTCATGATGATCTTCAGCGCTTGCGACAGCGGTGCGTTGTGCTCGCGCTTGGCTGCCTCACGGCCCTGCCACACTCGCTCGACAATCGCTGGCAGGCAGTGCTGAGTACGGGAGAAACGCGCCCCGCGAAAGCCTGGCACCGAATGCGCGTCGTCCGGTTGACGCAGGCCTTCGATCAGCCCCACCGGGTCGATCAGAAAGCTGCGGATAATCGACGGATACAGGCTCTTGTAATCCAGCACCAGCACAGACTCATACAGCCCCGGCTGCGATTCCATAACAAAACCGCCTGGGCTGTCTTGCGGCGGGTTGTCGCCCAGGTTCGGCGCGACAAAGCCACGGCGGTGCATCAGCGGCATATACAGGTGCTCGAAGGCAGCCACCGAGCCGCCGTTGCGGTCGGCGGGTAACCCGGTGACCGTGGCGCGTTCCAGCAGGAAGTCGAGGATCGCGGTCTTGCCGAAGATCCGCGTGACCAGCTCGCAGTCGCGCAGGTTGTAGCGCGCCAGGGCCGGTTTGTCCTCGCGGAACATGCGGTCGATTTCGTCCATGCGCTGGTAGGGCGTGGAGATATCCTTGCCTTCGCCGAGCAGGCTTTGCGCGACGTTTTCCAGGCTGAACGAGGGGAAGCTCCAGGTTGCCGAGCGCAGCGCCTCGATACCGTCGATGATCAAGCGGCCGGCCGCGTCGGCAAAGAAGTGGCCGTTACCGCTGCCGTGCTCGCGCCACTGCATCTCGCTGCCATCGCGGCCCAAACGCAGGGGGATGGCCAGGTTGCGCGCGTGTTCGTGCAGCACACGCAAGTCGAACTGCACCAGGTTCCAGCCGATAAGAGCATCAGGATCATGTTCAGCCATCCACTGGTTCAGGCATTCGAGCAGCTCGCCACGGCTGGCGCAGTACTCCAGCTGAAAATCCACCGCTGGCGGCTGTTCCGGCGTACGGCCGAGCATATACACGTTGCGCTGGCCGCAGCCTTCAATGGCGATGGAATACAGCTCACCAAAGGCGTTGGTTTCGATGTCCAGCGAGGCCAGCTTGAGCGTCGGGCGGTAATCCTCACAGGGTTTGATCTGCGCCTCCAGTAGCAGGGCCGGATTGGCCACATCGGGCGTGCCGGTGAACTGCACGGGGGCGGTGATAAAGCGCTCCATCAGGTAGCGTTCGGGCGGTCGCACGTCGGCCTCGTATACATCCAGGCCGGTGCGACGCAGCTGTTTGTCGAGATCCATCAAGGTGCGGTGCTGCTGGCAATACAGGCCGAGTACCGGGCGCTGGTGAAAGTCCTTGAGGCTCAGCGGCCGCAGCTCGACACCGCGTTCGCCCGCCAGCAGCGCCTGCGCCTGCTCGCGTTGCCCAGCCGGAATAAATGCCACCGAGGTTTGCAGTGGCAGACGCAGCAGGCGCGGGCCGTGGTCGGTGGCCAACCAGAACTCCACCTGCGTGCCGGCCGGCGTATCACGCCAGTGTCGGGTCAGCAGAAAGCCCTGTTGTAAGTCCACCGCGTCATTCTCGACTGAATTTGATCGGCCAATTCTACCCAGGCTTCATCTGTATGCCCATACAGTTATTGGGCGGCTGCCAAGCGGGCACAGACAAATCGGCTATTCCGAGTAAAATGCTCGGCCTGATTGACTGCCCGATACCCAGACCATGTCCCTGCCCAAGCACCACCTCGAACTGTTAAGCCCGGCGCGCGATACCGCGATTGCCAAGGAAGCCATCCTGCACGGCGCCGATGCCGTGTATATCGGCGGCCCAGGCTTTGGGGCGCGGCACAACGCCAGCAACAGCGTGGCCGATATTGCCGAGCTGGTGCAGTTTGCCCACCTGTTCCATGCGCGGGTGTTTGTCACCCTCAACACCATCCTGCATGAGGATGAGCTGGAGCCGGCGCGGCAGATGATCTGGCAGCTCTATGAGGCGGGCATCGATGCGCTGATCGTGCAGGACATGGGCGTGATGGAAATGGACCTGCCGCCCATCGAGATCCACGCCAGCACCCAGTGCGACATCCGCACCCTGGAAAAAGCCCGTTTCCTCGACAACGCCGGCTTCTCCCAGCTGGTGCTGGCCCGCGAGCTGAATCTGCAAGAGATCAACAATATCTGCCGCAACGTCGATTCGGCGGTCGAGTTCTTTATCCACGGCGCGCTCTGTGTGGCCTTCTCCGGGCAGTGCAATATTTCCCACGCGCAGACCGGGCGCAGCGCCAACCGTGGCGATTGTTCGCAGGCATGCCGCCTGCCGTACACCCTGAAAGACGATCAGGGTCGCGTGGTGGCGTTTGATAAGCACCTGCTGTCGATGAAGGACAACAACCAGACCGACAACCTGGTTCATCTGGTCGATGCTGGCGTGCGCTCGTTCAAGATCGAAGGGCGCTACAAGGACATGAGCTACGTGAAGAACATCACCGCGCATTACCGCCGCGAGCTGGATGCGATTCTCGAACAGCGCCCGCACCTGGCCCGCGCGTCCAGCGGCCGTACCGAGCACTTCTTCACCCCGGACACCGACAAGACCTTCCACCGCGGCAGCACCGATTACTTCGTCACCGACCGCAAGGTGGACATCGGCGCGTTCGACTCGCCGACCTTTACCGGTTTGGCGGTGGGTTACATCGAAAAAGTGAATAAACGCGACCTGATCGCCGTGACCGACACGCCGCTGTCCAACGGCGATGGCCTCAACGTGCTGATCAAGCGCGAAGTTTTGGGTTTTCGCAGCAACATCTGCGAGCTGAAAGGCGAATTTGAAGAAGACGGCGAGAAGCGCTACCGCTACCGCGTCGAGCCCAATGAGATGCCCGAGGCCATGCACCGCGTGCGCCCGCAGCCGCCGCTCAACCGCAACCTCGACCACAACTGGCAACAGGCCCTGCTCAAGACCTCATCCGAGCGCCGCATTGCGGTTAGCTGGCAGCTGGCCGTGCAGGGCGATCAGTTGAATGTGAGCGTCACCAGTGAGGAGGGCATCAGCGCCCGTGTCAGCCTGAATGGCCCGTTCGCCGCCGCCAAGGATGCCGAGCAAGCCCGCGAGCAACTGGCCGATGGCCTGAGCAAGCTGGGTACCACCATCTACTACAGCAGCGGCGCGCAGATCGATTGCGAGGTTGTGCCCTTTATCCCCGGCTCGCAGCTCAAGGCCCTGCGTCGCGAAGCCATCGAAGCCCTGACCCAGGCCCGCGTCGCCGCTCACCCGCGTGGCGGGCGCAAACCGGTCAGCGTGCCGCCGCCGGTGTACCCGGAGTCGCACCTGACCTTCCTCGCTAACGTCTACAACGACAAGGCCCGCACCTTCTACAAACGTTACGGTGTGCAACTGATCGACGCCGCCTACGAGGCCCACGAAGAGGCGGGTGATGTGCCGGTGATGATCACCAAGCACTGTCTGCGCTTCTCCTTCAACCTCTGTCCCAAGCAGGCCAAGGGCGTCACCGGCGTGCGCACTAAGGTCTCGGATATGCAGCTGATTCATCAGGACGAAGTGCTGACCCTGAAGTTCGACTGCAAGCCCTGCGAGATGCATATCATCGGCAAGATGAAGGGCCATATCCTGCATCAGCCGCAACCGGGCAGCGCCCAGAGCAAGGGCGGCGCGGTGGGCTATATCTCCCCGGACGATTTGCTGAAGACCATTAAGCGCTAGGGCGAGCGGGGCTCGTCCTGCGGTTTGCCAAAGCGCTCCGCGAACAACAGCCAAGCCATTAGGGGTCCTCTGAAGTAGCCATGCATTTCTGGCTGACGTCAGCCTCTGCTGATTTCGAAAGTGATAAATCGATCAAAAACGATCAGATTACCGGCTCATTTCTGTGTTTTTAGCCGCCGCGAGCACCTCGCGGCAGCCATTTCCAGCATTACGGGCGCACCTCTCCTGCATTCGTCAGTAAATGTCGGCGCGCCATCCACAGATTTGACAGCGCGAATAAAGTCACCAGTTGCGCCGTGTTTTTGACCAGGCCACGGAAGCGCGTCTTCACATAACCGAACTGACGCTTGATCACCCGAAACGGATGCTCGACCTTGGCTCGCACTTGGGCCTTGGCCTTCTCGATTTTGCGCTTGGCTTTGTACAGCGCGCTGCGCTTACCGAGTTTCTTGTAAGTGCTACGCCGTGCTGCAACCTGCCAGATCACTTGACGGCCCTCATGCTCGGGGCGCTTCTCGACACCGGTATATCCGGCATCGGCCCCCACCATGTTTTCCTCGCCGTGCAGCAGCTTATCGACCTGGGTGACATCCGCCACGTTGGCGGCAGTACCCACCACGCTGTGCACCAAGCCAGACTCGTCATCCACCCCGATGTGCGCCTTCATGCCGAAGTAATACTGATTGCCTTTCTTGGTTGAGTGCATCTCAGGGTCACGCTTACCGTTCTTGTTCTTGGTTGAACTCGGCGCGTTGATCAGCGTGGCATCGACGATGGTGCCTTGGCGCAGCGACAAACCACGGTCACCCAGGTAGCCATTGATCACGGCCAGGATGCCGGCAGCCAGTTCGTGTTTTTCCAGCAAGCGGCGGAAGTTGAGGATGGTGGTTTCGTCAGGAATGCGCTCCAGAGTCAGCCCGGCAAACTGGCGTAGGATGGTGGTCTCGTACAGCGCCTCTTCCATCGCCGGATCGCTGTAACCGAACCAGTTTTGCATCAGATGCACTCGCAGCATCGCCATCAGCGGATAGGACGGTCGGCCGCCTTCACCCTTTGGATAATGCGGCTCGATCAAAGCGATCAACCCTTTCCATGGCACTACCCGATCCATCTCGATCAGGAACAATTCTTTGCGGGTCTGCTTGCGCTTGCCGGCGTACTCGGCGTCGGCGAAGGTCATCTGCTTCATCGGAAAACTCGGCGGGTGGAGTGCGGATATTTTGCCAAAATCAGGAAGTCTTTTTCAGACCATCCTTAGGTGTGCTCTCGGATTTGATGTATTCACTCCTACCGTCTGCCGGCGGGAAGACATAGACCGCGTTGTCTGTCTTCATCTGCCGCGCTTCCTCTAGGGCGTTCAGCGCCCTGTCGTTTAGCAGTAAATCCCTCGCGTACTTAGTCTTAACCCGTTCGTGGATCTCGCCGCCAACCATCACCCGGCTCACTTGCCGTATACAGATGCCTCAATTCAAGCCGCTTCCAACTTCCGGCTTTGGTAGTTCTTGATGCTTACCTCGCACAACACACCACAGCCGCCCTAGTGGCCTGTCTGGTTAATCCAATAACTCATTCCGAATTACAGCCAGCTTTGCTCGATGCACGGAGCTGATAATCGACTCAGCCGTTTTGCTCCAGCGGAACGGCTTAGCCGAATGTTCGTTATGAGCCTCAATGAAGCGACGTATCGCCGCTCTCAGGTCAGCCACGCTGCTGAAGGCATCACGATAAAGCGCCCGTCTTTCCAGTTGCGCAAACCAGCCCTCCACGGCGTTCAGCCACGAGGCGCTGGTCGGTGTGAAGTGCAGCTTGAAACGGGGATGCTTCTCCAGCCATTCCCTGACGGCAGCGGTCTTGTGAGTCGAGCTGTTGTCCAGAATTACATGCAGGTCCAGCTCGGCGGGGGTGCTGCGGTCGATCTGTCGAAGGAACTCCAAAAACTCCTTGGCCCTGTGCCGCTGGGTGATACGGCCGATGACCTTACCCGTCAGGATGTCAAAGGCTGCGTACAGACTGGCCGTACCGTGGCGCTTATAGTCATGCGTCCGCCGCTCAATCTGCCCGGGCTTGAGCGGCAGCATGGGCTGTGTGCGGTCCAGCGCCTGGATCTGTGTTTTTTCGTCAACAGATAGCACCAGGGCGTTGTCGGGCGGATTCAAATAGAGCCCGACGACATCGACCACTTTGTCTGCAAAGTGCGGGTCGTTACTGATCTTGAAGGTTTTCAACCGGTGCGGCTTGAGGTCGGCAGCAGCCCACACCTGTGCGACCTGCCAGATGCTGACCCCAGCGTACTTGGCCATCAACCGTAGGCTCCAGTGGGTAGCTTCGCGCGGGACTCGCTGGGTCGTCAGCGTCAGGATTTCCTTGATCTTCGCTTCGTTGAGCTTGCGAGGCGCTCCACTGCGCCGCAGGTCACTCAGCCCCTCCAGACCGGTCTCCTGGTAGCGTTTACGCCATTTGAAGACCACTGGCGCAGAGACTTGCAGCTGCTCGCTGATCTCCTTGGGCGTGAGACCGTTGGCCAGCAGCAACAGAATTCTGGCCCGCTGGCCGATGCTCTGAGGCGGCGATCCCATGCGTAACCAGCCTTGCAGCATGTCGGCATCACTGGGACTCAAGAAGAATGGGGCTGCTGGCCGGGCCATATGGGAGCTCAATTCATGACGATAGAGCGCGCAGTATACTGGCCCGGCATTGGATTAACGAATTTTGCAGACAGCTCACTAGATCCGCAAATAACAGGGTCAACAAGGGCACCGCAAACAGTGTTATCAGGGTCGCAAACAACTCGCCATAGACCAGCGAGACCGCCGCCGGGATCAGGTATTGCGCCTGTTCCGAGGTTTCCAGCAGCAGCGGCATCATCCCGGCAAGGGTGGTCACTGTGGTCAAAAAGATCGCCCGAAAGCGGCTGGCACCTGCCTCGACTAGGGCTTGATCGCGAGCCATACCGTCCTCCACCAGTTGGTTGTAAGTGGTCAGCAGCACCAGGCTGTCGTTCACAACAATGCCGGTCAGCGCCAGCATGCCGAAGAACGACAGCACGCTCAGCGGGATGTCGGCGATCAGGTGACCGGCGATGGCGCCGGCGATGCCAAAGGGAATCACCGACATGATTATGAACGGCTGGCTATAGCTCTTCAGCGGCACGGCCAGCAGGGCGTAGATAAGCAGCAGGGCCAGCAGCAAAGCGTGTTGCAGCCCACCCTGCAGGGCACCTTCCTCTTCCAACTCGCCAGCGGCTTTGATTTCCAGCCCTGGATAGCGTTGGTGCAAGTCCTTGAACACTCCTGCGCGCAGCGCCACCATCAACTCACGGGCACTGACGGTATTTTTGTCGAGGCGGGCGCGGATCATCGCCGCACGCTCGCCGTTGCGCCGCCAGATCGATGCGCTGACGTAATGCGATTGCACCTCGGCCACCGCCGCCAGCGGCAGCCATTGTCCCTGCGGGGTCATGATGCGGGCTTGCAGCAAATCGTCGAGGGAGTCGCGCGCCGACTTCGGGTTACGTAGCTGCACCTTGAGTTCGTCGCCGCCGCGCTGCACCTCCAGGCCGCCATAGCGGTGGGCCACCTCGGCAGCCAACTGTTCTAAGGTGATGCCCAGGCGCCCGGCCTCAGGCTTGAGACGTAGATAGATCTCGGGCTGCGCGCCCTTGAGGTCATCGCGCACATCGACCACCCCGGCCAGCCCGCGCAAGGCGGCGCTGATCTGCTCGACAGCGGTCTTGAGCACAACCTCGTCGCTAGCTTGCAGGGTCAAGGCGAAGCCGCCGCCGGTTTCCTCGGAGCCGGAGAACTCCAGCAGCGTCACCCCCTCCAGCGCGCCGACCTTGTCGCGCCAGCGGCGCACCAGTTCCTCCGCGCCCAGGCTGCGCTGGCGCTCGGGAGTCAGCTCAGCGTAGATCTCCACTTGCTGGGCGCTGTTGATCGCCGTCATCACTTTCTCGATGGGTGGGCGCTGCAGCTGCTCCGCGGCCATGGCTTCGCGGTTGACCTCCTCGGCCATGCGCTCCAGCCGTGCCGCGTGGGCCTGGGTCAGGGCGAAGGGGCTCTGCACGTCCATCTCCAACTTGACACTGATCAGGCTACCGGGCACCTCGGGAAAGAAACTGGTGCGCACCTTGCCGGTCACCGCCAAGCCAATACCCAGGGTGGCCAGAGCGACAAAGCCGACCAGCGCGGCATAGCGATGGCGCAACACCTGATGCAATGCAGGCCGATAGCCATGGCGAATCACCCAGGCCGGCGTTGAGACTGGCTTGCAGGCGTGCCCAGCTCTGCGCCAGTCGCGAGCTACCAGGCTTACGCGTCAGGTCGATGGCCGCCAGGTGGGCCGGGAGAATGAACTTGCTGTCCAGCAGGGAGAACAGCAGAGCAATGATCACCACGCCGGAGAAGCTGGCCAGGACCTTGCCCAGAGGATTGTCGATCAGCAGCATCGGGTAGAAGGCCGCCACCGAGGTCAGCACCCCGAACACCGTGGCGGTGGCCACCTTGTGCACACCGCTCTGGGTGCCGAGGATCGGATCGGCGATGCGACTGCGCTCGCTGAACACGCTTTCGCCGACCACGATGGCGTCATCCACCAGCACCCCCAGCACCACGATCATGCCGAAGGTGGTGATGTCGTTGAGCGAGTAGTCGAAGCGATCCCACCCCATCAGCCACAGGGTGCCGGCAATGGATACCGGAATACCCATGGCCACCCAGAAGGCCAGGCGCACGTTGAGAAACAACGAGAGAATGATCAGCACCAACAGCAGGCCCTGCACGGCGTTGCTCTTGAGCAGTGCCAGGCGATCGGTGATGTAGTCGCTCTGGTCGGCCCAGATATCGACCTTGATCCCTTCGGGCAACTCGCGGCGTAGCTGCCTGACCACTGCCTCGGCCGCCTCGCTGACCTTGAGCAGATTGCCCTTGCCGTCAATCTGGATCTCCAGGCCGATGGCCGGCAGGCCTTGGTAGCGCACCTGGCTTTGCGCCTCGACGAAGCCATCGGTGATGCGCGCGAGATCGCGCAGCAGCAGCTGGCTACCATCGGCGCGCACGCGGATAGTGCCGGCGGCGGTCTTCAGCTCCCCGCTGCGGTAGAGCAAGGAGCTCTGGTTGATCTTGGCCGCCACCTCGGCATAGTTCAGGCCATGGGCCTCGAGCCGTAGCGGGTCGAGCTCGATGCTGATCTCCGCGACTTCCTCGCCCCATTGGTTGATCTTGGATATTTCCGGGCGCGCCTGCAGTTCAGCCTTGACCCGACGCCCCAGACGCTGCAGGACATCGGCCTCCACCGCGCCGTAGACCTGGACGATCAGCGCCGGGAAGTTGAACTCCTCGCGGCTGATGACCGGCCGCTCGGCCAGCTGCGGCAGACTGGCAATGGCGTCGACGCGAATCTTGATGTCGTCCAGCAGGCGCTCCAGCGGGTAGCCGCCGTCCTTCTTGACCCGCACGTAGGCGCTGGCGTCGCTGGAGAAACTGACGATGCGCTGCGCACCGGGCAGCCCCTCCAGAGCTTTCTCCAACTTCTGCGCGACGGCCTCGTCGACCTGGGCGGCGCTGGCTCCGGGGTAGTAAACCGAGATGCCCACCGAGTCGGCTGGCACCTTGGGAAATCCCTCGATGCGCATCTGCGAGACGCTGAGTAGGCCGGCCACCAGGATCAGGCCCATAAGCAGATTGGCCGCCACCGGGTTGCGGATAAACCAGTTGGTCAAGGCGTGCATCAGCGAGTCGCTCCAGCAGCAAGACCTACGTCGGCAACGGCGTCCACGCGACCGGGCTCGGCCGTCACCTGAGTGCCCGGCACGAAACTGGCCAGGGGCGTCAGGACGATTCGCCAGACCTGCGCTGCACCATGCGGCTTGCCATCCCGGTCAGTGGCCGGCGGTGGAAGGTAGGGCGCCTCTTGGTCGGCGAACAGTGGCTGCACCCGGTAGCGGCGCAGGCGGTCGTCCCTGTCCAGGTACCAGACAAAGCCGTCGCGGGTATGCGCGCTCTGCGGTACCCGCAGCAGCGTGTCGAAGCGACGCCCCGGCAGCTGCACGCGAACAAACTCGCCGGGGAGCAGCGCGACCTGTGGTTGCGCCGTCGCCGATAGCACACCAGGTTGTTCGACGCTCAGATACAGGCGACGCAGGCGGCTGTCGCGTTCAACTTGCCCGCCCTGCCGTTCCATCCTGGCGGGCCAGTGCTGGTCGCCGCGGATGTTCTGCACCTCGGCCTGGCGATCTTGCCAATCGGCCGCCAGCAGTTGCCACTGCTGCTCATCGAGCAACACCGGGATATCCAGGCGGCGGCTATCGAGCAGCTCGACCAGGGGCTGGCCGACCTCGACCGCATCGCCCGGGTTCACCGAGGTGCTGACAATTACCCCGTCGTAGGGCGCGCGCACTCGGGTGTAAGCCAGTTGCGTCTTGGCATCGCTGAGGGCCGCTTGGGCGGCCTGCAGTTCGGCCTGCGCGGCCTGCAGTTGCGGCTGGTGCAGGGTCAGGGGCGAGTCGGGCGCATCGCCCAGGGCCGCCCGCTGCCAATTGCGCTGCGCCTGTTGCGCCTGGCGCTGGGCCTGCAGATGCTCGACCTCGGCGCGGCGCAGGCGGTTGTTGGCCTCAGCCACGGCGGCGCGGTAGGCGCTGTCCTGCAAGCTGAGCAGCAGCTGGCCTTTGCGCACGGGGTTGCCTTCGCGCAACGTCGCTGCGATCTCGCGCACCTCACCGCGCACAAAGGCCTTGATGGTCGACTGCCAGCGTGGCTTGACCTCGGCCAATACGTTGACCTGAGCGGCGTGGCTGCTGGCGGCTACTTCCAGGTAGGACACCACTGCGCGGGCGTGCTGGGTCTGCGGTTGCAGAGCCAGCGCGGCCTGTTCGCCGGCCATCTCGTTCAGCGCGACCAGTACGGCGAGCAGCACCAGCAGCGCCGCTTAGGTTTGCCTGGCGGGCTGTCTGCCGGGTTCTGCTTGAGGTTGGCGGCGCTGGCATCGCGCTGCTGTTCAAATACGCTCATCGTGCTTCTCCACTGCAAAGCCCAGCGCTTGCGCCAGGAGCACTCTGTTGTCCAGCCGGGCGGCTTTGGCCTGGATCAGGCGGGCATTGGTCTGCAGCAGTTTCAGGCGCGCATCGATCAGATCGAGGATGTCCACCAGGCCGCTGCGGTATCTGTCTTCGTAGAGTTGCTGCAACCGCTGTGCCTGGGTTTGCGCCGCGTGCAGGCGCTGCAGCTGCTGGCTGAGTGACTGTTCCTGGGCCAGGGCATTCTCGACCTCCTGCACGGCCGTCAGCAGCACCTTGCGATAGGCCCACCAACCGCCCTCGGCATCCGCCGCTGCGGCCTGGGCCTGGGCGCGCAAGCTGCCTGCGTTGAACAGCGGCTGGGTGATGCCGCCGACCAAGGACCAGACGCCGTCGCCGGCGCCACCGAACAACGTGCTCATGGCACCCGATGCGGCGCTGCGGCCAAGGTTGCCGGACAGGTTGATCGACGGCAGCAGCGCCTTGTAGCTGGCTCGGGTCTGGGCGTCCAAGGCTTGCAGACGGTGAAACGCGGCCTGGATGTCGGGTCGGCGAGCCAACACGCGCGCCGGCAGTTGGCGGGGTGGCATGAGTATCTCCGGCAATGGTGCCTCGTCGACCAGCTGGGTTGCCTTGGGCATCCGTCCGAGCAACAGGTGCAAGCTCCGCCGGTTGCGCGCCAGGGCCTCAGTGCTGGCCATCAGGTCGGCGCGCGCGCTCTGCTGCTCCAGGCGCACAGCGGAGAGGTCTTCCAGGGGCACGCCGCCGCCTCGATAGCTGTCCAGCACGATGCGCTCGATCTGCTCCAGGGCCTCGAGCTGCTGCTGTTGGTTGCGCAGGCTGGCCTGCAGCGACCAGGCCTCGACCCAGGTGCGCAGAATGACCACGCTCAGGGCGTTACGTGCCGCGGCATAGTCCTGCGCCAAGGCCGCATCCTCGGTTCGCGCCGCCGCGCCCTGATCGGCCAGCTTGCCCCACAGGTCCAGTTCCCAAGCGAGGTTCAGGCCAAACTCATAGGCCTGGCTGTGGCTGTAGTCGCGGTAGCTGCGGGTTTTGTTCCAGGCCAGGTCGAGGGCTGGATAGCGACGGGCGTCGACCGGCTTGAGCAGCAAGCCGGACGCCTTGAGTCGCAGCGCCAGCTGATTCAGATCCGGGTTGGCGCGTTGCGCCTCGTGCAGCAATTCGGCCAGCCGTGGGTGTCTGAACAGGTCGTCCAGACTGTCGAAGAAGGGTTGTTCCTCCACCACGGACGCCGACTCGGCCTGCCAGCGTACAGGAAGGTCCACACGCGCCTGTTCGGCGCTGCGTTCAGGCGCTGTCAGTGAGCTGCAGCCTGCTTGCAACAGGGCTGCCAGCAGCCAGCCCAGCGTCGCGACACGCCTCGAATCGATAGACATGGCGACCCTCATGACGGCTCAACCGAGCCGTTTACGGGTTGCCCACGGCCCTTACTCAGCACACGCCACAACCCCTCGAAGGGACCGTACTGGAAACGTGCCAGCCAGGCATTGGCAAACAGCAGTTGCACCAGCCAGATGGCGGCGCAGACGCCCATCAGTTCACCAACCCAGGCCATGGCCATAGAACAGGCTGGTGGCGATCAGCGTCTGGCTCAGGTAGAGGGTTAACGCCATGCGCCCGGCGTTGCCCAGCCACTGCAACAACCTAAGTGCGGCGAAACGCTTGCAGAGCCACATCACCAGGCCGAGGTAAGCGCCGGCCAGCAGCAGGCTGGCAAAATAATTAGGCAGCTGGCCAACAGAGGCGGAAAAAGCGTACTGCCACTGGTGTTGCTGATTCAGCCACAGCCCCCACAGCGTCAGCGGCAAGCCCAAGGCGAATCCCAACAACATCAGTCGAATATAAAAGCCACTGGAACGCTGAGCACTGGTGATGCCCAGGCGATACAACGCCATGCCAAGCAGCATCAGGGCGCACACACGCCAGATCAGAAACAGTGGGAACAGCCCCAGATGCATCTCCAGCGCGGCTTCAATGCGCAATTCTAATTGGGTCAGCCAGGTGCCTTGCATCAGGGCAATTTCACGAGTCAGGGCGGCAGCATCCGGTTGCCACTTGGCCTGGGCCTCGGCGTCGACTGCGCCGCCGTCCACCAGGATAAGCAGCACGGGTACGGTCAACAGCACGCCCGCCAGGATGATCTGACGCGCCGGCGGCCAGTTGCGCAACCCCATGATCAGCAAGGCGCACAGGGCGTAGATCAGTAGCACGTCGCCCGGTCACAGCAAATAGGCATGCAGTGCGCCGAACAGGGCCAGCCACAGGTGACGGCGCAGCAGGTAGCCTCGCGTATTGCCGCCCTTACGCTGTTGCAGGTCGGACATCAGGGCTAGGCTGGTGCCGAACAGCAGGGAGAACAGGGTCATGAACTTCGATTCGGCGAACACATAGCTGAGGTCGAAGACCCAGGCGTCTGCCACCGATCCCGGCAGTACGCTGGGGTTGAAGTAGGCCATCTCGGGCAGACCGAAGGACTGGATATTCATGATCAGGATGCCCAGCACGGCAACACCGCGGAGCACGTCGATGGCCATCAAACGGCCATTGGCCATAGGCCTTGGCCTACTAAACAACGGAAACAGGGAACCCAGATGCATACCGACCTTCTTTAGCGTTTTAGACGCGGCAGTATCGGTAAAACTGTCAGAGGGGGCTGTTGCGCTTCGGTAGGGGTTTGTCAGCGACTGTCAGCGTGGAAAGTGCAGGCAGATGCGGCTGCCGCCCAGGGCGCTGTCTTCGATCAGCATCTGGCCCTGGTGCGGTTGTACCTACCCGTTATCCGTTGCCAACAAAGACATGCAACAGGGGTTAAAACGTGTAGGTCATGGCTAAATCAATGCCTTGGCTTTCACCTTCATAAAACTTGATATTGCTGTTGTCTTTACTGTAATGCAGCCCTGCGCTCAGCTCCCAGTTCGGCAGGTTGAATGGCCGCAGATAGGTGGCTTCTAGGCCCAGAGCATAGCTATCGAGGTCTTGCTTCTTGGCAAAGATCGGATTGACGTCATCGCTCTTTAGCGCAGAGCTCGTCAGATGGGCACCGAGCTCCCAGCCTTGCAGGCCCAGGTAGGCGTAGCTCAGGTCAAACTGCATGCCGTCCATCGCCATGGCTCCGCCATCAAGATTCCGATTAACATAGCTCAGGCTCGGGGTGATCAGGTGGACGCTGGATGGCATCCAGTGATAGCTAACCGCGAGCGTCTTCTCGTCACCCTCACGGTTGAGCAGTTCCCGCTGCGCCGGGGTCAGCCGGAGTGCGGTGCCACTGAATTCGTCGTCCACTTCGATGGAGCGCTGGCTGTAGGTGATATCGAAGTCCGACTCGAAGATGTGCTCCCAACCAAAGATCATGCCAGTGCCACTGGTCTCGGTATCGTCGCGCTCAACCCCGACTGCGTAAGGGTCTTTCCACACCTCGTCGCCCCCGGACAACAACAGGCTGGCGCGCAGATTGCCTAGGTTACCCAGACCTTGGCGAATACCGGCACCGAGGTCGCCTTGGTCACCGTGCTCGGTACCCGCGAACAGCTGAGTGCGGCTGCCAATAAAGGTGTAAGACAGTTCAAGGCCAGGACCAACCTCAGTACCGCTATCGGTCTTGGGGGAACTGTAGAGCGAGTCGATGACTTCAGCACCAGCTATGTTGTTTTTGAGCGATCTGCTTCCGACGGCAAGCGTTACGGAGCCAGCAAAGCCAGCCGTAGCCGGAATCTGGTCATAGGCTTGCGCCGTGAAGATCATGACACTGTTGATGGCCACGCATAGCAATTTCTTGTTCATGGTATCTCTCTGTGACGTGATAGGGCGCTTTAGGTAGGAAACAACGGAAACAGGAAATCCCGACGCATACCGACCTTCTTTGGCGATTTAGGTGCGGCAGTATCGGTTGGGCGGTGAGCAGATGTTGTGGCGTTTCGGTAGGGAGTTTGTCAGCGATTGTCAGCGATTGTCAGCGCGGAAAGTGCAGGCAGATGCGGCTGCCGCCCAGGGTGCTGTCTTCGATGAGGATTTGCCCTTGGTGTTGCTGCACAATGCGCTGGACGATTGCCAGGCCCAGGCCAAACCCACCGATGGCCCGGCTGCGGCTCTGGTCCAGGCGGGTGAACGGCAACAGCACCCGTTGCCGGTCGGCGAGCGGAATGCCATGGCCATCGTCCTCGACCACCAGGGTCAGGTGGTCGGCCTGTTGCTGCACGCTGATTTGCACCTGCTGGCGGGCATAGCGCTGGGCATTGCGCAGCAGGTTACTGAAGGCTCGCAACAGGTCGCATTCACTGGCTTCTAGCTGCAGCTCGTCGTCACACTCAAGCCGGTAGTTCAGGCCCGACTGCAGCGGCCCGAGCTTGTTCAGCTGCTGCGTTAGCAACGGTTTGAGGCACAGGGACTGCTTGCTGATGGCGTCGCCGCTGTGGCGCAGCCGTGCATAGGTCAGCAACTCATCCACCAGTTCGTCGAGTGCATCGATGTCCACATCCATCTCGGCGATCTGCTCGCGTAGCCGCTCGACATCGTCAGTACTGCGGGTCAGGTCCAGGGCAAAGCGCAGGTTGGCGATCGGTGTGCGCAACTCGTGGGCCACCGCACCGGTCATGGCCTGCTGCTCCTGCAACAGTTGATCGAGTTGCTGGGCCATGCCGTTGATGTCACTGGCTAATTTGCCCAGCGGTGCTGGGGCCTTTTCATCGGCGCGGGCATCCAGTCGACCCGTTCCGATCTCGCGGCTGACCTGGGCCAGTTGATAGATATGGCGTACCAAGGGACGCGCCAACCACCAGACTGACAAGGCGATGCCCAACAGCAAACCGAACAGCAGCACCAGCAAGATCCAGTTGTAACCGGCATAGAGCTGGTTGCTGGCCTGGTAGCGCAAGACTCGCTCGGGGTATCCGGCCAGCGGGTAGTAGAGAGTGATGCTTTCTGCCAACGAGTCGAGGTCGAGACGAACTGCTACACCCTCGGCTTGCATTTGTTGACGCTCGGCTGCGGTCAACGTATCGAGCGTCACGCTGTCGATAGCAAAGGGGTAGTCACCGGCCATTGGTTGCAACAGGCCAGGCCATTGGGTTTGCGGCACATCTGACAGGCGCTGCTGAATCAGGCTATTGAGCGCGCGAGTGAGCCAGATATTCTCCTGGGCCATGCTCGTTTCATACTGTCGCCCGAGCAGAGTGGAGGCAATCAGAAGGGAAATCACCAGAGCCATGACCAGACCCAGATAGAAACGCACGAAGAACTTCAGCATCAGTTAGCCAAGAACAAATAGCCCTTGCTGCGCACCGACTTGATATAGCGGTGTGGAGGCAGGCTGTCGTCGAGTTTCTTGCGCAGGGTCGAGATGCGTTGATCCAGCGAGCGGTCCAGGCCGTCGTATTCGATGCCGCGCACGGCTTGGAACAGGCGCTCGCGGCTGAGGATCTGGCCGGCGTGCTGCATCAATACCTGGAGCAGGTCGAACTCGGCGTCGGTGAACTCGAGCAACTGCTGCTGCTGATACACCTGCCGATTAACTCCATCCAGTTGGATATCCTGCACGGCTAATCGCTGCAAGGGGGAGGCAGTCTCGACGACAGGCGCAGAGCTACGCCGCCACAGGGCATTGATCCGTGCCAGCAGCACATGCGGGCGCAGTGGCTTGGTCATGAAGTCATCGATGCCCAGATTCAGCGCTGATGCTTCGGTCAGGTCATCGTCCTGGGCGGTGATCATCAGAATCGGCCCAGTGTAGCTAGGACGAAGCTGCTGGCACACGGCGATACCGTCCAGTCCAGGCAACATCAAATCGAGAATAATCAGATCCGGCAGCGTGGCTAGAACGAGGGCCTGCACCTCGTTACCCCGATCACAATGACTGACCGCAAAGCCTTCGCTGCGCAGAAAAGTCTGGATCAGGCTCGATAGGCGAGGATCGTCCTCCACGAGGAGGATGTTTTTTTGCAACAGAGGATCATTAACCACGTGACATACGATCCAATTGACAGGGGTTCTCGAAGCGTCACAAATGCTATGCCCTCAGAAGACACAGCACAAACTCAGAATGATACTAGATCCAAAATACAGCGGATTGAATCGGCCCTACGCTTATAAGGGGAATTGAGTGACTGCTTTTGGGCCAGAATGTGTAAAAACGACCTGGTGAAGCCTGGCGACAATGGCCAGCGGTGAAGCGCTCTTTCTGGGCATAACTGGCAAGCGCATCCAGAAAAGTAAGCTAACGACGCTTGTTGGTGCGTACATCCGGCGTTCCGGCATCGGTAAAAGTGGTTCCTGCCACGCGCTTCGTCACGCAACAGCGACACACATGCTGCGCAATGGGGCGGACATCCGTTATGTGCAGGAAATGCTGGGGCACAAGTGCATCGAAAGCACCCAGATATACACACACGTGACCATCACGGACCTTCAAGGCGTGTATAGCAAAACGCATCCGTCAGCCCTGGGCCCACAGTCGAGCTGATCTTGATTCGGCACTGAGTGGCGGAGCTCAGGGTAGAAGGTCCGCCACTCACTCTGTAATGTGCTGCCGATGTGATTAGGTAGCTCGGGAGCCAGAGGTGCTGATGTGAATTAGTTTACAGCTACTTCCGCGATTACGACCCCGAGACTGGGCGGTACGTCGAAAGTGATCCGATTGGGCTCAGCGGCGGACTTAATACCTATGGGTATGTCAAGGGTAATCCTCTAGTCTACTCAGATCGTTATGGGCTAAAAGTTGTTTTCGACGACAGTGCGCCCGGTATTGGTAGGCGGTTGCAGGAGCTGAGTGCAACACGGTTATTGAATTGACGCTGGCGCATCATGCCGCATAGCCATGGCTTCTTGCATTACTTCGCTCATGACTTCGATCGGGCACTTGAAGTCGAAGCGCTTACGCGGCCGCATATTCAGTTGCAGTGCAATGGCATCCAACTGTTCTTGGCTGTGTCCCGACAAGTCTGTGCCCTTGGGCAGGTACTGGCGAATGAGGCCGTTGATGTTTTCGTTGCTGCCGCGCTGCCAGGGGCTGTGTGGGTCGCAGAAGTAGATCGCTATGCCGGTTCTCTGGGTGATCTCGGCGTGCCGCGCCATCTCCCGGCCCTGGTCGTAGGTCATGCTCTTACGCATCGCCAGCGGCATACGATTGAGTGCGGCGCTGAAACCTTCCATCGCCGAGGTCGCCGTCGCATCGTTCATCTTGATCAGCATCAGGTAGCCACTGGTGCGTTCTACCAAGGTGCCGACCGACGAGGCGTTGGCCTTGCCCTTGATAAGGTCGCCCTCCCAGTGGCCCGGCATCAGGCGGTCTTCAATCTCCGGCGGGCGCACGTGAATACTGACCAGCTCCGGGAGCTGGCCACGTCGATCCACGCCGCCAGAGCGCGGCCTGCGCGTCGTCTTGCTTTGGCGCAGGCAGATAATCAGCTCCTTGCGCAGCTCGCCGACCGGCAAGGCATAGATCGCGGTATAGATCGTCTCGCGACAGACGTAGGCATCTCTGAGGCTGGGTATGTTCATGCTGCGCAGCTTGCCGGCAATCTGCTCGGGAGACAAACGCTCACGCAGCATATGGGTCACCAACTCGAAGCGTTCACTACCGGGCAGCAGCTTTCGCTTGGGCCGGCAGACTTGGCGCCGGGCTCTCATCTGCTGCTGCGCCGCACGGGCCGAGTAACGACCGCAGACCTCTCGATTACGGCGCAACTCGCGACTGATAGTCGAGGGGGATCGGTTGATCAGGTGGGCAATCTTGCGCAGGCTAAAGCCTTGGGCATGACCGATTTGAATAGTGGCGCGCTCTTCAACGCTGAGTTCGGAATAAGACATAGGGGCAGCACCGTATCGGAAAGATCAGGTGTTGCACTCAGTTTTTGCCGCCGCCGTATATTGAAAAGCGATTATGAGGCTTTGAAGACGACAGAGCATGGCGCTAAAATGTGCAAACAGCTTGAAGACTTGCCAGGCAATTACACTATAACAACAGTTGGAGCGCCAAATACTGCATGGTATAACGGTGAAAAGCTGACTATAAGAATAGATCCAGGTTATCGCCCTGTCATTGATACAAGCGAAGGAAGAATGCACTCCGATCCAATTAGTCTTATGGGACACGAAGTTGGGCATGCAGCCACAAAAACTTTCGACGAAATGACCAATATTAACAATAATGAGAATCCTATTCGGAAAGAGCTAGGGCTCCCACCAAGAACTAGTCACAAGGCGCATAAATCGTTATGAATTTTAGAATTATATTTTTAGTCGCAGTGTCTTTTTCTGCATCGGGGTGTGCCTCACTTAAAAGTGAGTGCGGAAGCGCTTCGTATATACCATTCGATGCTCTTTTGTATGCTGCAGAAAATGAGGAAAGCATCGCTGAAAGAGCTTTTTATAAAAAAGCGATAACTAGTGAAGGGTTTTCAGATATTATAAATTCTGATTTTACATCTGATCAGCTTGGATACAAAAAGGCGATACAAGAGCTGTAATAGTTATTTCTGGTGATACCTATTTTGTAGACGTGAATGGCGTGATCAGAAATGGTGACAAATATTCAAGGGTCGAAATTAGTAAATTTGAAAGCGCCTTGTCAGAAACGTGTCAGTGACATGTGGCTTGCATCCGGATTCAAATGATTGGTGCTCTAGGTCAAGCAGTAACAAGTTAGGTTGAATTTCCTGCATGTAAATTAAGCCCAGCCACGCGCTGGGATTTTTATTCATTGATTTTCTTGTGGTGATCACTTGTGGGGTTTCGTATTTATTTGGTTGCGGTAATACTTGCAGATTACACCGCGCACTCTGAAGCCATATATCATATCTATGATATATGGCTAAAAACCTTGCAGATTGAGTTGGCGTGTTCGGAGTTGTGCATTTGACCACCTACCTCAGGTGTATCAATTTCACCAGCTGGGTGTTCAGACTTTTTCGGTTCAAGGTGTCAGGTTAGGCCAGCAGGGTGTTCACGTTGGGCCAGCCCCTACAGCTTTGGTGTGCCACTGGCGCCGTTCTGGGGGATGAGGCGCGACATGCCTAGGGATGGTCTGAAGTAGCCCTGTATTTCCGGTCAACTTCAGCCTCCGCTGATTTTGAAAGCGGAAAACTGATCAAAAACGATCAAGTCATCCGCTCATTTCGGTGTTTCTGGCCGCCGCGAGCACCTCGCAGCGGTCATTTCCCACATTACAGGCGCACCTCTCCTGCATTCGTCAGCAAATGTCGACGGGCCATCCACAGGTTCGACAGGGCGAACAGCGTTACCAGTTGTGCGGTGTTTTTGGCCAGGCCACGGAAACGCGTCTTCACATAACCGAACTGACGCTTGATCACCCGGAACGGGTGCTCGACCTTGGCGCGAACTTGCGCCTTGGCCTTCTCGATCTTGCGCTTGGCTTTGTACAGCGCGCTGCGCTTACTCAACGTGTTGTACGTACTGCGGCGGGCTGCGATCTGCCAGATCACTTCACGGTCTTCATGTTCTGGCCGCTTCTCTACGCCGGTGTAACCCGCGTCGGCACCCACCATGTTTTCTTTGCCGTGTAGCAGCTTGTCGACCTGAGTAACGTCTGCAACATTGGCTGCCGTGCCGACCACGCTATGCACTAAACCCGACTCGTCATCGACGCCGATGTGCGCCTTCATGCCGAAGTAATACTGGTTTCCCTTCTTGGTCTGGTGCATTTCCGGGTCACGCTTACCGTCCTTGTTCTTGGTCGAACTCGGCGCATTGATCAGCGTGGCATCGACGATGGTGCCTTGGCGCAATGACAAACCGCGGTCACCCAAATAGCCATTGATGACGGCCAAGATGCCCGCAGCCAGTTCGTGTTTCTCCAGCAATCGGCGGAAGTTGAGGATGGTGGTTTCGTCGGGAATGCGCTCCAGGCTCAGACCCGCAAACTGGCGCAGGATGGTGGTCTCGTACAGAGCCTCCTCCATCGCCGGGTCGCTGTAGCCGAACCAGTTCTGCATCAAATGAACCCGTAACATCGCCATCAGCGGATAGGCTGGACGTCCGCCTTCACCCTTGGGGTAATGCGGTTCGATCAAGGCAATCAAACCCTTCCACGGCACAACCTGATCCATCTCGATCAGGAACAGCTCTTTGCGGGTTTGCTTGCGCTTGCCGGCGTACTCGGCGTCGGCGAAGGTCATCTGCTTCATCGGAAAACTCGGCGGGTGGAGTTCAGGTATTTTGCCAAATTCAGGAAGTCTTCTTCAGGGTTTCCTTAGCGAAGCGCTGATTCCCTACGAAGCGGATGAAGTCACCCGGCTGATTATCGACAGCCATGATGCGGCGGCCTTTGCCCCGGTCAGCCACCTCACGGTCGGCGGCTTTCGCGACTGGCTGCTCGGCGACAGCGCCGATGAAGCCAGCCTGTGCGCCCTTGCGCCTGGCCTGACGCCAGAAATGGCCGCGGCCGTATCGAAGATCATGCGCGTGCAGGACCTGGTGCTGGTGGCGCAGAAAATCCGCGTGGTCAGCCGCTTTCGCAACACCGTCGGCCTGCGCGGGCGCATGTCCACCCGCCTGCAGCCCAACCACCCGACCGATGAGCCGGCCGGCATTGCCGCAAGCATTCTCGACGGTCTGCTGTACGGCAACGGCGACGCCATGATCGGCATCAACCCGGCCACCGACAGCATCAGTTCGATCTGCGACATGCTGAAGATGCTCGACGGCATCATCCAGCGTTATGAAATTCCCACCCAGGCCTGCGTGCTGACCCACGTCACCACCTCGATCGAGGCGATCAACCGTGGCGTGCCGCTGGATCTGGTGTTCCAGTCGATTGCCGGCACCGAGGCAGCCAACGCCAGCTTTGGCGTCAGCCTGAAGATTCTCCAGGAAGGCTACGACGCAGGCCTGACCCTCAAACGCGGCACCCTCGGCGACAACCTGATGTATTTCGAAACCGGCCAGGGCAGCGCGCTGTCCGCCGGCGCGCACCATGGCCTCGACCAGCAGACCTGCGAGACCCGCGCCTATGCAGTGGCGCGGCACTTCAAGCCGTTCCTGGTGAATACCGTGGTCGGTTTTATCGGCCCGGAGTACCTCTACAACGGCAAGCAGATCATCCGCGCCGGCCTGGAAGACCACTTCTGCGGCAAGCTGCTGGGCCTGCCGATGGGCTGCGACATCTGCTACACCAACCACGCCGAAGCCGATCAGGACGACATGGACGTGCTGCTGACCCTGCTCGGCGTGGCCGGGATCAACTTCATCATGGGCATCCCCGGCTCCGACGACGTGATGCTCAACTACCAGACCACCTCCTTTCACGACGCGCTGTATGCCCGGCAGAGCCTGGGGCTGAAACCGGCCCCCGAGTTTGAAGGCTGGTTGCAGCGCATGGGCATCTTCACCCAGGCCGACGGCCGCCCGCGCATGGGCAACAGCCTGCCGCCGGCGTTTCGTCAGGCGCTGGCGCAGCTTGGTTGATCAGGGAGCCACTTATGTACGATGACAGCTCACTCAGCAGCGCCAGCGAGAATCCCTGGCAGCAACTGCGCAACCTCACCCCAGCGCGTATCGCTCTA
Source organism: Pseudomonas anguilliseptica (assembly GCF_900105355.1). Lineage (NCBI taxonomy): Bacteria > Pseudomonadati > Pseudomonadota > Gammaproteobacteria > Pseudomonadales > Pseudomonadaceae > Pseudomonas > Pseudomonas anguilliseptica. The sequence goes on from NZ_FNSC01000001.1 coordinate 2,553,321, forward strand.
GGCCGCGCCGGCACCAGTATGCCGACCCGCGCGCAGCTGGATTTCCAGTTCGCCCACGCCCAGGCTCGCGATGCCGTGCACCTGCCGTTTGATCACGGTGCATTGGCCGCCGGCCTGGCTCACCAGCATCGGCAAAGCCTGCTGCTGCACAGCGCCGCCAAGGACCGCGACACCTACCTTCAACGCCCTGATCTGGGTCGGCGCTTAAGTCTCGAATCTGCCGAGCTGCTGGGCCAGCACCGCGAAAACAACCCGGATGGCTACGACCTGGCCATCGTCATCGCCGACGGCCTGTCGGCCCTGGCCGTACACCGCAATGCCCTGCCCATGGTGGCGCATATCGAGGAGCACGCTGCTGCCGAAGGCTGGAGCGTGGCGCCCATCGCCCTGGTCAGCCAGGGCCGCGTGGCGGTGGCCGATGAAGTGGCCGAATTGCTCGGCGCACGCATGGTGGTGATCCTGATTGGTGAACGCCCGGGCCTGAGTTCACTGGACAGCCTGGGCCTGTATTTCACCTACGCGCCCAGGGTCGGCCTGACCGATGCCTACCGCAACTGCATCTCCAACGTGCGCCAGGAAGGCCTGAGCTACGCCATGGCCAGCCACCGCCTGCTGTATCTGATGCGCGAGGCCTGCCGCCGCCAGCTGTCGGGGGTCAACCTCAAGGATGAAGCCGAAGTGCCGCTGCTAACAGGTGGCGCGCAGCGCGAAAACTTCCTGCTGGGCTAAGTGCGACGCGGCATTACGGGCAAACGCTTGTTTGGATTGCACTTTCCAAAAGCTTTAGGCAGCATCGGGATCGTTCGCAGGCAGCGCTGCCGTGTTGCCGAAGCCATCCACATGACTTTTAAGTAGAGGCTCACCATGCGCATCGTCCAAGCGACCCTGGAGCATCTGGATCAACTGACCCCCCTATTCGTCAATTACCGCGAACACTTCGGCCAGCTGCCCTACCCTGATTCCTCGCGTGCCTTTCTGGAAAAGCGCATCAGCCGCGAGGAGTCGGTGATCTACCTGGCCATGGCCGATGACGAGGACAAGATTCTCGGCTTCTGCCAGCTCTACTCGAGCTTCTCCTCGCTGTCGCTCAAGCGCGTGTGGATTCTCAACGACATCTACGTCTGCCAGGACGCACGCCGCCAGCTGGTGGCCGACCGCCTGATCCAGACCGCCAAGCAGATGGCCAAGGAAACCAACGCCGTGCGCCTGCGCGTGGCCTCCAGCGTTGATAACGAGGTGGCCCACAAGCTCTACGAGTCCATCGGTTTCAAGGAAGACACCGAGTTCAAGAGCTTTGTCCTGCCGATTACCGAAGACTTCACCGCGCCGTAACCTGCCCAGTCAGCGACGCACAGCGCGCCGCTGGCTCAGCCCCTCAGCCTTCCAGGCTAAGCCACAAACCCAAGCCCAGTTGCAGTACCAGCAGAGCCAGCGCCGCCAGGTGCCAGCTCTGCCGATAGTACCGTGTGCGACGCAAGGGGGCCGGCTGATGCAGTAACGGCTGACGCAGCGCCTGCGCAAACTCCGACAGTGCCTCGAAGCGCGCGTCAGGCCGGGGCGCCAGAGCCCGCGCCAGCACACCATCCCAGCCGATAGGCACATGCACACTGAACTGCGCCAGCGGCACATAACGGCTATGACCGTCGGCATCCGCCTGCGCCGCCTCAGGCCAACGCCCACTGAACAGCCAGTACGCCAACGCCGCCAGGGCAAACTGGTCGGCGCGGCCATCCACCACCCTCCCAGCACGCGCCTCAGGGGCCAGCGGCACGGCCTGAGCCGGCAGCGCCTGCTGCGCGACACCGGGAATCAGCGCAGCATGCTCAGGCAACAGCCGCACACGGCCACCGTCACTTACCAGGATATTCCGTGGGTCTAGCCACAGCCCTTGCATGCCGCGCCGTTGCAAACCGCGCACGGCGGCGATCAACTGTTCGAGCACGGCCAGTACCGTCAAACCATCGACAGGGCCGTGGGCCGCCACCCAGTCGATCAGGCTGCGCATGCCCTTGCCCGCAGGCTCGAACAGCCAGAAGGCATGCTCACGCGGCTGATGCGAAGACATCACCTGCGCCAGGCTGGCCACCGGGCTGCGCCGCAGCACCCACTCGCGCTGCCAGAAGGCTTCATCCGCCTCCTGTTCGGCCAGCCACAGCATGGCCTCACGCCCCCGCGGATCAGTGGCGCGAAACACCCGCCCCGGCGGACCGTAGGGGCAGGCAGAGAGCAGCACCCAGCCATCCAACTGCAAACCAGGTTGCGCATTAACCACCGCGCGCCAGGGCTTGCGCGGGGCCAGTTCAGGCGCGCTATCCACTTCGCCCGGCAGCAATAAAACAGCTGCGCCGGGGGCTTGCAGCAAGGGTGCAAGCAGCACCGGTAATGGATCACTTCCCGCCCCATCTCCCGCACCGTGAAAGCCCTGCAAGTCCGCCACATCCAGCAGCGGCTGTGGAGCCAGCAGCAACAGCTCACCTGGGCTCCGGGTCAGGCTGTGCTGCACCAGCGCCAGTTCGGCTTGCGCCCCCAACTGCAAGCCATCGCGACCGATCAGGCTCTGCGTGGTGCCTCCTTGGTAGCGCCGTAAACCGATGGCCCCAGCCTGGAGAAACTGCGCCTCGCCGTTCTGCAGCAGTAACAAGCCGGCATTCAGTTGCGCGATGCTGCGCCCAGCCTGACGTTGACGAAACAGCTGCTGGTTGAATGCTGCCAGCACCTGCCGCGCCGCCTGAGCTTCGCTCCAGCAACCAGGCGTGCAACAGCAATCGGCCAGCAGGCCATCCAGGTAGGAGTCCAGGGTGCGCACCACATCGGTGCATTCACGCGCCCAGAGCAGCGCTACCAGGAGCACCGCCGGCCGTCCTTCCCGCCCCGGCAGCCAGGTCGCGCGGGCCCGTGCGGCCTGGTTTGGCAGGTCGAGGCCGTGACCGCAAAGCAATTGCACGGTGGGATGATGCAGGCGTTCGATCGACATTGGCAGCCCTCCCAGGTCGCGGATAAGCATGCCATTGCAGCCTTTGTGCCGACTTGCCCAGCATTGCCCCCCGGCTTATGGTGGGCGCTTTCCACCTTCCGAGCAGAATCCATGTGGTCGCTCCGCGCCTGGCGTCGCCAGCGCATCCTTGCCCGTCACCCCATCAGCAGCGCGCAATGGCAGGCTGTGCTGCAACAGCTGCCGATCCTCGATGGTTTGGACGACGCCGAACAGCAGCGCCTGCGCGAACGCGCCGTGCTGTTTTTGCACCACAAACACCTCAGCGCCCTGCCCGGCGTCGAACTGGACGGCCATGCACGCCTGTTGCTGGCGGTGCAGGCCGAACTGCCGCTGCTGCACCTGGCCGACCTCAACTGGTATCAGGGCTTTCATGAAATCGTCCTCTACCCGGATGACTTCATCAGCCCGCAGCGCCACCGCGACGCCAGCGGTGTGGTGCACGAATGGGACGCCGCACACAGCGGCGAAGCCTGGCAACAAGGTCCGGTAATCCTCGCCTGGCCCGGCGTGCAGACCAGCGGCCAGTGGCATGGCTACAACCTGGTGATCCACGAGTTGGCGCACAAGCTGGACATGCTTAACGGCGACGCCAACGGCCTGCCGCCGTTGCACAGCAATATGGCTGTGCAGGATTGGGCCAAAGCCATGCAGAGCGCCTTCGATCAGCTAAACGCCGAGCTGGATGCCGACCCCGAGGGCGAAACCGCCATTGACCCTTATGCAGCGGAAAACCCGGCGGAGTTCTTCGCCGTTACCAGCGAATACTTTTTCAGCGCCCCAGACCTGCTCGCCGGCGCCTTCCCGGCGGTGTACGCGCAGCTGGCGCTGTTCTACCGCCAGGACCCGCTGGCGCGCCTGCAGCAGTTGCAGGCCAATAACCCGGACTATCAGGTCAGAACTGAAGACAGCGGGTTCGCGACCAATGGCTAGGCATCCCGGCGTAGCAACCCCTGGGGAATATGCCTATAATCGCGCCACTTTTTTGGCCCACCCCTCGGGAGTCGCCCCATGAGCTACAGCAAGATCCCTGCTGGCAAAGACCTGCCAAACGACATCTATGTCGCCATCGAGATCCCGGCCAACCACGCGCCGATCAAATACGAGATCGATCACGATATCGATTGCCTGATGGTCGACCGTTTCATGGCCACCCCGATGTTCTACCCGGCCAACTATGGTTTTATCCCGCACACCCTGGCTGACGACGGTGACCCCCTCGACGTGCTGGTCGTGACCCCGTACCCAGTGGCACCAGGCTCGGTTATCCGCGCCCGTCCAGTTGGCGTACTGTTGATGAGCGACGAAGCCGGCGGCGACGCCAAGCTGGTTGCCGTACCGCACGACAAACTCACCGTGCTGTACAAAGATGTGCAGGAATACACCGACCTGCCCCCGCTGCTGATCGAGCAGATCAAGCACTTCTTCGAGAACTACAAAGATCTCGAGAAGGGCAAGTGGGTCAAGGTTGAAGGCTGGGCTGGCGCCGACGAGGCCCGCAACCTGATTATCAAGGCGGTCGCTGCTTACCAAAAATAGTATTTTGGGGAATTGCAGGGGGTAACGCGGCGCAGTAATCACATGCAAACGCCGCATTAACCCCCTATAAACCCCATCAGTGGTACAGAAATTGGTACGAAAAAAGCCCGGCAAATGCCGGGCTTTTTTGCTCCCGCGATAGGCCATCACACTACCCTGCCCTCACCCACAGCTGATCCCACCTGGTGGTATAGCTCGCGCTAGGGAAACCCTGAAGAAGACTTCCTGAATTTGGCAAAATACCTGAACTCCACCCGCCGAGTTTTCCGATGAAGCAGATGACCTTCGCCGACGCCGAGTACGCCGGCAAGCGCAAGCAAACCCGCAAAGAGCTGTTCCTGATCGAGATGGATCAGGTTGTGCCGTGGAAGGGTTTGATTGCCTTGATCGAACCGCATTACCCCAAGGGTGAAGGCGGACGTCCAGCCTATCCGCTGATGGCGATGTTACGGGTTCATTTGATGCAGAACTGGTTCGGCTACAGCGACCCGGCGATGGAGGAGGCTCTGTACGAGACCACCATCCTGCGCCAGTTTGCGGGTCTGAGCCTGGAGCGCATTCCCGACGAAACCACCATCCTCAACTTCCGCCGATTGCTGGAGAAACACGAACTGGCTGCGGGCATCTTGGCCGTCATCAATGGCTATTTGGGTGACCGCGGTTTGTCATTGCGCCAAGGCACCATCGTCGATGCCACGCTGATCAATGCGCCGAGTTCGACCAAGAACAAGGACGGTAAGCGTGACCCGGAAATGCACCAGACCAAGAAGGGAAACCAGTATTACTTCGGCATGAAGGCGCACATCGGCGTCGATGACGAGTCGGGTTTAGTGCATAGCGTGGTCGGCACGGCAGCCAATGTTGCAGACGTTACTCAGGTCGACAAGCTGCTACACGGCAAAGAAAACATGGTGGGTGCCGACGCGGGTTACACCGGCGTAGAGAAGCGGCCAGAACATGAAGGCCGTGAAGTGATCTGGCAGATCGCAGCCCGCCGCAGTACGTACAACACGTTGAGTAAGCGCAGCGCGCTGTACAAAGCCAAGCGCAAGATCGAGAAGGCCAAGGCGCAAGTTCGCGCCAAGGTCGAGCACCCGTTCCGGGTGATCAAGCGTCAGTTCGGTTATGTGAAGACGCGTTTCCGTGGCCTGGCCAAAAACACCGCACAACTGGTAACGCTGTTCGCCCTGTCGAACCTGTGGATGGCCCGTCGACATTTGCTGACGAATGCAGGAGAGGTGCGCCTGTAATGTGGGAAATGACCGCTGCGAGGTGCTCGCGGCGGCCAGAAACACCGAAATGAGCGGATGACTTGATCGTTTTTGATCAGTTTTCCGCTTTCAAAATCAGCGGAGGCTGAAGTTGACCGGAAATACAGGGCTACTTCAGACCATCCCTAAGGAAATGCTTGAGCGGAATATCGGCCAGGGCCATCTGCGCCGCGACCCGTTCGCCGGCATTGCTTGCCGCCACGCCCGCTAGATAGTCGCCGGAGCGTGCCGGGCTGGCCTTGGCCATGACCTCGGCGAGGCTGTCGAAACGGTAGGTTTCACCGCCTACCGTATGCTGAAAACTGGACATTGCGTGTCTCCCAAACGTCACGTTGGCGCAGCACGATCATGCTGCGCCAACGTGACGGGTATTACTTGAGCGCGGCCTCGGCTTTACCGATGGCGACGAATTCTTCTTCCGGCGTACCGGCCACCAGGTGATGGCGACTGTACAGGGCGAAGTAGGCGATCAGCACGGCGTAGATAATCGCGGCACCAATCACCACCCGTGTATCGACCAGGAAGCCGGCCACCACGGCCACGCAGGCAAGCACCAGGGCGATGCCCGAGGTGACGATGCCGCCTGGGGTGCGATACGGGCGATGCATTTCCGGACGGCGCACGCGCAGGGTGATGTGCGCGGCCATCATCAGCACGTAGGAGATGGTGGCGCCGAACACCGCGACCAGAATCAGCAGGTCACCCTGGCCCGTCAGCGACAGGGCAAAGCCGATCAGGCCGGGCACGATCAGCGCCAGCACCGGTGCCTTGTTCTTGTTGGTCAGCGACAGCGAGCGCGGCAGGTAGCCGGCACGTGACAGGGCGAAGATCTGCCGGGAGTAAGCGTAGATGATCGAGAAGAAGCTGGCGATCAAACCGGCCAGGCCGATCAGGTTGACGAAGCTGCTCATCCAGGTGGATTCGCCGTAGGCAATGGTCAGGGCTTCCACCAGTGGGTTGCCCGACGCCATCAGCGCCTTGGCGCCGGCGCCGCCTGGGCCAATCAGCAGAATCAGCAGGGCAAAGGCCAGCAGTACCAGCATCGCGCCGATCAGCCCGCGTGGCATGTCGCGCTGCGGATTGCGGGTTTCTTCAGCGGCCAGCGGCACGCCTTCAACCGCGAGGAAAAACCAGATCGCATAGGGGATCGCCGCCCACACGCCGACATAGCCGAACGGCAGGAAACTGCTGGCGCCTGCGGCTTTGGTCACTGGGATGTCGAGCAGGTTGGCCACCGAGAAGTGCGGCACCATCGCGACGATAAACACGCCGAGGGCAATCGCCGCCACGGCGGTGATGATAAACATCAGCTTCAGCGCTTCACCGACGCCGAAGATATGGATGCCGATAAACAGCACATAGAAGGCCAGGTAGATTGCCCAGCCGCCAATGCCGAACAGCGACTCGCAGTAGGCGCCGATAAACACCGCAATCGCCGCTGGGGCAATGGCGTATTCGATCAGGATCGCCGTGCCGGTAAGAAAACCGCCCAGGGGGCCGAAGGCGCTGCGGGCAAAGCCGTAGCCGCCGCCTGCGGTGGGGATCATCGAGGAAAGTTCTGCCAGGGAGAAACACATGCACAGGTACATCAGCGCCATCAGCAGGGTGGCGAGAAACATGCCGCCCCAACCGCCCTGGGCTAGACCGAAGTTCCAGCCGGCATAGTCGCCGGAAATCACGTAGGCCACGCCCAGACCGACCAGCAATACCCAGCCTGCTGCGCCCTTCTTCAATTGCCTGCTTTGGAAGTAATCGGCATCGACCTGCTCTAAATCGGTGCCTTGCGGTAGACCTACCGCACTGATTTGTTCTGCTGCCATGGGAATTCCTTATCAACACGCTGGCCGCAGCGCAGGCCCGGCCAGGCGTGTAGCTATTTGAGGGAAGAGTGTTACCCAGTGGATCAGCAACCGTTGTGCCAACTGCGCCTCTGGTCTAGACCTGGGGCGCGGGCTGGCAGGCCGATGTCGTTTCCGAGCATCGGCTGCGGTTGCGCAGCTTCTCGTAGGGTGGGTTAGGCGCATGACCACGGGCTATCTGTCGATGCCTAATCCGTTGCGCCGTAACCCACCAGCGGTGCCAAGCCGATTACCGCTTGGTGGGTTACGTGGCGCACAGGTTCTGCAGTGCTTCGCTAACCCAACTCCGCGCCACTAACCCACCCTACAATTGCTGCTTGCACGGCATGTCTAGAAAAAGCCGAGTGGGTTGGTGTCGTAGCTCACCAACAGGTTCTTGGTCTGCTGGTAGTGGTCGAGCATCATCTTGTGGGTTTCGCGGCCGACGCCGGACTTCTTGTAGCCACCGAAGGCAGCATGGGCGGGGTAGAGGTGGTAGCAGTTGGTCCACACGCGCCCGGCCTTGATCGCCCGGCCCATGCGGTAGGCGCGGTTGATGTCGCGGGTCCACAGGCCGGCGCCGAGGCCGAACTCGGTGTCGTTGGCAATCGCCAGGGCTTCGGCTTCGTCCTTGAAAGTGGTGACGCTGACCACCGGGCCGAAGATTTCCTCCTGGAACACGCGCATCTTGTTGTGGCCCTTGAGCAGGGTCGGCTGGATGTAATAACCGCCGTCCAGGGTACCGCTGAGTTTTTCTACGCTGCCTCCGGTAAGCAACTCAGCACCTTCCTGTTTGGCGATTTCCAGGTAACTCAAGATCTTGTCGAACTGCTGCTCGGAGGCTTGCGCGCCGACCATGGTGTCGGTGTCCAGCGGGTCGCCGCGTTTGATCTGCTCGACCTTCTTCATCACCTCTCTCATAAAGGCCGGGTAGATCGATTCCTGCACCAGCGCCCGCGACGGGCAGGTGCACACTTCACCCTGGTTAAAGAAGGCCAGTACCAGGCCTTCAGCGGCTTTTTCAATAAAGCTCGGCTCGGCCTGCATGATGTCTTCGAAGAAGATGTTCGGCGATTTGCCGCCCAGCTCCACGGTGCTCGGGATGATGTTTTCGGCGGCGCACTTCATGATGTGCGCGCCCACCGGGGTCGAGCCGGTGAAGGCGATCTTGGCGATGCGTTTGCAGGTGGCCAGGGCCTCGCCCGCTTCTTTACCGTAACCCTGCACCAAGTTGAGCACGCCCGGCGGCAGCAGGTCGCCGATCAGCTCCATCAGCACGCTGATGCCCAGCGGCGTTTGCTCGGCCGGTTTCAATACCACGCAGTTGCCGGCGGCCAGGGCCGGGGCAAGTTTCCATGCGGCCATCAGCAGCGGGAAGTTCCAAGGGATGATCTGCCCGACCACGCCCAGCGGCTCATGGATGTGATAAGCCACGGTGTTGCCGTCGATCTCGGCAGCCGAGCCTTCCTGGGCGCGCAGGCAGCCGGCGAAGTAGCGGAAGTGGTCGGCGGCCAGGGGAATATCGGCATTCAGGGTTTCGCGCACGGCCTTGCCGTTGTCCCAGGTTTCGGTGATGGCCAGTACTTCAAGGTTGGCTTCGATGCGGTCGGCGATCTTCAACAGAATCAGTGAGCGTTCCTGCACCGACGTTCGGCCCCAGGCATCGGCGGCGGAATGGGCAGCGTCCAGCGCCTTGTCGATATCTTCGGCCGTGGAGCGCGGGAACTCGGCAATCGGCAGGCCGTTCACCGGCGAGGTGTTGGTGAAGTACTGGCCTTTGACCGGCGCGACAAACTCGCCGCCGATGTAGTTACCGTAACGGGATTTGAACGAAACGAGGGCACCTTCGGTACCGGGATGGGCGTAACGCATGCTGAATATCTCCTGGTTCTTATGCTTGTTCTGGTGATGCAGCGAACGGCGCGCTGTGGCGCTTGAACAGGCACAGAGCAAGGGCTGGGCCAGGAGTGAGCAATGGCCGGGCTAGAGCGGTTACGTGGTGTATAGCGAGAGATTGTGGCGCGCGGGCTGTATCGGCCCTGATACGGCCCGCGTGACACTCTGTGCCAGGGGCGATACAGCGTGGTGACTCGCCGGTCAGTGCGCCTTGCAATGGCCGGAAAGCTGGTAGATGCTCGGCCATCACGTGCAACTCCTAGCAGGCCGTTGAAAACGTAGGCGAGGCCGGCAAGACAAGGCAAAAACAGGCGAGGAAGCGGAGTTTACTGGTGTAAATGAGCATTCCGAGCCTGTTTTTAACGAAGTATTGCCAACGCAGGTAGTTTCTCAACGGCTTGCTACTGCGGAGAACAATAACAATGCATAACCCAGCAAGCCGCCACGCCCAGCAGGTGCTGACCGTGGCCCAAGGGCGCGGCCAACACGCTGGCCCCGCTGCTGACTCCTCGGTGGCGCGCTCCTGGCTGCGCTGCCTGCAGCAGCATCACCTCGACCCGGCGCAGAACATGCCGCCTGCGGTGATCGAACACGCGCGCATGCTCGAGCGGCGCGAGCAGCTGCAACAGGTGCTGGAGATTTCCAGCAACGAGATGAACAGCCTGCATCGCCAGTTGGCCGGCAGCGGTCATGCCGTGCTGCTCACCGATGCGCGTGGGGTAATCCTCAACTGCGTCACCGAGCAGGCGGAAAAACGCACTTTCGAGCAGGCCGGCCTGTGGCTTGGCGCCGACTGGAGCGAGGCCTGCGAAGGCACCAACGGCATCGGCACCTGCCTGGTCGAGCGCCAGCCGTTGACCATCCACCAGAACGAACATTTTCGCAGCCGGCATACCGGGCTGACCTGCTCGGCCAGCCCGGTATTCGACCCGCATGGCGAGCTGCTGGCGGTGCTTGACGTGTCCTCGGCGCGGCATGACGTATCGCGGCAGAGCCAGTTCCACACCATGGCCCTGGTCAACCTGTCGGCCAAGGCCATCGAGGGCTGCCATTTCCTGCGCAGCTATGAAGGTGAATGGCTGCTGCGCTTCCATGCTCAGGCCGAATACATTGGCCAGTTCAGCGAGGGGCTGCTGGCCTTCGATGGCGACGGCCGGGTGAGTGCGGTCAATCAGAGTGCGATCAATCTGCTCGGTCTGTCGCGGCGGCAACTGCTCGGGCGCACCTTGATCGAGGTATTTGATTGCCGCCTGGATGACCTGCTCGGTCGTGCTTCGGCGCAGCCCAGCGCCAGTTGGCCGCTGTATACCCAACGTGGTCAGCTACTGTTTGCCATGCTGCGCGGCCAGCCGCGGCGCAGTGCTCAGGCGCTATCTGCGGCGAGCTTGGCAACGCCGGGGTTGTGTCTGGCCGACCCCGGTTTGCAGGGTGATTTCCGCCGCGCCCTGCGTGTTTACGAGCGTGATGTACCGCTACTGATCGGCGGCGAAACCGGCACCGGCAAGGAGGCCTTCGCCAAGGCCCTGCATCAGGTCAGCTCGCGTGGCGGCAAGCCCTTTGTGGCACTGAACTGCGCGGCAATTCCCGAGAGCCTGATCGAGAGCGAGCTGTTCGGTTATCGCGGCGGCAGCTTTACCGGCGCGCGCAAGGAGGGCATGCGCGGCAAGCTGCAGCAGGCCGATGGCGGTACGCTGTTTCTCGATGAAATTGGCGATATGCCGCTGGCGCTGCAAACCCGCTTGCTGCGCGTGCTGGAAGAGCGTCGGGTCGAGCCGATCGGCGGTGAAGCGCAGGCCATCGATGTGCGGGTGATCAGCGCCAGCCATCGCGATCTGAACGAACGGGTGGCCAGCGGCGAGTTTCGTCAGGACCTGTTCTATCGCCTCAATGGCCTGGTGATCGAGCTGCCGCCATTGCGTGAGCGCAGTGACAAGCTGGCGCTGCTGGATTTCCTTCTTGGCGAAGAGGCGCGCGGGCAGCCGGTGCGGCTTGATGATGCCGCCCGCGAAGCGCTGCTCGCCTACCTCTGGCCGGGCAATGTGCGCCAGCTGCGCAATGTGCTGCGCACCCTCTGCGCGCTGTGCGAAAACGGCGTGATCAGTCACGCCGACCTGCCCGCCGAGATTCGCCATACACGCCCTGCGCTGGCCCTGCTGCTTGCGGCCAAGCCCGATCAGCTGGGTGATGCCGAACGCACCGCGCTGCTCGCGGTCCTAGAAGCGCAGCACTGGCAGATGAGCCGCAGCGCCGAACAGCTGGGCATCAGCCGCAATACCCTGTACCGCAAACTGCGCAAGCACGGGATTGCCAGGCGAGGCTAAAGCCGTAGGTTGGTGTTGAGCGTAGCGAAGCCCAACAGGCTGCCCGCGTTGTTGGGCTTCGGCGCACGACCCAACCTACGGAAATGGCCAAGGGGGCTGTGCTAATCTGCGGCCAGTTTTTATCCCGCCTTATTCACCGGCTCTGACGACGCCTGCAAGGTAAATCATGCATATCCATATTCTCGGCATCTGCGGCACTTTTATGGGCTCGCTGGCCGTGCTGGCCAAGGAACTCGGCCACCGCGTGACCGGTTCCGACGCCAACGTCTATCCGCCCATGAGCACCCAGCTGCAAGCCCAGGGTATCGAACTGACCCAGGGCTATGACGCCGCCCAGCTCGACCCCGCGCCGGATCTGGTGGTGGTTGGCAATGCCCTGTCGCGCGGAAATCCGGCGGTGGAATACGTACTGAATAAGGGCCTGCCCTATGTCAGTGGCCCGCAGTGGTTGGCTGACCACGTGCTGCAAGGCCGTTGGGTTATGGCTGTAGCCGGCACCCATGGCAAGACCAGCAGTTCGAGCATGTTGGCCTGGGTGCTGGAGCATGCCGGCATGAGCCCGGGCTTTTTGATTGGCGGCGTGCCGCAGAACTTTGGTATCTCCGCACGCTTGGGCGGCACGCCGTTCTTTGTGGTCGAGGCCGATGAGTACGACAGCGCCTTCTTCGACAAACGCAGCAAGTTCGTCCACTACCGTCCGCGTACCGCGATCCTGAATAACCTGGAGTTCGATCACGCGGACATCTTCCCGGATCTGGCGGCGATCGAGCGGCAGTTCCACCATCTGGTACGCACCATTCCGGGCGACGGCCTGATCATTCACCCGACCTCTGAGCCTGCGCTTAAGCGGGTGATCGAGATGGGCTGTTGGACCCCGGTGCAAACCACTGGCGAAGGCGGCCAATGGCAGGGGCGTCTGCTTAGCGCCGATGGCTCGCGCTTTGAGGTGAGTTTCGAGGGCAAGGTTGCTGGCACCGTGGATTGGCAGCTGACCGGCCAGCACAACGTCGCCAATGCCCTGGCGGTGCTGGCGGCGGCGCGCCATGTCGGCGTGGTGCCGGAGCTGGGCATCGCTGCACTTTGCGGCTTTATCAACGCCAAGCGGCGCATGGAAAAGGTCGCCGAGGTGAATGGCGTGACCATCTTCGACGACTTCGCCCACCATCCGACTGCGATTGCAACCACCCTCGATGGCCTGCGCAAGCGCATCGGCGATGCAAAATTGATCGCCATTGTCGAGCCGCGTTCCAACTCGATGAAACTCGGCGCGCACCGTGATGGGCTGCCGGAGTCCGTGGTGCAGGCGGACTCGGTGTACTGGTATGCACCGCCGAATCTCGGTTGGGACCTGGCTGGCACTGTGGCCACCTCGACCGTACCGACGCAGGTTTGCGACTCGCTGGAAGCGATCATTGCCGGGGTAAAGGCCGAAGCCGCGCCGGGCACCCAGGTGGTGGTGATGAGCAACGGCGGCTTTGGCGGTTTGCATGGCAAGTTGGCTGCGGCCCTTTTATAGAGAGCCAAAATTCGCGCTCAAAGCGTCGCGAGCGCAGATTAGGCAAGGCGAAAGCCTGCGAGGAAGCGAAGTTTACTGTTGTAAATGAGCATTCCGAGCAGGCTTTCAACGCAGCATAAGCAAGCGCAGCAGCTTTGAGAGTGAATTTATGAGCGGTCCTGAACGAATTACCTTGGCTATGACGGGAGCGTCAGGGGCGCAGTACGGCCTGCGCCTGCTCGACTGCCTGGTGCAGGAAGAGCGCGAGGTGCACTTTCTGATTTCCAAGGCCGCGCAATTGGTCATGGCCACGGAAACCGATGTCAGCCTGCCGAGCAAACCCCAAGCTATGCAGGCGTTCCTGAGCGAGTACACCGGCGCCGCGCCGGGGCAGATTCGCGTGTATGGCAAGGAAGACTGGATGGCGCCGGTGGCCTCCGGCTCCGGCGCGCCCTCGGCGATGGTGGTGGTGCCGTGCAGCACCGGCACGTTGTCGGCGATTGCCACCGGGGCTTGCAACAACCTGATCGAGCGCGCCGCCGATGTTGCCTTGAAGGAGCGTCGTCAGCTGATTCTGGTGCCACGCGAGGCGCCGTTCTCCAGCATCCATCTGGAGAATATGCTCAAGCTGTCGAATCTTGGGGCGACCATCCTGCCGGCCGCTCCGGGCTTCTATCATCAGCCGCAGGCCATCGATGATCTGATTGATTTCGTGGTGGCGCGTATCCTCAACTGCCTGAACATCCCTCAGGACATGCTGCCGCGTTGGGGCGAGCACCATCAGATCACCCCGGATGAATAAGCCTCTGGCCCGTGCGGCCGTCTGCCTGCTGCTGAGCCTGACCCTCAGCGGCTGCGCTACGGTGCGCACCCTGGATGCCGCCAAGCCCGACGCGCCGGTGGTGTATGCGGGTACGCGGCTGAACCTGTATGCGCTGCAAGGCGGTTGCTGCGCCACTGAGCGCTTCGGCGCCGAGGCGCCGGCTTACCCGGCCGCCGATCTGCCGGTTAGCGCATTGCTTGATACCCTGTTGCTACCACTGTCTCTGGCCACCGCCATTGGCCTTAATCTGGGCATCAGCGGCGGCTTGTAAGGGGCCTCAGGCGTCCGGAATACTGGCCTCTTTACCCTGCCAGGTAGTTGCCAATGGCCAGTGCTCCAGATTCTGCGCCGGTCCCGGCTTGGCGAACAGGTAGCCCTGAAAGCGTCGGCAGCCCATGTCTTGCAGGGCGTCATACTGTTCCTGGGTTTCCACCCCTTCGGCGGTTACGGCCAGGTTGAGGTTGGCCCCTAGCGCCAGGATGGTGCGTACGATAGCGGCGTCGCTGGGTTGTTCGAGCAGGTCGCGGACGAACGATTGGTCGATCTTCAGTTGGTCCAATGGCAGTCGCTTGAGGTAGTTAAGCGAGGAGTAGCCCGCGCCGAAATCGTCTAGTGCCAGATGCACCCCGCGCGCTTTCAGTTGGCTCATCTTGCCGATAAGCACTTCCACATCTTCCACCAGCTGGCTTTCGGTCAGTTCCAGTTCCAGGCGCTGCGGGTTCGCGCCACTTTCGGCGAGGGTCGCGAATACGTCTTCGACAAAGTCGGGGTGGTGGAACTGCCTCGCGCTGACGTTGACCTCCAGGGTTAGCTGCGCCAGCTGTGGATGCGCAGCCCAGGCCACCAGTTGCTGGCAGGCGATGTGCAGGATCAGGCGGCCCAGGGGCAGAATCAGCCCAGTGCTTTCTGCCAGCGGAATAAATTCCCCCGGCGGCACCAGCCCGCGTGTGGGATGCTGCCAGCGCACCAGGGCTTCTGCTTCGATCAGCTGTCCTTGAGCATCCACCTGGGGCTGGTAGTGCAGGATAAAGTCGCGCTGGCCGAGGCTCTGGCGCAGGTCGCTTTCCAGGCTGGCGCGTGCGCTGACTTCGGCCTGCATTCGTGGATCGAAGAAGCGCATGCAATTGCGTCCGGCAGCTTTTGCCTCATACATGGCCATGTCGGCGCGTTTGAGCACCTCATCGACTTTGTCGTATTCCGCTGGAAACAATGCAATGCCGATACTGGCCGTACTGGTGTGGCTTCGCCCCTTCAGGTTGTAGGGGGAGGCCAATGCGGCAACGATCTTATTGCCGACCTTTTCGATTTGACGCACTGCCCGCTCAGGCTTGAGGTTTAGCCCTTCAAGCATCAGGACAAATTCGTCCCCGCCCAGGCGCGCCAAGGTGTCCTGGGCACGGACATGACTATTCAAACGCTCGGCGACTTGCTGCAACAACAGGTCACCCATGTCGTGACCTAGGGTGTCGTTGAGGTTCTTGAAGTTGTCCAAGTCGATAAACAGCAGTGCGCCCTGTTGCAGTCCGCGCGCATGTTTGGCCAATGCCTGTTGGAGACGGTCGACCAGCAGACGGCGGTTGGGTAGGCCGGTGAGCGGGTCGTAGAAGGCCAGTTGATTGATTTTTTCGAGGTTCTTCTTGTGTTCGGAGATGTCCGTGGAAATCCCACACAGGGCGTAAATTTTGCCGGCGCTGTCGCGTAGCGGCAGCTTAATCGATAGGAACGTGTGTTCGGTATGGCCATCCAGGCTGCGGTTGATCTCTTCAGTCTGTACGCGCTCGCCAAGTGTGAGTACGCGGCGATCATTTTCATGCAGGTTGGTGGCCGTATCGATATCGAAAAACTGTTCGTCATTCTTGCCAATGATCTGCTCTAGGGTTTGCCCGAACAGCTCGCAAACCTTGCGGTTGGCGTATTGGTAACGCAGTTGTGCGTCCTTGATATAGATATAGGCTTCGACGCTTTCGAGGATGGTGTTCAGGCGTTGTTCGCTGGCCAGCAGGTGACGGGTTTTCTCGCGTACCTGGCGGCGCAGCAGTAGCGCACCACCGAGAGCGGCGATCAGCAATAGGGCGAGGGTGCTCAGCCCCCACCAGACGCTGGTGGGGATCAGCAGGCGTGGCCGTTCACCGCTCCAGCGATGCAGGCTCTGGTAGTAGATCGAGGAGGGCGAGTCCTGCCAGCTCGACAGGTGTTTGTCGATGGCGCTTAGCAAATCAGCGTTCTGCCCCTTGCGTGTGGCGTAGAACAGCTGCGCCGGTTGAAACATGATTGAGGAGCTTTGCAGTTGATAGCTCGGCGCATGGAAGTCGCCAAAACGCTGGTTGGCCACCGCTGCGTCGGCCTGCCCGCCCGCCACTAATTCAAAGCCCTGCGGCAGGCTGGGTACGCCGATCAGCTGGGCTTCCAGACCAAAACTGGTAAGCAGCCCGCGTAGGTATTCCTCCTGCACCGAGCCTTGCAATACGGCAATGCGCAGGCCTTTGAGTTCGAGTATCGATTTGAGCTGCAGGTCTTCACTGCTGTAGAGCTGCGACCAACTGAAGAGCGAGGGCACCTTGTGAAAATCGAGTACCTGGGCACGGCTGTCGTTGTAGGCCACATCCGGCATCAGGTCGATTTCACCGCTCTGCGCCAGCTCCAGGCATTCCTGCCATTCGCATGGCCTGGGACGCAGTTGCCAGTATTCCTGGCGCGCGATTTCATTTAGCAGTTCGCCGAGGATGCCGGAGAGTTTGCCGTCCTGGCCGAGGAGGATTTTCGGTTCGTTGGCGTAAACCCCGACACTCACTTGGCGCGATTGTGCGTTGCTCAGCGTGGCGACCGTGAGGGCTGAAGTGACGAGTAGAACGGTGGCGAGGTGGCGAAATGACAGGCGCTTCATGCGTGGCCAACTTCCATACGAGAGTCCATAAACTAACGATAGCCAGAATATGGAGACGGCGCCGGCTGGTAATGGCGATTGGCTATTTCTGACCGCTAGTCAGCCCAGCCCTGGTAGATATAGGTCATGGGCCGAGGTCCCTTGAGGTAGCGATTGCTTAGTTCGCCAATCTGAAAACCGCCTGCGGTGATCAGCGCCTGGATATCGCGATTGAGGTGACAGCCGCCGGCCAGTGGTTTCCACAGCGGCGTCAGGCGGTTCTGCCAGCGCAGCACAGGCAGCTCCGGAGCCAGGCCGTGCTCGCAGAACAGCAGGCGACCGCCGGGCTTGAGCACGCGGCGCATTTCCTTCAGCGCCGCCACGGCGTCGGGGATGGTGCACAGGGTAAAGGTGCAGACGATGCTGTCGAAGCTGGCGTCGTCGGCCTGAATCTGTCCCAGTTCGAGGGCAATCATCTCCACTGGGGTGCTGATCGCGGCGGCCCGTTGTCTGGCCAACCTCTGCATATCGGCGCTGGGGTCGACACCGATGATCACGCTGACCTTTGCAGCGTCATAGAACGCCAGATTAAGGCCGCTGCCGATGCCGATTTCAAGCACCCGGCCATGGGCCTGTGGCACCAGTTGTGAACGGGCTTTCATCACCGCGCCCATGCCACAGGCGAAGTCGATCAGATGTGGCAGCAGATAGCGCTCATACAGGCTCACGGGTGCCCTCGGCAGGGTTATTCGGCGTCGCCTGGCAGGTCACTGTTGTCACCGCTGACAGCGGCAAAACATTTGATCAGATGAGCGCAGGTAGTGCCGCTAATGTTCCAGGCGTCGGCCTCACCATCAAAGCGTGCGGCGATTACCTGGGCCAGGCTGAAGTGCCATTTGCGCAGGGCGCGGCCGTCCATGCATTCGATGCTCAGTAGTGGCGTATCACCAGCGGGTGGGGGGCCGGCCTGGTGCTGGGCCAGTTGTTCGGCGTCCAGGTTGAATTGCCAGGCATGCAGGCCGTCGATTTCCAGCATGTCGGCGTGGCTCAGGGCGCTGATCAGGTCGTGCGGGGTGGTGCTCATAGGTCGATGGCTTCTTGATTAACAGCAGTTAGCGGCCGAGGCGGCGCAGTTGGTCTGATTCGATTACCCGAGTGCCGGCATCTTCCTCCAGGGCAAGACGCCACAGGGCACGGGCCAATACGGTGGCTTCGATGCCACGGTACTTGCCCGGCAGCCAGCGCATAAAGGGAGCGGCCAAGCGCTCGCCAAGGCGGAATTCCTGGCGTGCGCCAAGCAGTAACGAAGGGCGGGCGATGGTCAGCTGCGGCCAGTCCTGCGCGCGCAGGGCCTGCTCCATTTGGCCTTTGACCTTGTTGTAGAACACGGTGGAATTGGCATCCGCGCCGAGGGCGCTGATCACCAGCAGGTGACGTGCACCGAGGGCGCGGGCGCGCTCGGCGAAGGCGATCACCAGGTCATGATCGACCGCGCGAAAAGCCTCTTGCGAGCCGGCCTGTTTGATCGTGCTGCCCAGGCAGCAGAAAGCCGTATCGACCTTGCCCGTCAGTTGCGGCAGCAGGGCCAGCAGTTCGCCCTGCGGGTTTTCCAGGTGTGCGTGCGCGGCCAGAGGGCGGCGGCTGGGGGCCAGTACGCGAGCGACGGTGGGCTCGTTCAGCAGGCGGTCCAGCAGGTGCTCGCCGGTCAGTCCGGTGGCGCCTGCGAGAAGGATGTGCTGTGGCGTCAAATACATAGTGTGAAGTTCTCCGCTGATATCAATCAGCTTATCAGGCCGTTGGTGGCGTGCATGGCTGTTATGGGTTGACCGCAGATTGCGCCTCAAGTGCATTGTTCAGGGCGCGCTCGGCCTGCTGTTCGCGCAGCTTGCGCCACTGTGCGAGCACCGCCTTGGCTGGCCAGATCTGCGGCTCGGAGGCTTCGAAGCCGTCGGCCTTTTCGCGTTCGACAACACTGGCCTGGGCCAGCTTGAAGGCGCGCTGCAGGTCATCGGTCTGCTGCAGGGCTTCGGCAAACAGGGCACGGCCGAAGTAGGTGAAGTCGTTTTCCTCCGAGCAACCGAAGGACACCCGATCGGCCCGTGCGGCAGTGATCACCAGAGTCTTGTCATCCTGCAGTTTGGGGATAAAGCCACCGGAGTAGCAGGCTGAGATCACCAGCACCTTGTGGCGATCTTTCAGCGGCTCGAGCAGGGCAGCGAGTTCACTGGCGGGCAGGTCGTTGAGCTGCAGGCGCGGCTGGTCGAGGTTCAACTCGTGCCGAGCCGAGCCGTGGCTAGTCAGGTAGATAAAGATCAGGTCTTCCTCGCCGCTGCGTTCGGCCAGGGCCTGAACGCTGCGGCCCAAGCTGGCGCTGGTGGCCAGCGGGCGATCCGCTAGGTGGTCACGGTGGTTGACCAGGGTAATCAGGCCATGGGCAGCGAAGCGATCCTGCAGCAGATTGCCGACATAATCGGCCTCACGCATAAATACGCTCTGCTTACCGTCGCCGGCCAGGGTCAGGGCGTAGAGTTCGATGTCCGGGGTCGAGGCAGGCAGCTTGGCGATGGCGGTATCGAGCAGCCGGCCTTGTTCCAGCAGGCCGGTGGCCAGGTCGTCGGGTATGGCGTTGCCTTGAGCGTCACGCGTCAGTCGGCCGTTCTGCCAGGTGCCGCTTTGCTGGCTGCCATCGACCAGCGTCAGGCTACCGGTGCCCTGGTATTGGCCGTAGGCAAAGTTGCCTTGATAGATGCTGCCATCGGCCAGGCTTAGGCGACCTTCGCCGTGGTAGCTCCAGTCGCTGAATTGGCCAGCGTAATGGCTGCCGTCGCTGCCCTTGAATTCGCCTTTGCCGGTGAGGCTGCCATGGGTGAAGCGTCCGCTCCAGACTTCGCCATCGGCACTTTGGTAGCGACCCTTGCCGTGGAATTGGTTGTCACGGAACTGGCCACTGTAGAGGTCGCCGTCGAGATTCTTGAAGCTACCCTGGCCATTAAGCTGGCTGTTGTCGAAGGTGCCGGTGTATGCATTGCCTTCCGCGTCGGTCAGTACGCCCTGGCCGTCGGGTTCGCCCTTTTTGAACTGGCCCTGGAAGCTGGCGCCGTTGCTCCACTGCAGCTTGCCCAGGCCATTGTATTGACCTTTGCTGAACTCGCCGCGGTATTCCAGCTGGCTGCTTTTCAGGTGGCCTTCGCCGCTGGGCATGCCGTTGACAAAGCCACCCTCGTAACGGCTGCCGTCGCTGTAGGTGAGGCTGCCCTGGCCGTGGAAGTCGCCGCCTTGAAACTCGCCGCGGTAGAGCTCGCCGTGCTTGCTGCGCCATTCCCCCTGGCCGTTGAACTGGCCGTCCTTGAATTGCCCCTGATAGTAGCTGCCGTCGTTGTAATCCAAGCGACCAGGACCTTGCAGCAGACCGTCGATAACTTCGCCACGGTAGCGCCCGCCATCGGGTAGCACGGCATCCGGTGGCAGCAAGGGTTCGCCATCGCCACAGGCGACAAGCAGCAGGGCGAGGCTCAGTGGAGCCAGAAGGGAGAGGCGGCGCATGCAGAAAATCCAGGCTGGAAGGTCGTTGCCGAGTATGCCTTAAAGTGCTCGAAGTGCCGTGATTGAGCGCACCGGCGCAAGCATAAAAATAAAAAGGCGCACGTGCAGATGCCTGTGCGCCTTTGTCCAGTGGCTGCGATCAGACGAAGCAGAGCGTCAGCGGTTCGGCGATATAGGCGGGTTTTTCCGAACCTTCAATCTCCAGCACGACCTTGGCCTTGAGCAGCCATTGGCCAGGGTTCTTCTCGTGGGCGTCGGTCAGGCTGACCACCAGGCGGACGTTGGAGTTGACCTTCACCGGCTGGATAAAGCGCACGCTGTCCAGACCATAGTTGACGGCCATCTTCAGCCCTTTGGGCATGATCATGATGCCTTCCATCAGCTTGGGTACCAGCGACAGCGAGAGGAAGCCGTGGGCGATGGTGGAGCCGAAGGGGGTGAGCTTGGCTTTTTCCGGGGCGACGTGGATGAACTGATGGTCGCCCGTGCATTCGGCGAACTGGTTGATGCGTTCCTGGTCGATGGTCAGCCAGTCGGAACGACCGAGTTCTTTACCGATATAGCTGGGCAATTCGGCGGCGGGTACTGATGTCATGGTTTCTCCTTGAAGACGCAAGTGTTGTTTTTTTCGGGCGTAAATCCTTCTGCCCTAAGATCATCATGGGTTTGCCGCAGGGTCAAGTGCCTATTGCGGCCTGCGTCTGTGCACCGCTTGATTCTTCGCGACCGCTGTAAACCGGCCCCTGCCGGGCGCTTCTGCTTATAATGCGCGGCACCGTGTCTGGGATCATACGATTCGGAGATTACCCATCATGCTGCTACGCGGCCTTTCCTGGCTGGTGCTGTGCCAGTTGCTCGGCACTGCGCTGAATGTCCTGCTGATCCCGATCCTGCCGGGTCCGATCATCGGCATGCTGCTGTTGTTCGGCTTTCTGCTGCTGCGCGGTGAGGTGGGCGAGCCGTTGCATTTGGCCTCCACCAGCCTGTTGAAATACCTGCCGCTGTTGTTGGTGCCGCCAGCGGTGGGGGTGATGGCCTATGCCGAGGATATCTTTGCCGACTTCTGGGCGATTGCCGGTGCGCTGCTGCTGTCGCTGCTGATCTCCATCGTGTTCGCCGGCTGGTTGATGCAGAAGTTGATCGATCGTCAGCAACGTCGGGAGGGCGCATGACGCTGGAATGGCACGCCGCTTGGCAGGCGCTGATTCACCATCCGTTGTTTGGCGTGGGCATCACCCTCGGCGCCTATCAGCTGGCGATTGCCGCCTATGAGAAAACCCGCTGGGTGTTTCTGCAGCCGGTGTTGCTGTCGATGCTTACAGTGATCGGCATTCTTCTGGCCTGCGGTTTGACCTTTGCCGAGTACAAGGACAGCGCGGCGGCGCTGACGCTGTTCCTCGGGCCGACCACGGTGGCGCTGGCCGTGCCGCTGTTCCTTAATCTGCGGCGAATTCGCCAGCTGTTCTGGCCGACGCTGATCACCCTGCTGGTGGCCGGCGTGGTTGCGACTGTATTGGGGATTACCCTGGCCTGGGTCTTCGGTGCCGAGCAGATCATGCTGATGAGCATGGCACCCAAATCGGTGACCTCGCCGATTGCCATGCTGGTGGCCAATCAGATTGGCGGGATTGCCGCCCTGGCGGCGGTGTTTGTGATGATCACCGGGATTATCGGCGCGATCATCGGCCCGGCGCTGCTCAAGCGCTGTGGCGTGCAGCATCCGGCTGCACTGGGCATGGCCCTGGGCCTGACTGCGCACGCGGTCGGCACCGCCCGCGCGCTGCAGGACGGCGAGGAGTGCGGCGCGTTCTCCGCCTTGGCAATGAGTCTGATGGGCGTATTCACTGCCGTATTGCTGCCGCTGGCTATTCTGTTGTGGTTATAAGGAGGCGCCTGTGACCCTACCGCTATTTCCATTGAATACCGTGCTGTTTCCCGGCTGCATGCTCGACTTGCAGATATTCGAGGCGCGCTATCTGGATATGATTAGCCGCTGCATGAAGCAGGGCGAGGGCTTTGGCGTGGTCTGCATCATCGACGGCGCTGAAGTGGGCGAGGCGGCCGGGCAGTTCTCGGCAATAGGCTGCGAGGCGCTGATTCGCGATTTTCAGCAGTTGCCTAATGGCCTGTTGGGGATTCGCGTTGAGGGTGGTCGGCGTTTTCGCGTGCAGCGCGCGCAAGTGCTACCGGATCAACTGACTCTGGCCGAGGTTGAATGGCTGGACGAGCAGCCGGAGCAGCCGCTGGAAGCTGAGCATGCTGACCTGGTGGCATTGCTCGGTGCGCTAAGCGCTCACCCGCTGGTGGCGTCGCTGGGCATGTCGAGCGAGCCGATGGGGCAGGAGGCATTGGCTAATCAGCTGGCCTATCTGTTGCCGCTGGACGCCGAGCAGAAGCTGCAGTTGCTTGAAACCCCCGGGGTGCAGCTGCGTCTGGAGTTGCTGCAGCTGCTGCTGGAACTGCTGCAGGGCGAGCGTCAGTAACGGTACAGCAGCACCCCGGCGGACAGCTGCCAGGTGGTGATGCCGCCGAGCAGGGCGATAATCGCCGGCAGCAACAGCCACCAGACTTTCCCCGACAACGCCGGCAGTGGCGTGCGCCATTGCACCAGGGCCAGGCTCAGCGCGCAGAAACAGGCCGCCAACATGGCCCCGGCGATGATGTCGCTGGGCCAGTGCACCCCCAGGTATATCCGCGAGCCGGCAATCGCTGCGGCTGGCAGGCAGGCCAGCAGCAGCCAGGTCAGGCGCATACGTGTCGGTTGGCCGCGGCCGGCCAGCACCCCGAGTAGCAGAAAGAACGCGAAGGCCGCCGAGCTGTGTCCACTGGGAAAACTGAAACTGTTCAGCGGCTCCAGCAGCACGTCGGGGCGGCTGCGGGCGAAGAATGCTTTCAGCGCGCCGTTGGCCAGGGCGGTGCCGAGCAGGCTGCCAATCGCCAGGCAGAGCGCGCGCCATTGCCGGGTCGCCAGCAGAATCAGGCACAGCAACACGGCCGCCGCCAGTTGCGTGCGCATATCGCCGAGGCGGGTGACCAGCACCATCAGGGTGTCCAGCGCCGCGCTGCGATGCTCCTGCACCAAGGTCAGCAGGCCTTGATCAAGCTGGCTCAGGTGTGGCCAGCTGAGCATCAGGCCAATCAGCAGAGCCAGGCTTGCCGCCGCGGTCAGCAGGCTGGCGTGCCGTTGTCCACGCAAGCTGCCTTGCACGCTGATGCCCACTACCAGTGCCACACAGGCGGCAATGGCCCCGGCCTGGGTCCAGAACCCTTCTGGCAGCGGCAGGCGCAGGGCTGCACCCGTGGCCCAGCCGGGCAGCATATAGGCGATGGACCAACCAAGCCCAGCCAGCAGGCTGACGCTAAAAAAGCGCACGAAGGGCATGTCGAACATGCCGGCGACCATCGGCAGCATGGGTCGCAGTGGACCGATAAAACGCCCGACCAGCAGGCTGGCGACGCCGTAGCGCACAAAGTAGCCGTGGGCACTGTTCAGCCATTGCGGGTGATTACGCAGTACCGGCAGGCGGCCGATGTCCTGATGGAAATGGCGCCCCAGTGCATAGGACAGGCAATCGCCCAGTAGCCCGCCGCAAAACGCCAGCAGCAGGGTTTCGCCCAGGCCCAGCGCGCCGTTACCGGCCAACGCAGCGACGGCGAACAGCAATACGGTGCCGGGTACGAGAATGCCGACAATCGCCAGGCATTCGCCGCAGGCCAGCAAAAAAATCGCCAGGCCCAGCCATTCGGGGTTGGCGCTTAGCCAGAGGGTCAGGGTGTCGAACCATTGGCTCATTGGTGGTCATCCATGGGGGTTAGCAGGTGATAGTCCTGGCCGGCTAGCTGGCCACGTCTTAACGGGTTGCGGGTGCAATGGCGGGCAAAGGCGGCATCGACAAAACGGTAGGGCAGTTGCTCGTCGCGGCCGTGGGGGATGCCCAGGCGCGCACACTGCACGATCTGTTGCGGGCGCTCACCGAGGTCTTCGACAAACAGGTGTTGCTCATCGAATGCCTGCGCATCCCAATCCGGTACTTTCAAACCAAGCGATTTGCACAGCAGTGTTTGCCCGGCACAGAGGGTTTCGCGGCGGCGTGGTCTGCCCTGGGCGTCGGGGTTATTCGCCTGCATCTGCGCCACGGCATCTGCACTGCTGTGTTCGTCCTGCCAGGGATAGGCGGATTTGATCAGCACCGCATTGCCGGGGCCTTGGGCGCTGAAATTCAGTGAATCGCCGCCCCGGGCGTAATACATATAGATGTGTCCGCCATCCATAAACAGTGCGCGGCGTTTATGGGTGTAACCGAGAGAGGCATGGCTGCCTTTCTCGCTCAGGTAGTAGGCCTCGGTCTCGATAATTCGCGCACTCAGCCAGCGCTCGCCCTGTTTATGGCGGATCACCTTGCCGAGCAGCTCGCGGGCCAGCAGGCGCGCGTCGCGGCCAAAGAAGCTGCCCGGCAGTGCGCGGCATTGAGGCCAGGGCAAACTTAGGTTGGGATCGGCTGGCATGCGGTGTTGTGCTTACTCGGCAGGGCATAGGCTGGGGCTGTTGCCGTTTCGGACACTCAGCCGAGCGTCGTTAAGCGGCCCATGATCATAACAATAAGAGCCTGAATCATGTCTGAACGTGCCCGCGTCAGCAGCGCCCATATCAGCCCTAGTGCCCATTACACCGGCTATATCTGGTATCGCCACCAGCTGGCAGATGCGGCTTTTGCCACCGGTTTCGGGCGTTTTGTGCATGGTCTGCTCAGCCCCATTACCTGGGGAACGCGGGTCGGTTTCGGTCTGGATATTGAGCAGTTTCTGCTGCAACGGCATCTGCAGATTGATGCCCAGCTGACGGCGGCGATTGAGCAGGGCGGCGTGTCTCAGGTGGTAGAGATCGCCTGCGGCCTGTCGCCACGCGGCCGTCGCTTTACTGCGCGGTATCCGCATGTGCGCTACGTCGAGGCTGATCTGCCGGTGATGGCCGCGCGTAAACGCCTACTGCTGAATGCCGAGGGTTGGCTGGGCAGTCAGCATCAGGTGCGCGCCGTGGATATCCTCGCCGAGGAGGGTGGCAAAAGCCTGGCGGCGCTGTTCGCCGAGCTGGATCACGGCAAACCGGTGGTGGTGATTACCGAAGGATTGGTGAATTACTTCGAGCTGGCGCTGATCGAGTCGTTCTGGACGCGCCTGGCCGAGCAGCTGCGCGAGTTCCCCCAGGCCACCTACCTGACCGAACTGTACCCGGACCTGCGCGAGCACCCACGTTACCGCCAGTTGCGCTGGGGCGTCGGCCTGATCGGCCGGCTGACCCGTGGCAACTACCCTCTGCATTACCGCAATGACCAGGCGATTGTGCAGGGTTTCCAGCGCTGCGGCTTCAGCCAGGTCGAGGTCTTCGACCCGAGCCGTACGGCCCAGGCGCTTGGCCTGGCGCCATCGCGCAATGCCGGACTGGTGCGGGTGATCGAGGCGCGGGTTTAAGAGACTGTTTTGGATCTCTGTGAGCTAGCGGGAGTATTGGCACAGGGGGCAAGTGCCGGAAGAAACCGGATAATGCCGGAAGAGGCCGGGCAGCATGGGCTTGCGGGGTGCCGCCCGGCCTGTTCAGTGCCAAAACTCGAAAACGCCAAGAGCCAGCATATTTGCGGGCTTTTTGGCATTACAAGCTAGTAAACCGAAACGTCGAATGTAAGGCGCTTACCAGTCCTGTTCTGGTACATGTCGACAGCGCGCTTGTGGTTATCGGTAGCAAACTCGCAGTCTGCAAACTCGCATTCAACACAGATCGTTGTGGTCCTGCCAGTGCCCCCATCATCATTGACCTGAAAGCCCCAATGAACGCGCCGAACGATGAAGCTCTCCACGCGAGGTTCATCACCTCGATTTACAGCGATGTAGTCGCCTTGCTGCGGAATCGCGGGCATTTCAATTTCCAGCGAGTAATCGGTTTCACCGCCGCCGGGCGGGACAAAGGCTAGAGCTACTTTCATATCGACATTCCTTTTCGGGTTGTAAAACTAAACCATCCAGCCGCCGGCCCACACCACGCGGCCTATGATTTGCAGCTCGGGCAGGCGATCCCTGGGCACCATCATCTCTTTGTATGCAGTGTTGTGGCTGATGATCAGTACAGAGCCATCGAACTGACGCTGTAAGCGCTTGGCGTACAGGTGATCATCAAGCATCACGACATAAACACCCTCCCCCTCAAGGGTATTGCGGCGCTGGTCAATCATGACCGTGTCGCCGTCTTCCAGCAGACCTGTCATCGAATCGCCATCCACACGCAGGCACGCCAGATCAACGGGCGTCAGGCCCTTCTTGCGCAGGCTGTAGCGCGTGAACGATAGCTGAACCAGAACGCGGGAGCGCTCGTTCCACGCGCCACTACCTGCGCTACAGCGGGCGTCGTAGAGGGGGACGTAGGCGTAGTCATCGTCTTCGATGACCGTTGGTGGCCGCTCTTCAATCCCGTATGCCAGCCATACAGCAGAAACCCCAGCGGCAGCAGCTATCTGCTCAAGCCTATCTAGTGTCGGATAGGTCTCGCCGCTCAGATAACTGCGTATAGCCCCTTCTGAAAGCTCACAGCTGCGCGCAAATGCGCGTGCCGCCACTGAGCCCATCGCCTCTTTTAGACGCTCACGGAAGCATCCGATTGCACTGGGTGGAATCAGGTGCTCAGCGCTTGAAGCATCCGATTTATCCGATTCCCTGTAAGTCATTGATTTATCTCGCTCTGCTCATGTTTTCGAGTGCGCCGCTCGTAAAAATGAATCGGATGCGCGCATATCCGATTTACATGCGCTTTTATCCGCGCTATGTTTATGCCGTAGGTAACGTTAAACACCCCAAAAAACCACCCTGCCAGGTGGTTGAAATGGACGCCAAGCATGAACACAGCCGATATCCCCCTTGACCCCGCCCAGCGTTGGGAATGGATCAAGTACCAGCTCCGCACCAAAGGTACGTCTCTGGCCAAACTCGCCCGAGAGCTGCGCGTATCCGGCCCAGCCATCAAGAACGTGAAGCGTACTGCTTATCCGCGTATGGAGCGGGCAATTGCCGGTGCACTCGACCTTCAGGTCGAGGTGCTCTGGCCGGAACGCTGGAATGCCGATGGCACCCCGCAACGTCTGCGACCCAAGCGCCCAGAAGCTATGGCGGCGGATATGCAAAAGCATAACCCAGCCTATGACCTTGGGCACCGTAAAACCGGCACGGAGGCATAGACATGCGTCACGGAAAAGACGACCGCACCTTAGACATCTTCGCTGTTCCCCAACCCAAGCTGGCTATCCCTGGCCACGGCAACTACGCCGCCCAAGTCAGCGAATATGTAAGCGAGCTGCTGAAAGCCACCGATCTGGATCGTTATGAGATCGCCGCCCGTATGTCGCGCCTGTCCGGCGATGACGTGAGCAAGAACATGCTGGACGCCTGGGCCAGCCCGGCCCGCGTCGACCATAACCTTCCTTTCTATAGAGCGGCACTGCTGGAAGAGGTGTGCGCGAGCCATCTGCTGACCAACTGGCAGGTCAACCAGCGAGGCGGTCGGGTGGCCTATGGCCGCGAAGCACTGGATGCCGAACTGGGTCGATTGGAGCGTGTTGCCTCGGATGCCAGCCGCAAGGCGCGAGAGCTGAAAAAAATCCTGGGGGATAACCATGCGTAAGTGGTTCACAGCTCAGGAACTCGCTGGACTGCCAGGGCTTCCGACCACCGATAGGAATGTGAGGCTGATGGCTGAGCGTGAGGGCTGGGAAGGCCAGCGCCGCATCGGCTCCAAAGCCGTCGAGTACTCCTTTGCCGTACTGCCAGCCGAAGCACAGGCCGGAATACTGGCCCGCCTGGTACAGCAGGAGCAACCGCAAGAAGCCCCCAAGCCCACAGCACCACACTCGCTTATTTCGCCAAAGCGTGATGGGCTTTCAGCGTCACGCTTAAACGACGATCAGCGTTCAGTGATGAGCGCACGCGTGTCGTTTGTTCGTGAAATTGAGCGTATGAGTCAGGTCGTCAGCCAGCAGCGAGCCATTCTGACGCTGGTTGGCTTGGCGCGTGATGGGCAGCTCAGCCCCTACCTAGCTGAGCGTGTCGAGCGTGCAAATGACCGCAAAAGCGCTGACCGCAGCCTGAGCGAACGCCCCCTTAAGCGTTGGCTGGCCGACTACCGCAAGCACGGCGAAGTGGCCCTGGCCCCGATTCGGCGCAAGCAGGATGTGACTATGCCGTCTTGGGCTCCGCTGTTCCTCAAGCATTATCAGCGGCCGCAAAAACCCAGCGTCGTGGCCGCCTATGAGGCCTTTAGCGCTGAATACCCTGGCGCACCTGGCATCCATGCGATTCGTCGCTACTTGGCCAAACTCTCGCCACAGCAGCGTGAGCATGGGCGCATGGGCGCGCATGCAATCAAGTCGCTCAAGGCAATGAAACGCCGCGCAGCCGACACGCTGTGGCCGAATGACGTGTGGGTGGCTGACGGCCACACCTTCGACGCCGAGGTGATCAACCCGCTGACCGGGCAAATATTCCGGCCAGAGGTGACGCTAATTATCGACTGGGGCACCCGGCGCATTGTCGGTTTCTCGGTCAACCTGGCCGAGTCGACCATTGCAACATTGGACGCCATTCGCGATAGCGTCAGCCGCTGCGGCATGTACAAAGTTTTCTATGTGGATAACGGCAGCGGCTTTGATAACGCCGTGGTGTACGAGGTTAATGACCGCCTAGTGAGCTGTCTGTAAAATTCGTTAATCCAATGCCGGGCCAGTATACTGCGCGCTCTATCGTCATGAATTGAGCTCCCATATGGCCCGGCCAGCAGCCCCATTCTTCTTGAGTCCCAGTGATGCCGACATGCTGCAAGGCTGGTTACGCATGGGATCGCTGCCTCAGAGCATCGGCCAGCGGGCCAGAATTCTGTTGCTGCTGGCCAACGGTCTCACGCCCAAGGAGATCAGCGAGCAGCTGCAAGTCTCTGCGCCAGTGGTCTTCAAATGGCGTAAACGCTACCAGGAGACCGGTCTGGAGGGGCTGAGTGACCTGCGGCGCAGTGGAGCGCCTCGCAAGCTCAACGAAGCGAAGATCAAGGAAATCCTGACGCTGACGACCCAGCGAGTCCCGCGCGAAGCTACCCACTGGAGCCTACGGTTGATGGCCAAGTACGCTGGGGTCAGCATCTGGCAGGTCGCACAGGTGTGGGCTGCTGCCGACCTCAAGCCGCACCGGTTGAAAACCTTCAAGATCAGTAACGACCCGCACTTTGCAGACAAAGTGGTCGATGTCGTCGGGCTCTATTTGAATCCGCCCGACAACGCCCTGGTGCTATCTGTTGACGAAAAAACACAGATCCAGGCGCTGGACCGCACACAGCCCATGCTGCCGCTCAAGCCCGGGCAGATTGAGCGGCGGACGCATGACTATAAGCGCCACGGTACGGCCAGTCTGTACGCAGCCTTTGACATCCTGACGGGTAAGGTCATCGGCCGTATCACCCAGCGGCACAGGGCCAAGGAGTTTTTGGAGTTCCTTCGACAGATCGACCGCAGCACTCCCGCCGAGCTGGACCTGCATGTAATTCTGGACAACAGCTCGACTCACAAGACCGCTGCCGTCAGGGAATGGCTGGAGAAGCATCCCCGTTTCAAGCTGCACTTCACACCGACCAGCGCCTCGTGGCTGAACGCCGTGGAGGGCTGGTTTGCGCAACTGGAAAGACGGGCGCTTTATCGTGATGCCTTCAGCAGCGTGGCTGACCTGAGAGCGGCGATACGTCGCTTCATTGAGGCTCATAACGAACATTCGGCTAAGCCGTTCCGCTGGAGCAAAACGGCTGAGTCGATTATCAGCTCCGTGCATCGAGCAAAGCTGGCTGTAATTCGGAATGAGTTATTGGATTAACCAGACAGGCCACTAGGCGGCACTATCACGCACTCGCTGCCCTACAACTCCCAGGCCCGTGGCGTGATCGAGCGCCCACACAAAACCATCCTGGTACGCCTGGCCAAGACCTACGACAGCTACATCGGTGCCGACATGGATAAGGACGCGGCCACCCGCGTGCATCGTTTGTCGCGCAAGCAACTGACTCAGGGCATTCAGCCAACACAGATACCCACCTTTGCGACGTTCTTCGCCGATCTGCAGAACGCCTTGGACGTCTACAACCACAACCCGAACCGGGGCTTGCCGAAAGTCCGCGACCTGGACACCGGACTGATGCGCCACCAAAGCCCGATGGATTCCTGGAAGTCCGCGCAGGCCGATGGCTGGGAGCCACTCAAGGCCGATGCAGACGTGGTGGCCAGCCTGGTGCGGCCGCAGGTGGTACGCACCACCAACCGCGCAGAAGTGCGCATCTTTGGGGGCATCTACTTCCTACGCGAGCTGGAAGAGTTCCACGGCGAAGAGGTGCGTGTCGCTTACGACTTCCGAGATGCCAGCCGCGTTTGGGTGCACACCCTCGACGGCGACTTGATCGGGGAGGCCTTGTTGGGCGGCAACGCCAGTCAAGCCATGCCGCAGAGCTTGCTGGATAAAGCCGGCGAGAAGCGCGAGAAGAACCAACTGGCGCGCATCGTCAAGAAGGCTAAGACCCTGACCGGGCAGGACGTCGAGCTGCGTGTAGTGCCAAAGGCAGCGAAACCCGCCGATCTGACACTTGAGCAGCTTGAAGAAGCTCGCACCTACGCGGCTCTGGCAATGGAAAAACAGGATGCTCAGTTCCAAGTGCCCGGCGATGCCATGGCCCGCTACCGCCTTTGGGAAAAGCTCGATGGCCGCCAGGCCGCTGGCGGCGAACTGACCGACGACGAAGCCCGCTGGCACGCCAACTACCCCAAACACCAAGACTTCAAATCAATTCAACGCATGTATGAATTCGCGGACGAACAGGCCCGCGCTTGACCAAGGGAGCTACAAAAAAATGAGCAACTCTAAAATCGTACCTTTGACCAATGTGGGCCTGCTGGCCAGCGCCATCGACCGTGCCGTGCAGCGTCCACGCGGCCTGCCTGGTTTGGTTGTGATGTATGGCCCAACCGGTTTGGGCAAAAGCGTGGCGGCGGCCTATGCCGCCAACATGCACCGCGCCTACTACGTCGAGTGCCGCGATACCTGGACGAAAAAAGCCTTTCTGCTGGCCATCCTGCGCGACATGGGCATCGTTCCAGGCCGCACCCTGAGCGAGATGGTTGACCAGATCGCCGAGCAGCTCAGCCGTAGTGGTCGCCCACTGATTGTTGATGACGTGCAGTACCTCCTCGACAAAGCCGCCGCCAACGTACTGACCGATCTGTACAACGCCAGCCAGGGCACCATTGTGCTGATTGGTGAAGAGCGTGTGCCCGCCAGCCTGTCCAAGCTGGAGCGCCTAGACAGCCGGGTGCTGGAATGGGTGCCAGCGCAGCCCGCTACCGTTGAAGACATGCAGCAGCTTGCCCGCGCCAGTTACCCGCACGTAACCATGGCCGACGACCTGCTAGCCGCGCTGCAAAGTGAGGTTAAAGGTTGCCTACGCCGCGTAGCGGTCAACCTGTACCGCGTCCACAACGAAGCCCAGGCCATGGGGCTGGACAGCATCGACCTTGCCACCTGGGGTAAGCGCGATTGGTTTACCGGCCAAGCCCCGACTCGGAGGGCTGCTTGATGGCTACAGGACGCAAGCCGGCTGACCTGCAAATGCTGGGAGGCAAAAGCAACCGCCAGCGTATTTGGGAAGCCCTGCGCGAGCGCCGTGATGGTGCCAGCGTGTACAGCCTGGCCCGCGCAGCGAAGGTTGAAGACGACACCGTTCTGACCTTCCTGCGCTGCCTGATTGCCGGTGGCTACGTGCTGAAAAACGGCAAAACCTATGCGGCTGCTACCTACACCTTGCAAAAGGACGTAGGGGCAGAAGCGCCAAAGCTCAACCGCGACGGCACGCTCAACACGCAAGGCCAAGGCGTTGAGGCCATGTGGCGCGGCCTGCGCATTCTGCGTGAAGTGGACGCCCGCGATCTGGTGCAAAGCACCGCTGCCTGTGGTGAGGCCGTTAGCCTGAGCACGGCCAGGTCTTACCTACAGTGGCTGCACAAAGCCGAGTACCTGGTAATGGTCGTGGTCGGCAAGCCGGGCACTCCCGCCACCATGGCGCGCTACCGCCTGGCCCATGGTGCCGACACCGGCCCGCGCCCGCCGATGATCCCGCGCGTTGGTCAGGTGTTCGATCCCAACCTGGGCGAAGTGATTTATCGCCAGCCAGTCGAGGTGGACGAATGAACGCCGCCCGCCTGGAAGCCTGGGGCGAACAGCCCCCGCTGTTTGTGCAACTGCTGGGTGCCGAAGTGGCCCGCAGCAACATGACCAAAACCGGCCAGCGCATTGGCATGAGCCGCACTGCTGTGAGCCTGGTGCTTGCCAACCGTTACCCGTCACCCAGCACGGCCGGCGTTGAGCGCCGCGTGATGGATGTACTGGGCCGCTTGGAGTGCGTCGCCCTGGGCGAAGTGGTCACTGCCTCGGAGTGCCAAAGCTACCGCGAAAAAGCAGCGCCAACGCACAACCCGATGGCCATGCAGCACTGGCGCGCCTGCCAGCACTGCCCAAACAACCCCAACTGCAACGCCAAGGAGAACGCACATGCACGCATCCACTGAACGGCCGTTGAAAGTGCTTACCCCACAACTGGCTGACCGCCTGCGCGTGTTCAACAGCGCCAGCCGCACCTTGCAGGCCATGGGTATTCGCCTGCACCGCATCGACCCGGTAGCGAACCTGCTGGTGGTCGGCCCCGAAGATGGCCAGCGCCTCCTGCGCGACCGCCTGACCGAGGGCTATCAGCGCCACCCATCGGCGGGCAGCACCCGTTTCACCGTGATGTTCCAGGGCGTGTCCTTGGAGTGGCGCGAGCCCATTAGGGATCCTCTGAAGTAGCCATGCATTTCTGGCTGACGTCAGCCTCTGCTGATTTCGAAAGTGATAAATCGATCAAAAACGATCAGATTACCGGCTCATTTCTGTGTTTTTAGCCGCCGCGAGCACCTCGCGGCAGCCATTTCCAGCATTACGGGCGCACCTCTCCTGCATTCGTCAGTAAATGTCGGCGCGCCATCCACAGATTTGACAGCGCGAATAAAGTCACCAGTTGCGCCGTGTTTTTGACCAGGCCACGGAAGCGCGTCTTCACATAACCGAACTGACGCTTGATCACCCGAAACGGATGCTCGACCTTGGCTCGCACTTGGGCCTTGGCCTTCTCGATTTTGCGCTTGGCTTTGTACAGCGCGCTGCGCTTACCGAGTTTCTTGTAAGTGCTACGCCGTGCTGCAACCTGCCAGATCACTTGACGGCCCTCATGCTCGGGGCGCTTCTCGACACCGGTATATCCGGCATCGGCCCCCACCATGTTTTCCTCGCCGTGCAGCAGCTTATCGACCTGGGTGACATCCGCCACGTTGGCGGCAGTACCCACCACGCTGTGCACCAAGCCAGACTCGTCATCCACCCCGATGTGCGCCTTCATGCCGAAGTAATACTGATTGCCTTTCTTGGTTGAGTGCATCTCAGGGTCACGCTTACCGTTCTTGTTCTTGGTTGAACTCGGCGCGTTGATCAGCGTGGCATCGACGATGGTGCCTTGGCGCAGCGACAAACCACGGTCACCCAGGTAGCCATTGATCACGGCCAGGATGCCGGCAGCCAGTTCGTGTTTTTCCAGCAAGCGGCGGAAGTTGAGGATGGTGGTTTCGTCAGGAATGCGCTCCAGAGTCAGCCCGGCAAACTGGCGTAGGATGGTGGTCTCGTACAGCGCCTCTTCCATCGCCGGATCGCTGTAACCGAACCAGTTTTGCATCAGATGCACTCGCAGCATCGCCATCAGCGGATAGGACGGTCGGCCGCCTTCACCCTTTGGATAATGCGGCTCGATCAAAGCGATCAACCCTTTCCATGGCACTACCCGATCCATCTCGATCAGGAACAATTCTTTGCGGGTCTGCTTGCGCTTGCCGGCGTACTCGGCGTCGGCGAAGGTCATCTGCTTCATCGGAAAACTCGGCGGGTGGAGTGCGGATATTTTGCCAAAATCAGGAAGTCTTTTTCAGACCATCCCTAAACCGCCAGGGTGAAATCAGCGTCGCGCGTGTTGCCGAACTGATGCGAATCGAGATCGATGACCCTGAATGGCGGAAGGCTATGGACGCGGTCAAAGACAGCTTGAGCGTGGCAGGCAAATCGATCTACATCCGTATTCAGGAGCGTCAAGACGACGACTCCTACGAAACGATCATTCTTGATATTGCGGGGGTTTGAGATGGCCAAGACTTATGCAGTTTGCCAAATCGACGGGCTGATTAAGTTGGTCGAGCAACCACCAGCCGAGGGGCACTTTGCCCTAGCCGTAGGTGACCTGGCAGTGGTTCGTCAAGTGGTTCGTGAAACTGCTGAGCCGACAGCAGCACCGCGCGGGACGCTCGCTCACCAAGTGCCGGGCATTGACCCTGCTGCTGCCGACCGCGAGAACCTCGGCACTATTGCCCGTTATATCCAAACCCTTAGCGCGCACAACACGCCCGGCTTCCGGGCGCTGGGGGCCTAACATGAGAAGCAAAGTGATATTCACCCTGGAAGAGCAAAGCGGCGAAGTGTGCCTAACGCTGGATTTGCGCGAGTCCATGCCCTCCACCAAGGCCGGCCGTCTCGCACATGACTTGTACGGCATGGCGATGCAGCAAGTCCTGCTCGACCGGGTTCCGGCCTGCTACCGACACCCTCTGTCTAACACGCGCCACTAAGCGAAACCGCCCCGGCCTGGCCGGTGGTGGTATGCCCAGCGTGGTTGCTGGGTACTGATGAGCAGCCAAGATGAGTGAAACCAGAAGTGAACGCCGCCTAAGCCGCGCCCGTTCCGCACGCTATCGCGCAGCCAAGCGCAAACAGAAACAAGTGGTAAAGGCCGTTAAGTTCAAGGCGGAACTGGGCGCTGGAACCATGGCAGACATGGAGTGCATCCGCCTGGCCGGCGACCTGGCAACGGTTGAGGAAGGTTTGACCCTGGCCGTTCGCTACATGGCAGGCATGGCACGGCGCGACCTACAGGCATTCCGCGATGCCATGAACCCAAGGAATCCGGTATGAGCGCAGGTAAACAGAAAATTCAGATCGCCCGCCGCCAGCTCGGCCTGGACGATGATGCCTACTACGCCATCCTGGCCCGCGTTGCTGGCGTGAAAAGCTCCAAAGACCTAACACCAAGTCAGATCAGCCGCGTACTGATCGAGCTGGAGCGCCTGGGCTTTAAGCCAAAGCCAGCAAAGAAAACCAGCCGCGCGGCCCCAAAGCCAGCGCCTGACCGTTCGGCCCAGGTATCCAAGATCGAGGCCTTCCTGGCCGAAGCCAACCGCCCCTGGAGCTATGCAGATGCCATGGCGCTGCGCATGTTCAAGGTCGAGCGTGTCGAGTGGTGCGACGCCGACCAACTGCGCCGCCTGATTGCTGCGCTGACCTACGATGCCAAGCGCCACGAGAGGCCCACCAAGTGAATCTGGAACAGGTCAAAAACCTGCTGCCGCAGCAGATACAGGACATCGCCGACGCCATAGGCTTGCCCGCTACACAGCGCCTGGTCGAGCAGCTTGGGGGTACGACCTGGACAGTTGCTAAAGGCGTGCGCCGCTTGGGTGTCATTAGGCAGGAAGCACTGAAAGAAATCATCGGCGAGAACGCTGCAGGCATCATGGCCGAGCGCTGGTCAAACGTGCCGATGTATATTCCCAAGTGCGACACGGCACTGCGCCGTCTGCGAGACCTCGAAATCAACCGCCAGTTTGAACAGGGCGTGCGTGAGGGCATCAGCGCCAATACACTGGTAGCCGAGTTGGCCCGGAGCAACGAACTTAGCGACCGCAGAGTTTGGGATATTCTCAAGCAACCGCTGTCTGAGCCTTCGACAGGCTCGCTTTTCTGAACCTGGAGGAAACATGAATAAGGCTGTTCTATTCGCTATTGCCCTGTCACTGCCCATTGCTGGCATGGCTCAAGTGGAAGAGTTCTACTCGGATACACAGGCAGCCGCGATGGCGAAGGAGCTACGCAAAGAGGCTGTTTCATTGCGTGACCAGGTAGAGGCCAGCTGCGGCAAGGAGACCGCCACGGCAGCACTAGTGGGCTGTCTGTAAAATTCGTTAATCCAATGCCGGGCCAGTATACTGCGCGCTCTATCGTCATGAATTGAGCTCCCATATGGCCCGGCCAGCAGCCCCATTCTTCTTGAGTCCCAGTGATGCCGACATGCTGCAAGGCTGGTTACGCATGGGATCGCCGCCTCAGAGCATCGGCCAGCGGGCCAGAATTCTGTTGCTGCTGGCCAACGGTCTCACGCCCAAGGAGATCAGCGAGCAGCTGCAAGTCTCTGCGCCAGTGGTCTTCAAATGGCGTAAACGCTACCAGGAGACCGGTCTGGAGGGGCTGAGTGACCTGCGGCGCAGTGGAGCGCCTCGCAAGCTCAACGAAGCGAAGATCAAGGAAATCCTGACGCTGACGACCCAGCGAGTCCCGCGCGAAGCTACCCACTGGAGCCTACGGTTGATGGCCAAGTACGCTGGGGTCAGCATCTGGCAGGTCGCACAGGTGTGGGCTGCTGCCGACCTCAAGCCGCACCGGTTGAAAACCTTCAAGATCAGTAACGACCCGCACTTTGCAGACAAAGTGGTCGATGTCGTCGGGCTCTATTTGAATCCGCCCGACAACGCCCTGGTGCTATCTGTTGACGAAAAAACACAGATCCAGGCGCTGGACCGCACACAGCCCATGCTGCCGCTCAAGCCCGGGCAGATTGAGCGGCGGACGCATGACTATAAGCGCCACGGTACGGCCAGTCTGTACGCAGCCTTTGACATCCTGACGGGTAAGGTCATCGGCCGTATCACCCAGCGGCACAGGGCCAAGGAGTTTTTGGAGTTCCTTCGACAGATCGACCGCAGCACCCCCGTCGAGCTGGACCTGCATGTAATTCTGGACAACAGCTCGACTCACAAGACCGCTGCCGTCAGGGAATGGCTGGAGAAGCATCCCCGTTTCAAGCTGCACTTCACACCGACCAGCGCCTCGTGGCTGAACGCCGTGGAGGGCTGGTTTGCGCAACTGGAAAGACGGGCGCTTTATCGTGATGCCTTCAGCAGCGTGGCTGACCTGAGAGCGGCGATACGTCGCTTCATTGAGGCTCATAACGAACATTCGGCTAAGCCGTTCCGCTGGAGCAAAACGGCTGAGTCGATTATCAGCTCCGTGCATCGAGCAAGGCTGGCTGTAATTCGGAATGAGTTATTGGATTAACCAGACAGGCCACTAGGTGCTATGGCGGAAAGTGCCAGCGATAAAGTTGCCGCCTGGCCTAACGACCACCTCAAGTACCGTGCACCTTTCCCTTACCACGCATGCCGCCAGACGATGGCGAATGTGAACGCCCAGGCGACTAGCTGCGCGATTGGCCGTTACCAGGGGGAAGCAAAAGCCCACGACCAAAAAGTTTGGGCGCGTGATCTGGCTGAGTGCGACGCCTCAATTGAGAAGCCGGACTTATCGCTGAAAGAAATCGAGTAACCCGAAACCCCGCTAAATGCGGGGTTTTTACTTCCTACTGAACCGCTTCAAATCACACCACCACCCGCCTGCCGTCGAACATGGCGGCATGAACAATCAAGCCCCCGTATCCCAAGCGAACCCACGCGACCTGGCCGCCGCCATACTGGCCGAGTCATCGCTGGAAAAGCGCCGCATGCTGCTAGAGCGCTGCCCAGTAGAGCTGCTGCCGCTGGTAAAGAAATACGTGCAGATGGGCTACGACAAAGTCAAAAGCTACCGAGCGCACATCGACCGTCGCGCGCAAAGCGCACGCGAAACCCCACCAGCGGCTCCCCGTCGCGAAGCAAAAAACAGCGTAATTCACCACACAAGTTCAGCGCCTGAGTTCGGCAATCAGCGCCTGGCCGAACTGCGCGCGCTGATCGGAGGTGCATCCCGTGGGCATTAAAACCCGTATCGCATTGGCAATCGTTGCCGCCACGCCTGTTGTCGCGCTCTACGAGGGTCGCAATTTACTGGCCCACCTCGACCCTGTTGGTATTCCGACCATCTGCGAGGGATGGACGCGAGGCGTGCGCCTTGGTGATGTTGCGACGGATGCCGAGTGTGATCAGAAAACCCAGCTCGCCCTCCAGGAAGCGGCGGACGTCTTCGAGCGCTGGGTGCCTGCAAAGGTTATCGCGGGCATGGACACCAAAAGCATCGCGGCCTTTCTGTCCTTTATCTACAACGTCGGCCCAGGCAAACCAGGCGTAAAGGACGGCTTTGTTTGGCTCAAGAATGGCCGCCACTCGACCATGCTGTTGCATCTGCAAGCTGGTCGTATCCAGCCGGCCTGCGCACAGCTCAGCTACTGGGTGAGTGCTGGCGGTCGCAAGTTCCGTGGGCTTGAGCGCCGCCGTGCGGCCGAGCGCCAGCTTTGCGAGGCGACCCTATGAACTGGTTAACCCTTCTCCGTCCGCTGGGGCCGTTGTTGCTGATAGGTGCTTTGTTCTGGGCGCATGACTCAATGCTCCAGAACGCTCACGACGCAGGCTTTGCCCAGGCCAAAAGCGATGGCAACTTGGCCCTAGAGAAGCTGCGCCTGGAGCATACCCAACTAGACCTGGAGCGCGCCGAAGCCCGCGAAGCCAGTGCCAAAGCAGCCGCTAAAAAGCTGCTCGATGAGCAAGCCCGCAACGACAAGCTAGCCGCCGAACTGGCCGAGCAGCAGCGCACCCACCGCACCACTACCGACCGCCTCACAGGAGAGATTGCCCGTGTTAACGACCTATATCGCGATGCCCTTGATGCGCAGCCTAAGCCTTTGCCTGCTTGCGTGTTCACTGCTGGCTGGGTGCGCGTTTATGACGAAGCAACCGGAGCCCGCGCAGCCGGAATGCCATCGGCCGCAGATACCGGCAGAGCTGCTGCGCAAGTCGCCGAAGGCCGAGCCGCTGAGCAACTCGATTCAGGCATCAGCCAGCGCGACGTCCTGGAGCATCACACCCGCTACGCCGAGCAGTGCCGCAACAGCGCCGCGCAGCTTGACCTTCTGATTGATGCCCTGGAGGGCAACTGATGCAAATGGACTTCGGAACTGTCGCAACGCTGCTTGGAATTTTCGCCACGGTCATTACCGGCCTCGTGAAGTTGTTGCTCTGGCAGTTTGAGAAGCGCCTAGCCGAGCGCTTTACCGCCCAAGATGAGGCGCGCAAGGTCGCCAGCCAGCACTGGGAGGACAGTTTTGCAAAGGTGCTAGAGCGCCAGGGCAAGGACGCTGAGGCTCTGCAAAAACTGGAGCGTGCCTTCCTGCACTTCAAGGCCGAGTTGCCGATTGAATACGTGCGGCGTGAGGACTGGGTACGCGGCCAGTCGGTGATCGAGGCCAAGCTGGATGGCTTGGCGCTCAAGTTTGAAAACATCCTGCTTAAAAGGAACGCGCAATGATCGATGCAGCCAAAGCGCGCCGGGAATCCCTGCGCTGGTACATCCTGCTCACCCTGAACACCTCGCGCCCGGTTGACCCGCATGAGGCGGTGGTGCTCTCCACCATCCAAGGCATCTATCCCGACGCCACGCCGCTGGAGCTGCGCCGCGAACTGGACTACTTGAAGGATCGCAGCCTGGTCACGCTGAAAAAACAGCCGAGTGGTCAGTGGATCGCCGGGCTAACCCACTACGGCGTGGACATTGCCGAGTACACCATCGAGTGCAATGCAGGCATTGCGCGCCCGGAAAAGTACTGGAGCGCATAAGCCATGCCGCCTAAAAGCAAGGTGCTGGCGCTCCCTCCCGAGGTAAAGGCGTGGCTTGACCAGGCGTTGATCGAGAACAATTTCAGCCAATACGAGCTGTTGTCCTCTGCCTTGGCTGAGCGTGGCCACAGCATCGGAAAGTCTGCGCTGCATGAGTATGGTCAGAACTTTGAAGGCCGGCTGGCTGCACTGAAGACTGCCAGTCAACAAGCAAAAGCAATGGTGGCCGCCGCTCCTGATGATGAAGGTGCGGTTAACGAGGCGCTAATGCGTCTGGTGCAAGAGCAAATCTTCAACAGCTTAATGGCCCAGGACGGCAAGGTCGACTTGGCCAAAACTGCCAAGGCAGTGGCCGAGTTGGGTCGTGCCTCCGTGGTGCAGAAGAAATGGCAGGCCGAACACCGCAAGGCAATCCGCGAGGAGTACGCCGCCGAAGCCGCCAAGGCTGTCAGCGAAGAACTGCGCGGCCAGGACGGTATGAGTGAGCAGCTCGAAAACCGTATTCGCGGCATCTTGATGGGCAGGGCCTAACGTGGCCATGCGCGCGTCCAGCGCCGACCTTGGCAAGGGCTTAAATGCTACCAGCGCCCCGCGAAAGATCGACCTGCAGGCTGAAATGGAGCTGCACGGCGTCGATGTTCCCCAGGAAATGATCGATGCCCAGCCGGCCAATGAGCCGGTTTTCCTCGGTTACCAGCAGCGCTGGTTCGAGGATGAATCACAGATCATGATCGCCGAGAAATCCAGGCGTACCGGTCTAACCTGGGCCGAGGCCGGGCGCAACGTGATGAACGGTGCCAAGCCTCGCCGTCGCGGGGGCTGTAACACCTTCTATGTGGGCAGCAAGCAGGAAATGGCGCTGGAATACATCGCCGCTTGCGCTCTGTTTGCCAAGGCATTCAATGAGCTGGCCGAGGCTGACGTTTACGAGCAGACCTTCTGGGACGACGGCAAGAAAGAAGAAATCCTCACTTATATGATCCGCTTCCCGAAGACGGGGCGGAAAATCCAGGCGCTTAGTTCACGGCCAAGCAACCTACGTGGCCTGCAGGGTGACGTGGTGATCGATGAGGCGGCCTTCCACGAATCCCTGGAAGAGCTGCTCAAGGCCGCGTTGGCGCTGACCATGTGGGGCAACAAGGTGCGCTTGATCAGCACCCACAATGGCGTGGACAACGCCTTCAACACTTACATCCAGGACGCTCGCGAGGGCCGCAAGGATTACAGCCTGCACCGCATCACCCTGGACGATGCCATAGCCGAGGGTCTGTACAGGCGCATCTGCTACGTCACTGGCCAAACCTGGTCGCCTGAGGCCGAAAAAGAGTGGCGCGACAAACTCTATAAGAACGCGCCGAACATCGAGAGCGCCGATGAGGAATACGGTTGTGTGCCGAAAAAGAGCGGCGGCAACTACCTGAGCCGCGTGTTGATCGAGCAGGCGATGGTTGCCGACCACTCGATACGCATCTACCGCTATGAAGCGCCGGCCGGCTTCGAGGGCTGGCCCCAGGGGCAGCGCGAGGCCGAGGTGCAGGCCTGGTGCGAAGAAAACCTACTGCCCGAGCTGGCCAGGCTAACCGATAGGAACCGCCACACATTTGGCGAAGACTTTGCCCGTAAAGGTGACCTCACCGTCTTCACGCCGCTTGCGGTGCTGCCCAATTTGCGCAAGCGGGTGTCGTTCCAGGTCGAGCTGCGCAACCTGACCTACGAGCAGCAACGCCAGGTGATGTTCTTTATATGTGACCGCCTGCCGCGCCTGAGTGGCCTGGCATTCGATGCCACGGGTAACGGCGGCTATTTGGCAGAACAAGCGGCGCTGAAATATGGCGCAGGCCTGGTCGATCAGGTGCAACTCAACCTCTCCTGGTATGCGCTCTGGATGCCAAAACTCAAAGGCGAGTTTGAAGCGTTCAACCTGGAACTGCCGCGCCATCAGACCACGCTCGATGACCTGCTCTCAATCAAGGTCGAGAAAGGCATACCCGTTATTGATAAGGGCCGCCAGAAAGACCTGGAGTTGCAAGGCGGCAAAGGCAAGCGCCATGGCGACAGCGCTATCTCACTGGTTATGGCAGTTCGCGCCACCTGGATACAGGGCGGCGAAATTGGATACACGCCCGCACCAACCCGTGCCGCCCGCTGGGCCGACAGCAACCGCGACGACCAGCCCGCTGGCTGGGCTGGTGCCTGGTAGGCACCCTTTAAGGAAAACACCCTATGGCAATCGTTGATATTCACGGCCGCCCCATCGAGCAGCAGGCCCTGCGCGAACAGCAAACCTCGCGCCTGGGTCAATTGCACGAAGAGTTCGCCGAACACCCCTCAAGTGGGCTAACGCCCCCGCGTCTGTCCGCGATACTCAAGGCGGCCGAGCAAGGCGATATAAAAGCGCAGTGCGAGCTGTTCCAGGACATGGAAGAGAAAGACGCCCACCTGCTGGCAGAGATCGGCAAGCGCCGCCGCGCTCTGACCACTGTCGATTGGTCGGTACTGCCGCCACGCAATCCGAGCAGTGCCGAACAGGCCGAGACCGACTGGCTGAATGAAGTCCTGCAGGACTTGCCTGACTTCGAGGATTTGCTCTTCGATATGCTCGATGGCATCGGCAAGGGCTTTTCTTGCATAGAGCTGGACTGGGCCATGTATGGCCGCGAGTGGATACCCAAGGCTTTCAATTATCGCGAGTCTTCCTGGTTCCAGCTCGACCGAGAAACTCGTACAGAACTACGCCTGCGCGATGGCAGCGAGAATGGTGAGGGCCTACAGCCCTTTGGCTGGATCATGCACCAGCACAAGGCGAAGTCTGGCTATGTAGCGCGCGGTGGTCTTTATCGGGTGCTGGCGTGGCCATACCTGTTCAAGAACTACGCCGTGCGTGACCTGGCGGAATTCCTGGAGATTTACGGCCTGCCTGTGCGCTTGGGCAAGTACCCAAGCGGCGCATCGCCTGAGGAAAAGGCCACCCTGTTGCGTGCTGTGGTCAACATCGGTCACAACGCGGCCGGTATCATCCCCAGCGGCATGGAGATTGACTTCAAAGACGCAGCCAATGGCCAGCATGATCCATTCGACTGGATGGTGCAGTGGGCTGAAAAGAGCATGTCCAAAGCAATCCTCGGCGGCACGCTGACCAGCCAGGCCGACGGCAAGAGCAGCACCAATGCCCTGGGCGCGGTGCATAACGAAGTACGCCACGACCTGCTCAAGAGCGATGCCAAACAAGTCGCAACCAGCCTGCGCCAATACCTGCTGTACCCGCTCCTGGTACTTAACAAGGGCGGCGACCGAGACCCGCGCCGCTTGCCTCGCTTCCAATTCGACCTGGTCGAAGCTGAAGACATGGCCACCTATGCAGAGGCGCTGCCAAACCTGGTTAATGCCGGCCTGCAAATCCCCGTCAACTGGGCGCATGAGAAGCTGCGTATTCCGCTGCCTAGCAAAGGTGATGCGGTACTTGGCACAACCAGCCAAGCGCAACCAGGTGCGGCGGCAACCCGCGTAGCTGCGTTGAAAACCCAGCCAGAGGCTGACCCACTGGACGATCTGGCCGACCAGCTGGCCAGCGAGTGGGAGCCAGTGGCCAACATGATGGCCCCGGTGCAGCAGTTGCTCGCCAGCTGTAAAACCCTGGAGGAATTCCGCGACCGCCTGCCCGAACTGGTGCCGCAGCTGGACGCCGCCCAGGTGGTTGAGCTGATCGCCAAGGGCTTGTTTGCCGGTACGCTGGCCGGCCGAACCGGTGCCGTCTAATGGTTGACCTGGTCCCGCTGCCACCCGAAGAGGCCGTGCAGTACTTCAGGCAAAAAGGCTTTGCGGTTGGCTTTGACTACCGCGACGTCTGGCAGGCCCAGCACCAGGCCGCATTTACTGTAGCCAAGGTCATGCAGCTCGATCTGCTGCAGGACATCCGCGCCGAGGTAGACAGGGCGTTGGCCGAGGGCACAACCCTGCGCGACTTCCAGCAGCGCCTCACTCCAACCCTGCAGGCCAAAGGCTGGTGGGGGCGTAAAGAGCAGCTCGATCCGTTGACCGGCAACACCCGCGAGGTACAACTGGGCAGCCCGCGCCGCCTGAAAATCATCTACGACACCAACCTGCGCACCGCCCATAGCGAGGGCCAGTGGGAGCGCATCCAGGCGCGCAAGGATGCTTTCCCGTATCTGGAGTACGACGGCAATAACTCCGAGAATCCGCGCCTTGATCATTCCGGGTGGGACGGCCTGACCCTGCCCGTTGATCACCCATTCTGGCAGGCGCACTTCCCGGTGAAAGATTACGGCTGTAAGTGCCGAGCCATACAACGCACGGGCCGGCAGGTTGAGCGCTCAGGCAAAACCATAGGCCCGGCTCCCAAGGTGCCAAGCGCGCCCTATGTGAACGCTCGCACGGGTGAAGTGCAGCAGATTCCGGCAGGCGTTCACCCATCTTTCCATT
Organism: Pseudomonas anguilliseptica; assembly: GCF_900105355.1. Taxonomy (NCBI): domain Bacteria; kingdom Pseudomonadati; phylum Pseudomonadota; class Gammaproteobacteria; order Pseudomonadales; family Pseudomonadaceae; genus Pseudomonas; species Pseudomonas anguilliseptica. The sequence goes on from NZ_FNSC01000001.1 coordinate 2,598,129, forward strand.
ACCCACCAGGCGGCCGCCGTGCCGGGCTGGCTCGCCACCTGGTGGAAAAGCTGGACGGTGCACCGGCCAGCCTGGCCCGCGCCAGCATTGTTGACCTGGTAAGCGGCCCAGCGTTCTCGGAGTGGTACAGCAAACCAGCCGGCAGCTTTCCGTTGGCCTTTATTGGGCAAGCCGTGGCCGAGCGGCTTGGGGCCAAAACTCAGCTTGTGGCGCTGTCCGAGGACACGCTGGCCAAGCAACTGCGCAAGCACCCAGAAATCACCCAAGACGAATACACCATGGTGCAGACGGCCATTGACCGAGGCCGCGAGATCACCGACGCCGATGGCTCGTTGATCTACATCCTGGAAGAAGACGACGGATATGTAACGGTGCTGAAAGCGACCAAGACAGGCAAGGCAGTGTTTATGAGCAGCCTGCGCCGGCTGAGCAAGGACGCGGCAAAGCGCGATAGGGAGTTGCAGCGGTTGCTGCGAAAAGCGAAGTAGGCAGACGGTGGGGCCTCCCGCCCAGGCCGAAGCCTGGAAACCCCACATGGCCCTCCGCAGCAAGCTGCGTGGTACGGCCGGGAGAATGTCACCGTGTCACGTCTGACATCTCACTATAGCACCCAAGCCTCAGAGGAGCATGCAGCCAGCGAAAGGGGCACAGGTTATGTTTTGGTTGCGTGCCACTTTATAGCTTGTTATTTGTTGGCCTCGACGCTCAAAACGCCAAGAAAGGAAGGCCCGGTATGCCAACATTGAAAGCGGATTTTGTGAGCGATTGGCAGAGCTACCTCAGGGAATCGATGAGGGTTGCCTGGGGCGATCAGGTTGACGCAATTGCACCGAACAGTCTTCCGGGGCGTTTTTTCGATTCCCTCCGCAGGCGTATTTCGGCGGCCCCGCGGGCGCTGAACGTTTCCGACGTATTTAGCGTGCCTATTGGTTTCGAGCAGGGCTGGGCGACTTTTTCGGGAAAAATTTCTCAGGGTGGGGACCTGAATCCACACCTAAGCGGCGCGCACCAGTCGCTACTAAATCATGATGGCCTCCTTAATGACTGGGGTGTCCATCATTTTCACCTCGGGATAAAGCTCCAGGCGAAGAAACCTCATTTGATAGAACGTACTGGGCCAGTGGTAATCGCCTATGTAAACGCCAACACGTTCTACGCCATCGGTATCTATGACCATAAACCTGCCCCCTGGTCAAAGCTGGAAATTATTGAAGCGCTCCACCGCAATTGGCCGGAGGCTATAGAGCAATTCGTGGCTCATGGCGTCAGTGGCGCTGAACTCAGCGAGGAGCAACGGACCAATGCGCGTAAAAAAAACTACGCGGTTTTCGTCGAAGTATCAGACGGCACTGTTTATATGCCTACAGGCGGAGTCATAAGCGGGGCAGGTACTGAAATGCAAGCACAGCGCCAGGCAGACATATGGCATTCAGAAATTGAGAGACTGCAAAAGGATTGTGAAAATCAAATCACGGCTTTTACTGATATTTTGCAGCAGTTAGGCCATGAAGCCCAAGACAGCGTCAATGCACACTTGATATTTCTTGACGATGGCTATGCCCTTTCATTTCCCCAGTACGGTGAAGTTCTTAGGATAAAGTGAACGGCCTCTGTTGACTCAGCTTACCGCCCCTCAAATTTAGTACTCACTTTGGTGATTTTGCATGCAAGAGCGCCCACCTCAGGCCAATGAGTTCCTTGGCCTGATTAAATTCTTCCGTAACGAAGAGTTCCTGGACAAGCTGATTGCCGGGCGGATGCACTGCCAAACGCCTGAGACTTACCGCCTCAGTAAGATGGAAGGCGTATCGGACAGGGCAGAGAACTGCGTGCATTCCTGGCGCCCAACGCGCGGCGATTCGATCAATGAAGTGGTTATAAACGGCCACGCGATTCCCGCCCAGGACGTTGCCGCCATCACCATACACAACTGCGAACCCGAAGAGTCCTGGCTGCACTGCTGGTTCAGTCTGAGAATGCCAGGAGACTCGGAATCGGTGGAGTCGTTGAATAGTGATCTGAAACGGATGAAGGAACACTTCGGGGACCACTATGCATTTATTATCAACAAGGACCTTAGGCCGTTCCTGAGTCTGCTGCAGGATGTTTCCAGTAAGCGGGTCTGGGCCGGCGAGGTGGCATACACCGAGGACGTTACCCAGTGGGGCCTTAGCTGCAAATCCCCGGCCTATGCCTATCAGCGTGAATACCGCTTTGGCTTTGGGGCCTGCAGGATCAGCGCGGTTGAGCCTTATATATTCGATCACCCCGATGGCTTTGCGCACCTGATCCTCAAGAACCCAGAATTTGTTATGAAGAATGACCAGGACGGTAGCGTGTTGCTTGACCTTGGGGCGGTTTAACAGTGGTCGCCTAGAAGGCCGCTGGCTGCATTTTTACCTGGGGAGTGCTGTCGCTCTCGTGGTTGTGGTGGATCGATGCATCTAACGCCGGTCTAACGCCCTTGTAGGGTATTTCAGGCGCAGATTAGGGCGGGTGGAAATGAATGTGCAGAGAATGTGGCGCAAAGAAAGCCGCAAAAGAATCAAAAACCAATTTAGGTGTGAGCGGGTCAATCGAAATTGGCCACTCCATGCACAGCGAGTAATCGACGTTTTTAGAGAGGTTCAGGATAGGGGGCGCAACCATGGTGTGCGCTTGTTCGTGATTGACTCTGATGAAGGGTTTCGTCATTCGCATGACGAACTTGGATTACCGCTAGGGAAATTTCTGCTGGGTACGACTTACGTGGGGCTTCAGTTCGCGCCTCAAAGTACTGGAACCGGAGTTTTAGAGCGTACGGAGGAAGGCACTACAAGAACAATCACCGTGGAACGTGGCGCAAAGCTAATAGTGTGCCACTCCCCAGATCAAGGGCTGGTAGAGGTTCATTTTGAATCGCCAGTAATCGATGGAGAGAATGAGGAACAAGAGCCGCTGCTTTTTACACACACGTACAACACCGACGATATAACCCGTGATTGGGTAATGCGGCTTGTGCCTAGCTTCTTTACGTTTAATCGTGTTGAAAGCCTGCTTGATCACCCTAGTGTGCTCGACCGTATGCGCGTGCGCTGGTGGAAATTCACGGATGTCCGGAATCAGCGCGGTTATCTCGACAAACTTCAGCATGTGCTTACACCCTGGGAACTGCTTGTTATTGGGGCTACCGCCGCTCCTGTGCTGTGGCTCCTTAGTTGGCTATGGAAGGTACTGAACCCCTTCAATCTATAACCCCACCCTCATGCCGCCGAAACTGGCGGCATGAAGAAAAACGCCCCCACCCCAACAACCGCCATCGCCGCCTGTACCTTTGAGATACAGGCAGCGGGCGCGGCCATCCAGCTTTTCCCGGCCGGGGCCTTCAAGGCCCGCGATGGCCGCCCCAATGATGTAGCGACCGGGCACTGGCTCATGGACGCCACCATCGCCGCCCAGGTGATGGCCAAGGCCGCCGCCCGAGCTACTGACTTTGTCATCGACTACGAGCACCAGACGCTCAACAGCGAGAACAACGGCCTTCCCGCGCCTGCCGCTGGCTGGGTCAAGGGCATTGGGCTTGAGTGGCGCGATGGCCAGGGCCAGTTCTGTACCGAGCCTGATTGGACGGCCAAGGCCTCCAACTACATAGAGTCCCGCGAATACCGCTACCTAAGCCCGGTCTTCACCTACGACACCCGCACGGGTGCCGTCCTGGAGCTGCTGCATGTCGGCCTCACCAATTACCCCGCACTCGACGGCATGGAATCCCTGCCGGCGCGGGCGGCTGCGCGTTTCACCCTGGCCGACCCGGCCGCCCCATCTACAAAGGAGAACCACGGTGTGGATAAAGCCGCATTGATTGCACTGCTGGGCCTGTCCTCGGACGCCAGCGAAGAAGACATCCAAACCGCCCTCACTGGCCTCCAGGCCGACGCGGGCAAAGTCCAGGAACTGCAAACGGCTCTGGCCGCTGCCAAAAACCAAGCCGTTGACCCGGCCAAGTTCGTGGCCGTGGCCGTGGTTGAGGAATTGAAAGCGGACATCGTCGCGCTCAAGGCCACCCAGGTTGGTGGCGAAGTTGAAACCCTGGTGACTGCCGGCCTGGCCGATGGCCGCCTGCTACCAGCCCAGGAGTCCTGGGCGCGTGAGCTGGGCAAGAGCAACACCGCCGCGCTCAAAACCTACCTGGAGCAACCCCCCGCCATTGCCGCGCTCAAGGGTCAGCAGACCCGTGAACGTAAGGTAGAAACCCCGACCACTGTCGACCAGTTGGACGCCGAGGCCCAGGCGGTATGCAAAGCCATGGGCACTGATCCGGCCGACTACCTCGCCACCCTGAAAGCCTAGGAGCCCACATGACAGCTCTTAACCGTGACCGCAACACAGCCTTGAAAACCGCCCAGATCATCGGCGTGCCCGCCGCAGCTAATGCCAAGGTCTATGCCGGTGCCATCGTGGTCGCTAACGCCGCAGGCTTTGGCGCGCCTGGTAGCACGGCAACCACGCTGACCTACCTCGGCCGCGCCGAAGAGTCGGTGGATAACACGGGTGGTGCCAACGGTGCCGCTCAAATCCTGGTGCGCCGACTCTGTGCGTTCAAGTGGGCCAATGACGGCTCTATCACCCAGGCCCACCAGGGCAAAACCGCCTACATCGTTGACGACCAAACCCTGGCCGCCACCGATGGCACCGGCACCCGCTCGGCCGCTGGCCGCATCGTCGGCATCGAGTCCGACGGCGTCTGGATCGAATAAGGAGATACCTGAATATGCTTATCAACAAGGCAAGTCTTACCGCCGTGTTCATTTCGTTGAAGACGAGCTTCAACAAAGCCTTCACGTCGGCCCCAAGCACCTGGCAGAAGATCGCCATGGAGGTTCCGTCCAACAGCGGACAGAACGATTACACCTGGTTGAGCAACTTTCCGAAGATGCGCCGCTGGATCGGGGTCAAGGTTGTCAAGGCCCTGGAAGCCTACAAGTATGTGGTGGCCAACGAAGACTTCGAGGCCACAGTGGAAGTCGACCGCAACCACATCGAAGACGACCAGCTGGGCATCTACCTGCCCCAAGCTCAGATGGCCGGCTTCTCGGCCGCGCAATTGCCGGATGAGCTGGTGTATGAAGCGGTCAACGGTGGCTTTACCAAGCTCTGCTATGACGGCCAGTACTTCTTCGACACCGACCACCCGGTGGGCAACGCCTCGGTTAGCAACAAGATCACGGCGGTGCTTTCCAACGCCAGCCTAGCCGCTGCACAAGCCGGCTATGGCCTGGCGCGTACCGGCATGAAGAAGTTCAAGGACGAAGAAGGCCGCTCCCTGAACATCACGCCCACCGTGCTGGTGGTTGGCCCAGCCCTGGAAGACATCGCCAAAGCGCTACTGACCAACGCCAAGTTGGCCGACGACAAGCCTAACCCTTATGTGGGTACGGCTGAGCTGCTGGTCGATGGCCGTATCGAGTCCGACACCGCCTGGTTCCTCCTGGATACCAGCAAGCCGGTCAAACCGTTCGTGTACCAGCCGCGCAAGAAGCCGGTGTTTGTCTCGCAGACCAACCCCGAAGCCGAGGACGTGTTCAACCTGAAGAAGTACAAGTTCGGCGCAGAAGCACGCGCTGCAGCGGGTTACGGCTTCTGGCAGCTCGCCTTTGGTTCCACCGGCACTGGCGCATAAGGGGGCACTGTCATGAGTAAACTAGCCACCCCTAAGCCGGCTGCAAAACCGGCAGGCACCAAGCCAGCGGCCAAGTCGAAAACTCCCAATATGGTTGACGGCATCTTTGTCCGCAGCCTGCCGGAGCGTTTCCGCCGCGCTGGCTTCGACTTCAACCGTGAAGGCTTCGGCCTGATCCTGGCTGACCTGAGCAAAGAGCAGCTCAAGGCAATCGAAGGCGAGCCCATGCTCAGCGTGCAGCACGTCGAGATTCCGGCCACGGCCGCTGACGATGCCGCCTTGGCTGACCTGGCGGACGATGAAACCGACAGTGCCAAAGGTGGTGCAAATACGCCGCCTGCCAGCACTGAAACACCACCGCCTGCGGTGTAAGGCCATGGAATACGCCAAGGCCGAGCTGCAGCGCTCTGCAGAAATCGCCGAACACAACGCGCCCATCAGCGCGGCCGAGGGCAACCACGCCCAGGCCGCGCTGCAGGAAGCCGTTGCCCATGATTGCCGCGAGGCCATCACCCAACTGGAGGAAAGCGCCTGATGTACGCCAGCGCCGTTCAACTACTCGCCCGCTATAGCGCCGATGAAATCGCCCAGCGCGCCGATGCCAGCATTCCGCCCCTGGTTTATGGCGAACTGCTGACCAAGGCCGCCATGGGTGCTGATCTGTCGGACTACAGCGCCGAGGAACAGGCCGCCGCTGGTGCAGCGCCTGTTCAAGGCCATGCAGCAGATGGGGGCCAACCCCCAGCCGCTGCTCCAGGACATTGCCTTCCTGGGCGAGAACAGCACCCGTGAGCGTTTTAGCACCCAGGTCGGCCCGGACGGCCAGCGCTGGAAGCCAAGCCTGCGGGCGCAGTTGAACGGCGGCAAAACCCTGACCAAGGACGGCCACCTGGGCGACTCCATCACCAGCCGCGCTGACAAGAGCGCAGCTGAGTGGGGCACCAACCGCATCTACGCAGCTATCCACCAGTTTGGCGGCGTGATCAAAGCCAAGGCTGGCGGCTACCTGCGCTTTGCAATTCCGGGCGTTGGCCACGTCAGCAAACGCCAGGTCACCATCGACGCCCGGCCTTACCTAGGCCTGTCTGCAGAAGATGAGCAGGACATTCTCGCCCTGGTCAGCGACCACATCAGCAACCTGGTGCGCCGTAATGCACCTGGGAGGGCCTGATGCTCGGTGACCTGGAAAGCGAACTGATCGCACTGATCAAGGACAGCCCGTTAGGCAAGAGGTTAAAGACCGTCGACAGCCTGCCGGACACCCCAGACAAGGACGTTATCAAGCGCTGGGGCCTGGACGCCCCGGCGGCCTACTTGGTCGCCATGGACGGCTCTATTACCCAGGCCATTGCCACCCCGCAGTTTGTGGTGGTGCTAGTGGCCCGTAACGCCCGTGGCCACCAGGCCGAGCGGCGCGGCGACGGCAAAGCCGTCGGCCTGTACGAAATGATCGAGGCCTGCATAGCCGAACTGCACGGCGGACAGACCGACAGTGCCAGCTGGCAAGTCACCCGTTACCAGTTTCAGCAGGAAGCCGAGCTACGCAACCAGGGCTTATGCGCCGCCCTGGTGCTGATCCAGGCCGATGTCGACCCGCCACAGAAAGACAGCGTGAACCTGGGCGACTTCCTGGAGTTCCACGCGGATTACGACCTGGAGCCACTCACCCCGAGCGAGCGCCAGCGCTGGCTGGACGAAAACCACGACGCACCCGCGCCGGACATGCAATCGCACATCAACCCGCAGGAGGGTACATGAGCAAACCCGTCTACCTGGTTCCCGTAGGGGAACTCCTGGTGCGCCACCCGCAGGGCGGCTACCTCCCGGCCGAGGGCGACCACGTTGTCCTGGATATCTACTGGCGTCGCCGAATGGCGGACAAGTCCGTGGTCAAGGGCACCCCGCCAAAAACCGTAACCGCCAAGCCAGCTGCTGAAAAACCAGCGGCCGCCAAGGAGTAACCCATGGCTGAGAATGTGAGCTTTAACGAAGTCCCGGACAACATCCGGGTGCCGGGTATCTACCTGGAAATTGACCCGAGCAAGGCCGCTGGCGGCGGTACTGTCATGGAGTGCCGCTTGCTCCTGGTTGGCCAGCGCTTGGCCGCAGGTATTGTGGCCCCGCTAACTCCAGTGCGCCTGGGTAGCCAGGCCGCAGACCAGGCGGCTCAAGCCTTTGGCCAGGGCAGTATGCTGCATGGCATGGCCGCTGCAGCCCGCAAGGCCAACGACTATGTCGATATCTGGGCCATCGCCCTGGACGATGACGAAGCGGGCCAGGAAGCAACCGGCAAGGTCACCTTGACGGGCGCTCCAACAGCCAGCGGCACACTCAATCTGTACATCGGCGGCGTCCTGGTGCGTATCGGTGTAGTGGCTGGCGATGCGGTCAGCGCCCTGGCAACGCAGCCTGGCTGCAGCAATCAACGCCACAGCCGGGCTGCCAGTATCGGCAACGGCGCTATCGGGCGAAGTCACCCTGGCGTGCCGCTGGGCCGGCGAAACCGGCAACGACCTGGACATGCGCCTGAACTACTTCGGCGAACAAACCCCAGCCGGCCTGACCGTCGCCATCACCGCCATGGCAGGCGGCACGGCCAACCCGACTGTCCAGGACGCCCTGGACGCTATTGCTGGGCAGCAGTACTACAGCATCGTTTGCCCCTACCTGGACGGCCCCAACCTGCTCGCCCTGGAAGAGGAAATGAAGGCGCGTTTCGGCCCAATGGACACGCTGACCGGCCACGTATTCAACGCCAAGGTGGGCAATCACGCGCAGCTCACGACTTGGGGCAATGGCCGCAACTCGCCGCACATCAGCACCCTGGGCCTGTTTGACGTGCCCACCGCGCCCTGGGTGGTTGCCGCCACCTGGGCGACGGTTGCCGAGTTCAGCGGTGCCAATGATCCCGCTCGGCCGTTCCGCAGCCTGGCGCTACCAGGTGTGCTGCCGCCGCCAGAGAAAAGCCGTTTTACCCGGCCCGAGCGCAACCTGGCGCTGTACGACGGCATAAGCACTTTCACCGTCGACCAGGGCGGCCAGGTGCTGATTGAAACCATCATCACCAACTACCAGAGCAACAGCTTCGGCCTGCCGGATATTGCCCTGCTGCGCCTGGAAACCAAGTGGACGGTCGACCTGGTGCGTTTCCGCTTCAACGCCGCCGTGGCCCGTGACTACCCGCGCCACAAACTGGGCGATGAGGCCGTGCCGTGCCAGGCCAAGCCTACGCCACGCCGACCACCGTGCGCGCCACGCTGATTGCCGAAGCCATCAAGTTGGCCAAAGAAGATGGCTTGATCGAGGATCATCGAGGGCTTTAAGCGCGACCGGCTGATCAAGCGTTCCATCCAGAACCCAAACCGCATGAACGCCGTGCTGACGCCGAACCTGGTCAACCAGTTCGACATCTTTGCCGGTGCCATCCAGTACCGCCTGTAAGGAGGCCCTATGAAGCACCACGGCCGCGCGACCATTTCGTACAACGGCAAGCGCCTGCGCTCCAAGCAGGGCGCAAGCCTCAACCTGGGCGGCACCGGGCGCACCCCGGAGCCGCTGGACGATGGCTCAGTAGGTTATGTCGAGGCCACTGTTGCGCCCGAACTGACCTGCGCCATTCCGCTAACCCAAGACCTTGCAGTGGAAGAACTGCAGAACCTGGTGGACGCCAACATCGTGTTTGAAAGTGACACCGGCAAGTCCTGGGTTATTCGCGAAGCATTCACCGTCGACACCCTCAGTGTCGGCACCGAAGTTTCCCTCAAATTCAGCGGCCAGCCGGCCGTAGCACTCTAAGGGCACACCATGAAACAGCTACAGGTAAGCGGCGTTTTCCCATTTGGCCTGGTCATTGAGTCCGTGACCTACAAAGCCTTTGAACTGCGCGAGGCCCTGCTCGCCGACATGATCGAGGCCGAAGCCGAGGCCGGCAGCGTGCACAACAGCATCCACTACAACGCCCAGCTGGCAGCGCAGCAACTGGTCAAAGTGACCGCCGACGATGGCACCGAATACAAGGGGCCGTTCGTAGTGAGCATGATCAAGAAACGCGCCGACTTTATGGCCCTGCGTAAAGCCCAGGTAGAGCTGGACACCCTGGGAAACGTCGAGCAGAGCGGCTCCGGCAGTACTGGGACACCGTCCAACTAGTCGCTCTAAAGCACCACTGGTCGCGCGCGGAAATCCTCGCGCTGCCAGAACGCGAACTCAATCACTACCTGGGCAACTTGATTAAAAAATGAGTGACAACCTCAACCTCAACCTCAACCTCGCCTTGCGCCTCACGGCCGACGCTTCCCGCCTTCTTGGCGGGCTGGCGAAGGGCGAAGGCGGCCTGCGCAAATTCGGTAGCGCCGCCAAGCGCGAGATGGATGCGTTCAGGCACGCGGCTAGCTCGGTTGAGGGCAAGCTGGCCCAACTCGGCTTGGGTATTTCAGCCATCGCGGCTGGCGTGCAGTCGGCCCGTTTGGACAAGGATTTAACGCAGCTCAAGCTGACCGCTGGCGCGACCGCTGACGAAGCCGGGCGCTTGCGTAAAGAACTGCTCGGCGCGCAGATCGCCACCGGCCAGGGTGCCGACGAACTTAAAGCCGGGGTTGATTCGCTGATCGCGGGCGGCCTGAGCATGGCCGAGGCAACCGCAACCGTTGCCCCAATGGCAGAAACCTTGGCCGTGGCCAAGACCAACGCTGACGCCCTGGCCAAGGCCATGGGTGTGGCCGGCAAACAGTTCAATATTGACCTGAGCCAAACCGAAAGCGCGCGCCTTCTCCTGGACAAGATGGTGGTCGCTGGCCGCGCCGGTAATGCCGAGCTGGAAAACCTGCCCGACATTTTTGCCAGGGTTGGCGGCAACGCCAAGTCCGCAAACATGAGCCTCGACCAAACGTTGGCCCTGGTTGAAACCTTGTCCCTGGTTGAGCCCAACGCTGAGCGCCTGGCCACGCTAACCGATAGCACCCTGCGGGTATTTACCAACGCCAACTATATGAAGTCGGCGAGCAAGGCCACAGGCATCAAGTTCTTCGACGCCGAAGGCTCACGGCGTGACGCCCTGGACGTCATTGGCGACATAAAGGGCCAGTACGACAAGCTCAGCACAGACCGCGAGCGCTTCGGCTTCATTTCCAAAGCATTCGGCCAGACAGACCTGGACACCCAGCGCGGCCTTAAAACCCTGCTCGATGGCAACTCACTTTCCCGCCTGGATGACATCTTCGCCGACGTCAGCACAGCTAGCGGCACGATTGCCCGCGACCTGCCCGAAGCCATCGGCAACGCCGTCGACCAGACCGGCCGCCTTAAAGGCGCACTGCGCGAGGCCGCCGACGGATTCGCCAAGCCCATCAACAACGCTATGAGCGAGGCCATTAAGTTTGGCCTGGACAAGGACAACGGCGGCCTTGGCCTGAGCGGCGGTGAAATCATGGTCGGCGGTGCCCTTGGCGCTGCTGGCCTCTTTGGCGCGGCGCGCTACGGCGGCAAGGCTATCAAGGGCTTGGCTGGCAAGTTCGGTAGCACTGCTGCAGGCGTAGCCACCGGCAAAGCCCTGGAAGAAGTCGCAGGCGTTCAGCCGGTGTTTGTCGTCAACATGCCGGGCGAGTTTGGCGGCGGGCTTGGCACACCAGACAAGCTGGCCGGCAGCTTGGGCAAAGGCGGCAGCCTACTTGCCGGGGCATCCCGTTTTGGCCTGCCAGCCCTGGGCGTTACGGCAGCTGGCGCTGCCGGCTATGGCGTTGGCTCAGTGGCCAATATGGGCATTGATGGCGGCCTAAGCCTCTTGGCCGGGCGCGACACCAGCCTGGGCGGTTTGCTCTATGACCTGGTTAACGGCGAGCGTGAAGATTCATCCGCTGCGGGTGGCGCGCTGGCCAAGGGTGCCGGCTGGCTAGCCAACCCAATTGCCATGGCGAGCCAAACCCTCAGCCAGCAGCTTCTGGAAGCCATTCGGGGCAGCAAGGCCGAACCTTTAGACGTAGGCGGCCAGCTGGCGATTCACGTCACCAGTGAAGGCCAGGCCAAGGTCACCGAGCTGCGCAGCAACAGCAATGTTGACCTGACCGTTTACACCGGGCGCACTGGGGCGGGTCGCTAATGGGCTGGCGTGATGAATACCGGCCGGGCGCGTTTCGTGGCGTACCGTTTCACCTAAAGAACAGCACCCGCACGGGCGGTCGCCGTACCGTGCTGAATGAATACCCGCTGCGCGACAAACCAGACACCCAGGACATGGGCCGCAAGGCGCGCCAGTTCAACCTGGTGATGACGGTTATTGGCCAGGACTACATGGCCAAGCGCGATCAGTTGATCGAGGCTCTGGAAACCCAAGGCTCCGGCACCCTGATGCACCCGTTTTACGGTGAGATGCAAGTGGCCGTCCTGGGCGACTACAGCGTCGAGGAAAGCACCGAACAGGGCGGCATGGCTCGGATCAGCCAGAACTTTGTCGAGAGCGGCGAAAAGCCTCGCCCAGACAACCAGCCTCTGGCAGGTGCGCAGGTCAACTCTGCCGCCGACCAGGTACAAGAAGAAGCCGTTGCCGAGTTTGCAGAGCAATGGAGCGTTCTCGGCCAGGCCGGCTTTGTCGCCGACGGGGCACTGGCCATGCTCGGTGACGCCTCTGCACTGGTGGGTGATGCCTACAGCTCCGCCGAGGGTATGGCCAGCAGCGCAATCAGTGGAATGCAGGGCCTGACCGGCGACATTCTCAATGCGGGAGGCCTGCTAAATGGCGCGGGCTCATTCAATACCCTGTTTGGCCGCATCACCGGCAGCTTTCAACAACTGATCCTGTCTCCCGGCAACCTGGGCTTTAGCCTGCTCAGCTTGGTGCGCGGTATGACCGTTGGCCTTAGCCCATTCGGTGCATTCAAAGCCATGGCCGCGCTCTTCAATTCAAGCAGCAAGGCCAAAGCTGTCAGCGGCGGGGGTTACGTCACCCCGTCGCGTGCTCAGCAGGTCGCTAACCAGACGGCGGTTTACACCTTGATTGAGCGCGTTGCCGTGAGCGAAGCCGCGCGCCTCGCTACCGGCCGCCCAGTTACTGAAAACGGCAAGGTGCTACCTGGCCTGGAGTATGACAACCGTGACCAGGCCGTTGGCGTGCGTGACCAGGTAGTGGCCGAGCTTGACCGCCAGCAGTTACAGGCCTCACCGGAGCGCTACAGCGCGCTGGTAAAACTTACCGCCGGCCTGGTGGCAGACATGAACGGCCGTTCCGCAACGCTGGTGCCGCTCTCGCGCTACCAGACCCATGACCACCATGCCTGCCTTGTTGATTGCTCACCGCGTGTACGGCGATGCCCGCCGTGCCGACGACATCGTCAGCCGCAATCGTATTGCTCACCCTGGGTTTGTCAGCGGCGGCCAAGTGTTGGAGGTGCTGAAAGATGCCTGAGGTTCGCTTAATGGTGGGTAGCCAGGAATGGGGCGGCTGGAAGAGCTACCGCATCAACCTGGGCATGCAGCAGCTCACTGGCACCTTTGACCTGCAGCTAACAGAACGCTGGGCCGGCCAGGCCGCACGGCGCGAAATCCCCGAGGGCGCGCCCTGCAGCGTGTACTTTGACGATGAAGTTTTGATCACCGGCTACATCGACCGCGTCAGCCCCACCTACAACTCCCAAGACCACAGCGTGAGCGTCACCGGCCGGGATAAAACCTGCGACCTGGTCGATTGCTCAGCACCGGCAACCCAGTGGATCGGGCGGGGCCTGACCGATGTTGCGCGCGAACTTTGCGCGCCCTTTGGCATAACCGTGATCGATCAGGCCGGGGCAAATGCACCGTTCAAAAGCCTAAAACCCAACGACGGCGAAACGGTTTTCGAGATGCTCGATCAGGCCGCCCGCATCCGTGGCGTGCTGCTGATCACTGACGGCAAGGGCAACCTGGTGATTACCCGCGCCGGGCATTTACGCGCGCATGACGCCCTGATCCTGGGCGAGAACATCGCTCAGGGCTCCTGTAACCGTGACCTGACCGACGTATACAGCCACTACACCCTAAAGGGGCAGTCCCAGGGCGACGATGACAACTTCGGCACGGTAACCAGCGCCGTGCTGGCCACCGCTCGCGACAACCGCATCAAGCGCCACCGCCCGCTGACCATCATCGCCGACGGCCCGCTTGATACCGCCTCGGCGCGTGAGCGCGTGACCTGGGAGCGCAACGTGCGCTGGGGTCGCTCGCAGGCCATTAGCTACACCCTCAATAGCCACCGCCAGAGCAACGGCCAGATATGGCGGCACAACAGCCTGGTGACCGTGCACGACGCCTACAGCTATCTGCGCGGCGCTGAGCGCCTGATCACTGATCTGACCTATGTGCTCGATGACCAGGGCGAGCGCGTAGAACCCACCGTCATGCCCCGCGAGGCTTTCGACATGCTTGACCAGCCAGAGCCGGAGGTCACCGATGCGTGGGGTTGACCGTCTGCTTAAGGATGGTCTGAAAAAGACTTCCTGATTTTGGCAAAATATCCGCACTCCACCCGCCGAGTTTTCCGATGAAGCAGATGACCTTCGCCGACGCCGAGTACGCCGGCAAGCGCAAGCAGACCCGCAAAGAATTGTTCCTGATCGAGATGGATCGGGTAGTGCCATGGAAAGGGTTGATCGCTTTGATCGAGCCGCATTATCCAAAGGGTGAAGGCGGCCGACCGTCCTATCCGCTGATGGCGATGCTGCGAGTGCATCTGATGCAAAACTGGTTCGGTTACAGCGATCCGGCGATGGAAGAGGCGCTGTACGAGACCACCATCCTACGCCAGTTTGCCGGGCTGACTCTGGAGCGCATTCCTGACGAAACCACCATCCTCAACTTCCGCCGCTTGCTGGAAAAACACGAACTGGCTGCCGGCATCCTGGCCGTGATCAATGGCTACCTGGGTGACCGTGGTTTGTCGCTGCGCCAAGGCACCATCGTCGATGCCACGCTGATCAACGCGCCGAGTTCAACCAAGAACAAGAACGGTAAGCGTGACCCTGAGATGCACTCAACCAAGAAAGGCAATCAGTATTACTTCGGCATGAAGGCGCACATCGGGGTGGATGACGAGTCTGGCTTGGTGCACAGCGTGGTGGGTACTGCCGCCAACGTGGCGGATGTCACCCAGGTCGATAAGCTGCTGCACGGCGAGGAAAACATGGTGGGGGCCGATGCCGGATATACCGGTGTCGAGAAGCGCCCCGAGCATGAGGGCCGTCAAGTGATCTGGCAGGTTGCAGCACGGCGTAGCACTTACAAGAAACTCGGTAAGCGCAGCGCGCTGTACAAAGCCAAGCGCAAAATCGAGAAGGCCAAGGCCCAAGTGCGAGCCAAGGTCGAGCATCCGTTTCGGGTGATCAAGCGTCAGTTCGGTTATGTGAAGACGCGCTTCCGTGGCCTGGTCAAAAACACGGCGCAACTGGTGACTTTATTCGCGCTGTCAAATCTGTGGATGGCGCGCCGACATTTACTGACGAATGCAGGAGAGGTGCGCCCGTAATGCTGGAAATGGCTGCCGCGAGGTGCTCGCGGCGGCTAAAAACACAGAAATGAGCCGGTAATCTGATCGTTTTTGATCGATTTATCACTTTCGAAATCAGCAGAGGCTGACGTCAGCCAGAAATGCATGGCTACTTCAGAGGATCCTTAATCCATTGCGCCGTGGCCTGGCGCACATCGTCACCCGCGCGGTGGTCAGCCTGGTGAATGACGCCGCCAAGATGCAGGCCCTGCAGGTCAGCCTGCTGGCTGATGAGCAGCTCGATAACGTCGAGCATTGGCAGCCTTATGGCTTCACCGCCCACCCGCTGGCCGGGGCCGAGGCCTTGGTACTGGCCGTCGGTGGCCACCGTGCGCACAGCGTTGTGGTGTCCTGCGCTGACCGCCGCTACCGCCTTGTCGGCATGCAGGGCGGCGAGGTGGCCATCTACACCGACGAAAAGGACAAGATCCATTTCAAGCGCGGCCGCGTGATCGACATCGAGACCCACACCCTCAACATCAAGGCCGCCACGGGCGTGCACTTCGATACGCCAGAGATAACCAGCACCGGGAAGATCGTCTCTGCGGGCGACCAAATCGCGGACGGCGTTAGCCAGATCAACCACGTCCACGAAGACACTATGCCGGCTGTTGACCAGCAATCAGGCAAGCCATTGCCCGGAGGTGGCGCATGACAGACCTAGCCCTGAGCTGGAATGGCCGAGAGGCCGACCTGGTGATTGAGGACGGCGACTTCGCTCTCGATGACAGCCTGCAAACCCCGGTGATCATCAGCCTGTTTTCCGACCGCCGCGCCCGCCCAGATGACGCCTGGCCAGACGTACCGGCTGACCTGATCGGCTCCCGTCTGTGGTTGCTGCGCCGCGAGAAAGAAATTGCCGAGACCCTGCGCCGCGCCCGTGAGTACGGCAAAGAGTCGGTCGCCTGGACGCTGGATGACGGCATTGCCGCAAAAGTTGAGGTAACCGCCAGCGTGCCTAAGCGCGGCGTCCTACGCCTGCAGGTGGTCATCAGCCGCCGCAATGGGCAAACCGAGAACTACCAATACGACACCCTCTGGGAAACCCTGCAATGACATTCACCCTGCCCACACTCGAAGAAAATCGGCAGCAGGTCGGCAGCGACATCGAGGCCCATCTGCCCATCAAGAGCGCCAAAACCCGTCGCAGCACGGCCGGCGTTCTGGCGTTCGCCCAAGCTGGCGCGGTGCAGGGCCTGCACGCGCATATTGACTACCGTCACCGCAACTTCTTGCCGGATGAGTTGGCCAACGCCGAGGGCGTGGAACGCTGGGCGCGCATTTATAAGTTTTGGTATCTAGACCCAACCTACGCGGCCGGCCCCTTGCTGATCAGCGGCGCTGTTGGCGCAACGCTGAACGCTGGCACGTTGTTTCAGTACAGCCAGGGCCTGTTGTATGCCGTGCGCGAGACAGTAACCCTGACGGCCACCAGCGGCCTGGCCACACTGGACGCGCAAACTCCAGGCACCGCTGGCAACCTCCCGGCAGGCTCGCGCCGGACTCTACTCAGCCCAGTAACCGGCATTCAATCCGCCGCCCAAGTGGCCGAGGGCGGCATCAAAGACGGCACCGCCCAGGAAACCCTGGATGGCCTGCGCGAGCGGGTACTGCACCGTATGGCCGAGCCGCCACAAGGCGGCAGCCTAACCGACTATGAAACCTGGGCGCTTGAGTCGCACCCTTCGATTACTAGGGCCTGGGCCACTGAACACGAACAAGGCAGCGGCAGCGTGGTGGTGCGCATTGTCTGCGACAACCAGGAAAGCCCTATCCCTAGTGCGGAGGTGCTCGCCATCTGCGCCGCCTATATTGCCCAGCGCCGGCCCGCAGGCCGCCGTTCTGTCTATGTGTTGCCGCCAGAGGCCACGCCGGTCAATTACCAGATTCACCTGGTGTCAGATACAGCGCTAGTAAGGGCCGCTGCTGAGGCCGAACTGCGCGACTTGCACCGCCGCGAATCGCGCCCGGCCGGCACCCTGAAAATCAGCCACATCCGCGAGGCCGTCAGCATCGCGGCCGGCGAAACCGATAACAGCGTCGAGGCCCCAGTCGCAAGCGTCGTCGCCGCGCCGGGCCATATGCTGACCTTTGGGGGCATCGAGTGGATATAAGCGCCCAAGGCTACGGCCGCCAACTTAGCCAGCTGCTGCCACCTGGTGAGGCCTGGTCCCAAGACCCAGAGAGCAACCTGCAGAAGCTGTTGCAAGCCTATGGACGCAGCTTCTCCCGTGCCCACCAGCGGGCCGATGACCTGTGGCGCGAGACCAGCCCAGCGGAGGCATTTGAAACGCTGGAGCGCTGGGAGCGCGCCCTTGGCCTGCCCGATGAATGCAGCGTGCAAGGCTCAATGACTGTCCAGGAACGCTCCCGCGCGGTGCTGGCCAAGTTGGTCAGTCTGGGCGGCCAGAGTCGCCCGCACTTCCTCGCCATTGCTGAGGCGCTGGGCTACCCAAACGCCACCATTACCGAGTACTGGGCGCGCCGCTACGGCCGCGCGCACATGGGCGAAGCCTACGGCGGCGAAGACTGGGAAGACGCCTGGCAGCTCAACCTGCCAGCACCGCAAATCATCGAGCGCCGCCACGGCCGCTCAGCCATGGGCGAGCCCTACCGCGTGTGGGGCGATAGCCAGTTGGAGTGCGTCATGCACAAGCGCAAGCCGGGCGGCTCAATTCTCTTTTTCAGCTACGGAGGTATTTGATGGATTACCCACACAGCCAACCCGGCGTGGCCTTGCGTGATGGCAAGTTCACCGACGGCAACCCACTGCTTAGCATTCCGGCCTCGCGTGACCCCGCCAGTTGGGCAAACCTGGTTACCGATGAGCTGCTCAACGTCATCACCGCAGCTGGCCTTGTGCCAAATGAGGCGCAAAACAACCAACTGTTGCTGGCAATCAAAGCCCTGACCCGCAGCACGTTTCTCAGCATTAATGCCGACACCGTTCTGACTCCTGCGCAGGTGGGCCTGATTGCGATTGATGCCAGTGGCGGTAATCGGCTGATTACCCTGCCAGAGGCTGACTCCGACCTGGGCGTGGTCGACATCATCGTGCGGCGCGTGGACAACACCGGCAACCGCCTCAAAGTGCAGGCCGCTGGCGCGGAAAAGATCAAATTTCACACCCATTTGAATGCGGCGGGTTACGGCTTCCTTTACCTGATGGGCGCGGGCGACTGGTGGCACCTGCGCAGCGATGGGGCTGGTAACTGGTGGCCAATCGGCCGACACGACAGTGACGCCCTCGGCCGCCCAGTGTTTGAAACCACCACCATGATCTCACCAGGCGGTTGGGGCGTGTTCGCCGGCAGCCTGTTCAATCGTGCGGAATGGCCGTGGCTATGGGATCACGGCCAGCAGTCAGGAATGCTCACCACCGAGGCGGCCCGTGTAGGTATGGAGGGCGGCTGGACTAGTGGTGATGGAGCCACGACTTTCCGTGGCCCCGAGGGGCGTGGTGAGTTTCTTCGGGTTGTTGACGCTGGTCGTGGCGTTGATCCCAGCCGCGTCGCAGGTTCTAGCCAGTTGGGTTCGGTTCTGCCGGTCGACACTACGGGGATTGAATCGCCTTATGTCGCCAACTTCACCAGCCAGGCAGTTCCTGGTGGTGATGGGCCGCTTGTGGCGGCGCGAACTGGCCTGGACTTCGAGCCGAATGGTCTGAGCAAGTATCCGGGGCATGCAGTTGTCTGGATATCTGGCACAGCGGCAACCACGGGGTTTGCCCACGGCGTCACACGTCCACGCAACATTGCCTACCCGGGCCGCATCAAACTGATCTGAGGAACCCACCATGCACATCTACATCGCAGACAACGCGGGCGTCCTCACTGGCCCGGTCGACCTTCCTGTTATTCCCGGCATTGGCATCCAGGTGCCGAGTAACGCTCTCCAACTTGAGGCGCTGCTGGATGAGCCAACAGCAGGCAACGTATGGGCGCTGGTCAATGGCCAGCCGCAGCAGCTGCCCGACCATCGCGGCAAGGTCTACCGCAAGGAAGACGGCGCAGAGCTGCAGCACGCCGAAGTGGGCGAGCTGCCCGATGCGCTAACCACCGAGCCGCGTACATCCCCGGCCCACCGCTGGCTCGATGGCGCATGGCAGTTTGACGCTGCCCTGGCCGCTGCTCAACGTGAGGCGGATGAGCTGACGGTGTGGGAGGCAATCAAGGCTGAGCGCGACCGCCGCACCCAGCAGGGTGGCTACCAAGCCAGCGGCCATTGGTTCCACTCCGACACGTTTAGCCGCAGCCAGCAGCTCGGCCTGGTGATGATGGGCCAGGCCATTCCGGCTATTCAGTGGAAAACCATGTCGGGTGCATTCGTCACCATGACGGCCAGCCTGGCGCAGGCAATCTTTGCGGCAGGCGCAGCCAGTGACCAGGCCATTTTCGCGGCCGCTGAGCAGCACTATGCCGCGATGCAGGCCAGTGCTAATCCGCTGGCGTATGACTACTCGGCCGGCTGGCCGGCTGTATACGGGGAGTAATGCATGGAAAAAGTGCGCGTTCTATTCACCCGCCGCCGCCGCCGCCGCCGCCGCCATCCAGGCAGCGTAGCCATTCGCACGTTCACCTGGTCGGCCTGGTCGCATGTCGACCTGATCGACGACACGGGGAGCGCCCCGGTGTTGATCGGTGCCATTGCCTTTCAGGGCGTAGTGAAGGAAAGCCTTGAGCAGCGCCTGGCCAAAGCCAGCCGCGCGGCCCTGGTCGAGTTCCCGGTTAGCGATGCGGCGTCCGTTATTGCCGCCGCACGCGGCCAACTGGGCAAGCCCTACGACTGGGCCGGCATCGCGGGCCTGGTCACCCGTAACCGCGATTGGCAGGCTGAAGACAGCTGGTTTTGCAGTGAACTGGTGGCTTGGGCATTCACCCAGGGCGGCTCACCGTTATTCCGCGAAGACCTGGTCGGGCGAATCAACCCACAGCACCTGTGGATGCTCGCCCATCCATACCAGCGGCCAGAGCGGCCACTGGAATTATTGAATTTGATTTAAGAGAGGGCGGCCAGTCCTAGTGTTCCAGCACCCGAACTGACCACCAACCCGCAGAACCAGCCTGCAAGCCAGCCAAGGCCCTCCCACTCTCGCGAGAGCGGGGCAAGCCTATCTGAAATAAGGCTTTTTTGCAGAATGATCGACATACGTTGTGGCGGCTGTAGCCGCCTACTTGCCCGCGTTAGCGGGTGCTACACCCTACAAATCAAGTGCCCGCGATGCCGGACACTCAATAGCCAGACAGCCACGAGCTGCCCCACAGAACGCCCACGAGCGTCTCCATATATGGAAACGACTCGTGGCCAAACAGAAACCCTCGTATCACCCGCAACACCCAGGCACGTTCACGGCACCGACAACAACCCAGCCAGGCTTCATTGAAGGAACCGAAGCGACGGCAGGTTTTGGGCACCGCGACTTCTATATCGCGGTCATCCCCAGGGCCGAGGCGGTGAGCATCATCAGGGCCAATCACTATTCCAGGCGCATTGTCTCCAACAGCTTCATCCACCTGGGTGTTTGGGTGGATGGGGTTATGCGCGGAGTTTTGCAGTTTGGCTACGCCCTCAACCCAAGGGCGGCTGACAAGATCGTAGCAGGCACAGAGATTGGTCAGTATCTGGAGCTAAATCGCATGTGGCTCGACGACATTGCGCCACGCAACAGCGAAAGCCGGGCGTTGAGCTACTGCTTCAAGTACATCAAGCGGGTATGCCCAGCTGTGGCTTGGATTCAGTCTTTTGCGGATGAGCGCTGCGGGGCTTGGGGCGTGGTCTATCAGGCGGCGAACTTCCATTACTTTGGCCACCACTGGACAAGCTTCTACGAGCTGGACGGCGAGACCTACCACAGCCAGCTGTTAAGCCGGCACAAAGCCAGTGGCGGGCGGGCGCAGTACCTGCGAGAGAACCTAGGTCGTGCAACCATCCACAGACTCAGGCAGTTCCGCTACATCTATATGGTTAAGCAGTCCTGGCTTAAGCGCTGCAAGGTCAGTCCGCTCCCGTATCCAAAGCCCGGCCAGCCTCTACCAGATCGGCGTAGGCATCGCCGGCTTGTCCAGGTGCCAAACACCGCGCAAAATTTGCCAACGCGGCGCACGCCGCGCGGTGCCAAATAACGTGCAAGGCGGTGCCAAAACCGGCGCGCGCTTACAATCTCGCGAGCTAGAGCGAGACAAGGCGCTACGTTAGTAACAGCCTCCGGCTGGTCAAAACAGGGGAGGAAGCGGAGTTTACTGTTGTAAATGAGCATGACTCGTTCCACTCGCCCTTCGGGCCGCGCTAAAGCGCATTAGCCGCGAGCGGCTTGCCGAGCCTGTTTTTAGGCAGTATCGCCGACGCGCAGCAGATCCGAAGCAGGCTCTAGGCGCAGGCCGCTGCTGGTAGCGGTTGCAGTTGGAACTGCGTCGCCAGCGCCTGGCTGGCCTGCTGATCGCTGTGCGGGAAAACGAAGGCCAGGCCGTTTGGATCCTGGCGCAGGGGTAGCAGAGGCTGGGCGGGTAGATCCTTGCACAGCAATTGCCAGCCACGCGTGCCGCGAATAGCCGGCAGATCAGCGTGCAGCAAGCCGCCAAAGAAACCCAATTCGCTGAGCTCTACCGTCCATTCCCCACCATCACGATGCTGCAGGCGAGCGTGGCGCTGGCTGGGAGGCAGGCGCGTTTCATGGCGTTTTTCAAGCTGCAGCAGTTGCGATTGGGCTAGGGATGGTCTGAAGTAGCCCTGTATTTCCGGTCAACTTCAGCCTCCGCTGATTTTGAAAGCGGAAAACTGATCAAAAACGATCAAGTCATCCGCTCATTTCGGTGTTTCTGGCCGCCGCGAGCACCTCGCAGCGGTCATTTCCCACATTACAGGCGCACCTCTCCTGCATTCGTCAGCAAATGTCGACGGGCCATCCACAGGTTCGACAGGGCGAACAGCGTTACCAGTTGTGCGGTGTTTTTGGCCAGGCCACGGGAACGCGTCTTCACATAACCGAACTGACGCTTGATCACCCGGAACGGGTGCTCGACCTTGGCGCGAACTTGCGCCTTGGCCTTCTCGATCTTGCGCTTGGCTTTGTACAGCGCGCTGCGCTTACTCAACGTGTTGTACGTACTGCGGCGGGCTGCGATCTGCCAGATCACTTCACGGCCTTCATGTTCTGGCCGCTTCTCTACGCCGGTGTAACCCGCGTCGGCACCCACCATGTTTTCTTTGCCGTGTAGCAGCTTGTCGACCTGAGTAACGTCTGCAACATTGGCTGCCGTGCCGATCACGCTATGCACTAAACCCGACTCGTCATCGACGCCGATGTGCGCCTTCATGCCGAAGTAATACTGGTTTCCCTTCTTGGTCTGGTGCATTTCCGGGTCACGCTTACCGTCCTTGTTCTTGGTCGAACTCGGCGCATTGATCAGCGTGGCATCGACGATGGTGCCTTGGCGCAATGACAAACCGCGGTCACCCAAATAGCCATTGATGACGGCCAAGATGCCCGCAGCCAGTTCGTGTTTCTCCAGCAATCGGCGGAAGTTGAGGATGGTGGTTTCGTCGGGAATGCGCTCCAGGCTCAGACCCGCAAACTGGCGCAGGATGGTGGTCTCGTACAGAGCCTCCTCCATCGCCGGGTCGCTGTAGCCGAACCAGTTCTGCATCAAATGAACCCGTAACATCGCCATCAGCGGATAGGCTGGACGTCCGCCTTCACCCTTGGGGTAATGCGGTTCGATCAAGGCAATCAAACCCTTCCACGGCACAACCTGATCCATCTCGATCAGGAACAGCTCTTTGCGGGTTTGCTTGCGCTTGCCGGCGTACTCGGCGTCGGCGAAGGTCATCTGCTTCATCGGAAAACTCGGCGGGTGGAGTTCAGGTATTTTGCCAAATTCAGGAAGTCTTCTTCAGGGTTTCCCTAGCAGGCTACTGCCGGGACTGCGGCTTGGCAGGGCGTCACCGCGCAGAAACGGGTTGTACAGATTGGCGCAGGCGTCGCGCTGTTCGAATTGCGCGAGGTGATCGGCGTTGTGGATCAGGGCGCAACTGGCCTGGGCGCAGGCGGCAGCAAAGTGTGCGTGCTCCCAGGGTTGAGTGAAGTGGTCATACTCGCCTGCCAGCACCAGGGTCGGGCAGCTGGGGTGTTGTTGGAAACCCTGGAAGTCCAGCAGGCGCTGGCTGTTCTGCCGGTAGCGTTCGATATCGGCGGCTGACAAGCGCTGGATCTGCCTCAGCAGTGCCTTGCGAAATACCGGGGCTACGCCAGTCTGTTCCAGGCGCAAAGGGTTGAGCAGGCCGGTCAGCGCACCATGGGCAAAGGCCTCGCAGCGCCCTTCGGCGAGTAATGCCAGGCCCTCCTGCAGCAGCAGGCGTGCACCGGGGCGGCCGAACGCGGTGATCCCGGCCAGCAATACGCGGGCGCAGTGCTCGGGGTGGCGGGCGGCGAACAGCGCGGCCAGGGCCGAGCCGTAGGACAGGCCAATTGGCATCAAGGGCGGTAGGTCGAGTTCATCGGCGAAGGCGGCGATCAGATTAGCCAGCTGTTCCAGGCTCAGGTCGGGCACCAGTTGCAGGTTGCCGCCTTGGCTGGGCAGGTCGAGCAGGATCACCGGGTGTTCGCTGAGCAGCTCGCTGACCTCGGCGGCAAACGAGCGAAAGCTCTGGAACGCGCCGCCCAGTAGCAGTACCGGCGGGCGTGGATCGTGGCTACGGCAGGCGTAGGCCTGGTAGTGCAGGCGCAGGTCGCCGAGGTGCAGCACCTGTGGGGCGTCGTTGAGTTGTGCGGCGCAGTAGTCGGTACGGTAATGCATATTGATCCCACCCCGGCGGTCGGCCGCCTGTCTTGCTTTTAATGGCAAGGTAAACATTCGGGTGGTTTTTGTTTACCTAACCTTCGGGCGGCTGATGGTCTGTGGTGTCACTGTTTCTCTGGCCGGCCAGCCGGGTGTGGGCTGGCGGCGTTACCGCGCATGCTGGCGAACGCGCTGTATACCGTCTGCCGCGCAGCGCTGGGCGTGGAGTGGCTCGACCGTTATACTCAGCGACTTTTTTCAACCGCCAGACCTGCCAAGACCATGACTGAGTCCGTGCTCGACTATATGATCCGCCTGGGACAGGCCGCCCGCAGCGCTTCACGCGTGCTGGCGCGTGCCAGTACCGCGCAGAAGAATCGTGCCCTGCAGGCCGCCGCGGCCGCGTTGGATGCGGCCCGCAGCGATTTGACCGCCGCCAACGAGCTGGACCTGGCCGCCGCACGCGCCAATGGTCTGGAGCCGGCCATGGTTGACCGTCTGGCGCTGACGCCGGCAGTGATCGACAGCATGATCGAAGGCCTGCGCCAGGTCGCCACGCTGCCCGATCCTATTGGTGAGATCCGCGATATGCGTTACCTGCCGTCGGGAATTCAGGTCGGCAAGATGCGCGTGCCGCTAGGTGTGATCGGCATCATCTATGAGTCGCGCCCTAACGTGACCATCGACGCCGCCAGCCTGTGCCTGAAATCCGGTAACGCGACTATCCTGCGTGGCGGCTCCGAGGCGATTCATTCCAACCAGGCGATTGCCCGTTGCATTCAGCTCGGCCTGGCCGAGGCCGGTTTGCCTGCCAGCGCCGTGCAGGTGGTGGAAACCACTGATCGCGCTGTCGTTGGTGCATTGATCACCATGCCCGATTTTGTCGATGTGATCGTGCCGCGTGGTGGCAAGGGCCTGATCGAGCGCATCAGCCGTGACGCCAAGGTGCCGGTGATCAAGCACTTGGATGGTGTGTGCCACGTCTATATCGACGTCGCCGCCGACCTCGACAAGGCCATCCGTGTTGCCGACAACGCCAAGACCCAGCGCTATTCGCCGTGCAACGCCATGGAAACCCTGCTGGTGCATGCCGCCGTGGCCGCTCAGGTGCTGCCGCCGTTGACCGCCATCTACCGCGACAAGGGTGTTGAGCTGCGTGGCGATGCCGCGACCCGCGCGCTGCTGGGCAGCGATGTGCTGGAAGCGAGCGAAGATGACTGGTTTGCCGAGTACAACGCGCCGATTTTGGCGATCCGCATTGTCGACTCGCTGGATGCGGCCATTGAACACATCAACCATTACGGCTCGCAGCACACCGACGCGATCATCACCGAGAACTTCAGTGATGCGCGGCGTTTCCTCACCGAAGTGGATTCCGCCTCGGTGATGGTCAACGCGTCGACCCGTTTCGCCGATGGCTTCGAGTACGGTCTGGGCGCAGAGATCGGCATTTCTACCGACAAGCTGCATGCACGTGGTCCGGTCGGCCTGGAAGGCCTGACCAGCGAGAAGTACGTGGTGTTCGGCGACGGGCACATTCGTACCTGATGGGGCGTACCTGATGGCCCGACGCATCGGTCTGCTTGGCGGCACCTTTAATCCGGTGCATATCGGCCATCTGCGCAGCGCCGTGGAAGTGGCCGATGCGTTGCAGCTCGATGAGTTGCGCCTGATCCCTAGTGCGCGGCCGCCGCACCGCAGCGCACCAGAGGTCAGTGCCGAGGATCGCCTGGCCATGGTTCGGCTGGCGGTAGTCGATGCCGGGGTGCTGCAGGTGGATGATCGCGAGCTGCTGCGCGACAAACCGTCCTACAGCATCGACACCCTGGAGTCGCTGCGCAGCGAGTTGGCAGTGGACGATCAGCTGTTTCTGCTGCTGGGCTGGGATGCTTTCTGCGGTTTACCCAGTTGGCAGCGCTGGGATGAGTTGCTGCAGCACTGCCATATTCTGGTGCTGCAACGGCCCGATGCCGACAGTGAAGCGCCCGAGGCGCTGCGCAATCTGTTGGCGGCGCGCAGTGTGAGTGCCCCGTCGGCCCTGAGTGGGCCGAGTGGGCAGATTGCTTTTATCTGGCAGACACCTCTGGCGGTGTCGGCTACCCAGATCCGTTCGCTACTGGCGAGCGGAAAGTCGGCACGTTTTCTGGTGCCTGACGCGGTACTGGCCTATATCCATGCCCACGGACTGTACCGTGGCGCGAATTGAACACGAGGCAAACGAGTTACTTATGACTAAGGCAAAAGTGCAGAGCGAAGAGTTGGTCAAACTGGCCATCGCAGCCCTGGAAGAGATCAAGGCGCAGGACATCACCACCATCGATGTGCGCGGCAAGACCAGCATCACCGATTTCATGCTGATCGCCAGCGGCACCTCCAGCCGCCACGTCAAGTCGCTGGTCGACAATGTGCTAGAGAAGGTCAAGGAGCAGGGCGTACGCCCGATCGGCACTGAAGGCATGGATACCGGCGAGTGGGCACTGCTCGACCTCGGCGACATCGTGGTTCACGTGATGCTGCCAACCGCTCGCCAGTTCTATGACCTTGAGCGTCTGTGGCAAGGTGCCGAGCAGAGCCGTGCGCAGTTCAGCGCCGAGCCTGGCCCTGAACAGGAATAAGGACGCGTAGCGGTGCGGATCAAACTGATCGCCGTCGGCTCGCGGATGCCACGTTGGGTGGAAGAGGGCTGGCAGGAGTATGCCAAGCGCATGCCCAGCGAGTTGTCCCTGGAACTGGTGGGAATTCCGTTGACCACCCGCGGCAAGAATGCCGATGTGGCGCGGATGATCCGTCAGGAAGGCGAGGCCATGCTGGCCAAGGTTGCACCAGGGGAACGCATTGTCACCCTGGAAGTCGAAGGGCGACCCTGGAGTACCGAGCAGCTGGCGGTCGAGCTCGAGAAGTGGCGCCTGGATGCGCGCACCGTCAACCTGATGGTCGGGGGGCCGGAAGGGCTGGCGCCCGAGGTGCAGGCGCGCAGTGAGCAGCGCTGGTCGCTGTCGCCGCTGACCTTGCCGCACCCCTTGGTGCGGATTCTGATTGGCGAACAGATGTATCGTGCTTGGACCGTGTTGTCCGGCCACCCCTACCACAAATAACCAGCAGCCATCGATGCCGCAACCAATTCGCCTCAAAGACCACGAGAAAGACGGCCGCCTGATCCGCAAACGCGCGGTGGTCGGTGCTGTGGTGGTTTTGCTGCTGACCTCGGTGCTCGTGGCGCGCATGTATTACCTGCAGGTGGTGCAGTTCGAGCATCACACCACCCTGGCGGAAAACAACCGCATTCACGTGCAGCCGATCCCGCCGAACCGTGGTCTGATCTACGACCGCAACGGGGTGATCATCGCCGATAACCGGCCCAGTTTCAGTCTGACCCTGACCCGTGAGCGCGCCGGTGACTGGCCGCAGGTGCTTGATGTGATTGTCGAAGTGCTGGAGCTGGGGCCGGATGAGCGTGCGCTGTTTGAACGGCGTGTGCGTCAGGGGCGGCGACCGTTCGAGCCGGTGCCGGTGCTGTTCGAACTGAGCGAGGAGCAGATTGCGCGTATCGCGATCAATCAGTTCCGTCTGCCTGGCGTTGAGGTATCCGCGCAGCTGGTGCGGCATTACCCGCAGGGCGAGCATTTTGCCCATTCGGTAGGCTATGTCGGGCGAATTAACGAGAAAGAGCTGAAAGAGCTCGATCCGGTGGCCTACAGCGGCACGCACCATATCGGCAAGACTGGTATCGAGCGCTTCTATGAAGACGAGCTGCACGGTGAGGTGGGGTACGAGGAAGTCGAAACCAATGCCCGTGGCCGCGTGCTGCGTGTGCTCAAGCGCACCGACCCGTTGCCTGGCAAGGACATCGTACTGAGCCTCGATATTCGCTTGCAGGAAGCCGCCGAAAAGGCCCTGGCCGGTCGTCGTGGCGCGATTGTGGCGATTCAGCCGCAGACTGGCGAAGTGCTGGCGATGGTCAGTCAGCCGAGTTTCGATCCCAACCCCTTTGTTACCGGTATCGGCTTCAAGGCCTATGCCGATCTGCGTGATTCGATCGACCGGCCGCTGTACAACCGTGTGTTGCGTGGCCTCTATCCGCCGGGCTCGACGATCAAACCGATGGTCGCGGTGGCGGGACTGGATGCTGGTGTAGTCACGCCGCAGACCCGGGTATTCGACCCCGGCTTCTATCAGCTGCCCAATCACAGTCACAAGTACCGCAACTGGAACCGTAGTGGCGACGGCTGGGTGGATATGGACCTGGCGATTGCCCGCTCCAACGACACCTATTTTTACTCGTTGGCGCATAAGATGGGCATCGACCGCATGCATGACTACATGTCCCGCTTCGGCCTGGGGCAGCGCGTTGCGTTGGACATGTTCGAGGAAACGGCCGGGCTGATGCCGTCGCGGGACTGGAAGCGGGCGCGTTACCGTCAGGCCTGGTACCCCGGTGAAACGCTTATTCTCGGCATTGGTCAGGGCTATATGCAGACCACGCCACTGCAACTGGCTCAGGCCACGGCGCTGATGGCCACACGCGGCAAGTGGATTCGCCCACACCTGGCCAAGACCATTCAGGGCCGTGCGCCAGTCGACCCGAACCCGCTGCCGGATATTGTGCTGCGTGATCCGGCGTTCTGGGATAACGGCCGTCATGGTATGGAGCAGGTGATGCACGGCCCGCGTGGCACCGCGCGCAAGGTTGGCGATGCCGCGCTGTACCGGATGGCCGGCAAGAGCGGTACCGCCCAGGTGGTGGCGATCAAACAGGGTGAGAAATACGACCGCAGCAAGGTCGCCGAACGCCACCGTGACCACGCCCTGTTCGTCGCCTTTGCGCCTGCGGATAACCCGCAGATTGCCGTATCGGTGATGGTCGAGAACGGCGAGTCCGGCTCCGGCGTTGCCGCGCCTGTGGTCAAGCAGGTGATCGATGCCTGGTTGCTGGATGAAAACGGTCAGTTGAAAGCCGAATATGCTCCGCCTGTGGCGGCTGAGGTCGCTGCGCCATGAACAGTAATTTTGACCGCAACCTGTCTTCCGAAGACCTGCTGCGTCGCCGCGCGACCATCCTGCAGCGTCTGCACATCGACGGCATTTTGCTGCTGTTATTGCTGGTGCTGGCCACTGGCAGCCTGTTTATCCTGTATTCGGCCAGTGGCAAGAACGTCGACCTGCTGATGAAGCAGGCCACCTCCTTCGGGATCGGCCTGGTCGGTATGTTTATCATCGCCCAGTTCGAACCACGCTTTATGGCCCGCTGGGTGCCGCTGGCCTATGTCGGCGGTGTGGCCTTGCTGGTGGCGGTGGATGTCATGGGGCATA
The DNA here is from genome assembly GCF_900105355.1 of Pseudomonas anguilliseptica. NCBI lineage: Bacteria > Pseudomonadati > Pseudomonadota > Gammaproteobacteria > Pseudomonadales > Pseudomonadaceae > Pseudomonas > Pseudomonas anguilliseptica. Next base: position 2,627,380 of record NZ_FNSC01000001.1, read on the forward strand.
ACGCCATGGGCGCCACGCGCTGGATCAATATCCCCGGAGTGATCCGTTTCCAGCCCTCGGAATTCATGAAAATCATCATGCCGGCAACCATCGCCTGGTACCTGTCCAATCGCAGCCTGCCGCCGCGCCTCAAACATATCTGCATCAGCCTGGCGATGATCATCGTGCCCTTTGTGCTGATTCTGCTGCAGCCTGATCTGGGCACGTCTTTGCTGATCATCGCTTCGGGTGGCTTTGTGCTGTTTATCGCCGGCCTGCAGTGGCGTTGGGTGATCGGCGCGGTGGCGGCGGTGGTGCCGATTGCCATCGGTATGTGGCTGTTTGTCATGCGTGATTATCAGAAGCAGCGGGTGCTGACCTTTCTCAACCCGGAAAGTGACCCGCTGGGCAGTGGCTGGAACATCATCCAGTCCAAGGCGGCGATTGGATCGGGCGGAGTGCTCGGCAAAGGCTGGCTGCAGGGCACTCAGTCGCACCTGGATTTTCTGCCGGAGAGCCACACCGACTTCATCATCGCCGTGTTGGCCGAGGAGTTCGGCCTGGTTGGCGTGTGTTTGTTACTGCTGGTGTACATGCTGTTGATCGTGCGTGGCCTGGTGATTACCGTGCAAGCGCAGACGCTGTTCGGTAAGCTGCTCGCCGGCGCGCTGACCATGACCTTCTTCGTTTATGTCTTCGTCAATATCGGTATGGTCAGCGGCCTGCTGCCGGTAGTGGGTGTACCGCTGCCATTTATCAGTTATGGCGGCACTTCGCTGATTACCCTGCTGGCGGGATTTGGAATTTTGATGTCGATCCACACTCATCGTAAGTGGATGACACAGGCTTGATTGGGATTATGAATTCAATGCAAAACGCGCGTGGTTGGATGGTACGTACTGCACCTTGGCTGGCGTTGGTCGGGGTGTGCGCAGTGGCTCAGCCCGCGCTGGCTGGAGATTATCAGCAGTCGCCGCAGGTGGCTGAGTTTGTCGGTGAAATGACCCGTGACTATGGCTTTGCCGGCGAGCAGCTAGTCGAGCTATTCGCCCAAGTCGAGCGCAAGCAGGCGATCCTTGATGCCATCTCGCGTCCTGCAGAAAAGGCCAAGCCTTGGAAGGATTACCGGCCGATCTTTATCACCGACAAGCGTATCAGCCAGGGCGTCGAATTCTGGAAGCAGCACGAGGAAACTCTGGCCCGCGCCGAAGCCGAGTACGGCGTGCCAGCCCAGGTAATCGTGGCGATCATCGGTGTGGAAACCTTCTACGGTGGCAATACCGGCAGCTGGCGAGTGATGGATGCCTTGTCGACCCTGGCCTTCGATTACCCGCCGCGTGCACCGTTCTTCCGCAAGGAGCTGCGCGAGTTCCTCCTGCTGGCCCGTGAAGAGCAGGTTGAGCCGCTGAACATGACCGGCTCCTATGCCGGCGCCATGGGGCTGCCGCAATTTATGCCGAGCAGCTTCCGCGCCTACGCCGTGGACTTTGATGGCGACGGCCATATCAATATCTGGAACAATCCTACTGATGCCATCGGTAGCGTTGCCAGTTACTTCAAACGTCACCACTGGCAGCCGGGGCAACCGGTAGTCAGCGCCGCCACCGTCAAGGGTGAGCAGGCTGAGCAGGGCCTGACTGTAGGCCTGGACCCGGTGAAGAATGTCGGCGAGCTGCGTGCGTTGGGTTGGGCCAGTGCCGATCCGTTGGCTGACGATTTGCCGGTGACTGCCTTCCGTCTGGAAGGTGCTGATGGCGCCGAGTACTGGTTGGGCCTGCCTAACTTCTTTGTGATCACCCGCTACAATCGCAGTGTGATGTATGCCATGGCTGTTAATCAGCTGGCCGAGTTGCTGATTGATGCACGGGGTAAGAATTAATGTCGCGTTTGCCTTTCAAATTGGCTGCCTATGGCAGCCTGGCGCTGCTGCTGGCCAGTTGCTCGTCCACCCGTGCGCCGCAGCCAGTTGCGCCAGTGCAGCCGGGTGGGGCGATTTCCGGGCCGGGTGATTTCAGCCGGCCACACAAGGACGGCGCGCCCTGGTGGGATGTTGATGTATCGCGGATTCCCGATGCGGTGCCGATGCCGCACTACGGCCCGGTCAAAGCCAGTCCCTACACCGTATTCGGCAAGCAGTATTACCCGATCTCCGATGCCCGTCGCTATCAGGCGGTTGGTCCGGCCTCCTGGTATGGCACCAAGTTCCACGGTCAGGCCACCGCCAACGGTGAAACCTATGACCTGTATGGCATGACCGCCGCACACAAAACCCTGCCGCTGCCGAGCTATGTGCGTGTAACCAACCTGGAAAACGGCAAGAGCGCGATTCTGCGGGTCAATGACCGCGGACCGTTCTATTCCGACCGGATTATCGACCTGTCCTTCGCCGCCGCGAAGAAGCTCGGCTATGTCGAAAGTGGCACCGCGCGGGTCAAGGTCGAAGGTATCGATCCGCACGAGTGGTGGGCTCAGCAGGGTCGTCCAGTGCCTATGGTGTTGGCTGCGCCGCAGCAAGTCGCTCAGGCCCAGCCGGTGGCACAGCCTATCGCGCAGCCGGTTGAGCAATATTCACCGCCCCCGCAGCAGCATGCCGCCGCGGTGCTCCCCGTGCAGATTGACGCAAAAAAAAACGCTTCAGTCGGAGCCTCTGGCCTGTATCTCCAAGTGGCCGCCTTCGCCAATCCGGACGCTGCGGAGCTACTCCGGTCGAAGCTGAGCGAAACAGTGGCTGCGCCAGTGTTCGTCAGCTCAGTGGTGCGCAACCAGCAGATATTGCACCGCGTGCGTCTGGGGCCGCTGAGCAGCCAAAGCGAGGCTGAGCAGCTGCAGAGCAGCGTGCGTCTGGCCAATCTCGGTGAGCCGACCCTGGTCAAGGCAGACTGACAGGGCACTTATGCTTCTTCTGCGTGACTAAACAAACAACTCCGGCCAGCCAGCGGTTGGCCGGGGGATAAGCACCTTATGCCCACTGGGCCTGTTCACCATCAGCAATCTAGAGAGACGGATGAATATCACCAGCTTTACGCAACGCGTTTTCCTATCACTTTGCCTTCTCAGTGCATCGACTGCCTGGGCCAGTCAGCCAGCAATTCCTTCTGCACCACAGTTGGCGGCCAAGTCCTATGTGTTGCTGGATGCCGCCAGCGGCAAGGTGCTGGTGGAAAACAATGGTGATCAGCGTCTGCCGCCTGCCAGCCTGACCAAGCTGATGACGGCGTATATCGCCACCCTGGATATCCGCAAGGGCAAGATTGGCGAGCAGGACCTCGTGCCAGTCAGCGAGCACGCCTGGCGTACCGGTGGTGCCGCATCCGGTGGCTCGACCATGTTCCTGCCACTGAACAGCCAGGCAACTGTGGATGATCTGTTGCATGGCGTGATCATTCAATCCGGCAACGACGCCAGTATTGCCCTGGCCGAGTACATCGCCGGCAGTGAAGATGCCTTCGCCGACATGATGAACGAGACCGCTGCGCGTCTGGGCATGAGCAACAGCCACTTTATGAACGCCACTGGTCTGCCGCATCCGGAGCATTACTCCAGCGCCCATGACATGGCCATTCTGGCTCGCGCCATCATCAACGAAGACCAGCAGCACTATGCGATCTACGCGCAGAAGGAGTTCCTTTGGAACAACATCAAGCAGGGCAACCGCAACCTGCTGCTGTGGCGTGACAAGACCGTTGACGGTCTGAAGACCGGCCACACCGAAGAAGCCGGCTACTGCCTGGTGGCTTCGGCTGTACGTGATGGCGCGCGGATGATTACCTCGGTATTCGGTACCGTCAGCGAGTCGGCTCGTGCTGCGGAAACCCAGAAGCTGCTGACCTATGGCTTCCGTTTCTTTGAGACCCGCACCTTCTACAAGCAAGGCCAGGAGCTGGCCCAGGCCCAGGTGTGGAAAGGCGCTGTGCGTCAGGTCAAAGCCGGCCTCGGCGCTGATCTGAGCCTGACACTGCCGAAAGGTCAGCTGGAAAAACTGCAGGCCGGCATGATGCTCAACCCGCAGCTGACCGCCCCGATTGCCCAGGGTGATGTGATCGGCAAGGTCGAAGTGAAACTGGGTGAAGAAGTGGTGCACAGCGCCGATCTAATCGCCCTTGAGGCTGTTGAGGAAGGTAGTTTCTTCCGCCGCCTGTGGGATAGCATCAGCCTGTTCTTCTTCGGATTGTTCAACTGATAGCGTGACCAGCGCGCCCTTGCCGACCTGCAGGGGCGTTGTTGTTGCCACGGCTTACGAGGCCGATACTGCCATGAATCAACCAGACGTCAAATCGCACAAAATCGAATTCCCCTGCGCGGACTACCCGATCAAGGTCGTCGGCGACAGTGGCGACAACTACAAAAGTACGGTGATCGAGATCCTTAGCCAGCACGCCAAGGTCCATCTCAGCACCCTGGCCGAGCGCCAGAGTAGCAACGGCAAGTACACCACCGTACAGCTGCATATCGAAGCCACCAGCGAAGATCAGTTACGCGATATCAACAGCGCCCTGCGCGCGACCGGTATCGTGCACATGGTGCTGTGATGGACCTGCCGCTCGGCTTTCGTGAGCTGGGCCAGGTCGACTATCAGCCTACCTGGCATGCGATGCAGCGCTTTACCGACAGCCGTGGCGCGGATACGCCTGACGAAATCTGGCTGCTCGAACACTCCCCGGTATTCACTCAGGGCCAGGCCGGCAAGGCCGAGCATGTGCTGTTTCCCGGGGATATTCCGGTGGTGCAGGTCGATCGCGGTGGGCAGGTGACTTACCACGGTCCGGGTCAGCTGGTGGCTTACCTGCTGCTGGATGTGCGCCGCAGCGGCATTGGTGTGCGCGAGCTGGTGAGTCGTATCGAACGCAGCCTGATTGATCTGCTGGCCAGCTATGGTGTTAGCGCCAACGCCAAGCCGGACGCCCCGGGCGTGTATGTGGATGGCGCAAAGATCGCCTCGCTCGGTCTGCGTATTCGCAACGGCCGTTCCTTTCATGGTCTGGCGCTGAATGTGGATATGGACTTGCAGCCGTTCCAGCGCATCAATCCTTGCGGCTATGCCGGTATGGCCATGACTCAGTTGGCCGATCAGGTGGCTGAGCCGATTGATATTTACGAGGTCAGCGCACGGCTGCGTGAGCAGCTGGTCAAGCACCTCGACTATGCGCAGCAGCAGAGCCTGGCGGGCGCAATAGACTGCTAGAGCGGGCAGGGCAGATCGGCAGATCAGATACACAAACGCCTGACCCCAGGCAAAGCCCAAGGTCAGGCGTTGGGTGGCTCAATCAGTTCAGATTGAGGGCAGGAATCAGGCTGTTATCGAGCTGTTGGCCCGGCACGGGCACCGGGGCTGCCAGGCCCAGGTTGTTTTTCTCGAACACCTTGTCGGCGCGATAGCTGGAACGTACCAGTGGACCGGCGGCGACTTCCATAAAGCCCTTCTGCAGGCCGATTTCGCGCAAGCGATTGAACTCTTCCGGGCTGACCCAGCGCTGCACCTTCAGGTGATTGCGCGTCGGTTGCAGGTACTGGCCGAGGGTAAGGATATCGACGTTGATGGCGCGCAGGTCATCCATGGTCTGGATAATCTCTTCGTCGGTCTCGCCCAGGCCAAGCATCAGGCTGGTCTTGGTCAGCACCTCCGGACGGTGAAGCTTGGCATGGGCCAGCACGTTCAGGGTCTTTTCATAACCGGCACGCGGGTCACGCACCACATGGGTTAGGCGTTTAACCGTTTCGACGTTCTGCGCAAACACCTCAAGACCGGAGTCCACCACGCGCTCGATGGCCTGTAGATCGCCGTCGAAGTCCGGGGTCAGGGCTTCCACCACCACGTGTGGGGTATTGTCCTTGATCGCCCGCACGCAGGCCGCGTAGTGGCTGGCGCCACCATCATCCAGATCGTCGCGATCCACCGAGGTCAGCACGATATAGCGCAGCGCCATCAGCTCCACTGACTTGGCGGTGTTCTGCGGTTCTTCCAGGTCCAGCCAGCCATTGGGGTTGCCGGTGTCCACTGCGCAGAAGCGGCAGGCGCGGGTACACACCGAGCCCATCAGCATGATGGTCGCGGTACCGTTGGACCAGCATTCGCCCATGTTCGGGCAGTGGGATTCCTGGCACACGGTGCTCAGGCGGTGTTCGCTGACATTGCGTTTGACCGCCTCGAAGCGGCTGCCGCCAGGCGCCTTGACCCGTAGCCACTTGGGTTTGGGCTCGAACACCTGAGGCTCACTGGAGGCGCGGCGCTTTTGCCCGTCCTTGATCGCGGTGATGCCTTGGGTGGTACGGAATTTTTCGCCACTGGCGACGGTTTTAGGCGGGGAGGTATCGGACATCGGCAATCTGGGCTCCGCTAGAGACTCCGTGAACGAGGCGGCTTGTGGCCGCCGCGCAGCTTACCACAGAAGCTGACCGTTCAGTCCGGCGGGCACCGTGCGGTTCAGGCGGGCGGCTCGCGGGCAGCTGCAGGGGGTTATTGCTGCAACTGGTTGGCGAACTGTTCAACGGCCTGTACCACCTGCTTGGCGCCTTCCTGAATCTCCACAATGACCGTACCCGCCTCATTGGCCAGGTTCAGGCCTTGCTCTGCCTGCTGGCGGCTGCTGGCCATGCGCTCACTGCCTGCTGGGCCAGGCTCTGGTTTCTTTGCACCACGTCGACGATTTCCTCGGTGGCCTGACTGGTGCGGCCAGCCAGTTGACGGACTTCATCAGCTACCACGGCGAAGCCTCGGCCCTGATCACCGGCTCGCGCGGCTTCGATGGCGGCGTTCAAGGCCAGTAGATTGGTCTGTTCGGCAATGCCGCGAATGGTCTGCAGATGGTGCTGATCAACTGCGACTGCTTGTCCAGGGCCTCAATGCCTTCGCTGGCGTCCTGCATTTGCCGGGCAATGCGCTGCATGACTTCGACGGTTTGGCTGACCACGTTGGCACCCTTGTTGGCGCTGGCGTCGGTTTGTTGCGAGATGCTGTAGGCCATGTTGGCGGCATTGGCCACGGCCTCTTCCTGATTGACCTGGTCGGTGATCACGGTGGCAAACTTGACCACTTTGTAGAGCTTGTTGTGGTTGTCGACGATGGGGTTGTAGGAGGCTTCCAGCCAGACCGTGCGACCTGCACTGTCGATGCGCTTGAAGCGTCCGGCGATAAACTCGCCGCGGTTAAGCCTGGCCCAGAAGGCTTGGTAAGCCTGGGAGTTGTACTCCTCGGCTTCGCAGAACTGGCGGTGATGCTTGCCTTTGATCTGCTCCAGGCGATAACCCATGCCATCGAGAAAGCGCTGGTTGGCAGTGAGGACTTCGCCGGCCAGGTTGAACTCAATCACTGCGGTGGAGCGCAGCAGTGCATCGATCAGGCCTTCGTGCTCGCGCGACGTGGAGATGGTGCGGGTCAGGTCGGTGGCGAGACAGGCGAAATAGAGCAGCTCGCCACGGCCATTCAGTACGGGCTGCCAAACGGCGCGGAGCCAGGCTTCCTGACCATTGCCGCGGACCAAGCGAAAGGCTCCGTTGAGGTGTTCGTGCTGGCGCAAGGCCTGCTGCAGGCTCCGGTAGTTGGGCTCGTTGTGGAACGATACAGGGATCAGCGATTCCAGTGTACGACCCAGCAGGGTGCTGCGCTCGTAGTGCATTTCGCGGAGAAAATCGTCGTTGGCGTGGCGAATCGTGCCATTCGGGTCGATCTCAATTACCAGCATTTCACTGTAAATCGAGTCGCGGATCTGCCTCAGGCTGGCCAGCTCTTCACGCAGTTCGGCCAGTTCTTCTTTCAGTTTGTTGTTGAACATCGCAAGGCACCTTGTAAAAAGGTTGGCTGACCCCTGAGTGAATTGGGCATGTCATTGGCGGTTATCGGCAGCAGGCGCCGCTACTCAAGTGTAGTTGAGCAGCGGATTGCCGCGGACTTAGCGTCTTGCGTTGCGCGGGTGCTTACCTGAGCTGCTGCAGCAGCTCATGGCTGGGGTAGCCATCGGCAGGTTGCCCCTTGGATTGCTGAAAGGCGCGTACGGCCTTGCGCGTGTTGGCGCCGATAATGCCGTCCGCCGGGCCTGGCTCGTAGCCTTTGCTGGCCAGCAACTCTTGCAGTTCGATGCGTTCGCTACGCCCCAGCTGACGATCATTGCGTGGCCAAGCCGCCTGTACGCCGGGGTTACCGTCCAGGGCGTCACTGAGCAGGCCGATGGCCAGTGCGTAAGCGGTGGAGTTGTTGTACTTGAGAATGCTGCGGAAGTTATTCAGCAGAAGGAACGCCGGACCGCGATAGCCGGCAGGCAGAAACAACGTGGCCTGGCTTTGCTCGTTGGCATCAATGGCTCTGACTGGGTTGATCCCGAGGGTGCGCCACTGCGCCAGGCTGCGGCGCACTTCCGGGTCGGCCAGGGCATAATCGAAACCCTGCGGTAAATTCACTTCAAAGCCCCAGGGCTGACCATTTTCCCAGCCAGATGCCTGTAGGTAATGTGCGGCAGAGGCGAGGGCGTCAGGCGTAGAGGTCCACAGGTCACGGCGGCCATCGCCATCAAAATCCACGGCATGCTGGTTGAACGTGGTTGGCATAAATTGGGTTTGTCCCATGGCGCCCGCCCATGAACCGATCAGTCCCTGTGTCGGGGCGTCGCCGGCTTGCAGGATCTGCAGTGCGGCCAACAGCTGGCTGCGCCAGAACACTTGACGGCGGCCATCGTAGGCCAGGGTGGCGAGGGAGCGGATGACGTTATGGCTACCGATATTGCTGCCGTAATTGCTCTCCATGCCCCAGATTGCGATCAGCACTTCGTGGTCCACCGCGTAGGCGCTACGAATGGCTTTCAGGGTCGGCCGATGCTGTGCCTTGAGCAGGCGGCCCTGGGCGATCCGCGAGACGGAAACGGCGCCATCGATGTAGTCCCACACCGGGCGGGTAAACTCCGGCTGGCTGTTGTCGGAGGTTACAACTCTTGGGTCCAGGGTGATGCCGGCGAAGGTGCGATCGAACAGATCGGCATCGATACCGGCGGCGATGGCATCGCTGCGTAGCAGCATGCGCCATTCATCGAAGCTGAGTAGCGGGGTTGGGCTGCTGACCACGCTGGCAGTTGGGACTGCAGGGGCTGTGCTGGTTGTAACTGGCGCGGCTGCAAGCGGCTGGGCCGGCGCTTCGGCGCAGGCAGTCAGAAGCAACAGGGTGCAGGCGGTGGCGCTATGGGACAGGCCCCGAAGAAGCAGGTAAGGCATGGTGGTCTCGGCACATTTTGCAGGCCGTAACCTTAGCATGATTGAGGCGCTATGCGGGCTGTGGCGGGCTTTTCAGGCAGCCAGAAAGTATGAAGCCTCCCAGTTTTGCTGGGAGGCTTCGCGGCGGTAGCTGCCTTTGCCTTTGCTGGGTGTTTCCTGGCGTGAGCGAAACAGCGGTTGGGCTATTAGGGATTTGGCCTTGTTAGGGCCGCGTTTGGCTTTCTTCGCCATGACGTTTCCTCGGCAAATGACCTGCACGTCGCAGGCGGACGAAGCATGATCCGCACACTGCCAAAAGTCCAGAGTCTGCGCTAGCGGGATAGACCCAGGCGTTGGCCACAGATGGCTAGCGTCAACAGGCTTAGGCCGCTCCAGGGGTCGCCGGCCGCCTGGCCTTTGATCTGTGCATCAATCTGCTGTGCATCCTGCAGCAGCGCTGCCCAGCGGTTGGTTGAGAGTCGTTGCAGGGCTTTGCTGACTAGGGGGCGGCGTTTGTCCCAGACCGGTGGACGGGCGGAACTGAAGGCTTTATCCAGCGGCATGCCCTGGCTGTACTGCTGGGCGATGGTCGCCAGCAGGCGGATTTCACGGGCCAGAGCCCAGAGAATTACCGGTGGTTCCACGCCTTCACCGCGCAGCCCTTCGAGCATGCGCAGGGCATGGGCGGCTTCGCCATTGAGGGCCGCATCGATCAGGCCGAATACATCAAAGCGAGCACTGTCGGCGACCGAGGCATGTACGGTGTCGACGTCAATCTGTGTGCCTTCGGCCAGCAGTTTGAGTTTTTCGACTTCCTGGGCGGCGGCGAGCAGGTTGCCTTCGACGCGCACGGCAATCATGTCCACCGCTTCGGTGCTGGCGCTGAGGCCCGATTGCGCCAGGCGCTGACGAATCCATTGCGGCAGCTGGTTGGCATCCACCGGCCAGATCTGCACGAACTGCGTTTGCGCGCCTTCGATCAACGCCTTGCCCCACTTGGTCTTCTGCGCGCTGCCGTCGAGTTTCGGCAGGCTGATCAGCAGCACGGTGTCTTCGGCGGGGCGGGCAAGGTATTCCAGCAGCGCGGCGGCGCCCTTGTCGCCGGGCTTACCGTTGGGCAGGCGTAGCTCCAGCAGGCGTTTGTCGGCGAACAGCGAGAGGCTGGCACCGGCTTGCAGCAGGTTGCCCCAGTCGAAGTTGTTGTCGGCGTTGAACACCTGGCGCTCGCTGAAACCCTGCTGGCGGGTCGCGGCGCGAATGGCGTCGGTGGCTTCCTGGCAGAGCAGCGGCTCGTCGCCACTGACCACATAGACCGGGCTCAGGTTGCCCTGCAGGTGTTTGCCGAGTTGTGCGAAGTTAAGCTTCATGCGGGTGCAGAGCGGGGCCGCTTGCGCGGCCCGGCGAGCTTACTGGGCGGGAATCGGCAGCTGAATCGGCGACTGCTGCGGTTGCGCGGCCTGTTGCTGGCGAGCGGCTTCCAGGGCATCGGCTTCGGCCTGGGCCTTGGCTTCTGCGGTTTGCTGCAGTTGGTCCAGTTGCGCTGGGCTGATCTGCTGCAGGCGCTGGACCAGTTGCTGGATCAGTTCGCGGTTCATTTCCTGGCGGATCTGCGCGGCTTCCTGGTCACCGCCAATCAGGTTGTTGCCGTCCTGGGTGTAGAAGCTTTGGGCTTCCAACTTGTCGCTGATCAGCAGCAGGTCTTTGCTGCCACGGATCTCGTATTCGAGGGTTTTGTTCAGCTCGTACTCGGCGGTGCGGGCCGAGCTGGTAAAACTGGCGGCGCGGCGATTTTCCTGCTCGTTGCTCAATACCAGACGGTATTGAGCGCCTGGGTAGACCTTGACGCCGTTGTTCTGCAGCACGTCGCGTACTTCGTTGACGGTTTCGCCATAGGCGTTGCGTGCGCTGACATCCAGTTCCTTGAGGGCGAACTGCACGTCACCGGTGCCGCGCAGCTGGAAACCGCAAGCGCTGAGCAGGGTAGCCAGGCCAATTACCAACAGATTCCGTTTGATCATCTTTTATCCCCTTGGCGTGTCTTGCGGCGCGCCGTTGTGCGGTCGCGCCGAGCTTAATCAGTTGGCGACTAGTCAGTTGGCAACAATGTTGACCAGTTTGCCTGGCACCACGATGACCTTGCGAATGCTCAGGCCCTCAGTAAAACGCAGCACGTTCTCGTTGCTGCGGGCACTGGCTTCGACGTCTTCGCGGCTGGCACTGGCCGACACTTCAATCTGCCCGCGCAGCTTGCCGTTGACCTGGATCACCAGGGTCAGGCTGTCCTGTACCAGGGCGGATTCATCCACCTGTGGCCAGGTGGCGTCGATGATGGCTTCGTCGTGGCCCAGTTCCTGCCATAGCTGATGGCTGATATGCGGCGTGATTGGCGCCAGCAGCAGAGCCACCGCTTCCAGACCTTCCTGCAACAGGGCACGGTCTTGTGCTGTGGTTTGTGCGGCTTTCTCCAGCACATTCATCAGCGTCATCACCTGGGCGATGGCGGTGTTGAATTTGTGATGCTGGCCAATATCGAAGCTCGACTGTTTGATCGCCAGATGAATCGCCCGGCGCACGGCCTTCTGCTCGTCATTCAGGCTGGCCAGGTCGAGTGCACCGGCGATGCCCTGGCTGACGTGGTGTTGCGCCAGGCGCCAGACGCGGCGCAGGAAGCGGTTGGCGCCTTCAACGCCAGCGTCAGACCATTCGCAGCTCATGTCCGGAGGTGAAGCGAACATCATAAACAGACGGCAGGTGTCGGCGCCGAACTGATCGATCATCGACTGCGGGTCGACGCCGTTGTTCTTCGATTTGGACATCTTCTCGGTGCCGCCGATTTCCACCGGCAGGCCGTCGCTCTTCAGTTTGGCACTGATGACCTTGGCTTTTGCATCACGCTCCAGCTCGACGTCGGCCGGGTTGAACCAGTCTTTGCCGCCATTTTCCAGGGTGCGGTAGTAGGTCTCGGCGACCACCATGCCTTGGGTCAGCAGGTTCTTGAACGGCTCATTGGAGGACACCAGGCCTTCGTCACGCATCAGCTTGTGGAAGAAGCGCGCGTACAGCAGGTGCAGGATCGCGTGTTCGATACCGCCAATGTACTGATCCACTGGCAGCCAGTGGTTGGCCGCTTCAGGGTCGACCATGCCGCCGGTGTAATGTGGCGAGGCGTAGCGCGCGTAATACCAGGACGACTCGACAAAGGTGTCCATGGTGTCGGTTTCACGCTTGGCCGGTGCGCCGCATTTCGGACAGTTGCATTCGTAGAACTCCGGCATACGCGCCAGCGGGCTGCCGGCACCGTCCGGCACTACGTCTTCGGGCAGTACGACGGGTAGCTGGTCTTCCGGTACCGGTACGTCACCGCAGCTATTGCAGTGGATGATCGGGATCGGGCAGCCCCAGTAACGCTGACGGCTGATGCCCCAGTCGCGCAGGCGGAACTGGGTTTTGCGAGCGCCGTGATCGTTGGCTTCCAGATCGGCGACGATGGCGTCGAAGGCGGCGCTGAAGTCGAGGTTGTCGTACTTGTCAGAGTTGATGCTGGTCAGCCCAGCCTTGTCGCCGTACCAGTCATGCCATTGAGTGGCGTCGTACTCTTTGCCTTCGCCGGTGTAGACCTGCTTGATCGGCAGGTCGTACTTGCTGGCGAACTCGAAGTCGCGCTCATCGTGCGCTGGCACGGCCATGACTGCACCTTCGCCGTAGCCCCACAGCACGTAGTTGGCGACGAATACCGGCAGCTTGTCGCCGGAAAGCGGATGAATAACGTATTGCCCGGTGGCTACGCCCTTCTTCTCCATGGTGGCCATGTCGGCCTCGGCCACGGAGCCGGCTTTGCATTCGGCGATAAAGGCAGCGATAGCCGGATTGCCCTCGGCAGCGCGCTGGGCCAGCGGGTGCTCGGCGGCCACGGCGACGTAGGTGGCGCCCATCAGGGTGTCGGGGCGGGTGGTGTAGACCTTGAGCTGGCCATCGATACCGACACTGGCCTGGTCATAGTCGAACACCACATCAGCGCCGAAGCTCTTGCCAATCCAGTTGCGCTGCATGGTCTTGACCTGTTCCGGCCAACCATCCAATTCGTCCAGGCTACTCAGCAGCTCTTCCGCATAGGCGGTGATCTTGAAGTAGTACATGGGGATTTCGCGCTTTTCGATCAGCGCGCCCGAGCGCCAGCCGCGGCCGTCGATAACCTGCTCGTTGGCCAGTACGGTCTGATCCACCGGGTCCCAGTTGACGCTACCGTTCTTGCGGTAGATCACTCCCTTCTCGAACAGCTTGGTGAACAGCCACTGTTCCCAACGGTAGTAATCGGGTTTGCAGGTGGTGACTTCGCGAGTCCAGTCCACGGCCAGGCCCAGCGATTTGAGCTGGGTCTTCATGTACTCGATGTTTTCGTAGGTCCACTTGGCAGGTGCGACCTGATTCTTCATCGCGGCGTTTTCTGCCGGCATGCCGAAGGCGTCCCAGCCCATGGGCTGCAGCACGTTCTTGCCGAGCATGCGCTGATAGCGGGCGATCACGTCACCGATGGTGTAGTTGCGCACATGGCCCATGTGCAGCTTGCCGCTCGGGTAGGGGAACATCGACAGGCAGTAGAAGGTCTCCTTGCCCGGCTGTTCGCTCACTACAAAGGATTTCTGCGCGTCCCAATGGGACTGCGCGGCGGCTTCAATTTCACGGGGCGAGTACTGTTCTTGCATGGCTACCGGCGCTGGGAATAAGGGCTTGCGGGAAACGCCGTAGCATACATGAGCCCCGCTTATTCAGGGAAACCCTGATTGCGCCGCGCGCCAGCCACTGCGGCCCGGCCATGCTCGTCTGTGGCGCCTGGCCGGCTAAGCCGTTTGTCGCGAGGTACTGCCGGTTAAAGCGCGAACGCTAAGCTTGCTATATGGAGTGGCAGCCTGCTCTGGGGTGAGGTGAAGGATGGCGGAGTTTCGGCGTGGTGCAGCGGGTGGCGGGCTCTATGAGCGGCTGCTGCAACGCCTTGCCATGGCGTTGGATGAGGCGGATAGCGTGAGTGCGCTGTCTGCACAACCGCCGCTGGAACTGGAGCTGCGTGGCCTGACGGCGGCGGAAATGGAGCTGATTCGCGCTTATCTGAATCGCGACCTGGACTGGCTGCGCGGCTGGCATGCCGCCGCGCAGGAAATGGCGCAAATCGAACAGCTGCCGAGCTCACGCAAGGTCGGCCGCACTGGCCATAAACCCACTGCGATGCTGCCCGGCAAGGTCAAACCCCTGCTTAAACGTCGTTTACAGCTGTGCTGCGCCCTGTGCGGCACTCTGGCGGGCTGGCAGTCCGGCAATGGCGTACAGGCCTGCAAGGCCTGCGGTTCGCAGTTGTTTCGAGCAAGTAATCATCGGTAGGCTGCGCGCACCCAAGGAGGTGCTCAATGCCGATTCGCTACATCCTCAAACAGCTCTTTCTGCCACCAGGCCTGTTCCTGCTGTTGCTGCTGGTCGCTTGGTGGCTGCGTCGGCGTTTTCCGCGCTTGGCGGCGGCTTGCCTGGTCGTTGGCTTGGGCGGTATGTGGCTGTTTAGCCTGCCGGTGGTGGTCGAATACTCGGCGCGAGTGCTGGAAAGCGAGCCGGCATTGGATGAGCGGCAATGGGCTGGTCTGGCTCGGCAGGCGGACGTGATTGTGGTTCTGGGGGGCGGGCGTGAGCTGGCTGACCCCGGTTGGGGCGCAGATCAGCCCAGCCTGCTGGCGTTGGAGCGGGTGCGTTTCGCCGCTCGTCTGGCTAAGGCCTCGGGTTTGCCGCTGCTGACCAGTGGCGGGTTGCACTTTGGCGCACCGCCCAGTGAGGCGGCCTTGATGGCCGAGGTGCTGGCGCGTGATTACGCCTTGCCGGTGCGTTGGCAGGAGGGCGCAAGCCGCACCACCTGGGAGAATGCGACCCACAGCGCTGAATTGCTGAAGCAAGCAGGCATTACCCGCGTGGTGCTGGTGACCCAGGCCTGGCATATGCCCAGGTCACGCTGGAGTTTTGAGCAAGTGGGTTTGCAGGTGATCAGCGCGCCAATGGGGTATCTCGGCACGCCCAATGGCCGGCCGGCCGGCGGTTGGTTACCGGAAAGCAAGGCCGTTTGGCATAACGGTTTGCTGCTTAACGAGGCTATTGGTTTGCTGGCTTATCGGTTGTTCTACCGGGCTGCGCAGGAATAAGCCCCGGCTGGCCGGGGCTTGCATACTTCAACTGTTGATCTGTTCGGCATGGTGACACGCCACTTGCCGCGCATCGAGCAGGCGCAGCGCCGGCTGTTCAGCTTTGCAGCGTTCGCTGGCATGTGGGCAGCGCTGGTGGAAGGCGCAGCCGCTGGGGGGCGACAGCGGGTTGGGTAGCTCGCCACTGATCTTGATCTTCGGTTTGCTCGGGTCAGGGTGGATGGTCGGTGTCGCTGACAGCAGTGCCTGGGTGTAAGGGTGCAGTGGGCGGTTGTAGATCAGCTCGCTGGGGCCCATTTCCACTGGGCGGCCGAGGTACATCACCAGCACATCATCGGCAACGTGGCGCACCACCGAGAGGTTGTGCGAGATAAACACGTAGCCGGTGTTGAACTGCTCCTGCAGGTCCATAAACAGGTTGAGTACCTGGGCCTGTATCGACACGTCCAACGCCGAGGTCGGCTCATCCGCCACCAGCACCTTGGGTTGCAGCATCATCGCGCGAGCCAGGGCGATGCGCTGGCGCTGGCCGCCGGAGAACATATGCGGGTAGCGCTGGTAATGCTCGGGGCGCAGACCGACCTGCGGCATCATTGCCTGCACCCGCTCGCGCCGTTCCGGCTGCGACAGCTGAGTATTGATCAGCAGCGGCTCGCCCAGCTGGTCGCCGACCTTCTGCCTTGGGTTGAGCGAGGCGTAGGGGTTCTGAAAGACCATCTGCACATCACGGCGCAGCTGCTTGCGCTGCGCCTTGTTGGCGCCTGTCACTTCCTGCCCGGCGATCTGCAGCGAGCCTGAGCTGGGTTGCTCAATCAGCGTCAGGGCGCGGGCCAGGGTGGATTTGCCGCAGCCGGACTCGCCGACCACTGCCAGGGTCTTGCCCGCCTGTAATTCAAAGGACACGCCATTCAGCGCCTGCACCTGGGCATTGGGCTGAAACAGGCCGCGGGATATTTCGTAGTGACGGGTGAGGTCGCGAGCAGTCAGGACGGCGCTCATCAGGCCACCTCCGCAGTCAGGTTGAGCGGGTAGAAGCAGCGCGCCGCGCCGCGTTCATGGGCATCCAGACTCGGCCGTTGTTGACGGCAGTGGGCCTGGGCGTAAGGGCAGCGTGGTGATAGCAGGCAACCCGCTGGCCGGTCGTAGCGACCTGGGACAATGCCGGGCAGGGTGGTCAAGCGGCGTTGGCCCTGGCTGTGTTCGGGGATCGCCTTGAGCAATGCTTCGGTATAAGGGTGTGTTGGCGCATTGAACAGCTGCGGCACGCTGCCGATTTCCACCGACTGGCCGGCATACATCACGCAGACCCGTTGCGCGGTTTCGGCGACCACGGCCAGGTCGTGGGTAATCAGTACTAGCGGCCTGTCTGGTTAATCCAATAACTCATTCCGAATTACAGCCAGCTTTGCTCGATGCACGGAGCTGATAATCGACTCAGCCGTTTTGTTCCAGCGGAACGGCTTAGCCGAATGTTCGTTATGAGCCTCAATGAAGCGACGTATCGCCGCTCTCAGGTCAGCCACGCTGCTGAAGGCATCACGATAAAGCGCCCGTCTTTCCAGTTGCGCAAACCAGCCCTCCACGGCGTTCAGCCACGAGGCGCTGGTCGGTGTGAAGTGCAGCTTGAAACGGGGATGCTTCTCCAGCCATTCCCTGACGGCAGCGGTCTTGTGAGTCGAGCTGTTGTCCAGAATTACATGCAGGTCCAGCTCGGCGGGAGTGCTGCGGTCGATCTGTCGAAGGAACTCCAAAAACTCCTTGGCCCTGTGCCGCTGGGTGATACGGCCGATGACCTTACCCGTCAGGATGTCAAAGGCTGCGTACAGACTGGCCGTACCGTGGCGCTTATAGTCATGCGTCCGCCGCTCAATCTGCCCGGGCTTGAGCGGCAGCATGGGCTGTGTGCGGTCCAGCGCCTGGATCTGTGTTTTTTCGTCAACAGATAGCACCAGGGCGTTGTCGGGCGGATTCAAATAGAGCCCGACGACATCGACCACTTTGTCTGCAAAGTGCGGGTCGTTACTGATCTTGAAGGTTTTCAACCGGTGCGGCTTGAGGTCGGCAGCAGCCCACACCTGTGCGACCTGCCAGATGCTGACCCCAGCGTACTTGGCCATCAACCGTAGGCTCCAGTGGGTAGCTTCGCGCGGTACTCGCTGGGTCGTCAGCGTCAGGATTTCCTTGATCTTCTTGGGCGTGAGACCGTTGGCCAGCAGCAACAGAATTCTGGCCCGCTGGCCGATGCTCTGAGGCAGCGATCCCATGCGTAACCAGCCTTGCAGCATGTCGGCATCACTGGGACTCAAGAAGAATGGGGCTGCTGGCCGGGCCATATGGGAGCTCAATTCATGACGATAGAGCGCGCAGTATACTGGCTCGGCATTGGATTAACGAATTTTACAGACAGTTCACTAGCGCAGAATCAGCAGCGCGCTGTTGCTGGTGCGCAGTAGGGTACTGGTGGTGCTGCCGACCAGGAACTGGCGAATCCGCGAGTGGCCATAGGCGCCCATGGCCAATAGATCAATGCCTTGCTCGAGCTGGTAGGCGTGCAGGGTGGGTTCTACCTCTCCGGCGCGAATCGCCAGATACACTGCGCTGGCCGAGCCTTGCACGACACGTTCAGCGGCCTTGAGTTGTTCCCAGGCATCGCTGGTATCCGCGCCGATCATCACCAGATGGCACGGCAGGCCCTTGAGCAGCGGGCTGGCGGCAATCATTTCCAGGCTCTTGCGCGCGGTGGCGCTGCCGTCATAAGCCAGCATATAGCTTTGCGGTGCCTTGAATTCGCCGCAGCTGACCAGAATTGGCCGGTGCAGGGTACGGATAACGTTCTCCAGATGGCTGCCGACCAGCTGGCTGAGGCTGTCGCTGGTCTTGCCCTGGCGGCCGATCACCAGCAGGCGGATATCGCTCTCCAGTTCGTGCAGGCAGTCGACCAGATCGCCATGGCGCTGGCGCAGTTGTGTCGGATCCACACCATCGGCCTGCACTCGCTCGCGGGCTGCTTCGAGCATCAGCCGGCCTTGTTCCATGGCCAGCTTGTGACGCTGCTGATCAAGCTTGGCCAGCTCGTCGAGCAGGTGCTCGCGGCTACCCAGACCGATGTTGCCGGACAGGTCCGGGCTGGTTGGGTACTGCACCTCATCCAGCACGTGCAGCAGGGTCAGCGGCGCACTCAGACGCTGGCTGGCCCAGGCGGCGTAATCGCATACCGCGCGGGTGGATTGCGAACCATCAATGCATGCCATTACTTGGGTCATTGCTGTTCTCCTTGATTAGAGGGGTTTAGAACCGTAGCGCGCGATGGTCAGGCAAGGCGAAATCAGCCGTAAAAGCGGAGTGTACGCGTCGTACATGAGCATTTTGAGACGCCGTGTCTCGGGCTGATTTCAACGCGGCATGGCCGAGCTCAGTCGTTTGTAAACCCCTCTCAGTGGCCGGACAGCAGGTCGGTGGCGTTGTCTTTGTCATGCACACCGAAGCGGTCGACGATGGTCGCGCTGGCTTCGTTCAGGCCCAGCACTTCGACTTCGGTGCCCTCGCGGCGCAGCTTGAGCACGACCTTGTCCAGGGCGGCGACGGCGGTGATGTCCCAGAAGTGCGCGCGCGACAGGTCGATGATCACCTTAGCCACTGCCTCCTTGAAGTCAAAGGCGGCGATGAACTTGTCGGCGGAGCTGAAGAACACCTGACCGATCACCTTGTAGGTGCGCTGGCTGCCATCACTGTCAGCTTCGGAATTGATATAGAGGAAGTGGCCGATCTTGTTGGCGAAGAACATCGCCGCCAGCAGCACGCCGACAAACACGCCGTACGCCAGGTTGTGGGTATAGACGGTGACCGCCACGGTGGCGAGCATGACGATATTGGTCGATAGCGGGTATTGCTTCAGGTTGCGCAGCGAATCCCAGCTGAAGGTGCCGATCGACACCATGATCATCACCGCCACCAGCGCGGCCATGGGGATCTGGCGGACCCAGTCGCTGAGGAACACCACCATCAGCAACAGCACCACGCCGGCCACCAGGCACGACAGCCGGCCACGGCCACCGGATTTCACGTTGATCACCGATTGACCGATCATCGCGCAGCCCGCCATGCCGCCCATCAGGCCAGCGGCGATATTGGCTACGCCCTGGCCTTTGCATTCGCGGTTCTTGTCGCTGTTGGTGTCGGTCAGGTCATCGATGATGGTGGCGGTCATCATCGATTCCAGTAGACCAACCACGGCCAGGGCGGCGGCATAGGGGAAGATGATCGCCAGGGTTTCAAACGTCAGCGGCACATCCGGCCAGAGGAAGATCGGCAGGGTATCCGGCAACTCGCCCATGTCGCCGACGGTGCGGATATCCAGGCCGAAATACATGGCCACTGCGGTCATCGACAGGATGCACACCAGCGGCGAGGGAATGACCTTGCCCAGCTTCGGCATGTAGGGGAACAGGTAGATGATGCCCAGGCCGGCGGCGCACATGGCGTAGACCTGCCAGGTGACGTTGGTCAGCTCCGGCAGCTGGGCCATAAAGATCAGAATCGCCAGGGCGTTGACGAAACCGGTGACCACCGAGCGCGAGACAAAGCGCATCAGCGAACCCAGCTTCAGGTAGCCGGCGCCGATCTGCAGCACGCCGGTAAGCAGGGTGGCGGCCAGCAGGTATTCCAGACCGTGGTTTTTCACCAGGGTGACCATGACCAGAGCCATGGCCCCGGTGGCTGCGCTGATCATGCCTGGGCGGCCGCCGACAAAGGCGATTACCACGGCGATACAGAAGGAGGCATACAGGCCGACTTTGGGATCGACGCCGGCGATGATTGAGAAGGCGATGGCTTCCGGGATCAGCGCCAACGCTACCACCAGACCGGCGAGCACATCGCCGCGGATATTAAAGAGCCAGGTGTTTTTCAGGCTTTGCAGCATGGTCAATTCCAAAGGCTGGGGCGCAGTGGCTAGCCAATAGGTACAACCGCGCCGGACGATGAGTCGGGCACATGACGGTTGGTATCGGCAGGGCAGGCAAGGCGCAGGGTAAAAACGCCGCGCACTTTAGCACAGCCGGTCCGCGCCTACGGCGCGCGGCGCTGGGCGGCTAGCCGCGGCGGATCAGCCAGATGCCGGCGACGATCAGCAACAGGCCGCCGATTTTGCCCGCGGTAATCGGTGCTTCGCGAAAGCCGGCCCAGCCGAAGTGGTCCAGGGTCAGGGCCATGCTCAGCTGTCCGGCGATCACCAGCACCATAAACAGCAGGGCGCCGACGCGTGGGCCGGCAAAGGCGGCGGTGGCGATAAACATCACCCCCAGCAGGCCGCCACTCCAGTGCCACCAGGTCAGACCTTTCAGCGCGCCGAAGCTGGGGAACTCGCGCTGCACCAGCACCAGAATCAGCAGCGCAAGGGTACCGACGGCAAAGGACACCAGTGCGGCGGCCAGCACGCTGGACACCTGCTTGGCCAGTTGCCCGTTGATCCCGGCCTGCAACGGCAGGCAGGCGCCGGCAACGAAGGGCAGGGCCATCAACCACCAGATATCGGGGCAGGCATGGGCGTATCTCCAAGCGGGCAGGGCGGGCGATTATGCCGCAAATGCGCAGCGCGCCGTCAGCCTTACCAAGGCAAGGTCTGGCCTTGGTAATCGAGGAATGTGCAGCGTCGGCGACCCAGCTCAGCGGTGATCACCTGATACAGCCCCGCGGCACTGTCCGCCACACTCAAGGGGGCATCCGCGCCGCCCATGGCCGTGCGCACCCAGCCCGGATGCAGAGCCAGCAGGCTCCAGGGCAGCTCGGCATAGTGGCTGCTCCAGCTCAGCAGCAGGCTGTTCAACGCCGCTTTGCTGGCACCGTACAGCGGCATGTCGAGGGCGCGGTTGAGCTGCAGGCTGGCCATCTGCGAGCTGATAAAGGCCATCACGCCGCCGGCCTCGACTCGCCCGGCCAATTGTTGCGCCAGGCTGATCGGCGCGACCGCATTGGCCAGAAACAGCTGGCCGACCTCTGCGCTGTTGGCCTGGCGCGGATCCTGATGCATTGGGCCGTAGATGCCAGCATTGAACAGGGCGCAGGTCAGCGGTTGGTCACCCAGCGCGCGGTCGATCAGTTGGCCAGCCTCGCGCTGTAGCAAATCGCACTCAATCAGCTGCAGGCGTTGGCCATGTTGCGTGGCCAGCGTCCGCAGTTCGTGGCTGCTGGCCAAGTTGCGGCTCACGGCGTGCACCTGCCAGCCCGCCTGCACAAAGGCCTGGGTCAGACCCAGGCCAATGCCGCGTGAGGCGCCGGTGATCAGGATGCGGCGGCTTAGGGCCACTGCATTTCACCCTTGAGCACCTTGGCGCTCAGTTCCAGGCTGCTGGCGTCGAGCAGCTGCGGGTACTTGGCGTTCATGCTGTCGATCAGCGCCTGACTGTTCTGGGCGTTGGGCAGGGCCGCTTCCAGGTCATTGAGATAGTTGCGGGTAAAGCGCAGGTCATCCAGGTTCAGCGCCGGTTGGCCCATAAAGTGCCCAGGCACCAGGGTTTTCGGTTGCAGCGCTTGCAGTTCATCCAGGGATTTCAGCCAGGATTTACGCGCCTCTGCGGTTTGCGCATCGGCAATCCAGGGGTGGATGTTGGCGTAGGTCAGCACGCCGCCGACCACGGCCTTGATGCTCGGAATCCACAGGCTGGTGTGCTTGGGATCATGGCCGACCAGCTCGATGCGCTGGCCTTCCAGGCTTAGGTGGTCGCCTTGCAGGGCGTGCGGCACCACTGTGCGGGCCGGGGCGCTGTCCTTGAGGACCGGGCCCCAGTAGGCCAGCTTCGGTGCGCGGCTTTTCTCGATATAGGCGATGGTCTGTGGCGTGGCCAGCACCTTGGCCTTGGGGAAGGCGCGGGTCAGGGTGTCCAGGCCGAAGTAGAAATCCGGGTCGCCGTGGCTGATAAAGATGGTGGTCAGGGTCTTGCCGCTGGCCTGGATACGCTCGACCAGTTCCTGCGCTTCACGGGTGGAGAACTGCGTATCGACCAGGATGGCCTCGCGTTCGCCGCTGATCAGCGTTGAAGTTACTGAGAAGATGGCCTTGTCACCTGGGTTGTAGACGTCCAGGATCAGCGGTTGGGCAAGGGCGGTGGTGGCCAGGGTCAGCAGGCTGGCGCTGGCGAGCAGGCCGCGCAGATGAGTGATGATCGACATGGGGAGCTCCTGTTGAGTGATTGAGCCCATCTTAGTTGCTTTAAATCGACCAAAAAGCCCCGTAATCTGCGCATATTTGTTGCATTAAGTGGACTAATCATGGATCGCCTGACGGCAACTAGGGTCTTTGTCGAAGTGGTGGAGCGCGGCAGTCAGACCGCCGCCGCTGATGCGCTGGAGATGTCGCGGGCGATGGTGTCGCGTTACCTCGGCGAGCTGGAAACCTGGGTCGGCGCGCGCCTGCTGCACCGCACCACGCGCAAGCTGAGCCTGACCGGTGCCGGCGAGCAGTTGCTCGGTCAGTGCCGCGAGATGCTGGCCATGGCTGACGCCATGCAGAGCGTCAGTCGTACGGACGAGGCCGCGCCGCGCGGCACCCTGCGCATCGCCTGCAGCCAGTCGCTGGCCCAGGCCTGGCTGGTTCATGCGCTGGATGACTTCACCCGGCTGTATCCGCAGGTCAGTATCGACCTGCTGGTGGGCAGCCAGGCGGTCAATCTGGTGGAGGCGCGCATCGACCTGGCGTTGCGCATCACCAATCAGCTCGACCCCAACCTGATCGCCCGCCAGTTGGCGGTGTGTCGCTCGGTGGTGTGCGCCACCCCGGCGTATCTGGCCAGGCATGGCACGCCACTGCGGCCTGAGGCGCTGGCGCAGCACAACTGCCTGAGTTACGCCTATTTTGGCCGCAGCATCTGGGAGTTCAGCCGCGCCGGTGAGCCGCATGCCGTGGCGGTCAGCGGCAACCTCAGCGCCAATGAATCCATGGTGCTGCTGGAAGCCACACTGGCCGATATGGGCATCAGCCTGCAGCCGCGTTATTCAGTTAGCGCGCATTTGCGTTCCGGGGCGCTGGTGCAGTTGCTGCCTGACTACGAGCCGCAGCAATTGGGTATTCACGCCCTGTATGGCACGCGCCGGCAAATGCCGCCGGCACTGCGCGCGTTGCTGGATTTTCTGATTGAGCGGTTTGCGGACCGGCCGGACTGGGATCTGTAAGCCGGCCTACAGCGGTTTGTTGAACTGGATCAGCGCAACGCGCTGGCCCTTGGGGTCGCGGCGCTCGACCACGGCACTGAGGGTATAGCCGAGCTTTGGGTAGAGCAGCAGGCCGGCGCTGTTGGTGTTGAAGCACGACACCTGCATGCGTTTGGCGTGGTAATGCTCGCGCGCCAGCTGCTCCATCACCGCCACCAGATAGTGCGCCACGCCGTGGCCACGGGCCCAGGGGGCGACCATCAGATTGCCGAGGGCGCAATGGTCGTCGTAGTGCCATTGGTAGAAGTTGGCAAAGCCAGCCACTCGGCCATCGAGCAGCACCACCGTGCTGTCTCGGCGTTCGGCCATGGCGGCGGCCAGCTGACCGATGCTCAGTGGCCAGTCCGCCTTGGGGTAGCAGAAGAACAGTTCATCGGCGTTCTGTGGAAAGCCGACGATCTCGGCCAGGTCAGCCGCCGCAGTGGGACGATGGCTGAGGTGTGGGGTGGGGTTCATGCAACATCCTTGTCGGTCAGCGGGGCGGGTATTGGCTTAATACGTCGGCGACTGTACGGCGTATTGCAGTTTCGCGCTCGCTGGGGCTGGGCTGGCGGCTGCGCAGGACCTGTTCGGCGCTGCCACGCCAGACCAGTTTGCCGTCCTTGCCGTCGAGCAGGTCGATCTGCAGGGTGCCGACCTGATAGTCCAGAGTGCGGGTTTCTACATAACTCGGGCCGCCCCAGAAACTACCGCCCCATGGGTCACCCCAGGCTCCGCCAAAGTGGGTGCTGACCTGCTGCTGGCGATTGTCGACGATCATCCACACCTGCACCTTGAGATCGCCTGTGCTGTTCGCTGGCGCGGGGCGCAAGCCGCGCTGGTCGAGCTGCTCGCTGACCGCGCTGCGAATGCGCTGGCCGGTGAGATCACTGTTGATGCGTGGGTCGTCGGGCTTGTATTGCACGGCCGGTTCCTGCCAGCTCCAGCTGCGGTAAGCAGCAAAATCCCGATTGGGGTCGAAGTCGCGTTCCAACTGCGGCGTCTGGCATGCGCTGAGGATCAGCAGCAGAGGCAGTAATAGCAGTGATGCACGCATGGGTGCTCTCCTCGGGTTCAGCAATCAGTGTGGCGGGTACGCCGCCAGGGCCTGTTGTAGCGCATTGCGTAATGCGGCGGCGCGTTCACTCTGGCTGCCGTTGCTGAGGGTTTCGGCGCTGGCACTCCAGACGGGTTGGCCATCCTGGCCGTCGTACAGTTCGATGCGCACCACCATGACCTCTTCGGTATAGCTGCGCACCAGCGGCGCGCTACCCCACATGCCGTACTCATCGCCATACCGGCTGTGACCGTAATGGCTGCCATAGTGTTCAGTGACCTGGCGTAGGCGCTGCTCCAAACGCAGTTCGGCGCTGACCTTGAGGTCGCTGGTGTTGCCGGCGCGATGCGGGCGCAGGCCGCGCTGGTCGAGGGCATTGCTCAACGCTTCCTGCACCTGCTCGGAACTGGCCCAGGCGCTGCCAGTCGGTAGCTGCTGCCAGCTCCAGGTGCGGTAGCGGCCGTAGTCGCGTAGCGCTGCCGGGTAGGCGCTGCGGTCCAGTTGCTGGGGCGAGTGAGCGGGCGCCGGCGGCATTGGCTTGCTGTCAGCAATATAGGGATTCTGGCTCTGGCAGGCCGCGAGGCTGGTCAGGAGCAGTAAGGCGCCCAGTCTTTTCATTGAGTGTTCAGCCTCCAGCGAGAGGGCAATCAGCGTGGCCGGCAAATCCAGTGCAGATAACGGCCCAGCCCGGCAAAGCTGGGGTGGCGGCGGTAGGCCAGTTCCATTTCCAGCAGGTCGAGCAACTCGGCCTTGGCCTGGAAGGCTTGCGGCATATAGTCATGAAACACCCGTACGCCACTCTGGCTTTCGACCTGCCAATTAGCTTCAAGTTGCGCCGCCAACTCGCGCGGATCAAGCGGCATCTGCGGAGTCAGGCTCTGTTTCTCCCCTGCGAACTCGGCCTTGCGCAGTTTGCGGAAGTGGCCCTTGAGCAAATTGCGGTAGATCAGCGCATCCTTGTTGTAGAAGGCCAGCGACAGCCTGCCGCCGGGCGCGCACAGCTGGTGCAGCACCGGCAGGATGCTGTGCGGCTCGGCCAGCCACTCCAGCACCGCGTGGCAGATCACCAGATCAAAGGGCTGCTCCAGCTGGCCGAGCAAGTCCTGCCAGGGCGCCTGGATAAAGGTGGCGTCTTGCCCAGCAGCGGCAAAGCGCTCGCGGGCGCCGGTGAGCATCGGCTCGGCGGGTTCGGTCAGGGTCACCTGGTGGCCACGTTCGGCCAGCCACAGCGACATATGGCCAAGGC
This sequence comes from Pseudomonas anguilliseptica, assembly GCF_900105355.1. Taxonomy (NCBI): domain Bacteria; kingdom Pseudomonadati; phylum Pseudomonadota; class Gammaproteobacteria; order Pseudomonadales; family Pseudomonadaceae; genus Pseudomonas; species Pseudomonas anguilliseptica. Next base: position 2,653,193 of record NZ_FNSC01000001.1, read on the forward strand.
CTGCGCCAATATCCAGCACCCGCAGCGAGCGCTCGGGTAGCGCTTCGGCCAGGTCGGCCTGAAGCACGGCCAGGCGAATTGCGCCTTTGGCGCCGCCATAGATCTTCTCGGCAAAGCGCGTGGCCAGCTCATCGAAGTGCCGATCACTCATGGGCTGTGCTCCCGAGAAAGCGCCGTTCGTTGTCGGCCAGCTTGGCGCGCACCACCTGTTCCATGTCCAGGCCCAGCTCGCCGCACAGCAGTATCAGGTAGAGGATCACGTCGCCGATTTCCTGGCCGGCATGGGTCAGTTTTTCCGGCGGCAATTGGTGTGATTGGGCCTCAGTCAGCCACTGGAATATTCCCACCAGCTCGGCCATTTCCACGCAGGCCGCCATGGCCAGGTTCTTCGGGCTGTGGAATGGCCGCCAATCGTTGTGGTCACGAATGGCGTGCATGCGGGTGGTCAGTTCGGCGAGGTTCATCAGGCGCTCCAGCAAAGAGGAGCATAGCTTCGGGGGTTCATCTGCACTGTGCAAGCGGCTGCCGGACAGTTACCGGGAGCCGTCTGCTTTATTTACGACGAGATTTCACTCCAGTGGCCGCCAGCTGCCGCTCATATGCACCAGCTCATCCTGGCCAAGCAGGCTGAACTGGCCATGGCTGCCGGGTTCGCTGGCCAGCAGGCGCACCTCGGCCGGCAGCAGCACCGGTTTCTGAAAGCGCATACTTACCGCATAACCGGCTGCGGGCAGGCGCGTGCCGAGTTCAGCCAGCGCGCGGCCCTTGTTCCACAGACCGTGAGCAATAGCGCGGGGAAAACCGAACAGCTTGGCCGTGGCGGCAAACAGATGGATCGGGTTGTAGTCACCGGCGATGCGCGCATAACGGCGCCCGATATCTGTCGGGGCGCGCCAGTGCACCAGGGTGGTTTGCGCAAGTGCGGTTTCGGCTTCGCGTTCGGTCGGCTTGCCGTTCAGGCGCAGGGCACGGCAGAGGATGCGGCTGTCGCCTTCCCAGAGCAGGCCGAGCTGGTCGTGCAGCTGGGTGATCAGGCTAAAGGTCACGCCCTTGTCATGGGGCTGCAGGTTCTGCCCCTGCACGCTGACGGTAAACGGCCCGAGGCCGCCGAGCGGGCGCAGCACGCGAATATGGTTTTCCAGATGCACCAGGCCGAGCAGCGGAAAGGGGAAGCGTTTGTCGGTGAGCAACTGCATCTGCAGGGCAAACGCCAGAATATGCGGGTAGGTCGCGGGTAGCAGATGATCATCGGCAAAGCCGCAGATCTGCCGATAGCGCGCCAGGTGTTTGGGGTCAACCGTAACCTGGCAGCGCACACCCAGCTCAGGCAGGCTGCGGCCGGTCACGCGGCGGCGCAGGGCTGCGCGCAGAAACAGGGCGGGTAAGGCAGGCGGGGCGGGCAGGTCGAGCCAGTCGATGGCCATGGGCAAACTCCTCAGAACGGAGGCAGCAGCTTAGTCGGCTAGCGCCGCCGTGCATTGGCCGCCATGCCTGGACGCGCGTCGGGCCAGTCAATCGCTCGCATTCACGCCTTGAGCGCATGACCTAAAGCTGCCTAAGATGGCCGCGCCTCGCAAACAATAAGAGTTCCTCGACATGCGTGACCTGACTGACGATGTGGCGCTGATGCGCCCGGTGATCGACGCCTTGCGTGCCAGCGGTAACGACCCCGATCGGGTTCTGGCGCGTGTTGGCCTACCGCCCGGTGGTTTGCCTGCCGGACGCTTTCCCCATGCGGCCCAGGCCATGTTCTGGAAGGCCGCTATCGATGAATGCGGCGAGGAGCATGTCGGCCTCTATCTGGCCCAGCACCTGCCGGCCTTCCACGGCCTGTTGTTGGAATACCTGTTTCTCTCCAGTGAAACCTTTGGCGATGGGCTGCGTCATGTGCTGCGCTACGTACGGCTGCTCTCCGATACCCTGAATGCCAAACTGGATCTGCAGGGCGAGCGCGCGGTACTGGTGCTTGGGTTGATTCCCGGAACGCCGCGGCACTTTCCGGAGATGCTTGCCGGTGCAGTGATCCGCCTGTTCGATGCGCTGACCGAGGGCGATTTCACGCCTTTTGAAGTGCAGTTTATGCATGCTTCTGGCGCGCCCTCCGAGTTGTATCAGCAGGTCTATGGCTGCCCCGCTCAGTTGGGTGGCGAGCGTTATGCGCTGGTATTCAATGCCTCGGTACTGGAGAAAACCTCGCGGCATGCCGCGCCAGAATTGCTGCGCATGCATGAATCGCTGGCGCGTCGGCAACTGGCCGAAGTCGAGCGGCTGGACCTGGTGCGCAAGGTGCGTGAGTTGATTGGCGAGCTACTGGTCGACAGCGGTGCCACCCTGGAACAGGTGGCGGCACGGCTGAATATGCCGGCGCGGCGGCTGCGTGAGCGGCTGGCCATGGCCGGGGTGCGCTTCAATGATCTGGTCACCGACTACCGCTGCCGATTGGCCAAGGACCTGCTGCTCAACACCGATGAGCGTATTGAGGTGATAGTCGAGCGCACCGGCTTCTCTGAGCCGAGTACTTTCTATCGCGCCTTCAAGCGCTGGGTCGGCGAAACCCCAGTGGAGTTTCGCAAGCGCGGCAAGCAGTGAGGGCTACTGGGCGAAATAGGTCGCCCAGAAGTAATAAAGCGTCATGCCGCTGCCCACGCCGATCACTAGCAGGCGCAGGAACTTGGCCGGCAACCGCTGGCCCAGCGCACCTCCGACATAGCCGCCCAGGGTGGCGCCCACCAGCAGAATCACCAGCTCATACCAGCTGACCCGACCGGCGATGATAAAAGTCGCGGTGGCGACGCTGTAGATCACTGCTGAAATCAGGTTCTTCAGGGCATTGGCGCGAGCCAGCGGGTGGCCTTCGATGGAAAACGCCGCCAGTTGCAGAATGCCCATGCCGGCACCGAAGTAACCGCCATAGATCGATACGCCGATATGCGCGGCCAGTGACAGTGGGCCGTGCGGCGGTTGTGCGGCCTCGGCGCGGCGCGCGGCCAGCCAGCGACTAAGCCAGGGGCTGGCGGCAAACAGCGCAGTGGCGGCCAGCAACAGCCAGGGAATCAGCTTGGCGAATACCGCATCGCCGCCCACCAGCAGCAACAGTCCGCCCAGCAGCCCGCCCGCCAGCCCGGCTGCCAACAATGGCAGCAGATAGCGCCCCAACGGTCGCAGCGAATCCCGCGCCGCCCACGCCCCGGCCAAGCTGGCCGGCCATAGCGCCACGGCATTGGTGGCATTGGCCGTTACCGGCGGTAGGCCTGCCGCGAGCAAGGCCGGAAAGGAGAAAAACGTGCCGCCGCCGGCCAGGGCATTCATCCCGCCGGCAGCAATACCGGCGAGTACCAGCAGCAGAATCTCGGACACAGACATGGCAAAGGCTCAGGTAAAAGGTCAGCAGCTTAACCAGCGCGCGTGGTGGGGCCAAGTCGACCAAGGTCGCTGGCGCATGGGTTGGCCAGATCGCGGGCATGAAAATGGCCGGGAGCCATTTTTAACGTCGCGTATCGACAGCCTGAAGGTAGGCTCTGGGTGGGGCAGACATAAAAAACTGTCTGGAGCAGTTTTTAACGTCGCGCAGCGACGGCTCGAAGGGTGGCTGCCATGGATGGCAGACATAAAAAAGCCGGCTTGTGGCCGGCTTTTAGGGGGTGGTAGCTACTTATTTTTGGTAAGCCGCGACCACCTTTCTTAATCTTTTGATTTCGGGCCTTGCAGCCATAATCGGGCGGCGACTGTACCAAAACAGTACCGATCGTGCCAGTGATTACCCCCAATTTAAGCAAAGCATGGGAGCGTATTAGCTTGGTGCAATTGGGTTGCCCCGAGTGTCGTGATAGTGTTGGAACCACACTCTGTATGGAAGCAATAAATGGTTCGTAAACCATCCACTTTCGCCACTGCGGATGAACCGAAGTTGGTTCTGAGCGCCAGGCAGATATCACTGTGTATTTCGCGTATTGAAGATCGTATAGCAGAGCTCAAAGATTTTAATGTGCGTAGCCTCGAAGGTAGGACATCTCCTGGCCTTCAGGCTCTTGAGGTTGCTATTCAGGACACTCTTGAGCGCTGCTTTGGTTTAAATACTAGCGCAGCTAAAAGGTATTCTGGTGCGGCCAGTCTGCACTATACGGCTTACGTTGTAGCAATCGAGGGGGGGCGCGTCCAGACTACGTGGCCCATACGACGAGAAAAATTCAAGAATCCATAGCTTTGCTTAGTCAAGCGCGACGCTCATTAGAAGATGACTTGTCAGATATCGAGCACATTGGAAAATCCCCTGACGAACTGCCCACTGACGCGCCTAAAACTTCGCCTAAATCATGCCGTATTTTTATTGTGCATGGACACGAGCCTGCGCCACGCGAGGCAGTGGCACGATTCCTAAGTCTTCTTGGTTTTGAACCAATTATTCTTCATGAACAAGCGAGCGGAAGTGGGACTGTCATTGAGAAAATTGAGCGTTATGGTGACGTTGGGTTCGCAGTTGTTCTATTGACGCCAGATGATGAGGGCGGTGTGAAGGGTGGGCCAATTCAGCCCCGGGTTCGCCAGAATGTGCTGCTTGAGCTTGGATATTTCATGGCGAGACTGAGTCGGCCTAATGTATGCGTTATTAAGCAAGGCGAGGTTGAATTACCAAGTGATTTTCTTGGCATGGTATGGACTGATTTCGATAGTGGCGGTGCTTGGAAGCAAGCGCTAGGGATGGAGCTTCAAGAGGCTGGTTACGATATTGATTGGAATAAGGTTCATGGCCGCCGGTAAGTGCGGCCAGATTTACGCACGTTAACTTCTATTGAGCTTTTCCAGCTCCAACATATCTGCGTCTGAATCGATCCACCTTGCATAGGTATCGAGTAGCACCTGGACGCCGTGCCCGAGCTGTTTTGCAACGAAGGCCGGGGTCATACCGGCCATAAGGCATACGGTCGCGTACGTGTGGCGCGTAGCATACTGGCGCCGTGGCCTAATGCCCAGCTGCTTAAGTGCTGCGGCCAGGTAGCACTTAGGGATGGTCTGAAGTAGCCCTGTATTTCCGGTCAACTTCAGCCTCCGCTGATTTTGAAAGCGGAAAACTGATCAAAAACGATCAAGTCATCCGCTCATTTCGGTGTTTCTGGCCGCCGCGAGCACCTCGCAGCGGTCATTTCCCACATTACAGGCGCACCTCTCCTGCATTCGTCAGCAAATGTCGACGGGCCATCCACAGGTTCGACAGGGCGAACAGCGTTACCAGTTGTGCGGTGTTTTTGGCCAGGCCACGGAAGCGCGTCTTCACATAACCGAACTGGCGCTTGATCACGCGAAACGGATGCTCGACCTTGGCGCGCACTTGGGCTTTGGCCTTCTCGATCTTGCGCTTGGCTTTGTATAACCCGCTGCGCTTATCGAGCTTCCTGTAGGTGCTGCGGCGTGCCGCCACCTGCCAGATTACCTTCCGACCTTCATGCTCCGGACGCTTTTCGACACCGGTGTAACCTGCGTCAGTACACACCACGTTTTCGTCGCCGTGCAGCAGTTTGTCTACCTGGGTGACATCCGCCACGTTGGCTGCCGTGCCTACTACGCTGTGCACCAGACCCGACTCGTCATCCACGCCGATGTGCGCCTTCATGCCGAAGTAGTACTGGTTGCCCTTCTTTGTTTGGTGCATTTCCGGATCGCGCTTACGGTCCTTGTTCTTGGTCGAACTCGGCGCATTGATCAACGTGGCATCGACGATGGTGCCCTGGCGCAGTGACAGACCACGGTCGCCCAGGTAGCCGTTAATCACAGCCAAGATGCCTGCAGCCAGCTCGTGTTTCTCCAGCAAGCGACGGAAGTTGAGGATGGTGGTTTCATCGGGAATGCGTTCCAGGCTTAAGCCGGCGAACTGGCGCAGGATGGTGGTCTCGTACAGCGTTTCCTCCATCGCCGGATCGCTGTAACCGAACCAGTTTTGCATCAGATGCACACGCAGCATCGCCATCAGCGCATAGGCGGGCCTGCCACCTTCGCCCTTCGGGTAGTGCGGATCGATCAGGGTGACCAATCCTTTCCACGGCACTACTCGATCCATCTCGATCAGGAACAACTCTTTGCGGGTCTGCTTGCGCTTGCCTGCGTACTCGGCGTCGGCGAAGGTCATCTGCTTCATCGGAAAACTCGACGGGTGGAATCCGGGTATTTTGCCAAAATCAGGAAGTCTTCTTCAGAGTTTCCTTAGGGATCCTCTGAAGTAGCCATGCATTTCTGGCTGACGTCAGCCTCTGCTGATTTCGAAAGTGATAAATCGATCAAAAACGATCAGATTACCGGCTCATTTCTGTGTTTTTAGCCGCCGCGAGCACCTCGCGGCAGCCATTTCCAGCATTACGGGCGCACCTCTCCTGCATTCGTCAGTAAATCTCGGCGCGCCATCCACAGATTTGACAGCGCGAATAAAGTCACCAGTTGCGCCGTGTTTTTGACCAGGCCACGGAAGCGCGTCTTCACATAACCGAACTGACGCTTGATCACCCGAAACGGATGCTCGACCTTGGCTCGCACTTGGGCCTTGGCCTTCTCGATTTTGCGCTTGGCTTTGTACAGCGCGCTGCGCTTACCGAGTTTCTTGTAAGTGCTACGCCGTGCTGCAACCTGCCAGATCACTTGACGGCCCTCATGCTCGGGGCGCTTCTCGACACCGGTATATCCGGCATCGGCCCCCACCATGTTTTCCTCGCCGTGCAGCAGCTTATCGACCTGGGTGACATCCGCCACGTTGGCGGCAGTACCCACCACGCTGTGCACCAAGCCAGACTCGTCATCCACCCCGATGTGCGCCTTCATGCCGAAGTAATACTGATTGCCTTTCTTGGTTGAGTGCATCTCAGGGTCACGCTTACCGTTCTTGTTCTTGGTTGAACTCGGCGCGTTGATCAGCGTGGCATCGACGATGGTGCCTTGGCGCAGCGACAAACCACGGTCACCCAGGTAGCCATTGATCACGGCCAGGATGCCGGCAGCCAGTTCGTGTTTTTCCAGCAAGCGGCGGAAGTTGAGGATGGTGGTTTCGTCAGGAATGCGCTCCAGAGTCAGCCCGGCAAACTGGCGTAGGATGGTGGTCTCGTACAGCGCCTCTTCCATCGCCGGATCGCTGTAACCGAACCAGTTTTGCATCAGATGCACTCGCAGCATCGCCATCAGCGGATAGGACGGTCGGCCGCCTTCACCCTTTGGATAATGCGGCTCGATCAAAGCGATCAACCCTTTCCATGGCACTACCCGATCCATCTCGATCAGGAACAATTCTTTGCGGGTCTGCTTGCGCTTGCCGGCATACTCGGCGTCGGCGAAGGTCATCTGCTTCATCGGAAAACTCGGCGGGTGGAGTGCGGATATTTTGCCAAAATCAGGAAGTCTTTTTCAGACCATCCTTAACACCGAGCAAATCCACCAGGCTGCCGACGCACTCATGCGCCATTACCGTGATGCGGGCTACTTTGCGGCCACGGTGTTTATCCCGCCGCAAACAATCCAGGGTGGTGTCATCAGTCTGGATGTGTTCGAAGGCCACCTGGAAGCTGGCGGACTGGAGGTGGACAACCAAGGAGAGCGCATCGACAGCACGCTGGTTCAAGGCATGCTTGAGGCTGAGCTCAAGAGTGACAAGCCACTGCATCGTGCAGACATGGAGCGCGTCCTGTTATTGATCGAAGATCTGCCCGGCGTGCGCAGCAATGCGACCCTTTACCCCGGCACAGCGGTTGGCACAGCCAGACTGCGCAGCAACATCAGCGATGAACCGCTGTTTAGCGGCAACATCGATGCGGACAACTACGGAAGCGAACACAGTGGCCGTGAGCGCGTGGGTACAACCTTATACCTCAACAGTCCTAGCCGCTCTGGCGATCAACTGGTTACCCGCTTGGTCAGCTCAGGTAGTGACTCAAACTACGCTTATCTGAACTATCTACGTCCGATTTCGGCCACTGGAACCCGCCTAGGTGCCAGTCTCGACTATTACGACTACCAAACGGATAACATCGATAACCTGGGTGGCGCCGATGGTTACGCCAGCGACCTTAGCCTGTACCTGACCCATCCACTGATACGTGCTCGCCATAGTAATCTGAATGTTCGCGGCACCTTCAATCATGCGCGCATCGTAGACAACAACGATCTTGACTTTAACGCCATCCGTGAACTGGACAGTCTGACCCTGGGCCTGGAGGGTGACGAGGATCACGACTGGCTGGCCAATGGTTTATCCCTCTATGGCCTCTCGCTGACCGCCGGCACAGCGGACCTGCGTGGCAATGAAAACGCCCGCAGTTACAACCGCAATGGCCCCGATGCCGACGGCGACTTCCAGCGCATCAACTTCTATTTGCAGCGCTTGCAGCACCTGTCAGGTCAATGGTCACTTTATGGCAATCTCAATGGCCAGCTCGCTGCCGGCAACCTCGATACTTCACAGAAATATTATTTTGGTGGACCGACTTCGATGGCTGGCTACCCACCGGGAGAAGTGGGTGGTGACAGTGCCGTGGCCATGCACCTCGAACTGCGCTATGACTTTGCCCAGCCAATACTAGATGGCTCCTTGCAGGCCGAGCTGTTCTATCAGAAAGGCTGGCTCAAACAGCATCAGGACACATGGACCGGCTGGCAAGCAGGCAACCCCGATCTGGATAACGAAGTCACTCTGGATGCGACAGGCATAGGACTGACCCAGACCTGGCAAAACCAGTGGCTGGTGCGCGGACTAATCGGCTGGCAAACCGCCGACAGTCCTGTGGTTGACCCGATTACCGGTGAAAACACCGACGGCATCGACGACTACCGCGTCTGGATGCAAGTGGTTCATTATTTCTGAGGGGTTTTCCATGAGACTTTTATTGCTATGCCTCACCCTGCTCAGTTCAGCAGCCTTGGCAGGCGCCAACTGCGCCAACTCGCAAAGCTGGCAATGCCAGCACCACAGCGCGGCCACTGGCTCAAGCAATCCGCAGCAGCCAACGCCTGACCACCAGACCAGCAACCCACCCACGCAAACAACCAATCCGCCTTTGGGTAGCCTGACACCTGACATTCACGGCGTGGCCTTAACCCCTGTCGCCGTACCTAACCTGGTACCAACACCTATCCAGCAACCCGTGCCGACGGCCACCCCGTACAAGGTGCCGCAGCCCATGAATATTCCGGGGCAAGTACCTACGCCTACTCCGCAAGCCGTTCCGACTGCCACTCCATACATGGTGCCGCAGCCCATGAACATTCCGGGGCAAGTACCTACGCCTACACCGCAAGCCATTCCGACTGCCACCCCATACATGGTGCCGCAGCCCATGAATATTCCGGGGCAAGTACCTACGCCTACTCCGCAAGCCGTTCCGACTGCCACCCCTTACAAGGTACCGCAGCCTATGAGCATTCCGGGGCAAGTACCTACGCCTACACCGCAAGCCGTTCCGACTGCCACCCCTTACAAGGTACCGCAGCCCATGAACATTCCGGGGCAAGTACCTACGTCCACGCCTACCCCGCAACCCGTTCCAACGGCCACTAAGTACATGGTGCCGCCAATAGCCCATGGCGGTCGGCCGACATTACTGATTAAACCTGGCTCTACAGCCACTCAAAAACCACCCACACAAACTAATCACGTGGTCACCCATCAACTGCAGCTTGTCCAGCCACTTGCCAAAGTGCCTCTGCCAACAACCGGTGATGCACAAGCCCAGTACGGATTGGAGATGATTGAGCCCGGTGTGCAGAACCACCGGGTCGAGGTCTATCGCAGTCATGACGCGCTCGAGCAAATTCACAATGACGTCATCCCAATGGATGAAGGCGACTTCCATTTGACCGTGATCGGTACACGCAAACCTGACTACATGCATGACCAACCCTGAACCCGCGCTTGAGCACATATGATCAGAACCATCGTGTGCTCATAACCCTCAGCCCAGCCTGATCTTTCGCCTAGGCAGATAGCCCCTCATTTGATTGCAGTAAAGTCGAAACGGACAGCCTTGAGCAGCGCATTTGCCAGAATGATGAACTGGCTGCGCTGGATGTGCAGATGGCCAAGGGATATCAAAAGGCCAGCGCTAAGGATGGTCTGAAGTAGCCATGTATTTCTGGCTGACTTCAGCCCCGCCGATTTTGAAAGCGGCAAATCGATCAAAAACGATCAGATTACCCATTCATTTCTGTGTTTTTAGCCGCCGCGAGTAGCTCGCGGCAGCCATTTCCCGCATTACAGGCGCACCTCTCCTGCATTGGTCAGTAAATGTCGGCGTGCCATCCACAGGTTCGACAGCGCGAACAGCGTCACCAGTTGCGCCGTGTTCTTGGCCAAGCCACGGAAGCGTGTCTTTACATAACTGAACTGACGCTTGATCACCCGGAACGGGTGCTCAACCTTGGCGCGCACCTGGGCCTTGGCCTTCTCGATCTTGCGTTTGGCTTTGTACAGCGGGCTGCTCTTACCCAGCTTCTTATAGGTGCTGCGGCGGGCAGCAACCTGCCAGATCACCTCGCGCCCATCATGTTCGGGGCGCTTTTCGACGCCGGTATAACCCGCATCGGCGCACACCACGTTTTCCTCGCCGTGCAGCAACTTGTCGACCTGAGTGACATCCGCCACGTTGGCCGCCGTGCCTACCACGCTGTGTACCAGCCCCGACTCGTCATCCACGCCAATGTGCGCCTTCATGCCGAAGTAGTATTGGTTGCCCTTCTTGGCCTGGTGCATCTCTGGGTCGCGTTTGCCGTCCTTGTTCTTGGTCGAACTCGGCGCATTGATCAGCGTGGCATCGACGATGGTGCCTTGGCGCAACGACAGGCCACGGTCGCCAAGATAGCCATTGATGACGGCCAGGATGCCGGCAGCCAACTCATGTTTCTCCAGCAGACGACGGAAGTTGAGGATGGTGGTTTCGTCGGGGATACGTTCCAGACTCAGCCCGGCGAACTGCCGCAGGATAGTGGTCTCGTACAGCGCTTCTTCCATCGCCGGGTCGCTGTAGCCGAACCAGTTCTGCATCAGGTGCACACGTAGCATCGCCATCAGCGGATAGGCCGGCCGACCGCCTTCACCCTTGGGGTAATACGGTTCGATCAGTGCGATCAAACCCTTCCACGGCACCACCCGATCCATCTCGATCAGGAACAACTCTTTGCGGGTCTGCTTGCGTTTGCCGGCGTACTCGGCATCGGCGAAGGTCATTTGCTTCATCGGAAAACTCGGCGGGTGGCGTCCGGGCATTTTGCCAAAATCAGGAAGTCTTATTCAGAGTTTCCCTAAAGCCCAGAATGAACACCCGCGTGTGCTGAAGGCTGAACAGCTTGGTTGGATCAAGGGTCGCAATGACTGCTGGAAAGCCGACGACATCACCCAGTGCGTCAGTGACAACTACCGCCTGCGCATCGCCGAGTTGCAGGCGCGTTACGCGCTGGTGGCAGGCAGTGGACCGGTGTTCTACTTCTGCGACAACAACCCAGCCGACGAAGTGGTCGCCACCTACTACCCCACAGAACCGCCCACTGCTGTGGTTGAACGGGGCGACAGCGTATCCCTGATGTATCTGCAACCCAGCGCCAGTGGTAGTAAGTACTTCATGGCCAAGGTTTCCTTACTAAACCCCGCGTCTGACACAAACCTAGAAAGCTCAGTGTCTGTCAGGTATTGGCTGTGAGGGCGCTGTTCGAGGTGAGAAATCAAATCAATGGAGGAAAAAGCCAGAAACTCCTCAAGCACAGCCAGATGCTCAAGGTACTTCTTGGTCGTTTCGAGTGCTCTGCCCGAGTGCTCCATTGTGATGTATAGGTTGGGGTAGTAGACAGGGATGTAGTCTTGCACCAGCAGCTTTCTTCGAGCAGCATTCACCACCTGCTCTATGACCTGGAAGCCCATGTTGCTCCCTCATAAAAAATAACTTTTCTAACTATAGTCAGGGGCATCAGCCGGTCAGCGCAAAACATAACGTTTTACTTTCCAGAATTTAAGCGCTTGTCACTACCACTCAAGCACTGAAGACACAGGATTAAAGGCGAATCAAACCATGTCAAAAAGTGACAAATCAGGCAAAACAGGCTCTTACGTTTACACCATGCATCGGCTCGGCAAAGTCGTACCGCCGAAGCGGGAAATCCTCAAGAACATCTCCCTGTCGTTCTTCCCTGGCGCGAAGATCGGCGTGCTCGGCCTCAACGGTTCGGGTAAATCCACCCTGCTGAAGATCATGGCCGGCGTCGACACCGAGTTCGATGGCGAAGCCCGCCCGATGCCGGAGCTGAATATCGGCTACCTGCCGCAGGAGCCCCAGCTCGACCCGAGCAAGACCGTGCGCGAAGTGGTGGAAGAGGCGGTGAGCCAGATCAAGGACGCCCAGGCGCGTCTGGATCAGGTCTACGCCGCTTACGCCGAGCCGGATGCCGACTTCGACAAGCTGGCCGCCGAACAGGCCAAGCTGGAGGCCATCCTGCAGACCAGCGACGGCCACAACCTGGAGCGCCAGCTGGAAGTTGCCGCCGACGCCCTGCGACTGCCTGCCTGGGACGCCAAGGTCGAGCACCTCTCCGGTGGCGAGAAGCGCCGCGTGGCCCTGTGCCGCCTGCTGCTGTCGGCTCCCGACATGTTGCTGCTGGACGAACCCACCAACCACCTGGACGCCGACTCGGTGGCCTGGCTGGAGCACTTCCTCCACGACTTCCAGGGCACTGTGGTGGCCATTACCCACGACCGTTACTTCCTGGATAACGTCGCCGGCTGGATTCTAGAACTCGACCGCGGTGCGGGCATTCCTTATGAGGGCAACTACTCCGGCTGGCTGGAAGCCAAATCGGAGCGTCTGGCCCAGGAATCCAAGCAGCAGTCGGCCCATGAAAAGGCCATGAAGGAAGAACTGGAGTGGGTGCGCAAAGGCGCCAAGGCCCGCCAGTCGAAATCCAAGGCGCGCTTGCAGCGCTTCGAGGAAATGCAGTCGCAGGAATTCCAGAAGCGCAGCGAAACCAACGAGATCTATATCCCGGTCGGCCCACGTCTGGGCGACAAGGTCATCGATTTCGTCAACGTCAGCAAGGGCTACGGCGACCGCGCGCTGATCGACAACCTGTCGTTCAGCATGCCCAAGGGCGCTATCGTCGGGGTGATCGGCGGTAACGGTGCCGGTAAGTCGACCCTGTTCCGCATGCTGATGGGCAAGGAGCAGCCGGACTCGGGCAGCATCGAGATCGGTGAAACCGTGCAACTGGCCTGCGTTGACCAGAGCCGCGACGACCTCGACGGCAGTAAGACCGTGTGGGAAGCCGTGTCTGGCGGCTCCGACATGATCAAGATCGGCAACTATGAAGTGCCGTCGCGTACCTATGTCGGTCGCTTCAACTTCAAGGGTGGCGACCAGCAGAAGTTCGTCAAGGACCTCTCCGGTGGTGAGCGTGGCCGTCTGCACCTGGCGCTGACCCTGAAAGAGGGCGCCAACGTGCTGCTGCTGGACGAACCGTCCAACGACCTCGACGTGGAAACCCTGCGTTCGCTGGAAGAAGCACTGCTCGACTTCCCTGGCGCCGCTATTGTGATCTCTCACGATCGCTGGTTCCTGGATCGCGTGGCGACCCACATCCTGGCGTACGAAGACGACTCGCATATCGAGTTCTTCGAGGGCAACTACACCGAGTACGAGGCCGACCGTAAGAAGCGCCTCGGCGACGCTGCCGCGCAGCCGCACCGCGTGCGTTACAAGAAGCTGGCGCAGTAAGCCGCGCTGCAATAAAAAACGGAGCCGCAAGGCTCCGTTTTTTATTGGCGCTGTATTGAGGGGGCCTTAATAGCCCGTGGCCCTCGTCTGATAAATGAAGAAAAGTTACAGAATTACTGACGGGCATCAGTGTAAAAAGCCCTGCAAGAACCACACTTACAGCTGAGCCTTCGAGGACTATCGGTATGTCTGTCTTTGACCCCCACACCGCTCTCTATAGCCTGCTGAACGAATATAGCGCGCGTGCCCACGCGATTCGCCAGGATCTGGCGCGCAGCCACTCGCCGGATTTCGCCGAGCAGGCTCTGCAGCGGCAGAACGATGAAGTGCTTGAAGCCCTGCTGGCCGAAGCTGAGAGCGGCATGCGCCAGGTTGGCCTGGCCAAACTGCGCCTGGCTGAGGGTTGCTACGGTGTGTGCCTGCGCTGTGGTGAAACCATCAGTCCGGGGCGCCTGCAGGCCATGCCTGCTGCCGAATATTGCCTGACCTGTGCCGGTATGCAGGATCAGGCCAACTGACCCTAGGTGTTGCGCTCGCCTGCTGGCGCCTTAAAGGAGAGGCGCGCGATTGAGCTTATGGCTTGTGGATGCGGGCCGATGCGGCCATGATTTCCACCAGGCCCCCGTCCAAGGATTTCCAATGCCAGACTCCGTCGCAGCCCATTTGCGGTTGGCTCCTGAAGCACTTACCCGTCCCTTTTCCCCTGAGCAGTTCAACTTCACCAATACCGAAGACCTGGAGCCCTTCCGTGGTGTATTGGGCCAGGAGCGCGCCGTCGAGGCGCTGCAGTTCGGCGTGGCGATGCCGCGCCCCGGTTACAACGTGTTTGTCATGGGCGAGCCCGGTACCGGCCGCTTCTCCTTCGTCAAACGCTACCTCAAGGCTGAAGCCAAGCGCCTGGAGACCCCGGCTGACCGGGTTTACGTCAACCATTTCGATGAGCCGCGTGAGCCGCGTGCGCTAGAGCTGCCGTCTGGCACCGCCGGCGAGTTTCTCGCCGATATCAACGGCCTGATCGACAACCTGCTGGCGACCTTCCCAGCGGTGTTCGAACACCCCTCATTTCAGCAGAAGAAAAACGCCATCGACCGTGCCTTCAACAAGCGCTACGACCAGGCGCTGGACGTGATCGAGCGGCTGTCGCTGGAAAAGAGCGTGGCTCTGTACCGCGACAGCAGCAACATTGCCTTCACCCCGATGCTTGAGGGCAAGGCACTGGATGAGGCCGAGTTTGCCCAGCTGCCGGAAGCCGAGCGTGAGCGCTTCCATGCCGATATCGCTGCGCTGGAAGAGCGCCTCAACGAGGAGCTGGCCAGCCTGCCGCAGTGGAAGCGCGAGTCGAGCAACCTGCTGCGTCAGCTCAACGAGGAAACCATCACCATCGCCCTGCAGCCGCTGCTTGCGCCGCTGTCGGAGAAGTACGCCGAGAACGCAGGCGTCTGTGCTTACTTGCAGGCGGTACAGGTCAACCTGCTGAAGACCGTGGTTGACCAGCTGGTTGAAGTGGAAAAGGCCGACGCGCAAACCCGCAAGCTGCTCGAAGAGCAGTACTGCCCGAGCCTGGTGGTCGGTCATCACGCCCAGGGCGGCGCGCCCGTGGTGTTTGAGCCGCCCCCGACCTACGACAACCTGTTCGGCCGTATCGAATACAACACCGATCAGGGTGCGCTCTACACCAGCTACCGCCAGCTGCGTCCCGGTGCGCTGCATCGCGCCAATGGCGGCTTCCTGATTCTGGAAGCCGAGAAGATGCTCGGTGAACCGTTTGTCTGGGATGCGCTCAAACGTGCCCTGCAATCGCGTCAGCTGAAGATGGAGTCGCCACTCGGTGATCTCGGTCGCATTGCCACCGTGACCCTGACCCCGCAGATGATTCCGCTGCACCTCAAGGTGGTGATCATCGGCTCGCGCCAGCTGTATTACACGCTGCAGGACCTCGATCCGGACTTCCAGGAGATGTTCCGCGTCCTGGTCGATTTCGATGAAGACATTCCGCTGGCCGATGACAGCCTTGAGCAGTTCGCCCAGCTGATGAAAACCCGCACCTCGGAAGAGGGCATGGCACCACTGACGGCGGCGGTGGCGCGGGTTGCGACCTACAGCGCGCGCCTGGCCGAGCACCAGGGGCGCTTGTCGGCGCGTATCGGCGATCTGTTTCAGCTGGTCAGCGAAGCCGACTTTATCCGCAGCCTGGCCGGGGATGAAGTCACCGACGCCGGACATATCGAGCGTGCACTGAAGGCCAAGGCCACCCGTACGGGCCGTGTTTCGGCGCGGATCATCGACGATATGCTGGCCGGGATCATCCTGATCGACACCGCTGGTGCAGCCGTGGGCAAGTGCAACGGCCTGACCGTATTGGAAGTCGGCGACTCGGCCTTCGGTGTGCCGGCGCGGATTTCCGCCACGGTCTATCCGGGCGGCAGCGGGATTGTCGATATCGAGCGTGAGGTTAACCTCGGTCAGCCGATCCACTCCAAAGGTGTGATGATCCTCACCGGTTACCTGGGCAGTCGATATGCTCAGGAATTCCCTCTGGAAATCTCCGCGAGCATCGCCCTGGAACAGTCCTACGGTTATGTCGACGGTGACAGCGCCTCCCTCGGTGAGGTCTGCACATTGATCTCGGCCCTGTCGCGGACACCGCTCAAGCAGTGTTTCGCTATTACCGGCTCGATCAACCAGTTTGGTGAAGTGCAGGCGGTGGGCGGAGTCAACGAGAAGATCGAAGGTTTCTTCCGCCTCTGTGAGGCCCGCGGCCTGACTGGCGAGCAGGGCGCGATCATTCCGCACTCCAATGTCACTACCCTGATGCTGGATGAGCGGGTGCTGCAGGCGGTGCGTGCCGGACAGTTTCATATCTACGCGGTGCGCCAGGTCGATGAGGCGCTGAGCCTGCTGGTCGGTGCGGATGCCGGTTCGCCCAATGAACAGGGGCAATTCCCGGCGGGAAGCGTCAATGCGCGGGTGGTTGAGCGCCTGCGCGATATTGCCGCCACGGGCATGGAAGACGACAAGGAGGAGCCGAAGAAGGAAGAGCCGGCTGTTGCGGCCAAGGAGAAGAAGCCGCGGGCGAAAAAACCTGCGGCTGAATGACCGCTCGGCTGCGTCAATTCGCCCGGTGGCTGGTCAGTCACTGAGCGAATTGCCGCGCCAGCCCGTGCGCCTGGCTCGGGCCGGCTTTTCCTCACTTCATCCACACAGTTATCCACAACAAGCGGGGATAACTGTTGGCTTCCCACTGGCGGTTGCGCGGGTGTAGGCTGAAGGCCTGCTCCTGAGAGGGTCGTCGCCATGTCGCGCAGCCTCAATCTCACTCGCCACTGTCTGGGCCTGGATACTCGTATCGAATGCGTGGTGTTGCCGCTGGCCGGTAACAATGGCCTCTGGACACTGATCTGCGCCGCCGGCATGGCCGGTGCGCAGCCTTCCACAATCAAGGCGCAGGGCCCATTTCACGGGGCTTTCGCCGCCGAAAGCATCCTCACGGATATTGCCGAAAATCTGCAGGGTATGGGCTATGAGCAATCTGCCGACGTGCCGATCTGGCGCGCATATCCAGGCCGAGCTGCGCCGTTTGAACGGTGAGCGTGGCCACCATCTGGGGGATTGCCAGTTTCAGCCGGAAACCTGAGTGGGCAATTGCCGAGTATTTGACCAGGTGTCGCAAACCCTGCAGAGGGCTGGCTTGCAGCCATTGATCCTGAGCCTGCCCACAAGGTTATCCACAGTTGTGGGGGATAACCGCAGCGGTCATCGATTGCCGTGCGCCAGGGTTGTCTGGGCGATGGCGCTGGGTATACTGCGCCGGCAGTCTTGAACCCTGAGTGAACCCTTATGGAACGCTTTATCGAAAATGCCATGTATGCCTCGCGCTGGCTGCTGGCGCCGATCTATTTCGGTCTGTCGCTGGCCCTGCTGGCGCTGGCGCTGAAGTTCTTTCAGGAAGTCTTCCATATCCTGCCGAACGTCTTTGCCATGGCCGAGGCGGATCTGATCCTGGTGCTACTGTCGCTGATCGACATGGCGCTGGTCGGCGGCCTGCTGGTGATGGCGATGATTTCCGGTTACGAGAACTTCGTATCTCAACTGGATATCAAGGAGGGCACCGAGAAGCTCAGCTGGCTGGGCAAGATGGACTCCAGCTCGCTGAAGATGAAAGTGGCGGCCTCTATCGTAGCGATCTCCTCGATTCATCTGCTCAAAGTATTTATGAATGCGCAGAACATCGACCCCGTGCACCTCAAATGGTATGTGATCATTCATATGGCGTTTGTGGTTTCGGCTTTCGCCATGGGCTACCTGGATAAACTGACCAAACACGAATCGAGCTGATCCGCTCCTCTGGTGTTCTCGCCGCCCGGCCGTTGCAAAACGGACGGGCGGTTTGCTTTGTGCCTTGTGCTTTTGCTGTGTTGTACAAAAATTGTGTTTGTATAGGTTTTTGTATAAATTTGCTTGCCCGAGGATATCGCCATGAACCTGCAAGACCTGTCGCTGCACGCCCACGCCGGGCATATCGATGCGCTTAACCTGATCTCCATCGAGGGTGGCATCTACTTGCTGGAGGCGCACATGGACGGCCGTGCCCATCCGCTCAATGATGGCCATGGCAAGACCCTGCACCTGCGCTCGGTCGAGCATGCACGCGACCTGCTGCATGACTTGCCGCGCATACCGTTCCACCTGGTGCATGCGGTTGTGCATGACGAAATGTGCGGCCTGCAGGATGGCACTCAGGACACTTTGCGCGTGCCCATTTCCTTCAATTCTTCCTGGTAACGACCCCACCTATGGCTACTCGCCGGCTTGCCCTGGTACTGGGGGATCAGCTGTCTTTCGATCTACCCAGTCTGCAGGCACTGGATCCGCTACTGGATGCTGTACTGCTGGCTGAAGTGGCGGCGGAAACCGATTATGTGCCGCATCATCCGCAGAAAATCGCGCTGATCTTCAGTGCCATGCGTCACTTTGCCGAGGCACTGCGTGAGCGCGGTTGGTGCGTGCATTACGTCAAGCTGGATGATGCGCAGAACAGCGGCTCGCTGCCGGGTGAGTTGCAGCGCTGGGCTGGGCTGTTGCAGGCAACCGAGGTGCACGTCACTGAATGCGGCGAGTGGCGGCTGGAGCAGGCTCTGCAGGCTTGCGGCTTGCCGATCACCTGGCACGCCGATAGCCGCTTTATCTGTGCTCGTGATGAGTTCGCCCGTTGGGCCGAAGGGCGCAAGCAACTGCGCATGGAGTTCTTCTATCGCGAGATGCGCCGCAAGACTGGCTTATTGATCAATGGCGACGGCACTCCGGTGGGCGGGGCGTGGAACTTCGATGCGGAAAACCGCAAGGCGCTGCCCAAACAGATCAAGGCGCCGATGACCGCGCGTTTCCCGGCGGACGCCATTACCCGGGACGTGCTGAAGCAGGTGGCCGAGCGTTTCAGTCACCGTTACGACAGCCTGGGGTCTTTCGATTACCCGGTGACCCATGCCGAGGCCGAGGCACTGTGGCAGCACTTTCTCGATTTCGCCTTACCGGCTTTTGGCGATTATCAGGACGCCATGGCGGTCGGTGAGCCGTTTCTGTTCCATGCGCGGATAAGCGCGGCGCTGAATATCGGCCTGCTGGATGTGCGCCGACTGTGTGCGGATGTCGAGGCGGCATACTGGTGCGGTCAGGTGCCGCTGAACGCCGCGGAGGGCTTTATTCGTCAGCTGATCGGCTGGCGCGAATACGTGCGCGGCATCTACTGGATGCACATGCCGGAGTACGCCGAGCGCAATGCCTTCGGCAACACTCGGCTGCTACCGGAGTTCTACTGGACCGGAAAAACCCGCATGAAATGCATGAGCCAGGCCATCGGTCAGACGCTGGAGCATGCCTATGCCCACCATATTCAGCGGCTGATGGTCACCGGCAACTTCGCCCTGCTGGCCGGCATTACACCCAGCCAGGTCTGCGACTGGTACCTGGCCGTGTATATGGATGCCTTCGACTGGGTCGAGCTGCCCAACACCCTGGGCATGGTCATGCACGCCGATGGCGGTTATCTGAGCTCCAAGCCCTATTGCGCCAGTGGCCAGTACATCAAACGCATGTCCAACTACTGCGGCGACTGCACCTACAAGGTCAGCGAAAGCGTCGGTGAGCAGGCCTGCCCGTTCAACGCGCTGTATTGGCATTTCCTTATGCGCCACCGCCAGCAGCTGTCGGGTAACCACCGGTTGGGCATGATCTACCGTGGCCTGGACAAGATGAGCGAGGTCAAACAGCAGGGGTTGTGGGTGCGCGGTGAGCAGCTATTGGCGCGGCTGGATGCCGGTGAGCTGCTATGAAAAAGGCCGAGTTGCCGGTCAAGACCTGTTTGGTGTGCGGGCTGCCCTTCACCTGGCGCAAGAAGTGGGCGCGCTGCTGGGATGAGGTGAAGTATTGCTCCGAGCGTTGTCGGCGCAATCGCCAGGGCGCGGCGGGCGGGTAGGGCGGGCTGGCGGTTTGTGCTAGGCTGGCCGACCTTTTTTAGCCCCTAGCGGAGCAGTGCTATGTCCGAACTCAATCTCTCGACTGACGAAACTCGCGTCAGCTACGGCATCGGCCGTCAACTGGGTGGTCAGCTGCGCGACAACCCACCGCCGGGCGTGAGCCTGGACGCCATCCTGGCGGGCCTGACCGACGCCTTCAGCGGCCAGCCAAGCCGCGTTAGCGAAGCCGAGCTGTCGGCCAGCTTCAAGGTCATCCGCGACATCATGCAAGCCGAAGCAGCCGCCAAGGCTGAAGCCGCTGCGGGTGCTGGTCTGGCCTTCCTGGCTGAGAACGCCAAGCGTGACGGCATCACCGTGCTGGCTTCCGGCCTGCAGTACGAAGTGCTGACCGCAGGCGAAGGCGCCAAACCTTCCCATGAAGACAGCGTGCGTACTCATTACCACGGCACCCTGATCGACGGCACCGTGTTCGACAGCTCCTACGAGCGTGGTCAGCCCGCTGAGTTTCCGGTTGGCGGCGTGATCGCCGGCTGGACCGAAGCCCTGCAACTGATGAACGCCGGCAGCAAATGGCGTCTGTATGTACCGAGCGAGCTGGCTTACGGCGAGCAAGGCGTGGGCAGCATCCCGCCGCGCAGCGTGCTGGTATTTGACGTGGAGCTGCTGGACGTTCTCTAAGAGATTGCTCCACGATCTGCTGCGCGTCGGCCCTACTGCGTTCAAAGCAGGCTCGGAATGCTCATGTACAACAGTACACTCCGCTTCTTTGCCGTTTTGACCAGCCGGAGGCTGTTACTAACGTAGCGCCTTGTAGGACTCTAGCTCGCGAGATCTTTAGTCTCTGAGGCTTTCTATCGCGGGCATGGCCCGCTCCTACGCCAGCGACGCTGGAATCTTGTAGGAGCGGGCCATGCCCGCGATGCATTTAAGCTCGGACCGTCAGGGGCGCAATGCCCGGGCGTAGCAATAGAGAAATAGATTACGCACCAACTCCTTGAGCACCAGCGGCTCGCTTGAGTTCAGTTCGTGCAAATCCAGATCCCCCTGATCACGCAGTTCATCCAGCGCATCTTCCTTAAGCAGGGCACAGACTTCGCCGGTATTGCGATTGAGAATGCGTAGATACGGCTGCGGGCGGTCCAGCCAGGCATCGATCAGATAGGTCATGACTCATCTCCCTTTTAAGTGGTCAGATGAGAATAATTCTTATTATATTTATAGCAAGGGTTAATCGCTGCCTTTCGTCGCGTGGTGCAATTGCTGTGGGTCGCAGGCAGTAAAAAGCCCGCCATATGGGCGGGCTTTTGTCTGTTCTGGCAAGTCTTAGTGCGTGCGGGCTACAGCAAAGCGGCTGAGTTCGATCAGTGCGTCGCGGTATTCGCTGGCGGGCAAGACATCCAGGCAGGCGATGGCGCGCTCGGCGTAATCTCGGGCCAGCTGGGCGGTGTAATTCAGCGCGCCGGCGGCTTCTACGGCATTGCGAATGCTTTCAAGATCCTCGATGCCGCCTTTCTGGATCGCCTGGCGTACCAGGGCCGCCTGCTCGGGCGTGCCTTCGCGCATGGTGTGGATCAGCGGCAGGGTCGGCTTGCCTTCGGCCAGGTCGTCACCGACGTTCTTGCCGAGGGTGGTGGCATCGCCACGGTAGTCGAGCAGGTCGTCGACCAGTTGGAAGGCCACGCCGAGGTGATCGCCAAAGGTGCGCAGCGCTTCGGTCTGTTCGGCGTTGGCGCCGGCCAGTGCAGCGGCGCTATGGGTCGAAGCCTCGAAGAGCATCGCGGTTTTGCCGCGGATGACTTCCATATAGGTTTCTTCGCTGGTGCTGGCGTCGCGGATCTTCGACAGCTGCAGCACTTCGCCTTCGGCAATCACCCGGGTGGCCTTGGACAGGATCTTCATCACCGGCATGGAGCCTAGTTCGACCATCATTTCGAACGAGCGCGAATAAAGGAAGTCGCCGACCAGTACGCTGGGCGCGTTACCCCATTGGGTATTGGCGGTGCTGCGGCCGCGGCGCATGTCGGACATGTCGACTACATCGTCGTGCAGCAAGGTTGCGGTGTGCAGAAATTCGATGGTGGCAGCCAGCAGGCGCAGGTTGTCGCCTTCAATGCCCAAGGCCTTGCCACTGAGTAGTACCAGCAGCGGACGCAGGCGTTTACCGCCAGCGGAGATAATATAGTCGCCGATCTTCTCTACGAGCGGTACGCGCGACACCAGTTGGGCGCGGATGATGCCGTCGACGGCGGTAAAGTCATCCGCCACCACGCGGTAGAAAGCCTGGGGTTGCATCGCTTGCACCTGCTACTCATGGGTTGCGCGGCATGCTAGGGGGCAGGGTAGGGGCTGTCAAGGCAAGAGGCTGGGACTCTGGGTGTCGAGGCCTTGCGTCGCGCTGGCTGCTTGCGTATAATCGCGCAACCTGAACTTCCCCCTGGGTATTTCCCTGCCTTACGCAATTGCAAGGGTGTCCTTGAAGGCCCCAAGCAGCCATGCCAGCCGACACTTATTCCTATAAAGCGCTGGGTGAGCAGGATTAACGGAGATTTACCATGTACGCAGTAATTGTTACTGGTGGCAAGCAATACAAAGTCACCGAAGGCGAATTCCTCAAGGTCGAAAAACTCGAGCTGGCCACTGGCGCAGCTGTGACGTTTGACCGTGTTCTGCTGGTCGGCAATGGCGACGACGTAAAAATCGGCGCTCCGGTTGTTGACGGTGCCAAAGTTGTTGCTGAAGTGATCGCTCAAGGTCGTCACGAGAAGGTCACCATCATCAAGTTCCGTCGTCGTAAGCACCACATGAAGCGCCAGGGCCACCGTCAGTGGTACACCGAGATCAAAATCACCGGTATCCAGGCCTGATTCGTTTCGGTCTGATCCCTTTATAGGAGTATTGAACTCATGGCACACAAAAAAGCTGGCGGTAGTACCCGCAACGGTCGCGACTCAGAAGCCAAACGCCTTGGCGTGAAGATGTATGGCGGTCAGGCTATCAAAGCAGGCAACATCATCGTGCGTCAGCGCGGCACCCAGTTCCACGCTGGTTACGGCGTTGGCATGGGTAAGGATCACACTCTCTTCGCGAAAATCGAAGGCGTGATCAAGTTTGAAGTAAAAGGCGCGTTTAACCGCCGTTATGTGAGCGTCGTTGCGGCTTAGTAGCGCGACTGCTGGGAAAGCCCCGTCCTTGCGACGGGGCTTTTTTGTTTCTGTATTCTTGGGGTTTTTGCCAAACTGTCCTGGGTGTTAGCGTTCGATTTGAATGCAGGTCAATTTTGCAAGAACCTGGTGTTTCTCGGTTTAGATGACCCGCGTGATTGCGGGAGGCGCAAAAATGAAATTCGTCGATGAAGTATCGATTTTTGTAAAAGCCGGTGACGGCGGTAACGGCATGATGGCTTTTCGTCGTGAAAAGTTCATCGAGAAGGGTGGTCCCAACGGCGGTGATGGTGGTGACGGTGGCTCGGTGTATATCGAGGCGGTCGAGAACTTCAATACCCTGGTGGACTACCGCTATACCCGTCGTTTCCAGGCGCAGAATGGCGAGAAGGGTGGCAGCACCGACTGTACCGGCGCCAAGGGCGAGGACCTGATCCTGCCGGTGCCGATTGGTACTACGGTGATCGATGCCGGTACTCAAGAGGTAATTGGTGACCTGGTTCGCGCTGGCCAGCGTTTGATGGTGGCGCAGGGCGGTTGGCATGGCCTGGGTAACACTCGCTTCAAGTCCAGCACCAATCGTGCGCCGCGCCAAGCCACGCCGGGCAAGCCGGGCGAGTCGCGCGATCTCAAACTGGAATTGAAGGTATTGGCCGATGTAGGCCTGCTGGGCCTGCCGAATGCTGGCAAGAGCACATTTATTCGTTCCGTGTCGGCCGCCAAGCCCAAAGTCGCTGACTACCCCTTCACTACTCTGGTGCCAAACCTGGGTGCGGTCAGTGTTGATCGCTACAAAAACTTCGTGATCGCCGATATTCCGGGGCTGATCGAGGGGGCTTCCCACGGTGCTGGTTTGGGTATCCGCTTCCTCAAACACTTGTCGCGTACCCGTCTGTTGCTGCATCTCGTCGATATGGCGCCGCTGGATCTGACCGATCCGGCTGAGTCGGCCGCCACCATTATTGATGAGCTGACCAAGTTCAGTCCGTCATTGGCTGAGCGTGAGCGCTGGCTGGTGCTGAACAAGGCTGACCAGATGCTCGATGAGGAGCAGGAAGCGCGGATTGCTGAAATCGTTGCGCGGATCGAGTGGACTGGGCCGGTTTATGTAATTTCTGCCCTGGCGCGCCAGGGCACTGAGAAGCTCTGTTATGACATCATGGACTTCCTTGAGGCGCGCGCTGAGCGCATCCAGGAAAACCCAGAGTACGCTGCCGAGTTGGCCGAGCTGGATACGCGCATCGAAGACGAAGCGCGCGCTCAGCTGCAGGCGCTGGACGATAAGCGCGCGCTGCGTCGTTCTGGGGTCAAGGCCGTCGGTGATGTCGATGAAGACGACAGCTTTTGGGATGAAGAAGACGAAGATGATGGCCCGGAAATCATTTGCGTCCGGGATTAAGCAACTACAAAACGCCGCTTAATTGCGGCGTTTTTGTAATCACAGGTCGCGGCTAAGGTTGGAAGATCATGCGTGACAAGGTAACCGGTGCGCAGCGCTGGGTGGTGAAAATTGGCAGTGCGCTGCTGGCCGCTGATGGTCGTGGTCTGGACCGTGCGGCGATGGCGGTGTGGGTCAGGCAGATGGTTGCGCTGCGCGAGCAGGGTGTTGAGCTGGTGCTGGTGTCCTCTGGTGCCGTGGCGGCGGGTATGAGCAAGTTGGGTTGGGTGGCGCGACCGAGGGCCATGCATGAGTTGCAGGCTGCGGCAGCTATTGGTCAGATGGTACTGATTCAGGCGTGGGAGTCGAGCTTTGCCGAGCATGGTCGGCGCACGGCACAGATTCTGCTAACCCATGACGATCTGTCCGATCGCAAGCGCTACCTGAATGCGCGTAGCACGCTGCGCACGCTGGTGGATCTGGATGTGGTGCCGGTCATCAACGAGAACGACACCGTGGTTACCGATGAGATCCGCTTTGGTGATAACGACACTCTGGCGGCGTTGGTGGCCAATCTGGTCGAGGCCGACCTGCTGGTAATTCTTACTGATCGCGACGGTATGTATAACGCCGATCCGCGGCATAACCCCAATGCTGAGCTGATTTTTGAGGCGGGCGCCGATGATCCGGCTCTGGATGCTGTGGCGGGTGGTGTGGGCGGTGCGCTCGGGCGTGGCGGTATGCAGACCAAGCTGCGTGCGGCGCGTCTGGCGGCACGCTCCGGTGCTCATACGGTAATCGTTGGCGGTGCCATTGAGCAGGTGTTGGCGCGTCTAAAGGCGGGCGAGCGCTTGGGTACTCTGCTGGCGCCAGAGCGCGGCATGCTGGCGGCGCGTAAGCAGTGGCTAGCTGGGCATCTGCAGACCCGTGGCACCCTGGTGCTGGATGATGGTGCGGTCAAGGCGCTGGCGACCGGCACCAAGAGCTTGTTGCCAGTTGGTGTGAAGGCTGTGCAGGGTAGCTTTCGTCGCGGTGAGATGGTGGTCTGCGTGGCGGCGAATGGTCGCGAGATTGCCCGTGGGCTGGCTAACTACAGTGCGCTTGAGGCGCAAAAGATCATCGGCCGGTCGTCAGATGCCATCGAGAGGCTGCTGGGTTATGTTGATGAGCCCGAGTTGGTGCATCGGGATAATTTGATCCTGATTTGAGGGAAGGCTGATGCGAGTGGTAAAGGGATTGTTGGGTGCGCTGGTGCTGTTGCCTGGGTTGGTGGCGGCCGAGCAGATCGGTGAAGTGTCGACGGTCTTTAAGTTTATGGGGCCGAACGACAAGATCGTGGTTGAGGCGTTTGATGACCCCAGGGTAGAGGGGGTTACCTGCTACCTGTCGCGGGCCAAGACTGGCGGCGTTAAGGGTGGTCTTGGGTTGGCTGAGGATCGCGCCGAAGCGTCGATTGCCTGTCGTCAGGTTGGGCCGATCAGCTTTCTGGAGAAGCTCAAGGAGGGCGAGGAAGTCTTCCGTGAGCGCACCTCGCTGGTATTCAAAACCATGCAGGTGGTGCGGTTCTTCGATCAGAAGCGCAATACCCTGGTTTATCTGGTCTACAGCGACCGGGTAATCGAGGGTAGTCCGCAGAATGCGGTGACCGCCATTCCGATTCTGCCCTGGCCGCAAAAGCCCTGAGTTAAAAAAGCCCGAAGTGATTCGGGCTTTTTTGTGGTTGTGGGTGTTGCAGGTTGTGTTGGCAATTATTGCGGGCAATAAAAAACCGGCGGTTAAGCCGGCTTTTCAAGAGCTAGTAGCGTGTTGCAAGCAGCTTAGGCGGCTGCAGTAGCGCTCAGGGCCTTGATGTGGCCATTGAGGCGGCTCTTATGACGAGCGGCTTTGTTCTTGTGGATGATGCCTTTATCGGCCATGCGGTCGATTACTGGCACAGCCAGGGTGTAAGCGGTAGTTGCAAGAGCAGCGTCTTTGGCTTCGATAGCCTTGACGACGTTCTTGATGTAGGTGCGAACCATCGAGCGCTGGCTGGCGTTATGGCTACGACGCTTCTCAGCCTGTTTTGCGCGTTTTTTGGCAGAAGGTGTATTGGCCACCGTCAAGCTCCTCGAAAAAATTCTGGGGGTTACAAACAAATAAGGCCGCGAATCATGCCGATATGAGGGGGTGCTGTCAAGCCTGATGGCTTTTCCCTGTGCTGGCCTGACCAGTGGCAGACCGCTACACTCGTCGCTTTTGCGCGCCAGTGCTTTTTTGCGGAGCCGGGATACTACATGAATTTGCTCAAGTCGTTGGCCGCCGTCAGCTCCATGACCATGCTTTCGCGTGTTTTGGGCTTCGTGCGTGACACCATTATCGCCCGTGCTTTCGGTGCCGGCGTGGCCTCGGATGCCTTTGTAGTGGCGTTCAAGCTGCCAAACCTACTGCGCCGTATTTTTGCCGAGGGTGCGTTTTCCCAAGCTTTTGTGCCGATTCTGGCTGAATATAAAACCCAGCAGGGCGATGAGGCAGCGCGCACGTTTCTGGCGTATGTGACGGGGCTGCTGACCCTGGTACTGGCGCTGGTCACTTTTATTGGCATTCTCGCTGCGCCCTGGATTGTCTGGGCGTCTGCCCCAGGTTTCGCCGATGAGGCGGAGCGCTTTGAGCTGACCACCGACCTGCTGCGGGTGACCTTTCCTTATATCTTGCTGATCTCCCTGTCCTCGCTGGCGGGGGCGGTGCTCAACACCTGGAACAGGTTCTCAGTGCCGGCCTTTGTGCCGACGCTGCTGAACGTCAGCATGATTGTCTTCGCCCTGTTTCTGACGCCTTACTTCGACCCGCCGATCATGGCGCTGGGCTGGGCGGTGCTGGTGGGCGGCTTAGCGCAGCTGCTGTTTCAGCTGCCGCATCTGCACAAGATCGGCATGCTGGTGCTGCCTCGGTTGAACCTCAAGGACACCGGCGTGTGGCGAGTGGTGAAACAGATGGGACCGGCGATCTTCGGGGTATCGGTTAGCCAGATTTCGCTGATCATCAATACGATTTTTGCCTCCTTTCTGGTCGCCGGCTCCGTGTCCTGGATGTATTACGCCGATCGCTTGATGGAGTTGCCGGCTGGCGTGCTCGGTGTGGCGCTGGGCACCATTTTGCTGCCGGCCTTATCGAAAACCCATGCAGGCGCTAGTTGCGAGGACTATTCCAGGCTGCTCGATTGGGGCTTGCGGTTGTGTCTGGTGTTGGCGCTGCCCAGTGCGGTGGCGTTGGCGATTATCTCCGAGCCGCTGATTGTCTCGCTGTTTCAGTACGGCAAGTTCACCGCTGCCGATACCTTGATGACCCAGCGCGCCTTGATTGCCTACTCGCTAGGATTGGTTGGCATCATTCTGGTGAAAATTCTCGCGCCGGCCTTCTACGCCCAACAGAACATCAAGACTCCGGTACGTATCGGGCTTGTGACACTGCTGGCGACCCAGGCGATGAATGTGCTGTTTATCTTTGTAATCCCCCTGGCTCATGCCGGCTTGGCGCTGGCTATTGGTCTGGCCGCCTGTCTGAATGCTGGGTTGTTGTACTGGCAGCTGCGCAAGCGCGACATGTTCCAACCGCAGCCGGGCTGGGCGATGTTCCTCGGTAAGCTGCTGTTGGCGTTGCTGGCGATGGTGGGCGTGTTGCTGCTGGCCATGCAGCAGCTGCCAGCCTGGGCGGACGGCGCCATGCTCTGGCGTTTGCTGCGCTTGGGTGGGTTGGTTGGTGTGGGCATGTTGGCCTATTTGGCCGTGTTGGCGCTGCTGGGCTTTCGCTTGCGGGACTTCGTCCGGCGCAGTGCGCTCTGAAGGCGGCTGATTTGCCGCCTGTTGTCCGCTGCTCGGTGTGCGTATAATCGGCCACTTTATGAGCAAGAAGCGCGTTATGCAGCTGGTTCGAGGCCTACACAACTTGCGGCCCCAGCATCGGGGCTGTGTCGCCACTATCGGTAATTTCGACGGCGTCCATCGTGGTCATCAGGCCATCTTGGCGCGCTTGCGTGAGCGTTCCGCCGAGCTTGGTGTGCCCAGTTGCGTGTTGATTTTCGAGCCGCAGCCGCGTGAGTTTTTTACCCCTGATGTAGCGCCGGCACGCCTGGCCCGCTTGCGCGACAAGCTGGCGTTGTTGGCTGCCGAAGGCGTCGATCGGGTGCTGTGTCTGAGCTTCAACCGCCGCCTGCGTGAGCTGAGCGCCTCCGAGTTCGTGCATCGCGTGTTGGTTGAAGGCCTGGGTGTGCAGCATCTGGAAGTGGGCGATGACTTTCGCTTCGGCTGTGACCGCGCCGGTGACTTCGCCTTTCTGGCCGAGGCCGGTGAGCGTGAAGGCTTCAGCGTCGAGGCTGCCAGCACGGTTGAACTGGACGGTATTCGCGTCAGCAGCACGCGGGTGCGAGAGGCCCTCGATGCGGGTGATTTTGCCTTGGCGCATCACCTGCTCGGCCGCCCTTTCCAGATCGCCGGGCGGGTGTTGCACGGGCAGAAACTCGGCCGCCAGTTGAATGCGCCGACCGCCAACGTGCAGCTCAAGCGCAAGCGTGTGCCGCTCAGGGGTGTGTATCTGGTCAGCACCGAAATCGACGGAAAAACTTGGCCGGGCGTCGCCAATATTGGCGTGCGGCCCAGTGTTGCAGGTGACGGCAGTGCCCACCTGGAAGTGCATTTGCTGGACTTTGCCGGTGATTTATATGGCCGGCGTTTGACGGTGGCTTTCCACCACAAGCTGCGCGATGAGCAGCGTTTCGCCTCACTTGAGGCATTGAAAACGGCCATTGCTGCCGATATTGCTGCCGCCCGTGCCCATTGGCGCGTTTAAGCACTGAGTGCCAACCGCTTACGAAGAGCCTGACATGACCGATTACAAAGCCACGCTTAATCTGCCTGATACCCAATTTCCGATGAAGGCCGGCCTGCCACAGCGCGAGCCGCAGATTCTGCAGCGCTGGAACGAGATTGGCCTGTATCAGAAGCTACGCGCGCAAGGCGAAGGCCGGCCGAAGTTCGTCCTGCACGATGGCCCGCCCTATGCAAACGGCAGCATCCATATCGGTCATGCGGTCAATAAGATCCTCAAGGACATCATCACCCGTTCCAAAACCCTGGCTGGCTTCGACGCCCCCTATGTGCCGGGTTGGGACTGCCATGGCCTGCCGATTGAGCACAAGGTGGAAACCACCTTTGGTAAGAATCAGCCGTCCGACCTGACCCGCGAGCGCTGCCGGACCTATGCCGGTGAGCAGATCGAAGGGCAGAAGGCCGACTTCGTCCGCCTCGGTGTGCTGGGCGACTGGGACAACCCGTACAAGACCATGGATTTTGCCAACGAAGCGGGCGAGATCCGCGCGCTGGCTGAGATGGTCAAGCAGGGCTTTGTGTTCAAGGGCCTGAAGCCGGTCAACTGGTGCTTCGATTGCGGCTCGGCGTTGGCTGAGGCCGAGGTCGAGTATCAGGACAAAAAATCCGATGCCATCGACGTGGCCTTCGTCGTTGAAGATGCTGACAAGCTGGCCGCCGCGTTTGGCCTGGCCAGCTTGCCTAAGCCAGCCTCCATTGTGATCTGGACCACCACGCCGTGGACCATTCCGGCCAACCAGGCGCTGAACGTTCACCCGGAGTTTACCTACGCGCTGGTCGATACCGGTGAGCGCTTGCTGCTGCTGGCCGAAGAGTTGGTGGAAGGCTGTCTGTCCCGTTATGGCCTGCAGGGTGAAGTGATCGCCACTGCAACGGGGGCTGCGCTGGAGCTGATCCGCTTCCGTCATCCGTTCTATGAGCGCTTTG
The DNA here is from genome assembly GCF_900105355.1 of Pseudomonas anguilliseptica. Classification (NCBI taxonomy): domain Bacteria; kingdom Pseudomonadati; phylum Pseudomonadota; class Gammaproteobacteria; order Pseudomonadales; family Pseudomonadaceae; genus Pseudomonas; species Pseudomonas anguilliseptica. The sequence goes on from NZ_FNSC01000001.1 coordinate 2,683,712, forward strand.
CCCCGGTATATCTGGCTGAATACGTCGAGCTGGGTGCGGGTACTGGCGTGGTGCACTCGGCGCCGGCCTATGGCGAGGACGACTTCCGTTCCTGCAAAGGCTACGGCATGAGTAATGACGACATCCTTAGCCCGGTGCAGAGCAATGGCGTGTATGTCACCGATCTGCCGTTCTTTGGCGGCCAGTTTATCTGGAAGGCCAACCCGGCCATCGTTGCCAAGCTGGAAGAAGTCGGCGCGCTGCTCAAGCACGAAGGTATTCAGCACAGCTATATGCACTGCTGGCGCCACAAGACCCCGCTGATCTACCGCGCCACCGCGCAGTGGTTCGTCGGCATGGACAAGCAGCCTAACGAAGGCGGCCCCCTGCGTGAGCGCGCGCTGGCGGCCATCGAGCAAACTCAGTTCGTCCCTGCGTGGGGTCAGGCTCGCCTGCACAGCATGATTGCTGGCCGTCCGGACTGGTGCATCTCGCGTCAGCGCAACTGGGGTGTGCCAATCCCGTTTTTCCTGCACAAGGCCACGGGTGAACTGCACCCGCGCACTGCCGAGTTGATGGAGGAGGTGGCCAAGCGTGTCGAGCAAGAGGGCATCGAGGCCTGGTTCAAGCTGGATGCCGCCGAGCTGCTCGGCGATGAAGCCGCCGACTACGACAAGATCAGCGACACCCTGGACGTCTGGTTTGACTCCGGCACCACGCACTGGCACGTGCTGCGCGGCTCGCACAACCTGGGCCATGCCAGCGGCCCGCGTGCCGACCTGTACCTGGAAGGCTCCGACCAGCATCGCGGCTGGTTCCATTCCTCGCTGTTGACCGGCGCGGCCATCGATGGCCATGCGCCGTACAAAGAGCTGCTGACCCACGGTTTCGTGGTCGATGAGAACGGCCGCAAGATGTCCAAGTCGCTGGGCAATGTGGTCGCGCCGCAGGAAGTGAATGACAGTCTGGGTGCCGATATCTTGCGTCTGTGGGTGTCGTCCACCGACTACTCCGGCGAGATGGCGGTGTCCAAGGTCATCCTGCAGCGCAGCGCCGATTCCTACCGGCGTATCCGCAACACCGCGCGCTTCCTGCTCTCCAACCTCAGCGGCTTCGACCCGGCGCAGCACCTGTTGCCGGCGGAAGACATGCTGGCGCTGGACCGCTGGGCTGTAGATCGCGCCCTGCTGCTGCAGCGCGAAATCGAAGAAGCCTACGACAGCTACCGTTTCTGGAACGTCTACCAGAAGGTGCACAACTTCTGCGTGCAGGAGTTGGGCGGCTTCTACCTCGACATCATCAAAGATCGTCAGTACACCACTGCGGCTGACAGCGTGGCGCGTCGCTCCTGCCAGACCGCGCTGTTCCATATCGCTGAAGCCCTGGTGCGCTGGATCGCCCCGGTGCTGTCGTTCACCGCCGATGAGCTGTGGGAATATCTGCCGGGCGCGCGTAACGAGTCGGTGATGCTCAATGGCTGGTATCAGGGGTTGAGCGAGCTACCGGAAGGTTTCGAGCTGGATCGTGCCTTCTGGGAGCGCGTGATGGCGGTCAAGGTCGCGGTAAACAAGGAGATGGAAAACCTGCGTGCAGCCAAGGCCATTGGCGGCAACCTGCAGGCTGAAGTGACCCTGTACGCTGAAGACAGCCTGATCGCCGATCTGAACAAGCTCGGTAACGAACTGCGCTTTGTGCTGATCACCTCCACCGCCAGCCTGGCGCCGCTCGCCAGCGCGCCAAGCGATGCCGTGGAAACCGAAGTCGCCGGGCTCAAGCTGAAAGTGTTGAAGTCCGGTCACGCCAAGTGCGCCCGTTGCTGGCATCACCGCGAGGACGTTGGGGTGAACCCGGCGCATCCGGAAATCTGCGGTCGTTGCGTGGACAACATCGAAGGCGCGGGTGAGGTTCGCCACTATGCGTGATAACGGCATGCCTAACACCAGTCGTTTCGGGCGTTTGGCCTGGTTGTGGCTGAGCTTGCTGGTGTTTGTAGTCGATCAGGCGAGCAAGTTCTGGTTCGACAACAACCTGAGCATGTACCAGCAGATCGTGATCATCCCCGACTACTTCAGCTGGACCCTGGCTTACAACACCGGTGCGGCATTCAGCTTCCTGGCCGATGCCGCCGGCTGGCAGCGCTGGTTCTTCGCCGCAATTGCCGTGGTGGTCAGCGCAGTGCTGGTCGTCTGGCTCAAACGCCTCAAGCCAGATGAAACCTGGCTGGCGATGGCTTTGGCGTTAGTTCTGGGTGGTGCTCTGGGTAATCTGGTGGATCGCGTGGTGTTTGGCCACGTGGTCGACTTTATCCTGCTGCACTGGCATCAGCAGTGGTACTTCCCGGCCTTCAACGTGGCCGATATGGCGATTACCGGCGGTGCCATTCTGCTGGGGCTGGATATATTTAAAAGTGAAAAGTCCGGAGAAACAGGCAAATGACTGACGTGCGTATCGGTCCGGACAGAGAAGTGACCCTGCATTTCGCCCTCAAACTGGACAACGGCGATGTAGTGGACAGCACCTTCGATAAAAAGCCCGCCACCTTCAAGGTCGGTGACGGCAACCTGCTACCAGGTTTTGAGCAGGCCATTTATGGTTTGAAAGCGGGCGACAAGCGCAACCTGTCGATCAGTCCAGAGCAGGGCTTCGGTCAGGGTAATCCGCAGAATATTCAGGTCATGCCGCGCAGCCAGTTTCAGGATATGGAGCTGTCGGAAGGCCTGCTGGTGATCTTCAACGACGCTGCCAATGCCGAGTTGCCGGGCGTGGTCAAAGCCTTTGACGATAACCAGGTAACTATCGACTTCAACCACCCGCTGGCCGGCAAAGCGCTGAGCTTTGACGTGGAGATTATTGAGGTCAAAGCGCTCTAAGGCTTAGCCCGTTCCTGTGGGAGCGGCTTTCGTCTTGCGTGTTCCCGGCTGATCCTCGCGATCACGGCGGCTTATACAGATTGCTTTCCCAGTGCGTGCGGCCGCGCCGTACACTAGCTCGCAAGGTCTTTCGTCGAGATATTCGCCATGCATATCAAACTCGCCAATCCCCGTGGCTTCTGTGCCGGCGTCGACCGCGCCATTGAAATCGTCAACCGCGCGCTGGAAGTCTTCGGGCCACCCATCTATGTGCGCCATGAAGTGGTGCACAACAAGTTTGTGGTCGAAGACCTGCGTTCGCGCGGCGCCGTATTTGTCGAAGAGCTGGATCAGATTCCTGATGACGTTATCGTTATCTTCAGCGCCCACGGCGTCTCCCAGGCAGTGCGCAGCGAAGCAGAGCGCCGTGGTCTGAAGATCTTCGACGCCACCTGCCCGTTGGTCACCAAAGTGCATATGGAAGTGGTGCGCTACAGCCGCGAAGGGCGCGAATGCATACTGATCGGCCACGAAGGCCATCCGGAAGTCGAAGGCACCATGGGCCAGTACGACGCCAGCAACGGCGGCACCATCTATCTGGTTGAGGACGAAGCGGATGTCGCCGAACTACAGGTGCGCAATCCCGAAGCCCTAGCCTTTGTCACCCAGACCACCCTGTCGATGGACGATACCAGCAAAGTCATCGACGCTCTACGCAGCAAGTTCCCCGCCATCGGCGGCCCGCGCAAAGACGACATCTGCTACGCCACCCAGAATCGTCAGGACGCGGTCAAACAACTCGCTGCTGAGTGCGATGTGCTGCTCGTCGTTGGCAGCCCCAATAGCTCCAACTCCAACCGCCTGCGTGAGCTGGCTGAGCGCATGGGTACCCCGGCCTACCTGATTGATGGGGCCGAGGATCTCAAGCGGGAGTGGTTTGCAGGCGTGACCGGTATCGGCATCACCGCCGGCGCATCTGCGCCGGAAGTGTTGGTGCAAGGCGTTATTCAGCAGCTCAGCGAGTGGGGCGCGACAGGCGCGCAAGAGTTGTTGGGGCGGCCGGAGAACGTGACGTTTTCGATGCCGAAGGAGTTGCGGATGCTACCTGTTTCATAAGCATCCAGCGTGTTGCCTGAGTATTCGCGCGCGTCCAGCTTTATTGATAATTATTTTGTAGCTGACGTCGTGGTTAGCTGAGCAGACCGTAAAGGTTCCGGCGGCGAACGCTCGGTTAGGTTGGACCGCCTCGCCACGGTTGGTTGCTGGTGACCCTGAGTCGGCTATCAAGAGCGGCTCGCTTGATTAATACCTGTGTATTGGTTAACTCAGTCGTTGTCGAACTGCCTATGCTCTCAACATATCCCACCTGCCATCCACAAGCCCAACAGTTAGCCGATGCGGGCTGTATAAGGACTTCGCGTTGCTGTGTGACCGCTTGGGCGCGGGCAAACCCGATGTCCTGACGTATTTGATGTGTTACTGATTCTAGCCGGCTTCGCTCAAGCCAAGAACTAGCAGCCGGCATAGCGGTTGAGGCCAGAATTGAAAGCACAACAAGAATGATAAGACTTTCAAGCAAACTGGTTCCATTTTCCATTTGTCACATCCATGTGCATTGCTCCAGTTATGAAGCTAGACCACTCAGCAGAAAGCGACCAGTGACCTGTCGTCAGCACCATTGGTGCGGCTGTCGCGCGCCAGGTGACAGACTTGTGCGCTGTCAATAACCTAAATGTGGGATGAATAGGAGGTACAAAGTGAAGCTTTTTCGAGGTTTTACTCTGGTGGAGCTGATGATCACCATTGCGGTTGCTGGCGTGCTTTTGGCGATCGCTGTTCCAAGCTTTACTGACTTAATAAGAAATAACCGCTCACAGGCTGCGGCTAACGAGCTGGTTTCAGCGTTTAACGCAGCGCGGGCAGAGGCAGTTAAGCGTGGTAGGCGGGTGAGTCTTTGCCCAAGTGTTAATGGGACATCTTGCTCGGGCACTGCATGGCAGTCAGGCTGGATTGTGTTTGTAGATACTGCAGCCAGTGACACGACCAGCACGGCAACTGTCGGGACTGTACTCAACCACCGCAGCGCAATGCCGACGGGTGCCACAGCAACGGGAAGTGCAACATTTATTCGCTACTCCGGCTTGGGTTTTGCGCCTGTTCGTCAAAATATTACTGTGCAGACCTCGTCTTGCACTGGACAGAACGCCAGGCTTATTTCCTTTTCGTCGTCGGGACGCATCAATGTGCAAAAAGTTGCGTGCACCTAAGGGGGCTAGATGAAACATGCACAAGGTTTTTCGCTAATTGAGGTGCTGGTAACGTTGCTGATAACGTCTGTCGGCCTCTTAGGTCTTGCTGGGTTGCAGGTAAAGTCACTGCAGTTTAACCATGGGGCTTATTTGCGCTCCCAGGCTAATATTCTGGCATATGACATGGCAGATCGTATGCGCCTCAATAAAGATGATGCGCGTGCAGGGCAGTACAACATCCTCATCACCGCCAACAAGCCTACAGCCTCAAATCTCGAAACCACTGATCAAAATCAATGGTTGACTTTAATTGAGAATACGCTGCCCTCCGGGGATGGGTCGGTCAGCTGTGTATCTAATATCTGCACCTTGACTATTACGTGGCGGGAAGCGGGTCGGGATACGGACGACAGCTTCACCTATAAAACGCAAATCTAGGGTAAAGCTATGCGTAATTTAGAGAAAGGCTTGTCGCTGGTTGAGTTGATGGTGGCAATGGTCATCGGGCTCTTCCTAATAGCCGGGGTCACTAAAGTTTTCTTGGACAGTAAGCGAACATACAGTTTCCAGCAGGCATTGGCGCGAGTCCAAGAAAACGGCCGTATGGCCATGGAGTTTATAGGGCGGGATGTCCGCATGGCTGGTTACTCAGGCTGTGCTAGTGGTGATTACTCATCGCTCACCAATACGTTAAATAACGCTACAAGCTTAAATTATGATTTTTCTCGCGGAGTTAACGGCTATGACGTGGGTGCCAGTGTGCCAGCTGCGTTGTCAGCGTTGAGTCCAGCGCCGCTGGCTAATACTGATGTGTTGATTTTAAAAGGGCCACTTGGCGATGGGGTTAAGATTGTAAGTAATAATGATTCGGCTCAACTTTTTGCGCAGGTTACGAGCACCGATAGTGGGGCTTGTGCAGACAATACGGATCGAATTAGTGGGATCTGTAAGGCTGATATATTGATGGTTGCTGATTGTAGTAAGGCCAGGATATTCCAGGCTGGTAATATTCAGACTACCGGTGGAGCTCCCCCTGCGTTCAATATAACCCATCCGGCTTCAGGTGCTCCTGGCAATGCAATAAGCTCTTGGGGTGGCGCTAGTGCTTTCAGCTCAGAGACCTTCGGCACAGGCGCCGAAATAATCAAAATGAATACCGTGTACTACTATATTGCAACCGGTGCTGGGGGGCGGCCTTCCTTATATCAATCTATAGCGCCTAACCCAAGTGTAGAGATTCTTGAGGGTGTTGAGAATATGCAACTACTCTATGGGCGAGATACAGGTACTGATTTAGTGCCGGATCAATATGATACAGCCACAGCTGTAAGTACAGCATCGGCCTGGGACAAAGTTGGTGCTGTTCGAGTGCAACTATTGATGCAGAGTGTGGATGATGGCGTTACTGACATTGCCCAGCCTTATAGTTTCAACGGAGCGAATGTGACTCCAGTCGATAGAAGGTTGCGTCATATATTTGTCTCTACCATCGGTGTGAGGGCAAAAATGCCATGAATGTGTATTATAAAAAACACCACTTCGGGCAGCGTGGGGCAACCCTAATTGTCGCGTTAATTCTTTTGTTGATTTTGACTGTAATTGGCGTTGCCGGAATGCAGGACACAACGTTGCAGGAAAAAATGGTAGGCAATATGCGTGACCGCAACCTTGCCTTCCAAGCTTCGGAATCAGCCTTGCTCGGCGGCGAGAAATACCTCCAGTCAGCGGTATTGCCAGTGTTTGCAAATTCTGGGGGGCTAATCAATGACACCTATGCAAATCTACAGCCCGGCAATCCGGCTTTCTGGGATAGTTACCCGTGGTCTACCAATGCTAGGACCTATGCTACTCAGTTCAGTGAGCTGAGTGCGGCGCCACTCTATGTCATCGAAGAAATCAAAACTATGGTTGCTCCAGTCGGTGAAAGTATGAAGTTTGGCGCATTGAAAGAGATAAAAAGTTACCGTGTTACGGCCCGTGCTCAAGGTGGCACAACGGACGCGGTGGTGATTCTGCAGTCGACCTATCGTCGGTAGGGAGGTATCTAATGCTTAAATTAAATTCCGTCGCATTGGGCGCAAGCTTAGCCTTGTATGCGTCATCCCCTGCGTGGGCGTTAAATATTGCAGACGTGCCGCTGTTTCAGTCGACTACGGTAGCGCCTAACGTCATGTTGCTCGTCGATAATTCGGGGAGTATGAATAATATTATTCAAGCAGAAGCGGCGCTCTCAGCCAGTTGGCCTGCTATCCGCTATGTTACCCGAAGCGGGCCGGATCTAGCTTGGGCTGCCAATATGGCGGATTCTAACATCGATCTGTCGGCCGTTGAACAGTACACGTGTTCTTCTGGCTTTAAGGCTTTATATGATGCTGCTGGTAATAATGGAAGGTGTTATGTATTGCCTGATCCCGTAGGGGGTGGGTTGACGCGTTATACTGCAAATTATCTTGCATATATTTATGCAAATTACACTAATGCTAATAATGATTTAACCACGCTGTCTGATGCGGTATTTCCGAAGCAAGTGAGAATGACGGTCGCTAAGGAGTCGGCTACGTCCATTGTCAACGCGAATCGCTCCATGCGCATTGGTCTCTCCTCGTTCAATTCACCGATTTTTAATGACGCAGGTCCCGGCGGCAGTATCAATAGCAGTGTTGTCAGTTTGTCTTCATCGACTAGCGTCACCCAGGCTCAGGCTGACGCTAACTACACGGGCTTGATTGCGAGTATTAATGCGCTTGACGCAGTTGCGAACACCCCCTTGGCAGAATCTTATTATGAGGTGACTCGCTACTTTCGAGGTCTGAGTCGCTATCAAGGTGCAGGGCAGGGCAATTATACAAGCCCTATCCAATATCGCTGCCAAAAGAATTTCGGGATTGTTATCACGGATGGTCTGCCGACGCATGACAGTACTTTTAATGCGCCGGACAACGATGCTGATTCTAGGTTGCCGGACTGGGACGGTGTCGGAAGTGGACAAGCTGAAGGTATTAAGTATGCAGACGGCACGGGTGTGAGTGCTGGTGAGGGCAGTAGTCTTTATCTCGATGATATAGCAAAATTTGCATACGATATTGACATGCGAAGTTCTGGTAATGATCTTGCGAATGTATCTTTTAACGACGCTGCATTCACCAAGCAAAATATTGAAACCTTCACTGTGGGTTTTTCTACAGCAAATCAGATGCTTGAAGACTCGGCCGAGCGTGGCGGAGGTGGTTATTACACCGCGAATAACTCCGCCCAACTCAACAGCGCTCTCTCTAGCGCGTTGCAGTCCATTAAAGAGCGGACAAGTTCCGCTGCTGCTATTGCGACAAACTCTACACGCTTGGATGCAGACACGCTTATCTATCAGGCGAAATTCAACAGCGCCGACTGGGGCGGCGAGTTGCTAGCGTTTGGCATCAATGCTGATGGTTCGGTAGGTCCGGTAAGCTGGAGAACTGGTACCGCGGGGCTTATTCCAGCAGCGGCTTCGCGGAATATATTTACTCGTAACGCACTGGGTGGCACTGCTTTCCAGTGGGTTAACCTCACTCTGGCTCAGCAGGCCGAATTGAGTGTGTCTAACGCAGTCGATGGCGCAACCGTTGTAAATTGGCTGCGTGGCGGTAGTTCGGGCGCGACACTCACCAGCGGTGAGGTTTTGCGTAGCCGGGCAACAGTGCTTGGCGATATTGTGAATTCGAATCCGGTATATGTTGGTGCCCAAAATTATGGCTATACCGTACCTAACGATCCCTTGGTGACGACCGAGCCTGCAGATACGTATCAGGTTTTTTTAGAAACAAAAAATAGTGCAACCAAGTTGTTGTTAGTAGGCGCTAATGACGGCATGGTACATGGTTTCAATGCTGAAACAGGTGCTGAGTTGTTTGCCTATGTGCCAACATCTTTGTTCAAGCAGCGTACCACTACCCCTGGTGCCACACCAGGTTTACGCTACCTGACCAAGAGTAGTTATGCTCACAAATATTATGTTGATGGTTCTATAGGTGTAGGTGACGTCTATGACTCCAATGTTGTTAATGGGGGATGGAAGACTTACGCAGTTGGCGGTTTAGGCGCGGGTGGGCGCGGTATATATGCGTTAAATATCACCAATCCGGCAGGTTTTTCCGCTGGTAATGTGTTGTGGGAAATCACGGCGCCCGATACGTCTACGGCTTCGAATGATTGGAATGACCTGGGTTATACCTATGGCGTGCCGGTTATTGCGCGCACCAATGACAATACGTGGGTGGCTATTTTTGGTAACGGCTACGAGAGTAATACTGGTCGGGCAGCTCTCTATGTGGTTAATGCGCTGACCGGTGCTCTTATAAAGAAAATAGTAGTGGATACAGATACCACCGCTGATGTTGATAATGGTCTTTCCACGCCTTCAGTAGTGGTTGATGCAAATCGTCAAATTACTTATGTGTATGCCGGGGATCTGAAAGGTAATCTGTGGAAGTTTGACCTGCGCGGTGCTGTCTCTGCCTGGGATTCTTACAAGACTTCCGGCAATGGCGCTAGCAAGGTAAGTGTTCCGCTATTCATCGCCAAGAATGCCTCGAATCAAGTCCAGCCTATTACATCGGGGTTGGAAATTGGCTCGCATCCTACTGACGGTGGCTTAATGCTCTACTTTGGCACGGGTAAGTACTTTGAGACTACCGACAGCGTAGTTGGCTCTAGCCCGCAAATGCAGAGTTTCTATGGTATTTGGGATAAGCCAGTGACGGGAGCTAGTCTGAATGGTTGGGAGATCACAGCAAGGAGTGAGTTGCAGCGACAACAGATTACCTTTGAATCCGCAGATTATCGGTCGTTCAGTAATAACGCCATTAATTGGTCAGCTCAGCGTGGTTGGTATATGGATCTGGCTCCCCCTCCTTATAGCGCTGCTGGTGAGCGATCTGTGAGTTTGCCACTGTTGAGGGCTGGTCGAATTATTTTCACCACTCTCATTCCTTCTGCCGACCCTTGTCTTGCTGGGGGTGCTAGCTGGCTGATGGAAATTGATGCGTTCACCGGAGGTAGTTTGAATTATTCTGTGCTGGACGTGAATAATGATGGGGAGTTTAATAATGCTGATAAGATTGCTTGTGGTTCAGGCCTTCTTTGTTACGCAGGAGGTAAGCGTTCACCGGAGGGAATTATCAAAACTCCGGGTATCGTTTCCGCAGGTAAGACCGAGTACAAATACTCCGGTGGCTCATCAGGTAATGTTTTGGTGGTCAAGGAGAAGGGTTCACTGAAAGAGGGCAGAATGTCATGGCGACAATTACGCTGAGGCCAACAGTGCGTGGTTTTACCTTGATTGAGTTGCTGATAGTGGTAGCTATAGTCGGAATTTTGGCTGCTATCGCTTATCCCAGTTATCAAGAGTACGTACGCAAAGGCAATCGCACTGATGCCACAACTGCGCTCTTGCAAGTGTCGCAGACGCTTGAGCGCTGCTTCACTCAGTTCAGTACTTACAACAATGCCAACTGTTCTGTGCAAAATGCCGGGACTGTAGACTCTGCTGAGCGGTTGTATACGATCGGCATCGCTAGTGCGGCTACGACTTATACTTTAACGGCTACGCCTGTTGCCGGGAGGGCGCAGGCCAGTGACGGTAAATGTGCGACATTGACACTTACTCACCTAGGGCTTAAAGGCGCTACAGGAACAGCTTCCACTGAATGTTGGAAGTAACAATATTCAGGGCCTGCTTGTCAGGCCCTGTTTCTTTGTGAGGGTGGTAACGTGAAGGTGGTCTGCGTAGGTGGTGGAGTTATTGGCCTGCTGAGTGCTCTAAAGTTGGCAAATTCCGGAGCTAAACTCCGCCTAATAGAGTGTGCTGAGGTTGGCCAGGAGTCTTCCTGGGCCGGCGGGGGCATCGTTTCCCCTCTATATCCCTGGCGCTACGATTACGCAGTGACCGCTTTAGCGCATTGGTCGCAAGAGTTCTATCCGCGTATAGGTCAGCAACTGTTGGTGCAGGCGGGAGTCGACCCTGAGGTTTGTGTCACAGGGTTGTACTGGCTTGACTTAGACGATGAGGCGCAGGCGCTGTCTTGGGCTGACCGCGAAAAGCGGCCGCTGCAGCGGATTGATATGCGCTCTGTCCAGCGCGCAATTCCAGCACTGTCCAGGGTTTTCAAGCATGCGGTGCATCAAGCAGATGTGGCGAATGTGCGCAATCCGCGCTTGGTCAAAGCGCTGCGTGCTGCGCTGCAGCAAATGCCGAATGTCACGCTGCATGAGCAGTGTGCGGTCAGTGGTTTTATCCGCGAAGGCGGGCGTGTTACGGGTGTGCATACGGCACAAGGTGATATGCATGCCGATCAGGTGGTGCTTGCGGCCGGAGCCTGGAGTGGGGCGTTGATGAAAACCCTTGGCATCGAGTTGCCGGTGGCGCCGGTCAAGGGGCAGATGATTCTGTACAAGTGTGCCGAAGACTTTCTCCCGGCCATTGTGCTGGCCAAAGGGCGCTATGCGATTCCGCGGCGTGACGGCCATATTCTGATTGGCAGCACCCTTGAGCATGCGGGGTTCGATAAAGCGCCGACCGACGAGGCGCTGGCCACCTTAAAGGCTTCTGCTGTTGAGTTGTTGCCGGCGCTGGCAGATGCCGAGGTGGTGGGGCATTGGGCGGGGTTGCGGCCTGGTTCGCCTGAGGGCATTCCGTTTATTGGGCTGGTGCCGGGGCGTGAGGGTTTGTGGTTGAACTGCGGGCATTATCGCAATGGGCTGGTGCTGGCGCCGGCGTCCTGCCAATTGCTGGCGGATCTGATGCTCGGGCGTGATCCGATTGTGGACCCGACGCCTTATGCGCCGGCTGGGCGATTGGATTTGACTGTTTGAGTCGATGGTTTAAGGAAGGGCTTTGCGGCTAAAGCCCTTTCTTCAACTGGTGCTATGTGACGCATGGCGTTAGTCGATACCAAGTTTCTTTAGTCGATAGCGCATTGAGCGAAAGCTTAGGCCTAAACGCTGAGCAGCTGCGGTGCGGTTCCAGCGAGTTTCTTCCAGGGCCTGCATGATCAGCTTGCGCTCGATGGCTTCCAGATAGTCCTCTAGGTTGTCGATCTGCGCGAGGTTGGCTTCGCCGTTTTCACTGATGGGCACACTGTCTGCCAGGCGTAGGTCGCTGCTGGTGATGCGATCGTCTTCGCACAGGGTGTAGGCACGTTCGAGCATGTTCTCCAGTTCGCGCACGTTGCCGGGGAAGCGGTAACTCTTGAGCTTCTCCAGTGCGTCGTCATCTAGCTTGGCCGGGCTGAGGCCAGTGCCGTCGGCTAGGCGTTTGAGCATGATATCGGCCAGCAGGGCGATGTCTTCGCGACGTTCGCGTAGAGCGGGCACGCGTAGCTCGATGACGTTGAGGCGGTAGTACAAGTCCTGGCGGAAGCGCCCAGCCGCAACTTCGCCAGCCAGATCCTTGTGGGTGGCGCAGAGAATGCGCACATCGACAATCAGCTCTTGCTGGCCGCCTACGGCGCGTACGGCTTTTTCCTGAATCGCGCGTAGCAATTTAACTTGCATCGGTAATGGCAGGTCGGCGACCTCATCAAGGAACAGGGTGCCGCCGTTGGCCGCTTGAAACAGGCCTTGCTTGTCTTCGATGGCGCCCGTAAAGCTGCCCTTCTTGTGGCCGAAGAACTCGCTTTCCATTAGTTCGGTGGGGATGGCGCCGCAGTTGACCGGGATAAAGGGTTGCTCGCCGCGCGAGCCTTGCTCGTGGACCAGTCGTGCGACCAACTCCTTGCCGCTGCCGGATTCGCCGCTGATATACACCGGGGCTTGGCTGCGGGCGAGCTTGAGAATCTGTTTGCGCATGGCCTTCATCGGCGGTGAGTCGCCGAGCAGGCGGCTGTCTACCGGTAGCTCTTCGCCATCGGCGCTGCGTAGGCGCAAGGCGGCGGCGACCAGTTCACGCAGGCGGCCGAGATCCACCGGCTTGGTCAGAAAGTCGAATGCGCCAGCTTTCAAGGCGTTGATTGCGGTGTCCAGGCTGCCATAAGCGGTGATCATCGCCACGGGTACTTGCGGGTGGCGCAGCAGAATATGTTGCACCAGCTCCAGGCCGGTGCCGTCCGGCAGGCGCATGTCGGTGAGGCACAGGTCGAAGGGCTCTTTGGCCAGCCACTCGCGGGCTTCCTTGACGTTGCGTGCGCTGCGGGTGTCGAGCTTCATACGTCCCAGAGTGATTTCCAGGAGTTCGCGAATATCGGGTTCGTCATCGACGATCAAGGCTCTCTGGCGGGTCATGGTCAGCTCAGTTTGCGCGGGTGGGCGAAGGTGATGCGCAGGCAGCTGCCGCCACCTTCACGAAGTTTATAGTCGAGGCGGGCCTGGTTGCTTTCGCACAGTTCGCGGGAAATATACAGGCCCAGGCCGGTGCCCTTGTTTTCCGTGGTGTAGAAGGGCTCGAACAGATGGTGCAGCTGCTCTTCGGATACGCCGGGGCCGTCGTCCAGCACTTCGAGTACCGGCAGCTCGCTCTCCGGGTCGCGGAACAGCTTCAGCCAGACCTGGCCGTGCCTGTTTTTCTGCGCGCTGTAGCGCAGGCCGTTTTCCACCAGGTTGCTCAGCACTTGGGTGAGCTGGTGTGGGTCCATGCGCGTTTGAATGCTGCCGCTGCTGGTTTCCAGGTGCAGAGTCTGACCGGGGGCGGCGCTGCTGCGGAACTCGCTGGCGAAGCGGTGTAGCCAGTACTTCAGGTCGAGCAGTTGTGGTTCTGCTTGGCGCCGGCGCGACAGTTGCAGAGCGTTCTCGATCACCAGGTTCATCCGCCGCGAGTGATCCTGAATGATCTGCGCCAGGCGTAGGTCCGGACCTTCCAGTTCTTCCGACTCCTGCAGCAGCTGCGCAGCGTGGCTGATCGCCCCTAGTGGGTTGCGAATCTCGTGGGCGATACCGGCGGTCAGGCGGCCCAGTGAGGCAAGCTTGAGCTGTTGCGCCTGCTGCGCGATCTGCGAGATGTCATCGAGGAAGACCAGCGTGTGTTTATGCTCGCCGCGTTGCAGGGCTATAAAGCTTGGCTGCAGCACTCGGCCGTCGGGGGCCGCTTGTAGGCTGGCGGGGTGCAGGCTGGGGTTGTGCGACCATTGCTGCATGCGCTTGATCAGCTCGGGGCAGTGCGGGTCGAGGATCTTGCCGGTCAGATCAGTATGTCCAAGCAGGTGGTTGGCGCCCTGGTTGGCCAGTAGTACGCGGTGTAATTCATCCAGCACCAGAATGCCGGTGCGCATACGTTGTAGGATCAGTGCGTTGAGTGCTTCCAGATTGGCCACGTCGGCGGCGCGTTGCTCGGCCAGACTTTCGCTGACTTGCAGGCGGCGTGTCAGCCCCTGCACAAACAATGCGGCGGCAAAGCACAGCGCGCCAAGTGCGCCGGCCTGCACGTATTGTGCGGCAGCGGCCGGGCGACTGAGGCTGAGGTAGAAGGTCAGGTAGATCATGCCTGTTGCGGCGACTGCGGCAATCAGCAGGCCGATACGTCCGCGCAACAGGATATTGGCGATCGCCACTGCGACAATCAGCAGGTTGCCGATGCCGCTGGGTGTGCCGCCGGCGGCATAGAACAGGCCGGAGAGCAGAATCACGTCGACCATGGCCAGGCTGAATACCTGCGCCAGACGCTTGGGGCGGCGTACGGTGGCGATGATCAGGACGTTGAGTGCCAGATACAGCCAGCTGCCATTGCGAAACAGCGTCGGGTGCATCATGTCCAGCAGCTGGGCGTCGAGGTCGCTGGAAATCAGCAGCGCCAGGGTAATGCCGATAACCAGGCGGTATAGGTGATAGAGCCGCAGGATTCGCCAGCGTTGCTCCCCGCTCAGGGAGAAATCAGCGTTCACCGGATTGTGGGCCTTGTTCTAGGTGTACCTGGCTGCAGAACCACTGTTCGCCCTTTGCCAGTGCATGGTCGCGCGGTACATGGGTGCCGCAATGCTCGCAGCGCACCATAGGCGTCGGAGCTGCGCTGGTGTTGCGCTCTTCGGTGCGTGGGGCTGCTGGCCGAGTAACGCGTCGCCATAGCCAGAAGGCTGCCGCAATGATGGCAATCCAGAACAGTAAGCGGAACAGGCCCATGGAGCTCTCCTTCTATCGGTAAGCGGGCAGTTTAGCTAACCCGTTTGCGTGTGCCCAGCGTTGAAACTGTGCGCGGAGTGTTGTTTTTCTAAGCGTTGGGCGAAAGCGACGCCTGGCGTTTGGCTGTGAGCATGCGTGCGGTTGTAGGTTCGGTGATCTGGCCAATAAAAAGGGAGGCATTGAGCCTCCCTTGTTTAATTGCGTTTGCCGACTTAGTCGAACAGACCGAAAGTCATGTAGCTGAACCAGGAGCGGCTTGGCTTATCTTCGCTGGTGCCAGTCTTGAGTTCGTCCGGAATCTGCTCTTCGGCATCTTCGTACTGGCGAATCACGTCTTGGCTGGCGCGGGTTTCGCCCGGGGGGCAGTGGGGTGTCGGTTTCGATCAGGCCCAGAGTGGCCTTGGCCAGCCAGGAGCGGCTGTCGGCCTCTTCTTCGCGCGGGACGAACTGGCCGTCGACCAGGCTTGGGTGGTCCGGATAGTTGAGCTTGAGGGTTTCCAGGCTGGTGGCTGCTAGATCATCCAGGGTCAGGCGCTGGTAGGCTTCTGTCATGGCCGCCAGACCGTCGCCGACTGCTGGGGTTTCCTGGAAGTTTTCCACCACATAGCGGCCACGGTTGGCGGCAGCCACGTAGGCGTTACGGGTCAAGTAATAGTGCGCCACATGGATCTCGTAGGCGGCCAGCAAGTTGCGCAGGTAGATCATGCGCTGCTTGGCGTCTGGTGCGTAGCGGCTGGTAGGGAAGCGGCTGGTGAGCTGGGCGAACTCGTTGTACGAGTCGCGGGCGGCACCTGGATCGCGCTTGGTCATGTCCAGCGGGACGAAGCGCGCGATCAGGCCGCGGTCCTGGTCGAATGAGGCGAGGCCCTTGAGGTAGTAAGCGTAATCGGCGTTGGCGTGTTGCGGGTGCAGGCGTATAAAGCGATCGGCCGCGGACTTGGCTGCTTTAGGCTCAACGTTCTTGTAGTAAGCGTAGATCAGCTCCAGCTGCGCTTGCTCGGCATAGCGGCCGAACGGATAGCGCGACTCCAGTGCCTTGAGCTTGGCGACGGCGCTGGTGTAGCTACTATTATCCAGGTCGGCCTGTGCCTGCTGGTAGAGTTCGGTCTCGCTCAGATTTTCGTCGACCACCGGCTTCGATGAGCAGGCGGCAGTGAGGGCGAGGATTGCGATCAGCAGCAGGTGTTTCACTTGCATGGCGGCTTGCGTCCCTGTGACGGCGGCTGTCTTGAGCAAGGCCGTCCTGTTATGATGAGCGCCCCCGGTACCCCTGGGGCAAAGACGCCGTATTTAACCACAAGCGTGTAGCCGAAACCAAAAGCTATGCCCCCTCTGTTGCCGAGCATGTCCTCTATTAATAAGCAGATCATTGAACTGAACGCCGAGGTGCCCTATGAAATGGGCGGTCAACGCCTCGATCAAGTCGCCGCACTCCTGTTCGCCGAGCACTCGCGTTCGCGTCTGTCTGCTTGGATCAAAGAGGGTCTGCTGACCGTC
Source organism: Pseudomonas anguilliseptica (assembly GCF_900105355.1). Lineage (NCBI taxonomy): Bacteria > Pseudomonadati > Pseudomonadota > Gammaproteobacteria > Pseudomonadales > Pseudomonadaceae > Pseudomonas > Pseudomonas anguilliseptica. The sequence continues at coordinate 2,700,369 of NZ_FNSC01000001.1, forward strand.
GATGGTGAGGTGTTGCGCCCGCGCGACATCGTCCACGGCGGTGCATTGCTAGCGTTGAACGCCGAGCAGGAAGCCCAGGGCGAATGGATTGCCCAGGACATTGCGCTAAACATCGTCTACGAAGACGAGCAGATTCTGGTGATCGACAAACCGGCTGGCCTGGTTGTGCATCCGGCTGCCGGGCATGCCGATGGCACCTTGCTCAACGCTTTGTTGCACCACGTGCCGGACATTATCAACGTGCCGCGTGCCGGCATCGTCCATCGTCTGGACAAGGACACCACCGGCCTGATGGTGGTGGCCAAGACCATCGAGGCGCAGACCCGCCTGGTCGACCAGCTGCAGAAGCGCTCGGTCAGCCGTATCTACGAATGCATCGTGATCGGTGTGATCACGTCCGGTGGCAAGATCAACGCGCCTATCGGCCGCAGTTCGTCACAGCGTCAGCGTATGGCAGTCAGCGATGGTGGCAAGCCAGCGGTCAGCCACTACCGCGTGCTGGAGCGCTACCGTTCGCATACCCATGCGCGGGTCAAGCTGGAAACCGGCCGCACCCACCAGATTCGCGTACACATGAGTCATATTGGCTATCCGCTGGTGGGCGATCCGGTCTACGGCGGGAGTTTCCGTATTCCGCCAGCGGCCAACCCGAGCATGGTGCAGACCCTCAAGGAGTTTCCGCGCCAGGCCTTGCATGCGCGTTTCTTGGAGCTGGACCATCCGATTAGCGGTGAACGGATGAAATGGCAGTCGCCATTGCCGGATGACTTTGTCTGGTTGCTGACGCTGCTGCGTCAGGATCGTGAAGCCTTTATCGGCTGACAAGGATCTGGCTGACACGCGTGGGTAACAGGGAGCAGGGTGACAGGATGCACGACTGGCTAACGCCGCAATGGCCTGCACCGGCCAGAGTAAGGACCAGTGTCACCACCCGCAGTGGTGGTGTCAGCGTTGCCCCGTTCGACAGTTGCAATCTGGGCGAGCATGTTGGCGATGATCCAAAGGCCGTGCTGAAAAACCGTCAGCGCTTGGTCAGCCTGCTCGGCTGCAAGCCCGCCTGGTTGCAGCAGGTGCATGGTGTTGCGGTGGTTGAGGCCAATCCTGCTCTGGTACTTGAAGCCGACGCCAGTTGGACGAGCAAGCCAGGTATCGCCTGCACGGTAATGACCGCCGACTGCCTGCCCGCGCTGTTCTGTGACCGTGCCGGAACCCGTGTTGCGGCAGCCCATGCCGGCTGGCGCGGTCTGGCTGCTGGGGTACTTGAAGCCACCCTGGATCAATTGGCGGTGGCGGCAGATCAGGTACTGGTCTGGTTGGGGCCGGCAATTGGGGCGCAGGCCTTTGAGGTGGGCGCGGAAGTGCGTGAAGCCTTTGTTGGCCAGCATGCGCAGGCCGCAGCGGCATTTCAGCCCAGCATTAATGCGGGCAAATTTATGGCTGATATCTACCAGCTGGCGCGTATTCGCCTGGCCGCTTGCGGCGTTGAGGCAGTCTACGGCGCCGATTTCTGCACCTTCAACGATCCACGCTTCTTCTCCTACCGCCGTTCGGCACAAACCGGGCGTTTTGCCAGCCTGATCTGGCTGGGCAACTGACCCTCGCGTGCCGCCTCTGTGGCACTGCTGCGGTAAATGACTCAGGTCAACGCCACTCGGCTTGAAACCCGCACAATCGGCCTCATCTACTCTTCATCTCGCAGGCTTTCTGTTTGGGCGCGATTCAGTGCGCCGGCCTGCCATCACCACGAGGGCTGATTGTTTATGCGTATTGATCGTTTAACCAGCAAGTTGCAACTCGCGCTGTCCGATGCGCAATCCCTGGCCGTTGGCCTTGATCATGCGGCCATTGAGCCGCTGCACCTGATGCAGGCATTGCTCGAGCAGCAGGGCGGCTCGATCAAGCCGCTGCTGATGCAGGTCGGTTTTGATGTCAACAGCCTGCGTCTGGCCCTTGGCAAAGAGCTGGATCAGCTGGGCAAAATCCAGAACCCATCCGGCGATGTCAATCTGTCGCAGGATCTGGCGCGTCTGCTCAATCAGGCCGATCGCCTGTCGCAGCAGAAGGGTGACCAGTTTATTTCCAGCGAGTTGGTGCTGCTGGCCGCAATGGATGAGAACACCAAGCTGGGCAAGCTGCTACTCGGTCAAGGTGTAAGCCGCAAAGCGCTGGAAAATGCCGTGACCAATCTGCGCGGTGGCGATGCGGTCAATGACCCGAACGTCGAGGAAAATCGGCAAGCCCTGGATAAATACACCGTCGACCTGACCAAGCGCGCCGAAGAGGGCAAGCTCGATCCGGTGATCGGTCGCGACGACGAAATCCGCCGCACCATCCAGGTGTTGCAGCGCCGTACCAAGAACAACCCGGTGCTGATTGGTGAACCCGGCGTGGGCAAGACGGCAATTGCCGAGGGCCTGGCCCAGCGCATCGTCAACGGTGAAGTGCCGGATGGGCTGAAGGACAAGCGCCTGTTGTCGCTGGATATGGGCGCGCTGATCGCAGGTGCCAAGTTCCGTGGTGAATTCGAGGAGCGGCTGAAGGCGGTGCTCAACGAGTTGAGCAAGCAGGAAGGGCGAATCATCCTGTTTATTGACGAGCTGCACACCATGGTCGGCGCCGGCAAAGGCGAAGGTTCGATGGACGCCGGCAATATGCTCAAGCCCTCCCTGGCGCGCGGTGAGCTGCACTGTGTCGGCGCCACTACGCTCAACGAATACCGCCAGTACATCGAGAAAGATGCCGCGCTGGAACGGCGCTTCCAGAAAGTGCTGGTCGATGAGCCGAGCGAAGAGGACACCATCGCCATCCTGCGTGGGCTGAAAGAACGCTACGAGGTGCACCACAAGGTGGCCATCACTGACGGCGCGATCATTGCTGCGGCCAAGCTGTCGCACCGCTATATCACCGATCGTCAGTTGCCAGACAAGGCCATCGATCTGATCGACGAGGCGGCCAGTCGCATTCGTATGGAGATCGATTCCAAGCCTGAAGTGCTCGACCGCCTGGAGCGCCGGCTGATTCAGCTCAAGGTTGAGGCTCAGGCCCTGAAGAAGGAGGACGACGAAGCGGCGATCAAGCGCCTGGCCAAGCTCAACGAGGACATCGCCCGGCTGGAGCGCGAGTACGCTGATCTGGAGGATATCTGGAAGTCGGAAAAGGCCGAAGTGCAAGGCTCTGCGCAGATCCAGCAGAAAATCGAACAGGCCCGTCAGGAGCTTGAGGCGGCGCGGCGCAAGGGCGATCTGAATCGTATGGCTGAGCTGCAGTACGGGATTATTCCCGATCTGGAGCGCAGCCTGCAGATGGTCGATCAGCACGGTAAAAGCGAGAATCAACTGCTGCGCAGCAAGGTCACCGAGGAAGAAATCGCCGAAGTGGTGTCGAAGTGGACCGGCATCCCTGTGAGTAAGATGCTCGAAGGCGAGCGTGACAAGCTGTTGAAAATGGAAGGCCTGCTGCACCAGCGGGTTATCGGTCAGGACGAAGCTGTGGTGGCCGTGGCCAATGCGGTGCGGCGCTCCCGTGCTGGTTTGGCCGACCCGAATAGGCCGAGCGGATCGTTCCTCTTTCTCGGCCCAACCGGCGTCGGCAAGACCGAGCTGTGCAAGGCGCTGGCCGAATTCCTCTTCGATACAGAAGAAGCGCTGGTGCGTATCGACATGTCCGAATTCATGGAGAAGCACTCCGTGGCACGGCTGATCGGCGCGCCGCCAGGCTATGTCGGCTATGAAGAGGGCGGTTATCTGACCGAGGCGGTACGCCGCAAACCCTACTCAGTGATCCTCCTGGATGAGGTGGAGAAAGCTCACCCGGATGTGTTCAACGTGCTGTTGCAGGTGCTGGAAGATGGCCGTTTGACTGATAGCCACGGCCGTACCGTGGACTTCAAGAACACCGTGGTCGTGATGACCTCCAACCTGGGTTCTGCGCAGATTCAGGAGCTGGTCGGGGACCGCGAGGCGCAGCGTGCGGCGGTGATGGATGCGGTAGGCACGCACTTCCGTCCGGAATTTATCAACCGGATTGATGAGGTGGTGATCTTCGAGCCGCTGGCCCGTGATCAGATTGCCGGTATTGCGCAGATCCAGCTGGGCCGTTTGCGTCAGCGCCTGGCTGAGCGCGAGCTGAGCCTGGAGCTGTCTGACGAGGCCTTGGATAAGCTGATCGCCGTCGGCTATGACCCGGTCTATGGTGCGCGCCCGCTCAAGCGTGCGGTACAGCGTTGGATCGAGAACCCCCTGGCGCAGTTGATCCTGGCGGGCAAGTTCGCCCCAGGCAGCAGTGTGACGGGCAAGGTTGAGGGCGATGAAATCGTCTTTGGTTAAGCGCCATCGGCCACAATAGCGCTGCACAATTAAAAACACCCCGGTTCGTTCGCGCTGACCGGGGTGTTTTTTATTCGGCAGGTTTACAGGTGCTTGAGCAGGACTTCCAGCGCTGCAGCCTGGTCTTCTGCCAGGTCAATGATGTGAAAACCTGCCCAGCAATGCTGGCCGTCCGCACCGGGGCGGCTCCACAGGCAGTCGGCCCCCAGGGTTATTTCGCATACGCCTTCAATCACCTGTTCGCTGACCAGGCGGCACTCCACCAACTCGTCTGCGGTCAGCGGCGTGTCACTGAACAGCATGAAGCCATCGGCGGACAGGTCGACCACGCGGCCCAGGCGCTGCCCGGTGTGTAAGTCGAAGACTTCCAGTTGCACGTCGGCGTTATGCCGGCTGTGCAGGCGACGTTCGTCATCCATAGGAGTTCCTTATTCTTGAGGCTCAGCCGTGCGCCCGGTAAAACGCTGGGGCACGCGGTAAATGGCGGTAAGGGCACGGTCCACCAGTGGTGCACCTCGTTCGGGGGTGACGATGCGCGCCAGCCCTTGTTCCATTTCAGTGGCCAACTGGGTGAGCGCTTTGATTGCCACGCGCTGGCCGCTCTGGTCGACAAACATGTAGTTGCGGGTTGTTGGGCTGAACCAGGACAGCTTGAGTGTGCGCACCTGCTCGCCATTGACGAACTCGAACCAGGTGCCGAACTCGATATGCCCCAGTCCTTTGGCCAGCGCCCGCGCGCGGGTCGAGAGTGTTGATTCACGTGGTGCCAGAGTGGCCAGCGCGGCATCTTCACCGAGCATGGCGCCCAGTGGGCTCTCGGGCAGGGTTGGTTTGAGCTGGGCGGCCACCTGTGGCTGCTTGGCCTGTACGGCATGTTGGCAGGCCACCAGGTCCTGCAGCAGGCGGCGGATGCCGTCTTCGTGGTAACCACCGCGCAGTTCCAGGCCCTTCCGCAAGTCTTCGAGTAGCGGCACGCGCAACTTCTGCAGGCGCTCGCGGCCTGCTTCATCGAGCAGCGTGCCGCTCCAGGCCAGCTGCTCAGCCGCTTCGCAGGCGCGTTGCCATTCCGGGCTCTGTTCGCCATTGCGCAACAACACGAATACCAGCACATCGGCCCAGGTCAGTTCGAGGAAGTTACGGATGATGGTCGGCGGCTGGCGGTTGTTCAGGCTGTTGGCGATCGCTTCTACTGCGTGCTGGCGCGCGCCAAGCAGTTTGTCGCGGCCTTTGGCTGCTTCCACTGCACGACGTTCACGCAGCTCGACCTTGTGTCTGAGGGTGGCAACGAATTCGTTGAACTCGTCCAGCAGGCCTTCAAAGAGTTGCAGGTCGCCAAAGAAATCATGGATAACCCGCTCGACTACCCACTGCATCTTGGCCAGCAGGCCGCGCTCATCGCCTTCGCCGCCATACAGCACGCCGGCCTGGGCCATGGCGTTGAGCAGGCGGCGGGCAGGGTGATGATGCTGGGTGAATAGCGCTTTGTCCTGCAGTGCCACTTTAAGGTAGGGCGTGTGCAGGTGAGACAGAGTGGTCTTGCAGCTGTCCGGCAGGTTGTCGTCGTCGAGGATAAAGTCGAACAGCATGCCGACCAGGTCGATTACGTCGGCTTCCTGGTCGGAAACCTTTTGCTGCCCCGGCAGCTCGCTATGGGCTTCCAGCTGTTGTTGCAGGTCCGCCTTGAGGCCTTCTACCTGCTGCGGGCGACTCAGGCGCTGCGACAGGTCGTTGGCCGATTGCTGCTGCATGCGGTTGAGCGCATCCAGCAGGGCCGAGGCGCTATAGGTGCTGGTCGCCTCGCGCGGGGTGAAGCTGGCAATGCTGCGGGTGCCGCCAAGCAGCGGGGCGTCAATATCGCGTTGGCGATGTTCACCCAGCAAGGTTGCCAGGCTGCCCAGTAACTCCTGCGGGTCGCTCGGCGGCGGGCCGCTCAAGTCTGTGCTGCCGGCGCTGTAGGGTTGCCCTGGTGGTTGTGTAGCCGCGGCAGTGCCCTGCGACTGGCTGCTGGTGCTGCTCTCGGTCGTGTGTTCGGCTGATGCAGCGGGTGTTGCCTTGGGGCGTGCTGGCGGGTTGTTGCGCTGTGCGGTGTACTTCAGGTTTGGCAGTACGCCGGCATCAATCAGGCGCTGATTCAGCGCGGCATAGATGCTGTCCAGGCTCTGCATGACGTGCGTGTCAAACAACGCATAAAGGATGACCTTTATACGCAGCGGAAACGGGCAGGGGGGGCAGGGCGTCGCGAAACGCCTGGGCAATCATCTGCGGACCGAAGGGGTTGATGTCCTCGACGAGTTTTTGGCCGTTATTCAGCGGCGCCAGACGTTGCTCTAGAGCAAACAGCGGCTGCGCGCAGCGTGCCTTGACCCGGCTGACCATATTGGTGACTTGCAGGCTTTCTTCATAATCCTCGTTCTGCACCAGGGCCATGTGCTCGGCGTCCAGTTCGCTGGCGCTGGGCGGCGGCTTGAGCTTACCTTCGAGGAAGCCGGAGAAGTTCTGTGCGATCTGCTGGTGGTAGCTGCGTTCTATCTGCGGGCGCTGCCTACGGATCTCGCGCATGTTGTCGAAGAACAGGGTTTGTACCTGGTTGTTCTCGGCTTTTTCGGCGCACTCAAACAACGTGTCGTCGACTTGGGCGAAGACCCCGGTCAGGTGTTCGGCCAGGCGATTCATCACCAGTTTTCGACAGCTTTGCACCAGATCACCGAAGCGCGGCTGGATGCCCCGGCTGGCTAAGGTTTGCGCTGAGCCGGGTAGATTTGGCGGTGTGCCCTGGTTACTCATGGACTTTCCTGGCTGGAGCCTTGCGGCTGGTGCGTCCTGCAATGAATACAGACATAGGGAAGATATAGCAGCCGCTCACGCAGCTGCAAATCATTGTACTAAAAGCAATTTAAGGGGTTGACAGGCGCGCGCGGAAACGTAAAATGGCGCGCCTCAGACACGGGAAACGATTTAACAACCGGCTCCGGTTTCTGAGAAAGGAAGCAAGTAGTTCCGCGATAGCTCAGTCGGTAGAGCAAATGACTGTTAATCATTGGGTCCCAGGTTCGAGTCCTGGTCGCGGAGCCAATATTTCATCGGGGTATAGCGCAGTCCGGTAGCGCGCCTGCTTTGGGAGCAGGATGTCGGGAGTTCGAATCCCCCTACCCCGACCATTTTTGGGTCGTTAGCTCAGTTGGTAGAGCAGTTGGCTTTTAACCAATTGGTCGTAGGTTCGAATCCCACACGACCCACCATTTCAAGCATGCTTGAATGATAAAAAACCCGCCTAGTGCGGGTTTTTTATTGTCCGCGATTTATGCCGGCAACCGTTCTGGCGCTTAAATAAATGTAAAAACGGACCATGGCCGCGATCATCACTTGGTGGTCATGGCCCGCTTTTACGGGTTTTGCTGGATCAGCTTAGTGCAGCTTAAGGCGCGGCTCGGTGCTGCGGCCGATGCGGTCGCCGAGCATCATCAGTAGCGTGCGGGTTACGCCATACAGGGCGATCTGATGCATGCGGTAGAGCGATACGTAGAACATCCTGGCCAGCCAGCCTTCGAGCATCACGCTGCCGGTCAGGTTGCCCATCAGGTTGCCGACCGCCGAGAAGGTCGACAGCGAGATCAGTGAGCCGTAATCGCGGTAGCGATACTCGGGCAGGGCTTTGCCTTCAATGCGCAGTTTCAGCGATTTGGCCAGTAGCGAGGCTTGCTGGTGCGCCGCTTGTGCGCGGGGCGGCACGTTGCGGCCCTCGCTGCCGGGTTGTGGGCAGGCGGCGCAGTCGCCGAAGGCAAAGATGTTGTCGTCCAGGGTGGTCTGCAGCGTCAGGCGCACCTGTAGCTGGTTGATGCGATTACTTTCCAGGCCGTCCAGCTCTTTAAGGAAATCAGGTGCGCGAATCCCTGCGGCCCAGACCTTCAAGGTGGCTGGAATAACCTGGCCTTGCGCAGTATGCAGCGCCTCGCGAGTCACCTGGCTGACGGCTGCGCCGGTAAGTACGGTTACGCCAAGCTTCTCCAGGGTTTTGTGCACTGGCTGACTAATGCGCTCCGGCAGGGCTGGCAATACCCGCGTGCCGGCTTCGATCAGGGTGATGCGCATGTTTTCCGGGCTGATCCGATCCAGGCCGTAGGCCGCCAGTTCACGCGCTGCGTGGTGCAACTCGGCCGCTAGCTCAACGCCCGTGGCGCCGGCACCGACGATAGCGATGTTGATCAGCTCTGTTGCCGCACCTTGGCTGGCATGGGCGCGCAGGTAATGGCTGAGCAATTGATGATGGAAGCGTTCGGCCTGCTCGCGGGTATCGAGAAACAGGCAGTGCTCGGCGGCGCCGGCGGTGCCGAAATCATTAGTGGTGCTGCCCACGGCGATGACCAGGCTGTCGTAACTCAGTTCGCGCGCAGGCATCAGCACCTGGCCCTGCTCATCCAGGGTCGCGGCCAGGCTGATACGCTTTTCTGCACGATTAAGGTCGCACATCCGCCCCAGCTGGAACTCGAAGTGATTCCACTTGGCTTGCGCTACGTAGTTGAGTTCGTCGCCGGAGGAGTTCAGCGAGCCAGCGGCCACTTCATGCAGCAGTGGTTTCCAGATATGCGTCAGGTTGGCGTCGACCAGGGTGATCCTGGCCTGGCCGCGCTTACCCAGGGTTCTACCCAGGCGGGTAGCAAGCTCCAGTCCGCCGGCGCCGCCGCCGACAATTACGATTTGATGAGTCATCAGACACGCTCACAAGGCTTTTAAGAAAAAGTGGTGAGTCGTTGTGGGCGAGCGCTAAGCAGCTCATAGCACCAGTCGACTCAGAAGACGGCTCAGTACACCCAGGCCAATCACGATGATCACGATGATCAGCAACAGTCGCCAGACCTTGAACGGCTGGCGCTCGACCTGATGCTGCGGAGCGCTGAGGTATTGCTCGACACGTTTTAGATCATCAGGGTTCAGGCGACTGGACATGCGTGCCTCGAATTAAGGGGCCGGTTGGCAATTGATGGGATCGATTGCCGACTGAAGTGCTGGGCATTCTAGCCGTGCGGCCTATAAAGGCTCAACGCGCAGGGTGTCATTCAGGCGAATAATGCCCCCTTGTAGCACGCGTGCGGTAATTCCGCCGTGGCCGCGCATGGCTTGAAAGGTGCCGAGGCCCAAGCGTTCTTCCAGCTTTGCACAGGGTTGGCACCAACCCGTGGTTTCCAGAATCGCCTGGCCAAGGCGAAAACGCCGGCCCTTGAGGCTGAACAGGTTGATGCCGCTGACGGCGATATTGCGCCGTAGTTCAGGTGCGCTGATTGGCTGTTCAGCTGGGCGGCCCATCAATGCGCTGATCACTGCCAGGTGTTCCCACTGGATCAGGGTGACCGGCCGGGCATTGCGCGGCCCTGGCCGGCTGTGGTCGCCGGTGAGGCCGGCTTCGCGGCGCGCTTCGACGGCCTCCAGCTCAATCATTTCTGCTCGCGAGGCGGCGCGCACGCCAATCCAGCGCACGCAGCCCTGTTGCGGCACGGCCGCGAGCAATTCGTGCAAAGGGCTCACAGGCTGATGCCCACGTCGAAGAGTACGGAGCGGCCGAGGTTGTTACGCAGAAAGTCCGGAGCGTCCGGGTGGGCGAAAAGTACGCGCGCAAAAGTCGGGCCGACCAGTGACAGCGAGCGCCAACCCTGGCGGAGAAACTCGGTCGGCGGCGGAAAGTGGCTGTTGAAGTCCGGTACGGCGCGCTTCAGGTTGACGTAGGCGAGCAGGTCCAGCTCGCCCAGATCAAGGCCGCGCTCTTTATAGTTGTGGGCTTTCTTGCGCAGGGTTGGGGTCAGCCGTTGTTGTAGTTCGGCTGCGGCGATACGCCGTGGCTTGGCTTCGCGGCGTACCAGTTGACTGAGGGAAAACGCACTGCGGCGCCGCTCCAGTTCGGCGCGCCATTCATCATTCAGGCGGCGGCCCTCGTCGAGGACGAAGAACACTTCAAAGCTGGCCTCGCGGAACAGCACGTCAGGCGGCTCATGGCCTGCGGCGCTGAGCTCATCCAGGCGGTGGCTGACGTTCAGCGCTTGCAGCAGGCGCTGGCAAACCCAGCGCTCGCGCTCCCACTTGCGCGCGTTAGAGAGGAAGGCGTTGGCTTGTTCGGCCTGATGCGTCAGCAGGCGCAGGTAGTCTGAGTCATCCATGGGCTCAGCTTAGCTTGCGCACTTGGGTTGTTGGTACCCCTCTGCGACGGTTGTTGCGGACTTATCATGTGTTGCTGAAGGCCGCAGTTGTAGACTGCACAAGTCGGCCACGATGGCTTGGGGATTGTTCCGCATGATTGCCGCGCACTTGCTGTCTTCCACCAGTCAGATACTGGGTTGGCTGATCTATCTTCCACTGCTGTGCTGGGCGATCTGGCGTGCGCCCTGGGTCGAGCTGTGCAGTGATCTGCGCCGTCAGCATCTGCTCGGCGGCACGACGCTGGCGCTGTTTGTGCTGTGGCTGGTGCGTCGGGATTTCGACTCGGGTCTGTCCTATCACTTTATCGGCATGACGGCGGTCACCTTATTGCTGGACTGGCCGTTGGCCATGCTGGTGGGGTTTATTGCCCAGCTGAGTTTGCTTGCACTGGGTAAGCAGGATCTTGCCGCGCTTGGGGTTAACGGTGTGTTGCTGGTGGTGATACCTGTGTGGGTGACCGAAGCCTGTGCGATTTGGGTTGAGAAAAAGCAGCCGCGAAATCTGTTCGTTTACATCTTCTGCAGTGGCTTCTTCGCCGCTGCGCTGGCGGCATTGCTGTGTATCGCTGCCGCTTTCACCTTGCTTTGGGTAGATGGGTTGTTCCCGATGCCGCCCTGGCTGGAGGACTTCATCGGCTATCTCTGGCTGGTGATTTTTCCCGAAGCCTTTATCAATGGCATGCTGGTAACGGCGCTGGTGGTGTTCTATCCAGACTGGCTGGAGACCTTCAACCGTACGCGTTATCTGGCTGCGCCCTGGAAGGATGATGATCTGCCGCGCTGATGGCGCACCCTTCAGCGTTTCGATTGCGTTGCGTAGCTTGATTCAGATCAAACTACGCGAACGGCTATGCGCGATCTTTTATCTACCAATAGGGAGGGCGTGACATGGGTGTGCATCAATGGGCAAGGCAGGTAATCGAGCAGAGTTTGCAGGGTGTCGAGGTGCAGGGTTTTGATCAGGCGATGGCGCTGAGGGCGTTGCTCAGTGCAGTGGTCGAGCGCAGTCGGGTTGGGCGCAGCGCGGTGGATTTGGCCGCCGAGCTGCAGTTTCTCGCTGACAATCTGGATGACGAGCGCGACTACGGCTTTATGCGGCCCTGACGGTCAGTGTTCGCGCAGGGGCAGTTCGCCAGAGAACACGTCATCTTCCAGTGGGTTACCGGCAATCGCATGCTCTTCCGAGGCCCAGGCGCCGAGGTCGATCAGCTTGCAGCGTTCAGAGCAGAAGGGCCGGCTCGGGCTTTGCGGGCCCCATTCGACGGGCGCACTGCAGGTGGGGCAGGGGACTAGGGTTGGCGTACTCATGTTTGGCCTCCGCGTAGGCTCAGGTAAAAGGTGTGGAGTCGCTCCACTTCGGCTTGCAGCCAGGGTAGATCTTGGTCATTTAGCAGCACATCGTGGGCGTGGCGTAGGCGTTCTTCACGGCTGGCCTGGGCCTGGAGAATAGCCTGCACCTGCTCGCTAGAGCTCTGATCGCGAGCCGTGGTGCGCTGCACTTGCAGCTGCTCGGGGGCGTCCACCACCAGTATGCGCTGGGTTAGCTTGTGCTGGCCTGACTCGACCAGCAATGGCGAAACCAGAATGGCATAGGGTGATTCTGCACGCGCCAGGTACTGGATGATTTCCTGGCCGATCAGCGGATGCAGCAGGGCTTCAAGCCAGCGCCGCTCATTGGCGTCGGCAAAAACCAGGCTGCGCAATGCTGCGCGATTAAGCTGGCCGTCGGCCTGCAACACATCGCTGCCGAAGTGCTCGGCTATCTTGGCCAGCGCCAGCTTGCCAGGCTCAACCACCCAGCGTGCCGCATGATCAGCGTCGACCAGATGCACGCCAAGATCGATAAAGTGCTGGGCCACAGCGCTTTTGCCGCTGCCAATGCCGCCGGTAAGGCCAAGGATCCAGGGTTTTTTCGTCAAGGCGCGCGCTCGTGTTGGTCATCCAAGGGCGCGATTGTAGTGCAGCAGCTTGGCTGCTGGCGAACGGAAGAGGTGGGGCATGTCCGCGAGGTGCTGGCGCTTTCCGGTGTGGTGACGTAGCCCGAATTGCATTCGGACTACATCGTTTTATCAGAGCCCGGCAATCTGCAGGTAGCTGGAGGTGATTTGCTCACCCCAAAGTAAGGCAATCCAGCCGGCAATCGCCAGATAAGGACCAAAGGGGATCGGTGTGCTGGTTTCCGCGTTACGCAGGCGCAACATAATCAAACCCAGTACCGCGCCAACTAGCGAAGACAGCAATATGGTTAGAGGCAATACCTGCCAACCACCCCAAGCACCGAGCATGGCCAACAGCTTGAAGTCGCCATAACCCATTCCTTCCTTACCTGTTACCAGCTTGAACAGCCAGTACACCGACCACAGGCTCAAGTAGCCGGCAATCGCGCCCCAGAGCGCACCCTCCAGGCGAGTAAATAGACCGAAGCTGTTTGCAATCAAGCCGAGCCACAGCAGCGGCAGCACCAGTGAATCCGGCAGCAACTGGTGGTCAACATCGATCAGGCTCATCGCTAGCAAGCCCCAGGTCAACAGGAGCATCGCGCCAGCCTGCCAGGTAAAACCGAAGTGCCACGCGATAAAGGCCGACAACAAGCCGCAGGCCAGCTCAACCAGTGGGTAGCGCATGCTGATCGACGCTTTACAGCTCGAGCACTTGCCGCGCAGAAACAGGTAGCTGATAATCGGAATGTTTTCCCAGGGTTTTATTTCGTGGGCGCAGTGCGGGCAGCTTGAGTTAGGCAATACCAGGTTGAATGTTGCGGCCGGTGCTTCAGTGGACAGCTCCAATATTTCGCGAGCCTGTTCACGCCACTCGCGCTGCATCATTTTTGGTAGGCGGTAAATCAATACATTGAGGAAGCTACCGACCAGCAAGCCAATAAGCAGTGCGCATAAAACAAAGGCCAGCACATGGCTGGCCAAAAAGTCGATTACTGACATAGGTTAAACAACAGCACCCAGCTGGAAGATAGGCAGGTACATGGCAATGATCAGGCCGCCGACAAGAACGCCAAGTACCGACATAATCAGCGGCTCCATCAAGCTGGTCAGGCCATCTACCGCGTTATCAACTTCAGCCTCGTAATAGCTGGCGACTTTATCCAGCATCATATCCAGTGCCCCGGACTCTTCACCAATGGCGGTCATTTGGATGGCCATTGAGGGGAATACTCCGGTGCTGCGCATGGAGAAGTTCAGCTGCATACCGGCACTGACATCCTGCTTGATTTTATTCACCGCATTCTTGAACACGATATTGCCGGTGGCGCCAGCTACAGAGTCCAGCGCCTCCACCAGTGGTACGCCAGCTGCAAATGTGGTTGCCAGGGTGCGGGCGTAACGCGCAACGGAGGATTTGTAGATGATGTCACCTACAATCGGTGCTTTCAGTGCTGTTCGGTCGAGCCAGTTACGGAATTTCTCCGAACGCTTCTTGGTTTCAGCAAAAGCAAAGGCTGTGGCAAGCATGCCAATCAAGATGATGAACCACCACTTTTGCAGGGCCTGAGATATGCCGATTACAAACTGCGTAAATGCTGGGAGTTCAGCGCCAAAGTTGGCAAATACAGATTCAAATTGCGGCACTACTTTGATCAACAAAATAGCCGAAACAATGACCGCCACCAGCACCACCGCAATGGGGTAGTTCATTGCTTTTTTGATTTTTGCTTTAAGCGCTTCGGTCTTTTCTTTGTAGGTCGCAACTCGGTCCAGCAGGTTTTCCAGGGCACCTGCTTGCTCCCCTGCATCCACCAGGTTGCAGAACAGGTCATCAAAGTATTCTGGACGAGTTCTGAGGGCAGCCGCAAAGCTATTACCAGCCGCAACGTGCTGTTTGATGTCATCAACCAGCTTGCGCATATTAGGGTTGTCTACGCCCTCGGCAATAATGTCAAAGGATTGTAACAGTGGTACGCCGGCCTTCATCATGGTGGCCATCTGCCGTGCAAACAGCGCGATGTCCATTGGTTTGATTTTTTTTCCGGCACTGAACAGTGAGGCAGATTTTTTGCGCACCTTGGTCGGGTTAATGCCCTGTTTGCGCAGTTGCGCCTTTACCAGTGCGGGGTTCTGGCCGCTAGCCTCGCCTTTTATTTTGGCACCTTGTTTATTGGTGCCCTCCCAGGCGAAGGTACTGGTTTTTAGTGCTTTAACGGCCATCGGTTAGTCCTTAGTCACGCGGTTCACTTCAGCGAGGCTGGTAACGCCTTGCATGGCCTTCAGCAGCGCTGAGGTACGCAGGTCATTAAAGCCGTCTTTGCGCATCTGGATGGAGATATCAATAGAGTTGCCTTCCTCCATGATAATCCGTTGCAGGGCTGGCGTGTTTTTAACCACTTCATAAATCCCAACACGGCCTTTGTAACCGCCATTGCAGTTTTCGCAGCCTGTAGGTTCATAAATCTTGAAGGTGTCGATTTTGTTTTCCGGGAAACCTTCCTCGAGTAGGGCCTCGCGGGGAACCTGTATTTCCTTTTTGCAGTTATTACAGAGTTTGCGCGCCAGACGCTGAGCAATAATCAGGTTGACCGACGTAGCAATATTGAACGACGGCACGCCCATATTGCGCAGGCGAGTCAGGGTTTCTGCTGCGCTATTGGTGTGCAGCGTGGACATCACCATGTGGCCGGTTTGCGCTGCTTTGATAGCGATGGACGCGGTATCCAGGTCGCGAATCTCGCCGACCATGATGATGTCCGGGTCCTGACGCAGGAATGACTTCAGTGCGGCAGTAAAATCCATGCCCTGTTTGGGGTTTACGTTGACTTGGTTGATGCCTTCCAGATTGATTTCCACGGGGTCTTCAGCGGTGGAGATGTTTACGTCAACGGTATTGAGGATATTCAGGCCTGTATAGAGAGAGACCGTTTTGCCAGAGCCGGTAGGGCCTGTCACCAGGATCATGCCCTGTGGCTGCTTCAGGGCGGACATATAGAGCTCTTTTTGCGACTCTTCATAACCGAGTGCGTCGATACCCATCTGCGCGCTGGAGGAGTCAAGAATCCGCATTACGATCTTTTCGCCCCACAGGGTTGGGCAGGTACTTACACGAAAGTCGATTGATTTGCTTTTAGATATGCGCATTTTGATGCGTCCATCCTGCGGCTTGCGGCGCTCGGAAATATCCAGGCCTGCCATAACCTTCAATCGAGCAGAAATGCGTGGTGATAGCTGGATGGGCGGCCGAGCTATCTCATGCAGAATGCCGTCTGTGCGAAAGCGTACGCGATATGCCTTCTCGTAGGGCTCAAAGTGTAGGTCAGATGAGCCGCCTTTAATGGCATCCAGCAATATCTTATTGACAAAGCGTACTACTGGCGCGTCATCGGCAGCATTGCTGTCCCCGTTGTCCTGCGCATCGTCACTGACCGCTTCAACATCCAGGCCGTCGAGATCTATATCCCCTAGGTCGTCTATTCCGCTTGTGGTCGAGTCGAAGAATTTTTCGATAGCCTCACCAAGCTTGTCGTCTTCCACCAGGATGGCTTCGGTGTTCATTCCGGTGCTGAACTGGATGTCGGTGACAGCTTGGTGATTGGTGGGGTCGGAAACAGCGATAAATAGCTTGTTGCCGCGACGCCATAGCGGCAGCACGCGGTGTTGGCGCACCAGCTTTTCGGTTACTAGATCCTTGGGTTGGCTTTCTTTGTCTATCGAATTCAGATCGACGAAGGATACGCCAAACTGCTCGGAGGCAAGCTCGGCAAGCACGCGACTTTTAACCAGTTTGTTCTGCACCAGATAAGTGACCAGCGACAGTTTATTGCGCTGGGCCTGGCTCTGCGCCTGTTGAGCGGTTTTTTCATCCAGTAGTTCTGCCAGAACCATCTGGCGGGCAAGGCCGGTAAGGGACACACTATCGTTCATTGCAGGCTCCATAACAATCCTTGCCTTATAGCCTAGTTGATTGATGCGTGCCAAACGCAAAGCTGGAGGGTGACAAAAAAAGGCGGTTAGTGCCGGCAGGGTGTGGCGGTGCTGCGTTATTGGCTTGCAGGGCTTGCCTAAAATAGCTGTTTAAGAATTGGCACGAAGGGTGCATTGGGTTGGTGTAGGTCGCTGACCTGAACATAACTAGGAGATGCTATATGAAAGCTCAAATGCAAAAAGGCTTTACCCTGATCGAATTGATGATTGTGGTTGCGATCATCGGTATTCTGGCGGCTGTTGCGCTGCCGGCTTATCAGGATTACACCAAACGTTCCCATGTCTCCGAGGGCTTGAGTCTGGCGTCTGGCGCAAAAACCACGGTTACTGAGTACTTTTCGTCTATCGGGGCTTTCCCTGACAGCAACACCTTGGCAGGCCTTGCCCCTGCGGGGTCCATTAACGGTAACGCAGTTACGTCGGTAGCAGTTGGTGCGAATGGTATGATCACTATCACCTACAATGCGAAGGTAGCAAGCGACAGTACCTTGGTTCTCAGTCCCTTCACTGCAGCGGGGTCGGTTAAGTGGACCTGTAAGGCCGGCGCCACTAACCCGGTTGATGCTAAGTTCCGTCCTTCGAACTGCCGCACCTAAATATCTTGTTTGCATACGCCCGCATTTTGCGGGCGTTTTTTTTGGTGCTAAGTAAATGTCTAAAGAAGTGAGAGCTGTATTTTTTCTATATGCCATTATGGCTCTGGCTTTCGCGTGCTATTTTCCGGGGGTGGCAGGCGGTTTTTTATTTGATGATTATCCGAATCTAGAAGCGATGGGGTATCTCGGTGGCGTAATTAACTGGGAAACCTTTCAGGCGTTTGTTTTTAGCGGCGAGTCCGGGCCTACGGGGCGTCCTATCGCATTGCTCAGCTTTCTGTTGGATGACAATACCTGGCCTAGCCAAGCCCCCTGGTTTAAGCAGACCAATCTTCTGATTCATATTCTGTGTGGTCTGCTGCTGTGCTGGGCCGCCTTATTGCTCGTGCGCAACCTTAAAAGCGTCAGTGAAAGTCAGGCGCAATGGGTTGCTGCGTTGGCCTGTGCTCTTTGGCTGCTGCACCCCTACATGGTATCTACAACGCTATATGTGGTGCAGCGTATGGCGCAACTGGCGACGCTGTTTTGTCTGGCCGGGATTGTTCTGTATCTCTATGGCCGACTGCAGTTGGCCATGCGCCCGCGACGCGCATATATACTCATGAGTTTGGGCCTGGCGGCTGGAACCTTGCTGGCTACCTTCAGTAAGGAGAACGGTGCGCTGCTGCCGTTGCTGGTGCTGGTGATCGAGTACTGCCTGCCGAAAGAAGGTAGGCCTGCGTGGCAGTGGCGCGCCCTGTTTCTCTGGTTGCCCTCGCTGGCTATTTTTGCGCTGCTAGCCTGTGTTATCGATTTTTCGGATAACCCCTGGCCCAATCGAAATTTTAATCAAATTCAGCGGCTGCTGACAGAGTCTCGAATTGTCTGCGAATACCTACTGCACCTGTTCGTACCGAGAATTGAAGGCAATGGTCTTTATCAGGATGGCTATGTCATTTCCAAGGGCTTGTTTGAGCCGGCTAGCACTTTCTCTGCCATTGCATTTCTTGTAGCTCTGCTGGCTTTTGCTTTTGCTGTTGGTAAAAAGGCGCCGTTGATTAGTCTGGGTGTACTGTTCTTCTTTGCCTCCCACTTGATGGAGTCCACCGTCGTCGGGCTTGAACTGTACTTCGAGCATCGCAACTATCTGGCATCGCTGTTCCTGTTTCTGCCGCTGGCCTACTACTGCGTCATCTACAGTAGTCGTTTCAAGCTGTTGCCGGCGCTGGCCGTTGCTGTGCTGGGTATTCTCGCCTCTATGAGTTGGTTGCGTGCATCGCTATGGAGTGATAACGACAAGTTGGAGCTGTATTGGGTGCAGTCCGCTACCAACTCGCCACGAGCCATCAACTCGGTGGCCGCCTATTACATGAATAATGGTGACTATGAAAAGGCCAATGGCTATGTGCTGGCAGCGAGCGGACGTTTGCCGCATAGCTCGCTGCTGACTGCTCGCCTGCTGTTGCAGAAGGTCTGGGTAGGGCAGGCCAGTGAGCAGGATTTTATCCAGGCAGGCGAACGCCTCAAATCGCAGGAGTTCGATGCGCAAACGGTGGCTGGCATACGTATTCTAGTAGAGCGTGTGACGGGTGAAAGTGCCGCAAGCTATCCTCTCGACTATGCTCGCTATAGCCTGGCGTTGTTGGATGCGATGGCAAGCAGCCCGGTGTACGGCCAGTTCCCGCTGTTTATGCGCCTGGAAGCCTACCTGCGTGCTCAGCTATACCTGCGCATTGGTGATGCTGCACAAGCTTATGGGTATTACAGTCAGGCAATCAGCCGCTATCAGGAGATTGACGCTGCGCTTGCCATGGTGGCGGAAATGGCGGAAGGCGGATATCCAGAGATGGCGCTAGCGTTGCTGGAGCAGGCTACTCAAGTGCTTGCACATCAAGATTCGCGCAAACTAAAGCGCTCGCGGATGTCCTACGAGCAGGATATAACCTATCTGAAAGGTGCCTTGAGAGAGGCAATAAAGACCAAAAAAACTCCCACGGAAGCTCCATGACGATCAGCATCATCCTCCCCGCCAAGAACGAATCTGCCGCCATTGGTGCAACAGTTGCCGGCATCCGCCAGCATTACCCTGACGCCGAGGTAATTGTGGTCAATGATGGCTCCACGGACAGCACGGCAGCGGTTGCCGAAGCAGCCGGGGCCAGGGTGGTGCATCACTCCTACAGCAAAGGCAATGGTGCGGCGATTAAAAGTGGCGCGCGCGCCGCCAGTGGCGAGATCATCGTGTTTATGGATGCAGACGGTCAGCATGATCCGGCGGATATTCCCCGCCTGTTAGCGTTGATCGAGCAGGGGCACGACATGGTCGTGGGGGCGCGCCAGAAAGGTTCGCAAGCCAGTGTGGGGCGCGGGCTGGCCAACGGCTTGTACAACCGTTTGGCGAGCTGGATGACGGGGCATCGGGTAGAGGACCTGACTTCCGGTTTCCGTGCTGTACGGGCGGATAAATTCCGCGAGTTTCTTTATCTGTTACCCAACGGTTTTTCCTACCCCACCACCAGTACCATGGCCTTTTTTCGTGCGGGCTATTCGGTGGCCTATGTTCCGATTCACGCGGCCCAGCGTATCGGTAACAGCCATATCCGCCTGCTGCGCGACGGTTCGCGCTTTTTGCTCATCATCTTTAAGATCGGCACCTTATATTCACCGTTGAAAATATTTGCGCCGGTGGCTTTGATCATGTTCATGCTGGCCTCAGGTTGGTATGGCTATACGCTGTACAGCTTTGGTCGCTTCACCAATATGAGTGCCTTGCTTTACAGCGGGGCGGTGATGGTGTTCTTGATGGGGCTGATCTCGGAGCAGATCACTGCTCTGATGTACAAGGGGGAGTGAATGGGCAGCAAAAAAATCATGGGAGAGGCTGATCTGACAATTCACGGTGCGCCGCCTGCATTTTTGCAACCGCTACATGTTGGTCAGCCAAATATCATGAACCGCGATAAGTTTCTGGCGGGCGTCACCCGTGCGCTGGACAATCGCTGGCTGACCAACAACGGCCCATTGGTGCAGGAGTTTGAGCAACGTGTTGCCGATAAATTGGGTGTCAAGCACTGCGTTGCCATGTGTAATGGAACCATTGCGCTGGAAATCGCCATCCGCGCTTTGGGTCTGGCGGGTGAGGTTATTGTGCCTTCTTGGACCTTTGTTGCTACCGCGCATGCGCTGTATTGGCAAGGCATCACTCCTATCTTTGCCGATATTGACCCTGCGACGCACAACCTTGATCCTGTCGCTGTACGCCGCATGATTACGCCGCGTACCAGTGGCATCATTGGCGTGCATGTCTGGGGGCGCGCCGCGCCGGTGGACGAGTTGCAGGCCATTGCTGATGAGCACGGACTAAAGCTGATGTTCGATGCAGCACACGCCTTTGGCAGCAGTTATCAGGGGCAGGGCATCGGCCAGTTTGGTGCTTGCGAGGTATTCAGCTTTCACGCCACCAAATCGTTCAATGCGATGGAGGGGGGGCGCCGTTACCACCAATGACGACGAACTGGCCGAAGCGATGCGCTTGATGCGCAACTTTGGCTTCAAGGGCTACGACAACGTCATCCATCCCGGGACTAACGGTAAGATGATCGAAGTGTGTGCGGCGATGGGGCTGGCGAACTTGGATGGGTTTGATGAGCTGGTGGAGACCAACCGCCGCAACCATGATGCCTACAATCAAGCGTTGGCTGACATTCCCGGCATCAAAGTACTGAGTTATGACTCTGGTGAGCGCAATAGCTATCACTATGTGGTTGTGGAAGTGGGCATCGATTGCCCGGTGTGCCGCGATGATCTCATCGCGACGCTGCAAGCCGAAAACATTTTGGCGCGCAGATATTTCTGGCCCGGTTGCCATCTGATGCAGCCGTATCGAGATTTGTTCCCGCACGCAGGACTTGTGCTTCCGCAGACGATGGCGGAGCAGGTAATGGTGTTGCCAGCAGGCGCAAGCATTACTTTCCAACAAATTCAAACCGTGTGCGATGTTATTCGCAGCAAAGTTTCCTTATGAAATGCCTCGTGACCGCCATGGCTCGATGTCAGCGGAGGTTGTCATCACCCGCTTGGCGCTTTTGCCTTGCGTGGACTGAATTGAGCAGTCTTGCGACATTTTTCAGGAGCTACGCTTTAGTCGGTTGATGTTCATGAAGTATTTATAATTCGGGGGCTTTAGGTGTATGAACAACAATCCTTTCGATCCCGGTTATTACACCAGCGACCAACTCGTAAACATCGGTTTCAAAACCGTTGGAGTAAACGTTAGAATTGCCAAAAACTGCACGATCATTGGGTTGGAAAACATTGAGTTTGGCGACAATGTTCGTATAGACGGGCATTGCACCATCATTGCCGCTGGAAGTGGTTTCGCAAAAATCGGTTCATTTGTTCACATTGCAGGATATTGTGGTATTTATGCCGGAAGTGGTGTCGTGCTCGAAGATTTTTCAGGCTTGTCTGCTGGTGTGAAAATATATACTGGCACTGATGATTATTCAGGCCGAACTCTAACAAATCCAACTGTGCCAGCGAAATACACAGGTGTGACGTCTGGCCTAGTAACGCTCCGTAGGCATGTGATTGTAGGTGCTGGTACCGTTATCTTGCCTCGCGTAACCGCCAACGAAGGAGCATCCGTTGGGGCTCTTTCCTTAGTAACAAAAGATTTGGAATCCTGGTCAATATATTCAGGTACGCCCGCGCGAAAGTTACGTGATCGCTCCAGGGATTTACTGGAGCTAGAGCGGGAACTCCTTGCAGAAGTGAGCCTTGGCAACACGAAATGACTGGGTTAGCTTCAGGCATTTTTCAATTTAGATGCTCCCTGCAATTTTTGATCATATTCAATTTTATTATGCGCAATTTCCAACGATCCCTGTTTTTTCCGACAGCAAAGCGTGTATTTGGATACGCGCGTGCGCTCATGCGGCTTTCTCCTGGCTATTGCAACGTCTGTGATAGACGCGTGCCGGGCTTCTTGCCGTACAGGATCGGTGCGGCTTCGCTGTCCCCCATCCTGAGATATCTGGATTTGGTAGGCTCCGATCTGGAGCGCTTCAGGTGCCCGCATTGCGGCTCCACTGACCGCGAACGCCACCTGCTGGCCTACATGCAACGCACTGGCTTGTTAGAGCTGGCGGGCAAGCGCGTGCTCCATTTCGCTCCGGAAAAGAATTTGCGCCTGCGTATCAAGGCCGCCGGGCCAGTTGAATACGTCCAGGGCGATCTGTTTCCTAGGGATGCCCAGATCACGCGCGTGGACATCACCATGATGCAGTTCCCTGATGAACACTTTGATCTGCTCATCGCAAATCACGTGCTGGAGCATGTACCGGACGACATCACCGCATTGCGTGAAATCGTGCGTGTCCTCAAGCCTGGCGGACACGCCATTCTGCAAACACCATATGCAGCGAAGCTTGAGCGCAGCCTCGCTCTCCCTCATATCAGTTCGGATGCCGCCCGCCTGGCTCTGTATGGGCAGGAGGATCATGTGCGCCTCTATGGAGCAGATATTTTTGAACGCATCATATATGCCGGCCTTTTGTCCCGCGTACAAGTTCATGGAGACCTGTTGGCAGACATGGATCCGCATCGCCACGGCATGAACCCGCGCGAGCCGTTCATGCGCTGGGTCAAGCCCTGATCCGCATGCGAGGCCGCCTAGCCAGCAACACGTTGCTGGCCTCTTTCTGGCAGGCTGTCAGGGTAGTCTGTCAAGCCGCATGGATGATCGTCATCGCACACGCGCTTGGTGCCAGCGGATTGGGTGCGCTGTCTGGCATGCTGGGTCTTGCTGTCACGCTAGGAGGTCTGTCCGGTTTTGGCGGAGCCATGCTCCTACTGAAGAATGTTGCGCGCAAGCCAGAAAGCTTTGGTCGCTATTGGCGGCAATCTGTTGTATTGAGCGCGTGCAGCGGTAGCCTGCTCGTAGTGATTTTTCTGGTTCTTTCTCCGGTTCAGTATGGTTGGGTTTTGCTGCTGGCGATTGCTTGTGCTGATCTCATCTGCGCACCGTTTGTCGTGCTCTGCAGTCATGCTTTCCAGGCCCATGAAAGGATGGGGTGGCACAGCGCACTTCCGGCGATCAATGCGTTCGCGCGGCTGATGGCCGCAATGGCGTTCTGGCTTTGCTCGGCAGAACATGGAATTGGTGGCTATGCCTTGCTGCATGCATTAGCCAGTTTGCTGGGTGCAGGCTTGGCATATCTATCGGTTGTTCTACTGCTCAAACCGTTGCGCCACCCATTCGCTTGGTCGATTGGGGAAGCACGTGAAGGCGCGGCGTTCTCCGCCTTGTGGGTCACAGGCAATGCCACGACTGAGTTGGATAAAGCCGCAGCTTTGTATGTGGGTGGTGGAGAGGTGGCCGGAGTCTATGCGGCCGCCTATCGATTCGCAAGCGTGATGGCTTTGCCGATTGTTTCCCTGATTGGCGCCATTCAGCCGCGCTTGTTCCGCAACGACTCGGCGCAGGGGCGATTGCTGCGGTACTCTCTTGTCGCGATTCTTGGTTGGTCGGTCGTGGGCGGATTGGCCTTGCAATGGCTGGCACAATTCATCCCCATGCTGCTGGGCGAACAGTTGTAAGCGCTCCATAAACCTCATCTACAAATGATCCGCAGGCCAGCCAATGCTGAGCTCCAATTTCTTTCTGGAGCCAGCCGTCATGATGCGCCCCGACGCCAAAGTCGAAAAAGTCTATCTATACCCCAAGCCGGTGGATTTCCGAAAATCCATCGATGGCCTGGCCGCCCTGGTCGAGCTGGATATCAAGGTGGCGGTGTTCGACCCGGTGCTGTTCGTCTTCCTCAACCGCGCGCGCAGCCGGGTGAAGATTTTGTATTGGGAGCGCAACGGCTTTTGCCTGTGGCTCAAGCGATTGGAGGCTGAACGCTTCAAGTCGCATCCGGAACCTGGCGAAGATGCGATCGTGCTGACGGCCCAGGAGTTGAACTGGTTGTTGGACGGTATCGACCTGTGGCGCAACCGGCCGCACCAGGTTTTGACCCCTAGGTTCGTCACCTGAGCCGGTATAATCCACGGCATGATTTCTGTGCCCGAAACCCTTCCTGATGACCCCGCCGCGCTCAAGCAATTGCTCGCTGAGGTGTTGTCGTCGGCGCAGGAATTGGCCAAGGACAAGGATGGGCAGATCGAGCGCCTGCGCGAACAAAACGCGCTGTTGATCCAGCGCCTGTTCGGCCGTAAATCCGAGCAGAGCAGCGACCCGGATTCACCGCAGCTAGAGATGTTCAACGAAGCGGAAAGCCTGGCCGAAGCGGCGGCTGAAGCTCCGGCCGCTGAGGTCGAGGAAGAAGTCGTTGCGCCGACCAAGCGCCGCGGCAAGCGCAAGCCGTTACCGGCCGAACTACCGCGTGTCGAGGTCATCCACGAACTGCCCGAACACGAACTGACCTGCGAATGCGGTTGCCGCAAGCAGGCCATCGGCGAAGAAACCAGCGAGCAGCTGGAAATCATCCCGATGCAGGTTCAGGTGATCCGCCACATTCGCAAGACCTATGCCTGCAAGGCCTGCGAAAGCGCGCCGGTCACCGCTGACAAGCCGGCCCAACTGATCGAGAAAAGCCTGGCCAGCCCGAGCGTGCTGGCGATGCTGCTGACCAGCAAATACGCCGACGGCATCCCACTGTATCGCTTCGAAAAGATGCTCAGTCGCCATGGCATCGACATCCCCCGGCAGACCCTGGCGCGCTGGGTGATCCAGTGCGGCGAACTGCTACAACCGTTGCTCAACCTGATGCGCGACAGGCTGCTGGACAGTCCGGTGATCCACTGCGATGAAACCCGCGTGCAGGTGCTCAAGGAGCCTGGGCGCGATCCGAGCAGCCACTCCTGGATGTGGGTGCAGACCGGTGGCCCGCCTGGCAAACCGGTGATCCTCTTCGACTACACAACCAGCCGCGCGCAGGAGGTGCCGCTGCGCCTGCTCGACGGTTATCGCGGCTACCTGATGACCGACGATTACGCCGGCTACAACGCCGTGGCCGCACAACAAGGTGTTGAACGCCTGGCCTGCTGGGCGCATGCGCGGCGCAAGTTCGTCGAAGCGCAAAAGGTGCAACCGAAGGGCAAAACCGGGCGTGCCGACATCGCGTTGGGGATGATCAACAAGCTCTACGGCATCGAGCGCGAACTTAAGGATGCCAGCGATGAACAGCGCTACCGGGGCCGCCAGCAGCACAGCCTACCGCTCCTCGATCAGCTCAAGACCTGGCTGGAGAAAACCCAGCCGCAGGTCACGGCGCAGAATGCCCTGGGCAAAGCAGTGAACTACCTGGCGAGCAACTGGAGCCGACTCGAACGCTACATCGAGGCTGGCCACCTGCCGATCGATAACAACGCTGCCGAGCGCGCGATCCGGCCCTTCGTCATAGGTCGCAAGAACTGGCTGTTCAGCGACACGCCGAAAGGCGCGACCGCCAGCGCCCAACTCTACAGCCTGGTGGAAACCGCCAAGACCAATGGCCAGGAGCCCTACGCCTGGTTGCGCCATGTCCTCGAACGCCTGCCGCTGGCCAACAGCGTTGAAGCCTACGAAGCGCTGCTGCCTTGGAACTGCCAACCAACGACGCCACTGTAAAACGCAAAACCTCTCCAGAGGGAGGTGGGGTCTATGGAGCGCTTACGGACAGTCCGGTGATCCACTGCGATGAAACCCGCGTGCAGGTGCTAAAGGAGCCTGGGCGCGATCCGAGCAGCCACTCCTGGATGTGGGTGCAGACCGGTGGCCCGCCTGGCAAACCGGTGATCCTCTTCGACTACACAACCAGCCGCGCGCAGGAGGTGCCGCTGCGCCTGCTCGACGGTTATCGCGGCTACCTGATGACCGTCGATTACGCCGGCTACAACGCCGTGGCCGCACAACAAGGTGTTGAACGCCTGGCCTGCTGGGCGCATGCGCGGCGCAAGTTCGTCGAAGCGCAAAAGGTGCAACCGAAGGGCAAAACCGGGCGTGCCGACATCGCGTTGGGGATGATCAACAAGCTCTACGGCATCGAGCGCGAACTTAAGGATGCCAGCGATGAACAGCGCTACCGGGGCCGCCAGCAGCACAGCCTACCGCTCCTCGATCAGCTCAAGACCTGGCTGGAGAAAACCCAGCCGCAGGTCACGGCGCAGAATGCCCTGGGCAAAGCAGTGAACTACCTGGCGAGCAACTGGAGCCGACTCGAACGCTACATCGAGGCTGGCCACCTGCCGATCGATAACAACGCTGCCGAGCGCGCGATCCGGCCCTTCGTCATAGGTCGCAAGAACTGGCTGTTCAGCGACACGCCGAAAGGCGCGACCGCCAGCGCCCAACTCTACAGCCTGGTGGAAACCGCCAAGACCAATGGCCAGGAGCCCTACGCCTGGCTGCGCCATGTCCTCGAACGCCTGCCGCTGGCCAACAGCGTTGAAGCCTACGAAGCGCTGCTGCCTTGGAACTGCCAACCAACGACGCCACTGTAAAACGCAAAACCTCTCCAGAGGGAGGTGGGGTCTATGGAGCGCTTACGCAAGAACTGGCTGTTCAGCGACACGCCGAAAGGCGCGACCGCCAGCGCCCAACTCTACAGCCTGGTGGAAACCGCCAAGACCAATGGCCAGGAGCCCTACGCCTGGCTGCGCCATGTCCTCGAACGCCTGCCGCTGGCCAACAGCGTTGAAGCCTACGAAGCGCTGCTGCCTTGGAACTGCCAACCAACGACGCCACTGTAAAACGCAAAACCTCTCCAGAGGGAGGTGGGGTCTATGGAGCGTTTACGAACAGTTCACGCAGGCGGCGCAGTTGGCGCGTTGGCTGGCGCTGTGGATGCCTCTTTATGCTCTGCGTATGCTTGGCACCAGCATCCTGACCTCACAAGGTAGGCTGGCCCTACGCATCAGCATTGAATGCACAGGGCTTGCAGCCATGCTGGCGCTGGCCGCTTGGTTTATTCCGCAATGGGGAGCGATCGGTGCTGTGGCAATGGCCCTGGGTACCGAGGCGCTGCTTGCCACGCTTGCTTGGGCAGCAGTGGCTTGGGTTCAGCGCCGATAGAACACGCTGGCTTTCATGAATCGGCGGCTGTCGTGCCGCTTGCGCAAGTAGCGCCACAGGGACAAAGGTACTCGCAATACGCCAAGTAGCAACGCGCATGTCACGGGGACAGGGCTTTCTTTGTGCAAGCGCTGGGCCCATGACCACGCCGCGTATATCTTTCCATGCATCAAGTTGGCGACCAGCACTTGTTCGAAGAAGCGAGCGACGGCGGCTTGCTGCGCAGTCCTGCAGACACCGCCTGCGGCCGCGTACTTCAGCGCCTGCCAGAAGTTCTCGTGAACCAGGCCACGCATCGCGGTGCGCATTGAGGTGCTTGAGTTCCAGCGATAGGCGACGAATGGGGCGTGTAAATAGCCTATCTTTCCGGCCATGGCTAGCCGGATAAGGAGCATGTAGTCGATATAAGGTACTGGGACTTCCAGCAATCGCGCTTTGTATGTGGCCCGGTACAGGATGCTGCTGTGACAGAGGAAATTTCCTCGGCCGACAAGGTCATCCAATCCGATGTCTTTTTTCGGGTAGTCCGTGAAGAGGCCCAGCGGATTGCCATCGTCGGAAATAACCAGCGCATTGCATGCCACAGCCGGCATCAGTGGATACTTGTCCAACATCGCGAGTTGTTCATTCAGTTTGCCTGGAAGCCAGTAATCGTCACCATCTAGGTGAGCGATATATCGACCCTTGGCAAGTGCAATCAAATTGCTCAAATTGCCGCTGGGGCCGAGATTCTTCTCGTTGAATACCGGTGTCACGATGCCTTGCCAAGTCCTTGCATATGTTGAAACGATTTCTCGCGTTCCGTCCGTTGAACCGTCGTCGCCAACCAAGACTTCGATTTCACCTGGGGATAGCTGTGCCACGACGCTTTCCAAGCATCTAGCAATGTATCGCTCATGGTTGTAGGTGGATATGCAGATGCTGACGAGTGGGCTGGTCATGAACAGTTCCTCAGTAAGGCCACAGCAGCGCTCAATTGTGGGGGCAGTTTGTGGCCATACGGTGTGTCTGTGTCTGTGTCTGGGCAGCGGTGTTATTCACGGCGTGCTTCGTTGGATTCGGTGAATAGCAAACGCTCCAGCAGCTGCATAGATGCCGCATTTGAAAGGTGCGTAGCGTAAAAACTCCTAGCTGACTCGGCCAAGCGGATGCGTTCTAGGGGCGCGTCTGCCAGAAAGGCTATGGCGTCAGCCAAGGCGGATGGGTTGTTCACTGGTACGCCGAGGAAGGGAGGGGTGAGGGACGATCCGGCAGCCGACTGAAGCCAATCCGTATTGCCTGTTATGATCGCCCGGCCAATTGATGAATATGAATAAATTTTGTAGGGGCATACCCGTTGGGTTTTGTCAGTATCGCCAAAAACTCCCAGACAAATGTCTGAAGCTTTGATTTCGCTGGCCAACTCCTCCGCAGAGTACCATCTTCGCTGCCAAGTCACATTCACAAGATCTGCAATTGCCGCCTGAAGTAATGGCGCATCGGCACCATCGCCTATGATTTGAAACTCAACATCCTGTCGCGAAGCCAGCCGGCGAGCAGCTTCAATTATCGTGCATATTCCGTGCAATGGAACCAGTGTTCCGATGAATAGCACGCGACAACGTTCCCCTGATGGTGAGTAAGGCGTGGGTATATAGTCAATTTCGTTGGTAGCTAATGGTAGTGCAAAAAAATGTGCAGGAGGAAGATTAAATAATCTTGAATAAAACTGGGCGTTCTGCGAGGTGTCAACCAAGACGATGTCTGCCTTGATGAAGGCATGCCGCTCTAATTTGTATAAAAGCCGAGGCAGTAGTGCATTGGGCGACCACAGTTTTCGATCATTAACTACCGTGTCGTACAGAGAAATGAAACCATCCACGATGATACGACGTGGGCGATGCGGCAACAGGTATGCGAGCAATGTGACCAATGGTGCAGGGTAAGGAATATATATAATATTGCAGTGCGGCATGCATCCAATGGCCCATGCCACCTGCAGGTGGGAGGTGATCGCCCGCCACAATGTTTTTATCGGTGAACGTGTACTTTTCCATCCCCCGGTGGTAGTCGACCACATTGGGAAATTTACTTCACGTGTATCAAGCCGGCTTCGCAACTGGCATACCCGATATAGCGTGTTAGGGTAGGCATCGGTTGATTGATGAACACCAGCCACCAGTAGCGTGGAAGAGTTAGATTTTTTCAAGTGGGCCGCTCCTGCCAATTAATCCGTGCCATAACCCTCGTGTGAAGGCGCAAATTTTGGAAGTTTTATCAGATTCGATAAAAGCTATTGCAAGTCCTTCGCCGATCAACCGGAATATCTGGCGGGTTGCCCAGCATGGGTATGCGGTGCCGTACTGTCTTATGGTAAGAATTGTATTGCGTGCTAGGTAATAGCGTCGAGTTGCTTGATGTTGCAGGGACAATGTCAGACCGAAAAGGCAGGCGCCTGCGTTCCCCATACGGTGACGCATAAATGGCTGCACGGTCATTAATATTTCGGCGCCATGGCGATGTGCGCGCAAGCAAAATTCGTGGTCTACCGAGTCAATGAAATAGTCTTCTCGAAAACCGCCGATCTCACGGGCGAAACATGCGGGCATGAATGTGCCCGAAGTGATGAGGGTCTGGCGTGCCCAGGCTTCTGTTGCCTTATGCGGTGCGCGGTGTACAACTTTGGTATCACCGTCGTGTAGATAGTTGCATCCAACCAGAACCGGGGTTGGTGTCTGGCGTGCCGAAATGGAAACCATATTTTCCAGATAGCCTGGAAGAATTTCGGAATCCTGATCAAAGGTGGCGACCCATTCGTAGCCTTTTTCAATGGCGAGATCAATCCCCTTATTCAAGGCAGTTGCTATTCCGAGGTTACGACCATTTTGCAGAACCCTAACCGACGAGGGCAGGTTGGTTAGGGCTGCCCCTTTTGGGGTGTTGTCAACGAGAATGACAGAAGAGAATTGCGTCAGAATTTTGTGTAGTCGCCAGCCAAATGCTGCATCCGGATGGAATAGCACCACGATTGCGCAGGCTCCAGAATTTGTGGGCGTGGGGACTTTGATTTTCTTTTTCACGCTTGCTGTCTTCAGTGATCACGAAAGCTGGCGGGGCTGTTGGATTTTTTGCGCAGTCAGGCGCTCGATATAGCTTTGCCCGGCATTGAGGGTATCGATTTTAGTCAGATCGATGTCAAAGCCTATGACTTTTATCCCTACGTCGCTGAAACGTAAGGCCAGTGGGAGGCCGACATAGCCTAGGCCGTAAATGCCTATGACAGCGGGCCAGCGGCAATGCGTTCATGCCGTCTACTTAGTTCACTCATGCTTGAGTCATCCTTGTGCGCTTCGACAGCAGAATGTGAGGGCTGACCATGCCAGAGATGCCAGGTGTTTTACTGAGTACTTTGTCATCGAGCGATCTTTCTCTCTGTCAGGCTGGTATGCCGAGTTGGGGGCTTACAAACTCAGTCGCATCGACAAATCCACCACCCTCACATCCTTGGTCAATGTGCCAATCGACACATAGTCCACTCCTGTCTCAGCGATTTCCCGCAAGTTGCTTTCGTTTACCCCGCCCGAGGCTTCCAGTTTTGCTTGGCCTTGGGTGAGGGCTACAGCTTCGCGCATTTCATCCAGGCTTAGCTCATCAAGCATGATGATGTCAGCTCCTGCATCTAAAGCCTGGCGCAGCTCTTCCAAGCTCTCCACTTCAACTTCCACCGGCTTGCCGGGCGCAATCTTATGCGCTGCGGCTACCGCTTGGGCGATACCTCCGCAAGCGGCGATATGGTTTTCCTTTATAAGGAAGGCGTCGTATAGGCCGATGCGGTGGTTGTGGCAGCCGCCTTGGGTGACGGCATATTTCTGTGCCAGACGTAGGCCGGGTAGGGTTTTGCGGGTGTCGAGCAATCTGACGGCGGTGCCTTGTACCAGGTCGGCATAGTGCTGGCAGCGGGTGGCTACAGCGGAGAGGGTTTGCAGGAAGTTCAGTGCACTGCGCTCGCCGCTGAGCAGAGCGCGGGCGGGACCTTCAAGCTCAAACAGCACCTGATTGGGTTCGGCGCGTTGGCCGTCCTGGATATGCCAGTGCACGGCCACTCGTGGGTCGAGTCGGCGAAATACGGCGTCTACCCAGGCGGTGCCACAGATCACTGCGGACTCGCGGGTAATGACCTTGGCGTGCGCCAGACGCTCGGCGGGTATCAGTTGGGCGGTGATGTCGCCGCTGCCGATATCCTCTGCCAGTGCGCGGCGCACATTGGCCTCGATTTCGTTGGCGAGGTCGGCGAGGATAAGGTTAGGCATGATGGGCTCCAGTCAGCAGAATGCGCCGATTATAGGGATTGATGGCTGTTTGCGCAGTGTTTGCAGCTGTTCTCTGGCAGCTGTAAGGCTATGCTGATGAAGGTTCTTCGTTAGCTGCATACAGCTGCAACGCATAACGTGTTGCGTTGGTCGTATGCAGGTAACCGTTGGGAAGCTGTGGTGCTGCATCTGTGACGCGGGTCATGTCTGAAGGAAAAGTCCGCTTGGTATGCGCGCGCATCCCTATAATGGCTTTACTTTTTAGGGATGGTCTGAAGTAGCCCTGTATTTCCGGTCAACTTCAGCCTCCGCTGATTTTGAAAGCGGAAAACTGATCAAAAACGATCAAGTCATCCGCTCATTTCGGTGTTTCTGGCCGCCGCGAGCACCTCGCAGCGGTCATTTCCCACATTACAGGCGCACCTCTCCTGCATTCGTCAGCAAATGTCGACGGGCCATCCACAGGTTCGACAGGGCGAACAGCGTTACCAGTTGTGCGGTGTTTTTGGCCAGGCCACGGAAACGCGTCTTCACATAACCGAACTGACGCTTGATCACCCGGAACGGGTGCTCGACCTTGGCGCGAACTTGCGCCTTGGCCTTCTCGATCTTGCGCTTGGCTTTGTACAGCGCGCTGCGCTTACTCAACGTGTTGTACGTACTGCGGCGGGCTGCGATCTGCCAGATCACTTCACGGCCTTCATGTTCTGGCCGCTTCTCTACGCCGGTGTAACCCGCGTCGGCACCCACCATGTTTTCTTTGCCGTGTAGCAGCTTGTCGACCTGAGTAACGTCTGCAACATTGGCTGCCGTGCCGACCACGCTATGCACTAAACCCGACTCGTCATCGACGCCGATGTGCGCCTTCATGCCGAAGTAATACTGGTTTCCCTTCTTGGTCTGGTGCATTTCCGGGTCACGCTTACCGTCCTTGTTCTTGGTCGAACTCGGCGCATTGATCAGCGTGGCATCGACGATGGTGCCTTGGCGCAATGACAAACCGCGGTCACCCAAATAGCCATTGATGACGGCCAAGATGCCCGCAGCCAGTTCGTGTTTCTCCAGCAATCGGCGGAAGTTGAGGATGGTGGTTTCGTCGGGAATGCGCTCCAGGCTCAGACCCGCAAACTGGCGCAGGATGGTGGTCTCGTACAGAGCCTCCTCCATCGCCGGGTCGCTGTAGCCGAACCAGTTCTGCATCAAATGAACCCGTAACATCGCCATCAGCGGATAGGCTGGACGTCCGCCTTCACCCTTGGGGTAATGCGGTTCGATCAAGGCAATCAAACCCTTCCACGGCACAACCTGATCCATCTCGATCAGGAACAGCTCTTTGCGGGTTTGCTTGCGCTTGCCGGCGTACTCGGCGTCGGCGAAGGTCATCTGCTTCATCGGAAAACTCGGCGGGTGGAGTTCAGGTATTTTGCCAAATTCAGGAAGTCTTCTTCAGGGTTTCCTTAGAATTGTTGACGCCAGGCCTTTGACGTTACGGATGACGCTCAGTTGATCGCTGTGCAGATCGGTTCGCCCAAGAGGGGCAGTCTGCAGGAGACTCGCAATGAAGGCTGATGCGAATGTGATTCACCTGAGCAAGGTGGTCCCTGAGCAATCGCCCACTTCGCCGGTAGGAAGACTGCCTGTGGCGCTGACAAATGTGCGTGACAAAGCGGCGCAACAGCTGAAAACGGCGTTGCAGGCGCTGTTCGACAATGCGGACGATACGCTGTTCGAGATGGCGGATCGTGCCACCAGTAATGCCGAGCAGAATGCCTTCTTTGAGGCGATGCGCGATCTGCGTTTGAAACGCAAAAATATCGAACGTGGCTTCCTGCAGAAGGTCTTCGAGGCTTTCGCCACCCTGAATCAATATGAAATTGGCAAGCCGGCGCCTTTGGATGCGGTGTCGTTCGATACCCTGTCGCTGGTGCAGAACGACGCGCTGGAAGAGTCGGTTGCTCTGGACTCCATGGTGGCCAAGGTTGTCAGCCGTGACGGTGCTGCGCTCAGCCATCTGACTACGCGTTTTAACGCCATGGTCAGCAAAAAGCTGGACGACAAGAGCAATCCCATCGGGCCGACCAGCCTGTGCGAATTCTTTCTTGAGGCCTGCAGCAGCTTGGGCGTAGAGATCCGGGTCAAGCTGATTATTCTTAAGGATGGTCTGAAAAAGACTTCCTGATTTTGGCAAAATATCCGCACTCCACCCGCCGAGTTTTCCGATGAAGCAGATGACCTTCGCCGACGCCGAGTATGCCGGCAAGCGCAAGCAGACCCGCAAAGAATTGTTCCTGATCGAGATGGATCGGGTAGTGCCATGGAAAGGGTTGATCGCTTTGATCGAGCCGCATTATCCAAAGGGTGAAGGCGGCCGACCGTCCTATCCGCTGATGGCGATGCTGCGAGTGCATCTGATGCAAAACTGGTTCGGTTACAGCGATCCGGCGATGGAAGAGGCGCTGTACGAGACCACCATCCTACGCCAGTTTGCCGGGCTGACTCTGGAGCGCATTCCTGACGAAACCACCATCCTCAACTTCCGCCGCTTGCTGGAAAAACACGAACTGGCTGCCGGCATCCTGGCCGTGATCAATGGCTACCTGGGTGACCGTGGTTTGTCGCTGCGCCAAGGCACCATCGTCGATGCCACGCTGATCAACGCGCCGAGTTCAACCAAGAACAAGAACGGTAAGCGTGACCCTGAGATGCACTCAACCAAGAAAGGCAATCAGTATTACTTCGGCATGAAGGCGCACATCGGGGTGGATGACGAGTCTGGCTTGGTGCACAGCGTGGTGGGTACTGCCGCCAACGTGGCGGATGTCACCCAGGTCGATAAGCTGCTGCACGGCGAGGAAAACATGGTGGGGGCCGATGCCGGATATACCGGTGTCGAGAAGCGCCCCGAGCATGAGGGCCGTCAAGTGATCTGGCAGGTTGCAGCACGGCGTAGCACTTACAAGAAACTCGGTAAGCGCAGCGCGCTGTACAAAGCCAAGCGCAAAATCGAGAAGGCCAAGGCCCAAGTGCGAGCCAAGGTCGAGCATCCGTTTCGGGTGATCAAGCGTCAGTTCGGTTATGTGAAGACGCGCTTCCGTGGCCTGGTCAAAAACACGGCGCAACTGGTGACTTTATTCGCGCTGTCAAATCTGTGGATGGCGCGCCGACATTTACTGACGAATGCAGGAGAGGTGCGCCCGTAATGCTGGAAATGGCTGCCGCGAGGTGCTCGCGGCGGCTAAAAACACAGAAATGAGCCGGTAATCTGATCGTTTTTGATCGATTTATCACTTTCGAAATCAGCAGAGGCTGACGTCAGCCAGAAATGCATGGCTACTTCAGAGGATCCTTAAGCTGTTCGAAAAGTACGTACTCAGCGACCTTGATCAGCTGTATGCCGATGCTAACCAGGCGTTGATCGCAGCTGGAGTTTTGCCTGAGCTTAAATCTGCACCGGCGCGGCGTAACCCTTCGCGTGCCAGTGCATCGGTTGCTGGTGCTCGCCAGGACGCATCGCCGGAACTCTCGGCTGAATTTGCCGATGAGGGTGTGCAGGAAGTCTTTGGTGCGTTGCAGGAGCTGCTCTCCCAAGCGCGTGGCACCGTGATTCCGCGGTGCAACCGTCCGGCCGATGCGATGCCGATCTCCAGCAATGACCTGATGCGCCTGCTTTCGCATATGCAGCAGCGTGCGCCTGCGCAGGTCAGTGATGATTTTGATCTGCGTGAGCAGTTGGAAGGCTTACTGACCCGTGCCAGTGCTAAAGCTGGTAAGGCGCGGGTGGTCGGTGAGGTTGATGAGGACGTTATCAACCTGGTGTCGATGCTGTTTGAATTTATCCTCGACGACCGCACCTTGCCGGATTCACTCAAGGCGCTGATTGGCCGCTTGCAGATCCCGATGCTGAAAGTGGCGGTGATCGACAAGACCTTCTTCAGCCGTGGTAGCCATCCGGCTCGCCGCTTGCTCAATGAAATCGCCTCAGCCGCCTTGGGTTGGGGCGAGCAGGACGATGCGCAGCGCGACAGCTTGTATCAGAAGATCGAGCAGGTGGTGCAACGCCTGCTCAATGACTTTGTCGATGATCCGGTGATCTTCTCCGAGCTGCTGGCCGAGTTCCTGGCCTTCACCGGCGATGAGCGCCGCCGCAGCGAGCTGCTTGAGCAGCGCACCCGCGATGCCGAAGAGGGCAGTGCCAAGGCTGCATTGGCCCGCCGCGAAGTCGAACAGGCGCTGAATGAGCGCTTGCTCGGCAAGACCCTGCCAGAAGTGGTGGTGCGTCTGCTGCAGGAGGTCTGGAGCAAGGTGCTGATGCTGACCTGTCTGAAGCACGGCGTTGAGTCGGCGGAGTGGCAGACAGCGCTGGCGACCATGGATGACCTGGTATGGAGTGTTGAGCTGCACGAAGAGCCGGAAGCACGCATGCGTCTGCTGGAGATGGTTCCGGGGCTACTCAAGGCACAGCGTGAAGGCATGGCCAGCGCGGCGTTTGATCCGTTCTCCACCGGTGAGTTCTTCAGCCAGCTGGAAGCTTTGCATGTGCAGGCCTTCCAGCGCTTCAAGCGCAGCCTGCCGGAAGAAAACCCACAGGGTGATGTGCCACCGCTTGCTGAAATCGATGAAGAGCAGCGCGCGGCTCTGGCTGAGGCTGGTATCGAGCTGCCATTGCTGGAGCTACCCGCTGCGGAAGCGGTTGAAGAGCCAGCAATGGTCGAGGTGGTCGAAGAGATTATTCTGCTGGCACCCGGCGAGCATCGTGCCGCCGAGCCGGAGGCCAGCTTGCCGGACGACGATGAGTCGCTGCTGCAGGTCGATAACCTGCGGGTCGGCAGCTGGGTCGAGTTTCAGGAAGATGAAGAGCACAAGCTGCGTTGCAAGCTGGCGGCAGTGATCAAGCCTACTGGCAAGTACATCTTCGTCAACCGTACCGGTATGAAGGTGCTGGAGAAAACCCGCATGGGCTTGGCCGTGGAGTTCCGCCGCGGCGCGATTCGCCTACTCGATGATGCGCTGCTGTTCGATCGGGCGCTGGAGTCGGTGATCGGCAACCTGCGCAAACTCAAGGGCGCTTGATCGCCTGTAATTGATGCGTTACCACAACGCCGCCGGGGGTATTGCCCAGGCGGCGTTTTTGCTTCTGCGTATTTACTCGGCTATTCGCCCTTGGCCTTGAGCAAGTTCTGTACTAGCAGGTCGTTAAGAGGCGTAGGTGAGATAGTCGAGGCTAGGCGCCACTAGGCGCCACACCAGTAACAGCCTTCGGCTGGTCAAAACGGTGAAAAAGCGGAGCTTGTGAGCTGTAAATGAGCATTTTTAGCCTGTTTATAACGACGCATCGGTAACGTAGGTAGTTTTTCAGCAGCCTGCTAGAGTGGTGGCTCGTTTAAGGAGTCTTTCATGCAGCTGGATCCTTCCAGTGGCTGGTGCGATGGTATTCAGCACTGCCCGTCGCCGAACTTCAATCAGCGGCCGCTGGGCGAAGTTTCTTTGTTGGTAATCCATAACATCAGTCTGCCGCCCGGGCAGTTCGGCACGGGCAAGGTGCAGGCGTTTTTTCAGAATCGTCTGGATGCTGATGAGCACCCTTATTTCGCCAGTATCGCCAGTCTGCAGGTGTCAGCGCATTTCTTTATCGAGCGTGATGGCGCCGTTACGCAGTTCGTCTCCTGTAACGAGCGCGCCTGGCATGCCGGGGTGTCGCGGTTTGCCGAACGGGAAAACTGCAATGATTTTTCCTTAGGCATTGAGCTTGAAGGTACGGATGATCTGCCGTTCACTGCTGCGCAGTATGCGGCGCTGATTGGGCTGGCCCGGCAGCTGCAGGCGGCTTATCCGGCCATCACTCTGGAGCGCATCTGTGGCCATAGCGATATCGCACCGGGTCGCAAGACCGACCCTGGCCCGGCATTCGATTGGCAGCGTGTGCGCATGGCATTGCAGCAAGACAAGGAGCTGACATGAATTTTCTGGTGCTACTGCTGGTGCTGTGGGTCGAGAAGTTCTCGTCCTGGCGTAAGCCCATTCAACACGATGGCCCCTGGCTGCGCTTGCTGGCTGCAACTGAGAGCAAGCCGCAGTGGGCAGAGCGGCCGTGGCTGGCGTTGGCGTTGTTGGTACTGCTGCCACTTTTGGCGCTGGGGCTGATTCTGCTGGTGTTGGAGCCTGTGGCCTATGGTTGGCTGGCGTTGCCGGTGCATCTGTTGGTGGTGATTTACAGCCTGGGCCGCGGTGATTTACTGGCGGCATTGGGGCCGTTTCGCGATAGCTGGCGCCGTGAGGACGCCGAGGCCGCGTATCTGGTGGCGCGGCGTGATCTGGCGCTGGAGGCGGACGAAGAGGGCGAGTTGCTGCAGCGCGTCCAGGGGCATCTGGTGTGGCAGGCCTACCAGAGCTTCTTCGCAGTGATCTTCTGGTATGCGCTGCTGGGGCCTTTGGCGGCCCTGGCCTATCGGCTGGTCGCCCTGGCCGGCGAGCATGCAACTCTGCCAGCCTTGCGTGAGGCTGCCGTACAGGTGCGTCATGGCTTCGACTGGCTACCGGTGCGTGTGCTGGCCGCCAGTTTTGCCCTGGTAGGTAACTTCGCCGGCGTCAGCCGCAGCTTGTTGCATGAACTGCTCAGTTGGGATATCAGCGCGGCGCAGTTGGCGATCATTACTGCACGGGCTGCTGGCGAAACGCCGGAGCCAGTGATTGGCGAGCTCGGTGTCAGCAGCCTAGACGGACTGTGGCAGCTGTTGGTACGCGCGGCGGTGTTCTGGTATGCGGTGTTCGCCGTATGGACTTTGGTTATCTAAGGTCATCGTTCCACAGCCAGGCCGCACCGCGTACACCGCTGGAGTCGCCGTGCTTGGCCTGTAACAGGCGCGTGTTGACCTGGTCGGAAAACACATAGCGCGGCAACAGGGGCACTACCTGGGAGTAGAGGGCCGTGCAGTTGGACATACCGCCCCCCAGCACGATCACATGCGGATCAATCAGGTTGATCACCGATGCCAGGCCGCGCGCCAGTTGGTCGCAGTAGCGGGTAACGGCCTGCCGTGCGGCTGGGTCGCCGGCCTCTGCGGCGCTCACCTGGGCGCTTGCGTCGAGGCCAAGATTGCTGCGCGCCGCCCAACCTGGGCCGCTGAGAAAGGTTTCGATGCAGTCATCCTGGCCGCAATAACAACGTCGGCTCGGGCCATCCTCATTACGTCGCCAGGGCAGCGGGTTGTGCCCCCATTCGCCGGCGATCGCATTCGGCCCGCCAAGCAGTTGCTGGCGCACGACCAGCCCGCCCGACGCCTGTGCCGAGAATAACCCCGAAAACACTCAGGGCCCCTTCGCCAGCGCCATCGCAGGCTTCCGAGAGAGCAAAACAGTCGGCGTCATTGGCCAGGCGCACTGGCCGCTGTAGCCGTTGCTGAAGATCGGCCTGCAAATCCTCGCCAATCAGACACTGTGAGTTGGCATTCTTGATCCGCCCATGGTCGGGCGAGCGGGTGCCGGGGATACCGACACCGACGCAGCCACGGCTGCCCAGTTCGCGCTCGCAATCTTCAACTAAGCGGGCAATCAGGGCGACGGTTTTCGGGTAATCGCCCTGCGGCGTTGGGACGCGGCGGCGCAAGATTTGCTGGCCGCTTTCCAGTGCGATTATTTCGACTTTGCTGCCACCCAGATCAATGCCGAGCTTCAGTGGTGTGCGCATCATTAACCTTAAGTTACAGAGGTTGGGGTCGATAAGAGGTATACATGGCGCCATGTTCGACCGTTATTTTGTGACATTAATCACATTAATCTGCCCGTATTTACCCCGTTGATGCAAATGCCGCAGGTCGAGCAGCAAGGGACATACAAGCCGCCGTTTGAGATTCTGCACGGCCGTTTTGTAACCTTACACGACAATAATTAGAACTGGAGACGTCCTGTGAAGACCGTGTTGTATCCGGCCATCGCGCTAATGAATCGCCTCAGCTTCGGCATGAAGTTCAGTCTGATCAGTGTGCTGTTCTTTCTGCCCATGCTGGTCACCAACTTCTATCTGGTGCGTGACTCCTATCGGCAGTTCGTCAGCACCCAGGAGGCTCTCGAAAGCATTGATCTGCTCGGTGAAAGCCTGACGCTGCGGCGCAATCTTGAAGACTTCGTCGACCTTATCGAGGTCAATGCGATGATCGGTCAGTCCGGTCAGGCGGGTGATCTTGAAGCGCGTCTGATCAAGCTGCAAGGCGGCATCAGTGAGGCGCTGCAGGGTATGGCAGCAGTAGTGCGCGAGCCTGAGCAGATCGAGGAATTCAACAGCAAGCGCGATCAGCTGATTGCCGAGCTGGGCGCGGTGCAGGCCGAAACTTCGCTGCAGGGCAAGATTGCTCTGGCGGAAAAACTGCTGTGTTTATCAAGCTGGTCGCAGCCCAGGCCGGCTTGAGCCAGGACCGTCAGGGCTCCGTACGACAGATGATCGAACTGGTCACCGTGGACACGCCCAAGGTTACCGCAGTGCTGAGCGAGGGGCGTGCGGTAGGCGCCTACTCCCTGGCTCAGGGTTTTCTCAATTCGTCGGCCAGCACCACGTTTGACGAGCTGCTGCTGGAACTGGAAAAGCTGCATGCCGAGTACGGCTTGAACCTGCAGGCATCACTCAACAGCAGCGCGCAGGCCCGCACAGAACTCGCCAGCCAAGCCGCGAGCAGCCTGGAAACCTTGAAAAGCACTGCTGTGCTGTTTGAAGACAAGGTGGTAATCGCCGATTCGCTGGATACGCCCTGGGCGCAGTTCTACGCAGATATCAGCGGCGCCATGGAGCAGACCTATCAGCTCAATGATGCGGTGCTGGTATTCCTCGACAAGCAGCTTCAGGTGCGCCTGGAGGGAAATCGTACACAGATGGTATTGCTGGTAGCGGCCCTGCTGGTGGTGTTCCTGCTGATCGTCTACCTGTACGGCGGCTTCTACGTATCGATCCGCACCACCTTGAAAAAACTTGGTCAGGTGATGAATCAGGTGGCCGCTGGTGATATGACCGTCAGCTTCAAGGCGCAGAGCCAGGATGAGCTGGGCGAGCTAGGCCAGGTGTTCAATGAGACGGTGAGCAAGATCCACCAGTTGATCGAGCGCGTGGGCCAGACCGTGGTTGAGGTTGAGCGCCAGGCGGACCGCGTGCAGGAGGTCTCCGGTGAAAGTAACCAGGCGGTTGTCGGTCAGCGTGGACAGATCGACCTGATCGCCACCGCAATGAATCAGATGTCTGCCACCGCCCAGGAAGTGGCGCACAGCGCAGCCGCGGCAGTAGGTAGTGCGCAGAGTGTGAATGATGAAACGGTCAGCGGTCGCGCGCTGGTCGAGTCCCAGGTGGGCAGCATTCAACGCCTGGCTGGAGAAATCGATCAGTCGGTAGCGGTGATCAACAAGCTGGCCAGCGATAGCGCTTCGATCAGCCAGGTGCTGGACGTGATCAAGGGCATTGCCGAACAGACCAATCTGCTCGCGCTCAACGCTGCCATTGAGGCGGCGCGGGCCGGCGAGCAGGGGCGTGGCTTTGCCGTGGTGGCCGATGAAGTGCGTAACCTGGCCAAGCGCACGCAGCAGTCCACCGAAGAAATCGAGTCGATGATCGCCAAGCTGCAAAGCGGTGTTGGCGCGGCGGTCAAGGCGATGAACGCCAGCCACCAGATGGCCGACACCACGGTCAATGAATCGGGCAAAGTGCAGCAGGCGCTGGAGAACATCCTTGGGGCGGTGGGCATGATCGTCGACCAGAACCAGCAGATCGCCACTGCCGCCGAAGAGCAAACTGCCGTTGCGCAGGATATCGACCAGAACATCGTCGAGATCAGTCAGGCCGGTGAACGTACCGCCGAAGGGGCCAGCCAGACCGAGCAGGCCAGCCGCGAGCTGTCCGGGCTGGTGGCACGCTTGAAGCAGCTGATCGGTGCGTTCCGCGTCTGATCGGCAACCCGTCAGGAAAAAGCCCGCCATCTTGGCGGGCTTTTTTATTCGCAATGCTTGGCTCGGCCAGTCGGTGTATCCCAGCCAAACAACTCGGCTGCGTTGCGGCTGCTGGTGCTGGCCAGTTCATCCGCGCTGATGCCGCGTAGTTCGGCCAGGGTTGTGCAGATGTCCGGCAGATATTCCGGGCTATTACGCTGGTTGGGGTGCATGGCGGGCGCCATGTCGGGTGAGTCGGTTTCCAGCACGATGGCCTCCAGCGGCAGTTGCGCCACCACCTTGCGCAGCCGCAGCGCCTGCGCAAGGTCGGCGCACCGCCCAGGCCGAGTTTGAAACCGAGCTTGAGGTATTCGCGGGCTTCTTCAGTGCTGCCGGCAAAGGCATGGATGATGCCGCCACGTGGTGGCTTGAGGCGTTTTAGCGTGGCGATGGTCGCCGCATGAGCGCGGCGTACATGCAGCAGGGCCGGTAGTTCGAACTCTATGGCCAGTTTGAGTTGGGCCTCGAACAGCTGTTGCTGCCGCTCGCGATCAAGCTGTTCGAGAAAGTAGTCCAGGCCGAACTCGCCCACCGCGCAGAGCTTGGGGTGGCCGGCGCAGCGGGCTAGCCAATCATGCAATTCGCCCAGGTGCTTAGGGCGATGCTCGTCCAGGTAAACCGGGTGCAGGCCAAAGGCGGCGTGCAGGCAATCTTCGGTCTGTAGCAGATCCCATACCCGTTGCCAGTTGGCCTGATGTACACCCAACACCACCAGGCGCTCGACGCCAAGATCGCGGCAGCGGGCCAGCAGCTCGGCGCGATCAGCATCGAAGTCGGGGAAGTCCAGGTGGGTATGGGTGTCGATCAGGCGCATAGCGTCACGGTTAGCAGCGGTTGCCAGAGAGGTTCAGGCGGCGTGCTTCGTCGTCGCTCACGCACTTACTGTCAGCGCCCTGGACGATTCGCGGGGATTTCCCACTGATGCTACTGGTAAAACTGTCGACAAAGCGCTGCGCCTTGTTCGCATCGTCAAAACGGCGTGCGGCGCTCTGGTTGGAGGTGTAGCTGCCGTTGCTGGCCGCATAGCACTGCGGGTTGCCCTCACAGGAGAGCTCGACGTACCAGTAGGATTGGCGGATTTCCACCCCGGCCATGCTGTAGCTGGCGAGCAGGCTTAAGGCAATGAAGAGCATCGTGCGCATGGAGTTACTCCCTGTAGGTTAAGAAGCCAGCCTAAGCCAGTGCCTTGTCCGTGGGAAGTGTTGCGCTCGATGTGCTGAGACAAAAGCCGCGCATGCGAGCATGCGCGGCTTCGCTGGGGCTTAGTGGTGTTCGCGGGTGGCGCGGAATTTCACATCCGGCCAGCGTTCTTCCATCAGGCTCAGATTGACTCGGGTCGGCGCCAAGTAAGTGAGGTGACCGCCGCCATCCAGGGCCAGGTTTTCCACCGCTTTATTGGAAAATTCCTCAAGCTTCTTCTTGTCGCTGCACTCGATCCAGCGCGCCGACCACACAGTGATCGGCTCGTAGGCGCACTCGACCTTGTATTCCTCTTTCAGGCGGCTGGCGACCACATCGAACTGCAGCACACCGACTGCGCCGAGGATGATGTCGTTGCTGCGCTCGGGGAAGAACACCTGCGTAGCGCCTTCTTCGGCCAGCTGCTGCAGGCCCTGGCGCAGTTGCTTGGATTTCAGCGGGTCTTTCAGGCGCACGCGGCGGAACAGCTCCGGGGCGAAGTGCGGGATGCCGGTGAAACCCAGCACTTCACCTTCGGTGAAGGTGTCGCCGATCTGGATGGTGCCGTGGTTGTGCAGGCCGATGATGTCGCCGGCGTAGGCCTCTTCGAGCATTTCACGTTCGCTGGAGAAGAAGGTCAGGGCGTCGCCGATGCGCACATCCTTGCCGGTGCGCACATGGCGCATTTTCATGCCCTGGCTGTATTTGCCCGAGCAGATGCGCATAAAGGCGATGCGGTCGCGGTGCTTGGGGTCCATGTTCGCCTGGATCTTGAACACGAAGCCTGAGAACTTCTCTTCCACCGGCTCCACGCTGCGCTCGTTGGCCACTCGTGCCAGCGGCTTGGGTGCCCAGTCGACCACCGCATCCAGTACATGGTCGACGCCGAAGTTGCCCAGCGCGGTGCCGAAGAACACCGGAGTCAGTTGGCCGTTCATGAATTCGTCTTGATCGAATTCGTGGCAGGCGCCCTGGACCAGCTCCAGTTGCTCAAGGAAACGGTCGTATTCATCACCCAGGTGGGCGCGAGCTTCATCCGAGTCGAGGTGCTGGATGATCTTGGTTTCGGTGCGCTCGTGGCCGTGACCGGCGGTGTAGACGATGATGTAGTCGCCTTTAAGGTGGTACACACCCTTGAAGTCGCGGTAGCAGCCGATCGGCCAGGTGATGGGCGCGGCCTTGATCTTGAGTACCGCCTCGATCTCGTCGAGCAGCTCGATCGGGTCGCGGATATCACGGTCGAGTTTGTTGACGAAGCTGACAATTGGCGTGTCGCGCAGACGGCACACATCCATCAGGGCGATGGTGCGTGGCTCAACGCCCTTACCGCCATCGAGCACCATCAGTGCGCTGTCCACTGCGGTCAGGGTGCGGTAGGTGTCTTCCGAGAAGTCTTCGTGACCGGGGGTGTCGAGCAGGTTGATCATGTGCTCGCGGTAGGGGAACTGCATCACCGAAGTGGTGATGGAGATGCCGCGCTGCTTCTCCATCTCCATCCAGTCGGACGTGGCATGACGG
Organism: Pseudomonas anguilliseptica; assembly: GCF_900105355.1. Taxonomy (NCBI): domain Bacteria; kingdom Pseudomonadati; phylum Pseudomonadota; class Gammaproteobacteria; order Pseudomonadales; family Pseudomonadaceae; genus Pseudomonas; species Pseudomonas anguilliseptica. Next base: position 2,744,384 of record NZ_FNSC01000001.1, read on the forward strand.
TCGGATTTACGCGACTTCACCGTACCGGCCACGGCGATTGCCTTGCCCATCAGCAGCAACTTTTCGGTAATGGTGGTTTTACCGGCGTCGGGGTGGGAAATGATCGCGAACGTGCGGCGCTTGCCGACTTCGGTGGCCTGGATGGTCATTGTGCGGGAACCCATCGACTGAATAGTCGGTCTGTCAAAAAAGGCGGCGATTATAACGGTAAACGTCAGCGCGCGCGGCGACCTGTAGTCAGGGGAGAAAATCGCTGGTTTTTAGCGCTTTGTGCAGCATTTCATAACGTTTTGTTTTGAATATAAAACGATCAATCAATAAGGCGACAAAGAGGAGCAAAAGTGCGGCATTTTTGATTGATCTCAGCCCCCCCATGGCCCTAAAGTTCGCGCCCGAGCGTCCATGCTGGCAACGATCCATCCGGCTCAAGTACTGACGACGAGAGACCCGCAGGGTACTCGGCGACATGCCTTGGGAAGTAGGCGAACCAAAGTGGGGAAACTGATCAGACGTTCTGCCTGTGCGGGTTAGCCGCCAGGTCTCCCTGAATGGTGGGTGAGTGGCGCTAATGCCGGCTCATCTGCTGAATGCGTTTTAACTGGTTCTGCCAACTGGAGTCCGAGCATGTCGATCAAGGTCGAAGACTATTACGCACCCGCAACTTTTCAGCGCATGAAGGCTTTCGCTGATACCCAGGAAACCCCCTTTGTGCTGATCGATACCTCGATCATCAGCCAGGCCTACGACGACCTGCGCGCCGGGTTCGAATTCGCCAAGGTGTATTACGCGGTCAAGGCCAACCCGGCGGTCGAGATCATCGACCTGCTCAAGGAAAAGGGTTCCAGCTTCGATATCGCCTCGATCTACGAGCTGGATAAAGTGCTCAGCCGTGGTGTGACGCCTGATCGCATCAGCTACGGCAACACCATCAAGAAATCCAAGGATATTCGCTACTTCTTCGAGAAGGGCGTGCGCCTGTTCGCCACCGACTCGGAAGCCGACCTGCGCAATATCGCCAAGGCCGCACCGGGCGCGAAAGTCTATGTGCGCATCCTCACCGAAGGCTCGACCACGGCCGATTGGCCACTGTCGCGCAAATTCGGTTGCCAGACTGACATGGCCATGGACTTGCTGATCCTCGCTCGCGACCTGGGGCTGGTGCCTTACGGCATCTCCTTCCACGTCGGTTCGCAGCAGCGTGACATCTCGGTGTGGGATGCGGCGATTGCCAAGGTCAAGGTGATCTTCGAGCGCCTGAAAGAAGAAGACGGCATTGTCCTCAAGCTGATCAACATGGGCGGCGGCTTCCCGGCCAACTACATCACTCGCACCAACAGCCTGGAAACCTACGCCGAGGAAATCATCCGCTTCCTTAAGGAAGACTTTGGCGACGACCTGCCGGAGATCATCCTCGAGCCGGGCCGTTCGCTGATCGCCAACGCCGGCATTCTGGTCAGCGAAGTGGTGCTGGTGGCGCGCAAGTCGCGTACCGCCGTCGAGCGCTGGGTCTACGTGGATGTGGGCAAGTTCAGCGGTCTGATCGAAACCATGGACGAGTCGATCAAGTTCCCGATCTGGACCGAGAAGAAAGGCGAAGTGGAAGAAGTGGTGATCGCCGGCCCAACCTGCGACAGCGCCGACATCATGTACGAGAACTACAAATACGGCCTGCCACTCAACCTGGCCATTGGTGACCGTCTGTACTGGCTGTCCACCGGTGCCTACACCACCAGCTACAGCGCCGTGGAGTTCAACGGCTTCCCGCCGCTGAAGTCGTTCTACCTCTAACCCCTACGCGTTACCGCTGACCCAACAAGGCGCTCGCGCAAACGAGCGCCTTGTTTGTTTCTGCAGCAACGTTTTACTGCGCCGCAGGCCTGGATCAATGGATTGCGCGCGCGGCGCTGTCATAGTGCGCTTCAGCTATTTAGAATCATTCGCAGTTGTTTGGTGGCGGGCGCTTGAGGCGGCCGGCGAGGAGAGTGAATCATGATGTTGTTGGCTGCGCGCGAATATTCCATCGCCTCCTTACCCAGCGACGGCGAACTGGAACTGATCGTGCGTCAGGAAAGGCATGCCGATGGCTCGCTGGGCCTCGGCTCGGGCTGGCTGACCGAAGGCGCAGCGCTGCAGGGCCAGTTGCTGGCGCGGGTACGACGTAACAGCGCCTTCCATGCGCCGGACGATGCGCGTCCGCTGATCCTGATCGGCAATGGCAATGGCAATGGCAATGGCACTGGCCTGGCCGGGCTGCGCAGCCTGCTCAAGGCGCGGATTGTCGCGGGGCACACTGCTAACTGGCTGCTGTTCGGCGAGCGCAACGCGGCGTATGACTTCTATTGCCAGGCGCAGCTGCAGGGCTGGCTGGCCACTGGCGACCTGGCGTGGCTGGATCTGGCCTTCTCCCGCGATCAGGCCGCCAAGGTCTATGTGCAGGACCGCCTGCGTGAGTCCGCCGAGCGGCTGCGCGAATGGTTGGCCGAGGGCGCCGCAATCTACGTCTGCGGCAGCCTCGATGGCATGGCTGCCGGGGTGGATCAAGCGCTGCACGAGCTGCTGGGCGAAGCCGCAGTCAACAGGCTGCGCGAAGAGGGTCGTTATCGCCGCGACGTGTATTGATCCGGCCCAGGCTTCCCGCCACGGCAATGCACCACTAAGCTGATGGGCATGAAAAGAATCCTGCTGAACTGCGATATGGGTGAAAGCTTCGGCGTGTGGAGCATGGGCGATGATGTGCATGCCATGCCGCTGGTTGATCAGGCCAACCTGGCGTGCGGCTTTCATGCTTCCGACCCGATGACCATGCAACGCACCGTCGCCCTGGCGGTGCAGCATGGGGTGAGCATTGGTGCGCACCCGGCCTATCCGGATCTGCTCGGTTTCGGCCGCCGGCATATCGCCTGCTCGCCAGAGGAGGTCACCGCGCTGGTGCTGTATCAGCTCGGCGCACTGGATGCCTTCTGCCGCGCGTCCGGTACCCAGTTGGCCTACGTCAAACCCCATGGCGCGCTGTACAACGATCTGGTGCGTGACGATGCGCTGTTCAACGCGGTGCTTGAGGCCTGCGCCAGTTACCGCAAGGGCTTGCCGCTGATGGTGCTGGCGCTGGCTGACAACAGCCGTGAGCTGCGCCTGGCCGATGCCGCCGATGTGCCGTTGATGTTCGAGGCCTTTGCCGACCGCGCTTACCTGGCCGACGGGCAGTTGGCACCGAGGCGTTTGAGCGGCGCGGTGCACCATGATCCGCAGCGGATTTTTCAGCAGGCCCTGGCGATTGCCCGTGGTGAGCCGTTTGCCGATATCGATGGCAAACCGCTGCAGTTGCGCGCCGACAGCCTGTGTGTGCATGGCGATAACGCCGACTCCCTGGCCGTACTGCGGCGTTTGCGGGCCAGCCTGGACGCCCTATGATCCGCCTCGAACCGGCCGGTGCCGAAGCGCTGCTGCTGGTGCTGGCTGAGCAGCCGGATGCGCAGCTGCCGCAACGGATCGCCCTGTTGGCCGAGCGCATCCGATTTGAGCTGGGTGAGGTGCTGACCGATCTGGTGCCGGGCTGGACCAGCCTGTTATTGCACTACGACCTGATGCGTACCGATCACCTGCAACTGGCCGAGCGGCTCAAGCCGCTGCTGGAGTGCTGGCTGGCCGAGCCCTTTGTCGCCCAGGCCGGAAGGCTGCATGAAATCCCCATTTTGTATAACGGTGAAGACCTCGCCGAGGTCGCCCAGCTGTGTCAGCTGAGCCGCGCTCAGGTAATCGAACTGCATGCCGCGAGCGAGTACCGCGTTGGCGCGATTGGTTTTGCCCCGGGCTTTGCCTACCTCGGCGAACTGGACGCGCGCCTGGCATTGCCGCGTCGCGCCACCCCGCGTATCGCCGTACCGGCCGGGAGTCTGGCGATTGCCGAGCGGCAAACGGCGATCTATCCGCACAGCTCGCCCGGTGGCTGGCATCTGATCGGCCGTTGTCCCTGGTCGCTGTTCGACGCCGAGCGCACGCCGCCCTGTCCGCTGGCTCTGGGTGATCGGGTGCTTTTTCGCAGCATCGATGAGCGCGACTTTATCCGCGAAGGCGGCCAGTGATGAGCGGCCTGCGGGTGCTCAAACCAGGGCCGCAAAGCCTGTTGCAGGATGCTGGGCGACGCGGCTGGCAACACCTGAGCGTATCGCCGGCCGGACCGCTGGATTGGCATGGCGCGGCCTGGGCCAATCATCTTCTGAACAATCCCTGGGGCACGCCGCTGCTGGAAATCGCCTTGGGCGGCCTTGAGCTGCAGGCCGAGGTCGACACCTGGGTGGCGGTTTGCGGTGCCCAGGTGCCGCTGCGCAAAGGGCAGCTGTTGCGCCTGGGCTTTGCCCGCAGCGGTCAGCGCGCCTATCTGGCCGTGGCCGGCGGTTTTATTGCGGCGCCGCTGCTGGGCAGCGTCAGTGTGCAGCTGCGAGAAGGGCTGGGGCAGGCGGTGCAGGCAGGGGATCTGCTGGCTTGTCGGCCTGCGCATTTCACCCGCGCCGTCAGCGTGCCCTGGCCCTATCTGCCGGATTACCGCTGCAAACCCTTGCTGCGGGTGATTACCGGCGGCGATGCGGCGAATTTCGAGGAAGACCAGTTGCAGGGCTTTTTCGCTCAGACCTGGCAGCTCAGCCCGCACTCCGACCGCATGGGCGCGCGGCTGCTCGGCGAGGCCGTGCAGCCGCCCGTGCGGCAGTGGTCATTGGGGGTTGGCCGGGGGGCGATTCAGGTGCCGCCGGATGGTCAGCCGATCATCCTCCAGGCCGACCACCAGAGCATGGGCGGTTACCCGCTGCTCGGTTGGCTGCATCCGCTCGATCAGGTGCGCCTGGCGCAATGCCCGGCGCACCATCCGCTGCGCTTCACCCCGGTGAGCATCGGCGACGCGCAGGCTGAGCTGCGCGAGTTCTACCGCTTCTTTCGTCGTTAAAGAGTTTTGGCCATACGGCTGGCCAGCAACGCCCAGGCGAATAACAGCAGGCAGATGACCAGCATGGGCCAACCACGCCAGTACAGGTAAGGCGTGAGCCCCTGCATCGGTTGTACCTGGCCGTAGAGCACCGCCTGTTCGAACTGCGGCAGTTGCGTGGTGATCTGGCCTTGTGGGTCGATCAGCGCGGTGACGCCGTTGTTGGTCGCGCGGATCATCCAGCGGCCGCCTTCCAGGGCGCGCATCTGCGCCATCTGCAAGTGTTGCAGCGGGCCGATGGAGCGGCCAAACCAGGTGTCGTTGCTGATGGTCAGCAGCAGGTCGCTCTGCGCCGCGAGGCCCGCGGAAAACTCCGGGTAGACCACTTCGTAGCAGATAAACGCGGCAATCGCATGGCCCTTGGCCTGCAGCAGGCTCTGCTCAGCGGAGCCGCGGGCGAAGTCGGACATCGGCAGGTCGAAGAAGGCGATCAGCCCGCGCAGCAGGTCCTGCAGCGGCACGTATTCACCAAACGGCACCAGCTTCTGCTTGAGGTAATCGCCGCTGCCCTGGCCAACCACGCTGATGCCGTTGTAGTAGCGCTGCTCGCCACGCTCGTTGCTTTGGCGAATCGGCACGCCGGTAATCAGCGCGGCATTCCGTTCATTGGCAAAGCGATTGATCATGCCCAGGTAGCCCTGAGCGCGGTCCTTGAGCACCGGAATGGCGGTTTCCGGCCAGACGATCAGGTCGGTTGGCTTGGCGCTGAAGGTCATGTCGCGGTACAGCGCCAGCTGCGCGTTGAGCTGCTCGGGGTCCCACTTCATGTTCTGTTCGATATTGCCCTGCATGGCCGACACGCTCAGCGGCTCGCCCAGCGGTTGGGTCCAGGCGTGGCCCTTGAGAGCGATACCGGCGATCCACGGGGCGATTAACAGCACCACGCCTATGGCGAGAAACGCCTTTCGCGTGCGCAGTTGCGCCAGATTCACCAGCAGCGCGGCGCTTAGTGCCAAGGCAAAGGACAGCAGCCACACGCCGCCTACCGGGGCCAGCCCGGCCAGCGGGCCATCCAGCTGGCTGTAACCGGCGTACAGCCAGGGGAAACCGGTGAGAAACCAGCTGCGGAAGGCTTCCTGCGCCAGCCACAGGGCGGCAAAGGCCAAGGCATCGGCCAGCGGCGCTTCGACCCGGCGCAGCCAGCGCGTCCAGACCCAGGCGCTAAGGGCGAACAGCAGACCGAGGCCGCCGACAAACAGCAGGGTCAGAAACACCGCCAGGGGCGGTGAGGCCGCGCCGTAATCGTGGATGCTTACGTACACCCAGCTGGTGCCGGCAGCGAACAGGCCAAAGCCATAACTCCAGCCGCGCAGCACCGCCTGACGCGGCGTGAGGTCACGCAGGCCGAGGTAGAACAGGGCGATGGAGAGGATGGCCAGCGGCCACAGGTCATAAGGCGCCAGTGCCAGCGGGGTGATGGCGCCCGCGAGCAGAGCGATCAGGTTGCCGGGCCAGCCAGGTCGGGTTATCCAGTGCATTGCATGCAGGTCCTTGGATTGAGGTGGCGCAAGGGTAAAGCGGGAGGGCAGACGGGGGAAGTGTTGCGAACCGGCCACCCTGGAGGTGGCCGGTGGCTGTTAGTTACTAACCGGGCTCAGACGCAGCAGATGGATGCGGCGGCTGTCGGCGTTGAGTACGCGGAAGCGGAATTCGCCGATCTGGGTGACTTCGTTGCGCTTGGGCAGGTGGCCGAAAGCGCTCATCACCAGGCCACCGACGGTGTCGAATTCGTCATCGGAGAATTCGGTATCGAAGGCTTCGTTGAAGCTTTCGATCGGCGTCAGCGCCTTGACCAGGAAGTCGCCGGAGGGCAGCGGTTTGACGTAGCTGTCTTCTTCTACGTCGTGCTCGTCCTCGATATCGCCGACGATCTGCTCCAGCACGTCCTCGATGGTCACCAGGCCGGCGACACCGCCGTACTCATCGATCACCACGGCCATGTGGTTGTGGTTGGCGCGGAACTCGCGCAGCAGCACATTGAGGCGCTTGGACTCGGGCACGAAGGTGGCCGGGCGCAGCAGGTCCTTGATGTTGAAGTTGGGCTGTTCGCCCGAGAGGATCAGCGGCAGCAGATCCTTGGCCAGGAGGATGCCGACCACATCGTCGAGGCTCTCACCGACCACGGGGTAGCGCGAGTGCGCCGCTTCGATGATCGAGGGCAGAAATTCCTTGGGCGTCTGGTTGGCCTTGATGCTCATCATCTGTGAGCGCGGCACCATAATGTCGCGAACCTGCAGGTCGGCGACCTGAATTGCACCTTCAACGATGGCCAGTGCTTCGCTGTCGAGCAGCTTGTTCTGATGCGCTTCGCGCAGCACTTCCAGCAATTCCTTGCGGTTTTTCGGCTCATGAGCAAAAGCCTGGGTCAGTCTGTTAAACCAGGACTTTTGCTCGTTGCTCGATCGGTCTTCGCTCATGGTGGTTACTCAGGAACCTTTTGTAATTTCAGTTGGGTTGTAGAGGGATATTATTCGTGGTCGGCGTAAGGGTCGGGATGTCCCAACTCAGCCAGCAATTCTCGTTCCAGCGCTTCCATCTCTTCGGCTTCTTCATCCTCGATGTGGTCGTAGCCGAGCAGATGCAAGCAGCCGTGGATCACCAGGTGCGCCCAATGCGCTTCGCTGGTTTTCGCCTGTTCCTGGGCTTCGCGCTCAACCACCGGCACGCAGATCACCAGATCACCGAGCAGCGGGATATCCAGCATCTCTTCCGGTACATCGGCAGGGAAGGATAGTACGTTGGTGGCGTAATCCTTATGTCGCCAGGTGTGATTGAGCTCGCGGCCCTCGGCTTCATCGACCAGGCGAATGGTCAGCTCGGAGTCGGCGCTGCGCTGGCGCAGGGCAATCTCGCACCAGGCGCGGAACTGCGCCTCGCTCGGTAGGGCGGCGGCGTCGCTGGCAATCTGCAGGTCAAGCTCAAGCATTGCGCTCATCCTGCTCGTCATCCAGCTTGCCGTGCATGCGGTTGTCGTAGCGCTCGTAGGCTTCGACGATGCGCTGCACCAGCGGGTGGCGCACCACGTCCTTGGGCTTGAAGTGGGTGAAACTGATGCCCGGGACGTCACGCAGCACGTCGATGACGTGGGTCAGGCCGCTTTTGGTGCCGCGCGGCAGGTCGACCTGGGTGATGTCACCGGTGATCACCGCTGTCGAGCCGAAGCCGATGCGGGTGAGGAACATCTTCATCTGTTCCAGCGTGGTGTTCTGGCTTTCGTCGAGGATGATAAAGCTGTTGTTCAGCGTGCGACCGCGCATGTAGGCCAGCGGCGCGACTTCGATCACCTGTTTCTCTATCAGCTTGGCCACCTGCTCGAAACCGAGCATCTCGTAGAGCGCGTCGTACAGCGGGCGCAGGTAGGGGTCGATCTTCTGCGACAGGTCGCCAGGCAGGAAACCGAGCTTCTCGCCGGCTTCGACCGCCGGGCGTACCAGCAGGATGCGGCGGATCTGCTCGCGCTCCAGCGCATCCACGGCGCAGGCCACGGCCAGGTAGGTTTTACCTGTGCCGGCCGGACCGATGCCGAAATTGATGTCGTGGTCGAGGATGGCTTTGACGTAGCGCTGCTGATTGGCGCCGCGCGGGCGAATCATGCCTTTGCGGGTGCGCAGGGCGACGCTGGCTTCGACGGTCGGGTTGCTCATTTCCTCGATGCCGGACTCCTGCAGAAACAGGTGCACCAGATCGGGCGACAGTTCGGTGTTTTCGGCTTCGCGGTAGAGGCGGCGCAGTAGCTGCTCGGCGGCGCGGGTCTGGCCGGCGGTGCCGATCAGTTCGAACTGGTTGCCGCGGTTGCGCAATTCGATGCCCAGGCGCTGTTCGATCAGGCGCAGGTGCTCATCAAATTGGCCGCACAGGTTAGCGAAGCGGCGAGCCTCAAAGGGTTCAAGGATAAAGCGGAGTGGTTCTATGGGTGCGTTCAAGGTCGTGTGATGGCCGCCAGTCGGCTGGGGTAGTGAAACGAAGAATAGCGCTAGCGGCCGCGAGGGGGAAGCTCGGGCCGCTGCGGCTTTAGTTGCAGACGGTTTCGTTGATCAGCGTGCCGCGCAGCGAGTTGGGCATGGCTTCGTCGATATGCACGTCGACGAACTGGCCGATCAGGCGCGGGTTATCGCTGCGGAAGTTGACCACCCGGTTGCTCTCGGTGCGGCCCTGGAGCATGCCGGGATCCTTCTTCGAGTAATCGTTGACCAGGATGCGCTGCACGGTGCCAGCCATGCGTCGGCTGTTCTCGAAACCCTGCTGGGTGATGCGGTGTTGCAGCAACGCCAGGCGCTGCTTTTTCAGCTCCAGCGGGGTGTCATCAGGCAGGTCGGCCGCCGGGGTGCCGGGGCGCGCGCTGTAGACGAATGAATAGCAGAAGTCGAAACCGACATCCTCGACCAGCTTCATGGTCTGCTCGAAGTCCTTCTCGGTTTCCCCGGGGAAACCGACGATAAAGTCCGAGCTGATCAGGATGTCCGGCACGGCGACACGCAGCTTGCGAATGCGCGATTTGTATTCGAGTGCGGTGTGGTTGCGCTTCATCGCCGCGAGAATGCGGTCGGAGCCCGATTGCACCGGCAGGTGCAGGTATTTCACCAGTTCGGGGATCTCGGCGTGGGCCTGGATCAGCGCGTCGGAGAATTCCAGCGGATGGCTGGTGGTGTAGCGAATGCGGTCGATGCCATCGATGGCGGCCACGGCGTAGAGCAGTTCGGCGAAGTCGGCGATCTGCCCGTTCTGGGTGGCGCCGCGGTAGCCGTTGACGTTCTGCCCGAGCAGGGTGATTTCACGCACGCCGTGTTCGGCCAGGTGGATAATCTCGCCGAGCACATCGGCCATCGGCCTGCTGACTTCTTCGCCACGGGTGTAGGGCACCACGCAGAAGGTGCAGTACTTGCTGCAACCTTCCATTACCGACACGTAGGCGCTGGGACCATCGACGCGCGGCTCGGGCAGGCGGTCGAACTTCTCGATCTCGGGGAAGCTGATGTCGACTTGGGCGATCTTGGTGCTGCGCGCGGCGTCGATCATTTCCGGCAGGCGGTGCAGGGTCTGAGGGCCGAAGACCACGTCGACGTAGGGCGCGCGATCACGAATCGCCGCGCCTTCCTGGCTGGCCACGCAGCCGCCGACACCGATCACCAGGTCCGGGTTGGCAATCTTCAGCTTTTGCCAGCGGCCGAGTTGCGAGAACACCTTGTCCTGGGCTTTTTCACGGATCGAGCAGGTGTTGAGCAGGATGATGTCAGCGTCTGCCGCCTTCTCGGTGACTTCCAGGGCTTGATGTTCGCCCAACAGGTCGATCATGCGCGAGCTGTCGTACTCGTTCATCTGGCAACCGTGGGTTTCGATATAAAGCTTCTTGGTCATGCGCGCTCAAAAGGGTGATTCGAAGAACCGCGCATTATAGGGAACTCGTGCCAGGGTTCCTAGCGTTGGCTGCTAGGCGGCTATGCTATGATCCGCGCCCTTTCAATTAACCCCTCGGTACGAACTGCATAACCATGAGCAAGCGCGAACCCATCTACAAGGTGATTTTCCTCAACCAGGGTCAGGTGTACGAGATGTACGCCAAGCAGATCTTTCAGAGCGATCTGTGGGGCTTCCTGGAAGTAGAGGAATTCGTCTTCGGCGAGCGCACCCAGGTGGTCGTCGACCCCAGCGAGGAAAAGCTCAAGGCGCAGTTTGACGGTGTGGTGCGCAGCTTTATCCCCATGCACGCGATCATCCGTATCGATGAAGTCGAGCGCCTGGGCACACCGAAGATCAGTGAAGCCAAGGGCGGCGGCAATGTTATGCCCTTCCCCATGCCGATGCCGGACAAGTGAAGCTACTGCGCTCGACCATGCGGCGTTAAAAACTGGCTCGGCATGCTCATTTACACCAGTAAACTCCGCTGCCTCGCCAGTTTTTGCCTTGCCTGCTCTTCGCTCGCTACGCTTCACGCCAAAACGGTTTGACTACGGTAGCGGTGCGAAGGGTGAGGTGAGGGTGTCGGCGTTCTGCAACTCCAGCAGGTAGTTGCGGAAGATTTGCCCGAGCACCTGGCTGGCGATTTCCAGTTCATCGCGAGGCATCTGTGCGGCGATCAGGTCGGCGCTGTCCATGGCTTCGTCCGAGCCGTTCACGGCCGCCATCTTCAGCACGATATAAGCCTGCACGGCGTTTGCCGGCACGCCTTCGCCACGGAAGAACATCATGCCCAGGCGGTATTGCGATTGTGCATGGCCTTGTAGTGAGGCCTGTTCGAACCATTTCAGCGCCTGGCCTAGATCGCGTTCGACACGTTTGCCGTCGTAATAGAACTCGCCCAGCTCGAACTCCGCCTGCAGGTCACCATTGAGCGCGGCCTGCTCGCAGGCCTCGAGGGCGGCGGGCAGTTCTTCGGGTGCGGTGTTGAGTGAGCAGCTGCCAAGCGCGGGGATCAGTAAGGAGTTGCCGCTCGCTGAGGCGAGCAGTGGCAGCAGGAGCAACAGGCAGCCCAGGGACAGGGTGCGGCCGGTGCGTTTCATGAAAATCCGTTTACCTCGGGATGCACAACAGGCGATGTGCCTGGCCGCCGGGGCGCGGCAGCGGTCACATTATGAAATAAGCAGCGCCGTTCTTACAAAGTCTTTACCGGGTTTTCTTCTGTGCGGCCACCTTTCGCGCTACCGGTCAGGCTCAACAGCAGCCAGGTCAGTAGCGGGTAGGCCGGCGTCAGCAGGGCATGGAACAGGTCAACCCTGCGTATCGAACCGATAAAGCCCTGAGTGCCGACGCCCAGACCGGCCAGCAGAAATAGCCCGACCACCGCAATCGCCGCTGCCAAAGGTGCGCGCTTGGGCCATTGCACGGCGCCGGCGTAGAGGATCAGCAGCAGGGTCGCCAGGTTGAGCAGCAGGCGGTAATCTTCCAGCTGGTTCATCTGCCGGAACAGCTCGAAGAACGCGCACAGCCCGAGCAGGATGCGTCCCCAGTTGGCGCGGCTCCACTGCCAGCCCCGGCCAAAGGCCAGCGCGGCGGCGCCAAGCAGTGGCAGGCCGAGAAAGCTGCTGGCCTGGCTTAACCACAGGTGTGCGGCCTGAGCGCCAGGATCGATGCCGAAGCGAACCACGCCGACGGCCGCTGCTGCGGCCGGCAGGATAAACCCCAGCAGCGCGCAGAACAGCGCCGGCTGATCGGCCTCGCCATAGTGCTTGCGGGCTTTGCCGATGACTATTGCGCAGGCCAGGCAGGCCAGTGCCAGAACAGCGTCGCTAAAGGCGGTGCTGTACTGCATCAGGCGCTCTTCAGCTCGGCAAAGGCGCGCTCAGCGGCGTCCAGGGTGATTTTCAACTCGGCATCGCCGTGGGCGATGGAGGTGAAGCCGGCCTCGAAGGCGCTTGGTGCCAGGTACACGCCGCCCTCGAGCATCAGGTGGAAGAAGCGCTTGAAGCGCTCGGCATCGCTGGCCATCACATCATCAAAGGTGACGATGTCGTCGGCACCGCTGAAGTACAGGCCGAACATGCCGCCCGCTTGAGTGGTGACAAATGGGATGCCGGCCGCATCGGCACGGTCCTGCAGGCCTTGCAGCATGCGGCTGGTGTAGTCGGTCAGTTCGGCATGGAAGCCTGGGCGTTTGATCAGGCGCAAAGTGGTCAGGCCGGCGGCCATGGCCAGCGGGTTACCCGACAGGGTGCCGGCCTGGTACACCGGGCCGAGTGGGGCGATGCAGTGCATGATTTCGCGTTTGCCGCCAAAACAGCCGACCGGCATGCCGCCGCCGATGATCTTGCCGAAGGTAGTCAGGTCCGGGGTGACGCCGTAATACGCCTGGGCGCCGCCGAGGGCGACGCGGAAACCGGTCATCACTTCATCGAAGATCAGCACCACGCCATGTTTGTCGCACTGTTCGCGCAGGCCTTGAAGGTAGCCCGGTGCCGGCGGCACGCAGTTCATATTGCCGGCCACCGGCTCGACGATGATGCAAGCGACGGTGGAGCCGACTTCGCTGAGCATCTGCTCAACCGCGGCCAGGTCATTGAAGGGCAGGGTCAGGGTGTGCTTGGCGAAATCCGCCGGCACGCCCGCGGAGCTCGGCACGCCCTGGGTCAGCAGGCCGGAGCCGGCTTTCACCAGCAGGCTGTCGGAGTGGCCGTGGTAGCAGCCTTCGAACTTGATGATGTTGTCGCGGCCGGTGTAGCCACGGGCCAGGCGGATGGCGCTCATGGTCGCCTCGGTGCCGGAGCTGACCATGCGTACCATGTCCATCGACGGCACCAGGCTGCACACCAGATCGGCCATCTCGGTTTCCATGGCGGTCGGTGCGCCGTAGGACAGGCCGTGCTGCAGCTGATTGCGCACCGCGTCGAGCACGTCCGGGTGGCTGTGGCCGAGGATCATCGGGCCCCATGAGCCGACGTAATCCACGTAGCGCTTGTCGTCTTCATCAGTGACGTAGGCACCTTCGGCGTGCTTGAAGAACAGCGGAGTGCCGCCGACGCTTTTGAAGGCGCGCACCGGCGAGTTGACGCCACCGGGGATGTGCTTCTGCGCGTTGGCGAAGAGGATTTCGGAACGGGACATGGCAGGGCCTCTCAAGCAGGGAGTTGGGGCGAGCCGGGCCGCCCCTTAATAACGTTAGTTAGATGTGAACAGGGCGCTAAAGGCGCGGGCGCGGCGCTCGACTTCAGCAGCCGAGTCGGCGCCAAACAGGCCGTGCACTACGGCAACCATGCTGGCGCCGTGGGCAACCAGCTCGGGGGCGTTATCCAGAGTCACGCCGCCAATGGCAACAATCGGCAGGTTGACCTTGGTTTTCGCCGCCGCCAGTAGCTCGACATCAGCCGCCGGTGCGCCGGGCTTGGTGGTGGAATTAAAGAAGCGGCCGAAGGCGACATAGCTGGCGCCTTCCTTGGCGGCGGCTTCGGCCAGCTCCAATTGGGCGTGGCAGGTGCCGCCGATGATGGCCTGGCGGCCCAGCAGGGCACGGGCGGCAGACAGCGAGCCGTCGCCCTGGCCTAGGTGCAGGCCGACGCCTAGGCGCGCTGCCAGTTCGGCATCGTCATTGACGATCAGTGCAGCGCCATAGCGGTTGCACAGTTCACGCAGGGTTTCGGCTTCACGCAGGCGACGGGCGTTATCGGTGGATTTGTCGCGGTATTGCAGCAGCGTCGCGCCGCCCTTGAGGGCCGCTTCGACGTAGGGCAGCAATCTGCCCTTGAGCAGTTCGCTGTCGGTGATGGCATACAGGCCACGCAGTTTCATCGCAAACTCTCCATCAAGAGAGGTCTAGCGGCAGGCGGCGCGGAATGTACTGGCCATGGCCAGGCTGTTCGGCGTCGCGCAGGGTGCGCCAGGTGTAATCAAGGGCGAACTGCACGGCGCTGACCAGTTCCTGGCCCAATGCCAGGCGACCGGCCAGGGTGCTGGCCAGGGTGCAGCCGGAGCCGTGGTAGCTGCCGGGCAGGCGCTGGCAGGTAAAGGTGTGGCGGCTGCCGTCACGACTATAGAGACGGTTGTGCACTTCGTGCTCATCGCCATGACCGCCGGTGATCAGCAGGTGCTGGATATAGGGCAGCAATTTGTCGGCGCACTCATCGGCCGTGCCATCCGGCAGTTCGGCGAGGATGCGCGCTTCCGGCAGATTCGGCGTGGCGATGGTCGAGACGGCGAACAAACGCTCGCGCATGGCATAGCCGACTTCGTCCTTGCCCAGTGCGCCGCCGCCACCGGCACGCAGCACCGGGTCGCAGACCAGCGGAATACCCGGGAGGCGTTGCATGATTTCCAGTACGGTTTCGACCATCTCGACCGAGCCGAGCATGCCCAGCTTTACGGCTTCGACCGGCAGGTCATTGATCACCGCATTGGCCTGGGCCAAGACCCAGTCGCGGTCGAGCACGCGGAAGTCGGAAACGTTGACGGTGTCCTGCACGGTCAGCGCGGTCACGGTAGGAGCGGCGTGACAGCCTTGGGCGAGCAGGGCTTCGATATCGGCTTGCAGGCCGGCACCACCACTGGGGTCATGACCGGACAGGCACAGCACTACGGGGCGAGAGGTAGGCGTTTTCATGGTGCGCGAGCTTACCACCAAACCACGGTTTGCAGACCCCGCAACGCCAGGAAAGCCAGCCGGCCGGACGATCTGTCGCATGTCGACACCGGGCTGTTGCCTCAACCTGCGAAGGGCAAAAATCTCAATACAGTTCAGGTTTTTCCTGGGGCTCTGGCGCAAGGGCCTATGCTAGAGTGCTAGCATCCAAATACACCGCTGCTAGCAACGCTACCTAGGCGTTGCCGGCTTACTCTGGCTGAGTTGCATGCACTACATCCTTCTCTGTTTCTTCATGCTGGTGCCAGGGTTGGCCGGGGCATTGGTTTTTGACGAAAACACCCGCAGCCTGCCGCTCGGCAAGGCTATGTCGGTGTTTGAGGATGTGCGTGGCGATGCCAGCATTGAAGACATCACCTCGCCGGCCCTGCAAGCCAGTTTCCGTCAGCATGACAAGGGTGTACTGAACGCCGGTTATTCGCGTTCGGTGTTCTGGTTACGCCTGGATCTGGAATACCGCCCGCAGCGGGCAACAGGCACACGGCCCTGGTTGCTGGAACTAGCCTATCCACCGCTCGATCATGTGCAGCTGTATCTGCCCGATGCGCAGGGACGCTACCAGATGAGTCAGCACACCGGCGATGCCTTGCCGTTCTCCAGCCGTGAGATCAAACAGCACAACTATGTGTTCGAACTGCAATTGCCGCCGGCGCAGCAGCAAAGCGTCTATTTGCGCCTGGAAAGCCAGGGCTCGATCCAGGCACCGCTGACCCTCTGGGCGCCCAACGCCTACCTGGAAGAACAACCGGCGCGCATCTATGTGCTGGGCATCATCTACGGCGTACTGCTGGTGATGCTGATCTACAACCTGTTTATCTTCCTCAGCGTACGCGACACCAGCTACCTGTATTATATCCTCTATATCGCCTCGTTCGGCTTCTATCAGCTGTCGGTCAACGGCGCAGCCATCGAGTACTTTTGGCCCAACAGCCCCTGGTGGGCGAACGCTGCGACGCCCTTCCTGATTGGTGCGGCGGCGTTGTTTGGTTGTCAGTTCGCCCGCAGCTTTCTGCATACCGCCGAGCACAGTCCCTGGGTCGACCGCGCCCTGTTGCTGATGATGGCCTCGGGCGTGTTGGTGATGACGCTGGCGCTGACGGCCAGTTACGCCCTGTCGCTGCGTCTGGCCACCTACCTGGCATTGGGCTTTACCGTGGTGATCTTCAGCGCTGGCATCCTCGCCTGGATGCGCGGCATGCGCGTGGCGCGTTATTTCATCATCGCCTGGACCGCCTTTCTCGCCGGCGGGATGATCAATACGCTGATGGTGTTGGGCTACCTGCCCAACATGTTCCTCACCATGTACGCCAGCCAGATCGGTTCTGCGCTGGAAGTGGGTCTGCTCTCGTTGGCACTGGCCGACCGCATCAATGCGATGAAGGAGGAGCGCACGCGCATCCTGCAGGAGGCCGGGCTCAAACTTGAAGCCTTCAACCAGGAACTGGCCAACAGCAACCGCCTCAAGGATGAATTCCTCGCTACCGTCACCCACGAGCTGCGCACGCCGATGAATGGGGTGATCGGTTCGCTGGAACTGATGCAGATGCTTGAGCTCGACGGCGAGCTGGCGCATTACCAGCGCACGGCAGCGAGCTCGGCCCGCGACATGATGCGCATGGTCAATGACATCCTCGCCCTCACCGAGCTGCAGGCTGGGCGCCTGTACCCACGGCGCGAACCGTTCAGCCTGCGCGGCCTGTTCGATGGCTTGCGTGCGCAGTACGCCCCGCGCGCCGAAGAAAAGGGCCTGCGCTTTGTGCTTGAGCTGGATGACAGCCTGCCCGACATCCTTGAGGGCGACGCCAGCAAGCTGGTGCAAAGCCTCAGCTGCCTGCTGGATAACGCCATCAAGTTCACCCAGCATGGCGAAGTGCGGGTACGTGTCAGTCGTGGCGGTGCGGCCAGCGATATTCTGCCGCTGCGTATCGAGGTGATCGACAGCGGTGTGGGTTTCGCGGTGCCTGCCGACGGCAAGCTGTATCAGCGCTTCCAGCAACTGGACGGCTCGATGACCCGCGAGTACGGCGGCCTGGGCATCGGTCTGGCGATCTGCCGGCAACTGGTCGATCTGCTCGGCGGTGATCTCAGCCATGAATCCCAGCCAGGGCAGGGCAGCTGTTTCCGTCTGGAGCTGCCGCTGGCCTTGCCGGTGCAGATGACTACTCCAGCCGCCGTCGTGCTGCGCGCCGCCGGTCCGGCGCTGCGCGCGCCGGAGCAGTGCACGGTACTGATCGTCGAGGACAACGCGATCAACCAGCTGGTGACCCGCGGCATGCTGCTCGAGCTGGGCTATCAGGTGCGCACCGCTGATAACGGCGCTGAGGCCCTTGAGGTGCTGCGTAACGAAACCATCGACGCGGTGCTGCTGGATTGCCAGATGCCGGTGATGGACGGTTTTGCCACCTGCCGGGCGCTGCGCAATCTGCCCGGCTGCCAGCTGCTGCCGGTGCTCGCGATCACCGCCCACAGCCACAGCGGCGACCGCGAGCGCTGCCTGGCCGCCGGCATGAGCGATTACCTGGCCAAACCGGTGAAGTTCGAGCAGCTGCGCAATCTATTGCATGACTGGGTGCTCTGCCGCGAGTCCTGATCGCATGAGGTGTATACGCCAGCAGCTGGCCAATATGCCCGCTGTTGTGCCCGGAATCGCCCTTTAGTCAAGCTCTGAATCCTGATTCACTTGGGTAATAGTGAATCAGGATTCAGACCATGGCCTATCGCACCACTGCACTGCGTATCGACCGCGATCAGGCGCTGCGCGAACGGATCATCAGCGCTGCCTTGGCGCGGGTGGCCGAAGGCGGCTTTGCCGCGCTGACCATGCAGGCGCTGGCTGAGGATGTCGGCATTGCCACCGGCAGCCTGTACCGCCATGTGCAGAACAAGGGCGAGCTGGCGGCGGAAGTGTTTGCCGTGGCCAGCCAGCGCGAGGTCGATGCTCTGGCCGCCATCGTACGTGGGGCGGGTAGCCCGGTGCAGCGTCTGGCTGCCGGGCTGGAGCGCTTTGCCGCGCGCGCCTGGGACAGCCGGCGGCTGGCCTTCGCCCTGATCGCCGAGCCGGTCGATGCGCAAGTCGATGAACAGCGCCTGCTCTACCGTGAAGCCTACGCCGAGCTGTTTGTCGAGCTGTTGCAGGAGGGCGTGGCCGCTGGTCAGTTCCACGTGCAGCAGATCAACCTGATTGCTGCCTGCCTGGTCGGCGCCATTGCCGAGGCCCTGGTCGGGCCGTTATCGCCGCCAGCACGTGCGGCCCGCGAAGCCGGTTATCCCGCCCCCAGCCTGGCTGAAGTCAGCCAGGCCCTGACCACCTTTTGTCTACGCGCCGTGGGCGCCAAATTGCCTGCAGAGGAGCCTCAACCATGAATGCCAGCCAACACGCCGAAACCCATGAAGTGTTCAACCAGGTGCCGCCGCTGGATGGCGCCAACCTGTACCGCGTTGACCTGCCGCTGCAGGAGTGGACCAAGTGCTTCGGCGGCGGCTGGGCCGAGCAGCGCCTGGATGTGTATGGCGGCCTGGCGGGCGGCAAGTTGATGGCCGCAGGCTTTCTCGCCAACGAAAACAAGCCGGTGTTCAAGAGCCATGACCGCTATGGCCATCGTGCCGATCTGGTGGAGTTTCACCCGGCCTATCACCAACTGATGAGTGCGGCCATTGAACACGGCCTGCCGTCCATGCCCTGGACCGATCCGCGCGCAGGCGCCCAGGTGGCGCGCGCCGCCATGAGCTACCTGCACAGCCAGGCCGAGGCCGGTAGCGGTTGCCCGCTGACCATGACCTTCGCCAGTGTGCCGGCGCTCAAGCTGCAGGCCGATGTGGCCGAGAAGTGGCTACCGAAAATCCTCTCGACTCAATACGACCCGCGCAATCTGCCGATCGAGCAGAAAACCGGTGCGACCATCGGCATGGCCATGACCGAGAAGCAGGGCGGCACCGACGTGCGTGCCAACACCACGCGCGCCTACCCGGTTGGCCTCGGTGGCTCGGGCCAGGCCTATGAGCTGGTCGGGCACAAGTGGTTCTGCTCGGCGCCGATGTGCGATGCCTTCCTGACCCTGGCGTATACCGACAAGGGCCTGACCTGCTTTCTGCTGCCGCGCCACCGCCCGGACGGCACGCGCAACGAGTTCTATATCCAGCGTCTGAAGAACAAGCTGGGTAACTGGTCGAACGCCTCCAGTGAAGTGGAGTTTCGAGGCGCGCTGGCCTGGATGGTTGGCGAGGAAGGTCGTGGTGTGCCGACCATTATCGAAATGGTCGCGCTGACCCGCTTCGACTGCATGATTGGCTCCAGCGCGCTGATGCGTCAGGCCCTGACTCAGGCCGCGCATCACTGCGCGCACCGTCAGGTTGGGGGGCGGGTACTCAGCGAGCAGCCGCTGATGCAGAACGTACTGGCTGACCTGGCCCTGGAAAGCGAAGCGGCGCTGGCGCTGACCATGCGCATGGGCAAGGCGCTGGATAACCCGCACGATGAGCAGGAAGACAAGTTCGCTCGCCTGGTCACCGCCGTGGGCAAGTATTGGATCTGCAAACGCGCGCCGGCCATGATCAACGAGGCTGCCGAGTGCATGGGCGGTGCCGGGTATGTCGAGGACACCATCCTCCCAAGGCTGTACCGCGAAGCACCGGTCAACTCGACCTGGGAAGGTTCGGGCAACGTGCAGTGCCTGGACGTGCTGCGCGCGCTGTCCAAGGAGCCGGGCGTGCTTGATGCGCTGTTCCATGAGCTCGGCGACGGTCACGGCGATGCGCTGCTGAAAGCCCATATTGCGCAACTGCAGGCAGATTTCCGTGACACCGCCGATATCCAGTACCGCGCCCGTCAGCTCACCGAAGATGTGGCTCTGGCGCTGCAGGCCAAACTGCTGCTGGAAGCCGGCAATGCCGAGGTCTCCGATGCCTTTATCGCCAGTCGTCTGGGTG
The DNA here is from genome assembly GCF_900105355.1 of Pseudomonas anguilliseptica. NCBI lineage: Bacteria > Pseudomonadati > Pseudomonadota > Gammaproteobacteria > Pseudomonadales > Pseudomonadaceae > Pseudomonas > Pseudomonas anguilliseptica. Next base: position 2,764,351 of record NZ_FNSC01000001.1, read on the forward strand.
GTCAGGGCGGGCGGGTCTACGGCACCCTGCCGCGTGGGGTGAATGTCGAAGCGCTGGTGGCGCGCAGTACGCCGCACCTGATCTGAGGCCTGAACATGCACGGCAGTCTGTTTGAGCGGTTGAAGGTCTGGCTGACCGGCGATATTGCGGCGGATTACGGTATCTCCCAGCTGCAGGCCGCAGCCGGGGTGGCGAGCTTCAGCAGTCAGCCGCCGGCCGTGCACTTCAATCCGCTTGGCGGTGTGCATGGCGGCTATACCGCCACGCTGTTCGATGCGGCGTTGGGGTTGGCGGTGTATTCGCAGGCCAGTGCCTCGGAGGTCTACGTGACCGCCAGCCTGCAGGCGAATTACCTGCGCCCGATTGGCCTTGCGGCTTTGCCGCTACGTACTGAAGCCTGCGTGCAGCAGCGCGAAGGGCGAGAGGTCGCGGTGCAGGCCACGCTGCACGATGCTCAGGGGCTGCTGTGCGCCACTGCCAATGGCGTCTTCACCTGCTTGCGTCATACGGCGTCAGGCGCTACCCAGTCCGTTGGTTTGCCTGCGCGGTAAACGTCGGGCTCTGTCATTTCTCGCGGCCGCCGGGTAAGGTGGCCGCCGATGGTTCCAGCCCGTGTGATGCGGCTGGATGAAAAGGGAACAGGGTGAAGCGCACGTCGCCAATGCCCTGGCTGCCCCCGCAACTGTAAACGGCGAGCGAAGCCCAGATGCCACTGACTGCAAGGTCGGGAAGGCGGGCGCAGTGTCAAGCCGTGAGCCAGGAGACCTGCCATCGAAGCCGGGCGCTTATGCCCATCCCCTCAATCCGGATCATCGCGCGGTGGGCGCGGTACAGGAATCTCTATGCACATCGAACCAGAAGTCGTTACTGGCGCCAAAATCTTCCTCGGCTATGCAACCGCCGCAGGTGCCTTTGGCCTTTGCGCCAAGCTTGCGCTCGACAGCGTGCGTGACAATGGCGGCGCTGCCGCCCTGGCATTACGCAGCGTGCTGACCACTGCTCTGGTGTTCTGCTTCTTTGAAGTATTTCCGCACCACGCGGTCGGGGTTTCCGAGGTGCATCTGATCCTCGGTTCGACCCTGCTGCTGCTGTTCGGCGCCGGTGCTACGGCTGTTGGTCTGGCGCTCGGCCTGCTCCTGCAGGGGCTGCTGTTCGCTCAGTTCGACCTGCCGCAATACGGCATGAACGTCACTACGCTGCTGGTGCCGCTGTGGGCTATCAGTGTGCTGGCCAAGCGCATTATCGCGCCGGGTACTGCCTATGTGGACCTCTCCTACAAGCAGGCGCTGGCGCTGTCGACGGCCTATCAGGGCGGCATCGTCGCCTGGGTCGGCTTCTGGGCGTTCTACGGCAACGGCTTCTCCGGCGAGAACCTGGCGGCCGTGGGCAGTTTTGGCCTGGCCTATATGAGCGTGATCCTGATCGAGCCGCTGGTCGATCTGGGTGTGTTGGCCGCTGCCAAGGCGCTGTCCGCGTATAGCCGTGGGCCGTTGTTCAACTCGCGCCTGCATCAACCGGCCTGATTGATTACTGGCGACGCTGCCAGATCAGCTTGCCGGTATTGCTCTCAGTGACCAGGTACTGGTCACTGAAGCGATAGTAGGCAGCGGGCTGATAGTCACTGCGGCCTTGCCTCTGCACTTCCAACAGGCCGTTGTTACTCTGCCAACGGCCGCTGTATTGCAGCTCGCCAGGGCTGTCGTAGTTCCAGTCGGCGCCACCTGCCACGCTGCGTGTCCATTGTGAAACGCTGCCGTCGCCCTGCAGTTGCAGAATCATCTGAGTGGTCATAGAGGCGAAATTGGCGCCGCCGCTGTTGATGATCTTCTCGTGTACCCAAGTGCCGATCAGTGCCGGATCGCGTGTGGCGCTGCTGCTTGGGTTGCTTGCTTGAGCGGCTACTGCACTCAAGTTCTGCCGGTGGAACAGCGCCTTGCGTTCCAGGGTTGCCCCAGTCGTCGGGTTGCGTGCGGCAATATGAGCGTTAAGCATGCCATTGGCGTAAGTGGCATTCATATTGGCAATCAGCTGCCCGGACTGCGCTTCGCTGATCTGCGCGCTGAGCAACTGGCCGTCAAAGCTGCCGCTGATCTGCAGGCGCAACCTGCCACCTTCCACATACTCCCCCGTGACCTGTTTGCCCTGGCTGCGCAGGTGCATTTCGGCTGGCTGGCCATCCAGCGTGGTCAGGTAATGGCCATCCAGGCGATCTGCCAGCAGAAAACTGGGTAACAGACAGAGCACAAGGGTGAGCAGGGCGCGCGGCATGAGCGTTCCTTAGGCAATTGGCCGACAGAAGATTAGCAACGGATGCTTGGCCTGGGGGCCGCCCCGCACTTGCAGACTGCGACGCAGCTTGAAAATAGGAGCGTTGCCATGACCCGTGAACAAGCCTTCTGGCAGGAATACCAACTGGCCCGCGCCCTGCGCGGCACTGATCCTGCTGCCGAGCTGCGCCATCTGGAGCGGGCGCATATTCTCGGTCAGCGCTATTTCAGCGAACACCTGCGCAGCCATCTATGGATGTTCGCTTGGGCCTGGCGCCAGCGAGACTGGTCCGAGGGGCTGGCACAACTGCTGCGCATCCCCGGTAGCCTGGGGTCGCTGCTGGGGTTTTATCCCCTAGGTAATCCGGGTGCCCGGCGCGTCGGCCCGCTGACCCCACAGGCTGTGCCCGAGGATCTCAAGACGTTGCTCAAGTAGCCTGCGCGGATAACGTCGCGCTATCACAAGCGCGGCGGATCAGGGCAAGATAGAGCCATTCCGATCAGCCAGGAAGGTGCCTTGTGAACCCTTGTTCCGATGATTTTATTGTCGCCAACACCGCTGAAGAAGCGGTGGATCGTCTGGCCGCCCTGCACCTGCAGGCGACCACGGGCTTGAGTCAGGCGCTCAAGCGCTATCTCAAGGAACGTATCAAGCCGGATGCCGAGGAGCAGTCGCGTTTTCGCTACCCGGAGCTGCGCCTGATCTACCTGTGCCAGGGCGAGGTGCCAACCACCGTGCGCGCCTATGCCAAGGTGCAGGTGCCCGGCACTTACAGCGTCACCGTGACCCACCCGGCGGCGTTTCGCAAATACCTGCTGGAGCAGCTGCGCCCGTTGATGAACGACTTCACCGTGCGCGTGGAAGTGGGTATCAGCCAGCAGAACATTCCTTATCCGTACGTGGTCGAGCAGGGCGATGAGCTGGCTGGCTCCGGGGTCACTGCCGCCGAATTGGCGCGGGTGTTCCCCAGCACTGACCTGTCCGCCGCCACCGACGGCACCGCCGATGGCCTGTACGACTGGGAAAACACCGACCCACTGCCGCTGGCGCTGTTCGATGCGGCGCGGGTGGATTTCTCCCTGCGCCGCCTGGTGCACTACACCGGCAGCGACTGGCGGCATGTGCAGTCGTGGATTCTGCTGACCAACTACCACCGCTACGTCGACCAATTTATTCGCCATGGTCTGGACATGCTGGTGGGTGAGTCGCGCTTCACCCGCATGGTGCTGCCGGGCAACGTGGTGATCGAGCGCGGCATGGCCGAAGGCGAGATGCAGGCGATTATCGAGAACGTCATCTGGCACCGCTACCAGATGCCGGCCTATCACCTGCAGGCCGACGACGGCCATGGCATCACCCTGGTGAATATCGGCGTCGGCCCATCCAACGCCAAGAACATCACCGACCACCTGGCGGTGCTGCGCCCGCATTGCTGGCTGATGATCGGCCACTGCGGCGGCCTGCGTCAGTCGCAGACCATCGGCGACTACGTGCTGGCCCACGCTTACATGCGCCGTGACGGCATTCTCGACCGTGTGCTGCCGCCGCATATTCCGCTGCCGGCCCTGGCCGAGGTGCAGCAGGCGTTGCAGGAGGCGGCCAAGCTGGTGACCGGTGAAGAGGGCGATGAGCTGAAGAAGCGCCTGCGTACCGGCACCGTGCTGACCTACGACGACCGCAACTGGGAACTGCGCTGGGCCCAGGAGCGACCGCTGATCAACCTGTCGCGCGCCGTGGCGGTGGATATGGAAAGCGGCACCATCGCCGCCCAAGGTTATCGTCTGCGGGTGCCTTACGGCACGCTGCTGTGCGTCTCGGACAAACCGCTGCACAGCGAGATCAAACTGCCGGGCGCGGCCGGTGCCTTCTACGAACGCGCCGTCACCCAGCACCTGCATATCGGCATCACCGCGCTGGAACTGATGCGCAACCAGCTCAACTCGTTGCACTCACGCAAGCTGCGCAGTTTCGACGAGCCGCCGTTCCGGTAGGTTGGGTTGAGGCGCGTAGCGTCGAAGCCCAACAGCTAGTGAGCGTTTCCTGTTGGGCTTCGCAGGCTCAACCCAACCTACGCTTTGCTTGCTGCGCTGCCGTTCAGGGCGTTTTCCAGCCAAGCGCAAAAGCTGCGTGTTAGCGGGTCGTTTTCGCTGTCGCGGTGCACCAACCAGGCCCAGTTGGGGCCACGCACTGTCTGTTCCGCCAGCGGTTGCAGTAGGCCGCTACGCCGAGCCTGGTTAGCCGTAAGCGCTCCATAAACCTCATCTACAAATGATCCGCAGGCCAGCCAATGCTGAGCTCCAATTTCTTTCTGGAGCCAGCCGTCATGATGCGCCCCGACGCCAAAGTCGAAAAAGTCTATCTATACCCCAAGCCGGTGGATTTCCGAAAATCCATCGATGGCCTGGCCGCCCTGGTCGAGCTGGATATCAAGGTGGCGGTGTTCGACCCGGTGCTGTTCGTCTTCCTCAACCGCGCGCGCAGCCGGGTGAAGATTTTGTATTGGGAGCGCAACGGCTTTTGCCTGTGGCTCAAGCGATTGGAGGCTGAACGCTTCAAGTCGCATCCGGAACCTGGCGAAGATGCGATCGTGCTGACGGCCCAGGAGTTGAACTGGTTGTTGGACGGTATCGACCTGTGGCGCAACCGGCCGCACCAGGTTTTGACCCCTAGGTTCGTCACCTGAGCCGGTATAATCCACGGCATGATTTCTGTGCCCGAAACCCTTCCTGATGACCCCGCCGCGCTCAAGCAATTGCTCGCTGAGGTGTTGTCGTCGGCGCAGGAATTGGCCAAGGACAAGGATGGGCAGATCGAGCGCCTGCGCGAACAAAACGCGCTGTTGATCCAGCGCCTGTTCGGCCGTAAATCCGAGCAGAGCAGCGACCCGGATTCACCGCAGCTAGAGATGTTCAACGAAGCGGAAAGCCTGGCCGAAGCGGCGGCTGAAGCTCCGGCCGCTGAGGTCGAGGAAGAAGTCGTTGCGCCGACCAAGCGCCGCGGCAAGCGCAAGCCGTTACCGGCCGAACTACCGCGTGTCGAGGTCATCCACGAACTGCCCGAACACGAACTGACCTGCGAATGCGGTTGCCGCAAGCAGGCCATCGGCGAAGAAACCAGCGAGCAGCTGGAAATCATCCCGATGCAGGTTCAGGTGATCCGCCACATTCGCAAGACCTATGCCTGCAAGGCCTGCGAAAGCGCGCCGGTCACCGCTGACAAACCGGCCCAACTGATCGAGAAAAGGCTGGCCAGCCCGAGCGTGCTGGCGATGCTGCTGACCAGCAAATACGCCGACGGCATCCCACTGTATCGCTTCGAAAAGATGCTCAGTCGCCATGGCATCGACATCCCCCGGCAGACCCTGGCGCGCTGGGTGATCCAGTGCGGCGAACTGCTACAACCGTTGCTCAACCTGATGCGCGACAGGCTGCTGGACAGTCCGGTGATCCACTGCGATGAAACCCGCGTGCAGGTGCTCAAGGAGCCTGGGCGCGATCCGAGCAGCCACTCCTGGATGTGGGTGCAGACCGGTGGCCCGCCTGGCAAACCGGTGATCCTCTTCGACTACACAACCAGCCGCGCGCAGGAGGTGCCGCTGCGCCTGCTCGACGGTTATCGCGGCTACCTGATGACCGACGATTACGCCGGCTACAACGCCGTGGCCGCACAACAAGGTGTTGAACGCCTGGCCTGCTGGGCGCATGCGCGGCGCAAGTTCGTCGAAGCGCAAAAGGTGCAACCGAAGGGCAAAACCGGGCGTGCCGACATCGCGTTGGGGATGATCAACAAGCTCTACGGCATCGAGCGCGAACTTAAGGATGCCAGCGATGAACAGCGCTACCGGGGCCGCCAGCAGCACAGCCTACCGCTCCTCGATCAGCTCAAGACCTGGCTGGAGAAAACCCAGCCGCAGGTCACGGCGCAGAATGCCCTGGGCAAAGCAGTGAACTACCTGGCGAGCAACTGGAGCCGACTCGAACGCTACATCGAGGCTGGCCACCTGCCGATCGATAACAACGCTGCCGAGCGCGCGATCCGGCCCTTCGTCATAGGTCGCAAGAACTGGCTGTTCAGCGACACGCCGAAAGGCGCGACCGCCAGCGCCCAACTCTACAGCCTGGTGGAAACCGCCAAGACCAATGGCCAGGAGCCCTACGCCTGGTTGCGCCATGTCCTCGAACGCCTGCCGCTGGCCAACAGCGTTGAAGCCTACGAAGCGCTGCTGCCTTGGAACTGCCAACCAACGACGCCACTGTAAAACGCAAAACCTCTCCAGAGGGAGGTGGGGTCTATGGAGCGCTTACGGACAGTCCGGTGATCCACTGCGATGAAACCCGCGTGCAGGTGCTAAAGGAGCCTGGGCGCGATCCGAGCAGCCACTCCTGGATGTGGGTGCAGACCGGTGGCCCGCCTGGCAAACCGGTGATCCTCTTCGACTACACAACCAGCCGCGCGCAGGAGGTGCCGCTGCGCCTGCTCGACGGTTATCGCGGCTACCTGATGACCGTCGATTACGCCGGCTACAACGCCGTGGCCGCACAACAAGGTGTTGAACGCCTGGCCTGCTGGGCGCATGCGCGGCGCAAGTTCGTCGAAGCGCAAAAGGTGCAACCGAAGGGCAAAACCGGGCGTGCCGACATCGCGTTGGGGATGATCAACAAGCTCTACGGCATCGAGCGCGAACTTAAGGATGCCAGCGATGAACAGCGCTACCGGGGCCGCCAGCAGCACAGCCTACCGCTCCTCGATCAGCTCAAGACCTGGCTGGAGAAAACCCAGCCGCAGGTCACGGCGCAGAATGCCCTGGGCAAAGCAGTGAACTACCTGGCGAGCAACTGGAGCCGACTCGAACGCTACATCGAGGCTGGCCACCTGCCGATCGATAACAACGCTGCCGAGCGCGCGATCCGGCCCTTCGTCATAGGTCGCAAGAACTGGCTGTTCAGCGACACGCCGAAAGGCGCGACCGCCAGCGCCCAACTCTACAGCCTGGTGGAAACCGCCAAGACCAATGGCCAGGAGCCCTACGCCTGGCTGCGCCATGTCCTCGAACGCCTGCCGCTGGCCAACAGCGTTGAAGCCTACGAAGCGCTGCTGCCTTGGAGCTGCCAACCAACGACGCCACTGTAAAACGCAAAACCTCTCCAGAGGGAGGTGGGGTCTATGGAGCGCTTACGGTTAGCCAGCAATTGGCTGACCAGGGCAATGCCCAGGCCCTGGCTGGCGGCATCCAGCAGCAGGCCTGGGTCGGAGAAGTTAAGTCCGTTGCTCTGCTGGCCTACATCCTGCCCGCCTTGTACTGCCCAGTGGCTCCAATCCATCTCCCGTTCGCCATGCAGGGTGCAGCGCTCGTCTGGTTGTTGTGCCAGCAGGCTGGGGTGGGCTGCTGGATAGAGGCGGTCTTCCAGCAGCACGCGAAAGCTGCACTCGGCCTGGGCGGTGAGGTCGTCACGCACGGCAATGTCGATGGTCTGAGTGGCCATGTCCGGCACCTCATCGCTGGTGAACAGCCACAGGTCGATTGCCGGGTGCAGGCGATGAAATTCGCCCAGGCGCGGCACCAGCCAGTGGCGAGCGAAGGCTGGCGTGGTGTTGACCACCAGTTGGTTGGGCTTGCGGTACTGCTCCAGACGGCGGATACCGACCGCGAGTTGCTGTAGCAGTGACTGGGTGGTGCTGAGCAGGTCATGTCCGGCATCGGTGAGCGCCACACTGCGCCCGCTCCTGAAAAACAGCGGCTGTTCGAGAAAGCTTTCCAGGCTGCGAATCTGTTGGCTGATCGCCGATTGGGTGAGGTGCAGTTCCTCGGCGGCTTTGTGGAAACTGCCCAGGCGGGCGGCGGCTTCGAAGCCGCGCAGGGCGTTCAGTGGGGGGCAGTGCTTGAGCATGATTGATAAGTCCTGCTAATCAGATATGTGCAAAATCTATCGTTAGTCACAGCATTTTTACAGGCCTAGTGGCCTGTCTGGTTAATCCAATAACTCATTCCGAATTACAGCCAGCTTTGCTCGATGCACGGAGCTGATAATCGACTCAGCCGTTTTGCTCCAGCGGAACGGCTTAGCCGAATGTTCGTTATGAGCCTCAATGAAGCGACGTATCGCCGCTCTCAGGTCAGCCACGCTGCTGAAGGCATCACGATAAAGCGCCCGTCTTTCCAGTTGCGCAAACCAGCCCTCCACGGCGTTCAGCCACGAGGCGCTGGTCGGTGTGAAGTGCAGCTTGAAACGGGGATGCTTCTCCAGCCATTCCCTGACGGCAGCGGTCTTGTGAGTCGAGCTGTTGTCCAGAATTACATGCAGGTCCAGCTCGACGGGGGTGCTGCGGTCGATCTGTCGAAGGAACTCCAAAAACTCCTTGGCCCTGTGCCGCTGGGTGATACGGCCGATGACCTTACCCGTCAGGATGTCAAAGGCTGCGTACAGACTGGCCGTACCGTGGCGCTTATAGTCATGCGTCCGCCGCTCAATCTGCCCGGGCTTGAGCGGCAGCATGGGCTGTGTGCGGTCCAGCGCCTGGATCTGTGTTTTTTCGTCAACAGATAGCACCAGGGCGTTGTCGGGCGGATTCAAATAGAGCCCGACGACATCGACCACTTTGTCTGCAAAGTGCGGGTCGTTACTGATCTTGAAGGTTTTCAACCGGTGCGGCTTGAGGTCGGCAGCAGCCCACACCTGTGCGACCTGCCAGATGCTGACCCCAGCGTACTTGGCCATCAACCGTAGGCTCCAGTGGGTAGCTTCGCGCGGGACTCGCTGGGTCGTCAGCGTCAGGATTTCCTTGATCTTCGCTTCGTTGAGCTTGCGAGGCGCTCCACTGCGCCGCAGGTCACTCAGCCCCTCCAGACCGGTCTCCTGGTAGCGTTTACGCCATTTGAAGACCACTGGCGCAGAGACTTGCAGCTGCTCGCTGATCTCCTTGGGCGTGAGACCGTTGGCCAGCAGCAACAGAATTCTGGCCCGCTGGCCGATGCTCTGAGGCAGCGATCCCATGCGTAACCAGCCTTGCAGCATGTCGGCATCACTGGGACTCAAGAAGAATGGGGCTGCTGGCCGGGCCATATGGGAGCTCAATTCATGACGATAGAGCGCGCAGTATACTGGCTCGGCATTGGATTAACGAATTTTACAGACAGCTCACTAGCATGCAAGTCATCACCGCATTCGCGGTTTTCAGTGATAACAAAGACTTAACTGAAGGCACTTGTATGCAGCATAACGCAGTCGCAGAAAACGCTTGGTTCATGCCCGCCGAATGGGTCCCGCACGCCGCCACCTGGATGGTCTGGCCGCACAACCAGGGGCTGTGGGAATCCGCTTGGGGCGTGACCCTGGCCGAGGTGCAGGTCGACTTCGCCCGGGTGGCCAACGCCATTGCGCGCTTCGAGCCGGTAAAGATGGTGGTCGATCCGTCCGCGGCTCTGCGTGCTCGTACGCTGTGCGGGGCCAACATCGAGCTGATCGAACTGGCCGTCAACGACAGCTGGTGCCGCGACTCCGGGCCGAGCTTTGTCTGCCATCCGCAACTGGGGCTGGCCGGGGTTAGCTGGCGCTTCAACGCCTGGGGCGGCAAGTCCGAGCATGATCTGGATGAGGGCCTGGCCCGGCGCATTCTCAACGGCCTGGGCCTGGACTGCTTCGGCACGCCGCTCTCCAACGAAGGCGGTGCCATTCACGTCGACGGCGACGGCACCCTGATCACCACCGAATCGGTGCTGCTCAACCCCAACCGCAATCCGGGGATGAACAAGGCCGAGATGGAAGAGATCTTCGCCCGCCTGCTGGGCGTGAAGAAGACCATCTGGCTGCCGGGCGATCCGCAGTACGTCACCGGCGATATGACCGACGGCCATATCGATGGCGTGTGCGCCTTCGCCAAACCCGGCGCACTGCTGGTGGACGCCACCCGCGACCAATCCTCGGTGTATGCCGAGGTGGTGCGCGAGAACCGCCGCGCCCTGGAGCTGGCCACCGACGCCCGCGGGCGCAAATTCGAGATGCTCGAACTGTTCGAGGCCACCGATGCGGTGGATACCGAAGCCGAGGTGTTCTGCGCCTCCTACACCAACTTCTACATCTGTAACGGCGCGATCATCATGCCGGCCTACGGCATCGCCGCCGATGAGGAGGCCGCGGCAACCCTGCGCATGGCCTTCTCGGGCCGCGAAGTGGTACCGGTGCAGATCAACCAGCTGGCCCATGGCGGCGGCGGGGTGCATTGCATCACCCAGCAACAGCCAGCCTGGCCGTTGAAGGGGTGAAGTCATGAGTAAGCTGACCGTCGCCACCACCCAGTTCGCCTGCAGCTGGAACCTTGAGCACAACCTCGACCAGGCCGAGCGCCTGGTGCGCGAGGCCGCTGCCAAGGGCGCGCAACTGATCCTCTTGCAGGAGCTGTTCGCCACCCCGTATTTCTGCATCGAGCAGGACCATAAACACCTGGCGCTGGCCGAGGAATACGGCCAGAGCCACGTGCTCAAGCGCTTCGCCGCCCTGGCCAAGGAGCTCGGCGTGGTGCTGCCGCTGTCCTGGTTCGAGAAGGCCGGCAACGCCTACTTCAACTCGCTGAGCGTGGCCGATGCCGATGGCCGTCTGCTCGGGGTCTATCGCAAGATCCATATCCCCAACGCCATCGGCTATCAGGAGAAGGAATACTTCAGCCCCGGTGACAGCGGCTTCCGCGTCTGGGGCACCGCCTTCGGTCGCATCGGCGTGGCCATCTGCTGGGACCAGTGGTTCCCCGAGACCGCGCGCTGCCTGGCCCTGCAAGGTGCCGAAGTGTTGCTGTTTCCCACCGCCATCGGCTCCGAACCGGGGGCGCAAACGCTGGACTCGCGTGACCACTGGCAACTGACCCAGCGCGGCCATGCCGCCGCCAACATCATGCCGGTGATCGCCGCCAACCGCGTCGGCCACGAGGTGGCGACCGGCGATCCGGCGCTTTCGATGAGCTTCTACGGCTCGTCCTTTATCACCGACCACAAGGGCAAGCTGCTCGCCGAGGCCGACCGCGACACTAGCGGCGTGCTGGTACGTGAGCTGGACCTCGCTGCCATGGGCGAAGAGCGCCAGACGTGGGGCATCTACCGCGACCGCCGCCCGGAAATGTACGGCCCACTGCTGGGCCTGGACGGTCGACAAACCCACGTGCGCTGGAATCACCAAGGAGTCTGACGATGAAACCTGGTAAAGCCTTACTGATCGGCTCGCTGAGCTTCGCCCTGGGCTGTGCCCAGGCCTGGGGCCAGAGCGAGGACAAGACCCTGCGCCTGTACAACTGGGCCGACTATTTCGCCGAGGACACCCTGGCCAACTTCACCAAGGAGACCGGCATTCGCGTGGTCTACGACGTGATGGACAGCAGCGAAACCCTGGAGGCCAAAATGATGGCCGGGCGCAGCGGCTATGACCTGATCTTCCCTGGCGACACCGTGGCCGAGCGGCTGATGCGCGCCGGTGCGCTGCAGAAGCTCGACCCGCAAAAGCTGAAGCACCTGGACGACATCGAGCCGGGCCTGCGCAACCTGCAGACCCAATACCCCTATTCGCGACACGCCACGGTGCCCTACACCTGGGGTTCGATCGGCCTGACTTACAACACGCAGATGATCGAGCAGCGCATGCCCGGCGCACCGGTCAATAGCCTGGACTTGCTGTTCAAGCCGGAGCTGGCCGCCAAGTTTGCCGACTGCGGAATCTCGATGATCGACTCACCGGATGAAGTACTCGCCGTGGTGCTCAATTACCTCGGGCATAAACCGCGCAGTGGTAAGGCGGAGGATCTGGCTGAGGCGCTGGCGCTGCTGAAAAGCATCAAGCCCTATGTGCGCAAGTTTCAGTCGCAGCCGGTCACGCAGCTGGTCAATGGCGAGGTCTGTCTGTCGCTCGGCTATAGTGGCGACATGACCCAGGCCCAGCGCGCATCTGATGAAGCGAAGGCGGACAGGACCTTCGGCTACCGTATCCCGATTCAGGGCAGCACCATCTGGATGGACACCATGGCCATCCCGGTCGATGCCCCGCACCCGGAATATGCCTACGCGCTGATCAATTTCATCATGCGCCCGGAAAACATGGCGGCGATCAGCAATGCCACCGGTTACCCCACCTCCAGCGCCAAGGCCCGGCCAATGGTCGCGGAAGACATGCGCAACAACCCGGATATCTATGCCGATGAAGCCACCTACGCACGGCTGATTTCCGGCAAGGACATCCCGCAGCGCGACATGCGCGCACGTATGCGCACCTGGAGCACCTTCAAGACCGATCTCTAGGCCTCTCGCCCGATTGTTTCCAACAGCACTCGTCAGCCCCAGCACTTGCCAACTGCCGCGCTCCCTGCGCGGTCAGGAGGGGGCTGGCTGGCGAAAAGACGGGGCAGCAGGCGAGGACAAACAAAGGCCCGACCGCAGAGTAAGAGCAACGCGTTGCAACCGCCTGCGGCGGCCAGGAGCAGCACGCCAGGGAGGCTGTGGCCGGACGCTGCGAAGGGCGTTGACCGGCGGGTATCCATCATAAAAAAGAGAGGGTGCAGAACCATGTCTACACGTCGTGACTTCATCAAACAACTGACGGCCGCCGCAGGCCTGGGTGCTGTCGCCACCATGGGCATCGGCTTGAGTGCGCCGCAGGTGCGTGCCGCACTGGGCAACAGCTGGTATATGCCCGATGAGAACGAGCTTCAGGAACGGGTCTTTCTGGCGTTCGCCGCTTCGACTGCAATCTGGGAAGACTGGGCGACACCGGTCAACAACTGCATCGCGCTGTTGGCCAGGACGATTGCCAAGTATCAGCCGGTGACCGTGTTGTGCCGCGCCAACCAACTGTCACTGGCCAAGAGCAAGTGCGGCACCACTACTAACATTAAGTACCTCACCATGCGGCTGGACGACATCTGGGGGCGCGACTACGGCGGTTGTTTCGTGGTCGATGATCAGGGCGGGCGCGGCCTGGTCGATTTCAACTTTAACGGCTGGGGCGGCAAGCAGCGCGCGGGCAACGACACCCAGGTGGCCGATGAACTGAGTTACGAAACCTATGCCAGCTATATCGCCAGCATGCTGATCGGTGAGGGCGGGGGGATCGAGGTAGATGGCCATGGCACGGCGATCATCACCGAGAGCTGCTGGGTCAACAACAATCGCAACCCGGGTTGGACGCGCAACCAAATTGAGGCTGAGTTGAAGGCCAATCTCGGTCTACGCAAGATCATCTGGTTGCCGGGGATCAAGGGAAAGGACATTACCGATGCCCACGTCGATTTCTATGCACGCTTTGCCTCTAAAGGCGTGGTGGTCGCCAACCTCGATAACGACCCCAAGTCTTACGACTACTCGGTCACCCGCACCCATCTTGATATCCTCAAGAACGCCACCGATGCCGACGGCACAAAGCTGGTGGTGCACACCCTGCCGCCACCCCTGAAGAAACGCAGCAACGTTTACACCCAGAACAACCCGGACTTTGCCCCCGGGTATATCAACTACCTGCCGATCAATGGCGCGGTGATCGTGCCGCAGTTTGGCGACAGTGCCGCCGACAAGTTCGCCAAGGACCTGCTGACCAAGCTGTATCCGGGGCGCGTGGTGGTGCAGGTGAATATCGACCCGATTGCCGGTGGCGGCGGTGGTATCCACTGCGTGACCAAGAACATGCCGGTGGTCTGAGTGTTTTCTCCATAAGGGGTTTTGCGTAGCCCCTATTTGGCTGTGTCGTGGTGGTGTGCAGGTGCTGCTTGCCGTCAGTGCCGACGAGTTTTCGCCGCGACATGGCTGCTTTTATTCCAGGGGTTATGGCACTGAGCATCTCGGAGGCTATCCTGCAGTTGGTGCTAGCGGCTGATAGCCGACGCCGCCACGCTCAGTTATCCGCGTTGTTGTATTTCGCTGAGTGAGCGCTCCTTATCTGTTCTTTACTGAACATAAACGCCGCTGAACCAGCATCTTTAACAAGGTACTTTGCATGCGTGTAACGTCATTCACTTTTGCTCTTTTATTGTTAGGCAGCAGTCTCGCCGTTGCTGCCGAGCCCGGTGCCACATTGCTGCATAACGGCAAGATCTACACCGTCAATGAGGCACAACCCTGGGCCAGCGCCCTGGTGATCGACGACGAGGGCAGCATTGTTGCTATCGGCGATGACGATGACATCGCCGAGTATGTCGATGATCAAACCGAAGTTGTCGATCTCGAAGGGCGCCTGGTGCTGCCCGGATTCCAGGACACCCATGCCCATGTACTGGATGCCTCCTCTGAAGCTCAGGGCGATTGCCAGGTTTCTCCGCAGGATGATGCCGCGCAATGGCTTGAAGACCTCCAGGCATGCAACGAGAAGGATGATGGTGAGTGGTTGTTGGGCTGGGGCTTTTCTGTGCACAGTTTGTTGGAGGAAGAGCAAACCCCGCGTGAACTGTTGGACAGCATCATTACAGATCGGCCTGTGGCGATCATGGAAGAAACCTCGCACTCCTTCTGGCTCAACTCCAAGGCCCTCGAAATGGCCGGTATTGATGACGAGACCGAGAATCCGGAGGGTGGTGTGATCCTGCGTGATGAGGCTGGGCATGCCACCGGCCTGTTGCTGGACAACGCTGGCGACCTGGCGCTGGACAAGGCTCTGCCGCCGTCCAAGGCATTGGCGGATATTTACTATCAGGCAGTGCTCGCCGGGCAGGATGAGCTGGCCAAGAACGGCATCACGTCGGTAGCCGATGCACGTGTGTTCTGGCGGCGCGGTCATATGGAAGCCTGGCGGCGTGCGGCGGAGAAAGACGAGTTGACCGCGCGCACCACGCTGGGTTTGTGGGCTTACCCGACACTGGATGACGAGGAGCAGTTGGCAGAACTGAAAAGCCTGTATGACCCAGGTTCCGCCGACAGCCTGCTACGTGTCACGCAGATCAAGTTTTATGTCGATGGCATTATTCACAACACTACCGCACGCCTGCAGCAGGCCTATAACCAGAGTCTTCCGGGGGTTGAGCCAAAAGGCCTGTACTATTCAGCCCGGGACGCCTCGAACGCTACAGCCGCGAACTGGCCAACGCCGGTTTCGATATGCATGTCCATGCCATCGGCGACCAGGCTGTCAGCGATGCGTTGGACGCCATTGACGCCACTGGGGGCCAGGGCCGTCATCGGATTACTCACGTCGAACTCGTGGCTAAGCAGGATATTCCGCGCTTCAAGCAACAGGGCGTCATCGCAGACTTCCAGCCCAGCCCATATTTCCAGCCATCGTTTCTTAAGAGCAACGAGCCGATGATTGGCGATCGCGCCTACGCGATGCTGCCCATGCGTGAACTTTATGACAGCGGTGCCCGGGTAACCCTCAGCTCTGACTGGGACGTAAATCCGGTTTCGCCATTAGGCATCATGCAGAACGCCCTGAGCTTAGGTGGGCGCAGTCTTCCTAGCCTGGAGGCGGCGGTGAAGGCCTACACCCTGGATGCGGCCTATACCCTGCGCCAAGAAAAGGACACCGGCTCGCTGGAAGTGGGTAAGCAAGCCGATCTCGTGGTGCTCGACCAGAACATCTTCGACTTGCCAATTAAGCAAGTCGGTCAGGCCAAGGTGCTTTGGACCTTGTTGGGTGGCGAAGAAACCTATCGCGATAAGAACTTTTGACCGTCTAGTGTTGTGCCCGCACTGCGGGCACAACCACCATCAGCAACTGGCGTCCAGCACCACTCGGTAGCGCGCTTTACCGGCACGCAGATGATCGATGGCCTCGTTGACCTTGCTCATGGGAAAGTGCTCGACCTGCGGCAGGATCTGATGGCGGGCGCAGAACTCGAGCATTTTCACCATGTTGGCGGGTGAGCCGACCGGGGAGCCGGACATGCTCTTCTGCTTCGGAATCAGGTTGAACACATGCACCGGGATCGCGCTGGGCACGATGCCGACAAAGTGCAGCCGGCCTTTGCCCTTCAGCGTGCCGAGCATGGCGTTCCAGTCCAGGTCCGCGCTGGCGGTGACCTGCAGGAAGTCCAGGCTGGCGGCAATGGCTTTCATCGCATCGCTGTCGGTCGATGCCACCACCTTGTGTGCGCCCAGGCGTTTGGCTTCGTCCTGCTTGCTCAGCGATGAGGTGAAAGCGGTAACTTCGCAGCCCCAGGCATTGAGAAAGCCTAAGGCGAGGTGACCGAGACCACCGATGCCGACCACGCCGACTTTATCGGTGGGTTTTACGTCGAAATCCAGCAGCGGGCTGAACACTGTGGAACCGGCGCAGAACAGCGGGCCGACCAAGGCTGGGTCGAGACCTTCCGGCAGCGGTACGGCCCAGGCCCAGTGGCTGCGCAGGCGGTCGGCGAAACCGCCGTTGCTGCCAACAATCGTCGGTTTTACTGTGCCGCACAGCTGGTGCGAGCCTTCCATGCACGAGCTGCAATGCATGCAACTGCCCTTGTACCAGCCGATGCCTACCCGCTGGCCGAGCCTGAGGCCACGGGCCTGCGGGCCGAGGCGCACTACGGTGCCGACCACTTCATGACCGGGGATAAAGGGGTAGCGCGCATTGCCCCATTCGTTGTCAATCATCGATTGGTCGGAGTGGCAGATGCCGCAGTATTCCACCGCCACTTCCACCTCTTCGGCGCCCAGCGGGCCGGGGTCATAACTATGCGGTTCGAGGGGGGCGCCGGGGGCTTTGGCAGCCCAGCCGGTAAAGGTGTCGACGATGGATTCGGACGAACTCATAACAATGGCCTCGGGGCGGGAAACACAACCTTGCCAGCATAGCCCGCTACAACGTTGCAGGCTGCGCCGATCACTGAGCCTGATAGTCCAACCTTGGCCTCGGTTACACTGGCCGCCTCGTAACCTGTTGCTGGATCACCTATGTCGCGTCCACCTCGCCCTGCATCCTCACGTCCGCACAGCGGCAATCCTGCCGTGCGCCGTGTGGCCAAGGCGCCACCCGCCGAGCCACGGTTGCTGGTGCTGAGCAAGCCCTTCGACGTACTCACCCAGTTCAATGACGAGCAGGGCCGCGCCACCCTCAAGGATTTTGTCGATGTGCCTGGCGTCTATCCGGCTGGCCGGCTGGACCGTGACAGCGAAGGCCTGCTGCTGCTGACCAATGACGGCGGCCTGCAGGCGCGTATCGCCGACCCCAAGCACAAATTGGCGAAAACCTATTGGGTGCAGGTGGAGGGCGAACCGAACGAGGTGCAATTGCAGCAGCTGCGTGAGGGCGTGCAATTGAATGACGGCCCGACCTTGCCGGCCGAAGCGCGCTTACTGGATGAGCCGCAGTTGTGGGCGCGCAATCCGCCGGTACGCTTTCGCAAAAGCATCCCGACGGCCTGGCTGGAGCTGGTGATTCGTGAGGGGCGCAACCGTCAGGTGCGGCGTATGACGGCCGCGGTGGGCCTGCCGACGCTGCGCCTGGTGCGCGTGCGTATCGGCCCGTTCAGTCTGGATGATTTGCAGCCGGGGCAGTGGCGCGAAGTGCCGGCCCGGCTGGGTTGATCAGTAGCCGGCTTTGATAACTGCGATGCCTTTATCCAGCACCTCATTCCAGGCGTTGCGGGTTTCGTTGCAGTACTGCTGGTCATGCTCGCCGATGGTCTGCAGCAGTGCTTGCTGCCACAGCACATACAGCTCAGGGCGAATGTCCATGGCGGCGCGGGAGTGGCTGCAGCCCAGGGCGCGTAGCTTGGTGTCAGGCATGCCGCGCGCATGCATCACCAGGTTGAGAATGCCCTGACGCAGCAGCAGCTTTTGCCCGTTCATCTCGGTATTGGCGAACTTCTCGCGCACCTCGGGTGAGCTGGCAAGGAAGTGCTGGTAGAAATTGTCGAAGAAATCAGGGCTGGCGCAGCAGCGGCCATAGCTCTGCATCACCCGGTCGGAGGGGGACATGAATACTCCTGGGGAACGGCGGAAAGCTGCATTCTAGCGCGGTTGGATGCGGCTGGGCGTGCAGTAGTCGGCGCGGGCAGCTTTATCAGCCGTGGATGCCGCGACTTACTTCGATGATGTAGGTGATGATCGGCTTGGCCAGGAAGGCGAACAAGCACAGGCCCAGACCGAGGAACAGGATCGCCGTACCCAGGCGGCCGGCTTTGGAGGTTTTTGCCAGGTCCCAGATGATAAAGAACATAAACACCATCAGCCCGCCGACCAGCGCGTACATCATCAGCGATTCGAACTGTTCGGTTTCCATTCGGGCCTCGTGAACCTGCAGGTGCTCGGCTGGTTGCCGAAATCGATGCGTAGGCGGGGGCGGTGACGCTCGCCAGAGGGGCGCGATTATACGCGCCGTGGGCGGCCCTGCCAGCCGCGCATGGCGAGGGTGCGGCGATCAGCCGCGCAGATGCTGCAACGGCAGCTGGGTGCTGGAGAGAATCTGCTGCAGTACGAAGCTGGAGCGCACGCTGGAAACGCCCTCGATACGGGTCAAGGTGCCCAGCAGCAGTTTCTGGTAGTGATCCATGTCCGGTACCACCACCTTGAGCTGGTAGTCCGCGTCCATCCCGGTGACCAGGCAGCATTCGAGCACTTGCGGGCATTTGCGGATTTCTTCCTGAAAATGCTCGAAACGCTCAGGGGTGTGCTTGTCCATGCCGATCAGCACGTAGGCGGTCAGCGTCAGGCCGAGCTGCTTGCGGTCGAGCAGGGCGACCTGGCCAAGGATATAGCCATCATCTTCCAGTTGTTTGACCCGCCGCGAGCAGGGCGAAGGCGACAGGCCGATGCGTTCGGCCAGCTCCTGGTTGGATAGGGTGGCGTCGCGCTGCAATTCGGCGAGGATATTCAGGTCATAACGATCAAGTCTGTTCATATTTACCGTGCTTTCGTTATTAAGTTGTGCATGATGATGCGCTTGTGGTGATTAATTGCGCAAGTGATAGATATATTAGCAATATTCGCAATCTTTCACTGCCTCGGCGGGCGTAAGCTTTACCTCAACTTCAAGGCCCGGACGACACGTCCAGCCGCCTCGCCCAATCAGGTGAGCGGTCGCCGCCGATCCCACCGGATCGTCACGGCTCCCGGGTCCGCACTGCCCAACCAGGCAGGCGAAGAAAAGGCGTTACCATCGCCATAATGACGGGCACAAAAAGGGGAAGGCCTGCAGGCCTTCCCCTTTTTTGTGTCCGTGTTCCATTGGCTCGTATCAGGCGCCAACTCGTAGGTTGGCGTAGAGCGTAGCGAAGCCCGGCCGCTCATGGCATGCCTCGTTGGGTTTCGTCGCGATGCTCCTTACCCGCTAGCGCGCGTGCTTTACCACGCTGCTCGGGTCGGCATGCACCAGTACTTCGGCACGGGGGAACTCGCTGCGGATCGCCGCTTCAACCTGCTCGCACAGGCCGTGCGCATGCAACAGGCTCAGCTCACTTGGCAACTCCACATGCAGCTGGACGAACCAGTGGGTGCCAGAGAGGCGCGTGCGCAAGTCATGCACGCCCAGTACGCCGGGCACTGCGCAGGCCAGACTGTGCATCTGCGCGCTGATCTGCGGGTCGAGCTCCTGATCCATCAGCACGGTTGCTGCTTCGCGGACAATGCTGATGGCGCTCCAAAAGATATACAGCGCAATGCCGATACCGAAGATGGCATCCAGTTGCGGCCAGCCGTAACTGGCCAGCAGCAACGCCAGGAGGATGCTGCTGTTGAGCAGCAGGTCCGAGCGATAGTGCAGCGAGTCGGCGCGAATTGCGGTGGAGCCGGTCAGCTTGACCACATGGCTCTGGAACAGCAGCAGGGCAATGGTCACCGCCAGCGACAGCAGCATCACCGCGATGCCCAGGGCCGGTGCGCCAAGCGGTTGCGGATTGAGCAGGCGATCAATCGCGTGGCTGCCCACCAGCACGGCGCTGGCGCCGATAAACAGCGCCTGGCCAAGGCCGGCCAGGGCCTCGGCCTTACCATGGCCGTAGCGGTGATCCTCATCGGCTGACCGAGCCGCTGAGCCACCAGGCAATCGCTTTAGCCAATGCCAGAATGAGCGCAGCCGACAACGCGGCGAAGGTCGCCAGGCGCATCAGGCGGGCGTGGTGGGGCAGTGTTTTCACGGGGTATCCGAATAAGAACGTCGATATTGCCAAGGCTAGCGCGAAATATGAAAAAGCCCGCTGGGGTAGCGGGCTTCTTCGTTGCGGGTCAGGCCGCCGGACGCAGGCCGTAGGCCGCGAGTTGCTCGGCGCTGCCGCTGTGCTGGATCAGGCGCGGGTCATCCAGAGGCAGGCTATGGCCCGTCTGTACTTCGATCAGCGCCTTGAGCTTGAGCGGGTCGACCTTACCGTCGGCATCCACCACATTCTGCAGGTCTTGCGGATCCATCTGTGAGGTCAGGCCGCCGGGCAGATAGATCGCACCACTGGCGAAGTCGATACCAAAGGTGATCAGCCCGGGGATGACATAAAACAGAATACCGATGGCGTTGAGCCCGGCGACCACTGGGTCGATACGGCCTTCGATCTGGCCGCGGCGATCCGGAAAGAAGAGGGTGCCGCATGCGCTCAGTTGGGTGAGTAGGGTGGCGACGAGAAGGCCACCGATAACGCGGGTTTGGGTGCGCATTGAACATCTCCATGGAAAAGTGGCGCAACTATACCAATGCCTGTATTGCAATACCGCTGTTCAGGCGCTGCCAGTGCTATTTCGCGTAGCCATATCTGACAGGTCAGACAGCGCCAATGGCCCAGCGGTTCGCCGTTATAATCCTGCGCCTTGAATGGAGCCCGCATGAATTCCCTGCCAATCGATGTGCTGCTGCCTGAGCTGTGTCAGGCCCTTGCCCTGCGTGACGAAGCGGTGCTGGAAGCGCCGCCCGGTGCCGGCAAGACCACCCGTGTGCCGCTGGCGCTGCTGACCCAGCCCTGGCTGGCCGGGCAGACCATCATCATGCTTGAGCCGCGGCGGCTGGCGGCGCGGGCGGCGGCGGAGCGCCTGGCCAGCGAGCTGGGTGAGGCGGTGGGGGAAACCGTCGGTTATCGCATCCGCCTGGATAGCAAGGTCGGCCCGCGTACCCGTATCGAAGTGGTCACCGAAGGCATTCTGGCGCGGCGGCTGCAGGATGATCCGGCATTGGAAGGTGTCGGCCTGGTGATCTTCGATGAGTTCCACGAACGGAGTTTGGACGCTGACCTGGCGCTGGCGTTGACTCTCAATGGCCGGACGATGTTTCGCAGCGCCGACTCCGGCGAACAGCCGCTGAAGGTGTTGCTGATGTCGGCGACCCTGGAAGGCGAGCGCCTGGCGGGGTTGCTCGGAAATGCGCCGGTTCTGCGCAGCGAAGGGCGGATGTTCCCGGTGGATATCCGCTGGGGTGCGCCCTGGCAGGCGGGCGAGTGGCTTGAACCCAAGGTGCTGCAGTGTGTGTTACAGGCGCTGGCCGATGAGCCGGGCAGCCTGCTGGTGTTCCTGCCGGGGCAGGCGGAGATTCGCCGGGTCAATGAACAGCTGGCTGAATCCCTGGCCGGGCGTCGCGACATTCTGCTCTGCCCGCTGCATGGCGAACTGGACCTCAGCGCCCAGCGCGCCGCCATCGAACCCGCTCCAGCGGGCCTGCGCAAGGTGGTGCTGGCGACCAATATCGCCGAAACCAGCCTGACCATCGATGGCGTGCGGGTGGTGATCGATGCCGGTCTGGCGCGAGTGCCGCGTTTTGACCCGAACAGCGGCATGACCCGTCTGGATACCCAGCGTATCTCCCGCGCCTCGTCTACCCAGCGCGGCGGGCGGGCCGGGCGCTTGCAGCCGGGCGTCTGTTATCGCCTGTGGTCGCAGGCGCAGCATGAGCAATTGGCGGCCTACGGCACGGCGGAAATGCTCCAGGCCGACCTCGCCGGCCTGGCCTTGCAACTGGTGCGCTGGGGTGTGCTGCCGGCCGAGCTGGTCTGGCTCGATCCACCACCTGCAGCCGCCTATGCCCAGGCTTTGGAACTGTTGGTGCGATTGGGCGCGGTGGATGCGCAGGGCAAACTGACCGCTCATGGTCAGGCCATGGCCGAACTGCCGACTCATCCGCGTATCGCCCACCTGCTGCTGCGGGGTCAGGAGCTGGGCTTGGGTGCACTCGCTTGCGATCTGGCAGCCTTGCTCGGCGAACGCGACATTCTGCGTGGCGCGGGGGCCGACCTGCATAGCCGCCTGGCTTTGCTGGCGGGTGAGGCGCGAGCCTCCCAGGGGAACGCCGCCCGAGGTGGCGTGCAGCGTGCCCGGCAACTGGCCCGGCAGTTTCAGGGTTATCTCAAGCGCCGGCCCAGCCCGCAGGCAGTCAGTGATCCCGAGCATCCGCGTTGGCTGGGCGCATTATTGGCTTTCGCTTACCCGGATCGCATCGCCCAGCAGCGGCGTGACGGTGGCGCGGAATACCGTCTGGCCAACGGACGGGCGGCGCTGTTTGCGGAGGTCGATGGCCTGATGAAACACCGCTGGCTGGTGGTGGCAGACCTGGGCAGTCGCCAGGGCCAGCGCGAAGAGCGCATCTACCTTGCCGCCGAACTGGAACCGCAGCTGTTCGAGGGTGTGTTGGCCGAGCAGGTCAGCACGCTGGAGGTACTGGACTGGGATGAGCGCGAAGGCGCCCTGCGCGCCGAACGTCAGCGCAAAGTCGGTGAGCTGGTGCTGTCACGCGAGGCGTTGACCGGGCTCGATGCACAGCAACGCAGCCGCGCCATGCTCGGTCTGGTGCGGCGCAAAGGCTTGGCACTGCTGCCCTGGACCCCGGAGCTGCGCCAGTGGCAGGCGCGGGTGGCGTTGCTGCGCACGCTGGATCTAGCCAGCAAGGATGCCAGCGAATGGCCGGATGTCAGCGATGCCGCCTTGCTGGCGACTCTGGAAAGCTGGCTGCAGCCCTATCTGGATAGCGTCACCCGGCTCAGTCACTTCGCCAATCTTGATTTGCCCAGCCTGCTGCTGAACCTGTTGCCCTGGCCGCTGCCGCAGCGCCTGGATGAGCTGGCGCCGCGCAGCGTGCAGGTGCCATCGGGTTCACGCATCAGCCTGGATTACAGCGAACAGCCGCCGGTGTTGGCGGTGCGTTTGCAGGAGCTGTTCGGTCTAGCCGATACGCCGCGCATTGCCGGCGGTCGTCAGGTGGTCAAGCTGCACCTGCTGTCACCCGCTCGGCGCCCGGTGCAGGTGACGCAGGATTTGGCCAATTTCTGGCGCAGCACCTATGCCGAAGTGAAGAAGGACCTCAAGGGCAGGTACCCCAAGCACTACTGGCCGGATGATCCGCTGATCGCCGAACCCACCGCGCGGGCCAAGCCGCGCAAGTAGGCTGAGAACCTACTTACGATCTTGCGAGCTAGAGTCCTGCAAGGCAAAAACAGGCGAGGAAGCGGAGTGTACGAGCTGTACATGAGCATTCCGAGCCTGTTTTTAACGTAGCGGGGCCGACGCGCAGCAGATTGAAAGCAGGTTCTTAAGGCAGGCGCAGGTCTTCGCCAGCAGCCTGCAGCTCGGCATAGGCACGATCCAGTGCATCGCGCAGTGCTTCGGCGCCGGGTGCTTTACTGGACACGATCAGCTTAAGTGGGATGCGCTGCAGCTCCACATACGGCAGTTCGTACATGCCCAGGCGTCTGCGCGCCTGCTCCACCGGGGTCTGGTAGTCGAGGAGAAAATCGCCGCGGCGACGCTGGAGCATTTCCAGGGCAGCGGTATGGGTGCCGGTACGGTGTTGCTCTACAGCCAGTTGCGGGTCGTTGAGCATTTCATTGATCGGCTGCCAGTAGGTGTAGCCGCTGATCATGATTACCCCACGGCCCTTGAGATCATCCGGCAGGCGAGGCATCAGGGTGTCGCGGCGGAAATACAGGTTGAGCACGATCTCGCCCAGCAGGGTATTGGTTTCCAGGGTGTGCTCGCGCAGTTCGATTTTGCCCGGCGCGCCTGGCCAGACCTGCACGCTGCCATCCTGCAGGGCGTTGTACAGTCGCGCGCTAGGGTAGGAGCGCAGCTGGGCGCGGTAGCCCGCATGATCCAGCAGGCGCTTGCTCAGTTGCAGTATGGCGCCCTTCGAGCGGCCTTGGCTGTCGGTGTAGGAATAGGGTGGGAATTCGTAATAACCCACCTGCACCAATGGTCGCTGATCATCGGCGGGAGCGGCGAGGCTGGTGCTGCAGTACAGGGCTGCAGCCAGCGCGAGGAGAAGGAATCGTGGCATCAAATGGGTATGTACTGCGGCTATCTGCCGTCTTTTCGTTATAAAAATGTCACATTGGGCGAGCATGGCTAACTGCCGGCAGTTTTGTCCAGTGGCTCGCCGAAAAAGCTCAATCGGGCGTCGGCAGCAGCAGACGGGCGAGCACCGGCAGGTGGTCGGAAATGCCCAGGCTATCGTGCTGGCGTACCTGGCTGTCGAGTAGCGTCAGCTGTGGGCTGTGGAACAGGTAGTCGAGGGTGCGATCCGGGCCACGCACTGCTGGATCGTTGGGGTAATGGGTATACCAGCGCGCCTGTTCGGCACCGTTGGCCTGCTCCAGACTGGGCACCATGGGGTAGCGTTCGGCCAGTTGCTGCAACTCGCTGTTGGGGCTGTACCAGCTGCGCTGGCTTGCAGGCAGGCGCTGGTACTGGCCGGGCGGTAGCAGATTGAAATCACCGCCAATAACCCAGGGCGTGCCGTCGGCCTGGAGCTGATCGAGCAGGCTGCTGGTCATGGCCACCTGGCGTTGCATGGTGTCATTGCCTTGGGCGAAGGCATCCAGGTGGGTGTTGATGGCAACCAGCTCGCCGCCACCACGTACCGGCAGATGGCTGACCAGCAGGGCACGCTTGAGGTTGAACTGGCGGCTGATCGGGTCGGCGGGCATCAGCGGCAGTTGCAGGCGTTCGGCGCGGGATATCTGAAAACGGCTGAGGGTGCCCAGTTGCATGCCGACGCTGCCGAGAATCTGTGGGTGCGGCACCAATGCGGCCTTCCAGTAATAGGCCTGACTGCTGCACGGGTAGAGGTCGCTCAGACGCTCGTGCAGCAGCGCCAGCTGGTTCTGGTAGTCCGTGGCCTTGGCGCCGTTGTGCAGCTCCTGCAGCAGCACGATATCGGGTTGCTCGTCACGCAGAATGCGCGCCACTTCATCCAGGGTAAACGCCAGGTCTTCTGCGCTGGGGCGTTGATCGGGGCCGCTGCCATCTGCCAGGTCGTACCAGAACACATAGCGCTTGCCGGCCAGGTATTGGATGTTCCAGGTCATCACTTTCAGTGCCTGACCCGGTTGCAGTTGCGGCGCATTGGTCTGGCAGCTCACCGGGGCGGCTTCGCGGGCGGCTGGGTGCCAGGTCAGGCTGTAGATCAGCGCGGCCAGCACGCAGAGCAGACTGGCGAGGATGAGCAGGGAGAGGCGTAGAAGTCGGGGCAGGGGCATAAACAGGCTCGCCAGCGGGTGGACTATGCTGAGGGAGCATACCGGAGAAGCGTGGCGATGCCGATGTTGCGGCGCCTTGCTCGGGTGCTCCAGGAGGTCATATGAATAGCCCAACGATTGCCCAGCGTAGCCCCTATGCGGTTGCGGTCACTGCCGGCAACGACTACTTCTGGTGCCGCTGCGGACTGAGCGCTGCGCAGCCTTTCTGCGACGGCAAGCATAAAGGCAGCGGTTTTACCCCACTGAAATACCACGCGGACGAAGACGCCACCCTTTACTTCTGTGGCTGCAAACACACGCAGACGCCGCCCTGTTGCGATGGTAGCCATAACAGGTTGTAGTAACGGCTTTAGCAGTAACAGGGTCGGAGACAGGTTATGTATCGCAAGGTGTTCGCCAACAAGGTGTTCGACCGCAAGGTTGTGGTGATTACGGGCGGCTGCGCCGGAATCGGCCGGGCGTTGGCCATGCGTTTGGCACAGGCGGGCGCGCGCCTGGTGATCTTCGATCTGCAGCAGCAGGCGCTCGACAGCCTGGTGCAGCACCTGGCCGATCACCACAACGCCGAGGCCCTCGGCGTGCTCTGCGATGTGGCCGATGCCACAGCGGTGGAGCGGGCGATGGCGCTGACCGTCGAGCGTTTCGGTGGCATTGATGTGTTGGTCAACAACGCCGGCATTACCCACCGCAGCAGCTTTGCCGACACTGAGCTGGCAGTGTTCCAGCGGATCATGGCGGTCAACTATTTTGGCGCGCTGCACTGCACCAAGGCCGCACTGCCCAGCCTGATTACCCGCAGTGGGCAGATCATCGTGCTCAGCTCGCTGTCAGGCTTCGCCCCGCTGCTTTACCGCAGCGCTTACAACTCCAGCAAGCATGCCCTGCATGGGTTGTTTGAAACCCTGCGTTATGAGCTGAAAGGCTCCGGGGTCAATGTGATGCTGGTGTGTCCCGGTTTTACCGCCACCGATCTGCGCAAGAATGCCCTGGTTGGCGATGGTTCGGTGGCGGCGCAACCACCACTGGCGATGGGCAAAGTGGCCTCGCCGCAGGATGTTGCCGAGGCGATCTACCACGGTGCCTTGAAGCGTCGTCGGCTGCTGGTGCTGTCGAATGTCGACTGGCGCGCGCGGGTGCTGGCGCGATTCTTCCCACGGCTGTTCGAACGGGTGCTGTTGCCGCGTCTGTCCGGCTTGAAACCGCAGCGTGCAGGACGTTCCTGATGCGTCGCGCATGGCTTGCTCTGCTGCTGTTGCTCGGCGCGCCGCTGCAGGCCGAAGAGCCGCCTGCGCTGTTGGTGATGACCGATATCTGGCCGCCTTTTCGTATGCAGGAGGGCGACGGGGCGCTGAGCAGGTTGGATATCGACTTGCTTGATCAGCTCAGCCAGCGCACCGGGCTGCGCTTTGAGGTGCAGCGCGCACCTTGGGCGCGCGGTCTGGCGGCGCTGCAGAACGGCAAGGCCGACTTGATGACCGGGCTGGCGAAAACCCCTGAGCGGGAAGGCTATATCCATTACCTGCCGCAGCCGTATTACGCCTGTGCGCCGCGCTTTTATGCAGCGCCGGCGCAGGCCAAGGCGCTGCAGAGCTATAGCCAGTTGGCCAGTCTGACGATTGGTCATGTGCTGGAGTCTGCGTACTTCGAGCCCTTTGATTCGGATCAGCAGCTGCGTAAAACCGCGGTCAACACAGAAAACCAGCTGCTGGAAATGCTGGTGCGCGGGCGTCTGCAAGTGGTGATCGGCACCGATTGCCAGGTCGACTATGAGTTGCGCGATGCGCGCTGGAATGGCCGTATCGTCAAGGCGGTGTTTCAACCCGAGGCCCGCACGGATTTGTATATCGGTTTCTCTCGCCAGCGCGCCTTGCAGGCGGAGTATCGACAGGTGACCGAGGCCTTGGCGCAGATGCAGGCCGAGGGCTGGATCACCACGGCGGCGCAGCGTTATCAGTCCATCGCGCCTTGAGCTTTACCGGCCTCAGCCATCAATGCTCGTGGGGCTCGATATACACCTCGTAGATCATTTCCAGATCCCAGAATGCCGCCTCGACCTTGTGCCCATCCAGATCGCGGACAAAGCAGCCGTAATAGGGCTCACCGTATTCAGCGCGTGGGCCGGGGGCGCCTTCATCGCTGGCGCCAGCTTCTAGGGCGGCCTGGTAGAAGTCATGCACGGCAGCCTTGTTCGCCGCGACAAAGCCAAAGTGGCTGCCATTGCCGATGCTTGCTGGTTTGCCGTTTATCGGCGTCTGCACCCAGAACTGCGGGTATTCGCGGCCATAGGCGACGGCACCAGGGTGGGCGAGTACGCGCTTGCAGCCGAGGGTGGCGAGAACCTGATCGTAGAAGGCGGTGGCCTTATCGAACTGATTGGTGCCGATGGAGATATGCGAAAGGATGCTCGGGTTGGCGTCAGCCATGGCTCTGTCTTCCTTGGGTGTCGCTGGCGTTCACTCGACTTCGGGCTGGGCGCTGCGCAGCATAAATAGACGAAACAGCACTACGCTTGAGAATAGTTGTAAAAAGCGACTTGCGCAGTCCAGCAGCAGGCTGGCCAGGGCGTTGTCGGCGAGGGTTGCGTTGGACTGACTCCAGCCATCCAGCAACCACAGCGGCAGCATGACAATCAGGATGCAGCCGAGCATGGGCCAGAAGTAACCGTTACTCAGTTGGAAGCTATCGTGCAGCGCCTTCATCGGGCTCAGACCGCGCAATACCAACAGGTATTCGGCAAACGCCAGTTTGACCATCAGCCAGATTCCCGGCAGCACGAACAGCGAAGCGCCGAGCAGAATCGCCAACGTATTGAGGCCCGCCAGCAGCGCAAAGCTTGGCCACAGGCGCAGGCTGGCAGCCAGCAGGTCGAGGGCTCGCGGCTGCAGGCTCTGGCTGCGTGCATCGAGAAACAGGATCAGCGCTGCGCTATATAACGGGTAGAACAGCAAACCGGCGAGCAGGCGCCAAAGGGTGGCGGATTCGGCGGCCACCAGGCTGGTGACCTGCTGCAGCAACAAACCTTCGAGTACGATCAACGGTAGGCACAGGCGGGCAATCGCCGCCAGGTTATGACTGAAGAAATACCAGGAGTCGCGTAAAGCGGAGAGCATATTCATAGGGGCAGGTTGGGCTCGAATTCAGGCTCGCACTCTAGCTGATCCTGCTTGCCGCACCCAGTAATGCGGCAAGCAGATCGGTGCTGGTTAGCACCTCGGCATACTCATCACGCAAGTTCGCCATGGCCATGGCGTGCACCTCATCGGCGCTGCGTAGCTGTCCGTAGTAGTCAGTCTTGTCGAAGGTGTAGCAGGCATCTGCCACCACTTGGGTGATAAAGCCCAGATTGCTGGCACTGCGCGCGGTGGCTTCAACTGAGTTTTCACTGGCCACCCCGACGATCACCACACGGCGAATGTTGCGGGCATGTAACCAGCGTATATGGACTCTCCCCACAAGTAGTGAGCAAAGCTTTGCTTTTGCACCTGTCGTCAGCGCGGTTGCATTCGTATATCCGGCCTGTTTTGGGCTCACCGCCCTGGCCACTCTGTAGTTCGCGCAGCGGGGGCCAAGCGTTCAATCGATCACGCGGATCATGATTGTTATCGGCCTTATTCCGCTGCAGGACTCGCCTGTTCCGACAGTGCTGCTGCTCACCACAACCACAAGAAAACCATCTCTCCCTTCTGATTACCCCGCCGTCAGGCGGGCTTTAGGCTTTGCCAGTTACCACTGAAACGCCGCTCATGGCACCACACGGCCCAGCAAATCCTGACCAACTTGTTGGCCAGGGCTACAGCCGCTTTGTTGTGGCCGATACGGGCTGCCGTCTCGACGGCCCAGCGTTGCAATTGGGTCAGTTTTTCCGGTGAGCGAGCCTGACAGCGCTGTGCTGCCAGCAAGGCCGCTCGCGAGCCGTGGATTAACAAGGTGCGCACATAGACGTTGCCCTGTCGGCTGATGTGACCCAACTTGCGCCGGTCGCCGCTACTGAATTCGCGTGGTGTCAGGCCCAGCCAGGCGCTGAGTTGACGACCACTGGCAAAGCGCTCGGGCTTGCCGACTGCGTTTTTCAGGGCGCTGGCGGTCAGCAGGCCAATACCGCCGACTTCATCGAGTTTGCGCACCACTTCATCGTCGGCGTGCCAGCGTTTGAGTTGCTGCTCACACTCGGCCACGCACTGTTCGTGCAGGTTGATTTCCGCCAGGACGATATGCAGTTGATGGCTCAAGGGGGCGACTTCTGGGCGCTCAACCAACTCGTGGGCCGCACGGATAAACGCGGCGGTGGCGACCGGGGCTTCGATACCCGCTTCGCGCAGGATGCCGCGCAGCAGGTTGATCCGCTGGGTACGGCTTTTCTTCCAGGTTTCGCGCAGCCCGTGCAGTTGCTGCACCTGTTGTTGCTCATGGGTTTTCACCGGCACCGGATAGATATCCTTGCAGCGCGCGGCCTCCAGCATCGCATCACAGTCATTACGGTCGGTTTTGTTGCGGCGTCGATACGGGCGTACATAGCGCGGGTGGATCAGCTTTATCGAATGGCCCAGTGCCTGTGCCACGCGCCCCCAGTAATGGGCCGTGCCGCAAGCCTCCATCACCCACTCGACCGGCTCAGTTTGCTCCTGTATATATCGCCTGAACGCCTCTCGGTTCAGCCGCTTGCGCTGCACCACCTGGCCGGAACGGACACTCTCGGCAACTTGGTAAACGGACTTGGCCAGATCAACCGCAATTCGTTTCATCGCGCCTCTCCCTTTGTTCAGTCACCGCGGTTCTGGGTATAGAAGTGTGGCGCGGGGAGAGTCCATTACAGCATTCAAGGCCACTATGAATAAAAGCGTCGGTCACGTTCTTCTCGAACACCTGTTCGGTAGCCTGCGGCGCCAGTGCCGGTTGGAATAGCGCGCCACTTTGCCCTGGGGCAAACACAGAGTCGGCTTGGCGTGAAATATGGCGGATATGTACCAGTGGCAGGTCCGCACTGCGCCAGTATTCCAGTAGCTGAGCGATGCAGGCTTCGGCGCCAGGGTTGTTGCGCGGCGTGCTTACGCGCTGGATGCCTTGCTGCATATCGACAATCAGCAGTGCTGGGGTTTCTCGCGTATTGGCAGGGTTTGGATGCATTTCGACCGTCCTTGGCTATGGGCTGGCATACTGCGCACTGACTTTAACCTGAGGGCTTTCTGCCCGTCAGCCGCATGATGAGGATTACCGGTGAAGAAGATCGCCGTATTCGCCGATGTACAGAACCTCTATTACACCGTGCGTCAGGCCTATGGTTGTCATTTCAACTATGTCGCGCTGTGGGCAGATATCAGCCAGCATGGACAGATTGTCGAAGCCTATGCCTACGCCATCGACCGCGGTGACCAGAAGCAGCAGCAGTTTCAGCAGATCCTGCGCAACCTCGGGTTTACCGTAAAGCTCAAACCCTTTATCCAGCGCAGCGACGGTTCGGCCAAGGGCGATTGGGATGTCGGTATCACCATCGACATCATGGACGCTGCACCACGGGTGGATGAGGTGGTGCTGGCCTCCGGTGATGGTGACTTCGACCTGCTGCTGGACAAGATTCGCGGCAGTTATGGTGTCGAGGCGGTGACCTATGGCGTGCCAGGGCTGACCGCGCAATCGCTGGTGCGCGCGGCCAGCCGCTACGTGCCGATTGAAGGCAGCCTGCTGCTGAGAAACTGATCAATGCTTGCCGATTCCATCGCCGTACTCGACTTTGAAACCACCGGCATGTCGCCGGCCCAGCAGGCGCGCGCCACCGAGATCGGCGTGGTGATCGTTGAGGGCGGGCAGATCGTTGCGCGCTATCAGAGCCTGATGAATAGCGGCGCCTGGGTGCCGCCGTTTATCGAACAGCTCACTGGTATCAGTAACGCCATGCTGCGTACCGCGCCGCCTGCTGCGCAGGTGATGCAAGAGGTGGCGGAGTTTGTCGGCGAGCGCCCGCTGTTGGCGCATAACGCCAGTTTCGACCAGAAGTTCTGGGATGCCGAACTGGCGCTGATTTGTCGCCAGCGCGTGCAGCCGTTTGCCTGCTCCTTGCTGTTGTCGCGGCGTCTGTTGCCTATGGCACCCAGCCACAAGCTGGGCAATCTCAACCAGTGGCTTGGCCTGCCCGATACCGGCAAGGCGCACCGGGCGCTGGCCGATGCGGAAATGGCCGCCAACCTGACCTGTTTTATGGCGGCGCTGCTGCGCGAGCGCCACGGCATTGCCGAGATTACCCACGAGCTGCTGTGCAACCTGCAGCGGGTACCGGCGGCGAAGATGTCGCTGGCGCTGCAGAAAATCCGCGATCACGCATTCAGCTAGCAGACGCCAGCTGCAATAAAAAGGCTGCCCGCAGGCAGCCTTTTTGCGTTTCAGGCGTACTCAGTTCTGCGCCAGCTTCTGCTCGTACTGGGCGAGCATTTTCTGCGCGTGAGCTACTTCCAATGCTTCCATGGCGTTGATCGGTTTGATTGCTACGGCGCGCTTGAGGTGCTGTAGGGCCTTGGCTTGTTCGTCGTCGCCGTACACATAGGTCAGGGCGTTGGCGTACTCGTAATGGCCGATGGGCAGATCGTCCTGGGCCTGGAAACTTCGGCTGAAGTACTTCTCCATATTGTCGGCGCTGACGCCATAGGTCATGCGTCCGACCATCTTGCCTACCTTGCGAATTACCCCGGCCTCATAGCCGCCATACAGGGCCAGGGCGAACGGCTGCCGCGGATGCTTGGCCAGCAGGGCCTTGAGTTCGTTGGGGATCTGCGAGGTGTAGCCGCGCTTGAGTACCACCGGCACTGACAGTTCCTCGCCCAGGCGTGCCTTGGCATAGACGCGGCCGAACTGTGCGGCCACGTCGGCCTGGACCAGCTCGCCGGCCTGGTCGGTGTAGGTGATTACTTCTTCCAGCAGGCGGTGCTTCTCTTCCTGCTCTGGCACTAGAAACATGGCGTAGATTACCTGCGCGAACATTGCTGGGATCTGCCCGCCAACCCCGAGGGCCAGACCCTGTTGCTTGGCCTCGGCAAAGTCGCCGCGAAACACCAGGCGCCAGACGTCCTGCAGTTTTGCAGCGTAGAGCTCGGCTTCTTCCGGTTTGCCGGTAAAGCCGGTATTGGCCAGCACGGTCTTTTCCAGTGCCTGAGGGTGGGTTGTGGCCATGGTCACCACCCAGTCGGCGTCGGGGAAGGGGTAGTCAGTACCAAAGCCGCGCGTCAGTTGCGGCCAGGCTTGGCGCAGCTTGTCGCCCGAATAGTCATAGGCGCTTTGGTCGTAGGGGAAGGGCTTCCAGTTGTCGGCGGCGACAGCGCTGAAGCTGCAAGCGGCAAGTAAGGCAATAAGTGTGCGGCGCATGGCGATGACCTGATTGTTGTAAGTATGCGTCGATCATAAAGTGCTGCCGCCCGCGCCCCACCCATCCAAGGATGAGTTGCGCGGGTTTTCAGTACGCCGGGTACGTGCTCGCGCCGACCTTAAGCATGGCTGTCCTTGTGCTGGAACTGCCGGCGGTACTGGTTGGGTGACAGTTCCGTGTGCTGACGAAACAGTCGCGCGAAGAAGCTGGCATCGTCGTAACCCACTTCATAGCTGATGGTCTTGATGCTTTTGCGGGTGGCGCTGAGCAGACCCTTGGCGGTTTCGATGCGCAGGCGTTGCAGGTAATGCAGCGGCTTATCACCAGTAGCGGTTTGGAACCGGCGCATAAAGTTGCGGATGCTCATGCCGTGTTCGCGGGCCACATCCTCGAAGCGGAACTTGTCGGCAAAATGGTCTTCCAGCCATTGCTGGATTTGCAGGATGGTCATGTCGTGGTGCAGTTTCTGCCCGCCAAAGCCAATGCGCCCGGGGGCGTAGTTGCGCTGCACTTCATAAAGGATGTCGCGGGCCACGCCCTGGGCCACGCTGGCGCCACAGAAACGCTCGATCAGGTAGATGTAAAGGTCGCAGGCCGAGGTCACGCCGCCGGCGCAGTACAGGTTGTCGGCATCCGACAGGTGCTTTTCCTGGTTGAGCAGCACCTTGGGGAAACGCTCGGTAAACTCGTTGAAGAAGCGCCAGTAGGTGGTCGCTTCCTTGCCATCGAGCAGGCCGGCCTGGGCCATCCAGAACACCCCGGTGGCCTCGCCACAGATCGCGCTGCCGGCAGCATGACGCTGTTTCAGCCAGCTGAGCACCTGCGGGTGGCGTTGGCACAGGGCGTCGAAGTCATCCCAGAAGGCTGGCAGGATGATCACGTCGGCATCGTCCAGTGCGCCGTCGACCGGGATCAGCACATCACTGAAGCTGCGCACTGGTTGGCCGTCAGGGCTGACCAGATGGATTTCGAAGGTCGGTGTCAGGCCCAGGCCTTGCTGCTTGCCATAGCGAAGGCTGGCCATATGAAAGAAGTCCTTGGCTTGCATCAGGGTCGAGGCAAACACCCCCTCGGTGGCAAGAATACTGACGCGGTGCAGCGGCGCTGGTGACGGATTCGGCATAGATAGTGTTCTTATTAAGGCTAAGTGGTCATGAGCTGGCTGGATCGTCTTATTTTTTGGCGCTTGTGCCCAATGTGACCAAGCGTTTGCTTGGCTAAAGTCGAGGCCACTTTAAAACCGCTCTTCAAGCAGGTGTTGCCATGATCCCAAGAACGATTTTCAGCTCCGAACACGAACAGTTTCGCGACAGCGTGCGCAAGTTTCTTGAGCAGGAAGCCGTGCCCTTTCACCACCAGTGGGAGAAGGATGGCCACATCGATCGCGCGCTGTGGAACAAGGCGGGGGAGGCGGGGATGCTCTGCTCGCATATCCCGGAAGAGTACGGTGGCATGGCCGCGGATTTTCTCTACAGCACCGTGGTGATCGAGGAGGTTGGGCGTCTTGGTCTGACCGGCATCGGTTTCTCCCTGCATTCGGACATCGTCGCGCCCTACATCCTGCATTACGGCAGCGAAGCGCAGAAGCAGCATTACCTGCCCAAGCTGGTGTCCGGCGAGATGGTCACCGCCATTGCCATGACCGAGCCCGGTGCCGGCTCCGATCTGCAGGGGGTGAAAACCACGGCCGTGCTGGATGGCGACGAGTATGTGATCAACGGCTCGAAGACCTTTATCACCAATGGTTTTCTCGCCGACCTGGTGATCGTGGTGGCCAAGACCGATCCGAAGGCCGGCGCCAAGGGCACCAGCCTGTTTTTGGTGGAAGCCAACACCCCCGGTTTCTCCAAGGGCAAGCGCCTGGAGAAAGTAGGTATGAAGGCTCAGGACACCTCCGAGCTGTTCTTCCAGGACGTGCGTGTACCCAAGGAAAATCTTTTGGGCCAGGCCGGCATGGGCTTCGCCTATCTGATGCAGGAGTTGCCGCAGGAGCGCCTGACCGTTGGTATCGGTGCGCTGTCCTCGGCGGAAGCGGCGCTGCAGTGGACCCTGGAGTACACCCGCGAGCGCAAGGCATTCGGCAAACCGATTGGTGATTTCCAGAACACCCGCTTCAAACTGGCGGAAATGGCCACGGAAATTCAGATCGGCCGGGTGTTTGTCGACCGCTGCCTGGAGCTGCACCTGCAGGGCAAGCTGGATGTGCCGACGGCGGCGATGCTCAAATACTGGGGCACCGACCTGCAGTGCAAGGTGCTCGACGAGTGCGTGCAGCTGCACGGTGGCTACGGCTATATGTGGGAATACCCGGTGGCGCGTGCCTGGGCCGATGCGCGGGTGCAGCGCATTTATGCGGGCACCAACGAGATCATGAAAGAGATCATCGCCCGTTCGCTGTGATCAAGCGTTGTGACCCAGACCGAGATAAATACTTAGGGAAACCTGAGAAAAGTCCGAAACATAGCGAGACGGAACGAAACTAAACGGAATGGAGTTTGAAAAAGAGTTGCATATAATGCAATGAAGAAAACGCCCGGTCAGGCGTCGCTGGCCGGGCTGAACATATCTACCTGACGACGCGCGATCTCCTCCTTCCGCACCGCCTTGATGATCTTGTAGACCCACTGTAGCGAAACGCCGAACTCGCGGGCCAGGTCGCTCTGGTTGTGGCCGTTGAATTTGTCGAAGATCTGGCGATCACGCCGACTCAGCTTGATCGACAAACCCATCGGGAAGTAGATGTTCTGGCCACCCCAGTGGGCAGCCATCCGATCCGCAACCTCTTTGGCGACATGCTCAGCCTTGTCGTTGTCCAGGGCGATCAGCTCGCCCAGGGCATGGGCAATGTGTTGGGTCAGATCGAGCAGAAGCTCCGGGCCCTTGCTACGGAAGTCAGTCATACATCCCCCTCCTTAATAGCTGCACGAGTAACGCGCAGTTGCCACTTCTTTAAATTCTCGATCACCCGGCTGGCCTGATCACTGCTGAGCCACTGAAGCGCCTGCACGCCGGTCATCTTCAGGACGAACTTGGCTAAGGCTTCTTCGGATGGGTCGCGCACTTCGCCCACGCCGTGCAGCGTCAGCCAAAGCGCACGGATCTTCTTCGACTGCTCATCCGCTGCCAGTGGGCGCTGCTTTTTGCTTGGACGTACCTTGAAGCCGCGCTGTTTGAGCTGTTCCAAAACCCGGTACAGGCTTGGAACGCTGAGGTTGGCCGTGGAGGTTGCTCCATCCAAACCTTTCATGCCTTTGAGCAGCAGACGATAAGTGTCGTCATCCATGCACAACTCACGGCGGGCTACGTGGATTAGCTTGATCAGGCGCAGACGGTTATCGGCTTTCACGATGTTTCTCCCATCAGGTCAGCGACACGACGCTCGCCTTCTTCTTTAGTAATGAGGCCCAGCATCACGTCACTGTTGATGCGACCGAGTTTGTCCTGGCGTTGACTGCGGGCTGAGACACCCTGGCGCGGCTTGGCGGGTGCCGCCTGTTTGACCTGCTGAGGATCACTGGCAATGCCAAACACCACAGCGCGCAGGTAGTGATGGTTGTCCAACGGCAGGGATAGACGTTCGCGCTGGGTGAGCATCTGCTCGATGCCAGCAGCCCACAGAGCCGGGCTGGCTGGTTTGGATTCAGTGGTGCGGGCGTCGCGGGTGACGCTGCTGGCATTGACCAGCAGCATCAGTTCCTCGACCAGTTTGATCGCCTTGGTGGTGCGCAGGCCG
The DNA here is from genome assembly GCF_900105355.1 of Pseudomonas anguilliseptica. Taxonomy (NCBI): domain Bacteria; kingdom Pseudomonadati; phylum Pseudomonadota; class Gammaproteobacteria; order Pseudomonadales; family Pseudomonadaceae; genus Pseudomonas; species Pseudomonas anguilliseptica. The sequence goes on from NZ_FNSC01000001.1 coordinate 2,801,028, forward strand.
CGCTTGGCCGGGCTGAACAATCGCAAGTAAGCCAGCACTGCACGTCCGAGTCGGGGCTCCAGGTCGGCGAACAGAGCCGCCAACTGCTTGCCTTCGGCATCGGCGAAGCCGGCCTCGAACGGGAACTGCTCACCGCAGCATGGGCACTGGATGCGCATCAGATCAGGCTCCCCGCTCTTCGACCACAATCGAGGCATCGGGATCGAGCGGAGTCCGAGCATAGGCGCTCAGCAGCTCGCCGTTCTCACCTCGGTGCGCCCAGCCAGTGCAACTCTCGTCGCCGTAGTACTTCAGCTTCACAGTGGAGTCGTAGGGATACTCGGCAGGTACTTGCCGAGCACGCGCCGACTCCAGCGCGGTCATACACAACCCCTCCATCACCATGGCCATGCCATCCAGGTTCTCGCCAGTGATGGCTACCAGGAGCAACGAACGGCCATTGTCGAGTTCGATGTGCTCGGCTTCGAACGTGTCGCGATCCAATTGCTCGGCGGCCTCTATGACCGCCATCAAGTTTTTGATGATCCCGTCGGCCATGGTCATTCCTCCTCGTCCAGGTCGTTGCGAGAGATCGACAGAGGGAATTTCTCGAACCATTCCTTAGCGATGAATAAGCCGATGCGGAAGCCTTTGCGTAGCTCACCTTCTAGGACGATTGGATTGCTATCGTTTTCACCGAGTTTAAGGATGGTGCCCTCGGGGGCATCCAGCGTGGTGTCGATGTCCTTGATCCGTTTCTGGTGCCAGCCAACCAGACCCTCCGCAATCTCTTGGAAGTTACCCGGCGCAGCACTAGCCTCGGTCTGCTCCTGGAAGTCTTCGAGCATCGCTTCCAGGCAGGCCTTCTCTTCCTCGGCGATCTGTAGCTGGTTGCCCTGATCGAACGTGCCGCCTACCAGCGACCAGGCACTGGCATACACGCTGGCCTGGGACATGAGGGATTCGATGGTGATTGGACTCTCTTGGCTCATGTCACACCGCCGCGATATTGAGGTTGATAGGGTCATAGCGGTCGGTCTCACCAACACGCTGGTAGACGCGGATGTAGACGGCGGTGCCGTTTACCTGGATGGAGTCCTTCAACGCTTCCATGGCGAGCTTCCAGTCAGGGTCGTCGATCTCGATGCGCAGCAGGCTGAGCACGTCGCCGGTTTTGATCTGGCCTTGTTTGTTGGCGCGGAATGCGCGGTCAACCAGTACGCGCAGGTGGTTGTTGGCTCCCTCGCTCCATTTGCGGATGCAGCGGTCGATCAGTTCCTTGGCCGCGAGGAGCTCCTCGGTGAAGCTCAGGCGTTCGGCCATTTGGCGTTCGACTTTGAACCGGCCGTCATAGGTTGTGATCGAGGCGTTGCCCTTCTTGCCGCCGATGGTTACCCCGTACTTCTCATTCGAGATGGCGATCAGGTCGTCGATATCGGCCAGGGCTTTGGTCTTGAAACCGACCAGGGCCTTGTTGATATCCAGCGCCATGCGGGCCAGATCACTTGCCACCCCATCGCGCAGTTTGTCGTGCTCGCGCACCTGGTGTTCAGGCACCAGGTGGCCTGCGCCATTGCGCACATAGCCGGCAGGTACCGGTGTTTGATTGGTATTCATCAGTGTTTCACTCCTGGTCGGCAGTGCTGCTGGTAGTGGTTGGCGAACTCGGAGACCTTCTGAGCGACAAGCCCGGCATCACCTGCGAGGTGCGCCTCGCACATCACAGCCAGCTCGGTGGTCAGTCCGTGAGTTCCGCGAGTGAGGCAATCCAACTGGTTGCCCAGCTGGATGATTTGCTGATTGGCCCGCTCCAGGGCTTCGCGCAGCTCCTGCGGGTCGGTGATCTGCTCGGGGTTGCAGAGGCTGATGCAGAGCACGTTCATGCGTCCTGCTCCTTCACCAGGGAGAACCACACAACGTCGATGCCACGGATGGTCACAGCGTTACGGGTGAAACGACCTCGGGTGCGGTGCCGTTGGCCGCGCACTTCGTGGGCGAAGCGGCGCACCAGCTGCTCAACACTGTCAAGCGAGATGGTGATGGTGTTGTCCAGGAAGGACATCGCCGTGATCTGCAGGCCGGCATCACGCACCGCGCGAGTCAGGTCATTGAATTCCGTCAATTTCGGCAGGAACTCAGGGGCGGTGATGCTCATTGGACGCTGAACAGGTGGTGCTACAAGCTGAAGACTGGCCATGTCACACCTCCCGAACGATTTCGTCAGTGACAAGGGACTCGCCGACGCGAGCGGCCAGGTTCATTGCAGCAACCATCATGTTGCCGATAGCAAGCGGATACAGAAGGCTTTGCTGGCGATCACGGCTGGTGGCAGTCAGACGCTCAGCCAGAGCCTCAATCCCCTTGGCGCTAATTACGTCATCAAGCTTTTTACCGGCTCGGCCGAGACGGAATGTCAGGAAGTCGTCGAGTCTTGCTGCGGTGACAGGCTGCAGTTCAGCCACTTCAATGCGCTGCACCACCTCGCGCACCTCGGCATTGCGCTCGCTCAGTTTTACTTTCAACTCAGGCTGGCCGATCAGGATGATGCTGAGTAGCTTGGTAAAACCAGATTCCAGCTCGCGCAGACGCTTGAGGTGCTTGAGGGTCGCGATAGGCAGGCTGTGCGCCTCCTCAATGATCAGCACATGGCGATAGCCGCTCTCATAGCTGTTTTTAAGTGCCCGGTGCATTTGCCGAAAGCGGGCCTCAGGATTGGACTTTGGCCGTTCCAGAGGCGTGATGGTGTCTACGATGGCCTCAGCAATGTGCGGCGTTTTCAGGGCCTTGCCCTTGTCCCCCCGGTCTTCCATAGCCAAAACGTAAGGCTCAATCACAATGACCGGTGCATCTTCATTGCGCAGGCGGGTGATCAAATCCCGGCGCAAAGTACTTTTACCTGCCCCCGACTCTCCGACGATGGCCAAGAAACCATCATGTCTGGCAGCTTGATACATGGACTCACGGATGTAGCGAATATCCGGGCTCACGTACATGTCTTCAGCGCACTGCAGATCCTCGAACGGGTCTCGGAAAATGCCGAAAGCACGTTTAGTGTCTGGTAGTAACACCTGTTTACGTAGCAACATAGGTTCGCACTCCTGGTCGGATTTGGATTTTTTGGTTGGGTTTGCAGGGGCCTGGGCGTTGGCGCGCTCAGGTTCCACCTCTTCAAATGCGGTATTCACCGCAATATCGTCAGCGCCGCTCAGCTTGAGGAAGCCCTCAACGCGCGTGCGCAGATCTGCTGGGTCGATGGTGCGCGGCCACTGTTTGTGGTTGATCAACAGGGAAACAGTGGCCGAACTCACCCCTAGATGTTTGGCCAGCGTGATTTGCCGCTGATCGAGATCGGCTAGCGTGTTTTTCAGCTTCAGCATCATTCACCTCCAACCACGCGCAGGCCTGGGCGCGCGGGTTTGTTAAGGGCGGTGGCGATGCTGTCCAGGTCAGCCTCAGGCACACCGTTCGGGTAGTTGGATTTCAGCCAGACCATGGACTCCGCCGACCAGGCAGGCACGCGGCCGCGCAGCAACTTGGCGGCGGCAACATGGGTCATAGGCTGCAGCTCGATGGTCGGCAGGTTGACGTTCAGATCTGTGCCACGCTTGGGCAGATAGGTCGGCAATTGAGCGTCTTCGATGTGCTGGTAAGGCTTGAGCTGGCCACCGAAGGGGATGGTCTTGGCCTTGCGCGCGGCATCCAACTCTTCCTGGGTGTCCACGCCCATGGCCAACTTGGCGGCTTCCTTACGTGCTACCTGGGCCGGGGTTTCCGCGTGGCGCTTGAATGCTTCGCCGATCACTGGGGCTGTGATATCGAAGCCCAGTTCGTTGCGTGCAACCATCGGTACCACGTAGTACACCTCGTGCCCCTGGGCATCCACGCTCACCACCTGGGCGGCGTCATCTCGCCAAGGATTGCGAGTGACCAGTACCTTTTCGCCAACCATCACGCCCGGCACAGCGGACACGTCGTACTCGGTACCCAGGAAGCTGACGCGCAGCTTGCTGTTGACCTTGCGGCTCTCCGGCTCGGCTACCGCCAGTTGGCGGCAAACATCAACGCTCGGCACCTTGATCAGCTGATCCTGGCGGATACTCAGCCACATGGCGGTACGGCTTTTGCCATAACGCGAGTGCACTGCCGTGGCGTTGAAATGGCAGCGCCACTTCTTGGCCAGAGCGTTAAGCTCCACCAGATCGGCCACCGGCTGAAAGCGCAGACCCGCCTCGAACTTGCGCTCAATGATGTTTCGCGCATTCTCCACCTGGCCGGTTACCCGAGCGGCACCTGGGGCATGCACAATCATCTGGATACCCAGCGAGCGACACAGATTCTTGGCCAGCCCACCGGTGTTGGCAGAGCCTGGGTCCATCATCAAAGCGGACGGCTTGCCGTGCAGCACATCAGCGCCGCCACGCTCCTGCATGGCATTGATCAGCACGCTGGTCATGTTCTCGCCGGACTCGGCACCCATCACATATTCAAGGTAGATCCAGCCGCTGGTGTGATCAGTGATTTCATACGACCACACCCTGTCTGCCGCAATGCGCGCCAGGTTCTTCGGCTTGTTCTTGTAGAACGCGTCCTGATCCATCACACGAAGGCCATTGGCGCGGGTGTCCGCGCCAGGCTTGAGGTAATAGAGCACGCAAAGCGAGGCGTCGATCTGCCAAACATGATTGGGATGCAGGCTGGCCAGTTCGGTGACCGGTGCAGGAGCCAACAGCTGATCCGGGTGCAGTCGGTAGCTGTACAACCCTCTGGCGATGGTGCTGAGCGACAAAGGGCGCAGCTCGCCCGTCTTCTTGTCCAGCGCTTCGGCGCGGATCATGCCGCTGGCACGGAGTGCCTCTACGGCATCGCCCAGGGCATATAGGCGTTTCTCATTGCGTCGAGCCGATTCCATGATGGCGGCGCTGATAGTCAGTGCCTCCTCACGGCTGAGCGCGCTCTGGCCTGCATCTGCACGGCGTTTGCGGGGAGCGCTCACGCGCACCTCCTTCAATTTGCGATAGAGCGTGGCCAGGGACATGCCCAGCTCCTGCGCCGTGCTTTTGCACAGCGTCGTGCCTTGGCCGTGGGCTGCGGATTGCAGCTGGCGGTCTAGGTCGACGAGCCGTTGAGTAATCACGGCGCTCATGTCTTAAGCTCCCTGCTGCTCGCCGAGAAGCGTATCGACATCGGCAGTCAGCCATTCCGGTGCACCTTCCATGTCCTCAGGCAGGTGGAACTCACTGCGAATGGACGCCAGCAGGCCTTCCAACTGGCGCACCAGAGTGGCCTTGAAGCTGCGATGGTCTACCCCATGTTCCTCAGAATGCTCGACCAGTTTGTTAAAGCCAGCGCGCAGCTTGCCGGTGATGTCCGTTTCGGCCTCATAGGCCAGGGCGGCTACTTCTTGGCGCAGTTCCTTGGCGCGCTCGTCGGGAGTCATTGCCACCACCTGACGCCTGGTTTTCTCCAGTGTCTGGCGGGTTTCATCCAGCTCGCGGTTCTTGCGCGCCATTACCTCGCCTTGAGCGCTATAGCTGTCGCGGGCTTCGCGCAGGGCAGCGCGTAGCTCTTTAACCGACATGCTGGCGACGTCATCCAGGCGCAGCTCTCCGGTCTGGCCACTCAGCTCCAGTTCGTCGATCTCTTCGTCGTTCAGGATCAGCATCTCGAACAGCTTGGTTTGATTGCCAATAGCCTTGAGCATCGGAGCAGTACGGCCGGCAAATTTGGTAGCGGCCTGCATGAACCTGGCGGCAACCGTCCGTTCAACACCAAGTACATCTAGGCGGGCCATAAACTGACCGTGCTCGCATGCAGCTTTAAGCACTGACAACCCACGCCCCACTTCCAGGCAGGCCTCCACGCTGCGGCGCATATTGGCGGCGATATCGCGTTGGATCAGATCTGGGTCGGTGCAGTCGGCGGGCAATTGGTAGCCCAGCTGCACGGCCAGTGCACGCACTGAGGCTTCTTGCTCGGTGTGTAGCACCGCCATGCGGTTATGCGTGGCCAGCAGCGTCTCGCCGTCCAGCGGTTGCAGTTCAATAGGTTCCACACCCTTGCTTGCGGTACGTCCCATGGTCTGTTCCTTCTTCTATTAGTAGCGGGTGCCTGCCAGCACCCGTTGGTTGATTTCGTTGATGCGGCCCTGCATGCGCGACATCTCCTCGGCATGTGCCTGGGCGATTTGCAGCAGTGCCATGCCAGGGGCAAAACGCCCGGTGTCCAGCTTTACCGCCAGGCCCTCATCAATCAGCGTTTGCATGGCGCGGGTGATGTTGCTTGGGCTGTCTCCGGTCAGCTGGGCCAGCTCGGTGTTGGAAAGGCCATGCAAGGCATTGCCCTTGAGCGCCTTGAGCGCCCGCAGCACACGGGTGGCGGAGGTAAAAGTGCGGCTCATGGCCGTTCTCCCAGTTCGAGTTGTGGTTGAGCGTGTTGCTGCACGTTGCCTCGGTGCCAAGCCAGCTCTTCAAGCCCTGCCTGTATGGCAGCAAGGGCGGCGGTAGCCTCGACGTTGTCCGAATAGAAGTTCATCAACTGGCCGGTGGCCTCATGCAGGGTTGCCTGCAGGGTCTGGATGTCGTGGGCGCTGCTGGTGCGTCCAGTCGGCACATCGATCAGCAGCTTGCCGCCACTGCCTGCTAGCCAGCGGGTGACCAGGTTGATGCCACAGGCCTGCTCATAAGCCGGGATCAGCACAGCCGGCATGCGGCCGTTGGCGATCCACTTGTAGAGCGTCCAGTGGTCATCCAAACCCATCAGTGCAGCAATGCGCTCGATGCCGAAGTTGAAGCGTTCCTTGGCGTGCTGTTGGCACAGCTTGAGCGCGTCACGCAGGGCGATGGGCTGGGCGCGTTTCCATTGTGCTGGGGTCATTGGAAGGGCCTCCGCTGATGGGCTGCAGCGCCGTCCAAACAAAGACCAAGCCTGCGCATTGGCAAAGGCCAGGTGGTCTGCACAATAGATATGACGGCACTCATGACGAACCTCACGCGGCCTGGCTGGCAGTGTTCGGGTTGGCTTTCAGGCCCAGTGCGACGGCGGCGCGATGCGCCTCACCACGCAGGCCCTTGAGCCGGCCGCGCAGCATGTCAACCAGAATCATGCGGTTGATGCCCTGGGCTTGTGCCCAGTGGGTTTTGCAGATGCCATGGCGGATAAACCAGGCATTGGCGCTTTCAGGGGTTTGCGGGTACGGCAGCGGTGCCGTGTCGAGCTCACGTTGGGTTTTCATGGGGGGCTATTCCCTGTGGTAAATTGCGGTTGTCTGATGAGGCAGGTTTATGAGCGAACAAGCATTGCGGCAAGAAATTGCCGAACTACGTGCCAAGGTCGAAGCAGTGGATGACTGGGCTGCGGGCGTACATCGAGTGTTGGCTGACGTGTTGCCGTTTCTGCTGCGTGGGCACCCCGAGGTTGAAAAGGTGCAGCAACTGTTGCAGCAGGCAGACCGTCGCTATGAGGAGCTGAGTGCTCACCCTGAGAAGTCACAAGGGCCTGGTGATGCTGCTGGCCTGTATGAACCGGGCAAAATGCTGAACCGCCTTTTTGGCGTGCTGGGCGTGTGGCCTGGGGTTGCTCCGCAGCTAGCGGCTCGCGAGTCGTTAGATCGAATAAACCAAGCAAAGCAATAGCGGATCGAGTGGTTAACAGTTGCCGGCCATCGCGGCGGATGGACTCAAGCGTTAACGCCTGAGTGATATCTGAGTACGGGCTTGGTGCGACAGGGTTCATGGCGTTTCTCTTCGTGGCTAGACGAGGTGTTGCGCTGTGGTGTGTGGCTTAATGCAGTCAAGTTATCTTGACTCGGTCAAGGTTTTTTATGCGGGAATTTGATCAGCAGCTGTTGCGCTTGAAGGCAGTGCTTGGCATGACGAGTGATCAAGAGGTAGCTGCAGCTCTTGGGATGACCAAGGCTGCTTTTTCGGACAGGAAAAAGCGGGGAGCATTTCCAGAAGAGAAGGTCTTGGCTTTAGCTACCCTGAGGCAGGATCTACAGATTGATCCCCAGTACGTGCTATCAGGGCAACGTTCGACTTCAAATGTTGCGTCGACGCAACATTTACCCCCCGATGAGCAGTTACTGCTCGACAGCTATCGCGGGCTCAGCGCAGCAAAGAAAAAGCAGCTGCTCACATCTCTGCTGACAGGTGATGTAGCAAAGAAGCCGCCTAAGAGTGATGGTGGTGTTTCGGTAAGAGGTTCGGGAAACAGAACAGCAGGCAGGGACTTTCACGAGTAAGGAGCAGTTCGTGAGCGACAATGACATTGAGGTAGATGGCGAGCAGAACAGGGTCGCGGGGCGCGACTACTTCGAGTTCAACTTCGAGACTCAGCCCAGTGCTGAGCTGCCTGCCAACAAGCCTGGCATCAAGATCAAAGCCAACAGTGGCAACATCAATTTCGGCACTCAGTTCACCATCGGTGAGCGGGTGGACGAGCGTGCCTTGCTGCCGGCCCAGCGCAAGGAGTTGCACCAGCTACGTGCCCAGTGCGAAGAGCTTGGCGATGACCCGCGTGATGTGTGGCGTGAGGTGCATACCCAGCTCAGCGTGACCGGTCTTGACGAGGTCACCGCGACGCAGTTTGTCCAGGCCAGGGGGGTTATCCATGCGCGTCTTGAACGCCTGCAGGAAGAGGCAGACAGGAAGAGACTGATCTCCAAAATCCTGCGGGCGGCTGACGAAAAGGATGCACGGCATGCATTGAGCAACTTCTGTGAGCTGACCTTCGGCCGCACCCAGCTCAGTCTGCTCAAGCGCGCTGAGCTGCCCAAGGCGCTGGAGTTCATCTTGCAGTTCGAGGCCAAGCCATCTTCTCCGCCGCAAAAAGCAGCCGTTCTGCCTGAGCGCCTACCACTGCGCGAATTCCTCATCACCTATAAGGCGAATGCTTTCTGGCTGTTCATCTTCGGCATGATCGTGGATCGATTCTGGATTGGGTTCTGACCCCTCACGCTTTAATCACAAGGAGAGTTGTCATGCCAATAGTGGTATGTGCTGATTGCAACAAAGAAATGTCTGATGCCGCACCGGCATGCCCGCATTGTGGGCGGCCCAATGAGGTCGCTGGGGCGAGTCGCTCGGTAGGCTTGGCGCTTGGGGCTGGTATCTTTCTGATCCCCCTGGTGTTTGCCTGGTTCACGCTAAGGAATGGGTACAGCCGTACCGCCAAGGTGGTTTCATTTGCTTGGCTCGCGATCTCTCTGGTGCTTATTGGTGTTCAGGGCGGGCAAGAGAACGCTCCTGCCGATACAGCAGATTCAGGTGCAAACGCCGTTGAACAAGTTGCTCAGGCTGCTCCAGCTACTGACAAAGCCGTGACTCCCGCCATCGAGCCAAGCAGTTCTAAGGCAAAAGAGACGTTAGGGGTTACGCCAGAAGAGTTCAGAACTTCGTTCAACAAGTTTGTCAGCCAGATTGATAGCAGCTACAGGGCGGCCGAGTTCGAGGTTCAGAGCGGCGACGTCAACGACGTGTTCACTCACTCGTTTGCGAAGAACGTGGCGATAGTAGGTACGGTCAACAAGAGTGACGGCTCCATGCAGAGCCTCATTGTGACGATTGCCGGGGCTGGAGATGACATTGCGAAACCTGTCATCGTTCTGCTGTCGGCGGCACATGCACTCAATCCAGGCGTACCCAAAGAAGAGCATTCCAAGGCCGTCCTTGGCTTGGTTAAAAATGCAATGTCCACCATCGAAGCAGGCACTTCATATGATGAGACTGTTGGGGATTTGCATTACAGCGCCTTTGCAAGCCAGTACACGGGGCTGATGTTTACGATCAGCAGCAAGGACAGTTGATCCCCGCCGGTTCTCTTTAAACCGGATTAAAAGCCCTCCTGCAGCACGCCGCCGATTATGGCGGCGTGTTCGTTTCTGGCGCTCGGTCTTCCTGAGCGCCCAGCAGCAGGAGGCGCTATGCGACCTGAAACCCCTCGCGGTATCCGCAACTACAACCCTGGCAATATCGACCGCGTAGCGGGTGTGCGTTGGCAGGGCCAGGCCACTGACCAGAGTGGCGACCCGCGCTTTGTCGTGTTCAACGGCCCGCGCTGGGGCATCCGTGCGATTGCTCGGGTGTTGATCACCTACCAGGACAAACGCCAAGCGGCTGATGGCAGCCGTATCGACACCGTGCGTGAGTTCATCAGCCGCTGGGCCCCGGCCAGCGAGAACAACACCGACGCCTATGCCATGACGGTGGCCCGCGCCCTGGGCGTCGGCCCGGATGATGAGAGCGTTGACGTTTACCACTACGACACCATGCGCGCCCTGGTGCTGGCCATCATCCGTCACGAGAACGGCCCAGGCCCGCTACCCGGTGGCACTTGGTATGGCGATGTAATCATCGCCGATGGCTTGGCTCTGGCCGGCATCGTGCCGGGTGCGCAGCACGGCCAGTTGCAGGTGGTGGCATGAAGCTGATCGCCGAGTGGCGCCGTTGCCACACCTTCTACAGCGTGCAACTGGCGGCGCTGATTGCCCTGTTTGGTTTTCTGCAGGTCACGCTGCTGCCGATCTGGCAGGCCCAACTGTCTCCGACTGCCTACGCCACCCTCAATAGCGTGCTGGCCAGCCTGTTGTTTGTCGCCCGGCTGATCAAGCAAGGCCCAGAACCGGAGCCTTCGCCATGAGTGTAATCATTATTGGAAGCCATCTAGGCAGCTTGGCCCGGTCGATTCTGGGGCTCTTAGTGGGCGCATGCCGTTGGGTCGATACCTGCGCGGCAGGTAGCTGGATATCCCCGCGTGTAATCCCGATGGGTCGCCCCGGCAAAACCGGTATTGCTGCCGCACGTCGCCAGGCCCGCAAGGCTCGCAACAAGCGTCGAGCACGCCGCCATGCTTGAGCGACTGAACACACCGCTCCCATCCGGTTTCACCCTGGCACTGCTGGCCTGCCTGGTGAGTGGCGCAGCCGGTGCTGGCATCGCCTTTGGCTTTGGTTACCGCTATGCCGACGCCCAGGGCAGCGCACGTTTAGAGCGCCTAGAGCGCCGTTTTACCGAACAGGCCAAGCAGGCTGCCGAGGAAAACCTGCTGCGTTACCAGCAGCAGGTAACCCGCGCCAACGAAGCCGAGACCCTGCTGTTGGCCGCGCAGGATCGCGTCGCCGGTAGCGCCAAACAGATCGAGGAGCGCATCCCGCATGTCACCACCAACTACCGGCCCGCACCTGCTGCTGCGCCTGTTGCTATCCCTCATTGCGTGTTCACTGCTGGCTGGTTGCGCGACTACAACCTCGCCCTCGGTGTGCCCGCCCCAGGAACAGGCACCGTTGCCGCCCACGGTGCGCAAACGACCTGGCCCGCCCCCGGCACTGACGCCGAACTATTGGAAAGCGGTGTCACCCCAGCCGACATCCTGGCTCACGCCAAGGACTATGGAGTATGGGCCAGCGCTCTACACACCCAGCTCAATGCTCTGCTCGATCTCCAGGAAAAGGACTAACACCACATGGATGTAGCTGACCTCGCGCAAGACAACGACTTCACCGAAGCCGCCCTGCGTGCCCACGAGTCTGGTTTGCAACGGCGCTCCGGCCCCTCGGCGATGCGCTGTGAAGAGTGTGGCGATGCCATCGACGAGCGCCGCCGTCAGGCCGAGCCTGGCACCCACCACTGCACCGAATGCAAGTCCACCCTGGAACAGCTGAGCAAGCGAGGCCTGCGATGAATATATCCGTTGAATTCTGGCAACTCGTCAGCTTGCTGCTGGGCTTCTTCGCCTTTCTGGGGGCTGCCGGAAAGATGCTCCTGGGACAGATTGATCAGCGCCTGGAAACCCGCTTCGCGTCCATGGAAGAGGCCCGCAAGCTCAGCACCCTGCACTGGGATTCGCGCTTTTCTGCCTTGCTGAATCAGTCCAAGGAAGACGCCGATGCCGTGCGCCAACTTGAACGTGACCTGATGGAACTGCGCGCCGAGCTGCCTGAGCGCTACCTGCGCCGAGAAGATTACATCCGTGGCCAAAGCATCATCGAAGCCAAGCTCGATGGCCTGACCATGAAAATTGAGAACGCCCAAATGCGCGTACTACTGAACGGAGGCAACCATGCAACTTGACCTAGCCAAAACCCGGCGCGAAAGCCTGCGCTGGCTGATCATCCTGACCCTGAACAATGCCCGCCCGGTAGGGGCATTCGAGGGGCCGATTCTGTTCGTGGCGCAGAGCGAGTATCCAGACGCCACTCCGCTGGAGATTCGCCGCGAGCTGGATTACCTGGCCGACCGGGGGCTGTTGCGTCTGGAAAAACAGCCCAGCGGCAAGTGGTTCGCCGACCTGACTCGCTACGGTACCGACATGGCGGAATACACCATCGACTGCGCTCCCGGCATCGCCCGGCCGCAGAAGTACTGGTGACCGCCATGGGCCGCAAGTCTTCGATTATCCGTCTACCCGAAGCGATCAAGTCCTATATCGAAGGCAAGCTGGCCGAGGGCCAGTTGACCTTGGACGAGCTGATCAGCGATCTGCGCGCACGCTTCCCTGAGCAGGCCGAGGAAGGCGAGTTACCCAGCCGGGCGGCCGTGCATCGCTATGGCCAAAAGCTGGAGCGGCGCTTGTCGGCTATCCGCGCCAGTACCGAAGCGGCAAAGATCATCCGCGCCCAGGCGGGTGACAAGGAAGACGCTCGCAGTGAAGCGTTGACGGCGATGATCCAGTCCGAGTTGTTCGAGTCGATCATGGCCCTGCAGGAAGCCGGTGACGAGGAGATGGACCCGGCCGAACGGGTAGGCCTGCTGGCCACTGCTGCGAAGAACATCGCCACCCTCACGCGCAGCTCGGTGACCCTGAAGAAGTACCAGAACGAAGCCGAGGAACGTGCCCGCAAGGCGTTGCTGGCCGAGCAGGCCGTGAAGCTCGATGAGATGGGCAAAGCCGGCACGCTTAGCGCCGAGACCTTGCAGCGCATCCGTCAGGAGGTCTACGGGCTATGAGCGACAAGCAGCCTGCTATCCAGTTATTCAACTACCAGAAGCAATGGCTGCTTGATCGTGAGCGCTTCAAAATCGCCATGTTCGCCCGCCAGACCGGCAAGACGTTCACCAGTACCCTGGAGATCGTCGATGACTGCTTCGACGTCGAGTCGCGCGGTGGCCGCACTCGCTGGGTGATCCTGTCCCGAGGCGAGCGCCAGGCCAAGGAGGCCATGGAGGAAGGCGTGAAGAAGCACTGCCGCGCCTACAACATGGCGGTGCAGGAGATCGAGGGCGAGTTCAAGGGCAGCAACGGTGAGCGTTTCACCATGCTCGATGTTGTGCTGCCGGGTGGTTCCAGGATCACCGCGTTGCCGGCCAATCCCGACACCGCTCGTGGCTTCAGTGCCAACGTGTTCCTGGACGAATTCGCCTTCCACCAGGACAGCCGCAAGATCTGGACGGCGCTGTTTCCTGTGATTTCCAACGGCTGGAAGCTACGCATCACCAGCACGCCCAACGGCAAGGGCAACAAGTTCTACGAGCTGATGACCGACAAGAAGCTCGCCGATGTCTGGTCGCGGCATGTAGTCGACATCCACCGTGCAGTAGCGGATGGCCTACCTCGCAACGTCGAGGAGATGCGCGCGGCGCTCAACGACGAGGACGCCTGGGCCCAGGAATTCGAACTGAAGTGGCTGGACGAAGCCAGCTCCTGGTTGAGCTACGAACTGATCAACGATGTCGAGCATGACCAGGCCGGACGGCCTGATCTCTATACCGGTGGGCCGTGCTTCATTGGCGTCGATATCGGCGCGCGCAATGACCTGTTTGTTATTTGGGTGCTTGAGCAAATCGGTGACGTGTACTGGACGCGGGAGATCATCACCCGCAAGCGGGCTCCGTTTCACGAGCAGGATGCACTGCTGGATGACGTGTTCACCCGTTACCGCGTGTTGCGCTGCTGCATGGATCAGACCGGTATGGGTGAGAAGCCAGTAGAGGATGCCAAACGTCGCCATGGCTCCATGCGTGTCGAAGGTGTGATCTTCGGTACCGCCAGCAAACTGACCATGGCCACCCGTGGCAAGGAAGTGTTCCAGGACATGCAGATCCGCATTCCCTTGGGCGACACCGAGCTGCGCAACGACCTGCACAAATTACAGAAAGTCGCTGGCCCAACCGGAGCCCCGCGCTTTATTGCCGAGTCCGACTCAGCCGGCCACGCCGACCGCACCTGGGCGTGTTTCCTCGCTCTCAACGCCAGCGACGGCCCCAATGGCCCGGTCACCGTCAAATCCCGTCGCCCACGTCAGGGCGCGCACATGACCCAGGGGTACGCATGAGCAGTAAAGGTCTGTGGGTTAGCCCCACCGAGTTCGTCCGTTTCAGTGAGCCCGCTTCAGGTAAGGGACTCACCGACCATATCGCCAGCCGGGGTCGCAGCTTCGACTCCCAAGCATTGGGCATGTACCTGCCCAACCCCGACCCGATTCTCAAGGCTCAAGGCAAAGACATCACCGTCTACCGCGACTTGCGCAGTCAGGCCTTGGTGGGCGGCAACATCCGTCGCCGCAAGTCTGCGGTGCTTGCTCTGGAGCGCGACCTCAAGCGTGGTAATGCCCCGGTGCGGGTCGAGCGTTTCATCAGCGACTGGTTAGCCGACCTCGATCTTGACCGCATCATCCGCGAGCTGCTCGATGCGCCGTTGTTTGGCTTCCAGCCTATTGAGCTGATGTGGCGTCCGCTGGGCCTGCACCTGGTACCCGAGGATCTGCTGGGCAAGCCGGCTGAGTGGTTCCTCTACGACCAGGACAACCAGCTGCGCTTCCGGGCCCGTGATGCTGGCCTGCAGGGCGAGCTGTGCGACCCACAACGTTTTGTGGTGGCGCGCCAGGATGCGACCTACAACAACCCTTACGGCTTCGCCGATCTGTCCATGTGCTTCTGGCCTGTGGTGTTCATGAAGGGTGGCCTGAAGTTCTGGGTGCAGTTCACCGAGAAGTACGGCTCGCCCTGGGTGATCGGCAAGCACCCGCGTGGCGCAGCCACCCACGAGACCGACCTGCTGCTGGACAGCCTGGAGGCCATGGTGCAGGACGCCGTGGCAGCGATCCCGGATGACTCCAGCGTTGAGATTCTCGAAGCGGCAGGCAAGAGTGCCAGTGCCGATGTATTCCGTGAGTTGCTGGTTTATTGCCGCAGCGAGATCAACGTGGGCCTGCTCGGCCAGAACCAGACCACCGAGGCCAACAGCAATAGAGCCAGTGCCACAGCGGGCCTGGAGGTCGCCAAGGACATCCGCGATGGTGACAAGAGCATCGTCGCCGCCACCCTCAATGCCGCCATTCGCCTGGTGGTCGACCTCAACTTCGGCGAAAACGTCGCGGCCCCGGTGTATGAGCTGTGGGAACAGGAGGAGATCGACAAGACCCTGGCCGAGCGCGACAAGAACCTCACCGATGCAGGCGTGAAGTTCACCCCGGCCTACTGGAAGCGCATGTACAACCTGGAAGACGGGGACATTGCTGAAGCGCCTGCAGTTGAGGCTGATCCGGCTTTTGCCGAGCCGACCCTGCGGCCGATCCTAGATCAGGTTGCGCTCGACCAGGTAATCGACAACCTGCCGGCTGAGCTGCTCCAGGAGCAAGCCCAACAGGCTATAGCACCAGTGATTGAAGCACTGCTGCGCGGACGTTCGGAGACCGAAGTCCTGGGCTTGTTGGCCGAGGCGTACCCGTTGATGGATGACCAGGCCTTGCAGCAGACCCTGACCCGCCTGCTGTTCATCGCAGGCACCTGGGGCCAGTTGACGGCCAACGCGGATCGGGAGGACTGATGGCCAAGGCACCCACCCCAGCCGACCTGCAGGCCATCTTCGGCCTGGAGCCCGAGAAGGCCATCGCCTACCTCGCCGCCAAGGGCTATGCCATTACCTGGAACTGGCAGGAGATGCTCGATCAGGCGCACGACCAGGCCTTCACCGTGGCCAAGGCGATGCGCCTGGATTTGCTCTCGGATATCCGCGACGCACTTGAAACCGCCTTGCAGGATGGGCAAACCCTCAAGCAGTTCATCGAGCAGCTGCAACCGGTGCTGGAAGCCCAGGGCTGGTGGGGTAAGCAGGTAATCGTCGACGGTGCAGGTAATGCCGAGCTGGTGCAGCTGGGCAGCCCGCGCCGACACCCACCCGTACTGGCGCTATGTGGCCATCCTCGACGGTCGTACCCGGCCCAGTCATCGCGCGCTGAATGGCAAGGTGTATCGCCATGATGACCCGGTGTGGTCGGCAATCTACCCGCCCAACGGCTTCAACTGTCGCTGCCGGGTGACTGCATTGTCTGGCTCTGCGCTCACGCGCAAGGGCCTCCAAGTGGAGAGCAGTGCCGGGCGCATGCAGACCGAAACGGTAGAGATCGGCGTGGACAAGCGCACAGGCGAGATCCGCACAGCCCAGGTGACCGGCGTGCGCACCACCGATACAGCAGGCAAGTCGGTGATGTTCCGCACCGACCCAGGCTTTAACCATGCACCGGGTACCGGGCTGGCTGAAACGCTGAAGCGCAAACAGGCCGCTGCTGGCCTGCAGGAGGTTTGAGATGTTCACCGTCCAGTTGGAGCATCAACGTCTGCAGGAAACCCTGCGCACTATCGAGTGGGCCGTAGGTGACCTGTCTCGGCTGATGCGTGGCATCGCTGCCGAGCTGGCCAGCCAGACCGAGGAGAACTTCGAGGAGCAAGGCCGGCCCGACTGGCAGCCGCTGTCGGATGCCACGACTGAGCGACGGACGAAGTCCGGCACCTGGCCGGGTCAGATGCTGCAAGTTAGCGCTGGTGGTCTGGCGGCATCCATCACCACTCAATCAGACGACAGCTCCGCACTGGTTGGCAGCAACAATCCCTACGCGGCCATGATGCAGTTCGGCGGTAGCAAGTCCGACTTCCCTCACTTGTGGGGTGACATTCCTGGTCGTGAGTACTTGCCCATGGATGCCGATGGCCAGCTGCAGCCAGAAGCCGAGGAAGCCATCCTCGATTTGGCCATGGATAACCTGAAAAGAGCCGCCCGCCTGTAAGGCCCTCTGCTGCGTTTTGCGGGGATATGCGCTCCGGTTCATCGCCCCGCACCCCAGAAAATCGCTGTAAAGGCTTTATAAAGCCATATCGCGCCGTTCCTATCCTGCCTCTCGGGTGCAAATCCAGCAGCACGGTGCGAATCTCCCCGAAAACTCTTTAAACCCGATTAAAAGTCTGCAGCCGGCTCGGGCGGCAGGCTGTGCGCATGTACTACCACCCAAGCGCGCAGCCCATGAAGCCAATCCATATCTTCAAGCCCGGTAAGCACGTCGCCATGAGCGGTGTGAGCCTCAACTTCAGCGAGTCCGACCTGGCCGCAACAGTGCGTGCCTATGACCCGGCATTGCACGAAGCACCGCTGGTGCCTGGTCATCCCAAGCACGACGCACCGGCCGGTGGCTGGGTCAAGTCACTGGCCAGCAGCGCCGATGGTTTGGTCGCCGAGCCGCACCAGGTTGCCCCGGAGTTCTCCGAGCAGATCGCCAGCAACCGCTTCAAGAAGATCTCCGCCTCCTTCTATCACCCCGGCGCGCCGAACAACCCGGTGCCGGGCGTGTACTACTTGCGCCATGTCGGCTTCCTCGGTGCCCAGCCACCAGCGGTGAAAGGCCTGCGTCCTATCGAGCTGGCCGAGGGCGAGGAAGGTGTTGTCGAGTTCTCCGACTACGGCCACGAAGTGGGTGCCAGCCTTTGGCGTCGCCTGCGCGACTGGCTGATCTCCGACCGAGGTCTGGATGTGGCCGACCAGGTCATCCCCGACTGGCAAATCAAATCCCTGGACGAAGTCGCCCGCCGCGAAGACGAGCCGCGTCCTTCCTTTTCCGAACCAACCCCAACCGCAACCACTGAGGAATCCACTGTGACGCCCGAAGAAATTGCCGCCATCCAGGCTGAAAACCTGCGGCTGAAGAACCAGGTGCAGTTGCACCAGGATCAACAGCTCCAATCCCGCAAGGAATCCACTCATGCCACCAATGTGGCGTTCGCCGAGGAACTGGTGGCCGCTGGCAAGCTGTTGCCTAAGCACACCGCCGCGCTGATCGCCTGTCTGGACTTTGCCGAGGACGGTGATACCCCGCTGGAGTTCGGCGAAGGCGACGCCCGTCAGCCAGTGTCCGCTGGTCTCAAGGCCATCTTCGGCGACCTGCCGCAGCAGATCGACTTCGCCGAGCAGGCCAGCGGTGCCCGCCGCAGTGGCGACGCACAGGTCGCCGACCTGGAGTTCGCCGAGAAGAACACCGATCCCGACCGCCTTGCCCTGCATGCCCGCGCCACTCAGTTGGCTGCAGACAAGAACATCCCCTACGAGTCGGCCGTGCGCCAACTCATCACCCAGTAAGGAGTTGAGCAGCCATGCCTGACCGTCTCAAGCAACTACGGATCGTTGATCCGGTACTCACCAACATCGCGCGCGGCTATCGCAACGCGCAGCTCGTGGGCGAATCGCTGTTCCCGCTCGCCGACATGGACAAGGAAGCGGGCATCGTGCCGCTGTTCGGTAAGGAAGCCTTCCGCCTGTGGGACACCGAGCGTGCTATTCGCGCCCAGTCCAATGTGATGACCCCCGACGACACCAACACCCTGGACGTGGTGCTGCGCGAGCATGACCTCTCCTACCCGGTGGATTACCGCGAACAGGCCGAGTCGATGTTCGACGCCGAGGCCCGCGCGGCTAAGCGCGTCAAGGAAGCCATCGACCTGCGCCGTGAAGTGTCCTGCGCCGCGCTGGCACAAAACGTCAACACCTACCTCAGTGGCGGCAAGGTTGCCCTGGCTGGTGCGAGCCAGTGGAGCGCCAATGGTGGCGATCCTGTGGCGGTGGTCGAGACCGGCAAAGAAGTGGTGCGCTCGCGCATTGGTGTGCGCCCGAACACCATCCTGATGGGTGCCTCGGTGTACGCGGCTTTGAAGTTCCACACCAAGCTGCAGGCCGCACTGGGTGGCAACGAAACCAAGCTCCTCACCCTGGAGCATCTGCGCGCGCTGTTCGGCATCCAGAACATCGTGGTTGGCGAAGGCCTGGCCGGCGACACCACCACGGCGGATATCTGGAGCGACAACCTGGTGCTGGCCTATGTGGCTCAGCAAGGTGCGGGCGAGAAGTCGGACTACGAGACCCCGTCCTTCGGTTACACCCTGCGCAAGAAGGGCATGCCGGAAACGGACAAGTACGACACCAACGGCGGCAAGGTGCGCTATGTGCGCCACACCGACATGTACAAGCCCGTGGTAGTTGGCGCTGACGCCGGTTACCTGATCTCCGACATCGTCGCCTGAGGTGAGCCATGAGCGATAAAGCCAAGGCCTACCGCGTTGTAGGCATCGACCTGGACATCGACGGCGAGCGCGTCCCCGAGGGCAGCGAGATCGAACTGGTGGCTGAGCCATCACCCAAGCTCGCCCGCTATCTGGAACTGCTGGGGCCCGTCGAACAGGCCAAACCAGTCAAGCCGAACAAACCCAACAAGCCTGCCGATCCGGCCAAGCCCGAAACGACTGCCAAGGACGCCCAGCCAACTGCTGAAAACCAGGGCAACGAAGGCGACGACAAGAAGGCCGACGACAAAGCTGAGGAGACCAAAGCATGAAGTCGCAACAAGTAATCCTGACCACCTCCTTGGTGGCCGCAGTCGAGCTGACCCGCCGTCGTTTCGTTGGCTTTGACGGTAACGTCTGCGCCAACGGTGCCAAGGCGCTGGCTGTGGTCGAGGCCGACACCGCTGCTGGCAACGTCGCCCCGGCCAACGTCCTGGGCGTGATCCTGGTGGAAGCCGGTGCGGCTATCTCGGCCGGTGCCGAGGTGCAGTCCGATGCCAGCGGCAAGGCCATCACCAAGGCTGCCGGTGTCAGTAACGGCATCGCCTGGGACGCCGCCACGGCGGCTGGCGATGTGATCCGCATCGTTCGCGGTATCTGAGGTTAGCCATGCACTACTGCACCCGCGCCGATATCGGCAAGGCCATCCCGGAGCTGACGCTGATTCAGCTCTCCAACGATGACCCCACCGCCGAGCTGCCCAATGAGAGCGTGATCGAGGACGGCGTCCGCCAGGCTGAAGAGCTGGTGGACGGCTACCTGCGAGGCCGCTACGACCTGCCGCTCGATCCAGTACCGAGCGTGCTGCGGGATGCCGTGGTGTACCTAGCCCGCCACTGGCTGTACCAACGCCGCCCCGAGGGAGCACTCCCCGAGGCGGTGAAGGACAGCCGCAAGGACACCCTCAAGCTGCTGGAGAGCATTCGTGATGGCGTGGTCACCCTGGGCATGCCCACGGGTGAGGCCGCACCGGAGCCGGGCAAGATCCGCGCTCGCGCTCGTCGCCAGCAGTTCGGCGATGACTTCCTGGGGCGCTACTGATGAGCCAGACCGAGCAGCTCCTGGATGCGATTGTCGAGCGCCTGAAGGCAGCAATGGGCCGCGATCTGATGGTGGAACTGTTCCCGGAGAACCCGGCGCAGTACCGCCTCAACCATCCGCGCGGCACTGTCCTGGTGGCGTTCGGCAAGTCGACCTTCGGCGGCTCCCAGGCAACCGATGCAATGTTCCAGGAGCGCAACCTGGTCATCAGCCTGACCCTGGTGTTCCGCCAGCTCAACGGCAAGGACGGTGCGGTCAGCTACCTGGATCGCATCCGAGACACGCTGACTGGATGGTGGCCACCGCATTGCGACCAAGCCTGTCGTCCGGTCTCTGAGCGTTTCATCGGTCACCTGCAGGGCGTTTGGCAGTACGGCCTGGATATCGCAACCCGTGCAACTCAATTGCAATCCATGGCACCACCGGCGGGCGCGCCGCTGCTGCCACCCACCTTTGAGGGAACTCTATGAAACTCAAGCGCTACCGCTATTCCGGCCCGCAGAGCGCTGCATCTCTGCGCGTGGGCAAGGCTGGCGAGCTGCTGGATGTCCAGCTGCTGCCAGGCCAGCCCGTTGATCTGCCACCCGAGCATGAATACACCCAGGTACTGCTGGCCCTGAACCACCTGGAGCCGTTGGCGGATGACGCCGCTCCGGCCGAGAAGAAAGGAGAGAAAGCGTAATGGCTGCCAACTATCTACACGGCATTGAAACCCTGGAAGTCGAGCGCGGGCCGCGTGCCATCCGCGTGGTCAAGTCTGCGGTGATCGCGCTGATTGGTGCTGCGCCGGTTGGGCCGGTGAACACCCTGACGCTGTCGCTGAATGATCGCGATGGTGCCCAGTTCGGCCCCGAGCTGCCTGGCTTCAGCATTCCGCAGGCACTGGCCGGCATTTATGACTTCGGTGCGGGTACCGTCATCGTGGTCAACGTCCTCGACCCGGTGATCCACCGCACGGACGTTGTGGCCGAGGCTCGCCAGTTCGGCAACAACGACCGCCTGAAGCTCGGCCATGGTGCGCTGCAGGTGCTAGCGCTCAAGTCGAATGACGGCAACACCACCTATCAGCTCAACACCGACTACACCCGTGACATGCTCACTGGTGAGGTGGTGCGCAAGCCTGGTGGCAACATCCCGGCGAATGCCCAGGTCAAGGCTGACTACACCTATGCCGACCCGAGCAAGGTCACCCCGGCCGACATCATTGGCGCGGTGACCATCGCGGGCCTGCGCACCGGCCTCAAGGCTTTCCCGGATAGCTACAACCTGTTTGGCTTCTTCCCCAAACTGTTCATCGCGCCTGGCTTCTCGACCCTCAACGCGGTCAGCGTTGAGCTGATCGCAGCCGCTGAGCAGATGGGCGGCGTGGCTTATATCGACGCGCCTATCGGCACTACGCCGCAGCAGGTACTCGCTGGCCGTGGCCCGCTCGGCAGCATCAACTTCAACACCAGCAGCGACCGCGTGCGTCTGTGCTACCCGCACGTCAAGGTGTACGACGCCGCCACTGATGGCGAGCGCCTGGAGCCGCTGTCGATCCGCGCTGCGGGCCTGCGTGCCAGGGTGGACTATGACAAGGGCTACTGGTGGAGCAGCTCCAACCAGGAGCTGGTCGGCGTGATCGGCCTGGAGCGTCCGCTCACTGCACGGGTTGATGACCCGGACAGCGAGGTCAACCTGCTCAACGAGGCTGGCGTCACCACGGTGTTCAACAGTTTCGGTACCGGCCTGCGGCTGTGGGGTAACCGCACGGCAGCCTGGCCGACCGTGATCCACATGCGCAACTTCGAGAACGTGCGCCGCACCAAGGATATCGTCGACGAGTCGATCCGCTACAGCTCGCTGCAGTTCGTTGATATGCCGGTCACCCAGTCGCTGCTCGATAGCGTCACGGAAAGCGTCAACCTGTTCTTCCGCAAGCTTATCGGTGACGGTGCGTTGCTCGGCGGTGAGTGCTGGTTTGACCCGGCGCGCAACCCGCAGACCGAGCTTGAACTGGGGCATGTGCTGTTCAACTACAAACTGACGGTACCGCTGCCGTTCGAGCGCGGCACCTTCGAAACCGAGATCACCGGGGAATACCTGGCCAACCTGAAGGGGGCTGCATAAATGGCAGGCGTAAACGCGCATCGCATCACCAACGCCAACCTGTACTTGGACGGGCAAGACTTCTTCGCCAAGTCCGAGGAGATCGAGCTGGGCAGCGTCAAGGCGGTCATGTCCGACTTCCAGGGCCTGGGTATGGTCGTTCTGATCGAGCTGCCGGACGGCCTAGACAAGTTGGAAGGCAAGATCGTCTGGAACAGCCTGTACAAGGAAGCCGGCAGCAAGCTGGCCAGCCCCTTCAAGACTGTGCAGCTCCAGTGCCGCAGCAACGTCCAGGTGTTCAACAACGGTGGCCTGGTGGACGAGATCCCGCTGGTTACCCTGATGACCATCATGCCCAAGGAATACAACCTGGGCAGCTTCAAGCCGCGTGACCCGTCGAAGTTCGAGACACCGTTCTCAGCCATCTTCGTGCGCCAGCTGCTGAACGGCGAGGAAGTGCTGCTCCTGGACTACCTGGCCAATATCTTCCGCGTGGGCGGCGAGGATCAATTGGCCAAGTACCGACGCAACATCGGACAGGCATAGTTTTAACGGATGGGCACGGATGCCCAGGACACGGAAGTCAGAAGCCCCGCTTAGTGCGGGGCTTCGCTTTTATCCCTTGCGCTTCAGGGTGCTGATGTAGCCGCGCAGGTGGGTCAGTGCGGCATGCTCAGGATTGAGTCCGCGCAGCATAGTGCGCCGCTCGCTGCCATCGGGCAGGTAGGTCAGCAGCTCGTCGCCGATCTCGATATAGCTGGCCGTATAGGTCTCGCCTTCATGCTCCAGGGTAACGTTTTCTTCCATCACAGCCTCCGCGCTGGGTTATGGGCGCTTCTCTTTAAACCAGATTAAAAGGCAGCGCCAGTGTTAGGCGCGATGCTCAGGGCTCTTACACAGAGCAACCGATCTCATTGATCAACCTGGAGCATAAAGCATGGCCGATAAACCCAACGTAACTCTCAAGCATCCGTTCACCACCGCTGCTGGCCAGAAAGTCGAGCGGCTGGAATTCCGTCGCCTGACAGTAAAAGACCTGCGTGCAGCCAATGAACAGGCGTCTGGCAATGCTGCAGTCGAAGAGCTGGTGCTCATGTCGCGCTCGGTCGGGCTTGTCCTGGAAGACCTGGATGCCATGGACATTGCGGACTACAAGTCCGCCCAGGAGCAGTTTCGGCTCTTGTCGGATTGATACCAGCCACCTCGACGAGTGCGAAGCCTTGCTTGCCAGGTGGTTCCGCTTTCAGCCCTCGGAGATCGAGCAGCTGACAGTAGAACGCTTCCTGACCTGGTGCGAGCAGGCCGAGCAGCAAATCCGCCAGCAAAGCGAAGCCAGCCGTGAGCAACCGTAGCCTTAGAGTAGGTCTAGAGATCGGCGCATCCGCCCGTGGGGTTCTTCCCCTGCTGGGCGGGGTGCGCCGCACCCTGACGGGCCTTGGTGACACGGCCAGCAAGCTGACTCGCCAGCATGCCGAGCTGGGAGCCTCGATCCAGCGCAACCTCGGTACGCTGGCACCCAGTACCGTCGCGGCGCTCAACCGCGACTATGTTCGCCTTGGGCAAACCCTCGACACCGTTCGCCGCAAGCAAGAGCAACTCACGGCCCGCCTGGCGCGGCGTGATCAGCTGCGCAATCAACGCGCCGAGTTGCGCTCCGGTGTGCTGGAGACCGTTGCTATCGGGGCCAGCGCGGCGCTGCCGGTCAAGCTGGCCATCGACTATGAGTCGGCCATGGCCGATGTGAAGAAGGTGGTCGACTTCGACACTCCGGATGGCTTCGTCAAGCTCGGCGATGAACTCCTCAAGATGACCCGCACCTTGCCTTTGGCCGCTTCAGAGCTGGCAGCCATTGCCGCCAGTGGTGGTCAGCTGGGTGTTGCAGCGGCGGATATTCCCAAGTTCACCGAGACCGTGGCGAAGATGTCCACGGCCTTCGACATGGCCGCCGAGGAAGCCGGTGACTCGATGGCCAAGCTGGCCAACGTGTACCAGATCCCGATCTCGCAGATCGGTCGCATTGGCGATGCGATCAACCACCTGTCCAACGCCTCGCCGGCCAAGGCGCGCGATATCGTCCAGGGCTTGAATCGGGTGGGTGGTGTAGCCAAGCAGTTCGGCCTGGTCGAGACCCAGGCCGCAGCCTTGGTGAATGCCTTTGTCAGTTTGGGCAAGCCGCCCGAGGTGGCCGGTACCGCCATCAACGGCATGTTGGCGAAGCTGGCCACGGCCGATAAGCAGCCGAAGAAGTTCCAGCGTGCCCTGCAGGAAATGGGTATGACGGCCGAGGGGTTGAAAGCCTCCATTGCCCAGGATGCGCAGGGCGCACTGACCAGCTTCCTGAACACCCTGAGCAAGGTGCCGAAAGCCGATCAGATGGGCGTCCTGGTCGATCTGTTCGGCCTGGAGTACGCCGATGATGTGGCGGTGCTGGCAGGCTCGATGGATACCTACGCCAAGTCCCTGGCACTGGTGAACAAGTCCTCGAACTACGAAGGTTCGATGGAGAAGGAACTCCAGGCTCGGGCCGAAACAACCGAGAACAATCTGCGGTTGCTCAAAAACAGCATGGTCGAGTTGGGGGTGAATGTCGGTGCCGCGTTACTCCCATCACTGAATAGCCTGGTTGATACGCTCAAGCCAATGATTTGGGGCTTTTCAACCTGGGCAAAAGAGAACCCCGAGGTCGTCAGCGGCGTGATCAAGCTGGTGGCCGGAGCTGTTGCGCTGAAGTTGGGCGTTGTCGGCCTGTCTTACGGGTTGAGCCTGGGAGCTTCTGGCCTGAACGGAGTGGGCATCGCGATCTCGCTGCTGTCCGGCAAGTTCACCATGATGCGCGCCATGCTGTTGCTGGGCGGCCGTCTTGGCCCATTCATCACCGGGCTTAGCCTGTTGCGTGGCGGGGCGATGCGGCTTGCGCCTGCACTTGGTATGGCGCGCACGGCGGTGCTCTGGCTGGGCCGCGCACTTCTGATGAACCCCATCGGCCTGCTGATCACCGGCATCGCTCTGGGGGCCTACCTGATCTACCGCTACTGGGAGCCGATCAAGGGCTTCTTCGGCGGGCTGTGGACGGAGATCAAGGCCGGTTTCAGCGGTGGCCTGACGGGCATCCTCGGCCTGCTGGTCAACTTCAGCCCGCTGGGCCTGTTCTACCGGGCGTTCAGCGGTGTCATGAATTACTTCGGGATCGAGCTGCCGGGCAAATTCACCGACTTCGGCGGCATGCTGATCAGCGGCCTGGTCAATGGCATTACGGCGAAGCTCAGCTCTGCCAAGGAAACGGTCGTCGGGTTCGGCAGTGACGTGGCTGGCTGGTTCAAGAGTACTTTGGGTATCCAGAGTCCAAGCCGAGTCTTCATGGCTGCCGGAGCCAACGTCTCCGAAGGTGCTGCGATTGGTATCACCGCCAAGCGGGGGTTGGTCAAGCGTGCCGCCTTGGGAATGGCAGCCGCGACTGCAGTCAGCCTTGCCACCCCGCAACTGGCTGCAGCCGAGGGGCCAGCTGCAACTGCAAGTCGCGTGGCCAACCTGGCACGAAGCGTTGGCCCTGCAGCTCTGTCAGGCCAAGCCAGTGGCGGCATCACCATCCACTACGCCCCGAAGATCACCGTCCAGGGCGGCGGCCCTGGTACTCAGGAGGCTGTCCAGCAGGCCCTGCAGCTATCGCGTAATGACCTGGAGAAATTGATGCGTGAAGTCATCGCCGATCAACAGCGGAGGGCCTTCTGATGTGGGCAGTACTCGGCGATATCGAGTTCGAGGTGAAGTATCACCCCGGCCGGCAGGATGAGCGCTCAGCCGCGGACTACGCCCAGCATGCGTTGATCCAGGGTAAGCCGCGCTTGGAGTGGGTAGGCGACAGCCTCGACGAGCTGACCCTGGAGCTGACCCTGCACTCAATGCTGGTCGACCCCGAGCTGCAGATCCGTCGCCTGAAGGAGGCCAAGAGCGCCCACGAGCCGCTGCCCTATGTGCTGGGCTCAGGTGACTATCGCGGGATCTACCTGCTCACCGAGGTGTCGGTCACCACCCGCAAGACAGATCCTCAGGGCCGGTTGGTCTCGGCCACGGTGAGCCTCAACCTGCTGGAGTACTCCGGTAAATACACCAAGCCGCTACCACGGCCGAGGGCGTTGGTGTCCAACCTGGCCGCCAACCCGATGGCCCGCGTGGGCGGTGCAGCGCCTGCGCTAGTTACTCCCACGCAGAAAGTGCTGGGCTTGGCCAAGACTGCTGCGAACTACCTGCAGGCTGGAGTAGAGGCCTTCAACTTCGTGAAAACCCTGCGTGATAACCCACTCGCCATGCTTGGACAGGCTCCGCGTCTGCTTGGGCTGGCTGGGCAAGCGCTTGCCCCACTCCAGGGGTTGCAGAGTGCTGCAGCCGAGATGCTCGCCAGTGGTGCTGACCTTGTGGCCATGGGCAGCAATGTGATCGGTGATGCTCGCCAGGCTGTGGAAATGGTTCAGAGCCTTCGTGATAACCCGTTGGCGCTGCTCGATCAGGCTCCGCAGCTGCTCGGCCGGATCAGCCAGGGCTTGCCGCTGGACGGGCTGCAAAATTCTGCCGCCAGTTTGCTAACCGGGGGCAGCGACTTGTTGAAGCTTGGGGTTGATGCCGCTGGTGACGTGCAGCGGGCGGTAGCCGCTTTTAATCCGCTGTCCGTAGATAGCGTGGTTGGAAAGGTCGACTACGCCTCCAGTCAAATGCAGCTCGCCGTGAACCGGTTGGATGCCAGCTCTACACGCCTGGCCAGCCTGGCTGTCAATGTGATTACCAGGAGGGCATGACATGGCAGGCGAATACCTAACCCACACCACCGTTGAGGGGGAGCGCTGGGATCAACTGGCCTACACCTACTACGGCGATGCCATGCGCTACGAGCCGATTGTCCGCGCCAACCTGCAGGTGCCCATGACCCGTGCGCTGCCGGCCGGGCTGACCCTACGCATTCCGGTGCTCGACGCCGTACCCAGCAGCGAGGATCTGCCGCCGTGGTTCAAGTGACCGACATTCCTGGCCGCGACACAGCCGAACCAACCGTCTGGCGCATTGGCTACCAGGGCCGCGACCTCACGGCTGACCTCGCGCCCTATGTGTTGGGCGTGACCTGGACGGACTACCTCAGCGGCCAGTCCGACGAGATCAGCATCGAGCTGGAGGACGTGGACGGTAAATGGCTCACTACCTGGTACCCGATCAAGGGTGATGCCCTGACCCTAAGCATGACCTACCCAGGACAGGCACCGCTGAACTGCGGCAGCTTTGAGGTGGACGAGATCAACACCAGCGGCCCGCCCTCGGTGGTGGTCATGCGCGGGCTGTCTGCAGGTGTCAGCAAGGGCGTGCGCACCCGCAAGGGCTATGCCTACGAGAACACCACGCTGGCCGAGATCGCCGCCCAGGTGGCCAAGCGCAACAAGTTCGAGCTGGTGGGCGAGATCAAGCCCCTGCAGATCGACCGTATCACCCAGTTCCAGGAGCGCGACCTGGCCTTTATCACCCGCGTGGGCCGCCAGTACGGCTACGCAGTCAAGCTGCGTGAGAACAAGCTGATCTTCACTGCCATGGCTGGTCTGCGCGATGGCGCGCCAGTACGCACGATCAGCCGCAAGGAATGCAGCCGCTACGACCTCAAGGACAAGATCAAGGACGTGTTCCGCACGGCCAAGAACACCCACCACGACCCTGATACCCAGAAGACCATCAGCAGCCAGGCGCATGACACCCGCGCCCCGGATAGCCAGGTGGGTATGGAGACCAGCGCCGACGAGCTGCGTATCAACCAGCGTGCACCAGACGCCGACAGCGCCCAAGCCCAGGCCGATGCAGCCCTGGGCGAGGCCAATGACGAGCGTGCCGGTGGCAGCCTTAGCCTGCCAGCCGACCGCCGCCTGGTAGCGGGTGCTGTGGTGACCCTGGACACCAGCTGGGGGCGCATGGCCGGTGACTACCTGATCAACCAGGCCCGCCACAACAAGCGCCGCAGCAGCGGTACCACGGCCGATATCGAGATCCGTCGGGTTACGCCTGCGCCGGTACCGCTAATGCCTGCCCTGGCCGGTGAGCCCACCCAGGCCAGCAACGAGGCAACCGCATGAGGCGTGAAGAACTGGATGGCTTGCAGTTTGGCTTAGTCAGCTCGGTGGACTATCTCAGCTGCCGGGTGAAAGTAAGCCTGGAAGAGTTCGAGGGGCTGGAGACCTGGTGGTTAAAGGTGCCGCAGCGGCACACCAAGGCCACCAAGAGCCGTCCGCTGATGCCGGAGATGGGCGAGCAGGTGGCGGTGCTGCTGCAGCGTGATGGCGTCAACGGGGTGGTGCTGGGCGGCATCTACTCGACTGCCGAGCCACCGCCAGTAACGGATAAGGACACCCACTACCTGCGCTTCAGCGACGGCACGATCCTCACCTATGACCGGGCGACCCACGCCCTGGTAGTGGACTGTGTCGGCAGCGCCCTGGTGAAGACGGCCAAGACAGTCACTGTCCAGGCCGGTCAGCCGGTGCTGGTGGTAGCGCCCAGAGTGACCCTGGACACCCCGGAGACCATCGTGACCGGCAGCCTGCAGGTTGCCGGGACGGTCGCGATCACTGGGGGCGTCACCCTGGCAGCTGGCCTGCAGGCTGTTGGTGACATCCAGACCCAGGGCAAGGTGCTGGATCAGGGCGGGAACTCGAACCACCACAGCCATTAACGTTTGGTGTGAGCGGAGGCTA
The DNA here is from genome assembly GCF_900105355.1 of Pseudomonas anguilliseptica. Taxonomy (NCBI): domain Bacteria; kingdom Pseudomonadati; phylum Pseudomonadota; class Gammaproteobacteria; order Pseudomonadales; family Pseudomonadaceae; genus Pseudomonas; species Pseudomonas anguilliseptica. Next base: position 2,830,168 of record NZ_FNSC01000001.1, read on the forward strand.
CCGGCTTTCTGGGTAGACACACTCTCCTCAGTAAAGCCATTCGGCCCGGCAAATGTATCCACCTGCGATAGCGAAAAGCATGGAAACAAGGCCGGCGAGAAGAGCGATAAATGCTCCACGAATATGTTTAGCGTCTCGCCCGTCCCCAGGCCGATTCCAGTTGGTCACCATCTTTAATGTCAACCACCCGATCATGGCGGTAGCAGTTCCGGATAGATTCAAAGCAACGGCGACCGTAAAAAACAACCGCTCAATTGCGCCAGTCAACCATGACGGTATGGAGCGGAGGGTACCCTCAGTTTCGGATTCCTTCTGAATTCTCAGGTACCTCTCCAAACCAATGATGAATAGCCAAGTTACAACGCCGCCGATGATGACGGATACGCCAAGTCCAGTGAGCCACCACTCTATTCTCACAGTCAGTACCTCGTATGATCGAGCAGGAAGCCTGACAAGTAGCGGTTATCTGCCATATGGTGAGTCGCTTTACAGTGCCAGGCGCGGTCATCTTTAAACCCGATTAAAAGCTCAGAGTAGCCCACGCTTACACCATGGGCGCATGACCACGCCCATCCCCTATACCAGCATCACCTCCGCCCACTGGCAGCCGGCTCTCAGCACGCCCGGTGAAGTGGTCGAGGGCCTGCGTGATATCGACCAGGCCATCCGCATCATCCTGACCACGCCGCGTGGCAGCGACCCGCACCGCCCCGAGTTCGGCAGCGACATCAACCTCTATATCGACTGGCCCACCAACCGCGTTGTGCCGCACCTGGTGCGCGAGGCGGTGGACGCCATTCGGCGTTGGGAGCCGCGCGTCACGGTGGTTCAGGTACTGGTCGAGATCGAGGACGAGCGCATCACCCTGCGTGTGCAGTGGAAGGTGGCTGATGGGGTTATCCAGCAAACCGAGGTGCCCTATGCGCGCTCTGCCGCCGCCTGAGTTCGTCAAGATCGACCCGGCCGCTATCGAAGCGGCCCTGGTTGCCCGCTATGAGCAGAAAACCGGCAAGACGCTGTACCCGGCTCAGGTCGAGCGGCTGTTCATTGACCAGGTTGCCTACGCCAAGACGCTCGCCCTGATGGCCATCCAGCAAGCCGGTGAGCGCCTGCTGGTACGTTTCTCCGGTGGGCCGATCCTCGACTACCTGGGCGAACTGGTGGACACACCGCGCTTGCTCGCCCAGCCGGCGCGTTGTACCCAGGTATTTCGGTTGCCAGTACCTGCACTGCAGGCGGTGCTGATCAGTGCCGGCACGCGGGTCACCAGCCAGGATGGGCGCATTGCCTTTGTCACCGAGGAGGCCGTGACCCTGGCAGCAGGCGCGACCGAGGTACGCACCACTGCGATCTGCGAAACGCCCGGTACCAGCGGCAACGGCTGGGCCATCGGCCAGATCGCGGTGCTGAGCCAGCCACCTGCAGCCGGCATGACCACCAGCAATGACTCCGTGCCGGCAGACGGCATCGACGATGAAGAGGATGAGCCCTACATCGAGCGCATCATCCTCGCGCCAGAGTCATTCAGCACGGCCGGGCCCGAGGGCGCGTACATCTACCACGCCCGCGCGGCGAGCCAGTCAATCATCGAAGTGGCGGTGCGCGGTGGCGAGGCTGACCCAACCGTGCCGGATGGCGAGGTGTGGATCTACCCGCTGACCAAAACGGGCCTGCCCAGCCCCGAGCTGTTGTCACTGGTGCAAGCCAATGTCAGCGCTCGCAAGAAGCGCCCCCTGACAGACAAGGTGCTGACCAAGCTCTCGCCCGAGGTGGGCTATGCCATCCGGGGCAACCTGACCCTTTACCAGAATACCGATGCAGAAAGCGTGCGCGCCCTGGCCGTGAAGGCTGCAACCGCCTATGCAGCAGAGCGCCGCGCCGGCCTGGGCCGAGACATCGTGCCCGAACAAATCATCCGTGAAGTGCAGGTTGCCGGGGTGTACCGCCTGCAGCTGACCGAACCAGCCTTCCGCGACGTGGCCAGCCACGAATGGGCCAACTGCACCGCCATCGAACTGAACGTGATCGGTGTCGCCCATGGCTGACCAACTGCCGCCGGCACTGGCTGGTGATGAGCGCTTCGCCGTCCTGTGCGAGCTGCTCCAGGAGGAGTTCGACAACCTCGATCTCTCGCCCATGTTGGTGTACCTGGTCGATGTGGTACCGCCGCAAGTACTGCCGCACCTGGCTGACCAGTTCCATGTCATGGGCCTGGAAGGCTGGCGCTATGCCCGCGACGACCAAGAGCAACGCGAGCTGATCAAGCGTGCCATCGAGCTGCACCGCTACAAGGGCACGCCCTGGGCCATCGAGCAGGTGCTGGTCACGCTCAACCTCAGCGGCCGGGTCTCGGAGTGGTACGAGTACGGCGGCTCGCCGTATCGCTTCCGCGTCGACATTGAGCTGACTGACCGGGGCATTGATGAGGCCACCTACGACGCCCTGGTCGACCTGATCCGTGAGTACAAGAACAAGCGTTCCCGGCTGGACGCGCTCACCGTCGCACTGACCAACCGCTCCCCGGTACCGGTGATTGCTGCCGCCCTCATCGGAGGCGAGATCACCACCATCTACCCACTACAACTCGATGGCGTCGAGCAGGCCAGCCCCGTGTTTATCGGTGCTGGCCTGGCAACCATTGAGATCACAACCATTTATCCATTGGAGGCATGATGGCTCAGGACTACTACTGCATCCTTACCAACGCCGGCTTGGCCTATGAGGCGGCGTGTAAGGCCAACCAGGTGCCGATCAAGCTGACCCACTTCGCGGTAGGGGATGGCAACGGTGCGGCCTACAACCCCGGCCCCGAGGCCACGGCGCTGCTCCAGGACGAAGCCAACCCGAGCTGGCTGCTGGCCGAAGCCATGATTGCCGATGATGTGGGCGGCTGGACAATCCGTGAGGTCGGCATCTTCACCGATACCGGCCTCCTTTATGCCATCGGTAAGTACCCGGATAGCGTCAAACCCGTGCTTGCGCAGGGTTCTGGCAAGCAGTTCTATGTGCGCGCCATCTTCCAGACCAGCAACGCCACCAGCGTCACCCTGCTGATCGACAACTCGATTGTGATGGCCACCCGCGCGTTCGTTCTGGAGCATGTGCAGGCCGAGCTGGCCAAGCTGGACAGCAAGCAGTCTGTACGTGTCGCCACCACTGCGAACATCGCGCTGACTGGATTGCAGACCGTTGATGGAGTGGTACTCGCTGCTGGTGACCGCGTCTTGGTTAAGAACCAAGCCGCCGCGAAAGACAACGGTATCTACATCGCTGCGCAAGGTGTCTGGCCGCGAGCGGCTGATGCCGACATCAATGCCGAGGTGACACCAGGGCTGGTGATGCACATTGAGCAAGGAGCTACGCTGGCAGACAGCCGCTGGCAGTTGGTGACTGACGCCCCCATCGTCTTGGGCACCACAGCGCTCACCTTCCTGGATGTAACGGCTGGCTACGCCCCCATTGCGTCGCCAGCCTTTACCGGAACGCCAACCGCGCCAACCCCCAGCGCGGCAGACAAATCGCCCAAGCTCGCCACCACCGAGTTTGTTCGTCGCGCTATTGGCGATACCACGGGCAGCATCGCCATCCCGTCTGTCTCGGTGATCGACAGCGCCACCGACTTCGACGCCATCATCCAGCCAGGCTGGTTCAGCAGCTTGCTCGGTGGTGCCGCAGGCTCGCGCAATCCGAACCACCCGGATGGCCAGGCCGCTGCTGGTAACGGTAGCGGGGTTGCCAACTACTACTGGCTGCAGGTCGCGAAGTACTCCAACAACCTAATCCAGGTGGCGCTCCCTTACGCAAGCTCGGCCGACACGACAATTGCCACCATCAAGTTTCGCTTGCTTGGCGGTGCCACCTGGTCGCCGTGGCGCTCCCTGGCTCACTCAGAGAATCTGAAGGAGGCCACCCAGGCCGAGGCAGAAGCGGCAGCAATCACCGGCAAATGGCTTAGCCCACTGCGCGCGCTGCAGCTCCTCCGTGCAGCTGCTGCAAATGCCACTGAAGTGCTGCGAGGCGTGCTGCGCGTCGGTACCCAGGCAGAGGTCAACGCCGGGACGCTGGACGATGTTGCCGTCACTCCCAAAAAGTTGCGCTTCGGCTTTTCCATGAGTCTCACGGCGAATGGCTACATCACATTCCCGACCTGGCTGGGCGGGCTGATCGTCCAATGGGGAACCTCTGGAGCGGTTACGTATGACGCCCGCCTAACAGTCAACTACCCCATCGCGTTCCCTAATGCCTGCTTCGCGGTTCTTACAAACTACAAGGCACCTACCACCTCGACTGATCACTGCCAGTCATACGGCGTTGCCAACGTTGGCACGACCTCATTCCAGGTGGAGAACCAGTGGGTTTATAACGGTAACGCGGGCAACTTCCCGGCCGTCTGGATTGGATTCGGTTACTAAGAGGAAGCAGAAGATGCGCTATTACAGCAAGACTACCGGCTGCACCTACTTGGCTGGTGTCCACCAAAACCAAATGCCCGCCGATGCCATTCCAATCACCGAGGAGCGCTATCTGTCGGTCATAGCCAACCCTCCACTGGACAAGGTTAGAGGCCACGACTCGGAAGGGTTGCCGATCCTGATTGATCCGACAGTGCAACCACTATCTGCAGCCACCTTATGCAGTTCAGTCGATGCCGCAGCTGACAAGGCTCGCGCCAAAGTCGCCGGTGACCCGCTGCGAGCCGTTGAGTACGAGCGTGCCGCCACCGAGGCGCAGACCTTCGCCGCCGCCAACTACCAGGGCGCTGTGCCGCCCATGGTCGCCGCCTGGGCCATCAACGGCCGCACCGCCCGGCAGGCGGCTGACGACATCCTGCGCGAGGCTGGCCAATACAACACTGCCCTGGTTCAACTGCGCACCGTTCGCCTAAATGCCAAAGAGCTGATCCGCAATGCTATGACAGCCGGCAACGTCGAGCAGGCGCAGGACATCGCGGATGAAACCATCGCCAGCATCGAAGCCGCCGTCGCCGGCATCGGCAACAACGCGAGGGTATAAGCATGGGGAGCATCCAACTGCTGTTCAGCACGACGCACCACCCGTTCAGTGGGCTAATCCGTGCCGCTACCTGGTCAGACTGGAGCCATGTTGCTCTCGTCGCCGGGAACTATGTGATCGAGGCGGTTGCTCTGGAGGGCGTGCGCCAGGTTTCCAAGGCCTACGCCATCGAACGTGCCTCGGCATACAGCTTGGTCGACATGCCAGCCCGTAACCCGCAGGCAATCATCGACGCAGCACGCAGCCAGATCGGCAAACCCTACGACTGGACGGCCATTGCCGGCCTCGGCCTGCACCGTGATTGGCAGGAAGAAGACTCGTGGTTCTGCTCGGAGTTGCTGGCCTGGGCGGCCGATCAGGCGGGCGAGCCATGGTTCCGCCCGGAGGCGCTGCGCCGGATTACTCCTCAGCACATCTGGATGCTGTCACCCGAGCGAGGGCTCTGCCATATAGAAGGATAAGAGAGGGCTGTCAGCCTGGGTGCGGTAACACCCAAGCTGACCGCCAACCTGCAGATCAGGCCTGCAAGCCAGCCAAGGCCCCCTGCTCACGCGTGAGCGGCGGGGAGCCTACCAGAAGCGCAAAAGGTTTGCAGATGATGAAAGATATTCGATGTGGCCAGTGTGGCCGCAAGCTGGCAACTGCCAGTGGCTTCACCGAGTTACAGATCAAGTGCCCGCGTTGCCGGACACTCAATCACCTGAAGGCCGAGAGCCTCCTGTTAACGCCATTGAGCGCAACCAGCCATCAGGAGGCACCATGTCCGCACAACCGATCATCCCCTGGATAGGTGGCAAGCGCCGCCTTGCAGACCGGATATTCCCCTTGTTCCCTCAGCACAGCTGCTACGTCGAACCGTTCGCGGGCGGCGCAGCGCTGTTCTTCCTCCGACCGGTACCGGCCGAGGTCGAAGTGCTCAACGATGTAAACGGCGACCTGATCAACCTCTACCGGGTGGTGCAGAACCACCTGGAGGAGTTCGTCAGGCAGTTCAAGTGGGCACTCAGCAGCCGCCAGGTGTTCAAGTGGTTGCAGCTGACCAGGGTCGAAACCCTCACCGATATCCAGCGCGCCGCACGCTTCTATTACCTGCAGCAGTCTGCCTTCGGTGGCCGCGTCGATGGCCAGAGCTACGGCACAGCCACCACCCAGCCGCCAGGGCTCAACCTGCTGCGGATCGAGGAGGCGCTGTCAGCAGCTCACCTACGGCTTAGCAACACCTACATCGAACACCTGAGCTGGCAGGAGGTAATGAAGAAGTACGACCGCGAGCACACGCTGTTCTACTGCGACCCGCCGTACTGGGAGACCGAGGGCTACGGCGTGCCCTTCGAGTTCGAGCAGTACCTAGAGATGGCCAAGCTGTTGAAGGTGATCAAGGGCAAGGCGATCATCAGCCTCAACGACCACCCAGCCATCCGCGAATGCTTCGCCGACTTCCACATCGAGACGACTGACATCAAGTACACGGTGGGTGGTGGCAAGGGGAGTGAGGCGAAGGAGGTGCTGATCTTCAGCTGGGACATCCAAGCCGAACCGGCTGGGCTTTTCTGATATTTCTTTGCACACTATGCAAAAGGGGGCGAAGTGATTTATCTCACCTCAGCCCCTCAATTTTTCGCGCGCGGCTTCAGCGTTGAATAAAAAAGCCCGGCAATTGCCGGGCTTTTTTATTCTTCCGTGCCGATCAGGGCGCTGGGTTGGGCTGGGCTTTATGGATCGCCTCGATGCCAATCAGTACCTCGGCAGAGAGTGTCAGTTCACTGCTGGCCAAGTTGCTGTCCAGTTGCTCCAGGCTGGTCGCGCCGATGATGTTGCTGGTTACAAAGGGTTGCGCGGTAACAAAGGCCAAGGCCATCTGTGCCGGATCCAGGCCATGTTCACGCGCTAGCGCGACATAGCGTGCGCATGCGTTTTCCGACTCCGGGTTGGTGTAGCGAGCAAAGCGGCTAAACAGGCTGATGCGCGCATTGGCAGGGCGGGCGCCGTCTGCGTACTTGCCGCTGAGCATGCCAAAAGCCAAAGGTGAGTAGGCGAGTAGGCCGCATTGTTCGCGGATAGCGATTTCCGCTAGGCCCACTTCAAAGCTGCGGTTGAGCAGGTTGTAGGGGTTCTGGATCGATACGCTGCGCGGCCAGCCGTGTTGTTCGGCCAGCTGCAGGGATTTCATGGTGCCCCAGGGCGTTTCATTGGACAGGCCGATATGGCGAATCTTGCCGGCCTTGACCTGCTCGTCCAAGGCTTCCAGGGTTTCTTCCAGTGGTGTGAATCCGCCGTCCTGGTGGCGATAACCGAGCTGGCCGAAGTAATTGGTCGGGCGTTCCGGCCAGTGCAGCTGGTAGAGGTCGATCCAGTCGGTCTGCAGGCGTTTGAGGCTGGCATCCAGCGCCGCAACGATATGCGTGCGGTTGTGTTTGAGCTGGCCGTCACGGATATAACCGATGCCATTGCCGGGGCCGGCAATCTTGCTGGCCAGCACCCAGTCAGCACGATCACCGCGCTGTTTGAAGTAGTCACCGATGATCTGTTCGGTCTTGCTGTAGGTCTCGGCGCGCGGCGGTACCGGGTACATCTCGGCGGTATCGATGAAATTTACCCCGTAGGCCTTGGCGCGTTCGATCTGGGCGAAGCCCTCGCTAGAGCTGTTCTGTTCGCCCCAGGTCATGGTGCCCAGGCACAGACTGCTGACCTTGAGATCGGTGCGGCCGAGTTGGCTGTAATCCATTGCAAGCTCCTTAAAAATCGATTGGCATAATCGTGTTGAAATTCTCCGCGCAATCTGCATAATTGCGCACCTCTTTCTGCAGTGGAAGTGATGCGCCGCCTGCCGAAGAATCTTGCCGTATTACGGACGCGCTGACCCGAGCCCCCGATAGCGCCTGTTTTCGGCTGCCTTTGACCTTGTCAAAGTACGCACTATTCAGTAAGATCCGCCGTCTTATTTATCAGGGCGGCCCCTGAGGCTATAAAGAATGAAAACTTTTACTGCTAAACCGGAAACAGTTAAGCGCGACTGGTTTGTCGTCGACGCTGCAGGTCAGACCCTGGGTCGTCTGGCTACCGAAGTTGCAAGCCGTCTGCGTGGCAAGCACAAGCCTGAATACACTCCGCACGTCGATACCGGTGACTACATCGTGATCATCAACGCTGAGCAGATTCGCGTTACTGGTGCCAAAACCACTGACAAGATGTACTACTCCCACTCCGGTTTCCCGGGCGGCATCAAGTCGATCAACTTCGAAAAGCTGATCGCTAAAGCTCCTGAGCGTGTGATCGAGACTGCGGTGAAAGGCATGCTGCCGAAGAACCCGCTGGGTCGCGACATGTACCGTAAGCTGAAGGTGTACGCGGGCGCTGCCCATCCGCACACTGCTCAGCAGCCCCAAGAACTGAAGATTTAACGGAATAGTTCATTATGTCGGCGACTCAAAATTACGGCACTGGCCGTCGCAAGACTGCAACCGCTCGCGTTTTCCTGCGTGCGGGCACTGGCAAAATCTCCATCAACAACCGCTCTCTTGACGGTTTCTTCGGTCGTGAAACTGCCCGCATGGTAGTTCGTCAGCCGCTGGAACTGGTTGAGATGACCGAGAAGTTCGATATCTTCGTTACCGTTATCGGTGGCGGTGTAAGTGGTCAGGCTGGCGCAATCCGCCACGGCATCACTCGCGCCCTGATGGACTATGACGAAGCTCTGCGTCCTGCACTGCGTAAAGCTGGCTTCGTGACTCGCGATGCCCGTGAAGTTGAGCGTAAGAAGGTTGGTCTGCGTAAAGCGCGTAAGCGTCCGCAGTACTCCAAGCGTTAATTCGCTACCTGCGTTCACAAAAAAACGCCCAGTTTCCTTTCGGAGCTGGGCGTTTTTTATGGGCGCCTATTTGCTCTGCGGCATCATGCCGCATCCGTGAATGCCCTGATTTGTAAGGGGTTGCGTCCGCTCTGTCAGGGTAATTACCTTGTCAGTAGAGGGGCTTTTCTTTACCATTTGGCAAGTTTTTTGCGCGACTCGATTTTTACCTAGTATAGGCCTGACCAACAGGCCATAAAGCTGATGGGAGACGACTGAATGAGCAATGACGGCGTGAATGCAGGCCGGCGTCGCTTTCTGGTAGCGGCCACCTCTGTGGTGGGCGCTGCAGGAGCGGTGGGTGCCGCGGTCCCGTTCGTAGGGTCCTGGTTCCCAAGCGCCAAGGCTAAAGCTGCCGGAGCACCTGTAAAGGTGAACGTCAGCAAGATCGAGCCTGGCCAGCAGATGGTTGCCGAGTGGCGGGGGCAGCCGGTGTTTATCGTGCGCCGTACCGAGGAAATTCTCAGTAACCTGGTGAAGATCGAAGGTCAGCTTGCTGACTTCGACTCCAAGTCCTCCGAGCAGCCGAGCTACGTCGATCCGAAAACCCGTTCGATCAAGCCAGAAGTGCTGCTGCTGGTAGGCCTGTGCACCCACCTGGGTTGCGCGCCATCCTTCCGTCCGGAAGTTGCACCTGCTGATCTGGGTGCTGAGTGGGTCGGTGGCTATTTCTGCCCATGCCACGGTTCGCGCTACGACCTCGCAGGTCGCGTGTACAAGGCTCAGCCTGCACCCTTGAACCTGCCAGTGCCACCGCACACATACGAGTCGGATGATGTAATCATCATCGGTGTGGATCAGGAGCAAGCATGATGAGTAAATTCATGGAATGGGTCGATGCGCGCTTTCCCGCGACCAAGATGTGGGAAGACCATCTGTCCAAGTACTACGCCCCAAAGAACTTCAATTTTTTCTACTTCTTCGGCTCCCTGGCACTGCTGGTATTGGTCAATCAGATCGTTACCGGCGTTTGGCTGACCATGAGCTACACCCCATCGGCTGAGCAGGCGTTTGCTTCGGTCGAATACATCATGCGTGATGTCGAATACGGCTGGATCCTGCGCTACCTGCACTCCACAGGTGCTTCGGCGTTCTTCGTGGTGGTCTACCTGCACATGTTCCGCGGTCTGCTCTACGGCTCTTACCAGAAGCCGCGTGAGCTGGTGTGGATCTTCGGCATGCTGATCTATCTGATGCTGATGGCAGAAGCCTTTATGGGTTACCTGCTGCCATGGGGCCAGATGTCCTACTGGGGCGCCCAGGTGATCATTTCGCTGTTCGGTGCCATTCCGGTGATCGGTGCGGATCTGACTCAGTGGATCCGTGGTGACTACCTGATTTCCGGCATTACCCTGAACCGTTTCTTCGCCCTGCACGTTGTGGCTCTGCCGATCGTGATTCTGGGCCTGGTAGTGCTGCACATCCTGGCGCTGCATGAAGTCGGTTCGAACAACCCGGACGGCGTCGATATCAAGAAGAAGAAGGACGAGAACGGCATTCCGCTCGATGGCATCGCCTTCCACCCTTACTACACCGTGAAAGATATCGTCGGTGTCGTGGTGTTCCTGTTTATCTTCTGCTTCGTGATCTTCTTCTTCCCGGAAATGGGTGGCTACTTCCTCGAGAAGCCGAACTTCGAAGCGGCCAACCCGTTCAAGACGCCTGAGCACATTGCCCCGGTTTGGTACTTCACCCCGTTCTACGCGATTCTGCGTGCGGTGCCGGACAAGCTGCTGGGTGTAATTGCCATGGGTGCGGCGATTGCGGTCCTGTTCGTGCTGCCGTGGCTGGACCGTAGCCCGGTCAAGTCGATGCGCTACAAGGGCTGGATGAGCAAGGTCTGGCTGCTGATTTTCTGCGTGTCCTTCGTGATCCTCGGCGTGTTGGGCGTATTGTCGCCAACCCCAGGTCGTACGCTGCTGTCGCAGGTGTGTACCTTCCTGTACTTCGCGTACTTCATCCTGATGCCGTTCTATACCAAACACGAGAAGACCAAACCGGTTCCGGAAAGGGTGACTGGCTAATGAAGAAGCTATTTGCTGCACTCGTAATCGCTGCAATGCCGGCGCTGGCTTTGGGCGCTGGCAGTGGTTACCCACTGGATAAAGTGGATATTGATCTGACCGATAAAGTGGCTCTGCAGGATGGCGCGCGTACGTTCGCCAACTACTGCATGGGCTGCCACTCGGCGCAATACCAGCGCTATGAGCGTGTTGCTGATGACATTGGCGTTCCGCATGAAGTCATGCTGGAGAATCTGGTGTTCACTGGCGCGAAGATTGGCGAGCACATGAACATCGGTATGAAGCCGGCTGACGCAAAGGCCTGGTTTGGTGCTGCGCCGCCGGACCTGACCCTGGTTGCGCGTGTGCGTGGTAATGACTGGCTGTACACCTACCTGCGTACCTTCTATGACGATCCAACTCGTCCGCTGGGTGCCAACAACAAGGTATTCCCGAACGTCGGCATGCCGAACGTTTTGGTCGGTCTGCAGGGTAAGCAGGTGATTGGTTGCAAGCAGGTACAAGTGGTTGAAGATGGCAAGAAGCTGTTCGATCCGCTGACCGGTACGCCGATCACTCACGAGGCCTGTGACCAGCTGACTGTTGAGCCGAAGACTGGCCAGCTGAGCAATGAAGAGTTTGACGAGAAGATCCAGAACCTTGTGACCTTCCTTGCCTACTCGGCCAACCCGGTCAAGTTGAAAAGCCAGCGCATCGGTACCTACGTTCTGCTGTATCTTGCCTTCTTCTTCATATTCGCCTATCTGCTCAAGCGCGAGTACTGGAAGGACGTGCATTAATCCGCTGCATCTCCGTTGTTGACCTGCGCGCCCCTTTGGGCGCGCAGGTCTTTCTGCTTCACATAACTCTATAAGCGAGGAGGATCGCCATGGGCGTGACCAATCGGTTGGCCTGTTACTCCGACCCCGCCGACCACTATTCCCACCGCGTACGCATTGTGCTCGCCGAGAAGGGTGTCAGCGCCGATATCATCAGTGTCGAAAAGGACCGTTACCCGGCCAAGCTGCTGGAGGTTAATCCCTACGCCAGCCTGCCGACCCTGGTGGATCGCGATTTGGCTCTGTATGAGTCGACCGTGGTGATGGAATACCTGGATGAGCGTTACCCACATCCGCCATTGCTGCCGGTATACCCGGTAGCCCGCGCCAACAGCCGTCTGCTGATTCATCGCATCCAGCGTGACTGGTGCGCGCAGGTGGACCTGATTCTTGATCCGCGCAGCAAAGAGCCGGCACGTGCCCTGGCGCGTAAAGAGCTGCGCGAGAGTCTGACAGGCGTATCGCCGCTATTTGCTGATAAGGCGTACTTCCTCAGTGAGGAGTTGAGCCTGGTGGATTGTTGCCTGTTACCGATTCTTTGGCGTTTGCCGATTCTGGGGATAGAGTTGCCAAAGCCGGCTAAGCCGTTGCTGGACTATATGGAGCGCCAGTTTGCTCGTGAAGCGTTCCAGGTCAGTCTGTCGCCTGTCGAACGTGATATGCGTTAACCCGAGGAGGTAGTGATGAAGTCGAGTCGTCCTTATCTGGTTCGTGCCCTCTATGAGTGGATCGTGGACAACGACTGCACCCCGCACCTGCTTGTCAATGCCGAGTTTGCCGGCGTGCAGGTGCCTGCCGGTTTTGCCAGTGATGGGCAGATTGTCCTGAATGTCTCGCCGACTGCCGTGCGTCACCTGCATATGGATAACGAGGCGGTGAGCTTCGAGGGACGCTTTGCCGGGGTGCCGCAAAGCCTGTATATCCCTACGGCGGCCGTGCTGGCGATCTATGCGCGAGAGAATGGTCAGGGCATGGTGTTTGATGCGGAGTCGCCGATGCTGGATGGTGATGAGATCGAAGAGCCGGATGAGCAGAGCCCTCCGGATGATGAGCCGCCACGCCCCAGTGGCAGGCCCAGTCTGAAAGTAGTCAAGTAAATATAAAAAAGGCGATCCGAAGATCGCCTTTTTTATGGCCGCCGCACGGGCGGTTTGTTGAAGTTGTCAGTTGGTGTACTGAAACAGCTTCACTATTTTCTGTACGCCAGACACGCTTTGCACCAGGTTGGTGGCGTGAGTGGCCTCGGCGCGCGACACCAGGCCGAGCATATAGACGATGCCGTTCTCGGTGACCACCTTGATGCGCGAGCCTGGCACGGTGCTGTCGGCGAGCATCTGAGTCTTGATGCGGCTGGTCAGTAGCGAGTCATTGCTGCGCACCAGCAGCGAAGTGGGCTGCAGAACCTGCAGTTCGTTGTGCACCTTCTTTACGTTGTTGACGCGGCGGGCGGCCTGTTCGGCCATGCTCTTGAGCTCGTTGCGTGGTGTCTGGCCGGCCAGCAGGACGACGCCGTTGTAGCTGGTGACGACGATGTGTGACTTCGGGCTGCTCAGGTCGATATGCGCGCGGGCAACACTGGAGCTGACTTCCGAGGGGATGAACTGGTCGTCGATCTTGTTGCCGACGCTGCGGTTGCCGCAGCCGGCCAGGGCGAGTGTCAGGGCAAGGGCGGCAAGGATCAGTGGTGAGCGGGTCATTCTTCACTCCCAAACAGTTGGCTGTCGATCAGGTCGCACAGGCAGTGGATGGCCAGCAGGTGAACTTCCTGAATGCGTGCGGTGACTTTCGAAGGTACGCGGATCTCCACGTCTTCCGGCAGCAATAGTGAAGCCATGCCGCCGCCATCGCGGCCGGTGAGGGCGACTACAGTCATCTCGCGGTCGTGAGCGGCCTGGATGGCTTGGATCACGTTGGCTGAATTGCCGCTGGTGGAAATCGCCAGCAGCACGTCGCCCGGTTGGCCGAGGGCACGAATCTGCTTGGAGAACACCTCGTTGTAGCTGTAATCGTTGGCGATCGAGGTGATGGTCGAGCTGTCAGTGGTCAGGGCGATGGCCGGCAGGCTCGGGCGCTCGCGCTCGAAGCGGTTGAGCAGCTCGGAAGAAAAGTGCTGGGCATCGCCGGCTGAGCCGCCGTTGCCGCAGGAGAGGATCTTGCCTTCGCTGAGCAGTGCCTGAACCATGGCCTGGCTGCCTTGCTCGATAAAGGGGATGAGCACTTCCATGGCCTGCTGCTTGGTTTCAATGCTGGCTTGGAACAGGTGGCGAATACGGGCTTGCATGTCCATTGGAGATATAACCTTCAGTGTGGCTTCTGTTCAGGTATCAAAGGCGTTTTGAATCCAGTCCAGTTGCGCGGGGGCTTGGCTGTCGGCGTTTATGGCAATCACATCAAAACGGCATGGGTACTTGGCCCAGCGTGATTCTTGTTGTAGGAAGTGCTGAGCGGCGCGGCTGAGTTTCTCACGTTTGCGTGCATCCACGCTCTCTGCTGCGCCGCCCCAGGCGCTATGGCGTCGATAGCGAACTTCTACGAATACTACTGTATCGGTGTCGAGCATGACCAGATCGAGCTCGCCGAGACGGCAGCGCCAGTTCTGTGCCAGCAGGCGGAGGCCGTGTTGTTCGAGATGCTGCCGTGCCTGGGCCTCGGCAGCGTCTCCGCGCTGTTGCGTGCTAATGCGCTCGCTCAATTGATGCTATCGGGTAGCGGTTGTACCTGGCCATCACGGAACTCGGCCCAAGGCAGCTGGCGCTCGATGCGCTGGCTCGGGTTCAGGCTCAGGTTGCCGGACAGGCCCTGCAGGCGAGTCTCGGGCAAGGCTTTGAGTTGGTTCAGGCGTGGTGCCAGCTGGTAGGCATCGGCGCCCATGGCATACAGGCGGCCGAGGCTGCCACCGGCTTGTGGCCATTGTGTGCTGGCTTGCTGGCGCAGTGGGTCGTTGACGTTCAGCAGCCAGGGGGTTTCACAGAACATGATGCCGTTGAGGTCGATGTACTGTGCCTGGTTGTAGGTGCCGGTAAACAGGTGTGAAGTGGCATATACCGGTACATCGCCGGCGTATTGGAAGGCCAGGGTTGGCTTGATCTGTTGGGCCTGTTGTGGCGTGGCGGCGAGGAAGATGAAGTCGACATCGCGACGGCGCGACGGCGCGGCGGCTACCGAGGTGCCTAGGGTGTTTCGCAGGCGCTTGCTGCGCGTTTCGCTTTCGCGCAGCTGGAACAGATCGGCGATCTGTCGGGCCAGTTCTACGGGCTGATCAACATGTTCTGCCGCAATCAGGGTGCCGCCCTGGGCTTGCCAGCTCTGGCGGAAGGCCGCGAGTACGCGATCACCCCATTCACCATTGGGTACCAGCGCTACGGCGCGACGCATGCCGTCGGCCCAGGCGCGGCGAGCGGCTTCGCGGGCCTCATCCTCGGCGGCGAGGCCGAACTGGAACAGCTGCGCCGGGCCTTCCTGGCTGCCTTCGCTGTAGTTCAGGGCCAGGGTTGTGATGGGTAGCTGTTCGCGGCTGCTCAGCTGGCTGACCAGGTTCTTTTCCAGAGGACCGATCACCAGTTGCACGCCGGCGGCCTGGGCTTGGGTGTAGAAGGCGTCCATCGAGCCGATGCGCGAGCTGTCGAAAATCTGAATATTCGGAGGGTTCTGTCCGGCTTGCTGCGCCTGGTAGTGCGCGGCCAGGAAACCGTCACGCAGGGCGCGAGCCACGCTGGCCAGTTGGCCATCCTGTGGCAGTAGCAGGGCGATCTCGGTCAGTGGTTGGCTGGACAGCTTTTTCAGCTCGACCAGCGCCTGCGGTAGTTGTTGTGCAGCAGGGTGTTGCGGGTTGGCTGCAGCCCAGGCATCGATAGCGCGTTGCTGCTGTTCCAGCGTGCCGGCGCTCTTGGATGAACGGGCCAGCTCCAGCCAGCCGTCGAGGTCAGCGTCGCCGCTGGCTTGCAGTTCGCGTTGTGGCAGGCTGGAAACCAGTGCCCAGATGGCTTCCTGGTTGTCGGTGGCATTGGCACCATTGAGTAATGGGGCGATATAGGCGCGTTCGCGAGCGGCGGCCAGGGTCTGTCCGGTGGCTTGCAGGGCGTTGGCACGTATCAGTTGGCTGCGTACCTGCTGTTCAATAGGCAGCTCGCCGAGACGTTCCATGCTCGGGTGGCTGAGGGCGCGCAGGGCTGCCTTGGGTTTGCTGTGGCTCATGTCCAGTTCAGCGCGCAGGGTGCTGGCGTATATCTGCTGGGCCGGTTTCAGGCTTTCCAGTTGTACTTGCTCCAGAATGCTGCTGGCGCGGGCCAAATCCTTCTGTTTATAGGCCAGGTCTGCCGCCGACAAGCGCAGGGCCGCGGCTTGCTCTGCGGGGCTTTCGGTCGCTTGCTGCAGCAGTTGTTCGATGCTGGCTTGCGGCGTGCGTGGCAGCTCGCCCAGGGTCGATGAGGGCTGGCTGGCGCAGGCGGCGAGCAGGCCGGCAAGGCAGAGGATAAAGATGGGGCGCAGGCAGGCGATCATGTAAGCGTTCCTGATACTTGATCAAATTGAGCGTCGAATTGTACCCAAGCCCGCCGGGTGACGCGATGTTGAAGGTTGGAAGCGGGCTACAATGCGCGCTTTGCTGATTTTGAGAGGCCTGTGCTGTGACCACTTCCGCTGCTGCGAATTCGCCTTTAGGCAGTCTTTATGTGGTGGCAACGCCGATTGGCAACCTTGATGACATCAGTGCGCGCGCGCTGACTATCCTGCGCAGCGTGGCCCTGATCGCCGCAGAAGATACCCGTCATTCCGCGCGGCTGATGCAGCACTTTGGCATCGGCACGCCGCTGGCTGCCTGTCATGAGCACAATGAGCGCGATCAAGGGGGGCGCTTTCTCGCGCGGTTGCTGGCGGGCGACGATGTGGCGTTGATCTCTGACGCGGGTACGCCACTGATTTCCGATCCGGGCTATCACCTGGTGCGCCAGGCGCGTGCTGCTGGCATTGCGGTGGTTCCAGTGCCGGGCGCGTGCGCGCTGATTGCGGCACTGTCGGCTGCGGGTTTGCCGTCGGATCGCTTTATTTTCGAGGGATTTCTGCCCGCCAAGGCAGCAGGGCGGCGCGCTCGGCTTGAGCAGGTAAAGGAAGAACCGCGCACGCTGATCTTCTACGAGGCGCCGCACCGCATTCTTGAGTGCCTGCAGGATATGCAGGCGGTGTTTGGTGAGCAGCGTCCGGCGCTGCTGGCGCGCGAACTGACCAAGACCTTCGAGACGCTAAAGGGTATGCCGCTCTCCGAGTTGGTCGCCTGGGTGGCTGGCGACAGTAATCAGCAGCGCGGCGAATGTGTGGTGCTGGTCGCGGGTTGGCAGGCGCCGGAAGACGAGGAGGCTGTCAGTGCCGAAGCTATGCGCGTGTTGAATCTGCTCTTGGCGGAAATGCCGCTGAAACGCGCGGCAGCGCTGGCGGCGGAGATCACTGGGGTGCGCAAGAACCTGCTCTATCAGGTGGCGCTGGAGCAGCAGAAAGACGTTTAAACCTTGTTCTATAGGGCGCGGGCCGTTAACCTTGCCCGCGGAGAGTCGATCGGACAGTCGCTGCCGTGTTGCGTTCTGCGTAATGCGGGGGAGGAAAGTCCGGGCTCCATAGGGCGGAGTGCCAGGTAACGCCTGGGAGGCGTGAGCCTACGGAAAGTGCCACAGAAAATAACCGCCTAAGCGCTTCGGTGCCGGTAAGGGTGAAAAGGTGCGGTAAGAGCGCACCGCGCGACTGGTAACAGTTCGTGGCTAGGCAAACCCCACTCGGAGCAAGACCAAATAGGGTTCCATTGGCGTGGCCCGCGCTGGAACCGGGTAGGTTGCTAAAGGCGTGCAGTGATGTACGTCGTAGAGGAATGACTGTCCTCGACAGAACCCGGCTTACAGATCGACTCTCCACCTTCCTCATTCATCCGCTTCACTGTTTCGCCTCCTTTCTAAGACCGAAAAAATCTTACTCTTAACAAGTTACTTTAACTTCGTGTTTCAGCGTGCTGTGTTCGCTCATTTTTATATCCATTTCTTCGCGCTATTTCTCCGTTTTGCCCCTCTCAAAGTTCGCTAAATCGCCGTTCTATAAGGATTTTTCCCGCCAAGCGTGCCTTGACGGTGGGGGGCGTGCGTTCCTATAGTGTGCGCGAGTGGTAGGAAGTGGCGCAAAGTGGGTTTCTTGGGCGTGGATAGCCAATAAAAAGGGGTAGCGCGATCGTGTTTCGCGGAGCAAACGCCATCAGTCTCGACGCCAAGGGGCGACTCGCGATGCCAAGTCGGTATCGGGACGAGCTTGTGTCGCGTTGCGCCGGCCAGCTCATCGTCACGATTGATGCCATCGATCCGTGCCTCTGCGTCTATCCACTGTCCGAGTGGGAGCTGATTGAAGCCAAGCTCCGTGAACTCGCCTCCTTCCGCGAAGAAAACCGCCGCCTGCAGCGCTTGCTGATTGGCAACGCTGTTGACCTTGAGCTGGATGCCAGTGGTCGTTTCCTGGTGCCACCACGTCTGCGCGAGTATGCCAAGCTGGACAAGCGCGCGATGCTGGTCGGCCAGCTCAATAAATTCCAACTGTGGGATGAAGATGCCTGGAATGCTGTGGCCGATGCTGATCTGGCCGCGATCAAGCAACCGGGTGCTCTGTCCGACGACCTACGTGACCTGATCCTGTGACCATGACCAGCAATTTCCGCCACATCACTGTGCTACTCGACGAGGCTGTCGAAGGGCTGGCTGTGCGCGCGAATGGTTGCTACCTGGATGGCACCTTCGGGCGCGGCGGGCATAGTCGGCTGATCCTGGAAAAGCTCGGGCCAGATGGTCGCTTGCTAGGGTTTGACAAAGATCCCCTGGCAATCGCGACAGGGAATGCGCTGGCGGCCGAAGACGGCCGCTTTGTCGTTGTGCAGCGCAGCTTTGCCGAACTGGGCGACGAGCTGGCGCAACGCGCTCTAGGCGGCCAGGTCAGCGGCATTCTGCTCGATCTCGGCGTGTCCTCGCCGCAGCTGGATGACGCCGAGCGCGGCTTCAGCTTTATGAGCGACGGCCCGCTGGATATGCGCATGAATCCGGATGCTGGGGTCAGCGCGGCAGACTTCATTGCCAGCGCAACCGAAGAAGAAATTGCCCGGGTATTCAAGGAGTACGGTGAAGAGCGCTTCGCCAAGCGCATGGCCCGTGCCGTGGTGCTGCGTCGCGTCGAGCAGCCGTTTACCCGTACAGCTGATCTGGCTCAGGTGCTGACTGTTGCCAATCCAGCCTGGGAGAAGGGTAAGAATCCGGCGACTCGCGCCTTTCAAGGGCTGCGCATCTATATCAACAACGAGCTGGGTGATCTGGAGAGCGGCCTCGACGCTGCTTTGGAAAACCTCGAGGTGGGCGGCCGCCTGGTGGTGATCAGTTTCCATTCGTTGGAAGACCGCATCGTCAAACTCTTTATGCGCAAGCATGCCAAGGGCGAGATGGACAAGCTGCCGCGTGATCTGCCGATCATCCCGAAAGCTTTCGAGCCGCGCCTGAAACTGATTGGCAAGCCAGTGTTCGCTTCCGAGGCCGAGCTTGCGGCCAATCCGCGTTCGCGCAGCGCTGTGATGCGCATTGCCGAGAAAGTGCGATGAGCGCGCCCTTCGCCAAGCCATTGCCCGGTGGCAGCTTGCTGATGCTGCTGCTGTTTGTGGCTGTGCTGGTGTCTGCGGTAGGGGTTTCCTACAGCGCGCACTGGAACCGTCAACTGCTTAATAAGCTGTATGCCGAACTCAGCGTGCGCGACAAGGTGCAGGCTGAATGGGGGAGGCTGATCCTTGAGCAGAGCACCTGGACGGCGCATAACCGTATTGAAACCCTGGCCTCTGAACGCCTGAGTATGCTTATCCCGGATGCCGCCGAAGTACGCATGGTGGCGCCATGATGGGGCTTGAAGGCGCGCTCTATCCGTGGCGTTTCCGCCTGGTGCTGCTGCTGTTGGCACTCATGGTGGGCGCGATTGCCTGGCGTATTGTCGATCTGCAAGTGTTCGATCAGAGCTTCCTGCAGGCCCATGGCGACGCGCGCAGCGTGCGGCATATCCCGATTCCGGCGCACCGTGGGCTGATTACCGACCGCAATGGCGAACCTTTGGCCGTCAGCACGCCGGTGACCACTTTGTGGGCCAATGGCAAGGAGCTGCAGAGCGGCAAGGCCAAGTGGAATGAGCTGGCGGCCGCCTTGGGTCAAGAGCCAAAAGCCTTCAGCGTGCGCTTGCAGGCCAATGCCGAGCGCGAATTTATGTACCTGGTGCGCGGCCTGACGCCTGAGCAGGGCCAGCGCATTCTCGATCTGAAAGTACCAGGCGTGTACGGAATCGAAGAATTCCGTCGCTTCTATCCGGCTGGTGAGGTGGCCGCCCATGTGGTGGGCTTTACCGACATCGATGACCGCGGCCGCGAAGGCATGGAACTGGCCTTCGAGGATTGGCTGGCCGGCGTGCCTGGCAAGCGTCAGGTACTCAAGGATCGGCGCGGGCGGCTGATCAAGGACGTCCAGGTTGCACAGAATGCCAAGGCCGGTAAGGCCTTGGCATTGTCGATTGACCTGCGCCTGCAATACCTGGCCTACCGCGAACTGCGCAACGCCGTTACCGAGTTCGGCGCCAAGGCCGGCAGCCTGGTGCTGCTCGACGTGCAGACTGGTGAAGTGTTGGCCATGGTCAACCAGCCGACCTACAACCCGAACAACCGTCGCAACCTGCAGCCGGCTGCCATGCGCAACCGGGCGATGATCGATGTGTTCGAGCCTGGTTCGACCGTCAAGCCGTTCTCCATTGCCGCCGCCCTCGGTTCTGGCCGCTGGACCCCGGAAATGACCGTGGACACCGCGCCAGGCAGCCTGCGTATCGGCCGTTACACCATTCGTGACGTGTCGCGCGGCGGCGTGCTCAACCTGACTCAGATTCTGATGAGGTCGAGCAACGTCGGTATCAGCAAGGTGGCTTTCGATATCGGCGCCGAGCCGATTTACGCCGTGATGCAGCAGGTCGGCCTGGGCCAGGACACGGGCCTGAGCTTTCCCGGCGAGCGCGTCGGTAATCTGCCCAACTATCGCGTCTGGAAGCAGGCCGAGACCGCTACCCTGGCTTACGGCTACGGCCTTTCGGTGACCGCCGTGCAGCTGGCGCATGCCTACTCGGTGTTGGCCAATGACGGCAAGAACGTAAACCTGTCGATGGTGCGCCTGGATCGTCAGCCGGTTACTACCCAGGTGATTGACCAGCAGATCGCCAAAACCGTGCTTGGCATGCTCCAGTCCGTGGTTGAAGAACCGGGTGGCGGTGGTGCGCGTGCCAAGGTGCCGGGCTACCACGTCGGTGGCAAGAGCGGCACTGCACGTAAAGCCGCGACTGGCGGCAGCAAGGGCTATGTCGACAAGGCCTACCGGTCGTTCTTTGCCGGTGTTGCGCCCATTGATAACCCGCGTATCGCCGCCGTGATCATGATTGATGAGCCGAGCGAAGGTGGTTACTACGGCGGCCTGGTTTCCGCGCCGGTATTTGGCAAGGTCATGGCCGGTGCGCTGCGACTGATGAACGTCGCCCCGGACAACCTGCCGCCACCTGAGCCGGTCAAAGTTGAAACTGCAGCCGTTGATCCTCTTAAAGGAGGGCGTATCTGATGCCCATGCCCCTTAATCAGTTGCTGCCTGAAGCCGCCAGCTCGGCTCTGATTCGTGAATTGACCCTGGACAGCCGCAAGGTGCGCCCAGGTGACCTGTTTCTGGCCGTACCTGGCACCCAGCAGGATGGCCGCGTGCATATCGCTGATGCGGTTGCCCGTGGTGCTGCCGCCGTGGCCTATGAAGCCGAAGGCGCCGCTGTGATGACCGCGCACAGTGCCGAGCTGGTTGCGCTCAAAGGCCTGGCTAATCAGTTGTCGGCAATTGCCGGACGCTTCTATGGGGAGCCGAGCCGTGGCCTGCACCTGATTGGTATCACTGGCACCAATGGCAAAACCAGCGTCAGTCAGCTACTGGCTCAGGCACTGGATCTGCTTGGCGAGCGCTGCGGCATCGTCGGCACTCTGGGTAATGGTTTCTATGGCGCGCTGGAGCAAGGGCGTCACACCACACCAGACCCGATCGGCGTGCAGGCGACCCTGGCTGACATGAAAAACGCCGGTGCTCGCGCCGTGGCCATGGAGGTGTCGTCCCACGGCCTGCATCAGGGGCGCGTCGCGGCTCTGGCGTTCGATGTGGCGGTACTGACCAATCTGTCGCGCGATCACCTGGATTACCACGGTTCGATGCAGGCGTATGCCGAGGCGAAAGCTGCGTTGTTTGCCTGGTCGGGCCTGCGTTGCCGCGTGCTCAATCTGGACGACGCCTTTGGCCGTGAGCTGGCTGCTGCCGAGCACGAGTCGCGCCTGCTCAGTTACAGCCTGATCGACGCTGACGCCTACCTGTATTGCCGCGACGCACAGTTCGACGAGCAGGGCGTACGCGCGACCTTGGTCACCCCGCGTGGTGAAGGCAGCCTGCGCAGCTCGCTGCTTGGTCGCTTCAATCTGAGCAACCTGCTGGCAGTGGTCGGTGCGCTGCTCGGTCTGGATTACCCGCTGGATGAAATTCTCAAGGTGCTGCCACAGCTGCAGGGCCCGATTGGCCGTATGCAGCGCCTGGGCGGCGGTAAAAAGCCGCTGGTTGTGGTGGATTACGCACACACACCGGATGCTTTGGAAAAAGTCCTTGAAGCCCTGCGCCCGCACGTCAAAGGCCGTTTGCTGTGCCTGTTCGGCTGTGGCGGTGATCGCGACAGTGGCAAGCGCCCGCTGATGGCTGCGGTAGTCGAGCGTCTGGCCGATGGGGTGCTGGTGACCGATGACAACCCGCGCACCGAAGTACCTGCGCAGATTTTCAGCGATATTCGCGCCGGTTTTGCGGTGCCAGAGTCCGTGCAATTCGTCCATGGGCGTGGCCAGGCGATTGCTCAGTTGATTGCCGCTGCCAGTGCCGATGACGTGCTGGTCCTGGCTGGCAAGGGGCATGAGGATTATCAGGAAATCAACGGCGTGCGTCAGCCGTTCTCCGACCTGGTCGAGGCGGCTAACGCTTTGGCGGCATGGGAGGAGGCGCATGCTTAAGTCTCTGCGGTTGAGCGAAGTGGCTGCATCATTGGCTGCCCGGGTGATCGGTGCGGACGTCGCATTCAGCGCAGTCAGCAGTGACAGCCGTGCGATTCAGCCGGGTCAGCTGTTTGTCGCCCTCGCCGGTCCGCGCTTCGATGGCCATGACTACCTGGCTGAAGTCGCCGGCAAAGGCGCAGTGGCGGCCCTGGTCGAGCGTGAAGTCGTCGGTGCACCCCTGCCGCAACTGCTGGTCGCCGATACCCGTCTGGCCCTCGGTCAACTGGGGGAGCTGAATCGTCAGGCGTTCACCGCGCCACTGGTCGCCATTACCGGTTCCAGCGGCAAGACCACCGTGAAAGAAATGCTCGCCAGCATCTTGCGCGAGGGCCTGCAGGGCCCGGTGCTGGCCACCCGCGGCAACCTCAATAATGACCTTGGTGCGCCGTTGACCCTGCTGGAGCTGGCGCCTGAGCATGTCGCTGCAGTGATCGAACTGGGCGCCAACCATGTCGGCGAAATCGCCTACACCGTCGGCCTGACCCAGCCGCAGGTGGCCGTCATCAACAATGCCGGTAACGCTCATGTCGGCGAGTTTGGCGGCCCGGAAAAGATTGTCGAAGCCAAGGGCGAAATCCTCGAAGGCCTGAGCGACAGCGGCGTGGCCGTGCTCAACCTCGACGACAGCGCCTTTGCTATCTGGCAGCTGCGCGCCCAGGGCCGTGCGGTCAGCAGTTTCGCTCTGCGCAATCCGGCTGCTGACGTTTATGCTCGCGAACTCGCTCGCGATGCCCGTGGCTGCTCAGCCTTTACCCTGCACTGCGCCAGCGGTCAGGCACGTATTCAGCTCAATCTGCTCGGCGAGCACAACGTCGCCAATGCCCTGGCTGCTGCGGCTGCTGCCCAGGCGCTGGGCCTGGCCCCTGCGGCGATCAAGGCCGGGCTGGAAAGTCTGCAGCCGGTCAAGGGGCGCGCCGTTGCTCAGATCGCAGCGAACGGCCTGCGGGTTATCGACGACAGCTACAACGCCAATCCGGCATCCGTCTGTGCAGCCATCGATATCCTCGCCGGCTTCCCTGGTCGCCGCGTGCTGGTGCTGGGCGATATCGGCGAGTTGGGCGAATGGGCCGAGCAAGGCCATCGCCAGGTCGGCAGTTATGCCGTTGGCAAGGTTGACGCGCTGTATGCCGTCGGCCCGCTGATGGCTTACGCAGTGGCTGAGTTTGGCGCGGCGGCTCGGCATTTTACCGACCAGGCCAGCCTGATTGCTGCGCTGCAAGGCGAGCAGGGCGGCACCACCCTTCTAATTAAAGGTTCACGCAGTGCGGCAATGGAAAAAGTCGTCGCGGCGCTGTGTGGCACATCCGGGGAGATTCACTAATGCTGCTGCTGCTGGCGGAATACCTGCAACAGTTCCACAAGGGTTTCGCAGTGTTTCAGTACCTGACACTGCGCGGCATCCTCGGCGTGCTCACCGCTTTGGCGCTATCGTTGTGGCTCGGCCCGTGGATGATCCGCACCCTGCAGATTCGCCAGATCGGCCAGTCGGTGCGTAACGACGGCCCGCAGTCGCACCTGTCGAAGAAGGGCACGCCAACCATGGGTGGCGCGCTGATTCTCTCGGCCATCGCCGTCAGCACCCTGCTCTGGGCTGACCTGTCCAACCGCTATGTCTGGGTGGTGTTGGCCGTCACCCTGCTGTTTGGTGCCATCGGCTGGGTCGACGACTACCGCAAGGTGATCGAAAAGAACTCGCGGGGCCTGCCAAGCCGCTGGAAGTACTTCTGGCAGTCGGTGTTCGGTCTGGGGGCAGCCCTGTTCCTTTATATGACCGCGCAAAGCCCGGTGGAAACCACCCTGATCCTGCCGATGCTCAAGGATTTCGGTCTGGAACTGGGGCTGGGCTTCGTGGTGCTGACCTACTTTGTGATCGTCGGCTCGAGCAACGCGGTCAACCTGACTGACGGCCTCGATGGCCTGGCCATTCTGCCCACCGTGATGGTTGGCGGCGCGCTGGGGATCTTCTGCTACCTGTCAGGCAACGTGAAGTTCGCCGAATACCTGTTTATTCCCTATGTACCGGGCGCGGGTGAGCTGATTGTGTTCTGCGCCGCCCTGGTCGGTGCGGGTCTCGGTTTTCTCTGGTTTAACACCTACCCGGCACAGGTGTTTATGGGCGATGTCGGCGCGCTGGCGCTGGGCGCGGCCCTGGGCACCATCGCGGTGATCGTTCGCCAGGAAGTGGTGCTGTTCATCATGGGCGGCATCTTTGTGGTGGAAACCCTGTCGGTGATCATCCAGGTCGCCAGCTTCAAGCTGACCGGCAAGCGCGTGTTCCGCATGGCGCCGATCCATCACCACTTTGAACTGAAAGGCTGGCCCGAGCCGCGCGTAATCGTGCGCTTCTGGATCATCACCGTGATTCTGGTGCTGATCGGTCTTGCCACCCTGAAACTGCGTTGAGGACTGAGGATTTATAACAGCATGACCCTGATCGCTTCTGACCACTTCCGCATCGTTGTCGGCCTCGGCAAGAGCGGCATGTCCCTGGTGCGCTTCCTCGCGCGCCAGGGCCTGCCGTTTGCCGTGGTCGACACCCGTGCCAACCCGCCGGAACTCGCCACCTTGCGTGAGCAGTTCCCGCAGGTGGAAGTGCGTTGTGGCGAACTGGATGTGGAGTTCCTCTGCCGCGCCAGTGAGCTGCTGGTCAGCCCGGGTCTGGCCATCGCCACGCCGGCGCTGCAGGCGGCTGCTGCGCGCGGGGTCAAGCTGTCGGGTGATATCGACCTGTTCGCCCGTTATGCCAAGGCACCGATCGTGGCGATTACCGGTTCCAACGCCAAAAGCACTGTGACCACCCTGGTTGGCGAAATGGCCGCAGCGGCCGGTAAGAAGGTCGCCGTCGGCGGCAATCTGGGCACCCCGGCGCTGGATCTGCTGAATGATGAGATCGAGCTGTATGTCATGGAGCTGTCGAGCTTCCAGCTGGAAACCACCGACCAGCTCAACGCTGAAGTGGCGACCTGCCTGAACATCAGCGAAGACCACATGGATCGCTACGCCGACCTGCCGGCCTATCACCTGGCCAAGCACCGTATCTTCCGCGGCGCGCGGCAGGTGGTGGTGAACCGCGACGACGCGCTGTCGCGTCCGCTGGTGGCCGATCAACTGCCATGCTGGTACTTCGGTCTGGGCAAACCGGACTTCAAGCGTTTCGGTTTGCTTGAAGAAGATGGCGAGAAATCCCTGGCGTACCAGTTCGCTGCGCTGCTGCCGGTGCGTGAACTGAAGATTCGTGGTGCACACAACCAGTCCAACGCCCTCGCAGCGCTGGCTTTGGGCCATGCAGTGGGCCTGCCGTTCGAGCCGATGTTGGCCACTCTCAAGCAGTTCGCTGGCCTGCCGCATCGCTGCCAATGGGTTGGCGAGCGTAATGCCGTGAGCTACTACGACGACTCCAAGGCCACCAACGTCGGCGCAGCGCTGGCTGCCATCGAAGGCTTGGGCGCGGATATCAGCGGCAAGCTGGTGCTGATCGCTGGGGGCGATGGCAAGGGTGCGGATTTCTCGGCGCTGAAGGCACCAGTCGGCAAGTTCTGCCGCGCCGTGGTGCTGCTTGGCCGTGATGCGGAGTTGCTGGCTGAGGCGCTGGGCGACGCCGCCCCGCTGGTCCGGGTCAAGACCCTGGAAGAGGCTGTACAACGTGCCGCCGAGTTGGCTGAACAGGGCGATGCCGTGCTGCTGTCGCCGGCCTGCGCCAGCCTGGATATGTTCAAGAATTTCGAAGAGCGCGGGCGTCTGTTCGCCCAGGCCGTGGAGGGGTTGCAATGATGCTTGCCCGTCTGCTCGCCGCAGCTTCGCCGCTGCATACCCGTCGCGGTATCGACCTGGATTTCCCGCTGTTGGCCGGTTGCCTGGCGCTGCTCGGCTTGGGCCTGGTGATGATTGCCTCGGCCTCTTCGGAAGTGGCAGCTGTGCAGTCGGGTAACCCGCTGTATCACATGATCCGTCACCTGATTTATCTGGCCATTGGTACCGTTGCTGCACTGGCAACCCTGATGGTGCCGATGTCACTGTGGCAGCGTTACAGCGGCATGCTGCTGCTGGCGGCGGTGGTGTTGCTGATTCTGGTACTGCTGCCGGGCATCGGCCGTGAGGTCAACGGTGCCAAGCGCTGGATCGGCCTGGGCGTGTTCAACCTGCAGCCGTCCGAGTTGGCCAAACTGTTTAGTGTGATGTTTATCGCCGCCTACCTGGTGCGCCGTCAGGAAGAAGTGCGTG
Source organism: Pseudomonas anguilliseptica (assembly GCF_900105355.1). Lineage (NCBI taxonomy): Bacteria > Pseudomonadati > Pseudomonadota > Gammaproteobacteria > Pseudomonadales > Pseudomonadaceae > Pseudomonas > Pseudomonas anguilliseptica. The sequence continues at coordinate 2,857,231 of NZ_FNSC01000001.1, forward strand.
AGAAGCTCACCGGCTTTATCAAACCGATGCTGGTGCTGGGCCCGATTGCTGCGCTGCTGCTTGCCGAGCCGGACTTCGGTGCCACTGTGGTACTGGTTGGCGCGGCCATCGCCATGCTGTTCCTCGGGGGGGTCAACCTGCTGCGCTTTATTCCGCTGGCGGCCTGCGTACTCGGCCTTGGCGTGCTGGTGATGACCAGTCAGGCCTATCGCCTGGAGCGCCTGACCAACTTTGTCGACCCCTGGGCTGACCAGTACGGCGCCGGTTACCAATTAAGCCAGGCGCTGATTGCCTTCGGTCGTGGCGAGTGGTTCGGCGTTGGCCTGGGTAACAGCGTGCAGAAGCAGTTCTACCTGCCGGAAGCGCATACCGACTTCGTGTTTGCCGTGCTGGCCGAAGAGCTGGGCATGGTTGGCGCACTGATCACCGTAGCCCTGTTCGTTTTCGTTAGTGTGCGCGCCCTGTATATCGGCCTGTGGGCGGAGAAGGCCAAGCAGTTTTTCTCGGCCTATGTGGCCTACGGCCTGGCGTTTCTATGGATCGGCCAGGTGCTGATCAATATCGGCGTGAACGTTGGCCTGCTGCCGACCAAGGGGCTGACCCTGCCATTCCTCAGCTACGGCGGCAGCTCGCTGGTGATCTGCTGCGTCAGTCTGGCGTTGTTGCTGCGTATCGAGTGGGAGCGGCGCACCCAGCTGGGAAGCGAGGACGTCGACTTCAAAGAATCAGATTTCTTCGAAGGCCAGTCCGCCGAGGAGGTTCAGCATGCGCGGTAATGTGCTGATCATGGCCGGTGGTACCGGTGGGCATGTATTCCCGGCGCTGGCCTGCGCCCGCGAGTTCAAGGCGCGTGGTTACAGCGTGCATTGGCTGGGTACGCCGCGTGGTATTGAGAATGAACTGGTGCCGGCGGCTGGTCTGCCAATGCATCTGATCGATGTCACTGGCCTGCGTGGCAAGGGCAAGCTGTCGCTGCTGAAAGCACCGTTCCAGCTGCTTAAGGCGCTGTTCCAGGCGCGCAAGGTCATGCGCGAGCTGCAGCCAGTGTGTGTGCTGGGTATGGGTGGTTATGTCACTGGCCCCGGCGGCCTGGCCGCGCGGATGAGTGGCGCGCCGCTGATCATCCACGAGCAGAACGCCGTTGCCGGTACTGCCAACCGCAGCCTGGTGCCATTCGCCAGCCGTGTGTGCGAAGCCTTCCCGAATACCTTCGGCAACAGCGCCAAGCGCTGCACCACCGGCAACCCGGTGCGTGAAGAGCTGTTCCTGGAAACCCCGCGTGATTCGCTGCGTAATCGTCAGCCGCGTTTGCTGGTGCTGGGCGGCAGCCTGGGCGCCGAACCGCTGAATAAATTGCTGCCCGAAGCCCTGGCGCTGGTGGCGGCTGAGCTGCGCCCTGAAGTCTTCCATCAGGCCGGCAAGCAACATGACGCGATTACCACTGAACGCTATGCCGCGGTTGGCGTCGAAGCGACCGTTGCGCCGTTTATCAAGGACATGGCGCGGGCCTACGCCTGGGCCGACCTGGTGGTGTGCCGGTCCGGCGCGCTGACCGTCAGCGAGCTGGCCGCCGCCGGCCTGCCGGCGTTCCTGTTGCCGCTGCCGCACGCGATCGACGATCACCAGACCCGCAATGCCGATTATCTGGCCAGTGCCGGCGCTGCCGTACTGCTGCCACAACGTTCCACTGACGCCGCCAAGCTGGCCGCGCAGCTGACCGAGGTTTTGATGCACCCCGAACAACTTACTCAAATGGCGCAGACGGCTCGTCGCCTGGCCAAGCCCGATGCAACCTGCACCGTTGTCGATATCTGCCTGGAGGTGGCCCGTGGCTAAGTCTCCCGCCGCTGCACGTTCGGAAATCCGCCGGATGCGCCGCATTCGCCGTATCCACTTCGTTGGCATCGGTGGTGCCGGCATGTGCGGTATCGCCGAAGTGCTGCTCAACCTGGGTTATGAAGTCTCCGGCTCCGACCTCAAGGCCTCGGCCGTGACCGAGCGCCTGGAAACCTTCGGCGCGCAGATCTTTATCGGCCATCGTGCCGAGAACGCTGAACAGGCCGATGTGCTGGTGGTCTCCAGCGCGGTAAATACCAGCAATCCAGAGGTTGCCACGGCCCTTGAGCGTCGCATCCCGGTGGTGCCGCGCGCCGAGATGCTGGCTGAGCTGATGCGCTATCGCCACGGTATTGCCGTGGCTGGTACCCATGGCAAGACCACCACCACCAGCCTGCTGGCCTCGGTGTTCGCTGCTGGCGGCCTGGACCCGACGTTCGTCATCGGTGGCCGGCTGAATGCTGCCGGCACCAACGCCCAGCTGGGCAGCAGCCGTTACCTGATCGCCGAAGCCGATGAGAGTGACGCCAGCTTCCTGCACCTGCAGCCGATGGTCTCGGTGGTCACCAATATCGACATGGACCACATGAGCACCTATGGCGGTGACTTCAACAAGTTGAAGAAGACCTTCATCGAGTTCCTCCACAACCTGCCGTTCTATGGGCTGGCGGTGATGTGTGTGGACGACCCGATCGTGCGCGAAATTCTCCCGCAGGTAGCCCGTCCGACTGTGACCTACGGCTTTGACGAGGGCGCCGATGTGCGTGCAATCAATGTGCGCCAACAGGGCATGCAAACCTTCTTCACCGTGCTGCGCCGCGACCGCGAGCCGCTGGATGTATCGGTGAACATGCCGGGCAACCACAACGTGCTCAACGCCCTGGCCACCATCGCCATCGCCAGCGACGAAGGCATCAGCGATGAAGCCATCGTCCAGGGCCTGTCGGGCTTCCAGGGTGTGGGTCGACGCTTTCAGGTTTACGGTGAACTGCCGGTGGATGGCGGCAGCGTGATGCTGGTCGACGATTACGGCCACCACCCGCGTGAAGTCGCGGCGGTGATCAAGGCCGTGCGTGGTGGTTGGCCGGAGCGCCGGCTGGTGATGGTCTATCAGCCGCACCGCTTCAGCCGCACCCGCGACTTGTATGACGATTTCGTGCAGGTGCTCGGTGATGCCCAGGTGCTGTTGCTGATGGACGTCTACCCGGCCGGTGAGGCGCCGATTCCGGGTGCCGACAGCCGCAACCTGTGCCACAGCATCCGTCAGCGCGGCCAGCTCGACCCGATCTATATCGAGCGCGGTGTGGACCTCGCACCCATCGTCAAGCCGCTGCTACGCGCTGGCGACATTCTTCTCTGCCAAGGTGCCGGCGATATCGGCGGCCTGGCTCCGCAACTGTTGCAAAGTCCGCTGTTCGCGGCAGCTGAAGGTAAGACGAAATGAGTGCTGCCAGTCTGCAATCACAATTTCCGGTCAGCGCCTTCGGACGTGTGGCCGTGCTGTTCGGCGGCAAGAGCGCCGAGCGTGACGTCTCGCTGAAGTCCGGCAATTCCGTACTGCAAGCGCTGTTGGACGCGGGCGTGGATGCGTTCGGCATCGACGCGGGTGATGACTTGCTGCAGCGCCTGACGGCCGAGAAAATTGATCGCGCCTTTATCGTGCTGCACGGCCGTGGTGGCGAAGACGGCTCGATGCAGGGCCTGCTCGAATGCGCGGGGATTCCTTACACCGGCAGCGGGATCCTGGCTTCGGCGCTGGCCATGGACAAGCTACGCACCAAGCGCGTGTGGCTGAGCCTCGGCCTGCCGACCCCGGCCCACGCTGCGCTGGCTTATGAAGCTGATTGCCATGCGGCGGCTGCCGAACTGGGCTTCCCGTTGTTCGTCAAGCCGGCCCATGAGGGCTCGAGCATTGGTATGGCCAAGGTGGGCGATGTCGACGCGCTGATCGCCGCCTGGAAGGACGCCAGCCGTTACGACTCGCAGGTGCTGGTCGAGCAGATGATCGCCGGCCCCGAGTTCACCATCGCCATGCTGCGTGGCCAGGTGTTGCCGCCGATTGCTTTGGGCACGCCGCACAGCTTCTACGACTACGACGCCAAGTACCTGGCCAATGACACCCAGTACCGCATTCCGTGCGGCCTCTCGGCGGAGAAGGAAGCCGAGCTGAAAGACCTCACCGCCCGTGCCTGTGAAGCGGTCGGTACCCAGGGCTGGGCCCGCGCCGACGTGATGCAAGACGCCGACGGCAAGTTCTGGCTGCTGGAAGTCAACACCGTGCCGGGCATGACCGATCACAGCCTGGTGCCGATGGCGGCTCGCGCTGCGGGTCTGGACTTTCAACAACTGGTGTTGGCGATTCTGGCCGACAGCCTTGAGGCACGGGGTTAAGTCATGACGGCCACCTTGCGTCACCAGCCAGGCTCGAACCGCGCTCCCGTGCGCGGCAAGCCTGCGCAGCGCGGCGCCAGCCGTTTGGTGGCCAAGGAACCGATCAGCCTGCGCATGAGCCTGCCGAAAGCCCGTTTCACAGGTATGGGCAGCTGGCTGAAGCGCCTGACCTGGCCGCTGTTGCTGCTGGCGTTGGGCTACGGCACCTATGAGCTGTCGTTGCGCGCGCTGCCCTATGCCGACCAGCCGATTGCGCGGATCAGCGTTGAGGGTGACCTCAGCTACGTCAATCAGCAGGCCGTGCAGGAGCGTATTGCGCCTTATGCCAGTGCGAGCTTTTTCAGTGTCGACTTGCTCAGCCTGCGCCGTGAGCTCGAACTGATGCCGTGGATCGCCAGTGCCCAGGTGCGCCGCGTATGGCCGGATCAGCTGGTGGTGCGTCTGGAAGAACAACTGCCGATTGCCCGCTGGGGCGATGAGGCACTGCTGAATAATCAGGGCGAGGCGTTCGCGCCGCTGGAACTGGCGAATTACCCACACCTGCCGCAGCTGTATGGCCCCAAGCGTGCGCAGCAGCAGGTAATGCAGCAATACCAGGTGCTCAGCCAGATGCTTCGACCCATGGGCTTTTCCGTGGCGCGGCTGGAGTTGCGTGAGCGCGGCAGCTGGTTTCTCTCCACCGGGCAGGGCATCGAACTGCTGCTGGGGCGTGACCATTTGGTGGAAAAAATGCGGCGCTTCACGGCCATTTATGACAAGGCCCTGAAAGAGCAACAAGCGAATATCGCGCGGATCGATCTGCGTTATGCCAACGGCCTGGCCGTGGCATGGCGTGAGCCGGTAGCGCCCACGGCGGCACCAACCGCTGTCGTGCAGTGAATCAGGAGAAGGCAAGAGCCATGGCAAACGTGCAGAGCGGCAAGATGATCGTCGGCCTCGACATCGGTACCTCCAAGGTGGTGGCGCTGGTCGGTGAAGTGAATGCGGACGGCCAACTGGAAATTGTCGGCATCGGCACCCATCCGTCGCGCGGCCTGAAAAAAGGCGTGGTGGTGAATATCGAATCCACTGTGCAGTCGATTCAACGCGCCGTCGAAGAAGCCCAGTTGATGGCCGGCTGCCGTATTCACTCGGCCTTCGTCGGTGTGGCCGGCAACCATATCCGTAGCCTCAACAGTCACGGCATCGTCGCTATTCGTGATCGCGAAGTGAGCCCTGCGGATCTGGAGCGCGTACTCGATGCCGCCCAGGCCGTGGCCATTCCGGCTGACCAGCGTGTGCTGCACACTCTGCCGCAGGATTATGTGATCGATAACCAGGAAGGCGTGCGTGAGCCGCTGGGCATGTCCGGTGTGCGTCTGGAAGCCAAGGTGCACGTGGTCACCTGCGCGGTAAATGCCGCGCAGAACATCGAGAAGTGCGTGCGCCGCTGCGGTCTGGAAGTCGACGACATCATCCTCGAGCAGCTGGCCTCGGCTTATGCGGTATTGACCGACGACGAGAAAGAGCTGGGCGTGTGCCTGGTCGACATTGGTGGCGGCACCACCGACATCTGCATCTTTACCGAAGGCGCGATCCGTCACACCGCGGTTATCCCGATTGCTGGCGATCAGGTCACCAACGACATCGCCATGGCTCTGCGTACGCCGACTCAGTACGCCGAAGAAATCAAGATCCGTTACGCCTGTGCCCTGGCCAAACTGGCCGGTGCCGGCGAAACCATCAAAGTGCCGAGTGTCGGCGACCGTCCGCCGCGCGACCTGTCGCGCCAGTCCCTGGCTGAAGTGGTTGAGCCGCGCTACGACGAGCTGTTCACCCTGATTCAGGCCGAACTGCGCCGCAGTGGCTACGAAGACCTGATCCCGGCGGGCATCGTCCTCACCGGCGGTACGGCGAAGATGGAAGGCGCGGTGGAACTGGCCGAAGAGATTTTCCATATGCCGGTTCGCCTGGGCGTGCCGCAAGGCGTCAAGGGCCTGGCCGATGTGGTGCGTAACCCGATTTATTCCACAGGCGTGGGCCTGTTGCTGTACGGACTGCAGAAGCAGGCTGACGGCATCTCCATGTCTGCGCTTGGCAGCTACAGCGATGAACCCAAACAACCTGTGCTGGAACGGCTGAAACGCTGGGTCCAGGGCAATTTCTGATTTTGCAGTAGGCGTTACAACTAGAAAGTAAAGGAGAGGGAAAATGTTTGAACTCGTAGACAGCGCACCAACAAGTGCAGTCATCAAGGTCATTGGCGTGGGCGGCGGCGGCGGTAATGCGGTCAACCACATGGCGAAAAACAACATTGAAGGTGTGGAGTTCATCTGCGCCAACACGGATGCACAAGCACTGAAAAACATTGGTGCACGTACTGTTCTGCAGCTAGGCACTGCAGTGACCAAAGGCCTCGGCGCGGGTGCCAATCCAGAAGTCGGCCGTCAGGCGGCCATGGAAGACCGTGAGCGTATCGCTGAAGTGCTGCAAGGCACCGATATGGTCTTTATCACCACCGGCATGGGCGGCGGTACCGGTACCGGTGCAGCCCCAGTAATTGCTCAGGTGGCCAAGGAAATGGGCATCCTCACCGTTGCTGTGGTGACCCGTCCGTTCCCGTTCGAAGGCAAGAAGCGCATGCTGATCGCCGAAGAAGGTATCCGCGCGCTGTCGGAAAGTGTCGACTCGCTGATCACCATCCCGAACGAAAAACTGCTGACCATCCTCGGTAAGGATGCCAGCCTGCTGTCGGCTTTCGCCAAGGCTGACGATGTACTGGCCGGTGCCGTGCGCGGTATCTCCGACATCATCAAGCGTCCGGGAATGATCAACGTCGACTTCGCCGACGTGAAAACCGTGATGAGCGAAATGGGCATGGCGATGATGGGCACCGGCTGCGCCAGCGGTCCGAACCGCGCACGTGAAGCTACCGAAGCGGCGATCCGCAACCCGCTGCTGGAAGACGTCAACCTGCAAGGTGCGCGCGGCATCCTGGTGAACATCACCGCCGGTCCTGACCTGTCCCTGGGTGAGTACTCCGACGTGGGTAACATCATCGAGCAGTTCGCCTCCGAGCACGCCACCGTCAAGGTCGGCACCGTGATCGATCCGGACATGCGCGACGAGCTGCACGTCACTGTAGTTGCCACTGGTCTGGGTGCGCGTATCGAGAAGCCGGTCAAGGTTATCGACAATACTGTGCAAGTTTCTGCCAGCACTGGCAGCAACGCAGCAGCCCCGGCGCGCGCCGAACAGAGCGTCAATTACAAGGACTACGAGCGTCCGACCGTTCAGCGTCAAAGCCACGGCGGGGCTGCCACTGCGGCCAAGCTGAACCCGCAGGATGACCTGGATTACCTGGACATCCCGGCGTTCCTGCGTCGTCAGGCCGATTGATGAAATGTATCAGGAGTATTGGGGTGATTGGTGTTCAGCAAAGGCCGGTTCTGCTATCATCGCCGGCCATTGTTGAAAACAATTCGCAACTAGTGCTATAGCGGCCAAAGCCATGATCAGACAACGCACCCTGAAGAACATTATCCGCGCCACTGGCGTCGGCCTGCATTCCGGGGAAAAGGTATACCTGACCCTGAAGCCGGCACCCGTGGACACCGGTATCGTGTTCCGTCGTACCGACTTGAACCCTGTCGTGGAAATTCCCGCGCGCGCAGGTAATGTTGGTGAAACCACCATGTCGACCACGTTGGTCAATGGTGATGTCAAGGTGGATACGGTAGAGCACCTGCTTTCGGCCATGGCTGGCCTGGGCATCGATAACGCCTACGTCGAGCTCTCCGCGTCCGAAGTACCGATCATGGATGGCAGTGCGGGTCCCTTTGTATTCCTGATTCAATCTGCTGGTTTGCAAGAGCAGGATGCCCACAAGCAGTTCATCCGCATCCTTCGTGAAGTGACAGTTGAAGAGGGCGACAAGCGCGCCACCTTCGTGCCTTTCGAAGGGTTCAAGGTGACCTTCGAGATCGATTTCGATCATCCGGTGTTCCGCAATCGCACCCAGTCGGCCAGCGTGGACTTTTCTAGCACCTCGTTTGTGAAAGAAGTCAGCCGCGCTCGCACCTTCGGCTTTATGCGTGATATCGAGTTCCTGCGTTCACAGAACCTGGCACTCGGCGGCAGCGTAGATAACGCCATCGTGGTAGATGAGTTCCGCGTGTTGAACGAAGACGGCCTGCGTTACGAGGACGAGTTCGTCAAACACAAGATTCTCGATGCGATCGGTGACCTTTACCTGCTGGGTAACAGCCTGATTGGCGAGTTCAAGGGGTTCAAATCGGGGCATGCGTTGAATAATCGCCTGCTGCGCACCCTGATCGAGCAGCCTGATGCATGGGAGGTCGTCACCTTTGACGATCCCAACACTGCGCCAATCTCTTACATGCGCCCGGTTGCGGCCGTGTAACGCAATACCCTCCTTACTTTGCTTTTCGAGGCCACCTTCGGGTGGCCTCTTTTTTGCCTAAATCTTAGCGGCCATCCATGCGCTTATTCACTGGCCTTGCCATGTTTGGCGAGGCGCTCCAGGGCCGCACGTAGTTTGGGGTCGCTGATGCCGTCGGCGGTGGCTTGGATGTTTTCTGCGGCGCTGTTGGATAGGCTGATTGTGCGACCCGGTGCACGCCTTTCGGCAGTCGGAGGTTGCACCTTGAACAGAATCTTCGTTAAGGTCGCGAATTCTTCGAGTGCCTGCAGCTGTTTCAATAAGCGTTTTTGTTGATAGCGCAGGCGCGTGGCCCAGTGGCCGTCGGTGATTATCAGCAACAGGCAACCCTCGCGCCATGACGCCACATGGCAGTGTTCGCGAGCAGCAGGTTGCAGCTGGCTTTCCAGTAGGTGCTGCAGACGATCAATGCGTTGCGCTTGATTGAACAGCGCCTTCAGGGGTTTCGCTTCGCGCAACAGCGCGGCGGGAGCCCGGGCCGGCAAAGGACGAAAAGTCATGGCAGGACGCCTGAAAAAGTGGAGCCGCCATGGTAGCAGAATCGCTGCTGCCAACTGACGCTTCACCATTAGGGGAAGGCCGTGCACATCATTCTACTTAGTCGGCATCACGGTGCCGCACGTTCACTCAGTCTGGATCTGCGTTGGTTGTTGCTGGCGTTGCTGGCGTTGCTGCTTGCACTCGGCGCGGCATTGGCCAGCGGTGTGGCTGTGGGGGCCTGGTGGGCTCCGGCCACGGTTGCGGTTCAGGATGACTCGAAAATCAATCAGGTACTGGATGAACAGCGTGCCGAGGTGGGGGCTGTGCGTCTGGATGCGCAGCGCCAGCTGGATGCATTCGCTGTGCACGTGGCCGAGCTGCAGGCGCGTCTGACTCGCCTGGATGCGCTGGGCGCACGTCTGGCCGAGCTGGCTGATCTGGATGCCAGCGAATTCGATTTTTCGCTTAACGTTGGCCAGGGTGGTGCGGAAGATGCCTTGGGCGATGCGGCTTATGCACCGCCACCTTTTATGGATGAGCTGGATCAGCTGAGCCTGCGTCTGGACAGTCGCGAGCAGTTGCTGGAGGTGCTTGAGCAGTTGATTGGTGACCGCCAGTTGAGTGAAGCCGAGTATCTCTCCGGCATGCCGGTGCGGCATGGCTATATGTCCTCGCCATTCGGTCGCCGCGTGCACCCACTGACCGGGCGCAAAACCCAGCATAAAGGTGTCGACTTTGCTGCCAAGCCGGGTAGTGATGTGGTCGCTGTCGCTGCTGGCGTGGTGAGCTTTTCAGGGGTCAAATCGGGCTATGGCAATGTGATAGAGGTCAGTCATGCCGATGGCTATACAACGCTGTATGCGCACAACAAGCAGAATATCGTGCAGATTGGTGATCTTGTGCAGCGCGGCCAGACCATTGCCAAGGTCGGCCGCAGCGGTCGCGCCAGTGGTTACCATGTGCACTTCGAGGTAACCAAGGATGGCCGAGTGGTCAATCCAGCCAGCTATATAGCCCGGGTCAACGACGTCGAATAACGCCGCTTTCCTCGTTTGCGTTTCCGGGTAGAATGCCCCTTCGCACGCAGCCATAAAGGCTGCATGGGTCGCTGTTCAGCCGCCCTCAATCCATACGCCTGGAAGATCCTGTCGATATGTTTGCGCCTTTGTTGAAAAAACTCTTTGGAAGCAAGAACGAGCGTGAAGTCAAACGCATGCTCAAGGCGGTACAAGCCGTCAATGCCTTCGAGGAGCAGATGCTTGCCCTTTCCGATGAGCAACTGCGTGCCAAGACGGAGGAGTTCAAATCCCGTCTGGCCAAAGGCGAAACCCTCGACCAGCTTCTTCCGGAAGCCTTTGCCGTGTGCCGTGAAGCTGGTAAGCGCGTCATGGGCATGCGCCACTTCGATGTGCAGCTGATCGGTGGTATGACCCTGCACGAAGGCAAGATCGCCGAGATGCGCACCGGCGAGGGTAAGACCCTGGTGGCAACCCTGGCGGTGTACCTCAATGCGCTGTCCGGCAAGGGCGTGCATGTGGTCACGGTCAACGATTACCTGGCCCGTCGCGACGCCAACTGGATGCGTCCGCTGTATGAATTCCTCGGAATGAGCGTGGGTATCGTTACCCCCTTTATGCCGCCGGAAGAGAAGCGCGAAGCCTACGCCGCCGATATCACCTACGGCACCAACAACGAATTTGGTTTCGATTACCTGCGCGACAACATGGCCTTCAGCCTGGAAGAAAAATTCCAGCGCGAGCTGAATTTCGCCGTGATCGACGAAGTTGACTCCATTCTGATCGACGAAGCGCGCACCCCGCTGATCATCTCCGGCCAGGCCGAAGACAGTTCGCGCCTGTACACCGAGATCAACAAGCTGATCCCGCGCCTCAAGCTGCACGTTGAGGAAGAGGAAGGCGTGGTCACCCAGGAAGGCCACTACAAGGTCGACGAGAAGGCGCGCCAGGTCGAGCTGAACGAAGCGGGCCACCAGTACGTTGAAGAGATGCTCACCGAAGTCGGCTTGCTGGTCGAGGGCGAGAGCCTGTATTCGGCGCATAATCTGGGCCTGCTGACCCACGTCTATTCGGGTCTGCGTGCGCACAAGTTGTTCAACCGCAACGTTGAATACATCGTGCAGAACAATCAGGTGCTGCTGATCGACGAACACACCGGCCGCACCATGCCCGGCCGTCGTCTGTCTGAAGGCCTGCACCAGGCGATCGAAGCCAAAGAAGGCCTGCCGATTCAGGCCGAGAGCCAGACCCTGGCCTCGACCACCTTCCAGAACTACTTCCGTCTTTACACCAAACTGTCCGGCATGACCGGTACAGCGGATACCGAGGCGTTCGAGTTCCATCAGATTTACGGTCTGGCAGTGATCGTCATTCCGACCAATCGTGCCCTGGCGCGTAAGGACTTCAATGACCTGGTCTACCTGACCGCGGACGAGAAGTACGCCGCCATCGTCACCGACATCAAGGAAAGCATGGCCCTGGGGCGTCCGGTGCTGGTCGGTACGGCCACCATCGAAACCTCCGAGCACATGTCCAAGCTGCTCAGTCAGGAAGGCATCGAGCACAAGGTGCTTAACGCCAAGTTTCATGAGAAGGAAGCGGAAATCATTGCCCAGGCCGGTCGCCCGGGCGCGCTGACCATTGCCACCAACATGGCGGGTCGTGGTACCGACATCCTCCTGGGCGGCAACTGGGAAGTTGAAGTGGCCAGCCTGGAAAACGCCACACCTGAGCAGATCGCGCAGATCAAGGCCGATTGGCAGAAGCGTCATCAGCAGGTGATCGAGTCGGGCGGCCTGCATGTGATCGCCTCCGAGCGTCACGAATCGCGTCGTATCGATAACCAGTTACGTGGTCGTGCCGGCCGTCAGGGTGACCCGGGTTCCAGCCGTTTCTACCTGTCGCTGGAAGACAGCCTGATGCGCATCTTTGCCTCGGATCGGGTGAAGAACTTTATGAAGGCCCTGGGCATGCAGTCCGGTGAAGCCATCGAACACCGCATGGTCAGCAACGCCATCGAAAAAGCCCAGCGCAAGGTTGAAGGGCGTAACTTCGACATGCGTAAGCAGCTGCTGGAATTCGACGACGTGGCCAACGAGCAGCGCAAAGTGATCTATCACATGCGCAACACGCTGCTAGCTGCCGACAACATCGGCGAAACCATTGCCGAGTTCCGTCAGGAAGTGCTGGATCACACCATCAACCAGCATATTGCTCCGCAATCGCTGCCTGAGCAGTGGGATATCGCCGGCCTGGAAGAAACGCTGTACAGCAGCTTCAACCTGCGTCTGCCGATTCAGCAGTGGCTCGATGATGACCACAAGCTGTACGAAGAGACCCTGCGTGCACGGATTCTTGAAGAGCTGGTCAACGCGTACAACGAGAAAGAAAACGAAGCCAGCGCCGAAGCCCTGCGCACTTTCGAGAAGCAGATTCTACTGCGCGTCCTCGACGATCTGTGGAAAGACCACCTGTCGACCATGGATCACCTGCGTCACGGTATTCACCTGCGCGGCTATGCGCAGAAGAACCCCAAGCAGGAATACAAGCGCGAGTCTTTCACCCTGTTCCAGGAACTGCTGGATTCGATCAAGCGCGACACCATCCGCGTGCTGTCGCATGTGCAGGTGCGCCGTGAAGACCCGGCTGAAGAAGAGGCTCGCCTGCGTCGTGAGGCCGAAGCATTGGCCGAGCGCATGCAGTTCCAGCACGCCGAAGCCTCGGCGCTGCTGCCGCAAGCCGCCGAAGAAGAGGGTGATGTAGCGGTTGCCGTGGCGCCGGTGCGCACCGAGCCGAAGATCGGCCGCAATGAGCCGTGCCCCTGTGGTTCCGGCAAGAAGTACAAGCACTGCCACGGCCAGGTTAGTTAAACAGTCCGTGTAGAGCGGGTTGAGCCGACAGTGAAGTTGGCTATGCTTGGCCCAACTTGATTAACGCCGCGAACGGTCTGACCGCTCGCGGCGTTTTACCATCGCAATCAGTCCTACCACCTCAAGGAGCGTTCTCTATGGCTGTTGGTCTTGGCCCGTTGTCTACCCTGCACCCGGTTCCAGGTTTCGAACTGGGCATCGCTTCGGCGGGCATCAAGCGCCCAGGGCGCAAGGATGTGGTAGTGATGCGATGTGCCGAAGGCTCCAGCGTAGCGGGTGTGTTCACCCTCAATGCGTTCTGCGCCGCGCCGGTGATTCTGGCCAAGAAACGTGTGCTGGGCAGCGTGCGTTACCTGCTGACCAATACCGGTAACGCCAACGCAGGCACCGGCGAGCCTGGCCTGCAGAATGCCGCGCGCACTTGTGCTGCTCTGGCTCAGCTGGCTGGTGTGGATGAAGGCGCTGTGCTGCCGTTCTCCACCGGGGTGATTGGTGAGCCGCTGCCGGTCGAGAAGATCGAAGGGGCATTGCAGGCGGCTCTCGACGACTTGTCCGAGAACCACTGGGCCGAAGCCGCCACCGGCATCATGACCACTGACACCCTGCCCAAGGGCGCCAGCCGCCAGTTTGTCCACGATGGCGTCACCGTCACCGTGACCGGCATCAGCAAAGGCGCTGGGATGATCAAGCCGAACATGGCGACCATGCTCGGTTATATCGCCACCGACGCCAAGGTCGCCCAGGCCGTGCTGCAAGACCTGCTGCGCGATGCGGCGAACAAGTCGTTCAACCGCATCACCATCGACGGCGATACCTCGACCAACGACTGCTGCATGCTGATTGCTACCGGCAAGGCCGCCTTGCCGGAAATCAGCCAGGCCAGCGGCGACCTGTTCGCCAAACTCAAGGAAGCGGTATTCAGCGTGTGCATGGATGTGGCCCAGGCCATCGTGCGCGACGGTGAAGGCGCGACCAAGTTCGTCACCGTGCAGGTCAATGGCGGTGCAACCCATCAGGAGTGCCTGGACGTCGGTTATGCCGTAGCCCATTCGCCGCTGATCAAGACCGCACTGTTTGCTTCTGACCCGAACTGGGGGCGCATTCTCGCCGCCGTGGGCCGCGCTGGCGTGGCGCAGCTGGATGTCAGCCTGATCGACGTATTCCTCGGTGACGTGTGCATCGCCAGCCGTGGTTGCCGCGCCACCAGCTACACCGAAGAGCAGGGCGCGGCGGTAATGGCCAAGGAAGAGATCACCATCCGCATCGAGCTGGGCCGCGGTGGTTGCAGTGAGACGATCTGGACCACCGATCTGTCCCACGAGTACGTGAAGATCAACGCCGAGTACCGCACCTGATCCGTCACGTACCGGCTGTTTGACGCCCCGCATTCCCGTTGTTCATGCCCCCATGAGCAACGGGAATTTGCTATTGCGCCAGTCGCCTTTTAAGGTCATTCGACCTTCCCGCAGCGAGCGCAGCCCATGTCACTTACTCTGGTTATCGGCGACAAAACCTATTCGTCCTGGTCGCTGCGTGCGGCGCTGGCCCTGGAGCTGAGCGGCGCGCCCTATACCGAACAGCTGATTACCCTGAACCGGCCTGATACTCGCGCGCGGATTCTGCAGCACTCGCCGACCGGCAAGGTGCCGCTGCTGATCAGCGACGATGGCGCCATCTGGGATTCCCTGGCGATTGGCGAATACCTGGCCGAGTGCTTTCCCGCTGCCCAGTTGTGGCCGCAAGCCCGGGCGGCTCGCGCACTGGCACGCAGTGCCTGCGCCGAGATGCACAGCGGCTTTGTCGCGCTACGCAGCCATCTGCCGATGGATCTCAAGCGCAATCAGGCGTTGACGACGATACCGGCCGATGTCGTGGCCGATATTCAGCGCATCTGTGCGCTGTGGGTCGAGTGCCGGCAGCGCTTTGGAAAGGAAGGCGGCTTCCTGTTTGGCCAGCCAACCCTGGCTGATGCCTTCTTTGCTCCGGTGGCGGCGCGTCTGCGCGGTTATCAGGTGACGCTGCCGGCAGAGGCTGCCGCCTATGTCGAGACGATCTATCAGTGGCCGGCGTTTCAGCGCTGGTACCAAGCTGCCCAGGAGGAACATTTGGCGTGAAACGTATTCATGTGGCCGCAGCAGTTATTCGCGGTGTGGATGGGCAGATACTGCTCGCCAAGCGTCCTGATGATAAGCACCAGGGCGGCCTCTGGGAGTTTCCTGGCGGCAAGGTCGAGGCCGACGAAACGGTACAGGCGGCCCTGGCCCGTGAGCTGGAAGAGGAGCTGGGCATCCACCCAAGCGCCGCACGGCCGCTGATTCAGGTGCGCCACGATTACCCGGACAAGCAGGTGCTGCTGGATGTCTGGGAGGTCTCGGCCTTTACCGGTGAGCCCCATGGCGCTGAAGGTCAACCGCTGGCCTGGGTCAGCCCTCGGCAGTTGGGCGATTATGAGTTTCCCGCCGCCAATCGACCGATTGTCGCGGCCGCACGTTTGCCCGAGCGTTATCTGATTACCCCCGAGGGACTGAGCGGGCCCGAGCTGCTGCGCGGTATCCTGGCTGCCCTGAAGAGCGGCATTCGCCTGCTGCAACTGCGCGCTCCGGCGATGTTCGATGCGCAGTACCGCGACATTGCCGTGGATGCTCTCGGCCTCTGTGCGGGCAAGGCGCAGCTGATGCTCAAGGGACCGTTGGAGTGGCTGGGCGACTTTCCCGCTGCCGGCTGGCACCTGACGGCGCAGCAGTTGCGTGACTTGAGTGCTGGCGGTCGACCATTTCCGGAGCAGCGCTGGCTGGCGGCTTCCTGCCATGGCGCGCAGGAATTGGAGCTGGCCACACAGATGGGCGTGGATTTCATCACCCTGTCACCCGTGCAGCCGACTCAGACTCATCCCGATGCGCAGCCGCTGGGTTGGGCGCAGGTTGCCGAGCTGTTGCAGGGCTTCAATCAGCCGGCCTACTTGCTGGGCGGCGTTACCCCGGCCGATGCAGAGCGCGCCTGGCAGGTCGGGGCTCAGGGTGTGGCGGGGATTCGCGCGTTCTGGCCGGAGTAACTGCCACCTGCGAGTAAAGGGCGTTATAGTCGCGCCCTCAAATGGTGCGTTACAGGTGAGCGGTTGACGGTGCAAAGCATCAAGGCGTGGTTGAAGGGCTTTTGGCCTGCGCCCATGGCGGTCAGTCTGAATGAGCGGGCGCTGAGCTGTGTCGGCGCGGTGCTGGGACTGCTGTTCAGTGGTTGGCTTTGTCATGAGGTGCTGGGCAGTGCCAGCCCCTGGCTGATTGCACCATGGGTGCGTCTGCGGTGCTGCTGTTCGCCGTGCCGGCCAGCCCTCTGGCGCAGCTCTGGTCGGTTCTCGCCGGCAACCTGTTTTCCGCGCTGATTGGGGTGACCTGCGCCACCTGGCTCGGTCACGACGCATGGGTGGCCGCCTTAGCGGGCGGCTTGGCGATTGCCGGAATGTTTGCCTTGCGCTGTCTGCATCCACCCGGAGGCGCGGTGGCGCTGACAGCGGTGCTGGCCGGGCCAGAAGTGGCCCAGCTGGGTTACCACTTTGCCCTCTACCCGGTGGGGTTGAACTCTGTTGGTCTGCTGCTGATCGCGCTGCTGTTCAATAACGCCTTGCGCCGGCAATACCCGCATCGTCCGCTTGAGCATGGCAATGTGCACAAGACCCGTGATCCGATCCCCCGTGATCGTCTGGGCTTCACCCAGGCGGACCTGGATGCGGTGCTCAAGGCGCGCGGCGAGTTGCTCGATATTTCCCGCGAAGACCTGGAAGAGATTCTCCTGCAAACCGAGGCGCGATTGAGCTTGCATCAGCACCGGCTAAGCGCCATGCCTGTGCTCAACGCGCAGGGCGAATTGCAGGGCATGCTCAGCCTGCATGACCTGTTGCTGGCCGACGCCGATACGCAGACGGTCAGTCAATGTATGCAGCGCCAGGTGCCGACCTGTCGCGCCGACTGGCCGGTGACCTATCTGCTGCAGATGCTCGCGGATAGCGACGTGCATCGGCTTCCCGTCGTCGATGATCAGCGCCAGTTGCTGGGCATTGTCAGCCAGTCCGATCTGCTGGCGGCGCTTTTTCGCATGTCATTGCAGGGTTCCGCGCCGGTCGCGGGTTAAGCGCGGGCCTGGGGTATCCTGTGTCCTTCCGCTGCCTGGTTGTTAAGAGTGTTCATGTCTGTAGAAGTCCGTTCCCCGTCGAATATGCGCCCCAGTACCCTGCATTTGCCGCGTGGCAACTGGGCGACGGTGTTCGAGTGCCTGTGTGCGCACTTCCCGGCGATTGCCCCGGCGGTGTGGCAGGAGCGGATCGCCCGTGGCCGGGTGCTGGACGCGCAGGGTCAGCCGTTCGATATGGCCTCGGTTTACCATGAAGGGCTCAAGGTGCATTACTTTCGCGAGGTGCCGGTAGAGACGCCGATTCCTTTTGAAGAAACCGTACTGCATGTCGATGAACACTTGCTGGTGGCGGATAAACCGCATTTTCTGCCGGTGATGCCCGCCGGCGAATACGTCGAGCAGACCTTGCAGGCGCGCTTGGCCAAGCGTCTGGGCAATGCCGATCTGGTGCCACTGCACCGGATTGATCGGCACACCGCCGGTCTGGTGCTGTTTTCCACCAATCGGCAGAGCCGTGGTCAGTACCAGGCGCTGTTTCGCCTGCGGCAGATGAACAAGTGCTACGAGGCGCTGGCGGCGGCCTTGCCGCAGCTGGATTTCCCGTTGCTGCGGGCGACGCGGCTGGAGGGCGCCGAGCCGTTTTTCCGCATGCAGGAAGTGGCCGGGGAGGCCAATACGGAAACCCGTATCGAGGTCGCCCAGCGTCTGGGCGAACACTGGCTGTACCGGTTGTATCCGGTCACCGGCAAGAAGCATCAGCTGCGCGTGCATTTGGCCGCACTGGGCGCGCCGATTCTCAATGACCCGTTCTACCCCGAGGTCACCGATGCGCCCGATGCAGCGGATGACTACAGCAAACCGCTCAAGTTGCTGGCCCGTGGGCTGAGCTTTATCGACCCGCTAAGCGGCGAGCGGCGTAGCTTCGAAAGCCAGCTCAGTCTGCTCTGAAGGCGAAAACAGCGTTATCCACCCTGCGCGCCTACAGGCTTAGCTTTGTGGCTCTTTGGCTGCCGCCTGCCAGAGCACTTCAGCTACCCCCTGACGTTTGGCGATCAGCCGCGCGGCGACAAACAGCAGGTCTGACAGGCGGTTGACATAGGCCAGGCCGACGCCGCGAATCGGCTCCACGGCGTTCAGGTGCTGGCAGCGGCGCTCGGCGCTGCGGGCCAGGCTGCGGCATACATGCGCCTGGGCGATCAGGCGCGAGCCACCGGGCAGGATGAAATTCTCCAGTGGCCCGACCTCTTCGTTCCAGCGGTCTATAGCGGCTTCCAGTCGCTCGATTTCCGGCGTCTGCAGGGCCTGGTACTCGGGCATCGCCAGTTCACCGCCAAGGTCGAACAGGCGGTGCTGGCAGGGCGCGAGCACGTCGATAATCTCGCCCAGCCCCGGGCACTGGGCGTGCTGTTCGGCAAGGTCTGCCAGCAGCAGGCCGATATGGCCGTTCAGCGTGTCCACTTCGCCCATGGCATCCACCCGTGGGTGGTCCTTGGTCACGCGGCGACCATCGGCCAGGCCGGTTTCGCCGGCATCGCCGGTGCGGGTGTAGATTTTCGAGAGACGGTAACCCATGTTCAGAGACCTGTGTCAGGTGTGGCGGTGGTCATAGGCAGGCGCAGGGTGAAGCAGGTGCCCTGGCCGGCTTTGGACTGCACTTCCATCTGCCCTTTGTGGTTATTGGTGATGATGAAATAGGACACCGATAGGCCGAGCCCCGTGCCCTGGCCGACTTCCTTGGTGGTGAAGAACGGCTCGAAAATGCGTTTGCGCACCGATTCGGGCATGCCGACGCCATTGTCTTCCACCTGGATTTCCGCCCAGGGCGGCGCCAGGCGTACGCGCAGGGTGATCTGCCCCGGTGTTGTGTTGTCGTCGCGCTGGTGGATGGCCTGGGCAGCATTCTTCAGCAGGTTGAGCAATACCTGTTCCAGTTCGTTGGCGGTGGCCGGTACGGGGGGGAGATCGGCGGCAAACTCGCGCTGAATGGTCAGGCTCTTGAAGTCGAAACTCTCGGTCAGGTCGAAGTCATTGCTAGCGATTTCGACTGCCTGATCAACCAGCGCCGGCAGCTGGCACGGCGCCAGTTGGCGGTCACTGCGGCGGCTGAAATTGATCATATGGCTGACGATCTTCGCCGCACGGCTGCCGGCCTGCTGGATGCCGTCGAGCAGGCGCGGGATTTCCCGGGCGTTGAGGTAGCGGTCGATGGCTTCCAGGCAGATGCCGGCCTGTGCGGCCTGTTCGCGGTTCTTTTCCAGCTCGGGCGACAGGCGTCGGCGGATGTTCTGCACGTTATGCAGGATAGCGCCCAGGGGATTGTTGATTTCGTGCGCCATGCCGGCGGCCAGGCCCCCGACCGAGAGCATCTTCTCCGATTGCACCATCATTTCTTCCAGGTTGAGGCGCTGGGTGATGTCGTCGATACGGATCACCACGCCACGACCACTGCTGCCCGTCAGTGGATAGAAGGTCAGGGCAAAGTGGCGCGGTTGCTCGTTGCTGCCCCAGGTGACCCGCTCGATCTTTTCCACCTGATGCTGCTCGACGGTGCGCCTTAGCTGCGGCAGGTAGGGCTTGAGCGGCGGGAAGGCGAGGAAGATCGGCTGGTTCAGCGCTTCGTCCAGGCGGGTGCCGGAGAGGCTGCTGGCTTCCTGATTCCACTGGGTGACGTAGAGCTGTTCATCGAGGGCAATCAGTGCCGACGGCATGGAGTCGATGATGCTGTTGAGGTACTTCTGAAAACCAGTAAGTTTCTTCTCGATCTTGCTGCGCACCTGCACTTCCAGTTCCAGTTTTCGGTTGGAATGGCGGGTTTCCTCGGCCAGGTGCTGAGCCTGGTCGAAGGCTTCCTGAGCGTCGTCACGGGCGCGCTTGAGCTGCTGCTCACGGGCTTCGATACGTACCAGCATGGTGTTGAAGGCATCGGCCAGGCTGCCGATCTCGTCGCGGTTGCCGCGGCGCGCGCGCAGGGCGTAGTTCTCTTCACGGGTGACCTGGCGCGAGAGTTCTTCCAGACGGCGGATCGGCCGCGTGATCAGGCGGCGTACCTGACGCGAGACGATCAGCCAGAGCACTACACTCAAGGCCAGAATCACCAGGCTGGCGGTCAGGGTGCCGGTGTAGAACACCCCCGGCAGTTCGCTGGAAGCTACCAGCAGCAGATGGCCGGAGTTGCCCGTGGCCTGCGGCAGTTCGACCAGTTGGTTGAGGCGAAACTCGCTGTGGCGCCAGGACTCGACCTCTTCAACACGCTGCGGCAGCTGCAGTCTGGTGCCGCGCTGCAGCTGTGCCAGGTTCAGGCCTTTGGCGTCATAGATCACGGCCGCACGCAGCGGCGCGTAGTCATCCAGGCGGCGGAGCAGGGCTTCGGCGGCAGCAGGGGAGCTCAGCGCTTCCTTGCTTAGCGGTGGGCTGGCAATCAGCCGGCCGAGGGTATGCAGGGCCTGGGGTGCCACACTTTCTTGGGAGATCCAGTAGGCCGCGCTGATAAAGGCCAGGTTGGCCACCAGCAGCACGGTGGCGAGCAAGGCCAGCAGCGCGACCAGCAGTTTGCGGCCGACCGGTAGGTTTTCGAGGCTCTGACGCAGAGGCATGGCGGCTGTCGCGGTGGCGGAAGTGCGGGCAGGTTAACGCGCCGCTCAGTGGCTGGGCAATCCGCGTGCATCAAGGTGGGCCAGCAGTTGGCTGTGCAGCGCCTGCAGATGTGGCAGCACCAGTTGGTGGCGTTGCGCGGCGTGGCAGGCGTAACCCAGCAGGTAGGCAATTTCCGTGCGGCGGCCCTGGCTGACATCCTGGTGCATGGAGGAATAGTTGGCCGCGGTGGCCTGGATTACCCGTTGCACTTCGTTATGCAGGTCTTCGGCGGCGGCGCTGTGGCCACTGCTGTGCAGCAACTCGCTCAGTTCGCTGCACAGGCAGGCGACCTGCGCCGGGTGTTCACGCAGCCCGCCATTGCGGCAGTCGTGCAACACAGTCAGCGGGTTGATCGCGCAGTTCAGCGCCAGCTTGCGCCACAGACGGCTGAGGATATCCAGGCTCCAGTCGTGAACAATGCCGGCCTGGCGCAAGTCGTCCAGCCAGGCGGGTGGCTGCAGATCCAGTGGGTCGCCGAGCCAGGTATGGCCGTGGCCGGCAAACACCACCTGAAAGTCCGCCTGACGAAACGCGCCTTCGGTGCTGGAAGCAAAGATGCAGCGCGCCTGGGGCGCTACGCGAGCGACTTCGTCCTGGCTGCCCAGGCCATTTTGCAGCAGCAGGATTTCGGCGCCAGGCGCCAGGCGTGGCACCAGTTGGCTGACGGCTGCTGCGGCGTCATAGGCCTTGCAGGCGAGCAGCAGGCGCTGGATCGGTTGGGGGGCATCGACTGTTTGCGCGGGAATGACGTAGTGCTGCGCCTGGCCCTGCTCAATCAGGGTCAGTCCGCCGGCCTGTTGATAGCTGTGCAGGCGTGCCGGGTCGCGCAGGATCAGCTGCACCGACAGGCCGGCTCGCGCCAGACGCGTCGCCCATAAGGTGCCGAGGCTGCCGGCGCCGAGGATATGCCACATGCGAGGTGCGGGTTACTGCGGCAAGGACAGGCGCAGGGCGGTCACCAGTCCGGTGTTGTGTGATTCGGGCAGTATTCTGGTTGCGTGGTCGGTGATCTGGTCCGGGGTAATGGGGAGGCCTTTTGCATCCAGCCCCACCAGGCTGATACCTGCCTTGAGGCTGATAAAGCCTTCGCTGGTCTTGAACGCCTTGAGGTTGATGCCTTCATGCAGGCGTTTGAAGCTGCTGGGGGAACATTCATGCAGATCGGCCAGCAAGGTAATCAGACCGAAGTGGCACTCATCCAGGCGCACCAGAACGTCCAACGGCCGCACCAGTTGTTGCAGGCGTCGTGCTACGCCGGTAAGCAGCTCGTTGTAGAAGGCGTCGCCATGCCGCTGGTGCAGCTCATGCATGTCCTGCAGGCCAATCAGCAGGTAGCACAGCGCGCCGCCACGGGATTCGACCTGGCGCAGGCTGTCGAGCATCTTCTGATGAAGGTAGCGGTTGTTGCCCAGGCCGGTGAGCGGGTCGATCAGGTTGCGCTGTTCCAGGCTGGCGATGTTTTCGGTGAGTAGGCGGTTTTCCTGCAACAGGCGCTGCAGGGTGTTACACAGGCGATCGGCAGCATAGACGCGCGGCACCAGTTGCTCGTTCATCGCGGCCTTGCTGATGAAGTCATCGACACCGCTGTCGAAGGCTTCACCCAATACGTTTTCGCCTTCCTTGCCGGTGAGCAGGATGACGTAGGTGTAGTGGTGGGCCATTTCATCGAACTGGCGTACCTGCACGGTCAGCTCCAGGCCGTTCATCTCCGGCATCAGCCAGTCGGCGAGCAGGACGCTGGTCGGGCGTTGTTCCAGCAGGCTGATGGCTTCGGCGGCGCTGCTGGCAAAACGGAGATCCTGATAGCCCGCCTGGGTCAGGGCGCGCCCGATCATGGCGCTGGAGAACTTGGCGTCATCGACAACCAAAATGCTCAGGTGGGGGTTCGGCATGGGCAGGCTCGCTAGGGGGGAAATCACGTGGGCCCGATACTTCGCCGGGCAGTGTGTGTTGCTACCGCTATATAATGGCCGGGTTTTTTTACCGTCAAGCCAGGCGTGTCCCGTTCGTGATGCAGGGCGCGCCGTCTATCTGGAGTAAGCCCATGCCCTCGTTCGACGTGGTGTCCGAGTTGGACAAACATGAAGTTACCAACGCCATCGACAGCGCTATCAAAGAGCTGGATCGCCGTTATGACCTACGCGGTAAAGGTAGCTTTGAGCTGAAAGAGCTGACTGTCAACCTGACAGCTGATGCGGATTTTCAGTTGGAGCAGATGGTTGAGATTCTCAAGCTCTGTCTGGTCAAGCGCAAGATTGACGTGCAGTGCCTGGAATTCAAGGACGCCTACGCGTCGGGCAAGAGCGTCAAGCAGGAAGTGATCCTGCGTGAAGGGATCGAGAAAGACCTGGCGAAGAAGATCGTTGCGCACATCAAGGACATCAAACTCAAGGTGCAGGCTGCCATTCAGGGGGAGCAGGTGCGTATTACCGGCAAGAAGCGTGATGACCTGCAGGAAGCGATTGCCGCCCTGCGTGCCAAGGACTTCGGCATGCCGTTGCAGTTCAACAATTTTCGCGATTGATGCGTAGGAGTTGAACCTTGCCGCCGTACAGGCGTCGCAACGGTGTAGGTGCAGTTAAACCGCCACGGCTTGCCGTGGCGTTTTATTTTCAAAGGTTTACAAGGATTAACAGATGGATATGAACGTCGAACAACTGGTGAAGATGTCAGAAGCCTGGCTGCCTGTGGTGCTCGAATACAGCGGCAAGCTGACCCTGGCCTTGATCACCATGCTGATCGGTTGGTGGTTGATCAGCAAACTCACCGGCAGCATTGGCCGCTTGCTCAATATGCGTCAGGTCGACCGCGCGCTGAGCAGCTTTATCTGCAGCCTGGTCGGTATCGTGCTGAAAGTGTTGCTGCTGGTCAGCGTGGCTTCGATGATCGGCGTGGAAACCACTTCCTTTATAGCGGTGATCGGTGCTGCCGGTTTGGCTATCGGCCTGGCCTTGCAGGGCAGCCTGGCGAACTTCGCTGGCGGAGTATTGATCATGCTGTTTCGCCCGTTTCGTGCCGGTGACTGGATTGAGGCGCAGGGCGTTTCGGGCAGTGTCGACAGCATCCAGATTTTCCATACCACGCTGAAAACCGCAGACAACAAAGTGGTGATCGTGCCCAATGGCAGCCTGTCGAACGGCCATATCACCAATTATTCGCGCGAATCCACGCGGCGTGTCGATATCAATCTGGGCATCGATTACTCAAGCGACATCAAGCAAGCCCGTGAGGTGTTGCTGGATATCGCCAGGGACCCGCGGGTGCGCCAGGATCCGGCGCCTGTGGTGTTTGTTACCGGCTTGGGTGATAGCGCGATCAACCTGTCACTGCGCATCTGGGTGGCGACGCCGGATTTCTGGCCGGTCACTTTCGCTTTCACCGAGCAGGCCAAGGAGCGTTTGACTGAGGCCGGTATCGGCATCCCATTCCCGCAGCGGGTGGTACATCTGGTGCAGCAATCCACTGCCTGACGGAACGCCGAGTTAGCGACTAGTGGCGTTATAGAGCGTTTTGAAGTTGCGGCCCATCGCCAGCTGGTAGTGGCCGATCAGGCTTTGCCAGTCGGCCTGATCCCACGGCGAATGGCGCCGCAGTTGTAACATGTCGTGCAACGCAGCCTGCTTGCTGGTCAGGCGACGGCGGCATTTCTCGAGGTCGAGCAGTGCTACCTCGGGAGTCAGCGTCTGTCCTTCGCCGCTGATGCGCACAAAGATATGTTTGATGTAGATGCAGCCGTGTTGCCAGCGCGCGGTATGCAAACTCGCCAGGCTTTGCGCTACTTTCTGCAGCAATTGTTGGTGCAGTGCTTCGCCGTACCGCTCGCGGCCATTGCCTGCATACCAGTCATCAATAGATTGAAAACCGTCCAGTGCTTTGGTCACTAACAAGGCGCGCCAGCCCTGGGCGTTATGTTCCGCCGCGCAGTAGATGATCTCCGGGACGGTCACTCCCGCTTTGCGAGCGCCGAGCAGTGCATCGCGTTCGCGCAACACGGTGGGGCGGCCAAAGGGATGGAGCAGGCTGCGGTGGATATGCCCGGTCTGCCCTTTTGCGAATAGCAGGATAGAGCAAGACTCTTGCCAGTTTGTTCAGTCAGGCTGCTCTGCGGTGTTAATCGCGTTGGCATCACAAGCCTGAGGCTGTTCGCGGCGCCATTGCGGAATGATCAGTAGCAGCGTCGGAATACCCAGCAAGGCGGTAATCAGGAAGAAATCGGCGTAACCGAATTTCTCCACCATCACTCCTGAGTAACCACCAATCAGCCGTGGCAGTAGCAGCATGATCGAGCTGAGTAGGGCGTACTGGGTGGCGGAGAACTTCAGGTTGGTCAGGCTCGACAAGTAGGCGACAAATGCCGCTGTGGCCAGACCGGCGCTGAAGTTGTCGGCGGAAATGGTCACGATCAGCATCTGCAGGTCTGCGCCCATGCCGGTAAGCATAAGGAACAGTAGGTTGGTCGCCGCCGAGGCGGCGCCACCGATAAACAGGATCGGCAGAATACCGAAACGCACAATCAGCAGGCCGCCAAAACCTGCACCAATAAGGGTCATCACCAGGCCGAACAGCTTGCTGACGCTGGCGATCTGATCCTTGGTAAAACCCTGGTCGATGTAGAACACGTTGGCCATCACGCCCATCACGGTGTCCGACATGCGGTAGGTGGCGATCAGCCCGAGCAGCAGAAAGGCCTGCCAGCGGTAGCGCACGATAAAGTCGTTGACCGGGGTCAGCACCGGTGCCAGGCCGCGGCGGCCCATGGTGGACAGGCACAGGCTGGTGAGGATGGTGTAGAGCAGGGCGCGCAGGAAGGCGCGGTCTTCCAGTAGCAGGTCGAGCATGCTCGCCTCGCCGTTGATCACGCTGGCAAAGTCGGTGTGATAGAACTGGGTAAACATCGCCGGTACCGATACCAGCAACACAATCAGTACCAGTACCGAGGTGATCTGGTGGCTGAAGCCATAACGCGCAGCGGCCAGTTGCGTGCGCAGTGGCACATCCGGCTCGCGCATCCACAGGCTGGTGAGCAGGCCGGGCAACATCAGCAGGGCAAACAGCAGGTAGGTACCGGCCCATGCGCCGTGCTGATAGAGCAGGGCGGTGGAACCAAAGCCTTCGGCGAAATACAGCGCGCCGGCGGTAGCCAGCAGGGCGGCGACCCGGTAGCCGGCCATATAACTGGCGGCCAGCGCCGCCTGGCGGGTGTCGTCGACGATTTCCAGGCGGTAGGCATCGACGGCGATGTCCTGGGTGGCCGAGGCAAATGCCACCAGTACCGCCAGGGAAATCAGCCAGGTCAGGTGGGTTTGCGGGTCGCACAGGGCCATGCCGGCGAGGCCGATGGCGATCAGAATCTGTGACAGCACCAGCCAGGAGCGGCGGCGGCCGAGCTTGCCCAGCAGCGGCAGGCGCCACTGGTCAAGCAGTGGCGACCAGACCCATTTAAAGGCGTAGGCCAGGCCGATCAGGCTGGCAAAACCAATGGTGTCGCGGGCCACTCCGGCTTCGCGCAACCAGACCGAAAGGGTGGAGAACACCAGCATATAGGGCAGGCCAGCGGCGAACCCTAGAAGCAACAGCACCAGTGTTGAGGGGCTGGAGTAAGCAGCAATGGCATCACGCCAGCTTTTACGGGGCATTGAGCGAGTTTCAGCCTGATTTTGACCTAATAAAGGGCGCACTCTAACCGCTGTGCTCCATTGGGCGCCAGCCATAGCGCGGCATATCCACCCGATCGTTATGGATTTGCACGCCTTCCTCACGTAGACGGCTGCGCTGTTCCGCGCCGGACAGGCTTCCAGCAGGCAAACTGAGGCGGCCACCGGCAGCAATTACCCGGTGCCAGGGCAGGGTGCTGCCGTCTGGCAGCTGGCTGAGGGTGCGCCCGACCCAGCGCGCGGCTTGACCCAGACCTGCGTATGCAGCCAGTTGGCCGTAACTCACCACGCAGCCGGCCGGAATCTGCGCCAGCACCGCATAGAGTGCCGTACGGCGCTCAACCTGGCTTGCTGTTGGCTGGCCTGGCGCTGCATGCTTCGGTACCTGTTTTGGCTCGTTATCCGGCTTTCCCATCATGCTGCTACGTACTCTGTTGTGCTCTCTGGTTCTTGCTCTGGCCACGCCTGCGTGGGCGGACACGGTGTGGTTGAACAATGGTGACCGTCTGAGCGGTGAGATAGTTCTGCTCGATGGCGGCAAACTGGCCTTGAAAACCAAGTACGCCGGCCAGGTGCTGATTGCCTGGAAGGATATCGACACCCTGCGCTCGGAGAAACCCTTGCTGATGCGCCGCCAAGGCCTCGACAGCGAGCACAGCAACCAGCTGGAAGCCGCCGGCAAGGGCATGGTACGGGTGGTCAGTGACAACACGCAGACCGTGCCGCTATCCAGCATCAAGCGTCTGATCCCGCCGCGTCCGGTACTGCAGGATCGCTTCTGGGAGGGCAATCTGGACGCCAAACTGGATATGAAGCGTGACGATAACGACACCGATGAGTGGAAGGTCAAAGGCAATACGCGTGTGGAGCACGGGCGCTGGCGCCACGTGTTGGCCGGCGAACTGGAGCGCAAGGTCAAGAATGATGCGAAGACCGCCGACAATTGGCAGCTGGAATACGACCTCGACCGCTTTATCACGGATCACTGGTTCTGGCGGGTGGGGGCCGAGCAGGATGAGGATGAGTTTGCCTTTTTTACTCGCCAGCGCTCGCTGGGCACCGGGCCGGGTTATCGCTTCTGGGATAACGAACTGGGCCGACTGGATGTGATTGGTCAGTTCAATCGCCTGCAAATAGAGTCCGGTGAAGCTGAGCGCGCATTCAATACCTACTCGCTTGCCTTGGATTACAAGCGTCTGCTGTGGGGCACCCGTTTGGAGCTTTACAGCACGGCCGAGCTGCAATTGCCGGCGATAGAAGAAATTGACTACGTGCTCGACAGTGAAATAGGCCTGCGCTATCGCCTGACAGATTGGGCGCGTCTATCGCTGCTGTATGAGCTGGATCAGGCGCGTGGGCTCGGGCAAACCAGCAGTGAACGCCGCTATCTGTTGGGGGTAGGGGTCGGCTGGTAGGGCACGCCATGGTGAACTCGCGGTAATTCTGTCGGTCAGTGCTTGCTCTGGCGTCGTGCGCACGGATAATGCGCGACCTTCCGCGCACCCGAAGTAGATAAACCATCCCTATGTTTTCCAGAACCCTGCTGTGCCTGGCCCTTTCTGTGGCTGCTACCTCCGCGTTGGCGGATACCGTCTGGCTGAAGAACGGCGACCGCCTGACCGGCAAGATCAAGTTCTATGACGGTGGCAAGCTGTTGCTGGCGACCGATTACGGCGGTGCGATTGCCCTCGACTGGAGCAAGATTGCAACCCTGGAAAGCGATCAGGAGCTGCTGATCAAGGAAAATGCCATCGCTGGTGAGCGCGCCAAGTCCCTGCACTCGGCCGAATCGGGCAAGGTGACCCTGGCCAACGGTGGTGTGCCCAAGACCATCGAGTTGGCCAGCATCAAGCAGATCCTCAAACCCAAGCCCTTGGTTGAGGACTTTGTCTGGAAGGGCAATATCGACGCCTCGCTGGATTACAAACGTGCCGAGCGTGACACCGACGACTACGACGTCAGCCTCAAGACTCAGGCGCGCCATGGCCTGTGGCGGCATAACGCGCAAGCCGACTACAACCGCGAATTTCAGGATGACCTGATCACCACGGATAACTGGGGCGTGGAGTACGCGCTTGACCGCTTTCTGACCGAGCATTGGTTCTGGCAAGGCCGCCTGGAGTACAAGCGCGACATGGTCGAAGAGCTTGAGCGCCAGCGCACCGTGGGTACCGGTCCCGGTTACCAGTTCTGGGGCAACGAGTTGGGCGCCTTCTCCGTGGCCGGCCTGCTTAACCGCACCGACTACGAATATGCCAATGGCGAGAACGACAACTTCTATGCCGTCAGCATGAAGTGGGATTACAACCGTTACCTGGTCGGCAAGAGTGTCGAGCTGTTCAGCGACGGTGAAGTGGGCAAACCGCTGGCCAACGCTGCTGACTACACCCTGGATGCCGCCGTGGGCCTGCGCTACAAGCTGACCGACTGGGCCTCGTTGAACATGAAGGCCGAGAAGGATCTGGTCAGCGGTGCAGAAGGCGAGCTGGATGAAACCCGTTACAGCCTGGGTTTTGGTGTCGGCTGGTAAGTGTTGGGCCGTCGATCTGCTGCGCGTCGGCCCTGCGGCGTTAAAAACAGGCTCGGTAAGCCGCTTGCGGCTAACGCGCTTTGGCGCGGCCCGAAGGGCGAGTGAAACGAGTAATGCTCATGTACAAAAGTACACTCCGCTTCCTCGCCGTTTTGACCAGCCGGAGGCTGTTACTGGCGTAGCGCCTTGCTGGTCTCTAGCTCGCCAGATCTTGAAAAGTTAAAAGCAAAAAAAGCCCCGCGTTTGCGGGGCTTTTTTTTGCAGTGTGTCGATCTAGCGGATCAGAGACGCAGGCCGCCGTCCAGCTCCAGAACACGACCGGTGTAATAGTCGTTTTCCAGGATGTAAGCCACCGAGTGAGCGATCTCGGCGGGTTTGCCCATGCGGCGCAGTGGGATGACCGAGGTCATGCGCTCCAGCGCTTCTGGCTTCATGCTGGCAACCATTTCGGTTTCGATAAAGCCGGGTGCAACTCCGGCGACACGGATGCCGTAGCGCGCCAGTTCCTTGGCCCAGACCACGGTATCAGCCGCTACCCCAGCCTTGGCCGCCGAGTAGTTGGCCTGACCAATATTGCCGGCACGGGAGATGGAAGAGATATTGATGATCGCGCCTTCGTTTTTCAGCTCGATCATCTTCGCGGCCACTTCACGGGTACAGAGGAACACACCGGTGAGGTTGACGTCGATCACCGACTGCCACTGGGCCAGGCTCAGCTTGGTGATTTCGCCGTCCTTGACCTTGATGGTCAGGCCGTCACGCAGGATGCCGGCGTTGTTGACTAGGCCGTTGATTGCACCGAAATCTTCGGCAACTTGTGCCACGGTCTGGGTCACTTGTTCTTCATTGGCGACGTTGCACAGGTAGGCGCGCGCTTCCACGCCCAGCGCCTTGCAGGCGGCCACGGCTTCGTCGAGTTTTTCCTGGTTCAGGTCGACCAGTGCCAGCTTGGCGCCTTTTTCCGCCAGGTATTCGGCCATGGCGCGGCCCAGGCCCTGGCAGCCGCCAGTGATGATGATGACTTTGTCTTTAAGTTGCATCGCGTGTCCCCTCAAATGGTGTCGTGTGGCCTTGCCGGCGGTTAATCTAGGCGCCTGCCGTTCTGTGACGGATTCTATGCAAGGAGTCATAAGGTGAGCGTGAAAGCCGGCAAGCATGCCCGAGAATTGCTGCTCAAGGAATACCGGGGCGTGCTCAGCACCCATTCCAAGGCCATGCCGGGTTTCCCTTTCGGATCAGTGGTGCCCTATTGCCTGGATGTTGACGGTTATCCGCTGATTCTGATCAGCCGCATCGCTCAGCACACCCATAACCTCAAACAAGACGGTAAATGTTCGCTGCTGGTGGGCGAGCGCGGGGCGGAGGATGTGCAGGCGGTCGGCCGTCTTACTTTGCTCGCGCAAGCACGACAATTGGATGACGAGGAACAGATTGCAGCGGCGGCGCAGCGCTATTACCGCTATTTCCCCGATTCGCGCGGCTATCACCAGGCGCATGATTTCGACTTCTGGCGGCTGGAACCGGTGCGCTGGCGCTATATCGGTGGTTTTGGCGCGATTCACTGGCTGGAACAGGTGGCGCTGGCCAATCCCTTTGCCGGCGATGCTGAAATCAGCATGCTCGAACATATGAACAGCGATCATGCCGCAGCCATCGCCCACTATGTCGAGTTGGCCGGGTTGCCCAGTCATGCGCCGGCCGAGCTCGCCGGCCTTGATAGCGAAGGTTTCCACCTGCGTATTGGCCAGAGCCTGTATTGGCTGGCCTTTCCAACATCCTGTAACAGTCCGCTGGAGGTGCGCCAGGCCTTGGTAGCACTGGCCCGCACCGAGATCTGGCCGACCGATGGTCAGGCTTCAGCTTGAATTCAGCTCGACACCCCATACTTCACACTTACTGGAAGCTGATCTTCCGTTAAGGAACCTTTGATGCGCGCCTTTCTGTTTCTGTTTTTACTGTTTCCGATCATTGAGCTGGCCCTGCTGATTCAGGTGGGCAGCGCCATTGGCGTGTTGCCGACGCTGCTGCTGGTCATCGGCACTGCCATTCTCGGCAGTGTTTTGCTGCGTGTAGCCGGCGTTGCCACCGCCTGGCGTGCACGGGAAAAGCTGGCGCGCGGTGAGTTGCCTGAGCAGGAAATGCTCGAAGGCCTGCTGATTGCCGTTGGTGGTGGTCTGCTGCTGCCGGGTTTTATCAGCGACATCTTCGGTGTGTTTTGCCTGATCCCCTTCACCCGCCGTCTGCTGGTCAACAAGGTGCGCCTGCGTGCCGCGGAGCAGGCCATGCGTCAACGTGCCTTTTTCGACGATCAGGCCGCACGCTCCGGGCACGCTCGGTCGGGTGCGGGCCAACCCAATGTGCTGGAAGGCGAATACGAACGCCGCGACTGATTTGCGGCTCGTAAAAAGGCGTCCACATATTAAAAATTTCACCCTCTGCCCTTGAAATCCCCTTGTGCGCCCTTATGTAGCGGTCACCGCAAGGTTTTCTGTCGTATCGGCAGATCAGACTTCAGCGCTACGCCTGGCGTATCGCTACCGGCTTCGCCGGACTTTGCTAACCCGCTGGTGAATATACCAGCCGCTGTAAACCACCTATTGGGAGAGATCGACAATGAAGCTTCGTCCTCTGCATGACCGCGTCGTAATCCGTCGCAGCGAAGGAGAAAAGAAAACCGCAGGCGGCATCGTGCTGCCAGGCTCCGCTGCCGAGAAAGCCAACAGCGGTGAAATCCTCGCTGTCGGTACCGGCCGCGTGCTGGACAACGGTGAAGTGCGCGCCCTGGCCGTCAAAGTCGGCGACAAAGTGGTGTTTGGCCCTTACTCCGGCAGCAACACCGTGAAAGTTGACGGTGAAGACCTGCTGGTAATGAGCGAGAGCGAAATCCTCGCTGTCGTTGAAGGTTGATTTCAGCGCCCCGACGCTACGAATTCCGCTCTATTTGAACGAATTAAGGAATAAACATCATGGCTGCTAAAGAAGTTAAATTCGGCGATTCCGCCCGCAAGAAAATGCTCACCGGTGTCAACGTTCTGGCTGACGCTGTAAAAGCGACCCTCGGCCCGAAAGGCCGTAACGTGATCATCGAGAAGAGCTACGGCGCTCCGACCATCACCAAAGACGGCGTTTCCGTTGCCAAAGAAATCGAGCTGAAAGATCGCTTCGAGAACATGGGCGCTCAGCTGGTTAAAGACGTTGCTTCGCGCGCTAACGATGACGCAGGCGACGGCACCACCACTGCTACCGTTCTCGCTCAAGCCATCGTCAACGAAGGCCTGAAAGCCGTCGCTGCCGGCATGAACCCAATGGACCTCAAGCGCGGCATCGACAAGGCGACCATCGCCATCGTGGCCGAGCTGAAGAACCTGTCCAAGCCGTGCGCTGACACCAAGGCCATCGCTCAGGTTGGCTCGATCTCCGCCAACTCCGACACCTCCATCGGCGAAATCATTGCCGAAGCCATGGAAAAAGTCGGTAAAGAAGGCGTGATCACCGTTGAAGAAGGCTCGGGCCTGGAAAACGAACTGTCGGTTGTTGAAGGCATGCAGTTCGACCGTGGTTACCTGTCCCCGTACTTCATCAACAAGCCAGACACCATGGTCGCCGAGCTCGACGGCCCGCTGATTCTGCTGGTCGACAAGAAGATCTCTAACATCCGTGAGCTGCTGCCAGTTCTGGAAGCGGTGGCCAAGTCCGGTCGTCCGCTGCTGATCGTGGCCGAAGACGTTGAAGGCGAAGCCCTGGCGACTCTGGTTGTGAACAACATGCGTGGCATCGTTAAAGTCGCTGCCGTTAAGGCACCGGGCTTCGGCGATCGTCGCAAGGCCATGCTGCAGGACATCGCTGTTCTGACTGGCGGTACCGTGATCTCCGAAGAGATCGGTCTGAGCCTGGAAAGCGCCACCCTGGAGCACCTGGGTAACGCCAAGCGCGTAATCCTGAGCAAAGAAAACACCACCATCATCGACGGTGCAGGTCAGCAGACTGATATCGAATCGCGCGTTGCGCAGATCCGTAAGCAGGTTGAAGACACCTCGTCCGACTACGACAAAGAGAAGCTGCAAGAGCGTCTGGCCAAACTGGCTGGCGGTGTTGCGGTGATCAAAGTTGGTGCCGGCACCGAAGTTGAAATGAAAGAGAAGAAAGCCCGCGTTGACGACGCCCTGCACGCGACCCGCGCCGCCGTTGAAGAAGGCGTGGTACCTGGCGGTGGCGTGGCACTGGTTCGCGCTCTGCAGGCCATCAGCGAACTGAAAGGCGACAACGCCGATCAGGACGTCGGTATCGCTCTGCTGCGTCGCGCTGTTGAAGCGCCGCTGCGTCAGATCGTTTCCAACGCTGGCGGCGAGCCAAGTGTTGTGGTCGACAAGGTCAAGCAGGGTTCGGGCAACTACGGCTTCAACGCCGCTACCGACACCTACGGCGACATGATCGAGATGGGTATTCTTGATCCGGCCAAGGTCACCCGCTCGGCGCTGCAAGCTGCAGCTTCGATCGGCAGCCTGATGATCACCACCGAAGCGATGATCGCCGAAGTGGCTGAAGACAAGCCGGCCGCTGGCGGTATGCCAGACATGGGCGGCATGGGTGGCATGGGCGGCATGATGTAAGCCAGCCCGGCTCCCACAGGCCATCGCCAGATGGCATGTACGCTGTAAAGGAAACCCCGTGCCTGTCACGGGGTTTTCATTTTTATCGGCTATAACAGTCCCTCGCGGCAAAGCGGTACGCCAATTGCTTTGTGTGATGCGTGCTCCCGGACTGGAGCCTGTCAATTTGCGCCGTGCTGCTGTTCAGCATTGCCGCTTCGTGTTTTGACCTCACCTGGATGTGCTCTACCACGCCGCTTTTGTCGTGTGGCTGGAGGTTGTGCCGGTTACGGTTTTGCCTGTGGCTGTTTTAAAACCGCAGGTTCTATCTCGCACCACACTGATGCAATTGGGCAATTAAGTGACTTTTGGGTTGTTACCTTCGGGTGCGCTGATACGGATCCCAATCCTTGGTTTGTTCGCGTATTGAACCATTGGTGCAAACGTAGCTCGAAGCCTGGCCAGCTAAATGGCTTGCTTGTGGATC
This sequence comes from Pseudomonas anguilliseptica, assembly GCF_900105355.1. NCBI lineage: Bacteria > Pseudomonadati > Pseudomonadota > Gammaproteobacteria > Pseudomonadales > Pseudomonadaceae > Pseudomonas > Pseudomonas anguilliseptica. The sequence goes on from NZ_FNSC01000001.1 coordinate 2,891,283, forward strand.
AGGATGATCTGGATGGAGTTGCCGGTAGAGTCCGGCAGTAACGACCGCTGGTCGCAAAGCGCGACACTGCGGTTATCAGTGATCTAGGGTCTACAAACAGCGTTTGGCAGCGCTATCAAGAGGTTGCAGTGATGAAGCTAGAAATCGCACGAGGTTTGTTCCTGGTGACCGCGCTCAGCGTGGCCTCGCTCGCGGCGGCGGCCTGGCAGGAAGCCAGCCCCCAGGTCATCACCCTCAATGAGCGCGGCTACTGCCCGTTGCCACCCCAGGCACGAACGGCCGAGGCGCTCAAGCCGGATCACGACCTGCTGCTGTTTATGTTCAGCCTGTCCCAAGGTGCTCGGTCACAAGGTTGAGCCTGTTCGGTGGGTGATTCGACAGATAGAAAAAAGCCCTGCACTGCAGGGCTTTTTTGTTAGTGGGCCTTGGCCGTTGTCGCTGGTGCATCGGGCTGCGCCAGCAGGCTGTACACGCAGGGCAGCACGAACAGGGTAAACAGCGTGCCAATCGACATGCCGGTGGCGATTACCAGGCCGATGTCGAAGCGGCTGACCGCACCTGCGCCGGTGGCCAGGATCAGCGGCACCATGCCGAAGACCATCGCCGCGGTGGTCATCAGCACCGGACGCAGGCGAATTGCCGCCGCTTCTTCGACCGCTTCTCGACGCGACAGGCCTTTCTCACGGCGTAGCAGGTTGGCGAACTCGACGATCAGGATGCCGTGTTTGGTGATCAGACCGATCAGCGTCACCAGGCCCACCTGGGTGTAGATGTTCATGCTCGACAGACCGAGGAACAGCGGAATCAACGCACCACAGATCGACAGCGGCACCGTGACCATGATCACCAGCGGGTCGCGGAAGCTCTCGAACTGTGCCGCCAGTACCAGGAAGATCAACGCCAGGGCCAGGCCGAAGGTGATGTACAGCGCATTGCCTTCCTGCACCAGTTGGCGCGATGCACCGGCGAAGTCGTAGGCGTAACCGGCCGGGGCTTCCTCGCGCATGATCTGCGTCACCGTGTCGACGGCTTCACCCATGCTGACGATTGGTACGCCCTGGATGATCGCCGAGTTGAGCTGCTGGAACTGGTTGAGCTGGGTCGGCCGCGCGCGGTCGCTGACCTTGACCAGCGTCGACAGGGCCAGCATCGCGCCGCTTTCGCTCTTCACGTAGTAGCTGCCGAGCCACTCCGGGTTGTCGCGGTAGGCACGTTCGACCTGGGCAATCACCTTGTAGCTGCGTCCGTCGATGGTAAAGCGGTTGATCTCGCCTTCACCGAGCAGGCTGGCCAGGGTCAGACCGAGGTCTTCCATCGACACACCCATCTGTGCGGCTTTCTCGCGGTCGATTTCCACCACCACTTCAGGCTTGTCGAAGGCCAGGTCGACGTCGAGGAAGGCGAACTTGCCGGACTCCACCGCGCGTTGCTTGATCCGCTCGGCCACTTGCAGCAGCGACTGGTAATCGTTCGGCGTGTTGATCACGAACTGGAACGGCAAACCTTCACCGGTACCCGGCAGGGACGGCAGGTTGAAGCCGAAGATCTGCAGGCCGGCGATCTGCGACAGGCGACCCTGCACCTCCGGCAGCAACTCCATCTGGGTGCGTTCGCGCTCGTTCCACGGCGTCATCAGGAAGCCGCCAATACCCGATTGCACACCGTTGAAACCGTTGATCTGGAACGAGGAGTAGTACTCGGGGAACTCCTTGAAGATGGTCACGAACTCATCGGTGTACTTGTTCAGGTACTCCAGGTTGGTCGGTTGCGGCGCGCTGGCCATCATAAAGATGATGCCCTGATCTTCTTCCGGGGCCAGTTCGCTTTTGGTGAACTTGAGCAGTACCGGGATCAGATACATGACGATCACCGCAAACACCAGGACCACCGGGCGGGTATCCAGTGTGCCGTGCAGGGCGCGCTGATAGCGTTGCTTGAGATTGTCGAATATCTGGTCGAGCTTGTGCGCCAGGCCCGACGGATTCTCCTCATGGCGCAGCAGCTTGGCGCACATCATCGGTGACAGGGTCAGGGCGACGATACCGGAGATGATCACCGCGCCGGCCAGGGTCAGGGCAAATTCCTTGAACAGCGCGCCCGTAAGGCCCTCGAGGAAGCCGATAGGCGCGTACACCGCCGCCAGGGTGATGGTCATCGATACCACCGGCACGGCGATCTCCCGCGCGCCCTCAATGGCCGCATCGAAGGGTGTTTTGCCTTCCTCGATATGCCGGTGGATGTTTTCCACGACGACGATGGCGTCGTCCACCACCAGACCGATCGCCAACACCATCGCCAGCAGGGTCAGCAGGTTGATCGAGTAGCCCATCAGCTGCATAAAGAACATCACGCCGATCATCGACAGCGGGATGGTGATCACCGGGATCAGCACCGAGCGGAACGCGCCGAGGAACAGGAACACTACGACGATGACGATCAGCACCGCTTCGCCGAGGGTTTTCACCACTTCGTCGATGGACGCCTGGATAAACAGCGTGGCGTCATAGGCGATGGAAACTTTCAGGTTGGGTGGCAGCTGCGCTTCCAGGTCTGGCATGACCTTGCGCACTTCCTTGATCACGTCCAGCGGGTTGGCCCCCGGCGTGCCCTTGATGGCGATGTACACCGAGGGGGTGCCATCGAAGGAGCTGATCGAGTCGTAGCTTTCCGCGCCCATTTCCACCCGCGCCACATCGCGGATCAGCACGCGGCTGTCGCCCACGGTCTTCAGCGGGATGGCAGCAAAGGCCTCGGCCGACTTCAAGTCGGTTTCGGCGTTGATGCTGGTGACCACGTACTCGCCTTTTACTTCACCCGCGGCAGCGAGGAAGTTGTACTTGCGCACGGCGTCGTTGACGTCGCCGGCGGTCACGCCGTAGGCGCCCATCTTCACCGGGTCGAGCCACAGACGCATGGCGAACACCTGATTGCCGAGAATCTCGGCCTCGGCCATGCCGGGCAGAGTGGCCAGCTTGGGCTGGATCACCCGCGACAGGTAGTCGGTGATCTGCGGGTTGCTCAGTTCCTCGCTGTAGAAGCTGATGTACATCAGCGCCGTGGAATCGGCAGCTTCCTTGCTCAGTACCGGGTCTTCGGCGTCCTGCGGCAGCTGGTTCTTCACCTCATTGGCCTTGGCCAGCAGTTCGGTGAACAAACGGTCGCTATTGGCGCCGATACGCGCATAGATCGAGATGATCGACACGTTCTGCCGGCTGACCGAGGTCATGTAGTCGATACCGTCGGCGCTGGCCAGGCTCTGTTGCAGCGGCTGGGTGATATAGCCCTGAATGGTCTCGGCGTTGGCCCCGGGGTAAGCCGTGGTCACCGTGATCAGGGCGTTTTCCATCTGCGGGTACTGGCGGATGGTCAGTTTGCTGAATGCCTGGAAGCCAAGCAGGATGATCAACAGACTGACCACGGTCGCCAATACCGGGCGACGGATAAAGGGATCAGTAAAAGCCATAAATAAGTTCCTTTACGCCTGCGCGATTACTCGTCGCTCGGCTTGGCCTGCGCATTGGCGATGCTGACGTGGGCGCCGTTATCCAGCTTCAGCTGGCCGGCGGATACCACCTGCTCACCGGCCTGCAGGCCTTTGAGAATCACCACCTGGCCGTCGCGGCGTTCGCCGGTTTCGACGAAACGGCGCTCGACCACCAGTTCAGCCTGGCCTTTGTCATCTTTGACCACCTGGCCGTCCTCGCCCTTCTTCTCGCCGATCACGGACACCGAGTTGCCGTAGAGGGTGTAGGTGATGGCAGTTTCCGGTACCACGATCAGGTTCTGCTCGCCGGGCAACAGCACTTCCAGGTTGGCGAACATGCCGGGCAGCAGTTTGCTTTCCGGGTTGGCCAGCATGGCGCGCACCTGCACGTTGCGGGTGGTGTCCTCGACCTTGGGGTTGATCGCGGCGATTTCGCCTTCGAACACCTCGTTTGGGTAAGCCGCCACGCTGAAGCGCACGCGCTCGCCAATGGCCAGTTTGGGCACCGCCTGTTCGGGCAGGAAGAAGTCGACGTAGAGTTTGCTCAGGTCCTGCAGAGTGGCAATGGTGGTGCCGGAGGCCAGGTAGTCACCGACATCCACCTGACGGATGCCGATAGTGCCGGCAAAGGGCGCAAGGATGCGCTTCTTCGCCAGTTGTGCCTGCAGCTGGGCGACGCTGGCATTGGCCTTCTGCAGGCTGGCGGAGAGGCGGTCGAACTCGCTTTTCGAGATGCTCTGGCGGGTGACCAGGCTACGACCGCGCTCGTACTCCACGCGGGCCAGGCCCAGTTCGGCCTGCGCAGTGCCCAGGCTGGCCTGCTCGACATCGCTGTCCATCTGGATCAGTGGCTGCTGCAGGGTGACCTGTTCGCCGGAGCGGAACAGCACCTGCTGCACGGTGCCGCCGACCTCCACGGTCAGGTCAACACCCTGGAAGGCCTTGAGTGTGCCGATGGCTGGCAGGCGACCCTGCCACGGCTGTTCTTCTGCTGTCGCGGCATCAATGCTGATGGCCGGCTGCGGTGCCGAGAACATCTGCACTTGTTGGTAGATGGAAAAGCCTTTGTAGGCGGCGAGGGCGAGTACCACGACGAGTACTGCGCCGAGCATGATCAGCATGCGGCGAAGCAACATATTCCGGTTCCTTGGCAAAGCGGATGAGGGCCTGGGAATAGGCAAGAGGGGCACATTAGACCCCTCGCCGTGGCCTGTCAAAGATTCGCATTTGCAAAAGATTGCGGTGCAAAAGTTGCCAGGTTGGTCAAGTGTTTTTAAAGCAAAATGCCAGCATGTGCTGGCATTTTGTGTGTTGCGTTGCGCCGATCAAGTGCTCAGACGCTGGGTCACTTCGTTGAGTTGTCCGGAGAGGATTTGCAGGTTTTGCCCGGCGCTCTCGGTGCGCTTCACGTTCTCCTGATTGGCGGTGGCGATGGCGGTGATTTCGGTGAGGTTGCGCGAGATGTCTTCGGCCACCGAGGTCTGCTCTTCGGCGGCGGTGGCGATCTGCCGGTTCATATCACGAATGGCTTCCACTGCACTGGTGATCAGTTGCAGCGTCGCGCCGGCCTCGGTGACCTGAGTCACGCCTTCCTCGCTGCGGTGCTGACCACTTTCGATGGCGCGCACCGCATTGACCGCGCCGGTTTGCACAGTGTCGATAATCTGGTGGATTTCCGCCGTGGACTCGGCGGTGCGCTGCGCCAGGGTGCGCACTTCATCGGCCACCACGGCAAAGCCGCGGCCTTGTTCGCCGGCGCGGGCAGCCTCGATGGCCGCGTTAAGCGCGAGCAGGTTGGTCTGCTCGGCGATGCCGCGAATCACTTCCAGCACCTTGCCGATGCGCCCGCTGTCGGCTTCCAGGCGGCGAATCACCTCAGAGGTGTTACTGATCTCGCCGCGAATATCGGTGATGGTTTTGATGGTCGCCTGCATCACCGTCTCACCCTGGCGCGCGGCGCTGTCGGCTGCATCGGCCGCGCCGGCGGCTTCGGCTGCGTGACGCGCGACTTCCTGGGCGGTGGCGGACATTTCATGCATGGCCGTGGCGACCTGATCGGTGCGCGAGAACTGCTCGCGAGTGCCTTGGGCCATCAGTGTTGCGATGGAGTTGAGCTCGCCGCTGGCGGTATCCAGATCCGCCGTGCTGCGTTTCAAACGGGTAAAGGTGTCGGCGAGGAAGTCGCGCAGGATATTTGCGGCCACGGCGAGTTTCCCCAGCTCGTCCTGACGCGTGGCGTCTACGTGCTGACCGAAGTTGCCTCGGCTAAGTTGCGCGATATGTTCGATCAGCTCGCGAACCGGGTTGATCAGGTTGCGGTTGATCAACCAGAGGCTGAACAGGGCAATGACCACGGTGGCGCCGAGCATCAGTAGGGTACCGAGGGTGATGGTGCGGTCTGCCGAGGCATTGATCAGGCTGGCCTGATCCAGGCTCTGTTGGTGCAGTTCGCTGGCCAGGGCCTCCATCTGCTGGGTGGTGTTGCGGTCAATGCCGGAGACCGCCTTGCCGCCGACCGCCGCGTCACCGCCGGCAGCGACAAAGGCGTCGCGACCCTTGCGGTAGTTGGCGCCGAGCGCCTGGTGTTCGCTGCGCAACGTATCGACCTTGGTTTTCAGTGCACGGTCGTTGCCGGCCAGCTCGCTCAATTTGCCCAGTAGGTCCTGAACCTTGCGTTCCTGCGCTTCGAACTGGCTCCAGTATTTGTCCAGCTGAGCTTTGTCGCTGCCACGCAGCAGCACGTTCTTCCACTCCTGTACCTGGGTCTTGAAATTCAGGTTGGTCGAGTCGATCAGCGTCGAGGCCTCCAGCGGACCCTCAAGCAGGCCGCGGTAGGCCTGCATGCCGCTGGAGAGGAAACTGAAACAGGCCAGTGCCGTGACCAGTATCAGCGCCAGGCTGCCGCCGAGCAGAGCGAGAATTTGCGCGCGCAAAGATTTTTGCAGAAACATGGGCGATACCCTTGAGTGTGGAAGGCGGGATGCCAGTGACGCTGAGCGCGTCCTAACTGCGAAGATCCTTATCGACTGGTATCAGCTGTGCCGGATTGCCCAAAGGCAGCGGCTAGTTAGGAGTATAGATCGGCTCTGCGGCAGCGTTCTTTAGCGTGCCGCAGGCGTATTACGGATTTAGCGGTGGCGCTAAACCAGACGCAGGTGGTTGTCCCAAAGGCCGGCAGGCAGCTGCAGGGGCTTGCTGCTGATCTGGGGGCTGCGGCAGTCATACAGGCGGCAACGGCCAACGCCGCTGCTGACCACAAAGCCGTCGGCTACCGCGCCTACGCCGGCGCAATCGGCCAGAGGCGCATCCAGGCGCAGTTCGGCGCTGTCCAGATCCCAGATAAACACCCGGTTGCCGCGGGGAGCAGTCAACGCCAGCAGGCGCAGCTCGCTGTGGATCGCCACGCTGGCGGTGTACTGGTTCATCAGTTGGCGCTGCGCATCGGCTACCGGAAAGTACTGGAAGGGCTGGCCAGGGCGTTTGATCGCCAAGAGCGGCACCACATCGCTGATCTCGTCCATATATTGCTGGCCGGTGACCAGGGTGCCGTCGCTGGCCACGGCCATATGGCGCACGCTGTTCATCCGTTCGGGCAGCTGCTCCCGACTGATCAGGCTGCCGTCGCGGCGCAGCAGCACCAGGCTGGACTCCATGGCGTCGAGATTCATTTCCACCCGGCTATCGGCCTCGGTGCGGATGCCGCCGTTGGCCACGGCCAGGGTTTCACCGTCTGGCAGCCAGAGCAGTTGGTGCGGGCCGATGCCGTGGGTCGACAGTTCGCTGCTGCGCAGTAGCTGTTCACCTTGCAGGCGATAGACACCGAGTACGCCGCGACCGGGGTCGGAGGTGTCGTTCTCGGTGGCGTACAGCCATTCGCCGTCCTTGTGGAACACCGCGTGGCCGTAGAAATGGCGCTGCTTGGGTGAGTTCAGGGTCTGCAGCAGACGGCCGTTACGGGTGTCGATCAGGTAGCTCTGGGTGCTCGGGCGACGGCCGACAAACAGCGCCATAGGCAAAAACGGATGGCCGATCACATCGTGGCAGCGCTCGCTGACCTGGGTGGCAAACACCTGGCTGCCATCCAGTCGGTAACCCACCGCGAAGTGCTTGCCAGCGCTGTCGTTGCGCGCCGACAGCAGCAGCGGCTGGGCGCCGCTGTGCATAAGCGTCCAGCCACCATAAGTGCCGGCGGCCGCTGCCGTGGCGGCAACAGCAGCGATGCTCAGCCCTAGAAAGGCGCGGCGATTGATCTGCATGCTTTAGTCGCCGTCATGGGCGTTAAAGCCCAGCTGGATGCCCAGGGTCTTGGCCAGTTCGGATTCATGCAGGCGATGCAGCACATTCAGGCTGTCGTACAGGGCATTCACCTCTCTGCGGCCGGCTTCGTCGCTCAGCAGTTCGCCGAGCGGGCGCTGGGCGGCGGCCAGGCGCTGACGGGTGTCGCTGTAGGCGGCGTTGATGCGTTGTTTCAGTGCGTCTTGATCACTGCCAAGCAGCGCCTGGATGCCATCCTGTTCGGCGCCCAGCCAGATGCGTTCGGCACTGGCCAGACTGGCGGCGAGGTTGGCCAGGCTGGCCTTGCTGCGCCAGGCTTCGGCCTGATAGGGCTGCGGCTGGCCTTTGCTTTGACGGCCGAGGGGCGTGCCGAGTTTCTTCTTCAGCCCGTCGATGGCGCTGACCTGGGTGCGCAGCAGCTCGGCCACCGCTTCCGGGGCTTCGGCGTAGCGGGCGTTGGGGAAGTCCTTGAGCAGCGTGGCCATACCGTCTTTGGCTTGCCACTGGCTCAGCACATCAGCGGCCAGTACTTGCTGGTGCTGACCGATGGCAACGATCAGCGGGCAGTAGCGGGCTTTCTGTTCGGCGACGCTCAGGTCGATAGCTGGGTCGAACAGCAGGTACTCATAGGCGGTGAGGCCTTGCACCACCACGCTGGATTTATCCAGGTCGGCCGGGGTCAGCTCGGGTTTGCTGTTGACCAGCGCTTCAACCTGACGCGCTACCAGGTTCTTCTTGTCTGGCCAGAATTGCACCTGCCAGGCACGGTTGCCCTCTGCCAGTGGGCCGAAGGCCACCGGTTGCACGGCGGCCCAGGCGCTTTGCGCGCTGGCAAAGGCCTGGCGGGCCTCGGCTAGATTCTGTTGGCCGGCGCAGAAGGCCTGACCGCTAACGGCAAGCTGGCGGTCGGCTTCGCTCCAGGCGCTGTAGATTGGCAGCAACACGCCATCGGTGAGCGCGCGGCTGACCTGCTGCTGCGGATCGCTTGGGCTGCAGGCGGTGAGCGTGAGGCTGAGCAGGGCGAGCGTGAGGGGTGAGCGGATCATCTGCGGCTCCTTACAACGAATTCAGGAAAGCCAACAGCGCGCTACGCTCGTCGGCATTGAAAGTCATGACCTGCTGCTTGGCCGCCTCGGCCTCGCCGCCATGCCAGAGGATGGCCTCCAGCAGGTTGCGCGCGCGGCCGTCATGCAGGAACTGGCTGTGACCGTTGACTGTTTCAGTCAGGCCGATGCCCCAGAGTGGCGGGGTGCGCCATTCGCGGCCGCTGGCGAGGAACTCCGGGCGGTTATCTGCCAGCCCGTCGCCCATATCATGCAGCAGCAGGTCGCTGTAGGGGCGGATCAGCTGATTGGCCAGTTCCGGTTCTGCTGCATCGGCCGCGGTGGTGAATTGCGGGGTGTGGCAGCCCTGGCAACCGGCCTGGTAGAACAGGTTTTTGCCGGCGAGCACTTGCGGCGTATCGGCGCCGCGCCGCGCCGGTACACCGAGGTTGCGGCTGTAGAACAGCACGCTGGCGAGGATGGTGTCGCTGACCTCGGGCTCGCCGCCATGGGGCGCGCTGCGGCAATCCGTCTGCGCCGTTGTGCAGTTGTCACGGGCCACCAGCGTGCTGGTAAGGCCCATGTCGTTGGCAAAGGCTTCGGCATTCTGCTGGTTGAGCGTCGGCTGACCGGCCTTCCAGCCAAAACGACCAAGCACCGTGCGTTGCTGCTCGCGGTCCCAGACCTGGTTGGCGCGCCCGGAAATGCCATCGCCATTGCTGTCTTCGGGGTCGGCATTGGCCAGGATGGCCGCTTCGGGAATCGCTTCGAGCAGACCGAGGCCGATCATCGGCGGGGCAATACGCGCGGAGAACAGCGTGTCGGGATGCAGGGCGCCATACCCGAGCTGGCTGATTTCCAGGTTGGGCTTGCGCAGCTCGGCCTGCTGACCATCGGCCAAGCTGACCCGCTGCGTGCTGTAGCTGACGCGTACCTTGCCTTCAGGCGCGACGCCGGGGTTGGCCATGTCCTGCAGTTGACCGCCGTAGGTGGGTTCAGCCAGTACGCCGAGGCGCTGGATAATCTCGGCATGTTCGCTGCCGGCAGGAATCGACAGGCGTACCAGCATCGACACCGAGCTGAGCGCATCAGGCGCTGGCGGATGGCCGCGGCCGTCCTTGATATGGCAGTTCTGGCAGGCGTTGGTGTTGAACAGCGGGCCGAGGCCGTCACGCGCGGTGGTGGTGGCCGGCGCGGTGACCCAGGGATTGCGGAAGAAGCTGTTGCCGACGCTGAAATCCAGGCGGCGCGAAGTCGACAGGTTGGCAGACGGTAGGGAGAAGGCGTTCTGATCCGCCTTGCGTACGGTGGCGCTGCCGGCGGACAGGGCTTCGCCGGGCTCGGCTTGGGTGAACTGTGGGGGGGTATCGCAGGCGGCCAAGCTCAGGCTCAAAGCCAGCAGCAGCGCAACGCGATGCGGCGCAAACATGAAAGGACATCCGCAACAGAAAACAGGCGGCCGATCTTAACAGTCCGCCCCGTTTTAAATAAGACGGATTTGCATTATCGATGGTGGTCAAAGGTCGCAGGGTGCCAAAAAAGGCTATATCCGAGCTGACTGTTACCGGCGATTTCGGCCCTGTAGGGGCGTGCTTGGCCGTGATCGGGGCCAGCCAGCGATCCACTGTGGGAAGCGCTTCCGCGGCGAGCTTTCGGCGGTGCTTGTCGCGGCTGAAGTCCCTCCCACATCAGTCTCGCCATAAAAAGGCTGGCGTAAAAAAGCCGCGACTCGGATAAGGAGTCGCGGCTTTTTTATCGCTACAAGCTAGAACTTGGTGAGTTGCAGCAAGTTCTACGCGGTTAGAAGCTGTGGTCAGCGGTATCCGGGTTGAGATCACTGATACCCAGCTTGCCAGCGGCCTGCTCGATTGCGCCGGTCTGCTTGACCAGTGCGGCGATGGCATCACGAACAATCTGCTGGCCTTCGGCGTTGTCGGCGGCGATCAGCTGATCGAAGTGTTTACCATTGTTGGCACTGTCGACCAGCGCCTGCAGCTTGCCTTCGGTGGCTTCGAGGTCGGCTTTCAGGGCGCTGTCAGCGGCGGCGTCAACCTTGGCTACCAGCGACGACAGGCTTGGGCCGGTCAGAGTGGTGCCATCGACCTTCTTGTATTCGCCCAGGTAGACGTTGCGAATACCTTTGCCGTTGTAGAAGTGCGAGTTGTGGGTGTTGTCGCTGAAGCAGTCGTGCTCGTCTTCGGTGGAATTGGCTTCCAGCGCGACCTTCATGCGCTCGCCGGCCAGCTCGCCGAGTGACAGGCTACCCATGCCGAAGAGCATCTTGCGCAGGCCGTTTTCAGCGGTGTCGGCTTCCAGCGTGGCGCGGTAGTTGTCGGTCTTACCGGCTTGCCACTGCACAACCATCGCATCAAGGTCGCTGACCAGCAGGTCGGCGGCGGCTTTGATAAAGGCGCGGCGGCGCTCGTTGTTGCCGCCAGTGGCGCCTTCACCCACGAGGAAATCGCTGGCTGGGCGCTCGCCGGCGCCTGAATTGGTGCCGTTGAGGTCCTGGCCCCAGAGCAGGAACTCGATGGCGTGGTAACCGGTGGCGACGTTGGCTTCGGAACCGCCCAGCTCATTCAGGCTGGCCAGCAGTTCCGGGGTGATGGTGGTGACGTCGAGCTTGTCTTCGCCGACCTGCAGTTCGGTATTGGCGATGATGTTGGCGCTGGCGCCTGGGTTGCCCAGGGCGTGTTGGTAATCCTTGGCGACGTAGTCGATCAGGCCTTCGTCCAGCGGCCAAGCGTTCAGCTGGCCTTCCCAGTCGTCGACCACGGCGTTGCCGAAGCGGAACACTTCGCTCTGCATGTAAGGCACACGGGCTGCCAGCCAGGCTTCGCGGGCGGTTTTCAGAGTGTCGTCATTCGGGTTGGCGAGCAGGGCATCGATGGCACCTTGCAAGGTTTTTCCGGTGCTGACGGCATCGCTGAATACGGCCAGGGCCAGGTCGGCGTAGTGGCTGACCACCGCTTTGCTGGCCGCTTCATCGACTTGGCTGGTGGCAGCTACCGGGGCGCTGGCGCTGCTGGCGGCAGGTGCGGCAGCTTGGGTGTCGGGTGCTTTGTCTTCACCGCAACCGGCGAGTGAGATGGAGATGGCGAGCAGGCTGGCAGAGGCCAGGGGCATACGGAGCATGGCGGAATCCTTTGCTGGTGAGAGTGGGCACCCACGCAAGCGGGTACAAAAACCGAAACATAATGCGAAAGATTTTCATTTTGCGCAAAGGGTCAATGCAGCTTTTTCACTGCGAGCTGTGGGCAAAGTCTGCGATCGGGCAATTCGATAGGGCTAAAATGCCAGCACAGCTGCCTTCAAGAACCACTCAGGAGTTCCGCATGAGCCTTACCAGTGTTGTCGTCATTGTGTTGTTGGTCCTGCTCGCGGCGTATGTCGTGGTGCTCTACAACGCGCTGGTGCGTTTGAAGCATGGCGTGAGCAAGGCCTGGTCGAATATCGACGTAATGCTCAAGCAGCGCCATGAGGAGCTGCCCAAGCTGGTGGAAACCTGCAAGCAGTACATGCAGCACGAGCGCGGCACTCTGGAAGCAGTGATTGCTGCGCGTCAGGCGGTTTCCAGCGCCCAGGCCAAAGGTGACATGAATGCCCTGGGCAAGGCCGAGACGGGCCTGCGCGTCGGCCTGGGTCAGTTGTTCGCCTTGGCGGAGAACTACCCGGAGCTGAAAGCCAATGAGAGCTTCCAACACCTGCAGCAGCGTATCAGTGGCCTGGAAAACGGTATTGCCGACCGCCGCGAGCTCTACAACGAGGCGGTTAACCTGAACAACGTGCGCATCGAGCAGTTCCCCGATGTGATCATTGCTCGTGCCTTTGCCTTCAAAGAGGCCGCGCTGCTGGAGTTCAGCGAGGGTGAAAAAGCCGACGTCGATCTCAAATCGCTGTTTGGCTAAGCCGTGGATATTCAAGGACAGGTTGTTGGGCTGGCCTGCAGTGTGGCGGTCAGTGCGGGCGGGGCATGGTGGTTCTTGCGGCGCTTCTCCCAGGCGCGGCATCTGCTCGATACGCCGACCTCGAAGATTCGTTCGGCAGCTCAGGGCTATGTTGAGTTTTATGGCGTACTGCATGACAGCACCGAGCCACAGCTGCTCGGCCCGCTGACCAATACGCCGTGCCTGTGGTGGCGTTACAAGATCGAGAATACACCTCAAGCGGCAAGAAACGCAGCTGGCGCACGCTGGAAAGCGGCAGCAGTGAGGCGTTGCTGCGACTCGACGACAGCACCGGCAGTTGTCTGATCGACCCGCGTGGCGCTCAGGTGCGGCCACTGACCCGTGAAGTCTGGAAAGGCAGCCTGCGCCACCCTCTGGGCGCGGCGAAAACCGGTTGGCGTGCGCTGTTCAGCAACGATGAGCGCTACCGCTATACCGAGGAACGTTTGCATGCCGGTCAGCCACTGTACGCCATTGGCGATTTTCGCAGCAGCGGCGGCGGTCGCCAGGGCCTGGATCTATCGGCTGCTCAAGGTGCGGTGATTCGCGAGTGGAAGAGCGACTTTGGCGGCCTGCTGCAGCGCTTCGACAGCGACGGCAATGGTCAGCTGGATGAGCGTGAATGGCAGCGGGTACAGCTGGCCGCAAGCCTGGAGGCCGAAGACCGGCATCGCCAGCAAAGCACCCAGCCGGAGCAGCATCACCTGAGCAAGCCGCGAGAAGCGCAGCCGTTTATTCTCTCCTGCGCCGGTGAGGATGAGCTGGTGCGTCAGTTCTACTGGCAGGCGGCTGGCGGTGTCGTGCTGTGTCTGGCCGGCGCGTTGGCAGCGGCCTGGTTACTGGGTATCAACAGCTTCTAGGTAAAGTGTCCGCATAAAAAAGCCCGCCAATTGGCGGGCTTTTTCGTAGGCGTCTGGCGTCAGAGAGTGGCGGGATTGGCGGCGCTGTTCAGTCGCCGGGCCTGCTTCAGGTAGGTCGTCAGTTCGCGTGCCGGCAGCGGCTTGCTGTACAGGTAGCCCTGACCCTCGTTACAGCCCTCGGCGATGATATAGGCCTCCTGCTCGACGGTTTCCACGCCCTCGGCGATGACCTGCATGCCCAGGCTCTTACCCAGCTGGATGATGGCACGCACGATGGTTGCGTCGTCTTCGTCTTCCAGCAGATCCTGAACGAAGCTCTTGTCGATCTTGATCTTGTCCAGCGGCAGGCTTTTCAGATAGCTCAGCGAGGAGTAGCCGGTACCGAAGTCATCAATCGCGATCAACGCACCGGAGCGACGCAGGCTGAGCAGGTGTTGGGCGGCGGTGTTGATGTCTTCCATCAGGCCGGTTTCGGTGACTTCCAGCTCCAGGCTGCGCAGCGGCAGGCGATAGACCTGCATCAGGTTGTTGACCACCCGTGGCAGCTCGGCGTGGTGCAGCTGTACGGTGGAGAGGTTGACCGCCATGCGCAGCTCGGTGAAGCCCTGATCATGCCATTCGCGCAGCTGACGGCAGGATTGGTCAAGAATCCATTCACCAATCGGGATGATGGTACCGCTCTGTTCGGCAAGCGGGATAAACAGATCTGGCGACACGAAACCATGTTGTGGATGTTGCCAGCGCAGCAGCGCTTCGACGCCAACCACACTGTGGTCGCGGTAGTCGACCTGCGGTTGGTAAACCATGTGCAGTTGGTTCAGGGACAAGGCGTCGCGCAGGTCTTTTTCCAGCTCGCGGCGGCGGCGCATTTCGCTGTCGACGCTGGCGATATAGAACTGGTAGCGGTTGCGTGACCGACTCTTGGCCAGGGTCATGGTCTGCTCGGCTTTCTGCAGCAGCTTCTCGGTGCTGTCGCCATCCTCCGGGAACAGGGTGATGCCGATGGTGGCACGTAGGCGCATTTGCTGCTGGTCGAGCATAAACGGGTTGTCGAGGTCGTCGAGTACGCTCTGCGCCAGCTCGGCGGCCTCGTAAGGCTGCTCGATATCGGCCTGCACCAGGGCGAACTGATCACCACCTAAGCGGGCCAGAGCGCCGAGGCGGCCACTGTGGCTGCGCAAACGGTCGGACAGGGCCAGCAGCAGTTGGTCGCCAGTCTGATAGCTAAACTGCTCGTTGATCTCTTTGAAGTCATCCAGGCCTACGCAGAGCACCGCCACTCGCCGGTTTAGGCGCCCGGCGTCTTCAAGAATCTGATCGAGTTGCTGTTGCAGCTGCTGACGGTTCGGCAGCCCGGTAAGGAAATCGTACTGAGCCATGCGCAGCAGGCTGTTTTCCGCTTCGCGGCGCAGGTGGGTGTTGCGTTCGATGGAGGAGAGCAGCTGGTTGGCGGTATTGATCCACAGCCCCAGTTCATTCTTCTCGTTGCCCTTGAGCATCGGCAGCTTGTGCTCGCTGGGGCGGTCCGGGTTGATATTGGTCAGGTGCTCAATGATCTTCGACAGCGGTTTGGTCAGCAGCCAGTGGTAGACCAGGTACAGCACCAAACCCATGGCCAGGGCACGCAGCACGCCGGAGATAAAGATGATGACTGAGTTGGTGACAAAGCTCTCGCCGTAGGGAGCCGTGTCGAGGGTGATGCTGAGGTCGCCGTAGTATTCGCTGTAGGGGCCACGGCCTACCAGCTGGGTGGTGAAATTCTGTTCTTTGCCAAGGATCGGGTCGGTCAGCCAGCGCGTGGGGATATCGACCTGCTCTCGGGCTTTCTCCGCCAGCATCGGTTCATTGGGGTGACCGATGGCGGCCATGCGCACCGACTCATGTTGGAACAGGCCTTCGATCACCTGCATGCCCATTTCCCGATCCAGGCTGTAGACCGCCTGGGTGGAAGGGTCGCGGAACATGCCGAGAATACGGTGCGCGTCGTTGGCGACTGCCTGACGTGTTTTGTAAACGTCGAAAACAATCTGCGCAAGACTCAAGACCACGCCGACGACCAGCGCTGATAGCAGCACCACGCGGAGCAACTTGAGTGACAGGCTGTTTTTGAGTTCCAGCTTCAAATGACGGTTCCTTGTTCGAGGCCTTCGGCGTCAGACGCTAGTGAGTATTGGCAAAGTCGCGCTTGCAGTCAAAGGGCCATTACCAAAGTTTGTCGAACAAATTATCTGCGCGGCGATGGCGCGACTGCAGGCAGCTGTGTTGCCCGCCTGCACTGTGTCGGTGCGAGTTGCTTGCGGCTTGAGCGCCGTTGGGCGGTTTTTTATGGTCTGCCAGGCCTGGCGACCACCTTTGGGGCCGTTGCTAGGCAACGTTAAAAATGGCGCCCAGCTATTTTTTTGTTTGGCATGAGAGTTGCGAAGCCCCCTCTACTCACCTTTATGGGGGACGCTGCGATGAGAACTCGACTGTTAGGGGTAGCTGCACTGTTGGTTTCACCACTGGCGCAGGCGGCCAGCGATGAGGCGCTCAACACGGCCTGGCTGGTGTTGGCCAGCGTGCTGGTGTTCTTTATGCAGGCCGGCTTTGCCTTGCTGGAAAGCGGCATGTCGCGGGCAAAGAATGCGGTCAATGTGATGATGAAAAATTACATGGACGGCTGCGTCGGTGGCATCACCTTCTGGCTGCTGGGCTTCGGTCTGATGTTCGGCAGCAATATCACCGGCTGGTTCGGCATGAGCCATTTCGCGCCGCATACCGGCGGGCCCTGGGATTTCACCTTTCTGCTGTTTCAGATGATGTTCGCCGCCACGGCAGCGACCATCGCCAGTGGTGCCATGGCCGAGCGCACGCGCTATTCGGCCTACCTGATTGGCGCAGTGGTGATCAGCGGGTTTATCTACCCGGTGTTCGGCAGCTGGGTGTGGAGCGGCATCTATGGCGGCCAGGGTTGGTTGGCGGCCTTGGGTTTTATCGACTTCGCCGGTTCGACCGTGGTGCACAGCGTTGGCGCCTGGTGTGCGCTGGCCGGCATTTTGGTACTGGGGCCGCGTCTGGGCCGCTTTGCTGCGGATGGCACGCCGCGCAGCATTCCCGGGCACAACCTCAGCCTGGTCGCGCTGGGCGGTTTTATTCTCTGGGTCGGCTGGTTTGGCTTTAACGCCGGCAGCAGTCTGGAGATGAATGTCAGCCTCGGCCTGATTGCCCTGAATACCCATCTGGCTGCATCGGCCGGAGCGCTGGGCGCATTTCTGGCGCAGCGCAGTACCTCCAGTCCGGTGCTGCTGACCACTACGGTGAACGGTTCGCTCGGCGGTTTGGTCGGCATCACCGCCGGTTGCGCGAGTATGTCGCCGCTGTTTGCCCTGCTGACCGGGCTGGTATCCGGTTTTGTGGTGGTGTTCGGTATGCGCCTGCTGGAGCGCTGGCAGCTGGATGATGTAGTTGGCGCGGTGCCAGTGCATGGCTTTGCCGGTGTCTGGGGTACGGTGGCGGCCGGGCTGTTCTTCAGTGGCGACCTGTTCAACTGGTCGCGGGTCGGTGTGCAGTTGCTCGGCGCCGGTGTGGCGTTTGTCTGGGCCTTTCCGCTGGCGCTGATGCTCTATCTGTTGCTGGCGAAAACCCTCGGCCTGCGTACCTCCACCCAGCATGAGCAGCGCGGCCTGGATTATGCCGAGCATGCAGAGGTGGGCTATCCCGAGTTCAACCTGGCCGTGACTTTCGACAGCAACGATCTGCCGAGGAGGGTGTGAGATGAGTCTGGCAACTCGCCGACGGGCGATCTACACCGGGCTGGCCGGACACTTTGCCGAGGACGAACTGCTGGCCGTGCTGGCGCTCTGGGAAAGTAAATATGCCGATAAACCACCGTTCGCGCTCAAAGAGTTTCTCGGCGAAGTGGTCGCGACCACTGAACGCAAACTGGAGCGCGCCAAGCTCTACCGCGAACTCGTGGGCGCGCTGACTGGGCCGCTATCGGCCTTGCTGCCCGACCCGGAGCCGCTGTTGCACAGCTGGAGGCAGCGGATGGGCGTGGCGGCGCCGCTAAGGATCCTCTGAAGTAGCCATGCATTTCTGGCTGACGTCAGCCTCTGCTGATTTCGAAAGTGATAAATCGATCAAAAACGATCAGATTACCGGCTCATTTCTGTGTTTTTAGCCGCCGCGAGCACCTCGCGGCAGCCATTTCCAGCATTACGGGCGCACCTCTCCTGCATTCGTCAGTAAATGTCGGCGCGCCATCCACAGATTTGACAGCGCGAATAAAGTCACCAGTTGCGCCGTGTTTTTGACCAGGCCACGGAAGCGCGTCTTCACATAACCGAACTGACGCTTGATCACCCGAAACGGATGCTCGACCTTGGCTCGCACTTGGGCCTTGGCCTTCTCGATTTTGCGCTTGGCTTTGTACAGCGCGCTGCGCTTACCGAGTTTCTTGTAAGTGCTACGCCGTGCTGCAACCTGCCAGATCACTTGACGGCCCTCATGCTCGGGGCGCTTCTCGACACCGGTATATCCGGCATCGGCCCCCACCATGTTTTCCTCGCCGTGCAGCAGCTTATCGACCTGGGTGACATCCGCCACGTTGGCGGCAGTACCCACCACGCTGTGCACCAAGCCAGACTCGTCATCCACCCCGATGTGCGCCTTCATGCCGAAGTAATACTGATTGCCTTTCTTGGTTGAGTGCATCTCAGGGTCACGCTTACCGTTCTTGTTCTTGGTTGAACTCGGCGCGTTGATCAGCGTGGCATCGACGATGGTGCCTTGGCGCAGCGACAAACCACGGTCACCCAGGTAGCCATTGATCACGGCCAGGATGCCGGCAGCCAGTTCGTGTTTTTCCAGCAAGCGGCGGAAGTTGAGGATGGTGGTTTCGTCAGGAATGCGCTCCAGAGTCAGCCCGGCAAACTGGCGTAGGATGGTGGTCTCGTACAGCGCCTCTTCCATCGCCGGATCGCTGTAACCGAACCAGTTTTGCATCAGATGCACTCGCAGCATCGCCATCAGCGGATAGGACGGTCGGCCGCCTTCACCCTTTGGATAATGCGGCTCGATCAAAGCGATCAACCCTTTCCATGGCACTACCCGATCCATCTCGATCAGGAACAATTCTTTGCGGGTCTGCTTGCGCTTGCCGGCGTACTCGGCGTCGGCGAAGGTCATCTGCTTCATCGGAAAACTCGGCGGGTGGAGTGCGGATATTTTGCCAAAATCAGGAAGTCTTTTTCAGACCATCCCTAAGGGTTGGCCCGGATAGCCAGGCACGGCATACTTTCGAGGCGCTGAGTCGGGTGCTGTTGAATGAGCTGGAGGCCGAGTTGGTGCCGCGTTTGCGGCGTTTCGCTGCGGGCAATCTTGCCGGGTTGAGCGTGGCTAACGAGCAGCGCCTGCTGGTGCGTGCCTGGCTGGAGCAGGACGCTGCGCTGGAACCAGCCGGCTTGGGCCTTGAGCACTTACGGCAATTGCTCAACCTGTTGTATATCGGCCTGTGCGAGTACCTTGGGCCGGTCATCGCCGATCAACGTCTGAGTCAGGCCGTGCAGCAGGTGGAGGCGCTGCACCTGGCGTTTCCCCCGCGCAAGCTGCTCTAAAGCACGTATCCACATAACAAGAAACCCGGCACTGGGCCGGGTTTCTTGTGGGTAACGCAGGTACTTAGGCGGCGTAGTTTTTCGCTACGAAGTCCCAGTTAACCAGGTTCCAGAACGCCTCAACATACTTCGGACGCAGGTTGCGGTAGTCGATGTAGTAGGCGTGTTCCCAGACGTCGCAGGTCAGCAGCGGGGTGTCGCCGCTGGTCAGCGGGCAGCCGGCGCCGATGGTGCTGGCCAGAGCCAGGGAACCGTCAGCCTTCTTCACCAGCCAGCCCCAACCGGAACCGAAGGTGCCGATGGAAACTTTGCTGAACTCTTCCTTGAACTTGTCGAAGGAACCGAAGGCCGCGTTGATCGCGTCAGCCAGGGCACCCGTCGGCTGGCCACCGGCGTTAGGCGCCAGGCAGTTCCAGTAGAAGGTGTGGTTCCAGACCTGAGCGGCGTTGTTGAAGATGCCGCCCGAAGAAGTCTTGACGATTTCTTCCAGGGTTTTGCCTTCGAACTCGGTGCCTGGGACCAGGTTGTTCAGGTTCACGACATAGGTGTTGTGGTGCTTGTCGTGGTGGAACTCCAAGGTTTCCTTGGAAATGTGCGGCTGCAGAGCGTCATGTGCGTAGGGCAGCGGCGGCAATTCGAAAGCCATTGTCTATCTCCTAATCAGATCAGGTGCGGTGTGCGCGAGGCCGATCACGGGCGGCCATCTCAGCGGCGTGAGTTATCTCTTTGCGCCGCAAGCCTTTGATCATAGCACCGGCACTGCGCCTTAAACACGCGGCAACTGTGTGGAAAACCACCTCGGCATGTTGCATCAGAGCCGTTCTAGAGCATGCCGGGGTTGCTCAATAGCTGCCAGGCAATGCTGAACATCATCAGGGCCACGCCCAGGTCTATAAAGCGCCAGGTGCTTGGGCGCGCGAGCCAGGGTGCGAGCCAGGCTGCGCCGAGGGCCAGGCAGAAGAACCACATCAATGAAGCGCTTGCCGCACCCAGCGCATAGGCGCCGGGCACCGGCTGTTGGGCGCCGAGTGAGCCGATCAGCAGCACCGTGTCGAGGTACACATGTGGGTTGAGCAAGGTCACTGCCAGGGCTGCCAGCAGTACTGCCTTGCGTGAGCGTGGGCCGCTTTCACTGGCCTGATTCAGTGCCTGCGGGCGGCTGGCGCGGACCAGCGCCTGGGCGCCATACCAGAGCAGAAAGGCTGCACCACCCCAGCGGGCGATGCCCAGCAGCAGCGGGCTTTGCGCCAGTACGGTAGCTAGACCAAAGACCCCAGCGGTCACCAACAGGGCATCGCAGACCACACAGAGCAGCGCCACCGGCAGGTGATGCTCGCGGCGCAGACTTTGTGCGAGGACAAAAGCGTTTTGCGCGCCGAGAGCGATGATAAGCCCGGCGGCGATCAGTAATCCGTTGCTATAGCTCTGCCACATATCGATTATTCCGCCTGCTCACTGAGCTGTTGCAGAACGGCCAGCGCGCGCAGCCCATCAGCGTGGGCGACGAACAGGTGGTCGTGGTAGAAACCGGCGATCACGTTGCAGCTGATTCCGGCTTGCGCCAGTGCGCTGGCAACGGCAGCCGTCAAGCCGACGGCTTCGAGTGCCGAATGCACATGCAGTGTCAGCCAGGCGGCTACGTAGCTGTACGGCAAGCCCTGGTGCTCGGCTTGCTGGCGCTGCACGATGACCGTGAGCCCTTCGGCTTCCTGAAAGCTGCCCAGCGGTTGTATGCCTTGTAGCTGCGCGGTATCGCTTAAACAGCAGAACACGTATGCGCCATCGTTCAGGTGAGGGTTCATGCTGCGCAGCAGGGCTGTCAGTGAGGTTTCGCCGGCCATGCGGATTGCCTTGTTCAGGGTGGGGATGCTGGTCAGTCTGCTGCGGCCGGGTATATAAGAGAAACCAATAATCCTGATTGCTCATTAGGAAATCTTATTTTGCTGGATTACAAACTACTCGCCGCCCTGGCCGCGGTTGTCGAACAGGCCGGCTTCGAGCGGGCGGCGCAGGTGCTGGGGTTGTCGCAATCCGCCGTGTCGCAGCGGATCAAGCTGCTCGAGGCGCGGGTTGGTCAGCCGGTACTGGTGCGTGCGGTGCCGCCGGCGCCGACGGAAATCGGTCGGCGCTTGCTTAACCATGTACAACAGGTGCGTTTGCTGGAACGCGATATTCAGGCGCAGGTGCCGGGGCTGGACGAGGGCGGTTTACCGGAGCGCCTGCGCATCGCACTTAACGCCGACAGCCTGGCCACCTGGTGGGCCGGCGCGGTGGGCGCGTTCTGTACCGAACAGCGTTTGCTGCTGGATCTGGTGGTGGAGGATCAGGAGGTCGGCCTCAAGCGCATGCGCGCCGGCGAGGTGGCGGCCTGCGTATGCGCCAGTGAGCGCCCGGTGGCCGGTGCGCGGGCCATGCTGCTGGGCGCGATGCGTTATCGGGCCATGGCCAGCCCGGCGTTTATCGCCCGGCATTTTCCAAATGGAGTAACGGCGCAGGCGCTGGCTCATGCCCCGGCTATCGTCTTCGGCCCGGATGACCTGTTGCAGCACCTTTATCTGTCCAGCCTGGGCGTCGAAGGTGGTTTTGCCCACCACCTGTGCCCGTCATCCGAAGGTTTTATCCGCCTGGCGCAGGCCGGTTTTGGCTGGGGGCTGATCCCCGAGCTGCAAGTACTGGGGGAGTCGGCCCGTGGCGAGTTGGTTGAGTTGATCAGCGACCGGCCAATCGATGTTCCTCTGTATTGGCATCACTGGCGCAATGGCGGCGAGTTGCTTAATCAGCTGACGCGCCACCTTACCCACGCCGCAAGCCATAGCCTGGTCGCACTCAGGAAATAACCACCTTTCCCGAGCCCGGCAGCTGTTCCACGCAGCGTGCACCGAGCAGTTTTGACGGCGTGAAGTAGCCGCCGGGGCCGCTGTAGTTCAGCAAGTGCCGTACGGCCAGCAAGGCACCGTGCACAGTGACGTCATAGCCGTTGGCGGTTTCCAGGCGCGCGGTTTTTATTACCCCTGCGGCATTGTGCACCTCGCCCCACAGCCAGGTGCGCTGACGTGCGCGGCTGGTTTCATCGGGGCCGCTGACGCGTTTTTCGATCAGCCGCTTGAGCCAGTTCTGCACCGCATCCAGGCCCAGCAGGCCACGCAGCGGGTCGATCAGGCGCATCACGATGGCGGCCGCTGTTGGTGTCGGCAGGTACACCTCGATATTGTCGATACTGGTGGAGTGGTAGGCGGTGGAGACATCGCCCCAGGGAATGGTTACCGCTGGCTTTTCACCGCGGCCAAAGTTGATGGCGCGGCGTTTGTAGCCCAGCGGCACATCGGTGATCACCCCTGCGCGACGTACCTTGCCGCCAAACTTCAGGCCTTCCAGCGAGGTTTTTGCCGTGCCGGGCGACAGCCCGCTGCCAGAGTCGAAGCCCAGCGCCAGGTGCGTGGCATCGGGCAGGGCCTGGTACAGGCAAGCGGCGAGGCAATCGCTGGGGATCACATCGAAGCCCACGCCGGGGCAGACCACCACGCCCAGCTCGCGGGCCTGCTGATCACGCTGGTGAGCGGCTTCGAACACGCTGATCTCGCCAGTGATATCGACGTAGTGGGTGGCGCTGGCCAGGCAGGCGTCGAGCATCGGTGCGCTGGTGGCAGAAAATGGCCCCGCGCAGTGAGCGACCACGGCAATATCGGCCAGGGCTTCCTTGGCGCGATCCAGTTGGTGGATATCGAATATCCGGCATTCCAGGCCCAGCAGGCTGCCCTGGGCGTGTACGGCGGCCGGATTGCGCCCCGCCAGAATGGGCGTGAGGCCCTGACGCTTGGCTTCGGCGGCCAGCAGGTGGCCGGTGTAACCGTTGGCTCCGTAGATCATCCAGTGCGTGGCCATCCCGTGGCTCCTAAGTTGTTATTGGTTTGCGTCTGGCAGCTTAGCCGCTGTGAGCGGTGCTGTTGCCTATCGCAGGGTGTGTGCAGTCGCTGTTCTGGCTTGCAATGCCACGGCGGCGGCTGACATGCGCTGCTAGAGTGGCCTGCAATCATGGCAAAGGGGGCGGCAATGAAGATTCTGGTAACCGGGGCCAGTGGCTTTATCGGTGGGCGTTTCGCTCGCTTTGCCTTGGAGCAGGGCCTGAGTGTGCGGGTCAATGGGCGGCGCGCCGAGGGCGTTGAGCACCTGTGTGCGCGTGGCGCGGAGTTTGTCCAGGGTGATCTGTCCGACCCGGAGCTGGTGCAGCAGCTGTGCCGGGATGTTGAGGCGGTGGTGCACTGCGCCGGCGCGGTCGGCGTCTGGGGGCGTTACGAGCACTTTTATCAGGCCAACGTCACGGTCACCGAAAACGTGGTCGACGCTTGCCTCAAGCAGAAGGTGCGGCGTCTGGTGCACCTGTCTTCGCCGTCGGTGTATTTCGATGGTCAGGCGCATGTCGGCCTGCGTGAAGAACAGCTGCCCAAACGTTTTTCCGATCATTACGGCAAAACCAAGTTTCTCGCCGAGCAGCAGGTGTTTGCCGCTCAGGAGTTCGGTCTGGAGGTGCTGGCGCTGCGTCCGCGCTTTGTCACCGGCGCAGGCGACACCAGCATCTTCCCGCGGCTGATCAATATGCAGCGCAAAGGACGCTTGTCGATTATCGGCAACGGCCTGAATAAGGTCGATTTCACCAGCGTGCACAACCTCAACGAAGCACTGATGAGCTGCCTGCTGGCCGCCGGGCCGGCGCTGGGGCAGGTGTACAACATCAGCAACGGCGCGCCAGTGCCGCTGTGGGACGTGGTCAACTATGTGCTGCACAAACTCGACCTGCCGCCGGTGACCCGCCATCTGCCCTATGGCCTGGCGTATGGCGCTGCGGCGCTGAATGAAGGCGTGTGCAAGCTGTTACCCGGTCGCCCGGAACCGACGCTGTTTCGTCTGGGTGTGGCGGTGATGGCCAAGGACTTCTCTCTGGATATCAGCCGCGCGCAGCAGTATCTGGAGTACGAACCCAAGGCCAGCCTGTGGAGCGCTCTGGATGAGTTCTGCGCCTGGTGGCAGGCGCATCATCCGAGCTGATTGCGGGTAAACAGGCTTCAGGCGTAAACGCGCTGCCCGCGATACATGCGCACCGATGCGCTGGGTGGGCGATGCGCGCTTTCTTCCACCAGCAGCGGGTGTCCGGCCTGCATACGTGGTGTGGTCGCGGGCTCGCCGAAGGGGCGGTCGCTGTACTGGGCCAGCAGTTGCCCCAGTTGGCGGGTTTCCTCACTGCTTGAGGTGAGGCAGGCACTGAGCATGCTGTTGATCGCATCAGGCTGGCTCATGCGAATGTCCACCGTCAGTTCTTCGCGCAGCCTGCGGCGCAGGCTCATCATGCAATCCAGTACTTCTCTGTTCAGCTCCATGGATCTTTCCCCCCTAGGGATGGTCTGAAGTAGCCATGTATTTCTGGCTGACTTCAGCCCCGCCGATTTTGAAAGCGGCAAATCGATCAAAAACGATCAGATTACCCATTCATTTCTGTGTTTTTAGCCGCCGCGAGTAGCTCGCGGCAGCCATTTCCCGCATTACAGGCGCACCTCTCCTGCATTGGTCAGTAAATGTCGGCGTGCCATCCACAGGTTCGACAGCGCGAACAGCGTCACCAGTTGCGCCGTGTTCTTGGCCAAGCCACGGAAGCGTGTCTTTACATAACTGAACTGACGCTTGATCACCCGGAACGGGTGCTCAACCTTGGCGCGCACCTGGGCCTTGGCCTTCTCGATCTTGCGTTTGGCTTTGTACAGCGGGCTGCTCTTACCCAGCTTCTTATAGGTGCTGCGGCGGGCAGCAACCTGCCAGATCACCTCGCGCCCATCATGTTCGGGGCGCTTTTCGACGCCGGTATAACCCGCATCGGCGCACACCACGTTTTCCTCGCCGTGCAGCAACTTGTCGACCTGAGTGACATCCGCCACGTTGGCCGCCGTGCCTACCACGCTGTGTACCAGCCCCGACTCGTCATCCACGCCAATGTGCGCCTTCATGCCGAAGTAGTATTGGTTGCCCTTCTTGGCCTGGTGCATCTCTGGGTCGCGTTTGCCGTCCTTGTTCTTGGTCGAACTCGGCGCATTGATCAGCGTGGCATCGACGATGGTGCCTTGGCGCAACGACAGGCCACGGTCGCCAAGATAGCCATTGATGACGGCCAGGATGCCGGCAGCCAACTCATGTTTCTCCAGCAGACGACGGAAGTTGAGGATGGTGGTTTCGTCGGGGATACGTTCCAGACTCAGCCCGGCGAACTGCCGCAGGATAGTGGTCTCGTACAGCGCTTCTTCCATCGCCGGGTCGCTGTAGCCGAACCAGTTCTGCATCAGGTGCACACGTAGCATCGCCATCAGCGGATAGGCCGGCCGACCGCCTTCACCCTTGGGGTAATACGGTTCGATCAGTGCGATCAAACCCTTCCACGGCACCACCCGATCCATCTCGATCAGGAACAACTCTTTGCGGGTCTGCTTGCGTTTGCCGGCGTACTCGGCATCGGCGAAGGTCATTTGCTTCATCGGAAAACTCGGCGGGTGGCGTCCGGGCATTTTGCCAAAATCAGGAAGTCTTATTCAGAGTTTCCCTAGCTATTACAAGTGGGCATTGCGGCTGGGTGTCACCCAGTCGCAATGCCACCGGCCTGGTCTCGCCGCGTTTCCCGCGTGCGGATCGCGCCTGCAACACCTTTGCTCCCTGGTGCCGCAATAACGTCGCAAATAGACAAGTGCAAAGCGCATACCAGTTCACACTCTGTGGAACTGTGCGGCCTGCAGCGAGTCGATGGCCTGTGCCGTGCCCTTCGTCGGTGCGTTTCGCACTGGCATGGCGCGACACTGAAGCGCTGCGCGCGAACCGTTATACTGCGCGGCAATTTGCTTGGAGCCTGTCGGGCTTTTCCGCCGCCGAGCAATGTTAAGCCCGACTGGCTCCTCACCCCGCGCTTTCTTGAAGGTTGACCCATGCGTAACGATGCCCACGACGAACTCGATCACGTGCCCAGCCTGCGGGCTGATCAGCGCGATCACGATGACTATCAGACGGATCACCCAGAGCCGGCACGCGGCAGCAGCTATGGCCGTGCGGCGAGCGCTGCACCGGTGAGGTCGGCCAGTACCGGCCCACTCTGGGCGCTGGTTGGCGCCTTGATGATCGCCCTGGGCGGGCTCGGCTGGTGGAGCTTTCAGCAGATCAGCCTGATGGAGCAGCAACTGGTCGCCACTCAGGAGAGTTTCGCGCGTATCAGCGAGGAGGCCGCCGGGCGTATTCAGGATATTTCCGGCAAGGTGGTGGCCACCGAGTCGTCGGTCACCAGTGGCAGTGAAGCGCTGAAGCTGCAGGTCAAGCAGCTGGAAAGCAAACTGGCCGAGCTGAGCAAGCAGCAGGGCGTCAGTGGGCAGAATAGCGAGCAGAGCAAGCGCCTTGAGCAGCTGGCCGCGCAGCTGAAAGGCCAGGAAGGTGGGGATGCCAAGCTGGAAGGCATCCTCAACAAACTCAGCGCCGAACAGGCGGTGCTGAAAAATGAGCAAGCCACCCTGAAAAGTACGCTGGCCGGGCAAAGCAAACTCGACGAGAAACTTGCCGGGTTGAGCGGCGAAATTGATGCGCTGAAGAAACAGGGCAACCCCAACCAGGCCATTGCCCGTGTCGAGCAGGACCTGTTGGTGCTGAAAAGCGATCTGGAAACCCGTACCGCTGGCAGCAGCACGGCTGAGTTCGATGCCTTCCGCGCGCAAATGACTCGTAACATCAGCACCCTGCAGGCGCAAGTGCAGAACTTGCAGCAGCAGATCGACGCACGCTGAGTAAGTTGCAACGGAAAAGCCCGCCAATTGGCGGGCTTCTTTTTTGAGGCATTTAAACCTCAGGTTGATACTGGCGAGCCTCTGTGGAAGGCGCTTTAGCGGCGAACGTTCGATAACGCTATCGCGGCTAAAGCGGAATGCCGCCCAGCCCCTCCTACGACAGAGCGGCAGCCTCCGGCTTACAGCGTTGGGTAGTCGAGGTAGCCGACCGGACCTTGGCTGTAGAAGGTTTCCGGGCGTGGCGCATTCAGCTCGGCATCCTGCGCCAGGCGCGCGGGCAGGTCCGGGTTGGCGATAAACGGCACGCCGAAGGCCACTGCATCGGCCTTGCCTTCAGCCAGCCAGGCATTGGCCTGATCCTTGGTGAAGCGTTCGTTGGCGATAAATACGCCGCCGAAGGTTTGTTTCAGACTTGGTGACAGGCTGTCGTCGGCCTCCTGCTCACGGGCGCAGATAAAGGCGATGCCGCGTTTGCCCAGCTCCTGCGCCACGTAGGTGAAAGTCTCGGCGCGGTTGGCGTCGCCCATATCGTGGAGGTCAGCCCGTGGCGACAGGTGTACGCCAACGCGGCCAGCGCCCCAGACTTCGATTGCCGCATCGGTGACTTCCAGCAGCAGGCGTGCGCGGTTTTCCAGGTTGCCGCCATAACGGTCGCTGCGCTGGTTGGTGCTGCTCTGCAGGAACTGGTCGAGCAGGTAACCGTTCGCGCCGTGGATTTCCACGCCATCAAAACCGGCGGCTTTGGCGTTTTCCGCGCCTTGGCGATAGGCCTCGACGATATCAGCAACTTCTTCGGTTTCCAGGGCGCGCGGGGTGACGAATTCCTTCATCGGGCGCACCAGGCTGACGTGGCCCGCCGACTGGATGGCGCTCGGCGCGACCGGCAGTTGACCGTTCAGGTAGATCGGGTCGGAAATGCGTCCAACGTGCCACAGCTGCAGGACGATCTTGCCGCCTGCGGCGTGCACAGCCTTGGTGATATTGCTCCAGCCGCGTACCTGATCAGCCGACCAGATGCCGGGGGTGTCTGGGTAGCCGACGCCCACAGGGGTTACGGAGGTGGCTTCACTGATGATCAACCCGGCGCTGGCGCGTTGTACGTAGTACTCGGCCATCAGCGCATTGGGCACGCGGCCCTCATCGGCGCGGCAGCGGGTCAGCGGAGCCATGATGATGCGGTTGTTGAGTTGCAGGTCGCCAATCTGGATCGGGTCGAAAAGCGTAGTCATGGGACGGTCCTCTCAGGTTATTCGTTGAGTGCAAGTTGTGGTTCAGGGCTACGGGTACTGAAGGTCAGCAGGGTGGCCAGCAGCGCCAGTACCGCCAGGGCGGCAGCGGCCAGGGGCACGCGGGTCAGGCCGAAACCTTCGGCAATCACCAGGCCGCCCACCCAGGCGCCGAGGGCGTTACCGAGGTTGAAAGCGCCAATATTCAAGGTCGACACCAGGTTCGGTGCTCCGCTGCCAAAGGCCACCACATTGACCTGCAAGGCCGGCACGGCCGCGAAGGCGGCGGTGGCCCAGAGGAACAGGGTGAATTCGGCGGGGATCAGCGCCTGGCTGGTCCAGTTGAACAGGGTGGAGATCACCGCCATGGCGATGAATACGCCGACCAGGGTGGCCTTCAGGCTGCGGTCGGCCACGCGCCCGCCGAGCACGTTACCCAACGTCAGACCGAGGCCAATCAGCAGCAGGGTCCAGGTCACACCGTTGGGCGACACGCCCGTGACTTCACCAAGCAGCGGCGCAATGTAGGTGAACAGGGCAAACATCGCCGCGGAGAACAGCGCCGTGGTGCTCAGCGCCAGCCACAGGCCGGCACCGCGCAGGGCGCGCACTTCGCTGGCGAAGTCGGCCTTGGCTTCATCGCTCTTGCTAGGTAACACGCGCCACAGACCGATCAGTGCGATCACGCCAATCAGGGTCACGGCCCAGAAGGTCGATCGCCAGCCAGCGTACTGACCGAGGGCGGTGCCCAGCGGCACGCCGAGCACATTGGCCAGGGTCAGGCCGGTAAACATCAAGGCTACGGCTGAAGCGCGGCGATTGGCCGGCACCAGGCTGGCGGCAACCACCGAGCCGATGCCGAAGAACGCGCCATGGCAAAGGGCGGTGATTACCCGGGCGAGCATCAGCATCTGGTAATCACTGGCCAGGGCGCAGAACAGGTTGCCAGCGATAAAGATGCTCATCAGCGTTAACAGTGAGGCTTTGCGCGGCCAGCTGGCGGTGGCCAGGGCCATAAACGGCGCGCCGATGGCCACGCCCAAGGCGTAACCGGTGACCAGCCAGCCGGCGCCGGGAATCGACACACCGAGGTCGCCCGCGACTTCCGGCAGCAGACCCATGATGACGAATTCCGTGGTGCCGATGGCAAACGCGGACAAAGCGAGGACGAGAAGCGCTGCAGGCATGCCGTCAGCTCCTGAAAAAAGTGAATGTAAAAGTTGGTTTAGAGCGCTTGGCTGATGTGGTTGAGGAACGCCTGGATGGTCTCTTCATTGCGTTTGAAGAAGTTCCACTGGCCAACCTTCTTGCTGCTAATCAGGCCGGCACGTTGCAGGGTTGCCAGGTGCGCGGAGACTGTTGATTGCGACAGCCCGGTGCGCTGATCGATCTTGCCTGCGCACACACCGATCTCCAGCGGGTGATCCTGGTCGGCGAAATACGCCTGCGGGTCTTTCAGCCAATGCAGGATGTCACGCCGCACGGGGTGGGCCAGGGCCTTGATCACTTCATCGATGTCGAGTTGCATGCGGGGTATCCCCTGTGTGCGGTAACGCCATATCGCGATGGGGCGAACTCTATATCGGCTTCTGGCGATATACAGATCGTTCGTGGCGATAGTCATCATCATGGCGGCTGATGTGTAAGCTGTGGCCATGAATTACCTCGCGCACTTACATCTCGGCGGCGACGCGCCGGCACAGCTGCTCGGCAGTCTGTATGGCGATTTCGTCAAAGGGCCGCTGGCTGGGCAGTGGCCGGCGGATATCGAAGCGGCCATCCGCCTGCACCGACGCATCGATGTATTCACCGACAGCCACCCGCTGCAAGCGCAGGCACGGGCGCGCTTCGCCCTAGAGCGGCGACGCTACAGCGGCATCTTGCTGGATGTGTTTTTCGATCACTGCCTGGCGCTGAATTGGGGCGACTATGCCGCCGAGCCGCTGCCGCATTTTACTGGGCGGGTGTATCAGGTGCTGGCCGCCGAGCCACACTTACCCGAGCGCCTGGCACGTATTGCGCCGCGCATGGCCGCGCAGGACTGGCTGGGCAGTTACCGCGAGTTTGCCGTGCTGGAGCAGGTGGTCGCGGGGATTGATCGGCGGCTTTCGCGGCCGGGCTTGCTGGCCGGCGGTGCCGCCGAGCTGGAGCGGCTGTATCAGCCGCTGCTGGAGGATTTTCGCCAGTTCTATCCCGAGTTGCAGGACTTCGTTACTCGCGAGCGTGGGTTAGGCGGTTAGGCGGCCTGGCTTTCTTCCTCGCATAGTTCCGCGACTCCAAATAATGCCTGGCTGATCGCTTGCTGCGCCGCGCGGGCCAGTGCGTTGCGGTTCAGCTCGCTGCTGGCAATTGGTGGCAGCAGCTGGATCTGCACTTCGCTCAGCTCGCTGCTTAGCAGGCGCAGCAGATGCGAGAGCATGTCGTCGTCACCAATAAACGGTGCCACGCTACAGGGCTTGCCGTCGCGCAGGTAGCGGATGGCCACCGGCTGTACTGATACGCCGCTGTCGATCGCGCTACTCAGCAAGCGGCCGTGGAAGGTCCGCAGGCCCAGCCCATCGGTGGTGGTGCCTTCGGGGAAGATCAGCAGGTTACGCCCGCGTTGCAAGTGGTTGCCCAGCTGCTGGCTGAGCAGGCCGCTATCACCCGAACCCCGGCGAATAAACAGGGTGCCGGCCTTGTGCGCCAGCCAGCCGGCCACCGGCCAGGTGCGCACCTCAGCCTTGGACAGAAAGGACAGCGGAGTGAGCATGCCGAGCAGCGGAATATCAGTCCAGGACACATGGTTGCTGACCCACAGCATCGGCTGACGCGGCAGCTCGCCCCGTACCTGCAAGCGGAATGGCAGCGCCCCGGCCAGGCGCGCGAGAAACCAGCGGGTCAGGCGTTGGCGGGTTGGCATCAGGTCATGCCGCACCAGGCGTTCGAGCAGGGTGATGCCCGCCGCCAGCAGGGTGCCGAGGCTGATCACCAGTAGCAGGCGCGTCAGGCGCAGGTACAAACGCACCTTCTTCATCGAACTCTCTCGCTGCAAAAACACAAACGCCGGCACTGTCTACAGAGTGCCGGCGATTTGTGCAACTCTGCTCCGATCTGCTGTTAGTGTGTAGGTTGGGTTGAGAAGCGCAGCGACGAAGCCCAACAAGCGATGACCGGTGCACGTCGATGTCAGACGGACATCGTCCGTTGGGCATCGCTGCGCTCAGCCCAACCTACACGGCGGCCTTAAAGTGCCGGGCGTAGCGCGGGCATAGCTCGTCACGCTTGAGCAGGATAAACACGTCGGCGACCTGGAAATCCTGATCCCAGCACGGCTCGCCGCAGATCTTCGCGCCCAGGCGCATATAGGCCTTGAGCAGCGGCGGCATTTCGGCGATCACGTTGCCCGGCACATCCAGCGCCGGCAGCGGGGTTTTCGGTACGGCGCGCAAATGCTCGGTACATAGGTAGCGTTCACGCAGGCGCTGCATGATCGCCTGGGCCTGGATGCCACCGGCCTGCATGGAGATGCTCGCGCAACCCATCAGGTAGCGGTAAGCGCCTTGGTTGAGTACTTCGGCCAATTCGCCCCAGAGCACGGCGATGGTCGCGCCGTTGCGGTAGGCTGCGTCGACGCAGGTGCGGCCGATTTCCAGCACCGGCCCTTCAAGGTGCGGCAGGCCATGCAGGCTGAATTCTTCTTTGCTGTAGAAGCGCCCCAGGCTGGCGGCCGCGCGGTGGTCGAGCAGGCGGGTGGTGGCCACCAGCTCACCGCTGCCCAGGTCACGCACGCCGATGTGTTGGCAGTGAATGTCGTAGTCATCCATGTCCAGGCCCAGTTCGGCACCCTTGAGCTTGGCATCGAATTCGGCGCTGAATACGCGAAAGCGCAGTGCCTGGGCTTCGCGCAGGGCGGCAGCGCCTTGCAAACGCTCGGCCTGCAGGCGGCGAGCGGGAGTAGCTTTAAGTGCCATCTGGGTCATGCCGTCATCTCCATTAGCCGGCTTTTTGCCTTGCAGCCGGTCGATCTTGTTGGGCAAGCTCAGGCTAGGTAGCGCTGGTGTCACCTCCATGAAGATTTGGTGATGCTTGTGTGACACTGATTTCAATCCCTAGAACAAGGAACAATGCATGCCCTGGCAACAGCTGTTGAGTCCGCAAGCGCGTCTGCCGGTCACGGGGCTGGAGGAGTGGTATGCCAGCCTGCTCGAGCGCATCGGCAACCCAACGCCGTTTCAGCTGGCCCTGCTCGGTGGCCGGTTGGCCGCGACGCCGGGGCTGGCGTTTCTCTCCGGCTATCAAGGCGCGTTACGCGCACTCTGGCCGGCCGCGCCCTGGACCTTGGGCGCGCTGTGTGTAACCGAGAATCGCAGTACCCGTCCGGTGGACATGAGTACGCGGATCGCCGCGCTGACCCTCAATGGCCGCAAGGATTTTGTTACCGCTGCCGATTCCGCCGACTGGTTGCTGGTGGCCGCCCGTGAGGAAACCGACGGCGCGCCGGTGCAGCTTGCGCTTGGGGTGGTGCGCAATGGCGCGCCGGGGGTGAAGATCGAGACACTGCCGGTATTGCCGCTGATGCCGGATGTCAGCCATGGCCGTCTGCATCTACAAGGCGCGCATTGCGAGCGGCTGCCCGGTGACGGTTGGGATGCTTACGTAAAACCCTTCCGCACATTGGAAGACACCCATGTGTTGGCAGCGCTGACGGCCTGGCTGTTTGGCGTGGGGCAGGAGTCGGCCTGGCCGCAGGCCCTGCAGTTGCGCTTGCTTGGTCTGTTGGCCGGCTGCGCGGAAGTGGCTCGGCAATGCCCGAGTGCGGCGGGCAGTCATCTGCTGTTGGCCGGGCTGTTTGCTCAGTTCGACAGCCTGCGCAGTGATCTGGACAACGCCTTTGCTGCCGGCGATGCGCACTGGGCGCAGCTCTGGCAACGCGACAAAGGCCTGCTGGCGATTGCAGGCAGCGCGCGCAGCAAACGTTTGCACAAGGCACAGGCGGTGCTCGGCATCAACCTTTAACTCGGCATGACGTGCCGGCTTGATCCAGATCAGTAAGGCTGAGTTGCTGCGCCAGTAAGCTCGCGGGCTTTCGGGAGAGAGCCTGCCATGCGACGCGAGCCCATAATGCTGTTCGATAACGGCGAGCATCAATGCATGATGTTCGATGACCTGGTTAGCGGGGAGGGCGTGCAGTCCAACCAGTTTCTGATCACCGACAACGAGCAGTACCTGCTGCTCGATCCGGGCGGTGACCTGACCTACACGCCGCTGTCACTGGAGCTGTCCAAGCACATTCCGGTACAGGACCTGACTTACATCTTTGCCTCGCACCAGGACCCGGACATCATCGCCTCGCTGGATAAATGGCTGCTGCACACCCGCGCACGGGTGATCTGCTCCAAACTCTGGGCGCGCTTTCTGCCGCACCTGACGGCCAATTACCTGGCACTCAGTCGTGGCATCAACACCTTTGACCGGATTATCGCGCTGCCGGACCGTGGCCAATCCTTCAGCCTTGGCAAATGCACGCTCAAGGCGGTCCCGGCGCATTTTCTCCACTCGGTGGGCAACTTCCAGTTGTATGACCCAGTGAGCAGAATTCTGTTTTCCGGTGACATGGGCGCCTCGATGGTCGATGACGCACACCCGGTGACGGACTTCGTCAACCATGTGCCGAACATGCTCGGTTTTCACCGGCGCTACATGGCCGGCAACAAGGCCTGCCGTCTGTGGGCGGCGATGGTCCGCGAGATGGATGTGGCGATGATTGTGCCGCAGCACGGCCGACCCTTTGTCGGCGCAGAAATGATCAATGCCTTCCTCTACTGGATCGAGAACCTGGAGTGCGGCATGGATCTGATGGGGCCGGAGGATTACCGCCTACCGAAATAGTGGCCTAAATAAATGCTGTGACTTTTCGCGCCGAATTGCCGGCTAAACCGGCGTGTTCGGCGCTATTTGTCGTCATCGGCAGCATGCTAGGGTGCCGCCTTCGATCCCAGCAGAGGCGGCTCCATGTCCTTCACTCCCTTTCCCGCGCGGCGGCTGATGTTGGCGTGCGTCTTCGCTCTGGGCTGCGCTACGGCGCAGGCCGAGAACTGGCCTGGCAGCGACTGGGACAGTCAGCTGGCTGCGCCGAGCGCCGCCCTCAGCGAGCTGGAAAGCTACGCCTTTCCCGACCGCGATGACGCCACCCGCAAAGGCGTACGCACTGATGCCCTGCTGGTGATCCGCGATGGCCAGGTGGTCTATGAGCGCTATGCCGCACCGACCACTGCCGCCACGCCACACCTGACCTGGTCGATGGCCAAGAGCCTGTTGGCTACTACTATAGGCGTGGCCTACGGCCAGGGCCGCTTCCGTCTGGATGCGCCGGTAGCCGATTACTACCCGCCGTTTGCTGCACACCCGCAGGTCAAGGTTGGCCACTTGCTCAACTGGGCCTCGGGCCTGGACTGGCAGGAAGATTATGAATACGCGCCACTGAAGTCCTCGGTGGTGGCGATGCTCTACACCCGTGGTCGCAGTGATATGGCGGCGTTTACCGCGGCGCATAGCGCCGATGCTGAACCGGGGGCGCGCTTCCGCTATTCCAGCGGCGATACCAACGTGCTGGCCGCCGCCTTGAAGAACATGGTGGGCGAGGCGGCTTACGCTGATTACCCCTGGACCGCACTGTTCGATCCGCTGGGGATCACCACCGCAGTCTGGGAGCGCGATGCCGCCGGCACCTTTGTCGGTTCCTCATACGTCTACATGAGCGCTCGTGACCTGGCTCGTGTCGGCCTGCTGATGCAGCGCGATGGCCGTTGGGGCGAGCAGCAGTTGTTGCCCAAGGCCTGGGTCGACTTCAATCGCACGCCGTTTGCCAGCTACCAACCGCAGGCCGAAAAGCCGGGTGAGGCAGTGCCCGGCGGCCAGTGGTGGCTGAACGCGGCGGTAGCCGGTGCGAGCAGGCCGTGGCCGGATGCGCCGGAAGACACCCTGGTGGCGTCCGGGCACTGGGGGCAGGGGTTGTATGTGATTGCCAGCGAAAACTTGGTGATCGTGCGTTACGCCGATGACCGCGATGGCAGCTTTGATCGCAACTATTTTCTCAAGCTGGTTCTTGCTGCGTTGGCCGATGAGGTGCAGCCATGATCCGTCGTCGTCCGTTCAGCAGCCTGTTGTTGCTGATTGTGATGCTGCTCGCCGCCCTGGCCTGGCAGAATCGCGTACACCTGCAAGCCTTCCCAGGCATCATCGGCGCTTACTCGGCCAAGGAATATTGTTCGTGCCGCTATGTGGCGAACAACCCGGCCGACTACTGCGAAGCGTATGTGGCGCAGTATGTTTCGCTCTCCGGCTTCTTCGATGATCAAGCCAACAAGCGCGTGACCGCGCGCGGCCTGGGCAGCACCCAGAGCGCGCAGTGGCTGGGCCCGCGTCAGGGCTGTCAGCTATTACCACAGGCCGCGCCGCTGCCGTAACAGGGCTGCGTCTGGCTGATCGCTCGGCAGGGTTTGCAAGGCCCTGCCGGGCGGCTATGGTGGCGACTCCATTTCCCATGCGTGAGCCGCAATGCGCAGAGTCAACCGCCGCGTGAACGGTCATGCCGCATAACGTCTTTCCCTGGCGACGCGGTAATGCACTGACCTTGCTGATCGATGGGCCGCAGTTCTTTGTGCAGATGCTGGCGCGCATCGACGTCGCGCAGCGGCAGGTCGAACTGGAACTCTATCTGGTGGAAAGCGGAACCTGCGGGCGCGCCTTGCTGGCGTCGTTGTGCGCGGCTGCCCAGCGTGGCGTCGTGGTGCGTTGTCTGCTGGATGCCTTTGGTGCGCAGGGTTTGCATGCCGCGGATCGGCAGATGCTGCAGGCCGCCGGCGTGCAGGTGCAGTGGTACAACCCACTGCGCTGGAAGCATGGTGTACGCAACTTTCATCGTGATCACCGCAAGCTTCTACTGGTCGATGGGCAATTTGCCTTTGTCGGCGGTACTGGCGCGACCGATGAATTCTGGCAGCCGGAGCAAGACAGCAGCCTTTGGCATGAGGTTATGGTGGAAATCAGCGGGCCGCTGGTGGCCGACTGGCAGCAGCTGTTTGAACGCCAGTGGCAGGCGAGTCAGGCCTGGATTGCCTGGCGACCGCGTATGCCTCTGCGCCTGAAAAACCTGCCGGCATTGCCTGCACTGGGCCAGGGCTTGGGCCGTGTGGCCTTTGCCGATGCTTCGCAGTATCGCGACATCCTGCTTTCGCTGGTGCGCGCACTGCGCGGCTCCAAGCAGCGCATCTGGCTGGCAACGCCCTATTTTCTGCCGACCTGGCGCGTGCGTCGCACCCTGCGTCAAGCCGCCAGGCGTGGCGTCGAGGTGCATCTGTTGCTGGCCGGCCAGAATACCGATCATCCGCCGGTGCGCTTTGCTGGCCAGCGCTACTACGCCAGCCTGCTCAAGGCCGGGGTACGCATCTTCGAGTATCAGCCGCGCTTTCTGCACCTGAAGATGGTGTTGGTGGATGACTGGGTCAGCGTCGGTTCCTGCAACTTCGACCACTGGAACCTGCGCTTCAACCTGGACGCCAACCTCGAAGCGCTGGACCCGCAGTTTACCGCCAGCGTGGCGGCAAGCTTTCAGGCGGACTTTGCCGATAGCCAGGAAATCACCCTGGCCGATTGGCGCGCGCGGCCCTGGTGGCGGCGCGTGCAGCAATCCATCTGGGGCGCGCTGGATCAGTTGCTGGTCAACCTGCTCGATCGTCGCCGCTGACCCGCACTTGTTCGGCCCGCACTTTTGTCTGGTGTGGGGCGAGCAGGGCGCGGCTATGCTCGGCACATAACTCAAATAAGGATGCTGTCGATGCATGGTCTGCCCTGGCTTGCAGTGCTGTTGTTGGTCGCCTTGAGTGGTTGCTCGACCCCAGGGGCATTTTTTGGGGAGACCGAGGGCGAAGCGTTTCGTGAGCACGTGCTCAGTGATGACAACCACGCGCTGGTTTACCTGTACCGCCCACAAAGCGACTGGGCAGACCAGGAGCTGGAAGCGCCTGCGCTGTTTCTGAACAACGCGCGCATCGGCAGCCTGCCGAGCAATGCCTATATGGTGCTGGAGTTCGATATCGCCAGTTACCAGCTGGAGATGCGTCGGCCGCTGTTTGGCACGCACTGGACCTTCTTCGCTGACGGCCCGCTGGACTTCACCCTGATCAGCAGCTTCACCCTGGATGCTGAAGCTGGTGGTATCTACTACCTGCGCTATGACGAGCTCAACCCGCCGCCAGTCAATGAGCAGGCGTCCAGCCAGGGCGATGGTCCGCTGCAACTGGTATCCAAGGCGGTGGCGGACGCGGAAATCGGTGCCACCCGGGAGATTCAGCCTTTCGAACGGATTGCCGCCAGTGGCGAAACCGAGCGCATGCAGCGCAGCTTCTGGCGCAAGGTTGGCAAGTCGCTGGACAAAATCGGCATCTAAAACGCAACGGGCCAGCGCAAGGCTGGCCCGTTACTGCGGCTTTAACATGGCCATTGCGGCCATGCATCGATCCTTTTAAATCAGCTCAACCGCTACAGCAGTGGCCTCGCCGCCACCGATGCACAACGAGGCGATGCCGCGTTTGCCGCCGGTGTTTTTCAGTGCGTTGATCAGGGTCAGGATGATTCGCGAGCCGGTGGAGCCGACCGGGTGGCCTTGGGCGCAGGCGCCGCCGTAGACGTTGACCTTGGCGTGATCCAGGCCGTGCTCACGGATGGCCAGCATGGTGACCATGGCGAAGGCTTCGTTGATCTCGTACAGGTCAACGTCAGCCTTGTCCCAACCGGTTTTTTTCAGCAGGTTAGTGATCGAGCCAATCGGCGCGATGGTGAACTCGCTTGGGTCCTGGCTCTGGGTGGCGTGGGCGACAATCTTCGCCAGTGGCTTGAGGCCACGCTTGGCGGCTTCTTCGGCAGTCATCAGCAGCAGCGCCGAGGCGCCGTCGGAGATCGAGCTGGCGTTGGCCGCCGTGATGCTGCCGTCCTTGCGGAAGGCCGGCTTCAGACCTGGAATTTTCTCCAGGTTGGCGTTCAGCGGCTGTTCGTCATCCTTGACCACGACATCGTCCTTGCGGCCGCTGACGGTGATCGGGACGATTTCCGCATCCAGCGCACCGCTGGCGATGGCGGCTTGGACTCGTTTCAGCGACTCGATGGCGTAGGCGTCCATCTGCTCACGGGTGATGCCGTACTGGTCAGCGGTTTCTTGGGCGAAGGAGCCCATCAGGCGGCCGGTGCGCGCATCTTCCAGGCCGTCGAGGAACATGTGGTCCTTGATCTCGCCGTGGCCCATGCGCAGGCCCGCGCGGGCCTTGGTCATGATGTAGGGCGCGTTGGACATGCTCTCCATGCCACCGGCAATCATCACGTTATTGCTGCCGGCCTTGAGCGAATCAAACGCCATCATCACCGCTTTCATACCCGAACCGCAGAGCTTGTTGATCGTGGTGCAACCGGTAGCAGCGGGCAGGCCGGCGTTCAGCGACGCCTGGCGGGCCGGGCCCTGTTTGAGGCCGGCAGGCAGCACGCAGCCCATGATCACTTCCTGTACGTCGGCAGGGGCAATACCGGAGCGCTCAACTGCCGCGCGAATGGCGGCCGCACCCAGGTCAACCGCGGCAATGCTCGACAGGCTGCCTTGAAAACCACCCATCGGCGTACGTGCGCCGCTGACGATGACGATATCGGACATCAGAAAATTCCTCGTTTTTGTAGTAGATCGTGGGCCAAACACATCGGATGCGAGCCACCGATTCTACTGCGTGACTAAAAATGCCCAAAGAGTCACACGAAAAATCATTCTTTGGGCTGATTTGATCCGGCGGCGGGGGCTCTAGATTGGCCGCACTGAAAAAACCAACAATAGGTACCGCCATGCTGCAGACTCGCCTGATTGCTCCCGCCGACAATGCACACCAAGCGCCGCTGTTGATCAAGCGTCTGCTGCTGTCGGGCATTCGTTACGAGAAAACCCGCGAAATCGTCTACCGAGATCAACTGCGTTACAGCTACGCGACCCTCAACGAGCGCGTGGCGCGCCTGGCCAATGTGCTGACTGAGGCCGGGGTCAAGGCCGGTGACACTGTGGCCGTGATGGACTGGGACAGCCACCGTTACCTGGAGTGCATGTTCGCCATTCCGATGATCGGCGCAGTGCTGCATACCATCAATATCCGCCTATCGGCCGATCAGATTCTCTACACCATGAACCATGCCGACGATAAGTTCGTGCTGGTCAACAGCGAGTTCGTGCCGCTGTACAAGGGTATCGAAAGCCAGCTGACGACGGTGGAGAAGACCATTCTGCTCACCGATGCCGCCGAGAAAACCGCCGACCTGGGCGGCCTGGTCGGTGAATACGAAAACCTGCTGGCCGCCGCCAGCGCGCGTTACGACTTCCCGGATTTTGACGAAAACTCGGTCGCCACCACCTTCTACACCACTGGTACCACCGGCAACCCCAAGGGTGTGTATTTCAGCCATCGCCAGTTGGTGCTACACACCATGGCCGAAGCCAGC
Source organism: Pseudomonas anguilliseptica (assembly GCF_900105355.1). Lineage (NCBI taxonomy): Bacteria > Pseudomonadati > Pseudomonadota > Gammaproteobacteria > Pseudomonadales > Pseudomonadaceae > Pseudomonas > Pseudomonas anguilliseptica. The sequence continues at coordinate 2,931,019 of NZ_FNSC01000001.1, forward strand.
GTGCTGGGTAGCCTGGACAGCATCCGCCTGCTGGGCACCAACGATGTGTATATGCCGATCACCCCGATGTTCCACGTGCATGCCTGGGGCATTCCATATGTGGCCACCATGCTGGGGATCAAACAGGTCTATCCCGGCCGTTACGAGCCGGACATGCTTTGCCGCCTGATCAAAGAGGAGAAGGTGACCTTCTCCCACTGCGTGCCGACCATTCTGCAGATGGTATTAGCTGCTCCAGGTGCTCAGGGCCACGACTTTGGCGGCCTGAAGATGATAATCGGCGGCAGCGCGCTCAATCGTTCGCTGTACGAAGCGGCCAAGGCGCGCGGCATTCAGCTGACCGCCGCCTACGGCATGTCGGAAACCTGCCCGCTGATCTCCTGCGCGCATATCAACGATGAGCTGATGGCCGGTAGCGAAGATGAACGTACCACCTACCGGATCAAGGCTGGCGTGCCGGTGCCGCTGGTGGAAGCGGCGATCATGTCCGCTGATGGCACCCTGTTACCGGCCGATGGCGAAAGCCAGGGCGAACTGGTGCTGCGTGCGCCGTGGCTGACCCAGGGTTACTTCCGCGAACCGGAGAAGGGCGCCGAGCTGTGGGAACACGGCTGGCTGCACACTGGTGATGTGGCGACCATCGACGATTTCGGCTTTATCGATATCCGCGACCGTATCAAGGATGTGATCAAGACCGGTGGCGAATGGATTTCCTCTCTGGAGCTGGAAGACCTGATCAGCCGTCACCCCGCTGTACGTGAAGTGGCTGTGGTCGGTGTGGTCGATCCGCAGTGGGGCGAGCGGCCATTCGCCCTGTTGGTATTGCGCGATGGCCAAAGCCTGGATGCCAAGGGTCTCAAGGAACACCTCAAGCCTTTTGTCGATCAGGGCAGCATCAACAAGTGGGCGATACCGTCGCAGATCGCCCTTGTTACCGAAGTTCCCAAGACCAGCGTCGGCAAGCTGGATAAGAAGCGCATTCGCCTGGATATCGTCCAGTGGCAGACCGCGGGCAGCCCGTTTCTGTCGACTGTCTAAGGTGTTGTGCTGCGGGTGAGGCGCAAGCCTCGCCTCTTTGCGTGCTTGCCTTGCAGTACCGCAAAAGCCTGATGATTAGAGCCTTTCAGCTGATTCCGTAGGGTTTTTCTGGAGAGTTTGGCGAAACTCTCTGGGCTGTTCGATTCGCGCCAAGTCAGGGTGCTTTTGGTGACTGATCAGTCAAACAAGCGTTTGGCTTGCTAATTGCTCATTCCAAGCCATTCTTGGCTCTGCCGGCTGTGCCAAACACGCCGAAACCTGCGAGCCAGAGTGCCTGGGGGCTGCAAATCACACTTTAGAGGGATCAAGCAGAAGTACCCGCTGGCTATAGTCCGCACCATCCATAACAAAAAACACATGGAGTAGCGTCGATGACAAAAACAAAACAAACCTGGCTCCTGGCAAAACTGCCACTGGCCGTCAGCCTCGCATCCACCCTCGCCGCACCTGCATTCGGCGTTACTTTCAATATCGGTGAAATCGAAGGTCAGTTCGACTCGTCCCTGTCGGTTGGCGCGAGCTGGTCGGTGCGTGGCGCTGATCCAGACCTGATAGGTTCCAACAATGGTGGTAAAGGACTTTCTCAAACCACCGATGATTCGCGTCAAAATTTCAAACGAGGCGAAACCTTCTCAAAAATTTTCAAGGGTATTCATGACCTTGAATTGAAATACGGTGATACCGGTGTATTTGTGCGCGGTAAATACTGGTATGACTTTGAGCTGAAAGACGAAAGCCGTCTGTTTAAAGACATCAGTGACAGCAATCGCAAAGAAGGTGCTCAGTCATCCGGTGCGCAAATTCTCGATGCCTTCGTTTACCACAACTACGCCATCGGCGATCAGCCGGGTTCCGTTCGTTTGGGTAAGCAAGTTGTAAGCTGGGGCGAAAGTACCTTCATCCGTAACAGCATCAACGAAATTAACCCGGTCGATGTGTCCGCATTCCGTCGCCCAGGTGCTGAAATCAAGGAAGGCTTGATTCCGGTAAACATGTTCTATGTGTCGCAGAGTCTTACCGAAAACCTTTCCATGGAAGCTTTCTACCAGCTTGAATGGGATCAGACCGTGGTTGATAACTGCGGCACTTTCTTTGCCCAGGCCGATATCATTGCCGATGGTTGCAACAACAACCTCCGTGTTCTGAGTAACAACCCCTTGGCTGGCGCAGGCGTGAACAACACCTTGCGTAATCTAGCAGCGCTGACCGGTGGGGCGCTGCCAAACCGACCAGATCTGGTTATTGACCAAAACAGCGAAGGCGTTCTTGTCCGTCGTGTCGCAGACCGCGATGCGCGTGACGATGGTCAGTGGGGTACTGCCTTCCGCTACTTCTCACCAGCCCTGGACACCGAGTTCGGCGCTTACTTCATGAACTATCACAGCCGTACTCCAGCCTTCAGCGCTGCCGGTCCTGCTGCGAATGTTTATTCAACAGCGCAGGCGGCCTTCACCGGCCCTAATGCTCAGTTGCAACCACTGGTTGTGGCGGGTAATTCGACTTATTTCCTGGAGTATCCAGAAGATATCCGGCTCTACGGCCTGAGCTTCTCGACAACGCTGCCCACCGGTACAGCAGTGAGTGGCGAAGTAAGTTATCGCCCGAATGCCCCGGTGCTGTTTAACACCACAGACATCTTGTTTGCTGGGGTAAACCCACTGGGTGGTTTGTTCGGTAATGCTTCCCTGATTGATGGGCAGCCTGGCCAGGAAGTAAACGGTTACCGGCGCAAGGAGGTCACTCAGTTCCAGACCACCTTTACTCACTTCTTTGATCAGGTAATGGGCGCCAGCCGCCTTACCTTGGTCGGTGAGATCGGCGTTGTGCATGTGGGCGGCCTTGAGAACTCCAGCGAAATTCGCTACGGCCGTGATCCGGTTTACGGTCCAGGTCCTCTGCCAGCAACCGGTGCACTGAATACCTGCAGCACGCTGAACGCCAGCACTCTTGGTACTGCAAGTCTCGAGAATCAGTCCAAGTACTGTGAAGACGATGGCTTCGTGACTTCCACTGCTTGGGGCTACCGTGCTCGCGCTATCTGGGATTACCCGGATGTCTTCGCGGGTGTGAACCTGAAACCGAGCGTTTCCTGGTCGCATGACGTTGATGGTTATGGTCCTAATGGTCTGTTCACTGAAGGTGCCAAGGCTGTGAGCCTGGGTCTGGACGCTGATTACCAGAACACTTACACCGCCAGCTTGGCCTACACCGATTTCTTCGGCGGTAAATACAACACTTCAATTGACCGCGACTTCGTTGCGCTCAGCTTTGGCGTGAACTTCTAAGTAAGCGGACGAGATTTTTAAGGACGACTATGACTATGAAAACAACAAAAAGTCTGCTGCAAACTGGCGCCCTGACACTTTCGCTGCTGGCTAGTGAGCTGTCTGTAAAATTCGTTAATCCAATGCCGAGCCAGTATACTGCGCGCTCTATCGTCATGAATTGAGCTCCCATATGGCCCGGCCAGCAGCCCCATTCTTCTTGAGTCCCAGTGATGCCGACATGCTGCAAGGCTGGTTACGCATGGGATCGCTGCCTCAGAGCATCGGCCAGCGGGCCAGAATTCTGTTGCTGCTGGCCAACGGTCTCACGCCCAAGGAGATCAGCGAGCAGCTGCAAGTCTCTGCGCCAGTGGTCTTCAAATGGCGTAAACGCTACCAGGAGACCGGTCTGGAGGGGCTGAGTGACCTGCGGCGCAGTGGAGCGCCTCGCAAGCTCAACGAAGCGAAGATCAAGGAAATCCTGACGCTGACGACCCAGCGAGTCCCGCGCGAAGCTACCCACTGGAGCCTACGGTTGATGGCCAAGTACGCTGGGGTCAGCATCTGGCAGGTCGCACAGGTGTGGGCTGCTGCCGACCTCAAGCCGCACCGGTTGAAAACCTTCAAGATCAGTAACGACCCGCACTTTGCAGACAAAGTGGTCGATGTCGTCGGGCTCTATTTGAATCCGCCCGACAACGCCCTGGTGCTATCTGTTGACGAAAAAACACAGATCCAGGCGCTGGACCGCACACAGCCCATGCTGCCGCTCAAGCCCGGGCAGATTGAGCGGCGGACGCATGACTATAAGCGCCACGGTACGGCCAGTCTGTACGCAGCCTTTGACATCCTGACGGGTAAGGTCATCGGCCGTATCACCCAGCGGCACAGGGCCAAGGAGTTTTTGGAGTTCCTTCGACAGATCGACCGCAGCACCCCCGTCGAGCTGGACCTGCATGTAATTCTGGACAACAGCTCGACTCACAAGATCGCTGCCGTCAGGGAATGGCTGGAGAAGCATCCCCGTTTCAAGCTGCACTTCACACCGACCAGCGCCTCGTGGCTGAACGCCGTGGAGGGCTGGTTTGCGCAACTGGAAAGACGGGCGCTTTATCGTGATGCCTTCAGCAGCGTGGCTGACCTGAGAGCGGCGATACGTCGCTTCATTGAGGCTCATAACGAACATTCGGCTAAGCCGTTCCGCTGGAGCAAAACGGCTGAGTCGATTATCAGCTCCGTGCATCGAGCAAAGCTGGCTGTAATTCGGAATGAGTTATTGGATTAACCAGACAGGCCACTAGTGGTGTGATGGCGGCGGTACCGCCGGATGAAGCTGCCAAACTGGGTACTACGCTGACGCCAGTCGGTGCGGAAATGGCGGGCAATGCGGATGGTTCGATCCCAGCGTGGACTGGCGGCCTGCCAGCCAGCGCCGGTACTGCTGATAGCGCAGGTTTCCTTTCGGATCCGTTCCCGAGCGAGCAGCCGCTGTTTACTATCACCGCGCAAAACGTGGAGCAGTACAAAGACAAACTGACCCCTGGCCAGTTGGCGATGTTCAAGCGTTATCCGGAAAGCTACAAAATGCCGGTGTTCGCCACTCATCGTACGGCGACCATGCCGGACTTTATTCTGGCGGCTGCGAAGAACAACGCAGTCAACACCAAGATGGTCGAAGGCGGCAACGGTCTGGAGAACTTCGAGCAGGCTAACCCCTTCCCGATTCCGAAAGACGGCCTGGAAGCGATCTGGAACCACATCACTCGCTACCGTGGTGGCAGCGTGAAGCGTCTGGTAACTCAGGCGACTCCACAGCCGAACGGCTCCTACAGCCTGGTTTACTTCCAGGATGAGTTCACCTTCCGTGGTGCGCTGAAGGATGCCGATACCAGCAAGCCAAGCAACGTACTGTTCTACTTCAAACAGCGCGTAACCGCCCCTTTGCGTCTGGCAGGTAACGTGCTGCTGGTGCACGAAACCCTCAACCAGGTTAAAGAGCCGCGTCTGGCGTGGCTGTATAACGCCGGTCAGCGTCGCGTGCGTCGTGCACCGCAGGTATCGTATGACGGTCCAGGTACCGCCGCTGACGGTCTGCGTACGTCCGACAACTTCGACATGTACAACGGTGCTCCTGACCGTTACGAGTGGAAGCTCAACGGCAAGAAGGAAATCTACATTCCTTACAACAGCTACCGTCTGGACTCGCCGAAGCTGAAGTATGACCAGATCATCAAGGCTGGCCACATCAACCAGGACCTGACTCGTTACGAGCTGCACCGCGTATGGCACGTGACCGCAACCCTGAAATCGGGCGAGCGTCATATCTATGCCAAACGTGACTTCTACCTCGATGAAGACACCTGGCAAGCTGCTGCCATCGACCACTACGACGGTCGCGGTACCCTGTGGCGTGTGGCTGAAGCCCATACTCAGTACTACTACGACAAACAAGTGCCGTGGTACAGCGTAGAGACCCTGTATGACTTGCTGTCCGGTCGTTACCTGGCTCTGGGCATGAAGAACGAAGAGAAGAGCGCTTACCAGTTCGACTACCCGGCCAAGGAAAGCGATTACACCCCAGCTGCCCTGCGCCAGGCTGGCGTACGCTAAACCTGAGTCACGCTGCATAAAGAACCGGCCCTTGTGGCCGGTTTTTTTATGCATAGAGATTCAGTTTGATGGTCTGGCCGGTAGTGCGATCAGCCTTTGCTGGTATGCCGCTATAAGTCGTCAGTTTGCTTAGCGCACGCCAAGCACCATGCGGCAGATGGATAAGCAATCATTGCAGTTTGCTTCCTGATGGCAGCAAGGGCTTCAAATGCGCGAGTCAAGGCGCTAGGCTGCGGGGCATTGGTAGTGCCTCTGCCTGACTACTACAAGAAACCGGCTGATGACTGATCTGTCCCGCATTCCTGGCTTGGTAGCCGCGCCCAACGTACTGGGTGGGCACTTCTATCGGCCGCCTTTACCTGCCAGTTATGTGCCGCGCCCACGCTTGTGCGAACGGCTACTGGGTGGTTTGGCTGGGCGTCTGTTGCTGGTCAGCGCGCCGGCCGGGTTTGGCAAGAGTTCACTGGCCATCGAGTTCTGCGAGCACCTGCCGGAGCAGTGGCAAAGCCTGTGGTTGGGCCTGAGCCCGCGTGACAGTGATCCGGGGCGTTTTCTTGAGCGTTTGCTCAGTGGGCTGCAGCAGTTCTTCCCTGGCGTGGGGCAGGACGCGCTGGGCCTGTTGCGCCTGCGTCAACGGCATCAGCCGTTTGCCTTTGAGGAGTGGCTTGATGGCCTGCTCGATGAACTGGCTGTGCGCCTCGATCCGCAGCAGCCCTTGCTGCTGGTGCTGGATGACTATCACCTTGCGCAGGGCGCGGTGCTGGATCGTTGTCTGCAGTTTTTTCTCAACCATCTGCCGGCCGGCCTGCTGATTCTGGTGACCAGCCGCCAGCGTCCGGACTGGCACTTGGCACGTTTGCGCCTGTCGCGTCAGTTGTTGGAGTTGCATGAGCAGGATCTGCGCCTGACCGATGCTGAGAGCACGGCGTTGCTCCGCTTGCAGGGTGCCGAGTTGTCGGCAGACGCGCTGGCCGCGCTGCTGCAACGCAGTGAGGGCTGGGTGGCGGGTCTGCGCTTGTGGTCTCTGGCCGTCAGCGAAGTGCAGGAGTCCACAGCGTTACCGGCGTTGGTGCAGGGTGGTGATGGGCTGATTCATGATTACCTGCTTGAAGAAGTGATCGAACGCCAGCCGGCTGACGTGCAGGCCTTTCTCTATGAAACGGCCAGCCAGGAGCGCTTCTGCGCTGAGCTGTGTGATGCCCTGCGTGATGCCCATGACAGCGCCGCGATTCTCCGTCACCTGCAGGCGCACCAGGTATTTCTGGTGCCGCTGGATGAGCAGGGCAAATGGTTTCGCTATCACCACCTGTTTTCCGACCTGCTCCGTAGCCGGCCGCAGCCTACTCCCGGCCTGCATTTGCGCGCGTGTCGCTGGTTCAGCGCGGAGGGTCTGTTGGATGAAGCCATCGAGCAGGCGTTGCGCGCGGGCCAGCCGGACGTGGCAGCCAATCTGGTGCAGAACCTTTCCGAGGAACAATTGCTGGCCGAGCAGAACGTCGCCACCTTGCTGCGCTGGAAGATGGACTTGCCGGATAGCCTGCTGACCAGCACGCCACGCCTGATATTGCTGTACGGCTGGGCGCTGGCGCTGGCCTGTCAGCTAGATGCCTCCGAAGAATTGCTGGCTGAGCTGGGGCGCTTTCTACCCGCTCGTGAGGGCAGCGAGCAGGAAGGTCTGCTGGCCCAGTGGCTGGCGCTGAGTGGGGTGATTGCCCGCGGCCGTGGTGACAGCAGCAAGGCGCAGGCCTATTGCAGTGAGGCGCTGAGCTGTCTGCCGCTGGATCGTTATGGGCAGCGCCTGATGTGCCTGTCCAGCCTGGCCAACCTGGCGATTGTGCATGGTGATCTGTGGCGTGCGCGTGGGCTTAATCGCGAAGCGTTGGAGCTGGCGCAACGGGTCGGTAACCCGCTGTTCGAGGCCCTGGCCCATTACGACCGTGCGCGGGTATTGCAAGCCCGCGGCGAAGTGCTGCGTGCGCTGGATGAGGTGCATCAGGGCCAGCAGCGCCTGGCCAAGCTACCGGCCCAGCGGCAGTACGCCGCACGCGGACGGTTGACCCTCTACGAAGGCTATCTGCTGAGTTTGCGCCTACAACCAGAACAGGCCCGCCAGCGTCTGCTGGCCGGGATTGCCGAGGCGCGTGGCTGCCGAGATATCAGCGTGCTGATCGGTTATTGCGTGCTGGCCAGCCTGGAAGGACGCTGCGGCAACCTGCCGGAGGCCTTTGCTCAGCTGGCCGAGGCCGAGCGGCTGATGCATATCTGGGACATTCCGCCGATCTATTACCTGGCGATGATCACCCTGACCAAATGCGAGTTGTGGCTGCGTCAGGGGCAGACCGAGCTGGCGGGCGTCTGGCTGAGTCGTTTGCTGGATGCCTATGGCGGCGAGCAGGCGGCTGCCGCGCCGGAGTTTCATCCACAGTTGCCGTTGCATGTGCAGCTGCACCTGGCCACTTACGAGCGTTTGCAGGGCGAGGATGAACAGGCCGAGCGGCGTTTACGCGGCTTGAGTCAGCTGGCGCAGAACGCGGGCGGTCAACTGCTGGGGGCTATTGCGCAGATGCAGCTGACAGAATTGCTGCGTGACGCCGGGCGCGAACGGGAAGCGCAGCAACAGTTGCGCAGTGCCCTGCAAGCGGCGGCAGGCGGTGGCTTGCTGCCGTTCCATGGTCTGCTCACGCGACAGTCCGACTGGCTGCGGGAGCAGTTGCTGGGGCTGGACGCCAGCCCGCTGATCGAAGCCTTGCAACAGCATCTGCCGCAGGCGCAGTCGCTGGTCAGTCAGGACGATTATGCCGCTGTGGTCGATGCCCTCAGCTCGCGGGAATTGGCCGTACTGCAACTGATCGCCCAAGGTTGCTCCAACCAGGAGATCAGCGACAGCCTGTTTATCTCCCTGCACACGGTGAAAACCCACGCCCGTCACATCAACAGCAAACTCGGTGTGGAGCGGCGTACCCAGGCGGTGGCGCGGGCCAAGAGCCTCGGCCTACTGCGCTGACTCCGCCGGCACCGATAGATCCAGGCTGCGCGCAGGTGCTTTGCGTGGTTGCGCCGCGGCGTTTGCCAGCTTGGCTTGTACATCCTGCTGGATGCTTAGCAGCACCGGCTGCAGTTCGCGCATGTTTTGCTGCACCTCGGCATAAGCATGCTGCTGCGCCAGTTGTTCGACGCGTTGCAACAGGGTTTCACGCACCTCCCCGCTCAAATGGATAAACAGCTCGGGCAGCTGCTTGCTCAGTTCGGCGCTGTAGAGCACCAGTTCTTCGCGGCCAAACTGTTTGGTCAGGCCCAGATAGTCCAGGGCGCTGGAGGTGAGCATGGCCGCCGCCGCCTTGGTTTCATGCAGGCCTTGCAGGCGCACCGGGTTGCTTTGCTCGCTTTCCGATAGGGTCATCCAGAATTCGGTGGTCAGGGTGAACAGCACGGCTTGCTGGCGTAGCGAATAACTCATCAAGCCCAGTGCTTCGGCGGCATAGGGCTGTTGCACGGCGCGAAAATCAAAATACAGGCGCATCAACTCCTTGAGGCGAAACAGCGCTTCGCGGGCTTCGTTCTGCCGTAGTTCAAGCGGTGCGTAGATGTTCAGCTGCGGGCGGAAATTCTCTTCGCTGACCATGCGCTGGTAGATCGGCCCGGTGAACTCGCCACTGCGGCGGGGCAGGGCGTTGAGCTGAGTGCTGTCGACCTTGTTCAGCGCCTCCAGCAGTTGCTGGTAGTCGGCGCTGTTCCAGGGTTTGTGGATGTCCGGAATCTTCTGCCCAAGGTAGAACAGCTCGGTGGCCTGCACGGGCGCAAGCAGAACCAGCAAAAGGATGGCCAGCGGTAGGGTACGGCGTGATGGTAGCGTGTGCGGCACAAGAACAATCCTGCGGAGTAGGCGTGGCCCAGCGTAACCAGCTTGGCGGCTCGCGTCACCCGCGCCTTGGTTGGGACGTGTGCGATGCAGCAGGCATTGGCAGAACTGGGTGCCGTTCGCGCGGTATTTGAAGACCTCGGCGGTTACGGTGCCGTAGCCCAGCAGCAGGAACAGGACGGCGACGGGCCGCTGATCGGTCATCTACAGCGCACCAATATTCAGTTGGCGGCAATTCCGGTATTTGCCCGCAAGGGCTTGGCGGACACCACGGTGAATGACCTGCTGGCGGCGGCCAATGTGTCGCGGCGTACCTTCTACAAGTACTTCGAGAACAAGATGCAAGTGCTCGAAGGCATCTACCAGACGGCGGTATCCCTGCTGCTGTCGCGCTTCAGTGAAATGCAGAGCATCGCCGGCAGCCCGCAGGCCTGGTTAGAGGGCATGGTCGGGCGCTACTTCGACTATCACCTGGCGGTCGGGCCGATTATCCGCCTGATGCAGGAAGAAGCCCTGCGCGCCGATTCCCCGCTGGCCGCACACCGGCAGCGTGCACATACCGAGATGGCGCGGTTACTGGCCGAGCGTCTGCATGGCGCGACCCGCGCGGCGGACCCACTGACCTACCGTGCGCTGATCTGGGCCATGGAAGCGGCCTCGCTGGAGCTGCTTGGCCGCGCCGCCAAACGCGAAGAGATCGAACAGGCCAAGCGTGTGCTCAGTGAGCTGCTGATCGCCTCGTTGTGTCCTGCGTCCGGCTCAACCTAGGTTAGGCGTCAGCTCTTGGCGTACATGCTCTTATAGCCCGGATGTGTCTTTCTCATAACAACAATCTAGAGGTGCCTGCATGTCTGCTTCCAGTCTCCCGCTGACGCCACCGCTGGCGGCCGGTTTTGCCCGTCTGGGCTTCGGCGCCTTGCCGCTGGAGCGCCTCAAGGCGCGCTATGGCAATGCCGCCAATGGCTCGCGTTATATCGAACTCGACGGCTTCAACCTGCACTACCGCGACGAGGGCAGCCGCGACAAACCGGTGCTGGTCTTGATCCACGGCGTAGTCGCCTCGCTGCACACCTGGGATGACTGGTTGCCAGCCTTTGCCGCTGATTACCGGGTGATTCGTTTCGATGTGCCGGGCTTCGGCCTCACTGGCCCGGCCCGTGATGGCATGTATTCCGCTGAGCGAATGATCAAAGTATTCGGTCTGTTGCTCGACTACCTCGGCGTAAACAAGGCATTGATTGTCGGTAACTCGCTGGGCGGTTATATCGCCTGGAATTTTGCCCTGGCGCAGCCACAGCGGGTGGAGAAGCTGGTGCTGATCGACCCGGCCGGTTATCACATGCACAAGGTGCCTTGGATGATTGCCGCCGCTGCTTTACCCGGTGCCACCGTGGCCATGCCGCTGTGGATGCCGCGCGCGTTGATCGCCCAGGGCATCAAGGAAGTCTACGGCGAACCGGCGCGGATCAAGCCCGGCGTGGTGGACCGTTACAACGACCTGACGCGGCGGCCGGGTAATCGCCGGGCAATGATGGATATCTTCCGCGTGCTGCTCAAGGTCAATAAAGAAGAGCTGCACGGCACTTCGGCACGGGTTGCGCAGATTCAGGCGCCCACCCTGCTGATGTGGGGCGAGCGTGACCGCTGGATTTCACCCAAACACGTTCCGCTGTGGCAGCGCGATCTGCCGGGCATTCAGGTGAAAACCTACCCGGGCGTTGGGCATATTCCGATGGAAGAAATCCCCCAGCAAAGCGCAGCGGATGCCCTGCGTTTTCTTCAGGGCTGATCGAACAGAAGCCGATTGCGGCGGCAACAGCCGTCGCAATCGGTGAACAACAGAAGAATAAAAAAGGGAGCCTTCTGGCTCCCTTGTTGTTTGGCTGCAGTGTCCGGCTCAGGCGGCCTGGCTTTGTACAGGCAGATCGAACTCCGTACGGGTCTGGTAGAGCAGCTCCAGATTGTTGTGCTCCCAGGGGTGGAAGTTGGGCTTGAAGAAGTCGCGGTAGGTGCTGATCAGCGGACGGAACACGCCTTCCTTGCCCCACATCCACTGGATGCCGTCGCGCCATACGCGCCAGTTCCACAGCAGACCGTCCTGCTTGAGCATGTGTGCCAGGCCGCGGGTGGTGTCGAGCACGAAGAAGAAGGTGCCCATGATCATGGCCCTGCGCAGCAGTTTGCGGCTACCGCAGACCTGGTTGTACACGTCGAAGGCCACCGCCTTGTGCTCGGTTTCCTCCAGCGCGTGCCAGCGCCACAGGCGCACCATGGTGGGGTGGGCGCCTGCCAGATGTTTAGGGTCCTTGAGCAGGCCATCGGCCATGATCGCAGTGATATGTTCCAGCGCGGCGGTGGCCGCCAGTTGCCTTTGCGGCGAGAACTTCTTCTGGGTGTAGCGAATCCGCGCCTGGGCGCGTTTCTCGATACGGGTGATGTCGTAACCCCGGTCGCGCAGGCGATTGCTGTATTCCAGGTGCTCGCGGCTGTGGTGGCCTTCCTGACCGATAAAACCACGGATCTGCTCTTTCAGCACCGGGTCATCGATCTGGTCGCGGAAGTGCCGCACCGAGTCGATAAAGAAACGCTCGCCATCGGGGAACAGCACCGACATGGCATCAAACAAATGAGTCTTGAAGGCATCACCGCTGTGCCAATGCCGTGGCAGCGGATTGGGGAAATCGAAATCCATATGCCGTGGACGAATCTGCAAACCTTCCGGGGTAGTGCTGACCATACTGACTCCCTGAGTCTATGACTAAAGCGTGGTTTCACTATGGATTCGCCAAGCGCTTCGGCAAAGGTTCACAACAGCCAATATTTCGGTCATATATGGCCAATATTGCACGGATGTACCAATCTCCGTGGCTCGTCAGCTCAACGGGCTGGGCTGCCAACTCTTCGGGCTAGAGCCTTTACCCGGGCGAGAGAGGCAACAGTGTCCGGCGTGCGCCCAACCTTCGGCTGTGGTGATTGGCTGCTCGAGTCCTGAGTATGGCCAAAGCCTTCGCACACACTACGCAGGCGACTGACCTGACACTGCGGTGCAGGGGTGCCCTTGTCGGCTTTTGTCGAACAAGGTTATCGTCGCTGTCAGTGGTCATATCTGGCCCGATAATAAGAAGCCCATGAAGCAATCACTGAATTTCTCCGCCGAACTGGTTCCTGTCGCCTATGCTGCCGCCTTGCTCGACCTGGTCGAGGAGTTGGGCGTGCCACGCGCGCAGCTGTTTGCCGAGGCGCGGGTGCGACCCGAAGTGCTGGGCAACCCGCAGGGGCGGTTGTCCTTTATCGACTTTACCCAACTCACCAGCAGCGCCTTGCGTTTGTGTGATGAGCCAGCGCTGGGCCTGCTGCTCGGGCAGCGGCTAAATGTCTCGACCCACGGCATTCTCGGCTATGCAGTGCTGTCCAGCGCCAACCTCGGCAAGGCTATGCAGTTTGCCCTCAAGTACTACCGGGTGCTGGGCCTGACCTATGAACTGGAAATGGTCGAACTGGGCGCGCGGATTGAGTTGCGCGCCAGCGAAACCATGCCGCTGGGCCCGCTCAGCCGCTTCGCCGCAGAAGGTTTGCTGACCAGCCTCTACACCATAGCGCGCTTTCTGGTGGGCGAGCGTTTGCAGGAGGTCGAAGTGGGCTTTGCCCATGCCGCGCCGCATTACGCCGAGCGCTACGAACGGTTGTTTGGCGTCGCGGTGGCGTTTGAGCAGCCCTATCACCGCCTGAGCATGCCGATCACCTACCTGGACCGGCCGATGGCCCTGGCCAACCCGGCCACGGTGCAAATGTGCGAGCAACAATGCGAAGCCCTGCTGGCCAGTCTGGATGTACAGGACGGCCTGCTGACCCGCGTGCGCCGCTTGCTGCTGGCGCGCCCAGGCGACTTTCCCGACCTGGCCAGCGCCGCTGAAGCCTTGCACACCAGCGGCCGCAGCCTGCGCCGGCACCTGTCGAATATGGGCACCAGTTACCAGCAAGTGCTCGATGAAGTGCGCAAGAGCCTGGCCCTGCAATATCTCACTACGACCCACCTGCCGCTGTATGAAATCGCCTACCTGCTGGGCTTCAGCGACCCGTCGAATTTTCGCCGTGCGTTCAAGAAATGGACGGGTAAACTGCCCAGCGATTACCGCGCTGAGGAATAACCATGAGTTCTACTGCAACCCCGACCCTGATTCGTGAAACCTTCCCCGTCGGCCCGTTGCAGTGCAAATGCAAAATTTAGCGTCTCCATGGTGGCTGAACGCACAGCCTGTTAGGCCTTAAGCCCTTTGTTTATCTGGTTTAAGCCGGCCTTGGCGATAACTGTCGATCACGCTGAGTCATCATGATCCACAGCTTCAGTGTGACAAAAGTGTGCCAAGTTGGTTGCGCGGATGGCTGCAGATGATTAGGCTAGACCCTGATGCGCCGGCGAGGTAAGACAAATGCCCTGGCCTGAGGCACCCCATCATCTGGTAGTGGTGGATGTCGACGAAGGTTAGCAGGGTTCCTCGATCCGGCACCGCGGCGGCAGTAAGCGGACGAAACTGCTGCGGAAGAAAGGATGCCCACCCCAGGTGGGCAATCGCCTGATGACACCAAACCACCGGCTTTGATGGGGCCGGAAACCAATTGGTACGGTGCGGAGGAGAGCGTCGCGACTGTGGGCACAACCCCGCGTTTGGACGGATCCCATCCAGTAGTTGAACCAGCAGCTACCGATGGTCAATCGCCTGCGCTTCCGCGGACCCATCCAAACCTGACTCCTTTTACGAGTCGGGCGAGGATGAATCATGTCGCTCGAAAAGCTTCTCACAGTTACTGATCTCGCCGAGATCCTAGGTCGGTCTACCGGCACCATCAAAAACCAGCACTCAAAGAATCCCTCGCGCTTGCCTCCTGTTTGCCGCATTCCTGGCGCAGGCAGACTCTTGTGGCGTCGTGCGGATGTTGAGAGTTGGCTGCAGCTGTATGTTGTTCAACTCGACTTAATTGACTCTGCTGGGCCTGTCAAAAAACGAAAGCCTGGTCGACCTCGGAAGTCCGAGCGAATGACTCAGCGAGGAGGCACGGAGATCGCCGGTAAGTCCGCTGGGCTTGACCATAACGTCGTTTCCGCTTTTCTTGACCAATTCATACTCAGATCTCGCCCAAAGTGGGACGAGGTGACAGACGAGTTTGACCTTGCTGATATCTATCCTTGGCGCTTTGGGCTACGCCTGTCAGTAGCATCCCGGCCCTTGTTACAAATAGAGGACAGCCAAGATCCGCTGTTGATCGTATCGCCTGGGCAGCTGGGCAACTCTCTGCGTTACATCTTCAACGGGGCGCACACGGGGCGACTTAAACGGGAGTTTTTCCGGACGGAGGGCATGAGGGACGAATGGCTGGGGGAAGCTCGGGAGGGACACACTTTCGAAAAGTCCTTAGAAAAAGAATTGCTAGATGCAGGATGGACTGTTCGGCGCGGCATCGGCTTCCCGGAGCTACTGAGGCGGAATCTGCCAACAGACCCAGGTGATATTGATCTGTTTGCTTGGCGCACGGACCGCAACCAAGTGCTCATAGTCGAATGTAAGGACCTTTCACTTGCGCGAAACTACTCAGAAGTGGCTTCACAGCTCTCCGAGTATCAGGGTGAAGACATAAAGGGCAAGCCAGACAAGCTCAAAAGGCATCTGAAGCGTGTTGCACTCGCGCAGGAGAACCTTGCTGACTTGGCACGATTCACGTCAATCAAAGATCCCGAGCTGGTGTCCTGGCTTGTTTTCAGTGGCGCGTCCCCTGTCGCCTACGCGCAGTCGCAGATCGCTGCACTGCAAGGTACACATGTCGGGCGATCAAACGACCTTCTCAAATACTGATCGAAAGAAACGAGATTGTTGCTATGTGAGCTGACAGGCAAGCATCTTCTATTGGCTGTTCTCTGCCTATCGTCACTTATTGCGTCAGGGTCGATCTTGCGCGACACTGCGATCCGACAACTAACCCTCATGATCGGCGTGGCACGACCATCTGGTTCGAGGGGGAAAGGCCGGCCTAGTGCCGGTTTTTTCGCTTATGGATCCCGTGAAACTGTCTCGACATGAAGTCCCATAAATACGACATCCGCTATCAGACTTACCGTTCGCAGGCTCGGAATCTGTCAGCTGAGCTGCTCCACGAACAGCCTGACCTGCTACGTGACGGCATCGATCCGCACCAGGTTAGATTCGAGCCGATCACCGATGTGGCTATCGAGGCCTGTCACCTCTGGGGCGAAGAGTCCGAGCTGTATCCATGGGAGGATGTCCCTTCTTGGAAAGCGAAGGATCGCAAAGGCTTCGACCTCGCGCTGTGGTATGGGCCAGAGCTTTGCGGCCTCTGCTATGCAACACCCAAGCAGAGCAGCATCTGCATCAAAATCATTCTCCTTGAGGGCAAGCCCGACCAGTCGCATCCATTGAGGGGCGAAGTCGCGCCATTGGCCCTCTTGGCCATCGACTACTACGCTCGGATGATAAAATGCACGGAGATCGAGGTCCAGGACCCTGAAACCCTGGCAGTTCCCTGGTATCGCGAGCTTGGATTCGACTACACGGAAGATGGCCGACTTGTCATTCAGGTCAATGCCTAATACGATGAACATCAAACCTATCGACACTGAGGTGTCTATGATCGCCACCAAGCGCCAAGCCAAACCGTTGATTGCTAAGCTCGATACCATCGCGCAGTTCGAGGCTGAAGCACGTCGCTTGGCTGGCAGGGTGTCCGAGAATCAGCTCCGTTTCCTCAAGGTTGCCAAAGCCAAGGGCAAGGAAATGGAACCTACCGGCCGGATGGCCGGTGCCCGCGCCTAAAAAGCGAAAGGTTTACAAGAAGCCGCCCACGGGCGGCTTTTTTGCGTCAACGCGGGACGCAAATCGAATGGAGGCTGAAATGTAAGCGCTCCATAAACCTCATCTACAAATGATCCGCAGGCCAGCCAATGCTGAGCTCCAATTTCTTTCTGGAGCCAGCCGTCATGATGCGCCCCGACGCCAAAGTCGAAAAAGTCTATCTATACCCCAAGCCGGTGGATTTCCGAAAATCCATCGATGGCCTGGCCGCCCTGGTCGAGCTGGATATCAAGGTGGCGGTGTTCGACCCGGTGCTGTTCGTCTTCCTCAACCGCGCGCGCAGCCGGGTGAAGATTTTGTATTGGGAGCGCAACGGCTTTTGCCTGTGGCTCAAGCGATTGGAGGCTGAACGCTTCAAGTCGCATCCGGAACCTGGCGAAGATGCGATCGTGCTGACGGCCCAGGAGTTGAACTGGTTGTTGGACGGTATCGACCTGTGGCGCAACCGGCCGCACCAGGTTTTGACCCCTAGGTTCGTCACCTGAGCCGGTATAATCCACGGCATGATTTCTGTGCCCGAAACCCTTCCTGATGACCCCGCCGCGCTCAAGCAATTGCTCGCTGAGGTGTTGTCGTCGGCGCAGGAATTGGCCAAGGACAAGGATGGGCAGATCGAGCGCCTGCGCGAACAAAACGCGCTGTTGATCCAGCGCCTGTTCGGCCGTAAATCCGAGCAGAGCAGCGACCCGGATTCACCGCAGCTAGAGATGTTCAACGAAGCGGAAAGCCTGGCCGAAGCGGCGGCTGAAGCTCCGGCCGCTGAGGTCGAGGAAGAAGTCGTTGCGCCGACCAAGCGCCGCGGCAAGCGCAAGCCGTTACCGGCCGAACTACCGCGTGTCGAGGTCATCCACGAACTGCCCGAACACGAACTGACCTGCGAATGCGGTTGCCGCAAGCAGGCCATCGGCGAAGAAACCAGCGAGCAGCTGGAAATCATCCCGATGCAGGTTCAGGTGATCCGCCACATTCGCAAGACCTATGCCTGCAAGGCCTGCGAAAGCGCGCCGGTCACCGCTGACAAACCGGCCCAACTGATCGAGAAAAGCCTGGCCAGCCCGAGCGTGCTGGCGATGCTGCTGACCAGCAAATACGCCGACGGCATCCCACTGTATCGCTTCGAAAAGATGCTCAGTCGCCATGGCATCGACATCCCCCGGCAGACCCTGGCGCGCTGGGTGATCCAGTGCGGCGAACTGCTACAACCGTTGCTCAACCTGATGCGCGACAGGCTGCTGGACAGTCCGGTGATCCACTGCGATGAAACCCGCGTGCAGGTGCTCAAGGAGCCTGGGCGCGATCCGAGCAGCCACTCCTGGATGTGGGTGCAGACCGGTGGCCCGCCTGGCAAACCGGTGATCCTCTTCGACTACACAACCAGCCGCGCGCAGGAGGTGCCGCTGCGCCTGCTCGACGGTTATCGCGGCTACCTGATGACCGACGATTACGCCGGCTACAACGCCGTGGCCGCACAACAAGGTGTTGAGCGCCTGGCCTGCTGGGCGCATGCGCGGCGCAAGTTCGTCGAAGCGCAAAAGGTGCAACCGAAGGGCAAAACCGGGCGTGCCGACATCGCGTTGGGGATGATCAACAAGCTCTACGGCATCGAGCGCGAACTTAAGGATGCCAGCGATGAACAGCGCTACCGGGGCCGCCAGCAGCACAGCCTACCGCTCCTCGATCAGCTCAAGACCTGGCTGGAGAAAACCCAGCCGCAGGTCACGGCGCAGAATGCCCTGGGCAAAGCAGTGAACTACCTGGCGAGCAACTGGAGCCGACTCGAACGCTACATCGAGGCTGGCCACCTGCCGATCGATAACAACGCTGCCGAGCGCGCGATCCGGCCCTTCGTCATAGGTCGCAAGAACTGGCTGTTCAGCGACACGCCGAAAGGCGCGACCGCCAGCGCCCAACTCTACAGCCTGGTGGAAACCGCCAAGACCAATGGCCAGGAGCCCTACGCCTGGCTGCGCCATGTCCTCGAACGCCTGCCGCTGGCCAACAGCGTTGAAGCCTACGAAGCGCTGCTGCCTTGGAACTGCCAACCAACGACGCCACTGTAAAACGCAAAACCTCTCCAGAGGGAGGTGGGGTCTATGGAGCGCTTACGCATGAGTCAAGTGCGCATCGCCAAACAGCTGGGCGTCCATTCCGCGACAGTCAGTCGGGAAGTTCGCCGCAATGGGACTCAAAAGGCCTACAAAGCGGTCCTGGCAGACCAGCAAAGCGGCGTTCGCCAGCGCAGTGCACACAAATTCTGCAAGCCGAAAGTGTGGCTGCATGCGCATATTCCGCTCTGGCTGGAGCAGGGTTTTAGTCCCGAGCAGATCGCACAGCGCTTGAAGCTGGAATAGCCTGATCAAGCTGTCAGTCATGAGTGGATTTACCGCTTTGTCGATGTGGATAAAGGGGCGGCGGGTTGCTTTACCTACACCTTCGGCATCGTCGAAAGCGGTACCGCAAACGCTACGTGTCGTGGTCAAGTTTTAGTGGACACCTGAATAGGGGAATTTCAGGCGGTTGCTTTTTCGTACTCGGCCGGTGACTAGTTACCGAGCTTGGAACAGCCTGCTGCGAATGAAGATACTGCTCGCTCTTCAAGGTGATCACGACGAAGGGCTAACCACTTGGCAACTCCATAAACACCTTGCCAACTCGGGTGAGCCGATCTCCCTGGTTAGCG
This sequence comes from Pseudomonas anguilliseptica, assembly GCF_900105355.1. Taxonomy (NCBI): domain Bacteria; kingdom Pseudomonadati; phylum Pseudomonadota; class Gammaproteobacteria; order Pseudomonadales; family Pseudomonadaceae; genus Pseudomonas; species Pseudomonas anguilliseptica. The sequence continues at coordinate 2,950,333 of NZ_FNSC01000001.1, forward strand.
TCCGCCAAGGGGGGCACGTCTGTATAGGCGAGATATTCTCGTGCGCGTCGGGCGGGGCCAGTATCGCCTCAAACAGAACCGTTTACCCGAGCTTGGGCAAGGCCTAGCTCGGGCCGAGGTTTGCTTAGCCGATGGGGGCGGCAGTGGTCGGTGCGTGCTGCGCTATATCATTTTGACAATAATTATCATTTGTATTTAATATTCGCACGCATTTGACGCCCTGCCTGCGGCGTCTAGTCTCGGATATTACTCTGCATGAATGAGCTCGATAGCGCCTTGCTGGCGCTGCTGCTTGAGGATGAAGCGTCTCAGGTAGACCGCATATCCTTACTGCTATCCGCCGGTCCGTCCCCCCTGTCCTTTGCCCAACAGCGTTTGTGGTTTCTGCAGCGGCTGGCCCCAGAATCGACAGCCTACAATCTTACTCGGGCTTTTCACCTGAGCGGCAGGCTCGATGTGTTGGCGTTGGAGAAAGCCTTCCAAGCCTTGATCGCTCGGCACGCGGTATTGCGCACTCGCTTCGAAGACATTCAGGGCGAACCGCAACAGATTGCCCTTGCTGAGGTGTCGTTCAGCCTGGCCTGCGAGCAACACACCGGCATGTCTGATGAGGCACAGTTGGCCGTCCTCAGTCGCCGTCTGCAGGATGAGGCCGCACAGACCTTCGACTTGAATCTGGCTCCACTGCTGCGGGTAACCCTGCTGCACTTCGACGAGCAGAACCACGGCCTGCTGCTGGCCATGCACCACATAGTCTCGGATGCCTGGTCCAATCCCATTCTGGTACGGGACTTGGCCGCCGCCTACGCACAGGCCCTGGCGGGACAAACGCCTGAGCTGCCGGTGCTACCCGTGCAATACCCCGACTATGCGGTGTGGCAGCGCCAGCAGTTGCAAGGCGAGGCTTTGGCGACTGAGCTGCGTCACTGGCGCCAGTATCTGGGCGAGCGCGTGCCGGTACTGGAATTGCCCACCGACCTGCCGCGCCCGGCACAGCCGAGCCAGCGCGGGCAGCGGCTGCGGTTCGCCCTGCCGAGCGAGCTCAGCGAGCGTGCCCAGCGGTTCTGCCGAGCCGAGAGCTGCACGCCCTTCGTGTTGCTGCTGGCTACCTGGCAAGTACTGCTGGCGCGCTACAGCGGCCAGCAGGCCTTCGCCATCGGCGTGCCCCATGCGGCCCGCAGCCGGTGCGAACTGGAGGAGCTGATAGGTTTCTTCGTCAATACCCTGGTCTACCGGGTTGATCTGGGCACCCAGCTGAGCGGCCGCGAGCTATGCCGGCGGTTACGCCAAGAGTCCTTGGCGGCACTGGATCACGCCGAGCTGCCGTTCGAACTGTTGCTGGAGCAATTGCAAATTGAGCGCGATCCGAGCCGCACTCCGTTGTTTCAGGCGATGTTTAACCTGAGTAGCGGTGCAGCGGTGTGCCTGAGTCTGGCGGATATCCAGATCGAGCAGCTGCGGATCGATGCCGACAGTGCCAAGTTCGATCTGAGTCTGGATGTCGCAGTGCGGCCGGATGGCGTGCACTGCGAACTGGAGTACAACCTGGATCTGTTCCTGCCGGCCACCGCCGAGCGCATAGCGGCGCATTACCAGCAATTGCTGAACGCTTTACTGGACAGCCCTGACTCAAGTGTTTGGCAGCTGCCCCTGTTGGCGAGCGGTGAACGCGAGCTGGTGTTGCGTCAGTGGAACCGCAGCGAGCGGTTGTTGAACCCGGGTGAGGACATGCTGGCCCTCTTCGAGCGCCGTGTCCTTGTCGCTCCAGGGCGCTGCGCGCTGGTCTGCGGTACAGAGCAGTTGAGCTACGCCGAGCTGAATGCCAGAGCTAATCGCCTGGCGCACTGGTTGCGTGAGAAAGGTGTGGGCGGCGAGCAGTTGATCGGTGTCTGCCTGGAGCGCGAGGCCGCATTGCTGGTGGCATTACTGGCGATCCACAAGGCCGGTGCCGCCTACCTGCCGATCGACCCGGCGCAGCCGCCCGCGCGTAACGTCGATATACTCGCCCAGGCTGCACCGCGCCTGCTACTGACCCGTGAAGCCTTGGCTGGCCTGTTCGATAACGGCTCGCCGGTGGTCACCTTGGAGTCGCTGGAACCGACCCTAGCGACACGCAGCGAAGCGAATCCCGGGTTGCTCGCGCAGCCACGGCAGCTGGCTTACAGCCTCTATACGTCCGGCTCTACCGGCCGACCCAAGGGCGTGCAGATCGAACGCGAAGCATTGGCCAATTTTCTCCAGGGTATCCAAGCGCATGCGCGTCTGACGGCTAATGACCGGTTGCTGGCGGTGACCACTCTGGGCTTCGATATCGCAGCACTGGAGCTGTTCCTGCCATTGCTGCATGGCGCCTGTGTGGTGCTCGCCCAGCGTGAGCATACGCTGCAGCCAGCCGCCTTGATCGAACTGCTGGAGACCCAGGCGATCAGCGTGATGCAGGCGACGCCGGCCACCTGGCAGATGCTCCTGGATCACGACAGCCCAGCTTGGCAAGGACTGCGGGTGCTCTGTGGCGGCGAAGCACTGGCCGGCGAGTTGGCCGAACGCCTGCTGGCGCGCGGTGTGCGCCTGAGCAATGTCTACGGGCCGACCGAAACTACCGTATGGTCGGCGGCGCAGAAGGTCGAGCGAGTGGATGCAGCAGTCGTCCCTATAGGTCGGCCGCTGGCCAATAACCGTCTGTACATCCTCGATGAATACTTACAACCGCAGCCACCCGGCGTAGTGGGGGAGCTGTATATCGGTGGTGCCGGCCTGGCTCGTGGCTATGCCGGACGTGCTGATTTGACCGCCGCGGCCTTTGTGCCCAATCCCTTCGCCGTGACCGGCGCGCCGGGGGCAGGCCCAGGCAGCCGGCTCTACCGTACTGGCGATCTGGCCCGCTACCGCGCCGACGGCAGTGTCGAGTTTCTCGGCCGGCGGGATTTTCAGGTGAAATTGCGCGGCTTTCGCATCGAGTTGGGCGAAATCGAAGCGGCGTTGAACGCCCATGGCGAGGTACAACAGGCTGTGGTGGCGGTACGCAAAGCACCTGGCGGGCAGGATGCATTGGTCGCCTACCTGCGCGCCGCTCCTGAGTTGCTCAGCGAAAGTCTCGGCCCCTATCTGCGCGAGCGGCTGCCGGCCTACATGCTGCCGGCGGCCTTCGTCAGGCTGGAGAGTCTTCCTCTGAATGCAAACGGCAAGGTCGACCGCCAGGCATTGCCTGCTCCTGTCTGGGGCGCGGCCGAAGCGACGATGCCGCCGGCCAGCGATAGCGAAAAACGCCTGGCCGCGATCTGGACTGAAGTGCTGGGAGTAAGCGCCATCTCGCGCCAGGACGAGCTCTTCGCCCTAGGCGCGCAGTCCCTGCAACTGGTGCGTATCCAAGCGCGGATCGCCCGCGAGTTCGCCTGCGAGGTGGCCTTGGCCGAGCTGTTCGCCCATCCGCGTCTAAGCGACATGGCCCTGTTGATCGAACAAGCCTGCCTGACACCTGAAGAGGATCAATGGGCGCAGATCGACAGCCTGTTGCAAGCCTATGAATAAGCGTATCGAGGGATATCCATGATGGTCTTTATGTCTTTGCTGCAACGCCACCGTGGTCTGCTCACGCTGGCTCTGCTGGGCAGCCTGGCGAGCGCGGCGGCTGGCATCGCGCTGCTCAACGAAATCAATCAGCTGATCGCCGGTGCGCAGACCCTGAGCATTGCTCGAGGGAGCTATTACCTCGGCCTGCTGCTGGTGCTATTTGCCTGTGGTTTCGCCTCCCAAGCCTTGCTGACCGCCCTGGGCCACCGGGTGGTCTATGAGCTGCGCCTGCAACTGGTCAAGCGCTTGCTGGATACGTCTATCGAGCAATTGGAGAAGATCGGCGCTGCGGGCCTGTATGCCACCCTGAGCAAGGACGTCGAGTCCATAGGCCAGGCCTTCAACCGGCTGCCCTTCGTGCTCTACAACGGCATCTTGATGTTGGGCGGCTTTGCCTATCTGGCCTGGCTTTCCTGGCAACTGCTGCTGCTTTGTGGGTTGTTGTTGGGGCTGGGGGTCTGGTTGGCCCATGGCTGGTTCGCGCGGATGCGCGAGTTGATGAAAGTGGTGCGCGACACAGATGATCAGCTTTACGCCGCCTATACCGCGGCCATCGAGGGGCGCTACGAACTGGCGTTGAACACCCAGCGCAAGCAGCGTTTCTACGCGCTTGATCTGCTTCCAGCGGCCGACCGTGCACGGGCTAACGAGGTACTTGCCGACCGCTACTGGACGCTCAGCCTGAACTGGACGGTGACGCTGATCCTTGGCTTGGCCGGTGGGTTATTCGCCGCTGGAGCGTGGCTGGGCATAGGCGCAGCCACTGTGGCGGCTTTCGTCCTAGTGCTGATGTTCCTGCGCATGCCGCTCAACGATATGATCGGCAGCCTGCCCACCTTGGTTTCCGGGAATGTGGCCCTGGCCAAGATCGAGTCGCTGACCCTGGCACCTTGTCGTCCCGAGTTCGCTGTCCAACAGCCCAGGGTTCCCAATAGCGGTGAGCTGCTGCTAGAACTCGAAGGGCTGACTTACGCCTATCCGTCAGTCAGCGATGATTATGGCTTTCACTTGGGACCCATCGACCTGCATGTCTATGCCGGCGAGACGCTGTTTATCGTCGGCGGCAACGGCAGCGGCAAGTCGACCCTGGCCAAGTTGCTGACCGGGCTTTATCGCCCAAGCGGCGGGCTATTGAGCTTGCACGGCGAAGAGATCACCGATGAGCGGCGGGATTGGTATCGCAGCCATTTTTCCACAGTGTTTTCCAGCTTCCATCTGTTCGAGCGACTGGTCGGCCCGACAGGCAATTTCGATCTGTCTCTGGCCCAGGCCTGGCTGGCTCGCCTGCGCATGGAGCGCAAAGTGTCCATCGATCCGGCCGGTCTGCTTTCCACCACCCAGTTGTCCCAGGGGCAGCGCAAGCGCCTGGCCCTGCTGGTGGCGCTGGTGGAGGAGCGGCCTATTTTGCTGCTAGACGAATGGGCGGCGGATCAGGACCCGCTGTTCCGTGCCTTCTTCTATCTGGAACTGCTGCCCGAGCTGAAAGCGCGGGGCAAGACGGTAATCGCTATCAGCCACGACGACCGCTACTTCGCTGTGGCTGATCGGGTGCTCAAGTGTGACGGCGGTCAGTTAAGCGTGCTGGATAAAAGCGGCTTCAGGCCGGTGCAAGAGCAGTTGGCGGTTGCCGTTAGTTGAATTTTGGCTGCTGGTGTTCGGGCATCCGGTACAGCTAACAAGCGGTTATCGATCTGAGCCTTATACGGCTTTACCAGGTAAACGTCTGGCAAAGGCTTGTGAGATGGCACTTTGCATAGTTGCAATTGCAATTGCAATTGCAAATCGTTATCGTTATCGACTCTATTTGATAAGTTGGGGGGATATATGCAGCATCGAGGAAAGCGGTCAAAGCAGGGCGCGCGGGTTTCCAAGCGTCTATTGATGCCATTTATGCTGAGCGGCATCGCCTTCTCAGGTGCGTCATGGGCTGAGGAGCAAGCCGCGCCAGCGGATGCTCTGGATCTGCCTGCGCAGACAATCACCGGCAAGCAAAACGACGAAACGGTGGTGACCGCAGGCTCGAAAGTCCCAGTTAAGCTGCGCGAAGTACCACAAACGGTCAATGTGGTCGGTCAGCAGCGTATCGAGGAACAGAACCTCTACACCCTGGAACAGGCCATGAAGCAGGTCGGCGGGGTGACGGTGCAGCGCATCGATGCCAACCGCACGACCTATCTCTCTCGCGGCTTCGAGATGACCTCGCTGTCATTGGATGGCACGCCTACCACTATGGATGGCCGCATCTTCCTCTCGCCGGACATGGCGATGTACGAACGGGTTGAAGTACTTAAAGGCCCGGCCGGTATCCTCAATGGCACCGGCGGCACTGGCGGTACCATCAATCTGGTGCGCAAGCGCCCGCAGGCCGAAGCGGCGGTTGACGGTGAACTGAGCGCCGGGTCCTGGGATGACTATCGCAGCATGATCGATGTCACCGGCCCGTTGACCGAGAGCGGCAATATCCGCGGCCGTGCGGTAGCCAGCAAGCGTGACCGGCATTTCTATTACGACGGCGGCGATGAAAAGAGCAATCTGTTCTATGGCGTGCTGGAAGCCGACCTGACCCCGGATACTCTTTTGACCTTGGGCGTTAGCCATCAGGAAGTGGATGCGCGCGGTGCCCAGCGTTCGCTGCCGTCCTATCTGTCGGTGACCCCGGGTGGTGATTTCAAGCTGTCACTGGTCGATGTCTCGCGCTCGAATTTCTATGGCGCCGACTGGAATCGTGACTATTTCTGGAGCGACAGCGCTTTCGCCGAGTTGGAGCAACAACTGGCTGGTGGCTGGAAGGCCAAGCTGTCCCTGCGCCATGCGCAGAATAACTTCGACCTGACCCAGGCATACGCACGCAACGGTTTCGGCATAGACCCAGAGCTCAATGTGGTGGACATCAACGCCATCCGCTTCGACTACCGCGAAGAGCAGAACGAGGTGGATGCCTATGTTGATGGGCCGTTTAGCCTGTTCGGTCGCGAGCATAAGCTGCTGCTCGGGGCCAACTACAGCCGTTCCGAATTCCACAACAAAGGGGATTTCGACTCCGAGTTTCTCGAAGAGGTGGATCTGTTCGATCCGCAGGTCAGCGCAGCGCAAATTGACTTGGTTCCTCAGCAAGACGTTTTCGCCGATACACGTCAGCGTGGGATCTACAGCAATCTGCGCCTGAGCCTGGCCGACCCGTTGACCCTGGTACTGGGCGGGCGTCTCTCCTGGTGGGACTTCGACAACACCACCTACACTCCGAGCGTTGCCCGCACCGGCAATAGCAACGACAATATAGACGGCGAGTTCACCCCTTTCGTCGGCCTGGTTTACGACATCAACCAAACCTATTCCCTCTATGCCAGCTATGCCGAAGTCTTCCATCCGCATGATGCACGCACCCGCGATAGCAATGGTGGCATGCTCGAACCGCTGCAGGGCGAGCAGTGGGAAGCAGGTATCAAGGGCGAGTATCTGGACGGCGCATTGGCAGCCTCCTTTGCCGTGTTCCAGGTCGAGGAGGAAAACCGCGCCATCGACGACCTGAATGAGGGCACGATTGCCGGGGGGAAGGCCCGCAGCCGCGGCTTCGAGACCGAACTCAACGGCCAGCTAACCACCGACTGGACCTTGAACGCCAACTACACCTATACCCACAAGGACCATCTAAACAGCACCGACACCGTCAAAATCTATACACCTAAGCACATCTTGCGCGTATGGACCCGCTACCAACTGCCGGGTGATTTGCAACGTTGGAATCTGCAGGCGAGCATGAACAGCGTCAGCAAGGCTTACAACACCATCACCCCACTGGGGGATGCCAAGCTGCAGCAAAGCGGCTACACCCTGTTCGATGCCGGTTTTGGCTACCAGATCACTCCGCAGTTGTCGGCGGATCTACTGGTCACCAACTTGACCGACAAGAAGTACTACCAGCGCATCAATACCATGCAGGACGGCAATATCTGGGGTGACCCACGTGCCGCAACCATGACCCTGCGCGCCAAGTTCTAAGGTCTGCCGCAGGTACAAAGCCCGGCTCTTTTGGGAGTCGGGCTTTTGTCGTTTTGCCGCCCGTAGCCGCCTCGATTTATCGAGCAGGTGCCAGTGTCATTCGCAGTGCGATGGAGCTGGCTCGATTCAAGGAGATCTAAGTGCGAACTGCCGCCAAAGCCTCTGGCAACAGTGCTGCCCTTGCGCGCGGCGCTTACCTGCTAACCGTACTGATCGGTAGCTATGGGGTTATCTGGATCCTGACGGGGTGTATCGCCCTTGCGTTATTACAGCTGGGGCTGGAGCGTAGCGAGGCGGTGATTACCAGCACTTTGCTGGGATTTATGCTCTATCCGGCGCTCGTTATCGCGGCACTTGCAACGCAGCGACCGCTGCGGCTCTGGGCCGTACTGATGGCGGCTAGCGTTTTGTTCGGGTTGATCAACCGCGGCTGGGGCGCAGGCTGATGTTTGCCAACTTACGCCAGGCCATGCTCTGGCTGCACAGCGTGCTCGGTCTGACCAGCGCCGGGGTGCTGTTCGTCGCGTTCTTTATGGGCAGCCTGGCCCTGTACGACAGCGAACTGGATCGCTGGATGCTGCCGCAGACGCGGTTGTCAGCACCTGCCGCCGAGCTGTCCCTGGACCGTCAGGTATTGCCTGAGGTTGAGCGTCTAACGGCGGGGCAGGCGCTGGAACAATGGTATGTGGAGCTGCCCAACAGCCGGGTTCCCGTACTGCGCCTGCAGACCTGGGATCTACAGGATCAAGGACAAAGCCAATTTATCGATCCGGGTACTGGCCGTGTGGTAGCGGCGACCAGTAGCCGGGGCGGTGACTTCTTCTACCGCTTTCATTACATGCTGCATCTGGAGGCCGGTAACCTGGGCCTGTTGCTGGTGGGCCTGGCCAGCATGGTCGGTTTGTTGGTGATAGTGGCTGGGGTACTGATCCATGTGCGGCTGTTCAAGGATTTCTTCAGCTTCCGCCCGGACAAGGTGCCGCGGCGTTTGCTGGATCTGCACAATCTGTCCGGGGTGTTCGCCCTGCCGTTTTTTCTGCTCATCCTGTTGAGCGGTCTGCTCATCAGTTTTCCCCAGTATCTGCCGGCTGGCCTCCTCGCGGCTTACCCGGAGCAGCCCGGCAAATTCGCCAGCGAGGCACGCGATACTTTCAATCGACCGGCGCTGGGCCAGCCAGGCCGACTGGCGTCCCTGGATGCCATGGCCGCACAGGCCCGGGCGATATGGCAGGGCGGCGAACCGACCTTTGTCCGCGTTTGGCACCCGGGCGACGCTGGCGCCTATGTGGAAATCAGCCGTTCCCTGGCGGATCGCTTGAGCAGCGACGGTGAGACTCTGTTCTTCGACGGGGCCAGCGGACAGTTGCTGCACCAGTCGCGGCTCAAACCGGCGGCTGCCACCTATAGCCTGCTGGCCGGGCTGCATGTGGCGCACTTCCAGCAGCCGCTGCTGCGTGCTCTGTATTTCCTTGCCGGTATCAGCGGCTGCCTGATGCTGGCCAGCGGTCTGTTGTATTGGATCGAAAAACGCCGCCTGCGCTTGCCCGAGGGCCGTGCCGGCTTGCGCTTGATGCAGGTTCTCGCCGTCAGTCTGATCACCGGGCTGCCCTTGGCGACCCTGGTCATGCTGGCGGCTAACCGCTTGTTGCCGGCGACTCTGACGCTACGCGCGAGTTGGGAGGTCTGGCTGTTCTTCGCAGCCTGGTTGGCTGCGGGGCTGCACAGTATCATGGCCGTCTACCGCTTCGAGCACCGTGCGCCCTGGCGAGCGCAGTGCGGGCTGGTGGCCTTGCTGGCCCTGGCCGCATTGCTGCTTAACGGCCTGAGCACCGGCGACTATCTATGGCGCACCCTGGGTCAAAGCCAATGGGCGGTAGCCGGAGTGGATGGTGTTTTGCTGCTGGTGGCAGGGCTGGCTGGCGGTGCCTGGCTGCGCTTGGCTCGGCGGGGGAGTCGGGCGTTGCCAGGCGAGGCACTGAAAGATGCTTGAATTGCTGCTCGTCGTCACCGTACTAGTGCTGCATCTGCTCGGCCTGACTTGCCTGGCACTGGCTCAGGACAAACATTGGAAAATGTTGGTCGTCTATGCTCGGCGCCAAACGTGGGTAGCGCCTATCGGCTGGGGCAGTCTGGTGCTGAGCCTGCTGCTGGCCTGGGTTTACCAAGGGATGGCTTTTGGTAGCCTGATCTGGTTGCTCCTGTTGCCGCCAAGCGGCCTCGCTCTGGCCTTCATCCTCGCTTGGCTCCCGCAATTGTTGTGGCCACTGGCAAAGCTGCTGAGACGGCAAGGCGAATAGCGGTGAGCAACTGACACTGGTTGCAGCAGGCGCATACACATTCTGTTGCTCCTGGTTGCTGTGGCGAAAGCAGGTAGATACCTGGAGCTCGCAACCATGGCACTGGGCTAGAACTGGTTGAGCGCCTCTCTGATGCCAATCCTGCGGCATAATCTCTTTAAGCTGTGGCGGGGTGGGCACGAAATTCTCGTCAGACAGAAACACAACGCCCCGATTTAGACCGGGGCGTTGTGTGGACGTGCCGCTGATGTCACTTCCAACCAGCGCGATCCATCAGCATGGTGGCCTCGGCCTGGCGCTTGCCGGCCACTTCCAGCGGGATGCTGTCAGCTTTGAAGCTACCCCAAGCAGCCACTTCCTCGGAAGGTGCGACTTTCGGGTTGGCCGGGAACTCCTGATTGAGGCTGGCGAACAGGCCCTGAGCTTCTTCGCCGGTCATCCATTCCAGCAGCTTCTGCGCGGCTTCGGCATGTGGGGCGTGCTGAGTGACAGCGGCACCGGACAGGTTGACGTGGACGCCACGGTCGGCCTGATTCGGCCAGAACAGCTTGGCTTTCAGGTTTGGCTGCTGCTTTTGCAGACGGCCGAAGTAGTAGGTGTTGACCATGCCGACATCGCATTGGCCGGCGTCGATGGCCTGGATCAGCGCGGTGTCGTCCGGGAACACGTCGGTCGCCAGGTTGCCGACCCAACCCTTGATCAGGGCTTCGGTCTTCTCGGCGTCGTGGTTCTCGATCAGGGTGGCGGTCAGCGACTGGTTGTAGACCTTCTTGCTGGTGCGCAGGCACAGGCGGCCTTCCCAGTTCTTGTCGGCCAGGGCTTCGTAAGTGGTCAGCTCACCTGCTTTGACTCGCTCGGGGGAGTAGACGATGGTCCGCGCACGCAGCGACAAGCCAGTCCAGCTGCCGGTGCTGGAGCGATACTGCGCCGGGATGTTCGTGGCGATGACGTCCGACTTCAGTGCCTTGAGCACGCCTTCCTGCTCGGCCTGCCAAAGGTTGCCAGCGTCGACGGTGATCAGCATATCGGCCGGAGTGTGCTCGCCTTCGGCCTGCAGACGTGCCAGCAGCGGGGCTTCCTTGTCGGTTATGAATTTCACCGGCACGCCGGTCTTGGCGGTGTAGGCATCGAATACCGGCTTGATCAGGTCGTCGATACGCGCGGAATAGACCACGACTTCGTCGGCAGCCTGCACCGAGGTGACGGCGGCGACCTGCGCCAACAGAGCGAGAAGACAATTGCGAATCTGCATAAGGATTGCCTCGTAATGATTATCTAGATGCAAATGAGAGTAAAGCTGAGTTTTCAGCTTGTGCTCGCTCACCGCTAATGTGAAATCCAGCACTCTGATGGTCCCAGTTAAGCTGAGCCGGAAATTACACTGATTGCAAATTGACTATTGATCTGGCCTCAAGAAGTCCTAACCGTGCCGTAGGATGGATCTTCCGCCATTACAGCAAACAGAATGATTGCGAAGGCGAGCGTCGCGATCAGCCATGCCGAGTAAAACGCCTGCTTTTTTTCTTTGGGTCGTCCATCTCTTATTCCCTTGAAGTTAGATCCTTCCCCCGCCGGAGCGGGGGCATCATCCGTAATGCTTCTATCTAGTGAGCCCAGCCGCCCGAATAGGGCTTGAGCACCCGCACCAGTTCTGCCAGCTGCGGATGCAGGAACACCAGTTGCGGGGGAATGGCCGTACCCCACAGATCCTGCAGGCGTGCGCAGAGCAGTACTGCCTTGAGCGAGGTGCCGCCTTGCTCGAAGAAGTTGCTCTGCGGGTCGAGGAAAGGCTGCTCCAGCAGATCTTCCAGTAGGGCGTAGACCTGGGTTTCCGCCTTCAGGGCACTGCGCTGGTTGGCATTGGGCGGCTGGCTGAGTTGGTCGCTCAATTGCTCTAGAGTTGCCTGGGGTTGCTGCACGACACTGCGCAGCATTTTCCGATAATCCTCGGCCAGCAGGGCGATATGGTCTGGTTCGAACAGGTCGCTGCTGTAGGTGAAGGTGGCGACCAGGCCGTGCTCGCGCTCGCCGATATCCAGCATCAGGTCGAACAGGGTGCTGTGGTTGCTGCCTTCCTCTATCGGGCTGATCTGCAAGTTGCCGAACTCGCTGGAGCTGAGGATGCGTTCGCGGTGCAGGTCGAACATCACTTGCAGCAGCGGCGCACTCTGCTGCTGGGTATTGGGCAGCGCTTGCAGCAGCTGTTCGAACGGCAGGTCCTGGTGGTCGTGGGCGGCCAGCATATTGTCGTGCAGTTGAACCAGCAGCGCCTCGAACGAGGGGTTACCGCTCAGGTCGCTGCGCAGGGCCAGGGTGTTGACGAAGAAGCCGATCAGCCCTTCGAGCGCTTGCTGGTTGCGGTTGGCGATCGGGATGCCGATGCGGATATCGTGCTGGCCGCTGTGCCCGGCGAGGAGCAGCTTGAAGGCGGCGAGCAGGGTGCTGAACAGGGTCACGCCGCGTTGCTGGGTCAACCCGTGCAGCGCCTGGGTCAGCTCGCTGTCGAGGCTGAATTCATGCTGGGCGCCACGATGGCTGGGCAGCGCCGGACGCGGACGCATGCCAGGCAACTGCAGCAGCGGCCGCTCTTTGCCCAGGTGGGCGAGCCAGAAGTCGAGCTGTGGCTTGAGGGCCTCGGGGCTGAGCTGGCGGCGCTGCCAATGGGCGAAGTCGGCGTATTGCAGCGCCGGTTCGTGCAACGGCGAGGGCTGGCCGGCGCTGAATGCGCTGTAAAGCGCGATCAGTTCGCGGGTCAGTACGCGCATCGACCAGCCGTCGGTGACTATATGGTGCAGGCACAGCCAGAGCACGTGGTTGTGTGCGTCCAGGCGCATCAGCCCGGCGCGGATCAGCGGCCCGCGGGCCAGGTCGAAGGGCTGCAACGCCAGGCCGTCCAGTTGGCTGCGCAGCGCCTGCTCGCGCTCGGTTTCGCTCAGGCCGCTGAGGTCCAGCAGCGCCAGTGGGAAGGCGTGCGGCGCGTCGATATATTGCAGCGGCTGGCCATTTTCCAGCACGAAGCGGGTGCGCAGGCTGGCATGGCGACGCAGCAACTCGGCGAAGCTGCGCTCCAGCGCCGGCTGATCGAGTTCGCCGGAAAGGCGCACGGCCTCGGCGACGTTGTAGGTGCTAGTGCCCGAGTGCAGGCGGTCGAACAACCACAGGCGTTCCTGGGCGAAGGACAACGGCAGCGCGCTATCGCCAACGACCGCTTGGATCGGCGGTAGAGCCGGGGCGCCGGCTTGCGGCAGGGCCTGTTCGGCGAAACCGAGCAAGGTCGGATGGAGGAACAGTGCGCGCACCGGTACTTCGATATTCAAAGCGCTACGCAGGCGCGAAATCAGGCGGGTGGCGGTCAGCGAGTGGCCGCCCAGCTCGAAGAAGTGATCGTCGAGGCCGGCTTTTTCCACACCGAGGACTTCTGCCCAGAGGCCGGCGAGCAGGCTTTCCCGCTCGTTGCGCGGTGCACGATAGGCGCGCTGGCCGCCGCGTTCCGGGGCGGGCAGGGCGGCGCGGTCGAGCTTGCCGTTGGGCGTCAGCGGCAGCGCCGGCAGCACCACGTAGGCGCCCGGCAGCATATGCTCCGGCAGGTGCTCGGCCAGGTGCTGGCGTAGCGTTTGCGCGCCGGGGCAGGCGTCGCGGGCGACTATGTAGGCCACCAGTTCGGCATCGCCGGCCGGGTTTTGCCGAGCGATCACCGCAGCCTCGCGCAAGGCCGGATGTTCCAGCAGCCGCGCCTCTATCTCGCCCAGCTCGATGCGGAAACCACGGATCTTCACCTGATGGTCGACGCGGCCGAGAAACTCCAGCTCGCCTTCGGCGTTGAGCCGGCCGATATCGCCGCTGCGATACAGGCGGCTGCCCGGCGCGCCGAAAGGGTCGGGCAGGTAGCGCTCGGCGGTGAGATCCGGGCGGCCGAGGTAACCCTGGGTGATGCCGGCGCCGCCGATATAGATCTCCCCGGCGACACCTGGGGCGACCGCTTGCAGCCGCTCGTCCAGCACTTGCACGCGCATGTTGGCGATGGCGCGGCCGATCGGCAGCACGCCCTGTTCCTCGCCTCGGCTGCGGTACAGGCTGCACCAGACGCTGCCTTCGGTGGGGCCGTATTCGTTGTACAGCGCGGCGCCTGCACAGACCTCATGGTGCCGCGCCGCCACCGCCGCCTGGCAGGCTTCGCCGGCGACTATGGCGCAGCGCAGGCTGCTCAGATGCTCGCCGCTTTGTTCCAATACCTGGGCATAGAGCGAGGGCAGCATCAGGCAATGGCTGATGCGTTGCTCGGCGATCAAGCGGCCGAGGGCCAGGGTGTCCTGTACCTGGCCGTCCTGCGGCAGGCACAGGGTGCCGCCTTGGCTGAGGCTCCAGAACAGGCCGGCCACCGAGCTATCGAAGGCCAGGCCGGAGACCAGCAGGAAGGACGCCAGCGGCTCTTGATAACCCAGCCAGCGGGCGCTGGTGGAGTGCACGGCATTGCGGTGCGAAACCATTACGCCCTTGGGCCGGCCGGTGGAGCCGGAAGTGAAGATCAGATAAGCCAACTGATCCGGGTGACCGATCGCCGCGGGACGCTGTTCGGGTAGCTCGGCATCATCTTCGCCGTCCAGCCAAAGGGTCTGGTAGTTGCCGACCGGCAGGCGTTCACTCAGGGCACTGACGCTCAGCAGCAGCGGCGCCTGGGTTTGCTCCAGCATGTCGGCCAGGCGCTCGGCGGGGTAGGCCGGATCCAGCGGCAGATAGGCGCCGCCGGCTTTGAGAATGCCGAGGATGGCGACTATGGCTTCGCTCGAACGGCCGAGGAACAGCCCCACCGGCTGCCCGGCTTGCAGGCCGGCTTGGCGCAGGCGATGGGCCAGGCGGTTGGCCTGGCGCTCCAACTCGGCATAGCTGAGCTGGACGCCGCCATGGCTGAGGGCAATCGCAGTGGGATTGGCCTCGATCTGGGCTTCGAACAGCTGATGCAGCAGCGCCGGCGCGGCGATGTGCGCCTCTGTGCGGTTGAGTTCGGCGAGCCATTCGGCCTGCCGCGCGCCTATGCCGCTGGCCTCGCGTAGCGGGCGTTGGCTGGCGGAGCAGGCCTGCTCGCAGAGGCTCAGGAACTGCTCGAGGATCAGCTCGGCGGCATGTCCGGTGAAGCGGCTCGCGTCATAGCGCAGGGCGAAGGCGAACTGGCCGTCGCGCGCTTGCACGTCGAGCATCAGGGTCGCGGGATCGCCGTCGGCCTGCAGCTCCGCAATCGGCCAGGCGCAAGGTGTGGATTGGCTATAGCGAAAGCTGAAGGGCAACCCCGGCGCCTCGCCGGGCCAACTTTCCTGCCAGGCTTCGGCCTCCGCCAGCAGCGCGCCGAACTCACCGCAAAGCGCCGCCAGGGATTGGTTTTCATCCACCGCGAACAGTAGCGGCAGCGCCTTGGCGTACGCGCCGAAGGCGGTTTGCGTGGCGTCGTTACGGCCTGCATGGCAGCAGCCGAGCAGCAGGCGCGGCAAGCCCAGATGACGTTGCAGCAGCGCCGCCCAGCACAGGCCGAAAACCGTTGCCGGTTGCGTGGCCAGCCCGGCGAGGGTGCTGTGCAGGCGGTCATGGGCGGATGCGGACAGGTTTTTTTCGATCCGCGCCGGCCGGTAGCCCTGTTCCGCCCGTGGATTCTGCCAGGGATGGACTGGGCTCAGCAGCTCCGCCGCCTGCTGGCGCTGCCAGAAAGCGCGGCCGGCATCGCCGTCCGGGCCGCTGATCAGTTCGTGCTGCCATTCGGCGAAGTCGGCGTACTGCACCGGCTCGTCGTCCAGGGGCTGGCCTTGGTAAAGGGCGGCGAGTTCGCTTAGCAGCAGTTCCAGGGTCTCGGCGTCGGCGTTGGCGGCCGGCAAGGCCAGCAACAGCTGGTTGCTCGGGCCGTTGCACAGCAGGGCGGCGGCCAGGGGCGGTTGTTCGGGGTTGGCTGCGCTGGCGGCTAGCTCGGCCTGCAGGCGGGCTTCGGCGTCCGCCGTGCTGGCTTCCACCACTTGCCAGCTGAAGTTCAGCTCTTCGGCGATCACCTGCACCGGCAGTTGCATGCCGGGCACGGCGGTGAGGCGGGTACGCAGGATTTCATGGCGCGCCAGCAGTTGGCCGAGGGCGGCGTGCAGGCGTTGCGGGTCGATGGCGGCCGGCAGCTCGGCGCGCAGGTGCGCGACGGCATGCGGGGCTATGCGCCAGTGACGGGTTTGTTGCAGAGCGGGGCGGAAACCTTCGATAGACATATTCGTTGGCCTGGGAAAATGACTGGGCATGGGGTGGGGCGTATTTCCCTCACCCCCGGCCCCTCTCCCGGAGGGAGAGGGGAGCAAAAACTAGAGCGCCACGTCGCTGCTATTCAGCGCCTCGGCCATGGACACCAAAATTCGCCGCGGGCCGTTGTATTCGTTGCGCGCGTGCACCGCGAGCATGTTGTCGAGCAGCAGCACGTCGCCGTGTTGCCAGGGGAACTCGATCATCTGCTGCAGGTAAACCGCGCGCAGATGCTCAAGCTCTTCGGGTTCGATTGGGCTGCCGTCGCCGTAGAAGGTGTTCTGCGGCAGGTCGTCGTCGGCGAAGTCGGCTTGCAGGGCGTCGCGCACCGAGGCCGGCAGGGTGCTGACATGGAAGAAGGTGGCGTGGTTGAACCAGAGGATTTCGCCGTTACGCGGATGGCGCACCAGCGCCGGGCCGACTTGGCGGGTGCGCAGGCGATTGCCCTCTTTCCATTCCACGGCGATACCGACGCTGGCGCAGTAGGCCTCGACCTGGGCGCGGTCCTCGGTCTGGAACACCGTCTGCCAGGGCAGGCCGAAGCCGTCGCCGTAGTTGCGCACATACATGATGTCTTTCTCGGCGAAGCGTTCGCGGATCGCCGGATCTATCGCGCGGGTGATGGCGCGGCAGTCGCCGATCGGCGTCTCGCCGCGCCACTCGGGGGCGACGTCGCACCAGAGGAAGATCTTCAGCGGAAACACCGGCGAGTAGGAATGCTCGTTGTGCGGAAAGATCCGCTGGTCCTGGGGGTAGTCGGTGGAGGTGTAGATATTCAGCCCAGGATTGACCTGGGTGCGCGGCGAAGCGCGGAAGCGGTACTCCAGGGCACCGCCGGAGAGGGCGCTGATGCACTGGTCGAACTCATTGGCCGAGCCCACGGCGAAGCCGCGAAAGAGAATCGCGCCGTGTTCCAGCAACTTGCTTTCCAGCAATTCACGCTGGCGTTCGGCCCAGGCCTGGAGGCTGACCCCGGCGGTGGCCGGCTCGCACAGCAGGGGAAATGTTTGGCCGGGCAGCAGCGGGGTGAAGCGCACCAGGGCGTCTTGTTCCAGGCGGATGGCTTTACGGCGCATGCCGCCGAGGGTCGGGGAAGTGGTCATGGGCCTAGCCCTCCAGGGATTCGGTGGTGACAAGGGATTTGCGCCGGGCGCCGCCGAGGCGCGCCAAGCCCTGCTGGCTACGGGCTTGCTGCTCGGCCAGACGGCGTTCGCGGGCGCGCTGGCTAATGCTCTGGGCCAGGGTCGCCAGGGGCGTGTCGGGGGCGGCGGCGACTTGCGCCAGCAGCGCGCTGAATTCCTCGGCGAAGGCCGCGATGGTCGTGGCCTCGAACAAATCGGCGCTGTATTTGAAGGTACAGTCGAGGCCGCGCTCGGTTTCTTCCACGGTCAGGTGCAGGTCGAGCTGGGCCTGGCCGTGCTCGATCGGCTCGGGCAATACCTCCAGGCCGGGCATTTCGAGGGTGCCTTCCGGCTGATTCTGCAACACCAGCTTGACCTGGAACAGCGGGCTGTGGGCCAGGCTACGCACCGGGTTGAGAGCTTCCACCAGCTTGTCGAACGGCAGTTCCTGATGGCTGTAGGCATCCAGCACCTGGGTGCGCAGCCGGGTCAGCAGTGCACTGAAGCTAGGGTTGCCGGCCAGATCCGCGCGCAGCGCCAGTTGGTTGAGGAAGAAGCCGACCACGCCTTCGGTTTCGGCCCGGCCACGGTTGGCCACATCGGTGCCGACTATGGGGTCGAGCCGTCCGCTATGGGCGTGCAGCCAGATTTGGAAAGCCCCGAGCAGCCCCATAAACAGGGTGGCGCCGTGCTGCCGGCAGAGGTCGTGCAAAGCACTGGCGGTGGCGCGCTCGACGCTGAAACGGTGACGCCCGCCACGGCCGCTCATGGCCGCCGGCCGTGGTCGGTCGGCGGGCAGATCGAGCGGCGCCTGGGGCTCGCCCAGGGCTTGATGCCAGTAGGTGAGCTGGCGTTCCAGGCCTGCGCCATCGAGGCGTTGGCGTTGCCAGGCGGCATAGTCGGCGTACTGGATCGGCAGGGCCGGCAAGGCGGCTTCGCGGTCTTCCAGGGCGGCGCGATAAAGTTGCGCCAGCTCGCTGACCAACACGCCCATGGACCAGCCGTCGGCGACTATGTGGTGCAGCACCAGCAACAGCAGATGCTCGTCGGCCGCCAGGCGCACCAGGGTCAAGCGCAGCAGCGGCGCCTGGTTCAGGTCGAAGGGGCGGGTGGCCTCCTCGATCAGCAAATGGCGGGCCGCCGCTTCGCGCTCTGTGGGCGCTAGATGGCCGAGATCGATCAGCGGCAGCGGCAGCTCGACAGCGCCGTGGATCAGCTGCGTCAGCTCGCCGTTCTGTTCCTGAAAACTAGTGCGCAGGGCCTCATGACGCCGCACCAGGGCTTGGAAAGCCGCGTGCAGGGCGGCGCTATCGAGATGACCGCGCAACCGGGCGGCGCTGGGAATGTGGTAAGCGGCGCTGTTCGGTTCCAGTTGCTGGATAAACCACATGCCCTGCTGGGCGTGGGACAACGGCAGGGCCGCAAGAGCCGAGGCCGGACGCGGGGCGATGGCAATCGGTTGCTCCACCGCTGCATCGCTCGCGGGCAAGCGTTCGGCCATCTGGGCGATGGTCGGTGCTTCGAACACCGTCCGCAGCGGCAGCTCGATACTCAGTTGACGGCGCAACCGCGCCACCAGCTGGGTGGCCAGCAACGAATGGCCGCCGAGGGCGAAGAAGTTGTCGTGGATGCCGACGGTTTGCAGCCCCAGCACCGCTTGCCAGACTTCCTCCAGCGCGCGTTCCTGGGCATTGCGCGGCGGCGCCAGGTCGTGGTTATCCGCGCCGTATTCCGGCAGCGGCAGGGCCTTGCGGTCGAGCTTGCCGTTGGGGCTCAGCGGCAGCGTCGGCAGGCTGACAAAGGCGGCGGGCAGCATGTAATCCGGCAGGGCTTCGGCTAGATGTTCGCGCAAGCTGTCGATGGCGGGCGCCTCGCCGTGAGGCACCACATAGGCGACCAGACGGCGGTCGCCGGGGCGGTCTTCGCGCACCAACACCAGCGCCTGGCGCACGGCCGGATGGCTTTGCAGGCGCGCTTCGATCTCGCCCAGTTCGATGCGGAAACCGCGCAGCTTTACCTGCTGGTCGATACGTCCGAGGTATTCGATGGCACCATCGGCCAGGCACCGCGCCAGATCGCCGGTGCGGTACAGACGGCTGCCCGGCGGGCCGAAGGGATCGGGGGCGAAGCGTTCGGCACTCAAGGCCGGACGACCGTGGTAACCACGGGCCAGCAACTCGCCGCCGATGCACAGCTCGCCGGGCACGCCGGGCGGTGCCAGGTTGCCGTCGCGGTCCAGCAGGTAGAAGGCGCGGCCGGGCAGGGCCTGACCGATCGGCATCTGCAGCGGCAGCGGCCGGGCGCCACTAGCCCAGGCCTGGCAGTCCTGCACGCTGGCGGTCACCGTGGCTTCGGTGGGGCCGTAGGTGTTAAGCAGCCGCACCCGACTCAATCCGGCTTGGCGCCAGGCGCTCAGCCCTTCGGGCGGCATCGCCTCGCCGGTGGCGCTGACCAGACGCAGCGCGCCGCAGTCGGTGGGCGGCTCGGCGGCGAAATCCTGGGCCAGCTGGTACCAGTAGGCGGTGGCCAGGTCGGCCACGCTGATGCCATGGCGCAGCAGGCGACGCTGGAATTCCTGGCTGTCCCACAGCTCGGGGCCGCGCAGCACCACGCAGGCACCGCAACACAAGGCGGGGAAAAGCTGGTCGACGAAACCGTCGAAATTGAAGGTGGAGAATTGCAACACCCGGTCGGCCGCGCTCAGCTCGAAGAAGCCCAGCGCCACCTCGCTGTGTCCGGCCAGGGCCTGATGGTCGATGGCCACGCCTTTGGGCTTGCCGGTGGAACCGGAGGTGTACATCAGGTAGGCCAGTTGCGCCGGGTGCACGGCCACGACCGGGTCATGTTCCGGGCCTTGATCGAGTTGGGTGATCTCGAGGCGTTGCAGTTGGCTGTGGGCCTCGGTGGCGGTCAGTGTTTGCGGTGCCACCAGCAGCAGGCGGATACCGGCGTCCTCGATCATATGGGTCAGGCGTTCGGCGGGGAAATCCGGGTCCAGCGGCACGAAGGCCAGACCGGCCTTGAGCGTGCCGAACAGCGCCGCGACCATCTCCAGGCCACGCGGCAGGCACAGGCCGATACGCGCCTCGGCCGGCAGGCCCAGGGCCAGCAGCTGGTGGGCGATACGGTTGGCGCGCTGGTTGAGTTCGGCGTAGCTCCAGGTGCAATCGTCCAGCACCAAGGCGGGCGCCGCGGGCGTGGCGACGGCCTGGGCGGCCAGGCGCAGGTGCACCAGCTGTGCGGCCGGCAGTTGCATCCGCGCCTGACATTCGGCCAGCAGCGCGCTTTGCTCGGCTTCGCCCAACAGCGGCAATTGGCCGACGCGGCAATCGGGGTTAGCCAGAATGCCGCGCAGCAAGCGCTCGAAACCCGCTGCGTAGCGAGCAACGGTGGCGTCGTCGAACAGGTCGCGGTTGAAGCTGAAGCAGGCTTCCAACTGCCCCGCACGCTCGGCCATGTCCAGGCTGAGGTCGAATTGCGCGGCGCTCTGCTCGCGTTCGATCGACTCGATGCTCAGCCCCGGCAGTTCCAGGCGGCGCGGTTGCTGGCTATCGAGCAGATTGAACAGCACTTGGAACAGCGGCGGGTGGCTGAGATCGCGCTCGGGTTGCAGGGCTTCCACCAGGCGCTCGAACGGCAATTCCTGGTGGGCCTGGGCGGCCAGGCTGGCGGCTTTGACCTGATCCAGCAGCGCGATAAAAGGTTGCTGACCATCCAGCTCGGCGCGCAGCACCAGGGTGTTGACGAAGCAACCGATCAGCCCCTCGGTTTCCAGGCGGGTGCGGTTGGCCACAGGTACGCCGACGCGCAGGTCGGTCTGGCCGCTGAGGCGGTAGAGCAGCACGTCGAAGGCCGCCAGCAGCACGCTGAACAGGGTGGTGCCGCGCTCGCGGGCCAGGCGGTTGAGGCCGGCACTCAGTTCGGCGTCCAGGTGCAGGCTGTGGCGTCCGCCGCGGCCGCTGGCAAGCTTGGGTCGTGGGTGGTCGCTGGGCAGTTCCAGCACCGGCTGTTCGCCGCCCAGTTGGGCGGTCCAGTAGGCCAGTTCCGGCTCCAGCGCGGCGCCGGCCAGGCAGTTGCGCTGCCACAGCGCGTAGTCGGCGTATTGGATCGGCAACGCCGCCAATGTTGGCTCGCCACCTTGGGTGAGCGCGCCGTAGCAGGCCGCCAGTTCGCGGGTGAGAACGCCCAGCGACCAGGCATCCGCGACTATATGGTGGGCGGTCAGCAGCAGGGCATGCTCGTCCGCCGCCAGCCGTACCACCTGCAAGCGCAGCGGGCCTTGGCTCAGGTCGAAGGGGGTGTTGGCCTCGGCGTCGATCACCTGGCGCAGGCGTTGTTCGCGCTCGGGTGCCGGCAATCCGGCCAGATCGGTCTCGCCTATCGCCAGCGGCAGGGCGGCATGGACGATCTGCTCGGCTGCGCCTTCGGCCTGGTGAAAGCTGCTGCGCAGCACTTCGTGGCGCTGCACCAGGCGGGCGAAGCTGCGTTGCAGCGCGGCCAGGTCCAGCTTGCCGCGCAGGCGCAGGGCGGCCGGCATATTGTAGGCGGCGCTGTCGGGTTCCAGCTGCATCAGGAACCACAGGCGCTGCTGGGCATAGGACAGCGGCACGGCCCCATCGCGCGGTGCGGCGACTATGGGCAGGCGGGTCAGGCGAATGCCCTTGTCGGCCAGGGCGCGGATAAAACCCTCGCGTTTTTCCGGAGCGAGCTTGGCGATGCGTTCGGCCAGGGTTTTGGCGTCGAATTCCATAAGAAATCTCTTTTAAGTCGAGTGCTGCGTCGCGGCGGCCGCGAAACGCGCCCTCTCCCTGGTGGGGAAAGGGCTGGAATGAGGGATTCGAATCTCGCTGCGGGCCATAAAATCGCCCCCTCTCCCTAGCCCTCTCCCCAGAGGGGCGAGGGGATGGATAGGCGTAGCTCGCCGCATGGCGGTTCCGCTCGAGCGCTGTTTCGCGGCAGACGCGGAATGCTCCCTCTCCCCGTTGGGGTGAGGGGTTTGAGGCTTGGTGCGATCCATGAAGTCGCCCGCTCTCCCTCGTGGATGGAGTGGCGCATTGCGCCCTGGGGAGGCGCTCAACTCGGTTGCCCTTCGGCTGCTTTCGCACGGGCCTGCAGGGCCGCGCGTTCTTCCGGGGTCATGGCGGCGAGCTTGAGGCGCAGTTCGGCGATCTGCTCCAGGCGCCCTGGCACGCTTTCCAAGCCGCGCATGGCCTGGGCCAATGTGGCGACGCTGGGGTGATCGAAGACCAGGCCGGGGGCCACTTCGATTTGCAGCAGCTTGCGCAGCCGCGCGCAGAGCTTGATCACCATCAGCGAATGGCCGCCGAGGTCGAACAGGCTCTGGGTAGTGCCCACTGCATCGCGCTCCAGCAGTTCGGCGTAGAGGTTGGCGAGCAGGGTTTCCAGGGCATCGCGCGGTGCTTGCATTGCACTGTCGTCGTCCTGATTGCTGGGGTCGGGCAGGGCCTGGCGGTCGATCTTGCCGTTGGCCATGCGCGGCAGCGCAGCCAGCTTGAGCAGGCGGGTCGGTTGCAGGTAATCCGGCAGTTGTCCGCGCAGTTCGCTTAGCAGTTCATCTACGGGGCGTTGGCTGACCACATAGGCGTGCAGCTGTTCGCCGGCGACCTTCACCGCCGCCTGGCTTACGCCGGCGAGGGCCAGGAGTGCGGCCTCCAGCTCGTCCGGTTCGACGCGAAAGCCGCGGATCTTCAGCTGTTGGTCGAGCCGGCCGAGCAGTTGCAGGCGGCCGTCGGGCAGCAGGCGAGCACGGTCGCCGCTGCGGTAGAGGCGTTGGCCGGGGCGCAGCGGGTCGTCGATAAAGGCATCGGACTCGCGATTGAGGTAGCCGCGGCTCAGCTGCGCGCCGCCCAGGTACAACTCACCGACGGCGCCCAGCGGCGCCGGGCGCAAGCCCTCGGCGCCGGCTTCCAGCACGTAGGCGTAGCCGTTGGCCAGGGCGCGGTCGAGCGGCAGGCTGTCGTCAGCGCAAGGGTTGTGTCCTAGGCTGTGCACCAGCAGGCCGACCGTGGTTTCGGTGGGGCCGTAGTGGTTGTGGATGCGGCAGCTCGGAGCCAGGCCGCGGATACGCTCCAGCAGTGCGGGCGGGGTGGCTTCGCCGCCGAGGATCAGGGTTGCCGGCAGGCTTGCGGCCTCGTCTTCGAGCAGTGCGGCGAGGTGCGAGGGCACCATCTTCAGGCAATCGATGCGCTGCGCACGAAGGAAACGGGCGAAGGCGGCGGCATCGGTGCTCTCCACGTCACTGGCCACCACCAGGCAGGCGCCGTTCCACAGGGCGCCGAACAAGCTGGTATTGCCCAGATCTGCGGCCACCGAGGAGGTCAGGGCGAAGCGCCGGCAGGCGTTCAACTCCAGCGCTTCGCTGACGGCGGCGCTGTAGTTGAGCAGTTGGCGGTGTTCGATCACCACGCCCTTGGGCTCGCCGCTGGTGCCGGAGGTGTAGAGCAGGTAGGCGGCATGCTCTAGGCGGATGCTGTCGAGCGGCGCCAACTCGGCTTGGCTATCGCTTAGAAGATCGGCGAGGCGCAAGCTGTGACCGTGCAGATCCTCTCTCGGCGACTCGCTCAGCAACAGTTGCGGCTGGGCATCGACGAGGATTTTCTGCAGGCGCGCGGCCGGCCAGTTCGGGTCCAGCGGCACATAGGCGGCCCCGGCGCGCAGCGTCGCCAGCAGCGCCAGCACCAGCTCGGCGGAACGCGGCAGCAATAGCGCCACGCGGCTTTCTGCACCGACGCCACGGGCTTGCAGCGCGGCGGCCAGGCGCTCGACGCGCTCGTTCAGTTCGCGGTAGCTGAGCCGCAGCTCGCCGGCCTGCAAGGCCTCGGCCTCGGGGGTGAGCGCCGCCCAGTGGGCAAGGCGCGCCGGCAGGCTGGCCGAGCCGAAATCACGAGCCGCACCGCACAGGGCCAGTTGGCGCGAGCGATGGGCGGCCGGGCTGAGATTCAGTTCGGCGATGGGCGCGTCGGCGTGCGCCGGCAGCTGTTGCAGCAGGCACAGGTACTGCTCCAGCAGGCAGCGCGCATCGTCCTGTCCGTAGTGGGCATTGTCGTGATGCAGGGCCAGAGCGATGCCGCTGTCCGCCAGCCGGACTTGCAGGGCCAGCTCGAAGCGCGGGTCGGTGCCAGGCAGCGCCAGGGCACACCAGTTCAACCCTGCGGCTAGCCGCTCGGCGGGCTGGGTGGCGAGGGCGAAGCCGGCGCTGAGGTGCGCCTGCTGCGGCTCGTTCAGGGACCAGTATTCCTGGGCGCCGACATGGTCTTCGAGCAGAACCGCCAAGCGTTGCAGCCAGTGCGAGAAGGCTTCGCTCGGTTCGAGGCGCAGCGGTAGCGGCAGGACTTTGTCGAAAACGCCGACTCCGCCGGCCAGGGCCTCGTAGTCGTGCCGGCAGTCGTGTTGCCAACCGCCGGCAAAGGCCGGTTGCCCGCCGATGCGCGCCAGCAGCGCCCACCAGACGGCTTGCAGCAGGGTCGGCAAGGGTTGCTGGCGGGCTTCGGCGAGGCGTTCCAGTTCTGCCGCCAGCGCGGCGGGTAGCGCTTGGCTCAAGCAGCTCTGATGGCTGTTGGCCTGGGCCTGGCGACGGTAGCCTAGACGCAGCGCGGGCAGTTGCTCGAGACCGAGGTCGGCCCAGTAGGCGCGGCCGGTTTCGGCCTCGGCATCGGCCTCCAGCTCGGCGCGCCAGTCGATAAATTGGGTGTACTGGACCACCTCCTCCAGTTCGGCGTATGGCTGCTCGTAGACCTGTGGCAGTTCGGCGAACAGGGTTTCCAGGCTCAGGCGGTCGCCGGCGCTGGGCGCCAGGCTCAACGCCAATTGCCAATCGCACTGGTCCAGGCGGACCAATACGGCGCGCAGCAGGCGGCCGCTGTCCAGGGCGAACGGCTGGGCGCACAGCTCGGCCACGCGCGCTTCCAGGCTGTCCGCCGCGTTGCGCAGGTCCAGCGTCTGCCAATCCAGCTCGGCCTCGATCAGGTGTTGGCGCAGGCCGCGATACAGCTTTGATGCACGCTGGGCCATGCGCAGGCTTTCGTGGCGCGCCACCAGGGCGAGCAGCGCTTGGCGCAGGCGCTGTTCATCCAGCGCGCCGGTCAGGGCGATACGCAGCTGCGCCGCCGGGCGGCCGGCGTCGAGGGCGACCTGTTGTTCCGGGCTGAGGGGGTATCCCGAGTCGATTTCGTGCATGTCGTTCAATTCTGCAATTCCATTTCGCTGCGGTTATTCAACAGTTGTGCCGGCTCGTGCAGGTCGCCCATGGCCACCGCGATCTTGCGCGGGCCCTCGTAGGGGTCGCGGGCGTGGGCGGCCAGGAGGTTGTCGAGCATCACCACGTCGCCGCGCTGCCAGTCGAAGCGCACCGCGCACTCCTCGTAGAGGCGACCGAGCAGCGCCATCACCTCATCGTCGATCGAGCTGCCGTCGCCGAAGTAGACGTGGCGCGGCATGCGCTCCAAACCGACCAGGGCCAGCAGGTCCTCGCGCACTTCCGGCTCCAGGCAATGCACGTGGTGCAACTGCACCTGGTTGAAGAAGCTGCGCTCGCCGCTCAGCGGGTGGCGGATCACCGCCGGGCAGCGGGTGCGGGTCTGCAATTCGTCATTGGCCAGCCAGACGAACTCGGTACCGCTGGCGCGGCACTGGGCCTCCACCTCGGCGCGCTCGTCGGTCTTGAAGAACTCCTGCCAGCTCACATCCAGGCGCTTGGTGAAGGTGCGCACATAGAGCAGGCCCTTGCTTTCGAAGGTTTGCGCCAGCTCCGTCGGCAAACGCCGGTACAGCTCGCGGCAATCGACGATGGGGGTGGCGCCGCCCACCGGCGACGGCTGTTCGCAGAAGAACCACTGCTTGCGCGGCGCGCGCGGCAGGTGCGAACTCTCGTTGTGGTAGAGGATCATTTCCCGCTCGGGGTAGGGCGTGGAGCGGTAGATATTGCGCCCGCCTTCCTTCTTCGGCAGGTCGCCATAGCCGCCGAACAGACCGGGGTGGATGGCCTCGGCGAAGGCTTCGAAATCCTGCGGGCTGTGCAGGGCGAAGCCACGGAGCAGCAGGCCGGCGTGACGGCACAGCAGGGTGTCGATCAGGTCGCGCGAGCTGCGCGCCCAGCCCACCGGGTCGAGGTCGGGGGTCGCCGGTTCGATCAGCAGCGGGAAGTCGCGCCCGTCCATCAGCGGCCGGGTCTTGATCAGCGGCCGCGGCGCGGCACTGGTGCGCGGCGCGAGTTTTTTCAGTTTGTCGAGTTTGCTGGTCGATGGCGGGTTCTTGGCCATGCAGGAAGGCTCCGATTGCGGCAGTGTGAAGGTGAAAGCGGCGACTGCACCCTGGGGCGCGGCGACGGCCTGTTCCAGTACCGCGACCCAGGCATCGGCCAGAGCGGCGATGCGTTCGGCCTTGAACAAGGCGCTGGCGTAGACCCAGTCGGCACACAGGTCGCCGCCTTCGCGTTCGAGGAACAGCGCCATGTCGAACTTGCTGCTGCGTTCGGCGGGCGGCTGGAGCTGGATAGCCAGGCCGGGGATGGCGAAGTCGCTCTGCGGGGTGTTCTGCATCACGAACAGGGCCTGCACCAGCGGGTTGCGGCTGCGGTCGCGGGGTACCTCCAGGGCCTCGACGATGCGCTCGAAGGGCAGCGTCTGGTGCTCGAAGGCGGCCAGGCAGGTGCGTTTTGTGGCGGCCAGCAGGTCGACGAAGCGTGCCCTCGGCTGCAGGCGCGAGCGCAGCGGCAGGACGTTGACGAAGAAGCCGATCAGCCCTTCCAGTTCGCGGGCTTCGCGGCCGGCCACGTCGGTGCCGAGCAGCAGGTCGTCGCTACCGCTGAGGCGGTGCAGCAGCAGTTGGAAGGCGCTCAGCAGGACCATATAGAGGCTGGCGCCCTCGGTATGGACCAGGGCTTCCAGGCGCTCGAGCAAGGCAGCGGGTACGCGGAAGGCATGTGCTGCGCCGGCGCTGCTGGCCTGGGCCGGGCGCGGCCAGTCGCTGGGCAGCGCCAGTACCTGGGGCGCGGCGGCCAACTCGGTACGCCAGAAGCCCAGTTCGCGCTGCAGTCGCTCGCCGCTGAGTAAGCGGTGTTGCCAGGCGGCGTAGTCGGCGTACTGCAGCGGCAGGGGCGCCAGGTTGACCGGCTCGGCGGCGCGCAGGCTGCGGTAGAGCTGGCTTAACTCGTCGAACAACACGCCCACCGACCAACCGTCGGCGACCATATGGTGCAGGGCCAGCAGCAGATGATGGCGCTGCTCGCCGAGCTTGAGCAGGCGCGCCCGGATCAGTGGCGGCTCGCTCAGGTCGAAGGGCTGGCGCAGGTTTGCCAGGCTTTCCCGTTGGGCCTCGGCTTCGCGCTCGGCGGGAGGTAGCTGGGACAGATCGCGCAGGCCCAGGTGGAAGTCCAGATGCGCGCTTATCACCGCGCAAGGTTCGCCGTCGTTATCCGGGTAGGCGGTGCGCAGCACCTCATGGCGTTGCAGTAGGGCGGCGAAGGTGGCTTGCAGCACCGCCACGTCCAGTTCGCCGTCCAGGCTCAGGGTCGCCGCCATGTTGTAGGCGGCGCCACCCTGCAGGCGATCCACCAGCCACAGGCGTTGCTGGCTGGGCGACAGCGGCATCTCGGCGCTGCGTTCCACCGGGCCTAGCGCTGGGATTGTCGACAGGCTGGCGGGTTGGGCGAGCAGCGCATCCAGACGCTCGGCCATCTGCCATAGGCTCGGCGCTTCGAACACCGCGCGCAGCGGCAGGTCCACCGCCCAGGCCTGGCGTACTCGGGCCAGCAGGCGGGTGGCCAGCAGCGAATGGCCGCCCGCCTCGAAGAAGTGGCTGTGGCGACCCAAGGCCTGCGGTGGCAGCAGCGCTGCCCAGAGTTCGGCCAGGCGTTGCTCGGTTTCGCCTTGGGGCGGCTCGATCAGCGCGCTGTCCAGGCGCGGTGCCGGCAATGCTTTGCGATCGACCTTGCCGTTGCCATTCAGCGGCCAGCTATCCACCCGCACCCAGGCGGAGGGCAGCATATAGGCCGGCAGTTCGCCGCGCAGATAACTGGCCAGTTCGGCTTCCTCGGCCATGGCGCCGTCATCGCCTTGCCAATAGGCCACCAGCAGTTCGCTTTCGCCCAGGCGTTGCAGGTTGACCAGGGCGCGCTGCACCGCCGGGTGGCGTTCCAGGCAGGCCTCGATTTCGCCGGGTTCGATGCGGAAACCGCGCAGCTTGAGTTGGAAGTCCTTGCGCCCCAGGTATTCCAGCACGCCGTCGGCGCGCCAGCGGGCCAGGTCGCCGCTCAGGTACAGGCGGCTGCCCGGCGCGCCGAAGGGGTTGGGCACGAAACTGGCGGCAGTGCGCGCGGGGTCGGCCAGGTAGCCACGGCTGACGCCGATACCGCCGATGGCCAGTTCGCCGGGTACGCCGACCGGCAGCGGGTTGAGGTCGTGACCCAGGACATAGAGCTCGGCCCCGGCGGTGGGGCTGCCGATGGCGACGCTGCCGCCTTCTTCGGGAGCCTGGTGCAAGGGGTGGAAGGCCACGTCGTCCGAGCATTCGGCCGGGCCGTAGGCGTTCATCAGCGGGATAGCCGGGTAGCGCTCGAACCAGGCGCGGGCGGTCGGCATCGGCAGCGCCTCGCCGGTGGGCAGCACCCAGCGCAGCGCGGGCAGTTCGACCTGGCGTTCGCCCTGGACCTCCAGCAAGGCATGCAGCAGGGCGGGTACCGGCTCCAGCAGGCTGATCCGGCGGCTGGCGAGCAGTGCGAGCAGGGCCTGCGGGTCGCGCACCACCGCGTCCTGGATTATTTCCACGCAGGCGCCGAACAGCGGTGCGGTGAGGGTCTGCCACACCGAAATATCGAAACAGGCCGGCGCGCTCTGGGCGATCACGTCCTCTTCGCTCAAGCCCAGCGGCGCCAGCTTGGCCAGCATGTTGTTGAGCATGCCGGCGCGGTTGACCATCACGCCCTTGGGCTGGCCGGTGGAGCCGGAGGTGAAGAGCACATAGGCCAGTTGTTCGGGGCGTGCCGGGGTGGTCGGTAGCTGGCCATCGACGCTGCGCGCCAGCAGCTCGGCGGGCACGGCGATAGGGCCATCGTAGTGCTCGGCCAGGGCGGCGCGATGCACCTCGTTGCAGATCACCAGTGGCCGATTCGCGCGGTTTAATACGTGCTGCCAGCGGGCTGGCGGCTGCGTCGGTTCCAGCGGCAACCAGGCGGCACCGGCGCGCAGGGTGGCGACCATCAAACAGAGCAGTTCCAGGCCGCGTTCGGCCAGCAGCGCCACCGGCTGATCGGCCTGCGCGCCGAGGGCACGCATACCGCGGGCCAAGACTTCGGAGCGCTGCCAGAGCTGGGCGTAGGTCAGGCTTGCGTCGCCGCAACGGGCAACGATGCGTTCGGGGTGAGTGGCGACCCGCGCGGCGACCCGAGTTTGCCAATCGGGTTCGAGGCTGTAATCGGCGTCGTGGCGGCCCCATTCGGCCAGGCGCGCCTGCTCTCTCGCACCCAGCAGGCCGATCTGGCCGAGGCGGGTTGCCGCGGGGCTATCCATCGCCAGCAGCAGCTGGCGCATATGATCCATCAGGGCCAGCAACAGCGGCTCCGGCAGACGCTGGGCGTCGGCGCTGAACAGCAGTTGCAGTTGGCGTCCCGGCAGGGCTTCCAGGGTCAGGCCGTAGTTGGTCTGTTCCAGGTTATCCAGGGCGCGCAGACTCAGTTCGCCAACCCGCAACTGCCGCTCGGCGGCGGCCGGCAGGTTCTGGAACACCAGCAGGGTGTCGAACAGTGCGGCGCCGCGATCCTGGCTTTGCAGGATTTCGGCCAGTGGCGTTTGCTCGTGTTCGCGCAGGGCGACGCTGGCGTCCTGGACCGCCCGCAGGAAATCCGCCAGCGTCAGCTGCGGCAGCGCTTGCAGGCGCAACGGCAAGGTGTTGATAAAGACCCCGAGCATCCTGTCGGCGCCGGGCAGTTCGCTTGGCCGACCGCTGCTGGTGACGCCGATGATCACATCGGGCTGGTCGTTGTAGCGCGCCAGCAACAGCGCCCAGGCGGCCTGGATCAGGGTATTGAGGGTGACCTTGGCGCGCTTGGCCGCCTGGTTCAGGCGCAGGGTTTGCGCGGCGTCGAAGCTCAGCCCGCGGGTCAGGTAGTCCACCGCCTGGCCGGGGCGCGGCGCGGCCAGCATCGGCAGCGAGCCGCTGCCTTCGAAGCCTTGCAGCCTGCCTTGCCAGAATGCCGTCGCGTCCTGGGTCGGTTGCGCGGCCAGCCAGCCGATATAGTCGCGGTAGGCAGGGCGCGGCGCCGGGGTGCTGCCGCTGTAACGGGTGAGGATTTCCTCCAGCAACAGCACCGAACTCCAACCGTCGGCGATCAGGTGATGGCGGCTCCACACCAGCCACCAGCGCTGTTCCTCCAGACGGATCAGGGCTAGGCGTTGCAGCGGCGGGCGATCCGGGGCGAAACCCTGAACGCGGTCGGCCTGGCAGTAAGCGTCGAGGGCTCGTTGACGGGCCGACTCGTCCAGCTCATTCCAATCCAGCAGTGTTACCGGCAACTCCAGCTGGCGATAGACCGCCTGCACGGGCTCGTCCAGACCCTGCCAAAGCACGCCGGTACGCAGCAGCGGATGGGCGGCGACCGCCGCGCGCCAGGCGGCAAGGAAGGGTTCAGGGGCGAAGGGGCCGCTCAGCTCGGCTTGCAACTGGTTGACGTAAACGCCGCTGTCGCCTTCCAGCAGGCTGTGGAACAGCAGGCCTTTTTGCAGCGGCGACAGCGGATAGGCATCCTCCAATTCGGCGCCGGCCAGCTCGCGCAGCTGTTCGGCGGCGAGCGTACTCAGGGCGAACGGCGCCAAACGCGGCGCGGCGGCTTGCGCGGGCGCGCTACCGGTGGCAGGTGCGCGGCTTAGCAGCAAACCGGCCAGCGCTGCAACGCTGGGGTGTGCGAAGAGTTCCTTGGGGCTGAACTTGAGCCCGGCCTGGCGGCACTTGGCGATCAGTTGCAGGGCCAAAATCGAATCGCCGCCTTGG
This sequence comes from Pseudomonas anguilliseptica, assembly GCF_900105355.1. Lineage (NCBI taxonomy): Bacteria > Pseudomonadati > Pseudomonadota > Gammaproteobacteria > Pseudomonadales > Pseudomonadaceae > Pseudomonas > Pseudomonas anguilliseptica. The sequence continues at coordinate 2,981,582 of NZ_FNSC01000001.1, forward strand.
CCGAAGAAATCGTCCCGGCGGGCCAGCTCAGGCTGCCCCAGCAGCTCGCGCCAGAGCAGCAGCAATTGCGCTTCTAGCTTGCGCGCGGGGCAATCCAGGGTCGCTGCCAGGCTGGCAATGGTCGGCTGGGCGAACAACTGCTTGGGGCTGAATTTGAGGCCGACCTGACGGGCTTTGGCGATCAGTTGTAGGGCCAGGATGGAATCGCCGCCGAGGGCGAAGAAGTCGTCGTGGATCGACAGCGATTCGCGTTGCAGCAGGGCACTCCACAGCTGCACCAGGGATTCTTCCACGCCATCGCGCGGCGCGCCTTCTGCGGCTTTGGCGGTGGCGGTTTCCGTGGGCAGCGGCAGGTTCTTGCGATCCACCTTGCCGTTGGCCAGGCGCGGCAGCTCGGCCAGTTCGACGAAGACGGCGGGCAGCATATAGTCGGGCAATTGCTTGGCCAGACGCTGGCGCAGTTCGTCCAGCTGGATGGGCTGGGCCGCGACCAGGTAAGCGACCAGGCGCAGGCCGTCGCCGCTGGCCGCCGGTTGCGCCAGCACCACGGCGTCGCGCAGCTCGGGGCAGGCCTTGAGGCAGGCCTCCACTTCACCCAGCTCGACGCGGAAACCGCGAATCTTCACCTGGTTGTCGATGCGCCCGAGGAACTCCAGCAAACCGTTCGGCAGCATGCGCACGCGGTCGCCGGTGCGGTACAGGCGGCTGCCATCGGCGGCGAAGGGATCGGGGATAAAGCGTTCGGCGCTCAGCCGCGGTTGGCCCAGATAGCCATTGGCAACACCGGCGCCGCCCACATAGAGCTCGCCCGCGCTGCCCTGGGGCAGGGGGTTGAGGTAGCCATCCAGCACCTGCACGCTGACATTGGCCAGGGGGCTGCCCACTGGCACCAAGCCGGACAGGCTGGGCTCGAGGTCTTGCACGCCATGGCTCAGGCAACCGACCGTGGTTTCCGTGGGGCCGTAGTGGTTAACGACGCGGCAATCCGGCGCCAGTTCGCGGATGCGCTGCACCAGGCTCAGGTCCAGCCCTTCGCCCCCCAGCACCAGGCTATGGCGCGGCAACAGGCGCGCCGGCTCGGTCACGGCCAGCAGGGCCTTGAGGTGCGAGGGCACTATCTTCAGGCAATCGAGCGGCTGCTCGGCCAGGCTGGCGGCCAGGGCCTCGGGGTCGGCGGCGAGGGTTTCGTCGATCAGGCGTAGGCTGCGACCGCTGAGCAGCGCGCCGAACCAGGCGGTGTAACCCAAGTCCGCCGCCACCGTGGCGAGGGCGCTGAGGCTGGCGTCGTCCGGTAATTGCAGGGCGCGCAGCACGCCGTCGACGTAATGGATCAGATTGCCCTGGCTCACCACCACGCCCTTGGGCATGCCGGTGGAGCCTGAGGTGTAGATCAGATAGGCCGGTTGCGCGGGATGGGCGCTGGCGATTGGCTTCGCTGGGGGCGGCTGCTGGGTTTCGCTGCGCTCTACCCAGCCTACGGAGGTGTCGAGGTTTAGCCAGCGTGTCTCGCCCAGCTCGGCGGGCGCCGGGCCAAGGCCTGCCACCAACATTGCGCCGCTGTCACCGAGCATATGCAGGCGCCGAGAGGTGGGCAGGGCCGGATCGAGGCAGAGGTAGGCGGCGCCGGCCTTCCAACTGGCGAGCATGGCGGTAAGCAGGGCCGTGCCGCGCGGCAAGGCGAGTGCGACCACGCCGCCGGCACCCAGGCCTGTGGCCTGGAAGCGCTCGGCCAGACGGGTAGCGGCTTGGTCCAGCTCGGCGTAGCTCAGGCTGGCGTCGCCCTCGATCAGTGCCAGCCGTTGCGGGTGGGCCGCGACCTGCTGGGTGAAGGCGGCCAAGGCGGTGGCGGCGCTCGGCGCGAGCGCTGGGCCGTTCAAGCGCGACTGTTCCTGAGGCGCGCAGGCTGGCAACTCGCTTAGCCGCGCGGTGGGTCGGGTTACGGCGGCGCGGGCGAATTCAACAAACTGCGCCGCCATGCGGGCGATGCGCTCGCCGCGAAACAGTTCGCTGCTGTAGCGCCATTGGGCTTGCAGCCGTTGGCCGTCATCCTGCCAGCGCAGGTTCAACTCGTTGGCCGCGCCGCGCTGGGTGGCGAGGTGTTCGCGCAGGCTGAAGCGCGCCAGCGCGGCTTCACGGCGGTTGGGCATGTAGGTGAGCATATGGCGGAACAGCATCGGGCTGGCGGCCGCTGCCTGGATGCGCGCGAGCGGCAGGCGGCGATGGCGCAATCCTTCGCGCAGCTGCTTGGCGCTGTCCCGCAGGTAATCGTCCAGGCGTGGGTTGTCTTTGAGGCGGGCGCGCAGCGGGATGGCGTTGAGGGTGTAGCCGATCAGCTGTTTGTACTTGGCTTTGTGCCGATCCATGGTCGGGGTTCCGATCAGGAAGTCATCCTGGCCGCTCTGACGATGCATAAAAACCTGGAACAGTCCCGCGAGCAGGCCGAACAGGCTGATATTCAGCTGTTCGGCCAGTGCGCGCAGGGCCTGGCTATCGTCGAGGCTCAGCCATTGTTCAAACTCTTCGCCGGCGTAGCTCGGGCTGCGCGGGCGTGGCAGGTCCGGGGTCAATTCCAGCGGCGCCGGCGCGCCGGCCAGGCGGTCTTGCCAGAAGCTGGCCAGCGCGTCGTTGCTCTCGCCGCCTTGCATCTCGCGTTGTTCGGCCAGCCAGTCGAAATACCGACCGGATTCTGGCAGCGATAGCGGCTGGCCGTTCTGCAGCGCTTCATAGACGGCGAACATCAGCTCCACTGCCCATTCCACGCTGAAGAAGTCGCCGCTGATGTGGTGGAACGCCGCGCACATATGCAGCTGCGGGCCGCTGGCGGTCTGGTTGTGCAACAGGCGCAGGCGGCAAACCTGACCCCGCACCAGCTCGAAAGGCAGATCGGCTTGCTGTTCCAGCCAGGCACGCACATCGGTCTGGTGCAGATTTTCGACCCGTTGGGTTGCCACATCAGGTTCGATACGCACCGGCTGAACCATCCACAACTGGCCGTCTTCCTCTTGATAGCCGCAATGCAGGGCCTCGTAGTTGGCCAGTACCAGGGCGAAGGCGGCGCACAGGCGCTCCGGGTCCAGCTCGGCGCGCAGTTCGCGGGCCAACACCATGTTGTAGGCCGGACTCGTTGGATTGAGCCGGTGGAAGGTCCATAGGGCTTGCTGCCCCGGGCTGGCGAGGTGGCGCTGGATACTCGTCATAGCGCCTGCTCCTGCGCCGGCTCGGCCATGGCGACTATGACCTTGCGCGCGCCCTTGAAGCTGGAACGGCCGTGGGCCACCAGCATGTTGTCGAGCATCAGCACGTCGCCTTGCTGCCAGGGGAAGCGCACCGTGCAGTCGTCCAGCACGCCGCGGATTTCCTCCAGGGCGCTGTCCTCCAGGGGCGAGCCGTCGCCGTAATAAACGTTGCGCGGCAGGTCGAGCGGGTCCTCGACCACCGCCAGCAGGCCCTCGCGCACGGCGGGGGCGAGGTTGGAGACGTGGAACAGGTGCGCCTGGTTAAACCAGACGTTCTCGGCGGTGTGAGGATGGCGGGCCACCGCCTGGCAGACTTGGCGGGTGCGCAGCTCGCCGTCGTCTTTCCATTCAAAATCGATGCGGTTGGCGCGGCAGAAGGCTTCCACCACCTGATGGTCATCGCTGTTGAAGGCTTGCTGCCAGGGCAGGTCGAGGCCGTTGCCGTAATTGCGCACGTACATTAGGCGCTTGTCGGTGAAACGCTGGCGCAAGGCGGGGTCGATTCGGTCGTAGATCAAGCGGCTGTCGGCGATCGGCGTCTCGCCGCCCTCGGCGCTGGGCTGCACGCAGTGGAACCAGATTTTCAGCGGCCATTGCAGGGTGTAGGACTGCTCGTTATGCAGCGGGATAACCTGATGCGCCGGATATTCGGTGGAGGTGTAGACGCCCTGTTCCACGGCTTTGCGTGGGGTGGAGCCGAATTCATAGTTGAGCAACTCGTGGCCGAAGCCACGCACCAATTGCTGGAAAGCCTGTTCGCCGAGCACGTCGAAACCGCGTAACAGCAAACCGCCGACCTCGTGCAGCCGCGTCCGGGCGAGCTGGTGCAGGGCGGGCAGGCTGATCGTCTGATTGGCTGTCGGCTGCACCAGCAACGGTAAGGTCGACTCCGCCAGCAGTGGTTGCACGCTCAGACCGTGCTCGCGCGCAGCTTCCATCCCCATCTATAGCCCCTTCTTTATAGCGTTCGTATGCGTTCGAAACCGTGCCGTAAACGCGCCGCTGTGCGGTGTTCGTTTCGGCGTGCGGCGAGTCTAGCGGAAGTATTCACAAAATGTAATGATAGCAATTATCATTTAGAAAATGATCTGTTACTACACAGCAGCGCTATATCCGCCACCTCAGTCGAGGTCCGGACGCCTGCCTACTGAGAGGAAGAGAAATGAGCTGGGACAGCCCCGAGACGCGTTTTCTGGTGGTGGTCAATCACGAGGAGCAGTACTCCATCTGGCCGGACTACAAGCCGCTGCCCGAAGGCTGGCGAGCCGTCGACAAGCAGGGCAGCAAGGAGGAGTGCCTGGCCTATATCGAATCGGTGTGGACCGACATGCGCCCGCTGAGTCTGCGTCAGGCCCTGCAGGCACAAGGGCAGGGCTGATGACAGTGACTGCCAGCCCCTGGTTCTCGGTAGTGGCGCAAGGCAAGACGCCAGCCGCATTGCGTCTTTACTGCTTCCCCTATGCCGGGGCCGGGCACACGGTGTTTCAGCATTGGCGGGCGCGGCTGACCGATGATATCGAACTGGCTTTGATCAAGCTGCCGGGCCGCGGCGCGCGCTTCTCCGAGCCCCATGCCGACTCGCTCGACGAATTGGCCGAGGCCTTGGCGCAAGCGATTGCCGAAACCAGCGAGGGGCCTGAGCACTTCGCCTTTTTCGGTCATAGCATGGGCGCCTTGCTGGCTTTCGAGACTGCACGCGCCTTGCAGAAACGCGGACTATCGCCCCGTGCGCTGCTGGTGTCGGCGCGCACCGCGCCGGTCGCCCACGGCTGGCGCAAGCGTTTGTCCGATCTGCCGGACGAAGCCTTCCTCGAAGTCATTCGCAGCATGAATGGCCTGCCCCAGGAAGTGCTCGACAATTCGGACTGGCTGGCGTTATTCCTGCCAATCATCCGCGCCGATTTCGCCCTCTGCGAAAACTACCGCTATTGCCCAGGGCTGCCGCTGGCTTGCCCGATCCAGGTAGTGGCAGGGCGTGACGATGCCAGCGTACCCCTGGCCCTGCTCGATGGCTGGGCCGGCGAGACCCTGGCTGGCTGTCAAAGCACATTGTTTGCGGGCGGACACTTCTATCTGTTCGAGCATGAGACTGAGCTGCTCGAGCTGATTCAACGCCAACTCTGTTCACCGCGAAAGAACCGCCATGCAGCTGTCTGAAGGGGAGGTGCACCTCTGGGCGCTCCCTCTTGATGAGGCGCCGCTGCAGCAGGCCGAGCCCCCTACGCTGGACTTGGCTGTGGACGAGCGAGCGCGAGCCGCGCGCATGCGCTGTCCCCAGGCACGCAGTGTATTCGTGCAAACCCGCATGGCTTTGCGCGCACTGCTCGGGCACTACCTCGATTTACCTGCAGGTGCCGTCGCGCTAAGCAGCGGAGCTTGGGGCAAGCCCCAGCTCGGTGCCGGGATGGGCGATCTGCAATTCAATGTCAGCCATAGCGGCCAGCTGGCCTTGATTGCCTTATCCCTCAGCGCAGTCGGCGTGGATCTGGAATGGCAGCAGGCCGATCTCGACTGGCGCGAGCTGCTGCCGCTCTGTTGCCATCCTGCCGAGCAGGCCGATTTTCAGGATGCCGCAGACGCGCAAGGTCGTGCTCGACTACTGCGTTTGTGGACTGCCAAGGAGGCTTATCTGAAAGGCCGCGGCGAGGGGCTGAGCCTGCCACTCACGGCCATTCGCTTGAGCGCAGGCGGCGGCTGGCAAGCGCGTATCGAAGCGCCTTGGGACGCTGGTCAGGGCTGGTGGCTGCATGCACTGGCGCTGCCCGCGGGTTACCTCGGCTGCGTCGCTACGCCGTTTCCTTCCCCCCTGATCCGTTTCCAGTCCTTGGCCGAGCTGACGAGCAGTGCTCGGGTCGAGAGCCCCCATTACCCAGAAGTATTGTCACCCCTAAGGGAATCCACCATGGAATGCATTCAAAGTCTGCCCTCGTCCAGCGCTGCCTTTACTCTTGAGCATTTTCGCCAGCAAGGCCCGCGCGAGCTGAACGCCAACCCCTATTTGCAGCGCCAGGCTGCCCGCGAATCCAACGCGCGCTCCTACCCGCGGCGCATCCCCTTGGCGTTGCAAGAGGCCCACGGGATGTACGTGCGCGACACCCAAGGGCAGCTATTTATGGACTGCCTGGCCGGTGCCGGCACCCTGGCGCTGGGTCACAACCACCCGGTGGCCATAGCCGCCATGCGCCAGACCCTGGATGCTGGCTTGCCCCTGCATACCCTGGACTTGACCACGCCAGTCAAGGATCGCTTCGTCGAAGAACTGTTCGCCGCGCTGCCCGAAGCCTTCGCCCGCCAGGCACGCATCCAATTCTGCGGGCCGACCGGCGCCGATGGCATCGAAGCGGCACTGAAGCTGGCGCGAATCGCCACTGGACGTAAGCCGATCCTGTCCTTCTCCGGCGGCTATCACGGCATGACCCACGGCGCACTCAGCCTGATGGGCAATCTGGGACCGAAGTTGGCGCTAGGCGCGGCGATGGCCGAGGTGCAGTTCCTGCCGTATCCCTACGACTATCGCTGCCCGTTCGGCATTGGTGGCGAAGCCGGCATAGACGCTGGGCTGCACTATATCGAGCAACTGCTCAGCGACCCCGAATCCGGTGTGTTGCCACCGGCCGCCGTGGTGGTGGAGGTGGTGCAGGGGGAGGGTGGGGTGATTCCGGCCCCGGCACGCTGGCTGCAGGGCTTGCGCCAACTGACCCGCAAGCACGGCATAGTGCTGATCATCGACGAAGTGCAGACCGGCCTGGGCCGCACCGGTCGCTTGTTCGCCTTCGAGCATGCCGATATCGAGCCCGATATCCTGGTGCTATCCAAGGCCCTCGGCGGCGGCCTGCCGTTATCCGTGCTGGTCTACCGCGACGAACTGGACACCTGGAAACCCGGCGCCCATGCTGGCACCTTCCGTGGCAACCAGATGGCCATGGCGGCCGGCGCGGCAACCCTGCGCCATATCCTCAGCGAAAACCTGCCGGCGCACGCCGCCACCATGGGCGAACGCCTGATGGGCCGGCTCCGTCAGCTGCAACACGATTACCCATGCCTGGGCGATGTACGTGGCCGCGGCTTGATGGTCGGCGTGGAAATAGTCGGCGCCGCCGACGGCAGCCGTGTACCGCCGGCCGACTCGGCGCTGGCCAAAGCCATTCAGCACCAGTGCCTGTGCTTGGGCATCATCCTTGAACTGGGTGGGCGCCATGGTGCAGTGGTGCGTTTCCTGCCGCCGCTGTTGATTCAGCCCGAGGAAATCGACTTGCTGGTCGAGCGTTTCCAGCAAGCCTTGGATCAAGCTCTGGCAAAAGTGACAAGCCGGGCGCTGCATATCGCCTAGCGCTCCTGCAGTTGGCAGCTTGCATGGGCTGCCAACTGCGGCAATAAGCCAGCTTGACCACCGATGGACTGCCTGAAAATACCGCCTGTAGTGGTTTGACAGCCACAGGTTACACGACCACTCTTTCTAGTTACCTACCAGCGAGAGGCAGGATTTGTCATGAAAGGCGATAAGAAGGTCATCCAGCATCTCAACAAGATTCTCGGCAACGAACTGATTGCCATTAACCAGTACTTTCTGCATGCGCGCATGTACCAAGACTGGGGTTAGCGAAACTTGGCGAGCACGAGTATCACGAGTCCATTGACGAGATGAAACACGCTGACAAGTTGATCAAGCGCATTCTCTTTCTCGAGGGCCTGCCTAACCTACAGGATCTGGGCAAATTGATGATTGGCGAAAGCACCAAGGAAATGCTCGAGTGCGACCTCAAGCTTGAGCAACAAGCCTTGCCAGATCTGAAAGCTGCTATCGCCTATTGCGAAACTCATGCCGACTACGGCACTCGAGATCTACTCGAAGAAATCCTCGATTCGGAAGAAGAGCATATCGATTGGCTGGAAACTCAGCTGGATCTGATCGAGAAGGTTGGTCTGGAGAACTACCTACAGTCCAGCATGGGGGAATAGTCTTCCAGTCGCGGATGAGTTGTCATTGTGCAAGGGGGCAAGAGTTAGCGCTGTCTACATACAGCGTTCGTACGATTCTGTTGGAAAGTAGTTTCAGCGGCAGACAGCCCGTGAGGGTGTTCCTGCTATCGAAGTGGTCGCAAGCCACTTCAAGTTGCCTTTCCGCATTTCACTGAGCTTCCTTGCTAGTCTGAGGGTTAATTCCAGGGTTTCTGCTTTCCGCAGGCGCACCTATCCCGTGATCGGTGGCCCTTGAGGTAGGTGCTTGGCCATACACCTCAGGTTTTGCACTGTCGCGGCCAAGGTGAATTTGTCAGTCGCACCCGTCAGGTCACGCAGTCGTAAACGGTTGAGTTTCATGATCCGTTTGAGGTGGGCGAAAAGCATCTCCACATTCTTTCGTTCGCAGCGAGAGACGAGGTGCTTTGGTGTCTGGCGATACGTCGGGCCACGTCGCGGGCAGCATCATGGATGCTGCGAACGACCTTCCGATTCGGTGTGTTGGGGCCACACTTCGCTTTCAGCGGGCAGGTGGCGCAGTTGGTTTGGCTGGAGCGGTAGATCATGGTTCAATCATCTCGTTTCCAATGCCATGCGCATCCATTTCGGCATTGTGCAGGCCATCAAAGTAACTAGGTCTTCAGGCCTGAGTGCTTTCTTGATCGCAGCAATACATTCTGGAGTAGCTCCGTCTTTACCAAGATAAAACAGGGCGCTGATCGCCATCCCCACCTCATTCCCTGCATGCTGCATAACTATCGGTGCCGCATGTACCAGCCGGACTTCAGATTTCCCTATGAATACTGAACGGCTGGTTCCGTTGGTGTAATAGATTGGAATGAGTGGCATCTGTGTACTGAGTCCAAACCTCCTTACAGCATTGGCACCATGGATCTGCAGAGACAAGCGCTTCTGCCTAGTAATCAGGCTAAGCAATGTCCACGGATTGGGGCGAGCCCTGGCAACGTAACGTCCGGGTTTCGGGCGCATATAAATCCCGCGATACACCCGTTCGAGTTCGCCTCGTTTGACCAGTCGAGCTATTGCCTTGGATACGGCGTTGTTCGTTCCAAACCCTGTGAAACGGCTGATGCTGAAAGGCTGTCCTTTAGGTAGGCGCTTGACCCGTTGCGCAACCTGGACGGATACCGACTGGGCTTGATCAGTGCTGAGCATCGTGGCGTTCACACCTATAGCGTGAAGTCTAGCGACGAACTGAAAAGCGGCTGATGGAACGCAATTACCCTTCGCCGATATTCATCATCTTGAGGGGCGCTTACCAGGCATTCTTCGAGGCGCCCCAGCGAGAAAATCTGATCGGCGGACGGGTAGTGCCTGAGTAAGCTTTTGGCATAGCTACGAATGTCATCAGGTAGCCCGGTGTTACGAGAGAGCTCGCGAAGAAAGGCTTCGGTCTTGATGACACTCCGGGTTCTTTCATGTGGCAGGGTCAATGTGGCTACCTCCTCCTGACTCAGTTATTCCAGTCTACGAGACCAGTCGGGCAAACCATGCCCATACTCCTAGTCGGTCCGCGATTCGACGTGGTGGCTGATGGATTTTCAACCCAACAATCAGTTCTTTCCCCAGTAGTTGTCTTTGCTGACCAGACCAAAATCTTCAGAAGCAAATGGCTGATCATCATCGAACATACCATTGACCATGCGCTCCCGACGCAACCCACTCAGCACCCTGAAAAAGCAGGGTTCACAGAGATGCACCCGGTAGTGCTCCCCATCATGCTGGGAGCCATATCCCCATTGGGCTTCAAGCTTGCCGTATTGGGGGCCATAGCCGGGAATACGCGTGCCAGAGCGGCACACGTCGCAGATCACATCCTCAACGACATCGACCAATGCCTGCGACTTAATATCCATGCACACCTCACGATTACGTTCCACACGACGCCGGCCGGTTATGGATTCATGAACACCAACATCATTGGGTCAGCCTCGCCTGGCTGAGCATCAAAAACAAGCCAGTAGCTGCTGCCGATAATGCTGGGAAAAGTTGACCTGGTAAGCGGGCTCAATTGCAAAGCCACCAAGCGAAATGATGTTCGTAGCCTGGGCCCCAATACTAGGCTCTGCACCACCAAATTCTACATCGCCGATACCTTCGGCATGCCCCAATGCCCCCACCGGCTCTGGCAAGGAGCCTGGAGTTAAACCAGGCATATGGGCATCGCTCAAAACAGCCAGATCATCCGGTAAATCATCCGCAATTCGCTCCGCAAAGCTCTGAAGCGTCGGTTCAGCCAACATGAATAGCCATGCCTGGTCGTCGGACTCACCTGTGCGCCGCAGCACTCGCCCCAGCACTTGCCGGTAATGCAGTTCGGTGCGGATACGGCTGAGATAGCAGCACACTTGCAGGCGGGGAATGTCGGTGCCTTCGCTGATCATTCCGACGGCCACAATCCAGCGGCAGGCGCTGCACCGGAATGCATTGATCACCTGCTGCGCATCCGGGGTTTTGTTGGTCACGATGCGGCACTCTTCACCCATTGCTTCTAGAGCCAGTGCCACTTGCTGGGCGTGTTCGATGTCTGTGGCCACCACCAAACCAGCGGCATCAGGTTTGATCTGGCGTAGCTCGTTCAGCTTGCTGCAGCCAAGATCGAGGATTGGATTGATCACCTCGTCATGACGCAGAAGTTCCTCATAGGTGACAGGTGACTCCCCTAAAAGCTTGGCGATGCTGGGAAATAGCCTCACGGAGCTATCCGCGTCAAGCTCTTCCGTAAGTTTCACCTTCTGATTGTCGAGCAACACAATGCGAGGTGATCGGCACACGTCGTCGGCAATGGCATCTTTTAAGCAATAACGGTAATCACAGATCAAATGCCCCTCGGGCGAAGAGTAGCGAGCCAATGCGATGGCCTTGTCGTCCGAACGCCAGGGCGTGCCAGACAGAGCCAACGTGAAGGCAGCCCGATCCTGTATCCGATGCAGTATCTGCTGCCCCCAGGCATTGCTGAGCAGCGGATCGTGGCCGGCGCAATGGTGGATCTCATCGAAGACCACGAACACCCGGTAGTCATCAAGAAGCTGCCAGAATCCCTCATCACGGTATTCCATAGCCTGATAGGTATAAGCCGCGCCCACGGCACCTATCTGGCCGTCGAGACGCCTGCCTAGCACAGCAGCAAAGGTCGAACGAAAACCCTCCACGACCTGGCAGGACGGCGCAAAGCACAGCACCAAATCGATTCTGTCCTGCTCAAGCAGTCGGCTGGCCAGCTCTGCAGCCATGCGCGTCTTTCCGGCTCCCGGCGTTGCCTGGCAGAAGAAGTGCGACGTGACGGTAAAGTGCTCCAACGCCCTGGTGATGCAGCTGTTCTGCCAGTTCCGTAGCGAGTTGCTCATCGTGGTGCAGCGAGTGTTTTGAGAGTTTTTTCGATGGCGCGCAAATGCCCCAAGAGGCGAGAGCTGCGATCCCTGGCCTCCAGGTAATCGCCTTCAACCTTGTCCCGCAAATGCGGCATCTCTTCCAGAAGCAGTTTGAATCGCTCTGCCTCGCCCATTGAAGTGAGAAAGTCCAAGCGGATTTCCTTGTGGAGCGCCTCCAACTGCAAATCCGTATTGGCTGACGACTTAAGCGGCAAAGCTTCCACGTCGCGTTCTGTCGTGTCTGGTTCGGGCACACCGGCAGCCATAAGGCTGTTCTCAAAACTGTTGTCGATCAGTTCCAGTTGCAGATGTACCGGAATCGGCTGCAGGTGGTAGACCTGCCCTCGAACACGACGATCCTCGTCCGGCAGAACCCAGCCCGCGCGCACTAGTCGACGAATCTGCTCATACACATAACGGCGCACATCGGCGATACGGAAATGTATGCCGCTCAAGCGAGCGGCATAAGCATCGCGCAGTTCACGGGTCGTAAACGTTGTACGCCCTGGCTCCTGAAGCAGCTCATACAGACGCCTGTCGAAGATAAACGAGGCCGATTTCATTGAGACACCAGAAGAGTTAGCGCGTAAATACGGATTATAATCCGTGGCCCGTGCGTCCGCAAACGCACGATAGTGCCGCCTCAAGTTGAATTGAGACGGTCATGGATAAGTTGGCGAAAGCGTTAGGGGAACGCATCCGAATGCAGAGGAAGACCTGCCGGATTTCCCAGGACGCATTGGCGCTGGCGTGCAGTCTCGACCGCAGTTATGTAGGTCGCATCGAGCGTGGCGAGGTCAACATCACCGTTGAGAAGCTCTACCGTATCGCAGGCGAACTCGCCTGTGACCCTTCAAGCCTTCTGCCACAGCCGTCTGAAATCTAACCCGAGCACGTATACGTTCAGACAGCCGCACCGCTATTACCTTGCCCCAGCCCGCCTGCTGCCGTCAGCATCTTCAGAATCACCAACGCAAACGCCCGGCTCTTGGTCTCGTTATCCAGCACGGTGTCGAGCACACGCTTGGGGAACAGGCCGTGCATCACTTGCTCGACCTAGTGGTTGCTGACCTGAGCCATGACATCTTCCTGGCGGCTGATGCGATTGGCGATGCCGGTGAAGAACTGCAGCTGATCCTCATCGCTCACTTCGGTACCGAAGATATCGTTCAGCGCCTCGATGATTTCCGATAGCCGCTTCTTCTCCGGGTCATGGGCCTTGCCGCTGGTCAGCGCGCTGGCCGGGTTGAGGCCATATTCGCCGTCCTCTTCGTGCATGCGCAGCTGATGTTCGGCGCGCTTGGTCAGGCGGTAGTGGGTTAGTTGCAGTTCGCCCACGTCCACGTCCTCCTGATCGAGGTGATCCACGCGCAGCAGGGGGTACAGGTGTTTTGCATACACGCACACCGCCGTCGAGGCTGCCGAGGTTGAACGGAAGGAAGAAGGTCTCCTTGCCGGCCAGCTTGATGGTCATTGCCACTTCATCCTGGCTCACGGCAAAGTGCACCAGCGCGCCACGTTTGAAGGTCAGCAGCGGCTCCGACTTGCGCGTCAGCGGGTCTTTAACCGGGCGGTCGTAGCGGTACTGGCGCTTGGCGTTTTCTACGCTTTGCTTGAACTAGCTTTTCAGCGCCAGTGTGGCGGCGGTGATGCCGTTGACGAACAGCACCAGATCGAGGCGCGGGTTGTAACTCCCCCTCACGGTAATACGGCGAGTAAGACACCTCCTGCACAACGCGCAGGCGGTTGCACTGGTAGCGCTTGAGGGGGCGAGTTCATACTGTGGTCGGGCCTGAAACTGCCGCCTCGATCTTCACTCTCGGCAGTTTGAAGCCATGGCGCAATACATCCAGGGTACCGTCCTGCTTCAGCTCGCGCACCAGTTTCTGCACCAGCATGGCGTCCGGGTTGTTGGGGTTGGCCTTGGTGCTACTGGAGCAGGTAAGACCTAGCTGGCCTGTGCTATTGAAAACAAGGCTTGTCGGCTGGGCTATACGACAACCTATCGAACAGCTACTCAAAACGCCACCGCTTCACAGGTGACCGAATAGCGCTGTGGCATGCAGTAGGCGGTCGAGCTGAGCCTTAACTTGCAAGAGTGTAACTAGGGTCGCTAGGGAAATCCTGAATAAGACTTCCTGATTTTGGCAAAATGCCCGGACGCCACCCGCCGAGTTTTCCGATGAAGCAAATGACCTTCGCCGATGCCGAGTACGCCGGCAAACGCAAGCAGACCCGCAAAGAGTTGTTCCTGATCGAGATGGATCGGGTGGTGCCGTGGAAGGGTTTGATCGCACTGATCGAACCGTATTACCCCAAGGGTGAAGGCGGTCGGCCGGCCTATCCGCTGATGGCGATGCTACGTGTGCACCTGATGCAGAACTGGTTCGGCTACAGCGACCCGGCGATGGAAGAAGCGCTGTACGAGACCACTATCCTGCGGCAGTTCGCCGGGCTGAGTCTGGAACGTATCCCCGACGAAACCACCATCCTCAACTTCCGTCGTCTGCTGGAGAAACATGAGTTGGCTGCCGGCATCCTGGCCGTCATCAATGGCTATCTTGGCGACCGTGGCCTGTCGTTGCGCCAAGGCACCATCGTCGATGCCACGCTGATCAATGCGCCGAGTTCGACCAAGAACAAGGACGGCAAACGCGACCCAGAGATGCACCAGGCCAAGAAGGGCAACCAATACTACTTCGGCATGAAGGCGCACATTGGCGTGGATGACGAGTCGGGGCTGGTACACAGCGTGGTAGGCACGGCGGCCAACGTGGCGGATGTCACTCAGGTCGACAAGTTGCTGCACGGCGAGGAAAACGTGGTGTGCGCCGATGCGGGTTATACCGGTGTCGAAAAGCGCCCCGAACATGATGGGCGCGAGGTGATCTGGCAGGTTGCTGCCCGCCGCAGCACCTATAAGAAGCTGGGTAAGAGCAGCCCGCTGTACAAAGCCAAACGCAAGATCGAGAAGGCCAAGGCCCAGGTGCGCGCCAAGGTTGAGCACCCGTTCCGGGTGATCAAGCGTCAGTTCAGTTATGTAAAGACACGCTTCCGTGGCTTGGCCAAGAACACGGCGCAACTGGTGACGCTGTTCGCGCTGTCGAACCTGTGGATGGCACGCCGACATTTACTGACCAATGCAGGAGAGGTGCGCCTGTAATGCGGGAAATGGCTGCCGCGAGCTACTCGCGGCGGCTAAAAACACAGAAATGAATGGGCAATCTGATCGTTTTTGATCGATTTGCCGCTTTCAAAATCGGCGGGGGCTGAAGTCAGCCAGAAATACATGGCTACTTCAGACGGCTTCCCTAAGAAGCCGTCTCGGATCTGCTGCGCGTCGGCCCTGCTGCGCTGCCTGCGCATTGGGCTGGTTTCAGCGCGCGAGGTACGCCAAGATCACCCGAACACAGTTGTGGGCACACTGCATTGGCATGCTCAGGTCGAGGGGGTTTATGGCTAGCAAGGAATTTGTTCGGGCGTTCGCCATTCTGGGGTTGGGGCTTTTGTGCACTGCGGGTGCGCAGGCCGCCGAGGATGCGCAACTGGTTGGTTTGATCAACAGCTACCGCAGCGAAGTGCAGCGCTGTGGCGATCAGGCTTCCGCCGAGCTGCCGCCGCTGACGGCCGATCCGCGTCTGGTGCAGCCGGTGGGGCGCTCGGGGGACTTGCAGCAGGCGATGAGTGCGGCGGGCTATCCGATGGTCAACGTGCAGGCTATCAGCCTGTCTGGCCCTCGTGATGCGGCGGCGGCGCTGAAAGTGCTGCAGGAGAGCTTCTGCAAGATCGTGCTCGATCCGCAGTTTGTCGATATCGGCGTTAATCAGCAGGGGCGTGAGTGGCGCATTCTGCTGGCCCGGCCGCTGTTGGCGGCACGCCTGGGCGACTGGCAGGCGGAAGGGCAGAAGCTACTCGAACAACTCAACAGTGCGCGCAGTACTGCACGTCAGTGCGGCAGCCAGGCCTTTGCCGCCGCCGCGCCACTGGTGTGGAATGCCACCCTGGGCAGCACCGCTGAAGCCCACAGCCGGGCCATGGCCAACGGCAACTTCTTCGATCACCAGGACCCTGACGGCCGCACCCCCGGCGACCGTGCGGAGCTGGCCGGCTACAGCGGCCAGCGCGTCGGTGAAAACATCGCCGCCGGTCTGGACACCGCGAGCAAAGTACTCGCCGGCTGGCTGGCCAGCCCCGGCCACTGCGCCAACCTGATGAACCCGCAATTCAGCGAACTGGGCGCCGCCTACGCCAACGATCCGAAGAGCGACGCGGGGATCTACTGGACGGCGCTGTTTGGCGCGCCGTAACCCGGGCTCAGCGCACATTGATGCGCAGCGCCACGCCGCCGACTATCTTGCCGTTCTCCCGCTGCACCAAGTCGAGGGTAAAGCTGCTGCCGCGCCTGGCGTCTGCCGGCACCGTGACGCGAAGCCCCAGTCGTTGCGACTCCAGCGGGCGTAGAACGATTGGCAGCTGCGCCTGTTTACCCTTGGCAAATTTCAGCTCCAGTGCGTTAGGAAACGTCTCGGCGAGTCGCTCCGGGGTCTTGCTGGTCAATAGTTGATCGGTGCTTGGCATTGCCGCACAGGCGTGGCTGGCGCAATCCAGTGCGTCATCAGCCGTAGGTTTTGCTTTGGCAATTGATGTGTCTGCCAGTTCTGGCAAACGCAGGGCACTGGTCTTGAGCGTGGGCGCCAGCGCGCGTTTATCCAGCAGCAGGCTGGCTTGTAGCGTTTCCAGCCCCTTGGGGCGCAGCAGTTCGAATAGCACACTGCGTGTCTGCCGGGCGCGCAGGCTGGTGGCCATAAAGGGCAACACAATCCACAGGTTGGGGGCCAGATCGATCACGCTGAGGTTCTTCTGCGCCAGGTTGTTCTGCTGCCACACATGGCGCCCGGCTTGTGGATGATCGAAACGGCTGAACAACGCGGCCAGCAGGCAAGGGTGGCTGCCCACCGGCGGTATTGCATTGCGTGGCAGGCGCGCCTTGACGATGCGCGTCTCGCCGGGGCCCAGATCGAAATCCGCGGCTGCCGTGACTGCCGGGAGGAAATCGGCTGGATAGACGAACTGGCTACCGGCGTACTGCTTGATATTGAAACTCACCAGCAGATGCCGTGCGCTGCCCGTGGCGCTGCTGTTGCGCACGCGGGCGTGAATCCAGTTGTCCTGACCGAACTCGAGGTTCTGATGCTCCAGGCCATCGTCATCGCGGTTGCGAATCCACAGATCCGGTGAATCCCAAAAGCGTCCGCTCCAGTTGTTGGCGCCGGGATCGGCGGCATCGTCGCGCAGCCAGACATCCGGCAGTGGCGTCGGATCGGGCAGGCCGTAGACGAAGCGGTGGAAGGCATCCACGCAGGTTGGACTGCCGCCCCGGGCCAGTAGAAAGCACTCCAGCTCTTCGGTTTTGACCGGCTGCGGGTAACGCGCCAGGTAGAAGCTGCGCATCAGGTCACCCAGCGGGGCGGCACCGAGCAAGCCAGCCATGCCTTTCCAGAAACGTTCGCCAGCCCCGTAGGAGGAACCGTGGGTAACCCGTACCCACGGGTTGCGCGGGCACAACGCCAGTGCCGCTTCGGCGAAGTTGAACGTTTGCACGCCCGCCGCGCCGTTGTCGTGGTAGGTGGTCCAGGCTTCGTCGAACCAGGCGTCGGCCTGGCTGGCCGGCTTCAGCCCGCGCGCCCACCAGCTGTGAAAGGTTTCGTGGCGTAGTGGGCCGGTGCCGGTGGTAGTACCGCCGTCGTATTCCATGCCGCCCTGATGGATAAAGGCGGTAAAGCGGTTGCCGTGGATATAGCGCCCGGAGCTGTTTTCGTTGTCAGCGAGAAAGCCGGCGATGGCATTGGCCTGGTTAAGCAGATTGGCGGGGTTGCTGGTGAGCTTCCAGGTGGTGATCGCGACATTGCTGCCGGATACCGGTAGCACGGTATTCACCGTGGTGCTCTGCAGGCTGTCGCTGGCACGCAGCTCCAGCAGTGGCGACAGGGCGCTGGAACGCGCGGGAAAGTCGATGCGCCAGTGATTGGTGCCCAGCAGGTTGAGGGTGCCATTGCTGATCGGTGTATGCGCCACGGCGGTACCTGTCAGGCGCAGTTGCAGGCTTAGTTCGAACTGATCATGAGTCAGGTTGGCCGGCACAAAGGCTTCCAGATAACGCCCCGCGCCCAGGTCGGTAAAACCGAAGTTGAATGCCAGTCGCGGCCCCGCGCTCCAGACGATCTGCGGCAGATAGGAACCGGTCATCGAGGCCTGTGGCACACCGACCGCATAGGTCAGGCGCAGGCTGTGGCTGCTACCTGCATCCAGCACCCGGTTGAGCACGCGCAGATTGGCATTGGCGCCACCGCCGAAGTCATGGCTGGCAACATCGGCTGGCGCAACCACCACGCCATCCAGCCACACGCCGGTGACGCTCTGGCGCAGGTCGAAGATCGGGCAGCCAGCGTGTTTGCCAAGGTGAAACGCCAGGGTGGCGTCGCCGCTGATCTGCTGGGTGGCGGCATCGAACAGCAGGCTGGCGTCGATCCGCACGATATCCATAGGCACTGCCCACAGACCGTCGACCAATTTGGGCGGCGGTGCCAGGGCCAGGCTGCTGTTTGGCGCAGCCAGTGGCGGTAGTTTGCTTAGCAAAGCGGCCAGACCGCTGACGCATTCGCCTTCGCTGGCCACGCAGCTGCCGCTGTTGCGCTTGAGAATGGCGCGCCAGCCATAGCTGCGGGCTGCCTGCACATGGGCCAGGTTCTCGGTAATAAAGATCGCCCGTTCACTGGCCGCGCTGTGCTGCGCCTTGCTCAGCGCCAGGTCGAAGATCGCCTGTGCCGGCTTGCCGAGGTTGCCCGGCAGTTCGCTGGACAGGGTGATCAGCGCCGGCTCGATATAGCGGGCCAGATGCAGCGAGGTGAGCGTTGCCAGCACAGTGGCCACGCTGGTGCCGGCGGCCTGATTGGATAGCAGACCGAGGCGATAGCCACGTGCCTTGAGCACTTGCAGACAATCCAGGCAGTCGGCATAACGCATCCGTACGCCGCCGGGGCCGGTAAACGTCAGGGTGTCGCCCAGGTCGAAAAACACTGTGGGAGGAACAATTGAGGCAGACATGGTGCCTCCTTGGCGATGCGTAAAAGGCTCTTGCCAGGGGCCGTGCCTCTGCACGGCATGCTCCGTTCAGGGCGCCCGGCGATAGCTGAAGCGGCAGCCCGCAGGGTCGGTAAAGGTCAGGGTGCCGTCACTGAGGCTGTAGGTGTAGGTGACGACTTCGTCATTGGCGGTAGAAATGGCCAGCTTGCCGGGGCCCTGCAGCGCCCAGGTGCCCTGGTCCCACCAGGTGAAGCTGCCGGCGGGCTCGCTGCTGCCGACATACAGTCCATTGCTCTGCAGATGCAGGTGCGCGGCATACCCGGCGGCGCATTGTTCCTGACTGTTCTTGTGCCAGTTGCCTGGCAGTTGTGCCTCATGCAAGTCCATTCTGATTCTCCTGCTTGTGCTGTCTAGGAGTGCGCAGGGCAGGGGCCCCGCGCATTCCGGTTTACTGCGTGTGCACTATTTGGCGCTGGTCAGCCGGATTGGCTTGGCCTTGCTGGTCTTCGGCAAACTGCCGCCTGCGTCGCCGAGCAAACGTTCGAGCTTGTCATGCTCGCTGCCGCTCATCACCGTGTCGTAATCGAGCAGCGCCGTAGCCGCTTTGGCTTCTGGATTGCGCTTCATAAAACGACTGGCCAGGCGCTTGGTCTCGATGGCGGCAAAGTGCGGTTTGAGTACCGGAGAGTCCAACGCCGCCTGGATCGCCGCGATGCCGTCAGTCAGGTGATCACCACCAATGGCCAGCACCAGATGAGCATCCGGGGTGCTGAGCACCTTGTGCGCGGCTTCCGCGTGATTGGCGTCGACGGCAGCGGTGACCATCACACTGGCGCTGTCCGCCAGATGGGCAAGCATGCCGTCGACCTCCCAATGCACCTCGACCTGCACCTGGTGGATGCCCGATACACCGAACAACGCACCTTCGGCGCCGCGCATCAGGGTCATCGACTCTTCGATCTGCTCGCCGGGTTCAAGCACCTTGAACGGCGAGTCTTCGATGCAGTGGATGATGGTACGGAAGGTCCGCACGTTGCCCGATGGGTCGGTCACGCTGCCGCTGACGCTCTCGCTTTTCAGGCTCAGGCTTGCTGGCACCAGCAGCGGTTGATCGCCATGGTTGCGCAGGGTGACGCCGATGCGCACCGGTGCTCCTAACGGCAGTTCGCCGAGCAGCGGAGTGATCTTCAGATCCAGACCCAGCACGTCGGCTTCCAGATCCGTCGGCGAGATGCTCGGGGTAGCGGTGGAGGCACCGCCGAAAGCGACCGAACCTGGACGCACGAAGGGGTCAGGGTAGTGACGCAGCTGCTTGAGGTTATCCGGGTGGAAGGACCACTGGATATTGCTCGGGAACGGCGTGGCAGGCGTACCGGAAGCCGCGATCACATCGCTGGTGCACATAAAGCCGAAGTCCGCCGAGTTGTGGTACAGGCCCATGGCATGTCCCAGCTCATGGACCGCCGTGCGGAAGTAGGGCGCCGCCGCCGTACCAAAGCGCTGACCGCTAACCGTGCCCCAGCCGGCGGAAATGGTCCAGTGCGAGGCAATCCCCACCCCCTCGCGTGGCACGTTGTTGGAGTCGGTGCCGCCGTTGTCGTACATGATTCCGCGAGGCGTGGAGTCGATGTTCTTCACCGCCAGCACGTGATAGCGCCACTCGCTGTCGAGGTTGATCACCGCGCGCCGCGCCAGCATGGCCGCGTGCATTTCCGCATTGGACCAGGAGTTGCCGCTGGGTTCGGCGACATTGGTGTCGCTGAGGTGCACCGTGGTTTGCCAGCCCACCGCGTCCATCAGGCTGGTCCAGGTATGGCCGATGCCGCTGTTGGTGGGCCGCTCGGAACCGTTGACGGTGTCGATCTCCACCGTGCAGCGACGCAGGTAGGTGGATAGCCAGCCCATGGTCAGACGACCGACCACCACATTGGCGGCGTTTTTCACATCGCCCTCGGCATAGTCCGACGGTGACGGAAAGCCCGCTGGCCCGGTCATGCGCACCATCTGCGCAGTCAGCGTGCTTTCCAGCACCCAGCTATTGGGCGCGGTGAAGCGATACAGCTGGAAGCCCAGGCTGAAGCTGTTACCCAGATAGAAATACTCCGGCAAGGTCGTCACTCGCACGTAATAGCGGTAGCGCGAGCGCGGCAGAATCGGGATGCCCGACGCCGGGTTTGGCCCCGCCAGCAGAATGGGCCTTGGCGTCAGGCTGACATTGGGCTTGAGGGTGTTTTGCAGCGGGATGGGCGAGGTGATGGGCAGTGGCAGGAAGATCACCGGGCGCTGATACAGATCGCCACTGGCCGTGCGGCCCTCGCTGTGCGACTCGACCCGTAGTGTGCCGTCATACGATACCAGCCGCGCACCACTGGGCTTGTAGTTGAGCAGCCAGCCCGCAGGCTGCGCAACTGCGGGAAGACAATCTGTCCGGGCTGCAGCTGCAGGTTGGGGTTGATCGCCAGATTGGCGTTATTGATGTTGGCGTTGCTAAGGCCGGGGCCATCTTCTGCGCTGGGCGGAAGCAGGTCGGGCATAGGTGGGATTTTCGAACTTTCAGGCAGATGCGACATTGCTGAACACTCCTATTCAACAAGGGGCGCACCCTGCCCGTAAAACTTCTCACTGCGCGAGCTACTGCACTGCTGTGGCACGTCACCCTTGGATTGATATCCATGTGGTTGAGCTCATGCACACAGCGCGAAGCACATGAGGGAAATCAGTATGGGACGGCGTTTTTCAATCTGAGGTGCCGTCCATCCGGCAAGCTGTGCGGCAAGACGAACGGATGCTGGCGTTTGGCTATGGCGCGTGCCTGTCGGCCGTTTACTTGATCGGCGGATGAACCCGGCTCCTGGCTGTGGTGCGGGCGGCCAGGTTCATCAGTTGCTGGAACTTCGGGCACTCCAGGTGGTTGTCTGCCGGGCAGGACGCCGCATGGCGCAGGCCGTCGCGGATGGCGCTGAGGCGTTTGATGCTGCGGTCCAGCTCGTCGGCCTTGGCTTGCAGTTGCGCGCGGTCAATTGCTGGCTGACTGCCTGCGGCGAGCATGGTGGCAATTTCATCCAGGGAAAACCCTGCTTCACGGCCGAGGGCGATCAGCGCCAGGCGCTGGATCACCGATTCGCTGAACACGCGCTTGAGGCCGTTGCGGCCGATGGAGCGGATCAGGCCTTTCTCTTCGTAATAGCGCAGGGTCGACGCCGGCAAACCGGACCAGCGCGAGACTTTGCCGATATCCATCTCTTTCATCCTTGACCTCAAGTTGGCTTGAACTGGCAGGCTTATGAAAACAGCCTTTCAGACAGAGCAAAAGAGGTGGATATGAACAGTCAATTGATTCTCTACGTGCTGCTGGTGGGCGTGGGCGCAACGCTGCTGATGGATGCCTGGGCGCTGGTGCGGCGGCGCTGGTTCGGCATTGCCTCGCTGGACTACGCCCTGGTCGGCCGCTGGCTGGGGCATATGCGTCATGGCCGTTTCCAGCATGCGGCCATCGGCAAGGCACAACCCGTACGTGGCGAGCGGCTGCTGGGCTGGTGCAGCCATTACCTGATCGGCGTGTCCTTCGTCGGCCTGTTTGTGCTGTTGGTAGGTCCGCAGTGGTTGTGTCGGCCGGCGCTGCTACCGGCGCTGATGCTCGGTGTCATCAGTGTGGCCGCGCCGTTGCTGCTGATGCAGCCGGGGTTCGGCATGGGGTTGGCGGCCTCGCGTATGGCCAATCCCTGGCAGGTCAGGTTGCGTGCGCTGCTCACCCATCTGGTATTCGGTCTGGGTGTGTACCTGGCCGGCTGGCTTGGGGCGCAGCTGTTGGCTTTGCCCCTCTGCCGCTAAGGTCGGCTGCTTAGCCCAGCACCTGCGCCAGATGCTGCTCGTAGCGCAGAATATCGGCCTCGATGGCAGGGCGCTTTATCACGTCGACGCAGAGGAAGGTCGGCAGGGCGCGTATGCCGAGAAACTGATCGGCCTTGTGGAAGGGCAGGTAGGCGGCGTCCATGCCCTTACCTTCAAAGAAATCTGGCGGGTCGTCAAAGGCTTGCTGCATCGCCTACCACATGCTGCGCGATAGGCGCGCCCCGACTGCGCCAGTTCCATGAGCGACGTATGGACTTGATTTCGAGATTCGCGAGATCGAGATGCTTGGCCCGGCGAGTTGAAGGCGCGCGTCTGTATGGTTATTGCCGCGCGTGTCTGTGTCTATGCCACGGCGGTTGCTGGGCAGAGAATGGCCGGACTCCATCGCGCAGGCCACGCCATGCATATCGCCATTCTCACCTTTGACGGTTTCAACGAGCTGGATTCACTGATTGCCCTAGGCATTCTCAACCGCATCAAACAGCCGGGCTGGCGTGTCTCGCTGGCGGCGCCGAGCGAGACGGTGACCTCGATTAACGGCGTGAAGCTGCATTGCCAGGCGCGGCTGGATGAGATCGAGTCATTTGACGCGGTGCTGGTCGGTAGCGGCATCAAGACTCGCGAGATTGCTCAGGACATAGACGTGATGCAGGTGCTGCGGCGACTCGACCCTGCACGCCAGCTGATCGGTGCGCAGTGTTCCGGTACGTTGCTGTTGGCCAAGGCCGGTTTGTTGGCAGGTATTCCGGGTTGTACCGACCTGACTACCAAGCCCTGGGTACAGGAAGCTGGCATTGAGGTGCTGGAACAACCCTTCTTCGCTCGCAACAACCTGGCTACTGCCGGCGGTTGTCTGGCCTCGATCTATCTCGCTGCCTGGACCCTGGCCCGCCTGGTTGGGCGGGAGGCGGTGGCCGAGGCGCTGCATTACGTCGCCCCGGTCGGGGAAAAGGCGGAATACGTCGAGCGGGCGCTCGGTAATATCGACCCCTATCTGCTGGGCAACTGAATCAAGGGTTTGGTGCACCTGCGTTATTCGCTGCGTCGACCTTGCAGCGGCCTGGGCCGCGTTACCTGTGCGGCCCGCCAATCGAGGGCTGAGTCGATCTGGCGAGCCAACGGGTCAACGCCGAGCCCATTCGTTCCCTGTGGCGCTGGCCAGCGCGTTTGCGCAGGGGGCGCTCAAGTGACCGAACCCAAGCGCCGGCCTGGTGATCTATCGTGTTGATTCCGTCAGCAGGGTATTCAAGAGGCAGCGTATGAAAAGAGCATTGGTTGCAGTGGGTTTGTTGTTGTCGTCAGGCATGGCGTTCTGCAGTGAGGGTGCCGCCTGGGGCTATAGCGGTGCCAAGGGGCCGGAGAACTGGGCCAGGCTCAGCCCGGAGTACGGCGCGTGTGCCGGGAGCAATCAGTCACCCATCAACCTGAGCGGGTTTATCGATGCCCGGCTGGAGCCCATCGTCTTTGCCTATAACGCCGGCAGCGCCGAAATTCTCAACAATGGCCACACCGTTCAGGTAAACGCTCGGGCGGGGAGCGCCATCATCGTCGACGGCATCGAGTTCGAACTGAAACAGTTTCACTTTCACGTGCCGAGCGAAAACCTGATCAAGGGGCAATCCTTCCCCATGGAAGGGCACCTGGTACACGCCGACAAGCATGGCAACCTGGCCGTCGTCGCGGTCATGGTGACCGAGGGGCAAGCCAACAAGGCGCTTGCAAACGCCTGGGCGCAGATGCCGCAACAAGGCGAAAAGCGCGACCTGAGTTCGGACATCTCCCCGCTGGAGGTCCTGCCTGAACATCGCGATTACTACCGCTTCAATGGTTCATTGACCACGCCGCCTTGCTCCGAGGGCGTGCGTTGGCTGGTGATGAAGCAGCCGATTTCGGCATCCAAAGCGCAGATCGAGCAGTTCCTGCAGGCGATCCATCACCCCAACAACCGCCCAGTGCAAGCGGTCAATGCCCGCACGGTGCTGGAATAAGCGGAGCAAGTGGCTGCGCGCCTGGCGGGTTGTTGAGCACTGCCCGGCGTTGTCGATGAGGCTAAATGGGGCGCGGTGATCGGTTTGAGTCCACGCCGCCCCTTTGCTGCGGTGGTCTGGTTAAACCCGTCTTGAATTTATTCAACCACTGGCCATAGCCGGGACAGCACATGTTCGCGTAGCAGCGGCGCTAGGTTTGCCGGTGGCACCTCGCCTTGTGCGAGCCAGCGCAGTTCTTCCAACTCGGCGGCGGCGCTGACGCTGTACGGCAGATGGGCCTGAAACACGCTGGCGTCGATCCAGGTGTTCGCCTCGTTGGCTGCTGCCGCGCGGAACTGGCCGAGCGGTTGCAGGGCGCTGGCTGGCAGGCTGAGGTTGAGTTCTTCCTGCAGCTCGCGGGTCAACGCGCTGATGGCGTCCTCACCCGGCTCGGCCTTGCCGCCCGGCAGCATAAAGGCCTGGGTGTCGCGTTTACGTACCAGCAGCAGGCGACCGGCATCGTCGAGTAGGCAGGCGGCGGAAATAGTCAGAATGGTCATCGGCGTTTCACTTGTATGTGGCGCGCTCAGCGCGGTTGCTCTGTGGCGGCTGTCATGCTGGGCTCAATGCACGGTCAGCCGTTCGCGTACCAGCGCCTGCGCTTGCTGGGCCATCTGGTCGAGCAGGCGGTCGCGCTGCTTCTCCGCATCGCTCATGGCCCGCTTGCCGTGCTGCTTGAGCAGGTAAGCGTGAATCTGCCGGACTTCCGTGGACTGGAAAATCGGCGCCAGGTCCTGCACCGCCAGCATGCCGTCGGAGCTGTGGTCACGGGTGCTCATCAGCACCTGCGGCCCGCGCGCGGCCAGTACCTGAAAGCCCATGGCCTCGAAGATGGCGACCTTACCCGCCACGCAGGCCAGTTCGGCGTGAGGGTGGTGGCTGGTCATCTGCTGCAGCATGGCGCGGGCAATCCCGTGGCGGCGCTGGCTGGCCTGCACGGCCATATAGGCCAGGGTGCAAGCCTCGGGAGCATCCTGGGCCGGCAGATACAGGGCAAAGCCCAGCACCTGGGACGGGTCCTGATCACTCAGGGCGAGGATCAGGCGTGCGCTGCTTGGTTGCGTACTGTCCATGGCGCGCAGGTACAGGTGCATTTCATAGCCGATCACGTACTGGTACAGCTGATACAGTGGGTTGCTCGGCGTCAGCGACACCGGGCTGATGTCGCTGAGGTAGTCCACCACCATCTGCAGCACCTGGCTGTTCAGGGATTCGGGTGGTGGGGTGTCCAGGTGTACAAGGGTGAACATCGTCAGTCTGGCTCCGGGGCGTGCGCGATTGGGCTGTCGGCGTGGGCGGCATTGTAACGCCTGTGGGTTTGATCCCGGCCACGAGTCAGTGAGCGGGATCTGACCGAGGGCGACCACGCTTGGGCTATGATGCGTGCCCGCGCAAGCCGCCCGCCCATCATCAGGTCACCATGTCCGTTAATGCTCTCTACACCGACCTGTCTGATTATTACGACCTGATGTGCGCGGATATCGACTACCAGGCGCAAAGCCACTGTATCCACCGGCTGCAGCAGTTGTTCGGCAACGCCGGCAGCCGCCACCTCGATCTGGCCTGTGGCACGGGGCCGCATGTGCGGCATCTTATCGATGCCGGCTATATCAGCAGCGGGCTCGACATTAACCAACCGATGCTGGACAAGGCCGCCGTACGCTGCCCGCGGCGCACTTTGCCTTGCAGGACATGTGCGGTTTCACCGTGAGTGAGCCGCAGGATCTGATCACCTGCTTTCTCTATTCCATTCATTACAGCGGCGGTATCGAGCGGCTGAAAGCCTGTATCGCCAGTGTCCATGCCGCGCTCGCAGTCGATGGGCTGTTCTGCTTCAACGTGGTCGACAAGGGCAAAATCGATAACAGCCTGTTTGCCGCGCATAGCGCCCACTACGCGGACGACCACTTCACCTTCAGCTCCGGCTGGCATTACGCCGGCGAGGGCGAGACGCAGGTGCTGCGGCTGCAGATTGAAAAAACCACGGCCGAGCACACCCTAGTGTGGCACGACGAGCACCCGATGGTGGCGGTGGGCTTTATTGAGCTGCAGGCGCTGTTGCAACCGTACTTTGCGGTGCATGTGTTTGAGCATGACTACCAGAAACTTATCCCGTGGGATGGGCTTTCGGGGAATGCGATTTTTGCCTGCGTAAAGATTTAGCGGGTCGATCCACAGCGCCGGTGGGCAAGCTTTGCGTTGCCCATCCTACAAAGCCGAAGGCTTATATAACGAGGGCTACTCGGCCTGACGGTAGTACGCATCCCATAGTTTGTTACGGAATTTATTGGTTGGGTCTACGCGCTTTTTCAAGGCGAAAAATTCTTTGGCGCGAGGGTAGGCTGCGAGAAATTGTTCGCGGCTGGCGTGGATTTGATAGGGCAGGTAATAGCTGCCTTGATGGGCAATGACCAGGTCGATCAGTTGTCGCGTCCAGTCAGTGACAATGGCGCGTTCACTGGGTGAAACGCCTTGGCGGTAGTAGAGCACCAGGGCGAAAGTGTCGCCGCGCGCCCAGGCCAGTAAGGTGCCAGGGTCGGCTTTGGCATGGCGGATGGAGATGTTGGCGATTTTGACCTTGTGCTGTTTAAGCACATCTTTCATCCCCACTACAAAGCGCTGCAGTTGGGCTTCGGGGACGAAATACTCCTGTAGTACATAGCTGTAGTCGGATCCGGAAATGGGTTGCAGCTCGCGCACATCCAGGCTTGCTTCGTGGTTGCGCCATTGCACCTGGGGGCTGTTGAGCAGCAGCGGGTCGACCAGGTTTTCACGCATTTTCGCGCCGCCCTTGCTGCTGGCCACTGCCAGCGCGGCACGCTTTGCTTTGTAGTCGCGGTCGTTCGGCACCAGGCGTTCTGCGACTGTCAGCGGTGCATCCGTACGAAGGTAGGACACCGCACGGACACTGTCGTAATCGTCGGTATAAAGGATGCCGTTATGCATCACCATATCCGGGTTGCCGCGTACCTGAGTGGCGAAGAACTGCGCATATTCGCTCAATGGCATCAGTTGCGTTTGGCGTACCAACTTGCTGTTCTCCACCAGCGGCAGTGTGGCTTCAACGATAACGCCGAGCCCGCCATAGCCGCCGATAGCGCCATAGAACAGTTCGCTGTTGTGCGTCGGGCTGGCTTCCACGACTTGGCCGTCGGCCAGCACCAGGCGCAATGAGCGCACCCCGAGTACTAGCGGACCCTGGCCGACATAGCGGCCATGGGCGTTGACGCTGAGGGCGCCGCCAACGGTGAAATTGGCGTAGGACTGCATGATCTGTGGTGAAAGGCCGTGGGGGTCGATGTAGTCGAGCACTTCGCGCCAGGTGATACCGGTCTGCACACGAATTTCCCGGCGCTCTGCGGAAAATTCCACCACTCGATTGAAGCGCCGCATGTCGACTTGTAGTGCGTGTTCGGTGGCGGTCTGCCCACCCATGCTGAAGCGCCCGCCGCCAATGGCAATGGGACCAGGATGCCCGCGCACGGCATCGACGACTTGCTCCAACTCAGTTGGCGCCAGTACCTGCGCCACCTCGATGGGATTCATGCCGCTGATGTCGTTGACGGTTTGGGCGGCGTGTGCGGACTGGCAGAGGAGCAAGATAAGGATGGGGACTATGCGCATGGAGCTTCCTTGTTCGCGGTAGATAAACGAATAATCTGAGCAGCTTAGAGTTTCGCTTAGGTGCTCAAATAGACGTTATCAAGGGTGGGTTGTCCTCTATTGTTCCTTAGCCAATCCTGCGAGTGCTAATTGAATATGTAGGAAAGCTTGACCACGGTGCTCTTGTTTAGCCTTGCGTACATACACTGTTTCGGTTTTGTTCTCTGGTAATGCTTGGATCGCTGCGCTTCGGCCCCCTGATGGCGAGTTTTGTGTCGTCTGTGTGCTTGCGGGTTGAAAAGCAAAAGCGTTGTCAGTGGTGGTCATCAAGGTGGACAAGCTTCGCGTTGTCCACCCTACGGATGCCGCGCGTAGGGTGGATGACGCTTTATCCATCCACCATTGCGGGGTTGTCCGGGCTACTTGCTCGAAATAAATTTTGGCGGGGAAAATTCTTGTTGCTGGGCGCGCGTTTAGCGCGGCGTGATTCTAAGTCAGTAGCTGTGCTTTACGTGTGAGCGGGTTCTTGTAATTGATTTTTTGACTTTTGACTTTCGCTCTGTTTTCCACAAATCGTCCAAACAACGCGGTCCCCGAACCCCGTCAGGAGGCCGAAACGTAGCGAAGCGGAGTACTCGCTATTGCGGCTCGACCAGATAGGGGGCAACGCTACCGAAGGGGTAGCTGCCCATTCCGACTTGGATTCGTGGCGCGTTGGCCGGTACGCTGGTACCAACCACCATGACGTTATCGATCACCACCAACTCTCCTGGGTTGCGGTTATCTGCCGCGACGATTAGGTAGTAGGTGCCGTCGCGATCGACCTGGCCAGCTAGATCCTGATCGATAACGCCTACTATGCCTCGCATCTGGCCGAAGCCTTGGCCAACAACCTTTGACTCGTCGTCAAGCATGATCAGATAGGGAGCCAGTACGTACTTGCTGAAACCGAGGCGGCTGTTTACGCACCAGGAGTTCACCTTAATTAGAAAGGGTTTACCGGCTTTTAGATCAACCGAAAATACCCTGTAGTTCGACGGAACGCCGTCTAGCAGCATTCGGGGTTCCTGTGCGGTGATTTGCCACTGTTTCGGGCGCCAACCAGGCGCGATCTGCATGGGCTCAGCGGAGGCATTGCGAAGGGCCTCGGCAGGTGATTTAGCCAGCGGCGTGGTGGCGTTGATGACTTGTTCCTGTATAGCCGCTGCGGGTTGGTGCTACAGGCTACAAGGCCCAGGCATAAGCTCAACAAAATGATTACGCGCATAGTTATTTCCTTTAATGAATTTAAAGTTCACCGCAGAGCCGGTTATATGACTATATACACGAATAAATAATTCGAAATGAGGGGTAAATATGTACTTTTTTCGCATTTCCCTGCTGCTAGGGATATACCTGCAGCCCGCTGTCACGGTCGAGTACAAAGGATGAGACCTTGATTTCCATCTGTTCCCTCTGAGGTGGCCCCTTGATGCTGGTAGCCGCAGACCATGTGGCGAGATAGCGCTTACCTGCCTCAAGTTCAATGCCGGTAGCGCCGAAGCCACACACGCCGCCACCGGTACCCAGCTTATTCATGGATATCCAGCACCATTCAATCGTGTGCTTACCAGGCGCTAGGCGAACGGCCTGATAGCCTGAAAAATTCAGTAAAGAGTGTCGACCGGCATGGGGTAAACGTTTGCCGTCAACTTGAACTGCCAGCAGCAAGCGGTGAAAGGGAATCCCTAAATCGCGGTATTGCATGGTGTCAAAATGGATCACTGGCGCATCGGCGCTACCGCCGGACAAATCGAGGATTTTGATCGCCGGATCATCGACGTTACCCATATATGTTTTGTACTGATAGTTAGAGCAGCCTGAGGAGAAAGTAAGCAGCACTGCAATGGCTAGCCAGCGAAGGTTCATCATCAAAATTCCCTCTAATCAATCCATTTAGTTAATTTTCAAGGGTTGCGTTTGACGCGAAAAATAAATCTGTCCCCTTTTTCGTATTTTCGCCCGCGGCCCCCGGTACACGGGCGCGGCGGTAGTTGGGCATGGTGGCTCATCCGTGAGCGGTTGGGTCGTTGAACCATGGTGGACAAGCTTCGCGTTGTCCACCCTACGCCGGGCATGGCGTAGGGTGGATGGCGCTCTATCCATCCACCGTTGTGGTGGTTGTCCGGGCTACTCGCTGAAGGGCGAGCGCAGCGAGTAAAGAGAAAGTGACTCGGCGTAAAGCCGAAACCAGTAGAAGAGGGGGACATATAAAATAAATCTGTCCCTTTATCAGGGGCGTGGGGATATTTAGAAATTTGTGCATAAAAAGCCCCCATAAGTTTCCCTATGGGGGCTTCATGCCCGCGTTAAGCGGTTTTCCGGGCCTTGTAAGCATCCCAGAACACAGAGCCTCCAAAGCAGATCACCGCTAGAGGCATGCCCCAGCGAACCTCAGCTCCAACAAGTCCTGATGCTTCGGCAAGACCAAGCACACCAGCGAGTACAAGGAAAATCCCAAAGAACATAGTGCTTCTCCTATCTCATCATTTTCGAGAACTATCGGGAGTGGTGTGGACAGGCGTCCAAACGTTTCCCGGGCGGGTGGTTGGTGGGAGCGGCTTGTTATCAGCTACTGTCGCGAAATTATCTTTCGCTCCACCACGGGGACCGTGCTCCTGAAAAATACCGCCACTTTTTCCGGTGTTTTGACCGGGCTTCATACCGTTTGCCATGGGATTTTCTCCATACAGGCTGTTTTAGAACGGTAGAAAAGAGACGGAGATGAGGTGACAAACGTCGGAAAAGCCAAACGGTTGTACATCTCTTGCGGAAATCTCGATAGAATTCGCGCCGTCCCTCGTTCTACCGAGGGGTTCGCTGGCTGGGGGGCTAGCGTCGAAACTTATCCCCCAGTCAGCGGCTTTCTTCTTACTTCCTCGCTCAATCCCAGCTCAACGCCCCACCAGTCTGATACTCAATAACCCGCGTCTCGAAGAAGTTCTTCTCCTTCTTCAGGTCCATGATTTCCGACATCCATGGGAACGGGTTAGTGGTACCTGGGTACTCTTCCTTCAAACCGATCTGAGTCAAACGACGGTTGGCGATAAATTTGAGGTAGTCCTCCATCATCGCCGCGTTCATGCCCAGTACGCCGCGCGGCATGGTGTCGCGTGCGTATTCGATTTCCAGCTGGGTGCCCTGGAGAATCATCTGGGTGGCTTCGTCTTTGAGCTGGGCATCCCACAGGTGCGGGTTTTCGATCTTGATCTGGTTGATCACGTCGATGCCGAAGTTCAAGTGCATGGACTCGTCACGCAGGATGTACTGGAACTGCTCGGCCACGCCGGTCATCTTGTTGCGGCGACCCATGGAGAGGATCTGGGTGAAGCCGCAATAGAAGAAGATGCCTTCCAGTACGCAGTAGTAGGCGATCAGGTTGCGCAGCAGTTCTTTGTCGGTCTCGACGGTGCCGGTGTTGAAGGTCGGGTCGGAGATCGAGCGGGTGTACTTGAGGCCCCAGCTGGCTTTCTTCGCGACTGATGGAATCTCGTGGTACATGTTGAAGATCGCGCCTTCATCCATGCCCAGCGATTCGATGCAGTACTGGTAGGCGTGGGTGTGGATTGCCTCTTCGAAGGTCTGGCGCAGGATGTACTGGCGGCACTCCGGGTTGGTGATCAGGCGGTACACGGCCAGGGCGAGGTTGTTGGCAACCAGGCTGTCGGCGGTGGAGAAGAAGCCGAGGTTGCGCATAACAATGCGGCGCTCGTCGTCGGTCAGGCCGTCCGGGGTTTTCCACAACGCGATGTCCGCGTTCATGTTCACTTCCTGCGGCATCCAGTGGTTGGCGCAACCATCCAGATATTTCTGCCAGGCCCAGTCGTACTTGAAGGGTACGAGCTGGTTGAGGTCGGCGCGGCAGTTGATCATGCGTTTTTCGTCGACGGCTACGCGTGCGGCTGTGCCTTCCAGCTCGGCCAGGCCTTCGGCGATGTCGAGTTGGTCGAGCGAGGCTTTGGCGCGGGCTACGGCGTCGCTGTCATCTGCGGCTACGGCGCGGGCTTCAACGGCGGCGGCACCACCCACCTGGTCGAGTTTGTCGATGCTCATGTCTGCCAGTTGGGCAGAGGCTTTGTTGGCTACAACGGCGTCGGCGCCGTCTTCCTTGTCAAATTCATCCCAGCTCAGCATGGCTTGGCTCCTGCTTGCGGGCCGGTGAAATAACCGACCTGTGTGGATATACAGTCTTTATTGTGTTCCGTTGCGTACAGCGCGCAAGGGCAAAACGGGTACCGCTGGTCGGGGTGGCTCTAGTGATTGGCCGTTACCCCGGAGCCCACGCCGGGTAGGGCGGGGGTTGGTAATAAGTGGGAGAGCTTTTGCCCTCTCCCTAACCCTCTCCCGCAAGCGGGAGAGGGGACTGACCGTGTTGCTTCTGCTTTTTGCCCGACGTTCGAGCGTGAAGCTGAGCGAGTAGTCGCTAGGCACCTGCTGGAGTGGAGCCCCTGAGCGTACGCATGTACGTGATGGGGGCCGCTCCGGCAGGTAACGCCGCGAATGCCGCTCAGATCCGCGCGCTGCCGAACACCTTACTGGCAGGCTTCGCAGTCTGGTTCATCAATGGCACAGGCCTTTGGTACTGGAGCTGGGCCTGCGCTCATTTCCACTTCCGGGGCCTTGGCCGGTGCTGCGCTCAGGCCATCGTTGCCACCACTGGACACGGCGTTGAGCTTGCCGGTGTTGATGGTGGATTTCTCGGTGCTGGTGGCGGCCAGGGCACGGAGGTAGTAGGTGGTTTTCAGGCCACGGTACCAGGCCATGCGGTAGGTCACGTCGAGCTTCTTGCCCGAGGCGCCGGCGATGTACAGGTTCAGCGACTGAGCCTGGTCGATCCACTTCTGGCGGCGGCTGGCGGCGTCGACGATCCACTTGGTGTCCACTTCGAACGCGGTGGCGTAGAGGTCTTTCAACTCCTGCGGGATGCGCTCGATCTGCTGCACGGAACCGTCGTAGTACTTGAGGTCGTTGATCATCACCGAGTCCCACAGGCCGCGGGCTTTGAGGTCGCGCACCAGGTACGGGTTGATCACGGTGAATTCGCCCGAGAGGTTCGATTTCACATAGAGGTTCTGATAGGTCGGTTCGATCGACTGCGACACGCCGGTGATGTTGGCGATGGTCGCGGTCGGGGCGATGGCCATGATGTTCGAGTTGCGGATGCCTTTCTGTACACGGGCACGTACTGGCGCCCAGTCCAGGGTTTCGTTCAGGTCAACGTCGATGTACTTCTGGCCGCGCTGCTCGATCAGGATCTGCTGCGAGTCGAGCGGCAGGATGCCCTTGCTCCACAGCGAACCGTCAAAGGTGGAGTAGCTGCCGCGTTCGTCGGCCAGGTCACAGGAGGCCTGGATGGCGTAGTAGCTGACCGCTTCCATCGACTTGTCGGCAAATTCCACGGCGGCGTCGGAGCCGTACGGGATGTGTTGCAGGTACAGGGCGTCCTGGAAGCCCATGATGCCGAGGCCCACTGGGCGGTGCTTGAAGTTGGAGTTCTTCGCCTGCGGCACGCTGTAGTAGTTGATGTCGATAACGTTATCGAGCATGCGCACAGCGACCTTGATGGTCTTTTCCAGCTTGGCGGTGTCCAGCTTGCCGTCGACGATGTGGTTCGGCAGGTTGACGGAACCCAGGTTGCACACGGCGATTTCGTCGGCGTTGGTGTTCAGAGTGATCTCGGTGCACAGGTTCGAGCTGTGTACCACGCCCACGTGCTGCTGCGGGCTGCGCAGGTTGCATGGGTCCTTGAAGGTCAGCCATGGGTGGCCGGTTTCGAACAGCATGCTGAGCATCTTGCGCCACAGGTCTTTGGCCTGGATGGTCTTGAACAGCTTGATCTTGCCGCCGTACTGGGTCAGGGCTTCGTAGTACTCGTAGCGCTCTTCGAAGGCTTTACCGGTCAGGTCGTGCAGGTCTGGCACTTCGGACGGGCTGAACAGGGTCCACTGGCCATCGTCGAACACGCGCTTCATGAACAGGTCCGGGATCCAGTTTGCGGTGTTCATGTCGTGGGTGCGGCGACGGTCGTCACCGGTGTTCTTGCGCAGCTCGATGAACTCTTCGATGTCCATGTGCCAGGTTTCCAGGTAGGCGCAGACCGCGCCCTTGCGCTTGCCGCCCTGGTTAACTGCTACTGCGGTGTCGTTGACCACTTTGAGGAACG
The DNA here is from genome assembly GCF_900105355.1 of Pseudomonas anguilliseptica. Taxonomy (NCBI): domain Bacteria; kingdom Pseudomonadati; phylum Pseudomonadota; class Gammaproteobacteria; order Pseudomonadales; family Pseudomonadaceae; genus Pseudomonas; species Pseudomonas anguilliseptica. Next base: position 3,015,936 of record NZ_FNSC01000001.1, read on the forward strand.
GTACAACGCCTTGCGACTTGCCGTTGGTGCCTTTGATGTAGGCGCCCAGGGCACGTACTGGGGTCCAGTCGTTGCCCAGACCGCCGGCAAACTTGGACAGCATGGCGTTGTCGTGGATGGCGTTGTAGATGCCCGACAGATCATCCGGCACGGTGGTCAGGTAGCACGACGACAGCTGTGGACGCAGGGTGCCGGCGTTGAACAGGGTCGGCGTCGAGGCCATGTAGTCGAAGCTTGAGAGCAGGTTGTAGAACTCGATGGCGCGGTCTTCTTTCTGCTTCTCTTCAATCGCCAGGCCCATGGCCACGCGCATGAAGAATACTTGCGGCAGTTCGAAGCGGGTGCCGTCCTTGTGGATGAAGTAGCGGTCGTAGAGGGTCTGCAGGCCCAGGTAGGTGAACTGCTGATCGCGCTCGTGGTTGATCGCCTTGCCGAGTTTTTCCAGGTCGAAGCTGGCCAGCACCGGGTTCAGCAGTTCGAACTCGATACCTTTGGCGATGTAGGCCGGCAGCGCCTTGGCGTACAGCTCGCTCATTTCGTGGTGGGTGGCGCTGGTGGCCACGCCGAGGAAGCCCAGGCCTTCGGCGCGGATGTTGTCCATCAGCAGGCGGGCGGTGACGTAGCTGTAGTTCGGCTCACGCTCGACCAGGGTGCGCGCGGTCATCACCAGAGCGGTGCTGACGTCGCTCTGCGCTACGCCGTCGTAGAGGTTTTTCAGGGTTTCTTTTTCGATCAGCGCACCATCGACTTCGGCCAGGCCTTCGCAGGCTTCGGTGACTATGGTGTTGAGGCGGCCCATGTCCAGCGGCGCAACGCTGCCGTCGGTGTGGGTGACACGAATGCTTGGGTGTGGCTGGGCAACTTCACCAGCGCTAGCGTTCTTGCGCTTATTGGCCTGGGCTTCGCGGTAGATCACGTAGTCGCGGGCGACTTTCTGCTCGCCGGCGCGCATCAGGGCCAGTTCGACCTGGTCCTGGATTTCTTCGATATGGATGGTGCCGCCGGACGGCATGCGGCGCTTGAAGGTGGCGGTGACCTGCTCGGTCAGGCGCTCGACAGTTTCATGGATACGCGACGAAGCGGCTGCAGTGCCGCCTTCAACTGCGAGAAAGGCCTTGGTGATGGCAACGGTGATCTTGTCATCGGTGTAGGGCACCACGGTGCCGTTACGCTTGATCACACGCAGTTGACCCGGCGCGGTGGCGTTCAGGCTCTGGTTGTCATCGGTGGCCTGCGGCGCATTGGCCTGCGGGTTCTCGCGGGAGGTGTCGGTGTGCATGAAGATCTCCATGTTCTGTATTTGTTAGATGGACGCTTTAACTGTCGATCCCTGCAAAGAACGCTTGTTCATTCCATTTCATCAATGCCATGTGCCCAGCCTGAGGCTGGGCACATGGGGACTTGCAAATTGGGCAGGGAAGGTACGACTAAAGCGCCCTCCTGGCTCAAAAGTCACACGTCAAGGCGTTTTTGCGCCTCAACTACTACATCTAGTGGTGCAACCGCGTGTGCGGTTGGCGCTTTATTCTTTTTCAGGCGCGCCGAGCGCTGCGCTGAAGTGCGGCCTGCTGCGGTAGAGCAGGCGTATAGCAAAGGTCTTTCAGGCGACCGGTGACGGGCTGGGATCAGGCCGTGTGCGAGTCATTCTTCTTGTGTCCGGTTGCCAGGCTAAACCCAGCATGTGGTGGGTGTCGCGCGATTGGCATACAAGATAATGCGCTATCTGGGGTATTGCAAGGCGATAGCGCAAGAACAACCTGTGGATAACTTGTGGGTGAATTGTGGGTTAAACCGCGCGATTGGCGGCAAGCCCGCATGCTTGCTGGGGTGTACCGTTCGTCGGTGTTGATCAGGCTTTTTCCACGGTTTACCCAGACGTGGCCTATCTCTCAGGTCGATACTACATCTAGTGTTTTTACAGAAATATGGCATGCGCTATGCAGTGCCCGGGGCATTGATACAATGCCGGCCGTTTTCATGTTGTCAGGAGTCCGTTGTGGAGCAGCAGTCGTGGCACATCCTTATTGTCGAAGACGACCAGCGCTTGGCCGAGTTGACCCGTGAGTACCTGCAGGGCAACGGCCTCAACGTGTCAATCGAGATGGATGGCGCGCAGGCCGCCGCGCGGATTCTGCAGGAGCAGCCTGATCTGGTGATTCTCGACCTGATGCTGCCCGGCGAAGACGGCCTGTCGATCTGCCGCAAGGTGCGCGGGCAATACGAGGGGCCGATCCTGATGCTCACTGCGCGTACCGACGATATGGACCAGGTGCTGGGCCTGGAAATGGGCGCGGACGATTATGTCTGCAAGCCGGTGCGCCCGCGTGTGTTGCTGGCGCGCATCCGTGCGCTGCTGCGGCGCCATGAAGGCAGTGAGGCCCAGGCTCCTGGCGAGCGCCGGCGTCTGCAGTTCGGCCCGTTGGTGATCGACAGCGCCATGCGTGAGGCCTGGCTGGGTGAGCAGGGTATCGAGTTGACCAGTGCCGAATTCGACCTGCTGTGGCTGCTGACTTCCAATGCCGGGCGAATTCTCGCGCGCGAGGAAATCTTCAACGCATTGCGCGGCATCGAATACGACGGCCAGGACCGTTCCATCGACGTGCGCATTTCACGCATCCGCCCGAAAATCGGTGACGACCCGATGCATCCGCGGCTGATCAAGACCGTGCGCAGCAAGGGCTATCTGTTTGTTGCCGAAGCGGCTGAAGCGCTGACATGAATTCACTGCGATGAACTCGATCTTCCTGCGCATCTACGGCGGCATGCTCGCCGTGCTGGTGCTCGTTGCGCTGCTCGGTGTCGGCGCGCTGCAGCTGCTCAACGAAGTGCGGGTCGATCAATACCGTGAGCGCCTGGCTCAGGGTACCTTCCGCCTGATGGCCGATAACCTCTCACCCATGGTGGATATCGAGCGGCGCCGCGCGGTTACGGTGTGGGGGCGCTTGCTCGGTATTCCGCTGCGCGTCGAGACGCTGGAAAGTGCTGGGTTGGACAGCGGCGCGCGCAATAGCCTGCGCCGCGGCCAGGTGCTGGTGCAGCAGACCGGTCCGCACGAGGCGCGCATCTTTAGCCAGTTGGACGGGAAGCCGTTGCTGCTGATCGCCGATGTGCAGCAGGTCAGCGAACAGCTGGCCCGCGCTACCAGTTTCCTGCTGATCGACGAACTGGTGCGTTATCCCTGGGATGGACAACCGCGCCGGCTGGCCGCTTTGAAAAAGGACAAACAGTTCGGTTTCGACTTGCGCCTGGTGCGCCTCGATCAGGCCGACCTCGACCCTGATCAGCGCCGCCGCGTGGACGAGGGCGATACGGTGATGGCCCTGGGGCGGGGCGGCGACAGCATTCATGTGTTCTCCGGCATCGTCGACACGCCCTGGGTGCTGGAAATCGGCCCGCTGTACCAGATGAACCCGTACCCCGCGCAGTGGCTGGTGTTGATCGGCGCGCTGGGCCTGAGTCTGATCGGTTTGATGGTCTATCTGCTGGTGCGGCCGTTGGAGCAGCGCCTGAGCGACCTGGAAGGCGCCGCCACGCGCATCGCCAGCGGTCGGCTGGATGCTCGTGTGCCAACCCGCGGCAGTGATTCGGTGGGGCGTTTGGCGGCTGCCTTCAACGCCATGGCCGAGCACCTGCAGCGCTCCTTGAGTATTCAGCGTGAGATGGTCCGTGCGGTGTCCCATGAGCTGCGCACGCCGGTGGCACGCTTGCGCTTCGGCCTGGAAATGATTGGCGACGCGGAAACCGATGCGGCGCGGCGCAAATATATGGAGGGCATGGACAGCGATATCCAGGACCTCGACAAGCTGGTCGACGAGATGCTCACTTACGCGCGCCTGGAGCAGGGCTCGCCGGCGCTGAACTTCCAGCAGGTCGACCTGGGCGAGCTGATCGATCAGGTGATCACCGAGCTGGCGCCGCTGCGCGCCAGTGTGCGGGTCGAGCACGGCCCTTCACGCGATGCCCTGGATGGCGGCGGCGCCGGTGTTGAAGCCGAGCTGCGCTACCTGCATCGCGCTCTGCAGAATCTGGTAAGCAACGCCATGCGCCATGCCGAATCACGGGTGCGGGTGAGTTATCAGGTGGGCCAGCAGCGTTGCCGCCTGGATGTCGAAGACGATGGCCCCGGCGTGCCGGAAGAGGCCTGGGAGCGCATCTTTACGCCGTTCCTGCGCCTGGACGACAGTCGCACGCGCGCCTCGGGCGGGCATGGCCTGGGCCTCTCCATCGTGCGGCGGATTACCTACTGGCACGGCGGCCGCGCGCAGATCAGTCGCAGCGAAGCGCTGGGCGGCGCCTGTTTTAGTCTGATCTGGCCGCGTAAGCAGGGCTAGCCACCAGCGCGAGGCGATGGGTCAGCGGCGGGCAACTACAGAAAACAGATGCCAGTGTTTGCTGCGACCGACTGCGGTTTTTCCGCTTCGGTCGATCTCTTCCAGTTCGATGATTTCCCAGCCGTACAGCAGGTCCTGCAAGTGTGCGCGGCTGTGAATGGTCAGTTGTGGGCTGTTGGCCCAGTCATCGTGCTCGCCAAAGAAGTGCCCGGCAAACAATCCGCCGTCGCGAAGCGCGTCGCTTATGCGTTGCCAGAGCTGCGCGAAGGCCTCGGGTGGGCAGAACGGTAGGGCGAAGCTGCTGTTGATCAAGCTGGCAGTGGGGAGCTTGAAGTGTTCAAACGCGGCGCAATGGGATTCCAGCGCTTCCCGGTGCTCGGTCGGTACTTGCGCATGCAGGCATTCGAGGGCCTGGGGCTCATTATCAATCGCCACAACCTGCCAGCCGCGGCGCAGTAGTTCGAGGGTGTCGCGCCCTGCGCCGCAGCCAAGATCCAGCGCCAAGCCTGGGGGCTGCTGCCAGCAGTCGAGGGCACGCAGCAAGGTGGGTTGGGCAGGGGGCCCTGGGTGGCGGCGTAGAAACGGTTCTTATCCACGCGGTCTGTCCTTAGAACGGTGCCGGGCACTCGAAGCGCATGCGTTCGCCTGTTTGCGGGTGGTTCAGGCTGAGCATGCTGGCGTGCAGGCACAGGCGCGGGTGGGCGGCCAGGGCTTGTGCATGGGCGTACAGGCCGTCGCCGAGTAGCGGGTGGCCGATAGACAGCATGTGCACGCGCAGCTGGTGCGAGCGACCGGTGATCGGCGTCAGCTCGACGCGGCAATGCTCGGCGTGGCGTTCCAGCACCTTCCAGTAGGTCAGGGCATGTTTGCCCTGTTCATGGTCGACTACGTGGCGCGGCTTGGTCGGCGGGTCGTAGCGCAGCGGCAGGTCGATGCTGCCGCTGTCCAGCTCGGGTTGGCCCCAGCACAGTGCGGTGTAGGCCTTCTCGGTTTCGCGGTCGTGGAACTGCCGCGACAGCTCGCGGTGGCTGTCGGCATCGCGGGCCAGGACGATGATCCCCGAGGTTTCCCAGTCCAGGCGATGGACGATGCGCGCTTCCGGGTAGCCGTTTTCCTGCAGGCGGGTGACCAGGCAATCGCGGTTGTCCTCGGCGCGGCCGGGCACCGAGAGCAGCAGGGTGGGCTTGTTGATCACCAGCAGGGCGGCGTCCTGGTGGAGAATTTCTACTTGGCTGAGGGGCATGGGCTTCTTGAGTGCGCGTCGGTCTGCTGGTGTAGGAGCGGGCTTGCCCGCGATGGCTTTATCGGTGCGAGTTAAGCGCTTCGCGGACAAGTTCGCTCCTACAGGTTCTGTGTCGGGCTGAAATAAAATGGCGGCCCTTGGGCCGCCACTTTATTCAGGTTTCGCCTGCGGATACGGGTTAACGGTCCGGCAGGGTGATGTTGAGTTCCAGAATGGAACAGCTGCCCTGGTTTTCCAGAGCAACCTGTACTTGATCCGAGTCGATGTTCACGTACTTGCGGATCACCTCGACCAGCTCTTGCTGCAGGGCCGGCAGGTAGTCCGGCTGGCTGCGCTGGCCGCGCTCGTGGGCGACGATGATTTGCAGACGCTCTTTCGCAATGGACGCGGTGGTTTCTTTCTTGCGCTCACGAAAGAAGTCAAAAATGTTCATTCACGACCTCCAAACAGGCGTTGCATGAATCCCTTCTTCTGCACATCGAGGAATCGATGTGCAACTTCCTTGCCCAGCAGACGGTCAACCGCGTCGCTGTAGGCCTGGCCAGCGTCGCTCTGGTCGTCGAGGATCACCGGCACACCCTGGTTCGAGGCCTTGAGTACGGCTTGCGACTCCGGGATCACGCCGAGCAGGCGGATGGCGAGGATCTCCTCGACGTCTTCGACGCCGAGCATTTCGCCTTTTACCACGCGCTCAGGGTTGTAGCGGGTCAGCAGCAGGTGTTCCTTGATCGGCTCTTCGCCTTTCTCGGCGCGGCGCGATTTGCTCGCCAACAGGCCGAGCATGCGGTCCGAGTCACGAACCGAGGAGACTTCCGGGTTGGTCACGACAATCGCTTCATCGGCGAAATACATGGCCAGGTGCGCGCCTTTTTCGATACCGGCCGGCGAGTCGCAGACCACGTATTCGAAGTTTTCGCGCAGCTCGTTGATGATTTTCTCGACGCCTTCTTGAGTCAGCGCGTCCTTGTCACGGGTCTGGCTGGCAGCCAGCACGTAGAGATTTTCCAGGCGCTTGTCTTTGATCAGGGCCTGGGTGAGGGTCGCTTCGCCGTTGACCACGTTGACGAAGTCGTACACCACGCGGCGTTCGCAGCCCATGATCAGGTCAAGGTTACGCAGGCCGACGTCGAAATCGACGATGACAGTCTTGTGCCCGCGCAGGGCGAGGCCGGTACCGATGGCAGCGCTGGTGGTGGTTTTACCGACGCCACCTTTGCCGGACGTAACAACGAGGATCTTGGCCAAGGTGATTCACCCCAAAATGTAGAAAAAACGCAGGTTTCCGTGGCCTATCTCAGGCTTCCGGGTGCCCTGTCTGTGTCCTTGAAAAGTGGCGGCAGTATCCGTTAAAGGCGGGTGATGTTCAACACGTCACCCGACAGGCTGACATGCACCGCTTCGCCCCAGAGTGGGTCGCGGCGCAAGTCTTCGGCCACCTTGTATTGGCCGGCGATGGAGAGCAGTTCCGCGCCCATCTGCTGGCAGAAAATCCGCGCCTTGAGATTGCCCTTGATGCCGGCCAGTGCCCGGCCGCGCATCGGTGCGTAAACATGGATGTTGCCGTCGGCGAGAAGTTCCGCGCCGGCGCTGACCGGGGTCAGGACGATCAGGTCGCCACCCTGGGCATATACCTGTTGGCCGCCGCGTACTGGGCTGGTGATGATTTTGCTCGGCTTGAACTCCGGTTCGGCGGGCTTTTCCGGCTTTGGTGGGGGCAGGTCGATCAAGCGTTCACGCGCGCCGGAGGGTGGCAGTACGGGTAAATCCAGCGCTTCGGCAGCGGCGATATCGGCTTCACGGTTGGCGCGGATCGCCAGGGTACGCAGGCCGTGCTTGCGGCAGACCGCCATCAGCTCGGCCAGATCCAGTACGCCTTCGCCTTCCGGCAGCTTGTCCAGGGCCAGTACCAGCGGGGTGTTGCTGAAGAAGGCTGGGGCCTGGGCGACTTTTTCGCTGAGCTGCTGGTCGAGGCGGGCGAGGTCGTTGTGCGCCAGCTGCATCACGGTGATGGCCAGCATGCTGCCTTTAAGCTGGAATACGGGGTCTTGCTCGAGGAGATCAGCTTGGCTCATGGTCTGCCTGATACGGCCCTTATTTAGGAACTGGGGGAAAAGTAAGCCGGACTTATAGCGAGAACGCCGCGCGCTCGCAAGTTCGCGCCGCGAAACCAGGCGGCGGACAAACTCCTGATAGAATGCCGCGCTTTATTGCGTGCCTTGGACCTGTGTTATGGATCGCCCAGTATTTCGCACTTATTTCCTGCATCCGCGTTTTTGGCTGTTGTGGCTGGGCCTGGGCCTGCTGTGGCTGGTCGCCCAGCTGCCTTATAAGGTGCTGTTGTGGCTGGGCCGCTGCCTGGGTCGGGTGATGTATCGCCTGGCCAGTTCGCGGCGCAAGATTGCCGCGCGCAATCTGGAACTGTGTTTCCCGCAGATGCCCGCCGCCGAGCGCGAAGCGCTATTAAAGGAAAACTTCGCCTCCACCGGCATCACCTTCTTTGAAATGGCTATCGCCTGGTGGTGGCCCGCCGAGCGCCTGCGTCGCCTGGGCAGCATCGAAGGCCTGGAGCATCTGCGTCAGGCCGAGGCCGACGGCCAGGGTGTGATCCTTATGGCGCTGCATTTCACCACCCTGGAAATGGGCGGCGGCCTGCTCGGTATGGCGCAGAACATGTACGGCATGTACCGCCCGCACAAGAATCCGCTGTTCGACTACATGCAGCGTCGCGGTCGCGAGCAGCGTCTGCTCGGGGTGATTGGTCGTGATGACGTGCGCGGCATGCTCAAGCTGCTGCGCGCCGGTGGGGTGGTCTGGTATGCACCGGATCAGGATTACGGCGCCCAGCGCAGTGTATTTGTGCCGCTGTTCGGAGTACCTGCGGCTACCGTCACCGCCACCAGCAAGTTCGCCCGTATGGGGCGTGCTCAGGTGATTCCTTTTACCCAGCAGCGTTTGCTCGATGGCCAGGGCTATCGCCTGGTGATTCATCCACCGCTGGCGGACTTCCCCACCGACAGCGAAGAGGCCGACTGTCTGCGCGTCAATCAGTGGATCGAACAGGCTATCAGCGCCTGCCCCGAGCAGTATCTATGGGCGCACCGACGCTTCAAGACGCGGCCCGAAGGCGAGCCGAAGCTCTATAAGAAGAAACGTTAGAGCCGCCATCCAATTGGCGGGTTGTTGCGCTGAAGTGAGGTTTCTTGGCGTTGGGCTGTTCCGTGTGCGCCAGGCTGACTCCTATACTGGCTGAAAAACAATAGGAAACAGCCTATGCCGCACACTGCTTCAACCAATAAGCCGGTTACCGGGCTGATTCTCTCCGGCGGTGGCGCACGGGCGGCCTATCAGGTTGGCGTGTTGTCGGCGATTGCCGACTTGCTGCCCAACGCCGCGCATAATCCCTTTCCGGTTATCGTCGGCACTTCGGCTGGTGCCATCAATGCGGTGGGGCTGGCCTGCGGGGCGTTGCACTTCACCGAGGCGGTGCGTCGGCTGACTAGCGTCTGGCAGGGTTTTCATACTCATCAGGTATACCGCAGTGATTGGCCGGGCGTGTTGCGCCAGGCCAGTCGCTTTATTGGCCACAGCTTGCTCGGGCTGGGCAGCCAGGTGCCGGTGGCGTTGCTCGACAGTTCGCCGCTGGCCGATCTGCTCGGGCGCGAGCTGGATTTCAGTGGGATCGCCGCGGCCGTGCGCCATCGCCAATTGCGCGCAGTGGCGGTGACTGCATTCGGTTATGAAACCGGTCAGGCGGTGACCTTCTATCAAGGCCGCGCCACTATCGATCCCTGGTTTCGCCACCGTCGGGTCGGTGTGCCAACCCGCCTGGCCCTCGAGCATCTGCTGGCCAGTGCCTCGATTCCGTTGATATTTCCGCCGGTAAAGATCAACCGTGAATACTTCGGCGACGGTGCGGTGCGTCAGTCCGCGCCGATTAGCCCGGCTCTGCATTTGGGTGCGACGCGGGTGCTGGTGGTTGGGGTCAGTGGCAATCCGGCCGGGCCGCAGGCTCAGCTGCCGGTAGTGCGGCCGCAGCACAGCCGGCCGCCGAGCCTGGCGCAGATCTGTGGGCATATGCTCAACAGCACCTTTATTGACAGCCTGGAAAGCGATATCGAATTGCTTGAGCGGCTTAATCAGATGGGCAGGTTGATTCCCGCCGAAAGCCATCCACGTGGCTTGGGCCTCAAGCCGGTGGATGTGCTGGTGATTTCTCCCAGCCAGCCGCTGGACCTGATCGCCGCGCGCCATCGCCATGAGCTGCCCAAGGCCCTGCGCCTTTTCTTGCGTGGCCCAGGGGCAACCAAAGCCAGCGGGGCAGGGGTGCTGAGTTACCTGCTGTTCGAGCCGGGTTACTGCAACGAGCTGATTGAGCTGGGTTATCAGGACGCCATGACGCAGAAAGCTCGCCTGATCGAGTTTCTCTGCCTGGACAGCCCGCCGGTACCGGCGGTAATTCCGGTAACCGCTTAGCCAGGCCATCACCTTTTGTTTGATCCCGGCCGCCTGCGCGGCCGAATTCCTTTTCCGCGTGGCCGAGAAAACCGCGCCAAGGCGGGTGGCTGCATTTAAACTGCGCCTTCCCGATGCTTTCTGTCGCATTTGCGAAGCAGCGGATTTCCTCGGGTTGGCGCTATAAGAAGTTGTCGCATGGCGGCAATGCCGGCCCCGGATCAGTCCCTACAATCCTTCACATCGCCTGCTATTGAATGCAGGTGTTCCTCGTTAGGAGAGCTCAGATGTCCGTTCAGCACGACCCGGTGCAACGCGCCGATTTCGACCAGGTGATGGTGCCCAACTACGCACCCGCAGCCTTTATTCCAGTACGTGGCGCCGGTTCGCGCGTGTGGGATCAGAGCGGTCGCGAGCTGATCGACTTTGCCGGTGGTATTGCCGTCAACGTGCTGGGCCACGCCCATCCGGCGCTGGTCAAGGCGCTCACCGAGCAGGCCGGCAACCTCTGGCACGTATCCAACGTGTTCACCAACGAACCGGCCCTGCGCCTGGCCAAGAAACTGATCGACGCCACCTTCGCTGACCGCGTGTTCTTCTGTAACTCTGGTGCCGAAGCCAACGAGGCCGCTTTCAAACTGGCTCGTCGCGTAGCCTTCGATAAGTTCGGCGAAGACAAATGCGAAATCATCGCCGCGACCAACAGCTTCCACGGTCGCACCCTGTTTACCGTCAGCGTTGGCGGTCAGCCGAAGTATTCCGACGGTTTCGGCCCGAAGATCCAGGGCATCAGCCACATTCCTTATAACGATATCGAGGCACTGAAGGCCGCGGTATCGAACAAGACCTGCGCCGTGGTTCTGGAGCCGATTCAGGGTGAGGGCGGCGTGTTGCCGGCTGACCTGGCTTACCTGCAAGCGGCCCGCGAGCTATGCGACAAGCACAATGCGTTGCTGGTATTCGACGAAGTGCAGAGCGGCATGGGGCGTAGTGGTGCGCTGTTCGCCTATCAGCATTACGGCGTGACCCCGGACATTCTCTCCAGCGCCAAGAGCCTGGGCGGCGGTTTCCCGATTGGCGCAATGCTTACCACTAGCGAGCTGGCCAAGCACCTGGCAGTCGGCACCCACGGCACCACTTACGGTGGTAACCCGCTGGCCTGTGCGGTGGGTGAGGCGGTGATCGACACCATCAACACCCCTGAAGTACTCAAAGGGGTGAAGGCCAAGCACCTGCACTTCAAAACCAAGCTGGAGCAGATCGGCCAGCAGTACGGCGTGTTCAGCGAAGTACGTGGTCTCGGTCTGCTGATCGGTGCTGTGTTGTCCGATGCCTGGAAAGGCAAGGCCAAGGCGATTCTCGACGCCGCTGCCGTGGAAGGCGTGATGGTGCTGCAGGCCAGCCCGGATGTGGTGCGCTTCGCCCCAAGCCTGGTGGTGGAAGACGACGATATCGATGAGGGTCTGGCGCGTTTCGAGCGTGCCGTGGCCAAGCTGACCCAAGTCTGATTGCCGGCCTGGCCTGCCGTTATACGGCAGGTCAGGCTGCGCTTGCTCGACCCACGGATGGGTTGAGCTAACAGCAAGGAAGCCTGTCTCTGTGTGTGCCGCAGTTGTGTTGCGGTTTTCTCTGAGCCGTCCGCGTTGGGCTGCTTGGAGCTTTTATCAAAAGGAGTGGCACCATGCTGGTGATGCGCCCCGCGCAAATGGCCGACCTCACTGAAGTGCAGCGTCTCGCCGCGGACAGCCCGGTTGGTGTGACTTCACTGCCGGACGATGCCGATCGTCTGCGCGAAAAGATTGCTGCCTCGGAGGCCTCGTTTTCCGCCGAAGTCAGCTTCAACGGTGAAGAAAGCTACTTCTTCGTTCTCGAAGACAGCGAGAGCGGCCGCCTGGTTGGTTGCTCCGGCATCGTTGCTTCGGCCGGCTACTCCGAGCCGTTTTACAGCTTCCGTAACGAAACCTTTGTGCACAACTCCCGTGAGCTGAAGATCCATAACAAGATCCACGTGCTCTCGCTGTGCCACGACCTCACCGGTAACAGCCTGCTGACCAGCTTCTACGTCGAGCGGCCGCTGGTGAACACCGCCTGGTCGGAACTCAATTCGCGCGGTCGCCTGCTGTTTCTCGCCAACCACCCGGAGCGCTTTGCCGATGCGCTGGTGGTGGAGATTGTCGGTTACAGCGACGAGGCCGGTGATTCGCCGTTCTGGGATGCCGTGGGGCGTAACTTCTTCGATATGAACTACACCGAGGCCGAGCGCCTGTGTGGTCTGAAAAGCCGCACCTTCCTCGCCGAGTTGATGCCGCATTACCCGATCTACGTGCCGCTGTTGCCTGATGAGGCGCAAGAAGCCATGGGTCAGGTGCATCCGCGGGCGCAGATCAGCTTCGACATCCTCATGCGTGAAGGTTTCGAGACTGACCATTACATCGACATCTTCGATGGCGGCCCGACCCTGCACGCGCGCACCTCGGGTATCCGCTCGATTGCCCAGAGCCGCGTGGTGCCGGTGCGCATCGGCGAGCCTGGCAAAGGCGGGCGGCCGTACCTGGTCAGCAACGGCCAGCTGCAGGATTTCCGCGCGATTGTTGCGGAGCTGGATTGGGTGCCGGGTAAGCCGGTCACCTTGAGTGTTGCGGCCGCCGAGGCCTTGGGCGTCGGCGAGGGCGTCAGCGTACGCCTGGTTGCGGTTTAAGGAGTTAGCGCATGATCGTTCGTCCCGTCCGCAGCGCCGATCTGCCGGCCCTGTTTCAGCTGGCGCGCAGTACCGGCGCTGGTTTGACTACGCTGCCGCCAATGAGGAGCGCCTGGCGCACCGCGTTGGCTGGGCCGAGAAAACCTTCCGTGGCGAAGCCGCGCGTGCCGATGCCGACTACCTGTTCGTGCTCGAAGACGACAACGGCGAGGTGGTCGGTATCTCCGCCGTCGCCGGCGCCGTTGGCCTGCGCGAGCCCTGGTACAACTACCGGGTCGGTCTGACCGTCAGCGCCTCGCAGGAGCTGAACATCCACCGGCAGGTGCCCACGCTGTTTCTGGCCAACGACCTGACCGGCAACTCCGAGTTGTGCTCGCTGTTTTTGCGCAGTGACCAGCGCAGTGGCCTGAATGGCCGGCTGTTGTCGAAGGCGCGCTTTCTGTTTATTGCCGAATTCCGTGAGCTGTTCGGCGACAAGGTGATTGCCGAGATGCGCGGCATGTCCGATGAGCAGGGCCGTTCACCGTTCTGGGAAAGCCTGGGGCGGCACTTCTTCAAGATGGATTTCTGCCAGGCCGACTACCTCACCGGCGTGGGCAACAAGGCCTTTATTGCCGAGCTGATGCCCAAGTTTCCGCTCTATACCTGCTTCCTCTCGGAGGATGCGCGCAACATCATTGGTCGCGTGCATCCGGACACCGAGCCGGCGCTGGCCATGCTCAAGGGCGAGGGGTTCAGCTACCAGGGCTATGTCGACATCTTTGACGCCGGCCCGGCCATCGAGGCCGAAACTGCGAAAATTCGTGCCGTGCAGGACAGTCAGGTGCTGGTGTTGGCCGTCGGCACCCCAGGTGATGACGCCCCGCAGTTTCTGATCCACAACCGCAAGCGCGAAGACTGCCGGATTACCGCAGCGCCGGCACCCTGGTGGTCGACGCGCAGACCGCCAAGCGTCTACGGCTGTCGGCGGGCGATCAGGTGCGAGCGGTCGCGGTTTCTGCTCGCGGCTAAAGGCTGCTTTCCCAAGTAGTGCGACGCAGCTGTCTCTATTTGCCGATCCGGCGCAGGCCGGGTCTAAACCTTGCTGGGAGTGATAAAACAAGATGAGCACTCATTATATTGCCGGTGCCTGGCACGCAGGCCAGGGTGAAGCCCTGGAATCGCTCAATCCGGTCAGCCAGGAAGCTATCTGGCAAGGTCAGGCGGCCAGTGCTGCACAGGTTGACGCTGCCGTACAGGCCGCCCGTAGCGCATTCCCAGCCTGGGCCTCGCGTTCGCTGGATGAGCGCATTGCCGTGCTCGAGCAGTTTGCCACCACCCTGAAAAGCCATGCCGATGCCCTGGGCCACTGCATCGGTGAAGAGACCGGCAAGCCGCTGTGGGAAACCGCCACCGAAGTCACCAGCATGGTCAACAAGGTCGCCATCTCCAACCAGAGCTACCGCGAGCGCACCGGTGAGAAGAGCGGGCCGCTGGCCGACGCCACCGCCGTGCTGCGGCACAAACCGCATGGTGTGGTTGCGGTGTTTGGTCCGTACAACTTCCCCGGTCACCTGCCTAACGGTCATATCGTGCCGGCGCTGCTGGCGGGCAATTGCGTGGTGTTCAAGCCCAGCGAGCTGACGCCGAAAGTCGCCGAGCTGACCGTTAAATGCTGGATCGAAGCCGGCTTGCCGGCAGGCGTACTCAACCTGGTGCAGGGCGCGCGCGATACCGGTGTGGCTTTGGCTGCGAATGACGGCATCGACGGGCTGTTCTTTACCGGCTCCAGCAGCACCGGCAACCTGCTGCACAGCCAGTTCGCCGGTCGTCCGGACAAGATCCTCGCCCTGGAAATGGGCGGCAACAACCCGCTGCTGGTTGATCAGGTCGCTGATCTCAATGCAGCGGTGTACACCATTATTCAGTCAGCCTTTATCTCCGCCGGCCAGCGCTGCACCTGCGCGCGCCGCCTGCTGGTGCCGCAAGGCGCGTGGGGCGACAGCCTGCTGGAGCGTCTGGTGGACGTGGCTGCGAGCATCAAGGTCGGCAGTTTCGATGCCCAGCCTGCGCCCTTTATGGGGTCGGTGATTTCCCTGGCAGCCGCGCAGCACCTGATCAAGGCCCAGCAGCATCTGCTGACCCAGGGCGCCAAACCGCTGCTGGAAATGACCCAGCCGCTGCAGGGCGCCGCCTTGCTCACCCCAGGCATCGTTGATGTGACCGAAGTCGCCAATCGTCCGGATGAAGAGTTCTTCGGACCGCTGCTGCAGGTGATTCGCTACACCGATTTTGCTGCGGCTATAGCCGAGGCCAACAACACCCAGTACGGCCTGGCCGCTGGTCTGCTGTCCGATTCCAAGGCGCGCTACGAGCAGTTCTGGCTGCAAAGCCGTGCCGGTATCGTCAACTGGAACAAACAGCTGACCGGCGCCGCCAGTACTGCGCCATTCGGCGGTGTGGGCGCCTCTGGCAATCACCGCGCCAGTGCCTATTACGCGGCTGATTACTGCGCCTACCCGGTGGCCTCGCTGGAATCCGACAGCCTGAGCCTGCCTGCCACCCTGACCCCCGGAGTAAGTCTGTGAGCAACTCATTTGAAGTGAATTTTGACGGTCTGGTCGGGCCGACTCACAACTACGGCGGCCTGTCCTATGGCAACGTCGCCTCGCAGAGCAACAGTCAGGCTGCGTCCAACCCGAAAGAAGCGGCCAAGCAGGGCCTGGCCAAGATGAAGGCCCTGATGGAAATGGGCTTCAAGCAGGGCGTACTGGCTCCGCAGGAGCGCCCGAATGTCGCCGTGCTGCGCAGCCTGGGCTTTACCGGGACCGACGCCCAGGTGATCCAGAAGGCCGCGAAAGACGCCATGCCGCTGCTGGTCGCCAGCTGCTCGGCGTCCAGTATGTGGACGGCCAACGCTTGCACCGTCAGCCCGAGTGCCGATACGGCCGATGGTCGTGTGCATTTCACCGCCGCCAACCTCAACTGCAAATTCCACCGTTCGATCGAACACCCGACCACCAGCCGGGTACTCGGCGCCATGTTCGCCAATGAGCAGCACTTCGCTCACCACGCCGCGCTGCCGGCAGTCGGTCCGTTCGGCGATGAAGGCGCGGCCAACCACACACGCTTCTGCAAAGGCTACGGCGATGCAGGTGTGGAGTTCTTCGTGTTCGGTCGCAGCGCCTTTGACAGCCGCTTCCCGGCGCCGCAGCGTTACCCGGCGCGGCAGACTCTGGAGGCCTCGCAGGCGGTTGCCCGTCTGCACGGTCTGAGCGATGAGGGCGTGGTTTACGCCCAGCAAACGCCTGCGGTGATTGATCAGGGCGTGTTCCACAACGATGTGATCGCGGTGGGCAATGGCGAGGTGCTGTTCTATCACCAGGACGCCTTTTTCGACACCGACAAGGTGCTGGCCGAGCTGAGCGACAAGCTCGCCCGCCGTGGCGGCAACTTCCAGGCTGTGTGTGTACCGCGTGATGCGGTGACGGTGGAGGATGCGGTCAAGTCCTACCTGTTCAACAGCCAGCTGTTGACTCGCGCCGATGGCAGCATGCTGCTGATCGTGCCGGAGGAATGCCGCAACAACGCCAATGTCTGGCGCTACCTGGAGCAGCTGACCAGCGGTAACGGGCCGATCCGCGAGGTCAAGGTCTTCGACCTCAAGCAGAGCATGCAGAATGGCGGTGGTCCGGCATGCCTGCGCTTGCGCGTGGCGCTCAAGGAGCACGAGCTGGCGGCGGTCAATCAGGGTGTGATCATGACCCCGACCCTGCATGACAGCCTCAACGTCTGGGTCGACAAGCACTACCGTGATCGCCTGAGCGAAAACGACCTGGCTGACCCACAATTGCTGAACGAATGTCGTACGGCCTTGGACGAACTGACGCAGATCCTTAAACTGGGCGCGGTTTATCCATTCCAATTAGCTTGATTGAGTACTTATTACCATGTCCGACGCCCTGCAACTGATCCTCGAAGACACCGATGGCACCCAGCTGGAAACCTCCTGCACGCGGTTTGCCGTAGTCTGGCAGGGTAAGGAAATCTGGATTCAGCAGGTCGGTAACGGCCAGCTGATGATCGGTGTAGACGTGGAGGAGGGCGACACCGAATACGCCAACCTGCTGCTGCGCCCACTGGCTACCAACCTGGTCAGCCTGGAGCTGGAAATGGAAGCCGCCGGCCTGGACGAAGACGACGATCACGTGCACGGCCCTGACTGCAATCACGATTGAGGAAACGCCCATGCTTGCCCTCGGCAAACTGCTTGAACTGACCCTCGCCGGCCACGAACCGGCAGCGAAGATTCAGCTGACCCCCGAGGGCACGCGTTTGCGTTGGCTGGCCGAAGGCGCATTGGAGATAACGCCGCCGGTGGCCAGCGACAATGGCCTGGATCTGCTGCTGTCTGCAGGCATCCATGGCAACGAAACCGCGCCGATTGAATTGCTCGACCGCCTGCTGCAAGGCATCGCTCGCAACCAGCTGAAATCGCGTGCGCGCATTCTCTTTCTGTTCGGTAACCCCGCCGCCATGCGCAGCGGTGAGCGTTATATCGAGCAGGACATCAACCGCTTGTTCAACGGCCGCCACGATCAGCACGCAGGCGCGGAAGCGTTGCGCGCCTGTGATCTGGAACATCTGGCTGCAACCTTCTTCAGCAAGCCGGATCGCACCCGTCTGCATTACGACCTGCACACCGCGATTCGCGCGTCTAAGATCGAGCAGTTCGCCCTCTATCCCTTTCAGGAAGGCCGCCCGCGCAGCCAGCGCGAACTGGCGCGCTTGAGCGCAGCCGGAATCGAAGCGGTGCTGCTGCACAACAAGAGTTCGATCACCTTCAGCGCCTACACCTATACCCAGCTGGGTGCGGAGGCCTTCACCCTGGAACTGGGAAAGGCGCGGTCGTTCGGGCAGAACGAACTGGTCAACCTTGATCTGCTTGAGCAGCATTTGCGGGCGCTGATCGAGGGCCGCGAGCCAGAAGGTGCCGCTGATGATCTGGGCGAGCTGAAGTTATTTGCCGTAGCGCGCGAGGTGATCAAACACAGCGACGCCTTCAAGCTGCACCTGCCGGCGGATATCGAGAACTTCAGCGAATTGCCACTTGGCTACCTGTTGGCCGAGGATCTGGCCGATACCCGCTGGGTGGTGGATGAGCCGGGTGCCCGCATCATCTTCCCCAATCCCAAGGTCAAGAACGGTCTGCGCGCCGGTATCCTGATCGTCCCCGCCGAAGATGTGCAGCTGGCTTGATCCAGTAGGGTGGATGGCGCTTTATCCATCCGCCAATTGATGCACGCAAGGTGGATGAAAAAGGCGTCATCCACCCTACACATCTGTCCTGCGTTTTCTTACCTGATCTGTACCTTGTTTGCCTGTGTGGCGCGCTTTAGCATCGGGCTTTAGCCTCATCTAAGGACTGCCCGCCATGCCCGTTATCGACCTGCGCAGCGACACCGTCACCCAGCCGACCCCTGGCATGCGCGAGGCCATGCAGGCCGCCGAACTGGGCGATGACGTGTATGGCGAAGACCCCACGGTCAATCACCTGGAGCAGTTTCTGGCCGCCGAGCTGGGCTTTGCTGCCGCGCTGTTTGTACCCACCGGTACCATGAGTAACCTGCTCGGGCTGATGGCCCATTGCGCGCGTGGCGACGAATATATCGTCGGTCAGCAGGCGCATACCTATAAGTACGAAGGCGGCGGCGCGGCGGTGCTGGGCTCGATCCAGCCGCAGCCGATCGATGGCGAAGCCGATGGCTCGCTGGACTTGGCCAAGGTCGAAGCAGCAATCAAACAGGATGACTTCCACTTCGCCCGCACCCGCCTGCTGGCACTGGAAAACACCATGCAGGGCAAGGTACTGCCGCAGGCTTATCTGCAGGCGGCGCGTGAGTTGTGCACGCGACGTGGCTTGGCTCTGCATCTCGACGGCGCGCGTTTGTATAACGCGGCGGTCAAGCTGGGCGTGCCTGCGCGGGAAATCACTCAATACTTCGATTCGGTCTCGGTGTGCCTGTCCAAGGGCCTTGGCGCACCGATGGGCTCGGTGCTGTGCGGCTCAGCCGAGTTGATCGGTAAGGCGCGGCGGCTGCGCAAGATGGTCGGCGGCGGCATGCGTCAAGCCGGCATGCTCGCGGCGGCCGGTTTGTATGCGCTGCAGCATCAGGTTTCGCGCTTGGCTGAGGATCATGCCAATGCCGAGCGCTTGGCCGCAGGCTTGCGTGAGCTGGGTTATGCGGTGGAGCCGGTGCAGACCAATATGGTCTACGCCCAGGCGGGTGAACAGGCCGGCGCGCTGAAGGCCTTCTGCGCCGAGCGCGGGATCAAGCTCACTGCTGCGCCGCGGCTGCGCATGGTCACGCATTTGGATATTGCCGCTGCGGATATCGATCAGGTGGTGGCAGCCTTCGCCAAATTTCGCCGGAGTTGATTGTCTTGGCGCGATGAATAGTCGCTCTCTATCAATAAAGGCACTAGCCCCCTAGCGCAGGCCCGATATAATGCGGCCCTTTGCCGGCTTTGTCGTGGCCGCTGGTTTTTGGAAGATTCCTATGAAAAGCGCAGAAATCCGTGAAGCCTTCCTCAGCTTCTTCGAACAGAAGGGACACACCCGTGTCGCCTCCAGCTCCCTGATTCCGGGTAATGACCCGACCCTGCTGTTCACCAACGCGGGGATGAACCAGTTCAAGGATTGCTTCCTCGGCCTGGAAAAGCGCGCCTACACCCGCGCCGCCACCAGCCAGAAGTGCGTGCGTGCCGGCGGCAAGCACAACGACCTGGAAAACGTCGGTTACACTGCGCGTCACCACACTTTTTTCGAAATGCTCGGCAACTTCAGCTTTGGCGACTATTTCAAGCGCGACGCCATTCACTTCGCCTGGGAGTTCCTCACCGGCGAAAACTGGCTGAACCTGCCCAAGGAAAAACTCTGGGTCACCGTCTACGCCACAGACGACGAAGCCTATGACATCTGGAACAAGGAAATCGGCGTTCCGGCTGAACGCATGATCCGCATCGGCGACAACAAAGGCGCACCGTATGCGTCCGACAACTTCTGGACCATGGGCGACACCGGCCCGTGCGGCCCGTGCACCGAGATTTTCTTCGACCACGGCGAGCATATCTGGGGTGGCCCACCCGGCTCGCCAGAAGAAGACGGTGATCGTTACATTGAGATCTGGAACAACGTCTTTATGCAGTTCAACCGCACCGCAGACGGTGTGCTGCATCCGCTGCCGGCGCCGAGTGTGGACACTGGCATGGGGCTGGAGCGCGTCAGCGCGCTGCTGCAACACGTCAACTCGAACTACGAGATCGACCTGTTCCAGAGTCTGCTGAATGCAGCGGCCAAGGCTATCGGTTGCGTCAACGAGGGCCAGGCTTCGCTGAAGGTGGTGGCTGACCACATCCGTTCCTGCGGCTTCCTGATCGCCGACGGCGTCACCCCGTCAAACGAAGGTCGTGGCTACGTGCTGCGCCGCATCATCCGCCGCGCCTGCCGCCACGGTAACAAGCTGGGTGCCAAGGGCAGCTTCTTCTACCAGATCGTTGCCGCGTTGGTAGCCGAGATGGGCGATGCCTTCCCTGAGCTGAAACAGCAGCAGGCGCATATCGAGCGCGTGCTGAAAACTGAAGAAGAGCAGTTTGCCAAGACCCTGGAGCAGGGCCTGAAGATCCTCGAGCAGGACCTGGCCGAGCTCAAAGGCACCGTCATTCCGGGCGATGTGATCTTCAAGCTGTACGACACCTTCGGCTTTCCGATGGACCTCACCGGCGACATCGCCCGTGAGCGTGAGCTGACTCTGGATGAAGAAGGTTTCGAGCGCGAAATGCAGGCGCAGCGCGAGCGCGCACGTTCTGCCAGTGCTTTCGGCATGGACTACAACAGCCTGGTCAAGGTCGACAGCGACACTGCGTTCCTCGGCTACCAGGGCACCAGTGGCAGCGGCAAGATCATTGCGTTGTTCAAGGCCGGCCAGGCCGTCGACAGCCTGGGTGAAGGCGAGGAGGGCGTAGTCGTCCTCGACCAGACGCCGTTCTATGCAGAATCCGGTGGTCAGGTTGGTGACTGCGGCTTCCTTGAAGGTGCTGGTGTGCGTTTCGAAGTGCGTGATACCACCAAGGCTGGCGGCGCATTCCTGCACCACGGCGTTGCGCTCAAAGGCGGCTTGAGCGTCGGTACTTCGCTCAAGGCCGAAGTTGACGCCAGTGTGCGTCAGGCCACTGCGCTCAATCACTCGGCGACTCACCTGCTGCATGCGGCGCTGCGTCAGGTGCTGGGCGAGCACGTGACCCAGAAGGGCTCGTTGGTCGACAGTCAGCGTCTGCGTTTTGACTTCAGCCACTTCGAGGCGATCACGCTTGCGCAGCTGAAAGAGCTGGAGGCCATCGTCAACCGCGAAGTGCGCGCTAACAGCGAAGTGGAAACCCTGGAAACCGATATCGAAACTGCCAAGGCCAAGGGGGCCATGGCGCTGTTCGGTGAGAAGTACGGCGATCAGGTTCGCGTGTTGAGCATGGGTGGCGATTTCTCCGTTGAGCTGTGCGGCGGTACTCACGTCAAGCGCACCGGTGATATCGGTCTGTTCAAAATTATCAGCGAAAGCGGTGTGGCGGCTGGCGTGCGTCGAATTGAAGCGATTACCGGCGCAGCAGCCTTTGCCTACCTGAACGGCGCCGAAGAGCAGCTGAAAGAAGCCGCTGCGCTGGTCAAGGGCAGTCGTGACAACCTGCTGGACAAGCTGGTCGGTGTGCTGGAGCGCAACCGTCAGCTGGAAAAAGAGCTGGAACAGCTCAAGGCCAAGGCCGCCAGTGCGGCAGGTAATGACCTGGCGGGTTCGGCTGTCGACGTCAAAGGCATCAAGGTGCTGACGGCGCGTCTCGACGGTCTGGACGGCAAGGCGCTGCTGGCGATGGTCGATCAGCTGAAGAACAAGTTGGGCAGTGCAGTCATCCTGCTCGGCGGCGTGCAGGACGACAAGGTCGTCCTGGTGGCCGGTGTGACCCAGGACCTGACCGCCAAGCTGAAGGCCGGCGAGTTGATGAAGCAGGCGGCTGCGGCCGTCGGTGGCAAGGGTGGTGGTCGTCCGGACATGGCGCAAGGCGGCGGCGTTGATGCGGCGGCCCTCGATGGTGCGCTGGCGTTGGCCGTCTCCTTTGCCGAGCAAGGTCTGTAAGTACCTGATTGCTTGAGTGCAAAGACCAGGGCCCGGTATACGCCCGGCGGGCCTTGGCAGGCTATTGAGTTATCTGTTTAATGGGCGCCCTTCACGGGCTGAGGCGGCTTTGAAATGGCTTTGATCGTACAGAAATTTGGCGGCACCTCCGTCGGCACTGTTGAGCGTATTCAGCAGGTGGCCGCGAAGGTGAAGAAATTCCGCGAAAACGGCGATGACATTGTGGTTGTGGTTTCCGCCATGAGCGGTGAAACCAATCGCCTGATCGATCTGGCCAAACAGGTCAGTGATGGTCAGCCGGTACCGCGTGAACTCGACGTGATGGTCTCTACCGGCGAGCAGGTGACGATTGCCCTGCTGGCCATGGCGCTGATCAAGCTTGACGTGCCGGCGGTGTCCTATACCGGCAGCCAGGTGCGCATCCTGACTGACAGTGCACACAACAAAGCGCGCATCCTGCAGATCGATGATCAGAAACTGCGTGCCGACCTCAAGGCCGGTCGTGTGGTGGTGGTTGCGGGTTTCCAGGGTGTCGACGAGCACGGCAATATCACCACCCTCGGTCGTGGCGGTTCCGATACCACGGGTGTGGCGTTGGCCGCTGCGCTGAAGGCCGATGAGTGCCAGATCTACACCGACGTCGATGGTGTCTACACCACCGATCCGCGTGTGGTGCCGCAGGCTCAGCGTCTGGAAAAAATCACCTTCGAAGAGATGCTGGAAATGGCCAGTCTCGGTTCCAAGGTGCTGCAGATTCGCTCGGTGGAATTCGCCGGCAAGTACAACGTCCCGCTGCGCGTGCTGCACAGCTTCCAAGAGGGGCCGGGCACCCTCATTACCCTTGATGAAGAGGAATCCATGGAACAGCCGATCATCTCCGGCATCGCTTTCAACCGCGACGAAGCCAAGCTGACCATCCGTGGCGTACCGGACATCCCGGGCGTGGCGTTCAAAATTCTCGGCCCGATCAGTGCTGCGAACATCGAAGTGGACATGATCGTGCAGAACGTTGCGCACGATAACACCACCGATTTCACCTTCACCGTGCACCGCAATGACTACAGTGCGGCGCAGCAGGTGCTGGAGAACACCGCTCGCGAGTTGGGTGCGCGTGAAGTGATTGGCGACACCAAGATTGCCAAGGTGTCCATCGTCGGCGTTGGCATGCGTTCCCACGCAGGTGTTGCCAGCCGCATGTTCGAGGCGCTGGCCAAGGAAAACATCAATATTCAGATGATCTCCACCTCGGAGATCAAAGTCTCTGTGGTGATCGAAGAGAAATATCTGGAGTTGGCGGTGCGCGCCCTGCACACTGCTTTTGAACTGGATGCCCCGGCCCGTCAGGGCGACTGAGGCATTATCCGAAAGGCGCGGTTTATCCCGCGCCTTTTGTCTTTTTGGTTGGCATGAGCGGGAACTTTCTTTCTGCTCACACTGGTCAATACTTGGGTGAAGGCTCTGCTTGAGATGTTCGGGGCTGCCATCATTTTCTTTTTTGCAGACTGCTGTTGTCCTGAACTGATATCCGTAAGGAGAAAGGAATGCTGATTCTGACTCGCCGGGTCGGAGAGACCCTGATGGTGGGTGACGAAGTCACTGTCACCGTGTTGGGCGTTAAAGGTAATCAGGTGCGCATTGGCGTTAACGCGCCGAAAGAGGTTGCCGTGCACCGTGAAGAAATTTACCAGCGCATCCAGAAAGAGAAAGGCGAAGAACCAAGCCACTAATTTTTATCGAAATTTTGGCTTTGCAAACGGGGGAAACATGGTTATCATGCGCCCCGTGTTGCGGAGAGGTGGCCGAGTGGCCGAAGGCGCTCCCCTGCTAAGGGAGTACATCTCAAAAGGGTGTCGGGGGTTCGAATCCCCCCTTCTCCGCCATTATTTAGTGCTGTAGGCGTTGGTGTTGAAAGTCTGCAGTGCAAGCGTTACATGCACTCATAGCTCAGCTGGATAGAGTACTCGGCTACGAACCGAGCGGTCGGAGGTTCGAATCCTCCTGAGTGCACCAAATTGGAATGGCTTGCAGCGATGCAGGCCATTTTGTTTCAGCCAGCGGTGATCTGGTTTAAAAGCGCCATATGCACTCATAGCTCAGCTGGATAGAGTACTCGGCTACGAACCGAGCGGTCGGAGGTTCGAATCCTCCTGAGTGCACCAAACAAGAAGGGCCTGCAGCGATGCAGGCCCTTTTTTATTGCTTGCTATTTATCGTTTCTCGCTGCGACCCGGCGGGTTGTCGCTGTAAGACGTTAAAAGTGACTGTTGGTCATTTTTTACTCGCCGATTTTCGTTTGGCCTTGCCTTTGACGCAGCCGGCTTCATCGAAGCTGACGTTGCGCTTGTTGCCTTTCTTGCCCTGGTAAACGTAGCGCGTCTGGCCGTTCTGTTCGGTGACCTTGTCAGGCTTGCCGAGGCTGCTCTCGACGTCGCTGCGGCTCATGCCCAGGCGTATCTGCTGCTTGATGATGGCGGCGCGCCGCTCGCTGCTGCTGCTGAGGTGATTGCCGCAGCCGTCCTGCTTAGTGCCGATCACTGTCAGCTTGTGTTGATCTTTCTTCTTGCTCTCGCGGCTGGCCTTGTGCGGTTTGGCCAATGGCACTGGTTTGCCGCTGCCGGGTGTGGGGTTGTAGGCCTGTTGCAGACTTTGGCTGTGTTCGTCGGGGCAACCTTGTCGGGTGAATGTGATGTGGCCTTTGGCGTCTTCACAGCGAAATACGGTTGAGCTGAGTGTGGGTAGGGGGCAAAGCAGAATGGCGCAGAAAGCTGCGCAGTGCAGTCCATGCATGGTGCGTCCTCCGTGACGGTCCATGTGCAAGGGTAGTCGATACCTTTGTCTGCGTCAGGCGTGCCTTTGCCTGTGCCAGGCACGTCGCAGTTACAGATGTGCAAGCGCGCTTAAGTTTGTCGTGCAAGCGCTTGTTCTAGGATTGTTTTTGTCACATGCAAAGCGCCTGGGCGGTGGTATCATTCGCAGCGTCAGCCCCGCCGGGGCTTGTGGAAAACCACCATGGACTTACCCAGTAGTTACTCAGAATCTCGATTGTGCAATCACGTATTGACTGATTGACCCTCCGTGGCGTGCGCTGCCGCTGGGGGTGGAGCGCGCCATGACTGAAGTAGAAGCAAAAAAGCCGCAAGAAAGCCTGCAAAATCGCCTGGCCCAGGTGGTCGAGCTGTTGCATCGGCACAAGCTGGTCGAAGACCTGACTCATCGTCAGGAAGGCCAGCATCACGACCGGGTGGAAAGCCTGGTGCATCGGCAGAACCTCGCCGAATTGCAGCGCAAGCTCGATGAGCTGCACTCCGCCGACGTTGCCCATATTCTCGAAGCCTTGCCGCTTGATGACCGCCTGACGGTCTGGCAGCTGGTCAAGGTTGAGCGCGACGGCGACATCCTCCTCGAAGTGTCTGACGCGGTGCGTGAAACCCTGCTTGCGGACATGGATGACCATGAAATTCTTGCGGCCGCGAGGGACATGGATGCCGACGAGCTGGCCGACCTGGCCTCCGAGCTGCCGCGCGATGTCGTGCATGAGCTGATGGAAAGCCTTGATGCGCAGCAGCGTGAGCGTGTGCGCTCGGCGTTGTCCTACGAGGAGGGTCAGGTCGGTGCGCTGATGGACTTCGAGATGGTCACCATCCGCGAAGATGTCAGCCTGGAGGTGGTGTTGCGCTACCTGCGCCGCCTCAAGGAGCTGCCGGGGCACACCGACAAACTGTTTGTGGTCGATTACGACGGTGTGCTCAAGGGCGTGCTGCCGGTCAAGCGCCTGCTGGTCAATGACCCGGAGAAGCTGGTCAGCGAAGTCATGGCCACTGATCCGGTAAGTTTTCACCCGGATGAAGACGGCTACGACGCTGCACAGGCGTTCGAGCGTTATGACCTGATCTCTTCGCCCGTGGTGGACAAGAACGGCAAGTTGATTGGCCGTTTGACCATCGATGAGATGGTCGATCTGATCCGTGAGGAAAGCGAAAGCGAAGTCCTCAATATGGCCGGTCTGCGCGAGGAGGAGGACATCTTTGCCTCGGTGTGGAAATCCCTGCGCAACCGTTGGGCCTGGTTGGCGATCAACCTAGTTACTGCCTTTATGGCGTCGAGGGTGATTGGCCTGTTCGAAGACTCCATCGAGAAGCTGGTCGCCCTGGCTGCGCTGATGCCGATTGTTGCGGGCATAGGTGGCAACTCGGGTAACCAGACCATCACCATGATCGTGCGCGCCATGGCGCTGGATCAGGTCAGCACCGGCAATACCTCGCGGCTGATTCGCAAGGAGCTGGGTGTGGGGTTGGTCAACGGTATCGTCTGGGGTGGGGTGATCGGCGTGGTGGCCTACCTGCTCTATGACAGCTGGTCGCTGGGCGTGGTGATGACGGCTGCGATGGTGCTGAACCTGCTGCTGGCGGCGCTGATGGGGGTACTGATCCCTATGACGCTGGTGCGTATGGGGCGTGACCCAGCCTTGGGCGCCAGTGTGATGATCACGGCGGTGACCGATAGTGGTGGTTTCTTTATCTTCCTCGGTTTGGCCAGTTTGTTCCTGCTCTAGCAGCCTGCCAGGATGATGACGCTTTCTCTACAGAAAATGTCTCATTAGGCTGCTCTGGGTTTGCTTCAAACGCTCGTTTCACGCTAAGGTTCGCCAGCTTTGCCTGGGATCAGCTCCCGGGCGCTCCTATCTAATAATTAACGCAGCTCATACGTAGCTGGTAATGGAGCCAAGATGACCCCTAGTGAACTCCTCCTCGAGGGTGTCGAGCTCATGCTGTTCGGCCTGGGCACCGTATTCCTATTCCTGATGCTATTGGTGCTGATGATCCGCGTGATGTCGTGGGTTATCGAGTGCTTTGCCGCGAAAACACCCATTCCCGTATCTGTGCCATCAGCAGTCAAGCCGGCCTCCGACGAGCCGAGCGCTGATGTGCTAGCCGCTATCCAATCCGCTATTCACCAGCACCGCGCCCGCCGCGGGTGAGCCAGGTTCGACAGGGAGCATCTGTATGACTGCCGTAAAGAAAGCACTCGGAATTACTGATGTGGTGCTGCGTGACGCCCACCAGTCGATCCTGGCCACCCGTGTGCGCCTGGAAGACATGCTGCCGATCGCGCCCAGGCTCGATCAGGTTGGCTTCTGGTCTGTGGAATCCTGGGGCGGCGCGACCTTTGATGCGTGCATCCGTTACCTGGGTGAAGACCCATGGCACCGCATTCGCGAGCTGAAAAAGGCCATGCCCAACACCCGCCAGCAGATGCTGCTGCGCGGGCAGAACCTGTTGGGTTATCGCCACTACGCCGATGACGTGGTGGAAAAGTTTGTCGAACGCGCCGCCTTCAATGGTGTTGATGTGTTCCGTGTATTCGATGCGATGAACGACCCGCGCAACCTGCAAACTGCCCTCAAAGCAGTCAAGCAACTGGGCAAGCATGCTCAGGGCACCATTTCCTACACCACCAGTCCGGTGCATACCCTGGAAATGTGGGTTGATCTGGCCAAGCAGATCGAAGACATGGGCGCCGACTCGGTGGCGATCAAGGACATGGCCGGTATTCTTACGCCTTACACCGCGTTTGAGCTGGTGACGCGCCTGAAGGCGACCCTGTCGATCCCGATTCATATGCAGTGCCATGCCACGGCAGGGTTGTCGTCTGTGGCCATTCTCAAGGCCGTGGAAGCCGGCATCGACAATGTCGACACCGCTATTTCCTCGCTGTCGATGACCTATGGTCATTCGCCGACTGAGTCTGTAGTGGCGATGTTCCAGGGCACTGAGCGCGATACCGGGCTTAACTTGGAGCTGCTCGAAGAAATTGCCGCCTACTTCCGTGAAGTGCGGAAGAAGTACGCCAAGTTCGAGGGCAACCTCAAGGGTGTCGATTCGCGCATCCTGGTCGCCCAGGTGCCAGGTGGCATGCTCACCAATATGGAAGGCCAGCTGAAAGAGCAGGGCGCCCAGGACAAATTCGACGAAGTGTTGGCTGAGATTCCGCGCGTACGCGAAGACCTCGGCTTTATCCCGTTGGTAACGCCAACCTCGCAGATCGTCGGCACCCAGGCAGTGATCAACGTGCTCACCGGTGAGCGCTACAAGTCGATCACCAAGGAAACCGCCGGCATTCTGAAGGGTGAATACGGTGCAGCGCCGGCGCCTTTCAATAAAGAGCTGCAGGCGCGTGTGCTCGATGGCGCTGAGGCCGTTACTTGCCGTCCGGCCGATCTACTTGAAGCCGAGATGGACAAACTGACTGCCGAGCTCAAGGGCATTGCCAAAGAGAAAGGTATCAAGCTCGCCGCTGACGAAATCGACGACGTGCTGACCTACGCGCTGTTCCCGCAGATCGGCCTGAAGTTTCTGGAAAATCGCGGTAACCCGGCGGCGTTCGAGCCGGCACCGACCGGCAAGGAAGCGCCAGTTCGTGAAGCTGGCAAGCCTGAGGTCTACACCGTTGAAGTGGGCGGCAAGTCCTATGTGGTGCAGGTCAACGAAGGTGGCGACATCGAAGGGCTGAAGGCTGTCGGTGGCGGTGCTAATTCGGCTGCGGCGGTAGCTGCCCCCGTTGGTGTTGGCGAGCCGCAGAGTGCCCCGCTGGCTGGCAACATCTTCAAGGTGCTGGTGCAGCCAGGCCAGGCGGTGGAAGAAGGGCAGCTGGTGATCATTCTCGAAGCCATGAAGATGGAAACCGAGATTCGTGCGTTCAAGGCCGGCACCATTGCTGCGGTCAACGTCAAGGTCGGTGATGCGGTGGCGGTGGGCGACAGTCTGCTGACCATCGGTTAAGGGAGCGCAGTAATGGATAAGCTCCTCAAGCTTTGGCAGAGCACCGGCCTGTACCACGTTGAGGTCGGTCAGCTGTTTATGATCGCGGTGTGCATTCTGCTGATCTACCTGGCGATCAAGAAGGGCTTTGAGCCTCTGCTGCTGTTGCCGATTGGTTTTGGCGGCCTGCTGGCCAACATCCCGGTGGCCAATATGGCCGAGGGTGCGGGCTTCCTGCATATGATCTACGAGGTGGGTCTGCCCACCAGTATCTTCCCGTTGCTGATTTTCCTCGGCGTCGGCGCCATGACCGATTTTGGTCCGATGCTGGCTAATCCGAAAACCCTGTTGCTTGGTGCGGCGGCGCAGTTCGGCATCTTCGGTACTCTGATGGGTGCGTTGGCGATCACTGCTCTGGGTATTCCAGGGCTTGAGTTCACCCTCAAGGAAGCTGCATCCATCGCCATCATCGGCGGTGCCGATGGTCCTACCTCGATTTTCGTGACCTCCAAGCTGGCCCCGCATCTGCTCGGCCCGATTGCGGTGGCGGCCTATGCCTATATGGCGCTGGTGCCGTTGATTCAGCCGCCGATCATGCGTGCACTGACCACCAAGGAAGAGCGCGCCATTGTGATGCAGCAGCTACGCCCTGTGGGTCAGGCCGAGAAGATTATCTTCCCGATTGTGTTGTGCCTGCTGATCGGCATGCTGTTGCCGGATGCTGCGCCGCTGATCGGCATGTTCGCCCTGGGTAACCTGCTGCGTGAGGCTGGTGTGGTTGAACGTCTGGCCGACACGTCGCGTAATGCGCTGATCAATATCGTCACCATCTTCCTTGGCCTGACTGTGGGCTCGAAGCTCTCTGCCGATTCCTTCTTGCAGTTGAAGACGCTGGGCATCCTCAGTCTGGGGATGGTGGCGTTCTGTGCTGGTACGGCAGCTGGTGTGCTGATGGCCAAGCTGATGAACCTGTTCAGTAAGAACAAGATCAACCCGTTGATTGGTTCGGCTGGTGTGTCTGCGGTGCCGATGGCGGCGCGGGTGTCGAACAAGGTCGGGCTGGAAGCCAACCCACAGAACTTCCTGCTGATGCATGCCATGGGCCCGAACGTGGCTGGGGTGATTGGTTCTGCAGTGGCAGCGGGTGTGTTGCTCAGTTTTGTTGGCTAATTAACACGAGCCATAAAAAACCGCCTTAAGGGCGGTTTTTTATGGCCTGCCATCCCTGATGGCCATCTTGCAGGCCGACGCGGTGCGGCGTTAAAAATGGCTCCAGGCCATTTTTTATTGGCAGCAAAAAAACCGGCCTAGGCCGGTTTTTTCGTTGTGTCGCGCAGTCAGGCTTCTTCGGCTGCCATCTCGGCATCGTGAGCAATCAATGCCACCAGGGCATTCTGCTGACGGCGTGACAGCTGGCGGAAGCGTTGCAGCAGCTCACGCTCGTGCAAGGACAGATCTGGGCTGTCCAAGCGCATGTTGAGGTCGTCACCCAGAGCGCTTTCCTGGAGCATGCTTTGCTCGAGGCGAGCAATGATCTCCGAGTTCATGCTGCGGTGATGGTTGCGTGCGACATCCGCAATACGTTCGCGCATGCCATCGGGCAGACGAACTACGAATTTGTCAGCGGTGCGGCTGGAATAGAGTGCTGGTTTCATAGGGCGCGTACATTAAACCGGTTAATTCAGGAAAGCGATACTGGCAATGGGCTATAGGATTGTCACCGGTTTGACCACCTTTAGCACTAACCGTTCAGCCAGAAAGCCGCTTAAATCGCATGTGACTCTATAGTCAATAGGTCGATAAATTGACGTCAATGACGTGTCGCATTTTGCGTCGAGTAAAGGCGTTATGCCGGCACCAGTCATCAGAAATGCGCCGTGCTGTGCAAAAAGCAAGGAAATTCACTCTCGCGTAGAAAAAACTTCAAGCAATGGTCACGTAAGTGTCACGGCCCATTAATCGGCCTGACACAGGATTTGCCTACCTTGGTCTACACCAGAAGGCGGCTGCCAGCCGCGGTGTAACCGCTAATAAAAAGGAGGCAATCCATGAGCGCAGTGATCCGGGTCGAGAACCTGAACAAGACGTCGGCCGCAAGCAGGCGCTGTTTGATCTGGCGCTGTCCGTCGAACCCGGTGAAATGGTGGCGTTGATCGGCGCTTCAGGCTCCGGAAAGTCGACCCTACTGCGCCACGTGGCCGGCCTGGCCTGCTGTGACCGCAGCGGCGGTGGCAGCATCCAGGTGCTGGGTCGTGAGGTGCAGGCCAATGGCAGTCTGAATGGCGAAGTGCGTTGCCTGCGTGCCGATATCGGCTACATCTTCCAGCAGTTCAATCTGGTTGGCCGTCTCAGTGTGCTGCAGAACGTGCTGCTCGGCTGCCTGGGGCGCATGCCGCGTTGGCGAGGCACCGTCGGCCTGTTCAATGCCGAAGAAAAACAGCGCGCATTGCAGGCATTGGCCCGTGTCGGTCTGGCTGATCTGGCGCAGCAGCGCGCCTCGACGCTATCCGGTGGGCAGCAGCAGCGCGTAGCGATTGCCCGTGCCCTGTGTCAACGGGCCAAGGTGATTCTGGCTGATGAGCCGATTGCCTCGCTCGACCCCGAATCAGCGCGCAAGGTCATGCAGATTCTGGCCGACATCAACCGCGAAGACGGCACCACCGTGGTGGTCACCCTGCATCAGGTCGATTACGCCATGCGCTATTGCCAGCGCGCCGTGGCGTTGAAAGCGGGGCGTATTCATTACGACGGCGCCGCCGCCGAGCTGCATCCCAACTTCCTTAACGATTTGTACGGGGCCGAGCTCATAGCAGAGCCGCAAACCGCAGAGAAGCCGCGCCGTGCGCGTACCCCGAAAGTTCCGCTGGCTCTGGCCAAGGCCTGAGCCGCTTGCCTGTTATGCCAACCCCTGTATGTCCATCTGCACTAGGAGTGCTTTGCATGTTCAAACGTATCAGTCGCGTTCTCGCCGCGTCCACGTTGCTGGCCGGTTCGGTTCTGGGTGCTGCCCAGGCTGCTGAGCAGGAAATCAATTTCGGCATCATTTCCACCGAGTCCTCGCAGAACCTCAAAACCATGTGGGATCCCTTCCTCGCGGACATGAGCGAGCAGACCGGCCTGAAGATCAAAGCCTTCTTCGCCCCTGGCTATGCAGGGATCATCCAGGGTATGCGTTTCGACAAGGTCGACATGGCTTGGTACGGCAACAAGGCTGCGATGGAAGCAGTGGACCGTGCCAATGGGCAGATCTTCGCCCAGACCGTTGCCGCCAACGGCACTCAGGGCTATTACAGCCTGATGGTGGCGCACAAGGACAGCCCGATCAATTCGATCGAAGACATGCTGAAAAACGCTTCGAGCCTGACCTTTGCCAACGGTGACCCGAACTCCACCTCGGGCTATCTGGTACCGGGCTACTACGTGTTCGCCCAGAACAATGCCGACGCCAACAAGATCTTCAAGCGCGCGCTCAATGGCAGCCACGAAGTCAACGCGCTGTCGGTAGCCAACAAGCAGGTCGATGTCGGCACCTTCAACAGCGAAGGCATGGAGCGTCTGCAAGTGACTGCGCAGGACAAGGCCGCTCAGCTGAAGGTGATCTGGACCTCGCCGCTGATCCCGTCCGATCCGATGGTATGGCGCAAGAACCTGGATGACGCCACCAAGAACAAGCTGCGTGAGTTCTTTATGACCTACGGCGACCAGCCGGCTGAGCAGAAAGTTCTGGCAGGTCTGCAGCGGGCCAAGTTCAAGGCTTCCGATGACGATCAGCTGCTGCCGATTCGCCAGCTGGAACTGTTCAAGAAGCGCACCGAAGTGGCCAACAACGACAAGCTCAATGCTGCTGACAAGCAGGCTCAGCTCAAGGAGCTGGATGCCGAGTTGGCCAAGCTGGAAAAACGCATGGCTGAAATCGCCAAGCAGAGCCCTGCCAGCGCTGGTTAATCGCAGTTCTCGACCCGCCGCCCACGGCGGGTCGTTTTCTTCTGCCGTTTGATTCGAGATGTTGTTATGACCACTTTGACCACCGCACCCACGCCTGACCTGATCGCCAAGCGTTCCTGGCTGCAGCTGATCGGCTGGGGGCTGTTCTTCGTTGTGTTGGCCTGGTCCTGGCAGGGCGCGGAGATGAATCCGCTGGCGCTGATCCGCGACTCCAGCAACATGGCGACCTTTGCCGCGGACTTCTTTCCGCCCGATTTCAGCAACTGGGAGCTGTACCTCAAGGAGATGATCGTCACCGTGCAGATCGCTCTGTGGGGCACGGTGCTGGCGATAGTTCTGGCTATCCCGCTGGGCATTCTCTGCTCGGAAAACATCGTGCCGTGGTGGGTCTACCAGCCGATTCGCCGAGTGATGGACGCCTGCCGTTCGATCAATGAAATGGTCTTCGCCATGCTTTTCGTGGTGGCGGTGGGCCTGGGTCCATTCGCCGGGGTGCTGGCGCTGTTTATCGGCACCACCGGGGTGCTGGCCAAACTCTTTGCCGAGGCGGTCGAAGCCATCGATCCGGGCCCGGTTGAAGGCGTACGCGCCACCGGTGCCAGCGCGCTGCAGGAAGTCATCTACGGGGTGATTCCGCAGGTCCTGCCGTTGTGGATTTCCTACTCGCTGTACTGCTTCGAATCCAACGTGCGCTCGGCCACCGTGGTCGGCATGGTCGGCGCCGGTGGCATCGGGGTGATTCTCTGGGAAGCGATTCGCGGCTTCCAGTTCGCCCAGACCTGCGCCCTGCTGATCGTGATCATCCTGGTGGTCAGCCTGCTGGACATCATTTCGCAGCGCCTGCGTAAACAATTTATCTGACGGAGAACGGGCATCTGCGGATGCCCTTTATTAGCCATGCACTTGTCTAGACAACCCGAGCCGCTGTACCGCGAACTGGCTGCCGTGCTGCGTGATGAGCTGCAGCGCATGAGCCCCGGCGATTACCTGCCGGCCGAGGTGCAGCTGGCCGCGCGTTTTGCCGTCAACCGCCACACCCTGCGACGCGCCGTGGATGAGCTGGTGCTCGAAGGCCGCCTGCTGCGCCAGCAGGGCAAGGGTACGCGGGTGCTGGCTAAACCCATGGTCTACCCGATGCAGGCCGGTAGCGCCTACAGCGCCTCGCTTTCGGCGCTTGGTCACAAAGTCGAAGCACAGCTGCTGGAAAGCCGCCTGCGCCCGGCCAGCTGCGAAGAGCGTGAGTACCTGCAACTGCCCAGTGCTGCGCAGTTACTGGAGCTGAGTACTTTGCGCCTGATTGAAGGTCAGCCTGTCAGCCTGACTCGCCATACCTTCAGCACCGAATACGCCGAGTTGCTGGCCGACTACCAGGGCGGCTCGCTGCGCCAGTACCTCAGTCAGCGCGGCCTGCCATTGACCCGCACCTTCAGCCTGATCGGCGCACGCCTGCCCAGCCGTGACGAGGCCGCACGGCTGCTGATGCCCAAACATGCACCGCTGTTGAGTGTGCAAACCCTTTCCCGCGATCTGGCCGGGCGGCCGGTAGAGCTGTCGTTATCGACCAGCCGCGCCGACCGTTTCCAGTACCAGCTCGCCCTTTGATGGAGGCTCGTTGATGAACCGCGAACGACCGCAAAGCAACCTGCTGCACAGCGATCCGCAGATCGCCATTCGCCAGTGCTGGATGGGCGTACTCGCCCGCGCCGGCGGCCAGCTGGCGACCTATGAATCGGTGTTGAAAGAAGCGGATTACCGCCTGATCCGTGCCCCGGAAATTGGCATGTGCCTAGTGCGTGGACGCATGGGTGGCACCGGCAGCCCGTTCAACCTCGGCGAGATGAGCGTGACCCGCTGCGTGGTGCGCCTGGCCGATGGCCGCACCGGTTACAGCTATGTGGCCGGCCGCGACAAACAGCACGCCGAGCTGGCAGCTCTGGCCGATGCGCATTTGCAGGGTGCCGAGCAGGCTCACTGGCAGAGCCGGCTGATCGAGCCCCTGGTCGCTGCACAGCGTGCCCAACAGGCGGCCAAGGCCGCCGAAACCGCCACCACCCAAGTGGAGTTTTTTACCCTGGTCCGAGGAGAAGACTGATGAACGCGGCGAATAGCTCGCAATGGTTGCAACCGGCCTTCAATGACCCGGTGCTGGATGCGCAAACCAGCTTTCGCAGCGCCCTCAAGGCGCTGGCCGAGCCAGGCCTGGTACAACCGCTGAACCGTGCCCTGGCCCTGGAAAACCTCCATCCGGCTACTTACGCCCTGTGCCTGGCGTTTCTCGATGGCGACACGCCGCTGTGGCTGGCGCCGCGTTTCGACACCCCGGCGATCCGCGCCAACCTGGCCTTTCACTGTGGCTGCCCGATTGTCGCCGAACGCGAAGGGGCGCTGTTTGCCCTGCTCGATGAAAGCCAGTTGGCGGACCTGTCGGATTTCGACAATGGCAGCGAGCGCTATCCCGACCAGTCCTGCACCTTGCTGATCCAGCTCGACGCCCTCAGCAATGGCGACGTGCTGCGCTGGCGTGGGCCGGGCATCAAGGACGTACGCAGCGTCGAGCTACCGCTGCCAGCGGCGTTCTGGCAGCAGCGCCAGGCACGCAGTGCGTTCCCCCGTGGCCTGGATGCCTTCTTCGCCGCTGGTGAACAGGTGATCGGCCTGCCGCGCAGCACCCGTGTGCTGCTCAATGCCGAGGAGGCTGCCTGATGTACGTCGCCGTCAAAGGTGGCGAACGCGCCATCGACAATGCCCATTTGCTGCTGGCGAAAAAACGCCGCGGCGATACCTCCATCCCAGAGCTGAGCGTGGAGCAGGTACGCGAGCAGATGCCCCTGGCAGTCGCCCGGGTGATGAGCGAAGGCTCACTGTACGACCCACAGCTGGCTGCCCTGGCGATCAAGCAGGCGGCCGGTGACCTGATGGAGGCGATCTTCCTGCTGCGTGCCTACCGCACCACGCTGCCGCGCTTTGGTGCCAGCGCCGCACTGGACACCACGCAGATGCAGCTGTCGCGGCGCATCTCGGCCACTTTCAAGGACCTGCCCGGCGGCCAGTTGCTTGGCCCGACCTTCGACTACAGCCATCGTCTGCTGGATTTTGCCCTGCTGGCCGAGGGCGAACAGCCTGGGCCGCAGATTGATCCGCAGGCGGAACTGTCGCCGTGCCCGCGGGTGCTGGATTTTCTTGCCGACGAAGGCCTGATGGCTCGCGAGGTCGATGATGGCTTAGCGGTGCCTGATATCACTCGCGAGCCACTGGATTTCCCTGCCAGCCGCGCCCAGCGCTTGCAGGCTCTGGCCCGAGGCGATGAAGGCTTCCTGCTGGCGCTGGGTTACTCGACCCAGCGCGGTTACGGCCGCAACCACCCCTTTGCCGGGGAGATCCGCATCGGCGAGGTCGAGGTCTGGCTGGAGCCGGAAGAACTCGGCTTTGCCGTGCCGCTGGGCGATATCGAGGTGACCGAGTGCGAGATGGTCAACCAGTTCGTTGGTGAGAGTGCCGAGCAGGCGCAGTTCACCCGTGGTTACGGCCTGGCCTTCGGCTATGCCGAGCGCAAGGCCATGGGCATGGCCCTGGTTGACCGTTCGCTGCGCGCGGCGGAGTACAACGAGGAGGTCGAAGGCCCGGCGCAGCAGGAAGAATTCGTGCTGATGCACTGCGACAACGTCGAGGCCGCCGGCTTCGTCTCGCACCTGAAATTGCCGCACTACGTCGACTTCCAATCCGAGCTGGAGCTGATCCGCAAACTGCGCAAGCAGGCCAGCGAGCAGCCCACTGCCCAGGAGCAACGCGCATGAATGCCCAGGCCCAAACACAGTATGCAACTGAGGTCGGCTACAATTTTGCCTACCTCGATGAGCAAACGAAGAGAATGATCCGCCGTGGCCTGCTCAAGGCCGTGGCGATTCCCGGTTACCAGGTGCCCTTCGGTGGCCGCGAGATGCCGCTGCCCTATGGCTGGGGCACCGGCGGCATGCAGCTGACGGCGGCGATTCTCGGCGCTGACGATGTGCTCAAAGTGATCGACCAGGGCGCGGATGACACCACCAACGCGGTGTCGATCCGCCGCTTCTTCGCCCGCACCGCTGGAGTTAAAACCACCACGCGCACGCCCGAGGCGACGGTGATTCAGACCCGCCACCGGATTCCGGAAACCGCGCTGAGCGGCGATCAGATCATGGTTTACCAGGTGCCGATCCCTGAGCCGCTGCGCTTTATCGAACCTTCGGAAACCGAGACCCGCACCATGCATGCGCTGGAAGACTACGGCGTGATGCACGTGAAACTGTACGAGGACATCGCCACCTTCGGCCATATCGCCACCAGCTACGCCTACCCGGTGACGGTGGATGAGCGCTACGTGATGGACCCGTCACCGATCCCCAAATTCGACAACCCCAAGCTGCACATGAGCCCGGCGCTGATGCTGTTCGGCGCGGGCCGCGAAAAACGCCTGTATGCCGTGCCGCCCTACACCCGGGTGGTGAGCTTGGACTTCGAAGATCACCCGTTCGAGATCCAGCGCTGGGACGAATGCTGCGCCTTCTGTGGCAGCCACGACTCTTATCTGGACGAGCTGATTGTCGACGACGCCGGGACCAAGCGCTTCGTCTGTTCCGACACCGATTACTGCATGCAACGCCGTGACCTTGAACAGGAGGGCGCGCAATGAGTGCTGCCGAAAAGTTGCACCTGCACACCGACACGGCGCAGCCGCTGTTTAGCGTGCGCGACCTGACCCGTCTGTACGGCCCGGAAAAAGGCTGCCAGGGCGTGTCGTTCGATCTGTATCCGGGCGAGGTGCTGGGCATCGTCGGTGAGTCCGGCTCGGGCAAGTCGACTCTGCTTAGTCTGCTGTCCGGGCGCTGCCCGCCGGATCGCGGCGCAGTCAGTTATCGCGACACGGCCGGTAACTGGCTCGATCTGTACAGCGCAGCGACGCACCTTGCTGCGTACCGAGTGGGGCTTTGTCGAGCAGAACCCGCGTGACGGCCTGCGCATGGGCGTGTCGGCCGGGGCCGATATCGGCGAGCGGCTGATGGCTCAGGGCGTGCGCCATTACGGCGAACTGCGCGCGGCCGGCATCGACTGGCTGAAACAGGTGGAGATCGACCCGCTACGCATCGACGACCTGCCGCGGACCTTCTCCGGCGGCATGCAGCAGCGTTTGCAGATCGCCCGCAACCTGGTTTCCAGCCCACGGCTGATCTTTATGGACGAGCCCACCGGTGGCCTCGACGTGTCGGTGCAGGCGCGCCTGCTCGACCTGCTGCGCGGCCTGGTGCGCGAACTGGACCTGGCGGTGGTGATCGTCACCCACGACCTGGCGGTGGCGCGCTTGCTGGCGGACCGGCTGATGGTGATGCGCCGCTCTCATGTGGTCGAGGCCGGTCTCACCGATCAGATTCTCGATGACCCGCAGCATCCCTATTCGCAGTTGCTGGTGTCGTCGGTGCTTCAACCCTGACGCTGGGTAGGGTGGATGACGCTGTTTTCATCCACCGAGGTGTTGCCATGGTGGATGGATAAAGCGCCATCCACCCTACGAAACGACTCTCGCGCCGGATCACATCCGGTCGTACGTAGTTCGAGGTTTATATGAATACGCTTATCGAGGTCTCTGGCCTTAGCAAGACCTTCACCCTGCATCAGCAGCACGGCGTGGTGCTGAACGTGTTGAGCGGCCTGCATTTCAGCGTGCGCGCCTGCGAATGCCTGGTGCTGCACGGCCAATCCGGCGCCGGCAAGTCGACCTTGCTGCGCACCCTGTACGGCAACTACCAGGCCGCCGGCGGCAGCATTCGCGTGCTGCACAACGGCGCCTGGGTCGAGCTGGTCGGCGCTGAACCGCGCCAGGTGCTGGCGGTACGCCGGCAGACCCTGGGCTATGTCAGCCAGTTTCTGCGGGTGATTCCCCGTGTTTCGACTCTGGATGTGGTGATGGAACCGGCCCTGGCCCGTGGCTGGAGCAAGGCCGATGCTGAAGCGCGGGCGAAAAGCCTGCTCAGCCGGCTGAATATCCCCCAGGCCTTGTGGCAACTCGCCCCCGGCACCTTCTCCGGCGGCGAGCAGCAGCGGGTGAATATCGCCCGCGGCTTTATGGTCGCCTGGCCGTTGATGCTGCTGGACGAACCCACCGCCTCCCTGGACGACGCCAACCGCCAGGTGGTGCTGGAACTGATCGATGAAGCCAAGGCCGCCGGTAGCGCGCTGATCGGCATCTTCCACGACCGCGCCGCCCGTGAGGCAGTGGCCGATCGTTACCTTGATATGAGCGCTGCAGCGCAGCAGGAGTATGTATATGCCGGTTGAACAGATTCTTACCAACGCGCGGATCGTCACCGCCGAACAGGAGTTTGTCGGCACCCTGGTGCTGCATGACGGCCTGATCGCCCAGGTGGAAGAGGGCGTCAGCGGTTTGTCGCAGGCGCAGAACTTGAACGGTGATTACCTGCTGCCCGGCTTGGTCGAGCTGCACACCGACAACCTGGAAAAATACATGAGCCCTCGGCCGGGGGTGGATTGGCCCTCGGCCTCGGCGGTGCTGACCCATGATGCGCAGATTGCCTCGGCGGGCATCACCACGGTGTTCGATGCCCTGGCGATTGGCGACGTCAACCCGCGTGGCAAACGCATGCAGCAACTGCCGGCGATGCTCGAGGCGATTGCTTCAGCGGCAGCGGCCGGGCATCTGCGCGCCGATCACCGCCTGCACCTGCGCTGCGAGGTCTGCCACCCGGAGACTCTCGCGGTGTTTCGCGATCTGGTCGAGCACCCGCTGGTACAACTGGTCTCGGTGATGGACCACGCGCCGGGCCAGCGCCAGTTCGCCAAGGAAGACAAATACCGCGAGTACTACATGGGCAAGTACCATCTCAGTGCTGCGGAGATGGATGCCTTTATCGTCGAGCAGGTGGGCAACTCGCGGCAGTACAGCGACCGTCAGCGTCGCAGCATCGTTGCCGATTGCCAGGCCCGCGGTATTTCCGTGGCCAGCCACGATGACGCCACCCTGGCCCATGTTCAGGAGTCGGCCGGCTTCGGCATGTCCATCGCCGAATTCCCCACCACCCTGGAAGCCGCCAAGGCCAGTCACGAGCTGGGCCTGAAGGTGCTGATGGGCGCGCCGAATATCGTGCGCGGCGGTTCGCACTCCGGCAATATCGCCGCCGCTGAACTGGCTCAGCAGGGTGTACTGGATATCACTCTCCAGTGACTACTACCCGGCCAGCCTGCTGCAGGCCGCTTTGCTGCTGGCCGGGCAGGATAACGGCTATGATCTGCCGCGAGCGATTGCCACCGTCAGCCGCGTGCCGGCACAAGCGGCGGGGCTGCATGATCGTGGCGAAATTCGCGTCGGTTTGCGTGCCGACCTGGTGCAGGCGCAGGTGCACGGGGGCCAGGCGGTGATCCAGCAAGTCTGGCGACAAGCGAAAAGGGTGTTCTGATGAGTGGCCGGTTGATCTATCTGATGGGGCCTTCGGGCTCGGGCAAGGACAGCCTGCTGAATGCCGCGCGCGAGCGCCTGGCCGAACGGGGTTGTGTGATCGCCCGGCGGGTCATCACCCGCTCGGCGGAAGCGGTGGGCGAGGACGCCATTGGCGTGTCGCCGGCCGAATTCGACCAGCAGGAGGCCGCCGGTGCCTTTGCCCTGAGCTGGCGCGCCAACGGCCTGGCCTATGGCATTCCCCGGCAGATCAATGACTGGCTGGCGTCGGGGCAGGATGTGCTGGTCAATGGCTCGCGCGGCTATCTGCCTCAGGCGCGCCAGCGTTATCCCGAACTGCTGGCGATCCTGCTGCAGGTGGATGAAGCAGCCCTACGCCAGCGCCTGCAAGCGCGCGGCCGGGAAAGCGCCGAGCAGATTGAGGCCCGCCTGGCGCGCAGCCGCTACTTTGTATCGGCCATCCCTCGGGCTGCAGGAGTTGCGTCTGTGGGAGGCGCTTTAGCGGCGACGGTCGCGGCTGAAGCCCCTCCCACGGCAGCACCAGTTGAGAGCACCATTGTTTTGGATAACTCCGGCCCGCTCGACCAGACCGTCACCCAGCTGCTGCAACTGCTTAGCGATGCCCGTGCATGCGCTTGACCCTACTCGGCACCGGCGATGCGCGTCAGGTGCCGGTGTACAACTGCAGCTGCGCGGCCTGCGACAGCGCGCGGGTTTATCCCGCGCGGCGCCGTGGCCCCTGTTGCGCGCTGATCGAATGTGGCGCGCAGCGCTGGCTGATCGACTCGGGCCTGACCGATCTGTGCGAGCGCTTCCCGCCCCATAGCCTGAGCGGCATCCTGCAAACCCATTACCACGCCGACCATGCCCAGGGCCTGCTGCACCTGCGCTGGGGTCAGGGGCCGATTATTCCGGTGCATGGCCCGGATGATCCAGAAGGCTTGGCCGACCTGTACAAGCACCCCGGTATTCTCGATTTCAGCCAGCCGTTTGCGGCGTTTGAGCGGCGGCAACTGGGTGAGTTGGGCGTCACGGCGCTGTCGCTTAATCATTCCAAGCTGACCTTTGGCTACTTGCTGGAGGGCGACGGTAGGCGTATCGCCTACCTGACAGACACCCTCGGCGTGCCGGACGGCAGCGCCGAGGTGCTGCGCCAACAGCCGCTGGATCTGCTGGTGCTGGATTGCTCCACCGCGCCGCAACCCATCGCCCCGCGCAATCACAACGACCTGACTCGCGCGCTGGAGGTTGTTGATCAACTGCAACCAAGGCAAAGCGTGCTGACCCATATAGGCCATAGCTTCGATGCCTGGCTGCTGGATAACCCCGATGCCTTGCCGGCCGGCGTCAGCCTGGGCAGCGACGGGCTGCTGCTGTGAGTTGCAGGCGCCTTGCCGCGGGGTAGGGTTGGCGGCACGCACCTGCTGCACGTGGTGGCGTGCAGCAGCCTTGCGCCTTACCAGCGGTGGCTGGTGTTGCTGCTGCGCATCAACTGGCTGTACAGCGGGTAGTAGTCGCGGTTGAGCAGGTTCTGGATGCCCAGGCTCAGCTTGTCGGCATCGCTCAGGCGGTAGTCGCTGATCAAATCCAGCGTGCTGTAGCTGTGCACCTCGCGCCGGCCGAAGCTGGCCTGACCGTCCAGGCGATAGTCTTGACTGCCGATGTAGGTGGCCTGCAGGCGATTGCTCCAATCAGCGTTTGGCTGGTACTGCAGGTAGGCGGTCAGCTTCAGTGGTGGCACTCGGAAGCCGGTCATATCCCGCCAGTCGCCGTTGTCCGGCTTTTCGCGGCCCCGCATCCAGGTCAAGGTGCTGCCCACGCCCCAGACATCATCCAGGCTCAGCCAGTCGACGCTGCCCTCGACGCCGTAGATGCGTTCCTGAGTACGGGAGAGGATCAGGCCGTTGTTGAAACTCTGCACATCGCCCAGGTCCGAGGTGGTGTAGAACAGTGCCAGCGAGGCCCGGGTCTGATCGCCGAGGGCGCCGCGCCAACCCAGCTCGTAGTTGTTGGTCTTCACTGGCTGCAGATCGGAAGAGTCGATATTGAAGCCACGACGGGCGTTGCGGATCTGTACGCCGATGTCGGGCAGCTGGAAGCCCTGGCTGAACGCGGCATAGAGCTCTTGATCGGGAATGGGGGCATACACCACACCGAGGTTGTATAGCAGATCGTCGTAACGGATCGTGCCGCCCGGCACGGTCGCAGGGCTGGCGTTGTGGATCTCGGAGAGCGGGACGAAGTCGTCAAAGCGGGCAGTGGCGTATTCGTAGCGCAAGCCGCCGTCGACCGACCATTGGTCGTTGAGGCGGTGTTGCAGCTGGGCAAAGGCGCCGCTGCTGAGGGTGGTCAGCTCCGGCAAGTAGGTCATCTTGCCGATCTTTGCGTAGGCGGTGCCGCCGCTGGCGTCGTAGGCAGCCGGGTCGAAGATATCGAGCGGCATATCGCTGCGTTCGTGGTTGAGGTCGCCGCCCCAGATCAGCTCGGTGCTCTCGCCCAGTGGCGTGCGCAGGGTCAGGCGGCTGCCGACCACCTCGCTGTTCTGCATCACCTGGTCGACGAAGCGGCCGCGGACCGCCACGCCGCGGGCATCGAAGGGGGTGAATCGGGTGAAATAGTCGCGGTAGTAGAGTTGTGCCGACAGGCGACTGCCGAGCAGGTCGGTATGGCTGTATTCGAGGTTGGCCATGCTGTTCTTGATCTGGTTCTGCTCGTCCAGGCTGAGACCTGTGAGTGCCTGCGCGGGTACTGTGCCAGCCGGCAGTCTGGCCACTGCAGGGTCGGAGGTGTAATCGCTGTCCTGCTGGGCGTTGTAGTGACTGAGTGCGAGTTGGATGCGTTGCTCGTCGTCAATACGCAGACCGAGCTTGCCGCCGATATTAAAGACGTTGGAGTCGAACAGGTCGCCTTGGCTGGGCTCCGGCGCGATTCGCCGACCATCGGCGTCGAACGAACTGCCAATGTGCCGGGCACCAAAGTCGAGGGCGTAATCGAGTCGCTCCAAGGAGCCGGAAAAGTGATGTTGCA
The DNA here is from genome assembly GCF_900105355.1 of Pseudomonas anguilliseptica. Lineage (NCBI taxonomy): Bacteria > Pseudomonadati > Pseudomonadota > Gammaproteobacteria > Pseudomonadales > Pseudomonadaceae > Pseudomonas > Pseudomonas anguilliseptica. Next base: position 3,058,998 of record NZ_FNSC01000001.1, read on the forward strand.
ACTGCCCGCCGAGGCCTCTGTGGTCAAGCTGGGTCAGCGATGAAGTGCCGGTCAGTGTGGTTTCAGCGCGCATTTCACCGCCTGCCGGGCGGGTGGTGATGCTGACGATGCCGCCCGTGGCACCGGCGCCATAGATGGCACTGCTGCCGTGAGTCACCTCTATGCGTTCGATCAGTGCCGGGTCGATGTTGGCCAGGTTGCGTGAGGAGTCGCGGTTGGTGTTCAGTGGCACGCCGTCGACCAGGATCAGCATGGTGCGACCGCGCAGGGTTTGGCCGTAATCGGTGATGGTGCGGCTGGAGTCCGACAGGCCAGGAATGCTTTTGGCCAGTACGGTGGCCAGGCTGTCGGAGGCCATGCGCAGTTTTTCCAGCTGCTCCCGCTCGATCACGTCGACCTGACGCACCTGCGCCACCAGATCACTGGCGGTGCGCGACGCGCTCACTTCCATGGGCGCAAGCTCGATGGCTGCCACGGTGGCGTTCGGGGCATCTGCGGCGAGTGCGCGGGGCACCACGATATAGGTGTGATCGCCTTGTTGCTGCGCCTCGAGGCCGCTGTCTTTGAGCAGGTGGCGCAGAGCTTCGCGGGTGTTCAGGCGGCCACGCAGGGCCGGCGATTGCTTGCCGAGGGCGACATCGCTGGAGAACAGAATCTGGCTGTCAGATTCTGCTGCTAGTGGCCTATCTGGTTAATCCAATAACTCATTCCGAATTACAGCCAGCTTTGCTCGATGCACGGAGCTGATAATCGACTCAGCCGTTTTGCTCCAGCGGAACGGCTTAGCCGAATGTTCGTTATGAGCCTCAATGAAGCGACGTATCGCCGCTCTCAGGTCAGCCACGCTGCTGAAGGCATCACGATAAAGCGCCCGTCTTTCCAGTTGCGCAAACCAGCCCTCCACGGCGTTCAGCCACGAGGCGCTGGTCGGTGTGAAGTGCAGCTTGAAACGGGGATGCTTCTCCAGCCATTCCCTGACGGCAGCGGTCTTGTGAGTCGAGCTGTTGTCCAGAATTACATGCAGGTCCAGCTCGGCGGGGGTGCTGCGGTCGATCTGTCGAAGGAACTCCAAAAACTCCTTGGCCCTGTGCCGCTGGGTGATACGGCCGATGACCTTACCCGTCAGGATGTCAAAGGCTGCGTACAGACTGGCCGTACCGTGGCGCTTATAGTCATGCGTCCGCCGCTCAATCTGCCCGGGCTTGAGCGGCAGCATGGGCTGTGTGCGGTCCAGCGCCTGGATCTGTGTTTTTTCGTCAACAGATAGCACCAGGGCGTTGTCGGGCGGATTCAAATAGAGCCCGACGACATCGACCACTTTGTCTGCAAAGTGCGGGTCGTTACTGATCTTGAAGGTTTTCAACCGGTGCGGCTTGAGGTCGGCAGCAGCCCACACCTGTGCGACCTGCCAGATGCTGACCCCAGCGTACTTGGCCATCAACCGTAGGCTCCAGTGGGTAGCTTCGCGCGGGACTCGCTGGGTCGTCAGCGTCAGGATTTCCTTGATCTTCGCTTCGTTGAGCTTGCGAGGCGCTCCACTGCGCCGCAGGTCACTCAGCCCCTCCAGACCGGTCTCCTGGTAGCGTTTACGCCATTTGAAGACCACTGGCGCAGAGACTTGCAGCTGCTCGCTGATCTCCTTGGGCGTGAGACCGTTGGCCAGCAGCAACAGAATTCTGGCCCGCTGGCCGATGCTCTGAGGCAGCGATCCCATGCGTAACCAGCCTTGCAGCATGTCGGCATCACTGGGACTCAAGAAGAATGGGGCTGCTGGCCGGGCCATATGGGAGCTCAATTCATGACGATAGAGCGCGCAGTATACTGGCTCGGCATTGGATTAACGAATTTTACAGACAGTAACTAGGTGGATTAAGTGATCAGCGGCAACACAGATGCCCCGCAACTGGCGCAGGATTGCACCTGGCGCTGCGTGAGCCCGCAGATTGCTAGAATTTTGCCGTGACGGAACAGGCGACGAGTGAGCTATGCAACGCGACCATCGGGAGCAACTCAACCTCAGTTGGCAGGCCAATGCCGATGCCTGGACGGCGGCCGTGCGCGAGCAGCGTATTGAAAGCCGCCGACTGGTGACTGATGCAGCCATCGTTCAGGCGATTCTCGCCCTGGCGCCCACGCGTGTGCTGGATCTGGGCTGCGGCGAGGGCTGGTTGTGCCGTGGGCTGGTCGAGCATGGTATTGAGGCGGTTGGCGTGGATGCTTCCGCCCCACTGATCGCCGTGGCTCAGCAGGCGGCGACAGGTGCGTCGCAGTACCGCGTATGTGGTTATGCCGAGCTGGAAAGCCAGGCAGGGCTGCTGGGCCGTTTCGATGTGCTGGTGGGCAACTTTGCCCTGCTGGAAGAGCCACTGGCGCCGACCTTGAATGCTCTGCATGGCTTGCTGGCCGCAGATGGCAGGCTGCTGATTCAGACCCTGCATCCCTGGCGTGCCTGCAACGATGCGAGCTATCGCGACGGTTGGCGGGTGGAAACCTTTGCCGGCTTCGGTGAGGGCTTTGCCCAACCGATGCCCTGGTTTTTCCGCACACTTGAGTCCTGGTTGGTGTTGTTCAGCGATACCGGCTGGCGCCTGCAATGGCTGCAGGAGCTGTTGCACCCGGAGAGCGAGCAGCCGGTTTCGCTGTTGATGCTGCTGAGTTCCGAGCGCAACTGAACCGGCTGTGCTGCCTATCAGTCGACGATAAACAGCCGCGCTCCTTCGGTCGTGGATGAACGATGCGCTTCAGCCTGATCAGCCACCTGATAGCTCATGCCCGCCGTCATTACAAAGCGCCGGCCGTCCTCCAGCTCGGTGTGCAGTTCGCCTTCCAGACACAGCAGAATATGGCCCTTCTGACACCAGTGATCGGCCAGGTAGCCGGCGCTGTACTCGACCATGCGCACGCGGATGCTGCCGAAAACCTGGGTGCGCCAGTAGGCCATGCCGGTCTCGCCGGCATGTTCACTACGCTCAATCTGGCTCCAGTCGGTAACGCCGAATGGGATATCGCTGATGTTCATGTGCTCATCCTTTAATCAGGTCAATCAGTTGCGGCGCTGACGGTCTTCGGTATAGCTGCGCATCACCCACTGGCGGGCCGGATGGGCGTGCAGCTCATCGAGGAAAGCCTGGGTCTTGGCATCGTGCCCGGCAATGCCTTCCCATGGTGTACCAGCAGGGGTGAATAAGGGGGCGAACAGGGCGGCGGCGCTGATGTCGGCCAGGGTCAGCTGCTCACCGACCAGATAGCGCGATGGATCACCCTGGATGCGCGACTCGATCAGTGCCAGGCTTTCGAGCAGTTCGGCCTGGGATTTCGCCACACGCGGCGGCGTTACCCCATACAGGCGCTGCACACCGTTGATCAGCACCGGCTTCATCAGGTCGCGTAGGCCCAGCAGCGGGCGGTAGACCTTGAGCATGGCGTGCATCACCGAATCCCATTGCTTGATCTGGCCATACAGCCAGCGGCGTACATGCACGCCCATATGGTCGAACTGCGCTTCCAACTCCAGCACCTCGGCCCGTTGCGCGGCATCGGCTGGGAGTAGCGGCTTGTCCGGATAGCGCTGTTCCAGATAGAGGGCGATTTGCGTTGAGTCGCCGATCACCTGCTCGCCATCCTTGAGGATCAGCAGGGTGACGATGTCCGCCAGGCGCTTGCTCTTCAGCCGATGCAGGCCGGGGAAGAGGTTGTCGACCTGAAAGTCGAGGCCCTTGTGATCCAGGTGCCAGCGGGTTTTCTCGCAGTAGTGGGAAATCGGGAATTGGTAAAGCGTGCGCATGGTCGGCCCTCGGCAATGGTGCGCCGAGTGTACGGGCTGTTACGCCGACTACCCAGTCGTAACCGGTAGTCCAGGCTTTCGTTGGGGGAGGGGGCAGTACTGACCAGGGAGTTACAACTAAGAATCGGTTTACGATCTTGCGAGCTAGAGTCCTGCAAGGCAAAAACAGGCGAGGAAGCGGAGTGTACTGCTGTACATGAGCATTCCGAGCCTGTTTTTAACGCCGCAGGGCCGACGCGCAGCAGATCGTAAATAGGTTCTATGGCGTGCGTTGCAGCTCGCTCTTGCCGGTGGTACTGGCCAGTAGATGTTCCGGCAAATCGAGCAGGTCGTCGTCGAAGGTTTCCAGTGGCGGTGGGCGCCGTTCGAAGCGCGAGCCGAGCACCAGCAGGCAGGGGGTTAGTAGCAGGGTCAATACGGTGGCGAAGGTCAGGCCGCCGGCAATCGCGCTGGACAGCTGGGTCCACCATTGGGTCGATGGCGCACCAACGCCCAGGCTCGGGGTGAGCAGGTCGACGTTGACCCCGATCACCATCGGCACCAGGCCGAGCACCGTGGTCACGGCGGTCAGCAGTACCGGACGCAGACGCAGGCTGCCGGTTTCCAGCGCCGCTTCACGCGGCTCCAGACCCTGGCGGCGCAGCTGGTTGTAAGTGTCGATGAGGATGTTGTTGTTCACCACGATGCCCGCCAGGGCGATCAGGCCCATGCCGACCATGACGATGCCAAACGACTGGCCGTTGACCAGCAGGCCCATCAGCACTCCGGCGGTGGACAGGACGATGGCCGAGAGCACCAGCAGCGACTGATAGATGCTGTTGAACTGGGTCACCAGGATGATAAACATCAGGAAGATCGCCACCGCAAAGGCTGTGCTGAGGAAGGTCGCGGCTTCACGCTGGTCGGCGTCCTCACCGGCGAACTTCACCTGTACATCGCTGGGTATCTCGCCCATGGCCTTGCGCAAGGCTTGCAGGCGTTCGTCCAGACGCGCACCTTCGGCGATGTCGGCCTGCAGAGTGATGGTGCGGTTGCCGTCGACCCGGCGCAGGGTACCGACCTTCGGCGCCTGTTGCAGCGAGACGAAGTTGCTCAGCGGAATCTGCCCGGCCTGGGTATTCAGGGTCAGCCGGCCGAGCTGGTCGAGGGAGCGCCAGTTGGCCGGCAGGCGCACGCGGATATCCACCTCGTCGGTGGCGTCTTCCGGGCGGTAGGTGGCCAGTTTCAGGCCGTTGGTGACCATCTGCACGGCATTGCCCACGCTCAGCACGTCCGCACCGAAACGTGCGGCCGCCTCGCGGTCGACCTTGACCCGCCATTCGATGCCCGGCAGGGCGCGGTCATCCTCGATGTCCTTGAAGCCGCCCAGGCGCTGCATATTGGCGCGCACCTGTTCGATCAGCTGATCGGACTTGGCCTGGTCCAGCGAGCTGACCTGCAATTTCACTGGCTTGCCGCTGCTCGGGCCTTCCTCCTGCTTGCGAAACTCCAGAACGATGCCCGGGATGTCGGCAGTACGGCTGCTCATGTCGGCGAGGATCTTGCCGGCCGAACGCCGTTCATGCCATTCGACGAACTGGAACTGCAGGGTGCCGATCACGTCCGCACCGAGCTGACCGTCCGGCTGCGCCAGGGAGCGAGCGTAGAGCGCCTTGACCTCGCTCATGCCGAGCAGGCGCTTTTCCACTTGCTGTAGCAGGGCGTCTTTTTCTTGCACCGATAGATCGCCACGGGCGCGCAGCCAGATCTGCGCGTTCTCCGGTTCCACTTCGGGGAAGAACTCCACGCCATGGTTGAAGCGACCATAGGCGGTGTAGATCAGCGCAATCAGCGCGAGCATGCCCAGCAAGGTCAGGCCAGGGTGTCTCAGCAAGGTGCCGAGCAGGCGGCGATAACCGACGGCGCCACGGCCAGGCTGAGTGGCCTGCGGCAGGGGTTGGCCGCCAGTGACGGCGCCGAGCACCGGCAGAAACACCAGGGCCATGGCCAGCGAAGCGAGCAGGCAGACGATCACCGTGGCCGGCAGGTACTTCATAAACTGGCCGACTACACCGGGCCAGAACAGCAGCGGCAGAAACACCACCAGGGTGGTGGCGGTGGAAGCGATCACCGGCCAGGCCATCCGCGTGGCGGCATTGGCCCAGGCCTGGCGTGGCGTTTGCCCCTGATGCAGATAACGGTCGGCCAGCTCAGACACCACGATGGCGCCGTCCACCAGCATGCCAGCCACCAGAATCAGGCTGAACAGCACGACGATATTCAGGGTGAAACCGAGCATCCAGATCAGCAGGATGCCGGTGAGAAAGGCTCCTGGAATGGTCAGCCCGACTAATAACGCCGAGCGCATGCCCATGCTCGCCACCACCAGAATCAGCACCAGTACGATGGCGGTCATCACGTTGTTGAGCAGGTCGCTGAGCATGCTCTGCACCTGCTGCGACTGATCCATGATGTAGCTGACCTTGAGGCCTTCGGGCAGCAGCGGCTGGGCCTTGACCATCAGCGCCTTGACCTGCTCGATGATGTTGGCGCCGCTGCGCTTGGACACCTCCAGCACCACCGCTGGCTGGCCATTGATCCGTGCGTAACCGGTGGGGTCCTTGAAGGTGCGGTGAATGGTGGCAACGTCGCCAAAGGTCACCACGCTATTGCCCACCACCTTGATCGGCATGGACAGCACGTCTTCGAGGTTTTCGATCACCCCAGGCACTTTCATGCTCATGCGCCCGGCGCCGGTGTCCAGGCTGCCTGCGGCGACCAGGCGGTTGTTGCGGCTGACCAGGTTGAACAGCTCGTTGTAATCGATGCCGTAGCTGTCGAGTACTTGCGGGTCGACGACGATTTCCAGCAGGTCTTCGCGGTCGCCGCCGATTTCCACTGAAAGCACTTCGGCGATGCCTTCGACGTTTTCCTTCAGGCGGCGGGCGATGTACACCAATTCGGTTTCGGCAATCGGCCCGGACAGGCCAATCGACAGCACCGGAAACAGCGCCACGTTGACTTCATTGACCGTGGGTTCCTCGGCCTCCTCCGGCAGCTTGCTGCGGGCGGTATCGACCTTCTCGCGCACATCGGCGAGGGCCAGTTTGGCGTTGAAGCCGGCATCGAACTCCAGGGTTACCGACGCATGGCCTTCGCTGGCCATGGAGCGCATTTCCTTGACCCCTTCGAGGCTGCGCAGCTCCTGCTCCAGCGGCCGTACCAGCAGGCGTTCGGCGTCTTCCGGGCTGATGCCTTCGAGAGTGACCGAGACATAGATGATCGGGATGCTGACATCCGGGTTGGCTTCCTTGGGGATGGCGAAATATGCCGCCAGCCCGCCGAGCATGAGAAACAGCAGCAACAACAGGCTGGTGCGGCTGCGATCCAGCGCCGCAGCGATCAGGCCATGCATATCAGCTACCCCCTTTGGCCAGCTGGCTGATCACCTGCTGGCCCGGCTCGACAAAGCCCTGGCCGAGGGTGATCAAGGCCACCTTGTCAGGCAGACCGCTGACCCAGGCGCCCTGGTTGTCGACGCTGATCAGCTGCACCGGGGTGAACTGTACTTGCTGCTGTTCGTTGACCCACTTGACGCCATGCCGGCCGGCTTTATCCAGGCTCAGCAGGGCGGGCGACAGGCGATGGGCCAGGGTTTCTCCGGTCTGTACATGCAGGGTCGCGCTGGCGCCTGCCAGGCGTAGGGCTTGCGGGTTGGCAACCTTGACCTCGATGCGGAAGCTGCGTGAGCCCGGATCGGCGGCGGCGATAAAGTGCAGCTCGCCCTGCAGTTCGCGGCCGTCGAGCAATTCGACTTTAACCGGTTGACCGAGCTTGAGCTGGATGACCTCCTGCTGGGCGATCTGCGCGCTGACCTTGAGCTGGCTGATGTCCACCAGGGTCAGCAGGCTTTGCCCGGGCTGGACGAAGTCGCCCAGCTCGACCATGCGCTGGTCATACACCCCGGCAAACGGCGCATTGATCCGTGTGTTGCGCAGCTGCAGGCGAGCGCTGTCGAGCTCGGCGCGCGCCTTGGCCAGCTCGCTTTCCAGGCGCAGCAACTCGTTGGCCGAGATCAGGCTGCGTTCGCGCAGACGTTTGGCCGCACTCACGTCGCTTTCGCGCTGGCGAACGTCGGCCTCGCTGCGCGCCACCTGGGCTGGGCGGTCATCGGCTGACAGGCTCAGCAGCAGTTGCTTGGCGTCGACGCGGTTGCCCTTGTCCTGATCCAGACGCGTCACCGTGCCGCTGATCTGCGAACGCAACTCGACCCGGCGCCAGGCCTCAATCTGCCCCTGTACCACATGCTGGCGCTGCATCGGGCTGGCTTCCAGCCACTGCGCTTCAACCTTGGTCAGACCCTTTTCCTCGGCAGGCGCATCGGCGGTGGCGGTTTCCTGGGCCTTGAACAGCGAACCGCTGAACAGCCAGAGCACGAGCAGCAGACTGATGGCGACGGCGATCAACCAGGGGCGTTTGGACAACTGACTGAACATGGTGGTTACTCGTGGCGATAGGGTTGAGCAAGCAAGTCGGCTGCCTGGGTGCGCAGGCCGGCAATGATGAAATCGGTGACGCGGGCGAAATACTCCTCCAGGGCTATCGGCTCGGCCCAGTGGGCAAAACCACCGGAGGCGATACGCGCCATCACCCCGTTGACGCAGGCTTCAACGCCCCACAACAGGTTCTGGCAGTCACTCTGGCTCAGCGCCTGGTTATTCAGGGCCACGCCGAGCATGTCGCCGAAGAACAGCTGGTACTCGCGCTCCATATCGAGGAACTGCTGGCGGTACGGGGCTTCCAGGCGCTCCTGAAACTCCGGGCGGTCGCAGTGCAAGCACAGCTGCGCCTGAATCGGGTTGTTCAGCATCTGCTCGAAGGCGCGACGAATGACCCTGCGCATGGCGTCCTGTGCCGGGCTGGCGGCATGCAGTTCGCGCAACTCCAGCAGGTTGGCGCGGCTGAGGTCGAGTACCAGGCGCGCATACAGCGCTTCCTTGCTGGGGAAGTGCTTGTACACCGTGCCTTTGCCGATGCCAGCGGCGAGCGCCACTTCGGCAATGGTCACGCGGTCCCAGGGCTGCTCGGCAAATAGCTGGCGGGCGGCGTCGAGGAGGGCATTCTCGCGTTGTTCAAACAGCAGATCTTGGTAGCGCATGGACAGTTATCGGAAGTCGTGACCAGCGGTCATGCTATGACTGTTGGTCACGATCGAGCAAGCCGGCAGTTGTAACAGGCTTTGCCGTGGCTTGATGCGAAAGGGCGATCAGGGTGCGTTGAACTGCTGCCAGAGTTGCGCGTAACGGCCGCTGTCCTTGAGTTCTTGCAGGCCCTGATCGAAGAGTTGCTGCAGGCGTTCGCTCTCAGGCAATTGACGGGAGAAGATCAGGCGGTAGTCCCAGGTTTCATAGATTTGCGTGGTGGTCAGGCGCGCCCGCTCCTTGGCGCTGAGCTGGCTGAGCACATGGCTGCCCGAGCCTTTGACGATGTCCACCGCATCGATGCGCCCGGCGGCCAGCTTGCGCAGGTTGATCAGTTCATCACCGCTGGCTTCGTACTGCACCCAGCCGCGCTGTTCGGCTTGTTCCAGCACTGGCATCTTCGCCGAACCGAGCGGAATGCCAATGCGCAGGCCGTTGAGCTGCTCGGCCCCGGTCAGACTGCCATCCCAGTTGATGGGCTTGTCGCGGCGGTAGAACAGCACCACTTCATCGCGATACACCACGGCGGAAAACAGGCAGTCGGCCTCGCGTTCTGGCGTGCGGCCCCAGATGGCCGAGGCTTGCCAGCGACCCTGCTTAACCTCGGTGTAGGCGCGCTTCCAGGGGAAGAAACCGTATTCCACGCTGAGGCCCTGGGTGGCAAAGGCTTCATTGATCAGCTGCGGCACCACACCATAGTGCGGCAGCGCCTCACCGATAAAGGGCGGCCATTCGCCGATGGCGATGCGGATATGTTCCTGGCTATGTGCGGGCTGGCAGAGGCCAGCACAGAGCAGCAGAGCTGTGAGCAAACGGCACATGCGGTGCTCGATATTTAGCTTGCGGGTCACTCAAGCTAAGCACAGTTGTTGCCGCTGCGGGATGGTGCATGGAAGCGCAGTAAGCTAATGCGTGCTTGGTTTAAGACAGGTTCCTGCAATTGTTCAAACACGTGCACAAGGCTAGACTGCCGCCATGAAAGCCTTTCGTCGTGCCTATCTGGTTTTGTTCCTGGCCCTGATTCTGCCTGTGCAGAGTCTGGCGGGTTTGCTGCAGGCCGGCGAAATCTGTCCGATGGGTCATGGTAGCCAACAGCAAATGGACTGCTGTGGCGAGATGGCAATGCCGGCCGGTAATCAGCCTTGCCCAGACATGCTTAAGTGTTCCACGGCAACTTTACCGTTGCTCGACAGCTATAGGCTTCCTATCAAACCCCTAGTCAATGCGCGTGGCCCGTTGTGGTTGGCGCATGCTGTACTCCCCTCGCGTCCTCAGTCCGCGCCTTGGCGTCCTCCCCGCGTCTGACTCCTGTTTCGTCATAAACGTCGCCGTGCCGTAATGGCAGCACGGTGGCTGTTGCGCGCCCTGAATGGGCTGCGATTTCGACAGGAGTTACCACTATGTACATGTTTCTCCCCAGCCCTGTTTGGCTGCTCGGGGCTCTGGCGGCTGCCTTGTTCAGCCTGCCTGCAGCAGCCCTGACCCTTGATGAAGCCTTGCGCCTTGCCGAGTACGAAGCGCCTTCGCTGACAGCGCAAGCCGCGCAGGTTGAGTCTGCGCGTAATTTAGCGATACCCGCTGGTGAGCTGCCGGACCCCAAATTGTTATTGGGTTTACAGAACGTACCCGTTGAAGGTAACAACCGTGGGCGCTTCGATGCCGAGCCGATGACCATGCAAATGCTTGGGGTGATGCAAGAGGTGCCCAGTCGTGCCAAGCGCAAGGCCCGAGTCGAAGTGGCAGAGGCAGGCGTCAAGCGCGCGACCCAGGAACAGCATGTGGAGCGACTCAAGGTACGTCGTGAAACCGCCTTGGCCTGGATCGAAGCACTCGGTATCGAGCAGAAGCTGGCGCTATTTAGTGACCTCTACGCTGAAAATAACCTGTTAGCCAAAGCCGTAAGTGCACGCATCAGCGCCGGTCGCGGCGCCACTGCCGACAGCATTGGGCCGAAGCAAGAGGCGGCGTTGCTGGCCGAGCAAGAGGATCAATTGACCCAGCAGCGCGTGCAGCAGCGCGCCACCCTGCGGCGCTGGGTAGGGCCGCGGGGCGACGAGTCGCTGGCAGGGCCGCTGCCGAATTGGCCGGTGGATGCCGCGCACTATCAGCACAATCTGCAACGCCACCCGGAGTTGGCGCTGTATGAGCCGATGGCTGTTGAAGCACAGGCCGAGATCCGTCAGGCCGTGGCCGAGAAAACCCCGGACTGGAGCTGGCAGCTGGCTTACCAGAACCGTGACGCTGCGTTCGGCGACATGCTCAGTGTGCAAGTCAGCTTCGATTTGCCGTTATTTCCCGCTTCGCGGCAGAGCCCGCGTATTGCAGCCAAGCAGGCGCAGCTCAACCAGCTGGAAGCCGAACGTGCCGCCGCTGAGCGTGAGCATGCGCAGCAGCTGGCCATTGACTTGGCCGAGTACCAGCGCCTTGAACGGGCACTGCGTCGCAGCCAGGGCAGCCTGCTGCCCTTGGCCGAGGAGAAAGTCGCGTTGAGCCTGGCCGACTACCGCTCCGGCGCCGGTGAATTGGCCAGCGTGATTGCCGCTCGGCGCGAATTGATTGAGACACGCCTGAAACACATCGACTTTGCACAGGCGCGCGCGCTCACCAGCGCCCGCTTGTATTTCGCGTATGAAGGGGCTGAGCAATGAGTGTCGCAACTGTAAAAGGCGCCGTGCTGATGAGTCTGATGCTGGCCGTAGGTGCTGCAGGAGGTTACTGGATCGCGCAGTCACCGATGCCCCACGGGGCTGATGCCCCCCAGATGGCGCCGATGGCGGATAAGGGCCAGGTGCTCTATTGGTACGACCCGATGGTGCCGCAACAGAAGTTCGACCAACCGGGCAAATCCCCCTTTATGGATATGCAGCTGGTGCCGCGCTATGCCGACGAGGGCGGCGACAGCGCCGCCGTCAGCATCGATTCCAGCATCAGCCAGAATCTGGGCATGCGTCTGGCATTGGTTACCCGGGGGGCTGCGGCAAGCAGCCTGGAGGTGGTTGGTAGCCTGGCCTTGAACAGCCGTGATGTGGCCGTGGTGCAGGCGCGCAGTGCCGGTTTCGTCGAGCGCGTGTATGCCCGCGCCACAGACGATGTGCTGCAAGCCGGTGCGCCGCTGGCCGATCTGCTGGTGCCGGCTTGGGTCAGTGCTCAGGAAGATTATCTGGCCCTGCGTAATGCGGGTGATTCTGGCTTGTTGAGCGCTGCGCGCCAGCGCATGCGTCTGGCTGGCATGCCGGAGGCGCTGATTGCTCAGGTCGAACGTAGTGGGAAGCTACAAACGCTGTGGACGGTCACCAGCCCCATCGGCGGTGTGCTGCAACAACTTGAGGTGCGCGAGGGCATGACCCTGGCGGCCGGGCAAACCCTGGCCACGATTAACGGTTTGCGCACGGTATGGCTGGAGGTGGCTGTGCCGGAGGCTCAGACCAAAGGGCTGAGTAAGGGGCAGCAGGTCGAAGCGCGTTTGCCGGCATTCGCTGGTGAAGTGCTCAGCGGCAGCATTGCCGATATTTTGCCCCAGGCCAATTTGGATAGCCGCACGCTGCGGGTGCGGGTCGAGTTGGATAACCGCGATGGTCGCTTGCGCCCGGGCTTAACGGCTCAGGTACGGCTGACTCGCCCAGCTGAGCGCGAGGTTTTGTTAGTCCCCAGCGAAGCGGTGATCCGCAGTGGTCGTCGTGCACTGGTCATGCTCGCCGAAGCTGAGGGGCGTTATCGTCCGGTGCAAGTGCGTCTGGGTGCTGAGGCCGAAGGTCAGGTCGAGGTGCTTGAAGGGCTCGCGGAGGGCCAGCAGGTGGTTGCTTCCGGGCAGTTCCTACTGGATTCCGAGGCCAGTCTGCGCGGTATTGAGGTGCAGGGGCTGGGTCAACCTGCCATCGATATGAAGCTGGAGGCGGCGCTGCACGAGGCTGAAGGGCAAATTGATGGCATCGAAGCGGATGGCGTGATGCTCAGTCATGATCCCTTCAAGACCTTGGGCATGCCCGGCATGAGCATGCTTTTCCCGCTTGCCAGCCCGGCGCTGTTAGAGGGCTTCAAGGTGGGTGACAAGGTCAAGGTCGGCGTGCGCGCCGATGACGATGGCCTGCTGATTGAACGCCTTGAACACGTGCCTTCGGCGCAGCAGCAGGTGCAACCATGATTGCCGCGCTGATTCGCTGGTCGGTGGCCAACCGCTTTCTGGTGCTCCTGGCCACCCTGTTTGCCACGGGGTGGGGCATTTGGTCGGTGCAAAACACGCCGATCGATGCCTTGCCGGATCTGTCCGATACCCAGGTGATTATCCGCACGCCTTATGCAGGGCAGGCCCCGCAGATCGTCGAGAATCAGGTCACCTATCCGCTGGCCAGCGCCATGCTCTCGGTGCCAGGAGCCAGCACGGTGCGCGGCTTTTCCTTCTTCGGTGACAGCTTCGTGTATGTCCTGTTCGAGGACGGCACCGACCTCTACTGGGCGCGCTCGCGGGTGCTGGAGTACCTCAGCCAGATCCAGGAGCGCCTGCCGGCCGGGGCCAAACCGGCCCTGGGGCCGGATGCCACCGGAGTCGGCTGGATCTACCAGTACGCCCTGGTCGATCGCAGCGGCCAGCACGATCTGGCGCAGCTGCGCGCCCTGCAGGACTGGTTCCTCAACTTCGAGCTCAAGGCCCTGGCCAATGTCGCCGAGGTGGCGAGCATCGGCGGCATGGTCAAGCAGTACCAGGTGCTGCTCGACCCGATCAAGCTGGCCAGCCGCGGCATCAGCCAGCAGCAGGTGGCGGCGGCCATCGGTGAGGCCAACCAGGAAAGCGGCGGCAGCGTGCTGGAACTGGCCGAGGCCGAATATATGGTGCGCGCTTCCGGCTACCTGCAGAGCCTCGCGGACTTTCGCACCATTCCCCTGCGCCTGGATGCCGGTGGTGTGCCGGTGACCCTGGGCGAGGTGGCGCATATCCAGCTCGGCCCGGAAATGCGCCGCGGCATCGCCGAGCTGGACGGCGAGGGCGAGGTGGTCGGCGGTGTGGTGATCCTGCGCAGCGGGGCGAACGCGCGCAGCACCATCGACGCGGTCAAGCGCAAGCTCGACGAGCTGCAGGCCAGCCTGCCCGAGGGTGTGGAGATCGTCACCATCTACGACCGCAGTCAGCTTATCGACCGCGCGGTGCGCAACCTGGGCGAGAAGCTGGTGGAGGAGTTCGTCGTCGTGGCCCTGGTGTGCCTGGCGTTTCTCTGGCACCTGCGCTCCTCCCTGGTGGCCATCGTCTCGCTGCCGCTGGGGGTGCTGATCGCCTTTGTCGTCATGCAGCAGCAGGGCATCAACGCCAACATCATGTCCCTCGGCGGCATCGCCATCGCCATCGGCGCCATGGTCGACGCGGCCCTGGTGATGATCGAGAACGCGCACAAGAAGATCGAGCACTGGCATGCCGAGCATCCGGGCCAGCAACTCAAGGGCGAGCAGCATTGGCAGGTGATAGGTGCGGCGGCGGTGGAGGTGGGCCCGGCGCTGTTCTTCAGCCTGATGATCATCACCCTGTCGTTTATCCCGGTGTTCACCCTGCAGGCCTAGGAAGGCCGCCTGTTCGGCCCGCTGGCCTTCACCAAGACCTACGCCATGGCCGCCGCCGCCGGGCTGTCGGTAACCCTGGTGCCGGTGCTGATGGGTTACTGGATTCGCGGGCGCATCCCGGACGAGCAGCGCAACCCGCTCAACCGCGGGCTGATCCGCCTCTACCAGCCGGCCCTGGAACAGGTGCTGCGCCATCCCAAGGCGACCCTGGTGCTGGCCCTGCTGATATTTCTCAGCGCGCTGTGGCCGGCCAGCCAGCTGGGCGGCGAGTTCCTGCCGCCGCTGGACGAGGGCGACCTGCTGTATATGCCCACCGCATTGCCCGGCTTGTCCGCGCAGAAAGCCGCGCAGCTGCTGCAGCAGAGCAACCGCATGATCAAGACGGTGCCCGAGGTGGCGCGGGTATTCGGCAAGGCCGGGCGCGCCGACAGCGCCACCGACCCGGCGCCGCTGGAGATGTTCGAGACCACCATCCAGTTCAAATCGCGCGAGCAATGGCGCCCCGGCATGACCGCGGAAAAGCTGGTGGAGGAGCTGGACCGCGCGGTGCAGGTGCCGGGTCTGGCCAACCTGTGGATTCCGCCGATCCGCAACCGTATCGACATGCTCGCCACCGGGATCAAGAGCCCGATCGGAGTCAAGGTCGCCGGCAGTGACCTGGCGCAGATCGATGCTGTGGCCCAGGCGGTGGAGCGGGTGGCGCGTACGGTGCCCGGCGTCAGCTCGGCGCTGGCTGAACGCCTTACCGGCGGGCGCTATATCGACATCGACATCGACCGGGTGGCGGCTGCCCGCTACGGCCTGAATATCGCCGAGGTGCAGGACCTGGTGGCCGGCGCCATCGGCGGGATGAACGTCGGCGAAACTGTCGAAGGCCTGGCGCGCTTCCCCATCAACCTGCGTTACCCGCGTGAATGGCGCGATTCATTGAGCCGTCTGCGTGAGTTGCCGATCTACACCCCGCAGGGTAGCCAGATCACCCTGGGCACGGTGGCCCAGATCGGTATCAGCGACGGCCCGCCCATGCTCAGAAGCGAGAATGCGCGGCCCTCCGGCTGGGTCTATATCGACACCCGCGGCCGCGACATGGCCTCGGTAGTGAGGGACCTGCGCCAGGCCATCGCCGAGCAGGTGCGCCTGCAACCCGGCATGAGCCTGAGCTTCGCCGGTCAGTTCGAATTTCTCGAACGGGCCAATGCGCGGCTCAAACTGGTGGTGCCAGCCACCCTGCTGATCATCTTCGTGCTGCTCTACCTGTGCTTCTCGCGCTTCGACGAGGCGTTGCTGATCATGGCCACGCTGCCGTTCGCCCTGACGGGTGGCATCTGGTTCCTCTACTGGCTGGACTACAACCTGTCGGTGGCCACCGGGGTGGGCTTTATCGCCCTGGCGGGTGTAGCGGCGGAGTTCGGCGTGATCATGCTCTTGTACCTGCGCAACGCCTGGGCCGAGCGCCAGGCGGCGGGGCAGGGCACACCGGCGGCATTGTTTGCGGCTATTCGCGAGGGTGCGGTGCAACGGGTGCGGCCCAAGGCGATGACAGTGGCGACCATCATCGCCGGTCTGTTGCCGATTCTGCTGGGCAGTGGCAGCGGTAGCGAGATCATGAGCCGCATCGCCGCGCCCATGGTCGGCGGCATGCTCAGTGCGCCGCTGCTGTCGTTGCTGGTGCTGCCGGCGGCCTATCAGCTGTTGCGCCTGCGCGAGTTGCGGTGTCAGGGGGAGGGCGCTGGGGCCGTGTCTGCTTTATCCGAACAGGAGCGCAGTTAGTGGGCAGGTGCCTGGCGATCAGCGTTCAGGCTTAAGTTATGGCAGGGAGTAGGCGGCTGGCTGTCCGGGTCACAGCAGCTCTGATGTAACCCGGATGGCGAGTTCACTCGGCCACCCGGGCGGGTTCAGCTGTATCACTGGCCTTGCTGCATGCCTTGGCGCATCATGCTCATCTTGTCCTGCATGGCCTTGTGGTGTTCGGCGCGGATTTTCTGTTTTTCCTCCGGGGTTTTGGCGGCGTGCATCTGCTGCATCATCTCGTGCATCTTGCCCATGTCCATGCCGCCCATCATGCCCATGCCTTGGCCTGCGGTGGCGGGTGGGGTGGCGGCACCTTGGGGGTGATGGGCCTCCTCGGCAAAGGCCGGGGCGGCCAGCAGTGCGCCGGTCAGGGCGAGGGCGGTCAGGGTCTTGTAGGTGAATGTGCGCATGGTGTTTCTCCTGCTGGGTTTTATTGGGTTTTGCGGATAACGCTCAAGGAAGCTCGCTTGAGCAGTAGGGAATTGGCGATCACCGACAGCGAACTGGCGGTCATGGCGATCACGCCGATCATCGGGTGGAGCAGGCCGACGGCGGCGATGGGAATGGCGGCGACGTTGTAGGCCGAGGCCCAGATCAGGTTTTCGACGATCTTGCGGAAGGTCAGGCGCGACAGCTGCGCGGCCTCCACCAGGCCTATCAGGCGTCCGCCGACCAGGATCACGTCGGCGGCTTCCATGGCTACGTCGGCGCCACTGCCGATGGCAATGCCGACATTGGCCTGCTTCAGGGCCGGGGCGTCGTTGATACCGTCGCCGACCATAGCCACCCACGGGCCGTATTCGGCTTGTAGCTGGCGAATCACTTCGACCTTGCCGCTGGGCAGGACACCTGCGTGTACGCTGTCGATGCCCACTTGCGCGGCGATATGGGCGGCGGCGCGCGGGTTGTCGCCGGTCAGCATCACGGTGTGGATGCCCAGGGCGCGCAGTTCGGCGATGGCGGCCTGGGCGTCCTCCTTGAGGCTGTCGGCCACCGCCACCACGCCGATCAAGTGTTCGGCGCGGGCCACATAGAGGGCGGTCTTGCCCTGGTTTTCCAGGGGTTCCAGCTGGCTGGCCAGGGCGGCGGTGTCCACCTGGCATTGCTGCATCCAGCGCGCATTGCCGACGCGGATCAACTGACCGTCCACCTGGCTCTGCACGCCCAGGCCGTTGAGCGCCTGGAATTCGCTCAGGGCACCCAGTTCCAGGCCGAGTTCCTTGGTGCGTTCGACCATGGCCTGGGCAATCGGGTGCTCGGAGCCGTATTCCACGCTGGCCGCCAGGCGCAGCAGCGCCTGTTCGTCGACTCCGGCGCTGGGCAGGCAATCGGTGACCACCGGCTTGCCCAGGGTGATGGTGCCGGTCTTGTCCAGCACCATCACCTTGATGTCCTTGAACATCTGAATGGCGGTGCCGGAACGGTAGAGAATGCCGCGCTCGGCGCCGCGGCCGGCACCCACCATCAACGCGGTCGGGGTGGCCAGACCGAGGGCGCAGGGGCAGGCGATCACCAGCACCGCGACCGCCGACAACAGCCCCGGCGACAGCTCTGGGTTGACCCAGGGCAACCAGGTTGCGCCCCATACCAGCACGCCGCGCAGCGATTCGCCCCAGAGCAGCCAGACCACCAGGCTGGCCAGGCTGATCAGCAGCACCAGGGGCACGAAGCGCCCGGTCACGCGGTCGGCGAACTCCTGGATCGGCACCTTGGAGCTTTGCGCGTGCTCGACCAGGTCGATCACCTGGGCCAGGAAGGTGTCCTGGCCGACCCTGGTGGCGCGCACGGTGAGCAGGCCTTCCTTGTTCAGGGTCGCGCCTATCACCGCATCCCCCGGGCCTTTCTCCTTCGGCAGCGATTCGCCGGTGGCCAGGGACTCGTCGACATGGCTGTTACCCTCGACCACTTCGCCGTCGCTGGGGATTTTCTCGCCGGGGCGCACCAGCATCAGGTCGCCGACCACCACGGCTTCGATTGGCACCTGGACTTCCTTGCCGTCGCGCAGCAGCACCGCGCTCTTGGCCCCCAGTTCCAGCATCTTGCGGATCGCTTGGGAGGCGCGCCCCTTGGCGCGGGCCTCCAGATAGCGGCCGATCAGGTGGAAGGTGGTGATGGTGGCGGCCATCTCGACGAAGGAGGTCATGGGGTAGATAAACCCTACCAGGCCGATAAAGTAGGGCGGCAGGCTGCCCAGGCTGATCAGCACATCCATATTGGCGGTGCGGTTGCGCAGCGCCTTCCAGGCCGATACATGGGTGCTGGCTCCAGCGATAAACACCGGAATGGCGGCGAGCACCACCACGATGGCCAGGTAGCCGGGCACCGCTACACCGGCCATGGGCAAAACCATCAGCAGCATGATCAGGGTCGCCGGTACGCCGGCTATCCACATGCGTCGCCAGGCGTCGCGCAGGTACTGCTCTTCCTCTGCGGCCCCTGTGGGTTCGCCCTCGGTAGTGGCCAGCACCGCCTTGGCCACCTGATAGCCGGCTTGCTCCACGGCCTGCTGGAGGGCGGGAAGGCTGGTCTGCTCGGCATCGAACTCGATGCGCACCTTGTGGCTGGCAATGCTGGTGCTCAGCTCGGCGATACCCGGCAGGCGCTTGAGCGACTGGCTGACCAGGCCGGCGCAATGGTCGCTACCCATGCCGGGCACTATCAATATCGCAGTCTGGCGACTGCCGATTGATTCGATCGCATTCATGGCCTGGGCTCCTGTTGAGCAGGCTTAGTGGCGGCAGTGCCGAACAGTTGTGGGATCAAGGCTGGCATTCGCGTCATCTGCTGGCGCCTCCTGGCTTAGTGCCGGTGATCGTCGTGCCTGCCATGGCCGCTGTGCATAAACAGATGCATCAGCGGGCACAGCAGCAGGATCAGATAGGGCAGGGCAGCGAGCAGATGGGTTTCGTGCTCTTCCCAGAGGAGAAACAGGGCGATGGTTGCGAAAAACACCAGTGCAGGCCAGAGGCGCCAGGGGTTGTTGGCGGCATGGGCGCGATGCGGGTCATGGGGCATGTGGGCACTCTCCAAAAAACCGAGGGGCGCAGCGCTATGCATGGCGTGGGCCGGCGCAGCGCGGCTGCGGGTTTTAGCAGGGGAGAGTGGCGCTATTCGTTATAGCGATGCAGCTGCTTGCGAATAGGCGCGGGTAGGCTGGGGTGGAATAAGGGAATGCGCAGTAAGCGGCCGCTGCGCCGCTGCAGATCCTTGAGCAGGCCAAGGCTACCAGCCAGGGCGAACAGGGCGGTCAAGGCCAGGAGCGTGAGCAGTTGCTGGTTGAACGGCGCGTTCTGCACGGCGCTGCAGCTATCCGCTATGCCATGTGTCATGGCTGGCATGCTCGTGGTCGCTGTAGGAGACGACCTCGGCGGCGTCGTGGACGTGGGCGCTGGCAACCTGAATATGGGCAAAGGAGCAGGCGAAAAGCAGCGCACACCAGAGCGCCAGCAGATGTCTGCTGAATGCTCTATGGCGGCTGCGCATCGCCTGGATCATGGAATTTTTCCGTGTCGATAAAATACTGACGCTTTGATTAAGGCTTAGTTGCAGCCATGCGCAATTGATTCAGATCACGGTTGTCGCAAGTCGTTATTGCGTGTGTGCAACGCCACTCTGTGAAGTTGGGCCAGCTGATCAGCGCGCCACGCTGACCCCTTCCAGATTGGCGAAGGAGGTGTCCTTGGCGGTGAGCAGGAAGTCGCGCATAAAGGGCGCATCGAGCATATCGGTGCGGATGCCGGCGTACAGGGTGGCGAACAGGCCCTTGTCGCCCAGGCGCTTGGCCGTGACATAGCCGCGCGAGCTGTATTCGTGCAGCGCCCAGTTGGGCAGGCCGCACACGCCCCGGCCGCTGGCCACCAGCTGCATCATCATCACCGTCAGTTCCGAAGTGCGTACCTGGACCGGCTCGACATCGGCCGGTTCGAGGAAGCGGGTAAAGATATCCAGGCGGTCGCGTTCCACCGGGTAGGTGATCAGGGTTTCCGTGGCCAGATCTTCGGGCTGGATAAAAGGCTTGGCGGCCAGCGGATGCTGGTTGGCCACGGCGAGCATGGCTTCGTAGGTAAACAACGGCACATAGGTGATACCGGCCAGCTCCAGCGGGTCGCTGGTCACTACCAGGTCCAGATCACCGCGCGCCAGCGCCGGCAGCGGGGCGAAGGAGAAGCCCGAGGCCAGATCCAGTTCCACTTCCGGCCAGGCATCGCGGAATTGGTCGATGGTCGGCATCAGCCACTGGAAGCAGCTGTGGCATTCGATGGCCATGTGCAGGCGGCCGGCAGTACCGCCGGCCAGGCGCGCCAGCTCGCGTTCGGCGCTGCGCAGCAGCGGCAATACCGTGTCGGACAGCTGCAGCAGGCGCAGGCCGGCGCTGGTAAAGCGCACCGGCTTGGTTTTGCGCACGAACAGCGGCATGCCCAGACGCTCCTCCAGCTCCTTGAACTGATGCGACAGCGCCGATTGGGTCAGGTGCAGGCGCTCGGCGGCATCCACCAGGCTTTCGCTTTCGCGCAGGGCGTGCAGGGTTTTCAGGTGGCGCAATTCGAGCATGGCGGGCCTCGGCGGGAGGGTAGGGTGGATGACGCTGTTTTCATCCACCATTGGCAAGCACCGGTGGTGGTGGATGGATGAAGCGTCATTCACCCTACATGAATAAAACTATAGATCAAGACGAATAGGTTGAGTTTGTCTCACGTAGGAGGTTTGTCGAGAATGGCGCCATCTTATTGATCTGCTGGAGCGTTTTGACATGGCCTTGTCTCATTCCCTGGGTTTCCCCCGTATCGGTCGCGACCGTGAACTGAAAAAAGCCCTGGAGGCCTACTGGAAAGGCGAGTTGGACGAGGCTGGCCTGCAAGCGGTTGGTCGCGAGTTGCGTGCGGCTCACTGGCAACTGCAGAAAGACGCAGGTATCGACCTGCTGCCGGTCGGCGACTTCGCCTGGTACGACCAGGTGCTCAGCCACTCGCTGACGTTCGGCGTGATCCCTGAGCGTTTCCGCCCGCATACCGGCAAGCCGACCCTGGATACCCTATTTGCCATGGCGCGTGGTGCCGTTGCAGACAAGAGCAGCAACAGCTGTTGTGGCGGGGCCCACGCTCAGCCCCTTCTTGCACAAGAGCTAACCAAATGGTTCGACACCAACTACCACTACCTGGTCCCCGAATTTACCGCCGATCAGCAGTTCCAGCTGAGCTGGGAACAATTGTTCGAGGAAGTCGAAGAGGCCCACGCTCTGGGCCATCGGGTCAAACCGGTGCTGATCGGCCCGCTGACCTATCTGTGGCTGGGCAAAGCCAAGGGCAGCGAGTTCGACCGTCTCGACCTGCTGGAACGGCTGCTGCCGGTCTACGGTGAAATCCTCCAGCGCCTGGCTGCTCAAGGCGTGGAATGGGTGCAGATCGACGAGCCGATTCTGGTGCTGGATCTGCCGCAAGCCTGGAAGAATGCCTTCGAGCGTGCCTACAACCTGCTGCAGCGCGAGCCCGGCAAGAAGCTGATCGCCACCTATTTCGCCGGCCTGGAAGACAACCTCGGTCTGGCCGCCAGCCTGCCGGTGGATGGCCTGCATATCGACCTGGTGCGTGCGCCCGAGCAGTTCCCCACCATCCTCGACCGCCTGCCGGCTTATAAGGTGTTGTCTCTGGGTGTGGTCAACGGCCGCAACGTCTGGCGTACCGATCTGCAGCAGGCCCTGTCGGTTCTGCAACAGGCTCAGGAACGTTTGGGCGAACGTCTGTGGGTCGCGCCAAGCTGCTCGTTGCTGCACAGCC
This sequence comes from Pseudomonas anguilliseptica, assembly GCF_900105355.1. NCBI lineage: Bacteria > Pseudomonadati > Pseudomonadota > Gammaproteobacteria > Pseudomonadales > Pseudomonadaceae > Pseudomonas > Pseudomonas anguilliseptica. Next base: position 3,081,074 of record NZ_FNSC01000001.1, read on the forward strand.
CGGTCGACCTGAACCGTGAGGACAAGCTGGATGATGAGCTGAAAAGCTGGCTGGCCTTTGCCGTACAGAAGTGTGAAGAAGTGGCGCTGCTGACCACGGCCCTGAATGCCCCGCAGGAGGCTCAGGTGCAGGCCGCGCTGGCGGTAAGCCGAGCCGTGCAGGCCAGCCGAGCGCAGTCACCACGTATCCATAAACCAGCGGTGCAGGCCCGTTTGGCGGCCATTACCGCTGCCGACAGCCAGCGCCAGTCGCCATTTACCACGCGCATTGAGCGGCAGCGTGCACGGCTGCAGTTACCGGCCTTGCCGACCACGACCATCGGCTCGTTCCCGCAGACTGCGTCGATCCGCCTGGCGCGTCAGGCGTTCAAGGCTGGCAAGCTGTCGGCGGGGGATTACACCGAGGCCATGCACAGCGAAATCCGTCATGCCGTAGAGGTGCAGGAAAACCTCGGCCTGGATGTGCTGGTGCACGGCGAGGCCGAACGCAACGACATGGTCGAGTACTTCGCTGAGCAACTCGACGGCTATGCCTTCACCCGTTTCGGTTGGGTACAGAGCTATGGCTCACGTTGCGTCAAACCGGCGGTGATCTACGGCGATCTGAGTCGGCCCAAGGCCATGACCGTGAGCTGGATCGGTTATGCGCAAACCCTCACCCGCAAGGTGATGAAGGGCATGTTGACCGGCCCGGTGACCATGCTGATGTGGTCCTTCCCGCGTGACGATATTTCCCGTGAGCAGCAGGCGCGCCAGCTGGCTCTGGCCATTCGTGACGAGGTGGTGGACCTGGAAACAGCCGGGATCAAGATCATCCAGATCGACGAAGCCGCCTTCCGTGAAGGTCTGCCGCTGCGTCAGGCGCAGTGGCAGGGCTACCTGAACTGGGCCACCGAAGCGTTCCGCCTGTGCGCCTCGGGCGTGCGTGATGAAACGCAGATCCACACCCATATGTGCTACAGCGAGTTCAATGATGTGATCGAGTCCATCGCCGCCATGGATGCCGACGTGATCACCATCGAAACCTCGCGTTCGGACATGGAGCTGCTGGAAGCCTTCGAGCGCTTCGACTACCCCAACGACATCGGCCCCGGCGTGTATGACATCCACTCGCCACGGGTGCCGGACAGCAGCGAGATGGTCAAGTTGCTGCACAAGGCCGCGCAGCGTATTCCCGCCGAGCGACTGTGGGTCAACCCGGACTGCGGCCTGAAAACCCGCGCCTGGCCGGAGACCGAAGCGGCGTTGATCAATATGGTGGCGGCGGCTCGTCAGCTGCGTAGCGAACTGGCCTGATCCGCGGCCTGTCGCGGCTAAAGCCCCTGCCATGGCCCTGATCGGCTGTGGTGGGGGCTTGGTTTTGCTGGCAGCAAAAATACCGCTCGTCTTCCTTCATCAAATTGTCACGCTTGTGTGGCAGCGCACTCGTACAAACATCATCACACTCGCGTCTTAATGGGGGGCTGCGTTCTGCTGTCCCATGGCTGGGTGACGCCATGCGTAATTTGATTATTCTCGTCGCACTGCTGTGCGGCCTGCCGGCTTTTGCCGCACAACACTTGCAGTGTTCAGGTGCCAACGCTTACCGCGGAGGTCGGCGATGTGCGCCTGGCTTACCAGAGTATCGGGCGTGACACGGATCCGGCGTTGCTGCTGGTGATGGGCCTGGGTGGCCAGTTGATCCACTGGCCGGATGAGGTGGTCGAGCGCCTGTGCCAGCAGGGTTTTCGGGTGATCCGCTTCGATAACCGCGATGTCGGCTTGAGCAATTGGGTCGCTACGGCACCGGCAATCAACCTGACCTATGAAGCGCTGCGCTATCGCCTGGGACTGTCGGTAGCGGCGCCTTACGGCCTGCGCGACATGGCTCGCGATGCTCTGGGGCTGCTGGATAGCCTGAAGATCGAGCGCGCGCATGTGCTGGGCGCCAGCATGGGCGGGATGATTGCCCAGCATATGGCCGACCTTGCACCTGAACGGGTGCAGAGTCTGACGTTGGTGATGACCAGCTCCGGTGCCCAGGGTCTACCGGCGCCGAGCAGCGAACTGCTGAACCTGCTGGCCAAACGTGAAGCGCCCAACCGCGCGATAGCCCTGGAGCAGCAGGCCGATCTGCTGGCGGCGCTGGGCAGTCCGGCGGTCAGTGATGATCGGCAGTTGTTGTTACAGCAGGCGCAGGTTGCCTACGACCGGGCGTTCAACCCGGAAGGCGTGCAACGTCAGTTGCTGGCCATTCTCGCCGAACCGAGCCGGGTCGAACTGCTCAACCGCTTGCAGGTACCGACCCTGGTGGTGCACGGCACGGCTGACCCCCTGCTGCCGGTGATGCACGGTGTGCATGTGGCGGCGCATATCAAAGGCAGTGAGCTGCGCCTTATTCCGGGGTTGGCCCATCGCTTTCAGGATGCGTTCAAAGAACCGTTGCTAGCCGCAGTGCTGCCGCACCTGCAGGCGCATCGTTCTGGTCAGTCCAAAGAGTCCCGGCAGGTGTCTGGGCTCTTTGGGCTCATCCCCCATATCTAGGCAAACACACTGACCGTCTGACGACTGAGTACACAGGCGCGGCCATGTCTGTCCCACAGGGTGGCATCGATATGGCTGTAGCCATTTGCCGAGCTTTGAATCGCTGCGCGGTATTGCCACCAGTCATTGCCACTGCAGCTCTGCGGCACCTGCACTAGGCTCAGGGTCCAGGTCAATGAGCTGCCGCTTGCGGGCTTCTTCAACAAGCTGAACACCGCCGGCGGCCAGGGCATCCATAAGGGCCAACAGGGTACTGGGGCATATCATTGCCGGCGAGGCCTCGCACAGGCGAATCCAGCCGCCCATCTCGGTCTGCTGCCCACCCATAAAGGGCATCTTGCCCAGGGTGTAGCGGTAGTCGAAATACTGAGTGAAGTCCGGCGTCAGGCCGGGGATAAAGGGGAAGGCCTGCACCTGATCTGGCGCCGTGAAAGTCGGTGCATCAGGATGCTCCACCTGCACCACGGACTCGCGATCACTGCCGAAGCTGGCCAGCATCACCGCGCACACCTGTTCCTGCTGCAAGGCTGTGGCCTGCACCTGAGTCGCGGCCTTGCCTTCGCGCAGCAGGCGCACCTGCACCTGCAATGTACCCGGAGCCACTGGCGCGACAAAGGACAGCGACAGCGAACGCAGAGGGCGTTGGATGCCAAGCTCGATCTGTATCCGCTGCAGCATCACGGCCGCCACCAGCCCGCCGAAGGTAGCCCGCCCCTGGCCCCAGTTCTGCGGAATATCCAAGTTTTGCCCGGCGCTATCGCGCACGGCAACCAATACATCATTGAAATTCATAACGCCCCCCAATCCACTATGCAAATTGCAGTTCTGCCTCAGGCAACCTGCTGTCGGCCGCCCAGTTGCTCGTCAAGAAAACTGATGACCTGCTGTGCATAGCCCTCGGGCGCTGCGGCATAGGCATGGGTATGGCGGGCTTCGGGGACCTGCCAGAAACGGGTCGTGGTGCGTCCGCGTAGAGCCTGCCAGAGCAACTGACCATCGTGCACCGGGGTGAATTCATCGGCTTCGCCGTAGATCAGCAGCAATGCTGGGCTGCCCTGCAGTTGCTCGGCTGCATGCAGTGGGCGCAAGCGGCGCTCGCCGGCGGGGTAGACCAGCTTGGACAGCTGAATACCCATGCGGGGAATGGGGTAGCGCGACCAAAAGTGCAGCAGGGTTGGAAAGGCCGCCTCTAGTACCGCCGCCTTGAACGGGTGGGTTTCATCGGTCATTGCACACAGGCTCATCGCCGCGCCCATGGAGGCCCCCAGCACCGCCACCGGTAGTTGTGGGTACGCAGCCTGCAAGGCCTGCCCGGCGGCAAGCACATCCAAGTGGAAGTCCATGGTGCTGGAACTGCTCTCGCCAAAGCCGTTGAGGTCAAACAGCATCACGTGATAGTTAGCCTGACGCAGCAGTTCGGCATGGCCGTACTTGATCCAGAATCCCTTGGCCACGACACCCATGGGATGACACATGAGTACCGCCCCCTTGGCCGGTAAGCCGTGGGCCGGTGCCAGTAAGGCTGCCAGGCTTGCGCCGGATGCACTGGGTATGCGCATGGTTTGCCACTGACTCGGCTCGGCCTCTGTTGGCCAACGCCAGGGACGCACAAAACGGCCAAAGAAGGGTTTTTTAAAAAGTCGGTATGCTGCGTGCTTCATGCGGCTAACTCCATTGAATTATTTGTTATCGTGCCGTGTAAGCCCAGGCTATCCAGCAGTGCAGACGGCCACCATGGCGAGAAATGACAAATTACATGCGAGTTTTCGCGCCGTGAAAATCACCGGAATCTGCTGAAATGAATGTCACCCTGCTTATGGCCAATCAGTGCTCATCCACCAGCGTGGCGGCGGCCCTGGAGTTTTTCGAAACGGCCAACGTGCTGCAGCATTACGCGCAGGATAAGCAGGCCCGCCAGCAGGCCGGTGTTGCGCCACTCTTCCGTCTGCACACGGCATCGATGGATGGCCAGTCCGTGGCCTGTACCGGCGGCTTGCGTCTGACTCCGGACCTGGCTGTCGCGGAGCTGCCCATGGGCGAGCTGATTGTGGTACCGGGGTTTATGTTCAACATCCTCGGCGTACTGCCACAGTTGGGCAGCATGATTGACTGGCTGCGTCAGCAGCATGAGCAAGGCAGTTACATCGCCAGCCTGTGCACCGGGGCCTTTGTTACCGCCCAGACTGGCTTACTCGATGGCCGCAACGCGACCACCCATTGGGCTTTCAGTGAGCAGTTCGCCAGACGTTTTCCCCTGGTCAGGTTGCACCCCGAACGTACCGTGACCGATGACGGCCAACTGCTCTGCTCCGGCGGTTCCACCAGCAGCAGTGACCTGTTGCTGCACCTGATTCGCAAGTTTGCCTCTCCGCAACTGGCGGCCGAATGCGCCAAGAAACTGCTGGTGGATGTGGTGGCCCGCAGTCAGGCCCCCTACTCCAGCACGACCTTCAAGAAAGGTCATACCGACGCCGAGATTCTCAAGGTTCAGATCTGGCTGGAAAATCACCTGACTAGCCATGTCTTGTTGGAGCAGATGGCCGAACACTTCGGCCTGAGCCAGCGTAATCTGATCCGCCGCTTTAAAGACGCCACCGAACAAACGCCTATGCAATACCTCCAGGAGCTACGCATCGAAAAGGCTAAGTTGTTGCTTGAAAGCAGTCAGGCGGCCTTCGACCAGATCACGCTGCAGGTGGGCTACGAGGACGCCAACTCCTTCCGCCGTCTATTCAAGCAGCGGGTTGGCCTGGCGCCTAGCGCCTACCGCAAGCGCTTTGCCAGCAAGGCCCCCTGACAACCGTTACCGTCAGTGCAGCAGGCACCCGAGTGGCTTGCTATGGATGAGCGATGGGCGCACGTATGATGTCGCGCATATATTCAGTCGAGGCGTTTGTGCACGCGGGTCACGGCGAGACTGAGGGTCAGCAGGGTAAACAACAGCAAAGCCGCCAGCGCCGGCCACAGTTCGCTCAGGTTGGCACCGCGCAGCATGATGCCGCGTACCAGGCGTAGAAAATGCGTCAATGGCAATAGTTCCGCCAGCCATTGAGCGAGCTTCGGCATGCCGGCAAACGGGAACATAAAACCGGACAGCAATATCTGCGGCAGAAACGTGAAGAATGCCATCTGCATGGCTTGAAACTGACTGCGGGCGAGGGTTGAGACCAGTACGCCGAGCGCCAGGCTGGCGCAGATAAACACCAGTATCGCCATATACAACTCACCCAGTGAACCGCGCAGGGGAACGGCAAACAGCAGTTTTCCCAGAAGCAGCACCAGGCTGGCCTGCAGCAAGCCGATGGCGACAAATGGCAATACCTTGCCCAGGGTCAGCTCCCAGGGTGACATTGGCGTGGTGATGAGCATTTCCATGTTGCCACGCTCACGCTCGCGTACCAGAGCAATGGCCGTGAACATCACCATGGTCATGGTCAGAATCACGCCGATCAGCCCCGGCACCGTATTGACTGGTGCAAGGCGTTGCGGGTTATACAGGTTGAGCACTTCGATGCTGTTCACGTCATTGTGCGCGCGACCGGGAAGCGGGAAGGCTGCCAGCTGGCGCGCTGCTGATTGCACCACCTGATCGGAACCATCCACCACGATCTGCAGGGCTGGGCGGTCGGCCTGCTCCAGGCGCCGCTCGAAATCCCTCGGCAGCACCAGCGCGAGGTTGATCTTGCCTTGGCGCAGCAGTTCTTGCAGCTGCGCTGGGGAGCTTAATGAATAACGCAGGTTGAGTACCTGGCTGGCGCCCATTGCGGCCACCAGTTCGCGCGAGCGGGCGGTGTTCGATTGATCCAGAACTGCGGCATCGAGGTTGCGCACATCCATGTTGATGGCATAACCGAAGAGCACCAACTGCAGGGTGGGGATGCCGATAATCATGGCAAAGGTCAGGCGGTCGCGACGCAGTTGACGCAGTTCCTTGAGGACGATGGCGGCCAGGCGGCGCAGGTTCATACTGGGTGGCCTGCTGTAGGTTGGATGGCGTGAAGAGGGCGCTGAGTGACACTGACAAACACGTCCTCAAGATTCGCCGCTGCCGCTGTGATCCTGGCCGGGATACCGGCAGTCTTGAGGTGGGCAGCTATCAATTCGGCGGGGTCGCCGGCAGTGCTGGTCATCAGTACGCGCAGGGCGTTGCCAACCTGAGTCAGGGCCAGCACCCCAGATAGGCTTTGTAGGACTTGCTGTGCCAGGCGTGGTTGAGGGCATTCAACCAACAGGGGATGGCCAGGCAGGTTGGCCATCAGCTCACTGGGGCTGCCGTCGGCAACCAGGCGACCGCAATCGAGAATACCCAGGCGGGTGCAGCGCTCGGCCTCGTCCATGTAGTGAGTGGACACCAGCAGGGTGGTGCCAGCATCGGCCAGCTCGAACAGCGAGTCCCAGAACTCGCGGCGTGACTGCGGGTCGACCGCACTGGTCGGTTCATCCAACAACAGCAAGTCGGGTTTGTGCAGCACCGCCCCGGCCAGCGCCAAACGCTGTTTCTGCCCGCCACTCAGGGTGCCGGCGAGTTGCTTGCGTCGGTCGCCCAGCCAATAGCGCTGCAACAGTTCGTCGATTCGCTGGCGGGCCTGACGCCGATTAAGGCCCTGAATAGCGGCAAGGAACTCCAGGTTTTCGCTGATGCTCAGGTCTTCATACAGTGAGAACTTCTGCGTCATATAGCCAATACGTCGTTTCAGCGCTTCGGCATCACGGGGAATCTGGCTGCCCAGTACCTCAATACGGCCCGCGCTGGGCAGCAGCAGGCCACAGAGCATGCGAATGGTGGTGGATTTGCCGCAGCCATTCGGGCCGAGAAAACCGAAGACTTCGGCACGACGCACGCTGAGGTTGAGCTGATCGACGGCCAGCAGTTCACCGAAGCGTTTGCTCAGGCCTTCGGCGCGAATGACCAGATCATTCCCCGGCATGGTCAATACGCTCGGCGTGCAGTGGTAGTCCGGCGGGCAGCTGCCGCGCCGCATCGCCTTCGAGGACGGCTTCGGCGCGGTAGCTGAGGCGACTGGAATCATCACCGACCAGGGCATAGTAGGGGGTGAAGCTGGCCTCACTGGCAATGCTGCGGATACGCGCGGCGAAGGGTTCGGCGATGCCTTCGACCTGCACCCGCAGCCGATCGTCAATGGCCAGCCCGGTCCGTTGTGACGCCGGTATAAACAAGCGCGCATAGGGCGCTTGACCGCCCAGCAGGCTGACCAATGTGGCGCCGACCGGTGGCTGGTCACCCGGTTTGAAGGGCAGGGCATCGACGCGACCGGCATGCGGAGCATGCAGACTCAGGCGTTCAAGGTTGAGCTGCTGCTGTTGCAATACAGCGCGGGCGGCGGCCAGTGCGGCGCTGGCCTGTTCCAGTTGTTCCACACGGGTACCGGCAGTCAGTTCGTCCAATTGTGCGCGGGCGTTGTTCAGCTCGGCTCGGGCGCTGTCCCGGTTGGCACGGGCCTGATCCAGCTCGGCATTGGCGGCCATGCCACGCCTTTGCAGGGCGGCGATGCGCTGAAAGCTGCGTTCGCTCTCGGTCAGTTGTGCTTGGTTACGCGCCATCACGGCCTGGGCGGCTTCGATATTTTCCAGGCGAGCACCGTTGCTTAGTTCACGCCAGCGTGCGTTGGCCTGTTCGACCTCTGCCTGCGCCTGCGCCACACGGGCCTGTTGCCGGCGTGGGTCGAGCTCGAGCAGCAAATCCCCTGTTGCGACCTGATCCCCTTCGGCCACTACCCAGCGCAGAACCGGTTCTGAGGCTTCGGCGGGCAAGGCAATGCGATCCCATTCCAGGGTCCCCGGCAGGCTGTCGAGCGTTTGCGGGCCGCAACCTGAGCACAACAGGGCAACTGCCAGTAGCAGGTGTCTAGCGTTCATAGGGGTTCTCCAGGCCGTGTTCGAGCAGGGCGATGGTGTGACGGGCCAAGGCGTCATCATCCAGCTCGGCAGCGGGGAAAAAGCCGCGCCAGATCGGTGCGGCTGCATAGGGGAATAGGGTCAGACCGATCAGCGAAACCACCAGCAAACGCGGATCGAGGTCAGGGTTGAGGGCCCCGCGTTGCTGGGCCGCCGTGAAGCGCGCGGCAAGCATGTGCGGGAGCAGGGGAGCCAGGCGGCTCATCAGCAGATCACGTAAACCGCCGCCTTCGCACAGCACCTCGCGCACCCACAGGGGAGGGAGCCAGGGGTGCTGCGCGACGACTCCGCGCATGCCCTGGATAAATCCGCGGACAAGTTCGATGGGCTCATCGCCGGTCTGCCGCAGGTTTTGTCCCAACCCCATCAGTAATGGCAACAGCCGTTCTTCAACAACCGCTACGAGCAGTTTCTCCTTGTTACCGAAGTAGTAATTCACCAGCGCGGGGGTCACGCCAGCGGCACTGGCAATGGCACGCAGGCTGCTGTTGGCTATGCCCTGGTGGGAAAACGCGTGGAGTGCAGCATCCAGCAGGCATTCGCGCTGGGCGATGGACTCGCCGGCTGGGCGGCTGGGCGGCCGGGGGCGCGGGGTGTGGTCTGTGAGAGAGAGCGGTCTGAGGTCGTCATAAATTGAATTTAAATTTAAATTTAATTAAATGACAAAAGCGATTTTGTAACGGCCTTGGGGGTGTGTGGAGGGGGGATAGCAAGCCCAGCGGACAATTCATGTGTCCGCTGGGCTAACGGGCTAGCGCGTGCCGAGGAAGTCGCGCTTGCCGAGGTTGACACCGTTGTGGCGCAGGATGGCGTAGGCGGTGGTGTAGTGGAAATAGAAGTTCGGCATGACGTGGTCGAGCAGGAAGGCCAGGCCCTGGAACTGGGTTTCCTTGTCGCGACGCTTGAGGACTACGGTGCGCGCTTCGCTGTCGTCGATCTGCGCGGCGTCGAGGCTGTGCAGGAACTCCAGGGTCTTGCTGATACGTGCCTGCAGCTCGGCAAAGCTGGTTTCATCGTCGGCATGGCTCGGTGCGTCGACCCCGGCCAGCAGAGCCGCGCCGGCCTTGGCGCCGTCACAGGCGATCTGCACCTGGCGGCTCAGTGGGAACATATCGGGGGCCAGGCGCGCGTTGAGAAATATGCTCTGCTCGATCTTCTTCTCTTCGGCGTGGGTGGCGGCGAGGCCGAGGATGGTCGAGAGGTTGTTCAGCTGGCGGGTGAAGACCGGGATGGATGCTTGGTACATGGACAGGGACATGGCTATCTCCAGAAACGCCAATGCGCAGTGCCTTGGGCGCGGCTAAGTAGAAGGGCTGAGCACCGTCTCAGCTGTGGCGGTGCTCTTGGGCTTACAAGCTTAGAAGCAGATCAGGTTGTTGCTGCGCCGTTTCGCGCAGCCGAGCCGCGGCAGGTTGTTAGCCGATGGTGATGGGCGGCAGCTGAGTCAGTTCAACGGTCTGCGCCTTGCGCGGGGCGAGGATTTCCGCTTCGCCATCGACCACCAGCTCATCATTCTGGTTGAACACGCGGGTGGCTACACGCACGCGGAACTTCGGCAGTTTCTCCAGGATTTCCAGGCGCACGGTGAGGGTGTCACCGAGTTTCACCGGCGCGGTGAAGCGCATGCTCTGGCCGATGTAGATGGTGCCTGGGCCAGGCAGTTCGCAGGCCACGGCGGCGCTGATCAATGCGCCACTGAACATGCCGTGGGCGATACGCTCCTTGAACATGGTGGTGGCGGCGTATTCGGCATCCAGGTGCACCGGGTTGTGGTCGCCGGAGACCTCGGCAAACAGCTGGATATCGCGTTCGCTGACGGTCTTGCTGTAGCTGGCGGTCTGGCCGACTTCGAGGGCGTCGTAGGGCGTGTTGCTGCTCTGGGTCATGGGTGACTCTCTTGGCTCTGTTGGTGGCACTGGCGCGGTTGGCTGAGGGCCTGTTGCAACCAGTCGAGGATGTAGGCGGTGACTTCGTCGCGGTTGCTCTCGTTGAGCAGCTCATGACGCGCGTCGGGATAGAGTTTGACCTGTACGTGCTGGTTGCCGGCGGCGCTCAGAGCATTGCCCAGGTCCTGCTGACGACGGCCGTCGCTGACCGGGTCACAGGCGCCGCCAATCACCAGCAGCGGCAGGCTACTGTCGATCTGCGCAAGATTTTCCAGCGGGGTGATCTGTTGCAGCCCGCCGAGCAGGTCGACCCACAGCTGATTGCTGCAGCGGAAGCCGCACAGTGGATCGTTGATGTACTTGTCGACTTCCTGTGGGTCGCGGCTCAGCCAGTCGAAAGCGGTGCGGTTGGGCTTGAAGGCTTTGTTAAATGAGCCGAATGAAGCGAATTCGAGCAGGGCGCTGTAAGCCTGCGGGCCTTGTCGCCAGCGTTCGAAACGCGCTAGCAACTGGCCGGCGCGGTACAGCGCCACGGGCTGATAGTTGGAACCGGAAAGAATTGCGCCCTGCAGACTGCAGCTGTGTTGCATCAGGTAGGCCTGGCCGATGTAGCTGCCCATGCTGTGGCCGAGCAGGAAAATCGGCGTTTGCGGGTGAGTCTGGCGCATATGGTGGTTGAGGTTGGCCAGGTCATTGACCACCAGCTCCCAGCCCTTGCTGTCGGCATAGTGGCCGAGCAGGCCGTGCTCGGCGGTTTTGCCATGCCCGCGTTGGTCATGCGCGTAAACCTCGAAACCCTGCGCCACCAGTGCTTCGGCCAGGCGTGCATAACGCCCGCTGTGTTCGGCCATGCCGTGGGCGACCATCAGCAGCGCTTTTGGCGGCTGCTCGGCATACCAGCGGTTGACAAAGAGGGGCGCTGCATCGGTGCTGTTAAGCCAGAACGCTTGGTGGAGCATGGCGAATCCCTTAAGCCTGCAGAAGCTGCGCATTGTGCACCCCGCGCGGCGCGGCGCAAAGTCCGTGCGAGGTCAAGGGTTATGGCTGCGCAATATCTGCATATATTCGCCGCTGCTGTGTAGATCGCGCAGGCCCTGTTCAAACACGACACTCCAGTCCAGCTCGCCGGGCTTTGCCGGAACAAAACCGACCAGCAGCGGGATGCGCTCCAGCACATTGCCGTGCCAGCTAAGCTTGCCGCGCAGCTGCTCATCGTTGGCGACCAGGTGATTACCGACGATGCGCTCCAGCAGCACCATGTCGAAACGCCGGGCATTCAGTTTGCGCAGGTTGCTGATGTCGTCCACGGCGTCTTCGAGGGTCAGGCCGGCATCGAGAATATGTTGCGGGTAACCGTAACCGCGCACTATGCCCAGGGTTTTGCCGCGCAGTTCCTGCAGCTGGTTGAACTGCAGCGGATAGCCGTCGCGGATAAACAACCCCAGCTCGCTGTAGAACAGCGGGCGCGAGGGTAGCAGGCCTTCTTCTTTCACTTCCTTGGGCCACAGTGCCAGGGCGCCCTGGTAGTTACCGTTACTCAGCTCTACGCGCGCTCGCGCCCAGGGCAGAAAGTCGATTTGCAGCGGATGGCCGCGCACGGCAAAGGCGCGACGCGTCAGGGCGACGATGCTGCCGCCATTGGGCAGCTGTTCAGAGCTGTAAGGAGGGTATTCCAGGGTGGCCATACGCAGTTGTGGCTGGGCCTGCGCGAATTGCGCAAAGGATGGTCTGAAAAAGACTTCCTGATTTTGGCAAAATATCCGCACTCCACCCGCCGAGTTTTCCGATGAAGCAGATGACCTTCGCCGACGCCGAGTACGCCGGCAAGCGCAAGCAGACCCGCAAAGAATTGTTCCTGATCGAGATGGATCGGGTAGTGCCATGGAAAGGGTTGATCGCTTTGATCGAGCCGCATTATCCAAAGGGTGAAGGCGGCCGACCGTCCTATCCGCTGATGGCGATGCTGCGAGTGCATCTGATGCAAAACTGGTTCGGTTACAGCGATCCGGCGATGGAAGAGGCGCTGTACGAGACCACCATCCTACGCCAGTTTGCCGGGCTGACTCTGGAGCGCATTCCTGACGAAACCACCATCCTCAACTTCCGCCGCTTGCTGGAAAAACACGAACTGGCTGCCGGCATCCTGGCCGTGATCAATGGCTACCTGGGTGACCGTGGTTTGTCGCTGCGCCAAGGCACCATCGTCGATGCCACGCTGATCAACGCGCCGAGTTCAACCAAGAACAAGAACGGTAAGCGTGACCCTGAGATGCACTCAACCAAGAAAGGCAATCAGTATTACTTCGGCATGAAGGCGCACATCGGGGTGGATGACGAGTCTGGCTTGGTGCACAGCGTGGTGGGTACTGCCGCCAACGTGGCGGATGTCACCCAGGTCGATAAGCTGCTGCACGGCGAGGAAAACATGGTGGGGGCCGATGCCGGATATACCGGTGTCGAGAAGCGCCCCGAGCATGAGGGCCGTCAAGTGATCTGGCAGGTTGCAGCACGGCGTAGCACTTACAAGAAACTCGGTAAGCGCAGCGCGCTGTACAAAGCCAAGCGCAAAATCGAGAAGGCCAAGGCCCAAGTGCGAGCCAAGGTCGAGCATCCGTTTCGGGTGATCAAGCGTCAGTTCGGTTATGTGAAGACGCGCTTCCGTGGCCTGGTCAAAAACACGGCGCAACTGGTGACTTTATTCGCGCTGTCAAATCTGTGGATGGCGCGCCGACATTTACTGACGAATGCAGGAGAGGTGCGCCCGTAATGCTGGAAATGGCTGCCGCGAGGTGCTCGCGGCGGCTAAAAACACAGAAATGAGCCGGTAATCTGATCGTTTTTGATCGATTTATCACTTTCGAAATCAGCAGAGGCTGACGTCAGCCAGAAATGCATGGCTACTTCAGAGGATCCCAAAGAGAAACAGCAGGGTTGCAGCGAATAGAACGATAGGCATGGAGAGCCGTCAGCGCAGGGTGCAGATTGGTTATAGGCGGCGCGGCAGGATAGTTCCACAGGGAGCGGCAAGATTCAGTGCGTCAATGACGCTGTCCGGCTATTTGCCTGTTTGGCGTTAGCTGTTAACGTCCAGCCAACTCCGCAGCGCGGATCAGACCATCTCAGGGCAAGAGGATAAAAATAATGCAGCCTGATTTCTGGAGCGACAAACGCCCGGCCGGCGTACCCACTGACATCGACCTGGGGCTTACAAATCGGTTATTGAGGTGTTCGAGCGCTCGTGCAAGAAGTTCGCCGACCGGCCCGCTTTCAGTAACCTGGGTGTAACCCTGACCTATGCCGAGCTTGATCGGCTCTCGGCGGCCTTTGCCGCCTACCTGCAAAAGCACACCGATCTACAGCCGGGCGAGCGCATCGCCGTGCAGATGCCCAACGTGCTGCAGTACCCGATTGCCGTGTTCGGCGCGATGCGTGCCGGGCTGATTGTGGTCAACACCAACCCGTTGTACACCGCGCGCGAGATGCGTCACCAGTTCAAGGATGCCGGCGTGCGTGCGCTGGTGTACCTGAACATGTTCGGCAAGCTGGTGCAGGACGTACTGCCGGATACCGAGATCGATTACCTGATCGAAGCCAAGATGGGTGACCTGCTGCCAAGCCTCAAGGGCTGGTTGGTCAACACTGTGGTGAAGAAGGTCAAGAAGATGGTTCCTGACTACCACCTGCCGCAGGCAGTGGGCTTCAAGGATGCGCTCAAGCAGGGCCAGGGCCATGCGCTGAAGCCGGTCAAGGTCGGCCAGGAAGACATCGCCGTGTTGCAATACACCGGCGGCACCACCGGTGTGGCCAAGGGCGCGATGCTTACCCACGGCAACCTGGTGGCCAATATGCTGCAAGTCGATGCCTGTCTGTCGCAGCTGGGCAACGATGGCACCCCGCTGATGAAGCAGGGCCAGGAAATCATGATTGCGCCGCTGCCGCTTTACCATATCTATGCCTTCACCGCGAACTGCATGTGCATGATGGTTAACGGCAACCACAACGTGCTGATCACCAACCCGCGCGACATTCCCGGCTTCGTCAAGGAATTGGGCAAGTGGCAGTTCTCCGCGCTGCTGGGGCTTAACACGCTGTTTGTCGCGCTGATGGACAACCCCGACTTCAAGAACCTGGATTTCTCCCATTTCAAATTGACCAACTCCGGCGGCACGGCGCTGGTCAAGGCCACAGCCGAGCGCTGGCAGGCCATGACCGGTTGTCCGGTGACTGAAGGCTATGGCCTGACCGAAACCTCGCCGGTAGCCAGTACCAACCCCTACGGTGACAAGGTTCGCCTTGGGACGGTCGGCATCCCTGTTCCGGGTACGGCGTTCAAGGTGATCGATGATGACGGCGTCGAGCAGCCTCTGGGCGAACGCGGCGAGCTGTGCATCAAGGGGCCGCAGGTGATGAAAGGCTACTGGCAGCGCGAGGAAGCGACCGCTGAAGTGCTGGATGCCGAAGGCTGGTTCAAAACCGGTGATGTGGCGGTGATCGATCCGGATGGCTTTGTACGCATCGTCGACCGCAAGAAGGGCATGATCATCGTTTCCGGCTTCAACGTGTACCCCAACGAGATCGAGGATGTGGTCATGGCCCACCCGAAAGTCGCCAGTTGCGCGGCCATCGGTGTGCCGGACGAGAAGTCCGGGGAAGTGGTCAAACTGTTTGTGGTGGCGCGTGACAGCAGCCTCAACGCCGATGAACTGAAGGCCTACTGCAAGGAGAATTTCACCGGCTACAAGGTGCCCAAGCAGATCGTTTTCCGTGATTCGCTGCCGATGACCCCGGTCGGCAAGATTCTGCGTCGCGAGCTGCGCGATATCGCCTGATCGTTTCAAGGCCGTGACTGTTTCAGCGCATACCGCAGTGGCAATGGCGGGTGCGCTGAAATCCCTTCCGTCGCTGCGCAACGGCTATAGTCCGCCGGTTTCAGCGAAATTATGAAAATGACTGATTATTGAGTTGTGGTCACTTTTGTGACTGTTGCGGCGCTTATTGGTGCTAGTCGCTGTTTGGCAAAGCTGCTACTCTCGGGCGGCTTTTTTGTGATCCACCATCCATAGTGATCCGCCTTTTGGGCCGTCGCTGTATGACGTCAAAAATTGCTCACGGCAATTTTTTTGCCGTTCAAGTCGCAGAAAACACGTAAATCTACAATAAACAACCGTCTACGCGCGGTGAAGATCAAGCTGTTGCTGAGGAGTGGGCTTCCATGACCGAAAACTTTTGGAAGGATAAGTATCCCGTTGGGATTGCTGCCGAAATCAATCCTGACCAGTACCCGAACATCCAGGCGGTACTGAAAGAGTCCTGCCAACGCTTCGCCGACAAGCCAGCTTTCAGCAATATGGGTAAAACCATTACCTACGGTGAGCTGTACGAGTTGTCCGGCATCTTTGCCGCCTACTTGCAGCAGAACACCGACCTGCAGCCCGGCGACCGTATCGCCGTGCAACTGCCCAACGTGCTGCAGTACCCGATTGTGGTCTTCGGTGCTCTGCGCGCCGGTCTGGTGGTGGTCAACACCAACCCGCTGTATACCGCGCGGGAAATGGAACACCAATTCAACGATTCTGGCGCCAAGGCCCTAGTCAGCCTGGCCAACATGGCCCATCTGGCCGAGCAGGTACTGCCGAAAACCGGGATCAAGACGGTTATCATCACCGAAGTCGGTGACATGCTTTCGCCCCTCAAGCGCCTGCTGGTCAACAGCGTGGTCAAGCATGTGAAGAAGATGGTGCCGGCTTACAACTTGCCGCAAGCCGTTAAATTCACTGCGGCCATGGCCAAAGGCCGTGGCCAGGCACCCAAGGATGCCGCGCCGAACAATGGCGATATCGCCGTGCTGCAATACACCGGCGGCACCACCGGCGTGGCCAAGGGCGCGATGCTCACCCATCGCAACCTGATCGCCAACATGCTGCAGGTCAAGGCACTGATGGGCTCGGAAATGAGCGAAGGCAGCGAAGTGCTGATCGCGCCATTGCCGCTGTACCACATCTACGCCTTCACCTTCCATTGCATGGCGATGATGCTGATTGGTGGGCACAACGTGCTGATCACCAACCCGCGTGATCTACCAGCCATGACCAAGGACCTGGCCAAGTACAAGTTCACCGGTTTTGTCGGCCTCAACACCCTGTTCGTTGCCCTGTGCAACAACGAGGACTTCCGCAAGCTGGACTTCTCCACCCTGAAGGCCACCTTCTCCGGCGGCATGGCACTGCAACTGGCAACCGCCGAGCGTTGGAAGCAGGTGACTGGTTGCTCGATCTGCGAAGGCTTCGGCATGACCGAAACCAGCCCGGTGGCTTCGGCCAACCCGTTCAGCAATATCCAGATCGGCACCATCGGTATTCCGGTGCCGTCGACCGTTTGTAAGGTAATCGACGACGAAGGCGTCGAGCAGCCACTGGGTTCGATTGGCGAGCTGTGCGTAAAAGGCCCGCAGGTGATGAAGGGCTACTGGCAGCGCCAGGAAGCCACCGACGAAATCCTCGACGCCGAGGGCTGGTTGAAGACCGGCGATATCGCGGTGATCCAGGAAGACGGTTACATGCGTATCGTCGACCGCAAGAAGGACATGATTCTGGTGTCCGGCTTCAACGTCTACCCGAACGAGCTGGAAGATGTGCTGGCCACGCTGCCAGGCGTGCTGCAGTGTGCGGCCATCGGTGTGCCGGACGAGAAATCGGGCGAAGCGATCAAGATCTTCGTGGTGGTCAAACCGGGTGAAACCCTGACCAAAGAGCAGGTCATGGAGCACATGCGCGCCAACGTCACCGGTTACAAGGTGCCGAAAGCCGTAGAGTTCCGCGATGTGCTGCCGACCACCAACGTCGGCAAGATCCTGCGCCGCGAACTGCGTGACGAAGAGCTGAAGAAACTGGGCAAGAAATAACCGCCCGGTAAAACAAAACCCCGCATTGGCGGGGTTTTTTGTGCTTGGTTGAAAACCGCTCGGTCAGCCGGTGCGCCAGGTGATTTCCTCCACCCCATCGGCGCTGATGCGCATCCAACGGTCGGCTTGTTCATCGCTTTCTTCTTCCTGCCAGCCGCCCGGCGCGCAGCGCACTTCGACATTCAGTGCGGCGAAGGCGGCCTGGGCGCAGGCCAGGTCGTCGGCCCAGGGCGTGGCGTCGCTTTCCAGGAACAGGCTGTGCCATTTGCCGACTGCCTTGGGCAGCCAGGTGACGGGCACATCACCGGCCATGCACTTGAAGGTCTGGCCTTTCTGCTGCCAGGGCGTGCAGCGGCCCAGTGCGTTGTTCAGCCACTCGCCGATGGCGGTGTGGTCGGCATCTTTCAGGTAAATCTCGATATCCGGTTGGCGCATGGTCATAGTCTCTCGATCCAGTCGTAGCGGATGGCGACAGTCACGTCGCAGGGTTCGGCGATCACCGCCGCGCGGCGTTCGGCACTGGCACGCCAGCCGTGTGGGGTCATGGCCAGCAGGTCAGCACGGGCTTCGCTGCTGGACAGATGCAGATTGAACGTGAGTGTTTCGCTGTGAGCCAGGCGCATGCCCTCGGGGATCAGCTCCAGATGCTTCTGATCATCGTAGTCGCGCACTTCGTCATACAGCTTCTGCCGTAACTCCATCAGATGCTCACGGGTCGGGCCCATGCGCAGCAGGCCGCCACCGGGGGCGAGCAGGCGCTTGGCTTCCTGCCAGTCGAGTGGGCTGAAGACGCTGGCTAGCAGTTGGCAGCTGGCGTCACTCAGCGGCACGCGCGCCATGCTCGCCACCAGCCAGTTGAGCTGGGGCGCACGTTTGCAGGCGCGTTTGACTGCTTCGCGTGAGATGTCCAGGGCGTAGCCGTCGGTCTGCGGCAGGGCGTCGGCGATCTGCGCAGTGTAGTAACCCTCACCGCAACCAATATCCAGCCAGCGCGCCGGGCTATAACGGGCCGCCAGTTCGGCCAGGCGTTTGGCCAGTGGCGCGTAATGGCCGCCTTCGAGAAAGCGCCGCCGCGCCTCGACCATGGCGGCGTTGTCGCCCGGATCGCGGCTGTTTTTGTGCTGCACCGGCAACAGGTTCAAGTAACCCTGGCGCGCGCGGTCAAAACGGTGGTTGGCCGGGCAGGCGACGCCGTTGTCGAGCGTCTGCAAGGCTGCCTGGCAGATCGGGCAGATCAGACTCATGCGAGCAGATTGACCAGGGTTTGATAATAGATTTCGGTCAGCACATCCAGATCACTGGCCAGTACACGTTCGTCGACCTGGTGGATGGTGGCGTTGACCGGGCCGAGTTCGACCACCTGGGTGCCGAGGGTGGCGATAAAGCGCCCGTCGGAGGTGCCGCCGCTGGTCGATGGCTTGGTGTCGCGGCCGGTGACCGCCTTGATGCTGGCCGCTACGGCGTCGAGCAATGCACCCGGCTCGGTGAGGAAGGGCAGGCCGGAGAGCGCCCAGTCCAGCTCGAAATCCAGGCCGTGCTTGTTGAGGATGGCCTCAACACGCTGCTGCAGCCCCTCGACCGTCGATTCGGTAGAGAAGCGGAAGTTGAAGATGGCCTTCAGTTCACCCGGAATCACGTTGGTCGCGCCGGTGCCGGCGTTGAGGTTGGAGATCTGGAAGCTGGTGGGCGGGAAGAAGGCGTTGCCGTCATCCCAGTGCTCGGCGGCCAGTTCGGCCAGGGCCGGTGCGGCCAGGTGAATCGGGTTGCGGGCCAGGTGCGGGTAGGCCACGTGGCCTTGCTTGCCGCGTACGGTGAGGGTGCAGCCAAGCGAGCCGCGGCGGCCGTTCTTCACCACGTCGCCGACCAGGGTGGTGCTCGATGGTTCGCCGACGATGCACCAGTCCAGGCGCTCGTTACGTTCGCGCAGGCGTTCAACCACAGCCTTGGTGCCGTGGTGCGCCGGGCCTTCTTCATCACTGGTGATCAGAAAGGCGATACGGCCTTTGTGGTCCGGGTATTCGGCGACAAAGCGTTCAACGGCGATGATCATCGACGCCAAGCTGCCTTTCATGTCCGCCGCGCCACGGCCACAGAGCATGCCGTTTTCATCAATCAGTGCATCGAACGGCTGGTGCTGCCAGTTGTGTACTGGGCCGGTGGGCACCACATCGGTGTGCCCGGCAAAGCACAGTACGGGGCCCTCTTGGCTGCCGTGGCTGGCCCAGAAGTTGTCCACTTCTTCGATACGCATCGGCTCGATGGTGAAACCGCAGGCGGCAAGGCGGCGCGTCATCTGCTCCTGGCAGCCTTCATCAAGCGGCGTGACGGAAGGACGACGAATCAGCTCGCAGGCAAGCTCCAGCGTCGGGGAGAGGGGCGTGGCGTTGGCGGTCATTGCGGCTCCAAGGCGGCATCAAGCGGAAAGGCCGCCATCTTAAAGCAAAACGGCGGCCATTGGCCGCCGTCTGGCATTCAAGCCCGCCTGTAATCAGCTGGCACCGGCGGTTTCCTGCGTACTTGCCTGGGGCGCGGGCAGGGACGACAGCAGGGCCATAATCAGCGCCGCCAGGTACGGCAGCGACTGCACCAGTAGCATGGCCACCCAGAACTTCACATCGGCGCTGGGCAGGCCCTGGACGACGCTGATACCGATGGCCGAACCCCACAGAAGCAGCATGATGAACACTTCTTCGCGGGCCTCGGCCAAGGCCACCAGGATGCCGTGGTTGCTGGCCATCTTCGGTGTGCGGAAGAACGGGATGGTCTTGGTAAAGGTGCCGTAGAGCACTGCCTTGGCAATCGTGTGCGACAGCGCCAGCCCCGCCAGTGCAGCCTGGAACGAGCGCATCAGGTCGACGCCCATGGCCTTGCGGTAGAGGAACAGGATCTTGCCCAGCTTGAAGAAGAACAGCGCCAGGGGCGGGATGGCGAAGATCATCAGCGGCGGGTCGACCCGCTGCGGCACGATGATCATCGCCGCCGACCAGAGCAGTGCACTGACGGCGAAGAAGATATTCAGGCCATCGGCAATCCAGGGCAGCCAACCGGCGACGAAGTGATAACGCTGGCCGGTCTTGAGTTCGGAGTCCTTGCCGAGGAACAGGCTGCGTGCATGGCCTTTCATGATCTGAATGGCGCCGTAGGCCCAGCGGAAGCGCTGCTTCTTGTAGTCGATAAAAGTGTCCGGCATCAGCCCCTTGCCGAAGCTTTCGTGGGCGTAGGCGGCGCTATAGCCTTTCTCGAATACGCGCAGGCCCAGTTCGGCGTCTTCGCAGATGGTCCAGTCGGCCCACTTCAGTTCATCCATCACGGTGCGGCGGATCATGGTCATGGTGCCGTGCTGGATGATCGCGTCGCGGTCGTTACGGGTGACCATGCCGATATGGAAGAAGCCCTTGTATTCGGCGTAGCAGAGCTTCTTGAAGATGTTTTCGTTGCCGTCGCGGTAATCCTGCGGCGATTGCACCACGGCGATTTTCGGGTCGCTGAAGTGCGGCACCATGTACTTAAGCCAGTTCTTGTCGACGCAGTAGTCGGCGTCGATTACCGCTACCACTTCGGCTTCTGGCGCGGTGTGCGGCAGGATGTAGTTCAGCGCGCCGCCCTTGAAGCCGGCAATCGGCGAAACGTGGAAGAAGCGGAAGCGTGGGCCGAGAACCTTGCAGTAGGCTTCTACCGGCTCCCACACGGCCGGGTCCTTGGTGTTGTTGTCGATGATCAGGACTTCGTAGTCCGGGTAGTCCAGCGCTGCGAGGGCATCGAGGGTCTGTTTGACCATCTCTGGCGGCTCGTTGTAGCAGGGCACGTGGACTGACACCTTGGGCCGGTAGGCCGTATCGGCGACGACGGGTTGGAACGGTCGGCGGCGTGCGCGGGTCCAGGCGGTTTCGGCCAGTTCGTGGGCTTCGGTGAGCAGCACGATAAATACGCCGAAAGCGCCGATACCCAGTAACAGACCGACCAGGGTGCTGAACCAGGTGCTGTATTGCTGGCTGTAGTCGTAACCGATCCACACCAGGGCCGAGCCGCCGGCGAACGCGACAATGGTCAGGAAGGTGCGGCCGCGCTGGCGCAGGGCGCTGCCGTCGATCAGCATCAGCGCCAGGCTGAGCAGGGCCAGCACCACCGAGCCGATGGCCAGCAAACGCCACTGGGGAATCGCAACCACAGGGCCCTCGAAAGCGAACTTGGCCTGGCGCTCGAGGTTGTACACCCCCCAATAGGCGCCCACTGAGCCTTCATCGCTGGCCTTCCACGGCTGGTCGAAGGCTTCGATGACGAAGTAGTTGTAGCCCTTGGCGTTCAGCGCATTGACCAGGGTGCGCAGGTAGATAGCCTGGTCCGCCTGGGAGGCATCGGCGCCGCCGCGCATGCGCCCGTTGCTCGGCCAGCCGACTTCGGAGAGCAGCAGGTTTTTTTTCGGAAAGAGTCTTTTCAGGTCCTTGGCGCGCTCGAGGACGAACTTGGTGGCGTCCTCGAGCGGCACGAACTCCCAGTACGGCAGCACGTGGGCGGCGATCAGGTCGGTGTGCTGCGCCAGTTCCGGATGATCCTGCCAGATGTGCCACTGCTCGGAGGTGGTTACTGGCACCTTGACCGCCGCGCGTACACGATCGATGTAGGCAATCAGGTTCTCTGGCGTCACTTCAGTGCGGAACAGGGCTTCGTTACCAACCACCACGCGCACCACGCTGCGAGAGTTGTTGGCAATTTCGATGGCCTTGGTGATTTCCCGCTCGTTGCGCGCAAGGTCCGGACTGATCCAGATACCCAGGGTCACGCGCAGGCCGAACTCTTCAGCCAACTCGGGGATATTGCCCAGTGGGCCGTCTACCGAGTAGGTGCGAATGTTGTCGGTCTGGGTGCTCAGCAGTTCCAGGTCGGCGCGCATCTGCTCATCGCTGGGGTAGGTGTCCTGCTGCGGGTTTTGCCCGGCGCGGAAGGGCGAAAATGAATACCCGGAGATCTGTTCAGGCCAGTCTGGTGCGGTTATCGGGCGGTTATACAGTGCCCAGATACCGGTAAACACAGCGGCAATTGCCAGGAACATGACCAGGTTCAGTCCAAACTTACGCGAAGGCATAGTGTGCAGGTCCAGCGAAGGGGCAATAAAGAGCGACGAGCGTCGGGTGGCGCATGCTACGCCGCCGCCATTGGGCTGTATAGCTGGCTGGTCGGCATATTGATGGGGCGATTGTCGGTCTTGAAGGTTCCGATGATGGCGATATGCTATGACTGTTCATCGGTTAGGTAGGGCTAGACCAAGACAATGCTTGGGTGCAGCTCGTCGGCTACCTATAATGCGCGCCGCTTGTGGCTTGCGAGAGAGAAGAATGCCTGTGGATGAACAACGTTTTGCCGGAATCGCTCGTCTGTATGGTCGTCAGGGAGCCGAACGGCTGGCGGCTGCGCATGTGGCGGTGGTCGGTATTGGCGGAGTGGGTTCCTGGGCAGCCGAAGCACTGGCGCGCTCCGGGGTGGGCGAGATTTCCTTGTTTGATCTGGATGATGTTTGCGTCAGCAACAGCAACCGCCAACTGCATGCGCTCGACAGCACGGTCGGTCAGCCCAAGGTCGAGGTGATGGCGGCGCGTATTCGGGCGATCAACCCGGCCTGTGTGGTGCATGCGGTGGCGGATTTCGTGACGCGTGAGACCATGGCCGAGTACATCACTGAGCACCTGGATGCAGTGATCGACTGCATCGACAGCGTCAATGCCAAGGCTGCGCTGATTTCCTGGTGCAAGCGGCGCAAGATCCAGGTGATTACTACCGGCGGCGCCGGCGGGCAGATCGACCCGACGCAGATCCAGGTCGGCGACCTGAACAAGACTTGGAACGATCCACTGGCTTCCAAGGTGCGTTCCACCCTGCGCCGCGATTACGGCTTCTCACGCACACCAGGGCGCAACTACAGCGTGCCGTGCGTCTACTCCAGCGAGCAGCTGCGCTACCCCAAGGAAGACGGCAGCATCTGCCTGCAAAAACGCTTTGACGGGCAAAGCGTGCGCATGGACTGCGCTGGAGGGATTGGCGCGGTGATGATGGTGACTGCCACGTTCGGTATGGTCGCCGCCGCCAAGGCTGTGGACCGCCTGGTCGCCGGTACGCGGCGGCCCTCCGAGCGCGCCAGGGCGTCATGAGTTGCCGCCAGGCGGTAGTTGCTGCGGCCGATTCAGGCCTAGACTCTTACCTGTGATCGATTGTGAAGCGTTGATGTGCGGCTCTGACTGCGGCGTGGTAAGCGCTTCAGGTGGATTGGGAGGGGTTTGCGATGGCTGTCGTTGTCACTTGGCTGCGTTGTGCGGTGCTGTGCGCTGGGCTTGTATTATTCCTCGGGGTCCAGGCCCAGGCCGAGCAATTGGTGCGAATTGGTACGGGTGATTGGTCGCCTTACGTTGAGCAGCAGCGCGCCGATGCCGGGCCGCTTGGACGGTTGATTAGTGCGGTGTTCAGGCGTGCCGGTTACCGGGTGGAATATCACTATTACCCCTGGGTACGCGGCGTTCATCTGCTCAAGACTGGCCAGCTGGATGTGCTGATGCCTTATATCTGCAACCCGGAGCGGCAGCAGTTCAGTCTTTGCTCTGCGCCATTGCTACGCTCCGAGGCGGTGGTTTTTCATTTACGCGACAAAGCCTTTAGCTGGCAACAGTTCCGTGACTTTGAGGCCTATACGATCGCGCTTACTAAGGGCTACTCCTATGGGCCGGGCTTTGATGCGGCGCGGCAGAGCTTGGCCCTGAATATTCAGGAAAGCAGCAAGGAGGATGTTGGCATGCGCTTACTGTTGGCTGGTCGGGTGGATGTGCATTTGCAGGATCGGGCGGTGGGTTATGCCATGTTACGACGCTTGTTCACTGCTGAAGAGCAGCAGAGAATCGTTCATGATCCGAAACCAGTGAGTCGTGAGCAATTGGGCCTGCTGTTTCGCAAGAACGCAAGCGGTGAACAGTTGCGCCAGGCTTTCGATGCCGCCTTACGGCCCTTGCAGGAGAATGGCGAGTTACAGCGCTTGCAGGAGATGCTGGAGCGTGGTGAAGCTGCTGCTTGGGAGCCGCGACTCTAAACACTCTCTCCCTGGCTGATGGCACGCATGCTTTGCAGTACGGCATTCAGGCCGTTGCTGCGCGAAGGTGAGAGCTGTCGGCCCAGACCCAGTTGGCTGAACCAGTCAAGCATGTCGACGGCTGCCAATTCCTCGCTCAACAGACCATTGACCCGCGCCAGTAGCAGGGCCAGCAAACCACGCAGCAAGCGGGCATCGCTGGTAGCCTGAAAGTACCAGCGTCCCTCGTGTTGTTGGCCGAGCAGCCATACCTGGCTGGCGCAGCCCTGCACCAGATGCTCGTTGCTGCACTGCTCGGCAGGCAACGGCGCAAGACGTTCCCCCCAGTGCATCTGCAAGCGCGCGCGTTGCTCCCAGCCTGGGCAGGCGGCGAACGCTTGCAGGGCTTGGCTGGCGGCCGCCGGCAGGCTCATTGCAGCAGCTCCAGGGCTTGATCCAATGCGTTGAAGAAACGTTCGAGGTCGCTGCTGTCGTTGTACAAGCCCAAGGAGACGCGAATTGCGCCGCCAAGTCCAAGTCTGGCCAGCAGTGGCATGGCGCAGTGCTGGCCGGCACGCACGGCGATGCCTTGTTCGCAGAGTAACTGGGCCAGGTCGCTATGGTGGACGCCGGCCACGCTAAAACAAGCCAGGGCCACCTGCGGGGTGCCCAGCAACTGGATCCCGGCGCGGGCGTTGAGGCCGGTCAGCAGTTGCTGGTGCAGTGCGGCTTCGTGGGCGGTCACGGCGTTGGTATCCAGGCGGCTCAGGTAGGCCAGGCTGGCGCCGAGGCCGAGCACGCCTGCAATCGGTGGGGTGCCGGCCTCGAAGCCCAAGGGGGCAGGGCGAAAGCTAGCGTGTTGGTAGTCGCAGTGTTGCACCATCTCACCACCAAACTGCCAATGGGCCAAACGCGCCAAGGCCTCGGGTCGGCCATAAAGCACGCCGACGCCGTCCGGGCCGTAGAGCTTGTGGGCGGAAAATACATAGAAGTCGCAGCCCAGCGTCTGCATGTCCGGGCGGTCATGTACGGCGCCCTGGGCTCCGTCGATTACGGTCAGTGCGCCTTGAGCCTTGGCTAGGGCCAGCAATGGCGCCAACGGCAGCCAGCGGCCGAGTACATTGGACAGCTGGCTGACGGCCAGCAACCTGCAGCGCGAGCCGATAAGCTGGGCAGCGCTGCTAAGGTCGATGTCGCCGTGCTGATCGAGTGGGAGTACTACCAGCTTGAGCTGACGGCGCTGGGCCAGTTGCTGCCAGGGCAGCAGGTTGGCGTGGTGTTCGAGGGCGCTGATGACGATCTCGTCGCCAGGCTGGAACTGTTGCTCCAAACCGTAGGCCA
Source organism: Pseudomonas anguilliseptica (assembly GCF_900105355.1). Lineage (NCBI taxonomy): Bacteria > Pseudomonadati > Pseudomonadota > Gammaproteobacteria > Pseudomonadales > Pseudomonadaceae > Pseudomonas > Pseudomonas anguilliseptica. The sequence continues at coordinate 3,106,688 of NZ_FNSC01000001.1, forward strand.
GCAGGTTGAGGGCTTCGCTGCTGCCACGAGTGAAGATGGTCTGCTCGCTGCTGGCAGCATTCAGCCATTCAGCGACTTGCGCACGCACGGCCTCGAACGCACGGGTGGCGCGTTCGCCCGGCAGATGCTGGGCGCGGTGTACATTGGCTGCACCGTGTTGGTAATAGCCAGTCAGCGCCGCGATCATCGCCTGCGGCTTTTGTGCGGTGGCGGCACTGTCCAAGTAGGTCTGGCCTTCGGCTTCAAGAGCCAAAATGCCTGGAAAGTCGGTGCGCCAGGGAGAATGGATAAGCATGGGCAGGCAATCGAGACCTTAGGATGGGTTGAGCGTAGCAATACCCATAATGAGCGTGATGGGTATCGCTGCGCTCAACCCATCCTACAAAACTGCAGCGTTCGGCTTGCAGTTTGTCGCTAGGGTTAATTGTGCGCGTGTAGGGCTTCGTTCAGCTCAATCGCCGACTTGTGGGTCTTGCACTCCACGGCACCGGTTTGCGAGTTGCGGCGGAACAGCAGGTCCGGCTGACCCGCCAAGTCACGGGCCTTGAGTACCTTGACCAGCTGGTTGTCCGCATCGAGCAGCGCCACCTTGGTGCCGGCAGTGATGTACAGGCCGGACTCCACAGTGTTGCGGTCGCCCAACGGAATACCGATACCGGCGTTGGCGCCGATCAGGCAGCCTTCGCCGACCGAGATCACGATATTGCCGCCACCGGACAGGGTGCCCATGGTCGAGCAGCCGCCGCCCAGGTCCGAGCCCTTGCCGACGAATACGCCCGCCGACACGCGGCCTTCGATCATGCCTGGGCCAGCGGTGCCGGCGTTAAAGTTGACGAAGCCTTCGTGCATCACGGTGGTGCCTTCGCCCACGTAGGCGCCCAGGCGGATACGTGCGCTATCAGCGATACGCACGCCAGCCGGCACCACGTAGTCGGTCATTTTCGGGAACTTGTCCACCGAGAAGACTTCCAGCAGGTCGCCTTTCAGGCGCGCTTCCAGCTGACGCTCAGCCAGTTCGCCAAGGTCGACGGCGCCCTGGCTGGTCCAGGCCACGTTCGGCAGCAGCGGGAAGATCCCGGTGAGGCTCAGGCCGTGCGGCTTGACCAGGCGGTGCGACAGCAGGTGCAGCTTGAGGTAGGCCTCAGGCGTGCTGGTCAGCGCGGCGTCTTCGGCGAGTAGAGTGACCACCAGCGGCTTCTGGCTTTCGGCCAGGCGGGTGAGCAGGGCCGATTGCGCGGCATCGACATTTTTCAGCGCTTCGGCCAGGTCGCCGGCCTGGTTGTTGCTGATGGCGATGGCCTGGTTGCCACCCTGGTAGCCGAGTTTTTCCACCACTTTGGCGGCCAGCTCGCTGCTCGGGTTGAGCAGTGGCTGGGCGTAGAAAACTTCCAGCCAGGTGCCCTGACGGTTCTGGGTGCCTACGCCGAAAGCCAGGCTGAAGAGAGTTGTGCTCATGCTGTTTTCCTTACCGCAAATTCGTGTGAGCCGACTGGTTCAAACCAGCTCGGCGGCATAACGGTCGGCTTTGAAGCCAACCAGGGTCTTGTTGCCGAGATCCAGCACCGGGCGTTTGATCATCGACGGTTGGGCGAACATCAGTTCGATCGCCTTGTGCTGGTCGAGGTCGTTTTTCTGCGCCTCGTCCAGCTTGCGGAAGGTGGTGCCTGCACGGTTCAGGATGGTTTCCCAGCCATGCTCATTGCACCACTTCTCCAGGTTGCCACGGTCTATGCCGCAGGCTTTGTAATCATGAAAGGCGTAGCTTACCCCGTGCTCGTCGAGCCAGGTGCGGGCTTTTTTCATGGTGTCACAGGCTTTTATGCCAAACAGGGTCTTGCTCATCAGAGGCTCTTCACAAGGTCGCGGATACGTTCGGCAGCGGTCACGCATTCAGCCAGCGGCGCGACCAGGGCCATGCGCACACGGCCGGCACCGGGGTTGTGGCCGTCCACTGCACGCGACAGGTAGGAGCCGGGCACTACGGTGACATGCTCGCGGGCAAACAGCTCGCGGGTAAATGTTTCATCGTCTATCGGGGTTTTCGCCCACAGGTAAAAGCCGCCATCCGGGCGCTGTACATCCAGTACGCCATCCAGAATCGCCAGCACCGCCTCGAACTTCTCGCGATACAGGTCGCGATTGGCCTTGACGTGGGCTTCGTCGTTCCAGGCGGCGACGCTGGCCAATTGGGTTTGCACCGGCATGGCGCAGCCGTGGTAGGTACGGTACAGCAGGAATGATTTCAGAATGTCGGCGTCGCCAGCCACGAAGCCCGAGCGCAGGCCTGGCAGGTTGGAGCGCTTGGACAGGCTGTGGAACACCACGCAGCGTTTGAAATCATGTCGACCCAGTTCGGCGCAGGCGGTCAGCAGGCCGGCCGGCGGGGTGGTTTCATCGAAATACAACTCGCTGTAGCACTCGTCGGCGGCGATGACGAAGTCGAACTTGTCGGCCAGGGCGATCAGCTTCTTCAGCGTTGGCAGCGGGATCAGCGCGCCAGTGGGGTTGCCGGGCGAGCAGAGGAAGAGGATCTGGCAGCGTTGCCAGATCTCGTCACTGACCGCGTCGAAATCCGGGTTGAAACCGTGCTCTTCCAGGCACGGTAGGTAGTGCGGCTGCGCGCCGGCGAGCAGGGCTGCGCCTTCGTAGATCTGATAGAAGGGGTTGGGGCTGACCACCAAACCGTTCGCGTCACGCTTGACGACGGCCTGGGTAAAGGCGAACAGCGCCTCACGGGTACCGTTGACCGGCAGCACATGGCGCGCCGGTTCAAGTACACCGGCCGGCAGGCCGAAACGGCGACCGCACCAGTTGGCGATGGCTTCACGCAGCGCCGGAATGCCCAGGGTGGTCGGGTAGACCGCAAGCTGGTCGAGGTTGGTGCGCAATGCTTCAGCGACAAACTCCGGCGAGCGGTGTTTCGGCTCGCCGATCGACAGGGCAATCGGGCTCTTGTCGGTTGGAGCCTGCACGCTGCCCAGCAGGGCGCGAAGCTTTTCGAACGGGTAGGGCTGCAGCTGGTTTAACGCGTCGTTCATTGTTGCTTCCTGAGTTCTGCCTGCGCCCGCATCCTGGATGTCGGGCGGCTCAAGGGTATAAGAGCAAGTGGTTTAAATAACGATTCGGCTAGGTTCGACCTGCGTACCCGGTGCGTCGGAGAGCTGCGCGACCATGGTTTCCTGCAGGCGCGTGCACAGCTCGGGGTCGGACAGTGGCTGGTTGTGCGCATCGGTGACGAAGAACACGTCTTCCACTCGCTCGCCCAGTGTGGCGATCTTGGCGTTCTGCAGTGACAGGTCGAAATCGAGGAAGATTCGCCCGATCCGTGCCAGCAGGCCAGGGCGATCCGGTGCGGTGACTTCGAGGATGGTCACCGGTCGGTGCGCATCGTTGTGAATGGTCACCTGCGGCGCGAAGGCAAAGTGCTTGAGTTGGCGCGGTACGCGACGCTGGATGATGTTCGGGTAATCGTCCGGGTTCTTCAGTGCGTCGATCAGGCCCTGGCGAATTTCCTTGGTTCGCGCTGGATTTTCGCCAATCGAGCCGCCTTCACCTTCGAGCACGATATAGGTGTCGAGAGTGAACTGGCTGGTGGAGGTGAGAATCCGCGCGTCATGGATGTTCAGGTTAAGCTGGGCCATGGCCGCCACCGTCACGGCGAAGAAGTCGTGCTGGTCCTGGGCATAGATAAATATCTGCGTGCCGCCTTCGAACTCGCGCTGGGTGGTTTCCTTGATCAGCACCAGTGGGTTGCCATCGTTGGGGTGCTGGAGAATCGCTTCGGTATGCCAAGCCACATCGTTGGCGGTATGGCGCAGGAAGTAGTCGTCACCCAGTTGCGACCACAGCTGCTCGGCGTCGTCCGGGTCGGTGCCGCCGCGCACCAGGATGTCCAGGGCGGCGATCTGCGTCAGGCGAATCTGTTCTTCGCGGTCCAGCGGATTTTCCAGGCCGCGGCGCAAGGCGCGCTTGGTTTCGGTGTAGAGCTGGCGCAGCAGGCTGGCACGCCAGGAGTTCCACAGGCTGGGGTTGGTGGCGTTGATGTCGGCCACGGTCAGTACGTAGAGGTAATCCAGGCGGGTCTGGTCGCCAACCAGGCGGGCGAAGTCGAATATCACCTGCGGGTCTGAGAGGTCCTTGCGCTGCGCGGTGGTGGACATCACCAGGTGGTGCTGTACCAGCCAGACAATCAGTTTGGAGTCCCAGTTCGGCAGCTGGTGGCGCACACAGAAGGCCTCGGCATCCACTGCGCCGAGCTCCGAATGGTCGCCGCCACGACCTTTGCCGATGTCGTGGTAAAGCCCGGCCATGTAGATCAGTTCGGGCTTGGGTAGTTTGTCGATCAGCTTGCTGGCCAGCGGGAATTTTTCCGCCAGCTCGGTCCACTTGAATTTACGCAGGTGCTTGATCAGGTTCAGCGTGTGCGCATCGACCGTGTAGATGTGGAACAGGTCGTGCTGCATCTGCCCGACGATATGGCCGAACTCCGGCAGGTACAGGCCGAGGATGCCGTAACGGTTCATTCGCCGCAGGTTGCGGTGAATACCTTGCGGGCTTTTGAACAGTTCAACGAACAGACTGGTGTTGCGGATATCACGGCGGAAATCATCGTCGATCAGATGACGGTGCTCGCGCAGCAGGCGGATGCTGTTGGCACACACGCCTTTGATGTCGGGGTGCTGGGCCATCAGCACGAAGATTTCCATGATGGCAAACGGCGTACGCTTGAACACATTGGGGTGCGCGACTTCGATATAGCCATCACGCAGCAGGAAGCGGCTGTTAAGCGGCGTGGCCTGGCCAATTTCGCCAGCGTGCAGAATCTGCTCTTCGAAGTGCTGGACGATCAGATCGCTCAGTTCGGCGATCGCCATCACCACGCGGTAGTACTTCTGCATAAAGCGCTCGATAGCGCGCTTGCTGTCGCTTTCTTCATAGCCCAGTAGGGCCGCCACCTTGCTCTGATGGTCAAACAGCAGGCGGTCTTCGGCGCGCCCGGCAAGCATGTGCAGGGCATAGCGCACCTTCCAGAGGAACTCCTGGCTGGAGGCGAGCAGGGCGTATTCGCTTTCCAGCAAAAAGCCCTGGCCGACCATGGCGTGCAGGTTCAGCGTGCCGAAGTGCCGGCGCGCGACCCAGAGGATGGTTTGGATGTCGCGCAGGCCACCGGGTGAGCCTTTGACGTTGGGTTCCAGGTTGTATTCGGTGTCGTTGTATTTGCCGTGACGGGCGCGCTGCTCTTTATTCTTGGCCAGGAAGAACTGCTTGTTCGGCCACATCTGCTCGGTGCTGGTGACTGCTTGCATGCGCAGGCGCAGGCGCTCGGGGCCAGCGATGGTGCGGCTTTCCATCAGGTTGGTGATCACCGTCAGGTCGGCGCGGGCTTCCTCGGCGCATTCGTCCACGCTGCGCACGCTTTGTCCAACTTCCAGGCCGATGTCCCACAGTAGGGTGAGGAAGCGCTCGATGGGCTCGCGGAAGGTTTCGTGGTCGGCGTTGTCGAGCAGAATCAGCAGGTCGATATCGGAGAAGGGGTGCAGCTCGCCACGGCCATAGCCGCCGACGGCCAGCAGGGCGATATCGGCATCTTCACTCCAAGACAGGCGATCCCAGGCTTCGCGCAGGATCTGGTCGACAAACCAGGCGCGGTCCTCGACTAGGCGGCGTACATCACGGCCGCTGGTGAAGCGCCCGTCGAGCACTTCGCGGGCGTGGCGGATAGCCTTCTTGAACGCCGCAATAGGGCTGGCCTTGAGGGCCAGTTCCGCCTGGAACTGGCCGCGGTCGAACAGCTCGGGATCTACCTGCGGCATTGCGGCCTTCCTTCTATCTATACAGCAGACTCAGCGATAGGCTCAGGCCGATGTGCGGGCGATGGTATCGTCACTGCGCAGGGTGAAGATCTCGTAACCATCAGCGGTCACCAGAATGGTGTGTTCCCACTGGGCCGAAAGCTTGCGGTCCTTGGTGATTGCGGTCCAGCCATCACCCAACATGCGGGTTTCCGGGCGGCCCTGGTTGATCATCGGCTCAATGGTGAAAGTCATGCCTTCCTTCAGCTCCATGCCGGTGCCAGCGCGGCCGTAGTGCAGTACTTGCGGCTCTTCATGGAACACCGCGCCAATGCCGTGTCCGCAGTATTCGCGCACCACGGAGAAGCCATTCTTCTCGGCATGCTTCTGGATCACTTCGCCGATATCGCCCAGGCGCGTGCCGGGTTTGACCAGCTCGATACCTTTATACATGCATTCCTGGGTGATCTTGGCCAGGCGCTCGGCCCACTCCGGCACCTTGCCGACCATGAACATCTTGCTGGTATCGCCGTGGTAGCCATCCTTGATCACGGTGATGTCGATGTTGATCACATCGCCTTCTTTCAGTGGCTTGTCATTCGGGATGCCATGGCAGACCACATGGTTGACCGAGGTGCAGATCGACTTGGGGAAACCTTTGTAATTAAGCGGCGCGGGGATGGCCTGCTGCACGTTGACAATATAGTCATGGCAGATGCGATCAAGCTCTTCGGTGGTGACGCCGGGCTTGACGTGTTCGCCAATCATTTCCAGAACTTCGGCAGCCAAGCGACCGGCTACGCGCATTTTCTCGATTTCGTCGGGCGTTTTGATGGTGACGGTCATGTGCGGCTCTCGAACGCGAACAGAAAGGGCGACATCTTAACAGCTACAAGCCGCCAGCCATAAGCGCCACGTTAAACCTGCCGCTAACTTGGCTGCATATGTTGCTGTCTGTGAGTAGCTTGCTCCTGGCTTTTATGATATAAAACGCGCCGCTTTACGTGCTGTGTGCCCGAAAGCTTAAACCCACACACGTATCGACACGGTTTCCTGGGTGCCTTGCGACAAGTTCGCCGGGTTGGAGATCGGGATGCGTGGAGGCCTAACCCGACTTATCAAGGAACTATCATGTCCCAAGTCAATATGCGCGATATGCTGAAGGCCGGTGTGCACTTCGGCCACCAGACCCGTTACTGGAACCCGAAAATGGGCAAATACATTTTCGGCGCGCGCAACAAGATTCACATCATCAACCTTGAAAAAACCCTGCCAATGTTCAACGAAGCGCTGTCTTTCGTTGAGAAGCTGGCTTCGGGCAAAAACAAGATTCTGTTCGTAGGCACCAAGCGTTCCGCTGGCAAGATCGTTGCTGAAGAAGCAGCACGTTGCGGTTCGCCGTACGTCGATCATCGCTGGTTGGGCGGCATGCTGACCAACTACAAAACCATCCGCGCCTCGATCAAGCGTCTGCGTGATCTGGAAGTTCAGTCCCAGGACGGTACTTTCGCCAAGCTGACCAAGAAAGAAGCCCTGATGCGCACCCGTGATCTGGAGAAACTGGATCGCAGTCTGGGTGGTATCAAGGACATGGGCGGTCTGCCAGACGCTATGTTTGTGATCGACGTTGACCACGAGCGCATTGCTATCACCGAAGCCAACAAGCTGGGCATCCCAGTTATCGGCGTCGTTGATACCAACAGCAGCCCGGAAGGCGTTGACTACATCATCCCAGGTAACGATGACGCCATTCGCGCCATCCAGCTGTACATGGGTGCTATGGCTGACTCGGTAATCCGTGGTCGCACCAACGCTAACGGCGGCGCCGACGAGTTCGTTGAGCAAGCCCCGGCTGCAGAAGCTGCTGAAGGCTAAGTAAAACGCGCTTAGCGTTTGCTTAGTTCGCAAAAAAGGGGGGCTTTGCCCCCTTTTTGCCACCTTGAAAACCATCGTCGACGTGCAGTTGCAATCGTTTTTGGTCATTGTCGGCAATGCGTTACGAATTGAGCGCCCGTTTTCGCGGGTGGAATGGTTAACAACCTATCCAGAGGATTTTGAAATGGCAGAAATTACTGCAGCGTTGGTTAAAGAACTGCGTGAGCGTACTGGCGAAGGCATGATGGATTGCAAGAAGGCCTTGACCAAGGCTGGCGGCGACATCGAAAAAGCCATCGACGACATGCGTGCTTCCGGCGCGATCAAGGCTGCCAAGAAAGCTGGCAACGTGGCTGCTGAAGGCGCCATCAGCATCAAGGAAGATGGCAAGACTGCCGTCATTCTCGAAGTCAACTCGCAGACCGACTTCCTGGCTCTGCAGGACGACTTCAAGAACTTCGTGGCTGCCAGTGTCGAGAAAGCCTTTGCTGACAAACTGACCGAAGTTGAGCCGCTGATCGCTGCTCAGGAAGAAGCCCGTCTGGCCCTGGTTGCCAAAACTGGCGAGAACGTCAATATCCGTCGTCTGGCGCGTATTGAAGGTGACGTTCTGGGCTCTTACCTGCACGGCAACAAGATCGGTGTTGTGGTTGTGCTCAAGGGTGGCAACGTCGAGCTGGCTAAAGACATCGCCATGCACGTAGCCGCCAGCAACCCTGAATTCCTGCTGCCTTCGGAAGTATCCGCTGAAGCCATTGAGCGCGAAAAAGCCGTGTTCGTCAGCCTCAACGAAGACAAGATCAAGGGCAAACCAGCCGAGATCGTCGAGAAAATGGTTGCTGGTCGTATCCAGAAGTTCCTCGCTGAAGCCAGTCTGGTTGAGCAAGCCTTCGTTAAGGACCCGGAAATCAAGGTCGGTGCTTTGGCCAAGAAAGCCGGTGCTGAAATCGTTTCCTTCACCTACTTCAAGGTTGGCGAAGGCATCGAGAAGCCGGTCGACAACTTTGCTGAAGAAGTTGCTGCTCAGGTAGCTGCTGCCAGCAAGCAGTAAGACGGCTAATCGCTGTTGCCCCGAAGAGGCTGCCCGCTAACGCGCGCGGCCTCTTTGTCAAATTGAAGGCGCAGCTAAGCTGTGGAGTGGTTGGGGCCTTGGCGCCAATGGCTCGGGGTGCTGTCGAAGCGCTCGATAAAAGCGAACTTAAGGTTTGCACAGAATTCAAACGCCGCAGGAGAGACTCGCAATGGCTCAGCAGATGAGTGGTCGTCAACCGCGTTACAAGCGCATCCTGCTCAAACTTAGCGGCGAGGCCCTGATGGGGGCGGAAGATTTTGGCATCGATCCAAAGGTGCTTGATCGCATGGCGCTGGAAGTCGGCCAGTTGGTCGGTATCGGTGTGCAGGTTGGTCTGGTCATCGGTGGTGGCAACCTGTTCCGTGGCGCGGCGCTGAGTGCAGCGGGCATGGATCGGGTCACTGGCGATCATATGGGCATGCTGGCTACGGTGATGAATGCTCTGGCCATGCGCGACGCGCTGGAGCGTTCGAATATCCCGGCCATCGTCATGTCGGCGATCTCCATGGTGGGCGTCACCGATCACTACGACCGACGCAAGGCCATGCGTCATCTGAAAACCGGTGAGGTGGTGATTTTCGCCGCTGGCACTGGTAATCCGTTCTTTACAACCGACTCGGCTGCCTGCCTGCGCGCCATCGAAATCGATGCCGACGTGGTGCTCAAGGCGACCAAGGTGGATGGTGTGTACACTGCCGATCCATTCAAAGACCCGCATGCCGAGAAGTTTGATCGCCTGACCTACGATGAGGTGCTCGACCGCAAGCTGGGTGTAATGGACCTGACGGCCATCTGCCTGTGCCGCGACCATAATATGCCGCTGCGTGTTTTCAATATGAACAAGCCTGGTGCTCTGCTGAACGTTGTAGTTGGTGGCGCTGAAGGCACTCTGATTGAGGAAGATAAACATGATCAATGAGATCAAAAAAGACGCCCAAGTACGCATGCAGAAGAGCCTGGAATCGCTGGTTCACGCCTTCAGCCGAATCCGTACTGGTCAGGCTCACCCAAGTATCCTCGGTGGCGTGATGGTGCCTTACTACGGCTCCGACACCCCGTTGAATCAGGTGGCCAACGTCACCGTCAAGGACGCCCGTACCCTGCAGGTCGTGGCCTTCGAGCGCAACATGCTGTCTGCTGTCGACAAGGCGATCCAGAGCTCCGGTCTGGGCTTCAACCCGACCAACCTGGGTGAGCTGCTGCTGATCTCCATGCCAGCGCTGACCGAGGAAACCCGTAAGGGCTTCACCAAGCAGGCGCGTGATGCGGCTGAAGATGGTCGTGTAGCGGTGCGCAATATTCGTCGTGATGCTCTGAGCCAGTTGAAAGACCTGGTCAAGGAGAAGGAAATCAGCGAAGACGAAGAGCGCCGTGCGGCCGACGAAATCCAGAAGCTGACCGATAAGTTTGTCGCGGAAATCGAAGTGGCAGTGAAACAGAAAGAAGCGGATCTGATGGCCGTTTAACGGCCAGTATATCGTCATGGAAAAGACCAAAGACGGTAGTCCGTTCGCCGTGCCACGGCATGTGGCGATCATCATGGACGGTAACAATCGCTGGGCGAAGAAGCGTCTGCTGCCCGGCGTTGCCGGTCATAAAGCCGGTGTCGATGCGGTGCGTGCGGTGATTGAGGTGTGCGCCGAGGCGGGTGTCGAGGTGTTGACGTTGTTCGCCTTCTCCAGTGAAAACTGGCAGCGCCCGGCCGAGGAGGTCAGTGCGCTGATGGAGTTGTTCCTCGGTGCATTGCGCCGTGAGGCGAAGAAGCTCGATGCCAATGACATCAGCCTGCGCATTATCGGTGATCGCTCGCGCTTTCACCCTGAGCTGCAGGCTGCGATGTGTGAGGCCGAGGCGCAAACCGCAGGTGACAAACGCTTTGTCCTGCAGGTTGCAGCCAACTACGGTGGCCAATGGGATATCGCTCAGGCGGCGCAGCGTTTGGCTCGTGAAGTTCAAGGTGGTCATTTGCGCGCCGAGGACATTACCCCTGAGTTGCTGCAGAGTTGCCTGGTAACCGGTGATTTGCCGTTGCCGGATCTGTGTATCCGCACTGGTGGGGAGCATCGCATCAGTAATTTCCTGCTCTGGCAGCTGGCTTACACCGAGCTGTATTTCTCCGACCTGTTTTGGCCGGATTTCAAACACGACGCCATGCGCAAAGCCTTGGCCGATTTTGCTAGCCGCCAGCGCCGCTTTGGGAAAACCAGCGATCAGGTGGCTGCTGAGGCTCGTAGCTGATGCTCAAACAACGAATTATCACGGCGCTGGTGCTGTTGCCATTCGCCCTGGGTGGTTTCTTTCTGCTCAATGGCGCGCTCTTTGCGCTGTTTATCGGCGCAGTGGTCAGCCTGGGCGCCTGGGAGTGGGCGCGTCTGGCAGGATTTACTGCCCGGCTCCAGCGCGTGGCCTACGCCGCGCTGGTGGCTGTATTGTTGTTTGGCTTGTATCTGTTGCCCGCCCTGGCGCCTTGGGTTCTGTTGCTTGGGGTTGTCTGGTGGGGTGTTGCGACCTTTCTGGTCTTGGGTTACCCCGCCAGCAGTCGTTACTGGACGCAGGCTCCGGTCAGATTGCTGATCGGTTTGCTGATTCTGCTGCCTGCCTGGCAGGGTCTGGTGCTGTTCAAGCAGTGGCCTGAAGCAAACTGGCTGATTCTCGCGGTGATGGTGTTGGTGTGGGGCGCGGATATCGGCGCCTATTTCGCCGGCCGCCGCTTCGGCAAGCGCAAGCTGGCGCCGCAGGTCAGTCCCGGTAAGAGTTGGGAAGGGGTGTTTGGTGGCCTGCTGGCTACCTTGCTGATCTGTGTGGGCGTGGCGATTTACCGTGACTGGTCGTTTGTCGGCTTACTTATGGGGCTGCTTGGCACTGCTGTGGTGGTGCTGATTTCGGTGGTCGGCGATCTGACCGAAAGCATGTTCAAGCGCCAATCGGGGGTTAAGGACAGCAGCAATCTGCTGCCTGGTCATGGCGGTGTGCTGGATCGTATCGACAGCCTGACGGCGGCGATCCCGGTGTTTGCTGCGTTGCTGTGGTTGGCGGGCTGGGGCGCACTGTGAGACATCCGCAGCAGATTACCGTGCTGGGGGCGACCGGTTCGATCGGTCTGAGTACCCTCGATGTCATTGCGCGCCATCAAGAGCGCTATCAAGTGTTTGCGCTATCCGGTTTCAGTCGTCTGGCTGAGCTGGAAGCGTTGTGCATGATCTACCGCCCACGTTTTGCTGTGGTGGCGCAGGCTCTGGATGCTCGCCGCCTGCAGGAAGGTCTGCGTGCAGCTGGTCTGGCTACTCAGGTGTTGTATGGCCCCGAGGGCTTGTGTGAGGTGGCCGCGCATCCTGAAGTGGATACGGTGATGGCTGCTATCGTTGGTGCGGCAGGCTTGCCGCCGACCCTGGCAGCAGTTGAGGCTGGCAAGAAGGTGCTGCTGGCCAATAAAGAAGCCCTGGTGATGTCGGGTGCGCTATTTATGCAGGCAGTGCGTAAAAGTGGCGCTGTGCTGTTGCCAATCGACAGTGAGCATAATGCGATTTTCCAGTGCCTGCCGGGCGACTACGCCCGCGGCCTGCAGCAGGTCGGTGTGCGGCGTATTTTGCTCACCGCCTCGGGTGGGCCATTTCGCGAAATGCCGCTGGAGCAGTTGCATGCTGTCACGCCTGAGCAGGCGTGCGCACACCCGAACTGGTCGATGGGGCGCAAGATTTCGGTCGATTCGGCGAGCATGATGAACAAGGGGCTGGAGCTGATCGAGGCTTGCTGGTTGTTTGATGCCAGTCCTGATCAGGTTGAGGTGGTGGTGCATCCACAGAGCGTGATCCACTCGCTGGTTGATTATGTCGATGGTTCGGTACTGGCCCAGTTGGGTAATCCGGATATGCGCACGCCCATCAGTCATGCCCTGGCCTGGCCGGAGAGAATCGACTCCGGCGTCGCGCCGCTGGATCTGTTTGCCATTGCGCGGTTGGACTTCCAGGCCCCGGATCAGCAGTGTTTTCCTTGTCTGCGTCTGGCGCGTGAGGCAGCGCAGGCTGGCGGTACCGCGCCGGCTATGCTCAATGCGGCAAATGAAGTAGCCGTTGCAGCGTTTCTTGAGCGACGCATCCGCTTTCCCGAGATCGCGAGTATCATCGAAGACGTTCTGCATGCTGAGCCCGCCCTGGCGGTTGAGAGCCTGGATACAGTGCTGGCCGCTGATGGCCGAGCCCGCCATCTGGCTGAACAATGGCTGAGTCGGCGCTGATCGCCGACGCGGAGAAGTCTGATGAGTGCGCTTTATATGCTAGTTGGCACCCTGGTCGCTTTGGGTGTGCTGGTAACCATTCACGAGTATGGGCACTTCTGGGTCGCCCGTCGCTGTGGCGTCAAGGTGCTGCGGTTCTCTGTCGGTTTTGGTAGTCCGTTGCTGCGTTGGCATGATCGTCAGGGCACCGAATTTGTAGTGGCCGCCATCCCGCTGGGCGGTTACGTGAAAATGCTCGATGAGCGCGAAGGCGATGTGCCGCCGGAGTTGCTGGATCAGTCGTTCAATCGCAAATCGGTAAAACAGCGCATTGCTATCGTGGCAGCGGGGCCCGTAGCCAATTTCCTACTCGCACTGTTGTTCTTCTGGGTTGTAGCGATGCTGGGCAGCCAGCAGGTGCGCCCGGTTATCGGCGCGGTCGAAGCTGGCAGTCTGGCTGATGTCGCCGGCTTGCAGGTTGGTCAGGAAATTGTCGCGGTTGATGGCGAGCCCACCACCGGCTGGGCTGCAGTGAATCTGCAGCTGGTTAGTCGGTTGGGTGAAAGTGGTCGCCTGGATCTCGCGGTACGCGAACCGGGTTCCTCGGTCGACAGTCCTCGGCAGATCGTGCTGGATAACTGGCTGCGCGGTGCCGATGAGCCTAATCCTATCGCTTCATTAGGCATTCGGCCTTGGCGGCCTCTTGGTCCGCCGGTAGTTGTTGAAGTTATTCCTGGTAGTGTTGCGGATTCTGTGGGCTTGCAGCCGAAGGATCAGCTGATCTCGCTTTCCGGCGAGGAGTTTCTTTCCTCTGAGCACGTGGTGGCGCTCGCGAAGAGCTTTTCTGGTCAGTCTGTAGTTTTGGTTTATCGGCATGCGGGTGTTGAGCGTCAAGTCGCACTGAGCATTCCGTCTGATCCTGCAGTCGTTCGGAAAAAAGGTTATCTCGGTGCAGTGGTTTCATCAGGCGAATGGCCGCCTGAGATGCTGCGTGAAGTCAGCTATGGCCCGTTAGAAGCCATCGCCGAAGGTGCCAAAAATACCTGGGCAATGAGCGTTCTGACCCTTAATTCCCTGAAGAAAATGCTGTTTGGTGAGCTCTCGGTAAAAAACTTGAGCGGGCCGATAACCATTGCTAAAGTGGCGGGCGCTTCTGCTGAGTCAGGTTTGAGTGATTTTCTTAAGTTTCTCGCCTACTTGAGCATTAGTTTGGGGGTTCTTAATTTGTTGCCTATCCCCGTGCTGGATGGGGGGCATCTGCTTTTTTATCTGGTCGAGTGGGTGCGTGGTCGCCCGCTGTCGGAGCGGATACAGGGTTGGGGGATGCAGATCGGCATTAGTTTGGTTATCGGGGTGATGTTGCTGGCCCTGGTAAACGACTTGGGTCGCCTGTAGCCGCTGTTGAATTACGCTCTCGGTACGAACAAGGCGTGTCGCGCTAAGCGGCAGATTTTTTATTGTCAGTTGGAATAAGAAAGGACTTCATGAAACGTCTGCTGCTACCTGCGGTGCTTGCCGCACTGATGATCACCGAAGTTCACGCCGAGTCCTTCACCATCTCCGATATCCGGGTCACCGGTCTGCAGCGTGTTTCCGCTGGCAGTGTATTCGGTGCCTTGCCCCTTAATGTGGGAGCGCAAGCCGATGACCGGTCACTGGTTGAGGCTACTCGCGAACTGTTCAAAACCGGTTTCTTTCAGGATATCCAGCTCGGTCGCGATGGCGATGTGCTGGTTGTTACTGTGGTTGAACGTCCGTCGATTTCCAGTATCGAGATTGAGGGTAACAAGGCCATCAGCAGCGAAGATCTGCTCAAGGGCCTGAATCAATCTGGCCTGGCCGAAGGCGAGATATTCCAGCGCGCCACCCTTGAAGGTGTGCGTAACGAGTTGCAGCGCCAGTACGTTGCCCAAGGGCGTTACTCCGCCGAAATCGAAGCCGAAGTGATCCCGCAGCCACGTAACCGTGTGGCGCTGAAGATCAATATCAACGAGGGTTCGGTAGCAGCGATTCAGCACATCAACGTGGTAGGTAACTCGGTCTTTGCGGATGAGGACCTGATTGACCTGTTTGAGCTGAAGACCACTAACTGGCTGTCCTTCTTCAAGAATGATGACAAGTACGCCCGTGAGAAGCTCTCCGGTGACTTGGAACGTCTGCGTTCCTATTACCTGGATCGCGGTTATATCAATATGGATATCAGTTCCACTCAGGTATCCATCACCCCAGACAAGAAGCACGTCTATGTCACAGTCAACGTCGACGAAGGCGAGAAGTACACCGTGCGTGAGGTCAAACTCAGCGGTGAGCTGAAAGTGCCGGAAGAAGAAGTCCGTGCCCTGCTGCTGGTTCAGGAAGGTCAGGTGTTCTCGCGTAAGGTGATGACCACCACGTCTGAACTGATCACCCGTCGTCTGGGCAACGAAGGTTATACCTTCGCCAACGTCAACGGCGTTCCAGAAGCCCATGATGACGGCACCGTGTCGATTACCTTTGTGGTCGATCCAGGCAAGCGTGCTTACGTTAACCGCATCAACTTCCGTGGCAACACCAAGTCGGAAGACGAAGTGCTGCGCCGTGAAATGCGACAGATGGAAGGTGGCTGGGCTTCGACTTACCTGATTGACCAGTCCAAGACCCGTCTGGAGCGTCTGGGCTACTTCAAGGAAGTCAACGTCGAAACCCCACAGGTGCCGGGCACCGATGACCAGGTTGACGTCAACTACAGCGTTGAAGAGCAGGCTTCCGGTTCCATCACTGCCCGCGTCGGTTTTGCCCAGAATGCCGGCCTGATTCTCGGTGGCTCGATTACCCAGAACAACTTCCTCGGTACCGGTAACAAGGTCAGCGTCGGCTTGACCCGTAGCGAGTACCAGAGCAACTACAACTTCGGTTTTGTTGATCCCTACTGGACGCCAGATGGCGTCAGCCTGGGCTACAACGCCTTCTTCCGTGAAACCGATTACGACGAACTGAATACCGATGTGTCCAGCTATTCGGTGGACAGCTATGGTGCAGGTGCCAGCATTGGTTATCCAATCAGCGATACCTCGCGTCTGACTTATGGCCTGACCATCCAGAACGACAGCATCGGTACTGGCGTGTATACCGTTGATGAGATTTTTAACTTTATTGAGGAAGAGGGTGACAGCTACCTGAACCTCAAAGCATCCATTGGCTGGTCTGAGTCGACTCTAAACCGTGGCGTGCTGGCTAATCGCGGTCACTCGCAAAGCCTGGTGTTCGAAACCACAGTGCCGGGTAGTGATCTGTCGTTCTTCAAGGTGGATTACCGTGGTCAGGTCTTCAAGCCACTGAGTGACACCTATACCCTGCGTTTGCACACCCAACTGGGTTACGGCGAGAGCTATGGCTCTACTTCCGACCTGCCGTTCTACGAGCACTACTACGCGGGTGGTTTCAATTCGGTACGTGGTTTCAAAGACAGCAGCCTGGGGCCGCGCAGCACACCGAGCAAGGGTACCAATCCAGGTACTGCGCGCGATCCGGATCAAGATCCACTGCCCTTCGGTGGTAACGTCCTGATTCAAGGCGGTGCTGAACTGCTGTTCCCCATGCCGTTTGTCAAGGATCAGCGCTCCCTGCGTACTGCGCTGTTCTGGGATGTGGGTAATGTATTCGACACCAATTGCGGCAAGTCGCAGGAAGAGTGCGGCAGCATCGATCCAGGCAACTTGGCCAGCTCCGTGGGTGTCGGCCTGACCTGGATTACAGCGCTGGGTCCGTTGAGCTTCAGCTTGGCCATGCCAATCCTCAAACCGGATGATGCCGATACGCAGATTTTCCAGTTCTCTCTCGGTCGGACGTTCTAAACGTCGGATTTTTGAATACCAACAGTTTTGCAGGAGTTGCATCGTGCGTAAGTTGACTCAACTGGTTTTGTTAAGCGTTGCCTTGCTGGCGACCCCGGCTTTTGCCGAGATGAAAGTAGCGGTACTGAACTACCAAATGGCGCTGCTGGAATCTGACGCTGCCAAGCGTTACGCGGTGGATGCCGAGAAGAAATTCGGCCCGCAGCTGAACAAGCTGAAAACCCTGGAAAGCGACGCCAAACGCATTCAGGACCGCCTGGTCAAGGACGGTGAGAAAATGCAGACCGCCGAGCGTGAGCGCCTGGAGCTTGAATTCAAGCAAAAGGCCCGTGATTTCCAGTTCCAGTCCAAGGAGCTGAACGAGTCCAAGGCTGTAGCGGACCGTGAAATGCTGAAGAAGCTCAAGCCCAATCTGGACAAGGCCGTGGAAGAGGTAATCAAGACCGGTAACTTCGACCTGGTGCTGGAGCGCGGTGCGGTGATTGATGTCAAACCTCAATTCGACATCACCCGCCAGGTTATCGAGCGCATGAATCAGCTGCGCTGATCATGAGTGCAACGGTTTATACCCTTGATCAGTTGGCCGAGCGTCTGGGCGGCGCCACCTTGCGTGGTGCCTCGGATAAGCCGATCAGCGGCTTGGCTACCTTGCAGGAAGCAGGCGCTGATCAGCTGAGCTTTCTCGCCAATGCGCAGTACCGCAAGTTTCTCTCGGGCTGCCAGGCTGGCGCGGTGCTGTTGACCGCTGCTGATGCCGAAGGCTATGCCGGCAATGCCTTGGTCGTTGCTAATCCTTACCTGGCGTATGCCGAACTTTCCCACCTATTTGACCGCAAGCCTTGTGCATTGCCTGGCGTGCATCCCACCGCTGTGGTGGCTGCAGATGCGCACGTTGATGCGAGTGCCAGTATCGGCGCCTATGCGGTGATCGAGAGTGGCGCGCAGGTTGCGGCTGGCGTGACTGTTGGTGCGCAGTGTGTTGTTGGCGCGCGTTCGGTTATTGGTGAGGGCGGGTGGTTGGCTCCGCGCGTGACGCTGTATCACGATGTGCGGATCGGCAAACGTGTGGTGATTCAGTCTGGTGCGGTGATCGGCGGTGAGGGTTTCGGCTTTGCCAACGAGAAGGGCGTCTGGCAGAAGATCGCACAGATCGGTGGGGTGACTATCGGTGATGACGTCGAGATTGGCGCCAATACCACGGTCGACCGTGGTGCGCTGTCGGACACGCTGATTGGTAATGGGGTCAAGTTGGATAACCAGATCATGATCGCGCACAACGTGCAGATCGGCGACAACACGGCCATGGCCGGTTGCGCGGGTATTTCCGGCAGCACCAAGATTGGCAAGAACTGCATGATCGCCGGTGGCGTGGGCATGGTTGGGCATATCGAGGTGTGCGACAACGTGTTCGTCACCGGTATGACCATGGTTACCCGCTCGATCACCGAGCCGGGCTCTTATTCGTCGGGCACCGCCATGCAGCCAGCGGCTGAGTGGCGCAAGAGCGCGGCACGGATTCGTCAGTTGGATGATATGGCGCGACGCCTGCAACAGTTGGAAAAGCAGCTGGCCGCCGTGACCCCAGCAGCTGATACCTCATCTGATGCCTGAGCCGGTATTTGCCGGCTTCTCTTTTTTCTCTTACAGGCTTCTCTGCACATGATGGACATCAACCAGATTCGCGAATACTTGCCGCACCGCTACCCGTTTCTTTTGGTGGACCGGGTGGCTGAGCTGGATCTTGAGGGCAAGCGAATTCGCGCCTACAAGAATGTCAGCATCAATGAGCCGTTCTTCAACGGGCATTTTCCTGAGCACCCGATCATGCCAGGCGTTTTGATCATCGAAGCCATGGCCCAAGCAGCCGGTATTCTTGGCTTCAAGATGATGGATCTGAAGCCATCCGATGGCACCCTGTATTACTTTGTCGGCTCCGACAAGCTACGCTTTCGCCAGCCAGTGGTGCCGGGTGATCAACTGATCCTCGAAGCCCGCTACCTGAGCAGCAAGCGCAGCATCTGGAAATTCGAGTGCAAGGCCAGCGTCGACGGCAAGGAAGTCTGCTCGGCAGAAATCATCTGTGCGGAACGCAAACTATGAGTTTGATTGACCCTCGCGCCATCATCGATCCCAGCGCCAAGTTGGCTGACGACGTAGTCGTCGGCCCTTGGTCGATAGTCGGGGCCGATGTAGAAATTGGCGAGGGTACAGTGATCGGCCCCCATGTGATCCTCAAGGGGCCGACGCGGATCGGTAAACACAACCGCATCTATCAGTTTTCCTCGGTGGGTGAAGATACCCCCGATCTCAAATACCAGGGCGAGGCGACTCGGCTGGTAATTGGCGACCACAACGTGATCCGCGAGGGCGTCACCATCCACCGCGGCACCGTGCAGGATCGCAGCGAAACCACCCTGGGTGATCACAACCTGATCATGGCCTATGCCCACATCGGCCATGACAGTGTGATCGGCAACCATTGCATCCTGGTCAACAACACCGCGTTGGCCGGGCATGTGTGGGTCGATGACTGGGCGATTCTCTCTGGTTACACCCTGGTCCATCAGTTCTGCCGTATCGGTGCGCACAGTTTCTCCGGCATGGGCACGGCGATTGGCAAAGATGTACCGGCGTTCGTCACCGTGTTCGGCAACCCGGCCGAAGCGCGCAGCATGAACTTCGAAGGCATGCGCCGTCGTGGTTTCAGTGCCGAGGCGATTGCTGCCTTGCGCCGCGCCTACAAAATCGTCTATCGCCAGGGGCTTACGGTTGAGCAGGCGATGGGCGAACTGGCCGAGTCGTCCGCAGAATTTCCCGAAGTCGCGATCTTCCGCGATTCCATCCAGGCTTCAAGCCGCGGCATTACCCGATAATTTATGACTGACCTGATGCGTGTCGCGCTGGTCGCCGGCGAGGCGTCTGGCGATATTCTTGGTGCGGGCCTGATGCAGGCCCTCAAAGGCCAATACCCACAGATCGAATTTATCGGTATCGGTGGCCCGCTGATGCAGGCCCAGGGGCTGAATTCCTATTTTCCGATGGAGCGTCTGTCGGTAATGGGTTTGGTCGAGGTGCTTGGCCGTCTGCCTGAGCTGCTGTCACGGCGCAAGCGGCTGATCAATACCCTGAGCGCGGCCAAACCGGACGTGTTTATCGGTATCGATGCGCCGGATTTCAACCTTACCCTGGAGTTCAAGCTGCGTCAGGCTGGGATCAAGACTGTGCATTACGTCAGCCCTTCGGTTTGGGCCTGGCGGCAGAAACGCGTGCTGAAAATTCGCGAAGCCTGCGACCTGATGTTGACCCTGTTCCCGTTCGAGGCGCAGTTTTATCAGGATCATCAAGTGCCGGTGCGTTTTGTCGGCCACCCGCTGGCCGATACCATTCCGCAGCAGGCGGATCGTGCTGCGGCCCGTTATGCGCTGAACTTATCGCATGATCAGTCGGTAGTGGCCCTGTTGCCGGGCAGTCGTGGTGGCGAGGTCTCGCGCCTGGGCAGCTTGTTTCTCGATGCGGCGGTGCGCTTGCGTACTTTGCGCCCCGGTATCCAGTTTGTTCTGTCGTGCTCCAGCCCGGAGCGTCGTGCGCAGCTTGAGCAGATGCTGGTGGGCCGCGATCTGCCGCTGACCTTGCTCAATGGCCGCTCCCATGAGGCGCTGGCAGCGTGCGATGCCGTCTTGATTGCATCCGGCACGGCGACCCTTGAGGCCCTGTTGTACAAGCGGCCGATGGTGGTGGCCTACAAGGTTGCGCCATTGACCTATCGCATTCTCAAGCGCCTGGTCACCAGTGCTTATATTTCCCTGCCGAATCTGCTGGCCGAGCGTTTGCTGGTGCCGGAAATGATTCAGGATGCCGCCACCCCGGAGGCCTTGGCCCAATTGCTGGCACCATTGCTGGACGGCGGCGAGGTGCAGACCGAGGGCTTTGATGTGATTCACCGCGCACTGCGGCGTGACGCGTCGGCGCAGGCTGCCAAGGCCGTGCTGCAACTGACAGGGCGCGGCTGATGCAGTTAGGGCTGGATTTCACCCTGGTGCAGGAGTTGGTGGCTGGCGTTGATGAAGTCGGCCGTGGCCCGCTCTGCGGCGCCGTTGTTACGGCGGCGGTGATTCTCGATCCGGCACGGCCGATTCTCGGTCTAAACGATTCGAAAAAACTGACCGAGACGCGTCGGGAAAAACTCTTCGACGAAATTCGCGAAAAAGCCCTGGCCTGGTGTATCGCCCGTGCCGAGGTCGAGGAAATCGACCAGCTGAATATTCTTCAGGCCACCATGTTGGCCATGCAGCGCGCGGTCGAGGGCTTGAGCGTCACGCCCAAGCTGGCGCTGATTGATGGCAATCGCTGCCCGAAACTTCAGGTGCCCAGCGCAGCTGTGGTCAAGGGTGACAGTCAGGTGCCGGCGATTGCTGCGGCGTCGATCCTGGCCAAGGTCAGTCGTGATCGCGAGATGCTGCTGCTGGATCAGCAATACCCCGGTTACGGTATCGCTGGGCACAAGGGCTACCCGACTCCGGTACACCTTGAAGCGCTGCGGCGACTGGGGCCGACCCCTATTCACCGGCGCTCGTTTGGCCCGGTACGTGCGTTGTTGGACGACTGATACAACGCTTCTGAAATTCCCTCGTTATCCTGTGCCCGGTAGCGCTTGTCGCGCGCTGCTGCGGTTGTACAATCCCTGCCTTGTCGTTTTTGCGTTTTGTATAGGACTGCCATGACCGCTTCGTTCGTCCACCTGCGTTTGCACACCGAGTTTTCCCTGGTCGACGGGCTGGTGCGGGTCAAGCCACTGATCAAGTCGGTGGCGGCAGCCGGAATGCCGGCGGTAGCGGTTACCGATATGAGCAATATGTGCTCGTTGGTGAAGTTCTATAAGGCGGCCATGGGCGGCGGTATCAAACCGATCTGCGGCGCTGATATCTGGCTGGCCAGTGCCGATGAAGATGGTCCGCTGAGCCGCATGACTCTGCTGGCGATGAATGCCAAGGGTTATCGCAACCTCACCGAGCTGGTCTCACGCGGCTGGAGCGAAGGGCAGAGCAATGATCTGGTCATTATCCAGCGCGACTGGGTTAAGGAAGCGGCCGAGGGGCTGATTGCCCTGTCGGGGGCAAAGGAAGGCGAAGTCGGCCATGCCTTGCTTGATGGCGAGCAGGCGCAGGCCGAAGCTGTTCTGCGCGAGTGGATGGCAGTGTTCCCCGAGCGCTTCTACCTGGAAGTACAGCGCACCAACCGGGTTAATGATGAAGAGAGTCTGCACGCCGCTGTCGCCCTGGCCGACAAGGTTGGCGCGCCACTGGTAGCGACTAACGATGTGCGCTTTATCAAGCAAGACGACTTCGCCGCCCATGAAACCCGTGTGTGCATCGGCGAAGGCCGTAGCCTGGACGACCCGCGCCGTCTGCGCACCTACTCCGATCAGCAGTACCTAAAAAGCCCGGAGGAAATGGCCGAGCTGTTCAGTGATTTGCCCGAGGCGCTGGAAAACACCATCGAGATTGCCAAGCGCTGCAATATCGAGGTGCAACTGGATAAGTACTTCCTGCCAGATTTCCCCGTGCCGGCCGGCCTGACCATGGACGAATACTTTCGTCAGGTTTCGTTCGAGGGGCTGGAAGAGCGTCTGGCGGTGCTGTGGCCGAAGGACACCACTCCGAATTACGAAGAGAAGCGTCAGGTCTATATCGATCGGTTGAATTTCGAACTGGATATCATCATTCAGATGGGTTTTCCCGGTTACTTCCTGATCGTAATGGACTTTATCAAATGGGCGAAAAACAACGGTGTGCCCGTGGGCCCTGGCCGTGGGTCGGGTGCCGGTTCACTGGTGGCCTACGTGCAGAAGATCACCGACCTCGATCCACTGGCCTATGACCTGCTGTTCGAGCGTTTCCTGAACCCGGAGCGGGTCTCCATGCCCGACTTTGACGTCGACTTCTGCATGGACGGTCGCGACCGAGTAATCGACTACGTGGCCGAAAAATACGGCCGCAACGCGGTGAGCCAGATCATCACCTTCGGCACCATGGCGGCCAAGGCGGTGGTGCGCGACGTGGCGCGTGCGCAGGGTAAGTCCTACGGTCTGGCCGACCGTCTGTCGAAGATGATTCCCTTTGAAGTCGGCATGACCCTGGAAAAGGCCTACGAGATGGAGGAGCCGCTGCGCGACTTCCTCAAGGTCGATGAAGACGCCCGGGAAATCTGGGAGATGTCGCTCAAGCTCGAAGGCATCTGCCGCGGTACCGGCAAGCACGCTGGGGGTGTGGTGATCGCGCCGACCAAACTCACCGACTTCTCGCCGATTGCCTGTGATGACGAGGGTGGCGGCCTGGTCACCCAATTCGATAAAGACGACGTGGAATCCGCCGGTCTGGTGAAGTTCGACTTCCTCGGTTTGCGCACCCTGACCATCATCAAGTGGGCGATGGAAACCATCAACCGCGAGCAAGCCAAGCAAGGTTTGCCGGATCTGAACATCGACTTTATCCCGCTGGATGACAAACCGACGTTCAGCATGCTGCAGAAAGCCGAGACCACTGCGGTGTTCCAGCTTGAATCGCGCGGCATGAAGGAGCTGATCAAAAAGCTCAAGCCAGACTGCCTGGAAGACATGATCGCTCTGGTGGCCCTGTTCCGTCCGGGGCCGCTGCAATCGGGCATGGTGGACGACTTTATCAACCGTAAGCACGGTCGCGAACCGATTTCCTACCCGCATCAGGACTACCAGTACGCGGGTCTGGAGCCGGTACTCAAGCCGACCTACGGCATCATCCTGTACCAGGAACAGGTGATGCAGATTGCTCAGGTTATGGCCGGCTACACCTTGGGTGGTGCGGACATGCTGCGCCGCGCCATGGGTAAGAAAAAACCCGAGGAGATGGCCAAGCAACGTGGTGGCTTTATCGAAGGCTGCGCTAACAACGGTATCGATGCGAACCTGGCGGGCAACATCTTCGATCTGGTGGAGAAGTTCGCCGGTTATGGCTTCAACAAATCCCACTCCGCTGCTTATGGCTTGCTCTCGTATCAGACCGCTTGGCTTAAAGCTCACCACTCGGCGGCCTTTATGGCGGCGGTGTTGTCGGCGGATATGCACAACACCGACAAGGTCGTGCCCCTGATCGAGGAGTGCCGCAGCATGAAGCTGCGCCTCGATGCGCCTGATGTGAATATCTCCGAATTCAAGTTCACGGTTAACCACGAAGGCTGGATCGTCTACGGCTTGGGCGCGATAAAAGGCGTCGGTGAGGGGCCGGTGGAGGCTATCGTCGAAGCGCGTCAAGAAGGAGTGTTCAAAGATCTGTTCGACTTCTGCTCGCGCGTCGACCTCAAACGCATCAACAAGCGCACCCTCGAAGCGCTGATTCGCAGCGGTGCACTGGACCGTCTCGGGCCGCATTTCCATGAAGAGCTGAAAGCCTATAAAGCCAATATCGACCGCAACCGCGCGGTGCTGCTGGCTGCCATGGAAGAGGCGGTGCAAGCGGCTGAACAGACTGCACGTAGCCATGACAGTGGCCATATGGACCTGTTCGGTGGGGTGTTTGCCGATGCTGAGGCAGATGTCTACCTCAATCACCTGCGTGCTCGCGAACTGACGCTGAAAGAGCGCCTCAAGGGTGAAAAAGACACCCTGGGTCTGTACCTGACCGGTCACCCTATTGATGAATACGAAGGCGAAGTGCGGCGCTTTGCCCGCCAGCGCATCGTCGACCTGAAAGCCGCACGCGGCGATCAGACGATTGCCGGCCTGGTGGTCAATCTGCGGGTGATGAAGAACAAGAAGGGCGACAAGATGGGCTTTATCACCCTGGACGACCGTTCCGGGCGGATTGAGGCCTCCTTGTTCGCCGAGGCGTTCAACAGTGCTCAAGCTCTGCTGCAGACCGACGCCCTGGTGGTGGTCGAAGGCGAGGTGAGCAATGACGATTTCTCCGGTGGCCTGCGTCTGCGTGCCAAGCGGGTGATGAGCCTGGAAGAGGCGCGTACCGGCCTGGCTGATAGCCTGCGTTTGAAAGTTGCCAGCAGTGCCCTGCAGGGTGACCGTCTGCGCTGGTTGGCCGAGCTGTGTGGCCGCCATCGTGGCGCTTGCCCGATCACCGTCGACTACAGCGGCAGCGATGCCAAGGCGCAATTGCAGTTTGGCGAGGGCTGGCGCATTGAGCCGGCTGATAGCCTGATTCAGGCATTGCGTGACCAGTTCGGCCGCGACAACGTCTTTTTGCACTACCGCTGATTTGCGAGGCTCAGGCTTCGCCGGTCGGTTGTGATACCCAGCGGGTTCTGTATTGAAGGCTTTCGTACAGAACCGGGTGTCGACCTGAATGCGCCTGCTGCTATAAGGTAGGGCGCGATAACGGATACAGCTCCCGGCCACTTGGCCGTCGACGCAAGACGGATGACTATGAACCCGAATTTTCTCGATTTCGAACAGCCGATCGCCGACCTGCAAGCCAAGATCGAAGAGCTTCGCCTGGTCGGTAACGACAACTCGTTGAACATCAACGATGAAATCGCCCGCCTGCAGGACAAGAGCAGCTCGCTGACCGAAACTATTTTCGGCAATTTGAGCAGCTGGCAGATCGCCCAGCTGGCGCGCCACCCACGCCGTCCTTACACCCTGGATTACCTGCAGCACATCTTTACCGAGTTCGATGAGCTGCATGGCGATCGCCACTTCTCCGACGACGCGGCCCTGGTGGGCGGAGTTGCCCGTCTGGGCGGCGAGCCGGTGATGGTTATCGGTCACCAGAAAGGCCGTGAGATTCGCGAAAAGGTGCGCCGCAACTTCGGTATGCCGCGTCCGGAGGGCTACCGCAAGGCGTGCCGCCTGATGGAGATGGCTGAGCGCTTCAAGATGCCGATCCTGACCTTTATCGACACCCCGGGTGCCTACCCAGGTATCGACGCCGAAGAACGCAATCAGAGTGAAGCCATCGCCTGGAACCTACGCGTTATGGCGCGCCTGAAAACCCCGATCATTGCCACCGTAATCGGTGAGGGTGGTTCCGGCGGCGCTTTGGCGATTGGCGTGTGCGATCAGCTGAACATGCTGCAGTACTCCACCTATTCGGTGATCTCGCCAGAGGGCTGCGCCTCGATTCTGTGGAAAACCGCAGAAAAGGCTCCGGATGCCGCCGAGGCGATGGGTATCACTGCCGAGCGCCTGAAAGGCCTGGGCATTGTTGATCAGGTGATCGGTGAGCCACTCGGTGGCGCGCACAGCGACCCGGCTGCAGCGGCTGAGTCGATCCGTCAGGCGCTGTTGACGCAGTTGGAAATGCTCAAGACCTTCGATACCGACGCGCTGCTCAAGCGTCGTTATGAGCGTCTGATGAGTTACGGGATTGCCTGATTGCTTGGTAGTCGCGCATACAACGGGCCTTCGGGCCCATTGTTGTTTTAAGCTTGGCCGATGACTCCTGTGCATATTCGTTTGCGTGATGCCTTGCAGCCCTGGCTCGGTGCCCCAGGCTGGTGTGTGGCCCTGTCGGGCGGGCTGGATTCCACGGTGCTGTTGCACCTGCTGGCCAGTCTTGCACAACGTGAGGCATTGCCGCCTCTTTCCGCTATTCATATCCACCACGGTCTGCAGGCTGCTGCCGACGCCTGGCCGGCGCATTGCCGTGAACTCTGTGAAATCTTGTCCGTGCCGTTGCAGGTTGATTATGTCCAGATTGCTCCTGGCGCCAGCCTTGAACAGGCGGCTCGCGCTGCTCGCTACGCGGCTTTTGCGGCGCGTCTGGGGGCTGGTGAGGTGCTGCTAACTGCGCAGCATCGCGATGATCAGGCGGAAACGTTGTTGTTTCGCCTGTTGCGCGGTGCCGGCGTGCAGGGTTTGTCGGCTATGCCGGTGAGTCGGGCGTTGGGCGCGGGGCAGCTGGTTCGGCCACTGCTCAACTGCTCGCGTGATGAGTTGTTGGCTTATGCCCGTGAGCACAAGCTGAGCTGGGTCGAAGATCCGTCCAATGCCGATGAGCGTTTTTCGCGCAACTACCTGCGTCGTCAGGTGATACCTGCGTTGCTCAGTCGCTGGCCCCGGGCCTCAGTTAGTATGGCCCGCAGCGCTGCACACTTGAGTGAGGCGGCGCAGTTGCTCGATGAGTTGGCGCAGCAGGATATGGCTACTGCGCAGGTCTCAGCCGAGTTTGCCTGGCTGCCATTACCCAGTTTGGCGCTGCCTGCGCTGCGCAGCCTGAGTGAGCCGCGCCAACGCAATGCCCTGCGTTACTGGCTGCGTCCGTTGACGGCGATGCCCGATAGCGAGCACTGGGCCGGCTGGCTAGCGCTGCGTGATGCTGCGTCGGATGCTGCGCCAATCTGGAAGCTGGCAGCGGGGGAGTTGCGTCGCAGTGATGAGCGGCTGTGGTGGTTGGCGGGTGATTGGTTGCGTTCGCCGGCTTCGCTTCATGTTGCGGTTCAAGGTAATCAGCAAATGACATTACCCGGGAATGGCCTGGTGCGAATTGATGGCCAGTTACCGGCGGGTAACTGGCAGTTGGGCTATCGCCAGCCCGGTGAGCAGATGTTGTTACCGGGGCGCGGGCACCGCGACCTCAAGCGTCTGTTTAATGAGCTGCGCGTTCCGGCTTTTGTTCGTGACCGCCTGCCACTGCTGCGCCTGGATAAGCAGGTGGTGGCAGTCGCCAACCTGCCAGGTCTGCAGGGTGCCGCTGATGGCAGCTGGCAATTGCATTGGCAGCCACCGACGAATGATCAAGGTTTGAGCTGATAAGCCCTTTCCGGTAGACTACGCTCCCGTCTTACTACAGCTTTTGTTGACTCCCCTTGGGAATCGACAGGGCTAGCTCATTGCAGTGCATCGCAGAGAGCCGCTTCGGTATTCCTTCGCTTTCCCTGGCGGCATTGACCGCTTAAACGCAGACTTCTAGGGTTTTTCATGACGCGCTACATATTCGTCACGGGTGGTGTTGTTTCTTCATTGGGGAAAGGCATCGCCTCGGCTTCATTGGCGGCTATCCTGGAGGCGCGGGGCCTGAAGGTCACCATGCTCAAGCTGGATCCCTATATCAACGTCGATCCGGGCACCATGAGCCCGTTCCAGCACGGTGAGGTGTTCGTCACCCACGACGGCGCTGAGACCGACCTTGACCTGGGCCACTATGAGCGGTTTATCCGCACCACCATGACCCAGAACAACAACTTCACCACTGGCCGCGTCTACGAAGACGTGCTACGCCGCGAGCGCCGTGGTGATTACCTGGGCGCAACCATTCAGGTCATCCCGCACATCACCGACGAAATCAAGCGCCGCATCATCAAGGGTGCCGGTGATGCTGACGTGGCCATGGTTGAAATTGGCGGCACGGTGGGCGACATCGAGTCGCAGCCGTTCCTCGAAGCCATCCGCCAGCTGCGTGTGGAAGTAGGCGCCAAGCGCGCCATGCTGATGCACCTGACCCTGGTGCCGTACATCGCCACAGCGGGCGAAACCAAGACCAAACCGACTCAGCACTCGGTGAAAGAGCTGCGTTCTATAGGCCTGCAACCGGACGTGCTGATCTGCCGCTCCGATCATCCGGTGGATATCTCCTCGCGTCGCAAGATCGCGCTGTTCACCAACGTTGAAGAGCGTGCGGTGATTTCCCTGGAAGACGTCGACACCATCTACAAGATTCCGGGTGTGCTGCATGCCCAGGGCCTGGATGATTTCGTCGTCGAGCGCTTTGGTCTGGAGTGCAACGGCGCCGACCTGTCCGAGTGGGACCGCGTGGTCGATGCCAAGCTGAATCCGGAGCACGAAGTCACCATCGCCATGGTCGGCAAGTACATGGAGCTGCTGGATGCCTACAAATCGCTGATCGAAGCGATGAGCCATGCCGGTATTCAGAACCGCACCAAGGTTAACCTGCGTTATATCGACTCCGAAGACATCGAGAACAAAGGCACTGCGCTGCTTGAAGGCGTGGATGCCATTCTGGTGCCGGGTGGTTTCGGTCTGCGCGGTGTGGAAGGCAAGATCAAGACCGTGCAGTACGCCCGTGAGAACAAGATTCCTTACCTGGGTATCTGCCTCGGCATGCAGGTCGCGGTTATTGAGTTCGCCCGCAACGTGCTGGGCTGGACTGATGCCAATTCCACCGAATTCGACACCGTCAGCACTCATCCTGTAGTCGGGCTGATTACCGAATGGCAAGACGCCACCGGCGTGACCGAGCAGCGTACTGATGCTTCCGACCTGGGCGGCACCATGCGCCTGGGCGCGCAGGACTGCCAACTGCAGGCCGGTTCGCAAGTGCATGCCTGCTACGGCAAGGATGTAATCGTCGAGCGTCATCGTCATCGCTACGAAGTGAACAACAACCTGTTGCCGCAGCTGATCGAAGCTGGCCTAAAGATTACCGGCCGCTCGGGTGACGGTGCGCTGGTTGAAGTGGTTGAGGCGCCGGATCATCCGTGGTTCGTAGCTTGTCAGTTCCACCCGGAGTTCACTTCGACTCCGCGCGATGGCCACCCGCTGTTCAGTGGTTTTGTCACTGCCGCGCTGGCGCAGAAAGCTAAGAAGGCATAGGGATATGACGCAGAGAATCATCAAGGTTGGCGGTATTGAGATCGCCAATGACAAGCCATTCGTGCTGTTCGGCGGGATCAACGTCATCGAATCCCGCGATCTGGCCATGCGCGCCTGTGAAGAATACGTGCGGGTCACCGAAAAGCTCGGTATCCCTTACGTGTTCAAGGCCAGCTTCGACAAGGCCAACCGCTCGTCCGTGACCTCGTTCCGTGGCCCTGGCCTGGAAGAAGGCATGAAGGTCTTCGAGGAAATCAAAAAGACCTTCGGCGTGCCGGTGATCACCGATGTGCATGAGCCTGAGCAAGCAGCTCCAGTGGCTGCGGTCTGCGACATTATCCAGTTGCCGGCGTTTCTGTCGCGGCAGACCGATCTGGTCGTGGCCATGGCCAAGACCGGCGCGGTGATCAATATCAAGAAGGCTCAGTTTCTTGCGCCCCAGGAGATGAAACACATCCTGGCTAAGTGCGAAGAAGCGGGTAATGACCAACTGATTCTCTGCGAGCGCGGCTCCTCTTTCGGCTATAACAACTTGGTAGTAGACATGCTCGGCTTCGGCATCATGAAGCAGATGAATTACCCGGTGTTCTTCGACGTGACCCATGCCCTGCAAATGCCGGGTGGCCGCGCCGATTCTGCTGGCGGCCGCCGTGCTCAGGTGGCTGATCTGGCCAAGGCGGGCATGAGCCAGGGCTTGGCTGGTCTGTTCCTCGAAGCCCATCCGGATCCGGACAACGCCAAGTGCGACGGCCCTTGCGCTTTGCGCCTGGACAAGCTGGAGCCGTTCCTCACCCAGCTCAAGCAGCTGGATGATTTGATCAAGAGTTTTGCGCCGATTGAGACTGCCTGAAACGGAAAATCTCCGGTAAAGTGCCATTTGTATACAATCTGACTAAATAGTCGGTACATGTTGTGCGTTGGAATAACTGCCAACGCGCAATGAGTGTGCAACTCGGTACTACCCTTTTCGTCAATTTTTTGGAGTGCTACACGCAATGGCAAAGATCGTCGACATCAAAGGCCGTGAGGTTCTCGATTCCCGTGGTAACCCGACAGTGGAAGCCGATGTAATTCTCGACAGCGGCATCATCGGCAGCGCCTGTGCGCCATCCGGTGCCTCTACCGGTTCGCGTGAAGCGCTGGAATTGCGTGATGGCGACAAGAGCCGTTACCTGGGCAAGGGCGTGTTGAAGGCTGTAGCCAACATCAATGGTCCAATCCGCGACCTGCTGCTGGGTAAAGATGCCACCGACCAGCAAGCTCTCGACCTGGCGATGATTGCCCTCGACGGTACCGAGAACAAAGCCACTCTGGGTGCCAACGCCATCCTCGCCGTATCCCTGGCTGCGGCCAAGGCTGCCGCTCAGGCCAAGGGCGTGCCGCTGTACGCACACATTGCCGACCTGAACGGCACTCCTGGCGTTTACTCGATGCCAGTACCGATGATGAACATCATCAACGGCGGCGAGCACGCCGATAACAACGTCGACATTCAGGAGTTCATGGTTCAGCCGGTTGGCGCCAAGACCTTCGCCGACGCGCTGCGTATGGGTACCGAAATTTTCCACCACCTCAAAGCCGTGCTAAAGGCCCGTGGCCTGAGCACCTCCGTGGGTGATGAAGGCGGCTTCGCGCCGAACCTGGCTTCCAACGAAGACGCGCTGGCTGCTATCGCCGAAGCCGTGGCCAATGCCGGCTACAAACTGGGTGATGACGTGACCCTGGCACTGGACTGCGCTTCCAGCGAGTTCTTCAAGGACGGTCAGTACGACCTGGCTGGCGAAGGCAAGGTGTTCAGCGCCGAAGGTTTCGCCGACTACCTGGCGGGCCTGACCCAGCGTTACCCGATCATCTCCATCGAAGATGGCATGGATGAGTCCGACTGGGCTGGCTGGAAAGTCCTCACCGACAAGATCGGCGAAAAGGTGCAGTTGGTAGGTGACGACCTGTTTGTAACCAACACCAAGATCCTCAAGCGCGGTATCGACGAGTCGATCGGCAACTCGATCCTGATCAAGTTCAACCAGATCGGCACCCTGACCGAAACCCTGCAAGCCATCCATATGGCCAAGGCTGCCGGTTACACCGCCGTGATCTCGCACCGTTCGGGTGAAACCGAAGACAGCACCATCGCTGACCTCGCGGTCGGTACGGCTGCTGGCCAGATCAAGACTGGCTCGCTGTGCCGCTCGGACCGCGTGTCCAAGTACAACCAACTGCTGCGCATCGAAGAGCAGCTGGCGGGTAAGGCGCCTTACAAAGGCCGCGCCGAGTTCCGTGGCTGAAAACCGCTGCGCTCGACTATGCGGCGTTAAAATCAGGCTCGGCATGCTCATTTACTGCAGTAAATTCCGCTGCCTCGCCTGATTTAGCCTTGCCTAGTCTTCGCTCGCGATGTTTTCAGTGACCACTCAATGCGTGGTAAAAGAGGGGCGGCGCGAGTCGCCCCTTTTCCGTTCGGAAGCTTTTTACGCTATGCGCAATAATTTCTACTGGGTATTTATCGTGCTGATTGCCGTGCTGGCAGGTCTGCAATATCGCCTATGGGTCGGCGATGGCAGCCTGGCGCAGGTGGCCCAGTTGCAGCAACAGATCGCCGGTCAACAGGGCGAAAACCAGCAGCTGCAAGAGCGTAACCGGATTCTCGAAGCCGAGGTTCTGGAGTTGAAAAGCGGGATGGAAACCGTCGAAGAGCGTGCGCGGCATGAGCTGGGCATGCTTAAAGAGGGCGAAACCCTCTATCAGTTGGCTGAATGAATACCTCTGCATTACCCCCTTTCTGGGCATTGCTTCCTGCTGCCGGCATTGGCAGCCGGATGCGCGCCGACCGGCCTAAGCAGTACCTGCAACTGGCCGGCAAAAGCATTATCGAACACACCCTGGCGTGCTTTCTTGAGCATCCGCAGCTGCGGGTCGTGGTGGTCAGCCTGGCGGCGGATGATCCCTACTGGCCGGCCCTGAGCTGCGCACATGATCCACGCATCCATCGCGCAGATGGCGGTGCCGAGCGCGCTGATTCGGTGCTCAATGGTCTGCTGCGCTTGAGCGAACTTGGCGCCCAGGAGCAGGATTGGGTGCTGGTGCACGATGCGGCGCGGCCTAACCTGGCACGCAGCGATCTCGACCTGCTGCTCAGCGAGCTGGCCGATGACCCCGTAGGCGGCCTGTTGGCCGTACCGGCGCGCGATACCCTCAAACGTGCTGGCGCCGATGGTCGGGTGCAGGTGACGGTGGATCGTTCGACCATCTGGCAGGCCTTTACCCCGCAGATGTTCCGTCTTGGCGAATTGCAGCGTGCTCTGGCCGATGCGCTGATTGCCGGTGTGGCGATTACCGATGAGGCCTCGGCCATCGAGTGGGCCGGACAGGCGCCGCGCCTGATCGAAGGACGCTCCGACAACCTCAAGGTCACTCGTCCTGAAGATCTACGCAGCCTGGCAAGCCTTTGGCACCTCAAGAACTAAGAGCCTGTTTTTAACGCAGCAGGGCCGACGCGTAGCAGGTCGTAAACAGGTTCTAGCGATACTCGCTGCGCTGCGCTAACCCCTGTTTAAGAAACTCCACCAGCTGCCGCACCTTTGGTGACAGGTGGCGTTGCTGTGGATACAGCGCCCACACCGCAGTGTCCGGTGGCTGCTGGTTATCCAGCAACGAGACCAACGCGCCGCTGCGCAAATGCTCCAGTACGTAGTAGTCCGGCAGTTGGCACAGACCCAGGCCGCGCAGCGCGGCTTCCAGCACCGCCTGGCCACTGTTGCAGCGCCAGTTGCCTTGTACCCGCAGGCTGGAGTCGCGGCCGCTGGCCTGAAAACTCCAGAGATCCGAACTGCCGACCAGGCAGTTGTGCCGCGCCAGCTCCGACAGCGAATGCGGGCGCCCGTAGCGCTGCAAGTACGCCGGGGCGGCGCATAAGTACATCTGTCGTGGCGCCAAGCGTGTGGCTACCAGGCGCGAGTCCTGCAAGCGGCCCAGGCGAATGGCCAGGTCGAGGCCGTCATGCAAAAGGTCGAGGGTGCGGTTGCTTAGTTCGATGTCCACCCGCAATTGCGAATGTTGCAGCATAAAGTCGGTGACCAGCGGCACGATAAAGCGCTCGCCATAGGCCACGGCGCAGGTCATGCGCAGCAGACCCTTGGGCTCACTACCCAGATCGCCGACGGCGCGCAGTGCTTCCTCGCGGGCATCCTGCAGACGCTGACAGTGCTGCAGAAAGGTTTGCCCGGCCTCGGTCAGCGCCACGCGGCGGGTGCTGCGGTAGAACAGGCGCGTCTGCAGGCGTTCCTCCAGTCGCGCGATCTGCCGGCTGACCTGAGAGGATGACAGGCTCAGGCGTTCGGCGGCAGCGGTGAACTGGCCGCATTCAGCGACCGCGACAAATTCATCAAGGCCTTCCCAGCGGTTCATACGGATGTCCTGTTGCGAATTGATTGTCCCTATATAGCAAGAATGTTTTGTTTTTTGTTCGATTATCTATCTGCATCACTGATCTACACTCTGCGCCACCGTTGAATCCGCTGGAGAGCGATCATGATCAAGTCCCGTGCTGCCGTAGCCTTTGCCCCCAATCAGCCGCTGCAAATCGTCGAAGTCGACGTGGCGCCGCCCAAGGCCGGGGAAGTGCTGGTGCGTATTGTCGCCACCGGCGTGTGCCACACCGATGCCTACACCCTGTCGGGGGAGGATTCCGAAGGGGTGTTCCCGGCGATTCTCGGCCATGAAGGCGGCGGCATCGTCGAGGCCATTGGCGAGGGCGTGACCTCGGTGCAAGTCGGCGACCACGTGATTCCGCTGTACACCGCCGAATGCCGCGCCTGTAAGTTCTGCAAATCCGGCAAGACCAATCTGTGCAGCTCGGTACGTGCCACTCAGGGCAAGGGCCTGATGCCGGACGGCACCAGCCGCTTCAGCTATAACGGTGAGCCGATCTACCACTACATGGGCTGCTCGACCTTCTCCGAATACACCGTGCTGCCGGAAATCTCCCTGGCGGTGATCCCCAAGGAGGCTCCGCTGGAGAAGGTTTGCCTGCTCGGTTGTGGCGTGACCACCGGCATCGGCGCCGTGCTCAACACTGCCAAGGTGGAAGAGGGCGCCACCGTGGCGATCTTCGGCCTCGGCGGTATCGGCCTGGCGGCGATCATCGGTGCGAAGATGGCCAAGGCCTCGCGCATCATCGCTATCGATATCAACCCGGCCAAGTTCGAGGTGGCCCGTGAACTGGGCGCGACCGATTTCGTTAACCCCAAGGATTTCGCCAAGCCGATTCAGGAGGTCATCGTCGAGATGACCGACGGCGGTGTCGATTACTCCTTCGAGTGCGTGGGTAATGTGCAGCTGATGCGCGCCGCCCTGGAGTGCGCGCACAAGGGCTGGGGCGAGTCGGTGATTATCGGCGTGGCCGGTGCCGGTCAGGAAATCAGCACCCGCCCGTTCCAGTTGGTGACCGGTCGCGTCTGGCGCGGTTCGGCCTTCGGCGGCGTCAAGGGCCGTACCGAGCTGCCGAGCTATGTGGAAAAGGCGCAGAAGGGCGAAATTCCACTGGACACCTTTATCACCCACAACATGCCGCTGGATGACATCAACAAGGCCTTCGATCTGATGCATGAAGGCAAGAGCATCCGCACCGTTATCCACTTCTGATCACGCTGGGCGGCTGACATAACCGCCCACTGGAGGCCCTATGACCTTGGAAAATATTTCCTGCCAGAAGAGCGCCGGCGGCTGGCACAAGCGTTATCGCCACCGTTCGACGGTGCTGGGCTGTGACATGGTGTTTGCCGTGTACCTGCCGCCGCAGGCCGAGCAGGGCGGCAAACTGCCGGTACTGTATTGGCTGAGCGGGCTGACCTGCACCGATGAGAACTTTATGCAGAAGGCTGGGGCACACAAGCTAGCGGCCGAGCTGGGGATGATCATTGTCGCGCCGGATACCAGCCCGCGCGGTGCCGATGTGCCGGATGATCCGGACAAGGCCTGGGACTTCGGTCTGGGTGCGGGTTTCTACCTGAACGCCACTCAGGAACCCTGGGCGCGGCATTACCGCATGTACGATTACGTGGTGCAGGAACTGCCGGCGCTGATCGAGGCGAACTTCCCGGTATCCGACAAGCGCGGTATCAGCGGTCACTCCATGGGCGGGCATGGCGCGCTAGTCTGTGCGCTGCGTAATCCGGGGCGCTATCAGTCGCTGTCGGCCTTTGCGCCTATCAGCAACCCGAGCAATTGCCCCTGGGGCGAAAAGGCGTTCTCGCGCTACCTGGGCGACGAGCGCCCGCGCTGGCGCGAATGGGATGCCTGCGCCTTGCTCGCCGAGGCAACAGAAAAGCTGCCGATTCTGGTCGATCAGGGTGATCGTGATGACTTCCTGGAAAACCAGCTCAAGCCGGATGCGCTCAAGGCAGCGGCGCAGGCCGCAGGTCATCCACTGACCTTGCGTCTGCAGCCGGGCTATGACCACAGCTACTACTTTATCGCCAGCTTTATCGATGACCACCTGCGTCATCACGCCAAGGCGTTGTTGAGCTGAGCCGCTACTGACCGACGGCCAGCTAGCCGGGTTGATCCTGTAGCTTTCAGTTAGAATCACGCCCTGACTTTTTCAGGGCGTTGTTTCTTATGCGTATTGGCCACGGCTACGATGTGCACCGCTTCGGTGAGGGCTCCTTTATCACTCTGGGCGGCGTGCAGATTTCCCATAAATTCGGCCTGCTGGCCCATTCCGATGGTGACGTGCTGCTGCATGCCCTGAGCGATGCCCTGCTCGGCGCTGCGGCGCTGGGTGATATCGGCAAACACTTCCCCGATACCGATCCGACCTTCAAGGGCGCTGACAGCCGCGTGCTGCTGCGCCATGTGCTCGGTCTGGTGCATGCCAAGGGCTGGCAAGTCGGTAATGTCGACGCCACCATCGTTGCTCAGGCGCCAAAAATGGCGCCGCATATCGACACCATGCGCGCGCGGATTGCCGAAGACCTGCAGGTGAGCCTGGATCAGGTTAACGTCAAGGCCACCACTACCGAGAAGCTCGGCTTTACCGGCCGCGAAGAAGGCATTGCGGTGCATGCCGTCGCGCTGTTGGTCGCCCGATGAACGAACTCGAATTGCTGGGGCCGCGCGCCTATGGCGAGCCTTGTGGTACTGCGGTGCTCAAGGCCGTGGCGGAGGACTTTCAGGTCGATGAAGTGCTGGATATTCCCCTGGCGGGCGAGGGTGAGCACCTCTGGCTGTGGGTGGAAAAGCGCGAGCTGAATACCGAGGAAGCGGCCAAGCGTATTGCCCGCGCGGCCGGCGTGCCGTTGAAGTTGATCAGCTACGCTGGCCTCAAGGATCGTCAGGCCCTGACCCGTCAGTGGTTCAGCCTGCACCTGCCAGGCAAGGTCGATCCCGACCTGAGTGCCGCCGAAGATGCCAGCCTGCGCATCCTCAAGCAGGTGCGACATAGCCGCAAACTGCAGCGCGGCGCCCATGCAGCCAACGGCTTTACCCTGCGCCTGACCCAACTGGCTGCGGATCGCGACGCGTTGGATCAGCGCCTCAAACAGATCGCCGCCCAGGGCATTCCCAACTATTACGGCTTGCAGCGTTTCGGCTTCGAGGGCGGCAATGTCGCCCATGCCCGGCACTTTGCGGCAAACAAGAGCCTGCCGGAGAAACGCAATGTGCGTTCGCGGGTGCTTTCGGCGGCGCGCAGTTACCTGTTCAATCAGGTGCTGGCTGAGCGGGTCGCCGCCGGCACCTGGAATCAGGCGTTGCTCGGTGATCTGCTGGCCTTTACCGACAGTCGCAGCTTCTTTGCGGCCGGCGAGGCGGAGTGCAACGATCCGCGCCTGGCGATTCTCGATCTGCACCCAACGGGCCCGCTGTGGGGTGCAGGCGTCTCTGGCGCTGCGGGTGTCGCGCAAGCGCTGGAGCAGCAGGTTGGCGTGCGCGAAAGTGCCTTGGTCGATTGGTTGGCAGAAGCAGACATGACGCACGAACGGCGTATCCTGCGCCTCCCCATTGGCGGCCTGTCGTGGCATTATCCGGAACCTGACATTCTGCAACTGGAATTCGTCCTGCCGGCTGGATGCTTTGCCACCGTCTTGGTGCGTGAGCTCGTCGATCTGTTGCCTGCAGGGCAGACGGACAACCCATGCGTATTCTGATTTCCAATGATGACGGCGTTGCTGCGCCAGGCCTGGCGGCGCTGCATGCGGCGCTGGCCGACTATGCCGAGTGCACGGTGATTGCCCCCGATCAGGACAAGAGCGGTGCGAGCAGCTCGCTGACCCTTGATCGTCCGCTGCACCCGACCACGCTGCCCAATGGCTATATCAGCCTTAACGGTACGCCGACCGATTGCGTGCACCTGGGCCTCAACGGCCTGCTGCCACAGGTAGCGGATCTGGTGGTGTCCGGTATCAACCTGGGTGCCAACCTGGGTGATGACGTGCTGTATTCCGGCACCGTGGCGGCGGCCTTGGAAGGGCGCTTTCTGGCGCGTCCGGCGTTTGCTTTCTCCTTGCTTTCGCGCCTGCCGGACAATCTGCCAACCGCGGCCTATTTCGCCCGCAAGCTGGTCGAGGCGCATGAGCAGCTCGATCTGCCACCGCGCACCGTACTCAATGTGAATATCCCCAATCTGCCGCTGGAGCATATCCGTGGCATCCAGCTTACCCGCCTGGGCCACCGCGCCCGTGCTGCGGCGCCGGTCAAAGTAGTTAATCCGCGCGGCAAAGAGGGTTACTGGATCTCGGTGGCCGGTGATGCCGAAGACGGCGGTCCCGGTACGGATTTCCATGCGGTAATGCAGGGCTATGTCTCGGTCACGCCGCTGCAACTGGACCGCACCTTTGCTGATGGCTTCAACAGCCTGCAGCCCTGGCTGGAGGGGCTGCTGTGATCCGTCGGGAACAGGATGAGCTGCACCATCGTGGCATCGGCATGACTTCGCAGCGCACCCGTGAGCGGCTGATTCAAAGGCTGTACGAGGAAGGTCTATCCAACGCCCATGTGCTGGAAGCCATCCGCCGCACGCCGCGTCATCTGTTTGTCGATGAGGCTCTGGCCCATCGCGCCTACGAAGACACCGCGCTGCCTATTGGCAACAATCAGACCATCTCGCAGCCTTATATGGTTGCGCGCATGAGTGAGCTGCTGCTGGCGGCAGGGCCCTTGGACAAGGTGCTGGAGATCGGCACCGGCTCGGGCTATCAGACCGCGATTCTGGCGCAGCTGGTCGAGCGGGTATTTAGCGTCGAGCGCATCCAGAGCCTGCAGGACAAAGCCAAGGAACGCCTGGCTCAGCTTAATCTGCGCAATGTGGTGTTTCGCTGGGGGGACGGTTGGGAGGGTTGGAATGCCCTGGGGCCATACAACGGCATCATCGTCACTGCAGCCGCGGCCAATGTGCCGCAGGCCCTGCTCGATCAGTTGGCTCCGGGTGGGCGCCTGGTAATTCCGGTCGGCGCAGGCGATGTGCAGGAGCTACTGCTGATCGTCCGTGAAGACGATGGCTTTTCCCGGCATGTGCTGGATGCGGTGCGTTTTGTGCCCTTGCTCAACGGGCCCCTGGCCTGACTCGATTGTTTTCGGATGAACCCATGAAGAAGTATTTCCTGCTTTACGCCAAAGGCATCGCCATGGGCGCGGCCGATGTGGTGCCCGGCGTATCTGGCGGCACCGTCGCCTTTATTACCGGTATCTACGATGAGCTGCTGCGTTCTATCGCCAGTATTCCGGCCGCGGCCATAATGTTGTTGCGCGGGCGCGGGCGCGGGCGTGTGCGCGATGCCTGGCAGGCAGCCAATGCCACCTTTCTGCTGATTCTGCTGCTGGGCATCATGACCAGCGTGCTGAGCCTGGCACGACTGATTACTTACCTGCTGGCCGAACACCCCATACCGGTGTGGTCGTTCTTCTTTGGTTTGATTCTGGTCTCTGCGCATCTGGTGGCACGGGAGATCCAGCGCTGGAACTGGAGTCGGGGCTTGAGCTTCGCCCTCGGCGGCGGCTTTGCCTACTGGATTACCGTGGCCTCGCCGGTGCAGTTGGACAGCGATCCGTTCAGTCTATTTATCGCCGGGGCCATTGCCATCTGCGCGATGATCCTGCCGGGGATCTCCGGCAGCTTTATTCTGGTGCTGCTGGGCCTTTACTCGGTAGTGCTGGGGGCGGTGAAGAGCTTCGATCTGGCCCTGCTGGCGGTGTTTGCCGCGGGCTGCCTGGTCGGCCTGGTCAGCTTCGCCAGTCTGTTGCGCTGGCTGCTGGTGCGCTGGCGCGACCTCAGTCTGGCCTTTCTTACCGGCCTGATGCTGGGGTCGTTGAACAAGATCTGGCCCTGGAAGGAAACCCTGACCTGGCGGACTGATAGCCACGGCGAACAGGTACCGCTGCTGCAAGCCAATCTGTTGCCTGCGCAATTCGCCGAAATCAGCGGCCAGAACCCGCAGTTGCTGCTGGCCATTGTCCTGGCGATTGCTGGCATCCTGCTGGTGCTGGGCTTGGAGTGGCTGGCTGGGCGTAACCCGCAAAGCGCTGGTGATAACCCATAATTGCGGCACAATGCACGCCAGTTAGATGTAAGCAGTTTTGCCCGAGGGAGATGCAGGTGAGTTTCACAGCCATTCAATTGCCGATTCGCGCCAGCAGTGCTCGTACTCTGTTGAGTGGTCTTGTCCTCGGTGCGTTGCTCAGCGCTTGTGCAAGCCCGCCTCCGGGTGGCGTTAAGGTGGTTGACCGTACTCAGGGCGGCGCTACTCAGGCGCCGCAGCGCCAGCCGGTCAGCAGTGGCCAGTATCAGGTGCAACGTGGCGATACGCTGTATTCGATTGCGTTCCGTTTCGGCTGGGACTGGAAGGCGCTGGCTGCACGGAATGGCATTGCGCCGCCTTACCTGATCCGGGTTGGTCAGATCATTCGCTTTGATGGTCAGCCTGCCGCCCGTCCGCCCGTGGTCGCCAAGGCGCCTGTGGTCGTTACACCGCCGCCTGGCCGGGCTAGTACCCCCATCCAGACTCGCGCCCCCAAAACCCAACCACCAGCGCCGGTGAAAACCACTCCAAGCGTTACCGCGTTACCTCCGACTAAGCGCTCTGCATCGGGTTGGCTGTGGCCTTCCAGTGGGCCGGTTATCGGGCGTTTTTCATCAAACGGCAGTTTGAATAAAGGCATTGATATCGCCGGAGAATTGGGCCAGCCTGTTTTGGCTGCGTCTGATGGTTCAGTGGTCTATGCCGGGAGTGGTTTACGGGGCTACGGCGAATTAGTGATCATCAAACATAGCGATACCTACGTAAGCGCTTACGGTCACAACCGCAGGCTGTTGGTGCAGGAGGGGCAAAAGGTCAAAGCCGGGCAGAAAATTGCCGAAATGGGTTCCACAGGAACCGACCGGGTGAAACTTCATTTTGAAGTACGCCGCCAAGGTAAACCTGTCGACCCTCTGCAATACCTGCCGCGACGTTGATCTAGCGCTAGCCTGTCTCCATCACGTGGGAGGGACAGGCTTTGGTGTAACCAGGGATTCGGTCGCGCTAGGGCTTGCTGTCGAACTCAGCAAGGAATAACAAAAATGGCTCTTAATAAAAAAGAAGCGCCGGAGTTTGACGTCGATGATGAAGTGCTCCTGATGGAGCCCGCTATTGTCCTTGACGATGATTCAGACGAAGAAGCGCAACCGCCACTTTCCCGCAGCAAAGTAAAAGCTTCCACCGCTAGCAGCAAGCAGCATAAATACATCGATTACACCCGCGCGCTCGACGCCACCCAGTTGTATCTCAACGAAATCGGCTTTTCTCCTCTCCTAACCCCTGAAGAAGAAGTGTTCTTTGCGCGCCTGGCGCAGAAGGGCGACCCTGCTGGCCGCAAGCGCATGATCGAAAGCAATCTGCGCCTGGTCGTGAAAATCGCCCGTCGTTACGTCAATCGCGGCTTGTCCCTGCTGGATTTGATTGAAGAGGGCAACCTCGGTCTGATCCGCGCGGTGGAGAAATTCGACCCTGAGCGTGGTTTCCGTTTTTCGACCTATGCCACCTGGTGGATCCGCCAGACCATCGAACGGGCGATCATGAATCAGACCCGTACTATTCGTTTACCTATTCATGTGGTCAAAGAGCTCAACGTCTACCTACGTGCTGCTCGCGAATTGACCCAGAAGCTCGACCACGAGCCTTCGGCAGAAGAAATTGCCAACCTGCTGGAAAAACCGGTAGGTGAAGTCAAACGCATGCTCGGTCTGAATGAGCGTGTTTCCTCGGTGGATGTTTCACTGGGCCAGGATTCGGACAAGACCCTGCTCGATACCCTGACCGATGACCGCCCGACCGATCCTTGCGAGTTGCTGCAGGACGATGATCTATCGCAGAGCATCGATCAGTGGCTGTCTGAATTGACTGACAAGCAGCGTGAGGTGGTGATTCGCCGCTTTGGCTTGCGCGGCCATGAAAGCTGTACGTTGGAAGAAGTTGGCCAGGAAATCGGCCTGACCCGTGAGCGTGTGCGGCAAATTCAGGTTGAAGCCCTCAAGCGTTTGCGGGAAATTCTGGAGAAGAATGGCCTGTCGAGCGACTCACTGTTCCAGTGAGCTTGATGCGTTAACACTCAACCCGGCCTTGGCCGGGTTTTTTGTGCCCGTTCCATGCCAGCTATCCTCACAAGTAATGGGGGGCGTATAATCGAGTCCTCCAAAGTAAAGAAATTACCCAATAAAAATGTCAGAACACAATTTTCATTCGACGTATCGTCCTGATATCGACGGTCTACGTGCCCTTGCCATCCTTCCTGTAGTTGCTTATCACGCATTCCCACGCTTTGCGCCAGGCGGATTCATCGGGGTTGATATATTTTTCGTCATCTCCGGCTATCTGATCTCGATGATCATTTTCAAGAGTTTGATGAACAATAACTTCGTCTTCACGGAGTTCTACGCTCATCGAATCAAGCGAATTTTCCCTGCCTTGATACTGGTGGCAGGATCTTGTTACACATTTGGATGGTTCGCATTACTGCCTGACGAATTCAAGCAACTAGGCAAGCATATAGCCGCAGGAATGGGGTTTGTACAGAATTTTGTACTCTGGAAAGAAGCAGGATATTTCGACGTTGCTTCCGACCAGAAACCGCTCCTCCACTTGTGGTCGCTTGCTATTGAAGAGCAGTTTTACCTTATCTACCCCCTTCTGATATGGTTGGCGTGGAAGGTACGATTGAACGTCCTGGCCGGGATCATCTTGCTCGGCATAACTTAACCTCAAAGGTGTCCATCAGGATCCAGTAAAGGCATTCTTTGCTCCCCATACTCGCTTCTGGGAATTAATGGCGGGATCCATCCTGGCATACATCTATGTGTTTAGAGCATGGAGGCCATCCTTTACTCGTTGGGTAGATGCCGGAGTATTTAATCGGGTGTTCTTTCGTGAACCTCCAGCAGAGGAGGTTCGAGGAGCACTGTCGGCAAGCAGCCTGTCCTTCATCGGGTTGGCATTGGTCGTTTATTCGATTGCCGGATATGACCACACCATGCCCTACCCCGGATCACGTGCGCTTGCCCCAGTACTGGGCGCCTTACTTCTGATCCTTGCCGGCCCACAGGCGTGGGTGAATCGGAAATTGCTGGCGAATAAAGCGTTGGTCTGGATTGGGTTAATCAGTTATCCGCTTTACTTGTGGCATTGGCCACTGCTGTCATTCGCCCGCATCGTTGAATCCGAAACACCATCACCTGAAATCCGAATTGCGGCAGTGTTGCTCAGCTTTATTCTTGCTGCGCTGACGTATTACCTGATCGAGAAGCCAATCAGGTATGGTCGTTCAACTTGGCGAAAAGTCACGCCACTGTGCGTGCTTGCTGTGGTAGTTGGTTATGTTGGATGGCACACATTCGAGAAGAATGGATTTTTATACAGAGGCATCGCTAAAGGATACGATGTTTTTTCATACAGCCAACATTGGGATGGCTGGGGACGATGTGAAACTGTTACCAATACGAAGGGAATGGGTGGGTGTCGGATTCTTTATGAAAAAAACCTATCGATATTCTTGTCATAGGCGACAGTCACGCAGGGCATCTTGCTTCAGGACTGAAATCGGCGCTCACAGGAAAAAACATAAATATTTCAGTGATGCTATACGCAGGATGTTTTCCAACATACTCCGTGAGACAAGAGGGGTTTTCATATTTAGGCTGCCCTGATGCTCTTATAGAGCAAGCTCTAAATTACGCAATCAAAACACCATCAATAAAAACGGTCATTCTTAGTGGTTACTCAGCTTTGAAAATTCAAGTGAATCGCTTTCACGAACCACAGACATTGTCGCAAGGACAAGTTGAAAAAAATAGAGATATTTTAATGGCCGGACTAGAGAAAACGTTTTCAGCTCTTGTCAATTCCGGGAAAACCATAATTTATGTTAATGACAATCC
The DNA here is from genome assembly GCF_900105355.1 of Pseudomonas anguilliseptica. Lineage (NCBI taxonomy): Bacteria > Pseudomonadati > Pseudomonadota > Gammaproteobacteria > Pseudomonadales > Pseudomonadaceae > Pseudomonas > Pseudomonas anguilliseptica. The sequence continues at coordinate 3,150,409 of NZ_FNSC01000001.1, forward strand.
AGAGCTGCTAGCCGACCCGAAATCGTGCGTAGAACGGATGGGCATTATAAATGCGATATTAAAATACCAAAAACATTATATTTAAACAGAACTCTTATGTATCGCAACATGATTGGCGAGCTTCAGAATAAGTATCCAACCATTTCATTTACAGATACCGCTGGCTTTTTCTGTGACGATAGTTACTGCTATGGTGCTGGCGCCGGAGGTTTGTGGTATGCTACTAGGGATCACCTCACAACAGCTGGAAGTCGTGAGTTTGTAAAATCTTTTATTAAATTGATTGATCAACAATCACAATCGTCCAACAGTCGATGATCATCTGGACAGTGTGATGGTCCCGCTATAATCTTCGGGACTTTGGCGGGCGTCGTATAATGGCATTACCTGAGCTTCCCAAGCTCATTAGTAGAGGCTCACGACCACCGTCACCACTGTGGAACCGCAACGGTTCCAGCGATCTTGATGATCGAGACGGTACCGGGACTCACCCGACCATTCCTGTCACCAGTCCATGTAATCCCGCCTGAGCCACCGTTGTGCCGTTGCCATTTCCATGGGCGATGATTACGGTAAGGGACTGAGTGGGATCGGATAATCGGATACCGGGTGGGTTCCGAGGGTGGAAGGCAGGCCCTATACCTTTGGCCCAGACCAACCGCCAAAATATGTTCGAGTTTGGATCAGTCCAGAAAACTTCAATTTCGAAACCGAAACAGACCCCATCAAGCAAGAGATTTCCGGGAGCGGAGTCATTCCAGAGATTTTGACGGGGTACGGACCGATAAGTGGGCTACCGGAATACAACTGGAAGGACCCCTACCTCACACTGTATGCAAATATATTGTCTGCTCAGAGGGCATCGAAAAATAGCCTGCGCCAGAACTTTATTGATCTGTAAGCGCTCCATAGACCCCACCTCCCTCTGGAGAGGTTTTGCGTTTTACAGTGGCGTCGTTGGTTGGCAGTTCCAAGGCAGCAGCGCTTCGTAGGCTTCAACGCTGTTGGCCAGCGGCAGGCGTTCGAGGACATGGCGCAACCAGGCGTAGGGCTCCTGGCCATTGGTCTTGGCGGTTTCCACCAGGCTGTAGAGTTGGGCGCTGGCGGTCGCGCCTTTCGGCGTGTCGCTGAACAGCCAGTTCTTGCGACCTATGACGAAGGGCCGGATCGCGCGCTCGGCAGCGTTGTTATCGATCGGCAGGTGGCCAGCCTCGATGTAGCGTTCGAGTCGGCTCCAGTTGCTCGCCAGGTAGTTCACTGCTTTGCCCAGGGCATTCTGCGCCGTGACCTGCGGCTGGGTTTTCTCCAGCCAGGTCTTGAGCTGATCGAGGAGCGGTAGGCTGTGCTGCTGGCGGCCCCGGTAGCGCTGTTCATCGCTGGCATCCTTAAGTTCGCGCTCGATGCCGTAGAGCTTGTTGATCATCCCCAACGCGATGTCGGCACGCCCGGTTTTGCCCTTCGGTTGCACCTTTTGCGCTTCGACGAACTTGCGCCGCGCATGCGCCCAGCAGGCCAGGCGCTCAACACCTTGTTGTGCGGCCACGGCGTTGTAGCCGGCGTAATCGTCGGTCATCAGGTAGCCGCGATAACCGTCGAGCAGGCGCAGCGGCACCTCCTGCGCGCGGCTGGTTGTGTAGTCGAAGAGGATCACCGGTTTGCCAGGCGGGCCACCGGTCTGCACCCACATCCAGGAGTGGCTGCTCGGATCGCGCCCAGGCTCCTTGAGCACCTGCACGCGGGTTTCATCGCAGTGGATCACCGGACTGTCCAGCAGCCTGTCGCGCATCAGGTTGAGCAACGGTTGTAGCAGTTCGCCGCACTGGATCACCCAGCGCGCCAGGGTCTGCCGGGGGATGTCGATGCCATGGCGACTGAGCATCTTTTCGAAGCGATACAGTGGGATGCCGTCGGCGTATTTGCTGGTCAGCAGCATCGCCAGCACGCTCGGGCTGGCCAGCCTTTTCTCGATCAGTTGGGCCGGTTTGTCAGCGGTGACCGGCGCGCTTTCGCAGGCCTTGCAGGCATAGGTCTTGCGAATGTGGCGGATCACCTGAACCTGCATCGGGATGATTTCCAGCTGCTCGCTGGTTTCTTCGCCGATGGCCTGCTTGCGGCAACCGCATTCGCAGGTCAGTTCGTGTTCGGGCAGTTCGTGGATGACCTCGACACGCGGTAGTTCGGCCGGTAACGGCTTGCGCTTGCCGCGGCGCTTGGTCGGCGCAACGACTTCTTCCTCGACCTCAGCGGCCGGAGCTTCAGCCGCCGCTTCGGCCAGGCTTTCCGCTTCGTTGAACATCTCTAGCTGCGGTGAATCCGGGTCGCTGCTCTGCTCGGATTTACGGCCGAACAGGCGCTGGATCAACAGCGCGTTTTGTTCGCGCAGGCGCTCGATCTGCCCATCCTTGTCCTTGGCCAATTCCTGCGCCGACGACAACACCTCAGCGAGCAATTGCTTGAGCGCGGCGGGGTCATCAGGAAGGGTTTCGGGCACAGAAATCATGCCGTGGATTATACCGGCTCAGGTGACGAACCTAGGGGTCAAAACCTGGTGCGGCCGGTTGCGCCACAGGTCGATACCGTCCAACAACCAGTTCAACTCCTGGGCCGTCAGCACGATCGCATCTTCGCCAGGTTCCGGATGCGACTTGAAGCGTTCAGCCTCCAATCGCTTGAGCCACAGGCAAAAGCCGTTGCGCTCCCAATACAAAATCTTCACCCGGCTGCGCGCGCGGTTGAGGAAGACGAACAGCACCGGGTCGAACACCGCCACCTTGATATCCAGCTCGACCAGGGCGGCCAGGCCATCGATGGATTTTCGGAAATCCACCGGCTTGGGGTATAGATAGACTTTTTCGACTTTGGCGTCGGGGCGCATCATGACGGCTGGCTCCAGAAAGAAATTGGAGCTCAGCATTGGCTGGCCTGCGGATCATTTGTAGATGAGGTTTATGGAGCGCTTACATTGATCTTAAGGCTTACAACGGATGGAGCGTCGAGGAAATTGATCGCAATGCAGCTACTGCATCCAGCGGTGCAGAGCACGCAAAGCTTGGTGAGGCACTCCGTAGGGAAAAGCGCATCCATCGAATTCTTGACGCTGAAGTGCTCAACCACATCCAAGTCGATGACCTGAAACGCAAGAGTGATGGAGGGAAATCCCTGTCCGACAGCGAGCAGGATGGAATAACTCGTTACTTCATTGAGCATTTCTACTACACACCTGTCACTTACGAACTCATCGTCAAAGATGATGAAAGCAAGCACCAAGAACAGATTCGCATGTTCGAGCAGGTTATTGCAGGTGAACTCGGGACGACTACAAGAGAGAATGAACTTCGTTCCAAGGTGCGACTGCTGGTTGAGCTGTATAAATCTGCTGGAATTTTCTCCGGCTCCGAATTTGACACCTCGGCAACGATCTCAAAAGAAAGTTTGAAGCCATTCGTGGCAGTCTGCAAAAAGCAGAAGGTGAAAATCGAGCGTGTTCTCGGCGTTACTCTTCGTAATGACTACACCGGTAAACCGATGCAACAACTCAGTCAGTTTCTGGGAATGTCCGGCATCAAGACGTTGAAGCAAAAATCGGCAAAGAAGAACAGTCAGAAAGTCTATCAATACAAAATTGACGCTGTTGCCCTTGGTGAGATTCAAGAAATCGTGAAGCGGCGTAAATCCAAGTCGTCACTGCCATAAGCGACCGAAGCTAATGGTCTGACCTGTTGCCCACTCACGTATTGGAATTGATGGTGGAGTTATGCGGGTTACAGAGCAATCCATCATGGGCGTCATCAAGCGAGGCAATTCAAAGTTCTGGTACATCCAGTTCCAGCACAACGGTCAGACCTTTATCAAGTCATCGAAGACGACTGACAAGAAAATTGCCGAGATGATAGAGGCGGATTGGCGGAAGAAGTTGATTCTCAACGAGGTTGTTGGAATTAAGGACCGTGCTGATTTCGATGAAATTCTAAGGATGGTCTGAAATAGCCCGATATTTCAGGCTGACTTCAGCCCTTGCTGATTTTTAAAGCGACGATTCGAGGAGAAACGATCAAATCGTCCGCTCATTTCAGTGTTTCTGGTCGCTGCGATAACCTCGCCGCAACCATTTCCCACATTACAGGCGCACCTCTCCTGCATTCGTCAGTAAATGTCGACGGGCCATCCACAGGTTCGACAGGGCGAACAGCGTTACCAGTTGTGCGGTGTTTTTGGCCAGGCCACGGAAGCGCGTCTTCACATAACCGAACTGGCGCTTGAACACGCGAAACGGATGCTCGACCTTGGCGCGCACTTGGGCTTTGGCCTTCTCGATCTTGCGCTTGGCTTTGTATAACCCGCTGCGCTTATCGAGCTTCCTGTAGGTGCTGCGGCGTGCCGCCACCTGCCAGATTACCTTCCGACCTTCATGCTCCGGACGCTTTTCGACACCGGTGTAACCTGCGTCAGTACACACCACGTTTTCGTCGCCGTGCAGCAGTTTGTCTACCGTAAGCGCTCCATAAACCTCATCTACAAATGATCCGCAGGCCAGCCAATGCTGAGCTCCAATTTCTTTCTGGAGCCAGCCGTCATGATGCGCCCCGACGCCAAAGTCGAAAAAGTCTATCTATACCCCAAGCCGGTGGATTTCCGAAAATCCATCGATGGCCTGGCCGCCCTGGTCGAGCTGGATATCAAGGTGGCGGTGTTCGACCCGGTGCTGTTCGTCTTCCTCAACCGCGCGCGCAGCCGGGTGAAGATTTTGTATTGGGAGCGCAACGGCTTTTGCCTGTGGCTCAAGCGATTGGAGGCTGAACGCTTCAAGTCGCATCCGGAACCTGGCGAAGATGCGATCGTGCTGACGGCCCAGGAGTTGAACTGGTTGTTGGACGGTATCGACCTGTGGCGCAACCGGCCGCACCAGGTTTTGACCCCTAGGTTCGTCACCTGAGCCGGTATAATCCACGGCATGATTTCTGTGCCCGAAACCCTTCCTGATGACCCCGCCGCGCTCAAGCAATTGCTCGCTGAGGTGTTGTCGTCGGCGCAGGAATTGGCCAAGGACAAGGATGGGCAGATCGAGCGCCTGCGCGAACAAAACGCGCTGTTGATCCAGCGCCTGTTCGGCCGTAAATCCGAGCAGAGCAGCGACCCGGATTCACCGCAGCTAGAGATGTTCAACGAAGCGGAAAGCCTGGCCGAAGCGGCGGCTGAAGCTCCGGCCGCTGAGGTCGAGGAAGAAGTCGTTGCGCCGACCAAGCGCCGCGGCAAGCGCAAGCCGTTACCGGCCGAACTACCGCGTGTCGAGGTCATCCACGAACTGCCCGAACACGAACTGACCTGCGAATGCGGTTGCCGCAAGCAGGCCATCGGCGAAGAAACCAGCGAGCAGCTGGAAATCATCCCGATGCAGGTTCAGGTGATCCGCCACATTCGCAAGACCTATGCCTGCAAGGCCTGCGAAAGCGCGCCGGTCACCGCTGACAAACCGGCCCAACTGATCGAGAAAAGGCTGGCCAGCCCGAGCGTGCTGGCGATGCTGCTGACCAGCAAATACGCCGACGGCATCCCACTGTATCGCTTCGAAAAGATGCTCAGTCGCCATGGCATCGACATCCCCCGGCAGACCCTGGCGCGCTGGGTGATCCAGTGCGGCGAACTGCTACAACCGTTGCTCAACCTGATGCGCGACAGGCTGCTGGACAGTCCGGTGATCCACTGCGATGAAACCCGCGTGCAGGTGCTCAAGGAGCCTGGGCGCGATCCGAGCAGCCACTCCTGGATGTGGGTGCAGACCGGTGGCCCGCCTGGCAAACCGGTGATCCTCTTCGACTACACAACCAGCCGCGCGCAGGAGGTGCCGCTGCGCCTGCTCGACGGTTATCGCGGCTACCTGATGACCGACGATTACGCCGGCTACAACGCCGTGGCCGCACAACAAGGTGTTGAGCGCCTGGCCTGCTGGGCGCATGCGCGGCGCAAGTTCGTCGAAGCGCAAAAGGTGCAACCGAAGGGCAAAACCGGGCGTGCCGACATCGCGTTGGGGATGATCAACAAGCTCTACGGCATCGAGCGCGAACTTAAGGATGCCAGCGATGAACAGCGCTACCGGGGCCGCCAGCAGCACAGCCTACCGCTCCTCGATCAGCTCAAGACCTGGCTGGAGAAAACCCAGCCGCAGGTCACGGCGCAGAATGCCCTGGGCAAAGCAGTGAACTACCTGGCGAGCAACTGGAGCCGACTCGAACGCTACATCGAGGCTGGCCACCTGCCGATCGATAACAACGCTGCCGAGCGCGCGATCCGGCCCTTCGTCATAGGTCGCAAGAACTGGCTGTTCAGCGACACGCCGAAAGGCGCGACCGCCAGCGCCCAACTCTACAGCCTGGTGGAAACCGCCAAGACCAATGGCCAGGAGCCCTACGCCTGGCTGCGCCATGTCCTCGAACGCCTGCCGCTGGCCAACAGCGTTGAAGCCTACGAAGCGCTGCTGCCTTGGAACTGCCAACCAACGACGCCACTGTAAAACGCAAAACCTCTCCAGAGGGAGGTGGGGTCTATGGAGCGTTTACTAGTGAGTCGTGGGCTAGCTGCGCTGCAAATCTTCCAAACTGAACGGCGGCGGGGTATCCGGCCAGTCCAGCTTTAGCCGTTCCAGCTCTCGAGCCAGCAGGCTGGCCACCAGCCAGTCGCGCACCCAGCGATGATCCGCCGGAATAACATACCAGGGCGCTGCGTCGCTGTGGCTGGCTGTTAACTGCTCGGCCCAGCGCTGTTGGCGCAGGTCAAATTCGCAGTAGGACTGCAGGTCGCTGCTGTGCAGTTTCCAGCGTTTATGCGGGTGTTCCAGGCGCTCCTGCAGGCGGCGCCTTTGTTCATCTCGGGAGAGCTGCAAAAAGCATTTCAGCGGCTGAATCGACTGGCTGAGCAGCTGCGCCTCGAAGGTCTGAATGGCCTGCTGGCGCGCGGGGAGTTCGGCGGCACTGCACAGGCCATCCAGCGGATCGCTGATCAGCCCTTCGTAGTAACTGCGGTTGAATACCCCGAGCAGGCCCAGCTCAGGCAAACGCCGCTGGTAGCGCCAGAGAAAGTCATGGCGTTGCTCGCAGGCATTGGGCTTTTGAAAACTGTAAATGCGCAGGCCCTGGGGATCGAAGCTGCTGATCACCCGGCGAATCACGCCATCCTTCCCGGAGCAATCGGTGCCTTGCAGGATCAGCAGCAAGGCATTACGCCGGTTGGCCCAGAGCATGCGCTGTCGCTGGTTGAGCCAGGGCCGCAGTTCGGTCAGGGCTAGCTGCGCCGCCTGCTTGTTCAGGCCGAAATCGCGTGCCGGATCCTGGGCGAAGGGTGCTGCCGGATTACAGCGGCAGGCATCCAGCAGGCTATCCGGAAGGCGGCTCATGGATGTGACAGGCCGTTTAAAAACGTAGGCGAGGCAGTCGAGGCAAGGCAAAAGCAGGCGAAAAAGCGGAGTTTACTGGTGTAAATGAGCATTTTGAGCCTGTTTTTAACGCCGCCTCGGCAACGTAGGTAGTTTTTCAGCGGGCTGTTAGTTTTTGCGGCGCTTAAGCTGATCGGTAAGCTGCGTCGGCAGGTTGCGGATCACCAGAGTGTCAGTGCCTTCGTCGTACTCGATTTTCGAGCCGAGCAGGTGCGCCTCGAAGCTGATCGACAAACCTTCGGCGCGCCCGGTAAAGCGCTGGAACTGGCTGAGGGTGCGTTTGTCCGCTGGAAACTCCGGGGCCATGCCGTAATCCTTGTTGCGGATATGCTCAAAGAAGGCCTTGGGCCGTTCTTCGTCGATCAGTCCCGATAGCTCGTCGAGGGTGATTGGCTCGCCTTGTTTGGCCTGGTTTGCGGCATAGCTGACCAGGGTCTTGGTCTTCTCGCGGGCCTGTTCTTCGGGCAGGTCTTCGCTCTCGACGAAGTCGCTGAAGGCTTTCAGCAGGGTGCGGGTCTCGCCCGGACCGTCGACGCCTTCCTGGCAACCGATAAAGTCGCGGAAGTATTCCGAGACTTTCTTGCCATTCTTGCCCTTGATAAACGAGATGTACTGCTTGGAGTGGGCGTTGTTGCGCCATTCGGAGATGTTGATGCGCGCCGCCAGGTGCAGCTGGCCCAGGTCCAGGTGCTTGGCCGGGGTCACGTCCAGCGCATCGTTCACCGCCACGCCTTCGCTGTGGTGCAGCAGGGCAATGGCCAGGTAATCGGTCATGCCCTGCTGATAGTGGGCAAACAGTACATGGCCGCCGGTGGACAGATTGGACTCTTCCATCAGCTTCTGCAGCTGCTCGACCGCCTGGCGGCTGAACGTGGCAAAGCCCTGACCTTCATCCAGGTAGTGCTTCAGCCAGCCGCTGAACGGGTAGGCACCGGATTCTTCATGGAAAAATCCCCAGGCCTTGCCCTGCTTGGCGTTATAGCTCTCTTTGAGGTCGGCGAGCATGTTCTCGATGGCTTGCGAGGCAGCCAGCTCGGTGTCGCGAGCATGCAGCACGGCGGGGGTGCCATCAGGCTTCTTGTCGATCAGGTGGACGATGCAGTGGCGGATCGGCATGGGGCTAGGTCTTCAACTCAGTCGTAGGGGGATGGCTCCTGGGGCGTTGGCGAGGCCAACGCGGAGCCGATCTAGAAAATGTGCGCAGAGTTTACCTGAGTACAGGTTTCTCTCCATCTGTCAGCGGAACGCCCTGGGTCGCTCGCGCCCTGGCGCCCATTATTGCTGTCAGATTGGTAAAACGTTCGATGCTGGCCAATGGCTCCCATATTCGTCGATAAGTTCTTATTTTCAAGAAAATTGTAGATACCGGTTCGCGAAGATGAATATCCACGTCTAGGTTATGTAGCGTCCACACGACGCAGTAAAGGGACGTATCGCGGCAGTGTCACAAGCGCCGCCGCACCTAAAAAACTCCATATATGGATTGGAGGCAGCATGCATAACAAGATTGTGAAAAGCGGCTTAATAGTGGGAAGTCTACTGGCGGCGATTTCGGGCGAGGTGCTCGCAGAGTCGAACAAAAGTAGCAGCCAGCTGTTCAATGCGTTTTGGAGCCCGACTCGTTTGGGCCCTCTGGAATGTCGTTTCGGCCTGCTCAACAGCACTACACTGGGGTTGCCGCGCTGTATGCAGGCGAGCAACACCTCCACTCACTTGCAGATGTTCAAGGACATTGCTCAGGCCAATGGTGGCAATCGGGCTGCAGGTTTGCCGGGTTACCAGCGCTCGATCGACTACGTGAAGTCCACCCTGGAAAGTGCCGGCTATCGCGTAGAGGTTCAGCCATTCCCCTTCACCGCCTATTACCCACAAGGGCCCGGCGAGCTGCAGGCCTTGGCGCCGACGCCGGCGGTGTATGAGTGGGATGTGGATTTCACCTACCTGTCGCAAACCGAAGACGGTGACGTCAGTGCGCCAGTGGCGGCGGTAGATATCGCGCTTGGCGCTGGAAACCTGTCCAGCAGTGGTTGTGAGGCGGAGGACTTTGTCGACTTCCCCTCTGGTTCTATCGCCTTGCTGCAGCGCGGCGCCTGTAACTTCCAGCTGAAAGCGGAGAACGCCGCTGCGGCCGGAGCCTCAGGGGTAATCATCTTCAACCAGGGCGATACCGAGGACCGCAAGGGCCTGCTCAACGCTACTCTGGGTGACAGCTATGCCGGCGGTGTTCCGGTGTTCTTCGCCACCTACGATGTCGGCGTTGGCCTGGCGCAGAGCGCAGAGACCCAGGTGCGCATGCTGGCTGACGTGGTGCGCGAGCGTACGCAGACCTTCAACCTTATCGCCGAGAGCCGCCACGGCAATGCCAATAATGTGGTGATGGCCGGGGCTCACCTCGACTCCGTGTATGAAGGCGCGGGTATCAACGACAACGCATCAGGCAGTGCCGCGTTGCTGGAGCTGGCGTTGCAGCTGCAGAAAGTGCGGCCGAAGAACAAGCTGCGCTTCGCCTGGTGGGGGGGCTGAGGAGTCGGGGTTGGTTCGACTTACTATGTCAGCCAGCTGCCGGCCGAGCAGAAGAGCAAGATCAAGGCGTACTTGAACTTCGACATGATTGCTTCGCCCAACTTTGCCTACTTCATCTATGACGGCGACGGTTCTGCGTTCGGTCTGCAAGGCCCACCCGGTTCGGCAGCCATCGAGAAGCTGTTCGAGGAGTACTACAAGCTGCGTGGCCTGCCTTCAGAAGGCGATGAGATCACCTTCCGTTCGGATTACGCGCAATTTTTCCAGGATGGCATCGCCTTTGGCGGCTTGTTCACGGGAGCAGAGGTACTGAAAACGCCTGAGCAGGCGAACCTTTATGGCGGTACGGCGGGGGTCGCGCTTGATCCGTGCTACCACGCCAGTTGCGATGACCTGAACAACATCGCGCAGCGTGCCCTGGAGATCAATGGCGATGCGATGGCCTTTGTGACCAGCTGGCTGTCGTTCTCCACCAAAGTGGTCGATGATCAGATTGAAGCCGCCAAGGCCGAGAAGAGCGTGGCGCGTAGTGTGCAGAGCTACGACATCACGCACTGGGGTAAACACTGGATCAAGTGATCGGCTGAAATGCAAAACCCCGGCAGAGCTAAGCTCTGCCGGGGTTTTCTTTGTCTGCGATAAATCTGGGCGGCGGCTTGTTCTGCAGGCTTAGCTGGCCACTAACTGGCGCTGCTTCAGCGCATTCAGGCGCTCGATCATATAGCGCAAGTGCATATGCAGCTGGTACAGCTCGTTGGAGTAGGACAGTGGCACTTCGACCCGCGCCAGTTCGTCTTCCAGGCGTTCCAGGCGAGCGATTTCGGAGTCCAGGTCGCTTGGTAGTTTGCCCTTGTACAGCTGCTGGTCGATTTCGCGCAGGTGTTTGTACCAGCGGTAGATGCGTGCGCGGATGCGCCACTGGTAGATCGGGCCGATGGCCTTGAACAGCGGGAACAACAGCACCAGCAGCGGGATGGCCAGAATGATATAGCGGTCGGCCAGCGAGGCGATGCGAAACGGCAGGTAGCGCTGCAGAATGGGCAGGCCCTTGTCGTAGTAGTACTCGGCCTCGCTCAGGGTGTTTAGTGACAGTGGCGGTTTGGTTGGGTAGCTGCCGGCGGGGTCGAGCAGGCTGCCATTCTTCAGCACGGTTTTTGCCGCTTCGAGGATCAGTGGGGTTAGCGAAGGATGAAACTCTTCGCCGGCCACCAGAGTGGCGACCGGGCCGAGGGTGACGATATCGCGATCAGGGCTGTTGTGCGCCATATCCAGCATACCTTCGCCTACTTCCAGGCGGCTCAGGTAAGGCAGGCGTGCCAGATAGGCCTCGGTGCGCCGCAGGCTGACCAGGCGTACCTTGGGTTCTGCGGCCAGGCGCTGAATCAGTGCGTTTTCCGCCGGGCCGACAAAAAAAGCGGCATCCAGTTTGCCGGCAATCAGCGCATCGGCGGCGCGACTGCCTCCCAGTTGTTGCCAGCGCTTGGGGTATTGCGGCGGTTCGATCCGATTGGCGGCGAACAATGCTGCAGTCACCGCCTGGGTGCCGCTGCCCTGCGAGCCAACCGCCAGGCGCAGTTTCATCAGATCGCTCAGGCGTTCGAATTTGACCTTGTCACCGAGAAACAGCCACAACGGTTCGCGGTACATCACGCCCAGGCCATTAAGCTTGCCGCGAGCCTCGGCGCTTAGAGTCAGCTCCTGGCCGCTCTGTACCAGTGCCAGCTCCACTTCACCGCTGCCGAGTTTGCCCAGGTTGTCTTCGGAGCCGGCGCTCTCAACCAGCTCCAGGCTAAAGCCCTGCAGTTCCAGCTCCGCCTGCAGGCGCTCGCCAAATGCATGATAGCCACCACCCACGGCACCGGTCGCCATGCGCGCATGGATTGGCGGCGGCGGCGCGGCGAAATAGAACAGCGCGCCGACCAGTCCGGCCAGCACCGGCACTATCCACAGGTTGGTGAGGATCAGGATTTTCAGATCATGGAGAATGCGGCGCATGGTCAGTCCTTGTCATCAGTTGGGCTCAGAATAGCCGCAATGACTGACCAAGCTAAATGCCGAGTGTGTTCTGATCAGTTGCTCACGCCAGCCAGGCGCATGCTGCGCTGTTCGCGCCAGCGATCGAGTAACCCGAGTACCACCAGCAAGCCCAGGGCATACCCGGCATCCATGCCCAGCATCAGCAGCACCAGGGCGCAGAGCAGGCAACTGAATGCGGCCAGCCAGCGCCAGATACCGCGCAGCAGCGCCATGCCTGCGGCCATGCTCAGCAGGTAAATCACAACGAAGTTGCCATTGGCGTAGCGAATCAGGTCGTCCACGGTCAAATTGAGCCACTGAGCCAGGCTGGCGCACAGGGCGCAGCTGAGAATCACCCACAGCAGGGCGCGGGCCGGTACGCCGTGGCGGTTGCGTTGGGCCAGGGCAGCCGGCAGTTTGCCTTCGTCGGCCAGGCTCCAGATCAGCCGGGCGAAGCCCTGCATATAGACGTTCATCGAGGCGAAGCAGGCCAGATAGCCCACAGTGGCGGCGATCCAGCGCGCCTGCTCGCCCAGCAGCAGGTCGAGCATACGCGGCAGCGATGCGGCATCCGTTGTGACGTCGCCGTAGCTATGCAGGCTCAGCACCGCCACCGAACAGGCCCAGTACACCAGGCCCGCCAACAGCACGCCAAATAGCTACGCCAGGGGGAAGTCGCGCTCGGGGTTCTTGAACTCTTCGCCCATATGGGTAAAGGCCTCAATGCCGACAAAACACCAGAACATCACCCCCAGCGCCGCCGGCAGTAGATGCCAAGAGCCGCTAATTGGCGGCAGCAGCGGCTGGCTGGGGGCGGGCAGATCACCGACCCACCAGATCAGCGCGATGGTGGCGATAATCGCCACGGCAATCGCGCCCTGAATCATCCCGCTTGCCTTGGCCGGACGTTGGCCGAGCAACAGCATGGCTGCGAGGGTAGCCAACTGGATCGCTAGGGCTTGGCCGCGGCTGAGATCGAACAGCGCCTGCCAGAAACCGCTGGCGATATTCAGCGCCGCCGGCAAACCCACCGGCAGCACGGCGAGGAACAGCAGGGCGCTGAGGCGCTCCATCCGTGCCCCAAAGGCGCGGCCAATCAGGTGCGGCGCGCCGCCGGCATGGGGAAAGTGGCGGCCCAGCTGAGCAAAGGTAAATGCCACCGGCAGCACCAGGGCGATCAGCAGCATCCAGGCCCATAACGATGCCTCGCCTGCAGCGGTGGCTGCCAGCGCCGGGATCACGAAAATCCCGGTGCCCAGTAGCGAGGTACTCAGCAGGCCAATCCCTTGCAGCAGGCCCAATTCCTGGTTCAGACGACTCATGTTGTATGCTCTGGCGTTTTGCCGGCTATGGTAGGGCGCGTCCCTGCAAAACACCGCCGTAGAAGTGTCGGCGTTGCCCGGCAGAATGACGGAATTGGCCGTCAAATTGCTTTTTGCCTGAGAGTTGCCGTGGACAAGTTTGATCAGCAGATACTCGCCCTGTTACGCGCCGATGCGCGTTTACCCGTCAGCCAGATCGCCCGCGAGGTCAACCTGTCGCGTTCGGCGGTCAGCGAGCGGATTCGTCAGCTGGAACACAGTGGCGTGATCGGCGGCTATCACGCCCAGGTGGCGCTGCCGGGTGAGGCGGCGATCAAGGCCTATCTGGAGCTGTTCTACCAGGACGGGCGCTGCGAGCACTATGTTGAGCTGATGCGTGTCTACCCCGAGGTGCGCCGCTGCAGTGGCATCAGCGGCGAGACCGATATGCTGGTGGTTATCGAGGCCGCCTCAATGCAGCGCCTGAGCGAGATTCGCGGCGAGATCGAAAACTTCCCCGGTATGCAGAAAGTGAAGACCCATATGGTGGTCAAGGATTGGGTGTTTTGAGCATGCGCATTCTGCACACCTCCGACTGGCACCTCGGCCAGCACTTTATGGGCAAGACCCGCCAGGCCGAGCATCAGGCCTTCTGCGCCTGGCTGATCGAGCAAGTATGCGCGCACGGGGTCGATGCCGTGCTGATTGCTGGCGATATCTTCGACACCGGCGCGCCGCCCAGCTATGCCCGCGAGCAGTACAACCGCTTTATCGTCGAGTTGCGTGGCACCGGCTGCGAGCTGGTGGTGCTCGGCGGCAACCATGATTCGGTGGCCATGCTCGGTGAGAGCAAGACACTGCTGGCGCAACTGGGTACGCGGGTGATTCCGGGGGTTAGCGAAAGCCTCGAAGAGCAGCTGCTGGTGCTGCACCAACGTGACGGCTCGCCCGCTGCAATTCTCTGTGGCATCCCCTTTATCCGCCCGCGCGATGTGTTGCAAAGCCAGGCCGGGCAGAGTGCGCAGGACAAGCAGCAGTCGCTGCAGCAGGCGATCCAGCAGCATTACCAGGACCTCTATGCCCTGGCCGAGGCCAAGTGCGCCGAACTGGGCGGCGACCTGCCGATTATTGCCACTGGGCATCTGACCACTGTGGGTGCCAGCGCCAGCGATTCGGTGCGCGAGATTTATGTCGGTAGCCTGGAGGCCTTTCCCACCAGTGCCTTTCCGCCGGCGGCCTATATCGCCCTGGGGCATATCCACCGGCCGCAGAAGGTCGGCGGGCTGGAGCATATCCGCTACTGCGGCTCGCCCATTCCCCTGAGCTTCGATGAAGCCAAGCAGCAGAAGGAAGTGTTGCTAGTCGAGCTGGATAGCAGTGGTTTGCGCCAGATCAGCGCGCTGCTGGTGCCGCGTTTTCAGCCGTTGCTGTCGCTGCGCGGTTCGCTTAAAGAGTTGGACGTGCAGATCAAGCAAGCGGCAGAGCAGGGCAGTGCCGAACAGCCGGTGTGGCTGGAGGTGTTGGTCGGTACCGACGATTACCTGAGCGATTTGCAGCTGCGTATCGCCGCCCTATGCGAAGGGCTGCCGGTGGAAGTGCTGCGTATCCGCCGCGAACGCGGTAATGCCAGCGCGAGCTTGCAGGGCCAGGCCAAGGAAACTCTGGATGAGCTAAGCGTTGAGGATGTATTCGCGCAACGGCTTAGTAGCGAAAGCCTGGATGACGCTGAGCAGCAACGCTTGCTGGGGCTGTATCAGCAGGTGGTCAGTGAGCTGCGTGAGGGCGAGCTATGAAGATCCTTAGCCTGCGCCTGAAAAACCTTAATTCGCTGAAAGGTGAATGGAAGATCGACTTCACCGCCGAGCCGTTCAAGGACAACGGTTTGTTCGCCATCACCGGGCCGACCGGCGCGGGCAAGACCACGCTGCTGGATGCCATCTGCCTAGCCCTGTACCACCGCACGCCGCGTATTAGCTCGCTGTCGGATAAGACCAATCAATTAATGACCCGCCACACCGCAGACTGCCTGGCTGAGGTCGAATTCGAGGTCAAAGGCGTCGCCTACCGCGCGTTCTGGAGCCAGCGCCGCGCCCGTGATAAGGCTGACGGTCAATTGCAGGGGCCCAAGGTTGAGCTGGCCGCCGCTGACGGGCAGATCATCACCGACAAGATCAACGAGAAGCTGCATGAGACCGAGCGCCTCACCGGTCTGGATTTTGAGCGCTTTACCAAGTCCATGCTGCTGGCCCAGGGCGGTTTTGCCGCCTTTCTCGAAGCGGGTGCCAACCAGCGCGCCGAGCTGCTGGAAGAGCTGACAGGTACCGATATCTACGGGCAGATATCCCAGCGGGTGTTTGAGCAGACCCGCGAGGTAAAAAACTCACTCGACCAGCTACGTGCCAGGGCCGAAGGGGTGGAGCTGCTTAATGCGGAGCAGCGCCAGGCACTGCAGGATGAAGTCACGCAACTGGCTGAGCAGGAAGTGTTGCTCAACGGCCAGCAACAGAGTTGCCAGCAGCAACGCCAACATGTTCTCGATCTGAGCAAGGCGCATAGTCAGCATCAACAGGCCCAGGCCCAAGAACAGCAGGCGCAACACGCCTGGCAGGATGCACAAGTGCAATTGCAGCAGCTTGCAGACTGCGCGCCGGCACTGCGTCTGCAGCCCGCTCATCAGGCCTGGCAGCAGGCCCAGCAACTGCTGGCGCAACGGCAGGATGAGTTGAACAACATCACCATTGCCCAGCAGCAGGCCACCGAGCAGATGGCCCAGCAACTGTGGCTGGCCAGTCAGTTCAGCCAGCAGTTGGTGGCGCTCAGGCAGTCGCGTATTGGCCAGCTCGTTAACCAGCAGCAGAGCGTGCAGACGCAGTTGGCGCAGCACCCGCAGCGCGCTCAGTTGGGTGTGCAACTGGGCATCTGGCGTGAGCAACTGACTGCGCGGCAGCAGTTGAGCAACGCTGTCACCGAGCAGTTGAATAGGCAGCAGCAAGAGCAGGCTGATGCGGCGCAGTTGGCGCAGCAGATACAGAGCCTGCAGGCCCAGTTGCAGCAGGCCGAGGCGGCACTGCTGGTTGCAGAGGCCCGTGAGCATGAGCAGCAAGCGGCGCTTGAGCAACTGCTGGCCGGGGAAGCCGAAGCCGTCTTGCGTGAGCACTGGCAGCGCTTGCTGGAGCAGGGGCACGTGTTGCAGCGTCTGGAGCAGATTGCTCAGCATCGTCAGGAGCTGGCCAGGCAGGCCGGGCAACTGAGCGATGCCATGCTGGAGCAGCAACAGCACAAGGCCAAGCAGGAACAGGCGCTGGTCAGCCTGCGCGAGCAGTACCGCGATCTGCAGCAGCAGGTGCGCGACAAGGAAACCCTGTTATTGCAGGAACAGTGCATTCAGGCCCTGGAGCAATACCGCGCCCAGCTACAGCCTGAGCAGGCCTGCCCGCTGTGTGGCTCCCTGGAGCATCCGGCCGTGGCGGCTTACCAGGCGCTGGACAGCTCGGTCACGGTCTCTGCGCTGGAACTCAAGCGCGAGCAGTTGAAAGCCCTGGGCGAGCAGGGCGAAGGCCTGCGCAGCACTGTCGCCACTTTGAATGAACGTATCGAACAGCAACAGGTGCAGGTGCAGCGGGTCGAGCAGGAACGTCAGCAGCAGGCCGATCTCTGGCAGCAACAAACCGAACTGCTGGGCCAGCAACTGGCGGACGCCGCCGCGCTCAAGGTTGCCATGCAGATCCATGCCGAACAGGCGCAGCAGTTGCAGGCGCGCCTGAGCCAGCTTGAAGAATGTAAGGTCGCTCTGGATAGCGCCCGTACCGCCAACCAGCAGGTGCAGGGTAGCCTGCAACAGCAGCGCACCGAGCAGGCAGTGCTGCTCAGCAAACAGGAGCAGCAACAGCGTCAGCAGCAAGACATCGCCAAGCAGTTGCAACACCTGCAGCAACAGCAGCAACAGCAGCAGGAGCAGCTGGGCGCAGCCTTGGCGCAGTTCGGTTACAGCCTGCCGGAGCAAGGTGATAGCTGGCTGCAGCAGCGCGAGGAGGAATGGGCGCAGTGGCAGCAGTATCAGCAGCAACTGGCGGAGCTGCAGGAGCGTCTGCGTGATGAACAGCATGGTCTGAGCAGCAGCCAGGAAGTAGCCGACCTCTGGCAGCAGCGGTTACATCAGCAGCCGTTGCCTGCCTTGCCGGAGCTGCCGCAGGTGGCGGATGCCCGCGAACGTCTGGCGGCTGCGCAGCAGGGCTACGACGACGCTGTGCAAGCACTAAGTAGCTGGCAGGGCAAACAGCAGACCCACAATGAACTGCTCAGCCAGGCGCAGGCGGGTCTGCATCGGCAACAGCAAGCCTGGATCGACGCGCTGGCCCTCAGCCCCTTTGCCGATGTAGCCAGCTACCAGGCGGCGCTGCTTGATCCTGAGCAGCAAGCGCAACTGACAGCCCTCAAGCAGCGTGTGGACAAGGCGCTGGCCGAAGCACAGGCACTGATGCTGTCCAGCACTCGGCATCTTGAGCAATTGCAGGCGCTACCGCACAGCGTGCTGAGCCTTGAGCAGCTTGATGAACAGTTGCAGTCTCTCAACGCTCAGCTGAAAACCCTGAGTGAGCGCCAGGGAGAGATCCGCGCCCAACTGCAGGGTGACGACGCGCGCAGGCAGGGCCAGCAGAGCCTGTTTGCCGAGAACCAAGCCAAGCAGGGCGAATACGATCTATGGCAGCAGCTCAACAGCCTGATCGGCTCGGCCGATGGCGCCAAATATCGCAAGTTTGCCCAGGGCCTGACCCTCGATCATCTGGTCTACCTGGCCAATCAGCAGCTCGAACGTTTGCATGGCCGCTACCAGTTGGCGCGGCGCAGCAGTGGCGAGTTGGAGCTGGAGGTGATCGACACCTGGCAGGCCGATGCGGCGCGCGACACCAAGACCTTGTCCGGCGGCGAGAGCTTTCTGGTCAGTCTGGCCCTGGCCCTGGCGCTGTCCGATCTGGTCAGCCACAAGACCAGCATCGACTCGCTGTTTCTCGACGAAGGCTTCGGCACGTTGGACGGTGAAACCCTGGAGGTCGCTCTGGACGCCTTGGATAACCTCAATGCCAGCGGCAAGATGATCGGCGTGATCAGTCATGTCGAAGCGCTTAAGGAACGCATCCCGGTGCAGTTGAAAGTGCACAAGGGCGTCGGCATGGGTTATAGCGGCCTGGATAAGCGCTTTGCGGTGAATGCACGGGACAATTGATCTGCGCCAGCGTTGCTTGGGCTATGCCTACCTATACTGAAACCTAGGAGCCTGTCGGACTTAACGCTGTTCTACTGCGGCAAAGCCGGAGTTGGTCATTTTTGCTGCTTTCCCTCGTTAAATAGCCAGCTATTCGCCTCGGAAAACCAGCAAAACTGCCTCAAGCCGGGCTTTCCCTCGCTACGAACGGTTAAGTCCGACAGGCTCCTGGCGCGCAGGAAGCCGCACTCGCCCTCAGGGAACGACGCTTTCACTGTCTCGGAGCATTGCCTTGGCCAAGCTGTTGATCTGCCTGCTGTGCTGCTGTTGTCTGGTTGTTGAGGCCCATGCGGCCCCACGTTCGGCCGATGCCTTGATCCTCTGTTATGAGGATCAAAACTCCTACCCCTGGGTGATGACCGACGGCAGCGGGCTCAACCTGCAGCTGCTACGGCTGGTCGACGAGAGCTTGCCGCTGCAGTTCAGCTTCGTTGCCGTGCCCTGGAAGCGCTGTTTGTCTGGCATGGCTCAAGGCACCTATGACGGCGCTTTTGCCTCCAGCTTCAAGGAGGAACGTCTGCTTCTCGGCCGTTACCCGCAGGATGCCGATGGCCGCCTGGATGAGCGCAAACGGCTGCACACCTCGATCTACGCCCTGTACCGGCGTAAGGGCAGCCCTGTGAGCTGGAACGGCGAAGAGTTTCGCCAGTTGCAAGGGCGGGTTGGCTCCCTGAGCGGCTTTTCGATTGTCGACTTTATTCGCGCCCAGGGCGCCGAGGTTGATGAAGCCAGCCGTGATCCGCTGGCGCTGTTGCAGATGCTTAGCCATAAGCGCATCGAAGCGGCTGCGCTGCAGAGCCTGCGCGGCGACTTTGTGCTGCAGAGCAATCCTGAGCTGGCGGCGCGGCTGGAAAAGGTCAAGCTGCCGCTGGAAGAGAAGGCTTACTACCTGATGCTGTCCAACGCCTATGTGGCGGCTAACCCTGCGTATGCCGCGCGTATCTGGGATGAAATTGAGCGTCAGCGCGAGTCGGTGACGTATCGGCAGCAGGTGCGGGATTTTCTGGCACGCTCTCAGCCCTGAGTCGGTTAATGCTTGGAGCCTGTTAAGGGCAGGCGCATGATCGTGCTTCGCCTCGATGAGTATTGCCGCATGGCTAAGCCTCCCGCCGCTCCACCGTCTGCCTCTGCGCTTGGGCGCTTTCTGACCTTGGCCGGTACGGCCACGCGCATCGGCGGCAGCGTGCTGGGGCAGCGTCTGCGTCCTGGGCGCAGTGGAATTGATTGGCAGCCGGTGGGCGATCTGCTCACGGATGTGCTGGGCGAGATGAAAGGCCCGGTGCTCAAGCTGGGGCAAATGGCCTCACAGTGGCAGGGTGTGCTGCCTGAGCCGGTGGCTCTGGCGCTGGCCTCGTTGCAGAACCGTGTGCCGGCCTTGCCCTTCAGCGCGCTGCGCGAACACCTGCAACAGGTGTATGGCGCGGACCTCGGGCAGTTTTTCCAGCAGATCGACGAGCAACCCTTTGCCGCCGCCTCCTTGGGCCAGGTGCATCGCGCGATAGCGGCAGATGGCCGGGCGCTGGTGCTGAAAGTGCAATACCCGGGTATCGCCGAGAACTGCCAGGCGGATCTGCGCCAGCTGCGCCGTTTGTTGCCGCTGGGGCGCTTGTTCCGCGCGCCCGCCGAACAGCTGGAAGGCTTGTACCAGGAACTGGCAGCGGTGATCGCAGCTGAGCTGGATTACCCGACGGAGATGCGCCGTCTGCAGGACTTTCGCGCGCATTTCGCCGATTGGCCGGGCTTGCGTCTGCCGCAGCCGCAGGAAGATCTGTGCCGCCCCGGTGTACTGGCGCTAAGCGAGGAGGCCGGCTTGCCGTTTGCCGAGGTTAGCCGGGCCAGTGCTGAAGTGCGTGAGCGTCTGGCCCTGCCCCTGGTGCTCTGGCTGAGTGCCCAGGCCTTCGAGCTGGGGCTGCTGCATGCCGATCCGCATCCGGGCAATTTCGCCTACACCGCAGCCGGTGAGCTGGTGGTGTATGACTTCGGCTGTGTGCAGGCGCTGTCTGCGCCGTTACTGGCGGCCTATGTGCAAACCTACAAGGCGTTGCAGGCCCGCGACGGCGAGCAGCTGGAGAAGGCCTTCCAGGCGCTCGGTACACGCCAGCCGCAATCCACCACGCCCTATGGCTTGTACCGTCAGCTGCATGGCTTGCTCGGGCCGCTGTTGCAGCCTGGCGTGCACTGGGACTTTGCCGCCACGCCGCTGCATGAACAGGTGCAGCGGCTGTTGCCCGATGTGCTGGGCGCATTGGGCAGTCTGCAACCCGCACCGGCCACCTTGCTGGTCAATCGCACGCTGGAAGGGCATTACTGGAACCTCAGCCGCCTCGGTGTCGCGCTGCCGGTGGCCGATCTGTTGCAGGTACAGCTGGTCGGGCGTTAGCGCATGCTGGTAACGGGTATGGCCTGGCCGTTTTCGATGCGAGTCAGGAAGACCAGACTGGAACCCTGGTGCTGGCGGCGTGAGAATGCCACCTTGAAACCGCCGAGGTCCGTGTCGAGGTGTTCCAGCGCATCGAGAAACGTCTCGCGTGTAGGCTCAGCGCCGGCTTTGCGCAGCGCCTGAGTAAACACCGCTGCACCGATATAGCCCTCCAGTGACGCGTGGTCAAAATCGCCAGGCTGCATATCGGCTTGATAGGCGCGCACCAGCGCCAGCGAACTATCGTCAGGTGAGGGCACCACCTGGGATATATATACCCCATCGCCGTCACTGCCGATCTCACGGATAAACCCCTCGGTGCCGATAAACGACACGCTGATAAAGCGTGTATTGAAGCCCAGCGCTTTCGCCTGTTTGATTGCAGCCGCCAGTTGCCTGTAAGTGCCGACAAAGAACACCGCTTCCGGCTGGGTGCGCTGCAAGGCCTTGATGGCAGCAGTCACGTCCAGCGAATTGCGCTGGATGCGCGCCTGCGCATGGATCTTCAGCTCGCGTTTGAGCAGCGCGCCGTTGAGGCCGCCCTTGACCGATTCACCGAAGGAGTCGTCCTGCATCAGGATGGCAATCTTGCTCAGCTTGAGGTCCTGGGTCATGTGCTCGACCAGTTGCTCGGTTTCCTCGATATAGGATGCGCGGATATTGAATACCCCGGGTTTGGCCGGTGTGCGCAGAAACTCGGCCCCAGTAAAGGGGAACAGGTACGGCACTTGCGCCCGCAGCGCCAGCGGCACCGCGGCGCGTGAGGTGGGCGTGCCGACATAGCCGAGCAGGGCAAACACCTGCCGGGTTTTCAATAGGCTGCGGGTATGCGCGGCGGTCTGGCTGGGCTCATAGCCATCGTCCCGGCTGAGCAGGTTGATACGCCGACCATGTACCCCACCTTCGGCGTTGACGCGTTTGAAGTAGGCTTGAGCGCCATTGAGCATGCCCAAACCCAGAGCTGCCGCCGGGCCGCTCTGTGCGTTGACCATGCCGATCCGTACTTCATCCGTGCTCAGGCCTGGCTCCGCTGCGCTGGCGACTCCCGGTATCAGCAGGCAGCTGATCACCAGGCCACGCAGCAGCTGTCGAGAGGTCATCGATACGCTCCTTGGCATGATCGCGGGCCACTATAGGGTCCGCTCGTCCATTTCTTCTTATTCTGGGTGTGCATGTGATTCTCTAAAACACTCTAGTCAGTTGTGCATAAAAGACCGGTTTTTACTCGCCTGTGGCTGATGCTGACGGCTCCTGCTGGTACTTGCCTTGCTGTAGATCATCGAAATAACGCTGATAACGGCCGCTGTCACGGTAGAGCTGCAGGCGCTTATTGAAGCGCTCAAGCAGCGCCGGGCTGCCTTCCAGGGCTTTCGGCAGCATCAGGTAGCTCAGATTGACTAGCAGCGGCTTCGGGTGATGGGTGATCTTGGCCTGATCTTCCGCGCTGAAGTGACTGCGCAGGGCGGCATAACCGACGTTCATCTCCTGCGGGTAGAGCACCACGCGCTCCTTGAGCAGCTTCTCGAAGTTCTGCTGGTCGTTTGAAACGCGCTCGATCTTCACCTTGTTCTCGGCGAGAAAGGCATCGAACTGCGGGCCGTAGCTGTATTCCAGGCCGCCGCCGAGGGTCATGCCGGTGAGGTCGTCAAAGCGTTGCCAGTCAAAGGGTAGGCTTTTCAGGTGAAAGAACACGAACTGTTCATCGAGCAATGGCGCGCTGAACAGAAAGTCCGCCTCGCGCTCGGTCTTGTGCATCCATACCGCAGTGCCGTCAAAGCGGCTTGCAGCCGCTGCGGCATAGGCCCGCGGCCAGGGTAGAAACTGGAACGTGACACGATAGCCCTCATCGGCGAGCAGGTCGCTGATCAGGTGGGCAATCACCCCGTTGTGTTGTAAGTCGCTGGACAAATAAGGCGGCCAGTCGCCGACGCTGATCTTCAGTTCTGGCTGTTCGCTGGCTTGCGCGGGCAGCCCCAGCAGCAGGCAGAACGCGACGAACAGGTTTTTCCACTTCATTAAAGCCCCTTAGGGATGGTCTGAAAAAGACTTCCTGATTTTGGCAAAATATCCGCACTCCACCCGCCGAGTTTTCCGATGAAGCAGATGACCTTCGCCGACGCCGAGTACGCCGGCAAGCGCAAGCAGACCCGCAAAGAATTGTTCCTGATCGAGATGGATCGGGTAGTGCCATGGAAAGGGTTGATCGCTTTGATCGAGCCGCATTATCCAAAGGGTGAAGGCGGCCGACCGTCCTATCCGCTGATGGCGATGCTGCGAGTGCATCTGATGCAAAACTGGTTCGGTTACAGCGATCCGGCGATGGAAGAGGCGCTGTACGAGACCACCATCCTACGCCAGTTTGCCGGGCTGACTCTGGAGCGCATTCCTGACGAAACCACCATCCTCAACTTCCGCCGCTTGCTGGAAAAACACGAACTGGCTGCCGGCATCCTGGCCGTGATCAATGGCTACCTGGGTGACCGTGGTTTGTCGCTGCGCCAAGGCACCATCGTCGATGCCACGCTGATCAACGCGCCGAGTTCAACCAAGAACAAGAACGGTAAGCGTGACCCTGAGATGCACTCAACCAAGAAAGGCAATCAGTATTACTTCGGCATGAAGGCGCACATCGGGGTGGATGACGAGTCTGGCTTGGTGCACAGCGTGGTGGGTACTGCCGCCAACGTGGCGGATGTCACCCAGGTCGATAAGCTGCTGCACGGCGAGGAAAACATGGTGGGGGGCGATGCCGGATATACCGGTGTCGAGAAGCGCCCCGAGCATGAGGGCCGTCAAGTGATCTGGCAGGTTGCAGCACGGCGTAGCACTTACAAGAAACTCGGTAAGCGCAGCGCGCTGTACAAAGCCAAGCGCAAAATCGAGAAGGCCAAGGCCCAAGTGCGAGCCAAGGTCGAGCATCCGTTTCGGGTGATCAAGCGTCAGTTCGGTTATGTGAAGACGCGCTTCCGTGGCCTGGTCAAAAACACGGCGCAACTGGTGACTTTATTCGCGCTGTCAAATCTGTGGATGGCGCGCCGACATTTACTGACGAATGCAGGAGAGGTGCGCCCGTAATGCTGGAAATGGCTGCCGCGAGGTGCTCGCGGCGGCTAAAAACACAGAAATGAGCCGGTAATCTGATCGTTTTTGATCGATTTATCACTTTCGAAATCAGCAGAGGCTGACGTCAGCCAGAAATGCATGGCTACTTCAGAGGATCCTTAGTGACAACCGGGAATATCGCCTGCATGTATTTATGCCCTAGTAATACCACTGCGCAGACGCAGATAAAACGCCATTAATGCTTCATTAAAACGTCATCGTGCGGATGAAGACTGCTGCGGATTTGTTCAATCCCCATGTCTCTGCATAAGGATAGTTACTGTGCTGCGAATCTCTACACTTTGCGCGCTTTTTGCCCTGGCTCCATTGGCCTCTGCTCTTGAGCTTAAACCCCTGGCGCTGTACGAGAGCGGCTTCGCTGCCGACACTGAAATTGTCAGCGCGCAGGCTTCGAGCATGCGCGTGATTGTGTCCAATAGCGCCGAAGGCTTGGTCGATGTGCTGCAGCTGGACCCGGCCAAGGGGCTCAAGCGCATTGCCCGGCATAACCTGGTGGCAGCCGGCACGGGGGAAATCACTTCGGTAATTTTCCACCCCAGCGAAGACCTGTTTGCCGTGTGTATTCGCAATAGCGATGGCCTGAAAAACGGTCGCGTCGAGTTGCGTTCGGTGGCCGATGGCAAGCTGCTTAATACCGTTGAAATTGGTATCTGGCCTGACAGCCTGGCGTTTTCGCCTAAAGGCGACTTCATCGTGGTGGCCAACGAAGGCGAAGGCTATGTGCGTGACGGCGAGGGTTTTCGCAGCGGTGAAGGCTCGATCAGCCTGATCGACCTGCGTGGCGGCGTGGCGGCGGCCAAGCACAGCCTGATTACCCTGCCGGACCTGAAAGGTGTCGAGGGCGCGACCCAGGCTGAGCATAAGCGTCTGCTGGAACGGGTGATCGACGGCGAAGAGTTGAAAGTGCCGTTCGGCACCAGCCCCGAGCATATCGAGCCGGAATACGTGACCTTCAGCCCGGACGGCGCGCGTGCCTACGTCAGCCTGCAAGAGAACAACGCGATTGCGGTGGTTGATGTGCTGCAAGGCAAGCTGGACAAGGTGTTTGGTCTGGGTACCGTGCGCCATGCCGCGGATATCGTCGATGACGGAAAATACACCCCGGCGGCCGAGCTGTTTGCCCTGCGCGAGCCGGATGCCTTGGCGGTGAGCGCCGATGGCCGTTACCTGGTTAGCGCTGATGAAGGCGATACCGACCCGAAAGTCGCCAAGACCAAGGCTGGCCTGCCCAGCGGTGGTGGACGCACGGTCAGTGTGTTCGATGCCATGAGCGGCAAGCTGCTCGGTGATACCGGCAGCCAGCTGGATGATATGGCCGCTCAGGCCGGTGTTTACCCGGATGCGCGCAGTCCCAACAAGGGCAGCGAGCCGGAAGGTGTGGTGAGTTTCGATGCCTTCGGCAAGCGTCTGGCGGTGGCGACCCTGGAGCGCGCCGATGCCCTGGCCCTGATCGACCTTGACCTGGCCGAGCAACCCAAGGTGTTGCAGGTGGTGGGTGCCGGTGAAGGCGCAGGCTCCGGCAACCTGGCGCCGGAAGGGTTGGCTCATGTTGAGCGTGAGGGGCGGCATTTCCTGGTCACTGGCCTGGAGAAGAGCGGCAACGTGGCGGTGTTCGAGTTGCTCAAGTAATACGCCTGTTGTGGTCAGGCGCGCTGCCTGCGTCTGGCCGAGTACCGAACAAGCCGGCCGTTGCGCCGGCTTTTTATGGCCTGCCATCCCTGGCGGCCACCCTTCGGGCCGTCGTTGCGCGGCGTTGAAAATTGCTCCTGGCGCTTTTTTCTTTGCGGCCAGTTCCCCGTCAGCCTCACGCCCTTTAGAGTGCTGCAGCGCAATCGCGCAGGTATGAGGGGGATGGCAGGCGCATGACCGTTTGGGTCGTATCGATTCTGTTTGTACTGACCTACCTGGGCATGGCCGCAGGGGGCATCCGTGGCCTGCGCGTCGATCGCAGCTGGATTGCCGGCTGCGCGGCGTTGTTGCTGCTGGTCAGTGGTGCGCAGACACCCAGCGAGGCAGCCAGCCATTTGGATGCCGGCGCGCTGTTGCTGCTGTTGGCGCTGATGCTGATCAGTGCGCAGTTCGACTTCTCTGGTGTGTACGCCTGGCTTAACCAGCAACTCAGCCACTATGCCGAGCAGTCGGTGCTGTTGCTGCTGGGGGTGGTCCTGTTGGGCGGTGTGCTGTCGGCGTTGCTGGTCAATGACATCGTCGCCTTCGCTCTGACTCCGCTGCTGTGCCACAGCCTGCTGGCCCGTGGCCTCGACCCGCGGCCGTTTCTCCTGGCATTGGCGCTGTCGTGCAATGCCGGCTCCAGCGCCAGCCTGATCGGTAATCCGCAGAACATCCTGATTGGCCAGGCTGGTGGCCTGGATTTCTGGTCCTACACCTGGATTGCCGGCCCGCCGGCACTGGCGGCGTTAGCCATCACCTATGCGGTGATCTGGCTGCAGTGGCGCAAACGCTGGGGTACGGCCAAACCGGCGGTGCAGGCGGAAACCCCGGTGCAGCACATTTGTGGCGTGCGCAGTTACCTGAAACCGCTGCTGGCCAGCCTGGTGCTGCTCGGGCTGTTTTCCACCAGCATGCCGCGGGAGATTTCCGCCCTGTTGATTGCGGTACTGGTGATGCTGTCGCGGCGGGTGGACAGCCGCGACTATGTGCAGAAGGTTGACTGGAACCTGTTGCTGCTGTTTGCCGGGTTGTTCGTGGTGACGGGCGCGGCGATGAGCCTGCCGCAGGTCGTCGGTTTGGCCGGCAATCTGGCCGATTTGGGCCTGTTACCCCATGGGGTGATCACCCTGGCGAGCTTGTCGCTGCTGGCCGGCAACCTGATTGGCAATGTGCCCTACGTGATGTTGCTGTTGGGCGTGTTGCCGGAGGCCGGCGAGGCCTTGCTGGTGGGTTTGGCGATCATGTCGACGCTGGCCGGCAACCTACTGCTGATTGGCAGCGTGGTGAATCTGATCGTCGCCGAAAGCGCGCGGCGTCAGGGCGTGCCGCTGAGTTTTGTCGACTTTGCCCGCAGCGGCGTGCCGGTAACCCTGCTGAGCATGGGGCTGGCTGGGGTGTGGCTGGTCCTAGGCGGCTGGCTGCCCTGGTAGATGAGATATGGCCGTTGCGTGTAACTGGTAGGTTGGTGCTGAGCGCAGCGAAGTCCAACGTGTACCGGCATACCCTGTTGGGCTTCGTCGCGTTGCTCCTCAACCCAACCTACGTTCGCCGTGTCATCGCGTTGCCAGCCTACGACCAGCGGGCTTTGCGCCAGGCCTGCTGCTGTTCCGCCGTCTGAAAGGTCCAGGCAACAAAGCGGCTCTGCTTCTGCCCCTGAGCCATCTCCACAGTCTGCACCTGTAGCGCGCCGGCCTTTTTTAGCGCGCTGTATACGCCCGGCAGGTTACCGGCCTTGGAAATCAGGCTGCTGAACCACAGTACCTGCTGGCCAATCTCGGCGCTTTCCTTAACCAGTTGGCTGGCAAACGCCGCTTCACCGCCCTTGCACCACAGCTCTGCCGCCTGACCGCCGAAGTTCAGCACTGGCAGTTTGCGTTTGGGGTCGAGCTTGCCGAGGTTGCGCCATTTGCGTTTGCTGCCGCTGCTGGCTTCTTCCGCACTGGCGTGGAAGGGCGGGTTGCACAGCGTCAGGTCGAAGCGCTCATCGGGGTGCAGCAAGCCCTGAAAGATATGCGCGCTGTCGCGCTGCTGGCGCAACTCAATTGCCTCGCTCAAACCCGGATTGGCCTGCACGATGGTCTTGGCTGAGGCGATAGCGCTGGCGGCGATGTCCGAGCCGAGAAACTGCCAGGCATATTCGCGGTGACCCAGTAGCGGGTAGATGCAGTTGGCGCCGACGCCAATATCCAGTGCACGCACCCTGGCCCCGCGTGGAATCTCGCCGCCATTGCTGGCGGCCAGCAGGTCGGCCAGGTAATGCAGGTAATCGGCACGCCCCGGAATCGGCGGGCACAGGTAATCCGTCGGAATATCCCAATGCGCGATGCCATAGAACTGCTTGAGCAGCGCGCGGTTGAACACCTTGACCGCTGCCGGGTTGGCGAAGTCGATGCTCTCCTTGCCATAGGGGTTGATGATCACGAAGGCCGCCAGCTCCGGGCTGGCCTTGATCAGCGCGGGAAAGTCATAACGGCCCTGGTGGCGATTGCGTGGGTGCAACTGGCCCTTGCTCGCATCGGCCGGGCTGGCCACAGGTTTACTGGGCGCAGTGCGCGGTGTGGCAGGTTTACGGCTGGGACGTTTCGGCGGCAAGGACATGGCAGACGAATCTAAGGCTTGGGGCGCGGGATTTTCCCACAGCTGGGCGCAGGTTGCTTGCTGACTGGAGGTAAACGCTGAATGCCGGTGCTAGTGGGCAATATTGAGCAGCATGGCCAGGTAGTCGAAGAACACGCAGTACAAGGCAATGGGTAGCGGCAGGCCGAGCAGGGTGCCGAGCAGGTAGATGCGAAAGCGCACGCCAGATAAGGCTAGCGCGTAGTTCAACGCCGGCACGGTCTGAAACAGCATGCGCAGACTGATGATGCTGGCCAGTGGGTGGCGATCAAGGCCGTTTAACAGACGTTGCGCCAGCGGGTTGTCCAGCTCACGCAGGGCGTTTCCGCCCAGATAGCGAATGGCGATGTAGGTGGCGGTGCAGGACACGCAGGCCGCGATATAGGTGACGACGCCGCCATATACCCGTCCCAGGGCCAGCACCGCAGCGGCGAGAAATACCCAGCCGGGAATCTGGATCAGATTGCCCAGAGCAAATAGCAGGGTAAACAACAGCAGGCCGACGACCGGGTGCATCAGGAGCAGCGCCTGCAAGGCGTCGAGGTTGAACTGCGCGCGTATGCCCAGGGTTTCGAACAGCACGAACAGGCCCAGCAGGAACAGGATGACCAGCAGCAGGCGGGAGGAACTGCGCATGGCGGCCTCGTGGCTTCAGGGGTAGCCGAGTACGGCTTTTATCTGCGCCAGGTTTGCGGCAATCCACTGCGGATTGATCGCGCCCCAGTCACGAATTTCATAGTGCCCGGCGTTATTACGCTCACCGCTTTGTTGGGCAAAGGCGCAATCGATATCCAGCTCGGCCAGGGCGTTCAAGGTGTCCTGGGCGGTGCGCCGGGGCATGCCGGTAGCGTCTATCAACGCGGGCACGTTGGTGGCGGTGCCGCTGTCGATCAGCCAGGCCACGTACAGGCGGCGGTAGAAGCTGCTGCGGGTTTTGCTGACGTCCATAGAGGCTCCTGTGCCTTGGTTTGGGTTTCAAGCTACATGGCAAAGAGCGCGATATAGCTCAGGGCGCCGGCGATATAACCGGCAAAGGCCAGGCCGCTGATGTACTTCAGGTACCAGATAAAGTTGATCTTTTCCATGCCCATGGCGGCCACGCCGGCTGCCGAGCCGATGATCAGGCAGCTACCGCCGGTGCCTGCGCAGTAGGCGAGCATTTCCCAGAAGTGGCCGTTGACCACGAAATTGCTTAACCAGCCGCTTTCGTTGCTCGCTACGGCCAGGGCTTCAGGGCTGACCAGCGGGTACATTTTCATCGCGCCGGCAACCATCGGCACGTTATCCACCACGGCGGAGAGCAGGCCGATGGACATGGCGATGGTGTAGACATTGCCCAGGCTGTCTTTCAGGTAGGTGGCGACGTCGATCAAATGACCGGCAGTCGACAGGCTGGACACCGCCAGCAGGATGCCGAGGAAGAACAGCACACTGGTGACGTCGATGCGGCGCAGTACACCGACCACCGAGAGGGGGTCCTTGTCTTCGCTGTTCTTGCTGCGGTGGATGATTTCGGTGGTAACCCAGAGTACGCCGAGGCCGAACAGGATGCCCATATACGGCGGCAGGTGGGTGATGGTCTTGAACACCGGCACGAAGATCAACGCACCGAGGCCCAGCACGAATACCAGGTTGCGCTCGAATGGCGTGGTCGGGTCACGACGGCTTTCGCGGCTTTGCTTGAGCTTGGGCGGGGTAATTTCGCCCTTGAGCACGAAGCTCATGATGGTCAGCGGCACCAGCAGGCAGATCAGGCTGGGGATGATCAGCTTGACCACGATGCCACTGGCGGTGATCTGGTTGCCGATCCACAGCATGGTGGTGGTCACGTCGCCTATTGGCGACCAAGCCCCGCCGGCGTTGGCGGCGATCACCACGATGCCGGCGTAGAACCAGCGTTCTTTCTGATCATCAATCAGTTTGCGCAGCAGCGAGATCATCACGATGGTGGTGGCCAGGTTATCCAGCGCCGCCGACAGGAAAAAGGTAATCACGCCCACCAGCCACAGCAGGTGCACACGCTTGTTGGTGCGAATACGGTCGGTGATGACCTTGAAACCTTCATGGGCATCGATCAGCTCGACGATGGTCATGGCACCCATGAGGAAGAACAGGATTTCGGAGATTTCACCCAGATGATGGCGCAGCTCTTCGGTGACGTGATGGTCATTACCACTGGCGCCGGCGGTAGCGGCGCCGATCAACGGCAGGATGCTGTCGGCACCCAGTACCAGCAGGGTCCAGCAGATCACTGCGGTAAGGATGGCTGACGCGGCTTTATCGATTTTCAGCGGGTGTTCGAGGGCGATGCACAGGTAACCGAGGACAAAGATCAATGCCATCAACGCATACATGGTCAGAATTCCATTTGCAGGGCTTTTTTATTGAATTAGAGGTGCCGGAGGCTTTTGATGCGTCGACGAAGATGCCTGAAATACTCGGAAATTGGGAGGGTATTTATCGCCAGCGAGCCTGCCTGCGACTTGCGCAGGTGTTTTCTGACTGATTGGTTAGCGCTGACGCGCCCGAACTGCGCGGGGTACGCAGTCGCGGGCGGGTTTTGGCTCAGGCCTGCGACAGGTCGTCGCGTTCGGCGTGGGCAGGCATCACAGCCTGTGGCGGGAAGATAAAGGCCAGGGTGATTGCCAGCAGTGGCATCAGCAGGTTGAAGAAGCAGTACGGCAGGTAACTCAGGGTCGCCACGCCAAGCGTCGCAGCCATATAAGCGCCGCAGGTGTTCCATGGCACCAGTACCGAGGTCAGGGTGCCGCCGTCTTCCAGGGCGCGCGACAGGTTGACCGGTGCCAGCCCGCGTTTTTCATACTCGGCGCGGTACATGCGGCCCGGCAGGACCAGGGCGATGTACTGGTCGGAGGTGATGATATTGGTGCCGATGGTGGTGGCAATGGTGCTGGCGATCAGGCTGCTGGTGCTTTTTGCCAGGTGCAGGGTGCTTTGCAGCAGGCCGAGTTTTTCCAGCACGCCGCCAAAGCACATGGCGCAGATGATCAGCCACACGGTGGTGAGCATGCTGGCCATGCCGCCTTTGGACAGCAGACCGTCCAGCGCGGGGTTGCCGCTGTTTGACTCGTAGCCGGCAAACAATGCGCTCCACACAGTTTTCAGCGGTGCCAGACTGCCGGCGGCTGGATCGGCCAGGCGGGCCATTACCTCGGGCTGAAAGACCACGGCAAAGATGCCGCCGAGCAGCGCGGCGACAAACACCGCCGGAAAGGCCGCCCACTGGCGCACGGCGAGAAACAGCAGCAGCGCCACCGGCAGCAACAGGTGCCAGCCCAGGCTGAACTGAGCTTCCAGCGCCGTCAGCACCTCGGCGATGCGTGCGGTGTCATGGCTGGCACTGGCCTGCTGGCCGAGGATAAAGAACAGCACCAGGGCAATCAGCAGGGCCGGCACCGTGGTGCGCAGCATCAGGCGAATGTGCGCAAACAGATCCGCTCCGGCTGCAGCGGGTGCCAGGTTGGTGGTGTCTGACAGCGGAGAGAGTTTGTCGCCAAAGTAGGCGCCGGAAATGATCGCCCCGGCGGTAATCGCCGGGTCCAGGCCCAGGCCGGCGGCCACACCCATCAGGCCGATGCCCAGGGTGCCGGCAACCGTCCAGGAGCTGCCGATGGAAAGCGCGGTGAGGGCGCAGATCAGGCAACTGGTAACGTAGAAGTACTCTGCTGAGATCAGCTTGAGGCCGAGCCAGATCATGGTCGGCACGGTGCCGGCGAGAATCCAGGTGCCGATCAGGGCGCCGACTGCCAGCAGAATCAGGTTGGCCTTCATCGCCATATGGATGCCGGCGAGGATGCCTTCTTCGATCTGCGCCCACTGCAGGCCGTTCTTCAGACCGACCAGGCCGGCGACAAAGGCCGCACACATCAGTGCGATCTGGTTCGGCCCGCTGGAGGAGCTGTCGCCATACAGGTAAACGGAGAGACCCAGCAACACCACCAGCACGCCAATCGGCAGCAGGGCATCAAGCAGGGAAGGGGAGCGCGTATCAGTCATGGGTGTACCGGTAAATCAGGTGAGCCGTGGGAGGGGCTTTAGCCGCGACTTTTCTGTTAAAGCTCGCGGCGAAGCCCCTCCTACAAAAAAACGAAACCCGCGCCGATTAGGGCGCGGGCTGCGGGTGTTGCCAGTGGATCAGAGTGCGGCGATCTTGCCGCGCTGCTCAACCATCTTGCTCAGGGCTTGCTCGGCTTCGGCCAGTTTGGCGCGCTCTTTATCGAGCACTTCGGCCGGGGCCTTGGCGACGAAGCCTTCATTGCTCAGCTTGCCGCCGACGCGCTTGACCTCGCCGTCGAGACGGGCGATCTCCTTGTCCAGGCGCGCCAGTTCGGCGTCCTTGTCGATCAGCCCGGCCATCGGCACCAGCACCTGCATATCGCCAACCAGAGCGGTAGCGGACATCGGCGCTTCTTCCGAGGCGCTCAGTACGCGTACCGATTCCAGCTTGGCCAGCTTGTTCAGCAGCGGCGCGTTGTCGGCCAGGCGGCGGCGATCTTCGTCACTGGCGTTGGCCAGGATGATGTCGATGCGCTTGGCCATGGATATTTTCATCTCGCCACGGATTTGCCGCAGGCCGAGCATCAGCTGCTTGACCCACTCGATGTCGCCTTCGGCGGCAGCATCGATGCGGCTTTCATTGGCCACTGGCCAGGCCTGCAACATGATGGTGTCACCGCTGACGCCGGCTTGCGCCTTGATGCGCTGCCAGATTTCTTCGGTGATAAAGGGCATAAAAGGGTGGGCCAGACGCAGCGCCACTTCCAGCACACGCACCAGCGTACGGCGGGTGCCGCGCTGACGCTCGACGGGTGCGTTCTCGTCCCACAGCACCGGCTTGACCAGCTCCAGGTACCAGGCGCAGTACTCGTCCCAGATAAACTCGTACAGCGTTTGCGCGGCCAGGTCGAAGCGGAAGGCGTCGAGGTGGCGGGTGACGTCGGCTTCGGTGCGCTGCAGGGCAGAAATGATCCAGCGGTCCACCGAGGACAACTCAGCCGGCTCGCCATTGACGCCGGTGTCCTGGCCGTCGGTGTTTTCCAGTACGAAGTTGGCGGCGTTCCAGATCTTGTTGCAGAAGTTGCGGTAACCCTCGACCCGGCCCATATCGAACTTGATATCGCGACCGGTGGAGGCCAGCGCCAGGTTGGTGAAACGCAGGGCGTCGGTGCCGTAGGCGGCGATGCCTTCGGGGAACTCGGCGCGGGTCTGCTTGGCGATCTTCTCGGCCAGCTTGGGCTGCATCATGCCGCTGGTGCGTTTCTCCAGCAGGGCGTCCAGCTCGATGCCGTCGACGATGTCCAGCGGGTCGAGCACGTTGCCCTTGGACTTGGACATCTTCTGGCCCTGGCCGTCGCGCACCAGACCGTGCACGTACACGGTCTTGAACGGGATCTGCCCGGTCAGGTGGGTGGACAGCATGATCATCCGGGCGACCCAGAAGAAGATGATGTCGAAGCCGGTGACCAGCACGTCGGTAGGGTGGAAGGTCTTGAGGAAGTCGGTCTGCTGCGGCCAGCCGAGGGTGGAGAAGGTCCACAGGCCGGAGCTGAACCAGGTGTCCAGCACGTCTTCGTCCTGGCGCAGGTTGGCATCGCCCAGGTTGTGCTTGGCGCGGACTTCCGCCTCGTCACGGCCGACGTAGACGTTGCCGGCCTCGTCGTACCAGGCTGGAATACGGTGGCCCCACCACAGCTGACGGCTGATGCACCAGTCCTGAATGTCGCGCATCCAGCTGAAGTACATGTTCTCGTACTGCTTGGGCACGAACTGAATTTCGCCGCTCTCGACCACGGCGATGGCTTTTTCGGCCAGCGGCTTGGTGGAGACGTACCACTGGTCGGTCAGCCAGGGCTCGATGACGGTGCCGGAGCGGTCACCCTTCGGCACTTTCAGGGCGTGGTCGTCGATGCTTTGCAGCAGGCCGGCGGCCTCGAAGGCGGCAACGATCTGCTTGCGGGCGACGAAGCGGTCCAGGCCGGCGTATTCGGTCGGCAGGCTGCCGTCGATCTCGCTGTTGACGCTGCCGTCGATGTTGAACACCTGGGCCTTGGCGAGAACCTGGGCATCCTTGTCGAAGATATTCAGCAGCGGCAGGTTGTGGCGCTTGCCGACTTCATAGTCGTTGAAGTCGTGGGCCGGGGTGATCTTCACGCAGCCGGTGCCGAACTCGGGGTCGCAGTAGTCGTCGGCGATGATCGGGATACGGCGGCCCACCAGCGGCAGCTCGACGAAGGTGCCGATCAGGGCTTTATAGCGCTCGTCTTCCGGGTGCACGGCCACGGCGCTGTCGCCGAGCATGGTTTCCGGGCGGGTGGTGGCGACGATCAGGTAGTCCTTGCCGTCGGCGGTCTTGTTGCCGTCGGCCAGTGGGTAGCGCAGGTTCCACAGGTGGCCCTTCTCGTCGTGGTTTTCCACTTCGAGGTCGGAGATGGCGGTGTGGAACTTGGTGTCCCAGTTGACCAGGCGCTTGCCGCGGTAGATCAGGCCGTCCTGGTGCAGGCGCACAAAGGCTTCCTTCACTGCTTCCGAGAGGCCTTCGTCCATGGTGAAGCGCTCGCGCGACCAGTCCACCGAGCTGCCCAGGCGACGGATCTGCCGGGTGATGGTGCCGCCGGACTGCTCCTTCCACTCCCAGACCTTCTCCAGGAACTTCTCGCGGCCCAGGTCGTGGCGGCCGACACCTTCAGCAGCAAGCTGGCGCTCAACCACCATCTGGGTGGCGATGCCCGCATGGTCGGTGCCCGGTTGCCACAGGGTGTTACGGCCCTGCATGCGGCGGAAGCGGATCAGGCAGTCCATGATCGAGTTGTTGAAGCCATGGCCCATGTGCAGGCTGCCGGTGACGTTCGGCGGCGGGATCATAATGCTGTAGGGCTCGCCCGAACCCTGCGGGGCGAAATAGTTGTTCGCTTCCCAGTTCTGATACAGGGCAGTTTCAATGGCGTGCGGCTGGTAGGTCTTGTCCATGCGCGGCGGGACCCTTATGACGGCTAGATGGAAAAGCCGGCAAGTATAGCGGGGATGGCCTGTGTGACGTAAGGGCGCGCGCGGTACGGCTGACTGGTGGGCGTGGTTATGGCCGACGCGGCGGCAGCAAGCGAGTCAGGCGCGCATCCAGGCGGCGTTTCAGCTCGGCCTCGATCTGCGGTACGAAATCGTCGATCACATCCTGCAGGATCAACTGGGCCGCAGCCCGCAGCTCGCTGTCCAGACGGTTCAGTTCGCTGTCGCGGTTGACGCTCTGGCTGACGGTTTCACGCAGGTTTTGCGCAACCGCTGGCTTTGGCGTTGGTGCTATCGCTGCCACGCTGGGTGGTGGTGTAACGATATCCGAAAGCAAGGGGATGCTATCCGGGTCGAGGGAATCGACCAGCAGCGGTGGTTCGAGGTTTTCATCGCCCAGCAGTTGGCGGATCGACTCCAGGTCGTTCAGCAGTTGAGCGGGTTTTTGCGGCGGTTTTGGGGTGTCCATGGTGGCAACTAGCAGGCGGTTGAAAAGCGTAGGCGAGGCAGGCAAGGCAAGGCAAAAGCGGCCGAGGAAGCAGAGTTTACGTGTTGTAAATGAGCATTCCGAGGCCGCTTTTAACGCAGTATTGCCAACGCAGGTAGTTTTTCAACGGCCTGCTAGAGTTCGACTCGTTTGGGATCATACCCGCGCTGCCGGTAGCTGCGGAAATTCTCCCGGCAGGCGGTCAGCAGGCCGGGTTCCTGGTTGACGATTTCAATCACCCGACTGAAGTGCTCGACTTGCGGCGAAAGCGTGTTGCCCAGGTTAATCAGCACGCCCTGCGCGCTGGTAGGCACTTCGTCCAGGCCGATAACTACTGGTGCTTGCGCGTCTTCCTCGTACAGGCTGTGCGGCACAAAGCTTTCCGCTTTAAAGCGCCACAGCAGTTCATCCACCTCGCTGCACTGCGCTACATCGCTGCCGCGCAGAAACACCGGCAGGCCGGCGCGCCAGGCTTTCATCGCCAATTGGCAGGCCGCACGCAGGCGGTCGCCCGGGATAGCGGAAGAAAGGACGTAAAACTCTATTCGGGGCATTGCGATTCCGCGTATGGAAAGGCGTAGCCCGGATGCAGTCCGGGCTACGGGGTGGTCAGGCCTTGGCGCGATCCAGCAGGTATTGGGTCAGCATCGGTACTGGACGACCGGTCGCGCCTTTGTCCTTGCCACCGCTGATCCAGGCAGTGCCGGCGATATCCAGGTGCGCCCAGTTATAGGCCTTGGCAAAGCGCGAGAGGAAGCAGCCAGCGGTGATGGTGCCGGCTTTCGGCCCGCCGATATTGGCGATGTCGGCAAACGGGCTATCCAGCTGCTCCTGGTACTCGTCATACAGCGGCAGCTGCCAGGCGCGGTCGTCGGCGGTCAGGCCAGCGCCGAGGATCTGCTGCACCAGTTCGTCGTTGTTACCCATCAAACCGGACACATTGCTGCCCAGGGCCACGATGCAGGCGCCGGTGAGGGTGGCGATGTCGATCACCGCCTGCGGCTTGAAGCGTTCTGCATACGTCAGGGTGTCGCACAGCACCAGGCGCCCTTCGGCGTCGGTGTTGAGGATTTCCACAGTCTGCCCGCTCATGGTGGTGACGATATCGCCTGGGCGGGTGGCGCCGCCGCTCGGCATGTTCTCGGCACAGGCCAGCAGGCACACCAGGTTGATCGGCAGTTGCAGCTCCAGCACGGCCTTGAGGGTGCCGAATACGCTGGCAGCGCCGCACATGTCGTACTTCATCTCATCCATGCCGGCCGCCGGCTTGATACTGATACCGCCAGTGTCGAAGGTGATGCCTTTGCCGACCAAGGCGTAGGGCTTCTCAGATTTTTTGCCGCCCTGGTACTGCATGACGATCATCCGTGGCGGTTGGTCGCTGCCCTGGGCCACGGCCAGGAAGGCGCCGGCACCGAGTT
This sequence comes from Pseudomonas anguilliseptica, assembly GCF_900105355.1. NCBI lineage: Bacteria > Pseudomonadati > Pseudomonadota > Gammaproteobacteria > Pseudomonadales > Pseudomonadaceae > Pseudomonas > Pseudomonas anguilliseptica. The sequence goes on from NZ_FNSC01000001.1 coordinate 3,187,698, forward strand.
CCTTGAGTTTTTTCTCATCAAGGATTTCGACTTTCAGATTTTTGTAGGCCTTGCCCAGGTTCTTCGCTTCTTCGGCGAGATAGCTCGGGTGGCAGAGGTTCGGCGGCAGGTTGCCGAGGTCCTTGGTAAAGGCCATGCCGGCGGCAATCGCCTGGGCGTGCGTGCTGGCGCGCTCGGCGTCGGTCAGGCTGGCTTTTTCCGTGAGCAGGGTAAGTTTTTTCAGTGCGCCGGCTTCGGCCTTCTGGCTTTTGAAGCGGTCGAAGCAGTAGCCGGCATCGGCCAGGCTTTCCACTATCAGACGGGTTTTGCCGTAGCTGTCGCGGCCTTTGACTTGCAGCTCGTCGAGCGCCAGCACCGCATCACTGCCGCCGAGATGTTTCAGGCTGCTGTAAACGCTGGTGATCAATTTGCGCAGTTGGCGGTCAGACAATTCGCTGTCTTTACCGGTGCCGACCAGCAGCACGCGATCGGCCTTGAGGTTCGGCAGATTGTGCACCAGTAGGGTCTGGCCGACCTTGCCGGCCAGGTCGCCGCGCTTGAGCAGAGCGCTGATTGCACCTGCGCTGGCGGTGTCGATGGCCTTGGCGATTTCGCCGAGTTTTTTGCCCTCAGCAACAGGGATAACCAGGGTGGCGGTTTTTAGTGTTTCTGGGCGCGCGCTTTTAACAATAAATTCCATTACGTGGTGTCCCCAAGACAAGGCGTCAGTATTGCAGGATAATGCCGGCTATTTTTCGATGGTTCGCCAGTTGGGCGAGCCGGCAAGCAGTGCGGCTAGTTTGATCTTAGCCGCCTGAGCCTGACAACCCTGGAGTGTCTGGTTTGATCGTCTTCCGTTATCTGTCCCGTGAAGTGTTGTTGACCCTGAGCGCCGTGAGCGCGGTGCTGCTGGTCATCATTATGAGTGGTCGCTTTATCCGTTACCTGGCCCAGGCGGCGCAGGGTCTGCTCGACCCTGGAGTGCTGCTGATGATCATGGCGTACCGGGTGCCCGGCTTCTTGCAGCTGATTCTGCCGTTGGCGCTATTTCTCGGCTTTCTCCTGGCCTATGGGCGGATGTACCTGGACAGCGAGATGACTGTGCTCTCGGCCACCGGCATGAGCCAGCAGCGCTTGTTTGCTTACAGCCTGGCTCCGGCGGCCTTGGTGGCCTTGCTGGCTGGCTGGTTGAGCCTGGGCCTGGCTCCGCAAGGCGTTGAGCATGTGGCGCGGATTCTCAATCAGCAGAGCGCCATGACTGAGCTCGATACTCTGGTGCCGGGGCGTTTTCAATCGATGAAAAACGGCTCGCGGGTGACCTATACCGAGGAGTTGTCCGAGGATCGGGGGGAGTTGTCTGGGGTGTTTATCTCCGAGAAGCAGCTGTCCAGCCAGGGTGATAAGGAGCGCGGCATCTCCGTGCTGGTGGCCGAGTCCGGTCGTCAGGAGATCCAGGCGGATGGCAGTCGCTACCTGATTCTGGAAAATGGTTACCGTTATGACGGCAATCCAGGTCAGGCTGATTACCGCGCAATCAAATACGACACGTACGGCGTGCTGCTGCCCAAGCCAGAAGTGGCGGTGGAGGTCACCGATCGCGAGGCGATGCCGACGCGCGAGCTGATTGGTAGCGACAAGCCGCGCATGCAGTCCGAACTGCAGTGGCGTTTGTCGATCCCGGTGCTGGTGTTCGTGGTCACCCTGCTGGCTGTGCCGCTGTCGCGAGTTAATCCACGCCAGGGGCGCTTCCTCAAACTGTTGCCGGCCATTCTGCTTTATATGGCTTACCTGGCATTGCTGATTGGCGCGCGTGGCGCCTTAGATAAAGAGAAAATCCCCGCAGCGCTTGGCTTGTGGTGGGTGCATGGGGTGTTCGTATTGATCGGGCTACTGCTGCTTTATTGGGAGTCGCTGCGTTTGCGCTGGGCGGCCCGTCGTGTGGCACAGGAGGTGGCCCGTGGTTAAGTTGGATCGTTACATCGGTGTGCAGGTATTTGTCGCCATCCTTGCCGTGCTGGGGATCATTGTTGGCCTGGCGCTGCTGTTTGCCTTTATCGACGAGCTGGGCGATGTCCAGGACAACTACAGCCTGCTTGATGCCCTCGGTTATGTACTGCTGACGGCGCCGCGACGTATTTATGAAATGCTGCCAATGGCCGCGCTGATTGGCTGTCTGATCGGCTTGGGCTCGCTGGCCAGTAATAGCGAGCTGACCATCATGCGTGCGGCCGGGGTGTCGATCGGTCGGATTGTCTGGGCAGTGATGAAGCCGATGCTGGTGCTGATGCTGGTCGGTGTGCTGATTGGTGAGTACCTCGCGCCCTATAGTGAAAACCAGGCTCAGGCCAGTCGTGCCATGGCTCAGGGCGGCGGTGAGGCGCAAAGCGCCAAGCGCGGTCTGTGGCATCGCCAAGGGCAGGAATATGTGCATATCAACGCCGTGCAGCCCAATGGCGTGCTGCTGGGCGTTACTCGCTACCGCTTCGATGAACACAAGCGCATGCAGTCATCCAGCTTCGCGCGACGTGCGCAGTACCAGGGCGATCACTGGAAGTTGGAAGATGTTACAACCACGCACTTCCGTGAGCGCAGCAGTGAGGTCATTAAGCAGGGTAGTGAGCGCTGGGATGTTGAATTGACGCCGCAGTTGCTTGGCACCGTGGTGTTGGCGCCGGACGCGCTGTCGATGACCGGTCTGTGGAATTACATCCATTATCTGGCCGAGCAGGGGCTGAATAACAGTCAGTACTGGTTGTCGTTCTGGACCAAGGTGCTGCAGCCGTTGGTAACGGCGGCACTGGTGCTGATGGCGATCTCCTTTATCTTCGGCCCGCTTCGCTCGGTAACCCTGGGGCAGCGCGTATTTACTGGTGTGCTGGTGGGCTTTGTGTTCAAAATCAGCCAGGATCTGCTCGGCCCGTCGAGCCTGGTGTTCGGCTTCTCGCCGTTGCTGGCGGTCTTGATTCCTGCCGGTATCTGCGCGCTGGCCGGCGTCTGGTTGCTACGCCGCGCAGGTTGATTCAGGCGTAAAAAAGCCGGCGTGCACCCAGTGTGTACGCCGGCTTTTTCATGCCTGTTAGTTACTTCTTGTGGATATTCTTCGGCAGCTGAATCACCTGGCTGTCCGAGTAGATGTCATGCCAGCTGCGCTTTTCTTTATCCCAAAGCACCCAGAAAAAGCCCAGGCCCAGCAGTAGCCAGGAACCAATGGCGACCAGAAAGCGCAGCAATGCTTGCCATAGGCTGATCGCTGTACCGTCGCTGTTCTGAATACGTAGGCCCCACACCTGCATGCCCAGGGTCTGGCCGTTGTGCGTCCAGAATTTGGCGAAGAAGCCAAACAGGCTGAGAAACAGCACAGTCGAGAGCAGGGGGTCGCCATCTAATGCGCCTGCGTCGGACATCTGTTTGAGCTGCGCCTCTCCGTAGAAACCCATCAGGATCAACTTGTAGATAAAGGTCACGACGATCAGCAAGGCGATGCACAGCAGAAAGTCATAGAACATCGCGGCGAGGCGGCGGATCAGTCCCGCGCTGGGGAATTCACCCTGCGGGCGCAGTAGGTGTTTCGGCATGGACGGCTCGTTACTCAATCGGCTAGCAGAATGGCGGCAACAATACGGCATTCGTGGGAATGCTCGGCCATAAAAATGACCGGGAGTCATTTTCAACGTCGCGCAGCGACGGGCCAAAGGGTAGCCCGCCATGGATGGCAGAGCATAAAAAATGATCGGGAGTCATTTTTAACGTCGCGTAGCGACGGCCCGAAGGGTGGCCGCCATGGATGGTAGGACATAAAAAACCCCCGATGTTGCCATCAGGGGTTCTTCAAAGCGGCAGGATTACTCCTGGATTTGCACTTCGTCAGCCTGCATGCCTTTCTGGCCTTGCACAGCGATAAAGCTGACTTTTTGGCCTTCTTTCAGGCTCTTGAAGCCGTTGCCTTGGATCGCGCGGAAGTGTACGAACAGATCCGGACCGCTTTCTGGAGTGATAAAACCAAAACCTTTCTCGTCGTTAAACCACTTGACGGTACCGTTCTGACGATTCGACATGGTGTATTTCCTTGAACCTTGAGTTGATGACAGCCGCTACTCGACATGAGGGACTGAATACTGGTTGCAAGGCGGTATGCGACGTCGAGCGGGATGTAGCGGATCTAGATGATCTACTGCATCAGGTCACGATTTTCGGCGACCCATGCAAACACAGTGGGCAAACTCTACGCTAACTTCCTGGCAAATGCCAAGCCCCTGCAGGGCATGCCGTTGCTGGGTTGTAGGTGTTTTGCTTGGCGTCTCGTGTGTGCGCTCTGCGGGCCTGTGGCGCATGGGCAAGGGTTGTGTCTGAGCGTTGTTTTGGCGTGCTGTAGCTTTATTGCGGGCAATAAAAAGGCCTTGAGTCTCAAGGCCTTTCTTCGAGTTTATGGTGCCCGGGGGAGACTCGATTTTCCTTATGGTAGCTGGTTTCTGAGTGCTTTTTATTGGTTGGCATACAGATAGGCATACACGTTGTTGGCTGCTGGGCGTTCTTTAAACTCAGGTTTCCTTGCGAGCTCTGTGGGTCTCGATGTGTAGAGCGAGCGGTGCGCGAGCATTGACGCCGGTTCCTGCGCAATCTGCTTTGCTGCGTTTTGCATAGCTATCAGTTGGCGTAGGGTACTTCGCTTGCCAGCGATAGAAACGTGCGTAAATTGAGGGGCGTCTTCCACCCATGAGTATCTCTCGATGCACTCAGACGCACCTAAAAATTTGCTGGCGATCACCCTTGCAAGAAACGTCAGCGAACCTTCACTGCCTGACTTTACTAGCCCTGTCCCTATCCAGATGATGAGTTTCACCGCCGCTTGCGACCTGCTGTGTCGTTCGCGGAGTGGGCTGTATAAGCTAATGCGAAACGATTTAACTTTCCCGGTGCCGATCAAGGACAGTGATGCACGTACGGCCCGCGCTTTTTTTGTAGCTGCAGAGATTGCAGCTTGGCAAAACGCTCAATTGGCCAGTCGCTCTGCTGCTTCAGAGTGGGTCGAATAGCGTGGAAGAATTTCCATCTACCCTTGATATCCAGCCCATGCCCAGTGTTGGGCGTTGGGCTGCTGAGTTAACACCTGCCTCGTCTATCAAGCCTCGGGCAATCCGCTGGCTTTGGCCGCAGTGGCTAGCAAAAGGGAAACTGACTGTGCTTGCCGGGGCGGGAGGCTCCGGCAAAACAACATTGGCTATTGGCCTTATCGCGACTCTGACCAATGGCCGACATTGGCCGGACGGGACTGGTTGCCACAAGCGCGGCAATGCACTGATCTGGAGTAGTGAGGATGATCCAGCAGATACCTTAATCCCGCGCCTGATTGCAGCAGGTGCTGACCTCACGCGTGTACACATAATCGAAGGACGAATAAATGCTGCTGGGGAGCGAGAGCCATTCGACCCGGCAACAGATTTTGATCTATTACGAGAGGCTGTAGAGCGTATCGGCGGGGCGGCATTACTGATGCTTGACCCACTGGTCAATATGGTGCGCGGCGATATGCACAAGGCAAACGATGTTCGTCGCTCACTGCAGGTGGTGGTCGACTTTGCCGAGACTCACGGCTGTGCCGTGCTGGGAATTACTCATTTCAGCAAAGGTAGCAATACCTCAAACCCTGCGGAGAGGGTCATTGGCAGCCAGGCATTCGGCGCGCTGGCTCGTACGGTACTTGTCGCAGCAAAGTCGTCGGACTCCGACTCTCGGGTGTTGGCTCGCGCCAAGTCGAATATCAGCGACGACCAAGGAGGCGTTGGTTACACGATTGAGACTTGCTTGCTGGATGAGGGTATTGAGACAACGCGTGTGGTCTGGGGGGCGTCCATAGAGGGAAGTGCCGGCGAAATTCTGGCTGAGGTTGAGTGTGCGGGTAGTGAAGATGAATCGGGTGACGATCCGGCGGAGGCTTTACGCCGGATTCTCCGAGACGGGCCAATAGGCGGAAAGCTGGCGAAGCAGTTGATGGCAGAGAATGGATATACCACCAAGCAAACGCGCACTGCTCGTGAGCGTCTCGACGTGGTTGCCTGTCGCGAAGGTTTTGGTAAAGACATGACTACTTATTGGTCTTTGCCATAGAACTAGGGTCACTCAAAGTCGCTATTCATGCCCTGAAAACACATTCATGCCCACGTTAATTGTTGGGCATCAATGGAAAAAATGGGCACGAATGATGAGCCGATACCCGCGAGGTTCTTTGCCAAATATCGGGTAGCTAGATGATAAACTCGCGCCCATTTGGCGCACGTGATGCGCCTGGCGTAGCTCAAAAGGAATTCCCCCGATGTCCGCCCTCTCTGCCCTGCTCAACACCTACCGTGCCGCCTCCGCTTCCGAGCGTGAAAAAGGCACCTACTTCGAAGAGCTGATCTGTACATACCTGCGCAATGAAGCGACCTATCGCGACCTGTACGACAAGGTGTGGACGTATTCGAACTGGGCGAAAGAGCAAGGTGTGGACGGTCGCGACACCGGCATAGACCTGGTGGCGCGAACCCAGGGCACAGGCGAGTACCACGCCATCCAGTGCAAGCTGTACGCCGAGGACTATCGGGTTCAGAAGAAGGACATCGACAGCTTCTTCACTGCCTCGGGCAAAGCTCCGTTCACTCACAGGATCATCGTTGCAACCACCAACAACTGGAGCGAACACGCCGAGGACGCATTGCAGGGGCAACACCAGACGATCAATAAGATCGACCTGCAAGCCTTGGAAGAAAGCCAAATCGACTGGGCCAAGTACCAGCCCCACCAAGCCGTCGCACTCAAGGCCAAGAAAACTCTCAGGGATCACCAGCAGACCGCGCTCAACGCTGTATCGGCTGGCCTGAAGACCGCCGAGCGCGGCAAGCTGATCATGGCCTGCGGTACGGGCAAGACCTTCACCAGTTTGAAGATCGCCGAGCGTCTGGCTGGCAAGGGCAAGCGTGTGCTGTTCCTGGTGCCCAGCCTGTCCCTGCTATCGCAGACTCTCACCGAATGGACGCAGGAAAGCGAAACTCCGCTCCATAGCTTCGCCGTGTGCTCGGACAGCGACGTAGGTAAGAAGCGCAAGACCGATGAGGACACCGTGCAGGTGTTCACCCACGAACTGCGCTACCCAGCCACCACCAAGGCGGATCGCCTCGCCGCCGAAATGCTCAAGCGCCACGATGCCGAGCACATGAGCGTGGTCTTCTCCACCTATCACTCCATCGACGTGATCAGCCGCGCCCAGCACGATTTCGACCTCTCAGCGTTCGACCTGGTGATCTGCGACGAAGCGCACCGCACAACCGGCGCGACCTTTGATGACGATGATGGCGAAAGTACCTTCGTTCGCATCCACGATGCAGACTACGTTCGTGCCACCAAACGCCTGTACATGACCGCAACGCCGCGCATCTATGGTGACGCTGCGAAGGTCAAAGCCGAGTCCGGTGAAGTCACCCTGTGCTCGATGGATGACGAAGCGCTGTACGGCAAGGAGCTGTTTGTCATCAACTTCTCCGAGGCCGTCCAGCGCGGCCTGCTCACCGACTACAAAGTGCTGGTACTCACGGTTGAAGAGAGCGTGATCAATCGCCGCCTCCAAGAACTGCTGAAGGACGAAGACAACCAACTCAAAGTGGACGACGCTGCCAAAATCGTCGGCTGCTGGAAGGCGCTGGCCAAACAGGGACTAGCCGAAAACCTGGTGGGTGATGATCAGCCAATGAAGCGCGCTGTAGCCTTCTGCCAGGTCATCTCGCCCAGCTACAAGGGCACCAAGCACAAGGTCAGCTCCGTCAATATCGCCAGCATGTTCCAATCTGTTGTGGAGGCTTACCAAGAGTCAGAAAACATTGATGAGGCCTCGCGCATCGTCTGTGAGGCAAAACACGTCGATGGCGGCATGAATGCCAGCCAGAAGGAAGCCAAGCTCAACTGGCTGAAGGAAGAAGCTCCGGTCAATACCTGCCGCATTCTCAGTAACGTGCGCTGCCTGTCCGAAGGCGTGGACGTACCGGCGCTGGATGCTGTGCTCTTCCTCACCCCGCGTAACTCCCAGGTGGACGTTGTGCAATCCGTAGGTCGGGTGATGCGCAACGCACCAGGCAAGAAGCGCGGCTATGTCGTGCTACCCGTGGTCATACCGGCCGGTATGGAGCCGCACGAAGCCCTCAACGACAACCAGACCTACAAGGTGGTCTGGCAGGTACTCCAGGCGCTGCGTTCCCACGACGACAGCTTTGACGCCATGGTCAACAAGCTCGATCTGATTGGCTCAGACCCGCGCAAGATGGAAGTCATCGCCATCACTGACAAGGCCGACAAGAAGGCCAAGAAAGCCAGCGGCACCAGCAACGGCAAAGCCGGCAAAGGCAAGTTCGGCATCGGTAGCAATAACCACGATGCTCCTGGCCAGATGACCCAGCAGGCTGACCTGACCTATGAAGTAGGTGAGATAGAAAAAGCCATCTACGCCAAGATCGTCGACAAGTGCGGCAACCGCCACCACTGGGAAGACTGGGCCAACGACATCGCCAAGATTGCCCGCACCCACATCGACCGCATTCAGGGCATTCTAGAAAACCCCGCCAACACCCAAGAAAAGGCCGCGTTCAACGCCTTTGCCGCCGAGCTGCGTGACGATCTCAACGACAGCATCAATGATGGCGAGATTATCGAAATGCTCGCCCAGCACCTGGTAACCAAACCGGTCTTCGATGCGCTGTTCGAAGAGTACAGTTTTGCCAGTCACAACCCCATGTCCAAGGCTATGCAAGCCGTGCTGGACGCGCTTCATGAGCATCACCTGGCCAAGGAAACCGACACCCTGGCGAAGTTTTACTCCAGCGTGCGGCAGCGCGCCTCGGGTATCGACAGTGCTCAGGGCAAACAAAAGATCATTGTCGAGCTATACGACAAGTTCTTCCGCAACGCTTTCCCCAAGATGACCGAGCGCTTGGGCATCGTTTACACCCCAGTTGAGGTGGTGGACTTCATCCTTCACAGCGTCAACCACCTGCTGCAACAGGAGTTCGGCCAGACCTTGGGCAGCAAGGGCGTACACATCATCGACCCGTTTACCGGCACCGGCACCTTCATCACCCGCCTGATCCAGTCAGGTCTGATCAAACCGGAAGAGTTGCCGCACAAGTACAAGCACGAAATCCACGCCAACGAGCTGGTACTGCTGGCTTACTACATTGCAGCTATCAATATCGAAGCGGCCTACCACGGCGAGGTGATCGACGAGTACACCCCGTTCGAAGGTATCTGCCTGACCGACACCTTCCAGATGTATGAAAAGGACGATCTGGTAGATGCCCTGCTGGTGGACAACAGCGCCCGCCGTAAGCGGCAGAAGGCGCTGGATATTCGGGTGATTGTGGGCAATCCGCCATATTCGGCGAAGCAAGAAAGCGTCAATGACAACAATGCGAATCTAGCCTACCCCTCACTAGATTCTCGTATTCGCGATACATATGCGGCTAGGTCTGACGCTACCAACAAAAACGCACTATACGACAGCTATATTCGGGCAATCCGTTGGGCCGCTGATCGAGTAGGTGATTCTGGCATTGTTGGATTTGTAACCAATGCCGGCTTTGTTGAATCCAACACTGCTGATGGCATTCGAAAGTGCCTGACGGAAGAGTTCTCTAGTGGCCTGTCTGGTTAATCCAATAACTCATTCCGAATTACAGCCAGCTTTGCTCGATGCACGGAGCTGATAATCGACTCAGCCGTTTTGCTCCAGCGGAACGGCTTAGCCGAATGTTCGTTATGAGCCTCAATGAAGCGACGTATCGCCGCTCTCAGGTCAGCCACGCTGCTGAAGGCATCACGATAAAGCGCCCGTCTTTCCAGTTGCGCAAACCAGCCCTCCACGGCGTTCAGCCACGAGGCGCTGGTCGGTGTGAAGTGCAGCTTGAAACGGGGATGCTTCTCCAGCCATTCCCTGACGGCAGCGGTCTTGTGAGTCGAGCTGTTGTCCAGAATTACATGCAGGTCCAGCTCGGCGGGGGTGCTGCGGTCGATCTGTCGAAGGAACTCCAAAAACTCCTTGGCCCTGTGCCGCTGGGTGATACGGCCGATGACCTTACCCGTCAGGATGTCAAAGGCTGCGTACAGACTGGCCGTACCGTGGCGCTTATAGTCATGCGTCCGCCGCTCAATCTGCCCGGGCTTGAGCGGCAGCATGGGCTGTGTGCGGTCCAGCGCCTGGATCTGTGTTTTTTCGTCAACAGATAGCACCAGGGCGTTGTCGGGCGGATTCAAATAGAGCCCGACGACATCGACCACTTTGTCTGCAAAGTGCGGGTCGTTACTGATCTTGAAGGTTTTCAACCGGTGCGGCTTGAGGTCGGCAGCAGCCCACACCTGTGCGACCTGCCAGATGCTGACCCCAGCGTACTTGGCCATCAACCGTAGGCTCCAGTGGGTAGCTTCGCGCGGGACTCGCTGGGTCGTCAGCGTCAGGATTTCCTTGATCTTCGCTTCGTTGAGCTTGCGAGGCGCTCCACTGCGCCGCAGGTCACTCAGCCCCTCCAGACCGGTCTCCTGGTAGCGTTTACGCCATTTGAAGACCACTGGCGCAGAGACTTGCAGCTGCTCGCTGATCTCCTTGGGCGTGAGACCGTTGGCCAGCAGCAACAGAATTCTGGCCCGCTGGCCGATGCTCTGAGGCAGCGATCCCATGCGTAACCAGCCTTGCAGCATGTCGGCATCACTGGGACTCAAGAAGAATGGGGCTGCTGGCCGGGCCATATGGGAGCTCAATTCATGACGATAGAGCGCGCAGTATACTGGCCCGGCATTGGATTAACGAATTTTACAGACAGTTCACTAGGGTATTACCACTATACGACGCCCGCAGCGGGTGCCTTTATACCGGAAGTCTTGGCTGAAATGAAGCCTGCAGCGCGGCTATCTGTACTGACGCGCTGCAGGCTCGGGGTGTGGCGGTGCGTCATACGGCTATCGCGTGGTGCTGGTCGTGCTGTGGGCGGTAGCTGGAGCTGTTGCGTGCCGGGGCCTGCAGGAAGCCCAGCATCACGGCCTGACTCTGCAGCCAGGCCTTCTTGTGCTCCATATCGAGAAAGTGCCCGGCGTTGTTGATGATGGCGAACTGGCAGTCGCTCAGGTGCTCCGCAAACAGGCGCACGTCATCCGGCGAGGTGTATTCGTCGTGCTCGCCGTTGATAAACAGCAGCGGGATGTCGATGGCCGCCAGGCAGTCCATCTGGCAGTGGTTGTCCATGTGCACCACCTGGTTGATGTGCGCGTGCATCTGCAGGTACTCGTGACTGTCCAAGCTGCTGATATGGCGATGGTTGTAGCGCTTGAACAGTGAGGGCAGGTATTTGCCGATGGTGCTGTTGACCAGATGACCGACCTTTTCGCCGTCTATGGCATGCAGGTAGGTCATGCCTTTTTCCAGATAGTCGAGCATCGGCGCGTTGAGCAGCGGCGAGAAGGAGGTGATCACCGCCTTTTCGATACGCGCCGGGCGTTGCGCCAGGGCCAGCATGGCTGCGACGCCGCCCCAGGAGAACGACAGCAGGTAGTCGACCTGAAACTGTTCGATCAGCTCGAGCAGGATGGCGGCTTCATCTTCCTTGCTGATGGGCCGGCTATGGCTGTTGTGCGGTTTGGACTGGCCAGCGTAGGGCTGATCGTAAAGCACCACATTGAACTGCGGCTGCAGGTACTTGATGGTTTGCGCAAAGGCGGCGGTGGTGGCCAGCGAACCGTTGATCAGGATGATGGTCTTGCGTGCGCTGGGGTTGGCGTAAAACTCCGTGTGTACCTTGAACGTCCTGTGAATATCGACGACAGCGATGGCTGGCTTCATGTCGTTTCCTCCTGGCGCAAAAATGGGCATGGCAAAACGGCTGGGCCGTTGAACCGGGCTAAGTAGGACAGTCAGGAAAGCGCCTGGACGTGACAGCAAGATGTCAGGCTGGAGGATTTTATAAGTTATTTATTTTCAATCAGTTAGGGCTGAAATAGAGCATCCGTCCACGACCTTTTGGCAGGTGTGGAGCTGCGTCTTTGACCAGGCAGGAACCCATTTCGCGCAGTGCGCAAGTAACCGATGGAACGCTTAGATGGCTTCTTGTGACTGATGAGTCACTAAAAGACCTTATGATTCGATTTAAGCAGCCACGTTCGGGCTGGTGCAAGTGAATATTGGGCTATCGAACAACCGTTTGTCGGTTAGCTAGCTAAGTATGTGACTTGAGTACGAGCAGTCCTAGATGCCGGCGATTTCTGTGGTGCTAAGTGCACGGTACTGTCCTGGGAGTAACTGCGGGTCGAGTTGGATGGCGCCCATGCTCAGGCGGTGCAGGCCGATGACCTTGTTCTGAAAGTGGCCAAACATGCGCTTGACCTGATGGTAACGGCCTTCATGCAGGGTCAGCAGGGCGCTGTGGCTATCGAGAATGACCAGCTCAGCGGGCAGGGTGGTGAGGTCTTCGTAGGCGAAGTACAGGCCGCGGGCGAATACTTCGATGTACTCAGAAGTGATCGGCTGTTCGGTCTCAACCCGATAGACCTTGCCCAGGCGGCTGCGCGGTTCGGTGAGGCGGCGTGACCATTGACCATCGTTGGTGAGCAGCAGCAGGCCGCTGGTATTCAGATCCAGGCGGCCGGCCAGATGCAGCTCGGATTTGTCTGGCTCATCGAGCAAATCCAGCACCGTGCGGTGTTGTTCATGCTCGGTGGCGCTAACTACGCCGATGGGTTTGTGCAGCATGAAATAACGGGCGGGTTTGCCGGCTTGCTTCAGCTCGCTATCCACCTCTATGCGACTGAACTGGCTGACTTCGCGCAGACCATCGCAGACCACTGCACCGTCAACTTGTACGCGGCCGCTGGCCAGCAGTTGGCGGGCGCTTTGGCGATTGAGCTGGGGCAGGTTGCTGAGAAAACGGTCGAGGCGCATGGCTAATCAGCTGCTGGCTGCGTCTCGGGCGGAAAGCCCTGGGCGCAGCGTGGACACAGGCAGCTGCGGTTGCGCTGTTCGGGCGGCAGTTTGGCCAGCTGATCGGCATCGATGGGTACGCTAAAACACCAGCACTCGCTCACTGGCGCGTCGGCGCCAGCCTGGGCGCACTGGTTAAGCTGCCCACAGCAGGGGCAGCGGCTGGTGTCAGCATTCATGCAATTTCTTCACACAGGCGGTTGCGGCCGCCCTGTTTGGCCCGGTACAGGGCGCGGTCGGCGCGGGTGATCAGCTGCTCCAGCGACTCATCGGCATGCAATTGCGCCAGGCCGATGCTGGTGGTGATGCGCAGCTGCGCGCCGTTGAAGCTGATGCTGCTTTGCTCGGTTTGCTGGCGTATTTTCTCGCCCAGCTCGCGGGCCTGCTCGGGGGTGGTGTCCTTGAGCAGCAGGATAAATTCCTCGCCACCCCAGCGGCAGATGATGTCGGACTGACGCAGGGTGCTGCGCAGGTCGCTGGCAAAGCGGCGCAGCACTTCATCACCGGCCATATGGCCATGGCTGTCGTTGAGCTGCTTGAAGTTGTCCAGGTCGAGCATCAGCGCGGACAGCGTGCTTGGGCTGCGCCGGGCTTCCTGCACGGCCTGGTTGGCCAGCAGGTCGAAACCACGGCGGTTGGGCAGTTCGGTGAGCAGGTCGGTGGTGGCCAGGGCGCTGATGCGCCGTTGATAGCGGCGCAGCACCAGGCTGACCAGGCTGATGACAATAGCGGTGACCAGCAAGCAGATCAGCAGGTTGAGGTACAGCGACTTGCGGACGCCGGCGACTGCGTCGTCTTCGTGTTTGTCGACAAACAGGTACCAGTTCAGCTCGGGGATAAAACGCACATTGAGGAAGTGGTCGCGGCCGTGTTCCTGATACTCGAAGTCGCCGCTTTGCGGGTGCGGCAGCTTGGCCTGCAATTCTTCCAGGCCGGGGATTTCACTGAGCGACTGGCCAACCCTCGCGTCCATCGGTCCGCCGCTGGCGCCGGTGAGGACCAACCGGCCATTGGTGTCGACGAAGAACACGCTGCGCTCATAGCGCTGCTGGTAGGTGTCGATCAGTTTGACCACTGCATCCACGGTCAGGCCTACGCCGGTGGCACCGATAAAGCGCTGCTGGTAGTCGAATACCTTGTAGTTGATAAACACGGTCAGGCGGTCGTCGTTGGCCATGTCTACGTCGACATTGATCTCATAGGGCGCCTGCATATCGCGCACGCGGAAATACCAGTCATCGCGCGGCTCGTCTTCTTGCACCTGCTTGAGCACGCCCTTGGCCTGGTAGTAGGTGTGGGTTTTCTCCGAGACGAAGAAGCTGGTGACCGTGGCGTAATGCTCCTGCACCTCGCGCAGGTAGCGGGTGATCTGCTCGGGGTCCTTCTCGCCACACAGCACCCAGTCGCGCACGTAGGTGTCGCGAGACATCATCGAGGAAATCAGGATGGGCCGAACCAGGTCCTTCTGGATTTCCGAGTAGACGTTATCCGAGGTCAGCGGCAGCTCGGTGTTGATGATGCCGGCGCGGATCGAGTCCAGAGCGGTGTAATAACTGGCAAGGGAGGTGGCGAGGAAGCCACAACCGAGCAGAACCAGCAGCAACACAATCAAGGACCATTGGCGGGTCAGCGGGGATGGATGAGGCATGCAAGGCTCTGCTGGTTAAATAATCGCCGCATTGTAGCCTTCGGCACCGGCTCGCGCTGCTGAAACATGGAGCGCTGGCCGTATGGTCTCAGTCATGTGCAAGGGGCTTTAGCCGCGACTGACCGCTAACGTGTTGGCAGCGCATAGGGTGGATGACGCTTTTCTCATCCACCATCAGGCCGCAGTTGGTGGATGGGTGAAGCGTCATCCACCCTACCTCTACTGAGCCTCTTCCAGCACCACTACACGCTGCCCTGCGCGTACCGGCGAGCCGGGCTGCACCCGTACCTCGCGCACCGTTCCGGCGACAGGGGCGAGCAGAGGGATTTCCATCTTCATCGACTCAAGAATCACCAGCACGTCGCCGGCTTTCACTGAGCTGCCTGCCTCGACCTGCACCTGCCAGAGGTTGCCGGCGATATGGCTGTCGATACTGTGCTGGCCGGCGCCGAGCGGCGCGTCATCGCCCAGTTCAGGAGCCACCTCTTCACTGTCGAAATGCGCCTGGCCGGATTCGATCCAGCGCTGGCGTTCGGCGTCGAAGGCGGCGCGTTGCTGGCTGCGGAAGGAGTCGATACCTTCGGCTTCCTTGGCGAGGAAGTCCTGATAGTCGGCCAGGGCCAGCTCGCTGTCCTCGATGCGCAGATCAAAGCGGCCGAGCGGGAAGTCGCGGCGGATCTGCAACAGCTCGTCCGCCGATACCGGGTAGAAGCGGATCTGGTCGAAGAAACGCAGCAGCCAGGGCTTGCCGTGGAAGGCTTTGAGGTCGCGGTAGCGGTTCCACATCTGCAGGGTGCGGCCGACGAACTGGTAGCCGCCGGGGCCTTCCATGCCATACACGCACATGTAGGCGCCGCCGATGCCCACCGAGTTCTCGGCGGTCCAGGTGCGCGCCGGGTTGTACTTGGTGGTGACCAGGCGATGGCGCGGGTCGAGCGGGGTGGCCATCGGCGCACCGAGGTAGACGTCGCCCAGGCCCATCACCAGGTAGCTGGCGTCGAACACGGTCTTGTAGACCTCATCCAGGTTGGGCAGGTCGTTTATGCGGCGGATAAATTCCAGGTTGCTTGGGCACCAGGGCGCGTCCTTGCGCACCGTGGTCATGTACTTGTCGATGGCCAGTTGGCAGGCCGGGTCGTCCCAGGACAGCGGCAGATGGACGATGCGTGACGGTACGCGCAGGTCCTGCGAGGCGCACACCGCATCCCACTCTCCGACGACGGTATCGAGCAGTTGCTGCAGTGGAAGGGTTTCCGGCTGGTAGTGCACCTGCAGCGAGCGAATGCCTGGCGTCAGGTCGATCACACCGCTGAGGTTTTTCGCTTCAAGCGCCTGCATCAGCGCATGGCCGCGGAAACGCAGCACCAGGTCCAGCTCCGGCTGGCCGATTTCCAACAGCAGATGGGTGTCGCCGGAGAGGCGCGCCACCAGGCGTTTGTCGTCCTGGCCGATGTCGAGGACGATGGGCGAGGTGAGGGAGGTCGTGGCTTTTGTGGGAGGGGCTTTAGCCGCGACATCAGTGCTGCTTGGGTCGCGGCTAAAGCCCCTCCCACAGAGATCGGCGCACTCGAGATTTTTCGTTCTGGCCAGTTGCCGTGCGACTTCGATGCTTACGGGCATGAAACGCAGCTTGTCACCAGCCTTGAGTTGCCCCAGTTGCCACAGGTCCGCCTCGATAATGGTCACCGGGCAGGCGAAGCCGCCCAGGCTCGGGCCGTCCGGGCCGAGGATCACCGGCATGTCGCCGGTAAAGTCCACGGCTCCAATCGCGTACGGATTGTCGTGGATATTCGACGGGTGCAGGCCGGCTTCACCGCCGCTGTCGCGCACCCACTCCGGTTTCGGGCCGATCAGGCGCACGCCGGTGCGGCTGGAGTTGAAGTGCACTTCCCAGTCGGTGGCGAGGAAGCGGTCGATATAGGCCGGGGTGAAGTATTCCGGCGCGCCGTGCGGGCCGTAGATCACGCGAATTTCGCGCACGGCGGGCAGGGCGGTGCACAGCGCGGCGGGCAGTTGCGCGCCGTTGCTCGTATTGCCGAGAGGTGGAATGTGCAGCACATCGCCGGCGGGCAGGGCGCGGCCGCCGTGCCCGCCGAACTGGCCGAGGGTGAAGGTGCTTTTCGAGCCCAGGTACTCGGGCACCTGCAGGCCGCCGCGCAGGGTGAGATAGGAACGCGCACCTGAGCCGGCGATGGTGCCGAGGCTCAGGGTGCTGCCGGCCTTGATCAGCAGCGCGGTATTCATCGGCTGTGCAACGCCATCCACGCTCAGCGGAATCGCCGCGCCGGTCACCGCCACCACCGCATCGGTGTTGAAGCGCAGCAGCGGGCCGCTCATGGTGATTTCCAGGCCGGCGGCGCCTTCCGCGTTGCCCAGCAGGCGGTTACCCAGGCGCAGGGCACGGTCGTCCATCGGGCCGGACGGTGGCACGCCGACCGCCCAGTAGCCGAGGCGGCCGGGGAAGTCCTGCACCGTGGTCTGGGTGCCGGCGGACAGCACCTCGAAGGTGTTCGCCTGGTAGACCAGGCCTTCCAGGCAGCGGGTCCAGGGCGAGCCGCTGGCGAAGGGCGTGTCGACCAGGATCTGCCGCAGGTACTGGCTGTTGGTTTCCACGCCGTACAGCAGGGTGTCGGCCAGGGCCTGGTTCAGCGCGGCGCTGGCTTCTTCGCGGGTTGGCTGCCAGGTGATGACCTTGGCGATCATCGGGTCGAAGTAGGGCGGAACCCCTTGATCTTCGCTTCGTTGAGCTTGCGAGGCGCTCCACTGCGCCGCAGGTCACTCAGCCCCTCCAGACCGGTCTCCTGGTAGCGTTTACGCCATTTGAAGACCACTGGCGCAGAGACTTGCAGCTGCTCGCTGATCTCCTTGGGCGTGAGACCGTTGGCCAGCAGCAACAGAATTCTGGCCCGCTGGCCGATGCTCTGAGGCAGCGATCCCATGCGTAACCAGCCTTGCAGCATGTCGGCATCACTGGGACTCAAGAAGAATGGGGCTGCTGGCCGGGCCATATGGGAGCTCAATTCATGACGATAGAGCGCGCAGTATACTGGCCCGGCATTGGATTAACGAATTTTACAGACAGTTCACTAGGGTTGTGCGCCCTGGCGGTGCGTGGCGGTGCCCGTGTGCTGCATTGCGGGGCGCTGCGCGTTACAGATTTTTCTCGGCGGCCATTTGCATATAGCTGCCATCGAAACGCAGCAGGATGTTGTCGGCATTGCCCAGGCTACGTTCACCACTGAAGGCGATACCCAGCTTGTCCAGGCCCTTGCCGTCGTTTCCGAGCAGCTTCTGCTGGTCGGCGAACTGGGCGACCCGCTGCATCAACTCGGGCATCTTGTTGGCGCGGGCAAAGGCCAGGGCGTAACGCGGCGAGTAGAACGAGCGCAGGGTGTCGAGTTGCTGGCTGAAATCTTCCGGCGTGGTGCCGGCGGCGCTGGCCATCTTGGCTCGCGCAGTTCTCCCCGCATCGGTGGGCATGCCCATCAGGCGCTGGGTTTCGAACCAGGCGCCGGTCAGCGCCTTACCCAGTTCCGGGTGGGCGGCGAGGACCTTGCTGTTGACCACGGTGAGGTCGACGATCTCGCCGGGAATCAGGTTGGAGCTGAATACCTGGCTGACCTGGGTCTGCTGCTTGATCTTGGCCAGGATTGGGTTCCAGGTGATTACCGCATCGCCCTGGCCGGCGAGAAAGGCCTCGGCAATCTGCGTGTCCGACACGTGCTCAATGGTCACATCCGCAGGCGTGAGCAGGGCCCATTCCAGGGCGCGGCTGAGCAGGTAGTGCGACACCGAGTTCTCCAGCAGCAGCACGGTCTTGCCCTTGAGGTCTTTCAGCGTCAGGCCCGGGCCACGCAGCAGAATGGCATCGGCGCCGTTGGAGAAGTCACCGATGATCAGCGCGGTGGAGTCCACGCCGGCAGCGGCTGGGATGGTCAGCGCATCCATATTGGTCATCGAGCAGGCATCGAACTCACCGGCGCTGTAACGCTCGATGGAGCCGACGTAATCCGGCACCTCGCTGACGTCGACGCGGATGCCGTACTGCTCGGCCCACTTGTTGACGATGCCTTCGCTGGCGGCATAGCCCCAGGGCATCCAGCCGGCGAAGATCGACCAGCACAGCTTGAAGGTTTTCGGCTCACTCGCAGCATGGGCCGGTTGCAGCAGCAGGGCGGCGAGCAGGCAGGTGGCAGTCAGGCGGGCGAGCAGGGTGCGTAGGGGCATGGGTAACTTCGGGTCAGTCAGCGGGAACAGGAAAGCGAACAGCGGTGCTGTGCGTTCTCCCGGGCTTTTATCCCGCCGTGTAACCCCATGGCCGTGGCCACTGCTTGAGGTCGTCGACTCTCGGACCAGCCATTCGCTGCAGGCTTGCTCAGCGAACCGGAACCCTAGTCGACCATTGCAGATTGTCTGGCTGCAAGCTGCTTGCCGCTGTACGCATTTCCTTTATGCGCAGAACGCTAAGCGAGGACTGTGCCAGGTTGGCCTGTGTAAGCCGAAGCGAAGGCAGTATCAGTGCTGAGATAATTTGTCATGAAATCTGCAGAGCAGGCGCTGCGCACTGGATGGCCTGCGCCGTTGTCTATTCATTGGTAGCAATCCCTGGCAGCGACAACGGTCGTTGCCGCATCCGCGGTCGAGGAGGCCGCCATGTCATACAAATCCATGCTGCTGGCGTTGTTGGTTTTGACTTTAAGCGGTTGCGCGGTCTATGGCGGCGGTAGTGGTTATGGCCACCGTGGTTATGATCGCGGCCATTTGAATACCTACTATCAGGTACAGCGCTACCCGGTTTGTGTGGTGCCGCAGCCGCAACGCTACAAGGCTTACCAGCATGACGGGCGACGCTACGATGATCACCGTCACCCATCGCGCTATTACGTGCCGGCCCCGCAGCCGCGCCATTACCAAACGCACAAATACCAGAAGCGCCATGATTACCGCGTTGTGCAACCGCAGGCTGGCTGGGATGGCCGCCGTGACCATTACCGCGACCATCAGCAGCGCGCGCAGCGTCATGATGCCCAATGGGGCGGAGAGCGCCGAGGTGGTGATCGACGCGATGATCGTAAGGGTTGGGAGCGGCAGCGCAACTGACCACTATTCCCAGATGCGCTACGAATTCGGCTCGCCTTCAAGCTGACGGCCGAAGAGTCGATCTTCGGCCAGTATCTCTTCCCGCATGGCCTGCGCCGCTGGAGACAGACTATGCCCCGCGCGGCTGATCAGGGCGTAGGCGGATTGCTCGGTCAACGCACCTGCTTCCAGCGGCAGCCGGGCCAGGCGTCCGGTCTGGATATCCTCAGCCACCACATCCCAGGGCGCCATGCTTAGCACGTCGCTGTCGGCCACCAGAGCTTTGAGCACCATAAAGTTGTCGCACTGAATACTCAGCGGCTGTTCGCGGTCGCTGAGTGTGCGCAGGTTCTGCTCGACCGCCTGCGGTAGCTGGGTTCCGGCAATGGGGTAGTCGAGCAGATCGTGCATACGCAGCGTCGGTTGCTCCAACAGTGGGTGCCCTGGGCGGCAGAACAGTACGCCGCTGTGGCGGTGCAGTGGCTCGATGCACAGCGTGGGGTCATCAAGCAGCTCGCGGCTATCGGCGACAAACAACTCCAGGGCGTCATCCAGCAGGCTGCTGCGCAGTTCCAGCCAGTTGCCAATCTGCAGATTGATCCGCACCCGTGGGTAACGCTGCGCCATGCGTCCCAGCGCTCGTGGCACCAGGCGCGCGGCCGGGTAGGGACCGGTGCCCAGACGCAGTTCACCGGTTTGCAGATTACCCAGCTGGCTGACGGCATTCTTCAGCGCGCGGCTGCCGGCCAGCAGGCGTTGGGCATGTTCGAGCACCAGCTGGCCGTGGGTAGTCAGGCTGATACCGCGGCTGTGTCGGTCGACCAGGTTGCAGCCGAGGCTGGCTTCCAGCGCCTGGATGTTACGGCTTAGGGCTGGCTGACTGAGGTGCACGGCTTCGGCGGCGCGGGCGAAATGGCCGTGTTCGGCGAGGGCGACAAAGTGGCGGAGCTGGCGAAGGTCGTTCATGCCTGTAATGCATCGCTATTGAGTTTGGAATGCATTGGAATTATTGACTTCGTTTGGCCAATCTTCCAGCACTGTCAATAACAATGAGCGCCTTCGCATGTTTTCACTCAATCGAACTGCCGCCGTGCTGCTGAGCCTGGCGTTACCCATGGCCGGCCATGCGGCCTTGCCGGAAGAGCAGATCAAAGCCTCGATCCACCCGGAGTTGGCCGAGCACACCCAGCACTTCGCGCAGAAGGTCTACCAGGTGGCCGGCAACGTCTATTCGGCGGTTGGCTGGCAGCTGGGTAACGTGGCGATGATCGAGGCGCCGGAAGGGCTGATCATTATCGACACCGGCGAAGCGGTCAGCGAGTCGCGCAAGATCATGGCCGAGTTCCGCAAGATCAGCGACAAGCCGGTCAAGGCTGTGGTCTACACCCACTTCCATCCGGACCATATCAACGGTGTAAAGGCTTTTGTCACGGAAGAGCAGGTGCGCAGCGGCGAGGTGCAGATCATCGCCCACGAAACCCTGTTGGCCAATGTGGTGGCCCAGGGCGCGTTGGTCGGGCCGATTCTCTCGGTGCGTTCCGGTTACAGCTTCGGCGCCGGCCTGCCGGACAGTGACCACGAGCAGATGAACGCCGGGATCGGCCCGCTGGCCAAGGTCGAGGCTTCGACCTTTATCGCGCCGACCCTGACCTTCAAGGACAAGCTCGACACGCGTATCGCCGGCCTGGATCTGCAGTTTTTGCATGTGCCCAGCGAAGCGCCAGACGAAATCACCGTCTACCTGCCGGATAACCGCGTGCTGATCAGCGCCGAGGTGGAGCAGGGGCCAACCCTGCCGAATATCCACACCCTGCGCGGTACCAAGTTCCGCGACCCGGTGGTGTGGGTCGAGAGCCTGGACAGGCTGCGCGCCTACAAAGCCGAGCATATGGTGCCGCTGCACGGCCGCCCGGTCAGCGGACAGGATAAGGTCGAGGAAGTGCTGCGCATGACCCGCGACGGCATCGCCTATATCCACGACCAGAGCGTGCGCTGGATGAACAAGGGCCTGACTCCGGACGAACTGGTCGAGAAGGTCAAGCTGCCGCCGCATCTGGCCGGCTACACGCCCTATCTGCGCGAGTACTACGGCACGGTGAAACACAGCGTACGGCAGATCTACAACGGCTATCTGGGCTGGTTCCAGGGTGACCCGGTGGCCCTCGATCCGTTGCCGCCGAAAGACAAGGCCGAGCGGTTGATCGCCTTGATGGGGGGCCGGGAAAAACTGCTGCTGGCCGCCGGTGACGCCTACCTAAAAGGCGATTACCAATGGGCCGCCGAGCTTTCCAGCTACGCCATTCAGGCGGACAACGAGGACAAGCTGGCGCGTGATATCAAGGCGCGCAGCTTCCGTAAGCTGGGCTACGCCAGCATGAATATCAACTGGCGTAACTGGTACCTGATGAGCGCCATGGAGCTGGAGGGCAAGCTGGCCGGTGAGGATGTCCAGCAGATGGCCGTGAGCATGCGCAGCGCGTTTCTCTCGGCGGATATGCTGCAAAACTTCCCGGCGCGGATATTCCTGCAGAACTGGATTACCCGTGTCGATCCGGACAAGGCCAATGATGTTGAGCTGACCCTGGGCTTCGGCTTCCCGGATATCGGCGAGCAGTGGGCGCTGGAAGTGCGCCGCGGTGTGGTGCAGTTGCACCAGGGCATCCCCGAGGGCACCACCCTTAAACTGACCCTCGACAAGACGTATCTGGACACTGTGATGAGTGGCGAGAACGGCCTGCTCAAAGGCGCGCTGCTGGGCGATGTAAAGGTCGATGGCAGTCTGCTGGAGATCAAGACCTTCCTTGGCTGCTTCGATTTCAGCGATGAGCCGATTGCCCTGACGCTGCGCTAGCAGGTTTACAGCGGGCACTCGCAATGGGGGCCCGACAATGACCGCAACTGGAGCCTGTGCGCCTCAAACAAAGATCGGCAGGCACACCTTGGTCGGCACTGCATACTCAGCCCTCCCTTAATCGAGGAGTGTGCAATATGCATGTGTTGAGTTTTGCCAAAGGCGCGCTGGCGCTGTTCTGGTTGCTGGCGCTGGCCAATCTATTTGTTCCGCTGGGTGAGGCCAGGTACTGGCCGGTCAACCTGGCAGCTGTCAGCATCTTGGTGGCGCATGTGGGCGAGTTATTACTGTTCAAACAGCGCCTGCAGCAACGCCCTCAGGTGTGGTTGGATCGCGCGCAGGTCATGCTGTTCGGCATGTTGCACCTGCAGGGGTTTCCCAAGCGCTAGACGTCTGCCGACGTTGCTTGTCCATAGCAAGAAGCCGTTCGGGGTGAAATAGGGTTGTCGATTTTATGACGCGGACAGCGGGTTATTCGGCGCACAACAATCGGCAGCCCCGACTGTTTCGTCATGGCCTGCCTCAGAGTTGAACAGTCGCCTATACCTCCGTATCGCGATCGCTCATCAGCATCAGGCTGCGTGCAACTGCAATGGCGATAAACATCACCCCGGCCACGGCTTCCGCTCCGGCCAGTAAACGTGCCGCCGGAGCCAGGGCGTGAATATCGCCGTAGCCTACGGTGGTGAGTGTGACCAGGCTGTAGTAGACAAAGTCATCCAACTGCAAGTTGCCGTGGCTACTCCAAAAGGCATCCGCCACCAGGCTGTTAATCATCTGATAGGCCATGGCAAATGCCAGTGCCAGCAGCAGATAAAAGGCCAGCAGGCCGTAAATCAACTCGCCAGTCACCGGGCGCTCGTGGGTAACGCGGTGAAACAGTGACGCGACCATCGCTAAGTAGAAAACGAACAAGCCGATGCCATGGGTTAGGTTCTCCGGGAGCTCAAGCATCTGCTCAATACCCAATAGCGCCATATTGGTAAAGCCCAGGATCAACACCAGGCTCAGAAATATACGCTTGTGACGCAAGGTGTTAATCGCCGTGACAACCACCAGCAGCAGCGAAGTCCATTGCAGCCATAGTGGCGGCTGCGGCCAACCCATGACCATCACCAGCATTACACTGGCGCCGAACAGCAGGCGCAGGCGAAAGAGCAACAGAAATTTTTGCAACACGGGTCAATCTCCACGTTCAGGCGTGTTCGTTGTGCTGTTGTCCGAACCATTGAGCACGGAGCTGGGGCGGTAATGCCGATCGGGGGCGGACGATGTGTGGATTTAACCCGGCCCCTCCATCATTGTTCTTCGCCCAGCAGGGCTATGCTAAGCGCCGGCATGATAAACCCTGAGTCGTGCCCGTGTGTGAACGCAACATCCCTGAGTGTTCATCTGCAAGGTTTTAATCCTAAGCAGGTTCCCGTGACGTTTGTGTGGGAAAATGCGCGCAGAGTTGCCTTGTTGCATTCGTTAGGAACCCTTGATGTCGTTGTTCAAGCAGTTGTTTATCGCCATCTGTGTGCTGATGTTGGTGAATTTCACCGGCAGTTTTCTGGTCAGCGTCGAGAGCTCGCGTGAGCAACAGGTCAACCAGCTGCGTGCCCATGCCCAGGATGCCGCCACAGCACTGGGCTTGTCGCTCAGCCCGCATGTCAACGATACCGCGATGATCGAGTTGATGGTCAGCTCGATTTTCGACAGTGGCTACTTTGAAAGCATTCGTGTGACCGATCCTGCCACTGGCGAGCTGTTAGTCGAGCGCAGCGGCGTGCCGGTCAGCGGCGAAGCGCCGCAATGGTTTGCCCAACTGGTGGATCTGGAGGCCGCACAGGGTGATGCGATTGTCAGTGACGGCTGGCGGCAAGCCGCGCAGGTGCAGGTGATCAGCCATCCACTGTTTGCCGTCGGTAAGCTCTGGCAGAGCCCTCTGGGCAATCTGCTGTGGCTGACCCTCAGCGGCGTGTTGTGTATTGCTCTGGGTGTGCTGCTGCTCAAGCGTCAGTTGCGCCCGCTGGACTATATGGTTGCGCAGTCCAATGCAATTGCCCGCCGTGAATTCCTCAGCCTGCCGGAACTGCCGAAAACCCCCGAGTTTCGCCGGGTGGTCAACGCCATGAACCAGATGGTTGGCAAGCTTAAGGCATTGTTTGCCGAGGAGGCCGCGCGTAGCGAAGTGCTGCGTGCCGAAGCCTATCAGGACAGCCTGACCGGGCTGGCAAACCGGCGCTATTTCGATTTGCAGCTGCATGCGCGGCTTAACGTTGAGGAGCAGGCCTGCAGCGGTTACCTGCTGTTGCTGCGGGTTAATGACCTAAGCGGCCTTAATCTGCGTTTAGGCGGTCAGCGTACCGATCAGCTGCTGGTCAGCGTCGCCGAGCAACTGCAGCAGCTCAGTCGGGGGCGTTTTGTATTAGTGAGCTGTCTGTAAAATTCGTTAATCCAATGCCGAGCCAGTATACTGCGCGCTCTATCGTCATGAATTGAGCTCCCATATGGCCCGGCCAGCAGCCCCATTCTTCTTGAGTCCCAGTGATGCCGACATGCTGCAAGGCTGGTTACGCATGGGATCGCTGCCTCAGAGCATCGGCCAGCGGGCCAGAATTCTGTTGCTGCTGGCCAACGGTCTCACGCCCAAGGAGATCAGCGAGCAGCTGCAAGTCTCTGCGCCAGTGGTCTTCAAATGGCGTAAACGCTACCAGGAGACCGGTCTGGAGGGGCTGAGTGACCTGCGGCGCAGTGGAGCGCCTCGCAAGCTCAACGAAGCGAAGATCAAGGAAATCCTGACGCTGACGACCCAGCGAGTCCCGCGCGAAGCTACCCACTGGAGCCTACGGTTGATGGCCAAGTACGCTGGGGTCAGCATCTGGCAGGTCGCACAGGTGTGGGCTGCTGCCGACCTCAAGCCGCACCGGTTGAAAACCTTCAAGATCAGTAACGACCCGCACTTTGCAGACAAAGTGGTCGATGTCGTCGGGCTCTATTTGAATCCGCCCGACAACGCCCTGGTGCTATCTGTTGACGAAAAAACACAGATCCAGGCGCTGGACCGCACACAGCCCATGCTGCCGCTCAAGCCCGGGCAGATTGAGCGGCGGACGCATGACTATAAGCGCCACGGTACGGCCAGTCTGTACGCAGCCTTTGACATCCTGACGGGTAAGGTCATCGGCCGTATCACCCAGCGGCACAGGGCCAAGGAGTTTTTGGAGTTCCTTCGACAGATCGACCGCAGCACCCCCGCCGAGCTGGACCTGCATGTAATTCTGGACAACAGCTCGACTCACAAGACCGCTGCCGTCAGGGAATGGCTGGAGAAGCATCCCCGTTTCAAGCTGCACTTCACACCGACCAGCGCCTCGTGGCTGAACGCCGTGGAGGGCTGGTTTGCGCAACTGGAAAGACGGGCGCTTTATCGTGATGCCTTCAGCAGCGTGGCTGACCTGAGAGCGGCGATACGTCGCTTCATTGAGGCTCATAACGAACATTCGGCTAAGCCGTTCCGCTGGAGCAAAACGGCTGAGTCGATTATCAGCTCCGTGCATCGAGCAAAGCTGGCTGTAATTCGGAATGAGTTATTGGATTAACCAGACAGGCCACTAGCGCGTAACCGTGGTGGTGAGTTCGCTCTACTGGCGCCGGGTCTTGCCCGTAGTGAAGTCCAACAACTGGCCGAGCAGCTTGAGCAGACCCTGCACAGCCTGCAGCAGACCGGTGCCAGCGACTGTTTGCCTGTGGCCCACATCGGTTTGACCAGCTTTGCCCCAGGCGCGGCCGAAGATGAGCTGTACCGAGCGTTGGATGCGGCTTTGGCTCTTGCTGCCTGTCAGGTGCAGCCGAGTTGGGCGTTCAATGAATTGGCCGAGCAAGCGCTGGTCGTGGACGAGAGGCAAAGTTGGTACAACCTGCTGGATCAGGCGCTGAAGCATGGCCGCATTCAATTGTTCTTCCAGCCGGTGGTGGCTGCCGACGAGCCCGCGCGGGTGCTGCACCACAAAGTGTTGGCGCGGGTAATTGATGAGCAGGGTGGGGTGATTCCCGCCGGGCGTTTTCTGCCCTGGGTGGAGCGTTTCGGTTGGGCGGCGAGACTGGATCGGGCCATGCTCGGTCTGGTGTTGACGCAACTGCAAAGTCATCAGGCTGCCGTTGCGCTGAGCCTGTCTGGCAGTACCCTGCGTGAACCGCAGGCTCTGGCGGAGTTGTATGCCCTGTTGCAGCAATACCGGCAACTGGGGCCGCGCCTGACCCTGGAGCTGGATGAAGACCAGTTGCCTGATCAGGCCGCGTTGGAAAGCCTGACCCAGCGTCTGCACAGCCTGGGTTTTGGCCTCGGTTTGCAGCACTTTGGTGGGCGCTTCAGCATGATCGGCAACCTGGCCAAGCTTGGCCTCGGTTACCTCAAAGTCGATGGCAGCTTTATCCGCGATATCGACCAGGAAAATGACAAGCGCCTGTTTATCGAAGCCATGCAGCGTGCAGCTAACAGCATAGATCTGCCACTGATTGCCGAACGAGTTGAAACCGAAGGGGAGTGGCAGGTACTGCGCGCCATGGCTATCAACGGCGTACAGGGGCGTCTATTTGGTGAGCCGGGACCTTGGCGCTAGCGCTATCAGCCTTCTAGGAGCGGGCTTGTCCGCGAACTGCTCTTAGACCGACGCGGCAACAGCTCTGAATAGCTGGCCCAGTCAGGGTTAGATCAGCTCCGACTCATCGTCGTTGATCAGTCGATGTAAACCACCCAAGGCGTCTCGTGCCTTGCTACGGCCGACCAGCTTGCCCTGCGCTGCTTCTGGTAGATCAGTAATACGCACCACACCCTTGCGGATCAGTACGGTAATCAGGTCTTCCAGTACCCGGATCATATCCAGGTCACTTTGCTTGAGCTGCAGCAGGCTGCTTTCTACCGTTTGGTTGGCATACCAGGCTTCAGCCTCCTGGCTATCCGCCAGGAGCTCACCATCCATACCTTCGAAAGGCGCTGCCTCAACCTGCTGCAAATTGCCCCAGGCATCACGCTTTACATACAACATCGACCGTTCCTTGCCTTGTTGGCCGCCCTGAATAAACAACCCCGCTTCCTTATGGTAGCGGGGTTGCGGTCATCAGTTATGGTCGATTTTGATCAGTGGGTCGGCACCGGCAATCAGAGAGTTGACCAGATCAGCCTGGCTGAGATTGCCAGGATTGATATTGAAATTACCGCCGCTGCCGTTCTCCAGCTTGATGGTTACATCGGGGCTACCACCAGCGCCGAATTGGCCTGTAGTACTGATCTGCAGCGTTGAAGTTGCAGTATCGACGCGCAGGTAATTGAGAATATTGCCGTCATTCTCGCCTTGCAGCAGATCGTGCAAATCAATACGGTCACCTTCGCTGGCGTTGAAGTCCCGGACAATATCCCGACCACCCGCAGTGTTCAGATCACCGCGTTGCCAGAGGAACAAATCCTTACCTGTACCGCCAGTCAGCGTGTCGTTACCGAGACCGCCGCGCAGAATGTCGTCTCCGGCACCGCCATTGAGAATATCGTTGCCGGATTCACCATTGAGGAAGTCATTCCCTGCATCGCCATTCAAGGTATCGTTGCCAAGCCCGCCGTAAAGATGATCGTTCCCGGCACCACCGTTGAGGGTGTCATTACCGTTATACCCACGAATGAGGTCATTGCCCGTTGTACCGGTGAGTGTGTCGTTGCCGGAGGTCGCATTAGTCAGCGTATTAGTGGTTTCACTAACGGTTATGCTGAACGATTGCGAGCTGCTGGTTGTGTGGTTGTTAGCTGTTTCTGTGGCAGTGCCGGTTAGCGTCAGGTTCAACGTACCGGTATAGCCAGCAGGCGGCAGCAGATGCAGGTTGTTCAGGTCGCTGGCAGTCAGCGTCCAGCTGCCGTTGCCATTATCTGTACCTGCGCTCAGGCGTGCGCCTGCAGGAAGACCAGAAAGCACTAGGCCTAAAGTTTCGGAGCCATCCTTATCAGCCAGTTGTGCCGCAAGTGATAGCGCTATCGGTGCACCGTATAGCGTGGCGCTACCACTTTGGGTGAAGCTGGCCTTCGCTAAGGACAGCGATGAGTCCTTGGACGAGTCACCACCGTTTAGCACCAACCAACTAAAACTGTAATTACCACTTTGCGTCGCGGTATAGCTGAAGCTGCCATTGCTGGTGAGGCTAGGGAATTTGGATTCAGAAGAGTCAACTAGGAAGGTTTCGCGACTGGCATTTGGGCCTGTAACGATGACTACAACCAAATCGTTATAGCCACTCTGTACTTCGTTTGTGAGGCTTTCACCATTGGTAAAGGCGAAGTTCCACTTAACCGTGGTTCCATTTGCCATGTCGTAGTCGGAGTGCGTGACTTTACCGTCAACGACATTGACATTGACATTGCCGTTGTGGTTGACGTTTGGTCCCGTTGGGTTGAAACGGCCATCCAGGAACCCCGATGTAAGACCCAGCTCTGCTTCCAAGTCAGCTTGTGAGATACCGTTTCCTGCATCGAACGCTACAGTGTTGATCGCCGTATCGGTGCTGCCTGTCGAGATAACAGTGGCGCCTGGATTGAGTGCGAAAATATTCGCAACTGGCGATAGCAGCGGGTCATCCGCTTGCGGTGTGACCGTCACGGTAACTTGGGAGCTCGAAGTCCCACCCTTGCCATCACTGACGCTGTACTGAATCAGCGCTGTGCCGCTGAAGTTGCCGGTTGGAGTAAAGCTCAGGGTGTTGTCGGCATTGACTACCACGGTACCGTTACTGGCTGTAGCCCCTGTAACGATCAGGCTGTCGCCATCGACGTCAGTATCATTAGCCAGCACATTGATGGTAACGGGCGTGTCTTCATTGGTTGTAGCGCTATCGGCAACTGCCGCAGGTGCATCGTTGACCGCTTTGACGCCGACTGTCACCGTTGCAGTGGACAGGCCACCCAGGCCATCACTCACGGTGTAAGTAAAGGTGGCCGCACCGTTGTAGTTGGCGTCAGGGGTAAACACCACGTTGCCGCCAATCAGCGCGACGCTGCCATGCGTCGCCCCTTGCACACTGATGATGTTGATCGGGTTGCCATCCGGATCCGTATCATTACCCAACAGAGTCGCTGGGCTGATGGTAAGAGCCTGATCTTCGTTGGTGACCAGGGCTGGGATTTCATTTTGTAGCGCACTGCCTCCCAATACGCTGTAGGAGCCGCCTTGCGGGCGAAGTTCAACAGTCAGTTGAGCCGCTCCACCCTGATCCCAGTAGACGATTTCGATTTGCTGAGCCCCACCCTGTGGAACGGTAAAGGTCAGAGACTCTCGAGCGGTCGCACCTTGGTTGCCGTTGTATTCGGCAACCGTCTGACCGTTGATGCGGATGCTGTAACCATCATCTGCAGTTACGCGGAACTGATAAGTACCAGCGGCCAGGTTAACGATACCGTTGAGTTTGAGGATGGCATCGGAGGTATTTGCCGGATCAGTTGACAAGCTGCCAGCATCAGCTTTGAGGAAGGTTTGCAGGCTGGTGCCGTTACCCAAGACGTCATTGCTCACCGGCCCGTAGTTCAGGTTGGTGGCTGTGAAGGTGGCAGTAGGTGCGCGGCCATTGATGAAGGTTTCAACCTGGCTGAGGCTGGTCAGGTTGGCGCCGTTAGTCCCTTCGTTGTAGCCAAAGTACTGACCAACCAGCCCGGAAACCAGGTAGTTGTCGTTACTGGCAATTGGGTCACTATTGAGGTTCAGGCTGCCAGCACCACCTGCATTGCCGGCCAAATCGGTATAGCTACCTGCAGGTAGGCTGACGCTCGGCGAACCGCCTCCTGTTGAGGTGAAAGTCGCCGTCCAGATGGCCGAGTTACCTGTCGACTGCACGAGATTACTGATCGTGCCGCCTGTAGGAACGATGTCACCTGCTGTAAAGCCAGTGACCGATTCGCTGAACGTAAAGGTCAGTGTTGTGGCCTCCCCGACCGACAGATTGCTGTCGTTGGTGCTGATGACAACGCTTGGGCCGCTGGTGTCGATGGTGACTTCACCGCTGGTGATATCGGTGGTGGTGTTGCTGGCGGCATCGGTGACGTCATAGGACTGGCCATCGACGAAGCTGCCCAGGGTGCCGGAAGCCGGCGTGGCGGTACCGGTGTCGAGGCTCCAGTTGCCGCTGCCATCGACAGGGACATTGGTGTAGGTCGCGCCGTTGACGGTGACGGTCAGGGTCTCGCCGGCGCCCAGGGTGGCGCTGCCGGTGATGACCGGGGTGGTGTCACTGGTGGTCTGGGTGTTGACCACCGGCACGCTCGGCGCGCTGGTGTCGATGGTACCAACGTCTGTAGCGCTACCTGTATTGCCTGCAAGATCAGTGACGCTGGCAGTGACGTTGTAAGGTCCGTCAGTCAGGGCCGTCGGGGCGTCAACGCTATACGTGCCACCGTTAACTGTAGTAGTGACGTTATAGGTGTTTGAGCCTTGAGTGATACTAAGGCTGATAGTGCTGCCGTCAGTGGCATCTGTAGTGCCACTAATAGTTGGGGTTGCGTCGCTAATATTATCTGGGGCGTCGCCGGTTATAACCGGCGGAATGGTATCCAAAGTGAATGTGAGCGCCGACGGAGCTGAGGTGTTGCCGGCAACGTCGGTCTGGCGCACTTGAATGGTGTTGATGCCTTCTACGGCGACCGGCGCCGTGGTGCTCCAGGTAATGCCGTCGGTGCTGTACTCGACGGTGGCGCCTGGCTCTGTGCCACTGACGCTGTAGGTGCCATCGTTGCTAACCAGGTCGCCTGGCACGCCGCTGTCAGTAGTGAGGGCGAGGGTAGGCGCTGCGACCTGGGTATCGAGGGTAAAGGTCAGCGATGTTGAGGGCGATGTGTTGCCAGCAGTATCTGTTTGGCGAACCGAGACGGTGTTGCTGCCTTCGCTTGGTGTGAATGTATTGCTCCAAGTCGTTCCGCCATCGGTACTGTATTCGACCACTGCACCGGGTTCGACTCCGCCAATAATCAACGTGCCGTCATTGCTGATGAGATCATTGGCACTGGTACCGCTGTCGTTAGCCAGGTTTACGCTGGGTGCAGTAGGGGCGGTGGTGTCCAAGTTGGCGTTTGCGGTAGTGGCTTGGTCTGTTTGTCCATCCGCACCGAACAACTCGTTCTGGCCAGCGCCGTCCAGGCCGATGTTTGACGTTTCAAAACCAATTGTTGCCTCAAGCTGCTGGCCAGTTTCCCCTAGCAGTACAAAGCTATGCCCGCCACCCGCTGCGCCACCAGTGCCTCCGCCTGCACCGGGACCAGCCGCTGGGGCTTCGAGGTCGACAGTGGGGTCGAAGCCGGCGGTCAGGGCTTGCTCGAGGCCGGGGCTCGGCTCGGCTTTATCGTCCTCAGCTTGAGCCGCGCTGGGCGCTGCTTGCCAGTTACTGTTCTGCGCAACGTTGACCAGGTCACCATTAGCCAGTTGCAGGGTCACTTCGCCACCCAGGCCAGTCAGGACCTGTTCGCCGATGAGCAGGCGTTCACCTTCGAAGATCTGCCGCTTCAGCCCGTCGAGGGAAACAGCAAATACTTGGCCAACAAGACTTTTTACGATGGCGACGATAGTGCTCATAAAACGGGCTCCGAGGTGGACGCGGTAAAATCGTTAAACACAGTGAAGCAATGTTTTGATTTAAAGGCTGATAATCTGACGAAAATATTGTCGTCATAAATTTGGCTTATTCCATTATGGAATTACGGATATGACAAACTATTGACCGAGTGCTCGCGATAATAAAGGATCCTCTGAAGTAGCCATGCATTTCTGGCTGACGTCAGCCTCTGCTGATTTCGAAAGTGATAAATCGATCAAAAACGATCAGATTACCGGCTCATTTCTGTGTTTTTAGCCGCCGCGAGCACCTCGCGGCAGCCATTTCCAGCATTACGGGCGCACCTCTCCTGCATTCGTCAGTAAATGTCGGCGCGCCATCCACAGATTTGACAGCGCGAATAAAGTCACCAGTTGCGCCGTGTTTTTGACCAGGCCACGGAAGCGCGTCTTCACATAACCGAACTGACGCTTGATCACCCGAAACGGATGCTCGACCTTGGCTCGCACTTGGGCCTTGGCCTTCTCGATTTTGCGCTTGGCTTTGTACAGCGCGCTGCGCGCGCCGAGTTTCTTGTAAGTGCTACGCCGTGCTGCAACCTGCCAGATCACTTGACGGCCCTCATGCTCGGGGCGCTTCTCGACACCGGTATATCCGGCATCGGCCCCCACCATGTTTTCCTCGCCGTGCAGCAGCTTATCGACCTGGGTGACATCCGCCACGTTGGCGGCAGTACCCACCACGCGGTGCACCAAGCCAGACTCGTCATCCACCCCGATGTGCGCCTTCATGCCGAAGTAATACTGATTGCCTTTCTTGGTTGAGTGCATCTCAGGGTCACGCTTACCGTTCTTGTTCTTGGTTGAACTCGGCGCGTTGATCAGCGTGGCATCGACGATGGTGCCTTGGCGCAGCGACAAACCACGGTCACCCAGGTAGCCATTGATCACGGCCAGGATGCCGGCAGCCAGTTCGTGTTTTTCCAGCAAGCGGCGGAAGTTGAGGATGGTGGTTTCGTCAGGAATGCGCTCCAGAGTCAGCCCGGCAAACTGGCGTAGGATGGTGGTCTCGTACAGCGCCTCTTCCATCGCCGGATCGCTGTAACCGAACCAGTTTTGCATCAGATGCACTCGCAGCATCGCCATCAGCGGATAGGACGGTCGGCCGCCTTCACCCTTTGGATAATGCGGCTCGATCAAAGCGATCAACCCTTTCCATGGCACTACCCGATCCATCTCGATCAGGAACAATTCTTTGCGGGTCTGCTTGCGCTTGCCGGCGTACTCGGCGTCGGCGAAGGTCATCTGCTTCATCGGAAAACTCGGCGGGTGGAGTGCGGATATTTTGCCAAAATCAGGAAGTCTTTTTCAGGCCATCCTCAATAGTTTCACTATCCGGCTAGCGCGAAACCGCCGTGCTTTGTATTGCTTGAGCGTTAGCTGTATCGATTTAACCAGCAGGGTGTTTAGACTTTTTCGGTTCAAGGTGTCAGGTTAGGCCAGCAGGGTGTTCACGTTGGTGCAGCGCCTACAGCTGTGGGGCACGTTGCAGCCGTGCCGGGTGCCAATAGCGCCGGGCTTGGGAATGAAGCGCGAGATTATGAGCCTGAGCTATATCACCAGGTGGGATCAGCTGCGGACGGTGAGGGCGGTTTAGGTTTGATAGGCGCCAGATAAACAAGGCCCGGTGTTGTGGGGTTACCCACGGCGCCGGGCCTTTTTTGTGCCTGGAATTTATGGGGCAAAATTGGGGCAAACCATACGCTACTCAATGCCACTCTATGCCGGCATGCTTGTTTGTGCCCTTGCTGCTGAAAGCACTCCAGCCCTTGCCGTGCGTGGCTTGCGCTTATTTGCCGCTGCTACTACCTCACAATCGGCGTGTGAGAACTGAGGTCGCTTTGGCTCATCGTTTTAACTGTCCGGCTGAATCGCAAAAGCGCCTAGTGTACGGTATCGGCCTGGCTGGCTTTAACCCCGGAGTGCAGATGACTGCTAATGAATATGCCCTGACCCAATTGGCTGCCGAGCTGGGCAGGCAACTGATTGCCGCCAAGGCCCAGGTGACCACCGCAGAATCCTGTACTGGCGGCGGCATTGCCGAGGCGATTACCCGGATTCCCGGCAGCTCGGCCTGGTTTGAAGCGGGTTATGTCACTTACTCCAACGCGCAAAAGACTAAACAGTTGAATGTTCCCGAGGCGCTGTTTGCCACGGTTGGCGCAGTGAGTCAGGAGGTGGTCGAGGCCATGGTGCACGGGGCGCAGGCCCATAGTGGCGCGCGTTATGCCGTGGCAGTCAGCGGTGTCGCGGGGCCGGATGGCGGCTCGGCGGAGAAACCGGTGGGCACCGTCTGGCTGGCCTGGGGTGATGGTGAGCGGCTATTTAGCGTGCACCGGCAGTTTGCCGGGGATCGCAGCGAAGTTCGCCGACAAACGGTTGAGGCCGCGCTGGCTGGGCTGTTGCGCCTGCTGGCGCAAGAAAATCCAAACGCGGGGTAGGCGGGCAACTTGCCCTGTGGAATAATACTGTCTACTTATACAGTTGTTGGTGGCCGCTAGCTGGCCCTTCTTGATTACGTGAGGACTTAAATGGACGAGAATAAGAAGCGCGCCTTGGCGGCAGCTCTGGGCCAGATTGAAAAGCAATTCGGCAAGGGCGCGGTGATGCGTATGGGCGATCATGATCGCCAGGCGATCCCGGCCATCTCCACCGGCTCGCTGGGGCTGGACATCGCCCTGGGCATTGGCGGTCTGCCGAAAGGCCGTATCGTTGAAATCTACGGCCCTGAGTCCTCCGGTAAAACCACCCTGACCCTGTCGGTAATTGCCGAAGCGCAGAAGCTGGGCGCCACCTGCGCCTTCGTCGATGCCGAACACGCCCTCGACCCTGATTACGCTGGCAAGCTCGGCGTCAACGTCGATGACCTGCTGGTGTCGCAGCCGGATACCGGCGAGCAGGCCCTGGAAATTACCGACATGCTGGTGCGCTCCAATGCCATCGACGTGATCATTGTCGACTCGGTTGCTGCCCTGGTGCCGAAAGCAGAGATTGAAGGCGAGATGGGCGACATGCACGTCGGCCTGCAGGATGCAGTATTCGGTGTTGCAGCATAGATTTGGTTCACTTAGGAGGTATCCTTTCCTCTCGTAGGGGCACGCTCTAAGCAAATCAGTAAGATTCGATTAATTACTAATTCGAGTGGTCGATAAGAATGGATCAGGCAAAAAGCAAAGCGTTAGAAGCGGCTCTCTCACAGATTGAGAAGCAGTTTGGTAAGGGTTCCATTATGCGACTGGGTTCAGATCGCACTATGGATATCGATGTCATATCGACCGGCTCGCTTGGTCTGGACATCGTTCTAGGCGTAGGCGGTTTGCCGCGCGGTCGTATTGTAGAGATATACGGGCCTGAGTCTTCGGGTAAGACGACTCTAACACTCTCAGTTATTGCTGAAGCGCAACGTCAAGGGCTGACATGTGCATTTATCGATGCCGAGCATGCACTTGACCCAATCTACGCAGCAAAGCTTGGCGTTAATATTGATGATCTCCTGTGCTCGCAGCCAGATACCGGAGAGCAGGCGCTCGAGATCGTGGATATCCTTACTAGATCTGGTGCTATTAATCTTATTGTTGTCGACTCAGTGGCAGCTCTTACACCCAAAGCTGAAATCGAAGGTGAAATTGGGGATATGCACGTTGGGTTGGCCGCGCGCATGATGAGTCAGGCAATGCGTAAGATTACGGGTAACCTTAAAAACTCGAACACTATGTGTATCTTCATTAACCAAATTCGTATGAAGATAGGTGTTATGTTTGGGAGCCCTGAAACTACAACTGGCGGTAACGCCCTGAAATTCTATGCCTCTGTACGTCTGGATATCCGTCGCACCGGTGCAGTGAAGGAAGGTGACGAAGTTGCCGGCAGTGAAACCCGTGTAAAAGTTGTAAAGAATAAAGTTGCAGCACCTTTTAAACAAGCAGAGTTCCAAATTATTTACGGCCAAGGTATTAGTAAGGTAGGTGAAATTGTAGACTTGGCGGTCGCAAATAATTTTATCGATAAATCAGGTGCTTGGTATGCCTTTGAAGGCAATAAGATCGGCCAAGGCAAGGCCAATACCATGAAGTGGCTGTTGGAAAACAAAGCCACCATGGACAAGATTGAAGGTATGATCCGCGAGAAAATGATGCCTAAGAAACAAGCTGAATCCGGTGCCCCGGCGCCTGAAAAACAGCCTGAAGTCGAAGTTTGATAGTTTGCAGTCCAGCGAAACTTGGCCGAAATTATTACAGCTTCCGGTAGTGTCAGTCAGTCTTGGAAGACCTGGCTGCTAAAGCCAGGTTTCCCTTTAGGCTCTGTAAAGGTTAAATATCTAATACGGCCTGGCTTTCAAAGCTGGGCCTTTTATTTTGTGTTGAGGCGGATTTTAGATCGTGTCGCTAATTTGCACTATCCGCAGATTATAAGTCTAGTAGAGATGGTGGGTGCTCCCCTATCTGCTAAGCAACTGTTTTGTTTCTTTTAAATTTTTTGGACTTTTATGTTAGTCCAGGTGATCTGAAAAAAGATCTGCTCATTTATTGGCAATCTAACTAACGCAGGATGTAGTGATCCGTGTTTTTCAGTGAGTATGGAAGGTTCTCTCCTGGATTGCTCCTCTACTCGACTAGCTAACAATACAGCCTCAGTTAACGGATAGTGCTGCAGAAGACTCTAGGCTTGGTTTCTTACGCTCTCAGGACGAGTTTTATCCCTGGCCAGCTACTGTAAGAATCCCGGGGCGTACAACGCTACGGGTACGCTCATAAGCCCTGAATTCATAGAATAAGTGCAACGCTTGAAACGATAGGCAGAGGGCCAGCCACCGATAGAATCCAGGCTCTCACACCAAAAGATTCAAGCGCAGATGACTACGCATTACCCGCAGCTGACCCTGGCCCAACGTTACCAGATTGAGGCTGGATTGGCCTGTGGCATGAGTGTAAGCGCTCCATAAACCTCATCTACAAATGATCCGCAGGCCAGCCAATGCTGAGCTCCAATTTCTTTCTGGAGCCAGCCGTCATGATGCGCCCCGACGCCAAAGTCGAAAAAGTCTATCTATACCCCAAGCCGGTGGATTTCCGAAAATCCATCGATGGCCTGGCCGCCCTGGTCGAGCTGGATATCAAGGTGGCGGTGTTCGACCCGGTGCTGTTCGTCTTCCTCAACCGCGCGCGCAGCCGGGTGAAGATTTTGTATTGGGAGCGCAACGGCTTTTGCCTGTGGCTCAAGCGATTGGAGGCTGAACGCTTCAAGTCGCATCCGGAACCTGGCGAAGATGCGATCGTGCTGACGGCCCAGGAGTTGAACTGGTTGTTGGACGGTATCGACCTGTGGCGCAACCGGCCGCACCAGGTTTTGACCCCTAGGTTCGTCACCTGAGCCGGTATAATCCACGGCATGATTTCTGTGCCCGAAACCCTTCCTGATGACCCCGCCGCGCTCAAGCAATTGCTCGCTGAGGTGTTGTCGTCGGCGCAGGAATTGGCCAAGGACAAGGATGGGCAGATCGAGCGCCTGCGCGAACAAAACGCGCTGTTGATCCAGCGCCTGTTCGGCCGTAAATCCGAGCAGAGCAGCGACCCGGATTCACCGCAGCTAGAGATGTTCAACGAAGCGGAAAGCCTGGCCGAAGCGGCGGCTGAAGCTCCGGCCGCTGAGGTCGAGGAAGAAGTCGTTGCGCCGACCAAGCGCCGCGGCAAGCGCAAGCCGTTACCGGCCGAACTACCGCGTGTCGAGGTCATCCACGAACTGCCCGAACACGAACTGACCTGCGAATGCGGTTGCCGCAAGCAGGCCATCGGCGAAGAAACCAGCGAGCAGCTGGAAATCATCCCGATGCAGGTTCAGGTGATCCGCCACATTCGCAAGACCTATGCCTGCAAGGCCTGCGAAAGCGCGCCGGTCACCGCTGACAAACCGGCCCAACTGATCGAGAAAAGGCTGGCCAGCCCGAGCGTGCTGGCGATGCTGCTGACCAGCAAATACGCCGACGGCATCCCACTGTATCGCTTCGAAAAGATGCTCAGTCGCCATGGCATCGACATCCCCCGGCAGACCCTGGCGCGCTGGGTGATCCAGTGCGGCGAACTGCTACAACCGTTGCTCAACCTGATGCGCGACAGGCTGCTGGACAGTCCGGTGATCCACTGCGATGAAACCCGCGTGCAGGTGCTCAAGGAGCCTGGGCGCGATCCGAGCAGCCACTCCTGGATGTGGGTGCAGACCGGTGGCCCGCCTGGCAAACCGGTGATCCTCTTCGACTACACAACCAGCCGCGCGCAGGAGGTGCCGCTGCGCCTGACCGACGATTACGCCGGCTACAACGCCGTGGCCGCACAACAAGGTGTTGAACGCCTGGCCTGCTGGGCGCATGCGCGGCGCAAGTTCGTCGAAGCGCAAAAGGTGCAACCGAAGGGCAAAACCGGGCGTGCCGACATCGCGTTGGGGATGATCAACAAGCTCTACGGCATCGAGCGCGAACTTAAGGATGCCAGCGATGAACAGCGCTACCGGGGCCGCCAGCAGCACAGCCTACCGCTCCTCGATCAGCTCAAGACCTGGCTGGAGAAAACCCAGCCGCAGGTCACGGCGCAGAATGCCCTGGGCAAAGCAGTGAACTACCTGGCGAGCAACTGGAGCCGACTCGAACGCTACATCGAGGCTGGCCACCTGCCGATCGATAACAACGCTGCCGAGCGCGCGATCCGGCCCTTCGTCATAGGTCGCAAGAACTGGCTGTTCAGCGACACGCCGAAAGGCGCGACCGCCAGCGCCCAACTCTACAGCCTGGTGGAAACCGCCAAGACCAATGGCCAGGAGCCCTACGCCTGGTTGCGCCATGTCCTCGAACGCCTGCCGCTGGCCAACAGCGTTGAAGCCTACGAAGCGCTGCTGCCTTGGAACTGCCAACCAACGACGCCACTGTAAAACGCAAAACCTCTCCAGAGGGAGGTGGGGTCTATGGAGCGCTTACGTTATACCGGTGTCGAAAAGCGCCCCGAACATGATGGGCGCGAGGTGATCTGGCAGGTTGCTGCCCGCCGCAGCACCTATAAGAAGCTGGGTAAGAGCAGCCCGCTGTACAAAGCCAAACGCAAGATCGAGAAGGCCAAGGCCCAGGTGCGCGCCAAGGTTGAGCACCCGTTCCGGGTGATCAAGCGTCAGTTCAGTTATGTAAAGACACGCTTCCGTGGCTTGGCCAAGAACACGGCGCAACTGGTGACGCTGTTCGCGCTGTCGAACCTGTGGATGGCACGCCGACATTTACTGACCAATGCAGGAGAGGTGCGCCTGTAATGCGGGAAATGGCTGCCGCGAGCTACTCGCGGCGGCTAAAAACACAGAAATGAATGGGTAATCTGATCGTTTTTGATCGATTTGCCGCTTTCAAAATCGGCGGGGGCTGAAGTCAGCCAGAAATACATGGCTACTTCAGACCATCCCTTCCCATAAATAGCTTGCTCCTCGCTCCATTCGATGCCTTCACCAAAATCCCGAGTTTCGATCACGCTTGCGCGAATAGTGGTTTTGTAAATGCTTATTGATTGATCTTGTACATTAAGGATGTAAACGCCAAATGAGCCTAGGATTTTTATATATTTATTGCAAGATGAGATTTCAATTAGATCTTGGTGGTTTTTACTGCCAGCAAGAATTGGAATGTCTTTGAAAGTATCAAAATCCCCATAGGCAGTTCTAATAATAAGCGTCTTTTTAGAATTAAGCTCTTCGGCCCTTTTTTCATGTCTAGCTGCGCGAAAAGCCTTCGAACCTGAGAGGCACTAAGCCCAAGCGCTAAACTACATTGCTCTACGTCTTGCTTAGAGAGAAACTGCTTGGTTTTTAAAGGGGCTAATACGTTGAAACGATCAGTTGCCAACTTTATATCTGAATCCCTTATGGCGAGCTCTGCTTCTGCTTGGAACGTTTCACTGCCTGAATGAAGAGGCGTTTTTAGTTCAAACTCTATTTCTCCTGGGGATCCTCTGAAGTAGCCATGCATTTCTGGCTGACGTCAGCCTCTGCTGATTTCGAAAGTGATAAATCGATCAAAAACGATCAGATTACCGGCTCATTTCTGTGTTTTTAGCCGCCGCGAGCACCTCGCGGCAGCCATTTCCAGCATTACGGGCGCACCTCTCCTGCATTCGTCAGTAAATGTCGGCGCGCCATCCACAGATTTGACAGCGCGAATAAAGTCACCAGTTGCGCCGTGTTTTTGACCAGGCCACGGAAGCGCGTCTTCACATAACCGAACTGACGCTTGATCACCCGAAACGGATGCTCGACCTTGGCTCGCACTTGGGCCTTGGCCTTCTCGATTTTGCGCTTGGCTTTGTACAGCGCGCTGCGCTTACCGAGTTTCTTGTAAGTGCTACGCCGTGCTGCAACCTGCCAGATCACTTGACGGCCCTCATGCTCGGGGCGCTTCTCGACACCGGTATATCCGGCATCGCCCCCCACCATGTTTTCCTCGCCGTGCAGCAGCTTATCGACCTGGGTGACATCCGCCACGTTGGCGGCAGTACCCACCACGCTGTGCACCAAGCCAGACTCGTCATCCACCCCGATGTGCGCCTTCATGCCGAAGTAATACTGATTGCCTTTCTTGGTTGAGTGCATCTCAGGGTCACGCTTACCGTTCTTGTTCTTGGTTGAACTCGGCGCGTTGATCAGCGTGGCATCGACGATGGTGCCTTGGCGCAGCGACAAACCACGGTCACCCAGGTAGCCATTGATCACGGCCAGGATGCCGGCAGCCAGTTCGTGTTTTTCCAGCAAGCGGCGGAAGTTGAGGATGGTGGTTTCGTCAGGAATGCGCTCCAGAGTCAGCCCGGCAAACTGGCGTAGGATGGTGGTCTCGTACAGCGCCTCTTCCATCGCCGGATCGCTGTAACCGAACCAGTTTTGCATCAGATGCACTCGCAGCATCGCCATCAGCGGATAGGACGGTCGGCCGCCTTCACCCTTTGGATAATGCGGCTCGATCAAAGCGATCAACCCTTTCCATGGCACTACCCGATCCATCTCGATCAGGAACAATTCTTTGCGGGTCTGCTTGCGCTTGCCGGCGTACTCGGCGTCGGCGAAGGTCATCTGCTTCATCGGAAAACTCGGCGGGTGGAGTGCGGATATTTTGCCAAAATCAGGAAGTCTTTTTCAGACCATCCTTAGGTTTTGGGCGCTGCGCTGCCAATCAAACGCGGAACTGTTTGAGCAAGTGGTTGAGCTGTTCGGAAAGGCCATGCAGGGTGGTGCTTGCCTGGCTCAGGGAGGTGACTCGCTCCGCGTTATCGCTATTTAGGGTTGCGATTCGGTTCACCCTGTTGCTGACTTCCTCGGCTACTGTGTGCTGCTCCTCGGCCGCTTGGGCAATATACAGATTCATCTCGCGAATCTGATTAACCTGGGTGCGTATCTCGTTCATCGAGGTCTGCACGGAGGCGGCCTCCTGGCCCGCCATGCCGGCTTGCGAGCGACTGGCCTGCATACCAATGACGACATTCTGGGTGGCCTGCTGCAGGCGCTGAATAATTGCGCGGATCTCCTCGGTAGATTGTCGTGTGCGACCGGCCAAGGTGCGCACTTCATCTGCGACCACGGCAAACCCGCGACCCTGCTCGCCGGCGCGGGCGGCTTCGATGGCGGCATTGAGGGCCAATAGGTTGGTCTGCTCGGCGATGCTGTTGATCACCTCAATCACAGTACCAATACTGGCGCTTTCATCGGCCAGGGATTGAATGCGCGTGGCGACCTGTTCGACTTCTTGCACCAGATGCAGAATCACTTCGCTTGCATGCCCGGCCACGCTGTAACCTTGGTCGACGTAGTTGCCAGCCTTTTCGGTGGCGGTGGAGGTGTTCACCGCATTGCCGGCCACTTCTTCCACCGCGCTGCTCATCTCGGTGATGGCGGTCGCTACCTGATCCAGTTCATGTTGTTGATCGTTGACACCTATGGCGTTCTCTGATGCGAGCGATTCACAGGCTTCGGCCGTTTTGAGCACACCAATCGAAAGATGATTGATGCTATTGATCATGCCCTGGAGCTTCTCGATAAAACGATTGACGTTCTGCGCAAGGTCACCCATTTCGTCCTGACGCCGGATTTGCAAGCGTTGCGTCAGATCGCCGTCGCCCTGGGCAAGGTCATACACTGCACTGTTCATGCGGTGTAGCGGTTTAAGCACGTTGCTGTGGAGCAACAGCATGAGCAGGCCGATGATGCACAGATCTAGCACCAGAATTTCCACGATGGTGCGCAGCAGTAGCGATCTGAGCTGTGCTTTGGCGGCGCTGTTGTCAGTAAACAGATGCAACTGTGCCACCACGCTTTCGTCATTACCGTTTTGGTAGATGATGTCTTCGCTGAGGTAGTTGCTGAACTCCGTTGGTGGTTCCCTTATGGGCTGGACTTCTCCAGTAGCGTTGCGCTCGAATGCGGCGAGCACCTTGTCTTTGTTCTTAACCTGCAGGGCTTTCAGTACCGGGTCGGCTAGTTCGGACTTGAGTGAGGCTTCTATGAACGCACTCTCATAGTTCCATAGCGGCCCCGGCAGCGAGAGTTGCAGGCGAGCGATCACGCGCGCGACTGAGTCGGCCTGGGCCTTGGTACTTTCGACTTGGATGGTGTGGTAATTGAACCAACCGAACAGCAGTAGCAAGACGCTGACCGATAGCGAGGTGA
This sequence comes from Pseudomonas anguilliseptica, assembly GCF_900105355.1. Classification (NCBI taxonomy): domain Bacteria; kingdom Pseudomonadati; phylum Pseudomonadota; class Gammaproteobacteria; order Pseudomonadales; family Pseudomonadaceae; genus Pseudomonas; species Pseudomonas anguilliseptica. The sequence goes on from NZ_FNSC01000001.1 coordinate 3,230,531, forward strand.
ACAGGGCGATGCGGAACTTCAGGCTGTTCAGGCGCATGGATGGGTTTCCTGCTCAGTGCGAACTTGGCTGACGCGGCATGGGCGAGCTTGCCCATCTGCCTTGCCAGGCCCCTAGACCCGGAGCGCACAGGATGGCGCTGCTGGGCTGGGAAGGCTGAAGGGCCCTGACGATGGGCCGCTCGAAACGGGCGTAATTGTTTTTTAGCTGCACACGCCAACGTACTGAAGCTTTGTGCGACTGGCCACATTGTGGTGCAACCGCTAATTCAACATAGCTTACTTATAAGTAGTTTTAGCAGCCTTTGCCCATCTGACCAGTCGCCTTGTGCAGATTGCCAATTCCTGACCTAAGGTTAGTTGAAATGCAGGCGCAAGGTGCGTCGCGCATGAACAAGTCGCGTCCATCACAGGATTAGCCACCGCAGAACAACAGAAAATTGCTTGAAAAAAAGCCCTGCGCGATTTCACCGGTTTGCCCGCAAACAGGCTGGCGCGGGATGAGTTAAGGAAACTCTGAATAAGACTTCCTGATTTTGGCAAAATGCCCGGACGCCACCCGCCGAGTTTTCCGATGAAGCAAATGACCTTCGCCGATGCCGAGTACGCCGGCAAACGCAAGCAGACCCGCAAAGAGTTGTTCCTGATCGAGATGGATCGGGTGGTGCCGTGGAAGGGTTTGATCGCACTGATCGAACCGTATTACCCCAAGGGTGAAGGCGGTCGGCCGGCCTATCCGCTGATGGCGATGCTACGTGTGCACCTGATGCAGAACTGGTTCGGCTACAGCGACCCGGCGATGGAAGAAGCGCTGTACGAGACCACTATCCTGCGGCAGTTCGCCGGGCTGAGTCTGGAACGTATCCCCGACGAAACCACCATCCTCAACTTCCGTCGTCTGCTGGAGAAACATGAGTTGGCTGCCGGCATCCTGGCCGTCATCAATGGCTATCTTGGCGACCGTGGCCTGTCGTTGCGCCAAGGCACCATCGTCGATGCCACGCTGATCAATGCGCCGAGTTCGACCAAGAACAAGGACGGCAAACGCGACCCAGAGATGCACCAGGCCAAGAAGGGCAACCAATACTACTTCGGCATGAAGGCGCACATTGGCGTGGATGACGAGTCGGGGCTGGTACACAGCGTGGTAGGCACGGCGGCCAACGTGGCGGATGTCACTCAGGTCGACAAGTTGCTGCACGGCGAGGAAAACGTGGTGTGCGCCGATGCGGGTTATACCGGCGTCGAAAAGCGCCCCGAACATGATGGGCGCGAGGTGATCTGGCAGGTTGCTGCCCGCCGCAGCACCTATAAGAAGCTGGGTAAGAGCAGCCCGCTGTACAAAGCCAAACGCAAGATCGAGAAGGCCAAGGCCCAGGTGCGCGCCAAGGTTGAGCACCCGTTCCGGGTGATCAAGCGTCAGTTCAGTTATGTAAAGACACGCTTCCGTGGCTTGGCCAAGAACACGGCGCAACTGGTGACGCTGTTCGCGCTGTCGAACCTGTGGATGGCACGCCGACATTTACTGACCAATGCAGGAGAGGTGCGCCTGTAATGCGGGAAATGGCTGCCGCGAGCTACTCGCGGCGGCTAAAAACACAGAAATGAATGGGTAATCTGATCGTTTTTGATCGATTTGCCGCTTTCAAAATCGGCGGGGCTGAAGTCAGCCAGAAATACATGGCTACTTCAGACCATCCTTAAACGTCTCACAGGAGCGAATTGCGGTCAAACAAAGTGGGTGGAAAAACAGCGGTTATGCCGCGCACTGATAAGTGCTAGGCACCGCAGCAGCACTGCCCAAACAGGACTATTAAACTGTGCTAAGCGGCTCACCAGCCTGGTGGCCAAAACTTATGAGGTATGCCCAATGAACAAATGGCTATACGTACTTGCGCTGTTTTTTTTGCCTTTTCTTGCTTACGCGCAAACTCTCAAAGCCGTGGGTGATCCTTGGCCGCCTTTCCTTGACCCCAACCATCCACACAAGGGCGTGGCGACTGAAATCGCTCAAGCTGCTTTCGCGACTCAGGGCTATACCGTCGAACTCAACTTCGTACCCTGGCAACGCGCCATAGACGGCGTGACTGAAGGCGAGTTCGACATCCTCATCGGCACCTGGAAAACCGCCGAGCGCGAGGGTTTTTTGCATTTCAGTAAGCCCTATGCGGCCAACGATCTGAAGCTGATTAAACGTAAAGGCGATGATTTCCAGTTCACCGACTTGGATAGCCTGAGCGGCAAAACCATCGGCACCGTGCGTGGTTATGGTTATGGCGATGCATTCGAGAAAGCGAGCAACTTCAACCGTGAAGAAGCGGCCAATCTGATGCCCAGCGTGCAAAAGCTGGTAAACGGGCGTATCGACCTGACCTTGGAAGATGAATTGGTGGCGCGAAGCCTGATCAGTAAGGAAAAGCCTGAGCTTCTGAGCGAAATCGAGTTCGTCTCGCCACCGCTGGCCAGTAATCTCTTGCACGTCACCGCCGGTCTGAAGAACCCTAACCACGAAGCGATCATCAGTGCCTTCGATAAGGGTTTGGAGATCATCAAAGCCAATGGCGAACTCGACGCGATTCTCAAACGCAATGGTATGAAGTAAATCGCGATTCTTTTATTGTCCAGAGCCGTCAGAAGGTCTGCGCGGGACGCCCCGAATACACGCCGTTGCAGGCCCTAGTTTACAAGGTGGCGGCTGCCTGTTCGTCGCCGTCGGTGTTAGGATCCTTCGCCTGATAGAAACAATAGGGGGCAGACCACGGTTTTCGGGAGTATTAATCGTGGTCTGTCTCCCGTTTTCTTCACAACTCCGCACAACTCCATTGTTGGGCTTCGCTGCGCTCAACCACAACCTACGCGGCCACGCGCCATCAGCCTTGACTTGCTCGGGTGCCTTCCTTAGCGTGCCGTCTTCGTTGGTTTAAGCAGGATTCAGGCATGAGCGCCGCCGATAACGTCAAACTCGAAGCCGGCTGGAAGGCCGCGTTGCATGCAGAATTCGAGAAGCCCTATATGCGTGATCTGGGCGATTTCCTGCGTAGCGAGAAAGCTGCCGGCAAGCAGATTTATCCGCCTGGCTCGCTGATCTTCAATGCGCTCAACTCCACGCCGCTGGCGCAGACCAAGGTGGTGGTGATTGGCCAGGATCCTTACCACGGGCCGGGGCAGGCTCATGGGTTGTGCTTCTCGGTGCAGCCTGGGGTGAAGACGCCGCCGTCGCTGGTGAACATCTATAAAGAGCTCAAGCGCGACCTGAATATCGACATTCCCGATCACGGCAACCTGCAGCATTGGGCGGAGCAGGGCGTGTTGCTGCTTAACACCTCGCTGACCGTGGAGCATGGCATTGCCGGCTCCCACGCCAAGATCGGCTGGCAGACGTTTACCGACAAGGTGATCGAGGTGGTCAGTCAGCAGCAGGAGCGTCTGGTGTTTTTGCTATGGGGCGCCCATGCACAGAGTAAGGAAAAACTGATCGATGTCAGCAAGCACCTGGTGCTGAAATCCGTTCACCCTTCGCCGCTGTCGGCGCACCGTGGCTTTATCGGCAACGGCCATTTCAGCCGCACCAACAAATTCCTCCAGCAGCATGGGCTAAGTCCGATTGACTGGCGCCTGCCCGAGTCGGCTTAAACGCTGCACTGCTGCTCGGCCAGAACCCTGCGCAGGTCGCGCAGGCGGTGACTGAGGCGCTCGCGCTGCGCCTTATCGCTGCTGCTCAGCAGCTGGCTGAACAGCGTGGCCAACGCCTGGCGTGTGCGGCCATAACTGGCGCGGTATTCGTCGCTGTAGAAGCGCTCGCGTTGTTGCAGCAGCGGCGTCAGCCGCTCGGCGAAGTCGGTGCTATCGCGTTCGGCGACCACTTTGCGCAGTTCGGCTTGCCACAGCTGCCTATTCTCCAGCCACAGACGGTTCTGCTCACCGAGGCTGTTGGCCCAATCAGCAATATGTTCTGTCTGCACCTTATTCAGGCGGCCGAGCCAGGGCCGTAGGCGTTCCTGCATGCGCGTCTGGCGTTCGCTGATCTGGGTGGTCAGGGGCGGGTCGAGAAAGTCCTGGCGATCTTCCAGGTTGTCTTCATCCAGCGCCGTGTAGAGCTCGCTAACCTGCTGCTCGCTCAGGCCCTGCAGCAATTCGATAGCGGTGGGGGTGATCTCGATGCCGATGCGTTTGAGCGCGGCATCGAACTGGGCGAATTGTTCAAGCAGCTGAGCACTGTCTGGCTGCGGCTTGGCGAGGATGCTTTCGGTGGTGTGCAGCCAGTCGATATAGCGCGGCAGCTCGGCGCTGCAGTGCCACTGCAGATGTGTCTGTAAGCGGGGTTTTAGCCAGGCCTGTTGCTGGCTGTCGAGGTTCAGGTAATCGTTCAAGCGCCAGGGCAGCAGCCAGTCCAAGTTGCGATAGGCCAGGCCGGCACGGCTGCAGGCGCTGATCAGCAGGCTCAGGCAGAGCAACAGCAGCAGGGTTTTCACGGCAGGCCAACGCAATACGCTCATGGAGGATGCCTCGGTGGTGAAGGCCTGAGGGTACGTCAGACGTGCCTGTGTGCGTTGCCGTAGACATATCTGTTAAACAAAAACTGCCGGTTTGCAGGCAAAAAAGAGCCCGCACAAGGCGGGCTAAACGTGGTCGCTAAAGTGCTTTCAGCTGCGTTGCCAAAGCCTGAATAACGGTTCGGCGAGAAACATCACCAGAAACAGCCGCAGCACCTGCAAGGCCGTGACCAGCGCCACCGAGAGGTGCAGGGCTTCAGCGGTCAGGCACAGTTCGGTGATGCCGCCGGGCATCATGCCGAGCATCAGTGCACTCTGGTTTTCCCCGGCCAGCCAGCCCAGGCCTTGGCCCAACGCGGCGGCGGCGAGCAGGCAGAACAGCAGAATGCGTGCGAGAAAGCCCGGCGCACTGCGAAAGAAATTGCGATCGAAGTGACATCCCAGGGCGCAGCCGATCAGCCATTGACCGGTCTGGCCGAGGCCATTGGGCAAGCCCAGGTGCAGATCGAAGCTGACACTGGCTATGGCGCAGACAGTCAGCGGGCCAAGCATCCATGGGTTGGGTTGGCCCAAACGTCCCCATAGCCAAGCCAGCAGCGCGCCAGCCGGTAGCAGCACCGCCAACCAGGGCCAACTTACCGCTGCGGGTGCGGGCGGCGCGATGGGCGGCAGGCTCCAGGTGAAAATCGCCGGAACCAGCAGCACCACCAGCAGCAGACGCAGGCTATGGGCGGCCGCCACCTTGGCGGTTTCGGCGTTATGCCGTTGTGCCAGGTTGACCATCTCGCTGGCACCACCCGGCATGCTGGCGAAGAACGCGGTGGCGCGATCCAGGCCGGCGCGGCGCAGCACGACAATACCGATCAGGCTGAGCAGCAGGGTGAGCAGGGCGCCGAGCAGAATCACGCCGAAGTGACTGAGCAGCTGGCTCAGTACTTCACTGGTGAAATGCAGGCCGATGGCGCTGGACACCAGCCATTGGCCGGTTTTGCGCCCCCCCGGCATTTCCGTGATCAGCCAGCCGCTGCAGCGGGCGGCGATCACCGCCAGCAGCGAGCCGATGATCCACGGCAAAGGCCAGCCGATCAGGCTGGCCAGATAGCCGCCTAACAAGCCGACCAGAGGAGTGGCCCACCAGCTTTGCCAGCCGGTGAGCGCAGACGACTTAGGCATTGGCCAGTTGCGCCGCACGGCGCGAACGCCACCAGCGAATACCTGGCAGGCCGAGCATCAACGCAGTCAGTGCCCACAGGGTCAGGCTGATCGGGCTGCTCCAGAGGATGCTCAGCTCGCCGGCGGAGATCGACAGGGCGCGGCGCAGGTTGTCTTCCATCAGTTCGCCGAGGACGAAGCCGAGGATCAGCGCCGACAGCGGGAAATCCAGCTTGCGCAGGATGTAGCCGAATACGCCTAGGCCGATCATCAGTACCAGGTCGAAGGTGGTGCTGTGCACCGCGTAGACGCCGACCATGCTGATCACGGTGATCGCCGGTACCAGCACCCAGTTGGGTACGCTGAGCATGCGGGCGAACAGGCCAACCAGAGGAATGTTCATCACCAGCAGGATCACGTTGCCGATAAACAGCGAGGCGATCAGGCCCCAGACCACATCCGGTTGCTGTTCGAACAGCAGTGGGCCAGGGGTGATGTTGTATAGGGTCAGTGCGCCGATCATCACTGCCGTGGTGCCCGAGCCCGGTACGCCGAGGGTCAGCATGGGGATCAGCGAGCCGCAGGCCGAGGCGTTGTTGGCCGCTTCCGGCGCCGCCAGGCCACGCAAGTCGCCGTCGCCGAACTTACCGTTCGGGCCGGCCATGCGCTTTTCCGTCATATAGGTCATGGCGCTGGCGATGGTCGCACCGGCACCCGGCAGCACACCGATAACGAAGCCGGCTACAGCGCTGCGCACCATGGTCCAGAAGCTGAAGCAGAATTCCTTGAAGTTGAACAGCAGACGGCCGCTGGCCTTCACCGCTTTTTGGCCGTTGTGGGTTTTTTCCAGCATCAGCAGCACTTCACTGACGCTGAAGAAGCCGATCACCACGATGACGAACTGGATGCCGTCCGACAGGCTGACGCTGCCGAAGGTGAAGCGATACACGCCCGTGGTCGAGTCCACGCCAACGGTGGCCAGCGCCAGGCCGATCAGCGCGGCCATCAGGGTTTTCACCGGCTTGTCGCCGACCATGCCGCCGAGGCAGGCGATGGCGAAAATCATCAGCACGAAGTATTCGGCCGGGCCGAAGGCCACCGCCCACTTCGCCAGGATCGGGGCGAAGAGCACCACGCCACAGGTAGCGATGATGCTGCCGATAAACGAGCTGACGGCCGACAGCGACAGGGCGATCCCGGCCTTGCCCTGGCGAGCGAGTGGGTAGCCGTCGAGGGTGGTCATCACCGCAGCGGCGTCGCCGGGTACGTTGAGCAGAATCGCCGAGATACGTCCACCATACTCACAGCCCAGGTACACGGCGGCGAGCAGGATCAGTGCGGTTTCCGGCGACAGGCCGAGGGCGAAGGCCAGTGGCAGCAGCAGCGCCACGCCATTGATTGGGCCCAGGCCTGGGAGCAGGCCGACGATGGTGCCGACAAAGGCACCGAACAAGGCTACCAGCAGGTTTTCCGGTCGGGTCGCGACTTCGAAGCCTTGCATCAAGAAATTCAGGGTTTCCATTTTCAGCTCTCCACGAAGGCTTCGAACAGGCCGAGGGGCAGCGGCACATCCAGCAGGTAATCAAACAGGCCGTACAGCAGCACACCCATCAGTACGGCGCTGATGGCGCAGGGCAGTGGGCGACCGGTAAACAGCAGGCCAAGGGCGAAGGTGGCCAGCGTGGTGCTGATGACGAAACCGAGCACTTCGAACAGCAGCGCGTAAGCCAGCAGCGCCAATATGCACAGCACGGCGCGCACGGCAGCGCGGGTATTCAGCGTCTGCTCGAGCAAGCCGGGCTTGAAAACCAACCACAGGCTGCCAGCAGCCATCAGGATGAGCAGCAGTAACGGATAGGCGCGCGGCCCGACCGGGTCATAGGCGAAGGGTGCCTGGAAGCCCCAGGCGATGACGGCGAGAACGGCGCAAAACAGCAGCCAGCTCGCGGCGAACAGGCGAACGTACATGGCGGATTACCTAATCGAGGGTCAGGGAAAGACCGTGGAGCCGTAGGATGGGTTGAGCGCAGCGATACCCATCAATGGGGGCTGTGCGATGGGTATCGCGATGCTCAACCCAGCCTACGAATTGCGGCGTGGCCGCTTATTGCATCAGGCCGAACTCGCCAGCCAGCGCCTTGTATTCCTCAACTTGCTTGAAGACCAAGGTTTTCAGCTCGTCGCCCGTCACTGACAACGGCAGCAGGTCGCGCTGCTCGCGCAAGGTGGCGAAGTCTTCACGGGCAAGCAGGCTGTCGAACTGCTGTTTCCACCAGTTGTACTGCTGGTCGCTGACCTCTGGGCCCATATAGAAGCCGCGGATCACCGGCCAGGTGATGTCATAGCCCTGTTCCTTGGCGGTGGGGATGTCGGCCAGTTTGCCGGGCAGACGTTCATCGGACAGCACGGCGAGGATGCGTACTTTCTTCGCCGCCAGCTGCGGGGTGACTTCGCCAAGACCGCTGGAGGTGACCTGAACATGGCCGCCGAGCATGGCAGTGAGGGTTTCGCCGCCGCCTTCGAAGGCCACGTAGCGCAGGTTTTTCGGGTCGATTCCGGCCAAGCGGGCGATCAGCGCGGTCTGCATCCAGTCCTGGCCGCCGATGGTGGCGCCAGCGCCGAAGACGATGCTGCTTGGGTCTTTTTTCAGGGCCTGCACCAAGTCGTCCAGGCTCTGATACGGCGAGTCGGCACGTACGGTGATGGCGCCGTAATCGGTGCCTACGGCAGCCAGCCAGCGCACGCCGGTTTCGTCGTAACGGCCGAATTTGCCTTGCGCCAGGTTGAGCAGGGAGCCGCTGGAAAATGCGGTGATGGTGCCCGGATCATCGGCACGCTGGGCGATCACCGCGTTATAGGCCACCGCGCCGACACCGCCGGGCATATAGGTGACGCGCATCGGTGCTTTTAGCAGGCCGCTGTCTTTCAGGCCGCTCTGCGCCAGCTTGCAGGTCAGGTCGAAGCCGCCGCCGGGCTTGGCCGGGGCGATGCATTCCGGGCGCTTGGGTTCGGCAGCCAGCAGTTGGCCGGCAAAGGCCATGCAGGCGGTGGCCAGGGCGATGCGGGTAAAGGCAGTTTTCATGGGGTATTCCTCTGAGCTCTTATTGTGGATTACCAGATCGGCAGCGTGTAGCCGACGATGACGCGGTTCTCGTCCGCATCGCGGGCGAAATCGGATTTGAAGCTGGCGTTACGCAGGCGTACGTAGACATCTTTCAGTGGTCCGCTTTGCACCACGTACTTGACTTCGATGTCGCGTTCCCACTCGCCGCCGATGTCATCAGTGCCAGCGATTTGCGCGTCGCTGCCTTTGATGTAGCGGGTCATAAAGCTCAGGCCGGGCACGCCGAGCTTGCCGAAGTCGTAGTCGTAACGGGCCTGCCAGGAGCGCTCGTCGGCGTTGGCGAAGTCGTTGATCTGCACGAAGTTGACCAGGAACGGGTCGCTGCCATCGATGTAGGCATAACCGGTGTCGCCACTCATGTCCTGAAAGCCCAGGCCCAGTTTGTGACCGTGGATGGCGTAGCTGAGCATGGCGCCCACGGCGCGGTTGTCGATCTTGCCGGCATTGGATGCGCCGTTGTCCTTGCTCAGCATCAGGCGTATATCGGCGCTGAGGGTGCCGCTGCCCAGCGGTTGGCTGGCGAGCAGGCCGAAGAAGTGCTGGCGGTAGATATCGTTGAGGTCGGCGAAGTAGTAGCGGCCTTTGAGCTGCTGGTTGAAGCTGTAGTCGAAACCCATCAGGTCCAGATGATCTGCCGTGATACCGGCAGCGAAGCGACGGTTCTTGCTATTGAGGATCAGGTCTTCGGAGTTGGTCGAGGCGCGGTCGATCACCTTGTCCAGGCGTCCGCCGGTAAAAGTCAGGCCTTCGAGTTCGCTGGAGGTCAGCAGGCCGCCTTCGAACACCTGCGGCAGCAGGCGGCTGTCGCTGGCCTTGACCACGGGCAGTTCTGGAATGTGTGAGCCATAGCGCAGCTCGGTATTGGAGACCTTGACCTTGGCCGTCAGGCCCAGGCGGCCGAACTGATCTGGGGTGCCACCATCGTCCTGCACCGGGAGCAGGTCGGTGCCGGTGCGACCACCGCCGGAATCCAGTTTGACTCCAACCAGACCCAGGGCATCAAGGCCGAACCCCACGGTGCCTTCGGTGTAGCCGGACTGGACATCGAGCCAGAAACCCTGGCCCCATTCTTCACGCTTGTTTTGCTGGCTGCTGGTGCCTTCGCGGAAATCACGATTGAGGTAGATATTGGTGGTGGTCAGGCTGGCTTTGCTGTCAGCCACAAAATCGGCATGGGCAGCGGGGGCAAGCAGCGCGGCGGCGATGGCCAGGCTAAGCAGGTGAGCAGGCGCAAGCGCCTGATGAGATGCAGTCGGCATCCTGTGGTCTCCATTGTTGTTTTTGTCACGACTGCGCACCACTGCGTCAGTCGTTCAGGTCGGTGGATCGAGCCACCTGAAACCGATGCTAGGGGGTCAAGCTTTCACCAGGCTTTCAGTTTGAAAAAACGCCTGGAGCGTTTTTTGACGTCGCGTGCGACGGCCCGCAGGGTGGCCGCCAGGGATGGCAGGCCACAAAGAAACGCCTGAGAGTTTTTCACGTCACCTGCGACGGCCCCCAGGGTGCGCCGTTACACTGGGCGCATAACAACAAGTTCCTGGAGTGCTATTACCTTGCGAATCCTGCTGGTCGAGGACCATCTGCCCCTGGCTGAAAGCGTGGCTCAGGCCCTGCGTGGCATCGGGCTTAATGTGGACATGCTGCATGACGGCGTGGCGGCCGATCTGGCCCTGAGCAGCGAGGATTACGTCCTGGCGATTCTCGATATCGGCCTGCCGCGCCTGGACGGCTTTCAGGTGCTGGCGCGTTTGCGTGAGCGCGGCAAGACCCTGCCGGTGCTGATGCTCACCGCCCGTGGCGAGGTCAAGGACCGCGTACATGGCCTCAACCTCGGTGCTGACGATTACCTGGCCAAACCCTTCGAATTGAGTGAGCTGGAGGCGCGGGTCAAGGCGCTGCTGCGGCGTACCGTGCTCGGTGGCGAACGCCAGCAGCGCTGCGGCAACCTGCTGTATGACCTGGACACCCGGCGTTTTACCCTGGCTGACGGCCTGCTGACTCTGACCTCCCGCGAACAGGCGGTGCTGGAGGCGATGATTGCCCGACCCGGACGGGTGATGAGCAAGGAACAGTTGGCCGCTCAGGTGTTTGGCCTGGATGAGGAAGCCAGCAGCGACGCCATCGAAATCTACGTGCACCGCCTGCGCAAGAAGCTTGAAGGCGGCGGGGTACGCATCGTCACCTTCCGTGGCCTGGGCTATTTGTTGGAGGCAGTCGGTGACTGAGGGTTGGAGGCCTTCGGTGGCTGAGCGCGGCAAAGCCATGGCGAACCAGCCGGGTAGCCTGCGCGGACGACTGATCAGCCGCCTGGCGCTGCTGCTGGCGTTGATTCTGCTGGTCAGTAGCCTGAGTGCCTACTGGAGTGCGCGCCGCGCTGCCGACACCGCCTATGACCGTACCCTGCTGGCCTCGGCGCGGGCGATTGCCGACGGGCTGTACACCACCGCCGAGCGTTTGAATGCCAACGTGCCTTATGTGGCGCTGGACACCTTCGCCTATGACAGTGCTGGGCGTATTTACTACCAAGTTCTGGATGTGCAGGGCGCGCTGGTGTCAGGCTATGAGGATCTGCCTGCGCCGCCGGCCCATATCAAGCGCACTGAGGATTATCCGGCGTTGGCGCGTTTCTACGACGCAGAATTTCGTGAGCAGGGCGTGCGTGTGGTCAGTCTGCTGCAGCCGGTCAGTGAGCCGGGCCTCAACGGTGTGGCGGAAATCCGCGTGGCGGAAACCCAGGGCGCGCGTGAGCGCATGGCCCGCGAACTGTTGCTCGGCACCTTGCTGCGCATGGGCGTGCTATCGCTCAGTGCATTGCTCTTGGTGTGGCTGGCGGTAAGCGCGGCGCTACGCCCGCTGGAAGCCTTGCGCCGCAGTGTGGCAGCGCGTACCAGCGAGGATCTGCAGCCATTGTCGGATGTCGGTATGCCGCGCGAGCTGCGCCCACTGATCGATGCGCTGAACCAGTTCAATGATCGGTTGCGCAGCCTGTTCGAGCGCCAGTCGCAATTTATCGCTGATGCCTCCCACGAGCTGCGCACGCCCCTGGCGGCACTCAAGGCGCGGGTCGAGTTGGGGCTGCGTGCCCAGGAACCTTCGATTTGGCGCAGCACGCTGGAAGAGGCGGCGCTGAACACCGACAAGCTGACCCATCTGGCCAATCAGCTGCTTTCGCTTGCGCGCATAGAAAGCGGTGCCCGGGCGATTGCCGAAGGCGGTGCGCAGCGTCTGGACCTCAGCCAGCTGGCACGCGAACTGGGCATGGCGCTGGCGCCACTGGCCCATGCACGGGGGATTGCGCTGGCACTGGAGGCTGAGCAGGCGGTATGGGTCAGTGGCGAGCCGACGCTGCTCAACGAGCTGTTGTGCAACCTGCTGGATAACGCCTTGGCCCATACCGCTGCTGGCGGTGGCGTGATTTTGCGGGTGCTGCCCAATGCTGTACTGGAAGTCGAAGACGACGGCCCCGGCATTGCGCCCGAGGATTACCAGCGTGTGTTTGAGCGTTTCTACCGTGGTAGCAACAAGGGGACGGGTGCGGGGTTGGGCTTGGCCATTGTCGGTGAGATCTGCCGGGCCCATCAGGCAACCATCAGCCTGCATCAGGTTCAACCACAGGGCTTGCGTGTGCGGGTGGAGTTCAACCTTGCTGAAGTTTAAGCAGGTTCAAGGGCTCAGGCTGAGGGGCTGCTGAATCTCCAGCAGGTATTGCGCCACCTTGCCGCTCTCACGCAGCTGCGCCAAACCGCGGTTAAACCGCACCATCAGTTCGGCATTGCCCGGCACCTCGCGTGACATCAGCAGGTGCAGGTTGTCCAGGCGCAAGGGCTGAGGGTGGAAGGTCAGCTTGGCCCGGTCGGCCGCGCTGAAGTATTGGTGCAGCGTGTCAAAGCCCACCACTTTGTCCACTGGGAACACATCAACCCGTCCGGCGATCAACTGGCGAAAGGCGGTTTCATCGCTGGTCACCCGGTTGACCCGCAGTTGCCCGCTGGCCTCGGCTTGTTGAAAGGCATCGCCATAGTCATAACCGCGGGTGCCGACCAGGTGCAGCTTCTGTAGGTCGCTGACCTGATTCCAGTCAAGCTGGTAATCCTTGCGATGGAACAGGTAGAAGCCGTTTTCTACTACAGGGTCACTTGTAAAGAATTTGATTTCCCGCTCGGGACTGTTTAGCCACACCGCGGTTCCGTTACGTTTTCCGCTTTGTGCCAACTGCAATGAACGCGCCCAAGGGTGAAACTCCCAAACCACGGTAATGCCCTGCAAGGCGAAAGCCTCGCTGACAATGCGTGAGGCAACGCCATGATGGGGTAAGTGCTGGCCGAGGTAGGGCGGCCATTCGCCGTTGGTCAGCCGCACCGTTTCAGCGTGCACACCACTGGCCACAACCAGGCTGAGAAGTAGTGAGCAGAGCAGTGTGCGCATAGCAAGGGTATCCCAGAGGGTGGCACTCATCCTAATGGCTGGCGCCGGCATGCGCATGCACGGCCATTTTATTGCAGCATGCCCATGGCCGCTTCCATCGCGGCGGAGAGGTCTTCGTCTTCACTCAGATTCTGGCTTGGGTCCAGGCCGAGTTTGCGGAACGCCGGGATCTGGCTCCAGTCCAGTTGGGTATAAGGGTGCTCGCTGCCCAGATAGCTCTGCAGGGTGGCAACCTGAACGATATCGACATAGTCGACCTTGGCGCTGTCGCGGGTGAAGTCCAGGTACTGGCCGGGCACCATGGCGATCAGTTCGGGGAATTCCCAGGTACGCAGGATCTTGTCGCCGATGATCGGGTGGATCTGCTCGATCACATGGTTGAGGCTGATCGAGTCAGCCAGCAGCTCGCTGTGCTCTTCGGCGTAGGTGAGGATTGGCAGCACGCCGATCTGATGCACTAGGCCGGCGAGGGTGGCTTGGTCGGGCAGCAGGCGCGTGTAGTGTTTGCACAGAACGTGGCAGATGCCGGCGATTTCCGTGCTTTTGTTCCACACTTCGCGCATTTTGCGGTCAACTACGTCGCTGGTTGCCTGGAACATTTGTTCCATGGCGAGGCCCGTGGCCAGGTTGCAGGTGTAGTTGATGCCGAGGCGACCGACGGCCATCTGCAGGTCGGTGATTTCCTTGTTGGTGCGCAGCAGCGGGCTGTTCACCACCTTGATGATGCGCGCCGTCAGGGCGGCATCATTGCCGATCACTTTGCTCAGTTGCGGGATGCCTATATCCGGATTCTCTGCTGCCTCGCGGACTTTCAACGCGACCTCCGGCAATGTCGGCAGAACCAGTTCATCACTGTCGATGGCCTGGATCAGTTTCTTTTGGACTTTCTCGGCAAGCTTGCTCATGGGCAATTCTCTTTAGGCGGTCAGGCAATAGTAAGTGTAGTAAGTGCTTAGCGCTGTATTTCGCGGTCTGGGTCCAGTGTATACGGCAAATCGAGCACGCTTAGCGTGCTGCCTTCGGCAGAACCCAGGTGAATCACCCCATTCAGGGCGGCTTCGTCCTGCAGTACGGCAAGCAGTTCGACGCCTGCCGGGCTGCGCGCGGCCAGCACCACTTCACCAACGCTGGAACTGTGGGTCGGCGAAAACAGCGCAGTGGCGGGCTCTGGCAGCTGATTGTCGTGCAGCTCCAGGCGAAACAGGCGGCGTTTGAGTTTGCCCAGATACTGCATGCGCGCGACGATTTCCTGGCCGGTGTAGCAACCTTTCTTGAAACTCACGCCGCCTACGGCCTGCAGGTTGATCATCTGCGGAATAAACAGCTCGCGGGTGCTGCCCATGACTTGGCCGATCCCAGCGCGTACTTGCGCCAGTAGCCAGTTATTCAGCGGCGCTTGCGGCAGGTGGCTGGCCAATTGCGCCTGTACGGCAGCGGCCTGACCGGCGGGCAGCCAGAGTTCGGCGCGGCCATCGCTCAGGCGCAGGGCCAGTAACTCATTGCTGCGTGCGACGCTGTCGGCGGTCTGTGCAAGCTCAAGGCCAAGGCTGTGCAGGGCATCATCGCCGCCACTCAGGCCGATACGCAGCCAGTCCTGGCTTTCGTCGGTGAGTTTGGATTTGCTGAAGACGGCGTATTTCTTCAGGTCAGCCAGTTGCGTTTCGAGCAAATCGCTGGCCATCGCCAGCAGGAAACCGTCATCTACGCTGACGATGCGAAAACTCGATTGCATGCGGCCCTTGGGGGTGCAGCGTGCGCCCAGGCTGGAATGGTTGTCGCTCAGGTAGTTGAGGTTGCAGGTGACTTGGCCCTGGAGGAACTTGTTGGCGTCCGGGCCGCGCACGGCGAGGATGCCTTCGTGGCTGAGGGTGCAATAGAACGCGGTATCGGCCATGGTGGATTAGGTATCGCTGGATAAAAGTTAGGGGGCTCATCATAGAGCGCGCCTCGCGCCTTGTCAGCGCTTGCCGCTGCTTCGTCTCGGTGCATTGCCTGGTCGGGTGATGCGTGCGGTCAACAGGGGGGGGCTTTTCATCGGTATACTGCGCGCCTTATCCAAGGAGCATACCCATGGTTGACTCGATTGAACTCAATCGTCTTTTTTGGCACAGCCGCCGCGGCATGCTGGAGCTGGATGTGCTGCTGGTGCCGTTCGTCAGGGAGGTGTACCCACACCTCGATGAAGCTGACCGCGAGCGTTATCGCAAACTGCTCGAATGTGAAGATCAGGATATGTTCGGCTGGTTTATGCAGCGCGGCGAGCCGGAAGATGCCGATCTCAAGCGCATGGTTCGGATGATTCTGGACCGTGTCCAGCCCAAGTGACGCCTTCGAGTGTCTGTGGCAGCCTTCACGGCGGCTGCTGGCCTGCTATGCCCTGATTCAGGGGGTGGCGCTGCTCAGTCTGGCGCTGGTGGATATTCCCATTTGGGCGCGGTTGCTCGGAATGGGCTTCTGTTCCGCCCATGCTGCCTGGGTGCTGCCACGCCATCTGCTGCTGAGTGCGCCACAGGCTTACCGGGCGCTGCGTTACACGGCGGATGGTTGGCAGGTACATAGCGCGGCGCAGGGCTGGCAGGCTATCGAGTTGCACCCTGATAGCCTGGCTTTACCGCAGGTTGTGCTGCTGCGCTTTCGTCTGGCCGGGCAGCGCCGCGTACGCTCGCTGTGCATTGCCAGTGATAGCGTGGCGCGGGATCAGCACCGACGCTTACGGGTGCGGCTGAAGTTCAGTCGCCATAGGTGGGCGGCAGCAGAATAGTATCCTTGGCCTCGGTCAACTGCTGCGGGTAGTCCAGGGTGTAATGCAGGCCGCGGCTTTCGTGGCGCAGCATGGCCGAACGGATCATCAGCTCGGCAACCTGGGCCAGGTTACGCAGCTCGATCAGGTCACGGCTGACCTTGTAGTTACTGTAAAACTCGTGAATCTCATCAAGCAGCAGGCGTACGCGGTGTTCGGCCCGCTGCAGGCGCTTGTTGGTGCGCACGATGCCGACGTAGTCCCACATAAAACGCCGCAGTTCATCCCAGTTGTGCGCAATGATCACGTCCTCATCCGAGTCGGTGACCTGGCTGGCGTCCCAGCTCGGTAGCGTGCTCGGCATGCTGATCTGGTCGAGCTCAGCGAGGATGTTCTCGGCCGCTGAGCGGGCATAGACGAAGCATTCCAGTAGCGAGTTGCTGGCCATGCGGTTTGCCCCATGAAGGCCGGTAAAGCTGGTTTCACCAATGGCATACAGGCCGGGGATATCGGTGCGGCCGCTCTGGTCGACCAGTACTCCGCCGCAGGTGTAGTGTGCAGCCGGTACTACTGGAATCGGTTCTTTGGTGATGTCGATGCCGAAGTCCAGGCAGCGCTCATATACGGTAGGGAAGTGCGATTTCACAAAGTCAGCCGGTTTGTGGCTGATGTCGAGGAACACGCAGTCGATTCCCAGGCGCTTCATCTCGTGGTCGATGGCGCGGGCGACGATATCCCGCGGCGCCAGTTCGGCGCGCTCATCGAAGCGCGGCATAAAGCGTTCACCGTTGGGTAGCTTGAGCAGTGCGCCTTCACCACGTAGCGCTTCGGTGATCAGAAAGCTCTTGGCTTTTGGGTGGTACAGGCAGGTCGGGTGGAACTGATTGAATTCCAGGTTGCCGACTCGACAGCCGGCGCGCCAAGCCATGGCGATACCGTCGCCGCAGGCGCCGTCCGGGTTGCTTGTGTAGAGATAAACCTTGGCTGCACCGCCGGTGGCGAGAATCACAAAACGTACGCTAAAGGTGTCGACCTCGCCGCTGGCGCGGTTGAGCACGTAAGCGCCCAGGCAGCGCTGGCCCTCCTGGCCAAGTTTGCGCTCGGTAATCAGGTCGACGGCGACACGCTGCTCCAGCAGTTCAATATTGCTGCGCTGACGGGTCTGCTCCAGCAATGTATTGAAAATCGCCGCGCCCGTAGCGTCGGCAGCATGGATGATGCGTCGGTGGCTGTGGCCGCCTTCGCGGGTCAAGTGGAATTCGAAACCGCCGTCTTCGCGAGCGGTCTGGTCGTCGCGGGTAAAGGGCACGCCCTGGTCGATCAGCCACTGGATGGCTTCGCGGCTGTGCTCCACGGTGAAGCGTACAGCGTCCTCGCGGCACAGGCCGCCACCGGCATTGAGGGTGTCTTCGACATGCGATTCGATGGTATCGGTATCGTCCAGCACTGCCGCCACACCACCTTGCGCCCAGTAGGTCGAGCCGTTGGACAGGTTGCCCTTGCTCAAAACAGCAATGCGTAAGTGCTCGGGCAAGGTGAGGGCCAGGGTCAGGCCGGCGGCACCGCTACCGATAACCAGAACGTCGTGTTGGTAATGTTGGCTCATGTCCGAATTCCGCGAAAAGCGGCCTCTAGTATATAGAGGGGGTGGGCGGCACAATAGCCGGCTTATGACCAAGTGCGTTACTCGGGAACTTTTTAAGCGTTTCGGGTTCCATAGGCGGTTGTTTAGATGGTAATTCGCCTGAGTCAGGCGTCTTTGCAGCGGCCTGCGGTTTTGCCTTGCCGACGGCTGGTCCAGACTACAAGCGCAGTGGTGGAGTCCCTTTGCTGCGCTATTCCGTGCAGGACTTTTAAGTGTTCTGCAGGAAGCTTGTTTGAAGGAGAGAACTTTTGCGTAATGCCCAAGTCTACTTTGGCAGACCGAGTAAAGGGTTGGCGTTACGCTCCTTCAAACCTTATGAGGAGTTTTCATGCTAACCCAGGAAGATGATCAGCAACTGGTCGAGCGCGTACAGCGTGGCGACAAGCGTGCATTTGATCTATTGGTGCTCAAGTATCAGCACAAGATTCTCGGGTTGATCGTGCGTTTTGTGCATGACACCCATGAGGCACAGGATGTGGCGCAGGAAGCCTTCGTCAAGGCATATCGGGCGTTGGGTAATTTTCGTGGGGATAGTGCGTTCTACACTTGGCTGTATCGCATTGCCATCAACACGGCGAAGAACTACCTGGTGTCGCGTGGTCGGCGCCCACCAGGCAGTGATGTAAGTGCTGAGGATGCCGAGTTCTATGATGGCGATCATGCCCTCAAAGACATCGAATCGCCGGAGCGCGCCCTGTTGCGCGACGAGATCGAGGCCACCGTGCACCGCAGCATCGAGCTGTTGCCGGAAGATTTACGTACAGCGCTAACCTTGCGTGAATTTGATGGTCTGAGTTACGAGGACATTGCCAGCGTCATGCAGTGTCCAGTCGGCACCGTGCGTTCGCGAATTTTCCGGGCGCGTGAGGCTATTGATCGAACCCTGCAGCCGTTGCTGCAGGAAACCTGAGACAGCGGCGTCAGCCAAGAGAGGAACCGCCATGAGTCGTGAAACCCTGCAGGAATCGCTGTCCGCGGTGATGGATAACCAAGCGGATGAACTTGAATTAAGGCGAGTGCTGGCGGCCAGTGATGACCCTGAGTTGCGTGCAACCTGGTCGCGTTACCAGATTGCTCGGGCGGTTATGCACAAAGAGCTGCTTGAGCCGCGTCTGGATATTGCTGCTGCTGTATCCGCAGCCCTTGCTGATGATGTTGCTCCGGTTGTGCAACAAGTACAGCGCGGCCCTTGGCGCACCGTAGGTCGCCTGGCTGTTGCAGCTTCGGTTACCGTGGCAGTGCTGGCGGGTGTGCGTTTTTACAACCAGGACGACATCACCGGTGCCCAGTTGGCGCAGCAATCCAGTCAGCCAGTGTTGAATATCCCTCAGGTTAGTGGGCCGGCCATGCTGGCCGGCTTCAATGCATCCGAGGAACAACCGGCTCCTGCGGCCAGCGCTGTGGGGCAGGGGCAGCCTGGCTGGCATGAGCAGCGTCTGCCTGCTTATCTGCGCCAGCATGCGCAGCAGGCAGCCATGAGTACGAGCGAAGGTGCGCTGCCTTACGCGCGTGCAGCCAGTTTGGAAGCCCGTTAACGGCCCGTTGTTAAGGAATCGCATGCGCTTTATTCCTTTAGGCGTTCTGTTGCTGGGCAGTTGGCTGGCGCTGCCGGCAATTGCCGATGAAGGTCGTGCCTTGCTGCAGCGTTTGGCAGATGCCGAACGCACACAGAGTTTTCAGGGCACCTTTGTTTACGAGCGCAATGGTAGTTTTTCGACACACAGCATCTGGCACCGTGTCGGTGAGGGTGGTGCCTTGCGTGAGCGCTTGTTGCAGCTGGATGGCTCCGCGCAGGAAGTGTTGCGTGTCGACGGTCAGGTGCAATGCGCAAGTGGTGCATTGGCTGACCAATTGATCGACAGCCAGCTGTGGCCCGCCCGGGCGCTGAATGCCGAGCAGTTGAGTGAGTGGTATGAGCTGCGTGTGCTCGGCAAGTCCCGCGTGGCGGGGCGGGCTACCAATGTGCTGGCCCTGGTGCCGCGCGATCAGCATCGCTATGGCATTGAGCTGCACCTTGATCAGCAAACGGGCTTGCCGCTCAAGTCCTTGCTGGTCAATGACAAGGGGCAGTTACTTGAGCGCTTCCAGTTTACCCAGCTGCAAACCGAAGTACCTGCAGGCTCTAACCTTGAACCTGGCGCAGGTTGCCGTCCGGTGCGTTTGTCTCCTGCTCTGATGGATGCAGTCGAAGCCTGGCGTTCTGACTGGTTGCCGCCAGGCTTTAGCCTGAATTCGGTTACCCAACGCCGCAGCCCGGCATCGGACGAGCCAGTCGCCTGTCAGGTGTATGGCGATGGCCTGGCGCGCTTTTCCGTCTTCATGGAGCCTCTGCGTGGCGCCGCCGTTGAGGATGTCCGTACCCAGCTGGGCCCCACTGTAGCGGTTTCGCGCAGACTGAAGACTGATGATGGCGACGTCATGGTCACCGTGGTCGGCGAAATACCCTTGGGCACAGCTGAGCGAGTGGCCTTGTCGATGCGTTCAGCGGCCGAGGTGGAGCAATGATCGAGGAGCAGGGGCGGGTCGTTGCGGTTGAGTCCGGCGCTGTCTGGGTCGAAACCCTGCGTAAAAGCACCTGCTCCAGTTGCTCTGTCAAAGCTGGCTGCGGCCAGGGTTTGCTTGATCAGCTCGGGACAAATAGTCGTCGTGGTTATGTGCGTGCATTGTCAGATCTGCAGCTGAATGTTGGCGATGCAGTCATTATCGGTGTGCGCGAAGATCTGCTGGTGCGTGGCTCGCTGCTGGTTTATCTGCTGCCGTTGCTCGGTTTGTTTGCTGCGGCTGTTCTTGCTGGGCAGGCGGGCTTGAGCGAGCCCTGGGTCATACTCAGTGCGCTGTTCGGTTTTGCCTTTGCCTGCTGCGCGGTGCGCTGGCGCAGTCGTGTCACTGCCGGTGATCCGGCGTTACAACCGGTGGTGTTGCGTGCATTGCTTGGCGGTGCCGTAGCAGCGTTTTAAGACTTTTGCTGGCCTGATGGGGAGTTGTATGTCGAAGCTTGGTCTGAAATCTTCATTTACTGCGTTATTTGCCGTGCTGCTGATGGGGCAAGCGTTGTTTGCTCAGGCGAGCCTGCCGGACTTTACCGAGCTGGTTGAGCAGGCGTCGCCTGCGGTCGTCAATATCAGTACCCGGCAGAAAATGCCGGATCGCGCGGTTGCTGGCAGTGGTCAGCTCAATGTGCCTGACCTGGAAGGTCTGCCGCCGATGTTTCGCGAGTTCTTCGAGCGCAATATTCCGCAGATGCCACGTGCGCCTGGCGGTGGTCGTCAGCGTGAAGCTCAGTCGCTGGGCTCGGGCTTTATCATTTCCGCTGATGGTTACGTGCTGACCAATAACCATGTGATTGCTGATGCCGATGAGATCATCGTGCGCCTGTCAGATCGCAGTGAGTTGGAAGCCAAGCTGGTCGGCACTGACCCGCGTAGCGATGTTGCGCTGCTTAAAGTTGAGGGTGCTGGCTTGCCAATCGTCAAGTTGGGCAAGTCAGAAGAGTTAAAGGTCGGCGAGTGGGTGTTGGCGATTGGTTCGCCGTTCGGCTTCGATCACTCGGTGACCGCCGGGATCGTTAGCGCCAAAGGCCGTAGTTTGCCAAACGAGAGCTATGTGCCGTTTATCCAGACAGATGTGGCGATCAATCCGGGTAACTCTGGCGGCCCACTGTTCAACCTGGCCGGTGAAGTGGTCGGTATCAACTCGCAGATTTTCACCCGCTCCGGTGGATTTATGGGGTTGTCGTTCGCTATTCCCATGAGTGTAGCGATGGATGTGGCCGACCAGCTCAAGGCTGAGGGCAAGGTCAGTCGTGGCTGGCTGGGTGTGGTGATTCAGGAAGTGAACAAGGATCTGGCCGAGTCGTTCGGTCTGGATAAGCCGGCTGGTGCGCTGGTGGTGCAGGTGCTGGAAGAGGGGCCTGCTGCCAAAGGCGGCTTGCAGGTAGGTGATGTGATTCTCAGTCTGGATGGTAAGCCGATCATCATGTCTGCTGATCTGCCGCATTTGGTCGGTGCGCTGAAGCCAGGTACCAGTGCCGAACTGGATGTGGTGCGCGATGGTGCACGCAAGAAGCTGAAGCTGAGCATTGGTGCGCTGCCTGAAGATGGCGAGGCACTGGCTGGTACTGTCGCGCCTGGGGTTGGACGCAGTAGCAACCGTCTTGGGGTTAAGGTGGTTGAGTTGACTGCCGAGCAGAAGAAGAGTCTTGATCTTAAGGGTGGGGTCGTGATCTCCGAAGTGCAGGATGGTCCGGCTGCGCTGATTGGTTTGCGTCCGGGTGATGTAATCACTCATCTGAACAATCAGGCGATCAACTCGGCTAAGACCTTTACCGAGGTGGTGCAGGCGCTGCCGAAGAATCGGTCGGTGTCGATGCGTGTACTGCGTCAGGGGCGCGCCAGCTTTATTACCTTCAAGCTGGCCGATTGACTGTGCAAACAGACTAAAAGGGCGACTTCGGTCGCCCTTTTACATAGCACTGCCGTGCGGTCTTGATGACGTGCAAGGTGGCTTTCGGGTACACTCGGCGGCTATTTTCGGCGGGCAGTCGCCTGCGACCTTTTTGAGTGTTGATCCGTGAGTGATTTGAGTCATATCCGCAATTTCTCCATCATCGCCCACATTGACCACGGCAAGTCGACCTTGGCCGACCGGTTTATCCAGATGTGTGGCGGCTTGGCCGACCGTGAAATGGAAGCCCAGGTACTGGATTCCATGGATTTGGAGCGTGAGCGCGGGATCACCATCAAGGCGCACAGCGTTACCCTGTATTACAAGTCTAAAGACGGCATCACCTATCAGCTGAACTTCATTGATACCCCCGGTCACGTAGACTTCACCTATGAGGTCAGTCGCTCCCTGGCAGCCTGCGAAGGCGCGCTGCTGGTGGTCGATGCCGGTCAAGGTGTGGAAGCGCAGTCTGTTGCCAATTGCTACACCGCCATCGAGCAGGGCCTTGAGGTCATGCCGGTGCTGAACAAGATCGATTTGCCTCAGGCTGAACCCGACCGGGTCAAAGAAGAGATCGAAAAGATCATCGGTATTGATGCAACCGACGCTGTGACCTGCAGCGCCAAGACCGGCCTGGGTGTGGATGAGGTGCTTGAGCGGTTGGTGCACACGATCCCGGCACCGACCGGCGATATCGATGCGCCATTGCAGGCTCTGATCATCGACTCCTGGTTCGACAACTATCTGGGTGTGGTCTCCTTGGTGCGTGTGCGCCATGGCCGGATCAAGAAAGGTGACAAGGTGCTGGTGAAGTCCACTGGCAAGACGCACTTGGTGGACAGCGTCGGGGTTTTCAACCCCAAGCATACGGCCACCGCCGATCTAAAAGCCGGCGAAGTGGGCTTTATCATCGCCAGCATCAAGGATATTCACGGCGCGCCGGTGGGCGATACCCTGACCTTGGCGGCCACCCCTGATGTGGAAGTGCTGCCGGGCTTCAAGCGCATCCAGCCGCAGGTCTACGCCGGCCTGTTCCCGGTCAGCTCGGATGATTTCGAGGACTTCCGCGATGCCCTGCAGAAACTCACGCTGAACGACTCGTCGCTGCAATATTCACCGGAAAGTTCCGATGCCCTGGGCTTTGGCTTTCGTTGCGGCTTCCTCGGCATGCTGCACATGGAGATCATTCAGGAGCGCTTGGAGCGCGAATACAACCTGGACCTGATCACCACGGCGCCAAGTGTAATCTTCGAAGTGGCGCTGAAGAGCGGCGAGACGATCTACGTCGATAACCCGTCCAAACTTCCGGATGTCTCGTCGGTAGAAGACTTTCGCGAGCCGATCGTGCAGGCCACTATTCTGGTGCCGCAGGAGCATCTGGGTAACGTGATTACCCTGTGTATCGAAAAACGCGGTGTGCAGCGTGATATGCAGTT
This sequence comes from Pseudomonas anguilliseptica, assembly GCF_900105355.1. Taxonomy (NCBI): domain Bacteria; kingdom Pseudomonadati; phylum Pseudomonadota; class Gammaproteobacteria; order Pseudomonadales; family Pseudomonadaceae; genus Pseudomonas; species Pseudomonas anguilliseptica. The sequence continues at coordinate 3,253,986 of NZ_FNSC01000001.1, forward strand.
CCTTGGTTCTCAGGTTCAGGTGCGCTATGACCTGCCGATGAACGAAGTGGTGCTCGACTTCTTTGACCGCCTGAAATCCACCAGCCGTGGTTATGCCTCGCTGGACTACCATTTTGATCGCTACCAGTCGGCCAATCTGGTCAAGTTGGATGTGTTGATCAACGGTGACAAGGTCGATGCGTTGGCGCTGATCGTGCACAAGGACAATGCTCACTACAAAGGCCGGCAGCTGACTGAGAAAATGAAAGAGCTGATTCCACGGCAGATGTTTGACGTGGCTATTCAGGCTGCAATTGGTGGGCAGATCGTTGCGCGGACTACGGTCAAGGCGCTGCGCAAGAACGTATTGGCCAAATGCTACGGTGGTGATGTCAGTCGTAAGCGCAAGCTGCTGGAAAAGCAGAAGGCCGGTAAGAAACGCATGAAGCAGGTTGGTAACGTGGAAATTCCACAGGAAGCCTTTCTCGCTGTGCTCAAGTTGGATAGTTAAGGTCCTATGTCGATCAATTTCCCGCTGTTACTGGTTATCGCCGTCGCCGTTTGTGGCGCGCTGGCGTTATTCGACCTGATCTTTCTGGCCCCGCGCCGGCGAGCCGCTATCAGCACCTACCACGGTCAGGTCAGCGAGCCTGATGAGGCGGTGATGGAACGCTTGAACAAAGAGCCTTTGCTGGTGGAGTACGGTAAGTCGTTCTTCCCGGTACTGGCCATCGTGCTGGTACTGCGCTCGTTTCTTGTCGAACCCTTCCAGATCCCATCCGGCTCGATGAAGCCGACCCTGGAAGTGGGCGATTTTATTCTGGTCAACAAGTTTGCCTATGGCATCCGCCTACCGGTGCTGGACACCAAGGTGATTGAGGTAGGCGACCCGCAACGTGGCGATGTGATGGTGTTTCGTTATCCAAGCGATCCTAATATCAACTACATCAAACGCGTGGTCGGCCTAGCCGGTGACCGCATTGCCTACAGCAGCGACAAGCGTCTGACTATCAATGGTGAGTCTGTAGCGCAGCAGTTGATTGGTGATGAGCCGGGTAGCTTGGGCAGTGCGACGCTGTATAGCGAGAAACTGGGTGAGGTAGAGCACCAGATCCGTAAGGAAATGCAGCGCTATCGGGTTGAGCCGGGCCGCGAGTGGGTAGTGCCGCAAGGGCATTATTTTATGATGGGCGACAACCGCGACAACTCCAATGACAGCCGTTACTGGAATGATCCGGCCATCCCCAAGCCGCTGCTGGGCATGGTGCCGGACCAGAATATCGTAGGCAAAGCTTTTGCCATCTGGATGAGCTGGCCGGACCCCAAGTCGCGCAACCTGCCGAATTTCTCCCGCGTAGGTCTGATTCACTGACCTGCTGACGAATTTGCGACGCTGTTAAATGCAGCGTCTCAGGCTATATATAGCCTTGCCTCCAGCCGTAATGGCTTTTACCTAACTTGAATTTGGGGACAAATATGAAATCTGTGCATTCGCAAAAGGGAATGTCGATTCTTAGTTGGTTGATGGTGTTGGCGGTAGTCGCTTTTTTAGCCAGTGCGGCGTTCAAGGTTTTGCCGCATTACTTCGACTATATGTCGCTGGAGAAAATGATTACTTCGGTTGAGACCGATAAAGCAGCTGATGTTCGCAGCATTAACGACTTTTATAGCCATATCAGCAAGGGCATGCAGGTCAACAGCATTCGCGATTTCAATATGCAAGACGCGATTAAAGTAAAAGTCGAAAACAACGAATTTCGCGTGCACCTGAAATATGAGAAGCGCGAACCATTGATCGAAAATATCGATCTTGTAGTGCGCTTCGATAAAGAATTCCGCGTGCGTATGCCGTGAGTGCGTCGTTAGCCCGTCTCGAGCGGCAGCTCGGTTATACCTTCAAGGACCAGGAACTGATGATCCTGGCCCTTACCCATCGCAGTTTCGCCGGGCGCAATAACGAGCGTCTGGAGTTTCTCGGTGACGCCATTCTCAACTTTGTCGCTGGTGAGGCGCTGTTTCAGCGCTTTCCGCTGGCTCGCGAAGGGCAGCTGTCACGTTTGCGCGCGCGCTTGGTCAAGGGTGAGACTCTCGCCATTCTGGCCCGTGGTTTCGATCTGGGTGAGTACCTGCGCCTCGGGTCTGGTGAGCTGAAAAGTGGTGGTTTCCGCCGTGAGTCGATTCTCGCCGATGCCCTGGAAGCGCTGATCGGTGCCATCTATCTTGATGCTGGGATGGATGCGGCTCGCGAGCGTGTGTTGGCCTGGTTGACCACTGAGCTGGACAGCCTGACCCTGGTCGATACCAACAAGGATCCGAAAACCCGTCTGCAGGAGTTTCTGCAGTCGCGTGGCTGTGAACTGCCACGTTATGAAGTGGTGGATATCCAGGGTGAGCCGCACTGCCGGACATTCGTGGTCGAATGTCAGGTCACTCTACTTAATGATAAAACCCTGGGGCAGGGTGCCAGTCGGCGTATCGCCGAGCAGGTGGCGGCCGCTGCCGCGCTGATCGCCCTGGGTGTGGAGAATGGCAATGACTGATTCACCTGTTACACGCTGTGGCTATGTCGCCATCGTCGGCCGGCCCAACGTGGGCAAGTCGACGCTGCTCAACCACATTCTTGGGCAAAAGCTGGCGATCACCTCGCGCAAGCCGCAGACCACGCGACACAACATGCTCGGCATCAAGACCGAGGGTGAAGTGCAGGCGATCTATGTCGATACCCCCGGCCTGCACAAAAACAATGAAAAAGCGCTCAATCGCTACATGAACAAGAACGCCTCGTCGGCGCTGAAGGATGTCGACGTAGTGATCTTCGTGGTCGATCGCACTCGCTGGACCGATGAAGACCAGATGGTGCTTGAGCGCGTTCAATATGTTGAAGGTCCGGTAATTCTGGCGATCAACAAAACCGATCGCATCGAAGATAAGACCGAGTTGATGCCGCACCTGGAGTGGCTGGCCACCCAGTTGCCGAAGGCCGAAATCGTGCCAGTCTCCGCACAACATGGGCATAACCTCGATACTCTGGAAAAACTGGTGGGAGAGCATTTGCCGGAAGGCGTGCACTTCTTCCCGGAAGACCAGGTTACCGACCGCTCCAGCCGCTTCTTCGCTGCCGAACTGGTGCGCGAGAAAATCATGCGCCAGCTGGGTGCCGAGTTGCCGTACCAGATCACCGTGGAAATCGAGGAGTTCAAGCGCGATGGGCGCATCCTGCATATCCACGCCCTGATCCTAGTCGAGCGTGATGGCCAGAAGAAAATCATAATCGGCGACAAGGGTGAGCGGATCAAACGCATCGGCCAGGAAGCACGCAAGGACATGGAGGTGATGTTCGACTCCAAGGTCATGCTCAACCTCTGGGTCAAGGTCAAGGGTGGCTGGTCCGATGACGAGCGCGCCCTGCGCTCCCTGGGTTACGACAACATCTGAGTTGCCCTCGGGCGCGCTTGCGCCCGCTTTGCGAGTAAACCCATGCTTGCCCCTAGTCAGCCCGCCTATGTCCTGCACACTCGTGCCTACCGCGAAAGTAGTGCGCTGGTGGACTTTCTCACTCCGCAGGGTCGTCTGCGTGCAGTATTACGCGGCGCGCGCGGCAAGGCCGGCAGCCTGGCACGGCCGTTTATCCCGCTGGAGGCCGCGTTTCGCGGACGTGGCGAGCTGAAGAATGTTGGCCGTCTCGATCCCGCCGGTATCCCCAATCTGCTGGTGGGCGAGGCGCTGTTTAGCGGTCTGTACCTCAATGAACTGCTGATTCGCCTGCTGCCTGCTGAAGATCCCCATCCCACTGTTTTTGAGCATTACGCCATGACTGTGCTGGCCCTGGCTGAAGGCCGTGCCTTGGAGCCTTTATTGCGCTCTTTTGAATGGCGTCTGCTCGATGAGCTGGGCTATGGTTTCGCCCTGGATCTGGACAGCGAAGGCCAGCCCATCGCCCCGGCGGGTTTGTATCGACTGCATACCGAAACCGGGCTGGTGCCGATTGGCCAATTGCAACCCGGCGCTTTTCAAGGGGCCGAATTGTTGGCGATGGCCGACGCGGACTGGACTGCACCGGGCGCCCTGGCTGCTGCCAAGCGTCTGATGCGCCAGGCCCTAGCCCCCCATTTAGGCGGCCGACCGTTGGTCAGTCGCGAACTGTTTATGACGCTCAAGGAGCCAAGCCGTGACTGATGCCAATCGTATTCTGCTGGGTGTAAACATCGACCATGTGGCCACCCTGCGTCAGGCCCGTGGCACCCGTTATCCGGACCCGGTCAAGGCCGCGCTGGACGCCGAAGAGGCCGGGGCCGACGGTATCACCGTGCACCTGCGCGAAGACCGCCGACATATCCAGGAGCGTGATGTGCGCCTGCTCAAGGAAGTCATGCAAACGCGCATGAACTTCGAGATGGGCGTGACTGAGGAAATGCTCGCCTTTGCCGAAAGCATTCGCCCTGAACACGTCTGTCTGGTACCGGAGACGCGTCAGGAACTGACCACCGAAGGTGGCCTGGATGTGGCAGGGCAGGAGGCGCGGATTCGCGCCGCCGTGGAGCGACTAAGCAAGATTGGCTGCGAAGTGTCGCTGTTTATCGACCCGGACCCGCTGCAGATCGAAGCCTCAAAACGCGTTGGCGCACCAGCCATCGAACTGCACACCGGGCGCTATGCCGATGCGCATACGCCAGAGGAAGCGGCGCGTGAGTTGGCGCGGATTCGCGACGGCGTGGCCTGCGGTCTGCAGCACGGGTTGATCGTCAATGCCGGGCACGGCCTGCACTACCACAACGTCGAGCCAGTGGCTGCGATTGCCGGGATCAACGAGCTGAGCATTGGCCACGCCCTCGTGGCGCACGCGCTGTTTGTCGGCTTTAAACAAGCGGTGGTAGAGATGAAGGCGCTCATCCAGGCAGCGGCGAATCGCAGGTAGGTTAAGGCGTGAGTGCTTGGCCGGGTTCGCGCAGACCCGGCTCTTGCGCACCGGGAAGCCAGCGCTGGATGACCTCATCCTCCGTACCTGCCCAGAAGGTGATGTATCCGAAGGATTGCCGGTAGGCGAAGGCGATCTCGACATCATCCGCTCCGAACTGCGCGACTTGATCAGCCTGCTTGCCCCCAACGTAGAAGCTCAGGTTATCCGCGGCGATCAACGGAACCCGTCCGCTTTTCAATAGATTGAACATCTGTTCAGGCTCCGTGACACCAAGCAGGTTGTCCATTTCGGCAGCGGTCAGTTCCTGATAGGTGAACCAGTCGCGCGGTAACGCGATCGCTGTGAATCGGGCCAGTTGGCTTACATCCGAGACAACGACTCCGGAGCCTTTGAGGGCGTAGAAGTTGTCGCTGGCCAGCATGATCGGGCCGACCCACATGAAGTGTTTTTCACGCTCGCTGTTACGGATGGTCGGGAAGATGGCGGTGTGCGGCGTGGTTTGCGCAAGGCGGTAGGCGCGGGCCCAAGGCACTATTTGCAGTTTTGCCGATTGATCAAGTCGGCGCAGTAGCTCTTGGACCAGCTCCACGGACATCCCGGCCGGCTGTCCGTCCTGAGAAAAACTCACAGGCGGATACTCTTCCGTGTACAGCCGGAGGGTCTGAGCCCCCGCAGGCAGCAGCCAAGCCAGTAACAAGAACAGCGCGACGGTTTTCATCATTATCACTCGCTAGCAAACACAACCTTCACTGTAGCTCCCTGCATAGTGTTTGCTTTAGTCGCAGTCTCTCAGGGTTTGCGCGCCACCAGCACGGCACGGCAGGGCGCCGGTAGGCCTTCAACGGTACGGCTATGGTCGGCAGGGTCGAGGAATTCAGGCAGCGACTGGAAACGCATCCATTCGGTCGAACGTTGTTCGTCGACGCTGGTGGTGCTGACATCTACGCAGCGGATGTCGACGAAACCGGCGCGACGCAGCCATAACTCCAGCGCCGGTACCGAGGGTAAAAACCACACGTTGCGCATTTGCGCGTAGCGGTCTTCGGGCACCAGCACTTGTTGGCTGTCTCCTTCGATCACTAGGGTTTCAAGCACCAGTTCGCCGTTTTTGACCAAACAGTCCTTAAGCTCAATCAAATGGTCTATAGGCGAGCGGCGGTGATACAGCACGCCCATGGAGAACGCGGTATCGAAGCCTTGCAGCTTGCCGGGTAATTCCTCGAAGGCCAGTGGCAGATGCCAGGCGGGCAGGTCGGGCAGGTAGTTCTTCATCGCCAGAAACTGGCAGAGAAATAGCCAGTTAGGGTCGATGCCCACCACGCTGCTTGCACCTGCGCCGAGCATGCGCCACATGTAATAGCCGTTGCCGCAACCAACATCCAGCACGCGCTTGTTTTTGAGATCGAGGTAAGGTGCGACCCGCTGCCATTTCCAGTCGGAGCGCCATTCGGTGTCGACATGCACGCCGAACAGATGAAACGGCCCCTTGCGCCACGGGATCAAGCCCTGCAGGGCGGTGTTCAGGGCGGCACGGGTGCTGTCGTCGTATGGCCCGTTGAAGCTGAAGCTGTGCAGCAGTTCCAGCTGTTCGACGCTCAGTTCCGGTAGGGCCTGCACCGCACCGTGCCAGCGCGGCAAGTCGCCATGGCCGATGGCCAACTTTGCGTCAATTTGTCCGGGCAAGTCGGCTGACCATTCTTGCAGTGGGGTGCCGGCCAGAGTGGCTTGCAGGGCATCGAGGTCGAGGCGGTTGATCATGGCAGGGCAATCATCGAGGCGAAATTAAGGCATTGGAACCACGGCACCACCTGGCTGAAGCCGGCGGCCAGCAGGCGTTCGCGGTGTTGTTCGAGGCTGTCGGGGAGCATGACTTTCTCGATGGCGCTGCGCTTTTGCGCAATTTCCAGCTCGCTGTAACCGTTGGCGCGCTTAAACGCGATGTGCAGATCGCCCAGTAGCGTGTGCTGCTGAGCATCTTCGAACTGCAGTTTTTCCGAGAGAATCAGTGCGCCGCCGGGCAGCAGGGCCTGGCGAATGCGGCTGAGCAGTTCGAGGCGTTGTTCGGGCTGAATAAATTGCAGGGTGAAGTTCAAGGCCACCAGCGAAGTGGGCTGGAAGTCGAGCCTGAGGATGTCGCCTTCGATCACCTCGACCGGCAATAACTCCTGAAACATCGAGTCCTGAGCATGCAGGTATTCGCGGCAGCGCTCGACCATGGCGCTGGAGTTGTCCACGGCGATCACGCGGCAATCGGCAATCTGTACATGCCGACGCAGTGCCTGAGTGACCGCGCCCAAGGAGCTGCCCAAGTCATACAGCACGCTATGGGGCTGAGCAAACTGGCCAGCCAGCACGCCAATGTTTTCGACAATGGTCGGGTAGCCCGGCACCGAGCGCTTGATCATGTCGGGGAAGACCCGCACCACATCTTCGTTGAACACGAAGTCCGGCACTTGCGTCAGGGGTTGGGCGAAAAGACGGTCGGGCTGTTTGCTCACGATGGCTGCGCACTGGTCGAGAAAGCCGGGCATTTTAGCCAAGTGCGGCCTCAAGCCAAACCATGATTACTTCAATTGGTCAGAAAAGAACTCGCCGGCACCCTGCAGCGGTCCCTGTGGATTGCGCTTGACCTCGTAGCGGCGAATGTTCGGCTCACCGCTGCTACCCTTGTGCACCAGGATGTCATCGACAAAAACGAATACCGCGCGGAACAGCCAGCCTTCCATTTCACGCTTTTTGCGGAAATTGAATACATCGGCCCAGAAGCTACCCACGCGTTGGCTGTCGGTTTTGCTGAACTCGAAAGAGTAACCAATACAGCGATCCTTGGCCTGCAGGCAATGTGCTAGGCCATCGGGTAAGTAGTCGATGGGCACGTTGGGCTGTACGAACATCAGGCGGACATCGATAAACGACAGCATCTTGCCGTTGCCCTGGGTCAGGGGGTCGAAGCCCAATTTGAATAACTCATGGCGTGTGGTCTTGTGTGCCACAGCCTGGGAATAGCGCATTTCCGCGTCGAGGTAGTCATTGAAGGGGGAGCGTGCTTCTGCCTGCTCACTGGGGAGCAGGCTGCTGCAACCATAGAGTCCTGCCAGCAGCAGGAAAAGGCCCAATACCCGCCCGGGGAGAATCATGCTGTTTCCTTTAAATTATTTTTCCTACACTTCCTATAGTCGATTTAGTCGTGGTGTGCCGATCTAAGAATAACGTTACACGCCGTGTGAGCGATTGAAGGTCGATGCGGCGATAGCCCATTGTCCCAGCCAGTAGCTGAGCATGATCGCCAGTGGCGCAGCGTCGAAGGGCGCGACAAAGCGGTTGATGCCGATCAGGCTGTCCGACAGCACAAACAACGCTGCGCCCGCGGCGGCTAGGCGTGTGGAACTGGTGTTCAGGCCTTCCTGGCCAAGGCGGGCGAGGGCGCGCCAGAGCATGGCGCTGATGGCCAGAGCGTAACAGGCCACGGGGATCAGCAGCGGACCCAGGTTGGCACTGGCGAGGATGGCAAACATCGTCCCGCCCGTGCCCAGGGCCAGCAGCAGGGCCCGCCAGGCCGGTTGTTGGCAGTCGCTGAAGTAGGCACGCAATTAGGCCAGGTGCGCCAGCAGGAAGGCGCCGAGGCCGAAGACGAACAGGTCCTTCGGCCAGTCGAGCAGAATGTCGCCTGCCAGCGAGGCAAGCAGACTAAGGCTGATCCAGCGTCGATACAGGCCTCCGGGGGCTGTTCGCAGCCACAGCAACAGTGCGATGACCGGGATGCCTTTGCTGAGCAGGCCCAGTTCGCTCAGGCCGTTGAGCCGTGCATAGAGAAACACGGCAGCGCCCAGCAAACCCGGCAGCAGATAACGCATGAGCTTTTCCTTGAGGCGTGCAAGGTCTGCACTATGGCGTGTCGCCAATTAACTGACCACGCCGTGGATGCCAGTTAGGGCAGCATTTCGCGCCAGTAGCAGGCTGTTGAAAAACTACCTACGGTGTCATAGCCGCGTTAAAAGTCGGCTGGGACGCGCGGCTCAAAATGCTCATTTCAGCTTTTCGCCTGTTATTGCTTTACGCTGCCTGCCTACGTTTTCAACGGTCTGCTAGCGCACCTTGATCGTGCAGTTGAAGCGCTGTGCGGGCACAACACCGACTTCCCAGGGACGCTCGTAGGTCAGGGCCAATTGGCCTTCGCCAGCCTGCGCGACCTCGAAGCGCCAGGTGGAAATACCGGCGCTGCCGACCAGGCCGGCATCTTCCGGGTTGCTGTAGACCTCGGGGCCAAGGCTTTTCAGCACCTGTGGCGCGGAGTCACGCAGCAACCAGCGGAAACCGGTGGTGGGGTTGCTCGGCAGGCGCAGGTTGAATTGCTGGCCGACGTGCAACGACAGCGGGCATTTGCCCTGCTGGTTCTGCTCCAGGGTAACGCTGCTGGGCTTTTGTGCGCAGGCTGCGAGCAGTGCAAGGCTGAGTGCCACTGTCAGGCGGGGGGCAAGCATGGTGAACTCCTGGCAAAAGTCGAGGCTGCCAGCATAGCCGCTAGGGCTGCCCTGCGGGAGCCCGTGCTGCGAACGCCGCCTGCAATGGCGCGCGCAACTGCTGGACATACTCGTCGATCAGCGGTGTGAGCAGGGCAAAGCATTCGTGTGGTGCCAGGCGTACTTCGCGGCTGTCGATCAGCTCATGTTCCAGGCGCTGCAGCGCCTGCCGCAATGAGGCGCCGACGGGGGATTGTTCCAGCTGCAGGCAGAGTTGCTGAATCTGCTGTTTCAGGCTTGGCGGGGATTGACTGTAATTGGCCGCACGTACGCTCAGACCGCGCAGGCGCGCAAGGTTTTCCAGGCCATGGCAGGCCTGGGCGATGCCCTCTATTTGTGAATTGCCAGCCTGGTGCAGGCGGGATTCGAGTGTGGCGATAACCTCCAGCAAACCGTCGATAACCTGGCAATGCGCGGCAAAGTCCGCCGGGTTGCGCCGCAGGCGTGGCCAGTCCTGCTGCAGCGGGGCAAGTTGCAGGCTCGGGCCGGGCCAGTTCAGCCAGAGCTGGTCGAGTTGACGGGCCAGGACGTTGCGCTGGCTGGTGCTGAGCAGATCTTGTTGGGCACCCAGACCACGGTGTTTTTGCAGGGTTTGCAGCAGCTCAATCGCGCGTTGCAGCAGTTCAGCTTGCAGCTCATTGAGGTGCTGCTGGTGGCGTTTGCCAGCGAGCTGGCTGAGGAAGTGGCCAGCGAGTAACAGCGCCAATGCCAGGGCGAGAGCAATGCTGAGGACCATAAGCTGGTTTCCTGAAGTTGAACGGTGTTCCGGTCGAGCAAATCCCTTGCCAGGCATCGCAAAAGCCCGGTTTCAGGCGTTGTACATGGGCTGGCGGCCAACTGTTTGCCCTGTATTCGGGCGCTTTTAATGGTGTGGCGAGTTTTTGGTGCGGGTGCTGCCCATTTGTCGTGCAGGCTGCAGTTTTACCGGGCAAAAGGTTAAAGTTGCACCTCTGCTTTCCAGGGTTGCACTTTTCATGTTCAACGCGCGATTGATGCGTCTTGATGATCAAGCCCACGAACACACCCACGACCATCATCAACTGGTGTTGTCGCTGGCTGGGCGCGCGGAGTTTGAGGTCAACGGTCGCGGCGGCGAAGTCTGCCGGATGCGTGCCTGCCTGGTGCCAGGGGATGCCGATCACCAGTTCGCCGGTATGGGTGATAACCGCATGCTGATCATCGATCTGGATGAGCAGGGCACCTCCAGTGAAGACCTGCAACTGCTGGCTCGCCTGTTCGAAACCCCGCGTTACCCGCAACTGGATGCCGATTTCCAGAACCTGCTGAGCTATGCCGGCGCCGAGCTTGAACGTTATGGCTCTGATCCGTTGCTGCCTCGGGCGTTGGGTGGTGTGCTGCTTCGCGCCTTGCACCTGCGCCTGTTTGGCGAGCCCCATACGCGGCCTGTGGGGGCGCTGAATCTGGAAAGAATCGACAGCTATATCTTCGAACATCTTGCGCGGCGCATCAGCGTGGCCGAGCTGGCGCAGGTGGCTTGCCTGAGCCCCAGTCATTTCCATGCACAGTTCAAGGACAGCGTCGGCCTGACGCCGCACCAGTACTTGCTGAAAACCCGTCTGGACCGAGCCGTGCGGCTGTTGCGCGAGAGCGGCCTGCCGCTGATCCGCATCGCTGAAGAGTGCGGCTTTTCTAGCCAGAGCGCGCTGACCACCGCCATGCGCCGCTATCTGGGCCTGACGCCGAAACGCCTGCGCAGCGCCGAATAAGCCCTTCGTGCCGGGCTGCTGTCCACTGCGGATGGCGGGCATAACCGGCAGCGACCCCGACGAAGCGTGAACTTCTTCACGCTGCCGACTAAGCTGTGGCTCACAGAGACATTTACTGTACCCGGGCAAGGATGCTGTTCATAGTCAAGTGTGCCCCCAGAGTACGAGTAGTCTTGATGAACAAGCACCTGCACCTGTCGTTCGCGCTTTCGCTGCTGGGTATGTTGCTGCTCGATGTACCGCTGCACGCCGCCAGCCTGCAAGCCGAGTTGGTGGATAGCCAAGGCCAGCCTTTGGCCAATGCCGTGCTCAGTTTGCGCAGCGAGGTTGCACCTGTGGTTGCACACTGCTACTGCAGTGATGGACCAACGCTCTCAGCAATTTGCGCCCAATGTGCTGGCCGTGCGCAGCGGCACCTCGGTGTCATTCCCCAATAGCGACAATATCCGTCATCACGTCTATTCGTTTTCCCTCGCCAAGCGCTTTGAGCTGCGCCTGTACCAGGGCACGCCAAGTGAGCCTGTACTGTTCGACAAGCCCGGTGTGGTGGTGCTTGGCTGCAATATCCATGACTGGATGGTGGGTTATGTCTATGTCACCAACGATCCCTGGTTCGCCGTCAGCGATGCGCAGGGCAAGCTGAATCTGGAGCAACTGCCGGCCGGTATGTACACAGTCAGCCTGTGGCACCCACAAGCGCCGGAGATGTTGCCGCAGGCTGCCGGCCAGGTGCAGCTGACTGAAGCTGGCAGCCAGCAGCGTTTTACCCTGGCCATGTAGGCGCCTGTCATCCAGGCAACGCCTAGTGCGCCGGCCAGCGCCTTTGGGGATGCATTCAAGAAGGCTCGCGATGCTGCGCAATAGTTTTCAGTCACGGATTGCCGGCGTACTGGTACTGCTGCTGTTGGTGGTGGTCGGCGTGCTCTATGCGGCAGTGCAGACCGCCACCAATGCTGCCGTACGCAGCCAGGCCCGCGAGCAGTTGGATGTGGGTAGCCTGGTGTTTCAGCAATTGCTCGAAGTGCGCGGCCGCCAGCTGCACGATGCGGTGCAGGTGCTGGCTGCCGATTTTGGCTTCAAGGATGCTGTGGCCAGCGGTGACAGCGAGACCATTCGCTCGGCCCTGCTTAACCATGGCGCACGGATCAACGCCAGCGCGGTGATGATGCTGGGTCTGGATGGCAATCTGGAGGTCAGCAGTGATCGGCAGATCAGCGGTGACACGGCCAAGCGCCTGAGTACCCAGGTGATGCAGCCTCAGCGTGAGGGCGTGCATATTTTTCTGATGCCGATTGCCGACAAGATCTACCTGCTGGTGCAGGCCACAGTTACTGCGCCGTTGCCGATTGCCCGAGTGATGATGGGCTTTCAGGTTGACGATGTATTTGCTGCCGAATTGCGTGAGTTGACCCATTTGGACCTGACTCTGCGCGCGACCCAGAACGGCGTGGCCGATATCTGGATCAGCACCCTGCAGCCGGCGCAGCGTGAGCAACTGCAAGGCAGCATGGCCGAGCTGGCCAATGATGCGATAAGTCAGATAGGTGACGAGGCCTACCTTAATCAGACCCTGGTACTGGCCAGTGGTGACGGCTATGAAGTGCGCGCGCTGCTGCACAAGTCCTTGAGTCAGGCGCAGCAGGCGTTTGCCCCGCTTGATCAGAATATTCTGCTGATTGCTCTGGTGGCGCTGACGGCGTCCCTTGTCGGCGCCTTATTGCTGGCGCGTTCGGTGTCGCAGCCTGTGCAGCAACTGGCGGCCGTCGCTGAGCGGGTGCGCCAGGGCGATTATCAGGCCAGCCTGGATCTGCAGCGCGGTGATGAACTGGGGCGTTTGGCCATCGCCTTCAAAGCCATGCAGCAAGGTATCGCCGAGCGTGAGCGGCAACTGGCGCACAACGCTTTGCATGATGCGCTGACTGGCCTGCCCAACCGCACCCTGGTGCTGGAGCGTCTGGGTAGCGCGATCACCGCCGGGCGGCCGACGGCGTTGCTGTACCTGGGTGTGGCGAATTTTCGTGTAGTCAATGAAAGCCTCGGTGCAGAGGGTGGCGACCTGGCTTTGCAGCAGCTGAGTAGGCGCCTGCAGGCGATTCTGCGCCCCGGCGATAGCGTGGCGCGGATTATCGGTGACGAGTTTCTTCTGTTACTGGAAAACACCGATAGTGACAACGCCGTGGGCATCGCCGACAAGGTGCAGCAATTGCTGCTCAAGCCGCTGCGCGTTGCCACCCATGATTTCACCCTCGATTGTCGCATCGGCATTGCCAGCTACCCGGTCGATGGCAATGCCCCGGAAGAGCTGCTGCGCCGGGCGAGCATCGCCATGCAGGATGCCGCTGGCATGCCCAGCCATCTGCAGGTCTACCAGCGCGGCCGCGATGATGCCCAGCAGCGGCAGATTCGCCTGATTCGCGATTTACGCCATGCGCCAAGCAAGGCCGAGCTGCTGTTGCACTATCAACCGAAACTGGACATTGTCGCCGGCCAGGTGCGCCAGGCCGAAGCCTTGCTGCGTTGGCAGCATCCGGTGTTGGGCATGGTTTCGCCGGGGGAGTTTATTCCGCTGGCCGAGCGCACTGGCAGCATCCAGCTGCTGACTGCCTGGGTGATCGAGGAGGTCATGCGCCAGTTGCGCGAGTGGGTCGGTCGCGGTCTGCGCGTGCAGGTGTCGCTGAATATCTCCACCGAAGATCTGATCGATCCGCAGTTACCGGCGCGGGTCAGTGCACTGTTGGCCGAGTACCAGGTGCCGCCCGAGCAGCTGATTTTTGAAATCACCGAAAGCGGGGTGATGCTCAATCCCGAACTCGCCCTGCAGGTGCTGCATGGTCTGCGGGCATGTGGCATCAGCTTGTCGGTAGACGACTTTGGTACGGGCTATTCTTCCCTGACACAACTCAAGCGTATGCCGGTGCAGGAACTGAAGATCGACCAGTCGTTTATCCGTGACCTGGACGATGCCAGTGAAGACTCGGTGATTGTGCGCTCGACCATCGAGATGAGCCACAGCCTGGGCCGACGGCCGCTTGCTGGCCACGGGTGGCGCCAGCAGCATTGAAGGTGCGGCAGGTGGCGGGATTATCCCCTGGGCGGTGCTCTCCGGTTATGGCGAACGCGGTGAGTGGGGCGCGGATGTATTTGCCACTCGGGTGGAAACCGGCGATTACCGCCTGGATGTGGCCGGTGTTGGCGTAGCCTTCGATAACCGCATCGAACTGTCCTATGCCCGTCAGCGCTTTGATCTGGGCACCCTGGCGCGCAACCTGAATCTGCCAGAAAACAGCCTGAGCCAGGATATCTTCGGCCTTAAGGTGCGCCTGTTTGGTGACCTGATCTACGACCAGCTGCCGCAGGTGTCATTGGGCATTCAGCACAAACGCCAGAAGGATTTTCTGATCCCCAGCCTGGTGGGCGCGCAACGCAGCGAGGATACCGAGGGGTATCTCAGCGCCAGCCGGCTGATCCTCGGTGGCGCCTTTGGCTACAACCTGCTGCTCAACGGCGGCATTCGTTACACCCGGGCCAACGAGCTGGGCCTGCTGGGGTTTGGGGGGGGTCGCCGTGACCGTCATTCCGTACTCAAGGAAGGCTCCGTCGCCGTGCTGTTCAACCCGCGCTGGGCGCTGGGCGTGGAGTACCGCGAGAAGCCGGACAACTTGAGCTTTGCTGGCGAAAGTGACTGGGCGGATCTGTTTCTCGGTTACTTCCCAAATAAAAATCTGGCTGTGGTGCTGGCCTATGCGCGCCTGGGGGAGATCGCCACGCTGGATAATCAGGATGGGGTTTATCTGTCCGTTCAGGGGAGTTTCTAAGCATGCGCAGTCTGCTGCTGGTCGTTGTTCTGAGCCTGGCAGCCTGTGCCCTGCAGCCGCCGAAAGACGACAGCCTGTACCGTGACCTGGGTGGGCAGGCCGGGATTACCCGGATTGTCGAAGGCATGCTGCTGAATATTGCCGCCGATGCGCGCATCGTCCGGCATTTCGAGAATATCGACATCGTGCGCCTGCGCGACAAGCTGGTGGAGCAGGTTTGCGTCGAAGCCGGCGGCCCGTGCACCTACACCGGCGACAGCATGGAAGAAAGCCACAAGGGCCAGAACCTCACCCCCAGTGACTTCAACGCCCTAGTGGAAAACCTGCAGGAGGCAATGAGTGCTCAAGGCGTGCCCATGCCTGCGCAGAACCGCCTGCTGGCGCGGCTTGCGCCCATGCGCGCACAGGTGATTGATCGTTAGTGTGTTGTCTCGGTGTCAGGTTGGACGAAGGACTACGGATTTATACCGACGCGCTGGCCTGGTTGTGGATCGAGACTTTGCTACGTCGGCGGTAGAGCAGAACTGCCCATGCCCACAGCCCTAACTCCAGGGCAAAGGACCAATGCAGTAGGAAATTCAGCCACCAGGGGCTGAACCGCGCGGGTACGCTAAAGAGCGCATAGGGTTGGTCTACCAGGGGCGCGAACCACCAGATATCGCCCACGATGCTGTCGAGTAGTAGATGCAGCACACCAGCAGCACAAAAGGTGCTGGCCAGTAAGGCTGCTTTCCTGCGATCACCCTGTCGGTAAACAATCAGGCTGAGTATCAGAGCGCCGATCCAGGCTATTGGCCAATGGCTGAAGTAGGTGTGGTGATGATGCTGGCGTTGGTCGATCAGATGGAAATACAGCATATCCAGATCAGGGGCGACGCCACCCAGTAGTCCCGCGCAGATAAAAGCCTTGGCAGGAAGACGTGCAGCGAAAAGCTTGCTGTGTAAGAGCGCTGCAGCGATGTAGGCTGCTGGCGCATGTCCGATGATCATCTGTGTCTCGTCCCTGAGTTGCGTTCGTATGCCGTATGAGCGGTGCAGATGCTCTGCTTTCAGTGTGCTTAGCGCAAGGTCTGGGCAATCGCCAGAATATCGGCGCGGTGGCTGATCACCAGGCTGAGTTCGCCGTTCTCACCGATAAAGTCCTGCGGCGGCATCAGCTTCTGGTAGGTGGCCAGCTCTTGCAGGGGCGGCAGGTCAGCGTCAGGGGTGCGTTCCTTTATGGCGTGGTAGAGCGCCAGGTTGACCAGATCGAGCAATTGCAGGTTATGTCCTGGGCTGCGCTGCCAGTTGCCAGTTGCCAGTGTCGCGGATGATCTCGATATATTCGTTATCCACTGACCATTTCTTCAGCACGATAATGCCGAGCGATTTGCTGTATTCGCGGCACAGCTTGTAATACAGCTCGCTGGAGGGCGTTACGCTTTCATTTCTGAACGCCGAGAGTACGGCCAGAGTGCCCACTTCGCTGAGCAGGCTGGCCAGCAGGGCGTGTTCCGCCGTCACATGGCCCAGCAGGCGTGCCAGCATGGCGCTGGTGCTGGCTTTGATTACCAGGCGCTCCCAAGCATCGACAAACAAGCGTTTATGCCCTGGGCTGTGCAAGGTGAACAGGCTTTTGATGCTGTGCACCATGGTGATTCGGTCGACTTCACCCATGCCAAGCAGGCCGATCACTTCGTGCAGCGTCTTGGGCGCCAAGGTATGCCGATACAACGCGCTGGACGCATGCTTCATGAGCAGGGCGCTTAGGGCCGGGTCGCGGCTGATCAGGCGCACCAAATCTTTTAGCGAAATATCCGGGTCACCCAGGGCACGGCGGATATCCAGGGTAATGGTCGGCAGGCTGGGCAATTGCTCTTCGCCTTGCATCAACTGCGAGACTACGCGCCGGTAGATTGAGTAATCGGATGCTTCGCTCTGCAACACACACCTCCAGCTTTATGGATGCAGTCTAGATGGCCGTTACACGCGTGGTACAAGCGGCGATGGATGGCTGTAATCCACAAGGAGTCTAGCGTTGCGCTTTAAACAGCTGTTTGCAGTAAGTTCCTGTGCCTGGAGTTTTCTGCAAAAACTCCAGAGTTTTTTGTAAGAAGCGGTCATGCCTCTGCCACTAAATTCCGTGCTCGATTTACGCGGTGCGCAGGTTTCTGCCCATCGGCTTGCTCCGGCAAGCCTGTGAGTTGGGCTAGACCTAATACAGACAGTGAGCAAATAAAGGGATAAGGCGTGATCGTAATAGCCCGTCTGACCTTGTCCGAAATTGCGCCTGTGCAGGCCGTGGTGAGTGGTGCTGAGTTTTTACCGGCGTGCAGCGGTTGTCAGAACCTTGAATGCGCGCAGGGCCTGGTCAGGTGTCAGGCGCTGGCAGGTAATTAAAAGGATTTTCACGGGCGAATGTCTTGCGGCATACGCCCGTTGTTGTATTGGGGCCTTAAAGCCTTTTTACGATCTCGCGAGCTCAAGCGTTGCAGGGCGGTTTTTAGTCCAGCAGAGAAGGCGCGCCGCAGATCGTAAGCAGGTTCTTTGTGCCTCGGTTGCGGTAACCGGCTTCACCTGCATAGGCAGGCGTGCAATGCCACATTGGCGATGGGGGCTACTCCCTGTTGCTTGAATAACAACAATCAAGAGGGGAGCTCCCCAATGACTGCAAATACTCCGATGCTCGTCACCTTCGTGGTGTACATCGCACTCATGGTGCTGATTGGCCTGTTCGCGTACATGCGCACCAAGAACCTTTCCGACTACATCCTGGGCGGTCGTAGCCTGGGCAGTTTCGTCACCGCCCTGTCGGCAGGTGCATCGGACATGAGCGGCTGGCTGCTGATGGGCTTGCCGGGTGCGGTATACCTGTCTGGTCTGTCCGAAGGCTGGATCGCCATCGGCCTGATTGTCGGTGCATACCTGAACTGGTTGTTTGTTGCTGGCCGTCTGCGCGTGCAGACCGAGCACAACGGCAACGCCCTGACCCTGCCGGATTACTTCACGCACCGCTTCGAGGACAGCAGCCGCGTGCTGCGCATTTTCTCCGCGCTGGTGATTCTGGTGTTCTTCACCATCTACTGCGCCTCGGGCGTTGTGGCCGGTGCCCGTCTGTTTGAAAGCACCTTCGGCATGTCCTACGAGACTGCGCTGTGGGCCGGTGCTGCAGCGACCATCGCCTACACCTTTATCGGTGGTTTCCTGGCGGTAAGCTGGACTGACACCGTGCAGGCCACCCTGATGATCTTCGCGCTGATCCTCACCCCGGTCGTGGTGCTGATTGCCACCGGCGGTGCCGATGCGACCTTCGCGGCGATCGAGCTGAAAGATGCGACCAGCTTCGACATGCTCAAGGGTGCGACCTTTGTTGGCGTGATCTCGCTTATGGCCTGGGGCCTGGGCTATTTCGGCCAGCCGCACATTCTGGCGCGCTTTATGGCGGCTGACTCGGTGAAGTCGATCCCGGCAGCCCGCCGTATCTCCATGACCTGGATGATCCTGACCCTGGCGGGTGCCGTGGCTGTGGGCTTCTTCGGTATTGCGTACTTCTCCGCCAACCCGGATCTCGCTGGCCCGGTAACCGAGAACCCGGAGCGCGTATTTATCGAACTGGCCAAGCTGCTATTCAACCCGTGGATTGCTGGCATCCTGTTGTCCGCCATCCTGGCTGCGGTCATGAGCACCCTGAGCTGCCAGTTGCTGGTGTGCTCCAGCGCCCTGACTGAAGACTTCTACAAGGCTTTCCTGCGTAAAGGTGCTTCGCAGACCGAGCTGGTATGGGTCGGCCGTGGCATGGTGCTGCTGATTGCGATCGTCGCCATCATGCTGGCCGCCAACCCGGAAAACCGCGTGCTGGGCCTGGTGTCCTACGCCTGGGCAGGCTTCGGTGCTGCGTTCGGTCCGGTGGTGATCCTCTCGCTGGTCTGGAAGCAGATGACCCGCAACGGCGCGTTGGCCGGCATGCTGGTCGGCGCCCTGACCGTGATCCTGTGGAAGAACTTCCTCGGTCACCTGGGGCTGTACGAAATCATCCCGGGCTTTATCTTCGCCACCCTCGCCATTCTGGTATTCAGCAAGATCGGCAGCGGCCCATCGGCCAGCATGATCAAGCGCTTCGATGAAGCCGAGAAGGAATACCAGTCGGTCTGATGGATTGAGATACCTGGCAACTGACTGGTCGCTCAGTTGCCCCGCGGACCTGCTTCGCGGTGATGTGCGTGCGACCCGATAGCGCTTCGCCGGCCCACACCTTTGGTGTCGGGCCGGTTTTTTTATGGCTGGCCATCCATGGCCGCCACCCTTCGGGCCGTCGCGAGGCGGCGTTAAAAATTGTTCCAGACAATTTTTTATGGCCTGCCTGCTATCAGGGCGCACTCAGTGGGCCGCGTCGCTATGCACGTTAAGAAGGGCTCCCAGCCATTTTTATGCTCGCAATAAACTTTCAGGCCGCGCGCCGCGCTTTCGATTGGCCACTGGTTTGGCTAAGGTGGCGGGGTTTGCCTTAATCGAGCTGTCCGTACAGGTTTTGCATGACTCAATCACCGAAAGACCCGCTGCATGGCGTGACCCTTGAAGCCGTTCTCACCGCTCTGGTTGCCCGGTACGGCTGGGATGGGTTGGCCGAGCGGATTGATATCCGCTGTTTCAAGAGCGACCCGAGCATCAAGTCCAGCCTGACCTTCTTGCGCAAGACGCCCTGGGCGCGGGATAAGGTCGAAGCGCTGTATCTCCGCTCGCAGGCGCGCAAATAGGCCCTAAGGCCCTGTTCGAAATCTGGCACCCTTGTTGCAATACCTCTGCAAACGCCGCGAAGCGTCAAAAAAACGCGGCCAGTGGAGGTAGTGATGAGCCAGGGTGTTGAATTCAATCGCTTGATGCTGGAAATGCGTTCCATGCAGGCCGACGCCATGGCGCGTCAGAAGCCTGTAGCCAGCACTCCGGAGCCCGGTGCGCCGAGCTTTTCCGAGATGCTCGGGCAGGCAGTGGGCAAGGTCAACGAAACCCAGCAAGCCTCCAACAAGCTGGCCACAGCCTTTGAAATGGGCACCAGTGGCGTGGATTTGACGGACGTGATGATCGCTTCGCAAAAAGCCAGCGTTTCCTTTCAGGCTATGACCCAGGTGCGCAACAAGCTGGTTCAGGCCTATCAAGACATTATGCGGATGCCGGTTTAAGGGTAGGGCTGAATCATGGCTGAAGCCGTCGCTGCAAACGTACCTGCCACCACCGGTGGTGATGAGCCGAAGAAACCGTTGTTCGGCCTGACCTTTCTGGAAAACCTCTCCGATATGTCGATGTTGCGGCAGATCTGTTTGCTGGTTGGTCTGGCCGCCAGTGTGGCGATCGGTTTTGCCGTGGTGCTGTGGTCGCAGCAACCCGATTACCGCCCACTGTACGGCAGCCTCGACGGCATGGATGCGTCTCAGGTGATGGAGACGCTGGACGCTGCCAGTATCAAGTACACCGTGGAGCCCAACTCCGGCGCGCTGCTGGTCAAGTCCGATGACCTGGCGCGGGCGCGTATGCGCCTGGCCGCTGCTGGCGTTGCGCCCAAGGACAATAGCGTCGGCTTTGAAATCCTCGACCAGGAGCAAGGCCTGGGCACCAGTCAGTTTATGGAAGCCACCCGCTACCGTCGTGGCCTGGAAGGTGAGCTTGCGCGTACGGTTGCCAGCCTGAATAACGTCAAGTCTGCACGGGTGCACCTGGCCATCCCGAAAAGCTCGGTGTTCGTCCGTGATGAGCGCAAGCCCAGCGCCTCAGTACTGGTTGAGTTGTATTCCGGGCGCGGCCTGGAGCCGAGCCAGGTGATGGCGATCGTCAATCTGGTTGCCAGCAGCGTGCCAGAAATGAACAAGGCCCAGGTCACCGTGGTCGACCAGAAGGGCAACCTGCTCTCGGATATTCAGGAAATGTCCGAGCTGACCATGGCCGGTAAGCAATTTGATTACAGCCGCCGCATGGAAAGCCTGTTTACCCAGCGCGTGCACAACATTCTGCAGCCAGTGCTGGGTTCGGGCCGCTACAAGGCTGAAGTGTCGGCTGATGTGGATTTCAGCGCGGTGGAATCCACCTCGGAAATGTTCAACCCGGATCAACCGGCGCTGCGCAGTGAGCAGTCGGTCAACGAACAGCGTACCAGCAGCCTGCCGCCGCAAGGTGTGCCGGGTGCGCTGAGCAATCAGCCACTCGGTGCGGCCGCCGCACCTGAGCAAGCGGGCGGTGCTGCGGCAGTGCCTGGCCCGGTCGCGCCAGGCCAGCCACTGCTGGACGCCAACGGTGCGCAGATCATTGACCCGGCCACCGGCCTGGCCATGCTGGCGCCGTATCCGGCGGACAAGCGCGAACAATCCACCCGCAACTTCGAGCTGGATCGTTCGATCAGCTACACCAAGCAGCAGCAGGGCCGTCTGCGCCGGCTGTCGGTAGCGGTGGTGGTCGACGATCAGGTTAAGGTCGATGCGGCCACTGGCGAAACCACTCGGGTGCCATGGAGCAGCGATGACCTGGCGCGCTTTACCCGCCTGGTGCAGGACTCGGTGGGTTTCGACGCCAGCCGTGGTGACAGCGTCAGCGTGATCAATACGCCGTTCTCCGCCGAGCTGGGCGAGGAGATGATTGATATTCCGTTCTATACCCAGCCGTGGTTCTGGGATGTGGTCAAGCAAGTGCTCGGCGTGCTGTTTATCCTCATATTGGTGTTCGGTGTGCTGCGGCCTGTGCTCAACAACATCACCAATGGTGGCAAAGGTCAGGGCGATGGCCGCGATGGTGATGTCGAGCTGGGTGAAATGGGCGCTCTGGGTGGCGATCTGGCCGAGGATCGCGTGAGCCTGGGCGGCCCGCAAAGCATCCTCCTGCCGAGCCCGAGTGAGGGGTATGATGCACAACTGAACGCCATCAAGAGCCTGGTCGCTGAAGACCCAGGCCGCGTAGCCCAGGTTGTGAAAGAGTGGATTAACGCCGATGAGTGAAAATCGAACCGCCACTAAATTGAACAAGGTCGACAAGGCTGCGATTCTGCTGCTGTCGCTGGGCGAAACCGATGCGGCTCAGGTGCTGCGCCACCTCGGGCCGAAGGAAGTGCAGCGGGTCGGCGTGGCCATGGCCGGTATGCGCAATATCCAGCGTGAGCAGGTCGAACAGGTGATGGGCGAGTTCGTCGATATCGTCGGCGATCAGACCAGCCTGGGCGTCGGAGCCGATGGTTATATCCGCAAAATGCTGACTCAGGCACTGGGCGAAGACAAAGCCGGCAACCTAATCGACCGTATCCTTCTCGGCGGCAGCACCAGTGGCTTGGACAGCCTGAAATGGATGGAGCCGCGCGCCGTTGCCGACGTGATTCGCTACGAGCACCCGCAGATTCAGGCGATTGTGGTGGCCTATCTCGATCCCGATCAGGCCGGTGAAGTGCTTGGCCACTTCGACCACAAGGTGCGCCTGGATATCGTCCTGCGCGTATCGTCGCTGAATACCGTACAGCCAGCGGCGCTAAAAGAACTTAACCAGATTCTCGAGAAGCAGTTCTCTGGCAGCTCCAACACCACCCGCGCTTCGCTCGGCGGGGTCAAGCGTGCCGCCGATATCATGAACTTCCTCGACAGCTCGGTCGAAGGCCAGCTGATGGATTCGATCCGCGAAGTCGACGAAGACCTCTCCAGCCAGATCGAGGACCTGATGTTCGTCTTCGACAACCTTGCCGATGTCGACGACCGTGGCATCCAGGCGCTGCTGCGCGAGGTGTCTTCGGACGTGCTGGTGCTTGCGCTCAAAGGTGCCGACGAGGCGATCAAGGAAAAAGTCTTCAAGAACATGTCCAAACGTGCCGCCGAACTGCTGCGCGACGATCTGGAAGCCAAGGGGCCGGTGCGCGTCAGCGACGTGGAAACCGCGCAGAAGGAAATCCTCACCATCGCCAGGCGTATGGCCGAAGCCGGGGAAATTGTCCTGGGTGGCAAAGGTGGCGAGGAAATGGTCTAAACCATGTCCAGTAAAGAGCCGCCCAGCGAACTGATTCGCGCCAAGGATCTCAAGGGTGTTGATCTGTGGGCGCTGCCCAGCTTCGACCCGGAAGTCGAAATACCTGAACCTAGCGAAGAAGAGCAGGCGTCCGAGCAGCCTGATGAGGTGAGCGAGCAGGCGCCTGCCGAAAGCGAAGAAGTGGCTCTGGAAGACGTCAAGCCCTTGACGTTGGATGAGTTGGAGGCAATCCGTCAGGACGCTTACAACGAAGGTTTTACCACCGGTGAGAAGGACGGTTTCCACGCCGGCCAACTGAAGGCCAAGCAGGAAGCTGATATGGCCCTGGCCGCCAAACTGGCTGGGCTGGAACAGTTGATGACGCAACTGTTCGAGCCGATTGCCGAGCAGGATCAGCAGCTTGAGGAAGCCATGGTCAGTCTGCTCGGGCAGATGGTGCGCCAGGTGATTCAGCGTGAGCTGGTCAGCGACTCCAGTCAGATTCGTCAGGTGCTCAGCGAGGCGCTCAAGCTGTTGCCGATGGGCACTGGCAACATCCGTATTCACCTCAATCCGCAAGACTTCGAGATGATCAAGGCCCTGCGTGAGCGTCACGAAGAGAGCTGGCGGATTCTCGAAGACGCTTCCTTGCTGCCTGGCGGTTGCCGGGTGGAAAGTGAACTCAGCCGTATCGACGCCACCGTGGAAACCCGTCTGAATCAGGCCATCAAGCAGTTGTTCGAGCAACAGCGCGAACAGGCGGCGCACCCGCTGGAGGCCGATCTGCATACCGATCTGGGGGGGCAGCAGCATGCGGCTCCTCAGAAGGATGCGCCTCAGCTGGATACTCCTCAGGTAGATAGCCAGGCGAGCCCGGATGCGCCTTGATCGGGTGAGTTTCGCCAAACGCCTGGCCGGTTACAGCGAGGCCGTGGCGCTGCCAACTCAGCCGTTGGTCGAAGGGCGCCTGTTACGCATGGTTGGTCTGACCTTGGAAGCCGAAGGCCTGCGCGCCGCGCTGGGCAGCCGCTGCCTGGTAATCAACGACGACAGCTATCACCCGGTGCAGGTCGAAGCCGAGGTGATGGGCTTTTCCAACGGCAAGATTTTCCTGATGCCGGTCGGCAGTCTGGCCGGTATCGCTCCAGGTGCCCGCGTAGTGCCGCTGCCGGATACCGGGCGCCTGCCCATGGGCATGTCGATGCTTGGGCGGGTGCTCGATGGCACCGGCCGCGCCCTCGATGGCAAAGGCGGCATGAAGGCGGAAGACTGGGTGCCGATGGATGGCCCGGCGATCAATCCGCTCAATCGCCACCCGATCAGCGAACCGCTGGATGTCGGCATCCGTTCAATCAATGGTCTTCTGACGGTGGGGCGTGGCCAGCGCCTTGGCCTGTTTGCCGGTACCGGTGTGGGTAAATCGGTGCTGCTGGGCATGATGACGCGCTTTACCGAGGCCGACATCATCGTGGTCGGGCTGATTGGTGAGCGGGGCCGCGAGGTAAAAGAGTTTATTGACGAGATCCTCGGCCACGAGGGCCTCAAACGCTCGGTGGTGGTGGCCTCGCCGGCCGATGATGCGCCGCTGATGCGCCTGCGTGCGGCGATGTATTGCACGCGCATTGCCGAGTATTTCCGCGATAAGGGCAATAACGTCCTGTTGCTGATGGATTCGCTGACCCGTTTCGCCCAGGCCCAGCGGGAAATCGCCCTGGCTATTGGCGAGCCACCGGCAACCAAAGGCTATCCGCCCTCGGTGTTTGCTCGCCTGCCCAAGCTGGTCGAGCGCGCCGGCAATGCGGAGAAAGGCGGCGGCTCGATTACCGCGTTCTATACCGTGCTCAGTGAGGGCGACGACCAGCAGGACCCGATTGCCGACGCCGCCCGTGGTGTGCTCGACGGCCATATCGTGCTGTCGCGCCGCTTGGCCGAGGAGGGGCATTACCCGGCCATCGATATCGAGGCCTCGATCAGCCGGGTGATGCCGCAGGTGGTCAGCGAAGAGCACCTGCGTCTGTCGCAGCGCTTCAAGCAGCTGTGGTCACGCTATCAGCAGAGCCGCGACCTGATCAGTGTTGGCGCCTATGTGCCCGGCGGCGATGCTGACACCGACCTGGCCATCGCGCGCCAGCCGGCCATGGTCAAGTACCTGCGGCAGAACCTGCAGGACAACGAAAGCCTGGAAAGCAGCAGCGCGCAGCTGGCAGCGACCTTCAACCCTGCCGCAGCAGGCGCTTAAGCCATGGCGCAAAGCCGCGCAGCGCGCCTGGGGCCAGTAGTCGATATGGCCGAGCGTGCCGAGCGTGAAGCGGCCTTGCAGCTGGGGCGTTGCCAGGGGTTGCTGCGTCAGGCCGAAGTGCAGCTGGGCGATCTGGAACGCTACCGTGGGGATTACCAGCAGCAATGGATCAGTGAAGGTCAGCGCGGCGTCTCCGGTCAGTGGCTGATGAACTATCAGCGTTTTCTTACCCAGCTGGAAACCGCCATTGGCCAGCAGCGCAACAGCGTCGACTGGCACCGCGCCAATATGGAAAAAGTGCGCGAGGTCTGGCAGCAGCGTTATGCGCGCCTGGAGGGTTTGCGCAAGCTGGTCAAGCGTTATCAGGACGAAGCGCGACTGGCTGAAGACAAGCGTGAGCAAAAACTGCTGGATGAGCTTTCACAGCGTATATCCGCCCGTGATTCGCAGCCTTGAGCGCGAACTGCCGTTTACTTGAAACTGAAGACGACATATCAACTCAACCGAAACAGTTGCCGCATGGGCATTGCGATGCTACATCTTGATCATGCATAACCCGCAGTCTGGCCCACCTGAACGTGCGGCCTGGTCTTTTCGTTGATAGGAGTAATTCATGGCCATCACCTCGCTGCCCTCATCCGATGGGCAAGAGCTGACCATTCTGATTCAGGGACGCTTCGATTTCGGTGCGCATCAGGAATTTCGCAATGCCTACGAACGCGTCAACACCACCCCGCAGCGTTACGTCGTAGACCTCAAGGACACCACCTACCTGGACAGCTCGGCGCTCGGCATGTTGTTGCTGTTGCGTGATCACGCGGGTGGCGACAGTGCGCAGATCCGTCTGCTCAACTGCAACCCGGACGTACGCAAGATCTTGGCTATCTCGAACTTCGAGCAGCTGTTCAAAATCGCCTGATCGAGGCGCATGTCATGCCAGAGCGTCTGTCCATTCTTATCGCCGAGGACAACGCGGCTGATCGCATGCTGCTGTCGACCATCGTCAGCCGTCAGGGGCATCGGGTACTGGCCGCCAGCAATGGCCTGGAAGCCGTTGCGCTGTTTGAGCAGGAGCGTCCGCAGCTGGTGCTGATGGACGCCTTGATGCCGGTCATGGACGGCTTTGAAGCCGCGCGGCGAATCAAGCAGGTGGCTGGCGAAGAGCTGGTGCCGATCATCTTTCTGACCTCACTGACCGAAGGCGAAGCCCTGGTGCGCTGCCTGGAAGCCGGTGGTGACGACTTTCTGGCCAAGCCCTATAACCGGGTCATCCTCGAAGCCAAGATCAAGGCCATGGATCGCCTGCGTCGCCTGCAGGACACCGTGCTGCAGCAGCGCGACCTGATTGTCATGCACAACGAACACCTGCTCAACGAGCAGCGTGTAGCCAAGGCGGTGTTCGACAAGGTCACCCATTCCGGTTGTCTGGATGCGCCGAATATCCGTTATCTGCAATCGCCCTATGCAGTGTTTAACGGCGACTTGTTACTGGCTGCGTTCAAACCGTCCGGCGGCATGCATGTGCTGTTGGGGGACTTCACCGGCCACGGCTTGCCTGCGGCGATTGGTGCGATGCCGCTGGCTGAGGTGTTCTACGGCATGACGGCCAAGGGCTATTCGCTGGCTGAAGTGCTGCGCGAGATCAACGCCAAGCTCAAGCGCATTCTCCCGGTCGGGGTGTTTTGCTGCGCCACGGTGCTGAATATCAGTTTCCAGCGCCAGGTGGTAGAGGTGTGGAACGGTGGCCTGCCGGATGGTCATCTGCTGCGCAGCAGTGGCGAGCGCTTGCCGCTGGTATCGCGGCATTTGCCGTTGGGGGTGCTGGAGCCGACCGCATTCAACGACAAGTACGAGGTTTATCCGCTGGCGCTGGGGGATCGGGTTTTCCTGCTCTCCGATGGCGTGCTGGAGGCCTGTAACAAGCAGGGCGAGTTGTTCGGGGAGGGGCGTCTGCTTGAGGTGTTCGCTGCCAATCGGCAGCCTACGTCGCTGTTCTCTGAGATCCAGCAGGCGCTGATCCATTTCAGTGGCGAGCAGCAGGATGACGTCAGTCTGCTTGAGGTCAGTCTGGTCGATGACACCGAGCTGAGCCGCCCGCCGCTGGCCTTCGCCGACAATGGCCAGAGCCATTCACTGGACTGGTCGGCCAGCTTCGAGTTTCGCGGAGAAACCCTGCGGCACTTCAACCCATTACCATTCCTCTTGCAGTTGCTGCTTGAGGTGCAGGGCTTGCGGCCTCAGGGCGGCACCTTGTTCAGTGTGCTGGCCGAGCTGTATTCGAATGCTCTGGAGCATGGTGTGTTGGGCCTGGACTCGGCGCTCAAGGCAAATGCCGAGGGTTTTGCCGAGTACTACCGTCAGCGCAGCGTGCGATTGGCTGCGCTGACCGATGGGTACGTGCGCTTTCATCTGCAATTGTTGCCTGAGGGCTTGGGTGGACGGTTGATCGTTCGGGTTGAAGACAGTGGTTCGGGCTTCGATGCGCAGCTATTGCCGACAGAACCCCGCGATGCCCATAGCTTGAGCGGTCGTGGGCTGGCGCTGGTCAGGCAGTTGAGTGAGCGTTGCAGTTGGGGCGACGGCGAACCGGGGGTGCGCGTAGAGTTTTCCTGGTTGCCTGGGGCATAATCCAAGGCAACAGGCGAGGGGAGCGAGCAGTTGTCCGATATTCACCTTGATAGCGCGGTATTGGCCGCTTTGCAGGACGTCATGGAAGATGAATACCCGGTTCTGCTGGATACCTTCCTAGTCGACTCCGAAGAGCGTCTGCTGGTATTGCGTCAGGCTGAGCGGGCAGCCGATGCGCAGAGCCTGCGCCTGGCAGCTCACAGCTTCAAGGGCAGCTGCAGCAATATGGGCGCGCTGATGTTGGCCGGGCTGTGCAAGCAGCTGGAGGAGGCCGGGCGGCGTGAGCAGCTGGAGCAGGCCCCTGATCTGGTTGAGCAGATCGAGCGTGAATTTGCCATCGTGCGCATTCTTCTCAAGTCCGAGCGACAGCGTTATCGGCACTAGTCTTGCAGCTTCTGTCTCTGATTGCTGCATTTTCCCCTGCTGAACCTGCCCGCCAACAAGTTGGCCCGCGCCTTGCAGAACTCTCCACACGACCAACCCCGAGCGGAGAGTATCCATGTCCGTTGCCCCCGATCTGCTGCTCAAGTCGGCACCTGAAGTAAAGCCCAGGACTGCTGCATCAAAGCCGCCGGAAAAACCTGCGCAGCCCAATAGAAATGAGGCTTCTAGCTTCTCTGAGGTGTATGCCAAAGAGCGTCAGGCCAAAGCGGTAGAGCGTAGTGATGCACCTGCCAAGCCTGTGCGTGAGAGCAAGGCTGACCAAGAAGAGACGCAGGAACCACAGGTGCCCGCTGCCGCAGGGCAGGCCGAGGTTGCCGATAGCGGCAAGCCTTTGCCGACTGACCCGGCAAGCGATGGCGCAGTGCTGGATCCGCTGCTGTTGCTCGGCATAACCGGCGAGATGCCAGTGGAGGAGGTTGAAGAACTGGCGCTGGACCCCGAGCCTGCGCCACTGCTGGTTACTACCGGCAGTCTGACCAGCTCAGGCCCAGCGAGTATGACCGAAGCCAGCTTCGATGCTGAATTGGATGCGCTTAACCAGCTGCCAGCGGTGCGCATGGCATTGGAAATGGGGGCGAAGGAAAAGGCGCTTGCCGAACAGGCTGCTGCGCCTTTGGCCCAGGCCAATCTGGCAACACAGAATGCTAGTCAGACTATGTTGGCCAGCCAGATGATGCAGGATGAGCTGCCGGTAGAGGGCGAAGCCCTGGAGCTGCCGGAATTGCAGCTCGAAGTGCTCACCGGCAAAGGCCTTGAGGCGCTGAAGGAAGGTACGGCGAATAACACACCGGAGAACTTTGTCAGCAAGCTCAATGTGCTGAGCCAGGCGATTGCTCAACAGACTCCGCTGTCCGCACGCGCGCCGGTTGTAGTTGGGCAGCCGGTGCCCATGCAGCAGGGAGGCTGGAGTGAAGCGGTGGTGGATCGGGTGATGGTGATGTCCAGTCAGAACCTCAAGTCCGCTGAGATTCAGCTCGATCCAGCTGAACTGGGCCGTTTGGAGGTGCGCATCAGTGTCAGTCAGGAGCAGAGCCAGGTGACGTTCGCCAGCCCGCATGCCGGAGTGCGCGAAGCGCTGGACGCGCAGATGCACCGTCTGCGTGAGCTGTTCGCCCAGCAGGGCATGAACCAGCTCGACGTGAACGTCTCCGATCAGTCGCTTAGCCGCGGCTGGCAAGGGCAGGAAGGTGATGGTGGCAAAGGTCGCGGCGGCTCCTCCGGTGCGTTGCTTGGCGCGGATGAGGAGCTGCATTCGAGTACTGTGGAATCTGCTCGCGCGACGTCTGTGAGTGCCCGAGGCTTGGTTGATTACTACGCCTAAGAATCCTATATGGACTCTCCCCACAAGTAGTGAGCAAAGCTTTGCTTTTGCACCTGTCGTCAGCGCGGTTGCATTCGTATATCCGGCCTGTTTTGGGCTCACCGCCCTGGCCACTCTGTAGTTCGCGCAGCGGGGGCCAAGCGTTCAATCGATCACGCGGATCATGATTGTTATCGGCCTTATTCCGCTGCAGGACTCGCCTGTTCCGACAGTGCTGCTGCTCACCACAACCACAAGAAAACCATCTCTCCCTTCTGATTACCCCGCCGTCAGGCGGGCTTTAGGCTTTGCCAGTTACCACTGAAACGCCGCTCATGGCACCACACGGCCCAGCAAATCCTGACCAACTTGTTGGCCAGGGCTACAGCCGCTTTGTTGTGGCCGATACGGGCTGCCGTCTCGACGGCCCAGCGTTGCAATTGGGTCAGTTTTTCCGGTGAGCGAGCCTGACAGCGCTGTGCTGCCAGCAAGGCCGCTCGCGAGCCGTGGATTAACAAGGTGCGCACATAGACGTTGCCCTGTCGGCTGATGTGACCCAACTTGCGCCGGTCGCCGCTACTGAATTCGCGTGGTGTCAGGCCCAGCCAGGCGCTGAGTTGACGACCACTGGCAAGTTGTTGCTCATGGGTTTTCACCGGCACCGGATAGATATCCTTGCAGCGCGCGGCCTCCAGCATCGCATCACAGTCATTACGGTCGGTTTTGTTGCGGCGTCGATACGGGCGTACATAGCGCGGGTGGATCAGCTTTATCGAATGGCCCAGTGCCTGTGCCACGCGCCCCCAGTAATGGGCCGTGCCGCAAGCCTCCATCACCCACTCGACCGGCTCAGTTTGCTCCTGTATATATCGCCTGAACGCCTCTCGGTTCAGCCGCTTGCGCTGCACCACCTGGCCGGAACGGACACTCTCGGCAACTTGGTAAACGGACTTGGCCAGATCAACCGCAATTCGTTTCATCGCGCCTCTCCCTTTGTTCAGTCACCGCGGTTCTGGGTATAGAACTGTGGCGCGGGGAGAGTCCATTACAGTATTCAAAGGCTAGTGAGCTGTCTGTAAAATTCGTTAATCCAATGCCGGGCCAGTATACTGCGCGCTCTATCGTCATGAATTGAGCTCCCATATGGCCCGGCCAGCAGCCCCATTCTTCTTGAGTCCCAGTGATGCCGACATGCTGCAAGGCTGGTTACGCATGGGATCGCTGCCTCAGAGCATCGGCCAGCGGGCCAGAATTCTGTTGCTGCTGGCCAACGGTCTCACGCCCAAGGAGATCAGCGAGCAGCTGCAAGTCTCTGCGCCAGTGGTCTTCAAATGGCGTAAACGCTACCAGGAGACCGGTCTGGAGGGGCTGAGTGACCTGCGGCGCAGTGGAGCGCCTCGCAAGCTCAACGAAGCGAAGATCAAGGAAATCCTGACGCTGACGACCCAGCGAGTCCCGCGCGAAGCTACCCACTGGAGCCTACGGTTGATGGCCAAGTACGCTGGGGTCAGCATCTGGCAGGTCGCACAGGTGTGGGCTGCTGCCGACCTCAAGCCGCACCGGTTGAAAACCTTCAAGATCAGTAACGACCCGCACTTTGCAGACAAAGTGGTCGATGTCGTCGGGCTCTATTTGAATCCGCCCGACAACGCCCTGGTGCTATCTGTTGACGAAAAAACACAGATCCAGGCGCTGGACCGCACACAGCCCATGCTGCCGCTCAAGCCCGGGCAGATTGAGCGGCGGACGCATGACTATAAGCGCCACGGTACGGCCAGTCTGTACGCAGCCTTTGACATCCTGACGGGTAAGGTCATCGGCCGTATCACCCAGCGGCACAGGGCCAAGGAGTTTTTGGAGTTCCTTCGACAGATCGACCGCAGCACTCCCGCCGAGCTGGACCTGCATGTAATTCTGGACAACAGCTCGACTCACAAGACCGCTGCCGTCAGGGAATGGCTGGAGAAGCATCCCCGTTTCAAGCTGCACTTCACACCGACCAGCGCCTCGTGGCTGAACGCCGTGGAGGGCTGGTTTGCGCAACTGGAAAGACGGGCGCTTTATCGTGATGCCTTCAGCAGCGTGGCTGACCTGAGAGCGGCGATACGTCGCTTCATTGAGGCTCATAACGAACATTCGGCTAAGCCGTTCCGCTGGAACAAAACGGCTGAGTCGATTATCAGCTCCGTGCATCGAGCAAAGCTGGCTGTAATTCGGAATGAGTTATTGGATTAACCAGACAGGCCGCTAGAGCCATGCAAGGCGCTGCGTAGTAACAGCCTTCGGCTGGTCAAGGCAGGTGAGGAAGCGGAGTGTGCTGCTGTGCATGAGCACTACTCGTTGCACTCGCCCTTCGATCGCGCTAAGGCGCGTTAGCCGAAAAGCAGGCTTACCAAGCCTGCTTTTTATGCAGTAGAGCTGACGCGCAGCTGGCTTTGATTGGGTTCTGAAGCGCTTGCTGCTGTAGTTGCATGCCCCACTGATCTAAACTGCATTTCGCCCGGCTCCCATTGTGTGGGAGTCGGGCGATTTTGTTTGGGGCGTGGATTTATCTGATGCCTTGGTCGTATCACCTTGGGGTGCTACGCCACTCGTATTGAGCAGGTTTGTTAATAGACTGGCATAACACTTGCTCTTAACCCTTTGAAAACGGATAGAACTCCGAATAACGACGGATTATTGGCATGGCTAAGAAAGAAGCAGCCCCAGCGCCGGCAAATGCCGAGGCGAAACCAGCCGGCAAAATGAAGCTGATCATTATCATCGTTATTGCTGTGTTGCTGGCTGTGGGCCTTTCCGTGGGGGGCACCTGGTTCTTTTTGAGCAAGAAGGATGGCGGCGCTGAAGAGGCCAAGGCAGAAGCCAGTGCCGAGCCTGCGGTGCCAGTCAAGCAGGCGGCGATCTATGAAGAACTGTCACCGGCCTTCGTGGTGAATTTCACCCATCAGGGCCGCGCCCGCTATATGCAGGTCAGTGTGGCCCTGATGACCCGTGATCAGGCCGCTCTCGATGCGCTCAAGGTGCATATGCCCGTATTGCGTAACCGCCTGGTGATGTTGTTTTCCGGTCAGGACTTTGCATCTTTGATTACCCCGGTAGGCAAGGAAATGCTGCGCCAGCAGGCCACCGCCAGCGTGCAGGAACTGGCCGAAAAAGAGACCGGCAAGACGACCGTCGAGCAAGTGTTGTTCACCAACATCGTATTGCAGTAACCGGGAGCCGAAGATGGCTGTGCAAGACCTGCTTTCCCAGGATGAAATCGATGCCCTGCTGCATGGCGTCGACGATGGTTTGGTTGACACTGAAGATGAGGCCGAGCCCGGTAGCGTCAAACAATATGACCTGACCAGCCAGGATCGTATCGTCCGTGGGCGCATGCCGACCCTGGAAATGATCAACGAGCGTTTTGCCCGTTATACCCGCATCAGCATGTTCAATCTGCTGCGTCGCTCCGCCGATGTGGCGGTGGGTGGGGTGCAGGTGATGAAGTTCGGCGAGTACGTGCACTCGCTGTATGTGCCGACCAGTCTGAACCTGGTAAAGATGAAGCCGCTGCGTGGCACCGGTCTGTTTATTCTCGACGCCAAGCTGGTGTTCAAGCTGGTGGACAACTTCTTCGGTGGCGACGGTCGCCACGCCAAGATCGAAGGTCGCGAATTCACCCCCACCGAGCTGCGCGTCGTACGCATGGTGCTGGATCAGGCGTTTATCGACCTCAAGGAAGCCTGGCACGCGGTGATGGATATCAACTTCGAGTACGTCAACTCGGAAGTGAACCCGGCGTTGGCCAACATCGTCAGTCCCAGTGAAGTGATCGTAGTGTCCACCTTTCATATCGAACTGGACGGTGGTGGCGGCGATCTGCATATCACCATGCCGTATTCGATGATCGAACCGATCCGCGAGATGCTCGATGCAGGCTTTCAGTCCGATGTTGATGATCAAGACGAGCGTTGGATCAAGGCGCTGCGCGAAGACATTCTCGGCGTCAGCATACCGCTGGGCGCGACTGTTGCCCGTCGTCAGCTGAAGCTGCGCGATATTCTGCATATGCAGCCCGGTGACGTGATACCGGTGGAGCTGCCTGAGAGCGTAGTGCTCTGCGCCAACGGTGTGCCCTCATTCAAGGTCAAGGTGGGTGCGCACAAAGGCAAACTGGCTTTGCAGGTGCTCGGCCCCATTGAGCGGAACCGCTAATCCCCCCCATTCAACGCCAGCCGAGGAAATACGATGGCAGACGAAAACGAAAACGAAGCCAGCTCCCCCGAAGAACAGGCGCTTGCCGATGAGTGGGCTGCTGCATTGTCCGAGGCCGGCGATGCCGGGCAGGACGATATCGACGCCATGCTTGCCGCCAGCGACCCAGTGCCGGCGGCGCCACGTGCGCCAATGGAAGAGTTCGACAGTGCGCCGAAGATGAACCTGCCGGTTAATCTGGATGGGCCGAATCTGGATGTGATTCTGGATATCCCGGTGTCGATCTCCATGGAAGTCGGTAGTACCGATATCACCATTCGTAACCTGCTGCAGCTTAACCAAGGGTCTGTCGTTGAACTGGATCGCCTAGCCGGTGAACCATTGGACGTGCTGGTCAATGGCACCCTGATTGCTCACGGTGAAGTGGTGGTGGTGAACGAGAAGTTCGGCATTCGCCTGACCGACGTGATCAGCCCTAGCGAACGCATCAAGAAGCTGCGCTAACCATGCATAGAATCCTTCTGCTGGGCCTGGCGCTACCTGCCGCTGCAGTGGCTGCGGAGCCGGCAGTACAAACGGCTGTGCCTCTTGCCGGAACGGGCATGGGTGGGCAGCTTGTGCAGCTGTTGCTGGGCCTGCTGCTGGTGATCGGCTTGATCTTTCTGCTGGCTTGGTTGATGCGTCGGGTACAGCAGATCGTGCCGCGTGGCGGTCAGGTGATCAAAGTCCTGGCAACCCAGGCGCTGGGGCCGCGTGATCGTTTGGTGCTGGTGCAGGTGGGTAGCGAGCAGGTGTTGCTGGGGCTAACGCCCGGCAATATCACTTCGCTGCATGTGCTGAAAGAGCCGGTGCATTTGCCGGATGCCGAGCCAGCCTCGACCGAGTTTGCCCAGCGCCTGATGGAGCTGTTGGGCAAGGACCAGAAGGACAAGTCCTGATGCTACGTTTGTTGTGGGTGCTGGTTTTCAGCCTGAGTGCTTCGCTTGCGTTCGCTGCAGATCCGCCGACTGCCAGCACCTTGATTCAGTCGGGCGCTAACCCGCTGTCTATCCCAGCAATTACTCTGAGCACCGACACGGCCGGGCAGCAGGAGTATTCGGTCAGCCTGCAGATCCTGCTGATCATGACTGCGCTGAGCTTTATTCCAGCGTTTGTCATGCTGATGACCAGCTTTACCCGAATCATCATCGTCTTCTCGATTCTGCGTCAGGCCCTGGGGCTGCAGCAGACGCCGTCGAACCAGATTCTGGTCGGGCTGGCGCTGTTTCTGACCATGTTTATCATGGCTCCGGTGTTCGATCAGATTAACCGCGAGGCACTGCAGCCCTATCTGAACGAACAGATGCCCGCGCAGGAAGCGATTCTCAAGGCCGAAGGGCCGATCAAGAACTTTATGCTGTCGCAGACCCGTGAAAGCGATCTGGAGCTGTTTGTGCGCCTGTCCAAGCGCACGGATATTGCCAGCCCGGAAGAGGCGCCACTGACCATTCTGGTGCCGGCATTTGTCACC
This sequence comes from Pseudomonas anguilliseptica, assembly GCF_900105355.1. Classification (NCBI taxonomy): domain Bacteria; kingdom Pseudomonadati; phylum Pseudomonadota; class Gammaproteobacteria; order Pseudomonadales; family Pseudomonadaceae; genus Pseudomonas; species Pseudomonas anguilliseptica. The sequence goes on from NZ_FNSC01000001.1 coordinate 3,289,207, forward strand.
TCCGAGCTGAAAACCGCCTTCCAGATCGGCTTTATGATCTTTATCCCGTTTCTGATCATCGACCTAGTGGTGGCCAGTATTCTGATGGCGATGGGGATGATGATGCTTTCGCCACTGATTATTTCCCTGCCGTTCAAGATCATGCTGTTTGTGTTGATTGATGGCTGGGCGCTGATCATGGGCACTCTGGCCGCCAGCTTCGGAGGTACTTAAGCATGACCCCCGAGATAGCCGTTGACCTGCTGCGTGGTGCCTTGTGGCTGACGGCCATGATTGTGGCGATTCTGGTGGTGCCGAGCCTGATGGTGGGGTTGCTGGTCGCGATGTTCCAGGCCGCGACGCAGATCAACGAGCAGACCTTGAGTTTTCTACCGCGCCTGCTGGTGATCCTCCTCACCCTGATCTTTGCCGGCCCTTGGCTGGTACGCGAGCTGATGGAGTACACAGAGACCTTGATCATGAATATTCCTCTGTTGATCGGCTGACATGTTCGAGCTAAGCAATGAGCAGATCGGTGCGTGGGTAGGCAGCTTTCTGCTGCCGCTGTTTCGTATTGCCGCGCTATTGATGTTTATGCCGATCATCGGCACCCCGCTGGTTTCGGCGTGGGTGCGCCTGTATCTGTCCCTGGCCATTTGTCTGGCGATCATGCCGACCCTGCCGCCGATGCCGGTTATTGATGCGATCAGCGTGCAGGCATTTATCTGGATCGCTCAGGAAATTCTGATTGGCATGATGCTGGGGTTTGTTCTGCAGCTGTTCTTCCAGGTATTTGCGATTGCCGGGCAGATCGTTGCCATGCAGATGGGGCTGGGGTTTGCCTCCATGGTCGATCCGGCTAATGGTATTTCGGTGCCGGTGATCGGCCAGGTGTTCATGATCTTAGTGACCCTGCTGTTTCTTGCCATGAACGCTCATCTGGTGGTGTTTGAAGTACTGACTGAGAGCTTTTTCACCCTGCCGGTTGGCAGTGGCTTTCTGGTGGAAAACTACTGGGAAGTTGCCAATAAGCTGGGCTGGGTGTTGGGCGCTGCCTTGCTTCTGGTATTGCCGGCGATCACCGCGCTGTTGGTGATCAACCTGGCATTCGGGGTGATGACCCGCGCTGCGCCGCAGTTGAACATCTTCTCCATCGGTTTCCCGCTGACCCTTGTGTTGGGTCTGGTCATCGTCTGGATCGGCATGGCCGATATCCTTGCGCAATACCAGGTATTTGCCACCGAGGCTTTGCAATTCTTGCGTGAAATGGCGCGGGCGAGTTAAGCCATGGCCGAATCCGAAAGCGGTGCCGATAAAAGCGAGGAACCCACGGAGAAACGCCTGCGCGAATCCCGTGAGAAGGGCCAAATTGCTCGTTCCAAGGAGCTTAATACCCTGGCGGTGACCCTCGGCGGCTTTGGCGGCATGCTGGCTTTCGGTGGCAGCATGGGCAGCGCCATGCTCGACATCATGCGTGGCAACTTCTCGCTACCCCGTGACGTGATCATGGATGAGCGCAGCATGGGGTTGTGGTTTGCTGCTTCTGGGCAGATTGCGATTGAGGCGTTGTTTCCGCTGTTTATCTTGTTGTTGATCGTGTCCATCGCGGGGCCGATTTCTCTGGGTGGATGGATATTCTCTGCCGAAGCCATGGCGCCCAAGTTGAGTCGGATGAACCCGCTGGCAGGGCTCAAACGGATGTTCTCCGTGCAGGCGCTGGTCGAGCTGCTCAAGGCCTTGGCCAAGTTCATTCTGATTCTGCTGGTGGGTATTGCGGTACTGTCGGCCTGGCAGGACGATCTGTTGGCGATTGTCCATGAGCCAATTGAGTCCGCCATTTTGCATGCCGTGACCGTGGTGGGCTGGAGTGCGTTGTGGATGTCCTGTGGGCTGATTCTGATTGCTGCCGTGGATGTGCCGTTTCAGCTCTGGAGCAGTAAGCAGAAGCTGATGATGACCAAGCAGGAAGTACGCGACGAGTACAAAGACAGCGAGGGCAAGCCTGAGGTCAAGCAGCGTATTCGCCAGTTGCAGCGCGAGATGGCCGAGCGGCGCATGATGCAGTCGGTACCCGACGCCGACGTGGTCATCACCAACCCGACGCACTTCGCCGTGGCCTTGAAGTATGACCCTGCTAAAGGCAGCGCCCCGGTCTTGCTGGCCAAGGGTGGCGACTTCACTGCATTGAAAATCCGCGAAATCGCCAATGAGCACAAGGTCATGGTGCTGGAGTCGCCGGCGCTGGCGCGGGCCGTGTTCTATTCCACCGAACTGGATCAGGAAATCCCTGCCGGCCTGTATTTGGCCATCGCTCAGGTGCTCGCCTACGTCTACCAGCTGCGTCAGTACCAGGCTGGCAAGGGCAAGCGTCCGGCGCCGCTGCCGGAGCTACCAATCCCGCCGGATTTACGCCGCGACGAGTGACGGTTGGTCCGTTGCAGCGGGCTTGGTTGCTGTTTTACTCGGCCTGGCAAAGTTGGACAGCTTCTTGCAAAACCCTCCCCAGAGACGCGATTCGCGTCAAAAGATTGAATTGGCTGGGGTAGTGGTGTGGCAATAGATCGCTCGCAAATAATCGGTGATGTGCGCAACAACCTGTCGGGGTTGAAGCAGGGCAACCTGGGCATTCCGCTGATGCTGCTGGTCATGCTCGGCATGGTCATGCTGCCGATTCCGCCGTTTCTCCTCGATGTGTTGTTCACCTTCAGTATTGCCCTGTCGATCGTGGTATTGCTGGTGGCGATCTACGCCTTGCGCCCGCTCGATTTCGCGGTATTCCCGACCATTCTGCTGGCAGCAACCTTGCTGCGTCTGGCGCTTAACGTCGCCTCCACGCGGGTGGTGCTGCTCAATGGTCAGGATGGTCATGATGCTGCCGGCAAGGTGATCCAGGCTTTTGGTGAGGTAGTGATCGGCGGTAACTACGTGGTCGGTATCGTGGTGTTCGCCATCCTCATGATCATCAACTTTGTGGTGGTAACCAAGGGTGCCGGGCGTATCTCCGAAGTCAGCGCACGTTTTACCCTGGACGCCATGCCCGGTAAGCAGATGGCCATTGACGCCGACCTGAACGCCGGCTTGATTGACCAAGCAGAAGCCAAGAAGCGCCGTTCCGAAGTGTCCCAGGAAGCCGACTTCTACGGCTCCATGGACGGTGCCAGCAAGTTCGTGCGCGGCGATGCGATAGCGGGTTTGCTGATTCTGTTTATCAACCTGATCGGCGGCATCGCCATCGGTATTTTTCAGCATGACCTGAGCTTTACCGACGCCGGGCGCATCTACACCCTGCTGACCATCGGTGACGGCCTGGTGGCGCAGATTCCTTCGTTGTTGCTGTCGACTGCCGCAGCAATCATGGTGACCCGTGTTTCCAGCTCCGAGGACATGGGCGCCCAGGTCAATCGGCAGATGTTCGCTTCCCCGCGTGCGCTGGCGGTGACAGCTGCGGTGATGATTGCCATGGGCCTGGTGCCCGGCATGCCGCATTTCTCCTTTATCAGCCTGGGTCTGGTCGCTGCCGGTGCCGCGTACTGGATAGCGAACAAGCAACGTGCAGCCAAGGAAAATGAGATCAAGGAAGTTCAGCGTCAGCAGGAATTACTGCCAGCGCAGAAGGCTCAAGAGGTCAAGGAGCTGGGTTGGGACGACGTGACGCCGGTGGATATGGTCGGCCTGGAAGTGGGCTACCGCCTGATCCCGCTGGTAGACCGTAACCAGGGTGGCCAGCTACTGGCGCGGATCAAGGGCGTGCGCAAGAAACTCTCCCAGGAAATGGGCTTTCTCATGCCCTCGGTGCATATTCGCGACAACCTTGATCTGCAGCCCAATGCCTACCGTCTGACCCTGATGGGCGTCAGTGTGGCCGAGGCCGAGGTGTATCCGGATCGCGAGCTGGCGATCAACCCTGGCCAAGTGTTCGGTCCGCTTAACGGTATCGCCGCCAAAGACCCGGCATTCGGTCTGGAGGCGGTGTGGATTGACCCGACTCAACGCGATCAGGCGCAGTCCCTCGGCTACACCGTGGTGGACGCCAGCACCGTAGTCGCGACCCATCTCAACCAGGTGTTGCACAAGCATGCGCACGAGCTGCTCGGGCATGAGGAAGTGCAGCAGCTTATGCAATTGTTGGCCAAGAGCTCGCCCAAGCTGGCCGAGGAGCTGGTGCCAGGGATGATTTCCCTGTCGACCCTGCTCAAGGTGTTGCAGAGCCTGTTGCAGGAACAGGTGCCGGTGCGCGATATCCGCACCATCGCCGAGGCCATCGCCAATGTCGCGGTGAAGAGTCAAGATCCCGCCGCGATGGTGGCTGCGGTACGCGTCGCGTTGGCCCGCGCAATCGTGCAAAGCATTGTGGGACTAGAGCTTGAGCTGCCTGTGATCACCCTGGAACCCAGGTTGGAACAGATATTGCTCAACAGTATTCAGAAGGCCGGTCAAGGCTCCGAGGAGGGCATCTTCCTGGAGCCTGGCATGGCCGAGAAGCTGCAGCGTTCCCTGGTGGAAGCGGCGCAGCGCCAGGAAATGCTCGGCAAGCCAGTGATTCTGCTGGTGGCCGGTCCGGTCCGGGCGATGCTCTCGCGATTCGCGCGGCTGGCGGTTCCGAGTATCCATGTACTGGCATACCAGGAAATTCCGGATAACAAGCAGGTCACCATCGTTGCGACGGTGGGGCAGAACTAACCGAGGTTACAGGCCATGCAGGTCAAACGCTTTTTCGCCGCCGATATGCGTACCGCCATGAAGCTGGTGCGTGATGAGCTGGGTGCCGATGCCTCGATCATTGGCAATCGCCGGGTTGCCGGCGGTGTCGAGCTGACCGCCGCGCTGGATTATCAGGTGCCTGCCGCGCCAGCCCGTCAGCCCAACCCGGCGCTGGAAGCCGAGCTGCGCAAGACCCAGGCAAAAATCGCCACGGCCCAGGCGGAACTTACCACCCGCACCCAGGTGGATGCCGGCAAGGACCGCCAGCTGTTTGGCGCCGCTGCGAGCCAGCCGGCTGACAGCTTGGCCGCCGTGATGCGCAAACCTCAGGCAGTGCCTGCTGCAACCGATCAGCGCGCCCTGGATGCCATGCGTTTCGAACTCCACGGCCTGCGTGAGCTGATTGAAGTGCAGCTGGGCTCGATTGCCTGGGGCCAGTTGCAAAACCGCCGCCCACAGCAAGCCAATCTGTGGCGCCGCCTGCAGCGTATGGGGTTGTCGGTCGAATTGTCGAAAGCGCTGCTGGAGCGTGTCAGCACTGTGACCGAACCTCGCCAGGCCTGGCGCATGGTGCTGGCGCATCTGGCCCACGCGATCAAAACGCCGAAGCAGGAACCGATGGAGGAGGGCGGCGTGATCGCCCTGGTCGGCCCGGCTGGCATGGGCAAAACCACTACGCTGGCCAAACTGGCCGCTCGCTACGTGCTCAAGTACGGCGCGCAGCATATTGCACTGGTAAGCCTGGACAGCTACCGCATTGGTGCTCAGGAACAACTCAAGACTCTGGGGCGCATCCTCAATGTTCCGGTGACCCTGGTCGATCCCGGCCAGTCGTTGACTCAGGCCTTGGCCCCGCTGGCGCGTAAGCGTGTGGTGCTGATCGACACTGCCGGCCTGCCTGCCAACGATCCAGCCCTGCGCATGCAACTGGAAGCACTGGCCAGCCGCGGCGTCAATGCAAAAAATTATCTGGTAATGGCCGCTACCAGTCAGGGCCAAGTGCTGAAAGCCGCCTACCATAGTTATAAGCGCTGCGGATTGTCTGGCTGCATCCTGACCAAAGCGGATGAAGCTACCAGTCTGGGTGAGGTTTTAGGACTGGCTATTAGCCAGCGTCTACCGGTAGCCTATCTCACTGATGGGCCACGCATTCCCGATGACTTGCAGATTCCCCGCAGTCATCAACTGGTGAGCCGGGCCGTAGGGCTGCAGGCTAGCCAGGACCCAAGCGAGGATACGATGGCGGAGATGTTTGCCGGCCTTTACCAGCAACCCACCCGACGCGTCAGCTAAGCGTCGGGCTGTTGGAATTGAACCGCGCTTAGCCGGCCAAGTGGCTCCAGTCGAAGTTAGACAAGGTGTGTAGAAATATGGGTATGCATCCCGTACTGGTGATTGCGGTGACCGGCGGCAAAGGTGGCGTCGGTAAGACCAACGTCTCGGTGAACCTGGCGTTGGCCCTGGCCGATCTTGGTCGCCGGGTGATGCTGATGGACGCTGACCTGGGCTTGGCCAACGTCGATGTGCTGCTTGGCCTGAGCGCCAAACGCACCCTGGAAAACGTCATCAGTGGCGAGTGCGAACTGCGCGATGTATTGCTGCAGGGGCCGGGCGGTATTCGTATCGTGCCGGCCGCGTCTGGTATCCAGAGCATGGTGCAGCTGTCACCCATGCAGCATGCAGGTTTGATCCAGGCGTTCAGTGATATCAGCGACAATCTTGATGTGCTGATTATCGACACTGCCGCCGGTATTGGTGATGGTGTAGTCAGCTTTGTTCGCGCCGCTCAGGAAGTGCTGGTGGTTGTGTGTGATGAGCCTACGTCGATTACCGACGCCTATGCGCTGATCAAACTGCTCAACCGCGACCATGGCATGAACCGTTTCCGGGTACTGGCCAATATGGCTCATAGCCCGCAGGAAGGTCGCAACCTCTTTGCTAAGCTGACTAAAGTCACTGACCGTTTTCTCGATGTTGCCCTGCAGTATGTAGGTGCAGTGCCTTACGATGAGTCAGTGCGCAAGGCCGTGCAGAAGCAGCGCGCGGTCTACGAAGCCTTCCCGCGCTCGAAGTGCGCGCTGGCGTTCAAGGCGATAGCCCAGAAAGTCGACGCCTGGCCGTTACCGGCCAACCCGCGCGGTCATTTGGAGTTTTTCGTTGAGCGTCTGGTGCAGCAACCGATCGCGGACACGGCCATATGACAGCAGCCTCTGGACTTCGTATGTATAGCAAGGCGCAGGCGCAGGATTCCCAGCACCAGTTGATCGAGCGCTACGCGCCCCTGGTCAAACGCATTGCCTATCACCTGTTGGCCCGTCTACCGGCCAATGTGCAGGTCGACGATTTGATTCAGGCCGGGATGATCGGTCTGCTTGAAGCGTCAAAAAAATACGACTCCAACAAAGGTGCCAGTTTCGAGACGTTCGCCGGTATTCGCATTCGCGGCTCAATGCTTGATGAAGTGCGCAAAGGTGACTGGGCGCCGCGTTCGGTGCATCGCAATAGCCGCATGGTCAGCGACGCAATTCGAATAATTGAGGCCAGAACCGGCAGAGACGCTAAAGATCAAGAGGTTGCGGCCGAACTCCAATTGAGTCTCGAGGATTACTACGGCATTCTGGGCGACACTTTAGGCAGCCGCCTGTTCAGTTTCGACGACCTGCTTCAGGACGGCGAACACGGTGGGCTGGGTGAAGACGCTGGCAGCAACCACCTCGAACCTTCTCGTGATCTGGAAGATGAACGCTTTCAGGCGGCCCTGACAGATGCCATTGCCAACCTGCCGGAGCGCGAACGCCTGGTGTTAGCGCTATATTACGATGAAGAACTGAATCTTAAAGAGATCGGCGAGGTGTTGGGGGTTAGCGAATCACGTGTAAGCCAACTACACAGTCAGTGTGCCGCTCGTTTACGCGCTCGTTTGGGTGAGTGGCGTGCACATTGAGTTGTTTCGCTAACGCTGGGCCGGTTTCACGATTAAAAGCGCACGCAGGTTGCTGGGTGCGTTTGGGACTGTACGGAGGTCGACTTGGACAAGAACATGAAAATCCTCATCGTTGATGACTTTTCAACGATGCGACGGATCATCAAGAACCTCCTGCGTGACTTGGGGTTCACCAACACAGCGGAAGCCGATGATGGCGTCACCGCGCTGCCCATGCTGCAGAGCGGCAGTTTCGACTTTCTGGTGACCGACTGGAACATGCCTGGCATGACAGGCATCGACCTGCTGCGCGCGGTGCGTGCAGACGAGCGCCTGAAAACTCTGCCGGTGTTGATGGTCACCGCAGAAGCCAAGCGCGATCAGATCATTGAAGCAGCCCAGGCTGGGGTTAACGGTTATGTAGTTAAACCGTTCACTGCCCAGGTGCTGAAAGAGAAGATTGAAAAGATCTTCGAACGGGTCAACGGCTGATGTCTGCCATGAGGGTGCTATGGAACATAAAGATTCCGTTCAGGGTGACCTTGAGTCGAGCCTGAAACACAACGCTCGCCAACTGGTAGACAGCCTGGAACAAGGCAATTTTGGTGAAGCGGTACAGTTGATACATGAGCTCAACAAAGCGCGTGACCGTGGTTTGTATCACGAGATCGGCAAGCTGACCCGTGAGCTGCATAACGCCATCGTCAATTTTCAGCTCGCCCCCCATATGCCGCATGCCACGGAGGTTTCGCAAATAACCGATGCCACCGAACGGCTGAATTACGTGGTAACGATGACCGAAAAAGCGGCCAATCGCACCATGGATCTGGTTGAGCAGAGTGCCCCACTGGTTAACGACCTCAGTGATGAGGCGCAGAGCCTGAGCGCTGATTGGGGACGCTTTATGCGCCGCGAGATGAGCGCCGATGGTTTCCGTGAACTGGCCAAGCGTGTTGAGCTGTTTCTCGCGCGTAGCGAGCGCGACGGTGCCAAACTGTCTGGGCACCTCAACGATATTTTGCTGGCTCAGGACTATCAGGATTTGACTGGGCAGGTGATCAAGCGAGTAACCCAGCTGGTTACCGAGGTGGAAAGCAACCTGCTGAAGCTGGTGTTGATGGCCAGTCAGGTGGACCAGTTTGCCGGCATTGAGCACAACCATGAGTTGCTCCGCGCCGAACAAGAAAAACAAAAAGAGCCTTCCCGTGGTGAAGGTCCGCAGATTCATGCCGATAAGCGTGAAGACGTCGTATCCAATCAGGATGATGTCGACGACCTGCTTTCCAGTCTGGGATTTTAGGAGCACGTCTTATGAGCTTCGGCGCCGATGAAGAAATCCTCCAGGACTTCCTGGTAGAGGCCGGCGAGATTCTTGAACTACTGTCCGAACAGCTTGTAGAGCTGGAAAGTCGCCCGGACGACATGAATCTGCTCAACGCTATTTTTCGCGGGTTTCATACCGTTAAAGGTGGTGCCGGTTTTCTCCAGCTCAACGAGCTGGTGGAATGCTGCCATATCGCAGAAAACGTCTTCGACATCCTGCGTAAGGGTGAGCGGCGCGTCGACTCCGCTTTGATGGATGTGGTGCTGGAAGCACTGGATGCCGTCAACAGCATGTTTACCGAGGTCCGTGAGCGCACTGATCTGACTCCTGCTACTCCTGAGCTGCTTGCCGCCCTGGCACGCCTGGCTGAGCCGGCAGGTGCTGAAGAGGCTGCGCCGATTGAAGCGCACGCCGAGCCTGAGCCTGAAGCCGAGGTTGCAGTCGAAGAGCCCACTGGCGATATCACCGACAGCGAGTTCGAGCAGTTATTGGGGGCCTTGGATGAGTCTCCGGCGCAAGCGCCCAGCGCCGCCAGCAGTGATGAGATTACCGATGATGAGTTCGAGTCCTTGCTCGATCAGCTGCACGGCAAAGGTCAGTTTGTAGCGCCTGACGTTGCTGTTGCACCAGCGGCACCTGTCGCGGCTGCGCCAGTTGCCGCGGGCGGCGATGAAATCACCGATGATGAATTTGAATCGTTGCTTGATCAGTTGCATGGCAAAGGTCAGTTTGCTCCGCCACCTGTGTCAGCACCTGCCGCACCGGTGGCCAAGGCCGAGCCAGCTGATGCACCGAGTGGTGATATCACCGACGATGAATTCGAAGCCTTGCTTGATCAGCTGCACGGCAAAGGCAAGTTTGTCGAACCTGAAGCGATCAAGCCCGTTGCTCCCGCGCCGGTTGCCAAGCCTGCTGAACCGGTCAAGGCCGCAGCTAAACCCGCTGCCAAGGTAGAGCCTGTCAAAGCCTCTACGCCACCGGCCGCCGCGCCAGCAGCTGAGAAGGTTGCGGCGCCCAGCGAGGCAGAAACCACTGTGCGGGTCGATACCGCACGGCTGGATGAAATCATGAACATGGTCGGCGAACTGGTGCTGGTGCGTAACCGACTGGTGCGCCTGGGGGCCAGCAGTGCCGACGAAGCCATGTCCAAGGCAGTGTCCAATCTGGATGTGGTAACGGCCGACCTGCAGACTGCGGTGATGAAAACCCGCATGCAGCCGATCAAGAAGGTCTTCGGGCGCTTCCCGCGTCTGGTTCGCGACCTTGCGCGTAACCTGAAAAAAGAGATCAACCTGGAGCTGGTTGGTGAAGAAACCGACCTCGACAAGAACCTGGTCGAGGCATTGGCCGATCCGCTGGTCCACTTGGTGCGTAACGCAGTCGACCACGGTATTGAAACCCCGGAAGAGCGTGAGGCCTCTGGTAAGGCGCGTGGCGGTAAGGTGATACTGTCCGCCGAGCAAGAGGGCGATCACATCCTCTTGTCGATCTCTGACGATGGCAAGGGCATGGACGCGGATGTGCTACGCGCCAAAGCGGTGGAAAAAGGTCTGCTGGATAAAGACGCAGCCGATCGTCTCAATGAGTTCGAATGCTACAACCTGATTTTCGCTCCGGGTTTCTCGACCAAGACCGAAATTTCAGATGTGTCCGGTCGCGGTGTGGGCATGGACGTGGTGAAAACCAAGATTTCCCAGCTCAATGGCACGGTCAATGTGTTCTCGGTAAAGGGCCAGGGCTCGAAGATCGTGATCAAGGTGCCGCTGACCTTGGCGATCATGCCGACACTGATGGTGATGCTGGCCAATCAAGCGTTCGCTTTCCCGCTGGTCAACGTCAATGAAATTTTCCACCTCGACCTGTCGCGAACCAATGTGGTTGACGGTCAGGAAGTGGTCATCGTGCGTGATAAGGCCTTGCCGCTGTTCTACCTCAAGCGCTGGCTGATCGGCAGCGCTGCTCATGTGGAGCAGGGTGAGGGGCATGTGGTGATTCTCACCGTTGGCAGTCAGCGTATCGGCTTTGTAGTCGATCAACTGGTCGGTCAAGAAGAAGTGGTGATCAAGCCGCTGGGCAAAATGCTGCAGGGCACTCCAGGTATGTCGGGTGCGACCATCACCGGTGATGGACGTATTGCCCTGATTCTTGACGTGCCGAGCATGCTCAAACGTTACGCGCGGCGTATCTGATTGTTAGCGGCGCAGCTATCTGTCGCGCCGCTTAGGAGTGTTTATGGCTGTTAAGGTGTTGGTGGTTGATGACTCCGGCTTTTTTCGTCGGCGCGTGTCGGAAATTCTTTCAGCCGACCCGAATATTCAGGTAATCGGTACTGCCACTAATGGTCGTGAAGCCATCGAGCAAGCGCAGGCGCTCAAGCCTGACGTAATCACCATGGATTACGAGATGCCGATGATGGATGGCATCACGGCCGTGCGTAACATCATGCAGCGCTGTCCGACGCCGGTGCTGATGTTTTCCTCGCTGACCCACGAAGGCGCGCGCGTGACGTTGGATGCGCTGGAAGCCGGTGCGGTGGATTTCCTGCCGAAGAATTTCGAGGATATTTCGCGCAACCCGGAGCGGGTCAAGCAGCTGCTCTGCGAAAAAATCCACACCATTGCCCGTAGTAATCGCCGCAGCCTGAGCCCGCCTCCTGTGGCTGCGCCTGTCGCGACACCTGCTGCGCAAAGCAAGCCAGCAGCCCGTCCGGCGACTACCACCAGCACCTTGGCACGTCCAGCTGCGGCGCCCACTCCGGCTGTTGCCAGTGCTGCACCTAAGCGCAAGTCCTACAAACTGGTGGCGATTGGTACCTCGACAGGTGGCCCGGTGGCGCTGCAGCGTGTGTTGACCCAGTTGCCGGCTAACTTTCCGGCGCCGATTGTACTGATCCAGCATATGCCAGCGGCCTTTACCAAGGCCTTTGCCGAGCGCCTCGACAAGCTCTGTCGTATAAGCGTCAAGGAAGCCGAGGACGGTGATGTGTTGCGTCCAGGCCTGGCGCTGCTGGCGCCTGGCGGCAAGCAGATGATGGTCGATGCGCGTGGCGTGGTGAAGATCCTTTCTGGCGATGAACGCCTGAACTACAAGCCCTGTGTTGATATCACCTTTGGTTCGGTAGCCAAGTCCTATGGCGACAAGGTGCTGGCGGTGGTGTTGACCGGTATGGGCGCAGACGGTCGTGAAGGTGCGCGCCTGCTCAAGCAAGGTGGCAGCCAGGTGTGGGCGCAGGACGAAGCCAGCTGCGTGATCTATGGCATGCCCATGGCCATTGTCAAAGCCAACCTGGCCGACGCCATTTACCCGCTGGATGATATTGGCAGGCACCTGGCGGAGACCTGCATTTAATGGATGTACTGAGCCTTATCGGGGTCATCCTGGCCTTTGTCGCCATCCTCGGTGGCAACTACCTGGAAGGTGGCCACGCTGCGGCTCTGCTCAATGGGCCTGCTGCGCTGATCGTGATCGGCGGCACCCTGGGAGCGGCGTTTTTGCAGGCACCGATGAATGTGTTTAAGCGCGCTCTGGCCATCATCAGCTGGATCTTCTTTCCGCCGCGTGTGGATCTTGCCGGCGGCATCAACCGGGTGGTTGGCTGGAGCATGACTGCGCGCAAAGAAGGCTTGCTTGGCCTGGAAGCGGTGGCGGATGTTGAAGCCGACCCTTACGCCCGCAAAGGTTTACAGCTATTGGTTGATGGTGCGGAGCCTGAGGCCATTCGCAGCATTCTCGAAGTCGATCTGTACACTCAGGAAGGCCGGGATATCCAGGCCGCTAAGGTCTTTGAAAGCATGGGCGGCTACGCGCCGACTATTGGCATTATCGGCGCTGTGATGGGCCTGATTCACGTGATGGGTAATTTGGCGGACCCGAGCAAGCTGGGTGCCGGGATTGCCGTAGCCTTTGTCGCCACCATCTACGGCGTGGGTTTTGCTAACCTCCTGCTGCTGCCCATAGGCAACAAGCTCAAGGCCATTGCCCAGCGTCAATCGCGTTATCGCGAGATGTTGCTCGAAGGCATCCTGTCGATTGCCGAGGGTGAGAATCCGCGCTCCATCGAATTGAAGCTGCAAGGCTTTATGGATTGATGGGGACACCATAATGGCCCGCAGGCGTCACCAAGAAGAACATGAAAACCACGAGCGCTGGTTGGTCTCCTATGCAGACTTCATCACCTTGCTGTTCGCGTTTTTTGTGGTCATGTATTCGATTTCCTCGATCAATGAAGGCAAGTACAAGATTCTTTCTGACAGTCTGACCGGGGTGTTCAATCAGCCTGATCGGGCGATCAAGCCGATTCCGGTGGGTGAGGAGCGGCCACGCACCACTGAACCGGATCGTTCGCTGGTGGATGAGGAGCGCGCGCAGTCATCCGCCGATGACCTGCAGAGCATTGCCAGCAGCGTGCGTGAGGCATTTGGCGACTTGATTCAGTCCGAACAGCTCAAGGTCAGTGGCAATGAGCTGTGGATCGAGATTGAGCTCAGCTCCAGCCTGCTGTTCACCAGCGGCGATGCCATGCCTAACAATGCGGCTTTTGACATTATCGAGAAGGTAGCCAAAATTTTGGCACCATACGAAAACCCGATTCACGTGGAAGGCTTTACCGACAACCTGCCGATTCAGACGGCTCAGTTCCCGACCAACTGGGAACTGTCTACCGCGCGGGCTGCCAGTATCGTGCGTATGCTCACTATGGATGGGGTCAACCCCAGTCGGTTGGCGGCAGTCGGTTATGGCGAGTTCCAGCCTGTCGCGGATAACACCACGGCCGAGGGGCGTGGGCGCAATCGCAGGGTCGTGTTGGTAATCTCGCGCAATCTAGATGTGCGCCGCAGTGTGAGTGGTGTCGGCAGCGCTAATGCCAAACCCGATGCGGCTTTGCAACGGGCTGGCACGCAACCTGCACCAGCCCCGGCAGCGCCGGCCCCGCAAGCGGGTGCCGTCAATCCCCCGTCGCCGGCCCCATAAGGGTGGCCCCGTTCTCGGTCAGGCTGCAGCTGCACCGGGAGGATGATAACGATGAGAGTCTGGGCAGTAGCCAATCAAAAAGGTGGAGTCGGCAAGACCACCACATCAATCGCTCTGGCAGGTCTGTTGGCCGATGCCGGCAAGCGTGTGGTGATCGTCGACCTCGATCCCCACGGGTCGATGACCAGCTATTTCGGGCATGACCCGGACAGCCTGGAACACAGTAGCTTTGACCTGTTTCAGCATAAGGGCAGTGTGCCTCGTGGCTTGCCGCAGCAATTGCTGTTGCCCACCAGTGATGAGCGGATCTCGCTGCTGCCCTCGAGTACTGCGCTGGCCACACTTGAGCGCCAGTCGCCAGGGCAGAGTGGTCTGGGCCTGGTGATTGCCAAGAGTCTGGCTCAGCTCTGGCAGGACTTCGATCATGCGGTGATCGACAGCCCGCCCTTGCTCGGCGTGTTGATGGTCAATGCTCTGGCCGCCAGCCAGCAGCTGGTGATTCCGGTGCAGACCGAGTTCCTGGCTGTCAAAGGCCTGGAACGGATGGTCAATACCCTGGCGATGATCAACCGTTCGCGTCAGCAGGCGTTACCGTACACCATTGTGCCGACCCTGTTTGATCGGCGTACCCAGGCTTCCATGGGGACACTGCGGGTGTTGCGCAATACTTACCCTGAGCATCTATGGCCGGCGTACATTCCGGTGGATACGCGCTTGCGTGACGCCAGCCGGGCAGGCGTTACACCTTCAACGTTCGACAACAATAGCCGTGGTGTAATTGCCTACCGGGCCTTGCTCAAGCACCTGTTATCGCAGCAAATTGCCGCACAGGTCGCCTGAGATGAACGGCTATGCTGAAGATATAGGCTCAAGTCTGTCGCTAGCGCGGCCGATAGTCTGTACAGATTGTTATTGTGGGTTGTATTCATGAGTCGTTCCCTAGCCACTGCTACACGTTCGCAACTGGCCTTACAGTCCTATCTGGACGGCTTGCTGCAGGAGGCTGCGGTCGAGTTTGCCGAAAGCATCACGCTCGATGAATTCGAGGCCGCGGTGCTGGAGGAGCAGGTGCGCGATGCTCGCAGCATGCCACAGGTGCAAGCTGTACCAGTCAAACCATTGGCTGAGCTCGCGCCGCGGCCATTGGTGCTGCCCACCATCGAGATGCCGGCACCGCAGATTGACGTTCAGGTCGAGCCGCCGCAGGAGGTGGTTGAAACTGCTGTGGTGGTTGAGGTTGTGCAGCTTGCGCCGCAAGTGGTGCCGGAGCCATTGCATCAGGGGCGTCCTGAATGGGCTCAAGGGCCTTTTGAATGCCTGTTGTTTGATGTTGCCGGGTTGACCTTGGCGGTGCCGCTGGTGTGCCTGGGTTCGATTTATCCTCTGGAGGGCCAGGAACTTACGCCATTGTTTGGCCAGCCAGACTGGTTTCTCGGCATACTGCCTTGTCAGGCCGGCAATCTGAAGGTGCTGGACACTGCGCGCTGGGTGATGCCGGATCGTTACCGCGATGACTTTCGCGAAGGTCTGCAGTATGTGATTTCTGTTGAAGGCTATGAGTGGGGGCTGGCTGTGCATCAGGTCAGTCGCTCGATTCGTCTTGATCCCAACGAGGTCAAATGGCGCAGCCTGCGCACTCAGCGTCCTTGGCTGGCGGGTACGGTTATTGAACATATGTGCGCTTTGCTGGACATCGCATCCCTGGCTGAGCTGATCGCCAGTGGTGCGGCCAAACGCATGGCAGCCAACCGGGTTCACTGAATGACGCCAGGCTGTGCGATGTGCGCAGCTTTGCATCTATAGTAATGACAGCGGGGCATACACCCGCGATTGCCGCCGCGAGCGGTTCATGACGAGGCTAGGGACATGAAGAAAAGTTCTGCACAAGGCGCTGAAGATCCGATCCTGCAGTGGGTAACGTTCCGCCTGGACAACGAAACCTATGGCATCAACGTGATGCAGGTTCAGGAAGTCCTGCGCTATACCGAGATTGCTCCGGTACCGGGGGCTCCGAGCTATGTGCTGGGCATCATCAACCTGCGCGGCAATGTGGTCACGGTGATCGACACCCGTCAGCGTTTCGGCCTCGATTCCAGTGAAGTCACGGATAACACTCGTATCGTGATCATTGAGGCGGACAAGCAGGTGATCGGTATTCTGGTCGACAGCGTGGCCGAGGTGGTTTACCTGCGCCAATCCGAAGTGGAAACCGCGCCTAACGTCGGTAACGATGAGTCTGCCAAGTTTATCCAGGGCGTGTGCAACAAGAACGGCGAGCTGCTGATTCTGGTTGAACTGGA
The DNA here is from genome assembly GCF_900105355.1 of Pseudomonas anguilliseptica. Taxonomy (NCBI): domain Bacteria; kingdom Pseudomonadati; phylum Pseudomonadota; class Gammaproteobacteria; order Pseudomonadales; family Pseudomonadaceae; genus Pseudomonas; species Pseudomonas anguilliseptica. Next base: position 3,305,405 of record NZ_FNSC01000001.1, read on the forward strand.
CAAGATGATGAGCGAAGAAGAGTGGTCCGAGCTGGAGAGCATCTAGGCCATGTTTGATGCGCTGCTGATCGCGCTGGCCCTGGTCTGCCTGGGGCTGGTAGGCGCATGCATCTGGCTGACCCGGCAGTTGCGTGATGCCATCAAGCTGCAAGGCGAGCGTGATGCGGTGCGTGATCGCCGGCTCAAGGAGCTGAGCCGGCGTCTGGATGCCTACCTGACCGGCAGTGTGCAGATGGGCGAGGAGTTGCATGAGTTGCGCAGGGTTGTCGCGCCGTTACCGGACAAGCTCAATCAGATTGAGCAGCGTGACCCCAGTAGCCTGTCGTTTACCCAGGCTGCGCGGCTGGCGGGCATGGGCGCCAGCGTGGATGATTTGACCCAGTCTTGCGGTTTGAGCAAGGCCGAGGCCGAGTTGGTCAGCAAGATGCAGCAGGCCAAATTGCAGCGTTCCTGATTCTTCCAACCCTCGATAGTACTTAACGTGTTGGCCCTTCCAGCAGGCGCAGCGGTGGTGTGATATCGCTATCACGCTCACTTGCGGCTGGTGCTTTACCCTTCAGATACCAGGCAAAGGCGATGATTTCCGCGATACAGCGATACAGCTGTTCGGGGATCGCATCACCCAGTTCCAGTCGCGCCAACAGGCGCACCAGTTCGGCATTCTCGTAGATCGGCACTTCATATTCGCGGGCGATTGCTAGAATGGCTTCGGCCTGCTCGTCATCGCCTTTGGCGCTGAGCACCGGCGCATTCTGGCCGTCGTAGGTCAGGGCGATAGCCTGGCGTGCCGTGGTCTTTTTCATGCGGTTTCATCCACCCAGCGTTGTTCCAGGGTTGTGCGCGGTCCGCGTGGCGGTGTGCCCTGGCTGCAGGCCAGTTCGCCAACCTGCACGCCAGCGGCATTCAGGCGCTGGCGCAGATTGTCCAGTTCCGCATCGATCAGGCTGACGGTGCTAGTGCGTTCAGCCCAGAGTTGGCTGGACAGGCGGCCATGGGCCAGTTGTGCCTGCACTTGCAAGGGGCCCAGCGGATCAAGGTCGAAGGCCAGTTCGACTTTCCACAGGGTTTCCTTTTTCTCCGGCTTGCCTTGCGGGTTGCTTTCATCGCGCTGGATTTTTACCTGCAACGGCACCAGCTCCTGCTGGTTGCGCATGGGCAGTTCCAGTTGCCAGGTGGTGAGCAGGTTGCCGTCTGGGCCGACCTGGCTCTGCGCCAGGCTTGAGAGCTGATGGGTCTGCAAGCGCGAGATGGCTGCAGCGGCCAGCTTCAGCAGGGTTTCCAGATCCGCTTCACCTTCCATTGCATGCAGCAGGCGTGAGGGCAGGGGGAAATTCAGCGCTTGCTGGCGGCTGGTGGCTTTACCCAGGCTGCCGAGCAGGTCGCGGGCCAGGGCAGGCATTGCCTGGGCCAGGGCTGAGCCAGCATTGGCAGCGGCCAGTGGGGTGCCGGCTGACAGGTTAGGCAGCAATTGGGTGATCAGGCGCAGCAGGTTGGCTTTCAGGTCGGTCGGCAGTGCCTGGCCCTGTCCGCCGAGCAATTTGCTTTCCAGCAGAATGCCGCTGTTCTCCAGGGCTGCGGCCAGTCCTTTGGCTGTACTTAGCTGGACGGCGTCGGGCAGGGCGCCGAAGAGTTTATCGATACTGATACGCAGGCCTTCACTCATCTCGGCATTGCCACGCAGCCCTTGCAGGGCGCTAAACAAGCCCTCCAGGGAGCCTTGGCGGTTGTTTTGACTGCCCAGCTGCTGGCTCAGTGCGAGCTGATCCAGGCGGCCGCTTAGCGGAATGAAGTTCAACGTCTGGCTGCCCTGAACCTGAGCTCTGAGCAAGCTGCCTAAAGGGAGTGCCAATGGAGTTTCCAGAGACAGCTTGCTGCCAGCCAGTGGTGTGTTGAGCAGGCTGACCAGCACCTTGTAAATCACCTGCTGCGAGCGTGTTTGCAGTATTTGTTCGCGAGCCACTACTTTGCCCTGCAGCAAGGTGCCTACCGGTAACTGGTCGAGGTCCAGGCTGGTCAGGGGTTTTTCACCGCCCATCAGTACGGACAGCGCCAGGCGGGTTTCCGACAGGGCGGTTACGGCTAGGGATGTGCCTTGGGCAAGCGGACGCGGACTAGTGGCTTCGAGGGTGGTCTGGCTACCGTTGTTCAGGGTCAGCTTGAGCAGCATCTGAAAACTCTGCGCCACTTCCTTGAGGGCAATGACTTCGGCCTTGGCGGTTTCGCCGCTGGCCAGCAGGCCCTGCATGGGCTGCAGCAGTTTCACCGCCAAGTCAGCCGCTATGGCGTTGGGGCGAGTGCTGGGGAGCGTCGGCGCAATAGGCCGCGAGCTGCTGATTTCGCTCATTGGCGGGTTACACCCTGTCGAAAATGCTCGCTGCGGCAGGCGCAGCTGGGCATGTATAATCGCGCCCCGTCTGGTTCGGCTGCGCATTCCACTTGCGTCAGTATAGCGGCCAAGACTCTGCCGACTTGAACAGCTTTTGCCATCCATCTTAGGTGCCGATGCCTTGACCAGTCCTCTTCTCGAAGCCGTGGCGCTCGCCTGTGAGCGAGACTGGCGCATGCTCTTCGAGCGCCTGGAGCTGCGTCTGGTTCCCGGTGAGATGCTGCAGGTGGCCGGCCCTAACGGCAGTGGCAAGACCAGCCTGCTGCGTTTACTCGCCGGCTTGATGCGGCCGACAGCTGGCGAGATCCGGCTGAATGGTCTCCCGTTGTCCGCGCAACGGTCTGAGCTGGCGCGCAACCTGCTGTGGATCGGCCATGCCGCTGGCATTAAGGGCTTGCTGACTGCCGAGGAAAACCTCACCTGGCTTTGCGCCCTGCATCAACCCGCTGAACGTGATGCCATCTGGCAGGCGCTGGCTGCAGTGGGGTTGCGCGGTTTCGAGGACGTGCCCTGTCACACCCTGTCCGCCGGGCAGCAACGTCGCGTCGTGCTGGCCCGTCTGTATCTGCCAGGCCCGCCACTGTGGGTGCTGGATGAGCCATTTACCGCGCTGGATAAAGCCGCGGTGGCGCAGCTGGAGAATCATCTGGCTGCGCATTGTCAGCAGGGCGGCCTGGTGGTGCTGACCACGCACCATGAATTGACGGTCAAGCCGGCCGGTTACCGCGAGCTTGATCTGGGGCAGCGTCCGTTATGAGCAATGTCTTTAGCCTATTGCTGGCCCGTGAGGCGCGCCTGTTGTTTCGTCGTCCGGCCGAGCTGGCCAACCCGCTGGTGTTCTTTGCCATTGTGATTGCGTTGTTCCCGCTGGCGGTGGGGCCGCAGACGCAGTTGTTACAAAGCCTTTCGCCGGGGCTGGTGTGGGTAGCGGCGCTATTGGCCGTGCTGCTCTCGCTGGACGGGCTGTTTCGCAGTGATTTCGAGGACGGCTCGCTGGAACAGTGGGTCCTTTCGCCGCACCCCCTGGCTCTTCTGGTTCTGGCCAAGGTGCTGGCACACTGGCTGTTCTCCGGCCTGGCGCTGGTACTGCTGGCGCCGCTGCTGGCGTTGATGCTCGGCTTGCCAGGGCGCTGCCTGCCGGTATTGCTGATTTCCCTGCTGCTCGGCACGCCGGTGCTGAGCCTGCTTGGCGCAGTCGGCGCGGCGCTGACGGTGGGCCTCAAGCGTGGCGGTCTGCTGCTCGCGTTGCTGATTTTGCCGTTGTATATCCCGGTGCTGATTCTTGGCAGCGGTGCGTTACAAGCCAGCCTGCAAGGATTGCCGGCGGTCGGCCACCTGTTGTGGTTGGCCAGCCTCACCGCATTGGCGGTGACCTTGACACCTTTTGCCATCGCCGCTGGTCTGACGATCAGTGTCGCTGAGTAGACAATAAGCCTGAATGGCCGGTTGATCCGGGTGCCTGCCTGCGCCCTGATCAGCCCTAGCACTGATGAGTAACCTGATGAACTGGACGTGGTTTCACAAGCTCGGCTCGCCCAAATGGTTTTATGAAATCAGCAGTCGCTGGCTTCCTTGGCTGGCCCTGGCCACTGCCGTGCTGTTGGCGGTTGGTCTGGTCTGGGGCCTGGCCTTTGCGCCGCCGGATTACCAGCAGGGCAACAGCTTTCGCATCATTTATATCCATGTACCTGCGGCGTTTCTCGCTCAGTCGATCTACGTGATGCTGGCGGTGGCAGGCACGGTTGGTCTGGTGTGGAAGATGAAACTGGCTGATGTTGCCCTGCAACAGGCCGCCCCCATCGGTGCCTGGATGACCGTGATCGCCCTGGTGACCGGCGCGGTGTGGGGCAAGCCGACCTGGGGTACTTACTGGGTCTGGGATGCACGCCTGACCTCGATGCTGATTCTGCTGTTTCTGTATTTCGGCGTGATCGCTCTCGGCAATGCCATCACCAATCGTGACAGCGCGGCCAAGGCCTGCGCGGTGCTGGCCATCGTCGGCGTGGTGAATATCCCGATCATCAAATACTCGGTGGAGTGGTGGAATACCCTGCACCAGCCCGCCACCTTCAGCGTGGTGGAGAAACCGGCCATGCCGTTCGAGATGTGGATGCCGCTACTGATCATGGTGCTGGGCTTCTACTGCTTCTTTGGCGCGGTATTGCTTATGCGTATGCGTCTGGAAGTGCTCAAGCGTGAGGCGCGCAGCAGTTGGGCCAAGGTCGTCGTCAAGGCGCAGGTGGAGAAGGGCCTATGAGTTTTGCCAGCTTTAGCGAGTTTCTCGCCATGGGCACCCACGGGCCATATGTCTGGTCCTGTTATGCCATCAGCCTGGCTGTGCTTGGGCTGAATGTGGCGCTGCCAATCCTGGCGCGTCGCCGTTATCTGCAAGACGAGGCGCGTCGTTTGCGCCGGGAGGAGTCGAAGTGAACCCCGTGCGTAAAAAGCGCCTGTATATCGTCCTGGCGATCATCGCCGGTGTCGGCATCGCCGTGGCCCTGGCCCTGAGCGCGTTGCAGCAGAACATCAACCTGTTCTACACCCCCACCCAGATCGCCAACGGCGAAGCCCCGCAGGACACCCGCATCCGTGCCGGCGGCCTGGTCGAAGAGGGCTCGGTGAAGCGCTCCAGCGATTCGCTGGACACCGATTTCGTCGTCACTGACGGCGCCAAGAGTGTGACCATCCGCTACAGCGGCATTCTCCCGGACCTGTTTCGCGAAGGGCAGGGCATCGTCGCCATGGGTAAGCTCGATGGCAACGGCGTGCTGATTGCCGATGAAGTGCTGGCCAAACACGATGAAAATTACATGCCGCCGGAAGTTATGCAGGCACTGGAGCAGAGCGGCATGAAACAGCAGCACGACGCGGCCAAAGCGGCCAAGCAGGCGTCCCCAGCGGAGTACGCGCAATGATCCCCGAGCTCGGCCATCTGGCGATGATTCTGGCGCTGTGCATGGCGCTGGTGCAGGCGACGCTGCCGTTGATCGGTGCCTGGCGCGGTGACCGCCAGTGGATGAGCCTGGCGCAGCCGGCGGCCTGGGGGCAATTCAGCTTTATGCTGTTTGCCTTTATCTGCCTGACCTACGCCTTTATGGTCGACGACTTCACCGTCGCCTATGTGGCCAACAACTCCAACAGCGCGCTGCCCTGGTATTACAAGTTCAGCGCCGTGTGGGGTGCCCACGAAGGATCGTTGCTGCTCTGGGGGCTGATCCTTGCCGGCTGGACCTTTGCCGTGTCGATCTTCTCGCGCCAGTTGCCGGAAGAGATGCTCGCCCGCGTGCTGGCCGTGATGGGCATTATCAGCATCGGTTTTCTGCTGTTTCTGATCATCACCTCCAACCCGTTCGAGCGCCTACTGTTCGATACTCCAGCCAATGGTCGTGACCTCAACCCGTTGCTGCAGGACTTCGGCCTGATCATCCACCCGCCAATGCTCTATATGGGCTATGTCGGCTTCTCCGTGGCCTTCGCCTTCGCCATTGCCGCCTTGCTCGGCGGCAAGCTGGACGCCGCCTGGGCGCGCTGGTCGCGGCCCTGGACCATTGTTGCCTGGGCCTTCCTCGGCATCGGTATCGCCCTGGGTTCCTGGTGGGCTTACTACGAACTCGGCTGGGGCGGCTGGTGGTTCTGGGATCCGGTGGAAAACGCCTCCTTTATGCCCTGGTTGGTTGGCACTGCGTTGATCCACTCGCTGGCCGTGACGGAAAAGCGCGGCGTGTTCAAGAGCTGGACCGTGCTGCTGGCGATTGCCGCGTTCTCCCTCAGCCTGCTGGGGACCTTCCTAGTGCGCTCTGGCGTGTTGACCTCGGTACATGCCTTCGCCAGCGATCCTGAGCGTGGCGTGTTTATCCTGGCCTTCCTGTTGATTGTGGTGGGCAGCTCGCTGGCGCTGTTTGCCATCCGTGCACCAGTGGTCAAGAGCCAGGTCGGCTTCGCCCTGTGGTCGCGAGAAACCCTGCTGCTGGTGAATAACCTGATTCTGGTGGTGGCCGCGGCGATGATCCTGCTCGGCACTCTCTACCCGCTGGTGCTGGATGCCATGACCGGGGCCAAGCTGTCAGTTGGCCCGCCGTATTTCAACGCGCTGTTCGTGCCGTTGATGGGGCTGTTGATGGCCATGATTGCGGTTGGTGTGATCGTGCGCTGGAAGGACACGCCGCTGCAGTGGCTGCTGAGCATGCTTGCGCCGGTGCTGATTGGCAGCGTGGTGCTGGCAGTGATTACGACCTTGCTGGTCGGTGACTTCAATTGGGCGGTGCTCGGTGTCTGCCTGCTGGCGGCGTGGGTGGTGCTGGCCGGTGTGCGCGACATTCTCGAGAAGACCCGTCATAAAGGCTTGTTACGCGGCCTGCCAGGCCTGACCCGCAGCTACTGGGGCATGCAGATGGCGCACCTGGGCATGGCCGTATGTGCTTTGGGCGTGGTGCTGACCAGCATGGGCAGCTTCGAGCGCGATATGCGCATGGCGCCGGGCGAGTCGGTGGAGATTGGTGGTTACCAGTTTATCTTCGAAGGTGCCGAGCACTTCGAAGGGCCGAACTTCACCTCCGACAAGGGCACGGTGCGCATCCTCGAAGACGGCAAGCAGATTGCCGTGCTGCACCCGGAGAAGCGCTTGTATACGGTGCAGCAGTCGGTGATGACCGAAGCCGGCATCGACGCGGGGATCACCCGCGACCTGTTCGTCGCCCTGGGTGAGCCGCTGGAAAACGGCGCCTGGGCAGTACGCGTGCATATCAAACCGTTCGTCCGTTGGATCTGGTTCGGCGCGCTGCTGATGGGCTTTGGCGGCTTCCTGGCGGCAGCTGACAAGCGCTACCGGATGAAGGTGCGCACCCGCGTGCGTGACGCACTGGGTATGGCGGGGGCGCAGGCATGAAGCGTTTACTGCTGCTGTTACCGTTGCTGGTCTTTCTCGGCGTGGCGGTGTTTCTCTACCGCGGTTTGTTCCTCGATCCCACCGAACTACCGTCGGCGCTGATCGGCAAGCCGTTCCCGGCGTTCTCCCTGCCAGCGGTGCAGGATGGCAAAACGCTGAGCGAAGCCGATCTCAAGGGCAAGCCGGCGCTGGTCAACGTTTGGGCGACCTGGTGCGTGGCCTGTCGTGTGGAACACCCGGTGCTGAACAAGTTGGCCAAGCTCGGCGTGACTATCTACGGGGTCAACTACAAGGATGACAACGCCGCCGCGCAGAAGTGGCTGGTGGAGTTCCATGACCCCTATCAGCTGAACATCAACGATGCGCGTGGCACTCTCGGCCTGGACCTGGGGGTGTACGGCGCACCCGAGACCTTCCTGATCGACAAGGACGGCGTTATCCGCCACAAGTTTGTCGGGGTGATTGATGAGCGCGTCTGGCGCGAACAGTTGGCGCCGCTTTATCAGGAACTGGTCGATGAGGTCACCCCATGAAGCGTTTGCTGGTTGCCGCAGTACTGGGCTTGGCGTTATTGGGCACTGCCCAGGCCGCTATCGACACCTACGAATTTGCTACTGAGGCTGAGCGTGAGCGTTACCGCAATCTGGTGGAAGAACTGCGCTGCCCCAAGTGCCAGAACCAGAACATCGCCGACTCCGATGCGCCGATAGCCATGGATCTGCGTGCGCAGATCTACCGCATGCTGGAGGAGGGGCAGAGCAACGAGCAGATCATCGACTTTCTGGTCAGTCGCTATGGCGATTTTGTGCTCTACAAACCGCCGGTAACCGCGCGCACGCTGCTGCTGTGGTATGGCCCAGCTGGTTTGCTGGCCGGTGGTTTCGTCCTGCTTGGGGTCATCCTGTTACGTCGCCGTAGCAAGCCAGGCGTTGTCGCCAGTGGCCTGTCTGCCGATGAACAGCAGCGTCTGACTGCTCTGCTTAATCAAACGCCCGTGGATAAGAAAGACTGATGATTGAATTCTGGTTATGCGCCGGCCTGCTGTTGCTGACGGCCCTGGCGTTTCTGCTGATCCCGGTGCTGCGCGCGCGCAAGGCGCAGGCCGAAGAAGACCGCACCGCCCTCAACGTGACCCTCTATCAGGAACGTCTGCAGGAGCTGCAGGCGCAGCACGACGCGGGTGCGCTAAATGCTGAGCAATTGGCCAATGGTCGTGATGAGGCCGCCCGCGAGCTGCTGGCCGATACCGAAGGCGCGCAGGTGAAGCCGACTCAGCGCTCGCTGGGTGGCACGATTCCTCTGATCGCGGCCCTGCTGATGCCCTTGCTCGGCTATGGCCTGTACCAGCACTGGGGCGCCATCGGCGACGTTGAGCGGGCGCAGACCTTTGCCGCACAGCCAAAAACCATCGAAGAAATGACTGCACGCCTGGAAGCGGCGGTCAAGAGCAACCCCGAATCGGCCGAAAGCTGGTACTTCCTCGGTCGCACCTATATGGCCCAGGAGCGTGCCGGTGATGCTGCGGTGGCCTTCGAGCGCGCTGTCGATGTCGCCGGGCGTGAGCCGGAGCTGCTCGGGCAGTGGGCGCAGGCGCTGTATTTTTCCGGCAACAAGCAATGGACCGAACAATTGCAGGCGTTGACCGATGAGGCGTTGAAAGGCGATCCGGCGGAAGTTACCAGCCTCGGCTTGCTCGGTATTGCCGCCTATGAAGCCGGGCAGTTCCAGCAGGCGATTGACCGCTGGCAACAGCTGGTGGCTGTGCTGCCGGCCGAAGACCCTTCACGCCTGGCGATTCAGGGCGGGATTGATCGTGCCCGTGAGCAGCTTGGCGCGCCTGCGGCCGATGCTGCACCTGCTGCCAGTCAGGGGTTGACCGTACGCGTTGCCTTGGCCGCCGAACTGCAGGCCCAGGTGCAACCGGGCGATGCGGTATTTATTTTCGCTCGCGCCGTCTCCGGGCGGCCAATGCCGCTGGCGGTCAAGCGCCTGAGCGTGGCGGACCTGCCGGCTGAAGTCAGCCTGTCAGACAGCGATGCGATGATGCCGCAGCTGAAAATCTCTGGCTTCGAGCAGGTGCAACTGGTTGCGCGTATCTCGCGCAGCGGCAACGCCACGGCCGGTGAATGGATCGGTAGCAGTCAGCCGCTGCCCAGCAAGACCACTGAGTTGCAGCAGCTGCTGATCGACAGCGCCGATAGCAAAACGCAATGAGGTCGTTACTGCGTGGCGTCGTGCTGATTGGCCTGCTGGGGCTCGGTGCTTGCGTGCAGACACCAACTGCTACCGCGCCGATTACCAGTCCAAGTGGCAGCAGCAACCACCCACGGTTTGCCCCGCCTCCGGGAGTGGATAGCCAGTGGAATGCGCAATTAGGGGTGTACGTGGTGGGTGGCGCCGCTCACCTGTATTACCGTGAGCGTACCTATTACCGCTGGAACTCTGGCTGGAGCTGGGCGAGTAACCCGCAGGGGCCCTGGTTGCCGACCGACAGCAGTGGTGTGCCGCCGGGCTTGTACCGCCGCTACGCCCAGTAAGAGCCTATCTACGATCTGCTGCTGAGTTAGACCGAGATAATACCAGGGAGAAACCTGAGATAAACCGGGATACGCTGGCACAGGTTGGGATGTCACGGGGAGGGAGTTTGCAAAGGACTTGCGAGGGATACAACAGGTAGCGAGGCGTCCATGCCTCGGGTGTTCAATCAATTTCAGGATCGGGTGGTGGCGCGAACAAGTCGTGCTGGTCGCGGGCGATGATCAAAGCCCGCATACGTTTGACCACCCGGTAGACGTACTGAACCGATACGCCGTGCTTGGTGGCCACCTCATGGTGGTTACGGCCAGACCAGTCGTCGAAGATCTGCTGGTGCAGCTTAGAGGCTTGGATGCTGACCCCTTTAGGGATGTAGACAACCTGACCTCCCCACAGGTGGGCGAAGAGCATGGTGACCTCGACGCTCGCCGCCTCTGCCAGCTCGGCGCTTACCCCCAGGCTCTCCTGCAGCGCTTTCGCAATAGGATCGACCGCTTCGCTCAGCAGGTCGGTACCGCGCATTGTGCTCATTGTTGGACTCTCCCCATCCACTGTTTAACTTGGCTGGCCTGAGCGGCGTTAAGCCACTGCAATGCCGCCACCTTCGTCATGCGCAGAACATACTTGGCCAAGGCTTCCTCGGACGGGTCACGGACAGCGCCCATGTCATGCAGCGTCAGCCAGAGCGCGCGGATCTTCTTCGACTGCTCGTCGTCGGCCAGTGGCCGCTTGGCTTTCTTGTTTGGACGAACCTTGAACCCCTTCTGCTTGAGCTGTTCCAAAACCCGCAGCAGGTTTGGAACGCTCAGATCTGCAGTGGACGTCGCGCCGCCCAAGCCCTTCATCCCGGCCAGCATCAGGCGGTAAGTCTCGTCATCCATGCGCAGCTCGCGGCGAGCAACGTGGATCAGCTTGATCAGGCGAGTCCGGTTCGGGTTGGAAGGCGCAGCTTTCATAGTCACACCCCCTGAGTCAGCAGCGCGCGAGGCTGGTGGTTGATGGCCTGGTGCAACTGAGCGGACTTGCCAGCTTGGTAGCCAGCTGCGGCAGCACCTTTGTCGCGGGCTTTGAGTTTGCGGCGCTTGAGTTCGGCCTTGCCAAGCTTCGGGTGATGCTTGGCCATGTAGGCCTCAATCGCTTCTGCGATGTTGTCCTCTACGCCCGCGAACTCATCCACCTTGTGGTACACCGCATCGATCCACCCGTTGGCGAAGTGATCGCCGCGCGCCACTTTGGTTGAGCGCTTGCAGCGCTTCATCGGAGCCAGAAACTCACGACGTGCCTTCTGCAGCTGGCGCTCCAACACTTCATAGGCATAGCCAGTCAGCTCGGGGGCGGCGGCGCAACCTACGAAAATAAACCCGCCACCAATGAGCCAATCGGTGGTGATGATCATGCGTGTGCCAAACGCGTGAGCACATACCTGGGCCAGGCGGCAGCGCCAGGTTGGAGGTTGACCTTCGGAGCCTGCGGCGATCTGCACCTCACCGGCCATGCTGGCCAGCACGTCGCCCAGCTCCAGGTTGTAGGCCTCCATCAGCTTGTGTGCCTGACGCAGGGCGATCTCTGCTTCATTGGGATTGGCGGTCTTCGACTTCGCCATCTCCATGCATTTCTTGATCTTCGCGAGAATGCGATCCTGATCCATGTCACACCGCCGCGATGTTGAGGTTGATGGGGTCGTAACGTTCGGTGTCCCCGACACGTTGGTAGACGCGGATGTAGATGGCGGTACCGTTGACCTGGATGGAGTCCTTCAGGGCCTCCATAGCGAGCTTCCAGTCGGGATCGTCGATCTCGATACGCAGCAGGCTGAGCACGTCGCCGGTTTTGATCTGGCCCTGTTTGTTGGCACGGAATGCACGATCAACCAGCACCCGCAGATGCTGATCGGCACCCTCGCTCCATTTGCGGATGCAGCGGTCGATCAGCTCCTTGGCAGCGAGGATCTCCTCGGTGAAGGTCAGGCGCTCGGCCATCTGCCGTTCGACCTTAAAGCGACCGTCATAGGTGGTGATCGATGCATTGCCCTTCTTGCCACCGATGGTCACGCCGTAGCGCTCATGCGAGATAGCGATCAGATCGTCGATATCGGCCAAGGCTTTCTTCTTGAAATCGACCAGCAGCGTATTGATGCTCAGGGCCATTCCCGAGAGTTCCAGTGCAACCTGGTCACGCAGTTTGTCGTGCTCACGCACCTGGTGCTCCGGCACCAAGTGCCCGGCACCGTTACGCACATAGCCGGCCGGTACCGGCGTTTGGTTGGTGTTAGCCATGTTTCGGCTCCTCGACTGGAGTGAAGGTTTTGCAGGCGCAACGCGGGCAGACGTTGTCGGAGCGCCAATGTTCTTTCGGGTGGGGGCGTTGACGCAGCTCCGCATGGGCACCAACCCAGCGGCAGCGGCGGCATTTCAGAAGTTCAGCCATTGCGCTGGGACTGCTCACTTGTCCTGCTCCTTCAGCGGCGTAAACCAAACCACGTCGATTTGGCGGATCGTCACCACGTTCCGCACTTTGTGATCGCCAGCCCGTGAGCGTTGTGCACGTACTTCATGGGCAAAACGGCGGGCCATGGTTTCCACGCTGTCGGCGTGGATGAAAATCTTGTTATCCAGAAGCGCCAGAGCCTCGATGCGCATCTCCGCTTCACGCATGTCGCGCACAAGGCCATTGAATGCTTTGAGCTGCGAAGCAAAACTCGGCGTCAACACTGTTGGTGCAGTGAGTTGATCCATCTCCTTTGAGGGGATGCTGTGTGCCCCCCGATACTCACTCTGAGGCGTAAGGCCTGTGAAAGGATGGTTCATCATGTTCACACCTCATCTGAGCGCAGGGAGGCCACGACCAGCTCGCCGGTAACCTTGGTTTCATGGAGTTTCAGCGCCAGGTTCATTGCGCCGGAGACCAGGTTGTTCACCGCCAGCGGGTAGCACAGCGACACGGTCTTCACCTCGCGCGCAGCACCGCGCCCACCGCTCTGGCTCATGCGCAGGCGATTGCGGATTTCCTCAAAGGCCGATGGCTCGAAGATCGCGTCAGAGTCCACCGAGGCGCGGGCAAACTTGTGTTTGAGGTACGCCTCGATGTGGTTGTCGAGCGGCTTGAGGCGTACCAGCTCGCAGCGCTGCACCACCTCGCGCACTGCAGGGTTGTACTCGCTCAGCTTGTCGCCCAGCTCGGTCTGGCCGATCAAGATGATCGACAGCAGTTTCTTGAAACCGGCCTGCAGTTCGTAGAAGCGTTTGAGGTGTTTCAGCGTGACGATGGGTAGGTCGTGGGCTTCTTCAATAATGATCACGTGCTTGCGTCCGGCCTGGGCGCTGGCCAGCAACAGTTCGTGCATCTGCCGCGAACGGTCTTCAAAGGAGCGCCTCGGCTTTACGCTCGGGTCGATGCAGCGAATGATCGCGGCAGTGATATCCAGGGACTTGAGCGTCTTTCCCTTGACGTTGTCGTCTGAGCTGCCCAGCACGTAGGGCTCGATCAGGGTGATCGGTTCGTGGTTGGTGATCACCCACTCGGCCAGATCCTGGCGCAGGGTACTTTTGCCCGAGCCGGACTCGCCAACCACCGCGAGCATGCCGCCATGCTTGGCCGTTTGGCGGATGGCCTGGCGCACGTAGCGAATATCGTCAGAGAGGAATACATCCTCCTCGCTCTGCATCTCGTCCGTGAACGGGTCGCAAGGCAGTCGGAAGTGTTCCTTGGCCTGACGGGTCAGCGTGTTTTTTCGTAGTAGCATGTAGTCGCTCTCTTTGCTGTTGGCATTGTTGAGTGCTGCCGATGCGGTGCGGCCCGCCAAGACTTGTGCCGCATCGGCTTCTTCCATGACGAACAGATCCTTGATGTCGTCGTCATTTGCTCCGCGTGAGAACAGCAGCGAAGTGATCTTTCGCTCCAGAGCTGTTCTCTCCATGGTTTTTGGCCACAGGTCGTGATTGACCAGTTGGGCCATGGTTGATTGGCTGATGCATTGGCCATCTGCCTTCTCAATGGCCTCGGCCATCTCCCGCTGGGAGACCCCGAGGCGCCACATAACGCGCTTCAACTTCATCATCTGCATGACGTGCTCCTATACGGCCCGCAGGCCCCCAGTGTTAGTGGCCGGGGCAACCGCTGCCGGCCGAGTGAACTGTTCGATCAAGGCGCTGACCTGGTCTTCAGGCACGCCTTCCTTAAAGGTGTTACGTAGCCAGGTGTTCTCCTGGGCGGTGAGGTTGCGACCGATGGCTTCGGCGATACGCAGCATCGCCTGCATGGCCGAGAGCTTTGGCGCATCGGTACGCAGGTGTTCTGGCGTTTCGATGGTGGTGCCCTGGCGCTGCAGGTAAGCCGGGTGCTCGATCTGCTTGAGGTGACTGTGCGCATCCAGCGAGCCGCCGAACGGGGTGACCTGCTTCGAGCGCGCCTGCTTGGCGTTCTGGTCCGGGTAGGCCAGTTCGTCCATAACCTTGGCTGCTTTCTCGATGGCGGTTTCTGGCAGGGACTTGTATTCCTGGCCCGGTACCGCCGCATCCAGGCGCTGGCCAAACTGGTCGTAACCACGGATCGGCTCGACGCGGTAGGTCAGCATCTCGCCGTCATAGCGCGGTGCTTCGATCTGAATGGCGCAGTCGCCATACACCAGGGCACGCACACTGACCTTGGACTTGACGGTGATGCCATCGAGGCCGCGCAGGTCGTACTGCATCGAACGCTCGGCATCGACGTGCTTGAAGCTGATGCACATATCAGCGCCGACAGTCCGCTCGACTTCGCGGCTGGTCATCAGGGCGCGGCATACCTCAACGCTGGGCAGCAGACGCAGCTGCTCGGCGCGGATCAGTTGCCAGAGGTCATAACGCGCAACCGGCTCGGCCAGGCCGGCGCGGCGCAGGCGAGTGTCCTGGCCGGCAATCAGGTTGGCGTTGTACGCCTCAGCCCAGGCGTGGGCAGCGGCATTCAGGTGGGCGATATCGTCAACCGGCTCGAAGCGCAGGCGGCTCTCGAACTGGGTTTCGACGATGTTGTTGCCGCCCTCGACGCCACCCTTGGCGCGAGCGTTACCGGCTTCGTGTACGAGTGGTTCAACTTCCAGATGCTTGAGCAGGTTCTTGATCGCGCTGCTGGTGTTCGCCGAGCCTTTGTCCCACAACATGAACAGCGGTACGCCGTGCAGCAGTTTCCCCTCGGTCTTGCCCCAGGCGTACATCAGAAAGTCGAACAGGCTGTGCTGGTTTTCGCCCGCCGCTTCGCAGTACCACACCACCAGCGCGCCGCTGGCGCGGTCGTACATCACGTAACGCCAGACCTTCAGCTTCACCTTGGCGTAGTTGTCCAGCTTGTTCTTGTAGAACTCGCTGTCACGCATGATGTGTTGCTTGCCCTTGAGGTAGTACACCAGGCACAGCGAGGGGTCGACCTGGTGCAGGTAGTTCGGGTACAGGGCGCGTAGCGCTTGCACCAGGCTGACGTTACGCTGCGAGCCTACGTCCAGGCTGCGGGCGCGGATCAAGCGGTTAAGCTGACCATTGCTGACGCCCAGGTTGATGCCGTTCTGCTCCAGAATGCTACGGGCCGTGGGTGTGAACAGCGTTTGTTTGCCGTTCTCCCGCACACCTTCACGCTGAGCGGCACCGAGCATCTGCAGGGCATCGTCAGCCACGCTGGTGGTGCCTTTGTCCGAGCGGGTCTTGCGACCAGCCGTCCAGCCGCACGCGGCCTTGAGCTGGCGGTAGATGGTCGCAGGCGACCAGTCGAGGAACTCCTGGGCGGCAGCCATAAGTGCGCCGCGCTCACCATGCCCG
Organism: Pseudomonas anguilliseptica; assembly: GCF_900105355.1. Lineage (NCBI taxonomy): Bacteria > Pseudomonadati > Pseudomonadota > Gammaproteobacteria > Pseudomonadales > Pseudomonadaceae > Pseudomonas > Pseudomonas anguilliseptica. The sequence continues at coordinate 3,320,997 of NZ_FNSC01000001.1, forward strand.
GTGGCATCCAGCTTGCGCGCGAGGTCACCGAGGTAGTCCCGAATATCAGGCGTCAATGCCATGTCTGCCGCTCCGTTCATTACTCGCCCACTTGCAGCAGGTGCTGCCGGGCCTGGGCCAGATCGGCACCGAAGCGGTTCTGCAGATCGTTCAAGGCACCCGCCACCAGGTGCGCGGTGCGCTGGATGGCATCCTCCAGGTGCATCAACACCGTTACGGCCGCAGGCGGCAGCGTGACCGGTGCCTCGGGGTCGTAGTCAGGGCTGGAGGTCAGCTCCTTGGTCAGCCAGGCATCCAGGGCATCAGTCGCCTGCAGGTGGCGCGCGAGGGCTTCATCGATCAGGCACTGGCGCTGGGTGATCTCTTCCTTCAGCGGCGCAATGCGTTCATCCCACGGGATGGTGCGTAGCTGGTTGCGCTCCAGTTCCAGTTTGGTGTCACGCAGCTTTTTGCTGGTGTCTGCCTCGAGTTTGGAAAGGGCATCCATTTCTCGGCTGCTGTCATCGACCTTCTTGATTAGCTCGGCTTTCTCGGCGGCGTGCTTGGCGATGATTTCCTCGGCCAGGTCGATAAAGGCGTCCTTATCACCGGTCTTCGCGACCTCGATCAAGGCGGCTTGCTGATCCTCCGGCAGGCGGCGGTATTGGCGCATCTCGCGGTAGCCGATGCCCATGCGGGACATAGAATCCAGAGCCTCCTCGCCGAAGGTGCGGAGATTATTGATGTCCTCATTGACCTTCGGCGCGGACGTACCGAGCAAGCCGCAAAACTCCTCCCAAGTCCCGCTCAAACCGCGACCGTCGCGGTCGTGCATTCCAGCCAGGCCCCGGTAAAGCTTGTTTTCCTTCACATACGCCATCTTTGAAACCGCGACCGTCGCGGTGAACTTACCGATTGCATCAGCCATCTGTGCTTGACCAAGCAGCTGGTTTACGAGGTCACGCTCGTCCTGCATGCCTTGGGCAATCGTACCGAGCATACCCAGGGCGCTGGCTTCTTCCTGGAAGGCTTCCTGGTTGATCTCGGGCATGGGTTGAATCTCCGGGGTGGTCGGTTTGCGGGCCATGTCTGGTCTCTCTTAGTTGGGGTTACGGGTGAAGCGCTGGCGGCGTTCATCCAGGTCGCGTTGGGCTCGTTGCAGTGCGCTATCGAAGGCAAAAGCCACCTGCACCAAGCGCGGGCCGAGCTGCCAGCGCTTGTCGTCGTGGGTGTTGCGTTCGGCCAGGCCGGCCGTGCGCAGGTTTTCCAGGGCGCGCAGAGCGTTGCTCTCGGTGCAGTCAGCAGCGGTGGCCACCTCCTTCAGCAGCATTCCGCGGAACTCATTACCGGCCAGGGCCAGCAGCACGCGCAGCACACGCTGCACCTGCTCGGAGGTGTATTTGTCTTCGCTGCTCATGGCTTCTCTCCAAGTTCAAGTTGCGGCTGGGCGTGCTGCTGCACGTTGCCTCGGTGCCAAGCCAGCTCCTCAAGGCCGGCCTGGATGGCAGCCAGGGTGGCGCTGGCTTCGGCGTTGTCCGAATAGAAGCCCATCAGTTGGCCAGCAGCTTCATGGAGGGTGGTCTGCAAGGTCTGAATGTCGTGGGCGCTGGTGGTGCGCCCGGTTGGCACATCGATCAGCAACTTGCCACCGCTGCCGGCCAGCCAACGGGTGACCAGATTGATGCCGCAGGCTTGCTCATAGGCCGGGATCAGCACAGCCGGCATGCGGCCGTTGGCGATCCACTTGTAGAGCGTCCAGTGGTCATCCAGACCCATCAGCGCAGCGATGCGCTCGATGCTGAAGTTGAAGCGCTCCTTGGCGTGCTGCTGGCACAGCTTGAGTGCGTCGCGCAGCGAGATCGGTTGAGCGCGTTTCCATTGTGCTGGGGTCATTGGAAGTCCCTCCGCTGATGTGCTGGAACGCCTTCCAAACAAAGGCCGGGTTTGCGCATTGGCAATGGCCTTGTGCCGTGCACAATTGAATGAGGTAAATTGACTGGCAGAACAGGTACTATCGCGATGAACGAACAAGAGCGGCTCGACAGGCAAGGCGGCAACTTGGCGGCTCTAGAAGGGGCTTTTGCCCTGCTGGTGGGGCACTTGACCAAGACCGGAGCGGTAAACAAAACGGCGCTCATTGCTGATCTCCAGCGGCTGTCGGAGCTGCCAGGGAAAGATCAAGAAACGGTGACGGCTGAGCTGCGCTTGCTGCGCATGATTCGCCAGGTGCACTGAGAGTGATGCCTCTCGGTTGCTTACCGTTGGCCAGCAGACACTCTTGTTGCATCTGACCCAGGTACTGGATGGTTTGATCGCAGAGGTTCATGGCGGGCCTCAAGCAACAAAGCGGCTTTCAAGCGCGGTAGCTGGGTCTTTGCAGATCTCGCCGTTCTTGAGGCCGAGCTTGATGGCGATCTCGTGAGCCTGGCCACGGACGCACTTTTTGCGGCCACCCAGCACCTCGAAAACGAGGTTGGGCGAGAACTTGTTGGCGATTGCCCATTGGGTAATCGAGATGCCCTTAGCCTTCAGCTCGGCGCGGGCTTGATCGGGGGTACGTAGCTCCATGATGGAACTCCTTGTGAGGGGTTCTGGCGCCTGTATCGGTGCCGCTTAAGTTGCCGTTCGTGGTGGGACGGTGTGAATTGAGTATGAGAACTTTAATTCTCTTTTTCAAGGGGTTTATGTGACCTTTAGTTCTCTTTCTTGCGTTCGGATGCAGGAAGAACGCAAGCGCTTAAAGCTCAAGCAGATAGAAGTCGCTGCTAAATGTGGTGTTTCCAGGGAGGTTTGGGGCCGCTACGAGAGGGGCATTGCTGTGCCTGGCGGTGAGGTTCTGTACGCCTTTGCGAATCTTGGGGCAGACGCTCAATACATCCTCACGGGCGAGCGGCGGTGCCAGCAGAAGTGCCCGGATATACCGACAGATGAGCAATTGCTGCTCGACAGCTATCGCGGGCTCAGTGCAACCAAGAAAAAGCAGCTACTCGCATCCCTGCTGACAGGTGATGTAGCGAAGAAACCAGCTAAGAGTGGCGGTGGCGTTGTGGTCACAGGCTCGGGAAATAAGACAGCAGGTAGGGACTATCACGAGTAAGGAGCAGTTCGTGAGTGGCAATGACGTTGAAGTAAGTGGTGAGCAGAACAGAGTTGCTGGGCGGGACTTCATCGAGATCAACCTTGGCGGTAGGCCGGATGAGCGTGCTTTGTTGCCTGCACAGCGTAAGGAGTTACACCAGTTGCGCGCCCAGTGCGAAGAGCTGGGCGATGACCCTAGAGCTGTCTGGCGAGAGATTCACACCCAGCTCAGCGTGACCGGCCTGGATGAAGTTACAGCCGCCCAGTTCGTTCAGGCCCGTGGGGTTATCCAGGCACGCCTTGAGCGTCTCCAGGAGGAGGCCGACAAGAAGCGGCTGACCGAGAAGATTGATCAAATTGCAGCTGAGAAAGGTGCCTACCAGGAGCTGAACAACTTCTGTGAGCTGAGCTTCGGGCGCACCCAACTCAGCCTGCTCAAGCGAGCTGAGTTGCCTAAGGCCCTGGAATTCATCCAGCAGTTCGAGGCAAAGCCAGCTGAGCCAAGCGCAGCCCCGCATGCGGCTGCGAAGTTAGAGCTGAGAGAGTTTCTGATCACCTACCACTGGAACGCAGCGGGACTATTTGTATTTGGGCTGCTGGTTGGCGGCTTCTGGTTCTGAATCAAAGGAGGGCGGTTGCAGGAGCTGAGTGCAACACGGTTATTGAATTGACGCTGGCGCATCATGCCGCATAGCCATGGCTTCTTGCATTACTTCGCTCATGACTTCGATCGGGCACTTGAAGTCGAAGCGCTTACGCGGCCGCATATTCAGTTGCAGTGCAATGGCATCCAACTGTTCTTGGCTGTGTCCCGACAAGTCTGTGCCCTTGGGCAGGTACTGGCGAATGAGGCCGTTGATGTTTTCGTTGCTGCCGCGCTGCCAGGGGCTGTGTGGGTCGCAGAAGTAGATCGCTATGCCGGTTCTCTGGGTGATCTCGGCGTGCCGCGCCATCTCCCGGCCCTGGTCGTAGGTCATGCTCTTACGCATCGCCAGCGGCATACGATTGAGTGCGGCGCTGAAACCTTCCATCGCCGAGGTCGCCGTCGCATCGTTCATCTTGATCAGCATCAGGTAGCCACTGGTGCGTTCTACCAAGGTGCCGACCGACGAGGCGTTGGCCTTGCCCTTGATAAGGTCGCCCTCCCAGTGGCCCGGCATCAGGCGGTCTTCAATCTCCGGCGGGCGCACGTGAATACTGACCAGCTCCGGGAGCTGGCCACGTCGATCCACGCCGCCAGAGCGCGGCCTGCGCGTCGTCTTGCTTTGGCGCAGGCAGATAATCAGCTCCTTGCGCAGCTCGCCGACCGGCAAGGCATAGATCGCGGTATAGATCGTCTCGCGACAGACGTAGGCATCTCTGAGGCTGGGTATGTTCATGCTGCGCAGCTTGCCGGCAATCTGCTCGGGAGACAAACGCTCACGCAGCATATGGGTCACCAACTCGAAGCGTTCACTACCGGGCAGCAGCTTTCGCTTGGGCCGGCAGACTTGGCGCCGGGCTCTCATCTGCTGCTGCGCCGCACGGGCCGAGTAACGACCGCAGACCTCTCGATTACGGCGCAACTCGCGACTGATAGTCGAGGGGGATCGGTTGATCAGGTGGGCAATCTTGCGCAGGCTAAAGCCTTGGGCATGACCGATTTGAATAGTGGCGCGCTCTTCAACGCTGAGTTCGGAATAAGACATAGGGGCAGCACCGTATCGGAAAGATCAGGTGTTGCACTCAGTTTTTGCCGCCGCCGAGTATCAATATGAAAAAATGGATCATCGCTTTCACTGCCATTGCCCTCGCGGGCTGTGGTGAAGAACCACCAAAAACGCTCAATGAAATCAGCAAAAGCGTTGTGGACGTATCAACGCTCAAGCTAGAGGGTGCTGAGGCGCTTGTCTTCGGGCTGAAGCCTGACTTTGGTTACGACAATTCCACCTACTTCTTCATGGCCACTGAAGAGGCAAACCGCATCCTACCGAAGCTGGTGAAGTACTTCCCCGATCAGAAACCTGACCAGGTGGTGTTTACCCTCAATTCAACACTGGTTGATAAGTACGGAAACGAAAGTAAGGCCCCCGTCATACAGCTTGCCTTCAACATGACGGACATCCAAAAGATCAACTACGAGAAAGGGCAGTTCACTAGTTGGGATCTACTCGGGTTGAGCAACATCGAGTTCCTGCATCCAGCAGGCGCAAGCATCGTGCGCGAATACTGCGCGGGTGAAAATAACGCTGAATATGCAGCAGCCTTTTGCAGCCGCTTCATCTGATTAGGTCGGCCGGTTCTCTTTAAACCGGATTAAAAGCCCTCCTGCCGCACGCCGCCGATTATGGCGGCGTGTTCGTTTCTGGCGCTCGGTTTTCCTGAGCGCCCAGCAGCAGGAGGCGCTATGCGACCTGAAACCCCTCGCGGTATCCGCAATTACAACCCTGGCAATATCGACCGTGTGGCAGGTGTGCGCTGGCAGGGCCAGGCGACTGACCAGAGTGCCGATCCACGCTTCGTCGTGTTCAACGGCCCACGCTGGGGTGTCCGTGCTATCGCGCGGGTTCTGATCACTTACCAAGATAAGCGCCGTGCAAAAGATGGCAGCCGCATCGACACCGTGCGTGAGTTCATCGAGCGCTGGGCTCCAGCCGTGGAAAACGACACCAGCGCCTATGCCAAGGCGGTAGCCAGCGCACTGGGCATTGGCCCAGACGATGAGCGTGTGGACGTTTACCGCTACGAAACCATGCGCACACTGGTGCTGGCCATCATCCGCCACGAAAACGGCCCCGGCCCACTGCCGGGCGGTGCTTGGTATGGCGAGTCAATCATCGTTGATGGCCTGGCCTTGGCCGGCATCGTGCCTGGTGTGCAGCACGGCAAAGCGGTGGCGGCATGAAGTTGATTGCCGAGTGGCGTCGTTGCCACACCTTCTACAGCGTACAGCTCGCGGCGCTGATCGCCCTGTTTGGCTTCCTGCAGGTCACGCTGCTGCCGATCTGGCAGGCGCAACTGTCCCCAACTGCCTACGCCACCCTCAATAGCGTGCTGGCCGGCTTGCTGTTTATCGCCCGCCTGGTCAAGCAGGGGCCGGAAGAGGAGTCGCCGCAATGATGCGCTGCCTGTTCGGCCGCCTCCTGGTGGCCATCGCCGATCTGCTGCCAAGGCCCTGGATGTCCAGTGTCCGTTATCTGCAGGAGTGGCCCCAGGTGCGGCCCGGCAAGACGGGCATTTCAGCTGCTCGTCGCGCAGCCCGAAAGGCCCGCAACACACGCAGAGGCCACCGTCATGCTTGAGCGCCTGAGTACACCACTACCGTCCGGTTTCACCTTGGCGCTGCTGGCCTGCCTTATGAGCGGCGCAGCTGCTGCTGGCATCGCCTATGGCTTCGGCTACCGCTATGCCGATGCGCAAGGCACCGCACGTTTAGAGCGCCTGGAGCGCCGTTATGCCGAGCAGGCCAAGCAGGCCAAGCAGGCCGCCGAGGACAACCTGCTGCGTTACAGCCAGCAGGTTGTCCGCGCCAATGAAACCGAGGCGCTGCTGATGGCAACGCTGGATCGCTTCACCACCGAAGCCAAACAGATCGAGGAGCGCATCCCGCATGTCACCACCGTCTACCGGCCGGCACCTGCTGCCGAGCCTGTTGCTATCCCTCATTGCGTGTTCACTGCTGGCTGGTTGCGCGACTACAACCTCGCCCTCGGTGTGCCCGCCCCAGGAACAGGCACCGCTGCCACCCACGCTGCGCAAGCGGCCTGGCCAGCCCCCGGCGCTGACACCGAACTATTGGAAAGCGGCGTCACCCCGGCCGACATCCTGGCTCACGCCAAGGACTATGGAAGATGGGCCAGCGCTCTACACGCCCAGCTCAATGCTCTGCTCGATCTCCAGAAAAAGGACTGACACCACATGGATGTAGCTGACCTCGCGCAAGACAACGACTTCACCGAAGCCGCACTGCGTGCTCACCAGTCCGGCCTGCAGCGCCGCTCTGGTTTATCCGCCTACCGCTGCGATGAATGTGGCGATGCCATCGACGAGCGCCGCCGCCAGGCGGAGCCCGGTACCGAGCATTGCACCGAGTGCAAAGACACATTGGAACGGCTGCATAAGCGAGGCTTGCGATGAACTTTGAACAACTCAACTTCGGCTTCGGTGCCGTGCAATGGCTGATCACCGTGGCCATCGGTGTGTACTCCTGGTTTATGAGCCGTCAGGCAGCCAGCGCCCAGGAGTTGCTGGAACTGCGGACGCGCATTGTGGCCCTGGAGGAACAGGCCCGCCATCTGCCCAGCCAGACAGCAATCACCGGCCTGCTGGTCAGCCTGGAGGCTGTTCGCAGTGATCTGTCCGGGATGAGAAACACGATTGGTGGCGTGCAACGCTCCGTCGAGAACATCAACGCATACCTGCTACAGGAGAAGACGCGAGCATGAGCCAATACGCCGAATACCTGCGCCAGGACATTCGCCTGGTGATCCTCCGTCTGCTGGTTGAAATGACGGCCTACCGCGCCAACAGCTCAGTACTGACCATGGCCCTGGACAGCTATGGCCACACCCTCAGCCGCGACCAGGTCAAAACCGAACTGAGCTGGCTGGCCGAGCAGAATGCCTTGACGCTTGAGGACGTTGGCCCGGTGCTGGTCGCCACCCTCACCGAGCGCGGTCAGGATATTGCCGCAGGCCGCGCTCGCGTGCCGGGCATCAAGCGGCCGGGGGCCTGACCATGGCTGGCAAGTCATCCATCACCCGCCTTCCGCCGATGGTCAAGGCGTACATCCAGAAGCTGCTGCGCGAAGACCGCATGACGCTGGATGACATGCTGGCCGATATCCAGTCGCGCTTCCCCAATGAAAAGGCCCCCAGCCGCAGTGCCTTGGGGCGGTTCAAGCAGGGCTTTGAAGAACTGACGGAGAAAGTTAGAAACCAGCGGGAGATGGCTGAAGCCTTCGTCGGTGCCTTTGGCGAGGACGCCTCCGACAAAACCGGCGTGCTCCTGGTCGAAGCCATCTCAACGCTGACCTACCAGGCGGCCATGGGTGCGCATGAAAAGGACGAAGTAACCATCGCTGAGGTATCAGCCCTGGCTCGCGCCGCCAAGGCCACCATGGAAGCCCGCACGATGAGCGTGAAGGAGCGCCAGACTATCGAGAAAGCAGCCCGCGAGCGGTTGCTCCAGGAGCAGGCGGCCGAGCTGGATAAGACCGTCCAGGCCGGGGGCATGGATGAGGCGACAGCCGAGTTCTGGAAGAAGAAATTCCTGGGGGTTGCATGACCACCCCGGCGATCAAGCCATCCACCAGCACCCTGCGCGTCGTCGAGTGGGACGAGCTGCCGGTCTCTGTTCGCCAGATCCCCGAGGGCTACAACCCGATTGCCGATGGCATCCTCATGGCGCACCAGGTCGACTGGCTGCGGATCGAGGCGCAGATCAAGCTCTGCGAGAAAGGCCGGCGTACCGGCATCACCTTCGCCGAAGCCCTGGACTCAGTGATCACCGCCGCATCGCGCAAGAGCGCTGGCGGCATGGACGTGTTCTATGTAGGTGACACCAAGGAAAAGGGCCTGGAGTTCATTGGCTACTGCGCCAAGTTCAGCCGGGTCATTGCCGAGGCCCAAGCCTCGGGTGTCAGCCAGATCGAAGAGTTCCTGTTTGAGGATCAGGACGACAGCGGCAACACCCGCCAGATCAACGCCTACCGCATCCGCTACGCCAGCGGCTTCAAGATCGTCGCGCTGTCCAGCAACCCGGCCAACCTTCGTGGCCTGCAGGGCAAGGTGATCCTGGACGAAGCCGCCTTTCACCGTGACGTGTCCGCCGTGCTTGATGCTGCGACCGCGTTGCTGATCTGGGGCGGCCGCATCGTCATCATCAGCTCGCACAACGGCAAGTCGAATGCCTTCAACCAGATGGCCACCGACATCCGCGAGGGACGTTACGGCGATGACGCCAAGGTCTACAAGGCCACCTTCGATGACGCGGTAGCGAACGGGCTGTATGAGCGGGTCTGCCTCATGAAAGGTGAGGTCCCCACGCTCGAAGGCAAGGAAGCCTGGTACAAGAAAATCCGCAACGCCTACGGCCCGCGCAAGGCGCAGATGCGCGAGGAACTGGATGCCATCCCGCGTGATGGCGGCGGCGTGTGCATCCCTGGTGTCTGGATTGAAGACGCCATGCGCGCCGGTCGCCCGGTGCTGCGCCTGGCGCTCGATGACGACTTCACCAAGCAGTCAGTCAGTCGACGCGATGCCTATGTCGAAGAGTGGATCGAGCGCCACGTTGCGCCGCTGATCAAGCAGCTTAATCCGAGCCTGCGCCACTACTACGGCCATGACTATGCCCGTCACCGTGACTTCTCCATTGGTGCACCCATGTCGGTCGATCAGGCCCGCCACCGTGACGTGCCCTTCGTAGTTGAGATGCACAAGGTGCCGGCCCGCCAGCAGAAACTGGTGATCTTCTACATCCTGCGCAATCTGCCTCGGTTTGCCGGGGCTGCTCTCGACGCCTCCGGTAACGGTGAGACCCTGGCTGAAGATACGGCCGATGAGTTCGGCCATGACCGCATTCACCAGGTGAAGCTGTCCCGCTCTTGGTACGGAGCCTGGATGCCCAAGTTCGTCGGGCTGTTCGAGGACGGCACCATCACCATCCCGAAAGACGACAACCTGCAACAGGACATCCGAGGTATCGAAACGGTCGACGGGATTCCGATGATCACCAAGACCCGCGCGAAAGACCTCAAAGATCCTGACCTGCATCGCCACGGCGACTTCGCAGGGGCTGGCGTTCTCGCCAACTTCGCCACGCTGGAGTCGCCCTCGGGCCCAGTCACCGTCAAATCCCGTCGCCCACGTCAGGGCCTTCGCATTACCCAGGGGTACGCATGAGCAGCAAAGGTTTGTGGGTCAGCCCCACTGAGTTCGTTCGCTTCGGTGAGCCCCAGCGTGAAAAGGGTCTCACCGAACATATCGCCACCCGCAGCCGCAGCTTCGATGCTCAGGCGCTGGGCATGTACCTGCCAAACCCTGACCCGATACTCAAGGCTCAGGGCAAAGACATCACCGTCTACCGCGATCTGCGCAGTCAGGCGCTAGTCGGCGGCAACATTCGCCGGCGTAAGTCGTCGGTGTTGGCTCTTGAGCGAGACCTCAAACGCGGTGATGCACCCGTGCGGGTCGAGCGTTTCATCCGCGACTGGCTGACCGACCTGGATCTCGACCGCATCATCCGCGAGATGCTCAATGCTCCGCTGTTCGGCTTTCAGCCTATCGAGCTGATGTGGCGTCCGCTTGGCCTGCACGTTGTGCCGGAGGATCTGCTGGGCAAACCCGCCGAGTGGTTCCTTTACGACCAGGAGAACCGCCTGCGCTTTCGTGCCCGTGATGCGGGCATAGCGGGTGAAATGTGCAGTCCGGAGCGTTTTGTGGTGGCGCGCCAGGACGCCACCTATGACAACCCCTATGGCTTTCCCGACCTGTCCATGTGTTTCTGGCCAGTGGTGTTCATGAAGGGTGGCCTGAAGTTCTGGGTGCAGTTCACCGAGAAGTACGGTTCGCCCTGGGTCATTGGCAAACACCCGCGCGGAGCCACCTCTACCGAGACCGACCTGTTGCTGGATGGGCTGGAAGCCTTGGTGCAGGACGCAGTAGCCGCAATCCCCAACGACTCCAGCGTCGACATCATTGAAGCTGCAGGCAAGGCTGGCAGCGCGGAGGTCTATCGCGAGCTGCTGGTGTACTGCCGCAGCGAGATCAACGTCGGCTTGCTGGGCCAGAACCAAACCACCGAGGCCAACAGCAACCGGGCCAGCGCCACGGCCGGACTGGAAGTCACCAAGGATATCCGCGACGGCGATAAGGGCATTGTTACTGCCACCATCAACGCCGCTATTCGCCTAGTGGTCGACCTCAACTTCGGCGAGAACGTGGCCGCTCCGGTGTATGAGCTGTGGGAGCAGGAGGAGATCGACAAGACGCTCGCCGAGCGCGACAAGGATCTGACTACTGCAGGCGTCAAGTTCACCCCGGCTTACTGGAAACGTACATACAACCTGGAGGACGGCGATATCGTTGAGGCGGCTCAGCCCGAACTGCCTGCATCACCCGCGTTTGCCGAGTCATCCGTAGTGCGCCCGGTACTTGATCAGGTTGCCCTCGACCAGGCCATCGCTGGCATCACCGCCGAGCAGCTGCAGGAGCAAGCCGAACAGGCCTTGTTGCCCGTGATCGAAGCCCTGCAACAAGGCCGCGATGACACTGAAGTACTCGGCCTGCTGGCCGAGATCAGCCCAGGCCTGGATGCAACAGCCTTGCAGGAAAACCTGGCGCGATTGATGTTCATAGCGGACACCTGGGGCCGTCTGAGTGCAGCAGCGGATCGGGAAGACTGATATGACCACGGCAAAGCAGGTCAACCCGGCCGACCTCAAGGCCATCTTCGGCATGGAGCCCAAGGCTGCCGTTGAGTACCTCACGGGCAAGGGCTACGCCATCACCTGGAACTGGCAAGAGATGCTCGACCAGGCACACGACCGCAGCTTCACCGTAGCCAAGGCCATGCGCCTCGATCTGCTGTCCGATATCCGCGCCGCCCTGGAAACGGCATTGCAGGATGGGCAAACCCTCAAGCAGTTCATCACTAACCTGCAGCCAGTGCTGGAAGCCCAGGGCTGGTGGGGCAAACAGGTGATCGTCGACAGCCAGGGTAGTGCCGAGCTGGTTCAGTTGGGCAGCCCGCGTCGGCTCAAGACCATCTACCAGACCAACCTGCAGAGCAGCTACATGGCCGGGCGCAAGGCAGCCATGGAGGAAACCGCCGACACCCATCCCTATTGGCGCTATATCGCGATCCTGGATGGCAAGACGCGCCCCAGCCACCGGGCAATGAATGGTGAGGTGTACCGCCATGACGACCCAATCTGGCTGGCGATCTATCCGCCCAACGGCTTCAACTGCCGCTGCCGTGTGGTTGCCTTGAGCGCCGCAGCGGTCAAGCGCCGAGGCCTGCGCATCGTCAACAGCGATGGCACCCTGAGCCGTGAGGTGGTCGAGATCGGTATGGACAAACGTACTGGCGAGATCCGTACAGCCGAAGTTGCGGTGGTACGCACCACCAACTCCGATGGTAAACCGCTGGTCTTCCGGGTCGATCCTGGCTTTAACCATGCACCTGGTGAAGGTCTTGCAGCTGCACTCAAACGCAAGGAGCAAGCCGCATGATCAGCATCGAGCTGGAACACAGTCGCCTGCAGGAAACCCTGCGCCGTGTCGAATGGGCAGTCGGCGACCTGGCACCGTTGATGCGTGGCATCGCCGCCGAGTTGGCATCGGTCACCGAGGAGAACTTCGAGAACGAAGGCCAGGGCAGCAACGATTGGCCAGATCTGTCCGAGGTGACTACCAGCCGTCGCGAGAAGACCGGCAACTGGCCTGGGCAAATGCTCCAGGTCAGTGCCGCTGGCTTGGCCGCATCGGTTACCACTCAGGCAACTGATAGCAGTGCTCTGGTCGGAAGCAACAAACCCTATGCCGCGATGATGCACTTCGGCGGCGACAAATCTGACTTCCCCCACCTGTGGGGTGATATCCCGTCGCGCCCGTACCTGCCGATGGATACCGAGGGCAAGCTGCAGCCCGAAGCCGAGGAAGCCATCCTCGATCTAGCCATCACACACATCGAAAAAGCCGCCCGCCTGTAACGCCCGCAGAAGCCGTGCAACGGACTAGCTGCGCCGGCTCACCCTCCTGAACAGTAGAAATCGCTGTAAAGGCTTTATAAAGCCGTGTGGAAGCGTTGAAACCTAGAATGCGAGAGGGCTATTCAGTCCCACTCATCATCCTCGTCGTAGAGGGTGTCATATCTAGCCAAGTCAATTTCCTTAAGTGTCAGTGGCGGTGCGACATACGTTAATCCCTGCACTTGGTGGACTCGCACTGACTCTTCTACGAATTCAATTCTTACTTGGTCTGACGGCTCCAAATCTGAAAGCTCTGGAGGGTGAAGAACTCGCAAGGTTGTGAGTGGAGTTGGATTAGCCACAACGTGGGAGAACAGAACAACGTTTAGACCATCTTTGAATTGTGCCGATGAGAAGATCACCCCATCTATCGGAGGCTCATGTAGGGTCGCCAAAAACTCGGCGAGAATTTGCGTCGAGAGGTACTCATGTTCCTGGCCTGGCAACACAGGGATGCTCACCTTCTTATGTAGGCCCCGAAGGAACTCTCTACGCTCCAGGCGCTGGGTGACACCTGGTTTAAAATAGCTCCAAGTCTCAGTTTCCAAAGCACGCTCCAGCGCTTTGAAATCTAAGAGTCGAACACCCTTCGTCAACCTGAATTCACCGCTGATGACCCTGCCGCCAACTGGTGGGCGCAATTCAGCGATGCAAGTATCTCGCTCGAAAGCACCATAGAACACAGGGACGCCATGAGGGTTCATACGCCCCGCATTAACGATCTCTTTGGGAGCAGCTCCGAGTTCCTTTGGTGGATTGAACAAAATCGCCTCGTACTCTTTATTCGAATCACATCGGCGTGCTCTGAAAATCGGAGGGTGCTCGGCAGGCGAAAGCGTTCGAACCACACTGTTTCCCAGTTCGCCGCTGCTTGCAATTGAGTCCATATCCTTGAACAGCCATTGCAAATACTGCTTAGCGCTATCGTTGAAGAAGCGCCGGCCGTGCATCAAGTCCTGCCGGAACGCTCCCCAATTGGTCTCCGCTACGATTGGCCGAACCCGTCTGCCAACATAGTTAATTTCATCGCTATAGCGCGGCTCATCTCCACCATAGGCACTGCCCAGTTCAGAGCAGACCGCTTGGACAACGGGGTCGATGTTATCCGCGAGCAATACTTCCCCGACTATGTACTCAAGCGATTCCCCCCGTTGATGGTAATCAGGCCTGTCGCTATCGCTATTCCTCCAGCGGGGAACCCACCCACCAGGTACATAGTGCTCGTCCAGTATGTCTGCCACCTGCTCAGCAAGACTCGCTACTGATATTGATTTGCGGCGTTTGTTGCAGAAAGAGCACTCGATACTTGAGCCATTTTTTTTGATCTGTCTCTGAAGCGTCTGGTCCTCTACGCACCCGTAGCACACTACTTCCTCATCCATAGCTACCTCGCCATCCTTTTTGGAGGCCTGGGTGGTCACCTCAGGCTTTGATGTTGCATCGTATTACACTCTTTAAACCCGATTAAAAGTCCTGAGCCATCCATCGGCCCAGGCTGTGCGCATGTTCCACCACCACAGCGCGCAGCCGATGAAACCACTCCATATCTTCAAGCCGGGGAAGCACACCGCGATGAGCGGTGACAGCTTCAACTTCAGCGAGACCGACCTGGCCGCCACCGTGCGTGCCTACGACCCGGCCCTGCACGAAGCGCCTTTGGTGATCGGACACCCCAAGCACGACGCGCCAGCTGCGGGCTGGGTTAAGTCGCTGCAGGCGAATGCCGAAGGGCTGATCGCAGAGCCACAGCAGGTCGACCCGGCCTTCGCCGAGCAGGTCGGCAAGGGTTCCTACAAGAAAATATCCGCCTCCTTCTATCACCCGGATGCGCCGAACAACCCGGTGCCCGGCGTGTACTACCTGCGTCATGTCGGCTTCCTCGGGGCCCAGCCTCCAGCGGTGAAGGGACTGCGCGCCATTGAGTTGGCCGATGGCGAGGAAGGCGTTGTCGAGTTTGGCGACTTTGGCCATGAGTCGAGCGCCAGCCTGTGGCGCAAGTTTCGCGAATTTCTGATTGCCCAATTCGGCGCTGAAACCGCCGACCAGGTCACCCCCGCTTGGCAGATCGACAGCATCTCCGAAGCCGCTCGCCGCGATGACCTCCGCCTACCTGCATTCAGCGACCCCGTCACCCAGTCACCCGTCACCGAGGAACCCACCGTGAACCCAGAAGAAATTGCCGCTTTGCAGGCGGAAAACATCCGTCTCAAAGCTCAGGCCAAGCAGCACCAGGACACGCAACGTGAACAGGCGCTGGCAATCACTCACACCGCCAACGTGGCTTTCGCCGAGCAGCTGGTCGGCGAAGGCAAGCTGCTGCCCAAACACGCCGAAGCGCTGATTGCCACTTTGGACTTTGCCGGGGCAGGTGATGCGCCGCTGGAGTTTGGCGAAGGCGATCAACGCAAGCCTGTAGCCGATGGTCTCAAGGCGATCTTCGGCGACCTGCCGAAACAGATCAGCTTTGCCGAACAGGCCGACAAGAAACGCCATGAAGGCGGCCAGTTGACCGCTGCCGAGTTGGATTTCGCTGACGTCGAGACCGACCCGGATCGTTTGAATCTTCACGCCCGCGCTAGCCAGTTGGCCAGCGAGAAGAACATTCCCTATGAGTCGGCCGTCCGCCAACTCATCAACCAGTAAGGAGCCGTCATGGCAGATCGTCTGAAGCAACTGCGGGTCGTTGACCCAGTACTGACCAGCCTGGCGCGTGGCTACCGTAACGCCCAGTTCATCGGCGAGGGTCTGTTCCCCATCGCCTTCATGGACACAGAGGCCGGCATTATCCCGATCTTCGGCAAGGAAGCCTTCGTGGTGTACGACACCGAACGGGCGATTCGTGCCCAGTCCAACGTCATGGTGCCGGGTGACGACAACACCCTCGATGTAGTACTGCGCGAGCATGACCTGGCATATCCGGTTGACTACCGCGAGAAGGCTGAATCGATGTTCGATGCTGAGCGCCGCGCCTCCAAGCGTGTGGTGGATGGCATTGACCTGCGCCGTGAGGTGGCCTGCGCCAACCTCGCGCAGAATCCTGCGACCTATCTGGCAGGTGCCAAGGTTGCCTTGGCCGGTGCCAGCCAATGGAGCAACGGTGGCGGTGACCCGGTTGCGGCGGTCGAAGCAGGCAAGGAAGTGATCCGCTCGCGCATCGGCATTCGCCCCAACACCATCACCATGGGCGCGTCGGTGTACGCCAGCCTGAAGTTCCACCCGAAGCTGTGCGCAGCCCTGGGCGCGGATGAGGAAAAGCTCATCACCATCGCGCACCTGAAAATGCTGTTCGGCGTTGAAGACATCTACATCGGCGAAGCCCTGGCTGCACCGCACGGTAAAGCTGCGACCTCGGACATCTGGGCGGACAACTTGACCCTGGCATATGTGGCCAAGCCGGCCAGCGGTGAGTCAGCCGATCACGAAACCCCGAGCTTCGGTTACACCCTGCGTCGCAAGGGCATGCCTGAGATCGACGCCTATCCAGGTTCGGGCGGCAAGGTGCGCTACGTGCGTAACACCGACATCTATAAGCCGGTGGTTGTGGGCGCAGATGCCGGTTACCTGATCTCCGACATCAACGGCTGAGGTGGCTTATGTCCAGGAAGAAGGCCACTCCGGCTACCTCAGCGCCTGCAGCTACTGCTGCAGTGCCCACTGAGGCAGCAGCGAGCACAACTGTTCTGCCAACCACAGCCGCGACCGCTGATGTGGCAGCGCCTGCAGGCGGTGCAGAGACCACCACCGACACGCCGCCTGAAGGGGCGGCGGACGCAGGCCAAGCCGAAGCGGCAGCTGCTGCCGCGCCAGTCGACGAGGTTGTGATTTCTACCACCGCGTTGCCTGACGCGGACTCAGCCGCTACCGGCCCAACAGATTCTGTTGATACCGCTGGCGATGCAGCAGCCATCACCGTCACGCCGCCTGAGGGTTCGCTGGCCGCTGGCCAAGACGCTGCAGTTGCTCCTGCAGGTGACGCGGCCAGTTCCACTGTTCTGCCAAGTAGTGACCCAGCACCCACCACAACCTACCGAGTCGTAGGTCTCGACCTGATGATCGACGGGAAGCTGATTCCTGAAAACGGCACGGTAGAGCTGGACTACGAGCCAAGTGCGAAAACCCTTCGCCGCTTGGAGCCAGTCATCAAGAAAAAGGAAGGCAACCAATGAAAGCTCAAAACGTAGTCCTGATTACTTCAGTTATTGCCGTCACTGCGCTGATTCGTCAGCGCTTTATTGGCCTCAACGGCGGCACCTGCGCAGCGGGGGCCAAGGCACTCGGCGTGGCTGAATATGATTCGGATGCCGGTAATGCCGCCCCGGCCAACGTCCTGGGCGTGATCTTGGTCGAGGCTGGTGCGCCAGTTGCGGCAATGGCTGAGGTGCAGTCCGATGCCAACGGCTACGCCCTGGATGCCGCTGTGGCCGATGGCGACCTCATCCGCATCGTTCGCGGTATCTGAGGTCGCCATGCGCTACTGCACACGCGCCGATATCGGCAAGGCGATTCCTCCGAGCACGCTGCTGCAGCTCTCCAACGATGACCCGGCAGCAGAGCTGCCGGATGAGTCGGTGATCGAGGACTGCGTCCGCTCGGCTGAGGAACTGGTCGATGGCTACATGCGTGGCCGCTACACCTTGCCATTTGATCCGGTGCCGACCGTGCTGCGTGACGCAGTTGTCAGCCTGGTTCGTTATGCGCTGTACAGCCGCCGCCCTGAAACCGACTTGCCGGATACGGTCAAGGACGACCGCCGCAACACCATCAAGCTTCTGGAGACGATCCGTGATGGCGTGGTGACCCTGGGCATGCCCTCCGGTCAGGCCACGCCTGAACCGGGCGAGATCCGCGTACGTGGGCGTCAGCAGGTATTCAGTGACGACAAGTGGAGCGGCTACTAATGAGCCAGACCCTGGTGATTCTCGACGCGCTGGTTGCCCGCCTGCAGGAGTACTTCGGCAAACAGTTGTCGGTTGAGCTGTTCCCGGAGAGCCCCAAAAACTACCGCCTAAACCATCCGGTTGGGGCGGTGCTGGTGGCCTTTGGAAGCTCCAAGTTTGGCGGTAGCGATGCCGTCGACTCAGTGTTCCTGGAGCGCAACCTGGTGCTGCCTTTGACCTTGGTGTTCAAGCAGCTCAACGGGGCGAAGGGTGTGATCGGCTACCTCGACCAGGTGCGCGACTGTTTGAGTGGCTGGAGGCCGCCGCACTGCGACCTCTCCATGGTGCCGGTTGATGAGGTGTTTATCGGCCAGGTCAACGGTGTGTGGCAATACACCCAGCGCTTTGCCACCCGTGCAACTCAGATCCAGTCGCCGACCATCACTACCTTCCGAGATTCCCAGCTCGGCGGCCAACTGCAACCACCATCGTTTGAGGCAACCCCATGAAGAAGACCCGCTACCGCTATTCCGGCCCGCAGAGCGCTGTATCGCTGCGCGTGGGCAAGGCTGGCGAGCTGCTGGATGTCCAGCTGCTGCCAGGCCAGCCCGTTGATCTGCCACCCGAGCATGAATACACCCAGGTACTGCTGGCCCTGAATCACCTGGAGCCGTTGGCGGAAGACGCCGCTCCGGCCGAGAAGAAAGGAGAGAAAGCGTAATGGCTGCCAACTATCTACACGGCATTGAAACCCTGGAAGTCGAGCGCGGGCCGCGTGCCATTCGCGTGGTCAAGTCTGCGGTGATCGCGCTGATCGGTACTGCGCCGGTTGGGCCGGTGAACAGTCTGACGTTGTCGCTGAATGATCGCGATGGTGCCCAGTTTGGCCCCGAGCTGCCTGGCTTCAGCATTCCGCTGGCACTGGCCGGCATTTACGACTTCGGTGCGGGTACCGTCATCGTGGTCAACGTCCTCGACCCGGTGATCCACCGCACGGACGTTGTGGCCCAGGCTCGCCAGTTCGGCAACAACGACCGCCTGAAGCTCGGTCATGGTGCCCTGCAGGTGCTGACGCTCAAGTCGAATGACGGCAACACCACCTATCAGCTCAACACCGACTACACCTGCGACATGCTCACTGGTGAGGTGGTGCGCAAGGCTGGTGGCAACATCCTGGCGAATGCCCAGGTCAAGGCTGACTACACCTATGCCGACCCGAGCAAAGTTACCCCGGCTGACATCATTGGCGCGGTGACCATCGCAGGCCTGCGCACCGGCCTCAAAGCTTTCCCTGATAGCTACAACCTGTTTGGCTTCTTCCCCAAGCTGTTCATCGCGCCTGGCTTCTCGACCCTCAACGCAGTCAGCGTGGAGCTGATCGCTGCTGCTGAGCAGATGGGCGGCGTGGCTTACATCGATGCACCTATCGGCATCACACCACAACAGGTACTGGCTGGCCGTGGCCCACTCGGCAGCATCAACTTCAACACCAGCAGTGACCGGGTGCGTCTGTGCTACCCACACGTCAAGGTGTACGACGCAGCCAGCAATGGTGAGCGCCTGGAGCCGCTGTCGATTCGCGCGGCTGGCCTGCGGGCCAGGGTGGACTATGACAAGGGCTACTGGTGGAGCAGCTCCAACCAGGAGCTGGTCGGCGTGATCGGCCTGGAGCGTCCGTTGACTGCTCGCGTGGATGATCCGGATAGCGAGGTCAACCTTCTCAACGAGGCTGGCATCACCACGGTGTTCAACAGCTTCGGTACCGGCCTGCGGCTGTGGGGTAACCGCACGGCGGCCTGGCCGACCGTGACCCACATGCGCAATTTCGAGAACGTGCGTCGCACCAAGGACATCGTCGACGAGTCGATCCGCTACAGCTCGCTGCAGTTCGTTGACATGCCAGTCACCGAATCGCTGCTCGATAGCGTCACGGAAAGCGTCAACCAGTTCTTCCGCAAGCTAATCGGTGACAACGCGCTGCTGGGTGGTGAGTGCTGGTTTGACCCGACGCGCAACCCGCAGACCGAGCTTGAGCAGGGGCATGTGCTGTTCAACTACAAACTAACGGTACCGCTACCATTCGAGCGCGGCACCTTCGAAACCGAGATCACCGGGGAATACCTGGTCACTCTGCAGGGGACCGCATAAATGGCAGGCGTAAACGCACATCGCATCACCAACGCCAACCTGTACCTGGATGGGCAGGACTTCTTCGGCAAGGCCGAGGAGATCGAGTTGGGCAGCATCAAGGCGGTCATGTCCGACTTCCAGGGCCTGGGCATGGTCGGCCTGATCGAGCTGCCGGATGGCCTCGACAAGCTGGAAGGCAAGATCGTCTGGAACAGCCTGTACAAGGAAGCTGGTAGCAAGCTCGCCAGCCCGTTCAGGACAGTGCAGCTGCAGTGCCTCAGCAACGTCCAGGTGTTCAACAACGGTGGCCTGGTGGACGAGGTTCCGCTGGTCACCATGATGACCATCATGCCCAAGGAGTACGCCCTGGGCAGCTTCAAGCCGCGTGATCCATCGAAGTTCGAGACACCGTTCACGGCGATCTACGCGCGCCAGTTGCTGAACGGCGAAGAGGTGCTGCTCTTGGATTACATGGCCAACATCTTCCGCGTTAACGGCGAGGATCAGCTGGCCAAGTATCGGCGCAATATCGGTCAGGCATAGTTGTAACGGATGGGCACGGATGCCCAGGACACGGAAGTCAGAAGCCCCGCCTAGTGCGGGGCTTCGCTTTTATTACTTGCTAAGAAAGGGGCGATACATTTTCTTCGCCATGTCGAGATCGGCTTCGTAGGTTGCAGTGCATCCGCACCCGGCTCTGCATTCTCGGCGTACCACGGAGCAGGTTTTCGGCCCCAGATGCATAGCATGTTTGAGGCTACCCAAGGCATAGCTGTATAGGTCGATACCCATGCCCTCGACGTCTTCCGGGGCATCCACAACTATCCGTTTGAGAGCACTTCTTAAGGGAACATGGCCTCCCATGTGCCGAAAGACAATCATTTGATCGAAGCTGTTGATGTCGAACTCATCATCCCAATCGTCGATGTCAGCGAGCCACCTTGCAGACTGGCTCTTGCCTGCCCATTTCGTTGGATTGCACTGGGTAAGCCAGAGTTGTCCAGACGAAACATCGTTGAGCAGTTTCTCTGTATCTAGGACGAACATAACCGGCCCATAGCGGTTGGCCATCGAGCCACGAGCGTGAATATCGACAGAGTCAACGAAGACGTCATTCCAGATGTTATATCGCTTATCAAGTGCGTCCGAGTACTGAGGGGTTTGCCTCATTCCAAGCGCCTCAATCGAACCTCTGGATAGGAGCGCTCCTTGCCTCAGAAACTCACATGAAGTGAGAACGCTGTTGGCGTGGTAGAGCTCCTCAACTCCCAATTCGAGTAACTTCCTCAGTCCTTTTTTAACTGCAGCAACCATCCGTGCACTCCTTTCTGGTTTAGCTGGTAATTAACGCCCGGCTTTAAACCAGATTAAAAGCCACCACGCATGCAACGAGCAATGCTTAGGGCTCTTGTACAGAGCAACCGATCTCATTGATCAACCTGGAGCATAAAGCATGGCCGATAAACCCCACGTAACACTCAAGCATCCTTTCAACACTGCTGCAGGTCAGAAAGTCGCGCGGCTGGAGTTCCGTCGCTTGACCGTGAAAGACCTGCGCGCAGCCAATGAACAGGCCTCTGGCAATGCAGCTATCGAAGAGCTGGTGCTGATGTCGCGCGCTGCTGGTCTCGTCCTGGAAGACCTGGATGCCATGGACATCGCGGACTACAAGTCCGCCCAGGAGCAGTTTCGGCTCCTGTCGGATTGATACCAGCCACCTCGACGAGTGTGAAGCCTTGCTTGCCAGGTGGTTCCGCTTCCAGCCCTCGGAGATTGAGCAGCTGACAGTAGAGCGCTTCCTAACCTGGTGCGAGCAGGCCGAGCAGCAAATCCGCCAGCAAAGCGAAGCCAGCCGTGAGCAACCGTAGCCTTAGAGTAGGTCTAGAGATCGGCGCATCCGCCCGTGGGGTTCTTCCCCTTTTGGGCGGGGTGCGCCGCACCCTGACGGGTCTTGGTGATACGGCCAGCAAGCTGACCCGCCAACATGCCGAATTGGGGGCGTCAATCCAGCGCAACCTCGGCACGCTGGCACCCAGTACCGTCGCGGCGCTCAATCGCGACTATGTTCGCCTTGGGCAAACCCTCGACACAGTTCGCCGCAAGCAAGAGCAACTAACGGCCCGCTTGGCGCGCCGGGATCAGCTGCGTAACCAGCGCGCTGAGTTGCGTTCCGGGGTGATGGAGACTGTTGCTATCGGGGCCAGCGCGGCGCTGCCGGTCAAACTAGCTATCGACTACGAGTCGGCCATGGCCGATGTGAAGAAGGTGGTCGATTTCGACACGCCAGATGGCTTCGTAAAGCTTGGCGATGAACTGCTCAAGATGACGCGCACACTGCCCTTGGCCGCTTCTGAGCTAGCAGCCATTGCCGCAAGTGCGGTCAACTGGGCGTTGCTGCAGCAGATATTCCTAAGTTCACTGAAACCGTGGCAAAGATGTCCACGGCCTTCGACATGGCTGCCGAGGAGGCCGGCGACTCGATGGCCAAACTGGCCAACGTGTACCAGATACCCATTTCGCAGATCGGCCGCATTGGCGATGCGATCAACCACCTGTCCAACGCTTCGCCAGCCAAAGCGCGCGATATCGTCCAGGGCTTAAATCGGGTGGGTGGCGTGGCCAAGCAGTTCGGCCTGGTCGAGACCCAGGCTGCTGCCTTGGTAAACGCCTTTGTCAGCCTGGGCAAGCCGCCCGAGGTGGCCGGTACCGCCATCAACGGTATGTTGGCGAAGCTGGCCACGGCCGACAAACAACCGAAGAAATTCCAGCGTGCCCTGCAGGAAATGGGCATGACGGCCGAGGGGTTGAAAGCCTCCATTGCCCAGGATGCACAGGGAGCGCTGACCAGCTTCCTCAATACCCTGAGCAAGGTGCCGAAAGCTGACCAAATGGGCACCCTGGTTGATCTGTTTGGCCTGGAGTATGCCGATGATGTAGCGGTGCTGGCGGGCTCGATGGAGACCTACGCCAAGTCCCTGGCACTGGTGAACAAGTCCTCTAACTACGATGGTTCGATGGAGAAAGAATTCCAGGCCCGAGCTGCAACCACTGCAAACAACTTGCAGCTGCTCAAGAACGGTATGACGGAGCTGGGGATCAACCTCGGTACCGCCGTTCTGCCGGGGCTCAATGATCTTGTCACCTCGATCCGTCCAGTAGTGTCTGGATTTGCCAGCTGGGCCAAAGAGAACCCGGAAGTCGTCAGCGGCGTGATCAAGCTGGTGGCCGGAGCTGTTGCGCTGAAGCTGGGTGTCGTCGGCTTGTCTTACGGGCTAAGCCTGGGTGCTTCTGGCCTGAATGGAGTGGGCATCGCGATCTCGCTGCTGTCCGGCAAGTTCACCATGCTGCGCGCCATGTTGTTGCTCGGCGGTCGGCTGGGCCCCTTCATTTCGGGCATGAGCTTGCTGCGTAGCGGCGCGATGCGTCTTGTACCTGCCCTTGGCATGGCGCGCACGGCGGTGCTCTGGCTTGGCCGCGCGTTTTTGATGAACCCCATCGGCTTGCTGATCACCGGCATCGCTCTGGGTGCCTACCTGATCTACCGCTACTGGGAGCCGATCAAGGGCTTCTTCGGCGGGCTGTGGACGGAGATCAAGGCCGGCTTCAGCGGTGGCCTGACGGGCATCCTCGGTCTGCTGATTAACTTCAGCCCGCTGGGCCTGTTCTACCGGGCGTTCAGCGGTGTCATGAACTACTTCGGGATCGAGCTTCCGGGCAAATTCACCGGCTTCGGCGGCATGCTGATCAGCGGCCTGGTCAATGGCATTACGGCGAAGCTCAGCTCTGCCAAGGAAACGGTCGTCGGGTTTGGCAGTGACGTGGCTGGCTGGTTCAAAAGCACCCTAGGGAAACTCTGAATAAGACTTCCTGATTTTGGCAAAATGCCCGGACGCCACCCGCCGAGTTTTCCGATGAAGCAAATGACCTTCGCCGATGCCGAGTACGCCGGCAAACGCAAGCAGACCCGCAAAGAGTTGTTCCTGATCGAGATGGATCGGGTGGTGCCGTGGAAGGGTTTGATCGCACTGATCGAACCGTATTACCCCAAGGGTGAAGGCGGTCGGCCGGCCTATCCGCTGATGGCGATGCTACGTGTGCACCTGATGCAGAACTGGTTCGGCTACAGCGACCCGGCGATGGAAGAAGCGCTGTACGAGACCACTATCCTGCGGCAGTTCGCCGGGCTGAGTCTGGAACGTATCCCCGACGAAACCACCATCCTCAACTTCCGTCGTCTGCTGGAGAAACATGAGTTGGCTGCCGGCATCCTGGCCGTCATCAATGGCTATCTTGGCGACCGTGGCCTGTCGTTGCGCCAAGGCACCATCGTCGATGCCACGCTGATCAATGCGCCGAGTTCGACCAAGAACAAGGACGGCAAACGCGACCCAGAGATGCACCAGGCCAAGAAGGGCAACCAATACTACTTCGGCATGAAGGCGCACATTGGCGTGGATGACGAGTCGGGGCTGGTACACAGCGTGGTAGGCACGGCGGCCAACGTGGCGGATGTCACTCAGGTCGACAAGTTGCTGCACGGCGAGGAAAACGTGGTGTGCGCCGATGCGGGTTATACCGGTGTCGAAAAGCGCCCCGAACATGATGGGCGCGAGGTGATCTGGCAGGTTGCTGCCCGCCGCAGCACCTATAAGAAGCTGGGTAAGAGCAGCCCGCTGTACAAAGCCAAACGCAAGATCGAGAAGGCCAAGGCCCAGGTGCGCGCCAAGGTTGAGCACCCGTTCCGGGTGCTCAAGCGTCAGTTCAGTTATGTAAAGACACGCTTCCGTGGCTTGGCCAAGAACACGGCGCAACTGGTGACGCTGTTCGCGCTGTCGAACCTGTGGATGGCACGCCGACATTTACTGACCAATGCAGGAGAGGTGCGCCTGTAATGCGGGAAATGGCTGCCGCGAGCTACTCGCGGCGGCTAAAAACACAGAAATGAATGGGTAATCTGATCGTTTTTGATCGATTTGCCGCTTTCAAAATCGGCGGGGCTGAAGTCAGCCAGAAATACATGGCTACTTCAGACCATCCCTAGGGAAACTCTGAAGAAGACTTCCTGATTTTGGCAAAATACCCGGATTCCACCCGTCGAGTTTTCCGATGAAGCAGATGACCTTCGCCGACGCCGAGTACGCAGGCAAGCGCAAGCAGACCCGCAAAGAGTTGTTCCTGATCGAGATGGATCGAGTAGTGCCGTGGAAAGGATTGGTCACCCTGATCGATCCGCACTACCCGAAGGGCGAAGGTGGCAGGCCCGCCTATGCGCTGATGGCGATGCTGCGTGTGCATCTGATGCAAAACTGGTTCGGTTACAGCGATCCGGCGATGGAGGAAACGCTGTACGAGACCACCATCCTGCGCCAGTTCGCCGGCTTAAGCCTGGAACGCATTCCCGATGAAACCACCATCCTCAACTTCCGTCGCTTGCTGGAGAAACACGAGCTGGCTGCAGGCATCTTGGCTGTGATTAACGGCTACCTGGGCGACCGTGGTCTGTCACTGCGCCAGGGCACCATCGTCGATGCCACGTTGATCAATGCGCCGAGTTCGACCAAGAACAAGGACCGTAAGCGCGATCCGGAAATGCACCAAACAAAGAAGGGCAACCAGTACTACTTCGGCATGAAGGCGCACATCGGCGTGGATGACGAGTCGGGTCTGGTGCACAGCGTAGTAGGCACGGCAGCCAACGTGGCGGATGTCACCCAGGTAGACAAACTGCTGCACGGCGACGAAAACGTGGTGTGTACTGACGCAGGTTACACCGGTGTCGAAAAGCGTCCGGAGCATGAAGGTCGGAAGGTAATCTGGCAGGTGGCGGCACGCCGCAGCACCTACAGGAAGCTCGATAAGCGCAGCGGGTTATACAAAGCCAAGCGCAAGATCGAGAAGGCCAAAGCCCAAGTGCGCGCCAAGGTCGAGCATCCGTTTCGCGTGATCAAGCGCCAGTTCGGTTATGTGAAGACGCGCTTCCGTGGCCTGGCCAAAAACACCGCACAACTGGTAACGCTGTTCGCCCTGTCGAACCTGTGGATGGCCCGTCGACATTTGCTGACGAATGCAGGAGAGGTGCGCCTGTAATGTGGGAAATGACCGCTGCGAGGTGCTCGCGGCGGCCAGAAACACCGAAATGAGCGGATGACTTGATCGTTTTTGATCAGTTTTCCGCTTTCAAAATCAGCGGAGGCTGAAGTTGACCGGAAATACAGGGCTACTTCAGACCATCCCTAGGCATCCAGAGCCCCAGCCGCGTCTTCATGGCTGCCGGAGCCAACGTCTCGGAAGGTGCTGCGATTGGTATCACCGCCAAGCAGGGGCTGGTCAAGCGTGCCGCCTTGGGAATGGCAGCCGCGACTGCAGTCAGCCTTGCCACCCCGCAACTGGCTGCAGCCGAGGGGCCAGCTGCAATTGCAAGCCGTGTGGCCAACCTGGCGCGAAGCGCAGGCCCAACAGCGCTTGCTGGCGGGGGTATCACCATCCACTACGCCCCGAAGATCACCGTCCAGGGCGGCGGCCCTGGTACTCAGGAGGCTGTCCAGCAGGCCCTGCAGCTATCGCGTAATGACCTGGAGAAATTGATGCGTGAAGTCATCGCCGATCAGCAGCGGAGGGCCTTCTGATGTGGGCAGTACTCGGCGATATCGAGTTCGAGGTGAAGTATCACCCCGGCCGGCAGGATGAGCGCTCAGCCGCGGACTACGCCCAGCATGCGTTGATCCAGGGTAAGCCGCGCTTGGAGTGGGTAGGCGACAGCCTCGACGAGCTGACCCTGGAGCTGACCCTGCACTCAATGCTGGTCGACCCCGAGCTGCAGATCCGTCGCCTGAAGGAGGCAAAGAGCGCCCACGAGCCGCTGCCCTATGTACTGGGCTCGGGTGACTATCGCGGGATCTACCTGCTCACCGAGGTGTCGGTCACCACCCGCAAGACAGATCCTCAGGGCCGGTTGGTCTCGGCCACGGTGAGCCTCAACCTGCTGGAGTACTCCGGTAAATACACCAAGCCGCTACCACGGCCGAGGGCGTTGGTGTCCAACCTGGCCGCCAACCCGATGGCCCGCGTGGGCGGTGCAGCGCCTGCGCTGGTGACCCCCACACAAAAGGCCCTGGGCATGGCCAAGGTTGCTGGCAACTACCTGCGTGCCGGGGTGGATGCCTTCAATTTTGTGAAGACCCTGCGCGACAACCCGGCCGCTGTGCTGGCCCAGGCGCCACGTCTGCTCAGCCTAAGGAAACCCTGAAGAAGACTTCCTGAATTTGGCAAAATACCTGAACTCCACCCGCCGAGTTTTCCGATGAAGCAGATGACCTTCGCCGACGCCGAGTACGCCGGCAAGCGCAAGCAAACCCGCAAAGAGCTGTTCCTGATCGAGATGGATCAGGTTGTGCCGTGGAAGGGTTTGATTGCCTTGATCGAACCGCATTACCCCAAGGGTGAAGGCGGACGTCCAGCCTATCCGCTGATGGCGATGTTACGGGTTCATTTGATGCAGAACTGGTTCGGCTACAGCGACCCGGCGATGGAGGAGGCTCTGTACGAGACCACCATCCTGCGCCAGTTTGCGGGTCTGAGCCTGGAGCGCATTCCCGACGAAACCACCATCCTCAACTTCCGCCGATTGCTGGAGAAACACGAACTGGCTGCGGGCATCTTGGCCGTCATCAATGGCTATTTGGGTGACCGCGGTTTGTCATTGCGCCAAGGCACCATCGTCGATGCCACGCTGATCAATGCGCCGAGTTCGACCAAGAACAAGGACGGTAAGCGTGACCCGGAAATGCACCAGACCAAGAAGGGAAACCAGTATTACTTCGGCATGAAGGCGCACATCGGCGTCGATGACGAGTCGGGTTTAGTGCATAGCGTGGTCGGCACGGCAGCCAATGTTGCAGACGTTACTCAGGTCGACAAGCTGCTACACGGCAAAGAAAACATGGTGGGTGCCGACGCGGGTTACACCGGCGTAGAGAAGCGGCCAGAACATGAAGGCCGTGAAGTGATCTGGCAGATCGCAGCCCGCCGCAGTACGTACAACACGTTGAGTAAGCGCAGCGCGCTGTACAAAGCCAAGCGCAAGATCGAGAAGGCCAAGGCGCAAGTTCGCGCCAAGGTCGAGCACCCGTTCCGGGTGATCAAGCGTCAGTTCGGTTATGTGAAGACGCGTTTCCGTGGCCTGGCCAAAAACACCGCACAACTGGTAACGCTGTTCGCCCTGTCGAACCTGTGGATGGCCCGTCGACATTTGCTGACGAATGCAGGAGAGGTGCGCCTGTAATGTGGGAAATGACCGCTGCGAGGTGCTCGCGGCGGCCAGAAACACCGAAATGAGCGGATGACTTGATCGTTTTTGATCAGTTTTCCGCTTTCAAAATCAGCGGAGGCTGAAGTTGACCGGAAATACAGGGCTACTTCAGACCATCCCTAACCGGGCAAGCGCTGCAGCCCCTGCAGGAGTTCCAGCTGGCTGCCGGACTGATGGAGGACGGAGCCGACCTGGTGCAACTGGGCCTGTCGGTGACCAGCGAGGTGCAACTCGCCCAGGGCGCGCTCAACCCAATCCGCCCGGAGGCCATCATTAGCCAGGTGGACTACGCAACCAACCGCATCGAGTTGGCCCAGGGCCGACTGAGCGGTGCATCAACCCGCCTGGCAGGCCTGGCCGTCGATGTGATCAGCCGGAGGGCATGACATGGCAGCCGAATACCTAACCCACACCACCGTTGAGGGGGAGCGCTGGGATCAGCTGGCCTTCACCTACTACGGCGATGCAATGCGCTACGAACCGATTGTCCGCGCCAACCTGCAGGTGCCCATGACCCGCGCACTACCGGCCGGGCTGACCCTGCGCATTCCGGTGCTCGATGCCCTACCCAGCAGCGAGGATCTGCCGCCGTGGTTCAAGTGAACGAGATTCCTGGCCGCGACACGGCCGAACCAACCGTCTGGCGCATTGGCTACCAGGGCCGCGACCTCACGGCTGACCTCGCGCCCTATGTGTTGGGCGTGACCTGGACGGACTACCTCAGCGGCCAGTCCGACGAGATCAGCATCGAGCTGGAGGACGTGGACGGCAAATGGCTCACCACCTGGTACCCGATCAAGGGTGACGCCCTGACACTGAGCATGACCTACCCAGGGCAGGCACCGCTGAACTGCGGCAGCTTTGAGGTGGACGAGATCAACACCAGCGGCCCGCCCTCAGTGGTGGTCATACGCGGGCTGTCTGCAGGTGTCAGCAAGGGCGTGCGCACCCGCAAGGGCTATGCCTACGAGAACACCACGCTGGCCGAGATCGCCACCCAGGTGGCCAAGCGCAACAAGTTCGAGCTGGTGGGCGAGATCAAGCCCCTGCAGATCGACCGTATCACCCAGTTCCAGGAACGCGACCTGGCCTTTATCACCCGCGTGGGCCGCCAGTACGGCTACGCAGTCAAGCTGCGTGAGAACAAGCTGATCTTCACTGCAATGGCTGGTCTGCGCGATGGCGCGCCAGTGCGCACGATCAGCCGCAAGGAATGCAGCCGCTACGACCTCAAGGACAAGATCAAGGACGTGTTCCGCACGGCCAAGAACACCCACCACGACCCGGACACCCAGAAGACCATCAGCAGCCAGGCGCAGGACACCCGCGCACCGGATAGCCAGGTGGGCATGGAGACCAGCGCCGACGAGCTGCGCATCAACCAGCGTGCACCAGACGCAGAAAGCGCCCAAGCCCAGGCCGATGCAGCCCTCGGTGAGGCCAATGACGAGCGTGCCGGCGGCAGCCTGACCCTGCCAGCCGACCGCCGCCTGGTGGCCGGTGCAGTGGTGACCCTGGACGCCAGCTGGGGCCGCATGGCCGGTGACTACCTGATCAACCAAGCCCGCCACAGCAAGCGCCGCAGCAGCGGCACCACGGCCGATATCGAGATCCGTCGGGTTACGCCTGCGCCGGTACCGCTAATGCGTGCCCTGGCCGGTGAGCCCACCCAGGCCAGCAACGAGGCAACCGCATGAGGCGTGAAGAACTGGATGGCTTGCAGTTTGGCTTGGTCAGCTCGGTGGACTATCTCAGCTGCCGGGTGAAGGTAAGCCTGGAAGAGTTCGATGGGCTGGAGACCTGGTGGTTAAAGGTGCCGCAGCGGCACACCAAGGCCACCAAGAGCCGCCCCCCGTGACGGACAAGGACACCCACTACCTGCGCTTCAGTGACGGCACGATCCTCACCTATGACCGGGCGACCCACGCCCTGGTAGTGGACTGCGTCGGCAGCGCACTGGTGAAGACTGCCAAGACAGTGACCGTTCAGGCCGGTCAGCCGGTGCTGGTGGTAGCGCCCAGGGTGACCCTGGATACCCCGGAAACCATCATGACCGGCAGCCTGCAGGTTGCCGGGCCGGTCGCGATCACTGGAGATGTCACCCTGGCAGCCGGCCTGCAGGCTGTTGGTGATATCCAGACCCAGGGCAAGGTGCTGGATCAGGGCGGGAACTCGAATCACCACAGCCACTGACAGAATCAGTAGCGAAGGTTTTCCAGGTATGGATTCAGCGAGATGAACTTTGAGGCTTCAAGCTTTAGCTCTCTGGAAGCGTGATCCCAGAACACCACCTCTACTGTGAAACCCTTAGATTTCAGAGCCTTTACGGCTGGTACAAAGTCGCCATCGCCTGCAACTAGAACCACAGTATCTTCACCAGGTACGCCATCCGATAGGGCATCGACGAGCATTAAGGTGACGATTCCGGTATCGACTTTTTTCTCTTTATTGGCAACGTTGCGATCTTCTAGATGCAAGACGAATCCTGCTGCTTCAGCAATTTTCCAAATACCATCGTTGGGTGGGGGCGTGAGCCGAATAGGGCCGCACGCTTGGTTTTTGATGGGTCGTTGTCAGTCAAGAACTTATGAGGTTTGCCAAAGCTGATGGTGTATCCCTGATCCAATATTCCATCGTGCATTGCCTCGCCGATATTTTTGGCAAGGCCTTGCTGAACTGCACTCACCCTGCGGCCTTCGAGATAGAGATTAGAGTTGTCGATGTATATGAAGTCTGACATGGAACCTTCCTTTGGCTTTAGACGGACTGAGATATTGCAACTCTTTAAACCCGATTAAAAGGACGAGCAGGCAGGATTGCCCACCATGGGCGCATGACCACGCCCATCCCCTATACCAGCATCACCTCCGCCCACTGGCAGCCGGCACTCGGTACGCCCGGTGAAGTGGTCGAGGGCCTGCGTGATATCGACCAGGCCATCCGCATCATCCTGACCACGCCGCGTGGCAGCGACCCGCACCGCCCCGAGTTCGGCAGCGACATCAACCTGTATATCGACTGGCCCACCAACCGCGTTGTGCCACATCTGGTGCGCGAGGCTGTGGACGCCATTCGCCGTTGGGAGCCGCGCGTCACGGTGGTTCAGGTACTGGTCGAGATCGAGGGCGAGCGCATCACCCTGCGGGTGCAGTGGAAGGTGGCTGATGGGGTTATCCAGCAAACCGAGGTGCCCTATGCGCGCGCTGCCGCCGCCTGAGTTCGTCAAGATCGACCCGGCCGCTATCGAAGCGGCCCTGGTTGCCCGCTATGAGCAGAAAACCGGCAAGACGCTGTACCCGGCGCAAGTCGAGCGGCTGTTCATCGACCAGGTGGCCTACGCCAAGACGCTTGCCCTGATGGCCATCCAGCAAGCTGGTGAGCGCATGCTGGTGCGTTTCTCCGGTGGGCCGATCCTCGACTACCTGGGCGAACTGGTAGACACGCCGCGCTTGCTCGCCCAGCCGGCGCGCTGCACTCAGGTGTTCCGGCTGCCAGCCCCTGCGCTGCAGGCGGTGCTGATCAGTGCCGGCACGCGGGTCACCAGTCAGGATGGGCGCATTGCCTTTGTCACCGAGGAGGCCGTGACCCTGGCAGCCGGCGCGACCGAGGTACGCACCACCGTGGCCTGCGAGACGCCAGGTACCAGCGCCAACGGTTGGGCCATCGGCCAGATCGCTGTGCTGGGTCAGCCACCTGCAGCCGGCATGACCACCAGCAACGAGTCCGTGCCGGCAGACGGCATCGACGATGAAGAGGATGAGCCCTACATCGAGCGCATCATCCTCGCGCCAGAGTCATTCAGCACGGCCGGGCCCGAAGGCGCGTACATCTACCACGCCCGCGCGGCGAGCCAGTCAATCATCGAAGTGGCAGTGCGCGGTGGCGAGGATGACCCAACCGTGCCGGATGGCGAGGTGTGGATCTACCCGCTGACCAAGACGGGCCTGCCCAGCCCCGAGTTGTTGTCACTGGTGCAAGCCAATGTCAGCGCTCGCAAGAAACGCCCCCTGACGGACAAGGTGCTGACCAAGCTCTCGCCCGAGGTGGGTTATGCCATCCGGGGCAACCTGACCCTGTACCAGAATACCGATGCAGACAGCGTGCACGCCCTGGCCTTGAAGGCTGCAACCGCCTATGCAGCAGAGCGCCGCGCCGGCCTGGGCCGAGACATCGTGCCCGAGCAGATCATCCGCGAGGTGCAGGTTGCCGGGGTGTACCGCCTGCAGCTGACCGAGCCTGCCTTCCGCGACGTGGCCAGCCACGAATGGGCCAACTGCACCGCCATCGAGCTGAACGTGATCGGTGTCGCCCATGGCTGACCAACTGCCACCGGTATTGGCCGGTGATGAGCGCTTCGCCATCCTGTGCGAACTGCTCCAGGAGGAGTTCGACAGCCTCGATCTCTCGCCCATGTTGGTTTACCTGGTCGACGTGGTGCCGCCGCAAGTACTGCCGCACTTGGCTGACCAGTTCCACGTCATGGGCCTGGAGGGCTGGCGCTATGCCCGCGACGACCAGGAGCAGCGCGAGCTGATCAAGCGTGCCATCGAGCTGCACCGCTACAAGGGCACGCCCTGGGCCATCGAGCAGGTGCTGGTCACGCTCAACCTCAGCGGGCGGGTGTCGGAGTGGTACGAGTACGGCGGCTCGCCGTATCGCTTCCGCGTCGACATTGAGCTGACCGACCGAGGCATTGATGAGGCTACCTACGACGCCCTGGTCGACCTGATCCGTGAGTACAAGAACAAGCGCTCCCGGCTGGACGCGCTCACCGTCGCACTGACCAACCGCTCCCAGGTTCCAGTCATTGCTGCCGCCCTCATAGGCGGCGAGATCACAACCATCTACCCACTACAGCTCGATGGCGTCGAGCAGGCCAGCCCCATGTTTATCGGTGCCGGCCTGGCGACCATTGAGATCACAACCATTTATCCATTGGAGGCATGATGGCTCAGGACTACTACTGCATCCTTACCAACGCCGGCTTGGCCTATGAGGCGGCGTGTAAGGCCAACCAGGTGCCGATCAAACTGACCCACTTCGCGGTAGGGGATGGCAACGGTGCGGCCTACAACCCCGGCCCCGAGGCAGCGGCGCTGCGTCGTGAGACCCACCGCCAGCCGATCAACTCGCTGCTCCAGGACGAAGCCAACCCGAGCTGGCTGCTGGCCGAAGCCATGATTGCAGATGATGTGGGCGGCTGGACGATCCGCGAGGTCGGCATCTACACCGACACCGGCCTCCTTTATGCCATCGGTAAGTACCCAGACAGCGTCAAGCCCGTATTGGCGCAGGGCTCTGGCAAGCAGTTCTATGTGCGCGCCATCTTCCAGACCAGCAACGCCACCAGCGTCACCCTGTTGATCGACAACTCGATTGTGATGGCCACCCGTGCGTTCGTCCTGGAGCAGTTGCAGGCAGAGTTGGGCAAGCGCGATGCGAAGAACAGCGTAAAGGTAGCCACCACTGCAAACCTGGGTGCGCTTTCCGGCCTGCTCACTGTTGATGGCGTGCTCCTTGGGGCTGGCGACCGCGTCTTGGTTAAGGATCAGGCCGATGCCAAGACCAACGGAATCTATATCGTGGCGGCCGCCGCTTGGGCTCGCGCTGCTGATGCCGATGCCAGTATCGAAGTAACTCCAGGCCTCCTCGTTGCCATCGAGCAGGGCACTACCAACGCCGACAGTATCTGGCAGTTGGTTACCGACGCGCCTATTACCCTCGGCACTACCGCGCTGGTCTTCGAGATCGCAGCTGGCCCCTCGGGCGTGAGTGCTGGCACCTACCGCAGTGTCACTGTCGACAAGCGTGGCCGAGTAACTGGCGGCAGCAACCCATCCACCCTAGCAGGCTACGGAATCACTGATGCTGTTTCTGCAAATGCTGAGGCATCGCAGGCAGAGGCAGAGGCTGGAACCGCACTTGGGAAGTGGATTAGCCCGCTGCGCGTATTCCAAGCCATTCGTTCGGCAGCTGCGTTGGCTACCGAGGTGCTGCGTGGTGTTCTGCGCGTTGGCACCCAGGCCGAGGTGAATGCGGGTGCCCTCGACGACGTAGCCGTCACGCCGAAGAAACTGCGCTGGGGGGTCTCCTACCTAATAGGCCTGGTTGGCTATGTAGCGTTTCCGTCATGGTTGGGCGGCTGGATCATTCAGTGGGGCAAGTTCACATCGCCAACATCGTTGCCAGGCGCAAACGGTGGCCAGGTCGTCTTTAGCCTCCCGTACGCTTACCCGAACAACCATTTTGGGCTGGTGCCAGGCATGGTTCGCGCGGTCTACATGAGTGGCAACATGTCCATGTATGCCGATCCGACCAGCCTTAGCACCTTCACTCTGGTATGGGATGCCGCGAGCGGTAGCGAAACCGGCGGATTTCTGTCTGCATTCATTATTTCCATAGGTAACTGACCATGCCCGCCCATACCGTATTGTTCTGCGCTGCAACCCGTGGCTGGTATCCCACCAAAGCCAGCGTGCCCAATGACTGTCATAGTGTAGAAGTCCCCCATTCGGACTACCTATCGCTACTTGGCCATCCAGTTGTCGGTGATGCGAATGGCTATCCAGTGCTCGAAGAATTAAACACCCAGCCATCGGCTGAGCAACTCTGCTCTGCCATCGACGCCGCCGCTGACGCCGCCCGTCGCGCAGTGGCAGGAGACCCGCTGCGCGCCGTGGAGTACGACCGTGCGGCCAGCGAGGCGCAGACCTTCGCCACTGCTAACTATCAGGGAGCCGTACCGCCCATGGTCGCCGCCTGGGCCATCAACGGCCGTACCGCACGGCAAGCAGCAGACGGCATCCTGCAGGAGGCTGCTCACTACAACGCCGCCCTGGTGCAACTGCGCACCATGCGCCTCAACGCCAAAGAGCTGATCCGCAATGCCATGACCGCTGGCAACGTCGAGCAGGCGCAGGACATCGCGGATGAAACCATTGCCAGCATCCAAGCCGCCGTCGCCGGCATCGGCAACAACGCAGGGGTTTAGCCATGGGAAGCATCCAGCTGCTTTTCAGCACCACTCACTACCCATTCAGCGGGCTGATCCGCGCCGCCACCTGGTCACGCTGGAGCCATGTTGCCCTGGTTGCCGGGCACCATGTGATAGAGGCCGTTGCTTTGGAGGGCGTGCGTCAGGTCTCCAAGGCCTACGCCATTGAGCGTGCCTCGGCGTACAGCCTGGTTGACCTGCCAGCCCGTAACCCGCTGGCCATCATCGACGCAGCGCGCAGCCAGGTCGGCAAACCCTACGACTGGACGGCCATTGCCGGCCTCGGCCTGCACCGTGATTGGCAGGAAGAAGATTCGTGGTTCTGCTCGGAGTTGCTGGCCTGGGCGGCCGATCAGGCGGGCGAGCCATGGTTCCGCCCGGAGGCGCTGCGCCGCATCACCCCTCAGCACATCTGGATGCTGTCACCCGAGCGAGGGCTCTGCCTAATAGAAGGATAAGAGAGGGCTGTCAGCCTGGGTGCGGTAACACCCAAGCTGACCGCCAACCTGCAGATCAGGCCTGCAAGCCAGCCAAGGCCCCCTGCTCACGCGTGAGCGGCGGGGAGCCTACCAGAAGCGCAAAAGGTTTGCAGATGATGAAAGATATCCGTTGTGGCCAGTGTGGCCGCAAGCTGGCAACTGCCAGTGGCTTCACCGAGTTACAGATCAAGTGCCCGCGTTGCCGGACACTCAATCACCTGAAGGCCGAGAGCCTCCTGTTACCGCCATCGAGCGCAACCAGCCATCAGGAGGCACCATGTCCGCACAACCGATCATCCCCTGGATAGGTGGCAAGCGCCGCCTTGCAGACCGGATATTCCCCTTGTTCCCTCAGCACAGCTGCTACGTCGAACCGTTTGCGGGCGGTGCAGCGCTGTTCTTCCTCCGTCCGGTACCGGCCGAGGTCGAAGTGCTCAACGACGTAAACGGCGACCTGATCAACCTCTACCGGGTGGTGCAGAACCACCTGGAAGAGTTCGTCAGGCAGTTCAAGTGGGCGCTCGGCAGCCGCCAGGTGTTCAAGTGGTTGCAGATGACCAGGGTCGAAACCCTCACCGACATCCAGCGCGCCGCACGCTTCTATTACCTGCAGCAGTCTGCCTTCGGTGGCCGCGTCGATGGCCAGAGCTACGGCACAGCCACTACCCAGCCACCTGGGCTTAACCTGCTGCGGATCGAGGAGGCGCTGTCAGCAGCTCACCTGCGGCTCAGCAACACCTACATCGAGCACCTGAGTTGGCAGGAGGTAATGAAGAAGTACGACCGCGAGCACACGCTGTTCTACTGTGACCCGCCGTACTGGGAGACCGAAGGCTATGGCGTGCCGTTCGAGTTCGAGCAGTACCTGGAGATGGCCAGGCTGCTGAAGGTGATCAAGGGCAAGGCGATCATCAGCCTCAACGACCACCCAGCCATCCGCGAATGCTTCGCCGACTTCCACATCGAGACGACCGACATCAAGTACACGGTGGGTGGTGGCAAGGGGAGTGATGCGAAGGAGGTGCTGATCTTCAGCTGGGACATCCAGGCCGAACCGGCTGGGCTGTTCTGATTTTTGGGAAACCCCAGCCAATCGACCCCGAAAGAGGCCCATAGACTGGTACTGGCCAACTCCGGCCAGCTAGAGAATTAGCATGATGAACCTGATAAAGAAGCTGAAGCAGCTATGTGCTCTGCCGCAGAAGCAGCGCAAAGCCAAAGAAACGGTGCAGACCGTGCAGTGGTTTGAAGCCGAACTCGAACAGATGTACAGGGATCTGGACAATCCCAAGGGGTAGAAAGAACAAAGCCGCCCTGAGGCGGCTTTGTCTTTTAATGCTGACTGAGCGCAAGGCTCACCGGATACAATTCTTTTGCGATACTCGCAACTTGAGTAAAAGGTAATTATCTCAACTCAAGCCCCGAGATTTTCGCGCGCGGCGTCATGCTGCGCGTCGGCCCTGCTGCGTTAAAAACAGGCTCGGAATGCTCATTTACAGCTCGTAAACTCCGCTTCCTTGCCTGTTTTTGCCTTGCATGGCTCTAGCTCGCGAGATCGTAAACAGGCTCTAAGCGCCGCTAGTGTGCCGGGCAGGGCGTCGCCGGGCGGCGCTCGATATCTGGCTCGAAATCTTCGATCAAACGGCAGATGGCTTGGCCATCGGGGGCACATTCGCCCTTGTCGGCCCAGTCGTCGAAGGCGTTCTGCATCACCAGTGCCAGGCGTTGGCACTCCTCGATATGCGCCTGTAGCGCCGTCAGGCGTTCGCTGAGCAGGTCACGGACCTCGGCGCAGGGCGCATGGCCTGGCGAGAATCTGCTGCGTGTCTTTCAGGCTAAAACCCAGGCGACGCGCACGTGCGATAAAGCGTAGGCGTTGCAGGTCGGTGCTGGAATATTCCTGGTAGCCGTTATCCGGATTGCGCGTGGGCCTGAGCAAGCCAAGATCGGTGTAGTGGCGCACGGTCTCACTGCTGACAGCGGCGGCTTTGGCCAGTTGGGCGACACGCATAGATATAAGCTCCGAAAGACTAAAGGCCGCGCCAGGTTAAAACCTGGGGGCGGCCCTTGGGTCAAGCTCGCAGGCTTATTCGGCGATCTGCAGCTTGCGCGCTTCGTGGTAGAAGAAGCGAATTTTCTCGTACTCGAACGGCGAGTTGAGCTGGCCGTAACGGAAGTTCACCGTTGAGCGCTGGTCGACGACTTCCAGCAGGGTGATTTCCGGATGGCTGACACTGGCTTCGGCGACGTTCAACCAGTTGACCTGGCTTTTCGCCGCAAAGTCTACCACCAGGCCGCCGGTATCGCGCAGGTTCGACGGGCCCAGCAGCGGCAGAATCAGGTAGGGGCCGGCTGGCGTGCCGTAGTAGCCCAGGGTCTGGCCGAAGTCTTCGCGCTGCTTGGGCAGGCCCATGCGTGTAGCCGGGTCCCACAGGCCGGCTACGCCGATCGTGGTATTGAGCAGCAGGCGTGCCGTGGTCTGCATCGCGCGCTTGCCATTGAGCTGCAGCGCGCTGTTGAGCAGGTTGGGCACATCACCGAGGTTGCTGAAGAAGTTGCTGACGCCGGTCTGCACCAGGCTGGGGGTGATATAGCGGTAGCCGTCGACAATCGGCAGGAATACCCATTCATCGAAGCGGTAGTTGAAGTGATAGACGCGGCGGTTCCACGACTCCAGCGGGTCATAGACTTGCAGTGCGCTGAGGGTTGAACGCTCGAACTCGCGCTGATCCAGTCCCGGGTTGAACTGCAGATGCTGCAACGGCTGCTTGAAACCGTCGTCATCAACGGCGTGCTGGGCATGCGTCAGGCTGCTACCGAGCACCAGGGTGAACAACACGGCAAGAAAGGTTGGCTTAGCCACGGAAGAACTCCAGCATGGCGTCGCTATTGACGCGGTAGTTGAGGTTGCCGCAATGGCCACCCAGCGGGTAAACGGTCAGGCGATCACCCAAAGTGCGGCGCAGAAAGCCCAGGTCGCCAGGGCCGAGGATCACGTCATCGGCGTTGTGCATGACGGCGATCTTGCTGCTGTTTTTCAGATAATCGGCCACGCCATACAGGCTGACCTGATCGATCAGCTGCGCCACGCTGCCGCCATCGGTGCGCGCGCGCCACATGGGGATCAGCTGCTCGGTCAGGTAGCAGTCGAAATCGCATTGCAGGGCACGACGGAAGAACGGCGTGAGGCTGGTGCCTTCGCTGATCGGGTAGTTGATCGGGGTGATCAGGCCGCGGCGGTTGATCAGGTCCGAGGTAAAGGCGATATCGGCGGAGGAAAAGCGGAACGCTGCGCCGATCAGCATGGCCATCTGCTCGTCGCTGAGCTGCTCGGTGGAGTTCTGGAAGTCATAGAGCAGGGCGTCGTTGATATCGACGTAACCCTTGTTCTGGAAGTAGCGGGTCAACTTGCCCAGCACCAGTTCATAGAAGGTGGTGCTGTTATCGATGCCTTCAACCTTGGTTTGCACCAGGCGGTCGAGGTTGGTGACCGAGGTGTAGAGATTGACCGGAGGGTTGAGCAGCAGCACGCGCTTGAAGTTGAAGCTGCGGCGGGTTTCATCCAGCTCGCTGACAAAGGCTGCCTGCAGCGCGCCCAGACTGTAACCGGTGAGGTGGTATTCGCTGACTTTCAGGCGTGGATGCTGTGCGCGCACGGCCTGCATGGTGCGGTACAGATCGTCGGCGTCTTCACGGGTGA
Organism: Pseudomonas anguilliseptica; assembly: GCF_900105355.1. Taxonomy (NCBI): domain Bacteria; kingdom Pseudomonadati; phylum Pseudomonadota; class Gammaproteobacteria; order Pseudomonadales; family Pseudomonadaceae; genus Pseudomonas; species Pseudomonas anguilliseptica. Next base: position 3,360,272 of record NZ_FNSC01000001.1, read on the forward strand.
TGCCGGGCGTGGCAAAGCGCGAGGCCGAGGTCATAAAGTCATAGCTGGTGGGTGAGGACAGTTGCACCACGTGATAACCGGCACCGTAAAACAGCTTCTTCAGGTATTCCGGGGTGCTGCTGGCGTAGTGCGCACCGGTGCCGGCGATGATAAAGATCAGTGGCGCTTCGCCAGACTGCTTGGCCATGCGGTAGCGCATCTTGGTGACCGGCCAGAAGTTGTCTGGCAGCTCAAACTCGCGCTCTGGGCGCAGTTTGATCTGGTAGTCACTCTGGTTGATATCGGCGTCGGTCGGAAGCTTGGGGCGCAGCTCTGGCGGGGTGGTCGCCAGGGTGGCTTCAAATGGGTTTTTGATCGGGTAGCCATAACTGCTGGCATCAATATCGGTCGCGCTGACGGGAGCAATCAGGGCTAGGCAACTGAGAAGGGCAAGCAGACGAGGGACATGCGACATGGCTAAATCTCTTGAGAGCTAGGGCTGATGCTGATGGAGCGGGTCAGGTGCGGAACGATTTGACCATATAAGTTCGGCTAAGTGCCGTTTAGTTATAGAACCGCCGCTTTTTAGGAAAAAGCGCCATGTCGAAAGCCGATTTCTAGGGCAGTACCGCCAACTGCTCGACCCAGATCAGCTCGCAGGCGCCGTCGCCGGTGTCTTCACGGCTCAGTGAGCTGGTCCAGCGATAGCCATCATCACCGTCGATCCGTACCAGTTGCCCGCTCAGGCGAATCTGCTGGCCTTCTTTGAGCCCTGCCAGGGTGCTGGCTACTTCAGGGTTGCCAGGTATCAGGTGCATATTGGCGCTGTTGATCTCAATCTGTCGGCGCTCGATCGGCAGTTGCTCGGCGCGCCAGAAATACCAGCGGTTGCGCTGGCTGATGCTGATATGGCGCAGCACCTCGGGGTCGGCCATTGGCCCCCAGCCGAGCGCCAGGTCTGTCGGTGAGAGCTTGGCGCCGCGGTCGAAGTAGTAGTCTTCGCGGCCGAGAATGCGTGCTTCCAGCTGGAAACTCTCCAGTCTGCTGACCGTGTGTTCCGCCACGCGCCAGCTGCCGCTGGACAGCGGCGCGCTGGGCGGCAGACTGCTGGGTGTGGGCAACAGCATGACCCACAACATCCAGAGGCCGAGTAGGCTTGCGGCGATCAGTATTAGGCGACGTATCAGCATGGCTGGATTCTAGCTGCAGAGACCGCAAGGGGCGATCTCGGGGGTGTTATCCGTGACGCGGCGGCTTATTCTACGCAGCCTTTTTACCTGCCTGAGTTACCTATGTCCCGTTATCTGCCCCTGACTGCTCTGCTGATCGCTGCAGCCCTGTGTCTGGCACTGAGCCTTGCACTGCGTTACCAGTTGATGGAAGGCGCGCAATGGGTCGGTCTGTGTGTCGACGCCCCGCAGCAGTTGGCCTGCCAGGTACGTGCGAGTCTGGGCTGGTTGATCCACTTTCGGGTCTTGGCCTGGGCTGCGCTGATCTGTGCCGTGCTGGCGTTTGTCCTGCCCGGCGCCTGGGGTAAGCGCCTGGCGGTGCCAGCATTGCTGATCGCTCTGCCGGCTTTGGTGTTGTACAGCGCCAGCCTCGCGGTATTTGCCGTGGTGCTGGCACTGCTGCGCTGGGTGCGTGCGCCGCGGAGCGCCTGATCAGGCAGTTTGCGCTTTAACCCGCAGGCTGCGACACTGCGACACAGTGCTGCCACCAGCAGCACGCAGGTCAGTGCCCAGCCCAGGGCCTGCCAGTTGCTCAAGGTTTCCTGGTACAGCTGCGGCGCAATGCATGCGCCGATCAGCAGGGCGAGCAGGGCGGCCTCGCGGCGATAGCCGCCCACCGGGCGACACAGATAAACCAGTGCCGGCAGCAACAGTGCCGCACTGGGGAAGCTGCGGTAGCGTGCATCCACTACCAGCGCGAGCATCATCACCGCCCCGGCAAAGCCGCTTAGGGCCAACCACAGTGCGCCCTTGCTATGCAGCCAGTTGAATAGCCGTTCACGCCAGCCCGTCTGCTGGCTGAGCAGCAGGGCGGCGTGGGCCAATACCAGCAGGTTCAACACAAGCAGTGCGCCGGCCCAGAGCCATTCGCCAAGGTAACGGCTGGTGACCAGCGTCAATTCAGCAAACAGACCGATACAGCCGGCGCCCAGCGCCGCCAGCAGCGGCAGCAACAATGCAGCGCGGGGCGAGTGCGGCCGGCCGGCCAGCAGTAGAGTGGCTGCTGCAAGGGCCAGGCTTAAGGTCAACCAGGCCGGCCAGTGCGGTAGATTGGATACGGAACCGGCGAGGATCGATTTATCCTGGCGATCAGCGTCATACAGGCCCCAGTAACCACCCACGGCGCCTTCGCTGACGCGCTTCCACGGCTGATCGAACGCCTCGATCAGGTTATAGCGCCAGCCGTTCTGCTCGGCCATGGCGACAAAGCCGCGGATGAACTTGGCCTGGTTGACCAGGCTGGGCACGGCGGTTTCACGCTGGCGACCTTCGCTCGGCCAGCCGGTTTCGCCGATCAGGATGTCCTTGGGTGCATAAGCGTTGCCAAAGGTCTGGCGCACCTCGGCGACCTCATGCAGCGCGCTCTCGATACCGGCGGGATTGTCTTCCCAGTAAGGCAGCAGGTGGATGGTGATGAAGTCCACTGCGGGGGCGACTTCCGGGTGCTTGAGCCAGAACTCCCAGACATCGGCATAGGTCACTGGCTGCTCGATCTGCGCCTTGACCTGTTCGAGCAACGCCACCAGTTGCTGCGGGGTGACTTCCTTGCGCAGCAGCGCCTCGTTACCGACGATCACCGCCTGCACCACGTCCGGGTTGGTGTTGGCGATTTTCACTAGGCCGGCAATCTCAACCGCAGTGTCGGCCGTGTTACGGCTGACCCAAGCACCGGCAATCAGTTTCAGGCCATGTTTGCGGGCCATGTTCGGCAGCTCTTCCAGGCCGGTCACCGAATAGGTACGCAGGCATTCGAAGCGTTCGGCCAACAGCGCCAGATCTGCTTCCATGCGCTCGGGGCGCAGTTGCATGGGCTGATCGAAGGGTGACTGGTCTTTGTCGAAGGGCGTGTAGGACGCGCACTGCAGCTTGTGCGTGGGCGTTGCGGCATCCGCCAGTTCGACCGGTTGGCCAATGCCAAACCACAGACCGAAAAGCGCCAGCAGGCCAAGCAGGCCAAGCAGGCAGGCAAACACGTAGGGCGCAGCAGGGAAGCGAGAAATAGCAGGCATGATCGGGCGCGTATGGTGGCTGAGCCGCGCATAGTAGCGGATCGGCTCAGCACCTCGCTGGCTGTTTTTACGCCTTACTCAAAGGGTTGGCCGTAGCTTCAAGCGCCTATGCCTGATGATGCAGCCAGGCATGTTTGGGGTGAGCAGCGGCACCTGTCGAACGGCCTTCGATGCGCTGCCAGACCTTCTCGTGAAAGTAGAAGCCCACCGAGTTGCAAAGCGGTTCAATGGCTGCCACCAGACCACTGGCCGCGATGCTGCCGGTCAGCGCGTACGTGACGGCAAAGGCGATACAGAAGTGCATCAGGGTAAAAGTCAGAGTCTTGAGCATGGTGCGCCTCGAGCGAGAATGATTCTTCATTGAGGTGCAGCCTAGTGAACTGTCTGTAAAATTCGTTAATCCAATGTCGGGCCAGTATACTGCGCGCTCTATCGTCATGAATTGAGCTCCCATATGGCCCGGCCAGCAGCCCCATTCTTCTTGAGTCCCAGTGATGCCGACATGCTGCAAGGCTGGTTACGCATGGGATCGCTGCCTCAGAGCATCGGCCAGCGGGCCAGAATTCTGTTGCTGCTGGCCAACGGTCTCACGCCCAAGGAGATCAGCGAGCAGCTGCAAGTCTCTGCGCCAGTGGTCTTCAAATGGCGTAAACGCTACCAGGAGACCGGTCTGGAGGGGCTGAGTGACCTGCGGCGCAGTGGAGCGCCTCGCAAGCTCAACGAAGCGAAGATCAAGGAAATCCTGACGCTGACGACCCAGCGAGTCCCGCGCGAAGCTACCCACTGGAGCCTACGGTTGATGGCCAAGTACGCTGGGGTCAGCATCTGGCAGGTCGCACAGGTGTGGGCTGCTGCCGACCTCAAGCCGCACCGGTTGAAAACCTTCAAGATCAGTAACGACCCGCACTTTGCAGACAAAGTGGTCGATGTCGTCGGGCTCTATTTGAATCCGCCCGACAACGCCCTGGTGCTATCTGTTGACGAAAAAACACAGATCCAGGCGCTGGACCGCACACAGCCCATGCTGCCGCTCAAGCCCGGGCAGATTGAGCGGCGGACGCATGACTATAAGCGCCACGGTACGGCCAGTCTGTACGCAGCCTTTGACATCCTGACGGGTAAGGTCATCGGCCGTATCACCCAGCGGCACAGGGCCAAGGAGTTTTTGGAGTTCCTTCGACAGATCGACCGCAGCACTCCCGCCGAGCTGGACCTGCATGTAATTCTGGACAACAGCTCGACTCACAAGACCGCTGCCGTCAGGGAATGGCTGGAGAAGCATCCCCGTTTCAAGCTGCACTTCACACCGACCAGCGCCTCGTGGCTGAACGCCGTGGAGGGCTGGTTTGCGCAACTGGAAAGACGGGCGCTTTATCGTGATGCCTTCAGCAGCGTGGCTGACCTGAGAGCGGCGATACGTCGCTTCATTGAGGCTCATAACGAACATTCGGCTAAGCCGTTCCGCTGGAGCAAAACGGCTGAGTCGATTATCAGCTCCGTGCATCGAGCAAAGCTGGCTGTAATTCGGAATGAGTTATTGGATTAACCAGACAGGCCACTAGTTGCTCAAGTTCGATTGGTAAAATGTTGTGCTTGAATGGCTTTAATAGTTTTTGACGATTTATCAGCTGGCTGGCCATGTAGCCGTGAACAAATAAATAGCCAATAAAAAACTGTCAGGAACAGCTTTTAACCACGCGCAGCGACGGCACGAAGGGTGGCTGCCTGGATGACAAGCAATAAAAAACCCGCACTAGGCGGGTTTTTACTTTCAAGCAGGCTTGAAAGGGTGGTGCATGTGGCTTTCTGGCCCATGAGTAATCGGTTAAACACCAATTGCTCTACCAGCCCAACCAACGACCAAAAATGGTCGGGGTAGGGGGATTCGAACTCCCGACATCCTGCTCCCAAAGCAGGCGCGCTACCGGACTGCGCTATACCCCGATGAACTATTGGCTCCGCGACCTGGACTCGAACCAGGGACCCAATGATTAACAGTCATTTGCTCTACCGACTGAGCTATCGCGGAACAACGGCGCGTATCCTACTGATTAGAAAGGGGAAGTCAATACCTTATCGGCTTCCCCGCAGTAACTCAGAGAACCGCAGCAATGGCCTGGGTAACGGCGGGCAAGTTGCGCTGGTTCAGCGCGGCGACGCAGATGCGGCCGGTGCTGACGGCGTAGATGCCGAACTCGGTTTTCAGTCGATCAACCTGCTCGGCGGTAAGGCCTGAGTAGGAGAACATGCCGCGCTGCTGGGCAACGAAGCCAAAATCGCGTTTGCAGTTGAGCGCCGCCAGTTGCTCAACCATGGCCATGCGCATGCCGCGAATACGCTCGCGCATGCCGGCCAGCTCTTCTTCCCACAGGGCGCGCAGCTCAGGGCTGTTCAGCACGCTGGCGACCACGGTGGCGCCGTGGGTTGGTGGGTTGGAGTAGTTGGTGCGGATCACGCGTTTGGCTTGCGACAGCACGCGGCCGGCTTCTTCCTGGCTGCCGGTGACGATCGACAGCGCACCGACGCGCTCGCCGTACAGCGAGAAGGACTTGGAGAACGAGCTGGAAACGAAGAACGGGATGCCGGAGGCGGCGAACAGGCGCACGGCAAAGGCGTCCTGCTCGATACCGTCACCAAAGCCCTGGTAGGCGATGTCGAGGAACGGCACGTGTTCACGTTCGCGCAGTACGTCCAGCACAGCTTTCCAGTCGTCCAGCGACAGGTCGACACCGGTCGGGTTGTGGCAGCAGGCGTGCAGCACGACAACCGAGCGCGCAGGCAGATTTTTCAGGTCTTCGAGCATGCCGGCACGGTTAACCCCATGGCTGGCTGCGTCGTAATAGCGGTAGTTCTGTACCGGGAAACCGGCGGACTCGAACAGCGCGCGGTGGTTTTCCCAGCTTGGGTCGCTGATGGCAACCACGGTATTGGGCAGCAGGCGCTTGAGGAAGTCGGCGCCGGTTTTCAGGGCGCCCGTGCCACCCACGGCCTGAGTGGTGATCACCCGGCCGGCGGCAATCAGTTCGGAGTCGGCACCCAGTAACAGTTTCTGCACGGCGCTGTCATAGGCAGCAATGCCTTCAATTGGCAGGTAACCACGTGGGGCGTGGGCTTCAATGCGGGCTTTCTCGGCTTCGGCTACGGCGCGCAGCAGGGGAATGCGGCCTTCCTCGTTGTAGTAAACGCCTACGCCAAGGTTGACCTTGGTCGCACGGGTGTCGGCGTTGAATGCTTCATTGAGACCCAGGATGGGATCGCGCGGAGCCATTTCGACGGCAGAGAACAGACTCATGGATGCGGCAGCTCTGAAGAGGAGAGGTGAGTATCAGGCAACACCCTGTTAGGGGTTGCGTAAGTGGCCCGGTAGTATACCGACGCATAACCTGTGCTGCGACAGCAGGCACACGCTTTTCACCGGTTTTGACGTAGGCTTTCAGGCCGCGTCACAGCCGCTTGTCGAGGTCCGTCATGTCCGAGTTTCAATTGGTCACCCGTTTCCAGCCGGCCGGCGATCAACCCGAGGCTATTCGGCAGATGGTCGAAGGCCTGGAAGCAGGCCTTTCACACCAGACGCTGCTCGGTGTAACCGGCTCGGGCAAGACCTTTTCCATCGCCAACGTGATCGCCCAGATTCAGCGTCCGACCCTGGTGCTGGCGCCAAATAAGACCCTGGCCGCGCAGTTGTACGGCGAGTTCAAGAGCTTCTTCCCGAACAACGCGGTGGAGTACTTCGTTTCCTACTACGACTACTACCAGCCGGAAGCCTATGTGCCGTCCTCGGATACCTTTATCGAGAAGGACGCCTCGATCAACGACCATATCGAGCAGATGCGCCTGTCGGCGACCAAGGCACTGTTGGAGCGGCCGGACGCGATTATCGTCACCACGGTGTCGTGCATCTACGGCCTGGGCAGCCCCGAGAGCTACCTGAAGATGGTGCTGCACGTCGATCGCGGCGACAAAATGGACCAACGTGCCTTGCTGCGCCGTCTGGCCGACCTGCAATACACCCGCAACGATATGGACTTCGCCCGCGCCACCTTCCGCGTGCGTGGCGATGTGATCGATATCTTCCCGGCGGAATCGGACCTCGAAGCCATCCGCATCGAGCTTTTCGATGATGAGGTGGAAAGCATCTCGGCCTTCGATCCGCTGACTGGCGAAGTGATCCGCAAGCTACCGCGCTTCACCTTCTACCCTAAGAGCCACTATGTCACCCCGCGCGAGGTGCTGCTGGAGGCGGTGGAGAAGATCAAGGTCGAGTTGGCCGAGCGCCTGGAGTACCTGCGCAGCACCAACAAGCTGGTGGAAGCCCAGCGCCTGGAGCAACGCACCCGCTTCGATCTGGAGATGATCATTGAGCTGGGTTACTGCAACGGCATCGAAAACTACTCGCGTTATCTGTCCGGGCGCGGCCCTGGCGAGCCGCCACCGACGCTGTACGACTACCTGCCGGACGAAGCCTTGCTGGTGATTGATGAGTCCCACGTGTCGGTGCCGCAGGTTGGTGCGATGTACAAAGGCGACCGCTCGCGCAAGGAAACCCTGGTGGAATACGGCTTCCGCCTGCCGTCGGCGCTGGATAACCGGCCGATGCGCTTCGAAGAGTGGGAGGCTGCCAGCCCGCAGACCATCTTCGTTTCCGCCACGCCGGGCAACTACGAAGCCGAGCATGCCGGGCGAGTGATCGAGCAGGTGGTGCGGCCGACTGGTCTGGTTGACCCGCAGATCGAGGTGCGTCCGGCCCTGACCCAGGTCGATGACCTGCTCTCGGAAATCCACAAGCGCGTGGCCATCGAGGAGCGTGTGTTGGTTACTACGCTGACCAAGCGTATGGCTGAGGACCTCACCGATTACCTGGGCGATCACGGGGTCAAGGTGCGTTACCTGCATTCGGACATCGATACGGTAGAGCGGGTCGAGATCATTCGTGACCTGCGCATCGGTGCATTCGACGTGCTGGTCGGCATCAACCTGCTGCGCGAAGGCCTGGATATGCCGGAAGTGTCGCTGGTGGCGATTCTCGATGCCGACAAGGAGGGCTTCCTGCGCAGCGAGCGCTCGCTGATCCAGACCATTGGCCGCGCGGCGCGCAACCTCAACGGCAAGGCGATTCTCTATGCCGACCGCATGACCGGCTCGATGGAGCGTGCGATTGGTGAAACCGAGCGGCGGCGTAACAAGCAGATCGCCTTTAACGAAACCAACGGCATCATCCCCAAGGGGGTGTTCAAGGACGTTCAGGACATCCTCGAAGGCGCAGTCGTGCCCGGCGCGCGCAGCAAGAAGCGCAAAGGCATGGCCCAGGCCGCCGAAGAGAGCGCGCGCTACGAGAACGAACTGCGCTCACCGAGCGAAATCACCAAACGTATTCGTCAGCTGGAAGAGAAGATGTACGCCCTGGCCCGTGACCTGGAGTTCGAGGCGGCGGCGCAGCTGCGCGATGAAATCCACAAACTGCGCGAGCGCCTGTTGCAGGTTTAACTGGCTGAGTGGTGGGGCTTTATGTGGGAGGGGCTTTAGCCGCGAAAACAGTGCCGCTCTGTCGCGGCTAGAGCCCCTCCCACTATGCCCTTGAGAAGCTATTTACGATCTCGCGAGCTAGAGATAAACGGTGGCGAAAAAGGCCGAGGAAGCGGAGTTTACTGGCTGTAAATGAGCATTCCGAGGCCATTTTCAACGCCGTTTAGCTGACGCGCAGCAGATCGTAAGCAGCTGCTTAGCGCCGGCCGAAGATAATCAACACCACGCCGCCCAGGGTAATGCCACAGGCCAGCATCGCCAGCAGGCTCAGCCGTTCGTCCAGCAGCAGGTAGCCCAGCAGCAGCGCCACCACCGGGTTGACGAAGGCGAAGGTCGACACCAGGCTCGGCCTGACCTCGCGCAGCAGCCAGAAATACGCCGGATATACGCCGAGGCTGACCGGCAGCACCAGATACGCCAGCCATAGCCAGCCCTGCTGGCTTATGGTGCGCAGATCGAGTGCCTGCCAGTCGCCGTGCCATAGGCCGAACAGCGCCAACAGCAACGCACCGATCAGCATTTGCAGGCTCAGCCCCAGCCAGCTGGAGCGAAACGGCGGTCGCTGACGCATCAGCCAGGCACCGCCGGCCCAGAGCAGAGTGGCAAACACCACCAGCAAACCGGCGAACCACTGTTCGATGGAGGCGCTGTGGTCCAGGCCGTTGTTCATCAGCAGCACGATGCCGCTGCAGGCCAGGGCCAGGCCGCACATCACCCACAGTGGCGGGCGCTCACCGAGCAGCCATTCCAGCGCCACGCTCCACAGCGGCAGGGTGGTGTAGAGCATCGCCAGCATGCCTGTGGGCAGATACTGGTTGGCGTAAATCAAGGCGCCCTGGCCGACTGCAATCAATGCCAGGCTACCGATCAGCACACCGCCCCAGTCGCTGCGCTGCATGCGCAGTTGACCGCTGAGCAGTACCCAGGCCAGCGCCAGCATTCCGGCAATCGAGAAGCGCAGGCTGCCGATCACGAACGGCGGTACCTCCAGCAGGAGAAAGTGGTTGGCCAGGTAGGTGGTGCCCCAACCGATATAGATAGTGGCAAAGGCAATGACCAGCAGCAGGCTGCGGGCGGGGGAGGAACTCGTGGGCATGAACAACCTGAATACAGGATGCGCCGCCAGGCGGCGCGAAATAATTAGGATTGGGGGCGGTCGCTGGCTTCAATGAGCCGCGCCGCCGGTGGCGCCGGCAGGCAGTTTGCGCGTCAGCAGCACCGCCAGCATGCTGATGCCAAGGGCGATGCCGATGCAGTGGAAGGCGTCATTGTAGGCCATGATCGCCGCCTGCTGATGGGTGATTTCGCTGAGCTTGGCCAGGGCCGCCTGCTCGCTACCGAGCTTTTCGGTCAGCAATGCCAGGCGCTCGGCAACCTGCGGATTGCTCGGCACCAGGGCTTCGCGCAGGTAGTCGAAATACACCTTGGCGCGGCTGTCGAGCAGGGTGGCAAGCAAGGCAATACCGATGGCTCCGCCGAGGTTGCGCAGGATGTTGAACAGGCTTGACGCCGAGCCGGCATCCTGCGGCAGGGTGTAGGCGGTGGCGATCAGTGAGATGGTCACCATCACCAACGGCTGGCCGAGTGCACGCAGAATCTGGATATGGTTGAACTGCTCGCCAGCGAAGTCCGGATTGAGTACCCCGGAGAGGAAGCTGGCGCCGCCGAACAGGCCAAAGCCCAGGGCGCACAGCCATTTCGGCGAGATCTTCTTCATCAGCAGCGGCACCAGCGGAATCAGAAACAGCTGTGGCACGCCCATCCACATGATCACCTCGCCGATCTGCAGGGCGTTGTAGCCCTGGATCTGCGCCAGGTACAGCGGCAGCACATAGATCGAGCCATACAACCCCATGCCCAGGCCGATGCTGGAAATGCTCGACAGGCCGAAGTTGCGCTCGCGCAGCACGCCGAGGTTGATCAGTGGGTTGGGCCGCGAGATCTGCAGGATGACGAACAGCACCAGGCTGATCGCGGCCACGCTGCCCAGCCCGCTGATCAGGCTGGATTCCAGCCAGTCCTTGCGGTGGCCTTCTTCGAGAAACACTTGCAGGCAGCCCAGGCCCATGCCGAGGGTGACGATGCCGGCGTAATCGGTGCTTTTCAGCAGCAGCCAGTCTGCAGGCTTTTTTTCCAGGCCGTACATCAACCCGGCGATCATCAGCAGGCCCGGCGGCACGTTGATATAGAAGATGTATTCCCAGCCGAAGTTTTCCGTCAGCCAGCCGCCCAGGGTCGGTCCGATCGACGGGGCGAAGGTGGCGGTCAGGGCGAACAGCGCCATGCCCTTGGCGCGGTGGTGTTCCGGCAGCTTGATCAGGGTCAGGGTGAATGCCAGGGGGATCAGCGCTCCGCCGGTAAAGCCCTGCGTGGCGCGAAACACGATCATGCTTTCCAGGCTCCAGGCCATCGAGCAAAGCAAGGATGAGGCGAGGAAACCCAGTGACACCCACACCGCCAGGCGGCGTGCCGAGAGCAGCTGCACCAGCCAGGCAGTGAGCGGGATCATGATGATTTCCGCCACCAGATAAGAGGTGGAAATCCACGAGCCTTCCTCCAGGGTCGCCGACAGCGCGCCCTGGATGTCCTTGAGTGAGGAATTTGTGATCTGGATGTCCAGCACCGCCATAAAGGCCCCGAGCATCACGCTCATCACCGCAATCCAGTCGCGCCGGCTCGGTTCGCCGGTGGGGCGAATCAGCGCATCAGCCGCCATGTTGTGCTGCGCTGGCGATATCGACCTTGACCTCAACCGACATGCCCGGACGGATCAGGCCCTTGAGCGGGTTGTCCGCGGCAAAGGTGAGCTTCACCGGGATGCGCTGCACCACCTTGGTGAAGTTGCCGGTGGCGTTGTCCGGCGGCAGCAGGCTGAACTGCGCGCCGGAGGCCGCGAACAGGCTGTCGACCCGGCCTTCGATCGGCGTGTCGGGAAAGCTGTCGAAGGTCAGCTCAGCCTTCTGCTCGGGGTGCATGTGGCCGATCTGGGTTTCCTTGAAGTTGGCCTGGATCCAGATGTCCTGATCCGGCACCAGCGACAGCAGGTAGGCACCGGTACTGCACGTACTGGCCGTGGCGAGCGGCGCGCTGGCCGACAAAACCGCTGATCGGCGCGCGGACTTCGGTACGGGCAATATTCAGCTCGGCCTGGGCGAGGTCGGTGCGTGCGCTGCTGATCTGTGCTTCCAGGCGCTTGATCTCGGCGTGCAGGGTGTTGACCTGCTGGCGTTGTGCCTGCAGGTCGGCTTGCGCTTTGCTCACTTGCGAGCGGGCGATACGGCTGTCAGCAGCCAATGTGGTGACGCGTTCTTCGGAGACGAAGCCGGGTTTGCGCAGGGGCTGTGCGCGGGACAGGTCGATCTGCGTCTGCCCCAGGGTGGCCTGGCTGGCTGAAACGTCGGCTTGGCTAGCGGCAATCAGACTGGCCTGCTGATCCAGAGTGCTGCGTGCTTGGCTGAGTTCGGCTTCACGGGTGGCCAGGGTCGCTTCGGCGCGCTGTTTGGCCAGTTGGAAGTCGGTGCTTTCCAGCACCAACAGCAGTTCACCCTGTTCGACGTGCTGGTTGTCCTGCACCAAAACCTGCTCGATGCGTGCGCCGAGCTGGCTCGAAACGCGGGTGATTTCCCCCTGCACGTAGGCATTGTCAGTGCTTTCGAGGTGGCGGCCGACCAGCCACCAGTGGCCGAACAGGCTGGCGACGATCAGGGCGAGGAGGGCCAGAAAGATAAACAGGCGGCGTTGCAGTTGGGCGGGCATGGTGGGTGCTCGGGTGTGGGCAAAAATTGTAAGCGAATTTAACAGTGTTCCTTTCTCGCCTGTAGTCGCTAGACTTCAGAGACTTTGTTGCTTATAGGGAACAATTAATGGGGCTGGATGATGCGCTGATCTTCACTCGCGTGGTCGAGTGCCACAGTTTTACTCAGGCAGCTCAGGGCCTGGGTATGCAGAAATCGACTGTCAGTCGACGCATTGCCCTGCTTGAAGAGCGCTTGGGTGTGCGCCTGATCAATCGCACCACGCGCAAGTTGCGCTTGACCGAAGTGGGGCAGGCTTATTACGAGCGTTGCCGGCAGATCATGCTCGACTTCGCCGAAGCCGAGCAGGCGGTGATGCAATTGCAGCTGGCGCCTGCGGGCCTGTTGCGCATCACGGCGCCAATTGAATTTGGCCAGCTGTTTCTCGGTCGGGTGCTGGGCGATTTCATGCGTCAGTACCCGCAGATCACGGCGGAAGTGGAGCTGACCTCGCGGCGCGTTGATCCGGTCGAGGAGGGCGTGGACATTGCCATTCTGGTAGGCCAGCCGCAGGACTCCACTTTGATCGCGCGCAAGGTCTATGAGACCAGTCGCCGTTTGTATGCCAGTCCGGACTATCTGGCCCGGCATGGTACGCCGCAGACGGTTGCCGAGCTGGCCGGACACCGCGCCGTGTTGCTGCCGCATGATTCGATGCGTTACTGGCCGCTGGAGGGGGAACATTGCCTGCCAGGGTGTGCTGTCGTGCAACAACATCACCTTTGCCCGCGAGGTGGCCATGGCCGGCGCCGGGATTGCCGGCCTGCCGATCATGATCTGCGAAGCGGCGGTGCAGGCAGGGCACCTGGTGGCGCTGCTCCCCGAGGCCCGGCTGCCGGCTGGCGAGCTGTATGCGGTCTACCCGTCTCGGCGCTTTCAGGTCATGAAGGTGAAAACCTTCCTCGATTTTCTGATTCGCAGTCTGCCGCTGTCAGCGGGTCGGCTGCTGGAGCCGTCCCCGGCAGGCCTGTTAACATCGCTGCCTTAATCCGCGTTCATTGCAACTCTTCGAGACTTTCCATGACCACCGTCCGCACCCGTATTGCGCCGTCGCCCACTGGTGATCCGCACGTAGGCACCGCCTATATCGCCCTGTTCAACCTGTGCTTTGCCCGTCAGCACGGTGGCGAATTTATCCTGCGTATCGAAGATACCGACCAGGTGCGCTCGACCCGTGAGTCCGAGCAACAGATCTACGACGCCCTGCGCTGGCTGGGCATCGAGTGGAGTGAAGGCCCGGATGTCGGCGGCTCGCACGGCCCGTACCGGCAGAGCGAGCGCGGGCACATCTACCAGAAGTACAGCGCCGAACTGGTCGAGAAGGGCCATGCCTTCCACTGCTTCTGCAGCGCTGAGCGCCTGGATAAAGTGCGTGCCGAGCAGATGGAAGCCAAGCAGACGCCACGTTACGACGGCCATTGCATGCACCTGACCGCTGATGAGGTGCAACAGCGCCTGGCCGCTGGCGAGCCGAATGTCGTGCGCATGAAAGTGCCGACCGAGGGCGTGTGCGTGGTACCGGATATGCTGCGTGGCGAAGTGGAGATCCCCTGGGATCGCATGGACATGCAGGTGTTGATGAAGACCGATGGTCTGCCGACCTACTTCCTGGCCAACGTGGTTGATGACCACCTGATGGGTATCACCCATGTGCTGCGCGGCGAAGAATGGCTGCCGTCGGCGCCCAAGCTGATTCTGCTGTACGAGTACTTCGGCTGGGAAAAGCCGCAGCTGTGCTACATGCCGTTGCTGCGTAACCCGGATAAAAGCAAGTTGTCCAAGCGCAAGAACCCGACCTCGATCACCTTCTATGAGCGCATGGGCTTCCTGCCGCAGGCCATGCTCAACTACCTCGGCCGTATGGGCTGGTCGATGCCGGATGAGCGCGAGAAGTTCAGCCTCGACGAGATGATCGAGCACTTCGATATCAACCGGGTTTCCCTCGGTGGGCCGATCTTCGATCTGGAGAAGCTGTCCTGGCTCAACGGCCAGTGGATGCGCGAGCTGAGCGTCGAAGAGTTCGCTGCGGGTGCGCAGAAGTGGGCGTTTAACAGCGACTACCTGATGCAGATCGCCCCGCATGTGCAGGGCAGGGTGGAAACCTTTAGCCAGATCGCGCCATTGGCCAGTTTTTTCTTCGCTGGTGGGGTGGCCCCGGATGCGGCGTTGTTCGAGCACAAGAAGCTCTCGGCCGAGCAGGTGCGTCAGCTGATGCAGCTGATCCTGTGGAAGCTTGAAGCGCTGCGCCAGTGGGAAAAAGACAAGATCACCGGCTGCATTCAGGCGGTGGTCGAGCATCTGCAACTGAAATTGCGCGACGCCATGCCGTTGATGTTCGCTGCTGTCACCGGTCAGGCCAGCTCGGTATCCGTGCTTGATGCCATGGAAATCCTCGGCCCGGACCTCACTCGTTTCCGTCTGCGTCAGGCTATCGAGCTGCTTGGTGGCGTGTCGAAGAAGGAAAACAAAGAGTGGGAGAAGCTGTTGGCGGCCATCGCCTAAGAACCTGCTTCGGATCTGCTGCGCGTCGGCGATACTGCGTTAAAAATGGCCTCGGAATGCTCATTTACAGCCCGTAAACTCCGCTTCTTCGGCCATTTTTGCCTTGTCTCGCTCTAGCTCGCGAGCTCCGAAGCAGGTTCTAAGCAGCTGGATGTCCCGTCCGGCCGTCGTTTTGGCGCGCCGGGATGGGGTAAGTGGTTGTTCTGTCAGCATAAAGAATGCTGATGTCGGTAAAAATTTTGTTGACAGGTGTGGGGCGTGCTCTTAACATGCGCCCGTCCTTGAGATGGGGCTATAGCTCAGCTGGGAGAGCGCTTGCATGGCATGCAAGAGGTCAACGGTTCGATCCCGTTTAGCTCCACCATATTCAAAGCCGCAAGGCTTGCCGCAATCAGCTCATGTAGCTGGTTGGTTGTAGAAGGGTTACGTCCCCTTCGTCTAGTGGCCTAGGACACCGCCCTTTCACGGCGGTAACAGGGGTTCGAGTCCCCTAGGGGACGCCAGTTTGAAAAAGCAGTGCCAGTTTGGGCTGTGAGCCGAGAGGCGATAAATCTGGGGGTATAGCTCAGCTGGGAGAGCGCTTGCATGGCATGCAAGAGGTCAACGGTTCGATCCCGTTTATCTCCACCAATTTTGCAGTAGTTACAACTGCCACGGGGCCAGCGTAAAGCTGGCCTTGTTTTTCGAAGGTTTCGTCCCCTTCGTCTAGTGGCCTAGGACACCGCCCTTTCACGGCGGTAACAGGGGTTCGAGTCCCCTAGGGGACGCCATTTTTTGCCCGCTCTGCGGGATCTTAAAGGGTCATTCATTATTGAATGGCCCTTTTGTTTTTATGGCTTGCCATTCCTGGCGACCACCCTCTGGGTCGTCACTGTGCAGCGTTAAAAATTGCTCCAGGCAATTTTTCTACCTCCTGAAGATTATTTCTCCAGCCGATCAGCGGTTGCAGCGCAGGCTTGCTTGATTATATTTCGCCTGTAATATCATGGTTGTAATGTTACGGAGGCGAGTATGAGCAATAAGAAGGCGCAAACCCGCGAGCGCATCCTGGCCGCTGCCAGTGTGGCGCTGCTGCAGCGTGGCCCGGCTGAACCCCGCGTGGCTGAGGTGATGGGCGTTGCGGGTTTGACGGTCGGAGGCTTCTACGCGCATTTCGAGAGCAAGGACGCGCTGATGCTGGAGGTATTCCAGCAGGTGCTCTGTCAGCGGCGGGAACGCTTAGCGCTGCTTGATCCAGCCCTGTCTGCTAATGAGCGTCGGGTACTGCTGGCAGCCTTCTATCTGTCACGCAAGCACCGAGATGCCAGTGAACAAGGGTGTCCGCTGCCCAGTTCGATAGGTGAGCTGGCGCGTATGTCGGATGGTTTTCGCGGCGTGCTGGCTGAGCATGTCGAGCTGATGACGGCGCATCTTGCGGGCAGTCCTGAGGAAACTGATCAGGCGCTGGCCGATATTGCCTTGATGGTCGGAGGTCTGGCGCTGGCACGCGCGCTGGGCCCCGGTGAGTTGTCTGATCGAGTCTTGCGTGCCGCTAAATCGGCAATCGTCTGAGGATATGGCAATGAATAGCATGAGCTGGGTTCGTGGTTTCAACGCATCGATTGGCCTGCTGGCGCCGCATGCACTGGCCAGCAAGCTGCGCCGTGAGTTTATGACGCCGCATACCCTGCCGCCGCGGGACTGGGAGCTGCCGCTGCTGGCGCAGGCCGAGCGCATCACGCTGCGTTTTGGTCTGTCCGCGCTGCGCTGGGGCAGTGGGCCGGCCGTGTTGTTGATGCATGGCTGGGAAGGGCGGCCGACGCAGTTCGCCGAGCTGATCAAGGCCCTGGTCAATGCCGGCTACGGTGTAGTGGCGCTGGATGCCCCGGCCCATGGCCGTTCGCCTGGACGTGAAGCCAATGTGGTGCTGTTTGCCCGTGCCTTGCTGGAGGCTGCCAGCGAGCTGCCGCCACTGAAGGCGGTGATTGGCCATTCCATGGGAGGCGCCAGTGCTTTGCTGGCCACCCAGCTGGGCTTGCGCGCTGAGGCTTTGGTCAGCATTGCCGCGCCCAGCCGGATTCTGACCATGCTACGGCGCTTTTCACGTTATATGGGCTTGCCGCGTCAGGCGCGCGCGCACTTTGTTCGTCTGGTCGAAGAGAAAGCCGGGATACCCGCCGGCCAGCTTGATAGCGCGCACTACCAATTGGATTTCCCTGGATTGGTCGTGCATGCGGCGGATGACCCGATGGTACCGTTCAGCGAGGCGGAGGCGATTCACCAGAGTTGGTTCGACAGCCGCTTGCTGCGCCTGGAAAACGGCGGGCACCAGCGGGTGTTGGCTGATCCACGGGTCGTGCAGGCGGTGTTGGAGCTGCTGGAGTCGCTGAGTCAGACATCGTCCAAGGCGCTGGCCTCGTAACCGACAACCCTGTTGCGCCCAGCAGCCTTGGCTTGATACAGTGCCTGGTCGGCGTGGCGCAGCAGCTGTTCGCGGTCGCTGCCGGCATCCGGGGTCAGCGTGTAGACGCCGATGCTTAGGCTCAGGTCGATACTCAAGCCCTGGTGCATGCAGGGATGACTGGCCAGGTCTGCACGCAGTTGCTCGGCCAGGTCCATTGCGCCGGCCTGATCGGTGTCGCAGAGCACGGCAGCAAACTCTTCGCCACCAAAACGTATCAGCAGATCGTTACTGCGCATGCGCTGTTGCATACGCAGGGCCGTGTGTTGCAGGCAGGCGTCGCCGACCAGGTGGCCGTGCTGGTCGTTAACCTTTTTGAAGTGATCCAGATCCATCATCAGTATCGCGAGCGGCCGCTGGCTGCGTTTGGCCTGGGCGAGCATGCGCTCCAGTTCTTCGTTGAGCACCTGGCGGTTAAATAACCCGGTCAGGCTGTCGCGGCGGCTGAGTTCGGCCAACTGGCGGTTGGCGGTAGAAAGCTCTTGCAGAGCATGCTGTAAGGATGCAGTGCGCTCTTCCACCCGGGCTTCCAGGCCTTCGTTGATCTGTTGCTGCAGATCCAGGCTTTTGGCCTGCTCCATACGCAGTTGGTGCTCGTTGGCGTATAGCTGCTCTTGAGCCAGTTGCTGGGCGTGTTGCGCCAAGCGAATGCGTGAGCCGAGGGCAATCGAAAAAATTACCAGTTCAAGCAGGCTGCCGATCTGCTGGGCGTGCAGGGTCAGTAGCGAATTGGCGATCAGGCCGGTGCCGCTGAGCACGCTGAACAGGCTGGCGATAATCAGGGCTGACCAGCCGAGGGCGAAGAGCTTGGCCGGCGGGTAGCCGTCACGCCAGCGCAGCACGGTGAAGATGCAGCCGAAAATCGCGCAGGCCAGCAGCAGAACAAAACTGCCGATCAGCGCCACAAGGTAGGGCGCGGCAAGTGCCAGCATCATCACCAGCAGGCTGCTGCCGACCAGGCCGTAACTGACCCAGCTGTAGGCCCGGTGCTGGTTCTTGAGGTCGAGCACGCCATAGGTGAACAGCACGCCGAACAGGGTCGCCAGCGCCGAGCTGAACGGGAAGCTCATCTGCTGCCAGGTTAATGATTCGGGCCAGAGCCACTGCAGGGCAAAACCCAGCTGGATGAACTGGTACAGGCTGAAACTGGCGACAAACAGGCTGTACCACAGGTAATTGCGGTCGCGGGTGATGATAAAGATCGACAGGTTGTAGATCATCATCACCAGCAGGGCGCCGAAGAACAGACCTTGTAACAGCAGCATAAGTTGTTCGTGCTGGTTGAATGCGTGGGTGCTCATCAGGCTGGCACTGAGGTTGGCCGAACCGTCGGTCTGC
This sequence comes from Pseudomonas anguilliseptica, assembly GCF_900105355.1. Lineage (NCBI taxonomy): Bacteria > Pseudomonadati > Pseudomonadota > Gammaproteobacteria > Pseudomonadales > Pseudomonadaceae > Pseudomonas > Pseudomonas anguilliseptica. The sequence goes on from NZ_FNSC01000001.1 coordinate 3,379,086, forward strand.
ATGCGCAGGATCAGCTCGCGCTCTTCCCCGGCAGCCAGGCTGAATGGCAGCACCAGTTGGCGGTGATTGACCCAGCGGTGGTGGAACGGCCGCTGATCGCCGGCCTGGTATACCCGGCCGTCGTCCAGGCCGTAGGCGTCCAGGGTGTCGAGCAGCGGATTGCCGATCAACAGTACCCAGTTGATGGTGGTGTCGGCTGGATTGTGCAGGCTGAAACGCAGCCAGTAGGCGTGTGTGCTGTAGCCGAAACTGGCGTCACGACGGGCCACCGGTTGCCAGGCCGATTCAGGCAGCTGGCGAACACTGTGAATGTCCGCCAGGCCTTCGGGGTCTGACCACACCTGCATGATGGGGCCCGGCAGCAGCGGCGTGTCACTGGCCAGCAGGGGCAGACTGGTGGCCTGCGCCAGTGTCGGCAGCAACAGCAGTAGGAGTACGCGCAGCAACACAATCAAAAGAGGCACTCCGTGGCAAGGATGTTGGCGGACACGACAAAGGTGCATTATTGCGCGGCCTTATGACATACCGATAGCTTAGCCGGGGTTGCTTATGAGCCAAAATTTGCTGCATTGCCACGCTGAGCGCGATGCTTGCCTGCACGCGCTGGCTGACGACCTGTTGGCGCAAATTCAGGCTACGTTGGCGCAACAGTCCCGCGCCGGTTTGGTACTGCCCGGCGGCAGTAGCCCGCAGGCTTTGTTGCCCTTGCTGGAGCAGAAGCTGGACACTCAGTGCATTGACCTTAGCCCCAGTGATGAGCGCTGGGTGCCGGCGCTGGCGGCTGAGAGTAACTGGCAGTTGTTGCATCAGGGGTTGCCGCAGGCCAATTGCCAGGATCCGCGCCAGGGCAAAACGCGGGCGCAGGCTGCGTTGCACTGGGGCGAGCAACTGGCGCAGTGGTCACCGTTTAGCGCGGTGCTGCTGGGCATGGGGGAAGATGGCCATATCGCCTCGCTGTTTCCCGATATGCCTGGCCTGGCAGGCGCGCTTGATCCGCTGGCGAGACCTGCAGCCTTGCCGGCCTTGGCGCCGCAAGAGCCGCGTGAGCGGTTGTCGCTGAACCTGGCGATGCTGCAGCGTGGCCAGTGGCTCGGCTTGCTGGCGTTTGGCGAGCGTAAGCGTGGGTTGATTGATGCTGCGTTGGCTGATCAGCCCTTTGCCCGCGAGTTGCCCCTGTACGCCTGGCTGCAACGCAGCCCGTTGCCGGTGCATATCTACTGGGCACCCTGAGAGCAGTTGCGGTCTGCTGCAGAAAGGCTCTGTTGCGTTACAGAAGCGGCTAAGCCGTTACACTGCAAACCTGTACCTCGCCGAGAAAGGGAATAGTCATGTTGCATCCGGTTGTTGAGCAGGTGACCGCCGCACTGGAAAAGCGTTCGGCCAAACGCCGGGAGCGCTATTTGCAGCGCCTGACCCTGGCCGCCGCGCGCACCGCACATCAGGCCCTGGGGTGCTCCAACCTGGCCCATGCCCTGGCTGCGCAACCTGATGATGCGCGGCTGATCATGAAGCAGGGCGGCTCGCCGCATGTGGCGATCATTTCCAGCTACAACGACCTGCTCTCGGCCCATGCACCGCTCAGGGACTATCCCGAACGCCTGAAAGTGGCGCTGGCCAAGGCCGGCGCAACCTCGCAGTTCGCCGCCGGGGTGCCGGCTATGTGCGATGGCATTACCCAGGGCGAAGGCGGCATGCAGCTGTCGCTGTTCTCCCGTGACCTGATTGCTCAGGCTGCCGCTATCGGCTTGACCCACGGTATTTTCGATGGCGCGCTGTATTTGGGGGTGTGCGACAAGATCGTCCCCGGCCTGCTGATCGGTGCGCTGCATTTCGGTCATCTGTCGGCCGTATTCGTGCCGGCCGGACCCATGCAGTCGGGGCTGCCGAACAAGGAAAAAGCCGCCGTCCGCCAGCGATACGCCCGTGGCGAAGCCAGCCGTGATGAGCTGCTGGCCGCCGAGTTGGCTGCCTACCACCAGGCCGGCACCTGCACCTTCTATGGCACCGCCAATACCAATCAGCTGCTGATGGAAGCCATGGGCCTGCACGTGCCGGGCAGCGCCTTTATCCATCCCTACACGCCGCTGCGCGATGCCATGACCGATGAAGCCGCGCGCCTGGTGGCGCACAACAGCCGTCAGGGCGAGCGCTATCTGCCCGTCGGTCAACAGATTGATGCGCGGGCGCTGATCAATGCGGTGGTGGCTCTGCTCGCCAGCGGCGGCTCGACCAACCATACCCTGCATCTGCCTGCCATCGCCCGGGCTGCTGGTTATGAACTGAACTGGGATGATTTTGCCGCGCTGTCGCGGGTTGTGCCGCTGCTGGCGCGCGTCTACCCCAATGGCGCGGCGGACGTTAATCAGTTCCAGGCCGTTGGTGGCCCAGCCTGGTTGCTGCGTGAGCTGCTCGGTGCCGGCCTGTTGCATGATGATGTCGCCACCGCTGCCGGGCATGGCTTGCGTGCTTACACCCGTGAGCCCTGGCTGGAAGGCGAACGCCTGGCCTGGCGCGAGCTGCCGGCGCAGAGCCCGGCGCCGGATATTGTCCGGCATGTTGCTGAGCCTTTTGCAGAAGAGGGTGGGTTGGTGCTGCTGACCGGCAACCTGGGGCGCGCCATCCTGAAAACCTCGGCGGTGGATCCGGCGTTCTGGCACATCCGCGCCCAGGCACGGATCTTCGATTCGGAAGCGGCCGTGCAGGCCGCCTACGGTGCGGGTGAGCTGCAAGGTGACCTGGTGCTGGTGGTGCGCTTCCAGGGCCCACAAGCCAATGGCATGCCCGAGCTGCACAAACTGATGCCCTTGCTGGCCAACCTGCAGCAAGCCGGCCAGCGGGTCGCGTTGATTACCGATGGGCGCATGTCCGGGGCTTCGGGGCAGGTTTCCACAGCCTTGCATGTAACCCCGGAAGCTGCTGCCGGCGGCCCCTTGGCGCGGTTACAGGATGGCGACTGGCTGGTGCTGGATGCGCAAAACGGATTGCTGCAGGTAGAACTGAGCGAGCAGCAACTGGCCGCACGGCCATTGGCGTCTGCCAGTGCCGAGTTGGAATTGGGCTATGGTCTGGAAATGTTCGCCGCGCAGCGCCGCCTGGTCGGCTCGGCAGAGCACGGTGCCAGCAGCCTGTTTGAAGACTGAACGCGACGATTGAATCTTGAGAGCGGGGAGCAAGGCATGAGCCTGACGATGGATGTGGTGCTGCAACAGGCCCGCCCGGTATTGCCGGTGTTGGTAATCGACGATATCAGCCTGGCGCTGGACCTGGCCCGCGCGCTGCACGCCGGCGGCATTCGCGTGCTGGAAGTGACCCTGCGCACCCCCGGCGCGCTGGATGCGCTGGATGCGCTGGCGGCGATGCGCAAGGAGTTGCCGGACCTGTTGGTGGGCGCCGGCACCCTGATTCATGCCGAACAGTTCAGCGAAGCCCGCGACGCCGGGGCGCAATTCGCCGTCAGCCCAGGCTGCACTGAACGCCTGGCGGCGGCGGCGGAAGACTCTGGCCTGCCGTATTTGCCGGGGGTGATGACACCCTCGGAAGTGCTGCTGGCGCTGGAGTATGGCTATCGCTCACTGAAACTGTTTCCGGCCAATGGTGCGACCAGCATCAAGATGCTCAAGAGCTTCAAGGGGCCGTTCACCGGCATTCGTTTCTGCCCAACCGGTGGGGTGACCCCGGATAACCTGCTGAGCTTTTTGCGCCTGCCCAATGTGGCCTGCGTGGGCGGCACCTGGATCGCGCCGAGCAGCCTGGTGCGTGCCCGCGCCTGGGATCAGATCACCCAGCTGGCCGCCGAGGCGCGCGCCCTGGCCGGTAGCCTGGAGCAGCCGGCATGAGTTGGGAGCTGAGCAATCCATTTGTCATCGATATTCAGGTGACGGCCGAGGACATCGACGGCCTCGGCCATGCCAACAACGCGGTGTATGTCAGCTGGCTGGAGCGTTGCGCCTGGCGCCATTCGCAGTTTCTCGGGTTGGACCTGGCTGAGTACCGCCGCCTCGATCGCGCCATGGCCGTGCTGCGCCATGAGATCGATTACCTGGCCAGCGCCTATGAAAATCAGCAGCTGCAGATGGCCACCTGGATCGTCGAGTCCGGCCAGCGCCTGAAGATGGACCGTCGCTTTCAGCTGATTCGCCCGGAAGACGGCGTGACCCTACTACGTGCGAAAACCACCTTCGTCTGTATCGAGCTGTCCAGCGGCAAGCCCAAGCGTATGCCAGCCGAGTTTGTTGAGGGTTATGGTGCCGCCTTGCAGCCACCTTTCCCGATGGAGCTGTGACGCGCCGTTGGGCTAATGCCTGAGCGTTTCACCATCACGCCGCGTACACTACGCGGCGTTTTTCTACCTGCGACTTTTAGCCGAAGCGCAGCACCGCATTTTCAAGAGACTGCCTATGCAAATCGCCCTGGCCCCGATGGAGGGGTTGGTCGACGAAATCCTTCGCGATGTGCTCACTCAGGTGGGCGGCATCGATTGGTGCGTGACGGAATTTATCCGGGTCACCGAGCGAGTATTGCCCGTCAACAGTTACGAGAAGCTCGCGCCTGAGTTGTTCAGTGGCGCGCAAACGGCCGCCGGCACGCCGCTGCGCGTGCAGTTCCTCGGCTCCGATCCCGCTTGCCTGGCGGATAACGCCGCCTTTGCCTGCACCCTCGGTGCACCGGTGATTGACCTCAACTTCGGCTGCCCGGCCAAGGCGGTGAACAAATCCCGTGGCGGCGCGGTATTGCTCAAGGAACCCGAGTTACTTCACTCCATCGTCCGCGAAGTGCGCCGTGCTGTGCCGGCCGCGATTCCGGTGACGGCGAAAATGCACTTGGGTTTCGATCACAAGGATTACGCCCTGGAGTGCGCCGAGGCGCTGGCCGAGGGCGGTGCGGCGCAGATCGTGGTGCACGCGCGAACCAAGGTGGAAGGCTACAAGCCGCCGGCGCATTGGGAGTGGGTGGCGCGGGTGCAGGATGTAGTGAAAGTGCCGGTGTTTGCCAATGGTGAGATCTGGACCCTGGATGACTGGCGGCGTTGCCGAGAGGTCAGCGGGGTGGAGGACATCATGCTCGGCCGTGGCCTGGTGGCGCGTCCGGATCTGGCCCGGCAGATTGCGGCGGCCAGGGCCGGGCAGGAGGTGGTGGCCATGAGTTGGGCGGAGCTGCAGCCGCTACTGGCGGATTTCTGGCTACAGGCACGGCGCAAGATGTCGCCACGCTACGCGCCGGGTCGGCTCAAGCAATGGTTGGCCATGCTGACCCGCAGCTATCCCGAAGCCACCGAGCTGTTCAACCTGCTGCGCCGTGAAAGCGACTGCCAGCGAATTGATGGCTTGCTCGGTATCGACTCTATCGAGCCTGAGCATGCCGAGCAGGCGAGCGCCTAGCCGCAGTATGGCAATCTCCGCAGGCGACTCACTTGTCGCGGTTAAAGCCCCTCCCACGGCCACTCTCGCTGTATAGAGGCAAGAGACATCTACTGGCTAAACCACGGATTTTTCCTGTGGGAGGCGCTTCAGCGGCGAGTTTTGCGGGCAGTCCGGGGGCATGTGATTGCCCGGCTAGCGTCCACCGCTCACATCCAGCAGCGCACCGCTGGTATAGGACGCCTGTTCGCTGGCCAGCCAGAGAATCGCTTCGGCCACTTCGCTGGCCAGGCCGCCGCGGCCCATGGGCACACTCTGGCTGACCCGTGCGACGCGATCCGGCTCACCACCGCTGGCGTGAATTTCGGTTTCGATCACCCCTGGGCGCACGGCGTTGACGCGAATGCCATCGGCCGCCACTTCCTTGGCCAGGCCCAGAGTCATGCTGTCGATCGCGCCTTTGGCTGCGGCGTAGTCGATGTATTCCCCAGGTGCACCGAGCCGTGCGGCCACCGAAGAGAGATTGACGATAGCGCCGCCAGCGCCGCCCTGGCGCGTCGACATGCGCTTGATCGCTTCGCGGCTGCACAGGAACTGCCGAACACATTGGTGGCGAATACCCGCTGCCAGCGCGCCAGATCCATCTGCTGCAAAGGCATCTGGGTTTCCAGGATGCCGGCATTGTTGACCAATACATCGAGGCGGCCAAAGTGTTGATCGAGTCGGGTGAACAGCTGCATCACCTGGTCTTCGTCCGCAACATCCGCCTGCACGGCAATGGCCTGGCCGCCCGCCTGGATGATCTCGTTCACCAGCGTTTCCGCCGCGGCCTGTTGTCGGTGGTAGTTCAGGCATAGCGCGTAGCCCTGAGCAGCCGCCCGCCTGGCGGTGGCAGCGCCAATACCACGGCTGGCGCCGCTGATCAGCATGACCTTTTCCATCGACGTCGTCTCCCTGTAAGAAAATTTTGCAGAGGCTTGAAATCTACCCGAGCAGCCACATTTTTATTTATGCGGGATGCCGAAGTCGGGTTCCGCGGTTAACCACTCGCTGAATTTCAGGAGATTTAAATCATGAGCACCGCATTTTCCATGACCCCGCTGTTCCGTCAGTCCGTTGGCTTCGACCGTTTCAATGATCTGTTCGAGTCGGCCATGCGCAACGAGGCGGGTAGCAGCTATCCACCCTATAACGTCGAGAAGTATGCCGACGATCAATACCGCATCGTGGTCGCAGCGGCGGGCTTCCAGGAAGACGATCTGGAGCTGCAGGTTGAGCGCGGCGTGCTGACCGTGACCGGTGGCAAGCGCGATACCAGCGCCGAGGACGTCACTTACCTGTACCAGGGCATCGCTCAGCGCGCGTTCAAGCTGTCGTTCCGCCTGGCCGACCATATCGAGGTCAAGGCCGCCAGCCTGGTCAACGGCCTGCTGAATATCGATCTGGTGCGCATCGTGCCGGAAGAGGCCAAGGCCAAGCGCATTCCAATTGGTGCTGGCCGCACTGTGCTGCAGAGCTAAGCAGTCTCGCAGTTAACAACAAGGGCACCTGCGGGTGCCCTTGTTGTTTTACAGGGGCGCCGGTATGCGGTTGTCATGTAGCAACTGGCGGAACTGCTGCAGTGGCACCGGCCGGCTGAACAGGTAGCCCTGGTAGTGGTGGCAGCCCTGTTGCTGGAGGAACTCCAGCTGGTCGATCTGTTCTACGCCTTCGGCAATCATGGCCAGACCCAGGCTGCGCGCCATGGCGACGATGGCGCGGATGATTTCCGCATCGTTGGCGTCCAGGGTGGCATCGCGGACGAAGGACTGGTCGATCTTCAGTACATCCACCGGCAGGCGTTTGAGGTAGGTCAGCGAACTGTAGCCGGTGCCGAAGTCGTCCATGGCGAAGGTTACGCCGTGGCGCTTTAGGCGATTCATCTTGGCGATGGTGTCGTCGATGTTCTGGATCACAATGCCTTCGGTGATTTCCAGCTTGAGCATGTGCGGCGGCAGGTGGCTGCTGGTCAGGCTGCTTTCCACCAGCTCGACAAAATCATTCTGGCGGAACTGTCGTGGGCTGATATTCACACACAGGCTGAATTGCGTGGCGTTGATCATGCCCTGCTCAAGCAGTTGGGCGCAGGCGTGGCAGGCTTCGGTGAGCACCCAGCCGCCGACTTCGAGAATCAGCCCGCTTTCTTCGAGCACATGGATAAACAGCGCCGGTGATTGCGCGCCCAGTGTCGGATGCATCCAGCGCAGCAGGGCTTCGGCACCAATGATCTGGTTGTTGCGCGCATCCACCTGGGGTTGAAAGTGCAGCTCGAACTCGCCCCGGTCGAGCGCCAGGCGCAGGTCGTTTTCCAGGCGCAGGCGTTCACTGGCGGCTTTTTGCATGGTGTTGCGAAACAGCTGAATGCAGTTGCGCCCGGAGTCCTTGGCCCGGTAGAGGGCGATATCAGCGCGCTTGAGCAAATCCGAAGGGGTGTCGCCATGGTCGGGAATCAGGGCAATACCGATGCTCGGTGTAACTTGCAGTTGATGGCCATCGAGCAGCATCGGTTCGGCGAGCAGGTGGCGCAGCTTTTCGGCCAGGGCGCGAACCTGCTGGACCACTTTCGAGCGTTTGCCTTCCAGGCCGGAAATCAGCACGACAAACTCGTCGCCACCCAGGCGTGCCACGGTGTCTTCCTGGCGCACGCTGGCTTCCAGGCGTGCGGTGACCAGCTTGAGCACTGCATCGCCGACCGGGTGGCCGAGCGAATCATTGATGTGCTTGAAGTGGTCGAGGTCGATAAACAGTAGAGCACCGCGCAGTTCATGACGTTTGAGCAGGGATATCTGCTGGGTCAGGCGGTCGAGCAACAGGGCGCGGTTAGGCAGGTTGGTCAGTGAGTCGTGATAGGCCAAGTGCTGCACCTGGGCCTGGGCTTCCTTGAGCTCGCTGATGTCGCGGGCGGTGAGCAGCAGGCAGGGCGTGTTGTTAAGCTCGATGGGCTCAACCGACACCTCGACCAGCTTGACCGTGCCGTCGCGGTGCTTGCCGTGCATTTCCATGTGATAGACATGCCCGTCGCGCTGCAGCCGCTGGATCATCGCATCATGCTCAGCCATATCTGCCCAGACATTGAGCTCCATGGCGCTGCGGCCGATCACCTCGTCAATGTTGTAGCCGGTCAGGCGACCGAAGCCTTCGTTGACTTCGATATAGCGGCCGCTGTCGCGTTCGGTAATGGTGATGGCGTCGGGGCTGGAGTGGAATGCCAGGGAGAACTTTTCCTGGCTGGCTTGCAGCTCGGCCTGGGCTTTCTGTCGTTCACTGATGTCGCGAAAAGTGGTGAGGATGCAGCGTTGGTTATTCAGCAGCATGGGCCTGGAGGAAACCACGCAGGTGATCACTCGGCCCTGTTTGTCGAGGTAGTCCGCCACTTCGTTGTGCAGGCTGTGGTCGCGTTCGAGCTTGTCGTATAGCGCGGCCCGCACCTCGAGGTCTGCCCAGAATTTCAGCTCGGTCATCCGCCGGCCGATGATTTCCTCGGGTTGCCAGCCGAAGGTTTGACTGAAGCTCGCGTTGATTTCCATGGCCACGCCTTCCGGCAGAGTGGTCAGGGAAACGGGGTCTGGGCTGGCCTGGAACAAGTTGGCAAATTTGGCTTCGGAGGCGGCCATGTTCTGTTCGCGGCGTACCCGTTCGCTAATGTCGATGAGGATGCCGGCCATGCGCTCGGGTTTGCCGTCGGCGTCGCGGTAGAGCTTGGCGGTGCTTTCCAGGTAATGCACTTCCTTGTTGGCGTACACCGCGCGGTAGGTGACCTGATAATCCTCGGTCAGGCCCAGTGCCAGGTTGTTGAAGTGCTTGCGCATGGCGTGGCGGTCTTCCAGCGGGACAAAGCTGAAGAACTTGCGAAAATCGTCATGAAAAGGCTCGTCCGCCAGGCCATGCAGCTTTGAAGCGCGGGGCGAGCCAAACAGCATGTTACTGGGGATGTGCCAGTCCCAGGTACCGAGGTCGGCCGAGTCCAGAGCCAGGTTCAGGCGTTCCTGGCTGTCGTGTAGGGCCTGCTCCTGCTGGCGTTGCTGGGTGATATCACACAGCGACAGAACCAGGCAGGGTGTGTCGCCCAGAAGTATTTCGCCGCCAAACAGCAGGTTCCTGCGGATGCTGCCATCGCGGTGGTAGAGCGGTACTTCCAGGCCGTTGAGGGTGTTGCTCTTGATCGCATCCATCATCCGTTGGCGATCTTTGAGGCAGGCCCAGATCCCCATTTCCAGCGAGGTACGGCCCAGGGTTTGTTCGCTGGTCCAGCCAAATTGTCGCTCGAAGCCCGCATTGATCTCGATAAAGCGGCCGCTGGATTTTTCGGTGATGACCACGGCGTCGGGGCTGTAGTTGAAGGCCTGGGCGAACTTTTCCTCGCTGCTGCGCAGCGCCTGTTCACGGGCTTGCTGGCTGGTTATGTCGCGGATGACGCCAATAACACGCTGTTTGCCGTCGGCATCCAGCTGCAGACTGCCGCTGATTTCCAGCCAGTGCAGGCTGCCGTCCGGCCAGTGAATACGGTGGCGAAAAGCGCGGTTGCTTGGGTTGCCGGCAAGCAGCTGCTCGAACAGGCGCAGGACATCGGGGCGGTCTTCCTCGGGGATCAGCTCGATATAGTCGATGCGCTTTTCCAGCGGTTGCTTGGGATCAAGGCCGAACAGTGCCTGGGCACCGCGTGACCAAATGACGCGGCCGCTTTCGATATCCCAGTACCAGGTGCCGAGTTTGGCGCCGTTGAGGGCGCGCAATAGACGCGGGGCATCGTTCCAGGTGCTTTCGAATTCGGCAGGATCCAGTGCCGGGATAAACGGCAGTGGCGGACGGCGATCACTGGATTTAGCCACGACCAACTCTTCCTTTGTATACGTGGGTTTCCTGGCCTGTGGCTGAGCAGCGGGGCTGAGTCATGCAGAAACCTTTCTTATCGTTATAAGCCCACGTTAGCCCTTAGTCGCTGGCCATTGCAAGGCCGTCACGCTGGGCATCCAGCAGGTTCATAAAGGCCCGCGCGGCATTGGAAAGGGTGCGCTCAGTGTGGCTGATATAGCCCAGCTGACGGGTCAGCTGGATGCCCGGCAATGGCAGGCGCGCGACCTGTTCGTCGAGCATGGTGCGCGGTAGCACACTCCAGGCCAGGCCGATGGAGACCATCATCTTGATGGTCTCCAGATAGTTGGTGCTCATGGCGATATTCGGTGTTAGCCCCTGGGCTTCGAACAGGCGCCGCACAATATGGTGGGTGAAGGTGTTGCCGCCTGGAAAGACCGCCGGGTGATGTGCCACATCGGCCAGGCTGATGACCTGGCTGCGTGCCAGCGGATGCTCGGGAGCGGCGACGAAATCCAGCGGGTCGTCCCATACGGTCACGGCATGCACTGGCTCGCGGGTTTCCGGGGCCAGGGTGATTACCGCCAGCTCAGCGCGGCCATGCAGCACTTCTTCATAGGCCACTTCGGAGTCGAGAAACTGGATGTCCAGCGCCACTTGCGGGTGCGCCCGGGTAAAGGCCCGCAGCAGCGGTGGCAGGCGGTGCAGGCCAATGTGGTGACTGGTGGCCAGGGTCAGGCGACCGCTGATCTCACCATTCAGGTTGGTCAGTGCGCGGCGCGTATCATCGAGCACATTGAGTATCTGGTAGGCCCGCGGCAGCAGGGCGCGGCCGGCCTCGGTCAGGCTGACCTCGCGGCCCAGGCGGTCGAACAGGCGCACATTGAGCTGCTGCTCCAGGCTGGCGATGCGTTTGCTCACTGCTGGTTGGGTCAGGTGCAGGCGTTCAGCCGCCTCGGAGAAGCTGCCCAACTCGGCGATAGCAATAAAGGCATTGAGGGTGGCGAGATCCATAGGCTGCTCCTGGCGATGGGCGACGTTCAGTGTGCGCAACTTAAACGCACCTGTATTCTGAATAGGAATGCTTTGAATGAAAAATATGAATTTGAGTAATTTAATGCAAGCCCATAGGATTGCCCCATAAGCCAAAGGGCTATTTGCCCAGGCATAGAAAAGGGCACCTCTAAAAACGTAGGCGAGGTAGCCAGCGCAAGGCAAAAACAGGCGAAGAAGCGGAGTTTACGTGTTGTAAATGAGCATTCTGAGCCTGTTTTTAACGCCGCGATGGCAATGCAGGTAGTTTTTAGAGGTGCCCGAAAGACGTTGATGAGGAAACAGCTGATGGCCGGCAAAACGCTGTACGACAAGCTCTGGGAAATGCACGAAGTGAAGCGCCGCGACGATGGCTCGTCGCTGATCTACATCGACCGGCATATCCTCCACGAAGTGACCTCGCCGCAGGCCTTTGAGGGCTTGCGTCTGGCCGGGCGCAAACCGTGGCGCATCGACGCCAACATCGCCACTCCGGACCATAACGTGCCGACCACCAAGGCCGAGCGTCAGGGTGGTCTGGAAGCCATCGCTGATGAAGTGTCGCGGATTCAGGTCCAAACCCTGGATGAGAACTGCGATGACTTCGGCATCCTCGAATTCAAGATGAACGACATCCGTCAGGGCATCGTTCACGTGGTGGGTCCGGAGCAGGGCGCGACCTTGCCGGGCATGACCGTGGTCTGCGGCGACTCACACACCTCCACCCATGGCGCTTTCGGCGCGCTGGCTCACGGCATCGGCACCTCCGAGGTCGAGCATGTGCTCGCCACCCAGTGCCTGGTAGCCAAGAAGATGAAGAACATGCAGGTGCGCGTCGAGGGCAAGCTGCCGTTCGGCGTGACTGCCAAAGATATCGTGCTCGCGGTGATCGGCAAGATCGGTACCGCCGGCGGTAATGGCCATGCGTTGGAGTTCGCTGGCAGCGCAATTCGCGACCTGTCGCTGGAAGGGCGCATGACCATCTGCAACATGTCCATCGAAGCCGGTGCCCGCGTAGGCCTGGTGGCGGTAGATGAGAAAACCATCGCCTATGTAGAAGGCCGTCCGTTTGCCCCGAAAGGCGCCGATTGGACCGCCGCTGTGGCGCAGTGGCAGGACCTGGTGTCCGACGCCGACGCGCATTTCGACACTGTGGTTGAGCTACGCGCCGAAGACATCAAGCCGCAAGTCAGCTGGGGCACGTCCCCTGAAATGGTTCTGGCCGTGGATCAGAATGTGCCGGACCCGGCTGCAGAAAGTGATCCGGTGAAGAAGGATTCGATCACCCGTGCCCTGAAATACATGGGGTTGCAGGCCAATCAGGCAATCACCGATATCCAGCTGGACCGCGTGTTTATTGGCTCCTGCACCAACTCGCGCATTGAAGACCTGCGCGCTGCTGCTGAGGTCGCCAAGGGCCGCAAGGTTGCCAGCACCATCAAGCAGGCAATGGTGGTGCCGGGTTCCGGTCTGGTCAAAGCCCAGGCGGAACAGGAAGGTTTGCACCACATCTTTATCGAAGCCGGTTTTGAATGGCGCGAGCCAGGCTGCTCCATGTGCCTGGCGATGAACCCGGACAAACTTGGCAGTGGCGAGCATTGCGCGTCCACCTCCAACCGCAACTTCGAAGGCCGTCAGGGCGCCGGTGGGCGCACTCACCTGGTCAGCCCGGCGATGGCTGCTGCTGCGGCGGTGACCGGTCGCTTTATCGATGTACGCGAATTGATCCAGGCCTAAGGAGCTGACGATGAAAGCCTTTACCCAACACACCGGCCTGGTTGCACCGCTTGATCGCGCCAACGTCGACACCGACCAGATCATCCCCAAGCAGTTCTTGAAGTCGATCAAGCGCACTGGCTTCGGCCCTAACCTGTTCGATGAGTGGCGCTACCACGATGTTGGTCAGCCCAATCAGGACAACTCCAAGCGCCCGGTTAACCAGGAATTCGTGCTGAATTTCCCGCGCTACCAGGGCGCCAGCGTGCTGCTGGCGCGGGAGAATTTCGGCTGTGGTTCGAGCCGCGAACACGCGCCTTGGGCGCTGGAAGAGTACGGCTTTCGCACCATTATTGCGCCGAGCTTTGCCGATATCTTCTTCAACAACAGCTTCAAGAACGGTCTGCTGCCGATCATCCTCAAAGAAGATGAGGTCGATGCGCTGTTTCAGCAGGCGGAAGCCACTGTCGGCTACCAGCTGACTGTCGACCTGGCCGCGCAAACCGTGATCCGTCCGGATGGCGTGCAGTACAGCTTCGAGGTCGATGCCTTCCGCAAGCATTGCCTGCTCAATGGCCTGGACGACATCGGACTGACCCTGCAGGACAGTGAGGCGATCAAGGCCTTCGAGAACACTTACCAGCAGCGCAGCCCCTGGCTGTTCGGCGCCATCAAGTAATCAGCGGGCGAGTGCATCCGTCACTCGCCGATTAATGAGTTGAGAAAAGCATGTCCAAACAGATTCTGATTCTCCCCGGCGACGGTATCGGTCCGGAAATCATGGCCGAAGCGGTCAAGGTGCTGGAACTGGCCAACGATAAGTACAACCTGGGTTTCGAACTGAGTTTCGATGACCTCGGTGGTGCGGCCATCGACCGTTACGGCGTGCCGCTGGCTGACGAAACCCTGGCGCGCGCCAAAGCTGCCGATGCCATTCTGCTCGGCGCGGTGGGCGGCCCGAAATGGGACACCATCGACCCGGCAATTCGCCCGGAGCGTGGCCTGCTGAAAATCCGCTCGCAGCTGGGGCTGTTTGGCAACTTGCGTCCGGCGATTCTCTACTCGCAACTGGCTGATGCCTCGAGCCTCAAGCGCGAAATCGTTGCCGGCCTGGACATCCTCATCGTGCGTGAGCTGACTGGCGGCATCTATTTCGGCCAACCGCGCGAGAGCAAGGTGCTGGAAAACGGCGAACGCATGGCCTACGACACCCTGCCGTACAGCGAGAGCGAAATCCGCCGTATCGCCCGCGTCGGCTTCGACATGGCGCGCGTGCGTGGCAAGAAGCTCTGCTCGGTGGACAAGGCCAACGTGCTGGCGTCCAGCCAGCTGTGGCGCGCCGTGGTCGAGGAAGTGGCCAAGGACTATCCGGACGTTGAACTGAGCCACATGTACGTCGACAACGCTGCCATGCAGCTGGTGCGTGCACCGAAGCAGTTCGATGTGATGGTGACCGACAACATGTTTGGCGACATCCTCTCGGATGAAGCTTCGATGCTCACTGGTTCCATCGGCATGCTGCCGTCTGCATCCCTGGATGCCAACAACAAAGGCATGTACGAGCCGTGTCACGGCAGCGCGCCGGATATTGCCGGGCAGGGCATTGCCAACCCTTTGGCGACCATCCTCTCGGTATCGATGATGCTGCGTTACAGCTTCAATCAGGCGGCAGCAGCCGATGCCATTGAACTGGCCGTGAGCAAGGTGCTGGATCAGGGCCTGCGTACCGGTGACATCTACAGCGCGGGTACGACCAAGGTCGGCACTGCGGCAATGGGTGATGCGGTAGTCGAAGCGCTGCGTAGTCTGTAACAGGCCGTTGAAAAAACGTTGGCGAGGCAGCCAGCGCAAGGCAAAAACAGGCGAGAAAGCGGAGTTTACGAGCTGTAAATGAGCATTTTGAGCCTGTTTTTAACGCAGTGATGAAGCCGCGCGCGAAAAATTGAGGGGCTGAGGTGAGATAAATCACTTCGGCCCCTTTTGCATAGTGTGCAAAGAAATATCAGAAAAGCCCAGCCGGTTCGGCCTGGATGTCCCAGCTGAAGATCAGCACCTCCTTCGCATCACTCCCCTTGCCACCACCCACCGTGTACTTGATGTCGGTCGTCTCGATGTGGAAGTCGGCGAAGCATTCGCGGATGGCTGGGTGGTCGTTGAGGCTGATGATCGCCTTGCCCTTGATCACCTTCAGCAGCCTGGCCATCTCCAGGTACTGCTCGAACTCGAACGGCACGCCATAGCCTTCGGTCTCCCAGTACGGCGGGTCACAGTAGAACAGCGTGTGCTCGCGGTCGTACTTCTTCATTACCTCCTGCCAACTCAGGTGCTCGATGTAGGTGTTGCTGAGCCGCAGGTGAGCTGCTGACAGCGCCTCCTCGATCCGCAGCAGGTTAAGCCCAGGTGGCTGGGTAGTGGCTGTGCCGTAGCTCTGGCCATCGACGCGGCCACCGAAGGCAGACTGCTGCAGGTAATAGAAGCGTGCGGCGCGCTGGATGTCGGTGAGGGTTTCGACCCTGGTCATCTGCAACCACTTGAACACCTGGCGGCTGCCGAGCGCCCACTTGAACTGCCTGACGAACTCTTCCAGGTGGTTCTGCACCACCCGGTAGAGGTTGATCAGGTCGCCGTTTACGTCGTTGAGCACTTCGACCTCGGCCGGTACCGGACGGAGGAAGAACAGCGCTGCACCGCCCGCAAACGGTTCGACGTAGCAGCTGTGCTGAGGGAACAAGGGGAATATCCGGTCTGCAAGGCGGCGCTTGCCACCTATCCAGGGGATGATCGGTTGTGCGGACATGGTGCCTCCTGATGGCTGGTTGCGCTCGATGGCGGTAACAGGAGGCTCTCGGCCTTCAGGTGATTGAGTGTCCGGCAACGCGGGCACTTGATCTGTAACTCGGTGAAGCCACTGGCAGTTGCCAGCTTGCGGCCACACTGGCCACAACGGATATCTTTCATCATCTGCAAACCTTTTGCGCTTCTGGTAGGCTCCCCGCCGCTCACGCGTGAGCAGGGGGCCTTGGCTGGCTTGCAGGCCTGATCTGCAGGTTGGCGGTCAGCTTGGGTGTTACCGCACCCAGGCTGACAGCCCTCTCTTATCCTTCTATTAGGCAGAGCCCTCGCTCGGGTGACAGCATCCAGATGTGCTGAGGGGTGATGCGGCGCAGCGCCTCCGGGCGGAACCATGGCTCGCCCGCCTGATCGGCCGCCCAGGCCAGCAACTCCGAGCAGAACCACGAATCTTCTTCCTGCCAATCACGGTGCAGGCCGAGGCCGGCAATGGCCGTCCAGTCGTAGGGTTTGCCGACCTGGCTGCGCGCTGCGTCGATGATGGCCAGCGGGTTACGGGCTGGCAGGTCAACCAGGCTGTACGCCGAGGCACGCTCAATGGCGTAGGCCTTGGAGACCTGACGCACGCCCTCCAAAGCAACGGCCTCTATCACATGGTGCCCGGCAACCAGGGCAACATGGCTCCAGCGTGACCAGGTGGCGGCGCGGATCAGCCCGCTGAATGGGTAGTGAGTGGTGCTGAAAAGCAGCTGGATGCTTCCCATGGCTAAACCCCTGCGTTGTTGCCGATGCCGGCGACGGCGGCTTGGATGCTGGCAATGGTTTCATCCGCGATGTCCTGCGCCTGCTCGACGTTGCCAGCGGTCATGGCATTGCGGATCAGCTCTTTGGCGTTGAGGCGCATGGTGCGCAGTTGCACCAGGGCGGCGTTGTAGTGAGCAGCCTCCTGCAGGATGCCGTCTGCTGCTTGCCGTGCGGTACGGCCGTTGATGGCCCAGGCGGCGACCATGGGCGGTACGGCTCCCTGATAGTTAGCAGTGGCGAAGGTCTGCGCCTCGCTGGCCGCACGGTCGTACTCCACGGCGCGCAGCGGGTCTCCTGCCACTGCGCGACGGGCGGCGTCAGCGGCGGCGTCGATGGCAGAGCAGAGTTGCTCAGCCGATGGCTGGGTGTTTAATTCTTCGAGCACTGGATAGCCATTCGCATCACCGACAACTGGATGGCCAAGTAGCGATAGGTAGTCCGAATGGGGGACTTCTACACTATGACAGTCATTGGGCACGCTGGCTTTGGTGGGATACCAGCCACGGGTTGCAGCGCAGAACAATACGGTATGGGCGGGCATGGTCAGTTACCTATGGAAATAATGAATGCAGACAGAAATCCGCCGGTTTCGCTACCGCTCGCGGCATCCCATACCAGAGTGAAGGTGCTAAGGCTGGTCGGATCGGCATACATGGACATGTTGCCACTCATGTAGACCGCGCGAACCATGCCTGGCACCAGCCCAAAATGGTTGTTCGGGTAAGCGTACGGGAGGCTAAAGACGACCTGGCCACCGTTTGCGCCTGGCAACGATGTTGGCGATGTGAACTTGCCCCACTGAATGATCCAGCCGCCCAACCATGACGGAAACGCTACATAGCCAACCAGGCCTATTAGGTAGGAGACCCCCCAGCGCAGTTTCTTCGGCGTGACGGCTACGTCGTCGAGGGCACCCGCATTCACCTCGGCCTGGGTGCCAACGCGCAGAACACCACGCAGCACCTCGGTAGCCAACGCAGCTGCCGAACGAATGGCTTGGAATACGCGCAGCGGGCTAATCCACTTCCCAAGTGCGGTTCCAGCCTCTGCCTCTGCCTGCGATGCCTCAGCATTTGCAGAAACAGCATCAGTGATTCCGTAGCCTGCTAGGGTGGATGGGTTGCTGCCGCCAGTTACTCGGCCACGCTTGTCGACAGTGACACTGCGGTAGGTGCCAGCACTCACGCCCGAGGGGCCAGCTGCGATCTCGAAGACCAGCGCGGTAGTGCCGAGGGTAATAGGCGCGTCGGTAACCAACTGCCAGATACTGTCGGCGTTGGTAGTGCCCTGCTCGATGGCAACGAGGAGGCCTGGAGTTACTTCGATACTGGCATCGGCATCAGCAGCGCGAGCCCAAGCGGCGGCCGCCACGATATAGATTCCGTTGGTCTTGGCATCGGCCTGATCCTTAACCAAGACGCGGTCGCCAGCCCCAAGGAGCACGCCATCAACAGTGAGCAGGCCGGAAAGCGCACCCAGGTTTGCAGTGGTGGCTACCTTTACGCTGTTCTTCGCATCGCGCTTGCCCAACTCTGCCTGCAACTGCTCCAGGACGAACGCACGGGTGGCCATCACAATCGAGTTGTCGATCAACAGGGTGACGCTGGTGGCGTTGCTGGTCTGGAAGATGGCGCGCACATAGAACTGCTTGCCAGAGCCCTGCGCCAATACGGGCTTGACGCTGTCTGGGTACTTACCGATGGCATAAAGGAGGCCGGTGTCGGTGTAGATGCCGACCTCGCGGATCGTCCAGCCGCCCACATCATCTGCAATCATGGCTTCGGCCAGCAGCCAGCTCGGGTTGGCTTCGTCCTGGAGCAGCGAGTTGATCGGCTGGCGGTGGGTCTCACGACGCAGCGCCGCTGCCTCGGGGCCGGGGTTGTAGGCCGCACCGTTGCCATCCCCTACCGCGAAGTGGGTCAGTTTGATCGGCACCTGGTTGGCCTTACACGCCGCCTCATAGGCCAAGCCGGCGTTGGTAAGGATGCAGTAGTAGTCCTGAGCCATCATGCCTCCAATGGATAAATGGTTGTGATCTCAATGGTCGCCAGGCCGGCACCGATAAACATGGGGCTGGCCTGCTCGACGCCATCGAGCTGTAGTGGGTAGATGGTTGTGATCTCGCCGCCTATGAGGGCGGCAGCAATGACTGGAACCTGGGAGCGGTTGGTCAGTGCGACGGTGAGCGCGTCCAGCCGGGAGCGCTTGTTCTT
The DNA here is from genome assembly GCF_900105355.1 of Pseudomonas anguilliseptica. Taxonomy (NCBI): domain Bacteria; kingdom Pseudomonadati; phylum Pseudomonadota; class Gammaproteobacteria; order Pseudomonadales; family Pseudomonadaceae; genus Pseudomonas; species Pseudomonas anguilliseptica. Next base: position 3,397,849 of record NZ_FNSC01000001.1, read on the forward strand.
GTACTCACGGATCAGGTCGACCAGGGCGTCGTAGGTAGCCTCATCAATGCCTCGGTCGGTCAGCTCAATGTCGACGCGGAAGCGATACGGCGAGCCGCCGTACTCGTACCACTCCGACACCCGCCCGCTGAGGTTGAGCGTGACCAGCACCTGCTCGATGGCCCAGGGCGTGCCCTTGTAGCGGTGCAGCTCGATGGCACGCTTGATCAGCTCGCGCTGCTCCTGGTCGTCGCGGGCATAGCGCCAGCCCTCCAGGCCCATGACGTGGAACTGGTCAGCCAAGTGCGGCAGTACTTGCGGCGGCACCACGTCGACCAGGTAAACCAACATGGGCGAGAGATCGAGGCTGTCGAACTCCTCCTGGAGCAGTTCGCACAGGATGGCGAAGCGCTCATCACCGGCCAATACCGGTGGCAGTTGGTCAGCCATGGGCGACACCGATCACGTTCAGCTCGATGGCGGTGCAGTTGGCCCATTCGTGGCTGGCCACGTCGCGGAAGGCAGGCTCGGTCAGCTGCAGGCGGTACACCCCGGCAACCTGCACCTCGCGGATGATCTGCTCGGGCACGATGTCTCGGCCCAGGCCGGCGCGGCGCTCTGCTGCATAGGCGGTTGCAGCCTTCAAGGCCAGGGCGTGCACGCTGTCTGCATCGGTATTCTGGTACAGGGTCAGGTTGCCCCGGATGGCATAACCCACCTCGGGCGAGAGCTTGGTCAGCACCTTGTCCGTCAGGGGGCGTTTCTTGCGAGCGCTGACATTGGCTTGCACCAGTGACAACAACTCGGGGCTGGGCAGGCCCGTCTTGGTCAGCGGGTAGATCCACACCTCGCCATCCGGCACGGTTGGGTCATCCTCGCCACCGCGCACTGCCACTTCGATGATTGACTGGCTCGCCGCGCGGGCGTGGTAGATGTACGCGCCTTCGGGCCCGGCCGTGCTGAATGACTCTGGCGCGAGGATGATGCGCTCGATGTAGGGCTCATCCTCTTCATCGTCGATGCCGTCTGCCGGCACGGACTCGTTGCTGGTGGTCATGCCGGCTGCAGGTGGCTGACCCAGCACAGCGATCTGGCCGATGGCCCAACCGTTGGCGCTGGTACCTGGCGTCTCGCAGGCCACGGTGGTGCGTACCTCGGTCGCGCCGGCTGCCAGGGTCACGGCCTCCTCGGTGACAAAGGCAATGCGCCCATCCTGACTGGTGACCCGCGTGCCGGCACTGATCAGCACCGCCTGCAGCGCAGGGGCTGGCAGCCGGAACACCTGAGTGCAGCGCGCCGGCTGGGCGAGCAAGCGCGGCGTGTCTACCAGTTCGCCCAGGTAGTCGAGGATCGGCCCACCGGAGAAACGCACCAGCATGCGCTCACCAGCTTGCTGGATGGCCATCAGGGCAAGCGTCTTGGCGTAGGCCACCTGGTCGATGAACAGCCGCTCGACTTGCGCCGGGTACAGCGTCTTGCCGGTTTTCTGCTCATAGCGGGCAACCAGGGCCGCTTCGATAGCGGCCGGGTCGATCTTGACGAACTCAGGCGGCGGCAGCGCGCGCATAGGGCACCTCGGTTTGCTGGATAACCCCATCAGCCACCTTCCACTGCACCCGCAGGGTGATGCGCTCGCCCTCGATCTCGACCAGTACCTGAACCACCGTGACGCGCGGCTCCCAACGGCGAATGGCGTCCACAGCCTCGCGCACCAGATGTGGCACAACGCGGTTGGTGGGCCAGTCGATATACAGGTTGATGTCGCTGCCGAACTCGGGGCGGTGCGGGTCGCTGCCACGCGGCGTGGTCAGGATGATGCGGATGGCCTGGTCGATATCACGCAGGCCCTCGACCACTTCACCGGGCGTACCGAGTGCCGGCTGCCAGTGGGCGGAGGTGATGCTGGTATAGGGGATGGGCGTGGTCATGCGCCCATGGTGGGCAATCCTGCCTGCTCGTCCTTTTAATCGGGTTTAAAGAGTTGCAATATCTCAGTCCGTCTAAAGCCAAAGGAAGGTTCCATGTCAGACTTCATATACATCGACAACTCTAATCTCTATCTCGAAGGCCGCAGGGTGAGTGCAGTTCAGCAAGGCCTTGCCAAAAATATCGGCGAGGCAATGCACGATGGAATATTGGATCAGGGATACACCATCAGCTTTGGCAAACCTCATAAGTTCTTGACTGACAACGACCCATCAAAAACCAAGCGTGCGGCCCTATTCGGCTCACGCCCCCACCCAACGATGGTATTTGGAAAATTGCTGAAGCAGCAGGATTCGTCTTGCATCTAGAAGATCGCAACGTTGCCAATAAAGAGAAAAAAGTCGATACCGGAATCGTCACCTTAATGCTCGTCGATGCCCTATCGGATGGCGTACCTGGTGAAGATACTGTGGTTCTAGTTGCAGGCGATGGCGACTTTGTACCAGCCGTAAAGGCTCTGAAATCTAAGGGTTTCACAGTAGAGGTGGTGTTCTGGGATCACGCTTCCAGAGAGCTAAAGCTTGAAGCCTCAAAGTTCATCTCGCTGAATCCATACCTGGAAAACCTTCGCTACTGATTCTGTCAGTGGCTGTGGTGATTCGAGTTCCCGCCCTGATCCAGCACCTTGCCCTGGGTCTGGATATCACCAACAGCCTGCAGGCCGGCTGCCAGGGTGACATCTCCAGTGATCGCGACCGGCCCGGCAACCTGCAGGCTGCCGGTCATGATGGTTTCCGGGGTATCCAGGGTCACCCTGGGCGCTACCACCAGCACCGGCTGACCGGCCTGAACGGTCACTGTCTTGGCAGTCTTCACCAGTGCGCTGCCGACGCAGTCCACTACCAGGGCGTGGGTCGCCCGGTCATAGGTGAGGATCGTGCCGTCACTGAAGCGCAGGTAGTGGGTGTCCTTGTCCGTCACGGGGGGCGGCTCTTGGTGGCCTTGGTGTGCCGCTGCGGCACCTTTAACCACCAGGTCTCCAGCCCATCGAACTCTTCCAGGCTTACCTTCACCCGGCAGCTGAGATAGTCCACCGAGCTGACCAAGCCAAACTGCAAGCCATCCAGTTCTTCACGCCTCATGCGGTTGCCTCGTTGCTGGCCTGGGTGGGCTCACCGGCCAGGGCACGCATTAGCGGTACCGGCGCAGGCGTAACCCGACGGATCTCGATATCGGCCGTGGTGCCGCTGCTGCGGCGCTTGCTGTGGCGGGCTTGGTTGATCAGGTAGTCACCGGCCATGCGGCCCCAGCTGGCGTCCAGGGTCACCACTGCACCGGCCACCAGGCGGCGGTCGGCTGGCAGGGTCAGGCTGCCGCCGGCACGCTCGTCATTGGCCTCACCGAGGGCTGCATCGGCCTGGGCTTGGGCGCTTTCTGCGTCTGGTGCACGCTGGTTGATGCGCAGCTCGTCGGCGCTGGTCTCCATGCCCACCTGGCTATCCGGTGCGCGGGTGTCCTGCGCCTGGCTGCTGATGGTCTTCTGGGTGTCCGGGTCGTGGTGGGTGTTCTTGGCCGTGCGGAACACGTCCTTGATCTTGTCCTTGAGGTCGTAGCGGCTGCATTCCTTGCGGCTGATCGTGCGCACTGGCGCGCCATCGCGCAGACCAGCCATTGCAGTGAAGATCAGCTTGTTCTCACGCAGCTTGACTGCGTAGCCGTACTGGCGGCCCACGCGGGTGATAAAGGCCAGGTCGCGTTCCTGGAACTGGGTGATACGGTCGATCTGCAGGGGCTTGATCTCGCCCACCAGCTCGAACTTGTTGCGCTTGGCCACCTGGGTGGCGATCTCGGCCAGCGTGGTGTTCTCGTAGGCATAGCCCTTGCGGGTGCGCACGCCCTTGCTGACACCTGCAGACAGCCCGCGTATGACCACCACTGAGGGCGGGCCGCTGGTGTTGATCTCGTCCACCTCAAAGCTGCCGCAGTTCAGCGGTGCCTGCCCTGGGTAGGTCATGCTCAGTGTCAGGGCGTCACCCTTGATCGGGTACCAGGTGGTGAGCCATTTGCCGTCCACGTCCTCCAGCTCGATGCTGATCTCGTCGGACTGGCCGCTGAGGTAGTCCGTCCAGGTCACGCCCAACACATAGGGCGCGAGGTCAGCCGTGAGGTCGCGGCCCTGGTAGCCAATGCGCCAGACGGTTGGTTCGGCCGTGTCGCGGCCAGGAATCTCGTTCACTTGAACCACGGCGGCAGATCCTCGCTGCTGGGTAGGGCATCGAGCACCGGAATGCGCAGGGTCAGCCCGGCCGGTAGTGCGCGGGTCATGGGCACCTGCAGGTTGGCGCGGACAATCGGTTCGTAGCGCATTGCATCGCCGTAGTAGGTGAAGGCCAGCTGATCCCAGCGCTCCCCCTCAACGGTGGTGTGGGTTAGGTATTCGGCTGCCATGTCATGCCCTCCGGCTGATCACATCGACGGCCAGGCCTGCCAGGCGGGTTGATGCACCGCTCAGTCGGCCCTGGGCCAACTCGATGCGGTTGGTTGCGTAGTCCACCTGGCTAATGATGGCCTCCGGGCGGATTGGGTTGAGCGCGCCCTGGGCGAGTTGCACCTCGCTGGTCACCGACAGGCCCAGTTGCACCAGGTCGGCTCCGTCCTCCATCAGTCCGGCAGCCAGCTGGAACTCCTGCAGGGGCTGCAGCGCTTGCCCGGTTAGGCTGAGCAGACGTGGCGCCTGGGCCAGCACAGCGGCCGGGTTGTCGCGCAGGGTCTTCACAAAATTGAAGGCATCCACCCCGGCACGCAGGTAGTTGCCAGCAACCTTGGCCATGCCCAGGGCCTTTTGTGTGGGGGTCACCAGCGCAGGCGCTGCACCGCCCACGCGGGCCATCGGGTTGGCGGCCAGGTTGGACACCAACGCCCTCGGCCGTGGTAGCGGCTTGGTGTATTTACCGGAGTACTCCAGCAGGTTGAGGCTCACCGTGGCCGAGACCAACCGGCCCTGAGGATCTGTCTTGCGGGTGGTGACCGACACCTCGGTGAGCAGGTAGATCCCGCGATAGTCACCCGAGCCCAGTACATAGGGCAGCGGCTCGTGGGCGCTCTTTGCCTCCTTCAGGCGACGGATCTGCAGCTCGGGGTCGACCAGCATTGAGTGCAGGGTCAGCTCCAGGGTCAGCTCGTCGAGGCTGTCGCCTACCCACTCCAAGCGCGGCTTACCCTGGATCAACGCATGCTGGGCGTAGTCCGCGGCTGAGCGCTCATCCTGCCGGCCGGGGTGATACTTCACCTCGAACTCGATATCGCCGAGTACTGCCCACATCAGAAGGCCCTCCGCTGCTGATCGGCGATGACTTCACGCATCAATTTCTCCAGGTCATTACGCGATAGCTGCAGGGCCTGCTGGACAGCCTCCTGAGTACCAGGGCCGCCGCCCTGGACGGTGATCTTCGGGGCGTAGTGGATGGTGATGCCGCCACTGGCTTGGCCTGACAGAGCTGCAGGGCCAACGCTTCGTGCCAGGTTGGCCACGCGACTTGCAGTTGCAGCTGGCCCCTCGGCTGCAGCCAGTTGCGGGGTGGCAAGGCTGACTGCAGTCGCGGCTGCCATTCCCAAGGCGGCACGCTTGACCAACCCCCGCTTGGCGGTGATACCAATCGCAGCACCTTCGGAGACGTTGGCTCCGGCAGCCATGAAGACTCGGCTTGGACTCTGGATACCCAAAGTACTCTTGAACCAGCCAGCCACGTCACTGCCGAACCCGACGACCGTTTCCTTGGCAGAGCTGAGCTTCGCCGTAATGCCATTGACCAGGCCGCTGATCAGCATGCCGCCGAAGTCGGTGAATTTGCCCGGCAGCTCGATCCCGAAGTAATTCATGACACCGCTGAACGCCCGGTAGAACAGGCCCAGCGGGCTGAAGTTGACCAGCAGGCCGAGGATGCCCGTCAGGCCACCGCTGAAACCGGCCTTGATCTCCGTCCACAGCCCGCCGAAGAAGCCCTTGATCGGCTCCCAGTAGCGGTAGATCAGGTAGGCCCCCAGAGCGATGCCGGTGATCAGCAGGCCGATGGGGTTCATCAGAAGTGCGCGGCCCAGCCAGAGCACCGCCGTGCGCGCCATACCAAGTGCAGGCGCAAGCCGCATCGCCCCGCCACGCAACAGGCTAAGCCCGGTGATGAATGGGCCAAGACGGCCGCCCAGCAACAGCATGGCGCGCATCATGGTGAACTTGCCGGACAGCAGCGAGATCGCGATGCCCACTCCGTTCAGGCCAGAAGCTCCCAGGCTCAACCCGTAAGACAGGCCGACAACGCCCAACTTCAGCGCAACAGCTCCGGCCACCAGCTTGATCACGCCGCTGACGACCTCGGGGTTCTCTTTTGCCCAGGTTGAAAAGCCCCAAATCATTGGCTTGAGCGTATCAACCAGGCTATTCAGTGATGGGAGTAACGCGGCACCGACATTCACCCCCAACTCGACCATGCTGTTTTTGAGCAACCGCAGATTGTTCTCGGTTGTTTCGGCCCGAGCCTGGAGTTCCTTCTCCATCGAACCTTCGTAGTTCGAGGACTTGTTCACCAGTGCCAGGGACTTGGCGTAGGTATCCATCGAGCCTGCCAGCACCGCCACATCATCGGCGTACTCCAGGCCGAACAGATCGACCAGGACGCCCATCTGATCGGCTTTCGGCACCTTGCTCAGGGTGTTCAGGAAGCTGGTCAGTGCGCCCTGCGCATCCTGGGCAATGGAGGCTTTCAACCCCTCGGCCGTCATACCCATTTCCTGCAGGGCACGCTGGAACTTCTTCGGCTGCTTATCGGCCGTGGCCAGCTTCGCCAACATGCCGTTGATGGCGGTACCGGCCACCTCGGGCGGCTTGCCCAAACTGACAAAGGCATTCACCAAGGCTGCGGCCTGGGTCTCGACCAGGCCGAACTGCTTGGCTACACCACCCACCCGATTCAAGCCCTGGACGATATCGCGCGCCTTGGCCGGCGAGGCGTTGGACAGGTGGTTGATCGCATCGCCAATGCGACCGATCTGCGAGATCGGGATCTGGTACACGTTGGCCAGCTTGGCCATCGAGTCACCGGCTTCCTCGGCGGCCATGTCGAAGGCCGTGGACATCTTCGCCACGGTCTCGGTGAACTTGGGAATATCCGCCGCTGCAACACCCAGCTGACCACCACTGGCGGCAATGGCTGCCAGCTCTGAAGCGGCCAAAGGCAAGGTGCGGGTCATCTTGAGGAGTTCATCGCCGAGCTTGACGAAGCCATCCGGAGTGTCGAAGTCGACCACCTTCTTCACATCGGCCATGGCCGACTCATAGTCGATGGCCAGCTTGACCGGCAGCGCCGCGCTGGCCCCGATAGCAACGGTCTCCAGCACACCGGAGCGCAACTCGGCGCGTTGATTGCGCAGCTGATCACGCCGCGCCAGGCGGGCCGTGAGTTGCTCTTGCTTGCGGCGAACGGTGTCGAGGGTTTGCCCAAGGCGAACATAGTCGCGGTTGAGCGCCGCGACGGTACTGGGTGCCAGCGTACCGAGGTTGCGCTGGATCGAGGCTCCCAGCTCGGCATGCTGGCGAGTCAGCTTGCTGGCCGTGTCACCAAGGCCCGTCAGGGTGCGGCGCACCCCGCCCAGCAGGGGAAGAACCCCACGGGCGGATGCGCCGATCTCTAGACCTACTCTAAGGCTACGGTTGCTCACGGCTGGCTTCGCTTTGCTGGCGGATTTGCTGCTCGGCCTGCTCGCACCAGGTCAGGAAGCGTTCTACTGTCAGCTGCTCGATCTCCGAGGGCTGAAAGCGGAACCACCTGGCAAGCAAGGCTTCGCACTCGTCGAGGTGGCTGGTATCAATCCGACAAGAGCCGAAACTGCTCCTGGGCGGACTTGTAGTCCGCAATGTCCATGGCATCCAGGTCTTCCAGGACAAGCCCGACCGAGCGCGACATGAGCACCAGCTCTTCGACTGCAGCATTGCCAGACGCCTGTTCATTGGCTGCACGCAGGTCTTTTACTGTCAGGCGACGGAATTCCAGCCGCTCGACTTTCTGGCCAGCAGCGGTGGTGAACGGATGCTTGAGAGTTACGTTGGGTTTATCGGCCATGCTTTATGCTCCAGGTTGATCAATGAGATCGGTTGCTCTGTGTAAGAGCCCTGAGCATCGCGCCTAACACTGGCGCTGCCTTTTAATCTGGTTTAAAGAGAAGCGCCCATAACCCAGCGCGGAGGCTGTGATGGAAGAAAACGTTACCCTGGAGCATGAAGGCGAGACCTATACGGCCAGCTATATCGAGATCGGCGACGAGCTGCTGACCTACCTGCCCGATGGCAGCGAGCGGCGCACTATGCTGCGCGGACTCAATCCTGAGCATGCCGCACTGACCCACCTGCGCGGCTACATCAGCACCCTGAAGCGCAAGGGATAAAAGCGAAGCCCCGCACTAAGCGGGGCTTCTGACTTCCGTGTCCTGGGCATCCGTGCCCATCCGTTAAAACTATGCCTGTCCGATGTTGCGTCGGTACTTGGCCAATTGATCCTCGCCGCCCACGCGGAAGATATTGGCCAGGTAGTCCAGGAGCAGCACTTCCTCGCCGTTCAGCAGCTGGCGCACGAAGATGGCTGAGAACGGTGTCTCGAACTTCGACGGGTCACGCGGCTTGAAGCTGCCCAGGTTGTATTCCTTGGGCATGATGGTCATCAGGGTAACCAGCGGGATCTCGTCCACCAGGCCACCGTTGTTGAACACCTGGACGTTGCTGCGGCACTGGAGCTGCACAGTCTTGAAGGGGCTGGCCAGCTTGCTGCCGGCTTCCTTGTACAGGCTGTTCCAGACGATCTTGCCTTCCAACTTGTCTAGGCCGTCCGGCAGCTCGATCAGAACGACCATACCCAGGCCCTGGAAGTCGGACATGACCGCCTTGACGCTGCCCAGCTCGATCTCCTCGGACTTGGCGAAGAAGTCTTGCCCGTCCAAGTACAGGTTGGCGTTGGTGATGCGATGCGCGTTTACGCCTGCCATTTATGCAGCCCCCTTCAGGTTGGCCAGGTATTCCCCGGTGATCTCGGTTTCGAAGGTGCCGCGCTCGAACGGCAGCGGTACCGTCAGTTTGTAGTTGAACAGCACATGCCCCAGTTCAAGCTCGGTCTGCGGGTTGCGCGCCGGGTCAAACCAGCACTCACCGCCGAGCAACGCACCGTCACCGATAAGCTTGCGGAAGAACAGGTTGACGCTTTCCGTGACGCTATCGAGCAGCGACTGGGTGACCGGCATATCAACGAACTGCAGCGAGCTGTAGCGGATCGACTCGTCGACGATATCCTTGGTGCGGCGCACGTTCTCGAAGTTGCGCATGTGGATCACGGTCGGCCAGGCTGCCGTGCGGTTACCCCACAGCCGCAGGCCGGTACCGAAACTGTTGAACACCGTGGTGACGCCAGCCTCGTTGAGCAGGTTGACCTCGCTGTCCGGGTCATCAACCCGTGCAGTGAGCGGACGCTCCAGGCCGATCACGCCGACCAGCTCCTGGTTGGAGCTGCTCCACCAGTAGCCCTTGTCATAGTCCACCCTGGCACGCAGGCCCGCAGCGCGGATCGACAGCGGCTCCAGGCGCTCGCCATCAGTGGCGGCGTCGTACACCTTGACGTGCGGGTAGCACAGACGCACGCGGTCGCTGCTGGTGTTGAAGTTGATGCTGCCGAGCGGGCCACGGCCAGCGAGTACCTGCTGCGGCGTAGTGCCGATAGGCGCGTCGATATAAGCCACGCCGCCCATCTGCTCAGCGGCTGCGATCAGCTCAACGCTGACCGCGTTGAGGGTCGAGAAGCCAGGCGCGATGAACAGTTTGGGGAAGAAGCCAAACAGGTTGTAGCTATCCGGGAAAGCCTTGAGGCCGGTGCGCAGGCCCGCGATGGTCACCGCGCCAATGATGTCGGCCGGGGTGACCTTGCTCGGGTCGGCATAGGTGTAGTCAGCCTTGACCTGGGCATTCGCCGGGATGTTGCCACCAGGCTTGCGCACCACCTCACCAGTGAGCATGTCACGGGTGTAGTCGGTGTTGAGCTGATAGGTGGTGTTGCCGTCATTCGACTTGAGCGCTAGCACCTGCAGCGCACCATGGCCGAGCTTCAGGCGGTCGTTGTTGCCGAACTGGCGAGCCTCGGCCACAACGTCCGTGCGGTGGATCACCGGGTCGAGGACGTTGACCACGATGACGGTACCCGCACCGAAGTCATAAATGCCGGCCAGTGCCTGCGGAATGCTGAAGCCAGGCAGCTCGGGGCCGAACTGGGCACCATCGCGATCATTCAGCGACAGCGTCAGGGTGTTCACCGGCCCAACCGGCGCAGCACCAATCAGCGCGATCACCGCAGACTTGACCACGCGGATGGCACGCGGCCCGCGCTCGACTTCCAGGGTTTCAATGCCGTGTAGATAGTTGGCAGCCATTACGCTTTCTCTCCTTTCTTCTCGGCCGGAGCGGCGTCATCCGCCAACGGCTCCAGGTGGTTCAGGGCCAGCAGTACCTGGGTGTATTCATGCTCGGGTGGCAGATCAACGGGCTGGCCTGGCAGCAGCTGGACATCCAGCAGCTCGCCAGCCTTGCCCACGCGCAGAGATGCAGCGCTCTGCGGGCCGGAATAGCGGTAGCGCTTGAGTTTCATAGAGTTCCCTCAAAGGTGGGTGGCAGCAGCGGCGCGCCCGCCGGTGGTGCCATGGATTGCAATTGAGTTGCACGGGTTGCGATATCCAGGCCGTACTGCCAAACGCCCTGCAGGTGACCGATGAAACGCTCAGAGACCGGACGACAGGCTTGGTCGCAATGCGGTGGCCACCATCCAGTCAGCGTGTCTCGGATGCGGTCCAGGTAGCTGACCGCACCGTCCTTGCCGTTGAGCTGGCGGAACACCAGGGTCAGGCTGATGACCAGGTTGCGCTCCTGGAACATTGCATCGGTGGCCTGGGAGCCGCCGAAGGTCGACTTGCCGAACGCCACTAGGACAGCGCCGCGTGGGTGGTTGAGGCGGTACTGCGCCGGGTTCTCCGGGAACAGTTCCACCATCAGATCGCGGCCCATTGCTGCCTTCAGGCGCTCGACAATCGCATCCAGGAGCTGCTCGGTCTGGTTCATCAGTAGCGCCCCAGGAAGTCATCGCCGAACTGCTGGCGACGAGCGCGAGCGCGGATCTTGCCCGGCTCCGGTGCGGCCTCACCCGTGGGCATGCCCAGGGTGACCACGCCATCACGAATGCTCTCCAGCAGCTTGAGGGTGTCCTTGCGGCTGTCCTTCACCGCCTCGGGGAGCGCTCCCTCGGGGCGGCGTTGGTACAACCAGTGGCGGGCTAGGTACACCACGGCATCCCGCAGCACGCTCGGTACCGGATCGAGCGGCAGGTCGTAGCGGCCTCGCAGGTAGCCGTCCACCAGCTCTTCAGCCTGGCGGACGCCGTCCTCGATCACGCTCTCATTGGGCAGCTCGGCGGTGGGGTCATCGTTGGAGAGCTGAATCAGCGTCAGCTCCGGGATGGCCTTGCCGATATCGGCGCGGGTGCAGTAGTGCATGGCTGGCCTCAGAACGTGGTGGGCTGGGCGATGGCGCGGACTGCCGCCATAAAGCCCTGCTGCAGGTGACTGCGAGCGATACCAACCCAACGCTGATCCAGGCCAGCTGAAGCCGAAAGCGAATCGAGTAGCGCTCCCACCTCAGCCGCCTTGGCCTTCACGGCGTTCATCTGATCGATCTCGGCCTGGCTCAGTTCGCGGTAGCCAGATATCTGGCGATGCTGGTTATCCATCGTCAGATACCTCGCACGATGCGAATCACATCGCCAGCCGCCGTGGCGGCGTCCCAGGCGATGCCGTTACTGATACCGGCAGCCTTGGTGATGGCCTTGCCGCTGGCATCGGACTGAACCTCGGCACCGGCCGAGATAGCCGCACCGGCTTCCACCAGGATCACGCCCAGGACGTTGGCCGGAGCGACGTTGCCAGCAGCGGTGTCGGCTTCGACCACAGCCAGCGCCTTGGCACCGTTGGCGCAGACGTTGCCGTCAAAGCCAACGAAGCGACGGCGGGTCAGCTCGACTGCGGCCACCACCGAGGTGATCAGGATTACTTGTTGCGACTTCATACTTTGGTCTCCTCAGAGGCTTTGGCACTCTTGCCCGACTTGGCCGGGGCGGCGCTCTCGATGGGCTCCAGGTAACGCGCCAGCCGTGGGCCGGGCTCAGCCACCAGCTCGATCTCGCTGCCTTCGGGGACGCGCTCGCCGTCGATGTCCAGGTCGATGCCTACAACGCGGTAGGCCTTGGTTTTATCGCTCATGGCTCACCTCAGGCGACGATGTCGGAGATCAGGTAACCGGCGTCAGCGCCAACCACCACGGGCTTGTACATGTCGGTGTGGCGCACATAGCGCACCTTGCCGCCGTTGGTGTCGTACTTGTCCGTTTCCGGCATGCCCTTCTTGCGCAGGGTGTAACCGAAGGACGGGGTCTCGTAGTCCGACTTCTCGCCCGCACCTTGCTGAGCCACATAGGCCAGCACCAGGTTGTCGCTCCAGATATCCGCCGTGGTGGTGTCGCCGGCCAGACCTTCGCCAACCACGATGTTCTGGATGCCGAACAGCGCGCGCAGGTGCTCCAGGGTGAGGAGCTTGGTTTCGTTGCTACCCAGTGCGGCCTGCAGCTTGGAGTGGAACTTCAAAGCCGCGTACACCGAGACACCCATCAGGATGGTGTTCGGGCGCACACCAATGCGCGAGCGCACCACTTCCTTGCCGGTCTCGACCACCGCCACAGGATCGCCGCCATTGGCGCTCCACTGGCTGGCACCAGCCAGGGCAACCTTGCCGCCACTGAGGTAGGTGTTGACGTTTTGTGCCAGCGCGGCGCAGGACACTTCACGGCGCAGGTCGATGGCTTCCTTGACGCGCTTAGCCGCGCGGGCCTCGGCGTCGAACATCGACTCGGCCTGTTCGCGGTAATCCACCGGATAGGACAGGTCATGCTCGCGCAGCACCACGTCCAGGGTGTTGGTGTCGTCGGGGGTCATCACATTGGACTGGGCACGAATAGCGCGCTCGGTGTCCCACAGGCGGAAGGCTTCCTTACCGAACAGCGGCACGATGCCCGCTTCCTTGTCCATATCAGCGAGCGGGAACAGTGCTTCGCCGACAAATTGCGCATTGCGATAGCCGCGCGCGATGTTGGTCAGTACCGGATCAACGATCCGTAGTTGCTTGAGACGGTCAGCCATGGCTGCTCAACTCCTTACAGGGTGATGAGTTGGCGCACGGCCGACTCGTAGGGGATGTTCTTGTCTGCAGCCAGCTGAGTGGCGCGGGCATGCAGGGCAAGGCGGTCGGGATCGGTGTTCTTCTCGGCGAACTCCAGGTCGGCGACCTGTGCGTCGCCACTGCGGCGAGCACCGCTGGCCTGCTCGGCGAAGTCGATCTGCTGCGGCAGGTCGCCGAAGATGGCCTTGAGGCCGGCAGACACTGGCTGACGGGCGTCGCCTTCGCCGAACTCCAGCGGGGTATCACCGTCCTCGGCGAAGTCCAGACAGGCGATCAGTGCGGCGGTGTGCTTAGGCAACAGCTTGCCAGCGGCCACCAGTTCCTCGGCGAACGCCACATTGGTGGCATGAGTGGATTCCTTGCGGGATTGGAGCTGTTGATCCTGGTGCAACTGCACCTGGTTCTTCAGCCGCAGGTTTTCAGCCTGGATGGCGGCAATTTCTTCGGGCGTCACAGTGGATTCCTCAGTGGTTGCGGTTGGGGTTGGTTCGGAAAAGGAAGGACGCGGCTCGTCTTCGCGGCGGGCGACTTCGTCCAGGGATTTGATTTGCCAGTCGGGGATGACCTGGTCGGCCACATCCAGACCTCGGTCGGAGATCAGCCAGTCGCGCAGGCGACGCCAAAGGCTGGCACCCACTTCGTGGCCGTAGTCGGAGAACTCGACAACACCTTCCTCGCCCTCGGCCAGCTCGATAGGACGCAGGCCTTTCACCGCTGGTGGCTGGGCACCGAGGAAGCCGACATGGCGCAAGTAGTACACGCCCGGCACCGGGTTGTTCGGCGCGCCGGGGTGATAGAAGGAGGCGGAGATCTTCTTGAAGCGGTTGCTGGCGATCTGCTCGGAGAACTCCGGGGCAACCTGGTGCGGCTCGGCGACCAAACCATCGGCGCTGCTGGCCAGTGACTTGACCCAGCCACCGGCCGGTGCGTCGTGCTTGGGATGACCAGGCACCAGCGGTGCTTCGTGCAATGCCGGGTCATAGGCACGCACTGTTGCGGCCAGGTCGGACTCGCTGAAGTTGAGGCTCACACCGCTCATGGCGACGTGCTTACCGGGCTTGAAGATATGGATTGGCTTCATGGGCTGCGCGCTTGGGTGGTAGTACATGCGCACAGCCTGCCGCCCGAGCCGGCTGCAGACTTTTAATCGGGTTTAAAGAGTTTTCGGGGAGATTCGCACCGTGCTGCTGGATTTGCACCCGAGAGGCAGGATAGGAACGGCGCGATATGGCTTTATAAAGCCTTTACAGCGATTTTCTGGGGTGCGGGGCGATGAACCGGAGCGCATATCCCCGCAAAACGCAGCAGAGGGCCTTACAGGCGGGCGGCTCTTTTCAGGTTATCCATGGCCAAATCGAGGATGGCTTCCTCGGCTTCTGGCTGCAGCTGGCCATCGGCATCCATGGGCAAGTACTCACGACCAGGAATGTCACCCCACAAGTGAGGGAAGTCGGACTTGCTACCGCCGAACTGCATCATGGCCGCGTAGGGATTGTTGCTGCCAACCAGTGCGGAGCTGTCGTCTGATTGAGTGGTGATGGATGCCGCCAGACCACCAGCGCTAACTTGCAGCATCTGACCCGGCCAGGTGCCGGACTTCGTCCGTCGCTCAGTCGTGGCATCCGACAGCGGCTGCCAGTCGGGCCGGCCTTGCTCCTCGAAGTTCTCCTCGGTCTGGCTGGCCAGCTCGGCAGCGATGCCACGCATCAGCCGAGACAGGTCACCTACGGCCCACTCGATAGTGCGCAGGGTTTCCTGCAGACGTTGATGCTCCAACTGGACGGTGAACATCTCAAACCTCCTGCAGGCCAGCAGCGGCCTGTTTGCGCTTCAGCGTTTCAGCCAGCCCGGTACCCGGTGCATGGTTAAAGCCTGGGTCGGTGCGGAACATCACCGACTTGCCTGCTGTATCGGTGGTGCGCACGCCGGTCACCTGGGCTGTGCGGATCTCGCCTGTGCGCTTGTCCACGCCGATCTCTACCGTTTCGGTCTGCATGCGCCCGGCACTGCTCTCCACTTGGAGGCCCTTACGCGTGAGCGCAGAGCCAGACAATGCAGTCACCCGGCAGCGACAGTTGAAGCCGTTGGGCGGGTAGATTGCCGACCACACCGGGTCATCATGGCGATACACCTTGCCATTCAGCGCGCGATGACTGGGCCGGGTACGACCGTCGAGGATGGCCACATAGCGCCAGTACGGGTGGGTGTCGGCGCTGTCTTCCATGCTTGCCTTGCGGCCGGCCATGTAGGCGCTCTGCAGGTTGGTCTGGTAGATGGTTTTCAGCCGGCGCGGGCTGCCCAGCTGCACCAGCTCGGCATTACCTGCACCGTCGACGATTACCTGCTTACCCCACCAGCCCTGGGCTTCCAGCACCGGTTGCAGCTGCTCGATGAACTGCTTGAGGGTTTGCCCATCCTGCAAGGCGGTTTCAAGTGCGTCGCGGATATCCGAGAGCAAATCCAGGCGCATCGCCTTGGCCACGGTGAAGGCCTGGTCGTGCGCCTGATCGAGCATCTCCTGCCAGTTCCAGGTAATGGCATAGCCCTTGGCGGCGAGGTAGGCGATGGCCTTCTCGGGCTCCAGGCCGAAGATGGCCTGCAGGTCGGCTGGGGTGGGTGCCTTGGCCATCAGTCCTCCCGATCCGCGTTGGCCGTCAACTGGCCCCAGGTGCCTGCGATGAACAGCAGGCGGGTCAGGGTCTGCTGCAAGGCCTGGTCATCCATCAACGGGTACGCCTCGGCCAACAAGCCCAGGACTTCGGTCTCCGAACGTCCGCGCAGCAGTGCTTCAATCACTGGTGCTATAGCCTGTTGGGCTTGCTCCTGGAGCAGCTCAGCCGGCAGGTTGTCGATTACCTGGTCGAGCGCAACCTGATCTAGGATCGGCCGCAGGGTCGGCTCGGCAAAAGCCGGATCAGCCTCAACTGCAGGCGCTTCAGCAATGTCCCCGTCTTCCAGGTTGTACATGCGCTTCCAGTAGGCCGGGGTGAACTTCACGCCTGCATCGGTGAGGTTCTTGTCGCGCTCGGCCAGGGTCTTGTCGATCTCCTCCTGTTCCCACAGCTCATACACCGGGGCCGCGACGTTTTCGCCGAAGTTGAGGTCGACCACCAGGCGAATGGCGGCATTGAGGGTGGCGGCGACGATGCTCTTGTCACCATCGCGGATGTCCTTGGCGACCTCCAGGCCCGCTGTGGCACTGGCTCTATTGCTGTTGGCCTCGGTGGTCTGGTTCTGGCCGAGCAGGCCCACGTTGATCTCGCTGCGGCAATAAACCAGCAACTCACGGAATACATCGGCACTGGCACTCTTGCCTGCCGCTTCGAGAATCTCAACGCTGGAGTCATCCGGGATCGCTGCCACGGCGTCCTGCACCATGGCCTCCAGGCTGTCCAGCAGCAGGTCGGTCTCGTGGGTGGCTGCGCCACGCGGGTGCTTGCCGATCACCCAGGGCGAGCCGTACTTCTCGGTGAACTGCACCCAGAACTTCAGGCCACCCTTCATGAACACCACAGGCCAGAAGCACATGGACAGATCGGCGAAGCCGTAAGGGTTGTTGTAGGTCGCATCCTGGCGCGCCACCACAAAACGTTGTGGGTCGCACAGCTCGCCCTGCAGGCCAGCATCACGGGCCCGGAAGCGCAGCTGGTTGTCCTGGTCGTAGAGGAACCACTCAGCCGGCTTGCCCAGCAGATCCTCGGGTACCAGGTGCAGGCCCAGCGGACGCCACATCAGCTCAATAGGCTGGAAGCCAAACAACGGCGCATCGAGCAGCTCGCGGATGATGCGGTCAAGATCGAGGTCGGCTAACCAGTCGCTGATGAAACGCTCGACCCGCACCGGGGCATTACCACGCTTGAGGTCGCGCTCCAGAGCAAGCACCGCAGACTTGCGGCGACGGATGTTGCCGCCCACCAAGGCCTGACTGCGCAAGTCGCGGTAGACGGTGATGTCTTTGCCTTGAGCCTTGAGAATCGGGTCGGGGTTGGGCAGGTACATGCCCAATGCTTGGGAGTCGAAGCTGCGACCCCGGCTGGCGATATGGTCGGTGAGTCCCTTACCTGAAGCGGGCTCACTGAAACGGACGAACTCGGTGGGGCTAACCCACAGACCTTTACTGCTCATGCGTACCCCTGGGTCATGTGCGCGCCCTGACGTGGGCGACGGGATTTGACGGTGACCGGGCCATTGGGGCCGTCGCTGGCGTTGAGAGCGAGGAAACACGCCCAGGTGCGGTCGGCGTGGCCGGCTGAGTCGGACTCGGCAATAAAGCGCGGGGCTCCGGTTGGGCCAGCGACTTTCTGTAATTTGTGCAGGTCGTTGCGCAGCTCGGTGTCGCCCAAGGGAATGCGGATCTGCATGTCCTGGAACACTTCCTTGCCACGGGTGGCCATGGTCAGTTTGCTGGCGGTACCGAAGATCACACCTTCGACACGCATGGAGCCATGGCGACGTTTGGCATCCTCTACTGGCTTCTCACCCATACCGGTCTGATCCATGCAGCAGCGCAACACGCGGTAACGGGTGAACACGTCATCCAGCAGTGCATCCTGCTCGTGAAACGGAGCCCGCTTGCGGGTGATGATCTCCCGCGTCCAGTACACGTCACCGATTTGCTCAAGCACCCAAATAACAAACAGGTCATTGCGCGCGCCGATATCGACGCCAATGAAGCACGGCCCACCGGTATAGAGATCAGGCCGTCCGGCCTGGTCATGCTCGACATCGTTGATCAGTTCGTAGCTCAACCAGGAGCTGGCTTCGTCCAGCCACTTCAGTTCGAATTCCTGGGCCCAGGCGTCCTCGTCGTTGAGCGCCGCGCGCATCTCCTCGACGTTGCGAGGTAGGCCATCCGCTACTGCACGGTGGATGTCGACTACATGCCGCGACCAGACATCGGCGAGCTTCTTGTCGGTCATCAGCTCGTAGAACTTGTTGCCCTTGCCGTTGGGCGTGCTGGTGATGCGTAGCTTCCAGCCGTTGGAAATCACAGGAAACAGCGCCGTCCAGATCTTGCGGCTGTCCTGGTGGAAGGCGAATTCGTCCAGGAACACGTTGGCACTGAAGCCACGAGCGGTGTCGGGATTGGCCGGCAACGCGGTGATCCTGGAACCACCCGGCAGCACAACATCGAGCATGGTGAAACGCTCACCGTTGCTGCCCTTGAACTCGCCCTCGATCTCCTGCACCGCCATGTTGTAGGCGCGGCAGTGCTTCTTCACGCCTTCCTCCATGGCCTCCTTGGCCTGGCGCTCGCCTCGGGACAGGATCACCCAGCGAGTGCGGCCACCGCGCGACTCGACGTCGAAGCAGTCATCGACGATCTCCAGGGTACTGGTGAACGTCTTGCCGGTCTGGCGGGCGAACATGGCGATTTTGAAGCGCTCACGATCAAGCAGCCATTGCTTCTGGTAGTTGAATAACTGGATAGCAGGCTGCTTGTCGCTCATAGCCCGTAGACCTCCTGACGGATGCGCTGCAAGGTCTCGGCGCTAAGCGTGCCGGCTTTGCCCATCTCATCGAGCTTCACGGCCTGCTCGGCCAGCAACGCCTTGCGGGCACGTTCCTCGGCTTCGTTCTGGTACTTCTTCAGGGTCACCGAGCTGCGCGTGAGGGTGGCGATGTTCTTCGCAGCAGTGGCCAGCAGGCCTACCCGTTCGGCCGGGTCCATCTCCTCGTCACCGGCTTCCTGCAGGGCCATGATCGACTCGAACAACTCGGACTGGATCATCGCCGTCAACGCTTCACTGCGAGCGTCTTCCTTGTCACCCGCCTGGGCGCGGATGATCTTTGCCGCTTCGGTACTGGCGCGGATAGCCGACAAGCGCCGCTCCAGCTTTTGGCCATAGCGATGCACGGCCGCCCGGCTGGGTAACTCGCCTTCCTCGGCCTGCTCAGGGAAGCGTGCGCGCAGATCGCTGATCAGCTCGTCCAAGGTCAACTGGCCCTCGGCCAGCTTGCCTTCGATATAGGACTTGATCGCTTCGGGTAGACGGATAATCGAAGACTTGCGGCCCATGGCGGTCACCAGTACTTCTGCGGCCGGGCGATGCCGGGAGCGCAGTCGATGGTGTATTCCGCCATGTCGGTACCGTAGCGAGTCAGGTCGGCGAACCACTTGCCGCTGGGCTGTTTTTCCAGACGCAACAGCCCCCGGTCGGCCAGGTAATCCAGCTCGCGGCGAATCTCCAGCGGAGTGGCGTCTGGATACTCGCTCTGCGCCACGAACAGAATCGGCCCCTCGAATGCCCCTACCGGGCGGGCATTGTTCAGGGTCAGGATGATCAGCCAGCGCAGGCTTTCGCGCCGGGTTTTGGCTAGGTCAAGTTGCATGGTTGCCTCCGTTCAGTAGTACGCGCATTTGGGCGTTCTCAATTTTCATGGTCAGGCCATCGAGCTTGGCTTCGATGATGCTTTGGCCACGGATGTAATCTTCTCGGCGCAGGTAGCGCTCAGGCAGCTCGGCGCGCAGTTCCATCAGGTCACGTTCAAGTTGGCGCACGGCATCGGCGTCTTCCTTGGACTGATTCAGCAAGGCAGAAAAGCGCGAATCCCAGTGCAGGGTGCTGAGCTTGCGGGCCTCTTCCATGGACGCGAAGCGGGTTTCCAGGCGCTGATCAATCTGTCCCAGGAGCATCTTTCCGGCAGCCCCCAGAAAGGCGAAGAAGCCCAGCAGCAAGCTGACGAGTTGCCAGAATTCAACGGATATATTCATCGCAGGCCTCGCTTGCTCAGCTGTTCCAGGGTGGACTTGCATTCGGTGCAGTGGTGGGTGCCAGGCTCGGCCTGACGGCGGCGCTCGTCGATGGCATCGCCACACTCTTCACAGCGCATCGCCGAGGGGCCGGAGCGCCGTTGCAAACCAGACTCGTGGGCACGCAGGGCGGCTTCGGTGAAGTCGTTGTCTTGCGCGAGGTCAGCTACATCCATGTGGTGTTAGTCCTTTTGCAGATCGAGCAAGGCGTTGAGTTGGGAGAGGTTGTTGCGGGCCCAGCGGCCGTAGTCCTGGGCGTGGGCCAGGATGTCTGCTGGAGTGACACCGCTTTCCAGTAGTTCGGCGTTAGCACCGGGGGTGGGCCAGGCCGCTTGAGCAGTGCCGGAGGCAGCGGCGCTGATTTCTGCGGTGGGCAAACCGGCA
Source organism: Pseudomonas anguilliseptica (assembly GCF_900105355.1). Taxonomy (NCBI): domain Bacteria; kingdom Pseudomonadati; phylum Pseudomonadota; class Gammaproteobacteria; order Pseudomonadales; family Pseudomonadaceae; genus Pseudomonas; species Pseudomonas anguilliseptica. The sequence goes on from NZ_FNSC01000001.1 coordinate 3,418,196, forward strand.
CCGAGGGCGAGGTTGAAGTCGCGCACCCAGCCAGCAGTGAACACGCAGCGAGGGATAACAACAGGCGCAGCAGCTGGTGCCGGCCGATAGACAGTCGTGACATGGGGGATGCGCTCCTTGAGCTGTTGGTGTTCCTGGTCGTGCCCGGACTGCTGGCCGAGCAGCTTCTCTTCGGCCTGGTTGGCGCGCTCGACTTGCTGCAAAAGCTGCACGCGGCTGTCGATGGCCACCAGTCGTGCCTGCTCGGCGTGCTCGGCCTTGAGGCGATCCAGGCTGGCATTCCCCAGGGCCTCGGCATGACGGGCACCGAAGCCGTAGCCGATGGCACCGGCTGCGCAGGCACAGAGCAGGCAGGCCAGCAGGCCGAGCAGCAGCTGTTGTGGCAGATTCTTAAGCCCGACCATGGCGCTGCCTCCGGCGATTGCGTGCCTTGCGGGCGGCGCGGCGAGCAGCTGCCACACCCGACTTGCCGGGGCGCACCTGGGGCCACTCCTGCAGATAACGGACACTGGACATCCAGGGCCTTGGCAGCAGATCGGCGATGGCCACCAGGAGGCGGCCGAACAGGCAGCGCATCATTGTGGCGGCTCCTGTTCCGGCCCCTGCTTGACCAGGCGGGCGATAAACAGCAAGCAGGCCAGCACGCTGTTGAGGGTGGCGTAGGCAGTCGGGGACAGTTGCGCCTGCCAGATCGGCAGCAGCGTGACCTGCAGGAAGCCAAACAGAGCGATCAGCGCCGCCAGTTGCACGCTGTAGAAGGTGTGGCAACGACGCCACTCGGCGATCAGCTTCATGCCGCCACCGCCTTGCCGTGCTGTACACCGGGCACGATGCCAGCCAAGGCCAGGCCATCAACGATGATTGTGTCGCCGTACCAGGCACCACCTGGCAGCGGCCCTGGGCCGTTCTCGTGGCGGATGATGGCCAGCACCAGGGTGCGCATCGTTTCGTAGCGGTAGACGTCGACGGTCTCGTCGTCGGGGCCTACGCCCAGTGCGCTGGCTACAACTTTGACATAAGCGCTGGTGTCGTTTTCAACAGCCGGGGCCCAGCGCTCGATGAACTCGCGCACTGAGTCAATGCGGCTGCCGTCTTTGGCGCGGCGCTTATCTTGGTAAGTGATCAAAACCCGAGCGATGGCACGGACACCCCAACGAGGGCCGTTGAACACGACAAAGCGAGGATCGCCACTCTGGTCAGTGGCCTGTCCCTGCCAACGCACACCGGCCACGCGGTCGATGTTGCCAGGGTTGAAGTTGCGGATACCGCGAGGGGTTTCAGGTCGCATAGCGCCTCCTGCTGCTGGGCGCTCAGGAAGACCGAGCGCCAGAAACGAACACGCCGCCATAATCGGCGGCGTGCTGCAGGAGGGCTTTTAATCCGGTTTAAAGAGGAGTCTTAGATGATCCCGCTGCAGAATCGAGCTGCGTGTTTGGCATTGCTATCGTCAGTGCAGTATTCCCGCACGATAGATGCACCGGCCGGATTCAAGAACTCGATATTGTCCATCAGCTCCAGGAGATCCCAGTTAGTGAACTGGCCTGTTTCATAGTTCACCTTTTTGACCTCATCCATCTTGAACGCCAGCTGGATGACAGGTGAGTCCTTTTCGTTGCCATACTTATCAACCAACTTACCGTTAAGCGTAAACGCAACTACATCAGGGTTTTGCTCAGGGAAGTACTTGATCAGTTTTGGCAATATCCTGTTCGCTTCGTCGGATGCCATAAAGAAAAAAGACGCCCCGTCGTAGCCCATTTTGGAGTCCAGGCTAAACACCAACGCACTCACCCCATCCAGTTGGGTTGTGGACACGCTGCTGATATGTCGATTGATCTCTTCTAGCGTTTTTGGTGGCGCGTCGCCACAGCCTGAAAGGGCTGAGATGGCCATGACAGCAAATGCGAGATTCCATTTTTTCATGCTGATACTCCTTTCAATCAAAACCAAAGACCGCCAACAAGCAGCCCAAATATAAAAAGGCCCGCTGCATTCCAGCGGTAGGTGATCAGAAACTCCCTCAGTTCCATCTTCGACGCCGTGGGCGGGGCCGCACTTGCCACAACTGGCTTGGCCTCGAACTGCAAGATGAACTCCAGCACCTTGGGCAGTTCCGAGCGCTTGAGCAGGTTGAGCTGGGTACGCCCGAAGGTAAGCTCACAGAAATTGCTCAACGCATGCCGAGCATCTTTTTCGTCAGCCGCCCGCAGGATTTTGGAGATCAGTCTCTTCCTATCGGCCTCTTCCTGCAGGCGCTCAAGTCGTGCCTGGATAACACCCTTGGCCTGGACAAACTGGGTCGCGGTTACCTCGTCCAGACCGGTCACGCTGAGCTGGGTGTGCACCTCACGCCAGACATCACGCGGATCATCCCCCAGCTCTTCGCACTGAGCACGCAGTTGATGCAATTCCTTGCGCTGGGCCGGCAGCAGGGCTCGCTCATCCACCCGCTCACCGATGGTGAGCTGGGTACCAAAATTGATGTTGCCTGTGTTGGTCTTGGTCTTGGTCTTGATCTTGATGCCAGGCAGTGAAGTAGGTTGTTTACCATCGCCCCGGCTGTCGAAGTTGAACTCGTAGAGGTCGCGGCCCGCGACTCTATTTTTCTCGCCATCTACCTCAATGTCATTGTCGCTCACGAACTGCTCCTTACTCGTGATAGTCCCTACCTGCTGTCTTATTTCCCGAGCCGGTGACCACAACGCCACCGCCACTCTTAGCTGGCTTCTTCGCTACATCACCTGTCAGCAGGGATGCGAGTAGCTGCTTTTTCTTGGCTGCACTGAGCCCGCGATAGCTGTCGAGCAGCAACTGCTCGTCGGGAGGGAGTTGCGGGGTCGCACCGACTGAACGCTGCCCTGTCAGGACGAATACCACATCGACTCCGGTAACTGCCAAGCGGCCGATTAACTCTGCAGTAGCTCGCTTTCTACCTGAACAAACATCGCGCAAACCCTGACTAGTTGATTCGCCGATAACTCGCGAGGCGTCCGCAAGCGAAAGCCCGAGACGGTCAAGCTCATCGCGCAGGTGGATGTGTATAGCTTCCACTGAATTGCTTGGCACTGTGTAACCCTTACACCATTATTAATCCACACCGTCCCACCACGAACGGCAACTAAAGCGGCACCGATACAGGCGCCAGACCCCCTCAAAAGGAGTTCCATCATGGAGCTACGTACCCCAGACCAAGCCCGAGCCGAGCTGAAAGCCAAGGGCATCTCGATTACCCAATGGGCAATCGCTAACAAGTTCTCGCCCAACCTCGTTTTCGAGGTGCTGGGTGGCCGCAAGAAGTGCGTCCGTGGCCAGGCTCACGAGATCGCCATCAAGCTCGGCCTCAAGGACGGCGAGATCTGCAAAGACCCGGCTACCGCACTTGAAAGTCGCTTTGTTGCTTGAGGCCCGCCATGAACCTCTGCGATCAAACCATCCAGTACCTGGGCCAGATGCAACAAGAGTGTCTGCTGGCCAACGGTAAGCAACCGAGAGGCATCACTCTCAGTGCACCTGGCGAATCATGCGCAGCAAGCGCAGCTCAGCCGTCAGCGTCTCTTGATCTTTCCCTGGCAGCTCCGACAGCCGCTGGAGATCAGCAATGAGCGCCGTTTTGTTTACCGCTCCGGTCTTGGTCAAGTGCCCCACCAGCAGGGCAAAAGCCCCTTCTAGAGCCGCCAAGTTGCCGCCTTGCCTGTCCAGCCGCTCTTGTTCGTCCATCGCGATAGTACCTGTTCTGTCAGTCAATTTACCTCATTCAATTGTGCATGGCACAAGGCCATTGCCAATGCGCAAACCCGGCCTTTGTTTGGAAGGCGTTCCAGCACATCAGCGGAGGGCCTTCCAATGACCCCAGCACAATGGAAACGCGTCCAGCCGATCACGCTGCGCGACGCCCTCAAGCTGTGCCAGCAGCACGCCAAGGAGCGCTTCAACTTCAGCATCGAGCGCATCGCTGCGCTGATGGGCCTGGATGACCACTGGACGCTCTACAAGTGGATCGCCAACGGCCGCATGCCGGCTGTGCTGCTCCCGGCTTATGAGCAAGCCTGCGGCATCAACCTGGTCACCCGCTGGCTGGCCGGCAGCGGCGGCAAGCTGCTGATCGACGTGCCCACCGGGCGTACCACCAGCGCCCACGACATCCAGACCTTGCAGGCCACCCTCCATGAGGCCACAGGCCAGCTGATGGGCTTCTACTCGGACAACGCCGAAGCCAGCGCCACCCTGGCTGCCATCCAGGCCGGCCTTGAAGAGCTGGCTTGGCACCGGGGCAACGTGCAACAGCACGCCCAGCCGCAACTTGAACTTGGAGAGAAGCCATGAGCAGTGAAGACAAATACACCTCGGACCAGGTGCAGCGGGTGCTACGCGTAGTGCTGGCCCTGGGTGGCAATGAGTTCCGCGGAATGTTGCTGAAAGAGGTGGCCACCGCCGCCGACTGCACCGAGAGCAATGCCCTGCGTGCTTTGGAAAACCTGCGCACAGCAGGGTTCGCAGAGCGCAGCGCCTATGACGACAAGCGTTGGATGCTTGGCCCGCGCCTGGTGCAGATCGCTTTTGCCTTCGACAGCGCCCTGCAGAAAGCCAAGCGCGAACTGGACGAGCGCCGCCAGCGCTTCACCCGTAACCCCAATTAAGAGAGACCACATATGGCCCGCCAAAAGACCACCACGGAGTTCACTCCCATGGCCGAGATCAGCCCGGAGGCGTTGCAAGAGGAAGCCGGCACCCTGGGTATGCTCGGTACGATTGCCCAAGGTATGCAGGAGGAGCGCGACCTAGTAAACCAACTGCTCGGCCAGGCACAGATGGCTGACGCATATGCCAAATTTTCGGTCACGGTGACCACTTCTAAGCTGGCCTATGTCAAAGAAAACAAGCTGTACCGGGCTTTAAAGGGAATTAAAAGCGGTCACGGTGACCAGTTCTTAACCGGTACTTGGGAAGAGTTCTGCGATCTGCTAGGCCGCTCGCGTGAGCAAGTAGACCGCGATATCGCCAACCTCCGCACCTTCGGCGAAGAAGCCCTTGAATCCATGTCTCGCATGGGCATCGGCTATCGCGAGATGCGCCAATACCGACGCCTGCCTGAAGATCAGCAAGCAGCCCTGATCGAGGTCGCCAAGACCGGTGACAAGGACGCCTTCGTCGAGCTGGCCGAGGAGATCATCACCAAGCATGCCGCCGAGAAGGCCGAGCTGAGCAAGAAGCTCGAAGACAGCCAGGCCGACTACGACGCTTTGTCGAAAATGGAAGCCGACACCAGCAAGAAGCTGCGTGACACCAAGCTGGAACTGGAGCGCAACCTGCTGCGCACGCTGCCCTGGGATGAGCGCATCGCACCGCTGAAGGAAGAGATCACCGCTCGCCAGTGCCTGATCGACGAATCCCTCGCGCGCCACCTGCAGGCCGTCGACGCCCTGGATGCCTGGCTGACCAATGAGCTGACCTCGCGCCCGGACTACGACCCCGAGTCCCCGGTCGATCTGCCGCCTGAAGCGCTGACCGTTCTGGTGCATCTGGAGGATGCCATCCAGCGCACTGCGCACCTGGTGGCAGGTGCCATGAATGACCTGCAGAACCGCTTCGGTGCCGATCTGGCCCAGGCACGGCAGCACCTGCTGCAAGTAGGCGAGTGATGAGCGGAGCGGCAGACATGGCATTGACGCCTGATATTCGGGATTACCTGTGTGAGCTGGCGCGCAAGCTGGATGCCTCCGGGCATGGCGAGCGCGGGCCGCTGATGGCTGCCGCCCAGGAGTTCCTCGACTGGTCGAGTGCGACCATTTACCGCCAACTGAAACTGGCTTGCGGCTGGGATGCCGGACGCAAGACCCGCGCTGACAAGGGCAAGACCAGCGTGGCCGGTGACGCTCTGCAGATGCTGGGCGCTGCGCAGCGTGAGGGTGTGCGGGAGAACGGCAAGCAAACGCTGTTCACCCCGGCCGCACGCAGCATCTTGGAGCAGAACGGCATCCAGCTGGGTGTGAGCAACGGCCACCTGAACCGGCTGATTCGGGCGCGCAGCCTGGACGTTACCTCGCAGCGCAATGCCAGCCCGGTGCAGGCCCTGCGTGCGCCACACCCGAACTACCTGCACGAGGTCGACCCTTCACTGTGCCTGGTGTACTACCTCAAGGGTCGCCAGCACATCATGCGCGACAGTGAGTTCTACAAAAACAAGTTGGAAAACTTCGCCAAGGTGAAGCTGAAGGTCTGGCGCTACGTCATGTACGACCGAGCCAGCGGTGCCCTGAAGGTGTGGTACTGCGAAGCCGCAGGCGAGAACCAGCACAGCCTGTTCGACTTCCTGATGTTTGCCTGGAGCAAGGACGCTGGCTCGCTGCTCCATGGCGTGCCGCTGTTCCTGCTCTGGGACAAGGGCTCGGCCAACACCAGCAGCGCAATCAAGAATCTGCTCAAGCACCTGGAAGTGACCCCGCTGGAGCACGAGGCCGGCAACGCACGGGCCAAGGGTGGCGTCGAGGGTGGCAACAACATCGTCGAGACCCAGTTCGAGAGCCGCCTGCGCTTCCAGCCGGTCAACGATATCGCCGAGCTGAACGCTGCGGCCCTGGCCTGGGCTGAGGCCTACAACGCCAACCTGATCCCCGGCCAGGACACCCGCCTGCGTCGTGCCGGGCTGGTGGAGCCGGTGGCGCGTTATGACCTCTGGCAGCTGATCCGCGCCGAGCAGCTACGCCTGCTGCCGGATGTGGCGGTGTGCCGCGCGCTGATGACCAGCCGCGAAGAGGAGCGCACGGTGCGCTCGGACATGACCATCAGCTTCAAGCACCAGAACGCCGAAGCCCGGATGTTCTACGACCTGCGCGGCCTGGACGGCATCGTCGTCGGGGCCAAGGTGAGCGTGCGCGGTCTGGCCTACGGCGACTGCGCCATCCAGATCGAGGCACCACGTTATGACGGCGAGATGCTGACTTACCGCGTCGAGCCGATCCGTGGCTATGACGTGTTCGGTCAGCGCCTGGACGCGGCTATCCCCGGCCAGGAATACAAGTCTCAGCCGGAAACAGCTATCGAGAAGGCAGCCAAGGTCATGGACGAACTGGCCTACCCGGCGCAGGACGCCAAGCAGGCCCGCAGCAAGCAGGTCACCCCCTTCGGCGGCAAGCTCGACTCGCACGAGCACCTCAAGGACATCGAGCTTCCGACCTACCTGCCGCGCCAGGGCAGCACCATCGAAACCCCGGAGCACCTGCGCAACGACATGCCAAAGCTGTCGGCCCTGCAGGCCATGCAGCGCATCGTCACGGCCATCGGCCATCGGCCGCAGCCTCACCCAGGCCGAGAACACCTGGCTACGCAGCACCTTCAAGGAGGGCGTGCCGGAAGACCAGGTCAACGCCTTGATCGAACAGTTCACCCGGCCGGCAGCCGTTGCCCCGGCCTCCAATGTCACAGGCCTGCGGGCCGTTTAAGGAGCACGTCATGCAGCAGCAGATGATGAAGTTGAAGCGTGTCATGTGGCAGCTCGACATCTCCCAGCGGGAGATGGCCGACGCCATCGTGAAGCCTGATGGCGAGTCCATCAGCCAATCCACCATGGCCCAGTTGGTCAACCACGGCATGTGGCCAAAGACCTTGGAACGCCTGAATTTGGAGCGTCAGATCACGACGCTTCTGTTCGCCCGAGGGGCGAACGATGACCACATTCGCGACTTGTTCGTGATGGAAGAAGCCGATGCAGCGCAAGTCTTGGTCGGCCGCGCTGCATCGGTGCCCCGCAATGCCAACAGCAAAGAGAGCGACTACATGCTACTACGAAAAAACACTCTGACCCGCCAGGCCAAGGAACACTTCCGTCTGCCCCGCGACCCGTTCACGGACGAGATGCAGGAAGAGGAAGACGTGTTCTTGTCCGATGACATCCGCTATGTGCGCCAGGCTATTCGTCAGACGGCCAAGCACGGCGGCATGTTGGCGGTGGTAGGTGAGTCCGGCGCGGGTAAATCGACTCTGCGCCAGGATCTGCTGGAGTGGATTCACGTCAACCGTGAGCCCATCACGGTTATCCCGCCCTATGTGCTCGGCGTAGAAGAAGACAACGTCAAGGGTAAAACGCTCAAGGCGCTCGATATCACTGCTGCGATCATCCGCAACATTGACCCGAGCATTAAGCCACGCCGCAGCCAGGAAGACCGCTCGCGGCATATGCACGAGTTGCTGATGTCCAGCGCCCAGGCCGGCCGTCGACATGTGGTGATTATCGAGGAGGCACACAGCCTGCCCATCACCACCCTAAAGCACATCAAGCGCTTCTACGAGCTGGAGATGGGCTTCAAGAAGCTGCTGGCCTTCATCCTGATCGGACAGACCGAACTGGGCGACAAGCTCAGCGAATACAACCCAGCGGTGCGCGAGGTGGTTCAGCGTTGCGAGTTGGTTCGCCTCAAGCCCCTGGACAACCACGTCGAGGCTTATCTCAAGCACAAGTTCGCCAGGATCGAGGTGGACTACCAGGGGATCTTCGAGCCCTGCGCCTTTGAGGAGATCCGCAACCGCCTGCGCATGTCCATGACCGGTGGGCGCGGCGCAGCGCGCGAGGTGAAGACAATCTCCCTGTGTTACCCGCTGGCGGTGAACAACCTGGTCTCCGGCGCGATGAACCTGGCGGTCAAGCTGCACGAGAACAAGGTAACCGGCGAGCTGGTAATCGCCTCCCTGCGCGACGGGGAGGTGTGACATGGCCAGCCTTCAGCTTGTAGCACCACCTGTTCAGCGTCCAATGAGCATCACAGCACCTGAGTTCCTGCCGAAATTGACGGAGTTCAACGACCTGACTCGCGCCGTGCGTGATGCCGGCCTGCAGATCACGGCGATGTCCTTCCTGGACAACACCATCACCATCTCGCTCGAAAGTGTTGAGCAGCTGGTACGCCGCTTCGCCCATGAAGTGCGCGGCCAACGGCACCGCACCCGAGGCCGTTTCACCCGTAACGCAGTGACCATCCGTGGCATCGACGTTGTGTGGTTCTCCCTGGTGAAGGAGCAGGACGCATGAACGTGCTCTGCATCAGCCTCTGCAACCCCGAGCAGATCACCGACCCACAGGAGCTGCGCGAAGCCCTGGAGCGGGCCAATCAGCAAATCATCCAGCTGGGCAACCAGTTGGATTGCCTCACTCGCGGAACTCACGGACTGACCACCGAGCTGGCAGTGATGTGCGAGGCGCACCTCGCAGGTGATGCCGGGCTTGTCGCTCAGAAGGTCTCCGAGTTCGCCAACCACTACCGGCAGCACTGCCAACCAGGAGTGAAACACTGATGAATACCAATCAAACACCGGTACCTGCCGGCTATGTGCGCAATGGCGCAGGCCACCTGGTGCCTGAACACCAGGTGCGTGAGCACGACAAACTGCGCGATGGGGTGGCAGGTGATCTGGCCCGCATGGCGCTGGATATCAACAAGGCCCTGGTCGGTTTCAAGACCAAAGCCCTGGCCGATATCGACGACCTGATCGCCATCTCGAATGAGAAGTACGGGGTAACCATCGGCGGCAAGAAGGGCAATGCCTCGATCACCACCTATGACGGCCGGTTCAAAGTCGAACGCCAGATGGCCGAGCGCCTGAGCTTCACTGAGGAGATCCTCGCGGCCAAGGAACTGATCGACCGCTGCATCCGCAAATGGAGCGAGGGAGCCAACAACCACTTGCGCGTACTGGTTGACCGCGCATTCCGCGCTAACAAACAGGGCCAGATCAAAACCGGCGACGTCCTCAGCCTGCTGCGCATCGAGATCGACGATCCCGACTGGAAGCTCGCCATGGAAGCGTTGAAGGACTCCATCCAAGTCAACGGCACCGCCGTCTACATCCGCGTCTATCAGCGTGTCGGTGAGACCGACCGCTACGACCCTATCAACCTCAATATCGCGGCGGTGTGAGATGGATCAGGAACGCATCCTCGAAAAGATCAAGAAGTGCATGGAGATGGCGAAGTCAAAGACCGCCAACCCCAACGAAGCGGAGATCGCCCTGCGCCAGGCACACAAGCTAATGGAGGCCTACAACCTGGAGCTGGGTGATGTGCTTGCGAGTATGGCGGGCGAGGTGAAGGTGTTTGCAGGCTCCGAGGGCGAGCCGCCTGCCTGGCGGGTTCGATTGGCCCAGGTTTGCGGTCACGCATTCGGTACCCACCTGATCATCCGCAGCGGCTGGATTGAGGCAGCGTCCTTTATCTTCGTCGGCTGCGCAGCAGCCCCTGAGCTGGCCGGCTACACCTCGGCCAGGCCAAGCTGAAGCGTCGCAAGCTCAAAGCACGTGACGAGGTGGCCACCGAGGCCGGCTATCGCGCTGGCAAGTCGGCACAGCTACACCAAGCCGTGAACCACCAGCCACGTGCGCTACTGACAGCGGGGGCCTGATCCGATGCGCATCCAGTGCCCATGCTGCGGTGAGCAGTTCCCGTTCGAGGCCGGCTTCGCCGATGCCGAAGGCAAGCAGTTGGCGGCTCTGTTCGCCGACCTGGAGCCACGGCTCGGACGCGCAGTGCTGGCCTACTTGCGGTTGTTCAGCCCGGCAAAGCGCGGCCTGCGCACCACCAAGGCGATCAAACTGGTCGAGGAACTGATGCTGCTGGTCAATGCCAGCAGCGTCACCCGCGACGCCCGCACCACTGAATCCAAACCAGCCAGCCCGGCTCTGTGGGCTGCTGGCATCGAGCAGATGCTCACCCAGCGCGAACGTCTATCCCTGCCGTTGGACAACCATCACTACCTGCGCGCTGTGGTGTTTGGCATTGCCAGTGATCCTCAGCAGGTCAAACAGGCGGCACCCGCCAAGCCACGCCAGGTTGTCTCAGTCCGTAGTCAACGCCAAGACCAGATCGGCCGCATCAACAGCGACGTGATGCTTGGCCTCCTTACTAAAGAAGAAGGCGAGCGTCGTGTCGCTGAACTGATGGGAGAAACATCGTGAAAGCCGATAACCGTCTGCGCCTGATCAAGCTGATCCACGTCGCCCGCCGCGAGCTGTGCATGGATGACGACACCTACCGTCTGCTGCTCAGCGGCATGAAGGGTTTGGGTGGTGCAACTTCGACGGCCGACCTCAGCGTTCCAAACCTGTACCGGGTTTTGGAACAGCTCAAGCAGCGCGGCTTCAAGGTACGTCCAAGCAAGAAGCAGCGCCCCCTGGCAGCGGACGATCAGTCGAAGAAGATCCGCGCGCTCTGGCTGACGCTGCACGGCATGGGCGAGGTGCGCGATCCGTCCGAGGAAGCCCTGGCCAAGTTCGTCCTGAAGATGACGGGCGTACAGGCCCTGCAGTGGCTCAGCAGCGATCAGGCCAGCCAAGTGATCGAGAATTTAAAGAAGTGGCAACTGCGCGTTACTCGCGCAGCTATTAAGGAGGAGAATGTATGAGCGACTTCCGCAGCAAGGGCCCCGAGCTTCTGCTCGATCTGACCCAGCACATCGCCCATGCCTTGGGCGAGTTGATCGCCCTGGACAACGACAAGGCTGAGCATGTCGCCAAAGAGGTCGCGGATCGTATGGCTGCCCATTGGGGTGGCCAGAACATCTACTTCCCGATGGGGCTGTCGATCAAGCTGAGCCGGCGTGATCGGCTGATCTACGACAAATTCAACGGCCATAACCAGAGCGACCTGGCCCGCGAGTTCGGCGTTTCGCTACAGTGGGTCTACAAGATCATCAAGGCGGTGCGGAAGGAGGAGATCGCGCGTCGTCAGGTAGATATGTTCAGCCCGGCCAGCGACGCCTGACCGGGCGTTTTCTCCATTGCATTATCTGCAACTCTTTTTCAAACTCCATTCCGTTTAGTTTCGTTCCGTCTCGCTATGTTTCGGACTTTTCTCAGGTTTCCCTAAGGATGGTCTGAAAAAGACTTCCTGATTTTGGCAAAATATCCGCACTCCACCCGCCGAGTTTTCCGATGAAGCAGATGACCTTCGCCGACGCCGAGTACGCCGGCAAGCGCAAGCAGACCCGCAAAGAATTGTTCCTGATCGAGATGGATCGGGTAGTGCCATGGAAAGGGTTGATCGCTTTGATCGAGCCGCATTATCCAAAGGGTGAAGGCGGCCGACCGTCCTATCCGCTGATGGCGATGCTGCGAGTGCATCTGATGCAAAACTGGTTCGGTTACAGCGATCCGGCGATGGAAGAGGCGCTGTACGAGACCACCATCCTACGCCAGTTTGCCGGGCTGACTCTGGAGCGCATTCCTGACGAAACCACCATCCTCAACTTCCGCCGCTTGCTGGAAAAACACGAACTGGCTGCCGGCATCCTGGCCGTGATCAATGGCTACCTGGGTGACCGTGGTTTGTCGCTGCGCCAAGGCACCATCGTCGATGCCACGCTGATCAACGCGCCGAGTTCAACCAAGAACAAGAACGGTAAGCGTGACCCTGAGATGCACTCAACCAAGAAAGGCAATCAGTATTACTTCGGCATGAAGGCGCACATCGGGGTGGATGACGAGTCTGGCTTGGTGCACAGCGTGGTGGGTACTGCCGCCAACGTGGCGGATGTCACCCAGGTCGATAAGCTGCTGCACGGCGAGGAAAACATGGTGGGGGCCGATGCCGGATATACCGGTGTCGAGAAGCGCCCCGAGCATGAGGGCCGTCAAGTGATCTGGCAGGTTGCAGCACGGCGTAGCACTTACAAGAAACTCGGTAAGCGCAGCGCGCTGTACAAAGCCAAGCGCAAAATCGAGAAGGCCAAGGCCCAAGTGCGAGCCAAGGTCGAGCATCCGTTTCGGGTGATCAAGCGTCAGTTCGGTTATGTGAAGACGCGCTTCCGTGGCCTGGTCAAAAACACGGCGCAACTGGTGACTTTATTCGCGCTGTCAAATCTGTGGATGGCGCGCCGACATTTACTGACGAATGCAGGAGAGGTGCGCCCGTAATGCTGGAAATGGCTGCCGCGAGGTGCTCGCGGCGGCTAAAAACACAGAAATGAGCCGGTAATCTGATCGTTTTTGATCGATTTATCACTTTCGAAATCAGCAGAGGCTGACGTCAGCCAGAAATGCATGGCTACTTCAGAGGATCCCTAAGTATTTATCTCGGTCTGGGTCACAGTGATGGCAACGTAGGTAGTTTTTCAACAGCCTGGTAATCTTCCTGGCCCGTCGGATATCTCCGACGGTCAGCTTATATAGGTGTAGTGGTTATGAAACGTGTAGGTCTGATCGGTTGGCGCGGCATGGTGGGTTCCGTGCTGATGCAACGCATGCTGGAAGAGCAGGATTTCGACTTGATCGAACCGGTGTTCTTTACCACCTCCAATGTCGGCGGCCAAGGCCCTTCTATTGGCAAGGAAACGGCGCCTTTGAAGGACGCCTACAGCATTGACGAGCTGAAAAGCCTGGACGTGATTCTGACCTGTCAGGGTGGCGACTACACCAGCGAAGTCTTCCCCAAGCTGCGCGAAGCTGGCTGGCAGGGCTACTGGATCGATGCCGCCTCGTCGTTGCGCATGGATGACGGCTCGGTCATCGTGCTCGATCCGGTCAACCGCAAGGTGATTGATCAGCAGCTCGATGCTGGCACCAAGAACTATATCGGCGGCAACTGCACCGTCAGTTTGATGCTGATGGCCCTGGGCGGTCTGTACGAGGCAGGCCTGGTCGAGTGGATGAGTGCCATGACCTATCAGGCGGCTTCCGGCGCCGGCGCGCAGAACATGCGTGAGCTGATCAAGCAGATGGGCGCGATCAACGCCTCGGTAGCCGATGAACTGGCTGACCCGGCCAGTGCAATCCTGGATATCGACCGCAAAGTGGCCGAAGCCATGCGCGGCGAGTCGTTCCCAGTCGACAACTTCGGCGTGCCGCTGGCCGGCAGCCTGATTCCCTACATCGATAAGGAGCTGCCGAACGGCCAGAGCCGTGAAGAATGGAAGGGCCAGGCGGAAACCAACAAGATTCTTGGCCGTTTCAAGAGCCCGATCCCGGTCGACGGTCTGTGCGTGCGCATCGGCGCCATGCGTTGCCACAGCCAGGCGCTGACCATCAAGCTGAACAAGGATGTGCCGCTGTCGGACATCGAAGGCCTGATCAGCCAGCACAACCCTTGGGTCAAGCTGGTGCCAAACCAGCGTGAAGCGAGCATCCGCGAACTGGGCCCGACCGCTGTGACCGGCACTCTGAGTGTACCGGTCGGTCGTCTGCGCAAGCTCAACATGGGCTCGCAGTACCTCGGTGCGTTCACTGTAGGTGATCAGCTGCTGTGGGGGGCTGCTGAGCCGCTGCGGCGCATGCTGCGCATCCTGTTGGAGCGTTAATCGCGCTGCGCTGAGACGCAAGCAGGCTGTCTAAAGGGGGCGGGCTGTTGGGCACTCGAGTCAAATCGAGGGTCCAGCAGTCCGCTCCTTTGCATTTGGCGGGTGCGGCTATACAGTGCTGGGCTTATTTATCCGAGCCTTGCCATGACCCGTACTTTTGATATTGCCGTAATCGGCGCCACCGGCAGTGTTGGCGAAACCCTGGTGCAGCTGCTGGAAGAACGCGAGTTCCCGGTGGCCAATCTGCATCTGGTCGCCAGCGGTGAATCGGCCGGGCGTTCCTTGTCCTACAAGGGCAAGAACCTGCGCGTACGTGACCTGGAAACCTTCGACTTTGCCAGTGTGCGGCTGGTGTTCTTGGCTGCTGGCAGCAAGGTGACGCAGAAGTATGCCGCGCAAGCTGCTGCGGCTGGCTGCGCAGTGATTGATCTGGCCAGTGGTTTGCCGGCCGCGCAGGCACCACGGGTGATTCCTGAGGTCAATCCTGAGGCATTGGCGAGTTTGGCCGCCCCCTACGTGTTGACCAGCCCAAGTGCTCCGGGTATTGCGCTGGCAGCTGTGCTGGCGGCGTTACCTGGGTCGGTCAGCATTCGCCGAGTGACAGTGACCGCATGCCTGGCAGTCTCCAGTCGCGGGCGGGAAGGGGTTTCAGAGTTGGCGAGGCAGACCGCCGAGCTGCTTAATGGTCGGGCGTTCGAGCCGCAGTTATTTGATCGGCAAATGGCTTTCAATCTGCTGGCGCAGGTCGAGCAGACGGATAGTGCCGGGCATGCTGGGTTGGAGCGGCAGGTTGCTGACGAGCTCAAGGAGTTGCTGGGATTGCCTGAATTGCAGGCTGCAGTGACCTGCATCCAGGTGCCGGTGTTTTTTGGCGACAGTCTGAGTGTTTCACTGCAGGCCGAGTCGGCCGTCGACCTGAAGCAGGTCTACGCCGCTCTGGACGCCGCGGCGGCTCTGGAATTGGTGGGGTTGGATGATTATCCGACTGCGGTCGGCGACGCAGTAGGCCAGGATGTGGTCTATGTTGGCCGAGTCCGCGGCGGTTTGGCTGATCCAGCTGAACTCAATTTGTGGATTACGTCTGATAACGTGAGAAAAGGCGCAGCGCTAAATGCTGTGCAATTAGCCGAGTTGTTGATAAAACACTATCTGTAAAAGATACTTACCTAGAAATTTGAAGAATCTTTCGAGCTTGGCAATACTGGCTGAGTTGATTGCTGAATGGGGTTGCGTCTTCGGACGGGGCAGGCAGCAATTTTCAATATCCTCTCGCTGGTCGAGAAAAAAAGATAAAACAAGGGATAACGCTATGGTTCGGGTTCGCAAACTGGTGCTGGCAATCGCAGCTGCTTCGGCGCTGTCATCCGGTATGGCGCACGCGCTGGGGCTGGGTGAAGTTACCCTGCAGTCGGCGCTCAATCAGCCCTTGGTGGCTGAGATTGAGTTGCTGGAAGTGCGTGACCTGGCTTCCAACGAAGTAATACCGACCCTGGCATCCCCGGAAGCATTCAATAAAGCCGGCGTTGATCGTCAGTTCTTCCTGGCTGACCTGAAGTTCACCCCGGTACTTAAACCCAATGGCAAGAGCGTCATTCGGGTTACCTCCAGCAAACCAATGCGTGAGCCGTACCTGAACTTCTTGGTTGAGGTGCTCTGGCCGAATGGCCGTTTGCTGCGTGAATACACCCTGCTGCTTGATCCGCCGCTGTACACCCCGCAGAGCGTTATTCCTGCCACCGCGCAGATGCCTGTGGCAACACCGACACCAGCGCCCCGCGCACAGGCTCCAGCACCTGCGCCGCGTCCAGCAACTGCTGCGGTTCAGCCGGTCGCTCCAGCGGCTCCGGCAGCACCTGCCGCCCCAGCAGCCAAGCCGCTGGAAGGCAACGAATACAAAACCACTGCCAACGACACCCTCTGGGAAATTGCCCAGCGTGCGCGTGCCGGCGGTAGCGTGCATCAGGCCATGTTGGCGATCCAGGACTTGAATCCGGATGCCTTTATCGGCGGCAACATCAACCGTCTGAAAAGTGGCCAGGTACTGCGTCTGCCTGATGAGCAGCAGGTCAAGAGTCGTGCTCAGGGTGAAGCCCTTGCTCAGGTTGCCGAGCAGAATGCCGCCTGGCGTGAAGGCCGCAGTGTAGCTGCCAGCGCCCGTCAGCTGGATGCCACCAAACGCACCAGCGCCGCCGCGACTCCAGCCAAGGTTGAAACTGGCGATAGCCTGAAACTGGTTGCTGCTGACAGCGGTAAAGCTACTGCCGGCAGCGACAAGGGCGCCGCCGACAGCAAAGCGTTGACTGACAAATTGGCCGTGACCCAGGAGAGCCTGGATTCCAGCCGCCGTGAAAACGACGAGCTGAAAGGCCGCATGACGGATCTGCAGAGCCAGCTCGACAAGCTGCAGCGTCTGATCCAGTTGAAAGACGATCAAATGGCCAAGTTGCAGGCTGATCTCGCTGTGCAAGGTCAGGTGCCTGCTGTTGCACCCGCGGTCCCGGAAGCTCCTGTAGCTGAAACCCCGGTCGCACCAGTTGAACCAGCTCCTGAAGCTGCGCCACAAGATCCAGCGGCTGCGGCGCCGGTTGTGCCAGCTGCAACCGGCGAGACAGATTTTAATTACAGCGAGGAGCCCGCTGCTCAGCCAGAGACCGCAGCGCCTGTTGCGGTTGAGCCAGCTCCGATTGCTGCTCCCGAGCCAGCTCCGGTCACGCCTGCTGCCCCTGTTGCCGAAGCGCCTGTAGTTGCCGAGCCGCAGGCTGAAAGCAGTGCTATTGATGATCTGTTGGCCAATCCGATGTTGCTGGGTGCTGCAGGCGGCGGTGCACTGCTTATATTGCTGGTTGCGCTGATGATGCTGTCGCGCCGCAATGCGCTGAAAGAAGCCGAATTGCAGGAAAGCCTGGCCGCTGATGAGGGGGCGTCCGATCTGGGGGCTGGTCTGGACCTGCCGGATGACAGCTTTGCTGGCATGGCTGATGATCTGGATAGTCAGCAAGCTGATCTGCCTGGCGAAGAGTGCGTGACTGCGCAAACCGGCGATGCACTGGGTGAGGCGGATATTTACATCGCCTATGGCCGCTTCCCTCAGGCTGCTGAATTGCTGCAAGGCGCCATCAATGATGAGCCGCAGCGTAGTGATCTGCGTCTGAAATTGATGGAGGTCTACGCCGAGATGGGTGACCGTAATGGTTTCGCCCGTCAGGACAGCGAGCTGCGTGAGATTGGTGGCAGTGCTGCCGAGCTTGATCAGATCAAGGCCCGCTACCCGGTCATGGCAGTTGCTGCCGGCGCTGGTTTTGCCGCAGCAGCTGCTGCTGAAGAGAATCTAGACAGCTTCAGTCTGGACGATCTGGCCCTGGACGAGCCTAGCCCGAAAGCGGCCACTGGCGATCAGGACGATGCGTTCGATCTGAGTCTGGACGATCTTGAGTCTGAACTGGATCGTGATCTGCAAGCTGCTGGTAATACTGCCTCGCTGGATGATCTGGATAGCTTGTCACTGGATGACGATATGGATTTCAGTTCGCCAGTTGAGCAAGCCGACAGCAAGGATGACGACCTGGGTTTTGATCTGAGCCTGCCTGGAAGCGGCGACAGCGGTCTTGATCTGGGCGGCGATCTGGCTGACTTCAGTCTGGATCTGGATACTCCGGCCAAGCCTGCAGCAGCTGCCGAAGATGACTTACTGCTGAGTCTGGATGATGAGCCAAGTGCGGCGCCGGTTGTGGCTGAGCCAGGTTTTGATCTGCCGGATGAGCAGGCGAGCGGTGATTTCGATCTGTCGGCTGATTTCGATCTGTCACTAAATGATGAAGCGCCTGTGCAGTCCTCAAGCGACAGCTTTGCTGCTCAACTGGATGACGTCAGCGCTGAGCTGGATTTGCTGTCTGATGACCTGGATCAACCAGCTGGCCTGGATGAGCCGGCCAGTGCCGCTCCGTCCAGCATGGATAATGACGATGACTTCGACTTCCTCTCGGGTACCGACGAGACGGCAACCAAGCTCGATCTGGCGCGTGCCTACATCGATATGGGTGATACCGAAGGTGCTCGCGATATCCTCGATGAAGTCATCGCCGAAGGTAGCGAAGGTCAGCAAAATGAAGCGCGTGAGCTGATCGCTAAATTGGTCTGATACATGTCTGATGGTCTTACTACAACGGCAGCCGATTCGGCTGCCGTTGGCGTTTTCAAGATAGCCTTGGGTGTCGAGTACAAAGGTTCGCGCTATCGCGGTTTTCAGCGCCAGCGTGCCGGTGTGCCTTCAATTCAGGAATCGCTGGAAAAGGCCCTGGCGAAAGTCGCCGGTGGTGTTCCCGTAACGCTAAGCTGCGCTGGGCGTACCGATGCGCTGGTGCATGCCAGTGCCCAGGTGGTGCATTTCAATACGCCGGTCGAGCGCTCCATGCATGCTTGGGTCATGGGCGCGAATATGAATTTGCCCGGTGATATCAGCGTGACCTGGGCCAAGTCGATGCCGGCGCACTTTGATGCGCGTTTTTGCGCCCGGGCGCGGCGTTACCGTTATGTGATCTATAACGACCAGATTCGTCCGGCGCATATGGCCGAAGAAGTAACCTGGAACCACCGGCCATTGGATGTCGAGCGCATGCGTCAGGCGTCCCGCGCATTTATTGGTACCCATGATTTCAGCGCTTTCCGTGCGCGCCAGTGTCAGGCCAAGTCGCCGATCAAGACGGTGCATCACCTGGAGTTGCTGCAACACGGTCGTTTTATCGTGCTGGATATTCGCGCCAATGCCTTTCTGCATCATATGGTGCGCAATATCGCCGGGGTGCTGATGACCATTGGTGCGGGCGAGCGGCCGGTGGAGTGGGCGCAGGAAGTGCTGGAGACCCGCGTGCGGCGTACCGGTGGAGTGACTGCGCACCCCTTTGGTTTGTATTTGGTGCAGGTTGATTACCCCGAGGAGTTCGACTTGCCCAAGCGCTATTTGGGACCGCACTTTCTTTCCGGCTTGCCGGATGTGGCGGCTGACGCCTAAAAGGCTATTTGCTAGCATCCGGCTTTCATTGAATTTATCGAGGTTATCCTGTTGTCAGCCGTTCGCAGCAAGATTTGTGGCATTACCCGCATAGAGGATGCATTGTCGGCTGTCGAGGCGGGGGCTGATGCAATTGGCCTAGTGTTCTATGCCAAGAGCCCACGCGCGGTCACGCTGCAGCAAGCGCGCTCGATCATTGCTGCTTTGCCGCCTTTTGTGACCACGGTGGGCCTGTTTGTTGATGCCAGTCGCTGTGAGTTGGGTGAGATTCTCGATGCCGTGTCGCTGGATTTACTGCAGTTCCATGGCGACGAGAGTCCGGAAGACTGTGATGGCTACCATCGCCCCTATATCAAGGCGTTGCGGGTCAAGCCGGGCGATGACATTGCTGCGCAGGTGGCGCTGTACCGGGGTGCCAGCGGCGTATTGCTGGACACCTATGTGCCAGGCATTCCGGGTGGTACGGGCGAAGCATTCGATTGGTCGCTGGTGCCTCAAGGCTTGAGCAAACCGGTTATTCTGGCGGGCGGCCTGACGGCTGAGAATGTTACGCAGGCCATCGCTCAGGTGCGTCCCTATGCCGTGGATGTCAGTGGCGGCGTGGAAAAGGCCAAGGGCATCAAGGATGCCGAGAAGATTCGCGCTTTTATGCAGGCGGTAAAGACTGTTTGAGGTGTGCAGGGTTGATGTGACGACGCTGCCGGCTTGGCCGTCCATACCCCTGTTGCAGGTTGGATAAACGCTGCAGGCGGGCGTTTGAGGCGGCGGGTGCGTACTGCGTAGCTGTACCGGCCCCTGAAACGGCTGTACCCATGAATTTTCCCGGTTAGGCCTGGTCGCATTTGGCGCAGCCCGTCCGGTTAACAGCTTTGGAGAGTCAAGAGCATGAGCAACTGGTTGGTAGACAAACTGATCCCATCGATCATGCGTTCCGAGGTCAAGAAGAGTTCGGTGCCCGAAGGCCTGTGGCACAAGTGCCCGTCCTGTGATTCGGTGCTGTACAAGCCCGAGCTGGAAAAGACCCTGGATGTTTGCCCCAAGTGCAATCACCACATGCGTATCGATGCCCGCGCGCGCCTGGATATTTTCTTAGATGCTGAAGGACGTGAAGAGCTGGGGGCCGACCTTGAGCCTGTTGATCGCCTGAAGTTTCGCGACAGCAAGAAGTACAAGGATCGCCTTGCTGGCGCGCAAAAGCAGACCGGTGAGAAAGACGCCTTGGTGTCGATTCGCGGCACCCTGGAAGGCATGCCGATTGTGACCTGCGCGTTCGAGTTCTCCTTTATGGGGGGGTCGATGGGCGCCATCGTTGGTGAGCGCTTTGTCCGTGCCGCCAATGCTGCGCTGGAGCAACGTTGCCCGCTGGTGTGCTTCTCCGCGTCCGGTGGCGCACGTATGCAGGAAGCGTTGATCTCGCTGATGCAGATGGCCAAGACGTCGGCCGTGTTGGCGCGCCTGCGTGAGGAAGGTATTCCATTTATTTCCGTGCTGACTGACCCCGTGTACGGCGGTGTGTCGGCCAGTTTGGCCATGCTCGGTGATGTGATTGTTGCTGAGCCCCGCGCTCTGATTGGCTTTGCCGGCCCGCGCGTGATCGAGCAGACCGTGCGCGAGAAACTGCCGGAAGGCTTCCAGCGCAGCGAATTCCTGCTGGAACACGGTGCCATCGATATGATCATTCACCGCGCTGAACTGCGTCCGCGCTTGGCGCGTCTGCTCGCTCAGCTGATGGGGCTGCCGTCGCCTGTAGCCTTGCCGGCGACTGCATGACCGAGCGCTCCCTTGCCGATTGGCTGAGCTATCTGGAGCAGCTGCATCCCAGCGCCATTGATATGGGGCTGGAGCGTTCGCGGATCGTGCTGCAGCGCCTTGGCCTGGCCAAGCTGGCGCCGCGGGTGATTACCGTCACCGGAACCAATGGCAAGGGTTCGACCTGTGCATTTATTGCCTCGCTGCTCCAGCTGCAGGGCCTCAAAGTCGGGGTCTACAGCTCACCGCACCTGTTGCGTTACAACGAGCGCGTGCAGATCGCTGGCGTTGAAGCCACTGATGCCATGCTCTGTGAGGCTTTCTCCGTGGTCGAGGCCGCGCGTCGAGACACTTCACTGACCTATTTTGAGATGGGCACTCTGGCCGCTTTCTGGTTATTCCAGCAAGCTGGGCTGGATGCTCTGGTGCTGGAAGTTGGCCTTGGTGGTCGGCTGGATGCAGTGAATCTGCTGGATGCTGATATCGCGCTGGTCACCAGTATTGGCATTGATCACGCCGACTGGCTGGGTGATACCCGTGAGTCGGTCGCTTTCGAGAAAGCTGGTATCTTCCGTGCCGGAAAACCCGCTCTGTGCGGCGATCTTGAGCCACCACAGCCTCTGCTCGATCAAGTGGCGCTGCTCGACGCTCCATTCTTCCTGCGTGGCCGTGACTATGACCTGAGCATTAAGGCGCAGGATTGGTCCTGGTACGGCCTTAATCATCAAGGCGAAGTACTGACGCTGGCGCATTTGCCGCTGCTCGACCTGCCCATGGAAAATGCTGCCCTGGCTCTGCAGGCTTACGCAGTGATGCAGCTGCCCTGGCGGCCCGAGCTGATCAGCCAGGCTTTGCAGCAGACTCGGGTGATCGGGAGACTGGATCGCAGAATGCTCAATTGGCAGGGTAAGTCACTCACGCTGCTGCTCGATGTTGGGCATAATCCCCATGCTGCCGAGTATCTCGCTCAGCGTTTGGCCAGCCGTTCGCGATCAGGTAAGCGTCTGGCTGTATTTGGTTTGCTGGCTGATAAGGACCTGCCCGGTGTGGTGGCGCCTTTGCTGAGCGAAGTGGACAGTTGGGCGGTGGCGGCTTTGCCGGCCAGCCGCACGCGGGCAGCCAGCGAGCTGCAGGCGCATCTGCAAAACGCTGGGGCGCAAGTCGTCGCTTATGTCAGCGTGCAGGCCGCGCTTGAGGCTCAGTGTGAGCAGGCTTCGGATGGGGATGAAGTGCTGCTGTTTGGATCTTTCTACTGCGTGGCCGAGGCCCTGGATTGGCTGGCCCGCCAAGCCAATGGGGGCGTGCAGGATGGCTTTGCTGGATAAGGGATTGAAGCAGCGCATGGTCGGGGCGTTGGTATTGCTGGCGCTGGCGGTGATTTTCCTGCCGATGCTGCTGTCGCGTGAAGATGAATCGCAGCGAGTCCAGGTTGATGCGCCGGCAATGCCGGCGGCTCCTGAGATCCCAGACGTCGAATTGCAGCCGGTAGCAGTGCCTGAGCCGCAGCTTTTGCCTGATGAGCCGATTGGTAGCGAGGCCGCGCAAAGCCTGGAGCCAAAAGAACCTGCTGTAAATGAGCAGCTGGCCGCACCAACAACACCGGCTGCAGCACCTGAGCCTGTGGCAAAACCACCTCAGCCTGCGCCGAGTAGGCTGGATGCCAATAGTCTGCCGATCAGTTGGTCGGTGCAGCTGGCGAGCTTGTCGAGTAGCGATGGCGCGCAGAAATTGCAGAAAACCCTGCGCAGCCAGGGCTATAACGCCTATATCCGTACTGTTGATGGCATGAACCGGGTGTTTGTCGGGCCGCTGATCGAGCGTGCCGAGGCGGATCGCCTGCGTGATCAGCTCAATCGTCAGCACAAACTCAATGGTTTTGTGGTGCGGTTTCAGCCCGAAGCGGGCTGAGCAAGCGGCTTCGCCAAGCCGAATTGTTTGGCCCGCCACTAGGCTGGCCGGGCATTTCAGCGGTTGGCGAATCCTTTGCTTACGCCCCGTGCAGGTGCTCTGCTAAAATGCAGCGCCTTTCTCGTCGGTAACCTGCATCGTGGCATTCACCTGGGTCGATTGGGCGATTATCGCCGTTGTCGCCGTTTCAAGTCTGATCAGTCTGAGCCGAGGCTTCGTCAAGGAAGCCCTGTCATTGCTTACCTGGATCATTGCTGGCGTGGTCGCCTGGATGTTCGGCGGCGCACTGTCGCAGCACCTGGTGGATTTTATCGAGACGCCTTCGGCGCGCGTGATTGCAGGTTGCGCGATTCTATTTGTGGTCACCCTGTTGGTCGGTGCCCTGGTCAACTACCTGATTGGTGAGTTGATCCGGGTGACCGGGCTGTCGGGGACTGATCGTTTTCTCGGTATGGTCTTCGGCGCGGCGCGCGGAGGCCTGCTGGTTGTGGTGCTGGTCGGTCTGATCAGCCTGGCTCCGGTGCAACAAGACAGCTGGTGGCAGGAGTCAGCACTTCTGCCGCATTTTCTGATGGTTGCTGATTGGTCAAAAAACCTGATTCTGGGGTTGTCCAGTGAGTGGCTGGCCAGCGGCGTTACTGCGCCGGTGGAGTTACCGTTCAAAGAGGCACTGCAGCAGCCTAAACTGCCGTAAGTGCATTGCGAATCATCGTGTTTCATTGAGTAGGGGTTGCGTCACATGTGCGGCATTGTCGGTATCGTCGGTAAATCGAACGTCAATCAGGCGCTGTATGACGGGCTGACCGTCCTCCAGCACCGCGGCCAGGATGCTGCCGGTATTGTCACCAGCCATGATGGCCGCCTGTTCCTGCGCAAGGACAACGGCCTGGTGCGTGACGTGTTCCAACAGCGGCACATGCAGCGCCTGGTCGGCCATATGGGCATCGGCCACGTGCGCTACCCGACTGCGGGCAGCTCCAGCTCGGCCGAAGCGCAGCCGTTCTACGTCAACTCGCCGTATGGCATCACCCTGGCGCACAACGGCAACTTGACCAACGTCGAGCAGCTGGCCAAGGAGATCTACGAGTCCGACCTGCGCCACGTCAACACCAACTCCGATTCGGAAGTGCTGCTCAACGTGTTCGCTCACGAGCTGGCCCAGCGCGGCAAGCTGCAGCCCACCGAAGAAGACGTGTTCGCTGCCGTCACTGACGTGCACGAGCGCTGCCTGGGTGGTTACGCGGTAGTCGCGATGATCACCGGTTACGGCATCGTCGGTTTCCGCGACCCTAACGGTATCCGCCCGATCGTCTTCGGTCAGCGTCATACCGACGAAGGCGTGGAATACATGATTGCCTCGGAAAGCGTGTCGCTCGACGTGCTCGGCTTTACCCTGATCCGTGACCTCGCGCCGGGCGAAGCGGTGTACATCACCGAGGAAGGCAAGCTGTTTACACGTCAGTGTGCGGCGAACCCGAAATACGCACCCTGCATTTTTGAGCACGTCTATCTGGCGCGTCCTGACTCGATCATGGACGGCATCTCGGTGTACAAGGCGCGTCTGCGCATGGGTGAGAAGCTTGCCGACAAGATCCTCCGCGAGCGTCCGCAGCATGACATCGATGTGGTTATCCCGATTCCCGATACCAGCCGTACCGCGGCACTGGAACTGGCCAACCATCTGGGTGTGAAGTTCCGCGAAGGCTTCGTCAAGAACCGTTATATCGGCCGTACCTTCATCATGCCGGGCCAGGCCGCGCGCAAGAAATCCGTGCGGCAGAAGCTCAACGCCATCGAACTGGAGTTCCGCGGCAAGAACGTGATGCTGGTGGACGACTCCATCGTACGTGGTACCACCTGCAAGCAGATTATTCAGATGGCCCGCGAAGCCGGGGCGAAGAACGTGTACTTCTGCTCGGCAGCGCCAGCGGTGCGTTACCCGAACGTGTACGGCATCGACATGCCCAGCGCCCATGAGCTGATCGCGCACGGCCGCACCACTGAGGAAGTCTGCGAGCTGATCGGCGCCGATTGGCTGATCTATCAGGATCTGCCGGATCTGATAGAAGCGGTCAGTGGCAGCAAGAAGATCAAGATCGACAATTTCGACTGCGCGGTTTTTGACGGCAAGTACGTGACCGGCGATGTCGACGAGGCTTACCTGGATAAGATCGAGCAGGCGCGCAACGATGCCTCCAAGGTCAAGTCCCAGGCGGTCAGCGCGATTATCGACCTGTACAACAACTAGGTTGCAGTCCGGCCTGCTGCGGCGGGCTGGTTGAGGGGATTGGCAATGACGATTGAATGGCAAGCCGGGCGTCTGGACAGCGATCTCGACGGCGTCGGCTTCGATACCCTGGCGGTGCGCGCCGGCCAGCATCGCTCGCCGGAAGCTGAGCACAGCGAGGCGATCTACCCGACCTCCAGTTATGTGTTCCGCACTGCGGCCGATGCGGCTGCGCGCTTTGCCGGCGAAGTGCCGGGCAATGTCTATTCGCGCTACACCAATCCGACCGTGCGGGCCTTCGAGGAGCGCATCGCCGCTCTTGAAAGTGCCGAGCAGGCGGTCGCGACGTCCTCTGGCATGTCGGCGATTCTGGCCATTGTTATGAGCCTGTGCAGCGCCGGCGATCATGTGCTGGTGTCGCGCAGCGTATTCGGTTCGACCATCAGCCTGTTCGAGAAGTACCTCAGACGCTTTGGCGTGCAGGTCGACTATGTGCCGCTGGCAGATCTCGACGGCTGGGCCGCTGCCTTCAAGCCCAACACCAAGCTGTTGTTTGTCGAATCGCCGTCCAATCCGTTGGCCGAGCTGGTGGATATTGCTGCATTGGCGGACATCGCCCACAGCAAAGGCGCATTGCTGGCAGTGGATAACTGCTTCTGCACCCCGGCATTGCAACAGCCGTTGAAGCTTGGTGCCGACGTGGTGATGCACTCGGCTACCAAATACATCGATGGCCAGGGCCGTAGCATGGGCGGCGTGGTCGCAGGCTCAGCCAAACTGATGACCGAAGTGGTGGGTTTTCTGCGTACTGCCGGGCCGACGCTTAGCCCGTTCAATGCCTGGATCTTCCTCAAAGGCCTGGAAACCCTGCGCATCCGCATGCAGGCGCATTGCGCCAGCGCGCTGCAATTGGCGCAGTGGCTGCAGCAACAGCCCGGTATCGAGCATGTGTACTACGCCGGTTTGCCCAGCCACCCGCAGCATGAATTGGCCAAACGTCAGCAGAGTGCTTTCGGTGCTGTGGTCAGTTTTGAGGTCAAGGGCGGCAAAGAGGCGGCTTGGCGTTTTATCGATGCCACGCGGGTGATCTCGATCACCACCAACCTCGGTGACACCAAGACCACCATCGCTCACCCCGCGACCACCTCGCATGGTCGTTTAAGTCCGGCCGAGCGTGCTAACGCCGGTATTCGTGACAACCTGATCCGCGTCGCGGTGGGTCTGGAAGACCTGGCAGACCTGCAAGCCGATCTGGCCCGCGGCCTGGCCGCGCTTTAAGCGGTTTTGCTTACCTGGCGGGCTTTAACCGGCTCGCCAGGTTGCTTTATTTCTTCCCAGGTGCATTCCCTGCCTCGCCAAATTTTCTGGCGCGCATAGCTGTGGGCAAACCTTTGGCTAGCGACGGGTAAAACATGACGCGCTTCAAAGTCTGAAGGTGTGCAGGCGCTAGCATCCACCGCCAAGCGCGGCGTCTGACCGTGCGCCGAATAATAAGAACAGGGTCTGCCTGATGGACCGACTTCAGCCGTGTGTATTGCCTGCCAATGGAGTGCTGCGCCAGAGCCTGCTGGAGCTGCTGGCGCGCAGTGAGCGCTTTGCCCTGACTTTGCTGCTGGCTCCGGCTGGCTCGGGAAAGTCGACGCTGTTGCAACACTGGCGCGGCTGTTGCCCAGCGAGGATGGTGCATTACCCACTGCAAGCGCGGGACAACGACCCGCTGTGTTTTTTCCGCCGCCTGGCTGACAGCATCCGCGCTCAGGTAGGCGATTTCGATACGTCCTGGTTCAACCCTCTGGCGGTGGCTTCGAGCCTGTCGCCGCAGCTATTGGGCGAGCTGCTCGCTGATGCCTTGGCGCGGGTCAACGGGCCACTGTTTATCGTGCTGGATGATCTTCAGTGGATCGGGTCGCGCAGCATTCTTGAGGTGATGGCGGCGCTACTCGACAAGCTGCCAGCCCATGTCCACCTGATCATCGCCAGCCGTAATCACCCAGGCTTTGCCCTGAGTCAGCTGAAGCTGGAAAACCGCCTGCTGTGCATTGATCAGCACGACCTGCGCCTGTCGGTCGAGCAGGTGCAGCAGCTCAATAGCCACCTGGGTGGTCAGGCGCTGAGTCAGGAGTATGTCGACAGCCTGCTGGGCATGACCGAAGGCTGGGTGGCGGGGGTGAAGATTGCCCTGCTGGCCTATGCGCGCTTCGGCACTCAGGCGCTGCAGCGCTTTAACGGCAGCCAGCCAGAAATCGTCGACTACTTTGGCCATGTGGTGCTGCGCCAGTTGCCGCCGAACCTGCGTGAATTTCTGCTGTGCAGTGGTCTGTTCGAGCGCTTTGACGGTGCACTTTGCGATCATGTGATGCAGCGCAGTGGCTCGGCGTTGCTGCTGGAGGAATTGGCTGAGCGTCAGCTGTTCCTGCTGCCGGTGGAAAATCAACCAGGCTGGTTCCGTTTTCATGTCCTGTTGCAGGACTTTCTCTGTCGCCGCCTGCAAGTCGAAGAATATGCGCGCCTGGATCAGCTGCACAGTCGCGCCGCCGACTATTACCTGAGCCTGGGCGAGTATGAGCAGGCGTTGCAGCATGCCCGGTACTGTAGCGACCAGCACATCTTCCTTGGCCTGCTGGAGCATTGCTGCGCGTCATGGGTGCGCAGTGGGCAGTTTGGCGACATTCTGCGCTGGTTGGAGCCGCTGCCAGAGACGCAGCTGCTGGCGCAACCCAAGTTGCTCGGCTGGCTGATTGCCGCGCTGTCGCTGTCGCGGCGTTTTCATCAGGCGCATTACCACCTGGAATTACTCGATGGCCTGCAGGAGCACGCGCCGGGTGCGAATCTGGAGCCGGCCACGCGGCAGTTCCTCGCCCTGTTGCTCGGCTTGTTCGAGCAGGACAAGGACTTTGAGCCGCCGCCGGCCTGGCGTGACCTGCTGGGTGCGGGGCAGGCCCTGGAAATTCGCGCCTGCACCCTGGCGGTGATTGCCTATCAGCACCTGTTGGAGGCCCGTCTGCAGGATGCGATTCGCTTCGCCAGCGAGTCCAAACAGTTGCTCGCGCAATGTGGGCATAGCTTTCTGGAAAGTTACACCGATCTGATTATCGCGCTGTGCCACCGCAATGCCGGACGCGCCACCCATGCGCGCAAGCAGGTGTGTCTGGACTACCAGAGCACCGATTCTGTGTCTCCGGCCTGGGTCAATCGCGCCACGGCCATGGTGGTGGTGTTGTATGAGCAGAATCAGCTGGTTGAGGCGCAGCAGCTGTGTGACGAGCTGATGGCGATGGTCAATTCATCTTCGGCCACCGAGGCGATTGCCACGGTCTACATCACCTTGTCGCGGTTGCTGCATCGCCAGCAGCAGACGGCGCGTGCCAGCCGCTTGCTCGATCAGCTGTCGTGCATTCTGCAGTTGGGCAACTACGCGCGGTTTGTCAGCCAGGTGGCCCAGGAAAGCATGCGCCAGGCGTACCTGAGCGGTAAGAGTGCCTGCATGGATGCCGTAGCTCAGCGCTACGATTTGCCTGGACGGTTGCAGGCCGGGGAGTGGGAGCGCGTGCGCGCCTATGACGAAAGTTGGGAGCGCCAGGGTTTGGCGTGCGTGTACTGGTTGCAGGCACGCGGTGCACAGGCGCAGGCCGAGCGGATTCTCAAGGTGCTGGCGGCCTCGTTGCGGCAAAGCGAGATGCGTGCGCGGCTGTTGATCGTCGAAGCCAACCGCCTGGTGCTGGCGGCGTCCAGTCAGAGCAAGAACCAGCAGCTGGCGGCACTGGGCGGTCTGGTCGAGACCTATGGCATCGTCAATATCAACCGCTCGGTATTCGATGAAGCGCCAGGTTTTGCTGCAGGTGTGCTGGATCTGGCACAGTCCGGCTTGTTGGTGGTGCCGGAAAAATACCGTGAGCACTACGCAGAGTTTCTCCAGGGCATTCAGGTTGCGCCGCCGCTTGATGCGCTGGCCGGCGGCCTGCTGACCGGACGTGAGGTGGAAGTATTCGAGTACCTGCTTAGCGGCTTGTCGAACACCCAGATCAGCGACAAGACCGGTATTGCCTTGTCCACCACCAAGTGGCACCTGAAAAACATCTACTCCAAGCTCAACGTCTCCAGCCGCACCGAGGCGATTCTCGCCGTCCGGCCGCGCTAGATCTCTCTACCAACTGATTAGCCTTAGCCCCTCCGCAGGAAGGGGGCGCTACGCCATACCCGTCGATAGGCTTGATCCTGCGCTGCTATGTCAGTAGCCGCCTTGTCCCTACAACAATAAAACGGGAGCAATAGCCATGTCGGTATGGGTCACTTGGCCAGCTTTGACCAAGCTGGGAACGTTGGGCGTAGTCTCCGGACTACTGGTGCTGGCGGTCGAGCGCCAGGCATTGTTCGAGAACAACCTCTTCGATGTCGAAAACTACACGGGCTATAACGCCGATATCACCTGCGATGCGCGCAGCCTGGCGGCCCGTACAGAGGACGGCACCTGCAACATTCTCAGCAACCCGGCCGAGGGCTCGGTGTATCGGCGCTTTGGCCGTAACGTCAATCCGGCGCTGACCCAGGGTGAAACCACCACCTTGCTCAGCCCCAATCCGCGTGAAGTGAGTAACAGCCTGATGGCGCGTGAGGAGTTCAAGCCGGCCCCGAGCCTGAACTTTATCGCCGCTGCCTGGATTCAATTTATGGTGCACGATTGGTTCGACCACGGCCCGAATGCCGACGCCGACCCGATCCAGTTTCCCTTGCCGCCGGGCGATGTGCTGGGCAGTGGCAGCATGTCGGTCAAACGCACTCAGCCTGATCCAAGTCGCAGCGGTGCCGATGCCGGTAAGCCGCAAACCTATCGCAACCACAACACCCACTGGTGGGACGGCTCGCAGCTATATGGCAGCAGCAAGGAAACCAACGACAAGGTGCGCGCGTTTGTTGACGGTAAGCTCAAGGTCAATGCAGACGGCACCCTGCCTACCGAACTGCTCAGCGGTAAACCGGTAACCGGGTTCAACGAAAACTGGTTGCTTGGCCTGAGCATGCTGCATCAGCTGTTCACCCTCGAACACAACGCCATCGCCAGCAAACTCAAGCAGAAGTACCCGACGCAGAGCGATCAGTGGCTGTATGACCGCGCGCGGCTGATCAACTCGGCGCTGATGGCCAAGATCCACACCGTAGAATGGACTCCGGCGGTGATCGCCAACCCAATCACCGAACGCGCCATGTACTCCAACTGGTGGGGCCTGCTCGGTCAGGGCGGCCCGCGTGACGACTTCCAGGCCGAAGTGCGTATGCTGCAGGCGGACCTGGCGCGCTCCGACTCCTTTGTCAAACGCATCCTCGGTTTCGACCCGAATGTGGCGCCGGGTGTCGGCAACAGCGCCATCGACCACGCCCTGACCGGCATCGTCGGTTCCACCGCGCCGAACAATTACGGCGTGCCGTTCACTCTCACCGAAGAGTTTGTCGCGGTGTACCGCATGCACCCGCTGATGCGCGACAACGTGCAGGTGTATGACATCGGCTCGAATCAGGTCTCACGCACCATCGCGCTGCGGAACACCCGTGATCGCGACGCCGAGAACCTGCTCAACGACGAGCGCCCGGAACGCCTGTGGTACTCCTTCGGCATCACCAACCCAGGTTCGCTGACGCTGAATAACTACCCCAACTTCCTGCGTAACTTGTCGATGCCGCTGGTGGGCGATATCGACCTGGCCGCCATCGATGTGTTGCGCGACCGCGAACGTGGCGTGCCGCGCTACAACGAGTTCCGCCGGCAGATCGGCCTCAACCCGATCGGCAAATTCGAGGACCTGACCAAGGACGCTGCGACCCTCGCCGAGCTCAAGCGCCTGTACAACAATGACATTGAGAAGATCGACACCCTGGTCGGCCAGTTGGCGGAAACCGTGCGTCCTGAGGGCTTTGCCTTCGGTGAAACGGCGTTCCAGATATTTATCATGAACGCTTCACGGCGCCTGATGGCCGACCGCTTCTACACCAAGGACTACCGTCCAGAGGTGTACACCCCGGAAGGGATCGACTGGGTCGAGCACACCACCATGGTCGATGTGCTACGTCGGCATAACCCGCAGCTTCAAACCAGTCTGGCCGGCGTGGAAAACGCCTTCAAACCCTGGGGCCTGAATATTCCGGCGGACTACGAAAGCTGGCCTGGGGCCAACAAGCAGGAAAACCTCTGGGTCAACGGCGCGCTGCGTACCCAGTACGCGGTAGACGAACTGCCGGCGTTGCAGCGCGTCAACATCGGCGGGCTGATTGGCTCGATTCTGTGGAACAAGGTGAAGGTTCGCAGCGACGTGGCGCCAGCCGGTTATGAGAAGCCGATCCACCCTCATGGTGCAATGGCCAAGGTCAAGTTCGTCGCAGTGCCCAATAACCCCTACAGCGGGCTGTTCCAGGGTTCTGACAACGGTCTGCTGCGGCTGTCGGTCACCGGTGATCCAGCGGATCGCGGCTTTGCGCCGGGGCTGGCGTGGAAGGCCTTTGTCGATGGTAAACCGTCGGAAAACGTTTCCGCGCTGTATACCCTGAGCGGGCAGGGCGGTAACCATAACTTCTTCGCCAATGAGCTGTCGCAGTACGTGGTGCCGGAAGCCAATGACACCCTGGGCACCACCATTCTGTTTTCGGCGGTGAGCCTGAAGCCGACGCTGCTGCTGCTCAACGACATGGCAGAAGTCACCCAGGCCGGCGCTACTGTGGCCAAACCCAAGGCGCCGACGCAGATCTACTTTGTGCCGCGCCCTGAACTGCGCAACCGCTTCGCCAGCACTGCGCATGATTTCCGTGCGGACCTGCTGACCCTGAATGCCGGCACCAAGGTCTATGACGTGTACGCTACCTCGATGGAGATCAAAACCTCGATCATTCCGTCGATCAGCCGCAACTACGCCGCGCAACGGCGTAACAGTGCGGTGAAGATTGGTGAGATGGAACTGACCTCGGCCTTTATCGCCTCGGCGTTCGGCGATAACGGGGTGTTCTTCAAGCACCAGCGTAACGAAGACAAATAAGCGTTAGTCGCGCTAAACCAAAAGGCCTCGGTAGATACCGAGGCCTTTTTATTTCTGTACTGCCCTGTGTGCGGCGAGAGGTTACTCGCGCAGATCGATAGCCTCAGGCTCGCCCAGGTCGAACAGCTGTACCGGGTCGCGCGGCAGGATGCCGGGACGGTAGTTCTCGCGGATATCGCCAAGCACACGGATATCGCTGTATTTC
Source organism: Pseudomonas anguilliseptica (assembly GCF_900105355.1). Lineage (NCBI taxonomy): Bacteria > Pseudomonadati > Pseudomonadota > Gammaproteobacteria > Pseudomonadales > Pseudomonadaceae > Pseudomonas > Pseudomonas anguilliseptica. The sequence continues at coordinate 3,450,588 of NZ_FNSC01000001.1, forward strand.
TTCCCGGATAACGCCGCCATACCGGCCGCGTCGCGGATTACGGTCGGGCGCAGGAACACCATCAGGTTGCGTTTGACTCTGGTTTCCTTGGTCGAGCGGAACAGGCCACCGATCAGGGGGATGTCACCCAGCAGCGGCACCTTGGAGTCGGCCTGGGTCACATCATCCTGAATCAGTCCGCCGAGCACGATGACCTGGCCGTTTTCGGCGAGGATGGTGCTCTTGATCGAGCGCTTGTTGGTGATCAGGTCGACGGCATTCACGCCCTGGCTGGTGGGGGCGATGGAGGAAATTTCCTGCTCGATTTCCAGGCGAAGGCTGGCGCCATCGTTGATATGCGGGGTGACTTTCAGGGTCACGCCGATGTCCTGGCGCTCGATGGTGGTGAAGGGGTTATCGGCCCCCGAGGAGCTGGTGGTGAAGGAGCCGGTCTGGAAGGGCACGTTCTGCCCGACCAGGATTTCAGCCTTCTGGTGATCCAGGGTCAGCAGGCTCGGTGTGGACAGCAGATTGCTCTTGCTGTTGGCCGACAGTGCGGTAATCAGCACACCAAAACTGTCAGTGCCTAGGCCGATGATTGCGCCGTCCGGCAGGTTGGCCAGGGTGTTGTTATCGCTGCCGCTGTCGTTGCCGCTGTCCTGAATGGCTTGCAAGACCCGTCCTACTGACAGCCCGGTGCCGCTGAAGTTGGTACCGCCCAGGCCGCCGGTGCTGCCACGGCCATCCACGGCCCACTGCACGCCGAGAGCGTCGGTGATGTCGCCGGACACTTCAACAATCGCCGCCTCGACCATCACCTGAGCGCGCGGTACATCCAGCTGGCGCACGATGTCTTCCAGAGTCGCCACCACGTCAGGTTCGGCCAGCAGCACCAGGGCGTTGAGGCTTTCATCCGCGCGGATCAGGACGGTCTGTGGCTTGCCAGTGGTTTCGCCGCCGGCTTCCGGTTTGAGCTTTTCGGAAATTTCTCCGAGGGTTTCCGCCAGGCTCTTGGCATCGCCATGGCGCAGGCGGATCACTCGGGTATTGGCCGAGCGGCTGGTTGGGGTGTCCAGCGATTTTGCCAGGGCCACCAGTTTGGCCCGTGCTGCCGATGGGCCGAGCAGGATCAGGCGGTTGGTGCGGCCGTCGGCAATCACCTGGGTGCCAGACGCGCCTTTGGCTTGGCCGCGATCTACGGCATTGCGCAGTACTTCGGCGGTGTCCATGACCCAGGCATGCTGCAGGTTGAGCACGCTGTAGTCGTTCTGGCCTTTCTGGTCGAGCTGGCGTAGCAGGTCTTCGATACGTTCAATATTGGCCGTACGGTCGCTGATGATGATTGCGTTGGCGCTGCTGATCGCCGCCAGGTGGCCGTACTGCGGCACCAGCGGGCGGATCAGCGGAATTAGCTCGGTGGCCGAGCCGTGCTGCACCTGGATCAGGCGGGTTTCCAGACGGTCTGGCGCGTTGCGCCCGGCATCCGCATCGGCCTTGGCCTCGGCGTTCGGCACGATGCGCGCCTGGTCACCCTGGGTAATGACGCTGAAACCGTGGGTGGCCATTACCGAGAGAAACAGCTGATACACCTCAGTCAGCGTCAGCGGGCTGTTGGACACTACGCTGACCTGGCCCTTGACCCGTGGATCGACGACAAACGTCTGCCCGCTGATCTGCGCCACCTGGTCGATAAACTCGCGAATATCGGCGCCCTTGAGGTTGATGGTCCAGCTTTCTTCCTGCTGGCTGGCACTCGGTGCGACGGCGGTAACGGCGGCGCTCAGTGGCAGCGGACTACAGGCGAGGCCAGCGGCCAGCAGGGCGAAGGTAAGGCGCGAGAGAGTCGGAGTCATCGTGTCAGTTTTCTTCCATGGGCTGTTCGGTGGGTTCTGCAGTCTCCGGCAGGCTGCCGGAGTCCTGCATCTGCTGGCGCAGGGCGTCCATACGCTCACGCAGTTGGCTCAGATCATCGGATTCCATTTCGCTGAGCTGCTCAAGCGGATCGGCCATAACCTCCTGGGTGTTGCTCTGCAGGCTGCCGGCGGTCGAACTGTTGAGTGGGAAACTGAGGCTTTCGCGGCGGCCATTGCGCAGCAGCTCGACGCGGTCTGCGGCCACCGAATGCAGGCGCACGCCGCTGCTGATTTCGTTGTTGACGCTGTAGCGCTGGGCCGTGCTGCCTTCGCTGAGGATGATTGCAGTGGAGCGTTGTGGATCGGCATGGACAAAGCTGCCGAGCAGGGTCAGGCGCAGGTTGGTGCTGGGCGCAGGGCCATCACTGGCGGCGCTGCTGGTGCCGAACAGTTGGCCAATCTCGGGGTTGACTACCGCCGCCGGCGCTTCGCTTGTGCTGTTGCTGCTGGCAGCTACGGGCGCGCGCAGCAAGCGTAGCCAGTCGGCGCTTTGCCAGGCCAGGCTGATGCTCATGGCAAGAATCAGCGCGATGCCAACAAAGGAAGTGGCCTGGCGCTGTAGCCAGCGTTGGGGAACCTGAAGTTGCAAAGGGGGCGTCACTCCGTAACTTATTATTATGTGGTGTGGTTCGCGCGCTGATCATAGACATTTGCCAAGCATTTGGCAGCCCCCGCTTAGGGTAGTGTGTAGACCAGTTCAATGTGCTAAAGATAGCGCGCTGTTTTTCGCTTTATTGCGGCTAACTTACAACAACTATGTTGCAAAACCCCAGCTTTTGAGCCCTCGCTTGATATTCTTGGGCTCATCATCAGCTTTCTGTGCTTAAGGCATATTACGGATGAATGCGTTGCTTACAGAAGTGCCATCACGGCGTTTACCCTTCAGCTTTGCCAGGCGTCACGGTGTGGTTCTCGTAGTGGAGGGCGGTGTCCTTTGCCTGGCTTATCGTGTGGGTGTCGAACTGGTGGCACTGAGCGAGGCGCAGCGCTTTGTCGGTGCGCAGCTGCCCGTGCAGGTGCTGTCGGTGGAGGCCTTCGAGCAGGCCCTGGCCAAGGCTTATCAGCATGATTCGGCGTCCATGCAACTGGCGGAGGACATCGGCGGCAGTCTGGATCTGGCGGCGCTGGCCGAACAGGTGCCGGAAACCGAAGACCTGCTGGAGCAGGAAGACGACGCGCCGATTATTCGCCTGATTAACGCCATCCTCGGCGAGGCGATCAAGGAAAACGCCTCGGATATTCACCTGGAAACCTTCGAGAAACGTCTGGTCGTGCGCTTCCGGGTGGACGGCATTCTGCGTGAGGTGCTCGAACCCAAGCGCGAACTGGCCGCCTTGCTGGTGTCGCGGATCAAGGTCATGGCGCGCCTGGATATCGCCGAGAAGCGCATTCCCCAGGACGGACGGATTTCCCTCAAAGTCGGTGGCCGTGAGGTGGATGTGCGGGTCTCGACCCTGCCCTCGGCCAATGGCGAGCGGGTGGTGCTTCGCCTGCTCGACAAGCAGGCCGGGCGCCTCAATTTGCAGCACCTGGGCATGAGTGCGCGCGACCGCGACCTGATGGAGGCCACAGTTCGCAAGCCCCACGGCATTCTGCTGGTCACCGGACCTACCGGTTCGGGTAAGACCACCACCTTGTACGCCAGCCTGGTCAGCCTGAATGACCGCACGCGCAATATCCTCACCGTCGAAGACCCGATCGAGTATCACCTTGAGGGCATCGGCCAGACCCAGGTCAATTCCAAGGTCGATATGACCTTCGCCCGCGGCCTGCGCGCGATCCTGCGTCAGGACCCGGACGTGGTGATGGTTGGTGAGATTCGCGACAAGGAAACCGCCGAGATTGCCGTGCAGGCTTCGTTGACCGGTCACTTGGTGCTCTCGACCTTGCACACCAACAGTGCCATTGGTGCGATTACCCGTCTGGTGGACATGGGCATTGAGCCGTTCCTGCTGTCGTCATCCCTGCTTGGTGTGCTGGCCCAGCGCCTGGTGCGGGTGCTCTGTCCGCATTGCAAGGCGCCTTACCAGGCGGACGAGGCCGAGTGCACATTACTTGGTGTGCCGTTCACGCAGTCACCGACGCTGTTCCACGCTCGCGGCTGCGCCGAGTGCCATCAGCAGGGCTACCGCGGCCGCACCGGCATCTATGAGCTGGTGGTGTTCGACGACCATATGCGCACGCTGATTCACAACGCCGCCTCCGAACAGGACATGACCCGTCACGCCCGCACTCTCGGCCCGAGCATCCGTGAGGATGGTCGGCGCAAGGTGCTGGAAGGGGCGACCACGGTTGAGGAAGTATTGCGCGTGACTCGCGAAGAATGAGCGGGGAAGAATAATGGCCGCGTTCGAATACCTCGCCCTCGACGGTAAAGGGCGTCAGCAAAAAGGCGTGCTGGAAGCCGATAGCGCGCGCCAGGTGCGGCAGATTCTGCGTGATCGGCAACTGGCGCCGCTGGATGTCAAAGCCACGCGCACCCGTGAAAGTGCAGGAGCAGGCTCGCACTTCAGTTTTGCTCGGGGCATTTCCGCCCGTGATCTGGCGCTGATCACCCGTCAATTGGCGACCCTGGTGCAGGCCGCGCTACCGATTGAGGAAGCCCTGCGCGCGGCGGCCGCCCAGGCCAGTTCGCCGCGCATTCAAAGCATGCTGCTGGCCGTACGCGCACGGGTGCTGGAAGGTCATGACCTGGCCAGCAGCCTGAAAGAATTCCCCTCGGCTTTCCCTGAGCTGTATCGCGCCACCGTGGCGGCGGGTGAGCATGCCGGCCACCTCGGCCCGGTGCTGGAGCAGTTGGCCGACTACACAGAGCAACGCCAGCAGTCGCGGCAGAAAATTCAGCTGGCGCTGCTTTATCCGCTGATTCTGATGTGCGCATCCCTGCTGATCGTCGGTTTCCTGCTCGGTTATGTGGTGCCAGATGTGGTGCGGGTGTTTGTTGACTCCGGGCAAACCCTGCCGGCGCTCACGCGCGGTCTGATTGCCCTGAGTGACTGGGTCAAAGGCTGGGGCTGGCTGGCGGTGGTTGTCGCCATTCTGGGCGTGTTCGCCCTGCGCTGGGCACTGCGTGATGATGCAGTCAAAGCGCGTTGGCATGGTTTTCTACTGCGTATCCCGCTGGTAGGACGCTTGATTCGCGCCACCGACTGCGCACGCTTCGCCTCAACCCTGGCGATTCTGACCCGCAGCGGCGTGCCGCTGGTGGAAGCACTCGGCATCGGCGCGCAGGTGATCGCCAACCGGGTGATTCGCGCTGAGGTGGTGATTGCCGCACAAAAGGTGCGCGAGGGCGGCAGCCTGACCCGCGCCCTGGAGGCCAGCGGCCAATTCCCGCCGATGATGCTGCACATGATCGCCAGCGGCGAACGCTCGGGTGAGCTGGACCAGATGCTGTCGCGTACCGCGCGCAATCAGGAAAACGATTTGGGTGCCCAGGTGGCGCTGCTGGTAGGGCTGTTCGAGCCCTTTATGCTGGTCTTTATGGGGGCGGTGGTGCTGGTAATTGTACTGGCCATTCTGCTGCCGATTCTGTCTCTCAATCAGTTGGTGGGGTAAATAAGTGAATAAGCGTCAAGCAGGTTTCACGCTGATCGAAATCATGGTGGTGGTGGTGATCCTCGGCATCCTCGCCGCATTGGTGGTGCCGCAGGTGATGAGCCGGCCCGATCAGGCCAAGGTCACCGTGGCCAAGGGCGATATCAAGGCTGTAGCGGCCGCGCTGGATATGTACAAGTTGGATAACCATGCCTACCCGAGTACCCAGCAGGGTTTGGAAGCGCTGGTGAAAAAGCCTTCCGGCAATCCGCAGCCGAAGAACTGGAACCGCGACGGTTATCTCAAGCGCCTACCGGTCGATCCGTGGGGCAACGTTTATCAATACCTGGCGCCGGGCACCAAGGGTGCCTTCGACCTGTACTCCCTGGGTGCCGACGGCAAGGAAGGCGGCAGCGATCAGGATACCGATATCGGTAACTGGGACCTCTGATCCCCATGCGCCAGCAACCGAGACAGGCTGGGGGCTTTACCCTGATCGAACTGCTGGTGGTGCTGGTGATTCTCGGCAGCCTGATCGGTATTGCAGTGCTCGGTGTGGGGATCGCCGGGCCTGGGCGCGAGTTGCATAACGAAGCCGAACGGCTGGCCGGATTGATTGGCGTGCTGGCCGAGGAAGCGGTGCTGGATAACCAGGAGTACGGCCTGTTGCTCAGTCGCGAGGCCTATCAGGTACTGCGTTACGATTCGGCGAAACAGAGCTGGCAGGCCTTGTCGGCCAAACCGCATAAGCTGCCGGGCTGGGCCGAGCTGAGTGTCGAACTGGAAGGGGCGGCGCTGGAGCTACCGCTGCCAGAGGGCGAAGAACCCAGCAAAGGCGCACTGACGCCGCAATTGTTGCTGCTGTCGAGCGGGGAAATCAGTCCGTTTCGTTTGCGTCTGGCCGAGCGCCGCGCCGATGGTTTGCGCCTGCAATTGGCAAGCGATGGTTTCCAATTGCCCAAGGTTGAGAGCGAACAGCCGGCGGGGCGCAAACGATGAGGCGCACGGGCGGTTTTACCCTGCTTGAGGTGCTGGTTGCCCTGGCGATTTTCGCCCTGGTCGCCGCCAGCGTACTGACCGCCACCGCGCGGAGCCTGCAAACTGCCTCGCGGTTGGAGGAAAAGACCCTGGCCATGTGGATCGCCGACAATCAGCTGGCGGAGTTGCAGTTGTCGAAGGCCCCGGTCGCCGATGGCCGTGACCAGGGTGAGGTGACTTTCGCCGGGCGGCGCTGGCAGTGGCAAAGCGAGGTGCTGGCTACCAGCGAGGCGGATATGCGCCGCGTCACCCTATGGGTCGCGCCCGCAGAGCAGGGGCGTTTGGGCGGTGATGTACGTGAGCGCGCAGTGGTCAGCCTGACTGGTTTTCTCGGGGTGCTGCCATGAGGGCGGCGCGCGGCTTTACCCTGCTCGAGTTGCTGATTGCTATCGCGATCTTTGCCCTGCTGGGGCTGGGCACCTACCGCATGCTCGACAGCGTGCTGCAAACCGACAAGGTCACCCGTGCCCATGAGCTGCAGCAGCGTGAGCTGGTGCGCGCCATGGCCGCATTCGAACGCGATGTGTTGCAGGTGCAGGGCAGGCCCATGCGTGATCCCTTCGGCGATCCACGCGCTGCTTTGCTCGGAGAGGACCTGGATAGCCCAACTCTGGAACTGACCCGCAGCGGCTGGCGCAATCCGCTGGGGCAACCGCGCTCCGGCCTGCAGCGGGTGCGCTGGCAACTCAGTGGCGAGCAGTGGCAGCGCCACTACTGGACGGTGCTGGATCAGGCGCAGGACAGTCAGCCGCAAGTGCAGCAAGCGCTGGATGGGGTGACCCGACTGCAATTGCGCTATCTGGATCAGGAGGGCAGCTGGCAGACCAGTTGGCCGCCGCAGAGCAACAACCCGGACGATGCACTCAAGCTGTTGCCGCAGGCCGTTGAGCTGGTGCTGGAGCATCGCCGTTATGGCGAGTTGCGCCGTGTGCTGCGCCTGCCCGAAGGCTTGCCGGAGCGACTTAAACAAGCACCCGAGCCGAGCCCTGACGACCCCGCCGAGCCTGGTGGTGATATTCCTGAGGAGCCGCGCAGATGAGTCGGCAGCGTGGCATGGCGCTGATCACCGTCTTACTGGTGGTGGCGGTGGTGACGGTGGTCAGTGCCGGGATTATTGCCCGCCAGCAGCTGTCGATCCGCAGCAGCGCCAATCAGCTGCATGTACGCCAAGCCTGGCATTACGCCCTGGGTGGCGAGACCCTGGCCAAGGCCATTCTGCAGCGCGACCTGCGCGAAGGTGATCCGCGTGCCCCGGTGGATCATCCGGGTGAGGCCTGGGCCAAAGCCCGTGCGCCTTTTGCCCTGGATGAGGGCGGCGCCTTGCGTGTGCAGATCACCGATCTGACAGGGCGTTTCAACCTCAACAGCCTGCTGCGTCAGGGCCAGCCCAATGAGGCCGCCGTGGCGCAATTCCGCCGTCTGCTGCTGGGGCTGCAGATCGAAGCGCCTTACGCCGAGCGCCTGCTCGACTGGTTGGATGCCGATGATCAGCCCAGCGGCGGTTACGGCGCGGAAGACAATCAATACCTGCTGGCGCAGCCGCCTTATCGCGCGGGCAACCGGGAGTTGAAGGATGTCTCCGAGCTGTGCCTGTTGCTGGAAATGACCGAGGCGGATTACCAGCGCCTGTCGCCCTATATCAGCGCCTTGCCGGCGGATGCCACGCTTAACGTCAATACTGCCAGCGCGCGGGTGTTGGCCAGCGTGGCTGAAGGGCTGCCCCTGAGTACCGCCCAGGGTCTGGTCGCCGCGCGGGGCAGTGAGGGCTATCGTGACTTACCGAGCTTTACCGCGCAGCTCAGCGGCTTGCAGGTGCAAAGCCAGGGCCTGGCGGTCGGCAGTCAGTATTTTCAGGTGCTCAGCGAAGTCACAGTGGGTGAGCGCCGTCAGGTTTTACGCAGCACCTTGCAGCGCGCCAGTGATGGTCAGCTGTATGTTCTAGCCCGTGATTTGGGGCAGGGCGGTATGCCGCCGACGCCCGTTGAGGAAGTCGAACCATGAGTCAGACCTATGTATTTCTGCCACCCGCCGCCTGTACCGGCGCGCAGGCGGATCTACCCGTACAGTGGGTGGCCGACGGGGTAAGCGAAACCCTGGCGTTCGGCGAGGCGCAGACGCAGCTTGGTGCCAGCTGGACCCTGGTCCTGCCCGTTGAGGCGGTAACCTCCTGCGCGGTCAATCTGCCTACGCGCAAGGCCCGCTGGTTGCGCCAGGCGCTGCCGTTTGCGGTGGAAGAGCTGCTCGCCGAAGAGGTCGAGCTGATGCACCTGGCGTTGGGAGAGCAATTGGCCGATGGTCGTCATCGTGTGTTTGCCGTGCGCCGCAGCTGGCTGGCCGGCTGGCTGGCGCTGTGCGCTACAGCGCCGCAGGCGATTGTGGTGGATGCCGATCTGCTGCCAGGGCAGGGCACTGCGCTCTTGCCGCTGCACGGCCGCTGGTTGCTGGGCGGCGAGAATGTCACACGGATGGCACTGCAAGCGCAGGATTGGCCGCAGCTGAGCCCCTTGTGTGTGCAGCCGCAGGTTGCCTGGAGTGACCCGCAGCACCCGGCGCCGCAACCGGTGGATGAAAGCACGGAGGTGGCCGATCCCTATGTCTGGCTGGCCCAGCAACCGCTGCGCAACAACCTGGCTCAGGGCGAGTTCGCCGTGCAAAGCAGTAGCGGCCAGTGGCAGCGCTGGCGGCCATTGTTGGGGCTGGTCGGCATGTGGCTGGTGTTGCAGTGGGGCTTCAATCTAGCGCAGGGCTGGCACCTGCAGCGTCAGGCCGATGAATATGCCGCCGCCAGCGCAGCGTTGTACAAGGAGCTGTTCCCGCAAGACAGCAAGCTGGTCAACCTGCGTGCGCAGTTCGATCAGCATCTGCAGGCTGGGGCAGGCAGCGGACAAACCCGCTTGCTCGGCTTGCTTGCTCAGGTCAGCGGCGCGCTGGCTGCCGAGGGCGGGCAGGTGCAGATCAGTCAGGTGGATTTCAGTGAAGTACGTGGCGATCTGGCCATGCAGGTACAGGCTGCCGGCTTTGCCGAACTGGAGCGTCTGCGTGAGCGCTTGCAGGAAAATGGCCTGGCGGTGCAACTGGGCTCGGCCAGTCGGGAAGAGGCAGGCGTCAGCGCGCGTGTGGTGATCGGAGGATGAGTATGGTTTCGCAAGGCAAGGGCTTTACCGCGCAGTTGGATAATTCGCTGTTGCTGCAACGCTGGAGTGCTCTGGCGCCGCGTGAGCAGTTTTCGCTCGGCAGTCTCGGGGCGTTTCTGCTGTTGGTGCTGCTTTATCTGACGCTCTGGCAACCGGCGCAGGAGCGCCTGGCCGCAGCGCGCAGTGCGTTTGAAACGCAGCGCGAGTTGAATGCCTATCTGCATAGTCAGGAGCCGGCGGCGCGCAATGTGGCCAGCAGCCCGCAGCAGGCGATTGATCCGGAGCGCCTGCAAGGCATGGTCACGGCCACGGCCGCGACCCAGGGGCTGACCATTGAGCGCTTGGACAACTCTGGCGATGGCGCCGTGCAGCTCAATCTGCAACCAGCGCCTTTTGCTCAGTTGCTGCGTTGGTTCACTGTGCTGCAGGAGCAGGGTGTGCAAATCGCCGAAGCCGGGCTGGATCGCGCCGAAGACAATAAGGTGGCTGCTCGGCTCAGTCTGCGGGTGGCGCAATAATGGTGCGGAGTGCCCTGTGATAGCACCTGGCAAGGGCAGCGTTTTTTGCACTTTTTTAGAAAAACTTGAAGCAGCGTGTTGACTTAGGTGCGGCCCTTGCGTAAATTTCGCGCCTCGCAAGCAGCGGGTGATTAGCTCAGCTGGGAGAGCATCTGCCTTACAAGCAGAGGGTCGGCGGTTCGATCCCGTCATCACCCACCACTCTTGTGAAACCGGACGAAAGTCCACCGACGCGCAGCGGTAGTTCAGTCGGTTAGAATACCGGCCTGTCACGCCGGGGGTCGCGGGTTCGAGTCCCGTCCGCTGCGCCATATTTTCCAGCCTGGGTTCGCTCAAGTTGAGATGAAAAAGCCCTCAGGGTTGATTCATCAGATGAAGCAAGAGTTCTACGGACGTAAGTCCACCGACATGCAGCGGTAGTTCAGTCGGTTAGAATACCGGCCTGTCACGCCGGGGGGCGCGGGTTCGAGTCCCGTCCGCTGCGCCATATAGGAAGCCCGCTGATAGCAATATCAGCGGGTTTTTTATTGCCTGCCATCTAGGTCTTCACTCCGAAGATGCGCTACGCGACAAACTGTCATCTTGCGTTCATCTGCCTGCTCTAGCTTGATTGGCATGCTCTTTGTTTATGCAATGAGCGGTTGCTGACTTATCGAGTGGGAGGAACAGGCAATGGATGATTATCAGGAAGAGCTGCTGGAAGCGCGCCACTGAGCAGGATGTACCGGAGCGTGACGAAGACGCCACCGAGCTCTGATCCGCTTTAGAACTGTTAGAGCGTCCGGCGCTGTTCGCGGCGATATTCCCCTGGGGTTTGCTGGTTCCAGCGTTTGAACGCACGCTGGAAAGCTTCGGCCGAGGCAAAGCCGAGCAAGTAGGCGATTTCGCCAAAAGCCAGCTCGGTGTCGCGAATATAGGCCATCGCCAGGTCGCGGCGGGTGTCGTTGAGGATGCTGCGAAACTGCGTGCCTTCCTCGGCCAGCTTGCGCCGCAGGGTCCAGGTCGGCAGCTGCAGACGTGCAGCAACTTCCGCTAGGTCGGGCTCGCGGCCATGCAGCAACGGGCCGAGCAGCTGAGTAATGCGCTCGCGCAGGTTGCGGGTGCGAGTCAGCTGCGTCAGTTCCCGTTCACAGATTTCCAGTAGGTGTCGCCAGGTGCTCGGGCAGTGCTCGGGGTTGCGCAGGTTCAGGCTCTGCTGGCTCAGGCGCAACTGGTTATGCTCGCTGGCAAACTCCACCGGGCAGGCAAACAATTCGCCGTACTGCGCCGCGTAATCTGGCGCGGGAAATTCAATCTGCACTTTCTCCACGGGTAGGTTCTGTTGCGCCAGCTTGCTCAGTTGTTGTGTCCAGCTGGCCAGTACCGAGTCGACCACGAAGCGGTTGTAAGCGTTGTACGGGCTGATCGAATAGAAGCGTAGCCAGGCGCCCCGACTGTCTTCGTGCAGGCTCGACTGGCCGCGGTAATTGCTGGCATACAGCGGTTCGAAGCGAATCAGCGCGCGCGCCGCCTCGCGTACTGTTGGTGCCTGTGCCGCAGTAACGCCGGCCAGGCCAACCTGGCTCAGGCGGCTGGTTTGCCCCATCAGCAGGCCCAGGCCAGGCTCACCGCATTGCTGAATGGCGCTATGACCCAAGCGCATATAGCGTGGGATCGACAGCCGCGCGCGTGGTTCGGCCAGGCGCGCGGCATCCAGGCCGTAACTGTCGAGCAGTGGTTGCGGGTCCTGGGCGCAATGGCGCATGGCATCGGCCAGGCTGTCGACAAAACCCACCGACAGATCACCCAGTTTCACCCGTGTGCTTTTCAGCATTGCGTCGTTATCCCCTCTGCGCCCATTCAATGTCTGGCATTTAGATAGGGTCGTCAGGGTAGGTAGGTGTGTGGGTTTTGCCAAGCGTCACTGCTCTTTTTGGTCATTAGGTTGTTACTTTAGGTCATTGAGCTGTTTGGCGCGGCTGATTATCGTCTAGACCATATTCGACCGCGACCCGCTAAGAGGTTGCGGCATCCGTGAAAGCCAACACCCGATGTGGAGATGTCCATGACTGCTCAGTACCCCCACCTGCTGGCCCCGCTTGATCTGGGCTTCACCACCCTGAAGAACCGCACCCTGATGGGTTCGATGCACACCGGGCTGGAAGAAAAACCCAATGGCTTTGAGCGCATGGCAGCCTACTTTGCCGAGCGTGCCCGTGGTGGCGTTGGCCTGATGGTGACGGGCGGTATCGGCCCGAACGATGAGGGTGGCGTGTATTCCGGCGCAGCCAAGCTGACCACACCGGAAGAGGCGGAAAAGCACAAGATCGTCACCCGTGCGGTGCATGAAGCGGACGGAAAAATCTGCATGCAGATCCTGCACGCTGGCCGCTATGCCTACAGCCCGAAATCGGTAGCGCCGAGCGCTATCCAGGCGCCGATCAACCCGTTCAAGCCGAAAGAGCTGGACGAGGAAGGTATCGAGAAGCAGATCCAGGATTTCATCAACTGCTCCGTACTGGCTCAGCAGGCTGAATACGACGGCGTCGAGATTATGGGCTCGGAAGGTTATTTCATTAACCAGTTCCTCGCCGCCCACACCAACCATCGCACCGACCGTTGGGGTGGCAGCTACGAGAACCGCATGCGTCTGCCGGTGGAAATCGTCCGCCGCGTGCGTGAGGCCGTCGGCCCGAATTTCATCATCATCTACCGCCTATCGATGCTCGATCTGGTCGAAGGCGGCAGCACTTGGGACGAGATCGTCCTGCTGGCCAAGGCCATTGAGAAGGCTGGCGCCACGCTGATCAACACCGGTATCGGCTGGCACGAGGCGCGTATCCCGACCATCGCCACCAAGGTGCCGCGTGCGGCTTTCACCAAGGTCACCGCCAAGCTGCGTGGCGAGGTGAGCATTCCGCTGATCACCACTAACCGCATCAATACCCCGGAAGTTGCCGAGCAGGTGCTGGGCGAGGGCGACGCTGACATGGTCTCCATGGCCCGTCCGTTCCTTGCCGACCCGGACTTCGTCAACAAGGCCGCAGAAGGCCGTAGCGATGAAATCAACACCTGCATCGGCTGCAACCAGGCCTGCCTGGATCACACCTTCGGCGGCAAGCTGACCAGCTGCCTGGTCAACCCGCGTGCCTGCCACGAGACCGAGCTGAACTACATTCCGACCACCGCCGTGAAGAAGATCGCCGTGATCGGCGCCGGCCCTGCTGGCCTGTCCGCCGCTACGGTCGCTGCGGAACGCGGTCACAGCGTGACCCTGTTCGATTCGGCCAGCGAGATCGGCGGCCAGTTCAACGTGGCCAAGCGCGTGCCGGGCAAGGAAGAGTTCTTTGAAACCCTGCGCTACTTCAAGCGCAAGCTGGAAACCACCGGTGTCGACCTGCGCCTGAACACCCGTGTGTCGGCTGACGATCTGGCCAAGGGCGGTTATGACGAGATCATCCTGGCCACCGGTATCGCCCCACGTACCCCGGCCATCGAAGGCATCGAACACGCCAAGGTGATCAGCTACCTGGACGCCATCCTGCAGCGCAAGCCGGTCGGCCAGAAGGTTGCGGTGATTGGTGCCGGCGGCATCGGTTTCGACGTCTCCGAGTTCATCACCCACCAGGGCGAAGCGACCAGCCTCAACCGCGAGGAATTCTGGAAGGAGTGGGGCATCGACACCGCTCTGGAGGCTCGCGGTGGCGTGGCGGGCGTGCAGGCCCATTCGCACCCGGCGGCGCGCGAGGTGTTCCTGCTGCAGCGCAAGAAATCCAAGGTCGGCGACGGCTTGGGTAAGACCACTGGCTGGATTCACCGCACCGGCCTGAAGAACAAGAATGTGCAGATGCTCAACTCGGTCGAGTACCTCAAGGTCGACGACGCCGGCCTGCACATCCGCATCGCCGAGGGCGAGCCGCAGGTGCTGCCGGTGGATACCGTGATCGTCTGCGCCGGCCAGGATCCTCTGCGCGAGCTGCAGGACGGCCTGGAAAGCGCTGGGCAGAACGTGCATCTGATCGGTGGTGCAGACGTGGCCGCCGAGCTGGACGCCAAGCGTGCGATCAATCAGGGCTCGCGCCTCGCTGCCGAACTCTAAAGCAACCAGCGCCCCGCCTAGTGCGGGGCGTTTTGTATGTGGCTGACAACAATAAGGAAAAGCCCGTGTCCGAGATCCCTCAACTACAGGCGGCCGCCGCCGCTACGCTCGCGCAATGGCATGCTCTGATGCAAAACAACGACCTGCTCAGCCTGCCGGAATTGCTGCACCCGCAGGCGGTGTTCCGTTCGCCCATGGCGTACAAACCTTATGCTGGGGCGCCCATGGTGTCGCTGATTCTCAATACCGTAAGCAAGGTGTTTGTCGACTTTGCCTATCACCGTGAGTTGGTCAGCGCCGATGGTCTCAATGTGGTGCTGGAATTCAGCGCCAAAGTGGGCGAGCGCGAGCTCAAGGGCATCGACATGATCCGCTTTGATGAAACCGGCAAGATTGTCGATTTTGAAGTGATGGTTCGCCCCATGAGCGGCCTGCAGGCCTTGGGTGAGGAAATGGGTCGACGTCTGGCTCCATTTCTGGCGTCTGCAAAGGCCTGAAGCGTTGCACCAAATCCATCACAGTTTCGCCCTGTGGGCCGGTTTTTAGCGGCTGGCTGGCAGGTTGACAGCCAACCCAGTCACATTGCTGGGCTTGGTTTTTCCCCTAGACTTGCCTGAACAAGGGTATAGCGCCTGCAGCATGGGCCTTGCTTAACCCGTCAGAATGTTGGCAGTCTTGCTATGTGCGCCATTTTTTGCGCAGCATAAACAAGATGAGTCACCGCTGAGCGGAGTCCCGTTTCGGCCTAGAGGAAAAGCGATGAGCATGCAGAACAAGCCGCAGATGGTCGAGGCCGTACTGTTCTTCAGTGAGCGCGGCGGCATATGCAAGCAAATGTTTTTCCCCGAGTTCGAAGCCTTGCTCGACGGCGTGGTGAATATGCCGGAGTTCGCCGACGAGCAGATGCGTGTGGCGTACGTACTGATAAACCCGCGCTTGCTGATCAAGGCGCTGGTGTTTTTCTACCTGGACTTCGACGAAAAGGGCGCGCCGGATTCCGGCTGGAATATTCCTTTGCAGGCCTTGGCCGAGCGGGCTGGGCGCGGGCCTGATCTGGGTGCAGGGCCAATTCGACTGGCGTGCCGCAGTCAATGCCCGGTGTCCTGGCACCAGATGCATCTCTGGGACCCTAGCCTGACTCCCGGCAATAACGATCTGGCGCTGCTGCGTGATGTGGTCAAGCGCAACAGCCTGGGTTTGCTGGCCGAAGACGAGAATGCCCAGGCGGTTGCGCCCGAGCGGCTGCAGATGGCCTCGGAGGATAAGTGGTACGCCCCGGATCCTGCTCAGGAAGAAGCTGCCAAAGCCACGGAAAAGCTTGATCAGGAACAGCGCCTGAAAGCCGCGCAACTGATCAAACAGCAGCGCTTGCGCATCAGCAGCCTGACCCAGCAACACGAAGAAGAACTGGCCAAGTTCAAGTTGGCCAGCGATGAGCAGAGCAAGAACCTGCAGGCGCAAATTCATGGCCTGCATCAGGCCTTGCGTCAGCAAGAAGAACACAACGCTGCGTTGAAGGCGCAGCTGGCGGCTCAGGCGGCGAGTTTCCAGGCCTCCCGTGAGGAGATGACCGAGCAGCTGCGCGCGCTTGAGCATGATGGTCGCAGTGAGAGTGACAGCCTGCGTGTGCAGTTTGAAAGCGAGATGCAGGCCAAGATCGCCTCGGCAGTGGCTGAATACAAAGAGCAGATTGCTATTCGCGATGTCGAGCTGGCTTATCGCGGCGAGCAGGACACGCAAGCGCTGCAGGAGATCAATCGCCTCAAACGTGCTTACGCCGATCTGGCCAGTCAGGGGGGGGATCAGATTCTCGAGCGCCTGGCCAAGCTCGGTGTGGTGTTTGTGGTCTATCACCCCGGAGCGGGTCACCTGACCATCCCGCTGCAGGATATCGCCTCGTATCAGGACAATCCGCTGGCCTATGCCGCGGCCAAGTGCTTTGTCAGCGAAGAGCAGTACCGTCATTGGCTGGCGCATTATCAGCAGCCAAGCTGTGAAGCCTCACTGCCCAGCGGTGAGCGCTGCGCCATCCCAATCGACCGTATTGACACGCCCAGTCGTTTTACCCTGGGCGAGTCCAATTGCTGTGCACGGCACAAGGCCAGTAGCCGTTTGCGTACTGTCAGTTAGCCTTGTCTGTTGCCCTGCCTGACTGGGCGCCCTGTGCCCCTTTGCAGCATCTTTCGCTGGACTGGTCTGCCGTCGCCGGGGTTGAACTGGCGGTATTGCGCCTGGATCTGCTTGACCCGCTGATCAGCGGCAATAAATGGTTCAAACTCTCCGAGCACCTACGCGCCGCAGAAGCCTGTGCTGCCACTGGCGTGATCAGCCTGGGCGGCGCACATTCCAATCATCTGCATGCCCTGGCCGCTGCCGGCAAGCGCTTCAATTTCCAGACCGTTGGGCTTCTGCGTGGCCATCCGCAGCAGACTCAGACGGTGGATGACTTGCTGGCTTTTGGCATGCACCTGCACTGGCTGGGTTATGCGGGCTACCGGGCTCGGCATGCGGCCGACTTCTGGTTGCCCTGGCAGGCGCACTATCCGGGCTTTTATTCGCTGCCCGAGGGTGGTGGTGGCCTACCGGGCGCGCTGGGCTGTATGAGCCTGGTGCAGCAGGTTCGCCAGCAGCTGCCAAACCTCGGTTGGACCGATTACGACGCCTGGTGGCTGGCGGCAGGGACGGGCACCACTCTGGCAGGCCTGTTGCTTGGTGAGGCTGCCGCGCATCCTGTGTATGCAGCGTTGGCGGTACCGGCTGACCATGGTGTCGAGCAGCAGGTGCAGGCGATTGTTCAAACTGCCGGTATGCCAGTGCGGTGTTTCTCCTCTCGCAGCTCGACTACAGCGCCTACGCATTGCGTGATGGTGTGGATGCCTTGCCGGCGATCCAGCGTGATGCGCTGCTGTGTGAAAGTGGCTCGGGCTATCTGGCGCGCTCGGGCGGGCGCACCGAACGCAGCCTGTGAGTTAGCTGGCCGGTTGCGCCGGCCAGTGATCATTCACCAGAAATACCCGCTCGGCTTCCAGCCAGTCATTCTGCGGGCCTTCAATCAGGCGTACGAGCAACTGCGTGTTAGCATCGTTCGGCAGTGCCCTGAGCCATTGATTGAATTGCTCACGCGACCACAAATGCTCCTTCTCAGTCCGCGCTGACGCTAGCCAGGCGTGCCGGGCTAAGGGCTGCCAGTGACCTGGGTTGTGCGTGGCAAAGCGCGTCCAGTCAGTGCGATGCAGCCAGCGCCCACGCAGATGCGCAGAGTTGCCATGTTGCGGGGCGGCATAGGAGGGCTGCAGCCAGGGATAGAACAGATAACCGCCCAGCCACAACGCCGCCTGAGGTTGCTGAATAGCCAGCTCGGTCAACCGCTGCTGGGCTTGAGCGCGGGTGGATAGCGGCAGCTGATGTTGGCCCAGGTGCGCCAGTTTGATATCCAGGCGATCATGGCTGCCCGGGCCGAGCCAGTGTGCCAGCTCTGCGCCACTACAATCCTGTTGGCCGAGGTACAGCTTGATCGCCAGTTCCAGGTGATGCACGCCTTCCTCATCGCGCAGCAGCATATCCAGCTCACCCAGGGTATGCCCCTGCTGCCGGATGGGCAGGTTGGCAGCCGGCACCTCGATACCAGGCGCGGCATGCAGGGCAAATTGCCAGAGGCGTTCGTAGTACAACCCCAGGCGGCGCACTGAGCTTTGGCTTAACCACTGCTGTAGGGCATGGCTGTCGGCATCCAGACTCAGCAGCCAGTCAGCCAGTGCTTCGGGTTGCTGGCTCCAGTTGCTGGCCTTGAGAGGGTGACGCTGTGGCCAGGGTGTCTGCGTCAGCAACGGCGGCGAGAGCAGTGCCCAAGCCAGGTCGCGCACGGCGGGCTGGCGCAACTGCGAGGGCAGGTCGGTGAGTGAGGGGAAGGGCATCATGCTGCGAGCATAGCGCTTCGCGGCTATTTGCGAGCTGCTGCGCGTCGGCCCCTCTGGGTTAAAAGTGATCCCGCAGCTCTTCAATAAACGCTTAAACGCTGTCATGGCAGGTCAGCGGTTTGCCGCTGCCATGGGCTTTCGCCCATAATCCGAGCCACTAGATCCAGAGCCTGGCGGGAGCACCATGGAGCAGTTTCGTAATATCGGCATCATCGGTCGACTGGGCAGCACCCAGGTTCTCGACACCATTCGCCGGCTGAAGAAATTTCTGCTCGCTCGTCACCTGCATGTGATCCTCGAAGACACCATCGCTGAAGTGCTGCCGGGTCATGGCTTGCAGACCTCATCGCGCAAAATTCTCGGCGAAGTATGCGACTTGGTGATCGTGGTCGGCGGTGATGGCAGCATGCTCGGCGCCGCCCGTGCATTGGCGCGGCATAAGGTGCCGGTGCTGGGCGTCAACCGTGGCAGCCTGGGCTTTCTCACCGATATTCGCCCAGATGAGTTGGAAGTGAAGGTGGCCCAGGTGCTCGAAGGGCATTACCTGACCGAAAACCGCTTTCTGCTGGAGGCCGAAGTACGCCGCAATGGCGAGGCCATCGGTCAGGGTGATGCGCTCAACGATGTGGTGCTGCATCCGGGTAAGTCCACGCGGATGATCGAGTTCGAACTGTTTATCAATGGCCAGTTCGTCTGTAGCCAGAAGGCCGACGGCCTGATCGTGGCCACGCCGACCGGCTCTACGGCCTATGCGCTGTCCGCTGGCGGGCCGATCATGCATCCCAAGTTGGATGCCATCGTGATCGTGCCGATGTACCCGCATACGCTGTCCAGTCGGCCGATTGTGGTGGATGGCAACAGCGAGCTGAAAATCGTCGTATCCAAGGATCTGCAGCTGTATCCGCAGGTTTCCTGTGACGGACAGAATCACTTCACCTGTGCCCCCGGCGACACGGTCACCGTGGCCAAGCGGCCGCAGAAGCTGCGCCTGATTCACCCGCTGGACCACAACTATTACGAAGTTTGTCGCAACAAGTTGGGCTGGGGTAGCCGGCTCGGCGGGGGGGCTTGATGCGCCTCGATCCTGCTCGCGGTTACGACCTGATCGGCGACATCCATGGCTGCGCGAAAACCCTGGAGCATCTGCTCAGCACCCTGGGCTATCGCCAGCAGGGTGGTGTGTGGCAGCACCCTAAGCGTATGGCGATCTTTCTGGGTGATCTGGTCGATCGTGGCCCGCGCATCCGTGAAGCATTGCACCTGGTGCGCGATATGGTCGTGGCCGGCCAGGCGCTGTGCATCATGGGTAACCATGAGTTCAATGCGCTGGCCTGGAGCACGCCGGCAGCGCCAGGCAGCGGTAGGCAGTTTGTTCGTGAGCACACGCCACGGCATGCGCGGCTGATCAAGGAAACCCTGGAGCAGTTCGATGCCTATCCGGCGGAGTGGCAGGGATTTCTCGACTGGTTCTACGAGTTGCCGCTGTTTATTGATGCCGGGCATTTCCGCGTGGTGCATGCCTGCTGGGATGCAAGTCTGATTGAACCGCTGCGTGCGCAGTTTGCCGATGGCTGCATCGACGAGCATTTTCTCCAGGCCGCGGCCGTGCACGGCAGCTTTGCCAATACCGCGCTGGATCGACTGTTGCGCGGCACTGATATGCGTCTGCCGCACGGTATGACCCTGACCAGCGATGACGGTTTTACCCGCGCGCATTTCCGTACCAAATTCTGGGAAGAAGACCCGCAAACCTACGGCGACATCGTCTTTCAGCCCGATGCCCTGCCGGAGCTGGCAGCGCAGATACCGCTCAGCGAGATGCAGAAAACCGAATTGCTCAAATACGGTGCCGATCAGCCGCTGTTGTTTGTCGGCCACTACTGGCGCAGCGGCAAACCTGCACCGATTCGCAGCAACCTGGCCTGTCTGGATTACAGCGCCGTCTTGAACGGCAAACTGGTGGCCTATCGGCTTGATCAGGAGACGCGCCTGGATGCCCACAAGTTTGTCTGGGTCGATGTTGAAAGCCCGGAGGCGCGGCCATGAGTGCTGTCGCGGCAATGCGTTTGCCTGAGCATGTCGACCTGAGCGGTTTTATCAGTCTGCTGCAGCGTTTGCAGGTGCCGCACCGGGTTGCGGAAGAGGCGGGTGAGCAGGTGCTCTGGGTGCCCGGCGAGCAATTGGCCGATCAGGTGCGTGAACTCTATGGCCGTTACCCACAAGGCGATACCAAGGTGGGAGTTGAGTCGCTACAGGCTTCAGTCGATGCGGCTCCAAGTTTTGTCCAGCAGTTGAACAGCAGTCGCATGACCGCTGTTGTTCTGGCGCTAAGCTTTATTGCCGCGGCCATCACCTTGCTGGGTGACAATCTGACGGCGGTGAGCTGGCTGAGTTTTGTCGACTACCGCGTGCAGGGCGATTACATCTACTTCAGCTACCTCAGCGACACACTGGCCAGCGGTCAGTGGTGGCGGTTACTGGCGCCGATGCTGATCCATTTCGGTATTCTCCATCTGGCGATGAACAGTCTGTGGTACTGGGAGCTGGGTCGGCGGATCGAGGCGCGTCAGGGTGCCGTGATGCTCTTGGGGCTGACGCTACTGTTTAGCCTCGCGGCCAATTTCGCCCAATACCTGCATGCTGGCCCATCGCTGTTTGGCGGCCTGTCCGGGGTGCTGTATGGCTTACTTGGGCATTGCTGGATCTTCCAGCGCCTGGCACCGACACCCGCCTATAGGCTGCCGCCTGGTGTATTGGTGATGATGCTGGCGTGGCTGCTGATCTGCATGACCGGCGTCTTTGAGCTGCTGCAATTCGGCGCTATTGCCAACGCGGCGCATGTCGGCGGTCTGTTGGCTGGTTGTCTGACCGGACTGCTGGGTGGCGTGCTGGCGCGTCGGCGACACAGTTAGTTGTTGTTCAGGCTGGTAAACTGCCACTTTGCATTTGGAGGCGCCATGTCGTCCTTTCTCGAAGCGATTGAAAACATCACCCCTGAGATCTACCAGAGCCTCAAGCTGGCCGTGGAAATCGGTAAATGGCCCGATGGCCGCAAGCTGACCCAGGAGCAGAAGGAGCTGACCTTGCAGGCGCTGATTGCCTGGGAGATCCACAACCTGCCGGAAGAAGAGCGTATCGGCTATATGGGCCCGCAGGAGTGCAGCTCCAAGTCAGAGCCGATCCCCAATCTGTTGTTCAAGTCCTCGGATACCCTGCACTGATGAGCGAGTTGGCCCGTGGTGCCCTGAGCAAAATGGCGGCGCAGCTGGATGCGCCTGTGCAATACAGCTTTCGCCTAGGCGATGAGTTGTTGCCGGTCAACCCGCTGATCGGCAAGACCCTGCGCCTGGAGTTCCTCTGCGCCATTCACTGCACGCATTGCGGGCGCAAAACCAAGAGCAGCTTCAGTCAGGGCTATTGCTACCCCTGCATGCAGAAGCTGGCGCAGTGCGATGTCTGCATCATGAGCCCCGAGCGTTGCCACTATGAGGCCGGCACCTGTCGCGAGCCGAGCTGGGGCGAGCAGTTCTGCATGACCGATCATGTGGTCTACCTGGCCAACTCCAGCGGTGTCAAAGTCGGCATCACCCGCGCCACGCAGATTCCTACACGCTGGATCGACCAGGGCGCAACCCAGGCGCTGCCGATTCTGCGGGTGGCCACACGCCAGCAGTCCGGCTTTGTTGAAGACCTGCTGCGTAGCCAGGTGGCGGATAAAACCAACTGGCGTGCGCTGCTCAAGGGTGATGCCGCACCGGTCGACCTGCTCACTGTGCGCGATCAGCTGTTTGCCAGTTGCAGCAGCGGGCTCACCGAGTTGCAGCGGCGCTTCGGCATCCAGGCCATTCAGTCGCTCAGCGATCAGCCGGTGGTGCAGATCAGCTATCCGATTGAGGCTTATCCGGCGAAGATCACCAGCTTCAACCTGGACAAGAACCCGCTGGCCGAAGGCACCTTGCTGGGCATCAAGGGCCAGTACCTGATGTTCGACACCGGCGTGATTAATATCCGCAAATACACCGCTTACCAGCTGGCCGTCCACGAACTGGCCGCCTGAGTTACTTATTCGCGAACCCGGCGCCCGCGCGCCGCAGAAAAAAGGGCCACAAGCCATGCGCACCGAACAGCCGAAGATGATCTACCTCAAGGACTACCAGGCCCCGGATTATCTGATTGATGAAACGCACCTGACCTTCGAGTTGTTCGAGGATCACACCCTGGTGCATGCGCAACTGGTGATGCGCCGCAATCCGGCTGCCGGCAGCGGCTTGCCGCCGCTGGTGCTGGATGGTCAGCAGTTGGAGCTGCTCAGTGTGGCGCTGGATGACCGCGAACTGAGTGCCGGCGATTACCAGCTGAGCGACAGTCATCTGACCTTGCAGCCAATCGCGGCCAGCTTTGTGATCGACAGCAGCGTGCGCATCCACCCGGAAAGCAACACCGCGCTGGAAGGGTTGTACAAGTCCAGCGGCATGTTCTGCACTCAGTGCGAGGCCGAGGGCTTCCGCAAGATCACCTACTACCTTGACCGCCCGGATGTGATGAGCAAGTTCACCACCACCCTGAGCGCGGCGCAGCATGACTACCCTGTTTTGCTGTCCAACGGGAACCTGATTGCTAGCGGCAGTGAAGAGGGTGGCCGGCACTGGGCGGCCTGGGAAGATCCGTTTATGAAACCGGCCTACCTGTTCGCCTTGGTCGCCGGTGACCTCTGGTGTGTGGAAGATAGCTTCACCACTATGAGCAACCGCGACGTGGCGCTGCGCATCTATGTCGAGCCGGAAAACATCGACAAATGCCAGCACGCCATGGACAGCCTAAAGAAATCCATGAGGTGGGACGAGGAGGTGTACGGTCGCGAATACGACCTGGACATCTTTATGATCGTCGCGGTCAACGACTTCAACATGGGCGCCATGGAAAACAAGGGCCTGAATATCTTCAACTCCAGCTGCGTGCTGGCCAAGGCCGAAACCGCTACCGACGCTGCGCACCAGCGCGTCGAAGCGGTTGTCGCTCACGAATACTTCCACAATTGGTCGGGCAACCGCGTGACCTGTCGCGACTGGTTCCAGCTGTCGCTCAAGGAAGGCTTTACCGTGTTCCGCGATGCCGAGTTCAGCGCCGATATGCACTCGCGTACGGTCAAGCGCATCGAGGACGTAGCCTATCTGCGCACCCATCAGTTCGCCGAAGATGCGGGTCCGATGGCCCACCCCGTGCGCCCGGATGCCTTTATGGAGATTTCCAACTTCTACACCCTGACGGTGTACGAGAAAGGCTCGGAAGTGGTGCGCATGATTCGCACTCTGGTCGGTGCCGAGGGCTTCCGTAAAGGTAGCGATCTGTACTTTGAGCGCCATGATGGTCAGGCCGTGACCTGTGATGACTTTATCCGCGCGATGGAAGAGGCCGATGGTATCGACCTGACCCAGTTCAAACGTTGGTACAGCCAAGCTGGTACACCGCGCGTGGAGGTCAGTGAAAGTTACGACGCCGCTGCCAACAGCTATCGC
The DNA here is from genome assembly GCF_900105355.1 of Pseudomonas anguilliseptica. NCBI lineage: Bacteria > Pseudomonadati > Pseudomonadota > Gammaproteobacteria > Pseudomonadales > Pseudomonadaceae > Pseudomonas > Pseudomonas anguilliseptica. Next base: position 3,474,218 of record NZ_FNSC01000001.1, read on the forward strand.
CTGCACTTTCGCCAGAGCTGTCCGGCCACGCCAGGGCAGGCTGAGAAGCAGTCGTTTGTCATTCCGGTCGAACTGGCTTTGCTCGACGCTCAGGGGCATGAACTGCCGCTGCAATTGGTCAGTGAAGACTCCGCAGTGGGTACCTCTCGTGTGCTGCAGATAACCGAAGCGGAGCAGGCGTTTACCTTTGTCAAACTGGCGGAAAAGCCGCTGCCGTCCTTGCTGCGTGGGTTCTCGGCACCGATCAAGCTGAGCTTTCCCTACAGTCGTGATCAATTGATGTTCCTAATGCAGCACGACAGTGACGGCTTCAACCGCTGGGAGGCGGGGCAGCAATTGTCGGTGCAGGTGCTGCAGGAGATGATTGGCCAGCATCAGCGTGGCGAGTCGTTGGTGCTCGATCAACGCTTGGTCGAGGCCTGCCGCACGCTGCTGGCCGACGATTCGCTGGATCAGGCCATGGTCGCCGAAATGCTCTCGTTGCCCGGCGAGGCCTATCTGACTGAAATCAGCGAAGTGGCCGATGTCGAAGCCATCCATGCCGCCCGTGAATTTGCGCGCATGCAACTGTCGGATGCGCTGTTCGATTTGCTGTGGCAGCGCTATCAACGTAACCGCGAGGTGTCCCGCGCTAGCGCCTATGTGGCAGAGGCCGAACACTTTGCCCGGCGCAGCCTGCAGAACATCGCGTTGTCCTACCTGATGCTCAGTGGCAAGGCCGAGGTATTGGCGGCTTGCCTGGAGCAGTTCGAGAGCGCCGACAATATGACCGAGCGTTTGACTGCGTTGGCGGTTCTGGTCAATTCACCGTTCGAGGCCGAAAAGGCCACGGCCCTGGCCAGTTTTGCCGATTTCTTCAAGGACAACCCGCTGGTTATGGATCAGTGGTTCAGCGTGCAAGCAGCTTGCGCCTTGCCTGGTGCGCTACAGCGTGTTGAACAGCTGATGCAACATCCGGCGTTTACCCTGAAGAACCCGAATAAGGCTCGTTCCTTGATCGGTGCGTTTGCTGGGCAGAACCTGCTGGGTTTTCATCAGGCTGATGGCAGCGGCTACCGTTTTCTGGCCGACCAGGTGATTACCCTGAATGCCCTCAACCCACAGATCGCGTCGCGTTTGCTGGCGCCGCTGACTCGCTGGGCCAAATACGGCAGTGCTCGTCAGGCTCAGATGAAAGCGCAACTACAGCGCATTCTGGCCTCGGGTGAATTGTCCAGTGATGTCTATGAGGTGGTCAGCAAGAGCTTGGCTGGTTAATTAGTGATCGGTAACAACCTAGGGTGGCAGCGCCACCCTATATAAAAAGCTCAATACATTTGAGTGTTTTTTGATCGATGCATTAACTCTAAAGGTCGATCCTGCCTATCTATGCGCAATGCATAGGGTTACAGGTGCTTCACGCAGCCCTTTTTATCCTCACTAAAGTGTTACCTGGCTTAATGGGGTAACACTTTTTGTGTTACCCCATTAAATGTAAGCAGAGTTTGCGCTATATGAATTGAGCTTCTTGGCTTGACGTTGGCTGATTTGTTTGAAGCGTCTAGGCGTACAAAAAGCAGCAGGGTGACTGATCGCGCCAGATGGTAGGACAAAATAGGAAGAATCTGTCACAGTATGAGCTTATCTGGCTTGTGAATGATCAGTCACAAAATGGCTTAATAGTTTATCCGTGTGTTGCGCTAGATTTTTTATACGCCCGTTTGAATTGGCACTATGGTTGCAGGGAGCTAAATCGATTTGACCTCGTCATGGTGCACGCCAAACAGTGAGGTGCGTGTAAGCGCGTTGGGGGCTTGCCTTCCAATCAACATTTAAGGCCGTCATCAGTACGGCCATAACGTGCCCCAGCGGTTGGGGTACAAAAAAGATGATCTGTCCACGGAGTAATGTTTCGATGGAAATTAAGTCCCGTAAGCCCGTATTGCGTTTCGCACCTGCCAAGGCAGGTTTTGCTTTTGTCGGTCTTCTTCCTTTGCTGGTAGCTGCTCATGCCCAGGCAGTGGAATTCAGCTTCGCCGACGATGAAATCAGCGGCTCCATCGATACCACTGTGTCCTACGGCCAACTCTGGCGCGTACAGGGCCATGACAAAACCAACAACGATATCAACACCAACGACGGTAACCGTAATTTCAATACCGGCTTGGTATCTGAGGTATTCAAGATCACGACCGATATGGAAGTGACTTATCAGAACTACGGCGCCTTTGTGCGCGGTACTGCGTTCTATGACACTCAGATCATGGATAAGCGCAACGACTACTACGACACCAGCCTGGCTTATCAGCCAAGCCAGAATGTGCCGAAAGATGACAGTTTTACCCGTGGTACTCGTCATTCGGCTGGTCGTAATGCAGAAATCCTTGATGCCTATGTTTACGGCAACTGGGATATCGCTGATATGCCGGTGGGTGTGCGTTTTGGTAAGCAGGTATTTAACTGGGGTGAGGGTCTGTTCTACCGCGGTGGTGTGAACACCACTAACCCGGTGGACGCCGGCAAGTTCCGTCTGCCAGGTGCAGAAGTGAAAGAAGTGCTGGTTCCGGTTGAGGCGCTGAGCTTTAGCGTTGGCCTGACTGACAATATCTCCATGGATGCCTTCTACCAGTTCAACTGGAAAGAGTCGGCGATTGATCCGGTTGGTACTTTCTTCTCTGAGACTGATCTGTTTGGAGAGGGTGGTAATACGGCTTATAACGACTTTACTGGCTCTATTTTAGCTCCTGCAATCACTGGCTATAATGCTGTGGCCGCAGGCGCTTTAGGTCCTGGTGCACTTGCTGTCGCTCGTGCTACGGGCATTTATCAGAATGGTCTCAATACGTCGTGCGGAGATATTCTTAAAGTTGCAGATGTGACCAGTGATCTGAATGCGAAAGATGATGGACAGTACGGTCTATCATTTAAGTATATTGCAGAAGAGCTGAATTCTACTGAGTTTGGTGTTTATCTTGTAAATTATCATGCTAAAGAGCCTACTATTTATGCTGATTTGAATGGTTACCGAGGGGTTGATTTAGCAACTCTCACAGGTGCCTTGGGTGCTAGCACAGCTGTTGGTTTGGCTACTGTTGATCTTTTGGGGGCAGCTCAAGCAAAGCGTGAATATGCTGAAGATATTCGTATGTATGGCTTCAGCTTCAATACTACGCTGAACGAAACTTCGGTGTTTGGTGAGCTTGCATATCGTCCGAACCTGCCGGTAGGTATCTCTGCTACGAATGACCTGTTGGGTGACATTGTTCTGCAGGGTGGTTCTCTGGCTAATAATTCTAATGGCAGTCTCGGCAGTGGATTGATTTCGGGGCAGCAAGTTAATCGTAATTCACAGGTCAGCAACTATCGTCGTGTTGAAGCGTTTAACGCGTCTATTGGTGCTATCCATAACTTTGGTAATGTGCTGAGCTTTGACTCGCTCTTTGGTGTCGCTGAGTTGGCATCTGAGCATCTTCGTGGCGATAGCCTGAACTATCGTGCTGTCAATGGCGAGCGTTGCATTGCTGGTCGAGCTAACACCTCTTACTCCACTGATGCGGCTATGGCCAAACAAGACTGCGCCTCCAGTGATGCCTATGGTTATACATTGCTGCTTTCGGGTACTTGGAACGATGTTTATGCAGGTGTAAATCTGTCACCGTTCGGTGTCTTCAAGCATGACTTCCAGGGCAATGGTCACCAGACGGGTAATTTCATTGAAGACCGTAAGGCTTACACCGTTGGTCTGCGCGCCAGCTACCTGAACAGCCTGGAAGCTGAAATTCAATACACCGAGTTTATGGGTGCAGGTCAGAGTAACTCCGGTCGCGACCGCGACAATATCGGCCTGAACGTCAAATATTCCTTCTAAACATAACTAGAAAATATCGAGTGCCCGCGGGCACTCGGTTGCTGACTTATTTCACGGAGAATCAAGATGCTGAAAAAGCACACGCTGATTGGTGCTGCCATTGCGCTGGCACTGTCCGCTGGTAGCGCGTTTGCTGCAGTTTCGCCTGCGGAAGCGGCCAAGCTGGGCGCAAGCCTCACCCCGTTCGGTGCCGAGAAAGCCGGCAACGCGGCAGGTACCATCCCTGAGTGGACCGGTGGTATCACCCAGGCTCCGGCGGCTTACAAAACTCCAGGCCAGCACCACGTAGATCCGTTTGCTGATGACAAGCCGCTGTTCACCATCACCAAAGCCAACTTGGATCAGTACAAAGACAACCTGACCCCAGGTCAGATTGCGATGTTCAACACCTACCCGAACAGCTACCAGATGCCGGTCTATCAGACCCGTCGTTCCGGTTCTGCGCCGCAGTGGGTGTATGACAACACCATCAAGAACGCCAGTACGGCCAAGTTGCTTGATGGCGGCAACGGTTTCTCCGACGCTTACGGCGGCATCCCGTTCCCGATCCCGCAAAATGGCGTAGAAGCGCTGTGGAACCACATCGCACGCTACCGTGGTACCTACATTGTGCGTCGTGCTTCGGAAGTGGCCGTGCAGCGTAACGGCAGCTACTCCCTGGTGACCTCGCAGCAGGAAGCCATGTTCAAGTTCTACAACCCGAAAGGGACTGCAGCTGACCTGAACAACATCATGTTCTACTACCTGTCCTTCACCAAGAGCCCGGCGCGTCTGGCCGGTGGTGCGGTACTGGTACACGAAACTCTGGATCAGGTAAAAGAGCCACGTCAGGCTTGGGGCTATAACGCTGGTCAGCGCCGCGTACGTCGTGCGCCGAACCTGGCCTACGACACCCCGATCGCTGCCGCTGACGGCCTGCGCACTGCAGACGACACCGACATGATCAACGGTTCGCCGGATCGTTATGACTGGAAGCTGGTAGGCAAAAAGGAAATCTACATTCCTTACAACAGCTACAAAGTCACCAGCCCGGACGTCAAGTACAAGGACCTGCTGCAAGTTGGTCACTTGAACCCAGCCTTTACTCGCAACGAGCTGCACCGTGTGTGGGTAGTCGAGGGTACGCTGAAGTCGGGTTCGCGTCACATCTACTCCAAACGTACCCTGTTCCTCGATGAGGACAGCTGGCAAGCGGCAGTGGTTGATCAGTACGACGGTCGTGGCGAGCTGTGGCGCGTCTCGATTGCATATCTGAAAAACTACTACGACCTGCCGACCACCTGGTCTGCGCTGGATACCTTCCACGATCTGCAAGCACGCCGTTACCACGTGCAGAACCTGGATAACGAAGAGCCAAGTACCATCGACTTCAGCCAGGCTGTGCCGGATGACGGTTACTTCAAGCCAGCTGCTCTGCGTCGCCGCGGTACGCGTTAATCCGCGTGTAGGTTTGAGCAAAAGGCCGCTACTGTTGTAGCGGCCTTTTGCTATTTGTCAGTCCAGCAGGGCATGGTAGACGGGCGGGTTTAACAAAACATAACGTCGCGCCGATTGTCAGGCCTTTTGAAAGCTCAGTAGGATAGGTGCACTGCTATAAGGGTAGTGCTACCTATAAGAATAAGGGGAAGGTATATGAGTGAGCCCGTCATGCGGCGCACCCAGGCCGGTCGTGTTGTGGGGTTGTCCCGCGCACCGGCGCTCCGCGTCCACTCACCGATAGCCAAAGCGCTGTCGCTGTGTAGTGTGCTATCCGTGCTGATGTTTACCAGTGCACCATTGCAGGCTGCCAGCGATGACGCCAGTCATTACTCGGTCTCTTCTGCCAAAGCTCATCACAGCCTGTTATTGGATGTCGCCAGCCTGGGCAAGCGCCTGGTCACCGTGGGTGATCGTGGGCATATCCTCTATTCCGACGACAACGGCGCAAACTGGGTTCAGGCCAAGGTGCCTACCAAGCAGATGCTCACTGCCGTGTTCTTTATCGACGACAGCCATGGCTGGGCTGTTGGCCACGATGCACAGATTCTCGCCAGCACCGATGGCGGCGCTACCTGGGTCAAACAGTTTGAAGACCTTGAGCGTGAAGCGCCGCTGCTGGATGTCTGGTTCAAGGACCGTAACAACGGTTATGCCGTGGGCGCTTACGGTGCCTTGTTGGAGACCACCGATGGTGGTGCCAACTGGGAAGATGTCAGCGACCGAATGGACAACGAAGACGCCTACCACCTCAACGCGATTGTCGAAGTCAAAGACTCCGGCCTGTTTATTGTGGGCGAGCAGGGCGCGATATTCCGTTCTCCAGATTGGGGGCAGACTTGGGAAACCCTGGAAGGCCCTTATGAGGGTTCGCTATTCGGTGCTTTAGGCACTGATGAGGCCGGTGCACTGCTGGTTTATGGCCTGCGTGGGCACCTGTTCCGTTCGGCAGACTTCGGTACGACCTGGCAGGCGATCAGCCTGAACACGGCCAACAATGGTCCTCTGGAGTTTGGTCTGGCTGACGGTAATCGTCTGGCTGATGGCTCCATCGTGGTGGTTGGGCATGGAGGTACCGTACTCAAGAGCACCGACAACGGCCGCAATTTCAGTGTGACCAATCGTGCCGACCGGCTTTCGCTGGCAGGCGTTGCAGCAATGGAAAACGGCAATCTGATTCTGGTAGGGCAGGGTGGCGTTCATGCTGCTGCGCCTACTGGCGCCGATCTGGGCCAACAACAATAAGCCGGGAGCCTTTGCATGAGTAAGCATCAACAACAACCTGCCTCCTTCCTGGAGCGGTTGATCTTCAACAATCGCCCGGCCGTGATTTTGCTGTGCCTGTTGATCAGTCTGTTTCTGTTCTTCCAGGCGGCGCAGGTGCGTCCGCAGACCAGCTTCGAGAAGATGATTCCGCTGGGGCACCCCTATATTCAGAAGATGCTCGAGCACCGCAATGACCTGGCGAACCTGGGCAACACCGTGCGCATCTCGGTGGAAGCGGTAGATGGCGATATCTTCAGCAAGGAGTACATGGAGACGCTGCGTCAGATCAACGACGAAGCCTTCTATATTCCGGGTGTCGATCGTTCCGGCCTGAAGTCGCTGTGGAGTCCAAGCGTACGCTGGACCGAAGTGACTGAAGAAGGTTTTGCCGGCGGTGAAGTGATTCCGCAAACCTACGACGGTTCTGCGGAAAGCCTCGAAGAGCTGCGCAGCAATATCCTCAAGTCCGGGCAGATTGGCCGTCTGGTGGCCAACAACTTCAAGTCGAGCATCGTCGACTTGCCGTTGCTGGAGACCTATGCCGACCCGAACGATCAGAGCAAGCAGATCCCGCTGGATTACCAGAAGTTCTCCCACGAGCTGGAAGAGAAGATCCGCGAGAAGTACCAGGCACAGAACCCCAACGTCAAAATCCACATCATTGGTTTCGCCAAGAAAGTCGGCGATCTGATTGATGGCCTGATTGGCGTGGCCTTGTTCTTTGCCGTGGCAATTGGCATCACCTTCGTTCTGCTGCTGTGGTTCACCCATTGCTTCAAGAGCACCTTGGCGGTGGTTCTGACCACACTGATTGCGGTGGTCTGGCAGCTGGGTTTGCTGCATACCCTGGGCTTCGGGCTTGATCCGTATTCGATGTTGGTGCCATTCCTGGTCTTTGCCATCGGTATTTCCCATGGCGTGCAGAAGATCAACGGCATTGCCATGGCATCGGGCGAGGCGACTGACTCGCTGTCCGCTGCACGTATGGCTTTCCGTCAGCTGTTTATCCCGGGGCTGGTGGCGCTGCTGTCGGATGCGGTGGGTTTTATCACCCTGCTGCTGATCGATATTGGCGTGATCCGTGAGCTGGCCATCGGTGCATCCATGGGCGTGGCGGTCATCATTCTGACCAATTTGATCCTGCTGCCGGTGATGATTTCCTATGTAGGTATCAGCAAAAAGGCAATCAAGATCAGCCGTGAAGAAGCGGAAAAAGAACATCCGTTTTGGCGCTTTCTGTCCAAGTGTGCGCACCCGATGGTGGCCCCGCTCTCTGTGGTTGTGGCAATCGTGGCACTGGCAGGCGGTGTGTGGTACGGGCAGAACCTGAAGATCGGTGACCTCGATCAGGGCGCGCCTGAGCTGCACCCGGATTCGCGCTACAACCTGGACAACGATTTCGTTATCCGCAACTACTCCACCAGCTCCGACGTTCTGGTGATCATGGTCAAGACGGCAGCTGAAGGCTGTTCGACTTATCCGACGCTGTCGGCTATGGATGAGTTGATGTGGAAGATGGAGAACACCGAAGGCGTGCAGTCGGCCATTTCCATGGTCACCGTGTCGCGTCAGGTGATCAAGGGCATGAACGAGGGCAACCTGAAATGGGAAACCCTGTCGCGTAACCAGGACGTGCTGAACAACTCCATTGCCCGGGCTGACGGTCTGTACAACGGTGATTGTTCGGTGGCACCGGTGTTGGTATTCCTCACCGACCACAAGGCGGAAACCTTGAGCCGCGTGGTTGATGTCGCCGAAGACTTTGCCAAGCAGAACAACAAAGACGGCCTGGAGTTCATCCTGGCAGCGGGTAACGCCGGGATCGAAGCGGCCACCAATGAGGTGATCGCAGCGTCCGAAACTACGATGCTGATCGCGGTGTATGCGGCCGTGAGCATCATGTGTCTGCTGACCTTCCGTTCGCTGGCGGCGACTCTTTGCGTGATCCTGCCGCTGGTGCTGACCTCGGTACTGGGTAACGCGCTGATGGCCTATATGGGCATCGGTGTGAAGGTTGCCACTCTGCCGGTAATTGCCCTGGGTGTGGGTATTGGTGTCGACTACGGCATCTATATCTACAGTCGTCTGGAGACCTACCTGCGTCAGGGGCTGTCGCTGCAGGATGCCTACTACGAGACCCTCAAGTCGACCGGTAAGGCCGTGTTGTTCACCGGTGTCTGCCTGGCGATCGGTGTAGCAACCTGGATCTTCTCGGCGATCAAGTTCCAGGCCGACATGGGCCTGATGCTGACCTTTATGTTCCTCTGGAACATGATCGGCGCGATCTGGCTGCTGCCTGCCCTGGCACGCTTCCTGATCAACCCAGAGAAGTTGCGCAACAAGGCCTAAGCCTGACACGCAGTCGCAATACTAAAAAACCGCGGCCCTTGGGCCGCGGTTTTTTATTGTCTATGCATTAGCTCGGTAAGCGCTCCATAAACCTCATCTACAAATGATCCGCAGGCCAGCCAATGCTGAGCTCCAATTTCTTTCTGGAGCCAGCCGTCATGATGCGCCCCGACGCCAAAGTCGAAAAAGTCTATCTATACCCCAAGCCGGTGGATTTCCGAAAATCCATCGATGGCCTGGCCGCCCTGGTCGAGCTGGATATCAAGGTGGCGGTGTTCGACCCGGTGCTGTTCGTCTTCCTCAACCGCGCGCGCAGCCGGGTGAAGATTTTGTATTGGGAGCGCAACGGCTTTTGCCTGTGGCTCAAGCGATTGGAGGCTGAACGCTTCAAGTCGCATCCGGAACCTGGCGAAGATGCGATCGTGCTGACGGCCCAGGAGTTGAACTGGTTGTTGGACGGTATCGACCTGTGGCGCAACCGGCCGCACCAGGTTTTGACCCCTAGGTTCGTCACCTGAGCCGGTATAATCCACGGCATGATTTCTGTGCCCGAAACCCTTCCTGATGACCCCGCCGCGCTCAAGCAATTGCTCGCTGAGGTGTTGTCGTCGGCGCAGGAATTGGCCAAGGACAAGGATGGGCAGATCGAGCGCCTGCGCGAACAAAACGCGCTGTTGATCCAGCGCCTGTTCGGCCGTAAATCCGAGCAGAGCAGCGACCCGGATTCACCGCAGCTAGAGATGTTCAACGAAGCGGAAAGCCTGGCCGAAGCGGCGGCTGAAGCTCCGGCCGCTGAGGTCGAGGAAGAAGTCGTTGCGCCGACCAAGTGCCGCGGCAAGCGCAAGCCGTTACCGGCCGAACTACCGCGTGTCGAGGTCATCCACGAACTGCCCGAACACGAACTGACCTGCGAATGCGGTTGCCGCAAGCAGGCCATCGGCGAAGAAACCAGCGAGCAGCTGGAAATCATCCCGATGCAGGTTCAGGTGATCCGCCACGTTCGCAAGACCTATGCCTGCAAGGCCTGCGAAAGCGCGCCGGTCACCGCTGACAAACCGGCCCAACTGATCGAGAAAAGGCTGGCCAGCCCGAGCGTGCTGGCGATGCTGCTGACCAGCAAATACGCCGACGGCATCCCACTGTATCGCTTCGAAAAGATGCTCAGTCGCCATGGCATCGACATCCCCCGGCAGACCCTGGCGCGCTGGGTGATCCAGTGCGGCGAACTGCTACAACCGTTGCTCAACCTGATGCGCGACAGGCTGCTGGACAGTCCGGTGATCCACTGCGATGAAACCCGCGTGCAGGTGCTCAAGGAGCCTGGGCGCGATCCGAGCAGCCACTCCTGGATGTGGGTGCAGACCGGTGGCCCGCCTGGCAAACCGGTGATCCTCTTCGACTACACAACCAGCCGCGCGCAGGAGGTGCCGCTGCGCCTGCTCGACGGTTATCGCGGCTACCTGATGACCGACGATTACGCCGGCTACAACGCCGTGGCCGCACAACAAGGTGTTGAGCGCCTGGCCTGCTGGGCGCATGCGCGGCGCAAGTTCGTCGAAGCGCAAAAGGTGCAACCGAAGGGCAAAACCGGGCGTGCCGACATCGCGTTGGGGATGATCAACAAGCTCTACGGCATCGAGCGCGAACTTAAGGATGCCAGCGATGAACAGCGCTACCGGGGCCGCCAGCAGCACAGCCTACCGCTCCTCGATCAGCTCAAGACCTGGCTGGAGAAAACCCAGCCGCAGGTCACGGCGCAGAATGCCCTGGGCAAAGCAGTGAACTACCTGGCGAGCAACTGGAGCCGACTCGAACGCTACATCGAGGCTGGCCACCTGCCGATCGATAACAACGCTGCCGAGCGCGCGATCCGGCCCTTCGTCATAGGTCGCAAGAACTGGCTGTTCAGCGACACGCCGAAAGGCGCGACCGCCAGCGCCCAACTCTACAGCCTGGTGGAAACCGCCAAGACCAATGGCCAGGAGCCCTACGCCTGGCTGCGCCATGTCCTCGAACGCCTGCCGCTGGCCAACAGCGTTGAAGCCTACGAAGCGCTGCTGCCTTGGAACTGCCAACCAACGACGCCACTGTAAAACGCAAAACCTCTCCAGAGGGAGGTGGGGTCTATGGAGCGCTTACTTTTTACAGAGGCAGATAGTGCGCTGAATCATTCAGAGACCGAGCTGGCTCAGGCCGGGATGCTCGTCGGGGCGGCGCCCCTGTGGCCAGTGGAGCAGCCGCTCGTCCTCGCAGATCGGCAGATCATTGATGCTGGCATGGCGCACCTGCATCAGCCCGTGCTCGTCGAACTCCCAGTTCTCGTTGCCGTAGGAGCGGTACCACTGACCGTGTTCGTCATGCCATTCGTAGGCGAAGCGCACGGCAATGCGGTTGCCGTCATGGGCCCAGAGTTCCTTGATCAGGCGGTACTGCTGTTCACGCTGCCATTTGCGGGTAAGGAAGTCGCGGATCTGCTCGCGGCCGCGCGGGAACTCGCTGCGGTTGCGCCACTGGCTGTCGGCGGTATAGGCCAGCGCCACCCGCTCGGGGTCGCGGCTGTTCCAGCCATCCTCGGCCATGCGCACTTTCTGCGCGGCGGTTTCACGGGTAAAGGGCGGAAAGGGCGGACGGGCTTCGGGGTTCATGGGCGGTTCCTTGTGGAGTTGAGGTTAAACGCTGCCGGCGGTTTCGATGACCAGCACCCGCGCCACCCCGACCGGGTGGGCGACATGCTCGGTGCCGCGACTGGCATAGAAGATGTCGCCACAGTCGAGCAGGCACTCAAGCTCCTGCCCATCCTGGCGGTAGTGCATGCGCACCTGGCCATCGAGCACGACAAAGACTTCCTCGCCGTCGTTGATGTGCCAGCGGTAGGGCTGGTCGGTCCAGTGCAGGCGGGTGGTGATGGCGTTCATGCTGGCGATGTCGAGCGCGCCCCAGGCATGCTCGACGGTGAATTCCCTGCTGCGGATGATCTTCATGGGCGATATTCCTAGAGGTCGAGGACCAGTGGTTGCGTTCCGTCCTTACCAGCGGCGGGCACGGCGCAGCAGATCAGTGCCTCACCCTCGACCGGCAGGTTGGCCGGCGGCTGCGGGTAGGTCACCTGACCGCTGACGATGCGTGTGCTGCAGGTGCCACAGGTGCCGCCCCGGCAGCTGAACTCCGGGGTCAGGCCGCGGCTCTCGGCCAGCTCCAGCAGGCTGCCGCTGCCGGGCAGCCAGCGGGCTTCCTTGGCCGAGTGCTCGAACAGCACGGGCACCGGGATGCTGGCTGCCGGTGGCCAGTCCTGTGTCGGACCGGCCTTATCCGGGCGCCGCTTGAGGCTGGAGGGACCGAAGGTTTCGGCATGCAGGCGGCTGTCGCTGATGTTCAGCTCGCGCAGGCCGTCATACAGGTCCTGAGTAAAAGCGGACGGCCCGCACAGCACGAAGTCATAGTCGTCGAAGGGCAGCACGGTCTTGAGCAGCGTCACATCGATGCGCCCGTGCAGGTCGAAGTCCAGTCCCTCCTGCAGCCCGGTCTCGGGCTGGCTGAGCACCCGCAGCCAGTGCAATGTCTCGCCGTTCTCCTGCTCAAGCTCCTGCAACTCGCGGCTGAAGGCCAGCTCCGCCTGCTGGCGGGAGCTCTGGATCAGCCAGACCCTGCGGTGCCGGCGCAACCGTCGATTCTGGTAAGCCACCTCGCGCAGCATGCTCAGCAGCGGGGTGATCCCAACCCCGGCCGCCAGTAGCACCAGTGGCCGGCGCTGCTCGGGGTCGAGCACGAACTGGCCCTGTGGCGCCTTGGCCTCCAGCAGGCTGCCGACTGTCACCTGATCATGCAGGTAGCTGGACGCCAGTCCGTCGCGCTTCACACTGATGCGCAGAAAGCCATCGGACGGCGCACTGGACAGGCTGTAGGTGCGGATGACCGGGTGTGCCTGCCCGGGAATCGTCAGGCGCAGGGGCAGATGCTGCCCCGCCGAGAACGCCGGCCAGCCCCCGGCATCGGCCGGCTGCAGATAAAACGAGCGAATGCTGGCGCTTTCGTCGATCACGCGGGCCACCCGCAGGGGCCGCCACTGATCGCGCAGCGCCTGCGCCTGCAGTCGGGCCTCGGCCTGCTCCCAGCTGCCGGTCATCAGGCTGTTGGGCGAGTAACTCTGGAAATCCCAGCGCAGCGCCAGCGCGCCGCGTCGGCGGACTACCTGCTCGACCTCCACATGCCAGAGGCGCTCGGCGCCCTGGAAGGCACGAATTTCATCACCCTCCAGGGTCAGCTCGGTGCGCCCGCTGAGTTGCAGCATATCTCCCGTGGCGAAGTCGATGAACAGCAGGCCGGCCTGCGGGTTGAGCAGCAGGTTGCCGAGGGTGTTGAAGTGCAGGTTGCCGGCAAAGTCCGGGATGCTCAGGCGGTTGCCCTGCACCCGCACGAAGCCGGCCTGGCCACCACGGTGGGAAACGTCCACCGCCAGCCGGCCATCCTCCAGGGTGACGTAGCTGGCGACAAAGAAAGTGTCGGCGCCGGCAATCATCTGCTGCGCCGACTCATCCAGATGATCCAGTTGCTCGGCCACTACAGCCGGCAGTTGCTGGCTGACGGGCAGCAGGTGCTGGCGCAGCTGGATGTACTGCGGACAGTTGCCGAACGCCTGATCCACGGCGATGCCAAGACCCTGGGCGTCACGCCCGACCACCTGGCCGTTCAGGCGATTGCGCCTGCGGGTATGCAGCTCGATGCCGAGCAGGCCGACGGCTGCGCCTTCTTGCAGCGCCTGCGCCGCCGGGTCGCCCGCGCCGAGCGGGCTATCCAGCCGCAGCAGACGTGGCTCCGGCGAATGCGCAAAACCGGCCGGGCCCTCGAGGATGCTGGCCCAGGGTCGCCCCTCGGCATCAACCGAGCCCAGCAGCACGAACGGCAGTTGCCGATAGAAATCGCGGTGCTGGTCGGGCATGTGGTCGCGGATCACCCGGCGGCCGAATACTTCCATGCGCTCGGCCACGCCTGCACGTTCCTGCAGCTGCTTTTCCCCAGGGTGCCAGGGAGATGAATCGGGCGGCAGTGGACTGGTCATGGCGGGCTCCGCTGAATGAAAAGGCCGGCGCGGCTGGTGGCCGCGCCGGGGTGACTCAGGCGCTTTGCAGGCCGACGGCGGTGCGCTGCATCGGCACGAAGCCCGGCAGTGCTTCGATACGGGCCAGCCAGGCGCGCACCTGCGGGTAGTCGGCCAGCGACACATTGCCCTCCGGCGCGTGGGCGATATAGGTATAGCTGGCGACATCGGCCAGAGTCGGCAGGTTGCCGGTCAGGTACGGGCGGCTGGCCAGTTCCTGCTCGACCACCTTGAGCAGGGCATGGGAGCGGGCAATGGTCGATTCGGCGTCATAGGGCGCGCCGAACACGGTGATCAGGCGGGCGGTAGCCGGGCCCGAGGCAATCTGTCCGGCGGCGACGGACAACCAGCGCTGTACCTGCGCACCTGCCAGCGGCTCCTTGGGCAGCCACTGGCCGCTGGTGTCGTACTTCTTCGCCAGGTACACCAGGATGGCGTTGGAGTCACTCAGCACCACACCGTTGTCATCGATGACCGGCACCTGGCCGAAGGGGTTCATGGCCAGGAATTCGGCCGACTTGTGCGCGCCCTTGGCCAGATCGACGAACACCAGTTCGGTCGGCACATTCAGCAGCGAGAGGAACAGCTCGACGCGGTGTGCGTGGCCGGAGAGGGGATGACGGAAGAGTTTGATCGGCTTGGACATGGTGGACTCCGCAGTTGGCTAGGTGAAACAGTGGCACCGGGTGTGCCGTGCTGTGGGAGCCATACTGAGTCAAAGAGCTGAATCGCAGAATCGCCAGATCTGGCAATCCATTGTTGCGCGAAATGAAATGAACGCCTGACTCAGGCCAGTGCCGGGTGTTCGCGCAAACGACCCACCGCAAAGTCGACAAAGCTGCGCACCCGCGCTGCGGCGCGCCGCCCTTCGCGGTAGACCACGTGTACGGGCAACTCAGGCAAGCCGAACCCCTGCAGCACCTCGACCAGCTCGCCGCGTTGCAGGCGCTCATGCACCTGATAGCTCATGCAGCGTGTCAGGCCGCCATCGCGGCAGGCGGCCTGAATAGCGCTCTGGTTGGTGGTGCAGCTCAAACGGGGATGTAGCGAAAAATGCCTGATCGCGCCATCGACCTGAAAACGCCACTCGGTCAGCCGCGCATCGGCGCTGGAATGGATAATCTGATGATCCCCCAGCTCATTGGGGTGTTGCGGGGTGCCATGCCGGCTGAGGTAGGCCGGGCTGGCACAGACCACGCGACGGATCTGTCCGGCCTTGAGGGCAAACAGTGAGGAGTCAGGCAGCGCGCCGGCGAGGATGGCCACATCCACGCCTTCCTCATGCAGGTTCGGCTGACGGTCCAGATAGCGCACATACAGCTGCACCTCGGGATACTGCTGCAGGTAATCAAGGAGGATGGCCGGCATCAGTTCCTGACCGAACAGCAGGGGCACGCTGACCGTCAGATGCCCGCGCGGCTGGCTGTGCAGGCCGCTGGCCGAGGCTTCGGCCTCCTGGACCTCGGCGAGAATGCGCTGGCAGTCGGCGGCAAAGCGCTCACCCGCCTCGGTGAGCAGCACGCCGCGGGTACTGCGTTGCAGCAGGGCCAGGTTCAACCGTGCTTCCAGTGCGTCGATGGCGCGGGTCACGGTCGGCGCGGAGAGTTCCAGCTGGCGTGCGGCGGCGGCCAGGCTCAGGGTCTGGCTGACCGCGAGGAACACCTGCATCTGCTGCTGGCGGTCCATGGCTCAGTGCTGCCTGTGCGGATTGAGCGCCGGGTCCTGGCTCAGGCGCTGCTCGCAGAAGTCGACAAAGGCGCGCACCTTGGCCGCCACCTTGCGCCCGCCCTGATACACCACATGCACGGGCAACGGTGGCTGCTCGAAGTCCTGCAGAACGATTTCCAGCTCGCCACTGGCCACTTTGGACGCCACCTGATAACTCAGCACCCGGGTCAGCCCCCAGCCCAATGCGGCGGCGTTGATGGCCGCCTGGTTGGCGGTGACCACCAGCCTTGGTTGCAGGCGCACGCTGAGCGGGCTGCCGTTGTCCTCGAACTGCCAGTCGCTGAGCAGCGGGCTGCTGGCCGAGGCCACCACCTGCAACTGCTGCAATTGTTCAGGATGAGTCGGCCGGCCATGGGCATCGAGAAACGCCGGAGACGCGCAGATCACCCGGCGTACTTCACCGACGCGCACGGCATTCAGGCCGCTGTCCGGCAGGTTGCCGATCCGCACGGCCACATCGATGCCTTCATCGACCATGCTCACCACCCGGTCTACCAGTAGCGCGCGGATCTGCACGGCCGGATGCTGCTCCAGGAACCCGACCATCAATGGGGTGACAAAGAGTTCGCCAAACAACACGGGCGCCGTGAGCGTCAGTTGGCCCCGGGGCATGGCATGGCTGCCGGCGGCGGACTCTTCGGCCTCTTCCAGTTCGGCGAGGATACGCCGGCAGTCCTCGGCATAACGCTGGCCGGCCTCGGTGATGTACACGCTGCGGGTGGTGCGGTTCAGCAGCAGGGTGCCGATGCGTTCTTCCAGTGCGGCGACGGCGCGGGTGACGCTGGGCGGCGACATGCTCAGGCGGCGGGCCGCCGCAGCAAATCCCTGTTCCTCGGCAACCGCCAGAAACACCTGCATTTCCTGAAAGCGATCAATGTCGGCCTCCTGATGTGAGGGCACAGTCTGCGTGGTTAATTGCAGATTCTGCAATAGAGCTTTGTCAACTTGGGCTGTTCTTGTTCTTTCTGTGAGTTTTTACAGTTCGCTCACGTCGGACTCAACGGGTTCTGACGTTCACCCACTGCTCAACTGATCCAGTAAGGAAAACCACGATGAACCTGAAGAACTCCTTTATTGCCACCTCCCTCGCCGTTGCTCTGGCCTCCGGCGGTGCCGCTCTGCTGACCGCCACCAGCAGCTTTGCCTACGACGAAGCCTCGACCGCCTCGATCAACGTCGAAGCCGGTCAGGTGATCCTCAAGGGTTACGACACCGTGTCCTATTTCCAGGGCAAGCCGGCCCTGGGCGACAAGCGTTTTGCCGTGAAGCATGAAGGTGCCACCTATTACTTCGCCTCGGCCGAGAACATGAAGACCTTCCAGGGCGATGCCGCGCACTACGTGCCGCAGTTCGGCGGCTTCTGTGCCATGGGCGCGGCGCTGGGCAAGAAGCTCGATGTCGATCCGAGCCAGTACAAGGTGGTCGACGGCAAGCTGTACCTGAACGTCAACGCGGACGTGTTCAAGAAGTGGTCCGAGGACGTGCCGGGCAACATTGCCAAGGCCAACGCCAACTGGCCGTCCATCAAGGACAAGGCCCCGAGCAGCCTGTAACCCGCCTGCCCCTGTTGGCGAATGCCGCCGACAGGGGCTTTCCGGAGAGATGACATGACTGTCCAAACCCTATCCGCTCGCTGGCAGGCATTGGGCCATGATGCCCTGTTGCTGCTGGCCCGTATTACCCCAGGGGCGGTGTTCTGGCAATCCGGCCGGACCAAGGTCGATGGCTGGCAGCTCAGGGATTCGGTGCTCTACCTGTTTCAGGAGGAATACCGCCTGCCGCTGATCGATCCGGCGCTGGCCGCCGGGCTCGCCGCCTTTGCCGAACATCTGTTGCCGATCCTCTTGTTGCTTGGGCTGGGCACGCGCCTGGCGGCTGCCGGCCTGTTGGGCATGACGCTGGTGATTCAGCTCTTGGTCTACCCCGATGCCTGGGCGACCCACGGTACCTGGGCGGTGGCTTTGCTGCTGTTGATCGGGCAGGGCGGCGGACGTCTGTCGCTGGATCACGGACTGCAACGACTGTGGCAACGCCACAACGGCGTCAGCCAGAACCCCTGTGCCGGTCATGCCGATCCGGAGCAATGCCTGAGGGCACCGCAATGATTGAACTCTACAGTGCCAACACGCCCAACGGCCTCAAGGTGCCGATCGCTCTGGAAGAGCTGGATGTCGAATACCGGCTGATCAAGGTCGATCTCGCCGGCCCTGGCGCAAAGCCGCTCAACCTGGCCGAGTCCGGCGCCATCCTGCTGTACCTGGCGCAGAAGCACGGCGCGCTGTTGCCGCAGGACCCTGTTGAGTACCAACGGGCGATGGAATACCTGTTCCTGCAGGTGGCCAGCATCGGGCCGATGTTCGGCCAAGCCGGCTGGTTCCTGCGCTCGGCACCCGAGCCGGTGCCGCTGGCCATCGAGCGTTACCGCAACGAGTCGCTGCGCCTGACCACTCTTCTGGACGAGCGTCTGGCCGAGGTGCCCTGGCTCGCCGGCAGCAGCTACTCGATCGCCGACATCATGCACTTCAGCTGGCTGCGCATTGCTGACTATGCCGGCGTCGATCTGGACAAGTTCCCCCATGTCCGCGCCTGGGTTGAGCGCATCAGTGCCCGGCCTGCCGTGCAGCGGGCATTGGCCCGGCTGCAAAACTGACCTTCTCTGAGGAGTAGTACCTTATGCAAACGCTCAACACCTGCCTGGCCCTGTCGCTGGCCAGTGCCTTGCTCGCCGCTACCCAGTCGGCCAGCGCCGCCGATGCTCCGGTCAATGCCGGCAAGGAAAAATGCTACGGGGTCTCGCTCGCCGGGCAGAACGACTGCGCCGCCGGCCCCGGCACCTCCTGCGCGGGCACCTCGAAGATCGACTATCAGGGCAACGCTTGGAAGCTGGTCCCGGCAGGTACCTGTCTGCAGATCGAAACACCCTTCGGCAAGGGCTCGCTTGAGCCCGTGCAGCGGCCCTGATCCATGAGCAGTCTCGCGCTCCGTGGCGGTGCTGGTGTGGCGTTCAAGCCGGTGCATTTCGATGCGCTGCTGGCCAACCCGGGGCGCGTCGACTTTATCGAGGTGCATGCGGAAAACTATTTCGGCGAGGGCGGCCTGCTGCATGCCCAACTCGCCGAGTTGCGCCGGCATCTGCCACTGTCGGTGCATGGTGTGGGGCTTTCGCTGGGCGGCGTTGACCCGCTGGATGCGCAGCATCTGCAACGCCTGCGCCGGCTGTGCGAGCGTTACGAACCCCGGCTGGTTTCCGAGCACCTGGCCTGGTCCGGGCATGCCGGCCAGTACCTGGGCGATCTGCTGCCGCTGGCCTACAGCGCCGCCACGCTGCAGCGGGTGAGTTCGCGTATACAGCAGGTGCAGGAGGCGCTGGGGCGCACGATCCTGATCGAGAATCCGGCCGTTTACCTGCGTCTGGATGAGTCCGACATGAGCGAAGTGGAGTTTCTCCGCCAGCTTAGTCGGGATACCGACTGCGGCCTGCTGCTGGATCTGAATAACCTGCTGGTCAGCTGCCACAACTGCGGCGGCAGCCCGGATACTTACCTCAAAGCCTTGCCGGCTGAACGGGTAGGGGAGCTGCACCTGGCTGGCCACACCCGCATGGCGATTGGCGACGGCACGCTGCTGATCGACGATCACGCCAGTGCGGTGGCCGACGACACCTGGGCCTTGTATGTGCAGTGGCTGCTGCTGGCCGGCCCGCGCCCCAGCCTGATCGAGTGGGACCGCGAGTTGCCGGCCTGGAACACCCTGGCGGCCGAAGTCGATTGCGCTCGTACCCTGCAGCAAAGTCCCTACATGCCGCCCTGTGCCTCCCGGGAGAAACACGCATGACGCCCATTGCACTGGAAGAATTTTCCCAGGCAGTACATAACGCCGATGCCGTGCCACTGCATCTTGGCGAGTGTGGTGAAAGTGCCTTTGCCCAGCGTTTTGCCATTTACCGCAACAACGTTAGAGCCTCCCGCACGGAGGCCCTGCGTCAGGGCTTTCCGGTGCTGGAACGGCTACTGGGTGCGGACTATTTCACCGCCCTGGCTGCGGTGTTTATCCAGCAGCATCCGCCACGCTCGGCCGCGCTGCATGAGTATGGTGCCGAGCTGGCGGGCTTTATCGCCCGATTCCAGCCGCTGAGCGGGCTGAGCTATCTGACAGACATTGCCCGTCTGGAGTGGGCCCGACTGTGTGCCTTCCATGCGCCAGATACGCCTGTGCTAAGTATTGCGGAGATGGACTTGGTGACCCTAACCGACAGAATCGGGCAGCCCCTGCGCTGGCATCCCTCGGTGACACTACTGCGCTCGGATCATCCGCTGTACCGTTTGTGGGCCAGTCAGCAAGGGGGCGCACCAGCACCTACCGCCCAGAACTGGTCGGAGGAAAATGTACTGGTCTGGCGACATGGGTTACTGCTTCGCACCGAGCCGCTCGATGCGGTTAGCTGTGAGCTGCTGCAGATGGCTACCCAGCCAAACCGTTTGCCAGCAGCACTGGCCGAACATCCGGAGTGGCTTAGCCGGCTGATACAGCTGTTGCACTGGCAGGTGTTCTTGGCCGAATGAGCGGATCACGGATTATGCTGGGGAGCAGGCCCGGTCGTGCGCGGGCTAGCAGATCGTCCATCAGTGCTTGCGGATAGAGGGCTGTCGTTTCAGACCTGAAATTGATCCCACAAATAAAAAGCCCCTGAGCGGGTTTCCGCTCAGGGGCTTGTGGTTGGCCAGGCTCAGGCTTTGCGTATCAGTTGTACGCGGTCGGCACCACCTTCAGCCACATCGATATGACGTTCAAACCAGTAGCTGCGGCTGCGTTCGCTGCCATCTTCGGCCAGTTTTTGCAGTTTATTGACGCTGGTATGAGACGGGGTGTGCTGCAGGCGTTCACTGCCGTCGGCCGCAAAAGACTGGCCGCTGCCGAGGTTTACGAGGCTGCCGAACAGCAAGGCCGTGGCGAAGAGTCGATGCTTACGATGAAGGTTATGCATGATGAGTTCCTCAGGTAGGGTGCCGTTATCGGCAGTGAGGAAATTCTCTCAGCTCTAGGGAAACTCTGAAGAAGACTTCCTGATTTTGGCAAAATACCCGGATTCCACCCGTCGAGTTTTCCGATGAAGCAGATGACCTTCGCCGACGCCGAGTACGCAGGCAAGCGCAAGCAGACCCGCAAAGAGTTGTTCCTGATCGAGATGGATCGAGTAGTGCCGTGGAAAGGATTGGTCACCCTGATCGATCCGCACTACCCGAAGGGCGAAGGTGGCAGGCCCGCCTATGCGCTGATGGCGATGCTGCGTGTGCATCTGATGCAAAACTGGTTCGGTTACAGCGATCCGGCGATGGAGGAAACGCTGTACGAGACCACCATCCTGCGCCAGTTCGCCGGCTTAAGCCTGGAACGCATTCCCGATGAAACCACCATCCTCAACTTCCGTCGCTTGCTGGAGAAACACGAGCTGGCTGCAGGCATCTTGGCTGTGATTAACGGCTATCTGGGCGACCGTGGTCTGTCACTGCGCCAGGGCACCATCGTTGATGCCACGTTGATCAATGCGCCGAGTTCGACCAAGAACAAGGACCGTAAGCGCGATCCGGAAATGCACCAAACAAAGAAGGGCAACCAGTACTACTTCGGCATGAAGGCGCACATCGGCGTGGATGACGAGTCGGGTCTGGTGCACAGCGTAGTAGGCACGGCAGCCAACGTGGCGGATGTCACCCAGGTAGACAAACTGCTGCACGGCGACGAAAACGTGGTGTGTACTGACGCAGGTTACACCGGTGTCGAAAAGCGTCCGGAGCATGAAGGTCGGAAGGTAATCTGGCAGGTGGCGGCACGCCGCAGCACCTACAGGAAGCTCGATAAGCGCAGCGGGTTATACAAAGCCAAGCGCAAGATCGAGAAGGCCAAAGCCCAAGTGCGCGCCAAGGTCGAGCATCCGTTTCGCGTGTTCAAGCGCCAGTTCGGTTATGTGAAGACGCGCTTCCGTGGCCTGGCCAAAAACACCGCACAACTGGTAACGCTGTTCGCCCTGTCGAACCTGTGGATGGCCCGTCGACATTTACTGACGAATGCAGGAGAGGTGCGCCTGTAATGTGGGAAATGGTTGCGGCGAGGTTATCGCAGCGACCAGAAACACTGAAATGAGCGGACGATTTGATCGTTTTTGATCAGTTTTCCGCTTTCAAAATCAGCGGAGGCTGAAGTTGACCGGAAATACAGGGCTACTTCAGACCATCCTTAGTAACTATTTAGGATGATATGTGGGTAACTACCCGGCAAATGTACACTCAGGAACAGAAGAAATTCCGCGCCCGTGATGAAGCGCAGGTGCTCGAAGAGATTCGCCTGACCGGCGAGCGGATGATCGTGCAGCGGGTGTTTCTCGCCGATGGTGACGCTCTGGTGCTGCCGACGCGGCGTTTGCTGACCATCTTGCAGGCGATCCGCGAGCACATGTCGGAGGTTGAGCGGGTATCGAGTTACTGCCTGCCGCGCAACTTGCGCAAGAAGTCGGTGGATGAGCTCAAGGAGCTGGCTGACGCATGGCCTATGTCGGTTGCGAATCCGGTGATGACGAGGTGCTGGCGCGGGTTAACAAGGGTGAGACCTATGAGTCCAGCCTGAGCGCGCTGGAAAAGCTCGGCCAGGCGGGTATCACCCGCTCGGTGATGATCCTCAATGGTCTGGGTGGCACGGTCTTGAGCGAGCAGCATGCGGATAATTCGGCGCGCCTGATGAATGAGTCGCAGCCGGAATTTCTCTCGACTCTGGTGGTGAGTTTTCCTATGGGGGAGGCGCGGTTTCGTCAGGGTTTTGCCGACTTTCAACCGCTCAACCAGCAGCAGCTATTTGTCGAGGTGGAGCGTTTGCTAAGTGGCCTTGAGCTGCGCGATACGGTTTTTCGCAGTGATCATGCCTCCAACTATCTGGTGCTCAAGGGTAACCTGGGCGCGGACAAGGCGCGTTTGTTGGCTCAGGTACGACAGGCAATCGAGCAGCCACAGCAGGCTCGGCTACGCCAGGAGTGGTAGCGCGGCCTTTGATTGGCAGTGGGTGGCGTGAAATATGCATCTAGGCGCTATCCGCCGGTTTTCTGTCACCGGCAGCGGGAGAGGCATGATGCGTAGTCTGTTGTTGATAATGAGTGTGTTGCTGCTGGGCGGCTGCATGAAGGCCAGTGATCTGGCAGATGAGGCAATTTATCAATTGCGCGATGTCGGCGTGCTTGACCATAGCCAGACGCGCCGCTCCAGCCCGTGGCGTTTGCAAGCCGACTCTTTCATCTATATCGCTCAGGGGCATTTCGTGCCGCCAGGTGGTGCTTATCCGCGGCCCAATGTGGTGGCTGAAGAGGCCTACAAGGGCTTTATCGAGTATTTCCCCATGGTGCGCCGCGCCAAGGCGCCGCTAGGCCTGGAAGAGTCGTTGGCGCAGGCGCGCGAGGCGGGTGCGCATTACCTGCTGTACAGCCGCTTCGCATATGCCGATGACCGTATCGGCACCGTGGAGGAATGGGAAGATCAGGAGGCGCTGGACCGTCTGGGTACTGATCACGGGGTGATTCAGTTGATGCTGATCGAGACCAACACCCGCTATTTGGTCGATACGGCGCGCATTCGTAGCCGTGGAGGCTTCCTGACGCTTTATGATGCCAAGCCGGAGGACCTGATCGGTCCGGCGCTGCAGGATTACGCGCGGCGTTTGTTGGGCTTGGGGCATTGAGTGATGACTGATACAGGCAAGGCCGGCGACCTGCTGGCGCAGATACCCAAAGGCGAGGGCAAGGGTTTGCCACCGGTGCACCTGTGGCACCCGGAGTTCTGTGGCGATATCGACATGCGCATCGCCCGCGATGGCACCTGGTATTACATGGGGACGCTGATTGGTCGCAAGCCAATGGTCAAATTGTTTTCCACCATTATTCGCCGTGATGGCAATAAATACGTGCTGGTGACGCCGGTGGAGATGGTCGGCATTCAGGTGGATGACGCGCCCTTTGTCGCGGTCAGTCTGCAGGTGGAGGGCGAGGGTGAGGCGCAGGTGCTGCGTTTTGTCACCAATGTCGAGGATGAGGTGGTCGCCGGCAGCGAACATCCGCTGCGGGTCGAACTCGACGCTCTGACTGAAGAGCCGGCGCCCTATGTGTATGTGCGCAGCAATCTTGAGGCGTTGATCCACCGCAATGTGTTTTATCAGCTGGTTGAGTTGGCGGTGACGCGCGAAGTTGATGGCAAGGCCTGGCTTGGCGTGTGGAGCAGTGGTGAGTTCTTCACTATCGGCCCGCAGCCGGACTGATTAGCTCCGCCGCTAGTCGTTGAATTCAACGCAATAAAAAAGGCTCCCGAAGGAGCCTTTTTTACATCTTACATGTTGGGGTAGTTGGGCCCGCCTGTGCCTTCAGGGGCCACCCAGTTGATGTTCTGGGCCGGATCCTTGATGTCACAGGTTTTGCAGTGCACGCAGTTCTGCGCGTTGATCTGGAACTTCTGCTCGCCGTCTTCCTTGGTCACCACCTCGTATACGCCGGCCGGGCAGTAGCGCTGCGCCGGTTCGTCGTACATTGGCAGGTTCTTGCTCAGCGGAATGCTCGGATCGGTGAGCTTCAGGTGGCAGGGTTGTTCCTCTTCATGGTTGGTGTTGGAGAGGAATACCGAGCTGAGCTTGTCGAAGCTGAGTTTGCCGTCGGGTTTTGGGTAGCTGATCTTCTGTGTCTCTGCAGCCGGCTTCAAGCAGGCGTAATCCGGCTTGGTGTCGTGCAGGGTAAAGGGCAGTTTGCCGCCGAAGATGTTCTGATCCAGCCAGTTGAAGCCTGCCCCCATCAATGGGCCGAACTTGTGCATCGCTGGAGCGAAGTTACGGGTGCGGAACAGTTCGTCGTACAGCCAGCTGGCCTTGAATGCGTCGACATAGCCGGTCAGCTGATCGCCGCCTTCCTTGCCAGCAAACAGTGCGTCAGCTACCGCTTCAGCAGCTAGCATGCCGGACTTCATGGCGGTGTGGCTGCCCTTGATCTTGGCCACGTTCATGGTGCCGAGGTCGCAACCGATCAGGGCGCCGCCGTTAAAGACCATCTTCGGCAGCGAGTTGATGCCGCCTTTAGCCAGAGCGCGAGCACCATAGGCTACGCGCTTGCCGCCTTCCAGGTACTGGGCAATCACCGGGTGGTGCTTGTAGCGCTGGAACTCATCGAACGGCGACAGGTGCGGGTTGCTGTACGACAGGTCGACGATCAGGCCAACCACTACCTGGTTGTTTTCCAGGTGATAGAGGAAGGAGCCGCCAGTGTTTTCTTTGGCGACAATATCAAGCGGCCAGCCAGCGGTGTGCACCACCAAGCCTTGTTCGTGCTTGGCTGGGTCGATGTCCCAGATTTCCTTGATGCCGATGCCGTAATGCTGGGCGTCGGCTTCGGAGTCGAGGTTGAATTTCTTGATCAGCTGCTTGCCGATATGGCCACGGCAGCCTTCGGCGAATAGGGTGTACTTGGCGCGCAGTTCCATGCCTGGGGTGTAGTAACCCTCTTTCGGGTGACCTTCGCGGTCAACACCCAGATCGCCGGTGAGAATGCCGTAGACCGAGCCTTCTTCATTGATCAGTGCTTCCTGAGCGGCGAAGCCTGGGTAGATTTCTACGCCGAGGTTTTCCGCCTGCTGCGCCAGCCAGCGGCACAGGTTGCCCAGGGAGATGATGTAGTTGCCATGGTTGTGCATGGTCTTGGGCACGAAGAAGTCCGGAACCTTGGTGGCCTTCTCGGCATTGCTGAGCACGTAGATGTCGTCGCGCTTGACCGGTGTGTTCAGCGGGGCACCGAGCTCTTTCCAATCAGGGAACAGTTCATTCAAGGCGCGCGGCTCGAACACCGCACCGGAAAGAATGTGTGCGCCAACTTCGGAGCCTTTTTCGACCACGCAGACGCTGATTTCTTTGCCGGCTTCGGCGGCTTTCTGCTTCAGTCGGCAGGCGGCGGACAAACCAGCAGGGCCGGCGCCGACGATGACGACGTCGAATTCCATAAATTCGCGTTCCACAGGCAATCTCCTACTCAGGGCTCTCTAATTTTATTTGGCGATCGAGCTCGTTCCATGAGCGATGCTGGCGCATTATATCCAGACCCTTCGGATGGGCCAATACAAACGTTTGTTTGAATTTTCTGTAGGGCTGTTAGAATCTTACTACATCGCTGACGATTGGCCGCTTCGTTGTATTGACCAGTCTAGGTCGTGCGGTCAAGATACGGGCGGTTTTGTGTCTGCCGTTATTGGTCGACTCCCGGTTCCGGCCGGTCTGCAGTTCCCGCCATGTTCGCTTCTGGCGACATTCTTATTCACCGGAGAGTAACGAGGAATCCATGAAGGTTCTTGTAGCTGTCAAACGAGTGGTCGACTACAACGTCAAGGTTCGTGTCAAAGCGGACAACAGCGGCGTTGATCTTGCCAACGTCAAGATGTCGATGAACCCTTTCTGCGAAATCGCCGTGGAAGAAGCTGTACGCCTGAAAGAGAAAGGCGTGGCGAGCGAGATCGTTGTCGTAACCATCGGCCCGGCCACTGCTCAAGAGCAGCTGCGTACCGCGCTGGCGCTGGGTGCTGACCGTGCCATCCTGGTTGAGTCGGCCGACGAGCTGAACTCGCTGGCTGTGGCCAAACTGCTCAAGGCAGTGGTCGACAAAGAGCAGCCTCAGCTGGTGATCATGGGCAAACAAGCCATCGACAGCGACAACAACCAGACTGGCCAGATGCTGGGCGCGCTGACTGGTTTCGGCCAGGGCACCTTCGCTTCCAAAGTGGAAGTGGCGGGCGACAAGGTCAACGTAACCCGTGAAATCGACGGCGGCCTGCAGACTGTTGCACTGAACCTGCCAGCTATCGTGACCACCGACCTGCGTCTGAACGAGCCGCGCTACGCGTCGCTGCCGAACATCATGAAAGCCAAGAAGAAGCCGCTGGAAACTGTTAGCCCGGCTGATCTGGGCGTTTCCACCGCTTCCACCGTGAAGACTCTGAAAGTTGAAGCACCTGCGACCCGCAGTGCTGGCATCAAGGTCAAGTCCGTGGCTGAACTGGTCGAGAAACTGAAGAACGAGGCGAAGGTAATCTAAATGACTATCCTGGTTATCGCTGAACACACCAACGCTGCCCTGGCTGCAGCCACCCTGAACACTGTTGCTGCTGCTGCGAAAATCGGTGGTGACATCCACGTTCTGGTTGCAGGCTCTGCTTGCGGCGCTGCTGCCGAAGCCGCTGGCAAAATTGCTGGCGTGGCCAAGGTACTGGTTGCTGACAACGCTGCTTTCGCTCACCAGTTGCCAGAAAACGTTGCGCCGCTGGTTGCCGAACTGGGCAAGGGCTACAGCCACATCCTGGCTGCTGCCACCAGCAATGGTAAAAATATCCTGCCGCGCGTTGCTGCTGCGCTGGACGTTGATCAGATCTCGGAAATCATCGCCGTTGAAAGCGCTGATACCTTCAAGCGTCCGATCTACGCCGGTAACGCCATTGCTACCGTGCAGTCCTCTGCTGCTATCAAAGTCATCACTGTACGTGCCACCGGTTTCGACCCGGTTGCAGCCGAAGGCGGCAGCGCTGCCGTTGAAGCTGTGGCTGTTGGCGGTGACGCTGGCAAATCGGCTTTCGTTGGCGAAGAGCTGGCCAAGTCCGATCGTCCGGAACTGACCGCTGCCAAGATCGTCGTTTCCGGCGGTCGTGGCATGCAGAACGGTGACAACTTCAAGCACCTGTACGCCCTGGCCGACAAGCTGGGCGCTGCCGTCGGTGCTTCGCGCGCCGCCGTTGACGCTGGCTTCGTACCGAACGACATGCAGGTCGGTCAGACCGGCAAGATCGTTGCACCGCAGCTGTACATCGCCGTCGGTATTTCCGGCGCGATCCAGCACCTGGCCGGCATGAAAGACTCCAAAGTGATCGTTGCGATCAACAAGGATGAAGAAGCGCCGATCTTCCAGGTAGCTGATTACGGCCTGGTCGCTGACCTGTTCGAAGCTGTACCTGAGCTGGAAAAACTGGTTTAAGCCGGTCTTCTCCGCCCAGAAAAAACCCGCTCACTGAGCGGGTTTTTTCTTGCCTGGATTTTTGCGCTAATCCACCAATGCTTGGAGAAAGGCCTGGTAGTGCTGTGCGGTCAGTTCCGCCCGTTCAATCATCGGCGCATGACCGGTGTCGGCCATGATAACCACGCTGGGTTTGCGCAGCAGCGGTTGCATTACCTCGACGCTGGATACATGCAATGCCCGATCCTCTGTGCCCCAGATGATCAGCGTTGGCGCTTGGATCTTCGGTAGCTCAGGTTCCAGCGGGATATAGCGTTCGATCAGATGGGCAAATACCTGGTCATAGTGGGCGCTGTTGGCGGTGGCCTGCTCGGCGAAATAGCCCTTAAGCGATTCCGTCAGGTAGGGTGGTTGCACGAAGATAAAGTCCAGCAGGCGCTGAAAGTCTTCGGGGCTTTTCACCACCAGCGGATTGGGCTCGCCGCGCTGCAGTCGTTGCATCAGTTCGCTGGGTTGCGGCGAAGTAATGCCTGCGTTGTCGAGTAACGCCAGAGAACGGGTTCTATGTGGATAGCGCGCGGCATACAGCGCGCTGATATGCCCGCCCATGGAATTACCGATCAGGTGCGACTGCTCAATTCCCAATGCATCAATCACGCTGGCCAGGCGTTCGGTCTGGGTGCCTACATCGTAGCTTCCGGCCGGTTTGTCGCTAGCGCCGAAACCCGGTAGATCGAGGGCTATAACCCGGTAGTCCTGGCTGAGGTGGCGAGCGAAACGCAGCCAGTTGTCCTTGTTGGCAGCAAAGCCGTGCGCCATCAGGATGGTTTGTGCGCTGCTTGGGCCGCCCTCGTAGTAATGAATGCTAAGATCGCCCACGCTGATCTGTTTGAGACTCAGCCCGGCACGTTGTCGCTCCACCAGCTGTATGCTTGTCAACAAGGCGGCGGGTGACAGGTAGAGCAGGGTAGCAGCAGAGGTGAGCAGTAGCATCAAGGCTGCGATCAGTTTTTTCATGGCTAGTCTTTATCGCGAATTCGTATGGATGCGTATTAAGCTAGCATGATTACAGATGTCTCCCGATGTGTGGCCGCTGGCGCCCATCCAAGGTTAAGTCGAGAAGTCGCCAATGCTTGAGCGTGGTTTTTATAGGTTGTTTCTCCTGCTATTCGTTGTACTGCTGATGCCGGCGTTTGCCGTTGCCGCAGGCAAGTGCGAGCGCCTAGTGGCGACCGGTAACCCGGAGTACCCGCCATACCTTTGGCGCGACCCGCAGAATCCTCAGAAGCTGATCGGAGCCAACGCCGATCTGCTGCAGCACTTGGCCAAAGAGCTTGGTGTAGTGGTGGATATCATCTATACCGGGCCCTGGTCACGGGCGCAGGATGAAGTGCGCACCGGTCGTGTCGACCTGATTGCCGGGGCGTTTCTGACTCTGCCGCGTCTGGACGTGATGGATTACGTGCATCCGGCGTTCTACTTCACCCCCTAGTGTGGTGTGGGTGCATCGGGGTGCAGAGTTCCCCTATGCCGGCTGGGATGATTTGCGCAATCGCACTGGCGATACCTTGGTCAACAACAGTTTTGGCCAGACCTTTGATGCCTACGCCAAGGACAACCTGACCCTGGAAGGCGTTGCCAGTCTGACCCAGGCATTTCAGAAACTTTTGCTGGGGCGTACCGACTATGTACTGTACGAGCGTTATCCCGGGCAGGCTCTAGCCGATAGCCTGGGCATGCAGGAGGATCTGCTGGTGCTCGATCCACCGATTTCCAGTGAAGGCCTGTACCTGACGTTGTCGCACAACTCAGCCTGCAATGATGCGTGGCTACGCGGCATGTTGGCGAAGAAAATGAACGAGGCAATTGCCAGCGGTTTGCCGGATGTTCTGCTGCAACGCAATCTGCAGCGCTGGAAAGATCAACAGCTCACACCCAGCGGTGACGCTGAACAGTAGGGAAATTCTGTGATTTATCGACGTATCTGTGCGGCGTTGCTGCCGCTCATGCTCAGTGCCTGTGCATCCGATCCTGCGCCTAATGAGCAACTGCGCCTGACCGAACAGGCGCTCAGTCAGGCCAAGGCTCTGGGTATTTCCGCCGAGCAGTCTGCTGCGCTGCGCCTGGCCGAGGAAAAACTTGTCCTGGCGCAAGCAGCCATGCAGGACGAAGACTACAAGCAAGCGCGGGTGTATGCCGAACAGGCCGAGCTGGATGCGCGGCTGGCCGAAGCTGAGCACTTGACCGAGAAAAGCCAGCAGCAACTGGCCGAGCTGAGTAATGCCATCAATCGCTTGCGCAAACAGCTGGGGGGCTTGCAATGAAGCCGACTCGGCTAAGCCTACTGGCGATTTTCGCGGCTGTGTTACTGGCGGGCTGTGCTTCATCGCACAGCACCAGTGAACAGGCACTACAGGACGCGCACGCGGCCTTCCAGCAGGTCAGAGAAGATGCCGATGTGCTACGCAGCGCACCTAAAGATTTGATTCGTGCGGGCGAGTCGCTGGCCAAGGCTGATCGTCTGTCGAACTACTGGGGCAGCGCCGATGATGTCAGCCACTATGCCTATCTCAGCCAGCAGTACAGTGCGGTTGCCGGGCAGAAGAGCGCGCTTAATCTGAATCAGGAACGCGCGGTCAAACTGGAACTGGAGCGCCAACGTCTGCAGTTGGCCTTGCGTGAGGCCAAGCTGCTCAGTGTGCAGGATCAGAGCAGTTGGCTTGAAGAGCAGATGGTCAGCCTGGCCACCAGCCAGAGTGAGCGTGGCCTGGTGATGACCTTGGGTGATGTGCTGTTCGACGCTGGCCACACTGACCTCAAGGCTTCAGCCAACCGTACGGTGCTGAAGCTGGTGCAGTTCCTTCAGCTCAACCCCCGGCGCGTCGTGCGCATCGAGGGCTATACCGACAGTCGCGGCGATGCTCAGGAAAACCTCGAACTGTCCCGTGCTCGCGCTCAGGCAGTGGCCGATGTACTGGTCGATCTGGGTATTGATGGCAAACGCATTGAAGTACAGGGCCATGGCGAAAGCTTCCCGGTCACCGAAAATGCCTCGGCCAAAGGCTGAGCGCAGAATCGTCGGGTAGAGATCGTGTTCTCTGATGAGCAAGGCAATTTAGGCTCGTCACGCTGAGCCTTCTGCCGTTAAAAGCCTCGGTTATCCGGGGCTTTTTATTGCCTGCATTCAGGCTGCGCAGCCTGCGGGTAGTTGCCTGGTGTCGCCGCACAATCCGAATGGCCATCGATTGAACCGTTACAGTCCTGGCAGGTTGGCACTGTATCGCCCACAATTCAGTGAGCTGTACCGGTGCAATTATAAGAGGCCGGTTTACTGTTACGGTTCAGTCAAGCAGGAACGCGGTCATGACCAATCTGTTGCTTTATCAGCGCATTGCCCAGCAACTGGCGGAAGACATCCGCCGCGGCGTCTACCAGCCCGGTGAGCGGGTGCCTTCGGTGCGCAAGATGAGTGCGCAGCTCAGTGTCAGCCACGCCACGGTGTTGCAGGCGTATGCCAACCTGGAAGACCAGGGCCTGATTCGCGCCCGCCCGCAATCCGGCTTCTACGTGCACCAGACTCCAGCCCTGACCGCGCCCACTCCCGATATCGCCCGCGTAGAACGCCCTGGCCTGGTGACGCGCAGCAGCATCATCAATCAGGTGCTCACCGAGTCGCGCCGCGAGGGGGTGTTCCCCCTTGGTGCTGCCGTGCCGCATGTGGATTACCTACCGGTGCGCGCGTTGCACCAGCAACTAGCCAAGGTGACCCGTTTTCACAGTGCACGAGCCTTCAGCTACATGTTCAGCCCGGGCTTTGAGCCACTGCGGCGCCAGGTGGCGATCCGCATGCGTGATGCCGGCGTGGTAGTCGACCCGACCGAGGTGGTGATCACCCACGGCTGCGTGGATGCCCTGCAGATGAGCCTGCGTGTGCTGACCAAGCCGGGCGATCTGATCGCCGCCGAGTCGCCGACTTATTACGGGCTGCTGCAACTGGCTGATCTGCTTGGCCTGAAAGTCATCGAAATTCCCAGTGACCCGACCACCGGCATCAGCCTGGAAGCCCTGCAACTGGCGGCCAACCAATGGCCGATCAAGGCGCTGGTGCTGACCGCGCGGTTGAGCAATCCGCTGGGCGGCACCATTCCCGAGGAGCGTCAGCGCCAGTTGCTGCGTCTGGCCGGTGATTACGATATCCAGATCATCGAAGACGATATCTATGGCGAGCTGATGTTCGAGCAGGGCCCGACCAAGGCGCTCAAGTCCCATGACCGCGAAGGACGAGTGGTGTATTGCTCGAGCTTCTCCAAGACGCTCTCTCCCGGTGTACGCATCGGCTGGATTGTTGCTGGCAAGTATCAGGATGAAATCCAGCGCCTGCAGACCTTCAGCACCCACTCGGCGTGCAGCGTGACGCAGATGGCGGTAGCGGCCTATCTGGAGAATGGCGGTTACGACCGGCATCTGCGCTTTATCCGCCAGGAGTACCGCAAGAACCTCAGCGCCTTTCAGCTGGCGGTGCAGCAGTATTTCCCCGAAGGCACGCAGATGAGTCGGCCCAAGGGCGGTTTTATTCTCTGGGTCAGCCTGCCGGCGCGGGTCAATACCAAGGACCTGCACGTACGTGCGTTGCAGCAGGGCATCAGCATCGCACCGGGGTTGATCTTCAGTAATACCGAGCAGTTCAACCACTGTATTCGCCTGAACTGCGGCATTCCGTGGAACCGTGAAGCCGAGCGTGCGCTAATGACCCTGGGCATGCTGGCCGGGCAGCTGTGTCAGGAAGGCGGTGATGGAGGGGATGCCCGTCGCCATGTTTAGGTTCGATAGCTGACCTGGATCGCTTTTTCTCCAAGTCCATTTGACTGGTATCTCTCGAATAAGTATAAGGCGCGCTCAAAATTTAATGCCGAGGGCTATTCTCGGTACAAATCATGGATAGAGCCGGTAGTGGTAGTACTGGCTGCAATGAACTTTTGCACAGTGCAGGGATGTAGATGCCAGACGTTTTATCCGAGCCAGCCCCGCTCGACACGGGCCTTGCCTGCTTGGTAATGCTTGCACGTTTCCATAACGTTGCTGCCTCCCCCGAACAACTCACTCACGAATTTGCAGAAGACGGCCGCCTGTTTGGCCGTGCCGAGATGCTGTTGGCGTCTAAGAAGTTGGGTCTCAAAGCCAAGTCTGCACGCAGCTCTCTTTCCCGTCTTAGTCATACACCGCTGCCAGCGATTGCCACTGACAGTGATGGGCGCTTCTTTATCATTGCGCGCCTGGATGATGGCAAAGCACTGATCCACGACCCACAGTCACAGCGCCCTGAAGTACTGAGTTTCGGAGAGTTGGAAGCTCGCTGGACCGGCGAGTTGATCCTCATTCGTTCGGAGTCCTCGCTCGCCGGTGACCTGGCGCGCTTCGACTTCAGCTGGTTTATTCCGGCGATCGTTAAGTACCGCAAGCTACTTGGTGAAGTGCTGCTGGTGTCTTCGTGCTCAATATTTTCGCCCTGCTCACGCCGCTTTTTTTCCAGGTGGTGATG
Organism: Pseudomonas anguilliseptica; assembly: GCF_900105355.1. Taxonomy (NCBI): domain Bacteria; kingdom Pseudomonadati; phylum Pseudomonadota; class Gammaproteobacteria; order Pseudomonadales; family Pseudomonadaceae; genus Pseudomonas; species Pseudomonas anguilliseptica. Next base: position 3,507,522 of record NZ_FNSC01000001.1, read on the forward strand.
GACAAGGTGCTGGTGCACCGCGGCCTTACCACGTTGGATGTAATCGCCATCGGCCTGCTCGGCATCATGATCTTCGAGACGCTGCTCAGTGGTTTGCGCAGTTATGTGTTTGCTCACACGGCCAGCCGCATCGACGTGGAGCTGGGCTCTCGTTTGTTCCGCCATCTGGTAACCCTGCCGTTGGCCTATTTCCAGGCAAGACGGGTAGGCGATTCAGTCGCACGCGTGCGCGAGCTAGAAAACATCCGCAGCTTCCTCACCGGCAACAGCATCACCCTGATTCTGGATGTGCTGTTCTCGGTGGTGTTTATCGCCGTGATGTTTATGTACAGCGGTTGGCTGACCCTAGGGAAACCCTGAAGAAGACTTCCTGAATTTGGCAAAATACCTGAACTCCACCCGCCGAGTTTTCCGATGAAGCAGATGACCTTCGCCGACGCCGAGTACGCCGGCAAGCGCAAGCAAACCCGCAAAGAGCTGTTCCTGATCGAGATGGATCAGGTTGTGCCGTGGAAGGGTTTGATTGCCTTGATCGAACCGCATTACCCCAAGGGTGAAGGCGGACGTCCAGCCTATCCGCTGATGGCGATGTTACGGGTTCATTTGATGCAGAACTGGTTCGGCTACAGCGACCCGGCGATGGAGGAGTCTCTGTACGAGACCACCATCCTGCGCCAGTTTGCGGGTCTGAGCCTGGAGCGCATTCCCGACGAAACCACCATCCTCAACTTCCGCCGATTGCTGGAGAAACACGAACTGGCTGCGGGCATCTTGGCCGTCATCAATGGCTATTTGGGTGACCGCGGTTTGTCATTGCGCCAAGGCACCATCGTCGATGCCACGCTGATCAATGCGCCGAGTTCGACCAAGAACAAGGACGGTAAGCGTGACCCGGAAATGCACCAGACCAAGAAGGGAAACCAGTATTACTTCGGCATGAAGGCGCACATCGGCGTCGATGACGAGTCGGGTTTAGTGCATAGCGTGGTCGGCACGGCAGCCAATGTTGCAGACGTTACTCAGGTCGACAAGCTGCTACACGGCAAAGAAAACATGGTGGGTGCCGACGCGGGTTACACCGGCGTAGAGAAGCGGCCAGAACATGAAGGCCGTGAAGTGATCTGGCAGATCGCAGCCCGCCGCAGTACGTACAACACGTTGAGTAAGCGCAGCGCGCTGTACAAAGCCAAGCGCAAGATCGAGAAGGCCAAGGCGCAAGTTCGCGCCAAGGTCGAGCACCCGTTCCGGGTGATCAAGCGTCAGTTCGGTTATGTGAAGACGCGTTTCCGTGGCCTGGCCAAAAACACCGCACAACTGGTAACGCTGTTCGCCCTGTCGAACCTGTGGATGGCCCGTCGACATTTGCTGACGAATGCAGGAGAGGTGCGCCTGTAATGTGGGAAATGACCGCTGCGAGGTGCTCGCGGCGGCCAGAAACACCGAAATGAGCGGATGACCTGATCGTTTTTGATCAGTTTTCCGCTTTCAAAATCAGCGGAGGCTGAAGTTGACCGGAAATACAGGGCTACTTCAGACCATCCCTAGTGGTGATTTTGTCGCTGCCGCTTTACTTCATCGTATCTCTACTGATCACCCCGGTGTTGCGTGCCCGGTTGAACGAAAGCTTTACCCGTGGTGCGGAGAACCAGGCCTTTCTGGTTGAGACGGTCAATGGTATCGACACCCTGAAGTCGATGGCAGTTGAACCGCAGATAAACCGCAAATGGGACAACCAGCTGGCGGGCTATGTGGCTGCCAGCTTCAAAACCCCAACCCTTTCGACCATCGCTAATGAGAGTGTTGGTTTCATCGGTAAGCTGGTGACCGTCACGACCCTCTGGCTGGGCGCGCGCTTGGTGGTTGAGGGTGATCTGAGTGTCGGTCAGTTAATCGCCTTTAACATGCTCGCTGGCCGGGTATCGCAGCCGATCATGCGCCTGGCCCAGTTGTGGACCAACTTCCAGCAGACCGGCGTTTCTGTACAGCGCTTGGGCGACATTCTCAATACCCGTACTGAACTGTCCCAGGACTCGCGTAGCGCATTGCCGCCGCTCAGGGGCGATGTCGAGTTCGACCAAGTGCACTTCCGCTATCGTCCGGATGGCTCCGAAGTGCTGCGCGGTATCAGCCTGACCATCCAGGCTGGCGAAGTAATTGGCGTAGTGGGGCGCTCCGGATCAGGTAAAAGTACCCTGACAAGACTGCTGCAACGCCTCTACACCCCCGAGCGCGGCCGCGTGCTGGTCGACGGTATGGACCTAGCTCTGGCCGATGTTTCCTCTCTTCGCCGGCAGATCGGCGTGGTACTGCAGGACAACATGCTGTTCGCCCGTAGCATTCGCGAGAACATCGCCCTAGTTGATCCGGGTACTCCTATCGAAGCGGTGATGCATGCCGCCAAGATGGCCGGCGCCCACGACTTTATCCTCGAACTGCCAGAAGGCTACGACACCGTGGTTGGTGAACATGGCGCCTCACTCTCGGGCGGCCAGCGTCAACGCATCGCCATCGCCCGCGCGCTGATCGGTAACCCGCGCATCTTGATCTTCGACGAAGCGACCAGTGCTCTGGACTATGAGTCCGAACGCATTATTCAGCAGAACATGCAGGCCATCTGCAAAGGTCGCACGGTGATCATCATCGCTCACCGACTGTCTGCCGTACGCGATGCCAACCGTATCTTGGTTATGGACCGCGGTCAGATCGTCGAGCAGGGCAGCCATACCGAACTGCTGACCCACCAGGCTGGCCATTACTCACGTTTACATCGCCTGCAGCAAGGCGGTGCGGCATGAGCGCCAAACGCGACTTGATCAACCGCTACCGTCAGGCCTGGCGACACTCCTGGCAGAACCGCAAAGCCATGGATGCACCGGCGCGGCTAAACCACGAGGTGCAATTCCTGCCGGCTGCTTTGGCTTTGCAAGAACAGCCGGTGCATCCAGCGCCACGTTATACCCAATGGACCATTATGGCTTTTGCCGCCTTAACTCTGTTATGGGCCTGTGTGGGCGAAATCGATGTGGTCGCCACAGCCAGCGGCAAGATTGTGCCCAGCGGTAAGAGCAAGGTTATCCAGCCCAGCGAAGTAGCGGTGGTCAAAGCCATTCATGTATACGACGGGCAACAGGTCAAAGTCGGTGACCTACTGATTGAACTGGACACCAGCATGACCGGTGCCGATGTCGAGCGCCTGAACAGCGACCTGCTCGCCGCCCAGGTCGACAGCGCACGCGCCCAAGCACTGCTCGATGCCATTCAGCACAACAGAGCCCCGGCAAGCTTGGCGCAACTAATCCCCCAGGCCAGCGCTGAACAGCAACTGGCGGCGCAACGCTGGCTACAGGGCCAGTACTTGGAACTGCAAAGCACGCTGGAGCAAAGCGCGGCTGCCATCGAACAGCGCAGTGCGGAGATCCAGGCCGCACAAAGCACGGTGGCTTCACTTGAGTTAAGTCTGCCGATCACCCGTGAGCTCGCTGCTGACTACAAGCGTCTGCTCGACAAACAGTTTGTCGCAAAACACGCCTACCTTGAAAAGGAACAAATCCGCCTCGACCAGGAGCGTGAGTTGAGCATCCAGCAGTCACGAGTACGCGAGCTCAGTGCTGCGAAAAAAGCTGCGCAGAGCCAGCAGAATAGCGTGATCGCCCAGACCCGCCGCGCCATGCTCGACTTGCAACATGAATCTCAACAACGCGCCGCTGCACTCACCCAAGAACTGAAAAAGGCCCAGCAGCGCGACAGTTTGATGCGCCTGACTGCGCCGGTAGACGGCACCGTGCAGCAATTGGCCATTCATACCAATGGCGGCGTAGTCACTGAAGCCCAGCCATTGATGGTCATTGTCCCCAGTGACCAGCCAGTGGAAGTGGAAGCCATGCTGGAGAACAAAGACATTGGCTTTGTAAGGCCAGGGCAAACCGTAGAGATCAAAGTCGAGACGTTTAGCTTTACCAAGTACGGCGTGGTGGACGGCACTGTGGTCAGCATTTCCAACGATGCCATCGAAGACGAACGCTTAGGGCTGGTTTACAGCGCGCGGATACAGCTTAAGAAGAACACGATCCAGGTGGGTGAGAATCTGATCGCGTTATCACCGGGCATGGCGGTTAGGGCGGAAGTGAAAACAGATAAGAGGAAGGTGATCGACTACTTCCTTAGCCCACTCCAACAGCACACGGCAGAAAGTTTAAGCGAGCGATGATTTTTCGAAAAATTCTAGGAGAGGTTATGAGCACAAATACTGGTCAGTATAAAAATAGTTATTATGTGGATTCGAACGGTCTGCATTTTACGGATACCCAAGGTTATAGCGCTCACTATGGAACTGATGGGGTTGTAAGATTTTTCGATAATAATGGTTTTTCAGTTGATGTAAGTAGTAATTCTGCATCTGCTACTTATGGTTTTGGTTCTTCTTCTGTTTCGGTTGATGCGAGTAATCAAATTGTTATGTCTACGGATGTAGGGGGTGGGGAGATAAGAACAATTTCACAAGTTGGTGCTGATGGTAATTTGTATGTAAAGGAAGTGTCTATAAGTGGGGCTGCTGTTCAGTATGGAACTAGATTGCTTTCAGTCGAAGTTGGGACTGAGCTTAAATGGACGCCGAATGGCTGGGCGAGCGGAGTTGATGGGCAGATTGCAGTTGCAGGAGTGACTATTACTGATATTGCAGAATTTGCTATTACTTCAGTCGAAAATTCTTCGGTCAGCGAGCTATTTAAGACTCGAAGAGAGTGGCAGGAATCGGGGGCTGGTGACTCTCATAAAGAGTGGTTGAGGAAGAGAAACATGCCTCGCATAGATCCTTCTTCTAATGACAAATTCAAAACTGCGCTGAGATTCGTACAGGTCTATGATCCGCTTGCTCTTGACCTTGATAGTGACGGTATAGAAACCGTATCCAGTGATGCCGGTATAACTTTCGACTTCGATGGCGACGGCCTGAAAACAGGCACCGGTTGGGTCAAGGGTGACGACGGCTTTCTGGTGCTGGACCGCAATGGCAACGGCAGCATCGATACCGGTGCCGAGCTGTTTGGCGTGGACACCGTCAAAGCCAATGGCCAAAAGGCCAGCAACGGCTTTGATGCCCTGCGCGATCTGGATGGCAATGCCGATGGCGTATTCGATGACCAAGATGAACAGTTCGCCAATGTCCGCGTTTGGCAGGACCTGAATCAGGATGGTGTCGCCCAAGTCAATGAGCTGAAAAGCCTGGCCGAGCACGATATTACCGCCGTCAACTTGGGCTCCACCGCCACTAACCAAAACTCCAACGGCAACTTGATCAGTGCTGTGGGCACTTTTGTACGTGGCGATGGCAGTGAGGGTTCGGTTAACGGCAACCAGAGCCTGGCCGCTAACCTGGATCTAGCGACTAACCCGTTCTACCGCGAGCACACCGATACCATTGCCCTTAGCGATAGCGTTAAGGCCTTGTCTGATATGAAAGGCTCCGGTGCTGTGCGTGACTTGCGAGAAGCCGCGATGCTTAGTAGCCAGCTTCAGTCGCAGTTGAGCCAGTATAATCAAGCCAGTCGACCGGATCAGGTTGGTATGCTTGATACGCTTCTACGTACTTGGGCTGCGACTGCGGACTATCGTACCTGGGATCAGCGTATTGGTGATCTGGGTAACGATATTGTCGAGGTCAGTTTTGCTTATTCTTGGGAGCGTGCCACAACCGATGGAATTGGCAGCGGAGCTAGCAGTAGCGGCAGTCAGGCTGAGATAGGCTCGGCTAAAGAAGATACTGGGCCGACGGCAGAACAACTCGAAAAACAGCAGTTGCTGGAGCGTGTTAAGATTTTAGAAATATTTAATGCGCAGAATTTCTTCAATTTTTCGCGTGACGAATCATCCACCGATTCTGGTGGCGATGCTTTAGTCGCTTTTTCTCTTTCCTCTGGGGCAAATACTCGATCGAGATCGATGTCTGCCGGTGGCCGAGAAGTTGTGCTGACCGAGGAAGATATTAGTATCAATGCCGGTCAGGCTGAGTTGTTGAATAAGTCCTACGAAAGTCTACTACATTCTTTATATAAGGGGTTGGTTGTACAGGCTCATCTGAAACCTTATCTCGATGTTATTGGGTTGGTGTTTAGTAATGCCGAACCTGTTTTGGATTTCTCAGCCACTCAGCAATTATTCCTGCAAAACGCCGAGCAGAACCCTGCAGAGACCATGCTGGATATAGCAGACTTTATGAGTTACATGAAGTTTACGGGCAAGGACATGCTCAATTGGGGCAGTTTTACTGACCGTATGTTGACCTCATTAAGTGAGGCTGATGCCGTGGAGTTCTATCGTCAAGTTTCTTTGCTTCCATTACCCGATGAAGATGAAAGTGTGCGATTCGGCACCCATAACAGCGATAGTTTCAAAGTAAGCGCTCCATAAACCTCATCTACAAATGATCCGCAGGCCAGGGCGGTTGCAGGAGCTGAGTGCAACACGGTTATTGAATTGACGCTGGCGCATCATGCCGCATAGCCATGGCTTCTTGCATTACTTCGCTCATGACTTCGATCGGGCACTTGAAGTCGAAGCGCTTACGCGGCCGCATATTCAGTTGCAGTGCAATGGCATCCAACTGTTCTTGGCTGTGTCCCGACAAGTCTGTGCCCTTGGGCAGGTACTGGCGAATGAGGCCGTTGATGTTTTCGTTGCTGCCGCGCTGCCAGGGGCTGTGTGGGTCGCAGAAGTAGATCGCTATGCCGGTTCTCTGGGTGATCTCGGCGTGCCGCGCCATCTCCCGGCCCTGGTCGTAGGTCATGCTCTTACGCATCGCCAGCGGCATACGATTGAGTGCGGCGCTGAAACCTTCCATCGCCGAGGTCGCCGTCGCATCGTTCATCTTGATCAGCATCAGGTAGCCACTGGTGCGTTCTACCAAGGTGCCGACCGACGAGGCGTTGGCCTTGCCCTTGATAAGGTCGCCCTCCCAGTGGCCCGGCATCAGGCGGTCTTCAATCTCCGGCGGGCGCACGTGAATACTGACCAGCTCCGGGAGCTGGCCACGTCGATCCACGCCGCCAGAGCGCGGCCTGCGCGTCGTCTTGCTTTGGCGCAGGCAGATAATCAGCTCCTTACGCAGCTCGCCGACCGGCAAGGCATAGATCGCGGTATAGATCGTCTCGCGACAGACGTAGGCATCTCTGAGGCTGGGTATGTTCATGCTGCGCAGCTTGCCGGCAATCTGCTCGGGAGACAAACGCTCACGCAGCATATGGGTCACCAACTCGAAGCGTTCACTACCGGGCAGCAGCTTTCGCTTGGGCCGGCAGACTTGGCGCCGGGCTCTCATCTGCTGCTGCGCCGCACGGGCCGAGTAACGACCGCAGACCTCTCGATTACGGCGCAACTCGCGACTGATAGTCGAGGGGGATCGGTTGATCAGGTGGGCAATCTTGCGCAGGCTAAAGCCTTGGGCATGACCGATTTGAATAGTGGCGCGCTCTTCAACGCTGAGTTCGGAATAAGACATAGGGGCAGCACCGTATCGGAAAGATCAGGTGTTGCACTCAGTTTTTGCCGCCGCCCAGCCAATGCTGAGCTCCAATTTCTTTCTGGAGCCAGCCGTCATGATGCGCCCCGACGCCAAAGTCGAAAAAGTCTATCTATACCCCAAGCCGGTGGATTTCCGAAAATCCATCGATGGCCTGGCCGCCCTGGTCGAGCTGGATATCAAGGTGGCGGTGTTCGACCCGGTGCTGTTCGTCTTCCTCAACCGCGCGCGCAGCCGGGTGAAGATTTTGTATTGGGAGCGCAACGGCTTTTGCCTGTGGCTCAAGCGATTGGAGGCTGAACGCTTCAAGTCGCATCCGGAACCTGGCGAAGATGCGATCGTGCTGACGGCCCAGGAGTTGAACTGGTTGTTGGACGGTATCGACCTGTGGCGCAACCGGCCGCACCAGGTTTTGACCCCTAGGTTCGTCACCTGAGCCGGTATAATCCACGGCATGATTTCTGTGCCCGAAACCCTTCCTGATGACCCCGCCGCGCTCAAGCAATTGCTCGCTGAGGTGTTGTCGTCGGCGCAGGAATTGGCCAAGGACAAGGATGGGCAGATCGAGCGCCTGCGCGAACAAAACGCGCTGTTGATCCAGCGCCTGTTCGGCCGTAAATCCGAGCAGAGCAGCGACCCGGATTCACCGCAGCTAGAGATGTTCAACGAAGCGGAAAGCCTGGCCGAAGCGGCGGCTGAAGCTCCGGCCGCTGAGGTCGAGGAAGAAGTCGTTGCGCCGACCAAGTGCCGCGGCAAGCGCAAGCCGTTACCGGCCGAACTACCGCGTGTCGAGGTCATCCACGAACTGCCCGAACACGAACTGACCTGCGAATGCGGTTGCCGCAAGCAGGCCATCGGCGAAGAAACCAGCGAGCAGCTGGAAATCATCCCGATGCAGGTTCAGGTGATCCGCCACGTTCGCAAGACCTATGCCTGCAAGGCCTGCGAAAGCGCGCCGGTCACCGCTGACAAACCGGCCCAACTGATCGAGAAAAGGCTGGCCAGCCCGAGCGTGCTGGCGATGCTGCTGACCAGCAAATACGCCGACGGCATCCCACTGTATCGCTTCGAAAAGATGCTCAGTCGCCATGGCATCGACATCCCCCGGCAGACCCTGGCGCGCTGGGTGATCCAGTGCGGCGAACTGCTACAACCGTTGCTCAACCTGATGCGCGACAGGCTGCTGGACAGTCCGGTGATCCACTGCGATGAAACCCGCGTGCAGGTGCTCAAGGAGCCTGGGCGCGATCCGAGCAGCCACTCCTGGATGTGGGTGCAGACCGGTGGCCCGCCTGGCAAACCGGTGATCCTCTTCGACTACACAACCAGCCGCGCGCAGGAGGTGCCGCTGCGCCTGCTCGACGGTTATCGCGGCTACCTGATGACCGACGATTACGCCGGCTACAACGCCGTGGCCGCACAACAAGGTGTTGAGCGCCTGGCCTGCTGGGCGCATGCGCGGCGCAAGTTCGTCGAAGCGCAAAAGGTGCAACCGAAGGGCAAAACCGGGCGTGCCGACATCGCGTTGGGGATGATCAACAAGCTCTACGGCATCGAGCGCGAACTTAAGGATGCCAGCGATGAACAGCGCTACCGGGGCCGCCAGCAGCACAGCCTACCGCTCCTCGATCAGCTCAAGACCTGGCTGGAGAAAACCCAGCCGCAGGTCACGGCGCAGAATGCCCTGGGCAAAGCAGTGAACTACCTGGCGAGCAACTGGAGCCGACTCGAACGCTACATCGAGGCTGGCCACCTGCCGATCGATAACAACGCTGCCGAGCGCGCGATCCGGCCCTTCGTCATAGGTCGCAAGAACTGGCTGTTCAGCGACACGCCGAAAGGCGCGACCGCCAGCGCCCAACTCTACAGCCTGGTGGAAACCGCCAAGACCAATGGCCAGGAGCCCTACGCCTGGCTGCGCCATGTCCTCGAACGCCTGCCGCTGGCCAACAGCGTTGAAGCCTACGAAGCGCTGCTGCCTTGGAACTGCCAACCAACGACGCCACTGTAAAACGCAAAACCTCTCCAGAGGGAGGTGGGGTCTATGGAGCGCTTACCATAGGACTCTATCTCGCCTTTAAACATCAGGGTCTTCGAGGCCCGCGTAAAGCGCTTGCTGCGCTCGCCGAAACAGTCTTCCTCAAGTATTTCCCGATAAAGAGCCTTGCGCTCCTCGGTATTTAGATTGGTTATATCCTGGTAAACCCGCACCGGCTCAGTCATCGTCGCACCCTATATAGTCCGCAAGTTTTTCATCCGCATAGTCGCGACCCTTCTCAAGAAGCTCATCTGGAATGTACTCGGTGATATCGATATCCAGACCAAGCTCTACATTAGGCATCTTTTCCGCCAACTTCTGAAACTGCTCGACGGCCGCCCCGGTATCGCGCATCAGCCGTTTAATATCAGCTCTATCGGCTGCTGAATACTTCAACGCCGTTAGCACTTGCTCGGCCATTGCTTCCTCATCGAATAGCCCTTCACCAAATAACGGGCTGATAAAGGCATTGCCGGTATAGTCGCCACTGACCGGGAAAGTCTTTTCCTTAACTTGGCTTGCCGCACTGAAACCAGGTGCCTTCTTTAGTCGCTTCTTGGCCGCGTCGAAGTAGGTCCCCTCATCATTGGGTATTTTCGTCCGGGTGGGTATGCCATTGCTGATGCGGGCACAAGGGTCAGGTCTTGCCTTTTGCCTTCGCTATTATTCTGCTTACACGCGAATAATGCAGACCAAAGTAATTGCCTATTTCCTTCATGGTGTAGCCGCCACTTGCGTAAGCTGACTTCACGGCATCATCACGTGTGGCGCCTGACTTTTCGTACCAATCCAGCGGCTTGGGCATCGGGCGCCTTTGCGATGAGGGTATTTCGCTGAGCTCTTGATCGGCCTCTATTTTTGCCTGCATTGTTGAGACAAATTGATCTGAACCTAAATAAATTTGATTTTTTAGCTGCTCCCATGGCGAAGGTTGCTCCTTCCCTTCTGCGATGAACAGCTTATAGCCCGTTACAGCATCAGATAAGTACGAGCCGAAGGCCGATAGCATCCAGTTAACGGTTAACCATCGCGGCGCCTCGAAAAAGCCGGCTGTTGCACGATAACTACTCCAGGGCCAGTCCTGAGCGGTGCGTACCATCCGGGCTCTGACGGGATTCAAGACGATATAACGCGACAGCTCCAGCAAATAACTATCTTTCTCAACCAGAATGGCTTTATAACGCCCTTGAAAGACGTGCCCTACCCGACTCTGCGCTTGGTTGAAACGCTGCGTATAAACACCATTAAGCTGACGCATACCTTGTGCAAGATTCGCATCTGGCGTTTCAATAAGTAGGTGGTAATGATTACTCATCAAACAGTAAGCATGGCAATGCCAATTAAACCGCTGGCACACCTCACCAAAAACAGACAAAAAAAGCTCTCTGTCATGATCAGACAAGTAAATATCTTCACGCCCATCTCCACGAGACGTTACGTGATAGAGCGCACCGGCAAATTCAATTCGTAGGGGACGGGCCAAAACTCGTATCCATCATCAACCAAACAAGAACAACCTCGCTTAGCCAAAGCCTAGTAAAGATAAAGCAAAAGGCAAGACCTGACCCCTATTTCTCCAACTGCGCCGCCACCTAACCCCAGTGGTTACCGGCTTAGTTCATCTGCCACGCACGAGTGATCGTGTTTGCAGCGCTACTCGAGTCTTGCGTAATTCGCGGGCAGCCCACTCTCCTACAATCCTTGCCTAGCCCAGATTAAATTCGTGAAGCGCTCGTTTAACATCCGACGAGAAACCAGGGGTGGCGGGATTCACGGGCAAGCCAACGCCAGCTCAGCATTCGAGCTAAGTAAGCGCTCCATAGACCCCACCTCCCTCTGGAGAGGTTTTGCGTTTTACAGTGGCGTCGTTGGTTGGCAGTTCCAAGGCAGCAGCGCTTCGTAGGCTTCAACGCTGTTGGCCAGCGGCAGGCGTTCGAGGACATGGCGCAGCCAGGCGTAGGGCTCCTGGCCATTGGTCTTGGCGGTTTCCACCAGGCTGTAGAGTTGGGCGCTGGCGGTCGCGCCTTTCGGCGTGTCGCTCAACAGCCAGTTCTTGCGACCTATGACGAAGGGCCGGATCGCGCGCTCGGCAGCGTTGTTATCGATCGGCAGGTGGCCAGCCTCGATGTAGCGTTCGAGTCGGCTCCAGTTGCTCGCCAGGTAGTTCACTGCTTTGCCCAGGGCATTCTGCGCCGTGACCTGCGGCTGGGTTTTCTCCAGCCAGGTCTTGAGCTGATCGAGGAGCGGTAGGCTGTGCTGCTGGCGGCCCCGGTAGCGCTGTTCATCGCTGGCATCCTTAAGTTCGCGCTCGATGCCGTAGAGCTTGTTGATCATCCCCAACGCGATGTCGGCACGCCCGGTTTTGCCCTTCGGTTGCACCTTTTGCGCTTCGACGAACTTGCGCCGCGCATGCGCCCAGCAGGCCAGGCGCTCAACACCTTGTTGTGCGGCCACGGCGTTGTAGCCGGCGTAATCGTCGGTCATCAGGTAGCCGCGATAACCGTCGAGCAGGCGCAGCGGCACCTCCTGCGCGCGGCTGGTTGTGTAGTCGAAGAGGATCACCGGTTTGCCAGGCGGGCCACCGGTCTGCACCCACATCCAGGAGTGGCTGCTCGGATCGCGCCCAGGCTCCTTGAGCACCTGCACGCGGGTTTCATCGCAGTGGATCACCGGACTGTCCAGCAGCCTGTCGCGCATCAGGTTGAGCAACGGTTGTAGCAGTTCGCCGCACTGGATCACCCAGCGCGCCAGGGTCTGCCGGGGGATGTCGATGCCATGGCGACTGAGCATCTTTTCGAAGCGATACAGTGGGATGCCGTCGGCGTATTTGCTGGTCAGCAGCATCGCCAGCACGCTCGGGCTGGCCAGGCTTTTCTCGATCAGTTGGGCCGGTTTGTCAGCGGTGACCGGCGCGCTTTCGCAGGCCTTGCAGGCATAGGTCTTGCGAATGTGGCGGATCACCTGAACCTGCATCGGGATGATTTCCAGCTGCTCGCTGGTTTCTTCGCCGATGGCCTGCTTGCGGCAACCGCATTCGCAGGTCAGTTCGTGTTCGGGCAGTTCGTGGATGACCTCGACACGCGGTAGTTCGGCCGGTAACGGCTTGCGCTTGCCGCGGCACTTGGTCGGCGCAACGACTTCTTCCTCGACCTCAGCGGCCGGAGCTTCAGCCGCCGCTTCGGCCAGGCTTTCCGCTTCGTTGAACATCTCTAGCTGCGGTGAATCCGGGTCGCTGCTCTGCTCGGATTTACGGCCGAACAGGCGCTGGATCAACAGCGCGTTTTGTTCGCGCAGGCGCTCGATCTGCCCATCCTTGTCCTTGGCCAATTCCTGCGCCGACGACAACACCTCAGCGAGCAATTGCTTGAGCGCGGCGGGGTCATCAGGAAGGGTTTCGGGCACAGAAATCATGCCGTGGATTATACCGGCTCAGGTGACGAACCTAGGGGTCAAAACCTGGTGCGGCCGGTTGCGCCACAGGTCGATACCGTCCAACAACCAGTTCAACTCCTGGGCCGTCAGCACGATCGCATCTTCGCCAGGTTCCGGATGCGACTTGAAGCGTTCAGCCTCCAATCGCTTGAGCCACAGGCAAAAGCCGTTGCGCTCCCAATACAAAATCTTCACCCGGCTGCGCGCGCGGTTGAGGAAGACGAACAGCACCGGGTCGAACACCGCCACCTTGATATCCAGCTCGACCAGGGCGGCCAGGCCATCGATGGATTTTCGGAAATCCACCGGCTTGGGGTATAGATAGACTTTTTCGACTTTGGCGTCGGGGCGCATCATGACGGCTGGCTCCAGAAAGAAATTGGAGCTCAGCATTGGCTGGCCTGCGGATCATTTGTAGATGAGGTTTATGGAGCGCTTACGTCCTATGAACAGGGGCTGGACGATGAGGCGGAACTGGGCGGCCGGCGCGAGAACGACCTGACCCATCTAGTGCCTGCCTATCTGTGTCTGGCATCGCCCGAGGTATCGGTGGATTTTTTTGCGCAGATACTCGGTCGCTACAATAAAGCTGTGCAAACGAGCGTAGCCGGCCAAATTGTCGTCTACCTAGATGGCGGTCCGAGCCTGAGTGAGGCGTACTTCTCTAGACTGCAACATATGCTCCTGGCTTTGGGGCGCCTGGCCCCCATTGATTCGCTGATTGGCGGCCTAAGCGAGGATCGAGTGATCAGAATGTTCAATCGATTCCTCTCTCGAGTCAGCTATGAGGCGAACAGCAGCCGTTGTTTATGGCCGCTGTTCTCTGATCAATTCGATAAGGAATTTGCCGCGCTACATAAGCAGTTTGGCAATCGTGAGGAGGATATTATTGTACTTATGCAAGGCCTGTTCGGCAGTGCACCCAATCACCCGGATGCCTATACCGATGCCGGTTTTATAAACTTCTGTCAGCGATATTTTTCCCGCACCTTTAGCCCTGAATTTCTGGCCTATCTGGACGGGCTGTATTTCTCGATCGCCGAAGATAAAAGGATTGTCTGGGGTGGAAGCAAGATTCTATCTGCTGCTGAGTGACCTGGATGCGGCGCTGCGCAGGGAAGTAGGGCTATATAGGGTGCGAGGATGATGACTGAGCCGGTGCGGGTTTACCAGGATATAACCAATCTCAATACCGAGGAGCGCAAGGCGCTCTACCGGGAGATACTCGAGGAAGACTGTTTCAGCGAGCGCGGCAAGCGCTTTGCGCGGGCCTTGAAGACCCTGGTGTTCAAGGGCGAAATAGAGTCCTATGAGCAATGGTTTAAGGATGAGGAGGAACTGAGCGGCCTGCGCGAGAACGATCTGACCTCCTTGTTACCTGTTTACCTGTGCCTGGCTTCGCTCGAGGTGTCGGTGGATTTTTTTGCACAGATACTCGGCCGCTATGATAAAGAATCGCAAACGAGTATAGCCGGCCTAATTGTTTCCTACCTAGATAGCAGCCCCGACCTGAGCGAGGCGTACTTCATAAGAGTGCAGCATATTATGTTGGCCTTGGAGCGCTTGGCACCCGTCGATTCACTGGTTTGCGGGCTAGTGGCCTGTCTGGTTAATCCAATAACTCATTCCGAATTACAGCCAGCTTTGCTCGATGCACGGAGCTGATAATCGACTCAGCCGTTTTGCTCCAGCGGAACGGCTTAGCCGAATGTTCGTTATGAGCCTCAATGAAGCGACGTATCGCCGCTCTCAGGTCAGCCACGCTGCTGAAGGCATCACGATAAAGCGCCCGTCTTTCCAGTTGCGCAAACCAGCCCTCCACGGCGTTCAGCCACGAGGCGCTGGTCGGTGTGAAGTGCAGCTTGAAACGGGGATGCTTCTCCAGCCATTCCCTGACGGCAGCGGTCTTGTGAGTCGAGCTGTTGTCCAGAATTACATGCAGGTCCAGCTCGGCGGGAGTGCTGCGGTCGATCTGTCGAAGGAACTCCAAAAACTCCTTGGCCCTGTGCCGCTGGGTGATACGGCCGATGACCTTACCCGTCAGGATGTCAAAGTCTGCGTACAGACTGGCCGTACCGTGGCGCTTATAGTCATGCGTCCGCCGCTCAATCTGCCCGGGCTTGAGCGGCAGCATGGGCTGTGTGCGGTCCAGCGCCTGGATCTGTGTTTTTTCGTCAACAGATAGCACCAGGGCGTTGTCGGGCGGATTCAAATAGAGCCCGACGACATCGACCACTTTGTCTGCAAAGTGCGGGTCGTTACTGATCTTGAAGGTTTTCAACCGGTGCGGCTTGAGGTCGGCAGCAGCCCACACCTGTGCGACCTGCCAGATGCTGCCCCCAGCGTACTTGGCCATCAACCGTAGGCTCCAGTGGGTAGCTTCGCGCGGGACTCGCTGGGTCGTCAGCGTCAGGATTTCCTTGATCTTCGCTTCGTTGAGCTTGCGAGGCGCTCCACTGCGCCGCAGGTCACTCAGCCCCTCCAGACCGGTCTCCTGGTAGCGTTTACGCCATTTGAAGACCACTGGCGCAGAGACTTGCAGCTGCTCGCTGATCTCCTTGGGCGTGAGACCGTTGGCCAGCAGCAACAGAATTCTGGCCCGCTGGCCGATGCTCTGAGGCAGCGATCCCATGCGTAACCAGCCTTGCAGCATGTCGGCATCACTGGGACTCAAGAAGAATGGGGCTGCTGGCCGGGCCATATGGGAGCTCAATTCATGACGATAGAGCGCGCAGTATACTGGCTCGGCATTGGATTAACGAATTTTACAGACAGTTCGCTAGGCGAGGACAACTTGATCAGAATGTTCAATCGATTCCTTTCCCGAGTCAGCTATGAAGCCAATAGCAGCCGTTGTTTATGGCCACTGTTCTCCGATCAGTTCGATAGGGGCTTTGCCGAAGTGCATAAGCAGTTTGGCAAGAATGATAAGTACATCCTTGCACTTATACAGGAATTGTTCGGCAGTGCACCCAATCACCCGGGTGCCTATGTCGATACCGGTTTTATAGACTTCTGTCAGCGTTATTTTTCCCGCACCTTTAGCCCTGAATTTCTGGCCTATCTGGACGGGCTGTATTTCTCGATCGCCGAAGATAAAAGGATTACCTGGGATGGAAGCAAGATTCTATCTGCTGCTGAGTGACCTGGATGCGGCGCTGCTCGCGGAAGTAATGCACAGCCTGAGTGCGGAGAAGGCAGTTTTCGTCGAGGAGGTGGCCGCCGAATGGCAGGCCTTATACCTGGCCCTCGAGTACATCGAACTGCCGTCCAGTATTATCCCGCTGGAACCGGACAAGCTGGTGCTCGGTTGGGACACCAACTTCGACCATGAGGAGCTGAGTGCCCTCGCACAGCCCTTCTCGGAGGCCAATTTGCAAGTGGCGCTGCTGCTACTGGTGCTTGAAGATGGCAGCAGCATGCGGGTGCTCTCCCTCGACCCCGAGGCCTGGGAGGATTACAGCGCGCTCAGCTCCTTAAGCGCGTCGTTGCTCAGTGAATCGGCCGTCACCGAGTGGCTGCAGGCGGCAGTAATCAGCGGGTGAGCGAGGTGTTGTGGCTGAATTGGCCTAAGCCGCGCGCTGGCCTTGTTCGCGGATAGGCGCGGGTTTGTGCAGTCTTGCTTGACTGATTGCAGCAGGCTGAGGGTTTACGCCACAACCTATTGAGCTGTTCGACTTATACTGCGCAGCAGCCTGCCAGCAGTGCGCTGGCAGGCCTTTTTTCATACCTCTAGTGAATTGCGCAATGGACCCCGTCAAGCTTTCCGCCATTACCCCTGACCTGCTTGATTCGCCCGGTGAGGCCGCTGATGCGCGGCGTTTGCCCTTTGCCTTCGCCAAGCGCCATGGCGTGCTGCTGATGGCCACGGCCAATGGCGTGCACCTGGCGTACCGGCCGGGCACTTCGGTTACTGCCTTGGCTGAGGCGCAGCGTTTTGCCGGGCAGGTGCAGGAGATCGTGCCACTGGAGTTGGAGGCCTTCGATCAGGCGCTTAGTGATGCCTACCAACACAACTCCTCGGCGGCGATGCAGATGATCGAGGAGCTGGGCGATGAGTTGGATCTGGAAAGCCTGGCCGAGCGCCTGCCGGAAACCGAAGATCTGATGGAGCAGGAGGGTGATGCGCTTATCATCCGCTTGATCAACGCCATCCTGTCCGAGGCGGTGAAAGAAAACGCCTCGGATATCCATGTAGAAACCTTCGAGAAGCGCCTGGTCGTGCGCTTTCGCATCGACGGTATTCTGCGCGAGGTGGTGCGCCCGCGTCGTGAGTTGGCCGGTTTGCTGGTTTCGCGAATCAAGGTGATGGCCAAGCTGGATATTGCCGAAAAGCGCATCCCCCAGGACGGGCGGATTTCCCTGCGTTTGGCCGGCCGTGAGGTGGATATCCGGGTTTCCACCCTGCCATCATCCAATGGCGAGCGGGTGGTGCTGCGTTTGCTCGATAAGCAAGCAGGTCGCTTGTCGCTTAAGCATTTGGGAATGTGCCGGCGCGATATGGCATTGATGCAGGAAACCCTCAGCAAGCCCCATGGCATCTTGCTTGTCACCGGCCCTACTGGTTCCGGTAAGACCACCACGCTGTATTCCAGCCTGGTCACTCTGAATGACGACACACGCAATATCCTCACCGTCGAAGATCCCATCGAATACAACCTCGAAGGCATCGGCCAGACCCAGGTCAACACCAAGGTCGATATGACCTTCGCTCGCGGCCTGCGCGCCATCCTGCGTCAGGACCCGGACGTGGTGATGGTCGGCGAGTCTTGAGTGGTTAATTGGCGCTTTGGCGTTTGAGAGCAATGGCGAGGCCAATACCAATAGAGTTGTGCGGGGGCTGTAACCCATCATGGCGCGCGATGATCAGCCGCTAGGGGTTAGCGCGGATACAACGGAGGTAATGCGCTGGTTTCAGGACTCGCAGGACTTTCCGGGTCTTCTGCAGTCGGTAGGCTGCGTATCGCTAGCCACAGGTTGCGTCCCTGCCAGTGTTGGCCGCTTTCGCTGTAGAGGGCGCCATTAAGGCCATCTAATGCATCTGACAGCGGGGTGAAGCGTGCAGCCATCTCAGCCAGGGTTTCTGGCTGTTGCCGTGCCCAGGCGTCGAGGGCGTGGCGAGTGGCTTGCGAGTCGTTGACCAGGCAGCTGCGCTTGAGGTCGTCAAGCAGGTCGCGCGGGCTGGGCCCCGTCTGCTGCGAGGGTATGACGGCAGGCTGACGGAGGGCGCGCCACCAGAGGGTGAAGCCGAGCAAGGTGGTCAGGCTCAGTACTGCGCTACTCAGCTGCCAGGGCCAGAGTCGTATAGTGGCGCTGTCGTTTGATGCTGCCTGCTCGGTTTCAATCGGTAGGCTCTCCAGGTTCGGGTTGGCGGCCACCTGCAGGTTACGCGCTGGCAAGCTGCTGCGTTCGAGTTGATCGGTCGTGGTGTTCCACCACAGTACTTCGATCGCCGGTAAGGCAATCATGCCCTCGCGACTGGCCACCAGTGCTTCGCGTTCTTCACGGCTGGCCACCAGCCCGTTATCGCTGGCCTGGTTGGCCAGTTGCGGTTGATCGGGATAACGGCGCAGGCCGGCAATCTGGGTGGCCGGCAAGGGCGGCAGTTGTGCACTGGCCAGCCCTTCAGCCTTGAGCAGCAGGCTGCGGGTCAGCGAGTCACCGACGCGGGCGGTTTCCGGCTGCGGGCTCCAGACTTCACTCAGGCTGAGGGCGCGCGCTGGCAGCCAGGGAGCGTCTGCCGGGTAGCTGGCAGGCTTGGCCTTTACCGTCAGCGGAATTTCCGGCGAGCGGACTCGCACCACCTTGCCCGGACGCGGACCGAACGGGTTGTAGGCATTGCTGGCGGAGCGATCAACCGCCGTGGCGGTAAAGGCCTGCGAGGGGATCAACAGTTCGCCACTTTCCTGAGGGAAGATCGCGTAACGCAGTTCAATCACGCCATGGCGCACGCCGTTGATGTCTTTCTCATAAGTGCGTGGCTTACCCAGGGCTTCAACGCGCGCCAGGGGCATGTCCAGTTGGGTCAGGCTGCTGTCGTCGTACAGTGAAACGGAGTGGTAGATGCGCAGTGTCAGCACGGTTTGCGCCTGCACGTAGACGCTTTCCTGGTCCAGACTGGTGTCGATGAACACTGGCGCCAAGCGGCTGTCATCGGCACTGACGGCCTGTTGTACGTGCAGGGTAATCGGATCGCTTTGCAGTTGGCCGAGGTTCAGCGGCGGTATCACCACATAGCCACTGTGCTTGGGCTGCAGAGTAACGATCCAGCGCGTGCTGGCCTGGGCGCCATTGCTGCCGCTGGTCAGGCGGTTGACCTGGCGGGTACCGAGCACCTCAAACAGTTCGTTGAGCGGCTGCAGATCGGGCTTGCCGAACAGTGTGGCGTCATTCGATTCCAGAGTCAGCTCAACGCTCTCACCGGCATCCAGGCGGGTGCGGTCGACGCTGGCGGTCAGGCTTTGCGCGCTGACATTCAGGGCCAGCAGGCCAAGCAGAAGGGTACAGAGCAGTCGGCTCATTGCAGTTGTTCCTGGCGCTGTTGTTCCAGCCTGAATTTACGCCGCAGCAGCTCGCCCGGATCATCGGGAATCTGCCGCAGCCATTGTTCCAATGCCTGACGCCGCTCGCCGTCGAGGGTCGGTTCGGCACTGGCGATCTGCTCTTCGCCGTTGTTGCTGTCGTCTTCTTCTGGCGTTTTAGGCGGTGTATCCGCGTCTTCTTCGGCACCAGGTTGTGCGGGTTTCTCGCTCTCAGCCTTGTCTTCAGACTCTGGCGGTTTGGCCGGCGATTGCTCGGCCTGCGGCTGGGCGTCTGGATCGGACTGGCCGGCTTGCGGCTGGCTGCTGGGCTGATTCTGCTGCTTGTTGGATTCTTGCGAGTTGTCGCTTTGATTCTGCTGTTGTTGCTGGTTCTGGCGGAGCAGTTCTTCGACCAGGGCTTTGTTCTTTTGCGCCTGGGACAAGTCGGGTTGCAGTTCCAGTGCCTGGGTGTAGGCGTCCACGGCGGCTTCCAGTTCATTGCTGCGCGCCAGGGCGTTGCCACGGTTGTAGTGGTCGCTGGCGCTTTCGCCATTGGCAAAACGTTCGGCGGCCGCGGCGTAATCGCCGGCCTGGTAGAGCGCCTGGCCTTGCCAGCGCGGATCCTTGAACCGTTGCGCGGCTTCCGCCGGTTGTTGCGCCTCCAGCAGGCGCTGCCCTTGCTGATCGGCACGCAGCCAGAGGTCATCGAAACTGAAGGCGTAGCTGTTCTGCGGCAGGCTCAGCAGCAACAGTGGTAAGCACAGCAGCCAGCCGCGGCGGGCGGCGCAGGCGGCCAGTAACAACAGCGGCAGAAGCAGCCAGTGGCTCTGATCTGCCCAGGCTTGCAGCTGGGTCAGCTCGCCGTCACGACGCAGCTGTTGCGGCGCATCGAGCAGGCCCAGGTTGCGCAGGTCGCGTTCATCCAGCGTCACCCCCTGATACTGACCACCTAGTTCATTGGCAAAACGCTTGAGGCCTTTGCTGTCCAGGCGCGGCAGCAAGATGGTGCCTTGGGCGTCCTTGAGAAATGAGCCATCCTCCTGAATGATCGGCGCGCCCTGGGTGCTGCCAATACCGAGAATGCGCAGGCGCTCGCTGCGGCGGCCTAGGGCCTGGCTGATCGCCTGGCGTTGGGTTTCATCGAGGCTGCTGGTCAGCAGCAGGAGGCGGCCATTGCCCTGGGCGCCCTGTTCGAGCAGTTGCAGGGCCTTGGCCACGGCCAGGTCGGCGCGCTTGCCAGGCTCGGGCATGATCTCTGGGCTCAACACATCGAGCAGGTTGCGGCTGGTGGCCAGGTCGTCGGACAGCGGCACCAGGGTATGTGCGCTGCCGGCATACACGACGATGGCGGTTTGCGCATCCTGGCGTGCCTCCAGCAGGTCGAGCAGCTTGCGCTTGGCCTGGGCCAGGCGATTGGGCGAGGCATCGCTGGCGAGCATCTCAGGGGTCAGTTCGAGGAGTACCACCAACGGGTCGGCTGGCTTGGGGTTCTGCTGCTCGATGCGTTGCCAGCTGGGGCCGAGCAGCGCCAACAGGGCCAGTAACCAGGCTAGGCCGAGGGCGAGCCAGGGCAGGCGACTGTTGCGCCCGCCTGTGGCGGTCAGCAGCGCGGTCTGGAACGCGGCCGGCAGCAACGCTTGCCAGCGGCCACTGCGTTTCTCCCGGTGCCAGAGCTGCCAGAGCAGAAAACCCAGCAGCGGTATCAGCAACAGCCAGAAGGGTCGCTGCCAGTGCGGCCAGAGGCTGGTCAATTCGTTCATGACTGTTTCCCCCGCAGCCGTGTCAGTTGATTGCGCCAGCGTTGTTGCAGGCTCGGCCAGAGTGTCTGGCTGACCAGCAGCAGGCTGAGCAGTAAGGCCAGGCCCAGTGGCCAGGGATAGAGTGGCAAGGTTGGCCGCGCTAGAGTTGGCTTCTGCGCCACCGGCTCGAGGCGGTCGAGGGTGGCCTCGATGGCTTGCAACTCTTCGCTGTCGCGGGCGCGGAAGTATTCACCGCCGGTGGCCTCGGCAATCGCACGCAGGCTCGGCTCGTCCAGATCGATGCCCGGGTTAAAGCCAAGCATGCCGAGCACGCCACCTTGCTCAGGGTCGGCACCGATGCCGATCGGGTAAATGGTAATGCCTTCCTCGGCGGCCAGGCGTGCGGCGGTCATGGGATCGATTTCACCGGCGTTGTTGGCACCATCGGTGACCAGTACCAGCACGCGGCTCTGCGCCGGACGCTCGCGCAGGCGTTTGACCGCCAGGCCAATGGCGTCGCCGATGGCGGTCTGTGGCCCGGCGATATTTTTCTGCGCCTCATCCAGCCAGGTGTGCACGGTCTGTCGGTCGAAGGTCAGTGGCGACTGCAGGTAGGCGCGGCTGCCGAACAGGATCAGGCCGACCCGGTCACCCTGGCGGCCGTCGATAAAGTCGCCGAGCAGGTGCTTGACCAGGCTCAGGCGACTGACTTCCTGGCCTTCCCAGAGCATGTCGGCGTAGTCCATGGAGCCGGACACATCTACCGCCAGCAGCAGGTCGCGGCCGCTGGCCGGCAACGGTAGCGGTTCACCCAGCCATTGCGGGCGCGCGCTGGCGAGTAGCAGTAACAGCCAGATCAGTGCAAACGGCGCCTGTTGCCGCAAGGCCGGCAGTCGTAAGCGGGCGCGGCGTCCGCTCAAGCCTTCGAGCTCCGCCAGAAGGCTGATTTTCAGCGCCGCTTCGCCGCTGTCCGCAGGCGGCAGCCAGGCGCGCAGCAGCCAGGGTAGGGGAGCGATCAGGAAGACCCAGGGCCAGGCAAACTCAAACATGTTTGCGAATCCAGATCGACACCGCCTGGTTGAGGCCGGCGATGGCCTTGTCATCCAGGCTACAGCGCGGGCGATAAGCACCCTCCACCAGGATCATCCAGCGGGTCAGACCGGCTGCTGGGCAACGGCTGTCGAGAAAGGCCAGCCAGGCACGGCTGCTCAGAATATGGCTGTTACTTTGTGGGTAACGCTCGCGGCACAGGCGTTTGAGAATGGCGTTGAGTTGCTGCAGCCAGGGGCCGGCATCGACGCCGTCATAAGGTTTGCTCAGAAGTTCGAGTTCGCTCAACGCGGCCTGGCGCAGAGGATCAAGCGGCGCTTCGGTCGACTGCCCAGCCGCTTTGCGCGGCAGGTGTTTAAGCAGCTTGAAAGCAGCCCACAGCAGCACGGGCAGCAGTAGGGCGAGTAGCCACCAGCCTGGTGCCGGCGGCCACCAGCTGATCGGCGCAGGAGCGATTAGGGGTTCGAGCTGGTCCAGCGGGTTCACAGGCTTTTCCTTGGCCGCTGAGCATTCAGGTGTTCACGCAGCTGCTCGATCATCTCGCTCTGGGTGTTCAGGGCCAGCAGCGGTACGCCGAGCTTCTGCGCCAGGCGTTGCCAGCGCGCCTGGCGGGCATCGGCCAGGCTGCGGTAGGCCTGGCGCAGTTCGGCGTCCTGGGTGTCCAGCTCCAGTTGCGCACCGTGCTCGGTAAAACGCAGCAGCCCGGCATTGGGCAGGGCGTGGTCGAGTGGGTCGGACAGCGGCAGCAACAGTAGGTCGGTATGCCGCGCGAGCAGCAGCAACTGCTGTTCGCTGCTGTCGTTCAAGGTGCGCTCATCACACAGAATCACCACCAGACTGCCGGGGCGCAGCACCTCGTGGGCACGGCGCAGAGCCAGGCCGAAGCTATCGCGGCCGCCCTGGCTGTCGTTGCTCAGCACCTGGTTGGCTTTGGCCAGACGGCTGAGCAGTTGCAGCAGGCTTTGCTTGCTACGCCGGGGTTTGATTTCGTGGTGTTCCAAATCACCAAATACCAGGCCGCCGATGCGGTCGTTGTGACCCAGAGCGGCCCAGCCGATCAGGCTGGCGGCCTGGGCGGCGAGCACCGATTTGAACATCAGCCCGGAGCCGAAGAACAGCCGTTTGCTCTGCTCGACCATGATGTAGATCGGCCGCTCGCGCTCTTCATGGAACAGCTTGGTGTGCGGTTCTTGAGTGCGTGCGGTCACTCGCCAATCGATGGTGCGCACGTCGTCGCCGGGCTGATACACGCGCACCTGGTCGAAGTCCACGCCGCGCCCGCGCAGCTTGGAGTGGTGCAGGCCAATCAGCGGGCTGCGCCGCGCCGGGGTGGAAAACAGCTGCACCTCACGCACACGATGGCGCATCTCGATCAGTTCACCGAGGCTGACGCGAATGCCGGGCTGCGTGGGTTGGTCGTGCATGGTGGTTAGGCGACCGCCACGACGTCGAGAATGCGCTGCACCACGCGGTCCTGGTCGATGCCGGCGGCTTCTGCCTCGAATGACAGAATGATGCGGTGGCGCAGCACGTCGAACAGCACCGCCTGGATATCTTCCGGGCTGACGAAATCCCGCCCGGCCAGCCAGGCGTGGGCCCGTGCGCAGCGGTCGAGGGCAATCGAGCCGCGCGGGCTGGCGCCGTAGGCAATCCACTCGGCCAGTTCCGGGTCGAACTTGGCCGGGGTGCGCGAGGCCATCACCAGTTGCACCAAATACTCTTCCACCGCATCGGCCATATACAGGCCGAGGATTTCCTGGCGCGCGGCAAAGATCGCCTGCTGGCTAACCAGCTGCTCTGGCTTGGTTTCGCCATTCAGCGCTTCACCACGGGCTTGGGCGAGGATCTTGCGTTCCACGCTGGCGTCGGGGAAACCGATCTTCACGTGCATCAGAAAACGGTCGAGCTGTGCTTCGGGCAGCGGGTAGGTGCCTTCCTGCTCAATCGGGTTCTGCGTGGCCATCACCAGAAACAGTGGCGACAGGTGATAGGTGCTGCGGCCCACGCTTACCTGGCGCTCGGCCATGGCTTCGAGCAGCGCCGATTGCACCTTGGCCGGAGCGCGATTGATCTCATCGGCCAGCACCAGGTTGTGGAAGATCGGTCCCTGCTGGAACACAAAGCTGCCGGTTTCCGGACGATAGATTTCGGTGCCGGTGATATCCGCTGGAAGCAGGTCAGGGGTGAACTGAATGCGGTGGAATTCGGCCTCAATGCCTTCGGCCAGCTCCTTGATCGCCTTGGTCTTGGCCAGGCCGGGAGCGCCTTCGACCAGCATGTGGCCATCAGCGAGCAAGGCAATCAGCAGCCTTTCGATGAGTTTTTCCTGGCCGAGGATCTGACTTGAAAGAAAATGTCGCAGCGCGACAAGCGCTTCACGGTGTTCCATCGTTAAGCTCATCCGGCAAATGTGACCAGCGAGTCTTGAATCTCGCCAGAGTTAAGTGGCAGCCACTTTAATGCAATCGCTGCCTCCTAGACTAACGTTGAACAACAAGGTTGTGGCGAAGGTCATTACTCGCGACTGCCTTGATCGAGTCCCCTGACGAATAACAAGCCAAACGGAGCAAACCCATGGCGTTCTTTACGGCGGCCAGCAAAGCCGATTTTCAGCACCACCTGCAAACGGCGCTGGCGCAGCACGTCAGTGAACAGGCTCTGCCACAAGTAGCCCTGTTCGCCGAGCAATTCTTCGGCATCATCGCCCTCGAGGAGCTGACCCAGCGTCGCCTCTCTGACCTGGTCGGCTGCACCTTGTCGTCCTGGCGGCTGCTGGAGCGTTTTGAACCGACCAAGCCCGAAGTGCGGGTATTCAACCCCGATTATGAAAAACATGGCTGGCAGTCCACCCACACTGCCGTAGAAATTCTGCACAGCGACATTCCGTTCCTGGTCGATTCGGTGCGCATGGAGCTCAACCGTCGCGGCTACAGCATCCACACCCTGCAGAACAGCGTGTTCAGCGTGCGCCGCAACAAGAGCGGCGAGCTGCAGGAAATCCTGCCCAAGGGCGCCCAGGGCAAGGATGTGCAGCAGGAAGCCCTGATGTTCCTGGAGATCGACCGCTGCGCCAACGTCGGCGAGTTGAAGACCCTGGAAAAAGACCTGCACGAAGTATTCAGTGATGTACGCCTGAGCGTCGCCGACTTCCAGCCGATGAAAGCCAAGGCCAAGGAACTGCTGGCCTGGCTGGATAAGGCCAAGCTCAAGGTCGAAGGCGCCGAGCTGGAAGAGATCAAGGTATTCATGAACTGGTTGCTCGACGACCACTTCACCTTCCTCGGCTATGAAGAATTCACCGTTGCCGACAGCGCCGGCGGCGGCAGCATGGTCTACGACGAAAAGTCCCTGCTGGGCATGTCCAAGCGCCTGCGCACTGGCCTCAAGGCTGATGAACTGCATATCGAGTCTGAAGCCGTCGCCTACCTGCGCGAGCCGCAGTTGCTGTCCTTCGCCAAGGCCGCGGTACCCAGCCGCGTGCACCGTCCGGCGTACCCGGACCTGGTGTCGATCCGCGAACTGGACGCCAAGGGCAAGGTGGTCAAGGAATGCCGCTTTATGGGGCTGTACACTTCGGCGGTGTACGCTGAGAGCGTGTGGAACATTCCGTATATCCGCCGCAAAGTGGCGGTGATCAAGCAGCGCTCCGGTTTCGACAGCAGCGCGCACCTGGGCAAGGAGCTGGCTCAAGTCCTGGAAGTGCTGCCGCGTGATGACCTGTTCCAGACTCCGGTGGACGAGCTGTTCAACACCACCATGGCGATCGTGCAGATTCAGGAGCGCAACAAGATTCGCGTATTCCTGCGCCGCGACCCTTATGGCCGTTTCTGCTACTGCCTGGCCTATGTGCCGCGCGATGTGTACTCCACCGAAACGCGGATGAAGATCCAGCAGGTGCTGATGGAGCGTCTGCAGGCTACCGATTGCGAATTCTGGACCTTCTTCTCCGAATCGGTACTGGCGCGGGTGCAGTTCATCCTCAAGGTTGACCCGAAGAACCGCGTGCAGATCGACCCGCTACGCCTGGAAAAAGAAGCCATCCAGGCCTGCCGTTCGTGGAAGGACGATTACACCAGCCTGATCGTCGAAAGCCTCGGCGAAGCCCAGGGCACCGAAGTGCTCAGCGAATTCCCCGGCGGCTTCCCGGCTGGCTATCGCGAGCGTTTCGCCCCGCACTCGGCGGTGGTGGACATGCAGCACCTGCTTAGCCTGAACAGCGAGCGCCAACTGGTGATGAGTTTCTACCAGCCGCTGACCCAGGGCGAGCAGCAGCTGCACTGCAAGCTGTACCACGCCGACACGCCGCTGCCGCTGTCGGACGTGCTGCCGATTCTGGAAAACCTCGGTCTGCGCGTGCTCGGTGAGTTCCCTTACAAGCTGCGCCGCGCCGATGGCCGCGAGTTCTGGATTCACGACTTCGCCTTCACCTATGCCGAAGGCCTGGATGTCGACATCCAGCAGCTCAACGACACCCTGCAGGGCGCTTTCGTCAATATCGTCGGTGGCGCGGCGGAGAATGACGGTTTCAACCGTCTGGTGCTGATGGCCGCCATGCCGTGGCGCGACGTGGCGCTGCTGCGTGCCTACGGCCGTTACCTCAAGCAGATTCGCCTGGGCTTCGACCTCAGCTACATCGCCAGCACCCTGGTCAACCACGCCGATATCGCCAAGGAACTGGTGCGCCTGTTCAAGACGCGCTTCTACCTGGCGCGCAAACTTACCGTTGATGATCTGGAAGACAAGCAGCAGAAGCTCGAGCAGGCGATTCTCGCCGCGCTGGACAACGTTGCGGTGCTCAACGAAGACCGCATCCTGCGCCGCTACCTGGACTTGATCAAAGCCACCCTGCGCACCAACTTCTACCAGACCGATGCCAGTGGTGCGCCGAAGAGCTACTTCAGCTTCAAACTCAACCCGCGGGCGATTCCAGATATTCCTCGACCGACGCCGAAGTTCGAAATCTTCGTCTACTCGCCGCGTGTTGAAGGCGTGCACCTGCGCTTTGGTGACGTAGCCCGTGGTGGCCTGCGCTGGTCGGACCGTGAGGAAGACTTCCGCACCGAGGTGCTGGGCCTGGTCAAGGCGCAGCAGGTGAAAAACGCGGTCATCGTACCGATGGGCGCCAAGGGCGGCTTTATTCCACGGCGACTGCCGGTCGGCGGCACCCGTGATGATGTGCTGGCCGAGGGCATTGCCTGCTACCGGATATTCATCAGCGGCCTGCTGGATATCACCGACAACCTGAAAGACGGCGCCGTGGTGCCCCCGCAGAACGTGGTGCGTCACGATGGCGACGATCCGTATCTGGTGGTGGCGGCCGACAAAGGCACCGCGACCTTCTCCGATATCGCCAACGGCATTGCTGCCGAATACGGCTTCTGGCTGGACGATGCCTTCGCCTCGGGCGGCTCGGCGGGTTATGACCACAAAGGCATGGGCATCACCGCCAAGGGCGGCTGGGTTTCGGTACAGCGCCACTTCCGTGAACGTGGCATCGACGTGCAGAAGGACAATGTCACCGTAATCGGTATCGGCGATATGGCCGGCGACGTATTCGGTAACGGTCTGCTGCTCTCGGAAAGTCTGCAGCTGGTCGCGGCCTTCAACCACATGCACATCTTTATCGACCCCAACCCGGATGCGGCGAAGAGCTTTGTTGAGCGTCAGCGCCTGTTCGATCTGCCGCGCTCCAGCTGGGCCGATTACGATGCCAAGCTGATTTCCGCCGGCGGCGGGATCTTCCTGCGCAGTGCCAAGAGCATCGCCATCAGCCCGCAGATGAAAGAGCGCTTCGATATCAGCGCTGACAAGCTGGCGCCTAACGAACTGCTGAACGCCTTGCTCAAGGCTCCGGTGGATCTGTTGTGGAACGGCGGCATCGGCACCTACGTGAAATCCAGCAAGGAAAGCCACGCCGATGTCGGCGACAAGGCCAACGACCTGCTGCGCGTAGACGGTCGCGAACTGCGTGCCAAGGTAGTGGGTGAGGGCGGTAACCTTGGCATGACCCAGCTGGGTCGCGTCGAGTACGGCCTCAATGGCGGCAAGAGCAACACCGACTTTATCGACAATGCCGGTGGTGTGGACTGCTCCGACCATGAGGTCAACATCAAGATTCTGCTCGGCGAAATCGTCGGCGCTGGCGACATGACCGGCAAGCAGCGCAACAAGCTGCTGGTGGAAATGACCGATGCGGTGGGTGGCCTGGTGCTGGGCAACAACTACAAGCAGACCCAGGCACTGTCACTGGCTGAGCGCCGTGCGCGTGAGCGGGTAGGTGAGTACAAACGTCTGATGAGTGCTCTGGAAACCGCCGGCAAGCTGGACCGCGCCCTGGAGTTCCTGCCCACCGACGACGAGCTCAATGAGCGCGCCGCCAACGGTCTGGGCCTGACTCGTCCGGAGCTGTCGGTGCTGATCTCCTACAGCAAGATCGACCTCAAGGAATCGCTACTGAAATCCCTGGTGCCGGATGACGAATACCTGGCGCGGGAAATGGAAACCGCCTTCCCGCCGTTGCTGGCGAAGAAGTTCGGTGAGCCGATGCGTCGGCATCGCCTCAAGCGCGAAATCGTCAGCACGCAGATCGCCAACGATCTGGTCAACCATATGGGCATCACCTTCGTGCAGCGCCTGAAGGAGTCCACCGGCATGAGCGCGGCGAATGTTGCCGGCGCCTATGTGATCGTGCGTGATCTGTTCCGTCTGCCGCACTGGTGGCAGCAGATCGAGGCGCTGGACTACAAGGTGCCTGCCGAACTGCAACTGCAGTTGATGGACGAGCTGATGCGTCTGGGCCGCCGCGCTACCCGCTGGTTCCTGCGCAGCCGCCGCAACGAGCAGGACGCGGCCCGCGATGTGGCGCATTTTGCGCCGCGCATCGAGGCACTGGTTGGCCGACTCGACGAATTGCTCGAAGGCCCGGCCCGTGAACAGTGGCTGGCGCGCTTCCAGGGGTATGTCGAAGCCGGCGTGCCGGAAGAGCTGGCGCGTGTGGTCGCCGGCACCAGCCATCTGTACACCCTGTTGCCGATCATCGAAGCGTCGGACGTGACCGGACAGGAACCGGATCGCGTAGCAGCGGCGTACTTTGCCATCGGCGGGTCGCTGGAGCTGTCCTGGTACCTGCAGCAGATCACCAGCTTGCCGGTGGAAAACAACTGGCAAGCACTGGCCCGTGAAGCCTTCCGTGATGATCTGGACTGGCAGCAACGCGCCATCACCGTGTCGGTACTGCAAATGGCCGAAGGCCCGGCAGATATCGAAGAGCGGGTCGGCGTGTGGCTGGACCAGCACCGCCGTTTGGTAGATCGCTGGAAGGTCATGCTCGGCGAGCTGCGTGCGGCCACCAACACCGATTACGCCATGTATGCTGTGGCTAACCGCGAGTTGATGGACCTGGCGCAAAGCGCCTGATAGAAACAGCGCAGGCCGGACCTGCGCTGTTTCCGCCCTAATAAAAAGCCCCGCCAAGTGCGGGGCTTTTTATTGGGGCAGATCTGGTGTCGGTGAAATTACGTTTGTTCTAGATCTAGCGAGCTAGAGTCCTGTAGGCGCTACGTTAGTAACAGCCTCCGGCTGGTCAAAACAGACGAGAAATGCAGCGAAGCGAAGTAACAGCCGCAGGCTGGCCCGAAGGGTGAGCATAGCGAATCAAGCGGAGTGTACTTTTGTACATGAGCATTACTCGTTTCACTCGCCCTTCGGGTCGCACTGACGCGCGTTAGCCATAGTGGCTTGCCGAGTCTGTTTTTAACGCCGCAGGGCCGACGCGCAGCAGATCGTTGTCTTGCACCTACTTAGTCGTCGAAATCCATCCAACCGCCCATCTCCTTCCAGCGATTGACGATGCCGCAGAACAGCTCGGCGGTCTTCTCGGTGTCGTAACGGGCCGAATGTGCTTCCTTGCCGTCGAAATCGATGCCAGCAGCCTGGCAGGCCTTGGCCAATACGGTCTGACCATAGGCGAGGCCGGCCAGGGTGGCAGTGTCGAAGCTGGAGAACGGATGGAACGGGTTGCGTTTGATGCCGCAGCGCGCCACGGCCGCATTGAGGAAACCCAGGTCGAAGCTGCTGTTATGCCCGACCAGAATTGCCCGTTTGCAGCTGTTCGCTTTCAGCGACTTGCGCAGGCCCTTGAAGATCTCGCCGAGGGCATGCTCTTCACTCACCGCCATGCGCAATGGGTGATCAAGTTTGATGCCGGTGAAGTCCAGCGCGGCCTGCTCGATATTCGCGCCTTCGAATGGCTCGATGCGGAAGAAGTGGGTGTGCTCCGGATAGAGAAAACCGCCTTCATCCATGCCGATGGTGGTGGCAGCAATTTCCAGCAGAGCATCGGTGGCGCAGTTGAAGCCACCGGTTTCCACGTCCACGACTACCGGCAGGTAGCCACGAAAGCGTGCCGCCATTGGGTGGCGCGGGCCGGAGTGGCTGCCGCTTTCAGCTTCGTCGTCGTACAGGTCTTCACTCACGCTTGGCGCTCCAGCAGACGCCAGCGCAGGGTTTCACCGGCGCGCAGCGGGATAACGGTTTGCTCGCCCAGCGGCAGGCTGGCAGGTGCGGTCCAGTCTTCACGCACCAGGGTGATGCTGTCGCTGTTGCGCGGCAGGCCGTAGAAGTCCGGACCGTTCAGACTGGCGAAGGCTTCCAGCTTGTCCAGCGCGTTGCGCTGCTCGAAGGCTTCGGCATACAGCTCGATGGCCGCATAGGCGGTGTAGCAACCGGCGCAGCCGCAGGCGGCTTCCTTGGCATGCTTGGCGTGCGGCGCCGAGTCGGTGCCGAGGAAGAACTTTACATTGCCGCTGGTGGCCGCATCCAGCAGAGCGTCCTGGTGGGTGTTGCGCTTGAGAATCGGCAGGCAATAGAAGTGCGGGCGAATACCACCCACCAGCATATGGTTGCGGTTGTAAAGCAGGTGATGGGCGGTGATGGTGGCGCCGACGTTGGCCGAAGCGCCTTGCACAAACTCCACCGCATCACGGGTGGTGATGTGCTCGAACACCACTTTAAGGGGCGGGAAGCGCTCGACCACCCGGCTCAGGTGCTCGCCGATAAAGATCTTCTCACGATCGAATACATCGATCTCGCTGCGTGTCACTTCACCGTGTACCAGCAGCGGCAGGCCGACTTCGGCCATGGCTTCGAGCACCGGGAAAATTTTGTCGATGCTGGTTACGCCAGAATCGGAGTTGGTCGTCGCGCCGGCTGGGTAGAGCTTGGCCGCATGCACAAAGCCCGAGGCTTTGGCCGTGCGCACATCGTCAGGCTGGGTCAGGTCGGTGAGGTACAGCACCATCAGCGGCTCGAAGCGGCTACCAGCAGGGCGGGCATTGAGAATGCGCTGGCGATAGGCATCGGCTTCGCTGGCGTTGCGTACCGGCGGCACCAGGTTGGGCATGATGATGGCGCGGCCAAAGGTGCGGGCTACATCGGCGACGGTATGCGGCAGAACGCCACCGTCGCGCAGGTGGATGTGCCAGTCGTCGGGACGCAGCAGGGTAAGGCGGTCAGTCATGGAAGCTTCCAGGCGGGCAAAACGTGGCGAGAATGCTACCGGAAAAGCCCCGTGGCAGCACGCTGAAAGCGGGCGCGGCAGGTAAAGCTGACTGAAGGCGGGATTGATTTATGGCCCGACCTATAGAAGAGGCATAAAGCGCTGCTCAAGTTTTTCGCCGTGGCACCGATAGACAGAGGGTAAGCCGTATTCCCTGGAGTCTGTCGTGCGCCCTTATTCACTCGCGGTGCTTTGCCTGCTGGCAAGCCAGCCCGTCCTGGCCATCAGCTTCCAGACTCGTCTGGAGAAGATCGAGTGGCAGGTAGAGGGCGATCAGTTCGAGTGCCGATTGTCGCAACCCATTACCGATTTCGGTTCGGGGGTGTTTGTACGGCGGGCGGGAGAACAGGTCACCTTCAGCCTGAAAGCCCGTGAGCGCTGGCTGGGTGCCGGTAATGCCACCTTGCTGGCGGCGGCGGCGCCCTGGCAACCGGGGCGCGGTGATATCAATCTGGGTTCGGTCAGTGTGGTGCCGGCCGAGGTGCTGTTCAACAGCTCCCAGGAGCAAGGTACGCGCTTGCTAACCGGTCTGCTGGAAGGTCGTAGCCCCTTGGTACGGCACCGTGCGGCGATGGGCGGTGACGCGGTTGAGGTGCGTCTGCTGCCGGCCAAATTCAACAAGGCCTACAACGAGTACCTGGATTGCACGGCCAAGCTGTTGCCGGTGAGTTTTGATCAGGTGCGCAAGAGCCAGGTCGGCTTTCCGGGTGGTGGGGTGGCGCTGGAACCGCTGGCCCAGGCCAAGCTGGATATCATTTTGAGCTTTCTCAAGGCCGACCCCAGCGTCAATCGCATCCAGCTCGATGGTCATGCGGATAACAGCGGCAATCGTCTGACCAATCGCGACCTATCGCGCCGCCGTGCGTTGGCGGTGATGGAGTACCTCAAGGCCAACGGCATTCCTGCCGAGCAGATCACCATGCGCTTTCACGGTGAACGCTACCCGGTGGCACCAAACAGCAATGAAGCCAATCGGGCGAAGAATCGTCGGGTCACCATTCTGCTAGATCGGGTGCCAGAAGCGGCAGAGTCGCCTGCGCCGGCAATGGATCCCGCACCTGCTGCTGCGGAGCCAGCGACTACCTCCTAGCACCTGCTATTCGTCTGTTGTCCAACAATTATCCGTCGCTTGGTCGTCACAAGCTGTCGCGCCTCTGTGAATCAGACGGCATGGGCAGTAGAATCGTCGGTTTTCCCGCACAACCCCGTGGAGTTGATGGCATGGCCGACGTAAACAAGGTAGTCCTGGCATATTCCGGTGGCCTGGACACTTCGGTGATTCTCAAGTGGCTGCAAGATACCTATAACTGCGAAGTGGTGACCTTCACTGCTGACCTCGGCCAGGGTGAGGAAGTCGAGCCGGCCCGTGCCAAGGCCCAGGCCATGGGCGTCAAGGAAATCTACATCGACGACCTGCGCGAAGAATTCGTGCGTGATTTCGTCTACCCGATGTTCCGCGCCAACACCGTCTACGAAGGCGAGTACCTGCTGGGCACCTCCATTGCCCGTCCGCTGATCGCCAAGCGCCTGATCGAAATCGCCAACGAGACTGGTGCTGACGCCATCTCCCATGGCGCCACCGGCAAGGGCAACGACCAGGTACGTTTCGAGCTGGGCGCCTACGCGCTCAAGCCCGGCGTAAAAGTCATCGCCCCATGGCGCGAGTGGGATTTGCTGTCGCGCGAGAAGCTGATGGACTACGCCGAGAAGCACGCCATCCCAATCGAGCGTCACGGCAAGAAGAAGTCGCCGTACTCCATGGATGCCAACCTGCTGCACATCTCCTACGAAGGCGGCGTGCTGGAAGACACCTGGACCGAGCACGAAGAAGACATGTGGCGTTGGACCAAGTCGCCAGAAGCCGCGCCGGATACCCCGACCTATATCGAGCTGACCTACCGCGCCGGTGACATTGTCGCCATCGACGGCAAGGCCATGAGCCCGGCCACCGTACTGGCTGAGCTGAACCGCATCGGTGGTGAGAACGGTATCGGTCGTCTGGACATCGTCGAGAACCGTTTCGTTGGCATGAAATCCCGTGGCTGCTACGAGACTCCTGGCGGCACCATCATGCTCAAGGGCCACCGCGCCATCGAGTCGATCACCCTGGATCGCGAAGTTGCCCACCTGAAAGACGAGCTGATGCCGAAATACGCCAGCCTGATCTACAACGGCTTCTGGTGGAGCCCAGAGCGTCTGATGCTGCAACAGATGATCGACGCGTCCCAGGTCAATGTGAACGGCGTGGTGCGCATGAAGTTGTACAAGGGCAACGTGATCATCACCGGTCGCAAGTCTGATGACTCGCTGTTTGACGCCAATATCGCCACTTTCGAAGAAGATGGCGGCGCTTACAACCAGGCTGACGCTGGTGGCTTTATCAAGCTCAACGCTTTGCGCATGCGCATCGCCGCGGGCAAAGGGCGCAAGATGCTCTGATAGACTTGAGCGCCTGAGCCACACCAAACCCCGGCCATAAGCCGGGGTTTGCATTTATAAGCCCGCAAGATGGGCAACGATGAGGAGATACCTGATGAGACTGCTGCATACCATGCTGCGCGTCGGCGATATGGATAAATCCATTGCGTTCTACACCGAAGTGCTGGGCATGACCCTGCTACGTCGCAAGGACTACCCCGAAGGGCAGTTCACCCTGGCATTCGTTGGCTACGGTGACGAGGCGCACAACAGCGTGATCGAGTTTACCCACAACTGGGGCGTGGACAGCTACGAATTGGGCACCGGCTATGGCCATATCGCTTTGGAAGTCGCGGATGTGTACAAGGCCTGTGAAGACATCCGTACTCGCGGCGGCAAGATCACCCGCGAGCCGGGGCCGATGAAACACGGCACCAGCATTCTGGCGTTTGTTGAAGACCCGGACGGTTACAAGATCGAGTTGTTGTCGCCTTCGCGAGCTGACTGACAGCTGCTGATGGCTAAAGATGCGCAACGAAAAGCCCCGCAGAAGCGGGGCTTTTCGTTGCGGGCGGGCTTAGAGGTCGAAGTCGTATTCGGCCAATTGCTTGTGCAAGCGGCGCTCTTCGAGGAAGTTGTCGATGATGCGGCGCTTGGTCAGGTTGGTCTTGGCAACCTCTACCGGCGCCTCGGTGTTATCCGCTTCTTCGGCAACAAAGTCTTCGTCGAGCTCAAGTTCTTCTTTATCAGTGCTCATAGATTCACTCCAGGCTACCAGGGCCATTCAGCTGCTGTGAAAACTACTGCGCTCGGCCATGCTGCGTTGGAAACCGGCTCACACTGCTCATTTACAGCTCGTAAACTCCGCGTGTTCGCCTATTTCCGCCTTGCCTGACCTTCGCTCGCTACGTTTTCACACAACCTGATTTGCGCACCTTATAGCGACAAAACCTGGGCGGGTAAAAAAGATTTTTTCAATCAGCTTATTGAGCTGCTGAATAGCGGCTCAATCGTCGGAGGTTTTCTGTTTGTATTCGCACAGATCTTCGATGCGGCAGCTGCCGCAGCGCGGCTTGCGCGCCTGACACACATAGCGGCCATGCAGGATCAGCCAGTGGTGTGAGTCGAGGAGAAATTCCTTGGGCACAAACTTCATCAGCTTCTTTTCCACCTCCAGCACGTTCTTGCCAGGGGCGATGCCGGTGCGGTTGCTGACGCGGAAGATGTGAGTGTCCACCGCCATCGCCAACTGGCGGAACGCGGTGTTGAGCACCACGTTGGCGGTCTTGCGTCCAACCCCGGGCAGCGCTTCGAGGTCTTCGCGGTTGTCTGGCACCTGGCTGCCATGTTTCTCGATCAGGATGCGGCAGGCCTCGATGACGTTCTTCGCCTTGCTGTTGTACAGGCCGATGGTCTTGATGTATTGGCTCAGTCCCTCCACGCCTAGGGCGTAGATCGCCTCCGGGGTATTGGCCACCGGGAACAGCTTGGCGGTGGCCTTGTTGACGCTGACATCGGTGGCCTGGGCGGACAGGGTGACCGCTACCAGCAGCTCGAAGGGCGTGCTGTAGGCCAGTTCGGTCTTCGGCTCGGGGTTGTCTTCATGCAGGCGGCGGAAGATCTCGTAGCGCTTGGCGGCGTTCACTCGATCACTCCGGTCACCCGTACGCGGCGGCTCTGTGCCGGTGTGTCGACCTGCTGCGCTTTGGCCCGCTCAGCCAGCACCTCGTCCACACGGTTTTTGCAGGCAATCAGCAAGCCCAGCATGATAAAGGCGCCCGGTGGCAGGATGGCCAGCAGGAAGCCCTTGTACTCGGGGATCAGCGTCAGCTGCCAGTTGGTGGCGATGGGGCCGAACAGCAAATGCATATTGGCAAACACTGCGCCGGTGCCGAACAGCTCGCGCAGCGCGCCGATCATCACCAGTACCACGCCAAAGCCCAGGCCCATCATCAAGCCGTCATAGGCGGCGCGGCCCGGGTCGTTCTTCGCGGCGAAGCCATCGGCGCGGCCGAGGATCACGCAGTTGGTGGTGATCAGCGGGATAAAGATGCCGAGAATCTGGTACAGCTCGTAGGTAAAGGCCTGCATCAGCAGTTCGATGCAGGTGGTCAGTGCGGCGATGATCATCACAAAGGCCGGCAGTCGCACGGCGGTGTTGACCACGCTGCGTACCAGCGACACCGCTGTACCGGAACAGATCAGCACCACAGCGCTGGCCAGTGACAGCCCTAGGGCGTTGACCGCCGAGTTGCTCACTCCGAGCAGTGGGCAGAGGCCGAGCAGTTGCACCAGCGCCGGGTTGTTCTTCCATAGGCCGTTAAGCGTGATTTCGCGGTAGCTGGGACTAGCCATTGGACTTCACCTGGACTGCGAACAGTTGCTCTTGATGGGCATCGAAATACTGCAGGGCCTTGTGCACCGCCTTGACCACCGCGCGCGGGGTGATGGTGGCGCCGGCAAACTGATCAAACTCGCCACGATCTTTCTTCACCGCCCAGCCATCCTCGCCGGGATTGCTCAGTGACTTGCCATCGAAGCTACGAATCCAGGCGCTTTTGGCCAGCTCGATCTTGTCACCCAGGCCCGGGGTTTCCTTGTGGCCGAGTACGCGCACGCCGGCCAGGCGACCATCAGCCTGGATACCGATCAGCAAATGGATCGCGCCACTGTAACCGTCCGGCGCTGTGGCGCGCAGAATCACCGCGCTGGGCTTGCCGTCTTTCAGGGCGATATAGGCGGTCTGTGGCGATTTACTGCCGAGCAGCGGATCGTGCAGCTGAATGCTGTTGTCCAGCAGGTGGTTGTCATAGCTGCCCTGGGGCAGGATTTCGCTTAGGGCGCGCACCTGGGCTTCGCGCTCGGCGTTGGCAATGCGCCCAGCAGTGGCTTGTTGCAGCACGGCGACCAGGCCCACGGTGGCGATGGCAAACAGCCCGAGCACCAGAGCGTTCTTCAGCATCGAGCGGCTAATTTCAGGCAGGGCCACGGTTACTCTCCCAACTTGAAGCCGCGAGTCGGCTTGCGGTGGCCGTAGGTGCGCGGCCGCGTGTAGTAGTCGATAGTCGGGGCGGCCAGGTTCATCAGTAGCACGGCGAAGGCAACGCCATCCGGGTAGCCGCCCCAGGCACGAATCACGTAAACCAGCACACCCACGCCGATGCCGAAAATCAGCCGGCCGAGGTTGCTGGTGGCGCCGCTGACCGGGTCGGTGACGATAAAGAAGGCGCCGAGCATGGTTGCACCAGTCAGCAGATGAAACAGCGGCGATCCATGGGAGTCCGAGCCCGAGCCGTTCCAGAACAGCAGGCTCATCAGCGCTAGGGCGGCGAGCATGCCGACCGGTGCATGCCAGGTGAACAGGCGCTTGTGCAGCAGGTACAGGCCGCCGGCGAGGAAGGCCAGGTTGACCGCTTCGGTGGCGGCGCCACCGAGGTAGCCGAACGCCGGATTCTGCGCCCACAGCTCGTCGATGGTCAGGCTCTTGTTGACCTTCAACGCATCCAGCGCAGTGGCTTGCGCCCAGCCGTCGGGCAGGTTGGCGATGCCGAGAATCTGCTGCAGCCCTTCAAGCAGGCCGACCGTATATGGCGCTGGCCAGCTGGTCATCTCTACAGGGAAGGAAATCAGCACCACCACATAGCCGAGCATGGCCGGGTTGAAGGGGTTTTGCCCAAGGCCGCCATACAGCTGCTTGCCGAACAGCACGGCAAATCCGGTGGCCACCAGCGTCAGCCACCAGGGTGAATAGGGCGGCAGCGCCAGGGCCAGCAGCACGGCGGTGACCAGTACGCTGTAGTCCTTGAGGAAGAACAGTACTGGGCGCTTGCGCAGCGCCAGAATGGCGGCTTCAACACCGAGGGCGCAGACGCTGGCCCACAGCAGATTGATCAGGGTGCCGGCGCCGAACAGCCAGGTCAGGGCGAGAATCCCCGGTACCGTAGCCAGCAGCACCTGCAGCATCACTTGCTGGGTGCGGTTGCTGCCCTTGGCGTGGGGCGATGTGATACGGGGCAGGGCCATTGGCGCTCCGGTTGTTGGGTTGGCTACGCAGGGCTGTGATCAGCTGCCTGCGTGTTCCTGTAATTGGCGTTCGGCGTCGGTCAGGCGTTGTCGCGCGGCGGCCAGGGCGTCGGCTGCACTGCTGTCATCACGCTCCAGTTTGCGCAGATCGGCGCGGGCAAAGGCCACTTCGGTCTTTAGCGCCCGGGTGGTTTCGTCGATCGGCTGCTTGTCGGTGCGCACCAGCTCAGGAGCTGGCTTACCGGATGCATCCTCGGCCTGGTGCAGCACCTGCTCGGCGGCGCTCAATGCTTCGCGCAAGCTGCCAAGCGTGGCTTCATCGCTGCCGGCTTTCTCGGCCTTTTTCAGTTCGGCGCGTTTCATTGCCAGTTCGATCTTGGCTTTTTTCAGCGGATCGGGGGCATCTGCATCAGACACTTTGGCGGCAGCGGCAGCGGCAGCGGCAGCGGCAGCGGCTGGCGCCTGGGCTTCCAGGCTGGCCAGGAGTTTTTCGGCGGTTTCCAGCTGGTTGCGCAGCTGCTGCAGTTCGCCTTGCTGCTCGTCGCTGGGAGCTTCAAGTTTTTCCAGCTTGCGCACTTGGGCGCGGATCATGGCAGCGTCGATTTTGGCTTTTTTCAGTGCTCCATCGTCGGCAGCGGGTTTGGCGGCAGGTACCTGCGCCTGGGCTTCCAGGCTGGCCAGGAGTTTTTCGGCGGTTTCCAGCTGGCTGCGCAGTTGTTGCAGTTCGCTTTGCTGCTCGGCGCTTGGCGCTTCGAGCTTTTCCAGCTTGCGCACCTGGGCGCGGAGCATGGCAGCGTCGATCTTGGCCTTTTTCAGTGCGCCATCGTCGGCCGCAGGTTTGGCAGCCGGTGCCGGTGCCGGCGCCTGGGCTTCCAGGCTGGCCAGCAGTTTCTCTGCGGCTTCCAGCTGGTTGCGCAGCTGCTGCAGTCCGCCTTGCTGCTCGTCGCTGGGCGCTTCAAGTTTTTCCAGCTTGCGCACCTGGGCGCGGAGCATGGCTGCGTCGATCTTGGCTTTTTTCACTGCGCCATCGTCGACTGCTGGCGCTGCAGCTGGTGCCGGTGGGTTGGCGGCCATGGCGCTGTCGAGCGCTTGCTGGGCGATGGCTGCCGCGCTGCGCAGTTCGTCGACCTGGGCCTGTAGTTCGGGGCTGGCGTGGGTGGCCAGCTGCTTCTCGGCTTTCTTCAGAGCGACCTGGGCCATGCTGGCTTCGATCTTGAGTTTCTTCTGCTCGTCACTCAGGCCGGGTTTCGCCGGTGGCACAGCGCTGTCCGCTGCCGCCGGTGCGATTTGCGCCTGGGCAGCTTTGGCGGCGCGGGCCTGGCGTTCGGCTTCCTTCTGCTCTTCGGCGCGGCGCAGGCGTTCCTGGCGCAGCTCGAAGCGCTGTTTC
Organism: Pseudomonas anguilliseptica; assembly: GCF_900105355.1. Classification (NCBI taxonomy): domain Bacteria; kingdom Pseudomonadati; phylum Pseudomonadota; class Gammaproteobacteria; order Pseudomonadales; family Pseudomonadaceae; genus Pseudomonas; species Pseudomonas anguilliseptica. Next base: position 3,547,202 of record NZ_FNSC01000001.1, read on the forward strand.
GACTGTTCGGCCTTGAGCTGCTTCTGCTCCAGTTCGCGAATCTCGCCTTTGGCCGCGCGGTAGTACTGCACCAGCGGAATGCTCGACGGGCAGACATAGGCGCAGGCGCCACACTCGATGCAGTCGAACAGGTTATGCGCCTTGAGCTGTTCGTGTTCCTGACCGATGGCGAAGAAGTGCAGCTGTTGCGGCAGCAAGCTGGCCGGGCAGGCTTCGGCGCATTCGCCACAGCGAATACAGGGCATGGCTGGTGGCGGCGGTGGCAGCTCGGCGGTGGTCGAAGCCAGCAGGCAGTTGGTGGTCTTGATCACGGGTACGGCAAAGTCGGGCAGGGTAAAGCCCATCATCGGCCCGCCCATGATCAGGCGGTTCAGCTTGCCCTGATCGAGACCGGCAAACGCCAGTAATTCACCCGCCGGGGTGCCGAGCAGCACCTCGACGTTCATCGGTCGGGCCAGGGCTTCGCCGGTGAGGGTGGTGATGCGCGAGATCAGCGGTTTGCCATGGATCACCGCGTTGTGGATGGCCACGCAGGTGCCGACGTTCTGGCAGAGCATGCCGATATCCGCCGGCAGGCCACCGCTGGGCACTTCCACGCCGGTAAGAATCTGGATCAGCTGCTTTTCACCACCGGAAGGGTACTTGGTGGGAAATACCTTGAGCTGATAGCTGCGCTCGTTCAGCGCGCTGCGCACGGCGGCAATGGCTTCGGGTTTGTTGTCCTCAATGCCGATCAGCACCTGATCTGGCTGAATCAGCTGCACCAGAATGTCGATGCCGCTGATCAGCTCGTTGGCGCGCTCGCGCATCAGCAGGTCGTCGGCGCTGATATAGGGCTCGCACTCGGTGCCATTGATGATCAGCGTGTGGATCTTCTGCGTCGGCCGCGCATTGAGTTTCACTGCCGTAGGAAAGCCCGCGCCGCCCAGGCCGCTGATCCCCGCCTGGCGAATCAGCTCAACCAGAGTGCTGCTTTCCAGGTGACGATAGTCTGGCTGTGGCGTCAGCTCGATCCACTCATCCAGCCCATCGCTGTCGATAACGATGGCTGGGGCGAGCATGCCGGATACGTGCGGGTAAGGCTGCGGGCCGATAAAGCTCACGGTGCCGGAGGTTGGCGCATGCACGGGCACGCTGACAAAACCATTGGCGGCGGCGATCAGCTGGCCTTTGCGCACGCGCTCACCCACGACGACCACCGGTTCTGCAGGCGTGCCGATATGCTGGTTGAGTGGCAGGGTCAGGCGCCCCGGCAGCGGCGCCGGCTGGATCGGCGTGCGGTTGGACAGCTCCTTGCGCTCGGCCGGGTGAATGCCGCCGGGAATATCCCGGATACGTTCCTGCGCACTCATGCCGCTTGCTCCCGGTCGCTGGCAATCAGTTGGCCGGGTAGCAGGGGTTTTTCCCATTTCCAGCTTTGCACGGTGCTGCCCACTTCGATCATGTCGATGCAGTCCACCGGGCAGGGCTCGACGCACAGGTCACAGCCGGTGCATTCGCTGACGATCACCGTGTGCATCTGCTTAGCCGCGCCGACGATGGCGTCCACCGGGCAGGCCTGGATGCACTTGGTGCAGCCGATGCATTCGGCTTCGCGGATATAGGCAACCATTTGCGGTTTTTCGCCTTCCACGGCGTCCAGCGGTTCGGCTTCAAGGTCGAGCAGGTCGGCAAGGGCCTGGATAGTCGCTTCGCCGCCGGGTGGGCATTTGTTGATCTTGTCGCCGCCGGCAATTGCCTCGGCGTAGGGCTTGCAGCCCGGATAACCGCACTGGCCGCACTGAGTTTGCGGCAGCAGGGCGTTAATCTGTTCGGCAATCGGGTTGCCTTCGACCTTGAAGCGCACCGCGGCGAAACCAAGGATGGCGCCGGCCACCAGGCACAGGGCGAGCAGGGCGAGAACCGCGATCAGTACCAGGCTCATAGCTTGATCAGTCCGGTAAAGCCCATAAACGCCAGAGACATCAGCCCGGCCGTGATCATGCCGATGGCCGCGCCCTGGAATGATTTCGGCACGTCGGCGATGGCGATGCGTTCACGCATAGCGGCGAACAGCACCAGTACCAGGGAGAAGCCGAGACCGGCGGCAAAGCCGTTGGCGGTGGCGGTGATAAAAGTGAATTCGGCCTTGTTTGCATTCAGCAGGGCCACGCCCAGAACGATGCAGTTGGTGGTGATCAGCGGCAGGAAGATGCCGAGCACGCGGTACAGCAGCGGGCTGGTCTTGTTCACCACCATTTCGGTGAACTGCACCACTACTGCAATCACCAGAATAAAGCTGATGGTGCGCAGGTATTCGATATCCAGCGGCTTCAACACGTACTGCTGCACCAGGTAGCTGCACATGGCGGCCAGGGTCAGCACGAATGTGGTGGCCAGTGACAGACCGATAGCCGTCTCGATTTTCTTCGAGACGCCCATAAAGGGACACAGGCCAAGGAACTGGACCAACACGAAGTTGTTGACCAGGATGGCGCTGACCATGATCAAGGCGAGTTCGGTCATTGCGGGTTCCATTGATGGACGGGCAAAGGCCGCAGGAAAGGGGTGGCTATTATCGGTAAGCCGAACCAGCCATACAAGCCGGATCAGCCTTCCTGAGGTGCTGCCATAAGGCTAGCGCAGCCAGGCCTGGCCGGCTGCGCTAGTGGGTCGCAGGGCTATTTGACCCGCTGGCCCGGTTTGGCACCGCTGTCCGGGCTGAGCAGGTAAATCTCTTCACCGCCAGGGCCGGCCGCCAACACCATGCCCTCGCTGACGCCGAACTTCATCTTGCGCGCGGCCAGGTTGGCCACGTACAGGGTCAGACGGCCTTCCAGTTTGCTTGGGTCCGGGTAGGCGCTCTTGATGCCGCTGAACACGTTGCGCTTGGCATCGCCGATATCCAGGGTCAGGCGCAGCAGCTTGTCGGCGCCCTCAACGAATTCGCACTTTTCGATCAGGGCGATACGCAGATCCACCGCTGCAAAGGCGTCGAAGGCGATCTCGGCGGCCAGTGGGTCTTTTGTCAGTTCGCCATTGCCAGCTGCGGCTGGAGCGGCTTCGCTGGCGGCCAGGTCTTCTTTGGAGGCATCGATCATGGCGTCGATTTTCGCAGGCTCGATACGGGTCAGCAGGGCGCTGAACGGGTTCAGCTGGTGGTTGGCCAGCAGTGTTTGGTGGTCATTCCAGGTCAACGGCGCGACATTGAGGAAGGCCTCGGCGTCGCTGGCCAGCTGCGGCAGCACCGGTTTGAGGAAGATCACCAACTGGCGGAACAGGTTTACGCCCAGGGCGCAGATGGCCTGTACTTCGTCTTGCTTGCCTCCAACCTTGTTCAGCGACCAAGGCGCTTTATCGGCGATCCAGGCGTTGGCGCGATCGGCCAGGGCCATGATTTCGCGCATGGCGCGGGCAAAGTCGCGCGCTTCATAAGCTTCAGCGATGCTCGGGGCGGCCGCTTGGAAGGCGTCGGTCAGTTCAGGCGCGGCATTACCGGCCACCAGCAGGCCGTTGTTGCCTTTGTGGATAAAGCCAGCGCAACGGCTGGCGATATTGACCACCTTGCCAACCAGGTCCGAGTTGACCTTCTGCACGAAGTCTTCCAGGTTCAGATCGAGGTCATCGACGCCACGGCCCAGCTTGGCCGCGTAGTAGTAGCGCAGGTACTCGGGGTTCAGATGGTCGAGGTAGGTGCGCGCCTTGATAAAGGTGCCGCGCGACTTGGACATCTTCTGCCCATTGACAGTCAGGTAGCCGTGAACGGCGACGGCCGTAGGCTTGCGGTAGCCCGCGCCTTCGAGCATGGCCGGCCAGAACAGGGTGTGGAAGTTGACGATGTCCTTGCCGATAAAGTGGTACAGCTCGGCGGTGGAGTCCTTGCCCCAGAACGCATCGAAGTCCAACTCTGGCGTGCGTGCGCAGAGGTTCTTGAAGCTGGCCATATAGCCGATCGGTGCGTCCAGCCAGACGTAGAAGTACTTGCCCGGCTCGTCGGGGATTTCAAAACCGAAGTACGGCGCATCACGGCTGATGTCCCATTCCTGCAGGCCGGAATCCAGCCACTCGGCGATTTTGTTGGCCACGGCATCTTGCAGGGCGCCGCTTCGGGTCCATTGCTTGAGCATGGCTTCGAAGTCCGGCAGCTTGAAGAAGAAGTGCTTGGAGTCACGCAGCTCCGGCACCGCGCCGGAGATGGCGGAACGCGGGTTCTTCAGCTCGGTCGGCTCGTAGGTGGCGCCGCACTTTTCGCAGTTATCACCGTACTGGTCTTCCGCCGCGCACTTGGGGCAGGTGCCTTTGATAAAACGGTCGGCGAGGAACATGCCCTTTTCGGGGTCGAAATACTGGGTTACCGAGCGGGTGGCGATATGGCCTTTGTCGCGCAGGGCGAGATAGATCGAAGACGCCAGCTCGCGGTTCTCTTCCGAATGGGTCGAATGGTAGTTGTCGAAATTGACCCCGAAGTCGGCAAAGTCGGCGGTGTGTTCGGCCTGGACATTGGCGATCAGCTGTTCCGGGGTGATGCCTTCTTTCTCGGCGCGCAGCATGATCGCCGAGCCATGCGCATCGTCGGCGCAGACGTAGATAGCCTGGTTGCCGCGCAGCTTCTGGAAACGCACCCACATGTCGGTCTGGATGTACTCGAGCATATGGCCAAGGTGGATCGAACCGTTGGCGTAGGGCAGGGCGCTGGTGACGAGAATCTTGCGGACTTGGCTCATGGGATCGGCTGCACTGGTAACTCAGGGAAGCCGGCAACTATATAGGGGCGGCGGATATTTTTCACCCTTGCGCGGGCAATGCCTGCTGGTGTGACCCGATGCGGTTGGCCTGGGGTAAGATGCCCGCCTGCTTTACTCAGTCTTTCGGAGCCTTCCATGAGTGTCGTTACCCGCGCAGCGGTCGAAGCCGCCCTGTCCCAATACACCGATCCGCACCTGAATCAGGACCCTGTCAGCGCCGGTTGTCTGCGTGAGGTGGATATCCAGGGCGGGCAGGTCAAGGTGCGTCTGGTATTGGGTTATGCCGCCGGTTTGTTCAAAAGCGGCTGGGCGCAGATGCTGCAGATGGCCCTGGAAAACCTTGATGGCGTCGAGCGTGCCCAAGTGCAGGTCGATTGCGTGATTGAGGCGCACAAGGCGCAGGATCAGGTGCCAGCCCTGGCCAATGTAAAGAATGTGATCGCCGTGGCCTCCGGCAAGGGCGGAGTGGGCAAATCCACCACAGCTGCCAATCTGGCGCTGGCGCTGGCCCGTGAGGGGGCCAAGGTCGGCATTCTCGATGCGGATATCTACGGGCCGAGTCAGGGCATCATGTTCGGTATCCCGGAAGGCACGCGGCCCCAGGTGAAAGACCAGAAGTGGTTTGTGCCGCTCAAGGCTCATGGCGTGGAAGTGATGTCCATGGCCTTTCTCACCGACGAAAACACCCCGGTGGTATGGCGTGGACCGATGGTCTCCGGCGCGCTGCTGCAGTTGATTACCCAGACCGCCTGGGACGACCTGGATTACCTGGTGGTCGATATGCCGCCAGGCACCGGCGACATCCAGCTGACCCTGGCACAGAAGGTGCCGGTCGCGGGCGCAGTGATCGTCACCACGCCGCAGGATCTGGCCCTGCTGGATGCCAAGAAGGGCGTGGAGATGTTCCGTAAAGTGAATATCCCGGTGCTCGGCGTGGTGGAAAACATGGCCGTGCACATTTGCTCGAACTGCGGGCATGCCGAGCATCTGTTTGGCGAGGGCGGCGGCGAGAAGCTGGCGGCGCAGTTCGGTGTCGATCTGCTGGCTTCCTTGCCGCTGTCGATGGCCATCCGCATGCAATCCGATGGCGGTAAGCCCACTGCTATTGCCGATCCGGAAAGCCAGATTGCGATGATCTACCAGGAAACTGCACGTAACGTCGGTGCGCGGATTGCTCAGAGCGGGGCGCAGCAGGCGATGCCTTCTATTGTGATCAGCGAAGATTGAGGATTGCTTCCACGCGCTCTGCGCGTGGCGCTTTCCATCCGAAAGGTAGATGCCAGGGATGAGCGGCCACAAAAATGCCGGGAGCACTTTTGCTCGCTAGCCCCAAAGGGGTGAGGCACATGGATGTGCTGAGCACAAAAAAGCCCCGCACTAGGCGGGGCTTTTTCTCAAGCGGGTTAGTGCAGGTTAGACAACCTGAACTTCCTCAGCTTGCATGCCTTTCTGACCACGGGTGGCCACGAAAGTCACTTGCTGGCCTTCTTTCAGGCTCTTGAAGCCATCGCTATGGATAGCTTTGAAGTGTACGAACAGATCGTCACCGGATTGTGGAGTGATGAAGCCGTAGCCTTTCTCATCGTTGAACCACTTAACGGTGCCAGTTTGACGATTGGACATGTGAATGTCTCCTAACAAAAGTAATAACAGCCCTGGAAAAGCCCAGGCCGGGACTGAGTGCAACGAGTACTAGGAGTCGGACGATGTTTGATCGAAATCTAGGCATCAAGTAGCGATTCGCGGTGACACATGCAGCACAGTGGGCCCACCATACCCGCTTTTGGCGCTAAGCGCGAATGCTCTGTGCATCTTTCTGTTATTTAGCGACAGACAGGCGCTTTAACGTTTTGCGCCTGGCACTGGCTCAAGAGCCTTTGAACCCAGCAGCCGGCCCCGGTAAGATGCGTGCACTTTTCACCCTTCGCCATAAGCAGGACACCCGCCATGAGCATCAAATCGGATAAATGGATTCGCCGCATGGCCCAAGAGCACGGCATGATCGAGCCTTTCGTCGAGCGCCAGGTACGTGCCGAGGGCGCGCAGCCGCTGATTTCCTATGGCGTTTCCAGCTACGGTTACGACGTGCGCTGCGCTGATGAATTCAAGGTGTTCACCAATATCAACTCGGCCACAGTCGACCCGAAGAACTTCGACGAGAAGAGCTTTGTCGATGTGAAGAGCGACGTCTGCATCATTCCACCGAACTCCTTTGCCCTGGCTCGTACTGTGGAGTTTTTTCGGATTCCCCGTGATGTGCTGACCATCTGCCTGGGCAAGAGCACTTACGCGCGCTGCGGCATTATCGTTAACGTCACCCCACTGGAACCGGAGTGGGAAGGTCACGTGACCCTGGAGTTCTCCAACACCACCACCTTGCCGGCGAAGATCTATGCCAACGAGGGTGTGGCGCAGATGCTGTTCCTGCAGTCCGATGAGGCCTGTGAAGTGTCCTACAAGGATCGTGGCGGTAAGTATCAGGGCCAGCTGGGTGTGACCCTGCCTAGGGCCTGAGTCACTTCAGTCGATCCATAGAAAAGCCGGGCATTGCCCGGCTTTTCTATTTTTACCTCGGGTAAGGGAACCGACGGCATCAACTGCTGCACGCCCTTTCTGGCTGTTCTGTGCGGATCATACCTGCGAGCTTTTCTGTTGTTGGGTGTAGTGCTTGACCACGTCGCCGAGTGCGGTAGTCATTACCGAGGTGGATACGCCGAGCATCAGGATGCCGTTGGCGGCCTCTATCGGGCTGAGCAGTTGCCGTGCTGGTGAGAGGACGAGGTCGCCGTAGCCAACGGTGGTGAAGGTTACGCCGGAGAAGTACAGCGCTTGGGAAAAACTCTGAAATTCATCCAGCGCGATAAACAGCCCAGCCCAGATAGCCATCTGCACAAAATTACCCACCAGAAGCAACAGCATCACCAGGCTCAGAATCAAGATGGTGCTGCCCAGCGAGGGCTGGTTAAGGCTACGCCGGTACTTGGCATAGCGGCGCAGGCTGAGAGCGACCATCACGGTCTGCAGAAGCAGGCATAGCAGCATTAACGGCAAGCCGATCATCAGGCTCATAAGCATGGCTTCTCCTTGGTTGGCCTTTAGGCGTGCCGATGCTTATTCGCCATCCTGCGGGCCGGTCGCCCTGTCCGCGAGTGGCGTGTCGACCCACTGCCAGAACAGCTTGTAGCCCACCGCCAGGAGCACCGGGCCGATGAACAGGCCGATGATGCCGCCGGTCACCATGCCGCCCAGGGCGCCGATCAATACCACCGGCATCGGTACATCCACGCCGCGCCCCAGCAGTAGTGGCTTGAGCACATTGTCGGCGAGGCCGGCGACGAAGCTGTAGATGGCGAAGATGATGCTGGCCAGGGTGGCGCCTTCGCTGAAGAAGACGAAGGCGATCACCGGCAGGGTGATCAGCGTGGCCGGCAACTGCATGATGCCCAGCAGCAACACGGCCAGAGCCAGCAGGCCGGCGCCGGGAACGTCCATGAAGACGAAGCCGGCGCCGGTCAGCAGCATCTGGATAAAGGCAATACCTATCACCCCCTGCGCCACCGCGCGGATGGTCGCGGTGCATAGCTCGACCAAGGCGTCGCTGCGTTCAGCTTCGATCACTCGTGCGGCAATGCGTCGGGCGCTGTGGTGGCCCATTTCGCCGTAGGCCATGATGATGCCGGCAATCATCAGTGCGGCGATGAACACCAGCATACCGACGCCAATCCCGGCGATCTTGCCGAGCAGGCCCAGGGTCATATCCTTGAAATGCGGTGCCAGGCGTTGCAGCACCCCGGTCAGATCGGTAGCGGCTTGCGCCCAGAACCCATGCAGGCGCTGGCCGATCAGCGGCCATTGGGCGACCGCATCCGGTGGCGGCGGAATGTGTACGGCGCCGGATTTGACCGTGGCAATGGTTGCCTGCACCGACTCAGTCAGCGAGGTACCGAGCAGGTAGATGGGGATCAGCAGAATGGCGATCGCCAAGACCACGAACAGCGTGGCGGCGCGGCTGTCACTGTGGCCCAGGCGTGCCTTGAGCAGGATGTGCAACGGGTAAAGGGTGACGGCGAGGATCAGCGCCCAGAACATCAGGTTGAGGAACGGGCTGAACACTTGGAAGCAGGCGACCACCAGGGCAGCGATCAGGCCCGCACGGATCAGGGTGTCGAGCAGGGTGCGGGTGAATATCCGCTCTGGCGTGGCGTTCGGCGACATGGGCTTTCCTTTCCTGAAGTGGCTTAGGCCTGCCCGGCCTGAGTGGCCGGGCTGTTACTTCAAAAAAGCGTAGCTTGCCGCGGGCATTCCAGCCCGCGGCATAGGCGCTCAGGGCACCAAGGGCAGTTCGCGCTTGTGCCGGGTGTTGTCGTAGGTACGCACTATGGTGGCGTAAGCCTGCTCGCTGACCGCCTGGCCATGCAGGAAGGCGTCGATCTCGGCGTAGCTGACGCCGTGAGCTTCCTCGTCCGGCTTGCCCGGGCGCAGTTCTTCCAGATCGGCGGTGGGCATCTTGAACACCAGGCTCTCCGGGGCGCCCAGGTGTTTGGCGATGGCCCGTACCTGGCCTTTGACCAGGCCGCTGAGCGGGGCGAGGTCGCAGGCGCCGTCGCCGAACTTGGTGAAGAAACCCATCACCGCTTCAGCAGCGTGGTCAGTGCCGATCACCAGGCCGTTGTTGGCGTTGGCGATGGCGAACTGGGCGACCATGCGGATACGTGCCTTGATATTGCCGGTGACAAAGTCGCGACGGGCATCGCTGAGCTTCTGCAGATGAGTCACTTGCTCGCCGAGGCCTGTCACGCTGTCCGCAATATTCACCGTGTCTTCTTCATCGGCGCGTATGAATTTCAGCGAGTCCTGGGCGTCCTGCTCGTCGTGCTGAGTGCCGTGGGGCAGGCGCACAGCGATAAAGCGATAGGCCTGATCACCGGTTTCAGCCCGCAACTCTTCTACGGACAACTGGGCCAGACGGCCGGCGGTCAGCGAGTCGACGCCGCCGCTGATGCCCAAAACCAGCACCTTGAGACCGGAGCTGCGTAGGCACTGTTTGATAAAGGCCTTGCGTTTGTCGATCTGCGCCAGCAGTGCGGCGGTATCGGCGAAGGGCGCGACCACATCAAGGGCGGCGGCGATTTCGGCTTGGCGATTGCTCATTTCAAAGTCCTCACTGGGCGTCGCTGACGCGAAAAACATGTTTTAGATAGCTGACAAAGTTGTCGTCGCGACATTGGGTCTTACCCGGGGCATCGGAAATCTTGGCAACCGGTTGACCATTACAGGCGGTCATCTTGATCACGATGTTCATCGGTTCGACCCCGGGAATGTCGCAGGTCAGGTTAGTGCCGATGCCGAAGCTTACGTTGATCCGTCCGTAAAGTGCACGGTAGAGCTGTAGCGATTTCTCCAGGGTGAGTCCGTCGGAAAACACCAGGGTCTTGCTCTTGGGGTCGATGCCGAGCTTTTCGTAGTGGGCGATGGCCTTTTCTGCCCAGCGCAGTGGATCACCGGAGTCGTGGCGCAGGCCGTCGAACAGCTTGGCGAAGTACAGGTCGAAGTCGGCCAGGAAGGCATCCATGGTGATGCAGTCGGTCAGGGCAATGCCAAGCAGGCCGCGGTATTCGCGCACCCAGCAGTCCAGCGCGGCACTCTGGCTGTCGATGAGTCGCGGGCCCAGCTGCTGATGCGCCATCAGCCATTCGTGGGCCATGGTACCAATGGGCTTGAGGTCGAACTCGCGGGCCAAGTGCACGTTGCTGGTGCCGACAAAGCGGCCGGGGAAGTCGCGCTTGAGAATGTGCACCATCTGTTCCTGCACCCGGTAGGAGAAACGCCGGCGGGTGCCGAAATCGGCGATCTGGAAACCTTCCAGTTCGGCGGCCGAAGCCTCGCCTTTGAGCCAGTAGAGCTTCTGGTACAGGCGCTCACTGGCCTGCTCCAGCACCACTTCGCGGTAGCGATAGCGGTTGCGCACTTCGCTGACGATGGCCAGCAGCGGGATTTCGTAGAGGATCACATGCAGCCAGGGTCCGCGCAGGCGGATGCACAGCTGGCCGTCTTCAATGCTGGTGTGCACGTAGCGCAGGTTGAAGCGGAACAGGCTGAGGAAGCGGATGAAGTCCGGCTTGATGAACGCAATGCGTTCGAGGAAGGCCAGCTGGTCAGCGGTCATGCTCAGTTCGCTCAGGCGCTCGATCTGATAGCGGATCTCGGCCAGATAGGGCGTCAGGTCCTCGGCATTGCGGTAGCGGAATTCCCACTCCACCTCGGCGTTGGGGTAATTGTGCAGCACCGCCTGCATCATCGTCAGCTTGTAGAAGTCGGTATCCAGCAGGTTCTGCACGATCCGCTCGGCAAATACGCTTTCACCCATGATCAAATCCTCTTGTCCGTGTTGAGGGCCGCGTCCAGCTCGTCCAGGCTGGCGTACAGCTCGATGCCTGCTGCGCACATCTCGCTGCAGGCGTTTTGCGCGGTTGCTTCGGCAATGGCGCGGCAGGCCGGCAGATAGACGCCGACCTCGAAACCGGCACGGCGTAGTTGCAGGGCGGTGGTCTTCACGCAGTAGTCGAGGGCCAGGCCGCCGACCAGTACGCGCTGTACGCCATTGTGCAGGAGAAACTCGATGGCGCCCGTGCTGCGTTTCTCGGCCAGGTCGTGGTAACAGGCGCCGTAGGGGTGCAGGTCCGGTTCGACGCCTTTCCACACGAAGTAGTCGTAGTCCAGCGGCAGTGGCAGTTCATCCAGCAGCTCGAATCCAGGCGTGCCCGGCACGCAGTGGCTGACCCAGCTGAGATCGGCGTTGACCAGCGGCAGTGGTTTGAGCATTTGCGCATGGCTCGGTGCGATCCAGGCGGCGTGCGGGCTGTGCGCATCCTTGCTACCCAGGCGCAAGTGGGCGCGGCTGGCCAGCTCATTCAGAGCGGGTGCGATCTGCTCGCCACCGGCCACTGGCAGCTCATCTGGACACAGCGGGGTGAAGCCCTTTTGTGCGTCGACGTCAAAGCTGGCGATTTTCATGGGTAGCACTCCTTGTTGCGCGTTCGCATGGCTACATATTTCACCTGATGTAATATGTGGTCAAGCGCTTTTCTTCGAAATACGTGAATTTCGTCGGGTTATTGGTCAAGATGAAATAAGTCGAAGGGATTGGAGGGATGATGGCTTCTGCAGAAGTGCTGGCCAGCGTGGATATTGTTGCGCTGCGTCTGAGCGGGGCGGGCGAGTTGGAACTGTTACTGATTCGTCGCGCCCAGGCACCGTTCGCCGGACAGTTGGCGTTGCCCGGTGTGCTGGTCAATGGTCGCTGCGCCGACCTCAGTCTGGATGCTGCCGCGACTCGTGCGCTGCAGGAAAAGGCGCGGGTGCAGCCGCAGCATCTGGAGCAGGTTGCAACGGTGGGTAATGCGCTGCGTGACCCGCGCGGTTGGTCATTGAGTACCTTCTACCTGGCGCTGTTGCCCGCCGATACAGAGTTGCCGGGCGATGATTGGTGTTTTGTCAGCCTGACGCAGGTGCTTGACGAAGGGTTTCCGCTGCCATTCGACCATGTGCAACTGGTGGCGCAAGCGCGGGAGCGGCTGGCCAGCAAATCGGTGTATACCTCGCTGCCGCTCTATCTGCTGGCCCCGCGCTTTACTGTGACCGAGGCGCTGCTGGCGTTTCAGGCCAGCCTTGGCCAGGCGGTCCAGCACACCACCCTGCGTGGACGTCTGGAAAAGATGAAGCAGCAGGGCTGGATCAACGATACCGGCGAGAAGAACTACCCGAAGATGGGGCGGCCTCAATCGCTTATGGCACATCAGCCTCAGGCGTCTGGAGTTTTCACCTTCGATCGCAGTCTGCTGAGTTAAATTGCGGGCCAAAAAATACCTGGAGCAGTTTTTAACGTCGCGAAGCGATGGCCTGAAGGGTGGCTGCCATAGATGGCAGGCATAAAAGAAAGGGCGCCAGAGGCGCCCTAAAACGATGATGTGTGGAGTAAGTCCACTTTATCTGAGCGGCAACCGCTGAATTGGTTCAGCGGTTGCCGACGAACGGTCTTCGGCCTGTAAGGCGGCTCAGTTGCCTGGCATCAGCAGCAGGCGCTTGTTGCCATAGATCTTGTCGAGGTTCTGTGGCTGGAAGGGGAAGCTCATGTAGCTGCCTTTAAGCCAGGCGTCGATACCGTCAGCGTAATGCTTACTGGCCGGATTACCGGATTGCCCGGAGCTGTTGAGGCCGATCAGCGGTTCTTCGCGGCCGAAGTCGACGACGATGCGCATGGCAGGGATCAGCCAGGTATTGAAGTTCTCCCCCCATTTGTAGGCCGCAACGTTCAGCGTGCCGTGATCGCCGCCGGCCGGGTAGGGGCCACGGTCGAGATAGCCCTTGATGGCGTTGATACCGGTGCGTTGGCTAGCGCTCATGTACTGCGCCAGTTGGGTGGTCTCGGTGGTCCAGTTGTAGGTGTGCAGCTTGCCCCACTGCCAGGAGCTGCGCTCACTGCCCAGTTTGCTCTCCAGCAGAGTCACGGCGCCTGCCAGGCTGCGCGCGAGGATCGCGGGTTTGTCTTCGCGTTGTGTGGTGCGGGTGTCATTCCAGAATGGGCTGTCTTCGCGGCCCAGCAGATGATCCGCCTGGGCCGAATAGGAGTTGTTGGCGGTATCGACCAGCGCCTTCCAGGCCGGGCTGCTTTCCGGGCCCAGTTCGTCGAGGAAGGTGTCTCGCGCGCTTTGGTAGAGGAAGGCACTGTATAGCGCGGCATCCGCCGAGCTGGCGGCCATCTTGCCGTCGAATTTCATCAGGCGGGCATAGGCCTCGCGGGCATTATTGCGTTCGGCTACTGGCAGGGCATCGATAGCCGCTTTCAGGCCTTCAGCCATGCCGGGTGCGCTGAACATATTCTGCAGTTTGGCCACGAAGGGCGAGGTTTGGTCGTACTGCATTGCAATCATGCTTTGTGTGTCATGTCTGCCCGTTGCTGCCAATGTGGCGATCCGTTCGGCACGCTCAGGGTAGAACCAGGAGTTGGACAGCTGCATGCCGTAACCCCGTGGCACCGTGCGGTGGTTGGCGGTACCCAGCCAGCCTTGCGGCGGGTCCTGATCGTAGGGGTGCAGCATCGGGTCGGCGAAGCCGTCCCAGGCGTACTGGCTGTCCCAGCCCGGCGAGGGCATCAGACCCAGGCCTGCACGGCGGTTGGGGAAGCGCCCGGTAATTTGCCAGCCGATATGCTGCGCATCGGCGAAGACAATGTTCAATGGCATGGCGCGCACTTCGCGGGTGGCCTCGAAGGCCTGTTCAACCGATTGCGCCCGCGACAGGTCGAAGAAGGCGTCCAGGGTCTTGTCGGCTTCGAACTGGGTGGTTTTCAGGGCCAGACCGTAGCGACTGCTCAGCTGCATGGGCTGCAGCATGTGTTTACGCTCGCCCAGTACCGAGTTCAGCAAGGGGCCGTGGCGGGTTTCGAAAATGGTTTCGCGGATCGGCCGCTGGCCTTTGATAAAGAAGGTTTCCTGGCGTTCCTGTGCGGGCAGCCATTTGCCGTCGGCCAGGTAGTGCAGACGGCCGCCTTGCTGCTTGACCTGCTCGAGGAACAGATCCTGGTTGTCGCCCATGACCATGGTCATGCCCCAGCCTAGTTTGCCGTTGAAGCCCGCCACTACCGCCGGTACACCGGCAATCGATACGCCTGCGGCCTGGTATTTCGGCGAGCGGATCTGTACGAAATTCCACACCGATGGCATCGACAGCGGCAGGTGGGTGTCGTTGGCCAGTAGGCTTTTGCCGCTGCGGGTGCGTTGCGGGGCTAAGGCCCAGTTGTTGGATGCCGCTACGCCGAGCATATGGGCGTCGGCAAATTGGCTGACGGCGGAACTAACGGCGTTCAGGCCGGCGAGTTGACCCTTGAGATCGAGGCCTTTGAGTTTGTCGGCCTCGTCAAATGGCAACGGCTCGTCGGGGTAGGTAGGCAGCAGCCAGGCAAGCTGTTCGCTACCGACTTTCTGCGCGAGCACCAGAGAAGCGATTTCCTCCTGCAGATTGACCGCCAGACCGAAATTCAGCAGGCAGAACACCAGCACCGAATCTTCGGCTTTCCAGTAGGGTGGGCGATAACCGGACTCGGCCAGGTCCATCGGCAGCTTGTCGCGGTAGCGGAACAGGTAGGCGTTGACACCGCGGGCATAGACTTCGAATAACTTCTTGATCCGCGGCGAGGCATTGCTGTAGAGCACCTCGGCGCTTTTCTTGAGGTTGACCGCGCGCATGAAACGGTCCATTTCCAGCACGCCGGGGCCGGCCATTTCAGCCAGTCGACCTTCTGCCATCAGGCGCAGGCCGACCATCTGGCTGAGACGGTCGCTGGCATGCACATAACCCAGGGCGAATAGCGCGTCGTGGAAGGTGGTGGTTTCGATCAGTGGCATGCCCAGCGGGTTGCGGCGAATCACCACGCTTTGCGCCAGTCCCTTGACCCGTACGATGCCCTGGTCCGGGTGCACGCTGTCGCTGTAACGGCTGTTCAGCAAAGATTGGCAGCCCGTGAGCACGACCATGGCCGTGAGTATGGCAGCGAGGCTGAGGTGGCTCATGGGGCGTAACGCGCGCGCTAGCATGCAGCAGGCTCCTTGCGGGTGGAAAACGGTCGGTTGGGGTGTGCGCTTTCCGACCGGGGCGTGGGCGCGCAGGTGCGGACGTACTACGTTAGCCAGCCACCCTGCGCCTGACAAGGCACAGGGGGAGGGAATCAGGCGCTTTGGCGCAGTGGCGGCAGAGCCTCATCAAGCAGCCAACGGGCGGCGGCGCGAGCAGCTGCCTTGTGCTGCAGCTCAAGTTCGCTGAAACGCTGCTCATGCTGGCGGCGCACGCTTTTCTCCAGAGCCTTCCACTCTGCGTGGGTAGGCACCTGGGCGGTTGCCGCGAACAGCAGGTGAAAAACCTCACAGCGCTGATCCTGACTGAGGCTGCTGTCGTAGTTATCCAGCAGCACCTTGATCCGAATGGCGCCCTCGATCAGTGGTAACTGCCCTTCGAGCAAACTGCTGGCGAGGATATGCAGATCGCCGCCGATACGTTCGCGCTGAGTATTGAGCGCCTCTGTCTGGGCTTTTTCCTGAGCCCAGACACGTCGCCACAGCTGCAGGGCGTACAGCGCTAGTGCGGCAATCAACACGCAGCTGCCGATCAGGGCGAACAGGGTGAGGTTATTCATCGCAGGCTTATGCGCCGTGGCATTTCTTGAATTTCTTCTCACTGCCGCATGGGCAGGGGTCGTTGCGACCAACGTCTTTCAGGGCGTTGCGTGCAGGTTCCTGATGGCCGTGATTGCAGTGCGGGCCATGCACGTGGCCGTGATCATGGTGGTGTGCGTGATCGTGGTCGTGATTGCAGTCAGGGCCGTGGACGTGTTCTTGCTGGGTCATGCGAGTTACTCCGGGATGTAATCGCCGGGAATTATCTCGCCATTGCGCGACATGTGCACGCTCTGTCCGAACAACCAGCCGGTTTTTACCGCACCTTGCAGGCGATAGGGGATGGGTTGATCAGGTTTTTCCAGGGCCTTGACGATCTGCCGCAAGTGGCGCCAGAGGTTGGTGCGCACCGGGATGGAGAAGTTATGGTGGCCGTGAGCAGGCACAGTGAACGAAACGCTGGATTCGCCTTCAGCCAGTTTGACCTGGTTCAGATACACCAAGTAATCCATCCCGCGCACCGGCAGGCTGAAGCTGTTGGGATTATCGATGCGAAAGCGCAGCGTGAAATGCTGCTCCAGCAGTTTGGCTTTTACGACGTCGACTTTAACGAGGCGTACTTCGGGCGACTTAAGATCGCCAGGAGAGGAGCAACCGCTAAGGCCCGACAGGAGGCCAAAAAACATCAATAGGCTGAGAATTCTTATCGTTTGCGCCTGATAAAACATTGCATACTCCGAATGACGCATCAGTGTAACAAGCAAGTGCTTGGCTGCAACCTGTTGTGACGGTAAAAAAACCTGCGCCATACTGAGCAACGAATAGGACAGGAGTATGACCATGGCTCGCTACGAAATTGCCTTTAGTGCGCAGTTGGTTCCGGGTGCCCAACTGGAGTTGGTGAAAGCTAACCTGGCCAAGCTGTTTCAGGCGGATGAGCAGCGGCTGGCGCTGCTGTTTTCGGGGCGTCGCATTGTGATCAAAAGCAATCTGGATGCGGCTGGGGCGGAAAAATACCGTTCGACCCTGGAGCGCGCTGGCGCTGTTGCCGAAGTGACCTGCCTGGATGATGAGATCGAAGAAATCGAGTTGACCGCGCCGCCTGTTGTGGCGACACCAATTGCCACACCGGTTACAACACCGGCCAGCAGTCAACCGGCGGGGCGCCTGCAGGTAGCGCCGCGTGATGAATATATGGCCGCGTTTGCGGAAGTGGATGCCCCTGATTTTGGCATTGCGCCATTGGGTGACGATGTACAGGATGACAGACCACCGGTGCAGGCACCGGCACTGGATTTGTCGCAATTCAGCCTGGCACCGCCCGGTAGCGATATGGGCGAGGCGAAAAAAGCTCCAGCAGGGCCGCCACCGGATATTTCCCATCTGAAATTGCAGGATTAGTTTGAGCGTGCAGAAAGTACTGTAATGCTGCTTTCTGCGCGAACATCCGCCTCAGTTGTTAGAAATAGCTGGCACAGCACTTCTTGAACTTCAGTCCGCTGGCGCAGGGGCAAGCGTCGTTGCGACCAAGTTTCAGCTCAACGGTCGGGTCAATGAAATACCAGTTGCCGTTATTGCGTACGAAGGCCGAGCGTTCGCGGTGGCTGTGTGCACCGCTCTCATCACGCCAGTGGGCAGTAAAAGTGACGTAGGCGTGCTGCGGTTCGCCATCGATCAGCTGCGTTTCATCAACCTCAAGTCCCAGCCAGGTACTGCCCAGGCTCCACGCGCGAATAGCCTCGTGGTCGAGGCCTGCTTGCTGGGCTGGTAATGTGCTGTGCAGCAGATAGTCGATAAGCCCCAGGGCATAGGCGCTGTAACGCGAACGCATCAAGGCTTCGGCACTAAGCGCCGGAGTACCTGCGTGGTAAAGGCCGCAGCAGGCTGCCAGCAGTTGGCCGCTGCCGCATGGGCAGGTTGTGCTGCTCATGGGCTTACCACCAGTACTTGCCGAAATTTTCCGGGTTGGCCCAGAACTTGGCGTTCAGCCAGTCGGGTACTTGTTTGTAGTCGAGCAGGTCATAGGTGAACAGGTTAAGTGTCTGTTCATCGCGCTGGAAACACTCACTGGCCTGCAGGGCCAGGGCAAAGAAGTCGGTCTCCTGCCAGTCACAGGCGTGCAAATCGACCAGTACAGCCATGCGGCTGGCATTCAGGTTGCGAATACCACCGAGCAGCTCTAGCCCGGTGCGTTTCGGCAAGTGCTCAAGGCAGTCGACAATCAGCGCCAGATCGAAACGTTGGGCGGCCACTTCATTAGATAGGGCGCCTGCATCCGCGTGCACCAAATGGCAACTTGGATGGGCCTGGATAAATGCGTCAATCGCAGGTAGTTTTCGGCTACCGACTACCAACAGGCGTTCTGGCGTGTAGCGTGCCAACAGGGCAGCAAGGGCTTGCTGGGGTGTTCGGGTGGACGGGGTTGCAGGCATAACGGCTCCTCGCTCAAGTGCGCAAAGACTAAGGATGGTCTGAAGTAGCCATGTATTTCTGGCTGACTTCAGCCCCCGCCGATTTTGAAAGCGGCAAATCGATCAAAAACGATCAGATTACCCATTCATTTCTGTGTTTTTAGCCGCCGCGAGTAGCTCGCGGCAGCCATTTCCCGCATTACAGGCGCACCTCTCCTGCATTGGTCAGTAAATGTCGGCGTGCCATCCACAGGTTCGACAGCGCGAACAGCGTCACCAGTTGCGCCGTGTTCTTGGCCAAGCCACGGAAGCGTGTCTTTACATAACTGAACTGACGCTTGATCACCCGGAACGGGTGCTCAACCTTGGCGCGCACCTGGGCCTTGGCCTTCTCGATCTTGCGTTTGGCTTTGTACAGCGGGCTGCTCTTACCCAGCTTCTTATAGGTGCTGCGGCGGGCAGCAACCTGCCAGATCACCTCGCGCCCATCATGTTCGGGGCGCTTTTCGACACCGGTATAACCCGCATCGGCGCACACCACGTTTTCCTCGCCGTGCAGCAACTTGTCGACCTGAGTGACATCCGCCACGTTGGCCGCCGTGCCTACCACGCTGTGTACCAGCCCCGACTCGTCATCCACGCCAATGTGCGCCTTCATGCCGAAGTAGTATTGGTTGCCCTTCTTGGCCTGGTGCATCTCTGGGTCGCGTTTGCCGTCCTTGTTCTTGGTCGAACTCGGCGCATTGATCAGCGTGGCATCGACGATGGTGCCTTGGCGCAACGACAGGCCACGGTCGCCAAGATAGCCATTGATGACGGCCAGGATGCCGGCAGCCAACTCATGTTTCTCCAGCAGACGACGGAAGTTGAGGATGGTGGTTTCGTCGGGGATACGTTCCAGACTCAGCCCGGCGAACTGCCGCAGGATAGTGGTCTCGTACAGCGCTTCTTCCATCGCCGGGTCGCTGTAGCCGAACCAGTTCTGCATCAGGTGCACACGTAGCATCGCCATCAGCGGATAGGCCGGCCGACCGCCTTCACCCTTGGGGTAATACGGTTCGATCAGTGCGATCAAACCCTTCCACGGCACCACCCGATCCATCTCGATCAGGAACAACTCTTTGCGGGTCTGCTTGCGTTTGCCGGCGTACTCGGCATCGGCGAAGGTCATTTGCTTCATCGGAAAACTCGGCGGGTGGCGTCCGGGCATTTTGCCAAAATCAGGAAGTCTTATTCAGGATTTCCCTAACGTGCTGCAGCAGTGCGGCCTAGTGCGGATCGTGCTAGTAATGTGTTTGCATATTCTCTGGCATATTTTGTTACTGGCGTCTTTACTTCGTCAGTATCGGTTTTTGCCGATTTACCAATAGGAGACGTATATATGAGCATCACCAGGAAAGCATTACCCCTGATTGTCGCGAGTACCTTTTTGACCGGTTGTGCCGGGCTGCAGAAAACGGATTGGCCAACCTGTGCCGCGATCGGCGGTGTGGGCGGTGCTGCTCTGGGCGCTATTGAAAGCTCTACCTGGGCTGGCGGTGGTGCAGTCGTTGGCGCGGGCATGGCCGCTGCGTATTGCTGGGTGCATGGTGCCAGTGATGAGCAGGTTGTTATGGTTGAAGAAGTGGTTGAAGAAGTAGTCGTTGCCGAACCAGCCGAAGCTGTACGTGTAGAGCTGGACGTCAAGTTCGACTTCGACAAGGCTCAGGTCAAACCAGAAAGCTACGGTGACATCAAAAACCTGGCTGACTTCCTGACTCAATATCCACAAACCACCACTGTGGTTGAAGGTCATACCGACTCCGTCGGTAGCGATGCTTACAACCAGACCCTGTCCGAGCGTCGTGCCAATGCGGTGCGTGATGTACTGGTTAATCAGTACGGCGTAGGTAGCGATCGTGTTAACGCTGTGGGCTATGGCGAAACTCGCCCAGTTGCGGACAACGCCAGCGCTGATGGCCGTGCTGTCAACCGTCGCGTAGAAGCAGAAGTAGAAGCTCGTCCTTGATTGTCTGACTCCAGGCTTTCTGAAGAAAACAAGCCAGACCCTCCGGGGTCTGGCTTGTGCAGCTTGAAGGGTAGGTCTTTACTCCTTAGTTACCGGCAGTAGCCGGCATTACAGGAGATTTCTACCATGAGAGTTAGATCCATGATGGGGGTGGCCCTCATTCTCTTGGTCAGCAGTGTTCTTTCAGGTTGTGTCACAACTTCCAGTACGGGAGAAACGCCGCTCAACCAAGGGAACTGGCCCCTGTGCAGTGCAATTGGCGGTCTGACCGGTGCAGGTCTGGGCGCAATCGAAAGTTCTACGTGGGCAGCAGGTGGTGCCGTGGCCGGTGCGGTCATTGGTACGCTGATTTGTTACGCCCAGGATGGCGATGAAGACGACGACGGTGTGTTTGATCGCCGCGATCGTTGCCCAGGTACTCCTCCTAATACGCCGGTGCATCACAACGGCTGTCCGATCAAGGAATATGCCAGTACGCCTGCTGAAGCAGAGCCTGAGCCCATCGAAATGGTGGAATCGGTTCGGGTAGAACTGGATGTGAAGTTCGATTTCAACAAATCCGACGTCAAAGAAGACAGTCAGGCCGACATCAAGAGCCTCGCTGACTTTATGAAGCAGTACCCGCAAACCACTACGACCGTTGAAGGACATACTGACGCCGTAGGCAGTGATGCCTATAACCAAGGGCTGTCTGAGCGGCGTGCCAATGCGGTGCGTGATGTGCTGGTCAATCAGCATGGCATCGACAGTGGCAGGGTTTCCTCTGTTGGATACGGTGAGTCGCGGCCGGTTGCTGATAATGACAGCGAGTCCGGACGGGCAATCAACCGCCGTGTTGAAGCGGAGGTCGAAGCACAGCCATAGCTGATGTGATGCGCTGGCAGGCCGTTGCGAACCTAGCTCTTTGGTTCGCAACGGCCTGCCAGCGAGAGAGTGGTTTTAACCCAGTAAAAGCTGTGAAGGCATTTGGCCTCCATGGTTTTTACTGGTCTTCTGGCAGCACACTCCCAAAGCAGATAAGGTGCAGCAAAATAAAAAACTGCCGGGGGCGGATATGAAGACATTTCTGACGTTGGGTAAGGTGCTGACGGCATTGTTCTGGGGCGTTGTACTGGCAAATCTGCTGCAACCCTTTGCACAACCTTTCGCGCTGCTGTTGAACGGCGCCGGGGCTTTTATTCTGCTGATCCATGCGCTTGAGCTGTGGTTCTTTGGCAAGCGCATTGCCGCTTGCCCCAAGCCTGTTCAAGAGCGTGTACAGGTCATGCTATTTGGTGTTTTTCAGTTGCTTGGGTTGCCAGCCGAGCAAGCGGCTGTAGCCGAGCCTGAGCAAATGCTGCAGATGGAGGCCGAAAATGCGTAAGCTGCTCGTCCTCGCTGCGTTATTCAGTCCACTGGCATTGGCTCAGGCGGTGATTGAAGTCGACTCCCATGCGGTTATGCGCCTACCAAGCAATACCAGCGTATTACTGCTGGATCGTCTGGAAATTGCCGATCATGGCACCTTGTTGATCCCCCCCCGGTCTGACCGAAATTCGTGTGGCGCAGCTAACTCTGGGGCGCGATGCGCGACTGGCGATTGCTCCCAGTGATCAGGTATTGCGCCTCGAAGTGGACGCTGCCGAGATTGCCAGTGGTGCTCAGATCAGTGCGCGCGGAGCCCAGGGCAGTGCTGAGAAGCCGGCGTTGCCTGAGCCTGCGTTTGCAGTCTGTGACCCTGGAAAGCCTGGTGCTGGATGCCCGCGGTGGTACAGGTGCGCCTGGCTATGCCGGTCTAGCTGGTGCCGATGGCAAACCAGGTGGTTGCACTTGGGGTGAAGCCAGTCGCGGCCATGATGGTTTGAACGGGGGTGATGGCCAGCCGGGTGCTGCCGGTGCGCAGGTGCGCCTGGAAGTCCCGCAGGGCTTTCCGGTTGAGCAGTTGAAGGTGCGTCTGGATGGCGGCAACGGCGGTCAGCCGGGCGCGCCTGGTGCGGGCGGTCAAGGTGGCGTGAGCAAGGGTTGCTGGTTGTACAGCACCGCTGGTGCTCGCGATGGCAAGCCAGGGCAGCCAGGACGTGGCGGTGAGCCAGGTCCGGCAGGTGCCTTGAATATCGTGCAGTTCTGAGCCGCTTTGAATGCTAGCCGCTGCCCCAAGAGCAGCGGCTGCTTGAGCGCTTTTAGAACAAGGGACGGATACCGGCGATTGCCACCACCAGCAATCCCAGCAGCAGGTTGATGCCAGCCAGTCGGCGAATACGCCCAAGCACGGCGCCGCCATTCGGCCAATCCTCTGCCGCCACAGCGCGGCGCAGTTCAGGTAGTTGCAAGGCCTGAATCCGTAGAAACAGCGCCAGCATGGCGATATACAGCCCCATCATGATGTGCACGTAGCGCGGCGCCGTATCGAAGCCGCTGAAGCGCAGGTGCAACATGCCTACGCCGGTGACCGGCAGCACAATCACCGCCGCCCATACCCAGTAGAAAAACCGCGGAAAGACTTCCAGCCAGAGTTTTAGACGAGCTGGGGCTTCCAGTACCGCGACGGCTGCCGGGCGCAGGATCATCCATGCGAAGAACATACCGCCCACCCAGACTAGGGCGGCGAGTAGGTGCAGGCTGTAGACGAAGGCGTAAGGGGTCATGCAGGCACTCCTGTTGGTTAAGAGTCTATTTCCGATCTGCGCGCGTCGGCCCTGCGGTGCTAGAAAAAGGCTCTAGCTCGCGAGATCGTAAACAGGTTCTAAGCGGTTCAGCGCTGGATCGATTAGCGCGCTATGATAGCCGCCGATTGCAAACACTGAAAATTTATCCAGCCTTTTCGCGCCAAGATCCCATGCTCAGTACCGAACTCAAGTCCCAGATCCAGGGCGCCTATTCCCGTTTTCTCGAAGCCAAGTCGCTCAAGCCGCGTTACGGCCAGCGCCTGATGATTGCTGAAATCGCCAAGGTGCTGGGGGCGATCAAGGCTGACGACGAGGGCCGGCGCCTGGGTGACCCCGCAGTGGTGGCTGTTGAGGCCGGCACCGGTACGGGCAAAACCGTGGCCTACAGCCTGGCGGCTATTCCCACTGCCAAGGCAGCAGGTAAGCGTCTGGTGATCGCCACGGCCACCGTGGCCCTGCAAGAGCAGATCGTGCACAAGGATCTGCCAGATCTGATGCGCAACAGCGGGCTGAATTTCAGCTTCGCCCTGGCCAAGGGGCGGGGTCGTTATCTGTGTCTATCCAAGTTGGATATCCTGCTGCAAGAAGGCCAGGCGCAAAGCGCCACCGCCCAGCTGTTCGAGGAAGAAGGCTTCAAGATTGATGTGGATGAGCAGAGCCAGAAGCTGTTCACCACGATGATCGAAAAACTTGCTGGCAATAAATGGGACGGCGACCGCGACAGCTGGCCGGAAGAGTTGGAAGACACACGCTGGTCGCAACTGACCACCGATCACAGCCAGTGCACCAATCGCCATTGCCCGAACTTTCAGCAATGTGCCTTCTACAAGGCACGCGAGGGCATGGGCAAGGTTGATGTGATCGTCACCAACCATGACATGGTCCTGGCCGATCTGGCGCTGGGCGGCGGGGCGGTGCTGCCGGATCCGCGCGACACCCTCTACGTGTTCGATGAAGGTCACCACCTGCCGGACAAGGCCATCGGCCATTTCGCTCACTTCACCCGTCTGCGTTCGACTGCCGATTGGCTGACTCAGATCGACAAGAACCTGACCAAGCTGTTGGCGCAGAATCCGCTCCCCGGGGATCTCGGCAGGCTGATCGAGCAGGTGCCGGAACTGGCGCGGGAGCTCAAAACCCAGCAACAATTTATGTTTGCCGCTTGCGAGCAGGTGGCCGATTTCAAACCAGGCGAAGATATGCAGGGCCGCGAGCGGCCGCGCCATCGGTTTATCGGCGGTGTGGTACCGGAGCATCTAACCGAGCTGGGTCTGGAGCTGAAAAAAGGTTTTTCCAAGCTCAATGATCTGTTCACCGGCGTGACTGAGCAGCTTAAAGAAGCGATGGATGGTGAGGGCGCTGTCGGTATTGCCAGTCACCAGGCCGAGGAATGGTACCCGCTGTTCGGCAGCCTGCTGGCGCGGGCCAAGGGCAATTGGGAGCTGTGGTTGGCCTTTACCGCTGAAGATCCGGAGGAAAGCCCGCCGATGGCACGCTGGCTGACCCTGGCCGACAGCGGTGCGCTGTTCGATATCGAGGTCAATGCCAGCCCCATCCTGGCCGCCGAAACCCTGCGGCGTAATCTGTGGAATGTCGCCTATGGCGCCCTGGTGACCTCGGCGACCCTGACGGCGCTGGGTACCTTTGATCGCTACCGTATGCGCGCGGGTTTGCCGAAAGTGGCGGTTACCACGGTGGTGCCGAGCCCGTTCCATCACGCCGACGCCGGTGTGCTGCGGGTACCCAACCTGAATGCTGATCCACGTGATGCGGTGGCCCACACGGCGGCAATCATTCGCGATCTGCCTGATCTGGTTGAGGGCTCCCGGGGCACCCTGGTGCTGTTTTCCTCGCGCAAGCAGATGCAGGAGGTCTTTGACGGCCTGGAGCGCGACTGGCGCAAGCGGGTGTTTATCCAGGGCAACCTGTCCAAGCAGGAAACCCTGAACAAGCACAAGGCGCGGGTGGATTCCGGCGAGGAAAGCGTGCTGTTTGGCCTGGCCAGCTTTGCCGAGGGCGTCGACCTGCCGGGTGCCTACTGCGAGCATGTAGTGATCGCCAAGATACCCTTCGCCGTGCCGGACGATCCGGTGGAAGCGGCCCTGGCCGAGTGGATCGAAGCGCGTGGCGGCAACCCCTTTATGGAGATTGCGGTGCCGGATGCGTCGCTGCGTCTGGTGCAGGCCTGCGGCCGGCTGCTGCGTACCGAAGCGGATCGCGGCATTATCACCCTGCTGGACCGGCGCGTGGTCACCCAGCGCTACGGTAAGTCGATTCTCAATGCCTTGCCGCCGTTTCGTCGGGAAATCAGCTAGGGATCCTCTGAAGTAGCCATGCGTTTCAGGCCGACTTCAGCCTCCGCTGATTTTGAAAGCGGAAAATCGATCAAAAACGATCATATCATCCGCTTATTTTTGTGTTTTTAGCCGCCGCGAGCACCTCGCGGCGGCTATTGCCCATATTACGGGCGCACCTCTCCTGCAGTTGCCAGTAAATGTCTGCGTGCCATCCACAGGTTCGACAGCGCAAACAGCGTGACCAACTGCGCCGTGTTCTTGGCCAGGCCGCGGAAGCGCGTCTTCACATAGCCGAACTGCCGCTTGATCACCCGAAACGGGTGCTCGACCTTGGCGCGCACCTGGGCTTTGGCCTTCTCGATCTTGCGCTTGGCTTTGTATAGCGCGCTGCGCTTATCGAGTTTCTTGTAGGTGCTGCGGCGTGCCGCCACCTGCCAGATAACCTTCCGACCCTCATGCTCCGGACGCTTTTCCACACCGGTGTAACCTGCGTCGGTACAAACCACGTTCTCGTCGCCATGCAGCAGCTTATCCACCTGGGTGACGTCCGCCACGTTGGCCGCCGTGCCCACCACGCTGTGCACCAGTCCAGACTTGTCATCCACACCGATGTGGGCCTTCATGCCGAAGTAGTACTGGTTGCCCTTCTTGGTCTGGTGCATCTCCGGGTCGCGTTTACCGTCTTTGTTTTTGGTCGAGCTGGGCGCATTGATCAACGTCGCATCGACGATGGTGCCCTGGCGCAGGGACAGGCCGCGATCCCCCAGGTAGCCGTTGATCACAGCCAAGATGCCAGCCGCCAGTTCGTTTTTTTCCAGTACGCGACGGAAGTTGAGGATGGTGGTTTCGTCAGGGATACGCTCCAGGCTCAACCCGGCGAACTGCCGCAGAATGGTCGTTTCGTACAGCGCCTCTTCCATCGCAGGATCGCTGTAACCGAGCCAGTTTTGCATCAGATGAACACGCAGCATCGCCATCAACGGGTACGCCGGGCGACCGCCTTCACCCTTGGGGTAATGTGGATCGATCAGGGCAATCAAGCCCTTCCACGGCACCACCCGATCCATCTCGATCAGGAACAACTCTTTGCGGGTCTGCTTGCGCTTGCCGGCGTACTCGGCATCGGCGAAGGTCATCTGCTTCATCGGAAAACTCGGTGGGTGGCGTCCGGGCATTTTGCCAAAATCAGGAAGACTTATTCAGAGTTTCCCTAGGGATCCTCTGAAGTAGCCATGCATTTCTGGCTGACGTCAGCCTCTGCTGATTTCGAAAGTGATAAATCGATCAAAAACGATCAGATTACCGGCTCATTTCTGTGTTTTTAGCCGCCGCGAGCACCTCGCGGCAGCCATTTCCAGCATTACGGGCGCACCTCTCCTGCATTCGTCAGTAAATGTCGGCGCGCCATCCACAGATTTGACAGCGCGAATAAAGTCACCAGTTGCGCCGTGTTTTTGACCAGGCCACGGAAGCGCGTCTTCACATAACCGAACTGACGCTTGATCACCCGAAACGGATGCTCGACCTTGGCTCGCACTTGGGCCTTGGCCTTCTCGATTTTGCGCTTGGCTTTGTACAGCGCGCTGCGCTTACCGAGTTTCTTGTAAGTGCTACGCCGTGCTGCAACCTGCCAGATCACTTGACGGCCCTCATGCTCGGGGCGCTTCTCGACACCGGTATATCCGGCATCGGCCCCCACCATGTTTTCCTCGCCGTGCAGCAGCTTATCGACCTGGGTGACATCCGCCACGTTGGCGGCAGTACCCACCACGCTGTGCACCAAGCCAGACTCGTCATCCACCCCGATGTGCGCCTTCATGCCGAAGTAATACTGATTGCCTTTCTTGGTTGAGTGCATCTCAGGGTCACGCTTACCGTTCTTGTTCTTGGTTGAACTCGGCGCGTTGATCAGCGTGGCATCGACGATGGTGCCTTGGCGCAGCGACAAACCACGGTCACCCAGGTAGCCATTGATCACGGCCAGGATGCCGGCAGCCAGTTCGTGTTTTTCCAGCAAGCGGCGGAAGTTGAGGATGGTGGTTTCGTCAGGAATGCGCTCCAGAGTCAGCCCGGCAAACTGGCGTAGGATGGTGGTCTCGTACAGCGCCTCTTCCATCGCCGGATCGCTGTAACCGAACCAGTTTTGCATCAGATGCACTCGCAGCATCGCCATCAGCGGATAGGACGGTCGGCCGCCTTCACCCTTTGGATAATGCGGCTCGATCAAAGCGATCAACCCTTTCCATGGCACTACCCGATCCATCTCGATCAGGAACAATTCTTTGCGGGTCTGCTTGCGCTTGCCGGCGTACTCGGCGTCGGCGAAGGTCATCTGCTTCATCGGAAAACTCGGCGGGTGGAGTGCGGATATTTTGCCAAAATCAGGAAGTCTTTTTCAGACCATCCCTAGCAGTCCATCTGGTAGGCAACTCGCCGCACGGTATCGGTTCCTAATGCGTGTGGACAATGCCTTGGTCAGCTACAGGGCCTGGATTTTGCCTCGGGCAGTATCGCCCGGGGCGGTTGAAACAATGGGGGAGTGTGGTTCGTGAAGGTCAAGCGCAGGCTGCAAACGGCTGTTCTGGTATCAGCGCTCGTGGGGTTTGCCAGTGCAGCCATGGCGAAAGAACCGCAGGAACTGTTCAATTTTGTCCGGCCAATGGATGCCGTGCAGGTCACGACGCAGGATGCCGATCTACCCAACCGCATTGGCGAGCCGACTCCGCAAGGCGAAGTGCTGCGGCGAGTGACCTTCCATGCTGCTGAACAACCGAGCCTAAAGCTGACCCCGCAAGACGGTAGCTGGGACTGGTCGCAGCAAACGCAGGTGAGCCTGCGTGTGCAGAACGCCATGGACTGGGCGCTGACTCTGGATGTGCTGATTGAGAGCACTGACGGCCAGCGCTTGAGTACGCGTATTGCCTTGCCTGCCGGCCCTGCGCAAACCCTGTTGATTCCCTTGCAGGCTACTTCGCCCCGCGATCAAGGCATGCGTGCCGGTGCGCCGATGCCCTGGACGCACAAGGGTCAGCGCCTGCTGCTGGCGGATACGGTCACGGGTACGCTGGACCTGAGCAAGGTCAGCTCGGTCACTCTGTCCATGCCGCAGCCGAAGTCCGCGCAAGATATTCTGATCAGCCAGTTTGGCGTAAACGGCGAGCAACTTTCGGCGGCGGCCTATGCCGCTATCGTTGACCGTTACGGCCAGTACACGCGCGCTGATTGGCCGGGCAAGGTTAAGAGCTACGAGCAACTGCAGCAGGCGGTGGCTCAGGAGCAGAAACAATTGCATACCTGGCTGGCCGAACGCCCTGCGCAGGACAAGTTTGCCGGTTGGACCAGCGGGCAGCCGTTTGAGGCGAGCGGTTTCTTCCGTACCGAGAAGCGTGATGGCCGCTGGTTTCTGGTAACTCCTGAAGGCCATCCGTTCTACTCGCTGGGCGTCAATGCGGTCACCGCGCAACAGAGTGCTACTTACGTCGAGGGGCGTGAGGCGATGTTTACCGGGTTGCCGCAACCGGGTGAGGCGCTGGCGGCTTATTTCGGTACCTCCGACAGCCGTAGCGACACCGGCGCCAACCAGGGGCGGGCGTTTGCCAGCGGGCGCTGGTTCGATTTCTACCAGGCCAACTTGCAACGCAGCTATGGTCAGATTGATCCGCTTGCCTGGCGCACGCTGAGCCAGGACCGCCTGCAGGCCTGGGGTTTCAACACCCTGGGTAACTGGAGTGACGCAGCTTTTGGCGGCGATACGCGCATGCCATTCAGTATTCCACTGTCGATTCATGGCGATTACGCCACCATCAGCACCGGCGTCGACTGGTGGGGCGCGATGCCTGATCCATTCGACCCGCGCTTTGCCATGGCCACCGAACGCGCAGTGGCGATTGCCTCGCGCGACCATCGTGACAATCCCTGGCTGCTTGGTTATTTCGCCTATAACGAACTGGCCTGGGCCGGCCCTGCGGAAGACCCCAGCAGCCGTTACGCCCTGGCCTACGCCACGCTGCGTCTGACCACCGATGTGCCGGCCAAGCGTGCCTTCCTCAAGCAGCTGCGCGACAAGTATCGCAATCAGAATGGGCTGTCTCGCGCCTGGGGTATCGAGCTGCCAGCCTGGGAATTGATGGAAGATCCGGGTTTTCAGGCGCCGCTGCCAAGCGCCGAGTACCCGGCCATCGAGAAGGACATGCAGGCATTCTTGCGCCTGTATGCCGAGACCTACTTCAAGACCATTGCCGATTCGCTCGAGTGGCACGCGCCCAATCACCTGCTGCTGGGGGGGCGTTTCGCCAGCAGCATCCCCGAGGCGGTGAATGCCTGTGCGACCTTCTGCGATGTGTTGAGTTTCAACTTCTATACCCGTGAGCCGCAGCATGGGTATGACTTTGCTGCCCTGCGCCAGCTGGACAAACCGTTGATGGTCACCGAGTTCCACTTCGGCTCGCGTGACCGTGGGCCGTTCTGGGGCGGAGTTGCCGAGGTTTATAAGGAAGAAGAGCGCGGCCCGGCCTATGCGCATTTTCTGCGCAAGGCCCTGGAAGAGCCGCAAATCGTCGGCGTGCACTGGTTCCAGTATCTCGATCAGCCGGTCACCGGGCGTTTGCTGGATGGTGAAAACGGTCATCTGGGTCTGGTCGCCATTACCGATCGGCCTTGGGACGGCTTTGTCAAAGCCGTGCGCAAAGCCAACCGCGATGTGCCGAGAACGCTGCTCAAGTCTGTAACCGCGCCAGTTCCAGCGGCTCCGTAAAAGGCTATTCGCCAAGCTGATAGTAGGATTACCAGCCTTGTGCTGGGTTCACCGCAGGCGTCAGAGCTGAAACAATCTGTCGAAGATTTGGCCGAGTACTTAAGAAGGGGGTAGGGTGGTGCAGATACAGGGTTATTTCGACCTCAAGTTCGAAGCGCTGAGAGATGCCTTTGCGGCACTGTTCGACGAGCCACAAGAGCGCGGCATGGCGCTCTGCGTGCAAATCGGCGGCGAAACCGTGGTGGATCTGTGGGCCGGGGTTGCCGACAAGGAGGGTCAGCAGGCCTGGCACAGCGACACCATCCTCAACCTGTTTTCCTGTACCAAGACCTTTACTGCAGTGACCGCGCTGCAACTGGTGGGCGAGGGCAAGCTCGAGCTGGATGCGCCGGTCCCACGCTATTGGCCCGAGTTCGCCGCCGCTGGCAAGGACAGGATCACTCTGCGCCACTTGCTCAGCCATCAGGCCGGGCTGCCAGCCTTGCGCGAGATGCTGCCGGCTGAAGCCTTATACGATTGGCAGGCGATGACCACGGCTCTGGCTGCCGAACAGCCGTGGTGGCCATTGGGTGAGGGCCATGGTTATGCGCCGATCACCTATGGCTGGCTGGTGGGAGAGGTGTTGCGCCGAGTCGAGGGGCGCGGGCCGGGCGAGTCCATCGTTGCGCGTACGGCCAAGCCCCTAGGACTGGACTTTCATGTTGGCCTGGCGGATGAAGAGTTCGATCGGGTGGCAATCATCTCCCGTGGCAAGGGCAACTTCGGCGATGCAGCAGCCCAGCGCCTGCTCAAGACCATGATGAGCGAACCAGCGGCCATGAGCACGCGGGCCTTCACCAATCCACCGTCGATCATGACCAGTACCAATAAGTCCGAGTGGCGGCGCATGCAGCAGCCGGCGGCGAACGGTCACGGCAATGCCCGTAGTCTGGCCGGTTTCTACAGCGGTCTGCTGGATGGTCAGTTGCTGGAAAGCGAGTTGCTGGCCGAGCTGACCCGTGAGCACGCGGTAGGCGAAGACAAGACCCTGCTGACCCGCACCCGCTTTGGTCTGGGCTGCATGCTTGATCAGCCTGAGGTGGCCAACGCCACCTACGGCATGGGCCCGCGTGCCTTTGGCCATCCTGGCGCTGGCGGTTCTATTGGTTTTGCCGACCCGGAGCGGGACGTGGCGTTTGGTTTTGTTACCAATAATCTAGGACCGTTCGTCTTGATGGACCCCCGTGCGCAGAAACTTGCGCGTTTGTTAGCTGATTGTTTA
The DNA here is from genome assembly GCF_900105355.1 of Pseudomonas anguilliseptica. Taxonomy (NCBI): domain Bacteria; kingdom Pseudomonadati; phylum Pseudomonadota; class Gammaproteobacteria; order Pseudomonadales; family Pseudomonadaceae; genus Pseudomonas; species Pseudomonas anguilliseptica. The sequence goes on from NZ_FNSC01000001.1 coordinate 3,578,469, forward strand.
TAGCCGGCTCGGCTAGACTGCTGCGCAACATGGCATGGTCCGCTTCTGAGCGGGCCACTGACCCGCTCCTTTTTTGCTTATCACGTGTGGATACCTGATGCTCGCTAACAAAACTCTCGTCATCGCTCTGTGTGTACTGATCAGCGGTTGTAGCCTTTTCGAGAAATCCGAAAAGCCCGCGCCGAAGGTGGTGCCAATGCCGCCACCAGCAGTTACTCAGGCCTGGCTGGATGTGTACGAGCCGAAGGTGCGTGAAGCGATCAAAGGCACCCATTTCGAGTTTGAACGTCGCGAAAACCTGCTAGTCGTTACCGCGCCGGTGCTGGGTTCGTTCAACCCGGACCGTCCTCATATGATGTTGCCGACCACCCTCGGCCCGCTGAGCCGCATGGCCAAACTGCTGGAAAGTGATGAAACCATCGGTGTGCTGATTCTCGGCCACGCCGACAGCAGCGGTGAAGTAAGCGCCAACCGTGAACTGAGCCACCAGCGGGCTCGTGCGTTCACCTCGATTTTCCGCCTCAGCGGTCTCAAGCAGAACCGTCTGATGGTCAAGGGCCTGGGCTCGGACATGCCGCGCGCCGCCAACGACAGTCAGCAAGGCCGTGCGTTGAACCGCCGAGTGGAAATCCTCCTGACCTCGAAAGCCACCCTCAACGCGTTGATTTCCAAGTACAGCCAACCTGCACCGGCACCCGTCACTGCAGTAGCCGCTGTCAAGCCTGCCGCTGACAAGAGTGCGAAAACTGTAGCCAAGGCTGATAAGCCAGCCAGCAGCCAGTAAGACGCTGTGCCAATAGCCGCTAGGCAGCGGCGTGTTGCCGCAGATCAAGCCAGATAGAGCGCTCGCGGGTAAGCTAGGCAGTACTTGTTCGAGAGGATTTGCCGATGACTCAAACCCTGGCTGATATGCGCCGTGACTACACCCGCGATGGCTTGAGCGAGGCGCAAGCGCCGCTTGAGCCCTTTGCACTGTTCGAGCAATGGTTTGCCGATGCAGTGAAGACCGAGCAACTGCCGGTCGAGCCTAATGCCATGACCCTGGCGACCGTCGATGCCCAAGGGCGTCCGCATTGTCGGGTGCTGCTGCTCAAAGGTCTGGATACGCGCGGCTTTACCTTCTTCAGCAACTACGACAGTGCCAAGGGCCAGCACCTGGCCGCCAATCCCTTTGCCGCCATGACCTTCTTCTGGCCCAGCCTGGAGCGGCAGGTGCGTATCGAAGGGCGCGTCGAGCGGGTGAGTGCCGAAGAGTGCGATGCCTACTTCCAGGTGCGTCCGCTGGGCAGCCGATTGGGTGCCTGGGCTTCGCCGCAGAGCCGGGTGATTGCCGACCGTGCCGAGCTGGAAGGCCTGCTGGCAGAAACCGAGCAGCGTTTTCTCGATCGCGCGCCACATTGCCCGCCGCACTGGGGGGGCTATCGTCTGCTGCCGGAGCGTATCGAGTTCTGGCAGGGCCGTTCCAGCCGTCTGCATGATCGCCTTAATTTTTGTTTGCAGGGCGCCGCCTGGCTGCGTGAGCGCCTGGCGCCCTGAGTTCGCTTCAGTCGCCGGAGTATTGCGCGGCAGCTTGCTCCAGCCAGGCGGGCAGGTCGCTGCGCTTGATGCCGGCGGCCTGCGCCTCAGTCAGGCGAGCAAGCATATAGTTGCGTTTGGCCGTTGAGTCGCCAGCCAGTGACAGCGCCAGGTCGCGATCCATCCAGCGTTTGATTCGCACATACAACCACCAGTGGAAGTACAGCCCGGCAATACTGGTGATGGCGACGATAAAGTAATCCATAAATCCCCCAAGCCAAGTCTTAGCTTAGGCTGATTGGAGGCCGTGACTGCACGCGGCGAAGTGTCGCGCCGGGCTCCTGCGCTGCAGCTTGGGTAAAGTTTTGCCGCATATTGGCGGGTGACAGCGGCGCTGCCCAGGCGTTTTAATGAGCACCTGCCTAACTGGAGAAACAATCATGCGTAAACCCTTTCTGTTGGCTGCCTCGTTTGCCGCGCTGGCCCTGTTGGGTGGTTGCGCCTCCAGCCTGACCGGCGACACCTACTCGCGTGATGAAGCACGCACTGTGCAGACCGTGCGTATGGGCACCATCGAAGCGTTGCGTCCAGTGAAGATCGAAGGCACGAAAACCCCAATCGGCGCCGGTGCCGGTGCGGTAATCGGTGGCGTGGCCGGTAGCAGCGTCGGTGGCGGCCGTGGCAGTGCGGTAGCCGCAGTGATCGGTGCAGTGGCCGGTGGTCTGCTGGGGGCGATGACCGAGGAAGGTCTGACCCGTACCCAGGGCGTGGAAATTACCGTGCTGGAGGATGACGGCAGCATGCGAGCCTACGTCCAGGCGGTCGAAGAGAATCAGATATTCCGCGTCGGTGAGCGTGTACGGATCATGACCGTGAATGGCACCAGCCGCGTTACTCATTGAGTTCCTAGGAAGCCGGATCAGTTCTGACTGATCCGGTTTTTTATTGTCTTTTTTCCAGACAAACCAGATGTTTATCGGTGTTTCGCAGGTTTTTCAGGCAAGCTCGCGGAATACTCAGCGTTTAGTAATAATTCTATCCATGACGGCCGGCCGATAGTTATGGATAATCGCGCACGCTTTTGCGCCGACGGGCTTTCGTCGGCGCGCGGTGCAATACTTTTGCGCGGGTTGCAACGCAGGCAAACGCCTGTGGTTGACCGCCAGTGAGCAGGTTAGGGAGTCAGCCGGGGACGGGTACGTGCCGGGTTCGTATTAAGGGGTTTTTCTATGACGCTTGCGCTGATCATCGCCTTGCCATTTCTCGGCATCTTTCTGCCGCTACTGGCCGAGCGCCTGGGCCGTTCCGCCTGCGCCGCAGCGGCAGGGGTCGCGCCACTGACGGCGCTGGTAGTGCTGCTCTCGCAGCAGTCTGCGGTGTTCGCCGGTGAGCTGCTTAAGGTCAAGCTGGAGTGGTTGCCGGCGCTGGGCCTGAATCTCAGCCTGCGTCTGGATGGCTTGGGCTTTCTGTTTGCTCTGCTGATTCTCGGTATTGGCCTGCTGGTCATTCTCTACGCACGCTACTACCTGTCGAAGAAGGAGCCAATGGGGCGCTTCTTCGCCTTTCTCCTGTTGTTCATGGGCGCCATGCTCGGCGTGGTGCTCTCGGAAAACCTGCTGCTGATGTTGATGTTCTGGGAACTGACCAGCCTGTCGTCGTTTTTGCTGATCGGTTTCTGGGGCGCTCGTTCGGATGCCCGCAAAGGCGCGCGCATGGCCCTGGCCGTGACCGGCGGCGGTGGCCTGGCGCTGTTCGCCGGGATTCTGTTGATCGGCCATATCGCTGGCAGTTTCGAGCTGTCCCAGGTGTTGGCGGCCGGTTATGCGATTCGCGCCCACGAGCTGTACCCGTTGGCGTTGATTCTGGTGCTGTTGGGGGTGTTCACCAAGTCGGCGCAGTTCCCGTTCCATTTCTGGTTGCCCCATGCCATGGCCGCGCCGACGCCGGTGTCGGCCTATCTGCACTCGGCGACCATGGTCAAGGCCGGGGTGTTTCTCCTGGCGCGTCTGTACCCGGCGCTGGCGGGGTCGGAGTGGTGGTTCTACCTGGTCAGCATCACTGGCCTGGTGACCTTGCTGGTCGGCGCCGGGATGGCACTGTTTCAGCATGACCTCAAGGGCTTGCTGGCCTATTCGACCATCAGCCACTTGGGTCTGATCACCTTGCTGTTCGGCCTCGATACGCGCCTGGCGGCCGTGGCGGCGGTGTTCCATATCATCAACCACGCCACTTTCAAGGCCTCGCTGTTTATGGCGGCGGGGATCATCGACCACGAAACCGGCAGCCGCGATATGCGGCGCATCAACGGTATGTGGAAGTACATGCCGCATACGGCCGTGCTGGCCATGGTGGCGGCCTCGGCGATGGCCGGGGTGCCGCTGCTCAACGGCTTCCTGAGCAAGGAAATGTTCTTTACCGAAACGCTCAACCAGCACCTGCTGGGCAGCTTCAACTGGGTGATCCCGGCGGCGGCAACTCTGGCCGGGGTGTTCTCGGTGGCCTATTCGCTGCGTTTTATCCACGACGTTTTCTTCAACGGTGAGCCGGTCGACTTGCCGCATTACCCGCCGCATGAGCCGCCGCGCTATATGAAGGTACCGGTGGAGATTCTGGTGTTCCTCTGCCTGCTGGTGGGGATTGTCCCGGCCTACACTGTGGCGCCGCTGCTGGCCGCAGCCGCAGCCGCCACCCTGGGTGGTGATGTGCCGAGTTACAGCCTGGCAATCTGGCACGGCTTCAACCTGCCGCTGCTGATGAGCTTTATTGCCTTGTTCGGCGGGATTCTGGTGTACGTGTTCCGTCAGCCGCTGTTCCGCTGGTATGCCGGGCTGCCGAGCGTAGATGCCAAGTTGATCTTTGAACGTGGTGTAGTGCTTGTGATCCAGGCGTGTTCCGCCGTGACCCGGTGGTTAGAAAATGCTTCGCTGCAGCGTTACCTGGCTCTGTTACTCGCGGCAGCGTTAATCGTGGTGACCCAGGGCTTGAGTTCGTTGCCACAAATCAGCGGACCGCTGGCCATGGCGAAGATCGACGGCATCACTGCCTTGGGCCTGGGCATCATGGCCCTGGCCGCACTTGTGACGGTTATCTTCCATCGCCAGCGTCTGGTCTCATTGCTGATGCTCAGCGTGGTCGGGCTGATGGTGGCTCTGGCGTTCGCCCGCTATTCGGCGCCGGATCTGGCCCTGACCCAGCTGTCAGTGGAGGTGGTGACGATCATCCTGCTGATGCTCGCGCTGTTCTTTCTGCCGGCGCATACCCGTGTCGAGTCGAGCAGCCTGCGCGGTCTGCGCGACTTCACCCTGGCGGTGGGCAGCGGGGTGATGGTGGCGATGCTGGTGTTCGCCGTGCTGACGCGGCCTTACGACAGTATTTCGGCGTTCTTCCTGGAGAACAGTGTGCCGGGCGGCGGCGGCACCAACGTGGTCAACGTGATTCTGGTGGACTTCCGCGGCTTCGACACCATGGGCGAGGTCACCGTGCTGGCGATTGCCGCCGTAGGCATCTTCGCGCTGCTCGACGGCCTGCGCCTGTTCCAGCCGAAGGTCGATGCGCAGGGCCGCAGCTGGGCGCGTGACCGCCACCCATTGATCCTAGCCACCCTGTCGCGGGTGCTGTTGCCGATGGCGCTGCTGGTCTCGGTGTTTATCTTCCTGCGTGGCCACAACCTGCCCGGTGGCGGTTTTATCGCCGGCTTGGTGACGGCCGTGGCGCTGATCCTGCAATACGTCGCCAGCGGCGTGCAGTGGACGCAGTCGCGCCTGCCGCTGAATTATCAGGGCATGGCCGGCCTCGGTGTATTGGTTGCCGGTCTGACGGGCCTGGGCAGTTGGCTGTTTGACCGGCCGTTCCTGACCTCGGCCTTCGGTCATTTCCATATCCCGCTGATCGGTGAAATTGAGCTAGCCACCGCCATGTTGTTCGATCTGGGCGTGTACCTGACGGTTGTCGGTGCGACCCTGCTGATTCTCGCCAACCTGGGCAAGTTGACCCAGGAAAAAGCTGTAGAAGAGGTGCTTTGAGATGGAAGCCATATTTGCCGCGACTCTGGGCATCCTCACCGCCAGCGGCGTGTACCTGCTGCTGCGCGCCCGGACCTTCCCGGTGGTGCTGGGGCTGACGCTGATTTCCTATGCGGTAAACCTGTTCCTGTTTGCCATGGGCCGCTTGCAGAGCGGCGTGGTCACGGTGATCGGCCAGGGCAACCAATACGCGGACCCGCTGCCTCAGGCGCTGGTGCTGACCGCCATCGTGATCGGTTTTGCCATGACGGCCTTCGTGGTGGTGCTGGCGCTGCGCAGCGTAGGTGAAACCCAGACCGACCATGTTGACGGCCAGGAGCCTGCACAATGAATCACGGCTTGATTCTGCCCATTCTGCTGCCAATGTTTGCCGGCAGCCTGTTGCTGCTGGGCGCGGGCCTGAGCCTGCGGGTCAAACGCAGCTTGTCACTGGTGGCAACTCTATTGCTGCTGCCGTTGAGCGGCTATCTGCTCTGGCTGGCCGATCAGGGCGTGCTGCAGGTGTATGCCGCCGGTAACTGGGCGGCGCCGTTCGGCATCATCCTGCTGCTCGATCGGCTGAGCGCCTTGCTGCTGGTGGTTACGGCGGTGCTTGGCAGCTTCGCCTTGTTGTATGCGGTGCGTGGCGACGATGAGCGTGGGCAGAGTTTTCATGCGCTGTTCCAGTTCCAGCTGATGGGCATCAACGGCGCCTTCCTCACCGGCGATCTGTTCAACCTGTTCGTGTTCTTCGAGATTCTGCTGATCGCCTCCTATGCGCTGCTGGTGCATGGTGGCGGGGCAGAGCGGGTGCGTGCGGGGTTGCATTACGTGGTGCTGAATCTGGTGGGCTCGGCGTTCTTCCTGCTTGCGGTCGGCGTGCTGTATGGCATCACCGGCACCCTGAACATGGCTGATATGGCTATTCGCGTGGCCGCTGCCGGGGCGGATGATGCGGCGCTGCTGGGCGCTGCCGGGTTGTTGCTGCTCGTGGTGTTCGGCCTCAAGGCGGCATTTCTGCCGCTGTATTTCTGGCTCCCCAAGGCCTATGCCTCGGCCACTGCGCCGGTCGCGGCGCTGTTTGCGATCATGACCAAGGTCGGTCTGTATTCGATCATCCGCGTGTACACGCTGATCTTCGGCGATGAGGCCGGCAGCCTGGCCAATATGGCGGGCGACTGGCTCTGGCCGATTGCCCTGCTGACCCTGGCACTGGGCGTGATTGGCGCGCTGGCGGCGGTCAGCCTGCAAGGTCTCTTGGCCTATCTGGTGGTGGTGTCGGTCGGCACCGTGCTCGCCGGTATTGCCATCGGCACCGAACAAGCCCTGGCCGGTGCGCTGTATTACCTGGTGCACAGCACCTGGGTTTCCGGTGGGTTGTTCCTGCTGGCCGACCTGATTGCCCGCCAACGTGGCGTTAAAGAAGCGCTGCTGGTGCAGGGGCCGGCGCTACAGAATCCGCACCTGCTCGGCGGCCTGTTCTTTTTCGGTGCGATTGCCGTGGCCGGCCTGCCGCCGCTTTCCGGGTTTATCGGCAAGCTGCTGTTGCTGCGCTCGCTAGAGCCGGGTGTGCAGGCGCTAATGCTGTGGCCGGTGGTACTGGGCGGCGGCTTGCTGACCCTGATTGCCCTAAGTCGCGCCGGCAGCATGCTGTTCTGGCGCGTTGGCCTGAGTCAGCTGGACAGCGCCGAGCTGGATTACGGCCGGCTGCTGGCCTGTGCTGGCTTGCTGCTGCTCAGCCTGCTGCTGATGGTCGGTGCTGCGCCGCTGCTCAGTTATGTCGAGGCCACGGCCAGCCAGCTGCATGACCTGGCGCTGTACCGGCAAATCATCGAATCGGGAGCTGCACGATGAAAGCACGTCGCTGGTTACCCCATCCGCTGCTGAGCCTGTGCCTGCTGCTGGTCTGGCTACTGTTGATGAATGACTTGAGCCTGGGCCACTGGCTGCTCGGCGCGCTGCTCGGCTGGGCGATTCCGCTGCTGACCCAGGTGTTTTGGATCAACCCGCCACGGGTCTACAAGCCGCTCAAGCTGTGCCTGTTTCTGCTGCGCATTCTTGGCGATATCGTCATGGCCAACCTGCAGGTGGCCAAACTGATCCTCGGCTCGCCCGCCAAGCTGCGCCCGGCCTTCGTGGAGATTCCCTTGCTGCTGGAAGATGAGCTGGCCCTGACCATGCTCACCAGCATCATCTCCCTGACCCCGGGCACGGTCTCTGCCGACCTCAGCGATGACCGCAAGATGTTGCTGGTGCACGGCCTGGATGTGCCGGACGCCGACGTCTTGGTGGCAGAAATCAAACAACGCTACGAAGCACCCTTGCTGGAGGTATTCACATGCTCGCCTACGTGATTCCGCTGTGCCTGCTGATCATCGGCCTGGCCCTGGTGCTGACCATGGCGCGCCTGATCATCGGCCCGGACCTACCCGACCGCATCCTTGCCCTGGATACCCTGTATATCAACGCGATTGCCATGCTGGTGCTGTTCGGCATCTGGCTGGGTTCGGACCTGTATTTTGAAGCGGCCCTGCTGATTGCGGTTATGGGGTTTATCGGCACGGTGGCGGTGGCCAAGTATTTGCTGCGCGGCGACATCATTGAGTAACAACGTTCTACGGAGACTGCTGAATGGATACCTGGATCGAAGCGCTGGTGGCGCTGTTTCTGCTGATCGGCAGCCTGTTCGCCTTGATCGGTGCGATTGGCCTGTACCGCCTGCCGGATTTCTTTATGCGCCTGCACGGCCCGACCAAGGCCAGCACCCTGGGTGTGGGCGGCATGGTGATTGCCTCGCTGATCTACTTCAGTTTTCGCGGCGAGGGCGTCAGCCTGCATGAGCTGTTGATCGCCCTGTTTCTGTTTATCACCGCACCGGTCAGCGCCCATATGCTGGCCAAGGCCGCGTTGCAGCAGAAGCTGCGGATCAATGAGCAAACTCGCGGTAAGCCCTGGGAACAATAAGGTGCCGGTTGCGTCGCGCTTCCTGTGGGAGGGGCTTTAGCCGCGTCGGCTGTCTCGTCTCGAACCACCCCGCACAGTTCGCGGCGCTGACTGTATCTGTCGGCAGCGCGCCGGTCTCTCTACACTGCAGCCTTTAGCTAGGGGCTTGGGTATGGGTGAGCGGGCAAGGGGCATCGCGGTGATCTGCCTGGTGATCGCCATGGCGCTGTGGGGCAGTTCCTTTATTGCGCTCAAGCTGGCCTTTGCCGAGCTGCCGCCGCTGTGGGTGATTTTCGGCCGTATGGCCCTCGGTAGCTTGGTGTTCTTGCTGGCTTGGCGCTGGCGTGGGCAGATGCACTACCGCGCCGGTGACTGGAAGTACCTGTTGGGCTTGGCGGCCTGCGAACCCTGTCTGTACTTTCTCTTTGAAGCCCTGGCGCTGCAGCACACCAGCGCAGCGCAAGCGGGCATGGTCACGGCTTTGCTGCCGCTGCTGGTGGCGGTGGGTGCGTTTATCTTCCTGCGCGAGCGGATCAGCCGCATCACCCTTGCGGGCTTTCTCCTGGCGTTGATCGGCGCCGTATGGCTTAGCTTGGCCGGTAGCGCCGATGAGCATGCCAGCAACCCGATTCTCGGCAACTTCTACGAGCTGCTAGCGATGCTCTGCGCCATGGGTTACACCCTGTTGCTCAAGCATTTGTCATCACGCTATTCGCCCTTTCTGCTCACCGCCATGGTGGCCTTTGTCGGCACTATTTTCTTTCTACCCCTGGCGCTGTTCAGTGCACCTTTGCCAACCAGCGTCAGCCCCATGGGCCTGGGCGCGGTGGCGTACCTAGGCATATTGGTCACGGTGGGCGCTTACGGGCTGTACAACTTCGGCGTCAGCCGCTTGCCGGCCAATCAGGCGTCGGCCTTTACCAACCTGATCCCGGTGTTCACCCTGCTGTTCGCCATACTGCTATTAGGCGAAAGCCTGAATACCTTGCAGATAGTGGCCGCTGCATTGGTGTTTGCCGGTGTCTTACTGAGTCAGTGGCAGGGAGCGACGCCCATGCCTGCTGGTGTTCTGGATTGAGGACAAAGTGATGAGTGATACCCGAACCTGGGCGCGTGAAGCGATCCGCATCATCGAGGCGGACTTTCAGCGCAGCGCCGACACCCACCTGATTCCCCTGGCGCTGCCAGGCTTGCCGGGTGTCGAACTGTATTTCAAGGATGAGTCCAGCCATCCCACTGGTAGTCTCAAGCATCGCCTGGCGCGTTCGCTGTTTCTTTATGCGCTGTGTAACGGCTGGCTCAAACCCGGCGCGCCGGTGATCGAGGCGTCCAGCGGCTCCACGGCGATTTCCGAGGCCTATTTTGCCCGCTTGCTGGGGTTGCCGTTTATTGCGGTGATGCCGGCCAGCACCTCGAAGGAGAAGATCGCGCAGATCGCTTTTTACGGCGGGCAGAGCCATCTGGTACAGGACCCGACGCAGATCTACGCCGAGTCTGAGCGCCTGGTGCGTGAGACCGGTGGGCATTTTATGGATCAGTTCACCTACGCCGAGCGCGCCACCGACTGGCGCGCCAACAACAATATTGCCGAGTCGATCTTCCAGCAGCTGCGCAGCGAACGTTTCCCTGAGCCAAGCTGGCTGGTGTCCAGTCCTGGCACCGGCGGTACTCTGGCCACGCTGGGGCGTTATGTGCGTTACCGCCGCCACAGCACTCAGGTGTTGTGCGCTGATGCCGAGCGTTCGGTGTTCTTCGATTACTACTGCACGGGTGATGCCAGCTTGTGCCTGAACCATGGTTCGCGTATCGAAGGCATCGGTCGGCCCCGGGTCGAGGCGTCCTTTCTGCCGTCAGTGATCGATGCCATGTGCAAGGTGCCAGATGCCTTGTCTCTGGCCGCCATGCATTACTTGGCGCAGCGCCTGGGCCGGAAAGTGGGTGGCTCCAGCGGCACCAATCTGATTGGCGCATTGCTGGTGGCGCAGCGGATGGTTGCGGCGGGTGAGTCCGGCTCGGTGGTGGCGATTCTCTGCGATGGTGGCGAGCGCTATGCCGACACCTACTACGATCAGGCGTGGCTCAGCGCCCAGGGTTTCGAGCTGACTGGGTTAATCGCAGCGGTAGCGGATTGCGCCGAGCGCGGTGTTAGCTTGCCGGGTGACTTGCCCGTGGGGGGGGTAGGCGGCTGCTCGGTAGCGGCTGGTCTAAAGTCACTGCTGTAGGTGGGCGCACGCCGCGCCCCGAATGCAGCAGGAGAAATGCCATGGGAATTGCGCGCAGCTGCTTGCACATGCTGCTGTGGTCGGTTGTTGGGCTGAGCGTAGCGGTGCTGGCAGCCGATGACACGGCGTGGTCGAAGGACCATCCGCTGCTGTCTCGCTACCCGAACTCGCATATCGTCGAGTACGAGCAGAACTACAATGCCGCGCAGTTCGCCACCGGTACTCAGGACGGCGTACCACAGCGCCAGACCGTGGAAGGCGATGCCACGCAGATTCGCTATTTCCACAACGCGGTAGACAGCCAGCCGAGCCCGCTGCAGTTGCTGCGCAACTACCAGAATGCGATCAAGTCGATCGGCGGCGAAGTAGTCTACGAGCGTCTGCCCCAGGATGGTGATGGCGGCGAAACCACGCTGAAGGTCACGACTGGCGGTAAGCAGGTGTGGGTGCGCTTGGAGCCGGAAATCTTCAGTGCACCGACGCAGAGCTACAAGCTGGTGATCGTCGAAGTGGCGGCCATGCAGCAGGTGGTGACTGCCAATCAGTTGCTTGATGAACTCAACCGCAACGGCTTTATCGTAAGCGCTCCATAGACCCCACCTCCCTCTGGAGAGGTTTTGCGTTTTACAGTGGCGTCGTTGGTTGGCAGTTCCAAGGCAGCAGCGCTTCGTAGGCTTCAACGCTGTTGGCCAGCGGCAGGCGTTCGAGGACATGGCGCAACCAGGCGTAGGGCTCCTGGCCATTGGTCTTGGCGGTTTCCACCAGGCTGTAGAGTTGGGCGCTGGCGGTCGCGCCTTTCGGCGTGTCGCTGAACAGCCAGTTCTTGCGACCTATGACGAAGGGCCGGATCGCGCGCTCGGCAGCGTTGTTATCGATCGGCAGGTGGCCAGCCTCGATGTAGCGTTCGAGTCGGCTCCAGTTGCTCGCCAGGTAGTTCACTGCTTTGCCCAGGGCATTCTGCGCCGTGACCTGCGGCTGGGTTTTCTCCAGCCAGGTCTTGAGCTGATCGAGGAGCGGTAGGCTGTGCTGCTGGCGGCCCCGGTAGCGCTGTTCATCGCTGGCATCCTTAAGTTCGCGCTCGATGCCGTAGAGCTTGTTGATCATCCCCAACGCGATGTCGGCACGCCCGGTTTTGCCCTTCGGTTGCACCTTTTGCGCTTCGACGAACTTGCGCGCGCATGCGCCCAGCAGGCCAGGCGTTCAACACCTTGTTGTGCGGCCACGGCGTTGTAGCCGGCGTAATCGTCGGTCATCAGGTAGCCGCGATAACCGTCGAGCAGGCGCAGCGGCACCTCCTGCGCGCGGCTGGTTGTGTAGTCGAAGAGGATCACCGGTTTGCCAGGCGGGCCACCGGTCTGCACCCACATCCAGGAGTGGCTGCTCGGATCGCGCCCAGGCTCCTTGAGCACCTGCACGCGGGTTTCATCGCAGTGGATCACCGGACTGTCCAGCAGCCTGTCGCGCATCAGGTTGAGCAACGGTTGTAGCAGTTCGCCGCACTGGATCACCCTGCGCGCCAGGGTCTGCCGGGGGATGTCGATGCCATGGCGACTGAGCATCTTTTCGAAGCGATACAGTGGGATGCCGTCGGCGTATTTGCTGGTCAGCAGCATCGCCAGCACGCTCGGGCTGGCCAGGCTTTTCTCGATCAGTTGGGCCGGTTTGTCAGCGGTGACCGGCGCGCTTTCGCAGGCCTTGCAGGCATAGGTCTTGCGAATGTGGCGGATCACCTGAACCTGCATCGGGATGATTTCCAGCTGCTCGCTGGTTTCTTCGCCTATGGCCTGCTTGCGGCAACCGCATTCGCAGGTCAGTTCGTGTTCGGGCAGTTCGTGGATGACCTCGACACGCGGTAGTTCGGCCGGTAACGGCTTGCGCTTGCCGCGGCGCTTGGTCGGCGCAACGACTTCTTCCTCGACCTCAGCGGCCGGAGCTTCAGCCGCCGCTTCGGCCAGGCTTTCCGCTTCGTTGAACATCTCTAGTGAAATGTCTGTAAAATTCGTTAATCTAATGCCGGGCCAGTATACTGCGCGCTCTATCGTCATGAATTGAGCTCCCATATGGCCCGGCCAGCAGCCCCATTCTTCTTGAGTCCCAGTGATGCCGACATGCTGCAAGGCTGGTTACGCATGGGATCGCTGCCTCAGAGCATCGGCCAGCGGGCCAGAATTCTGTTGCTGCTGGCCAACGGTCTCACGCCCAAGGAGATCAGCGAGCAGCTGCAAGTCTCTGCGCCAGTGGTCTTCAAATGGCGTAAACGCTACCAGGAGACCGGTCTGGAGGGGCTGAGTGACCTGCGGCGCAGTGGAGCGCCTCGCAAGCTCAACGAAGCGAAGATCAAGGAAATCCTGACGCTGACGACCCAGCGAGTCCCGCGCGAAGCTACCCACTGGAGCCTACGGTTGATGGCCAAGTACGCTGGGGTCAGCATCTGGCAGGTCGCACAGGTGTGGGCTGCTGCCGACCTCAAGCCGCACCGGTTGAAAACCTTCAAGATCAGTAACGACCCGCACTTTGCAGACAAAGTGGTCGATGTCGTCGGGCTCTATTTGAATCCGCCCGACAACGCCCTGGTGCTATCTGTTGACGAAAAAACACAGATCCAGGCGCTGGACCGCACACAGCCCATGCTGCCGCTCAAGCCCGGGCAGATTGAGCGGCGGACGCATGACTATAAGCGCCACGGTACGGCCAGTCTGTACGCAGACTTTGACATCCTGACGGGTAAGGTCATCGGCCGTATCACCCAGCGGCACAGGGCCAAGGAGTTTTTGGAGTTCCTTCGACAGATCGACCGCAGCACTCCCGCCGAGCTGGACCTGCATGTAATTCTGGACAACAGCTCGACTCACAAGACCGCTGCCGTCAGGGAATGGCTGGAGAAGCATCCCCGTTTCAAGCTGCACTTCACACCGACCAGCGCCTCGTGGCTGAACGCCGTGGAGGGCTGGTTTGCGCAACTGGAAAGACGGGCGCTTTATCGTGATGCCTTCAGCAGCGTGGCTGACCTGAGAGCGGCGATACGTCGCTTCATTGAGGCTCATAACGAACATTCGGCTAAGCCGTTCCGCTGGAGCAAAACGGCTGAGTCGATTATCAGCTCCGTGCATCGAGCAAAGCTGGCTGTAATTCGGAATGAGTTATTGGATTAACCAGACAGGCCACTAGCTGCGGTGAATCCGGGTCGCTGCTCTGCTCGGATTTACGGCCGAACAGGCGCTGGATCAACAGCGCGTTTTGTTCGCGCAGGCGCTCGATCTGCCCATCCTTGTCCTTGGCCAATTCCTGCGCCGACGACAACACCTCAGCGAGCAATTGCTTGAGCGCGGCGGGGTCATCAGGAAGGGTTTCGGGCACAGAAATCATGCCGTGGATTATACCGGCTCAGGTGACGAACCTAGGGGTCAAAACCTGGTGCGGCCGGTTGCGCCACAGGTCGATACCGTCCAACAACCAGTTCAACTCCTGGGCCGTCAGCACGATCGCATCTTCGCCAGGTTCCGGATGCGACTTGAAGCGTTCAGCCTCCAATCGCTTGAGCCACAGGCAAAAGCCGTTGCGCTCCCAATACAAAATCTTCACCCGGCTGCGCGCGCGGTTGAGGAAGACGAACAGCACCGGGTCGAACACCGCCACCTTGATATCCAGCTCGACCAGGGCGGCCAGGCCATCGATGGATTTTCGGAAATCCACCGGCTTGGGGTATAGATAGACTTTTTCGACTTTGGCGTCGGGGCGCATCATGACGGCTGGCTCCAGAAAGAAATTGGAGCTCAGCATTGGCTGGCCTGCGGATCATTTGTAGATGAGGTTTATGGAGCGCTTACGCTTTATCGCCCTATATATCAACTTCGATACTGGTAAAGCTGAGCTCAAGGCCGATGGTCAGGCCACGGTGGCGGAGATTGTCAGCATGCTTAAAACCGCGCCGGATCTGCGCCTGGCCGTCGAAGGCCATACTGACAGTCAGGGTCAGGCCGAGGCCAACAAGCTGCTGTCTGAACAGCGCGCACTGAGCGTGATGAATGCCATAGTCGCCGCCGGTATCGAGGTGCAGCGACTGACTGCTGCGGGCTTCGGCCAGGAACGGCCAGTGGCGGACAATCGCAGTGAAGAAGGGCGGGCGAAGAATCGCCGGGTTGAGTTGGTCAAGCTGTAGTCCGCATGCTGCCTGGCTTGCAGGCAGCTGCGGATGATGGCCTAGGCTGGTTCGGCAATCCCCAGCATGTCTTTGATCAACGCTTCGGCCACGCGAATGCCATCCACCCCGGCGGAGAGAATACCGCCGGCGTAACCGGCACCTTCACCAGCCGGGTACAGGCCGCGAACGTTGAGGCTCTGCATATCCGCGCCACGGGTGATGCGCAGTGGCGAAGAGGTGCGGGTTTCGATGCCAGTCAGCACCGCGTCATGCAGGCCGAAGCCCTTGATCTGCTTGCCGAAGGCCGGTAGCGCTTCGCGGATCGCCTCGATGGCGAAATCCGGTAGGGCCAGGGCCAGATCGCCCAGCTTGATACCCGGCTTGTACGACGGCTCGACGCTACCCAGCTCTGTAGAAGGTTTGCCGGCGATAAAGTCGCCAACCAGTTGCCCCGGTGCTTCGTAGGTGCTGCCGCCGAGCAGATAGGCCTGGGACTCCAGACGTTCCTGCAGTTCAACACCGGCCAGCGGACCGCCGGGATAATCCTGCTCAGGGGTGATGCCGACGACGATGCCGGCGTTGGCATTGCGCTCATTGCGCGAGTACTGGCTCATGCCGTTGGTCACCACGCGGTTCGGCTCCGAGGTGGCGGCGACCACAGTGCCGCCCGGACACATGCAGAAGCTGTAAACCGAGCGGCCGTTCTTGGCGTGGTGCACTAGTTTGTAATCCGCCGCGCCGAGCTTGGGATGGCCGGCGTATTTACCGAGGCGTGCGCGGTCGATCAGTCCTTGTGGGTGCTCGATACGAAAGCCTACCGAGAACGGTTTGGCTTCCATAAATACCTCGCGCTTGTGCAGCATGCGGAAGGTGTCACGCGAGCTGTGGCCTAGGGCCAGGATCACCTGGCGGCTGAGAATCTGCTCGCCGCTGTCGAGCACCACGCCCTTAAGCTGGCCATCCTCCATCAGCACATCGCTGACGCGCTGCTGAAAGCGCACTTCGCCGCCCAGCGCTTTGATCTCTTCGCGCATGGTGGCGACCACGCCGGTGAGGCGGAAGGTGCCGATATGTGGCTTGCTGACGTAGAGAATTTCCTCTGGCGCGCCGGCCTTGACGAACTCCTGAAGCACCTTACGCCCGTAATGCTTGGGATCCTTGATCTGGCTGTACAGCTTGCCGTCGGAGAAGGTGCCGGCACCGCCCTCGCCAAACTGCACGTTGGACTCAGGGTTGAGCACCTTCTTGCGCCACAGGCCCCAGGTGTCCTTGGTGCGCTGGCGCACTTCGGTGCCGCGTTCCAGCACGATGGGCTTGAGCCCGGCCTGGGCGAGAATCAGCGCGGCGAAAATTCCGCAGGGGCCAAAGCCGACTACCAGCGGGCGCTCTGCGAGGTTCTCAGGCGCCAGGCCGACAGGTTTGTAGGTGGTATCCGGGGTGACGCTGATATGCCGGTCATCGCTGAACTTGGCCAGCAGCGCCGCTTCATCGCGCAGCTCGCAGTCGATGGTGTAGATAAAGTGCATCTCAGTGGATTTCTTGCGCGCGTCGTAGCTGCGCTTGAACAGGGTGAAGTCGAGCAGCTCGCTGTCGGCAATCCCCAGACGCTGGACGATGGCCGGGCGTAGTGCCTCGTCGGGGTGGTCCAGGGGCAGCTTGAGTTCGGTGATACGAAGCATGAGGGACGATCCATTTTCAGGGCCGGAGGCAACCCGGCAGCTTTAAAAGGCGGCGATTATACGCCTGATCTCGGGCTAAAGGCCGCTGCCGATCAACGGCAGCGGCTCGCCATGTGGCAGCACTCAACCCTGAGTGCTAGCGCGCCTCAGGCTTTACCCACGCCAGCATCACATCAAGCATGCGGTTGGCGAAGGCCCACTCGTTGTCATACCAGGCCAAGACCTTGACCAGATCGCCCTGCACGCGGGTGTGGCTGAGGTCGACCACGCAGGACACTGGGTAGCCATTGAAGTCGCTGGACACCAGCGCCAGCTCGTTGCATTCCATCACCCCAGGCGGCAACTGCAAGGCGCCGGCCTTTAGCGCGGCGTTGATCGCTTCGCGGCTGGTCGGGCGTTCGCTGGTAAAGGTCAGGTCGACCAGTGAGACGTTGGGCGTTGGTACGCGTATCGATAAACCATCCAGGCGGCCGATCAGCTCCGGCATGACCAGGCCGATGGCTTTGGCTGCGCCAGTGCTGGTGGGGATCATCGACAGCGCGGCGGCGCGGGCGCGGTAGAGGTCGCTGTGGGTCTTGTCCAGCAGGTTCTGGTCATTGGTGTAAGAGTGGATGGTGTTGACCAGCCCCTGACGAATGCCCACGGCTTCGTGCAGTACCTTGGCCATCGGTGCCAGGCAGTTAGTGGTGCAGGAGGCGTTGGACACGATCTGCTGATCGCCCAGCAGTTGATGGTTAACGCCATAGACCACGGTCAGGTCGGCGCTGTCCAGCGGGTGAGAGAGCAGCACGCGCGGGCTGCCGGCGCTGATGTGCTGTTCGACCTGTTCGCGCTTTTTCAGTTTGCCGGTGCATTCGAGAACCAGATCTACCGCGTGCTCACGCCAGGGCAGGTTGGTTACTTCGCGCTCACGCAGCAGCTGGATCGGGTGGCCGTTTGCCAGCAGGGTATCGCCGTCCAGGCTGATCTCCCCAGGAAAGCGGCCGAAGGTGGAGTCGAAGCGGGTGAGGTGGGCGAGGGTGCTTTGCTCACCTAGGTCATTGATCGCGGTGAGGTGAATCTGCTGCTCCATTTTGCGCTCGAACAACGCGCGCACCAGGCAGCGACCGATACGTCCATATCCATTGATAGCAATGCGCAGCATAACGATATCCCTTTGGCTGTCTTCCTTTGCAGCTTAGGCCAATCGTCTAGCAAGCGGCTGATCTATCTCAGCTATCTGCGCATTGGTCGGTGTATCCACGCTCAGTCGTTACGCGCGCCACCTAATGAACTGTCTGTAAAATTCGTTAATCCAATGCCGGGCCAGTATACTGCGCGCTCTATCGTCATGAATTGAGCTCCCATATGGCCCGGCCAGCAGCCCCATTCTTCTTGAGTCCCAGTGATGCCGACATGCTGCAAGGCTGGTTACGCATGGGATCGCTGCCTCAGAGCATCGGCCAGCGGGCCAGAATTCTGTTGCTGCTGGCCAACGGTCTCACGCCCAAGGAGATCAGCGAGCAGCTGCAAGTCTCTGCGCCAGTGGTCTTCAAATGGCGTAAACGCTACCAGGAGACCGGTCTGGAGGGGCTGAGTGACCTGCGGCGCAGTGGAGCGCCTCGCAAGCTCAACGAAGCGAAGATCAAGGAAATCCTGACGCTGACGACCCAGCGAGTCCCGCGCGAAGCTACCCACTGGAGCCTACGGTTGATGGCCAAGTACGCTGGGGTCAGCATCTGGCAGGTCGCACAGGTGTGGGCTGCTGCCGACCTCAAGCCGCACCGGTTGAAAACCTTCAAGATCAGTAACGACCCGCACTTTGCAGACAAAGTGGTCGATGTCGTCGGGCTCTATTTGAATCCGCCCGACAACGCCCTGGTGCTATCTGTTGACGAAAAAACACAGATCCAGGCGCTGGACCGCACACAGCCCATGCTGCCGCTCAAGCCCGGGCAGATTGAGCGGCGGACGCATGACTATAAGCGCCACGGTACGGCCAGTCTGTACGCAGCCTTTGACATCCTGACGGGTAAGGTCATCGGCCGTATCACCCAGCGGCACAGGGCCAAGGAGTTTTTGGAGTTCCTTCGACAGATCGACCGCAGCACTCCCGCCGAGCTGGACCTGCATGTAATTCTGGACAACAGCTCGACTCACAAGACCGCTGCCGTCAGGGAATGGCTGGAGAAGCATCCCCGTTTCAAGCTGCACTTCACACCGACCAGCGCCTCGTGGCTGAACGCCGTGGAGGGCTGGTTTGCGCAACTGGAAAGACGGGCGCTTTATCGTGATGCCTTCAGCAGCGTGGCTGACCTGAGAGCGGCGATACGTCGCTTCATTGAAGCTCATAACGAACATTCGGCTAAGCCGTTCCGCTGGAGCAAAACGGCTGAGTCGATTATCAGCTCCGTGCATCGAGCAAAGCTGGCTGTAATTCGGAATGAGTTATTGGATTAACCAGACAGGCCACTAGGTAGGCGCAGCCTCGCAGGACTTCGCCGTTGAGGCGTAATTCAGCGCTCAGGTGCTGTACCGCGCCACTCATGCTGTCGACGCAGCGCTGGCGGGCGACCCAGAGATCAAGGCGTTGGCCATTGGCTTCGCTGCTGAGGTTGAGGCGGCCTTCGGGCAATTGCTCTTCCAGGTACGGCAACGCCTGTGGTTCCTGGCCTGGACGATTGAGGATCAGGCCCTGATTGCTTACCGCGATATTCCAGTCCGGCTCATGTCCGCTGGCGCGCAGGAGGGTACGGGCGAAGTTGATATCCGTGCAGCCATGGCCTTCAGCCTGTACGCGGTACACCTGGTTCGGTACGAACTGGCCATCCACACCTTGCTGCGCATTGGCCTGTAGCTGGCCGCGCATATCAACATAGAGCGTTGTGTAGCCGTCAGCGAAGAGTGCGCTGGCATCGCTGCTCAGTTCGGCTGTGCTGTCTTCCTTGAGGATAAATTGACGTTGTTCCTGGCAAGGGCGAAACAGCAACTGGCCCGCATTCAGGCTCAGCTCGCCCTGCATGCGTGTCTGCCCAATTACCGGCTCGGCGGGTTTTTCGGTAAACACTTGGCAACTGGCGAGCAGTGGCAACAAGGCAAAACAAAAAGGGCGGCTGAAACGCATCGTAGCACTCCTGAAAAGTGCGCTCACGTTACCTAGGCCCCTGGCGTATCACAAGGGCATGCCGCCGCTGGCGACGGCATTTTCAGCAGCAGTCAGAACGGTTGAACCTGCTGGCTGACGTGCCCTGAGTGTTAGTCAGTCTTGATGGTGGTCGTAGGGCCATTGGTCTTGACCGACTCAATACCGCCCTCACGACTGGCCGCAGCCTTGTACATCTGGCTGGTGCCAATCACCTGATGGTTGGCCGCCTTGAGGTTGAAGTAAAAGCGTCCGTCACTGGCATCCTTGCGCTCGTAACGCTCATCGGCGGGCGAGTTCTTCTGCACCGAAGCAATGCCGCCTTCGGCAGCCGCGCGAGTTTCGTATTGTTCACTGCGCAAAATTACCTCGGCATTGCCTGCCTTCAGCACGAAAAAGAACCGGCCTTTATCGTTCTTCGAAAGTTCATACCAACCAGCCATGGCGGCCTCCATCAAATATAAGGGAAGGGGTAGAACAGCGATCAACGTAACCACACGTGCGTGATCGACGGGCAAAAGCATAGCAAGGGCGTGTGACAGTGTTTTGCGAGCAGCTATTTAGACAGAGCTTGAATGGGTTGCTTGCTCTGAGTTAATCGCCGGACAAATCCGACTCCTGACCTGGGTCGCCCAAGAGGAATGTGTCGCCATTGCTTGCGGTCAACGTAGCGGTACCCAGATTGCGGATAACCCAGTGCCATTGGCCATAGCGGGTCTGCAACGTGCCGCGCGCAGTGCAGGGGCCGTAGAGGAAAAAGTCATGCTGCTGACGTGCGGAAATAAGCACCGCGCGCGCAAAGAAGGCCTGTACCTGAGCCGGTTCGATCACAAACTTGGCGCAGCCTTCAGACGGTGGGCCGATCCCCTGTTCCTGCACGTGGATTCTGGTGATTGTACCTATGGGGGATGCTGAGCAGGCCAGCGGGAGCAATAGCATTGATAACAGTAGGCCGGCGACTATTCGACAGGGTTTATGTGTTGGGATAGATGCTAGTTGTTTGGTCATTGCCGTGGGTAACGTTTAGGTTAAGGGGCGGGCTCTGCCCGTCCCAGAGAGCAAAGCGAACGATTTGAATGCTGTATGCATTAACACTCACACTCTATGGCTTATATGGTCTAATATTTTTGCATTGTAAGCATTTAACCTTTCGGCGGAATGGCCAAAGGGATGGTCTGAAGTAGCCATGTATTTCTGGCTGACTTCAGCCCCCGCCGATTTTGAAAGCGGCAAATCGATCAAAAACGATCAGATTACCCATTCATTTCTGTGTTTTTAGCCGCCGCGAGTAGCTCGCGGCAGCCATTTCCCGCATTACAGGCGCACCTCTCCTGCATTGGTCAGTAAATGTCGGCGTGCCATCCACAGGTTCGACAGCGCGAACAGCGTCATCAGTTGCGCCGTGTTCTTGGCCAAGCCACGGAAGCGTGTCTTTACATAACTGAACTGACGCTTGATCACCCGGAACGGGTGCTCAACCTTGGCGCGCACCTGGGCCTTGGCCTTCTCGATCTTGCGTTTGGCTTTGTACAGCGGGCTGCTCTTACCCAGCTTCTTATAGGTGCTGCGGCGGGCAGCAACCTGCCAGATCACCTCGCGCCCATCATGTTCGGGGCGCTTTTCGACGCCGGTATAACCCGCATCGGCGCACACCACGTTTTCCTCGCCGTGCAGCAACTTGTCGACCTGAGTGACATCCGCCACGTTGGCCGCCGTGCCTACCACGCTGTGTACCAGCCCCGACTCGTCATCCACGCCAATGTGCGCCTTCATGCCGAAGTAGTATTGGTTGCCCTTCTTGGCCTGGTGCATCTCTGGGTCGCGTTTGCCGTCCTTGTTCTTGGTCGAACTCGGCGCATTGATCAGCGTGGCATCGACGATGGTGCCTTGGCGCAACGACAGGCCACGGTCGCCAAGATAGCCATTGATGACGGCCAGGATGCCGGCAGCCAACTCATGTTTCTCCAGCAGACGACGGAAGTTGAGGATGGTGGTTTCGTCGGGGATACGTTCCAGACTCAGCCCGGCGAACTGCCGCAGGATAGTGGTCTCGTACAGCGCTTCTTCCATCGCCGGGTCGCTGTAGCCGAACCAGTTCTGCATCAGGTGCACACGTAGCATCGCCATCAGCGGATAGGCCGGCCGACCGCCTTCACCCTTGGGGTAATACGGTTCGATCAGTGCGATCAAACCCTTCCACGGCACCACCCGATCCATCTCGATCAGGAACAACTCTTTGCGGGTCTGCTTGCGTTTGCCGGCGTACTCGGCATCGGCGAAGGTCATTTGCTTCATCGGAAAACTCGGCGGGTGGCGTCCGGGCATTTTGCCAAAATCAGGAAGTCTTATTCAGAGTTTCCCTAACGTTTGGTTAAGGGGCGGGCTCTAGCCCGTCCCAGTGAGCGAAGCGAACGATTTGAATGCTGTAATGGACTCTCCCCGCGCCACAGTTCTATACCCAGAACCGCGGTGACTGAACAAAGGGAGAGGCGCGATGAAACGAATTGCGGTTGATCTGGCCAAGTCCGTTTACCAAGTTGCCGAGAGTGTCCGTTCCGGCCAGGTGGTGCAGCGCAAGCGGCTGAACCGAGAGGCGTTCAGGCGATATATACAGGAGCAAACTGAGCCGGTCGAGTGGGTGATGGAGGCTTGCGGCACGGCCCATTACTGGGGGCGCGTGGCACAGGCACTGGGCCATTCGATAAAGCTGATCCACCCGCGCTATGTACGCCCGTATCGACGCCGCAACAAAACCGACCGTAATGACTGTGATGCGATGCTGGAGGCCGCGCGCTGCAAGGATATCTATCCGGTGCCGGTGAAAACCCATGAGCAACAACTTGCCAGTGGTCGTCAACTCAGCGCCTGGCTGGGCCTGACACCACGCGAATTCAGTAGCGGCGACCGGCGCAAGTTGGGTCACATCAGCCGACAGGACAACGTCTATGTGCGCACCTTGTTAATCCACGGCTCGCGAGCGGCCTTGCTGGCAGCACAGCGCTGTCAGGCTCGCTCACCGGAAAAACTGACCCAATTGCAACGCTGGGCCGTCGAGACGGCAGCCCGTATCGGCCACAACAAAGCGGCTGTAGCCCTGGCCAACAAGTTGGTCAGGATTTGCTGGGCCGTGTGGTGCCATGAGCGGCGTTTCAGTGGTAACTGGCAAAGCCTAAAGCCCGCCTGACGGCGGGGTAATCAGAAGGGAGAGATGGTTTTCTTGTGGTTGTGGTGAGCAGCAGCACTGTCGGAACAGGCGAGTCCTGCAGCGGAATAAGGCCGATAACAATCATGATCCGCGTGATCGATTGAACGCTTGGCCCCCGCTGCGCGAACTACAGAGTGGCCAGGGCGGTGAGCCCAAAACAGGCCGGATATACGAATGCAACCGCGCTGACGACAGGTGCAAAAGCAAAGCTTTGCTCACTACTTGTGGGGAGAGTCCATATACAATTGTTATGCGGTGCATTAATGCTGGCTACTTAATCCGGCGTGTACAGATAGTTTAGATAACGGTTTTGATAAAAATATCGAGCGTTTCATGAGATTCAAAAAGCTCTGGCCAAACCTCATGCCCTGGCGGTTGCAGGAGCTGAGTGCAACACGGTTATTGAATTGACGCTGGCGCATCATGCCGCATAGCCATGGCTTCTTGCATTACTTCGCTCATGACTTCGATCGGGCACTTGAAGTCGAAGCGCTTACGCGGCCGCATATTCAGTTGCAGTGCAATGGCATCCAACTGTTCTTGGCTGTGTCCCGACAAGTCTGTGCCCTTGGGCAGGTACTGGCGAATGAGGCCGTTGATGTTTTCGTTGCTGCCGCGCTGCCAGGGGCTGTGTGGGTCGCAGAAGTAGATCGCTATGCCGGTTCTCTGGGTGATCTCGGCGTGCCGCGCCATCTCCCGGCCCTGGTCGTAGGTCATGCTCTTACGCATCGCCAGCGGCATACGATTGAGTGCGGCGCTGAAACCTTCCATCGCCGAGGTCGCCGTCGCATCGTTCATCTTGATCAGCATCAGGTAGCCACTGGTGCGTTCTACCAAGGTGCCGACCGACGAGGCGTTGGCCTTGCCCTTGATAAGGTCGCCCTCCCAGTGGCCCGGCATCAGGCGGTCTTCAATCTCCGGCGGGCGCACGTGAATACTGACCAGCTCCGGGAGCTGGCCACGTCGATCCACGCCGCCAGAGCGCGGCCTGCGCGTCGTCTTGCTTTGGCGCAGGCAGATAATCAGCTCCTTGCGCAGCTCGCCGACCGGCAAGGCATAGATCGCGGTATAGATCGTCTCGCGACAGACGTAGGCATCTCTGAGGCTGGGTATGTTCATGCTGCGCAGCTTGCCGGCAATCTGCTCGGGAGACAAACGCTCACGCAGCATATGGGTCACCAACTCGAAGCGTTCACTACCGGGCAGCAGCTTTCGCTTGGGCCGGCAGACTTGGCGCCGGGCTCTCATCTGCTGCTGCGCCGCACGGGCCGAGTAACGACCGCAGACCTCTCGATTACGGCGCAACTCGCGACTGATAGTCGAGGGGGATCGGTTGATCAGGTGGGCAATCTTGCGCAGGCTAAAGCCTTGGGCATGACCGATTTGAATAGTGGCGCGCTCTTCAACGCTGAGTTCGGAATAAGACATAGGGGCAGCACCGTATCGGAAAGATCAGGTGTTGCACTCAGTTTTTGCCGCCGCCGGAGGAAAAATCAAAAAACAGCGACTTCCAGCGAAACCAAACAGCGCTGTTCGCCTTAACAGCAGTTAAGCGATAGCGCTGTTTGGTTTCGCTTAATAGCATATTTTTCGTTTTTTGGTCACCTTGATTCCATGTCATTTACGTGTCCATCTACGCCGATATCCCTATCGTTGGGTAACTATAATTAGGCGACATTGTTGTCGCATAAAACACCTGAAGGTGTCTGATAACGTTCCTTGTCGTTCTGCAAGTCCTTGTCTAGCTTGGAGTAGGTCGCGACAAAAGCGACATTACTCAGGGAGCAACGCGACATGGATGACGGCAAGCCAAAATTGTTGGTGCAGGTGCGCCAACAAATCCGTTTGAGAAACTATTCGATTCGTACCGAGGCTGTCTATGCCGAGTGGGTGAAACGCTACATACGGTTTCATCGTTATCGGCATCCCGCGGAAATGGGCGCTGCGGAGATTGAGGCGTTTTTGACTCATCTGGCCGTCGCCAGGAATGTATCAGGCTCTACGCAGAATCAGGCATTGGCGGCGCTGTTGTTTCTTTATAAGCATGTTTTGGATGTGCAATTGCCTTGGCTCGATGACATCGTCCGCGCCAAAAAGGCAAAGCACTTGCCCGTTGTGCTGACTCGTGATGAGGCGGCGCGGGTGTTGGCAGAGTTGTCGGGTGTGCAGTGGATTGTGGCAAATTTACTTTATGGTGCTGGGCTGCGCTTGTTGGAGGCACTTCGGCTGCGGGTCAAGGACGTCGATTTTGCCCGTGGCGAAGTTCTGGTGCGTGATGGTAAAGGGCAGAAGGATCGCGTGACCATGTTGCCGCAGCGCTTGGTATTGCCGCTGCAGGAGCATCTGCTGAACGTCGCTGTTTTGCATCGCGCCGATCTGGCTGAGGGTTTTGGTCGCGCCAACTTGCCGTTCGCACTGGCGCGTAAGTATCCGAACGCTGCCGCAGAGTGGGTGTGGCAGTTTGTCTTTCCGTCAGTCAATCGCTCACAGGATCCGCGTTCCAAGGGGATCTTCCGTCATCACCTGCATGAGAAAACCATCCAGCGTGCGGTACGTAAGGCGGTCAGGCGTGCTGGAGTTATCAAGCCGGCGACGCCACATACTTTTCGCCATTCTTTTGCGACTCATCTGCTGGAAAGTGGCCAGGACATCAGCACGGTGCAGGAATTGCTCGGTCATGCGGATGTGAAGACGACGCAGATTTATACCCATGTGCTCAATCGCGGCGGTTTGGGGGTAATTAGCCCGCTTGATCGAGTGTGAGGGCGGGGGCGAAGTCGCGACTGCTCTTCTGTTGAGATGGATAGTAAAAGCCCCGCATTGTGCGGGGCTTTATGGTTTTGCGCTGACGTGCGTGGCGTTTAGATCAGCTCGGCCCACATGTCGTATTCATCGGCGTCGATGATGCGTACGCGGACTTTATCGCCCGGATTGACGTCGGTGCTGGCAATAAACACGCTGCCGTCGATCTCTGGGGCATCGGCGTAGCAGCGGGCAACGGCGCCTTGGTCGTCGATTTCATCAATTAGCACGTCCATTTCCGTGCCGACCTTGAGTTGCAGGCGGGCGGTGCTGATGGCTTGCTGGTGGGCCATGAAACGGTCCCAGCGATCCTGCTTGACGTCATCCGGTACCGGGTTGTCGAGCAGGTTGGCGGGGGCGCCTTCTACTGGCGAGTACTGGAAGCAGCCCACGCGGTCGAGTTGCGCTTCGGTCAGCCAGTCGAGCAGGTACTGGAAGTCCTCTTCGGTTTCGCCGGGGAAGCCGACGATAAACGTCGAGCGGATGGTCAACTCCGGGCAGATTTCGCGCCAGGCTTTGATTCGCGCGAGTGTCTTGTCTTCGAAGGCTGGGCGCTTCATCAGTTTGAGCACTTTCGGGCTGGCGTGCTGGAAGGGGATATCCAGGTACGGCAGGATTTTGCCGGCGGCCATCAGAGGGATCAGTTCGTCGACGTGCGGGTAGGGATAAACGTAGTGCAGGCGTACCCATACGCCCATGCTGGAGAGCGCTTCACACAGTTCGGTCATGCGGGTTTTCACCGGCTGGCCGTTCCAGAAGTCGGTCTTATACTTCATGTCCACGCCGTAGGCGCTGGTGTCCTGGGAAATCACCAGCAGCTCTTTGACGCCGGCTTTGACCAGGCGCTCGGCTTCGCTGAGTACTTCACCAACCGGGCGGCTGACCAGTTTGCCGCGCATCGAAGGGATGATGCAGAAGCTGCAGCTGTGGTTGCAGCCTTCGGAAATCTTCAGATACGCGTAGTGGCGCGGGGTCAGCTTGATGCCTTGTGGCGGCACCAGGTCGATCAGTGGGTTGTGGTCCTGGCGCGGTGGTACAACTTCATGCACGGCGTTGACCACTTGCTCGTACTGCTGCGGGCCGGTCACCGAAAGTACGCTGGGGTGTACGTCACGGATGCTGCCTTCTTCTACGCCCATGCAGCCGGTGACGATGACCTTGCCGTTTTCCTTGATCGCTTCGCCGATCACGTCCAGGGACTCAGCCTTGGCGCTGTCGATAAAACCGCAGGTGTTGACCACCACCACGTCGGCGTCCTGATAGGTCGGCACTACTTCATAACCTTCCATGCGCAGCTGGGTCAGGATGCGCTCGGAGTCCACCAGCGCCTTGGGGCAACCGAGTGATACAAAGCCGACTTTCGGCGTGGCGGGGGTGGACATGGCGTTAACCTCAGGCGTGTACGGATGGATGCCGGGCGCTTGACGCGCCTCTGATCAAAAAGTGCGCAATTCTAGCGGCGACGCTGGCGATTGACCAGCGCTGAGCGTCGCCTTGATAGGGGGGGCTGTTTGCGTAGCTGAGTCAGGACTGCTTGCTAGGTAGGATGCGGGTCAAGGTGTTGTCGCGTACGACAAAATGGTGGAGTAATCCTGCGGCGGCGTGCAGGCCAATCAGCCAGTATCCGGCGCTGCCTGCCAGCTCGTGCCATTCCTTTATGGTGCCGGCCAGCTCCCGGTTCTTGTCGACCAGTGGCGGCAACTCCAGGCCAAAAAATGGGATGGGTTTGCCAGCAGCGCTGAGGATCAGCCAGCCGGCCAGCGGTGCGCCGATCATCAGGCCGTAGAGTGTCAGGTGCATCAGTTTTGCCGGGATGGCTTGCCAGCTGGGTAGTGCGGGTTGGATTGTCGGCGTCGGGGCGATTACACGGGCCAGCAAGCGCAGCCAGACCAGGGCGAAGACTGCGAGGCCGAGCATAAAGTGCCACTGCTTGAGCAGCTCGCGAGTATCGCTGCCTTTGGGGAAATTGCCTTTGAGTTCGATACAGGCGTAGACGCCAGCAATCAGGATCAGCATCAGCCAATGCAGGGCGATGGACAGGCTGCCGTAGCGCGATTCAGTGTTCTTCCAGGACATGGTGGCGTGGGTTCCGGGCGGTAAGTGAGGATCGGCTCCAGTTTAGATAGGCAAACCGTGCGCCTTGTTGCGCCTGATCACTTAAATCACGCACAAACAAAAAGGCCACTCGATTGAGTGGCCTTTTTGAGTATCTGGTTGCGGGAGCCGGATTTGAACCGACGACCTTCGGGTTATGAGCCCGACGAGCTACCAGACTGCTCCATCCCGCGCTGGCCATTCTATATAGAAATCGCGCGCTGTCAACAAAATAGTGTTTTTAATCAAGTGCTTAGCTTGCGCGAGCGGTAGAAGCAAAAAAGGCCACTCGATTGAGTGGCCTTTTTTGAGTATCTGGTTGCGGGAGCCGGATTTGAACCGACGACCTTCGGGTTATGAGCCCGACGAGCTACCAGACTGCTCCATCCCGCGCCGGCCATTCTATACAGGAACGGTGCTTTGTCAATTGATTAGTGGTTTTTAATCAATAACTTAAATCGGTTGGGCGAAAATGCAAAAAGGCCACTCGATTGAGTGGCCTTTTTGAGTATCTGGTTGCGGGAGCCGGATTTGAACCGACGACCTTCGGGTTATGAGCCCGACGAGCTACCAGACTGCTCCATCCCGCGGCGCCAATTCTAGCGTCTAAATGCTCCTTGTCAACCTAAAGGTGGCTAGAAGTTGTTTTTATTCAGATGCTTAGCCGTGAGCTAGCGAGTTTTGCGCTGCAGAGCCCTGTGCTAGAGCCTGATTGGGTGGACAGCTTGGCTTTTGGCATAGCCCGCAACCGGGCTGTTGGGCTAGAGTCCGTGCCCATTGAATGGGAGGAAAGTTATGAGCGTTGAATGCAAAGCCTGTGGTGCTCAGGTGTCAGGCGATGCCAAGAGTTGTCCAGGTTGTGGGGCCGCCGTATCGGCGAAGACCAAGTTGGTGCCGTTGGCGGCTTTTATGCTGATTGTCATCCTGATCATCCAGTCTTATATAGGCAAGTCTGAGGATGCAGCGAGCGAAGCCAAGCCAGCAGCGCCTGTAAGTTCAGCCGAGCAGTAGCCGCAGGAACGGTGGGCTTGGCGATGAGCAGCCGCAAGATCATTCACGTGGACTGTGATTGCTTCTACGCAGCAATCGAGATGCGTGATGATCCGAGCCTGTCCAGCAAGCCGTTGGCTGTTGGGGGCTCGGCAGATCGGCGTGGGGTGATTGCCGCCTGCAATTACGAGGCGCGTAGTTATGGTGTGCGCTCGGCGATGGCTTCCGGCCAAGCGCTGAAATTGTGTCCCGACCTAGTGATCGTCAAGCCGCGGATGGATGCCTACAAGGCGGTGTCGCGGGAGATTCTGGCGATCTTTCGCGATTACACTGAGCTGATTGAGCCCTTGTCGCTGGATGAGGCTTATCTGGATGTAACCGACAGCCCGCACTTTGCCGGCAGCGCCACGCGTATCGCTCAGGATATTCGCAGGCGGGTCTCGCAGGAGTTGCATATCACTGTCTCTGCGGGCGTGGCGCCGAACAAGTTCCTGGCCAAGATCGCTAGCGACTGGAAAAAGCCTAACGGCCTGTTTGTGATTACCCCAGATCAGGTTGAGGACTTTGTCGCTGCCTTACCGGTGAGCAAGCTGCATGGCGTAGGCAAGGTCACGGCTGACAAGCTCGGGCGTTTGGGCATTCGTACCTGCAGCGATCTGCGCGAGTGGAACAAGCTGGCGTTGGTCAAGGAGTTCGGCAGCTTCGGCGAGCGCTTGTGGGGGCTGGCGCGCGGGATTGATGAGCGAGTCGTGCATAACGACAGTCGGCGCCAGTCGGTCAGCGTGGAAAACACCTTTGATAAGGATCTGCCGGATCTGGCCGCCTGCCTGGAACAGTTACCCGCGCTGCTGGAGCAACTGGCCAAGAGAATGGAGCGGCTGGATGCGAGTTATCGGCCAGATAAACCCTTCGTCAAGATCAAGTTCCATGACTTCAGTCAGACCACCCTGGAGCAGGGTGGGGCGCGGCGTGATCTGGAGAACTATACGCGGCTGATGAGCGCCGCCTTCGCTCGCGGCAACAAGGCGGTGCGTCTGCTCGGTGTTGGTGTGCGGTTGCATGACTTGCGCGGCGAACACGAGCAGTTGGAGTTATTTGCACCCTGACGGCTGCTGTATAAGACGCTGAAAATAAAAAAGGCGAAGCCCCAGGGCTTCGCCTTGTTTAGTTGCGCATGTATCAGTGCTTGCGCGGTACTGGCTTGAGCAGCTCGTCCGGCGGCATTTCCCAGGCGATCTTGCGGCCCAGCAGGGCCTCGATGGCGGGCAGGGCGTAGGCGTCGTCTTCGCCGGCAAAGCTGATCGAGGTGCCGCTGGTGCCGGCGCGACCGGTGCGGCCGATGCGGTGCACATAGTCGTCCGGGGTTTCCGGCAGGGTGAAGTTGATCACGTGGCTGATGGCGTCGACGTGGATGCCGCGGCCGGCTACGTCGGTGGCGACCATCACGCGGATCTTGCCTTCACGGAAGCCTTCCAGGGCGCGGATGCGCTTGTGCTGTGGCACATCGCCGGACATCTGTACGGCACTGATGCCGTCGCGGGTCAGGCGTTCCTCGATGCGCCGCACTTCGTCCTTACGGTTGGCGAAGACCATCACCCGGATCCAGTCGTTCTGCGTAATCAGGTTGTACAGCAGCTTGTACTTGTCGCTGCCAGCCACGGCATAGACGTGCTGCTCGACGGTATCGCTGGCAACGTTTTCCGGTTCGATCTCGACGATCGCCGGGTCGGTGGTCCACTGCTTGGCCAGGTTCATCACGTCGTCGGTGAAGGTTGCGGAAAACAGCAGGGTCTGGCGTTCGCCCTTCATCGGGGTCTGGCGGATGATCTGTCGCACTTGCGGAATAAAGCCCATGTCGAGCATGCGATCGGCTTCGTCGAGCACCATCACCTCGACCATATCGAGGTGTACTTCGCCGCGCTGGTTGAAGTCCAGTAGTCGGCCGGGTGTGGCGACCAGAATGTCGCAGAAGCGCGATTCGAGCTGCTTAAGCTGCTTGTCGAAGTCCATGCCGCCGACAAACTGCATAACGTTGAGGCCGCTGTACTTGGTCAGCTCGGCGGCGTCCTTGGCGATCTGTACCACCAGCTCGCGGGTCGGTGCGATGATCAGCGCGCGCGGCTCGCCCATATAGCGTTCTTTCGGCGGCGGGGTCTGCTGCAGCTGGGTGATGATCGAGATCAGGAAGGCGGCGGTTTTGCCCGTGCCGGTCTGGGCGCGTCCGATGGCGTCGCGACCACTGAGGGTGTAACCCAGTACCTGCGCCTGGATCGGCGTGCAGTAGGGAAAGCCCAGGTCATGGATCGCATGCATCAGCTCGGGGGAGAGCTTGAAGTCATGAAAGCGGGTCTTGCCCTCAGTCGGCGCTACGGCGAAGTCTTCCAGTTTCCAGGTGTCGACTGGTTTGGCAGGGCGTTCGCGGCGTGGTTTCGCCGGTTTTACTTTGCTCTGTAGCGGTTTTTCAGCGGTTTCAGCAGTGCGCGGCTTGGCGCTGCGGCTGCGGCTGCGTTGTTCGGTGCGTTCGTCCTGCTGGGAGCGAGGCGCGCTGGACGCTGTAGACGGACCTGCTGGGCTGGGCTGCTCGCCCTCGGCTTTGCCGAATATCTTCTTGAGTGCTTTGAGCACGGTCATCTCATCAATTGGTTAAGGAGTGAACGGCCGCCAGTGTAAAGCAAGAAGCCGGCGCGGCGAAGTGCCACGCCGGATAGCGGCGCCTGGCTGGTTTTTACTCAATCTTCCGGGAGGTTGGCAAGCAGCAGGCGCTGCACATTGCCGCCCATGATCGCGGTAATTTCGTCGTGGCTGAAACCGGCCTTGAGCAGGCCTTCAGTCAGTTGCGGCAGGCCCGTTACGTCAAACGGCGCATGGATGGTGCCGTTGAAGTCCGAGCCCAGCGCTACGTGCTGCACGCCAATCTCGTCTGCTGTGTAGCGCATTGCCTTGACGATAGCCTCGACCGAGGTGGCGCATACGGCGGCATCCCAGTAACCGATACCGATTACTCCGCCAGTGGCGGCGATAGCTTTCAGGTGCTCGTCGCTGAGATTGCGCGGGCCTTTGCAGGTGCCTTCGACGCCTGTGTGGGAAACCAGGATCGGGCGCGTGCTAATGGCCAGTACGTCCTCGATCAGTGGGCGCGAGGCGTGGGCCAGGTCGATCAGCATGGCCTTTTCTTCCAGGCGCTTGATCACTTGCCGGCCCAGTGGGGTCAGGCCGCCTTTGTCCAGGCCATGGGCCGAGCCGCCGATTTCGTTATCAAAGAAGTGGGTCAGGCCGGTGATGCGAAAACCGGCGTCATAGAGTGCGTCGACGTTCTCCAGTTTGCCCTCGATCGGCTGCAGGCCTTCGGTGGCGAGAATTGCCGCTACACGCTGCGGGTCTTTCTGCCAGGCGCTGACAAAGTTGGCGAGGTCGCTGCGAGTTTTGATCAGCACCAGGCGGCCGTCACTGTTGGCGCTGGCCTCATTGAGCTTCTGTGCCTGGTACAGCGCGCGTTGCAGCAGGCTGCTCCAGGTTTCCTTGGGCCAGCGCTGGGCCATGGCCAGCAGGGTGATGTTGTCGGTTTCGCCGCTGTTACGCTCATAGTTGATACCGCGCGGCGTCTTGGTCACGGTGGAGAACACCTGCAGCCCCACATGGCCTTCGAGCATGCGCGGCAGGTCGGAGTGGCCGAAGTCATAACGGTTGAGCAGGTCGCGTTCCCACAGCAGCACGTCGTCATGCAGGTCGGCGATAAACAGCTGTTGATGCAGCTGCTTGGCCGGCTCGTTGGTGGGATAGGGGGCGGGGGACTCGACGCTGTTCATCTTGCGGTCAAGCAAGGAGGGCAGGGCAAACACGCTGCCCGCAGCGATCAACAGGATTACCAGCAGAGTGATCAGAATTTTGCGCATAAGAAGGTGCCATCAGGGCGTTGTTGTTATGCGCAGCACTCTAGCAAGAGTGAGTAGGAAATGTGATTGGGTGGACTGCAGTACGGGGACTTTACGCAGCAGGGCCGACGCGCAGCAGACCGTGAGGATTAGCCGCAGAGGCAGTCGCGGCCTTGCTGCTTGGCCTGATACAGCGCGCTGTCGGCGCGGGCGATCACGCCTTGCAGGCTGTCCTTGGGTTACATCTGCGCCAGTCCGATGGACACGGTCACTCCCGGCAGCACGCCAATCGGTGAGTGGAACGAGCTGACAGTGCGCAGCGCCAGGCGCAGCCGCTCGCCGATGCTACGGGCCTCATCGATGCCGATTTCCGGTAGCAGGATGACGAATTCTTCACCGCCATAGCGGGTCAGGCTGTCCTTGGGGCGCAGCTGATTGCGCAGGGTGTGCGCTACTAGGCACAGGGGATAGTCGCCGGCGAGGTGGCCGTGTTGATCGTTGTAGGCTTTGAAATGGTCGACATCAAGCATCAGCATGCACAGTGGCTTGCCGTTGAAGGCACTGCGGGTGCTTTCGCGTTCGAAGATATGTTCCAGCCAGCGGCGGTTATAGGCGCCGGTGAGGGCGTCGATATTGGCCGTATGTTCGCTGTCGAGAATGATTCGGTTGCCTTTGCGCACACGGTCGCAGAGCAGCTCGAGCATGTTCTGCATCAATTCTGGCGATTGCTGGAATAGGTTGAACAGCGATTCGCGGTGCAGGCGCAGCACACAGCAGGGCTCGGTCGCCACTACATAGGCAGACGGGTGCTCATTGTCGATAAAGCTGATTTCGCCAGCGCAATCGCCGACGCTCAGAGTGCTGACAGCCTGGCTGTCGAGCGAGCCGAGATAGACCTTGAGTTGACCCTTGAGCAGCAGGTAGAGGTACTGATTGCGGTTGAAGGGTGACAGCAGTACTTCGCCGCCTTCCAGATCGCAGGCGCGGAATACCTTGAGCAACTGGCTGATGCTGCTGGTGGCGACATTGTTGAACAGTCGCAGATGGCGAAGTTGCTGCAGGTCAGCCTGCCATTTGGCGTTTTTCATTGGATCGGCAGGTGTGACGGTTGTGGGTTGGGGATGTTGGGCATCGCTAACGCTCCCTGCATTAAGGGCGAACACCATGCCTGAACATATTCCGCTGCCTGTGGCCTGACAATCCTTGTCAGACGCACGGGCGACCAGTGGTATTGAAGTTGAATGGTTGGTCACAAATCTGGCGCGATCCTTGCGCCGACACTTGCTTACTTGGTGGGGTGCAGTTCTATGGCGACTGCAAAGCCGGCCAGGCGTTGGCTCACCGCGTTAGCCAGTGCTGCCTGATCTGCTGGCAGATAGATGTGGGCGACCTGACCGCGTTTGTCGTCACTGAGTACTTCCACGCGCAGGCGTGCGTCCAACTCTGCCAGCGCAGCTTGGTAAACGCGCGCAATGGCATCGAAGCGCAGCGCTGGTTTGAAGTTTTTACCCACGGCGGTCAGCGGAATGGCGTCGATGATCCAGGCGTCCTTGGGGATCGCCGCGCGCTCGGGAATGTGTTCGGCAGCATGGGCCAATAATTCGGCTTCGCTGACCTGCACGCCGGGCTTGAGTTGCACGTAGACCACGGGCAGCTCGCCGGCTTTCTCATCAGGCTTGCCGACCGCAGCGGCCATGGCTACTGCGGGGTGCTTGTGCAGCGCTTCTTCGATCATCTGCGGGTCAATATTGTGGCCGCCACGGATGATCAGATCCTTGCTGCGCCCGGTCAGCCAGATATAGCCATCGGCATCCACGCGGCCCAGGTCGCCGGTGTTGAACCAATCGCCGTCGACCCAGATGCCGGCATTCTTGCTGCTTTGCAGGTATCCCTTGAACACCGTGGCACCACGGATGCACAGGTTACCGATTTCATTGCGATTGGCCTCTCTTAGATAGTTGCCCTGTTCGTCGAGGATCTTGATGCTCACCTCGCAATAGGGCATCGGCAGGCCGATGGAGCCGGGGCGGCGCTCGCCAGCAGGCGGGTTGGCGCAGCTGCCGCAGGTGCCTTCGGTCAGGCCGTAGCCTTCGATCAGGGTCAGTCCGGTTTTGCTTTCGAACTGGCGGATCAGCTCCACCGGCATCGGTGCGGCACCGCACAGCGCGTATTTCAGCGAGCTGAGGTCATGACCTCAGCTCGGTATCTGCAGCAGGCCGGCGTAGATGGTCGGTACGCCGCTGAAGAAACTGACCTTGTGGCGTTCGATGATCTTCCAGAAATTGCCAATCAGGTTGGGATTGCGATAACCCTGTGGGGTGGCCAGCAGCACTTCGGCGCCGCCGATAAAAGCGGTGAGGCCGGTAACAATCACGCCGTTAACGTGAAACAGCGGCAGGCCGCAGAGGGTGACATCACCCGGCGCGAAGCCGGTGACCAGATTCATGCTGTAGGCCATGGCCACTTCGTTGCCGTGGCTGTGCGGCGCGAGCTTAGGTGTGCCAGTGGTGCCGCCGGTGTGGAAGTAGCTGGCGATGTCATCCGGCGCTATCACGCGGCCGCTTTCCAGGTGATCATCCGGGCAGCTGGCGATCAGTTCATCGAAATCCAACACACAGTCCGGCAATGGCCCGCGCTGCGCCTTGATGGCGCTGCGTTGTGGCTCCGGCAGCAGGTTGGCCATGTCCACACAGATAATCGCCTTGAGCGCAGGCAGTTGCTCGCGCAGGCCTTCGACCTTGGCCCACAGGTCGGTGCCGGGGAAGGGCGCGAGGGTAACCAGCAGCTCGGAATCCGAGGCCTGGATCAGTTCGGCGATATGTTCCGGGTCGAGCAGTGGGTTGATCGCGTTGACGATCCCGGCCGCTTCGCCGCCCCAGATGGTGAAGTGGGTGTGCGGCAGGTTCGGCAGCAGAAACGATACCGCCTTACCTGGGCGTAGGCCCAAGCGATGAAAGGCGTTGGCGGTCTGGGTGATCTTGCCCAGCAGTTGCCCATAACTGAGGCGGTAAGCCGCCTCGTCTGCCGTGCCCTGGAGGATAAACGAGAGTGCCGGTGCATCCGCTTGCCGCGCTGCACTGCGGCGGATCAGCTCATAGGTATTGGCCGGCAGGTCGCGTTCGGCCAGTGGGGTTTGCTCGATCAGCTGGATATCGCACAGGGTCTTGATCGTAGGGATGGCAGGCATAAATGTTTTCGCTCGTAGACAGTCAACTGGTGAACCGTTGCTCCAGCCAATCGGCGATGTCGCGGATTTCCTCATTCACCACTTCGTGGCCCATCGGGTAATCACGCCATTGCACGCTGACGCCAGAGGCACTCAGGTAGTCATGGGCCGCGCGGCCCATGGCCGGCAGAACTATGTCGTCGAATGTGCCATGCAAACACAGGGCCGGCAGTTGTTTTTTTGTATCCGCCAGCTGGATGTCGTCGCTGAAGGTCGGTGCATAGGTCGATAGGGCGATAACTCCGCCGAGGGCGAACTGCCAGCGCAGGAAGGCGGTGTGCAGCACCACCGCGCCGCCCTGGGAGAAACCGGCGAGAACGATGCGCGCAGGATCAATGCCGCTGTCACGCTGCGCTTCGATCAGTGCGATCACTTGCTGCGCCGAGGCTTCCAGCTGCTCGCGGTTGATCGCCCGGGCCGGACTCATGGCCAGAATGTCGTACCAGCTGGGCATGGCGTAGCCGCCGTTAATGGTTACCGCCTGGGTCGG
The DNA here is from genome assembly GCF_900105355.1 of Pseudomonas anguilliseptica. Lineage (NCBI taxonomy): Bacteria > Pseudomonadati > Pseudomonadota > Gammaproteobacteria > Pseudomonadales > Pseudomonadaceae > Pseudomonas > Pseudomonas anguilliseptica. Next base: position 3,614,770 of record NZ_FNSC01000001.1, read on the forward strand.
CGCTTGTGGCAGAACGAAGCGGGTGCTGTGCAAGCGCTTCTGCAGCATCTCGGCTACCGGCATAAAGTCGTAGCGATCGGCACCCAGGCCGTGCAACCAAATGACGCACGCGTCTGCGGCAAGTGTGGGCTGAAGAATCAAGGGTTCGCTTATCTGAAGCTCCGCTGTGGTGCGCGCGCGCTGATTTAGTGCGCGAGAAATTTTAGGGGTGGCGATTCTAGAAAGAAGTTGTCGCCAGGGTGCAAGTTTTGCTCTTGACATGTCCGTATGGTGCTCAAAGCGCGGCGCTGGTACGGGCCTTGCTATACACCCTAGAGACTGATGACGTTGCCGGGTCGTGGTAACACTGCCACCAAACTGGGCACGGAGCAGACTGAAATGCCTTTGCTGGCGTTTCACAGGTTCGCCAGGCGCTGCATGCTGTGCGACAAGTCACTTGCTATCTGTCTCTGGCCCATTCAAATAATGGGCGGGTAAGAGTTTATGGCCGCTGGAGCAATCGGCAACTAAACTCGCGCTAAGGTTTGATCCCCGGTTGAGTGTGTTGCTGCCGACACAGTCAACGAGCCCCATAAGGGTACGGTGGTAGAACCGAGACTCCAAACACAACAAAAGCAACTGGAGGTTTTAATGAAGATGGTGAAATCCACATTGGCAGTACTGACCACCGCCGCTGTTCTCGGTGTCAGCAGTTTTGCTCAAGCAGGCGCTACTCTGGACGCGATCCAGAAGAAAGGTTTCGTACAGTGCGGTATCAGCGATGGTCTGCCTGGCTTCTCCTACGCCGATGAGAAGGGTAACTACCTGGGTCTCGACGTTGACGTATGCCGCGCAGTTGCTGCCGCAGTATTCGGTGATGCAACCAAGGTCAAGTACAGCCCGCTGACCGCCAAGGAGCGCTTCACCGCGCTGCAGTCTGGCGAAGTCGACATCCTCTCGCGCAACACCACCTGGACCAGCTCGCGTGATTCGGGCCTGGGTCTGAACTTTGCCGGCGTCAACTACTACGACGGTCAAGGTTTCCTGGTTAACAAGAAGCTTGGCGTTTCCAGCGCCAAGGAACTCGACGGCGCAACTGTCTGCATCCAGGCAGGTACCACCACCGAGCTGAACCTCTCCGACTACTTCCGCGCCAACGGCATGAAGTACACCCCGATCACCTACGATACCTCCGACGAGAGCGCCAAATCGGTTGAAGCTGGCCGTTGCGACGTGCTGACCTCCGACCAGTCGCAGCTGTACGCACAGCGCATCAAACTGGCCGATCCGAACTCCTACGTGGTACTGCCGGAAGTGATCTCGAAAGAGCCACTGGGCCCGGTCGTACGCCAGGGTGACGAAGAGTGGTTCGACATCGTGCGCTGGTCGCTCTATGCGATGGTCAACGCTGAGGAGCTGGGCGTGACTTCGGCCAACGTCGAAGAGCAGGCCAAATCCACCAAGAACCCCGATGTAGCGCGTCTGCTCGGTGCTGAAGGTGAGTTCGGCAAAGATCTGAAACTGCCGAAAGACTGGGCCGTACAGATCGTCAAGCAAGTGGGCAACTACGGTGAGAGCTTTGAGCGCAACGTCGGTACCGGCAGCGAGCTGAAGATTGAGCGTGGCCTCAACGCCCTGTGGAACAAAGGTGGTCTGCAGTACGCACCGCCGGTGCGCTGACCGTCCGTTGCCAGCCATTCGTCCTGAGTGGCTGGCATTGTTCTGATTGATGTGAACCTCATGCCCGCTAATGCGGGCATGAGGGTTCCAAGAGGGCTTCTATGCAAACCACTGCAAATGTCCCGTGCCCCGGTGGATCGGTCTGGACCGACCCCAAGGCGCGTGCCTGGCTATTTCAAATTCTTGCCGTTATCGCCGTTGTGGCGCTCGGCTGGTTTCTGTTTGACAACACCCAGACCAACCTGGAAAAACGCGGGATCACCTCCGGTTTTTCCTTTCTCAATAACAGCGCCGGTTTTGGCATTGCCCAGCACCTGATCGACTACGACGAAAGCAACTCCTATGGGCGTGTTTTCGTGGTGGGCCTGCTCAACACCTTGTTGGTGTCGGTGATTGGTATTGTCCTGGCGACGCTGTTGGGTTTCCTGTTGGGTGTGGCGCGTCTGTCGCCGAACTGGTTGGTCAGCAAACTGGCCACCGTGTACATCGAGACGTTCCGTAATATCCCGCCGCTGCTGCAAATCTTCTTCTGGTACTTCGCTGTGATGCTCTCCCTGCCAGGGCCGCGGCAGAGCATGGGCGTTGGCGAGACGTTCTTCCTTAACAGCCGTGGCCTGTATATGCCGGCACCGAGCCCGGGGGACAACTTCAGTCTGTTTGCCGGTGCGGTGATTGTCGCAATCATCGGCGTGGTTCTGTTGTCGCGTTGGTCGAAGGCACGTTTTGAAGCCACTGGTCAGCTGTTCCCGGTATCGCTGGGAGCGATTCCGCTGTTGCTGGTCTTGCCTGGCCTGGCTGTGCTGTTGGGCGGTAATCCGCTGCAGTGGAGTGTGCCGGAGCTGACGGGCTTCAACTTCCGTGGCGGCTGGGTGCTGATTCCTGAGCTGATGGCCTTGACCCTGGCGTTGACCATCTACACCGCAGCCTTTATCGCCGAGAACGTACGTTCCGGGATCATGGCGGTCAGCCACGGGCAGACCGAGGCTGCGCGCTCTCTGGGGCTGCCCGCAGGCAAGACCCTGCGTCTGGTGATCATTCCGCAGGCGCTGCGGGTGATCATTCCGCCGCTGACCAGCCAATACCTCAACCTGGCGAAGAACTCTTCGCTGGCCGCCGGTATCGGTTATCCGGACATGGTCTCGCTGTTCGCCGGTACGGTACTCAACCAGACTGGGCAAGCGATCGAGGTGATTGCCATCACCATGAGTGTGTACCTGGCGATCAGTATCAGCATTTCCATGCTGATGAACTGGTACAACAAGCGCATTGCGCTGATCGAGCGGTAAGGAGCAGCCATGCAAACTCATACGTTCAAACCTGATCTACCGCCACCCGCGCTCAGCGTCGGTGTGGTCGGTTGGCTGCGCGCCAACCTGTTCTCCAGCTGGTTCAACACCCTGCTGACGCTGTTTGCAGCGTATCTGGTGTGGCTGATGGTGCCGCCGCTGATCCAGTGGGCCTTTATTGATGCCGACTGGACCGGTACCACCCGTGCCGACTGCACCAGCGGTGGGGCCTGCTGGGTGTTTGTGCAGCAGCGCTTTGGCCAGTTTATGTACGGTTTTTACCCGAGCGAGCTGCGTTGGCGCGTTGACCTGACTCTGTGGCTGGCGGTCATCGGTGCTGCACCGTTGTTCGTGCCGCAGATGCCGCGCAAGGCCATTTATGGCCTGGCTTTCCTGGTGGTCTATCCGCTGCTGGCATATTGGCTGCTGCACGGTGGCTTCTTCGGTCTGTCGACCGTGTCCACCAGCCAGTGGGGCGGCCTGATGCTGACCCTGGTGATTGCCGCTGTGGGTATTATTGCCGGCGCCTTGCCGCTGGGCATTCTGCTGGCGCTGGGACGCCGTTCGGATATGCCGGCGATCCGGGTGATCTGCGTGACCTTTATCGAGTTCTGGCGCGGGGTACCGTTGATTACCGTGCTGTTTATGTCCTCGGTAATGTTGCCGCTGTTCCTGCCCGAGGGCCTGAGCTTCGACAAGCTGATGCGTGCGCTGATCGGGGTGATCCTGTTCCAGTCGGCCTATATCGCCGAAGTGGTGCGCGGTGGCCTGCAGGCGATTCCCAAAGGTCAGTACGAGGCCGCTGCGGCCATGGGCCTGGGCTACTGGCGGATGATGGGGCTGGTGATTCTGCCGCAAGCCCTGAAGCTGGTTATTCCCGGCATCGTCAACACCTTTATTGCGCTGTTCAAGGACACCAGCCTGGTGATCATCATCGGCCTGTTCGACCTGCTCAACAGCATCAAGCAAGCCACCACCGATCCGGCTTGGCTGGGCATGGCCACTGAAGGCTATGTGTTCGCCGCGCTGATTTTCTGGATTTTCTGTTTTGGTATGTCCCGCTACTCCCAACATCTGGAGCGCAAGCTGGACACCGGCCACAAGCGTTAGGAGCCACGCCATGAATGAAGCAAGCATGAGTGAAGCAAACAAACAGCCGGTAGCGGCTGCCGGCATGATCCAGATGCAGGGCGTGCACAAATGGTACGGTCAGTTTCATGTGCTCAAAGACATCAACCTGAATGTGCAGGCCGGTGAGCGTATTGTGTTGTGCGGGCCCTCCGGCTCGGGCAAGTCGACTACCATCCGCTGCCTCAACCGTCTGGAAGAGCACCAGCAGGGGCGTATCGTGGTCGATGGCACCGAGCTGACCCACGACCTCAAGCACATCGAAGCGGTGCGTCGTGAAGTCGGTATGGTGTTCCAGCACTTCAACCTGTTCCCGCACCTGACCGTGCTGCAGAACTGCACCCTGGCGCCGATGTGGGTGCGCAAGATGCCCAAGCGTCAGGCGGAAGAGATTGCCATGCACTTTCTCGAGCGCGTGCGTATTCCGGAGCAGGCCAACAAGTACCCAGGCCAGCTCTCTGGCGGCCAGCAGCAGCGTGTGGCGATTGCCCGTGCGCTGTGCATGAAGCCGAAGATCATGCTGTTCGACGAGCCGACTTCGGCTCTCGATCCGGAAATGGTCAAGGAAGTGCTGGATACCATGATCGGCCTGGCTGAAGATGGCATGACCATGCTCTGCGTAACCCACGAAATGGGCTTTGCCCGCACCGTGGCGAACCGGGTGATCTTTATGGACAAGGGCGAGATCGTTGAGCAGAACGAGCCCGACGCCTTCTTCACCAACCCGCAGAACGAACGCACCAAGCTGTTCCTCAGTCAGATCATTCACTGAGTTTCAGTCGCAAATAAAAAGGGAGCCTTCGGGCTCCCTTTTTATTTGCGCATGGGTAGCAGATTCGAGACGGGCTCTTATTTGCTCTCAGGCCATAGGCGCAATGGCTTGCCTTCGGCGGGCCACAGCTGCAGCTGTTCGGTGGCGGAGAAGTCCCAGCGCTCTACCTTGCTCAGGCTGTCGAGAAAGCGCGCTTCCTGCTCCATCAGCGCCGGTGCGCACATCTTGCGGGTGCTGCCGGCGGCGCTGAAACTGAGCTTGTCACCTTCCAGGGTGTAACCGGCAAACCAGTGGTTGCAGCCGGCGTTGCCATAGGCGCGGCCGTCGTCACCCAGGGTGATAGTCAGGTGGCTGCGGTCGATCAGCGGGCGTTCGCCGATCAATTCCACCTGATAGCTGTGCTCGGTTTCCAGCTGAGGTGTTGGTGTGGCGCAGCCCACGAGACCGGCAGCCAGCAGGCTGATAGTCAGTGCACGTTTCATATAGCCTCCTTGTTGATGCATTTCGGGCACAGGTGCTTGGCGTTTTTCGATTGCCAGCCCAACTCCTTGATCCGTGCTTCGGCGGCCTGCGCCTGGGCCTTTTTACCGAGTGCGGCGTCGACGGCGAATTCGAAGTCCAGCTGCGCGTTGCAGCTGTCACAGTTGGCCTGCCAATTGAATATCGCCAGCTCCTTGAAGGCCGGGCCGGTGGCCACGGCGACCCACTGGCCACGCGGGTTGATCAGGTGACGAACCTTGTCGGCCTGCAGGCGCATGGACAGCTCACGGCTGCCCTTGAGGGTAACCAGCAGGGTGTCGCCACTCTGGATTGAGCCGCCATTGCCGGTGACCTGGTAACGGCCCGGTGCCAATGCGCGGCATTCGATCAGGGTGTGCTCGGGGTTGAGCAGGTTGTAGCGAAAGTCGTGTTCAGCCATGGAGCCTCCAAATAGGCCTAAATGCTATCACGCGGCAGGAAGCAGCTGATTGATCGGTGCATTTCCCAGCCAGGCGGCGATATTGTCGCGGGTGGTGCTGGCAATCGCCGCCAATGCTTCGTGGGTTAGAAAGCCCTGGTGCGCGGTAATCAGTACATTGGGGAAGCTCAGCAGGCGCGCCAGCACATCATCCTGCAGCGGCTGTTCGGAGCAATCCTCGAAGAACAGCTCGGCTTCTTCCTCATAAACATCCAGGCCCAGATAGCCCAGTTGCCCACTTTTCAGCGCGCCGATCAGCGCCGGGGTGTCGATCAAGGCGCCGCGCCCGGTATTGATCAGCATCACGCCGCGCTGCATCTGCTGCAGCCGTGCGGCGTTGATCAGGTGGTGAGTAGCGGCGTTGAGCGGGCAGTGCAGGCTGATGATGTCGCTGCTTTCGAGCAGTTGATTCAGCCCCACCTGCCGCGCGCCGGCGGGTAGCTCGGCGATGGGCGCTGGGTCATGGATCAGCAATTGGCAGCCGAAGCCGGCCATGATCCGCGCGAAAGTCAGACCGATCTGTCCGGCGCCGATAATCCCGACCTGTTTAGCGTGCAGATCGAAACCGATCAGCCCATGCAGGGAGAAGTCGCCCTCGCGGGTGCGGTTGAACGCGCGGTGAGTGCGTCGGTTGAGGGTCATGATCAGCGCCAGGGCATGTTCGGCGACGGCATGTGGCGAGTAGGCGGGCACGCGTACCACGGTCAGGCCGAGGGCGTGCGCGGCGTGCAGGTCGACATGGTTGTAGCCAGCCGAGCGCAGGGCAATCAGCCGCGTACCGCCGGCCGCCAGTTGCTGCAGCACTTGGCCGCTAAGGTCGTCATTGATAAAGGCGCAAACCACCTTGTAACCGGCAGCCAGGCCGGCGCTGTCTGGCCGCAGATGGGCTTCCTGAAAACTCAGCTGCCAGTCGTCCGGGAAACCAGCAGCGCGAAAGCTCTGTTGGTCGTAAGGCTTGCTGCTGAACAAAATGATGCGCATGGGGCTCCTTGACGTGTGGCTTCGCAGCGCCTGACTCAGGCACTGACCTGGGCGTGCCGCGCCAATCGGTCGATGGCAGCATCCAGTTCATCCAGGGCTTGCTGGGATGCCGGATCATTCTGTTTCAGCAGGGTTTCGCTGCGCTGGCAGGCTGCACGTAGCTGCGGCACGCCGCAGTAACGGGTAGCGCCGTGCAGGCGGTGTACGCGCTCAATCAGACTGTTGCGTTCGCCACTGTCACGCGCCTGGCGAATGGCTTGACGATCGCCGGGCAGGCCGGCAAGCAGCATGCTCAGCATATCGGCGGCCAGGTCCGCTTTGCCGGCGGCCAGGCGCAGGCCTTCGTCGGCATCCAGCACGCTGAGGTTGTTATGCGTGGCGCTGATGCCGGTGTGTTCGCTGCTCTGGTTGCGCAGGGCCAGGCCGGTCCACTTGAGCACCACCTGGGCCAGTTGGCGTTCGCTGATCGGCTTGGTCAGGTAGTCATCCAGGCCGCTTTGCAGCAGGGCGCGCTTTTCGTTGGCGAGGGCGTGAGCGGTCAGTGCAACAATCGGCGCGGGGCTCTGGTTGCGCTCATTTTCCTGTTGGCGAATCGCTTCTGTGGCCTGACGACCGTCCATACCGGGCATCTGTACGTCCATAAAGATCAGGTCAAACGTCTGCTTAGCGGCTTTCTCCACGGCCTCATAGCCGCTGTTGGCGATGCTGACCTGGGCGCCCATATCGTCCAGCAGGGTTTGCACCAGCAGCAGGTTGGCTGGGTTGTCGTCGACGCAGAGAATCAGCGGCGGGCGGCTCGGGGCGCTTTGCTTGTTTTCCGCACGGTTCAGCCGCGGGCTAACCAGCTCGGCCAGGCCGCGCTGCAGCTTGCGGGTACAGGCGGGCTTGGCCTGCAGTTGGCTGTACGCATCCGGCAACAGGCTGTGATAGAGCGACTGTTCGGTGGTGGGGCACAGCAGCAGGGTTTTGCAGCCTAGGCGTTCGAGCTCCCAGATGCGCTGATCGAGGCGCTCTGGCGGCAAGGTCTGGGTGCTGACGCCGAGCACCGCCAGTTCGATTGGCTGGGCGCTATGTCGCGCTTCGGCCACGGCGCTGAGCAGGCTGTCGAGGTTGTCGAAGCCGCTGACCTGCAGGCCGCAGTCTTCCAGTTGATGTTGCAGCGCCTGACGCGCCAGGTCGTGGTGTTCCAGGGCGGCAGCATGACGGCCCAGCAATGGTGGTCGCGGCAGGTCTTCGGCATCGTCACGCGCCTTGGGCAGGCTCAGGGTGATCCAGAACTCCGAGCCTTCTTCGGGGGTACTGTCGACGCCGATCTCGCCGCCCATCTGTTCGATCAGGCGCTTGGAAATCACCAGGCCCAGGCCGGTGCCGCCGGCCTGGCGGCTGAGCGAATTGTCGGCCTGGCTGAAGGCCTGGAACAGCTCGCGCAGGTCGTCATCGGACAGACCGATGCCAGTGTCCTGCACGCTGATGCGCAGCTGCGCGCGGTCGGCGCTTTCGTCTTCGAGCATGGCGCGAATCACGATAGTGCCGGCGCGGGTGAATTTGATCGCGTTACTCGCCAGATTGGTCAGTACCTGCTTGAGCCGCAGCGGGTCGCCGATCAGCGACAGCGGCGTGTCGCGGTAGACCAGGCTGAGCAGCTCCAGCTGTTTGGCGTGGGCGGCAGGAGCGAGGATGGTCAGGGTGTCCTGCAGCAGGTCGCGCAGGTTGAACGGGATGTTTTCCAGCACCAGCTTGCCGGCCTCGATCTTCGAGAAATCGAGAATCTCGTTGATGATCGCCAGCAGGCTATCGGCGGATTTTTCAATGGTGCCCAGGTAATCCTGCTGGCGCGGCGTCAGTTCGCTTTTCTGCAGCAGGTTGGTGAAACCGAGGATGCCGTTGAGCGGGGTGCGGATCTCGTGGCTCATATTGGCGAGGAATTCGGACTTGATCCGGCTGGCCTCCAGGGCCTCTTTGCGTGCCAGATCGAGCTCGATGTTCTGGATTTCGATGGTTTCCAGGTTCTGCCGCACGTCTTCGGTGGCCTGGTCGACACTGTGTTGCAGTTCTTCCTGGGCGTTCTGCAGCGACTCGGCCATGCGGTTGATGCCCGAGGCCAGTTCGTCCAGCTCATGGCTGCCGAGTGGCGGCAGGCGGGTTTCCAGATGGCCATCCTTGAGCTGGGCGACGCTCTGTTTGATCTGCCGCAGCGGGTCGTTGATGGTGCGACTCATACGCACGGCGAGCAGGGCGGTGACCATCAGCCCGGTGGCAATCAGCAGCAGGCTGGCCAGCAGGCTGCGGTAGCCGCTGAGCAGGGTGCTGTGGTGGGACAGCTCCAGCTCGACCCAGCCAAGCAGCCGAGTGCCAGGTTCCTCAGTGGCTTTGCCGGTGATGCTCAGGTGCTGCTGATACACCGGCAACAGAAAGAGCGTGGCGTTCTGGTTGCTGTTCTGCGCGGGTTGCGGCTCGCCAGCTGCCGGCGAGGGGTTAAGCATGCTCGGCCCAGCATGGGCCAGGGTGGTGCGCTCGGCGGCGAGAAAACTCACGGCGCGCACATCCGGCTGATCGAGTGCCTGGCTGGCAATGCGCTGCAGCACCTCGCTGTCGCCGGCATGCAGCGCCGGTGCGGCCAGCGGCGCAAGTTGCTCGATAATCATCTGCCCGCGCTGCAGCAATTGCCCCTGCAGATCGGACAATTGCACCCAGGTGAAATAGCCGCCCAACACCAGCGCCAACAGGCTGGTGGGCAGCAGGGTGAGCATGAGCACACGACCTTTGATGCCTAAATCCTTTAACACGCGCTGCCTCCTTGGGTGATGTTTTGGCAGTGTAGCGATTCAGCCGGAGAGAATCTGTAGGTGAGTGCGGTGTGGTTAGTAGGTAGAATTATTCTCATTTGAGTCGGTGAATTGTTCGTGCTCACTTGTTCCCGCCCAGCCGCGCGGATTCTTGCGGTTGAAGATGACCCGCTGCTGGCCAGCCATTTGCTACAGCACCTGCAGGACAGCGGTTACTGCGTCACCCTCAGTCGCGATGGCCGTGAAGGGCTGCGACTGGCAGCCGAGGGTGATCTCGATTTGGTCCTGATGGACTCCTGCTGCCTGGCCTCAGTGGCTTGGAGGCCCTGCAGAGGCTACGTGAGCAGCGCGGTGTGCCGGTCATTCTGATGTCGGCGTTGGGCGGCGAGCAGGACCGGATTGCCGGTTTCAGCCAGGGCGCGGATGACTACCTGCCCAAGCCGTTCAGCATGGATGAGCTGAAAGTGCGCATCGAGGCGGTATTACGGCGGGTGGCTTATGAGCGGCGCGAATTTACTGCTCCGGGGCTGGATCCGCAGTTGCAGTTTGACGATTCGCGCACGGATGTGTGTCTGCGCGGGCAATGGGCTGATCTGACCCAGACCGAATTTCGCCTGCTTGAGCTGTTCGTGCGCCATCCGGAAGGCTTGATGACCAAGGCCTTCCTCTACCAGCATGTGCTGCGCCGCGCCTATTCGCGGCACGACCGCAGCCTGGACATGCATATCAGCCATATCCGACGCAAGTTGCTGGCCCTTGGTTACAGCTCCGGGCGCCTGGAAACCGTGTGGGGAAAGGGCTATCTGTTCACCCGTGAGGGCCTCTGAAGTATGCCCGGGCGCCACTCACTGTTCTGGCGGCTGGCTTTGCTGGTTATGGCTTTCTGCCTGCTGATCATCTGGGTCAGTTGGTCCTGGGGTGGGCGCATCGAGTTTCGCGGTTATCTGCTCAGCGAGGCGGCGCAGCAGCAACTGCTCGACTATGCCGGCGAAGCCGAGCAGGCCTGGCGCAGCGGCGGTGCCGAAGGCGTCGAGCGCTGGCAGACGCAGATGCAGCAGCGCGAGTCGGTTTGGCTGACGGTGGTCGGGCGCGATTTGCGTGCGCTGGGTACGCGCGCCCTGAGTCTTGAGGAAACCGAGCGTCTTACCGCCATGCGCCGTATCGACTGGCCGATGAGCAAACGCGCCAATGGCCTGCCGGTAATTGCCTTGCCATTTCCGCTGCAGCCGCTGGATGGCCAGCTGGTTATCGAGTTACCGGAGCGGTTTTTGCCGCAGGGTTTTACCTGGCGCGCCCAGTTGCTGGTGCACGGCCTGTTGCCCTGCGGGCTGGCGCTTTTGCTCTGTGCCTTGCTGTATCGCCTGCTGATTACCCCATTGCAGCACCTGCGTGAACAGGCCAATGCCCTGCGTGCAGAGCAGCTCAGTGTGCGCATGGCCAGTCAGATCAGTATCCGCCGGGATGAGCTGGGTGAGCTGGGCCGCGCTTTTGACCATATGGCCGAGCGTCTGCAGGGCATGCTCAGTCTGCAGCGTCAGCTACTGCGCGATCTTCCCCATGAATTGCGTACGCCCCTGAGCCGCTTGCGGGTGGCCTGTGAAAGTGGTCTGGATGCCGAGTCGCTGCGTCAACGTCTGGAACGTGAAGTCGGCGGCATGCAGCGCCTGGTCGATGACACTCTGGAGCTGATCTGGTTGGGTACGGAGCGTCCGCAACCACCGCTGGAGCCGATCAACCTGCCATCACTGTGGGCATTGCTGGCTGAGGATGCCTGCTTTGAAAGCGGCTGGCCGCAAGCCCAGCTGCGTTGCCTGTTACCTGAGGACTGCTGTGTGCGCGGGCATCTCAATGGGCTGGCGCAGGCGCTGGAAAACGGTTTGCGCAATGCCATTCGGCATTCACCCTCTGGCGCAACGATCAGCCTGGATGGGCGCTTGGAGCAGGGCGATTGGCTGTTCTGGCTGGAGGATCAGGGCGGTGGTGTTGCGGCAGCACAGTTGGAGCAGATGTTCTTGCCGTTTATTCGTCTGTCTGCAGATCGACCGGGCGGTGATGGTTTTGGTCTGGGCCTGGCGATTGCTCGCAGCGACATGCAGATGCAGGGCGGAGCAATTTGGGCCGAGAACACGGGTGAAGGTTTGCGCCTGAATTTCCGGTTGAAAAGTGTATAGATTGTAAATGATCTTTACTGACAAATAAGAATTAGTATCATCTGCGCTGTTCCCGCGTACGGGTCGGGTTAGCGCAGTGCTTTGCTGTCAGCGCCTGAGCCTGGATGCGGACCATTCGCCACAGGAGAGGGTGTTCATGCAGTCGCGATTCATGCTCAGTCATCTATCATTGGCCGTCGTTGCGGCCAGTCTTTCCCCCTGCACGCTGTTTGCCGCCGAGGTGGTGGATGCCGAGGTGGATGCTCTGAGTGCAGCCGCCGAGCCCGCCGATGCGATCAAGCTCAAGGATGCTGTGGTCACCGCCAAGCAGGAGCTCAAGCAAGCGCCAGGCGTATCGATCATTACCGCTGAAGACATCAAGAAGCGCCCGCCGGCCAATGATCTCTCCGATGTGATTCGCCGCGAGCCAGGAGTTAATCTGACCGGCAACAGCACCAGTGGCAGCCGGGGTAACAACCGCCAGATCGACCTGCGCGGCATGGGCCCGGAAAACACCCTGATTCTTATCGATGGTCGTCCTTCCAGCTCGCGCAACGCCGTGCGATATGGCTGGACCGGTGATCGCGACACCCGTGGCGAAACCAACTGGGTGCCGGCTGAAGAAGTTGAGCGTATCGAAATTCTCCGTGGTCCGGCCGCCGCACGTTATGGCTCGGGGGCCATGGGCGGGGTGGTGAATATCATCACCAAGCGGCCGACCGAGCAGCTGCGTGGCTCGGTCACCCTGTACGCGATCCAGCCGGAAGACGACGCCGAAGGGGCCGGCCAACGCGCCAACTTCAACCTCAGCGGTGCCTTGAATGACAGCCTGGCCTTCCGCCTCTACGGTGGTGCCAACAAGACCAATGCCGATGATGCGGATATCAATGCCAATGACATCGCCGCCGTAGGGAGCCAGGTGGCGGGCCGTGAAGGCGTGCGCAACAAGGACATCAGTGGCCTGCTCAGCTGGCAGTTGAACCCCGCCCATAGCCTGGATCTGGAAGCCACTTACAGCCGTCAGGGCAACATTTACGCCGGCGACACCATGCTCAACGGTGGTGGTGCGTTCGTGAACCAGCTGTATGGCAAGGAAACCAACATTATCCAGCGCAGCAGCTATGCCTTGACGCATAACGGCGAGTACGACTGGGGCAGCTCCACTGCTTCGCTGGCCTACGACTACACCCGTAACGAGCGCCTCAATGAAGGTTGGGCCGGAGGGGGCGAGGGTGCGCCGGCGGAAGGGGCTGGGGTGTTTATGTCGCGCCTGCGCAACACCCGTGGCAATGCCGAAGTCAACTTGCCGCTGGAGATGGGCGCGCCGCAGGTGCTGACCCTGGGCGGCGAATACCTGTATGAGAGTCTGAATGACCCCGGCTCCCTGCGCGCGCAAACCTGGGACCCAGGTGTCGGCGGTGTGCCGGCGATTCCGGGTTTTGACCGCAACCAGACCAAGACCACCGCGCACAGCTTTGCCCTGTTTGCCGAGGACAATATCGAGGTAGGTGAGCGCACTATAGTTACCCCTGGGCTGCGCTATGACGACCATGAAGAGTTTGGCGGCAACTGGAGTCCGAGCCTCAACGCCTCCCATGAACTGACCGACGAGCTGACCCTCAAAGGCGGCATCGCCCGGGCCTACAAGACCCCCAACCTGTATCAGTCCAACCCCAACTACCTGCTCTACAGCATGGGCTTTGGCTGTAACGCGGCAGAAGCCAACGCCGGTGGCTGCTACCTGATCGGTAATCCGGATCTGGAGCCGGAGACCAGCATCAACAAGGAAATCGGCCTGGCTTTGGACAAAGGCACTTGGCGTACCAGCGCGACCTACTTCCGCAACGACTACAAGAACAAGATCGTTTCCAGCAACACGGCGGCTTTCCGCCTGGCGAACGGTCGTCGTGTGCAGAACTGGGAAAACTCCGGCAAGGCGGTGGTCGAGGGGGTTGAAGGCAACCTGTTCGTCACCCTCAGCCCGACGCTGGAGTGGAACACCAACTTCACCTACATGATCGAGTCCAAGGATAAGGACAGCGGCGAGCCGCTGAGCATCATCCCCGAGTACACCGTCAACACCAGCCTGGACTGGGCCGCCACCGAGAAGCTGTCGCTGCAGGTCAGCGGCACCTACTACGGCACTCAGGAGTCCCCGAGCTACAACGCCCGACGCAACGTGGCGATCGACAGTCAGGCACAGAAGGACATCGATCCCTACGGCCTGATGGGCGTCAGCGCCGGCTATGCCTTCAATGAGCAGTACAGCGTGCGCATGGGTATCAACAACCTGTTCGACAAACGCATCTACCGCGAAGGCAACGCCACCGAAGCCGGTGCCAATACCTACAACGAAGCCGGGCGTGCCTACTTCGCCTCGGTCACCGCATCCTTCTAGGTCATCGTGCTCCTTACCCGTTACTACGGCGGGTTTCGGCTCCGCCAGGCGTGTCCTGGCGGAGTCTTTTCAGTGCAGGAAAACGCTTAATGCAAGTGTGGAATCAGGGGTATCTGGCCGAGTTGCCCTATCCCCATCATGTGCAGCCGCAATTGGCGCCCAGCTGGCTGGTGGCGCTGCAGACGGCCCTCGGCCAGCGAGCTGGCAACCTGCAGGCGGGCTTTCGCTACTGCGAGCTGGGCTGTGGGCAGGGCCTGAACAGCCTGCTGTTGGCGGCCAGCAACCCGGCGGGGCAGTTTGTGGCGGTGGACTTCAATCCGCAGCACATCGAGCATGGCCGGCGTCTGGCGGCGGCTGCGCAGCTGAGCAATATCGAGTTTGTGCAGGCCGATTTCACCGAGCTGCTCGCGCAACCGGGCGAGGGTTATGACTTTATCGTCGCCCATGGGGTGTACAGCTGGGTGGCGCCTGCGCAGCGTGCGGCCATCCGTGGCTTTGTCGAGCAGCGCCTCAAAACCAATGGACTGCTGTGCCTGGGTTATATGTGTCAGCCCGGCATGGCGCCCTTGGCGGCGGCTCAGCGGTTTATCTGGCAACACGCGCAACACAGTGAAGGTTCACCGCCGCAGCGTGTGCAGGCGGCTCTGGAGGCATTGCAGGCCTTGCAACAGGGCGGCGCCGGCTATTTTGTCGAGCAGCCTGAGATGGCCCGGCTGCTGGCGCGCAGCGCCGAGCAGGGGCTGGATTACCTGGCCCATGAACTGTTGTGTGAGCACTGGCAACCGCTGCAGGTGGCCGACGTCATGGCAGAGTTTGCCAGCCTTGGCTGTCAACTGATCGGCAGCGCCATTCCACTGGAAAACATCGATGCAGTGTCGCTGCCCGGTAACTGCCTGGCCGCGATTCAGGGCCTGACGGATCCGGCGCTGCGGGAAACCGCCAAGGACCTGGCACGCAACCAGGCCCAGCGCAGTGACTTGTACCAACGCGGCGATCAGGCCTTGTCGGCCACGGAACATCGGCAAGCCTTGCTGGACAGCTGTTGGGCACTGTTGCCCGCAGCACCGGCACCGGCACCGGGGGCGGTGGAGTTTTCAACGCGCATTGGCCCGTTGCAGGGCGCTGCCGAGTTGTATCAACCCCTGTTGCAGGCCCTTGGCGAGGGGCCGCAGAGTTTTGCCGAACTGGCGCGGCGGCCCGCCCTGACGGCGCAGGTTGGCCAGCTCAGTGGCGCCTTGCAGCTGTTGACCTGGGCGGGCTATGCCCATCCGCTGCTGCACGCGTCGGTGGATGTCACCCGCTGCCAGGCGCTTAACCGTCTGCTGGCTGAGGGGACGTTGCAGGGCGTTGGTTACGCACACCTGGCCGCGCCAAGCCTGGGCGCGAGTGTGTCGGCAGACATGCTGGAAATGGCCGCCGCCCGCGTGCTGCTGGAGCATCCGCAGTTACGCGGCACCTTGCTGAGTGAAACCATTCAGGCGCTGCTGCGCCGTTATGGCCTTGGCGTGGAACAGGTTGTCGAGCGCGTGCAGCACTTCGAGCAACGCACCTTGCCCAGCTGGCAAGTACTGGGAGTATTGCCATGAAGCGCTGCTGGTTATGGTGGCCTTGCCTGCTCTGGCTGAGCGTAGCGAGCGCTGCGGATTATCCCGGTTACCAACGGCTTGAGCCGTTTCAGGTGCAGTCGGCAGATGCCCAGCGCAGCTATCAGGTGCAGTTGCTGGTACCGGCGCGTGCGGCACCGGTCAGCGGTTTTCCGGTGCTTTACCTGCTTGATGGCCATGCCGCGCTGGCGGCGCTGGAAGCGCAATGGCTGGCCGAACTGGAGGCGGGTACGCCGCCGCTGCTGGTATTTATCGGGCATGCAGGAGGGAAGCCCTTCAATGTGCCGGCGCGCACCCTCGACTACACCCCGGCACGCCGCGATGGTCAGCCGATGCAGGCGTTCAACGGGGTGCAGGGTGGCGGTGCTGCGGTCTTTCTGGCTTTGCTCGAGCAGCGCATCAAGCCGCAGGTGGCCGCGCTGCAACCGGTTGATCCGGCGCAACAGGCGCTCTGGGGGCATTCGTTCGGCGGGCTGTTCGTGCTCAATGCCCTGTTCACCCAGCCGGCCAGCTTTAGCCGCTACATCGCCGCCAGCCCGTCGCTGTGGTGGCAAACCGGGCTGTTGCTGGAGACTGAGCGTGACTTTGCCGGGGGCCACTGCCCAGCTGTTGATCGTGCGCGGCAGTGACGAAGGCCTGCCCGGCCATGCCCGACCCGGCGTCGATCCGGCAGTGCTGGAACAGCGGCGCAAGGCCATGGCCGCGGTTCCGGCCGATGCCGCGCGGCAGATGGCCGAACGCCTGGCACGCTGGCCGGGCTTGCAGGTGAACTATCAGGAATTTGCCGGCTTGGGCCATGGACCGATGCTGGCCGCGTCCTTGCGGCCGGCATTGCGCATGGCGGCCGGCTTGGCGCAGGAGGGACGCGATGAGTAAGGCCGGAGAAACAACCCTGGCGTGGCCGATCTGTTCACGGGTGCTGGCCGGGCTGCTGGGCGGCTATGTGTTCACCTACGCATTGACCGCCGCCCTGGCGCAGCTGTTGCCGCTGGACCGGGTGGACGCGCTGCTGATCGCCAGTTTGCTGTCATTCACCTTCTACACCCTGGCGATTCTCTGGGCGTTTGCCGCACGCAGCACCTGGCGCGCCTGGGCGGTATTGCCAGCCGCTGCGCCGCTGGTGCTGATCGGCTTCTGGCCACACCTGCTGGAGCGCCTGGCATGAAACAGACCCTGACCCAATCCATGGCCTGGCTGCACACCTGGGGTGGCCTGCTGTTCGGCTGGCTGCTGTTCGCCATCTTTCTCACCGGCAGCCTGGCGGTGTTCGACCAGGAGATCGATCACTGGATGCAGCCGGAGATCAAGCAGACGTCGGTCAGCAGCGCTCAGGCTGTCGAGCACGCCGTGGCTTATCTGCAACGCCAGCATGCCGATGCCAGCGCCTGGAACATCAGCCTGCCCAGCGAGCGCATGCCCGCCTTGCGGGTGACGGCGGGTGATCGGCGCTCGGGCATCAGCACTTACCTGGATCCACTCACCGGTGAGCCCTTGGTGGTGCGCGACACAGCCGGCGGTACATTCTTCTTTCGTTTCCACTACAGCCTGAGCATGCCACGTAATCCGGGTATCTGGATTGTCGGGTTGGCGGCGATGGCCATGCTGGTGGCGCTGATCAGCGGCATCATCATTCACAAGAAATTCTTCAAGGAGTTTTTCACCTTCCGCCCGAACAAGGGCCAGCGTTCCTGGCTCGATGCACACAATGCCAGTGCAGTGCTGCTGTTACCGTTTCACCTGATGATCACCTATACCGGTCTGTTGATCTTTGCCCTGATCTATATGCCGGCGGCGCTGGACAGTCTCTATAACGGTGATTTTGCGGCGTTCTACCAGGAGCATATTGACGTTCCAGAAGAGCATCATGCGGTTCAGACCAGCCAGGCCCGCTCACTGATCTGGCTCCGCTGCTGGCCCAGGCTGAGGCGCGTATGGGGCCGCTGAGCGGTGTGGTGATTGAGCACCCAGGACGCAGTGATGCGCGTATTGAAATGCGCCGGGTGCTGGGTAACCGCATCGCTCTGACCAAGGGCCACAACATGGTCTTCGATGGGGTTACCGGTGAGCTGCTGGCCGGACCACCGGAGCTGCGCCCCACTGTGCTGGTGCAACGGGTGATGTTTGGCCTGCACTTTGCGCAGTTCGGCGGCTACCCGATGCGCTGGTTGTACTTCGTTTGCGGCTTGCTCAGCAGCGCCATGATCGCCACCGGGCTGGTGCTGTTTACCGTCAAGCGGCGGCGAAAATACGCCAGTGAAAGTGCGCTAGGACAACAGCTCTATCGCCTGGTGGAAAGCCTCAACGTGGCGACGGTCGCTGGCCTGGCCGTGGCCTGTATCGGCCTGCTGTGGCTCAACCGCCTGTTGCCAGTTGAGCTGGCCCAGCGTGCCGGATGGGAGCTGCGCGGCTTCTTTGCAATCTGGCTGCTGAGCCTGCTGCATGCCTGGCTGCGCCCGCGCCTGCAGGCCTGGTGCGAGCAGCTGAGCCTGGCGGCGCTGTTGTGCCTGGGCTTGCCGCTGCTCAGTGCAATCAGTGACGGCCAGGCCTGGGGCGACAGCATGCGCCTGTGGCTGGAGGTGACGGTGGTCGCGCTGGGCCTGCTGCTGGCCTGGAGTGTCTGGCGTTTGCGTCAGCCACAGGTGCAACACAGCGAGCGGCGAGTGCGGCACGCACAGGCGCAGGTGAGTTGACATGATGACGGCATTCTTGGGCAGTCTGTTGCTGGCCTACAGCAGCATGCTGGCGCTGTGTCAGGGCCTTGAGCGGCACTACAAACAGGTCTGGGGCAGGGCGCCGACGCTGCTGCAACGCCGCGTTCTGCGTGGTAGCGGCTGGTTGCTGCTGGCGGCCAGCCTGTGGGGCTGTGCGCAAGCCTGGGGTTGGGCGATGGGCCCGGTGGGCTGGTTCGGCATGCTGTCGCTGAGCGGCTTTGCCCTGGCGTTGCTGTTGCCCTATGCACCTCGTCTTGCGGTGTACGCGCCGGTGCTGGGGCTGCCGTGCTGGCTGTTGCTGTACGCCCTGGTGGGGTAATTTTGCTGCCGTGTAGTGGTGTTCGCTGATATGGCCGGGCGCAGTTTGCCGTTATCATGGCGGCCTTCTTTGCTTCTGGATCATCTCGTTCGCCATGAGCCCGCATTACCCAACCATCGCCGATTGCATCGGCAACACCCCACTGGTGCGCCTGCAGCGCCTGCCGGGCAACACCAGCAACACCTTGCTGTTGAAACTGGAAGGCAACAATCCGGCCGGTTCGGTAAAGGATCGTCCGGCGTTGTCGATGATCACTCGCGCCGAGCAGCGCGGCGACATCCAGCCCGGTGATGTGTTGATCGAGGCCACCAGCGGCAACACCGGCATCGCCCTGGCCATGGCTGCGGCGATCAAGGGTTACCGCATGGTGCTGATCATGCCGGACAACTCCACCGCCGAACGCAAGGCGGCGATGACTGCCTACGGCGCGCAGCTGATTCTGGTCGGCGGTATGGAAGAGGCCCGCGACCTGGCCCTGCAGATGCAGGCCGATGGCAAGGGCAAGGTGCTCGACCAGTTCGCCAACGGCGACAACCCGATTGCCCATTACACCAGCACCGGCCCGGAAATCTGGCAGCAGACGGGCGGGCAGATCACCCATTTCGTCAGCTCGATGGGCACCACCGGCACCATCATGGGTGTCTCGCGCTTTCTGAAAGAGCAGAAGCCCGAGGTGCAGATTGTCGGTTTGCAGCCGATGGAAGGCGCGGCGATTCCCGGTATTCGGCGCTGGCCGCAGGAGTACCTGCCGAAGATTTATCAGGCCGAGCGGGTGGACCGCATCATCGATATGGGTCAGCAGGAAGCTGAAGACATGATGCGCCGCCTGGCGCGTGAAGAAGGCATCTTCTGTGGGGTGTCCTCTGGAGGCTCGGTGGCGGCGATGCTGCGCCTGTCCCAGGAAGTGGAGAACGCGGTGATGGTGGCCATTATCTGTGATCGTGGCGACCGTTACCTGTCCAGCGGCGTTTACGACGCCCCCGGTACGGATGGCCAGAGCAACTGATGGCCAAGAAAGACGGCGGTCTGCGCTTTCAACCCAGCGGTGGTTCCCGCGCGCCGCAAGTGCCGGTGGGCAAGAAACAGAAACTGGCGATCGAGCGCCAGGCCAACGATGGCCGCGGCATCGCGTTCAATGAAGGGCGTACCTGGTTTGTCAGCGGCGCACTGGCCGGCGAGCAAATCGAAGCGCGGGTGCTCGGTGCCCACGGCAAGGTGGTCGAGGCGCGTGTCGAGCGCATTCTTACGGCCAGTGCCGAGCGACGCAGCGAAGCCTGCGCGCATGCCAAGGTCTGTGGTGGCTGCAGCCTGCAACATATGCCCCACGCCGATCAGCTTGCCCTGAAACGGCGCATGCTCGCCGAGCAGCTGAGCCGCTTGGCCAATCTTCAGCCGCAGGAATGGGCCGCGCCGCTGGTCGGCCCGGAGCTGGGTTATCGCCGCCGCGCGCGCATTGCCGTGCGCTGGGACAACAAAGCCAAGCGTCTGGACGTTGGTTTTCGCGCAGCGGCCAGCCAGGACATCATCGCCATCGGCGATTGCCCGGTGCTGGTACAACCCTTGCAGCCGATCCTGCGCGCATTACCGCAGGTGTTGCGTGAGCTGGATAAACCCCAGGCCATTGGTCATGTCGAGTTGTTTAGCGGCAGCTCCAGTGCTGTGCTGATAAGGCATACCGCTGCGTTGAGCGAAGCAGACCTGGCTCGCTTGCAGGCGTTCTGCACCGCGCAGGAGGCGCAGTTGTGGTTGCACGGCAGCGCCGAGCCGCAGCCGTATGACCCAGCGCAGCAGCTGAGTTATCGCCTGAATGCTTTTGCTCTCGACCTGGCTTACCGACCTGGCGATTTTGTCCAGGTCAATCAGCCGGTGAATGACGCCATGGTTGCGCAGGCGCTGGACTGGCTGGCACCGCAGGCCGATGAGCGGGTGCTGGATCTGTTCTGCGGTCTGGGTAATTTCGCCTTGCCGCTGGCCCAGCGGGTGCGGGAACTGGTGGCGGTGGAGGGCGTGCAGGCCATGGTTGAGCGCGCCGCTGAGAATGCCGCGAGCAACGGCCTGGGCAATGCGCACTTTTTCCAGGCCGACCTGTCCAACTCGCTGGCTGACGCTGGCTGGGCGCAGGGCGGTTTTGCTGCCGTGCTGCTGGACCCGCCGCGTGATGGCGCGCTGCATGCGGTCAAGCAAATGACGACGCTTGGCGTCAAACGGGTGCTGTATGTGTCGTGCAACCCGACAACCCTGGCCCGCGACAGCGCCGAGTTGCAAGCGCAAGGCTATCGGCTGGAACGTGCCGGTATCCTCGATATGTTTCCGCAAACCGCGCACGTCGAAGCGATGGCGCTGTTTGTCAGGCAGTAGATAGAAGCGCCGGGATACGGCGGCAGGTGCTTGGTTTTATCCGGCGTCGCCCTTATCTCGGTGCTGCAGGGGCGCACAGGGATCGCGCCTTAAGTGGTTAAACCGACCTGCTCAGAGAAGTCGGCGACTGTTCGGTGTGCATGTCGTGCACCGTAGGGAAGGTAAGCAAGATGGTTCAGGTCAGAGCGCATCAGCCGATCAACGACGACGGCAGCATCAACCTTGAAGCCTGGCTCGGGCATGTGCTGAGTGTTGATCCGGCGTTGGATCGTGACGCCTTGCGCGAAGCCTGCGAGTTCGCCCGCGAGGCTGAGCAGCAGGCCAATGCCGCGAAGAATTTGTGGACTGAGGGCGCGTCGAGTTTCCGCTCCGGTCTGGAAATCGCCGAAATTCTCGCCGACCTCAAGCTCGATCAGGACTCCCTGGTTGCCGCCGTGATCTACCGCTGCGTACGCGAGGGCAAGGTGCCGTTGGCGCTGGTGCATCAGCGTTTCGGCTCGGTGGTGGCCAAGCTGGTGGAAGGCGTGTTGCGCATGGCCGCTATCAGCGCCTCCTTGAATCCGCGTGATTCTCTGGTGCTAGGCTCCCAGGCGCAGGTGGAGAACCTGCGCAAGATGCTCGTGGCCATGGTCGATGATGTGCGCGTGGCGCTGATCAAACTGGCTGAGCGCACCTGCGCGATCCGCGCGGTGAAAGAGGCCGATGACGAGAAGCGCCAGCGCGTGGCTCGCGAGGTGTTCGACATCTACGCACCGTTGGCTCACCGCCTGGGTATCGGCCATATCAAGTGGGAGCTGGAGGACCTGTCCTTCCGTTATCTGGAACCCGAGCAGTACAAGCAGATCGCCAAGCTGCTGCATGAGCGCCGGCTGGATCGCGAGCACTACATCAATGAAGTGATGGGTCAGCTGCGCGAGGAGTTGGAGGCCACCGGGATCAAGGCCGATATCAGCGGTCGGGCCAAACACATCTATTCGATCTGGCGCAAGATGCAGCGCAAAGGCCTGCAGTTCACCCAGATCTACGACGTGCGCGCGGTGCGCGTGCTGGTGCCCCAGGTGCGTGATTGCTACACGGCCCTGGGTATCGTGCACACCCTGTGGCGGCACATTCCCAAAGAGTTCGACGACTACATCGCCAACCCCAAGGAAAATGGCTACCGCTCGCTGCACACCGCCGTGCTCGGTCCGGAAGGAAAGGTGCTGGAAGTGCAGATCCGCACCCAGGCCATGCACGAGGAAGCCGAGCTGGGCGTGTGTGCGCACTGGCGCTATAAGGGAACCGACGTCAAAGCCAGCTCCAACCATTACGAAGAGAAGATTTCCTGGCTGCGTCAGGTGCTCGAATGGCACGAGGAACTGGGTGATATCGGCGGCCTGGCCGAGCAGCTGCGCGTGGATATCGAGCCGGACCGGGTCTATGTGTTCACTCCCGACGGTCACGCCATCGACCTGCCCAAGGGGGCGACGCCGCTGGATTTTGCTTACCGCGTGCACACCGAGATTGGTCACAACTGCCGGGGCGCGAAGATCAACGGGCGCATCGTGCCGCTCAACTACAGCCTGCAGACCGGCGAGCAGGTAGAGATCATCACCAGCAAGCACGGCACGCCGAGCCGCGACTGGCTGAACTCCAACCTGGGTTACGTCACCACCAGTCGGGCGCGGGCAAAGATCGTCCACTGGTTCAAACTGCAGGACCGCGACCAGAACGTCGCCGCAGGCAAGCAGCAGCTTGAGCGCGAACTGTTGCGTCTTGGCCTGCCGCATGTGGACTTCGAAAAACTGGCCGAGAAGGCCAATATGAAGACCAGCGAGGATCTGTTTGCCTCCCTCGGTGCCGGTGATCTGCGCCTGGCGCAACTGGTTAACCTGGCGCAACAGCTGGTCGAGCCGGATCGGGTCAACGAGCAGCTCGAACTGATCCCGCGCAAGGCCTTGGGCTTCAAGCCAGGTAAGCGTGGCGATATCCAGATTCAGGGCGTCGGCAACCTGCTGACGCAGATGGCTGGTTGCTGCCAGCCGCTGCCGGGCGATCCGATTGTCGGCTATATCACTCTGGGCCGTGGCGTGAGCATCCACCGTCAGGACTGTGCCTCGGTGCTGCAACTTGCCGGGCGTGAGCCGGAGCGAATTATTCAGGTCAACTGGGGACCGGTGCCGGTGCAGACCTATCCGGTGGAAATTGTTATCAAAGCCTACGACCGTTCCGGTCTGCTGCGTGACGTGACCCAGGTGTTGCTCAACGAAAAGCTCAATGTGCTGGCGGTGAATACCCGCTCGAACAAGGACGACAACACCGCGTCCATGTCGATCACCGTGGAGATTCCTGGGCTGGATGCGTTGGGCCGTCTGCTGGGGCGGATTTCCCAATTGCCGAATATTATCGAGGCCCGCCGCCATCGGGTTTCCTGAGGCGCTTGCGGCTTAACTGGATTTGCCATGTACCAACTCGACGACCTGCTGCACCTGATGGCCCGCCTGCGCGACCCGCAGCATGGCTGCCCATGGGACCTCAAGCAGAGCTACGCGACCATCGTGCCGCATACGATTGAAGAGGCCTACGAGGTGGCCGATGCTATCGAGCGCGGCGATTTTGATCATCTGCCCGGCGAGCTGGGCGATCTGCTGTTTCAGGTGGTGTATTACAGCCAGTTGGCCCGTGAAGAAGGGCGCTTCGAGTTTGCCCAGGTGGTCGATGGCATCACCACCAAGCTGATTCGCCGCCATCCTCATGTATTCCCCGATGGCGATCTGTATGGCGCGGTAGATGTGGCCAAGCTGGAAGAGGCCGCGGTCAAGCAGCGCTGGGAAGCGATCAAGGCCGAAGAGCGTGCCGAGAAGGCCACTGCCCCTGAGCAACTCTCGCTGCTTGACGACGTGCCCACGGCGCTGCCGTCGCTAAGCCGGGCAATCAAGTTGCAGAAGCGCGCCGCCCAGGTCGGCTTCGACTGGCCTGAAGCCTTGCCGGTGGTGGACAAGGTGCGCGAAGAGCTGGATGAAGTGCTCGAAGCCATGAGCGAGAACGACCCTGAGGCGATTGGCGAAGAAATCGGTGACCTGCTGTTTGTGGTCAGCAATCTGGCCCGGCACCTCAAGGTCGATCCGGAAACTGCTCTGCGTGCGGCCAACGCCAAGTTCGAACGGCGTTTTCGTTTTATCGAGCAGGCATTGCGCGAAGCGGGGCGCAGCATGGAAGATTGCGCCTTGGATGAATTGGACACGCTCTGGGGCGAAGCCAAGAAACTGGAAAAGCACTCCCCGAGTTGCTGAGCCCGCAGGGTGGATGACGCTCTTTTTATCCACCATCGGCAGGCACACGCTGGATGGTGAGGCGTAATCCAACGTGCGAATAGCGCGTCACGGTTGTGCTGGGTACGCCACTTAATATTGAAGGTTGGAAAGGTAGGTTATGGCTCTCTCACTACGCGATCAGTTGCTTAAAGCCGGGCTGGTCAACGAAAAGCAGGCCAAGCAGGCCGGCAAGCAGCAGCAGAAACAACAGCGCCTGGTGCATAAAGGTCAGGCCGAGAAGGACGAATCGCAAAAGCTTGCCGCCCAGCAGGCCATGGCCGAAAAGGCCGCGCGTGATCAGGAGCTGAATCGTCAGCAGCAGGAAAAGATCGAGCAGAAGGCCCGTGCCGCTCAGATCAAGCAACTGATTGAAGTCTCGCGTCTGCCCAAGCTGATCACCGAGGATTACTACAACTTCGTCGACGACAAAAAGGTCAAGCGCCTGTCGGTCAACACCCTGATGCGCAACAAACTCAGCAGCGGCTCACTGGCCATCGTGCGTCACGGCGGCGGCTACGAAGTGATCCCGCGCGAGGCCGCACTGAAGATTCAGGAGCGCGACGCCCAGCGCGTGGTGCTGCTCAACACCCCGACCGAAGCACCGGATGCCGATGATCCGTACGCGGCCTACCAGGTGCCCGATGATCTGATGTGGTGAGTACCTTGGCGTGACAGAGCCTTGCTCTAGCACTGTGCACGGCCGCTAGTGGCCTGTCTGGTTAATCCAATAACTCATTCCGAATTACGGCCAGCTTTGCTCGATGCACGGAGCTGATAATCGACTCAGCCGTTTTGCTCCAGCGGAACGGCTTAGCCGAATGTTCGTTATGAGCCTCAATGAAGCGACGTATCGCCGCTCTCAGGTCAGCCACGCTGCTGAAGGCATCACGATAAAGCGCCCGTCTTTCCAGTTGCGCAAACCAGCCCTCCACGGCGTTCAGCCACGAGGCGCTGGTCGGTGTGAAGTGCAGCTTGAAACGGGGATGCTTCTCCAGCCATTCCCTGACGGCAGCGGTCTTGTGAGTCGAGCTGTTGTCCAGAATTACATGCAGGTCCAGCTCGGCGGGGGTGCTGCGGTCGATCTGTCGAAGGAACTCCAAAAACTCCTTGGCCCTGTGCCGCTGGGTGATACGGCCGATGACCTTACCCGTCAGGATGTCAAAGGCTGCGTACAGACTGGCCGTACCGTGGCGCTTATAGTCATGCGTCCGCCGCTCAATCTGCCCGGGCTTGAGCGGCAGCATGGGCTGTGTGCGGTCCAGCGCCTGGATCTGTGTTTTTTCGTCAACAGATAGCACCAGGGCGTTGTCGGGCGGATTCAAATAGAGCCCGACGACATCGACCACTTTGTCTGCAAAGTGCGGGTCGTTACTGATCTTGAAGGTTTTCAACCGGTGCGGCTTGAGGTCGGCAGCAGCCCACACCTGTGCGACCTGCCAGATGCTGACCCCAGCGTACTTGGCCATCAACCGTAGGCTCCAGTGGGTAGCTTCGCGCGGGACTCGCTGGGTCGTCAGCGTCAGGATTTCCTTGATCTTCGCTTCGTTGAGCTTGCGAGGCGCTCCACTGCGCCGCAGGTCACTCAGCCCCTCCAGACCGGTCTCCTGGTAGCGTTTACGCCATTTGAAGACCACTGGCGCAGAGACTTGCAGCTGCTCGCTGATCTCCTTGGGCGTGAGACCGTTGGCCAGCAGCAACAGAATTCTGGCCCGCTGGCCGATGCTCTGAGGCAGCGATCCCATGCGTAACCAGCCTTGCAGCATGTCGGCATCACTGGGACTCAAGAAGAATGGGGCTGCTGGCCGGGCCATATGGGAGCTCAATTCATGACGATAGAGCGCGCAGTATACTGGCCCGACATTGGATTAACGAATTTTACAGACAGCTCGCTAGGCGGTTTACAGCTGCGTTGATAGCTGTACGTGAAGCGCGGGAAATGGCCATATCACCCAATGAGCTTGCTAGCCGTCCACTTGGCCCCTGCTACCCCATGCATGGATGTTACGCCAGCGTGGTGTTTTACAGGGTTCAGGCTTTAAGTATCGCCGCGGGCTCTAGGGAAACCCTGAAGAAGACTTCCTGAATTTGGCAAAATACCTGAACTCCACCCGCCGAGTTTTCCGATGAAGCAGATGACCTTCGCCGACGCCGAGTACGCCGGCAAGCGCAAGCAAACCCGCAAAGAGCTGTTCCTGATCGAGATGGATCAGGTTGTGCCGTGGAAGGGTTTGATTGCCTTGATCGAACCGCATTACCCCAAGGGTGAAGGCGGACGTCCAGCCTATCCGCTGATGGCGATGTTACGGGTTCATTTGATGCAGAACTGGTTCGGCTACAGCGACCCGGCGATGGAGGAGGCTCTGTACGAGACCACCATCCTGCGCCAGTTTGCGGGTCTGAGCCTGGAGCGCATTCCCGACGAAACCACCATCCTCAACTTCCGCCGATTGCTGGAGAAACACGAACTGGCTGCGGGCATCTTGGCCGTCATCAATGGCTATTTGGGTGACCGCGGTTTGTCATTGCGCCAAGGCACCATCGTCGATGCCACGCTGATCAATGCGCCGAGTTCGACCAAGAACAAGGACGGTAAGCGTGACCCGGAAATGCACCAGACCAAGAAGGGAAACCAGTATTACTTCGGCATGAAGGCGCACATCGGCGTCGATGACGAGTCGGGTTTAGTGCATAGCGTGATCGGCACGGCAGCCAATGTTGCAGACGTTACTCAGGTCGACAAGCTGCTACACGGCAAAGAAAACATGGTGGGTGCCGACGCGGGTTACACCGGCGTAGAGAAGCGGCCAGAACATGAAGGCCGTGAAGTGATCTGGCAGATCGCAGCCCGCCGCAGTACGTACAACACGTTGAGTAAGCGCAGCGCGCTGTACAAAGCCAAGCGCAAGATCGAGAAGGCCAAGGCGCAAGTTCGCGCCAAGGTCGAGCACCCGTTCCGGGTGATCAAGCGTCAGTTCGGTTATGTGAAGACGCGTTTCCGTGGCCTGGCCAAAAACACCGCACAACTGGTAACGCTGTTCGCCCTGTCGAACCTGTGGATGGCCCGTCGACATTTGCTGACGAATGCAGGAGAGGTGCGCCTGTAATGTGGGAAATGACCGCTGCGAGGTGCTCGCGGCGGCCAGAAACACCGAAATGAGCGGATGACTTGATCGTTTTTGATCAGTTTTCCGCTTTCAAAATCAGCGGAGGCTGAAGTTGACCGGAAATACAGGGCTACTTCAGACCATCCCTAGTTTGTCCCGGTACCAAAAAAACCAGCCTAAGAGGCCAAGTAGGCCTAACTGGCCTTGCCAGGGGATGTCCTCAATGGGCGCGGGAAGGGCGGCTTCAGGCACATGGCTCCCATCTATTTCTGCGGCCAGTTTTAGCTCCAGTGCTTGGCCGAAGTCACTGAACGTGTCTGCGTTCATGACAAAGGCATTGGTGCCGTCGGCGACATTATCTACATACCACTGTTGCAGTTCTCCGGCGGCGTAGTCCTGGCCAATGGTAATGCCGTTGATGGTGTCGATCCCTTGCGCCAGCGCCGCATCGCGCGCCTCTGCGGTGCTGAAACCGCTGTTCTGTATGCCATCGCCAGACACATCAATGACTTGCCGGGTTCCCTCAAAGCCATTGTCGGCGAACAACCCGGCCCCGTAGAGCAGGGCTGAGCCGGGTGCAGTCATATTGCTGTAGGGGCGTAACATATTGGCCAGGGTGTAAGTGAAGTTGTTGATCGCCTCGGTGCTGTCGAGCAGGGTCCACTCCGTTACGCTGGTTTGCTGGTTGGCACCGCTCCACATGACCATCAGCGCCAACACTTAATGGCAGTATTGGCTATCAGTGTGGTTGGAGACCTGGTGCGACTGGGCGCAATGGCGTTGGATGCAGACGTTTATGCCTTGTTGCATGAAGGCACGACAGCGGTTGCTTACCAATGGCTGCTGCTACTTATGTGTGGATATTGGCTGTTACATGACGCCAAGGCCCCCTGTTTCAACGGTCAGTGCTATGAATGCCGCACGCACGTGGCTTTTTCCGGTGCTGACATTGTTGATCGCGCTGTTTATTGTCATGCAGCGGGAGCCGCAAGCGCTGACATCGCCTGAATCTGTACAAACGGCCGTATTGGCTCAGTTGGCTGAACAGGGTTGGCAATGGAAAGGGAATGGGCGAACTCGCCATGCGGGTCTCTACCGGCTGCTGCTGCTCGAACACATGGCGTGCAAGGAACCGGCCTACCTCATCGTCAACCACAGTGGCAGTGAGACCCAGGGCAGTCTTGCTTTTGCGCGAGTGACGCACCGTATTGAGTGCCGCTTGAATGGTCAGGCGTATGCCACGTACCCGACGTTTTATCGTGAACTGTTGGCGGTTTGGACGCGTTTGGGCAGGGCTGCGCCATTACTCGACTACTGGATTGCGCTGCCGGTCCACTGTCGGTGATGTGCTCTAAATCCTCGGCGTTATGTTCGGAGGTACTCGCTCATGCAGTCGCCTTCTGGCTTGCGCTGGGCCGCTGCGTGCAGCCCAGTGCCCGTGTACCCGCTTAACCCGCATGCAGGTATTAACAGGCTTGTTGGCTGGCCAATTGGCTAAGTAAGCCCTGATAGCGAGCCAGGGTTTTTTCTGAGCCCAGGGCCAGAGGGGTCAATGAGGTTAAACCAAGCACTTGGTTGATGCGTTGCGGACTGCCTATCAGGCAGTCCGCAGCACTGGCGCGCGTTGGGGCTTGCATAACCAGATTGATACCGTGGTGCAATTGGCTCAGCAAGCGAGCTACTTCATTCGTGCTGTGCCCGCAACCGGTACAGGCATTCAGCAGGGGAGCTTGCTCACTGGCAATACTCATGGCCGCACTGAGCATGCCCACTGCATCATCGATATAGAGGTAGTCGCGTATTTGATGGCCGCTGCCCTCAATAAGCAGGGGGCGACCTTGTACCAGGCTGCAGGCAAAGCGCGATACCACACTGTCACTGTCACTGTCACTGTGGCTGCCGGTGGCCGCGCCAGGGCCGTACACGTTAAACAAGCGCAGAATACAACTGGCGATGCCGTATTCGCGACTGTACTGCTGTATTTGCAGTTCACTGCAGCGTTTATCGCTACCAATGCTGTTCAACGGCGTGGTTGGGTGATCTTCGCTGACCTGCAGAAAACCAGGGTTGCCGTAGACTTCAGCGGTTGAGGCGTACACCAGTTTGATGGCGCGCTGGCGATCAATTCGCTGCAAGCAGTTGAGTAAACTAAACGTGCTGCCAAAGTTCATTTCATGGGCGGTAATGCCTTGTGGCGGTTTTTGATTCAGGCTATTGAGTGCCGCCAGGTGAAATACGCCATCTGCGTCACGCAAGTACTCCTCTAGCAGTAACTGGCTACGGCAATCGCCTTGGATAAAGTCCACCGCTGTGGGTAAGTCGTTGGCGTGGCTGGTTGTCAGGTTGTCGATGATGCGTACTTGGTGGCCTTGGCTTAACAGGTGCTGTGTCAAATGCCGTCCAATAAAACCGCAGCCGCCGGTAATCAGATAAGTTGCCATGATCGTATCTCCAGATAGCCATGAGGGCATGGGTCTCTTTGCAAATAGGTCGCCAAACATTGAGCTGAACCTCTGCGACCTGCTGCCTGGGGACTTTCAGAGCAGTGACCTATCGATCAATCGCGGCACTTCGCAAATTGCAATGCGTTGTGCAATGCGTAATAGGCGCGGTGTCCTATAACCGCCGCTTAATGTTATCAGAATGCTGGCCTGCTTCTTGCGATGTCTCCTCGCAGCGAGGAGGACAACAGCATGCAACCTGTTCAGACGATATGGCTGGCTCTCGACAGCCGCAGTAATGGTGGTGTTG
Source organism: Pseudomonas anguilliseptica (assembly GCF_900105355.1). Lineage (NCBI taxonomy): Bacteria > Pseudomonadati > Pseudomonadota > Gammaproteobacteria > Pseudomonadales > Pseudomonadaceae > Pseudomonas > Pseudomonas anguilliseptica. The sequence goes on from NZ_FNSC01000001.1 coordinate 3,645,028, forward strand.
AGTCCCATGTTGCCGAGCTGGCCATGGCACTGACTCAGCAGGGCTTCGCGGTGACCGTGGTGCTACTGGCCGATTACGGATCGCACCCGTTGGCTGAGCGCTTGTGTCAGGGCGGTGTGAACCTGCTCAAGCTCAATGGTCGCCCCTGGAGCTTGTTCACCGCTCTGCAATCAGCGCATCCGGATTTACTGCATACCCATGGTTACAAGGCTGGAATATTGGGGCGGCTTTATGCGCGGTTGTTGCGTATCGCAGTAGTGTCCACCTTTCACGCCGGGGAAATCGCGCAGGGGCGTTTGCGTTGTTACCAACGTTTGGATGAACTCAGCGCACCGTTGGCCCCGGCTATGGCGGTGAGTGAGGCGATTGCGTTGCGCCTTAATTGCCGGGCTGCCGTGGTGGATAACTTTGTCGCTGTGCCCCAGCTACCTGCGCGCATTGTGCCGCGCACCGTGGCTTTCGTCGGGCGGTTCAGCCACGAGAAAGGCCCGGATCGCTTCATCAGCATTGCCCGCCTCTTGCCTGAGGTCAGCTTCTTGATGTTCGGCGATGGTCCGTTGCGTGAAGAGCTTGAGCGTATTGCACCGAGCAATGTGCGCTTTATGGGTATGGTGCCCAGCATGCAGCCACATTGGTCTGAGATCGGCTTGCTATGCATGCCTTCTCGTCATGAGGGCTTGCCGATGGCTGCACTGGAAGCGATGGCGCACGGTGTTGTAGTGGCCAGTTTCGCCGTAGGAGGTGTGCCGCGTCTGCGCTTGGGGAGTGCTGGAGGCTATCTGTGCCCAGAGTCAGACGAGGCGGCCTTAACCGCGAGTGTCATCAGTTGGACGCGGTTGACCAGTGGCCGTCGCCAATTACAAGCGGAACATGCTCGGCAACGCATTCTTCAAGGATTCACCGCAGCGGCGGCACTGCCCGCCATTTTGCAGGTGTATGCCCAAGCCAAAGGTGCCGCGTGAGCGTGCTTGTGCTGCGCTGGCAGCAGTGGCTCGGTAAAGCAGTCACTGCTGATTTGCTGCGCCAGGGGCTGTTCTACGGCTTGGGCATTGTCTTGATGAAGGGCATCTCGCTGTTCATGTTGCCAGTGTTCACCGCCTACCTGGCACCTGCCGAGTACGGTCGGCTGGAGGTGGTCTTAGCATTGGCCTGCATAGCCACGCTGTTACTCAGCGCCGGTTTGAGTGAAGCGCTTTATCGCTATGCCGGCTTGGCACCGAACGAGGGAGAACGCGTGGCCGTGCTGCGTGACGTGTTCGCCGCTTCGTGGTTGATGGGCAGTGCAGGGTTGCTGTGTGGCTGGCTGTTGGCCGCGCCGCTGGCAGCCTGGCTACCCGGCCAGGTGAGCGCCTATGAGGTGCAATTGCTGGCGATTGCCGTGGCGCTGGAAGGGTGCATTGGAATTCCATTGGCTTGGCTGAGGATGTGCGATCGAGCGGTCAGTTTCTTCATGCTGACCAGCGGCAAAGTCGTGCTGCAGACCAGTTTGACGTGGTGGTGCCTGGCCCAGGGACAGGGTGTCGAGGGGGTGTTGTTGGCAGGGGCATTATCGTCCATGGTGTTGGCTGCCTGGCTGGCAATTGATCAGGTGCGCGTCTACGGTGTGGCGTTACGCTGGCAGCGCTTGCCCAGTTTGCTGGTTTACGGCATGCCTATGATGGTCAGTGGTTTTGCCGGTTTTATGCTGGCCGGTCTGGACCGTTGGTGGTTGGCAGCTCAGGTTGGTGAAGCGGCCATGGCACCCTACGCGTTGGCGGCCAAATTGGCGTTGGCGTGTGGCATTTTGCTGCAGCCTTTTTCGTTGTGGTGGTATCCACGGCGCTTTCTGTTGTTGAAACAGAGCGACGGCCTGCAGCGCACCGCCCGAGGGGCGGTGCTGGGTAGCATCTTGAGCGTGACGGCCTGTGGCGCGGTTGGATTGATTGCCCCGCTGTTGATCCTCTGGTTGACGCCCAGCGACTATCATCAAGCGATCCATTACATCCCGCTTCTGGTGATTGCCATGGCGCTTAAACAGATGGCCGAACTGCTTAATTTGGGTTGCTATGTCGACAAGCACAGTCATACCCAAATGCTGATTAATATCTTCAGTGCTGCCCTGGCGGTGTTGGCGTATGCCTGTTGGGTTGAGTCATACGCGGTGTATGGCGTGTTGTGGGCAATGTTACTCAGTTACGGGGTGCGACTGCTGTTGTTCTATTGGTTCAGCCAGCGGCGCATGGCTCTGCCTTATGCATTAGGGCCGCTGTATGCCTGCTCAGCAGCGGCGCTTGGGGTGCTGTGGCTGGGGCAGTGGCTGGCGCGGTGGTGCAGTTGACAGTGCCGGTGTTGTCGCGCTGGCGACAGGCTGTAGGGGGGGCGCTGACATGCGTGCTGCTCTGTACGCTCTGGTGGCTGTACCCGCACCCGGTGTTGATCATAGTCCTTGCGGTTCTGCCAATGGTGGGCCTTGCCGCATTGCGCCAGCCTTTTCTGGTCGTGTTGGCCTTTGTGATTTTTTCGTTTTTCCGTATCCATGAGGTGATCCCTCAACTGAACCCTCTGCGCTTGCCGCAGCTACTGGCCGCCGGTGCACTGGCGGTATTGGCCTGGCATGTGTTGATCAGCAAGCAGATCAAGCCGTACTGGAGCCGCGAACTGAGTTGGCTGTGTGTGTTCTTTCTTTTGGTGACGTTCGGCATTTCACTGGCCAGTAATCGGGGAGAGGCGATTGCCATGTGGAGCGGGGTCTACGTTAAGATTTTTATCATGACCCTGGCCACCTGCTGGTTATTGCGTCGGCCGCAAGATTTCAGTTTGGCTGCGCGTTTGTTTGTCCTCAGTGGTTTACTGGTGGCGGCTGTGGCCTTGATTAACAAGGCCACGGGAGTGGGACTGGTTGAGGAAACACGGGTCACGATTGGCCGGGATATTGGTTCAGTTCTGGGTGACCCCAATGATTTAGCCCTGGTGCTGCTGTTTCCGGCGAGCTTTGCCCTGGCCCTGGGGTTGGGGCGCGGGCTGGCCCGTTGGGAAAAAATCTTTGGAGTGTTGGGGTTCGGCTTGGTGGTGGCTGCAGTCGTGGCCACACAGAGCCGCGGTGGGTTGTTGGGGGTCATTGCTGTGACGGGGGTTTTTGCCTGGCGTCGGGTGCAAAACAAGGTACTGCTGGTCAGTGTCGGGGTCATGGCTCTGTCGGTGTTATTCGTTGCCGCCGGGATTTCCGGTCGTGCCAGTGGCGGTGCTGGGGAGGAGGGCATCGATCAGTCAGCAATGGGCCGCTTATATGCATGGGAGGCTGCGTTTGGCATGGCACTGGACCATCCATTCAGTGGCGTTGGCTTAGCTAACTTTTACTACAACTATTACTTCTACAGTCCACATTGGGATGGCCTTAACCATGCGGTGCATTCCACGTGGTTCGGTGTATTGGCAGAAACCGGATTCCTTGGTTTGGGGGTGTTCTTGACCCTGGTTATCAGTGCGCTATGGCGGGCCTGGTGCGCCTGTCAAAGCCAGGCGATGGCATTAGCCCCCCCGCCTCTGGCGGCAGGTATGGAGGCGGCCATGGCCGGTTTGGTGGGCTTTGTGGTCTCTGGCACCTTTCTTACACAAGGCTTTACCTGGCCGTTTTACCTGCAGTTAGCTTTGGCCGTGGCCGCGATGCGGCGCCTGCAGGCCGTACCGTTGCAAAATGCAATCGATGGCATGCAAGTTGCGAAGAAGACGCCTTGAATGTGTTATTTTTTTTATAAAGTCTATTTAAATTAATTAGTTAAGATAATGGCTCGGCTCTTGCTGGGTAACACTGTGTATCTGAACATTGGTGCTGCAGGTGTTAAACAGGAGCCGTGGTATGTCTAGCTCAACGCCGATTCTATTCACGCATTATGGTGACGATTGGATTCGTGGCAGCGAGCGCTGTCTGCTTGATTTATTAAGTCACCTGGATCGTAAGCGCTTCACGCCCTATCTCTGGTGTAACAGTCCGGTTATGGCTCGGGCTGCCGAAGCGTTGCAGGTGCATGTAACACAACAAGCCTTTCCCGTCTTACTGGGCTGGCAAGCGCCGCGTTTTGATTGGCGTGGCTACCGTCAATTGCTTCGTAGCGGGCGAGCGTTGATCGAGCAACATGCGATCAAGCTGTTGCATGCCAATAGCGGCGCACCGTGCCAGTGGCTGGTGCCATTGGCGCGGCAGCATAAGCTGCCATTGCTGGCTCATCTGCATGCCCGTTATCTGTTACGTGATCGCTGCACGCTCCGGCTCTCAGCCGTGGATCTGGCTGTGGGGGTTAGTCAGCCGGTATTAGCGGGTTTGCTTGCTGATGGTATGCGTGAGTCGCGTTTGCAGGTCGTGCCCAATGGCATTGACGTAAAACGCTTGGAGAAACAGCCCGTGCAGGACATGCGTGCTTTGTTGCACTTACCCTCAACCACGCCTTTGCTGGCGACGCTGGGCTCACTGATTGAGCGTAAAGGCGTGGATATCCTGGTAGAGGCGCTGCGTCAGTTGCATGCGGACGGCCTGGCTGCGCATCTGTTGGTAATCGGTGAGGGACCTGAGCGGGCAGCGCTGGAGAGCTTGGCGCACCGCCTTGGTCTGCATGATTATGTGCATTTTCTGGGTGAGTCGGCTGTGCCGCTGGGTATTTTGCGCGGCGGGGTCGATGTGCTGGTCAGTGGCGCGCGCGAAGAGGTGTTTGGACTCGCTTTGGCAGAGGGCAGTTGCGCCGGCTTGCCAGTAGTGGCTCCGCGCGTGGGAGGTATCGCGGAGGTAATTGAGCATGGCCACAGTGGTGTACTGGTGCCGACCAATGACAGTGGTGCTTTGGCTCAAGCCATTGCACAGCTATTGCGTAACCCGACGCTGGCTAAGCAAATGGGCAAGACTGGCCGCCAACGGGTGTTGCAGTGCTTTACCGCATCAACCAATGCGCAGGCGCTGCAGGCCTGTTACGACCGTTTGTTACAGGCCGCTCCCCGTGCTGACCGAGGTTATGACCTGGCGTGCTGGCGTTGGGCTCAGCGCGCACTGCAATTGCGCTTGACTGGCAACCGCGTAGCTGAACCCTGGCTATAAGGAGGTCACATGAGTTGTGCTCACTGTGTTGTGGTTGACACGATTCCCTACCGAGGGGGCTCGAAAATAGCCACCGAAAAAGCGCTGCGTTTGTTTATTGAACAGGGTGGGCAGGTGAGTGTGCTTGGCCGAGACCCCAGTTCGTGGAAATTGCCAGGTGTTCGTTACTGGCGGCTGAGGGAATGGTCTGTGTTGGTTCGGCGTGAGCAAGGGCTGGGGTATTTTCTTCGCCATGGCCTGATTTTTATTCAGTTGTGCGCGCTGCTATTTTTTAAACGCCCAACCGTAATGCTCGGCGCTTCAGGGCCAGGTAATGACTTGGCTATATACCTGGCTCGGTGGCTATGGAACGTTCCGTTGGTGCAGTGGATCCATGGTCCTGTGGCGTGTTCCCGTACCCTCGGTCGAGCCCTGTGTCTGGCTGATTGGGTGTTCTACCTGTCCAGCAGTCGGCCCAGTCTCGAGGCGGCACTGCACGTGTATGCGGGGGCGGAGGTGGCTCAGGAATACCTGGCCAACCCCCGTTGGCAACCCATCTGCAATGGCTTGGCCCGGCAGGAATGGCCGACGCGTTGTCAAACGAAGCAGGTGCCGCAGCTTTTTTGGGCGGCCTCTTTACTCAAGTGGAAAGGGTTGGACGTGTTGATTGAGGCCTTGCAGTGCCTGCCGGAACCTTTGCCTGCGCACATCTGCTATTTACGCCCAGCGCAGACCGCATTATCCGTCAGCGAGATCTGCCCGCAGTTGCCCGCCAGCCACTGGTATGAGGCTCCGAACAGCCTGGATGCGCTGCGTGCCCGCTGCAATATTTTTGTCTCCACCAGCAGCCAAGAACCCTTTGGTCTGTCTGTGCTGGAAGCCATGGCAGCGGGTTTGGCGGTGTTGATCCCTGCCGATGGTGCTTACTGGGACGAGCACCTCACGGACGGTAAGGACTGCCTGAAATACGCACCGGGCAATGCTCGGGCGTTGGCCGAGTGCCTGCTGCGCCTCAAGCATGACGCTGAACTGCGTGATCGCTTGGGGCGGGCCGCAACGTTACAGGCGCTGGCTTACCGTGCCGAGCGTGTCTACCAGCCTGTCGTGTCTGTGTTGAAGGCTGTTTAAAGCTGGCAGGGTGTGTAGCCGGGTAAGCAATCCGCATTGCAATTTGCAAATAATCAGCCCATGGAGCTGGGCTTATTTCAGAAATTTCCCTGCATTGTCCGCAAACGCCTGCTTTAGAGGGGGTTGGTCCACAGGGAGGAAGTTGGCCCAAGCCCTGCAAGCCTTGTCATATACCCGCCTGATGACGAGGTTCCCCATGCAACAGTTAAAGCAATGGATCAAACACGGAAACACCCCGCTGGCGCGCAATGCCTGGCGGCTGGCCCAGGCTGTGCGTCACGCGCAAATGCCGCTTATCCCTGGGGTACATCGTGCTCTCTACCTAGGTTATGAAACAACGCGTCAGGCGCTGAGCACCTTGGCGCGTTGTATATGGTGGACGCCGCTCCTGCAGTCCCGGCTGCAAGCGCCAGCGCCACGCTTGTACCTGTATGGCGGTTTACCAGCGATTCTTGGGCCGTTGCACCTACGCATTGGGGCGGATTGCCGGGTGGCAGGGCGAACCACGCTGTCGGGTCGCGGGGTTGAAGGCCAGCCGGCAGTGCTCGAGGTGGGGCGTAACTGTGATATTGGCTGGGGCAGCAGCATTGCTGTTGGACGCCGAGTGGTGCTGGGCGACAACGTTCGCCTAGCCCCCAACTGTTTCTTGGCCGGTTATCCCGGGCACCCAATGAATGCCGCCGAGCGGGCTGCTGGCCTACCCGAACGCCCGGAGCAGATCGGTGACATTGTCCTGGCTGCCGACGTGTGGTTGGGCACTGGTGTGATGGTGATGGCAGGGGTGCATATCGGAGCCGGAACGGTGGTGGCCGCTGGCAGTGTTGTGACCCGCAATTTGCCCGCCGGGGTGTTGGCGGGTGGTTCGCCGGCCCGAGTACTGCGTCCATTAATTGAAAATGACCTTGGCACTGGAGTGTTGGCATGAGCACACGCGACTTGGTGGTTTTTGCAGAAGACTGGGCCAGCCATCCCAGCAGTACACAGCACTTGATTAAGCGCCTGAGCGAGCACTATCGGGTGCTCTGGGTCAACTCGATTGGCTTGCGTCGGCCACGCCTGTGTGCGACGGATATGCAGCGTGTTTATCGCAAACTGCTCTCCATGTGTGCCGGACAAGTGAGCGCTGAACCGTCCAATACGCCAACAGGGTCGATTCATGTGCTCAGGCCGCGGGTAATATCCTGGCCTGGAAGCCGTGTGGCAGCGGCTCTCAATCGTCTTCTGCTAGGCCGTCAACTGCGCCATGCCATGGACGCTCTAGGCATGTCCAGGCCCCTGGTTTGGACCTCCTTGCCCAGTGCTATCGAAGTGCTGGATGAGCTGGATCCCAGTGCCGTTATTTATTACTGCGGGGATGACTTTTCGGCCTTGGCGGGTGTGGATCATGCCCCTGTTGCCGACCAGGAAGCGCGCGTGCTCGCGCGTGCCGACCTGATACTGGCCGCCAGTGAGACCTTGGCACAGCGGTTTCCAGCGGCCAAAACACATTGTTTGCCACATGGTGTGGACACACAACAGTTTGCGAAAAAGCAATGGCCACGACCAGCGGATCTACCCGCGGGCAAACCGATTGCCGGGTTTTATGGCAGCCTCAGCAACTGGCTGGACCAGGCAATGCTCAAGCAGGTAGCGCAAGCCCTGCCAGATTGGAACATCGTGTTGATTGGCCCCTGTCAGTGCAATATCGACTCACTCTTACGTGAGCCAAACATAACTTGGCTGGGGCCCAAGGCGCATGAGGCGTTGCCAGCCTATGTGCAGCATTGGCAGGTAAGTTTGCTGCCATTTGTGGATAACGCGCAGATCCGTGCGTGCAATCCGTTGAAGTTGCGCGAATACCTGGCCAGTGGCAAACCAGTGGTGAGCACGGCCTTTCCAGCAGTTATGCCATACCGTGACAGTCTGCATCTGGCTGACAGTGCAGAACATTTTGCACGGGCCATCGTGACGGCAGCAGTGGATGCCCCCGCACCTGGTGAACAGTGGTTGGAGCGACTTGACGACTGGAGAAGTGTGCGTCGCCTGGCGCAAGCCGCCGAGCGTCGGCAGGCGTGTGTGCACAGCGAAAGTTGGGAGCAGCGTACGGATGTTCTGGCTGGCTTGCTGAGGGCGCTATGAGATCCCTCTGGTGGTGGTTGTTAGGCAGTTGCTGGGTTGTTAGCGTGAGCGTCAGCGCGACGGAATTATTACCCCATACGCAACCCACACCGTTGCAATTGAACGTAGCAGCTCAAGGTGTCTGGCAGCAGGCCGATGAGCTGCTGATTGAGGGCGTCAATCAACATCCTCATCCCATCATTGTGGTGCTGCGCCTGGATGATGAGGTGTCGTGGGACTACGCCACGCGTTTTAACCGCGAGTGGCAAGTCCCGCCTGGCCCTTTCCTCCTGAGCCAACCGCTGTCTGGGCTGCGCGATGGTCGCGGACGGGAAATGAGCCGTTTGGCTTTGCGCCGGTTGTATCTGTTTCATGCCGAGCAGGGGCCTGCAGTACAGGTCAATCACCTGAGGTTGTTTCGACAAACCTTCCCCGAACAGGTCGTGGCGTGGGACATGGGCGCGGCTCACAGTGCGTGCAGCAGTGGTTTTCGCTGTATGGACGAACGTTCTCTGGCGCTCCAGGGTGTGGCGCTGGAGGCCCGGCAGCGCCCGTATGCCGATGCACTGCTGGCCGATGGTATTCGCGGCATAGCCGCTCTGCGCTTGCCGCTGGCGGCGGGGCGTTGGCGGCTCTTGTTGTGGCAAGAGGACGTCGGTGAGTGGGAATACTTGCCGCATGTGTTGCACCGCGAACTGCGTTTAAACGGTGAGCGGGTGCGCAATGAGCACCTCACCCCTGAGCAATGGTATAGCCAGCGCTATTTGGCTGGGCGTGAGCGTGAGTGGCAAGTGGGGGAAGATGCCTGGCAGGCGCTGGGTCGCTGGCGCGGCGAGGCGCTGGAGCAGACCGTCGAAGTGGTTCAGGACCAGGGCCTGTTGATTGAAATGACAGGTGAAGGCGCAGATGCACAGTATTTGTCAGGATTACTGGCATGGCCTGCCGATGACCCGGTTGCCGAAGAGGCTGTGCGTACATGGCAGCGGCAGCGTGCGCAGCGCTTTGCCGCGCAGTGGCCCGTGCAAGCGCAGGATGAGTCTGTTGCCAAACAATTGCAGGTACGTTTGACCGCAGTGGAAGACTGGTTGGCAACGCCACTGGAGGATGCCCAGATCCAACGCGGTGTGGCAGGCAGTCGCCTTTTTGTAGGCCTGCGCATTGATGCGGCGCAGGAGGACAACAGCCCCGTGCTGCTGGTGACACCGCCTCTGTTAAATGACCAAAGCCTTCCCGTTCAGGTGCACTTTGGTCACTGGCGGCTGGAGCGACCGCAAGCGGCCAGTACATTGCTGGTGCCAGGAGCCGGGCATTTGCGAGCAGACCTCGAGCACTTGCGGCTACGCCCAGGGCAGCCGCGGCGTTTGCTGGTGAGTGTTCAGGTCTCTGAGGGCGCAGCCCCTGGGGTCTATGTTGGCAATGTGCAGGTCTACAGTCATGGCGCCTTTCGTCAGCTGCCATATCGGGTACAGGTATTGGCCGTCCAACGTACTCCGCAGCAGACGGCCGTAGGTCTCTACCATGAACGGCTGCCCGCGCTGGGATGGTTTAGCCCGCTGGAACCGGCCATGCAGCAACTCGAAAGCTGTGATTGGCAGCGCTTCGTCCAATTAGGCCTGAGTACGGTGGCACCTGCACTGCCTACGCCGGACAGCGCACAAGCGCGCGATGATTTGGCCGCTCAGGTCAGTCGCGTGCAGCAGTTAGGGTTATCGGCACCCTTATTAGCGTATGCACCCCTTAAGCGCTTGCGAGCGGGGGTTGGCGACGAAGAGGCGTTGCAGCGTTTGCGTCTGCTCTCACCCGTGTTACGGCAGCAGTTATGGTGGGCGGTTGCTGACGAGCCAGCCGTTGAGCAGTTTGCAGTACTGCAGCAGTTTGCCGATCAGGCGCGGGCTATCGCGTTGCCGTTGGCGTGGCAGTTGAATCACCCCGAGCAGCAAAAATTACTTAAACCCGGTGATTTGTTATTGGCTAACCCGGGCTTTGGTGTGGATGTTGAGCGCATTGCACAGATCGAGGCTCAAGGGGTTAAGGTCTGGTTATATAACTTAGGACGCGAGCGGCTGGCCGCTGGATTCTACCTGTGGCGTAGTCAGGCATCCGGCCTGTTGCAATGGCATGCACGGATGCCCACTGCCGATCCTTTTGACTCCACTGATGGTCGCGAAGCCGACTTCAATTACCTATGGCCGCAAGCCTTGATGCCGGATCAGCGCTGTGCAGTGCTGGATATGGATGCGCGTCTGGTGGGGCTGAGTCAGGGCATGGAGGATCTGCGCTGGCTGCAATGGCTGGATCAACAGGCGTCTGTGAATGAGGCGGCGCGTCGCCTACGTAAACAACTTTGGCAGCAGGTTCCGACTCGCTGGGAAATGGCACAGACACTGCAAGAGAAGCACCTGCAGGGCTGGCGAGAAGCTATTCTGGAGTTGGCGCAGCAGCGCTCCCCATCATTCGCCGCGCCACTTAAGTGAAGTCAGTGATCACATGCAGCAAGGAGGCCTTTATCTGCAATCGTCTGTTGTTAAGCCTGTGTATCAGCCTGCTATGCAGTGCTTGTGCTCAGCAGCCCAGCCATGTGGCAGAGGTACCAAGCGACTTACAGCCACCCGCTGAAAGCCCGTACTTGGCGCGCATTAATCAATTACGGGCACAAACCGGCTATGTCGCACCCGCATCAACGACCATCGAGCCGGCGCAGGGGCAAGAGCCAGTCACAGATCCTGTGTCGGGCGACCCGGAGCCAGGCAGTCGCTTGCTCTGGCACTTTACGGATCAGCAGCAGCAACCGAGTGCTGCACAGTCGCAAGTGTTCAGCTTATGGCAGCGGCAACAGCAGCATGCACTGAGTGTCCAGGTCGGGCCTGTAAGTGGAAAAACGCCACTGGAGTCGGCCCGTCTGGCGCTGTTGAGGGCTCAGGCGTTGCAACGTTGGTTGGATGAGCAGTCGGTGCAGGCTCATGTTCGTTATGTGCCGCAGATGCCGTTGAACCAAGTGCTATGGCAGGCGGAACGTCAGCCATGAATGAGTCGCTGATGCTCAACTTGCATGCCATTCTGGCCGGTGCCTGGCGGCGTCGGTATTTGATGGCCTCGTGCATGTTGATCATGCCGCTATTAGCCATAGTGGTCGGGATGTTGAGTCCACGCACATGGCAGACGCACACCAGTGTGTTGGTTCAGGAAACCTCAAAGCTCAACCCCTTTCTTGAAGACCTGTCGGTGTCGAGCAATTTGGAGGCGCGCTATGCCGGATTGAATGCGTTGCTGCACAGCCGGCATGTACTGGCCAACGTGGCGCAAGAACTCGGCATGATCAAGGCTGACAGCGACCCTGCCTGGCGTGAGCAGGTGATAGCAGAGTTGGCGGCGTCCTTGAGCTTGCAGCTGTTGGGCAAGGACATGTTGCAGCTTGTCTACCGCTCGAAGAACCCGGACAACATGGCGTCGACACTGAAGTTGGTACGCCAGCACTTCCTCGACCAGTTGCTGGCGCCTGAGCAGTCTTCACTGGCTAGCTCCGAACAGTTTCTTGAGCAGCAGTTGGATGAACGTCGGCGCGACTTGCAGAGCGTTGAACAGAGCCTGGCCGATTACAAGAAGCAACATGCAGCTGAGTTACCCAGTTTGTTAGGGTCGAATGTCACAAGCCTGCGTCGGCTCAAAGAGGAAGTGGCAGACAAACGCACGCAATTGGCAGGTGCGTTGGCGGCAAAAGATTCGCAACAGTCGCGTTTGGCTCAGGTCAATCCAGTGATCGGTCGCCTGGAGGAACAGATTGTCACGATCACCAGTGATCTAGCCCTGCTGCGCGCGCGTTACACCGAAGAGCACAGCGCGGTGCAGGCTGCTTTGCGCAAGCTGAGTCGCTTGGAGGAGGAGCGCGGTGCACAGATCAAGCAGTTATCCGGTATCTCCTCGCAAGATCTCGATCAGTTGTGGCGTTTAGCCTCAGGAAGTGAGCAAGAGCAGGGCGGCGAGCGCCGCACGTTGCTGATTTCGCAACTTGAAGCGTTGCAAATTGCAAATAATCGCGTTGTGCAACTGCAAAAAGAGTTGATTGACCAAGAGAAATCCTTGCTTGAGATCGAAGGGCAGGTCACCAACTATGCCGAAGTTGAACGGGGCATGGCGGAGTTGGAACGCGAGTTGGCTAGCAAGCGAACCCTCTATGAAGAGCTGCAACTGCGCTTCGAGAAAGCCCGTGTTGCGGGAGCTTTAGGCCGATTCGAGCAGCCGGAGAGGATCAAGATTATTGACGAGGCTTTTCAGCCGCTGAAACCGAGCAATCTGCCCTTGTTTGCTTTTGTTTTAGCCGGTGTCGTCGCGGGAATTGCACTTGGCGTGGGGCTTGCAATTATCAGTGAACTGATGGATAGCAGCGTGCGGCGGCGGGATCGCTTGGAGGCATTGCTGGATGTTCCGGTCATAAGTCGTATCCCTTGTGTCACGGAAGGCACTCCTTAAACGGAGGTTGTATGAGCCAGACAATTATTCAGGTCGTTCAGCACTTAGCCCCCGGCGGTATTGAATGCATGGTGCTTGATCTGCTTAAGCACGCGACGGCTGAGCAGACTGTGCACGTGGTCAGCCTGGAGGGCAATGCTGCCCAGATGGAGTATTGGCCTCGGTTAAAGCCCTATGCTTCGCGTTTGCACTTCTTGAACAAAGCGGCCGGTATTTCTCCTGTACTAATCTGGAAGCTGCGTGGCTTGATGCGCACGCTCAAAGCGGATGTTGTGCACACCCACCATATCGGGCCTTTGTTGTATGGCGGTACTGCCGCGCGCCTGGCGGGTGTGCCGATATTGCTGCACACCGAGCATGATGCCTGGCACTTACAGGACCCCAAGCGCAGACGTTTGGCCAAGCTTTTACTTGCGGCTCTGAGTCCGAGCGTGATTGCGGATTCGCAACAGGTACAGGCGCAGATGCGCTCCATGTTGCCGAGCAGTAATCCTCAGGTAATTCTTAATGGCATCGATGTGCAGCGTTTCAAACCCTGCAGTCAACGCCTTTCACGCGAGCGTTTGGGTTTGCCTGTGGATGTCAAGTTGGTGGGCTGTGCCGCCCGCTTAGAAACCGTGAAAGGCCATCAGGACTTGCTCGATGCCTTGTTCCGGTTACCGATGAATGTGCATTTAGCGCTGGCCGGCGATGGCTCTTTGCGCGAGTCACTGGAAGCCCAGGCGGTTGAGTTGGGGCAGCAGCACCGTATCCACTTTCTCGGGCATGTAGAGGCCATGCCGGACTTCTACCGGGCCCTGGATGTGTTCTGTCTGGCCTCCATGGCAGAGGGCATGCCCCTTAGTTTGCTGGAGGCTCAGGCATGCGGTGTGCCTGTAGTGGCAACGCGTGTCGGCGGGGTGGCTGAGGCAGTCTGCCCACTCAGTGGTGTGCTGGTTAGAGCAGGTCATTCTGACGAGCTGGCGCGAGCACTCAAGTACCAGTTCCAACGCAAGCCTAAGTACGATCCGCGGCCTTTCGTACTGAGTGGTAAGCGTGTTCAGGATATGGTGCATGCCTATGCACTCCTCGGCGCTGGCTTGCGCTTGGGAGGTAGTCATGTCGGTTGAATCTGCTGGCCTGGTGGTGTTCGGGTTGTGTGCCTTGTTGGTGGTGTATCACCACGCCATATACCCCGTCTTGTTGAGCCGTCTTGCGGCACGCTGCAGGCTCTCGGAGCTGCCTGATATTCCCCAGCGCGGCTGGCAGTCCCAGGCAGGCGACCAGTTGCTACCGAGCATTGAAATCATCATGCCGGCTTACAACGAGTCGGCCTGTATTGCGGACAAGTTGCGCAACCTGGCCCAATTGGATTACCCGGCTGGCTTGTGGCGCGTGGTGATCATGCTCGACGGCTGCAGCGATGCCACGCGTGCCTGTGCGGAGAGCACGTTACAGGAGCCTGAGTGTGCGGGTTTGCCTGTGGTTATTCGCGACTACCAAGACAATCTCGGCAAAGTCATGCGGATCAACCAGGCTATTGAGGCGGCGCAGAGCTCACTGGTTTTGCTTTCCGATGTCTCGGCTTTGCTACCGGTGGATTGCTTGTTGGCCTTGGCGGCTCATTTTAATGACCCCCGTATCGGGGCCGTCAGCTTGGGATACCGCTTGCTCAATTCGGGTAGTGTGGGGGAGCAGGTCTACTGGGATTATCAGCGAAAGATAAAAATCCAGGAGAGTCGCCTGGGCTGTGTGCAGGGCGCTCATGGTTCAGGCTGGGCCCTGCGTCGGGCGCTGTTTCAACCCTTGCCGGCCTCCACCATCAATGATGATTTCATCATGCCCATGCAGATTGCGGCGCAAGGTTATCGGGTGGTGTATGAGTCGCGTCTCAGTGCGCTCGAGCTTGAATGCATGGGCGCCGTCGGTGAGCCGCAGCGTCGTCGTCGTATTGCTGCAGGCAACACCCAGCAAATTGCCCGCCTGCTCAGGCTGCTAAGCCCGCAGCAGGGGGCTAAAGCGTTTATGTTTCTTTCAGGCAAGTGTTTGCGCGTATTAATGCCTTACTGCTTGCTGGGGATGTTGCTGGCCAATGGCTTGTTTTTGGGGCTGGGTAGCTGGGCTGTTGCGCTTTTTCTTGCTCAATTGCTCGGCTATGGCGCGTTCATTGCTATGAACCTATTGCAGTACACTCCCCGGTTGCGCCTGTTGCGCGTGATCAATTATTTGCTGCTGGGGCACTGGGCCAACTTGAATGGCAGCGTGCATTATTTGACCGGTCGCCAACGTGGCGTCTGGCAGCGGGTTAAGGAGACATGATCATGCAAGCATCTTTTGTTCATCCAGTCATACAGGTGCTCAAGCGAGCGCTGGACTTTTTCGGCGCGGGTCTTGGTCTGCTGTTGTGTTTGCCTGTTTTTCCTCTGATCGCCCTGGCGATCAAGTTGGAAAGCCCGGGCCCGGTTTTCTTCAAACAATTGCGTATTGGCCGTAGTTGGCCGGAGCATGTGGAACTGTTTGAAATGATCAAGTTTCGTTCCATGCGCGCCGATGCTGAAGTCGGCAGCGGGCCGGTGTGGGCGCAACGCAATGACCCCAGAATTACGCGCGTTGGTAAGTTCCTGCGCAAGTCACGCCTGGATGAGCTGCCACAGTTTATCAATGTGCTGCGCGGTGAAATGTCCTTGATTGGGCCGCGCCCCGAGCGCCCTGGTATTACCCGCAGCCTTGAGCAGGCCATCCCCTATTTTGTCGAGCGCACCTATGGTGTGGCGCCCGGTATTACAGGGTTGGCCCAAGTGATTAATGGCTACGATGAGACCCTTAATGATGTGCGAGCCAAGCTCGGTTATGACTTGGCCTATTCGTTGAGCCTGAGTCATCCGGGACAATGGGTGCTGATGGAGTTGCGTATTGTTTGCCTGACCTTGCAGGTCATGCTGTTTGGTCGTGGCCGTTAATGGGTGCTATGCGCTGAGCACGCGAGTGATGATTACATGGGCGACGCTTCGCATGAAGCGTCGCCTTTTTTATGGCCGTCTCGCAATTTGCTGCTCAGTTGCAAAGCGCCACTGGCGTTATTGCAATCTGCAAGGCACACGCAATTAACTTTTCTTAAAAGGCAGTTATATTTATATAAGTTTATGTTTTATAAAGATTTTTAATGGTTGGCCTAGCCCTTGCTTTGTATTGGTTACATCCTCAAAACCGGAGTGCCTTGCAATGAGCCCCATGACCTATTTTCTGAATGATGCACTGGTCGTTAACCTGGACGGCGAGTTGGACGCCAAGAGTGTGCATGACCTGCGCCCCTGCTTTGAAGAGCTTGCCGATGCCGGTAAGTCGGTGGTGCTGGACATGAGCGAAGTGAGCTTTATCGACAGTTCGGGCATCGGTGCCATCGTGTTTCTCTACAAGCGGTTGGTGGCCCGGCAGTTCTCCGTCAGCGTGATCGGTCTGCGTCCGCAACCACGGGAGCTCTTCATGATGCTACGGATCAACAAGACCATTGCTTGCCATGACAACCTCAAAGCGTTCCTGGGGCGTCAAGCGCACAAGGTCGCTGTATGAAAGCCCTGTATGTCATACCTCTGGTTGCGCTGCTGAGTGCCTGCAATATATGGCCTCGCCACGGTGCTGGAGGTGTGGCGGAGTACCGTGCACCGGCTATCTGGATGGGCAGCGAAGAGGAGCAGTTGCTTAATGAGCTGCAAGCCTTGCAGGGTGAAACGGAGCATCTGATCCGGCAAGGGGCAATGGACTGTCAACCGGCTCAGGTGTTCAACGTTCGTCGCGCGATGATTCGTCTTAAGCGTGAGCTTTACGGTGACATGCTGGCTGACGCGCACGACTCGATGGTGTCCGTCAAAGTGGCGCTTGGCCGCCTACACTGGAGTAAAAAGCTCAGGGCCGAGTGCTATGAACAACGCGCCCAGCGCTACGCACATCGCTGAGAGCAATTTGACCGCTGGCTTGGCTGAGCAGGGCAAAAGGGAGGGGGATGCATGCAGGAGAGATGGCTGTGCCTATGCGTTGCATGGCTGATGCTATCGCTATCGCCTGCGGCGGTGGCGCAAGAGCAATCAGCAGCACTGCCGATTGATGCGCCAGCCAGCGCGGTGATTTCGTCAGGCTCCTCAGGCACTGGGCGTTCTGATGCATCGGCTCTTCGTCCTGGCGATGTGCTTGTGCTGACGGTGCCGGGAGAGGCGGCATTCGAGACCCCCTTTGAAGTCGACCGATACGGCTATGTGCAACTGCCTGAGGTGGGGCGAATTAAGGTTGAAGACCTGAGCCTCGATCAAGCCAAGGCCAAGTTACAACAGGCGTTAGCCGGTATTTTTCGTGATCTGGAGCGTTTTGATGTGCAGCTCAAACAGCGGCAGCTGCCCATTACGGTGTTGGGGTATGTGCGCAAGCCTGGCCCTGTGACTCTCCCGGCAGAAGGCAATGTGCAAATGGCCATCGCGGCTGCCGGTGGGCTGGTGCCTGGTGCTCAACTGGATAAATTGCAGGTGCGCCGAGGCGATGAAACGCTGTCGGTGGACTACAAGAAATACATGGACAGCGGCGAAGCTGGCTTGCTGCCTGCACTGCAACCTCGAGACTTGGTTTTTGTCCCAGCCTCGCCTCTGATTGGCAATGTTCAGATCGAATTTGATGCAGCCACCCTGGCGGCGGGGGGGGATGCCGGCGAGTCGGGGCGTGCGGTCAAAGTCTTCGGGGAAGTCAATAACCCCGGCAGCTTTACCTACAAAGATGGCAGCTCGCTCGTGGATCTGTTGATGCGGGCGGGGGGCGTGACGCGTTTTGCCGGGGTTGAACGCATCCGGGTTATCAATCAGGGCGCGCCACAGCTGTTTGATCTCAAAGCCTACCTGGACTCTGGCGATAGCAGTCGCTTGCCGAGCATACAGGGTGGCGCAACGATTTTTGTGCCCAAGCAGGAGGATGCCGTCAGCCGCAGTGCCTCGACGGTGTACATCATGGGCGAGGTGTTTCATCCCGGTGCCTACGAAGGACGTGAAGGCACGACCTTCTTCGACATCCTGGCTAATGCTGGCGGCCCTACGCGTTTCGCAGAAAGCCGGCAGATTCGCATTTTGCGCCAGGATGGCAGTGTTGAAAATTTCGACTTGCAAGGTTACACCGAAGGTTTAGCCCGCACCAAGCAGCCTGCTATTCGCCCAGGTGATGCCATTTTTGTCCCTGAAAAGACCGACATGAATGAAAAATCCTGGCTCAAGGTCGCGCCCAATCGTGCGGTGATGGTTATTGGTCAGGTGACTCAGCCGGGCCGCTTTGAATGGTCGGATGAGATGAGCCTGCTCGACTTACTGGCCCACGCCGGAGGGCCAACTAGCCAAGCGGACATTGCCGATGTGCGGATCGTCCCACCGGGCGGCAAAGCGCAGTCGTTTGATCTGGATCGGTTTGTGAATCAGGGTGGGGATGTGACCAGCTTACCGGTCATTCATGCAGGCTATACCATCATGGTCCCGGAGCTGCCGCAGGACCCCAGCGATAACAAGTCACAATGGATTCGTCAGAGCAAAGACAATTCCATCTATGTATTTGGTCAGGTGGGTGCGCCGGGGCGCTATGCGTTCAATGACCACTTGGGGTTTCTTGACATTCTGTCAGCGGCGGATGGTCCTACTGCTGCCGCTGATATCCATAACATCCGCATTACCCATCGCAGCGAGGCCATCACACGGGTTACCAAACTCGATCTCTCCGACTATTTCGAAACAGGCGATGAGACCTTGCTGCCGCAGGTACTGCCGGGCGACACCATCTACATCCCGGAAAAGGGGCGGCCTTGGCTGGATGAGAAAAAAGAAAATACCGTTCGCGTTATGGGCGCAGTGGCTAAACCCGGACGCTACCGGTTCAATGAAGACATGACCATTCTTGATCTGCTAGCCGAGGCGGGTGGGCCGTCGGCAACGGCTTACTTGGAACGTATTGTGGTGGTGAACGTGGCTAAGGCGCAGGCTGGGGAGGATCAAGCGCGAACGTTTGATTTTGAAGAGTTTATGCTTGAGCCCGACTTTGCTGCATTGCCACTGCTGCGTCCAGGCGACACCCTTTACGTCCCCGAGAGGAGTTCAAGTAACTGGGCCATTTTTATGGACGGTGTACGTGACAGCGTCAGCCTCCTGTCGATATTCGCCATCATCGGAGGATTGTGATGCAGCGCTTGCCAGTCGCTTACCTGGAGCTCGAAGCCGTGTATGCGCGCAGCATCGGCCAGGGCATGCGCACGCTGGCAGTGTGTGCCGCTAATAGTGGCGAGGGGGTCA
Organism: Pseudomonas anguilliseptica; assembly: GCF_900105355.1. Taxonomy (NCBI): domain Bacteria; kingdom Pseudomonadati; phylum Pseudomonadota; class Gammaproteobacteria; order Pseudomonadales; family Pseudomonadaceae; genus Pseudomonas; species Pseudomonas anguilliseptica. Next base: position 3,664,045 of record NZ_FNSC01000001.1, read on the forward strand.
GCATGTTGGCCGAAGCCCTGGCGCACCGCACGCAAGCGGCTGGACGGCGCGTGTTGCTGGTGGAAATGAATCTGTATCAGCCAACCATGGCCAATCACTTCGGTATTGAGCGGCAAGCCTGGTTGCCAGCCCTGAGCGAAAAAGGCCAAGGCTCGCTTCCGCTGATCCATGAGACCCAGGGGTTCGGTGTGTTGCCCGCCTCCTTGGCTAAAGAGGCAAGCATGCGCCTGCGCGAGCCGCATGTTCTGGAGCAAAGTCTTAATGAGTGGTTGAGCCATTACGATCATGTGATCTTCGACACCTCGCCACTCAATGCCACCAATCAGCACAACATTCCTGCTGAGCGGATTGCTGCTGCGTGTGAAGGATGCATCCTGTTGGTGCTGGCCGGCAAAACCACTCAATCGGCAGTGATTCAAGCTAAGCGACGGCTGGAGGCGGCTAATGTTCGCTTGATCGGTGCGGTCTTCAATGACTGCTACAACCCAACCCTGGCGGCAGAAATGGAGCGTGAGTGCAAACGCTTGGACCGCTGGGCGCCTCGTATTGCTGGTTGGCTTAAACGTCGGGCGATGGACAGCCCATTACTCAATGTTCCGGTGTAACCCGGCAGGAGAGGTGTATTGGGCCTAATTGGGGTGAGTGCATGAAGCTGACAGGCCGAATGGTTATCTTGTCGCTACAGCTGCTGGGTACGTTGCTGGTGCTGGTGTGGGCAATTTTTCAGCAGGAGCAGTGGTGGCAGTGGTGGCAGTGGTTGTTGTTAGTTGTCGTCGGTAGTTTGTTTGGCCAACTGTATTTAATGGTGCGGCGTGTCACGCGTGTTAGGGCACCGCTAACAACCGCTCCCCTCCTGGATGTGATCAAGCCAGACATAGCTGCAGGGCGAGCGGAAATAAAACACCTGGCTGAAAACCTGGCTCGCTCGCAGAAGGAGAAAAACCTGGCGCGCGAGCGCATGCAGGCTATTTTCGAGACGCTGCAAGAAGGCATCGTGACGCTGGACTGCGCTGGATTGATCCTGAGCGCAAATCCGGCAGCCTTGCGATTATTTGAAGCGGACGGTGCGCATTTCATCGGCTCGCGACTGTGGGACTGGTTGCAACTGGATGAGGTGCAGCAAGCCTTACTCAGCAACACTCAGCCGTTGGCTTTTAGCCTCGAGCAATTGGTGGATGGCGTGCGCTCAAGCGGTGAGCGCTTCCCGTTGTCTCTGCATATTGATTCCATCGATTTAGAGGGAGCAGAGCACTACGTGGCGACGCTGAGCGATGTCAGTGATCTGTTAGGTGTGCGTGACAAGCTGGCACTAAGCCAGGCCGTGAAATCATCCATCTTGGCCTCAGCGCTGGATGCCATCATCACGGTTGACGATCAGGGGCTGATCATTGAGTTCAACCCTGCCGCCGAGCAGACGTTCGGTCATACCCGCAGCACCGTGCTGGGGAAGGAAATGGCTGACTTGATTATTCCCGAAGCCTTGCGCGCAGCACATCGTCGGGGCATGCAACATTACTTGAGCACAGGTGAGCATAAAGTTCTCGGGCAACGTGTTGAGGTGACGGGTTTACACCGCGACGGCCACGAGTTTCCAATCGAGCTGGCCATTGCGCCGATTCGCCTTGATCAGCGCACGCTGTTTACCGCCTATGTTCGCGATATCACGGATCGTCGTGTGGCCGAAGCCGAGTTGCAACAAGCCAAGAGCAGTGCTGAGGCAGCCAGTCGCGCTAAGGGCGACTTCCTCGCAGTGATGAGTCATGAGTTGCGCACGCCCCTGAATGCCATCATTGGTTCAATATCACTGCTCAGCGAAAGCTCGCTGGCTTTGGAACAGCGCAAACTATTGATCAACGCAGCACAAGCAGGCAAAGCCATGCTCTGGCTGGTCAATGACATTCTCGATTTCTCCAAGATAGAAGTCGGCATGTTGGAGTTGGAGCACTACCCGTTTGAGTTAGCCGCTGTGGTTGAGGAGGTGTTGTTTCTGTTGGCTCCCCGAGCGAAAGACAAGTCCATTGATTTGTCGGTGGTGCTTGACCCCAAGCTGCCGCATAAGGTCAAGGGAGATGCGGGGCGTATTCGTCAGATATTAATCAACCTAGTCGGTAATGCGATCAAGTTCACCGAGCACGGTGGCGTGTCTATTCGTTTGAGCGTGGATGAGCAGGCGGGTATTCGCGTCGAGGTCGAAGACAGCGGTATTGGCATTACCCAAACGGTGCAAGAGAAACTATTTAGTGAGTTTATTCAGGGTGACTCGGCTTACTCCCGTAAATATGGTGGCACCGGGCTAGGGCTGGCGATCTGTAAACGTTTAACCGAGATGATGAATGGTTGCATCGGGCTAAAGAGCCGGCTGGGCGAAGGCAGCTGTTTCTGGTTTACCTTGCCGCTGGAGGTCGAGACCCCGGCCATGGCTCTTGTTAACCCTGAGTTACTTCCACGCAGGGTGCTGTTGCAAGAAAGCAACCGTATGACAGCCGCCGCTTTGCTTATGCAAATGCAGCACTGGCAGATTGAGGTCGAACGAAGCGTTGTGCCAGAGCAGGATCATTGGCTGCGCTGGATGGACAGTGATGGTTCGGAGCACTGTCTGTCTTTGGGTATAAACCAGCAGGGGCAAACGGCTCATATCCCCACACCAGTCCTCCCTCGGCTACTGGCGCAAGCCTTGGCGGGTCTCTCTCTTGATGGGCAGGAGCGCATACAGTCCGGTGCTGAGCAGCAACCCAGACCCGAGCAGTTCGGCCGTATCTTGTTAGCCGAAGACAGCTTGGCCAATCAAATGGTGGCTGAAGCCATGCTGCAGAGAGCAGGCTATGAGGTCGACTCAGTGGCTAATGGAGCTGAGGCGGTGCAAGCGGTTGAGGCCGGTAAATATGATCTAGTCCTGATGGACCTCTCAATGCCGGAAATGGACGGTATTACGGCTACGCAACTGCTTCGTCAACGAGGATACGATCTCCCTATTCTGGCGATGACGGCCAATGTCCTTAAGGAAGACCTTGATCGCTGTATGCAAGCCGGAATGAATGGTTATGTAACCAAGCCGGTGGTACACCATGACTTGCTCAATGCGCTGCGCACCTGGTTGGCCGATAAATCTGTGCACAGAGTGCCAAAGGCTCCCGTGCTTCAACGGACTGAAGAGGCTGTTGAGACGCTATGGAATGAGGCCATCCTATTGCAGTTGCAACGCGATATTGGGGCTGCCATGCCACGTATGATTTCGCTTTATATCCAGGAGGCGAGCAAGCGAAGTGATGCGATCACTGCGGCGATTAGCGCGCAGGATATGACGGTGATGTGCCATGAAAGTCATGCGCTGAAAAGCAGTTCCGGTACTCTGGGAGCTGTGGCTATACAGAACCTAGCTCTGCGACTTGAGATGGCCTGTATTGACAGTAAGCTGCACGAAGCGCTCGCGTTAGCGCAGCAACTCGCTCCGTTACTGGCTGCGACTCTGGAGCACTTGCCCGCTGTTGCACGTACATCATGAGTGTTCTCTTGGATATGCAAGCCCCAGCAACTCTGGACGGTGTACGTTGTTTGCGCCATGCCTTAGAGCGGGCAACCCTGAGACATCCGCTAGAGGCCGCTCAGCGCCAAGCCTTACTTTTGGGGTTAACGGAGTTGGCAACCAATAGCGTTAAGCACGCTGCACCCTCTGTGCTAACCCTGTATGTCGTCCGCGAAGAGCAGGGGTTGTTGTGTGTGCTGGGTGAGGATGGTCCACACTTTGCGGCGTTTGACGCACTGATTCGCCAGCGCCTTACCTCGATGGACGACCCATTGAGTGAACCTGAGTTGATCGAGTCTGGTATGGGCCTGAGCCTTATTGCGCAATGTTTGCCCGGTGTTCAATGCAGGCGTGAAGCTGACCTTAATCGGTACACCTGGCGTGTAGCGGGTTCTCGACCTCGTTTGCGAGTCGCCGTGGTGGACGATGACCCATTGATCCGTGAGCTGATAAGCCTCTACCTTGCCGACGACTATCAGGTCAGTGTCTTTGACAGTGCTTTCAGCGCCTTGCAAGCCCTCACCGAGTCGCCTCCTGATGTCGTGCTGTCGGATATCCACATGCCGGAAATGGACGGTTTAAGCTTGCGTCAGGCATTGGCGGAGCGAAGCCATACGGCGGTTACCCCGTTTGTGTTCATCAGCGGCAGCGATGACGATGTGTTGCGTGAACAAACCAGTGCACTGGGGATTGATGACTATCTGTGTAAACCCCTCGAGCGGCGCCAGCTTATTCAGGTTGTAGAGCGTGTTCATCAACGCAGTCTACGTATTCAAGTGGCTGCGCAACAATTGGTTGAAAGCGGTATCACGGTTCAACTGCAGCCGGTATTACCTGCTGTTGCCGAGCCTTTTCAGTTGGCCATGGCGCATCGGCCTGCTGAAGCGGGGGGCGGGGATTTTGTTTTTCATCGCCAGCAGGCCGGGCGCCACACCCTTGTGTTGGGCGACTGCATGGGGCATGGGCAGCAAGCTAAAGTGTTTGCCCACGCATACCAAGCCTATTTATCGAGTACGTTGGGGGCACTGGATACGTTGGTGGGACCGGCGCAGGTTTTGGCGCAACTCAGCGACGCGATGCAAACAGATCAGTTACTGAGTCAAAGCTTGCTGACGTGCATCGTCATGCAATGGCAAGACGATGAATGGATTACGTTGGCCTGTGCAGGGCATCCGCAGCCCTTATTGTGCAATGGCGATACGGTTGTCGAGGTGCCCGTTGCTGGCATGTTGCCTGGGCTGATGGCCGATACCCGCTATCAAAATTGTCAGGTACAGCTGCGCCGAGGGTCGCGGTTATGCCTCTACAGCGATGGTCTCTTGGCAGGATTGGCTACGCGCACCGACGAGGCCCAAGCTCTGCAGTGCTTATCCGCTAACGTGCGTTTGTCCGCGCACCAGCCACTCGCTATTCAAGCGCATTGGCTACTGGAGCAGGGGGCTACGGCGCGTGATGATGCCTGCGTGATATTGTTAGAAAATCCTCTGTCGTGAGCGCACCAGGTCACGATGCAGGATTGGCGTTTATCTCTACTATGCTTTGAGAAAACACTAAGGACAGTCCGTGCACAGCATCCCAAAGATTCTTTTAGTTGAAGACAGCCCAGCCTTGGCCGCGGTCTATCAGGAGTACTTGCGTAACATCGAGCACAGCTTTTTCTGGGCAGACAGCCTGGCCAAAGCCCGAGAGTTCTATCAAAAACATACGCCTGATCTGATCTTACTTGATCTCAAGCTTCCCGATGGTGATGGCCTCGATTTGTTGCGAGCGTGGCACGCTGAAGGTTCCGACGCTTCGGTCGTCGTGATCACGGCACACAGCAGCGTGGATGTCGCCATTGATGCCATGCGCTTTGGTGCCGTTGACTTTATTGAAAAGCCCTTCGATGCCAAGCGCTTGCTGGTCACGGTGAAAAACACGCTGCAGCAGCGCTCCCTAAAAGAGCAGGTGGATGACTACAAAGAGCAATATGAGCGCGAGGACTTTTACGGCTTTATTGGGGCGTCCAAAGCCATGCAGGCGGTTTACTGCATTCTTGAGGCTGCCGCGTCCAGTACTGCTACTGTCTTTATTACCGGCGAAAGCGGAACGGGCAAAGAGCTATGCGCGCAAGCGCTGCATCGGTTGAGTAATCGCAGGGATAAATCCTTTATTGCCCTGAACTGCGCTGCTATCCCGCGAGACTTGATCGAGAGTGAAATTTTTGGCCACGTCAAAGGTGCATTCACAGGGGCTTCCAGCGAGCGCGACGGTGCGGCAATCGCAGCGGATGGCGGCACCCTGTTTCTCGATGAGCTGTGTGAAATGGACCTGGATCTGCAAAGCAAATTGTTGCGTTTCGTTCAAACCGGGCAAGTACAGAAAGTTGGTGCGAATCAGCTGCGCAAAGTGGATGTCCGCTTTGTTTGTGCCACCAATCGCAACCCGTTGAAGGAGTTGGAAGAGGGGCGCTTTCGTGAGGATCTTTACTACCGTTTGCATGTGATTCCCGTGGCATTGCCGCCTTTACGCGAACGCGGTGAGGATGCGTTGATCATTGCCCGGCGCTTGTTGCATCAGTTTTCCAGTGAAGAACAAAAGGTCTTCCGAGGCTTCGATTCGCAAGTGGAAAATGTGCTGCGCACCTATTCATGGCCTGGAAATGTTAGGCAATTGCAAAACATTATTCGCAACCTCGTGGTCCTTAATCAGGGGCCGCATGTGACGCAGGCAATGCTCCCGCCGCCCTTGAGTAACGTGTCAGTCAGTGAACGAACAACCAGGATGCCTGAGCTGACGGTTGATGCATTGGAAGTGGAAGTGAGCAGCATTAAGCCGCTTTGGATCGTGGAGCGAGATGCCATTGAACAGGCTGTCGCACTGTGCGCTGGTAATATCCCCAAAGCAGCTGCTTTGCTTGAGGTCAGCCCCTCCACTATTTATCGCAAGAAGGCCAGCTGGGGATAGGGCGACGCAAGCTTGAGTAACAGGCTGGTGTGCCAGCGTCATTGAGCCACGCAGGCCATTCCGTACGAGTGCAGCGCATGCCGATTGCTTTATGCCTAGCGTGCTGAAGTTGGTCTGGTAAGTGCTTGCCTATAAGGACAGCTCTGGAATAAAAAGCCCTGCGAAAGATAAACCTTGGCAGGGCATGTGTGGTGCTGATGAACGGGCGTATCAGTCATATGCATTGACGCTTATTCCTTGATCCCTTCAACGGCGCGGCCATCGATCGTACCTTCCTTAAGCATGATCTGATACTCCTTACCGTCTTTCTCGATCTGATGCAGGCGTACCAGCAGGAAGTCCCAGTCCTTGGCGAACCAGAGGATGGTCTTGCGGCTACTTTGCGTCGGGTCGCGCACGCGCTCGACCTTGATGGCGTCAATTAGGCCGGCTTTAGTGCGCACGGTTTCTTCACCCAGCACGCGGAAATCGTAGGTTTCCACTTCGTCGCCATCGACCACCTGGTAGCTCATGCTCTGGGTGCCGGCGGCCACGTCATATTGCAGGGCCAACTGGTAGGTCGATTTGTCCAGCAGGCCACGGTTCAGTGGCAGGCGCACCGGGGTGTCGCGATCACTGCCGGTGACCTGTTTGGCGCTCCAGTCGAAGTCGTGCTCAATCTTCTTGCCTTTGCCCAGGCCGTTGCGTTCATACAGGTAGGTCTGTGGCAGGAAGACTTCTTTGTCCACGCGCAGGGTGCTTTGTTCGGTCAGGCTGGCGACCAGCATGGAGGCTTCGAAATTTAGCTTCCATATCCCGTTATCCAGGGCTTCAAGGTTGCGTTCGGCGCTGCCGCTGACGGGCAGTTGCTTCCAGTCGGCGGTGTAGCTGGCGGAGAAGGGTTTCAGCTCGACGGCCAGTGCCGGCAGGCTCAAAAGTGTCAGTGCGAACAGTAAGGCGCGACCCATGGTGTCTCCTAAGTTCGAATAAGGTGTCCGGTACTCGGCAACAATTGCTCGTCCAACATCGCCCCGTGTACCGTCAGCTGCAAACGGCCTTCGGCAAACCAGCGCACGGCCAGCGGGTAAATTACATGTTCTTGCTCGTGTACGCGCTGCGCCAGGCTGGTGGGCGAGTCATCCGACTGTACCGGTATCACTGCCTGTACGACCAGTGGTCCGCCATCGAGTTCCTCGCTGACAAAGTGCACGCTACAACCATGCTCAGTGTCGCCGGCGTCCAACGCCCGCTGATGGGTGTGCAGGCCTTTGTATTTCGGCAGCAAGGACGGGTGGATATTCAGCAGACGGCCGCTGTAGTGACGGACAAAGCCAGGCGTAAGGATGCGCATAAACCCCGCCAGCACCACCAGTTGCGGATTAAACGCATCAATGGCCTCGACCAGCGCGGCATCGAAGGCTTCGCGGCCGTCGAACTGCTTGTGGTCGAGGACTGCAGTGGCGATGCCGGCCTGTTTTGCGCGCTCCAGACCGTAGGCATCGGCGCGGTTGGAAATCACCGCGCTGATATGTGCCGGATTGCCGTCATGGGCGATGCTATCAATCAGCGCCTGCAGGTTGCTGCCGGAGCCAGAGATCAGCACCACCACGTTGCACTGTGCTGGCATTAGTGCTGTTTCAGGTTGTTCAGCACGACCTGGGCGGCACCTTCGGCGGCTTCACCGATCTGGCCGATCACCCATGGCTGCTCGCCAGCGGCGGTCAGGGTTTGCAGGGCCACTTCGACCTGATCCTGCGCCACGCAGATCACCATGCCGACGCCGCAGTTGAGCACACGGTGCATTTCGTGCTCATCGACGTTGCCTTTTTCTTGCAGCCAGTCGAAGACCGCTGGGCGAGTCCAGCTGGCCACATCGACCACGGCCTGGGCACCTTTTGGCAGCACGCGCGGGATGTTGTCGAGCAGGCCACCACCGGTGATGTGGGCCATGGCTTTGACGGCGCCGGTGTCCTTGATCAACTTGAGCAGCGGTTTGACGTAGATGCGCGTCGGCGCCATCAGCAGGTCGGTCAGCGGCTTGCCAGCAACCTGGGTGGTTTCGATGTCGGCGCCGGAGACTTCGATGATCTTGCGGATCAGCGAGTAGCCGTTGGAGTGCGGGCCGGAGGACGGCAGGGCGATCAGCGCATCGCCAGTAGCGACTTTCGAGCCGTCGATGATCTCGGTTTTTTCCACCACGCCGACGCAGAAACCGGCCAGGTCGTAGTCTTCGCCTTCGTACATGCCCGGCATTTCAGCGGTTTCACCGCCAACCAGTGAGCAGCCCGCCAGTTCGCAGCCTGCGCCAATGCCGGTGACCACGGTGGCGGCGACGTCGACATTGAGCTTGCCAGTGGCGTAGTAGTCGAGGAAGAACAGCGGCTCGGCACCGCACACCACCAGGTCATTGACACACATGGCGACCAGGTCCTGGCCGATGCTGTCGTGCTTGTTCAGGTTCAGCGCCAGGCGCAGCTTGGTGCCTACACCGTCAGTGCCGGAGACCAGCACCGGTTGCTTGTAGCCAGCCGGGATCTCGCACAGGGCGCCGAAGCCGCCCAGCCCACCCATGACTTCCGGACGCGCGGTGCGCTTGGCCACGCCTTTGATGCGTTCGACCAGGGCTTCGCCCGCCTCGATATCTACACCTGCGTCCTTGTAGCTGATGGAGGGTTGCTTGCTCATAGATCCAGGCCTTTAGGGGAAATTCGGATAGGCACCACCGCTTGTGGCGGCGGTCTGCGAAGGCGCGCGATTTTATCAGGCTTACCCGGCAGCGGCCACCCGCTAAGGTTGCGGCTGTTGGGGCGGCTGTTTAAGCTCGAAATCTGGCTGTTGTTGGCAGTCTGTGGCTGAAAAGGGCTTTGGAATGCACCTTAACAGCACCTAAACTCGCACTCTTGGGCCAACGCGGCCTGCCTTCTGTGGCGTAGGTTGGCCACAACTATTGTTAATCCTGGCCTGCGCGCCATTTTCCGTCCGTCGAGAATTCATCCATGCGTTTGACCGCTCGCCTGCTTCTAGTCTGTTTGTCGCTATCCGGCCTGCCGGCGTTTGCCGCGCCGGTGAGTGATCTGTACCAAGTCCGCGAAGCGGTCAGCAGCCAGCAACCTGAAGAGCGCGCTGCCGCCCTGAGCCGCGCGCTGGATACCCTGGTGTTGCGCCTTACCGGCAAGGCCGATGCGGCGCAGAATCCGGCACTGGCGGCGCTGCGGAAGGACCCGCAACAGATCGTCAGCCAATATGGCTACGAGGGCGAGCAGCTGCTGGTCGATTTCGACCCGCTGAGCACCGATCGCAGCCTGCGTCAGGCTGGCCTGTCGCTGTGGGGCGCCAATCGTCCAAGCATTTTGCTGTGGTGGTTGAGTGATGCCAGCGACGGCAGCCGTCTGCTCGGTGATGGTCAGGCGGCCGCCGCACCACTTAATCAGGCCGCGCAGCATCGCGGTCTGCCGATGCGTCTGCCGTTGGCTGACCTGGCCGAGCAACTGGTTGCGGTGCCGGAAAATTTCACAGCCAATGATCCGGCTGCCTTGCGTGAAGCGTCCGAGCGCTACGCCGCCGATGCCTTGCTGGCAGTGATGGCGCGCGAAGCAAACGGCCAATGGCAGGCCGAGTGGCGACTGTGGCTGGGTAATGAGCGGGAGCAGGGCACTGTGCAGGGCGCCGATCAAACCGCATTGGCCGATGCCATTCTGTTGGCAGTCAGCCAGCGTCTGGCTCCACGCTTTATTGTGGCTGCAGGTGCCGCCAGTGGTTTGACTGTGGAGGTGCAGGGCGTTGACCTGGCGCGCTACGCCGAGTTGCAGCGCATTCTTGAGCCATTCGCGGCGCAACTGCGCAAGGTTCAGGGCGACACGCTGACTTTTGCCGTCAATGCCAATGCCGAACAACTACGTGCGCAATTGGGCCTGGCACACTTGCAGTAAGTACCGGCAGAAGCTCCAGTGGTTGACGCCAGCCAGTCGGTTACGCTGCCGGCTACCGCCGCTGAGCCCGCTGCCGCAGTGGTAGGGCCTGACAATGTGCTGAGGTTTCGCTGGTAGACTGCGGCTATTACACCCGGTCTCTGACTTGAAAACCGCAGCTATCGAGCTGCGGTTTTCTTATGTAACGGGCCTCGTGGTTTGAGTATTCCTGGACAAAACGTTGGCATATGGAGCGCTGGGCATGATCGATTCGCATCGTTGGATATGGATAGTCGGGGCGCTGCTGCTATGCGGCCTGTTGTACCTGTTGGCTCCGATTCTCTCGCCATTTCTGATAGGCGTACTGCTGGCCTATATGGGCGACCCGCTGGTCGACCGTCTGGAGCGTTGGAAACTCTCGCGGACCTGGGGGGTGGTGGTGGTCTTTGCACTGATCACCCTGATCATGGCCATTCTGCTGCTGGTATTGGTGCCAATGCTGGGCAAGCAGCTGGTGCGTCTATATGAGTTGATCCCGCAAATGCTCGATTGGGCACAGAATCAAGCGCTGCCATGGATTCAGCTCCAGCTGGGTTTGAGCGAGGGCTTCTGGCGTTTTGATCAGCTGAAAACTGCACTGTCCGGCCAACTGGGTAAAACCACCGATATCGTCGGCATGCTGCTGTCCACGGCCACTTCTTCAGGGCTGGCGCTATTGGCCTGGCTGGCCAATCTCGTACTGATTCCGGTGGTGAGCTTCTACTTGATGCGCGACTGGGACCTGATGGTCGCCAAACTGCGCAGTTTGCTGCCGCGCGGTCGTGAAGGCCTAGTTGTGCAGCTGTTCGGCGAGTGTCACGAAGTGCTCGGCGCTTTCCTGCGCGGTCAGTTGCTGGTGATGCTGGCTCTAGGTGTGATGTACGCCACCGGCCTGATGGTGATTGGCTTGGAGCTTGGACTGTTGATCGGTGTTCTGGCGGGCTTGGCCAGCATCGTGCCGTACCTGGGAGTGGTGGTGGGCATCGGCGCTGCGCTGACGGCTGGCCTGTTCCAGTTCGGCCTGGATTTCTATCCGCTGATGGGTATCGCGGCAGTCTTTATCGTCGGACAAATGCTCGAAGGCATGCTGCTGACACCGATGCTGGTAGGCGACCGCATTGGCCTGCATCCGGTCGCGGTGATCTTTGCGATCATGGCCGGTGGTCAACTGTTTGGCTTCACCGGCGTCCTGTTGGCCTTGCCAGTGGCCGCGGTGATTATGGTGCTAGTGCGTCATCTGCATGATTTCTATAAACTTTCCGATCTTTACGGTGAGCCAGCCAGTGGTTCCGACGAGCCGCCCAACCCAGCATGACACCCATACAACTGCCTTTAGGTGTGCGTCTGCGCGATGACGCCACTTTCGCCAACTACTACCCCGGCGCCAATGCGGCGGCCCTCGGCTATGTCGAGCGGCTGTGCGAGGCCGATGCTGGCTGGACCGAGAGCCTGATCTATCTATGGGGCGGTGAGGGCGTAGGGCGAAGTCACTTGTTGCAGGCGGCGTGTTTGCGCTTTGAGCAGCGCGGCGAGCCGGCGGTTTATTTGCCGCTGGCTGAGGTGGTCGAGTATGGCCCTGCGCTGCTGGATAATCTGGAGCAGTGCGAACTGGTCTGTCTGGATGATCTGGATGCGGTGGCTGGACGCAGTGACTGGGAAGAGGCGTTGTTTCACCTGTTCAACCGTTTGCGTGACAGTGGTCGGCGGTTGTTACTGGCCGCCAGCAGCTCGCCGCGCGAGTTGCCGGTGCAACTGGCTGATCTGCAGTCGCGCCTGACTTTGGCTCTGGTGTTTCAGCTGCAGTCACTCTCCGATGAAGACAAGCTGCGTGCCTTGCAGTTGCGTGCGTCGCGTCGTGGTTTGCATCTGAGCGATGAGGTCGGACGGTTTATCCTGACTCGCGGTGAGCGCAGCATGAGTGCGTTGTTTGAGCTGCTCGAACGCCTGGATCAGGCTTCCTTGCAGGCTCAACGCAAGCTGACGATCCCCTTTCTTAAAGAAACTCTCGGCTGGTAGCGGTAGCGATCGCTATAAAATCGCTGAGCCCTAGCGCAGGCAGGCTCAGCTCTTACCTTAGCTTTCTCCAGCTAATTTGCGTTCGTACTGAAAGCGCCAGCGGGTAAACATCAGCGCGGCGCAGAACAGGCTGAAGCTCAGCCCTGTCAGCAGCCAGCCATACAGCGCCTTGCTGGGGTCGAAGGCGGCGAGTACGCCCTGGATAAAGTACAAATTCACTACGAAACAGGCCCAGGCGTGGGTGCGGGCATTGCCGAGAATCAGGCCGGGTGCGAGCAATAGCAGGGGGGCGAGTTGTACGCCGAGCATTACCCAAAGCAGTTTGCTGGGGACATTGGCAAACCACAGGTTCCATGCGAGCAACAACGCAGCTAGGCTAAAAAAGCTCAATAGGCTGACCACGCGGCTGATGTTCAGGCGTGGTTGCAACCATTCCAGGGGCGGCAGCGGTTTTGCGGTTTTAGCCACGGGCGTTCTCCAGTTTTGCCACAGTTTGTGCCAGGCGCTGGCCGAGTGCGCGGCACAGGGCAATTTCATGTTCATCCAGGGCGCGTTTGCCATCGGCTCCAGTGTGGTGGCTGGCACCATAGGGCGTGCCGCCACCACGGGTTTCCAGCAGCGCGGCTTCACTGTAGGGCAGGCCGGTGATCAGCATGCCGTGGTGTAGCAGTGGTAGCAGCATCGACAGCAGGGTAGTTTCCTGGCCGCCGTGCAGGCTGGCGGTGGAGGTGAACACGCCGGCCGGTTTACCAACCAGGCCACCGGTCAGCCACAGGCCACTGGTGCCATCGAGAAAGTACTTGAGCGGTGCGGCCATATTGCCGAAGCGAGTCGGGCTGCCGAGCGCCAGGCCGGCGCAGTTCTTCAGGTCATCCAGGCTGGCGTAAAGCGCGCCTTCGGTCGGGATGTCCGCAGCCACTGCTTCGCACTCGTTCGATACGGCAGGCACGGTGCGCAGGCGCGCCTCCAGACCACCCATTTCTACGCCACGGGCGATCTGGCGGGCCATTTCGGCGGTTGCGCCATGGCGGCTGTAATACAGCACCAGAATGTAGGGTGCGCTCACGGCAGAATCTCCAGAACATTTTCAGGTGGGCGACCGATGACGGCTTTTTTGCCGACGACCAGAATGGGGCGCTCAATCAATTTGGGCTGTTCAACCATGGCCGCGACCAGCTGTGCGTCGGTCAGTTGCGGATCGCTCAGGCCGAGGGTTTTGTATTCATCTTCGCCCGTGCGCAGCAGTTGCCGTGGGCTGATGCCGAGCTTGTCCAGCAGCGTCTGCAGCTGGGAAGCGTTCAGTGGTGTTTCCAGGTAGCGCACGATAGTTGGGCTGTGTCCGCGATCTTCCAGCAATTGCAATGCACTGCGCGATTTTGAGCAGCGCGGGTTATGGTAAAGCGTCATAGCGGTCATGTTAGGGTCGCCGGTTAACTTCGATGGCGGCTATTCTAACCGCTAATGGCATTCACGCCTGCGCCTGTAGTTCAGGTTGCCGGGATGCAAATGGCTAAGGAGAGGGTATGCTGCAGCGCGTTAACAATCTGTTGGAGTTCTGGCGTTTTCTGTTGCAGCGCTTTATCGCCGACCAAGGCACCAGCAATGCTGCGGCCCTGACTTACACCACCCTGTTTGCGGTGGTGCCGATGATGACGGTGACCTTTTCCATGCTCTCGGCCATTCCGGCGTTTCAGGATACTGGCGAGCAGATTCAGAGTTTTATCTTCCGCAACTTCGTGCCCTCCGCGGGGGAAACCCTGCAGCAATACCTGCGTGACTTCACCACCCAGGCGCGCCAGTTGACCTGGATTGGTGTGGCAGTCTTGGCGGCGACGGCGTTCTGGATGCTGGTGACCATCGAGAAGACCTTCAACACCATCTGGCGTGTGCGCCAGCCGCGTCGTGGTGTGTCGAGCTTTCTGCTGTATTGGGCGATTCTCAGCCTGGGGCCGCTGCTGCTGGGCGGTGGCTTTGCCATCAGCACTTACTTCACGTCGCTGTCGCTGATCTCTGGTCCGGATGCACTGATCGGAGCCCAGGCTCTGCTGAAATTTATGCCGCTGCTATTCAGCGTGGCGGCATTTACCCTGCTGTATGCCACGGTGCCGAATGCTCAGGTGCCAGTTCGCCATGCCTTGCTGGGTGGCTTGTTTACAGCGGTGCTGTTTGAAGTGGCAAAGATGCTATTCGGCCTCTATGTGCGCCTGTTTCCCGGTTATCAGCTGATCTATGGCGCATTTGCTACGGTGCCGTTGTTTCTGTTGTGGATCTATCTGTCCTGGCTGATTGTGCTGTTTGGCGCCGAACTGGTCTGTAACCTGGGGTTCTCTCTGCAATGGCGCAAGCGTGCGATACCGCGTCTGTTGATGGCGCTTGGTGTATTGCGGGTGTTCTATGAGCGTCAGCAGTCGGGTTTGAAAGTGCGACTGCTGGATGTGCAGCGTCAGGGCTGGTCGCTGGCTGAACATGAATGGGAAGAAATTCTGGTGTTTCTTGAGCAGCAGAAGCTGATCGCTCCGACCGGTTCTGGAACCTGGGTATTGAGTCGCGATCTTGGCCATTATTCACTGCAGCAACTGCTCAGCCACAGTCCCTGGCCGCTGCCCAGGGCGGAGAACCTGCCCGAGCAGCTCGATGAAGTCTGGTATCCGGCGCTGCGCAGTAGCTTGGTGAAGCTGCAGGAAGAGCAGGTAGCGTTATTTGGTGAAGACCTGGCGACGTGGTTGCAACCAGAGGCTGAGTCGGAAAAGTGACGTAAAACGTCAGTTTGCGGCGTTGTGCTGATGGCGCATGATGGCATGGCGACCACGAAGGTCGCCAAACGCGGTTAAAGGGAAGCTGGCACGCTTCTGGCTATCTGTCCTGTAGATAGCGATCAGGTTGCCAGCAGGGCAGGGATTGGCGGAGTGTGAAGGCGTTATGACAGCCACTAAAGGCAAAGTGATTCATCTGTACCAGCGTGATCCGCAAGAGGCCCTCGAGCGCCTTAATCGCATCACCGGGCTGCGCTTCAGTAGCTGGCCACAGTCCTTGGTCAATTCCAGTCCGGCTGTGCAGTCCGACTCTTCTGGTTCATCTGAAGCTGCTGTGCAGCCTGACTCCGGCACCAAGTGCGGGCCGGTAGGAATGCTCTCACGCTAAACGCAAAACCCCGCGTCGGTGCGCGGGGCTTGGGTGTGGCGAAGTGCTATCAGGCGAGTGCTTGGCGGCTATCGGTTTGAGGCAATTCGACTGCTTGTACGAACAGCTCCTCAACCACCAGGCTGGTTGCCGGTACGGCAGAGCGCAGGCGCACCTGCATTTCTTCGATCTTCTGCTTCACCGGCAGGCGAGCCACGCTGGAAAGTAGAATCTTGCTGTGCTGATTGACCTTGCCGTGATTGACCATCACTTCACGGCGGGCGGTGCCGTCACGATAGCTGACCAACAGGGATACGGGCAGGTTAGCCAGCCCTGGCAGGTGCAGCCAGGCGGCTACGTAGAACTCTGCGACGCGCCCTTCGTACGGGGTGACCTGTAAGCGGGCGAGATTGACGATGGCAGATGGCACGGGGCCGACCAACTTATCGAGGGCTTGGGTCATGGGTGTGTTCCAGGCTAATAACGGATCGCATCAAGCGTGAGTGCGATGAATTATAAGCTTGGCCCTCCGATGAAACTGTGCGCTCGGCCGACGTTCGGCGTGACCTTTCTCGCAGTTTTAGCGTATTGGCAACCAGGCTCAGGCCAGTTGCATCGGGTAGCGGGTGACGGATGCGGTGACCAAGTTGGCGGTCGGCAGTGGCAGGATCGCCTGATTGTGCGCGCTGGCCAGTTGCAGCCAGACATTTTCCCCTTCAACAAACTGTCCATTAGGCAGCCATAAGCCGTGATGCCAGCCATTGCCGGGTGCTGGTGTGCTTTGCAGTACGCCAGGGTGAGTCTGGGCGCTGGGGGGCGCGGCGTAGCCAGACTGGACGCGGCAGGCCTTTCAGGTAGCGCAGGCCCAAGTGTAGGCCTTCACTGTTCAGGTGTCGCCAGCGTACCAGGGCCAGGGTTGGCGTATCGCTGTCGGTGATCAGCAACACCAGTTGGCCAACTGACAGCTGTACGGCCTGATCAGCATTACACAGCAAGCGTGCGCCGCCCGCACTGGCGTCGAGCATTTGCGCACTGGTGCGCAGTGGCCGTTGTTCCAGCAACTGCGCATGAATGGCGGCTAGGCCGACTACCAGGCTGCACTCCGAGCTATGGTCGGCGCGGGTATGCCGACGCTGCTGACGCCCCAGCCAATGCTGTTGTACACGCTCCAGCAGTTGGCGTTCCGCCTTGCTTTGCAATGGTGCTGGCTCATGCAGGGCCACCAGCAAGGCGCCCAGCTCGAAGCGGCGTAGATAGTCAGCACTGCCTTCTGGCGTCTGGGCGTAGCTCAGGCAGGGTTGCGCCTCGGTCAGATCGATGGTCGGCCCTTCGATCTCTTCGTCCTCGTCCCAGGGCAGTAAACGCGCCAGCCCGGCCAGCGGCGAGAGCGCCCCGAACAGCAGTGCACATTCGCCATCGGCAAGGTGAAACGGGTTGCTCAGTGCGAGCAGCAGCATCTGTTGGTAGATGCCGCGCATAGTGTTTGCCGGTTGCGGGGTAAACGCCGCAGCCACTGGCTCGTCCAGGCAATCCTGATGTTCGCCGATCCAGTACAGCAGATGGCTGTCGCGCCACAGGCTGGGCGGCGGCTCCTGATACAACTGATAGTGGCGCAGCAGGCTCTGCGCGAGAAAATGCTGGGCCATATACAGGCACCAGGCTAGGTGCGAACGTGAGGGCTGGCGGCCTTGCAGGATTTGCAGGAGCAGGCGCTTGAAACCGATGGCCAGTTCACTGCACAGGTGCACGAACAACGCCGTGGGCGGATTCTCGCCTTGATAGGCCTTGCTGTAATGCCGGTATTGGTCGCTGAAGCTTTGCAGTGCGCGCTGCCTTTCAAGTAAGGTCATGGCGCTGCGGTTCAGCCTGAATAGCAGGCCGAGCGTTTGCTGCAAGGCCAGTTCTGGCGACTCAAGGCGGGCCTGAGTCAGTTGCTCGTTGAGGTCGGCCAGCGGCGCGACCTCGGTTTCGAGGATGTCTGGCACTTCCAGGCGCAAGGCATCTAATGTCATATCAACCTTATGGAATCAGGGAGCGAATGCATGGGAATGCGTTTCCAGGCGATCATTCGTGCTGTTGCGGGCGTAGGCATAGGTCTGATTCTGGCCGGTTGCGCTGAAGACATAGGCGTCGATCAATATGGACGAAAGGTAGCGGTTGAGCGCCTGGAAGGCCAGTGGTTAGTGATTAATTACTGGGCACAGTGGTGCACACCTTGTCGTACCGAGATTCCCGAACTTAATGCCCTGGAGCAACAGCTTAAGGAGCAATCCGTGCAGGTGCTCGGGGTGAATTTCGATGCGCTGCAAGGTGAGAAACTGAACCAGGCGGCGCAAGACATGGGTATTACCTTTACCGTGCTG
This sequence comes from Pseudomonas anguilliseptica, assembly GCF_900105355.1. NCBI lineage: Bacteria > Pseudomonadati > Pseudomonadota > Gammaproteobacteria > Pseudomonadales > Pseudomonadaceae > Pseudomonas > Pseudomonas anguilliseptica. The sequence continues at coordinate 3,681,939 of NZ_FNSC01000001.1, forward strand.
GCGCAGGACCCGGCCGAGCGCTATCAGTTACCGCGTGCCGAAGTGCTACCGGTGACCTATATCGTCGACGATCAGGGGCGCATGCGTGAGCGCCTGCTGGGTGAGCAGACGGCGGCGGGTTTGCTTGCTCGTCTGGCCGCGCTCAAGGCGGAGGGTTAAGCCGTGGTGCGTATATGCAAACATGGTTATGTCAGTGGCCACGTCCAGGGCGTACATTTTCGTCAGGCGACTGCAAAGCAGGCCGAGCGACTGGAACTCGACGGCTGGGTACGCAACCTGGTGGATGGCCGGGTCGAGGTGCTGTTCGAAGGTGATCAAGCTGCTGTGGCTGAGCTGGCAAGCTGGTTGGAGCGGGGGCCGCCGGCTGCCGAGGTGACTGCGTTGGAACTGCAGGATCAGGCGTTGCAGGGAATTGCCGGGTTTATCGTGCGGCGCTGAATCGGTTCAGGGTTTGACATACCAGAAGTCATGCCAGAAACCGACGACTTTGGCCGAGTAGGTGTGTTTGCCCAGGCTGCCGTTATAGCGCGCCAGCGCGCGGTTCAGGTCGCCGTTTTCCTTGCGTAAATAGAAGCTGAGGATGGTGCAGCCATAACGCAGGTTGGTGGCGTTGTCGGTGAGGTTGTCTTGCGGGCGGCCCAGTTCGGCTTTCCAGAAGGGCATCGCCTGCATCATGCCCTGGGCGCCGACTGAGGAGATGGCGAAACGGTCGAAATGGCTTTCGGCATGAATCAGTGGTAAGCGCTCCATAAACCTCATCTACAAATGATCCGCAGGCCAGCCAATGCTGAGCTCCAATTTCTTTCTGGAGCCAGCCGTCATGATGCGCCCCGACGCCAAAGTCGAAAAAGTCTATCTATACCCCAAGCCGGTGGATTTCCGAAAATCCATCGATGGCCTGGCCGCCCTGGTCGAGCTGGATATCAAGGTGGCGGTGTTCGACCCGGTGCTGTTCGTCTTCCTCAACCGCGCGCGCAGCCGGGTGAAGATTTTGTATTGGGAGCGCAACGGCTTTTGCCTGTGGCTCAAGCGATTGGAGGCTGAACGCTTCAAGTCGCATCCGGAACCTGGCGAAGATGCGATCGTGCTGACGGCCCAGGAGTTGAACTGGTTGTTGGACGGTATCGACCTGTGGCGCAACCGGCCGCACCAGGTTTTGACCCCTAGGTTCGTCACCTGAGCCGGTATAATCCACGGCATGATTTCTGTGCCCGAAACCCTTCCTGATGACCCCGCCGCGCTCAAGCAATTGCTCGCTGAGGTGTTGTCGTCGGCGCAGGAATTGGCCAAGGACAAGGATGGGCAGATCGAGCGCCTGCGCGAACAAAACGCGCTGTTGATCCAGCGCCTGTTCGGCCGTAAATCCGAGCAGAGCAGCGACCCGGATTCACCGCAGCTAGAGATGTTCAACGAAGCGGAAAGCCTGGCCGAAGCGGCGGCTGAAGCTCCGGCCGCTGAGGTCGAGGAAGAAGTCGTTGCGCCGACCAAGCGCCGCGGCAAGCGCAAGCCGTTACCGGCCGAACTACCGCGTGTCGAGGTCATCCACGAACTGCCCGAACACGAACTGACCTGCGAATGCGGTTGCCGCAAGCAGGCCATCGGCGAAGAAACCAGCGAGCAGCTGGAAATCATCCCGATGCAGGTTCAGGTGATCCGCCACATTCGCAAGACCTATGCCTGCAAGGCCTGCGAAAGCGCGCCGGTCACCGCTGACAAACCGGCCCAACTGATCGAGAAAAGGCTGGCCAGCCCGAGCGTGCTGGCGATGCTGCTGACCAGCAAATACGCCGACGGCATCCCACTGTATCGCTTCGAAAAGATGCTCAGTCGCCATGGCATCGACATCCCCCGGCAGACCCTGGCGCGCTGGGTGATCCAGTGCGGCGAACTGCTACAACCGTTGCTCAACCTGATGCGCGACAGGCTGCTGGACAGTCCGGTGATCCACTGCGATGAAACCCGCGTGCAGGTGCTCAAGGAGCCTGGGCGCGATCCGAGCAGCCACTCCTGGATGTGGGTGCAGACCGGTGGCCCGCCTGGCAAACCGGTGATCCTCTTCGACTACACAACCAGCCGCGCGCAGGAGGTGCCGCTGCGCCTGCTCGACGGTTATCGCGGCTACCTGATGACCGACGATTACGCCGGCTACAACGCCGTGGCCGCACAACAAGGTGTTGAGCGCCTGGCCTGCTGGGCGCATGCGCGGCGCAAGTTCGTCGAAGCGCAAAAGGTGCAACCGAAGGGCAAAACCGGGCGTGCCGACATCGCGTTGGGGATGATCAACAAGCTCTACGGCATCGAGCGCGAACTTAAGGATGCCAGCGATGAACAGCGCTACCGGGGCCGCCAGCAGCACAGCCTACCGCTCCTCGATCAGCTCAAGACCTGGCTGGAGAAAACCCAGCCGCAGGTCACGGCGCAGAATGCCCTGGGCAAAGCAGTGAACTACCTGGCGAGCAACTGGAGCCGACTCGAACGCTACATCGAGGCTGGCCACCTGCCGATCGATAACAACGCTGCCGAGCGCGCGATCCGGCCCTTCGTCATAGGTCGCAAGAACTGGCTGTTCAGCGACACGCCGAAAGGCGCGACCGCCAGCGCCCAACTCTACAGCCTGGTGGAAACCGCCAAGACCAATGGCCAGGAGCCCTACGCCTGGCTGCGCCATGTCCTCGAACGCCTGCCGCTGGCCAACAGCGTTGAAGCCTACGAAGCGCTGCTGCCTTGGAACTGCCAACCAACGACGCCACTGTAAAACGCAAAACCTCTCCAGAGGGAGGTGGGGTCTATGGAGCGCTTACAATCAGTGCAATTACCAGATCGGGGCGCAAGCCGGCCTTGCTGGCTTCGCGATGCACCAAGCGCAGCAGGCTCAGGCGTTCCTCGGCATCCGGGATATAGCGACGCATGCGTGCGGACATATCCAGCAGCCAGACTTCTGCATCGAAGCGATCCTGAAAGCTGTCGGCCTGGGCCACAGTCTGTTGCAGCAGTGTGCGCAGCTCCGGTTCCGGCGCCTGGCGCCTGGCGCACTTGCGCATACGCCGCGCTGCAGAGCAGCAGGCAGAGTAGAGCGCAGGTCAGGCGCTGCCGCATGAGGTGTCAGTCGTTGCCAGGGTCGGCGACCAGGCGGCCGGCGTCTTTGGTCAGGGCTTGCAGGAAGATTTTTTGCAGCTCCGGATCGTTGCGCGTCAGTTCGATTAGGCTCTGTTCCAGCTCGCTGGCTTCCTCTTCCAGGCCCAGTTCTGACAGGCGTTTGACTCGGTGCACCCATTGGGCAACGTCATCGCCCTCAAGATCGTCATAAATCAAGTCGTGGGCTTCCTGCAGCTTGCCGCGCAAGGTGCGGCTGACCAGCAGTGAGGCATCTGCGCGCGCCGAGCCCTGGTCATCTTCAACTGTCAGCAGCAGCGTGCTGATAAGGGTGACATCTTCTTCGGCAAACGGGCTGTCGAGCAGGTTCAGTCGTAGGATGCCGTTACGGTCGGTGAGCAGTTCATGGTTCTGCTCGCCGGCTTTGACCCGCACCGGGCGTTCGGCCCACGGCAGGCTGGAATACTCCATGCGCGCATCCTGGCGGCGCTCTTCGAGGCTAGCGAGGTTCTGCTGTGAGCGGCCGTTCGATTCGACGTTCATCGCCGGGTTGAGCCCGGCAAAGCCATAACTGATCCAGTCCTTGGTGACGCTATCAGGCAGGCTGCCGAGCAGTACCACGTTGAGCACGTTGGCGCCGATGCCACCGACCACTGCCAGTGCTCCCAGCGGCACTTCATAGAGTTCGCGCCAGGGCTGGTAGGGGGTGTAGCGGTCGTAACGGCGTGTCACGTCAAACGCCGTGACCTCGAAGGTCTTCTGTTCATGCACGCGTACGCGGCGTTGCGGCAACTCCAGCACGCGTGGTTCACCCACATCTATCTGCAGGCTGTGATCGAGCAGTTTGCGCTCGACGCGCTCCTCATGCTCGCTGCGTTGCGGCAACTGGTTGGCGCAACCGCTGAGTAGCAGACAGCCACCCACAAGGGTGGCGATGAGGCAGAGGGTGTTTCGCTTGAACATGACGACTCTTGCTAAAAGGGGCTGAGATCAGTGGCTGATGCGGGCCTGGATAAAGCTCAGGATATCGGCGACAGGCACCGCCTGGGCTTCAGTTTCTTTGCGGCTCTTGTATTCCAGGTTGCCTTCGGCCAGGCCGCGATCACTGACTACGATGCGATGCGGGATGCCGATCAATTCCATATCCGCGAATTTGATGCCCGGGCTGGTCTTTTTGTCACGGTCATCGAGCAGTACTTCGAAACCGGCAGCAGTAAGCTCGGCATACAGCTTGTCGGTGGTTTCGCGCACGGCATCGGTTTCGTAACGCAGCGGCACTAGGGCTATATGGAAAGGTGCCAGGGCGTCGTTCCAGAGAATGCCGCGGTCGTCATTGTTCTGCTCGATGGCAGCCGCCACCACGCGGGAAACGCCGATGCCATAGCAGCCCATGGTCAGTGTTACCGGCTTGCCGTTTTCGCCGAGCACCTGGCAGTTCAGCGCTTCGCTGTACTTGGTGCCCAGCTGGAAGATATGCCCGACTTCGATGCCGCGCTTGATTTCCAGAGTGCCTTTGCCATCCGGACTCGGGTCGCCGGCCAGCACATTGCGCAGGTCCGCTACTTCCGGCAACGGCAGATCGCGTTCCCAGTTGACGCCGAAATAGTGCTTGTCGTCGATATTGGCGCCGGAGGCGAAGTCGCTCATCAGGGCAACCGAGCGATCGATGATGCAAGGGATAGGCAGGTTGATCGGCCCCAGTGAGCCAGGGCCTGCGCCGATGGCTGCGCGAATTTCGGCTTCGCTGGCAAACACCAGCGGGCTGGCAACCTGCTCCAGGTTGGCGGCCTTGATCTCGTTGAGTTCGTGGTCGCCACGTACGATCAAGGCCACCAAAGTGCCTTTTTTCGCGCCGTGTACCATCAGGGTCTTGATGGTTTTCTCGATGGCCAGACCAAAGCCCTGAACCAGCGCGTCGATGGTCTTGGTGTCCGGGGTTTCAACCATGCGCATGCTTTCAGTGGCTGCGCCACGGCTGCTTTCGCGCGGAACGGCTTCGGCTTTCTCGATATTCGCGGCGTAGTCGGAGCTGTCGCTGAAGGCGATATCGTCTTCGCCAGAGTCGGCGAGTACGTGGAATTCGTGGGAGCCAGTACCACCGATGGAGCCGGTATCCGCCTGCACGGGGCGGAAGTTCAGACCCAGGCGGGCGAATACGTTGCAGTAGGCCTGATGCATGCGGTCATAGGTTTCCTGCAGCGAAGCCTGGTCCACGTGGAAGGAGTAGGCGTCCTTCATGATGAATTCGCGGCCACGCATCAAGCCGAAGCGCGGACGGATTTCGTCGCGGAACTTGGTCTGGATCTGATAGAGGTTGATCGGCAGCTGCTTGTAGCTATTTAGCTCATTGCGCGCCAGATCGGTGATCACTTCTTCATGGGTCGGGCCGGCGCAGAAATCGCGGCCGTGACGGTCCTTCATGCGCAGCAATTCCGGGCCGTACTGCTCCCAGCGGCCGGATTCCTGCCACAGCTCTGCTGGCTGAATGCCAGGCATCAACACTTCCAGTGCGCCAGCGGCATTCATTTCCTCGCGCACGACCTTCTCAACCTTGCGCAGCACGCGCAGGCCCATGGGCAGCCAGGTATATAGGCCGGAAGCCAGCTTGCGGATCATGCCGGCACGCAGCATTAGCTGATGGCTTATCACCACGGCATCGGATGGGGTTTCTTTCAGAGTCGAGAGCAGGAACTGGCTGGTACGCATATTTGGCTGTTCTGTCGGTTGCAAGAGATTTTGAATGGCCCGCATTGTACGGTGCCTGTACAGATGCGTACAGGATGCTGGGGTGTGCTTATAAAAGGAGGGGGGTGTGTCGAAATTGACGGCGGAACAGGTGCAGGCGCTGATTCGGGCAGGACTGCCGATGGCGGAAGACATTAACTTGTGTATTGATCGGTTGGATAAAGAGGGGGCGCTGGCGCGGGTGCCATTTCACAGCAAATTGATTCGCCCCGGTGGCACTTTGTCCGGCCCGACCATTATGGCGTTGGCGGATGCGGCGATGTATGCGGTGGTGCTGGGGAGTCTCGGCCGAGTGGAAATGGCCGTGACGTCTAATTTGAATATCAACTTTCTGGTTAAACCCAAGCCAGTTGATCTGTTGGCTCAAGCGCGGATATTGCGGCTGAGCCGTCGCCAGGCTGTTTGCGAGGTTTCGGTTTATTCGCAGGGCAATGAAGGGGAGTTGGTGGCGCATGTGACGGGGACTTATGCGTTGCCACTGTAGGTTTTCTGCAGGCAAAAAAACCCGACCTAAGTCGGGCTTTCCTTGCCAGCTAAGCAGTCTGAATTACAGAATGCTCAGTGGGTATTCAACGATCAAGCGGAAATCGTTGATGTCGCCATCTAGCGAGTTATCGGCGCGGTAGAAGGCATTACGTACACGGAAGGACAGGTCTTTAGCAGCACCTTCCTGGATTACGTACTTGGCTTCGATATCCAGCTCGCGCTCTTCAGCATTGTTATCAGTGCCAACATCGATGTTGTCGCCAATGGTGTAGCGAGTCATGAAGCTCAGGCCTGGAACGCCATACTCAGCCATGCTGACGTCGTAGCGAACCTGCCAGGAGGTTTCATCTTTTTGGTTGAAGTCGGAGTATTGAACGGAGTTGGACAGCCAGATGGTGCCGTTACCGTCAATGTCGCCGTAGCGATAGCTGGTATCACCAGTAGAGCGCTGGTGGGCCACGGTGAACGTGTGTGCGCCCATCGAGTAAGCGGCTGCCAAGCTCCAGATGGTGTTATCCATTTCGCCCTGAAGCTCTTTGCCGTCACCGCTGGTTTTATAACCATTGAAGTCAAAGTTCAGAGCTTGAGACTCTGCCAGTGGCAGGTTGTAGTTCAAGTTGACATAAGTCTTCTTGAAGTTGTCTTCCGCGTCAGAGTGGTGGATAGCGCCAGAGAAGTCGTCGGTGAAGCTGTAGCTAGCACCAACAATGTTGATTTCTTTAAGGCCAAAGGTGTCGCGATCACTGCTCTTCTGGCTGCTTATGGCAGTAAAGCGGCCGGCAGTCAGTTCTAGGCCTCCGATTTCATTGCTGGTCAGCAAGGTACCAGTTGCAACTTCAGGCAAGATGCGGCTGTCGTCTGTGGAGAATACTGGGCTGCCAACCATCATGTTGCCGTGCTTCAGTACGGTGTCGGAGATGCGGAACTTGATGGCGCCGCCGACTTCAGTCTGGGTGTCATCATTGTGGCCGTTGCTGGTGGTGTCGAACAGGCCGTTACCCTTGTGGCCACGACCGCCATCAATCTTGATGCTGCTCAAGCTGTGCGCGTCTACACCAACACCCACGGTGCCTTGGGTAAAGCCGGATTCAGCCAGTACACGAATGCCGAGGCCTGTCTCTTCGCGGTAGCTCTGGGAGCTGCGCTGGGGGGCGCTAGAGCGGAAATCACGATTCTGATAGAGAATGCGATTGAATAGGTTGAGGGTGCTGTCCTCAAGGAAACCCTTGGATTCTGACTGGCTAGAAGCCATGGCCATTTGACTGCTGCCCGCTGCTACTGCGAGGGCGATTACGCCCCACTTCATCACTTGCATCGTGATTGCTCCTTTGGTTTAGAAAAGTTGCGCCGTCCGGCTGGTTGTTATATGGACGACTCTTTCTTTTTGTGTCGGCGGTAACTTATAGCACGCTGCCAATGTTGGCGATAGTTGCAATCTATTCATTACGATTTCTTCACGCCTGTGTCGCAAAAGCTTATGAAGCATGTCGCATTTTTGTAGATGCTGCTGGCGTGCTAGAAGTCAATGCTGACGGATTTTTGTGCCTGCTCGCTGGTTGCTTTTGGCAGCTAAACGGTGCAGTGCTCTTCATCATGGATTGCTTAGCAATAGTCGTGCACAAAATCTGGAAGGCCAGATTTTTATCCTGGATTTTGCTTGTCTGTCCATGGTTTTCGGGGTTTGCATTGGTTTTTTTATGGTTTTTTAGCGGTTATTCCTGATTTTATTGTCAGCTAAAGGTTTTTTGTTGGCGTCATCTGCTCTGTTTTTAGTCGCTTGCTGTCATGTGGTGGTCGTGTGGCATTTGGCTGCTGCGTGGGGATTACCGAAGGGAACAGTTTTGGTGCGCTTGTTTGAGGTGGTTCTGTTGTGTGCTGTCTATTGGTGCGTGGGGTGGGGTGGTCGAGGGTGCCGTGTTTTCAGCTTCGGCGTATCCTGCGCTGCCGGTGTTTACTGGCTTTGGTTTGGCTGCCAGTAGGTTGGTCAGGACTTAGGGACGGCCTGAAGTAGCCATGTATTTCTGGCTGACTTCAGCCCCCGCCGATTTTGAAAGCGGCAAATCGATCAAAAACGATCAGATTACCCATTCATTTCTGTGTTTTTAGCCGCCGCGAGTAGCTCGCGGCAGCCATTTCCCGCATTACAGGCGCACCTCTCCTGCATTGGTCAGTAAATGTCGGCGTGCCATCCACAGGTTCGACAGCGCGAACAGCGTCATCAGTTGCGCCGTGTTCTTGGCCAAGCCACGGAAGCGTGTCTTTACATAACTGAACTGACGCTTGATCACCCGGAACGGGTGCTCAACCTTGGTGCGCACCTGGGCCTTGGCCTTCTCGATCTTGCGTTTGGCTTTGTACAGCGGGCTGCTCTTACCCAGCTTCTTATAGGTGCTGCGGCGGGCAGCAACCTGCCAGATCACCTCGCGCCCATCATGTTCGGGGCGCTTTTCGACGCCGGTATAACCCGCATCGGCGCACACCACGTTTTCCTCGCCGTGCAGCAACTTGTCGACCTGAGTGACATCCGCCACGTTGGCCGCCGTGCCTACCACGCTGTGTACCAGCCCCGACTCGTCATCCACGCCAATGTGCGCCTTCATGCCGAAGTAGTATTGGTTGCCCTTCTTGGCCTGGTGCATCTCTGGGTCGCGTTTGCCGTCCTTGTTCTTGGTCGAACTCGGCGCATTGTTCAGCGTGGCATCGACGATGGTGCCTTGGCGCAACGACAGGCCACGGTCGCCAAGATAGCCATTGATGACGGCCAGGATGCCGGCAGCCAACTCATGTTTCTCCAGCAGACGACGGAAGTTGAGGATGGTGGTTTCGTCGGGGATACGTTCCAGACTCAGCCCGGCGAACTGCCGCAGGATAGTGGTCTCGTACAGCGCTTCTTCCATCGCCGGGTCGCTGTAGCCGAACCAGTTCTGCATCAGGTGCACACGTAGCATCGCCATCAGCGGATAGGCCGGCCGACCGCCTTCACCCTTGGGGTAATACGGTTCGATCAGTGCGATCAAACCCTTCCACGGCACCACCCGATCCATCTCGATCAGGAACAACTCTTTGCGGGTCTGCTTGCGTTTGCCGGCGTACTCGGCATCGGCGAAGGTCATTTGCTTCATCGGAAAACTCGGCGGGTGGCGTCCGGGCATTTTGCCAAAATCAGGAAGTCTTATTCAGAGTTTCCTTAGATGTCACCGCTTGATCTGTTCGATTTCAGCTAGAATTGAGGTGGTTGGTTTTTCTTAAAGGTAGATGGTTATGTTTGCTCTGGATTCGCGATTGCAGCAGGACACTGTTTGGTTGGGTGATTACCCGTTATGCAGTTTGCTGTTGATGAATGATGCGCAGTATCCCTGGTTTATTTTGGTGCCGCGTCGTGAAGATGTCAGTGAGTTGTTTCAGTTGGATGCGGCCGATCAGCTGCAGCTTTGGCGGGAAACCACTGCACTTGCCGAGGTGCTCAAAGATTGTTTTGCGGCAGACAAAATGAATGTTGCGACCCTAGGCAATATGGTCAGTCAGCTGCATATGCATGTCATCGTGCGGCGTTGCGAGGATGCGGCTTGGCCAGCGCCCGTTTGGGGTAAGCATCCGGCGCAGGCTTATACGCCTGAGCAATTGGCTGCGTTGAAAGCCCGTTTACGCCTGGTTTTGACCGGGGGTTTTTGTTTTGCTGAGAGTTGACTGGTGGAAATAGAAGAGCGCATCAACGATTTGCAAAGCCGGCTGGCTTTTCAGGACGACACTATTCAGGCGCTCAACGATGCGTTGGTGGCACAGCAGCGACTTTTGGAGCGCTTGCAGTTGCAAGTAGCAGCATTGATTAAGCGTCAGGATGAGGTGAGTTCGCAGTTCGGTATAGCTGAGGATGAGGCGCCACCGCCCCATTATTGATTGGTTATAAAACGCAAAAGGCCCGCGGTGTGCGGGCCTTTTGCGTTTGTGCGATTAGCGTCGCACGGGGAGTGCAGCGATGACGTCTTCGGCTTGTAAGCCTTTGTCGCGTTGCATCACGGCAAACTCTACTCGCTGGCCTTCGACCAGTACGCGATGGCCTTCGCCGCGAATGGCACGAAAGTGCACGAAAATATCGTCGCCCGAATCACGGGAGATAAAGCCGAACCCCTTCGAGGTGTTGAACCACTTGACGGTGCCTGTTTCGCGGTCGCCCAGGTCTTGCGAGCTTGAGGTGTTGCGCGATTTAAGGCGCAGGTTGGTCGCCAGGTGAACGGCTACGGCGGCAGCGATGATCAGCAGGCTGAACAGGCTGGCCGGTTGGTTGGCGATTACTGGGAGCGGGGCGAGCAGAATCAAGGCTTGTAGCAGGGGGCCGAGTACCAGTAAGGCGGAAACCAGGTTCTGCGCTTGATGGCGCAGGCCAGCGTGCCAGATGGGCAGTTGTGGGGCAAGCAGCAGATTCAACAGGCCGTACAGGGCAAGGCAGAGTGCGCTGGGTTGTTCTAAGAGTGGTTGTGGTGTGTCGCCAAAGTGTGGGGCAAAAGAAAGTAGCAGGGCGAGAGCGCCCGTCAGAAGGTGGACAATTTTCAACATGTTCGATGAGCTCGCTTGATTTAAAGAATCGACAGGAAGGGCTGGCTGCGCGTATTGGGTGCTGCAGGGGATGAGTAAAAGCGCGTGGTACCAGCCTATGCGCTGAGCCATGGGTACGGATCAGCGGCACGGGGCGTATTTAACAGCAAAGAGGTGGGGTTCTCAATCAAGCACTGAGGGCTGTTTCGCTTGGGGTAGGGCTTACTTGGTTGCGGCCATCGCGCTTGGCCTGGTAAAGCGCGTCGTCGGCGCGGGTGAGCAGGGTTTCTAGCGTATCGCCTTGCTCTGCAAGGGTGAAGCCGAAAGAGGCGGTAATGCTATCGAGTACTTCGTCGGTGCGGCGGACTTTGATGCGCAGTGACTGGATCTTCAGGCGTAGCTGTTCGGCAAAAGCGTAAGCCGTAGCGTTGTCAAGGCAATCGCGCAGGATGATGCAGAACTCTTCACTGCCATAGCGTGCGGCCATGGCGCGGACGGGCAGGAGGTCGCGCAGCAACTGGCCAACGTGCTGCAGTACACGATCACCCAAAGGGTGGCCGTATTGGTCGTTGAACTGTTTGAAGTGGTCGATATCCAGCATCACCAGAGCGACGCCGTCATGCTCAGTGCTCAGTGTTTGTTCCAGCAATCTACTAAGGATGGTCTGAAAAAGACTTCCTGATTTTGGCAAAATATCCGCACTCCACCCGCCGAGTTTTCCGATGAAGCAGATGACCTTCGCCGACGCCGAGTATGCCGGCAAGCGCAAGCAGACCCGCAAAGAATTGTTCCTGATCGAGATGGATCGGGTAGTGCCATGGAAAGGGTTGATCGCTTTGATCGAGCCGCATTATCCAAAGGGTGAAGGCGGCCGACCGTCCTATCCGCTGATGGCGATGCTGCGAGTGCATCTGATGCAAAACTGGTTCGGTTACAGCGATCCGGCGATGGAAGAGGCGCTGTACGAGACCACCATCCTACGCCAGTTTGCCGGGCTGACTCTGGAGCGCATTCCTGACGAAACCACCATCCTCAACTTCCGCCGCTTGCTGGAAACACACGAACTGGCTGCCGGCATCCTGGCCGTGATCAATGGCTACCTGGGTGACCGTGGTTTGTCGCTGCGCCAAGGCACCATCGTCGATGCCACGCTGATCAACGCGCCGAGTTCAACCAAGAACAAGAACGGTAAGCGTGACCCTGAGATGCACTCAACCAAGAAAGGCAATCAGTATTACTTCGGCATGAAGGCGCACATCGGGGTGGATGACGAGTCTGGCTTGGTGCACAGCGTGGTGGGTACTGCCGCCAACGTGGCGGATGTCACCCAGGTCGATAAGCTGCTGCACGGCGAGGAAAACATGGTGGGGGCCGATGCCGGATATACCGGTGTCGAGAAGCGCCCCGAGCATGAGGGCCGTCAAGTGATCTGGCAGGTTGCAGCACGGCGTAGCACTTACAAGAAACTCGGTAAGCGCAGCGCGCTGTACAAAGCCAAGCGCAAAATCGAGAAGGCCAAGGCCCAAGTGCGAGCCAAGGTCGAGCATCCGTTTCGGGTGATCAAGCGTCAGTTCGGTTATGTGAAGACGCGCTTCCGTGGCCTGGTCAAAAACACGGCGCAACTGGTGACTTTATTCGCGCTGTCAAATCTGTGGATGGCGCGCCGACATTTACTGACGAATGCAGGAGAGGTGCGCCCGTAATGCTGGAAATGGCTGCCGCGAGGTGCTCGCGGCGGCTAAAAACACAGAAATGAGCCGGTAATCTGATCGTTTTTGATCGATTTATCACTTTCGAAATCAGCAGAGGCTGACGTCAGCCAGAAATGCATGGCTACTTCAGAGGATCCCTAAGGAAACTCTGAATAAGTCTTCCTGATTTTGGCAAAATGCTCGGACGCCACCCACCGAGTTTTCCGATGAAGCAGATGACCTTCGCCGATGCCGAGTACGCCGGCAAGCGCAAGCAGACCCGCAAAGAGTTGTTCCTGATCGAGATGGATCGGGTGGTGCCGTGGAAGGGCTTGATTGCCCTGATCGATCCACATTACCCCAAGGGTGAAGGCGGTCGCCCGGCGTACCCGTTGATGGCGATGCTGCGTGTTCATCTGATGCAAAACTGGCTCGGTTACAGCGATCCTGCGATGGAAGAGGCGCTGTACGAAACGACCATTCTGCGGCAGTTCGCCGGGTTGAGCCTGGAGCGTATCCCTGACGAAACCACCATCCTCAACTTCCGTCGCGTACTGGAAAAAAAACGAACTGGCGGCTGGCATCTTGGCTGTGATCAACGGCTACCTGGGGGGGCGCGGCCTGTCCCTGCGCCAGGGCACCATCGTCGATGCGACGTTGATCAATGCGCCCAGCTCGACCAAAAACAAAGACGGTAAACGCGACCCGGAGATGCACCAGACCAAGAAGGGCAACCAGTACTACTTCGGCATGAAGGCCCACATCGGTGTGGATGACAAGTCTGGACTGGTGCACAGCGTGGTGGGCACGGCGGCCAACGTGGCGGACGTCACCCAGGTGGATAAGCTGCTGCATGGCGACGAGAACGTGGTTTGTACCGACGCAGGTTACACCGGTGTGGAAAAGCGTCCGGAGCATGAGGGTCGGAAGGTTATCTGGCAGGTGGCGGCACGCCGCAGCACCTACAAGAAACTCGATAAGCGCAGCGCGCTATACAAAGCCAAGCGCAAGATCGAGAAGGCCAAAGCCCAGGTGCGCGCCAAGGTCGAGCACCCGTTTCGGGTGATCAAGCGGCAGTTCGGCTATGTGAAGACGCGCTTCCGCGGCCTGGCCAAGAACACGGCGCAGTTGGTCACGCTGTTTGCGCTGTCGAACCTGTGGATGGCACGCAGACATTTACTGGCAACTGCAGGAGAGGTGCGCCCGTAATATGGGCAATAGCCGCCGCGAGGTGCTCGCGGCGGCTAAAAACACAAAAATAAGCGGATGATATGATCGTTTTTGATCGATTTTCCGCTTTCAAAATCAGCGGAGGCTGAAGTCGGCCTGAAACGCATGGCTACTTCAGAGGATCCCTAAAAGCGTTGCGGTTGAAAACCTGAGTCAGGCTGTCCAGTGTTGCGGCAACATGCGCGCGCTCTAGCTGGCTGCGCAGGCTCTTTATCTCTTGCTGTGCGGCATTCAAGCGATAAAGGAATTTGTCTTGCTGATCCTGCATCAGTTGGGTGCTTTGCTGCAGCTCGTTCAGAACATTCGGCAGGTCATCGATGATGGGTTCCTGTAATGCCGCTAGGCCCTGTTCCAGGCTGACCTGGTAGTTGCGGCTGCCAGTGATGCTGCGTGACACGTTGCCTTCAATGTCATCGATTAGTTCGATGACTTGTTGCTGGCCTGCACGGGCTTCTTCGAGCTCGCCATGAATGATGTAGTCGCGAAACAGCTTGGCCGCAGTTTCCGGCGGGAAGCTGTCAAAGTCGGTGACGGTTTTGTCCAGGCGGCGATTGAGCTCGGGTTCCAGGCCTTTGCTGTAGGTGTACCAGAGGGCGTAATGCACCGGGTTGGGCGGAATGTCGTGGCGCATCATCAGCGGTACCGCCTTCTTCAGAAGCGCCGCAGCGTCGCGGGTTTCCTCGGGGTACAGTTCCAGAATGCTGGGGGCTTTAGCGGGTTTGTTCATGCACGTCACTGTGGCCGAGTTGCAATTGACCAAAGCATAGAACAGCTGCTGGGCAAGCGCCTAGCAAAAGGCCCGTGGGTACGGGCCTTTTACGTGATTTGTCTATTTGCCTATATACCTAGGCTGCCAGGAGGCTGCGCAGCATCCAGGCGGTTTTTTCATGGACTTGCATGCGCTGGGTCAGCAGGTCCGCGGTGGGCTCGTCGCTGACTTTGTCCAGCAGGGGGAAGATGCCGCGAGCGGTGCGCACGACAGCTTCCTGGCCTTGAACCAGCTGCTTGATCATGTCTTGTGCGTTCGGCACGCCTTCCTCTTCCTTAATAGAGGACAGGCGGGCGTAGGCGGCGTAGGTGCCGGGTGCCGGGAAGCCCAGGGCGCGGATGCGTTCGGCAATCTGGTCGACAGCCAGCGACAGTTCGGTGTACTGGCCTTCAAACATCAGGTGCAGGGTGTTGAACATCGGGCCGGTGACGTTCCAGTGAAAGTTGTGGGTTTTCAGGTACAGGGTGTAGGTGTCGGCAAGCAGGCGCGACAGGCCTTCGGCGATGGCGGCGCGGTCTTGTTCGGCGATTCCGATGTTGATGTCCATACCATTTCTCCTCTCAGGTGGCTCGGGGCTTGGCTGCCCGCTAATGGGCAGAGACTACCATGGGCTTTACCGAGCTTTAACGTGGTTTATATCAATGAAAGTGATGGTTGGAGACTATTGCTTGGCGTGGGTTCAATTTTTCTACGGCTCAGCGATGCGCCAACTCTGGGTGTTGTTGCAGCGTCTGGTTGAACAGCTCAACCCAGTGTGCACTGAACTGCCGTCCGGCGAGGTTGTTAATTTCCAGGATGGCGCGTAGCAGCGGACGTTTGTTCAAGGTTTGGTGAGCGCGCTCATGGGTGCGGGCGTCAAATGTGTCGACGATGTTGATAATCAGGGCGCCGGGGCTGGTTTCAATTTCCTTGAGTCCTTTGGGGTAGCCGCTGCCGTCAGCGTGCTCCTGGTGTTGCAGAGTGATTTCAGCTGCTGCGTCCCAGCGCGGCATGCGTTTGAGTAGGTCGTAGGCCAGGCGCGGGTGTGACTGCATCTGCCGGCGTTCTTCGCGATTGAAGTGTGCCTCCTTGTGCAGCATATCCAGCGGTAGAAAGGCCATGCCCAGGTCGTGCAGGCAGATGGCTGCCGCCAATTGCTCGGGTTGCTCCGGATTACCGCCTAGCTGGTTGATCGCCAGGCCTAGGTCCAGCTGGCGCAGGCCGCGTCCTTGCCAGAAATGCGAGCGGCGCTCGCTGGCTTGCATCAGGTCGACAAAGAACAGCAGGTCAGCGTCGGGTTCGATGCCGTAGCGTCTGAGCAAATCGGCAGCTGCAGGTTCGTCGGCTGTAATGGCAGCAGGCGGCTTTGAGCTGGGGTCGAGTTGTTGCAGCAGTGCGCTGCGGATGCCGGTTTGTTGCGTCGCTGGTGCCAATGCCAGGGCGCTTAGAGCCTGGCTAAGCGCTCTGCTTTGGGCTGTATTGAGCTGTGCTGGCGGGCCGCCGAGTGCGTGTTGAATGAGTTCTTTCAGGTGGTCAAGAGTTAGCAGGAGGATATCGCCCAGCAGGCTATCGAAATGCAATTGGCTCTCTCGCAGGCACGACAGCACATCTTCCATGGCTTGCGGCACGCTCATCAGCGAATCCAGGCCGATATACCCCAGGTTGCCCTTGAGGGTATGCACCAGGCGAAACAGCTCGCGCAGGCGCTCGCGGTCGTCGGGGGCGTGCTCAAGCTCGATCAGCAATTGCTCGCAACGCTGGAATTGTTCGCTGGATTCCAGGCGAAAGTCGGCCAGCAAATCGCTGGGTATTTCAGCCAGGTTCGGCGTGGCCATAAGCCTCTCCACTTATCGACAGTCAAATAGCTGCATGGCTGAGTATAGGAAGGGCTGGCAAAAGCGCGTGGGGCGGCGGCTGCAAGTGGCGGCTTAACCATATATAATCCCGCGCTTTGCCGCGTTTTGTCGGGCGAATAGTGGGCTGCGTATGCGCCACTGATCGTTTCGCGCCCCTTAAAGGCAGCACAATTGCGGAAAATGGCGCCTGCGCCAGCCGGTTGTCCGGCCAACGAGCGTCGCAGTCACTGCGGCCCAACGAATTCAAGACTCAAGAGAAGCGAGCACCACCATGATGCGCAGCCATTATTGCGGCCAACTGAACGAGAGCCTGGACGGCCAGGAAGTCACCCTTTGCGGTTGGGTACATCGCCGCCGTGACCATGGCGGGGTGATTTTCCTCGACATCCGTGACCGTGAAGGTCTGGCCCAGGTGGTATTCGACCCGGATCGTGCCGAAACTTTCGCCACTGCCGACAAGGTGCGCAGTGAATACGTGGTCAAGATCACCGGTAAGGTGCGACTGCGTCCGGCTGGCGCTGGCAACGCCAACATGGCGTCCGGCGCCATCGAAGTGCTGGGCTATGAGCTTGAAGTGCTGAACGAAGCGGAAACCCCGCCGTTCCCGCTCAATGAATACACCGACGTCGGCGAAGAAACCCGCTTGCGTTATCGCTTTATCGACCTGCGTCGCCCGGAAATGGCGGCCAAGCTGAAACTGCGTTCGAGCATCACCAGCAGCATCCGTCGTTACCTGGATGACAACGGCTTCCTCGACGTGGAAACGCCGATCCTCACCCGTGCCACCCCTGAAGGCGCGCGTGATTATCTGGTGCCGAGCCGCACCCACGCCGGCAGCTTCTTCGCTCTGCCGCAGTCGCCACAGCTGTTTAAACAGCTGCTGATGGTGGCGGGCTTCGATCGCTACTACCAGATCGCCAAGTGCTTCCGTGACGAAGATCTGCGTGCTGACCGCCAGCCGGAATTCACTCAGATCGACATCGAGACCAGCTTCCTCGATGAGAAAGACATCATGGCCATCACCGAAACCATGGTGCGCAACCTGTTCAAGGAAGTGCTGGGCGTCGAGTTCGGTGAGCTGCCGCATATGACTCTGGCCGAAGCCATGCGTCGTTTCGGCTCCGACAAGCCGGACCTGCGTAACCCGCTGGAGTTGGTGGATGTTGCCGACCAGCTCAAGGATGTTGATTTCAAGGTCTTCGCCGGCCCAGCCAACGATCCGAAATGCCGCGTCACCGCGCTGCGCGTACCGGGTGGGGCGAGCATGCCGCGCAGCAAGATCGACGAGTACACCAAGTTCGTCGGCATCTACGGTGCCAAGGGTCTGGCCTATATCAAGGTCAACGAGCGCGCCAATGGCGTCGAAGGTCTGCAGTCGCCGATCGTCAAGAACATCCCGCTGGACAATATCAATGTGATCCTCGATCGCGTCGGTGCAGTGGATGGCGATATCGTGTTCTTCGGCGCCGACAAGGCCAAGATCGTCAGCGAGGCCCTGGGCGCGCTGCGCATCAAGCTCGGTCACGACCTCAACCTGCTGACCTGTGAATGGGCGCCGCTCTGGGTCGTCGATTTCCCGATGTTCGAAGAGAACGACGATGGCAGCCTGACCGCCATGCACCACCCGTTCACCGTGCCGAAGTGCACCCCGGCTGAGCTGGAGGCCAACCCGGCCGCTGCGCTGTCGCGTGCTTACGACATGGTGCTCAACGGCACCGAGCTGGGCGGTGGTTCGATCCGTATCCACGACAAGGCCATGCAGCAGACCGTGTTCCGCGTTCTGGGCATCAGCGAAGACGAGCAGCAGGAGAAGTTCGGCTTCCTTCTCGACGCTCTGAAGTTTGGTGCGCCGCCCCATGGTGGCCTGGCCTTCGGCCTGGATCGCCTGGTGATGCTGATGGCCGGTGCGCAGTCGATCCGCGAAGTGATTGCCTTCCCGAAAACCCAGAGTGCGGCCTGCGTCATGACTCAGGCGCCGGGTGAGGTGGACAACAAGTCGCTGCGTGAACTGCACATTCGTCTGCGCGAGCAGCCGAAAGCGGAATAAAGCGTCACAAGAAGCCTGGTTTACCAGGCTTCTTCTTTATAGCGGCCTGAGAGACTCGAACTCTCACGCCTCGAAATCGAATCTGAAACAACCGGAGTGAGTTATGGCTGGTCATTCCAAGTGGGCCAACATCAAGCATCGCAAAGGGCGTCAGGACGCCAAGCGCGGCAAGATCTTCACCAAGCTGATTCGTGAGCTGACGGTCGCCTCCAAGCATGGCGGTCCGATCCCGGCGGACAACCCACGCCTGCGCCTGGCGGTGGACAAGGCGCTGACCAACAACATGTCGCGCGATGTAATCGACCGCGCCATCGCCCGTGGTGCCGGTAATAACGAAGCCGACAACGTTGCCGAGCTGAGCTACGAAGGCTACGCACCGGGTGGTGTGGCGATTATCGTCGAGGCCATGACCGATAACCGCAATCGCACGGCCGCCGAAGTGCGGCATGCGTTCAGCAAATGTGGCGGCAACCTGGGTACTGATGGTTCGGTCGCTTATATGTTCGACCGCAAAGGGCAGATCAGCTTTGCTACGGGCGTGAGCGAAGATGCCTTGATGGAGGCCGCGCTGGAGTCTGGTGCCGATGACGTGGAAATGGCCGAGGATGGCTCGGCGCTGGTGTCCACCAGTTTTGCCGATTTCCATGGAGTCAACGAGGCGCTCAGTGTGGCTGGTTTCAAGGCTGCAGAGGCAGAAATCGCCATGATCCCGTCGATCAGTGCACCGATTACCGATCTGGAAACTGCGCAGAAGGTCATCAAGCTGATCGATATGCTGGAAGACCTCGACGATGTGCAGGAGGTCTATCACAACGCCGAAATTCCTGACGAGCTCATGGAACAGCTTGGCTGATTGTTTGCGGCTGTCCGAGCCGGAGGTATTCAGGTCATTGGCCTGAGCCCTCCGGTTTTTTTATGGGTGATTGTCCATGGCGCTAGGCGGTGTGCCGGTGCGGCCCTATATGAATGATGCACGGTCATTTTTATAACCTGTGCCTGGATGACGCGGGCGCAGGCGAGCTCTATACTTGCGAGCTGGATAAATAGACAGTGTGCTGGCTAAGTGGCTGGTGCCTTGAGTGGGCGGAAGGCATGACCTTGATCCTTGGCATCGACCCCGGTTCGCGCATCACCGGTTACGGTGTGGTACGTGATACCGGGCGCAACTGCGAATATGTTGCCTCTGGTTGCATTCGGACAGGCAGCGGTTCGATGCCGGAGCGTCTGCAAGTGGTATTTCGCGGGGTGCGTGAGGTCATCGAAACCTACGGGCCAGTGACCATGGGCATCGAGCAGGTGTTTATGGCACGCAACCCGGACTCCGCGCTCAAGCTCGGTCAGGCGCGCGGCGTGGCCATCGTCGCGGGGATCGAGGCGGGGCTGGATATTGCTGAATACACCGCCACCCAGGTCAAGCAGGCGATTGCCGGCACCGGCGGGGCGGATAAGGAGCAGGTGCAGCTGATGGTCATGCACTTGCTCAAGCTGGTGCAGAAGCCACAGATCGATGCTTCTGACGCCCTGGCAATTGCCCTGTGCCATGCCCACCACCGGCAGAGTCTGATTCCCCATGGTCTGGTCGGCGCCAAGCGGCGCGCCGGTCGCCTTCGTTTGTAATGTGATTTTTAAGGAAAGCAGCGGTGATCGGACGTTTGCGTGGCACCCTGGCGGAAAAGCAGCCGCCCCATGTAATTGTGGACATAAATGGTTTGGGTTATGAGCTGGAAGTGCCCATGACCACCCTGTACCGTTTGCCCTCGGTGGGTGAGCCGCTGACCCTGCACACCCATCTGGTGGTGCGCGAGGATGCGCATCTGCTCTATGGCTTTTTCGAGAAGCGTGAGCGCGAGCTGTTTCGTGAGTTGATCCGCCTTAACGGCGTTGGCCCGAAACTGGCGTTGGCCTTGATGTCCGGGTTGGAAGTTGATGAGTTGGTGCGTTGTGTGCAGGCGCAGGACACGTCGGTGCTGGTGAAGATTCCCGGGGTCGGCAAGAAAACCGCCGAACGCCTGCTGGTTGAACTAAAAGATCGCTTCAAGGCTTGGGAAGCCGTGCCGGGCATGTCGACCCTGGTGGTGGAACCTCGCGGTACTGGTGCAGTCACAAGCGCGGAGAATGATGCAGTCAGTGCACTTATTTCGCTCGGCTACAAACCCCAGGAAGCCAGTCGCGCCGTCTCAGCTATTAAGGAGGACGGTTTGAGTAGTGAAGATATGATTCGTCGAGCCCTGAAGGGAATGGTTTAAGTGCTAGAAGCTGATCGCCTGATTACCGCCACCAGTCGTGACCGCGACGAGCAGGTTGACCGTGCCATTCGCCCGCTGAAACTGGCCGAATACATCGGTCAGCCGAGTGTGCGCGAGCAGATGGAGCTGTTTATCCAGGCTGCTCGTGGCCGCAGTGAAGCGCTCGATCACACCCTGATCTTTGGTCCGCCCGGTCTGGGCAAGACCACCCTGGCCAATATCATCGCGCAGGAAATGAATGTTTCGATCAAGAGCACCTCGGGGCCCGTATTGGAGCGGCCGGGTGATCTGGCCGCCTTGCTGACCAATCTTGAACCGGGTGATGTGCTGTTTATCGATGAGATTCATCGCCTGTCGCCGATTGTCGAAGAAGTGCTGTACCCGGCCATGGAAGACTTTCAGCTCGACATCATGATCGGCGAAGGCCCGGCCGCGCGCTCGATCAAGCTTGATCTACCACCCTTTACCCTGGTCGGTGCGACCACTCGTGCTGGCATGCTGACCAACCCGCTGCGTGATCGCTTCGGTATTGTCCAGCGTCTGGAGTTCTATAACACCGAAGACTTGGCGACCATTGTCATGCGTTCGGCGGGGATTCTAGGTTTGCCCATCGAGCCCCACGGCGCCTTCGAGATTGCCCGTCGCGCACGCGGTACGCCGCGGATTGCCAATCGCCTACTGCGCCGCGTGCGTGACTTTGCCGAAGTGCGCGGGCAGGGCGACATTACCCGGCCGATTGCCGACCTGGCGCTGAATCTGCTGGATGTCGATGAGCGTGGCTTCGACCATCAGGATCGGCGTCTACTGCTGACCATTATTGAGAAGTTCGACGGTGGCCCGGTGGGGGTCGATAACCTGGCCGCTGCCATCAGTGAAGAGCGCCACACCATCGAAGACGTGCTCGAGCCCTATCTGATTCAGCAGGGCTATATCATGCGCACCCCACGCGGTCGAGTCGTCACCCGGCATGCGTATTTGCACTTTGGCCTGAATGTGCCCAAACGCATGGGCGAATTGCCCACGGCTGACTTGTTTGGGCGTGATGATGAGTAAGAAAAAATACTTGTCGAAGACGATTGGCAAGATCAGGAGCTGGCACTAGAGTATGCGCGCGCAAAACGGAGTTACGCCGTTCACCCATCGTTGTCGGGTTTATTTTGAAGACACCGATGCAGGCGGCATCGTCTACTACGTCAATTACCTCAAATTTATGGAACGGGCTCGCACCGAGCGCCTGCGTGATCTGGGTTTTCTCCAGTCAACGTTGGCCGAGGAGGGCCTGTTGTTCGTTGTGCATTCGGCTGAAGCGCGCTACCACGCGCCAGCTAAGCTCGACGACGAGTTGCTGGTAAGCGCTGAAGTTGTTGAATTAAACCGTGCCAGCCTACGTTTTCGTCAACAGGTCAGGCGGGCAACGGATGATGTGCTGCTGTGTGAAGGGCAGTTTATGGTGGCCTGTGTGCGCGCCGACAATTTGAAACCCCGGGCCATTCCCCAAACTCTGCAAGCGGCCTTTGCCGGGCAGGGCGGCGCGGGTACATCTAAAGCAGGAGAGTAAGCGTGGAAGCCAACGCCGTTGACCACATGTCGATGTGGAGTCTGATCAGCAACGCCAGCCTGGTGGTGCAACTGGTAATGCTGACGTTGGTGGCCGCATCGGTCACTTCGTGGGTCATGATTTTTCAGCGCACCGCATTGCTGCGTGCTGCCAAGCGTGCCCTGGATAATTTCGAAGAGCGCTTCTGGTCGGGTATCGACCTGTCCAAGCTGTACCGTCAGGCGGGCAGCAACCCGGACCCTGACTCCGGCCTGGAGCAGATTTTCCGCGCTGGTTTTAAAGAATTCTCACGTCTACGCCAGCAGGCCGGTGTTGATCCGGATGCGGTGATGGACGCGGTGGCGCGTGCCATGCGTGTGGCCATCTCGCGTGAAGAAGAGAAGCTTGAGCAGAGCCTGCCGTTCCTTGCCACCGTTGGCTCGACCAGCCCGTATATCGGTCTGTTCGGTACCGTGTGGGGCATCATGAACTCCTTCCGTGGCTTGGCTCAGGTGCAGCAAGCAACCCTGGCCACCGTAGCACCGGGTATTGCGGAGGCACTGATCGCCACCGCGATCGGTCTGTTCGCCGCGATTCCAGCGGTCATAGCCTATAACCGCTTTGCCGCCCGTGGCGAAATGCTGATCGGTCGTTACTACACCTTCGCCGATGAGTTCCAGGCGATTCTGCACCGCAAAGTCCACACCAGCGACGACTAAGCCTTAGGCATTCTCATTACAGGTTTTTCAAGCCGTGGCCAGAATTCGCAACAGACGCAAGCCCGTCGCCGAGATGAACGTGGTGCCTTACATCGACGTGATGTTGGTGCTGCTGGTGATCTTTATGGTGACCGCGCCCATGCTTAATCAAGGGGTCAAGGTCGATCTGCCGCAAGTCAGCAGTGAGGTCTTGCCGCAGGACAATAACGCCCAGGTGCTGACCATCTCGATCAAGGCCGACAAGACCTATTTCTGGAATATGGGCACCGAGGTTGATGTCGACACCGTGCAGGATAAGGCGCTGACCCTGGAAGAGATGACCCGCGCGGTAACGGCGATCATCAGCCAGAGCCGGGCAACCGGTAAGCAGGTGCAAGTGTTCGTGCGCGGCGACAAGAGCGTTGATTACGGCACCATCATGGCGGCCATGGGTGGCTTGCAGCAGGCTGACGTGGGTAACGTCGGGCTGATTACCGAGGCCCCCTGATGCACGACCAGCGCGAGCGTTCGCCCTCGGAAAGTCTATTCTGGCCGGTTGTCTGGGCTGTTGGGCTGCACGTCATCATGTTTGCCATGCTGTTCGTCAGCTTTGCCTTTGCCCCGGACCTGCCGCCGGCCAAGCCGGTGGTGCAAGCGACCCTGTACAAGCTGCAATCACAAAGCCAGGCCACCACGCAGACCAATCAGAAGATCGCGGGCGAAACCAAGAAGACCACCGCACCTGTGTACGAAACCGAACAGCTTGAACAGAAAAAAGCCGAGCAGGAAAAAGTAGCGGCCAAGGCAGCGGAACAAAAGAAAGCCCAAGAGGCTCAGAAGGCGGAGGCCGCGAAAAAGGCTGACGCCGATAAAAAAGCCGCCGAGCAGAAGAAGCTCGCGGATGTCGCCAAAAAGAAAGCGGCGGATGAGGCAGCCAAGAAAAAGGCTGCCGAAGATGCCAAGAAAAAAGCTGCTGAAGAGGCGAAGAAGAAAGCCGCTGCAGAAGCTGCGAAGAAGAAAAAGGCTGATGACGCCAAAAAGAAAGCGGCAGAAGCCGCCCAGCGTAAGGCGGTAGAAGACAAGAAGGCTGCCGCACTGGCTGAGCTGCTGTCCGAGGATGTCGGTCGCCAGCAGGCAATCGCCGATACTGTCGGTGATGAAGTCGCCGGAAGCCTAGATGATCTGATTGTTATGCTGGTCAGCCAGCAATGGCGACGCCCGCCATCGGCGCGTAATGGCATGAGCGTAGAAGTACTGATCGAAATGCTGCCCGATGGCACCATTACCAATGCCAGCGTGACGCGTTCCAGTGGTGACTCGCCATTTGATAACTCGGCCGTGCAAGCGGTACGCAACGTCGGTCGTATTGCCGAAATGCGGCAGCTGGACCGCGCCACTTTTGATCGCCTTTACCGGCAGCGTCGCGCTGTCTTCAAACCGGAGGATTTAGGTCTGTGAATACCCTGATGCGTATTGTTCTGCTCGGTCTGACCATGCTGGTCTGCACCGTTCAGGCCGCTGATCCGCTGCTTATCGACAAAGGTACCAACAGTGCTACCCCCATTGCCGTAGTACCTTTTGGTTGGCAGGGCGGCACCGTGCTGCCTGAGGATATGGCCGAGATTATTGGCAATGACCTGCGTAACTCTGGAGAGTTTGCGCCTATACCTCGGCAGAACATGATCAGCCTGCCGACTCAGGCGACTGAAGTGATCTACCGCGACTGGCAAGCTCTGGGCGCACAGTACGTCCTGGTCGGCAATATTGTGCCGAATGCCGGTCGTCTGCAGGTGCAGTTCGCCTTGTTCAACGTTACTACTCAGCAGCAGGTCATGACCGGCAGTGTGGGTGGCTGTGTCGATCAGTTACGTGACATGGCGCACCATATCGCCGATCAGTCCTTCGAGAAGCTCACCGGCGTTAAGGGTGCGTTCTCGACACGTATGCTGTATGTGACTGCCGAGCGTTTTGCGGTCAATAACACCCGTTACACCCTGCAGCGTTCCGACTATGACGGCGCCCGTGCAGTAACTCTGCTCCAGTCGCGTGAGCCGATCCTCTCGCCATCGTTCGCTCCGGATGGTCGTCGTATCGCTTACGTCTCGTTCGAGCAGAAGCGTCCGCGCATTTTCGTGCAGCATATCGATACCGGTCGCCGCGAGCAGATCACCAATTTTGAAGGCCTGAATGGCGCGCCAGCCTGGTCGCCGGACGGTAACCGCCTGGCGTTTGTGCTGTCGCGTGACGGTAACCCGGAAATCTATGTGATGGACATGGGCTCTCGCCAGCTGCGCCGCGTGACTAACCAGCCGTCGATTGATACCGAACCATTCTGGGGTAAGGACGGTCAGACCCTGTACTTCACCTCGGATCGTTCCGGTAAGCCGCAGATCTATAAAACCAACATCAATGGTGGCTCGGCAGAACGTGTGACCTTTATCGGTAACTACAACGCTAACCCGAAACTTTCCGCTGATGAAAAGACCCTGGTCATGATCCACCGCCAGGATGGTTACACCGTGTTCAAGGTGGCGGCACAAGACCTGCAGCGCGGCAATTTGCGGATACTTTCAGACACCAGTCTGGATGAGTCGCCCACTGTTGCGCCCAATGGCACCATGGTAATCTACGCCACCCGCCAGCAGGGTCGGGGAGTCTTGGTATTAGCGTCCACCAATGGACGTGTGAGGCTCCCTCTTCCTACCGCTCAAGGCGAAGTTCGAGAGCCTTCTTGGTCCCCTTACCTGAACTGATGTGGCGCTACACCGTTGTTGTTTGAAATACTGCTTAACACACTGGGGTTCATTAGGAGTTACATGATGGAAATGCTGAAATTTGGTAAGTTCGCCGCACTGAGCCTGGCTCTGGCCGTAGCCGTAGGTTGTTCCTCGAAAGGCGGCGACGCTGCTGGCGAAGGCGCTACCGACCCTAACGCTGGTTACGGTGCCAACACTGGCGCTGTTGATGGCAGCCTGAGCGAAGAAGCTGCTCTGCGCGCTATCACCACCTTCTACTTCGAATACGACAGCTCCGATCTGAAGCCAGAGGCCATGCGTGCTCTGGACGTGCACGCCAAAGACCTGCAAGGCAATGGCGCTCGCGTAGTTCTGGAAGGCCACGCTGACGAGCGCGGCACTCGTGAATACAACATGGCTCTGGGCGAGCGTCGCGCCAAGGCTGTGCAGCGTTACCTGGTACTGCAGGGCGTTTCCCCGGCTCAACTGGAACTGGTTTCCTACGGCGAAGAGCGCGCTATCGCTACCGGTAACGACGAGTCCTCCTGGGCTCAAAACCGTCGCGTCGAACTGCGTAAGTAATTCGATATGCGTACGTGCCGCCGTGCTTTAACCGTTTTGGCGCTCAGCCTGCCGCTTGCGGCGTGGGCTGAGGTTCCCGTGGTGGATAACAACGCCGGTTACGGCAGCAGTTACCCGCCTGCTGGTTACGGTACGTCCGGCACCTCCGTCGCGACAGGGGCTGCGGCCCCTGTCACGGCGCAGGGCATGCTGTTCAACCAGTTGCAGCAGATGCAGGAAGAGATCGCGCAGCTGCGCGGTACGCTGGAAGAACAACAGAATGAAATTCAGCGCCTGAAGCAAGAAAGCCTGGAGCGTTATCAGGATCTTGATCGGCGTGTAAGTGGTGGTGCGGCAGGTGCTGCAGCCAGCCAGAATTCTTCAGCTGCTGGCGTAATCAATGCCAGTGGTACACCTACTCCGCCAGCGGCGGGGCAGGCACAAGCTCCGGCTAGTAATGAACCGGCCGATCCGGCAAAGGAGAAGCTGTTTTACGAGGCTGCCTTTGACCTGATCAAGGTCAAGGATTTTGACAAGGCCAGCCAGGCTTTCGCAGCCTTCCTGCGTAAATACCCGAATAGCCAGTACGCGGGCAACGCGCAGTACTGGCTAGGCGAGGTAAATCTGGCCAAGGGTGACCTGCAGGGCGCCGGCCAGGCCTTTGCACGGGTAAGTCAGACTTACCCGAGCCATTCCAAGGTGCCGGACTCGCTGTTCAAACTGGCTGATGTTGAACAGCGTCTGGGTAATAGCGACAAGGCCAGGGGCATTCTGCAGCAGGTGATTGCGCAGTACCCGGGGAGTTCAGCGGCTCAGTTGGCGCAGCGCGATCTGCAGCGTTTACCTTAAGTGCTGAATGCCTGATCAAGAAACCCGCGCCTAGCGCGGGTTTTTTATTGGTGAATGTTCACTGCGTCCCTGGCGCGTCGTCATGCGGTGTGATGAGTCTTATGATCAGTCATCTTTGAGGTCCACCCTCCGGGCTGTCGCTGCGCGACGTTAAAAAATGCTCCCGGCAGTTTCTTATGGCCAACCATTCCTTGCGTCCAGCCTTCGGGTCGTAGCTGTGTGGCGTTAGGAATTTCCCCCGGAATCTATTTCGTATACAATCCGCGGCCCTTTTCCCGCAACGGAGGCGGACAGCCTGTTTAGCTGTCACGCCCGTGGCTGATATGCAAGATACCCTGCGCATTACCGAGATTTTCTACTCGCTGCAGGGCGAGACGCGCACCGCCGGCTTGCCGACTGTGTTCGTTCGCCTGACCGGCTGTCCTCTGCGTTGCCAATACTGCGACACCGCCTATGCCTTCAGTGGTGGCGAGATCATGTCGCTGGACGCCATTTTCGAGCAGGTTGCCGGCTACAAGCCGCGTTATATCTGCGTGACCGGTGGTGAACCATTGGCGCAACCCAACTGCATTGCTTTGCTCAAACGTCTGTGTGACGCTGGCTACGAAGTGTCACTGGAAACCAGTGGCGCGTTGGATGTGTCGGCGGTCGACCCGCGGGTAAGCAAGGTCCTTGACCTGAAAACCCCAGGCTCGGTGGAAGTTGCACGCAATCGCTACGAGAATATCGAGCTGCTGACGCCGAATGATCAGGTCAAGTTCGTGATCTGCTCCCGTGAGGACTATGACTGGGCGGTGAGCAAGCTGATTCAGTACCGCCTGGCTGAGCGGGTCAGCGAGGTGCTGATGTCGCCCAGTCATCATGAGCTGGATGCGCGCTCGCTGGCCGAGTGGATCATTGCCGACAACCTGCCAGTTCGCCTGCAGATGCAGCTGCACAAGATTCTCTGGAATGATGAGCCGGGACATTGATATGAGCGATAAGAAAGCGGTAATCCTGCTGTCAGGCGGCCTGGACTCGGCCACCGTGGTGGCGCTGGCCAAGGCCGATGGCTACAGCTGTTACACCATGAGTTTTGATTACGGCCAGCGCCATCGCTCCGAGTTGCAGGCGGCCGAGCAGGTGGCGCGGCAATTGGGTGTGGTCGAGCACAAGGTGATCGGCCTGAACCTCAATGGCATGGGTGGCTCGGCGCTGACTGATTCGAGCATCGAGGTGCCGGAAAGCCCGGTCGAGGGCATTCCGGTGACCTATGTGCCGGCGCGCAATACCGTGTTCCTGTCGCTTGCGCTGGGTTGGGCCGAGGTGTTGGGCGCTCGGGATATTTTTATCGGTGTGAACGCGGTGGATTATTCCGGTTACCCCGATTGCCGTCCTGAGTTTGTTGAGGCCTTCGAGCGCATGGCTAACCTGGCCACCAAGGCCGGTGTAGAAGGGCAGGGTTTCTGTATTCAGGCTCCGCTGCAGGTCATGAGTAAGGCCGAGATCGTCCAGGTTGGGGTTCAACATGGCGTCGACTACGCGCTGACCGTTTCCTGTTATCAGGCTGATGATCAGGGCCGCGCCTGCGGAAAATGCGACAGCTGCCGCCTACGTGCGGCGGGCTTTGCTACCGCCGGGCTGGTAGATCCAACTCGTTATTTCTAAAAATTTTTCGCGAAGTGTTGAATTTCTGAATTAAATCAGTATCATGCGCCTCGCGTCGGGTCGTTAGCTCAGTTGGTAGAGCAGTTGGCTTTTAACCAATTGGTCGTAGGTTCGAATCCCACACGACCCACCATATTTCCTTCCTCGGAAGGTCAAGAAGCCTGAAAGTTCTGTTAAAGGAATTTTCGGGCTTTTTTGTACCTGTAACTTTTACCGTCTTTGCGTGGATGCAAGCTGCCTGCTCCGTCGCTATCCAGGCGGGTATACTCGCCGCACTGAAAGCATATTCAGAGCCTGATGACATGACCCAGATTTCCGAACGCCTGCTGGTACAAGCCCATCTCGATGCCAAGCAGCCCAAGCCGCTGACGTCTGAGCAAGAGGCTTTTTACCATGCCGAGATTGCTGCCGAACTGAAAAAGCAGAACGCCGTGCTGGTGGCGCACTATTACTGCGACCCGATGTTGCAGGCGCTGGCCGAGGAGACCGGCGGCTGCGTTTCCGACTCGCTGGAAATGGCCCGCTTTGGCAATCAACATCCGGCGCAGACGGTGCTGGTAGCCGGCGTTAAATTCATGGGCGAAACGGCGAAGATCCTCAATCCAGAAAAACGTGTGCTGATGCCGACGCTTGAAGCGACCTGCTCGCTTGATCTGGGTTGTCCGGTAGAGGAGTTCTCGGCGTTCTGTGATCAGCATCCGCAGCGTACGGTGGTGGTGTATGCCAATACCTCGGCGGCGGTGAAAGCGCGGGCTGACTGGGTGGTGACCTCCAGTTGTGCGGTGGAGATCGTTGAGCACCTGATGGACAACGGCGAAAGCATCATCTGGGCGCCGGATCAGCATCTGGGCCGTTACATCCAGAACAAGACAGGCGCCGACATGCTGCTGTGGGACGGTGCGTGCATCGTTCACGAAGAGTTCAAGGCCAAGCAGCTGGCAGACATGAAGGCGTTGTATCCGGATGCCGCCGTGCTGGTTCACCCGGAGTCGCCGACGGCAGTGATCGATCTGGCCGATGCTGTGGGCTCTACCAGCCAGCTGATCGCTGCTGCGCAACGTTTGCCGAACAAGACCTTTATCGTCGCCACCGACGCCGGCATCTTCTACAAGATGCAGCAGTTGTGCCCGGACAAGGAGTTTGTCGCCGCCCCGACTGCCGGCAATGGTGCCGCCTGCCGCAGTTGTGCGCATTGTCCGTGGATGGCGATGAATACCCTGCAGCGCACCTTGGAATGCCTACGTGTGGGCAGCAACGAGATATTTGTCGATCCGGCATTGATCCCCAAAGCGATCAAGCCGCTCAAGCGTATGCTCGATTTCACCCAGGCCGCGCGGCTCAAGCTGAGCGGCAACGCTTAAGCGAGCGGTATAAAAAAAGCCAGGCATTGGCCTGGCTTTTTCGTTTCTGGGGCGGGCAGTACTAGCGAAGCATCTGCTCGATGATGCGCTGTTCTTCCATCAACTCGCGCTGTCTGGCGTCGATCCGTGAAGCCAGTTGGAAGTTATTGCTGGCGCGGCGTTTGGCGAAGTCGAGCTGTTCCAGGGCCTGCTTGTAGTCGCCGACCAGGGCGAAGAACTCCCCGCGAGCTTGATGCAGGCCGATGGTGTTACCACTCAGGCCGCGTACTTCGGCTACCTGGTACCAGACGTCCGGGTCCTTGCCGCGACTTTTCAGCATGTTGTCGAGGGCGCGTTCGGCTTCCTGAATGCGACCCTGCTTCATCAGCAGGTCGATATGTGCCTGATTGACCGGGTAGTTGTTCGGGTAGAGGGTCAGTAGTCGGGTAGTCCGGCTTTGCGCCTCGCCCAGGCGATTGGCGGCCATATCCAGTTCAATCTGGGCCAGATTGTAGGTCACATCATTGGGTGAACTCGCCAGTAGCGGTTGCAGGGACTCGCGGGCCTGCTTGTGTTGGCCGCTTTTTATCTGCGCAATCGTCAGCCCGTAGCGGGCGGCTTCCAGCTGTGGGTTTTCGTCAAGCATATTGCGAAAGCGTTTGGCGGCGACTCCTGGGGTTTCTTCATAGGTCAGTTGCACGCGGGCGCGCATCAGCTGGTAACGCACGCTGTCGGTGATCCCCGAAGCTTTGTACTGCTCGGCGCGGTTGCGGGTGTCGGCGATACGCGATTCCGACACCGGGTGAGTCAGGAGGAATTCTGGCGGTTTGCGGTCGTAGCGGTACTGGCGCATCAGACGCTCGAACATGCTGGGCATGGCGCGTGGGTCGAAGCCGGCTTTTTCCAGGTTGACCAGACCAATGCGGTCGGCTTCCTGCTCGTTCTGTCGAGAGAAGCGCCGCTGCTCTTGCATGGCTGCTGCCTGGGTCGAGGCAATGGCTGCGATGCCTAGATCTCCCGCGCCGGCGGCTGCTGCCACGATGCCGGCGAGCAGGCCGGCCATCACCGGGATCTGCATGCGCTGCTGCGCTTCCAGCCCTCGAGCGAAGTGGCGTTGTGATAAATGCGCCAGTTCGTGAGCCATAACCGAGGCGTACTCGGCTTCGGTCTGCGCATAGAGAAACAGGCCGCCGTTGACCCCGACAATCCCGCCTGGCGCGGCAAAGGCGTTGATCTGCGGGCTGTTGAGCAGAACGAACTCCAGGCGACGATCCTGCAGCTGGCTGGTTTCGCTCAAGCGGTACACGCTGGTTTCGACGAAGTCCTTGAGCTGCGGATCGTCGAGCTGGCTGACCTGGCCGCGTACCAGGCTCAACCAGGCGCGGCCCAGCTGGTGTTCTTGCTGCGGTGAGACGATGGCGGAACTGGCATCGCCAAGGGAGGGCAGATCACTGGCTATGGCGGGGGCTGCCAGCAGGCAGGCCAGCGTCAACAGGGTAGGGCGCAGAAGGCTCATGCACAAAGCTCGTGTCGAACAAAGGCGCTACTGTAGCTGGCTGGCTGCTGTGCTGGCCAGGGTTGTGCGGCCTTGGGTATCCTTGGGGCCCTCCTGGAGTAGCTCAATGACTGATATGCAATGGCGTGCCGAAGACTTCGACGCGCAACTGGACGCCTGTGGGTTGAACTGCCCGCTACCTTTACTCAAGGCCAAATTGGAGCTCAACCGCCTGGCCAGTGGCGCGGTGCTCAAGGTTGAGGCTACGGACGCGGGCTCACAGCGGGATTTTCGTGCCTTCGCCAGCCTGGCCGGGCATAGTCTGCTGCGTGAAGAGGTCGACAATGGCGTATACCGCTACTGGCTGCGCAAGGCCTAAGGGCTGGGGCGGAAACGTTGCTTGTAAGGCGGCATAAACACTGTGTTTTCCGGATGAGGCGTCACGATGTTCAAGGTGTTTCAGGATTGGCTACATCGCTATTTTTCCGATGAGCAAGCGGTGGTGCTTGCGGTATTGCTGGTGCTTGGTTTTGCCGCGATCCTGAATCTGGGTGGCATGCTGGCTCCGGTGCTGACGGGGTTGGTACTGGCGTTTCTGATGCAGGGGCTGGTGAATGCCTTTGAGCGTTTGCGCATCCCGCAGGTGGTGTCGGTATGGCTGGTCTTCACCCTCTTTATGAGCATGCTGGGGGTGTTTCTGTTGGTGCTGATGCCGTTGCTCTGGCGCCAGGTGATTACCCTGTTCAACGAGTTGCCGCGGATGCTGGGCGAGTGGCAGTCACTGTTTTTGTTGCTGCCGGAGCGCTACCCCACGCTGATTACCAATGAGCAGGTGTTGCAGCTGATTGAGGTCGTGCGGGGTGAGGCTGGAAGTGTCGGCCAGTCGGCGCTGTCGTTCTCACTGTCCAGTTTGCCGATGTTGGTCAGCATCATGATCTACGTGGTGTTGGTGCCGATTCTGGTGTTCTTCTTTCTCAAGGATCGGGAGTTGATCAGTGCATGGTTTCGCGGCTATCTGCCGCGCGAGCGGGCGCTGATTACTCAGGTGGCCGAGGAAATGAACAAGCAGATCGCCAACTATATCCGTGGCAAGGTGATCGAAATCATTATCTGCGGCGTGGTTACCTATATCGCCTTTGCTGCCCTGGGGCTTAACTATGCGGCGCTGCTGGCTTTGTTTGTCGGCCTGTCGGTGGTGGTGCCGTATATCGGTGCGGTGGTGGTGACTGTGCCGGTTGCGCTGATCGGGTTGTTCCAGTGGGGCTTTGGTGATCAGTTCATCTATCTGATGGTGGTCTACGGGATCATTCAGGCGCTGGACGGCAACGTTCTGGTGCCTTTGCTGTTTTCCGAAGCGGTTAACCTGCACCCGGTGGCGATCATCTGCGCTGTACTGTTGTTTGGCGGTATGTGGGGATTCTGGGGGGTGTTCTTCGCCATCCCGCTGGCCACGTTGTTCAAGGCGGTGATTGACGCCTGGCCGCGCAGTGAGCAGGTGGCGGCGCAATAGCTGCAGGCAATAAAAAGCCGGTCAATTGACCGGCTTTTTTACGCGTGACGTTCAGGCCTTATTCAGCGCCTGGGCTGCAGCCAATACCGCATCGACATGCCCTGGAACCTTTACGCCGCGCCATTCCTGGCGCAGTACGCCGTCTTTATCGATCAGGAAGGTGCTGCGGTCGACGCCCAGGTATTCCTTGCCGTAGAGCTTCTTCAGCTTGATCACATCGAACAGCTGGCAGACTGCTTCATCCTTGTCGGAGATCAGCTCGAAGGGGAACTCCTGCTTGCACTTGAAGTTCTCGTGGGATTTCAGGCTGTCACGCGAGACGCCAAAGATCAGCGTGTTGGCCGCCTGAAACGCCGGGTATTGATCACGAAAACCCTGAGCCTCGGTGGTGCAGCCTGGGGTGCTGTCCTTCGGGTAGAAGTAGATCACCACTTGTTGGCCCTTGAGTGCGGACAGCTGAACGGTCTGGCCGCTGGTGGCCTGTGCCTGGAAGTCTGCAACCGGGGTGTCGAGTGCTACGGCCATAAAATGCTGCTCCTTATGGGTTCTGTGGACGCCAAGGCTCAATTAGCGCATCCAGGTTCAACGCATCGGCAAAGTCGAGGAACTGATCACGCAACCAGCTGATCTGCGTACCGGCTGGCAGGGTCACTGTCATGGTGGCGTTGAGCATGGTGCCGCCGGTCTGTGGTGCCTGGTAGGTATCACAGGTGAGGTTTTCCAGCTCGACGTGGTGGTCGAGAAAGAACTGGCACAGCTCATTAAGGATGTCCGGGCGGTAGGCCGAGCTGACATACGCTACATAAGGTAGCGCCTGTGGGCGGCTTTCCGAGGCAGCGCTGCGAATCACATTGACCGAGAAACTGTGCTTTTTCGCCAGCGCCGGCAGGTTCGACTCCAGGCGCGCCAGGGCATCCCAGCTACCGGACACCTGCAGCACCAGCGCGCTGTATTCGCCATGCCGGCTAAGGCGGGTACTGACCACGGCGCAACGGTTCTCATGGCTGGTGCGGCAGAGCACATTGGTCAGCTCCATAGCATTGGGGCCAAGAGCGCTGATAAGCAGGAATTGTTCGCGAACTGGGGGGGGGACATGCAGCCTTCCTAAACGATAAGCGGTCGAGCTGCTGGCGCAGCGCCGATCAAAGCCGGAAGGGTAGCGAAAAGCACCGCTGAGGGGAATGCCGGTAGGGCTTGTCGATGAGTAATGTGCCGCGTTTGCCTGATAAAGATTGTATACGCGTTGCCTCGGTACTTCGCTTGTGCAAGGCAGGTGGCCCCAGTACCATTACGGCTCTCTTTTTCCGGCAGGAGCGGTTGCATGATTGCGGGCAGTATGGTGGCACTGGTTACGCCCATGGATGCACAAGGTGGTCTTGATTGGGACAGCCTGAGCAAACTGGTGGATTTCCACCTGCAGGAGGGCACCAATGCCATCGTCGCAGTCGGCACTACCGGCGAGTCGGCGACCCTTGAGGTGCCTGAACACATCGAAGTGATCAAACGTGTCGTTGATCAGGTCGCCGGGCGCATTCCGGTCATCGCTGGCACCGGTGGTAATTCCACCCGTGAGTCAGTCGAACTGACCCGTGCTGCCAAAGACGTCGGCGCCGATGCCTGCCTGCTGGTCACCCCGTATTACAACAAGCCGACTCAGGAAGGCCTGTACCTGCACTTCCGCCACATCGCCGAATCGGTGGCCATCCCGCAGATCCTCTACAACGTGCCAGGCCGCACCGTCTGCGACATGCTGCCGGAGACGGTTGAGCGCCTGGCCAAGATCGACAACATCATCGGTATCAAGGAAGCCACCGGCGACCTACAGCGCGGCCAGGAAGTACTGGATCGTGTGAGCAAGGACTTCCTGGTTTATTCCGGTGATGACGCCACCGCCGTCGAGCTGATGCTGATGGGCGGCAAGGGCAATATCTCGGTAACTGCCAACATCGCCCCGCGCGCCATGAGCGATCTGTGCGCCGCTGCCATGCGTGGTGAAGCCGCCATCGCACGCGCCATCAATGATCGTCTGATGCCGCTGCACAAAGCGCTGTTTATCGAATCCAACCCGATTCCGGTGAAATGGGCTCTGCATGAAATGGGTTTGATGCCAGACGGTATCCGTCTGCCACTGACCTGGCTCAGCCCACGTTGTCATGACCCGCTGCGTCAGGCCATGCGCCAGTCCGGCGTATTGGTTTAATTGAGGAATTACTACGCATGAAGCGACTCACCGGACTCTCCGCTCTGGCCCTGATCATCGCTGGTACCAGCGGTTGTGGCTGGATCTATGGCGAAAACGGCTATTTCCGTGACCGTGGCAGCGACTACCTCGAAGCCCGTCAGACAGCCACGATGCAACTCCCGCCAAACGTCGACGCCAAGCGCATCGACCCGCTGCTGCCTGTGCCGCAGCAGGTAGCGACCACCACCGATACCGGCGAATTTATCGTGCCGCGCCCACAAGCCCTGGCTGTAGCCGGTGATGCCAGCGAGTTCAGCCTGCAAAAGAGCGGCGACTCGCGCTGGGTTGTGGCGCAACGTGTACCGGCTGAAGTCTGGCCTGTA
This sequence comes from Pseudomonas anguilliseptica, assembly GCF_900105355.1. Lineage (NCBI taxonomy): Bacteria > Pseudomonadati > Pseudomonadota > Gammaproteobacteria > Pseudomonadales > Pseudomonadaceae > Pseudomonas > Pseudomonas anguilliseptica. The sequence continues at coordinate 3,717,551 of NZ_FNSC01000001.1, forward strand.
GCGCGTCAGTTCTTTGCTGACAACGGTTTTCAGATTGCAGAAGAGCGTCCGCAAACGGGTGAATTCAGCACCTCCTGGCAGCGTTTTGATGCGCTGTCCGAATCCATGGCGCGTCGTCTGAGCAGCCGCGTATCTGGCGTAAATCCAGATGCTGAAACCCGCGTGCGGGTGCGTATCGAGCCAGGCGTGCAGCGCAATACCAGCGAGATTTTCGTGGTCAGCGCCGAGCGTCCAGCCGGCAGCACTGCCGATGTCGCCTTCACCAACCGCAGCAGCAACCCAAGCCTGGATGCTGCGCTGCTCGATGAAATGCTCGTGACCCTGGCGCGCAGCGCCGAGCAGGGTGGTTCGGTATCCTTGCTGGCTGCTCGTGACTACGACGCACCGAACCGCGTTAGCTTGTCCGAAGATGGCAACGGCAACCCGGTGTTGAGCCTGGGGGCGGATTTCGACCGTGCCTGGTCCGGTGTCGGTCGCTCCCTGGAAATGGCTGATGTGCGCATTGACGATATCAACCGCAGCCTGGGTGTTTACTACATCAACCTCGCCGAACGCGCGCAGAAACCTGACGACAAGCCTGGCTTCTTTGGCAGCGTATTTGGCAGCGCCCCGAGCAAGGAAGAGATCGACGCTCGCGCCGAGCGCTACCAGGTACGCCTGACCGCCGTTGGCGATAGCGTGCAGGTCACCGTGGAAAAAGACCTCAACACCATTGCCCCTGCCGACGTGGCGCGCAAGGTGCTGGACCTGATCCAGGAAAACCTTGGCTGACAGCAGGTAACTGCTGCACCGGCACTACCAATAGGCGAAACCCGGCGGGTTTCGCCTGTTTTGTTTACCAAAGGCGGAAATTCCGACATGAGCACAGCCATCACCCTGAGCCTGAAGAAAATCTATTCGGGCAAAGTCCGTGATCTTTACGAGATCGACGACAAACGCATGCTGATGGTCGCCACCGACCGCCTTTCGGCATTCGACGTGATCCTCAACGAGCCAATCCCGGAAAAGGGCAAGATCCTCACCGCCATCTCCAACTTCTGGTTCGACAAGCTCAAGGACCTGGTGCCCAGCCACTTCACTGGCGATAAGGTTGAAGACATCGTCCCAGCCGCCGAACTGCCGTTGGTGGAAGGCCGCGCAGTGGTCGCCAAGCGCCTTAAGCCGGTCGCGGTGGAAGCCATCGTACGTGGTTATATCGTCGGCTCCGGCTGGAAGGAATACCAGAAGAGCGGCACCGTCTGTGGCATTCAACTGCCTGCTGGCCTCAAAGAAGCGGCCAAGCTGCCGCAGCCGATCTTCACCCCCTCGACCAAGGCTGCCGTGGGCGATCACGACGAGAACATCAGTTTCGAGCAGTGCGAAGCGATCATCGGCGCAGAGCTGGCCGCCAAAGTGCGCGACACCTCCATTGCCCTCTACAGCGCAGCGGTGGAATACGCAGCCACACGCGGCATTATCATCGCCGACACCAAGTTCGAATTCGGCCTGGACGAAGACGGCACCCTGACCCTGATGGATGAAGCGCTGACCCCAGATTCCAGCCGCTTCTGGCCGGCGGACAGTTATGTAGAAGGCAAGAATCCACCAAGCTTCGACAAGCAGTTCGTACGTGACTGGCTGGAGTCCACCGGCTGGAGCAAGGAACCGCCAGCTCCAGCAGTGCCCGCTGACGTCGCGCAGAAAACCGCTGACAAATACCGCGAGGCTCTGACGCGCCTGACCGTCTAAATCGCTGCAATACGCGTGTAAGTGCGATACAGAGGGGCGCTACGGCGCCCCTTTTTGTGGACGACTGTTTAGCCCCCTACCAGCCAGATTTGGCCGCTGTTCAACTCCTTTGATCGCAAGCATCTGAAAGTATGTGAAAAATTTCAAAACTGGGGTTCGCCAAACGCACTTCAGCTGTTATCATGCGCGCCGCCACGGGAAGATGCCGGAGTGGCCGAACGGGACGGATTCGAAATCCGTTGTATCAGCGATGGTACCTAGGGTTCAAATCCCTATCTTCCCGCCATATAGATCGTCTAAGCCCCTGAAATTTCTAGAGTTTCGGGGGTTTTTTCGTTTCAGGATGAGCAAGTGTCGAAGAAGTGTCGAAAGCTGGGTAGGGTTAGCTTTGGAGCGGAGGCCATATTCTGGCGACGTGCACCAGGGCAAGAATCCAGACACCGTCACTCTCGGTCTGATAGATCAGGCGGTAGTTCTCGTGGGGTATCAGCTCGCGGGTGCCGACAACCGTTCCCAGTCGCCCTCTTTGCGGAAAGTCAGCAAGGGTGGACGCAGCCGCGCTGAATAGTTCGTCCATGTGCACGGCAGCGGCGGGGTTATCAGCGGCGATGTATTCCCAGATATCCAGACGATCCTGCAGAGCCTCGGGTGTCCAAGTAACCTTCATTAGTTCCCTTGAGCCTTAGCACGGCGAGCGGCGAATTCTGCTTCTACATCATCATTCGATCGACCACGGCCAGCCTCGACCGATACCCTGGCTGCAGCAACCTTACGTTGCACGAATTCATCATGCTCTTTGGCTTGTTGCTGCTGGCGGATGAAATCGCGCATGAGGTCACGCATCACTTGAGAGGCCGGCAGGTGTGCGGCTTGAGCGGCTGCCATGAATCCTTCGCGTAGCTCGGGTTCCAACTTCAAATTGAAAACGGCTTCTTTGGCCATGGTGCGTCACCTCTAAGTCAATTCGTATCTACAACGTATATACGTTGTATGCATGCTAAACAATGCACGCCGCATAGGAAAGCGCAGACCATCGGTTATGGCTGAGGTGTGATGATGCTTAGAAAACGCTGATGATCACTAGCTGGGCCGAATTTGACGGCATCTTGCAGGTGGTCGGGTGCAAGGTGTGCATAGCGCATAGTCATGGCCAAGGTTGTATGGCCCAGGATCTTCTGCAGTGTGAGGATGTTGCCGCCGCTCATTACGAAGTGACTAGCAAACGTATGTCGCAGGACGTGGGATGACTGGCCAGCCGGAACCGGTAAGCGAGATTCAGCCAGAGCCTTATCAAAGCTGTTAAGGATGGTCTGAAGTAGCCATGTATTTCTGGCTGACTTCAGCCCCGCCGATTTTGAAAGCGGCAAATCGATCAAAAACGATCAGATTACCCATTCATTTCTGTGTTTTTAGCCGCCGCGAGTAGCTCGCGGCAGCCATTTCCCGCATTACAGGCGCACCTCTCCTGCATTGGTCAGTAAATGTCGGCGTGCCATCCACAGGTTCGACAGCGCGAACAGCGTCACCAGTTGCGCCGTGTTCTTGGCCAAGCCACGGAAGCGTGTCTTTACATAACTGAACTGACGCTTGATCACCCGGAACGGGTGCTCAACCTTGGCGCGCACCTGGGCCTTGGCCTTCTCGATCTTGCGTTTGGCTTTGTACAGCGGGCTGCTCTTACCCAGCTTCTTATAGGTGCTGCGGCGGGCAGCAACCTGCCAGATCACCTCGCGCCCATCATGTTCGGGGCGCTTTTCGACGCCGGTATAACCCGCATCGGCGCACACCACGTTTTCCTCGCCGTGCAGCAACTTGTCGACCTGAGTGACATCCGCCACGTTGGCCGCCGTGCCTACCACGCTGTGTACCAGCCCCGACTCGTCATCCACGCCAATGTGCGCCTTCATGCCGAAGTAGTATTGGTTGCCCTTCTTGGCCTGGTGCATCTCTGGGTCGCGTTTGCCGTCCTTGTTCTTGGTCGAACTCGGCGCATTGATCAGCGTGGCATCGACGATGGTGCCTTGGCGCAACGACAGGCCACGGTCGCCAAGATAGCCATTGATGACGGCCAGGATGCCGGCAGCCAACTCATGTTTCTCCAGCAGACGACGGAAGTTGAGGATGGTGGTTTCGTCGGGGATACGTTCCAGACTCAGCCCGGCGAACTGCCGCAGGATAGTGGTCTCGTACAGCGCTTCTTCCATCGCCGGGTCGCTGTAGCCGAACCAGTTCTGCATCAGGTGCACACGTAGCATCGCCATCAGCGGATAGGCCGGCCGACCGCCTTCACCCTTGGGGTAATACGGTTCGATCAGTGCGATCAAACCCTTCCACGGCACCACCCGATCCATCTCGATCAGGAACAACTCTTTGCGGGTCTGCTTGCGTTTGCCGGCGTACTCGGCATCGGCGAAGGTCATTTGCTTCATCGGAAAACTCGGCGGGTGGCGTCCGGGCATTTTGCCAAAATCAGGAAGTCTTATTCAGAGTTTCCTTTGCGGGTCTGCTTGCGCTTGCCGGCGTACTCGGCGTCGGCGAAGGTCATCTGCTTCATCGGAAAACTCGGCGGGTGGAGTGCGGATATTTTGCCAAAATCAGGAAGTCTTTTTCAGACCATCCTTAAGGCAGTTGCTGAACTGGCCGTGCTGTTTGAAGTGCCGGTGTATCTGCTGTTCCAACTCCAGGGCGACTGGGATCGAGCGGACGCGCTTACCTTTGGTGTTCACGAACGTAACCAGCTGGTTGCGCACCTTTTCAGGCGTCAGTGCCTGAGCTTCACCCCAGCGAGCACCAGTAGCCAAACAGATTGCCGCGATCATGGCGACGTGAGGTGTCCTGCAATAGCTGTGGATGGTGGCAAACAGTTTTCCGATCTGTTGATCGGTCAGGTAGGCCAGTTCCTTTTCCTGCAGTCGAAGAGGGCGAACACGCGCCAGCGGGTTTGGATAATCAATGTCGCTGAGCTGAAACAGCACGTTGAATACGGAGCGCAGGTAACCAAGGCGATTGTTTAAGGTCTTGGGGTTGGCACCAGCCTTGAGCGCGTTGGTTCTGTACTCGGCGTATTCATTGCCCGTCAGTTTGATAGCTATCGGATTGCCCAAGTCTTTTGCGAGCGTATCAAGCAAACGGCGGCGAGCCTCACCATCTGAAAGGGTATGCGCATGCAGTGTTGCCCATCGGTCGATCAGGTCAGTTAGGCGGCGTCTGTCCTTGGGTTTTGGTGACCAGGCAGGGGCGTCTATGACTTTGGCACGGCACGTTGCCTCAAAGCGTTGGGCTTCAGCTTTGGTCTTGAGCGTCTTACGAAAGCGTTTGCTCTTGATGGGCTCTACATCGACTTTCCAGCGTCCGTCTGGCTGTTGCTCGATGGCCATTAAACGGCACGCCCCCACCGAACGTTACGCTCTTCCAGCAGGTTTTTGATGTGTTTGTAGATGTCGTGCTCGCTCATGTCCTTGGCGGCGTAGTGATCACGAATTACCGGCCAGCATTCCCAGGTTTGCAGCCGATCAAACGCCTTTTTTGCGCCCACCCGTTCCCTTGCCAGCAGGCTTACGAAGTTACCCAGGAACAGTTCGACGTTCTTGCCCGAGAAGCCACGGGAGGTCTTGTAGTAGCGCTTGTATTCGGTGTCTTCGAGCAGGGAATCAACAGGTAGGTCCACGCGCACGTCCTCGCGAATGAGTGTCCAAATGGGGGAGAAATAGCCGGGGCGATCCATCAACTTGAACTGGCGCAGGCCATAGCGCCACAGGCCGTCCAGATGCCCGGCAAACGCTGCAAACGAACGGGTGTCGATGGCTTCACCGGTTTTCACGTCCAGGGAGCCACTGGCGAATTGCTGGATGATCGAGTGGTGATAACGCAGCTCGACACGCCAGACGGTTTGCTTGGGGTTGTAGTTATCCGGGTCGGCCGCATCGAAGCTGTCACGGCGCTTCCAGACGCTTTCCCAGTAGTCGAGCTTGTCGCAGGCCTTGGCCTGTTCGGTCTTGTTGTAGATACAAATCTGCACACCACTGGCAGAGCCGAACATCGAGGTTTCGCCACGTCCGTAGGTGCTGGATTTGGTCGCCCAGTTGATTTCACTGATGCCCGAGATATCGCGCTGTGTGCGGGCCTTGCAGTGCATGCGGGCCACCAGATCGGCCGGAGGTGTCCAGCCCTGGAGATCTAACGCGAGGTGGACGGCGCACTGGTTAATTTCCACATGGGTCATTAACTGGGCGGCGTAGAAGTCCAAACGCGCCTGCAGGCGTTCGGGTGACAGGCTGTCGATTGCATGGGGTGACACTTCGATTTTCAGGTGTGGGCCGATGCAGTCCAGTTTGGCGTTGAAGTTCTTCACCAACAGGATGATGCCCAGGTCTGCGTTCTGCAGCTTGTACTGATACCCGGAGTCACGGCCTACACGGCCGGAGTGCCAACGCTGGCCCGCGAAGTCAACCAAGGTGCCTGGGTTGTCAAATAGCGCCATGATTTCCGGGCGGATCAGCCCCTTGTACAACTGGCGCACCGTATCGACGCCACAGCGCAGCAAGCGCACTTTTGTCAGATCGGTGATCTTGGCGTTTTTCTGGTCGAAGAAGACGCGACCCGTTGCCGACTCTTTGAACTGACGGTCTACCCGAATTTGATCTTTTACGGTCATTTTCTACTGCTCCAAATAGTGACGAATTGAGACTGTTTAAACTTATTTATCTGACGTGTTACAGGGACGTCAGCGCGAGCCGCGCGCCGGGATCGCTCTGGACCTAGCCGCTCCCCGGCGCGCGGCCGCGCTAGTTGGAAAACGGCTTTTCATCACGCGACGTGTCCTCGATGACGGTCACGCGTACAGCGTTCTTTTCAAAGCGCTGCTGGGCGGTGAGCTGTTCTGGTTGTTGTGGTTGGGTGGCGGCCTGGGCTTCCTGTTGCGCAGGTGCAGTGCCTTTGCACATGGACACACCACTCCAGCCATCGCGGCGCAGTTCGACGTAGCACGGGGTTATCACGGTGATGCGGTAGCCGAGGGCGCGCAGGTCGTTGCCGGTCTGGCCGAAGTGAGAGCCGTCTTCACTGAGGACGTGGAACAACACCACCTCTTTGCCCCGTTCGTTCTGGTAGCCGGTCATGGCGGCTTTGACGACGAGGGTTTGCTTCCAGAACGGGTGCGATCCGGGTGCGTCGGTGGCTACGTAAGCTGGCTGATCAGTTTGGCGATCAGCCAGATCATCAGTAGCCACACCAGCAGGCGCAGCAGAAGCTTGCCCAGGAGTTTGAGCGGGGGCAGCAGCAGGCTTTTGAGGCTGGTGGTGAGTGAGCCCGTCAGTGAACAGAGATGCGGAGTCGCCAGCGAAAATAGAGTAGAGAAGAGCGGCAATAAAACCCAGGAGGCCCAGAACCTTAGGCGACAGTAGTAGGTTCTTACCCGCTGCTGTATCGCGGACGGTGCCGGTGGAGGTTGAGTCGTAGAGTTTGAAGGTGGCGGCGCTGATTTTCTTGAGTTCAACGATGGAGGATCCATCGCTATGGGGGCGGTTTTCCTGTGCATCGTGCATGGCCTCTTTATAGCGACCTTTCACCCCGATCAAGGCGAGGTTGGCATGCAGGTAAGCCTTCTCGCAGGTGAGGCGGATATCGTCGCGGATGTAGCGGATGTTGGGGGTGGTAAGGACAACGTCCCAGTTCCAATGCCGGTGGCGAGTCCAGCCGTCGAGCCAGCCAGTAGGCCGGTCGGCTTCTTTGGCTTTTTCGATGCCGCCGGGGAAGTCGAATTGCTCTAGGTCTTTGTCGCGCCAGGATTTGGGGAAAAGGATCTGGGTTTCATCGAAGATCAGAAACGCGCCCTTGGGTGCCCACATAAACCAGCGGCGCAGCTTTTCGAGATCCTCGGTGGATTCCATCGAGAGGTTGATGACCTCGGTGCTCTTCGGGCAGTCGGGGAAGACTTCATAGACCCGATCCAGGGTGAAGCCCCTGATGTTGGTGATGATGGTGCGCCCCTCTTTGATCGCGGGGACCGCATCATCCTGCAGGGCGCCGGAAGTCTTGTAGCTGCCATTGGGGCCGTGATGGATCTTGATCGACATATCAGCGGCCTATGAACGGGACGAACTTCATCGCCATCTTGGTCGGGATGGCGGAGAAGATGATGGTCAGGGCTTCGGGGATGCGGAAGAACGCCAGGGTGTTGCGCATCTCTTCGGGGATGGTCGAGTAGGCGGATTGGATCTGCTGGGTGATGCCAAGGCCCTGGACAATGTCCTGCACCACTTCATAAGCAATCTCGGCGGCGAAGATCATGCTGCTGAAGTAGGCGTAGATCATGGCCTTGGTCATCACGACCATGACCTCTTTGGTGAAGTCGTACAGGCCTTGGTAGATCCAGTGCCACATGTCCTGGATAAAGCCATTCATGCCGGTGAAGAAGTCGGTGATGAAGGAGAAGTCCATAGGAGATCCTCAGTCTTTGATGAAGATGATGTAGGCGGCAAACAAGGTGGCGAGGAAGAGGATCACCACGCCGATGCCAGACAGTTCATCGGCGAACTGGCTTAGGCATAGTTCGTAGGTCTTGCCCATGACGACGAAGGATTCGCAGTAGAGCTGACCACCTGAGCCGGAGAGGTTGGGGCTAACGATGCCCTCGAAGAGGTCGCCAAACTGGTTGGTGACGGTGGCAAATTCGAGCTTGGCCTCGGCAATCTTTTCGTCCCATTCATCGGCATCCAGCGAGCCACGTTCACCGGGGTTTTCCAGGCCATTGCTGGGGCCATCGGTGGTTTCGGTCAGGGCGTCTTTGATCGCTTCAAGCTTGTCGCCGAGGCCTTCCTGCAGGTCGCTGATGGCTTTGTTAGTCGCGGCCTTGTCGGAACCCTGGGCACCACCGCCAACAACGACTTGGCCTTGTTTCTGTTCGTCGTTGTTGGTGTTGCCATCGGCATTGCCACCGTTCTTTGGGTGGTCGGGGCTGTCGTAGGCGATCTTTTCACCGGTCTTCTGGTTGATGCACTCATAGGTGCCATCGACATAGCTGCACTTGCGCGCACCGTTGGGAAAGCAGATGTGCTGACCGTTGACCTCACCGCAGCTGTCACCCTCACCGAAGCAGAATGGGTTACCACCACGGGTGCCGCAGTTGGGCTGTTTGGGGTCGATGCAGGTTTCGTAAGCGCCGGTTTTGAAGCACGCCGGGTCGGTGTCGTTCTCATCCGGAATCTCGGCACTGTTGTCTTCGGGGATATCGTCGACGCCTTCGCCTGGGTTGAGGGCTTCACCGGTGGGTGAGAAGCGCGCGATGCAGTAGGTTGTTGGCGTGATTTCGCCACTTTCAGCCGTGTTTTCGGGCTTTTTGGCGGATTGCCGCCGTGGTCATTGGCGTGAACAGGCATAAAAAAACCGGCGCTAGGCCGGCTTCTTCTGCAGCAAGGCTTGATCAGCTATTGACCAGACTAAGGAACTCGCTGCGCGTGGCGGCGTTTTCGCGGAATTCGCCGAGCATCACCGAGGTAACCATCGAGGAGTTCTGCTTCTCCACGCCGCGCATCATCATGCACATGTGCTGCGCTTCGATCACCACGGCCACACCGAGGGCGCCGGTGACTTGCTGGATAGCTTCGGCGATCTGCCGGCTAAGGTTTTCCTGGATCTGCAGGCGGCGTGTATACATGTCGACGATGCGCGCAACCTTCGACAGGCCGAGCACCTTGCCGTTGGGGATGTAGGCGACATGGGCCTTGCCGATAAAGGGCAGCAGGTGGTGTTCACACAGCGAGTACAGCTCGATGTTCTTCACCAGCACCATTTCGCTGTTATCGGAGCTGAACAGCGCGCCATTGGTAACTTCTTCGAGGGTCTGCTGGTAGCCCTTGCACAGGTACTGCATGGCTTTGGCGGCGCGCTTGGGCGTGTCGAGCAGGCCTTCGCGGGATACGTCTTCGCCAAGTTGGCCAAGGATCGCGGTGTAGTTCTGTTCCAGGGACATGGACAATCTCGTAGGTCTTTCTAAAGGGCGGAGGTTAGGCCGCGAGGGTCGGGCTGGCAAGTGCGTAACCCGCCAGCGGCATGAGCTTATTCGTCGCGGCCATCCATCATGGTGCGCTTGAGCATCACGTACACCGCGCCGGTGCCACCGTGTTTGGCCAGGCAGGAGGTGAAACCGAGTACCTGCGGATGCTGGCGCAGCCAGGTGTTGACGTGGCTTTTGATCATCGGCTTGCGGCCGTCCATGCGCACCGCCTTGCCGTGGGTGATGCGCACGCAGCGCACCTCCAGCTTGTTGGCCTCGGCAATAAATTCCCACAGGGTGTCGCGGGCTTTTTCCACGTTCATGCCGTGCAGGTCGAGGCTGCCTTCAAAACTGATCTGACCCAGCTTGAGCTTGCGCATCTGGCCTTCCTGCACGCCGTTGGCGGACCAATACAGCGGGTCTTCAGCACCGACATCGATCACAAACTGGTCGGACAGGCCGTCGACCTTGACCGACTCCACACGTGCCGTGGCGGCCTGGCGTAGGGTGGCCAGTTGGGCACGGTTGGGTTTCGGTTTGCCGGTATCCGCGCGGTCATGTTTGATCGGTTTGACGCCGCGCAACTCGGCTTTGAATAAGGAAAAATCGTCGTCTTGCATTTAGGGTCTGTTACCGTTTTGTCGTGGCCGCGCCGGAGCCTGTTTTAGCGCGAGGCAAGGCACGAGACACGAAGTTTGTTCAGCACATCCATATGCTTGACCCCTTCGGGGCTGACGCGCAAAAACGCTCCCTGCGTTTTTGTGGTTGTTCCAAATGAGTGTCGAGAGACGCAGTATCGCGCGAAAACAGGCCCGGCCCTTCGGGTTGCGCGAAAAATCTTGCCATGCGGTGTTGGAGGACTTGGCAAGGGCGCGACCATTACCTGCGTCCTCCGCCTAGCCTGGCGAGATGTTACGCGGCAACGCGGCTCGCGACAAAACGGTAACAGCCCCTAGATATCCGCGAAGGCCGCTAGTGTAACCAAGCTGCCAGATCCGTGTTGCCTGGAAGCACTCAGTCGCGCTTTTTCATCAGATGCGGGGCCATGCTCAGGTCACTGGGGCGGCGCAGGCGGCGTCGGCAGCGGCGCCAGAGCAGCACGCCAAAGGTCAGCAACAGCAGCCCGATCACGACCAATACGCTGGCGGCGGCTGGCGATTCGTTCAGTGGGCCGAGCGCGGCAGGTTGGCCGAGCAGAGTGGCGACGCCTGCCATGCTCAGCAGTACGCCGAATGTGGCAAACAATGCGGCCAAGCCAGCGCCCAGACGCAGGCGCCAGTTGCTGGCATTGCGTGGGCGCAGGCGGCGTGCATCGAAACCATCGGAGTGTTTCATTCCGATTTCCTCATGCCAATTTCCTCGGTGGTTATCGGCGGTATGACCGGTGTGGGCTGGTGTGGTTCAACTGTTGCGGTCAGCCCATATCCAGGTTGCGAACTACTGCGCGGCTGGCGGTGGCTCAGATCAAGGCACTGGCGCGCGGTACCACGGCAGCAAAATTGTCGGCCAGGGCGATCATCTCGGCGCGGTGCATCTCGGCGGCGCTGATCACCTGACCGTCGAGCGTTGGCAGGTCGCGGGTGGCGCAAGCGGCATCCACCACGGTACAGCGATAACCATAGTCCTTGGTGGCGCGTACCGTGGTGCTGATACTCGAATGGGTCATAAAGCCGCAGACGATCAGGTCCAGGTGGCCCAGGGCCTGCAAGCGATCATGCAGCTCGGTGCCGTTGAAGGCGTTGGGCATGCGTTTTTCTACGATGATTTCGCCAGGCAGCGGCGCTGCTTCCGGCAGGTGTAGGCCGCGTGGGCCGCGTGGGTCGAGCAGGCCATCGGGGATGCCCAAGTGCTTGACGTGAACGATGGAGCTGCCCAAGTGGCGGGCGGCGGCCAGCAGTTTGGCGATTTCTTCCAGCGCGGCATCCAGCCCCGGTAATTGCAGTACGCCGCTGCGGTATTCCTCTTGCGCATCAATGATCAGCAAGGTCGCATTGCTCAGGCTGGCGGGCGCATGGCTGCGGCCAGTGAGGGCGAACATCGTTTTAGGGGTGGACATGGCAGGAACTCCAGGCTGGCATGGACAGTCCACCCATTGTCCGCCTGTGCTGCGCTGCTGTGAACCTTTGTGGCCGATGATCTTGCGTGTCGCCTATATGGCGAGCAGAATCGAGTGGCTGCCGAGGAACGGCGATTTCAAGCAAAGGAGCTGCAATATGAATCTGATTGCACTGTTTTCTGAGCATTTCTGGCTGTTGTTCGCCGTGGCGATTTCCATCGCTGTGCTGCGCGAACTGCACCTTAAACGAGACTAGCGGCGGCGTGGGTCACCATCGACAAGCGCCAGGGCATGCCCTGGCGTTTGCGTTTCAGTACAGGCCAAACAGTTCGAACTGCAGGTACCAGATACCTAGCGAACCGAAGAAATTGACCAGAATGGCCGGTAGAAACTTCAGGTGCACGGCGAAGCTGTAGGTCTTGTCCAACGACATCGCCATCACCCCGGCGGCTGAGCCGACCACCGTCAGCGAGCCGCCAATCCCCACCATCAGCGCATTCAGCGCCCACTGATTGAGCCCTAGCTGCGGGTTGGACATCAGCGCAGCCGCTTCCACGGGGACGTTGTCCATTACCCCGGACGCGACGCCGAGCACCATGTTGACCGCGGTGGGGTGCAGCACTTCGAACAGCCGCGAGATATACGACAGCCAGCCGACATGGTTGAGGCAGGCCACCGAGGTGATGATGCCGATAAAGAACAGCAGGGCGTTCCACTCGACCTTTTGCAGTTGATCCTGCCAGGGCAGCTCGATGCCGCGGTGCATCAGCAGCCAGGCATACAGGGCGACAATGCCCAGGCCGATGCCGATGGCAAACTCGATGCTGACTTTCAGCATGATGTTGCACAGCACTGCGCCAAATACCGCGAAGAAACCAACGATCGCCAGGCCCGCACCGCCGGGTTTGAGTGCAGATTCGGCCTGGTCGGCCACCTGAATCAGGCTCTGCCCATCGAGTTTGCGCAGGTAGAAGAAATGCAGCGTGGCGGCGAACAACAGCCAGCCGATCAATGCCGAGGGAATCAGCAACAGCAGGCCGGCGATGCTGATCTTGCCGGCCAGCACCACCATCAGGCTGGTCGAGGTGCCGAGAAACCACACCCCGGAGTTGGAGGCGACCACGATGTTGCACAGCGAGATATGGGTGTAGCGCTGATTGGTCGAGATGTTCTTCACCGTCTTGCCGAAGATCATCGCAGTGGTGATGTTGTTGAGAAACGGCGAGAGCAGCGCTGACAGTGCGCCGGTGGCCCAGAACATGCCGCGCGCGCCGAGCCCCTTGCGCATCAGGTAGCCATTGAGCGCGGTGAAGACGTTCCGTTCATTGAGCAGCTCGACCACCATCCACATAAACGCCATAAAGGCGATCAGGCCGAACAGCTCTTCCTTGATCTCGCTCTGCGCATGCAGGAAGAACTGAAAGCCATTGGGGTCGTAAAACGCGTAGTGGGCACCGATAACGATCAGACCGGACATCATGAACATCGCCGGCTTGAACTTATCCATCTCCAGTTGTGCTTCAAAAACGATTAGCGTCATGCCAATCAAAAATATCGCCAGCACGAGCAAGCCCGTGATCGAGAAGGGATCTATGACCATTTTTAGGGAAGTCTTGAGAAAGGGAGGGAAGGGTTAGAAATTGGTAACAAAATTATACTGATGCGCATGAGGCTTGGGCAGGCCTACTTTGTGACTGTGGCGGCCTTTGTGGTCAGTAATGCGTCGTGCCGCTAAACCAGCACTGCGCCCGGCGCGGGCAAGCACGGCAGGCTGTTAGAATGGCGCACTTTTTCTGCGGAGAGCTGCCGTGACTGACGCCACACATACCTACCCAACCCGCCTGCGCAGCGTGCGCGATTACATTCGCTGGGCGGTCAGTCGGTTTCATGGCGAGGAGCTGTTCTTCGGCCACGGCACTGACAACGCCTGGGATGAAGCTCGCCAGCTGGTACTTGGCGCCCTGCATCTGCCTTACGAAATTGCCGACAGCTACCTCGATTGCCGCCTGGAAGACGATGAGCATGCGCACCTGCATGCCTTGCTCGCACGACGCATCGACGAGCGCGTACCGACTGCTTACTTGTTGGGCGAGGCCTGGTTCTGTGGCATGCCGTTTATGGTCGATGAGCGTGTGCTGATTCCGCGCTCACCGATTGCCGAGCTGATCGAGCAGCACTTCGAACCCTGGCTGGCCATGGAACCGGCGCGGATTCTCGATCTGTGCACCGGCTCGGGCTGCATTGGTATCGCCTGCGCCTACGAGTTTCCCGAGGCCGAAGTGGTGCTCGGTGATCTGTCGTTTGAGGCGCTGGAAGTGGCCAATCAGAACATCGAGCGTCATGGCCTGGATGAGCGCGTGTACACCGTGCAGGGCGATGGTTTTGCCGGGCTGCCGGGGCAGCGCTTTGACCTGATCGTTTCCAACCCACCTTATGTGGATGCTGAGGATTTTGCCGATATGCCGGCCGAATACCAGCACGAGCCTGAGCTGGGTCTGGCCTGCGGCGACGATGGCTTGGACCTGGTGCGGCGCATGCTCGCGGAGGCGGCGGATCATTTGACCGAGAAAGGCATGCTGATTATCGAAGTCGGTAATAGCCAGGTGCACGTCGAAGCGCTTTACCCGGAAGTCGACTTCACCTGGCTGGAGTTCGAACGCGGCGGTCACGGCGTATTCCTGCTCGCGGCCGCGCAATGCCGCGAGCACCAGGCATTGTTCCGTCAGCGCCTTTAAGCAGGCGGTTACAAACTACCTGCGTTGTCATCGCTGCGTTAAAAACAGGCTCAAAGTGCTCATTTACAACTCGTAAACTCCGCTTTTTCGCCTGTTTTTGCCTTGCGCTGGTTGCCTCGCCAACGTTTTAACGGCCTGCTAACGCAGGACGAGATGGCGGCTCAACAGGGCGCGCAAAGCGGCCGGCTTGACCGGCTTACTCAGGTAATCGAGGCCGGCGGCATGTACCTGAGCGATCAGCTCGGGGCGGCCGTCGGCGCTGATCACCACACCCGGTAGCGGTTCACCCAAACGCGTGCGCAGCCAGGCCATCAGCTCGGTGCCGGTTTCGCCGTCATCCAGGTGATAGTCCACCAGTGCCAGCTGCGGGCGCACGTTTTCACTTAGCAGGTGATCGCACTCCAGGCGGTTGCGCGCCGTCCACACCTGACACCCCCAGCGTGACAGCAGGCTGTGCATGCCGGCGAGGATGCTGTCCTCGTTGTCGATGCATAGCACCTGGATGCCGACCAGCGCCTCGCCATGGTGCTCGGGTTGGCTGAGCAATACGGGTGGGTCGGCGTGCAAGGCCAGGGGAATGGTGACGCTGAATACGCTGCCTTTGCCCGGCCAGGAACGCACTTCCAGCTGGTGGCCGAGGACACGGCACAAACCATCGGCAATCGCCAGGCCCAGGCCTTTTTCGGCGCGGGTCTGGTGGCTGTCCAGGCGTTTGAATTCCTCGAAAATCACCTTGCGCTTGTCGTCGGGAATGCCCGGGCCGCGATCCCAGACTTCCAAGCGCAGCTGCTGACCCTTGCGGCGCACGCCGAGCAGCACACGGCCCTTGGCGTAGCGGAAGGCGTTGGTCAGGAAATTCTGCAGAATGCGCCGCAGTAGTTTGATGTCGCTGTCGACCCGCAGACGGCTGCCGCGCAGGCGAAAATCCATGCCGTGTTCGGCGGCCAGCACTCTGAACTCCGCCCCCAGGGTGTCGAACAAATTGTTCAGCACAAAGGCATGACGGTCCGGAGTGATACGGCCGTTTTCTAGGCGTGAGATATCCAGCAGGTCGCTGATCAGGTCTTCGGCTGAGCGCAACGAGCTGTCCAGGTGGCGCACCAGTTCGCGGACGTCGGCGGGCAGGGCATCGTCCTGGTGGGACAGGGCGGCGGAGAACAGCCGCGCGGCATTTAGCGGCTGCATCAGGTCATGACTGACGGCGGTGAGAAAGCGGGTTTTCGACTGGTTGGCGGCCTCGGCCACCCCCTTGGCTTCGGTCAGCGCCAGATTCAGTTGCGACAGCTCCTGGGTGCGCTCGCTGACCCGCTGTTCCAGGCCTTCATTGGCGTCCTTGAGCGCGCGCTCGGCTTCGCGGAACTCGGTGATGTCGGTGAAGCTCATGACGAAACCGCCGCCGGGCATGGGGTTGCCGATCAGCTCGATCACCCGGCCGTTGGGGAACAGCCGTTCGGAGGTGTGCGCCGTGCCCTGACGCATCCAGTACAGGCGTTTGCTGACGTGCTCCTCGATATTGCCGGCGCCGAGCAGGCCGCGTTCGGCGTTGAAGCGGATCAGCTCAGCTACCGGGCGGCCGACATACACCTGGCCCTCGGGGTAGTTGAACAGCTCAATGTAACGGTGGTTCCAGGCCACCAGGCGCAGCGATTGGTCGACCACGCTGATGCCCTGGGTGATGTTCTCGATCGCGCCTTGCAACAGTGCGCGGTTGAGCTGCAGCACTTCCGAGGCTTCGTCGACGATGCGAACCACATCCTCGACCTGCATTTCGCGGCCTTCGATGGCCGCCTTGACCACCGCGCGGGTCGATGAGGCACCGAGTACACCGGCCAGCAGCCGTTCGGTGTGGGCGATCCATTCACTGTTGGCGGTCTGGTTAGGGTCGAAGCCCTTGCCCTGGCGGTAGGCAAACCGCATAAAGCTCTGCCGCGCGCGGTCTTCACCGACAAAACGGTTGGCCAGCAGCAACAGGTCGCCGACCTGCACTGCGAGCATGCTGCGGTTGCTGGGTTTGTTGCCCAGGTCATGGCCGATAAAACGCCCAGCCTGCCAGTGCTCGGCCACCCGGGTGCGCGAGAAGTAGGAGACCCAGGCAAACAACAGGAAGTTGCCGGCCAGCGACAGCACCACCCCACGGGTCAGCGGGTCGACCTGAAAGCCGATTGGGCCGTACAGCAGGGTTTGCACGCCCGGCAAGGCATCCGCTGGCCAGCCCAGGCCGCGCGCCACCAGCGGCATAACCAGGGTGTAGAACCAGATCAGCGCACCAAAGAACAGCCCGGCGAATACGCCCTGGCGGTTTGCCTGCTTCCACACCAGTGCGCCGAACATCGCCGGAGCCAGCTGGCCGATGGCGGCGAACGACACCTGGCCGATGGTTGCCAGGCTGGCGTTGGAGCCCAGCAGGCGGTAGCAGACATAGGCCAACAGCAGGATGACCACAATGCTCACCCGTCGTGCGGTCAGCATCCAGTAGCGGAAGGCTTCAAAAGGCCGTTCGGTATTCTGCCGGCGCAGCAGCCAAGGCAGCAGCATGTCGTTGGAAATCATCGTCGACAGCGCTACTGACGCAACAATTACCATGCCGGTGGCCGCCGACGCGCCGCCGATAAAGGCCAGCATGGCCAGCGCGGGATGGGCTTCGGCCAGCGGCAGGCTGATTACGAAGGAGTCAGGGGTAACGCCGGCCGGCAGCAGCATCTGCCCGGCCAGGGCGATGGGCACCACAAACAGCGCGGCGAGTATCAGGTAGGCAGGGAACACCCAGCGTGCCAGGCGCAAATCCTTGGGCTCGATGTTCTCCACCACCGTCACATGAAACTGCCGCGGCAGGGCGATGATGGCGATCATCGCCAGGCCCGTCTGGGTCATCATCGCTGGCCAATTGACGGTTTGTTCCCAGAATTTCTCCAGCCCGGCGTTGGCTTTGGCCTGGTCGAACAGGTCGGCAAAACCGTTGTACAGGCCGTAGGTCACAAACGCGCCGACGGCGAGGAAGGCCAGCAGTTTGACCAGCGATTCGAAGGCAATTGCCAGAACCATACCGCGGTGGTGCTCGGTGACAACCAGGTTGCGTGTGCCGAACAATATTGTGAACAGTGCCAGCACCAGCGAGACGATCAGTGCGGTGTCCTGGGCACCGGTGCCGTTGGCGCCTGCGCCGGCACCGCTGAGCAGGTTGACCCCAAGCACGATGCCTTTGAGCTGCAGGGCGATATAGGGCAATACGCCGACCAGGCAGACCAGCGCTACTACCACCGCCAGCGCCTGGGATTTGCCATAGCGGGCGGCGATAAAGTCGGCAATCGAGGTGATGTTTTCCTGTTTGCTGATCATCACCATTTTCTGCAGCACCCAAGGTGTGAAGACCAGAATGATGATCGGCCCAAGGTAGATCGGCAGATATGACCAGAGCTGTTCGGCGGCCTGGCCTACCGCGCCGAAAAACGTCCAGCTGGTGCAGTACACCGCCAGTGAAAGGCTGTATACCCAGGCTCGAATTTTCGGCGGCATGGGCGCAGCTCGGCGGTCGCCGTAGAAGGCGATGGCGAACAGAGTGGCCATGTAAATCAGCGCAACCGCGGCGATCAGCCCGCTAGACAGGGTCATGCAAACTCCGAAAACAAACTGTAGGGGGCTGCCAGGGTCTTATCTGGCAGCGCAGCGGCTGCCAAAGAACCTGTCTCGGAACGCGCGAGCTAGTGCGAGACAAGGCAAGAGTGGCCGAGGAAGCGGAGTTTACTGCTGTAAATGAGCATTCCGAGGCCAGTCTTAACGCCGTATCGCCGAAGCGCAGCAGCTCCGAGACTGGTTCTGAGCCTACTGCATATGATTTGTCTTAGTCTCGCAGCAAAGTGACGGTGCGTCAGGCACGACCAAGGTCGCACTGGCGTAGAACTTGTTGCTGTTGCTGTTGCTGTTGCTGTTGTGGATTGTGCACACTTGCCGGCCCTGTTAGCGTGTCGCGCCTGCGACTCTGTCCGAGGAGGGACCCTATGTTCAAGCCGCAACTAATTACCCTGCAACGTGGCGGATTGCGTATCGAACCCATGGTCGATGCCGATATTCCCGCCTTGATCAGTCTGGCCGAAGCCAATCGCCAGGAGCTGATCTATATGAGTGGCAGCCAGCGTCTCGACTGGTATCGCCAGGGCTTGCTCGAGCAGCGTGAAGGGCGGGCCTTGCCCTTTGTTATTCGCCTGGGCGACCAGTTGGTGGGCACCACCCGTTTCGGCGACTTTATGAACACCTTGCCGGCAACGGAGATCGGCTGGACCTGGCTGGATCGCAGCCAGCATGGCACGGGCCTCAACACCATCATCAAATACCTGATGCTCAAGCACGCTTTCGAACACTGGGGGCTGGTACGTGTACAACTAAAAACCGCTGCCAGTAATCTGCGTTCGCAGCGCGCCATCGAAAAGCTTGGGGCGCTGCGTGAAGGCGTGCTGCGCAACCACCGCCGCCTGGCTGACGGGCGCCTGGACGACAGCGTGCTCTACAGCATCACCGACCATGACTGGCCGGCGATCAAGCTGCAGCTGGAGGCGCGTTTCAGCGGTTGAGGCATGGCGCAGGCAGGTACTGAGCAAACACGCTTTTGGCAATCACGTGAGTTGGACGGTGTGGAGTTGCTCCACGCACACTATATCGAGCAGCGCTTTTCGCCTCATGTGCACGAAGGCTTTGTTTTTGCCGTAATTGAGCAGGGTGCCCACCGTTTTCAGCATCGCGGCAGTGAGCATCTGGCTCCTGCCGGCAGCATGATCCTGATAAACCCGGACGAGCTGCACTCCTGCTCAAAGGCTCATGATCAGGGCTGGCAATACCGCGCTTTCTACCCCGAGATTGAGCAGGTTTGCGAGGTATTGGCTGAGCTGGAGCTGGAGCGCGGCGGCCTACCCAGTTTTGCCGGCAGCGTGTTGCATGATGCGCCGCTGGGTCGGACGTTTGCCGACTTGCATCGTCTGCTGGAGAGTCCGGCCAGTGCCTTGCAGCAGCAGAACGCCTGGCGTGAAGCGATTTTGCTGTTATTTCAACGTCATGGCCGCGTTCCTGCGGGCCTCACCCCTGGTCATGAGCCACAGGCTGTGGCGCTGGCCAAGGAGATGCTGGCCAGTCAGTTGGCGGCGCCACCGTCATTGGAAGAACTGGCGCAGGCGGTGGGCTTGTCGCCGTTTCATTTCGCCAGAGTGTTCCGCCGCGCCACCGGCTTGCCGCCACACAGCTGGCTGATGCAGCGCCGTCTGGAGCAGGCTCGGGCGTTATTAAGGAATGGTTGTGCGCCGCTGAGTGTGGCGATGCAGTTGGGTTTTGCCGACCAGAGCCATCTTAGTCGGCAGTTCAAACAGGCCTACGGCGTGGCGCCGGGGCAGTATCGCCAGGCTCGCGCCATTCGCTAGCGCGTAGCAATCCAGATCAGTAGCCCCGCCTGAAACACGCAGAACGCCACCAGGCAGGTGATGGTAAAGCGCAGACCGCCGTCTTCGCGTTTGAACACTTCGATGCGTTCTTCCAGTTTGCGCACTTTCACGTCCTGCTCGCGCAGGCTCTGGTCGGCCTGTTGCAGCATGCTGGCGGCGTCCAGTAATTCAACGATCTGCACCTTTTCCGTGTGCCAGTCGCCATGCAGCGAGCTGACCCGTGGCGCGCCGCATTGCGCCTTGATCTTTAGTGGGTCGAGGTATTCGACCACAAAGCCCTGGGCCTGAAGGCAGTGGTCACGGCGGGCGCGCGCTTCATCACTAAAGGCATCCTTGCTCGCCAGTTGGGTGTTTTCCACCTGGTAATGAGCGAAGTGCTGGCGTGCCCAGATAATCCCCTGAGCCAGCATAAAGCGCCCCAGGCCACGGTTTTCCGGTTGTACCAGCAGGCCAGTATCGGGGCCGAAGCGCACCGTGCGCTGCTCGTGATCGGCCCAGACTTCGAGAATGTTCTGTTCCTTGCGTACACGCTGACCGGGGAGCTGCAAGGTCAGACGCAGCAGGCTCTGCTGCTTGCCCAGGCGCTCGACGCGGCCTAACTGGATAAAACGCAAGGGCCGTGCGCCAGTGTGGCGGTCGGTAGGCAGAGCGGCCAGGCGCAATAGGCGAAAGTGTTCGGGCGGCAGATCGGCCCAGGGATGGGCTTGCTCGGCGACTTCCTGGGCGGCGGTGTCGGTAGCGGTTTGTGGTTGTGGGTTGTCAGTCATACACGGCGATCCTGTGCGCGACATCTTCAGGTGTCGCCTGATGCGCTTATTGGCTGCCGCCCGGCTAACTGGAGGCTGGCTTTTTGCCGCTGCGCTGGATGAACTGGGCGATCTGCTCGCCCAGTCCTTGTGCCAACGGTAGCCGAGGATTGTTGTAACTGGCCAGTTGCGTCGGTAAATCCAGCGCGCTGATGCGCAGCATATGGTTCATGCCGGGGATGATCAGCAGCTCGGCATCTGGCTTGGCGGCCTGCAAGGCGTGGGCATCGGCGACACTGACCTGAATATCGTGGCTGCCTTGTACGATCAGCGCAGGAATCTGCAAACGGGCAAAGGCCTGGCCTGGGTTCTGCCGCAACAGCGTGATCAGATAGGGCTGTACGCTCGGACGAAACAGCACTTGCAACTGCTTGGGTATCTTGGGGCTGAATTGCCCGGCCAGCAGGCGGTCGAGCACTTGGTTGCTTTGCGCCAGCAAATGCGGTGGTAGGCGGGATGCGAGTTGTTCACGTAAGAGTTGATCAATCGGCCGTGAGCTGCCGGCAATTGCCACCAGGGCATCGGCCTGCGCCGGTTCGGCAGCCAGGCTGGCAATCAGCGCACCTTCGCTGTGGCCGATCAGAATCAGCCGGTCAAATGCCGGATCAGCCCTGAGCAGCCGTGCCCAGTTCACCGCATCGCTGACATAACCCTCGACACTCAGGTCGCGTTCATCCGGGGTGGCCGCGCGGCTGGCGGCCACCCCGCGTTTGTCGTAACGCAGGCTGGCGATGCCCTGTCTGGCCAGGCTCTGCGCCAGGCGTTTGAGACTGTCGCTCTGGCCGCCTTCAGGGTTGTTGCCGTCACGGTCGGTGGGGCCGGAGCCGGCAATCAGCAGCGCCACGGCCACAGGTTTGGTGCTGCTGGGCTTGAGCAGCGTGCCATACAGCGTGCCCTGGTCGGTCTGCAGGCGCATGGGTTGCTGCAGGCTGCTATGCGCGGTGTTGCTCTGTGCGACGTCGGGGGCGGCTTGCAGCAGGGCGCTGCAGAGAAAAAGGGGCAACAGCAGAGCTCGGGTCATGGAAAGGAACTGCCAAGGATGAGCCTATTGGACGTTTATCCGCCCTGAAGGTTCGAGGATGATCTGGGCGAACGCCACGGGTATACTCGCCGCCTTTACTCAAATGGGGTTTTGCGCCGGCTGGCGTAGCCTCGGAGCTGATTTTCGCGGAGCGTTTTGCACATGTCCGGCAATACCTACGGCAAGCTGTTCACTGTCACCACCGCTGGCGAGAGCCATGGCCCGGCGTTGGTCGCCATTGTCGATGGTTGCCCCCCAGGCCTGGAAATCAGCCTGGAAGACCTGCAACGTGATCTTGATCGGCGCAAACCCGGCACCAGCCGCCACACTACACAGCGCCAGGAAGCCGATGAGGTGGAAATCCTTGCCGGGGTGTTCGAGGGCAAGACCACCGGTTGCTCGATCGGCCTGCTGATCCGCAATACCGACCAGAAGTCCAAGGACTACTCGGCGATCAAGGATTCCTTCCGCCCGGCCCACGCCGATTACACCTATCACCATAAGTACGGCGTGCGTGACTACCGCGGTGGTGGCCGCAGTTCGGCGCGCGAGACGGCCATGCGCGTGGCCGCTGGTGCCATCGCCAAGAAGTACTTGGCCACTCAGGGCATCGTGATTCGTGGCTATATGAGCCAGCTGGGGCCAATTGAAATCCCGTTCAAGACCTGGGACAGCGTCGAGCAGAATGCCTTCTTCAGCCCCGATCCGGACAAGGTGCCGGAGCTGGAAGCCTATATGGATCAGCTGCGCCGTGATCAGGATTCGGTCGGCGCAAAAATCACCGTGGTTGCTGAAGGTGTGATGCCGGGGCTGGGCGAGCCGATTTTCGACCGTCTGGACGCCGAACTGGCCCATGCGCTGATGAGCATCAACGCGGTCAAGGGTGTGGAAATCGGTGCGGGTTTCGCCAGTGTGGCGCAGCGCGGCACCGAGCACCGCGACGAGATGACCCCGGAAGGTTTTCTCTCCAACAACGCCGGTGGCATCCTCGGTGGCCTCTCCAGCGGTCAGCCGATTGTGGCGCACCTGGCCCTCAAACCGACGTCGAGCATCACCACTCCGGGGCGCTCGATCGATATCCACGGCAACCCGGTGGATATCATCACCAAGGGCCGTCACGACCCCTGTGTGGGCATCCGCGCCACGCCGATTGCCGAGGCGATGATGGCCATCGTGTTGATGGACCACCTGCTGCGCCATCGCGCGCAGAATGCCGATGTGCGGTTCAGCACGCCGGTGCTGCCACAGCTGTGACTGCCCGCGTAGGTTGGATTGAGCGCAGCGAAGCCCAACGGCGGTCGACTCGGCAGCGCAGAAAGATGATTTATCGAGTGTTGGGCTTCGTCGCTGGCTCCTCAACCCAACCTACGTCTGGGTAAACCATGCCTTCTGTGTTGCCCTATTGGCGTCTGTCCGGTTTCTACTTCTTCTATTTCTCGCTGCTCGGCGCCACCGCGCCGTTTCTCGCGCTGTATTTCGATCACCTGGGGTTTTCTGCTGCGCGAATTGGCGAGCTGATCGCCATTCCCATGCTCATGCGCTGCATCGCACCGAATATCTGGGGTTGGCTGGGTGATTACAGCGGGCAGCGGCTGGCTATCGTGCGTTTTGGTGCACTGTGCACGCTGCTGTGTTTTGCCGGCATCTTTATCAGCCAGAGCTACGCCTGGCTGGCGCTGATCATGGCGCTGCATGCGTTCTTCTGGCATGCGGTATTGCCGCAGTTTGAGGTGATCACTTTTGCCCATCTCAAGGAGCAAGCGGCGCGCTACAGCCAGATCCGCCTGTGGGGCAGCATCGGTTTTATTGTCGCGGTGGTCGGCCTGGGCAAGTTGTTCGAGCTGCTGAGCCTGGACGCCTATCCCTGGGCGCTGATTCTGATCATGAGCGGCATCGTCCTGAGCAGCTGGTGGGTGCCCAATGCGCAGCCGCAGATACGCCCCAACACTCTGGAGCAGGGCGGCTTTCTCCAGCAACTGCGGCGGCCGGGGATACTCGCTTTCTACCTTAGCGCCGGGCTGATGCAGTTGAGCAATGGCCCGTACTACACCTTCCTCAGTTTGCATCTGGAAGCACTCGGCTATTCGCGAGGGGTGATCGGCCAGCTGTGGGCGCTGGGTGTGCTGGCCGAGATCGTGCTGTTTATGTTTATGGCCCGCTTGCTGGCGCGCTATTCCCTGCGTACCGTGCTGCTGGCGAGTTTTCTGATTACCGCCGTGCGCTGGCTATTGCTGGGCAATCTGGCCGGGCATCTGCCGGTGCTGCTGTTTGCCCAGTTGATGCATGCCGCAACCTTTGGCAGTTTCCATGCGGCGGCCATGCATTTTGTTCAGCGCAGCTTCGCCGACCGCCAGCAAGGCCAGGGCCAGGCGCTGTATGCCGCGCTGGCGGGTGTCGGCGGGGCATTGGGAGCGTTGTATTCCGGCTACAGCTGGCACAGCCTCGGCGCGGCCTGGACCTTTGCCATCGCCAGCCTGATTGCCCTGGCGGCTGCGGTGATCACCGCGTGCTATCTGCGTGATGAGCGGCCCTAGACTTGATTATCTGAATTGAAACTGTACGAGAGCCTTGAGCATGAGCAGCCTGACCGTCTACCACCAGTCTTCGCCCGAGTACCCGAACAAGCTGCTGACTCACCTCGAGGACATTGCCAGCACTCTGGCTGCTGTTGGTGTGCAGTTCAGTCAGGTGCCGGTTCAACAGGCGGTCACGGCCGGTACAGCCAGTGATGAACTGCTGGCGGCCAGTCGTGTGCAGATCGACCAACTGATGACCGCGCATGGCTACACCAGTGCCGAGGTCCTTAGCCTGTGTGATGAGCGCGGTGAAGGCAGTGAGCTGGCCCGTAGCCTGCGCGCGGAGCAACGCTGTCAGCCGGCTCACCTGCATTACTACCTGGCCGGACGTGGCCTGCTGGCGCTGCACATCGGCGAGTACGTCTACAGCCTGTTGTGCGAGAAGGGCGACCTGGTGCGGTTACCCGCCGGCACTGCGCATAGGTTCGACGGCGGCGAGCATCCGCGCTTTGCCGTTTTGCGTCTGTTTGACAGCCCCCAGGTGGCGGTTTTTACCCCACTAACCGGTGATTTTGCTGCCGCCTTTGCGGGGCTGGATGACTGCTGATAGGTAAAGCGCCTGAACTCTTTTGCCCAGCGTCTATCCTACGTAAGCGATCCCTTCGCATAGGAGCGACACCATATGGGTTCAATGTTCAACGGCTTACTGGGTTTGGTCATTCTAGCGCTGGATATCTGGGCGATTCTGAGCGTGATCAAAAGCAACGCCGAAACGGGCATCAAGGTGCTGTGGATATTGTTGATCGTCTTGCTGCCGGTGATCGGTCTGATCATCTGGGCGCTGATGGGGCCGCGTGGCACGGTCAAGTTCTAGCAGGCCGTTGAAAAACTACCTACGTTGGCGATACGGCGCGTGGCTGTTGGTGCTGCATCTGCTGGGCGGCGCGGTTCAGGCCAGCCATAAGTCCGCCTGGACCGCGTTACGTGAAGGCCGCGCCGTGCTGCTGTTGCGCCATGCCACAGCGCCCGGCACGGGTGACCCGGCGAATTTTCAGCTAAGTGATTGCCGCACTCAGCGCAATCTCAATCAGCAAGGTCGTGAGCAGGCGCAGCGCTGGGGACAGTTGTTGCGTAGTCAGTGGATTGAACCACGTCTGCTTAGCAGCCGCTGGTGCCGCGCTCAGGACACGGCCCGCGAAATGGGTTTGGGCGCAGCAGAAACACTGCCAGCCCTGGACTCCTTCTTTCAAACACCCAATACCGCCCGTGAGCAGACCGCTGCGCTGATCGAACAGATCAATGCACAACCGCGTGGTGCGTCGCTGGTGCTGGTCTCCCATCAGGTCAATATCACCGCGCTGACCGGCATTTATCCGGCGTCTGGCGAAGGGTTGATTCTGGCGTTACCGCTAGAGGCTCCGGCGCGCGTGCTGGCGCGAGTTCAGCCCTAGGCTAAATGCTCAGCAACCGCTGTTCCGGCAGCTGCGCCCCTTCCAGTTTGAGCAACAGCGCTTTGCGCGGCAGGCCGCCGGCATAGCCTGTGAGGCTGCCGTCACGGCCAATTACCCGATGACAGGGAATGATGATGGCTATCGGGTTGGCGCCATTGGCCGCACCAACGGCGCGCACGGCCTTGGGCCGCGCGATCTCGGCGGCGAGGTCGCTGTAGCAACGGGTATGGCCAAACGGAATGGCCTGCAACGCTTGCCACACCGCCTGCTGAAACGCTGTGCCTTGCGGCGCCAGGCGTACTTCGAAGCGCCGCCGCCGCCCGGCGAAATACTCATCCAGTTGCCGGCACACTTCATCCAGTTCATCGGCAGCGCGGCTCCAGTGTTCGCCGATATCCCAGGGCTTGTCATCGATATCCATCAGCAGTTGCTGTAAGCCGGTTGCGTCAGCGACCAATAACAGACGGCCAATCGGACTGTCGTGGTAGCGGTAGAACATTGGTTCAGCCCTCTGAATAGTTGTGCCACAGATGCGCGGCGGCATAGGCGCGCCACGGCCTCCAGGCTTCGGCGCGAGCCTTGAGCTGTTTGGCGTCGATGCCTTCTGGTCCCCACACCGGTGCCTTGAGTAGCCCCAGATCACTGGCGGGAAAGGCATCGACCTCGCCGAAGGCGCGCAGCGCAATATATTCCGCCGTCCACGGGCCGATGCCGGGCAGGGCGCACAGCTGCTCGACAAAGGCGGTATAGCCCGCCTGCAAACCCAGACGTAGATCGCCACTGGCCACCTGCGCAGCGAAATGCTGCAAGGTCTGCACGCGCTTGCCGGGCATGCCGATGCCTTCCAGGTTGGCTTCGGCGATTGCAACGGGCGTAGGGAACAGCCGTTGAATATCGGGGGCATCGGCAAACTGCAGCGATTCGCCCAGTCGGGCAACCAGGCGGCCAGTGATGGTTACCGCTGCCTTTACCGTAACCTGCTGACCAACAATGGCGCGCACGGCCTGCTCGAAGGGCTCGAAAGCAGTCGGCAAACGCAAGCCGGGATGACGCGCAACCAGCGGGCCGAGCTGCGCATCATCGGCAAAGTGCGCACAGATCTGCTGCGGCTGGCAGTCCAGATCAAACATCTTGCGCACCCGCGCGGCAAGCGTTGCCAAACAGGGCTGCAGCGATTCGCTGTAGTGCAGTTGCAGCGCGGGTTGATCATTCAGTGCCTGCACACGGAACCAGCCGCGCAGGCCATCGAGGTGCACGCTGCGTGTGTAGCTGTGCGGCTGCAGGCTTTCCACCCCAGTCAGGGCGCGCATGGCAAAGTGCGCGTGGAATTGTTGCCACTGCCAGGGCGGCTGATAGCTCAGTAACAGGGTATTGGGCGTGTTAGTCATGGCCAAACAATAACCGCAGCCCGCCCGGCTGTCAGCGCAGAACTGACTTTCAAACTGTGGCGATAAGCTGTCGGTTAGGACGTTTTGCCCCTCACTGATGGGAGGGGCGTGGAGTGATTACGCGCGGGCAACCCGCTGATGCAACTGATGCGACAACTGTTCCAGTTGTTGGCCAAGTTGCACCAGCGACTCCTGAGCATTCAGCAGCTCGGAACTGGCGGCGCGCTGGCGTTGGCTGGCGTCGCGTTGTGCAGAACTGTTGTCGCGTGCGTGCAGCAGTTGCTGGTGCGCCTGGGTAAGGGCCTGACTGTGCTGCAGGATCGAGTTAGAGAGGTTGTCGGTAAGCCCGGCATTGCTGCTCAGGGCGCTGCTGACATCGCTGACCTGGGCAGCGCCGGTGTTGATGATCTGCTGCGACTGGTCCAACACGTTCTGCACCGTATCGGCGGTTTCGTTGCTGCGCTGTGAGAGGTTGCGCACCTCATCGGCCACCACGGCAAAGCCGCGGCCATGATCCCCCGCGCGGGCCGCTTCGATGGCTGCGTTAAGCGCCAGCAGGTTGGTTTGCTGGGCGATGGCGCTGATCATCTGCATGGATTCGGCGATGCGCTGGTTGCTCTGCTGGATGGCCTGCATGCTGGCCTGGGCGTCTTCCATGCGCTGTGCGCAGGCATTCACTTGGCTGCTGCTGTGCTGGGTGTCCTCGCTGAGTTGCTGCATATGACCGGTGCTGGCGGCGAGGCTGTCGAGCACTTTATGCAGGGCCAGATCCAGGTGATGCATGGCGTCGGCCTGCTGTTGCACATCGGTGTCGATGCTCTGGCAGCGCTGGCGAATGCCGCCAATGGTCTGTTGCAGCTGACCGGCCATCTGCAGCAGGTCGCTGGCGGTGCTGCGTACTTCATCGACGATGCCGCCGAGCTGCTCCTGATTACGTGCGGCGCGTTGACCGAACTCGCGCGATTCGCTCAGGGCCTGTTCGGCATCGGCTAGGGCCTGGTTACGCAGTTGCGCGCTGTACCACTGTGCCAGCCACACGGTCAGCGCCGGCAGGACGTAGCCCGAGTAGGTGTTCACCGCAGCATCGCGCGGGCTCAGTTCAAATACCGGCAGGCTGGCGCCGCTGCGCTCCAGGCGAATAAGCCAGAACACGAACAGCACTTGCACCAGGCTCCAGAGCATGGCGCTGCGGGTGCCGGCCAGCAGATAGGCGAATACGATGATCACCGCCGGCCAGTAAATATGCGCCGAATGCAGGCCGCCCAGCTGATAGATCAGCAGCATCGAGTAACTGGCCATGCAGGCCAGTGCCATGTTCGCGGCTACCGCCAGTGGCAGCACGGCGCTGCGCAGTACCAGCAGCATCAGCGGCATGCCCAACACCAGCAGCAACGAGCCATACATCAGTGCATCATTGCCCAGGCGTCCCCATTTGATGCAGCTGTACAGGCCGATGACCACGCTGCACAGGGCGCTGAAGGCCAGCGTACGGGCCAACAGAACGCTGGCCTGATCAGTCAAATCATGTGGCAGGAACTGCCCAAGAAAACCCTGTCGCATGAAAACTCCAGTCAATCGCTTGTTCAGCAGTATCGGCGTAAACGCCCGCCAGCTTGAAGGTGGAAACTGCCAATTTGGCGGATGAAATAGCAAAGTGCCATCTGTTCCGATGACCTGTCAGTCGCGCCTCAGTCCAATGTTTGTCGAAATTGCCCCGGCGTGAGGCCTTTCCAGCGTTTGAACGCATGCAGGAAGTTCGAAACCTCGCTGTAGCCCAGGCGTTCGGCAATCTCCTCCTGACTCAGGCTGGCGATGGCCAGCAGTTCTTCGGCCAGGGCCTGACGCACTTCTTCCTGCAGCTGGCGAAAGCTGCTGCCTTGCTCTTCCAAACGGCGACGCAGGGTGCGGCTGCTGATGTTCAGTTCGAGGGCGATCACTTCCATATCGGGTAGCCGGCCGGGTGTGTTCAACAGGCGATCACGAATCTGCCCGGCCAGGCCGCTGCGCACTTGTCGTTTGGCCAGCAGGGCCTGGTACTGCTGCTCACAGAGTTGAGCGCTGTGCGGATTGGCGCGGGGCAACGGCTGGTCGAGCAACTGACGCGGGAAGCTGATGCGGTTCGAGGCGCTGGCGAATTCCGGTAGCAGGCCAAACTGCTCGATAAAGCGCGCCGGGTCAGCCGGTGTCGGCATACTCAGCTGTACCCGGCTCAGCGGCACTTTGGCACCGGTCAATTCGCGCTGAATCACCATCACCGCCACGGCGTCGCGCAGCAGGAGAAAGTCGCGCACCTGATCCGGCAAATGGCTGCCGTCCAGCTGCAGATGGGCTTCGCTGGCGTCTTCGATCAAGTTGATGCGGTTAAAGGCAAAGGTCAGGTCCAGATAACGCAGGCCGAGGTCGGCGGCCTGACGGAAGCTCTGGCTGCTGAGCAGGGCGTAACCCCAGATGCCGTAGGTGGTCAGCTGATAGCGCAGGCCGGCCTGCAGGCCGAGATCATCCAGATCGGGCAGTGCGTCGATCAGGTTGCGAACAAGCTGCAGTTCCTGCGTGCCTTCGATTTCACTGTGCAGCTCGGCCAGTTGCAGGGGGCTGAGGCCGGTGTCGCGCAGGCACTGCTCGACGCTCAGGCCATGGTCGAGGCCTAACTGGGTCAGCAGTTGCGCACTGGTAATGCTGCGCCTGGGGAGGGTGTAGGGGATGGCTGACATGCAGTTATCCGCTGACTTGTCCGAAAGTCACAATCGATTGGCCGACTATGCCATAACCTCTTACGCGCCGGGCAAGTAGCATCCTGGCATCCGCACTGTTTGCGGTTGGGGAAATAACAATGCACAACACTTCCCAGAACCAGGCCCGGTTACGCGTGCTGATTATCGGCAGCGGCTTTGGCGGCCTGGGCATGGCCATTCAGTTACAGAAGGCCGGTGTCGAGGACTTTCTGCTCCTTGAAAAGGCCGCAGAAGTCGGCGGCACCTGGCGCGATAACAGCTACCCGGGGGCGGCCTGCGATGTGCCGTCGCACCTGTATTCGTTTTCCTTTGAACCGAAAACCGACTGGAGCCGCAAGTTTGCGCCTCAGGCGGAAATCCACGGCTATATGCTGCACTGCGTGGCCAAGTACCAGCTGCGTTCGCGTATTCGCTGCAATGCCGAGGTGGCCTCGGCGGCCTTCGATGTGGCGGCAGCGTTGTGGCGGGTGACCCTGAGCAATGGTGAAGAGCTCTGCGCCGAGGTGCTGATCAGCGCCTGCGGCCAGCTCAATCAGCCGGCCTATCCGGCATTGCCAGGGATCGAGAAGTTCGCCGGGGAAGCTTTTCACTCGGCGCGCTGGCGACACGATCTGGATCTTTCCGGCAAGCGCGTAGCGGTGATCGGCACCGGCGCCTCGGCGATTCAGTTTGTCCCGCAGATCCAGCCGCAGGTGGCCGAACTCAAGCTGTTTCAGCGCTCGGCGGCCTATGTGTTGCCCAAGCCGGATCGCGCCTACAAGCCTTGGGAGCTGGCGCTGATGCGCCGGCTGCCCTGGCTGCAACGCCTCGACCGTGGCCTCAAGTACCTGCAATACGAGATGCGCGGTCTGGCGTTTATCAGCATGCCGTGGCTGATGAAGCTGTTTCGCTTTAGCTTCGAGCGTCACCTCAAGCAGCACATCCGTGATCCGCAACTGCGCAGCCAGCTGCAGCCAAACTACCCCATGGGCTGCAAGCGCATCCTGATCAGCAATGACTATCTGCCGGCCCTGGCGCAACCCAATGTGGCGCTAATCAGCGAGGCGATTAGCCGCGTCGGCGAGCGCGCCATCATCACCACCGATGGCCGCGAACACCCCTGCGATGTGCTGATCTACGGAACCGGCTTTGCCGCCACGGATTTTCTCGCGCCGATGCAGATTCGCGGGTTCGGCGGGCAGGAGCTGAACCAGGCCTGGCAGGACGGCGCCGAAGCCTACAAGGGCATTAGCGTCAGTGGCTTTCCCAACCTGTTTATCCTCTACGGGCCGAATACCAACCTGGGGCACAATTCGATCATTTATATGCTCGAAAGCCAGTTTCGCTATGTGCTCGGCTGCATCGATTTGCTGCGCCAGCAAGGCGTACGCTACCTGGACGTAAAAGCCGCGGTGCAACAGCGCTACAACCAGCAGGTTCAGGCCAGCTCACATCGAACGATATGGGAGCAGGGCTGCTCAAGCTGGTACAAAACCGCCTCCGGCAAAAGCACCAACAACTGGCCGGGCTATACCTTTACTTACCGCCAGCAAACCCGCGCCCCGGAGCTTGATGACTATGAATGCACCCGCTGAATTCAACGCACCTGCGGCCGATCAGGCGCTGCTGCGCAGCGTTTTGCGTACCAGCCTGCGCCTGCTGTTCCGTGGCCTGGTACGTCCACCCATGCCGATTGCCGGCCAGCGTGCGGTGTTGCGCCTTTTGACTGCCGCCAGCCCGGCGCCGCGCGGTATCACCCGCAGTACCGGTACCCTGGGTGGGCGGCCCTGTGAGTGGCATAAGCCGCAGAGTGGCCGTGGCACGGTGCTGCTGTATCTGCATGGCGGTGCATACCTGATCGGCGGAGCGAACACCCACCGCACGATCTGCTCCACCTTGGCCAAGCGCGGGCAGATGGATGTGTGCGCGCTGGATTACCGCCTGGCGCCGGAGCATCAATACCCTGCAGCTCGCGACGATGCGTTGGCAGCGTTTCAGGAGTTGATCAATCTAGGCTACAAGCCCGAGCAGATCGTGCTGGGCGGTGATTCGGCTGGCGGAAACCTGAGCCTGATCACCAGCCTGCGTCTGCGTGATTTGGGCTTGGCACAACCGGCGGCGCTGGTGTGTTTCTCCCCGGTCACCGATTTTTCCTTTACGCAGACACACGAGCCGCCAGCGGGCGACCCACTGCTTCATCCAAAATGGGCGGCGCAGGCGCTGGCGCTGTATTGCCCTGCCGGATTGGCGCATGACGATCCCGGTTTATCACCGCAGTTTGCCGATCTGCAGGGGCTGGCCCCTGTATTGATCCAGGTCGGTGAAGACGAGATTCTACGTAACGACAGCCTGCGCTTTGCCGACAAGGCCAGGGCAGCCGGTGTGGATGTGCGCCTGCAGCGCTATCCGGACCTGTGGCACGTGTTTCAGGCTCATGCTGGCATGCTCAAGGCCGCCGATTTTGCCCTGGCCGAAGTGGTGAGCTTTCTGCGTGAGCGGGGCTGCTGAGTGAACAATATTCTGATAACCGGCGCCGCCTCGGGAATCGGCGCAGCCACTGCCAGGCTGTTTCATCAACACGGCTGGCAGGTTGGCTTGCTGGATATCAACCACCAGGCGCTGGCCAAGCTGGCAGGCGAGCTGGGTAATATCTGGCATGCCGAGCTGGATGTGGCCGACCCAGCGGCAGTCAAGGTCGCCCTGGCGGACTTCTGCGCCCTGCATTGCGGTCAGTTACGCCTGCTGTTCAATAGCGCCGGGATTCTGCAGTGTGGGCACTTCGAGGATATCGAGCTGAGTGAGCATGCGCGCATCCTGCAGATCAACGTGCAGGGCCTGCTGAATATGACCCACGCGGCTTTTCCCTATCTGCAAGCCACGTCCGACGCCCAGGTGATCAATATGGGCTCGGCTTCGGGTGTTTATGGTGTGCCGCATCTGGCCAGCTATTCGGCCTCCAAATTCGCTGTACGTGGGCTGACCGAGGCGCTGGATCTGGAATGGGCCAAGCACGGCATCCGTGTAGGCGACCTGATGCCGCCGTTTGTCAGCACGCCGATGCTTAACAACCAGCGTTTCCAGGCCCCTGTGCTAAGGCGTCTGGGGGTTAACCTTGAGGCCGAAGCCGTGGCCCAGGCCGCTTGGGCGCAAACCTTGAGCCGTGCGGTACACCGGCCGATCAGCCTGCAATTCAAGCTGCTGTACTGGTCTGGTCAGCTGACGCCCACCTGGCTGACCCGGCGCATCATGGCTTGGCTAAGCCGTGAGTAATCTGGCTGAACTTGATGGCTGTCCTATAAATCCTGCTGGCCCCGACGCTCGCCGCTCAAGCGCCTCCCACAGCATGGGCAGCAGCTAATGCGTCTGACGCTAAACCGTGGGAGGGGCTTTAGCCGCGACAATTGAGACTGGCTGAGTTGGATATTTCGCTGGGCAAACCGCGCAGGATGGGACTAGTCTGCAACTAACGCTTCTGACTTGTTCGTTCTGAACAAGCCTGCGTTGACCAGCCCTGGTTTCAGGTCTGGCTTATGACATATCAAGCAGCACATCGCTTGATTCTCGGGCGGCACTGCAATCGGTGCCGCGACACCGCTGAAGCTCTGGCGGTAGCAATGGGAAAGCGTTTATCAGGTCGTAACACTGCAGTATCGACACCTAGTTGGTTCTTTAGCGTCCTGTAAATATGTCCATCGCCTGAGGAGGTCACTTCATGAGCACAGCCTTGCACGATGATGTCAGTAACGGGGTTTTACGGCGGATGAAGGAGGGTGGCTTCGACTTTGCCAGCTTCCATCCCATCGAGTTCTACGCCTTATTCCCGGATGAGGAGCGGGCCCGTCTGGCCACCCGCCAATTTCGAGGTGAATCTTTACACGCCCTGGTGACCGAGCGTGATGACGGTGTCTGGCACCTGCAAGTCAGTAAAGTAATGTTCGCGACATACCACGGCATTGACGACTTCGAGCATGACCTGGAGTCGGTCGTGGCGCCGCTTGGCGGCAAACTGGATGGGTGGGGCGTTACCCAGGAGGTAAGGCAGCCCTGAAGTCTGCACACTGGCCAGCCATAAGCTGGCCAGTGTCATTTCAACCCCCGCAAACTATCTCCAATCAATCGTCCCTCGACCCCAACCTGCGCTTTGCTTCAGACTTGGCGCATGACCGACATCCTGATTTTCACCCACATTGATTACTGCCCGCCGGCCCATCTGGGCAAAGTGCTGGAGCAGGCTGGCCACTCATTTAGCGTGCTGCGCGCGGATCTGGGCGAGCTGGACGGCATTGACCTCGACCGACCCAAGGCCGTGGCCATAATGGGCGGACCGATGAGCGTGAACGACCCGCTACCCTGGCTGACCACCGAAGTGGTCGCTTTGCAACATTTTATCCGTCGCGATATTCCGCTGATTGGCCACTGCCTGGGCGGCCAGCTGCTGGCCAAGGCGCTGGGTGCGCAAATCAGCCGCATGCCCTACACCGAAAGTGGCTGGCAGCCGCTGACCCGCCTCGACCAGGCGGCGCCCAGCCCCTGGTTGCAGCACCTGTCTGAACAGTTCCCGATCTTCCAGTGGCATGGCGACAGCTTTGCTATCCCCGAGGGCGCGCAGCCTCTGCTCAGCAGCCCCTGGTGCAGCAACCAGGCGTTTGCCTGGGGCGATAAAGTTCTGGCCCTGCAAGGCCACCCGGAGATGGATGAAGCCCTGGTGCGCCAGTGGCTCGGCGATTGGCATCACCTGCTGGATGAAAGCCAACCGAGCCAGCAGAGCAGGGCGCAGATGCTCGACCAACTGCCAACCAAAGTCGCCGAACTAAACCGCGTAGCCGAAGGCTTCTACCGCCATTGGCTGCAGCTGGCCGGACTCTGATACCCGGGTAGGGTGGATGACGCTTTACCCATCCACCGTGGTTGCCTTGTGGTGGATAAAAAGAGCGTTATCCACCCTACGGATTGGCCGCCTTAAAATGGCGCGCCCTGCGACTAGACGGTCACGATTGCGCCCTGGCTTGGTGCGTTGCTAGTCAGACAAATACTCAAGTAATTGATTTAAAACATTTTTGTTGTATGGCGCGGGCCTTGCAAAGCTGTCTCCATGTCCGGGTGACAAGGAGTACGGCATGGCCCGCACCTTTTATGACGAGATGTACGACGCGAGTGGCGCTGTCCGCCCGCACTATCAAGCCTTTGCCCGCTGGCTGGCGGAGACGCCGGATGAACTGCTGGCCCAGCGCCGCCGTGAAGCCGACCTGCTGTTCCACCGCGCCGGTATCACCTTCACCCTGTACGGCGACGACCAGGGCACCGAGCGCCTGATCCCGTTCGACATCATCCCGCGCAGCATCCCCGCCAGCGAATGGCGCATCGTCGAACGCGGCTGCATCCAGCGCGTGCAGGCGCTGAACATGTTCCTCGCCGACCTCTACCACGACCAGCGCATCATCAAGGCCGGCATCGTGCCTGCCGAGCAGGTGCTGGCCAACGAGGGTTACCAGATCGCTATGCAGGGTCTCAATCTGCACCGCGACCTCTACGCCCACATTGCCGGGGTCGACCTGGTACGCGATGGCGACGGCAGCTACTACGTGCTAGAAGACAACCTGCGCACCCCCAGCGGCGTTAGCTATATGCTCGAAGACCGCAAGATGATGATGCGCTTGTTCCCCGAGCTGTTCGCCGCCCAGCGCGTGGCACCGATCGATCACTACCCGAACCTGCTGCTTGATACGCTGAAATCCTCCAGCCCACTGGATAACCCCAACGTCGTGGTGCTGACGCCGGGGCGCTTCAACAGTGCCTACTTCGAGCACGCCTTCCTCTCCCGCGAAATGGGCGTGGAACTGGTCGAAGGTGCGGACCTGTTCGTGCGTGACGACAAGCTGTTTATGCGTACCACCGCCGGGGCCAAGCAGGTAGACGTGGTCTACCGCCGCCTCGACGACGCCTTCCTCGATCCATTGGCCTTCAACCCGGACTCCATGCTCGGCGTGCCCGGCCTGCTGGCCTGCTACCGCAGCGGCAACGTGGTGCTGGCCAATGCCATCGGCACCGGGGTGGCGGACGACAAATCGATCTACCCCTATGTCGACGACATGATTCGCTTCTACCTCAGCGAAGAGCCGATCCTGAAGAACGTACCGACCTTCCAGTGCCGCAAACCGGCCGAGCTGTCCCACGTGCTGGCCAATCTGGAACACCTGGTGGTCAAGGAAACCCAGGGCTCCGGCGGCTACGGCATGCTGGTCGGCCCGGCAGCCACCAAGGCCGAAATCGAAGACTTCCGCGCCCGCCTGATTGCCCGCCCCGAGGCCTATATTGCTCAGCCGACCCTGTGCCTATCGACTTGCCCGACCTTTGTTGAACGCGGCATCGCGCCACGCCATATCGACCTGCGGCCGTTCGTTCTATCCGGCAAGGAAACCCGCATCGTCCCCGGCGGCCTGACCCGCGTCGCGCTTCGCGAAGGCTCGCTGGTGGTCAACTCGTCCCAGGGTGGCGGCACCAAAGACACCTGGGTGGTGGAGGGCTAAGGAAACCCTGAAGAAGACTTCCTGAATTTGGCAAAATACCTGAACTCCACCCGCCGAGTTTTCCGATGAAGCAGATGACCTTCGCCGACGCCGAGTACGCCGGCAAGCGCAAGCAAACCCGCAAAGAGCTGTTCCTGATCGAGATGGATCAGGTTGTGCCGTGGAAGGGTTTGATTGCCTTGATCGAACCGCATTACCCCAAGGGTGAAGGCGGACGTCCAGCCTATCCGCTGATGGCGATGTTACGGGTTCATTTGATGCAGAACTGGTTCGGCTACAGCGACCCGGCGATGGAGGAGGCTCTGTACGAGACCACCATCCTGCGCCAGTTTGCGGGTCTGAGCCTGGAGCGCATTCCCGACGAAACCACCATCCTCAACTTCCGCCGATTGCTGGAGAAACACGAACTGGCTGCGGGCATCTTGGCCGTCATCAATGGCTATTTGGGTGACCGCGGTTTGTCATTGCGCCAAGGCACCATCGTCGATGCCACGCTGATCAATGCGCCGAGTTCGACCAAGAACAAGGACGGTAAGCGTGACCCGGAAATGCACCAGACCAAGAAGGGAAACCAGTATTACTTCGGCATGAAGGCGCACATCGGCGTCGATGACGAGTCGGGTTTAGTGCATAGCGTGGTCGGCACGGCAGCCAATGTTGCAGACGTTACTCAGGTCGACAAGCTGCTACACGGCAAAGAAAACATGGTGGGTGCCGACGCGGGTTACACCGGCGTAGAGAAGCGGCCAGAACATGAAGGCCGTGAAGTGATCTGGCAGATCGCAGCCCGCCGCAGTACGTACAACACGTTGAGTAAGCGCAGCGCGCTGTACAAAGCCAAGCGCAAGATCGAGAAGGCCAAGGCGCAAGTTCGCGCCAAGGTCGAGCACCCGTTCCGGGTGATCAAGCGTCAGTTCGGTTATGTGAAGACGCGTTTCCGTGGCCTGGCCAAAAACACCGCACAACTGGTAACGCTGTTCGCCCTGTCGAACCTGTGGATGGCCCGTCGACATTTGCTGACGAATGCAGGAGAGGTGCGCCTGTAATGTGGGAAATGACCGCTGCGAGGTGCTCGCGGCGGCCAGAAACACCGAAATGAGCGGATGACTTGATCGTTTTTGATCAGTTTTCCGCTTTCAAAATCAGCGGAGGCTGAAGTTGACCGGAAATACAGGGCTACTTCAGACCATCCCTAACCATGCTTTCAAGAACTGCCTCTGATCTGTACTGGATGTCGCGTTACCTGGAGCGCGCGGAAAACCTCGCGCGCATGCTTGAAGTCAGCTATTCGCTGTCGCTGATGCCACAGGACGGCCGTGGCGATGGCCTGGAAGAACTGGCCCTGCCTCTGCTGATTACTGGCACCCTGGACGATTACCTAGAGCGCCACGGCCCGCTGCACGCCGAGCGCATGCTGCACTTCTTCGCCCTTGATGCGACCAACCCGGCGAGCATCTACTGCTGCCTGCAGGCCGCGCGCAGCAATGCCCACGCCGTGCGTGGGCGGATCACCGCCGACATGTGGGAAAACATCAACGCCACCTGGCTGGAAATCCACGGCATCGCCCAGCAAGGCCTGAGCCGCTATGGCATCAGTCGCTTCTGCGAATGGGTCAAGGAGCGCTCGCACCTGTTCCGTGGCGCCACCTTCGGCACCATCATGCGCGGCGATCCGTACCGTTTTATCCGCCTGGGCACCTTTATCGAGCGCGCCGACAACACCTTGCGCCTGCTCGATGCACGTTATGAAATGCTTGGCGAAGACATCGACGAAGTCGACGGCCGCCCCGCACGCAGCTACTACCAGTGGACCGCACTGCTGCGCGCGCTCTCCTCATTTGAGGCGTTTGCCGAGATCTACCGTGGCTCGCCCGGCACGCGCAAAGTCTCCGAGTTGTTGCTACTACGTGCCGACGTGCCGCGCTCACTGCGTGCCTGTATGGACGAACTCAACCTGATGCTCGCCAGCCTGCCCGGCGACAACGGCCGCCCGGCCCAACGCCTGGCCGCCGAACTGGAAGCGCGGCTGCGCTACACCAGTATTGAAGAAGTGCTCGACGAGGGTCTGCACGCCTGGCTCACCGATTTCATCCTGCTGGTTCGCCAGCTGGGCCAAGCCATCCAAAGTTCCTACCTGGAGGTCGCATGAGACTGTCAATCAGCCACGACACCACCTATCACTATGAAGATCAGGTGCGCACCAGCATCCAGTACCTGCGCATGACCCCGCACGACAGCGAGCGCCAGCAGGTGCTCAGCTGGCAGTTGACCCTGCCGCGCCCGGTGCGCGCGCAGCTCGACCCTTACGGCAATATCCTGCATGTGCTGACCATGGATGAGCCGCACGAATCCATCGTCATCGGCGCCCGTGGCCAGGTGGAGATCGACGAGGCGCGCGAAGCCGAACACGAAAGCCAGTCGGCGCTGCCGTTTCTGCGTTTCACTCGCCTGACCGAAGCCGAT
The DNA here is from genome assembly GCF_900105355.1 of Pseudomonas anguilliseptica. NCBI lineage: Bacteria > Pseudomonadati > Pseudomonadota > Gammaproteobacteria > Pseudomonadales > Pseudomonadaceae > Pseudomonas > Pseudomonas anguilliseptica. The sequence continues at coordinate 3,756,369 of NZ_FNSC01000001.1, forward strand.
GAAGCCTTGCGCGAATTTGCCAAGCTGCAGAGCCGCAGCCGCCCGGACCGCAGCGGCCTGATCGACCTGATGCATGCCTTCCTGGCCTGTGCGCGCAGCCTGGGCATTCCGGCGCGTTATGTCTCGGGCTATCTGTTTACCGACAGCGAAGACCACCTGGCCAGTCACGCCTGGGCCGAAGCCTGGCTGGATGACGCCTGGTACAGCTTTGACGTGACCAACTGTCTGGCCAAGCCGGAGCGGCATTTGAAGTTGGCCGTGGGCCTGGATTATCTGGATGCCTGCCCGGTGCGCGGCATGCGCCGGGGTGGTGGCATTGAGCAGATGCATGCGCAGGTGGAGGTTGTGCCGCTGGTGCGGGTGCAACAGCAATAGCAATAGCTTTTGAAGCCCCCTCTGCCCGCTTGCGGGAGAGGGTTTTAGAGAGTACGAAACAGGCCTTGAATGAAGCCTGCTTCGTAGGGTGGGTTAGTGGCGCTGATCCGAGATTGATGGTTCAGCTCGGAGCTTGATAGCCACAACAGAGCGAAGCAAGAGAAAGTGACTCGCCGTAAAGGCGAAAAGCGTCAGTCCAGTCGATCAAGATGTTTTGTGAAGTGATGCTAGAGGAAAAGAAGTGTTGCCACCCTCCGTGAAGCCTTCAAGGCTGCACCTTCCTCCCCACCATATGCCCCAAATACTCAACCAATTCCTCCAATTTCTTGTCACTCAACACCTCAACCGCAAATCCCGGCATCTTGCCCTGCGGCCAGCGCCGTAAGCTCTGTGGGTCGCGGATATAGCGGGTTAGAAAGTCGCCACTGAAATACTCGGTCGGGTTGTGCGGAATATTCAGATCCGGGCCGAATTGCGAGTCGCCTGCGCCATTCAGGCGATGGCAGGCCATGCAGTTCTTCTGGTACTGGGCAAACCCTGCCTGCACCGCTGGGCTGGCGTCGGCGGCTGGCAGTAGCTGCGGGAAGCGCTGCGCCACTGGGGCCAGTTTGCGGATGGTGGCCAGCTGGAATGGCCACTGTTCCGGGCCGATCTGGCTAGCGGCTGGGTTTTGCCAGACGAGATAGAACGGCCCGGCGCTGGGTTTGCCGTTGCCGAGGGCCGGCCAGGGCTGCGCCGGGTCTTCGATGGCCAGCCAGGCTTGGCTGCCGGTTTGGCTGAGTGCGGGGGCGGCGGAGAGTTCGGCGGCAAAGCCGTCGCTGGCCACCAGTTGCAGGTGATCACCCGGCTGCACACCCTCCAGCAGAGCGGCCAACGGCACGGCGCGGTAGCGCATGCTGCGTTTATAGCTGACGTCGTCGCTGATCTCGACGCTTTGCGCCTGTGGGTGGGCGAGCAGTTGGGCACTGCTCAGGCGCTGGCTGCCGTTGCCCAGTTCCAGGGTCAGTTCGGCGGCGTGCAGGTGGCTGAAGGGTCGGAGGGCGAGCAGGGTGATGCAGAGCGCGCGTTTGTTCAATCCTGCGACTCCAGGGCGAGTTTCAGTTCGTCATAGCCGCCGGCATTGATCAGATTGCTGTAGCCCATGGCGCGCAGGTTTTCTTCGGCGATGCCGGAACGGCGGCCGCTGCGGCAGTAGAGGATGATCGGCGTGTCCTTGTCTGGGGCGATGGCGCTGATGCGGTTGGCGATCTGTTCGTGCTCGATCTGTTCGGCACCGGGCAATGCGCCGGCGGCAAACTCATCGGCGGTGCGTACATCGATCAGCACGCTTTCCGGTGATTGCAGGGCGACAACAGCGGCGCTGAGTTCGGCTTCGCCGGCCAACAGAGGCAGGCTGACCAGCAGGCCGAGGGTGGTAAATAGGGTGCGCATGGCGTGCTCCTTGGGGTGATTGAAATCACCCTAGCACAGGCGCCAGCTTTCAAGCAGTTGCGGGGTTGTGCTGCCGCTGCCGGCTCACTCCACGGTGGCAGGCAGGGCAGGAAATCAGGGGGTTAGCTGACCAAGCGGGTCAGGTTGGGAATAATCAGAATGACGGTGGTGGCAAACACAATCATGCCTGCCTGACGCATTTTCACTGGATTGAACATGGCGGTTGGCCTTGTTGTTTTTTGCGGGTGGTCGTCGCTGTCCTGCTCAATATGCGGATGCGACGCCACGCCTCGTGTTGATCATTCAAGCCGTCCCGGCAAAACCCGGCGACGACGCCTACAGCAGCCGACCTGCACACTATTTGCCGGGGCTTGATTCAACTGTAGGGGCGTGCAGCCCCTGGCTATAGACGTCTTGATTACTAAGGTACGTGGGTTAGTTGCCTGTGGTTATGACGCGGGCTCCGCCACAGGCAAGCAGACCTTGAACTAGACGCGCTTGTTGGCCTTCACCCAGTGATTGACCGTTTGTCTGAGCTGAGCGGTCAATAGGCCTGAGCACTTCGGTCATTGAGACTCACCCCGCCCGGCGTATGGTAGGCGCACTCAACAAAAACAGGCGTGGGCCCCACCTGCGCCATCAGCCACCCTCCATTGGAAGTCTGAGGACGCCATGACCGAAGCATTTATTTTCGATGCAGTGCGCACGCCCCGCGGCAAGGGCAAGAAGGATGGGGCGCTGTACAGCGTCAAGCCTGTCGACCTGATCGCCGGCCTGCTCAAGGCCCTGCAAGCGCGCAATAACCTGGACACCAGCCAGGTCGATGACATCGTGCTCGGCTGTGTAACGCCGGTGGGTGATCAGGGCGCGGACATCGCCAAAACGGCCGCCATGGTCGCCGATTGGGATGTCAGCGTGTCCGGCGTGCAGCTCAACCGTTTCTGCGCCTCGGGCCTGGAAGCAGTGAACATGGGCGCGATGAAGGTGCGTTCCGGTTTCGAGGATCTGGTGGTTGTCGGCGGCGTCGAGTCGATGTCGCGCATTCCCATGGGCTCCGACGGCGGCGCCTGGGTGATGGATCCGGCGACCAATATGCACACCCACTTCACCCCGCAGGGTATCGGCGCCGATTTGATCGCCACCCTGGAAGGCTTTAGCCGCACGGATGTGGACAGCTTCGCCCTGCGCTCGCAGCAGAAGGCTGCCCGCGCTAGCAAGGACGGCTCGTTCAGCAAATCACTGATTCCGGTAGCCGACCAGAACGGCATCGTTCTGCTCGACCACGATGAGTTTATCCGTGGTGAATCCACCCTCGAAGGCCTGGGCAAACTCAAGCCAAGCTTCGAGATGATGGGCCAGATGGGCTTCGACAGCACCGCGCTGCGTGTCTACAGCCATGTCGAGCAGATCAACCACGTACACACCCCGGGCAACAGCTCGGGTATCGTCGACGGTTCGGCCCTGATGCTTATCGGCAGCGCTGCCAAGGGCAAAGAGCTGGGCTTGAAGCCGCGTGCACGCATCGTCGCCACCGCTGTGACCAGTACCGACCCGACCATCATGCTTACCGGCCCGGCACCGGCCACCCGTAAGGCATTGGCCAAGGCTGGGCTGAACGTCAATGACATCGACCTGTTTGAGGTCAACGAGGCCTTCGCTTCGGTGGTGATGAAGTTTATGAAGGACATGGGCGTCAGCGAGGACAAGGTCAACGTCAACGGCGGCTCCATCGCCATGGGCCATCCGCTGGGTGCGACCGGTTGCGCCATCCTCGGCACCCTGATCGACGAGCTGGAGAAGCGCCAACTGCGCTACGGCCTGGCCACCCTCTGTGTGGGCGGCGGTATGGGTATTGCCACCATCATCGAGCGAGTTTGACGTTTTGTAGGGTGGATGACGCTCGCTCATCCACCGCGCAGCCGGTGGGTGGAAACCTGTGTGGGTTTTCCACCCTACGAGGCTCTCACCGAGATTTGGGAAGTGAATAGAAATGACTGACGCCATCCGTTACGAAAAAGGTGAGGACAATATCGTCGTTCTGACCATGGACATGCCCGGCCAGAGCGCCAACACCATGAACGCGGTATACCGCGAGGCCATGGGCAAGATCGTCGAGCGCCTGGAAGCCGAGAAGGATTCCATTGCCGGGGTGATTGTCACCTCCGCGAAGAAGACCTTCTTCGCCGGCGGCGATTTGAATGAGCTGATCAAGGTGACCAAGGCCGACGCGCCGGCCTTCTACCAGATGATCCTCAATATCAAGGGCCAACTGCGCCGCCTGGAGTGTCTGGGTAAGCCAGTAGTGGCTGCGATCAATGGCGCTGCTTTGGGCGGCGGCTGGGAAATTGCCCTGGCCTGCCACCACCGTGTCGCCCTGGACAGCTCCAGCATCCAGCTCGGTCTGCCGGAAGTGACTCTCGGCCTGCTGCCGGGCGGTGGCGGGGTGGTGCGTATGGTGCGCCTGCTTGGCTTGGAAAAGGCTCTGCCGTACTTGGCCGAAGGCAAGAAGGTTCGTCCCGATGCCGCGCTCAAGGCGGGCTTGATCCATGAGCTGGCTTCCGACAAGGATGACCTGCTGGCCAAGGCCCGCGCCTGGATCGCCGCCAACCCAGCGCCCAAACAGCCTTGGGATGTAGCCGGTTACAAGATCCCCGGCGGTACGCCATCCAGCCCCAACGTGGCGCAGATGCTGGCCATCGCGCCGAGCGTATTGCGCGACAAGACCAAGGGCTGCTTCCCTGCACCAGAGAAAATCATTTGCGCCGCCGTCGAGGGTGCCCAGGTCGACTTCGACACCGCGCAGATCATCGAGGCGCGCTACTTCACCGAGCTGACCACCGGCCAGGTAGCGAAGAACATGATTGGCACCTTCTGGTTTCAGCTCAATGAAATCAATGCCGGCGGCTCGCGTCCACAGGGCTTCGCGCCTTACGTGACCAAGAAGGTCGGTGTGCTCGGTGCCGGCATGATGGGCGCCGGTATTGCCTACGTGTCGGCTGTGGCCGGTATCGAGGTGGTGCTCAAGGACATCTCCATCGAAGCCGCTGAGAAGGGCAAGAGCTACTCGGCCAAGCTGCTGGAGAAAAAGGTCGGCCGTGGCCAGATGAGCGCCGAGAAGCGTGATGGCATCCTGGCGCGGATCAAACCCACCGTCAGTGACGCTGATTTCGAAGGCTGCGACCTGATTATCGAGGCGGTATTCGAGGATCGCGACCTCAAGGCCAATGTTACCGCGGCGGCCGAACGTGCGGCGCTGGCGGATGCGGTGATTGCTTCCAATACCTCGACCCTGCCGATCACCGGCCTGGCCACGGCGGTGCAGAAGCAGGACAAGTTTATCGGCCTGCATTTCTTCAGCCCGGTGGACAAGATGCCGTTGGTGGAAATCATCAAGGGCGAGCACACCAGCGACGAGACCCTGGCGCGCGGCTTCGACTACGTCATGCAGATCAAGAAGACCCCGATCGTGGTCAACGACAGCCGCGGCTTCTTCACCTCGCGGGTGTTCGGCACCTTCACCAACGAAGGCCTGGCCATGCTCGGCGAAGGCGTAAGCGCGGCGATGATCGAGAACGAAGCGCGCAAGGCCGGCATGCCGGTCGGCCCGCTGGCGATCAGCGACGAAGTGTCGATGAGCCTGATGAACCATATCCGCCAGCAGACCATCAAGGACCTTGCTGCCGAGGGTAAGCAGATTCCCGCGCACCCGGCGTTTGCGGTGATCGACATGATGCTCAACGAGTACAAGCGTCCGGGCAAGGCCGCTGGGGCTGGCTTTTACGATTACCCGGCGGGCGGCAAGAAGCACCTGTGGCCGGAGCTGAAAGCGCGCTTCGAGAAGCGTGATGCGCAGATATCGCAGATCGACGTGCGTGATCGCATCCTGTTTATCCAGGCCATCGAAACCGTGCGCTGCGTGGAAGAGGGCGTGCTCAAGTCGGTAGCGGACGCCAATATCGGCTCGATCATGGGCATCGGTTTTGCCGCCTGGAGCGGCGGCGCGCTGCAGTTTATCAACCAGTACGGGGTAAAGGACTTCGTCGCCCGCGCCCAGTACCTGGCTGAGCAGTACGGTGAACGCTTCCTACCACCGGCGTTGCTGCTGGAGAAGGCCGCGAAGAACCAGAGCTTTTAGCGCTGTCGCGTTAAGGCTGAGGTACTGAAAACCGGCTCCCCGTGAGCCGGTTTTTTATGGATTGTAATTTATGGAAAACCAGCCTGTTTATGGCTACAGCACTAGACTGCTGCAACGACCACGGTGGTGTGGCGCAAGGGAGGTGTTATGAAAGTTGGGATAAGCAGTGCGCTGGCAATCAGCCTGGGGTTACTGGCCGCGCCGGTGTGGGCGGGTGACTGCGCCAATGCCATGGATCAGTTCACCCTCAACCAGTGCGCGGCGGCAGACTACGCCACTCAGGACAAGCGCTTGAATCAGCTGTACGGCGATTATCGCAAGCGTCTGGATGATGGGCAGAGACAGCAATTCAAGGAGGTGCAGCTGGCCTGGATCAAGTTCCGTGATCTGGCCTGTGCGTTCGAGTCGGCGTCGGTGGAGGGTGGTTCGGCTTATCCGATGGTGCTTAACGGCTGCCTGACGCAAAAGACCGCCGCGCGGGTCAAGGAACTGGAGCAGCTGGCTGTCTGTGAAGAAGGCGACCTCAGCTGCCCGATGCTTGCGCAATAGCGGTCAGCAGGCCTGGCGGCCGCAGACCAGCTGCTGAATAGCCTGACGCTCGCTCAGGTGAGTGGGCATGCGCAGGGTGGTCAGGGTGCCATCGCTGAGCTGAATGGCCAGCTCGGACTCGAAGTGGATGCCACTGCCGTCGACAGTGGCGTAGGTCACGCCATAGACGTTCTGGTTGCTCAGTGATTGGGCGATGCTCATGGCGTTCTCCTGATTACGGGGCGCAGTTATTTACCGGCGTTCTGGCCGGCCTTGAGTTGTGCTGCTTGCACTTTCTCGGCTTGGCGCTGGCTGCTCGCGCTGTGGTTGCTGTTAAAGGCCGATGCGGCAAGCAGGCTGGCGATGGCGGAAAAACTGGTCATGGTTATGTCCTCTGGTAAGTGGGGCGCAGTGCCCGATGGCCAGATCATCTGCGCGTGCCGCTATCGACAGAAGTGAATGGTGCTTATGGTGACTATCGAGGGCGCTGATGGGGGTCGGGTAATTGGTCGGGTTTGCCCCGTAGCTATTGCCTTGCAGCCTGTCAGCAGGCACGCTTGCGCGCTGGAAAAACAACCCTCCTGCGCCCTAGGGAAACTCTGAAGAAGACTTCCTGATTTTGGCAAAATACCCGGATTCCACCCGTCGAGTTTTCCGATGAAGCAGATGACCTTCGCCGACGCCGAGTACGCAGGCAAGCGCAAGCAGACCCGCAAAGAGTTGTTCCTGATCGAGATGGATCGAGTAGTGCCGTGGGAAGGATTGGTCACCCTGATCGATCCGCACTACCCGAAGGGCGAAGGTGGCAGGCCCGCCTATGCGCTGATGGCGATGCTGCGTGTGCATCTGATGCAAAACTGGTTCGGTTACAGCGATCCGGCGATGGAGGAAACGCTGTACGAGACCACCATCCTGCGCCAGTTCGCCGGCTTAAGCCTGGAGCGCATTCCCGATGAAACCACCATCCTCAACTTCCGTCGCTTGCTGGAGAAACACGAGCTGGCTGCAGGCATCTTGGCCGTGATTAACGGCTACCTGGGCGACCGTGGTCTGTCACTGCGCCAGGGCACCATCGTCGATGCCACGTTGATCAATGCGCCGAGTTCGACCAAGAACAAGGACCGTAAGCGCGATCCGGAAATGCACCAAACAAAGAAGGGCAACCAGTACTACTTCGGCATGAAGGCGCACATCGGCGTGGATGACGAGTCGGGTCTGGTGCACAGCGTAGTAGGCACGGCAGCCAACGTGGCGGATGTCACCCAGGTAGACAAACTGCTGCACGGCGACGAAAACGTGGTGTGTACTGACGCAGGTTACACCGGTGTCGAAAAGCGTCCGGAGCATGAAGGTCGGAAGGTAATCTGGCAGGTGGCGGCACGCCGCAGCACCTACAGGAAGCTCGATAAGCGCAGCGGGTTATACAAAGCCAAGCGCAAGATCGAGAAGGCCAAAGCCCAAGTGCGCGCCAAGGTCGAGCATCCGTTTCGCGTGATCAAGCGCCAGTTCGGTTATGTGAAGACGCGCTTCCGTGGCCTGGCCAAAAACACCGCACAACTGGTAACGCTGTTCGCCCTGTCGAACCTGTGGATGGCCCGTCGACATTTGCTGACGAATGCAGGAGAGGTGCGCCTGTAATGTGGGAAATGACCGCTGCGAGGTGCTCGCGGCGGCCAGAAACACCGAAATGAGCGGATGACTTGATCGTTTTTGATCAGTTTTCCGCTTTCAAAATCAGCGGAGGCTGAAGTTGACCGGAAATACAGGGCTACTTCAGACCATCCCTAGGTAACCGCCCATATGCCGCTGCAGATCTGCATCCTGGAAACCGATGTTCTTCGCCCTGAATTGGTCGACCAATACGACAGTTATGGCCGTATGTTCGAGCAGTTGTTCGCCCGTCAGCCGATCGCTGCCGAGTTCAAGGTGTACAACGTGATGGAGGGGCATTACCCGCTGGACAGCGAGCGCTACGATGCGTATCTGGTGACAGGCAGCAAGGCAGATTCCTTTGGCAGCGATGCCTGGATCCAGACATTGAAAACCTACCTGCTGGAGCGTTACAACCGCGGCGACAAACTGCTCGGTGTGTGTTTCGGTCATCAGCTGCTGGCGCTATTGTTAGGCGGCAAGGCTGAGCGCGCTGTGCAGGGCTGGGGTGTAGGTATTCATCAGTACCGTATGGCGAACAAGCCAACCTGGATGAGTCCCGATCTGGAAGACCTCACGCTGCTGATCAGTCACCAGGATCAGGTCACTCAACTGCCGGAAAACGCCACGTTGCTGGCCAGCAGTGAGTTCTGCCCGATTGCTTCCTACTGCATCGGTGATCAGGTGCTGTGCTTCCAGGGCCACCCCGAGTTTGTGCATGACTACTCGCGTGCGTTGCTCGACCTGCGTCAGAAGCATATTGGTGAGCCGGCCTACTCCAAGGGCGTCGACAGCCTGCAGCACGACCACCAGGGCCACACCGTGGCCGAATGGATGATGCGCTTTGTCGCCCAGGGCCGTGCCGGCCTGGCTGAGTAACACGCGCCTGCACGAAAAGCCCGGTCAGTGACCGGGCTTTTTTATGGCATGCGATCCATGGTCGCCACCCTGCGGGCCGCCACTACGCGACGTTAAAATTGCTCTATAGCCAGCCGGAACGCTTGAAGCTGGCATAGAGCCCGGCGCAGCCGGTGGTGATCAAACCGAGTACGCCAAAGTAGCCGTACTGCCAGGCGAGCTCTGGCATGTTCTGAAAATTCATCCCGTAGATTCCCGCCACTGCCGTGGGAAAAGCCAAGATTGCTGCCCAAGCGGCGAACTTGCGCTGGGTGACGCTCTGTCTGGATGACTCCAGCAGCAGGCCGATCTCGATGGCGTGGTCGGCCATCTCGCGCAGACCGGTGAGGTCTTCCAGCAGGCGGTTGACGTGAATCGCCACGTCGCGGAAGTAGGGGCGCATGTTCTTGTCGATAAACGGAAAGTCGAGGCGCTGTAGCTCCTTGCAGATTTCTGCCAGCGGCCCGATATAGCGACGTAACCGTAGCAGGTCGCGACGCAGGCCCTGAATGCGCTCGACATCGGCCTGGCTCAATGGGTTTTTCAGCACGTGCTGTTCCACTTCCTCAAGCTCGACGTGGTAGTTGTCCATCAACGGGCGGTAGTTCTCGATCACGAAGCTGAGCAGGGCGTAGAGCACAAAGTCTTCGCCGTGCTCAAGCAGCAGTGGGCGCGCCTCGCAGCGTTGGCGCACCTGGGAGTAGGGCGCGGATTCGCCGTAACGGGCGCTGATGATGTAACCGCTGCCGGCGAACAGTTGGGTTTCGACAAAGGTCAGCTCGTCGTCGACCAGAATGGGTGAGTAGAGCACCAGAAACAGCGCATCGCCGAAGGTTTCCAGCTTGGGCCGGGTGTGCCGCTTCAGGGCGTCTTCCAGCGCCAGCTCATGCAGGTCGAACTGCTGCTGCAGGCTGGTCAGCTCTTCGGAGCAGGGGTCATGCAGGCCGATCCAGACGAAATGTCCCGGTTTCTTTGACCAGGGCTGCCTTCGTCGAGGCTGATAGTGGTGACTTTCTTGCCCTTGCTGTAAACGGCGGCAGCAACAACGCGACCCATAGTGCTTCCTTATTATCGGTGTCCTCAGCACGCAGCTTAGCGGCTTGCTCGCTGCCGGTGTGACTGAACGGCTGCTGCACGGGCCGTATCCGCCAATAAAAAGCCCAGCGCGTGGCTGGGCTTTTTATTGGCGCACCGGTTAACTCAGGCGCTTTGGCTGAGCTGCTGATCCATGGCCTCGATACATTGCTGCATCTGCGTGCGGCAGGTTTCGACCAGCTGCGGCAGATCATCCTGGCTCAGGCCCGCTGTGGGGATGGCCGGCAGGGAGCGAATCATGATTTCGCCGCTGTTCCAGCGGTTGAGCCGGATATGGTTGACGTAGGTGCTGACGCACACCGGGATAATCGGTACACCGGCGGCAATCGCCATCTGGAACGCGCCTTTCTTGAAGGGCAGTAAACCTTTGCCGAGGTTGCGCGTGCCTTCGGGGAACACCCAGATCGAGGTGTCCTTGTGTATGAGGGTGTCTGTAGTGGTGAGCATGGACTGCTTGGCACGAATGGCGTTGCCACGGTCAAGCAACACGTTGCCGGCCAGCCAGTACAGCTGACCGAAGAACGGCACCCACTTCAGGCTCTTCTTGCCGATGCTCACAGTGCGCTTGGGTACTACGCGGCCGAGCACGTAGAGGTCATAGTTGGATTGATGGTTGGCGATGATCACACAGGAGTGCTGGTGTTCCAGGGTGTGTACGTCGGTCTGCAGCTTCCAGCGCAACAGCCACTGCGCCGGGACACTGTAGAGACGTGCGCACAAGCGGCTGTTATCCGGGTTGAACGGGCGGCAGAGGCCTAGCAACAGGCCCAGGATGCCGGCGAGGATAAAGTGCACGCCCATCGCCAGCATGCGCAGAAGAAAAAGCATTTGGTACGCCCGTCATAGGAAAAAGGCGCGCAGTGTACGGGCGTGCACTGCTTTCGGCAATTGATGCTGATCAGAGGTCGTTACCGCTTGTTGCGTCCTCGCTAGAGCCGTTGCCGGTGGTGGGTAGCGGGTCAATCGAGCTGTAGCGCTGGGCCAGGCGGGTGATGCTGCCATCTTGCTCAAGGGTTAGCAGGGCTCGATCCAGTTGCTGCATAAAGTCCTGCTTGTAGGGGTAGGCCTGTTCATTGATGCGGGTATAGCCCAGATGACCGTAAGCGCTCCATAAACCTCATCTACAAATGATCCGCAGGCCAGCCAATGCTGAGCTCCAATTTCTTTCTGGAGCCAGCCGTCATGATGCGCCCCGACGCCAAAGTCGAAAAAGTCTATCTATACCCCAAGCCGGTGGATTTCCGAAAATCCATCGATGGCCTGGCCGCCCTGGTCGAGCTGGATATCAAGGTGGCGGTGTTCGACCCGGTGCTGTTCGTCTTCCTCAACCGCGCGCGCAGCCGGGTGAAGATTTTGTATTGGGAGCGCAACGGCTTTTGCCTGTGGCTCAAGCGATTGGAGGCTGAACGCTTCAAGTCGCATCCGGAACCTGGCGAAGATGCGATCGTGCTGACGGCCCAGGAGTTGAACTGGTTGTTGGACGGTATCGACCTGTGGCGCAACCGGCCGCACCAGGTTTTGACCCCTAGGTTCGTCACCTGAGCCGGTATAATCCACGGCATGATTTCTGTGCCCGAAACCCTTCCTGATGACCCCGCCGCGCTCAAGCAATTGCTCGCTGAGGTGTTGTCGTCGGCGCAGGAATTGGCCAAGGACAAGGATGGGCAGATCGAGCGCCTGCGCGAACAAAACGCGCTGTTGATCCAGCGCCTGTTCGGCCGTAAATCCGAGCAGAGCAGCGACCCGGATTCACCGCAGCTAGAGATGTTCAACGAAGCGGAAAGCCTGGCCGAAGCGGCGGCTGAAGCTCCGGCCGCTGAGGTCGAGGAAGAAGTCGTTGCGCCGACCAAGCGCCGCGGCAAGCGCAAGCCGTTACCGGCCGAACTACCGCGTGTCGAGGTCATCCACGAACTGCCCGAACACGAACTGACCTGCGAATGCGGTTGCCGCAAGCAGGCCATCGGCGAAGAAACCAGCGAGCAGCTGGAAATCATCCCGATGCAGGTTCAGGTGATCCGCCACGTTCGCAAGACCTATGCCTGCAAGGCCTGCGAAAGCGCGCCGGTCACCGCTGACAAACCGGCCCAACTGATCGAGAAAAGGCTGGCCAGCCCGAGCGTGCTGGCGATGCTGCTGACCAGCAAATACGCCGACGGCATCCCACTGTATCGCTTCGAAAAGATGCTCAGTCGCCATGGCATCGACATCCCCCGGCAGACCCTGGCGCGCTGGGTGATCCAGTGCGGCGAACTGCTACAACCGTTGCTCAACCTGATGCGCGACAGGCTGCTGGACAGTCCGGTGATCCACTGCGATGAAACCCGCGTGCAGGTGCTCAAGGAGCCTGGGCGCGATCCGAGCAGCCACTCCTGGATGTGGGTGCAGACCGGTGGCCCGCCTGGCAAACCGGTGATCCTCTTCGACTACACAACCAGCCGCGCGCAGGAGGTGCCGCTGCGCCTGCTCGACGGTTATCGCGGCTACCTGATGACCGACGATTACGCCGGCTACAACGCCGTGGCCGCACAACAAGGTGTTGAGCGCCTGGCCTGCTGGGCGCATGCGCGGCGCAAGTTCGTCGAAGCGCAAAAGGTGCAACCGAAGGGCAAAACCGGGCGTGCCGACATCGCGTTGGGGATGATCAACAAGCTCTACGGCATCGAGCGCGAACTTAAGGATGCCAGCGATGAACAGCGCTACCGGGGCCGCCAGCAGCACAGCCTACCGCTCCTCGATCAGCTCAAGACCTGGCTGGAGAAAACCCAGCCGCAGGTCACGGCGCAGAATGCCCTGGGCAAAGCAGTGAACTACCTGGCGAGCAACTGGAGCCGACTCGAACGCTACATCGAGGCTGGCCACCTGCCGATCGATAACAACGCTGCCGAGCGCGCGATCCGGCCCTTCGTCATAGGTCGCAAGAACTGGCTGTTCAGCGACACGCCGAAAGGCGCGACCGCCAGCGCCCAACTCTACAGCCTGGTGGAAACCGCCAAGACCAATGGCCAGGAGCCCTACGCCTGGCTGCGCCATGTCCTCGAACGCCTGCCGCTGGCCAACAGCGTTGAAGCCTACGAAGCGCTGCTGCCTTGGAACTGCCAACCAACGACGCCACTGTAAAACGCAAAACCTCTCCAGAGGGAGGTGGGGTCTATGGAGCGCTTACAGATGACCGTGTTCGCTGGACAACTTTGGTCCTTCAACCAGCCAGTCCAGGCCACTACTGGCAAGCAGGCCTTCGCTGCGCATCTGCTGCAGCTCCCAGAGGATCGACAGGCGATCATTGATATACACATCAATGCGTTTGCCCCTGAGTTGTAGCAGGTTGGTGCGACTGTCTGTGGCGTAGCTCTCTGTAACCTCGCCAGCCGCGAGCATGGTCTTGTAACTAGATGCAGTGATGGTATTGAAGCCTCGGTTGAGGCCGATGCGCAGGCCGGCGTAGGCGCCTGGGAAGTCATCGATTGTACGTTGCTGCGCCAGTTCGGTACGCACGAAGGCCACCACGTTTTCTTCCAGAATCGGTCGCGAATAATCCATCCATGGGCGTTCCACAGGGCGGTGATAGGGCGGGAACAGAGCAAAGGCTTTGCCTTTCTCCAGTGCGGCCAGCCCGCGTGGCCAGGGCACCGGGCGGATGCTGACGCGGTAGCCCGGCATGCGCGCGAAGGCCGCACGCAGGATGTCGCTGTACAGGCCTTTGGCTTCACCATTTTCGGCGTAGCTGTAGGGTGGATAACTGGCGTCACACAACACCGTAACACTGACGGGCGTTTGTGCCTGAGCGATGCCGTGCATGGTCAGGCACAGTAACCACGTTACGAGTATGCGCATGCCCAATCCCCTTGGCGGTTGGCGCTGGCTGCACGAGCAGGTGCAGCCCTATGTACGGAGCTTAGACCTTGAAGCGCCCGAGCAAATGGTCCTGCTGGCCGACCTGTTCGATCATCACGGCGCACTGGCGCACCTGTTCTTCGGCGCCTGCGGCCACCTCATGGCTGATGTCGCGGATATTGGTGGTGTTGCGGTTGATCTCCTCGGTGGTGGCGCTCTGCTGCTCGGCGGCGGTGGCAATTTGCAGGTTCATATCATTGATCCGGGTGATGGCATCGCTGATGCGCCCAAGCATGTCATTGGCCGCGCCTGCTTCTTCGGCGGTCTTGCTGGCGGTGTCGCGGCTCTGCTGCATGCGCGATTCTGCCTGCTTCACTCCGGATTGCAGCTGGTCGATCATCTGGCGGATTTCCTGGGTCGACTGCTGCGTGCGTGAAGCCAGCGAGCGCACTTCATCGGCGACCACGGCAAAACCGCGACCGGACTCTCCGGCGCGCGCTGCCTCGATGGCGGCGTTGAGGGCGAGCAGGTTGGTCTGGTCGGCAATGCTGGTGATCACCGAGAGGATCGACTCGATGTTGTGGCTTAGTTTGGCCAGCTCATTGATCGCATGGCTGGTTTCGTCCATTTCCTCGGCGAGGTGCTTGATTGCCTCCGTGGAGCGCGAAACCACGCGCACGCCATTCTCGGTTTCCTGATTGGCTGCCAGTGCGGCCTGCGCTGCAGCCTGTGCGTTGCGCGCCACTTCTTCGGCGGTGGAGGCCATTTCCTGCATGGCAGTGGCGAGCTGATCAAGCTCCTGCAGCTGTTGCTGTAGGCGGTTGGCCGCCTGGTTGGCCTCGCTGGAGGTTAGGGTGGTACTTTCGCGCACCTGCCTGGAGCTGCCCATCACCTCGCTGATCAGGCTCTGCAGGCTTTGCAGAAAGCTGTTGAACTCTTTGGAGACCAGGGCAATTTCATCGTTGCCGGTGGCAGGCAGGCAGGCGGCGGGTAAGGTCGCCTTCGCCACTGTTCACCTCATGCAGGGAGTTGTGCAGGTGGTCGAGGGGCTTGAGCAGGCTGTTCATCAGCACGCCGAGTACGATCAGGCTGATGATCACTCCCAGCACGGTGCCGATCACTGCGCGCCAGCTCAGGGCATTGGCTTCGGCCATGACGATGCCCTTGTCCAGCACCACGCCGATATACCAGTCCATGCCTTTGAGATTGGGCAGTGGGGTAAAGGACACCAGCAGCTCCTTGTCGCCACCGTTGGTTTCCTGCAGCTCTTTGTTTAGCGCCGGGCTCTGGCCGCCGAACAGCTCGCTGTAGCTCTTGCCGTTCAGCTCGGTATTGGGGTGGGAAATGATGTTGCCGTTGCGCGTCAGCAAGAAGGCGTAACCGGCGCCGTTGAAGTCCAGTGTGTTGACCGCATCCGCAACGGTTTTCAGGCGAATGTCGCCCCCCCAGCACGCCGAGAAATTCGCCCGCGTTGGTAATGCGGGTCACGGCGGAAATCAGAATTTCGCCGGTGGTGGAATCCACATAGGGCTCGGTGAGCACAGCCTGGCTGCCAGCTTTGCCTGTGGCATACCAGGGGCGCTGACGGCCGTCCCATTCCGGTGCTGGCTGCCACTCGTCAGTGTTCTTAATCGGTTTGCCATCACTTTGCAGGGCGCCGAACACCAGAATGAACTCGTTCTTCAGCATGGGCGTATTGACGATGCGCTGGGTTTCTTCGGGGCTGTAGTTGCTGTCGATGCTTTGCGCCATCAGGTCCATCAGCTTGAGTTTGGCGTTGAGCCAGTTTTCGATCTGCCGCGCTAGCGCGTTACTCGACTCTGCGATGCTCGCGGCCACCTGGTTGCGCAGGGTTTCGCGAACCTGGCTGACTTGCGCCAGCGACAACAGGCTGGTGGGAGGAACAGGACGATGGCCGCGGCCAGACCAACCTTGTGGGCAATTTTCATAACACGCTCCCGACAGCAATTTCGAATAGATCCGTGAGTGCCT
Source organism: Pseudomonas anguilliseptica (assembly GCF_900105355.1). Lineage (NCBI taxonomy): Bacteria > Pseudomonadati > Pseudomonadota > Gammaproteobacteria > Pseudomonadales > Pseudomonadaceae > Pseudomonas > Pseudomonas anguilliseptica. The sequence continues at coordinate 3,772,303 of NZ_FNSC01000001.1, forward strand.
CTGCTCCCTGGCCTTACCTGTTAAAAGTAATACAGTCTGGGCAGATTGCTTGCAGGTTCGTCACTGTTTTGCCATTAAATGCAAAAAGCCCGGCACATGGGTCGGGCTTGATGGTGTTGCTGGGTAGGTTTACCCCATGTGCTTCTTGTCCAGCTCGACCGCCTGGTCGAGGGCTTCGAGCAGCGCCTTGCGCACTTTCAGCTTGGTGTTCTTGTGCGCAGTCATGTTGATCTTCTTCATCTGCTGGGCAACCGCCAGGGCAGTGGCGTGCAGTTGCTCGGCCGGCACCACCTTGTCGAGGAAGCCTGCATCCACCGCGCCTTGCGGGTCGAACATTTCACCGTTGATGACCGAGCGGTGGAAGGCCGATTTGCGCAGGCGGTCACGGGCCAGTTCGATGCCAGCGTGGTGCATGGTCATGCCGATCTGCACTTCGTTGAGGCCGATGCTGAATGGGCCTTCGACGCCGATGCGGTAGTCCGACGAGAGCAGAATAAAGGCACCTTTGGCCACCGCGTGGCCTGGGCAGGCGACGATAATCGGGAAGGGGTGGGCGAGCATACGCCGCGCCAGGGTGGAGCCGGAAGCCACCAGGTCGATGGCATTCTGCGGACCGGAAGTCATCACCTTGAGGTCGTAACCACCGGAGAGAATGCCCGGCTGGCCGGTGATGATAACGATGGCCTTGTCCTGCGCGGCGCGATCCAGAGCTGCGTTGAAGGCAGTGATCACGTCCGGGGAGATGGCATTCACCTTGCCATTACACAGGGTCAGGGTGGCAATGCCATCGTCGAGTTGGTAACTGATCAGGTCGCTCATGGTCGGGTTCCTTGTGCTGAAGTGCAGCAGACGTTACTCATCCGTATCGGTCAGGTAAAGCACGATGGCTGACTGGCTGGTCAGTGCGCATTGCGCTTGCTGCCGTTAGCCTGTCTGTTTCCCGAGCTTTCTTCTATTTGGTTAGCGGTGATCCGAACAAGGCCGACAAATGTCACGACTGGTCCCTGCATTTGGCATAAGCGCATGAATCTTTTGAAAAAAGCTTTTGCCTTTGCGGGACTGTTCGGCTAGATTAGCGCGCCTCGACAGACAGCAATGCCAGTCGAGCCCCGGTGAAGTGTCCGAGTGGCTTAAGGAGCACGCCTGGAAAGTGTGTATACGAGAAATCGTATCGAGAGTTCGAATCTCTCCTTCACCGCCATACAGATTGACGAAAAAGCTCGACCACGTGTCGGGCTTTTTCGTTTCTGACGTTTGCTGACCGCTCTGTCGCCTTTAAGGTGGGCTCGGCACATAACGGAGCAGCGCATGCGCGCAACCTGGGACATTTTCTGCAGCGTTGTCGATAACTACGGCGATATCGGGGTGACCTGGCGCTTGGCGCGGCAGTTGGTGGTCGAGCACGGTATGGCGGTGCGGTTGTGGGTGGATGATCTGGGCGCGTTTGTGCGCCTGTGTCCGCAGGCTGACGCGCAGGCGCTAAGGCAAACCCAGCAGGGTGTCGAGATTTGTTTATGGCAGGCCGACTGGCAGGCAACCGAACCGGCCGATGTGGTGATTGAGGCGTTTGCCTGTGAGTTGCCAGCCTTCTATATAGCCGCAATGGCACAGCGTTCGCAGAAATCGCTTTGGCTCAACCTTGAATACTTGAGTGCCGAAGACTGGGTGGAGGGTTGCCATGGCTTGCCTTCATTACAGTCTAATGGCCTATCGAAGTTCTTCTTCTTTCCCGGTTTTAGCGTAGGCAGCGGTGGCCTGTTGCGTGAGCGTGAGCTGCTGGTGCTGCGCCGGGCGTTTCAGGCCGATAGCGGCGCCCGTGAGATGTTTCTGCGCACTATTGGTGTAACGCCGTTACCGGGGGCGCGGCTTATCTCCCTGTTTGCCTATGAGAATGCTGCGCTGGCCAGCTGGCTGGACGTTTTGGCTACAGATACGCAAATCAATCAGTTACTGGTGCCGGAAGGGCGCATTCTGGCGAACCTAGAGGCTTGGCTGGGTTGCACCGCTATGCGCGCAGGGGATATGCAGCGGCGTGGTCAGCTGCATATTCAGGTGCTGCCGTTTATCCAGCAGGAGCAGTACGACCGACTGCTGTGGAGTTGCGACTTCAATGCGGTGCGCGGGGAAGACTCCTTCGTCCGTGCGCAATGGGCTGGGCGGCCATTGCTCTGGCATATCTATGAGCAAACGGACAACGCCCATCTGGAAAAGCTAGACGCTTTCCTGGCTCTCTATAAGGAGAGTTTGTCAGTGGATGGGCAGCGTGCTTTGGTCGAGTTGTGGCATGCCTGGAATACCGGTCAGTCGGTCAACGAAAGTTGGAATCAGCTGCTAAATAACTGGCCAGAGCAGCAGGCACATGCCGAACAGTGGTGTCTGCAACGGGCCTCTCAGGCCGATCTTGCCGAGGCGCTGGTGCAGTTTTACCTAAATTGGCTATGATACGCGGCCAAGAATTTTGTAATTCCATCCAAACCCGGATATTCGTATGAAAACCGCACAAGAAATGAAGCCCAACAGTGTGGCCCTGATTGATGGCCAACCTTGGCTGATCCAGAAGGCCGAATTCACCAAGTCCGGTCGTAACAGCGCCATCGTTAAAATGAAGCTGAAGAACCTGCTGAGCGGTTCCTCAACTGAAACCGTATACAAGGCCGACGACAAAATGGAGCCAGTTATTCTGGACCGCGTTGACGTGACCTACTCGTACTACAGCGAGCCGAACTACGTGTTCATGGACGCTGAATTCAACCAGTACGAACTGAACAAAGACGATCTGGAAAGCGTAATGCCGTACATCGTCGATGGCATGACCGACGTCTGCGAAGCCGTATTCTTCGAAGGAAAAGTGGTTTCGGTTGACCTGCCGACTACCATCGTTCGCCAGATTACTTACACCGAAGGTTCCGCCCGTGGCGATACTTCCGGTAAGGTGATGAAGCCAGCCAAGCTGAGCAACGGTACCGAGATCAAAGTCGCTGACTTCTGCAACATCGACGACTGGATCGAAATCGACACCCGTACCGGCGAGTACAAATCCCGCGCTAAAGCTCCGGTTTAAGATCGGCTTTAACAGCGAGAAGAAAAAGCCCGACCTTGAGTCGGGCTTTTTTATGGTCCGTCATTTATGGCGGCCAACCTTCGGGTTGTCGATCGTGACGCTAAAAGTGATGCCCGATCATTTTTATGCATGCTGTTTTAGCGTTTAGCTGCGCTGCAGGTCACTTTGCAGGGCCAGATCCCAGGGCGCTATAGGGCCGAAGCGGGCTTTGAGACACTCCAGTAACAAGCGGCTGTGTGAGTTAGTTTCGCGCTCCAGGCGCAGGGCGTAGATGCCGCTGGGCTCGGGGGCTGGCAGCCCGTCTTCGCAGAACAGCGGCAGCAGTTCGCCGCGCAGCAGGTAGTCGCTGATCAGCCAAGTTGGTAAATGAGCTATGCCCAAGCCGGCGATGGTGCTGAACAGCAGTGCTTCGGCGTTGTTGGCGGTCATGCGCAGGCGTTTGGGGCGACACAGTTGCAGTTTGCCGTCCTGCTCGAAGCGCCAGGCATAGGGCGGTGCCAAGCTGTCCCAGTCGAGTCCATCATGCTCCAGCAACTCGCTTGGGCTGCGCGGTACGCCGCGCCGCGCCAGGTATTCGGGGCTGGCGCAGACGACCCTAACCATCGGTGATAGCGCGGTGGCGACCAGGCGGGTGTCGGCCAGGGGGCCGATGCGCAACACCAGGTCGACCTCACCCAGGTGTGTGCCGTGCAAATCGACGAAGCTGTCGATCAGGCGCAGTTGCACATCCAGTCCCGGATAGGCAACCAGAAACTCGGCAATCGCCGGAGCCAGATGGCGCCGACCGAAGGGGGCGGGTGCGTCGATACGAATCAGCCCCTCCGGCGCGCTGCTCAGCGATACGGCTTCGGCGCGAGCCAGGTGCAGCTCGGCGAGGATGCGCCTGGCCCGTTCTGCAAATGCCAGGCCGGCGGATGTCGCGCGTACGGCATGGGTGCTGCGGCTGAACAGGTTGCTGCCCAGCGAGCGCTCCAAGGCATCGATGCGCCGGGCCACTGCCGAGGGCGTCAGCGGGTGACGGCGGGCAGCAGCGGAAAAGCTGCCGGTTTCCAGTACATCGAGAAACAGGCTGAGCTGGTCAGTCAGGCTATCGGGATTCATGGTCAGGCTCTGCTATGCGTTATATGCATAGCAATTTTGCGTTGCTGTGCGTTTCGCGGCTAGTGACGAATGCCTAGGCTGTGCGGCATCACTTCGGAGCCCGCTGATGACCTTGCTCGATTTTGTCTTGAACCTTCTGCTCGGATTGACTCTCGGTACTCTGGGCGGTCTGTTTGGGATTGGCGGTGGGTTGATCGCCATTCCGGCACTTGGCGTGTTGTTTGGCCTGGATCAGCAGTTGGCCCAGGGCACGGCGCTGGTGATGGTGGTGCCCAATGTGCTGTTGGCGCTGTGGCGTTACCACCAGCGCAACCGCATCGACTGGCGCCATGCCTTGGCCCTGGCGGTGCCCAGCCTGATATTTGCTGGGCAGTCACTGTGGATGCCGAGCGCATGCGTCTGGGTTTCGTGGTTTTCCTGGTGTTGCTGGCTGCCTACAACCTCTCTCGGCTGTACAGCAAGCCGGCCATGCTCTCGGTTGGCCTGCGTTATCCCTGGTCCTGGCTGACGCTGCTAGGCAGTGGCGCCGGCTTGCTCGGTGGGTTGTTTGGTGTTGGCGGCGCGGTGTTGGCGACGCCGGTACTGGCCACGCTGTTCGGCACCAGCCAGGTTATGGCGCAGGGGCTGTCGCTGGCTCTGGCGGCACCGAGTACAGCCGTGACTCTGGCGACCTACGCGGCCCATGATCACGTCGACTGGCTGCTGGGGGCGCCTTTGGCGCTAGGCGGTTTGCTGAGTATCAGTTGGGGCGTGAAGTGCGCCCACGCGCTGCCAGAGCGCGTTCTGCGCGGGCTGTTTGCCGGTTTTCTGCTGCTTTGTGCGGTATTGCTCGCGCTTAAAGTCTGAAACCTTCGACGATCTGTTCGGCCAGGGTCTCGGTGACTTGCGACTGCGTCTGACTGTTGCGCAAGAGCACGATGCTGGCGGAGGGCATCACCGGCAGGCCCTCGGCAGTACCGATGATGCGCATGTCCGGGGTGATCAGGCTCTGCAGTTGGGCGGTAATCGCCAGGCCGGCGCTGACCACCGCCATGATCGCCGAGAGGCTCGGGCTGGTGTAGGCGATACGGTATTCGCGCTCCATGGCGTCCAGCGCGTTGCAGGCCCAGGAGCGGCAGAAGCACTGGGCATTGAACATCGCCAGCGGTAGCGGCTCCTGCTCATGCGGGCTGAAGCCATGGGCTTCGGCCCAGACAATGCGTTCCTGGCGCAGCAGTTGGCCAATCTCGGTGCCTGGCTCGCGGGTGACGATGGTCAGGTCGAGGTCCTGGCGCTGCAACAGCTGAAACGACGGCTCGCAATGCAACTCCACCTGCACCAGTGGATAGGCCTGGGCGAAGCGCGAAAGGATGCCCGGCATAAAACGCATCACGTAGTCGTCTGGGGTGCCGATGCGCACGGTGCCAACCATATGTGGGGCACGCATGCTGGTCATCACTTCACTGTGCAATTTGAGAATGCGTCGGGCATAACCGAGCAGTAACTGGCCTTCGGCCGTTAGGCTGAACTGACGGCCGTCGCGCACAAACAGCGGGCGCTGTACCACATCTTCTTCCAAACGTTTCATTTGCATGCTGACGGCCGACTGGGTGCGGTTGACCATTTCCGCTGCGCGAGTAAAGCCACCGTGATCGGCAATCGCGACAAAGGTGCGCAGCAGTTCGCTATCGATGCTCGGGTAACTGGCCATACATCAATCTCCGAGATGCATTGCATAAGAAACATTCGTTGGATTGATCATAAGCCGAGCGCGAGACTGTCGCCAACCCCACAAGGAGGGCGACGAGATGAAAGGTCAAAAAGGTTATGCATTAGTCAGTGCCGGACGCTTACAGGGCCATCGGCCGTTTGAAATACTGCGTGCGCTTGGCCGCCAGTTTTCCCGCTGGTGGCAGCTGGCCGAACAACGGCGGCGTCTGGCCATGCTTGATGATGTGGCGTTGAAGGATCTGGGCTTAAGCCGTGCGGATGTTATCCAGGAAAGCGAGCGCTCATTCTGGGGTGATCCCATGGCGCGCTGAGTCGCTGGCCGTGTGCATCGAGGCTGTGATGCGCTCGTAGGGCGCAGTCAGGGCAGTGGTTATTCAGGGATTTACATAAAAAGGAGAGACATTGATGTCTAGCTATCAACTCGCGCAGTTGAATATCGCCACGATGAAGGAGCCGCTGGAGTCGCCAAGCATGGCCGACTTTGTCGCCAATCTGGAGCGCATCAATGCGCTGGCGGAAGCCTCGTCCGGCTATATCTGGCGTCTGCAGGGCGAGGCGGGCGATGCCACGGCGTTTCGCCCGTTTGGCGATGATGTGCTGGTGAATCTGTCAGTTTGGCGCGATGTGCAGGCACTCAGTGATTACGTGTACAAGTCCGCTCATACCGAGATGCTCAAGCGTCGCCAGGAGTGGTTCCGCAAGGTTAGTGAGGCGCATGTGGTGCTGTGGTGGGTACCGGCAGGGCATCTACCATCGGTGCAGGAGGCTGCCGAACGCTTGGCGTTGTTGCGTGAGCAGGGCGCCAGCGCCCAGGCGTTCAGCTTTCGCCAGGCATTTGCGGCGCCAGATTCATGCGTAGATGAGCCTGTCGAGTAGCGGTAAGTCATGGTTTGCTGCGGCTCTATTTTGAGTTGTGGGCGAGGCGGACGGATCGCCGGAGCGGCAAGCCTGCGGCGCATCCGCTACAATGCGCGCCGAATTTGTCTTGCCCGAGAGCCCGCCCATGTCCGTCTGCCAGACCCCGATCATCGTTGCCCTGGATTTCCCGACCCGTGATGCCGCGCTGGCATTGGCTGATCAGCTCGATCCCGGTTTGTGCCGGGTAAAAGTGGGCAAGGAGCTGTTCACCCGTTGCGGGCCGGAGATCGTCAACGTGTTGGCCGGCAAGGGCTTCGAGGTGTTTCTCGATCTGAAATTCCATGACATTCCCAATACCACCGCCATGGCCGTTAAGGCTGCCGCCGAAATGGGCGTGTGGATGGTCAATGTGCACTGCTCGGGCGGCCTGCGCATGATGGCGGCCTGCCGAGAAAACCTGGACAAGCTCGCTGGGGCCAAGCCGCTGCTGATTGGTGTGACTGTGCTGACCAGCATGGAGCGCGAGGACCTGGCGGGCGTTGGCCTGGATCTAGAACCGCAGGCGCAGGTGTTGCGTTTGGCAGGTCTGGCCGCACAGGCCGGTCTGGATGGCCTGGTGTGTTCGGCCCAGGAAGCGCAGGCGCTTAAGGCTACTTACCCAGCGCTGCAACTGGTAACGCCAGGGATTCGTCCGGCCGGCAGTGCTCAGGATGACCAGCGCCGCATTCTGACGCCACGTCAGGCATTGGATGTCGGTTCCGATTATCTGGTGATCGGCCGTCCGATCAGTCAGGCTGCTGATCCTGCTCAGGCGTTGGCCGCTGTAGTGGCCGAGCTGGCCTGATGCTACGCGGCAAGCTCGGCTTCGCGCTTGCCGCCTAAATCCGTTTGAGAAATTGTATACAATCGCTGCATTTCGACCAGTCAGGTTTTCTCCATGCATCCCGCCGCCGAAGATTCGCCACTGGGCAAATCCAGTGAGTACATCGCTAGCTACACCCCGTCTCTGTTGTTTCCGATTCCGCGTGCTGCCAAGTGGGCTGAGCTGGGCCTGAGTGCCGAAACCCTGCCGTATCAGGGCGTGGATTTCTGGAACTGTTTTGAGTTGTCCTGGTTGTTGCCATCCGGCAAACCGGTGGTGGCCATGGGCGAGTTCGCCATTCCGGCCGACTCGCCAAATATCATCGAGTCGAAATCCTTCAAGCTGTACCTCAATTCGCTGAATCAGTCGGTATTCAACAGTGCTGACGAGCTGGTGGCGGTATTGGTACAGGATCTCTCGGCAGCCGCCGGCAAGCCTGTTGGCGTGCGCGTGCGCAGCCTGGCTGAGGTAATGGCTGAAGGTGTGCAGGCCGCGCCAGGCGTCTGTATCGACGAGCTGGATGTAGCCATCAGCAACTATGAGCAGCCGCAGCCTGAGCTGCTGCACTGTGATGCCGCGCGAGTGGTCGAAGAGAGCCTGCACAGCCATTTGCTCAAATCCAATTGTCCGGTCACCGGCCAGCCGGACTGGGGTACGTTGGTGGTGCAGTACCGCGGTCTGGCACTGGATCACGCCAGTCTGCTGGCCTATCTGGTGAGCTTTCGCCAGCATGCGGATTTTCACGAGCAGTGTGTGGAGCGAATCTTTCTCGACCTGCAGCGCCTGCTCAAGCCTGAGCATCTGACGGTGTATGCGCGTTATGTGCGCCGTGGCGGGTTGGACATCAACCCCTACCGCAGCAGCGGGCCCATCAGCCCTGATAATCAACGTTTGGCGCGCCAGTAATGCAAAACCCCAGCTAGGCTGGGGTTTTCGTTAGCGCTGCGGTGTTTAGATGCCCATGTTGGCCAGGCTCTGCACGATATTGCGCAGGGTGCCGGCGAGGGTTGGGTGACTGGCTTCGAAGCGCTCCACCGCGAGGTTGACCCCGTCGATCAGGGTTGCGTCAGGTGCAGCGGCAGCCTGACGGGCCAGCTGCAATTCAATTTCCTGGGTCAGTACAAACAGCTCGGCGCGTTCCTCTTCACTCAACGGTGGCTGTTCAGCCAGTTGGTCGCGCAGGTCTTGCAGTTGTTGCTGCAGGCGGCTTGCAGGCATGGAGTTCTCCCTTTGGTAGTCGACAGATTGACTGACCTTACGCAGGGGCGAAAGGTTCTGCATGCCTTCAGGTTAATCCAAGCCGGCAGGCTTTGCTTGCTTTGGATCAAGCGTGAGGCATTGATTCGACCGGCATTCTGGCGCTTGCTCAGGGCTTTTCGCCCTTGTGCCGACGCAGGCTGAGATCCGCCAGGCAGGTAGGCAGGTCGCTGAGCTGGTCGATGACCGAATGCACACCCAAACGATACAGGCTGAGGGTGGCCTGGCTACGCAGTCGATCGCGTTCGCTCATCGACAGACTTTGCCAATCGGCCGGTGCCAGGCCGCAAAGCGGGCCGCTGATGGCCAGGCCGATGGTCCAGATGCCGGCATTCAGAGCTGCTTGTAGCAGGCGCGGTTCGCCACTGACCAAGACGCAGCCTTCAAGCTGATCAACCTGCAGCTCTATCAGGCTGCGCCAGATGGAGTCGGGTGCCGGCCATGGGCGAGTGCTATGACTGGGTGTGCCGGGTAGCCAGTCCGGGAGTGCGCCGGCCAGGCTGATGCTGGCGTCGCGCGGCAGTTCATCCAGCCAGGCGCAGGGCACGATCTGTTGGTGCAGCTGTTCAAGCAGGGGCAGGGCAGCAGGCGTGGCTTCGGCATGCTCGCATGCGGTTTCGCAGAGAGCCTGCTGATAGGCCTGCCACTCTTCAGCCAAGGGTTCACGGCCTAGGGCCAGCTGCAGGCTCTGCTGATTGGCTGCCTTTGGGTAGAGGCGCTGCAGGGTCAGAGGGATGGTGCGTGCGCCGAAATCAACCAGGCAGCCGGACAGGCTAAATAGAATGGCGGTGAAGGCGGGCGAGCTGGCGGGCGTTTGCATGTGCCGTCCTTGAAAATGGTCTAGTCCAGGCTAGCGCATGCAGGTTACAGACAGATGAAGGCTTGTTTGCACTGGCGACAATTACTGGGCTCTACGGCAACAGACGGTATGATTTTCAGCTATTTTTTCGTCCGCTATGCTGCCTATTTATAGAGTTGGCGCTTTATACTGCGCGGCCTGATTTGGCGCCTGTGGCAGCCTGAGCATTTTCAAGGAGCGACTGTGATGCGTATGACCGGTGCGAGCTGGATTGAACGATTGAGCCTGTTGATTGCTTGTACCGGCGTGCTGTTGCTGCCTGCACTGGCGCAAGCCAACGAAGAAGACCCGTGGCAGGGTTACAACCGCTTTATGTTTCGGGTCAACGATAACGTTGATACCTATACCCTCAAGCCGTTGGCCAAGGGTTATCAGGCGGTGACGCCACAGTTTCTTGAAGATGGCGTGCATAACGTCTTCCGCAATATCGGTGATATCGGCAACCTGGCCAACAACCTGCTGCAGGGCAAGTTGCATGATGCCGGGGTCGACGGTGGCCGCTTGATCTTCAATACCACCTTCGGCCTGCTGGGCTTCTTCGATGTGGGCAGCGCGATGGGCCTGCAGCGCAGCGATGAGGATTTCGGCCAGACCATGGGGGTGTGGGGGCTCGATAGTGGGCCTTACGTCGTGCTGCCGCTTTTGGGGCCGAGCACCGTGCGTGATGCCTTCGGCAAGGTGCCGGACAGCATGCTGACTGCGCCTGCGTTTATCGATCATGTGCCGACGCGCAATGTGGTGAGCGGCGTTCAGGCGGTTGACCTGCGGGCCAGCTTGCTCAAGGCTGAGCGCATGGTCAGCGGTGACAAATACATCTTTATCCGTAACGCCTACCTGCAGAATCGCGAATTCAAAGTGCGTGACGGTGAGGTCGAAGACGATTTTTGATGCCGTTGGGTCAATAAAAAGGCGGCCGTTACGGGCCGCCTTTTTATTGTCCGAGCATTTCAGCTCATGGAAATAATCGCCAAGCCTAATGCTTGGCGGCCGTCTTCCATCGTGCTGACGCGCATCACTTCGGCTTGGGCATCCAGGCCGCGTAATTCGTTGTGATCAGAGGCGATGTGTACACGTACCTTGTCGCCCATCTTTACTGCGCTTTCAGCTTCCAGCTGCATGCCTGTGCTGGACAGGTCGAGGCACAGTGCGGGAATTTCCTTGCCGTCATGGTGCAGGGTGACGGGGGTCTCTAGCCGCATGCGGATGTAATCGCGTTTTTCACTGTAGGCACGATCATTTTGGCTCATGGGCTTTTTCCTCTTGTTATGGGGGCTGTCCTGCAGCTCTTATAACCTTGGCCGATTTGAGGTGTAAAGTCGTGCGGCGACGACCGGCACACGCTTGAATCACGTAGCGGATGGGAGTACCGTCTGCGCCTTGAAGCAAGCCGAGTTCGCGCGTCCAGGCGGTTGCCCTGACGTATAAGCCAACCCATACCCGGCGCAGTTTGCCTGGATACCTCATGCACAAAACCAGTGCCACGCTGCTGATAATCGATGACGACGACGTAGTGCGTGCGAGCCTCGCAGCCTACCTGGAAGACAGTGGTTTTCATGTGCTGCAGGCTGTCAATGGCTTGCAGGGGCTGGAAGTCTTTCATGCCGAGTCGCCGGATCTGGTGATCTGCGATCTGCGTATGCCGCAAGTCGATGGTCTCGAGCTGATTCGCCGCATCAATGCCCTGCAAGTGGAAACCCCGGTAATCGTGGTGTCTGGTGCTGGTGTGATGAGCGATGCCGTCGAAGCCTTGCGCTTGGGTGCAGCCGATTACCTGATCAAACCCCTGGCCGATCTTGCCGTGCTTGAGCATTCAGTGCGTCGTGCGCTGGATCGCGCCAATTTGCGCCTGGAAAACCAGCGCTACCGCGACGAGTTGGAAACCGCCAACCGCGAACTGCAGGCCAGCCTGCACCTGTTGCAGGAAGATCAGAACGCCGGGCGCCAGGTGCAGATGAATATGCTGCCGGTAACGCCGTGGCAGGCTGATAGCTTGAACTTCGCCCACCAGATCATTCCTTCGCTGTACCTGTCGGGCGACTTTGTCGACTATTTCCGCGTCGATGACAGTCGTATCGCTTTTTATCTGGCTGATGTGTCCGGGCATGGCGCTTCTTCGGCATTTATCACCGTGTTGCTGAAGTTTATGACCACGCGCCTGCTGTATGAGTCGCGCCGCGGTGGCAACCTGCCGGATTTCAAACCCTCTGAAGTGCTCGGTCATATCAACCGTGGCTTGATCAACTGCAAGTTGGGTAAGCACGTGACCATGCTCGGTGGCGTGATCGACCAGGCAAACAACCGTCTGACCTATAGCATTGGCGGTCATCTGCCGCTGCCGGTGCTCTACAGCGAAGGCCAGGCGCGTTACCTGGAAGGGCGCGGCTTACCGGTTGGGTTGTTTGTCGAGGCCGAGTACAACGACCTGGAGCTGGAGCTGCCAGAGGCCTTCAGTCTGACGCTACTCTCCGATGGCATTCTCGATCTGTTGCCGGGCGATACCTTGAAAGACAAGGAAACCCTGTTGCCGCAGTTGATCAGCTCTGCGGGGGGCACCTTGGATGGCCTGCGTACGGCTTTTGGGCTGGCCAATCTGGGGGATATGCCGGATGATATTGCCTTGCTGGTGTTAAGCAGGAACCTTGCATGAACCCTGGGATAAGCCCCGGTAGAATCCAGTTTGCCGAACAAGATGGCACCTTCATCTTGAAGTTTGTCGGTGAAGTGCGCCTGACCCTCTGTTTGGCGCTGGATTCGACCATCGAGAAAATCTTCACCGCGCTGAACTTCTCAGCCATCGTGATTGATCTGACCGAGACCCGCAGTATCGATAGCACGACTCTTGGGCTACTGGCCAAACTGTCGATTCTGTCGCGGCAGAAGATCGGTCTGTTGCCGACGGTGGTGACCACCCACGCCGATATCACGCGACTGTTGCAGTCGATGGGTTTTGATCAGGTCTTCAATATCGTCGATACACCGGTGCCGTGCCCGGATTGTCTGGATGACCTGCCGTCGCAGGATCAATCGGAAGAGCTGGTACGTGCCAAGGTGCTGGAAGCGCACCGCATACTGATGGGGTTGAATGACTCCAATCGCGAAGCTTTCCACGATCTGGTTAACGCCCTCGAGCATCATTGACTTGTGGTTAAACAAACGGGGCGCTCAATGAGCGCCCCGTTTGCATTCAGGTCATTCAGGCTTGAGCAGTCAGCAGTTTTTCCAGCTTTTCCTGATCGCGGGCAAACAGGCGAATGCCTTCTGCCAGCTTTTCGGTGCCCATGGCGTCTTCATTCATGGCCCAGCGGAATTGGCTTTCGCTCAGGCGCTGCTTGGCTTCGGCAGCTTTGCCAGGGCTGAGCAGGCGCGCCAGTGGCTGCTGGTCATCGGCCAGTTGCTGCAGCAGTTCGGGGCTGATGGTCAGGCGATCACAGCCAGCCAGCTGTTCGATCTGGCCGATATTGCGGAAGCTCGCGCCCATCACCACGGTCTGGTAGGCGTTGGCCTTGTAGTAGTTGTAGATGCGCGTAACGGACTGCACGCCGGGGTCTTCTGCGCCGACATAATCACGGCCTTCGGCTTTCTTGTACCAGTCGTAGATGCGCCCGACGAAGGGCGAAATCAGAAATACGCCGGCATCGGCGCAGGCCTGCGCTTGGGCGAAAGAGAACAGCAGGGTCAGGTTGCACTGAATGCCGGCTTTTTCCAGTTGCTCGGCGGCGTGAATTCCTTCCCAGGTCGACGCGATCTTGATCAGCACGCGTTCGCGGCCAATACCGGCTTCTTCATATAGGCCAATCAAGCGTTCGGCTCTGCGCAAAGTGGCCTGAGTATCGAAGGACAGGCGTGCATCCACTTCGGTGGAGATACGTCCGGGGATGATTTTGAGAATTTCACCGCCCACCGCGACGCCAAAATGGTCGCAGGCCAGACCCAAGTCGCCTTGGCTGGTCTTGACGGCATGCTTTAGCTGCTCGCTATAGCCGGGCATTGCGGCGGCTTTGAGCAGCAGGGATGGGTTGGTGGTGGCATCGACCGGCTTCAGGCGGGCAATGGCGTCGAGGTCGCCGGTATCGGCGACTACCGTAGTGAACTGCTTGAGTTGATCCAGCTTGGAGGTCATGACACAGCCTTGTCGTTGCAGATGCACCGACCTTACCCGAGTCAGCGGCCTTGCAGCAATTGCGCCGCTTGATCGAACAGCGTTAGTGGCTCGCTGGTCTTGTGAATGTCCACCGAGAGCAGTTGGCGAAAGCGTCGCGCACCATTGAACCCCTGGCCCAGGCCGAGCATATGGCGGGTGATGTGGTGCATGCTGCCGCCTTCGGCGAGGTGCGCGGCGATATAGCCGCGCATACTCTGCATGGCCTCAAAACGGTTCATGGCCGTGCGGGAGGAACCGAACAGCTGCTGGTCAACCTGCGCCAGTAGATAGGGGTTATGGTACGCCTCGCGGCCCAGCATCACGCCATCGAAGGTCTGCAGGTGCTGTTGGCAGTCTTCAAGGGTCTTGATGCCGCCATTGAGGATGATTTCCAGCTCAGGGAAGTCCTGTTTAAGCTGCGCCGCCACCTCATAACGCAGAGGTGGGATCTCACGGTTTTCCTTGGGCGAAAGCCCTTCGAGAATGGCGATGCGCGCATGCACGGTAAAGCTGCGGCAGCCGGCATCGCGCACGGTGCCGACGAAATCGCACAGCTCGGCATAGCTGTCGCGGCCGTTGATGCCAATGCGGTGCTTTACCGTTACCGGGATATCCACCGCATCCTGCATGGCTTTCACGCAGTCGGCGACCAGTTGTGGATGGCCCATTAGGCAGGCGCCGATCATATTGTTTTGCACCCGGTCACTGGGGCAGCCGACGTTGAGGTTGACCTCGTTATAGCCCGCTTCCTGCGCCAGCTTGGCACAGGCCGCCAGATCCGCAGGCACGCTGCCGCCCAGCTGCAGCGCGAGCGGGTATTCGGCAGCGCTATGGCGCAGAAAGCGTGCCACGTCACCGTGCAATATCGCACCGGTGGTGACCATCTCGGTATACAGCAGGGCGTGCTGAGACAACTGGCGTAGGAAAAAGCGGCAGTGACGGTCCGTCCAATCCATCATTGGAGCAACGGAGAAGCGCCGAGAAAGCATGGTTGGAGGCGTGTTGGCAGGTGCACAGTTATCGGGCATTGGAATCTATCTGTTTGGTGGCGGGCGCAAGGGCGGTGGCCGTGATTCGGTGGTGGTGCCGGGTGAAGGTAGCGTTAGATGCAATGCTCGGCAGTTTATCAGCCTGGAGAGGGTTTTCGTTTGTGCGTATGACTTGGGCATTGCCTGCCGGAAATTCGGCATTTTGCGTAGATAGGTTGGGGCATCGGCACTTCGTCGTTATGCTCTGCGCCACAAACAAGCCAATGGGTGAGTGATGTTTCAGTCTGTGCGCGTAGTAAAGCTTCTGCCGTTTGCTCTGTCGTTTCTGCTCTCTGCCTGCGCCAGTGGGCCACAGCTGCTGCCTGAGACCAAGCGCCTGCCTGAGCGGGTCGAACTGGCCGATGTGCCGTTTTTCCAACTCAGTGATGCGCAGGGTGGGCCTTCGGCGTTGGCGGCGTTGCTCAATCATCATGGGGTGATCACCAGCCCTGGTTTAGTGGATGAGCGCATTCAGCAACTGACCAAAGGGCAAAGCGCGCAAGCCGGGCTTGAGGCGGTGGCGCGCTCTTATGATCTGCTGGTCTACCCCTTGCCCGGTAATCTGGATGTACTGATGCAGCAGGTGTCGGCAGGGCATCCAGTGCTGGTGATGCAAGATCGTCTGTTTGGCGGGCCGGGGGCGCATTTTGCGCTGCTGGTGGGCTATGACCAGCGCGAGCGTACGCTGGTACTGCGTTCGGGCAATACCCAGCGTTGGTACACCAGCTTTGCCAGCTTCGACGATGCCTGGGGCGAGGCGGGGCGTTGGGCGGTGTTGGTCATGCCAACCAATCAGCTGCCGGAGCAGCCGCTCAAGCAGGCGTGGTTGACGGCGGTGCAGGAGCTGCAAGAGCAAGGTCGTACGGCGGCAGCGCAGCGGGCGTTGCGTACGGCGCATCAGGTGTGGCCGGATGCGCAGCTGTAAAACCGTCGGAAGAGAGAATGAAAAACGGCACCTCTTAAGGTGCCGTTTTTGTTTGCGGGCTGGGCGTTAGACGCCCAGCTTGTCACGCAGGGTGTAGTACCAAGCACCCAGGGCACTGAATGGCACCTGGAACAGGCGGCCGCCAGGGAAGGGGTAGTGCGGCAGGTCGGCGAATGCGTCGAAGCGCTCTGCCTGACCGCGCAGAGCTTCGGCCAGGACCTTGCCGGCCAGGTGGGTGTAGGTCACGCCGTGGCCGCTGCAACCTTGTGAGTAGTAGATGTTGTCGCCCAGGCGGCCGACTTGCGGCAGGCGCGACAGGGTCAGCAGGAAGTTGCCGGTCCAGGCGTAGTCGATCTTCACATCCTTCAATTGCGGGAAGGCCTCGAGCATTTTCGGGCGAATGATCGCTTCGATGTTCGCCGGGTCGCGTGCGCCGTAGACCACGCCGCCGCCGAAGATCAGGCGCTTGTCGCTGGTCAGGCGGTAGTAGTCGAGCAGGTAGTTGCAGTCTTCAACACAATAGTCCTGTGGCAGCAGGCTTTTCGCCAGTTCAGCGGACAGCGGCTCGGTGGTGATCACCTGGGTGCCGCACGGCATCGACTTGGCCGACAGCTCCGGGATCAGGTTGCCCAGGTAAGCGTTGCCGGCGACGACCACGAACTTGGCTTTGACTCGTCCGTTTGGCGTGTGCACAACGGGATTGGCACCGCGATCAATACGGATGGCCGGGGATTGTTCATAGATCACGCCGCCCAGTGATTCGACGGCTGCCGCCTCGCCCAAGGCCAGGTTGAGCGGGTGGATATGGCCGCCGCTCATGTCCAGCATGCCGCCCACGTAAACGTCGCTGTCCACCACTTCACGGATGCGCTTGGCGTCCATCAGTTCAAGCTGGGTGTGGCCGTAGCGTTCCCAGAGCTTTTTCTGCGACTCAAGGTGCTTCATATGTTTGGGGGTATTGGCGGCGAAGACGCCACCGTTTTTGAGGTCGCATTGGATGTTGTACTTGGCGATGCGTTCGCGAATGATGCGGCCGCCTTCGAATGCCATATCGCCCAGCAGTTTTGCCTGCTTGGGGCCGACGCTACGCTCGATCACGTCAATGTCGCGGCTGTAGCTATTAACGATCTGCCCGCCGTTGCGACCCGATGCACCGAAACCGACCTTGGCGGCTTCGACAATGCTGACTTTAAAGCCATTCTCGAGCAGGGCTATGGCTGTCGACAGGCCGGTGTAGCCGGCGCCGACGATGCACACGTCAGTTTCGACTTCAGCATTCAATTCCGGGCGCGGTGGTACCGGGTTGGCGGAGGCCGCGTAATAGGATTGTGGATAAGCTGTGTGCGCCATTTTGCAACCTCTGTTCTTTATTTTTTACGAATGGGCAGATGCTACCTGAGTTAAAAATGCCCGGCTAGTGGCCTGTGTGAAATATTAAACGCGCTGTAGAACAGTAAAAAATTCAGTTATTCAGGCAGTTAGCGCAAAAAATAGGTTGACAGTTTTTTGCGTGGCCGTAGAATGCGCACCCATTGTAGGCACGTAGCTCAGTTGGTTAGAGCACCACCTTGACATGGTGGGGGTCGTTGGTTCGAGTCCAATCGTGCCTACCAGATTTGGTAGGAAAAGGGTCGCCTAGGCGGCCCTTTTTTATTGGGTTCTTGCCAGCAAGCCCGGCTTTCTGCAAGCATCCGTGCGGTTAATCGCTGTTTAAAACCTCCAGTGACCCCGGTTCGGTTTTTGGTTGGCTGAAAAGCTCCCGCCACTGTATGGCAGGTATACCGCTGAATCGCTTACTGGCTCATCCCAACCCATGTGGCCTTTGGTAGAGGTCGCCACTAGGAGAGGAGGCGCCATGCCCATCATTACTCTTCCCGACGGCAGTCAGCGTTCGTTCGATCACTCGGTATCTGTGCTCGAGGTGGCGCAATCTATTGGTGCTGGCCTGGCTAAAGCCACGGTAGCTGGCAAGGTCAATGGCAAGCTGGTTGATGCCTGTGACCTGATTGATAGCGACGCAACCCTGCAAATCATTACGCCAAAAGATCAGGAAGGCCTGGAAATCATTCGCCACTCCTGCGCGCATTTGATTGGTCATGCGGTCAAGCAGTTGTTTCCCGCTGCCAAGATGGTGATCGGTCCGGTCATTGAAGAGGGTTTCTACTACGACATCGCATCTGAGCGTCCTTTCACTCTAGATGATGTGGCGGCAATCGAGCAGCGCATGCAGCAGCTGATCGAGAAGGACTACGACGTCATCAAAAAAGTGACGCCGCGCGCCGAAGTTATTGATGTCTTCACCGCCCGTGGCGAGGAATACAAGCTACGTCTGGTTGAAGATATGCCGGATGAGCAGGCTATGGGTCTGTACTGCCACGAAGAATACGTCGACATGTGTCGTGGCCCGCACGTGCCGAATACGCGCTTCCTCAAGGCATTCAAGCTGACCAAGCTCTCCGGTGCCTACTGGCGCGGCGATGCCAAGAACGAGCAATTGCAGCGCGTTTACGGCACTGCCTGGGCTGATAAGAAGCAGTTGGCGGCCTATATCCAGCGCATTGAAGAGGCTGAGAAGCGCGATCACCGTAAGATCGGCAAGCGTCTGAATCTGTTTCACACCCAGGAAGAAGCGCCGGGCATGGTGTTCTGGCACCCCAATGGCTGGACTCTTTATCAGGTGCTGGAGCAGTACATGCGTGGCGTGCAGCGCGAGCATGGCTATCTCGAGATCAAGACCCCGCAGGTGGTCGATCGCTCGCTGTGGGAGAAGTCCGGGCACTGGGCAAACTACGCCGAGAACATGTTCACCACTGAGTCGGAAAGTCGTGATTACGCGATCAAGCCGATGAACTGCCCGTGTCACGTGCAAGTGTTCAATCAGGGGCTTAAGAGCTACCGCGAGTTGCCGATGCGTCTGGCCGAGTTCGGTGCTTGTCACCGAAATGAGCCGTCCGGTGCGCTGCACGGCATCATGCGTGTGCGTGGCTTTACTCAGGATGACGCGCATATCTTCTGTACCGAAGAGCAGATGCAGGCTGAGTCGGCAGACTTTATCAAGTTGACTCAGGCTGTTTACGCTGATTTTGGCTTTACCGATATTCAGCTCAAGCTCTCCACGCGTCCGGATAAGCGTGTGGGTTCGGATGATTTGTGGGATCGTGCCGAGGCAGCGTTGGCGGCGGCGCTCGATAGCGCTGGGCTGGCTTATGATCTGCAGCCGGGTGAGGGCGCCTTCTACGGGCCGAAGATCGAGTTCTCACTGAAGGACTGCCTGGGTCGTGTCTGGCAGTGTGGTACCTTGCAGCTCGACTTTAACTTGCCGGTGCGGTTGGGGGCGGAGTACGTCAGTGAGGACAATAGCCGTAAGCATCCGGTGATGCTGCACCGTGCGATCCTCGGTTCGTTCGAGCGTTTCATCGGGATTCTGATTGAGCACTACGAAGGTGCGTTCCCTGCTTGGCTGGCTCCGACTCAGGCCGTGGTGATGAATATCACTGATAAACAGGCTGATTTTGCCCTCGAAGTGGAGAAGTCGCTCAATCAAAGCGGTTTTCGTGCCAAGTCTGACTTGAGGAACGAGAAGATAGGCTTTAAAATCCGCGAGCATACTTTGCTCAAGTTTCCCTATCTCTTGGTTATTGGAGATCGGGAGGTTGAGACGAAAACTGTCGCCGTGCGTACCCGTGAAGGTGCTGATCTGGGCTCAATGCCCGTCACTCAATTCGCTGAATTTCTTGCGCAGGCGGTTTCCCGGCGTGGTCGCCAAGATTTGGAGTAATCATTATTAAGCGTGAAATGAGACAAGATAAACGAGCTGCACCGAAGGCCCCGATCAACGAGAATATCTCGGCACGCGAGGTTCGGCTAATTGGCGCTGAGGGTGAGCAGCTTGGGATTGTGTCAATTGAAGACGCGCTTCTTAAGGCCGAAGAGGCCAAGCTGGATCTGGTAGAGATTTCTGCCGATGCAGTGCCACCTGTTTGCAAGCTGATGGACTATGGCAAATCGATCTTCGAAAAGAAGAAGCAGATTGCTGCGGCAAAGAAAAACCAGAAGCAGATTCAGGTTAAAGAAATCAAGTTTCGTCCAGGGACGGAGGAAGGGGATTACCAGGTAAAACTACGCAACCTGGTACGTTTCCTTAGTGATGGGGACAGGGCCAAGGTATCGCTTCGATTCCGCGGCCGTGAGATGGCGCATCAGGAGCTGGGCATGGAGTTGTTGAAGCGGGTTGAAGGTGACCTTGCTGAATACGGCACCGTTGAACAGCATCCAAAGATGGAAGGACGCCAGCTGATAATGGTCATCGCCCCCAAAAAGAAGAAGTAACCACCAGGGCACGGCAGGCCTTGCGGTTATGTTTATCAACTGAATGCGGAGTATCCGAACATGCCAAAGATGAAAACTAAGAGTGGTGCAGCCAAGCGTTTTCTCAAAACCGCTAACGGCTTCAAGCACAAGCACGCTTTCAAGAGCCACATCCTGACCAAGATGTCCACTAAGCGTAAGCGTCAACTGCGCGGTAGCACCATGGTGCATCCGTCTGACGTAGCAAAAGTGGCGCGCATGCTGCGCGTTCGTTAATCGGTCAAGATAGAGGAAATTACTCATGGCTCGTGTTAAGCGCGGCGTTATCGCTCGCAAGCGTCACAAAAAAATTCTGAAACTCGCTAAAGGCTATTACGGCGCACGTTCACGCGTGTTCCGCGTTGCCAAGCAAGCGGTGATCAAGGCAGGCCAATACGCCTACCGCGACCGTCGCCAGAAAAAACGTCAGTTCCGCGCTCTGTGGATCGCTCGTATCAACGCTGGTGCTCGTGTTAACGGTCTGTCCTACAGCCGTTTCATTGCCGGCCTGAAAAAAGCGTCCATTGAGATCGACCGTAAGGTTCTGGCTGATCTGGCAGTGAACGAAAAAGCGGCGTTTGCTGCGATTGTCGAGAAAGCGAAAGCCGTACTGGCTTAAGTCCCCGACAATCACCGGGCTCGCCCGGTGCTAAACGTCACCAATAGGGGAAGAGCCTTCAAGCTCTTCCCCTATTTCGTATCTGGAGTCTGTAAATGGAAAATCTGGATGTGCTGGTCTCGCAAGCGCTTGAGGCCGTTAGCCACACCGACGATGTGAATGCCCTGGAGCAATTGCGGGTTCACTATCTGGGCAAGAAAGGCGAATTGACTCAGGTGGTGAAGACCCTGGGCAATCTGTCGGCAGAAGAGCGTCCGCAAGCCGGTGCGTTGATCAATGCCGCCAAGGATCAGGTTCGGGATGCTCTGAACAGCCGTAAGGCAACTCTGGAACAGGCTGCGCTGAGCGCCAAGCTCGCCGCCGAAAAAATCGACGTGACCCTCCCGGGCCGTGGCCAGGCTTCTGGTGGTCTGCATCCGGTAACCCGGACGCTGGAGCGCGTTGAGCAGTTTTTCACCCGCATTGGCTACGGCATTGCCGAAGGTCCGGAAGTGGAAAACGATTATCACAACTTTGAAGCACTCAATATCCCTGGCCACCATCCGGCCCGGGCGATGCATGACACCTTCTATTTCAACGCGAACATGTTGTTGCGTACCCACACCTCGCCGGTTCAGGTGCGCACCATGGAATCGCAGCAGCCGCCGATACGCATTGTCTGCCCCGGTCGTGTTTATCGCTGCGATTCCGATATCACTCACTCGCCGATGTTCCACCAGGTCGAAGGCCTGCTGGTCGATGAGGGCGTGAGTTTTGCTGACCTCAAGGGCACCATCGAGGAGTTCCTCCGCGTGTTCTTCGAGAAGCCCCTGGGCGTGCGCTTCCGTCCCTCATTCTTCCCCTTCACCGAGCCGTCGGCCGAAGTCGACATGCAATGCGTGATGTGCGGCGGTAAAGGCTGCCGAGTGTGCAAGCAGACCGGCTGGCTGGAGGTTATGGGTTGCGGCATGGTGCACCCGAACGTGCTGCGCATGTCCGGCATCGACCCTGAGAAATACCAGGGTTTTGCCTTTGGTATGGGGGTCGAACGTTTGGCCATGCTGCGTTATGGCGTCAACGATTTACGGCTGTTCTTCGATAACGACCTGCGGTTCCTGGCGCAATTTCGCTAGCGCCCCCGCATTCCGTAATCGAATTGGTTCAGGAGAACAGACAGTATGAAATTCAGTGAACAATGGCTGCGTAGCTGGGTAAACCCGCAGGTTTCCCGCGACGATCTGGTTGCCCGCCTGTCCATGGCCGGTCTTGAAGTCGACAGCGTATCGCTGGCCGCCGGTGTATTCAGCGGTGTGGTGGTGGGTGAGGTGCTGAGCACCGAGCAGCACCCCGATGCGGACAAGTTGCGTGTGTGCCAGGTCAGCAGCGGCGCGGAAACCTTTCAGGTGGTGTGCGGCGCGCCGAATGTGCGCCCTGGCCTGAAGATTCCGTTCGCCATGATCGGTGCCGAACTGCCCGGCGACTTTAAGATCAAGAAAGCCAAGCTGCGCGGTGTTGAATCCAACGGCATGCTCTGCTCGGCCTCTGAGCTGCAGATCAGCGAAGAAAATGACGGCCTGATAGAGCTGCCGGCTGATGCGCCGGTGGGCCAGGATATTCGTGTCTATCTGGATCTGGATGACGCCAGCATCGAGGTGGATCTGACCCCGAACCGTGGTGACTGTCTGTCGTTGGCTGGTCTGGCGCGTGAAGTCGGTGCTTTGTACGCCGCGCCTGTCACTCGCCCGGTAGTTGCGGCAGTTGCGCCGAGCCATGATGAAGTGCGCCCAGTTGAAATTCTGGCTGCGCAAGCCTGCCCGCGTTACCTCGGTCGGGTTGTACGCAATGTCGATTTGTCCAAGCCCACGCCGTTGTGGATGGTTGAGCGTCTGCGTCGCGCCGATGTGCGTAGTATCGATGCAGCTGTCGACATCACCAACTACGTGATGCTTGAACTGGGTCAGCCACTGCATGCGTTTGACCTCGCCGAGATCAATGGCGGCATCCGCGTGCGTATGGCCGAGGAAGGCGAGAAGCTTGTCCTGCTTGATGGTCAGGAAGTCAGCCTGCGTAGCGATACGCTGGTGATCGCCGATCACAGCCGTGCCTTGGCCATTGCCGGCGTGATGGGCGGCGAACACAGCGGGGTCAACGAAAAGACCCGCGATCTGTTCCTAGAAAGTGCGTTCTTCGACACCATCGCCATCGCTGGTAAGGCTCGTTCTTACGGTTTGCACACGGATGCGTCGCACCGCTTCGAGCGTGGCGTGGACTGGCAGTTGGCTCGCGAGGCTATGGAGCGGGCGACTGCGCTGTTGCTAGAAGTCGTTGGTGGCGAAGCTGGGCCGATTATCGAAGTCGTCAATCAGGAGCACTTGCCGAGCGTTGCACCGGTCACGCTGCGTGCTGAGCGCATCGAGCAGATGCTCGGCCTGAAGATGGATGATGCCGAAATTATCCGTTTGCTGGCGGCTTTGGGCTTGGGCATTAGTGCCGATGGCGAAGGGCAGTGGCAAGTGGGTGTGCCAAGCCACCGCTTCGATATCAGCCTGGAAGTCGATCTGATCGAAGAGCTTGCCCGCTTGTATGGTTACAACCGCTTGCCTGTGCGTTACCCACAAGCGCGTTTGGCTCCGCAGGCCAAGGCTGAAGCGGCTGTTGAACTGCCTGCGCTGCGTCGTTTGCTGGTTGCCCGTGGTTATCAGGAGGCGATCACCTACAGCTTTATCGATCCCAAGTTGTTCGAGCTGTTCAATCCAGGTGTTGCGCCGCTGATGTTGGCGAACCCGATTTCTGCAGACATGGCGGCGATGCGTTCTTCTTTGTGGCCGGGTTTGATCAAGGCGCTCGAGCACAACTTGAATCGTCAGCAGTCGCGTGTGCGCCTGTTCGAAAGTGGCTTACGTTTTGTTGGGCAGCTTGAAGGTTTGAAGCAAGAGCCGATGCTGGCGGGCGTGATTTGTGGTGGTCGTCTGCCTGAGGCTTGGGCGCATGGCCGCGATGATGTTGACTTCTATGATGTGAAAGCTGATGTCGAGGCGTTGCTGGCCAGTGCGGGTGCGGGCGACAGCTTTGCCTTTGTGCCGGGCGAACATGCCGCGCTGCATCCGGGGCAAACGGCGCGCATTGAGCGTGAAGGGCGTGTCGTCGGTTTCCTCGGCGCTATTCATCCTGAGCTGTCGAAGGCGTTGGGGCTGGATCAGGCTGTCTTTGTGTTTGAGCTGGTGCTGGGTGAGATCACTCAGGGCGTTATGCCTAAGTTCCAGGAGCTGTCGAAGTTCCCAGAAGTACGCCGCGACCTGGCTTTGCTGGTCGATCGGGACGTGCCTGCGCAGGATTTGCTCGGTGCGATTCGTGAAGCAGCAGGCGAGTGGCTGGCCGACCTCAAGCTATTTGACGTGTATCACGGTAAAGGTATTGATCCTCATAGAAAAAGCCTTGCCGTTGGCTTGACCTGGCAGCATCCATCGCGCACTCTTAATGACGATGAGGTGAGCACCACAACGCAAAATATTCTCACCTCCCTGGAACAAAGGTTCAACGCCACGTTAAGGAAGTAGCGTATGGGGGCTCTGACGAAAGCTGAGATGGCGGAACGTCTGTATGAAGAGCTGGGCCTGAATAAACGGGAAGCCAAGGAGTTGGTGGAGCTGTTCTTTGAGGAGATCCGCCAAGCGCTGGAGCTCAACGAACAGGTCAAGCTCTCGGGGTTCGGTAACTTTGATCTGCGCGATAAGCGTCAGCGCCCCGGTCGCAATCCAAAAACAGGAGAGGAAATTCCGATCACGGCTCGCCGTGTCGTGACTTTCCGTCCAGGCCAGAAACTTAAAGCCAGGGTCGAGGCGTATGCTGGAACCAAGTCATAACGACGAACTGCCCGTTATACCCGGCAAGCGCTATTTCACCATTGGTGAAGTCAGCGAGTTCTGTGCTGTCAAGCCGCACGTACTGCGTTACTGGGAACAGGAATTTCCACAACTCAACCCAGTTAAGCGGCGTGGTAATCGCCGCTATTATCAGCGCCAGGATGTGCTGATGATTCGGCAGATCCGGGCGCTCTTGTACGATCAGGGTTTTACCATAGGAGGGGCGCGCCAGCGCCTTTCTGGTGACGAAGCGAAAGATGACAGCACCCAGTACAAGCAACTGATCAAGCAAATGATTACTGAGCTTGAGGATGTCTTGTTAGTCCTTAGGAAATAGTTGCGCTACTGAAAAAGTTTCCGCATTTCAGAAGCTTAGTGTATAGTTCACGACGTTTTCGGGTCTCTGAAAATGGATTCACGCCTAGTCGGGGCGTAGCGCAGTCCGGTAGCGCACTAGCATGGGGTGCTAGGGGTCGAGTGTTCGAATCACTCCGTCCCGACCATATTTTTCAATGACTTAGCCACCTTCGGGTGGCTTTGTTGTTTCTGGCGTAGTGACTTTTCAAGTGACTACTCATATTTACCCGTGCTTCCTCCTGAGAATTGTCAGCGCCGGAGCGCGTGAGTCGGTGACCGAAACCTTGTTCGCAGCCGCAATCAGCTGATCAAGTTCTGCCGCCGAGTAGTGGCTGGTGATGCTGCCGTTCTTGTGGCCCAATAGCGCCTTGCGATCTTCCTCAGTGACACCAGCAGCCCGAAGCCGTCTACCAAACGTGTGCTTCAGGTCGTGGATGCGGATGGATCGGAAACCAGGGTGCGCAGCTGACTTGTGGTCCTTCTCCCATTTGTCAGCTGCTCTCACTCTCGCCTTCTTCCAAGCGCTGTCATTCATCCGGTGAACCGGCCCTGATGGCTGCCCGTAAGGGAACACCCATTCAGGATCTAGTCCGCGCTGCCGGTTGATCACCGACTGCGCAACGCTATTCAGCACAACCAGGCGCTCATCGCCGTTCTTCACGCCAGAGCGCTCATTCCTGCCGCCGAAATCCGCGGGAATCAGGAACACGCTGGCACCTATCTCCGGCACCTTGATCTCCCAATCCCAGCGCAGCTTGCACACTTCTTGCTCCCGGCAACCCGTGTTGACCTTGTACAGCGCCATCCGGTGCAGGTGGTCTGGAAGCTCAGCAAACAGAGCCGACTGCTCATCCCATGAAAGCGGGTATGGCTTACGGCTCGCCTTTTTCTCTTCCAGCTTGGTCAGCAGCGGAACGCTATCCAGCCACGGCCGGCGCTCATCATCCCGCCATTTGCGCGTGCAGAGCGTCAAGATACGCACAACACGCTCAATCGAGATATTTATCGTCCGGTTGCTGACAGCCTTCTTGAGCTTCCCATCTTGCCCCTTGCTTTCCGTCAGCCTGTCCCGAATGAACGGGGCAAGCGCCTGGTCGTCGATATGGGTCAAAGGCATGGCGCCGATGTACGGGTCGAGTCCTGCCAGGTGGTGCGCGGACAGCTTGATTGAGGCCTGGTCCTTGAACTCAATCAGGAACCGTGTCGCCGCCTCCCGCCATGTACGCACCTGCCTGACACCGTAAACCTTCTCCTGGCGCAACTGCTCAAGTCGGTGGATCAGGTACTGCTCTGCTTCTTCCCGGTCACAAGTTCCAGTGCTTTCCTGAAATCGTTCTCCTTTGTAGATTTTGTCGATCCTCCAGATCCCGTTCGGCTGCTTCTGGAGGCCCGTGATGGTTTTTCTTGCCATGGCTTCTTGACTCCTTTGCCCTGGCACTCGCTGCGAGGGTCACTTTGGATTGCATGTGCGTGCTTTTCAACCGCCATCCGCCGAACGTAGCTATCCGCCCATTCATCAAGCTCCTGGCGATCGAAACCGACACCCTGGACCCCAATGGGGAACTCGCTTACATGCGGCCTGACTGTTTTGTTGAACTCATCACGGCACATGCCAAGGTAGGCGGGAGCATCCATGGCTCTGATGAATCTCGGGGCGATAGCCGCCCGTTGCTGCGCGATTGCTGCAGGCATAGAAGTGCTCCGCGCCCGCTTAGCGCGGGCGTGTTTGTTGGGGTTAGGCGGCTTTCAGCTTGGCTCTGGCCAGCATTCGGCGATTGGCTATCTGCGCCCCCAGCCGGTAGGCGTGAAAGCGCCTGCCGTCCTGGGTGACTATCTCCGGCGCCATGATCGAAAGGTCTTCTTCAAGCTGGCCGAAGTAATACAAATGGTCGTCGCCACCGCACCACTCAATTTGCGATGTTGCCCAATCGCGGGCCTCCAGACATGACATGCAGGTTTTGAAGGAGTGCATGCGGCCTTCCCAGCTGCCCGCTATTAACTGGTACTTCTGCCCAGGCTCTATGCTCCCCTCGCACTCGCAGCATTGGTGATGCTTGCGGGCGGTTGGTGTGCTTTCCGCTTGAAAGTCAGACATGACTTCTCCTATCCCGCCGTGGGCGGCAGGGTGATTGAGAGGGGGAGGGTTACTGCGCCAGGAGGCGCAGTTGCTTGATCAGTTCGGGCAGGGTTTCGGGCTGGATCAGAATGTCGCGGCCTTCCTGGGTGATGATCAGCAGGCCAGAGGCATCGCGCTGAACTAGCAGGGCTGGCTCAGGATTGCCGGTATCTTCAATAAATGGCTGCCATATCACGGCCTGGGCGGCGCAGGTCATGGTGTGGGATACGGTGGGCTTGCTCACTGCTGGGAGTCCTCGCATCTAAACTATTCTCCACACATAATTGGGCTTTCGGAGAGGATTTTATTTATGGATGGTAAACTGACTCAGTGGCTTGTTTGTGTACTCTTGTTTTTATGTGGTGGAATATTTTTCAAGTTATTGCCAAGTTTAAGTCTTAATTTGCAGTTAGATTGGAATTCGTTGTCTGCAATAGGAACTCTATCTGCTGTTTTGGTTTCTCTTTGGTTGGCCCGATCTTCTGATCGGAAGACCCGCAGAGAAGAAAAACAGCGTGGAGAACTCGCGGCGTCGCGCATATGGCCAATAGCTGGGGCCATGAATGCTCAGCTTTCCGAGTTTGTGGGGTGGGTTTATTTTGACGATTTGGACTCATCTGAGCCGATATCAGATATTCGGGATAAATTCAAAAAATTGCAGGTTTTTGCTGATCGCATTTCACGAGAGGATGTTCAGGATACTGTTTCTCTTGATATATCCGTGGCGAGCTATCTTGCTAGGGCGATAGGTGAAATTGAGGGTGTGATTGTTTCAGTGGAAAGGGAAATCAAGGAGTGGGGGCAAATATCGCGGTTGCAAAAAGAGTTTTTTCGCTCCACATGGGGGGATGCGGTTGTTAACTCCCGAGATCTTTTGTTGCTGGCTCTACCGACTTTGGAGTACGCGGCACAGAAAGCTGCCCCGTTGCCAGACTGGGCGAAAATTTATGCAACGGAACAACTAGAAGAATAAAACCCCGTCCGCATCTGGAAAAGAATGACTAGGCGCGGCGTTGTTCATTGCGTCACTCGCTTGAACTCGACCACCCACACCCAGGTGTTGGCGACCCATGATTCGGCCCCGTAGATGGACTCCCACAAGGCGCTAAACCAGCCAACAGGATCGGTTCTGCCTACGGCATCGCCGTTGAGATTGGGGAATGGACATCCCTCAGCCATTGCATCGCCCCGACTGATGTCCTGCAGGCGCTCGATACGCACGTCGGTAATCTCCAGCAGGATTTCATCGCTCACCAACAGCCGGTCACCTCGCTGGTCGTAGGGGCAGTCGACCGGAATGAAGCCCGCTCGCCATGCCTGGTTGAGGTGCTGTGAGAGGGTGAGCCCTTCGACCCAGGCGCCCAGCTCACGAAGTCGTTCCTCTGTTGTGTCTGGTTGATCCTTGATCACGCGCCGGGTTACCGACTTCTGGCCGCCGAGGATGGCGCGCACCATTTCATCGTTGAATAGGATTGGTCTTTCAGTGGGCATGGAGATACCTCGCCGCCTAGCTATGCACGGGGCATAATCTGGCGATCATTGCATTGGGGGTTGTATGGGAAAGGATTGGTTTATTTGGTTCGGGTGTGTGCTGTTATTTGGCGCTGGAGCTATTTGGGGTGGTGTTAAAGCACCAGCAGATTTTTTTGTTATAAAGAATGTTCATGATCTTTCAGAAACTATTGGTGGATTTGCAACTGTTGCAGCACTGCTTGCGGCTGTTTCGGGAATAAATAGCTGGAAGCGTCAGATAAGAGCTGCTGAGGATCATGATCTTGCTAGGAGGTTGGCTGTAAGCCTTAGTAAGTATAAAGCCTCTGTCATTAGTTCTTGGTCATATGTTCGTGTTGTGGTTTCTGAGGTTAAGGCCTCTGATGCTGGTGTTGTTATTGAGAATAGTGAAGGATATCGTAATTTAGTTAGGGTTGCGCGTGATTCGATTCTATTGGCTCGTGCTGAGATAGAGTCTATTGCTTTGGAGTGCGTTGCAGTATGGGGTGAAAGTTACGAAATTAAATTCCAAAAAATTTTGATGTTCGAAGATGCATGTACTAAATGCATTGATAGATATTTATTTTGGAATTCTGGTGGCTTGAGTGAGGTGGATAGTAAGTTGTTTTCGAGAGGAATAATTGCTGGTGGGGTTAGAGTTAATGGGTTTTATGCTGGTGATTATGATGGTGTGGTTGGATATGTGAAAGAAATTACTTGTGATATTGAAGCCGCTCTTAGTGAAAAACTTCTGAGCTAATTGTGTGCGATTAAAATTCTCCACTCGCGCGGTCAGCGCATCAGGCAAGGAACGACCGGGTAGGGTGGGGCTTAGAACTCTGTCGTCAGTGAGCCATCCGGCTGCACCTTCATAACGTCAACCTCAAGGTCAGGCTCTCTGATATCTCGAGCCCACGCTTCAGCGTTGTTCAAGGTGCTGCAGTACACATCGACCTGCTGGAACAGCGTTCCTGGGTTTAGCACTACTGCGAACTTGGCTGCTGGCGGCGGCTTCTGTTTGCGTTTCTGTTTCATTCCGCCGCCAGCGATTAGGTCGATTGCGCGCATATTGATTTCCATGCAGGCGCTGCCCTCCGGTATCGGATGCAGCGTTGTGGGTTTGAAATCGATGGGGTGGGGTGCTGACTGGTTATGGCCTTTTTGAGTGACCACACCTTTACCGTCAGCGCATCGTCGGGATCGAGCGCAAGATAATGAGCACCTCAAGCCAACTAAATGAGGTGCAATATGTTGCGTTTCGCCGAAGAGCTGCTGCTTCAGATGCTTGCTAATTTACTGCTGCCAAAGCTTTTACAGCTGATTGCATGGCTCGATGTATTGCTTTGGGAGCCATGGCGCGCACTACACTTGTGATCTCCGCCCCCCCGGTCAGCGCATCAGGCAAGGAACGACCGGGCAGGGTGGGGCTTAGGTATAATCACGCCGGCCATCGAACGAGCAGTCTCTGCCAAGACCACTAAATGGACGTTCAGGCTGGTCTGTGTGTGCTTGCGCCCGGACTGAAAAGCCAAGTTTTTTGACTATGGACGGGAGGTATTTGTGTCCGCAGGTGTAGCTTTCTGGAGTGTTATAGCCCTTATCGCAGCGGCTCTTTCTGTGCCGTTCTTGACGAGCATGCAGGAGTATTTTCGCTGGCGGTCGCTGCCGCAAGTGAGTGACTACTTAGAGGCTAACCCCCAATGCAGGACACTGCGCGGCATTAAGTGTGTGGTCTGTAATTCCGGCAGTATCAAAAATTGGGGGCTTACACGGGCCAACGACGAAGACCGCGTTTTTATTTGCAATCATTGTGGTACGCGGCTGTATCGAAACTGAGGGGGCCTTCTCTGTCGGTTGCGTTGTTATTCGACTCATGCCGCACGCTGTAATGCCGTGATGATTCGCGAAACGGGCACCGGGCAAACAGCGTTGCCCATCAGGTGAACCGCCAGCCGATGGTTGCTGGGTAGCTGGTAGTCGTCGGGGAATGACATAGCTGCTCGACATTCAAAGCGGTTCAGCATCCTCATGCGGTCGCCATCCACCACTGCCCACCGATCCCTCGTTGTGATCGTCCCAATGGGCCGGTCAAGGCTCCGGCCTGTTAGGCCGCTGCCCGATTTGTAGTAGGGCATGATGAAGCGCTCGCCAAATGCCTTGCGCCCAGCTGCCACCCGGTCAAGGGTTGCCACCGCTCGCCCAGTCTTCTCTACTGGCGACCATCCCGCGCACTCGAAGTCGACAAAGCTGCGCGCCGTCATGTGCTGCTGGCGCTGCATCTGAAGCATGAGCGGCGCTTTCGCCTTGGCCAGCACCAAGAACAGACGCACCCGGTTCTGCGGTGCGCCGTGGTCTGCAGCGTCGATGACGTGCGGCGCGACCGAGTAGCCAAGGGCATTCATTGCCAGCGCCCATGGGCGATACAGCTGCCAGTCAAGGAACTCGGGGACATTTTCCACCAGCACAAAATCAGGCCGGTGATATTCGGCTGCCGAGACAACGGCCCAGGCCGTGCTGCGGCTGGCGTCATGCTGTGGATTGCCCTTGGCTTTGCCGCGGGCCTTGCTGTGGCCCTGGCAGCACGGCGAGGCAAGCAGCAGGTCATGCGCCGGAACCTTCGACCAGTCCGCCTGGTGCAGGTCTTGGCAGACGTGAACAGCGCCAGGGTGGTTGATGGTGTGCCACTCAACAGCTTCCGGCCAGTGGTTTGCCGCCCATACAACATCGCACCCTGCCAGCTCTGCGCCAGTTGAGAAGCCGCCGCCACCAGAAAATAGGTCAATTGCGCGCATATTGATTTCCATGCAGGCGCTGCCCTCCGGTATCGGATGCAGCGCTGTGAGTTTGATATCGCCATGGTGGCGTGAGGGGTATATGTGGGGTAGGGTCGAGGGCCGGCATGGGGCCGAATAAAGGAGCTCGGTATGGCTTGGGTTGTAAAGATGACTGGCGATGATGGCGTGTTCTACGGTTCTACCCCCGATCATGAGGGCCTTCGGTATCGCCTTGGTAACCAGGAGTCGGCTGAAATGTTCGACTCCAAAGAAGCTGCCGAAGCAGTCTTCTATTGGTTCCACCAGATTCGCGACCTGCAGAAGTACAGCCTTGAGGCCGTACTAATCTGACCGCCTCCACCCTCCCGCCCGAGCATCAGGCTGTGAATGGTCGGGCATGGTGGGGTTTAGGCTGGATTCAGGTCGTCCCACTTTTTGCCGACCAAATCTTTTACGGCCTCCAAGCCATGCAGCAGGCCGTCCAATCTCTCTTCCTGGCTTGCAATCATCGCTTGGTTGAGAAATGCCGATTTAATCAGTCGCAGAATTTCATGGGTTTGCTTTCGATTGCTCTCCATCCGCTCAAGCATGATGCTGACTTGACCCTCTGAACGCCTGACCTTCTCTGCCAGCGTCAGCTTTTCAGCTTTTCAGCTATCAGTTCGTCATCGTCGTCTTTGTCATAATCGCTGCCCAGTTGCTCGGTATCAGCAGCTCGCAAGGCCAACTCCTAAATCAGTAAGAGCATGTATTCCTCGCGGTCGTTGTCTGGCTGTATTGCTCGCCTTAGCTCTAGCGGCGCAATGCTTTGACAGATCACCGGTACGCCTTTACGACCGATCAGAACTGATGAGTGCATCGATGTTCTCCAGGTGCCGCCCTCCGTCACCGGATGCAGCGTTGTGAATTAAGGGTGTCGTGCTGCGGGTGGCCGGGCGGGCGGCGCTTACAGCACGGCGGCGATTCGTTCGCGTGTTGCCTTGGGCAAGCCGCTGGAGTGCGCACGGCTGATTTGCGTCAGCAGTTTGTGCATTTCGGCAACGCCAGCAGTGTGCAGGGCGCGCTCGGCGCCAAGCCGGTAGGCGTATGCCTGAACCTCGGCCACGCTGGTGGTAGCGCCGTCCTGGTCAGCCAGGTACAGCTCACGGTCGGCGGCCAGGGCATGGGTGTCTTCGTTGGCGATCTGCATCTAGTCGTTCCTCGGCACTGGCGTGTGCCAATGCGTTACAAGGCTGCGGTAAGTGATAGGCGCGGCGCCGTGCTGGCGCCGGCAGAAATAGCGGCTAGATGCCGTTGCGCTTCAGCTGTTCCTTCAACTGAGTCGGAACGCGGCGGATCGTCAGGCAGTCACGGGCGCTATCAAACTCAATTTGCGAGCCCAGCAAGTGAGACTCGAAGCTAATCGACAGGCCTTCGGCGCGGCCCGTGAATCGGCGGAACTGGTTGATGGTGCGCTTGTCCGCCGGGATCTCTGTCGACAGGCCGTAATCCTTGTTTCGGATATGGTCGTGGAAGGCTTTAGGCCGCTCTTCATCTATCAGTTCGGACAGCTCCACCAAGGTCATCGGTTCGCCGATTTTGGCCTGGCTGGTTGCATAGCCGAGCAGGGCGTCAGTTTTCTCCCGCGCCAGATCCTCCGGAAGATCTTCGCTTTCAACGAAGTCGCTAAACGCTTTGAGCAAGGTGCGGGTTTCGCTTGGCGCGTCCAGGCCTTCCTGGCAGCCGATGAAATCGCGGAAATATTCGGACGCCTTTCGCCCGTTCTTACCCTTGATGAACGAAATGTATTGCTTGGAGTTGGCGTTGTTCAGCCATTCTGAAATGTTGATTCGCGCGGCCAGGTGTAGCTGGCCGAGGTCGAGGTGCTTGGCCTGCGTCACGCACAGTGCGTCGGTGACGGTCACACCTTCGCTGTGCTGCAGCAGGGCGATGCTCAGGTAGTCCGTCATGCCTTGCTGGTAGTGGACGAACAGAACGTGACCGCCGGTGGAAAGGTTAGATTCCTCCATCAGCTTCACCAGGTGCTCCACGGCCTGACGGCTGAAGCTGACAAAATCACGCTCGGTCCGAATGTACTCGCCAAGCCAGCGGCTGAGCGGGTAAACGCCAGATTCAGCGTGAAAGAAGCCCCAGGCCTTGCCCTGCTTGGCGTTGTAGCTGTCGTTGAGGTCGGCGTGCATGTTGTCGAGTGCCTGCGACTCTCCCAGCTCGCTGCTGCTGGTATACAGCACGGCGGGCGTGCCGTCTGGCTTCTTGTCGATCAGGTGGATGATGCTGTGGCGGATTGGCATGTCGATTATCTCGGGTAGGCGCTGCCCTCCGTGACCGGATGCAGCTTGCTGGGTTGGTTATTCGGGCTCATCTGGAGCAACGAACTCGGCGAGTTCGCGCGCCACGCTTTCGCTTATGTGTATTTCGTGGCGCGGAATTGCGAAGGCTGGCGCTGATTGCTCGGCAGGCATGGCCGCCAGGTTGATCAGCATCAGCGACATGGCCTCACCTTTTTGCTTGATGCCGTGGCGTTGCATGAGGGTTGCTAGGGCGGCAGCTGTGCCCGGGTAGGTCTTGAGGCGCAACTCTTCAGCGCCGCGGGCTGCATCCTTTTCTGCTGAAGCCAGGTTGCGCTCCTGCTGGGACTTGGCCATCAGGGGGCCTCCTTCACTGTTTGAGTCAGCGGCTCGCGCAGCTTTGGTGCGCGATCGCTATTACGCAGATCATGGTCTGCGATTCTCCGTGCCGCGATTTTGCGGATGATTCGGATGCGTTTCACTCCGAAGCCGCCGGCCGCTTGAGCGTGATCTGGTAGCGCGCTGCCAGGCGCTCAACATCCGGCGAGGTCATGCAGATGCCGTGCGAGCGCAGCAGGCCGCGCATTTGGCGGGGCGTGCGCGGCGCGCTGCCTGTGTTGTCGGTGATGATCAGGTTGTCGCGCATCAGGGCGACGGCCTGAGTCTCTTTCTTGGCGGCGTCCCGGTAAGTGCTCGGCTTGGCGCTTTGCTTGCCGTAGCTGGTTGGCCGGTGTGGCGCGCGCTCGGTGTGGCTGAGTACCTGAACGCGGCCGGTGAAGGAGGCCATCAGTGCGGCAAGTTCGTTGCGCTCAGGCGCTTTGACTGCAATCAGTGCAGGTGCATACATGGGAATGTCTCGGCAAAAAGAAGGGCGCCACATGGGCGCCCGAAGCGGTTAGACGATGAGGCAGCGGGAGCCTCGGTAGGGGTCGGCAAACGGTATGTCGTCATCGAAGCTGTCGTAGTCCGGTGCCGGCTGGCCGGTTGGCTGCTGCGTGCGTGGGGCTGGCTGGCGGGCTGCTTGATCTTGCGATGGGCGCTGCTGCTGCGGCGCCGTGCCATCCTCACGCCTGCCGCCCAGCAACTGCATGGTGCCCTGCATGTCCACGACGATTTCAGTGGTGTAGCGCTTGATGCCGTCCTTCTCCCACTCACGGGTCTGCAGCTTGCCCTCGATGTAGACCTGGGAGCCTTTGCGCAGGTACTCGCCAGCAATCTCGGCAACCTTGCCGAACATGGCCACGCGGTGCCATTCGGTCTTTTCGACCTTCTGGCCGGTCTGCTTGTCCGTCCATTGCTCGCTGGTGGCCAGGCTCAGGTTGGTGACCGCGTTGCCGTTGGGCATGTAGCGGGTGTCAGGGTCTTGGCCGCAGGTGCCGACCAGAATGACTTTGTTTACGCCGCGGGCCATGTCAGAAAACCTCTCCGACAGGCTGAAGCGCCTGAATGCCAAAGTAAACGCGGGCGCAAGCGGCGGCGTCAGCAGCGGCGCGGTGCGCCTCGATCAGCTCTTCTCCGGTGAAGTGCTTGTAGGCTTCGCCCAGCTTTGGCAGCTTGTTCGCTGGAAGCGCCACAATGCTGCGCGACTGCTGACAGGTGCAGTATTTCGGGCCGGCCTTGAACTGATCTGCAATTTCCTCGCTGAAGTAGCGCTTCAGTCCGATGCGGATAATGCGATCGTCAAAGTTGACGTTGTGGGCAATCCGCAAGCTGGCCTTTGCATGAATTGCCAGGAAGCCCTCAAGCGCTTCGGCCTCGCTGATGCCAACGTCCATTGCCAGCTCGTTCGTAATGCCGTGAACAGCAATCACATCGTCAGGGATGATCCAGCCATCCGGCTTGATGATCGCCTCAAACTGCTCAACCAGTTCGCCGGCATCGTTGTAGAGCAGGGCGGCAAGCTCAACCAGGTGTGGCTGGCTCGGGTCATCGCTCGGGATCTTCCAGTTAGGTAAGCCGGTTGTTTCGGTATCGAATGCGTTCTTCATGAGCTGTTCCTAAATTATCCGGCAGCACGCTGTGCAGGCGTGCCGCCGTGATCGGGTTATGCCGCAGACGAATTAATCATGTCCGAGCAGTCGTAGTTGTAGGCGGCAGTGATCCAGCCGCCAAACGCCGTCATGCCCAAGGCAACGTCTTCAGTTGGCCCTTCGATAACGATGGTGATGCGCCGCACCTGGGCCTGTGTCACAGGCTCAGGCTGCGCGTTAGCAGCCGGCGCTGAGCGGGTAACGCTGCCGCGCGAGGAAACACCAACTGGTGCTGTTCCTGTCGCTGGAGAGGGCGCAACAGCGGCACTTGGTAGGACCTGCACCTCGCTCGCCGGAGGTGATGAATCTTTGCTTTTCTCTGCCAGGAGGGCGGCTGCAGCTTCCTCATTGGCTACGCGCTCTTCCTCGAGCTTTTTAGCTTTGGCTTGCTCTTCCTCGTACTCGTTAATGCGCGACTTGATCAGCAGCTCAAAGTCATCATTGGCCTTGAGAATCAGCGACTGCGCATCACGAAACAGAAAGGCATGGTCGGCTGCCAGAGTGCGCAGGCTTTCCAGGTTGATGCGAATTGCGTCGGCGATACGGTTGGCTTCGATCTTGGCGCGAGCCAGTTCGGAATCAACGGCATCGCGCAGACTGGCCAGCGTGCGCTTGTTCTTCATGGCGCCGGCAAAGTCGGTGGCCACCGAAGGCATGACCAGGCGGCCAAGGGTCTTGTTGATCGTGGCGATGTGATCGGTAAAGGCAGCCTCGGCCTTGGCCTTGATCGCTACCTTGATCGACACCTCTTGCGATTTGACGCGCTTGTCCACCGCCAGGCGGGTGTCGCGGGCATAGGCCTTAACCCGGTCCAGAGCCTTGAACAGCTCTTCAATGCTGGCGGTCTGGCTTAGCGCCTGCTTCTTGGCTGCCTCAACAGCCGCCTCAACATCGCCGCACCACTTTACGGCCTTCTTGGCGTCGGCAAAGTCTTGGTCTGTTTGCAGGTCAGTTTTAACCGCCCCGATAACGGCCATGGCCGACTCTTCAAACACTTTCAGGTTGCTGGCGGTCACCATGCCAGTCAGCTCAATGCGAAGTGCAGGCAGTTCATCCGGGGCCTTGCCTACCACTTCTTGGGGCTGCTCGACTGGTACGAACTCAGCCAGATCAGCCTCAAACTGAGCCCAGCCGGCCAGCAGCTGCTCGGCTCGGCCCGGCACTGGCCGGTATTCCAATTGATGGAAGTTCTCGGCAGTTCCGTCCGAGCACACGAAGATCGCCTTCTCGGCGCCGCTGACCAGCAGTTGCTGCTCAAGCTGCCAGTAATAGTGCGGTTCAAGTTCGCCGGCCTTGATCTGCGCTACCAGGCCTTGATTCAGCAGCTTGTGCTCAAACAGCACATCTTCAAGCATGGTCATACCGTCCATGCTGGCCAGCAGCATGCCGCTGGAGGCGACGACGGGGAAAAGATCCTCGCCGATCATGTCTTCAAGGATGGCGCGGGCCGATGCTTCTGCTGCATGGCCCTGGTCGAAGATGCGCTGCGTAGCCTGGTCAACGTCCGGCGCGATGCCGGACTTCTTCAGGGCCAGCAAGTCGGTGCGGGACTGGTACTTCGACACGCCCATCATGGCGGGCGCTTCGGAGGCGGTGAAGAACTTGGAGCGCAATGCCAGCCACTCCGGCGAGCCCTGTACCTCGGTATGGATTTTCATGCTTGCTCTCCTTCAAGCGCCTCAAGCGCCTCGATCTGTTTGATTTGCTCGGGGCTGAGCGTGTACTTGGTGCTGATTTTTGCGATGACGTGGGCAGCGCTGCTCTTCTTTGCATCGAAGCTGGCGCTCCAGGCAGGCATGCTTTCTTCCAGCTTGCTGTCGGGGTATGGCGGCAGGTCAGGTGATGCAGGGGGCTGCGGAGAGGGCGGTGTCACATCGCGCGGCCCGCTTTCTGACTCTTCCAACTCATCCTTGGAATACACGCCCATGATCACGTCAGGGCAGTACAGGCGGCTCCAGCGCTTGGTTGCCAGGTAGGCAAGCTGCTGCTTTGGATCGTCAGCCCACAGTGTTGAGTTGCGAGTGCGAGCCTGGGCCAGTAGCAAGGTCAGCTCGCGGGGCTCGTCCTCACCGCGCATGGTTGCCCACACCCGAACGCCAAGCCCTTTCTCGTCCTCCAGTTTCCAGTCAGGAAAACGGAATTTCTTGGGCTCGCCCGTGTCCTCGTCTTTTTTGCTCTTGCTTTCAACTTCACGGAAGCGGCCGATGATCTTTTCCCAAGGTCCAAACCACTCGTAATGCAGGCGATCTACAGTCGGCGCCATCGCAGTGATCACTGCGTTAACAAGCTGTGCCTCGTAGCCGAGGGTTCCGCTGACCACATGGGTCTTTTGCGCGACAGCGTAGGGGCTCATGCCCCATTGCATTGACTGGATAACCACGGCCATACAGTCGGCCGGGTTGTTGTGGAAGTGCTTTGGCACCGTGGCACGACCGCTAGCCATCAGGTCGGCCAGCTTCATCATGCGTTCAAAACTGTCACCGGCCAGAACCAGGGAGCGGGTGTCTGCGTCGATTCGACTGACCTGGCTTAGCACCGGGTCGACTACTTTTTGGTTCATGTAGATCTCCAGGCGCGCCAAAGCTGCGGCGCGCGCATTGGGTGAAGAGGGGGAAGGGGTTACAGCTGCTGTATGGCGTCGGTAGCGGCCAGCAGCAGGCAGAAGAGGGTTACTACCAAGAACGCGACTGCAGATCCGCGCCAGTGGGCGATGCGCCTGGTGCGCTGGCGGGCGCTCATGCTTTTGCCTCGGCGATCCAGATGCCGTTTTCACGCATTGGCTGGCGGCTAAGCTGCTCTGGAAGGTACAGGCCGGCGGCGATTAGCTGGCCGATCAGGCCGTTGATGCTCGGGTCGCGATATTTCTTCACGCTGCGCGCTCCTGTTCCGCCTGATTTGCGTCGAACACTCGACGGGCCTCGCACTCCATGAACTCTGCGCGATGCTTGTCGGTGTGCTGGTCGATCTTGAAAATGACCAGGGCAAGATCTGGTGCCCGATCCATGATCACGGCCATCAGCTCTGGCCATGTGCCGCGGCGCGTATCGCTCAGCAGCGCCTTGCACAGCTCGGTTACCAGCGCGCTATCAATCCAGCCCGCGGAATGCTCGGCGTATGCGGCCAGGGTTTGCTCGTCGCCAGCGTCGATTGCTTCATGGATGCTTTGTTCGATCTGCTGCAGTTTCACAGGTGCCTCCTGGCGCCGTTCAGCGCGCACAAAAAAGCCCGAGCGAATCGGGCTGGTGTTGAATGTTTGCCGGGGTGCGCCGCTCCGGCCAGGCTTGCGGGGTATTGGTCCGCTGGCGAGCACTCCAGTGCTCGTGCCTACGATGTATCGTGACGCCTCACGGCGGGCCAAGTGCCTTACCAATGCCCAAAGCGGGCGTGATGCCGACGATATGTCTGCATCGGTAGAGCATCGAACCCAAGCTTCTTATGGGCGTCCTGCAAAACACATGGTTGCAGCCATGCTCGATGCTCTCCGATGCAGCCTGGTTGCCCAGGTGATCGGTCCCCCCTAATGCCACCCGCGGGGCTACGGGCCGTTGACGGCGTTATTGCCCGGCTTCTGTGTTTCCTGCTGGGACGCGAGAGCTGGCAGCTTAGGGCCGGCGAGCTAATCATCAGCAGAGGGCGGACACAGCGGCCGCTTGGTGCTCAGGTAGCCGCTAACGGCGGCGAGTCGTGGCGCTGGTTGTTACTTCAACACCTCAACCGCTTTGACTTCGCGGCTGTCGTAGATTGCTCGCTCGGCGGTTTCGCCATCCTGCAGGGTGAACGTCTCGATGACGCCGACCTCGCCGGTTGCGTGGTCTGTAATGCCCGTCACGGTGACGCGAACCTCTTTATCGTGACCGCAGTGGGCTGAGACTTTTACGTTACTGGTCATGGTGTTCCTCCGGTTGGTTTCCCAATGCACCCGTCGCCAGGTGCATCAGTGAAAATTCCGTGCTGCGTGTTGCTGCCTCAGTTATTCGGCACTGTGGGCTGGCCTGCCTTGCGGCGATCTAGTTGTGCGTGGTGCCGGAGTCTTCTCGCTGCCCAGGCGCGCTACTGGCGGGCCGGGTGGCTACACAACATCGCGTGCTTGCATGTGGAAGCACGGCCAGTTCCAGAGCTGGCGTGGCAGTCGAAATTTGTGGCTCGCGCTGTACGGATAAACCGGATCGACTGGCGAGGATCTTGGCGGTGGTAAAGAGCGTTTCGGTTGCCCGAGGCCTCTCGGCCTGTCGATGCGGTGTTGCTGCGTCGACGGGTTAAATATGCACTGGTGCATTACAGGTGTCAATGCACACGTGCATAAAAAGTTTGATTTCGGTGATATGCACCGTTTTTATCGAAAATGGTGGTTTTTGGTGCATATTCTCTGGGCGTGTAAGTGAGTCAGGCCATTGGCGCCCACAAAAAAGCCCGCTCGGTGGCGGGGCTTGGGTGTTCTGGATCAGTCGGCCAGGACGGCCGGGGGAGGGCGGTAACAAAAAGCCCCGCTCGGTGGCGGGGCTTTGGTGTTGGTATCAATCAGCCAATATTACTAACGTTCAGTGCTGATGCTGCGGTGTATGTTGAATCAGGATTTCCAGACGCTATGCACGCAGCACGGATAGTCTGGAGCTTGGCAGGGCCTACACCTTTGAGGCTTAACAGTGTGTCATCCGCCGCTTCAGTAATTAACCGCGGGGTTGTTAAGCCTATAGCGATCATTGAGTCCTGAGTCTCGACGGACAGTCCGCTGATAGTTGAAACGAATGGCGGGAAGAAGCGATTAATCAAAAAATCACTACCGCCATGGGCGCTGACATAGCTGGCCCAGCGATCATCAGTCAGTTCCTCCTGAAGTAAGCGCCGACGTCCATCTATGCTAGATCGCTTCTCTACGATGCTGCGGACGATTTTTAAGAAGCTCACATAACCAGTGTCATCAAATGGAATCGGGCCAATATCTGATGCCGTAGTTGTTCCTGTCCGCAAGGCGGCAAATGCAGGAGCCACCACTGGAATCCATATTCCATTAGCCATGGCTGGTTCATATGGCGGTGGTGTGCCGTCTGATGGGTGAGAGACTCTATGGTAGTTGAGCGCTTCAAGAGGCGTTCTCAGTTGCAGGGTTGCGCAGAACTCAAGGGTCGAGAATCCGTCGTCATTAAGTCCCATTCTCGAAATCTCGGCAGCAGTCTGGCCCGCATTGCTGGATTTTCCGGATATGTTGTTGGCTCCGAATATGCTCTTGATCGTCGATAAAAATCCCACTGAGGCGTCTCCTTGTCTGTCCAGGCTATCCGAAGGCTTGTGTGATGAAAGGGGCCAATCGTTGTGTCATGGGGGGCAGCGCTTCAAGTGTGGACTGTAGGCGTCTTGCTTCAGCTCTGAGGTTGATCAAAGTCGCCGGCTGCCCACTTGCGTTGGAACTCGGCCTTGGCGTGACTCTTGAGGCTCAGGCATTCAACCATGTGTTGGTCGCTCTGCCAGTTATCGCACCCGCGAGGTTCTTGGTAGAACTTATCCCAGGCTGCGCTTCGGCGCCGCTCACGCTCAGCGCTCAGGCGCATCTCCTCTGCATCTTTGGCCATTTGATCCCGCTTGAGTTGCCGGATCGCTGCATCAGCTTGGGCTGCCTGTTGTTGGCGTGCCAGCTGCTGCTCTGTGATTTGCTGTTGAATACGTTGGGCGCTCAAGATTTGGCGTTCAGCCATGTTCTCGATAACAGCAATTCGGCCGTAGTAGCCAATCAGCGCAATGGCTACGGTTCCCACTAGGCCGACAAGCCAGGCGGTAGGGGATGATGGTCTACGGCGTCGTGCCATGACAGTGCTCCATGCAAGTGAGGCTTTATGCTATCTGGCGGGGGTATGGCGGG
This sequence comes from Pseudomonas anguilliseptica, assembly GCF_900105355.1. Lineage (NCBI taxonomy): Bacteria > Pseudomonadati > Pseudomonadota > Gammaproteobacteria > Pseudomonadales > Pseudomonadaceae > Pseudomonas > Pseudomonas anguilliseptica. Next base: position 3,813,823 of record NZ_FNSC01000001.1, read on the forward strand.
GAAGGGGCAGAAACAAAAAGCCCCGCTCGGTGGCGGGGCTTAGGCAGTGGAGTGGATCAGTGGATTGTCGCGGGCATTCCCTGCTTTATCAGGCTTACAAGGTTGTTTTTGGGAACCTCATAATTAACCACTCTCACAGCTTCAAAGCTGCAAAGCTCAGCAGTAACCTCTGTATAGGCCTTAAGCAGCTTTGGCTTGCCGCCTGATGGTGGTGCCGCAATAAATAGAGTGTCTGTCGCCAACTTACCAGCCTTGTTCAGCCGCTTTATACGAGCTAGCCAAGCGTCACCATGCTCGTAAATTTTAGCTGGCTCGTCATGCCCTAAGTGAAGCGGCTTGATGGCCTGCACTGGTGTCTCGCCTTGAATGAGCACGAATGGAAACTTTACCGGGTAATCTGCCGTTCCCAGCTTGCGCTCGCTATAACGCTGGCGCAGGTTCGAGTCAGCTAGAAGCCTTCCAAGCTGCTTCTCAAGCACCGCCTCTTGATATTCCTTACTTGCAAAGCTGTGCTTCACATAGTGGTCAAACAGCGTTTTTAAGGCTTGGTCGGCGTTGTCTGTTGCCATGGTGCCTGGATCGCTGAAGCGCATCATGGTTTCACGAGGGTGAATCAAGTGCTTGAACGTAGCGAGCAGTGCGGCGGTATCGTTGCGCTGCTGGGCTAGGAAGCCGCTCAGTCGCGTGAACTCGGCGTTCATTTCACGACGAGCGCGCAGAAATATCTTGTAGTCCAGGCTCGGGAAAAAATTGGTAACACGCTGCCGAGTTGGCTCGATTCTGAAACGGAAATCACCATTGTTGGACAAAAGAACGATGCCAATATTCACGAACTCGCCAGTCTCTGGGTAAGGCAAAAATCTGAGGATAGAGTAGTTGCATATATATTTCATAAGGCTCCCCAGAACGGCTCTTCCCTGAATATTTCAAGCATCTCCAGCCGGCTGGCTAGAGTTGGTTGCGTTTCGTCGATATGGTCCAGGTCCCTGTAGACCCACTCAGCAGGTAAAAGGGCGGTGATCGTACCCCACTTCGACAGTGCCTCGCTAAGCATTTGAGCGTAATCCTGACGTATGACGTAGTCTCTAAAATCAGCCCCTCTTTCGCGGAAGACATGGTTTTGAGTGAAAGCATTGCAGTCAAAAGTCCTGTCGAATGCGAGGTTGTGATCGATGACGCCGAGGTCCCCAGCGGCATCGAGAATTAGATTTACATTACCTCCTTTAGGCCCCAGGCATCTGTCTTCGTTCCGTATCCACCAGTCAAACAGCAAGACTAGCCGTCTCATTTCTACTGGAACGGAATTTATATGGCTTACGTTGAAGTCCGAGGCGTTTTCTACTGCCTGCGAAGCAAAGGCAAGGCCTCCGCTTAGGTCTGTCACGTTTGGTATGACGCTGAACTCGATAAGATCAGTCGGTATGTTGATTAGGCGCCATGGAGGGATTGGCAGCCCAAGATGCCTGCCTAGCTCGGCGCCAATCACTTCTGAAATTAATGCTGGTCCGCCAGCCTTTGCTAATCCTTTGACGAAGTACGATCGGTCATCCTCTGCACGCAGAATGAAGGGCTTTATTGAGTAGCCTTGCTGGCTTTGCCTTATGATTTCCGTGGCGGTGATGCTTTCAAGCATTACTGACGCTCCTTAGCGACCGTGAAGGGCAGGCCATTAGTTGCACACGTTCTCGCACGGCTTGCCATCCCCGTCCCGATCCAGTCCAGCCATTCCGCACTGAGTGAGGTGGTACTTCGCCTCAGCGCAGCTGGTCATCTGCTTGCAGTACCGCTTGGCGCCGCACTGGTAGGCGCTGGAGCTGGCCGTTACCGACTTGCTGCTGGCCACCTGCTGATTGAGCTGCTTGCCAGCCTTGCGCCACTCCCAGGGCGGCACGATGTCCGCTTGCGGAAGTGCCCATAGCCCGCGGCGCGATGCCTGAGCCTCAGCCTCTACCGCCAGCAGCGACTTGTCCTTGCTGTACTGCCGGTAGACCCAGGCGGCGCCAAGGCGAACCATTTCCCGATTGGCGTCCTGGCCACCGGCACTGACGCGCGCCACGATCCGGCCATAACGATCCTTCGCTTGTGTGGCGAGCGTAACTTGCTTGCCGAACACCAGGGCGGAGAGTGCGGCCTTGGATTTCTGGCCGTATGGCTGGGCTTTCTCGGGGGTGTCGATCTCGGCCAGGCGCACCTTGATCTGGGTGCGCTCTGCGGTAAGGCAGGTAAGGGTGTCACCATCGCTGATGGCGACCACTTTGCAGGTTACGGGAGCGGCGATGGCAGAGCAGCATGCGAGTAGAAGCAGGGCGGGCAGTAGGATCAAGCGGCTCATCGGTAACGCGTCCTTGCGTGGTGTGTCGCTCTAGTTCGGCTCAGCCTGTATCGCCCGCAGCTTCTGCATGTACTCTGCGTATGGCAGGTTCTGCTGCACAAGCTCTGCCTCGCGCTCCGCTTTGCTTTTTCCCGCCGGCTTGGTGGCTGTGGTTGCTGATGGGGCCGAAGCAGCTGCCGTTGGCGACTGAGCCCCTAGGCGATAAACCTTCTGCTCATAGGTTGGCGGAGCATTCGGCGTCCTGTAAGCGGTGGCATCAATCCTGTAGGCGTTGTCATAGCAGCCATATTCAAGATTTGGCGTATCACGGCCCATGATCTGTACGTAGTCAGACCCAATCTTCAGAGCCTCATTGCGAAGCCGTATGACGGCGTTTGCGTACGATCCCTTGTAGCCAAAGCCGCCACAGCCCTCACCGTCTAGGGCGGAAATCTCTTGGAGATAGACAGATCCTTGAGGTGGGTCGTTTTTGGCAACCTGAACTCTGTCGGCGCCTTCCTGAAGCCTGGGAGGGGTGGCGCAGCCAGAAGCGAGAAGAATTGCTGCGGCTAGCAGTATGAAGCGTTCCATGCGTCCACCTTTTGATTGCCGCCTGCTAGAAAATCGAGGCGGGGAGTTTTGCGTCTACCACCATACCAATAATGGAGACATTTTCAGTTATTGGTATCACGGCAAATACCTGATTAAGCGGGTGCAGGTAGCCTGACCCGCTGTCGCGAAGGTATTGCTTAAAGGTAGTTTCCCCGGTGTCCAGCAACTTGGCGACATAGTACTTCCCGCTGACCAAATCAAAGTTTTCCGGCTTGACCAGTATCCGCATTCCGGGCGCAAAGGTCGGCAGCATTGACGGCCCCCTTACCTCTAGCCAGTAGCCATGTGGCCCGGCATTCACGTCCGACCGTAACCACTCATCAGCATCGCCTGGATTAAAGTTGTCGCATGACTCTTCCCAGCATCCTGCCGCCACCCAGCTTATCAATGGGTACTCCTTGTCCTTTCGATATGGCTGCACCGCTTGCGTTACGTTTTGTCGGGCGTCGCGCAGGTCTGGCGGAATAGCACTACTGGCGGAAGACGATGATTTGCTCGTCAAAAAGGCGGACGAGCGGCTTAGATTGATGGGGCGGAGCTCTTCGAATTGCGGGTGAGGGGGCCGCATAGATTGCTTTACGGAAGGCTGAGCACTTAAGGGCTGGAGATCTTCCGGTAGCGGCTCTCTCCCACGAAGCTGGTCGGTGGAAATGCCGAAGAAGTCCGCAAGCGGCTTCACCTGAGTATCGGACGGCGACTTAATCCCCTTGGGCCCATTCGGCTTCAATATGCGAGAAATGGTCGACTGAGTGACGCGAGTAGCCGCGCTCAGGCTTACCTGATTGGCGCCCTTCAGCTTCATCAAGTGCTTAAGAACTTTGTCTATGGAATTGTGCATATGCGCAATGCTCGCGGCTGCTGGTGCATATATCAAGAGTGGGCTTGTTGACAGATATGCACCAGTGCATGATCATGTGCATAAATCAACGGAGCGATCAAAGACATGAGCGAAGAAAAATTGCCCGAAAAGGTCGAGAAGCTGCTTAGCAGCGGCCTTACCTACAAGGTCATTGCGGGTCGCGCCAACTGCGATACCTCGACGATTTTCCGCATCAAAAATGGCGATATTGCTAATCCGAGTTACGCGGTTGGAACAGCCATAGACCAGATGTTTTCAGAGATCGCTGTTGCTGTTTGAGGACATTACAGATGACCAAGGAAGAAAGAGCACGCAAGAACGCGTCGACGATCTTGAAGAGCATGCACAGCTTCGGCCAGTCGCATCTGGCCAAGGAGCTGGATGTCAGCGAATCAACGGTGAGCAAGTGGAAGCCGAATGGCGATATCGACAAGACGGCAAAGATGCTGGCGGTGCTGGGGCTGAAGGTTGTCCCGGTGACGGCGCAGTGCTTTGACCCTGAGTACGTCGAGCACTTGCGGGCCCTGGCGCAAATCGGCCTGACGATACCTGCGCAGGAGCAGGCGCTGGACTGGGAAGAGTAGGGCCTGAATTTCAGGCACAAAAAAGGCGCCGGACAGGGCGCCTAGTTCGTTACAGCAGTTCAGGGGGAAATTATGCCGAACACCAACGAAAACCACAATGTCGGCCAAAGCCAGTGCGCGCAGATTCGCCGGCACCTTGAGGCGGGTAATTCACTGACAGGCCTGCAGGCGCTCAGCCAGTTCTCCTGCTTTCGTTTGGCCGCACGCATTGATGACCTGAGAAACGCCGGCATGCTGATCAAGTCGCAGCCTATCTCAGTGATCAACGCCGATGGCAAGACTGTGCGGGTCGCTCAGTACAGTCTGATGAAGGCAGGGGTGGTTGCGTGAGTGTTCAGGCAATGACTTGGGCACTTGAGCAGCGTCTGGTAATGGCGCCTACGGCGCGCCATGTCCTCCTGTGCCTTGCAAACTATGCCGACAAGGCTGGTAGAGGTGCATTCCCGTCGGCGAACAGCCTGAGCGAAGACACTGGCCTTGCTGTCCGCACAATACGCACCGCGCTTGAATCTCTGCGCGAGGCGGGCGCTATCAGCCTTGGAAATCAGGCTATCGCCGCCGCTTACATTGACCGGCACGATCGCCGTCCGGTGGTGTATGACCTGCTAATGCAACGGGGTGCAGATGCCGCACCCGGTACCGAACGGGGTGCAGCTAACGACAGAGCGGGGTGCAGCTCACAGCAGGACGGGGTGCAGCTGACGACAGAGCGGGGTGCAGCAGCTGCACCCAATCCACCAATTAACCATCAATTACCCGTCAATGAACAAAAGAGCGGTAGCGCGAAGGGTTCGCGCCTCGCCGCTGACTGGACCATTCCATCCGAGTGGATTGAGCAAAGCGCGGCAAATCACCCTGAGTTTGATCAGCAGGCTTTGCTCGCCATCGCAGAAGACTTCCGCGACTACTGGACGGCCAAGACCGGCGCCCAGGCCACCAAGCTCGATTGGCATGCCACCTGGCGCCGCTGGATACGCAACCAGAAACCTGTTCACCGCCAACGGCCAGTGAGTGCTCGCCCAGTTTCTCATTCGCCAAGCGCAGCCCCCGAAGGCCTGGTGCGCAAGGAGGACGGCAGCTATGGCTTTGCTTGATCTGACCATCAGCGAGATTGAGCAGAAATTCTGCGGCGTGCTGGGGAAGCAGGAGGCCAATTGCGAGCAGCATGGGCCGTTTGTGTCGATCACAACGCGAAACAGTGAGCGCAGCAGTGGCTGCCCAGTCTGTGCTGACGAAGCGCAGCGCGAGCGTGACAATGCCGAGGCGCTGGACCGGGCGGCCAAGGCAAAAAGCAAACTCCTTGAGCAGCGCCTTGGTGCTTCGCTGATTCCTGCACGCTTCGCTGGAAAATCGTTTACCGAGTACCGCTGTGCGACCCAGCAGCAGGAAGCGAACCTGGCCACCTGCCGCGGTTATGCGCAGCACTTCGCCAGCCATTCCGCCGCCGGCCGGTGCCTGGCCCTGCTTGGCAATCCCGGTACCGGGAAGACGCACCTGGCGGCAGCCATCGCTCGCCACCTTATCAACCGCCTTGGCGTGACAGCCGTGTACCGCACCGTCGGTAGCCTGTTGCAGTACGTCAAGGGCAGCTACGACCGAGGTTCCGACTACAGCGAAGCGCAGGCATTCGCCAGCCTGGTGGAGCCCGCGCTGCTGATCATCGATGAGGTTGGAGCAACCAAGCCGACAGAGTTTGAGCAGGCAACCCTGTTCGCAGTTATCAATGGCCGCTACGAGGCGCTGCGCCCGACCGTAGTCATAAGCAACCTGTTCCCGGTTGATCTGCGCGAGGTGCTTGGCGAGCGCAGCTTTGACCGGCTGAGCGAGGCTGGCGGGATTGTTCTGGTGTTCGACTGGGCGTCTGTCCGGAAGGATCTCGCATGACTAAGGCCTGCTGGATGATCACCACCGGGCGCTACACCTTCCCGATGCTGGGCGCCGTACTGGACTACAAAGAGGCGCTGGCTGCTGCCCGCGTGATCTGGCCAGGCGCGGAGGTGCGCTGATGGCTGAAAAAATCAGCGTCAACTGCCCAGCAAAGCTGTCAGAGGCCATCACCCGGCTGACAGCAGCCTACCGCGAGCACAAGTTCGTCGTTGTCAGCTTTCGCCCAGGTAGGGACCGCACGCTTGATCAAAACGCACTGTGGTTCGCCTTGTACCAGCGTATCGCACAGATGACAGAGATCGGCGACGTGGAAGACGCGCGCCGCTACTGCAAGTTGCACTTCGGCGTTCCGATCATGCGCAAGGTGAACGAAGACTTCCGCAATGCCTGGAATGTGTCGTTCCTGCTGCTGACCTACGAAACCAAGCTGGAGCTGATGGGGCCGTGTGCTCTGTTCGGTCCGGACGGTTTTCCGGTTACGCGTCTTTTCGACCGCGCCCAGGGCATCCAGTACACGGACCGCATCGTTGCTGAGTTCTCGGGTAAAGGCGTGGTTTTCGATGATCTGTTGGGGGCCGAGGTCGCATGAGGATCGAAAGCAACAAGTTGCGGCAGTCGGCCCGCGGCCGAGATTGCACTTTGCGCCTGCCGGGCATCTGCCGGCGCGACTCTGAAACCGTTGTTCTGTGCCATCTGCCGGTGGGTATGAAGGGCATGGGCATGAAGTCACCGGATCTGTTCGCCGTGTTCGGCTGCGACTCCTGCCACGCGGTAATCGACGGCCGCGCCCGTGGTGAGTTTGACCAGGGCGATCTGCTGCGCGCCCTGGCCGAAACGCAGATGCACTGGGTTGAAACCGGCCTGCTGGTCGTGAAGGGGGCCGCTTGAGCCCGAGAGAGCTTGCCGTTTCAACCTGGGGCCAGCTCGCCGGCCTTGGGATTTTACCGCCACTGATGAGGATGACCGATGAAGCGCCTACTGCCGTTGTTGTTGCTGCCCCTGCTGCTGAACCCGGCCGTGCCGGTTATCTGGTACGCCTCCGGGGCGGTGCGGGCGCTCAAGTGACAGCCCCCGAGCCAGATCCGAACGAGCCTGCCAGCCAGATTGATGAGCTGGCGGCAGATCTGAACTTGCGCAACGTCGAGGACGAGTACCTGAGCGCACCTGGCAGTGTTGGCCACCGCCAATGAAGTCAGGGCTGAGTCAATTTCTTCCAGTGATCAGCAAGTCCGCGCGCAAGCCTGCAAAGCCTTCGCGCCTGGCTGGTGTACCGCTGGAAGAGGATGACCAGATTGCGCTGATTGCGTGGTTTGACGAGTGGGCGCCGGCCGAGCTGCAGGGGCGCCTGGCGGCATCGGCCGGCGGGGCGCGCATGGCCAGGAAAACGGCTTGTCGGCAGAAGGCCGCGGGCAACCGTAAGGGTTTTCCTGACCTGAATCTGTTGGTTCCGCGAGGCCAGTTTCACGGGTTGATCATTGAGCTGAAGCGCCTCAAGGGCGGAAGGCTGGAGCCCGAGCAAGCTGGCTGGCTCGATTTCCTGAATGGGCAGGGATACATGGCAGTGGTGTGCTGCGGCCTAGAGGCAGCCAAGAAAACGATCGTCAGCTACTTGGGCGAGTAGCTGGCGAAAACATAGCGACAGCGGGGGTTGCGATGCGTAGCGAAATGACTTGTGCGGCAAAAATGGAAGTCGAGCTGGAGATCGGCGGTGAAGTGGTGAAGCGAAGCGCGAAGGAGTGGGCGCTGATCATGTCCCTGAACTGGGACACGGTTCGTCAGCGCCGATACCGCGGGAGCAACTGGACTGAATCTCTTCAGCCCAAGGCTGCCCGGTCATCCTTCAATGACCGGCGCTGATCACTGCTCGTCGTAGCTGTCCGAAATTGCAACGTAGGCAGCATCCTCGCCGCTGCCTTCGATGACAGACCGCAGATTGGCCAGCAGATTCTCGATCTGGTTGATCGCGTCCGCGTCGGCACGGCCAGACAGCACGGCGAAGTGGCCGCCCTGGTTGTCCAGGCTGATCGCCAGCACTGTATGGGCGCTATGTTCTTCCATCGCCTGACCGGCCAGGGCCAGGCCTTCGGTGACGGCCATGAACTCGTCGTCATTCTCGTCTTCGATGTTGAAACCCGGTTCTTTGCTCATTTGGTTGCCCCTGTTTATGTCTGAAAACAGGGACGCTCTGTCACTGGGAAAACGGTTGCAAGGCCGTGCCAGTGACATAGCGTCATCGGCAAGGGGATAGCCCCGCCGAGTCGCCGCCTGGCGGCAGTGTGTGACCAGTTCAAGGAGTCGGCCTGTGACCCAAGCCGCACACGAAATATCGATTCGCCTCCCCGGGGGCTACCCCAATGAGTAACACCATGGCTGATAAGGCGATGAATGCCGCCAGCTACGGTGGTGCTGCCGTATCTGTCACATCAGGCCTGACCCTGACCGAGTGGGGCGTGATAGCCGGTATCGTCACGGCGATCGTTACGCTGCTGGCCAACCTGTTCTACCAGTGGCGCAAAGACCGCCGCGAGCATGAGTTGTACCGGCTTGAGCTGGAAATGCGCCGGGCTGATGCCCGCTATGCAATGTCCAGCGCCTGCAGTGTCAGGGAGCCCATCGATGAATAAGCGCAGCTACCTCTCTGCCGCAGTGCTGGCCCTGGTCATGGCGGGTGCTTCGGCGCCGGCCATCATGGACCAGTACCTGCTGGAGAAGGAAAGCAGCGGCATTACGCCGCTCAAGGCCTACCAGGATGGTGCGCGGATCTGGACTGTCTGCGACGGCAAGACCGAAGGGGTTACCCGTTCCACGGTGATGACCAAGGCTCAGTGCGATGCCTGGCGCCAGACCGAAATCGGCCAGCGCCTGCAGCACGTCCACTCGATCATCAAAGTGCCCATGAGTGAGCCCGCCTGGGCTGGCGTGGGCAGCTGGTGTTTCAACGTGGGCAACACTGGGTGCGCGAAGGCCACCACCGTGAAGCTGATCAATCAGGGCCAGCAGGCCGCCGGATGCAAGGCGATTCTGCACTGGCGCTTCATTACCCGTGACGGCAAGAAGGTCGATTGCTCTACCAAGCAGCCTTATTGCACCGGTTTGTGGGACCGGCGGAACGGAGAAGCGGAGCTGTGCGCGCTATGACAATCGACCCTGTGCGCTGTATCGCCCTGCTGCTGGTTTCCGTGCTGAGCGTGGCAACTGGCTGGCAGGTCCGTGACTGGAAGGCTGGCAGCGATGAAACCGCCCGCCTGGAGCGAAAAGCCGAGGCTGATGCCATGGCCCGCGAACTCATCGCCGGTGTGGCCGAGAAGACCCTGGCCGCCATCGACGGCATCAAGGTGGTGAACACCACCATCTACCAGAAGACCCGCCATGAAATTACGCGCGACCCTGTTTACGTTGATTGCCGCATTCCTGCTGACGGGGTGCTGCTCATCAACGACGCGAGATCCGGTGCTGATCGATCAGGCGCTGCTGCGCCCGTGTCCGGATCTTCCTCAACTTCAGCAGGCCGATGACGGCACCGCCGCCATGGGTGAGCTGGTCCTGGCCGATGTCGCCAGTTCCGGGCAGTACCTTGAGTGCCAAAGGCTGCACCAGGGGCTGATCGAAGCGGTAAAAATCAAGTAACCGACAAGGGGGCTTCCATGTCAAAGCGTCAAGTTTACCTTCCGCATGAGCTGCGATCCGGCCGTACCGTATTCATCGTGACGGCCGACTACTGCATTGGCCAGGGGCCCAGTTACGGCGTTGCGGAATACCTGATCACCAGTGCGCGTGAGCCGCAGCCAGAGTCCGGCACTCGCCACCCATACCGCATGCACCCGAAAATCGCAGCGTATGCACACGATGTGACCGACCTTTTCCGCACTCGGCGCGGTGCTACGCGAGAAGCGGCACGCCGTCAGGCCTGTGATGCCCGACAAATCGCACAGCGCAACGCCGTGAAGGCAACAATGCGCCGGGGGATGTCCAAATGAATCAGGACGACACCCAGCTGAGCGCCGAGCAGGTCGCCAATTCGCTCCAGGGCAAAACCCTGGCTGAGATCTTCGACGAAGGTCCGCGCAAGCTATTCATCACGCGCAATATCCCCGGGCATGGCACTTACCGCCTGTACATCAGTCGCCCGTTTGGCGTGGTTAAGCCTGCCGGCCTGCGCTGGCGCGTGCAGATCAATGTCCAGTACGAGGGCAAGGAAGAGCTGCACAGCGTCAATGACGGCGTGATCATTGTCCCGCTGGTCATGCTCGGAGCTGTCATCGTCGACGCTGATGAGCAGATGAGCGAGCACATCAAGGCTAATCGCCAGGTTGCCGCCCAGGTGCGCCGTGAGGCCATGAAGGCGCTGCAGCCGGAGGCGTTGGTGGTTGAGCCCATGACCATGGGGCGCCAGGGTGTGCTAGATGCCTGAGCAGAAAGCCCAGGCCCCGGCTCCAGACTGGGAGCGCATCGGCATTGATTACCGCGCAGGCATCTTGTCTGTGCGCGAGATTGCCGCTGCGCACGGGGTAAGCCATACCGCCATCCAGAAGCGCGCCAAGGCCCATGGATGGGAGCGTGACCTAAAAGCCAAGATCCAAGCCAAGGCTGACGCACTGGTTGCCAAGCGCGAGGTTGCCAGCAAGGTTGCCACGGTAGACGCGGCAACCGAGAAGGGGATTATCGAGGGTGTGGCAACTGCCGTGGCTGACATTCGGATGTCGCACCGCACGGATATTCAGCGGTCCAGGCGCCTGGCCAACAGCCTGCTGGATGAGCTCGAAGGCCTCAGCGACAACCGTGAGCTGTTCGCGCAACTGGGTGAGCTGCTGACAGATCCTGAAGCTGACCGCGACACACTGAGCGAGCTGTACCACAAGGTCATCGCGTTGCCAGGCCGGTCGAAGGTGCTCAAGGAAATGTCCGACACCTTGAAGACGCTGGTTGCCCTGGAGCGCCAAGCCTACAGCATGGACGAGCAGCAGCACGATGAGCCGTATGAGGCGCGACTGAAGCGGCTGATGGGTGAGGACTGAAAGCGCGCCACACTTTTGGTAATGCGCAAAACGTGGCGCGAACAAATAAGCCTGGCCCTGTGCTGGGCTTTTTCATGCCTTGCCATCGCTACGCAGTGACATAGCGTCACCCGGCATTAGGAAATAACCGAGGCACAACCCCCATGGCTCCTGAAGTCGAGTTGACGATAGTTCGCGGCAAAACGCTGGAGTTAGCGTTTCAGTACGCCGACGAAGAGCTGCTATACCGGCCAATAACTAGCATGCCGAGCAAGGCACCTGTTCGCCTGGGCTCTGCGACACACGGAATACCTGACGGCTGGCCTGTGCGTATTGAGTCAGTTTCTTCGCCAGCTGAACTCAATACGCCAGAAGGCGAATCAATAGCAGCCAAGCGTGTAGATGCCGACACGATTGAGTTGAACTCAGAAAATGGCAGCACCTGGCGCAGCTTATCAGCGGGAGGCGTGCTGGTATTCAATACGCCGGTGGAGCTGGCTGGCTGGCAGGCACGCGCTGCCGTGCGTGATCGAGTTGGCGGCACCCTGCAGTTCACTTGGGACTCCAATGCACTGAATACCCCTGATGCGCTCATTACGGTCGACCTGGCCGCGCACGCTTTCGTGCTGCACATGAGCGCAGACCAGGCTGCAGCCCTGACCTGGAGCAAAGGCGTGTGGGAGTTGGAGGCGATTGATCCTACCGGCCGCGTCTATCAAGTGATCGGCGTCAGCAAAGTGATGGTCAGCAGCGAGGTGGTCATCTAGTGGGCCTGCTTACAGTGCGCGGCTCCGGCGATGGCCGGGTGGTGATTGTTGCTGACCGCAGCAGCTCGCGCGTGGTTGCAGGCCTTCGCCAGCAGACTTCAACAAAAGCTGTGATCGCCGCAGGGCAGCGGGGCGCACCGGGCGCCAGTGCAGCTGCATATCAGCACAACCAGCCGTCAGCGACAGACACCTGGATCATCAACCACAACCTTGGCTATCGGCCAGTGGTTGGGCTTTTCACTGTGGGCGGTGTGCTCATGCTGGCCAACGTGCAACACATCGACACCAACCAGGCTCGCGCCTTCTTCGACGGGCCGGTTGCCGGCTATGCCGTCTGTTCCTAACAGGAGTAACACCCTATGACTCTTGACGTTCAAACCAGCCTGGATATGGGCAGTGCCCGTAAAATCCTCAACTTGCCAACGCCAACCAACCCCGGCGATGCGGTACCCAAGTCATACGTCGACTCAGCTGTAGAGGGTTTGTCGTGGAAGGACAGCGTGCGCGTGGCGGCGCAGGTCAACGTAACGGTAGCGTCACCTGGGGCATCCATCGACGGCATCGCCATGGTGGCCAACGACCGGGTGTTGCTGGGTAACCAGACCAGCACCCCGGAAAAGGGCATCTATATCTGGAACGGCGCAGCGGTCCCAATGACTCGCGCCCTCGATGCCAGCACCAGTGATGAGCTGGAAAACGCCGTGGTTGGCGTCGAAGAAGGCACCAGTGTTGGCACGACCTACCGTCAGACCACCGTTAATTTTGTGCTCGGCACCGGCAGCCCAGTGTTTACCACGTTCGGCACCAGTGCCCCTGCGGCGAGCGAGGCCACGGCGGGCATCGCCGAGATTGCCACCCAGCCAGAGGTCGATGCGCTTACCGATGACGCACGGTTTATCACGCCGCTGAAACTGGCCAACTGGTCCGGGCGCAGCAAGAAGTTCTCGCAGGTAATCGGCGATGCCGCGGCCACCAGCATCACTGTGACGCACAACCTCAACAGCCGCGATGTACATACCGAGGTCTACCGAAACTCGGGCAATTACGACTCGGTGATGGTGGAAACCCGGCGCACATCGGTCAATGCGGTGACCCTGGTGTTCGACAACGCGCCGGCGCTTAACTCCTTCGTTGTTGTGGTGCGGGCATAACCAATGGCTACGGAAGCGCAGGGTGATATCCAGCTGGGCGGGCTGAGCGCCTTCTACGACCTGGTAGCGCTCGCGCCGCCTGCCGCAGGTGCACTCAACCTTAATGCGCCGCAGGAAACGGTGGTTGTTTCGCTCGATCAGAACGTAACCGCCATCACCATGCCGGCCGGCGTTACGGGGCGCGCCCTGAACAAACGCATCGTGTTCGTGCAGACCGGCGCCGGCAACTTTACCGTGGCCGGATGGGCAGCAGCAGGCGTTGCTGTTGAGGGCAATGCGCCCGAGCCGGCACTGGCCACCGGGGCCGGCGCTGTCACCGAGATTATCCTGACGAATGTGCATAACCAGGGATGGCGCATGTACATCGACACGTCGGGATCAGCCACCTATGGCGAGGCAAACACGGCCGCCAATATTGGCTCCGGCTCTGGCATTTACGAGGGCAAGAGCGGCGTACAGCTGCGCTTCAAGTCACTGAAAGCCGGTGCCGGGGTAACCCTAACGCCCGATGCAGACAGCATCACCATTTCCGCCGATGGTGGTGGGGGCGGCGGATCTGGTGACGTTGTGTCGACCAGCCTTGGCGATATGGTTTTCGGTACAGGTAGCGCGCCGTATGGTGCGCCGGTTGGCGCTTCACTGATCCAGCAGTCCTATAACAGCGTTGAGCAGACGATCATCGTGCTTGGCATCGTTGATTTCAGTGACGTGGCGAGCCAAACCACCGGCATGCAGATCGGCTATGCCACGACAAGCAACACGCTCGTTTATCGCTATTACAGACAGGAGCCCATCTAATGGCCTACGGATGGAGTACTTGGATGGCAGTGACCGCTGCGCCACCAGCGAAGGCGGACAGCTCGGAAGCGCTGCTGGGCACAAACGATACGAAATACATCACCCCGCTTGGGCTGGATGCTGTGCTTGATGTGCGCCTGCCGCTGGCTGCAGTCATCAAGCGGATGACGGCCACACAAGCCAGTAGCTCGACGACTCCAGCGAACATCACCGAGCTATTCGCAGCGATGGAGGCGAATGCGGTCTACGAGGTTGAGGCTTTTGTTACCTTTCAGAGTGCGGCGACAACCACCGGCCTGGGCCTTGGGTTTACGTCGCCGACCGGCTGCAGGCCGCAGCTTGAAATTACTGTGCCGATCACCTCGACGGCGGCAGCATCACAGTTTCGTACTATCTTCCCGAATGCGACGGCACTGGAGTCTGGCGAAGTGCTGAGCACGGGCGTAACCGCCATCAACAGCAACCACACGGCGCATGTCCGAGGCGTTATTGCCAACGGGGCAAATGCCGGCAACTTCCAGCTGCGCTTCCGTAGTGAGGTGGCAAGCTCTGCCATTACGCTGCAGATCGGCTCGACGCTGATCCTCCGCAAAATCGGGTAACGTAACCATGCTGATGCCGATACTTAAAGCCTCCGGGGGCCAATGGCCTGCTCCCGTCCCCCAGGCTAAGATTTTTGCCGGCTGGTCAGAGGCCCCATTCGTGCGCAAGTACGACGCCGACACCTGGGCATTGGAAAGCACGGGATTTAGCCTGACAGACGCATCGCCGCTTGCGATATCACCAAGTAATTCACTGGTCGCCTACGTCGAGGGCAATCTAAAGGTCAGAAACCTGGCCAATGGCGCGCTTGTTTATTCGTGGCCGATCAGCGTGGGGGCTGCATCCGATATAGCATTCAGCCCTGATGGCTCAATGGTTGCTCTTGCCGGTAACAGTGACCTTTATCTTGAAGTCATTGAGCTGGCGACAGGTGCGTCAATCTCGATCAGCTCGCGCCCGGACAGTCCACGCTCCGTGAAGTTCAACGCCAGTGGTACCCGGCTGGCCGTTGGTGGGGTCGGCGCAACCAAGATTCAGGTTTATAGGGTCAGCGACTGGGCGACGTTGTGGACAAGCACCACCTTCGGCAACTGCTGGGGGCTCACGTTTAGCCCTGACGATGCCCGGCTTTATGCCGCCAGGTCGGCAAACCCTGCGGTGCGGGCGTTAAACCCCGACACGGGAGCCTTGCTTGGAACAACCTACGCGCCATCCTTTTCGGCTGTAGGCACGTCACAGGCGCGAGTTCGCGTTAATCCTGCCGGTACGCAAATGGCCGTAGCTATGGACAACTACCCAGGATTGGCGCTGTTCACAATCAATAGCCCAACCAGCTTCACGCGAGTAGGCGCCGCCAATATCGATACGTCCACGGCTGGGCTGATTGAATACTTGGCGGATGGATCGCAGATAGCAGTGGCAGACCTTGATAGCGGGCTGGCGCTCTACAACACCACTACCTTTGCCCGTAACGTGCTCAATCCTTCAGGGATACTCACCGGCCTGGCCTGCAGCCCACTTGTGTCCTGACCCCCCTGTAGGGGGCGCCTGATAAAATAATTCCAGCATCCACCGCTGAAAAGTATGCACTGACCAAAGCGCAGGCATAGACGAAAGATGTCCAGTGACATTGCCTGCCCAGCATCACACCTGGGCACTGCTTTATGTCGCAAGAAACCGATCAGTACCTGTCGCGCCTGATGGCTGATGACGAACTGTACTGCGCCAAGAATCTGAAGATCCGCGACAAAAACGGCGAACTGCATTCGTTCATCTGGAATGAAGCGCAGCGCATGCTGCATGACCTGGTGGAGAAGCAGAAAGCCCAGCGCGGATGGGTGCGGGTACTGGTGCTGAAGGGCCGGCAGCAGGGAATCAGTACTTGGACGGCGGCCAGGTTCTACAAACGCACGTCGATGCAATTCGGCAAGCGCACCATGATCATCACCCACCTCGATGCGGCTACGCAGAACCTGTTTGGCATCGCCAAAACCTACTTCGATCTGAGTGACGACACGCTGAAGCCTGCGGTAAAGGCCAACTCAGGAACGGAGCTGTCATTCTCGACGCTGCGCAGCGGCTACAAGGTGGCAACCGCCGGCAGCAAGAACGCCGGCCGATCGGACACGGTTCAATACCTGCACGGGTCCGAGTTCGCATTCTGGCCCAACGCCATCAACATCATGGCCGGCCTTGGCCAGACGGTTCCGCTTCTGCCCGGTACCGAGGTGATACTGGAGTCGACAGCCAACGGGCTGGCGAATATGTACCACAAGATGTGGGTACTGGCCGTTGCTGGCAAGTCTGACTACCTGGCAGTTTTCATCCCCTGGTTCATCCAGAAAGAGTATCGCCGCGAAGTACCTGCCGACTTCGAACTGACCGCAGAAGAAGTCGAATACATGGAGGCCTTCGGGCTTGACCATGAGCAGATGGCTTGGCGTCAGGCCAAGATCTCAACCGAGTTTGCGGGCGATTCTGCTTGGTTTGACCAGGAGTACCCAGCCACGCCAGACATGGCCTTCCAGCGCGTAGGGCACCGGGCAATCGTCAATACCCTGGCCGTGGCCAAGGCTCGCAAGATCAATCCTGCTCACCTGAAAGCCATGGGCGCCCATGTGGTTGGTGTCGACCCAGCACGCTTCGGCGATGACGACACGGCAATCATCCACCGACAGGGCCGAAAGGCTTGGGGCCTGAGGAAAATTCACGGCTACGACACCATGCAGGTGGCCGGCGTAGTGGTCCGCATGCTTGAGGATGACAAGACCATCAAGATGGTTTTTATCGACATTGGCGGCCTTGGTGCGGGCGTCTATGACCGACTGATTGAACTCGGCTATGGCGATCGCGTCACCGCGGTCAACTTCGGCAGTAGCGCTTCTGACGAGCGCAAATACTTCAACAAGCGCAGCGAAATGTGGGGGGAGGCTGCCGAGTGGATCGCAGACATCATCACGCCATGCCTGCCAGATGACGACGGCCTGCACGCAGACCTTACAGCCCCAGGTTACAGCCACAGCTCAAACGGCCAGATCAAGCTCGACTCCAAGGAGAAGATCAAAAAGGAACTCGGAAAGTCACCAGACGCGGGCGATGCCTTAGCGCTCACTTTTGCTTTGCCAGTTGCTTCCAGTGACATAGAGATACCCGCATGGAAGCGGCGCCTGATGTCAGGACGAAGCCGAAAAACAGCGATGAGTGCGTGAAATGACAGGCAAGCCCACCGAGGTTATGAGCGATAGCGCGCTGGCGACTGCCAACTGGAATCGCTACGAGTACGCCAAGCGGCGCGGCCACGACACCTATTGCGCCACTGCCCGCAAGTGCGAGGACTTTTACCTGGGCGGCGGCCGTCAGTGGTCCGCGGAAGATCTTGAAGTGCTGGCCGAGGCCGGTCGCCCCGCGCTTGAGTTCAACCAGATCAAGCACAAGCTCAACACGGCGATTGGGTACCAGATCCAAAATCGCATGGATATCAGCTTTCGCCCGCGCGGCCGAGGCGCTGACGAGGATCTAGCCAGCGTTCTATCGAAGGTCGCCATGCAGGTGGCCGACAACACCAAGTTGCACTGGCTTGAAACCCAGGTGTTCAGCGACGGCATGATCCAGCAGCGCGGCTACTTCGATCTGCGCATCAGCTACCGCGACTCGATGCTGGGCGAGATCACCATCGAAGATCTCGACCCGATGGACGTAATGCCTGATCCGGACGCCAAGAGCTACGACCCGGATAAGTGGCAGGACGTGACCGTTACGCGCTGGCTGACCTACGACGACATCGAAGAGCTGTACGGGACTGTTGCTCGCCAGAAAGCCGAAAGCGAGCAGTCTGACGACGCTGATTTTGGCGACGACGAGGAAGAGGGCGAGGCCCGGTCAAAGTTCGGCGGCGACACCGGCGGCGTTGACCGCATGGACACCAGCACCATGACCGACGGGACACGCCGCGTGCGAGTTATTGACCGTCAGTTCTGGCGCATGGAGAAAACCAAGGTCGCTATCAGCATGACGGGTGATATTCGGCCCGTTGGCCACTTGAAGGACGATCAGGTTGCAGCGCTTAAAGGCGTGGTTGTGGCTGATCGCCGCATTCGCCGCGTGCGCTGGCTGATCACTACGCGCTCAGCGGTACTGCATGACGATTGGTCGCCGTTTGAGCACTTCACGGTGGTTCCGTTCTTTCCGTTTTTCCGCCGCGGGCAAACGGTTGGCCTGGTGGATGACGCTATTGGCCCGCAGGAACTGCTGAACAAGTCCATGAGCCAGTACCTGCACACAGTAAATACCAGTGCAAACAGCGGCTGGATCAGCTGGGCAAACACGATTGCCAACATGCGTGATGAGGATCTATCCGATCGCGGGGCCGAAACGGGCCTGCATATTGTGCTCAAGAAGGACACCCCGAACCACCAGGTGCCGCAAAAGATTCAGCCAAACCAGGCGCCAACAGGTATTGATCGGATGATCGAGCGGGCTGGGGCCATGCTGTCCGAGGCTACCGGCGTGAATGACGCCATGAGTGGCGACCCGGGCAAGGAAGTCAGCGGCCTGGCCATTCAGGCCAAGCAGTTTGCCGCTCAGCAGGGGCTCGCAGTTCCACTGGATAACTTGGCGCGGACTCGCAACATGATGGGCTCGCGCATCCTGAAGCTGATCCAGTCCTTCTACGACACCCCGCGCATCATCCGCATCACCGACAAGGCGCCGAACGGCAAGCCGACCACGACTGAGCTGCAGGTGAACGTGCCGGACGAAACCGGCGGCGTGCTGAACGACCTGACGATTGGCGAGTATGACGTCGTTGTCGCTGAGGTGCCGATGCAGGTCACCTTCGAGAACGGTCAGTTTGAGCAGGCGCTGAACATGCGCGACAAGGGAGTTCGCATCCCTGACAAGTCGATAATCATGCACAGCAACCTGGCGGATAAGCACGACATCCTTGAGCAGATGGAGGGCGAGGCGCCGCCGGTAGATCCAACGCTTGAGGCCAAGGCCAAGCTAATGGGCGCCCAGGCTGATCTGGCCGCCGCCAACGTGACCCGCATCCAAAATGAGGCTGTGAATCGCGCTGTTGAAGCGCAATTCAGCGCAATCCAGACCGCCGGCGCTATCGCGACAAACCCGCAAGTCAGCGGGCTTGGCGATGCCCTTCTGCGCTCGGCCGGGTATGTCGACCGCGACAGCTCGCCAATTATCCCGCAAGCGGCCGCAGCACTTCAGGCGGGCGGCGGGCTGGGTGACTTTCCGCAGAACACCAATCCATCGACCCCAGTGAACCCAGCAAATCCGGCGGTTGGGCTGAATGCTGGGATCGAAACCAAGCAATTCGAAGGAGCAGCGTAATGGCAGCAGCAAAGAAGAAATCCACCTCGGTAGGCATATCCATTGATGACTCATGGCGCATCGAGGACGACCTGCGCTGCCTGCTTGAGGCCGCAAAGATCAAGCGCGATCCGAAGCGCATGGCCGCCGTACGCAAGTTGGCACAACAGAAAACCGCCGACATGCAGGCACTGAAGCAAATTTAACCACCAAGGGGCAATCCATGAACCGTACCACTCTGGCACTGGCTATCGCTGCAGCATCCGGCGTGCTCAACATGAGCGACGACATCGACCCTGAGCTGCTTTACCAGGGCATTGAGGAAGAGGAAGAGGAAGAAGAAGAGGACGACGACGAGGATGGCGATGACCTTGAACTCGATGATGACGGTGACGCGGATGATCGTGGTGACAACCTTGATCCAGACCTGCCGGCCGATGATGACCTCGACGAAGATGATGACGAAGAGGAAGAGGGCGACGAAGAGGAAGAGTCTGCCCTGAGCGATGAGGACGCAGCTTTGCTCGCTGAGCTGGCCGGCGATCCGAAGAAGTCCGGCATGGTCCCGCACTCTCGCTTCAATGAAGTGAACAACGCTCTTAAAAGCGAGCGCGCAGAGCGTCTTCGCCTTGAAGAAGAGTTGGCGCGTAGCCGTGGACAAGCCAAGCCTGCGGAAGAAGTGAAGCCGGAGCCGGCGCCAGCCGCGTTCGACTTCGATGATGCCGAAGACCGTTATGCAGAGGCGCTGCTGGAAGGCGACAAGGCGCTCGCTAAGGCGATTCGTACCGAGATCCGCACCGAAGAGCGCAAACAGTACGTCATCGAAGCCCAGCAAACCGTGCGCGAGCAGACACAGCAAGAGCGCGACGAGGCGGCTGCGGCCCAGCAGAAGGCTGATATTGGCGCAGCGGTGAATGCGGCCTATGCCAAGTATCCAGTCTTGGACCCGTCCAATAACGCGCACGACTCCGAGGCGCTACTGGATGTGGTAGCGCACCGCGACTTGCTCATCAGCAGAGGCATCCCGCCAGCAAAAGCAATCGCCCAGGCGGTCGAGCGGATCGGTTCTCGTCTTGAACCTGCGACCAAGCCTAAGCCTGGAAAGCTGGAAATGACCCGCGATCAGCTGGATCGTAATTTGGATCGTGAGAAGCAGATTCCGGCGCGGACTGGTGGAATCGGCGAGCGGAGCAAAGCGATCGACTACGCCAGCCTGACCGATGATGAATACGACAAGCTGAGCGATGACGAGCGGCGCGCGGCCCGCGGCGACTTTGTGTCGAAAAAGAATTGACCGTTAAAAAGCAGTGACATAACCAGTGAATCTCCAGCGATGCCCCGGCCTGTACGGCGGGGCTCAATGGGCCAAGCAGTACCGCAGCAAACGCACCACCAGCAGCCTTGCGCTGCTCGCTCGCCGAGTCACGGCGCACCTCGCCAGCAGGGCGTAAAGCTGATCGCAGTACGGGTTCCTGGCTCCCCAAAAGCCTGTTTCCGCACGGGTAGGCGCACGACCCACAACACGAACGACTTATTTCCGACGATTAGGAGAGCCAATCATGGCCGCTACTAACTTTGCTCGCCTGAACAGCAAGCAGAAAATCGTCTGGTCGCGCGATGTGTGGAAGGCCGCACGCGATCAGATGTTTGTGAAAAAATTCCTGGGTAATGGCGCAACCGCCATGATCCAGCGCATCACTGAGCTGACCAAGGATGAGCGCGGCGAGAAGGTGCTGATGCAGCTCGTTGCCGATCTGGTCGAAGACGGCGTGGTGGGCGACGACGAGCGCGAAGGTAACGAAGAAGAGCTGCAGAACTTCGAAATCGAGCTGAACATCGACCTGATTTCTCACCAGGTCCGCAACAAGGGCAAGATGTCCGACCAAAAGTCGGTGATCAATTTCCGCGAAACGGCCCGCGATCGCCTGGCTCACTGGCTCGCAAACCGTATCGACCAGCTTGTTTTCCTGACGCTCTCCGGCATTTCGTATGCCTTCCAGTGCAACGGGAAACCCCGTGTTGGGTCGCCGTTCCCATCGCTGTCCTTCGCCGCCGACGTGACTGCCCCCTCGTCCAAGCGCGGGATGATGTGGAACGGCACCAACCTCGTCACCTCCAACACCGCAACCATCACCAGCTCGTTCACTGCGAGCTACAAGATGATCGTTGACGCTGTTGCCTACGCCAAGGACCACTACATCAAGCCACTGATGAACGGTGGCAAAGAGTATTACGTCCTGCTGGTTAAGCCCGGCACCCTGGCCCAGCTGAAGAAGGATGCTGACTATCAGCGCGCCATCGTCAACCTGGCGCTGAAGGATGGCGCGAACAGCCCGTTCTTCACCGGCGGCACCGTCACCATCGACGGCGCAATCATCCATGAGCACCGCCTGGTGTACAGCACTACTGGCGCCGCATCCGGCTCTAAGTGGGGCGCTGGCGGCCTGGTGGATGGCACTCGCACCCTGCTGTGTGGTGCTCAAGCCCTCGGCTTCGCTGAAATCGGCACCGGTGACTGGGTAGAGAAACGCTTCCAGTACGACAGCCGTGTGGGTATCTCGGTCGACAAGATGTTCGGTTTGCTCAAGCCGAAGTTCTACTCGATCTACGACGAATCGATCGAAGACTTTGGCGTTCTCGCCATCGACCACTTCCTCGGCTAACGGCCCTGGCTAGCGGCTTCGGTCGCTAGCTCCAGCCCAAGGAGCATTTATGCCTATCAAGAAAAACGCCAACCGCCAGCCTCCGCTGCTGGCCTACGTCGATATCAACCTGGCCGACATCGTGAGCGGTGTAGCGCAGGGTGCCATCGAGCTGCCGGCCGGCGCCACCATCATCGGCGGCAGTGTAGAGCCGATCGTCAGCTTCAACGCCGCCACCTCCGCGTCGATCGCGGTAGGCGATGCCGCAGTGGCTAACCGCTATCTCGCTGCCGGTGACGTGAAGGCGATGTCTCTGGTTCCGCTGGTTCCGACCGGCTTCACCACCACCGCGAAGGGTGACGTGACCGTGACTGTAACTCTGGTCGGTGCCACCACCACCGGAAAGCTGCGCCTGTGCGTGCAGTACTTCAAAGACGGCCGCGAGCTTTCGAGCCAAGGCTAAAACCGCCAGGGCCGGGGAGATCCGGCCCTGACACCTCCATTGCAAAAGGGGCGACACCATGAGCAATAACCCACGTTTCCTGCCACCTGAAGGCCGCATGAGCATTCAGCTGGCAAATACCGACGGCCACTCGTTTGTGATCGATGCGATCAACCCAGACGACGGCAAGCCAGGCACCGAGGTGCCGCTGCGCTTTCGCAAAATGGCAATCGCTGAAGGCTGCGGCATTGTTGGCATCGATACCGGTGACGGTCAGGACAACACCAGCGACACCGAAAAGACCGACCTCATCATCAAGGCTATCGCTGCAGTGATGGAGCGCCAGGCGCCAGAAGAGCTAAATGGCGACGGCCGCCCGACTATTGCAGCGTTGAAGAAGCAAGCCGGCTTCGGTGTCAACAAGGGCCAATTTGAAGCTGCATGGCCTTTGTACGTTGAAAGCTTGGACGACGACCAGGACGAATAATCATGGCCGCCGAGACTGTCAGCGATCTGATCAAGAACTTCCGCGACGATGAGAAGGATGCAGTCGAGCCGTATTTCTGGAGCGATTCGCAGCTGGTGCGGTTTTTCAATCAGGCGCTGACAGCCTTTGCTGAAAAGACACGGATCGTCATCGATGACAGCAGCGATATAACTGCTGTCGACTTTTCTGCAGGTCAGGCCTTGCTTGACCTGGCGCCTCAGATCATCGACGTGATCGAGGCTGTGGCGCTGATCAATGGCCGCCCCGAGAAGCTGGATATCATGCCGCCCGGTAGCGTATCCCGCGCACAGTCCAGTACCGGCATGCGCCCGCGCATGGTCGTGCTCAGCGAGACTGCAAACACAATGCGCCTGCACCCAGTGCCTTCTATTGCCGGCCAGGTGCTGCTCACTGTCGTGCGCAGACCATTGAAGGAGCTGGCCAAGACTGACCGCATTGCCGATGTGCCCGCGCATAATCGCCATGCCCTGCTGCTGGGCATCAAGCACTATGCCTATCGGGTTGCTGACGCTGAGCTGTTCGACCCGGCCAAGGCAGTCAACTTTGGCGATGAGTTTGATCGCGAGTGTCAGTCCATATATGAGGCGGCTCTTCTGCGGCGTGCCGGCGCATCGCGCGCCACTCGGTTCAGGTGGCTTTCATGAAAGAAGCCCGCACTGACAACTGGGCAAAGGGCGCCAACAACTTGGCTAGGCCAGAGCGCTTGCCTGAAGGCTTTGTGCGCAGCCTGACCAATCTCGACCCGGCTGCAGGCGGTCAACTTGATCTGCGTGCCGGCTACGAGCGGGTTGCAATCGGCAATGTGCGCCTAGCTGTCGCTATGACCGAGCAGGTGATCTATGTCGCAGGCGCTGTGATTGGCTGTCACTCGATCAACACAAATTCGGCGCGCGCCATTGGCAGCGTGTCGCCTAATGGCGAGATCGCGGGTGTCGAGCTAAACGGGGAAGTGTTCATTGCCTCGGTTGCCGACAGCCTGCGCACCAATGGTGAGTGGGTTAAGCCGTGGGCCGTTCCTGAGCCTGCCATGCGTGTGGAGGTTATAGACGGCGCACTGCCAGCGGGTATTTACAAGATAGCGGTAACGGCGCTGGGCGCGGACGGCGAAGAGTCAGGCGCAGATCCTCTGATTGTGCGCCTGGTGGAAGGTAAGGCGCTGCGCGTCACCTCGACTGATCCGCGAGCGCTGCGCCTGTATGTGTCGAAAGAAAACGGGGCCACGCTCTACAGCCAGGGGCCGCTGATAGCCGGCGCCATGGCCGTCACCCGCGTTGCTGATGACGCTGAGCGGCTGACCACTGGCGGCCTGGTTCCGCTGCCAGCGTGCTCCATGCTGGCGGTGTACAAAGGCGTGATTCTCGGCGTGTACGACACCTTTGTGCTGATGACCGCGCCCATGCTGCCGCACTTGTTTGATCCAGTTAGCGGCTTCTTTCAATTCCCGGTAGCGCCCAGCCTGATCGCCCCAACCGATGGCGGCGTGTATGTCGCTGCCGGCGACAAAACCTATTTTCTCACCCTGCTGGAAACGGCCACACCCTCGATGCGCGTAGTGCTTGAGGTCGGCGCCGTACAGGGATCTGCCGTGAAGCTGCCTGACGGCAGCGCTGCATGGTTCACCCGTTACGGCTTGGCCATTGGCGGGGCGGGCGGCGAAATCAGCCTGCCCAACCGGCAAACCTATGCTCCCGATCTTGCCGCTCGCGGCGCGTCTGGCGTGCTTGAGCACCGCGGTAACTCGATGGTCATTACCACCATGCGAGGGGCAGTCACCGCGAACAACCTAGCGACCGGCGACTTTGCCGAATTGGAGACTTGATATGCAGAAAGAAGGCTTGAAGGTTCTTGGCTTTCGCCACGAACTGCAGATTTTTGATATTGCCACGGGCGAACTCATCGAGAACGAAGTTAAGTTCAACCGCATCCCTCAGGCTGGTCTGGATTTTCTGATTCAGTCACCGTTTGGCCTGGTCGCGGCAGTTCCCAACTTCTATTGCGCGCTGTTCAGCGAAAACTTCTTGGCTGACGCCAACACCAGCGCCGCCGATCTTCCGGGCGCAATGGGTGAGTTCACCGCCTACAGCGAAGCTACCCGCCCAGCATGGGTGCATACCTACAACGGCGCCGGGACCATCGATAACTTTGCCAGCAAGGCGATCTTTACGCCTACCGCAGATGGTGTGGCCTACGGCTCAGTGATCGTCGCTAACCCAACCAAGGGCGCTAACTCCGGCCTGCTGCTCTCGGTGGCGCGCTATTCAACCGTCAAACCGCTTTCTGTCGGCATGGAGGCCAAGCTTCTGTGCGGCATCACCTACATTCCGGCCAACGTACTTTAGGGAGTCACCATGATTAAGCTCAGCACCAAACTGCGTGAAGACATTGCTATCGGCGGCTCTTTGAAGTCATTGCTTGATGGCGGCCTGGTTAAGATCTACTCGGGCGCTGTTCCGGCCTCTGCCGATGCCGATCTGGGCGCTGCCGTTCTGCTGAACACGATCAGCGCGGGGGGCGCTGGAACGCCTGTTACTTTCAACGCCGCTGCACCAGGCGGCGTGTTGTCCAAAACCACCGCCGAGAACTGGACCGGCAACAATGTGGCGGGCGGCACGCCGACCTTCTTCCGCTATGCCCTGGCCGCCGATGATGGCTCGGCCAGCGTTACCGCACGCCGCATTCAAGGTACGGCTGGCGCCCTTGGCAGCGATATGTTCATTGGTACGCTGCCGATGGTGCAGGGCGCGCCGCAGTCGTTCCAGCTCTTTCAGCTTGCAGTGCCTGAGCAATAACCAATGCCCAATCGCCTAGACAAGCCACAAAAGCTGGTCTACGTCGCTGCCGTTCCTGCAATACAGGCGCGGGCGGGATATTGCGTCACCGCGCCCGTGACACAAAGTTATGGTGGCGCTGGCGCTAGCGTTCAGCCAACCACGACGATGACCTACAGCTATGTCGTTTCAGACTCGCTGGCCGGGCCTGGGCCCGGTGGCGGCAGTTGGCTGGCGAACCGCCCAAGCGGACAATCAAGCTACAAAATTGCTGGGTATCAAGGTGATGGGTACAGCGCCTACAGACCCGCCCAGGTGCCGGTAAAGACGTGCTATCCAACAATTGTCGGGCAAGCTGGATCGCCTGCGCGCACAAATGCTTTTGATAACTTTGGCTGGAATGCTGGGGCCCGATCGGTAGAGCCGATTCCAGAGTCGGGGTTTATCGCCGCCACAATGCCGCCATCACCGATCGGCGTACAGCTTGGCCTGACCGGTCCATCGCCGGCGTACTACTACGGCGAAATGGCGCACAGCCTGGTGGTGCGGCACGATGAATTGACGGTGGTTGAGCGCGGCAACGTGGTCGCCGGGCCGTTTACGGTGCCGCCTTCGGTTGCTGTAAAAGTACAGCGCACAGCCGGCGTGGTGAGCTATTGGGCTAACGGCATAGTGCTCTACACGTCGGAGCAGGCATCTGCAGGCGAGGCTTACGGCGGCGCAATGCTATTCAGCACCATCGACTACGTTGATTCACCATCGATAGGCGAGGTCACGATTCCGCTTAGTTTTTCCGGTCTGATCCCGGCCTTTGCCAGCGCCATCTCTGAAAGCACCTATGACTTCGCGCTAGCCGAATTGCCCGCGCTACGCCTCACGGCCGTGCTTGATGAGGTGCAAGGGGTAAGCAATTTCTCGGTAGAGCTTCCAGGCTTGATACTGGCTGTCAGCGAATCGGCCGCCGTGTCATGGGTGCGCGGCAGTCTGCCGGCGCTCAGCGTGCAGGCCGAACTGGTTAATGCCGAGACTACCCCCGACAGTTTTATTGGCCTTACCGCGCCACTGACGCTAACCGCCAGCCTGCGCGATGGCGGCTCGATCTACTTTGCCGGTGACATTAGCCTCGCGCTTGCCGTGTCAGAGACTAGCAGTATCGTCAAAGTTGACGCGCTGCTGCCTATCCGCATGGGGCTGGCAGTCGTTGAGCCTTACTTGCCCGCCGACACAGCGGACGGCAGCGATGCCAGCATTCTTGCCGACTGGAGCAGCATAGAAACGGCGCTGTTGCTGATCGCAATGGAGTCTTTGGACGTAAGCGGCCAGGCCAGCATTGTTATGGTGCTGGAACTGGCCGGCATGGACAGCCTTGGCGTTGGCGAGCACGCCAGCTTCGGCTCTATCGTAGAGCTGCTGGCGATGGAGCAAGTGGCGGTAATGAGCCATGCGTCGTCGGCCCGGCAGCAGGCGCTGCAATACGCGGTTAATTACATGACCGGGGCGCTCACCAGCTACCAGGACTTTGATTTTGCCGGGTTTACCCATAGCGGGGGCCGCGCTTTTGCGTGGAATGCCAACGGCCTGTATCGCCTCGGCGCCGATCGAGACAATGGCGAGGTGATCAATGCGCTGGTTGATTTTGGCGCAACGGACTACGGCGATTCGCATGTTAAACGCGCCGAAACCGCCTTTGTCGGCGTGCGTACCGATGGCGAGTGCTATGTACGGCTGACCGCCGACGATGACATTGAGCGCGTTTACCGCCTGATTGGTGGCGGAAATCAGAAGCGTTCCTTGCTCGCCAAGGGCGTATCCAGCCGGTACTGGAATGTTCGACTTGAGCTTACCTCTGCCTCTTTCGCAACCCTTGATAGCGTTGAGCTGGAGGTTGGGGTGACTCAGCGCCGCAGCTTCAATCGCCGGAGCTGACATGGCCTCAACAATCGATGCCAACATAGAGAAACTGTTTGACTTCGCCAGGGGCGCACTCAGCGATGCCAAGGGCGTGTCGGGGCGCATTAGCGCCTTTGTGCCCACTATCGGCGGTGCGGATTTAGATTACAGCGTTACCGCCCCGGCCATGAAGTCGCCGGTTGTGCTAACGAATTTCTTGCAGCTCGACAGCAGCCCAACGACGCTGAAGTTTATTAGCGAGGAAACGGAGGGCCTCATAACCAAGTTCTTCCCCGAGATACAGGCCGGCGCCTTGGCAAGCTCGCCAGAGGAATGGCTGGCCGGGATTATTACAGGGCAAAAACCGTTCGGCCTTAGCCGTGATGTTTTTGAAGCGGTATGGCACGCCGGGCGCGACCGCGAGTATCGGTCACGCAATAGCGCGGTCGCACAACTGCGCAGCGAGTTTTCCGCGCGGGGATTTAGCCAGCCGCCTGGCGCAATGATGCAGGCCATTACCCAGGCAGAAGAGCGTGCGAGCGATGCTATCGGTGAGGTAAATCGCACGCAGACGGTCAGGGACGCCGAGATTAAGCTGGATCTGTTGAAGTTTGCTGAAGAGCAAGCGATTCGCCTGAAGCTCGGTATTTTTGACGCCATCGGTAACTACTACCGCGTGCTGATGGACTTGCCCAGTAAGGACATTGAGGCCACCAAGGCGAAGGTGGCGGCTTACGCATCCCTGAACAGCTCAATGGCCGAGTTCCATCGCGTTGAGCTTGGGTTTGAGCAGCTACGCCTGCAGGCCGCAAACCTGCGCATGAATGGCAAACTTGACGAGACACGCCTGCGAGTTGCCTCGCAAGACGGTTCTCGCAACAGCGCATTCGCGCAAGCGACCAACGCCTTTGCGGACGCAGCGGCAGCCGCGGTAGGTGCAGCATCGACGCTCAACGCCAGCGTTGTAACGGGCTGATGCTGGTTACTGGACGCTCAGCAACCGGCATGGGGGCGCGCTGGGTTAAGCGGGCAATGCAGATGGCGCGCCGGTTACTGGCCGCCAAGCTGCGTTACGACAGCAAGCATGAGGTTGTGGACGGCTACCTGTTGAGCGCCATACGCACCAACACTCGCGCACGCGGTACGGTGCTGGATTTGCCGCAGCACGTCCTATGCCCGAACCTTGCCCGTGGGTCAGTAGGTTCCGGCAGCTTAACCAGTGAAGGCTTGAGCTTCCCGTCCACTGTTCGGGACTTGTGGCAGCCCGACTACCTGCCCGACATAACAGACCCCAAGCTGCCGACACTCAAGCATGAGGCATGGCGCCTGGCGACGAACAGGGGCTACGCATTCGGGGGCGAGGGCGCTGGATGGGGGCAAGTGCTATCAAGCGGAGCTGCCGCCAACGTGCCCTATGGCGATGGGATCGGAACAACTGTGCATCAAGTGAATAGCCTTGGTGATACGGGTTTCTACAACGCCGAATCGCCATCGTTGCAGCGGTTCTTTACGCGGTTTTGGGCGAGCTGGGTCAGCGCCGATCAAGAGACTGTGCTTGCTGGCGACTCAATACCTATTAGCGAAAAGCACACCAAGGCCATCATGTTTGATACGGCCTTTGTGGACACCCTTGCGAATGGATGGGTGGCTATTCCACGCGCCTCACCCGAGTTCACCCCCGCCAACCCCCCGGCCTGGAACAATCTTGTTGGAATATGGGGCCGCTCTTACCGCATCAAGGCGGTTGAGCAGAGCGACACCCCGGCTGCCGTCAAGTATGTGATGCTCGCTCGGCTGTTTAATGATGGTGTGAATGGCGCTTCCTCCAAGCCATACCATGAGGCTGGTGCTGTGCTGGTGGCCACTTCTGAGGTGTCAGCCATCCTGGTTGAAGGCGATTATCAGCACGCCGGCAGCCTGCTTGGCGCGCAGGTCTACAGCACCGCGCGGCCCTCACGGTTTCGTTCGCCCGAGGCATGCGCGGTCACCGATGGTGTGCATGTACTGCTGCACGCCGACGTTATTCGCGACGAGCAAACGCCTGACCTGCTGTTTGGCGAAAACACCTATACCGTGGTCTGTGCCAAGGCGGTCGGTGACGGCATTGCGCTGAGTTTTTTGGCGATTGATCGGGACAACGACACCAATGCCAGTCGGCAGTTTTATGGCGGCGCCTCCCCGGACGGGGTGACCAGTTACTTTCTATACCCAGCTTTCAATCAGGGCTCGCCCATGATGAGCGTGCTGGCCTGTAACGGCGCATCCGTCACGTTGACCAATGTAGCAACCCAGGCGCCATTCCAGCTTCCAAGTTGGGGCTACACCGCCACGACGGGCCTGGTCTGCCATATCGGCGCCGGGAGACTTGGTTTTGTGGTCACGCTGGCTGCTAAGCCGGAGGGCAGCGATCTGTCCGTCACACCGTTCGATGTAACCTTTTGCACCTACAACACCTTGACTGGTGCCGTTGAAATCATAGGCCAGATAGCTTTGGCCACGTTGCTCTATGTGCCTGGCTATCCCTGCACCGCAGGAGGTATCGGCGCAATCACGGTAGTACAAGAAGAAGTGCTGAACGATGTAGGCGAATTGCTGACCCGCGCCGTGTTGCTCTGGACCACCAGTAGCGGTCTGAACGCAGGTGCAGGCGGGAAAAACTTCGTCGGGGCCACCTATATCAGTTACGACTCGGGCGCGTCGTGGCACTCAATCAGTGACACCGTGGGCGATTTCCGAGGTGTTGTATTCGTAGGTAGCCAGTTGCGCCCGGTTACCCCTGGACACGCTTGGTTCGCACCTTAGCTATGCGATGACGCAATTTGTAATGGAGTGTTGGCGATGGCAATTCTGTTTGACGACACGTTCGGTGATCACCCGGACGGTACATTTCTAGGGGATTACCCCATACCAAAGTGGGAGAACACCCCCGGACTGGGTTACGGGCTGGGGCTAGAGCATCTACGGGTAGATGGGGGGTGGGTTAGGCCCGTATATGTCTCATCGCCCCAAGGCAGCGTAGGCTCTTACTATGATTACATAACCCCGATTGGGCCTCCTGGGTGGGGAGAGGTTACCGGGGTAGCGCTTGAAGTGAAGTTCGACTGGTCGAACGAGACTCGCGGCGTCCAGGTGGTAGCCCGTAGCGGCGATACCACAACATATCTGTGTAGTCTGAACCACCAAGGGGTTACCGGGTTCCGCCTGTACATAGGCAGCAACGCTTACGTCATCCCCCCAGTTACCCAAGGGATTGCTGCCGAGCTGCGTGTAGAGGTCGCAGGATCGCTTGTAAGCGTATTCGTGGACGACGTACTCCAAGGGACTTCACTACTGGCTCCTTTTGCCGGCGCGGTGGCCATTAAGATAGCTAGTGATACCCCATCTCCATTCACTGGCGATGGTCTACTTAGTGTCGGGCGTATTTCGGTGTACGGCGCCACACCACCGGAACCATCTGCGTTCTGGACGGCGCTGCGCGATACAAGCGAATCCGTCTGATTCGATTGCGTCTGTCCGCTAGTGACATAGCGTTGTTGGCAAATCGCCAAAACGAGATCACCTGCGATGGAAAATATCAGCCTGTCGGGCGCCATTCAGGGCGACCTAAAGGACGCCAGCAAGAAGAAGCTGCAGACCCCTGGCAACCAAGCCAGGGCGTCTGCCATGCAGGCCCAGTATCAGCAGCCAGTGATCGGCCCGCGCACCGGCGTCACTCCTGCTAACACGCCGCCCAAGAACACCTCCATTGGCCTTGATGACATCCTGCAGGGTGCTGGAAATCTGCCGGTTTCAGCTGCGCGCGACTTTGCAAACAACATCGGAACCGATATTCGCAACGTGGCGGCATCTGCGGTAGACGGCAAGCAAGTCCCCCGACCTGGCTATCCACACACGCAGGCTGCTTACGAGCAGATGAAGCGGGGAGGCGATCGATTTGCTCAGGCAAATATGTCCCTTGGCACAAACGCAAAACCTGCCATGCGTGAAACACTAGGGCTTGAGGTAGACCCGCGCGCCGTACAGCAGCCAGTCACTGCTGCTAATACGCCTGCGAACGGTTATACCTCGGCTGAGTTCGATCAGTGGGCGCAAGGCCAGACTGCACAGCCGACAGTTACTCAAGAGTCCCCAGTTATATCTGGTGCTCAGCAATCGACCCCGCAGGATGGATTTGTTGATACCGGGCTTGGCCAGGGGCTGCAGGGTGGTTCTATTGCAGCTCGCCGCGGCGCTGGTGGCGTAATGGAGTTCAGCAATGACGCCAAGGTTCAGGCCGGCGCAGGCGCAATGCCTGCTGGTGGCGTTGGAGGTATCGGCGATGGCATAGGCACCTTCAGCCAGGGTCAGGCTGGTGACAGCAAGCTGGCACTGGATCGCTTTGATCGTGCCAATGCCATCCGAGCGCAAACCATACAAGACGGGCGGCGTGGCGTTGTGGGCGAGGGCGGCGGGCGCCTTACCGTTGTCGCCGACAGCAGCCGAAGCCCAACCACTCAGGATCTTCAGCATGCCCGCCTAAATGAGCGAGTGGCGCAGACCGCCGCACTGGGTAAACGCGATGCCCGCGAGGATCAGCAGCTTGCGCTGAATGTGAACCGTGACAATCGAGAGTCTGCCGCTGCAGGGATTGAAATGCAGACCGCGCAGATGGGCCTTGATAGCGGTCTGCGAATCGAAGAGATCCGCCAGCAGCTTTCTGACCCAGCCATCAAGGGCGATCAGCGAGCGGCGCTCGAGCGCAACTACGCAAGCCTGACTACCTCAGCAAAAGACCGCTACGTCCTGCAGGACGCCGTGATTGGCGCGGACGCATACGGACCCAAATACGGAAAGATTGCTCTCGATGTCGTAACCGGGCAGCCAGTTGGGCAAGGCCAGGCCGCACCAGAGACGGCTCGCAAAACAGCAACCAGCGCCGAAGTCGATGCCGCAGCCAAGCAGGCGGGCAAGTCGCGCGCCGAAATCCTCCAGGTAATGAAGGACAAGGGGATCACCATCAATGGCTAGCCTTTACGACGATCTGTTTACCGCTCCAGCGATAGTTGAAAGCGCAAAGACGAGCCTTCTAGATGACCTCGGTCTTGAGCCTGCCGAGGGGCTGGGCATTACCGGCACCTTAAAGGAGGGCGCTAAGTCCGCCGGCCGCGCTATTGGTGCCGCGGCAAATGCCTACACTGGCGACAATCAGGGCATTGTCGACAAGGCCGAGGCACATCAGCAAGCGCCGAAGGATTATCGGCTGGACAAGTTCTACGGCGATTTTGCCGATCGCACGGCTGCGCTTGGCGATGACCCGGGCGTACTGGAAACCATCGGCGCAGGCGCGGGGGCGGTTTGGGACAACCCGGCCGGCGCAGGCCTGGCGGTAGTCGAGCAGTTGCCTAATGCGGTACCAGCCTTAGCTGGCGGATTTGCCGGCATGAAGGCGGGCGCGGCAGGCGGCGCAGCACTAGGCACTGTTGTTGCCCCCGGCCCAGGTACGGCGGTGGGTGGCGCCGTTGGCGGCGTGGTTGGCGGTCTGGCTGGCATGTTCATCGGTAACGCCGCCATCGAAACCGGGCACAAGGCCATGGGCATGGCCGATGACGGCGCTGTGACTGATGCAGAGCGTAGTCAGGCGATCAGTGAGGGCGCAATCAAGGGCGGCGTCATCACCGGCGTGGACGCGCTAACTCTTGGCGCTGGCGGCAAGCTGGCAAGCGCGCTGCAGCGCACTACCAGCAGTGCAATGGAGTCGGCGACCCGCAAGGTGCTGCTCGATCGTGGCGTGGATGTGGCCGATAACGCAGCCGTGCTGGCAGCTCGCGGCAATCCAGAAATCGCCACCGCCGTGCGTGCAGCGCAGGAGTCGGCACGCCAGGTCACTGACAAGTTCGGTAAGCGCCTGGCCGTGGGCGGAACCTTGCTCGGCATGGAGACAGTCGGCGAGGGCGTAGGCGAGTACCTGGGCGAGCTGGCGGCCACCGGCGAAGGCAATGTGCCAGACGCAGTGCTGGAGTCGCTGCTATCGCTTGGCCAGAGCGGGGCGGAAACAGCCTGGAACATGGCGCGCAAGTCACCATCACAAGGCTTATGGGTTCAGCCGCAACCGTCAGCCAGTAACCCGGCACCCGCTCCGATTGCCGCACCAAACCCTGAAGACGGCGTGCTGTCGCGCTCCGTGCTTGCAGCGCTTCCCGCTCCGGCGCCGCGTCTTGGCCTGCCGGCGCCTGAATCGGTGCTGTTTGCCGATGGGCAGGGCACTGTCAGCGACCAGGGGCCGGCGCGCAACGTGGATCGCGAATACCGCCCGACCGGCCGCGAACGTGATCCGCGAACCTTCGGCGCCGGTATGGATCAGCAGACCGAGCGGGGCGCAGTGCCAGGCCGTGAGGGTGACTATATTCCTGTCTCGCGCTTTGCCAGCCAGGAGGTTCTGGCAAGCAACACCATCGACGGCCAGCTCGCTCCAGAGCCCCGCGGACTTCCTGCTCCGCAACGCCTGCTGGCGGACGGCCGCGCGGATGCCGGCTTTATCGAAACCAATGCCGCCGGGGAATCACGCCAGGCTAAAACCGGTAACGTACCGCCCAAGAACTATGTTCCGCAGGGCGGCCGCGGGATGGATCAGCAGACGCCGGTCGGGAAAAAATACACCGGAATGCCCGCGGCAAGAAAAGCGCTGCGTGAGTCTGCCAACCCAGCCGCAATGGAAGTGGTAAAGGTTGGGAAAAAGCAGTTTGAGGTGCGCGCCAAGCCAGTCGATGGCGGCGCAAGCGAATCTGTAACGGCTCCGTCTGCCGTTCAGTTCGAAGCCGGCCAGCGGTGGCAGCACCAAGGTCGGACGTACAACGTAAACAAGGTGCAGGCCGATGGCCGCGCTAGCGTCAGCACGCCATCCGGAAGTCAGGCATTTGTAATCCGCCCCGAACAAGCAGCGGCAGAAGGGTGGACGCAGGATGCCGAGTCTAACGGGTCACCCCTTTCGGCGAACGGGACACCCGTTACAGCACAACCTGCACAGAAGAAAGCGCGCAAAGTAGACCGTGAGCGTGACAGTGTTGCTCACGCTGTCATCCGCCTGGGCGGTATCACCACCAACTATCGACAAGACACGACCGGCGAAGCTAAGGGCAATACCAACATCCCGGGCGTGGGTTCCTTGTGGAGCGATAAGACCGGGACTAGCATCGACGATATGGCTTCGCTGCTGGATCAGCATGGCTATATTCCGCAAAGCGAAATGGCAAACGATGGCGGCGTGTCGTGGCTGCAGGCGGCACTGGGCGACCAGCTCGCCGGCCGCAAAGAGCACTTTGCACCTGGCAGCAAGCGTCAAGAAGAGCAGGCGCTGAAGACAGAGGCAAACCGCCTAGAGGTGCAGGCCGCACAGGAAGAAGCTGGCGGCGACTTTGACTCAGCTGAAACCGTAGTGTCCGACCTGCTGGATGATGCAGACCTTCTTGAAATACGCGCTGCCGCCGCCACTAAGCATGCCGCAGAGCTTGATGTAATTTTTGGAGATAGCCCGAATGAAACTGTCGCCAGCACGCAAAGCGCAGATCGACCTACTGAAGGAGCACAACGAACAGAAGCTGGCGAGAGTGGAAGCGCTGGAGCAGGACAACGCCCGCAGGGAAGCCAGCCTGACGTCCGAGCAGAAAGCCCAGCTGAAGAAACTCCAAGCCTAGAGTTAACAACCCAAACCGAGGCCAGCGCTGCCGCTGATGCTGCAGCGCAAACTGCCAGCGACAAGGCCACCGCTGCCGCACAGAAGAAAGCTGACGACGCCAAGAAAAAGGCCGACAACTTAGCCGCAATCAAAGCGGCTAACACCAAAGCCAGCGAAACCTTTGAGCTTGGCCAAAATGCCGACGACAACCTGTCGGGCCAAAGCGGCATGTTCGATAGCTCGCTAAGCCTGAGCGAGTCGGGCGGCAAGCCTGCCACCGAGCCCGCCAAAGCTAAGGCTAAGATCGAAGATGCCGGCGATCAGCTCAAGTTCAACAAGAAGGGTATGTTCCGCAACGGCGGCTTGAAGTGGTCGGACATTAAGGACGATAACGAGGCCATGAAGGTCAAGCTGTCGGCCAAAGAGAAGATATGGGCGCGACCAGACTGGGAGGAAATCATTGCCGCTCAGCCGGAAGGCATGCGCGATGGATTTGCCCTGGTCGCACACCTCGTTAAGCAGGTGTATGACGGCATACCAAAGCAGTCTCCCGGCAAGTCGGACGAAGCGCTGCAAACCTACATCGCCGCTGTTGGCGAGCTGCGCGATGCTGCAGAAGCGCTACTTAGCGATAACGCTAAAGTTAAGCCGCTAGTGGCTGCGCTTGCGGCCAAGGCGGCGCGGCGACTTGGTACCGGCGGCAGCCTTTCAATCATCGACATGATTAAAGGCGATGCAGATAGCGCTCAGCCGCTGTTTAGCGTGCTATTTCCAGAGCAGGCCAGTGGCACCCGGTTTACGCGCGGCACCCCAGCGAACGACAAGGCCAATGCGCTCGACAAGGCCGTGAAAAAGATGCAGTGGGGCGCAGACTCCGCGGTCGAAGCCATGAAGGCCATCAAGAAAGGCTGGCCCGCCAAGCAGGAGGCATGGCAGAAACAGGGCTATGCGGTGTTCGATAACTCCGCAAATGAAGTCAAGGCGAGCCACTACGAAGGCGGTTCAGGTGTTAGCACAACACTGAAGCTCGGCAGTTCAACAATTGAATGGCTTGATAAGCAGACGGAATTGGGTGTGGCCAGGCAAGCAGCGGCCGCACGACTCGAACAGCTTAACGGCAAGCACTTGGTGATGAATAAGCGCAAAAACATCCTTGGCGCATTCGACACCAACGAAGAGGCCGAAGATTTTGCCCGCAAGCAGACGGCTCGCAAAAAGGTTGAGGTCGATAGCGAAGCGAATGAGGCCGATGAAAATTGGTGGAGTCGCGCAGGTGATGAGCGCCGGCCGGGTAATGCCAATGTAACCGAGGGCGAATTTAAGGAGGCGTTCGGGTTTCGCGGCGTGAACTTCGGCAAGTGGGTGAACCAGCAAGAGCGTCAGCAGCACCTTAATGCCGCGTTCGATGCCTTCCATGATCTTGCGGCAGTGCTGGACATACCACCCAAGGCCATAAGCTTAAATGGCATGCTCGGCATGGCCTTCGGCGCACAAGGCGGCGGCAGCGCGGCGGCGCACTTTGTCGCTGGCGTAAATGAAATCAACCTGACCAAGACTGCTGGCGCCGGAGCGCTTGCCCATGAGTGGGCTCACGGTCTAGATCATTACTTCGGCGTAAAGGCGGGGCTTGGTCGTGATGGTGCGCCATGGGCGTCAACGCTTGGCAGTCGCCGCAAGCTGCCAGACGGCGTAGAAATTCGCCCGGAAGTCGCTCAGGCATTCAAGTCTGTCATTGCACAGATGAGAGCCATCGAAGAAACGCCAGAGCAAGCCGCGCAGGCAGCGCTTACCCGGCTTGACCGGGCAAAGATGGATATTGCCATGACCACCCAGCCAATGCGCGAGCAACTGGCAGGAAACGCTGAGGCGCTGGCGGCGCTGGACAAAGTAGTTGCCGGTGATATTGGCGAGTACGTCACGCTGCCGCCCGCCAAAGGCAAGCGCAAGCCGGTTGGTGCCGTCGCTGCAAACATCAAGATCGTGTTCGACGCGCTGGGCTACAGCAACGAAAAGATGGCGAAAGACGGATCGTCTCTAATGGGCGTCTACTTTGCCAAGTCAGAAGTCGGTGGCGTTGCTCGCTCACGGATTAAACACACTGACTTCTACAAGAAAAGCCAGGCGCGCGACGGTAAGAGTGGAAACTACTGGGCGACCCAGTGGGAAATGTTTGCTCGCGGCTTTGAGTCGTGGGTAATGGATAAGCTGGCAGGCCAAGACAAGCACAACAACTACCTGGTGCGCCCCGGCAAGAACGATCGTGGCGTTACCGACGAGAACTTCCCATACCCGGCAGGCGAAGAGCGCAAGGCGTTCAATCAGGCGATTGACGTGCTTACTGCTGAGCTGAAAGCGAGTGCTCCGGATGAAAGCGGCAACGTCGCACTGTTCTCACGCGGCGCCACCGGGGCCACCCTCACCACGCTCGGGCGGGGGGATGTAGAGCAGATCACCGCTCGGCTTGTAACAGAAGCCGCCGTGGCCAGACGTTTTGTGTTTTCTTCCTGGGAAGAGCTGCCGCAGGCGATTAAGGACCGTGCTGCGGCGCAGGGCGCTAAGCCAGGCGAGATAAAGGCGGTTCATTGGCAGGGCAAGACCTATCTGATTGATCGGCGCTTCACGGATGCGGGCGACGTTGAGCGCACCATCTTCCATGAGTATTACGCACATT
Source organism: Pseudomonas anguilliseptica (assembly GCF_900105355.1). Classification (NCBI taxonomy): domain Bacteria; kingdom Pseudomonadati; phylum Pseudomonadota; class Gammaproteobacteria; order Pseudomonadales; family Pseudomonadaceae; genus Pseudomonas; species Pseudomonas anguilliseptica. The sequence goes on from NZ_FNSC01000001.1 coordinate 3,851,725, forward strand.
ACGGTCTGCGCCAGCAGTACGGCAAGGATTTGCATCGCAAGCTGCTGCGCACCTGGGAAAAGGTCGGCGGCACCAAAGGCGTGCGGGCAATGGCGGCTGAGCAAGGCTTTAACATCGACCACTACATTGAAGGCGCCAAGCAGGACAAGGAACTGACCGAGGCGCAGCGCCGCGTGCTGGTCATGGACGAGCTGCTGGCACACATGGCCGAGTCGACCGGCAGCCTCAAACGCCTTATTGAGGAATGGTACGGCGCGGTGCGCGAATGGCTGCGCGGCAATGGCTGGGCAGAGCTGGCCAAGCTGAATGCCGCAGATCTGGCCTTTATGCTGCGTGGAGCACGTCAGGCTTCGCTGCGTGCAGACGGTGAGTCGGTAAGCGGTCAGCCATTGTTCCAGTGGGTGGAGTCGGCTAATCAAATATCCACCGTGGCGTTCAAGCGCTGGTTTGGTGAGTCAAAAGTCGTCGACAAGCAGGGCGCCCCGAAGGTTCTTTATCACGGCACCGGCGAAGACTTTACCTCCTTTGACCAGGGCCGCAGCGGTAGCAGCACCAGACACAGCACTGCGCCGCTGGGTATCTTTATGACCGGCGACCGCGACACAGCGCAGGCATACGCCGACAAGGCTAGCGACGGCATGCCGGGTTATGCCCGAGTGATGCAGCTGTATGCCGCTATCCGTAACCCGTACCTGATGAGTGTTGCCGAATCTCAGGCCATTGATTCGCCTGGCGAAGCAGTTGCCTTTCGGGCCAAGCTGGAGCGCGAAGGCTATGACGGTATCAACCTGAAAGGTACCGACACCTGGATCGCCTTCAGCAATACGCAGATGAAATCGGCCACTGATAACAACGGCGAGTTTGACGAGTGGAGCGGCGATATTCGTTTCCGCCGCAGTGCGCGCGACCTGTTCGACCGCGCAACCGGCCCGGCCCCGCTGGATCGTAACGACCCGTTTGCCGCCGAGAACCGGCGCCTACGTGAGGATGATAAAACCCTGTGGGCTAAGGCCAAGAAGGTATTTGCTCGCCAGTTCGCACCAGGTGGCCTGCTGCCAGATGCCGTATTTGCAGAGAAAATCACCCGAGATAGTGAGTTCCAGGCTGTCGAGTTTGATGTGCGCCACCTGTCCGGAGGGCTGAACCAGGCCGTGAAAGCAGATTTCGGCGTCGACCTCGACAACCTCACCCCTGAGCAGATGAAACCGTTGGCCGAGGCATTGACCGGCAAGGTTGATCCTTCCATTCCGGAAGCAACCCGCGTGGCCATCGTCGCCATGCGCCAGTACATCGACAGCTTGTCTGGCGAGTACCTGAGCATTCTGCAAAAGCAGGTTGAGCTCAACATGGAAGGCGCTGACCAGGCGCTGATCGACAAGATCACCGGCAACCTTGGCGCCTACGTCAACCGGTCCTACCAGGCCTTCGATGATCCGAAGTGGTTCAAGACCGTGCCGACGGAGACAGTGAACGCCGCTCGCACCTACCTGGCGAAAGGCTACATGGAGCAGGGCGAGACACCAGCCGAAGCTGCTCGCCTGGCTGACGTGACCGTGAATGAAATGCTGAAGAACGGCACGGCCTACGACTCGATGGGAGGGTTCATTGCTGAGAGCAAGTTGGGCGCGAAAGATCTGACCGTTCTGATCAAACGTAAGGACATCGCCCCGGAGATCCGCGCGCTGCTGGGCGAGTACATGGACCCGCGGCTTAACTTCGCCAAGTCGGCAACCAAGATGGGACGCATGGTGTGGAATCAGCGCTTCCTCGATCGCGTGCTTGAGTTCGGCATGGGTACGCTGTTCTTCAAGGGCAAGGACCGCCCGGCCGACGCGACCACGCAAATTGCCGGCGAGCAGTCAGAGAGCTACGCACCACTCAACGGCTTGTGGACCTTCCCCGAAGTGGCGCAGTCCTTCCAAGATGCGCTCGGCAAGGAGCAGATGAGCGACCTGTACCGCACCGTCGTGCGCCTCAATGGCATGGTGAAGTACGGCAAGACCATCCTGTCGCCAACTACCGCCATGCGGAACTGGCAGTCGGCCATGTTCTTCAGCCTGGCCAATGGTCACTTCGACATGAGCCAGATGAAAAAGAGCTGGTCCGCTTTCCGCGAGCAGGTAACGCAGAACGCCACCGGTGACGACTTAGCCTACCTGCGCAAGCTCAAGCAGCTCGGCGTGGTGTATGACACGCCTTACGCCGGTGAAATGATGGCGCTGATGGATGATGCGCGCATGGATGAACTGCTGAGCAGCAAGAGCGGTACCGGCCTGAAGTGGCTGCGCAAGGCCAACCAGTTTGCCCAGGGCTTCTACTCATTCGGTGATGACTTCTGGAAGATCATCGGTTACGAGAACGAGAAGGCTGGCCTGATTGCCGCTGGCATTCCGGAAGCGCAAGCCGAAACCATGGCGGCCGAGCGTATCCGCAACACCTACCCGACCTACTCGATGATCGGCAAGGCCGTGCAATGGCTGCGCCGCTTCCCGCTGGCCGGCACATTCGTGTCCTTCCCGTCGGAGATTATTCGCACCACCGTCAACATGATGAAGCTCACCGCGGCTGACCTGAAAAGCGACAACCCAGGCATTCGTGCCATTGGCCGCAAGCGCGCCGCCGGCATGACCATGGTATCGGCTGGCTTCTACGCGCTGTCGGCGATGACTGCTGCGGCGCTGGGCGTTGGTGATGACGAAGAGGAAGCCCTTCGGGATCTGGCAGCGCCCTGGTCGAAGAACTCGACCTTTCTGTACGCCGGCCGGGATGCCGACGGCAAGCTGCGCTACTTCGACATGAGCTTTCTTGACCCATACGGCTACTGGAAGCGCCCATTGACCGCAATGATGCGCGATCAGCCGTGGGAGCAGGCAGCCGCCAGCGGGATTGGCGACATGCTGTCACCGTTCTTTGGTGCAGACATTACTGCCGGCGCAATCTTCGAAGTGCTGGCCAACAAGAAGCCTACTGGCGGGCAGGTGTACAACGAAAACGCTGGCAGCGTGGACCAGCTGCAGGATATTTCCAACCACATGCGCAAGGCGTTGCAACCAGGCTTTGTCAGCAATGGTGAGCGGCTATGGCTGGCGGGCAGCGATGCACGCCGCGAAGGTAGCGGGCAGCCTTACGATATGCGCGACGAGGTGGTCAGCTTGCTCGGCTGGCGCTCTGCCACGCTGGATACGCAGACCGGGCTTTACTACCGATCGTTTGATTTTACGGACGCCCTGGCAGATGCCAAGAAGACCCTGACGCGCACCCTGCGCAGCAGTAACGATGTTTCAGAGGGGGATATTCGGGAGTCGAAGCAGGCGGCGAATGCGCAGTATCAAAAGGCATTCACCGAAATGGGCAGGCTGATCAGCTCTGCAGGGACGGCTGGCATGAGTCGCGGCGAAATCGTGCAGACGCTCAAGCTCAGCGGCGTGTCGCAGCGCAACATCCTGGCGCTGATAAGTGGCCGGGTGCCGCCGATTGATATCGGCGTACACACGCAAGCCAAGGCAGTGAAGCAGGCCAGGGTTATGCGGGACGGTGAGCACGCCGCAGAAATTGCACGGCGGTTCAGGTTGGCAAGGGAGCAGTGACGAAAAGGGCGCCATTGCGGCGCCCTTTTTGTTTCAGTTGCAGCTATCGCCACCCCTTGAGGGGTTACAGTCGCCGGGCACCCCGTCATCGAAATCAGGGCCGCGCTCAACGACTGCCATGGTTAGCAGCAGGGAAAGCACGCCGGCCACGAACATGATGATCTGGTTTCGGTTGGCAGTGCGCGGCATCAGCCACGCCATCAGCCCGCCGACGACCATCAGCAGCCAGACGAAATTGGCGGCCAAGAAAATCAAGAAGGAGAACGCTTTCATGGCTCCAGCTCGATCAGCGGCAGAGGCTGCATCAGGGCATATTGTTCTTCGGCCCAATGTTTCGCCTGGCGTACTGCTCGCAGGCGCAGCGCGTCATCATCCAGGCTCAGCGCGTTGTTCACCTTGGCCATAAATTCAAGTAGCAGGTCTTCTGTGGTCATGGGGAAATCCTTTCTCATGGGCAGATGGTTGATTCTTGATTGACCAGGATGGTGACAACAAGCACCAATTTGCCATAGTGACTTTTCAAGTGACTTAGTGAGTGACCGTCCGTTACAGTCAGGCATCAGGTTGCAGCGAGTGCCCGTAGTTGTTGAGGTTTGGCGCGGCCTGTAGCCGGGCCGGCGTGCATGGGGTGCTAGGGGTCGAGTGTTCGAATCACTCCGTCCCGACCATATAATTCAAGCATTAGAGCCTGGTCAGTGATGACCAGGCTTTTTTGTGTCAGGGACTTTTGCGGGACTTTTTTCATCCTGCCTTCCTCCTCAGTATTGTCAGCGCCGGCCCACGTGATGTAAGCAGGCGCCGGATTTGGCACTACCTTGCGCGATGTTTGGCATAGTTGAGCCGGAGGTTTTCAGCGCGGTTTAGCGGGGTATTTGGCACCAGCTTAAATTAGGTGCGGATGGTGGGGCCTCCCAGTCCGGCCGAAGCCGGGAACCCCACATAGCCATCCGCAGCAAGCTGCGTCGTACGGCCGGGAGAATGTCACCGTGTCACATCCGCTTACCGACTATAACAAACCATCTGTTTGGGTAAAGGTACTGAGAGCAGCGGCCGAAATGCTCGATCTTGCCAGGCTCTCTAGGTGCTCATAAGCAAGTGCGGCCGCTGCTCTCAATACCTTCACGTTCTATAGCATCAACAATCTTGGGTGTTTAGCGCTGCAAGGTAGTCTTCGGGCAGTACGCCCATTGCCTGGCAAACGGCCAATGCGGTCTCATCAAGTTGTTCAACCGCTGGCACGCTGTGTCGCGGGAGCTGGCTTTTCAGCCAAGCAATGTCTTCCCTGATCTCCGTAACCAACTGATTCGCAGAGCGCTGGATTCCTGGCTGGGGGGTTAGGTTGAAACGCGCTGCGGCCAGGGCCGATAAGGCGCTCATGCCGTCGAGCACCGGGAAGTTAGTGAGCCCCACATGGTGCAGCTCAAGCACCTCTCCGGTTTGCTTGTCGTAGCTGAAAACAGGGCTAAGGTAGCGGTACTCCTTACCTGCAATCATAGCTGCCGCGTTTTTTGTCCACTCTACGCCAGTGGCGAATAACCCCCAGCCTTCGCGCCACTCCAAGGCACCACCCTTGAACCAAGCAGCAGCCGGCGCAGCATGGCCGTTTTCAGCGCTATTGAGGGTCTGGTGCTCGTAGTCAATAACGAGGTCTGTAGCACGGGAAGCCGCTTTCGCGATTAACCGGCCAGCCACGCGATTGTCGATAAACCAATGACCGTTCTGAACATCCTTGGGCCGCCCGTCACGCGCTTTGAAAGCCCCGGCCGGGAGCAGTTGAACGGCGGCATCACTCGCTTTGATTTCAAAGGTGCAAGCGGCGATGGCTGTGCTGCTGTCTGTATTGGTCATAACACCCACCCTCAGTACTACGCGCCCGCGCCAGTGGAGCCGTACGCTAGTTGCCAGAAGCCGTAGCCAGAAGCCACGCGGGCTTCAGCACCGAACTTGTACGCCTTCAGACTGAATACAGACTCCGACTGCGGGCTGACTTGAGCAACAAACTCCGGCGCTTTGCGCTCCTGGTAAATGAACGGACGAATCGGCTTTGAGGTATCCAGCAGGAACCATGCTGTTTGCGATTCAATGCGGGCATCTATCACCAGTTCGGCTGCCCCTTTGTAGGGGTTCTGGCTGCCGTCTGCGAGTTTCTCGCTAGTCAGCAGCATCCTTGCAACATCCTCCAGCGCTGTGCCGACAAGGAGCACTGTAGGGGTGACGTTCAGGGAGCGGCCATCTTCATCTTTGACGGCGCGCATTGAAGCTCTTGCTGCCCCAAAACCGGCCTGCGCGGCGGCAAGGCTCGTGTTGGAAAGTGGGCTAGTCCCCTTGTTGCTGACTGGCTGGCCTGCAACCTCATGTTCGGTGTCGAAGAAGTACTTGCCGTCATAGCACTCTTTGCTGAAGCTTTGATTAACAGCTTCGAAGACCATTTCGTCAGGCAGTTGGGCGGCGGAATATCCTGCCATCTGAGCCTGCGGCATATACATACCGTGCTGGTCGTCTTCAATGTGCTTGCGCTCTACCTCAATGGTGGCTTCGAAATCATTGTTCGGTATTTCGTAGTCACTGGCAGTGAGGTTCTGTACATGCTTGGCTCCGATCCATGGGCGCATTTTCGGGAACGCGCTGAGCCAGCCATAGAAGTTGCTGCCCGAATTGGACGGTATCTTCATTGCGATCTTGTCCCAGGTCGTCGGCGCGGTCTGGAAGGCATTGTTGAACGCTGTATGCAGTTCGGTGAAAACGCTTTGGAGCGACTCTTTGTTGATCAGCATGGTCATGTTTCCTGTAATTGATTGGTGATGAATGTTGAGTTTTTAAGGTCGTAGCTGTGGTTGCTTTATCTGTCAGCGCCCTGCGCCCGTGCGACCTGTGTACACGTTCATATCTGGGCCGCCGTTGCTTTGGAGTTGAGTAACTTTGGCTTTCTGATCACCTTCGATCCGAATAGTGATTTCGCCTTTCATTGCGTCTGCGCGTTGATTGGCCGCAATAGCCGCGCGGGCTTCCTCGCTAAACGGTGAGATGGCATGTGCGATGGCCGATCCAATGGCGTCACCAAAGGCCGTGCCCTGAATTACGTAGTCATTGAGTAGAGTGCCGACGCCATAGCCGGCTGCACCGGCCCCTGCCACAGCAGCACCAGCGGTCGCCATTGCGCCAGCGCCAGCGCCAAAGGATGGCAACGCAGACAGTGGGGCACCGCCCAACAGGGCCAGCGTGGTTTTGAATTTGCTGAAGGTCTTGGGGGTTAGCAGATCGCCAGCGGCATCGGCTACCTTGCCGACAGTGCCAACTGTCCCGCCAAGCTCTTTGGGCATGTTGACGACATAGACAGAGGGCACGCCCGCAGCCTCTTCAAGTGCTTTGCCCATGGCAACGCCGCCGGCTAACTCGGTTCCGCCTTTCAAGGCACCTAGCATCTTGCCGCCAGCCCCAATGCCTTTGAGCAAGTGATAGCCGCCATAGAGCAAACCGCCTGTTGCAACGCCTGCTGCTATCCCGGTGCCTACCTTCCCAATCTTGTCGTTCTCCATCGCAGCTTCGCCCAGCGCACCAGTCCATTCGTTGGTTTTGCTGATTAGCTTGGTCAACGGATCAAGTGCAGGTTCGAACAGGGTGGCAAAGGTAGATTTGGCAGTACCCCGCAAAGACTCAAGCTGTGCGTTGTAGCCGTTCAGGCGTTCGGTGAGCTTCTCTTGAAGGCCAACAGCCTTGCCCATCTGCTTGGTCATGTCCTCATAGGAACCCGCGCCCTGGCGAAGCAAAATCTGTGCGGCGCGACCGCCCTCATCACCGAACATCTTCTGTAAGAAATCGGCACGTTTAGCCGTGCCCATGCCATCCAGGCGTTTGCGCAGCGTGTCGAGAATATCGATGGTGGATTTCAGGTTGCCATTTGCGTCCTTGAACGTATCAACCTGAACAGCCTGACGGAAAAATGCACTGAGGCTAGTGCCGCCCATAGAGCCCTTCAAACCGCCTTGGTCGAGGGTAGCAAGTAGGGCGAACATCTCTTTGCTGTCGCGTCCGAGGCCCGCCATGGAACCCGCTGCATATTTGGCTCCCTCGGCTATGGAGGCGAAACTGACCGTACTGGCAGAGCCCGCTGCACCAGCTTGGTTTGCCAGCATCATGAATTGGTCGCCGGCCAGGTTGAACGGTGTGGCAATGGAAATCAGACTTTCGCCTGCCATCACTGCGTCAATACCTTCATAGGCAGCTAGCGCAGCGGCTGCCGCAGCAGCCCCTTGCTTACCCACAATCTGCTCAAGCTTGGCACCGCCTTTGAGCAGTTCTTTCTGCAGGTTGACGATTTGAGCCTGATCGAAAGGGGTTGATTTCTGGATGTCGAAAGCCGTGGACTTCATCGCGTGCAGCGCTTTGTCCATTTGAAGAGCGCTATCGACAGAGCCCATCAACTCTGTTTTTACCCCAAGCATGGCTTCTTGTAGGTCGCCCGCGACTGCCACGCCAGGTTTGATCTTATTAGCGATATATAGCCCGCCAGCAGCCTTGGCGAAGGAACCGGCCATGTCAGCGAAATGGCCACGTACTTCATCACTCACCTTGCCGAGCTTGCGCAGTTCCTGTTGACCTTTTCGGCTGAAGTCAGTTACGCCTTGCTCACCCTGTTTTAGGCCAACGCCCAGGGAGCGCATATCCGCAGTAACGCGCAGAGCCAGCTCAAGATTATTGTTTGCCATCGCTCATCAACCGTTTGGCGTAGTGTTCAAGTTCTGTCGGTGGAAGGCCGAGGATTTCCGCACGTGACCAACCCGTGCGAAGGGCCAGCAGCAGGATCAGATCCCAGTTGCTTCGCTGGCCTGCGGCTCGCCGTTTCCCAACATATCCAGGCGTGTCTGCGCATCACGCAGGGCAAGGAAGTCGGCCTTGGCTTTGATCATCGATCGTACGAACGGCCCATTGAACACCTGGCCATCAACAGACTTGACCTGTGTTAGCTGTAACACGGCTTGTTCGGCCCAAAAGGCAATGCCGTTTTCAGTTCCACCTGCTTGAGCGGCGGCGTCGATCAGGTCTTCTAGGTACGGTTCACGCATGGTGAAGTTGGTGTAGGTGATACCGCCGATTTCAATGCCGCGTGGCAGGGTTCCGGTGACAGTGTGGATTTGCATGATGGTTCCTTATTGGACTTCGGCCGGCTGGTCGCTGATGAGCTTGGAAAGCTCGCGTTCGGTTGGTGATTGCTGAATGAGCTGCTGCTCAAACGGCGACAGCCGCTCACAAGCGTGTGGTTGCAGGGTTGCTTCAACTGAGCGGTGATTGTGTTGCAGACCTGGTGACAGACTGGGCTGGTGATGCCCTGTAAGAACGGCGCGCTCGGCCTCTCCCAGCTGTTGGTGAAGTGGCGTTGATGGCCAGCGGTTGGCGGCCGCACGTTGGTCAATGGTTGGCATGGCGCACCTTTTCGACTTGTCCAGGAATGCTTGGTTGAAGGGTTGCGGTCGGAGATGGCTCCTTGAGGATTATCCAGATGCGCCGGTCGCTCAGGCTGAACTTGGTGGCGAGTTCTTTCACCATGCTCACCATGCTGCGTCCGTTGCGTAGACCGTCCTCTACAGCCCTGTGAATAACGATGTTTCGTGCGGCACGCAGAGCCGACTCACAACGCGGTACATACAGGATTTCGCCTTCGTAATGGTCACGCAGGAGTGCGGCTAGATCAGGATCTCCCAGAGCATTGGCCAGTTTGGTTAGCGCCCCAACACTCACAGTGCCTTTTCTGGCCTTACGCATGGGGATGGCCCAACTTGTTCCACCGAGCTTTGCCGCTACCTGGAAGGGATTTGCATAGCCGATTCTTTCGGCCATTCCATGAATGGATTTCGGTAATAACTGGTCGACTACAGCAAGGTCAGCACCGCCGCAGAAAAGGAACTCCTGCACAAGGTTGCTGCTACTAATTTGAATAGACACTCGGCCGGCCTCTTTAAGAATGCGCTGAACACCCACTGAATTAGATTCAGTAGGCAAGGCCGGTGGTAGCTTGAAGGGGTTCAGTAGAGTGAAGAGTTTCAGTGGTGAACTGATTCAGGAGAGTTTCAGGAGTGGGCGCTGAGATGCGGTAATTGAGCGCTATTCCGCGCTGCGTGAAGCGCGTTAGACCTGCGTTAGAAATGACGATCTATGCCATAGGCAGGATCGGGTAGCGCTTAATCGGAAAATGCCTACAGCCGGCTTATAGGCAGTCAGGCTGTGCTGCGACAGGCTCGCTGTTTGGATGTGTCTGGCAGGCATCTGTAAGCTATGGAAAATTAGAACAGGGAGATCACAGATGTCGTTACTCAAAAATCACGTAACCCAACTTTCTTTTTCGGTCTACGAGAGCAAGGGCGTTTTCGCCGTTCTGCTTGGCTCCGGCCTCTCGCGCGCCGCTGAAATTCCTACCGGCTGGGAAATTACACTGGACTTGATCAGGCGCATGGCACTTGCGCAGGGCATAGTGGAACAGTCCGATTGGGCTGCTTGGTATCGTGAGACGACGGGCGAGGAGCCCAATTACTCTGCACTGCTTGAGGAGCTGGCGTCCTCACCTGAAGAACGTCGCGCAATCTTGCACAGTTACATTGAACCGACCCCAGAAGATCGGGAAGCGGGGAGGAAGACTCCGACTGAGGCCCACCGAGCAATCGCAGGCCTCGTGCAAGGCGGGTATATCCGCGTAATTGTCACCACCAACTTTGATCGGCTGATGGAAAATGCGTTACGTGAGCGCGGCATTGAGCCGACGATTGTTTCTTCGGTTGATGCGCTCGCGGGCGCGGAGCCGATTACACACAGTGCCTGTTATATTTTGAAGCTCCACGGGGACTATAAGGATGCTCGCATTCATAATACTGAGTCTGAATTAAGTGGCTATCCGGTGCCGTATGATGCACTGCTTGATCGAATTCTTGATGAACACGGATTGATCGTATGTGGATGGTCAGGTGAATGGGATCATGCGCTCCGGTCAGCCTTTCTTCGCGCTCCCAACCGCCGTTACTCTGTCTTTTGGGCTTCGCGCGGTGGGATCGGTAACGGCGCACAGGAACTGGTCGATCATCGTCGTGCTCGTGTTATTCCGATAACGGACGCGGATAGTTTTTTCTCGACCTTGCATCAGCACGTCGAAACGCTAGGGCAGAGCCAGCGTCAAAATCCGTTCAGCATCGAGCTTCTAATTAACAGCGCTAAACGCTTTCTTGCCAAACCGGAATATCGAATTCAACTCGATGATCTGCTTATTCAGGAGACAGATCGGCTGTTAGCGCAGCTCAATGGTGTCGATCTTGCCCAGCCTGGCAATTGGGATACGGCCACCTTTCGCCTCTATGTAAAACGATATGAAGCGGCCGCCGAATCGCTTACAGCTGTGTGCGGCGTTCTCGGCAGGTGGGGTGATGACAGCGAGTTGCCACTTGTCCTGGACGTCATACGTACTCTTTACGCCCACGCCGACAAAGTTGGAAGCGGGCTTGTTCCGTATCTCGGACTTCGTTCATACCCAGCGGTGCTGATCTTTACCGCTTAGGAAACTCTGAAGAAGACTTCCTGATTTTGGCAAAATACCCGGATTCCACCCGTCGAGTTTTCCGATGAAGCAGATGACCTTCGCCGACGCCGAGTACGCAGGCAAGCGCAAGCAGACCCGCAAAGAGTTGTTCCTGATCGAGATGGATCGAGTAGTGCCGTGGGAAGGATTGGTCACCCTGATCGATCCGCACTACCCGAAGGGCGAAGGTGGCAGGCCCGCCTATGCGCTGATGGCGATGCTGCGTGTGCATCTGATGCAAAACTGGTTCGGTTACAGCGATCCGGCGATGGAGGAAACGCTGTACGAGACCACCATCCTGCGCCAGTTCGCCGGCTTAAGCCTGGAGCGCATTCCCGATGAAACCACCATCCTCAACTTCCGTCGCTTGCTGGAGAAACACGAGCTGGCTGCAGGCATCTTGGCCGTGATTAACGGCTACCTGGGCGACCGTGGTCTGTCACTGCGCCAGGGCACCATCGTCGATGCCACGTTGATCAATGCGCCGAGTTCGACCAAGAACAAGGACCGTAAGCGCGATCCGGAAATGCACCAAACAAAGAAGGGCAACCAGTACTACTTCGGCATGAAGGCGCACATCGGCGTGGATGACGAGTCGGGTCTGGTGCACAGCGTAGTAGGCACGGCAGCCAACGTGGCGGATGTCACCCAGGTAGACAAACTGCTGCACGGCGACGAAAACGTGGTGTGTACTGACGCAGGTTACACCGGTGTCGAAAAGCGTCCGGAGCATGAAGGTCGGAAGGTAATCTGGCAGGTGGCGGCACGCCGCAGCACCTACAGGAAGCTCGATAAGCGCAGCGGGTTATACAAAGCCAAGCGCAAGATCGAGAAGGCCAAAGCCCAAGTGCGCGCCAAGGTCGAGCATCCGTTTCGCGTGATCAAGCGCCAGTTCGGTTATGTGAAGACGCGCTTCCGTGGCCTGGCCAAAAACACCGCACAACTGGTAACGCTGTTCGCCCTGTCGAACCTGTGGATGGCCCGTCGACATTTGCTGACGAATGCAGGAGAGGTGCGCCTGTAATGTGGGAAATGACCGCTGCGAGGTGCTCGCGGCGGCCAGAAACACCGAAATGAGCGGATGACTTGATCGTTTTTGATCAGTTTTCCGCTTTCAAAATCAGCGGAGGCTGAAGTTGACCGGAAATACAGGGCTACTTCAGACCATCCCTTATGGTTTGGGCCTGACCCGTTCCGGCCGCTGGGGCGCACTTCATCGACTATTCAGTGCCATTATCGAACGGCAGCACAGTGAGCCGGTTAGGCTAGCCGAAGCTCTTTTTCTGCGGGCTTGGAAGGGCGGCGAGGGCGATACATGGAAACAAATTGAGGGCTTAGAGCAGCGCAAGACGCCTCTGAGTGATTACCTCTTTATGCTGTTCTCGGAGTGGGGCAAGCCCTTCATGGGGCTCGCACCTGACTTCGAGCTGATATTTGAACGCTATGAGATGCTAGCCGCACTCGCATTTCTTGAGTGTGACAACAAAGAAGTCATTCAACAGACATTGGCGGGCGATCCACATAATGGTTGGGCGTTGATGCCGGTAGGGCGCTCCAGTTGGCATTCAAGTTATGCGAGCAGACTCATCTCGGAGCTTCAAGCGGAGCCAATGAAGGCGGCTCTCATGCGGGCTGGCTTTGCAAAAAACGATGCTGAGTTCGTTGACCTATTTATTGAGAACTTCAAGCGTATAGCCAGACGGGTTGGATGGTGAATATTGTCTTTCGCTTTCAGCGAGAGAGTACTGCTACATAGCTTGATCAGTTGTGGAACGTTACGTGTTGCATCGGTCGGACAAGTGGCAGGGCAGCATCTACACAAGCAACTGGTCAGGTGTTGTGAAATTCAGCACTACGAGTCGTCCTTTTGACGCCTTGGCCTCCTGATGAACATTATTTCGCTCAAGTTCGGGTCGTACAGCTGACCACTACGTTGGATTACAGGGGCGTGAGGGCCGGTATGCATGCCCCTGGCCAGGCGGTAGCGTGCTTGCCGGCCTGGCCGGGATGGACTGACGACTTCCAGATAACCGGCCCAATTTAGCCACTTGAGATAGTTCTTGGCCGTGGCCAGGCTGGTGGCTGAGGCAGCGCTGGCATTGGTGGCTAACTCTGATGCATTGACGCTGTCCATTATGCGTAGGGTTCGCCACATAGCTTCTGTGCCGCGGCCTTGTAAGCTGGGTGTTCCATCCAGGCGAAGCCGAGGGGCTTCGGCACCGGTATCTTTTATAAGCCGGAATTCTGCCAGTTCACCAATGCCAGCAACGCGCCCCAGAAAGCCTCCTTTGCGCAGGCAGCTGATATAGGTTTTCACTGTTTCATCAGTGATGTTCGTGCGCCGACTTACGGAGTAGCAACTGATCCCTTCCGGGTATTGTCGCAGTACATCCCAGATTCGTTGGCGGTTGTCTTTGCCGTCCTGTATGCATAGGTGGGCTGGCTTTCGACCTTGTTTAGCCATGGTTCAGCTCCGCCGTAACGGGGCATCGCCCGTGAACCAGCCGCGCTTTTCCCACTGAGCCAGGCTGATGCTATCCAGGCACAGGGCTGCGGCTTCGGATTGAACCTGGTGAAGGTTGACAACGATCCGCCTTAAACAGCCGCGCACGGCTTTGCACAAATCTTCCAGTAAGTCGTCATGGATATGCAGGTGCGGATAGTTGGCGTCGGCCAGGGCGCGCATGTCTTCTGTTGTTGCTGCTAAGGCGGGCACCCACTCCAATACCCGGTTGTGCAGGCGCTCGCGTTTGGCCATGGATTGCTGCACGCGCTCTTCACCGATCAGGACAATGGTGCCGTGGCTGGCGTTGTAAATGTCGGTCAGTACGTTCGCGATGGCCTTATCCAGGAGGTATTGAGCATCATCTATTAACAGTGGTCGGCGGCTTCGTGAAAGCTGGTCGGCGATCTGATCGACCATCTCGGACATGGTGCGCAGGGGAAGTATTGCCATCTCTTTGAGGATGGCGGTGAGAAAGGCTTTCTTTGTCCAGGTGTCACGGCATTCGACGTAGTAGCCGCGATAGATATTGGCGGCGAAGTTGGCCCCCACTGTTTTACCCAGGCCACTAGCACCGTACATCACGACTAGGCCGGGCAGGTTGTCGGGTCGGTTTTGTGCGCGCTCTATGGCACTGGCCAGCAGCCCCACATTGGTCAAAGGTACGATCTTTGATCCGTTCATGATCTTCTCCATCTCGGCCTGCTCAGCGTGCGGGCATGGCGTGCTCGAAAACGCGCCGAATAGCTTGATAGTCAGGGTGTTCGGAGTAGCGCTGGTGCCATAGAGCCTCTTCGTCCGAGAGGCCGTCACCTGCATGCAGGCGAGTATCGAGGCGCTGCCAGAGTCGGTAGCGAGACATGGCGTCACCCGGCACCGTGAATGGATTTGGTACAGGCGCTGCCAGACGTTCAGCATGTTTGCGGGCAGCTGCTAGCTGCTCTTGGCTGTAGTCGATAACAGGCTCTGAAACCAACTCAACACGCCGGCCGGTCAGGTTTTCCAGCTTGGCGACGGTCTTCTTGAACTGGCCCTTGGCCTGTTTGGCATAGCCTTGCTCGACTATCGACGGTGCTATGTAGTCGCTGGCGTTGCCGTTTAACTTGGCTTCGCCGATCAACTCGCCACTCAATGAGCGTATCCATACCCGAGAGGCATCACGGACGTCATGAGCAACCCTTACCTGCTTGCCGTGTAGGTCAGCCAGCGCATCCAGCGCATAGCGTTCGCCAGCCCAGGCGATTTCGCCGCGCATGGTCTTACGGACGATCTGCGGGCGGAACAGGTCGTTCACGACTTCGGGCGGTGCTTTGAGTGGTTCCCAGCCCTTGGCTATGGCTGCATCCCAGGCCTCCAGCTGCGTCATGTGGCGGCGCTGGAATGTCTGCGGATCACGTGTCTTGGGCAAGCCCCGGTGTGGCTTATGGTTGTAGGCTTCTATCTCCGCTTCGGCACCGGCCCGGAACTCTGCGAAGGTGGGCATCAGGCTTGTGCTGCCTGTGTCGCGCAGTTGCTTCCGGGTGATTTTGTGGACTTTATGGCCTGCATGCCGATCCATATCGGCACCCAGGTAGCTGGGTATCTTTTTGGCTGCATTAACCCATATGGTCTGGTGGGCACGCTCAATCAATCCGCGAGCTTGGCTGTTGTATGGCAGGGCGTGGATCATGCTGCCGCCCAGGCGTTCTACGACCTCCCGAACGGTGTTGCTCTTATAGCCAGGGCCATTATCGACGTAGAACATCACGAACATGCCGCCGCGCTGCACTGCGTCACGCAGGGCATCGAGCACGACGATATGCGACTCGGCTTCACCGACCGAAAACCCCAGGGCGCGGCGCGTGGCTACATCTATTACCGTGGTGATTTCTGGGCGGTAGGGTTTGCCGGTAAGAGGGTTCAGCACCTCGGCATCAAAGGTATGGCCGTCGGCTGTGTATACCTCACCGGGCAGCATATTCAGCGTGTTGCGCCGGTTGAACGGCTTGTGTGCTTTGGCTTCCTGGGCGCTACAACGGCCAAACTCACGGGCATCGATGCTTAGCTTATTAAGGAAGCGCCGCACCTGGTGAATGCTCGGGCGCTCGCCAGAGTGTTTGCCTGCGAACTCTGCATAGCTGGCCTCGACACTGGGTTTTGTCGGGCGCTGATAGCAGCGTAGAAAGTCTGCTGCCCATTCCGGCACGTTCACGTCAGCCTTGCGGCGGGCCGGCGCTAAGCCGGACTCGCCACCCTGTCTGTATTCAGCAAGCCAGCGCTTTAGCGTTCGCTCAGATAGGTTGCGGCTGCTGGTTTTGCGGTCGTTGGCACGCTCCAGGCGTTCAGCCAGATAAGGGGAAAGCTCGCCAGTTTTGAGCTGGCGAAGTAGCAGCTCTATGGCCTGGCGTTGAGAGGTGACTTTGCTTAGGTGCTCTATCTCACGAATGAATGCCAAGCGAGCAGTCTTGACAGAGCGTTGCGTATCGCTGAGGCGTGACGACGAATTAGCGTCACGCTCGGTGGTATTGGACGAGTTAGCCGCGCCCACGGCCTTTGAAAGCAAAGACTGCTGGGCTTCGGTGGGCAGTGAGGCAAAGGCGTATTCGCTGGCCTTGCTGCCGATCCGCCGTTGACTAGTCCAGCCGGCTCTCTGTGCGAGGCTGCGGATTGCACGGGGCGTAGTAGGCAAACCTGACAGGCCGGCAAGTTCTTGGGCTGTATACCAACTGTTCATAGGCACCTCTTATATGTGCCTGCCGACCCAGCCGCACGACTGGGCCAGCACGGGGGATCAAGCCGCTTGGCGGGCAGCGTCGAACAGCGCTTCGGCGTCTTCCACAAGTAGCAGCAGGGCTCGTGACGCGCTGGCAAGATCGCGAGGGCCGCTGTCATCTGACCTACATGTACTAAGTACAGAGAGCAGCTCTCGCACTGCACCCAGACGCCAGTCGGCGGCATCCATCAGGTCACGGCGTGTAACGCTGTTGTCAACGTAGAGCACTGGTTTAGTGCTGCCTTGTGAGCCTGAGGCAAGCGCTTTGAAATTAGCCATGTGCCACCTCTTGAACTTCCAGAGCGCGGGCTTTGGCCATGGCAGCGTTATAGCGGGCCAGGCGAACGGAGAGGGACGAATCGGCGCGTAAGGCTGCGAGGGCTATTGCACGAAATGCAGCCGCATGGGCGGGGCTGGTGGACGGATTGCGGGCGTGTTTCATGGGTACGGCTCCTAACGTTGAGGAACCGCCACTAATCGTCGCCAAACGATATTGGGTGGCGGCTGTACGCAGGTTGGCGAACCGGGACGTTAGGCACCCGGCATACCCGAGGGTATCCCGCGCACAGCCACCATAAAGCGAAGTTGCAGGCATGAAAAAAGCGCCTACTTTCGGAACGGTGGCGCTTGTGCGCCTAACGGTAATCGGGTCGCCAAACCCGGTCGCTGAATTTGCAGCGACGGCTAAACATTAGCGGGTTGTTTGGCACAGAGCAAGAGCTAACGTGACCAAGGGCACAGCAACACAGGGGGAGAAAAGGACGTTGAGGCGTTTCGTTTTGTTCTATGGGGTGGTTTCTTGGCTGTGTTCTTATCTGTCTGATTTTGCTAGATATTTTAGAAAAAGAAATTTCGTTTTCTCAGTGGGTGGCATTTCGTTTGGTGGGGGGGAGAAAAAGAAATGGCCGGTAACGCTGCTGACGATGGTGAGGTGCTTTTTCACCGTGTGTTGCAGTCCCCAAGCAGGTGCAGAAAAGGAAGCACGGACGCGTCATCCCGCGTTCCGTTTGACCAGGCCGATCAACGCTCAACTGCCGAGGCGAAACCCTTTAAACACATGGGATTGCAGCCAATCGGAACCTGCGGAACGCAAGCGCACGGCAGTTCCGTTTGTAGCCGGGTGGAACGGAACTGAGCTGGGAGGTCTGAGTTTCTTTTCAATAAGCTAGATTTTTGACTTTTAACGAATTATTAATCCTTTAAATTCAGTTAGTTAGAGATAATTGAAAGAAAAGAAACTGGGCTCTGAAGCAGTTTCTTTTCCGGTAGGCAGAAAAGAAACGTGTTTTGCGTGCATAACGGTAGGAAACGGATGCTCGTAGGAGCCGACTCACATCCGATTCCCCAAAGCCTCTAGCGTGTAGTTTTCTGAAAAAATCCTATTAAAGTCAGTCGTGTAGCTGGATTCGGATGAATCGGACGCGAACGCACATAGGCATCCGATTCATAGGCATAGAATCGGATGCCTCCAGATCGTGGAATCAGTCAGGTTGAAAGGAGTGGGACGCAGGCAGGGCAATCCGAATGGTACTTTCAGTACTTTTCAGCAGCTCAGTACGCAGTGCCAAAGGATTTGCGAAATCCAGACGAACGGTTCAAAAACAGCCGTTTTATGGGTTCGGGATGTTTGGCACTACTCTAGCGACCACCTCCCCCCTGAAACCCGCGTCTTTCCCGGCCCATCCCGTTTCTTCCCCCTTCTTCCCCCTTCTTCCCCCTTCTTCCGGCA
Source organism: Pseudomonas anguilliseptica (assembly GCF_900105355.1). Classification (NCBI taxonomy): domain Bacteria; kingdom Pseudomonadati; phylum Pseudomonadota; class Gammaproteobacteria; order Pseudomonadales; family Pseudomonadaceae; genus Pseudomonas; species Pseudomonas anguilliseptica. The sequence continues at coordinate 3,869,854 of NZ_FNSC01000001.1, forward strand.
CCGTTCTGGGTATGCCAAAGCTGCCACTAACTCACACGTGAGTCGGTAGCCGATATCTTGTTGGCTTCATCAATCAGTTTGCCCAGTTCTGCGCCCGAGTAGTGGCTGGTGATGCTGCCGTTCTTGTGGCCTAACAGGGCCTTCCTGTCTTCCTCAGTGACCCCTGCAGCCCTTAGTCTTCGCCCGAACGTATGCTTCAAGTCGTGGACGCGTATCGAGGCGAAGCCTGCGGGAACGGGGCGCAGGAACTGCTCCTGAAACCGCTTAGCCGCTCGACCCCTGGCTTTCTTCCATGCCGAGTCGTTCATCCGATGAACTGGGTTCGCTGTGCCATCTTCGTCGGGTTTTCCGTAAGGGAATACCCAGATGGGGTCCAGCCCTCGTTGCCCTTCGATGACAGATATCGCCACGTTGTTGAGCACCACCAATCGTTCGTCGCCATTTTTGACCCCAGAGTTCTCATGTCTTCCACCAGTGGGAGAAGCGCGAACGCCAACCAGCCGTGAGGCTCCAGTTCTCGCCCTTGATATCGTGGATGACGGCCGAGGCCGGCCAGGAGAGCAGGGTGGGCACCACTAGACCGACGCCTTTACCTGATCGTGTGGGGGCGAAGGTCAGTACGTGTTCGGGGCCTTCATGGCGTAGGTAGTGCTCCTCGATCAATCCCAGAACTACGCCTGAGGATTTTGTCATCCCTGTTTTGCGTACTTCTTCTACACCCGCCCACCGTGCTGAGCCGTAGGTGGTGACTTGCCGAGCCTGGCGAGCACGCCAGATTGCCATGCCAATGGCCACAGCCAGCGCAAGCAAACTACTGCAGGCCGCGATGCTACCGCCAGTGTTGAAAACCTCAGGCGCGTAGGCGTCAAAGACGAACCACCACTCGAACAGGCGCCAAGGGTGGTAGATCGGAGCACCCAGCAACTCGAACCAAGGCATTCCCAGGCGTGCCTGATAGCCGAGCGCGGAAGCTGTCCATTGGGTCGCACTCCACACCCCGGAAAGGGTAATTGTTAGAACCACCAGCACCTGACCGTAAAGCACCGTTGTTGCTTGCATCCCTGAGCCCAGCCTCCATGACGAAGCTCTCGGCACGAAGATGTGCCGCGGACGAGAGGTTCGTTGCTGCTTGGGGGGAGGGTCAAAGACCGATATGGAGGCGACTAAGAGTGCGTGGGTATTTGTACCTACTCGGGATATGAGGGGGCGGTATCAACGTTCTGGGGCGTAGCGTCCGTGTTCGATTATTCAGCGGCGTTTGCCAAACACCGATTTTGGCGTCTTTCCAAAAAAGCGGGTGAAGGCCGCGCTGAAATTATTGGGGAACTTATAGCCCACACGGTAGGCGGCCTGTGCGACCTGACAACCACTTTCGAGCAGCGTATAGGCCTTACGCATACGGATCTCGTGGAGCATGCGGTGTGGGGTGGAGTTGAAGCGGTAATGCATGCCTTCCTTGAGTTTGAATTCGTTGAGCCCCACTGCTGCGCAAAGGTAGGGAATGGTTAGGGGCTGGTCCATTTGCTCAATCATGATGTCGCGGGCACGGTCGAGTTTCTCGATGTCTGTCGCGCTGAATGGCAGTTTAACAGCGCAGTCCGAAGGTGCCAGCAGTTTGAGCTGCTCGGAGAGCAGGCTCAGGGTATGGATGTGCATGTCCAGAGTGCTGGTTACACCCTGGTTGAGGTAGTGGATTAGGGCGCTGGCGTGGCTGTTGGACGCGGCCGAGGTTTTCTGAAATGCCAACTGGCGGACGTTGCCATTGCCCAGCAATTGGCGCGTGCGCTGTTCGCCGATGTACCTGTTGAGCATGCTTTCGCCGATAAGTAAGCGCAGTTGCGACACTGTCGCCCCAGCTTCGTAGCGGCGCTCCCCAAGGCTCATCTGAAAAGACGTAATAGTGGTATAGCCCGCGCGAAATGGGACAGCGGAACCATCCGCATCTTTGTAACCGGAGTCGCCCTGCATTCCGTAGGTTATCACCAGCATATGCCGGTTATGCGGGTTGGCGGTCTCTTCGATTAGGTTGTGTGTGGGACGATAGCGCAAGCGCACCACGGCTAGATCATCCTCGAAAGACATTCGCTCCGAGTAGCATTCGCCCAGATCTTGCGGCAACTGCTGACGCATCCAAATACCTTCATCGCTACTGACTAGTCGTGAGTGCGTTGACGCGACTCGATATGACTGGGAAATCCTTTGCAGTGCGGCCACTTTTAGCTGTCCTCCCTTGATTTAGCTCCGGCTTGCATATGGATTGATCCAGAATCCATATGAATATTAATGCGAAGTATTCGCATTAATGAATAGCATGTTTTTACTTCAGCTGCCATCGCCAAAACTTGGCGGCGCGTCTATTCATTGGGGGGAAAAGGATGGTCAAGTTTGTGCTGGGCGTTAGGGGGGCTGTGCTCATGAGCGGCTGCTGGCTGGGCGGCATACCGTCGTTAAGCGCGCAGACAGAGTTGCCGCCAGTGGTAGTCACGGCGAACAAGATCGAACAGGTACAGGAGGCGGTGCCGGCCAGTCTTTCGGTGCTTGGGGGCGATGACCTGGCTAAAGGTGCCATCGACGATCTGGAGCAGTTGGCTCGTTTGACCCCTGGCTTCACCTTTCAACCCTTTGGTCAGTCGGGTACCAACGTGCCGGTGGTGCGCGGGCTCACCTCCAGCCCCACAGCGTTTTCATCCTCAATGCTGATGCTCGTGGACGGTGTTCCGACTCTAATGGGGCAGGGCTTTGACCATAACCTGCTGGGTGTGGAGCGCGTCGAGATTCTGCGTGGCCCGCAGTCCACTCTCTATGGTCGAAACGCCGAAGCTGGAGTCTTGAATATCTACACCCGCCAGCCTGGCAGCGCGCCTTATGCCCGTATTGAAGCCGGCGCTGGCAGCCGTGATCAGCGCACCCTAGGTGTCGATGCGAGTAGTGTTTTGCTGGCCGATACCCTGTATGTCGGCGTGGCCGGGCAGTGGCGCGACCAGAACGGCTATATCGACAATGCCTATCGCGGTGGCCAGGCCGATGACCGTGAACGGCAGAATGCGCGGATGGTACTGCGCTGGACTCCGGGTCTGGCCACCGACGTCAACCTGCGTTATAGCCGTCAGGACTATCGCGATGGCGGATCGTTGTGGGGTGCGGCAAGCGCAAAGCGGCGGGAGGTACGTTCCGGGACGTCGAGCTGGAACCACTCAAGCGGTCGCAGCCTGTCGCTGGATGTGTTGCATGAGTTTGATTCCGGGCTGAAATTGCGCTCGATCACCGCGCGTAATGATTTCTACGACCGGGTGCAGCAGGACACGGATTTTATTCCCGCAGACCTGTTCCATCTGGAGCGTGACTACCACATCAATACCCTGTCCCGGGAGCTCCGCCTGGAGGGGCAGTGGCGCGCCAACCAGTGGCTGCTTGGTGCCTACGCTGATCGCGATGACCACGATCTGTCGTTCAGGCAGAAATTACCCCTGCGTCTGATGCAGACCGATGTTCAACTGGGTGGCAATACTACGGCCCTGTTTGGTCAATGGCTGATGCCCTTGGACGAGCGCTGGAGCCTGACCCTAGGTGCCCGTGGCGAGCAAAACAAGGTGCATATCGATCCGGCCATTGGCAGCCGCCAGAGCGATACGTGGCGGCGCCTCAGTCCCAAGGCGACGTTGCAATACGAGTGGCAACCCGATGCCTATCTCTACGCCAGCTACGCCGAAGGTTTTCGCGCGGGGGGATTCAATGCGTTCTCGAACTCGGCCAACTACCCCGGCTACGATCCGGAAAAAGTCAAAACCTACGAAGTAGGAGCCAAGGGCTGGCTCGACGACAAACGTCTGCGCTACTCGGCGGCGCTGTACTGGATGGACGTGCGCGACATGCAGGTGCAACAGATCATCCAGCCGGGCGTGGTGTACATCACCAACGCCGCCTCGGCGCGCTCCGCCGGGCTTGATCTGGAAGCCGAATACCTGCTCGCCGACAACTGGCGGCTGGTTAGCGCCCTGGGCCTCAATCGAACCCGCTTCGAGCGCTTCAGTGAAGGCCGTAACGACTATCAGGGCAATCGCAACCCCTATGCGCCGGACCTTACCGGTCACCTCGGCCTGCGCTATGACGCCTCTGCCGGATGGTATGTCCAGGGTAGCGTCAGTGCCGTGGGCAAGACTTATCTGGATGCAGCCAATCAGTATAGCCGTGGCGGCTACGGGTTGATCGATCTGAATGCCGGCTATGACTTCAGCCACTACGGTGTTTCCGCCTATGTAAAAAACGCTGCCGACAAGCGCTACGACGCAGTCGGCTACCTGAATGGCAGCGCCAGGGTTTACAGCCCTCCGCGGGAAATCGGCCTGCGGGTCAGTTACGAACTTTGAGCGAAAACAAGCACGATGAAACCTATCAACCTGGCAACACCTCACCCTCTGCAACCCTACTGGGAGCTGGCCCTGGCGGCAGTTCGCGGCGATGCCCTGCGTATTGCTCTGGAGTGGAAATTGTTCAGTCTGCTGCAGGTGCCGAGCAGCGCTCTGGCGATCGCCCGCCAGTTGCAGCTTGACCCGAGTAACACCGGCTACTGGCTGGACGCACTGTGGAGCATGGCGCTGCTGGAGCGCGACGAGCGTCAGCCGCCTCGCTACCGCAATACGGCGTTGGCCAGCGATTATCTGCGCGCCGATGCGCCGGATTACTGCGGCGATGCCTGGATCTTTCGCCTGCGCGGCTTGCGCCATTTCGGCAGCCAGCTGGGCGACCAGGTGCGCGCCGGCCAGCCCGGCGGCCAGGCAGCGAGCGTGGCGAGCAATATCGACAACTGGACCACTGCCGCGCGTTTGCAGATCGCCCAGGAACAGCGTGCGGTGACCGTGGGGCTGGCGTTACGCCTGATGGCTCAGGTGGCGGAGTTCCCAGGCGCACGACGCATGCTCGATCTGGGCGGTGGTCCGGGGCTCGTGGCCATTGCCTTGGCCCTGGACAACCCGATGCTCTGCGGTGAGGTTTTTGACTTCCCTCAAACCGTGGATGTGGCGGCGGATAATATTCGTCGCGCCGGCCTAGAGCAGCGCCTGGAGGTGCGCGGCGGCGACCTAGCCTGCGACCCGATCGGCGAGGGTTATGACCTGATTTGGTGCTCCTCTGTTTTGCATTTTGTCCCGGACATGCCCGCGACCCTGGCCAAGATCCATGCCGCGCTGCGTCCGGGCGGTGTGCTGGTCAGTGCCCACGCCGAGATCCCCGATGACCCCGAGCACGCCGGTCGGGTGATGCCTTACTACCTGTCGATGCAAATGCTTGGACGTCAGATCACCCACGCCGGCGGCTTGCAAGAGGCACTGGATCAGGCCGGTTTCGTCAATATCGACAGTTACCCTGAAGTGGCCTTCGCCGTGTCCCCGGTGTCGGTACTGGTGGCTCGGCGGGGTGGTCTATGACTGGCAAGTCTGAGACCTGGCGTCTGCAACTGCTGTTTGGCTGGTTGAACTTCGTACTGGTGGTCCCGAGCATTTACCTACTGCTCGGATTACCCCTGGTGATGCGCGAGCACGGCTGGTCCGGCACTGATATCGGGCTGTTCCAGTTGGCCGGGCTGCCGGCACTATTCAAGTTTCTGCTGGCCTTGCCTGTGCAACGCTATCGGTCGGTACGCGGCCACTACCGGGTGTGGATCATGGCGTTGTGCCTACTGCTGGCTCTGCTGCTGGTGCTGGTCAGTCAGCAGGCTATCACCGCCAATCGCTGGTACCTGTTTGGTCTGGCATTTACCGCCGGCGCGCTAGCGACCTGGGCCGACATTCCACTGAACGCTTTGGCGATCAAGTTGCTGCCGCAGTCCCAGCAGATTCGTGCCGGGAGCATTCGTTCGGCGGCGCTGTTCCTCGGTGCCATTGTCGGGGGTGGGGTGATGCTGCTGGTGCAGAACCGTTGGGGCTGGCAGCTGCCCTTTCTGCTGATGGCCGCCGGCTTGCTGCTGTCCCTGCTGCCATTGGCCCGGCTGCGTGAGAGCAGTGTCGAGAGGGGAGATGCCAAACTGGCTTGGCCTGCTCTGGCCGACTGGGCGGGCTACTTCCGCCAGCCCGGTGCGCGGCTGTGGACCTGGGTGCTGTTGAGCAGTTTTCCCTTTGTCGGTGCAGCCTGGCTGTACCTCAAACCCTTGTTGCTCGATCAGGGCATGGCAGCGCAGCAGGTGGCGCTGATTGCCGGTGTCGGCGGCGGCGTGGTCGGGGCTCTCGCCAGCCTGCTCGGCGGGCGCGTGGTGCAACGCCTGGGGCCGGGGCGAGCGATTCCGCTGTTTATGCTTTGGGCGTTGTTCGCCTTGTTGGCGCTGACGGCCGTGGTGGGTATGCAGGCCGGGGTGGCCTGGCTGGTGGCTGCGGCTTTTCTGTTGGCCACTGCCATGGGGGCGGTGTCGTCCTTGGTTTTCGCCCTAATGATGTTTTTCTCCCGCGCCCATCGGCAGGCCGCCGACTACGGGCTGCAAGCCAGCCTGTTCGTGCTCACACGGATGCTGGTGCCGATTGCCGCCGGGGTGCTGCTCGACCATACCGGCCATCTGGGAATGCTGGCAGGTCTATCCCTGGCGATGTTTGTGGTCTGTGCCATGGCCCTGGCGGCACGGCATTCAATTGCGCTGGCCTCGGCCAGCTTCTCCAAGACTGCCGGCAACGAAGTGAGGGCCCGTTCGAGTTTGGTTGACGGCTCTGGGCCAACACAGCGGGCCAATTAATCGTAAGTCCGACTCGAATAGGGATGAGTCAATGAAGGCAACGTTAGGGATGGTCTGAAGTAGCCATGTATTTCTGGCTGACTTCAGCCCCGCCGATTTTGAAAGCGGCAAATCGATCAAAAACGATCAGATTACCCATTCATTTCTGTGTTTTTAGCCGCCGCGAGTAGCTCGCGGCAGCCATTTCCCGCATTACAGGCGCACCTCTCCTGCATTGGTCAGTAAATGTCGGCGTGCCATCCACAGGTTCGACAGCGCGAACAGCGTCACCAGTTGCGCCGTGTTCTTGGCCAAGCCACGGAAGCGTGTCTTTACATAACTGAACTGACGCTTGATCACCCGGAACGGGTGCTCAACCTTGGCGCGCACCTGGGCCTTGGCCTTCTCGATCTTGCGTTTGGCTTTGTACAGCGGGCTGCTCTTACCCAGCTTCTTATAGGTGCTGCGGCGGGCAGCAACCTGCCAGATCACCTCGCGCCCATCATGTTCGGGGCGCTTTTCGACGCCGGTATAACCCGCATCGGCGCACACCACGTTTTCCTCGCCGTGCAGCAACTTGTCGACCTGAGTGACATCCGCCACGTTGGCCGCCGTGCCTACCACGCTGTGTACCAGCCCCGACTCGTCATCCACGCCAATGTGCGCCTTCATGCCGAAGTAGTATTGGTTGCCCTTCTTGGCCTGGTGCATCTCTGGGTCGCGTTTGCCGTCCTTGTTCTTGGTCGAACTCGGCGCATTGATCAGCGTGGCATCGACGATGGTGCCTTGGCGCAACGACAGGCCACGGTCGCCAAGATAGCCATTGATGACGGCCAGGATGCCGGCAGCCAACTCATGTTTCTCCAGCAGACGACGGAAGTTGAGGATGGTGGTTTCGTCGGGGATACGTTCCAGACTCAGCCCGGCGAACTGCCGCAGGATGGTGGTCTCGTACAGCGCTTCTTCCATCGCCGGGTCGCTGTAGCCGAACCAGTTCTGCATCAGGTGCACACGTAGCATCGCCATCAGCGGATAGGCCGGCCGACCGCCTTCACCCTTGGGGTAATACGGTTCGATCAGTGCGATCAAACCCTTCCACGGCACCACCCGATCCATCTCGATCAGGAACAACTCTTTGCGGGTCTGCTTGCGTTTGCCGGCGTACTCGGCATCGGCGAAGGTCATTTGCTTCATCGGAAAACTCGGCGGGTGGCGTCCGGGCATTTTGCCAAAATCAGGAAGTCTTATTCAGAGTTTCCTTAGGTATCTGTCTAGTTACCCGGGATCAGGGGCTGATCGAGGATGTGAGCTTTGCCATTGAGCAATTGCAGGCCGGTTTGCAGCCACATCCCAGTGCCGCTGATTGGCCATCGGAGATCTTAGGGGGCGAGGAAATGCACAGGGCCTTGGGGCCGAGACCGCGTAGCGAGGAGGTATTGGAAACGTTGATGGTTCAGGTTCAGCGCTATCTTCAAGGCTGCGTTGCTAGTAGGGCTGCGCTGCCCGATTTGTGGGTAATGGCGTTCGGTTCGTTCAAGGAGGCACAAGCGCAGTTGCGCATGCAGGGCTCGCAGCTATCCAGCGAGATGTTCATTCTCGACTTTGGCGAACAACTGGAGGCAGGGGGCAGTGATCCGTTTGACGAGCTTATTGCTGCAGCAGCTAATCCGCGTCTGTCACCCCATTCGGCGTTGCTATATTGCAGTCTGTCAGCCTTGCCGGGATGGATGAACACCACCGGCGGCAATCGTCATTTGCGGGTCGTGAGCCAAGATCGGGTTGCACGCCGCGCGGACCTGTTGCGGATTGTTCTCGATCATCTTGAGCACGCCTATTTCAACCGGCTGCTAGCGCGCTCCATTAGTGGTCCGCTATTGCCGGTGAGCTTGGCCTGCGAAGTGACGCGTTTTATGCGCAGTCGTTGGCAGGAGTGCTGGGATTTTCATTTCTATACCGGCTCGATGGTGGCTGGGCTGATCCAGTCGATGCAGCAAAGTCTTGTCGGAACCGGTGTGCGGTGCCTCAGTGGGTGCAATGAACATAGCCTGGCGGTTAGCGCTATGGCTGGAGCTGTTTGGTCGAGCCTATGTGATTGCCGTGACCTCGGGAATGATCGATGAGTTTCGCGGCACCTTGGCCAACCTCAAACGTACCGGTGCACCTGGTCTGATCATCTGCGCAGATAGCCCGGAAAGTGTCTGGTATGCCTTTCAGGGTACCCATGACGGTGACAGCGACGGGCGTCGGGTGATCGAGGCCAAAGGACTGCGTCAGGTGTTTATCCGAAAGGTCGAGGAGATCGGTAGCTGCCTGGAGCAGGCTTTTGCCATGCTGGCAGAGCGTGCCGAGCCAGTATTTATTCTCGCCTCTCAAGGGGTATTGGAGTCTCGTCCCAAGGTGCCTCTGGATGTGTGCCTGCCCGAGCTCCCCCGGACCCCCTCCACGACCCTGAGTAGCATTCAGGTAGCGGCCTTGGACCAGGCTCTGGAGTTGATCAACCAGCAACCGCTGCACCTGCTCTGGCAGTGTGGCAAGCTCAACGTCGAGCAGCGGCGGCGGGTGCACGCCCTAGCCGAGCGAGGTGCCATTGCCCTGGCTGACAGCATTACCCAGCCCGGCAGTGTCGGTCCTTACCACGAGGAGCGGTCAGTACCGAATTATCTGGGGCCCTTGTCGCTGTATGGTTTCAGTCGCCGGGTCTATCAGTTCCTACACACAAACCATGAGTTGAATGGGCCTCAAAGCCATTGCGTGTTCTTCCTCAAGGGCAAGATTGACCAGGCCGCTACGCCATTCTCCGAAGGCAAGCTCAAGCGTCAGTTGCGGGTGGTGCAGGTCAACCATGAGCCGCGACATCTTTCGCCTTTTACCGATCTGGCCCTGGATGTGCCGTTGGATGTGTTCCTCGAGCATATCGAGCGCGGCTTGCAGGTCGAACCGCAGGTTCTCGCTTTGCGCCGGGCCAAGCTCGCGTCACTGTCTGCCACCAGCGAGAGCGTGGCGGCGGATCACATCGAAACCTTGCCAATGACCTCCAACTACTTCTTCCGGCGCCTGGGTAATCTGGTTCGCGAGCTGATCGAACAGCAGGATTATCGCTATATCGGCGTTTATGACGTGGGGCGTTGTGGCATCTCGGCGTTGCGCAACGTACCGCGTACCGACCCTGGGTTTTCCGGCTGGTATGGACGTGCCCTGATGGGTGACGGCCTGATGGCTCTGCCCTATATCGCTATGACCGGTACCGGCAATGTACTGGCTTTTGTCGGCGATGGTGCCCGGGCTCTGGTACCGGATATCGAAACGCGTCTTGTTCAGGAGTTGGCCAATGATCCTGGCGCGGGCAAGCGCAACGTGACCCTGTTCTACCTTACCAACGGTCTGTTATCGATGATCCAGACCTACCTTGATAAGCGCTATGCCCACAACGGTGCGCAACAGGTTGCAGTGACCAGTTCCGCGCAGTTGGCAGCCACCCTGGAGCAGGTCGGGGCTATCACTTTGCATCGCGAACGCCTGGTGACCTTTGATGAGGCGCACCTACGTAGCACCCTGACCCGCCCCGGACAACTGAATATTTTCGACGTGTTGCTGGCTCACAACTCGGAAGGCGACGGCCTGAGCCTTGTCTCCGAAACTGCCTGGAACCGTCAATGAGCCAGAACCTAGGACAGCCCTCTATGAAATTCGGTTTTATCGCCCACCCGACCTCCATCGCTTTGCAGCGTCAGGTGAAGATCATTGATCTGCTGGATCGCACCCTCGCCGAGCAAGATCGCGGCTATCAGGCACAGCTCTGGCAGCCCCGCAACATGGTGCCGTTCGCTGATTTCGGGCGCATCGTCAGTGCCCGTGGAGCTGTCTGTGAGGGAATTCTGCATTACTTGCCGCTGACCGCAGAACAGATGCTCAGCCAACCGCGAACTATCGCCGGGCGGGTGCTCGAAGGCGTGCAAAGCCTAAAAGAGCAGGGCGCTCAATTGGTTGGCCTGGGTGGCTTTACCGCAATAGTCGGCAATCGTGGTTTGCAGACGCTGGAGCGCAGCGGCGTTGCTGTGACGACCGGCAACTCCCTTACCGCCTACGCCGCATACAGAAACGTGCTGGAGGCCATGGCGCATCTGGAAGTTGCACCGGCCGACACTGAGGTGGCGGTGGTTGGCTACCCGGGGTCGATTGCGCTGGTGATAGCCAAGCTCCTGGCTCGGGAAGGTTGCCGTCTGCGCTTGGTGCATCGTGGCAGTGTCGAGCAGGGGCGCGAAAGCCTGGCCTATCTGCCGGCGGAGATGCACGGCCAGGTGCGCTTAACCGCTGATATCGACAGTTGCTACGAGACGGCGCGCTTCTACGTTGCCGCCACCTCCAGCGGCGGAGTGATCGATCCGTACCGCCTGGCTCCTGGCTCGGTGGTGGTGGACGCGGCGTTACCTAGGGATCCTCTGAAGTAGCCATGCATTTCTGGCTGACGTCAGCCTCTGCTGATTTCGAAAGTGATAAATCGATCAAAAACGATCAGATTACCGGCTCATTTCTGTGTTTTTAGCCGCCGCGAGCACCTCGCGGCAGCCATTTCCAGCATTACGGGCGCACCTCTCCTGCATTCGTCAGTAAATGTCGGCGCGCCATCCACAGATTTGACAGCGCGAATAAAGTCACCAGTTGCGCCGTGTTTTTGACCAGGCCACGGAAGCGCGTCTTCACATAACCGAACTGACGCTTGATCACCCGAAACGGATGCTCGACCTTGGCTCGCACTTGGGCCTTGGCCTTCTCGATTTTGCGCTTGGCTTTGTACAGCGCGCTGCGCTTACCGAGTTTCTTGTAAGTGCTACGCCGTGCTGCAACCTGCCAGATCACTTGACGGCCCTCATGCTCGGGGCGCTTCTCGACACCGGTATATCCGGCATCGGCCCCCACCATGTTTTCCTCGCCGTGCAGCAGCTTATCGACCTGGGTGACATCCGCCACGTTGGCGGCAGTACCCACCACGCTGTGCACCAAGCCAGACTCGTCATCCACCCCGATGTGCGCCTTCATGCCGAAGTAATACTGATTGCCTTTCTTGGTTGAGTGCATCTCAGGGTCACGCTTACCGTTCTTGTTCTTGGTTGAACTCGGCGCGTTGATCAGCGTGGCATCGACGATGGTGCCTTGGCGCAGCGACAAACCACGGTCACCCAGGTAGCCATTGATCACGGCCAGGATGCCGGCAGCCAGTTCGTGTTTTTCCAGCAAGCGGCGGAAGTTGAGGATGGTGGTTTCGTCAGGAATGCGCTCCAGAGTCAGCCCGGCAAACTGGCGTAGGATGGTGGTCTCGTACAGCGCCTCTTCCATCGCCGGATCGCTGTAACCGAACCAGTTTTGCATCAGATGCACTCGCAGCATCGCCATCAGCGGATAGGACGGTCGGCCGCCTTCACCCTTTGGATAATGCGGCTCGATCAAAGCGATCAACCCTTTCCATGGCACTACCCGATCCATCTCGATCAGGAACAATTCTTTGCGGGTCTGCTTGCGCTTGCCGGCATACTCGGCGTCGGCGAAGGTCATCTGCTTCATCGGAAAACTCGGCGGGTGGAGTGCGGATATTTTGCCAAAATCAGGAAGTCTTTTTCAGACCATCCCCAGGGATGTGCTGCCGTTTCGGCATGATCGCAAGGACATCCTAATCATCGACGGCGGCCTGGTTTCCGCCAGCGAAGCCCTGCGTTTTGGCACTGAGACCCTCGGCCTTGCGCCGAAGAAATTCCTCAACGGCTGCCTGGCGGAAACCCTGGTGCTGGCTCTGGAAGGGCGTGCCGAAGCGTTTTCTATTGGCCGTGAACTGCCCGAGGAGCGGGTGCTGGAAATCGGTCGGATCGCTGAGATGCACGGTTTCTCACCGTCGCCGATGGCCTCCTATGGCGAGCGTCTAGGTGAGGATGATTTCCAGGCCCTGCGGCGCTTTCATAGACATATTCTGGCTCCCGTTGTCATCGAGCAGCCGCTGGCGTTGCGGGCCGAAGCCCTGCGTTGCTTTGGTCAGCACATCAACCCAGTTTTGCGCGAGTTCTACCAGTTCAACCATATCGAGCGGGTATTCACTCACGGCAGCGGCTGCTGGCTGACCGACCTGGACGGTAGCCGCTACCTGGATTTCGTTGCCGGTTATGGCTGCCTGAACACCGGGCACAACCACCCGCGGGTCAACCAAGCCTTGCAGGCGTACCTGCAACAACAGCACCCGACTTTCGTCCAATACGTGTCTGTGCCGCTGCAAACGAGCTTGCTGGCCCAGCGTCTAATCGAGTTGGCACCGGGCAACCTGGAGCGCGTGTTTTTCAGTAACTCCGGCACCGAAGCCGTCGAGGCCGCGTTGAAACTGGCCATGGCCGCAATGCAGCGTCCGCGTGTGCTGTACTGCGACAACGGTTATCACGGCAAAACCCTGGGGGCGCTGTCGGTGACTGGCCGCGATAAACATCGCGTCCCGTTCAGACCGCTACTGCCGCGCTGCGATTCGATTCCCTTCGGCGATCTACCCGCCCTGGAGGCGGCCTTGAGTCAGGGCAACGTCGGAGCCTTTATCCTTGAGCCGATTCAGGGCGAGGGCGGCGTAATACTGCCTCCTGCGGGCTACCTGAAGCAGGTTCGCGAACTGTGCAGTGCTCACGACTGCCTGATGATCATCGATGAGATCCAGACCGGTCTTGGCCGCACCGGCAAGCTCTTCGCCTGTGAATGGGAAGCGGTTGTTCCGGACATCTTGGTGCTGTCCAAATCCCTTTCCGGCGGGGCTGTGCCGATCGGTGCGACCTTGTCCAGTGCAGCGCTATGGGACCGCGCCTATGGAAGCATCGACACCTTCGCCCTGCATACCTCGACCTTCGGTGGCGGCAATTTCGCCTCGGCCTCGGCCTTAGCGACCCTGGACGTGATCGTCGACGAAGACCTCGCGGGCAACGCCGCCCGAGTCGGTGGGCAACTCAGGGAGGCCTTGCATGAGGCGGTCAGCGCTTACCCGTTTATCCGCGAGGTGCGGGGGGGCGGGCTGATGCTTGCCATCGAGTTCGCTTACAGCTTCGACGGTGGAGTCGAGGCTTTCGTGCGCGAGTTCGCCAGTCGCATTCCCGGCAACGCCGCAGGCACCTATCGCATGCTTTCGGGCAAGGCCAAGCGGCACATTGAAGAGGCCATCAGTGAGGTTGAGAAAAACTTCGAGGAGATGTTCGTCCTGCGTTTCGTCAGCAAGCTGTCGCGAGAGCATGGGGTGCTGACGTTCGTCACTGCCAACAACAACCGGGTGATGCGCATCCAGCCACCGTTGCTGCTCACTGACGCCGAGGCGCAACATTTTGTCGAGGCATTCAGTTCGGTGTGCAAGGACATGTCGACCTTTCTTGCATGAGCCTATTGGCAGTCTATGTAAGTCCTCGAAAGCGGGCTTGCATCTATTGGCAGATAGCTACCGATGATTATTTAAATGCATACATAAACGCGCCTTCTGAATATGAAAATCCAGGCTGCCCGAATTGATTAACTCAAGGTATCGCCTGAGAATCAATTGCATCCAGTAACAGGTATTCGTCATGAAACTTCCTGCTCTTGTAGAACCTATCGCCACACTAAGTAACGAAGAGATAACCCGCTACAGTCGACACTTGTTGATTCCCGATGTCGGCCTTGAAGGCCAACGTCGCCTGAAGACCAGCAAGGTGCTGGTCATCGGTGCTGGCGGCCTCGGTTCGCCAGCCTTGTTGTACCTGGCGGCAGCCGGCATCGGCACCCTGGGCATCATTGATTTCGATCGGGTGGACGAGTCCAACCTGCAGCGTCAGGTGATTCACCGGGTGGCCACTGTCGGTCAGTTGAAGGTGCAAAGCGCCGCCGGTGCGATCAACGACCTCAATCCCCATGTTCAGGTCAATCTCTACGATCAGCGCCTGGAGCCGGACACTGCGGTGCAACTGTTCAGTCAGTACGATCTGATCCTCGATGGCACCGATAACTTCGCTACCCGTTACTTGGTCAACGACGCTTGCGTACTGGCCAACAAGCCTTATGTCTGGGGGTCGATCTTCCGTTTCGAGGGGCAGGCGTCGGTATTCTGGGAAAACGCCCCAGGTGGCGTCGGTCTCAATTACCGCGATCTGTATCCAGAGCCGCCTCCGCCGGAGCTGGCGCCTTCCTGTTCGGAGGGTGGCGTGCTTGGGATTCTCTGTGCGTCCGTAGGTGCAATTATGGCTACCGAGGCGATCAAGCTGATCACCGGTATAGGCGAGAGCTTGCTGGGTCGCTTGATGGTCTACGACGCCTTGGAAATGTCCTACCGGCAGATGCCTCTGCGCCGTTCCCCGGCACGTCAGCCGATCACCGCTCTCAGCGACTATCAGGCGTTCTGCGGCCTGATCGCCCCGAAGGGCGTGCAGCCATCGGACATTCCCTCCATCAGTGCCTTGGAGCTGCAAGCCCTGCGCGAGCGAGGTCAGGATGTGCTGCTCATCGATGTGCGCGAGCGTACCGAGTGGGACATCGTGCGGATCCAGGGTGCTCAACATATCCCCAAGGGAGCGAAGACCGCTGAGATGATCGAGGCCCGTTTCGGCAAGAACGCCAACCTTGTAGTGCATTGCAAGTCAGGGGTGCGTTCCAAGGCCGTTCTGCTGGAGTTGCAGCAACGCGGCTTCAGGAATGTGCGTAACCTCGACGGTGGCGTGCTGGCCTGGGTACGCGATGTCGAGCCGACGTTGCCGAGCTACTGAGAGGCGCCGGACGAGGATGTTGAGAATTCGTGCCGGCCTGCTGGAGGCCATGCTGGAGCAAGCGCGGCGGGATCATCCGCTGGAAACCTGCGGCATCATCGCCGGGCCCACCGGGGGTAGGGTCGCCGAACGGCTGATCGCGATGGACAACGCAGCGCGCTCGAAGAGTTTCTTCAGTTTTGCGCCGAAGCAGCAATTGGCGGTCTGGCGTGAGCTGGACGAGCGGGGCGAAGAATGCCGGGTGATTTATCACTCCCATACCGCCAGTGCGGCTTATCCCAGCGCGGACGATGTGCAGTATGCCGGTGATGCTTCGGTGCACTACGTGATTGTTTCGACCCTGCCGAATATTGATGTCACGGTGCGCAGTTTTCGCATTGTTAAGCAGAAAGTCGCCGAAGAAAGTATCTATGTAGTTCGTTAGTTCTTGATATCAGTAAGCGTTAAGGAAACCCTGAAGAAGACTTCCTGAATTTGGCAAAATACCTGAACTCCACCCGCCGAGTTTTCCGATGAAGCAGATGACCTTCGCCGACGCCGAGTACGCCGGCAAGCGCAAGCAAACCCGCAAAGAGCTGTTCCTGATCGAGATGGATCAGGTTGTGCCGTGGAAGGGTTTGATTGCCTTGATCGAACCGCATTACCCCAAGGGTGAAGGCGGACGTCCAGCCTATCCGCTGATGGCGATGTTACGGGTTCATTTGATGCAGAGCTGGTTCGGCTACAGCGACCCGGCGATGGAGGAGGCTCTGTACGAGACCACCATCCTGCGCCAGTTTGCGGGTCTGAGCCTGGAGCGCATTCCCGACGAAACCACCATCCTCAACTTCCGCCGATTGCTGGAGAAACACGAACTGGCTGCGGGCATCTTGGCCGTCATCAATGGCTATTTGGGTGACCGCGGTTTGTCATTGCGCCAAGGCACCATCGTCGATGCCACGCTGATCAATGCGCCGAGTTCGACCAAGAACAAGGACGGTAAGCGTGACCCGGAAATGCACCAGACCAAGAAGGGAAACCAGTATTACTTCGGCATGAAGGCGCACATCGGCGTCGATGACGAGTCGGGTTTAGTGCATAGCGTGGTCGGCACGGCAGCCAATGTTGCAGACGTTACTCAGGTCGACAAGCTGCTACACGGCAAAGAAAACATGGTGGGTGCCGACGCGGGTTACACCGGCGTAGAGAAGCGGCCAGAACATGAAGGCCGTGAAGTGATCTGGCAGATCGCAGCCCGCCGCAGTACGTACAACACGTTGAGTAAGCGCAGCGCGCTGTACAAAGCCAAGCGCAAGATCGAGAAGGCCAAGGCGCAAGTTCGCGCCAAGGTCGAGCACCCGTTCCGGGTGATCAAGCGTCAGTTCGGTTATGTGAAGACGCGTTTCCGTGGCCTGGCCAAAAACACCGCACAACTGGTAACGCTGTTCGCCCTGTCGAACCTGTGGATGGCCCGTCGACATTTGCTGACGAATGCAGGAGAGGTGCGCCTGTAATGTGGGAAATGACCGCTGCGAGGTGCTCGCGGCGGCCAGAAACACCGAAATGAGCGGATGACTTGATCGTTTTTGATCAGTTTTCCGCTTTCAAAATCAGCGGAGGCTGAAGTTGACCGGAAATACAGGGCTACTTCAGACCATCCTTAAGCGCGTATCAATCAGTTAATTAATACAGGAGCCTTATATAGGCTCAGGGAGTTTTTCATGTCGATTTCCGTCATTGTACCAACTTTGCTGCGCTCTTTTACGCAGGATAAGAAGTGCGTCGAAGTTCAGGGAAGTACAGTTATTGAAGTTATCGAACAGCTGGAGCGGGAGTATCCCGGCATCAAGGAACGCTTGGTCGGCGATGGTCAGGTGCATCGGTTCGTCAATATCTACGTCAACGATGACGACATCCGTTTTGCCGACAATCTGACCACCTCGCTCAAGGCCGGTGATGCCATCACCATCCTTCCAGCGGTCGCTGGCGGCTGATTGCCACCGATGGCTCGGGCCTGCGCGGCGGACCTCAGCCGAGGCCGTCCACGCAGCGGTATGCAACCACTCTGGCGTATGTCTTATGTCCCGTCTTTTACATGGCTGTAGCTTCAGCGGCTCATTTGCTTCTACTTCTCCTGGGTTCTCCGCGCTGGCTGCGTCACTGCGCTACCAGGCGACGACGCTGGGCCTGAATCCACAGGTCAGCAGCGATGATCCGACTGACGGCGGGCTGAGTTTCAGCCTGCGGCATCCCGACTTCAAACCCTTGCATGCGGTTATTCATGGCTGGCACGACGGCAGCTCCGCGGGGCTCACCGAGCACACCGTGCAGGCTGCTTGCGGGCTGATGTCGGTGCATGGCCGGGCCAGCGGCAAGGCCCAGGCCCTGGGGCTGGACTATGTCTCGACCCTGAGCGCCAGCCTGGCTCTGCAAGGGAGCTTTGCCGCAGCACTGGGACAGTTGCGCGGCGGCGACTTCAGCAGAGTTGAGACCTCCATGGCCGCGGCCGGGGTGCTGGGTATCGCTCAGTACCTGGCTGGCGCGACTGCGGGGGGCGAGGCCGAGCGCCTGTTGCCGGGAGCTACCTGTACGAAGAATCGACCACCCTTTGTCTCGGCAGACGGCGTGCATTTCGAACTGGAAACCCTGGATGCCGAACCCTGGCGGCGTTTCTGGGCGTCGGTGGGCATCGATGGTGAGCAGGCCGGGCAGGGTTGGAAGGCCTTCCTGCTGCGTTATGCCAAGGCCGTTGCGCCTATGCCAGGGGTGTTTCGCCAGACCCTGGCACGCTTGTCCATGGCGCGGATCACGGCGCTGTGCGCCTTGAGCGGAATGGCGTTGTGCCCCTTGCGCAGCCTCGCTGAGCGTCGTGCCGACAGCGATTTGCCTGGTCAGTTGGAGCAAGGGCCCTGGTGCTTTGACACAAGTATTGGGGGCACTAAGACGCTGCCCATGTTGAGTTGTTCGGCACTGCCCTTGAGCGGTTTGAGGGTGATCGAATCTTGCCGCCGGATCCAGGGCCCACTGGCCGGCCATCTGTTGGCGCTGCTGGGAGCCGAGGTGATTCGCATCGAATTGCCCGGTGGCGACCCGCTGCGCGGCATGCCGCCATGCGTCGATGGGGTGTCGGTGCGCTTTGATGCCCTCAACCGGCACAAGCAGGTGCGCGAACTGGATATCAAGTCCGCCGCCGGCCGTGAAGAGCTCTATGAGCGCGCGCGTGATGCCGATGTGTTCCTGCACAACTGGGCTCCGGGCAAGGCCGCCGAACTGGGTCTGGATCGCGTCGACCTGGCCCGGGTCAACCCCTCGCTGGTGTACGCCTATGCCGGTGGTTGGGGTCATGACCGCTCGGGGGAGACCTTGCCGGGTACCGATTTCGTGGTGCAAGCCTGGTCCGGGGTTGGTGAGCAGATCGGGCAGGCATCGGCTACCCCGGGCGGTTCGCTGTTCACCGTGCTCGATGTGCTGGGCGGTGTGGTCGCCGCCCAGGGGGTCAGTGCCGCCTTGTTGCACCGTGCCCTCAGCGGCCAGGGCGTGCGTGTCGACAGCTCGTTGCTGGGTGCCGCCAACCTGCTGTGCGTGCGGCAACTGCAAGGGGCGGACAGCGCCGACAGCAGTCTGTTCAAGGGTGTTTATCCAACCCGCTCCGGGTTACTGGCCATCGACTGCCAGACCCCGGCCCAGCTTCAGCAGCTGGAAGTAATCCTTGCCTGTGATCTGCACGGCGACCCTGAAGGGCGTGATGAGTTGATCTGCAGTGCACTGGCGTCAAAGCCCGCGGCTACCTGGCAGCAGCTTCTGGGCGATGCCGTGATACCGGCCACGGTGGCCGTAGAAGACCTGTCGCAGCTGGCACAAGACGGGCGATTGAAGACGTGTTTAAGCGTGAATGCCTATACCTCGGTCAACGCTCACTGGAGTTTTCGATGAATAACGCAGGCATTATCGATCTGGTCCCCGCCGATGTTCGCAGTGTTTGGGAGCGCGACGGCACCTACCCCAACCGCTCGGTCTATCAACTGTTCCGCGAGCATGCCCAGCGTGCTCCGGAGAAACCGGCGGTGCTCTCACCCGAAGGCACCCTCAGCTATGGCGCACTGCATGACGCCGCGCTGCGCATGGCCGCCAGCCTGCGCGCTGCCGGCATTGTCGCCGGCGACGTGGTGGCGTACCAACTGACCAACAGTTGGCGCAGCTGCGCCATCGATCTGGCCGCTGCTGCCCTGGGCGCGGTGGTAGCACCCTTTCCACCGGGGCGTGGCAGCCTGGACATCCAGGCCCTGGTGCGCCGTTGCGATGCCCGGGCGGTGATAGTGCCGGCGGAATACGCCGGCATCGATCTGTGCCAGGTCATAGAAGCCCTGCGCCCGACCCTGTTGTCGATGCGGGTGTTGATTGTAGAAGGCAGTGCCCGGGACGGTTGGCTGAGCCTTGAGGACATGCTTCAGGCTGCGCCCTTGAGCGAGGCGCAATTACCCAAGGTTTGCTCCAACTCCCCGGTGCGTTTGCTGGTGTCTTCCGGCACCGAGTCCGAGCCCAAGCTGGTGGCTTATTCCCACAACGCCCTGGTGGGCGGACGCGGGCGTTTCCTGCAGCGCATTCACCCCGAGGGTGACACCTTCCGTGGCCTCTACCTGGTACCTCTGGGTTCGTCCTTTGGCTCCACCGCGACCTTTGGCAGCCTATCCTGGCTCGGCGGTTCAATAGCAGTACTGCCGCAGTTTGACGTCGGCGCGGCGATCGAGGCCATCGGGCAATTACGCCCGAGCCACATTCTCGGGGTACCGACCATGCTCCAGCGCATCGCCGCCGATGCCCGCCTGGCCAAAGTCGACAGATCCAGCCTGCGGGGACTGATCTGCGGCGGTTCGCTGATCGATGAAGTGACGGTGCGCCGTTGTGTCGAGGCCTTCGGTTGCGGCTTTATCAGCCTCTACGGTTCGGCAGATGGGGTGAACTGTCACAACACCCTGGACGATGCCCTGGACGTAGTGTTCTACAGCGTCGGCCGGCCAAATCCGACGGTCTGCGCAATCAAGATATTCGATGAGCAAGGTAGGGAACTGCCCCAGGGCAGCGTCGGCGAAATCAAGGCGCGCGGCCCTTTGAGCCCCATGCAATACGTCAACGCTCCGGAGCTCGATGCCCAGTACCGCGATGCTGAAGGCTGGGTTAACACCGGCGATCTGGGGTATATCGACGCCGACGGCTACCTGATTCTGGCCGGGCGCAAGAAGGACATCATCATTCGTGGCGGTGCCAATATCAGCCCGGTGCAGATCGAGACCCTGGCCACCGGTCACCCGGATGTGGTGAGCGTCGCCTGCGTGGCGGTGCCGGACCCGGATCTCGGGCAGCGGGTGTGCATTTGCGTGACTCTGCGTGACGGCGCGCCACGTTTCTCCCTCAGTGAGCTCACCGACTACCTGCGCCAACAGGGGCTGGAGGTCAACAAGCTGCCGGAGTACCTGCGCTTCTACCGGCAGTTGCCGTTGACTCCGGCGGGCAAGATCGACAAGAAAGCCCTGGCCGCCGAAGTGGCGTTTCTCGAAAGCGGGGCAGGTGTCGCATGTTGAGCCCACAGCCATGGTCTGCCACCGAGGGCAGCGCCGAACTGGCCCGGCAGGTTCGGCGTTTTGTCGACGAGCGCATCATTCCCCTGGAGGCCGAGCTGGCGGCGGAGCCCTGGCAGGCCGCCAAGCGTATCGCCGAACTCAGTGCCGAGGCGCGTGCCGTCGGGCTCTGGGGCAGCTATTACCCCCAGGCCCTCGGCGGGCGCATCGCCAGCCTGCGCGACTATCTGACGGTGGCCGAACAGGAGGGGCGCTCGGAACATGCCCCAGCGATCTTCGGTGACGATGCTACCCTGGATCTGCATATGCTCAGTCGGCATGCCAGCGAGGACATTCGTCAGCGCTTTCTCGAGCCTTTGGCAGCGGGAGCGCTGGTTTCCAGTTATGGTATGTCCGAGCCCGACAGTATTGGCTCGATTCCGGCGACGCTGAACAGTCACGCCGAGTTGGTCGATGGACAGTGGCTGCTGAGCGGGCGCAAGTGGTTTATCTGTCGCGCCGAACGCGCGGCACTGGTCACGGTGATTGCTCGCACCAGTTCCGGCCCGCTTGAAAGTGCTCTTTCGATGCTGCTGGTGCCCAGCAATGCGCCAGGGTTCCGGGTTGAGCGGGCGTTGTCGATCCTCGGGCGTTTTGGCGGTCAGGGCGAGCTGTCCTTCGAGCAGGTACGGGTTCCGCCCAGCCACGTGTTGGGCCAGCCGGGACGAGGCCTCGCGCTGATGCAGGAACGCCTGGGGCTAGGACGGATACTGCGTTCAGTGCACTGGCTAGGTCTGGCCCAGCGCTGCTTCGATCTGATGAGCGCGCGCATCCATTCGACCCGTGGCCAGCAGGCGCGGCTGGCGGATAAACAGCTGGTGCGCCAGCGGGTATTCCGGGTCTACCAGGCCATCGCCAGCGCGCGCGCGCTTTTGCAGGATGCCGCCGGCAAACACGATGCGGGAGTGGCCAATAGTATCGAGGTCAACATTGCCAAGGTCGCCGCGTCCCAGGCCTTGAGCGAGGCAGCGGATTCGGCGATCCAGATCATGGGGGCCGAAGGTCTGAGCGATTTGTCACCGTTGTCGGGGATTTACCGCACCGCGCGCACCACCCATATTCTCGACGGCACCGACGACGCCCTGATCAGTGCGGTGGGCCGACAGTTGCTGGACAGTTGCAGCGACACCGGACTGGATTTCGATCAACCATCGCGCGTCACGGGAGCGGGCCGATGAGCGCGCATGACGGGTGGTTGCGCTTGGTGCTGACCGCAGCCATGGCCTTGCCGATGCTGATCTTCTATGCCATTGGTAGCCTTGGCCCATTGATGGTGGCTGATCTCGGCGTGCCGATGCACTGGCTTGGCTGGCTGATCACGAGCACCTTTGGCTTCGCCGCGTTGCTGTCGTTGTGGTCCGGGCCTCTGGTCAATTGGTTGGGTACTCGACGAGCTCTGGCGTTGATGTTCTGGAGCACGGCGGGTGCCTATGGCCTACTCGCCAGCCTGCCGGGATTCTTCGGCGCGGTGCTTGCCCTGACGGCCTGCGGCATTGCCCAAGCCTTGGCCAACCCGGTGACTAACCTGCTGATCGCCGAGCGCGTGGAGGTTCGGCATAGGGCGGCGGCGGTCGGCTTGAAACAATCTGGTGTGCAGGTCTCGGCGCTGTTCGCTGGCTTGCTGCTGCCGACCTTGGCACTGAACTTCGGCTGGCGTGGAGCCCTGGCGAGCCTGCTGCTGCCGGCCCTGCTACTGGCGGTGTTCGGGCCGAGGGTGGCACCCCGGATGCATCAGGGCAAACCCCTGAGCTTTGCCATTGTCCGCCCCAACGGACGCCTGGTGCTATTGATGAGCGTGCAACTGTGCGTAGGCATCGTGCTTTCTTCGTTCGTGACCTTTCTCGGGGTGTTCTCTGCAGGGCAGGGCATGCAGGCGACCACGATCGGTGGCCTGATCGCCGGCTTTGGGGGCATGGGCGTTGCCGCGCGGATCTTCCTCACGCCTTTGGGCGCGCGCGTGGCCGAGGAGTCCTGGTTGCTCCTGGTGTTATTGCTGTTGTCGAGCCTGGCCTTGTGGCTGACCTCCCTGGCAACACCGGACAAACACTGGCCGTTATGGGCTGGTGCCCTGGGCATGGGCCTGAGCGCGGTGGCGACCAATGCCATTGCCATGAGCATGGTGCTGCGAGACCCGGGTTTTGGCCTTCCGGCACCGGCCGCCGGTCTGCTATCGGTGGTTTTTTTTGGCGGGTTTGCCGTTGGGCCGCCTCTGTTCGGGCTAGTGCAAAGCGGGCTCAAGAGCCTTGCCGAGGGCTGGCTGGCGCTGATCGGCGTATTGCTGGTGGGGTGCCTGCTGAGTCTTATGCTGTGCTGGCTGCGGCAACGTCACGCAAGCGCAAGTGGCGGCGCGCTTGAGTCGTCCTTGCGGGTAGTAAAATGAGCGCTATCGAGGTGCTTGAGCGTCCCTTCGATAGCGCTGAAGCGAGACAGGCGATCCTGGCCATTCTCCGGCGTCTGGATCAGATTAAATCTGCCAGTGGCCAGGGCTTTCCGCTGTATTGTCTGGGTGCTAACCAGGCATGGAAGGTTTCTGCAGGCGGCTCCTGGCTGGGCGGCTTCTGGGCCGGTCTGTGGTGGTTGCGGGCCTTGCACAGCGGGCGTCGCGAGGACCAGCAACAGGCACTGCGGATTGCCGAGCGGCTACGCGACAAGCTTGGTAGCGCCACCCACCATCGCAGTCTGATCTTCTGGTACGGCGCTGGCCTGGGCAAGCGCCTGCTGGGCAATCCCCTGGCCGCAGAGTTGGCTGCCCAAGCCGCGGATCACCTGGCGTGCGCTTTTGATCCGCTAATGGGGTGTATTCCCTTGGGCCGCGACCTGGGCGGCGGCGATCTGGGCGACCGCAGCCTGAGCGTTGACCCGCTGGCGGCGACTCTGGGACTGTTTGCCCTGGATGCCAACCCTCGCCTGCTGGGCTTAGGCCTCCAGCAGTTGCAAACGTCCTTGCACGCCTGTGGCAGTGCGGACGGTGCCTGGAGCAGCCATGCGCATTTTCAGCAGGGGCAATGGCAGGTCGGCGATAAACCTGGCAACTGGTCCCGGGGACAGGCCTGGACCCTGCTCGGGCTTGGAACGGGCGCGCGCTTGTATGGTGAGCCGTTCAATGTCAATGCGCTGGTCGCCAGCCGCTACTGGCTGAGGAGTCGCGGCTTGTCGACGCCGGCCAATCGCCTCTGTGAGCCTCAGGGGCCGAGTGATCCTTGTTCGGCGGCGATGGTCGCATTGGCTTTGCAAGGATTGGCCACGGGGACAGGCGGTGAAGTAGCGCGCCAACAGGCAGGCCAACTGCTTGCGGCTTTAGTTCGTAGCGCAGACTTTGAGGATGGTCGCTTTGTTGGTCACTGCTATCGAACCGAGTCGGATGTTGAACAGAAGGTCGAGTCGGCCTGTGGAAGCTTCTTTCTTTTGGCTGCATTGCTAGCCTGGAGGGGGGACCTTGACCCGTGCGCGATTTAAGAGGTGATCTGGGGAAGGTCGACCATGGCGTCTACAAGATCTATGGCAACTCACTGTCCAGCTATAAAACTGTCTTTTCGGAAGAAGGGTATGTAGCGTTAGCTGGCCGTTGCCGGGTGGGCAGCAGCTACTGAACCAGTGAGAGCCAACTGGGGCCTGCTTCAACGCACGGCGTCGCCCCCCCGATCGCTTATACTGGACACCTATGCCCACCGATCGGCGAGCATCAGGCAAGGATGCCGGTCGGATTGGGCAGTACCGCTTTCTACTTACTGTTGCCGCTCGCGATAGGTAAGAACCGAAGAGCATTGTTCATTCAGCGGCTATCGATTTCGTGTCGATTCAAACAACACAGCGTTGAATTACACCAACTCGCATATCGCTCTGACTGCGATGGATGTTGAGCCATTTAGCGGGGAGAGACGTATGGGGACTTTATGGCCTGTGAAGCCATCGCATGGCGCCGGCTACGTTGCTCGGATCGACCAAATTGTCAGTGGCCCCCGATTCATCATTTCACCATACCCGGCGAGTGGTTCTGCCGACTCACTGCTATTACGTGGAGCAACGGTGCTCTGGTGATCTACGCAAGTTCGCGTATGAGTTCTGGATGCTTGCTCAATATACGGATCAAAACGGTTGCCTGGTCATTGGGCTTTGAGCGGTTCTGTTCCCAGTTCTTGAGGGTTGCTGGCTTGGCGTGAATGGTCTGGGCAAATACCCCTTGGGACATCTGCAGCTTTTCGCGCAGTGCGACGATTTCCGCGCCTGTAGCGGGTTCGATTGGAGTGTATTCGACCTTGTGGGTACGCAGGGTGCGCTTGCCTTCACGTGCTGCGGCCAAGTCGTCGAAGCCTTCGATCAGCTCGGAAAAAATATCGCGTTTGGTCATGGTGGCCACATTAGCGGGCGAAGTCCGGCTGTTGAGGAGCATTAATGCGATCGTCATCAGCGAGATGACGGCTCAGTTGAGCCGAGGTCTGTAAGGCCTGCGTAGAGATCGCAGGAACTGAGAGCAGACAGGTTCGACCTGGAAATAGCCCAGCGACCTTTGGTCACTGGGCTATTTGCCATGGGTGTCGGATTAAATAATCGTCACACCGGTTTCCGGGACAAACATAAAGCAGTAAAAACCGTACTCCACCAACAGCTCACGGCTATCGGTGCTGGAGACCGGCCCCTGATTGACTTGCCAATTGGCAGTTATGGGGTTGCTGATCGGATTGCCGGCAAAGTCGAAGTTGGTCACCTGGTCTGAACCGTCTTTCTGTGACCAGCTGTCGCAAGCCCCAGAGGAGTTGTCACAGCGCGCCCAGTGATAGTCGCCCGGCCAGTTGGCATCCCCGGCCGTTGAGACCATCAGCGCGACAAAGTGCCCCCCGAGATAGCCTGCCCCCAGGCTGCCTGGCGGTTGTGGGTTAGTGCCCTGCTTGCTGGACTTGAACGCAAACAGCTCTTCGAGGCTGGTGCCGACCAACTCCAGCCCGTCCTTGACTGCGTAGCTGCTAACCATGGCCCCCAGATCGGAGAAGGGCTGTTGAAAGTTTGCGGCGGTGAGCAGGTAGCCACTCTGCCGTCCTGGCTGAGGAAAGGTATTTGGTGTGATGTTGCAGCCGTAGGCGTAACAGTTGTTGTTGGGCTGGAACCGGAAAGACATGAAGTTTCCCTGGCAGTCGCCTGCGGGGTCGTAGCGACCGGCTGCCTCCCCGTATACGGTGGCCGAGTATTGGGGTACGCCAATGGTCTTCTGCTCGGGCACGCTGATTTGTACCGGGATGACCGTCGGGGCGATGTAGTGCTCGTCCGGTACCGCGCCGAGCGCTGGGGCGCGGGTGGCTTGGTGAAAGAAGTCCTGGGGCGCAATAACACCGCTGAATTTGAAGGGGCGTGCTGAGCTGTTCATGGCGTATTCCTTTTCGCTGTGTGGATTGGGACTAAGGGTAGAGCTGGCTGGCGCTGACCATGCTGGAGTAGTTGTACACCTGCATGGTCAGGCTGTTGCTTGGCGCAGAACTCGTGTAATGGCCGCTGATAACCAGCCGCGAAGACGCACCACCGAACTGGCCGGTATCGCTGGCCCAGATGGCCTGGTTGTTGCGGTTGTAGAACACCAAGTTGCCGTCATCTTGCATGCGCAGGCGACCTGGCAAATCACCCGCCTGGATGGTGATAGGTAGGCGCCACAGCGGCGTGTCCTGGCCGCTGGCTAGCAGTACCGGACCCTGGTCTGGGGTGTTAGTAAGGCTAGCGCTACCATCCAGGGCGCTGATGCTCTGGTTGGGCAGCAGTTCGGCATTGATCCGGCTGTCGAGGTAATTGACGCTCAGCATTTCGCCGGCCAGGTTGGTTTGCAGCAGGGTCTGCACCTGCTGACGTGTCCAGCCATTGGTTGCGGCGGCGGCCATCAGAATCATCAACTTTGCCAGGGCGGCCATG
This sequence comes from Pseudomonas anguilliseptica, assembly GCF_900105355.1. Taxonomy (NCBI): domain Bacteria; kingdom Pseudomonadati; phylum Pseudomonadota; class Gammaproteobacteria; order Pseudomonadales; family Pseudomonadaceae; genus Pseudomonas; species Pseudomonas anguilliseptica. The sequence goes on from NZ_FNSC01000001.1 coordinate 3,896,775, forward strand.
GGCGTCATGTCCGCTGGCGCCAGGGCGCCCACCTGGGGCAGCCAGGCGCCGGAGGCATAGGCGCTGTTGTTCACCGTACCTGCCAAGACCTGAGTGCAATCGACCAAGTTGACGCCGCTTTGGTTGGCCTGACTCAGGGCCTGGTAAATGGCCCCTGCGCTGGGTGTGTCCGGGTTGCCGGAGGGGTAATTACCTTCGCCATAGGACTCCAGAATGATGCCGCGCGCCCCGGCCGTAACCACAGCGTTTATCAGCGTCGCGAGAAAGGCGCTGGGTGGTGAGGTGCTGTAGGGCGCGGGGAATGCGTTCAACTGAACAATCGGAAAATTATTGATGCAGGCCGCTATTTGGTTGAGCTGGTTTTGCTGGCCGGCCAGTACGCTTGGGTTCTCCAGACTCAGGCTAGCGTGCACGGGGCCGGGTAGGCAGGCTGCGTTGTTGAACGTCAGACTGATGCCATATTCGGCGAGGGCCGGGTAGTTGGGAGATGAGAAAGCATCGAACTGGCTCGCATTGGTTTTAACCACGCGGTTGCCGCGGTAGAGGTGGTTGTGAAAGTACACGCCCACCTCGGCAATACCGCTTTGTGCGGCCGCGACTGCGCCACAGACGTTCTGATAAGCGTCGGTGTTGAAGTTCAGGCTTAACGCTTGGCCGCTGCTGGCTTGGTAATACAGCGGCACCTGCGAGCCGGTGATGATCACCGGCTTGTTCAGCACTGCGGTGGCATAGCCATTGGCGTCGAAACTGTTGAGCAGAAACGCCAGCGCGGCACCCGAGAAGTCCATGCTGTCGGTACCGTGGAGAATGACGAAGCCGTCGTAGGCGGCGTAATTGTCCAAGATGCCCTGGGCCATGATGCACCAATCGGTGGGTTGCAGATTGGTGCTGTCCAGGGTTTTGCTGGCCGACTCGGGGAAACTGATCTGGGTCAGATAGCCGATGCTGAGATCAGGGAATTGCTGCTGCAGGATTGGGTTGAGCAACTGCTCACTGGCCGCTGCAAAGGCTGTGGCGCTCATCGGTGCAAGCGGGTCGCCGACGCAGCTGATAGTTCCGCCGGTATTGATAATCGCGATACGCATAGTGTGCCTCCTGGCTTGTCTCGGTCGTGGCTTAGCGTTGGGTCAGCAGGACCTGGCGTAGCCGCCCGAAACTGGGCGCAGTAGTTCGCTTCAGGTGTAGGGCGCTGAGACTGACCACGGGGGCCATGGCGATGGCGAAGGCGGCACCCAGCTTGAGTTGGTCGGAGAACCAGGGGGCCTCGTAAGCCGGGGTTGTCGACCAGTTCTGCCGGATTTCTTCGCTTTGCAAATTGACGATGTTGCTGAACGCCGTGTTGGGGTCTTGCGGGTCTTTGCGAAACTGCAGGGCGATTTCCGCCAGTTCAACCAGTTCAGCATGGGTAAAGGGCAGGCCGGCGTCGCGAATCTGCACGGGCGGCTGCTCCTGGCGACGCATGATGCAATACACCGTTTGCCCGCCGCAGGTTGGATCGCGCTGGTACAGCTGCAGGTCGTAGGGTTGGTTGGTGGCCACGGCGCGGCCATCGCCGGAGTAACTCACGCCGAAATCGCCACGGTTGTCCTGCCGAGGGTCGCCCTGCAAAAGCGCCAGTTCGCACTTCACAACACGGCTGCCGAGTTGGTCGATGCGGGCTTGTAACTGGCTGGCATTGTCCTGAGCGGTGCTGTTGTCAGGTGGGTTCGCACCTTGGGCGAATACTTGCCAGCTATTGGCGGGCTGGGTGGCGATCAGGTCGAAGAAGGCGTCGATGCAATCAGGGCTGTCGAGGTGGGCCAGGGTCAGGCTGTTGCGGTCATCGAAGTTGCTGACCACAGCGGTGATGATGCAGGAGGTGGCACTGTCGGAGTAGGCCGTCAGCGGGGTGTCGGCCAGCACGAAGGTCTGGTAATTGCCCTGGTCGACATAGAAGAACCCTTGCGTGGGTGGGGCAATAGGCGATTGGTTGGCGAGCTTGAGGCTGATGTCGATGGGGCTCATGACAAGATCTCCGGAAAAAGGCTGAGGGGGTTGGTCTTCGGGTTGCCGTTGATCTGGTACTCACACTGCGCGCTGCCGGCACTGGCACTGAACAGTGCGGTGGCCTGGGTGTGAAATTCGATGCCCAGGTAGTCAGTTTCACGGCAAATCGATAGCTCTGTTTCTCCGTAGTACTGGTCGCTGAGCAGGGTCTTGATGCCCTGATGAGTGGGGTCGATTTGCAGGATGGTTTCGGCGCGCTGCAGGCGCATGTAGGTGCTGTGATTCGCCGAGTAATCCACGGCATTGGGTTGCAGGCGAAAATTGTTGGTTGAAACGAAGAAACCACCCGTTCGCGTGATCAGGCGCACCGAGTCCTGGTTAAAAGGGTTGGGCATGTACTCGATCAGAATGCTGATCGGCTGCGTCTTCTGGGGATCTGCCCAGCCACTGATCAAGGAAATGTCCGGTGCCGGAAATGGCGTGTTGCCGCCTGTGTTGCGATAGAAATCAATCAGACTCTGCGCCGCCTCGGTGGCGCTGGTATGGCTGCTGATGCTGGCCTCGTAAGCGGCAAACAGGGCCTCGGCTTGGGCGCTGCTGGCGTAATAGTTGGCCGCGGTGGTGGTGTAGGTGTCGGCGGCGACAAACGCCACGCCATGGTCATTGACCCCGGCCCAGATCCCCGCGCTGCCCTGGCGCGTCATGGCTATATAGCTATTTACGCCATTGCTGCCGGCCCGCACATCAGGCGAGTTGAAGGCGGTGACAGGGATCAGGTCGCACTGTTTGAAGGTATGGATGCTACCGCCGTCAAAGACGGTTCCGATGGTGCACATAGGGAGTTCCTTTCCTGTTTGCGAGATAGGGACGAGCGCGCGCAATCGTTCTCACGCAGAGGGTGAGCCGATAAAGCGCCAGGGGTGATTTCTTACGTCGGAAATGGCTTTGGCGGTGCAGAACCGCCAAGAGGGAGCGAGAAACAGAGGCGCGGCCTTGCGCATGGGGGACATAGCTCGAACTCCTTTTCAAGGTGCACTAAGCGTAGTCCAGTCTGCTCGGATGCCAAGGGGGCACCACATGAAGATTGGAGGTCCCTCGGAAATTAGGGGCGATTCAGTGACTGCGGCTCTTGAATTCGCGGCTTTTGAAACAAAAGCATAACAATCGATTGACCTTCTTTTGCCAGTCCCTATAATGCGCAGCTCTTCAGGCGTATGCGGCTCCTTAAACTTCTTATAAAACAAGAAGTTAGATTTAAATAAGGGGTTGCAAAGCATCGAAAGCTGCGTAGAATGCGCATCCTCTTCAGGGGTAGTGTTTAAGGCTGGAGAGGTTCGGTCGAGGTGATCGAGGGCGGTAAAAGAGGCGGTTGACAGCGGTTTGAAACGCTGTAGAATTCGCCTCCCGCTGACGATAAGCTAGATGTCGATCGAAAGCGCAAGTGGTTGAGATTGAAAAGAAATTTTCGAAATCACTTGACGGAAGATGAGGCTGCTGTAGAATGCGCGCCTCGGTTGGGGCGAAAGGCTTAATCAGCCGCTCTTTAACAACTGAATTAAGCAATTCGTGTGGGTGCTTGTGAGGTAAGATTGCTAGTCGCAAGATTATCAGCATCACAAGTAACACTCGTTAATTTGAGAGTTTTTTGCGATTGCTGAGCTAAGTTTAGGGTTTTTTCAAAACCCAAGCAGTATTGAACTGAAGAGTTTGATCATGGCTCAGATTGAACGCTGGCGGCAGGCCTAACACATGCAAGTCGAGCGGTAGAGAGAAGCTTGCTTCTCTTGAGAGCGGCGGACGGGTGAGTAATGCCTAGGAATCTGCCTAGTGGTGGGGGGTAACGTTCGGAAACGGACGCTAATACCGCATACGTCCTACGGGAGAAAGCGGGGGATCTTCGGACCTCGCGCCATTAGATGAGCCTAGGTCGGATTAGCTAGTTGGTGAGGTAATGGCTCACCAAGGCGACGATCCGTAACTGGTCTGAGAGGATGATCAGTCACACTGGAACTGAGACACGGTCCAGACTCCTACGGGAGGCAGCAGTGGGGAATATTGGACAATGGGCGAAAGCCTGATCCAGCCATGCCGCGTGTGTGAAGAAGGTCTTCGGATTGTAAAGCACTTTAAGTTGGGAGGAAGGGCAGTAACCTAATACGTTATTGTTTTGACGTTACCGACAGAATAAGCACCGGCTAACTTCGTGCCAGCAGCCGCGGTAATACGAAGGGTGCAAGCGTTAATCGGAATTACTGGGCGTAAAGCGCGCGTAGGTGGTTCAGTAAGTTGGAAGTGAAATCCCCAGGCTCAACCTGGGAACTGCTTTCAAAACTGCTGAGCTAGAGTACGGTAGAGGGTGGTGGAATTTCCTGTGTAGCGGTGAAATGCGTAGATATAGGAAGGAACACCAGTGGCGAAGGCGACCACCTGGACTGATACTGACACTGAGGTGCGAAAGCGTGGGGAGCAAACAGGATTAGATACCCTGGTAGTCCACGCCGTAAACGATGTCAACTAGCCGTTGGAATCCTTGAGATTTTAGTGGCGCAGCTAACGCATTAAGTTGACCGCCTGGGGAGTACGGCCGCAAGGTTAAAACTCAAATGAATTGACGGGGGCCCGCACAAGCGGTGGAGCATGTGGTTTAATTCGAAGCAACGCGAAGAACCTTACCTGGCCTTGACATGCTGAGAGCTTTCCAGAGATGGATTGGTGCCTTCGGGAGCTCAGACACAGGTGCTGCATGGCTGTCGTCAGCTCGTGTCGTGAGATGTTGGGTTAAGTCCCGTAACGAGCGCAACCCTTGTCCTTAGTTACCAGCACGTTATGGTGGGGACTCTAAGGAGACTGCCGGTGACAAGCCGGAGGAAGGTGGGGATGACGTCAAGTCATCATGGCCCTTACGGCCGGGGCTACACACGTGCTACAATGGTCGGCACAAAGGGTTGCCAAGCCGCGAGGTGGAGCTAATCCCATAAAACCGATCGTAGTCCGGATCGCAGTCTGCAACTCGACTGCGTGAAGTCGGAATCGCTAGTAATCGTGAATCAGAATGTCACGGTGAATACGTTCCCGGGCCTTGTACACACCGCCCGTCACACCATGGGAGTGGGTTGCACCAGAAGTAGCTAGTCTAACCGCAAGGGGGACGGTTACCACGGTGTGATTCATGACTGGGGTGAAGTCGTAACAAGGTAGCCGTAGGGGAACCTGCGGCTGGATCACCTCCTTAATCGAAGACTTCAGCTTCTTCATAAGTTCCCACACGAATTGCTTGATTCATTGCGAAAGACGATTGGGTCTGTAGCTCAGTTGGTTAGAGCGCACCCCTGATAAGGGTGAGGTCGGCAGTTCGAATCTGCCCAGACCCACCAATTGTTGTGGGGTTTGGCCTTGTAAGAATATGGGGCCATAGCTCAGCTGGGAGAGCGCCTGCCTTGCACGCAGGAGGTCAGCGGTTCGATCCCGCTTGGCTCCACCATATACAGCCTCGTTGAGAGTTCAGAAATGAACGTTCCTACTGCAAGTAGATGAATGTTGATTTCTGGTCTTTGATCAGTAACAAATCGTTCTTTAAAAATTTGGGTATGTGATAGAAGTGACTGATTAATTACTTTCACTGGTAATTAATCTGGTCAAGGTAAAATTTGTAGTTCTCAATTGCAAATTTTCGGCGAATGTCGTCTTCACGTTAGAGGCAATAACCAGATTGCTTGGGGTTATATGGTCAAGTGAAGAAGCGCATACGGTGGATGCCTTGGCAGTCAGAGGCGATGAAAGACGTTGTAGCCTGCGATAAGCTCCGGGGAGTCGGCAAGCAGACTTTGATCCGGAGATCTCTGAATGGGGGAACCCAGCCAGCATAAGCTGGTTATTACACACTGAATACATAGGTGTGTAAGGCGAACCAGGGGAACTGAAACATCTAAGTACCCTGAGGAATAGAAATCAACCGAGATTCCCTTAGTAGTGGCGAGCGAACGGGGACTAGCCCTTAAGTTGATTTGAGAATAGTGGAAGGCTCTGGAAAGTGCCGCCGTAGTGGGTGATAGCCCCGTACACGAAATTCTCTTATCAATGAAATCGAGTAGGACGGAGCACGAGAAACTTTGTCTGAATATGGGGGGACCATCCTCCAAGGCTAAATACTACTGACTGACCGATAGTGAACTAGTACCGTGAGGGAAAGGCGAAAAGAACCCCGGAGAGGGGAGTGAAATAGATCCTGAAACCGTATGCGTACAAGCAGTGGGAGCCCACTTTGTTGGGTGACTGCGTACCTTTTGTATAATGGGTCAGCGACTTATATTCAGTGGCGAGCTTAACCGAATAGGGGAGGCGTAGCGAAAGCGAGTCTTAATAGGGCGTTTAGTCGCTGGGTATAGACCCGAAACCGGGCGATCTATCCATGGGCAGGTTGAAGGTTAGGTAACACTGACTGGAGGACCGAACCGACTACCGTTGAAAAGTTAGCGGATGACCTGTGGATCGGAGTGAAAGGCTAATCAAGCTCGGAGATAGCTGGTTCTCCTCGAAAGCTATTTAGGTAGCGCCTCGTGTATCACTGCTGGGGGTAGAGCACTGTTTCGGCTAGGGGGTCATCCCGACTTACCAAACCGATGCAAACTCCGAATACCAGCAAGTGTCAGCACGGGAGACACACGGCGGGTGCTAACGTCCGTCGTGAAAAGGGAAACAACCCAGACCGTCAGCTAAGGTCCCAAAGTTATGGTTAAGTGGGAAACGATGTGGGAAGGCTTAGACAGCTAGGAGGTTGGCTTAGAAGCAGCCACCCTTTAAAGAAAGCGTAATAGCTCACTAGTCGAGTCGGCCTGCGCGGAAGATGTAACGGGGCTCAAACCATACGCCGAAGCTACGGGTTCAACGTAAGTTGAGCGGTAGAGGAGCGTTCTGTAAGCCTGTGAAGGTGAGTTGAGAAGCTTGCTGGAGGTATCAGAAGTGCGAATGCTGACATGAGTAACGACAATGGGAGTGAAAAACTCCCACGCCGAAAGACCAAGGTTTCCTGCGCAACGTTAATCGACGCAGGGTGAGTCGGCCCCTAAGGCGAGGCAGAAATGCGTAGTCGATGGGAAACGGGTTAATATTCCCGTACTTCTAATTACTGCGATGGAGGGACGGAGAAGGCTAGGCCAGCACGGCGTTGGTTGTCCGTGTTTAAGGTGGTAGGCTGGTTTCTTAGGTAAATCCGGGAAATCAAGGCCGAGAACTGATGACGAGTTACCTTTTAGGTGACGAAGTGGTTGATGCCATGCTTCCAGGAAAAGCTTCTAAGCTTCAGGTAATTAGGAACCGTACCCCAAACCGACACAGGTGGTTAGGTAGAGAATACCAAGGCGCTTGAGAGAACTCGGGTGAAGGAACTAGGCAAAATGGCACCGTAACTTCGGGAGAAGGTGCGCCGGTGAGGGTGAAGTATTTACTACGTAAGCCCATGCCGGTCGAAGATACCAGGCCGCTGCGACTGTTTATTAAAAACACAGCACTCTGCAAACACGAAAGTGGACGTATAGGGTGTGACGCCTGCCCGGTGCCGGAAGGTTAATTGATGGGGTTAGCTAACGCGAAGCTCTTGATCGAAGCCCCGGTAAACGGCGGCCGTAACTATAACGGTCCTAAGGTAGCGAAATTCCTTGTCGGGTAAGTTCCGACCTGCACGAATGGCGTAACGATGGCGGCGCTGTCTCCACCCGAGACTCAGTGAAATTGAAATCGCTGTGAAGATGCAGTGTATCCGCGGCTAGACGGAAAGACCCCGTGAACCTTTACTATAGCTTTGCACTGGACTTTGAGTTTACTTGTGTAGGATAGGTGGGAGGCTTTGAAGCGTGGACGCCAGTTCGCGTGGAGCCATCCTTGAAATACCACCCTGGTAACCTTGAGGTTCTAACTCTGGTCCGTTATCCGGATCGAGGACAGTGTATGGTGGGTAGTTTGACTGGGGCGGTCTCCTCCTAAAGAGTAACGGAGGAGTACGAAGGTGCGCTCAGACCGGTCGGAAATCGGTCGTAGAGTATAAAGGCAAAAGCGCGCTTGACTGCGAGACAGACACGTCGAGCAGGTACGAAAGTAGGTCTTAGTGATCCGGTGGTTCTGTATGGAAGGGCCATCGCTCAACGGATAAAAGGTACTCCGGGGATAACAGGCTGATACCGCCCAAGAGTTCATATCGACGGCGGTGTTTGGCACCTCGATGTCGGCTCATCACATCCTGGGGCTGAAGCCGGTCCCAAGGGTATGGCTGTTCGCCATTTAAAGTGGTACGCGAGCTGGGTTTAGAACGTCGTGAGACAGTTCGGTCCCTATCTGCCGTGGACGTTTGAGATTTGAGAGGGGCTGCTCCTAGTACGAGAGGACCGGAGTGGACGAACCTCTGGTGTTCCGGTTGTCACGCCAGTGGCATTGCCGGGTAGCTATGTTCGGAAAAGATAACCGCTGAAAGCATCTAAGCGGGAAACTTGCCTCGAGATGAGATCTCACTGGAACCTTGAATTCCCTAAAGGGCCGTCGAAGACTACGACGTTGATAGGTTGGGTGTGTAAGCGCTGTGAGGCGTTGAGCTAACCAATACTAATTGCCCGTGAGGCTTGACCATATAACACCCAAACAATTTGATGTTTGTGTGTCTCTATGAAGACTGCAACAGCCGAAAATTTGCGAAACTACAAACTAAGACATCACATACCCAATTCGGGATAGCGCCTAACCGCGACATCCCAGCTGAATCGCTTGACGACCATAGAGCATTGGAACCACCTGATCCCATCCCGAACTCAGTAGTGAAACGATGCATCGCCGATGGTAGTGTGGGGTTTCCCCATGTGAGAGTAGGTCATCGTCAAGCACCTACACCAAAACCCCCGACCGTGAAAACGGTCGGGGGTTTTACTTTGTGCACGATAAATTCAGACATGGTCTTGCAGCAAAGCGCGCTCTGTTGCCGCTGACCGAAAACTGACCCAGTAGAGGCTGTTCTGCCGACTGAAAACTGACCCAGGTGTTCAACTGCTTCTGCTCAATTTTTGAGCAGGAGAACACAGGGTGATCAGTATGGAAATGATGGGCGAAATTCGTCGGATGTATTTCCGCGACAAGCTGTCGCTGCATGAGATAGCCAAGCGCACTGGGTTGGCGCGCAACACCATTCGCAAGTGGGTCAGAGCGCCGGAAGCCAAGCAGCCGGTGTACCAGCGCCGTGCGATCTTCAACAAACTCAGCCCTTTTCACGCCACGCTGGAGCAGGCGCTAAAAGCCGATTCGCTGCGGCCCAAGCAACAGCGGCGCAGTGCCAAGGCGCTGTTGGCGCAAATCAAAGCCGAAGGTTATGACGGTGGCTACAGCCAGCTCACCGCGTTCATCCGTGCCTGGCGAGGGGGACAGGGCAAGGCGTCGCAGGCCTTTGTGCCGCTGACCTTTGCCTTGGGTGAGGCGTTTCAGTTCGACTGGAGCGAAGAAGGTTTACTGATCGGCGGCATTTACCGGCGCATGCAGGTGGCGCACCTGAAACTCTGTGCCAGCCGTGCGTTCTGGCTGGTGGCGTATCCGAGCCAGGGCCACGAGATGCTGTTCGACGCCCATGCCCGCTCATTCAGTGCCTTGTGCGGCGTGCCGCGCCGGGGCATCTACGACAACATGAAGACCGCCGTCGACAAGGTCAATAAGGGCAAAGGCCGGACGGTGAATGCGCGTTTTGCGGTGATGTGCGCGCACTACCTGTTCGATCCGGACTTCTGCAACGTCGCCGCTGGTTGGGAAAAGGGCATCGTTGAAAAGAACGTGCAGGACAGCCAGCGGCGCATCTGGCTGGGCGCCCAGGACTGCCATTTTCACTCCTTCGAGGAACTCAATGCCTGGCTGGGCCAGCGCTGCCGCGCGCTTTGGAACGAGCTGACGCACCCGCAATACAGCGGGCTGAGCGTGGCCGAGGTGTTGGAGTTGGAGCGCACCGAACTGATGCCGATGCCCGCGGCCTTCGACGGTTACGTCGAACGGCCTGCGCGGGTTTCCAGTACCTGCCTGGTCAGCGTCGGGCGTAACCGCTACTCGGTGCCTTGTGAGTACGCCGGTAAGTGGGTCAGCAGCCGTTTGTATCCGACCTGCATCGAGGTAGTGGCCGATGATGCGCTGATTGCCAGCCATGCGCGTTTGCTGGATCGCGACCAGGTCAGCTACGACTGGTAGCACGACATCCCGCTGATCGAACGCAAGCCCGGAGCGTTGCGCAACGGCGCGCCCTTTGCTGATTTACCAGCGGCGCTGCGTCAGCTCAAGCACGGCCTAAAACGTCATGCCGGCGGTGATCGGATCATGGCGCAAGTCCTGGCCGCCGTGCCGGTGGCTGGGCTCGATGCGGTGCTGGTAGCCGTTGAACTGGTACTGGAGAGCGGCAGCCTGAGCGCCGAACACATCCTCTAATGTGGTGGCACGCCTGACCGCGAGCGAACCGCCGCCCAGCGTCGAAACCCACTTGTCGCTCAAGGAAGCCCCCGTCGCCAACACGGCGCGCTACGACCGCCTGCGTGGCCATACCGAGGAGATCGGTCATGCGTGATTTGATGGCGGAACTCAAGGAACTGCGCCTGCACGGCATGGCCACTGCCTGCGCGGAGTTGACTGTGCAGGGTGAGTCGAACACAGCCTCGTCCAAGTGGTTGCTTGAACACCTGCTGGAACAGGAGCACACGGATCGTGCCATGCGCTCGGTGAGCCACCAGATGAACATGGCCAAGCTGCCGATGCACCGCGATCTGACCGGCTTCGACTTCAGCGCCTCCAGCGCCGACGCTCGCTTGATCAGCGAGCTGGCCAATCTGAGCTTTACCGACACCGCGCAGAACGTGGTGCTGATCGGCGGCCCAGGCACCGGCAAAACCCACCTGGCCACCGCACTGGCCGTGTCCGGCATCACCCGGCATGGCAAGCGCGTGCGCTTCTACTCCACGGTCGACCTGGTCAATCTACTGGAGCGTGAGAAACACGACGGCAAGGCTGGGCGGATCGCCCAGGCACTGCTGCGCATGGATCTGGTCATCCTCGACGAGCTGGGGTATCTGCCCTTCAGTCAAGCCGGTGGCGCGCTGTTATTTCACCTGCTGTCCAAACTGTACGAGCACACCAGCGTGGTGATCACCACCAACCTGAGCTTTGCCGAATGGTCGAGCGTGTTCGGCGACGCCAAGATGACCACAGCTCTGCTGGATCGGCTGACGCACCACTGCCATATCGTCGAAACTGGCAATGAGTCCTATCGCCTGCAACACAGCAGCTTGGCGGCCCAGGCCAAGATCAAATCACGGGAGCGAAAACGTAAGGGCGGCCAAGATCTGGAGGGCGATGAGCCGTTCTGAACAAAACGTGAGGGTGACCTGCTGCATGACTGGATGCGGTAGGTCTTCAATAGCCGAATTGGGCTAGCGAAGGAGTGGGTTCAAAAGCAGCTGCGTTGCTAAACTTATCCACAGTTGCTGATGCACAAATCAGCAATCCGCCCTGGGTCAAATTTCAATCGGCAGGGTGGGTCAATTTTCCATCAGCGCCAACAGAGCAGACCAACCTACTGGCACTAAATGCGGCCATTGAGGCTGCGCGTGCCGGAGAGCAGGGGCGCGGCTTTGCGGTTGTGGCTGATGAGGTGCGAGCATTAGCGGCGCGTACGCAGGAGTCGACAAAGGATATCCAGGTGATGATCGAGCGCTTGCAGATCGGCGTGCAGAATGCCGTGAAAGCTACTCATTCGGGGAGCAGTAAGGCAAGGCAGAGCGTCGAACAGGCTGCCGGAGTGGATCAGGCTCTCACTGACACCAGTGACTCGGTGCAGCGCATAAACGATATGACCGCGCAGATCGCGACAGCCAGCGAAGAACAAAGCAGTGTCACTGAGAAAATTGCACGCAATATCAGCGATATTCGTGACCTGTCCAATGAAGCAGCACTAACCTCCGAGCAGAGTGCTCGAGCCAGTCAGCGGCTATCTGAGTTATCGCACGGTTTAAGTGCGCTGGTTGGCCGGTTTCGTGTCTGATGTGCGTTTCGATGAGCTAAGTGTTTGAAACGGTTGTAACTTCGATCCAAGCCGGTACAATGGCGCGGCTCGCTTATGGCGAGCCGCGTTATGGTGGCCCTGCCGGTCCCCTCGCAACGATCAGCCGTGAACCCGGTCAGGCCTGGAAGGGAGCAGCCGCAGCGGTGACATTGTGTGCCGAGGTGTGGCTGGTAGGGTTGCCTCCAATATTTTATCTGGTTGATTTATAAAGGTTTTTCACTCCAAGCCACGCGGTGGTACAAGGAGTGATACAACCGTGTCGACCGTTCCAACCTATCTCCTGTTATCTCGCCACTCGGTCTATTACTTCCGAATCGTGGTGCCTGACGTCATTCGTTCGTTGTTTCATCGCAGGGAGATACGGCGCTCTCTTCAGGCCCGCTGCAGACGTGAAGCCCTGATACGTGGGCGTGAGCTATTGCTGCAGGTTCAGCGGCTTTTCACTGAGGTATTCTAGGGCATTAAGTCGACGGTCGAGCGCCTGCGTGGTGCATGGGGGGGCGGGCGGAAAAAGGGGCGCGAGTTGGGCGCTATGGCTTAGGCAGCAGCAACTTGAATCGCTGTCCTCCAGCGCGCTGCCGGCATTGCCGGAGAGGTCCATAGAGCCTCCGCAGGTGATTGCTCCGGTATAGCCGATGGGGTTACAGCGGGAAGGGGGCGCGAAGCGTCCTGTCTGTAAGCAATGGTGTGGGTGTTGGAGGCTGCCCTGCTGGCTGGCAGGGCGCCGAACGATCCTAGCTTGTGTGGTAGCTAAGCACGCTGTCCTGTTCCTTCAAGGCTTTGCGCATATCCGCTGGGATGCTGCCGGAGCGCATGGCAAGTTCCAGGCGGATGTCTTCAAGGCTTTGAGCAAAGGCTTGCGGGTCTGTGCGTTGAGCTGCACTGAGCACGCGGCTGTATGCAGTGGCGTCGCTGGCATCCAGCAGAGATAGAACAACCCCACCATCTGGGCGGGGTGGGCTGAATATAGCGCGCAGCGGGGCAAACAGCTGTTCAACGAGTTCGCGGTTAATGCTTTCCATGACCATGCTCCATCCTGAGGGTGATAGCTTCAGACCTCGAAGATGCTTGATGGTTCGCGGGCTTCGTTAATCAGGCAGTCAGTGACTGTCGCGCGCGTTCGATGACCTGCTCTAGGTGGGCGCCGCTGTACTGGCCGGGGTACAGGCGCTGGCTGTGCTTGGCGATGCCGGCATCGTTGACGATAGTGAAGCTGAAGCTGCCTTTGCGGGCGGCCAGGATGCGGCAATCAAAGGGTGCGAATAGCATCCTGAATTTGGTGTTGAGTGTTCATTTTTGGTGTTTCCTAAAACAGCGGGCGCGTCATTGCGCTAAATAGAGCTCCAGGCTGTCGACCTAATGTGTCGATTGCATGTGCAGATAGGAGCTGGACTGCGCGCACAAGTTCCCTAGTGGTTACAGTGTGCGGGTCGGTACGTCGGAGGCGGGCTTGAGTCAGCGCTTGCGCGGGACGGCCAGATCAGTCAGCAGGTTGGGATATGGGTTAGAGCTGTGCGGCATTACCCTTAGGTGATGCGCTCTTACCTGGAAACCATCGAGGTGGCCAAAAAGGCCTGATTGACTTACAGCGTGGTACGAACGAGGTAGATGATACTCACTTGGTTGATTTTTCGCCAGTTTATTTGCAGGCAATGCTGCAGCTTGGCCATTAGTGGGCTGCGCATCGGATGCATTTTGCCCCATGCTCCGTTAGGATTAGCCCCACTTTTGCTTTCCTCTCGTGACGGGTTTCGATGAGTTATCAGGTTCTTGCACGCAAGTGGCGTCCGCGCTCGTTCAACGAAATGGTTGGCCAGACGCATGTGCTCAAGGCGCTGATTAATGCGCTCGATAGCCAGCGATTGCACCATGCCTATCTGTTCACGGGCACACGTGGTGTGGGCAAGACCACTATTGCGCGAATTATTGCCAAGTGCCTGAATTGCGAGACTGGTATCAGCTCTACGCCTTGCGGTGTCTGTTCGATTTGTAAAGAGATTGATGAAGGCCGCTTTATCGACCTGATCGAAGTCGATGCTGCCAGCCGTACCAAGGTTGAAGACACCCGCGAGTTGCTTGACAACGTGCAGTACTCGCCGAGCCGTGGACGCTTCAAGGTCTACCTGATCGACGAAGTGCACATGCTCTCCACCAGCTCCTTCAATGCGCTGCTGAAGACCCTGGAAGAGCCGCCGCCCCACGTTAAATTCCTCCTGGCCACCACGGATCCGCAGAAGCTGCCGGTTACCGTGTTGTCACGCTGCCTGCAGTTCTCACTGAAGAATATGCCGCCGGAGCGGGTGGTCGATCACCTCACTCATGTACTGACGGCGGAAAACATCCCGTTCGAAAGTGACGCGCTCTGGTTGCTCGGCCGCGCGGCCGATGGGTCGATGCGCGATGCCATGAGTTTGACTGATCAGGCGATTGCCTTTGGTGAGGGTAAGGTGCTGGCCGCCGATGTGCGAGCCATGCTTGGCACCCTCGACCATGGCCAGGTCTACGGTGTGCTGCACGCCCTGCTGGAGGGTGATGCGCGCAGCTTGATCGAAGCGGTTCGGCATCTGGCTGAGCAGGGGCCGGACTGGAATGGCGTGTTGTCCGAGATGCTCAATGTGCTGCACCGCGTTGCGATTGCCCAGGCGCTGCCCGAAGCGGTGGATAACGGCCAGGGTGATCGTGAGCGGGTGCTTGAGCTGGCCAGGGCTCTGCCTAGCGAAGATGTGCAGTTTTATTATCAGATGGGTTTGATTGGGCGACGCGATTTGCCGTTGTCGCCCGACCCACGTAGTGGCTTCGAGATGGTGCTGTTGCGTATGTTGGCATTCCGCCCTGCGGATGCCCACGATGCGCCGAGGGTGGCGCTAAAGCCGCTGGGGATTAGTCAGGCCACTGCTGATCCCGCGACTAACCCAGTGGCCGGTGCGGCTGTCCCGCCACCGGTAAGCATTCCTGTTTCTGTTCTGCCTACGCCGCCGACTCCTGTAGTTGAAGCTGCGCCTGAAGCGGCTGTGGCAGTGCTGCCGCCCGCACCGGAAGCGGTCAGCGAGCCCGCCGCGCAGCCGTCGCTGACTGAAGCGACAGCTGCCCCTGTTGCATCCGCGCCCGTTGTGGATCTGCCCTGGGAAGAGCAGGTTAGTGTGCCGGTTGCTCAAACACCTGAGCCTGCTATAGAAGTCGTAGAGCCTGCCGTTGCTGCGATAGAGTCCGTCACGCTAACTACCGAGCCGCCGCAAGCGGCATTGCCTGATCCGCAACTGATTGAGCCGCCAGCTCCGTCCGCCGATACGGATGACGATGAACCTCCGCTGGGCGATTACGACTATGTCGAAATGGACGCCGAATCGTTTGATTACGACTTTGATGCAGTAGAGCGCACCGCACCTGCCGAACCGGAAGTTTTGCCTGCGGCGCAGCCGGCGACCGGGCTGGCGGCTGACTGGCTGGAACTGTTCCCGAAGCTTGGTTTGTCCGGGATGACTGGCAGCATCGGGGCCAATTGCACCCTGATAAGCGCAGAGGGCGATAGCTGGTTGCTGCACCTGGACCCGGCGCATTCGGCGCTGTTCAACCTGACCCAGCAGCGGCGCCTGAATGATGCGCTCAATCAGTTTCATGGGCGTGAACTCAAGGTGCTGATCGAGTTGTGCAAGCCTGAGCAGGAGACGCCAGCGCAGGCGGCTGCGCGTAAGCGGGCCAATCGCCAGCGTGAAGCGGAGGCATCGATCCATCAGGACCCGATTATTCAACAAATGATTCAGCAGTTCGCCGCAGTTATCCGCGCGGACAGCATTGAACCCCTGGACACTCCCGTTAACCCCTAATTACCGAGGACTTACACCATGATGAAAGGTGGCATGGCCGGCCTGATGAAGCAGGCTCAGCAGATGCAGGAAAAAATGCAGAAGATGCAGGAAGAGCTGGCAAACGCCGAAGTGACCGGTCAATCCGGGGCCGGGCTGGTCAGCGTGGTCATGACTGGGCGTCACGATGTCAAACGTGTCAGCCTGGATGACAGCCTTATGCAGGAAGACAAGGAAATCCTTGAGGACCTGATCGCTGCAGCGGTAAACGATGCCGTGCGCAAGGTCGAGCAGAACAGCCAGGACAAGATGTCTGGTATGACTGCCGGTATGCAGTTGCCACCAGGCTTCAAAATGCCATTCTAAAAAGCATCGGATCAGCGCACATAGCTGCGCTGCAGGCGGGTGTGGGTATCCTCAGCTCACGCCTGCTTGAGCCTTGATTTCTCAGGGCTCAATAGCCCCGTAGGGTTTTGTTGGTAAGCGTTAGTAGTCATCGAGTATTTCCCATGAGTTTCAGCCCGCTGATCCGCCACCTGATTGATTCTCTGCGCATTCTTCCGGGCGTTGGGCAGAAGACTGCACAGCGTATGGCATTGCAGATGCTTGAGCGTGATCGCTCCGGCGCCTTGCGTCTGGCGCAGGCGTTGACGCAGGCGATGGAGGGGGTGGGCCATTGCACGCAGTGCCGTAGCCTGAGCGAGGACGAGGTGTGCCAGCTGTGTCTGGATCCGCGGCGTGATGACAACCTGCTGTGCGTGGTCGAGGGACCGATGGATGTGTATGCGGTCGAGCACACCGGATTCCGTGGGCGTTACTTTGTGCTCAAGGGGCATCTGTCGCCGCTCGACGGCTTGGGCCCGGAGGCAATTGGCATTCCCGAGCTACTGGCGCGAATCACTGCCGGCAGTTTTACCGAGGTGATTCTGGCTACTAACCCAACAGTGGAGGGCGAGGCTACCGCGCATTACATCGCTCAGCTGTTGGCGGGCAAGGGGCTGATTGCCTCACGCATTGCCCATGGTATGCCGCTTGGCGGTGAGCTGGAGTTGGTGGACGGCGGCACTTTGGCGCATTCGATTGCCGGGCGTCGGCCTATCCAGCTCTAAGCCCGCGCCTTGCGATCGGCTTGATCGCCCTTGTGCATGGCATAATCCTCTTCTTGTAAACCAAGCAAGCGCTTGGTAATTTCCCTGAAAACTCAGTGGGAATACCTCATGTCTGCCTTCCAGGAATACTTCGACGAATCGCACCAGTTGGTGCGCGATTCGGTCAGGCGCTTTGTCGAGCGCGAAATTCTGCCGCATATCAATGATTGGGAAGAGGCCGAGGAGTTTCCGTGCGAGCTTTATCTCAAGGCAGGGGCGGCTGGGATTCTCGGTATTGGCTACCCGGAAGCTTTTGGCGGTAGCCATGAAGGTGATGTATTCGCCAAGGTCGCGGCCAGCGAGGAATTGATGCGCTCGGGTTCTGGCGGCTTGGTGGCTGGGCTCGGTTCCCTGGATATCGGCTTGCCGCCTGTGGTGAAGTGGGCCAAGGCGGAGTTGCGTGAGCGTATCGTGCCGCAGGTGCTGGCAGGTGAGAAGATCATGGCCCTGGCGGTGACCGAGCCATCTGGTGGTTCGGATGTGGCTAATCTGAAAACCCGCGCAGTGCGCGATGGCGACTTCTATCGCGTCAGTGGCAGCAAAACCTTTATCACCAGCGGCGTGCGTGCGGATTACTACACAGTGGCTGTGCGTACCGGAGGCGAAGGTTTTGGCGGCGTCAGCCTGTTGCTGGTGGAAAAGGGCACGCCTGGTTTCACCGTGGGGCGCAAGTTGAAGAAGATGGGTTGGTGGGCATCGGATACCGCCGAGCTTTTCTTCGATGATTGCAAGGTGCCGGTAGGCAGTCTGATCGGTGCTGAGAACATGGGCTTTGCTTGCATCATGGCCAATTTCCAGAGCGAGCGGTTGTCGCTGGCGATCATGGCCAATATGACGGCGCAGCTGGCGCTTGAGGAGGCACTGAAGTGGGCCAAAGAGCGCGAGGCGTTCGGTAAGCCTATCGGCAAGTTTCAGGTGCTCAAACATCGTCTGGCAGAGATGGCGACCCGGCTTGAGGTGTCGCGTGAGTTTACCTATCGGCAAGCAGCGAAGATGGCGGCAGGTAAAAGCGTGATCAAGGAGATATCCATGGCCAAGAACTTTGCCACTGATATTGCCGATCGACTGACCTATGACGCGGTGCAAATCATGGGTGGCATGGGGTATATGCGCGAAAGTCTGGTGGAGCGGCTGTACCGCGATAATCGCATTCTGTCGATTGGTGGTGGCTCGCGTGAAATCATGAACGAGATCATCAGCAAGCAGATGGGTTTATAGATAAGGTAGGTTTTACAACCGCCAGATAAAACAAACCCCGCGAGCGCGGGGTTTATTTTAAAGCAGGACAGGGGCTTAGGCCACCTGTACCTCTTCAGCTTGCATACCTTTCTGACCGCGAGCGGCCACGTAGGTAACAGTCTGGCCTTCTTTCAGGCTTTTGAAACCGTCGCTTTGGATGGCTTTAAAGTGAACGAAGAGATCATCGCCGCCGTTAGTCGGGGTAATGAAGCCGAAGCCTTTCTCATCGTTGAACCATTTGACGGTGCCAGTTTCGCGATTTGCCATGGTGTGTCTCTTAAATCGATACGAAGTGCGGTGCCAGAGTGCTCATAGCACCTATGCGGTTTTGCTGATAACTACAAGTCAGCTCAGCCATAATAGGCCGTTTTCACGGGAAGTGTTGGGTTTAACGTTAATTATTCATATTTTCTCTGCACATAACCTGCAACGTCCCTATTGGCCTGGGCTGCAGGGCGTTGGGCGTCTGTCAGATGTTGTGGCTGATAATGAAGTTTGGCCAGTTTTGCCTGCTTAAGCGCTAACTTGATTCCAAGTAAAACGCCCCGGTGCTCTTGAAAGGCGCCGGGGCGTTTGTTTTTCAGTCTGCGGCCAGAGATTTTTAGCCGTGTCATGCCAAACTGCGTAAGCGGGCCAGGTCGCGTAGCGGCGGTGCACCGAACAGGCGGCTGTATTCACGGCTGAACTGCGAAGGGCTTTCATAGCCGACGCGGTAACTGGCTGAAGCCGCTTCCAGCCCTTCGCAAAGCATCAGGCGCCGCGCTTCTTGTAGGCGTAGCAGTTTCTGATACTGCAGAGGGCTGAGGGCGGTTACGGCCTTGAAGCGGTGATGCAGGGTCGAGGTGCTGAGGCTGACTTCACGGGCCAGATCCTCGATGCGTAGCGGTTGGTCGAAATTCAGGTTCAGCCATTCGATGGCGCGGTTGATGCGTTGGCCCTGGCTATCGACGATGGCGATTTCGTGCAGACGATGGCCCTGCGGACTGTGTAGCAGGCGGTAGAAAATCTCGCGCAGAGCCAGCTGCGCAAGTATGGCGATATCGCGCGGAGTCTCCAGCAGGCGCAGCAGGCGCAATACCGCGTCGAGCAATTGAGTATCCAGACGATCCAGATACAGCGCCCGACGTGGGCCGTGATTGGGCACGCCGATGGGGCCAATATCGGCGATCAGGCTCGTGATCAGTGCCGGATCAATATCCAGGCGAAGACTCAGGTAAGGCTGCTCTGGGGTTGCGCCGATCACCTGGCCGGTAACCGGCAGGGTGACAGAGGCCACCAGGTAGTTCAGTGGGTCGTAGGCGTACTGTTCATCGCTGAGGCGCACATCCTTGCGGCCCTGGGCAATGATGCACAGGCATGGCCGATAGAGCGTTGGTATGGGTAGGCTGGGCTGCGTTGCACAGGCCAAGTCGAGGCCGACAATGGCACTGCTATGCAGGCCATCAGACGGGCACTGGCGTTGGATCAGCGCGGCCAACTCTGCCTGGCGCTGGGCAAGGTTTTCATCGAGGGCTTCGGGGTTTACGAGCGATGTCATGAGATGCTCCTGTTGTTGGCCGCAGGCTAGCTCGGTTTTTCAGGCAAGGCTGTGCTGAACATAAAGAGCTGCAGGATCAGGCAATAATTTGCTAGCAATAGGCAAACAGCCAGCGTTATGGGCTATCAGTGTAATTCTGATCTCGTCTTGGTTTGTGGTGAGTGAGTTGTATCCGATTTGATGCTTGCAGTTTTAGGCAATAATTCGCTAGAAATCGTCTAGCCCAAAACGTGTCATCTCGCCGAATCTGTTGTTGCTGCGGCAACCCTTGTCGCTTACCTGCAGAGGATTCGGCCATGTTGAATATCCAAGACAAAGTCATTCTGATCACCGGCGCCAGCAGCGGTATCGGCGAGGCCTGTGCCCGTTTGCTGGCCGAGAAGGGTGCGCGGTTGTTGCTTGGCGCACGGCGTACCGAGCGCCTGGAACAGTTGGTCGGCGAGATCCGCGAGGTTGGCGGCAACGCGGATTACCGTCGCCTGGACGTGACCAGCCAGGCTGACACCCAGGCATTTGTCGACGTTGCTCTGGCGCAGTACGGCCGCGTTGATGTGCTGATCAACAACGCCGGGGTCATGCCGCTGTCGCGCCTGGATGTGCTGAAGGTCGATGAGTGGAACCGCATGATCGACGTGAATATCCGTGGCGTGTTGCACGGCATCGCCGCTGCGTTGCCGGTGATGCAGCGTCAGCGCAGCGGTCAGTTCGTCAATATCGCCTCCATTGGCGCCTACAGCGTGGTACCGACCGGTGCTGTTTATTGCGCGACCAAGTATGCGGTGCGCGCTATCTCCGAAGGCTTGCGTCAGGAAGTGGGCGGCGATAGCGCGTGACCCTGGTATCGCCGGGCGTGGTCGAGTCGGAGCTGGCTGAGAGCATTTCCGATGAGTCGAGCCGTGAGGCGATGAAGGCATTTCGCAAGGTCGCCATTCCCCCGGATGCGGTTGCCCGCGCTATCGCCTATGCGGTCGAGCAACCGGCGGATGTCGACGTCAGCGAGCTGATCGTGCGGCCGACGGCCAGTCCTTATTGAGCCTGTATCCCTGGAGGGCAAGCCGATGCTGAGTCATAGCAGCAGTGCTGCATGCCAGGGCGGAACGCACCGAGCAGTTGGGGTTGTGCCTGCATGGCTTGGGTGAATCCATGCAGACCTTTCCCGGTTGCCTGGGTGTTGAGGTGCAGCAGCTGCCGGATGATGCGGCGCAGTGGCTGCTGCAGAGTCGCTGGCAATCGACAGCGGCGCTGCAGGCATTCTTCGCCGCGCCGCTGTTGCAGCAGGTGCTCGACCAGACCTTGCAGCAAGGCCTGTTGCGTAGCCTGCAATGCCAGGCCGCTTGAACAGCAGAACGCCCCGGCACGCTAAGCGCGTCGGGGCGTTTTGTTGTAACGCGGGCTACTTGAGATTGGCTTTCAACGCTGCTGCAGCTTGCTGCATGGCGCTTTGCGTGCCGGGTATCTGGCTGATCACGTTGAGTAAGCCGAAGTCATGGATCATGCCGTTGTAGCGTAAGTAGGTGACGTTGACACCAGCCGCATCCAGCTTGCGCGCATAGGCTTCGCCTTCATCACGCAGCACGTCGAACTCGGCGGTTTGCACCAGGGCTGACGGCAAGCCTTGCAGCTGTTCCACCGATGCCTGCAGCGGCGAGGCGTAGATTTCGGCGCGCTGTTTCGGGTCGGTGGTGTAGTTGTCCCAGAACCACTGCATCAGGCTCTTGCTGAGGAAGTGACCGTCGGCGAACTGGTTGTAGGAGGCGTTGTTGAAGTTGGCGTCGGTTACCGGCCACATCAGCAGCTGGAACTTGATCGCTGGGGTGCCTTTGTCTTTGGCCATCAGGCTGACCACAGCGGCCATATTTCCGCCCACACTGTTGCCGGCCACTGCCAGGCGCTTGCCGTCGACACCAATCTGCGCACCGTTTTGTGCCACCCACTGGGTTGCGGCGTAGGCCTGGTTGATCGCAGTCGGGTACTTGGCTTCGGGTGACGAGGTGTAGTCGACATACACCGCCGCCGCGCCGGAGCCTACCACCAGGTCACGGATCAGCCGTTCGTGGGTCGGGTAGTCGCCCAGTACCCAGCCGCCACCATGGAAGAACATAAAGACCGGCAGCGTGCCCTGGGCATCGGCCGGACGCACAACTTTGAGCTGGATCGACTGGCCATCGACGCTGATGTTTTTGTCAGTCACTTGAATGCCGGATACATCGACCTTGACCCCAGCCTGCGCACCGACCAATACGGCGCGGGCATCTTTCGGGCTCAGTTGTTCGAGGGGCTTGCCACCGCCAGCGGCGAGGGCATTGAGGAAACCTTGGGTATTGCGTTCCACCCCGGGGCTGCCAGCGGCAAACGCGCTATTGACGGCAAGGGCGAGTACGGCGATCGACAAACTGTGTTTGATGTTCATGTGCAGCCTCCTGGGTGGGCCGCTGACTGGCAGCGGCCGGGTGAGTGGTGGGTTAGTCGAGCAGCGTCAGGGTGACGTCGATATTGCCGCGAGTGGCGTTGGAGTACGGGCAGACGATGTGCGCGCGGTCGATCAGGGTCTGTGCTTGCTCACGGTCCATGCCCGGCAGGCTGATACGCAGCTCGACCTCGATGCCGAAACCGTTGGGGATCGCACCGATACCTACGACACCTTCAATCGAGGCGTCTGCTGGCATCGCTAGCTTGTCGCGGCCGGCAACGAATTTCATTGCGCCGATAAAGCAGGCTGAGTAGCCGGCAGCGAACAGCTGCTCGGGGTTAGTGCCCGTACCGCCAGCACCGCCGAGTTCTTTCGGGGTGGTCAGGGCGACGTCGAGTACGCCGTCGGAGGAGATGGCGCGGCCGTCACGGCCGCCGGTGGCTTCTGCATAGGCACGGTAAGCAATGGTTTGAATCGACATGGTGGTAATCCTCTCGAGCTGTTTGGGATGGTTTGTTTAAAGCGTTGCTGTGTCAGGTGGCGATCAACCTTCGTGGCTGATCAGCCAGTTCGGGTAAAGGCCTTTGCCATCTGCCTGGCTGTCGTCAGCCAGAACCGGGGCGGAAAGGGCGAGCAGGGCGGTGAAAGCGATCAGGGTTTTCATAACGGTGCTCCACGACTGTCAGGTTGTTGGGTTGGATGAAGATAACTGCAGGTCTACGTGGTATTTTCGCGCTAATATTTTGCGCGCTAATCAATCAATGAGGCGAACTCTAGCCAGCATTAATTTAGCGCGCAAGATATATTTTTGAACATTTAGCGATAAGCGCTGCTGTATTCAGGCATAAGCCAGGCGTGGCGGGCGGTTGCGCGAGCTTCTGAGCGTGGCGGTTGGATGGAGATGCTGAGCCGAGCGGGAAAATAACCGCTAAGAGGGCGGGAGGTGGACGGCGAGGTTACCGGCGCGGGCGACAGCCTCGTCGGCCTGGTGCTTACACGGCATGCTGCAGGTTGCTGCGCAGGGTGACCAGCTCAGCTTTCAGGGCGCCGAGTTCTGCCGCGGATTGCTGGGTGGCGGTGAGGATGCATCCGGGTATGCGCTTGGCTTGTTCGCGCAGGTTGTGGCCTTTGTCGGTGAGGAACAGCTCGACCACACGCTCGTCGACACTGCTGCGGGTGCGCTTGAGCAGGCCTTCGGCTTCCAGGCGTTTGAGCAGTGGGGTGACGGAACCTGGGTCGGTGAGCAGACGGTTGCTGATCTCGCCCACGGTGATGCCATCACCTTCCCAGAGCACCATCATCGCCAGGTATTGCGGGTAGGTCAGGCCCAGTTCCTGTAGCAGCGGCTTGTAGACCTTGGTCAACAGCAGCGAAGTCGAATACAGGGCAAAGCACAGCTGGTTATCGAGTAGCAGTTCGGCGCAAGGGTCTGGCGTAGTCATGGCGTTCTCCAGCGGCACAGGACAGGTGCCGACAATTTATCGCGCCAACTACTGTTATGCCAATTGAATGCGCGCGGTATTCATCCGGCCAAGCAAACGTTAGACGTTAAAAACGGCCGGGAGCCATTTTAACGTCCCGTAGCGACGGCCCGCAGGGTGGCCACCAGGGATGGCAGGCATAAAAAAGCCCCAGACACCTGCGGTGCTGGGGCTTGGGCGTTAGCCGACTACTCCACGGCCGCCTGGGCTTTCTTGCTTGAGCCTTTCGGCGCAAAGCGGGCGGCCAGACGCATGGAGGCGGTCACCAGGCGTTGATAGAAGGCCGGCCATAGGCGTTGCATGCCATCCAGGGCGTAGGCGTCCGGGCCGATCAGGATGCGCCGCTTGTTCGCCAGCGCACCGTTGATGATCACCTGGGCGGCTTTCTCCGGCGTGGTGCGCAGCAACTGATCGTTGAACTGCTGGCGCGCCTTGTCGGCGTCCTGGCCGGTGACGCTGCTCAGGCTGGCATTCATCCGCGCGGTCTTGGCGATATTGGTCTTGATCCCGCCAGGGTGCACGCAGCTGGCCGATACGCCGCAGTCGGCCATGTCCAGTTCCTGGCGCAGCGACTCGGTAAAGCCGCGCACGGCAAATTTGCTGGCGTTATAGGCGCTCATACCCGGCTGGGAAAACAGTCCGAAGACGCTGGAAACGTTGACGATATGGCCCTGGCCGCTGGCTTTGATATGCGGCAGGAAGGCCTTGGTGCCGTTGACCACGCCCCAGAAGTTGATGTTCATGATCCACTCGTAGTCGGCGTAGTCGTTGCCTTCCACGGTGCCGCCCTGGGCCACGCCGGCGTTGTTGAAGATTGCGTTGACCCGACCGAACTCGCTCACTACTTGATCGGCCCAGGCATGCACGGCCTCACGGTCGGCAACGTTGACCAGGGTTTCACTGACCTGCACACCGAGCTTGCGTGCCTGGGCGGCGGTTTCCGCCAGCCCTTCGGCATTCACATCGGAGAGCGCCAGTTGGCACCCCTGACGAGCCAGGCCGAAAGCCAGTGCACGGCCAATGCCGGAACCCGCGCCGGTGATGGCGGCTACCTTGTTTTCAAACGACTTCATGCGCTGGCCTCCTGGGCAGCCAACTGGATAGCGCTGTTCTGCGCCGGGTGTGCCGCGTGCTTGCGGCTGAAATGATAGGCCGCTGGGTCAAAGTTGCGCGTCAGCAGGCGAAAACGCCAGGTAAAACCAGGCCATACGGTGCAGTTGCGACCGCTCACCGGGTGCAGATACCAGCTCTTGCAGCCGCCGGCATTCCACACGGTGTTGCCCAGGCTGCCCTGCAGCTTGCCGTTGAACTTGTCTTGCACTGCCTGTTTGACCTCCAGGCTCTGCAGTTCTTGCTCACCCACCAGCTTGAGCGCGCCGAGCACGTAATGTATCTGCGACTCGATCATATAGACCATCGAGTTATGGCCCAGACCGGTGTTCGGCCCCATCAGGAAGAACAGGTTGGGGAAGCCGGCGGTCAGCGAGCCTTTGTAGGCCTGCGGGCCTTCCGGCCAGGTGTCGAGCAGGTCGACACCGCCACGACCAAACACCACGCCGCGCGGCAGTGGATCGCTCGGGGTGAAGCCGGTACCGAAGATGATCGCGTCAATCTCGCGCTCTTTACCGTCCACGGTGCGGATGCTGCCGCTGCGGATTTCCTCAATGCCATCGGTGATCAGGTCGACGTTAGGCTGGGTCAGCGCCGGGAAATAATCGTTGGAGATCAGCACGCGCTTGCAACCCATCAGGTAATCCGGGGTGACCTTGGCGCGCAGTACCGGGTCTTTGATCTGCTTGTTGATGTACCACTTGCCGACTTTCTGCGCGACGGTCATCACCTTGGGCAGCATGGCAAAGCCGATCACCCGGCTTTCCAGCAGGGCATAGATGGCGCCGCGCCAGAGTTTTTGCAGCAGCGGGAAGCGTTTGAAGCGGTTGCGCTCGCGCTCGCTGATGGCACGGTCGGGCTTGGGCATGATCCACGGTGCGGTGCGCTGGTACAGATCGAGCTGGCTGACCTGCTTCTGGATCTGCGGCACGAACTGAATCGACGAGGCGCCGGTGCCGATTACTGCGATACGCTTACCCGTGAGGTCATAGCTGTGGTCCCACTGCTGCGAGTGGAAGATCTTGCCGGTGAAGTCGCCCAGGCCCTTGAGCGCCGGAATCGAGGGAGTGGACAGTGCACCCATGCCGGACACCACAAATTGTGCGGTGTAGCTGTTACCGGCGCTGTCACTGATCTGCCACAGCTCCTGCTGTTCATCCCAGGCGAGGCGGGTGATTTCGGTGTTCAGCTGGGTGTGGTTTTGCAGGCGATACTTGCTCCAGCAGCCTTCCAGATAACCCTGGATTTCTGGTTGCTTGGCGAACATGCGCGTCCAGTTGGGGTTCTGCTCGAAGGAGAACGAATACAGGTGCGATTGCACGTCACAGCCGCAACCCGGGTAGTTGTTGACCCGCCAGGTACCGCCGACGCCAGCTTCTTTCTCGAACAGCAGGAAATCATGTTCACCAGCCTGCTTCAGGCGGATGGCCATGCCCAGGCCGGAGAAGCCCGTGCCGATTATGGCTACCTTGCAGTGGCGGGTGGCAGTTGGGGGTGAGACGGGTGCATTCATGGCCAAGCTCCTGTTATGTTTATTGCTGGCGTATACAGCTGTATACCAAGGTAGACAAATGTATACTCGCCAGCAAGCAGCATTCTCACAAGCCAACTTTTAGGTAGGGTTCGTTATGCAGGCAGACGCCAGCGAGCAGCAGCCAGCCGCAGAAAAAGCCACCGAGGCCCCAGGCAAGACTCTGCTACTGGAGGCCGCGTTACGTCTCACCTCAACTAGTCGCAGCTTGAGTAATCTGGGCCTGCGCGAGTTGGCGCGTGAGGCGGGGCTCAACCCCAATACCTTCTATAGGCACTTCAAGGATGTGGATGACCTGGGGTTGACGGTGATTCGGCAGATCTCCACCCAGCTGCGCCAACCGCTGCGCGACCTGCGCCGTGAGGCGGCCGAGCGAGCGGTGCAGACGAGACGCAAAAGCCTGCCGATGCTGTTTGGCATTGACTTGCAACGCGGCCGGCGGGTGTGCCACGAAACCGTGCAGCTGTTCTTCGATTTTGTTGCGCAGAACCCCGAAGCTTTCATCATCGGAGTGCGCGAACTGCATGGTGCTTCTGCGGTGCTGCGGGCGGCGCTGCGGGCGGCGCTGCAGGAGGTGATGGATGAGTTTGGCGCGGACATGGCCGAGGACATCATTGCCTTCAAGCTGTTGCCGGACATGGTCAACCCGTCAGTGGTACGGCAGGTGTCGAACCTGATCAGCCGCAACCTGTTCCAGCTGTCGCTGGACTATATCGAGCAGCCTGAGCGGCAAGCGGCGATCTGTGCACTGGCCGAAGAGCAGATCGTTATGCTGTTTACCGGGGCCAGCGTGTTGCAAAGTCTGGGGCAGTTGAAGTTGCCCGCCGAATAAACGCGGCTACAACTGAGGCGAATCAATGGCGGTGCCATCTGCGGGCGTTATGCTAGATCGGCATAGTGCTGCCGTGCTGTTCCAACGTTTTCCCCACTAAGGATCCCCCATGATTGAAGCCACCTGGATTGCTTTTGCCTTTGTCATGGGGCTGGTGGCGCGGGGTATTGGCCTGCCGCCGCTGGTGGGCTACCTGGCGGCTGGCTTTGCTCTGGCCGGTTTTGGCGAGCATATCGGCGTTGGCCCGCGTGACAGTGTGGTGTTGGATCACGTCGCCCATCTGGGTGTGCTGCTGTTGCTGTTTACCGTGGGCCTCAAGCTGAAAATCGGCAACCTGGTGCGGCGTGAAGTGATCGGCGGCGGCCTACTGCATTTCGCTATTTCCAGTCTGATCTTCCTCCCGGCGATTCTGTTGCTGCTGGAGTTGCCCTGGCAGCAGGGACTGCTGTTGGCCATTGCCCTGTCGTTTTCCAGCACGGTGCTGGCGGCCAAGGTGCTGGAGGGTAAGCGCGAGCTGCGCGCCTTCCACGGGCGCGTGGCGATTGGCGTGTTGATCATCCAGGACCTGATTGCCCTGGTGGTGATGAGCCTGGCCAGTGGCAAGGTGCCTTCGGCCTGGGCATTGCTGCTGTTCGGTTTGCCACTGCTGCGCCCGTTGCTGTTTAAGCTGCTCGATGTCAGCGGTCACGAGGAGCTGATGGTGCTGCTCGGCTTGCTGCTGGCGCTGGTGCTGGGCGGTTACGGCTTCGAGCAATTGGGGCTGAGTTCCGAGCTGGGCGCGTTGGCCTTCGGTGCCATGCTGGCCAAGCACAAGCGCGCCACCGAGCTGGCCAACTCGCTGTGGGGCATCAAGGAAATCTTTCTGGTCGGCTTCTTTCTGCAGATCGGCATTGGTGGGCTACCGGATGCCGCAGCCTTGAAGTTCGCCCTGGTCATGGCGGTGCTGCTGCCGCTCAAGGGCGTGCTGTTCTTCTTCCTCTTTCTGTTGTTCCGCTTGCGCGCGCGCAGTGCCTTTCTCAGCAGCGTGACCCTGACCAACTACAGCGAATTCGGCCTGATCATGGCCAGCGTGGTGCTGCCGGAGTGGATGATTCCCCTGGCCATTACCGTGGCCCTGTCTTTTGTGATTTCCGCACCGCTCAACCGGGTTGTTCACCCGCTATACGAGCGCCTGGCTAAACGTTTGACGGCCCTTGAACGCAATATCCGTCATCCGGATGAGCAGCCGGTTTCTCTCGGCTTTTCCCAGGTGCTGGTGATGGGTATGGGGCGTACCGGGCGTGCAGCTTATGACTACTTGCGGGAGAAGGGCTATCAGGTGGTCGGTCTGGATTCCGACCCGGTGGTGATCGAGCAGAGCAACAAGGTAGGACGTAGCGTGCTGTTTGCCGACGGTGAGGACCCGATGTTCTGGCAGCACCTGCAGATGCCCAATATCGACGCGGTGATCCTTGCGCTCAACGATGAAGAGGCCAAGGTGATTGCCACGCAGAAGCTGCGCGAGCGCGGGTTTAACGGTTTGGTGGTGTCCCATGCGCTGTACGAGGATATCGCCATGCGTATCCAGCAGGCCGGAGCCGACCGTACTTACCTGACGATGAGTGAGGCGGGTGCCGGCCTGGCCGAGCATGTGTTGCGCACGCTGAAAAGCCGGGCCGAGGCTGACGCGAATTAGCGGTCAGCCTCGGCAAGCTGGGCTTAGCTGAAGCCCAGACGCTGGCGCCAGCGTTTTTCCAGCGCCTTGCTATCGTGGTCCAGCGGATGGAAACCAGGGCGGTAGTAGTCCAGGTACGGCAGGATCAGTTTGCTCAGGAAGCCGTTGCGTGGGCCAAACAGGGTCTTCAGGCCTTTGCCCCAGCTGCGCCAGTTGAACAGTTGGCCGTCTTTGCGCAGCAGGTGTAGCTGGAACCAGCCGATCACGCCGAAGAAGATCACCGTGGAAATCGCCATCATGCCAACGCGGGTGAAGTAGCCGCCGTAGACCTTCTGGTATACGTCGTAGCAGACTGCCTTATGCTCGTTCTCTTCAATCGCGTGCCACATCCACAGTTGATACAGCTTGGGGTCGTTCATCTGGGTGGTCAGGTCTTCGCGTTGCAGCAGTTGCTCGGCCATGGTTGCGGTGAAGTGCTCCAGGGCACAGGTGGCAGCCAGACGCTGCTTCTTGGTGGTGATCTTGGTAACCCACTCCAGCAGCACCTTGATGCGCAGTTCCAGCAACTCTAGGTCGATATTGTGCTCGGCGGCGTAGTCGTTGTAGGCCGCGTGTTCCTTGGAATGCATGGCTTCCTGGCCGATGAAGGCGCTGATGTCCTTCTTCAGCTGCGGCTCGCTCACCTGTTCGCGCACGGCGCGCACGCTGTCGACGAAGAACTTCTCGCCATAGGGAAACAACGACGACAGGTTGTTCATGAAGTGGCTCATAAAGGGGGCGCCGGCAAACCAGAACTTCTGGCTTTCATCGAAGCTGAAGTCCATGCGACGCACGGGGAAACTGGCGGTTGGGGTGCTGGTTTTGGCTGTCATAAGGGCGACTCCTCGGCATCTTGATCGCGTTCGCGACCGCTCTTGTTATGGGGCTTGGGACGACAGGCTGGGCTGTCTTGGGCCGTGATTTATCTTTAGCCGAGGGCGTTTTAGGCGCGAGGTCATTCCTGGCCAGGGCGGCCGGAATTACGCCAACTTATGGATAGTTGTCGGACAGTTCGTCACGCCTGGCGCTTTAAGGACGCGAGCTAGCAGCGAGTGGGCTGGTCGGGGCGGGGCGG
This sequence comes from Pseudomonas anguilliseptica, assembly GCF_900105355.1. NCBI lineage: Bacteria > Pseudomonadati > Pseudomonadota > Gammaproteobacteria > Pseudomonadales > Pseudomonadaceae > Pseudomonas > Pseudomonas anguilliseptica. The sequence continues at coordinate 3,926,683 of NZ_FNSC01000001.1, forward strand.
GGCGCTTCGATACAGCCCTGCCGCACGAGGAAGGCACGGCAGGGCTGCTGATTGTCACTGTTTTAGGACGCTCAGCGTTGCTGGCGCAGCTCAGCAACTTCCGTGCGCAAGGCGCGCAGTTCATCGAGCAGCAATTGTTCGGTGGGCGAGGGCGGCGCCAGCTTGGCTTCCTGTTCATGGGTGGTCTGCATGGCATTGACCACCACAGCGATAAACAGATTGAGCATCATAAAGGTGGCAATCAGGATAAACGGCAGGAAATACATCCACGCCAGCGGGAACTGCTCCATTACCGGGCGCACGATGCCCATCGACCAGCTTTCCAGGGTCATCACCTGGAACAGGGTATAGAGGCTGGCACCGAGGCTGCCGAACCATTCGGGGAAGGCTTCGCCGAACAGTTGCGTGGCCATCACCGCCGCCACGTAGAACACCAGGCCGAGCAACATGGCGATGCTGCCCATGCCTGGCAGCGAGGACAGCAGTGCTTCGACCACTCGGCGCATGTTCGGGTTGATCGAGATCAGTCGCAGCACGCGCAACACGCGCAGCGCACGCAGCACGGCGAATGGACCGCTGGACGGCACCAGCGCAACGCCTACCACCAGGCAGTCAAATACCGCCCAGGGGTCACGCAGCAGACCCAGGCCGCGGGCAACAAAGCGCAGCGCCAGCTCCAGGATAAACACCGCGAGAATCAGCTGATCCAGCGTCAGCAGCAGCTCGCCCCATTCGGCCATCAGGCCTGGGTAGGTCTGGATGCCGAGAATGGCGGCGTTGAGCACGATCAGGGTGGTAACCAGGCGGGTAATGGCTTTGCTTTCCATCAGCGCGCCGAGGCGCAGACGCCAGTGGCTGGCTGTCGGGTTCATGGGTATTTCATTCATGGTCTGTGGGTACTTGTGTAGACGGTGGGCGAATCAGTTGGCGAGGGGCAGCCAGGCCCGGACATGCAGCGCTGCCGTCAGGGCCGTGAAGCAGAGTTATTGGTCGGTGAGGGCGAAGCGGGTCAGGGCAAAGGTGGGGATGCCGCTGTCCTGCAGTTTCTGCGAGCCGCCCAGCTCGGGCAGGTCGATGATTGCGGCGGCTTCGATGATGCTCGCGCCCATGCGCCGTACCAGTTGTGCGGCGGCCAGCAGGGTGCCGCCGGTGGCGATCAGGTCATCGAAAATCAGCACCTTGTCGCCTTCGCAGAGGCTGTCGGCGTGCACTTCCAGTTTGGCTTCGCCGTGCTCGGTCTGGTAGCTCTCGCTGAGCACATCGGCAGGCAGTTTGCCCTGCTTGCGGAACAGAATCAGTGGCTTGTTCAGTTCATAGGCGATGATCGAGCCGATCAGAAACCCGCGCGCATCCATGGCGCCTATATGGCTGAAATCGGCTTCGACGTAACGCTGGATAAAGCTGTCGGCGACCATGCGCAGGGCACGTGGCGACTGGAACAGCGGGGTGATATCGCGAAAGATCATCCCCGGTTTGGGGAAGTCCAGCACCGGGCGGATCAGGGTTTTGATAGTGAATTCGTCGAAGATCATCGGCTAGGTCCTCAGGGCGGGTCGATCAGCCCTCGAGGTTACCGCCGGCCAGGGCGCACAGCTCGATGGGGTCGAGGATATGCACTTCCTTGCCTTCGGCTTCGAGCAGCTTGTTCTGTTGGAAGCGGGTAAATACCCGCGATACGGTCTCCACCGCAAGGCCCAAATAGTTACCAATTTCGTTGCGCGACATGGCCAGGCGGAACTGATTGGCTGAGAAGCCGCGGGCGCGGAAGCGTGCCGAGAGGTTGACCAGAAAGGTCGCAATGCGTTCGTCGGCGGTTTTCTTCGAGAGCAGCATCATCATCTGCTGATCGTCGCGGATCTCCCGGCTCATGATGCGCATCAGCTGGCGGCGCAGTTGCGGCAGCTGCACCGAGAGCTCGTCGAGACGTTCGAAGGGGATTTCGCATACCGAAGTGGTTTCCAGGGCCATGGCCGACACGGGGTAGCTCTCGCTGTCCATGCCGGACAGGCCGACCAGCTCGCTGGGCAGGTGGAAGCCGGTGATCTGCTCATCACCGCTGTCGCTCAGGCTGAAGGTTTTCAGTGCGCCGGAACGCACGGCGAACACCGAATTGAAGGCATCGCCCTGGCGGAACAGGAATTCGCCCTTTTTCAGCGGGCGGCCGCGTTTGACGATTTCGTCGAGCGCGTCCATGTCCTCCAGGTTCAGGGACAGCGGCAGGCACAAGCTCGCCAGGCTGCAATCCTTGCAATGGGCTTGGTGTGGGGTATGCAACTTGATGCTTTCGGACATCGCTGGCGATCCTGGCTAAACACACAATAGCCGTAAGGTTACAGCAGGGCGCAGAACAGAGCCACTAAGACGCAAGTCTGATCGAATGTTCAAGTTTTATCCTGGCTGGCCGATAACCCAGGCGGCTTTGAATATCGGCAAGGAGCATCGCTATGCGTCTGGAATCGACTCAGTTGAGCACCCGTATGAACCTCGCGCTGGAGCGCAAGAGTGCTGCGGCCGAGGGCGTTGTGGCGAGCAGCGAAGGGGATGAGCAGGCACTGCGCGACAGCCTGCGGGTTAGTCTGTCGGAGCTGGGCAAGGCGCGCTCCGCCGCCGCGCAGAAAAACCGCGATATTGATGAGAGCAGCCTGCCGGATGTGGTCAAGGATCTGCTCAAGCGAATCCGTGAGCTCAAGGCGCAGATCGAGGCGAAGAAAGACGAGCTGAAAGAGGTGATGAGCGATCAGAGCCTCGATCCCGAGGCCAAGCGTATAAAGATCGAAATGCTACAGGGCGAGCTGGCTTCTCTGCAGGGCGCCTTGAGCAGCGCCAATGCGACGCTGATCAAGGTTATGCGCGAGCAGGATCTGAGTGATCAGCAGATGCAGGAAGTGGCCAGCCTGATCATGAAATAGAGCTTGCCTACTAAATCACTCGGGAAAAACGCTGCCTGCTCAGCTCGGTCAGGTAGCGATCAAACAGCATACACAGCGAGCGCACCAGCAGGCGACCCGCGGGCCGCACTTCGATGCCCTGGGCATTCAGCTCAATCAATCCATCACTGGCCATCTGCTGCAGTTGCGGCCAGATATCGGCAAAGTAACTGCGAAAATCGATGGCATAAGCCTGCTCGATATCAACAAAGCGCAACTGGAAATGGCAGATCAGCTGTTGAATTACCGCCCGGCGCAGACGGTCGTCGGCATCACAATGCAGGCCGCGTAGGGTGGCCAGTTCGCTGTGGCCGAGGCAGTCCTGGTATTTGCTCAGGTCGCTGTTGTTCTGGCAGTACAGATCGCCAATCTGGCTGATCGATGACACGCCTAGACCGATCAGGTCGCAATGGCCGTGGGTGGTGTAGCCTTGGAAGTTGCGTTGCAGGCTGCCGTCTTCCTGGGCGCTGGCCAGTTCGTCGTCAGGCAGGGCGAAGTGATCCATGCCTATATAGCGGTAACCGGCGGCGCTCAGTTGCTCGATGCTGGCCTGCAACATGGCCAGCTTGTCACCTGGGCTGGGCAAGTCGCAGGTGTTGATCCGCCGCTGTGGCATAAAGCGCTCCGGCAGGTGGGCGTAATTGAACAGCGACAGGCGATCCGGCTGCAGGGCAATCACTTCAGCCACGGTGCGGGCGAAGCGCTCCGGGGTTTGCAGCGGCAGGCCGTAGATCAGGTCGATGTTTACCGAGCGGAACTGCAGGGTGCGCGCCGCTTCGACGATGGCGCGGGTTTCTTCCAGGGTTTGCAGGCGATTGACCGCCCGTTGCACGGCCGGGTCGAGGTCCTGCACACCCAGGCTGACCCGGTTGAAACCCAGCTCGCGGAGCAGGCCCATGGTCGACCAGTCGGCTTCGCGCGGGTCGATCTCGATGCTGTAGTCGCCGCTGTCGTCATCCAGCAGGTTGAAGTGCTGGCGCAGGTGGCCCATCAGATGGCGCAGTTCATCGTGGCTGAGAAAGGTCGGGGTGCCGCCGCCGAAGTGCAGTTGCTCGACTTTCTGCTGCGGGTCGAGGTGACGGCTGATGATCTCTATTTCGCGTTCGAGCTTTTCCAGATAGGGCTGAGCGCGGCCGCGATCCTTGGTGATCACCTTGTTGCAGGCGCAGTAGTAGCAGATGTGCGCGCAGAACGGGATGTGCACATACAGCGACAGCGGCCGCAGCGCTTTGCGACTTTCGCGCAGGGCGTGCAGCATGTCGAACTGGCTGATGCGCTCATGGAATTGCAGCGCGGTTGGATAGGAGGTGTAGCGCGGGCCGGCCTGGTCGTAGCGGCGAATCAGGGTGCTGTCCCACTGGATGGCGTTGAGCATGCGGGTATTCCCGGTTTGGCTTTCAATACCGGGCAGTCTATGAGCGCTGCGTCTGGGGTGTTTTGACCTGTATCAAGCGGCCTGCTAGTGACCCATCAGCCAGTGCTGGTGCGGGCCGGGCATTGTCCATAGGCCGAAGAGGATCACCAGAATACCGCCGGCCGTGCGCACGCCCTGTTTGCGCAGCAATGCGGTCAGGCGTTCGGCGGCCATGCCGGTGGCCAGCAGCACCGGCAGGGTGCCGAGACCAAAGGCCAACATCAGAGCAGCGCTGTCGACTGCACTACCTTGGCTCGCGGCCCATAGCAGGGTGCTGTAGACCAGGCCGCAGGGCAGCCAGCCCCATAGGCCGCCGAGCATCAAGGCGTGCGGCAGGCTGGTGACCGGCATAAAGCGCCGGGTCAGTGGCTGGATATGCCGCCAGAGACCACGGCCGAGAGCTTCGATACGGGTCAGTCCACTCCACCAACCAGCCAGGTACAGGCCCATGGCGATCAGCAGCAGCGCCGCAACCACCCGTAAGCCCATGACCAGCGGGCTATTGGCCACTACCCAGCCGGCCAGGCCGAGCAGTAGGCCTGCCAGGCTGTAGCTGAGAATGCGCCCCAGGTTATAGGCCAGCAGCAGCTGAAAGCGCTGGGCGCGCCGCTCGGGCGGAATGGCCAGGGTCAGCGCGCCCATCAGGCCGCCGCACATGCCCAGACAGTGCCCGCCGCCGAGCAGGCCGAGGATCAGTGCCGAGATCAGTAGCGGCAGTAGCTCAAGCACCGGGCTTGTCCTGTGGGGCCTGATCGGCCTGAGGCTCGTCGAGTTGTTGCACCTGGCTTACGGCTGCAGTGTGCTTGGGGTCTTCGTCGTCGAACAGGATGCTGTGCGCCGGGCCGTCGAGGTCATCGTACTGACCGCTGTCCACCGCCCAGAAGAACAGCCAGATGGCAAAGGCCACCAAAGCAATAGCAACCGGGATCAGAATATAGAGGGCGGGCATGGCTTAGTGGCTCCGGCGCAAGAGTTGCCGCAGATCAAGGCTGGCAACTGGGAAGAGTCTGTCCGGGCTGCGACCGGTCAGCGCGACGAAGGCAAGCAGAGCATTTAGGAAAAGCATGATCAGGGTGTCCGGCAGGCTGTCAGTAAACAGACTGCTGAGCGTGGTCTGCTGGCGGATCAGCGCGGTAGCAACGTGGTATGCCATAAACAGCTGCAGGCTGAACAGCGCTACGGCCAGTAAGCGCACCCGCCCGGCAACCTTGCCAGTCATGTTGTTTCGCATAGAACCTCGCCGAGCGTATTAGTGGACTGTTTGATCCGTGGATGTCGGTTGTTACTGCCCCCCCTACGGCGCGGTAGCGGATCGGTGAAGCGTGATCCACCTTAAGTGCGAGTCAGGCGCAGAGCGTTAACCACCACCAGCAGCGAACTGACCGACATACCAAGCGCCGCCCAGATCGGGGTAATCCAGCCGATAGCGGCGAAGGGCAGCACCAGGCCATTGTACAGGCTGGCCCAGGTGAGATTCTCGATGATGATGCGCCGGGTTCGTTGCGCCATGTGTAGTGCCTGCACCAGGCTGCTCAGGCGGTTGGACAGCAGCACGGCATCGGCGCTGGTTTTTGCCAGGTCGGTGGCACTGCCCATGGCCACGCTGATATCGGCGGCGGCCAATACAGGCACATCGTTGACCCCATCGCCGAGCATCAGCACCCGGCGGCCCTCGCTGTGCAGCTGTTTCAGTACGTCCAGCTTGGCATCCGGAGTCAGGCCGCCACGGGCATCATTGATGCCCAACTGGCGCGCCACTTCATTGACCATGGGCGAGCTGTCGCCGGACAGCAGCATGATCTGCCAGCCTTTGGCCTTGGCCATGTCGATCAGTTGCGGCGCGTCTTCGCGCAGGCGGTCATTCAATACAAACCAGGCCAGCGGCCCTTGCTCATCGCCCAGCAGCAGCCATTGGCCGTGTTCACCGCTAATCGCTGGCTTTGTCTGCGCACTCAGCGCGCAGACAAAGCCAGCCTCACCGATGCGCAGCAGCCGGTTGCCAACACGCCCCTGCAGGCCCTGGCCCGGATGGCTTTCAACTGCATCTGCAGCTTCTGGCGCCTGACCGAAGGCGCGGGCAATCGGGTGTTCTGAGCGGTTTTCCAACGCCGCGGCCAGGGCCAGACAGGCGTCGGCATCGAGCTCGCGCAGGGGGTGGATGGCGCTAAGGGTCAGGCGACCTTCAGTGAGGGTGCCGGTCTTGTCCAGCACCAGGGTGTCGATCTGGTTCAGACCTTCCAGTACGTGGCCACGGGTCAGCAGCATGCCCAGTTTGTGCAGTGAGCCGGTGGCGGCGGTCAGTGCCGTGGGGGTGGCCAGCGCCAGCGCGCACGGGCAGGTGGCGACCAGCAGGGCCAGGACAATCCAGAACGCCCGCGAGGGGTCGAGTTGCCACCAGACCAGGCCGACGACAGCGGCCACTATCAGGACAATCAGCAGGAACCACTGCGCAACCTGATCGGCCAGTACCGCCAGGCGCGGTTTGTCGCTCTGCGCGCGCTCCAGCAGGCGGACGATGGCCGATAGGCGCGTGGCATCACCGAGGGCCTGGACTTCAATCTGCAGCGGGCCTTCGACGTTGAGGGTGCCCGCCGTGACGCTGTCACCTGTGTTACGCGGTTGCGGCAGGTATTCGCCGGTCAGCAGCGATTCATCCACGCTCGACTGGCCCTGGATGATGCAACCATCGGCGGGCAGCAGGGCGCCGGGCGGCACCAGCACTTGATCGCCGACCTGCAGTTCATTGAGCAGAATGCGCTGGCTCTGGCCTGCTGCGTCCAGGCGTAGACAGGAGGCCGGTAGCAGATTGACCAGCTGTGCGGTGGCGGCAGCCGTGCGTTCGCGAGCGCGGCGCTCCAGATAGCGGCCTGCCAGCAGAAACAGGGCGAACATGCCCACCGCATCGAAATACAGCTCGCCCTGGCCGGTGACGGTTGACCAGATACCGGCGATGTAGGCGCCGCCAATCGCCAGGGACACCGATACATCCATGGTCAGGTGGCGGGTGCGCAGGTCGCGCAGCGCGCCACGGAAGAACTGGCCGCAGCAATAGAAGACAATCGGCGTGGTGAGAAACAGGCTGACCCAGCGCAGGATCTTGTCCAGCTCGGGGCTGAGGTCGATGTTGAATTCCGGCCAGGTGGCCATGGTCGCCATCATCACCTGCATCCACAGCATGCCGGCTACACCGAGCTCGCGCATGGCGCGGCGGTTCTCGCGGTGCAGCTGTTCGGCGGCGGCATCGGCCTGCCAGGGGTGAGCGGCGTAGCCGATCTTGCGCAGCGCCTTGAGCAGGCTGCTGAGCGGCAGTTGGCTGTCGGCCCAGCGCACTTGCAGGCGGTGGTTGGACAGGTTGAGGTGCGCCTCGCTGACGCCTGGAAGGCTACGCAGGTGTTTCTCGATCAACCAGCCACAGGCCGCGCAGCTGATGCCCTCGATCAGCAGACAGGTCTCGCTGAGTTCGCCGTCATGTTCGACAAAGGGCTGCTGTACATCGCTGCGGTCATACAGCGCCAGCTCGTCAGGCAGCGCCTGGGGCAAGCTTTGCGGGTTGGCGGCGCTTTCGCTGCGGTGCTTGTAGTAGTGCTCCAGGCCGCCGCTGACAATGGCTTCGGCCACTGCCTGACAGCCCGGGCAGCACATCTCGCGGGTTGCACCCAGTACCTGGGTCTGAAAACGGCTGCCGGCAGGAACCGGCAGGCCACAGTGATAGCAGGGAGTCGGACTGGCCATCGGTGTGCTTATTGGGCATCCCCGAGGTTGATCGTCTGTCCGCTCTGCACATTTTCTTCTTCGAACAGGCGCCAGTCCTTGCCGCCTTCCTGGCCGATCAGCTCGACAAAGCGGCGGCCTTGCACGGCATCAACCATCTGTCCGCTGTAACTGCCATCGGCCTGCGGCTGCAGAATCACCCGGCGGTCGCGCTCGGGTTGGGTTGGCGAGATCAGGTTGAGCACCAGTTGCTGCGGACGGCTATTGCCGCTCAGCTGCAGGGTGGCGGTGCCGTTGTCATCGTTGAGCAGCAGGCTGGCGTGCAGCTTGAGGCGAATGGCGTGGTTTTCCCGCTCCAGCGACTGGTTGATGCCTTTGCCGACATCGTAATAGTCATCGGAAATCAGCCCCGGTGGGTTCTTCGTGGCGATGGTCAGCAGGGTCAGCCCCTGGACCACTGAATAGGCCAGCAGGCCAATCAGGAACCAGGGCCAGAATTGCTTGTACCAAGGCTTGACGATATCGGGGTTCTTTTCAGTTATGGGTTCAGACATGGGCTTCTCTAATCAGCGCACGCTCGGGCCGATAAAGCGGCTGGCGGCGTCGGTTTTGATGCTTGGGTCATCCGCCGAGTGCAGGCGGAAGGTGATTTCATTGGTGCTCGAAGGTAATTTTTCCGGCTCGATGGACAACTCGACTGGCAGCGACAGCACCTCGCCAGCGATTGCCTTGATCTCGCGCTTGCCTTCGTACACCAGACCGTCGAGGCCATCGGCTTCGATCAGGTAGGTCACGTCGTGCTGGGCCTTGTTCATGATCTTCAGGGTGTAGACATTCTCGATCCGGCCTTCTTCGTTTTCGCGGTAGAGCACGCGGTCCTTGAGCACATCCAGTTCCACCAGCGAACGGTCGGCAATGGCCCAGGCGAAGACGCAGAACATGGCGGTCAGCGCCACTGCATAACCGATCAGGCGCGGGCGCACCAGATGGGTTTTTTGCCCGGACAGATTGTGTTCGGTGGTGTAGCTGATCAGCCCTTTCGGGTAGTTCATTTTCTCCATGATGCTGTCGCAGGCGTCGATACAGGCGGCGCAGCCGATGCATTCGATCTGCAAACCGTCGCGGATATCGATGCCGGTAGGGCAGACGTGTACGCACATCTTGCAGTCGATGCAGTCACCCAGGCCCTGGGCCTTGTAGTCGGCGTCCTTCTTGCGCGGGCCACGGGATTCGCCACGACGCGGGTCATAGGAAACGATCAGGGTGTCCTGGTCGAACATCACGCTCTGGAAGCGTGCGTAGGGGCACATATAGATGCACACCTGTTCGCGCAGGTAGCCGGCGTTGCCATAGGTGGCCAGGGTAAAGAAGCCGACCCAGAACAGTGCCCAGCCACTGGCCTCAAGGGTGAAAAGTTCCGGGATCAGTTCGCGAATCGGTGTGAAGTAGCCGACGAAGGTAATCGCGGTGACCAGCGATACGCCGACCCAGATGCCGTGCTTGGCCAGCTTGCGCAGAAATTTCTGCGTGGTCATCGGTGCCTTGTCGAGCTTCATGCGCTGGTTGCGATCACCTTCGGTGACCTTTTCCGCCCACATGAAGACCCAGGTGAACACGCTTTGCGGACAGGTGTAGCCGCACCACACGCGGCCGGCGAACACAGTGATAAAGAACAGGCCGAAGGCGGCGATGATCAACAGCGCCGAGAGCAGGACGAAGTCCTGCGGCCAGTAGGTGGAGCCGAAAATATAGAACTTGCGCTCCGGCAGGTTCCACCAGACGGCCTGACGGCCATTCCAGGTCAACCATACGGTGCCGAAGTACAACAGGAAGAGGGCTGCGCCACCGAGCATGCGCAGGTTGCGGAAGATGCCGGTGAAGGAGCGGGTGTAGATTTTTTCGCGGTTGGCGTACAGGTCGACAACTTCGACCTTGGCCGGGGCAGGGGTGACGTCTTTAACTGGAATCTGTGCACTCATCAGTTCGTACCACGGCGGTTGATTGGCTGCCCTGGTCGATGCGTGCCGGCCGGGGTCATACGGACTCTTGCGCTATGGTACGCCTGACGATTGCTCGGCAGGTGCGACCAGCGGTCGCGCCTGCCAGAGCCGGAGAATTACTTCTCGGTTTTACCTTGCGACAGGCTGTACACGTAAGCCGCCAGCAGATGCACCTTATCGTTGCCCAGGAAGTCAGCCTGGGCTGGCATCTTGCCGTTACGGCCATAGCGCAGAGTTTGTTGTACCTGAGCGAAACTGGAGCCGTAGAGCCAGGTTTTGTCGGTCAGGTTGGGTGCGCCCATGGCCTGTTGGCCCTTACCTTCAGCGCCATGACAGACTGCACAAGTCGTCGCGAAGATGTCTTGACCTGCGGCAAGGTCAACCGCGATACCTTCCGGGTTTTTCAAGCCGGAGAGGCTACGGATGTAGCCAGCCACGTTGCGGATACCTTCCTCGCCCAGTGCATCGAGCTGCGCAGGCATCATGCCCTGACGACCAGCCATGATGGTGGTCTTGATGGTTTCCGGCTCGCCGCCGTACAGCCAGTCGTTGTCGGTCAGGTTGGGGAAGCCATAGGCACCCTTGGCGTCGGAGCCGTGGCAGACCGAGCAGTTGGAGGCAAACAGGCGGCCGCCCATTTTCAACGCTTGCTCGTCCTGGGCCACTTGTTCGATCGGCATGGCGGCATATTTGGCGAAGATCGGGCCATATTGGCCTTCAGCCTTGGCCATTTCCTTTTCCCACTGGTGTACGCCGGTCCAGCCTGCGTTGCGCTCTACACCACCAGCAATTTCGATATTGGTGGCGAAGGGCGTTTTGGCTTCGGTGTCGAGGTAGTCGTAGCCTGGCAGCAAACCTTTCCAGTTACCCAGGCCCGGGTAGAGCGCCAGATAGCCAAGGGCAAAGATGATGGTGCCGACAAACAGCATGAACCACCACTTGGGCAGCGGGTTGTCGAACTCTTCGATACCGTCGAAGGAATGGCCGACGGTTTCTTCGGTGGTTTCTTCGCGCTGGCCCTTGCGGGTGCCGAAGATCAGCCAGGTCAGGGCAAAGATGGTGCCCAGAGACAGAATGGTTACGTACCAACTCCAGAACGTGGTCATTGGTTATTGCTCCTGGAAGATTGCTCGTCACGCTCAGTGGGTTTGGGATCGTCGGCGAAGGGCAGGTTAGCGGCCTCGTCGAAACTGGATTTACGCTTGCTGCTGTAGGCCCAGAGCACCACGCCAATAAAGGCGACGAATACCACTGCTGTGCCTATGCCGCGAATCATCCCGATATCCATGTGCGTTACCGTTTGTTCTTGATGGAAGTGCCGAGAACCTGCAGGTACGCAACGATGGCGTCCATTTCGGTCTTGCCTTTTACTGCGTCCTGGGCCCCTGCGATGTCTTCATCGGTGTAGGGAATGCCAAAGCCACGCATGATTTCCATCTTCTTGGCGGTGTCCTTGCCGTCGAGCTTGTGCTCGACCAGCCATGGATACGCCGGCATCTTCGACTCAGGCACCACGTTGCGCGGGTTGTACAGGTGCGCACGCTGCCATTCATCCGAGTAGCGGCCGCCAACACGGGCCAGGTCCGGGCCGGTACGCTTGGAACCCCACAGGAACGGGTGGTCCCAGACGCTTTCACCGGCTACCGAGTAGTGGCCGTAACGTTCGGTTTCAGCACGGAACGGACGAATCATCTGCGAGTGGCAGCCGACGCAGCCGTTGGCGATGTACACATCGCGGCCTTCCAGTTGCAGCGCGGTGTAAGGCTTGAGGCCTTCCACCGGCTCATTGGTAACGTCCTGGAAAAACAGCGGAACGATTTGAGTCAGACCGCCGATGCTGACGGCCAGAACCATCAGCAGCGCCATCAGGCCGATATTCTTCTCAATGATTTCGTGTTTCATCAGTGCGCTACTCCGGCAGGAATCTGTGCAGCCGCTTCGTATTCAGAAGCCTTGGCGGCACGCACGGTGCGGTAGGTGTTGTAAGCCATCAGCAGCATGCCAGCGACGAAGAAGGCGCCGCCGATCATGCGCACCACGTAACCGGGGTGGCTGGCTTCCAGCGCTTCAACGAAGGAGTAGGTGAGCGTGCCGTCTTCGTTGACTGCGCGCCACATCAGACCCTGGGTGATGCCGTTGACCCACATCGAGGCGATGTACAGCACGGTGCCGATGGTGGCCAGCCAGAAGTGCGCGTTGATCAGGCCAACGCTGTGCATCTGCGGACGACCAAAGACTTTCGGCAGCAGGTGATACAGGGCGCCGATGGAAATCATCGCAACCCAGCCGAGAGCGCCGGCGTGTACGTGGCCGATGGTCCAGTCGGTGTAGTGGGACAGGGCGTTGACGGTCTTGATTGCCATCATCGGGCCTTCGAAGGTCGACATGCCGTAGAACGCCAGCGATACCACCAGGAAACGCAGGATTGGGTCGGTACGCAGCTTATGCCAGGCGCCCGACAGGCTCATCATGCCGTTGATCATACCGCCCCAGCTGGGTGCCAGGAGAATGATCGACATCGCCATACCCAGGGACTGTGCCCAATCCGGCAGTGCGGTGTAGTGCAGGTGGTGCGGACCGGCCCAGATGTACAGGGTGATCAGTGCCCAGAAGTGCACGATGGACAGACGATAGGAGTAGATCGGACGCTCAGCCTGCTTGGGTACGAAGTAGTACATCATCCCCAGGAAACCGGTGGTCAGGAAGAAGCCTACGGCGTTGTGGCCGTACCACCACTGAATCATCGCGTCAGTCGCACCGGCGTAAGCCGAGTAGGACTTGAACAGGCTGACCGGAACGGCAGCACTGTTGACGATGTGCAGCATCGCAGTAACCAGGATGAAGGCACCGTAGAACCAGTTGCCCACATAGATGTGCTTGGTTTTACGCTTGACGATGGTGCCGAAGAACACCACGGCGTAAGTGATCCAGACGATGCCCAGAAGGATATCGATTGGCCACTCCAGCTCAGCGTATTCCTTGGAACCGGTGAAACCCATTGGCAGGGTGATCACCGCAGCAACGATCACTGCTTGCCAGCCCCAGAAGGTGAAAGCAGCCAGACCATCGGAAACCAGGCGCGTCTGGCAGGTCCGCTGGACCACGTAATAAGACGTGGCGAACAGCGCGCAACCGCCGAAGGCGAAGATTACCGCGTTGGTGTGTAGCGGACGCAGACGGCCGAAGCTCGTCCATTCCATGCCCAGGTTGAGTTCAGGCCACACGAGTTGCGCGGCGATGAAAACACCTAGAGCCATGCCAATGACTCCCCAAATCACCGTCATTACGGCGAACTGGCGAACCACCTTGTAGTTATAAGCAGTCTGACTGATTGCTGTGCTCATTATGGGTTCCACGGTTAATGGATTTTTTAGGGGCAAAAATCGGCGGCAAGTATGGAGAAAGCGGGTAGCCATTGCAACGACACAAGCCGGCGCGATAAGGCTTTCAGGGCTGTTGGCAAGCATGCATGGCCGCTTATGCAGGGCATTGCCGCGAGCATAAAACGCCTTAGACAGGCGTAGCGCAAAGATGGGAATCGCCTTGGAGTTATGACAGGTGGCGACTGTCGACAAGATTAGCTCAAGTCAAACATCGCGCATGCACTTGGTCGGAAGGGTGCGACCTTGGGTCGCATGGTTCGGGCGGCTGTCCGGGCGCGGGAGAGGTTTGCTTGAGTGGCTGACGACCTGGGGTCGCCAGCCGGATGCTGCGGTTCTAGTGATTACTGTGCGGCGGTGTTCTGTTGTTTCTGGCTCAGGCTCAGTACATAAGCGGCCAGCAGATGCACCTTGTCGTTGCCCAGATACTGTTCTTGCGCCGGCATCTGGCCGTGGCGGATGGTCTGCTGCAACTGCACCAGGCTGCTGCCGTAGATCCAGCCAGCCAGCCGGGCTGGTCAGGTCGGGCGCGCCGAGCATGGCCATGCCTTTGCCTTCTGCACCGTGGCAGGCCAGGCAGTTGGCGGCATAGATGGCGGCGCCTTTTTCCAGGTCGAAGTTCTTGTCGGCTGGCAGTGGCAAACCGGCCAGATCCTTGCGTACATAAGCGGCGACCTGCTGCACGCCTTCTTCGCCAATCACGGCGACCCAGGCCGGCATGGCACCAATGCGACCATTGAGGATGCTGGTCTTGATTACATTAGGCTCGCCGCCCCAGCGCCAGTGGCTGTCGGTCAGGTTGGGGAAGCCCACCGCACCCTTGGCGTCTGAACCGTGGCAGACCGAGCAATAGGTGGCAAACATACGGCCGCCCATTTTCAGTGCTTGCTCGTCTTTAGCAACTTCTTCCAGGGGCATGGCCGCGTATTTGGCGAAGATTGGCCCATATAGCTCGTCAGCCTTGTCGACTTCGCGCTGCCATTGCTTGACCTGGGTCCAGCCGTCTTCATAGCCCGGCAATACACCTTTCCAATTGCCCAGGCCGGGGTACAGCACCAGGTAGCCAATCGAGAAGATCAATGTGCCGAGAAACAGCATGAACCACCACTTGGGCAGCGGGTTGTCATACTCCTCGATGCCGTCGAAGGCATGGCCCATGGTCTGCTCGGTGGGATTCTTGTGAACCTCACTCTTGCGGGTGGCGAATATCAGCCAGAATAGCGCAAGCAGGGTGCCGACGGTCAGCAGGGTGATATACCAGCTCCAGAACGTGCTCATGGGGTCTTGCTCCTTGGTGCAGCCAGCTTGGGTTCATCGGCAAAGGGCAGTAAGGCGGCCTCATCGAACGCCGGGCGGCGCTTGCCGCTGTAAGCCCACAGGGTGACGCAGACAAACGACAGCAGAACCAGTGCCGTGCCGATGCCGCGCAGGGTGCCTATATCAATAAAGTCGAATGACATGGCTCTACCTCTTGTTCTTTACGGCAATGCCGAGCACTTGCAGGTAGGCAACCATGGCGTCCATCTCGCTCTTGCCTTTTACAGCTGCGGTGGCGCCGGCAATGTCCTCATCGCTGTAGGGCACGCCTAGCAGGCTCAGGGCCTTCATCTTGGCCGGGGTGTCTTGGCCATCCAGGGTGCTTTCCACTAGCCATGGGTAAGCGGGCATTTTCGACTCCGGCACCACGTTGCGCGGGTTGTACAGGTGCGCGCGGTGCCATTCATCCGAGTAGCGGCCGCCTACCCGAGCCAGGTCCGGCCCGGTGCGTTTGGAGCCCCAGAGGAAGGGGTGGTCATAAACGCTTTCACCGGCTACCGAGTAGTGGCCATAGCGCTCGGTTTCGGCGCGGAACGGGCGAATCATCTGCGAATGACAGCCGACACAGCCCTCGCGGATATAGATGTCGCGGCCTTCCAGTTGCAGCGCGGTGTAGGGCTTGAGACCGGCCACCGGCTCATTGGTAACGTCCTGGAAGAACAGCGGGACGATCTGCGTCAGGCCGCCGATACTCACGGCCAGCACCATCATCAGCGCCATCAGGCCGATATTCTTCTCGAGTATTTCGTGTCTCATCAGTGGGCTCCCTCAAGCGAAAACTGCGCGGCGGCGTCCATCTCGGCGGCTTTGGTATGACGCACGGTCTGCCAGACGTTCCAGGCCATCACCAGCATGCCGGCGAAGAAGATCGCGCCGCCGATTACCCGCACCACAAAGCCCGGGTGGCTGGCTTCCAGTGCTTCGACGAAGGAGTAGGTGAGGGTGCCGTCTTCGTTGACTGCACGCCACATCAGGCCCTGGGCGATACCGTTGACCCACATCGAGGCGATATAGAGCACGGTGCCGATGGTGGCGAACCAGAAGTGCACGTTGATCAGGCTGGTGCTGTGCATTTCGTCGCGGCCGAAGACTTTCGGCAGCATGTGATACAGCGAGCCGATGGACACCATGGCCACCCAGCCGAGTGCGCCTGCGTGCACGTGGCCGATGGTCCAGTCGGTGTAGTGGGACAGGGCATTGACGGTCTTGATCGCCATCATCGGGCCTTCGAAGGTCGACATGCCGTAGAACGCCAGGGAGACGACCAAGAAGCGCAGGATCGGGTCGGTACGCAACTTATGCCAGGCCCCCGAGAGGGTCATCATGCCGTTGATCATGCCGCCCCAGCTCGGTGCCAGGAGGATCAGCGACATCACCATGCCCAGGCTCTGCGCCCAATCTGGCAGCGCGGTGTAGTGCAGGTGGTGCGGGCCGGCCCAGATATACACGGCGATCAGCGCCCAGAAGTGCACGATGGACAAGCGGTAGGAATACACCGGCCGCCCGGCCTGCTTGGGCACGAAGTAATACATCATCCCCAGGAAGCCCGCAGTGAGGAAGAAGCCCACGGCGTTGTGACCGTACCACCACTGGATCATCGCGTCTGTCGCCCCGGCGTAGGCCGAGTAGGATTTGGTCAGGGTGACTGGCACTTCCAGGTTGTTGACCAGGTGCAGCAGCGCCACGGTGAGGATAAAACCACCGAAGAACCAGTTGCCCACATAGATATGGCTGACGTTACGCTTCATCACTGTGCCGAAGAACACGATGGCGTAGCTGACCCAGACAATGGTGATCAGAATGTCGATCGGCCACTCCAGCTCGGCGTATTCCTTGGAGCTGGTCCAGCCCAGTGGCAGGCTGATGGCCGCCAGGAGAATCACCAGTTGCCAGCCCCAGAAGGTGAAGGCCGCCAGTTTGGGGGCGAACAGTGTGGTCTGCGAGGTGCGTTGCACCGCGTAATAGCTGGTGGCGAATAGCGCGCAACCACCGAACGCGAAGATCACCGCGTTGGTGTGTAGCGGACGCAGACGGCCGAAGCTGGTCCACGGCAGGTTGAAGTTGAGTTCGGGCCAGGCCAGTTGCGCGGCGATAAATACGCCGAGTCCCATCCCGACAATGCCCCATACCACCGTCATGATGGCGAATTGGCGAACCACCTTGTAGTTGTAGGCGGAACTGGTTGCTGTGTTCCCGGTTATGTTCATTTCAGGGGGCTTCCATCCACGGTTATAGGTCAATCATCGAAAATCCATGGCTGCGCGCCTGTACGATCTGCGTCGCAGTCCAACGGATTCTTTAAGCGAGGCAAGCATGAGCAAAGGGCAGGTTGCGGGTATTGACGGGGATCAATACGGGCAGGGGCAGGGGCAGGGTGATGGCACGTGGCTGTGGGATCGCCCGCTTGGCGAGACGCATGCCACCCTGATTCTGGCCCACGGTGCTGGTGCGCCGATGGACAGCGAATTCATGCAAAACATGGCGCAAAGCCTTGCTGCGCGTGGGATTGCCGTACTGCGCTTCGAGTTCGCCTACATGGCCGCGCGGCGTCTGGATGGCAAGAAGCGCCCCCCCAATCCCCAGGCCAGACTGCTTGAGCAATGGCGTGAGGTCTATGCGCAGGTGCGCCAACAGGTCGCAGGGCCGTTGGCCATCGGCGGCAAGTCCATGGGCGGACGCATGGCCAGCCTGCTGGCCGACGAGTTGGGCGCCGATGCGCTGGTGTGCCTGGGTTATCCCTTCTACGCCGTCGGTAAGCCGGAAAAGCCGCGTGTCGCGCACTTGGCCGAGCTACGCACACTGACGCTGATCATCCAGGGCGAACGCGATGCCCTGGGCGATCGTCAGGCGGTGGCGCGCTACGCGCTTTCTGAGGCGATCACGCTGCACTGGCTGACCGCCGGCGACCATGACCTAAAGCCGCTGAAAAGCTCGGGCCTCAATCATCAGCAGCACATGCAGGCGGCAGCCGATGCGATTGCACAGTTTCTCTGTGCATAGCCGGCGAGGGCTGGCGTGGGTGAATAAGTTCTATTCCTACTAAAACACTAGGACTTTGCCGGCGCTGGCGAGTGGCGTACACTGCGCCCATGTTTGCGAGGAGTTGCCATGAGCACCATTACCATTACCGACGCTGCCCACGATTATCTGGCTGACCTGCTGAGCAAGCAGAACACCCCGGGCATCGGCATTCGCGTGTTTATCACTCAGCCGGGCACCCAGTACGCTGAAACCTGCATTGCCTACTGCAAACCGGGTGAGCAGAAGGCTGAAGATACTGCGCTGGGCCTGGCCAGCTTCACCGCCTGGATCGACGCCGTCAGCGAGCCGTTTCTCGAGGACGCCGTGGTCGACTACGCCACCGACCGCATGGGCGGCCAGCTGACCATCAAGGCGCCGAACGCCAAAGTGCCGATGGTCAACGAAGACAGCCCGATCAACGAGCGCATCAGCTACTACCTGCAGACCGAGATCAATCCCGGTCTGGCCAGCCATGGCGGTGAAGTCAGCCTGATCGACGTGGTTGACGATGGCATTGCCGTGCTGAAGTTCGGCGGCGGCTGTCAGGGCTGCGGTCAGGTCGACCTGACGCTCAAAGAAGGCATCGAAAAAACCCTGCTTGAGCGCATTCCCGAGCTCAAAGGCGTGCGTGACGTGACCGACCACAGCATCAAGGAAAACGCCTACTACTAAGTAGATGGCCAAACCAAAATGCCCGCGATCTGCGGGCATTTTTTATGCTGCTTACTTGGCGTGGGAGCGGCTTTAGTCGCGACGCAGCAGTGCAGTCATCACTTATGCACGGCTTTTGCGTCGATCGAGCACCTCGGTCGCCCGCGCGCGCAGTTGTCCGCAACCGCCATCGATGTCCTGACCCGCCGAATTGCGCACCTTGGTCAGTACGCCGCGGCTGTGCAGGTAGCGCACGATCTGCACGATGCGGTCGCCATCAGGGCGCTGGAATTCGTCGGCCTCCAGGCTGTTGTAGGGGATCAGATTCATGATCGCGTACTTGCCCTTGAGCAAACGCAGGATGCCGTCCATTTCTTCCTGGCTGTCGTTGATGCCCTTGAGCAGCGTCCACTGGTACTGAATCGGGTAATCGATTTGCCGCGCGTAGGTTTCTCCCAGCTCGACCAGCTCTTCAGGATCAATACGCGGTGCACGCGGCAGCAACGCCTGGCGCAACTCGGCATCGGTGGTATGCAGCGACAGCGCCAGGGCAGGTTTGATCTGCTGCTGCGGTAAGCGCTCGAACACCCGCGGGTCACCAACGGTGGAGAACACCAGGTTGCGTTGGCCGATACCACCTTCGGTGCCGAGCAGGTTGATCGCTTCGAGTACGTTATCGAGGTTATGCGCCGGTTCGCCCATGCCCATAAACACCACTTTCTTCACGGGGCGAAAGCGTCGGGCGAGCGCCACCTGGGCGACGATCTCGGCGGTGCTCAGCTGGCGCAGCAGGCCGCTCTTGCCGGTCATGCAGAACACGCAACCCACTGCGCAACCGACCTGGCTGGAGACACACAGGCCATCGCGCGGCAGTAGCACGCTTTCCACCATCTGTTTGTCGGCCAGCTCCACCAGCAAGCGCGCCGAACCGTCCGTCGCCGGGTGTTCAGAGCTGAGGCGCGCCAGTCCATCGAGTGCGCTGCTTATCTCGGGCAGGGCATTGCGTACCGCCAGCGGCAGGAAGTTTTCGGTCTTCTGGTTTCGCGTACCGGTATCCAGGGGCATGCCGCGCAGCCAGGCACGGGTAATCCGCCCGATGTGCATGGGCTTGGCACCGAGCTCGGTAAGGCGTTGTTGAAAGTCGTGAATATGCATGGGGCGCGCATGCTACCACCGGCCCGCTTGCGGTGGTATGTGTGACGGCGGGCAGGCGTCGGAGTGAGGCGAAACCGCTTAGTCTTTGCTCAAGCTGCCTAAGGCACTCATACTAGCGACCTGATTGGTCTGACCCAGCTGTGCGGAGCGGTAGATGAAATTTATACACCAGCGCGACCACCTCAACGAAGACGACGTGGTCGTGATCGAGTGCTCGCAAACCTGCAACATTCGCCTGATGAGCGATGCCAACTTCCGCAGCTTCAAGAATGGCGGCCGACACACTTACCACGGTGGCGCATTCGATACCTTCCCGGCCAAGATCACCGTACCCAGCAGCGGTTTCTGGAATATCACCATCGATACGGTCACGCGCAAAGCCATCAGCGTCACACGCAAACCGACGCTCAAACATTCGATCAAAATCGTGCGCAAATCGACTTCGCGCCTGAGTTGATGCGTTGGGGGGCGGCTAAGCGTCCTTGTTCCTCGTCCTTCTATCACTGTGTACCTATTTGCTCTGTTTAGGGTGCACTTCTCCCGGCCGCGAACGCCCGAACGGGTAGCTGAGGAGGCCACGAATATCGTGCTCGTCTGGGTGCTCGGAACTGGTTTTTACACCCAGTGCGGCAGGCTCGCCAGCGCTCCAGCGGAAGGTGCCGAACAGCTGGTCCCAGAGCGGTAGTGCGGTGCCGAAATTCTGCGCTTCGGCAATATTTACGCTGTGATGCCAGCGGTGCAGTTCGGCACTACCAATGAGAAAGTTCAACCAGCCCAGGGTGCCGCGGCTGTTGGCGTGAGTGGCGAACGACTGGGTCTGCGAGAACAGCGCCGCCAGTGCGATGGCCATGGGATCGAAGCCCAATAACCAGAGCGGCAGCATATGCACCGACTTGCGCAGAAGCAGGTCCAGCGGGTGCGTGGTGAAGTTGTTGCTGACGTTCAGAGCGCTGGGGCGGTGGTGCACGAAATGCACGCGCCACAGCCAGCCACCGCGATGCTTGTAACGGTGCAGCCAGTAGTCGCCAAACTCCCCCAGCAGCGCTGCTGCGGGCACTGCCAGCCAAAGTGACAGCTCCGTGGCAGGACCCTGTGCCTCGGCGTTAAACAGCATCACCAAGCTACGTATCAATGTGTCGGCCAGGGCGTCGGTGGCAAACAGCGCGAGCATAAATAGTCCGTCGCGCTTGCGGTCGACGGGGCGGGCTTGCCAATCCGTGCGGTGTGGCCAGCGCCATTCCCACAGGCCAAACCAGAGCAGCGCCAAAAGCAGTCCGCCACCCAGCAGAACGAAACTGCTCCAGCCCTTGTAAAGCCCCAGCGTTGCCCAAATGGCGACCAGTAACAGAGCGCCGAGATGGGCCCTGTTCAGGCCGCTGTATAAGGTTTTTTTGTCGGTATTTGAGGTCATGGGTTGTTTTAGGCTGTACATGCGGGGTGTCATCCAGAACGAGGTGGTGCTAGCTTCATGCTTGCGCCACTGGCTGCGCATTAACCTCGGTTTATCGATGTCCTCAGATTCTCTTTATGACTGCCTGGCCTGCGCGCCGCAGTTGCTCGGCATGCTTGAGCAATACCCGCAACTCACCGATCTCTGGCAGAACCTGCCGCGCCAGAGCTACGCGGCAAATCAGACAGTGCTACGGCCGGGGCAACTCAGTGACCGTTGCTGGTTCGTTGTCAGCGGTCTGCTGCGTGTGGTGCATTTGTCCGAGCAGGGGCTGGAGCGTACTGCGGCCTTTCATGCCGAGGGCAACTGGGTCGGTTGGGGAACGCCGCCCTATGCCGTTATCAGTGCGGTGGGCATCGTGACCCTGGAGCCGACTGTGCTGCTGGAGTTGCGCTATGAAGTGCTGCGCCGTTGGCAGGCTGAGTTGCCGGTGGTTCAGGAGATTCTTAGCGACGGTATTCGTGCCGTGTTGGAGCGCAGTGCTCAGCGGGAAGCCGAGCTGCTGTTGCTGGATGCGGGCGAACGCTACCGCTTGTTTCTGCAGCAGCGCGCCGCCCTGGCGCCGCGTATTGCGTTGCAGCATGTGGCCAGCTACCTGGGCATCACCAATGTGGCGCTGTCACGCATCCGTTCGCGTATGGGGCTGGTGCAGGGGCGGAGTAAGCAGCAGTAGCACTATCGAGTGAGTTACCGGACTGGGGATGATGCAGGCACTAGCAGTTAGCACCGAGTCATCCGAAAGAAATCTTGCCTTTGACGGGGCGCGCAGGAAAATCGTTATCCAGCCGGCAGTTCCTTGTTCTGCGACTCGCTTTTCCGACGGCCTACGATCAATCTGTCGCTCATTTCATCCGCCGTCATTGCAGGAGTAGGATCATGAATAGGATTTCACCGCTGGCTATCACCTTGGCTTTCGCATTGGGCACGCCAGCTGCTTTCGCCGAGGAAGCGGCAACGCATTCGAGCAGCATCAAGGATTCCGCCAAGGCGGCCGTGTCTACGGCGATTACCGCCGGCAAGAACCTGCTAGGTGGGGTGTCTGACGGCGTTACCGAAGGGCGGGTTGAAGCCCAGGGCGCCGACGGCTCGATTGTTGTCTCCAGCCTGGATCAGCTCGATGGCCAGGTCAGCGTGCAGCTGCTCAAGGTCTATACCGCCGAAGGTGGCAATCTGAATGCTTTGCTGGGGTTCAAGAACACCACCGACAAACCGCTGCGCCTGATCAACCTGCGCATGACCGGCGCGCTGTTGGCCATCGACCAGGAGGGTTATTCCAGTGCGCCATTGCCGGGCCTAGTCAATCCGGATGATGTAACCATTCCAGCGTTGACCGGTGTGCGCCAGAAATTCGTCTTCGAGGGGCCGGTCGAGGGTGTGCAGTCGATTCGTCTATGGGGGCGTGATTTCGAGGTGAAGAAGTAGACCCCGCCCATCCAACATAAAAAAGCCCGCGTCTGCGGGCTTTTTTATGTTGGGGCCTTAGTTGTCATAGCCCAGGTTGGGAGCCAACCAGCGTTCGCTGACGTTCAAGTCCTGCTTTTTCCGGGCCGTGTAGCTGTCAACCTGATCCTTATCCACCTTGCCTACGGCGAAGTACTGCGCCTCGGGGTGGGCGAAGTACCAGCCGCTGACGGCGGCGGCGGGGAACATGGCGTAGTGCTCGGTGAGGAACACACCGCTGCGGCCAGCCTTGTTGAACTCGGCCTCGGGGTCGAGCAGGGCGAACAGGGTCTTCTTCTCGGTATGGTCCGGGCAGGCCGGGTAGCCGGGGGCCGGGCGGATACCTTTGTACTGCTCCTTGATCAGTGCGTCGTTATCCAAGGCTTCGTCTTTGTCGTAGCCCCAGTAATCGGTGCGCACTTGTTTGTGCAGCCACTCGGCGCAGGCCTCGGCGAGGCGGTCGGCCAGGGCCTTGACCATGATCGAGTTGTAGTCGTCGCCGGCGTCCTGGTAGGCCTTGGCTACTTCCTCGGCGCCGATGCCGGCGGTGGTGATAAAGCCGCCCACATAGTCGGTGATGCCGCTGTCCTTGGGTGCAACGAAGTCGGCCAGGGAGAAGTTCGGCTTGCCGTCCGGCTTGATGGTCTGTTGGCGCAGGTGGTGCAGCTTGGCCAGCGGCTGGCCGTCCTCGCCGTAGACTTCGATGTCGTCATGCTCGACCTGGTTGGCCGGCCAGAAACCGAAGATAGCGCGGGCGCTGATCAGCTTCTCGTCGATCAGCTTCTTCAGCAGCGCCTGGGCGTCGGCGAACAGCGCGGTAGCGGCTTCGCCCACCACCTCGTCGGTGAGGATGCGCGGGTACTTGCCGGCCAGGTCCCAGGAGATAAAGAACGGCGTCCAGTCGATGTACTCGGCCAGTACATTGAGGTCGATATCGTCCAGCACCTTCACGCCGGTGAAGCTCGGCTTGCTGGCCTGGTAGGCGCTCCAGTCGAACTGCGGTTTATTGGCTACGGCGTCGGCGTAGCTCAGGCGTTCGGTGCGCGAGCTGCGCGCGGCGGTGCGCTCGCGCACCACCACGTATTCTTCGCGGGTCTTCTCGACGAAACCGGCTTTCAGCTCCTTGGACAGCAGCTGGGTGGCCACGCCGACTGCGCGCGAGGCGTCGGTGACGTAGATCACCGCGTCGTTCTGGTACTTGGGCTCGATCTTCACCGCCGTGTGAGCCTTGGAGGTGGTGGCGCCGCCGATCATCAGCGGCAGGTTGAAGCCCTGGCGCTGCATCTCGCGGGCGACATGCACCATCTCGTCCAGCGAGGGGGTGATCAGGCCGGACAGGCCGATGATGTCGCACTTCTCGGCGATGGCCGTTTGCAGGATCTTCTCCGCCGGCACCATCACGCCCAAGTCGACGATGTCATAACCATTACAGCCGAGTACCACGCCGACGATGTTCTTGCCGATGTCGTGCACGTCGCCCTTCACGGTGGCCATAAGGATCTTGCCCTTGGCTTCCGGCTTGTCGCCTTTCTCGGCTTCGATAAAGGGGATCAGGTGCGCTACGGCCTGCTTCATCACCCGGGCGGATTTCACCACCTGCGGCAGGAACATCTTGCCGGCGCCGAACAGATCGCCTACCACGCTCATGCCGGCCATCAGCGGGCCTTCGATGACTTCGATGGGGCGTGCGCACTGCTGACGGAACTCTTCGGTGTCTTCGACGATGTGCGTGGTCACACCTTTGACCAGCGCGTGCTTGAGCCGCTCTTCGACGCTCAGGTTGCGCCACTCTTCGGTTTCGGCCTCTTTGACGCTGCCATCGCCCTTGTAGTTGTCGGCAATCGCCAGCAACGCTTCGGTGGCACCGTCGTGGCGGTTAAGTACTACGTCCTCCACGGCGTCGCGCAGCTCTTTGGGAATCTCGTCGTAGATTTCCAGCTGGCCGGCGTTGACGATGCCCATGGTCAGGCCATTCTGGATCGCGTAGTACAAGAACACCGAGTGAATCGCTTCACGCACCGGGTTGTTGCCACGGAAGGAGAACGACACGTTGGACACGCCGCCGCTCGACAGGGCGTGGGGCAGGTGGTCGCGGATATAGGCGCAGGCCTCGATAAAGTCGACCGCGTAGTTGTTGTGCTCTTCGATGCCGGTGGCCACGGCGAAGATGTTCGGGTCGAAGATGATGTCTTCCGGCGGGAAGCCCACTTCGTTGACCAGAATGTCGTAGCTGCGCTGACAGATCTCGCGCTTGCGCTCGGCGGTGTCGGCCTGACCCACTTCATCGAAGGCCATGACCACCACGGCGGCGCCGTAGCGTTTGCACAGACGGGCGTGGTGCTTGAATTGCTCGACGCCTTCCTTCATCGAAATCGAGTTGACGATGCCCTTGCCCTGGATGCATTTCAGGCCGGCTTCGATCACTTCCCACTTGGAGGAGTCGATCATGATCGGTACGCGGGAGATGTCCGGCTCGCCGGCAATCAGATTCAAGAAGGTGACCATGGCCTTCTGTGAATCGAGCATGCCCTCGTCCATGTTGATGTCGATCACCTGGGCGCCGGCTTCGACCTGCTGCAGGGCGACTTCCAGGGCTTCGGTGTAGTTGTCCTCACGGATCAGTCGGGCGAACTTGGCCGAACCGGTGATATTGGTGCGTTCGCCGACGTTGATAAACAGCGAGTTGCGGTCGATGGTGAAGGGCTCCAGGCCCGACAGGCGACAGGCTTTGGGGATGTCCGGGATGGCGCGTGGCGGGTATTTGCTCACCGCTTCAGCAATCGCCTGGATATGCGCCGGGGTCGTGCCGCAGCAGCCGCCGACGATGTTCAAAAAGCCCGAGGTGGCGAACTCTTCGACCACCACGGCCATTTCCGCCGGGGTTTCGTCGTATTCACCAAAGGCGTTAGGCAGGCCGGCGTTGGGGTGCGCGGAGACAAAGGTGTCGGCTTTGTTGGCCAGCTCTTCCAGATACGGGCGCAGGTCGCTAGCGCCGAGGGCGCAGTTCAGCCCCACGGAAATGGGGTTGGCGTGGCGTACCGAGTTCCAGAGGGCTTCGGTGGTCTGCCCGGACAGGGTGCGGCCGGAGGCATCGGTGATGGTGCCGGAGATCATGATCGGCAGCTCGAAGCCCTGCTGCTCGAAGACTTCCTGCACGGCGAAGATCGCCGCCTTGGCGTTCAGGGTGTCGAAGATGGTTTCGATGAGAATCATGTCCGCGCCGCCTTCGATCAGGCCGCGGGTGGCTTCCACGTAGTTTTCCACCAGCTCGTCGAAGGTGACGTTGCGGTAGCCGGGATTATTCACGTCCGGGGAGATCGAGCAGGTACGGCTGGTTGGGCCCAGTACGCCGGCAACGAAACGCGGGCGATCCGGAGTTTCCAGGGTCTTGGCATCGGCCACGCTGCGGGCCAGGCGCGCGCCTTCGACGTTCAGCTCATACACCAGGCTTTCCATGCCGTAGTCGGCCTGGGACACCTGGGTGGCGTTGAAGGTGTTGGTTTCCAGGATGTCGGCGCCGGCATCCAGATAAGCTTTCTCGATAGCGCCGATTACATCCGGGCGGCTGAGGATCAGCAGGTCGTTGTTGCCTTTTACATCCTGCGGCCAATCGGCGAAGCGCGCACCGCGGTAGTCCTCTTCCTCCAATTTGTAGCTCTGGATCATGGTGCCCATGCCGCCGTCGAGGATCAGGATGCGTTCCTTCAGGGCTTGCTGAAGTGCGTTAGAGCGGGCGCTGCGATCGGACAGAGACATGGAGAGAACTACCTGGGACGCGTGAAAAAAAGATGCGCGATGATAACAAAGCTGCACGCTTTTGCAGTGTACTGCGCTTTTACATGAATCTTACTCATGTTTGCGGGTTGGCCTTGGCCAGCCGGCGCCAGCTAGAATCGGCGCTTAAGCCATTTTAGAGATGTTTCCATGGTCTGCCGTTTACTGCTTGGCGTGTGTTTGTTGTTCATCGGCTCATTACAAGCGGCCGAACCCATCTCCTACAGTCGCGATATCCAACCGATTTTTACCAAGAACTGCGTGGCCTGCCATGCCTGCTACGACGCTGCCTGCCAGCTCAATCTGGGCAGTGGCGAAGGTGTGCAGCGCGGCGCCAGCAAGGCCACGGTGTACAACGGCACGCGCACCGAGGCCCAGGCCACCACGCGCCTGTTTGTTGATGCCCATGGCGCAGAAGCCTGGCAGCGCAAGGGCTTTACCTCCGTGCTGGATGCGCAGGGCAGTCAGGCCGCGCTGATGGCGCGCATGTTGGAGCTAGGCCATCAGCAACCATTGGCCGCCAACAGCAAGCTGCCGGCGGAGCTGAATATCAACATCGACCGGGTCAACCAGTGCCCGTTGCCGCCGGAGTTCGACGAGTTTGCCCGCAAGAACCCGCAAGTCGGCATGCCGTTTGCGGTGACCGGGCTGAGTGAGGCCGACTACCAGACGCTGCAGGCCTGGGGGCGCCGATCAATCAGCAAGCGCTGCAGGCCAGCGCAGCCGAGGCGCAGCAGATCGCCACCTGGGAAGCTTTTCTGAACGCTCCCGGCGCTCGCGAGTCGCTGGTTTCACGCTGGCTCTACGAGCATCTGTTTCTTGCCCATCTGTATTTTGCCGGCGGCGAGCCAGGGCATTTTTTCCAGATGGTGCGTTCGCGTACACCCAGCGGTAAGCCGGTGGACATCATCGCCACGCGCTTGCCCAATGAAGACCCCGGTAACCAGTTCTACTACCGCCTGACGCCGGTGCAGGGGGTGATCGTGCACAAGACCCACATCACCTACGGGCTGAGTGCGGCCAAGCTGGCGCGGGTCAAGGAGTTGTTCTTTGCCAGTGACTGGCAGGCCGACGCCGTGCCCGGTTATGGCCTCCAGCGCCGCGCCAATCCATTTGAGACCTTTGCCGCGATTCCGGCGCAGGCACGCTATCAGTTCATGCTGGATAACGCCGAATACTTCGTGCGTACCTTTATTCGCGGCCCGGTATGCCGGGGGCAGATTGCCACGGATGTGATTCGCGATAACTTCTGGGCGGTGTTTCAGGACCCGCAGCACGACCTGTATATCACCGACCCCGAGTATCGCGATCAGGCCAAGGAGCTGCTGGCCATGCCTGGGCAACTGGACAGCATCAGTGATCTGCTCGGCCTGTGGCGCACCTACCGCGATAAGCGCAATGAGTACGAAGCCCTGCGTATGCAGCGCTATGCCGATGCGCCTGCGCCAAGCTGGTCGCATATCTGGGCCGGTAATGACAACGCATTGCTGTCGATCTTTCGCCAGCACGACAGTGCGTCGGTGCGCAAAGGCCTGATCGGCGAGGTGCCACAAACCATCTGGTGGCTGGACTTCCCGCTGCTGGAGCGCACCTATTACCAGTTGGTGGTGAAACGTGTCGCATCAGGCGCAAACACGGTTGTACTTCGACTTGATCCGCAACGGCGCCGAGGTCAACTTCTTGCGGCTGATGTCAGCCGAATCGCGCCAGGGCTATCTCAGCGACTGGTACCAGAGCAGCGGCAAGCTGAAGATCTGGCTGGATTACCAGCCCATCGACAGCGAAAGCCCGAGCGCCCTGCGCCTGCCTGGTAGCGATCCCAAGCGCAGCTTTGTCGACGCTCTGCTGGAGCGCTACGGCAGCCTGAATGCGCGACCTGATCCGATTAACCGCTGTACTGGCGCACATTGCCATCGCCCGGGGCTGGACGTCGAGTTGCAGCGCGCCGAGCAGTCCCTGAGTCGGTTGACGGCAAAACCTGCGGGCACGCTCAAGGTGATCGAGCAACTGCCGGAGGCAACCTTGCTACGGCTGGAAATGGCCGATGGCCAACGTGAGGTATACAGCCTGCTGCGCAACCGAGCGCACAGTAACGTGGCATTTATGCTCGGTGAGGAACTGCGCTACCAGCCGGCGCTGGATACCCTGACGGTGTATCCGGGGGTGCTTAGCAGCTATCCGAACTTTATCTTCAATATGCGGGTGGAGCAGGCGGCGGAGTTTGTCACGGCACTGGAACAGGCGCGTGATCAGTCGGCGTTTGAGAAGGTCGTCGAGCGCTGGGGTATTCGCCGCACTCATCCAGAGTTCTGGCGCTACTTCCACGACATGTCGGCCTATATCCAACAGACCGAACCGCTGGAAGCTGGTGTGCTGGATATGAACCGTTACGAGAACTTGTAGCAAGCAGGCAGGCGGCGCACTGCAGGGCGTAGGTTGGGTTAAGGCGCGCAGCGCCGAAGCCCAACATAGCTTGGCGTTCCTGCGTTGGGCTTCGCTGCGCTCAGCACCAACCTACGGTTTTAGCGATTGAAGCGTTCCACCAGTGCGTACTGACCATTGGCAGTGGCCGTCAGGGCTTCGCTGAGCAGGGCGGTGTCGTGCGCTTCACCTGCGGTCTGGTCGGCCAGTTGGGCAATGGTGGTGATACTGCGGTTGACCTCATCGGCCACCGCGCTCTGCTCTTCAGCGGCTGCCGCAATCTGGTTGGCCATATCGGTGATATTGGCCACCGCGTCGCTGATGCCGGCCAGCGCTTCATCGGCTTGCTGCACGCGTTCAACCCCTTCGTCGGCCTGTTTGCGGCCGACCTCCATGGTCAGCACCGCTTCTTCGGCGGTGCGCTGCAGTTTGGCGATCAGCTGGTGAATCTGCCCGGTGGATTCGGCAGTGCGCTGCGCCAGTGAGCGCACTTCATCAGCCACCACGGCAAAGCCACGGCCCATTTCACCGGCGCGTGCGGCCTCGATGGCGGCGTTGAGGGCGAGCAGGTTGGTCTGGTCGGCGATGCCCTTGATTACATCGACCACGCCGCCGATTTCAGTGCTGTCCTGGGCCAGGCGGGTCACGGTTTCGCCGGTATCACCGACCGATTGCGACAGGCGCTGAATGGCCTGGCGGGTTTCTGCTGCAATGCCACGGCCGGCGCTGGTCAGGCGGTTGGCGTCCTGGGTGGCGATGGCAGTGCGGGCGACGTTGCTTGCCACTTCCAGGGTGGTGGCGGCCATTTCGTTGATCGCGGTAGCGACCTGGTCGGTTTCGCTGCGCTGGCGTTCAAGTCCGGCGGAGCTGTTGTGCGCCAGGGCGTCGGCCTGTTTGGCTTGCAGGGTGAGCTGCTCGGCAGTGTCCTGCAGACGGGTCAGACAGGTTTTCAGGCGGGCTTCCTGGCTGAGGATGGACATATCCAGACGGCCCTGAGCGCCGCGGCTGTCGGTGTACATCTGCGCGATCAACGGGTCGGAGGTGGTCTGGTCGGCCAGGCGCAGCAGACGCTTGAGGCCGCGTTGCTGCCAGTTCAACCCGGCCAGCCCCAGTGGCACCGACAAACCGGCGGCGATGGCAAAGCCCCAGCTGGAGTCGAGCCATACGCCGATCAGAAAGCCGACCTGGCTGACCAGGATAAACGGCAACCAGTCCTGCACGATTGGCAGCCAGCGATCACTGTTGGGGATTGCCGATTTACCACTGTTGATACGTTGATACAGCGCCTCGGCGCGACGTACCTGCTCGGCAGTCGGCTTTACCCGTACTGATTCGTAGCCTACGACCTGGTTGTTTTCTGTGACCGGCGTGACGTAGGCGTTAACCCAGTAATGGTCACCGCTCTTGCAGCGATTCTTGACGATACCCATCCACGGCTGGCCCTTCTTCAGGGTGTCCCACATATGCTGGAACACCGCTGCCGGCACGTCCGGATGGCGCACCAGATTATGTGGCGCACGAATCAGCTCATCGCGGCTAAAGCCACTGATCTCGACAAAGGCGTCATTGCAGTAGGTGATCTGGCCTTTGAGGTCGGTGGTGGAGATCAGTCGTTGCTGCGCGGGGAAGGTGCGCTCGCGCTGAGTAATAGGTTGGTTGTTGCGCATGGCGTTCTTTATTCCTTTAAACGTTACCGGTACTTCGGCCGTTGCTGGCGGAAGTTTAGCCGTGAATCCAGGTGTAACTGGCAAGAGGCAGGTTGTGGTCGTTTACCCCGTTGTTTTGCTAGGGCGGCCGATGATCGATTGGCAGGGCCAGAGCCTTGCGCGATGGCGCCAGTCTAACCTGCAGATCAGGAAAAGGCCGATGCAAAGCAAGCATAGGCGGGTGACTCGGCTATGATGCGCGCCTTGAGGAGAGTCGCTGATGAATACGTTGTTGTTGCACTGCCGTCCGGGTTTTGAAAATGAGGTGTGCGCGGAAATCGCCGAGCACGCCGCGCGTCTGGACGTTGCCGGGTATGCCAAGGCCAAGCCGAGTACCGCCTGCGCGGAATTTATCTGCACCGAGGATGACGGTGCCGGGCGCCTGATGCACGGGGTGCGTTTCACTCAGCTGATCTTTCCTCGGCAGTGGGCGCGCGGCGTATTTATTGACCTGCCGGAAACGGATCGCATCAGTGTGCTACTGGCTTATCTGGCCGACCTGCCGGCGTTTGGCAGCCTGTGGCTGGAAGTGCTGGACAGCAACGACGGCAAGGAGCTGTCGAATTTCTGCAAGAAGTTCGAAGCGCCGCTGCGCAACGCCCTGAGCAAGGCTGGCAAGCTGGTTGACGATGCACGCAAGCCGCGCTTATTGCTGACGTTCAAAAGTGGTCGCGAGGTGTTTGTCGGCATGGCCGAGGCGAATAACTCGGCGCTGTGGCCCATGGGCATTCCTCGGCTGAAATTCCCCCGCGAAGCGCCGAGTCGTTCGACCCTCAAGCTGGAAGAGGCCTGGCACACCTTTATCCCCCGCGAGCAGTGGGATGAACGCCTGTCCGATGAAATGACCGGGGTCGACCTTGGCGCCGCGCCGGGCGGCTGGACCTATCAGCTGGTCAAGCGCGGCATGCTGGTCACCGCCATCGACAACGGGCCGATGGCGGAAAGCCTGATGGACACTGGCCTGGTCAATCACCTGATGGTCGACGGTTTCACCTGGACACCCAAGCAGCCGGTGGACTGGATGGTCTGCGATATCGTCGAGAAACCGGCGCGAACTGCGGCGATGGTGGAAACCTGGATTGGCGGCGGCCATTGCCGGGAAGCGGTGGTCAACCTCAAGCTGCCGATGAAGCAGCGTTACGCCGAAGTGCGTCGCCTGTTGCTGCGCATGCAGGACGCGTTTGCAGCGCGCAAGATCAAGGTGTCGATCGCCTGCAAGCAGCTTTATCACGACCGCGAAGAAGTCACCTGTCATCTGCGCCGCTTAGGTAAATAGCCCCTCAGTGCCTGGCCAGTTGCGGTTGCAGCGGCAGCAATTGCGGCCACTCGATGCTGCCGTGCAGTGTGCTGCTAGCGAACTGCCAGGAGCCATTGAACAGGTATTGGCCACTAAAGCCGCTGATACGCAGGCCCAAGGTGTCGCCCGGCTGCAGCTGTGCGCTGACGGCAGCCAGCTCTGTGCTGGCTTGCCCGTTGAGTGGGGTGACCTGTTCACTGAGCACTGTACTGCTGCCATCGGCACGCTTGACCACCATGGAGGCAAACAGTGTCGGCATTCCTTCGGCATTTTCCAGATACACGCGTGGCACGCCAACCAGGGCGCTGCTCGCCTGCACCTGTTGCAGCGGGATAAAGCGCGACGGTTGCAGCAGGCCGCTGCTTAACGGCCGAATCAGGGTGGCCGGCAGTTCGATACGTTGACTGGCCGGTAGTTGCTGCAGGGCCACACCCTGATCCAGATCGAGGCTGACGCAGAAATCGGGAATGCTCGCCGCCACGCCCTTGCGCCCGCGTAGTTTGTCTTCGTACCAACTGATGATGTTCTGGTAGAGATTGATCGCCCGGCCGTCGCAGTGCAGCACCGCTTCGTTATTAAAGGGGGGCAGGCCGCTCCAGCGCTGCACCGGGGGCGGCAGGATATGCCCGCCTTGCATACCCAGCAGGCGTACATCGCGGTTCGCCTGTTGCAGGCAATCTCGGATCGCCAGGCCCTGATTGAGCGGGAACAGGGTGTCACGCATGCCTTGGATCAACAGTGCGTCAGCCTGAGGGCGTTGGCCGCGTGCACAGAAACTGCTCAGGCTATGGGCTTTGAGTTCAGCGCGTACCGGCTCACGCATGCGACCATCAACGCTTTTCAGGTAAGGCGCTTGCACGAACTTGCCCAAGTCATACCCCGTCGACAAGCCCAGACCCAGTAGCACGCTAGTCCAGCCGCTCTTCAAGTGACCGTCGGGTGCCAAGGCCTCGCTCAAGTCATACCAGGTGGCAATCGGCACAATGGCATCAATGCGCGGGTCTGTCGCAGAGGCCAGCAATTGCACGGCGCCGCCGTAGCTTTCACCGAGCATGCCGACTTTGGGATCGTTTTCGGCATCCATGCTCAGACGTGGCAGGTGAGCACTGGCCCAGTCGATCACCGCCAGGGCGTCTTGCACTTCGTAGTCGGGGTTCATCATCTCAATGTCGCCCTCACTGCCGCCCCAGCCACGCTGGTCGTAGCTGATTACCCAGTAGCCAGCCTGCCAGGCTTTTAATGCGGCGCGCCCGGACATCATCTGCGTGCCGTAGAAACCGTTCGGCCGGGTGACGCGCCAGCCGCCCCAACCATGGGTGTGTACGATCACCGGAGCCTGCTCGCCGGCCTTCAGCGCCGGCTGGAATACCGTGGCAGACAGCCGTGTGCCATCGCGGCCATGGATCACAGCATCGAAATAGGTTGCAGGCAGGTTCTGCTGCGCGGTGGCGCTGAAGTCTGGCAGTTGGTCACGGGCGGCACAGCCGCTGAGCAGCAGGGCGGCAAGTAGCAAGGCAAGGCGCATAGATGGCTCTTATTGGAATGATGGACGCTGCGCAGCCTGCCTGATCAGGGCGTGGCTGCCTGCCCATCCAAGGTTGTGTTGACCTGTTGTCGGGCCAATCTCGTTCCGCAGGCGTTTTCCATCAGGCGCTAGATGACCTTTGGGTCAGCTTTGCGCGAGAATAGCGGCCTGCTACTGGAGCCAGCCGATGTCTTTGCAAACCACCGCCATTCCCGATGCCACCCTCGACGCCACTGGGCTCAACTGCCCCGAGCCGGTGATGATGCTGCACAACAAGGTGCGCGACCTGCAGGCCGGCGGCCTGCTCAAGGTGATAGCCACCGATCCCTCGACCCGTCGCGATATTCCAAAATTCTGCGTGTTTCTTGGCCATGAGCTGGTGGAGCAGGCTGAAGACGGCGCGACGTACCTGTACCTGATTCGCAAGAAATCTGACGAATGAATTGGTACTTCGCCTACGGCTCGAATATGAATCCGGCCCGCATGCAGGCGCGCGGCATGACGGTGCTGGAGGCGCTATCAGGGCATCTGCCGGGTTACAGCCTTTGCTTTAACAAGCGGGCGGCGGATCGAGCGCCGGGGCGGGCTTATGCCAATATTCGGCATCAGCGCGAGGGGCGGGTGGAAGGCGTTCTGTATCGCCTGGCCGACGCCGGTGAGATCGCCAAGCTGGATCACTTCGAAGGCACGCCGATCTATTACAGCCGCGAGTGTCTGCCGATTGTCGCGGCCCACGGCGTGCAGCCAGCCTGGGTGTATATCGCCAACCCGGCGTTTCGCGAAGAAGGTTTGCTGCCCAGCGCCGATTACCTGGCTCATCTGCTGGCTGGGCGTGAGTTGTTGTCCGAAGCCTACTGGTCGACGCTGGCGGCCTGGTCGGTCCATCCCGACTGACCGGGGGCCAGGCCGCAGCTGTTCAGCA
The DNA here is from genome assembly GCF_900105355.1 of Pseudomonas anguilliseptica. Taxonomy (NCBI): domain Bacteria; kingdom Pseudomonadati; phylum Pseudomonadota; class Gammaproteobacteria; order Pseudomonadales; family Pseudomonadaceae; genus Pseudomonas; species Pseudomonas anguilliseptica. The sequence goes on from NZ_FNSC01000001.1 coordinate 3,960,794, forward strand.
CCGTTTGCCAGCTGCGCACATGCCTTGCGGTGGCCTGCTGAAAGTCCGCCCATAACGACGCTTGGTTGCCGCTCAGTTGCTGCAGATACTCCCGCGTCGCTGGCGGTATCTGCGCCACGCCACTGAGGCTGCGCAGGCTGCTGCTCCAGGCCTGGCCACGCTGATCTACCTGCGCCAGGTAGGGCTGCAGGCTGCCAGCGTAATACTTGACGAAGATGTTCTGCACGATGCGTGCACGTTCCGTGGCCTTGCCCGTGGGGCAGAGCGGTCGGCCCTTTTGGCGACTGTCCAGCATGTCGCTGCCCTGGTTGAGGCTGTAGGTCAGGCTGGCCAGGCTGCTGATCAACTGGCCGCCCTGGTCGCTGGCATGTAAGGCGAAGAACAATGGATCAAGCTGCTCTGCACTCGGTGGCAGCGCATCAGGCAGCGCGCTGCCGATGGCGGCCAGCTGTGCCAGGGCATCCAGCGCGGCATTATCTTCGCTGGCATTGGGCGGGAGGGGCTGTTCGGCAAAGCGCAGGTAGCGTTCGACCTCCGGGCTGGCATTCAGGGCATTCCAGAATACGCCGGGCAGTTGTGCGCGTTTTTCCTGCGCCAGTTGTTCAAGGGTGTTGTGCAGGGGGGCGGATCCTGGCTGCGCAGGTGTGCGCTGCAGGCATCCAGGGCACGCAGCAGCGTCGCCTTCATAAGCCAGACGGCTGCTGGGTGTGAGTTGTTTACCGAGGCTGTTGTTGCGCTGGCTGATTTGCTGTTGCAAGGCAGGGCAACGACGCACATCGACCAGCAGGTCGAGCAGGCTGATGCGCAGCTCGGCAATTTCTATCAAGCGTTTGCGGCGTGCTGGCAGGCGGTAGTGGGTCAGTTCGCTGGAGTCGAAGGCGGTTGCCGGTTCGACATTCAGGGCATTGCTTAAACGCTGCAGGTAATCAGCCTGCAGCGCCAGGCCATCATCGGCGGGCGTGCAGGCGCACAGGCAAAGTGCAGCGAGCAGAAGCAGCAGGCGAGCGTTCATCAGGCCATCTTAGCGGCTCGAATACGTTTGCGCGCGCTGCTGGCCAAGCGCACGGCGAGCATGCCACCGGCACAGGTCAGGCCGACCACCAGGCCCTGCCAGAGCCCGCTGGGCCCGCTGGGCTCGCCGAACCAGTCGGTCAGGCCGAGCGCATAGCCCACCGGCAAGCCTATGCCCCAATAGGCGAACAGGGTCAGGATCATGGTCACGCGGGTGTCCTGATAGCCACGCAGCGCGCCGGCTGCGGTTACCTGAATAGCATCGGAGAACTGGAACAGCGCCGAATACACCAACAGCGTGGTGGCCACCACAATCACTGCGCGGTCCGGGGTATAGATCTGCGCAATTTGTTCGCGCAACAGCAGCATCAGACTGGCCGACAGGCAGGCGTAGCCTAGCGCCGCCGCCATGCTTACCCCCGCAGCAAAGCGCGCTTCACGCGGCTCGCCACGGCCGAGGGCCTGACCGACGCGCACGGTGGCGGCCATGCCGAGGGAATAGGGGATCATGAAGACCATGGAGCTGAAGTTCAGGGCGATCTGGTGCCCGGCCACAACGGTGGCGCCTAGGCCGCCGATCAGCAGCGCGATCACAGCGAAAATGCTCGACTCGGCAAACACCGCGATGCCAATCGGCAGACCGACCGAAAGCAGGCGCTTGAGCACCGGCCACTGCGGCCATTCGAAGTTGCTGAAGATTTTGCTCGGTTGATAGAACGGCGCCCACTTCACCCACCAGAGCATGCTCAGGAACATAAAGCCCATCACCAGACCAGTGGCCCAGCCGCAGCCGACGCCGCCCATGGCTGGCAGGCCGAGCTTGCCGTAGATAAAGATGTAATTGAGCGGAATATTCAGCGCCAGGCCGCACAGACCGATGACCATGCTCGGCCGGGTATGCCCGAGGCCGTCACTGAAGCAGCGCAGCACGTGGTACAGCGCTACGGCCGGAAAGCCGCAGGCCACGGCGCGCAGGTAACCCATGGCCGGTTCGATCAGCGCCGGGTCGACATTCATCAGGCTGAGGATGATTTCCGCGTTCCACAAAATTACCGCTGCCGCGATGCCTACGGCCAGCGCCAGCCACAGTGCCTGGCGCACCAGCGGGCCGATCTCGGTATGCGCGCCTGCGCCGAAGCGCTGCGCGACCTTGGGCGTGGTGGCCAGCAGAATGCCGGTCATCAGCAGAAACACCGGCACCCAGATCGAGTTGCCCAGCGCCACCGCGGCCAGATCCTGCGGGCTGACCCGGCCAGCCATCACGGTATCGACGAAGCCCATTGCAGTGTTGGCCAGTTGGGCAATGATGATCGGCGTTGCCAGCTTCAGCAGGCTGTAGAACTCGGTGCTGACGCGTTGCAAGCGGGTTTGGGCAAGCATTGAGGTGTATCCGGCTGTATATCAGGAAACCGCGCAGTCTACGCCTTGACGGCTTGGTCAGGAAACCTTGTTGCGCGATGTTTCAGTGCAATCGACGCATTACACGAGTCAGCGTAGCCAAGCGCTGCCGGCAGGTTAGAATGCCGGCCTGATTTGCGGAGCACGGGAACAGACCCTCTATGCGCATCGTTGCTGACGAAAATATCCCTCTGCTTGACGAATTCTTTGCCGGGTTTGGCGAGATTCGCCGCCTGCCCGGCCGCAGTATTGATGCGGCGGCGGTCGCCGATGCCGACCTGTTGCTGGTGCGCTCGGTGACTCAGGTTAACCGCGCGCTGCTCGAAGGCTCGCCAGTAAGATTTGTCGGTACCTGCACCATCGGCACCGACCATCTGGACCTCGACTACTTCCAGCAGGCCGGCATCACCTGGGCCAGCGCACCGGGCTGCAATGCCCGTGGCGTGGTTGATTATGTGCTGGGCAGCCTGCTGGTATTGGCCGAGCAGCAGGGCGTTGATCTTGCAACGCGCACCTATGGGATAGTAGGCGCGGGGCAGGTTGGTAGCCGTTTGCTCAAGGTGCTGCGTGACCTGGGCTGGCGTGTGCTGGTCTGCGATCCGCCGCGTCAGGCGGTGGAGGGTGGCGATTTCGTCAGCTTGCAGCAGGTGCTGGATGAGTGTGACGTGATCAGCCTGCATACGCCGCTGGAACGTCTGGGCGATCACCCGACGTATCACCTGTTCGATCACGCGCGTTTGAGCGCGCTCAAACCAGGCAGTTGGCTGATCAATGCCAGCCGTGGCGCGGTGGTGGATAACCAGGCCTTGCGTGAGTTGCTGATGCAACGCACTGACCTGCAAGTGGTGCTGGATGTCTGGGAGGGTGAGCCGCAGGCGGATGTTGATCTGGCCGCGTTATGCCGCATCGCCACGCCGCATATTGCCGGTTACAGCCTGGACGGCAAGCTGCGCGGCACGGCGCAGATCTACCAGGCGCTGTGTCAGTACCTGGGCGTTGCGCCCAGCGTTGAACTGCAGCAACTGATGCCTGCCGCCTGGCTAAGTGAGCTGACTATCGATGCCAGCGCTGATCCGGCCTGGGCCTTGGCCAGTATCTGCCGTGCGGTGTATGACCCGCGCCGCGATGATGCGGATTTTCGCCGTAGCCTGCAGGGCGATGTGGCAACCCGGCGTACGGCGTTTGACGGGCTGCGCAAGCACTACCCGATGCGCCGGGAAATTGACGGATTGGCGGTTTGCGTAAAGGATGATGCGCCGACGTTGGTCAGCCTGGTGCAGGCGTTGGGCGCAAAGCTGAAGGCGTAGGGTGGATGGCGCTTGACCCATCCACCATGAGCGGCCTACCTAAATGGTGGATGAAAAGAACGTCATCCACCCTGCAAAGGGCAGGCTTACTTGGCTTGAGAGGCTTGCTGTTGAGCTTTTTCCAGCGCGTTGCAGGCCTGTTGGATCATCTCTTCGGTGATCGGAATTTCACGGCCCTGGGCGTCGATGACAAAGCCGCCAATCGGCATGGTCGGGGCTTTTTGCGAATTCTGTTGTTGGCTGTGCATGGCGGGTCTCCTCATCGGTTAGCGCGATTTTATGAGTGTTGGATGAAGGCGCTATGACAACTGCGACGGCAGAAAACCGCCGCAAGACACAGGGCAAGTCAGGCATTGCAGACAATGTGCCAGGGCCTGCAGGTATTGAATCAGAGGGTGTTATGGGGCTTTTCCATATTGGCTTGATCATCAACCCATTGGCCGGGCTGGGCGGCCCGGCGGGGTTCAAGGGCAGTGACGGCATGGCCGAGCAGGCCCTGGCTTTGGGGGTTGAAGCCAAAGCGGCGCTGCGCACGCAAACGGCGCTTGAGGTGTTGCTGCCGCTACGTGAACGTCTGGAGTTCGTCACCTTTCCCGGCGCCATGGGCGCCGATCTGCTGACCGAGATGGGCTTTGCCCACCGTGTGGTCGGTGAGCTGGGCGAAGGGCCGAGCAGCGCCGCCGATACCTGTCAGGCCGTTGAACTGCTGCAGGATGTTGGCGTGGCGCTGATTCTGTTTGCCGGCGGCGATGGCACGGCGCGGGATATCTGCGCCGCAGCGCGCGAAGGGCAGCCAGTGCTGGGGATTCCGGCTGGGGTAAAGATCCAGTCCGGGGTCTACGCTATCAGCCCGCGCGCCGCCGGCGAGCTGACCGCACGGCTGATCGAGGGCGGCCTGGTGCGCCTGAGCAGTGGTGAAGTGCGCGATATCGATGAAAGCGCCCTGCGCGAAGGCCGCGTGACCGCGCGCTGGTACGGCGAGCTGACCGTACCGCAGGAAGGCGGCTATGTGCAGCAGGTCAAGCAGGGCGGGGTGGAGTCCGAAGAGCTGGTGCTGAATGATCTGGCCGACTGGCTGCAGGACAGCTGGGAAACCGATGTGCGCTATGTGTTCGGCCCCGGCTCGACCCTGCATGGCCTGGCGCAGAACCTCGGCGTGCAGACCACCTTGCTCGGCGTCGATGTGATCGAGAATGGTCAGCTGTTGGCCAGTGATGTCACCGAGGCGCAGTTGTTCGAGCTGATTGATGGCCATCCAGCGCGGCTGCTGGTGACTGCGATTGGCGGCCAGGGTCATATTATTGGCCGCGGCAATCAGCAGATCAGCCCACGGGTGCTGCGCGCCATCGGCCTGGAGAACCTGCGTGTCGTCGCTACCAAGCGCAAGCTCGGCACGCTGGAAGGCCGGCCGTTGCTGGTGGACAGCGGCGACGTGGCGCTGGACGATACCTTTCCCGATGCCGTGCGGGTGTGGGCCGGTTATAAGGAAGAGCTGCTGTATCCCGTGGGCAAATAGCCGTTGAACCACTGAGGAGGCGTTATGCGGGCGATTCTGCTGTTTGCATTGGCTATGTTGCTAAGCGCCCAGGCCTGGGCACTGCAGGGCGATGCCCTGGTCACAGCGGCCCGCGAGCAGGTCGGCGTAACCCTGAGTTATGACCCCGCCTACCGCCGCCTGAGTTACCCCAATGGCGATGTACCGCTTAATACCGGTGTGTGCACTGATGTGGTAATCCGCGCGCTGCGCAAGCAAGGCCTGGATTTGCAGCAAGCGGTGCATCAGGATATGCGCGCGAATTTTCGCCTGTATCCCAAGAACTGGGGGCTAAGCCGCCCCGACAGCAATATTGACCACCGCCGTGTGCCTAACTTGATGACTTGGTTCAAGCGTCAGGGCTGGGCGCTGGCGCTTGGCCAGGATGCTGAGCGCTATCGGCCTGGTGATATCGTCACCTGGGATCTGGGCGGCGGCCTGACCCATATCGGCATTATCAGCGACCGCCAAGCCGGTAGCGGCGTACCCCTGGTGCTGCACAATATCGGCCGCGGCACCCAGGAAGAGGACATTCTCTTCAGCTTTAAGATTACCGGTCACTACCGTATTCCCGCAGCCTGAGGGCTGTGCAGCAGGAGTTGGCTATGCAGGAGCAATCACAAACACCGCCACCGCTTATCCAGCCTGGCGAACGCGTGGTGCTATTTGATGGGATATGTAAGCTGTGTAACGGTTGGGCTAAGTTTCTGATTCGCCATGACGTTGAGCAGCGCTTTCGCTTGGCCTCGGTGCAGTCGGCCGAGGGCCAGGCGTTATTGAAGTGGGGCGGTTTGCCCACCGATCATTTCGACAGCATGGCGCTGATCGAGAATGGTCAGATGCTGTTGCGCTCGGACGCAGTGTTGAGCATTGTCGCCCTGCTGCCGCAGCCATGGCGCTGGCTGGCCTGGCTGCGGCTGATCCCACGGCCTGTGCGCGACTGGTGCTACGACCGTATTGCCCTGAATCGCTACCGGCTATTTGGTCGCTACGACAGTTGCCTCATACCAAACGCCGACCATGCCCGGCGCTTCTTGCATGACTGATCCCCGTTTACAGCAGATCGCCTGGGTCGCGCGTATCGCCCTGGCGCTGGTGTTTATCTGGCACGGCCTGGTGCCGAAGATTCTCTGGCTAAGCCCGGATGAGCTGACGATGATCCAGGCCCATAACCTGCCGGCTCCCGTATGGGTAGCGCGCATCGCCGGGCTGGCGGAAATTACTCTGGGTTTGTTGCTGCTGTGGCGGCGTCAGCGTTGGCCCTTGCTGCTGGCCGGCGTGCTGTTGATTGGGCTGCTGCTTGATGTGGCGCTATTCAGCCCCCATCTACTGCTGCAGGCATTCAATCCGCTGAGCACCAACCTCGCCGCCCTGGCGCTGTGTTGGCTGGCCTGGCGGGCGGAAACGCCGCAATCGCCTTCTCATTAACGGGCGTCAGCGCCCCAGCGAGCTTTCATGCTTTCGATCCTGTCTTCCCGTCAGCGCAATGCCCTGCGCATGGCGTGGCGCTTTATCGCGCCGTATCGCGGTCGCGTGTTCGGGGCCTTGCTGGCGCTGATGTTTACTGCGGCCATCACTCTGTCCATGGGGCAGGGCATCAAACTGCTGGTCGATCAGGGTCTGGCCACTCAATCGCCGGCAGCCTTGCAGCAGTCGATCGGGCTGTTTTTTGTGCTGGTGCTGGCACTGGCCATCGGCACCTTTACTCGGTTTTACCTGGTGTCGTGGATTGGCGAGCGTTTTGTCGCCGATATCCGCAAGCGCGTGTTCAACCACCTGATCGAACTGCATCCAGGCTTTTATGAGAGCAACCGCAGCTCGGAGATTCAGTCGCGTCTGACTGCCGATACCACGCTGCTGCAATCGGTGATCGGCTCGTCGCTGTCGATGGCGCTGCGCAACCTGATCATGCTGGTCGGCGGCAGTGTGCTGCTGGTGGTGACCAACGCCAAGCTCAGCGGCATCGTGTTGATGGCGCTGCCGCTGGTGGTCGCGCCGATTCTGATATTCGGCCGCCGCGTGCGCGCGCTGTCGCGGCAGAGCCAGGACCGGGTGGCAGATGTCGGCAGCTATGTCGGCGAGGTGCTGGGGCAGATCAAGACCGTACAAGCCTACAACCACCAGAATGAGGACAAGCGCCGTTTCGGCCTGTCCGCCGAGGCCGCCTTCGACACTGCGCGTCAGCGGATTGCCCAGCGTGCCTGGCTGATTACCGTGGTGATCGTGCTGGTGCTCGGCGCGGTGGGGGTGATGCTCTGGGTCGGTGGCATGGACGTGATCGCTGGGCGGATTTCCGGCGGTGAGCTGGCGGCGTTCGTGTTCTACAGCCTGATTGTCGGCTCGGCCTTTGGCACCTTGAGTGAGGTGATCGGCGAGCTGCAACGCGCCGCTGGCGCTGCCGAGCGCATCGCCGAGCTGTTGCAGGCGCGCAATGAAATCACCCCACCGGCTACGGATGCCTTGCATCTGACCCGGCCGGTGCAGGGCCGCATCGAACTGCAAGGGCTGCGTTTCGCCTATCCGTCGCGCCCCGGTAGTTTCGCCGTGGACGGTATTGATCTACAGGTTGCAGCGGGGGAAACCCTGGCGCTGGTCGGGCCGTCTGGCGCAGGTAAATCGACGCTGTTTGATCTGCTGTTGCGCTTTTTCGACCCGCAGCAGGGCGGCATCCTGATCGACGGCGTGCCGATCCAGCAGCTTGATCCGCGCGAGCTGCGCAACAGCTTTGCCCTGGTGTCGCAGAATCCGGCGCTGTTCTTCGGCTCGGTGGAGGACAACATTCGCTATGGACGTACCGATGCCAGCCTGGCTGAGGTCGAAGCTGCGGCCAAAGCGGCGCATGCCCACGAATTTATTATGAAGCTGCCGGATGGCTACCAGACTCACCTCGGCGATGCCGGGTTGGGACTTTCCGGTGGTCAGCGTCAGCGCCTGGCGATTGCTCGGGCATTGCTGGTGGATGCGCCGATTCTGCTACTGGATGAAGCTACTAGCGCGCTGGATGCCGAGAGCGAACATCTGATTCAGCAAGCCTTGCCGCCGCTGATGGAAGGCCGAACCACCCTGGTGATTGCCCATCGCCTGTCCACGGTAAAAAGCGCTGACCGCATCGCAGTGATCGAGCACGGCAAGCTGGCGGCTATCGGCAGCCATAGCGAGCTGGTCAGTAACAGTCCGCTGTATGCGCGGCTGGCCGAGTTGCAGTTCAATAGCGACAGCGTAGAAACCGCCTGAGAAAGGAAATCGCACAGTGTCAGATAAGAACTTCAAGGTTGTGGTGCTGGGCGGTTACGGCAATTTCGGCACTGTTATCGTCAATCGTCTGTGCAGCATCACTGGCATGAGTGTGTGGGTTGCCGGTCGCGATCAGGCCAAGGCCGAGCGGTTGGCGGCCCAGGCGGGTTGCCAAGCCGTGCGTCTGGATGGCAATCAGGCAGATCTGGCCGAGCGACTGAGCGACTGAGCGAATTGGGTACCGATTTGCTGATTTCCACCGCTGGCCCGTTTCAGGACCAGGATTATCGCGTGGCCCAGGCCGCCATTGCTGCCGGCGTGCATTACCTTGACCTGGCCGATGCCCGCAAATTCGCCTGCGGCATAGGCGAACTCGACCAGGCGGCGCGCCAGGCCAATGTGCTGATCAGCAGCGGTGCCAGTTCGGTGCCGGCTCTGAGCGCTGCGGTGATCGATCAGTTGCTGCCGCGCTTCGGTCGCCTGGACAGCATCTGGCACGGCATCAGCTCCTCGGAGAAAACCCCAGGGGTATCGACCCTGGCGGCGGTACTCAACTATTGCGGCAAGCCGTTTCGCCAGTGGCGCGAGGGTCAGTGGCGTGAGGTCTATGGCTGGCAGGAGCTGACGGCTCATGACTTTCCCGCACCGCTGGGCCGGCGCTGGCTGGGCAACTGCGATATTCCCGATCTGGAGCTGTTTCCCGCTCGCTATGTGGGCGTGCGCAATGTGCGTTTTTCGGCAGGGGTAGGTTTGCGCGTGACCCAGTTCGGCACCTGGTTGCTGTCCTGGTTGGTGCGCGGCGGCTTGTTGCGCAGCGGCGTGCCCTTGGCCGGCTTGCTGCATCGCGGTGCGGTGCTGGTGGAGCCCTTCGGCGACCGCCTGAGCGGCATGTTCGTCAAGCTGCAGGGGCAGGGCGCGGATGGCCAGCCCTTGGGCCTGTGCTGGGAACTGATCGCCCGTGACAACCATGGGCCGAATATCCCCTGCATGGCGGCGGTGGCGCTGGCGCGCAAACTGGCCGCCGGCAACCTCGAACAACGCGGCGCCATGCCCTGTATGGGATTGCTTAGCGTCGACGAATATCTGGCCGAACTGGAGGGGCTGCAGATCGAAGCAGGCCTACGCCCATGCTCTACCTAAGCCTTAAATGGCTACATATCCTCAGTGCCACCGTGCTGGTGGGCGTGGGGTTCGGTACTGCCTTCTACAAATGGATGATCGACCGCAGCGGAGATGTGCGGGCCATCGTCTATACCAGTCGACTGGTGGTGCTGGCCGATTGGCTGTTCACCACCCCGGCGATCATCCTGCAACCGCTGACTGGTTTGTGGATGCTGCATATCGCCGGCTATTCGCTGAGCAGCACCTGGATCGCCTGGACTCTGCTGCTATATGTCCTGGCCGGGGTCTGTTGGCTGCCGGTGGTCTGGCTGCAGTACCGCATGCGCGCCCTGGCAGCGGCGGCGCTGGCGACCGATCAGGCGCTACCGGCGAGCTATTGGCGCTGTGCGCGTATCTGGTTCTGGCTTGGTATCCCGGCTTTTTTCGCCATGTTGGCGATCTATGCACTTATGGTGTTCAAGCCACAGTAAGCACCGATTGCGGGTCTCACACCTGCCAGGCTACTGCTCGCCTGCATGTCACAGTGGCGACTCAGAAGGCCTTGGTTTTCGGCCTGATCGTCGCCGCCGCACCGGCTGAGGCAAGGATGATGGCGCTGATCGCCAGCCATTGACTGAGGGTCAAGCGCTCGCTGAGGAACAGCAGGCCGGAAAGCGCGGCAATCGCCGGCTCCATACTCATCAGGATGCTGAAGGTACGTGCGGGCAGGCGGGTCAGGGCGACCATTTCCAGGCTGTAGGGCAGGGCCGAGGACAACACGGCGACGCCGAGGGCAATGGGTAGCAGGTCCACGGAGAACAGACCGCTGCCGGCTTGCCAAAGGCCAATCGGGAACACCAGCAGGGCTGCGACTATGGTGCCGAGTGCCACGGTGTGCTTGCCGTGTTCCGATCCGGCTTTTTGCCCGAAAATGATATACAGCGCCCAGCACAGCCCTGCTGCCAACGCCAGGCCCATGCCGGCCGGGTCCAGCGGTACATCGCTTTGCCCAGTGGGTAACAGCAGTCAGAGGCCGAAAACCGCCAGGGCAATCCAGATGAAATCCACCAGACGGCGTGACGATAACAGCGCCAGGCCCAGTGGCCCGGTAAATTCCAGGGCTACGGCAATGCCCAGTGGAATGGTTTTCAACGAGAGATAGAACAGCAGGTTCATGCCGCCCAGCGACAACCCGTAAGCCAGCAGCGAACGGCAGGACTTCAGCGTCAGCTTGGCCTGCCAGGGTCGCATCAGGATGCACAGGATCAGCGCGCCAAGGCTCAAACGCAGGGCCGTGGTGCCGCTGGCACCAATCTCCGGGAACAGTCCTTTGGCCAGGGACGCGCCGCTCTGGATCGAGGTCATGGCGATCAGCAGCAACAGGATCGGCAGGATCACCAGAGAGAATTGCGCTGAGCGCGGCATGGCTGTTCCTTTGGATATCTATCCAGTAATAAAAAAACCGGCCACTGAGGCCGGCTTTTATGCACCACGGCTAAGGCTTAGCGGTATTCACACAGATAGGCGGTATCAGCTGCCACCTTGAGCAGAAATTTGCTGTCGGCCGGTACAGTGAACTTGCTGCCGCTGGTGAAGGTTTCCCAGCTGTCGCTGCCTGGCAGTTTCACGGTCAGGGCGCCGGCGACCAAATGCATGATTTCCAGCTGGTTGGTGCCGAATTCATACTCGCCTGCAGCCATCACGCCAATGGTGGCCGGGCCTTCAGCCATGCCGAAGGCGATGGATTTGACGGTGCCGTCGAAGTATTCATTGACCTTGAACATCTGCAGTTCCTCGAAAGGGGTTAGAAAAGGTCAGCCAGTATGCCCAAGCGGTTTTTCTTCGTCATCTGCTTTGCGCAGGCAAAACCAGTGGCAGCAGCCGGGCGGTATTGCGCGCATCGGTGAGGGCACGGTGTTGCTGGCCCTGGAACTGCAAACCCGCCAGATTCAGCGCCATTTTCAAACCAATCGGGCTGGGCAGCTGGCGGGCTTCGGCAAAGCGTTTTTTCAGGTTGATATGCGGGATCTGGCTCAGGTAACTGTTCAGCCCATGGGCATGCCATTCCTGTTCAAACTGACGGCGGTCGTAGTCGCCCCAGCTGGCCCAGCCCACCAGTTGCGCTTGATGGGCCAGCAACCAACGTTCGAATTGCGCCCACACCGTACTCAGCGGCGCCGCGGCATCGACATCGGCCTGGCTGATCTGCGTGAGCTGACGGCAGAAGTGGGTCAGGTGCGGGCGCCGAGTGGGCCGCACAAAGCGTTGGAAATGCTCAATTTCATGGCCGCCAGCATTGACCAGGCTGGCGCCGATTTCGATGATTTCCATATCTGTGACCGGCCAACCGCCTTCTTCGGTGGTGGCTTCCAGGTCGATTACCAGCCAATGCTGCATAGGCCCTCCTTAGCGTGCCGCGAGTATGGAAGCAGTTTTAACTCTGGGTAAAGCCTGTTGGTCGGGTGCATCCATACAGTTTTGCCCTATGGCTGTACTGGCGCTGACCCCATGTGGCGGGCATGCTTGCAGCCGGGTTCGTATCTGCCGGGCAATGCGGATATGAGGTTAAGCAAAAACGCGTTGTGAATGGCGCTAGAAGGTAGAGGTGGATATGGCAAAGCTGGCGTTTATCGGGCTGGGCGTAATGGGTTACCCGATGGCCGGGCATCTGGCGCGCGCCGGGCATCAGGTGTGTGTGTACAACCGCACTGCCGCCAAGGCTGTGCAGTGGGCCGCCGAATATGCCGGTAGCCACGCGCCGACCCCGCGTGAAGCGGCTGCGGGCGCTGAGTTTGTGATGGTCTGCGTGGGCAATGATGATGATCTGCGTGGTGTGGTGTTGGGTGAGCAGGGCGCCTTTGCCGGCATGCAACCCGGTGCGGTGTTGGTCGATCACACCACCGCCTCGGCGCAGGTCGCGCGTGAGCTGGCCGAGCAGGCCGCTGCCCACCAACTGGGTTTTCTCGATGCGCCGGTATCCGGCGGTCAGGCCGGTGCGCAGAACGGTGCGCTGACCATCATGGTCGGTGGCGAGGCTGCGACCTACGCCAAGGCTGAGCCGATCATTCAGGCCTATGCACGCATGACCCGCTTGATGGGCGAAGCCGGTAGCGGTCAGCTGACCAAAATGGTCAACCAGATCTGCATCGCCGGCCTGGTGCAGGGTTTATCCGAGGCCCTGCATTTTGCGGAGTGCGCCGGGCTCGATGCACATGGCGCGATGGACGTGATCAGCAAGGGCGCGGCGCAGTCCTGGCAGCTGGAAAATCGCCACAAGACCATGTTGGCTGGCGAGTTCGAGCACGGCTTTGCCGTGGACTGGATGCGCAAGGACCTGTCGATTCTGCTGGCCGAGGCACGCAGCAATGGCGCGCAGTTGCCGGTAACCGCGTTGGTCGATCAGTTTTACGCTGATGTGCAGGACATGGGCGGCGGCCGTTGGGACACTTCCAGTCTGTTTGCCCGCCTGAACAAGCGCTAGCTGGCAGCTACAGCCGTCTATACTGGGTTCAAAGCCAGTATGGATTCGGCGCTGTTCTCTCTGTTCAGGCAGGCGGGCACTGTTCATGGATGACCAATTTGCATTCAGTGACGACCTTCCCTGCACCACCAGCCAGCCCGTGTGGCGCGTGCTGGCAGTTGATGATGACGCCGCTTCCAGCGTGCCATCGCCTTTGCCCTGAGCGAACTGGAGCTGCTGGGCGGGCGTATTGAGTTGATTCAGGCGTTCAGCTGCCGTGAAGCCTCGATGCTGCTGGCCAAGCACCATGACATTGCCCTGGTGTTGCTTGATGTGGTGATGGAAACCGAAGACGCCGGCTTGCGCCTGATCAAGGCGCTGCGTGAGGTGATCGGCAATCGCGAAACCCGCGTGGTGATGCTCACCGGTGAGCCAGGCCTGGCGCCGGCCCATGAAGTGATGCGCGATTACGACATCATTGACTATTGGACCAAGAGTGAACTCAGTGCCGAGCGCTTGCTGACGGTGCTCACCGCCGCGGTGCGCGGTTATGCCCAGCTCAGGGCTGTAGCCAGTGCGCGGCGCGGTTTGCAGATGATCGTCGAGTCGAGCAATGCACTTTTCTGTTCGAAGAATACCCGCGAGCTATCGGCCAAGATTCTGTCGGAGATCACCTCGCTGCTTGATCTGCAGACCGAGGGCATTGTCTGCGTGCGCGCCGATGAGGGGGACGCCACGGCTGAACCCAATGCGCGAATTGTCAGCGCCAGCGGGCGTTTTTTCGACTGTGTCGACGCCAATCTGGACGTGTTGCAGCTAGAGGTCGCAGCGGCGGTGCGCCAATGCCTGCAGGCGCAGCAGACCCTGCGTCTGAGCGATTGCACGGTGTTGTTCTTTCCGCGCTTTCAGGCTGGCTCGGATTACGTTTGCTATATCGACAGTGCGCGGACTCTGGATGACACCGAGTTGGAGCTGCTCAAGGTGTTCAGTGTCAGTATCAGTCGTGGCCTGTACAACATCGCGCTGTTCAGCCGCCTGGAGGAGATGGCCTATCAGGACGACCTGCTGAAGATCCCCAACCGCAATGCGCTGATTCGCATGCTGGATATGACCCTGAAGTCCGAGGCCAAGGATCAGCGCGTGCTGGTGCTTATCGATATCGATAATTTCTCCGGTGCCAACACCGCCTTTGGCACCGGTTATGGCGACTTTATTCTCGGCCTGGTGGCGAAGAAACTACGTGACGCTTTCACCCATGAGGTTCTGATTGCCCGGGTACGTGATGACCTGTTTGCCATCCTCGGCCCGCAAACCCAGGTTAATGCCGCGGACGTGGTGGCACTGTTCCGCCGGCATAAACGCCCTTATGAGCTGGGCCAGGTGCACAGTCTGAGCAGCGTGACCATGCACCTGGCTGATTTTACCGGCAGCGCCAGCGTGGCCCTGCAAGATGCGTTGTTGACCCTGAAACAGGCCAAGCGCCTGGGTCACGACCAGCATGGTGTCTATGATCCGCGCCTGCAGAGTGCGCATGCCGAGTCATACCGCATGCTGCTGGCTTTGCGCGATGCGGTGGAGGCCGGGCAGATCAGTGTCGAGTTACAGCCGCAGATCGACCTGCAAACCCGTCGCATTACCGGTGTGGAAGCGCTGGCTCGCTGGCGCAAGGCCGACGGCAAGATGGTTCCGCCGCTGAGTTTTATCCCCCTGGCCGAGGCCACCGGTTACATCCTGCCGCTCGGCGATCTGTTGATGCGCTTGGCCCTGCAGGCGGCGAAACAGCTGACTGATGCCGGTTATCCGCATATTCGCGTGGCCGTTAACGTCTCCGCGCCGCAGCTGCTGCAGCATGACTTTATCGAGCGGTTCAACTCGCATCTGCAGGCGGCGGGGGTAGTGCCTGAGCAGATCGAGGTGGAAATTACCGAATCGGTAGCCATGCGCACCTTTGATACAGTCTGTGAAAAGCTCCGTGCGCTACGCGCTATGGGCGTAGAGGTGGCCATCGATGACTTTGGCACTGGTTTCTCATCACTCAGCTACCTGCGACTGTTGCCAGCCGATCGCTTGAAAATCGATCGCAGTTTTGTTCTGGAAATCGGTGAGGTCAGCGATCAGCAAATGATCGCCGAGGCGGTGATCCAGATTGCTGCGCGGGTTGGCATGCAGGTAATTGCCGAAGGCGTCGAAACCCAACAGTAGGCCGACTGGATTCTCAAGCATGGCTGCCGGCAGGCGCAGGGCTATCTGTTTGCCAAGCCGATGGCCTGCGCAGATTTACTCAGCTGGCTGAGTGACTGGCCAGGGCGCATGGCCTGATGCAGCAATCCAGGCGCGACAGGCTGTTGTCGCAACCGGTCAGGCGCAACCTATTGCTGTTATTTGTGCCGTGGACGTTGCTGATTCTGCTGCTGATGGCGCTGCTTTACGAGCGCCTGTTGGATGTGCGACTTGAGCCGTTGTTGCGCGATCAGCAGGTCAGCCTGAACGAGGGGGGCGGTGTGCTCAATCGGCACCTGGCGACCTTGCGTGGCAATCTGCAATTTCTCACTCAACAGCCGCTGTTGGCTGAAGTGCTACAGGACCCTAGTACGGATAACCGGCGTGCCCTGAGTCAACTGTTTGTCGAGTTCGCCCGTAGCAGTATGGTTTATGACCAGATTCGCTGGCTGGATGAGCGTGGTGTAGAGCAGGTGCGGGTTGATTGGCGTGATGGCGAGCCACTGGCGAGTGATCAGGCGCAATTGCACAACCAGGCGCAGCACTATTATTTCGTTGAAACCATGAACCTGCCACCGGGCGCGTTCTATCTCTCACGTTTTGACCTGAACGCTGATTTGGGCCGCGTCGAACAACCACTCAAGCCTACGCTGCGGGGTGCCGAGCCGATTTTCGATGGCGAGGGCGAGCGACGCGGAATTCTGATCCTCAATTACCTGGGGCAAGTGCTGCTGCAGCGTCTGGCCGAGGTGTCCAAGAGTTACGGCAACAACCTGACTCTGGTCGACCATGAAGGCTATTGGATGCTCGCCGCTGATGTGCAAGATGCCTGGGGCTTTGCTCTGGGCAGGCCTGAGGCAACGCTGGCCAGCCGCTTTCCGGGTAGCTGGCGGCGTATGCAGGCTGCCCGCAATGGCGTGTTTAGCGACAGTGGTGGTTATTGGGCCTTCAATAAGTTCGATCCCTACCAGGGCAACGGCCAAGGCGCGGCAGCGGGTGAGTACTGGTTACTGGTTTCACACCTGCCTCAGGAGCAGATTCAGGGGCTGCGTGGGCAAGTACTCTGGCAGGTTTTACTGTTTGTCTGCGTGATGCTCTCTCTTGGGTTATTGGTGGTGTTGCACCTCGGCTTGGCGGAGTTCGAGCGTGATCAGGTGCGTGAGGCTCTGGAAGTCAGCAGTCAGGCGTTGCAACAGAGCAATACTGAGCTGCGTGACACGGTGGAACAGTTGCAGCGCACGCGCGGGGCCTTGATTCAGGCGGAAAAACTATCCTCGCTGGGCACCTTGGTCGCCGGCGTGGCGCATGAGCTGAATACGCCGATTGGGGCCGCAATCATGGCTGCCTCAACCCTGGATAAGGGTAATCAAGGGCTGCAGAAGAGTCTCAGTGAAGGGTTGCAGCGTTCGGCGCTGGAGCGCTTTGTGCAGCGCAATGATGAAGGACTGGCGATTATCCTCAATAGCCTGACGCGCATGGCGCAGTTGACCCGGGCCTTCAAACAACTGGCCAGTGACCGTGCGAGTACCGAGCGTCGCTGCTTTGATCTGGTCGAGTTGGTCGGTGAGGTCATGCTGCTGTTTGCCCCCAAGCTCAAGCAGTCAAACCATCGGGTGCAGCTGGAGCTGCCGCCGAGCCTGATGCTCGACAGCTATCCGGGACCTCTGGGCCAGATCCTGCAGAACCTGATCGACAATGCGCTGATCCATGCCTTTGATTCGGGCATGAACGGCGTGGTTACGGTCAGGGTCGAGCATGATGAGATGCGCCGCGAATGCGTGATCGAAGTCAGCGATAACGGCGACGGCATGAGTGAGGAGGTGCTGGGGAAGATCTTCGATCCGTTCTTTACCACCCGGCGCGGACGCGGAGGCACCGGGCTTGGTCTGCATATCACCCACCAGTTGGCCGTGGATATTCTCGGCGCAGAACTGCAGGTACGCAGTGTGCCGGGGCAGGGCACGCAGTTCCGCCTGCGCTTACCGCTCGCCTGAATCTATAGATGGACGGCTGCCAAGCCATCTGTACCCACGTAGAATCGTCGGTCTGTACTCTGTGCTGTGATTTTGAGGTTTTCCTGTCATGAATTGCCGTGCCGGCTGCGGCGCCTGCTGCATTGCCCCTTCAATCAGCTCCCCCATCCCAGGTATGCCCGATGGCAAGCCGGCGGGTGTGCGCTGCGTGCAGCTGGATGCGAATAACTACTGCCTGATTTTCGGCCAGCCTGAGCGGCCTGCAGTGTGTTCCGCATTTCATGCTGCCGAGTATGTATGCGGCAGCACCACGGCAGAGGCGCTGCAGTTGATTGGTTGGCTGGAGCAGAGCACGGCCGTTGCAGTCTGATACTGTGGCGCAGAGTTATTGGCTGCCGGAGGCATGATGGTGCGGTTTACAGGGCTGCTCTTGGGCATTGTCGCGTTGCTGTCGGTGAGCGGGGCGCAGGCGACGCAATGGCGCCTGGTCAAGGATGAAGCGGGTATTCAGGTCTATCTGCAGCAGATCCCAGGTTCAAGTTTTCAGGCGTTTCGCGGTGTCACTCGTATACGAGTGGATATGCCACGCTTGTTGGCCCTGCAGGATGATGTCAGTGCAGCCTGCGCCTGGATTCATGCCTGCAGCGAGCAAAGGCTGCTCAAACATGAGGGCGATCAGAGTTGGGCCTATAGTCGCTTCCATACACCCTGGCCGGTGCAACCGCGTGATTCAATCCTGCAGGTAACCACCACGCGTGATACCGATGGCCGGGTGACCCGCACCCTGCATGGGGTTGCCGACTATTTGCCACTGCAGCAAGGCTTTGTGCGGGTGAGCAAGGTTGAAGGCTTCTGGAGCCTTACGCCGCGCGAGGGCGAAATCGAGGTGATCTACCAGGTGCATTCTGAGCCCGGTGGCAGCGTGCAGGCCTGGTTGGCCAATAGCTTTGTTGTGGATGCACCGTTCAATACCTTGCAGGGGTTGCGTCAGTTGGCTGAACAGCCGTAATGCTGGCTTATTCAGCACAATAAAAAAGGCTGCCCGAGGGCAGCCTTTTTTGTGCGGCGAAAGCTGAATTACTTCTTCAGGTCGCGCTGCTCGTAGCCGGTGTACAGCTGGCGTGGACGGCCAATCTTGTACGGGCTGGAGAGCATTTCTTTCCAGTGCGAGATCCAGCCGACGGTCCGCGCCAGGGCGAAGATCACGGTGAACATGCTGGTCGGAATACCGATGGCCTTGAGGATGATGCCCGAGTAGAAGTCGACGTTCGGGTACAGGTTGCGCTCTTTGAAGTACGAGTCGGTCAGGGCGATTTCTTCCAGACGCATCGCCAGTTCCAGCTGCGGATCGTTCTTGATGCCCAGCTCTTTCAGTACTTCGTCGCAGGTCTGCTTCATCACGGTGGCGCGCGGGTCGCGGTTTTTGTAAACGCGATGACCGAAGCCCATGAGTTTGAACGGGTCGTTCTTGTCCTTGGCCTTGGCGATGAATTTGTCGATGTTGGAAACATCGCCAATCTCATCCAGCATGCTCAGTACGGCCTCGTTGGCGCCACCGTGCGCCGGGCCCCAGAGGGCGGCGATACCAGCAGCGATACAGGCGAACGGGTTGGCGCCCGAGGAGCCAGCCAGGCGTACGGTAGAGGTAGAGGCGTTCTGCTCATGGTCGGCGTGCAGGATAAAGATCTTATCCATGGCCTTGGCCAGTACCGGGCTGATCGGTTTGATCTCGCACGGGGTGTTGAACATCATGTGCAGGAAGTTTTCCGCGTAGTTCAGGTCGTTACGCGGATACATCATCGGCTGACCCATGGAGTACTTGTAGGTCATGGCGGCGATGGTTGGCATCTTGGCGATCAGGCGCATGGCCGATACTTCGCGGTGATGCGGGTTATTGATGTCCAGTGAGTCGTGGTAGAAGGCCGAAAGGGCACCCACTACGCCGCACATGATGGCCATCGGGTGAGCGTCACGACGGAAGCCGTTGAAGAAGGTCTTCAGTTGCTCGTGAACCATGGTGTGGTTCTTGATGGTGCTGACGAACTTGGCTTTCTCTTCTGCGTTCGGCAGTTCGCCGTTTAGCAGCAGATAGCAGGTTTCCAGATAATCGGATTGCTCAGCCAGCTGCTCGATGGGGTAGCCGCGGTGCAGCAGGATGCCCAGGTCGCCGTCGATGTAGGTGATCTTCGACTCGCACGAGGCGGTGGACATAAAGCCAGGATCAAATGTGAAACGGCCCGTGGCGGTTAAGCCCCGCACGTCAATTACATCGGGACCAACGGTGCCGGTTAAAATGGGCAGCTCGACGGGGGCTGCGCCCTCGATGATCAACTGCGCTTTTTTGTCAGCCATGTTTGGCCTCCTAGTTATGCTTGAAATCATCTGACTGCCCCCCCCACGCAGGGCTCGCACCACTATAGTGAGATAAATTCGAATGTCAATTTGCGAAAACCCAGGCGGCAGAAGGGTTTGCGGGTTGTTTTCGGGCTTTTAAAGCGGCTCTTTACGCCATTTATTAGAGGTGTGCAATGCGCTTTTAGGTAGGGGGCTTTGCGTTGTCATTAGTAACCTAACTGTCTATACTCTGCGCCCAGCTACCAAGGGCTTTAGCCTGTCTTTTGGTGGCTGTCACTCCTTGGGTGATGGGTACCTGACCAGTGCACTTCCCGACAACTTTGCCCTGATAGTTAGGGGCTCTCAGTGTGATAAAAAAAGCCGTGAATAGCCAAAGACCTGTAAACCTCGACCTTAGGACGATCAAACTTCCTATCACTGGCGTTACGTCATTCCTTCACCGCGTTTCTGGAATCATTCTGTTTTTCGGCATTGCCGTGCTGCTGTACGGGCTCGACAAGTCGCTGACATCTGCAGAAGGTTTTGCCGAGGTGAAAGAGTGCTTGACCAGCCCGCTGGCCAAGTTTGTGATTTGGGGGCTGTTGTCCGCTCTGCTGTACCACCTGGTGGCCGGTATTCGCCACTTGATCATGGACATGGGCATCGGTGAGACGCTGGAAGGCGGCAAGCTGGGTTCGAAAATCGTTATCGTCGTTTCGACGATCGTGATCGTGCTGCTGGGGGTGTGGATATGGTAACCAACGTCACGAACTTCTCGCGTTCGGGTCTTTATGACTGGATGGCGCAGCGTGTATCTGCTGTCGTCCTCGCGGCTTATGTGCTTTTCCTGCTGGGCTATGTGGTGTGCAATCCGGGCCTGGGTTATGCCGAATGGCAGGCGCTGTTCTCCAATAACGCAATGCGTATCTTCAGTCTGTTGACCCTGGTGGCGCTCAGCGTACACGCCTGGGTTGGCATGTGGACAATTTCCACCGACTACCTGACGCCAATGGCGCTGGGTAAGTGGGCGACTGTTGTGCGTTTTCTGTTCCAGGCTGCGTGTGGCGTTGCCATGTTCGCGATGTTCGTCTGGGGCGTGCAGATTTTTTGGGGTAACTGATCCATGACAAGCATTCGCACTCTTTCTTATGACGCCATCATTGTTGGTGGCGGTGGTGCAGGCATGCGTGCCGCGCTGCAACTGGCTCAGGGCGGCCACAAGACCGCGGTGGTCACAAAGGTTTTCCCGACTCGTTCGCACACTGTATCTGCTCAGGGTGGTATCACTTGCGCCATCGCTTCGGCCGATCCGAACGACGATTGGCGCTGGCACATGTACGACACCGTCAAGGGTTCCGACTATATCGGTGACCAGGACGCTATCGAATACATGTGTTCCGTGGGTCCAGAGGCCGTATTCGAACTGGAGCACATGGGGCTGCCGTTTTCCCGTACTGAACAGGGCCGCATCTATCAGCGTCCGTTCGGTGGCCAGTCCAAAGGTCCGAATAACCCAACTCAGGCTGCACGTACCTGCGCTGCTGCTGACCGTACCGGTCACGCACTGCTGCACACCTTGTACCAGGCCAACCTGAAAGCTGGCACTTCGTTCCTTAACGAGTGGTATGCCGTGGACTTGGTGAAGAACCAGGACGGCGCGATTGTCGGTGTCATTGCCATCTGCATTGAAAACGGCGAGACCGTTTACATTCGCTCCAAGGCTGTGGTTCTGGCCACTGGCGGTGCGGGGCGTATCTACGCCTCCACTACCAACGCCCTGATCAATACCGGTGATGGCGTGGGCATGGCCCTGCGCGCTGGTGTGCCGGTGCAGGACATCGAGATGTGGCAGTTCCACCCGACCGGTATTGCCGGTGCTGGCGTACTGGTTACTGAAGGTTGCCGTGGTGAAGGTGGTTACCTGATCAACGCCCATGGCGAGCGGTTCATGGAGCGCTATGCGCCGAACGCTAAAGACCTGGCTGGTCGCGATGTGGTTGCCCGCTCCATGGTCAAGGAAGTCATCGCCGGCAACGGCTGTGGCCCGGACAAGGACCACGTACTGCTGAAGCTCGACCACCTTGGTGAAGACGTGCTGCACAGCCGCCTGCCAGGCATCTGTGAGCTGTCGAAGACTTTCGCTCACGTCGACCCGGTCGTCGCTCCGGTTCCGGTCATCCCTACCTGCCACTACATGATGGGCGGCGTGCCGACCAATATTCACGGTCAGGCCATCACCCAGGATGCCAACGGCAACGACAAGATCATCGAAGGTCTGTTCGCCGTGGGCGAAGTGGCGTGCGTATCGGTTCACGGTGCCAACCGTCTGGGTGGCAACTCGCTGCTCGACCTGGTGGTGTTTGGTCGCGCTGCTGGCCTGCACCTGGAAAAAGCGCTGAAAGAAGGCGTGGAAGTCCGTGGTGCCAGCGAAACCGACATCGAGCTGTCGCTCAAGCGTCTGGCGGGCGTCAACGAGCGCACCACTGGCGAAGATGTCGCGCCGCTGCGTAAAGAGCTGCAACAGTGCATGCAAAACTACTTCGGTGTATTCCGCACCGGTGAGTACATGCAGAAGGGCATCGCCCAACTGGCCGACCTGCGTGAGCGGATCGTGACTGTCAAGATCGCGGACAAGAGCCAGGCATTCAACACTGCGCGTATCGAAGCATTGGAACTGCAAAACCTTCTCGAAGTGGCAGAAGCCACCGCGATCGCTGCCGAGGTTCGTAAAGAATCCCGTGGTGCTCACGCTCGTGAAGACTTCGAAGAACGTGACGACGAAAACTGGCTGTGCCATTCCCTGTATATCCCAGGTGAAAAGCGCGTGAGCAAGCGTTCGGTCAACTTCTCGCCGAAGACAGTTCCAGCGTTTGAACCCAAGGTCCGGACTTATTAAGGGTGCCTGATATGTCGCAAGCCAATCTGTTGCAAGTAAGCGTTTATCGTTACAACCCGGAAAAAGATGCTGCTCCGTTTATGCAGGATTTCCAGGTCGACACCGGCGGCAAGGACATCATGGTTCTTGACGTACTGGCGCTGATCAAGGAACAGGACGAGGGTTTCTCCTATCGTCGTTCCTGCCGTGAAGGCGTGTGCGGTTCCGATGGCATGAACATCAATGGCAAGAATGGCCTGGCCTGCATCACGCCGATCTCGGCGGCTGGCCTGAAAGGCGGCAAGCTGGTAATTCGCCCGCTACCTGGCCTGCCGGTCATCCGTGACCTGGCTGTTGATATGAGCATCTTCTACAAGCAGTACGAGAAGGTGCAGCCATACCTGCAGAACAACACGCCGGCTCCGGCCATCGAGCGTCTGCAGTCGCCGGAAGAGCGTGAGAAGCTGGATGGTCTGTACGAGTGCATCCTGTGCGCGTGCTGCTCGACCAGCTGTCCGTCGTTCTGGTGGAATCCAGACAAGTTCCTCGGTCCAGCTGCGCTGCTGCAGGCTTATCGTTTCCTGGCGGACAGCCGTGATACCCAGACCGAACAGCGTCTGGCGTCGCTGGATGATCCGTTCAGTGTGTTCCGTTGCCGTGGCATCATGAACTGCGTGAACGTCTGCCCTAAGGGTCTCAACCCGACCAAGGCGATCGGCCACGTCCGTAACATGCTGCTGAAAAGCGGTACCTGATTCACGGTTGTTTGCTAGACCTGTAACACCTGCGGCGCTGCTTTCAACCCAGCGCCGTAGTTTTAGCCAGGGCTGCTGCTCACAAAGCGGTGGTTCTTAATTTGAAAAATATGACGACCAGCAGGGGCATCCGGGCTGGTGCCCGGACTATCTGCGGGATCCGTAGTGGCTTACCAGTCGCTGCTTCAGGACTGACAGCCATGCGGTTTCTTCGCCGGTGGTGTCCCCTTACCGAGGGTGACCAAGCATGCAAGAAAGCGTGATGCAGCGCATGTGGGACAGTGCCCACCTATCCGGTGGTAACGCTGCCTATGTGGAAGAGCTCTATGAGCTTTACCTGCACGATCCCAACGCTGTGCCAGAAGAGTGGCGCACTTACTTCCAGAAGTTGCCGACCGACGGCAGCGCCGCCACAGACGTATCGCACTCAACGATTCGCGATCATTTCGTCCTGCTCGCTAAAAATCAGCGCCGCGCCCAACCAGTGTCCGCTGGCAGCGTCAGCAGTGAGCACGAGAAGAAGCAAGTCGAAGTGCTACGCCTGATTCAGGCTTATCGCATGCGCGGCCATCAGGCTGCCCAGCTCGATCCGCTTGGCCTCTGGAAGCGTCCTGTGCCGGCTGACCTGGCAATCAATCACTATGGTCTGACCGATGCCGACCTGGACACTACCTTCCGTACCGGTGGGCTGTTCATTGGCAAGGAAGAGGCTACTCTGCGCGAAATTCGCGATGCGTTGCAGCAGACATATTGCCGCACCATCGGTGCCGAGTTCACCCATATCGTTGATTCCGAGCAGCGCAGCTGGTTCCAGCAGCGTCTGGAAAGCGTCCGTGGTCGCCCACAATTTTCGGTTGAGGTGCAGAGCCACCTGCTTGAGCGCCTGACCGCAGCTGAAGGTCTGGAAAAGTACCTTGGCACCAAGTATCCAGGCACCAAGCGTTTCGGTCTGGAAGGCGGCGAGAGCCTGATTCCGCTGCTCGATGAGCTGATCCAGCGTTCCGGTTCTTACGGCACCAAGGAAATCGTCATTGGCATGGCCCACCGTGGCCGCCTCAACGTACTGGTCAACACCTTCGGCAAGAACCCGCGCGACCTGTTCGACGAGTTCGAAGGCAAGAAAACCGAAGGCCTGTCCTCCGGTGACGTGAAATACCACCAGGGTTTCTCCTCCAACGTGATGACCGCTGGCGGTGAAGTACACCTGGCGATGGCATTCAACCCGTCCCACCTGGAGATCGTTTCTCCAGTGGTCGAAGGTTCCGTACGCGCCCGTCAGGACCGTCGCAGCGATGCCAGCGGCGAAAAAGTGCTGCCGGTTTCCCTGCACGGTGATGCGGCCTTCGCCGGTCAGGGTGTGGTCATGGAAACCTTCCAGATGTCGCAGACTCGCGGCTTCAAGACGGGCGGCACCATCCACATCGTGATCAACAACCAGGTCGGCTTCACCATCAGCAACCCGCTGGACTCGCGTTCCACCGAGTACTGCACCGATGTGGCGAAGATGATTCAGGCGCCGATCCTGCACGTGAACGGTGATGATCCGGAAGCAGTGCTGTTCGTCACCCAGCTGGCTGTCGATTACCGCATGCAGTACAAGCGTGATGTGGTCATCGACCTGGTCTGCTACCGCCGTCGCGGCCACAACGAGGCCGACGAGCCGAGCGGCACCCAGCCGATCATGTATCAGCAAATCACCAAGCAGCGCACCACTCGTGAGCTGTATGCCGAAGTGCTGACTGCAGCCGCGCGTCAGTCGGCCGATGAGGTGCAGGCCAAGATCGACGAGTACCGCACAGCGCTGGACAACGGTCAGCATGTGGTCAAGAGCTTGGTCAAAGAGCCGAACAAGGAGCTGTTCGTCGATTGGCGTCCGTACCTGGGTCACGCCTGGACCGCGCGTCACGACACGCGTTTCGAGCTGAAAACCCTGCAGGAGCTGTCCAACAAGCTGCTGGAAATTCCGGAAGGCTTCGTCGTGCAGCGCCAGGTTGCGAAAATTCTCGAAGACCGCCAGAAGATGAGCGCAGGTGCGCTGCCGATCAACTGGGGCTACGCCGAGACCATGGCCTACGCCACCCTGTTGTTCGAAGGCCACCCGATCCGCATGACCGGCCAGGACATCGGCCGCGGCACCTTCTCGCACCGTCATGCGGTGCTGCACAACCAGAAGGATGCCGGCACCCATCTGCCGCTGCAGAACCTGTATCAGGGGCAGCCACGTTTCGATCTGTACGACTCCTTCCTCTCGGAAGAAGCCGTACTGGCCTTCGAATACGGCTACGCCACCACACAGCCGCAGTCGCTGGTGATCTGGGAAGCGCAGTTCGGCGACTTCGCCAACGGTGCTCAGGTGGTGTTCGATCAGTTCATTTCCAGTGGCGAGCACAAGTGGGGCCGTCTGTGCGGCCTGACCATGCTGCTGCCGCACGGTTATGAAGGGCAGGGGCCTGAGCACAGCTCGGCGCGTCTGGAGCGTTATCTGCAGCTGTGCGCCGAGCACAACATGCAGGTGGCGGTACCGACCACCCCAGCGCAGATCTACCACTTGCTGCGTCGTCAGGTGATTCGCCCGCTGCGCAAGCCATTGGTCGTATTGACGCCGAAGTCGCTGCTGCGCCACAAATTGGCCATCTCGACTCTGGAAGATCTGGCCGAAGGCTCGTTCCAGACCGTGATTCCGGAGATCGATGCCATCGACCCGAAGAAAGTCGAGCGTCTGATTCTGTGCAGCGGCAAGGTTTACTACGACTTGCTGGAGAAGCGCCGCAACGAAGGCCGCGAAGACATCGCCATTGTGCGTATCGAGCAGCTCTATCCGTTCCCGGAAGATGATCTGGCCGAGGCAATTGCCCCGTACAAGAACCTCAAGCACATCGTCTGGTGTCAGGAAGAGCCGATGAACCAGGGCGCCTGGTACTGCAGCCAGCATCACATGCGTCGCGTGGCGACAGCGCACAAGAAAGCGCTGTTCCTCGAGTACGCCGGTCGTGATGCGTCTGCTGCACCGGCCTGTGGTTATGCATCGATGCACGCCGAACAGCAGGAAAAACTCCTGCAAGACGCCTTTACTGTTTAACGCCTTCGCGCAACAGGCGGCCAACTGGGCCGCCTGCTAGAAGAAACCGAATTTAAGGAACCACACACAATGGCTATCGAGATCAAAGCCCCTACTTTCCCGGAATCGGTTGCCGACGGCACCGTGGCCACTTGGCACAAGAAGCCGGGCGATGCGGTCAAGCGCGACGAACTGATCGTCGACATCGAAACCGACAAGGTAGTGATCGAAGTGCTGGCCGAGGCCGATGGCGTCCTCGCGCAAATCATCAAGAATGAAGGCGACACCGTTCTGTCCAACGAACTGCTCGGCACCCTGGGTGAAGGCGGCGCTGCTGCTCCTGCGCCGGCTGTTGCCGCTCAGGCTGCTGCACCTGCCGCCGCTGCACCAGCTGCTGCCGCAGGCGACGACCAGATCCTCTCCCCAGCTGCGCGCAAGATCGCCGAAGAAAATGGCATTGACCCGAACAGCATTGCTGGCACCGGTAAAGGCGGTCGTGTAACCAAGGAAGATGTGGTTGTTGCCGTTGAAGCGAAGAAGAACGCGCCGGCTGCTGCACCTGCCGCCAAGCCTGCCGCGCCTGCTGCTGCACCGGTATTCGCCACTGGCGATCGTACCGAGAAGCGTGTGCCAATGACCCGCCTGCGTGCCAAGATCGCCGAGCGTCTGGTCGAAGCTCAGTCCTCCATGGCGATGCTGACTACCTTCAACGAAGTCGACATGACCGAAGTCATGGCGCTGCGTTCGAAGTACAAGGACCTGTTCGAAAAGAGCCACAATGGCGTGCGCCTGGGCTTTATGTCGTTCTTCGTCAAGGCCGCTACCGAGGCGCTGAAGCGTTTCCCGGCAGTCAACGCCTCGATCGACGGTAATGACATCGTTTACCACGGCTACGCCGACATTGGTGTTGCCGTGTCCAGCGACCGTGGCCTGGTAGTCCCGGTGCTGCGTAATGCCGAGCTGATGAGCTTGGCTGAAATCGAGAACGGCATCGCCACCTTCGGCAAAAAAGCCAAAGACGGCAAACTGTCGATCGAAGAAATGACCGGCGGCACCTTCACCATCACCAATGGTGGTACTTTCGGTTCGATGATGTCGACGCCGATCGTCAACCCACCGCAAGCCGCGATTCTGGGTATGCACAACATCATCCAGCGTCCGATGGCCGTGAATGGTCAGGTGGTTATCCGTCCGATGATGTACCTGGCGTTGTCCTACGACCACCGCCTGATCGATGGTAAGGAAGCCGTGACCTTCCTGGTGACCATCAAGAACTTGCTGGAAGACCCGGCGCGTCTGCTGCTGGACATCTAAAAGCCAGTTTCTCCCACGGCGGCCCTCTAATCAGGGCCGTCCGGTTTATTCGAGAAGGAATACGTTATGACCCAGAAATTCGACGTGGTAGTCATCGGTGCCGGCCCTGGTGGCTACGTAGCCGCCATCAAAGCAGCTCAGCTCGGTTTGAAGACTGCATGCATCGAGAAGTACCAGGACAAAGAGGGCAAGGTTGCGCTCGGTGGTACTTGCCTGAACGTCGGTTGCATTCCCTCCAAGGCGCTGCTGGACAGCTCCTGGAAGTACCACGAAGCGCACGAAGGCTTTGCCATTCACGGTATCGAAGCCAAAGGCGTAACCATCGACGTGCCAGCGATGATCGGTCGTAAGGCCAACATCGTGAAAAATCTCACTGGCGGCGTTGCCACGCTGTTCAAAGCCAATGGCGTGACCCTGCTCGAAGGTCACGGCAAGCTGCTGGCGAACAAGCAGGTTGAAGTCACCGGCTCCGATGGCAAGACGCAGATCGTCGAAGCCGAGAACGTGATTCTGGCCTCCGGTTCCAAACCAATCGACATTCCGCCAGCTCCGGTTGACCAGGACGTGATCGTTGATTCCACTGGCGCTTTGGAATTCCAGAGTGTGCCGAAGAAGCTGGGTGTGATCGGCGCTGGCGTAATCGGTCTGGAACTGGGTTCGGTCTGGGCTCGCCTGGGTGCTGAAGTGACTGTGCTGGAAGCGCTGGACAAGTTCCTCCCGGCTGCCGATGAGCAGATCGCCAAGGAAGCGCTGAAAACCTTCACCAAGCAAGGCCTGAAAATCCGCCTGGGCGCTCGCGTGACCGGCTCGGAAGTGAAGAAGAAGCAGGTTACCGTCAACTTCACCGACGCCGAAGGCGAGCAGAAGATCGTGTTCGACAAGCTGATTGTTGCAGTCGGCCGCCGCCCCGTGACCACCGACCTGCTGGCGGCCGACAGCGGCGTCGACATGGACGAGCGTGGCTTCATCTTCGTTGACGACCAGTGCGCCACCAGCGTACCGGGCGTTTACGCCATTGGTGACGTGGTGCGCGGCGCGATGCTGGCTCATAAAGCCTCGGAAGAGGGCATCATGGTTGCCGAGCGCATCGCCGGCCATAAAGCCCAGATGAACTACGACCTGATCCCGTCGGTTATCTACACCCACCCGGAAATCGCATGGGTCGGTAAAACCGAGCAGCAGCTGAAGACCGAAGGCGTTGCCGTTAACGTCGGCACCTTCCCGTTCGCTGCCAGCGGTCGCGCCATGGCGGCCAACGACACCGGCGGTATGGTCAAGGTGATCGCCGATGCCACCACCGACCGCGTTCTGGGTGTACACGTGATTGGCCCAAGCGCTGCCGAACTGGTTCAGCAGGGTGCAATCGGTATGGAGTTCGGCACCAGCGCCGAGGATCTGGGAATGATGGTGTTCTCCCACCCGACGCTGTCCGAAGCGCTGCATGAAGCTGCTCTGGCAGTGAATGGCCACGCCATCCACATCGCCAACCGCAAGAAGCGTTAAGACGTTGTTTGTTTGAGCGGATGCCTTCACCGGCGTTGTGTACCGGTGAAGGTGCAGCTCAACAGGAAGAACCACGGCCGACTGCCCGCGTACAGCTCAGGTTCTGCGCGGAACGTCAGCCGGATTGCTGCAGAAGCAGTCACAGGTGGTGCGGCATCACAAGTGCAGCACCGTATGCGCAATACCTAAACGAAGACGGTAGACAAGCATGAATCTCCACGAGTATCAGGGTAAGCAGCTGTTCGCTGAATACGGCCTGCCCGTATCCAAGGGCTTCGCGGTAGACACCCCGGAAGAAGCCGCAGCAGCCTGCGAAAAAATCGGTGGCAGCGAGTGGGTCGTCAAGGCTCAAGTCCACGCTGGTGGCCGCGGTAAAGCGGGCGGCGTGAAGCTGGTTAAGAACAAAGAAGACG
Source organism: Pseudomonas anguilliseptica (assembly GCF_900105355.1). Taxonomy (NCBI): domain Bacteria; kingdom Pseudomonadati; phylum Pseudomonadota; class Gammaproteobacteria; order Pseudomonadales; family Pseudomonadaceae; genus Pseudomonas; species Pseudomonas anguilliseptica. The sequence goes on from NZ_FNSC01000001.1 coordinate 3,990,284, forward strand.
CCAAAGCCTTCGCCGCCAACTGGCTGGGCAAGCGTCTGGTGACTTACCAGACAGATGCCAACGGTCAGCCAGTGACCAAGATCCTGGTCGAGTCCTGCACCGACATCGCCAAGGAGCTGTACCTGGGCGCGGTCGTTGACCGTTCCAGCCGTCGCATCGTGTTTATGGCTTCCACCGAAGGTGGCGTGGACATCGAGAAAGTGGCGCACGACACCCCTGAGAAGATCCTCAAGGCGACCATCGACCCGCTGGTCGGCGCTCAGCCGTTCCAGGGCCGCGAGCTGGCATTCCAGCTGGGCCTGGAAGGTGATCAGATCAAGCAGTTCACCCAGATCTTCGTTGGCCTGGCCAAGCTGTTCCAGGACTATGACCTGGCTCTGCTGGAAGTGAACCCGCTGGTAATCAAGGCTGACGGCAACCTGCATTGCCTCGACGCCAAGATCAACATCGACAGCAACGCCCTGTACCGTCAGCCGAAGCTGCGCGCCATGCACGATCCGTCCCAGGACGATCCGCGTGAAGCCCACGCTGCCAAGTTCGAACTGAACTACGTAGCGCTGGAAGGCAACATCGGTTGCATGGTCAACGGTGCCGGCCTGGCCATGGGCACCATGGACATCGTCAACCTGCACGGCGGCAAGCCAGCCAACTTCCTCGACGTAGGTGGCGGCGCAACCAAAGAGCGCGTGACCGAAGCCTTCAAGATCATCCTGTCCGACAGCAACGTGGCTGCCGTACTGGTCAATATCTTCGGCGGTATTGTTCGTTGCGACATGATTGCCGAAGGCATCATCGGTGCAGTGAAAGAAGTCGGCGTGAAAATCCCGGTTGTCGTCCGTCTGGAAGGTAACAACGCTGAACTGGGCGCTAAAGTCCTGGCAGAAAGCGGCCTGAACATCATCGCGGCAACCAGCCTGACCGACGCTGCTCAGCAAGTCGTCAAAGCTGCGGAGGGCAAGTAATGAGCGTCCTGATCAATAAAGACACCAAAGTTATCTGCCAGGGCTTCACCGGCTCGCAGGGTACTTTCCACTCCGAACAAGCCATCGCCTACGGCACCAAGATGGTTGGCGGCGTGACTCCGGGCAAAGGCGGCACCACTCACCTGAATCTGCCGGTGTTCAACACCGTGCGTGAAGCAGTCGAGCAGACTGGCGCCACCGCCAGCGTGATCTACGTTCCGGCTCCGTTCTGCAAGGACTCGATCCTTGAAGCGGCCATGGGCGGCATCAAGCTGATCGTTTGCATCACCGAAGGCATCGCAACCATCGACATGCTGGAAGCCAAGGTCAAGTGCGACGAGCTGGGCGTGGTCCTGATCGGCCCGAACTGCCCAGGCGTGATCACGCCGGGCGAGTGCAAGATCGGCATCATGCCAGGCCACATCCACCTGCCAGGCAAAGTCGGCATCGTGTCGCGTTCCGGCACCCTGACTTACGAAGCCGTCAAGCAGACCACTGACGCCGGTTTCGGTCAGTCCACCTGCGTCGGCATCGGTGGTGACCCGATCCCGGGCTCCAACTTCATCGACATCCTGAAGCTGTTCCAGGAAGACCCGAAGACCGAAGCGATCGTGATGATCGGTGAGATCGGCGGTTCGGCTGAAGAAGAAGCTGCTGCTTACATCAAGGCCAACGTGACCAAGCCAGTAGTGTCCTACATCGCTGGTGTAACCGCTCCGGCGGGCAAGCGTATGGGCCACGCCGGCGCAATCATTTCCGGCGGCAAGGGTACTGCAGACGAGAAGTTCGCAGCCCTGCAAGACGCCGGTGTGAAAACCGTGCGTTCCCTGGCTGATATCGGCAAGGCTCTGGCCGAGCTGACCGGTTGGGAAGTCAAAAACGCCTAAGCGTTGCTGACTGCTCATGAAAGGCCACCTTCGGGTGGCCTTTTTTATTGCGGCCAGGGATGAACTGTTGTTGATGCGACAGCTTTTTTCACCAGTCCGACAGACTGACCTGTGCCAGTGCCGCTGTCGCGTCAATTTCGTTAGGCTTGCAACTATTAGCGCCTGCTCCGCCACAAGCGGTTCAGGGTGCTGCAGTGGCCCCGCTTAACCGGCTGGGTGACGTTTCCCCCGATCCATCGGGAAACCCTCGGAACCTTTAACTTTCTGCCTGTGGTATTCCCTTCTATGACTCGTTTGAAAGGCTCGGATCTCCTGGCCCTTGGTTTTATGACGTTTGCGCTGTTCCTGGGCGCCGGCAACATCATCTTTCCGCCTAGCGCCGGTATGGCGGCGGGCGAGAACATTGGCCTGGCGGCGTTGGGCTTTCTGCTCACCGGTGTCGGCTTGCCGCTACTGACCATCGTTGCCCTGGCGCGTGTCGGCGGTGGTATGGCGTTGCTCACCGCACCGCTAGGCAAGCGCGCTGGCGTGCTGTTTGCCGTTGCGGTTTACCTGGCCATCGGCCCGTTGTTTGCCACGCCGCGCACGGCTGTGGTGTCGTTCGAGATGGGCGTCGCCCCGTTCAGCGGCAATAACAGCACAGCGTTGCTGCTCTATACCTTGGCCTACTTTGCTGCGGTGTTGTTCCTGTCCCTTAATCCCGGGCAACTGGTGGATCGCATCGGCAAGTACATCACCCCGGTGCTGCTGGCTGCACTGTTGGTATTGGGCGGTGCGGCGTTGCTGGTTCCCGCAGGGGAGATCGGTCAGGTATCGCCTGATTATCAGAGTGCGCCCTTTGTGCAGGGTTTTCTGCAGGGTTACCTGACCATGGATACCCTCGGTGCGCTGGTGTTCGGCATCGTGATTGCCACTGCGATTCGTGACCATGGTGTGACCGACGGCAAGCTGATTACCCGTTACTCGGTGATTGCCGGCCTGATCGCTGCAGTCGGACTGTCGCTGGTCTACCTGGCGCTGTTCTATCTCGGTGCGACTAGCCAGGGGATTGCCGGAGAGGCGCAGAACGGCGTGCAGATTCTTACCGCCTATGTGCAGCACACCTTCGGCACGGCCGGCAGCCTGCTGTTGGCCGTGGTTATTACCCTGGCCTGCCTGACCACGGCTGTGGGGCTGTTGACGGCCTGTGGTGAGTTCTTCAGCGGCTTGTTGCCGGTTTCTTACCGTGCAGTTGTGATCACCTTCGGTCTGTTCAGTCTGTTGGTGGCCAATCAGGGTCTGACCCAACTGATCAGCTTTTCGATTCCGGTACTGGTCGGTTTGTACCCGCTGGCTATCGTTTTGGTGGCGCTGAGTCTGCTGGATGATCTGTGGTGCTCGTCGGCGCGGGTATTCCGCCCGGTGATGGCGGTTACTCTGGTGTTTGGCCTGGTTGACGGTATTGCCGCCGCCGGCGGCAAGGCGCTGGTCCCAAGCTTCTTCAGCCAATTGCCGCTGGCGGACCAGAGCCTCGGCTGGCTGTTGCCGGTGCTGCTGACCCTGGCCCTGGCTGTTGTGGTGGACCGCGTACTGGGTATGCCGAAAACTGCGGCAGCTTAAGTTCGGCTGCTCAGCCTCTGCTGTTTACCCTAGGCCGCTCATTGAGCGGCCTTTTTGTTGGCCAGCTGAAAGCCAGGCCTGTCTATAATCGGCGCAAGTTAACAAGGAGTCTGCATGCCAATCAGTGACTACTACCTACCGCACCTGCTTGCCGTTCTCTGGTTTGTCGTCTGCTGGGCCGGTTACACCCGTTATGCCCAGGCCAAGGGTCGCACCACGCCATGTCTGGCCAGTGTGCTGCACCTGTACCGCGAAGACTGGATGCGTCGCATGCTGCTGCGCGACAACCGCATCGCCGATGCCAACGTGATCGGCAATCTGGAACGCAACGCCTCATTCTTTGCCTCGAGTACGCTGATCATCCTCGCCGGTATTCTGACCGTGCTTGGCGCCTCTGATCGCGCGGTATCACTGCTGGCCGATCTGCCGTTTGTCCAGGCAGCCAGTCGTGAGCTGTCCGAAGTCAAACTGCTGTGCCTGGGGGTGGTATTTGTCTACGCCTTCTTTACCTTCAGCTGGTGCATGCGTCAGTACAACTTCGCCGCCGTGCTAGTGGGATCTGCGCCGATGGTGGGCGAGCGGCACGTGACGGAGCAGGAGCGCAAGGCCTTTGCCGAACGCACCGCGCGGGTGATCTCGATGGCTGCCAACCAGTTCAACCAGGGTTTGCGTGCCTATTACTTCGGCATGGCAACCCTGGCCTGGTTTATCAACCCATGGTTTTTCATGTTGGTCAGCACAGGTGTGGTATTGGTGTTGTACCGCCGTGAGTTTCACTCAGATGTACTGGAAGTGATGGTCTACACCCAGACCCCGGCGTTCGAATCGCCCAAGGAGAAAAGCGAATGAGCATCCCATTCTGGTGCATCTTTATCAGTGCATTACTGATCTTTATCGCCAAGGCCCCGGTGGCCAAGGCCATGGCGAAGGAGGGTGACGGTCATTACGACAATCACCATCCGCGCGCTCAGCAAGCGCGTCTGACCGGCTTTGGCGCGCGAGCCCTGGCCGCGCACCTGAACAGTTTTGAAGCGTTTCCGCTGTTTGCCGTTGGCGTACTGATGGCCCATGTGACCAGTAGCCACGGCGTTCTGGTGGATGTCTTGGCCGTGACCTTCGTTGTGGCGCGGGTGCTCTATCTGTTCTTTTACTGGGCTGACTTGCACTGGCAGCGCAGTCTGGTCTGGGTGGTCGGGCTGCTGTGTAGCCTGCTGCTGATGCTTACCCCGGCGCTTTGATTGCGCCATAAACAAACAGGCCCGCATCAGCGGGCCTGTTTGATTCAGCTGGAAGGCTTATTGGCCGTCGACAGCGTCTTTTACTTCATCGCCAGCATCTTTGAGAGCGTCAGCTGCATCATTGGCAGCGTCTTCGATTTTCTCGCCAGTGGTTGGCTCGGTGCCCATCACCTCATCAGCTTTCTGCTCGATGGCTTCGCCAGTTTCTTCAACGGCATCACCCATGGATTCGATGGCTTCAGCAGCGGACTCCTTGGCCGACTCTACTTTGTCTTCCGGGGTTTTCTCGCAGGCTGCCAGGCCGAGCATGGCGGCGAGAAGCAGAGCATAGGTGAATGGCTTTTGTACGGTTAGTACTCCTTGTAATGTAGAAATCAATGCCGGTCGCCCGGGCATAGCCATTAAATAGCGCAGTTTCGTCGAAGTTCCCTATTAATTTGCCGGCAGTTCTCGTCATCATGTCGGCTCCGTGGTGCCGGGCCTGGTGTCTGCGAGTATCATGCTCACCCTTTGTACAGTTGTCCTGAGTCTGAAGTCATGAGTGATTCTCCTATTGCTGTGCGGGCGCAGCGTTTTCTAGCGGTCCTGCGTCATTGCCAGGTGCTCGGTATAAGTGTGCACAGCGCTGATGCGCAGGGGCTGATCCTGCGTTTGCCCTACAGCCCACAGATTGTTGGTAACCCGGAAACCGGTGTGATCCACGGTGGTGCGATCACCACACTGATGGACACCACCTGCGGCATTTCCACCGTGTGCGTGCTGCCTGAGTTCGAAATCTGCCCGACCCTCGACCTGCGCATCGATTACATGCGCCCGGCAGAGCCGAACAAGGATGTATTTGGTTTCGCTGAGTGCTACCGGGTGACCGAGAACATTATCTTTACCCGCGGCTATGCCTATCAGGACAATCCCGATGAACCGATTGCCCATGTGGTCGGTGCCTTTATGCGCATGGGTAAACCTGCCGATCTGCAACGCACTGCCAAGGGAGCTGGCCAATGAGCACGCTGAACCTCAACCAGCTGGTGCGCGAAGCCCACGAGCAGAATAACTATGACCCGCTGATCAGTCTGATTCCTTACGCCAAATTGCTTGGCATCGAGTGCCTGCGCCTGGGCGATGACATGGTGTTTCGCCTGCCGGCCAACCAGGACAATATCGGTAACCCGACCTTACCCGCGCTGCATGGTGGGGTGATCGCCGGTTTTATGGAGCATTCGGCGATGCTTCATCTGCTGATGTTTATGGGCATTCCACATTTGCCGAAAATCATCGACTTCTCGATAGATTACCTTCGCGCCGGCCATTATCGTGACACCTTCGTGCAATGCCAGGTGTGGCGCCAGGGTCGCCGGGTTGCCAACGTGGCCATTACTGCCTGGCAAACCAACCAGACCGAGCCAATTGCCACGGCGCGGGCGCACTTTAAGGTCGATGAACCTTGAGGGCAGTCGGGTCTGCGGATAACCCCTTGTTTAACCATCGCTAAGGATTACTGAATGGATGCGCTGCTGATTCTGGGTGGCTTGCTGCTGATACTCGCCGGGTTGGTCTGGCTGGTGATGCGCGCCTTTGCTACCAGCCTGCTGTGGGGCTGGGCCAGTTTCATCCCGCCGTTCACCTTGCTGTATGTGTTGCGCCACTGGCGTTCGGCGCGGCCGGCCGTGATGTTGGCCTGTTTGGGGATTATTCCGCTGGTGGTCGGCCTGACGTTGCTGGCCAACCATGATGCGCAACGTCTGGAGGCCATCCTCAGCCTCAAGTGGCTCAAGCCTGAGGTGCAGGCACCGGCCGAGCTGGCTATCGATCTGCGCGGTGAGTTGAATGGCCGGCCATTTGCGCCGCAACAGGCCGAGTTGCTCGATGGCGTATTGAGCTTGCGTGAGGGGCAGGATTTCTTCGCCCAGAGCGAACTGGTGATTCGTCTGCCGAAAGTCGACAGGGGCCCGGTACGGTTCGATGTGTTGCCGGCCGATAAAGGCATACTGCCGGAGGTGGAAATCAGCTGGTTACTGCCTGAGCAGGAGTTGCCCGAAGCGCGGCGCTTGAGCCGCGGCTACACCTTGCATCTGGACCTGCAGCCGGTGCCGCCGAACAAGCTGGCCGGTGATTTCCACCTGGTACTGCCGCCGCAGTTCAAAACCACCCAGAGCGGCAAGCTTGAGCTGTTCCGCAATGGCCTGCGTTATCAGGGCGATACAGTCGATCGCCAGTTCGACTCGGTGGATACCGTCAGCCATGTGATTGAGGACTACTTGGAGCGCCGCTTTGCCACTCGCCGGGTGGAATTGTTGCCGATCGGTAACTTGAACTTTCCACTGCAGAGGGTTGATCTAGACGTCCAGGCACGGATCAACGGTGAGCTGCAGCAATTGCCGATCCTGTTGCAGAAGCAGGACAAGCGTGGCTGGCAGGTTGCTGCCGATAGCTTTCCGCCGTTACCTAGCGCCGTTGCGCCGCCTGTTGCCGAGGCCAAACCGGCTGCAGTGGCGGCAGTCGTTCCGGAGCGCGTCAGCCGGCCCCTAGATCGGCGCGTGCGCTTCAGCCTCGATGGCTTGCTGCGCAGTCCCAACCGTTATGAAAACCTCAGCATGCGTGCAACCACCGAGCGTGGTAACAGTGCCGAAGGGCGTTTCCATGGTATCGATCAGGACGGGCGGATCATTCTGCGTCAGCGCATGAGCGGGCAAGGTGAGGTCAGTTACAGCCTGCTGCCGGAAGAAATTACGCGCATCGAGTTGCTTGAGCCCTGAGCCAAGCACTTGAAATCGCACAACATGCCTCCACCTGTATGACATCCGCCGCACTGCGGCTTCGTCAACAACGTGGAGTAAGAGAGCATGAGTGTGGAAACTCAAAAAGAAACCCTGGGCTTCCAGACCGAGGTGAAGCAACTGCTTCACCTGATGATCCATTCGCTGTATTCGAACAAGGAAATCTTCCTTCGGGAACTGATTTCCAACGCATCGGATGCCACCGACAAGCTGCGTTTCGAAGCGCTGGCCAAGCCTGAGTTGCTCGAAGGCGGCGCTGAACTGAAAATTCGCGTCAGTTTCGACAAGGACGCCAAGACCGTTACCCTCGAAGACAACGGCATCGGCATGAGTCGCGAAGATGCGATCACTCATCTGGGCACCATCGCCAAATCCGGCACCGCTGATTTCATGAAGCACCTGACCGGCGACCAGAAGAAGGATTCGCACCTGATCGGTCAGTTCGGTGTGGGCTTCTACTCGGCCTTTATCGTTGCCGACAAGGTTGATGTGTACAGCCGCAGCGCCGGTAGCCCGGCCAGTGAAGGCGTGCACTGGTCGAGCAAAGGCGAGGGCGAGTTCGAAGTTGCCACTGTTGAAAAAGCCGAGCGCGGTACCCGTATCGTCCTGCACCTGAAAGCCGGCGAAGACGAGTTCGCCGATGGCTGGCGTCTGCGCAACATCATCAAGAAATACTCCGACCACATTGCTTTGCCGATCGAGTTGCCGAAGGAATTCCATGGCGAGGAGAAGGACAAGCCCGCTGAAGTCGAGTGGGAAACCGTCAACCGTGCCAGCGCCCTGTGGACCCGTCCGCGTACCGAGATCAAGGACGAGGAATACCAGGAGTTCTACAAGCACATCGGTCACGATTTCGAGAACCCGCTGAGCTGGAGCCACAACAAGGTCGAAGGCAAGCTGGAATACACCTCGCTGCTGTACACCCCGGCGCGTGCACCGTTCGATCTGTATCAGCGTGAAGCGCCGCGTGGCCTGAAACTCTATGTGCAGCGCGTATTCGTCATGGATCAGGCCGAGTCCTTCCTGCCGCTGTACCTGCGTTTTATCAAAGGCGTGGTCGACTCCAACGATCTGTCGCTGAACGTATCCCGCGAAATCCTGCAGAAAGACCCGATCATCGACTCGATGAAGTCGGCGCTGACCAAGCGCGTGCTGGACATGCTGGAAAAGCTGGCCAAGAACGAGCCTGAGCAATACAAGAGCTTCTGGAAGAACTTTGGCCAGGTGCTCAAGGAAGGCCCGGCAGAAGACTTCGCCAACAAGGAGAAGATCGCCGGCCTGCTGCGCTTTGCCTCCACCCGTACTGAAGATGGCGAGCAGAGCGTGGGCCTGGGCGAGTACATCGCGCGCATGGCCGAAGGTCAGGACAAGGTCTACTACCTGACTGGCGAATCCTATGCCCAGGTGAAGAACAGCCCGCACCTGGAAGTGTTCCGCAAGAAAGGCATCGAAGTGCTGCTGCTCACCGACCGTATCGATGAGTGGCTGATGAGCTACCTGACCGAGTTCGACGGCAAACATTTCGTCGACGTGGCACGTGGCGATCTGGACCTCGGCAAGCTAGATTCGGAAGAGGACAAGAAGGCCCAAGAGGAAGTCGCCAAGGCCAAAGAAGGTCTGGTCGAGCGTTTGAAGACTGCGCTGGGTGAGCAGGTTGCCGACGTACGCGTTTCGCACCGCCTGACCGATTCGCCAGCCATCCTGGCCATTGGTGAGCAGGACCTGGGCCTGCAGATGCGTCAGATCCTCGAAGCCAGCGGGCAGAAGGTGCCGGATTCCAAGCCGATCTTCGAGTTCAACCCAAGCCACCCGCTGATCGAGAAACTGGATGCCGAGGCCGATGAAGATCGCTTTGCCGACCTCAGTCATATCCTCTTCGATCAGGCTGCCCTGGCCGCCGGCGACAACCTGAAAGACCCGGCCGCTTACGTGCAGCGTCTGAACAAGCTGCTGGTCGAACTCTCCGCCTGATCGCTGTAAACCCCAAAAAGCCCGCCATTGGCGGGCTTTTTTTGTCGGCGTTTGATTGACACACCGGACAGTCTCGTTTGTCATGCTGTCATTGCGCCACTAGTGCGCATGCACAACCGATGCAGTCTTGGGGTGGTATGCATTTTCTTGATCAGTTGTTTATTGCCGGTGCCGATCCCAGCGTACTGGTACTCAGCAATTACGACCCGTTACTGGTGCTGATGTCGCTGTGCATTGCCGTATTCACCTCAGGCATGGCCCTGCAGCTGGCAGGCGTGGCCCGCGACAGTGAAACCGCCTGGTGGCGGCAGATTACCATTCTGACTGGCTCGCTGGCCCTGGGGTCTGGGCCATGCACTTTCTCGGCATGCTGGCGTTTCAGCTGTGCGCCGAGGTGCGTTTTGATCTCGACGTAACTTTGCTTTCAATGCTGCCGAGCCTGGCGGCTTCATGGGTGGCGTTGACGGTGCTGGCGCGGCGCAACCTGAGCCTGCTGCAGCTGTGTATCGGCGGGGTACTGGTCGGCGCTGGAGTTGGCGCGATGCACTACAGCGGCATGGCCGCGATGCAGATGGCGCCGCTGCTGCGCTACGACCCCTGGATGTTTGCCCTGTCTATTCTGGTGGCGGTCGGCCTGGCCATTCTCGCCCTGTGGGTGCGCTTTGGTCTGGAAGGCCGTTTGCCGGCGCTCTGGGCCTTGCTGATTAGCGCGTTGGTGATGGGCCTGGCGATCAGTGGCATGCACTACACCGGTATGGAGGCGGCCCGTTTTGTTGGTGTAGCCGAGTCCGAGCAGCCGATTGCCGTGGTTGACAGCCTGTACCTGGGCAGTGCGATCTCGCTGATTACCGTTGCCCTGACGGTCTTTGTCGTGGCGGCTAATGCGCTGCTGCGCTATCTCCGCCTGAGCCTGCAGCTGCAGGCCAGCGAGCAGCATTTACGTTCAATCTTCGACACCGCACTCGACTCGATCCTGACGGTCGACCACCACGGCATTATTCGCTCGGCCAACCGAGCCGCTATCCGTCTGCTGGGCTGGCAGCCCGATGAGCTGGTCGGTTTGCCGATCCGCCGTCTGCTCAACGAGCATGATGGCAACGTCTATGCGGCGCACCTGCGCAACTACCTGGAGAACGGCACTCTGGCATTGTCGGGCGCCGAGCAGGAATTGCACTGCATTGCCAGCGATGGTCAGGCCAAGCCGGTACGCATCAGCGTCGGTGTGACTCGCTCGGATAATCACCCGCTGTTTGTGGTGTTCGTCAACGACATCAGCGGGCGTATCCAGATGGAGCAGGCGCTGCGTGAGAGTGAACAGCAATACCGTTCGCTGATCAGCAATATCCCCGGGGTTTCCTTCCGCTGCCTGCTGGATAGCGACTGGACCATGCTGCTTGTCAGCGATGCGGTACAGGCTCTCACGGGTTGGAGTGCCGATGACTTCATCAGCAAACGCCAGTCGATTGCTGCGCTCTATCATCCTGACGACTATCAACCGGTGGCCGATCAAGTGCTGGCCGCCATTGAGCAGCGGCGCAATTACACCGTCGAATACCGTCTGTTCGACCGCGATGGCAAGGAGCACTGGATCTGGGAAAGCGGCAGTGCTGTATGCGATGAGCAGGGCATACCGCGCTGGATTGACGGGGTGCTGCTCGATCAGACCGAAACCAAGCTGCGTAACGCCGAGTACGAAGGCAAGGTCAATGCCATCAGCAAGGCCATGGCACTGGTCGAATTTGACCTGCAAGGCCGTGTGCTGGAGATCAATGACAACGCGCTGGATCTGTTTGGTTACACGCGTGCCGAGGTGATCGGCCAGAATCACAGTCTGTTCTGCGATCCGCTGTATGCCGACAGTGACGACTACCGACAGTTCTGGGCGGCCTTAGGCAATGGGCAGTTCTCTGCCGGTGAATACCGACGTATTGCCCGCGGTGGGCGAGAAGTCTGGATTCAGGCGACCTACAACCCGATTCTCGATACCGATGGCAAACCTTTCAAACTGGCCTCTGACCTGACGCCACGGCGCTTGATGGAGCAGGAAACCCGTGCGGCCCGCGACCGTGCCGAGGCGGCAGCGGCGGCGCGCAGCAGTTTCCTGGCGAACATGAGCCATGAGATTCGCACGCCAATGAACGCCATTATCGGCTTTACCGAACTGCTGATCGGGACTCAATTGGCCGAGGATCAGCGTCGCCATCTGCAGACTGTGCAGCAGGCTTCGCGCTCGCTGCTGGGCTTGCTCAACGACATCCTCGATACCGCTAAGCTCGACCGTGGCGCGATTGAGCTGGAAGACCTGGATTTCTCCCTGCATGAGCTGTGCGAGCAGGTCTGCGCTACCCAGCGTCTGGCGGCGGAAAACAAGGGTTTGGTGTTGCAGCTGGAATACCCGGCGCAGTTGCTGGAGTTCTACCGTGGCGATGCCTTGCGCCTGCAACAGGTGCTGACCAACCTGCTGGGCAATGCGGTGAAATTCACTGCCCAGGGCCGCGTCTGCCTGCGCGTGCAGGGCGAAGCCGGTGCGATCCGCCTGATCGTCGAAGACAGTGGCATCGGTATTGCCGCCGACCGTCTGGAGAAAATCTTCGAGCCCTTTGCTCAAGCGGATGCCTCGATGAGCCGGCGTTTTGGTGGCACAGGGCTGGGCACCACTATCTCGCGGCAGCTGGTCGAGCTGATGGGCGGGCGCTTGCGGGTGGAAAGTACTTTGGGCGAGGGCAGCCGTTTTATCGTCGAGCTGCCTTTGCGCGCCGGCCAGCAGCTGGCTCCGCAGGTACGTCAGGCGCTGCCACAACTGGCGGCATTGCATATTCTGGCCGCCGACGATGTACCGCAGAACCTGGAGCTGTTGCAGCTCAACTTGCAGCGTCTGGGCCACCAGGTTACCTGCGTTGCCGATGGGCAGGCGGCAGTCGAGGCCTTTATCAGCGGTCGTTTTGATCTGGTGCTGATGGATGTACAGATGCCCCTGGTCGATGGCCTGGAGGCATCCCGGCGTATCCGTGCACTGGAAGCCACTCAGCAGCGTGTGCAACTCCCGATCATTGCCTTGACCGCCAGCGTGCTTGATCAGGATCGCCAGGCCGCGCTGGATGCCGGGATGAACGGCTTTGCCTCCAAGCCCCTCGATTTGCCTGCCTTGCTGGCGGAAATGGCGCGCCTGCTGGGTACGACTCAGGAGCCAGGCGCTGTCGAGCATACTGCCGCAGCAACGAGCGGGCTGTTTGACTGGCAACGCGGGGCCAGTCTCTGGGGTGGGCCTGTGCAGATGAGCCAGGCGATTCAGCGTTTTCTGGCCGAGCAGGACGCTCTGGTCGAGCAACTGGGCAGCATGCTGGAGAAGAATGACTGGGATACCGGGCGCAGTCTGGCACACCGTTTCCGTGGTGCGGCGGCCAATCTGGCGCTGACCCACCTGTCCGGTCTGGGGCAGGCTATCGAGCAGGCGTTCAACCGGCGCGAGGGGCTGCATTTGCGCAGCCTGCTACAGGTGCCGGCGACGACTACTGAGACGCAGACGCTGGACCTTGAGCAGCTGCGTGCAGCGCTGCTGCGTTTGCAACACGCCGTCAGCCGTGGCGGGCTGGATGATCAGGCATTGGACTGTTTGAGCCTGGGGCTGCAGGGCGCGCAGCAGAAAAAGGCCTTGGCGCGTATCCGCCAGGCACTGGATGATTTTGACTTTGAGCAGGCGCAGCAAGCACTTAGCGAACTGCTACAGCAGTTGCATGACGAGGAAAGCCAGACACCATGATTACCCCAGTCGATGCCCGCCCGTTGCTCCTGCTGGTTGACGATGAGGCCACCAACCTGCAGGTGCTGCGGCATATCCTGCAGGAGGACTATCGCCTGCTGTTTGCCAAGGACGGCGGCAAAGCCCTGGAGATGGCTGAGCGTGAGCGACCGGATCTGATCCTGCTGGATGTGATGATGCCGGGTATGACCGGTTATGAGGTGTGTCAGGCACTCAAGGCTCAGGCGCATCTGGAAGCGGTTCCGGTGATATTTGTCACCGCCCTGGCCGATGTTGAGGATGAAGCACGCGGCTTTGCCGTGGGCGCAGTTGATTACATTACCAAGCCGGTCAGCCCGCCGATCGTGCGCGCTCGGGTGCGTACACACCTGTCACTGGTGCGCATGGATGAGTTGCGCCAGACCCGCCTGCAGATCGTTCAGCGCCTCGGTATGGCGGCCGAATACAAGGACAACGAAACCGGCTTGCACGTGATTCGCATGAGCCATTTCTCCAAGGTCCTGGCCCTGGCCGCAGGCTTCAGCGAAGCGGCCGCCGAAGAACTGCTCAATGCTGCGCCGATGCACGATGTTGGCAAGATCGGCATTCCCAATGCGGTGTTGCGTAAGCCGGGCAAGCTCGATGAGCAGGAGTGGGCGGTGATGCGCCAACACGTCGAGATCGGCGCGCGGATTATTGGCGAGCATGCCTCGGGCCTGTTGCGTACCGCGCAGCGCATTGCCCTGTCGCACCACGAGAAGTGGGATGGTACGGGCTACCCCAATGGCCTGAGCGGCGAGGATATTCCGCTGGAAGGGCGAATCGTGGCGATTGCTGATGTGTTCGATGCGCTGACCAGCGTACGTCCCTACAAGACCGCCTGGTCGGTTGAGGAAGCCGTCGGCCTGCTGCGCGAAGAGAGCGGCAAACACTTCGATCCGCAGCTGGTCGAGCTGTTTATTCAGCAGCTGCCGGCGATTCTAGAGATCAAGGAACGCTGGGCGGAGCAGGGTTGAGACGGTAACAGGCTGAAACCTTTGCAGCTGATCCAGGCGGCGTCCACGCTTGGTCATCACCCGGTGGCGGTCTATGGTTGTCGCTGCGCTTAATCCATCCCGAGGAGCCTCGCCATGTCCACGAAAACCCTGTTGCCCTTGCTGTGTGCCGGCATGATCGGTTTTGCTGAAGCCGCTGTGGTGGTCAACCCGGTGCCTTATGAGATCGATGGTGAAGCCTTCGAAGGCTTGCTGATCTACGACGATGCGGTGACCACGCCGCGCCCCGGACTGCTGATGGTGCCCAACTGGCTGGGCGTTACCGAGGGTTCGGCGAAGAAGGCCGCCCGCGCGGCCAGCGATAAATACGTGGTGTTTATGGCTGACATGTACGGCAAGGCCGTACGCCCGAAAAATGCCGATGAAGCCAAGGCCGCCGCGACCCTGGTGCGCAGCGACCGGCCGCTGATGCGTAAACGTGCGCAAGCCGCGGTGGCGGTGCTCAAGACGCAAACTGCGCAGGTGGCGCTGGATGTCAGTAAGCTGGGGGCGATCGGTTTCTGTTTTGGCGGCGGTGCGGTGCTGGAGCTGGCGCGTTCCGGCGCAGACCTGAAAGGCTTTGTCTCGTTCCACGGCAATCTGGATACCCCCAATCCGAATGACGCACAGAACATCAAGGCACCGGTTCTGGTGCTGCATGGCGCTGACGATCCGGCAGTGCCGCAGACGCAGGTCGATGGCTTTATTGCGGAAATGAAAGCGGCGAAAGCCGATTGGCAGTTGGTCAGCTACGGCGGTGCGGTGCATTCCTTCACCAATCCGGTGGCCAATGTGCCGGGGCGCAATGAGTACCACCCGGTGGTGGCCACGCGCGCCTTTAAGGCCATGGATGATCTGTTCGCGGAAGTCTTCGCCCAGTAAGGCGTAAGCGGGAAGGCCCGGCGGCCTTCCCACATGTGGATTTACATACCTGGCAACACGGCGATATCGATGATATTGCCCGGCAGGTCGGCAACCTCTCCCAGAGTGGTCGGCTTACCCGTGGCCAGATCCAGGGTGTGCAACGTGGTGCCGGTCAGCAGGTAGGCAGTGTTGCCACCCTTACCGTCGCTGGCGATGTCCATCGCCGCGTTCTTCAGGCCATCGGCGACCATGCCAACCACTTGCTGAATGCCATCGTTTGGCGGGTTCTGCAGCATCAGGCTGATGCTGGCGATATCAAAGTTGTACAGCGAGGTAGCCTGGGTACCGGCATAGGAGTTGGTATAGGCACCTGCCACCACCTGTGCACTTTTACCTGCAAAGGCGCCGTCAGCCGCGTAGGCCACTGAACCGTCGACTACCACTTCACCCGCTTCGACATTGACGCGGAAGTTAGTGCCGTCGGCGGCGAGCATGCGCAGTTTGTCGGCGACCGGATTGAAGTCGATCACCGCCTGACCGCGGCCTGGTAGCTGCTTGTTCAGACTGGCGACCTTGCTGGCGGCGCCAGTAGCCTGGTCCAGGGTGTAGAGCTGATTGTCACCGCCCAGGGCATAGAGCATACCGTTGGCCGGACGTACATCGATGCCGCGCAGTGGGCTTGGGCTGTTGGTAGCCATCGTGCCAGTGACTTTCTGACTGGCGCTGTCGACCTTGAACAGCTGGCCGTCGGCGCCAAGGGCCAGCAGCGTTGCTGCGCTGGCAGTGCCGGCGGCGAGGCTGAGGGTGGCAGTGGCAACGGCTGTTGTCAGCAGGGTATTGAGCCTGTTCATAAGCGTCCTCTCATCTGTGGTTATCCAGCATCGATACAAGGCCGAACATTGCCGGCCTTGCAGGTGCCTCGATGAAACACCTGATAGCTATACCCACGAGAGAACGTCTGGATGTCGCTGCCTGAAAATAAATTCAGTTTTTTGCAAATGACCTCAGTTGACCGAAGCCATCACCGCGCGGCCGATATACAGCACCTTGCCGGTTGGCCGATCCTTCGGCGAGCCGCCGGCCGGTTCCAGCGTCAGTTCGAATAGTTGGCCGGCTTGTACCGCGCAAATCTGCTCGGCAGACAGTTGCAACGGCTTACCCGGTTCGACCAGGCCCAACGAGCGCGGGCCGATGGTTGGGTCGATCAACGTCCAGAATTGCACGGAACGATCGGCCGGAATTTGATCGTCCAGCAGTGGTTGCAGACGCAGGCTGCCAGTGCCATCCACATGCATCACCAGCCGGGTTTGGCCGCTTCCCCGGGGGCTTGCAGCACCACGGTGTAGCTGTTGCCAGGCATATCCGTGCGCCACAGATCAGGCATAAGTACGACGATCAGGGCGAGTGCCAGAGCGGCGCTGGTCAGACGCCAGGTGGTCAGGCTCTGCCACCAGGCCAGCCAGGTACTCACCCGGCTAACGGCCGGCGTCAGGCCGAGGCTGTCCTGTAGGCGTTGCCACAGTTGCGCTGAGGGTGTCTGTGGCGGCAATTGGTCGCTCAGTTCGAGAAAGTGCTGTTGCCACTGCAGGGCCATTTGCGCGGCTTCGCTGTCGTGCTCGATCAGCTCGCGCACCTCAGCGGCTTCGGCCTCATCGAGCAGGCCCAGGATATATTCGCCGATCAAGGCGCGGCGTTCGGCAGGTTGCTGCGGAATCATGCTTGTAAACACTCCTGCAGTGCGCGCAGGCCTGTGCGAATACGGTCCTTGATGGTGCCCAGCGGGGTGGTCAGGCGGTTGGCGATCTGTTCATGGGTCAGGCCACGGTAGAAAGCCAGCAGAATCGGGTGACGGCGGTTGCGTTCGATACTTTGCAGGCAACGACCCAGTTGTTGCTGTTCGCCCTGTTGTTCAAGCAGTTCGGCGGCCTGCGGGCTGTCATCGGCGGCGCGCTCGATAAAGTCGTCATCCATCTCCAGCGTACGGCCACGGCTGCGCAACTGATTCAGCGCGCGGTAGCGCAGGATGCTGTAGATCCACGCACGGCCGCTGCCAAGCGCCCGCTGAAAGCGCTGGGCGTTGCGCCAGATTTGCACAAAGGCATCGTGCACGCAGTCTTCGGCTTGATCACGGCGGCCGAGCAGGGTGATGGCCAACCCGAGCATCTGCGCGGCCTCCTGTTGGTAGAGCGCCTGGAATGCGCGATCGTCCTGCCGGGCGCAGGCTTCCAGATGGCTTTCGTAATCAAACAGCGGCTGCGCCATGCACAGGGTTTTTGAATGTGTGAGCGTGCCAAGGGTTATACCCGAGCACCTGCGCTTTGGATGTCGTGCGAGTGCAACAAATCTTCTCCGTCAGCGCGGCAGCTCGATGCGTGCGGTTTCGCCAGGCACGCTTGGCCAGTCCTGTGCGGCCCAGCGCTGGCGGGCTTGCTCGATCAGCGCCGGATCGCTGGCGACAAAATTCCAGTTGATTCGGCGTGGACCAATCGGTGCCCCACCAATCAACATCAGGTGGCTCTCGCTGCAGGCGCTGAGGGTGTAGGTCTCGCCGTCAGGCAGCACCAGCAGGCCACGCAATGGCAGTTGATGGTCATCCAGGGTGGCCTCGCCATCAATCAGGTACAGCGCGCGTTCGGCATGCTCGGCAGGGATTTGCAGTGCGCTACCTGCGGCCAGTTTGATCTCGGCGTAGATAGTGGGCGACAGCACCGGTACCTGTGATTGCAGGCAGAAACCGGTGCCGGCAATCAGGCAGATGTCCACGCCCATACTGCTACTGCGCGGCAGGCTGTCGGCTGCGTGATGGCTGTAGCGGGGTTCGCCTTGCTCCTCGGCGGTGGGCATGGCCAGCCAGACCTGCAGGCCATGCATGTGCGAGCCGCTTTCCCACAGCGTTTGCGGTGTGCGCTCGACATGCGCGACGGCACGGCCTGCGGTCATCCAGCTGACTTCGCCGGGGCTGACCAGCTGATTCGAGCCGAGGCTGTCCTTGTGCTGCAGTTGCCCCTCGAACAGGTAGGTGAGGGTGGACAGGCCGATATGCGGGTGCTGGTTGATATTCATGCCGCTGCCGGCCGGGTAGGTGTTTTCCAGAATATGGTCAAAGAACACGAACGGCCCAACGCTGCGGCACTTGGCCGAGGGCAGGGGGCGCAGGATAGGTTGCCCGCCGAGGTTTTCCGGGCGTGGCTGGATCAGCAGAAAGTCGTTCATCAGACGCCCTTGCTCAGCTGAGTGCTGACCTCGACCGTGCTGCTGGTCAACAGTTTGTGGATCGGGCATTTATCGGCGACGCGCAGCAATTGCTGGCGTTGCGCGTCATCCAGCGCGCCGTGCAGGGTCAGTTCTACGTCCAGGCGGTAGATGCCCTGACGCTCCTGGCTGTCATCGCGGTTGAGCTTTACGTCGGGGCCTTCAAGCGGCAAACCACGTTGTTTGGCATACAGCGCCAGGGTCAGCGCCTTGCACGCGCCCAGCGCAGCATCGAACAGGTCATGGGGTTCGGGGGCCGACCCTTCACCACCCAGCTCCACCGAGACGTCGCTGTGCAAGGTGTGCGGGCCGATGCTGATGCGCTGCAGCAGGCCTTTTTCGTTGCTGATGCTGATCATTTGAGCTCCTTGGGCTGAAACCATAATTCTTTGCGGGCAAATGGCGTTGCTGGGGGCAGGTCGGGGTTGTGCAGTTCAATGATGCGCCGCTGATGCAAGTTGGCCTGGCGCAGGGTATCGCCGTGGTATTGCTCGAACAGGCGCTGAAAGCTGCCATCGGCAATCATCGCTTCCAGCCCGCGTTCGATATCGGCGGCCAGGTCCGCACGGTTGCGCGAGGTAAAAAAGTAGAACGCGGTTGGGTAATGCAGCAACAGGTGGTTGTCGATACTCAGCGCCAGCCCGTCTTCTACGGCTCGCGCCTGTTCCTGCCAGGCCACCACCACTTCGCGGGGAAACAGATCGAAGCGTCCGGCGGCGAGCATCTGGAACAAACCGCGGTAGTGCTGGCTGGTGACTACTTTCAGGCCATTGGCACGCAGAATCGCGGTGTCCGGCCAGTCGTGGCGTTGGCCGAAGTTGAAGCGCTTGAGCTCATCGAGGTTTTCTACCGAAGCCAGCTGCTCGGCCGCATTACCGCGCTGCATCAGCACACGCCAGCCGATCAGGCCACGGTAGATCGGGATACGGATTGGCAGCAGGCGGGCTTCACGCTCCCGGGTGGTCATGGTCCACATCACCTGCACGCTTTTGCTGTCGTGCTCGATGGCCAGCAGCGCGCGGCTTTGTGCCATGGGCACCGGTGTGGGTTGCAGCCGGTAGCGTCCGGGCGTGCGCTCCAGCGCTACGCTCAGCAGCGCCAGGGCATAGGCTTCGGGATCAATGCCGTCTGAGTGCAATGGGTAGTTCAGGCGCTCTGTCGCATGGCTTGTGGGCAGCAAGAGAAAGGCAAGAACCAGCAGTGTCTGCAGGGAGTTTGGCCAGGTGCATGGTCGGTGTGTCGAAGCTGAAGCCATTGCTGCAATCCTGGTTTCTGAACTAGAGCTCAGTGTAGTGAGTCAATTGTGCTCACGTCTTCCGGAGGGTTGGGGTTTGAAGCGACTTGCGTTGAGTCTGGCTGTTCTCGTCACTGTCTGTAGTCCGCTGGCGCTGGCACGCGATTACCGCTTTAGCGATGCTCATCTGCACTATGTCGACTTCTTTCAGGAAAGCGCGGGAATGACCGAACTGTTCGAGCAGATGGCCGCCGGCAATATCGAGCATGTGATGCTCTCGGGCATTCCGGTGGCGAAGAAGTGGCATGAAGACGAACCCAAGCGGCCACGTTACTACGCCGGCGACGATGCCAACGCCTATTGGTACAGCGCCACCGATGTACTGGTGGCGCATGCCTATAAGCAGGTGCCCGCCGAGCAGCGCAAGCGTCTGCATCCATTTCTCTCCGGCTTCAACCCGAATGACAAGAATGCCGATGCGCATATCCGCCGCATGCTCGAGCTCGATCCTGGCCTGTGGCAAGGCATCGGCGAGATTTTCACCCGGCATGACGACCTCACCGCGCTGATTCATGGTGATGCGCCGCGGGCTAACAACGAGGCTTTGGCGCGGGTCTTCCATCTGGCTGCCGAGTATGATCTGCCGGTGATGCTGCACTCCAATATCACGTCCAAGCGTGAGCGCAATCCGCTCTACCTGCAGGAAATCGAGGACCCGCTGCGCAACCATCCGCATGTGCGATTTATCTGGGCGCATGCTGGTACCAGCATGGAAGTTCATCGGCACCAGGAAAAGCTGGAATTCTTGTTGCCTACGCTTGAACGGATGCTCAAGCAGTATCCCAATCTGTATATCGATCTGTCCTGGACTGTGCTGCAGCCCTATCTGCTGGATGCTGACGGCAAGCCTGATCCTGCCTGGGTGAAGCTGGTCAGCAGCTATCCGGCGCGCTTTATGCTCGGCTCCGATGTGGTCGGACGCTTCACCAGCTTGGCGGACTATATGAGCGGTTTTAAGCCGTTTCTCGATGCCTTGCCTGAGGATGTCGCGCAGCAGGTGGCACGCGATAACTTTCTCGCGGTGCTGCCGCGCCGGGTTCAGACCGATCTGGCAGAGTAGGGCTGTCATTGCTCTGTCATACGGGTGTCATAGGCTCGCGCCATCTAAAAAAGGAGCGCGACATGCAATACACCCGTTTTAGTGCCCTGGCCGCACTTGTGTTGATCAGCAGCCTGGCGCAGGCCGAAGTCCGGGTAGACGGCCCGGTCGAGCACGGCGTTTTCGCCAGCGATTATCAGGACTTTCAGGAAGGTGAGCGGGTGTTGACCCGCAGTAACCAGCAGATTGAGCAAGGCGAAGTAATTCCTGCCAAGTTCGGCATGCGTTACACATTGGTTGGCAAAGTGGCAGAAGACTCGCCGCTGACGTTGCTGTACCTCACCCCTGGCGTGGTCACTCCACAAGGCACGCGTCACGACAAATTCGTTGTGACGCAAAAGCTGGTTCCCGGGGCGCCGCAGGATGTCATGGCCTTTGAGTTCACCGAGCGGCATGAAGTGGTGCCCGGTGAGTGGCACTTTATGGTGTTCCAAGATGATCGCAAGTTGCTGGAGCAGCGCTTTATCGTGCGTTGAAGTTAGCTGAAGTTTTCACGCTGAACCCGAGCCCAGGCTCGGGTTTTTTATGATCGATAGGTCAAGAAGGCTAAGAGTGAGTCGATAGCTGTATCTGTAGATATTGGCTGAAGGTCTTAAGGCATTCATAAGGATAATGGCCATACGCTATCGAATAAGCTGCTTCAGAACTGTAAAGGACTGCCGTGATGACCCTAAGAAATCTCAATATTGCGCCCAGAGCGTCGCTGGGCTTTGGCCTGGTGGCGCTACTGGTTCTGCTGCTCGGTAGCTTTTCGTTGCTGCAGATGAGCGAAATGAACAAGCAGTCGGAGCAGATAAATGGGAACTGGTTGCCCAGTATCCTGAGTCTGGCAGAGATGAATCAGGATCTGCTGCGGCTACGGGCACTGGCCCTGCGCTCAATGCTCAACAGCGATGAGTCATCGACCAAGCAGAACATCGCCAGAATGGAAGAGTTCCGAGGCCTCTTACACAAAGCCCAACGTGAATATGAAAAGCTGATTTCCAGTGCAGAGGAAAAGACTCTTTACGGGCGCTTCAAGCAGGCTGAGAGCAGTTATCTGCAGGAGCAAAACAGGATCGTTGATGCGTTAAAGAAAAATGACTTGGACGCTGCACTAGCGGTCGCCCACGGCTCGCTCAACGGCCACGCCGACAGCATGGCCAAGGCCCTGGCTGAACTGTCTGAGTTGAACCGGGTTGGCGCCACCGCCGCTGCCAAAAATGCCGATGAGGTATTTGAACGCTCGCGTTGGTGGGTAATCGTGATGATTGCTCTGGCACTTGGCCTGACGGTGATCCTGGCACTGCTGCTGACCCGCAGTATCGTTGCGCCGCTGAGCGAGGCGGTACGGGTGGCCGAAGTGGTGGCAAGCGGCAACCTGACCCAACCCATCGAGGTGCAGGGCAGTGATGAGCCGGCGCGTTTATTGAGTGCCTTGAAAAGCATGCAGCAGAGCCTGCGCAGCACCATCAGGAATATTTCCGACTCCTCCACGCAGCTGGCCTCGGCGTCAGAAGAACTCAGTGCGGTGACCGAGGACTCGACCCGCGGCTTACACCAGCAGAACAATGAAATCGAGCAGGCGGCTACAGCGGTCAATCAAATGACCAGTGCCGTGGAAGAGGTCGCGCGTAATGCCGTCAGCACCTCTGAGGCATCCAGTGAGTCCAACCGCACGGCCCAGCATGGCCGCGAGCAGGTGCGCCAGACTGTCGAATCGATCAGTAACCTGGCTGATGACGTGACCCATACCGCCTCCGAAGTTGAGCAGCTGGCCGGGCAGGTGCGCGATATCAGCAAGGTACTGGATGTGATCCGTTCGATTGCCGAGCAGGCCAATCTGCTGGCGCTGAACGCCGCGATTGAAGCCGCGCGGGCAGGTGAAGCCGGGCGCGGTTTTGCCGTGGTAGCCGATGAGGTGCGGGCCCTGGCGCATCGCACCCAGCAGTCGACCCGTTAAATCGAGCAAATGGTCAGCGGCATTCAGCAGGGCACCGACAAAGCGGTGAGCTCCATGCAGAACAGCAACAGCCGGGCGCGTTCAACTCTGGATGTAGCCAAGGCTGCAGGCCAGGCGCTGGATGAGATTGCGGCTGCGATTTCGCAGATCAACGAGCGTAACCTGGTGATTGCCAGCGCTTCGGAAGAGCAGGCTCAGGTGGCCCGCGAAGTGGATCGCAATCTGGTGAATATCCGTGATCTGTCGATGCAGTCTTCGGCCGGGGCCAACCAGACCAGTGCAGCCAGCCAGGAGTTGTCACGTCTGGCGGTGGACCTCAATGCACTGGTAGCGCGCTTCTCTATCTGAGTGAGCTCCGAGTAAAGCACAATAAAAAAGGCCATCCCGAGGGATGGCCTTTTTATGCTGCAAACACAGGGCGAGGCTTATTGGCCTGCCCAGCGCTTGAGCACCAGAGTGGCGTTGGTACCACCGAAGCCAAAGCTGTTGCTCATCACGGTGTCGAGCTTGGCATTCTCGACGGTACTGCGCTGGATCGGCAGGTCGGCGATTTCCGGGTCGACTTCGTCGATGTTGACCGAGCCAGCGATAAAGTTGCCTTCCATCATCAGCATGCAGTAGATCGCTTCCTGCACGCCGGCGGCGCCCAGGCTGTGGCCCGAGAGGCTCTTGGTCGAGCTGATGGTTGGCGCCTTGGCACCGAACACTTCGCGTACTGCGCGGCTTTCCGCGACGTCGCCGACTGGAGTCGAGGTGCCGTGGGTGTTCAGGTAATCGATAGGGGTATCGACGGTGGCCAGGGCTTGCTGCATGCAGCGCACTGCGCCTTCGCCGCTTGGGGCAACCATGTCATAGCCGTCGCTGGTGGCGCCGTAGCCGACGATTTCGGCGTAGATCTTGGCGCCGCGCTTGAGGGCGTGCTCCAGTTCTTCGACCACCACCATGCCGCCACCGCCGGCGATAACGAAACCGTCACGCTTGGAGTCGTAGGCACGCGAGGCTTTTTCCGGGGTTTCGTTGTACTGGGTGGAGAGGGCGCCCATGGCGTCGAACAGGAAGCTCTGGCTCCAATGTTCTTCTTCACCGCCGCCGGCAAACACTACATCCTGTTTGCCCAGCTGGATCTGCCCCATGGCATTACCGATGCAATGGGCGCTGGTGGCGCAGGCCGAAGAGATCGAGTAGTTGACGCCCTTGATCTTGAACGGTGTGGCCAGGCAGGCGGAAACGGTGCTGCCCATGGTGCGCGGCACGCGGTACGGGCCAACGCGCTTGACGCCCTTTTCGCGCAGGATGTCCATGGCCTCCATCTGGTTGAAGGTCGACGCGCCGCCGGAGCCTGCAATCAGGCCCACCCGTGGGTTGGAAATTTCTTCAGCACTGAGGCCCGAATCTTTGATCGCCTGTTCCATAGACAGGTAGGCAAATGCCGCCGCATCACCCATAAAGCGATAGACCTTGCGATCAATCAGCTCTTCCAGGTTCAGGTCAACGGAACCGGATACCTGGCTGCGCAGGCCCATTTCGGCATAGGCAGGGTTGAAGCGGATGCCTGACTTGCCAGCACGCAGGTTGGCAGAGACGGTGGCTTTGTCATTGCCCAGGCAGGAAACGATGCCCAGGCCGGTAATCACGACGCGACGCATGCGATAAGTCCTTTAGAAATTGTCGGTAGAAGTGAACAGGCCAACCCGCAGGCCTTCGGCGCTGTAGATTTCGCGGCCATCAACGCTGACGGTACCGTCGGCGATAGCCAGGACCAGGGAGCGGGCGATGGTGCGTTTGATCTGAATGTTGTAGGTGACTTTCTTGGCGGTCGGCAGGACCTGGCCGAAGAATTTCACTTCACCCGAACCGAGGGCGCGGCCGCGGCCGGGATTGCCCTGCCAGCCGAGGTGGAAACCCACCAGCTGCCACATGGCATCCAAGCCCAGGCAGCCTGGCATTACCGGATCGCCTTCAAAGTGGCAGGCGAAGAACCACAGGTCAGGAGTGATATCGAGCTCGGCGACAATTTCGCCCTTGCCGTACTTGCCGCCGGTGTCGCTGATGTGAGTGATGCGATCGATCATCAGCATGTTCGGCGCGGGCAGTTGCGCATTACCTGGGCCGAATAGTTCGCCGCGACTGCAAGCGAGCAGTTCTTCCCGGGTGAAGGCGTTTTGTTTTGTCATGCGAGCTCCTCAATTTGTCCCATGCGCCAAGGCTGGGCGAATCATCCTGGCTGGCGACGCAGCCTCTGCGCCTGCCAACAGCCTAGTCATAGACTGTTGCGTTGTGGTGAAAGTCACAGCCTTGTGAGTACAGTTGTACTCCGCTCTTGTTGGCCTGTCATAGCCCATGGCTCTAGCCTGCAGCAGTTGAGCCTTCTTGACTACCCGTCAAAGGTCGAGAGGGCAGCCAGCGTTGCAGGATTCGCTGCAAATCAGCCCGTTTGAAGGGTTTTGCCAGGTAGTCATTCATGCCCGATTGCAGGCAGGCCTCGCGGTCGCCCTGCAGGGCATTGGCGGTCAGGGCGATGATCGGCAATTCGGCGCAGCCCGGCAGGCGGCGGATCTGCCGCGTGGCCTCGTAGCCATCCATGATTGGCAGGCGGCAATCCATCAGAATTGCTGCATATCTCTGCTGGCTGACCTGATGCACGGCCTGGGCACCATCGCCGACCAGACTTACCTGATAGCCCAGGCTGCGCAGCATCGCCTCAATCTACGGTCTGGTTGACCGGGTTGTCTTCGACCAGCAGCACCGGCTGGCCTTTACCCTGGTCTGCTGGCAGTGGTGCGTCGCTGACAGCAGGTGCGACCTGCTGGGAAAAGGGCAGTGGCACTTCCAGGGTAAATACCGAGCCCTGGCCTTCCTGGCTGACCGCGCGCAGGGTGCCGCCCATGCGCTCGGCAAGGGTGCGGGCAATGGGCAAACCCAGCCCGGTGCCTCCGTAACGTCTTGAAATAGAAGTGTCGGCCTGCTGGAAGGCATCGAACATATGTTCCAGGCGCTCGGGGGAGATGCCGATGCCGCTGTCGTGTACCGCGCAGCTGAACCACAGTACCTGGTTGTCCAGCGCCTGCCAGGTGCTGTGTACGCGGATACTGCCGCTTTCGGTGAATTTCAGGGCGTTGCCGATCAGGTTGACCAGAATCTGCCGAATCCGCGTTGGGTCGCCCTGTACCTGTACCTGCAGCTGCTCCAGCCCGCTCTGCGTGTCCAAGAGCAATTGCAGGCCTCGCTGCTGGGCGCTGTGTTGGAATACCTGAATCGAGCTTTGCAGCAGGTCGAGCAGGCTGAAAGGGATGCGCTCCAGTTCCAGCGCACCGCGTTCGATGCGCGAGAAATCGAGAATATCGTTGATGACTTTCAACAGGTGCTCGGTGGACTCGGTGGCCAGGGCGGCGTATTCCGCCTGCTCCTGGGTCATTTCCGTGGTTTCCAGCAACTGCAGCATGCCCAGTACGCCATTCATCGGTGTGCGCAACTCGTGGCTCATCATCGCCAGGAAATCGGATTTGGCACGGTTGGCCAGCTCCGACTGTTCGCGCGCTTGAATCAGCAGGGCCATGGCCCGTTGTTGTTCTTCACTTGCGCTGGCCAGGCCGTGGGCGAGGTTGTTGATATGCCGCGCCAGCGCCTGCAATTCCCCTTCACCGACTTCGGGCAGAGTGGTCTGGTAGTTGCCGGCCTGAATCGCGCTAACCGCTTCGCCCATGGCGCTAAGCGGTTGTGACAGATGGCGGGCCAGGCGGCGAGCGAGAAGAAAGGTCAGTACCAGGGCAAACAGGGCGATCAGGGTGGCCTTGAAGAGGATTTCCTGCTGGCGGGTGTTGAAGGCATCGTTGGACATGCCCACGACGACATAACCCAGGTAGTCATCGGTCAACGTTTGCTGAGTGGGACTGTTTAATGCCGCGCGTTGCAGATGGATCGGCGCCTGGAATACCTCAACCAGGCTACTGGCGTGGCCGCTGCCGGGTGTCTGTTCGACGTAGACGAGAATCTTGCCGGTGTGGTCGCGTACTTCAAGGAAGCGCACATGCGGGGTCTTCAACGTGGCTTGCAGCAGGGCATCGAGGACATCGAGGTTGCCGGAAATCACCCCGTAGGTGCTGGCCGGGGCCAACTGGCTGGCGATCAGCTGGCCGTTGTGGTTGAGCTCCTGACGCAGGTCCTGCAGGCGGGCAAAGGTGAAGAATCCGGTGAGCAGCAGGGTCAGCAACAGGGCGGGGCCGACACTGATCAGTTGAGTACGGGTATGGATATTCCAGCCGCGGCGCAGAATCATCGGGCCACTCCGCTGCTGCGCAGAACTTGCGAGCGCTGGAGAGCTGGCCGATTTTTCACGACCTTAGGGTGAAGCCGGGCTTGGGTGCTATAGATCACGCCACAACCTTGTTTGCGTTTTAAAAGGCTGCATGTTAACTGAGCTGCCTGGCTTTGCCAGTGCCAGGCAACCTGCTAAAAGCTGGCTGCATACAGGTGTCGCCGTATAATGCGAGCGATTCGCCACTTTCAATGGTTTACCACGGATGCGTTATGACTGATCAGCACCCCATCGCAGTGCTTGGCGGCGGTAGCTTCGGCACTGCGATTGCTAATTTGCTGGCCGAGAATGGCCAGCACGTCCTGCACTGGATGCGCGACCCACAACAGGCCCAGGCGATTCGGCTGACCCGTGAAAATCCGCGTTACCTCAAAGGCATCAAGATTCACTCAGGCGTTGACCCGGTAACTGACCTGAGCGCGACCCTGAAGGCTTGTCAGCTTATTTTCGTGGCCTTGCCCTCCAGTGCTTTGCGCCAGGCCTTGCAGCCGGTGGCCGAGCTGCTGAGCGGCAAGTTGCTGGTGAGCACCACCAAGGGCATCGAGGCGCAGAGTTTTCTGCTGATGAGCCAGATTCTCGAAGACATTGCTCCGCAGGCGCGCATAGGCGTGCTGTCTGGCCCGAATCTGGCGCGTGAAGTGGCCGAGCATGCGCTGACTGCTTCGGTCGTCGCCAGCGAGGACGAAGATCTCTGCCAGCAAGTGCAGGCCGCGTTGCACGGCCGTACCTTCCGCGTGTACGCCAGTGGCGACCGTTTTGGCGTCGAACTGGGCGGGGCGCTGAAGAACGTCTACGCGATCATTGCCGGTATGGCGGCGGCCATGGACATGGGCGAAAACACCAAAAGCATGCTGATTACTCGCGCATTGGCGGAAATGACCCGCTTTGCGGTCAAACTGGGCGCCAATCCCATGACTTTCCTCGGGCTGGCCGGGGTGGGCGATCTGATCGTCACCTGCTCCTCGGCGAAAAGCCGCAACTATCAGGTCGGTTTCGCCCTCGGTGAGGGGCTGAGCCTGGAGGATGCTGTAACGCGTCTGGGTGAAGTGGCGGAAGGGGTAAACACCCTCAAGGTGCTGAAAGCCAAGGCTGAAGAGTTGCAGGTCTACATGCCGTTAGTCGCAGGTCTGCATGCCATTCTGTTCGAGGGGCGCACGCTGAATCAGGTGATCGGCGCACTTATGAGTGGTGAGCCGAAGACCGACGTCGACTTTATTCCCACCACCGGTTTCTAAGATTTAGCTTTCTAAACCCTGCAAGGAGATGAGCATGAGTGATGACAATCAGGAACTGCAGCGCGAATCGATTCTACTGCGCATCCTCTGGATGGTGATCTTCACCATTGTCTGGCAACTGGCGGAAATCCTCCTGGGCGCCGTGGTGTTGCTGCAGCTTGGTTACCGCTTGTTTTACGGTGCGCCGAATGCCGGTCTGCTGAGCTTTGGTGACAGCTTGAGCCAGTACCTGGCGCAGATCGGTCGCTTTGGCACCTTCAATAGCGATGAAAAACCCTGGCCTTTTGCCGACTGGCCTACCCCGCAAGCACCACAAGGTGAGACTCCGCACAGCATTCCGGCGGCGGCCCACCCAGTGCGTGACGAAGAACCGAAGCTTTGACTGGTCGGTTGATGGGGGCAGGGCGGTGAAGCTGTGGCTGCTGCGCCACGGTGAAGCCGAATCGACTGCACGCACTGATGCCGAGCGCAACCTGACTGCCCATGGTCGGCAGCAGGTGCGTGAGGCAGCTGCGCACTTGCTGGACCGGCCATTGCAGGCCGTTCTGGTCAGCCCCTATGTCCGGGCGCAGCAGACGGCCGATCTGGCCTGCGACGTTTTGGCCTTTAGCGGTAGCCGGCAGACTGTGCCCTGGCTAACGCCGGAGAGTGACCTGCGCCAGACGCTGCGCGAGCTGGACGGCTATGCGTTCGACGAGCTGTTGCTGGTTACCCATCAACCGCTGGTTGGCGCCTTGGCGGGCTTGCTGATTCATGGCCATCGCCAGCAACCGCTGCCCATGAACACCGCCAGCCTGGCGTTGCTGGAAGGTGATGATCTGCTGGCCGGGTTAATGAAATTGTCGCTCCACAAGCACCCGGCGCAGCGCTGACGGCTTACTACACGCCGAAACATTTCTCCTCTTGCGGGCCGCCTTTGTGCGTGGAATAGTCCGACCAAGCAATTGCTTGGTTGGCTCCACAAAAACAATAAAGGAGGAAGCCCTGTGGCTGATGCAATCCGTTTGCCGCTTGAGGTGTTTTATGAGCGCGAGGCTCGGCACCCGAATAAACGCTACATGGTGCAGCCGCTGCCGGGTGGTCAGCTGCAGGAACTGAGTTGGGCCGACGTCGGCGAGCAGGCGCGCCGTGCGGCCAACTGGCTGCGCAGCCGCGAACTGCCACAGGGCAGCCGCATCGCGATCATTTCCAAGAACTGTGCGCACTGGATTGTCACCGACCTGGCGATCTGGATGGCTGGTCACGTTTCGGTGCCGTTGTATCCCAACCTCACCGCCGAATCGGTTGGTCAGGTGTTGCGCCATTCCGAGGCCGCACTGGTGTTCGTCGGCAAGCTGGATGATTGGCCATCCATGTTGGCGGGTGTGCCTGAGGGCGTGCCTACTATCGGCCTGCCGCTGCGCCCGCAGGGCGAATTCAGCTTTACCTGGGATGACCTGCAGGGCTGTACGCCGATTCAGGACAACCCCAAGGCGGCTGCCGACCAGCTTGCCACCATCATCTACACCTCCGGCACCACCGGCACGCCGAAAGGGGTGATGCATCACTTCAGCAATTTCGGCTTCGCCGCCAGCCACGCCACTGAGCTGTTTGGCGTTGGCGAGAATGACCGGGTGCTGTCCTACCTGCCGCTGTGCCATGTGGCCGAGCGTATGTTTGTCGAACTGGCGTCGATCTACGCCGGACAGACGATCTTCTTTGCCGAGAGCCTGGACACCTTCCTCGAAGACCTCAAGCGCGCGCGGCCAACGGTGATGTTTGGCGTGCCACGGTTCTGGACCAAGTTCCAGATGGGCGTCTACAGCAAGATGCCGGCCGAGAAACTGGACTTCCTGCTCAAGCTGCCGATTATTGGGCGTATCGTCGGCAAAAAGGTACTGGTCGGCTTGGGTCTGGACGCTGTGCGCTATGCGCTGTCTGGCGCGGCGCCGGTGCCTGAGGCACTGCTCAACTGGTACAAGCGCCTGGGCCTGGATGTGCTGGAGGTCTATGGCATGACCGAGAACTGCGGTTACTCGCACGTATGCCGGCCAGGCAAGTTCAAACAGGGCTGGATCGGCCAGAACAGCCCCGGCGTCGAGGTGCGGATTGCAGAGGATGGCGAAGTGCAGGTGCGCAGCGGTGCGACCATGCAGGGCTACTACAAGGACCCGGAAAAGACTGCAGAAACCATCACCCCGGATGGCTTCCTGCGCACTGGCGACAAGGGCGAACAGGATGCCGAGGGTAACCTGCGCCTGACCGGGCGGATCAAGGAAATCTTCAAGACCAGCAAGGGCAAATACGTTGCTCCGGCACCCATTGAAAACCGCCTGGGCGAGCACTCGCGCATCGAACAGGTGTGTGTGGTCGGCGATGGCATGGCCCAGCCGATGGCACTCTGTGTGCTTTCTGATGTAGGCCGCAGCGAAGCCCTCAACGGCGCGCGTGGCGAGCTGGAAAGCAGCCTGAAAAAACTACTGGAAGAGGTCAATCAGAATCTCGACAAGCATGAGCGCCTGCAACGCCTGGTGCTGGTCAAAGAGGTGTGGGCGGTGGATAACGGCTTCCTCACCCCGACTCTGAAGATCAAACGCGCGGTGGTTGAAGGCACCTATGGTGAACGCTTCGACGAGTGGACCACTCGCAGCGAAGCGGTGCTCTGGCACGAGTGATCAGGCACGTGGCCGGCATACTTGTATGCCGGCCACGTTCTGGCTGAATCGACCTTAAAGGACTGACTATGGCCCTCTGGCAGCAAACCCCGAACCTGGCTCAGCTCAATGGCTTTCTGAAAAACACCATCGGCGAGCAACTGGATATCCGCTTTGACGCCTTCGACGACGAGTCGCTGACCGCCAGCATGGTGGTCGACTCACGTACTCACCAACCCTACGGCCTGCTGCATGGCGGCGCGTCGGTGGTGCTGGCGGAAACCCTTGGCTCCACCGCCAGCCATCTGTGCATCGACAGCAGCAAGTTCTACTGTGTTGGCCTGGAAGTAAACGCCAATCACCTGCGCGGCTTGCGCAGCGGCCGGGTGACTGCGGTCGCCCGCGCGGTGCATCTGGGGCGTACCACCCATGTATGGGATATCCGCCTGAGTGGCGAGGATGGCAAGGCCAGCTGCATTTCCCGGCTGACCATGGCCATTGTGCCGTTGGCTGAGAACGGTCCGGCGCAACGCTGAGGGCCGCCCGCGCTATTCGTTGGCGGGCCTCCCATCAGCTTTGGCTATAGTGCCGTCATTCACTGGCCGTTTTGTCATTGCTGCATCTCAAGCACTGCCGGACAATCGTTGGCAACTTCCCTGATAAGCCCGCCGCCATGACCCAGTCCGTATTCTTCGCCCATGCCAACGGCTTTCCCTCGGCCACCTACGGCAAGCTGTTTGCCGCGCTGGCGCCTGACTACTCGGTGCAGCACCTGGAGCAGCATGGGCATGACCCGCGTTTCCCGGTGAATGACAACTGGAGCAATCTGGTCGATGAGCTGATTCACCACCTCGAAGCCAGCCGGCAACCGGTCTGGGGTGTTGGTCATTCCTTGGGTGGCGTGCTGCATTACCATGCCGCCTTGTTGCGTCCCGAGCTGTATCTGGGCGTAGTGATGCTCGACTCGCCAGTGCTGACCCTGGCCGACAAGATGGTGATTCGCGCAGCCAAACGCTTTGGCTTTATCGACCGCATCACCCCGGCAGGGCGCACGCTGGGCCGGCGTGAGGAGTTTTTCGACCTGGCCGAAGCACGCGGCTATTTCGCCGGCAAGGGCCTGTTCCGCCGTTTCGATCCCGAATGCCTGGATGCCTATGTGCAACACGGTCTGCAAGCGGCGGGTAGTAACCTGCGCCTGCGCTTTGATCCGGCTACGGAAATCAGCATCTACCGCAGCGTGCCGCATACCAGCCCGGGTCGGCCGCAGCAGTTGAAGGTGCCGCTGGCCATGGTGCGTGGCCGCCATAGCCGGGTGGTACTGCCGCATCACGCCCATCTGGTGCGCCGCGTGCCGAAGGGTGAATACCTGACCCTGCCCGGCGGGCATATGTTTCCTCTGGAGCGCCCACAAGATACGGCGGAGTTGCTGAAAAAGCTGTTCCAGCGCTGGGCCGGGCAACCCGCGAGCGAGCAAAGCGCATGAGCCTGAATTTTGAAGAAGTCCGTCTGCGCCTGCCGCATATCGAGCTGGCTGCCCATCTGTATGGCCCGGAAGACGGCGTGCCGGTGATTGCTCTGCACGGCTGGCTGGACAATGCCGCCAGCTTTTCCCGCCTGGCGCCGTTGTTGCCTGGGCTGCGCATTGTGGCCCTGGATTTTGCCGGCCACGGCCATTCTGAGCATCGTCCGCCAGGCGCCGGTTACGCCATCTGGGACTATGCCCATGATGTGCTGCAGGTCGCCGAACAGTTCGGCTGGCAGCGCTTTTCTCTGCTCGGGCATTCCATGGGCGCGATCGTTTCGGTGTTGCTGGCCGGGGCGATGCCGGAGCGGATCGAACGCCTGGCGCTGATTGACGGGCTGATTCCCTACACCGGTGAGCCGGACACGGCGCCACAGAAACTCGGCGAAGCGCTCAAGGCGCAGCTGGCCCTGGCGGGCAAGAGCAAGCCGGTGTATGCCGAGTTCGACCGGGCCGTGCAAGCGCGGATGCGCGGGGTAGGGGCGGTCAGCCGTGAAGCCGCAGAATTGCTCGCTCAGCGTGGCCTGATGCCGGTGCCCGGTGGTTATACCTGGCGCACCGACAGCCGCCTGACGCTGCCATCGCCGCTGCGCCTGACCCAGGCCCATGCGTTGGCGTTTGTGCGCAGCCTGCAATGCCCGGCCAAACTGGTGATGGCGCAGCAGGGCATGTTGCTTGCTCAGCCGAGCATGACTCAGCTGGTCGAGGGCCTGGCCATCGAGGTGGCGCAGCTGCCTGGCGGCCATCATCTGCATCTGGATGACGACGCTGGGGCGGGCTTGGTAGCAGACTGTTTCAAAGCTTTCCTGGGCGCGCCTTGACTTGGTAAAGGCAACTGGGGAAAGGTGTGGGCGATAGCCACGGAGATTCGCATGATCGACCTGTATACCGCCGCCACCCCCAACGGCCATAAAGCGTCCATCGCACTGGAAGAGTTACAACTGCCGTACACCGTGCAGGCTTTGAGTTTCGACAAGCAGGAACAGAAGGCTGCGGCTTTTCTCAAGATCAATCCCAATGGCCGCATTCCGGCGATTGTTGACCGCGCCAATGATGATTTCGCCGTGTTCGAGTCCGGTGCCATTCTGCTGTATCTCGCCGAGAAAACCGGGCAGCTGCTGCCCAGCGACGCCAAGGGGCGCTCGCGGGTGATCCAGTGGTTGATGTTCCAGATGGGCGGGCTCGGCCCGATGCAGGGGCAGGCCAATGTGTTTTTTCGCTATTTTCCGGAAAAACTGCAGGGCCCGATCGACCGTTATCAGCACGAAACCCGCCGTCTGTATGAAGTGCTCGACACTCGCCTAGGCGAGTCGCAGTACCTGGCCGATGACTACAGCATCGCCGATATCGCCACCTATCCCTGGGTGCGCATCCACGATTGGGCCGGCGTCTCAGTCGACGGCCTGGAGCATCTGCAGCGCTGGATGGCTGAGCTGGCTGATCGCCCTGCAGTGCAGCGCGGCTTGCTGGTGCCGCAGCGTGAAGCAGACGGCGACAAAATCGTTAAAGCGGCGCAAGCGATGCTGATCAAATGAGCGGCCTTAATCGTTATTGCCTTGCTCTGAGTCTGCTGCTGGGCAGCGCCGTTGTCTGGGCAGATGTTGCTGGTAGCCAGGATCTGGACGTGCTGCCGCGTTTCGCCGGGAGCAAGATTGTCAGCTTCAAGGATGTTGCCGAACAGGAGCGCATTTACCCGCAGGGGGCGATTCGCCGCATCAGCGGCACTCTGCGTTACGAGCGCGAAGTGGCCGCCCAGGGCCAGTTGACCGCCGTGACCTATGAGCTGCCGCGCACTCACACGGCCAATGAGGTGTTCGCCAAGGCCCGCGGCGATCTGCAAGCCCAGGACGCCGAGTTGCTTTACTGGTGCGTGGGTCGTGAATGCGGTTCCAGTAGTCTATGGGCTAACGCGGTATTCAATAACGCTACCCTAACCGGTTCGGATGACCAGCAAACGTACGCATTGCTGCGTCTCGCTGAGCCACGTCAGGACAGCTTGTTGGCGCTGTACAGCATCACCCGTGGCAACAAGCGCGCTTACCTGCATGCCGAGATGCTGAACGCCAATGCGCCGTTGGGGGACGTCTTGCCTACCCCAGCCACCCTGCTGCGCCAGCTGAAAAGCACTGGAGAACTGCGCTTGGCCAAACAGGCCGAACCCAGCGCTGCCTGGGTCGAACTGCTTGCGCGCAGCCTCAAGCTCGACAGCACCCTGCGCATCGTCATCAGCGGCGCACAGGCTGAAGCCTGGCGCGATGCGCTGGTAGAACAGCGGGTGCGTGCCAGCCGTCTGGAGCTGGGTGATGCTGACGTGAGCGGCGTACAACTCAACGTGCTGCGCTAAGACGCTACTGCCGGTACTCTTGCGGTGATTAATTGATCCGGCTCTGTCCCATGCGGCAGAGCCTTTTTGCGTTGTGCAGGGAGCTGGTTGAATGGCCAATAACGATCGTTTGCTGGTGCAGATTCTCCTGCTGGTCCTGTTGGGTGCCAGCCTGTGGGTATTGGCACCGTTCTGGTCGGCGCTGTTGTCGTTTGCCAGCTGGCCGGTGATGCGCGTGCTGACACGCCTGCTCGGTGGCCGTCAGGCGCTGGCTGCGGGGCTGCTAACCCTGGTTTGGACCGTGGTGGTGGCCGTGCCATTGGTGATGCTGGGCTTCAACCTTGCGGATCACATCAAGGATGTCACCGCCTTGCTCAAGGACTTTCAGGTCGAAGGGCTGCCACCGGCACCCACCTGGTTGGCTGGCGTGCCGCTTGTGGGTGAGCGCCTGGTGGGCTTCTGGATGACCATCGACCAGCAGGGTGCGGCGTTTTTCGCCACAGTGCGGCCGTACCTGGGGCAGGTTGGCAACTGGCTGCTGGCGCGCAGTGCGCAGATCGGTGGCGGCATGCTGGAATTGGCCCTGAGCCTGATTCTGGTGTTCTTTTTCTACCGCGACGGGCCGCGCCTGGCGGCGTTTGCCGAAAGCCTGCTGCAGCGCCTGATCGGCGATCGCGCCGAGCATTACCTGGAGTTGGTGGCCGGCACCGTGCAGCGGGTGGTCAACGGGGTGATCGGTACTGCCGCAGCGCAGGCGATCCTGGCCTGGATCGGTTTCACCATCGCCGGCATACCCGGTGCGCTGGTGCTGGGGATTCTGACGTTTGGCTTCAGCCTGATCATGGTTCCACCGCTGATCTGGGGCCCAGCTGTAGCCTGGTTGTTCTGGCAGGGCGAAGTCGGTATGGGTGTGTTCCTGCTGATCTGGGGTTTCCTGGTAATCAGCGGCGTCGATAACATCCTCAAGCCGTACCTGATCAGTCGTGGCGGTAACCTGCCATTGATCGTGGTGCTGCTTGGTGTGTTTGGCGGCATCCTGGCGTTCCGCTTTATGGGCTTGTTCCTCGGCCCAACCCTGTTGGCCGTGGCGTATAGCCTGCTCAGTGACTGGGTTGGTAGCCCTGTTGTAAACGCCGCTGCGAGCAGCGCGGAGCCGGCGGACAAACCGCTCAGCTGAGTTCGCAGTGCAACCGTGCTGGTGTTCGAGCGGGTTGGCATTCTCGGGAAATTTCCCCCGCGGCGCCTTGGTCGCCTGTAGCCGGGGTGGTAGCCTTGCTGCGCTTCGCCGGCTGATACACGGCTTGCGCAGTCAGGCGTTGTGCGCAAGCCCGACGCCGCGCCTCAAACCGCAACAGGCGGTAGCAGGGAAGCCCCACACCTATAACGGACACGCAGGATTACTCCTCCCATGAAGAAAATTGCAGGCAGCGCCCTTGGCGCAGTTGTCGTTCTCGGCGCATTGAGCACCGCAGGCGCCTGGTACACCGGTCAGCAGCTTCCAGCGGTGCTGGAAACCTCGATTCAGCAAGCCAACCAGGATATGGGCAAAACCCTGCCGGCCCTTGGCCTCAGCGCCAGCATCGAGCTGGTTTCCCTGGAGCGCCAGCTGTTCAGCAGCAACGCGCGCTATCGCATTCAGTTTGCCGGCAGCCTGGATGGCGAATCGCCGAGCAACTTCGAGTGGTTAGTCACCGACCGCATCGAACATGGGCCTTTCCCGCTTTCGCGGTTGCAAAGCCTGAAGTTGCTGCCCGTTATGGCCACCAGCAACTATGCGCTGGAGCGCAGCCCGGAGCTGGAGAAGTGGTTCGCCGGTAGCCAGGGCGGTGCGCCGCTGCAGGGCCAGGTCAGCCTCGGTTATGACCGTTCGATGAGCGGCAACCTGCGTGTGCAGCCGCTGCAGATGGCGCTGGATGAACAGAGCCAGATTGATTTCAGCGGCCTGGAGATCGACTTCGACAGCAGCGCGAATGTCGAGAAAATCAGCGCCAGTGGCGTGATGGACAGTTTCAAGGTCACCTCAACCCTGTCCACCGATGAAAGCATGCGCCTTGAGTTCAGGGGTATGAACCTCACCAGCAACACCCGCAAGGGTACCAGCGACTTCTACCTGGGACAGAACGAGGTGCGTCTGCAGCAGATCGAGCTGCAGATTGGCGAGAGCGCGCCCATCCTGTTCAAGGATTTCGTTCAGCGTGATGAGACCAGCGAGGCCAACCAGCAGCTGTCGGCACGCTACAGCTATGACGTCGGCATGATCAGCTATCAGGGCACTGATATCGGCTCCTCGCAAATGCTCTGGACCGTGAAAAACCTCGACGCGCGGCTCTGCAGTCGATGATCGAGCTGTACGGCAGCCTGCTGCAGAGCGGCAAGGTCGACAGTGAAAGCGGTATGCCGCAGCTGACCGACGAGCAGACTGCGCTGTTCAAGACCGATCTGGAAAAACTGCTGGCCGGCAAACCGGGCCTGGCCCTGGAAAAACTGGCGTTCAAGACCGCCAACGGCGAGAGCAGCTTCAGCTTTGGCTTGGACTTGAACAAGCCGGCATCATTCGACCTGCCGGCGCCTGAGCTGGCCAAGCAGCTGATCGCTCAGCTGGATGCCAAACTGCTGGTGTCCAAGGCGATGATTGCCGATGTAATTGGCGTGCAGGCCACTCTGGCCGGGGAAACCGACAAGGAAGCGATTGCCCAGCAGGCTGCGATGGTAGGTGACATGGCCAGTGGCATGGCGGTGGCCAGCGAACTGGCGGTGGTGCAGGGCGAGGACATCAGCTCCAGCCTGCAGTACGCCAACGACCAGGTGACTTTCAACGGCAAGCAGATGACCGTAGAGCAGTTCGTCGCACTGGCCATGAGCAGCGGCGGCGGTTTGGCGGGCATGGCCCCTGAAACCCCGGCTGAGGAAATGCTGCTGGAAGAAAGCGAGGCTGAAAGCACCCTTCAGTAACGCTTTCAGCGCTACGCCCTCAGCGTAGCCAGCGCGTCACATACGGCCAGACGACCTGTAGAGCAGGGCGCCTGGCCGTTTTTTTGCCCATGGCCCGCGATCTTTACGCTTTCTTTATGCCGGGTGGCACCGCCCGCACTCGTTCCTTTACGCCCTGTCTGCTGACAGTTTGCCCACGCGGTAGAGGAGCAAACACATGAGCACTACTCGCCCTCTGGGTCGCGCTAAAGCGCGTTAGCCGCAGCAGCTTGCCGAGCCTGTTTTTAACGCAGCAGGGTCGACGCGCAGCAGATCGTAAAAAGGCTCTAGCGGTCCCCGCGCTCGTACTTATCCAGCGTATCGCTGGCGATCTGCCGGCCGAGCATGATCAGTTCCGGCGCCTTGTAGAACTCGAAGAAGCGGCACACGCGCTTGGGCACGTTGATCAGGATATCCGGCGGGTAACCAGCAATCTTGTACTGCGCCAACGAGGTCTGCATCACTTCGAAGCTCTGGTTGATCAGCTCCAGCAGGGATGCCGGGCCGCTGAGGTCGGCCACCCGTGAGCCGCTTGCAGATTTTGGCGCGGCAGGTTTGTCCAGACTGCTGCGGGTGTTCTGCTGCCAGGGGTTGATGGCTTCTGGCTGTAGTGCAGGGCTCTGGTCTTCCAGTAAAAGTAGTTCGTCATCTTCCCCGGGCTTGCGTTTGAACGAGGGTAGGCGTGAGCCGAGCGAACTCATCAGCAGGTCGAAGCGGCCCTTGAGCGCGGGTGCACGTTCGATAGTCGGCAGTTCGTAGTGTTGCTGATGGGCCGAGTTGAGGTTGACCGCGATAATCAGATCACAGTGCGCGGACACTACCGGGACGATGGGCAGGGGGTTGAGCAGGCCGCCGTCGACCAGCATGCGCTTGCCTTGCACCACCGGGGTGAACAGGCTGGGGATCGCAGCCGAGGCGCGCATGGCCTGGTGCAGGCAGCCTTCCTGGAACCAGATTTCCTGCTGGTTGGTCAGGTCGGTGGCCACGGCGGTGAAGGGGATGGGCAGCTCTTCAATATTGATCTCGCCGACTATTTCGCGAATTTTGCCGAAGACCTTTTCACCGCGAATCGCCCCTAGACGAAAGCTCACATCAAGCAGGCGCAATACGTCCAGATAATCCAAGCTCTGCGTCCATTCGCGGTATTCATTGAGTTTGCCGGCGGCGTAGATACCGCCGACCACCGCGCCCATGGAGCAACCGGCGATGCAGGCGATTTCATAACCACGGGCTTCCAGCTCCTCGATTACGCCGATGTGCGCATAACCGCGCGCACCTCCGGAGCCCAATACCAGTGCAATGCGCTTACTCATCTTGACGTCCCCCATCACTATTTATCTAGCGAACATACGCGCCGTGTCGTACGCCGCCAAGGCGCGATTTGCTAGTATCCAGCACATTCGAGTTTACCCGCTGTGGCTTGCTAGAGCGGTTGCAAGGGTGTTGGCACTTTTACCTGTTCTACGCGTCTTAGTGGCTGTATTGATGCGTCGCGAATATTGACGGCGATGCGTTGTGATGCCGAGTCAATCGTCTGTCTATTGCAGGAGTCACCTGATGAAACTGTGGATCGTGTTGCCCATGCTGCTGTTGGTGTTGAGCGGTTGTGCGGGGAAAACGGCTTATCGCAACAGCTGCGCCAATCAGCTGGACGCCGCCTGGCGCGAGCTGGACCTGGCCAAGGCCGAGGGTTTCGCCGGTACGGTGAGTTACTCCAAGGCGCTGTCGCTGCTGACAGCGGCGAAAACCCAGCAGCAGTTCGAGGGGTACAAAGGCTGTACGGCGAAGTCCGAGCGCGCCCGTTTCTATATCCGCGAGTCGCGAGCAGGCCGCTGATGCAACTGGACTTCAGCACACTGCAACCGCTCGAACGCTACCGCTGGCTGGCGTCGACCATCACCCCGCGACCGATTGCCTGGGTTTCCACGCAATCGACCGAGGGTGTCAGCAACCTGGCGCCGTTCAGCTTCTTCCAGGTGATCAGTGATGACCCGCCGACCCTGATGGTCAATGTCAATCACCGCGCCGATGGCGGCTTGAAAGACACTCTGCTGAATGTACAGGCCAATGGCGAACTGGTGATTCAACTGGTGTCCTTTGCCCAGGCCGAGGCGATGAATGCCAGCGCGGCGGTGCTGCCCTACGGCATCAGCGAGTTTGAGCAGTGCGGCATCGCCAGCCAGCCATCGCAGCGGGTTGCGCCGCCTCGGGTGGCTGGCGCAGCTGTGGCTTTTGAGTGTCGGGTGGCGCAGATTCAGGCTTATCCGGCAGAAAAGCCCAATTGCCATCTGATCTTCGCCGAAGTGCTGTTGGCGCATATCGACGATGCGGTGCTCAATGAGCAGGGCCGTATCGATGCGCACAAGCTCGATCTGGTCGGGCGTCTGGGTGGCATGGCCTATAGCCGCACCCGCGATACGTTCGAGATGCAGCGTCCCAACTAGCTCTGATCGCGGCTGACTCCTGTTGGGAGCGGTCGGCGCGGCAATCAAGCCAAAAGCGACCTCTGTTTAGCTGTTAGCACCACGCACCAGCCTGCTGGCTTGTCGCCAGCACGGCTGTGCTCCTATGTTGCCAACCTTGAATGCAGGCAGCGCCGGGCTGTCTTGTGGTCGTTCGACAGGGGGAGCTATGTGGACGGTGGTGCAGCGGCAGGTCGCCAGTTTGAGCACGGCGAGCAAACTGGCCTCGGGCTTTGGCATCGTTCTGGCGCTCACCGCTCTGGTGGCGGCCACCGGGTTTCTGGCACTGCGTGATGTCAGCGCGCGCTCGACGCTGCTGGAGCGCATGAGCGCGATCAATAGCCAGGTCATGCAGATTCGCCGCAGCGAGCAGGATTTTGTTCTCAGTAGCGACAAGCAGCACGCCACCCGGCTGCACGAACAGGCGCAGCAGATTCTCGACGCCAGTGCTGCGCTGCAGGCGTTGTTGCCGGAGGCCGAGCGGGCCGGGCTGGATCAGGTGGCCGAGGCTATGACAGCCTATCGCGCTGCCTTCGATCGCTATGTTGAGCAGAGCGACAATATGCACCTGTCGCTGGAGGCCGCGACCTGGTTGGTAGTCAGCGCGTCCAACAGCCTCGATCTGCTCAAAGACGGTTTGGCTGAAGACGGCGTCGATCTGCTCAAAAGCAGCCAGGGCCAGCAGGGCGGCGAATCCGTGCTGCAGGCGGGGCAGATCAGTCAGGTGCATCAGCTGTTGCTGCGTGCGCTGGATCAGGCTCGTGTGCTGCTGGAACAAAGCCGCAGCAGTGGCGAAGCGATTCCGACCCGTATTCAGGAAGCCGTCGAAGCCCAGCAGTTGGCCGGTGAGCTGCGCGATGCCATGGCGGACCCCGGTTATGCGGCGGTGTTGGCCGAGGTGATCGGCAACGTCAACTCCTTCAATGACCGGCTGGGCGAATACACCGGATTGTTGCAGCAGCAAAAGCGCGAATACCAGAGCCTGGTGCAACAGGCCGAACGCATCCTCAGTCTGGTTGATCAGGCCTACGGGCGGCAGAAGGCCAGCCTGCATGGACAGCTGCAGGCCAGTACCTGGTTGATTGTGCTGGCCACGGCGTTGGCGCTGCTGATCGGTCTGCTGGCAACGCTGACCATCACCCTGCTGATCGTGCGCCCGCTCAAACAGGTGATCGAACAGGCGCGGCGCATTGCCGAGGGTGACCTCAGCGTCCAGGTCGAGGTGCAGCGCGGCGACGAGATTGGCCAGTTGCAGGCGGCCATGCAGGGTATGTCCAGCAATCTGCGCGCGATGGTGGGGCGGCTGCAGGGTGGGGTGCTGCAGATATCCGCGTCTGCGCAGTCGCTGTCAGCCAGTACCGAGCAAACGCGTCTGGGCGTGAATGGGCAGAAGGTGGAAACCGATCAGGTCGCCACCGCCATGAGTGAAATGACCGCCACCGTGTACGAGGTGGCACGCAA
This sequence comes from Pseudomonas anguilliseptica, assembly GCF_900105355.1. NCBI lineage: Bacteria > Pseudomonadati > Pseudomonadota > Gammaproteobacteria > Pseudomonadales > Pseudomonadaceae > Pseudomonas > Pseudomonas anguilliseptica. Next base: position 4,031,860 of record NZ_FNSC01000001.1, read on the forward strand.
TGCCGAGGCTGCGGCGTCGTCCACCGAACAGGCTGATCACCGCGTCAATAGCGGCGTAGCGGTGGTGCAGCAGACCCTGGAGCGAATCAACCAACTGGCCAGTGCCATGCAGATCACCACCCAGAGCATCGAGCGGCTCAGCCAGGACACCCAGCGCATCGACTCGGTGCTGGATGTGATCAAGAGCGTGGCCGAACAGACCAACCTGCTGGCACTCAACGCGGCTATCGAAGCCGCACGGGCGGGTGAGCAGGGCCGTGGTTTTGCCGTGGTGGCCGATGAGGTGCGTGCGCTGGCGCGGCGTACCCAGCAGTCCACGGCGGAAATCGAAGGGCTGATCGCCACCCTGCGCGAGGGCACTCGGCGCTCTGTAGAGGACATGCGTCAGAGCGGCGCATTGGTGACGCAGACCGTGGCAGATGCCAACCAGACCGAAGGCGCGTTGGCGGAAATCGCCGCTGCAGTCAGCCAGATCTTCGAGATGAACCAACAGATTGCCGCTGCGGCCGAACAGCAGACGGCGGTGGCGGAAGAAATCAGCCGCAGCGTTACCTCGATTCGCGATATTGCCGATCAGTCCGCGTTGGCCATGGATGAATCCGCCAACTCCAGTATTGAGCTGGCAGAGCTGGGCCGCGAGCTGCAGGGTATGGCTGGGCGTTTCCGCCTTTAGGGATGGTCTGAAAAAGACTTCCTGATTTTGGCAAAATATCCGCACTCCACCCGCCGAGTTTTCCGATGAAGCAGATGACCTTCGCCGACGCCGAGTACGCCGGCAAGCGCAAGCAGACCCGCAAAGAATTGTTCCTGATCGAGATGGATCGGGTAGTGCCGTGGAAAGGGTTGATCGCTTTGATCGAGCCGCATTATCCAAAGGGTGAAGGCGGCCGACCGTCCTATCCGCTGATGGCGATGCTGCGAGTGCATCTGATGCAAAACTGGTTCGGTTACAGCGATCCGGCGATGGAAGAGGCGCTGTACGAGACCACCATCCTACGCCAGTTTGCCGGGCTGACTCTGGAGCGCATTCCTGACGAAACCACCATCCTCAACTTCCGCCGCTTGCTGGAAAAACACGAACTGGCTGCCGGCATCCTGGCCGTGATCAATGGCTACCTGGGTGACCGTGGTTTGTCGCTGCGCCAAGGCACCATCGTCGATGCCACGCTGATCAACGCGCCGAGTTCAACCAAGAACAAGAACGGTAAGCGTGACCCTGAGATGCACTCAACCAAGAAAGGCAATCAGTATTACTTCGGCATGAAGGCGCACATCGGGGTGGATGACGAGTCTGGCTTGGTGCACAGCGTGGTGGGTACTGCCGCCAACGTGGCGGATGTCACCCAGGTCGATAAGCTGCTGCACGGCGAGGAAAACATGGTGGGGGCCGATGCCGGATATACCGGTGTCGAGAAGCGCCCCGAGCATGAGGGCCGTCAAGTGATCTGGCAGGTTGCAGCACGGCGTAGCACTTACAAGAAACTCGGTAAGCGCAGCGCGCTGTACAAAGCCAAGCGCAAAATCGAGAAGGCCAAGGCCCAAGTGCGAGCCAAGGTCGAGCATCCGTTTCGGGTGATCAAGCGTCAGTTCGGTTATGTGAAGACGCGCTTCCGTGGCCTGGTCAAAAACACGGCGCAACTGGTGACTTTATTCGCGCTGTCAAATCTGTGGATGGCGCGCCGACATTTACTGACGAATGCAGGAGAGGTGCGCCCGTAATGCTGGAAATGGCTGCCGCGAGGTGCTCGCGGCGGCTAAAAACACAGAAATGAGCCGGTAATCTGATCGTTTTTGATCGATTTATCACTTTCGAAATCAGCAGAGGCTGACGTCAGCCAGAAATGCATTGCTACTTCAGAGGATCCTTAGCTGTGCCTGCGATGTATGGTAAGCGCTCCATAAACCTCATCTACAAATGATCCGCAGGCCAGCCAATGCTGAGCTCCAATTTCTTTCTGGAGCCAGCCGTCATGATGCGCCCCGACGCCAAAGTCGAAAAAGTCTATCTATACCCCAAGCCGGTGGATTTCCGAAAATCCATCGATGGCCTGGCCGCCCTGGTCGAGCTGGATATCAAGGTGGCGGTGTTCGACCCGGTGCTGTTCGTCTTCCTCAACCGCGCGCGCAGCCGGGTGAAGATTTTGTATTGGGAGCGCAACGGCTTTTGCCTGTGGCTCAAGCGATTGGAGGCTGAACGCTTCAAGTCGCATCCGGAACCTGGCGAAGATGCGATCGTGCTGACGGCCCAGGAGTTGAACTGGTTGTTGGACGGTATCGACCTGTGGCGCAACCGGCCGCACCAGGTTTTGACCCCTAGGTTCGTCACCTGAGCCGGTATAATCCACGGCATGATTTCTGTGCCCGAAACCCTTCCTGATGACCCCGCCGCGCTCAAGCAATTGCTCGCTGAGGTGTTGTCGTCGGCGCAGGAATTGGCCAAGGACAAGGATGGGCAGATCGAGCGCCTGCGCGAACAAAACGCGCTGTTGATCCAGCGCCTGTTCGGCCGTAAATCCGAGCAGAGCAGCGACCCGGATTCACCGCAGCTAGAGATGTTCAACGAAGCGGAAAGCCTGGCCGAAGCGGCGGCTGAAGCTCCGGCCGCTGAGGTCGAGGAAGAAGTCGTTGCGCCGACCAAGTGCCGCGGCAAGCGCAAGCCGTTACCGGCCGAACTACCGCGTGTCGAGGTCATCCACGAACTGCCCGAACACGAACTGACCTGCGAATGCGGTTGCCGCAAGCAGGCCATCGGCGAAGAAACCAGCGAGCAGCTGGAAATCATCCCGATGCAGGTTCAGGTGATCCGCCACGTTCGCAAGACCTATGCCTGCAAGGCCTGCGAAAGCGCGCCGGTCACCGCTGACAAACCGGCCCAACTGATCGAGAAAAGGCTGGCCAGCCCGAGCGTGCTGGCGATGCTGCTGACCAGCAAATACGCCGACGGCATCCCACTGTATCGCTTCGAAAAGATGCTCAGTCGCCATGGCATCGACATCCCCCGGCAGACCCTGGCGCGCTGGGTGATCCAGTGCGGCGAACTGCTACAACCGTTGCTCAACCTGATGCGCGACAGGCTGCTGGACAGTCCGGTGATCCACTGCGATGAAACCCGCGTGCAGGTGCTCAAGGAGCCTGGGCGCGATCCGAGCAGCCACTCCTGGATGTGGGTGCAGACCGGTGGCCCGCCTGGCAAACCGGTGATCCTCTTCGACTACACAACCAGCCGCGCGCAGGAGGTGCCGCTGCGCCTGCTCGACGGTTATCGCGGCTACCTGATGACCGACGATTACGCCGGCTACAACGCCGTGGCCGCACAACAAGGTGTTGAGCGCCTGGCCTGCTGGGCGCATGCGCGGCGCAAGTTCGTCGAAGCGCAAAAGGTGCAACCGAAGGGCAAAACCGGGCGTGCCGACATCGCGTTGGGGATGATCAACAAGCTCTACGGCATCGAGCGCGAACTTAAGGATGCCAGCGATGAACAGCGCTACCGGGGCCGCCAGCAGCACAGCCTACCGCTCCTCGATCAGCTCAAGACCTGGCTGGAGAAAACCCAGCCGCAGGTCACGGCGCAGAATGCCCTGGGCAAAGCAGTGAACTACCTGGCGAGCAACTGGAGCCGACTCGAACGCTACATCGAGGCTGGCCACCTGCAGATCGATAACAACGCTGCCGAGCGCGCGATCCGGCCCTTCGTCATAGGTCGCAAGAACTGGCTGTTCAGCGACACGCCGAAAGGCGCGACCGCCAGCGCCCAACTCTACAGCCTGGTGGAAACCGCCAAGACCAATGGCCAGGAGCCCTACGCCTGGCTGCGCCATGTCCTCGAACGCCTGCCGCTGGCCAACAGCGTTGAAGCCTACGAAGCGCTGCTGCCTTGGAACTGCCAACCAACGACGCCACTGTAAAACGCAAAACCTCTCCAGAGGGAGGTGGGGTCTATGGAGCGCTTACATTTGACCGACCCATCAGGACCGCTTGTGCCGCATCATCCATTGCGCTCCAAGGTGATTGACTGCTTCAGCAGTAGCTGGAAGCGGGCCAGTCCTCATCACACGATGAGGGCAGTTGAGTTTCTGACGTCGATATATGACCGCTTTCGAGCTGCTGGATTGGCTGACCCTCATTTTGAGAAAGAGCTGGCCAGCGGAAAAGCTGACACTTACGCCCAAAAAGTGGCCGAGCTTCTGCTAGCAGACATGCTTTGGAACGATGGGTTTTCCTTAGAAAGCTCCCCTCAAGGGCCAGATTTCTACGTCTCGAAAGGCGGGAAATCCGCGTGGCTTGAGTTGCATACCCCTATTCCTAACGGTGTTCCCTCGACTCTGTTTACCGGTAGCGGGGGCGTGATGGGCTTTCCTCATGAAAAGATAAATTTGCGTTGGACCAACGCCATATCCGAGAAGGCGAGAAAGCTAGAGGGGTACTTGGAGAAAGGGATAGTCCGACCAGATGATGGGTATGTGATTGTTGTGAACTCCAGCCTTTTGGCTCCAGGCCCGTCAGGCGGCCTCCATGGTGTGAGTCAGTTTCCTGTGCCAGTAGAGGTGCTGTTCGGTGTTGGCCCGATAGAGGTTGAGATAGACCGTGTTACTGGGGAGATTTTGGATCAACGAAACCAGCACAGGCCAATGATTACTAAGTCCCCGACTGTTGGAGTGCCGGCAGATACGTTCCTCGACAAAAAATTTACGGCGGTTAGTGCTGTGCTGGGGTTTCTCTCCGAGAGCAAAAAGGACTAGAGGAGGGGGGGCGATCACGTTTCGGTGATTGTGTACAACCCACTAGCACAGAACCCGGTTGAAGCTGGCTGGATAACTTCTCAAGCACATTGGGGGTGTACGGTTGGCGCAGAAAACTATGAGATAGCGGCTATTGAACCGCTATCAAAAGCCTAAGACTGAGTGTAGGCAAGAGGCACCAAGGCCCCGAAGCGGCAATAGGTTGCTTGCCTTCAAGCAAGTGGATTGAGATTTAGGGATACGTTTAGGGATACGCTGAAGTATTTCCATATGGCAAGGCCAGTAAAGACAGTGCCTATGGCGCTATGTTCGACTCCGGCTTCGGCACCATGTACATGATTTCAGATGTTCTTGCATGAACCTGAAATCCTCTAAAACCGGCCTTCGTTGCCGGTTTTTTTGTGTCTGATGTTTGTACAAATATCTTTATCTAGGGATGGTCTGAAGTAGCCATGTATTTCTGGCTGACTTCAGCCCCCGCCGATTTTGAAAGCGGCAAATCGATCAAAAACGATCAGATTACCCATTCATTTCTGTGTTTTTAGCCGCCGCGAGTAGCTCGCGGCAGCCATTTCCCGCATTACAGGCGCACCTCTCCTGCATTGGTCAGTAAATGTCGGCGTGCCATCCACAGGTTCGACAGCGCGAACAGCGTCACCAGTTGCGCCGTGTTCTTGGCCAAGCCACGGAAGCGTGTCTTTACATAACTGAACTGACGCTTGATCACCCGGAACGGGTGCTCAACCTTGGCGCGCACCTGGGCCTTGGCCTTCTCGATCTTGCGTTTGGCTTTGTACAGCGGGCTGCTCTTACCCAGCTTCTTATAGGTGCTGCGGCGGGCAGCAACCTGCCAGATCACCTCGCGCCCATCATGTTCGGGGCGCTTTTCGACACCGGTATAACCCGCATCGGCGCACACCACGTTTTCCTCGCCGTGCAGCAACTTGTCGACCTGAGTGACATCCGCCACGTTGGCCGCCGTGCCTACCACGCTGTGTACCAGCCCCGACTCGTCATCCACGCCAATGTGCGCCTTCATGCCGAAGTAGTATTGGTTGCCCTTCTTGGCCTGGTGCATCTCTGGGTCGCGTTTGCCGTCCTTGTTCTTGGTCGAACTCGGCGCATTGATCAGCGTGGCATCGACGATGGTGCCTTGGCGCAACGACAGGCCACGGTCGCCAAGATAGCCATTGATGACGGCCAGGATGCCGGCAGCCAACTCATGTTTCTCCAGCAGACGACGGAAGTTGAGGATGGTGGTTTCGTCGGGGATACGTTCCAGACTCAGCCCGGCGAACTGCCGCAGGATAGTGGTCTCGTACAGCGCTTCTTCCATCGCCGGGTCGCTGTAGCCGAACCAGTTCTGCATCAGGTGCACACGTAGCATCGCCATCAGCGGATAGGCCGGCCGACCGCCTTCACCCTTGGGGTAATACGGTTCGATCAGTGCGATCAAACCCTTCCACGGCACCACCCGATCCATCTCGATCAGGAACAACTCTTTGCGGGTCTGCTTGCGTTTGCCGGCGTACTCGGCATCGGCGAAGGTCATTTGCTTCATCGGAAAACTCGGCGGGTGGCGTCCGGGCATTTTGCCAAAATCAGGAAGTCTTATTCAGAGTTTCCCTAGGCTTGTCATCTGGATGTCGCGCGCATGTCATACCCCTGCCATCTGCTTTAGCTGCAATCGCGGTAACTCAGTGAGGAGTGCAGGCGATGCGGATTTGTGTGATCGGAGCAGGGTATGTAGGGCTGGTATCGGCGGCCTGTTTTGCCGAGATGGGCAATCGGGTGATCTGCATTGAGCGTGATGTGCAACGTGTGGTTCGGCTTGCCCGTGGCCAGTCGCCGATTTACGAGCCGGGGCTGGAGGCCATGCTGCAAACACATTTGAGCAGCGGTCAACTGAGCTTCAGCCGGCATCTGCATGAAGGTATCAAACAGGCCGAGATTATCTTTATCGCAGTCGGCACGCCGAGCGGGGAGGACGGCTCAGCGGACTTGTCGCATGTTCTGGCCGTGGCCGATGAACTGGGCGACCTGCTTGAGCAGAACTGCGTGGTGGTGAATAAATCAACGGTACCCGTAGGCACGGCAGAACGTGTTGCACAGCGCATCAACGGCCGATTGAGCAAACGCGGCAAACGCTTTGCGGTGACGCTGGCGAGTAACCCGGAGTTTCTCAAGGAAGGTTCGGCGATTGACGACTTTATGCGTCCCGACCGGGTGATTGTCGGCTGCGATGAGCCCGATGGGCATGAGTTGTTACGTCGCCTGTATGCGCCATTCCTGCGCAATCATGAGCGTTTGTTATGCATGGGGCTGCGGGCGGCTGAATTCAGCAAATATGCCGCCAACGCCTTTCTGGCCACCAAGATTTCCTTTATCAATGAAATGGCCAGCCTCTGTGCACGCCTGGATGTCGACATCGAGGATGTGCGGCGCGGCATCGGCAGCGACAAACGTATTGGTACCCACTTTATCTACGCCGGTTGCGGTTATGGTGGCTCCTGTTTCCCCAAGGATGTGCGGGCGCTGATTCGCTGCGCAGAGCAGGAAGGCATTGAACCGGGCATCCTGCGCGCAGTCGAAGCCCGTAACGCGCTGCAGAAAACCCTGTTGTTTCAGGCATTGCGTGAGCACTTTTCCGGTTATTGGCAAGGGCGGGTGGTGGCGCTGTGGGGCCTGGCGTTCAAGCCAGGTACCGATGATCTGCGCGAAGCACCCAGCCTGGTTTTGCTCGATGCCTTGCTGGCTGTCGGCGTCACCGTTCAGGCGTGTGATCCGGTCGCGACAACGGCTCTTGCAGAGCGCTACAGTCAGGCGATTGATAGCGGTCAACTGCGCTTGAGCACGTCGCCATATAGCGTTGTTGAAGGTGCAGATGCGCTGGTGCTCGTCACCGAATGGAAGCAGTTTCGCCAGCCCGACTTCGCCCGCATTCGTGGTTTGATGCGCATGCCTGTGCTGTTTGACGGGCGTAATATCTACGATGCCATGCAGTTGGCAGAGCTGGGTTTTCTTTACCGAGGCATTGGCCGGCCCGCGCAGGGGCATTGTAAGGCCAGTGCAGCCTGATAAACTGCGCACGCAATTTTCACCCCCATCTCCCCAAGGTTTCCCATGATCAAGAAATGCTTGTTCCCAGCAGCCGGTTACGGCACCCGCTTTCTGCCAGCCACCAAGGCCATGCCCAAGGAAATGCTGCCGATCGTGAACAAGCCGCTGATCCAGTACGGCGTCGAAGAGGCGTTGGAAGCCGGGCTGACGGAAATTGCCATGATCACCGGCCGCGGCAAACGTGCCCTGGAAGATCACTTCGACATCAGCTACGAGCTTGAGCAACAGATACGTGACACCGACAAGGAAAAATACCTGGTTGGCATTCGTCGTTTGATCGACGAGTGCAGTTTTTCCTACACCCGTCAGGTGGAAATGAAAGGCCTCGGCCACGCCATTCTCTGTGGCCGCCCACTGATTGGTGATGAGCCCTTCGCCGTAGTGCTGGCTGACGACCTGTGCCTGAACCTGGAAGGCGACGCGGTGCTGACGCAGATGGTCAAGCTGTACAACCAGTTCCGCTGCTCGATCGTCGCCATTCAGGAAGTGCCACCGGAAGAAACCCATAAATATGGGGTGATCGCCGGCGAGATGATTCGCGACGACATCTACCGTGTTAACAGCATGGTCGAGAAGCCCAAGTCGGAAGACGCGCCGTCGAATCTGGCGATCATCGGTCGCTATATCCTGACTCCGGACATCTTCGAGCTGATTGAGCAAACCGAACCTGGCAAGGGCGGCGAAATCCAGATCACCGACGCACTGATGAAGCAGGCGCAGAATGGCTGCGTGATGGCCTACAAGTTCAAGGGCAAGCGTTTCGATTGCGGCGGTGCAGAAGGCTATATCGAAGCCACCAACTTCTGCTTCGAGAACCTCTACAAAACCGGCAAGGCCTATTGATTAGGCACTTGACGCGGTAATACACAGCCACCTTCGGGTGGCTGTGTGCATTTAGGGCAAGGATATCTGCTCAGCGCCAGGCCCTAACGGCTGGCCGTAGCTGAACTCCACATAGTTGCCTGCGGGATCGCGCAGGCCGCAGTAGTAACCAACAGGGTAGGGCTCATCACGTGGCTCCCAGACCAGACACCCTGCCACTCGTGCTCGCGCCGCGATGCGATCAACCTGCTCTCGACTTTCCAGGGCAAAGCCCAAGTGACTGTAGTCGTCCGCAGCCAATTGGCGATCCTGCCCCCCCGGCATGATCACAAAAATAAAGCTGTGTTCCTTACCCTGTTCGGCCATCCAGACAATCCGTGAGCCTTTGCCAGCGCGCTGGTGAATCACCTGCATCGCGCAGAACTGCTCGTAAAAATTTACGCAGGCATCGAGGTCAGGCACGTGCAAGGCCAGATGAGTAAGAGTAGGGCGCATAACGACTCTCCTGTTCTGCATGGCATCAAGTTTAGGCACTGGAGCTCCTTGGGGTATGCTGGCAGCTTGTTCTGGAGGCTGAAATGACCTACGACTTCGACCTGTTTGTAATTGGCGCCGGTTCCGGCGGTGTGCGGGCTGCGCGATTTGCTGCCGGCTATGGCGCGCGCGTGGCGGTTGCCGAAAGCCGCTACCTCGGCGGCACCTGCGTCAATGTTGGCTGCGTACCGAAGAAACTGCTGGTTTATGGTGCACACTTCGCCGACGACTTCGCACAGGCGCAAGGCTTTGGCTGGGAACTGGGGGAGAGCAAGTTCGACTGGTCGACCCTGATCAGTAACAAAAACCGTGAAATCGACCGACTCAATGGCATCTATCGCAACCTGTTGGTTAACAGTGGTGTGACCTTGCTCGAAGGCCACGCGCGGATTGTCGATGAACACAGTGTTGAACTGGGCGGACAGCGTTACAGCGCCAAGCACATCCTGATTGCCACCGGCGGCTGGCCGCAGATTCCTGAAGTGCCTGGGCATGAACATGCCATTGGCTCGAATGAGGTTTTCTTTCTTGAGCAGCTGCCCAAGCGCGTGCTGGTGGTGGGCGGCGGTTATATCGCCGTGGAATTCGCTTCGATCTTCAACGGACTGGGCGCATGCACCTCGCTGCTTTATCGCGGAGAGCTGTTCCTGCGTGGCTTCGACAAGGCCGTGCGCTTGCACCTAGAGGAAGAGTTGAGCAAGCGTGGTGTGGATCTGCAATTCAACAGCGATATCGCCCGCATCGACAAGCAGGCCGATGGCAGCCTGCTGGCCACCCTCAAGGATGGCCGCGTGCTTGAAACCGACTGTGTTTTCTATGCCACCGGACGCCGGCCGATGCTGGATAACCTGGGACTGGAAAATACCCATGTGCAGCTCGATGAGCGCGGCTTTATCAAGGTCGACGAGCAATACCAGACTACGGTACCGTCAATCCTCGCCATCGGCGATGTGATCGGTCGCGTACAGCTGACGCCCGTAGCACTGGCCGAAGGCATGGCGGTAGCACGACGCCTGTTCAAGCCTGAGGAATACAGCAAGGTCGACTACCGGCTGATCCCTACGGCCGTATTCAGCCTGCCGAATATAGGCACAGTCGGGCTCAGTGAAGAGCAGGCGAAGGAGGAGGGCTACAACGTCACGGTCTTCGAAAGCCGCTTCCGTCCGATGAAGCTGACCATGACCGAAAGCCAGGAGCGCACCCTGATGAAACTGGTGGTGGACGCTGCCACAGACCGCGTACTGGGCTGTCATATGGTTGGCCCGGACGCCGGTGAAATTGTCCAGGGACTGGCAGTGGCGCTTAAAGCAGGCGCAACCAAGCAATTGTTCGATGAAACCATCGGCGTGCATCCAACGGCCGCCGAAGAGTTCGTCACCATGCGTACCCCTGTGTCCTCCTGAGGTCAGCATGGCGCAACTGTTCTATCTGGCCGATCTGTTCGGCGTTGCGGTCTTTGCCATCACCGGCGCACTGATGGCCGGGCGCAAGTCCATGGACCTGTTTGGTGTACTGGTGATAGCCATCGTTACTGCGCTTGGCGGTGGCACGCTGCGTGATGTAATACTGGACAACCATCCGGTTAGCTGGATTCGCAACGACCTGTATATCGTTGTCGCATCGCTGGCAGCCGTCGCTACGGTGCTCTGGGTACGTCTGACGCAGCCAATCCACGAGAAAGGCCTGTTACTGGCGGATGCTTTCGGGCTGGCGGTATTTACCGTGATCGGAACCGAGGTCGCCATGCAACACAACGTGCCCCACAGCACGGCAGTGATCATGGGCGTGATGACCGGTGTAGCCGGTGGGGTCATGCGCGATGTGATCTGCAATGAGATCCCGCTGATCTTCCAGAAAGAAATCTATGCAACAGCCTGCATTGCCGGTGCCCTGATGTTTATCGGCATGCGTGCGCTGGACACACCACACTGGCTAGATACCGGGGTGGCCATGCTGACCGTGCTGCTGATTCGCCTGGCGGCCATTCGCTGGCATATAGCGCTGCCCAGCTTTCATTTATTGGATCGTGACTGAAAGGAGTGAGCGGAGGCAACAGGGATTGAGCTAAGGGGGTTGGCATGAGTCAGGGACGCATACAACCGCCCGAAGCACGCCGAGAACTGCGACTGCTCTGTGTGCTGGTCATAACTGCAAATGGCCTCATTAACTGTCAGCCAAACAAACCGTAGTTAATCCAGCTGACGAAAGCCCGTAAACCCTTGATTTATGGGCCTCGTAATCTGCACCTGTGACGTGGCGTTATATTAACAGCACTTCCATAGCCCTTGGCATTTACCTTGTGAGCCCAATATTATATCGGGCTTCAATGCAGTGACTGATACCGAGAACACGAGTTTGGAGTGGCTTACTCTAGTGTGATTTGCTTATTGGAGACCATTCATTGCGCACTTTTTTGTAGTAGTCGCCCATGCCGTAACTAACCCAAATTGCACGAGTTTCCTCTGAGAAAAGGCCCTCTTTGAGCGCTTCGCGCAGTACTGCCTGCGTGGCTGAGTCGGTCTTTGGATTGCACGCCAACCAGCGATCCAACTGAGCGACCGTAAATAAGCGTGTGACCGCTATCTCTTCTCTAGCAGCCAGTTCTGAACTTACATCACTCAGTAATACGTCGAAGCGCTTGGCGTTGAGCATTTTTAGGCCAAGCGCATTGATATGCAGGGGGACGTATTTTATCCCGGCATCGTCGAGAAGGTATCGAACTTCGGCCATATCTACAGTGCTTACCTTGTAATTCTTCAGATCGTTGAGGGAAGTGGCCTCAACTTGAGCATCGCGGCGTGCATACGCCCATATGAAGATTGGGGTAATTTTACTGAGATAGATTAAAACCTCAGCATCAGAAGCTGAGTAATTTAATGCCAATACGCAGGTATCGGGTGTTTGTTGCGAAAACTGAAGGGCGCGCCGAATTGGCATTGACACTATTCGGGTCTTGATGCCTCGATTTTGCGCAATCATTTCGAACGAATCGACATATGGTCCGGAAATTTTCCCCGATCGCTCAGTGACAAATGGAGGGTAGGGCTCAACTAGAACAGTGACACCATTAGCCAGCGCGCCATGCGCCAGGCTCAGTAGCAGTACTAAAGGCAGCAACCTATAAACTGACATACTTTTTTGAGCCTCATTGACGAGTGATCAATTTCAGAGGGGTTTGTACAAATGTAGGCAGGTCCTTTTGTGGGGTTTCTTCTGAGAGTGCTTTTAGAGCCATTTCGATACCAAAAACGGCCTGCTGCCCTGCGAACTGATCGACCGTGGCCAATATACGACCGTCCGCCAGCATAGGCGCTATTGGTGAAATATTGTCGTAGCCAATAATCTTAATTTTGCCCTCACGGCCAGCATTGCGCACGGCAGTAGCTACACCCAGGGCCATGCTGTCGTTGCCACACAAAAAGGCCTTGAGGTCTGGGTATTTTTGTAGCATTTCGGTTGCAACTCTCTCAGCGATAACCGTCTCCCACTGACCACTCTGGACTTCTACGACATCTATCCCAGCACTCGCCATTGAGGCGCGCACGACCATCAAGTTTATTGTCGATATTGATTACGGTTATTCGTAAGCGCTCCATAAACCTCATCTACAAATGATCCGCAGGCCAGCCAATGCTGAGCTCCAATTTCTTTCTGGAGCCAGCCGTCATGATGCGCCCCGACGCCAAAGTCGAAAAAGTCTATCTATACCCCAAGCCGGTGGATTTCCGAAAATCCATCGATGGCCTGGCCGCCCTGGTCGAGCTGGATATCAAGGTGGCGGTGTTCGACCCGGTGCTGTTCGTCTTCCTCAACCGCGCGCGCAGCCGGGTGAAGATTTTGTATTGGGAGCGCAACGGCTTTTGCCTGTGGCTCAAGCGATTGGAGGCTGAACGCTTCAAGTCGCATCCGGAACCTGGCGAAGATGCGATCGTGCTGACGGCCCAGGAGTTGAACTGGTTGTTGGACGGTATCGACCTGTGGCGCAACCGGCCGCACCAGGTTTTGACCCCTAGGTTCGTCACCTGAGCCGGTATAATCCACGGCATGATTTCTGTGCCCGAAACCCTTCCTGATGACCCCGCCGCGCTCAAGCAATTGCTCGCTGAGGTGTTGTCGTCGGCGCAGGAATTGGCCAAGGACAAGGATGGGCAGATCGAGCGCCTGCGCGAACAAAACGCGCTGTTGATCCAGCGCCTGTTCGGCCGTAAATCCGAGCAGAGCAGCGACCCGGATTCACCGCAGCTAGAGATGTTCAACGAAGCGGAAAGCCTGGCCGAAGCGGCGGCTGAAGCTCCGGCCGCTGAGGTCGAGGAAGAAGTCGTTGCGCCGACCAAGCGCCGCGGCAAGCGCAAGCCGTTACCGGCCGAACTACCGCGTGTCGAGGTCATCCACGAACTGCCCGAACACGAACTGACCTGCGAATGCGGTTGCCGCAAGCAGGCCATCGGCGAAGAAACCAGCGAGCAGCTGGAAATCATCCCGATGCAGGTTCAGGTGATCCGCCACATTCGCAAGACCTATGCCTGCAAGGCCTGCGAAAGCGCGCCGGTCACCGCTGACAAACCGGCCCAACTGATCGAGAAAAGCCTGGCCAGCCCGAGCGTGCTGGCGATGCTGCTGACCAGCAAATACGCCGACGGCATCCCACTGTATCGCTTCGAAAAGATGCTCAGTCGCCATGGCATCGACATCCCCCGGCAGACCCTGGCGCGCTGGGTGATCCAGTGCGGCGAACTGCTACAACCGTTGCTCAACCTGATGCGCGACAGGCTGCTGGACAGTCCGGTGATCCACTGCGATGAAACCCGCGTGCAGGTGCTCAAGGAGCCTGGGCGCGATCCGAGCAGCCACTCCTGGATGTGGGTGCAGACCGGTGGCCCGCCTGGCAAACCGGTGATCCTCTTCGACTACACAACCAGCCGCGCGCAGGAGGTGCCGCTGCGCCTGCTCGACGGTTATCGCGGCTACCTGATGACCGACGATTACGCCGGCTCAACGCCGTGGCCGCACAACAAGGTGTTGAGCGCCTGGCCTGCTGGGCGCATGCGCGGCGCAAGTTCGTCGAAGCGCAAAAGGTGCAACCGAAGGGCAAAACCGGGCGTGCCGACATCGCGTTGGGGATGATCAACAAGCTCTACGGCATCGAGCGCGAACTTAAGGATGCCAGCGATGAACAGCGCTACCGGGGCCGCCAGCAGCACAGCCTACCGCTCCTCGATCAGCTCAAGACCTGGCTGGAGAAACCCCAGCCGCAGGTCACGGCGCAGAATGCCCTGGGCAAAGCAGTGAACTACCTGGCGAGCAACTGGAGCCGACTCGAACGCTACATCGAGGCTGGCCACCTGCAGATCGATAACAACGCTGCCGAGCGCGCGATCCGGCCCTTCGTCATAGGTCGCAAGAACTGGCTGTTCAGCGACACGCCGAAAGGCGCGACCGCCAGCGCCCAACTCTACAGCCTGGTGGAAACCGCCAAGACCAATGGCCAGGAGCCCTACGCCTGGCTGCGCCATGTCCTCGAACGCCTGCCGCTGGCCAACAGCGTTGAAGCCTACGAAGCGCTGCTGCCTTGGAACTGCCAACCAACGACGCCACTGTAAAACGCAAAACCTCTCCAGAGGGAGGTGGGGTCTATGGAGCGCTTACGGTCGATGCTGCTCAAGCTCAACAAATCGCCATAGCTGATAGTGATCTCCAAATACCGGCGCAAGCGGGATCTCGGCATGCCTGTAGGTGGTAAACATTCATGCGCCTCTTCATTTAAGCTATATACAGCATAGCTCATTCAGGGCCAAAAAGGCTTCATCGTTCCTTTTGCGAGGACGCAAAGTGGAACTGAATGAAGCGCTGGGTTTAGTGATAAAGGCGATTCGGCAGCAGAGGGCGCTCTCTCAGGAAAACCTGGGAGCAAGTCAGAGCTACATCAGTATGATCGAGCGTGGTAAGTGGAACCCCACCATTGGAAAAATTGAGCAAGTCGCAGAGGTTCTCTCTGTCCAACCAGCAACGCTGCTGGTTCTTGCACACCTGAAGCAAACATCTACGTCCGATGTGGACGCGATCCGAAAGGAAGTCCAAACCGAGGTTGCTGGTTTCATGGCTGGCTGAAAGTAGCGCAGATAGGCCCATGAGTTTCAAAATTGCCGACTGGGAAACGCTGTAATTTCAAATTTGCCTTTCAAACTCAAGGGAAGAAAGGTGTCAGGGTGAATTCGGTTTCGCAAGAAAGCCTCCTGTAGGGTAGGAATCGTCAAAATCCGGGGAGGCTGCCCCGGGTTTTGACAATTCCCCTCAATAATTTTGAGATTTCCTTCCGGGTATTGGAGGCCCCTTGCCCATGATCTGGAACGTGTTGCACAGCTGTCGCTTTTTGAGGGCGATTGAAGTCCTCCGCATGGTCAGAGGGCAACGGCAACGACGGGAGAGTCAGTGATGCCACTCGCGGCCGGCGCCGAACACCGCGCATGCCTCTCCGTACCAGGCCATCGGACCAGTCCGACGAAGGCGGGCGGGCACCATTTAGAGCAAAAATTAGTCCCGAGGATGGCGAGGGAATTTCGAATTTGCGATTTTCTGGGAGAGCTTGTTTCAAATTCAGACGAATTTTCCGGCCAGCCGTAGGAGTTTCAGATGAAAAGTCTCGAATTTCCGTATTCGCAAGGGTATTTCGGTTGCTGAGCACCTAAATTGCAACACTTCTGAAACGGCACTCACTTAACATAATATACATTATGCGAAGCCTCTAGTCAGGAAGGCGCCAGAACGGCGCTGTGCTTTGCGTTCTACGCGATCTGGTATCACGCAGCGGGTTTTAATCAAAAGCGCTCAGAAAACGATTCTAGGCGGTTTTATTCGAACGGGATGGTTCGCGGCGCTCTGGATGTGTCTGCAACGATAACCGGTGATCTGGCTGGCGGTTGAACTGGTGCTGCTGTGGCTACTGCGCTCTGTTCGCTCTGCTCACCGCGCGCAGTAGTCACAGCGGCAACGGTTTGAACCTGGGGCGGCAATATGCCGGTAGCGGTTTGCTGACCAGTCCAGGGCGTTATGCGCTCACCATCAACGTCACAGTAAACATCAATTTCACCCTCGTAATACTGGCAATCAGTGATGGCAACAATGCGGCGCATACCGGTAACGGTAGCAAGCAAGACTTGGCGGTTTAGATCTGGGTTTGGGTCTGATGCCTTGGATTTGTCGAGATAACCAGCAACGCGCCAGGTAGTGGATAAGACCACCTTAGGGGGCTGATCTGCAGGGACGACTGTAGTAACAACCTGCTCTGAAAGTAACGGACTAGTAACAGGCTCAAGACCTGGAGGCGGCGGATTTACCATAGCTGGGGATTGTTCAGGCTGAATTGCTGGGACTGACTTAGATTCCTTTGGTTGAACTGGGGCTTGAAGATAATCAAGTACAGCGATAACACCGAAAATAGGCCCGAGAGTGCCGAATATCAGACAGAACCATAGCCACTTGGAATGCCAAATATTGGAGCGTTTGTCTGCCATGGTTTCGTCACCAGCAGAGACGCTATCTGACTGGGTTGCACTGCGGTAGTACTGGTAAATCTCTGGCTTATAGGTGCCAGTGGTTTGCCGGATAAGGAGGCGCTTCGGAGGGTTATCACCGGTGGGACAACCCTTGTAAATATCGACGCGGAATCGCTTGGTTGAACCAAGAGCATCGAGCTTTTCCATACGGTAGGCATGGGCAACCAGCTTGCGAACCCAGGAACTCAAGTCGGCTGCATCCTGGGTGACCAGAATCACGCGCATAGCCTTGCCGGTGGCGTCTACGCGATGGCGGTGCTCTTTGAGTAACGCCATGTCCTGGACAGGAACCTGATTAACCTTTTGGCCTGACGGATACTTGCGCCAAACCTCGTCGAGTATCAGCACGCAACCGTTCGGAATGCTTTCGGAAAACTCAATATCCTCGTACCAATCATCGGGCAGCTGGGTTATTTCGCCGCCATAAACGGAGGTGAGCAAAGATACCTCTAAGGGAATATTGGTAACTACGTGCCTCCCCTCTTTCAACGAAGGAATAACGCAGTACTCAACTACACCGTATGACTTGCCAGAGCCTGGAAGGCCCATGTATGCGTCAATTGCCATAATGATTACCTTCCGATGAATGGGATTTTTGACCAAACCCAGCGAGTGGTTATGGCACTGATAACTAGCTGAATTCCCCAGTTGAACTGTATCAACTGAAGAAAGTAGCCAAAGGGGCCAGTCCACTGGGCGAGCAAGGAAACAGCCTGATCGAGAAATTCAGGCGGAACTTGATCACTAATAAAGTCGGCAATCTCAGCAAGAAAGTCTGAATAAAGCTTCTTTGGATACCAGCCTAAAAGCTCCATTAACCAGTCTAAAAAATTGCTTATTTGCAACTTGATCCAATCAATCATAAGTCACCCGAAGAATATCCAAACAGCGGCAAGCGCCCATAGGGTTTTAGCAATGAGAGTTATTAAATCCTCATTACCAGCAATAACAGCGCAATGGCCGTCATAAGTTACTGGGCCGAGAAGCTCAGTTTGACCCGTAAAAGTTGGACAAGCACCGCCAGAGGGAGCTTGGAGCTGACGCAACTTAGAAGGAATAGGCGAATTATCAACAGTATCGAAAAAAGTTGTAGTGGACTCAGCAAAGCTAGGAACTTCTTCTAGTTCTGGAAATGGAATATCAGCACCACCGCCCTCTCCTTCGCCGCAGTCGTCACCAGTGCAGTCGCCGAAGCCGTCACCGTCGCCATCGGGGTTGCCATTTTTATCGGGGCAGTTATCACCTGTACAAGTGCCAGAGACACTCTCAGTAGTGCCATTGCCATCCTTGATAGTGGTAGTTGTCGTAGTGGTGGTTTTGGTGGTACAGGCGCTGCCTTTGCAGCTTGTAGCGGTCTGAACATCGGTTTTAGTGATCTTAGTCTTACCGTCTGGCTGAGGCTTAGTATCGACCTTAGTTGCAATACTAATGCCCTCTCCTACTGCCTTGTTAAGGGCTTCTGAGCACTTGAATTCGGAACCTACAAAACCGCACTTTGTTTTACCCTCAGAGGCTTCAAACTTGGAGCTGACACAGACCTGATTGCCCTGGGAATCGGTAGTGTAAGTGCATGGCTTCTGCTCTTTCTTTTTCTCAAGCTCTTTGAGGGTGCAAGCTGGAGAACCAGGGTCAGCACAGATAGTGTCTGATGGTTTTTGCCCGCTACCAGTAGCTGGCGGAGTGTAATTGCCAGTTAGGACGGTTGAGGCCTTGCACTTGTATGTGCCGGGCTGAGAAACACCAGGGACGAGTACGCCCTCGCTAAAGTATGGGACAGCAGGTGTTGGAGGAAAATACTTGCAATCTGCCTCTGGCTTGAAACCTTCAGCGGTTGAAACTTCGCAACCATCTTTATTCTGCATGGCTTCAGCCTGGGGAGGGCCGCCGGGTGTTTCATACATCCAGAATCGACGGACGCCTCCAGTACCCGCGTAATACTTACATTGTGTTTGAGGGAGAGCTGTATTGAGGCTAACGCAAACACCGCCTTGAATAACGCGAGGCGGTGCTACGGATTCATCAAAACAAACAGAGCCATCTGGGTCGACGGGAGAAACGCACTTGCCGAGTAGAATGTCATAAGTTGAATTAGGGTCAGCACATTGATCACCGTAGCGATAAATATAAAGATTGAAGCCGTTACCGGGACTAGTTACTACACGGCAAACCCAAAAAGAGGAGTGGGGGTCACAGAACTGGACACTATGCCAACCATTACCGGTAATTGTAGCTTGGGCAGCCGCTTGGGGCGTGGGGCCTTGATGGTTCCCGGCGCCGTGGGCTTGCCAATAATAGGCCTGAGCAAAAGAAGAAGATGAAAATAGAAAAAGGGCAATTAAAATTATTGAACGCATTAGATACACCCTTAAAGACCATGAAAGAAAGAGTGAGCGGCAAGAATTCCGGTTATGAAAAAAACGAGTCCATACAAGTCAGCCATCGTTATTACCTCGAATAAAAAAGGGCCGGTTAAGGCCCTTTATGCTGTAGGCGCTGTTACTTGCCGCCGCGAGCCATGGAAACGAGCTTGTAGATACCGAAAGAGAGAGCAGCGACGCCGAGGAGGATTACGCCAATGGCGACCATGCCGCCCTTTACGGGAGCCATTTCGGCAGTAGCTGCGGCGGTCATGTCGGCCAGACCTTCAGCGAAGGCAGGCGAAGCGATGATTAGAGTTGCAGCACCGGCGGCGAGAAGTTGTTTCAGTTGTTTCATATGTCACCTCAGAAGGGTTTGTGCTTTTGAACGAAGTGGTACAGATACCTGACCGAGAAGGAGACAACCCCTAACGTCGTGTACAGGCTGAATCCGAGGACTACAGCGAGGCCCATTTGTACTGGATCAAGCTGTACGACCTCGAAAGGTGCAGGGACTGGAACAAGTGTCCAGACCCCATTACATAGGGGGGCACCGTCAGCAGCGACTGTTACGTCACCGTCGCAAATGAGAGTGCCAGCGGCCATTTAGCTGGCAGCCTGTACGCGAGAAGTAGCCGCGGCCGAAAGCTTGCGAGCCTGGCGCGGATCGATGTCAATGGTGATGCGTTCGTCTTTAACACCGATGGTCAAATCGGCTTCATATTCGCCGGCCTGGAGTACTTCGCTCGGCTGAGTGCAGTAGTACGAAAACTTTTGAGGAAACGGGACGCCGGGCAGATGCGCGTAGGCTTCGGCCATCGTGTAAGGCTTGCCAGAACCCTTGGCAGTGCCAGAACGGTAATTGCCAGTAGTGGTGATTTTCATAGTCAGTGCGGTCATGGTGTTGCCCTCTTGCTAGTGGCAGCTCAGCGCGTTGGCTGGCCGTTGGTTTGCCCTTGTGGGCGGAATCAGTAGCCCATCCATTCGGCAATGCAGGACGTGCCTTTTTCTTGCCGTTCGACGAACCAAAATTTTTCGGGTTTAGCGCCCTGCTCTTTCCGAAGTTCAACCGCGGCTAGTGCCTGATCGACGGATTCAGCCAAAACCGGATTAAGAAATGCGGTACGGGTCTGCTGCTGGAAAGCAAGGTTGCGACGCTGGCCAGCGCTGAGCTGAGTGCCCTGGAAGCTGACGGTTTTCATGCGGCAACCTCTGAGCAAGCTGCGTCAAGGCAATCAGGGCATATGGCAAATTCAGGCGGCAGGCGGTGGTCTGCAATCAGGTCTGGAGACTGGGCAGGCTGGGCCATTAGCTGACCCATTGACGTCTCACAGAGGTCGCAAAAAACGCGGTCGTGAATAATCATGCGGCCACCTGCTGAAGGTGGTTAGGGCGCTGATACCAAGAAGGTATCTGTAAATTCATTACCTTATTAATTTCACGAGACTGACGAACGAAGACCGGAGCAAAGCGGCTGGTATCACATGCATTACGAATGTTGATGCCAATACGATTAAGCCGAGCTGCGTGAGTCTCAAATGCACGCTGTGAGACGTTATGAGGCTGGCCATGCATCCAAATAAGGGCATGCGATGCGGTAGCGTTTGCGGAGGCTCTGCCCTTGCAGATTCCTTCCTCAATAAGCTTGTCAGCAATCGTCATCATGCCCATAGCTGTAACCTTCAATCGGTCGTCGACCTTCAAAAACTCGTCGTGGAGTTCGGCATATCGCCTTTCGTCAAAGAAGCCCCAGTAGCTGAGGTTTTCGCGCTGGAGAAGCTCACTTTTTAGCTCCTGCTCCATACGAACAACGCCATGCTCAGCGCAGTAGTTGCGGACACGCTGGGCATAGGCAAATTCGGAGGATGTTTCGCCATAAAGGCGCTTGAGCTTGGGCAGCAGGTTGGCATCCATTTCGAACGCCTTGTCATATGCCTTGCGATACTGGAGCCGACCGCCTTTACCATTACCCTTTGGCGTCCAAGTCACTGATCGGCCGTTTGGATAGAGGAAGCCGATTGAATGGCCAATACGCTGGCTAGAGACGCCACGGAGATAGGCAAGTACGTTGCCCTCACCTACCGAGACGTTAGTGGTTAGGTCGATACGCTCTATCTTTGCGCCGTCGCTAACCATCTGTTCATCAAAAGTACCTTTGAAGCCCTGCACTTGGCGCTGGCTAAAAATGGTGCCTTTGGTGAAGCCAGGAAGGCCGTATTGCGCCAGAAGTGAGTTGTAGACAGAAATACACTGGTCAATAGTGGTAAAGCCGAAAAGGTTATCTAGACGCCCTACTCGGCTTGGATTTCCTTCAACACGAACTTTGCGTCCCTGGACATGAATCGTCACAGATGTTGAGTGACTAGCTTCATGCTTAAAACGGGGCTGCCGACTGCTAAGAATTTCGTTTGTATTGGCGTCTATAGTGAGCGTGAAAACGTCACAGACGACCGGGAGGTCGTGGGCGTGTTCCTGCGAAACTGTGAGCCAATCGATAAGCATGTCGACAAATCACTTTGTTGATATGCGGCGGATTGTGTATTTGTCGACAAATCGCTGTCAATACATTTCAGCAGGTAAAACGTAGAATCCACGAGGAAAAGCCCATGGAGTCAAAAGACATGACAGACCAGCTACGTCTCACGAAGGACGAGCAGGAGTTGCTGCGGAAAAAGTCTATAGAAATCAATAACATACTAATAAAGCACGGACACAGACCGCTAGACGATCCCAAGCTTTTGCATAAAATCCTTGAAATATCATTGCCTTACGTGAGGGCAAAGCCTGACGGGGAGCTGTGGATTGAAGTGTGACCGAAGAACTCTTCGGTAAAGTGGGGGTGTAACAGCACCCCCACCCGTTCGCGCGCGAATCCGAAGGCGAGAGAGGCACCGACGCTGCCGGACGTTCGTCCTCTGCTTGGCAGGGGTTCCCCCTAGCGCAAAGCGCTACCCCAAATGACTATGACGACGAACACTGAGGCACGCTAAGAGCCGATTTGCTGTCGCGTGTGTACCTGAAGGGATTTACCTCCGGGACCCACCACCGAATGAACCTGACGTGCTTCTGCCGATGCGAAAAAGCAGGTTGATCAATGAAGGGGGTGGTCAGAGGTCGAGGATCTTCCGGGCAAGTACCTGGAGGTCAGAAACGAGAGCATCGAGGCTGGAGGATTCAGCATCGAGCTGGGCGAGCCTGGAGCGCATCTGCCGAAGGTCAGCAACAAGTCGCGGGTAATCAGTCAGCACATGGCACACCGCATCCAGGGCATCCCTGGACGGTGCGTAGAGCTGTGCTTGTTTGATCAGATGAGGCGGGATATCGAGGGGCGTTCGCATAATGGCCGTTACATTAAATCGGCCCTGGAGGCGTTGCCAGTATCCAGAGCCGCTTGAACGTAACGCCTGTGAATTATGCGAAGCCTCTAGTCAGGAAGGCGCCAGAACGGCGCTGTGCTTTGCGTTCTACGCGATCTGGTATCACGCAGCGGGTTTTAATCAAAAGCGCTCAGAAAACGATTCTAGGCGGTTTTATTCGAACGGGATGGTTCGCGGCGCTCTGGATGTGTCTGCAACGATAACCGGTGATCTGGCTGGCGGTTGAACTGGTGCTGCTGTGGCTACTGCGCTCTGTTCGCTCTGCTCACCGCGCGCAGTAGTCACAGCGGCAACGGTTTGAACCTGGGGCGGCAATATGCCGGTAGCGGTTTGCTGACCAGTCCAGGGCGTTATGCGCTCACCATCAACGTCACAGTAAACATCAATTTCACCCTCGTAATACTGGCAATCAGTGATGGCAACAATGCGGCGCATACCGGTAACGGTAGCAAGCAAGACTTGGCGGTTTAGATCTGGGTTTGGGTCTGATGCCTTGGATTTGTCGAGATAACCAGCAACGCGCCAGGTAGTGGATAAGACCACCTTAGGGGGCTGATCTGCAGGGACGACTGTAGTAACAACCTGCTCTGAAAGTAACGGACTAGTAACAGGCTCAAGACCTGGAGGCGGCGGATTTACCATAGCTGGGGATTGTTCAGGCTGAATTGCTGGGACTGACTTAGATTCCTTTGGTTGAACTGGGGCTTGAAGATAATCAAGTACAGCGATAACACCGAAAATAGGCCCGAGAGTGCCGAATATCAGACAGAACCATAGCCACTTGGAATGCCAAATATTGGAGCGTTTGTCTGCCATGGTTTCGTCACCAGCAGAGACGCTATCTGACTGGGTTGCACTGCGGTAGTACTGGTAAATCTCTGGCTTATAGGTGCCAGTGGTTTGCCGGATAAGGAGGCGCTTCGGAGGGTTATCACCGGTGGGACAACCCTTGTAAATATCGACGCGGAATCGCTTGGTTGAACCAAGAGCATCGAGCTTTTCCATACGGTAGGCATGGGCAACCAGCTTGCGAACCCAGGAACTCAAGTCGGCTGCATCCTGGGTGACCAGAATCACGCGCATAGCCTTGCCGGTGGCGTCTACGCGATGGCGGTGCTCTTTGAGTAACGCCATGTCCTGGACAGGAACCTGATTAACCTTTTGGCCTGACGGATACTTGCGCCAAACCTCGTCGAGTATCAGCACGCAACCGTTCGGAATGCTTTCGGAAAACTCAATATCCTCGTACCAATCATCGGGCAGCTGGGTTATTTCGCCGCCATAAACGGAGGTGAGCAAAGATACCTCTAAGGGAATGTTGGTAACTACGTGCCTCCCCTCTTTCAACGAAGGAATAACGCAGTACTCAACTACACCGTATGACTTGCCAGAGCCTGGAAGGCCCATGTATGCGTCAATTGCCATAATGATTACCTTCCGATGAATGGGATTTTTGACCAAACCCAGCGAGTGGTTATGGCACTGATAACTAGCTGAATTCCCCAGTTGAACTGTATCAACTGAAGAAAGTAGCCAAAGGGGCCAGTCCACTGGGCGAGCAAGGAAACAGCCTGATCGAGAAATTCAGGCGGAACTTGATCACTAATAAAGTCGGCAATCTCAGCAAGAAAGTCTGAATAAAGCTTCTTTGGATACCAGCCTAAAAGCTCCATTAACCAGTCTAAAAAATTGCTTATTTGCAACTTGATCCAATCAATCATAAGTCACCCGAAGAATATCCAAACAGCGGCAAGCGCCCATAGGGTTTTAGCAATGAGAGTTATTAAATCCTCATTACCAGCAATAACAGCGCAATGGCCGTCATAAGTTACTGGGCCGAGAAGCTCAGTTTGACCCGTAAAAGTTGGACAAGCACCGCCAGAGGGAGCTTGGAGCTGACGCAACTTAGAAGGAATAGGCGAATTATCAACAGTATCGAAAAAAGTTGTAGTGGACTCAGCAAAGCTAGGAACTTCTTCTAGTTCTGGAAATGGAATATCAGCACCACCGCCCTCTCCTTCGCCGCAGTCGTCACCAGTGCAGTCGCCGAAGCCGTCACCGTCGCCATCGGGGTTGCCATTTTTATCGGGGCAGTTATCACCTGTACAAGTGCCAGAGACACTCTCAGTAGTGCCATTGCCATCCTTGATAGTGGTAGTTGTCGTAGTGGTGGTTTTGGTGGTACAGGCGCTGCCTTTGCAGCTTGTAGCGGTCTGAACATCGGTTTTAGTGATCTTAGTCTTACCGTCTGGCTGAGGCTTAGTATCGACCTTAGTTGCAATACTAATGCCCTCTCCTACTGCCTTGTTAAGGGCTTCTGAGCACTTGAATTCGGAACCTACAAAACCGCACTTTGTTTTACCCTCAGAGGCTTCAAACTTGGAGCTGACACAGACCTGATTGCCCTGGGAATCGGTAGTGTAAGTGCATGGCTTCTGCTCTTTCTTTTTCTCAAGCTCTTTGAGGGTGCAAGCTGGAGAACCAGGGTCAGCACAGATAGTGTCTGATGGTTTTTGCCCGCTACCAGTAGCTGGCGGAGTGTAATTGCCAGTTAGGACGGTTGAGGCCTTGCACTTGTATGTGCCGGGCTGAGAAACACCAGGGACGAGTACGCCCTCGCTAAAGTATGGGACAGCAGGTGTTGGAGGAAAATACTTGCAATCTGCCTCTGGCTTGAAACCTTCAGCGGTTGAAACTTCGCAACCATCTTTATTCTGCATGGCTTCAGCCTGGGGAGGGCCGCCGGGTGTTTCATACATCCAGAATCGACGGACGCCTCCAGTACCCGCGTAATACTTACATTGTGTTTGAGGGAGAGCTGTATTGAGGCTAACGCAAACACCGCCTTGAATAACGCGAGGCGGTGCTACGGATTCATCAAAACAAACAGAGCCATCTGGGTCGACGGGAGAAACGCACTTGCCGAGTAGAATGTCATAAGTTGAATTAGGGTCAGCACATTGATCACCGTAGCGATAAATATAAAGATTGAAGCCGTTACCGGGACTAGTTACTACACGGCAAACCCAAAAAGAGGAGTGGGGGTCACAGAACTGGACACTATGCCAACCATTACCGGTAATTGTAGCTTGGGCAGCCGCTTGGGGCGTGGGGCCTTGATGGTTCCCGGCGCCGTGGGCTTGCCAATAATAGGCCTGAGCAAAAGAAGAAGATGAAAATAGAAAAAGGGCAATTAAAATTATTGAACGCATTAGATACACCCTTAAAGACCATGAAAGAAAGAGTGAGCGGCAAGAATTCCGGTTATGAAAAAAACGAGTCCATACAAGTCAGCCATCGTTATTACCTCGAATAAAAAAGGGCCGGTTAAGGCCCTTTATGCTGTAGGCGCTGTTACTTGCCGCCGCGAGCCATGGAAACGAGCTTGTAGATACCGAAAGAGAGAGCAGCGACGCCGAGGAGGATTACGCCAATGGCGACCATGCCGCCCTTTACGGGAGCCATTTCGGCAGTAGCTGCGGCGGTCATGTCGGCCAGACCTTCAGCGAAGGCAGGCGAAGCGATGATTAGAGTTGCAGCACCGGCGGCGAGAAGTTGTTTCAGTTGTTTCATATGTCACCTCAGAAGGGTTTGTGCTTTTGAACGAAGTGGTACAGATACCTGACCGAGAAGGAGACAACCCCTAACGTCGTGTACAGGCTGAATCCGAGGACTACAGCGAGGCCCATTTGTACTGGATCAAGCTGTACGACCTCGAAAGGTGCAGGGACTGGAACAAGTGTCCAGACCCCATTACATAGGGGGGCACCGTCAGCAGCGACTGTTACGTCACCGTCGCAAATGAGAGTGCCAGCGGCCATTTAGCTGGCAGCCTGTACGCGAGAAGTAGCCGCGGCCGAAAGCTTGCGAGCCTGGCGCGGATCGATGTCAATGGTGATGCGTTCGTCTTTAACACCGATGGTCAAATCGGCTTCATATTCGCCGGCCTGGAGTACTTCGCTCGGCTGAGTGCAGTAGTACGAAAACTTTTGAGGAAACGGGACGCCGGGCAGATGCGCGTAGGCTTCGGCCATCGTGTAAGGCTTGCCAGAACCCTTGGCAGTGCCAGAACGGTAATTGCCAGTAGTGGTGATTTTCATAGTCAGTGCGGTCATGGTGTTGCCCTCTTGCTAGTGGCAGCTCAGCGCGTTGGCTGGCCGTTGGTTTGCCCTTGTGGGCGGAATCAGTAGCCCATCCATTCGGCAATGCAGGACGTGCCTTTTTCTTGCCGTTCGACGAACCAAAATTTTTCGGGTTTAGCGCCCTGCTCTTTCCGAAGTTCAACCGCGGCTAGTGCCTGATCGACGGATTCAGCCAAAACCGGATTAAGAAATGCGGTACGGGTCTGCTGCTGGAAAGCAAGGTTGCGACGCTGGCCAGCGCTGAGCTGAGTGCCCTGGAAGCTGACGGTTTTCATGCGGCAACCTCTGAGCAAGCTGCGTCAAGGCAATCAGGGCATATGGCAAATTCAGGCGGCAGGCGGTGGTCTGCAATCAGGTCTGGAGACTGGGCAGGCTGGGCCATTAGCTGACCCATTGACGTCTCACAGAGGTCGCAAAAAACGCGGTCGTGAATAATCATGCGGCCACCTGCTGAAGGTGGTTAGGGCGCTGATACCAAGAAGGTATCTGTAAATTCATTACCTTATTAATTTCACGAGACTGACGAACGAAGACCGGAGCAAAGCGGCTGGTATCACATGCATTACGAATGTTGATGCCAATACGATTAAGCCGAGCTGCGTGAGTCTCAAATGCACGCTGTGAGACGTTATGAGGCTGGCCATGCATCCAAATAAGGGCATGCGATGCGGTAGCGTTTGCGGAGGCTCTGCCCTTGCAGATTCCTTCCTCAATAAGCTTGTCAGCAATCGTCATCATGTCCATAGCTGTAACCTTCAATCGGTCGTCGACCTTCAAAAACTCGTCGTGGAGTTCGGCATATCGCCTTTCGTCAAAGAAGCCCCAGTAGCTGAGGTTTTCGCGCTGGAGAAGCTCACTTTTTAGCTCCTGCTCCATACGAACAACGCCATGCTCAGCGCAGTAGTTGCGGACACGCTGGGCATAGGCAAATTCGGAGGATGTTTCGCCATAAAGGCGCTTGAGCTTGGGCAGCAGGTTGGCATCCATTTCGAACGCCTTGTCATATGCCTTGCGATACTGGAGCCGACCGCCTTTACCATTACCCTTTGGCGTCCAAGTCACTGATCGGCCGTTTGGATAGAGGAAGCCGATTGAATGGCCAATACGCTGGCTAGAGACGCCACGGAGATAGGCAAGTACGTTGCCCTCACCTACCGAGACGTTAGTGGTTAGGTCGATACGCTCTATCTTTGCGCCGTCGCTAACCATCTGTTCATCAAAAGTACCTTTGAAGCCCTGCACTTGGCGCTGGCTAAAAATGGTGCCTTTGGTGAAGCCAGGAAGGCCGTATTGCGCCAGAAGTGAGTTGTAGACAGAAATACACTGGTCAATAGTGGTAAAGCCGAAAAGGTTATCTAGACGCCCTACTCGGCTTGGATTTCCTTCAACACGAACTTTGCGTCCCTGGACATGAATCGTCACAGATGTTGAGTGACTAGCTTCATGCTTAAAACGGGGCTGCCGACTGCTAAGAATTTCGTTTGTATTGGCGTCTATAGTGAGCGTGAAAACGTCACAGACGACCGGGAGGTCGTGGGCGTGTTCCTGCGAAACTGTGAGCCAATCGATAAGCATGTCGACAAATCACTTTGTTGATATGCGGCGGATTGTGTATTTGTCGACAAATCGCTGTCAATACATTTCAGCAGGTAAAACGTAGAATCCACGAGGAAAAGCCCATGGAGTCAAAAGACATGACAGACCAGCTACGTCTCACGAAGGACGAGCAGGAGTTGCTGCGGAAAAAGTCTATAGAAATCAATAACATACTAATAAAGCACGGACACAGACCGCTAGACGATCCCAAGCTTTTGCATAAAATCCTTGAAATATCATTGCCTTACGTGAGGGCAAAGCCTGACGGGGAGCTGTGGATTGAAGTGTGACCGAAGAACTCTTCGGTAAAGTGGGGGTGTAACAGCACCCCCACCCGTTCGCGCGCGAATCCGAAGGCGAGAGAGGCACCGACGCTGCCGGACGTTCGTCCTCTGCTTGGCAGGGGTTCCCCCTAGCGCAAAGCGCTACCCCAAATGACTATGACGACGAACACTGAGGCACGCTAAGAGCCGATTTGCTGTCGCGTGTGTACCTGAAGGGATTTACCTCCGGGACCCACCACCGAATGAACCTGACGTGCTTCTGCCGATGCGAAAAAGCAGGTTGATCAATGAAGGGGGTGGTCAGAGGTCGAGGATCTTCCGGGCAAGTACCTGGAGGTCAGAAACGAGAGCATCGAGGCTGGAGGATTCAGCATCGAGCTGGGCGAGCCTGGAGCGCATCTGCCGAAGGTCAGCAACAAGTCGCGGGTAATCAGTCAGCACATGGCACACCGCATCCAGGGCATCCCTGGACGGTGCGTAGAGCTGTGCTTGTTTGATCAGATGAGGCGGGATATCGAGGGGCGTTCGCATAATGGCCGTTACATTAAATCGGCCCTGGAGGCGTTGCCAGTATCCAGAGCCGCTTGAACGTAACGCCTGTGAATTATGCGAAGCCTCTAGTCAGGAAGGCGCCAGAACGGCGCTGTGCTTTGCGTTCTACGCGATCTGGTATCACGCAGCGGGTTTTAATCAAAAGCGCTCAGAAAACGATTCTAGGCGGTTTTATTCGAACGGGATGGTTCGCGGCGCTCTGGATGTGTCTGCAACGATAACCGGTGATCTGGCTGGCGGTTGAACTGGTGCTGCTGTGGCTACTGCGCTCTGTTCGCTCTGCTCACCGCGCGCAGTAGTCACAGCGGCAACGGTTTGAACCTGGGGCGGCAATATGCCGGTAGCGGTTTGCTGACCAGTCCAGGGCGTTATGCGCTCACCATCAACGTCACAGTAAACATCAATTTCACCCTCGTAATACTGGCAATCAGTGATGGCAACAATGCGGCGCATACCGGTAACGGTAGCAAGCAAGACTTGGCGGTTTAGATCTGGGTTTGGGTCTGATGCCTTGGATTTGTCGAGATAACCAGCAACGCGCCAGGTAGTGGATAAGACCACCTTAGGGGGCTGATCTGCAGGGACGACTGTAGTAACAACCTGCTCTGAAAGTAACGGACTAGTAACAGGCTCAAGACCTGGAGGCGGCGGATTTACCATAGCTGGGGATTGTTCAGGCTGAATTGCTGGGACTGACTTAGATTCCTTTGGTTGAACTGGGGCTTGAAGATAATCAAGTACAGCGATAACACCGAAAATAGGCCCGAGAGTGCCGAATATCAGACAGAACCATAGCCACTTGGAATGCCAAATATTGGAGCGTTTGTCTGCCATGGTTTCGTCACCAGCAGAGACGCTATCTGACTGGGTTGCACTGCGGTAGTACTGGTAAATCTCTGGCTTATAGGTGCCAGTGGTTTGCCGGATAAGGAGGCGCTTCGGAGGGTTATCACCGGTGGGACAACCCTTGTAAATATCGACGCGGAATCGCTTGGTTGAACCAAGAGCATCGAGCTTTTCCATACGGTAGGCATGGGCAACCAGCTTGCGAACCCAGGAACTCAAGTCGGCTGCATCCTGGGTGACCAGAATCACGCGCATAGCCTTGCCGGTGGCGTCTACGCGATGGCGGTGCTCTTTGAGTAACGCCATGTCCTGGACAGGAACCTGATTAACCTTTTGGCCTGACGGATACTTGCGCCAAACCTCGTCGAGTATCAGCACGCAACCGTTCGGAATGCTTTCGGAAAACTCAATATCCTCGTACCAATCATCGGGCAGCTGGGTTATTTCGCCGCCATAAACGGAGGTGAGCAAAGATACCTCTAAGGGAATGTTGGTAACTACGTGCCTCCCCTCTTTCAACGAAGGAATAACGCAGTACTCAACTACACCGTATGACTTGCCAGAGCCTGGAAGGCCCATGTATGCGTCAATTGCCATAATGATTACCTTCCGATGAATGGGATTTTTGACCAAACCCAGCGAGTGGTTATGGCACTGATAACTAGCTGAATTCCCCAGTTGAACTGTATCAACTGAAGAAAGTAGCCAAAGGGGCCAGTCCACTGGGCGAGCAAGGAAACAGCCTGATCGAGAAATTCAGGCGGAACTTGATCACTAATAAAGTCGGCAATCTCAGCAAGAAAGTCTGAATAAAGCTTCTTTGGATACCAGCCTAAAAGCTCCATTAACCAGTCTAAAAAATTGCTTATTTGCAACTTGATCCAATCAATCATAAGTCACCCGAAGAATATCCAAACAGCGGCAAGCGCCCATAGGGTTTTAGCAATGAGAGTTATTAAATCCTCATTACCAGCAATAACAGCGCAATGGCCGTCATAAGTTACTGGGCCGAGAAGCTCAGTTTGACCCGTAAAAGTTGGACAAGCACCGCCAGAGGGAGCTTGGAGCTGACGCAACTTAGAAGGAATAGGCGAATTATCAACAGTATCGAAAAAAGTTGTAGTGGACTCAGCAAAGCTAGGAACTTCTTCTAGTTCTGGAAATGGAATATCAGCACCACCGCCCTCTCCTTCGCCGCAGTCGTCACCAGTGCAGTCGCCGAAGCCGTCACCGTCGCCATCGGGGTTGCCATTTTTATCGGGGCAGTTATCACCTGTACAAGTGCCAGAGACACTCTCAGTAGTGCCATTGCCATCCTTGATAGTGGTAGTTGTCGTCGTGGTGGTTTTGGTGGTACAGGCGCTGCCTTTGCAGTTTGTAGCGGTCTGAACATCGGTTTTAGTGATCTTAGTCTTACCGTCTGGCTGAGGCTTAGTGTCGACCTTAGTTGCGATACTAATGCCCTCTCCTACTGCCTTGTTGAGGTCTTCTGAGCACTTGAATTCGGAACCTACAAAACCGCACTTTGTTTTACCCTCAGAGGCTTCAAACTTGGAGCTGACACAGACCTGATTGCCCTGGGAATCGGTAGTGTAAGTGCATGGCTTCTGCTCTTTCTTTTTCTCAAGCTCTTTGAGGGTGCAAGCTGGAGAACCAGGGTCAGCACAGATAGTGTCTGATGGTTTTTGCCCGCTACCAGTAGCTGGCGGAGTGTAATTGCCAGTTAGGACGGTTGAGGCCTTGCACTTGTATGTGCCGGGCTGAGAAACACCAGGGACGAGTACGCCCTCGCTAAAGTATGGGACAGCAGGTGTTGGAGGAAAATACTTGCAATCTGCCTCTGGCTTGAAACCTTCAGCGGTTGAAACTTCGCAACCATCTTTATTCTGCATGGCTTCAGCCTGGGGAGGGCCGCCGGGTGTTTCATACATCCAGAATCGACGGACGCCTCCAGTACCCGCGTAATACTTACATCGTGTTTGAGGGAGAGCGGTATTGAGGCTAACGCAAACACCGCCTTGAATAACGGTAAGCGCTCCATAGACCCCACCTCCCTCTGGAGAGGTTTTGCGTTTTACAGTGGCGTCGTTGGTTGGCAGTTCCAAGGCAGCAGCGCTTCGTAGGCTTCAACGCTGTTGGCCAGCGGCAGGCGTTCGAGGACATGGCGCAGCCAGGCGTAGGGCTCCTGGCCATTGGTCTTGGCGGTTTCCACCAGGCTGTAGAGTTGGGCGCTGGCGGTCGCGCCTTTCGGCGTGTCGCTGAACAGCCAGTTCTTGCGACCTATGACGAAGGGCCGGATCGCGCGCTCGGCAGCGTTGTTATCGATCTGCAGGTGGCCAGCCTCGATGTAGCGTTCGAGTCGGCTCCAGTTGCTCGCCAGGTAGTTCACTGCTTTGCCCAGGGCATTCTGCGCCGTGACCTGCGGCTGGGGTTTCTCCAGCCAGGTCTTGAGCTGATCGAGGAGCGGTAGGCTGTGCTGCTGGCGGCCCCGGTAGCGCTGTTCATCGCTGGCATCCTTAAGTTCGCGCTCGATGCCGTAGAGCTTGTTGATCATCCCCAACGCGATGTCGGCACGCCCGGTTTTGCCCTTCGGTTGCACCTTTTGCGCTTCGACGAACTTGCGCCGCGCATGCGCCCAGCAGGCCAGGCGCTCAACACCTTGTTGTGCGGCCACGGCGTTGAGCCGGCGTAATCGTCGGTCATCAGGTAGCCGCGATAACCGTCGAGCAGGCGCAGCGGCACCTCCTGCGCGCGGCTGGTTGTGTAGTCGAAGAGGATCACCGGTTTGCCAGGCGGGCCACCGGTCTGCACCCACATCCAGGAGTGGCTGCTCGGATCGCGCCCAGGCTCCTTGAGCACCTGCACGCGGGTTTCATCGCAGTGGATCACCGGACTGTCCAGCAGCCTGTCGCGCATCAGGTTGAGCAACGGTTGTAGCAGTTCGCCGCACTGGATCACCCAGCGCGCCAGGGTCTGCCGGGGGATGTCGATGCCATGGCGACTGAGCATCTTTTCGAAGCGATACAGTGGGATGCCGTCGGCGTATTTGCTGGTCAGCAGCATCGCCAGCACGCTCGGGCTGGCCAGCCTTTTCTCGATCAGTTGGGCCGGTTTGTCAGCGGTGACCGGCGCGCTTTCGCAGGCCTTGCAGGCATAGGTCTTGCGAATGTGGCGGATCACCTGAACCTGCATCGGGATGATTTCCAGCTGCTCGCTGGTTTCTTCGCCGATGGCCTGCTTGCGGCAACCGCATTCGCAGGTCAGTTCGTGTTCGGGCAGTTCGTGGATGACCTCGACACGCGGTAGTTCGGCCGGTAACGGCTTGCGCTTGCCGCGGCGCTTGGTCGGCGCAACGACTTCTTCCTCGACCTCAGCGGCCGGAGCTTCAGCCGCCGCTTCGGCCAGGCTTTCCGCTTCGTTGAACATCTCTAGCTGCGGTGAATCCGGGTCGCTGCTCTGCTCGGATTTACGGCCGAACAGGCGCTGGATCAACAGCGCGTTTTGTTCGCGCAGGCGCTCGATCTGCCCATCCTTGTCCTTGGCCAATTCCTGCGCCGACGACAACACCTCAGCGAGCAATTGCTTGAGCGCGGCGGGGTCATCAGGAAGGGTTTCGGGCACAGAAATCATGCCGTGGATTATACCGGCTCAGGTGACGAACCTAGGGATGGTCTGAAGTAGCCCTGTATTTCCGGTCAACTTCAGCCTCCGCTGATTTTGAAAGCGGAAAACTGATCAAAAACGATCAAGTCATCCGCTCATTTCGGTGTTTCTGGCCGCCGCGAGCACCTCGCAGCGGTCATTTCCCACATTACAGGCGCACCTCTCCTGCATTCGTCAGCAAATGTCGACGGGCCATCCACAGGTTCGACAGGGCGAACAGCGTTACCAGTTGTGCGGTGTTTTTGGCCAGGCCACGGAAACGCGTCTTCACATAACCGAACTGACGCTTGATCACCCGGAACGGGTGCTCGACCTTGGCGCGAACTTGCGCCTTGGCCTTCTCGATCTTGCGCTTGGCTTTGTACAGCGCGCTGCGCTTACTCAACGTGTTGTACGTACTGCGGCGGGCTGCGATCTGCCAGATCACTTCACGGCCTTCATGTTCTGGCCGCTTCTCTACGCCGGTGTAACCCGCGTCGGCACCCACCATGTTTTCTTTGCCGTGTAGCAGCTTGTCGACCTGAGTAACGTCTGCAACATTGGCTGCCGTGCCGACCACGCTATGCACTAAACCCGACTCGTCATCGACGCCGATGTGCGCCTTCATGCCGAAGTAATACTGGTTTCCCTTCTTGGTCTGGTGCATTTCCGGGTCACGCTTACCGTCCTTGTTCTTGGTCGAACTCGGCGCATTGATCAGCGTGGCATCGACGATGGTGCCTTGGCGCAATGACAAACCGCGGTCACCCAAATAGCCATTGATGACGGCCAAGATGCCCGCAGCCAGTTCGTGTTTCTCCAGCAATCGGCGGAAGTTGAGGATGGTGGTTTCGTCGGGAATGCGCTCCAGGCTCAGACCCGCAAACTGGCGCAGGATGGTGGTCTCGTACAGAGCCTCCTCCATATTCCCGGACACGGGCGAGGTAGATGCAAACGTCACCGCGCCGTTTCGCCTTGAGCCTGGCAGAGTGACGCGCCAGGCAATGGTCAGTGCCGCAATTTTGCTGGGGATCGTTGCGCTGTGTTTGATTGATTCGCGCCTGGCCACGGCGATGGTCATACCGATTACCGTCGCTTCGCTGCTCAGCCAGTTTGAGCTGACGATGAGCAAGCGGGCAGCTTTCGGGCTGATCGCGCTTAACCTGCTGGGCGGGGTTGCGGCCTCTCTGGCATTTACCATGATCGAAATGAAGCCCAGTCTCTGGATGGTTACCCCCACGGTGCTGCTGGTAAGCCTGCTGTTTGCCGGCAAGGCGGTAATGGGTACCACGACGGGCAAGGTATTTGGCGGCGGGCTGACGACCTTTCTGATTCTCTTTGGCCTCGGCGTTTCGCCATTGCCTGGCGAAACGCCGGAGCTGTTTTCCACGCGAATTGCCTATGTGTTGTTCGCGATTCTGTATGCCTTGTGCATGGCCAGCCTGTTCTGGCCCAAGCCGCGTAACGCCAGCCACTAATCGCTGTACTGCTGCTAATTCAGGTGCCGTTTTATGCGCAAGCTCTGGAGCAAGTACCTGGCGCTGTTGGATGCCGATTTAAGCGCCAAGATCTTCGACAACATCAAAAACCTGTTGGTTTGCGCGCTGTTGCTTGCGGCCGGCACGGATGCATTGCAGGGTAACCATCAACTCTTTATGGGGCTTTGGGCCTCAACCCTCGCCGGTTGGGGGCTGATTGCAGTGTCGGCGATTTTGCTGCTCCTAAATATCAGCGATGCCCTGCACCGGCTGTCCAAACTGCGCCACCACGTCGCATGGCAAATTATCCTGTTTTTGATTTATCTCGTCCTGGCTGTACGCCTAGTGGAAATCGTCTGGAGTTTCAGGGCGGTGTCGGTGTAGCACGGTGTTTTGACACGCCCTGCACGTCACTGACTCGCGCTATAAACAGCGCCGGCACTTATGGGCGTTGGCGCATTGGCTCAGCTGGTTTGCGTACAGCTCGGTTGCCCTGCGGAATAACGAACCCCGGGGCTAACTGCCGCGTTGAACTCTTTTAACGCGGATGAGCCAATCAACAGAGGGAATTCAAACGCACTGCGATCCGTCAGATTGACCTCGATATTTTTCAGCTCAGCGCCCACGCAAATATCCATCTCAACTACCGGACGCACTGTATACAGCTGTTTGTCGCCTGGTTTGCGATCATCGGCGCGGCGCTTGATGTAGCTCATTCGCGTCAACGGCTTTTCGATGACCTGTGCTTGTTTGGGGTTTTCCATACCTAACTGGAAACGTACCCACTC
This sequence comes from Pseudomonas anguilliseptica, assembly GCF_900105355.1. Classification (NCBI taxonomy): domain Bacteria; kingdom Pseudomonadati; phylum Pseudomonadota; class Gammaproteobacteria; order Pseudomonadales; family Pseudomonadaceae; genus Pseudomonas; species Pseudomonas anguilliseptica. The sequence goes on from NZ_FNSC01000001.1 coordinate 4,067,690, forward strand.
ACCACCATCGCGCTTGAACATTTCAATATTTTTAGCGCTTAGCGAAGCGGTCTCGGCACCGGTGTCGAGTTTTGCGGGTAGGTTTAACGCCAGTTCCTGTAACGCAATCTGTTCGTGCAGACCGTAAATCTGTGGCTGGTTTGCCATCGCACCGGTTGTAAACAGCGCGGCGCAGAGTGTCACTGCAGCCGTGATCTGCTTGCGGGGTACGAAGGTAAGAACTGGCATAACGAGGCTCCGTTTCGGCTAGAAAGTGAAGCCACAGTAACGGGGCTGGCTGAACTGAACCTGAATCAGCCATGTGCACAGAAAATCGCCCCGCCACGGGTAACCGTGGCGGGGCGAGGTTTGTTGCGTTAAAGCGTTTTATCCGGTCACTTGAGATCGAAGCGATCCAGGTTCATCACCTTGGTCCAGGCGGCGACGAAGTCCTGCACAAACTTCGCTTGTGCATCGCTGGTGGCGTAAACCTCCGCCTGAGCGCGCAGCTGGGAGTTGGAGCCGAACACCAGGTCAACCTGAGTTGCGGTCCATTTCAGATCGCCGGTCTTGCGATCACGACCTTCCAGCACACCCTCGCTGGCAGACTTCTGCCACTTGGTGCCCATGTCGAGCAGATTGACGAAGAAGTCAGTGCTCAGGGTTTCCGGGCGCTTGGTGAACACACCATGCTGGGCTTTGCCGACATTGGCATTCAGCGCGCGCAGACCACCGATCAGTACGGTCATCTCCGGCGAGGTCAGCTCCAGCAGCTGCGCCTTGTCTACCAGCAACTCGGCGACAACGTTTTCGTAACCCTTGCGGGCATAGTTACGGAAGCCATCAGCTTTGGGTTCCAGTACCGCGAAGGATTCGACGTCAGTTTGCTCCTGAGTAGCGTCAGTGCGGCCTGGCGCGAACGACACCACAGCATCCACACCGCCCTTCTTCGCGGCGGCTTCCACCGCAGCAGAACCGGCGAGGACGATCAGATCCGCCAGGGAGATTTTCTTGCCGCCACTTGCCGATGCATTGAAGTCCTTCTGGATGGTTTCCAGCGCTGCCAATACCTTGGATAGTTCGGCAGGTTGGTTAACTTCCCAGTCCTTCTGCGGAGCGAGACGAATACGCGCGCCGTTGGCCCCACCACGTTTGTCGCTGCCACGGAAGGTAGATGCGGAAGCCCAGGCGGTGTTGACCAGTTGCGCAATCGACAGACCGGATGCCAGTACCTTGGCCTTGAGGCCTGCGATGTCCTGTGCATCTACCAGTGCATGGTTGACGGCCGGAACCGGGTCTTGCCAGATCAGCTCTTCCTGCGGCACCAGCGGGCCGAGGTAACGAGCACGTGGGCCCATGTCGCGGTGGGTCAGTTTGAACCAGGCGCGGGCGAAGGCATCGGCAAAGGCTTGCGGGTTCTGGTGGAAGTGGCGCGAAATCTTCTCGTAGGCCGGTTCCATACGCAGTGACATGTCGGCGGTGGTCATCATCGGCGGATGTTTCTTCGCCGGGTCATGCGCGTCCGGGATCAAGTGCTCAGGTTTGACGTTCTTCGGCGTCCACTGGTGAGCACCTGCCGGGCTCTTGCTCAGCTCCCACTCGTAGCCGAACAGCATGTCGAAATAGCCGTTATCCCAGGTGGTTGGGTTGGGCTTCCAGGCGCCTTCAATACCACTGGTGGTGGTGTGTACGCCTTTACCAGTGCCGAGCTTATTGATCCAGCCCAGGCCCTGCTCTTCCAACGGTGCAGCTTCCGGCTCAGGGCCGACCAGCGACGGGTCACCCGCACCGTGAGCTTTACCGAAGGTGTGGCCGCCAGCAACCAAGGCCACGGTCTCTTCATCATTCATGGCCATGCGGGCGAAGGTTTCACGCACATCACGCCCCGAGGCGACGGGATCCGGGTTGCCATCCGGGCCCTCCGGGTTGACGTAGATCAGGCCCATCTGCACGGCGGCCAGCGGGTTTTCCAGTTCACGATTGCCGGTGTAACGGCTGTGCGGTTTGTCGCTGGTGGCCAGCCACTCGGTTTCTGAACCCCAGTAGGTGTCTTCTTCCGGCTCCCAGATATCCGGACGGCCGCCGGCAAAGCCGAAGGTCTTGAAGCCCATGGATTCCAGGGCGACGTTACCGGCCAGGACGAACAGGTCAGCCCAGGACAGTTTACGCCCGTACTTCTGCTTGATTGGCCAGAGCAGTCGACGGGCCTTGTCCAGGTTGCCGTTGTCCGGCCAGCTGTTGAGCGGGGCAAAACGCTGGTTGCCAGTACCTGCGCCACCACGGCCATCGTGAATGCGGTAAGTACCCGCAGCGTGCCAAGCCATACGGATCATCAGGCCACCGTAGTGCCCCCAGTCTGCGGGCCACCAGTCCTGAGAGTCAGTCATCAAGGCGGTGAGGTCCTTGATCACGGCATGCAGATCAAGGCTCTTGAATTCGTCGGCGTAATTGAAGCCTTCCCCCATGGGGTCAGACTTGGCGGAATGCTGGTGCAGAATCTTCAGGTTGAGCTGATTGGGCCACCAATCGGCGTTCTTCGGGGCGCCTCCAGTCAAGGTGTTCTTGCCGGCACCACCCGAGAACGGGCACTTCGCTTCATTGGACATGATTCTCTCCTGTTGTATTCACCTAACGGGGTGGACTCAGCTTGGTAGCTGGACTGCAAACGAGCCAATAGGATTTGGGTATGACCGTTATAGTAGTCCGGGTATATGACTCAGTGACTATAGAGTCACAACCGTAAAGCAGCTGATAAAGTGGCGAGCATTGGCACCTATTTGCGTCGAAATTAACCGTTCCTATTCACCCTATGATGAGCGCATGCACCGTGGAACAGAGCAACCAAACACCACCTGCCAGTGACGCCGACGTACTGGCTTATATGCAGCGTCAACTGCGCTCCGGCCGAGTCAAAACCAGCGTACTGGTGAGCTTGACGCAAAAGGAATTTGCCGATGTCAGCCATGAGCGCATCGTGCAGTGCTTCAATCAGCTGGACTCTTCCCTACTCAAACGCTGAGCCTGGACAAGACAAGGAGCACAGGATGAGCGCCGAGCAGCCTGAAAACATTCTGCACACCTATCTGCATGTGCAAGACGGCGGAAAAACTGAGTAGGCTGCCGTTACCGAGCAGTTCTGGAGAGACCTGGTCAGCGGCACCCGGCCTGAGCTGGACCAGGGCAGGTTGATGTCTGCCTTCAGCTTTTCGGCAGACTGGCCCAGCTGGGAATGCCATCCAGCTGGTGAAGAGCTGGTCATGTTGCTAAGTGGCAGTGCAGTGTTGCTGCTTGAAGAAGCAGACGGCGAGCGCGAACTACTGCTTGATACGGTTGGCAGCTACGTTCTGGTGCCACAGGGTGTATGGCATACGGCCAGAACTATGCAGCCCACCACTCTACTGTTTCTTACGCCTGGTGCCGGCACCGAACATCGTCCTGTCTGACCCAGCAGGCACTGGCGCGTTCTACCCGGTACTGGAAGCAGTTGAATTTGGAGCGAATGTGCACGTAGGCCTCGCTGGAGTCGCGAAGAATCTGTTGCCAGACTGCAGTTAGCACATTGCCTGACACTACCTGGCCGTTGTCATAACGAATCCAGCCATCACCGCCGTAACCGCGGACAACTGCCTGCTCCAGATAGGCAAACCAAGCCGGCAATATCTCGTGTTCGTAGCGCTCTCAAGGCTGCTCATGCAGAAAGATCGGTCCGGTTTCGGCATAGGGCTGCAGCGTCGCAAAGGGTCGGTAAGCAAGCACCAGTTTGACTGCCCCCGGGGTTATCAGCTTCAAACAATGTCGACAGGGATTGGCCAGCCCTTCAGCCGTTCGTTGCACGGGCAACTGGCCATTGGCATCCTGGCCGCCCTGCCAGATATGCATGGCCTCGGCACTGGCGATGCCGCGAACACGTAATACAACAGGTGCTGCATCGGTGGATGGGTTCATCGCCCAGCTCCTTTTCACAGGGTGTGCGACAGACCTTAGCCAGCTGAAATTCTGCCCGCTATGCACTTCTGGCTTTCAAACTTCAGGGCTTTTGCTCAACGCCTGGTGTGCCGTTATGCTCGCGCAACCTAATGCCTTGTTAGAGGGCGCATTACTTATGTTTGGCAAATTACTGGTGACCCTTGGCATCGTGTTTTATGCCGTGGTGGTACCGATCTTCGAGTTGAACGATTCGCATGTCTTCAACCCCAGCTGGACGGCGCATGCGCGGTTGCATGAGGTCTGGCAGCTGGCGACCAATTGCGCAATTGGTCTGTACTCGTTCTGGTTGGTGTGGTGTAGGGGCAACCTGCGCTTGAGCAGCCTGATGACCCTCTTCGTCACCGGCGGCTTTCTTTTGGCCTATGCCTTACGTAACCTCTATGGCGGTTCAATGGTGTTATCCGATGGTTCGGAAAAAATGATCCTGGGCATCAATCTGGGCTTGTTTGCCTATTCGCTGGCGATCATCCTTGCGCTGCTGGCCCTGTATCTGGATCGTTCAAACAGGTCTGCAACTTAACTCTGTGCCACGCATCTGATACGTCGACACAATACTGCCCTAACCAACGCGCCAGGCCCTTTCGGAGATTCAGATGTCCCGCGCCACCTCGCTCATGCCCCTGCTCGCCCTGATTACGCTCGCCTGTTTTGCCATGCTCGGCGGGGCCTTGCTGCTGCAGCATTTAGCCGGTTGGGAGCCCTGCACCCTGTGCATTCAGATTCGCCTATGGCTGCTCTGTGGTGGCGTTGTCAGCCTGCTGATTCTGGCGCTAGAAGCCCTCGGTCTGCGCTGGCTGACCTTGCCGCTATGGCCCTTGCTGTTGGCCGCTGCGGGTATGGCGGTGTATGACAACACGCACCTGGTGCTGATCGAAACCGGCGTGCTGGAAAGTTCCAGCTGCTCGCCGTTTCCTTTCTACGCCTTTTATCTGCCGCTGCATGACTGGCTACCCAGCGTATTTATGAGCGCTGGTGTGTGCGGGCAGAACGACTACAACATTCTCGGTCTGTCGTTTACCTACTGGACCCTGCTCAGCGTCGCCCTTCTCTTGGCCCTATGTCTGTTTGCTGCCTGGCGCGCCGTGCGCCGCTGATCTCCGGCCGTACTCCCTCCTGCAGGTGGCGGTAAAACGCCACCCTTGCCTTCAATAAGCGGCTATTTGCCGATTTTTAACTGAAAATGGCGGCTTCTCGCCAGCCACTGTGCGTTCAATCACGGCCATTTCGCGGCTGTTACGGCCCTGCAGACAAATGGCCACTCTGGCATAGGCATTGCGATATAGCCGGTGCACTGCGCACGGCAACCCATCGTGCTGCCGCGCCAACCTGACAGCCTGCATCAGCCAGCCTGCTGAAACTTATCCTGGCACGCCGTCAACACAACAACATAAGAACAATCAGGAACAACGCTATGTTCAAGTCGATCTGCGCTATCGCCGCTGGCAGCCTGCTGCTGGCGTCTACCACGCTTCACGCGGCAACCGACAAGGGACCAATCGTGATCAAGTTTGCCCATGTGGTTGCAGACAACACCCCAAAAGGCCAAGGCGCATTGCTGTTCAAGAAACTGGCCGAGGAGCGTCTGGGCGATAAGGTAAAAGTTGAGGTCTACCCCAACTCCAGCCTGTACGGCGATGCCAACGAGCTCGACGCATTGGCTAATAACGAGGTGCAACTACTGGCGCCGTCGCTGGCCAAGTTCGAGAAATACACCAAGCAACTGCAGGTGTTCGACCTGCCCTTCCTGTTCGATGATCTGGACGCCGTCAACCGCTTCCAGAAACGCGCTAAGGGCCGCCAATTGCTGCGTTCCATGGAAGACCACAACATCGTCGGTCTGGCCTATTGGCACAACGGCATGAAGCAGCTCTCGGCGACCAAAGCACTACTGGTGCCGGGCGACGCAGCGGGTTTGAAGTTCCGAATCCAGCCTTCTTCGGTGCTTGAGGCGCAGTTCAACCAGCTTGGCGCAACGCCGATGATCATGCCGTTTGCCGAAGTCTTCGACGCGCTGAAAAGTGGCAAGGTGCAGGGCGCGGAAAACCCCTGGTCGAACATCTACAGCAAGCAACTGCATAGCGTTCAGCCGTTTATCACCGAGACCAATCACGGTGTACTCGACTACATGCTGGTGAGTAACCCACGCTTCTGGTACGCCATCCCGCACCAGATACGCATGCAACTGGAAGGCATCATCGACGAAGTCACCTACGAGGTAAATCGCCAGGCCGAAGCCGCCAACCAGGTCGACCGCGACCGGTACCCAGGTGATCGCCCTTGACGACGAACAACGCGACGCCTGGCGTAAAGCCATGCAACCGGTATGGCAACAGTTCGAAGGCGTGATTGGTGCTGACGTGATAAAGGCCGCGCAAACGGTGAATCGCAACAAGCGTTAAGAACCTGCGCGCTAGAGCCCTGCTTTCAACGCAGTAGGGCCTAGGCGCAGCAGTTCGTGAGCTGGTTCTAAGACGTGCGCCATCGCACTCCACGGCTGCGCCAAGTGCAGTAACCTCCGCGCCGCTCAAACTAACCCCTTCTATCGCCCCAGGCTAATCACCCGGAGCGCTGGCAAAAAGCCGCTACGCTGAAAGTGCGTATAGCGTCTGATGATCCCGATTATTCAAGACTGCTCACCTGCCTCAACCAAAGACTCTCCTATGTTCAAGTCGATTGTTGCTATAGCCATTGGCACCCTGCTGTTCAGTGCATTCAACCTTTGCCACGCTCAAGAACAGGAGCCCATCCTGATCAAGTTTGTCCATGTCGCCGATGAGCAGACGCCCAAGGGCCAGGGTGCCTTACTGTTCAAACAGTTGGTCGATCAGCGCCTGGCAGGCAAAGTCAATGTCGAGGTTTACCCGACATCCAGCCTATTTGGCGATGACAACGAATTGCAGGCTCTGGCCAACAACGAGGTGCAACTGTTGGCACCGTCACTGGCCAAGTTCGAGAAATACACCAAACAGTTGCAGGTATTCGACCTGCCCTTCCTGTTCGATGATCTGGACGCCGTCACACGTTTCCAGAAGCGCGCCAAAGGCCGCCAATTGCTGCGCTCCATGGAGGCGCACAACATCATTGGCCTGGCGTATTGGCATAACGGCATGAAGCAGCTCTCAGCAACTAAAGCGCTGCAAGTGCCCAGTGATGCAGCGGGGCTGAAGTTCCGTATTCAGCCCTCCAGTGTGCTGGAAGCGCAGTTCTATCAAATCGGTGCGGCGCCGTTGGCGATGCCTTTTGCCGAGGTCTTCGCTGCGCTGCAAAACGGTAAGGTACAGGGCACCGAGAATGCCTGGTCGAACATCTACACCAAACAACTGCACACATTGCAGCCTTTTATCACCGAGACCAACCACGGCGCACTCGACTACATGCTAGTCAGCAACCAGCGCTTCTGGTTTTCCATTCCTCACCAGATTCGCAGCGAGCTGGAAGCCATCATCGATGAGGGGAGTTTCGCGGTGAACCGTCAATCCGAAGAGGCCAACCGTGCAGACCGTCAGCGTATCGAGGCGTCCGGCAGCAGCCAGATCATCACCCTGACTGACGAACAACGCGCTGCCTGGCGTGCCGCCATGCAACCGGTTTGGCAGCAGTTTGAGGCCGAGATCGGCGCAGACATACTCAAAGCCGCGCAAACGGTTAACCGCAAATCCCGCGACTAATCCTCCCCTAAACCTCAAGCGTCAGTTCGGTGGTTATCCGTACTGACGCTTGAGTTCGCTTAGCGCTCTGCTTGCTCTGGCACCTCTAACTCACCCTGCCAACCACCACCCAATGCAGCGATCAGCTGCACGCTGGCGGTCAGACGGCTGCCCAGTAGGCTGAGGTTGCTGCGTTCGTTGTTCAGCGCGGTGGCCTGTACATTGACCACGCTGTTGAAGTCCACGGTACCGGCGCGGTACTGGTTCTCGATCAGGCGCAGAGACTCGCGTGCGGCATCCAGCGCTTCCTGCTGGATCACGGCTTCCTGCTGCAGTACGCGCAGTTGCACCAGGTAGTCCTCCACTTCACGAAAGCTGTCGAGCACCGCCTGGCGGTATTGCGCCACAGTCTGATCGTAGGCCGCTTCGCTGCGTTCCAGCTCGGCGCTGCGCGCGCCACCATCGAACAGGCTCAGCGCCAGCTGCGGGCCGAGCGACCAGAAACGGTTGGGCAGATCAATCCAGTCGGCAAAGCTGCTGCCACGGTAACCGCCGCTGGCAGAAATGCTCAGGTCCGGATACCAGGCGGCTTCTGCAACGCCGATTTCGGCGTTGGCGGCAATAACCCGGCGCTCGGCAGCAGCCACATCCGGGCGACGTTCAAGCAATTGCGACGGCAAGGCCACAGGTATCTCGGGTAGCGCGGGTAATTGCTCGCGCACGGTAATGCTCAGTTCGCTGGGCGGTACGCCGACCAGTACGGCAATCGCATGCTCCAGCTGCGCGCGCTGCCATTTCAGGTCGGTGGCCTGGGCCTGGGGGCTTTTCAGCTGGGTCAGGGCCTGGCTGACATCGGATTTCGGCACGATGCCGGCGTTGTACTGATTTTCCGTAAGTTTCAGCGACCGCGCATAGGCCGCGACTGTGGCATCAAGCAGGCGCTGCTGATCATCCAGCACGCGCAATTGCAGGTAGTTCTGCACCAGTTCGGCCTGCAGGCTGAGTTTTAGTGCGGCCAGGTCGGCGGCGCTGGCCTCGAAGCCGGCGCGGCTGGATTCCAGCGAGCGGCGCAGCTTGCCCCAGATATCCAGCTCCCAGGCGGCATTCAGGCCCAGCTCATAACTCTTGCTGATGCCACCCGCGCTGCTCGTGGTACTGCCGCTGTTGTTGCCGCTGCCCTGACTGCTGCGAGTGGCCCCAGCGCTGCCCGACAGGCTCGGATAGAACGCCGCTCGCGCGCCGCGCACCAGGGCGCGGGCCTGGCGATACTGCGCCTCGCTGGCGGCCAGGTTCTGGTTGGAGATATTCAGCCGCTCAACCAAAGCATTCAGCTCGGAATCGCCATACAGCTGCCACCAGTTGCCACGCGCCAGCGCATCACCGGGCTGGGCCTGGGTCCAGCCTTCGATCTGTTTGAACTGCGCCGGGGTTTGCAGCTGCGGGCGCTGATAGTCCGGACCGATGGCGCAGGCGCTTAGCGCCAGGCTTAGTGCCAACAGAGTGGGTAAGGCAACTAGTGCTTTCATAACGGGTTTTCCAGGGCAGCGTCAGTGCGCACGCCGCGCCAGCGGTTGATCCGATGGCGCAGGCGGTCGAAATACAGGTAGATCACCGGTGTGGTGTAGAGGGTCAACAGCTGGCTCAATACCAGCCCACCGACAATGGTGATGCCCAGTGGCTGGCGCATTTCCGAGCCTTCGGCGCTGCTGAGCATCAGCGGCAGTGCGCCAAGAATCGCCGCCAGGGTGGTCATCATGATCGGCCTAAAACGCAGCAGACAGGCCTGGCGGATCGACTCCTCCGGGCTCAGGTGCTGCTGGCGTTCCAGCTGCAGGGCCAGGTCGATCATCAGAATCGCGTTCTTCTTGACGATACCGATCAGCAAAAACAAACCCAGCAGCGAGATCAGGCTGAACTCGATGCTCATCAGCTGTAACGCCAGCAGCGCTCCAACCCCGGCCGAGGGCAAGGTGGAGAGAATGGTCAGTGGGTGGATATAGCTCTCGTAGAGCACTCCGAGAACGATATACACCACCACCAGGGCCAGCAGAATCATCCACGGCTGATTCTGCTGAGTTTTCTGAAAGGCGCCGCCAGTGCCACCGAGCATGCCCTGCACCTCGGTGGGCAAGCCGACCCGGGCAATCGCGTTATCGATGGCCTGACTGGCCTGCTCCAGGCTGACGCCTTCGGCCAGGGCGAAACCGATATTCTCTGCGGCGAACTGGCCCTGGTGATGCACGCGGTCTTCTTCCAGGCTGCGCTCCCAGCGGGCGAAACTGGATAACGGCACTCGCGCGCCCTCGGCGGTGATCAGCTGAATCTGGTCGAGGGTTTCCGGGTACTGGGCGAACTGCGGGTTGATTTCCATCACCACGCTGTACTGATTGAGGCTGTCGTAGATGGTCGACACCTGACGCTGACTAAACGCGTTATTCAGTACCGCGGTGATCATGTTCATGTCCACGCCCAGGCGCTTGGCCATGTCACGGTCGACCACCAGGCGGATCTGCTGGGTGCCTTCGGCCTCCTTGGCGTCGATATCGGTCAGTTCCGGCAAGGCGCGCAGCGCTTCGCGCACCGGCGGCAACCATTTGCGCAGCTCATCCAGATCGCCGGACAGCAGCATGTATTCGTTTTCCGAGCTGCGCCCTTCCCGCCCGCCAATCTGCAGATCCTGATCGGGCATCAAAAACATCCGCCCACCTGGCACTTTCGGCACCGACTGGCGCAGGCGGTTGATCACCTCCTGGGCGCTGGCCTTGCGCTCGGATACCGGTTTGAGGCGCACAATCATAAAGGCGTTGTTGATGCCGCCACTGCCACCGATAAACCCGGCCACGCTTTCCACTGCAGGATCGGCCAGCACGGCACGGCGATAAATCTCCATTTTCGGCTGCATCACCTGGAATGACAGACCGTCATCGCCGCGAATAAAGCCGATCAATTGGCCAGTGTCCTGCTGCGGCATAAAGGTTTTCGGCACGCTGACAAACAGGAAGATATTCAGCGCAATGGTCGCCAGCAGGCTGAACAGCATCAACAGCGAATGGCGCAACGCCCAGTCCAGGCTGCGCCGGTAGAACGCCAATACGCGCGTCTGCACGGCCCCGCCCCAACGCTGCATGGCGCTGGGCTTATGCTCGGCGGTTTCGATCTTGAGCCAGCGTGCGCAGAGCATCGGCGTCAGGGTCAGCGACACCAGCAGGGAAATCACGATGGCCACGGCCAGGGTGATGGAAAACTCGCGGAATAGCCGCTCGACAATGCCGCCCATAAACAGGATCGAGATAAACACCGCGACAAGCGACAGGTTCATCGCCAGCAAGGTGAAGCCCACCTCGCGCGCGCCCTTGAACGCGGCCGTCATCGGCGTTTCACCGGCTTCGATATGCCGCGAGATGTTTTCCAACACCACGATGGCGTCATCCACCACCAGGCCAGTGGCGATAATCAGCGCCATCAGCGACAGGTTGTTCAGGGAGAAATCCAGCAGGTACATCACCGCAAAGGTGCCGACCAGCGATACCGGCACCGCCAGGGCCGGTATCAGCGCGGCGCGCCAACGGCCGAGAAAGGCGAATACCACCAGAATCACCAGCACCACGGCGATCAGCAGGGTCTGCTCTGCCTCATGCAGGGTGGCGCGAATCACCGGCGAGCGGTCCATCGCCACTTCCAGCTCGATGCTGGCGGGAATCACCGCACGCAAGGCCGGCAGTTGCTCACGAATGCCGGCGATAGTTTCGATGATATTGGCCCCGGCCTGCCGGTTGATCACCAACAGCACCGCCTGTTTATCGTTGAAGAAGCCGCTGTTGTAGCGGTCCTCGACGCCATCGGTGACGCTCGCCACATCGCCCAGGCGCACGGCCGCGCCGTCCTGATAGCGAATGATCAGCGGCAGGTAATCGGCGGCTTTTTCCAGCTGATCGCTGGCCTGCACCTGCCAGTGCCGCTCGGCATCTTCCACCGCGCCTTTCGGCCGTTTGGCGTTGGCGGCACTGATGCTCTGACGCACTTCATCTAAGGCGATGCCGTACTGATCGAGCAGGCGCGGCTCCAGGGCGACGCGCACGGCGGGCAAGGAGCTGCCGCCGATCTGCACTTCACCGACGCCGGTTACCTGGGCCAGCTTCTGCGCCAGGATGGTCGAGGCTACGTCGTACAGCTGGCCCTTGTTGAGCACATCACTGGTCAGCGACAGCACCATGATCGGCGCCTGCGACGGGTTGACCTTGGCGTAGGTAGGCATGCTACGCATACCGCTGGGCAGCAGCTCGCGTGAGGCATTGATCGCCGCCTGCACCTCGCGGGCGGCGGCGTTAATGTCCCGGTCCAAGTCGAACTGGATCATGATCAGCGTATTGCCCTGGCTGCTGCGGCTGTTCATCTGGCTGATGCCGGCGATGGTGCCGAGCGAGCGCTCCAGCGGCGTGGCCACGCTCGACGCCATGATCTGCGGGCTGGCCCCCGGCAGACTGGCCTGCACGGTGATGGTGGGGAAATCCATCTGCGGCAGCGGCGCCACCGGCAGCAGGCCGAAGCTGACGCCGCCGAGTAGCAGAATCGCCAGGCTTAGCAGCAGGGTTGCCACCGGCCGACGGATAAAGGGCGCGGAGAGATTCATGGGTTGACCACAAGCCCGGCCGCGCTACGGCCGCTGATGCGCCGCGACAGACGATCGAAGTACAGGTAGATCACCGGCGTAGTGAACAGCGTAAGGATCTGGCTCAGCAGCAGCCCGCCAACCATCACCAGGCCCAACGGTTGACGCAGTTCAGCACCGGAGCCGGTGGCCAGCATCAGCGGGATCGCCCCAAACAACGCGGCCAGGGTGGTCATCAGAATTGGGCGGAAACGCAACAGCGCTGCCTGGTAGATCGCCGCTTCCGGCTGCATGCCCTGGTTGCGTTCGGCGTCGAGGGCGAAGTCGATCATCATGATCGCGTTCTTCTTGACGATGCCAATCAGCAAGATGATGCCGATGATCGCAATCAACCCCAACTCGTTGCCGCTGATCAGCAACGCCAGCAGCGCGCCAACGCCCGCCGAGGGCAAGGTGGAGAGGATGGTGATGGGGTGGATATAACTCTCGTAGAGCACGCCGAGCACGATATACATGGTGACGATGGCCGCGAGAATCAGCAGCAAGGTGCTCGACAGCGAGGCGCGGAAGGCTTCAGCAGCGCCCTGGAAGCGCGTCTGCACCGCCGGCGGAATGCCGATCTCCTGTTCAACCCGTTCGATCACCGCCACCGCCTCGCCCAGCGACACGCCGCTGGCCAGGTTGAATGACAGGGTGGCGGCCGGGAATTGACCGATATGGTTGATCAGCAGGCTGGCGGCCCGCTCCTCGACCTGGGCCAGGGTCGACAGCGCGACCTGCTGACCATCGGCGGCCTTGACGTGAATCTGCCGCAGCGCCGCCGGACCGATGCTGCCGGCATTCTCGCTTTCCAGCACCACGCGGTACTGGCTGGCCTGGGTGTAGATGGTGGAAATCTGCCGCTGGCCGAAGGCGTCGTATAGCGCGTTGTCGATATCGGCAATGCTTACGCCGAGGCGCCCGGCCATGTCGCGGTCGATCTGCAGAAACACCTGCAAGCCGCGGTTTTGCAGGTCGCTGGCGACATCGGTCAGCTCCGGCTGCTCGCGCAGCGCGCTGACCAGCTTGGGCACCCACTCTTCGAGCAGGCTGATATCCGGCGACTCCATGCTGAACTGGAACTGCGTGCGGCTGACCCGATCCTCGATGGACAGGTCCTGCACCGGCTGCAGGTACAGCTCGATACCGGGAATCCGCGCCAGCTGCGGGCGCAGCCGCTCAATCACTTCACCAGCGCTGATATCGCGTTCGGCCCGTGGCGTCAGGTTGATCAGCAGGCGACCACTGTTCAGTGTCGGGTTGTCACCGTCCACGCCGATATAGGACGACAGGCTAGCCACAGCCGGGTCCTGCAGTATCACCTCGGCTAGGCGCTGTTGACGCTCGCTCATGGCGCGGAAGGAAATCGACTGCGGTGCTTCGGAAATGCCCTGAATCACCCCGATGTCCTGCACCGGGAAGAAGCCCTTTGGCACCGCCAGGTACAGCACTACAGTCAGCGCAAGGGTGCCGATGGCCACCAACAGAGTCAGTGGCTGATGCTTGAGCACCCAGGTCAGCCATACGCCGTAACGGGCGATCATGCCGTCGATCACTGCCCCGGCGGCGCGGTAGAAGCGCCCTTCTGCCTCGGGCTTTTCCGCCTTGAGCAGGCGCGCGCAAATCATCGGCGTCAGGGTCAGCGACACCACCAGGGAAATCAGAATCGCCACCGCCAGGGTGATGGCAAATTCGCGGAACAGCCTTCCGACCACATCGGCCATAAACAGCAGCGGAATCAGCACGGCAATCAACGAGATGGTCAGCGACACCAGGGTAAAGCCGATCTGCTTTGCGCCTTTCAGCGCCGCATTCAGCGGGGTTTCGCCCTCTTCCAGATGACGGGCGATGTTCTCCAGCATGACAATGGCATCGTCCACCACGAAGCCGGTGGCGATAGTCAGGGCCATCAGCGTCAGGTTGTTGATGGTGAAGCCGGCCAGGTACATCACGCCGAATGTACCGATCAGCGACAGCGGCACGACGATGGAGGGGATGATGGTGGCCGACACCTTGCGCAGAAACAGGAAGGTCACCAGCACCACCAGGGCGATGGCCAGCAGCAGCTCATGCTGCACGCCCCTGACCGCAGCGCGAATGGTTTCGGTGCGATCAGTCAGCACGCTGACCTCGACGCTGGCCGGCAGGCCCTGGGTCAGGTTGGGCAACAACGTCTGAATACTGTCGACTACATCAATCACGTTGGCGCCGGGTTGGCGCTGCACATTGACCAGCACCGCTTCGTTGCGATTGGCCCAGGCGGCCAGACGCTGGTTTTCCGCGCCGTCGATGATTTCGGCGACATCCTTCAGGCGCAGCGTGGCGCCATCCTTGTAGCCAAGAATCAGCTCGCGGCATTCATCGACAGATTTCAGCTGATCGTTGGCATCCAGCTGCGACACCCGCGTTGGGCCGTCGAAGTTGCCCTTGGGCTGATTGACGTTGCTGGCGGTGATCAGCGTGCGCACATCGCTGAGGTTCAAACCATAGGACGCCAGCGCCTCCGGCTTGACCCGCAAGCGCACGGCCGGCCGCTGACCACCAGCAAGGGTCACCAGGCCGACACCGCTGGTTTGTGCGAGTTTCTGTGCCAGGCGGGTATCGACCAGATCGAACACCTGCGGCAGCGGCATGGTTTTCGAGCTGATGGCCAGAGTCAGCACCGGGGTGTCGGCCGGGTTGACCTTGTTGTACACCGGCGGCGCCGGTAGATCATTGGGCAGCAGGTTGCTCGCGCCGTTGATCGCGGCCTGCACTTCCTGCTCGGCGACATCCAGCTGCACCTCCAGGTTAAAACGCAGGGTAATCACCGAGGCGCCGCCCGAGCTGGTTGAGGACATCTGTTTCAACCCGGCCATCTGGCCGAACTGGCGTTCCAGGGGCGCGGTGACTGCGCTGGTCATCACGTCCGGGCTGGAGCCGGGATACAGGGTCATCACCCGAATGGTCGGGTAATCCACTTCCGGCAGCGCCGATACGGGCAGCAGGCGGTAAGCGATCAGACCACTCAGGAAGATCGCCAGCATGATCAGCGTGGTGGCGACCGGGCGCAGGATAAACAGGCGAGAGGCGTTCATTGGGCGCGCGGCGCTCGTTTGCCTTCAGGCTTTGCCACTTGCGTCTGAGCGGCAACCGGCTTGTCGCCTATCACCTCGACCTTGTTGCCGGAGCGCAAGCGATCAGTACCTTCCAGCACCAAACGATCACCGGCCTTGAGACCCTGCTCGACCACACTGAGCTGGCCATCGCTGGCGCCGACACTGACCGGCGTCAGCTGTACCTTGTCTTCAGCGTCCACTACATAGGCGAAGGTGCCGCTGGCGCCGAATTGCAGTGCAGCGGCCGGCATCAGGGTGACGTTCTGCAGGGTTTTCACCCGCAGGCGCACGTTGACGAACTGGTTGGGAAAGAGCATTTCTTCGGCGTTGGCGAAGCGCGCCTTGAGCTTGACCGTGCCAGTGGCGGTGTCGATCAGGTTATCGACGCTCTCCAGCTCGCCGTCGGCCAGTTTGAGTTTTTCACTGCGGTCCCAGGCCTCGACGGTTAGGGTCGCACCACTTCTCAGTTGCTGCACCACTGCCGGCAGTTCGGCTTCGGGCAGGGTAAACATCACAGCAATCGGCAGAGTCTGGGTAATTACCACCAGCGGCAACGCATCGCCGGAGCTGACCAGGTTGCCAACATCGGCCTGACGAATACCCAGGCGGCCGGTAATAGGCGCGCGAATTTGGGTGAAATCGATGTTGAGCCGCGCAGTGGCGACATTCGCTTGTAGGCTCTTGATCCCGCCACGGTACTGATTAACCAGCGTTTCCTGGGTATCGAGGGTCTGCTTGGCAATCGATTCTTCGGCGTACAGACCGCGGTAACGCGCCAGGTCCAGTTCGGCATTGCGCAGCTGCGCCTGACTTTCCTGCAGGGCGCCCTGGGCCTGCTGCAGGGCGATTTCGTAAGGGCGTGGGTCGATCACTGCAAGCAGATCGCCAGCCTTGACCTGTTGGCCATCCTTGAACAGCAACTTGACCAGCTCACCCTCCACCCGGCCGCGCACATTCACCGTGTTATAGGCGGTGACGGTACCCAGGGCCTTGAGTTCAACCGGGAAATCGCCCTGGCTGACAGTCGCCACGCGCACCGGCACCGGGCCGCCATCACGCCAAGGTCCGCCACGCTGCGGCGCTTCCGGCGGGCTGGGCCAGAACCACCACAGCAATACGGCAAGAACAGCCAACGCGATTGAGCCGAGCAGCCATTGGCGCGACAGATTGCGAGGACGGTTGGTGAACTGTGTATCAGACATGGCGACGATCACTTCCTTGGGGAGCGTGAACGATATGCAATATCAGCCGGCCTGCAAAGCCTCTTTACCGCCTATTTACCTTTTCCTTACGTAACTAAATATCTGATCCACATATGAAAACGGCCTGCAGAGCAGGCCGTTGGACACGCATTGAGCAGGTGTTACTTGAGCGCAGCAATCGCGGCGTCGTAGTTCGGCTCGTCAGCAATTTCACCGACCAGCTCGCTGTGCAGCACTTTGTCGTTTTCATCCAGCACCACGACCGCACGGGCAGCCACACCCACCAGCGGGCCGCTGGCAATGGCCACGCCGTAGCTCTGCAGGAAGTCGGCGCCACGCATGGTCGACAAGTTGATCACGTTTTCCAGACCTTCGGCACCGCAGAAACGCGCCTGGGCGAACGGCAGGTCAGTGGAAATGCACAGCACCACGGTGTTGGCCAGCTTGCTGGCACTGGCGTTGAAGGTACGCACGGAGGTGGCGCAGGTTGGGGTATCAACACTTGGGAAAATATTCAGGACTTTGCGCTTGCCGGCCAGGCTGGCCAGGCTCACGTCACTGAGGTCACCGGCAACCAGGCTAAACGCCGGCGCTTGCTGACCAATCTGCGGCAGTTGACCGGTGACTTCAACCGGGGAACCTTTGAGGGTGACTTGTGCCATGGAGACGATCCTTTTCAACGAGATTGGAGAGGGTTAACAAGTAAGGGCGCGAACCCGCCAAATGGCAAGCCCGCGCCCTCTTGAAGGGAGGCAAGCATAGCTGACCAAAAAGTCAGACTACCCTGCCTGCCCAGGCGACACATCAATTTTTTGCGAAGTGATCCTTGGTCAGCTTGACCACGATAGGGCCGAGCAACAGCAGCGACAGCAGGTTAGGAATCGCCATCAGACCGTTGAGGGTATCGGCCACCAACCAGGCGAAGTCCAGCTGGGCAATCGCACCAAACGGCACGGCTACTACCCAGAGGATGCGGAACGGCAGGATCGATTTGGTACCGACCATATATTCCCAGCACTTCTCGCCGAAGTAGCTCCAGCCAAGGATGGTGGTAAAGGCAAACACCACCAGGGCAATGGTCAGAATATAACCACCAACGCCCGGCATCGCCTGTTCGAAGGCTGCCGCCGACAGCGCTGCACCGCTGGCACCGCTGGTCCACACGCCGGAGGTGATGATCGCCAAGCCAGTCATCGAGCAGATGATGATGGTGTCGATAAAGGTCCCGAGCATACCGATCATCCCCGAACGTACCGGACTGCTGGTGGTGCCGGCCGCCTGAGCGATACCTGAAGTACCCAGGCCTGCTTCGTTGGAGAAGATACCGCGCGCCACACCAAAACGAATCGCCGCCATCACCGCCGCACCGGCAAAACCACCGGTAGCAGCAATCGGGGTAAAGGCGTAGGTGAAGATCATTTCAAAGGCTTTCGGGATTTCCGCAGCATTGACCACCAGCACCACGAACGCGGCAATGATGTAGGCCACGCACATAAAGGGCACCAGGGTCGCGGCAACTTTACCGATACGCTTGATGCCGCCGAGGATCACCATACCGACAAACAGCATGGTCACCACACCGGTCACCCACAGCGGAATATTGAAGGTGGTGTGCAGGGCTGCGGCCATGCTGTTGACCTGCACCATGTTGCCGATACCGAAACCGGCAAAGCCGCCGAAGATGGCGAACGCGGTACCCAGCCACAGCCACTTCTTGCCCAGGCCGTTCTTGATCGCGTACATCGGACCGCCGACGTGTTCGCCGCGCTCATCCTTCTCGCGGTAATGCACCGCCAGCACTACTTCGCAGTACTTGGTGGCCATACCGACCAGTGCGGTACACCACATCCAGAACAATGCACCCGGACCGCCGAGGAAAATCGCGGTGGCCACACCGGCGATATTACCGGTACCGACGGTGGCGGCCAGGCAAGTCATCAGCGCTTGGAACGGGCTAATCTCGCCGCTCTCGGCATCGCCTTTCTGGCGGCCTTGCCACATCAGTTTGAAGCCTGCGCCGATCTTGCTCAGCGGCATAAATTTCAGGCGCAGCATGAGGAACAGACCAGTGCCGAGAATCAGCACCAGCATGGGCGGGCCCCAGACCACGCCATTGAGTTGATTAACCAGGGTGTTGACGAATTCCATGCTCTTTTCCTTATTCTTGTAGTGAACGCGAGGTGGGCACCCTTCGCTTGTCCGATTGCCGGGTAGGCCTGGCTGTTACACAGAACGCGAGCCGGGTTGGCACGCCTGTAAACAACGGATCGGGCTATACCAGTCAGCACAACGACTGCCCGGTGATCAGCGGCGGTCAGTATATGAAGACTGTGATAGTGGTTTTCACTGTTTAGATTTCAACGCTCAGACGTTTTGAGCGAGGCGCGCAATTTAAACGCGAATTTAATGGCTTAATCCAGCATTAACCCGCACAAACAGCCCCTAAAACTCGCGACGGTAGAACAAATCCAGAGAACTGGCCAACCCGCTGGCAGCCTCAAGGTAGAGCTTGCGGCTCAGTTCGTAGCGCAACGCGATGGTATTCGCCGGCTCGAATACCCCCACGCCATAGCGCAGGCTCAAACGCTCGGACAGATTGCCGCTGGCCACCACGCTGGTGGTTACCCCAGAGCCTTGGGTGTCGAGCTGAAAGTCACTGATACCCAGGCCCTGCGCGAGGCTATTAACCAGCGGTGCACTGCTGGCCATACCCAGGGCCAACGCCGCTTGCGCAAGCATATTGTTGTCACCGCCGCCCTGCCCCAGCGGCCGCCCCATAACCAGGTAGGACAATGCCTGTTCCTGGCTCATCGCTGGCTCGGAAAACACCGTGCTGGTCGGTTGCGCCGCATTGCCGCTCAAGCGCAGACCGGCGGTGACATCATCCACCTGACGCACCGCCTCGATATCGAGAAAAGGCTGATCGATGGGCCCGGCAAACAACAACCGCGCGCGGCGCACATTCAAGCGCTGGCCATAGGCGCGGAAGCGCCCCTTGTTCAGGCTCAGCTCGCCACGAGTGTCCAGATCATTGCCGATATGCACTCGACCAAGCAGCTCGGCGTCCAGGCCAAAGCCGCTGAAGGTCAGCCGCTGTTGACCAACCTCGACATCGATATCCATGGCAATCGCCGTGGCCTGTGGTTCAGTTCTATCGCGACCAATAACCTGAGCGTCACTGGAAACCTGCACGGTTGAGGGCGGCAACTCGCGCACCTCAATCTTGCCGCTGGGGATCAGCACCTTGCCGGCCAGCGACAGCTGCTCATCACGCAGGCTCAAGCGCAGATCCGGCTCGACCTCCAGCGCAGCATAGGGCTCTACCGTGACTGGTAGTCGGTTGCCCCGCAGCTGCATATCGGCCAAGAGCCCAGCGGCCCAGCTCAGCTCGCCATTCAGACTGCCCTGCCCTTGCTCGCCACTGCGCCAGTCGCCTTCCAACTGCAGCTGCTCACCCTCGATGCGCGCCTGCAGTTGCAGCTGCTCGATATTCATCGGCAGCTCAGCGCCGCTTATTTCGCCATTGACCACGCGCAGGTCGCCGTTGATCTGCGGCGCCAACAGCCCACCCGACAAGGCGCCCGTGCCATTCAGCTGCCCGGCGATACGCTCGACCATCGGCACAAACGGGCGAGCCAGCGCCAGGTCCAGGCCATTCAGGCGAAAGTTGCCGGACAGCGGCTTGCTCGCCGGGCGCGGATCAAGCTGAGCCTGCAGCGACAGTTCGCCAATCGCCGGGCCATGTAGTTCCAGCAGGCTATCGATGCGCTGCGGGCGTAACTGCGTACTCAGGCGCAGGCTGTCGTAGGCAAACTCCAGCCACTGCTGCTGATCACGAATGCGCCAGATGCCGCTACCAGCATCCAGCTCCAGGCTGCCATTCGGCCCGCTGGCCGGCAGATCCAGCTGCAGCCGACCATTCAACTCGCCTTGCCAGGCGAAATCCTTGGGCCACAGGGCCGCCAGGCTGTCCATGGGGAAGTTGCTCAGCTGGTAGTTCAGCTTGGGCTGCGGCAGCAGGCGCTGCTCTGTACCACATAGACTGGCATCGCCAGAACGCCAGCAATGCGCGCCTAGGCTGAGCTGCCCGCTGGCCAGCCGCACCAGCGTGGCCGGCTGTTGCAGGCGCCAATCCTGACCGCTGCTTTGTACCTCGGCCCGGCTCAGGCTGCCGCGCCAGTTGCCCTTGTCCAGCTTGCCGGCCAGGGCCAGTTGGCTATTCAGCAGCGGGCCTTGCAGCTGCAGCTCAAGGCTTTGCTGGTGCTGATCACCGGCGACCGTGGCATCCAGGCGACCCAGTTCGGTGTCACCCAGCGCAATGCCCACTGCCTGCAGAGTGACCCGGCCGCGCTGGGCGCTGTTCAAACCGGCATCGAGTTTGAGTTGTTGTATGCGTTGTTCTGCAAAAGCCAGGCGCTGGCCTTGCAGTTGCAGCTGGCCTTGCGGTGCTTGCAGATTGCCAGCCAGATCCAGCTGGCCATTGAGTTGGCCCTGCAAGCCCGGCCATAACTGGCCCAACCGTGGCATCGCCAGGAGCAGCTGACCGCTCAGCTGTTGCTGCAAGGCGGCCTTGCCGCTGATGCGGTTATCCCCCAGGCGGATATCCAATGCACTTAGCTCGCCCTGCTCCAGGCCGCCAACGAACTTCGCCAGCAGCTTGGCCGATTGGCCGCGCAAACGGCCGTTAAGGTCGATATCGGCGTCAAGATTGAGCTGCTGATTGATCAGACTGCCCGAGCTGTTGAGTGGGCCTGCCAGGCTGCCGGGCAACTCGGCCAGCCAGTAGGCCGGATCGAACTGACTCAACTGCAAACGCACATCCCAGCTCAGCTGCTCGGCAAAACCCAGGCTGACCTGGCCTTCGGCGCGACCCTGACCGGCGTGCAGGCGCAGCTCGGGCAGATAAAGCTTCTGCAGATCGCCACTGAGCGGGCTTTGCAGGCTAAACGCGCCGGCTGGGCCATCCAGCTCGGCAGCGAAATGCCCGAGGTAGTTGCCATCCTGATAGGCCAGCTCACCCTTTAGCATCCGCAGAGCCACAGGCGCTGGCTCCTCCAGCGGATAGAGGCGCTGCCAAGGGAAGTTCTGCCAGTTGAAGCGGCTGTCCAGGCTCAGGCCCTGCTGCCAGTTCAACTCACCGCTAAGCTGTATCTGCTGTTCAGGTTCGGCGGCCAGGCTCAGGTTGCTGATGGTCGCGCCGTCAGCCTTGAGCAGCCCCGCCAACGCCAGGGCAATCGGCCCCTCGGCTGCCGGCAAGCTGGCACTGCCCGTGAGCTGATAGCCCTCCTGCAGATCGCCTTGGGCATTTAGCTCAAGCTGCTCAAGACTCAAGGTGTCCGGCAGTTCAGTGCTGGCCTTGAAGGCCGCTACCTGTATACGCAGTTGCGCCGGCAGGTGCTCCGCCAAAGGCTGCAGCCAACCGCTCAGTTCTCCGGTCAGATAGCCACTGCTGCTGGCCGAGACTTGCACCCGCTCGCGCAGTTCACCTTTGAGCTGCAGCGCCAGCGGCCAGGCCTGTTGCTCGGGCGCTGGCAATTGCAGCTGTCCGCTGAGCTGCAGCGGCCAGTCGCCTGAGGTTTGCAGCTGGCCCTGCAACGCCAGCTGCAGATCGGCAGTGTGCAGGCTGAGGTTGTCGACCTGAATGCCCTGGGCAGTCCAGCGCGCGGCCAGCTGCAAGCCTTGCAACTGTTCGACGCCATTAAGCTGCAGGCTGTCGATCTGCACCTCTCCCAGTTGCAGCGCAAGCGGCAGGCTCAGATCCGGCAGGCTGAACGGCTCGCTGCTGGGCTGCTGATCAGCCGGGAAGACCAAGCTGATCGGCCCGCTGCGCAGTTGCTCGACACACAGGGTCAGGCGCAACAGGCAGGCTGGCGACCAATCCAGACTAGGCGCCATAACCTGCACGCTATTGCCGCCCTGCTGCCAGCGCAGCTGTGTCGCAGTCCAACGGCCGGCCAGACGGCCAGTGAAGTCGTCGACCTGCAAGCCCGGCACCTGCGCCAATAACCAGCGGCTGCCGCCTTGGGTGCCCAGCAGCAGACTCAGGCTGATCGCCAACACCAGCAGCCCCAGCAGACTGAACAGCACATTGCGTAGCATGCGCTTCACAGTTCCGGCCCCATGGAGAAATGCAGGCGTACGCCGCCCTGATCATCCAGTGGATGTGCCAGATCGAGGCGCAGCGGCCCCAGTGGCGACACCCAGCGCACGCCAAGGCCCACTGCGCTTTTCAGCGAGGGAATCTGCAGCGAATCGAAGGTATTGCCCTGATCGAAGAAACTCGCCAGGCGCCAGCGCTCAGTCAGGCTGTATTGGTATTCCAGGCTGCTGGTAAACAGATAGCGCCCGCCGATCTTGTCGCCGGCACGGTTTTCCGGCGACAGGCTCTGGTAGTCATAACCGCGTACGCTCTGATCGCCACCGGCAAAGAAACGCAGCGACGGCGGCACCTTGGCAAACCCGTCGGATTCGGTGCCGCCCACTTGCACCCGGCCCAGCACGCGGTGACGCTGAAAGAGCGTGGTCAGGCCTTTGAGCTGAAGATTGCCGTGCAGCACATTGGCATCAGACAGCAGCCCCTTGGCCGCGCCGGACAGATCGAGCTGCAGGCGATAGCCATGGTTGGGGTCGATCTGGTTATCGCTGTGCAGGTAGGAATAACTCAGGCCCGGCATCAACAGCGTACTGCTGCCGGCATCGTCGCCCAGATCGTACTGTTCGTGCTGCCACTTCAGCGACAGCACGCGCTGCCAACCGCTGTCGAGTTTGCTGTGCCATTCCGGGCCGAAGGTCAGCAGGCGGCTGCTGCTGTCGGTATTGGCCAGGTCTTCGGCCTGATAGCCGCCGGCCACCCGCAGTTTGTCGGTCAATGGCGGATCGAGCGGCACGTCGTACCACAGCCCGACATTCTGCCGCGGCGCCGACAGCTCGAACTCCGCGCCATAGCTATGCCCTTGCGGGTTGGCCCAGTGCCGCGTCCAGTTGGCCCTGCCACGCGGGCCAACGTCAGTGGAAAAACCCAAGCCCAGGCCCATACTGCGCGGTTTGCGCGCCTGCACTTGAACCTGCACCGGAATCTGCTCAGCCACGGCACTGCCAGGGTTGGCGTCCACCTGTACCGACTCGAAATAACCACTGGAGCGCAGCGTCTGATATAGCTCGGCAATCAGCGCTGAGTCATAGGGGGTATCCGCTGGGAACGGCACCATGCGCTGCAGCAATTGCTCATCGAAAGGCGCATCGCCGACAAAACTCACGTCGCCCAACTGATAACGCGGCCCGCTGAGATAGATCAGCTCGATATCGGCAACCCCGGCCTCGGGGTCAATTGTCAGTCGCTGACGGCTAAGGAAACTCTGAATAAGACTTCCTGATTTTGGCAAAATGCCCGGACGCCACCCGCCGAGTTTTCCGATGAAGCAAATGACCTTCGCCGATGCCGAGTACGCCGGCAAACGCAAGCAGACCCGCAAAGAGTTGTTCCTGATCGAGATGGATCGGGTGGTGCCGTGGAAGGGTTTGATCGCACTGATCGAACCGTATTACCCCAAGGGTGAAGGCGGTCGGCCGGCCTATCCGCTGATGGCGATGCTACGTGTGCACCTGATGCAGAACTGGTTCGGCTACAGCGACCCGGCGATGGAAGAAGCGCTGTACGAGACCACTATCCTGCGGCAGTTCGCCGGGCTGAGTCTGGAACGTATCCCCGACGAAACCACCATCCTCAACTTCCGTCGTCTGCTGGAGAAACATGAGTTGGCTGCCGGCATCCTGGCCGTCATCAATGGCTATCTTGGCGACCGTGGCCTGTCGTTGCGCCAAGGCACCATCGTCGATGCCACGCTGATCAATGCGCCGAGTTCGACCAAGAACAAGGACGGCAAACGCGACCCAGAGATGCACCAGGCCAAGAAGGGCAACCAATACTACTTCGGCATGAAGGCGCACATTGGCGTGGATGACGAGTCGGGGCTGGTACACAGCGTGGTAGGCACGGCGGCCAACGTGGCGGATGTCACTCAGGTCGACAAGTTGCTGCACGGCGAGGAAAACGTGGTGTGCGCCGATGCGGGTTATACCGGCGTCGAAAAGCGCCCCGAACATGATGGGCGCGAGGTGATCTGGCAGGTTGCTGCCCGCCGCAGCACCTATAAGAAGCTGGGTAAGAGCAGCCCGCTGTACAAAGCCAAACGCAAGATCGAGAAGGCCAAGGCCCAGGTGCGCGCCAAGGTTGAGCACCCGTTCCGGGTGATCAAGCGTCAGTTCAGTTATGTAAAGACACGCTTCCGTGGCTTGGCCAAGAACACGGCGCAACTGGTGACGCTGTTCGCGCTGTCGAACCTGTGGATGGCACGCCGACATTTACTGACCAATGCAGGAGAGGTGCGCCTGTAATGCGGGAAATGGCTGCCGCGAGCTACTCGCGGCGGCTAAAAACACAGAAATGAATGGGTAATCTGATCGTTTTTGATCGATTTGCCGCTTTCAAAATCGGCGGGGCTGAAGTCAGCCAGAAATACATGGCTACTTCAGACCATCCCTAAAGCGCCCGGTGAAGAAACCATAACGCGAGGCCTGATTCTGAATTTCGCGCTTGGCCGCGTCGTAATGCCCGTGGTTAAGCTGCGCACCGCTATGCAATTGCGGGTCATTGGGCGTACGAAAGGCGCGCAGTTGCGCAGCGGGCCCTTCGACGCGCACCACCACATCACGCAGACGCACCGGTTCACCTGGCTGAATGCGCACGGTCAGGCGCGGTGTTGCCCCCTCGCTTACCTCGGTGGTGATGTGCGCCTGGTAGTAACCCAGGGCCTGGGCAGCTTTTTCCGCCTGGTTCTCGGCGACCCGACGATAGCGTTGCAAGGCCTCGGCATCGCGCTCGCCCAGACTGCCGATATAGCCTTCGATATTGCCTTTCAGCGCGCTGTTGGCCGGCTCAACCCGCACGCGCAGCTGAGCTTCGGCCAGGACCGTAGCACTCAGCAACAGAAGAAATAGCCCTGAGAAAAGGTTGGAGAACAAAGACATGGGGCGATGCTAGCACGAGCCGATAGCCGATTTAGAGCGCTGACCAGTGCTTTAAGTTGCGCGTCGACATGTAACCACGCATACCGAGCCCGCTGCTTAGAGCCTGCTTCGGCTCTAGCGAGCTAGAGCCGTGCAAGGCAAAAACCGGCGAAAAACGCAGCGCAATGGAGTAACAACCAATGGCTGCCCCATGGGTGAGCGCAGCGAATCAAGCGGAGTGTACGAGCTGTACATGAGCATTCCGCGACGCCGCGTCCCGGCCTGCCTTTAACGCGACACGGCCGACGCGCAGCAGATCCGGGGCGGGCTTTTAGGCGCTGGCTTTGACTGCCACTTGCGGGCTTGGATGGAAGAACACGTGCTCGATAATCGGGCCGATGGCCACCTCGCCGATTTCCTCGTAACCCTGACGTTTATAGAACTCCAGGTAGTGCCCGTTGCCGGTATCCAGCACCACCCCCTGGGAACTGGCGTCTTCGGCGCACCAATTGTGCAGCGCTTCAAGCAGTTGCTCGCCGAGGTGCTTGCCCTGGTATTCCGGGTGAATGCCGAGCAGCGGCAACACATGATAGGGACCCGGCGGCAGGCAGGCGATTACCGCATCGTGGTATTCCAGATACCTTTTGGTGCAACGAAAACCGGTGGTCAGCAGCATGCGCATGCGCCAGCCCCAGCTTTCGGTGATGTCCATGCGTCGCTGCGGCGGGGCGATCAGCGCCATGCCGATCAGGCGGTCGTCGATCAGCAGGCCAATCGCCGGCAGGTCTTCGGCAAAGTGCTGCTGCACCAGCTCACGCACCGTGGCGCGTACGCGCTGGTCATAGCCCGGCCGCTCGGCTTCAAACAGGTAGGCAAAGGTGGGGTCGTGGCGATAGGCGTGATACAGCAGCGAGCGTGCTTCGCGGGCATAGCCACCATCGAGCATACGTACTTCGGCGAGACTGTCAGGCATCTGCGTGACCTCTGTTGTTCTTGATTTACTGGGCCTGCAGCCACGTTAGCACCGCACACCCAGTGCCGCCACAGGCTGGCCGGCAGGGCCGCTAATCGGCTAGCATCGCGGGCTTTCCAGAGCCACAGCCAGGACTGCCGCCCATGAAGATCGTCTCCTTCAATATCAATGGCCTGCGTGCACGCCCGCATCAACTGGCCGCATTAATCGAGAAACACCAGCCGGATGTTATCGGCCTGCAGGAAACCAAGGTGGCCGACGAGCAGTTCCCCGAGGCGGATATCCGTCAGCTCGGCTACCACGTGCACTACCACGGCCAGAAAGGCCACTACGGCGTCGCCCTGCTCTCGCGCCAGAAACCATTGAGCCTGCACAAAGGCTTTCCCGGTGATGCCGAAGACGCACAGCGACGCTTTATCTACGGCACCTTCGCCGATGCCCAGGGCAACCCGGTAACAGTGATGAATGGCTACTTCCCGCAAGGTGAAAGCCGCGACCACCCGACCAAGTTCCCGGCAAAACAGCGCTTCTACGCCGACTTGCAGCAATTGCTGCTCAACCAGTTCAGCCCCGAACAGGCGCTGGTGGTAATGGGCGATATCAATATTTCGCCGGAAGATTGCGACATCGGCATTGGCGAGCCAAACCGCCTGCGTTGGCTGAAAACCGGCAAATGCAGCTTCCTGCCGGAAGAGCGCGAATGGCTGGCCACCCTGAAGAGCTGGGGCCTGGTCGACAGCTTCCGCCACCTCAACCCAACGGTGAATGACCGCTTCAGCTGGTTCGATTACCGCAGCCGCGGTTTCGAGGACGAACCCAAGCGCGGCCTGCGCATCGATGTGATTCTCGCCTCTCAGGCGTTGCAGGCGCGGATCAAGGATGCCGGCGTTGACTACGAACTGCGTGGCATGGAAAAGCCATCGGACCACGCCCCCATCTGGCTTGAACTGGCGCATTAAGCCTGCAACAGAGCCTTCACATAGATAAGTGACTGTCATATTACAGTCACTTTTTTGTCTTATCTTCGCGGCACTTTCACTCACCCATATAGGTGTTTGCCGCATGCCGCGCGCCTCCTCTGCCTTCGAACGTGATACCTGGATTCGCACCGTCAGCTTTCTGCTGCTCGGCTCCATCTGCTACGCCCTGCCCTGGTCGGTATTCGCCGCCCTGCCCATCCCCAGCGATAGCAACAGCGTGCTGCTCATTCAGGGTTCCAACACCATCGGCGCGAGGCTTGGCCCTGCACTGGTCAAAGGCCTATTCGAAGAACAGGGGCTGAGCGCCATTCGCATCGAAGCTGGCGCGGCGGAAAACGAGCAGAAGATCATCGGTAAAACCGCCGATGGCCGCAGTGTGAGCATTGAAGTGGCGGCCCATGGTTCGGGCACGGGGTTTACCTCATTGGCCGACGGCAGCGCCGAACTGGCCGCTTCGTCCCGGCCGATCAAGGACAGCGAAGCCACCAGTCTGCTGAGCCTGGGCGACCTGAAAAGCGCCAGCGCCGAGCAGATCATCGCCCTCGACGGCCTGGCCATTATTCTGCACCCGAGCAACCCGCTCGCCGCGCTCAACACCACGCAACTGGCGCAGGTATTCGCCGGGGAGATCAACAACTGGGCGCAACTCGGTGCACCGGCCGGGGCCATCACCCTGTACGCCCGTGATGACAAATCCGGCACCTTCGACACCTTCAAGGAACTGGTGCTGAGCGCCAATGGCAAAGCCCTGGCTACCAACGCCAAACGCTTCGAGTCCAGCGAGAAACTTTCCGACTCGGTCAGCCAGGACCCTAACGGCATCGGCTTTATCGGCCTGCCTTATATTCGCCAGGCCAAAGCCGTGGCGATTGCCGCCGGTGACTCGCAACCGATGCTGCCGAGTCTGACCCTGATTGCCACCGAGGATTACCCGTTGTCGCGCCGGCTGTTTCTGTATAACCAGCCGGAGCTGAGCAATCCCTGGGGGCGCGCCCTAGTGCAGTTCGCCCACAGCACACGTGGCCAGGCGATTGTCGACCAGAACGGCTTTATCGCGCAGACCGTGCAGGCAGTGAAAATCCCCGCCAATACGCAAATGCCGGCGAACTACCAGACCCTGGCACAGAATGCTCAGCGTCTGTCGGTGAACTTTCGCTTTCAGGAAGGCAGCGCCAACCTCGACAACAAAGCCCTGCGCGACCTTAACCGGCTGATGGCCTACCTGCGCGAACAGAACAAGCTGCATGACAAAGTGGTGCTGGTGGGCTTTGGCGATGCCAAGGCCGACACGGCTCGCGCTGAACTGTTGTCCAAGCTGCGCGCCATGGCCGTGCGTCGCGAGCTGAACAAGGGTGGTGTGATCTTCCGCGACATCATCGGCATGGGCGATGAGCTGCCGGTAGCCGCCAACAGCGGCAATGACGGACGGATCAAGAACCGTCGAGTGGAAGTCTGGGTTTACTAGAGCAGACTCAACCCCGGCGTTGTGCGCAGAATTGCGGCG
This sequence comes from Pseudomonas anguilliseptica, assembly GCF_900105355.1. Classification (NCBI taxonomy): domain Bacteria; kingdom Pseudomonadati; phylum Pseudomonadota; class Gammaproteobacteria; order Pseudomonadales; family Pseudomonadaceae; genus Pseudomonas; species Pseudomonas anguilliseptica. The sequence continues at coordinate 4,096,714 of NZ_FNSC01000001.1, forward strand.
TCAAGCAGTGATTAGCAACGCCGAATGGCTAAGCTGAACAGACTTTATCGCCTCTATTTGAGCTTCTGCCATGCCCGCTACACCTCTGCGGCTGATCCTGCTGCTGGCTCTGCTGCTTGTACAAACCGCCCAGGCCGAGGTGTTCCGCGTGTTTGGCGCACACGATGGCTTCCCCAAGTACTTTGAGGAGGATGGCGAGGCCAAGGGCATTGTCGTGGACATCAGCAAACACTGCCTGAACCAGATGCAGGTGCCCTATCAGATCCAGCTGCTGCGCTGCCATGGAAACGCGCCTACACCATGGCCGAGCGCAGCGAAGGCGGTGTCATCGGCCTGTCGATCAGTGATGAACGCCTAACTCTGTTCGACTTTTCCGAACCGATCTTCACCGAACATATCGTGCTGGTGGTGCAAAAAGGCCGCGAATTCCCCTACCAGAACATTACCGACCTGAAAGACAAGCTAATCGGCACCAGCTATGGCACCGCCTATGACGAAACCGTGGCCAACGGCACCCTGACCATCGTCGGTTTCAACGACACCCGCAGCGGCCTGGGTATGCTGCAGCGTGGTCGCATCGATGCGATCCTGCTCGGTTCAAGCATCGATATCAGCAGGCTCGCCCAGAGCTGGCCTGGCTTACATCCGGATGCCTTTACCACCTTGCCGGTGCCGGTCAAGAGCGACAGCAAGCACATGGGCATCGCCAAAGCGCTGAAGATGGGCTGGTTTCTGGAGCAGTTCAATCAGTGCCTGAAAAATGGTCACGACACCGGATTTTTTGCCCCGATCATCTACCAGTACAGCAACTGAACCCCCGCTCCTGCGCTTGCCAAGTTCGCCAGCAAAGCCTATTGCTTAATCAGCGTGACGCCGGGCCCCTCTGGCGGTGAGCCTTCACCGTGATGTCGGAGTCACTGAGTTGATTCTCAACTTAGGCGGACATTCGAGGTGGCTCCATGGATAGCCTGGCAAGCATGCTCACCACTCCATTATTCGGCACCCCAGGCTGGTTCTGGCTGGCCTTTCTACTGATCATCCTCGGCTTGCTGATACTCGACCTCGGCGTGCTGCACCGCGACCAGCATGAAATCGAAATGCGCGAAAGCCTGCTGCTGTACAGCGGCTACTTCGGTGTTGGCATAGCCTTTGGCGGCTGGATCTGGTGGCAGCTGGGGGCAACCAAGGCGCTGGAGTTCTACACCGGTTTTCTGGTTGAGCAATCGCTGTCGATGGACAACGTGTTCGTTATGGCGGTGATCCTCAACTTCTTCGCCATCCCGCGGCGCTACCAGCACCGCGTGCTGTTCTGGGGCATCCTCGGGGTGATCGTGCTGCGCGCAACTATGATCGGCCTGGGCACGGCGCTGGTGCAGAACTTCGAGTGGGTGCTGTACCTGTTCGGCGCGTTTCTGCTGTTTACCGGGGTGCGCATGCTTTCGGCCAAGGAAGAACAGCACCCCGACCTGAGCCAGAACCGCTTGCTGCAGTTCCTGCGCAGGCATATCCGAGTGACCGCGGATACGCACGGCGGACGCTTCCTGGTGCGTCAGCCAGACAGAAAGTCGGGCAAGCACCTGCTGCATGCAACGCCACTGCTGCTGGCCCTGGTGCTGATCGAACTGGCTGATCTGGTGTTTGCCGTGGACAGCGTGCCGGCGGTGCTGGCCATCTCCCAGGACCCGTTTATCGTCTACACCTAGAACATCTTTGCGATTCTCGGCCTGCGCGCGCTGTACTTTGCCCTGGCGGCGCTGATGCACCGCTTTATCTACCTGAAGTACGCCCTGGCGCTGGTGCTGATGTTTATCGGTGGCAAGATCTTTCTCCACGATATCGTCAAGGTGCCCGCCCTGCTCTCGCTGTGCATGACCCTCGGCTTGCTGGCAGGCGGAGTGCTATTGTCGCTACTGAAGACCCGCGCACCCAGGCAGGAGCATTGATCGTTTGAGTTCACCGAGCATCGTTATCGAGCCGCTGGTGCAGCGCGGCAAGCTGCGTTGGCAAGTGCGCATGGGCAGGCGCAGCCTGATCTTCCATCAGGAGCAGGCCGCCCGTGCCTTCGCGGCGCAGTTGCATATGCGCCTGCTTTGGCTGCAACAAAGCGCGAATCCCGATGATGGGTTTGCTCCGCCGGGGACACCGCATTAGCCATAACGCACAAGGCCCGCATTTGCGGGTCTTGTGGTTTTTCAGTGAAGCGCTTTAGCGGCTGGCGTTCATCACTTCTTTCGACACGTACTTGCCGATCTCGAACTTGCCGATGGCTGCGCGGTGCACCTCGTCCGGGCCGTCGGCCAGACGCAGGGTGCGCTGCATGGCGTACCAGTAGGCCAGCGGGAAGTCGTTGGAAACCCCGGCGCCGCCGTGGATCTGGATCGCCCGGTCGATCACCTTCAGCGCCACGTTGGGTGCAACCACCTTGATCTGGGCGATTTCACTGGCGGCAATCTTGTTGCCCACGGTGTCCATCATATAAGCCGCGTTCAGGGTCAGCAGGCGGGCCATATTGATCTCCATGCGCGAGTCAGCGATGTGATCGATATTGCCGCCCAGGCGGGCCAGTGGCTTGCCGAAGGCAGTGCGGTTGATCGAGCGCTCGCACATCAGTTTCAGTGCGCGCTCAGCCATGCCAATCGAGCGCATGCAGTGGTGAATCCGACCTGGGCCAAGGCGACCCTGGGCGATCTCGAAGCCACGGCCCTCACCTAGCAGCACGTTCTCGTAAGGCACACGGACGTTTTCGAACAGCACTTCGGCGTGGCCGTGTGGCGCGTCGTCGTAGCCAAATACCGGCAGCGGGCGCAGCACTTTCACACCTGGGGCGTCCATCGGTACCAGAATCATCGAGTGTTGTTGGTGGCGAGGGCCATCCGGGTTGGTCAGGCCCATGAAAATCATGATTTTGCAGCGTGGGTCGCAAGCGCCGGAAGTCCACCACTTGCGGCCGTTGATCACCCACTCATCGCCCTGGCGTACGGCGCTGGCCTGCATATTGGTGGCATCCGAAGACGCCACGCCCGGTTCGGTCATGGCGAAGGCGGAGCGGATGGTGCCGTCCAGCAGCGGCTTGAGCCATTGCTCTTTCTGCGCTTCGTTGGCGTAGCGCACCAGCACTTCCATATTGCCGGTGTCCGGCGCGGCGCAGTTGAACGGCTCGGCACCGATCAAGGAGCTGCCCATGATTTCTGCCAGTGGCGCGTATTCAGTGTTGGTCAGACCGGCGCCCAGCTCGGACTCCGGCAGAAACAGGTTCCACAGGCCTTCGGCTTTAGCCTTGGTTTTCAACTCTTCCATGATCGCGGTGGGCTGCCAGCGGTCGCCTTGATTGACCTGTTGCTCGAACACGGCTTCGGCTGGATAGACATGGGTCTCCATAAACGCGGTGACGCGTTCACGCAGCTGCTGAACCTTGGGGGAGTAGGCGAAATCCATGATAGCTACCTTCTGACGCTGATTTTTGGGGAGTTCGGTGAAGTGGAAATGATGCTAGAACAGGGCTTAGGATTTATCTAATCTATTCTCACTGTGTATAAACATTCATCACCGATATATGATCCACTGATACCGACAACCTGCGGAGCGAGCGTGTAATGAATCTGAACAAGGTCGACCTCAACCTCTTTGTCGTCTTCGATGCCATCTACACCGAGGCCAATCTGACCCGCGCCGGACAGATCGTCGGTATTACCCAGCCCGCCGTGTCCAACGCCCTGGCACGCCTGCGGGAAACCTTCAATGACCCGCTGTTTGTACGCACCGCCCAGGGCATGGTGCCCACGCCAATGGCGCAGAACATCATCGGCCCGGTGCGCAATGCGCTGCAGCAACTGCGCATCTCCGTGCAGGAAAGCCGCATCTTCAATCCGGCGCAGGCCAACAAAACCTTCCGCATCAGCATGACCGACCTCACCGAGGCCATCGTCCTGCCGCCGCTGTTCCAGCGCCTGCGCCGTATGGCGCCCAATGTGAATATCGAAAGCATGCTGGCCCGACGCCGCGAAACCACCAAGGAGCTGGCCGCCGGCCGCCTGGACTTCGCCGTGGACGCGCCGTTGAATACCGACCCGCAGGTGCGCCACGTCAAACTGATGGAAGACCGTTATGTCTGCGCCATGCGCCGCGGCCATCCGCTGGCCAAGGACAAGATCACCCTGGATGAATACATGGGCCTGACCCACATCCATATCTCCAGCCGCCGCAGCGGTCTCGGTCACGTTGATCTGGCCCTCGGCCGTATGGGTATTCAGCGCAAGATCGCCCTGCGCTCGCAGCATTACCTGATGGCCACCACCGTGCTGCAAGGCACAGACATGGCCATGACCGTACCGGAGCGCTTTGCCCGCCGTAATGACCTGCATTTTGTTGAACTGCCAGTCAAAGACATGACGCCGCTGGAGACCCATCTCTACTGGCATGAAAGCACCGACCAGGACCCGGCCAACCGCTGGATGCGCGAACAAATCATCGAGATTTCCCAGCAGGCCACGGCCCAGGAAAAGAAAACCCTGAAAACCCAGGCCTGAGCCTTCGGATAGCACAACATGTCACTCAAGGTTCTATTCATCTGCGCCAAGAACCGCCTGCGCAGCCCCACCGCCGAACAGGTTTTCGCCAATTGGCCTGGGGTTGAAACAGCCTCGGCCGGGGTCAACCGCGATGCCGACAACCCAGTCAGCCCGGAACTGCTGGAGTGGGCCGAGTTGATCCTGGTGATGGAAAGCCGCCATCGGCGCAAGCTGGCCGAGAAATTCCGCCGCCAGCTTGGCAACAAGCCTGTCTACAGCCTGAATATCCCCGACGACTACGCGTTTATGGACCCCGCGCTGGTGCAAGTGTTGCAACAGCGTGTACCTCCCTATCTTTCTAGATAAGCGCTGCAAGCCTTTATCGCATAACAGTTTTTAGTTCATAAACCCGCATTAGGCTCGATCAACCCGATAACCCTGCACGCGCTCTGGTTGACTACAGGCGCCGGCAAGCTTACGTTAACGTAAAGGTAAACAAGAGCACTGCCGTATGTCCGCCACCACCTACTCCATTTCCGAACTGGCCCGCGAGCTGGATATCACCACCCGCGCCATTCGCTTTTACGAAGAACAGCAGATGCTCAGCCCCGAGCGCCGCGGCCAGGAGCGTATCTACACCGCCAAGGACAAGGTCACCCTCAAGCTGATCCTGCGCGGCAAGCGCATCGGTTTCTCGCTCGCCGAGTGCAAGGAACTGATCGAGCTGTACGACCCGGTGCACGGCAATCACAAGCAGCTGCACACCTTTATGGCCAAGATCGCCGAGCGTCGCGCCCAGTTGCAGCAGCAACTGCTGGACATCGAACAGATGCAACTTGAGCTGGATACCGCCGAAGAGCGCTGCATGGCGGCTTTAGCTGAAACCGATAAAAAACAAACTGTTATCTCCTGAACTTAATTCTAACAATTACAGGTGGAACCATGAGCTATCCAACCCTCAACTTCGGTCTCGGCGAGACCATCGACATGCTGCGCGACTCGGTCTACCAGTTCGCCCAGGCCGAGCTGGCCCCGCGTGCTGCGCAGATCGACCGCGACAACGAGTTCCCCATGGACATGTGGCGCAAGTTCGGTGACATGGGCCTGCTCGGCATGACCGTGGAAGAGGAATACGGCGGCACCAACATGGGTTACCTGGCCCATGTGGTGGCCATGGAAGAGATCAGTCGAGCCTCGGCCTCAGTCGGCCTGTCCTACGGCGCGCACTCCAACCTGTGCCTCAATCAGATCCGCAAGAACGGCACCCATGAGCAGAAGGCCAAGTACCTGCCCAAGCTGTGCTCCGGCGAGCACATCGGCGCCCTGGCCATGAGCGAGCCAAATTCTGGTTCTGACGTGGTGTCGATGAAGCTGCGCGCCGAGAAACGCGGCGACCGCTACGTGCTCAACGGCAACAAGATGTGGATCACCAACGGCCCCGACGCCCACACCTACGTGATCTACGCCAAGACCGACATCAGCGCCGGCTCACGCGGCATGACCGCGTTTATCGTCGAGCGCGACTACAAGGGTTTCTCCCGCCACCAGAAGTTGGACAAGCTGGGCATGCGCGGCTCCAACACCTGCGAGCTGGTATTCGAGGACTGCGAAGTACCGGAAGAGAACATCTTAGGCAGCGAAGGCGCTGGCGTGCGCGTGCTGATGAGTGGCCTGGACTACGAGCGCACCGTGCTCTCCGGCGGCCCGACCGGAATCATGACGGCCTGCATGGACGTGGTGCTGCCCTACGTGCACGAGCGCCAGCAGTTCAAGCAGTCGATCGGCGAGTTCCAACTGGTGCAGGGCAAGCTGGCCGACATGTACGCCGGCATGAACGCCTCCAAGTCCTACCTGTACAACGTGGCCAAGGCCTGCGACCGCGGCGAGGAATCGCGTAAAGACGCCGCCGCGGTGATCCTCTACACCGCCGAGATGGCCACCAAGATGGCCCTGGACACCATCCAGCTGCTCGGTGGTAACGGCTACACCAACGAGTACCCGGCCGGCCGCCTGTTGCGCGATGCCAAGCTCTATGAGATCGGCGCCGGTACCAGTGAGATTCGTCGCATGCTGATCGGCCGCGAACTGTTTAACGAAACCAAATAAGGCGTTTGCCTGCGTAGGATGGAAAACCGCGAAGCGTTTTCCACCAATGCCGGTGGATGGATAAAGCGCCATCCACCCTACGGATTGAACCGGAGCCAACTCGATGGCCATTCTGCACACCCATATCAACACCCGTTCGCCGGAGTTCGCTGCTAATAGCGCGGCCATGCTGAGCCAAGTGAACGACCTGCGCGCCCTGCTCGCCCGTGTTCATGAAGGCGGCGGCGCCAAGGCTCAGGAACGTCACACCTCGCGGGGCAAATTGCTACCGCGTGAGCGTATCAACCGCCTGCTGGACATCGGCTCGCCATTTCTGGAGATCGGCCAGCTGGCCGCCTACGAGGTCTACGGCGAGGATGTACCCGCCGCTGGCGTGGTCGCGGGTATCGGCCGGGTCGAGGGTGTGGAATGCATGATCGTGGCCAACGACGCCACGGTCAAAGGCGGCAGCTACTACCCGCTGACCGTGAAGAAGCACCTGCGCGCGCAAACCATCGCCCAGCAGAACCGCCTGCCGTGCATCTACCTGGTCGACTCCGGCGGTGCCAACCTGCCGCGCCAGGATGAGGTATTCCCCGACCGCGAGCACTTCGGCCGGATCTTCTTCAACCAGGCCAATATGTCGGCCATGGGCATCCCGCAGATCGCCGTGGTCATGGGCTCCTGCACCGCCGGCGGCGCTTATGTGCCGGCCATGGCGGATGAAGCAATCATGGTGCGCAACCAGGCCACCATCTTCCTCGCCGGCCCGCCGCTGGTAAAAGCCGCCACCGGTGAGATGGTCAGCGCCGAAGACCTCGGTGGCGCCGATGTGCACTGCAAGACCAGCGGCGTGGCTGACCATTACGCCGACAACGACGAACACGCCCTGGCCCTGGCCCGCCGCTCGATCGCCAACCTCAACTGGCGCAAGCTGGGCGTGCTGAACAGCCTGGCGCCAATCAACCCGCTATATAGCGGCGAAGAGCTGTATGGGGTGATTCCAGCAGACGCCAAGCAGCCCTTTGATGTTCGCGAAGTGATCGCTCGTATCGTCGATGGCAGCGTATTCGATGAGTTCAAGGCGCTGTTTGGCACCACCCTGATCTGCGGCTTTGCGCATATCCACGGCTATCCGGTAGCGATCCTCGCCAATAACGGGATTTTGTTCGCTGAATCGGCGCAGAAAGGCACGCACTTTATCGAGCTGGCCTGCCAGCGCGGCATTCCGCTGCTGTTCCTGCAGAACATCACCGGCTTTATGGTCGGGCAGAAGTACGAAGCCGGCGGCATCGCCAAGCATGGGGCCAAACTGGTCAACGCCGTGGCCTGCGCCAAGGTGCCGAAATTCACTGTGATCATCGGCGGCAGCTTCGGCGCCGGTAACTACGGCATGTGCGGCCGCGCCTTTGAGCCGCGCTTCCTGTGGATGTGGCCGAATGCGCGGATCGGCGTAATGGGCGCCGAACAGGCTGCCGGCGTGCTGGTACAGGTCAAGCATGAACAGGCTGCTCGCGCCGGGCAAAGCTTCTCCGCCGAAGATGAAGCCGCGCTTAAGCAGCCAATCCTCGAACAGTACGAGCGCCAGGGCCACCCCTACTACTCCAGTGCGCGGCTGTGGGACGACGGCGTGATCGACCCGGCGCAAACCCGCGACGTACTGGGCCTGGCCCTGTCCGCCAGCCTTAACGCGCCGATCGAGCCAAGCACCTTTGGCGTGTTCCGCATGTGATTCGTGGGAGGGGCTTTAGCCGCGACAAGGTGAAAAGCTTGCGGCTAAAGCCCTTCCCACAGAGCCAACTCATTTTTCGAGTCGAACACCATGACCGACTTCAACACCCTCGAACTGCAAACAGACCCACGCGGCTTTGCCACCCTCTGGCTCAATCGTGCGGACAAGAACAACGCCTTTAACGCCGAGATGATCCGCGAGCTGATTCTCGCCCTCGACGCGGTGATGGCCGAAAAAAGCCTGCGCTTTCTACTGCTACGCGGCCGTGGCAAGCACTTCTCCGCTGGCGCCGACCTAGCCTGGATGCAGCATGCGGCGACCCTGGACTACAACGCCAACCTGGCCGACTCACGCGAGTTGGCCGAGCTGATGCACAACCTGTATCAACTGAAAATCCCGACCCTGGCTGTGGTGCAAGGCGCCGCTTTCGGTGGCGCGCTGGGCTTGATCAGCTGCTGCGATATGGCCATCGGCACCGTTGATGCTCAGCTGTGCCTGTCCGAGGTGCGCATCGGCCTGGCCCCGGCGGTGATCAGCCCTTTTGTCGTACAGGCGATTGGCGAACGCGCGGCGCGGCGCTATGCCCTGACGGCCGAGCGCTTTAGCGGCGAACGCGCCCAGGAGCTGGGGCTGTTCGCCGAATGCTACCCGGCAGAGCAACTCGATGACGCGGTAAACACCTGGGTCGACAACCTGCTGCTCAATAGCCCGCAAGCCATGCTGGCGAGCAAGGATCTGCTGCGCGAAGTCGGCAGCGGCGTGCTGACCCCGGCGCTACGTCGTTATACCGAGAACGCCATCGCCCGTATCCGCGTCAGCCCCGAAGGTCAGGAAGGTCTGCGGGCCTTTCTGGATAAACGCAAACCCGCATGGCAGGAGCCGCAAGCATGAGCCTTAAGCCTATCGACACCTTGCTGGTGGCCAACCGTGGCGAAATCGCCTGCCGGGTAATGCGCACGGCCAAGGCCATGGGCATCCAGACCGTGGCGGTACACAGCGCCATCGACGCCGGCGCGCGCCATGTGCGCGAAGCCGATCTGGCGGTGAATCTGGGCGGCGCCAAACCAGCGGACAGCTATCTGTTGATCGACAAGATCATCGCGGCGGCCAAGGCCAGCGGTGCTCAGGCGATTCACCCAGGCTATGGCTTTCTCTCGGAAAACGCCGGCTTCGCACGCGCCATCGAAGCCTCTGGTTTGATTTTTCTCGGGCCGCCTGCCTCGGCCATCGACGCCATGGGCAGCAAATCTGCCGCCAAAGCGCTGATGGACGCCGCCGGAGTGCCGCTGGTGCCGGGTTATCACGGCGAAGCACAGGATGTGGAAACCTTCCGCAGCGCCTCAAACACAATCGGCTACCCGGTGCTGCTCAAGGCGGCGGCCGGCGGTGGTGGCAAGGGCATGAAAGTGGTCGAGCGCGAAAGCGAACTGGCCGAGGCCCTGGCCAGCGCCCAGCGCGAGGCGCAGTCATCGTTCGGCGACTCGCGCATGCTGGTGGAAAAATACGTGCTCAAGCCGCGCCATGTGGAAATCCAGGTGTTTGCCGACCAGCATGGCAATTGCCTGTACCTGAATGAGCGCGACTGCTCGATCCAGCGTCGCCACCAAAAGGTGGTGGAAGAAGCCCCTGCGCCGGGCCTGTCGCCAGAGCTGCGCCGCGCCATGGGCGAGGCGGCAGTCAAGGCCGCCCAGGCTATCGGCTATGTCGGCGCCGGCACCGTGGAGTTTCTGCTGGATGAGCGCGGCGACTTCTTCTTTATGGAGATGAACACCCGCCTGCAGGTCGAGCACCCGGTTACCGAGCTGATCACTGGTCTCGATCTGGTCGCCTGGCAGATCCGCGTTGCCCGTGGCGAGCCACTGCCGTTGACACAAGATCAGGTGCCGCTTATCGGCCACGCCATTGAGGTGCGCCTGTATGCCGAAGACCCGGAAAACGACTTTCTCCCGGCCACCGGCACCCTGGCGCTGTACCGCGAAGCCAATCCCGGACCGGGCCGCCGAGTCGATAGCGGCGTAGCAGAAGGCGATGAAGTCTCGCCCTTCTATGACCCGATGCTCGGCAAGCTGATCGCCTGGGGCGAAAACCGCGAAGAAGCGCGTCTTCGCCTGCTGGCCATGCTTAAGGAAACCTGCGTGGGCGGAGTCAGAACCAACCTGACATTCCTGCAACGTGTGTTGTCCCATCCGGCCTTTGCCAAGGCCGAGCTGGATACCGGCTTTATTCCACGTCACGAAGCTCAGTTGCTGCCTCCGGTAACCGATTTACCGAGCGAATTCTGGCAACTGGCTGCCGAAGCCTTTGTGCAGAGCGAAGCACCGCAGCAGTGCCACGACGATTTCCATTCACCCTGGTCAGGCAACAACGGTCTGCGCCTGGGTTTACCGGCCGAGACTGACGTGCATCTGGTCTGCCAGAGCGAGCGCCAGGTGGTACGCCTGCGCCATGCTTCGGCTGCCACCGCTCATCTACAAAGCGAAGTTCTGCAGGTAGAGCGCGACGGCCTGCGTCAGCAACATCTGGCCATTCGCCGGGGCGACACCCTGTACCTGCACTATGCCGGCGAGCTGCGCAGCATTCAGCGCGTAGACCCGATTGCCGAAGTCGAGGCCAGCCATCAGCATCACGGTGGCCTGACGGCGCCGATGAACGGCAGTATCGTCCGGGTGCTAGTCGAGACCGGCCAGCAGGTCGAAGCCGGCACTGCGCTGGTGGTACTGGAGGCGATGAAGATGGAGCACAGCATCCGCGCGCCGCAGGCCGGAACGGTCAAGGCCTTGTATTGCGGCGAGGGAGAGATGGTCAGCGAAGGTACAGTGCTGGTGGAGCTGGAAGAAGCCAGCGCATAAATTGATGACCTCTGTGGGGGGGGGCTTTAGCCGCGATAACAGCGACAAAACGCTCGCCGCTAAAGCGCTCCCACAAATAGACGCGCGTAGGGTGGACATCGCTTTTATGTCCACCTGGGCATGCACAGCGAAGGGGCTTGGTGGGTGTATAAAGCGACATCCACCCTACAACTACCGCACCTCAAGCAACGCAGGATGGGTTGAGCAGCGCGATACCCATCGAAATAAACAACGAGGCAACGATGAACCTACCCAAACAAGTCCGGCTGGTCGAAGTCGGCCCGCGCGACGGTTTGCAGAATGAGAAACAGCCGATCAGCGTGGCCGACAAGGTACGCCTGGTCGATGGCCTGTCTGTCGCTGGCCTCAGCTATATCGAAGTAGGCAGCTTTGTCTCTCCCAAGTGGGTGCCGCAGATGGCCGGCAGCGCTGAGGTGTTTGCGCAGATTCAGCAGCTGCCAGGTATTACCTACGCCGCCCTGGCACCCAACCTGAAAGGTTTCGAAGGTGCGCTGCAAGCGGGAGTGCGCGAAGTGGCGGTGTTTGCCGCCGCTTCGGAAGCCTTCTCGCAGAAAAACATCAACTGCTCGATCAGCGAGAGCCTTGAGCGCTTTGTCCCGGTAATGGACGCAGCCAAGCAGCATGGCATTCGCGTGCGCGGTTATGTGTCCTGCGTGCTGGGCTGCCCGTATGACGGCTTTGTACCGCCCGAGCAGGTCGCCAGCGTAGCCCGTGAGCTGTACGCCATGGGCTGCTACGAGGTGTCCCTGGGCGACACCATCGGGGCCGGTACCGCCGGGGCCACTCGCCACCTGTTCAACGTGGTCGGCCGCGAGGTACCACGCAACCTGCTGGCCGGGCACTTCCATGACACCTACGGACAGGCACTGGCGAATATCTACGCCAGTCTGCTGGAAGGCATCAGCGTATTCGACAGCTCGGTCGCCGGGCTGGGCGGTTGCCCTTACGCCAAAGGGGCCACCGGCAATGTCGCAACCGAAGATGTGCTGTACCTGCTTGAGGGCCTGGGCATCGAAACCGGCATTGATATAAACAAGCTGATCGCAGCCGGCCAGCGCATTTGTGCGGTACTGGACAAACCCAATGGCTCACGGGTGGCACGGGCCAGACTGGCCAGTGCCTAGCGGCAGGCAGTGCGTAAGGTTTTGTTTACGCACTGTAAAGCACACGCCTCAGGCTGACGGCCTATCGCCTGAGGGCGGTGCAAAGTGACTACAGCTACAGCTGATACTGATCAAAACAGCGCAGCAACTGCTCGACGCAAGCCCGCCGCCAGTCAGTAGGCTTGCCGCACCAAGCCGGCTAACAATGTCGGCATAACAAGAATGATGAGGAAGCACGATGCAACAGCCCCTGTGGACGCCTTCTGCCGAACGTATTGCGGCGACACGAATGGACAGCTTTCGCCGCTTCGTCAATCAGCGCCACAGCCTGCAGCTGGTCGACTACCCCGCCCTGCACGCCTGGAGCGTGACGCAACGTGAAGCCTTCTGGCAGGCGGTGGTCGAGTTCTTCGAGGTGCGTTTCAGTGCACAACCCGACGCCGTATTGCAGGAAGGCAAGGCCATGCCCAGCGCCCACTGGTTTCCTGGCGCAACCCTGAATTTTGCCGAACACCTGCTGCGCCGCCGTGATAACCACCCGGCCCTGATCGCCATTGGCGAAGATGGCTCGCGCGAGCAACTGAGCTATGCCGAGCTGGCGGCCCATGTCGCGGGCCTGCAACGCAGCCTGCGTGATGCCGGCGTGAGTATCGGCGACCGCGTTGCTGCCTTTATGCCCAACACCTGGCAAACCCTGGTCGGCATGCTCGCCGCGACCAGCCTGGGTGCAACCTGGTCGAGCTGCTCGCCAGACTTTGGCACCCAGGGGGTAATCGACCGCTTCGGCCAGATCGAACCCAAGGTGCTGATCGCCGCCGCCGGTTACCGCTATGCCGGCAAGAATCTGGATCTGACCGCCAAGCTCAATGAAATCCTCGACCGCCTGCCCTCGCTCGAGCAGCTGATTGTGGTGCCCTATTCCAATGCCCAGGCCAAAGCCGCCGACTTCCATTCGGCGGCCAAGGTGGCGTTGTGGCAGGACTTCTACCAGGCCGGCGGCGAGCCCGAATTCACTCAGGTCCCGTTCGACCACCCGCTGTATATCCTCTATTCCAGCGGCACCACCGGCGTGCCCAAGTGCATCGTGCATGGCGTCGGCGGCACCTTGCTGCAGCACGTCAAGGAGCTCGGCCTGCACACCGACCTGCACGCCGACGATACGCTGTTCTACTACACCACCTGCGGCTGGATGATGTGGAACTGGCTGGTCTCAGGCCTGGCCCTGGGCGCCACTCTGGTGCTGTTCGACGGCTCGCCCTTCCACCCTGGGGCCGAGCGCCTGATCGACCTGATCGACGCGGAAAACATCAGCATCTTCGGCACCAGCGCCAAGTTTCTCGCCGCGCTGGAAAAAGCCGGTGCCAAACCCGGTAGCACACACGCGCTGCAGCGCCTCAAGGCGATTCTGTCTACCGGATCACCGCTGTCCCATGAAAGCTTCGAGTACGTCTACCGCGAGATCAAAGCCGATGTGTGTCTGTCGTCGATCTCCGGTGGCACCGACATCGTCTCCTGCTTCGCCCTCGGCAACCCAGTGCTGCCGGTGTGGCCTGGTGAGCTGCAGTGCAATGGCTTAGGGATGGATGTGCAGGTGTGGAACGAAGCCGGCCAACCGGTAAGCGGCGAGAAAGGCGAACTGGTCTGCGCGCAGCATTTCCCATCGATGCCGATTGGCTTCTGGAAGGATGCCGATGGCAGCAAGTTCCAGGCAGCTTACTTCGACACCTTCCCCGGCATCTGGGCCCATGGCGATTACGCCGAAATCACTGCCCACGGCGGCCTGGTGATTCACGGCCGCAGTGATGCGGTACTTAACCCCGGCGGCGTGCGGATCGGTACAGCCGAAATCTACCGCCAGGTGGAAAAGGTCGAAGCCGTGCTGGAATCCATCGCCATCGGTCAGGAGTGGGACGATGACGTGCGTGTGGTGCTGTTTGTCCGCCTACGCGATGGCATCGAACTGAGCGACGCGCTGCAAACGCAGATTCGCCAGGTCATCCGCGCCAACACCACACCGCGCCATGTCCCGGCCAAGATCATCGCCGTGGCGGATATCCCGCGCACCATCAGCGGCAAGATCGTCGAGCTGGCGGTACGCAACGTGGTGCACGGCAAACCAGTAAAAAACACCGATGCCCTGGCCAATCCGCAGGCGCTGGAGCTGTACCGCGACCTGGCAGAACTGCTGGACTGAAGCCGCAGAAACCCAGCCAGCACCCCTGCTGTGTCTATACTCCGAGCCAGTCGCTGCGGGAGTATTGATGTGGCTGTGCGCTGGCTCTTTTTCGCAGTATTGCTGACCTCGCTGAGCCTGAGCGCAACAGCACGGGAGCCTTTGGTGCTGCATATGCCGGATGCGCCGCCGCTGACCTTCGTCAGTTTTCAGGGCGGCTACGGCATGGTCGGCGATGTGGCATTGGCCGCGATTGTCCGCGCGGGGTATCTCAGCCATATCCATGTAACCCCTTGGGCCCGTGCCCAGCAGCGGGTCAGTCGCGGGAAAAACCTACTGATCATCCCGCTTTCGCGCACCCCGGAGCGCGAAGCGCTGTACACCTGGATCGTCCCCATTTCGTCGCTTGAGCGCGCCTTCTTCAGCCTCGATGCACCGGTGGCCAACTTTGCCGAGGCGCGTCAGCGTTACCGGCGTATTGCCGTCGGTCATGGGACTGCACAAATGGAAATACTCAAGAGCGAGGGCTTTAGCGAAACGCAGATTGTCAGCCTCAAGCTTGGCGATAATCCCGCCCGCATGCTTGAACTGGATCGTGTCGATGCCTGGTTTACCGGGGTGCCGGAAGGATTGTATCTGTGGCCACACAGCGACAATCGCTTGCAGATGAGCCCTGTGCTGGCCAGCACCGACATGTACCTAGCCTGCTCGAAAGACTGTGATGCGCAGTTGCAAGAAGATCTGCGCAAGGCCGTTTAAGCGCTACGTGCCGAAGGCATGATCCAGCGCATTCAGGACGCCTACCGGCCCGTACATTAATGGCGGACACACCAGTCGCCATCGGATTTCAGATACCTTTGCGCCCGGGGTCCTCGGGCAGTTGCTCTTCTTCAATATCTTCCAGCTTCAATTCCAGCCCCCACTCACCCGCCGACGCGGCCGGTGCCGCAGGTGCAGCAGGAGTCGGAGCTGCGGCCACTGGCGCGGGGGCTGCGGCCGGCACGGAGGCTCCTGGATTGTCGCGGTAGAGTTTGAGCTTGAGGCGCACGTTGTTCGCCGAATCGGCGTTTTTAACTGCTTCTTCTTCATCAATCGAGCCATCGTTGACCAGGTCGATCAGCGCCTGATCGAAGGTCTGCATGCCGAGATTTTTCGACTTTTCCATGATCTCCTTGATCTCGGAAAACTCGTTGCGCTTGATCAGGTCACGGATGGTCGGCGTGCCGAGCAGCACTTCCACCGCTGCCCGGCGCTTGCCGTCGATGGTCTTGACCAGCCGCTGTGAGACAAATGCCTTGAGGTTGTTACCCAGGTCATTGAGCAGCTGCGGACGGCGGTCATCCGGGAAGAAGTTGATGATGCGGTCCAGCGCCTGGTTGGCGTTGTTCGCGTGTAGCGTGGAGATCGCCAAGTGGCCGGTGTCGGCAAAGGCCAGGGCATGCTCCATGGTCTCGCGGTCACGGATCTCGCCGATCAGGATTACGTCCGGCGCCTGACGCAAGGTGTTCTTCAGTGCGGCATGGAAGCTGCGGGTATCCACCCCCACCTCACGCTGATTGATGATCGACTTCTTGTGCTTATGCACGTACTCCACCGGGTCCTCAATGGTGATGATATGGCCACCGCTGTTGCGGTTGCGGTAGTCGATCAGCGCCGCCAGGGAGGTCGATTTGCCCGAACCGGTACCACCGACAAACAACACCAGACCGCGTTTCTCCATCACGGTTTTAAGTAGCACTTCCGGCAATTTGAGGTCTTCGAACTTGGGAATGTCCATCTTGATATTGCGCGCGACTATCGACACTTCGTTGCGCTGCTTGAAGATATTGATGCGAAAACGCCCGACGCTGGCAATCGAGATGGCCAGGTTCATTTCCAGCTCACGTTCAAACTCATCGCGCTGCGCACTATCCATCACCGAGTCGGCAATAGCCGCCACCTCGCCGGCCTTTAGCGGCTCGGCGCTAAGCGCCTTGAGCACGCCATTGAACTTGGCACAGGGCGGCGCCCCGGTGGAAAGATAAAGGTCGGACCCGTCCTGGCTGGACAGGATTTTCAGCATGGCATTGAGGTCCATAACGAGATTTCCCGCAGGTTGGATTTATTACGTTAGGCCAAGATTACGCTTCGCCCTCGAGAAACTCGGCGCGAGCCCGGCTCAAGCGCTAAGCGGCTGAGAATGCTGGCACAATACGCTCATCCAAATCCGAGGAGCCCGTCACGCCGAAGGCAATGGCCCGCCATATTCTGGTGAAAACCGAAGCAGAAGCCGCCGCACTGAAAAAACGTATTGCCGCCGGCGAGGCGTTTGACGTGCTGGCGCGCAAGTACTCAACCTGCCCCTCTGGCAAGAAAGGCGGCGATCTGGGTGAGGTGCGCCCCGGGCAGATGGTGCGCGCCATCGATCAGGTGATCTTCAAAAAGCCGGTACGTGAAGTCCACGGCCCAGTGAAAAGCCAGTTTGGCTATCATCTGGTGCAGGTTTTCTACCGCGAGTGATCTGTTATGACGCCCGAACATGTTGCTGCTTTCTGCCTGAATCTGCCGGGTGCCCGTGAGGACATCAAATGGGGCGGCGTAAGGGTGTTCTCGGTGGCCGAGAGCAAGATGTTCGCCCTCTTCCACCTGGGCAGCCATGACGGCTTGGCCTTCAAGGTTGATGCAGATCTATTCCTCGGCTACTGCGACCGCCCGGGCATCCGCCCCGCGCCTTATCTGGCCCGCGCGCACTGGATCAGCATGGCCGCACCTTACCCGCTCAGCGATACCGAACTGCGCGAGCTGCTGACGCGCTCCCATCAGTTGGTGGTGGCCAAACTGCCCAAAGGCCTCAAGCTGGCCCTGCTGCTCGACCCGCCAGCAGCGGATTCGTAACAGCCGCGTCATGCCGCTGTAACCCGCTCAATGCAGACTGCGCTGGTGCTGGTCTAGCCCACCCACCTTTCGATCATTTTCGCAGTTAACGGTGACTGGAAGACTGGCCATTCCCCTACCCGGAGGCCACCCCATGCATCGCTGCCTGTTGCCACTGCTGTGTTTCAGTACGTTTGCCCTATCCGCCCCGACCTTTGCCCAGGCAAACCCGGATGAGCAGTTCAAACTGCTAGCGCATAACGTGTTCCTGCTGCCCAGCACGATAAAACCGGGTTGGGGCCAGCAACAGCGCGCGGCGCTGATCGCGGAGGCGGCGTATATCCAGGGCCAGGATGCTGTCATTCTCAACGAACTGTTCGATAACCCGGCGTCGAATATTCTGCTCAATGGTTTGCAAAGCCATTACCCATTCCAGACCCCCGTGCTCGGTCGCAGCCGCACAGGCTGGGATGCGACCCTAGGGATCCTCTGAAGTAGCCATGCGTTTCAGGCCGACTTCAGCCTCCGCTGATTTTGAAAGCGGAAAATCGATCAAAAACGATCATATCATCCGCTTATTTTTGTGTTTTTAGCCGCCGCGAGCACCTCGCGGCGGCTATTGCCCATATTACGGGCGCACCTCTCCTGCAGTTGCCAGTAAATGTCTGCGTGCCATCCACAGGTTCGACAGCGCAAACAGCGTGACCAACTGCGCCGTGTTCTTGGCCAGGCCGCGGAAGCGCGTCTTCACATAGCCGAACTGCCGCTTGATCACCCGAAACGGGTGCTCGACCTTGGCGCGCACCTGGGCTTTGGCCTTCTCGATCTTGCGCTTGGCTTTGTATAGCGCGCTGCGCTTATCGAGTTTCTTGTAGGTGCTGCGGCGTGCCGCCACCTGCCAGATAACCTTCCGACCCTCATGCTCCGGACGCTTTTCCACACCGGTGTAACCTGCGTCGGTACAAACCACGTTCTCGTCGCCATGCAGCAGCTTATCCACCTGGGTGACGTCCGCCACGTTGGCCGCCGTGCCCACCACGCTGTGCACCAGTCCAGACTTGTCATCCACACCGATGTGGGCCTTCATGCCGAAGTAGTACTGGTTGCCCTTCTTGGTCTGGTGCATCTCCGGGTCGCGTTTACCGTCTTTGTTTTTGGTCGAGCTGGGCGCATTGATCAACGTCGCATCGACGATGGTGCCCTGGCGCAGGGACAGGCCGCGATCCCCCAGGTAGCCGTTGATCACAGCCAAGATGCCAGCCGCCAGTTCGTTTTTTTCCAGTACGCGACGGAAGTTGAGGATGGTGGTTTCGTCAGGGATACGCTCCAGGCTCAACCCGGCGAACTGCCGCAGAATGGTCGTTTCGTACAGCGCCTCTTCCATCGCAGGATCGCTGTAACCGAGCCAGTTTTGCATCAGATGAACACGCAGCATCGCCATCAACGGGTACGCCGGGCGACCGCCTTCACCCTTGGGGTAATGTGGATCGATCAGGGCAATCAAGCCCTTCCACGGCACCACCCGATCCATCTCGATCAGGAACAACTCTTTGCGGGTCTGCTTGCGCTTGCCGGCGTACTCGGCATCGGCGAAGGTCATCTGCTTCATCGGAAAACTCGGTGGGTGGCGTCCGGGCATTTTGCCAAAATCAGGAAGACTTATTCAGAGTTTCCTTAGCTGGAGTTGCACCAGGTTTCGTAACCACTCGATGGGGGATGCCTCTGGCCGGCTCCGGTCTCGACCGGCAGTCGTCGCCCCATCACAGCCAGTGGAAAGCAGCTGGAAACGGCCAAAACAGTCATCGCCCGTCTGCATATAAACAAGCAAATCGCTAAAAGTCTTTCCACAAACACCAAGAACAAGACTTCGAAGCCAGCGATGAGCCGGATCAACTTGCCCTTGGCGCGGTAGCTGTATTGAGCTTGGTCGCTGCCCAGCTAAGTACCTTGCAAGGCTGACAGGCGCACAACTCCGCCAAACCTTAAACTGTATGTCACAAGCCGGCGAGCGCCCAGCCGGCCAGCAATGGCAAGAGTACGGCGCTGATTACACCGAGCAGGCTCATGCCTAGAGCGGCAAAGGCACCACACTCGGAGCCTTCCTCCAGCGCCCGTGCGGTGCCAATTGCGTGAGCATTGATGCCGTAGCTCAACCCACGCGCCGCCGGGTGAGTGACCTTGAACACGCCCAGCAACCAAGGCCCCAATGCCGTACCAATTACACCGCTGCCAGGGAAGCAAGGCCGCCGAGTTGCTCCGCCGCCAGCATGGCAAAGGGCATGGTCACCGACTTACCCGATAGGCTCGCCAGTACTGGAAGTTGTGCACCCATTGCATGGGCAATCAGCAGCGTCAGCGTAACCGTCAACGAGCCGCCGACCAGTACAGTCAGCGGCACCGGCCAGGCCAGCAGGCGGATGCGTTTGATGTTGTTGTACAAGGGGACGGCCAGGCACTGCATCATCCAGCCGCACAACGGCAACGTGACCAGTAACGACAGACACAACGCAGTGAGAATGGCCGGCAGGTCAGCAAGCAGTGCATCGCTGGCCAGCATGATTCCCGCAGCGGGCACGACAAACAGCAACGGCAGGTACTGCAACAGGGTGCTGCTTGCCTGGCTCAGCGGCTCACTGACCTGCCCGCGCAGCAGCAGATAGGCAAACAACAGCAGTAGGCCAATCACGCTACCCGGCAGCGCGGGTAGCAACAGCTCACAGACAAGACTGCCGGATATTTGCAGGAGGACCAGCCAGGTAAGGCCTTTGAGCATCATCCTTGGCTGCCTTCAGCTCGCCGACGAAACAAAGGGCGCGGCTCTATCGCTGAGCGACCGTACAACACACTCATGCCCGCCAAGCCTTTAAGCGCCTCTTCGACCGACTTGTCCTTACGCACGGCAAACGCATCGAAACCGCATTGGCGCATATGACTGAGCTGGTCTCGCAGTACATCGCCTACCGCGCGCAATTCACCCTGCCAGCTCAGTCGCGTACGCAACAAATAAGCCTGACTGTAGCCACGGCCGTCACGAAAGCTGGGGAAGTCGATAGCGATCAACGGCACGATCGGCAGATGAGTTTGCAGGCTCTCCACGTCATCATCCGGCGCGAGGCAAACGCCCTCTAGACTGAAACGCTCACCCCGTAAAACGCTCTCGTCCTGCCGTTCAAACCAAGTACTCAGCGGCAAGATCAGCGGCGTGGCCGAATGAGCCGCAAGGTTGTCAGCCAATAAGCACCAAGGGTCGTTCTCGACGATGCTCGGCACACCATCAATCAGCCTGATCAAATTGTTCATGCGCTCACCTGCTGCTTGCGATAGACCTGTTCCTTGAACGGCTCCAGGCCGATTCGCTGCACGGTATCGACAAAGCACTCCTCGGCTTCACGGTAATCGGTGAAGGTGCGTAGGGATGGTCTGAAGTAGCCCTGTATTTCCGGTCAACTTCAGCCTCCGCTGATTTTGAAAGCGGAAAACTGATCAAAAACGATCAAGTCATCCGCTCATTTCGGTGTTTCTGGCCGCCGCGAGCACCTCGCAGCGGTCATTTCCCACATTACAGGCGCACCTCTCCTGCATTCGTCAGCAAATGTCGACGGGCCATCCACAGGTTCGACAGGGCGAACAGCGTTACCAGTTGTGCGGTGTTTTTGGCCAGGCCACGGAAGCGCGTCTTCACATAACCGAACTGGCGCTTGATCACGCGAAACGGATGCTCGACCTTGGCGCGCACTTGGGCTTTGGCCTTCTCGATCTTGCGCTTGGCTTTGTATAACCCGCTGCGCTTATCGAGCTTCCTGTAGGTGCTGCGGCGTGCCGCCACCTGCCAGATTACCTTCCGACCTTCATGCTCCGGACGCTTTTCGACACCGGTGTAACCTGCGTCAGTACACACCACGTTTTCGTCGCCGTGCAGCAGTTTGTCTACCTGGGTGACATCCGCCACGTTGGCTGCCGTGCCTACTACGCTGTGCACCAGACCCGACTCGTCATCCACGCCGATGTGCGCCTTCATGCCGAAGTAGTACTGGTTGCCCTTCTTTGTTTGGTGCATTTCCGGATCGCGCTTACGGTCCTTGTTCTTGGTCGAACTCGGCGCATTGATCAACGTGGCATCGACGATGGTGCCCTGGCGCAGTGACAGACCACGGTCGCCCAGGTAGCCGTTAATCACGGCCAAGATGCCTGCAGCCAGCTCGTGTTTCTCCAGCAAGCGACGGAAGTTGAGGATGGTGGTTTCATCGGGAATGCGCTCCAGGCTTAAGCCGGCGAACTGGCGCAGGATGGTGGTCTCGTACAGCGTTTCCTCCATCGCCGGATCGCTGTAACCGAACCAGTTTTGCATCAGATGCACACGCAGCATCGCCATCAGCGCATAGGCGGGCCTGCCACCTTCGCCCTTCGGGTAGTGCGGATCGATCAGGGTGACCAATCCTTCCCACGGCACTACTCGATCCATCTCGATCAGGAACAACTCTTTGCGGGTCTGCTTGCGCTTGCCTGCGTACTCGGCGTCGGCGAAGGTCATCTGCTTCATCGGAAAACTCGACGGGTGGAATCCGGGTATTTTGCCAAAATCAGGAAGTCTTCTTCAGAGTTTCCCTAGCAACCCATCGATCACGTCGGGGGATCTGCTCGGCACTGAACGCCGGACCAATCACCTTACCCAGCGAACTGCTCTTGCCTTGCGAGCCACCGATGGTTACCTGGTACCACTCGCTGCCGTTTTTATCGACACCGAGAATACCGATGTTGCCAATGTGGTGATGACCGCAGGCATTCATGCAGCCGGAGATATTCAGGCTGATATCGCCCAGGTCATGCAGGTAATCGAGATCATCAAAACGCTGCTGAATCGCCTGGGCAATCGGGATCGACTTGGCGTTGCTAGGCCAGCCTCTCCCGCCGCTTGCCACAAGGCATACAAATCCGTCTTACGGATGTCGGGCAGCACAACGTTCTGCTCATGGGCAATGCGCAACTCGGCGAAGCCAAAGCGCTCAGCCAAATCGGCAAGCACGTCCATCTGCTGCGCGGTCACATCACCGGGCGGCGCGCTGATGCCCGGTTTAGTCGACAACACCACGGCGGTATAACCCGGCACCTTGTGCGCCAGGGTATTGCGCGACACCCAACGGGCAAACTCAGCGTTCTGCGCCATGGCAGTACCGAAGCCCAGGTCAACCTCAGGTAATTGCTCATAGGCCGGCGCGACGAAGGCATCGGCCACCCGTTGATACTCTTCCTGGGTCAATTCGGCCGGGCCATCTTTGATGTGCTGCCACTCAGCCTCAACCTCGCGTGCGAACGCCTCGATCCCCAGGGCTTTGACCAGGATCTTGATGCGCGCCTTGTACTTGTTGTCGCGGCGGCCATGGCGGTTGTACACACGCAGCACCGCCTCGACATAGGACAGCAGATGCCGCCAGGGCAACGCCTCGCGAATCTGCTGACTGAGGATTGGCGTACGCCCCAAGCCGCCGCCCACCATTACTCGCAACAACAACTTTCCCACCTCATCGCGGTACAGGTACAGGCCGATGTCATGCATCATCACCGCCGCGCGGTCTTGCTCTGCCGCGCACAAGGCGATCTTGAATTTACGCGGCAGGTAGAGGAATTCTGGATTGATAGTCGACCACTGACGCAAGATTTCTGCCAACGGACGCGGGTCGAGCAGCTCATCGGCAGCGACCCCGGCGAAGGCTTCAGTGGTGATGTTGCGTACACAGTTACCGGAGGTCTGGATCGCATGCATCTCCACCTCTGCCAGGTGCTCGAGAATATCCGGCACCTGCTCAAGCTCGATCCAGTTGAACTGGATGTTCTGCCGGGTAGTGAAGTGCCCATAACCCCGGTCGTAATGCTGCGCGATATTTGCCAATGCACGCATCTGCCGTGCCGCCAACGTCCCGTAGGGGATCGCCACCCGCAGCATGTAGGCATGCTTCTGCAGGTACAGACCGTTCTGCAGGCGCAGTGGTAGAAACTCTTCCTCGCTCAGCTCGCCACTGATACGGCGCTCAACCTGATCGCGAAACTGCGCAACACGCTCATGCACCAGCGCGTGGTCGTATTCATCGTATTGGTACATCGGCGGCCTCGGCTATTGTCGATGGCCGCACTATGCCCGTGGCTCTGATACCGAAACAGCGGCAGATTAAGCGGAAAAATACAGAGCAGATGCTGCAGCCAATGTTTCAGGACGCGGCAGCACGGAAATTCACATCGGTTATTTTCAGCCCGACGCGGTCGCTGAGAAACCTATCACCGGGCTATCCTACGACGCATTGAATTCTCCCTGGGGAAGCGTCCATGACCACTCTCAACTCAAAAAAACTGCACATCGACATCGTTTCTGATGTGGTTTGCCCGTGGTGCATCGTCGGTTACCGGCAGCTGGAAAAGGCCCTGCAAGCCAGCGGCACCGACTATGAGCTGCATTGGCAGCCGTTTGAGCTAAACCCCGACATGGTGCCCGAAGGACAAAACCTGAGCGAACACCTCGCCGAGAAATATGGGGCGAGCAAAGAGCAGTCGCAAGAGAACCGTCTACGCATAACGCAGGCCGGCGCAGAGCTGGGCTTCGAGTTCAGTTTTGCCGACGACATGCGCATGCACAACACCTTCAATGTTCATCAGCTTCTGCATTGGGCCGATCAACAGGGCCACATGCACGACTTGAAACAGGCGTTTTTCGTCGCGCACTTCACCCATCGCCGCAATCTCTCGGATAACAACGTACTGGCCGATGTGGCCGCAGAGATTGGGCTAAATCGTGACGACGCGCTGGCCGTTGTTGCAGACCAACGCTTCGCCAACGAAGTGCGCGCGACTGAACAGTCGTGGATAAGCCAAGGTATCAGTGGTGTCCCAGCCGTGATCTTCAACCGCCGCCACCTTGTGACCGGCGCGCAAGGTGTCGAAAACTACACACGCATTTTGGAACAGTTGGCAGCGGCGGGAGACTGAATAATCACGCACTTGCGTAATGCTGACGTACTCCAGCACCATGATGATCAGCATACCTTCTGTGGTGAGATAGCTGTCGGCAACGCCATCATGTGTCTTTGCCTATTTTTCATCTGATCCGCTTTTTATTGGAAAACCTGAGTCTGTTATCCAAACAGCTGCGCTCGCATCATTCGCCTCGCCTGATATAGCCCGACGAGGCCCGTAATGAGCGAACGAATTCCCGCGCAGATCATCGAGACCATCGACCCGTGCCAGCCTATCCGCCTGACGCCCTCCCAGGCTGGCGGGCCGATCCATACCCGCAGTTTCAGCGGCCGCTTTCGCAATCTGCGCCTGTACGGCGCGGGCTTGCTGTTTCTGATCTTCTTCGGCACCGCCTGGCTGGACTGGGACGGTCGTCAGGCGGTGCTGTGGAACCTGGCCGAGCATCGTTACTACATCTTCGACGCGACCTTCTGGCCGCAGGATTTCACCCTGCTCTCGGCGCTGCTGATCATTGCCGCCTTTGGCCTGTTCACCATCACCGTGGTGGCCGGGCGGGTGTGGTGTGGCTATACCTGCCCGCAGAGCGTATGGACCTGGGTGTTTATGTGGGCGGAAAAAGTCACCGGGGGCGAGCGTAATCAACGCATCAAGCTCGATGCTGCGCCCTGGTCACTGAACAAGCTGGCGCGGCGCAGCGCCAAACACGCGATCTGGCTAGGCGTCAGTCTGCTCACGGCGCTGACCTTTATCGGTTACTTCACACCAATCCGTACACTTGCCAGCGACCTGCTGCACCTGCAACTGGACGGCGGCACGCTGGTGTGGGTGCTGTTCTTTATGGCCGCCACCTACCTTAACGCCGGCTGGCTGCGCGAGAAGGTCTGCGTACACATGTGCCCCTACTCGCGCTTCCAGAGTGCAATGTTCGATGACGACACCCTGCTGGTGGCCTACGACGCCAAGCGCGGTGAAGGCCGTGGCCCGCGCAGGAAAGACAGCGACCACAAGGCCGAAGGCCTGGGCGATTGCATCGACTGTTACATGTGTGTGCAGGTCTGCCCAACCGGTATCGATATCCGCGATGGCCTGCAGATCGACTGCATCAGCTGCGGCGCCTGTATCGATGCCTGCGATTCGATCATGGACAAAATGGGTTATGCCCGAGGCCTTGTCGGCTATCACTCCGAGCGCGAACTGCAAGGTGGCAAAACCCACTGGCTGCGGCCACGGCTGGTTGGCTACGGCATTGCCCTGGTGCTGATGCTTGCCGCCTTTGCCTGGGCCTTGAGCGCGCGTTCGATGTTGTCCATCGACTCGGCCAAGGACCGCAGCATGTTCCGCGAGAACCAACTGGGGCAGATCGAGAACACCTACCTGCTCAAGGTGATCAACAAGACCCAGCAGCCGCAGCGTTATGCTCTGGCGCTGGTCGACACCCCCGGCCTGCGCCTGGATGCGCCGCAGCAGTTGCAGCTCAACCCCGGAGAAATCCTCGATGTCCCGGTGACCGTGGTGCTGGAACGTGAGCAGGCCGAGGCCAGCACCCTACCCGTGCGCTTCGCGATCCATAACCTGGCCGATAGCAGCGAGCAGGCACAGACGCAGAGCGTTTTTCTCTCGCCGCGCGGGCGCTGAGAGTCGCATGGCAAGGCAACTCCCCGTAGAGTGCGGTCATCTGCAGGCCGCACCTATGGACACGATGAAACGCTACGAGAAATTCGCCGACCAGATTGCCGAACTGATCCGCACGGGCATGCTCGCACCCGGCGAAAAGGTGCCCTCGGTGCGCCACGCCAGCCGTACCTATGGGGTCAGCCCATCCACGGTGTTCCAGGCCTATTACCTGCTGGAAGACCGCGGCCTGATCCAGGCCCGCGCGCGCTCTGGCTACTTCGTCCGCGAACTCGCGCGGCATTCCCTGGCCGAACCGCAAACCTGCCAACAACCGACGCAAACCACCGAAGTGGATGTCAGCGAGCTGGTGTTCTCGGTCCTCGCCTCACTCAAAGACCCAGGCACCGTGCCATTCGGCTCGGCCTTCCCCAGCCCGCAGTTGTTTCCTCTGGCGCGCCTGGCCCGCGCTATGACGCACAGCCTGCGTGATATTCCGCCGCAAGCGGTGATCGCCGATATGACCGAGGGCAACCCCAACCTGCGCCGGCAGATTGCCCTGCGTTATATGGTCAGCGGCGTGATGTTGCCCCTGGAAGAACTGGTGCTCACCAGCGGCGCCATGGAAGCTCTCAATCTGTGTCTACAAACGGTGACCCAACCCGGCGATCTGGTGGCCATCGAGGCGCCGGCCTTCTACGCCACGTTGCAGGTGCTGGAGCGGTTAAAGCTCAAGGCGGTGGAAATCCCGGTCAACCCCCGTGAAGGTATTGATCTGGGTGTATTGAGCGAGCGTCTGGCCAGCCTGCCGATCAAGGCCTGCTGGTTTATGAGCAGCCTGCAGAACCCACTCGGCGCGAGCATGAGCGATGACAAGAAGCGTGCACTGTATGAACTGCTGCAGCGCCATCAGGTGCCGCTGATCGAGGATGACGTGTACGCCGAGCTGTACTTCGGCAGCCAACCGCCAAAACCGGTGAAAAGCTTCGACCACGCCGGCCTGGTGATGCACTGCGGCTCGTTTTCCAAATGCCTGGCGCCGGGTTATCGGGTTGGCTGGGTGGCCGGCGGGCGCTATGCCGAGCAGATCAGCCGGCTCAAGCTGATGACCACCATCTCGCCCTCCGTGCCGGCCCAGGCCGCCCTGGCCGAGTACCTGCAGCACGGCGGCTACGACCGCCACCTGCGCAAGCTGCGCCACGCCCTGGAGGCGCAGCAGGCATCGATGCTCGCCTCGGCCGCGCGGCATTTCCCGGCCTGCACCAAGGTCACCCGTCCCAGCGGCGGCTACTTTCTCTGGTTCGAGTTTCCCGAGCAGATCGATGCCCTGCGCCTGTTTCAACTGGCTCTGGCCCAGGGCATCAGCCTGGCACCAGGGCCGATCTTCTCGGCCACCCGGCGCTTCGGCAATTGCGCACGGCTTAACTACGGCCACCCCTGGGATGCGCAGAGCGAACAGGCCATGGCCGTGCTGGGGCGGATTATTTCCTCCTTCTAGAGCCTTGTTACGTTCAGCCAACCCCGCCTTTGCGGTGCATGGGCTGAAATCTTTCTTCGATATTTTTCGCAGCAAACGGCCGGCAGCTCGGCTAATTTAGCCGCCTGTTCAATTCAGAGATCAGTCATGGATTCGATAACCCAAGCGGTACTTGGTGCCACTATTCAAGGCGCACTGCTCGGCCGCTGGCAAGGACGCAAGGCACTGCTTTACGGCGCCATGCTCGGCACATTGCCGGATCTGGATGTAGTCATCGATTACGGCGACGCCGTGGCCGATATGACCTATCACCGTGGTTTCAGCCACTCGCTGTTTGTTCTCACCGGCCTCGCGCTGTTTCTGACCTGGCTGACCCGACGCGTCCGGCATAACCCCGGTTATTCAGCACAGCGGTTATTTATCACCCTGTGGCTGGTGCTGATTACCCATCCGCTGCTCGACAGTTTCACCAGCTACGGCACCCAGCTGCTCTGGCCACTGACGCCCATACCTACCGCCTGGTCGAGCATCTTTATCATCGACCCGCTCTACACCATTCCTCTTTGCGTCGCCGTGGCCCTGGGGCTGCTTTATGGCCTGCGCGACCACAGCCTGCAAAACAAGGCGGCCAGGGCTCCGGCTCTAGCCTTGCTGATTTCCTCCTTGTTCCTGGGCTCTACCCTGGGCGGCAAATACATGGCCGAGCAGCGCGTGGAAGCCGAACTGGCGCGTCAGGGCATCGAAGCTCAGCAAATCTTCAGCACCACCACGCCGTTCAACAGCCTGCTGTGGCGGGTGATCGTGCTCGATGGTGAGGATTACCACGAGGCGCTGGTCAGCTGGTTTGACGATGCACCGCCGCAGCTCGCGCGCATCCCGCGCGGCACACACCTGGCTGCAGCCCTGGCCGACTCGCCGGCGCATGTGCGGCTGGCCTGGTTTACCAATGGCGTGCTGCGCTATGACCAGTTGGGCGAGCAACTGGTCGTCACCGACATCCGCCTGGGCATGACCGGTTTCCACCCCTTCCGCTTCGACTTCGCCACCCTGAAAGACGGCGAGTGGCACGTGCATGACGATATCCAGCGCCTGCCAATAGAGCGTGGTGATGTATCGCGCCTGCAGCTGCTGTGGGCGCGTATATGGCAGCCCGAGGTGCAAGTACCGCTTCTGGCCTGGGCTGATGAGTTACGTAAAGTGCCGCTGGCCAGCAGCGACTTGCCATAACCACGCCTGCCGGCCTTCATGGGCCGGCCCTACAGCGATGCTGCGCATGGTCTAGGCTGAATTCCAACCTATCTCCGTTGGAGTCTAGCCATGAATATCCGGCAGAAAATGATCGCCTGTGGCGCGATCAGCGTACTGGCAGCCACCCTGCTGGGTAGCATCGGTTTCTGGGGGCAAACGCGCCTGGCCAGCGCCCTTAACGAAAATCAGCTGAGTGTCAGCGCCCTGCGCAACCACCTGGAAGGCGACATGATGCATGACGCCCTACGCGCCGATGTACTCGCAGCCTTCTATATCGACCCTGCCGACAGCGCGGCGGTAACCCAGGTGCGCGATGACCTGCGCGAGCACAGCGAATGGTTTACCCGCACCCTCAACGACAACGCCAAACTGCCGCTCAGCGCGGATATTCGCCAGGCCATCAGCCAGTCGCAGCCAGCCCTGGCCAGTTACATCCAGCAGGCCTAGGGCATCGTCAACCTGGCCCTGACTGACCCGCAGGCCGCACGCCAACAGATGGCCGCCTTCGATGCCAGCTTCGGTGATCTGGAAGAAAAGAACGAAGCCCTTAGCGGCCTGATCGAAGCGCACTCGGCAAAAACCCGTAGCGACGGCGAAGCTGCCGTGCAACAGGCCGCCTGGTTGCTAATTGGTGGCATTTTGCTGGTCTGCTGCCTGCTCTGCCTGCTCACCACCCAGTTGATGAAAGCTGTCTTGCGCCCACTGGAGAAGATCATCGGGGTGGCGCGCAACATTGCCCAGGGCAATCTGCGGCAGATGATCGACGGCATCCGCCAGGAAGGTGAACAGCTGCAGCAAACCGCGCGCAGCCTTAATGGCGCCTCGCAGAGCATCGTGCGCAGCACCACTGAAGAGTCGCAGAGTGCCAGCAGCACGGCCGGGGCCATGGAGCAGATGATGCAGAACATCGAACAGATCGCCGGCCACGCACGCAATGCCCAGGAAATTTCCTCGCATTCCGAACACCTGGCCAGCAACGGCGGTCAGGTGATCATGGGTGTGGTGACGGCATGAGCCGGATTGCCGAAGCGGTTAACGAATCCAGCGCCACCATCACCGTACTGGGCGAATCATCGGAAGAAATTCACTCGATTATCCAGGTAATCAAAAGCATCGCCGAACAGACCAACCTGCTCGCGCTGAACGCCGCCATCGAGGCCGCGCGCGCGGGTGAGGCCGGCCGTGGCTTTGCCGTGGTGGCCGATGAGGTACGCAACCTGGCCGCGCGCACCGCGCAATCGACCCAGGAAATCACCGGGATGATCGAACGCATCCGCACCAGCACCGAGCAGGCAGTCAATAGCATGCAGACCGGCGTTACCCGGGTGAACGATGGCGTGTCCCTGGCGCGTCAGGCCGGCGAGTCGATCAGTGAAATCCGCGGCGGCGCACAACGTGCGGCCGAGGTGGTGGAGGAGATATCGCAGACCATCGACGAACAGAGCCGCGCCAGCAGCGAGGTGGCGCAGCAGGTCGAACATATCGCGCAGATGTCGCAGCAAAACAGCCGCACCGTGCATGAACTGGCCGACGCTGCGCAAAGCCTCGACCGCGTGGCGCGCAGCATGCAGAGCGCAGTGCTGCAGTTTCAGACCTGAGCGTGACTTCTGACTAGCTGCGGAACTGCGCCACGAGCCCCTGCAGTTCAACCCCCAGGCGCGCCAGCTCCGCGCTGGATGCTGCGGTCTGCTGGCTGGCGCTGGCGCTTTGCTCCCCGATATCACGCACCCGCGTCACGCTTTCACTGATGGTTTCCGCCACTGCGCTCTGCTCTTCGGCGGCGGCGGCAATCTGCTGGTTCATCTGCTCGATGGTGCTTACCGCCTGGGTAATACGACCCAGCGCGGCGCCGGCTTCACCCGCCAGCGTTACGGTGCGCTGAGTCAGGCTGCGGCTGCTGCCCATCTTCTCCACCGCACCCTTGGCCAGGCGTTGCAGACTGGCGATCAGCCCTTCGATTTCTTCGGTGGAATCCTGCGCGCGCTTGGCCAGGGCTCGCACTTCATCGGCCACGACGGCAAAGCCGCGCCCCTGCTCGCCAGCCCGTGCAGCTTCGATGGCGGCGTTCAGCGCGAGCAGGTTGGTCTGTTCGGCGACATTGCGAATCACCTCCAGCACCCCGCCAATCCGCGCGCTTTCCTGATTCAGCGCGGCGATGGCCTCGGCGGATTCTTCAACTTCAGTGGCCAGGTGACCAATCTGGCTGACTGCCTGCTGCACCACCTGGTTACCCTGCTGCGCTTCCTGATCAGCCGCACGAGCAGCCAGAGAAGCCTGCTCGGCGTTCTGCGCCACTTCCTGCACGGTTGCGGCCATTTCATGCATGGCGGTGGCGGTCTGTTCGGTTTCCATCTTCTGGTTCTGCACGCCCGCGCTGGTTTGCGCGGTGATCGCCGAAAGCTGCTCGGCGGCGGCGGCAATCTGGCTGACGCCACCGCCAATACGCCCAACCAGGGTGCGCAGACTCACGCTCATCACCTGCATGGCGGCCATCAATTGACCGGGCTCGTCACGGCGATCCTGCGGCAGGTCGTGGGTCAGGTCGCCAGCCGCAATGCGCTGGGCAAACACCACGGTCTGCTGCAGGGGCGAGACAATCAGGCGGGAGATAATCAGCGCCGCCAACATGCCAATAATCACCGCAGCAATGCCCATCGCGCCGAGCAACAGCATGGCCTGGCGGCTGTCCGCGGCCATGGCCTGCTCTTGCTGAACTTTGGCTTCATCCACCAACGCCAGCACGGCCTGGGCACGTTCAACCATGGCCACTTCGCTCTGCTGGCTCTGTCCACGCACCTGCTGGTAATTAGTGAAGGCCTGCTGATACAGGGTCAGCGCCTTCAGGGCAGTTTCAATGGCGCCTTTCTGATCGTCGTCCAGCAGGCCATCAGGCTGCGCGCCACGGTTTGCAGGTCGTCGTTGATATAGGTCCACTCTTCCAGGGCTTCGGCCGAGCCATCGATGATGTACTGGCTTTCATGGCCGCGCAGGTCAAGCATGCGTTTGCTCAGGCCCGAAGCGGTTTCCGCCAGGGTCAGCGGGTCACTGCCGCGCAATTTGTCACCTTCCAAGCGCAGTTCACGCACCGCGTCGTACATGTCCAACTCGATCACATCGAACTGATCACGCGCCTCACCAGCCGCTTCACGCATCTGCGTGCGCGCCGCGCGGGCATTGTTCTGCTGCTCGACAAAACTGTCGAACTGCCGGCGATAGTCGTCAATGGCCTGCTGCATGCTTTTCAGACGCGCCTGATCGGCACGGGATGCGGCCGCCAACTGCTGGACAAGTATCACGCCGACCCGGTCCAGTTGCTCATGCACCTGGGCGGCTGCCTCGCTGGTCTGCCGCAGAGCAAAATCACGCTCTGCACGGCGTGCCTGCAACACCTGCGCATCGATGGCCGATAAGCCACTGGTACTGGTATGCCCGTCCAATACGGCTTGCACCGCCAGAAAGCCACTGCCGGTAACGGCAACTGTGAGCAACAGCACCAGGCCGAAGCCACACATAAGCTTTTTTCCGACAGACAGATCGGCGAACAGACGCGCGGCTGAAGAGGACATAACAACTCCGTTTTTATTATCGAGCGCAGCAAGGCTGCACGATGGCGGCCCAGGCAAGCACATAAACAACTGATGGCAGTTTAGCTCCGCTTTATTGCAACCCTTGCGCCAGAGGCCTGACCTGAGTTTAGGCAACAACGCAAAGGCCGGAGCCAGAGCCGTTGACGGTGGACCAGGGCGATAAAGCCAAAAGCCGAATACTGCGGACAACCTGGTTTATCGGCAGGTTTCCGCTGATCCTTTATCGCGAATGGCGAGTTATCGCCAGAAAGTCCACGCCAAGGATATGACGACCATAAGAAAGGCCATGAGCCCATCACATGTTGCGAGACGACAAATCGCAGGCTGACGTTGAGCAAAGCCCAGCAGGCAGCGACATATCTTTAGGCAACAGGTATTCAGGCATCGCCAATAAAAAGGGCGCACGGCTTTTGCTTGTGCGCCCTTCTCTACTGCGGCTCAACGTGGCGTGATTAACGCCCGGCGAGCACCGGTACGACTCGTGGCCTGAGCACTTCACCAAGCACCGCGAGCAGGCCGATGGCGCCAGCAATCCAGTACCACTGGGCAATCGGGTCAAACATCAACCAGCCCAGGGCGTGCAGGAACACCACCATGATCAGCACCGGGCTGACGTAGCGCACCATAAACAGCCACAGGGCATAGCCCAGCGGCGGCAGATTCAGCTCATCACGCATGATCTCGCTGCGCAGGGCGTAACCGGCCAGCAACACCATGAAGATACCGCCCAGCGGCATCATCCAGCGTGAAGTCAGGTAATCCAGCCAGTCGAAGAAGTTCTTGCCCAGCGGCGTCCAACCGGACAGCAGGTTGAACGAGAGTATCGCCAGCAGGTGATCACCAGCAGCACCGCACCGGAAGTGGCTGCAGCCTTGAAGCGGCTGATACCGTACTTCTCATTCAGGTAGGCCACCGTGGCTTCGATCATGGAGATCGCCGAAGTCAGCGCGGCAATCGACACCATGGCGAAGAACAGCACGCCGAATGCAGTACCGAACGGCATCTGCTGGAAGGCCAGCGGCAGGCTCATAAAGATCAACCCCGGCCCGGCGCTCGGGCTCATGCCGTTGGCGAAGATAATCGGGAAAATCGCCAGCCCCGCCAGCAACGCCACGCAGGTGTCGCAGATGGCCACAACAAAGGTGGTGCGCGCCACCGACTGGCCGTCCGGCAGGTAGGAGCCGTAGGTGAGAATTGCCCCGGAGGCCAGACTCAGGGTAAAGAAGGCATGGCCCAGCGCGGCCAGCAACGCTTCACCGGTAATTTTCGAAGCATCGAAGGTAAACAGAAAATCGAAGCCAGCGCTGAAGCCGCCACTGGTAAAGGCGTAGCCCACCAGAATCAGCAGCATCAAGGCCAGACCCGGCATCATCCAGCGCACGGCATTCTCGATGCCCTTCTGCACGCCCTTGGCGACGATCCACAAGGTCAGCAGCGCCACCAGCACGCTCCAGCCGCCGAGCTGCCAGGGGTTGGCGTTATGCGCTTCGAATACCCCGCCAAGGGCTTCCACGCTGGTAGCTGCCAGGGAGCCGTCGAGCATTTTCACCGTGTAGGCAAAGGCCCAACCGGCCACCACCACGTAGAAACACAGGATCATAAAGCCGGCCAGCATGGCCATGCCGCCGACCGCCTTCCACAGCGGGTTGCCGTTGTTTTCCTTGACCACCCGACCGATCGCATCGATGGGGCTGCCACGGCCGCGCCGGCCAATGGCGATCTCGGTCATCATCACCGGGATACCAATGGCCAGGATGCAGGCCAGGTACATCAGCACAAACGCGCCGCCGTATTCGCCGGTGATGTAGGGGAATTTCCAGATATTGCCCAAGCCCACAGCGGAGCCGGTTGCAGCAAGAATAAAGCCCCAGCGCGAGAGCCAGAGGCTCTTCGGTTTTTCACGGGTCATGCGTCACCTGTTTGTTTTTATCTGTGACGAAATAGAACCCGCAGCGCTTGTGGCGCGGCGGAGTGGCAAGGCACACAGAGTGTGAAGGCAGCCGATCTGGCCACCTGGCTCGCTCTGCAAAACCGGGTTCGCCTGTGCCTGACGGCGGCGAAGCCGGCAGGATCACTGGGCGTCGGGTTGCACCTCCGGCGCAGCCTGTTTAAAGGCTTCCAGGGATTCACAACGCGCCGCCATGGCGAGGATGCGCGGGTACGCATCAAGGTCACAGTTAAAACGGCGCGCATTATACAGCTGTGGAACCAGACAGGCTTCCAGATATCCTGGCCGCTCACCGAGCGACAGGCGATCATTGAACACCGCCAGCCCCGTCTCGACCGCCGCCAGGCCCTTGTGCAGCCAATGGCGATACCAAAGGTCCTTGGCATTCTCGCCAACGCCCAGCTCACCGCTCAGGTACTGCAGCACCCGCAGGTTGTTCAGCGGGTGCAGGTCGCAGGCGATATGCAGGGCCAGGGCACGCACCTGAGCACGCTGCGTCGGATCGCTGGGCAGCAATGCCGGCGCCGGAAACACCTCATCGAGGTATTCGAGAATCGCCAGCGACTGGGCGATACGCACCCCGCCGTTGCCTTTATCCTCCAGCAAGGGCAGCAGCTCTTGCGGATTCAGCGCCTGATACTCGGCCGAATGCTGCTGACCGCCGTCCTTGACCAGATGCACCGGCACCTGCTGATAAGCCAGGCCCTTGAGGTTCAGCGCGATCCGCACCCGGTAGGCGGCGCTGGAGCGCCAGTAACCGTAGAGCGTCAACTCAGTGTTCATAGCGCTCCACCGCCTGATCGATGGCGCCAAACAGGCTATGGCCGGCGGCGTCGAACATCTCGATGCGCACCCGGTCACCGAACTTGAGGAACGGGGTTTTCGCCTCCCCGCCCTCGATGATTTCCAGCATGCGCTTCTCTGCCAGGCAGGAAGAACCGGCGCTACGGTCGTAGTTCGACACGGTGCCGGAGCCGATGATGGTGCCGCAGCCCAGCGGACGGGTCTTGGCGGCGTGGGCCACCAGGGTTGGGAAGTTGAAGGTCATGTCCACGCCGGCATCCGGCTGGCCGAACAGCGCGCCGTTGATATGCGACACCAGCGGCCGATGTACCTTGCCATCGCGCCAGGTATCGCCCAGCTCATCCGGGGTAATCGCCACTGGCGAGAAGCTCGACGACGGCTTGCTCTGGTAGAAGCCAAAGCCCTTGGCCAGTTCGCCGGGAATCAAATTACGCAGTGACACGTCGTTGACCAACATCAGCAGCTGGATATGTCCGGCGGCCTCGGCGGCGGTCGCGCCCATCGGCACGTCATCGGTGATCACCGCAATCTCGGCTTCCAGGTCGATGCCCCAGGCCTCGTCGGCCATCTGGATCGGGCTGTGCGGCGGGATAAAGCAGTCGGCGCCACCCTGGTACATCAGCGGGTCATGCCAGAAGCTTTCCGGAATCTCGGCGCCACGCGCCTTGCGCACCAGCTCCACATGATTGACGTAAGCGCTGCCATCGGCCCAGTGGTAGGCGCGCGGCAACGGGCTGTGGCAGGCAGCCTGATCGAAGGCAAACGCGCCCTCTTCCAGACCATCGTTGAGGCGCTGATACACCGCCTCCAGCTTGGGCTTGGCCACCGCCCAGTTATCCAGCGCGGCCTGCAGGGTGGCGGCGATGGTCGGCACGTTGGTGGCGCGGCTGAGGTCGCGCGATACCACGACGAGCACACCGTCGCGGCCTTGGTTCAGTGATGCGAGCTTCATCAGGAGTCCTTGCCCGGCGCACGCCAGGAATTCACGTATTCGGGAACATCCACCCCAGCAGCGGCTTCGCCGACTTCAAGGGCGCGGCGGGTATCGATCATCACCGCCACCTCATCGATAAAGGTCGCCGGATCGACTTGCGCCTTCTTCAGCGCCTTGGGGTGCGGGCCGTGGGGGAAACCACACGGGTGCAGGGTGACCATGCCCTGCTCGATATTGTCGCGGCTGAAGAAGTTGCCCCGGTGGTAGAACAGCACTTCGTCGTAGTCATCGTTGTTGTGATAGAACGGCACCTTCAATGCGCCGGGGTCGCTTTCCACCGGACGCGGGGTGAAGGTGCAGATCACAAATCCATTGGCGACAAAGGTGGTGTGCGCCGACGGCGGCAGGTGATAGCGGTGGCTCATCAGCGGGCGGATATCACGCCAGTTGAGGCGCACCACGGTGTTGTCGCCATGCCAACCGACCACATCCAGCGGGTTGTACGGGTACGTCACAGTGCTGATCTGGCCGCGGCGCTTGATGCGAATCTGCCAGGTGTTCTCGTCCTGCTGGGCCTTGAAGGCGTCATCGATGCGCGGATGATCGAGCACCGCCGGGTCGAAGATCGCCTGCGGGCCGAGCAGCCCCTTGTCCGGCAGCTGATAGGCGCCGTCGGTGCTTTCGATCAGCAGCATAAAGGTCGGCTCAAGGGCCTCGATGCGCCAGGCGGTACCACGCGGGATCAGCAGGTAATCACCGTCGCGGTAGCTCAGGTGACCGAAGTCGCAGTAAAACTCCCCTGCTCCCTCGTGAATAAACAGCAGGTCATCGCCATCGGCGTTGCGCACCAGATGGCGCATGGCGCCGTGGGTTTTCCACACGCGCAGCTTCACATCGCTGTTATGCAGGGTCAGCGGCGCAGCCAGCGGGCAGTCACGCTCGCTGGAAATATCATTGAAGTTGAACGCATGCGGGCGCAGCGGCCCCTGCCAGTCGATCCAACCAGTCGGCGGATGCTTGTGGTGCAGGTGCGCCGTAGGGCCGAAAAAGCCCTCGCGGCCCATCTCACGCTCATAAGTGCCTTCAGGAAAGTCGCAGTGCGCCTGACGCGAACACTCGCCTTCACGCAAAGGGAAACTGATCCATTGCCGGCTCATGGCATTACTCCTCGGAGATCACGCCGCGCTTGATCTGGTCTTCCTCAATCGACTCGAACAGCGCCTTGAAGTTGCCCTCACCAAAGCCCTGGTTGCCCTTGCGCTGGATGATCTCGAAGAAGATCGGACCAATCACCGTATTGGTGAAAATCTGCAGCAGAATGCCGTCATCACCCGGCGCACCATCGATCAGAATGCTCAATTCACGCAGCACATCGGTCGGCTCGCCATGCCCGGCCACACGGGTATCGACCTTGTCGTAGTAAGTGCCCGGCGTGACCATAAACTGCACGCCATTGGCCCGCAGCTGGCGCACGGTGGCGTAGATATCCTCGGTGCTCAGGGCGATATGCTGGATGCCTTCGCCCTGGTACTCGCGGATAAATTCCTCGATCTGCGACTTGTCGTCGGCCGACTCGTTGATCGGGATGCGGATCTTGCCGCACGGCGCGGTCATGGCGCGCGACAGCAGGCCGGTAAGCTTGCCTTCGATGTCGAAGTAACGGATTTCGCGGAAATTGGCGATGCGCTCGTAGAAGCCTGACCACACGTCCATCTGCCCACGCTTGACGTTGTGGGTCAGGTGATCCAGCTCTTTAAGGCCGACCGCGTTGTCGTTCGGCGTGCGGCCTTCGATGTACTCGAAATCGACGTCGTAGATGCTCTTGTCGCCGAAGCGGTCGACCAGATACAGCAAGGAGCCGCCGATACCCTCGACGCAGGGAATATTCAGCTCGCCGAAGTTGGCGTGGCTGCCGACCAGCTTGGCGCCCTGGGATTCCACATAAGCGGCGGCCTGGGCGGCGTTCTGCACGCGGAATGCCATGGCGCAGGCACTCGGACCGTGTTTCAAACCGAATTCGCGCACATGCCCGGTGGGGCTGCCGTTGAGGACGAAGTTGATGTCGTTCTGCTGGAACAGCCAGACCTCTTTCGAGCGATGCTTGGCGGTTTCGGTAAAGCCCATGGCGGTGAACAGCTCGCGCAGCTGCTGGATGCCTTCCGGGGTCGGCGCGGTGTACTCGACGAACTCGAAGCCGTCGGTACCAATAGGGTTGTGCTGTTCGATCTTGTTCACGGCGTTCATTGCGCCTCCTCGTTGTTGTTTTGATCAGCCGCTGCGCGATGCAACGGCGCGGACTGACCTCATAACAACCGAGCGCAGCCCAGCTCACAAGCGGGCCCAGAGCGGCCTGCTCCAGGCCTGGCCATGGCTTTCGGCAAGTTTTTAATACACTCAGGAAAACAGCGTGCCTGCTGACTACAACCACCCGCACCGAGTAACGAAAGATTTACAAGGCGGTCGATTTAACTGCCAGGTGTGCCTTGGTCTATCTGAAACCCACAGCAAATCCCGGGGTATGACCCGCGAAAAAGTGTGGTTCTAACAGGGAACGCAGGGGGGATGACGCTTCACCCATCCACCGCGCGGCCTAGGGTCTGTTGCCGTTTTGCGCTAACCAATTGATCTATAAGAGCAAACTCGTATCGTTGAAGCTCTGACCCAACACCGACACAAGCTTGCAATGCCCCGATTACTGCTCAGCGATGAGCATTGGTCGAAGCTTGGGGAAATTCTGCTGCACAAGGCCATCTACAACAAGCGTGACCTGCGAATGACCGTGGAGGGCATGCTGTACCGCATGCGCACAGGCTGTCCCTGGAGAGACCTGCCTAAAGCGTTCGGGAACTGGAATAAGGTCTATAAACGCTTCAATGCGTGGTCCGCTGCTGGCAAATGGCTCAAGGTCTTCAAGATGCTGGTGACGGAGCCCGACATGGAGTGGGTGTTCATTGATGGAAGCTATGCCAAGGCTCACCAGCACAGTGCAGGTGCTGTCAGTGGCAACGATGAGGCTATAGGGAAAAGTCGAGCGGGCAATACCAGCAAGACTCACTTGGCGGTAGACGCCCACGGCTTGCCCATCGAGTTTGAAATCACGGGAGGCCAAATCAATGACTGTACTCAGGCATCCTCATTGATTTCCAAGCTCCCGGCGGCAGAAACCATCGTCGCTGATAAGGGCTATGACAGCGAGAAAGTTCGGGAGCAGGTTGAGCTACAAGGGGCCAAGGCCGTGATTCCGAGAAAGCGCAACTCTGTGAAAGGCAACGCGGATCTGGACAGAGGTCTTTACCGTAATCGGCACCTGGTAGAAAACGCTTTCGCCCGGCTGAAGCACTACCGGACTGTGGCATCTCGTTTCGACAAGCTCAAGAGAAATTACGAAAGCGTGGTGGCTATGGCCTGTGCCTTCCTATGGCTGCCCACGTGAAACGGCAACAGACCCTAGTGGTGGATGAAAAAAGCGTCATCCCCCCTACTGCCGCTATCAGTGCTGCAGATGACCGTAGAGCTTGGCGTAGAGCCCGCCGTCGGCGATCAGCTGCTGATGACCGCCGTCTTCGGCGATGCTGCCGCCATCAAACACCAGCACCCGATCCGCCTGCTTAACCGCGCTCAGGCGGTGAGCGATGATCAGCGTGGTGCGGCCATGCAGGAACTGGTTGAGCGCCTGGTGCAAGGCGTATTCGGTGGCAGCATCCAGAGCCGAGGTGGCCTCATCGAGGATCACCACTTTTGGCTCGGCCAGCACCATGCGGGCAATCGCCAGACGTTGACGCTGGCCACCGGAGAGGCGCACGCCGGAGCGGCCGACGATGCTATCCAGGCCTTGCGGCAAGCCGCGAATGGTATCGGCCAGCTGAGCAATCTGCAGGGCTTGCCAACAGGCTTCGTCACTGCGTTCGCGGCCCATGCACAGGTTGGCGCGCACGCTGTCGTTGAACAGCGCCGGATGCTGCAGCACCACTGCCACATGCTCACGCACGACTTCCAGGCCAATTTCTTCCTGGCTGCTGCCGCCGAAGCGGATGGTTCCAGCCTGCGGCGTATACAACCCGAGCAGCAGCTGCACCAGGGTGCTCTTGCCGCCACCACTGGCCCCGACGATGGCGACCTTCTCCCCGGGCGCGATGCTCAGGTTCAGATGGTCCAGTACCGGCTCGTCGTTATAGGCGAAGGTCAGTCCGCTGACTTCAATGCCCACGGTCTCGCGCCCCTTGAACGGATCGACGCGACCGGGGTATTGCGGCTCGTCCTTGCGCGCCAGCAGCTCGTTGATCCGGCTCAAGGCGCCGCCGGCGGCGTAGAAGGCGTATTGCAGGCTGAGCAGTTGCTCGACCGGGCCGATCATAAACCACAGGTAGCTGAACACCGCGAGCATCTGGCCGATCGACAGGTCGGAGAACAGCACGGTGAGCATGGCCGCCGCGCGAAATACGTCGATACCGAACTGGAACAGCAGACCGCTGGCACGGTTCGAGGCATCGGTTTTCCACTGCGAGGCCACGGCGTAGTCGCGCACCTCCTTGGCCCGACCACCGAGACGCCCGAGGAAAAAGCCCTGGCGATTACCAGCGCGGATTTCCTGAATCGCTTCGAGGGTTTCGGTCAGCGCCTGGGTAAAGCGCGAAGTGCTGTCGTTCTCCAGCTTCTTCAGGTGTTTGACGCGCTTGCCCAGCTGCACCGTGGCGTAAATCACCAGCGGATTAAACAGCAAAATCAGCAGTGCCAGCTGCCAGTGCATCCAAATCAGGATCGCAGAGGTACCAGCCAGGGTAAGCATGGCCACCAGAAAGCGGCTGAGGGTTTCGCCGACAAACTTATCCAGGGTATCGAGATCGGTGACCAGGTGCGTGGTCACGGTGCCGCCGCCGAGGCTTTCATACTCGCCGAGGGAAATCCGCTTGAGCCGCTCGATCAGGCGAATGCGGATGCGGTAGACGATGTCCTTCGACAAGCGGGCGAATAGCCGCGCCTGTAGCACGTTGAAGATCAGCGCACCACCGCGCAGAAACAGGGTCAGCACCAGCATCAGGCCGATATAGCCGGCGGCGGTTTCCCAATGAGCCGGCAGGAAGTTATCCATCACCTTGAGCGCAGCATCACCGTCGTTAAGCAGCACCTCATCGACCAGCAACGGCAGCAACAGCGGAATCGGCACGCTGCACAGGGTCGCCAGCACGGCAACCAGGTTGGCCCAGATCAACGCCTTCTTGTGCTGCAGGGCCAGCCGACGAACTTCCGCCCAACTCAACCGATCAGGCATGGGCAACCCGCTCCAGCCAGCGTGCCAGCAAGGGCTGCAACACGTCCAGGGGTTGATAACCGTTGGTCAGCAAGGCCAGTTGGCCGTTGCATTCAGCAAGCAACGTGGGAAAGCCGGCAATGCCCAGTTCCTGGGTCCAGCTGAAATCGGCGGCAGTGGCGGCGCGTTGTGCGGCGCTGTCGAAAGCTTAGGCAAACACGATGCGCGGAATCCCGGCGCGCTCGGCCAATTCCACCAGCACGCTGGCGCGGGTGACATCCACCCCTTCGGTGTAGAACGCCCGCTGAATCAGTCGGGCCAGTGGCCAGACCAGCTCGGGGGCCAGGTTGCGCGCAGTCACCAGCGCGCAACCTGGCCGGCTCGGTGTCATAGACCAACCCCTCAGGCAAACCGGCAGTGAAGTTGAACAACTGCCCGGTGCTGGCATTGACCGCCTGCCAGTAGCCTAGGTAACGCACCCGCGCGGCGGCATCAATGGCCACGCCATCACGGCGCAGGCCGCCCAGCACCAGTTCCAACCCCACACCTGCGGCAGCAGCCTGCTCAGCGAGGGACTCCAGCACCGGGGCAAAGCCCCAGCACCATGAACACATAGGGTCCATCACATAGAGCAGGCGTGCGTGCATGCTTAAGCCTCGCGGTTTTGTCGGGGGTTGTAGCCCAGCGGGTGCGGCTGATTGCGTGCCTTGGCCAACTCAATCTGCCGTTGACGCTCGCGGGCGCCGGCGCGGGTTTTCTCCGGCAGCGAATCCCAGCAATGCGGGCAGCTGACACCTGGGGTGTAGAACTCGGACTGACGATCTTCCACCGAAACCGGCGTACGGCAGGCATGGCACTGATCGTAGTCGCCTTCGCTAAGGTCATGACGCACGGTCACCCGGTTGTCGAAGACGAAGCAGTCGCCCTGCCACTTGGTCTCTTCCTGCGGTACTTCTTCGAGGTATTTGAGGATGCCGCCCTTGAGGTGGAAAACCTCCTCAAAACCTTCACCGAGCATATAGCTCGAAGCCTTCTCACAACGGATGCCACCGGTGCAGAACATCGCAACTTTCTTGTGCTTGGCCGGATCGAAGTGCGCCTTGATGTAGTCGGGAAACTCGCGGAACGACTTGGTTTTCGGGTCTACCGCGCCCTCGAAGGTGCCAATCGACACTTCGTAATCGTTGCGCGTATCGATCAGCAGCACTTCAGGGTCTGAGATCAGTGCATTCCAGTCCTTGGGCTCGACGTAGGTGCCGACCTTCTGGTTCGGATCAACGCCGGGAACGCCCAGGGTGACGATTTCCTTCTTCAGCTTGACCTTGGTGCGATAGAACGGCTGCTCATCGCAATAGGATTCCTTGTGGTCGATATCGGCCATGCGCGGGTCCAGGTCAAACCAGGCCATCAGCCCGTCGATACCAGCGCGCGAACCTGAGACGGTGCCATTGATGCCCTCTTCGGCCAGCAGCAAGGTGCCCTTTACCGCGTTATCCAGCATGCATTGCAGCAGTGGCTCACGCAGATCATGGAAGTCTGGCAGGGAAACGAATTTATACAGCGCGGCGACAACGATCTTGCCTGTCATATGCATGTCCTTCAGTAGTCGCCCACGTAAAGGGCGGACCGGGATACAAAAAATACGCCGGCCCAGGTTGTGCACCTAGAGCCGGCGGGGGCGGCAGTTTACTGTCCTTGAGAAGCGCCGTGTAGAGGCGAATTGCCTCAGAACAAGCGCAAATGCGGTTAGTGGCCGCCCTTGCAGGTCGGCGAGTCCGGAGCCACGCCCTGGTGTGACCACTCATCGGGTGTATAGGTATGCAGCGCTAGGGCATGGATCTGGCCCATCAGCTCGCCTACAGCGGCGTAGACCTTCTGATGACGCTTGACCGCATTCAGGCCAGCAAACTGCTCGCTGACGATCACCGCCTTGTAATGGGTTTCCAGCCCCCGGCTGTGCATATGGCTTTCATCCAGCACCTCAAGCTGCTGGGGCTGCAGACTCGCCAGAGCAGCCTGCAATAAATCGATCTTCGGCATGGGGACTGTCACTCAGGGCTTCTTTGGAGTCAGTTTGGTGGTCATTTCCGCCAATAGCTGATTGACCTTGGGTACGGCGGCTTCCAGCTTGCCCTGGGTCAGCTGCGCGGACTGCGCGGTCAGTGTCGGCATTTTCTCCAGGACTTTCTTGCCAAGCGGCGATTCATAGAAACGAATCAGGTCTTTCATTTCCTGCTCGTCGAAGTTGCTGGTGTAGAGCTTGACCATATCCGGCTTGAGCTTGTCCCAACCCACAGCCTGTTCAAGGGCTGCATTGGCCTGGGCCTGGTAGGTTTCCAGCACAGCTTTCTCGCTCTGCGGCGCATTGCTCTCGGCAAAGCGCTGGGCAAACATCTGCTGCACCTGGGCAAAGACCGGGACCGCCAGCTTGTCGGCGCGAGCCAGCAGCAGGAAACGCTCGGCATCGGCGGCGTGGCTTTTGCCATCGGCAAGTACCTGAGCACTACCGCACGTCAGTATTAAGGCAGCGCAAAAGGCAGGTAAACGTGACATGTACTACTCCTGAGGAAGGTAATGAGTGCTGTTGGACTAAGTTGCCGGCATTTT
Source organism: Pseudomonas anguilliseptica (assembly GCF_900105355.1). NCBI lineage: Bacteria > Pseudomonadati > Pseudomonadota > Gammaproteobacteria > Pseudomonadales > Pseudomonadaceae > Pseudomonas > Pseudomonas anguilliseptica. Next base: position 4,140,465 of record NZ_FNSC01000001.1, read on the forward strand.
GTGCCCAAGCGCTGGTCACACTCAAGTCAGTAAGAGCGTCGATCAACTCACGCTACAACTGTGCACTGGCGCACTGCCTGCATAAAGGCCAAAATGCCAGCACTTGCCGAGCAGGCCAATGCCTGTGCATGCTCGGCGAGATAAGCCATCTTCTGCTTCAGCGCGCCTTTGAGCCCACAGGGTAGGCGCCAGCACACACATGGACGTGTCGATGAACAGTTTCACTCACCCAGAGCCTTTGGCCGCCATCGCGCTATGCGACAGCCGCGGCCTGCTCAACCCGCAGGCCATCGGCTGGTCGCCCAGGCCGATGATCGATTGCGCCATACCCGGGCACTTCGGCCGGCGCAAACGCTGGAACCATTGGTGCATCACCACTCCGCAGTGGATGCTCTCCTTCACCCAGGCCGACCTCGACTACCTGGGTTACGCCGCCGCCTACTTCCTTGATCTGCAAAGCGGCCAAGCCGTCGCCTACAGCCAGTACCGCCTATTCGGCCGTGGTTGCGAGCTGCCAGATCAGCCACAGGCCAGCCACGAATTCAACCACCCACGCCTGCAACTGCGCGTGGCTGAACATACCGGGCGCACGCGCATCACCATCAATGCACCGGATATTGGCGGACAGCCGCTGCAAGTCGCCCTGGACATTCAACGCCCTGCCCACCTGGACTCGGTCAACCTGGTCGCTCCGCTTGGCCCACATAGCTTTCACGCCACCAGTCGTCAGCTGGGTCTGCCCTGCAGCGGCAGCGTGCAACTGGGTAAACAGCATTACAGCTGCGTAACCGGGCAAAGCTTTGCCTCGTTGGATTTCGGCCGTGGCGTCTGGCCGCTCAACAGCCACTGGACCCGCGCCGCTTTTGCCGCGCCAGGTGGAATCGCCGGCAACTTCGGCGCTGGCTGGACAGATCACAGCGGCCTGTCGGAAAACACCCTGTGGCTTGGTGGCGAGCTGCAGCATCTGGACTCTCCCATTGCCATCACCCAGGCGCCGCACAACCCGCTGGCACCCTGGCAGCTGCGCAGCACGACTGACAGCGTCAACCTGACCTTCACCCCACGCCAGCGTCACCAGACCTACCGCCGGCTTGGGCCGTTCTATGCTGACACGCAGCAGTGGTTTGGGCATTTCGAGGGGTTTTTGCGCGGCCCGGAAGGTGAGCGCGTACCCGTCAACAACGCCCTTGGCTGGCTAGGTGAAACCCGCGCCCGCTGGTAGTTACCTGTTAGTTACCTGTGGCAGTTGAACCTCTGCTGATGCACAGCGACCTAAGCTGAGATACGCCCAGGCGGCAGCCGCTGGCCTGGCAATTCCTTTGCTGCACGCGCAACCATCAGGAGAGCCGCCATGAGCCGCACTGAAACCGACAGCCTGGGCCCCATCGAAGTACCTGATGAAGCCTATTGGGGCGCGCAGACCCAGCGCTCGCTGATCAACTTCGCTATCGGTCAGGAACGCATGCCCTTGCCGGTGGTGCATGTCCTGGCGCTGATCAAAAAAGCCGCCGCACGGGTTAATCAGCGTATCGGTGAGTTGCCGGCAGACTTGGCCCGGCTGATCGAGCAGGCCGCCAATGAAGTGTTGGCCGGTCAGCATGATGAGCAATTCCCCCTGGTGGTCTGGCAAACCGGCAGCGGCACGCAAAGCAACATGAACGTCAACGAGGTGATTGCCGGGCGGGCCAACGAACTGGCAGGCAACGGCCGTGGCGGCAAGACGCCGGTGCACCCCAACGACCATGTCAACCGCGCGCAAAGCTCCAACGACAGCTTCCCCACCGCCATGCATATCGCCGCCGTGCAAGCCGTGCAGCAGCAGCTGCTGCCCGCCGTGCGTGAACTGCGTGATGGACTGCAGGAACAAGCTGAACAGCATGCGCGGCTGGTCAAGACCGGGCGCACACACATGATGGACGCCACACCGATGACCTTCGGCCAGGAGCTATCGGCCTTTGTCGCGCAGCTGGGCTATGCCGAACGCGCCATCCAGGCCGCTCTGCCGGCTGCCTGTGAACTGGCCCAGGGCGGCACGGCAGTCGGCACTGGTTTGAACTCGCCGCAGGGCTTTGCCGATGCCATGGCCGCCGAACTGGCCGCATTGATCGGGCTGCCGCTGGTCAGCGCGCCGAACAAATTCGCCGCCCTCTCCGGCCACGAACCGCTGGTGGCGCTATCGGGCGCCTTGAAAACCCTGGCAGTGGCCCTTATGAAACTGGCTAACGATCTGCGGTTGCTGGGCTCCGGCCCACGCGCTGGCTTTGCCGAGGTGCGTTTGCCCGCCAATGAGCCGGGCAGCTCGATCATGCCGGGCAAGGTCAATCCAACCCAATGCGAGGCGCTGTCGATGCTGGCTTGCCAAGTTCTTGGTAACGACACCACGATTGCCTTTGCCGCAAGCCAGGGCCATCTGCAACTCAACGTGTTCAAGCCGGTGATCATTCACAACCTGTTGCAATCGATACGTCTGCTGGCGGACGGCTGCCATAACTTCCAGCAGCACTGCGTCGCTGGCCTGCAACCGGACGCTGTGAAAATGGCCGAGCACTTGGAGCGCGGCCTGATGCTGGTAACCGCGCTGAACCCGCATATCGGCTATGACAAGGCCGCCCAGATCGCCAAGCAGGCCTACCAGGATGGCACCACCCTGCGAGAAGCGGCGCTGCAGCTGGGTTACCTGAGCAATGAACAATTCGACGCCTGGGTGCGTCCCGAAAACATGCTGGAGGCGGGTCAACATGAGTGAAGCGGCAAAGAGCGGCGCAACACCACTGGAAGGTGATGGCAAACGCATCCTGATGATTCTCGGCACACCGAAGGGCACCAGCTTCTGCCATGCCCTCGGCGAAGCCTATGCCCAGGGAGCTCGCAGCAAGGGCCATGTGGTACGCCAGTTGAAGCTGGGAGAGATGAGCTATGACCCAGTGCTGCGTGATGGCTACGAGCAAAGCCAGCAACTGGAACCCGATCTGCTGGAAGCACAGCGGCAGATCCACTGGGCCGAACACCTAGTATTCGTCTATCCGGTCTGGTGGGGCGGTATTCCTGCGCTGCTCAAAGGCTTTTTTGACCGCACCTTTCTGCCCGGCTTTGCCTTCAAGTACCGCAACCGCTCGCAACTCTGGGACAAGCTGCTGACCGGGCGCACCGCCGACCTGCTGGTGACCATGGATACGCCGCCCTGGTACTTCCGCTGGATCTACGGCGCACCCGGGCACCGACAGATGACTCGTACCATCCTCGGCTTCAGCGGCATCAAAACCCGCCGCCTGGCCGAGTTCGCTCCCGTGCGCCCCTCCAGCGAAGAACAACGCCAGAGCTGGTTGCGCCGTGCGGAAAGTCTGGGCGTAAAAGCCTAGTCGCCGAGGTACTCACGGGCTTTCAGGCCGACATAGCGACGGCCTGGATTATCTTCACTCGCGCTCCACTCCTCCGGGGAAAACAGCTGGAACAGGCCAATGCGGCAAAGTGTAGGTACGGCCAGTTCCAGCTCACGCTCGACCTCGCCGCGCTCACCCTGGTTATACAGTTCGATGTTGTGCAGCATGGTGGCCACCGTGCCCGTCTGGACACGACTGCCATCACGCAGGGTCACCGCCGGCAAAGATTGTTCTCCGACAGCAAGTATCTTGGCGTTGATTCGCGCCAGCTCATCCTGGCTCATTTCAGGGCTCCTACGGGCATCACGTCACTCCTACGGGCTTTCCAGCTGGCGAGCAGCGATGGGCCAAGTGCCGTCAGCGCTGACCCCAACACCACCAGCACCGCTCCGCCATAGGCCAGCCAATTGATCTGCTCAGGCTGCACATGATCAGGCCACCAGCTGGCAGCCAGCGCCACCGAGGTAAAGGTTACCAACGGGGTAATCGCCAATGCTGCGCTGACCCGCGAAGCCTCCCAATGCGCCAGCGCTTCGGCAAACGCGCCGTAGGCCACCAACGTATTCAGGCAGCAGGCAAACAGCAGCCAGCCCTGCAGCGGGCTCAGCTCAAACGCCTGCAGCGGATGTGCCCAGGGTGTCAGCAATAGAGCGCAGGCCAGGTAGATCACCATCATCACCTGCAGTGAATTCCACACCGTCAGCAACTGCTTCTGCGCCAAGCCATAAAAGGCCCAGACAAAAGCGGCCAATAGCACGACCAGCACACCCGTGGTGTAGGCCGTCAGCGAAGTCAGCAGCTCGCCAAGACGCTGGTTGAAGAACAGGGCAAAGCCAATCAGCAGTACCAGCAAACCAAGCCCCTGACCGAGGCTGAAGCGCTCGCGGAAGATAAAGATGCTACTGACCAGCAGCAGAATCGGCGCCACCTGAATCACCAGCTGGGTCGTGCCGGGGCTGAGCAGGTTGAGGCCGACCAGATACAGCACATAATTGGCGGTCAACCCGGCTATCGCCAGCAGCAGGAGCCAGGCGCCCTTCTTGCCTAATGGGCGGAACGCCGGCAGACGCTTGCTGGCCGCCAGGTAGGCCAGCAGGATGGAGCCGGAAACCAGCAGGCGAAACCAGGTCACCGTAACCGGATCCATCACCTGCAGCACTTGCTTGAGTTTGATCGGCAGCACGCCCCACAACACCGCAGTCAGCAGCGCGAGAAAAAGACCATAGAGCCAGCGACCGGAAGAAATATGCATAAACGCCTCACAACCTGCACCGCAACCTTTGCCCGATGCAAGTTGGAGCGGTCATGCAGCATTCTAGGTCGCGCCTGCAGACCGGCACAGCCACAGCCATGAACGGCTATTCACGGCAACTGTACTGATAGCCGCATAACACCAAGCCGAAATTCTGGCGTCAAAAAATATAAAACCCGTGGAAATCATGCCGAATTTCGGCAAAAACGACCATTTGTCGCTATTTGATGCAACCATAAAAACCCCGTTTAGACTGACCTCAGAAGCTTAGAAGCTCACTTTGCGGGAGGTTCATCTATGTTCGGTCAACGCCATATCGACCATAACCCCGGCACCCACTACCGCAGCGAACGCGTTAGCGCGGTCAACGGCCAGTTCTTCTTCTCCACCCGCGAGGGCACCCTGGAAGGCCCCTATTTCAACCGAACGGATGCCGAACGCGAGATCGCCTTCTATATCCGCAGGATGATCCAGGCCAACGAGATCATCGAAAGCCGCGCATTCTGAACACAAAGACCAGCCAATAAAAAACCGCGACACGTCGCGGTTTTTTATTTAGCGCAGGACGATCAGCGCACCGCTTCAAACAACCCGGTTGCGCCCATGCCGCCGCCCACACACATGGTGACGATGCCGTAGCGCAGCTGGCGCCGCTGTAGCTCACGCACCAGATGGCCGACCTGACGCGAACCGGTCATGCCGAACGGGTGGCCGATGGAAATCGAGCCGCCATTGACGTTGTACTTGGCGTTATCGATTTCCAGACGGTCGCGGGCATACAGGCACTGCGAAGCAAAGGCTTCGTTAAGCTCCCACAGGTCGATATCGGCAATGCTCAGACCCTTGGCCTTGAGCAGCTTGGGCACCGAGAACACCGGACCAATGCCCATCTCGTCCGGTTCGCAGCCAGCGGCAACAAAGCCGCGGAAGAACGCCAGCGGCTTGAGCCCCAGCTCGATGGCCTTTTCCAGGCTCAACACCAGAGTCATCGACGCGCCATCGGAGAGCTGCGAGGCATTGCCAGCGGTGACCGAGCCGTCGTCGGCAAACACCGGTTTGAGCGCAGCGAGGCTTTCCAAGGTGGTGTCAGCACGGTTGCAGTCGTCGTGAGCGACGATGCCGTCGGCGATGCTCTTCTCGCCACTGGCTTTGTCTTCGACTTGATATTTCACGTGCATCGGCACGATTTCATCGTCGAACAAGCCTTCGGCCTGCGCTCGCGCAGTGCGCTGCTGGCTCTGCAGGGCGTAAGCGTCCTGGGCTTCGCGGCTGACGTTGTAGCGGCGCGCAACGATCTCAGCGGTCTGGCCCATCGGGTAATAGATACCCGGCACCTCTTTCTGCAGCAACGGGTTGAACAGGTTCTGCGTGTTCATGCTTTTCAGGGTCATGGTGATCGACTCGACACCGCCTGCGACGATGACATCGCTGCAGCCCGACGCCACCTGGTTGGCAGCAATCGCGATGGCCTGCAGGCCCGAGGAGCAGAAACGGTTGAGAGTCATGCCGGCCACGTTGGTGCCCAGGCCGGACAGCACGGCCACGTTGCGGCCGATGTTCATGCCCTGGGCGCCTTCATTGGAGCCAGCGCCAACGATACAGTCATCCACCAGCGCCGGGTCGATACCGCTGCGCGCCAGCAGTGCATTGACGCAATGAGCCGCCATGTCGTCTGGACGGGTCAGATTGAACTTGCCACGGAAGGACTTGGCCAAGCCAGTCCGTACGCTGTCAACGATCACCACTTCACGCATGTCGCACCTCATTGTTATTGGGTTGAGTTGCCAACAAGAATAAAGCCGGACAATCTCACTCAGCGATGATCATTCATCAGTCGTATGCGCGACCATCCTGTTGTCCATGTGCCTCAGTCTTTTGCGAATGCGGCTTCAAGCGCCTCATTGATGGTGCTCAGTACCTTGATTCGGGCAAAGCGCTTGTCATTGGCTTCCACCAGCGTCCAGGGCGCAATTTCCGTACTGGTACGGTCGACCATATCGCCCACTGCATCGCGGTACAGCGGCCACTTATCACGGTTACGCCAATCTTCTTCGGTGATCTTGAAACGTTTGAAGGGGATCTGCTCACGCGCCTTGAAGCGTTCCAACTGGGTTTGCTGATCGATCGACAGCCAGAACTTCACCAGCACCACGCCGGCTTCGCTGAGCTGCTCTTCGAAGTCATTGATCTCGCCATAGGCGCGTAGCCAGTCGCCAGTGCTGCAGAAGCCCTCGACCCGTTCCACCAGCACCCGGCCATACCAGGAGCGATCAAACACGGTGAACTTCCCGCGGAGTGGAATATGCCGCCAGAAGCGCCACAGATAAGGCTGCGCACGCTCTTCCTCGGTCGGCGCGGCAACCGGAACAATGCGGTACTGGCGCGGATCGAGCGCGCCAATCACCCGGCGAATTGCCCCGCCCTTACCGGCTGCATCATTGCCTTCGAACACCGCAATCAACGAATGGCGACGCATGCGTTTGTCGCGCATCAGGCTGGACAACCGCGCCTGCTCAAGCACCAGTTGCTCGTTGTAGCTGTCCTTGTCCAGCGCCTGAGTCATGTCCAGGCTGTCGATCAGCCCACGTTCATCCAGGCTGGAGGTCAGCGGCGCGGCATGCGGATGGGGCACGGGGCGCGCCTTGGCCTTCAACGCGGCTTGCAAGCCATCGAGCAGGATGCGTCCGACCGTCAGGCTGCGGTAATACTCATCCACACCTTCCACTACATACCAGGGCGCATAATCGCGGCTGGTGCGGCGCAGCACACGCTCACCGACGCGTACAAATTTGTCGTAGGTTTTTGACTGTTGCCAGTCCAACGGGCTGATCCGCCAGCTGTGCAAGGGGTCATCCTGCAGTGCCTTGAGCCGCGCCTTCATCTGCTGCTTGGACAGATGGAACCAGAACTTGAAGATCAGCGTGCCCTCATCGCAGAGCATGCGCTCCAGCCCGAGTGTGGTGTCGATGGCCTGATCGAGCACGGCGTTCTTGATCCGCCCATGCACCCGCCCCTGCAGCATCTGGCTGTACCAGTTACCGAAGAAAATGCCGATGCGCCCCTTGGGTGGCAGTTGCCGCCAGTAGCGCCAGGCCGGCGGCCGCGCCAGTTCTTCATCAGTCTGCTGATCGAAGGTACTGACCTGAATCAGTCGCGCATCCATCCACTCATTGAGCAGCTTGACCGTCTCGCCCTTACCCGCACCTTCGATGCCGTTGATCAGAATAAGCACGGCAAAACGCCCTTGCTGCTGCAGTTCGTACTGCGCCTCCAGCAGCGCTTCGCGCAGCGCGGGGGCCTCGGCCTCAAAGGTTTCTTTATCAATGCTGCGGCCGATCTCGGCGGATTCGAACATAGCCCACTCCCTGACAATATCGTTTGAGCCTAGCGGATCGGCAGTGGCTGTGGCCAAGCCGTTGTGGGATTCGCTCAGCGCCGGGTAATCAGCCCCTGCTTGGCTACGCGCGTCAACTGACGCACGGTTTCATCCAGCTGCGCGGCCGTTGGCGCCTGGATCACCGCCATATCGAAATGATTGCTGGCAAAGCGCGCCAGGGATTCGCCGTCATGCACAAAGTTGATCAGGAAGGTACGCGGCCCCGGCCAGCGTTTGGGCCAGCCATCAAGGTAGCGCAACCGCGTCGGCTGGTGGCTGCCGCCAAGGAGGATTTTCGGATTGTGCAGGGTCAGCCCGGACGTGATCGGGGCTAGACGAATAAGCGGTTGGGGACAGTGCATCGATATGTCTCTGCCTCATTGAGTCCGCTGGGCAGCGGTGAGAGGCGACACCGAACCAGCGCTTTAGCGGAATTTCAAAGCCTCCGAAGAGTACTTCTCAGGGCGCTGCAATCAGCAGTTAACCCGGCGCCCCGCAAGTAGCTGTTTAAATCGGCGCATGGGTCGGCATCCTAGAGAAGCCCGCGCAACACTGTCAAGACGCTCGGCTGCGGCCATACCCAACCACCCCAACCTTTGATTGGTGGCACTTCTTATCAGCCTGTCAGCCTGGCTTTTTGCCGCCGGCGCGCAAGCCGCTGCTCCATCATCTGGGGCCTGAATCCGTTTCACCCCGTAACAAACCCGCAGTACTGCGCCTGCTGCGGGTTGCGCACAACTTCGATGTAGCGCCCGTAGCAGAGGGCTACACGGCTGTTTCCGGCTACTGGCATGGTTTCTGCCAATACTTCCGGGCTGATGTACACGCCACGGGATGGGCGTTTTGGCTGCATGGATTGCTTTGAACTGCCCGATAACCCCTTGCGAGAGCACCAATGAACAACAATAAAACTCTGCTCGCCCTCTGCCTGGGCGCCGGCTTACTGGCCTCCGGCAATACCCATGCATTCTGGTTCGGCTCCTCCGGCTACACCCAGACCAAATACCCGGTCGTACTGGCCCACGGCATGCTCGGTTTCGACAGCATCCTGGGTGTCGATTACTGGTATGGCATTCCTGCGGCGCTGCGCCGCGACGGCGCCAGCGTGTACATCACCGAAGTCAGTCAACTGAACACCTCGGAAGCCCGCGGCGAAGAACTGCTGGCCCAGGTGGAAGACATTGTCGCCATCAGCGGCAAACCTAAGGTCAATCTGATCAGCCATAGCCATGGCGGCCCGACCATCCGCTATGTCGCCGCCGTCAGCCCCAACCTGATTGCCTCAGCCACCAGCGTCGGTGCACCGCACAAAGGCTCGGCCACAGCCGACTTTATCCGCCAGGTACCGCCAGGTTCGGCCGGGGAAACACTGCTGGCCGGCATCGTCAATGGCCTCGGCACGCTGATCAACTTTCTCTCCGGCAGTTCCAGCACCAGCCCGCAGAACGCTCTGGGCTCGCTGGAGTCGCTCAACAGCGAGGGCGCGGCGCGCTTCAATGCCAAGTTCCCGCAGGGCATTCCCACCACCGCTTGCGGTGAAGGGGCCTACAGAGTGAATGGCGTGCGCTACTACTCCTGGAGTGGCACCAGCCCGGTGACTAATATCATCGACCCCAGCGACCTTCTGCTCGGCGCCACTGCCCTGACGTTCAAGGGCGAAGCCAACGATGGCCTGGTTGGTCGCTGCAGCTCGCGCATGGGCAAGGTGATCCGCGATAACTACCGGATGAACCACCTCGACGAGGTCAACCAGACGCTGGGGCTGACCAGCCTGTTCGAGACCGACCCGGTCACGGTCTATCGCCAGCACGCCAACCGCCTGAAAAACGACGGCCTGTAACAGCTTCGCCAGGGGCTAACCTCAGCCCCTGGCGTTTCTGCCCGCCTCGCCGAATTCGTCTGTCCGTCTAAAGAGTGCCTGTGAAAAAATTTCTGCTGTTGTCCCCGCTGTTGTTCGCCGCCTGCCTGGCTCTCGCGCTGTACCTGCAACCCGTGGATATTCCCGCGCAGCTCAGCGGCGATGGGCCACAGCCGATTCACCGCACTGATAAGCCCGCCGCCATACCAATCCAGACTGGCATGCAGGCCAAGGTAGAGCCACTAAAAACCCTGCCCGCTTCGTTTGGCGGCACCACGGTGGATGGCATCTTTCGCCTGGACGCCAACGGCAACCTGCTGATCAGCGAAGACATCCGGCGGATCTTCGATTATTTCCTTGCCGCAGCCGGTGAAGAACCGCTGCGTGCCAGCGTCGAACGGCTGCGCGCCTATATCGCCGCAGAGCTGCCGGCCAATGCCCGCGAACAGGCCCTGGTCCTGCTAAACCAATACCTCGACTACAAGCGCGAACTGGTGCTGCTCGAACGTGACCTGCCGCAGATGGCCAATCTGGAGGCCCTGCGCCAGCGTGAGACCGCCGTGCAGGCACTGCGTGCGCGGATTTTCGACAGTGAAACGCAGCAGGCATTCTTTGCCCGCGAAGAGGCCTACAACCAGTTCACTCTGCAACGTCTGGCGATTCTGCAGAACAGCCAGCTGGACGATGCCGGCAAAGCCGCCGCCGTTGACCAACTGCGCAACAGCCTGCCTGCAGAGATGCAGGACACCGTGCTGCCGCAACTGCAGAACGAGCTGCGCCAACAGACTGCGAAATTGCAGGCGGCAGGCGCCAAACCGGAACAGATCCGCCAACTGCGTCAACAACTGGTCGGCGCCGAAGCCACCCAGCGCCTCGAAGTGCTCGATCAGCAGCGGCAAACCTGGAAAAAACGCATTGCCCAGTACCGCAGTGAAAAAGCCGCCATCGAGAACAACCCAGGCATGAGCGCCAGCGACAAACGCGCCGCCATTGCCCAGCTGGCCGCAGAGAACTTCGATGAACGCGAACAACTGCGCCTGGAAGCCGCCGAACAGCTGGCGACGCAGAACAAGCCCCAACCCTGAAACGTAAAAAGCCCACCGAAGTGGGCTTTTTACTGGCTGCTGCCGTGTCGATTAACCGGCGATGCGCTTGTCCAGCGACAGCTTGCCAGCACCTTCAATCAGGATCGCGACGCTGATCGCCAGGAGTGCCAGGGCAAACTCATAACCGTTGTTGCTCATAAAGAAGCCGTTAGCCAGGTGCACAGTGGCAATCGCCACCACCATGGTCACTGCCAACACCGCTGCAGCTGGGCGCGCCAGCAGACCGATAATCAAGGCAATGCCACCAAAGAACTCGGCGCTACCGGCCATCAGTGCCAACAAGTAGCCCGGCGCCAGGCCGATACTTTCCATCCACTGGCCTACACCTTCCAGACCGTAACCGCCAAACCAGCCAAACAGCTTCTGCGCACCGTGGGCGGCAAAGGTAATGCCGGCGATGATCCGCAGCACGGTAAGGCCATAGCCAGCTTGAGTTGCAACAACAGATTTGATCAGAGCGTTCATATGCAGCAGTCCTTGTAGTGGGGAGTTGATGGAACGAAGATTAAACCAATTAACCAATATTTAAAGCGGATAAAATCGCTTTAAAGTATCGAATAAATTAATAGATCAACATTCTCAACCTACGCGCTAGGGCTCCAGCAGATAGCGCTCGCGGTCATAAGCAAGGTAGTACTTATTCACACTATTCACATAGCTGACCACGCCCATGCCCATCTGCTCCATCGCCACCCGCTCAACCTGAAAGAACCACTGGTTGGGGTTCAAGCCACGCCGACGCGCTTCTGCCCGCAAGCTCTGCACTCGTTGCGGGCCCATGTTGTAACCGGCCAGAATAAAGGCCATGCGCTCACGCTCGTTGAGCTGTGGGCTGTTGAAGTAGTTGCGACGAATCATCGCCAGGTACTTGGCGCTGGCCTGCACATTGTTATCCAGCACGCCGATATTGCTCACGCCAACGCTGCGCGCCGCCGCCGGGGTGATCTGCATCAGTCCGGTCGCGCCACCGGCCCCGCGCGCGGCGGGGTTAAGAGTGGATTCCTTGAAGGCCACGGCAGCCAGCGCCAGCCAATCGAAATCATGCTGAGTCGCATAGCGCTGCAGTACCGGGCGGACTTTTTCCAGCCGCTGACGCTCGGTACGGCCCAGCGGGTAATGCACCTTGTACAGGCGCCGGTAGACGCGTTGGAACGCCGCGTCCTGATCTGCCGGGTCACGATATCCCTTGAGGAAGCGGTCGATGCTCGCGCCAAGCATGGGGGTGTCGCGGCGCACATACCAGCGCATATCACCGTCGCTGGCCAATTGCAGATGACGGTCCAGGCGCAGCTTGGGCATCACCTTGGCCCAACGCTCGGCAATCGGTTGCTCGACCGCCGTGACGCTGAAGATACCGGCCTGAACCATTTCCAGCACATCCTCGACCGCCAGGCTCGGGTCGACCCACTCGACGACAATTGGTGAGCGTTTGCTGTCGATCAGCCGCTGATTGAGCGCCCGCACCGCCTCCCCCGCCACACTGCCTGCTGGCAACGCCAAACTGCGCCCCGACAGTTGTTCGAGGTTCTGGTAACGACGGTTACCCTGTTTGGCGACGATGATCAGCGGCACGTTGTTGCGGATCGCTGCACTGGCGCTGAGTTTGCTGCCACGCGGCATACTCAGCAGCTCACCGGGGGCAACCAGGTCACCCTCGCCGCGCTGCAAGGCGGCCAGCAGCTGATCCTTGGCACGCGGGATGATCTTCAGTTTGAGCGTGCGGCCATCACGCGCGTTGCGATTAAGGTACTGCTCGAAAGCGCGCACGCGCTGATATTCGACGCCAATGCTCTGGCCTCTGACCTCACCCGAGCTGTTGCGACTCTGGTTGACCAGCACGCGCAATTCACCACTGCTGCGAATGCTTGCCAGGTCACGGGCTGCCTTGGGTTGCTCGACTTCCAGTGGGCCAGCCACGCGCGCTACCGCTGTGCAGGACAGCAGCAATAGGCAGCAGGTGAGCAGCACTCGCGACATCAAGGCTCCAGGGCAGAATCGTCCGACAGATCAGCACCGCCACCCGGCGAAACAGGCTGCAGACAAGGCAACTGATCCCTCGCGCGGGGCGCGGAGGTTCGCACAGCCCGCCTCCGGACGCCAGCCAGCAATCATATGCAACATCATGTATAGGCTTTAACTGGCTGTATTTATTGACTTTTAATCTATTAAAAAAGCTCTGTTATGCTGCCCAATCAATTCAGCAGGTAGCACCATGCAACTCATCGACATCGGCGTCAATCTGACTCATCCAAGCTTTGCCGAACAACGCGAAGCACTCCTCGCTCGCGCCTATGCGGCAGGCGTCCAGCACATGTTGCTGACCGGCACCAGCCTGACGGAAAGCCAGCACGCCCTGGAACTGTGCCGGCAGTTGGATGACAGCGCAGAACATTTGTTCAGTACCGCCGGTATCCACCCCCACGATGCCAGCAACTGGAACAGCGACAGCCATGCGCAGCTCAAGGCCTTGCTGGCCGATCCCAGGGTGCGCGCGGTGGGCGAATGCGGGCTTGACTTCAATCGCGATTTTTCACCACGGCCACAACAGGAGCAGGTGCTGGAGCAACAACTGGCCCTGGCGGTAGAACTGCAACTGCCGGTGTTTCTACATGAACGCGATGCCGACGAGCGGCTGCTGGCCATCCTGCGGCATTTCCGCGACCAGTTGCCGGCGGCCGTGGTGCACTGCTTTACCGGGGAGAAGCGTGCGTTGTTCAACTACCTGGACATGGACCTGCACATCGGCATCACCGGCTGGATCTGCGACGAGCGCCGCGGCAGCCATCTGCACCCACTGGTCAAGGAAATACCCCGTGGCCGCCTGATGCTGGAAAGTGATGCCCCCTTCCTGCTGCCGCGCAGCCTGCGGCCGAAACCGAAGAGCGGCCGTAACGAGCCCGCCTTTCTGGTTGAAGTGTTGCGTGAAGTGGCGCTGCATCGTGGTGAAACCGAGCAGATGGTGGCGATCCATACCAGTGCAGCAGCGCAGGCCTTCTTCAAACTACCCGCGTTCAAGGGTGTCGCCAGCTAATCGTCCAGTAGCGCGATGCCGGCTGGCTTGTTGATAAGGATCAATAGATCCACTGTGAGGCTGAGCGACACTACTGGCACTTTGCCAAGCCTTCACCTCACACAGAGACACCTGCATGGGCCATTGGATCAGCGACCTTTCCCTGAAGTACAAATTCTGGGCCGTAAATGCCGTGGCCTTCTTTACCACGCTGCTATTGGTGCTCTACGCGCTGCATCTGGAGCAGCAGGTGCATCACGCCGCCGCCAAGCAGGCCGCGCAGCAGCAAGCCCGACTGTTAAACCAATGGCCACAGGAGCAGTCCCTGCCAAGCGCGAGCAACCTGTTGAGTTTTGCCACGGGCCAGGCTCCGCGCCTACCGGATAATCAGGGCAGCGCCCTGGCCAACGCACTCGGCTGGGTCGATTTAAATGGCAGCGCGGGGCTGATCGGCGTCGAAGTCATCGTCCACGAAGACGGTCAGCGCCTGGCCATCACCGCCTCGGCGCCAAGTCTGCCCGAGGTGTTTTTCGACCGTGCTCCTAGTTACGCCCTGGTCGTCGCGCTATTGATGCTGCTGTTGCTGGCGGCCTCGCAGTTACTGATTCGCTTTCTGCTCAGCCACCTCAACACCCTCAAGGATGTGATGCTGCAGGTGGAAAAAAGCGGTGACCTCCGCGCCCGCGTACCACTCGACAGCAAGGATGAAGTGGGCCAGATGGCTAGCGCCTTCAATGCCATGCAGGCCGGTTACCAGCGCGTAGTTGGCATCGTCGCCCAGTCAGCCGCGCAACTGGATGAAGGCGCAGAGCGCTTGGCCGGCAATATGCGCGATGTACGCCAGGGCATGCTCGAACAACAGAGCGAAACCGAGCAGGCGGCCACGGCGATCAATGAGATGTCCGCCACCGTGCACCATATTGCCGAGCACACGGCCGACACCCGCGACCAGTCACAAAACGCCGAGCACCTGGCGCGCAGCGGTCAACAGGCGGTCAACCGGGTGAGCCTGTCGATTTCCGGGCTGTCCAGCGGCGTGCAGCAGACCGCACAGATGATCGAGCAGCTGGCGATCGACAGCAAGAAGATCGGTGGCGTGGTCAGTGAAATTCACGGCATAGCCGAGCAGACCAACCTGCTCGCTCTGAACGCTGCCATCGAAGCTGCCCGCGCCGGCGAAATGGGCCGTGGCTTTGCCGTGGTCGCCGATGAAGTGCGCAACCTGGCCAAACGCGTGCAGGACTCCACCGACGTGATCACCCAGATGATCAACACCCTGCAAAGCGGCACCCGCGATGCCGTGGACTTTATGCAGGACAGCTCGATCAAGGCCGATGAATGCGTCAAACAGGCCGGTGAGGCCGGTCAGGCGCTGGTCGCCATCACCGAGTCCGTGGCGCATATGCGTGAAAGCAATACGCAGATCGCCGTGGCAGCGGAACAGCAGAGCCAAGTGGCCGAAGAGATGAACCGCGCGGTGATGCGCATCCGCGATGTCACCGAGCAGACCGTCGGCCAGACTGGTCAGTCGGCGACAACCAGTGCCGACCTGGCCAGCCTCGCCGGCGAGCTGAACAAGGCGATTCGCCAGCTCAAGTTATAGAGCCGGCGCAACAGGCTTATTAATCGAACACGACGACTGTCTGCCGGCTGATCGCCAGCAGCTCACCGGCTGGCGACCAGAGTGCGGCGGCGACGTGGCCATAACCATCGCGGGCATGTTCGATCTGCGCACGATACAGGCACCAATCAAGGGTACTCAGTTCGCTCATCGGCTGGACAAACTCGATGGTCCAGGTCAGCGAGCTGCCAGGAGCCGGCGTGCTGAGGTGTGGCAACACCGCAGGCGGCCAAGCGTCGACCAGAGCCAGCAGATGGGCCTCATTCGCCGGTTCGGCACTGCCTTGATCACGCAAGCGTACCCACCCCCCCATGTCGCGCGACGGAATATTGGTAAATGGCATGCCACCAAACGCCCAGCGCATGGCCAGAAAACGCGTGAACTCTGGGGTGACATTGGGGATATATGGCAGCTCCTGGCACTCCTCCACCGCCTTGGCTTGCGGCGCGGGATCGGCCTGCACGGCGATGCGCGACTCACGCCCGGCGCCGAAGCTGCCCTGCACTAGGGTCACCACCTGACCATCCTGTGTCGCCCGCCCCAGCACCTGGCTGACAGCCTTGCCTTCGCGCAGCACTTCCACTTCAAAGCGTACTGGCACATCAGGCGCGGCTGGACCAACAAAGGTAATCGCCAGTGAACGCGGCGGTCGTCCGCTCGGCACCTGAGCGCGCATGGCCTCGTATACCAGCGCCGCCACCAGGCCACCAAAACTGGCGCGACCCTGCCCCCACTGCGCGGGAATCGACACCGACTGAGGGTTGTCGCGCACCGCCTGGAGTAATTCGGAAAAGCCCATAACCACCTCGAACACTGAAGATGCCGGTGATCTTAGGGCAAAGGTGAGCACAGATGACACGACATTTCGGTCAAACAAGCCGAAGGTATAACGACTTTTCCGCCAACTCAGCTGCTGGTGCGAACAAACCCTGCGGTCAATCCCTCTAAGGCCAGATCAGCCTGCTGCTCGGCACTCAGCATTGCCTCACGCCAAGCAGGCACACAGGGCTGCAGATCCACTTCCACCTCAGCGCGCTGCAGCCACTGCCAGTGGTCGTGCCAATCACCCAGCGCTGACTGCACCTGTTTCAGCTGCATGCGCATACACCCGGACAAATCGGCCAACTGCGGATAGGCCTCAGCGGCATAACGCAGACGTTTGACCAGCAAACGCAGGCGATGACGGTCATGGGCGGGGTCAAGCAGTGCCTGCGCCAGCCGCTTGCGATCCTTGCGCAGGCGTTGCCTGATCAGTTTGTCCAGACCACGCAGTTGCCCGTTGCTGGCAGCCTGGCGCCACTGCTGCGGCCAGTCATCCAATGCATTGAGCAAATGGGCCAACGGTGGGCTGTCCAACAGCTGCAGGTAGCCTTGCTGTAACAGAGGCAAGCGGGATTGTGCGGCGCTATCGAACCCTTGCTGTTGCAGATAGCCCTGCAGCACTTCACGGTCGCGTAGTGGACCGGTCAGGCGACCCAGCTCGGCCGCCCGCTGCTGCAAAGCCTCACAGACCGCGACAGAAGATAACGGCCGCAGCAGGCTGCGCAATTGGCGCAAGGCAATACGCAGATCGTGCAGGGCCTCGTCATCGGTGGCCACCCGCAGCCGTTCACGGCAGGCAAACAAGCGCATATGAATGCGCAGTACGTGTCGTGGCACTTCATCAATCAAGCCTTGCACTGCATCACTCCTGTGAAATCGCCCCCAGCTTATGCGCTTGATGATTAGCCACAAGTGGCCAATGGTCGCGGTACTACGGCTCCAGACGAGTAAACCGCCAAGGCAGCGCGCGTCTGAGAGTCTTCAGGTGCAGGCGCAGCTGCACGGTAGAAGGTTCTTGCCCGGCATAACGCTGCGCCTCGAAGGCCGCCGCAAAATTGCTAATCGCTTGCGCCTGAGCTGGCAGCTGCTGGGATGCCCGCACGGCATAGTCACGCGGCCCTTCGCCGGATCTACGTGGCACGCCATGGCGCGCCAGCAGACCCTCAAAGCGGCGAAACAGCCGCTGTTGCACATCACGTTCACGCTGCCAGGGTTTGAACAGCCAGAGTGATAGCAAACCAAGCAGCAGCGCCCCGCCACCGACCAAACCGATCACCAGCGCCTGGGCATCCACCCGCCCCAGCCAACGCTGAAGAAACTCCAGTTGCTGCTGACTCTGGTAGCCCAACACCCAGCGCTGCCAACCGTAATTGATATTGTCCCAGGCTAGGCGCAACTCATTCAGCCAACTAAGGTTGCGGTAGCGCAGCGGGGAGAAAGGCGAATCTTCGAGAAAACTCTGCTCACCTGCCAGGGCCTCCTCCAGGCCCATTTCAACCCGCTCAGGTGCCACCTGGAAGGTCGGATCGACACTGACCCAACCCCGTCCCTCCTGCCAGTACTCAACCCAGGCATGAGCATCAAACTGGCGCACCTGCACATAGTTACCCGCCGGGTTGTATTCGCCGCCCTGATAACCGGCCACGACCCGCGCCGGAATGCCCGCCGCGCGCAGCACATAGGTCATGGCCCCGGCGTAATGCGCGCAGAAGCCGCTGCGGGTTTCAAACAGGAAATCATCGACATTGTTCTGCCCCAGCACCGGCGGGCGCAGGGTGTAGGCAAAGGGCTCGCGGTTGAAATGACTAAGCAGCGCCTGCACCAGCTGTTCGGGCTGCGCATACTCACGCTTGAGCTGTTCAGCCCAGGCGCGGCTGCGCGGCTCGCCCTGATCCGGCAACTGCAAGGCGCGACGCAAGGTTTCCCGAGGCGGTTGCGGCTCGCGTAGCGCCTGCGGCCAGGAGGTGGCCTGATAGATCAGCGAGCGGTCCACTGGCTGACGCCGCTGCAGACGGAAATCGCTCATCTGCCGGGTCTGTTCCAACGTGGTCTCCGCCACATCCAGAGCAAACAGCCAGCGCTGTGAACTCGGCTGCATAACGATGCTGTAACTCAGCGCCTCGCCGCGCTTCTGCCACTGTGCGCCGGGGCCAAACTCGGCGTAATTGGATTGCGACCAGCGCCGCCCATCGAAGCGATCCAGGGTCAGCGCGCGCCAGTACAACTCACTGCGCGGCGGTGTTTCACCGTTGAAACTGGCACGAAACGCCAGCGCTGCAGAACGGCTAAGGTCGGCGATATCCGCCGGGACCATGCTGTCCGACAGGCCGGTAGTAGCCTTGTCATTCGGCACTGGTAACGACCACAGCGGGCCCATGCGCGGGAAAAAGACAAACAGCAGCAACATCACCGGCAACGCCTGCAGCAGCAGCCCGCCGGCCAGGCGTGCGGTCGGCCAGGGTTGCGCGGCCAGGCTGCTCTGCTGCAGGCCAATCAGGGCTGCGAGCAAGGCGGTGACCGGGAGCAGGCTGTAGAAGGCCATCAGCATGCTGTCATCGAACAGGTAGGCGGTAACCACTACAAAGAAGCCGAGAAAGATCAGCACCAGTGCATCACGTCGCGTGCGCATCTCCAGCAGCTTCAGTACAAAAGCGGCGACCAGCAGCACCACTCCGGCATCCAGGCCAATCAGGCTGCCACGGGAGAGAAACACCCCAAGCGCTGCGGCCAACATCAGACCGCCCTTGGCCCAGGCATTAGGGTAACGCGCGCGCATGCGGAAAATCTGGATGCGCCAGGCTGCGCTACCCAGCCACAGGCCGATAATCCACAGCGGTAAGTGCGTCAGATGAGGAATGATCACCAGTACCTGCGCCACCAGCAGCCAGGTCAGGCTGATCCGCGGAATCGCGGTAACCCGACTCATGGCGCACGCCCGAACAGCGCCAGGGCGCGCAGGCAGGCATCACGGTGCAGCTCGCCACTGTCGGCGCCCAGCACCTGACCCGGCAGGCTCAGAGCAAACGGCTGCTGCCGTTCGGACAGCTGCAACACCCAATGGCAGAGCAGCGACAGGCGAGCCTCCACATCGCCGGCCAATGTCTCGAAATCCAGATACAGATCACGCCCAGTGATTGAGGCGAAATCCTTGACCAGCAGGCCTTGGCCACGGGAATAGGCTTTCCAGTGCAGACGTCGCTTGGAGTCGCCTGGCTGGTAGGTCTTCAGCCCCTGATAATCATCCACGCCCTGACCATGGGGCCGACTGCCCTCTTCGTCCTGATCCTCACTGGCACCAGCGGACAACGGCAGATCACCCGGCAATGGCCGTGGGTAGACCAGCACCTGCTGATCCAGATCGACCCAGCTCCAAGCCACCAGAATTCCCAGGGGGAAACGGCTCTCAACCCGCAGACGACCGGGCCGCAGCCAGCCGCGCTGCAGCGCCGGCAGGTTTAGCTGACATTCGCTCACGCCCTGCGGCAGCACATCCAGAGTCTGCAAATCAGCCGGAGGCCAACCCAGGCTGACGGCCTGATGAGATCGCTGACTGCTTTCCAGGCGCACGCGAAAACCGGCGGGTTCGCCAACAAATACCGCCGGCGCAGTACCGGCTTTGAGGATCAAGCCAGCCAGGTTGCGGTAGGTGTGCAGAATGGCCACGACGAACACCGAGGCCAGCAGGAAGGTCAGGCCATAGGCCAGGCTGTTCTGGTAGTTGATCGCCGCCAGTAGCATCAACAGCAGCGCCAGCATAAAAGCCGCGCCGACCCGGCTGGGGATGATAAAGATCCGCCGCTGGTTCAGGCGCACGCTGGCCGCAGCCGGAATGCGCCGCGCCAGCCAGCGGTTCCAGCGCGGTCTGAGCTGGGCGATCAAAGCGCCGGCACCTCACGCAACAACCACTGCACCAGGCTGCCGGCGCCATGCCCTGCCGGGTCGGCGCGCTCACGCAGGCGATGACCGACCACCGAAGGCAGTACGGCCTGTACGTCCTCGGGAATCACGTAGTCACGCCCGGCGAGGAAAGCCCAGGCTCGTGCCGCTGCCAGCAGGGCCAGGCTAGCCCGTGGTGACAGGCCCCAGGCGAACTGCGGCTGGGTGCGCGTGGCATCGACCAGGCGCAGCACATAGTCGATCAGTGCATCGCTGGCGCGCACCTTCGGTACTTCGGCCTGCAGCAGGGCCAGTTCAGCATGATCCAGCAGTGCTGGCAGGGTGGGCAGTACGGAGCGCCGCGAGTCGCCCAGCAGCAAGGCCTTTTCCGCAGCCTTGCCGGGATAGCCGAGCGATAGACGCATCAGAAAACGGTCCAGTTGCGACTCGGGCAAGGCGAAAGTGCCGCCCTGACTGACCGGGTTCTGCGTGGCAATTACAAAGAAGGGTTCAGGCAGCGGCCGGGTCGCGCCTTCGATGGTCACCTGGCCCTCCTCCATGGCTTCAAGCAGCGCACTCTGGCTTTTCGGCGTGGCGCGGTTGATCTCATCGGCGAGCACCAGCTCGGCGAAGATTGGCCCCGGATGGAAGATAAATTGCCCGGTGTCCTTGTCGAACACCGAGGTGCCGAGGATGTCACCCGGCAAGAGGTCAGAGGTGAACTGGATCCGCTGGAAACTCAGGCCCAGCACTTTGGCCAGAGCATGGCTGAGGGTGGTTTTACCCATGCCGGGCAAATCCTCGATCAGCAGGTGGCCGCGCGCCAGCAGGCAGGTCATGGCTAGGCGAACCTGCGCCTCCTTGCCCAGTACCACCTGATTGATCGATTCCAGGCAGGTATCTAATTTCGTGCGCATCGCTCACTCCTTATGCAAGTGAACCGATGCTACTGGGCTGCACGGGGTCGGCAAAGAGCAAAGTAACCTTTGCTCACGAATCTTTTACCTCAGCTGCGACATACATCGTAAGCGCTCCATAGACCCCACCTCCCTCTGGAGAGGTTTTGCGTTTTACAGTGGCGTCGTTGGTTGGCAGTTCCAAGGCAGCAGCGCTTCGTAGGCTTCAACGCTGTTGGCCAGCGGCAGGCGTTCGAGGACATGGCGCAGCCAGGCGTAGGGCTCCTGGCCATTGGTCTTGGCGGTTTCCACCAGGCTGTAGAGTTGGGCGCTGGCGGTCGCGCCTTTCGGCGTGTCGCTGAACAGCCAGTTCTTGCGACCTATGACGAAGGGCCGGATCGCGCGCTCGGCAGCGTTGTTATCGATCGGCAGGTGGCCAGCCTCGATGTAGCGTTCGAGTCGGCTCCAGTTGCTCGCCAGGTAGTTCACTGCTTTGCCCAGGGCATTCTGCGCCGTGACCTGCGGCTGGGTTTTCTCCAGCCAGGTCTTGAGCTGATCGAGGAGCGGTAGGCTGTGCTGCTGGCGGCCCCGGTAGCGCTGTTCATCGCTGGCATCCTTAAGGATCCTCTGAAGTAGCCATGCATTTCTGGCTGACGTCAGCCTCTGCTGATTTCGAAAGTGATAAATCGATCAAAAACGATCAGATTACCGGCTCATTTCTGTGTTTTTAGCCGCCGCGAGCACCTCGCGGCAGCCATTTCCAGCATTACGGGCGCACCTCTCCTGCATTCGTCAGTAAATGTCGGCGCGCCATCCACAGATTTGACAGCGCGAATAAAGTCACCAGTTGCGCCGTGTTTTTGACCAGGCCACGGAAGCGCGTCTTCACATAACCGAACTGACGCTTGATCACCCGAAACGGATGCTCGACCTTGGCTCGCACTTGGGCCTTGGCCTTCTCGATTTTGCGCTTGGCTTTGTACAGCGCGCTGCGCTTACCGAGTTTCTTGTAAGTGCTACGCCGTGCTGCAACCTGCCAGATCACTTGACGGCCCTCATGCTCGGGGCGCTTCTCGACACCGGTATATCCGGCATCGGCCCCCACCATGTTTTCCTCGCCGTGCAGCAGCTTATCGACCTGGGTGACATCCGCCACGTTGGCGGCAGTACCCACCACGCTGTGCACCAAGCCAGACTCGTCATCCACCCCGATGTGCGCCTTCATGCCGAAGTAATACTGATTGCCTTTCTTGGTTGAGTGCATCTCAGGGTCACGCTTACCGTTCTTGTTCTTGGTTGAACTCGGCGCGTTGATCAGCGTGGCATCGACGATGGTGCCTTGGCGCAGCGACAAACCACGGTCACCCAGGTAGCCATTGATCACGGCCAGGATGCCGGCAGCCAGTTCGTGTTTTTCCAGCAAGCGGCGGAAGTTGAGGATGGTGGTTTCGTCAGGAATGCGCTCCAGAGTCAGCCCGGCAAACTGGCGTAGGATGGTGGTCTCGTACAGCGCCTCTTCCATCGCCGGGTCGCTGTAACCGAACCAGTTTTGCATCAGATGCACTCGCAGCATCGCCATCAGCGGATAGGACGGTCGGCCGCCTTCACCCTTTGGATAATGCGGCTCGATCAAAGCGATCAACCCTTTCCATGGCACTACCCGATCCATCTCGATCAGGAACAATTCTTTGCGGGTCTGCTTGCGCTTGCCGGCATACTCGGCGTCGGCGAAGGTCATCTGCTTCATCGGAAAACTCGGCGGGTGGAGTGCGGATATTTTGCCAAAATCAGGAAGTCTTTTTCAGACCATCCCTAAATCAAACCGGCCGGTAAGCTGTTGTACCTGCTCTATTACGGCTAAAGCCTGGCGGGACAACGGCACCAAATGGGGGGGTCCCATTTTGGCCCCACGGTGCGAACGCTTGACCCCTTCAATCTCGGTACGCTCGCCAGGCATCGTCCAGATTGCCCGCTTCAAATCGAACTCAGGCCAGCGGGCAAAACGCAGCTCACTGGAGCGGACGAAAACCAGCAGAGTCAGCATGGTTGCAAGTCGCGTTAGCGGTCGCCCGCCATCAGCTTCAATGCGCCCTATCAGCTCCGGCAATCGATCCAGCGGCAGCGCAGGCCGATGCTTGGTCTTGGGGCTAACAGTGCCACCTATCAAGTCCAATGCCGGATTGAACTCAATCAGGTTCTGCTGAACAGCAACGCGCATGATGCCGACGATGCGCTGGCGCAAGCGACCAACCAGATCAAGCGCCCCTCGCTTCTCAACAATTTTGAGGGCTGCCAGTAGGTCACGCGTTTTCAGCTCAGATACCAAGCGTTTGCCAAGTACTGGAAAAAGGTCAGCCTCAATCTCTTTCAGCACCCTAGCCGCATGGTCTTTCGACCACTTGCCCATCCTGGCATGCCAGTCCCGCGCCACAGCCTCGAAAGTATTTGTGCCAGCTGCGGCCTCATCAATCTTCACTTGGCGTGCTTGCTCGACAGGGTCAAGCCCGTTAGCTAGCAACTCCAATGCATCTGCTCGCCGCTCCCTGGCCCCCTTGAGCGTCAGCGCCGGGTAATTACCAAATGCGGTCAAGCCGCCACGGCCGTCTGGCTTGGTGTATTTGAATCGCCAGGACTTCACGCCCGTAGGTTTAACCAACAGGTACAACCCTTGGCCATCAAATAGCTTGTAGTCCTTTTCGCGTGGCCTGGCGGCCTCGCATTTCGGGTCTGTCAGAGGGGTGACAGTGCGCGCCATAGGGATACGTTCCTTGTCGAACCAAACATATCCCTAAACGTATCCCTAAAATGCGGAGCTGTACAGGATCATTCAAAAACATACTGGCACAAAAAAACCGGCAAGAGTGCCGGTTTTAGTGGGTTTCAGGTTCATACAGGAACATCTGAAATCATGTACATGGTGCCCGAAGCCGGGGTCGAACCGGCACGAGGTTACCCTCGAGGGATTTTAAGTCCCTTGCGTCTACCGATTTCGCCATTCGGGCGGTAGCGCTGCATTGCGAGGCTTGGACTATATGCAGCCCTTGGATACCTCGCAAGGTTTCAAGCTTAAATGAAAAAGCCTCGTAAATCAGTGATCTACGAGGCTTTTCTAATTGGAGGCTGAGGTCGGAATCGAACCGGCGTTCACGGATTTGCAATCCGGTGCATAACCACTCTGCTACTCAGCCTTGAAACTAAACGGACCGTGTAAACGGTCCGTTGAAATTGGAGCGGGAAACGAGACTCGAACTCGCGACCCCGACCTTGGCAAGGTCGTGCTCTACCAACTGAGCTATTCCCGCTTGTCGTGCTGACGGCCGCCATTCTATAGCTTCAGAACGGCCCGTCAACCCCTTGATTCAAAAAAGCTTATTTCTTTTCCGCGGTGATTCGCAGGTGTGGCCATGCAGCCAGCAGGTACTGCGCCATCGACCACAAGGTAAGTACCGCGGCAATGATCAGCAGCGCGTAACCGAGCACAACCCAGGCGGTAAAGGTCGGTGGATTGGCCAGCAAAATTACCAGGGCAACCATCTGTGCGGCGGTTTTCCATTTTGCCAACTTGGATACGGCAACATGCGCACGGGCACCTATCTCTGCCATCCATTCACGCAGTGCCGAAACCACAATTTCGCGACCGATGATGATGGCCGCAGGCAGCGTCAACCAGAGATTGGCGTGCTCAGCCACCAGTAACACCAGAGCAACCGCCACCATCAGCTTGTCGGCAACCGGATCGAGGAAAGCACCAAAAGGCGTGCTCTGCTCCCATCGACGGGCCAGATAACCATCCAGCCAGTCCGTTGCCGCTGCGACTGAAAACACCGCGCTAGCGGCCCAATAGCTCCAGCTGAAGGGCAGGTAGAACAGCAGAATAAACACCGGGATCAGCAGTACACGGAGCACGGTCAGCAGGTTGGGGATATTCATCGACACGACTTGGCGGTAAAGAGAGCCAGCATTCTACTCACTGTGCAGGGCCGCATAAATCAACTCGGCGAGTTTTTTACTGATCCCTGGTGCTTTGGCAATTTCTTCGATGCTGGCGCGGGACAGTTCCTGTAGCCCGCCGAAGTGGTTGAGCAGCTCACGCCGGCGCTTGGGGCCTACGCCAGCAACTTCCTCAAGGATGGAGGTACGTCGAGTTTTGCCACGACGTGCGCGGTGCCCGGTAATGGCAAAGCGGTGCGATTCATCGCGAATCTGCTGAATCAGATGCAGTGCCGGTGAATTGCCCGGCAAAGTAAATTCATGGGCGGCGTCATTCAGATACAGGGTTTCCAAGCCCGGTTTGCGCGTAGTGCCTTTAGCAACGCCAAGCAGAATCAGGTCTGGCACCGCCAGCTCTTCGAGCACTTCGCGGGCCATCGCCAGTTGGCCTTTACCGCCGTCCACCAGCAGGATGTCCGGCAGCTTGCCTTCGCCATCCTTGATCTTGCTGAAGCGCCGAGTCAGCGCCTGGTGCATGGCGTCGTAATCGTCACCGGGCGTCACGCCTTCGATGTTGTAGCGGCGGTAATCGGATTTCAGCGGACCTTCCGGGCCAAATACCACGCAGGAAGCAACCGTCGCCTCGCCGCTGGAGTGGCTGATGTCGAAGCACTCCAGGCGTTGCGGTACTTCATCCATGTCCAGCGCCTGAGCCAGGGCATCAAAGCGCGCGGCAACGTGCTGCCGATTGGCCAGGCGCGCCGCCAGGGCTTGCTCGGCATTCGTCACGGCCAACTGTTGCCAGCGCGCGCGGGTACCGCGTACGCGGTAGCTGATACTCAGCTCACGGCCGCGTAACTCATCAATGGCGGCGATCAGCGTGGCGAAATCTTCGTGTTGCGCATTGACGATCAACTCGCTCGGCAGGTCGCGTTCCTGGCTGCTCAGGTAGTACTGCGCAAGGAAGGCCAGCAGTACGCCACCGCCCTCCTCCTCAATGGCCACCTGCGGGAAAAAATTTTTACTGCCAAGCACCCGGCCGCCGCGTACGCTGATCAAATGCACACATGCACCGCCTGGATTGACCATGGCCGCGACCACGTCCACATCACCGGTGCCGCCTTCCATGCTCTGCTGATCCTGCACGCGGCGCAGCAGTGATATCTGATCGCGCAGCCCAGCCGCCCGCTCGAAATCGAGGGCCATGGC
This sequence comes from Pseudomonas anguilliseptica, assembly GCF_900105355.1. Classification (NCBI taxonomy): domain Bacteria; kingdom Pseudomonadati; phylum Pseudomonadota; class Gammaproteobacteria; order Pseudomonadales; family Pseudomonadaceae; genus Pseudomonas; species Pseudomonas anguilliseptica. The sequence goes on from NZ_FNSC01000001.1 coordinate 4,166,801, forward strand.
GGCAGCTTGCATGCCACTGGACAGCTCATCAGTCAGGGCATTGCTGCGCCCCTCAAGAAACATCACCGAATGGCGTACGTCGTCAGCATACTCAGCGGGTTCTACCAGGCCGACACAGGGGCCTTTGCAGCGCTTGATCTGGTATTGCAGGCAGGGCCGCGTGCGATTTTTGTAGAAGCTGTCCTCGCACTGGCGCACCAGAAAGGTCTTTTGCAACAGGTTGAGGCTCTCGCGGATGGCGCCGGCGCTGGGATATGGGCCAAAGTAACGGCCTTTCTGCTTTTTCGCCCCGCGGTGGATGCTCAGGCGCGGGAAATCACCATCGGATAGAAACACATAGGGGTACGACTTATCGTCGCGCAGCAGAATGTTGTAGGGCGGCCGCCATTCCTTGATGAGCGTCTGTTCAAGCAGCAACGCTTCGGTTTCATTGGCGGTGATGGTGGTTTCTATCTGCGCGATGCGGCCCACTAACGCGGCGGTCTTAGGCGCTAACCCGTTTTGGCGGAAGTAGCTGGCCAGGCGCTTTTTCAGGTTCTTGGCTTTACCGACATAGAGCAGCTTGGCGTCGACATCGAACATGCGGTACACGCCAGGGCGACCGCTGCAGGTGGAGATAAACGCGCTGGAATCGAAAGCTGCGCGGCTGTCGTCAGCTGCTGGCATCAATCATGCCGTGGCGCACGGCCAGAAGGGCCAGCTCGACATCGCTGGTGATCGACAGCTTTTCGAAGATGCGATAGCGGTAAGTGTTTACGGTTTTCGGCGACAGGCAGAGCTTGTCGGAGATGGCCTGAACCTTCTGGCAGCCGGCGATCATCAACGCGATCTGGATTTCACGCTCGGAGAGCAGATCGAACGGCGAATTGTTGCTTTGTGGCTGGAACGACTTGAGAGCCAGTTGCTGGGCAATCTGTGGGCTGATATAGCGCTGGCCGCTGAATACCATGCGGATGGCTTGAACCATTTCTTCCAGGGCCGCGCCCTTGGTCAGGTAACCAGCAGCACCGGCCTGCAGCAGGCGCGTAGGGAACGGATCTTCTTCGCAGACGGTAACCGCAACGACTTTGAGGTCAGGATGGCTGCGAATCAGCTTGCGCGTGGCCTCGAGGCCACCGATGCCCGGCATCTTGATGTCCATCAGGACAACATCGGGCTTCAGCTCGCGGGCTTTCTTCAGGGATTCTTCGCCAGACTCGGCTTGACCAACTACATGCAAACCGTCGATATCAGCCAGCATGCGGGTGATGCCGGTACGTACCAGGTCGTGGTCATCAACAACTAGCACCCTGATCAAGCGACACCCCGTTTGCATCAGCCGCCAAGAGCAGCTGGTTGGGTTGGAAGGCTGGAGATTTGTTAATCCCAGCTTGACGCATAACCGTCAAAATGCAAGCGCCAGTAAAGCTGCCCAAGAATGACGGCCAGAGGAATATGGCGGAAGCGGTGAGATTCGAACTCACGGAAGAGTTTCCCCTTCGACGGTTTTCAAGACCGTTGCATTCAACCGCTCTGCCACGCTTCCGGCGATTGCGGGCGGCAATCTTACCCGAACGCAACACGCTGTCAAACTCTACGTATTGGCTCTCTATCTGCCTCTGCTATGATCGGGCCTGACCTTGGTCACGGAACCATCAGCCATTTCAGGAGTGTCGCCATGAACGAACACAATTATGCACTTGACCATACGCAGGTTGAGCAGCAAGAAGTCAGCCGCGTCCTGCGCAACACCTACGGCCTGCTGGCCATCACCCTGGCCTTCAGCGGCCTGGTGGCGTACATCGCACAGCGCGCCAATGTGCCTTATCCGAATATCTTCGTGGTGCTGATCGGCTTTTACGGCCTGTTCTTCCTCACTGCCAAACTGCGTAACTCGGCCTGGGGCCTGGTTTCGACCCTCGCTCTGACCGGCTTTATGGGCTACACCCTCGGCCCGATCCTCAATCGCTATATGGGCATGGCCAACGGTGCTGAAGTTGTCAGTTCCGCTTTCGCCATGACAGCCCTGGTGTTCTGCGGTCTGTCGGCTTACGTACTGACCACCCGCAAAGACATGAGCTTCCTCAGTGGATTTATCACTGCAGGTTTCTTTGTTCTGCTGGGCGCGATGGTTGCCGGCTTCTTCTTCGAGATCAGCGGTCTGCAGCTGGCGATCAGCGCAGGTTTTGTGCTGTTTTCTTCGGTCTGCATCCTGTATCAGACCAGCGAAATCATTCACGGTGGTGAGCGTAACTACATCATGGCGACCATCAGCCTGTATGTATCGATCTACAACCTGTTCGTCAGCCTGCTGCAGATTTTCGGCATCATGGGCAGCGACGACTGATTTACGCTGCTGTGAAAAGCCCGCTTCGGCGGGCTTTTTTATGCCTACCACGCGCATCTTGGTGGCTCAGGCTTTATCATTCCGGCAAATTGGCTTGCCGGGTTTGCTATGAAGTTTGCCATCGCTCTGTTCTCTGCTCCTCATGCGCCCTCCTCCCGCCGCGCGCTGCGCTTTGCTCAGGCGGCATTGGCAGGTGGGCATGAGATCGTGCGGCTGTTCTTTTATCAGGACGGGGTACACAGCGCCTCGAGCAATGTGGTCTGCGCGCAGGATGAAGTGGATCTGCCACGTGAATGGCGTGAGTTAGTGCAAACGCAGCAGCTGGATGGCGTCGTGTGTATCGCCGCAGCCTTGCGCCGTGGCGTGCTGAATGACGATGAAGCACAGCGCTATTCACGCACAGCCGCCAACCTGGGCGCGCCTTGGGAGCTTTCCGGGCTAGGCCAACTGCACGAAGCGACGCAGCTGGCGGATCGCCTAGTGTGTTTTGGAGGCCCTTGAAATGAGTAAGTCGCTGCTGATCATCAGCCGCCAAGCCCCGTGGTCCGGTCCTGGTGCGCGGGAAGCACTGGATGTCGCGCTGGCCGGCGGCGCCTTCGATTTGCCGATTGGCCTGCTGTTTCTTGATGACGGGGTATTTCAGCTGAGTGGTGCGCAACAACCGGCCAATTTGCAGCAGAAAGACCTCAGCGCCAATCTCCAGGCCTTGCCAATGTTCGGGGTCGAGGCACTGTATGCCTCGCAGCGCAGCCTGGATGAGCGCGGCCTGGGTGATTACTCCAGCTGTCTGGTTGTCGAGCGTCTCGATGACTCCTCGATAAGTACCTTGATTGACCGCTACAACCAGGTGATTACGCTCTGATGGCTACCTTGCACGTACTCTCGCACTCGCCCTTTACCGATAGCCGTCTGAGCAGTTGCTTGCGTATTCTCGGCTGCCAGGATGCCCTACTGCTTTGTGGTGATGCGGTATATGCCTTACAGGACGGTAGCGCACAGCGTCAGGCGCTGGAACTGATGCCAGAAGCTATCGCACTGTATGCTCTGGATGAAGATGTGCATGCGCGCGGCCTTGCTTACCCTGCCCGCCTCGTACTGGTCGATTACCCTGCGTTCGTTGCCCTGAGCTGCCAATACGACAAGGTAAACACTTGGCTATGAGCACGCTGAATGTTGAAGGTCGCAGCTTGGCGCTGGACAAAGATGGCTATCTGGTCGATCTGGCGGATTGGTCCGAAGCCAGCGCGCATGCCCTGGCGCAACGTGAAGGCATCAACCTGAGTGCCGAGCACTGGGAAATCCTCTGGCTGGTGCGCAGCTTTTACGACGAGTTTCAGTTGTCCCCAGCCAACCGTCCGCTGATCAAGTTTATTGCCGTCAAACTCGGCCCCGAGAAAGGCAATAGCCTGAACCTCAATCGCCTGTTCAATGGCGCTCCCGCCAAACTTGCCGCCAAGCTGGCGGGCCTGCCCAAGCCGACCAATTGTCTATGAATCTTGTGACCCCGCCGGAACACCCTTTCGCTCAATTTGTACGCATCCTCGGTAAAGGCAAACGTGGCGCGCGCAACCTGACCCGCGAGGAGGCCCGTGAAGCCATGGGTATGCTGCTCGACGGCCAAGCCGAAGAAAGTCAGCTGGGTGCCTTTCTGATGCTGTTGCGGCACAAGGAGGAAAGTGCCGAGGAAATGGCCGGTTTTGCCGAGGCTGTGCGTGCGCGCATACAGGCGCCTGCGATTCAGGTAGATATGGATTGGCCCAGCTATGCCGGCAAGAAGCGTCACCTGCCGTGGTTCCTGCTGGCAGCCAAAGCGCTAGCGAATAGCGGTATTCGCATCCTGTTGCATGGCGGCGGCCCGCACACAGCCGGGCGCATGTACAGCGAACAGCTACTGGAAACCCTGCACATTCCGCTATGCCGCAGCTGGGATGGCGTTGAGCAGGCACTGGCGCAACAACAGCTGGCGTTTATTCCGCTGGGCGACTGGATGCCATCACTGCAGCGGATGATCGACCTGCGCAACACTCTCGGCCTGCGTTCACCGATTCATTCGCTGGCGCGCATTCTCAACCCGCTGGGCGCGCGTTGCGGCCTGCAGAGCATCTTTCATCCGGGTTATCAGGCAGTGCACCGTGAAGCCAGCCAGTTGCTCGGCGATAGCGCGGTAGTAATCAAGGGTGAAGGCGGCGAAATCGAGATCAACCCGGACGCCACCAGCCACCTGTACGGCACGGCCAATGGCGACAACTGGGACGAAGAATGGCCGGCGCTTTCGCCGCTGCGTCACGTCAAGCCTGAAACGCTGGAACCGGCCCGTCTGGTCGCCTTCTGGCGTGGTGAAGTAGCCGATGATTACGGCCAGCTTGCCGTGATCAGCACCATGGCTTTGGCCTTGCACGCCCTCGGCGAATCGCGTGATAAAGCCCTGGAGCGCGCCGCCCAGCTGTGGGCTGCGCGTAATCAGACGCTGGCTTGAGCGCCTTCAAACCAGGCCAGTTTCTCCCGTAGTTGCACCACTTCGCCGACGATTACCAGAGTCGGCGCGTGCACCTCATGCTCCGCCACCAGCTCGGCCAGATTGGCCAATGTACCGGTAAACACCCGCTGATTCTGCGTGGTGCCCTGCTGGATCAATGCCGCCGGCGTTGTCGCAGCGCGGCCATGGGCAATCAGCTGCTGACAGATGATCGGCAACCCCACCAGGCCCATATAGAACACCAGGGTCTGGCTGCTGGCTGTCAGCTCGCTCCAAGGCAGATTGCTGCTGCCATCTTTCAGGTGACCGGTAACAAAGCGCACAGATTGCGCATGGTCACGATGGGTCAGTGGAATTCCCGCATAAGCCGCGCAGCCTGAGGCGGCGGTGATGCCCGGTACCACCTGAAACGGAATGCCGTGGGCAGCCAGTTCTTCGATTTCCTCACCGCCACGACCGAAGATAAACGGATCGCCGCCTTTCAGGCGCAATACCCGTTTACCTTGTTTGGCCAAGCTGACCAGGCGCTGATTGATCTGCTCCTGCGGCACGGCGTGCTCTGCACGCTGTTTGCCAACATAGATGCGCTCGGCATCGCGACGGCACAGTTCGATGATGGCCGGGGCCACCAGGCGGTCGTAGAGCACCACATCGGCCTGCTGCATCAGGCGCAGGGCACGGAAGGTCAGCAGATCAGGGTCACCCGGCCCGGCACCAACCAGACACACCTCGCCAAGGGTGCGCGGGGCTATCCCGGCGATTTTCTCTTCCAGTTGGCGCTGCCCTTCCTGCAGTTTACCGGCGAAGACGCTTTCGGCCACCGGGCCCTGAAACACATCCTCCCAGAACACCCGGCGCTGCTGCACATCGGGAAAGAGCGCTTTGACCTGGGCACGAAAACGCTTGGCCAAACCGGCTAGCTGACCATAGGTTGCAGGAATCCAGGTTTCGATCTTGGCGCGAATCAGCCGTGCCAGTACCGGTGCATCACCGCCACTGGTAATTGCCACAATCAAAGGCGAGCGATCGACAATGGCGGGGAAAATCACGCTACACAGCTTCGGTGCATCCACCACGTTGACCGGAATACCCAAGGCCTGGGCCTCGGCCGAGATTTGCGCATTCAGCGGTTCGTCATCGGTGGCGGCAATGATCAGGGCCACACCCTGCAGATCAGCCGACTGATAATCACGTAGCCGCAACTCGCCACTACGTGCACTGGCCATCTCACGCAGTTCGTCACGAATCTCCGGCGCTACTACCCGCAGCGTCGCGCCGGCATCACTGAGCAAGCGCGCCTTGCGCACGGCAACTTCACCGCCACCGACCACCAGTACCAGGCGATCCTGCAGTTTGTGGAACAGGGGCAGAAAATCCATGACACACGCTCTCAATCGGGTAAACAAAACGGGGCGGCACTGGCCGCCCCGTCACAGGTAACTGAAATCCGGATTAACCGATAATTTCGATACCACCCATATAGGGCTTCAGCACATCCGGCACGCGGATGCTGCCATCGGCCTGCTGGTAATTTTCCAGCACAGCAACCAGCGTACGCCCCACAGCCAGGCCGGAGCCGTTGAGGGTGTGTACCAGTTCGGGTTTTCCGGTTTCCGGGTTGCGGTAGCGCGCTTGCATACGGCGCGCCTGGAAGTCGCCGCAGTTGGAGCACGAAGAAATCTCGCGGTACTTGTCCTGGCTCGGCACCCAGACTTCCAGGTCATAGGTCTTCACCGCACCGAAACCCATATCACCGGTGCACAGCGCCAGTTTGCGGTATGGCAATTCAAGCAACTGCAGCACGCGCTCGGCGTTGGCGGTCAGGCTTTCCAGTGCCTCAAAGGATTTGCTCGGCTCGACGATCTGCACCATCTCGACCTTCTCGAACTGGTGCTGACGGATCATGCCGCGGGTATCACGGCCGGAAGCACCAGCTTCACTGCGGAAACACGGGGTGTGCGCAACCAGTTTAAGCGGCAGTTGCTTGGCATCGAGAATTTCGCCAGCAACGATGTTGGTCAGCGAAACCTCGGCAGTCGGGATCAGGTACAGATCGGCTTCGCCTTCGCGACTGATCTTGAACAGGTCTTCCTCGAACTTCGGCAGCTGGCCAGTGCCTTGCAGCGCGGGGGCCTGCACCAGATAAGGCGTGTAGGCTTCTTCGTAGCCGTGCTCGCCGGTGTGCAGGTTGATCATGAACTGCGCCAAAGCACGGTGCATGCGCGCAATCGGCCCGCGCAATAAAGCAAAACGTGCGCCGGACAGCTTGGCAGCGGTCTCGAAATCCAGCCAGCCGTGCTGCTCGCCGAGGGCAACGTGATCCTGAATCGGGAAATCGAAGCTGCGCGGCGTGCCCCAGCGGGAGACTTCAACGTTGCCCTCTTCGTCTGCACCGACCGGCACCGATTCGTGTGGCAGGTTGGGGATATTCAACAGCAGGCTGTCGAGTTCAGTCTGAATGCTGTCGAGGTCACGCTTGCCCTGCTCCAGATCGCTGCCCATCTGATCCACTTCTGCCAGCAGCGGCGCAATGTCTTCACCGCGCTGCTTGGCCTGGCCTATGGATTTGGAGCGACTGTTACGTTCGGCTTGCAGCTGCTCGGTGCGGGTCTGCAGCGTCTTGCGCTGAGCCTCAAGCGCTTCAAAGCGGGCAACATCAAGGACAAAACCACGGGCGGCCAGGCGCTCGGCCACTTCATGGAGCTGGGTACGAACGAGTTTGGAATCGAGCATGTTCTGGTCTCAACACATCACAAGGGTTTGCATGGCCTTGGCCATGACGCGCATGCCGCGCAGTTTAAGGCTTTAACCGGGTTGGGTGCCACACCGGGCGTTAGCGGCTACTGAGAGAGGCGTGCCAGGACAAAACCGCCCCAGACCGCGAGCACGCCGCCGACCACGCTGCACAGCAGGTAGGCAAAGGCTTCGTTGTGGCGGCCACTTTCAAATAGCTTGAGCAGCTCGAGGCTGAATGAGGAAAAGGTGGTGAAACCGCCGAGCAGGCCGATGATCAAGCCGCTGCGCAATTCAATAGGCAGGTCGCTGCGCAACAGAAACAGGCCGGACAACAGACCGATCAGCAGGCAGCCGAGGACATTGACGGTGAAGGTGCCCAGGTAGAAATGCCGCGGCCACTGCGCCACTACCCAACTGGCAGTCAGAAAGCGCAGCACAGAGCCCACTGCACCACCGAGGGCAACGGCCATGGCGACGCGAATCATGGTTTTCTCCGTTGCCGAGGGCTGTTGCGATCCTGGCTTTTCAAGTGTTGCAGCTTGTCGCGAATCTTCAGCTCCAGGCCACGCGGCACCGGTTGATAGTACTCACGCGGCTCGAAGGTGTCCGGAAAGTAATCCTCACCAGCAGCATAGGCATCAGGCTCATCGTGGGCGTAGCGGTATTCGTCGCCATAACCCAACTCTTTCATGAGCTTGGCTGGGGCATTGCGCAGGTGCAGCGGAACTTCCTGCGAGCCATGTTCGGCGGCATCACGCATGGCGGCGTTGAAGGCGTTGTAGACCGCGTTGCTTTTTGGCGCGCAGGCCAGGTAGACAATCGCCTGAGCCACGGCCAGCTCACCCTCAGGGCTACCCAAACGCTCCTGCACGCCCCATGCGTTGAGGCACAGGGTCAGGGCGCGTGGGTCGGCATTGCCGATGTCTTCGCTGGCCATGCGCACCACACGGCGGGCGATATACAGCGGATCACAACCGCCATCAAGCATGCGCGCAAACCAGTACAGCGCGCCGTTCGGGCTGGAGCCGCGTACGGATTTGTGCAGCGCAGATATCTGGTCGTAAAAGGCTTCGCCGCCTTTATCGAAGCGCCGACGGGTATCACCAAGCAGATTGAGCAGCAGTTCGCTGCCGATCTCGCTGCCGTCTTCGGCCAGGTCGGCGGCGTTTTCCAAAAAATTGAGCAGACGCCGGCCGTCGCCATCGGCTGCGGCCTGAAGAATCTTGAAGCTTTCTTCCGGCAGACTCAGCTGGCGTTCCCCCAGGCCCTTCGGGTCGCTCAGGGCGCGATCAACCAGCTTGCGCAGCGCGGCCTCATCCAGGCTTTTCAGCACATAGACTCGAGCCCGTGAGAGCAAGGCGTTATTTAGCTCGAATGACGGGTTTTCCGTGGTGGCGCCGATAAAGATCAGCGTGCCGTCTTCCACGTAAGGCAGAAAGGCATCCTGCTGCGACTTGTTGAAACGGTGTACCTCATCAACAAACAGGATGGTCTGACGGCCATATTGCGCAGCATGTTGCTGCGCGACCTCCACGGCCTGGCGAATCTCCTTGACCCCGGAGAGTACTGCAGAAATCGTCTCGAAGTGCGCATCGGACACCTGTGCCAGCAGCCGCGCCAGGGTGGTCTTGCCGACACCTGGCGGGCCCCAGAAGATCATCGAATGCAGCGCGCCCTGCTCCAGCGCTTCACGCAAGGGTTTGCCACGGGCCAGCAAGTGCTCCTGGCCGACGTACTCATCCAGGCTGGCTGCGCGTAACCGGGCAGCCAGGGGTTGAGCAACGGGAGCTTTGCGAAACAGATCCATGACTGCGGTTTAACGCCTCTTGCCCTTGAGCCTTCTACTCTTGAATCACGTCCGCGCCGGCCGGAATCTCGAAGGTGAACTGCGCATCGTCCTGCGGCTCATTCATTTTCACGTTGAGGAACAGAATATTGGTGCGCTGGCCGATGCTGTCGATCAGCTGCATATCGTTGAGCACCTTGTTGCGGAACGACAGACGCAGGCTGTCGAACAGGGTGTCCTTGGATTTTGGTTTGAGGATGAAATCGACCACATTGCCGCCCTCGTTGTGGCTGATCTCGAAGTTCTCACGGATCTTCGACACGTCGCCGGACAGCAGCAGCGCCGGGGTGTGGGTCAGACGCTGATCGAGGGTCTGAATGGTCACCTGTTGCAGGTCCGGGTCATACAGCCAGACCTTTTCGCCATTGGAGACCAGCAGCTGCTCCATCGGCGCATCGGTGTGCCAGCGGAACAGGCCCGGGCGCTTCAGTGCGAGCTGGCCGGCGGTTTCCTGCAGCTGGGTGCCGCTGCCGTCGAGACTCAGCTGGGAAAAACGTGCATTAATAGTCTGCGCCTGGTTGAGCAACTCGGTCAGGCGTTGCACGGCCACTTCATCGTCGGCCATTGCAGCAACGTTGGTAAAACTCAGTACGGTCAGCAACAGCATGCGAATCAGGCGCATGGGACTCCTTATCAGGTCGGGCTAGGCGTTAATCGCGAACGGGGCTTGGTGCTATGACCTCGCGAGAGCCATTGGTGTTCATTGAGGTGACGACGCCAGCCATTTCCATGGCTTCAATCATCCGCGCGGCACGGTTGTAGCCGATCTTCAGCTTGCGCTGCACGGCAGAAATAGACGCACGGCGACTTTCCAGCACGAAATTGACCGCTTCATCATAAAGAGGGTCAGACTCACTGCCTTCACCACTGCCCTCGCCGCTACCGCCCTCAAAGCCACTACCGGACTCCTCGACGCCATTGAGAATGTCATCGATATAGTCAGGCGTGCCGCGCTGTTTCCAGGCCTCGACCACCCGGTGCACTTCATCATCAGAAACGAAGGCGCCGTGTACGCGAATGGGCAGGCTGGTGCCAGGCGGCATATAGAGCATGTCGCCATGGCCGAGGAGCTGCTCTGCGCCGCCCTGATCGATGATGGTGCGCGAATCGATCTTGCTCGACACCTGAAACGCCATGCGAGTCGGGATATTGGCCTTGATCAGGCCGGTGATTACATCCACCGAGGGGCGCTGGGTTGCGAGAATCAGGTGAATCCCCGCGGCACGAGCCTTCTGCGCGATACGCGCAATCAGCTCTTCAACCTTCTTGCCGACAATCATCATCATGTCGGCGAACTCGTCGACCACTACCACGATGGTCGGCAGGGTTTTCAGCAGTGGTGCTTCGTCGTGCATGCTTTCGCGCTTGTAGAGCGGATCGCTCAACGGCTCGCCGGCCTCTTCGGCGTCCTTGACCTTGCGGTTGAAGCCGGCCAAGTTGCGCACGCCCATCTTCGACATCAGCTTGTAGCGGCGCTCCATTTCGGCTACCGACCAGCGTAGGGCGTTGGCGGCTTCCTTCATGTCGGTCACTACCGGGCACAGCAGGTGCGGGATGCCTTCGTAGATCGACAGCTCAAGCATTTTCGGGTCGATCATGATCAAGCGCGCCTCTTCTGGCGTGGACTTGAACAGAATCGACAGGATCATTGCGTTAACCCCAACCGACTTACCCGAGCCGGTAGTACCAGCCACCAGCAGGTGGGGCATTTTCGCCAGGTCGGTAATCACTGGTTTGCCGCCAATATCATGGCCCAGGGCCAAGGTAACGGGCGACTTGGCTTCGTCATACTCAGGCGACGACAGCACTTCGGAGAAGCGCACGATCTGCCGGTCTTCGTTGGGGATTTCGATGCCGACAGTGGTCTTGCCCGGAATCACTTCCACCACGCGTACGCTGATAATCGCCATCGAACGCGCAAGATCCTTGGCCAGGCCAGAAATACGGCTGACCTTGATCCCTGCAGCCGGCTGGATCTCAAAACGGGTAATTACCGGACCAGGATGCACGGACTCGACGATAACCTCGACACCAAACTCCTTGAGTTTGATCTCAAGCAGGCGCGACATGGCTTCCAGGTGTTCAGGCGAATATTTCTTCTGAACCTTCTCTGCCACATCAAGGATCGAAATCGGCGGCAGGCTGCCGGCTAGGGCGCTGTCTTCAAACAGATTGACCTGTTTCTCTTTGAGCACGCGCTTGCTCGGCTCAGGTGCTTTCGGGGCGGCCGGCGGCGTGATCACTGGGGCTGGGCGGTTCACCCGCTCGCTCATGTGTTTGTTCAGCGACTCTTCGCGCTCGATCAGGCGTTCTTTGACCTTGGCCTGCTCACGGCGATCCAGCACGATTGGCGCGGAAACTTCACTGACGCGCTCATCAACTTCACGTAACTGCGCCACCAACTGCTTACGTTCAGCCCGCGCACTCCACCAGCGGTTGGCCAGGCTCTGGATCAGCTCGATCAAGTCGAGGGTGATCTTCCCGGTCAGGTCCATCACCTTGAACCAGGACAGGTCGGTAAAGACTGTCAAACCGAAAAGAAATAGCGCGATCAGCAGCAACGTGCTGCCCTGCACATTCAGCGCATTGATCGCCAGCGCCCCCAGACTTTCGCCCAGCGCGCCACCTGCGGAGGCCGGCATGCTCGAACTGGCTTGAAAATGGATATACGCCAGCGCGGCACCGGACAGCACCAGAAAGACCAGGCCAATCAGTCGCCAGGAGAACAGCCAGCCACTCCACTGCCACGGCTGATGGCGGGCGCGGAACACTTGCAGGGTTTTTACCGCCAACAGCAGCGGAAATAGATAGGCGAAATAGCCCAACGCCATAAACAGGATGTCGGCAAACCAGGCACCGGCACGGCCGGCGGCGTTTTGCACCTGCTCAACATTGCTGGTGTGGGTCCAGCCCGGATCAGCCGCATCGTAGGTCAGCAGGGCCATCCATAGATAAAGGCAAAGAGCGCCCAGGCCAATCAGCGCGCCTTCTTTGAGTCGATAAGGTAGCTGCTGACGCCAGATAGGGGCTTGTGCGGTTGGGCTAGATTTCTTCAAAACACATCTGTTCCTGCGCCAGAGGCGCCGAATAATTGGTTAACGGCAAAATATGCTGCGATTGTACGGGTTTAATCGCACGACACCAGACCGAGCTGTATGCATAAACAGCTACAGCAGTTGACTCCCGCTCTTCGCCCGCTTCGGTGTAGCATATCCGCCAATATCTTCCGTGCGGCTCAATTGGAGCATGCATTCTCTTTTGTGACAAAGGCTTATGAGGTGTTTTTATGAGCGAAGTCAAGCATTCACGCTTGATCATCCTGGGCTCCGGCCCTGCCGGTTATAGCGCTGCCGTTTACGCTGCCCGCGCCAACCTCAAGCCTGTGATCATTACCGGTATCCAGCCCGGCGGTCAGCTGACGACCACCACCGAAGTGGACAACTGGCCTGGTGATGTTGAAGGTCTGACCGGCCCGGCGCTGATGGAGCGTATGCAAAAGCACGCCGAGCGCTTTGAAACCGAGATCATCTACGACCACATCCACACCGCCGAGTTGCAATCGCGCCCTTTCACCTTGAAAGGCGACAGCGGCACCTACACCTGTGACGCACTGATTATCGCCACAGGGGCATCGGCTCAATACCTGGGCCTGCCGTCCGAAGAGGCGTTTTCCGGCAAAGGCGTATCGGCCTGCGCTACCTGCGATGGCTTCTTTTATCGCAATCAGGTTGTAGCGGTGATTGGCGGCGGCAATACCGCCGTTGAAGAGGCGCTGTATCTGTCGAATATCGCCAAGGAAGTGCACCTGGTGCATCGCCGCGACAAGCTGCGCTCGGAAAAGATTCTTCAGGACAAGCTGTTCGACAAGGCGGCCAACGGAAGCGTGGTACTGCACTGGAATCACGCGCTGGAAGAAGTGCTGGGCGACAACACGGGCGTTACCGGCGCGCGCCTGAAAGATACGCAGAGCGGTGTGAGCAAAGATCTGCCTCTGGCCGGCGTGTTTATCGCCATCGGCCATAAGCCTAATACCGAGTTGTTCCACGGTCAGCTGGAGATGCGCGACGGCTATCTGCTGATCAAGGGTGGCAATGAAGGCAATGCCACCGCCACAAGCATTGAAGGTGTGTTTGCTGCGGGCGACGTGGCCGACCACGTTTACCGCCAGGCCATCACCTCCGCCGGTGCCGGCTGTATGGCCGCACTGGATGTCGAGAAATTCCTCGACGACAATTGATTCACTCAGGGCGGACGCTCAGTTCGCCCTGCCCTCTTCTGTCCAACCCCGGCCCTGCACATGCTGACATGGCTGCAACGCGACTCACTGGATTTCCCGCCCCTAAATAAAGCCCTGCGCGAGCCCAATGGCTTGCTGGCGGCAGGTGGCGATCTGCGTCCAGAACGTTTGATCCAGGCTTACCGTCATGGTTGCTTCCCCTGGTTTCAGGATGGCCAGCCTATTCTCTGGTGGTCGCCGGACCCGCGCACTGTACTGCTGCCTGACCAGCTGCACGTCTCGCGCAGCCTCGCCAAAGTGCTGCGCCAGAGCCGTTATCGGGTGACCTTCGACCATTCTTTCGCCGATGTTATCCGCGCCTGCGCCGCACCGCGCAGCTATGCGGCTGAAACCTGGATAACCAGCCCTATGCAGGACGCCTATTTTGAACTGCACAGACGCGGTATCGCTCATTCGGTTGAGGTCTGGCGTGATGACGAGCTGGTTGGCGGGCTCTATGGTCTGGCCATGGGGCAACTGTTCTTTGGCGAGTCGATGTTCAGTCGCGCAGACAATGCCTCCAAGGTGGGTTTTGTCACACTGGTTGAACACTTGAAAGACTGGGGCTTTGTGTTGATCGATTGCCAGATGCCGACCGAGCACCTGCTCAGCCTCGGTGCTCAGACGATTTCCCGTGCCGAGTTTTCCGGCTACCTGAGTAAGCATCTTGATCAATCGAGCACGGCCGACTGGGTCGCCTAGGCGAGTTTGCCAGCCTGGCTTACACTTGATTCAAGCCCGACCCTGAGAGTCGATCATGACTGAGCTGGCCCGCCTGAAGTTTTACGCCACTCAACCGCACCCATGCAGCTATCTGCCCGACGAGCAGGCCACAACCCTGTTCCTCGACCCCAGCCAGCCCATGGATGCGGATGTTTACGCTGAGCTCTCAGAAATGGGCTTTCGCCGCAGTGGCGACCACCTCTATCGCCCGCATTGTCAGCGTTGCACCGCTTGCGTACCGGCACGTATCCCTGCCGCCCAGTTCAGTCCGAATCGCCAGCAACGGCGCATTTTCAAACGTAATCAGGACATCCAGGTCCGCCTAGTACGCCCGGCTTTTACCGAAGAATATTACGCACTGTACGTGCGCTACATTGAGCAGCGGCATGCCGATGGCGATATGTACCCGCCCAATCGTGAGCAGTTCTCGACCTTTCTGGTACGTGATCTGGCCTTCTCGCGCTTCTATGAGTTTCGTCAGAACAACCGCCTGCTGGCAATTGCGGTGACCGATGTACTGCCCAATGGGCTGTCAGCGGTTTACACCTTTTATGAGCCGAACGAGGAACGGCGCAGCCTCGGGCGCTTTGCCATTCTCTGGCAAATTGCTGAAGCGGCGCGATTGGGGCTACATGCGGTCTATCTAGGCTACTGGATCAAGAGCTGCCGCAAGATGAATTACAAGACCCAGTACCGGCCAATAGAGCTGTTCGTCAACCAACGCTGGGTTAGTCTGAACTGAAGCCCTTGGCGCAAACCCCAAATTTCGGGCACAATGCACGCCGCTTTTGCCTGGCGCCAGTTGCACCGGGCCATTCATTGGATACCGAGGGCTTTACTGCATGTCGAAAGAAGACAGCTTCGAAATGGAAGGCACTGTCGTCGACACCCTGCCCAACACCATGTTCCGTGTGGAGTTGGAAAATGGGCACGTCGTTACTGCGCACATCTCCGGAAAGATGCGCAAAAATTACATCCGCATTCTGACTGGCGACAAAGTTCGCGTTGAACTTACGCCTTATGACTTGAGCAAAGGCCGCATTACTTACCGCGCCCGTTAACAGGTCTGCGAAAACTCAGTTTTCCGGCATCTGTTACATCAAGCTCCAGTAAAAACGCCCGGCAATGCCGGGCGTTTTTGTGCGCGTAAGAAAACTACGCCTAGGCCATTTCCGCCGTAGTTTCGAAGTCGAAGGTCAACTCACCACCTTCAATATCGATATGCACCACGCCGCCGTGCTCAGCCAGCTCGCCAAACAGGATCTCTTCTGCCAGCGGACGCTTGATCTTGTCCTGAATCAGGCGCGCCATCGGTCGAGCCCCCATCTGTACGTCATAACCGCTCTCCGCCAGCCAGCTACGTGCAGCATCACTGACTTCCAGCGTGACACGCTTGTCCTCAAGCTGCGCCTGCAGTTCGGTAAGGAACTTGTCGACAATGCTTTTGATCACTTCGTGACTCAAGCGGCCAAACTGGATAATGGTGTCCAGGCGATTGCGGAACTCCGGGGTGAAGCTCTTTTTGATCACTTCCATGGCATCAGACGAGTGGTCCTGATGGGTGAAGCCAATGGATGCCCGCGCCGCTGTTTCAGCACCGGCGTTGGTGGTCATGATCACGATCACATTGCGGAAATCGGCTTTGCGTCCATTGTTATCGGTCAGGGTGCCGTGATCCATAACCTGCAGGAGCAGGTTAAAGACTTCCGGATGAGCCTTTTCGATCTCATCAAGCAGCAATACGCAATGCGGCGTTTTGGTGATCGCCTCAGTTAACAGGCCGCCTTGGTCAAAGCCGACATAGCCGGGCGGTGCACCAATCAGGCGTGACACGGTATGGCGCTCCATGTATTCGGACATGTCGAAGCGTATCAGCTCGACCCCTAGCGCCTTGGCCAGCTGGCGAGCGGCTTCGGTCTTACCGACACCCGTCGGGCCGGCAAACAGGAAGGAACCCACCGGTTTGTCCGGAGCCTTGAGACCTGCACGCGACAGTTTGATCGCGGTCGACAGCGAATCAATCGCGGCATCCTGACCAAACACCGTGAGCTTGAGGTCGCGTTCAAGATTGCGCAGCAGTTCCTTGTCCGAGCTGCTGACGTGCTTAGGCGGAATCCGCGCGATTTTCGCCACGATGTCTTCGACCTGCGCTACGTCGATACGGGTCAGACGCTTTTCCAGCGACTGCAAGCGCTGATAGGCACCGGCCTCATCGATTACATCAATGGCCTTGTCCGGCATATGCCGATCATTGATATAGCGCGAGGCCAGCTCGGCCGCCGCACGCAGTGCTTCATCACTGTATTCGATGCTGTGATGCTGCTCGAAGCGGCCTTTCAGGCCACGCAGAATGCCGATGGTGTCTTCTACCGAAGGCTCGACCACATCGACCTTCTGGAAGCGCCGCGCCAGGGCACGGTCTTTCTCGAAGATGCCGCGAAACTCCTGGAAGGTCGTCGAGCCGATGCAGCGAATCTCACCCGAAGAAAGCATGGGCTTGAGCAGGTTGGAGGCATCCATTACCCCGCCAGAGGCAGCACCCGCGCCAATGATGGTGTGGATTTCATCAATAAACAGGATGGCGTGCGGGCGTTTGCGCAGCTCATTCAGTAGCGCCTTCAGACGCTTCTCGAAATCCCCGCGGTACTTGGTGCCGGCCAGTAATGCGCCGAGATCCAAGGAGTAGACCACGCTGTCCGCCAGCAGGTCAGGTACCTGATTATCGACAATGCGCTTGGCCAGGCCTTCAGCAATGGCGGTTTTACCAACACCTGCTTCACCTACCAATAGCGGATTGTTCTTACGCCGACGCGCAAGAATCTGCGCCACACGTTCGACTTCCGACTCGCGGCCGACGAGCGGATCAATACGGCCCTGACGAGCTAGTTCGTTCAAGTTGCTGGCATAAGCGTCCAGCGGATTGCTTGAGCTGGAGGACTCGCCGCCCTCGTCATCCTGCATTTCCTGTTCGGTTTCCGAATGGCCGCCATGGCCCGGCACTTTGGAGATGCCGTGGGCAATAAAGTTGACCACATCGATACGCGCGACGCTCTGCTGCTTGAGCAGAAATACCGCCTGACTTTCCTGCTCACTGAAAATTGCCACCAGTACGTTGGCCCCGGTCACTTCACGCTTGCCGGAACTCTGCACGTGAAAAACCGCGCGCTGCAGGACGCGCTGGAAGCCCAAGGTAGGCTGCGTCTCGCGCTCTTCATCGTGCTGAGGGATCAGTGGTGTGGTGGAGTCGATAAACTCCTGTAGATCATGCCGCAGCTTGTCCAAGTTGGCCCCGCACGCGCGTAGTACGCTGGCAGCGGCCTCGTTATCCAGGAGGGCCAGCAACAAATGCTCAACCGTCATAAATTCATGACGCTTGGTACGAGCCTCCTTGAAAGCCAGATTGAGGGTGACTTCGAGCTCTCGATTTAACATAGCTTCACCTCATGCCCAAGTGGCCGGCGTTAACCGTCCTTCTCTATTTCACAGAGTAGCGGATGCTGGCTCTCTCTCGCATATTGATTCACCTGTGTCGCTTTGGTTTCAGCAATATCGCGGGTAAACACTCCACACACTGCCCGCCCCTCTGTATGGACGGTCAGCATGATTTTGGTCGCCATCTCTCGATTCAGGTTGAAAAACACCTCGAGAATCTCGACCACGAAATCCATGGGCGTGTAGTCGTCGTTAAACAAAATCACTTTATACATAGGAGGCGCCTGCAGGGCGGGCTTGGACTCCTGAACGGCTAAGCCGAAGGAATCGTCCTCATGCTCTGCGGGGCGATCCTGATTGAATGTTAGTCGAATCTGGCTACGTGCATGCATGCTGAATAGCTTCGTTGATGGGCGAATAGTCTGTGCTAGACAGAGTTTGAACGGCTTCTCAGCCAGTTACAGCATTGCCTTGACTATCGGCAAAACGGTGTTACAAACAATGAATACCCAGCGTGGGTATTAAGGGGTTTCACAGCTTTGTCGACTCCCGTCAAGCAAAGCGTGGAATTGAAGTGGATGATACTCCAGTGATGGAGTCCTTTGCAGAGGGATATCAGCATGGTTAGCGGTAAGGTCAAGTGGTTCAACAACGCCAAAGGCTACGGGTTCATCCTGGCCGATGGTCGAGATGAGGACCTGTTCGCCCACTACTCGGCTATCCAGATGGACGGCTATAAAACGCTGAAGGCTGGCCAGCCGGTAAGCTTCGATATTATTCAAGGTCCAAAAGGACTCCACGCCGTAAACATCAGTGCGGCTACTGCCGCCAGTGAAGCGCCCGCCGCTGTCAAGCAACACCAGGGCTCAACGGTTGAAGTCTGATTAGAGTCACCTGGGCAGTTAATCGCCCACAAAAAAGGCCGGTCATATGACCGGCCTTTCTTTAAGTAACTGATTTGCTTACATGTGCGAAATCAGTGCATCACCGAATGCCGAGCAGGACAGCAACTTGGCACCGTCCATCAGGCGCTCGAAGTCATAGGTCACTGTTTTGGCACCGATGGCGCCATTTGTACCCTTGATGATCAGATCAGCCGCTTCGGTCCAGCCCATGTGGCGCAGCATCATTTCGGCGGAGAGGATCAGCGAACCGGGGTTCACCTGATCCTTGCCAGCGTACTTCGGTGCAGTGCCGTGGGTGGCTTCGAACATGGCCACGGTATCAGACAGGTTGGCACCTGGAGCGATACCGATACCGCCGACTTCTGCAGCCAGGGCGTCGGACAGGTAGTCACCGTTGAGGTTGAGGGTGGCGATTACGTCGTACTCGGCCGGGCGCAGTAGGATCTGCTGCAGCATGGCATCGGCGATGGCGTCTTTAACAATGACGTTTTTGCCGGTTTTCGGATTCTTGAACTGCATCCAAGGACCGCCATCGAGCAAGGTTGCGCCGAACTCTTCAGCAGCAATTTCGTAGGCCCACTCTTTGAAGGCACCTTCGGTGAACTTCATGATGTTGCCTTTATGTACGATGGTCAGCGAGTCGCGGTCGTTATCGACGACGTACTGCAACGCTTTACGTGCCAGGCGCTTGGTGCCCTCTTTGGAAACCGGCTTGACCCCGATACCGCAGTCCCGGTCGAAGCGAATCTTGGTGACACCCATTTCCTCCTTAAGGAACTTGATGACCTTGGTCGCTTCAGGCGAGCCTGCTTTCCACTCAATACCGGCATAGATGTCTTCCGAGTTCTCACGGAAGATGGTCATGTCGACATCGCCTGGCTTCTTCACCGGGCTTGGCACACCTTCGAACCAGCGCACTGGGCGCAGGCAGACGTACAGATCGAGCTGCTGACGCAGGGCAACGTTTAGAGAGCGGATGCCGCCACCGACTGGAGTGGTCAGCGGGCCCTTGATGGAAACGACGTAATCTTTGACCGCATCCAGGGTTTCCTGAGGCAGCCAGGTATCCTGGTCGTAAACCTGAGTGGCTTTCTCGCCTGCGTAAACTTCCATCCAGGAGATCTTGCGTTCGCCGCCGTAGGCTTTCTGTACGGCCGCATCAACGACTTTGATCATCACCGGGCTGATATCGACACCGATACCATCACCTTCGATAAAAGGGATGATTGGATTGTTCGGTACGTTCAGGGATGTATCGGCATTGACGGTGATTTTGTCACCGGTGGCAGGCACCTGGATCTTTTGGTATCCCATGCTGGACTCCGTCTTGTGGTTAAAACAGTCAGATCGCCCCAGAGTAACCCACTTGAATCGGGCGAAACCATATGTTCGTTGGTCTTATGCGCCAAGGCATTCTGCGACGCGCAAGCGCGGTGGTATACTTCACAGATGACTAACAGGTCATAAGGCGCGGACCGTTCAAACAGCTTGTCCGCCCCTTGAAACCGTCGAACTGCTACAGCGCTTCAACGGCTCGAAACGCTCAACACTCTACTGGTGCATCCAACATCACCGCGGCAAGTCCTCGACTTCTGGCTCATCCATATGGGCCTCAGCGCTTACCTGCGCATGTCGAGTGGCTATGCACGCTCAGCAAAGAAGAGAGTTCACTCAGAATGTCCACCCCCTCGAAGATCATCTACACCTTCACCGACGAAGCCCCAGCCCTTGCGACCTATTCGCTTCTGCCTATTGTAGAAGCCTTCGCAGCCTCTGCTGAGATTGCCGTCGAAACACGCGACATCTCTCTTGCAGGGCGCATCCTTGCAAGCTTTGCCGACCAGTTGGATGCTGACAAGCAAATCGCCGACGACCTTGCCAAGCTGGCCGTACTGGCCACTTCGCCAGACGCCAACATCATCAAACTGCCAAACATCAGTGCCTCGGTGCCGCAGCTCAAAGGCGCAATCGCCGAGCTGCAAGCCCAAGGCTTAAACATCCCGAATTTCCCGGAAGACCCGCAAACTGACGCCGAAAAAGACGCCAGCGCCCGCTACAGCAAAGTGCTTGGCAGTGCGGTCAACCCAGTATTGCGTGAGGGCAACTCCGACCGCCGCGCGCCTGCCGCAGTCAAAGCCTTCGTACGTAAGCACCCACACTCCATGGGTAAGTGGAGCATGACTTCGCAGTCCCACGCCGATTACATGCGCGGCGGCGATTTCTTCTCCAGCGAGCAGTCGATCACCATGGCCAAAGCCGGTGACGTGCGTATTGAATTCGTCGGCAAGGATGGCAAGGTCGAAGTCAAGAAACAGCTCGCCCTACAGGAAGGCGAAGTCTTCGACAGCATGTTTATGAGCTGCCGCAAGCTGCGCGATTTCTTCGAGCGCACCCTGCAGGACTGCAAGGAAAACGGCGTGATGTGGTCCCTGCACGTCAAGGCGACCATGATGAAGGTCTCCCATCCGATCGTGTTCGGCCACGCTGTCAGTGTCTACTACAAGGATGTGTTCGACAAATACGGCAAGCTGTTCGAAGAACTGGGCGTCAACCCGAACAACGGCATCAGTAGCGTTTACGACAAGATCAAATCCCTGCCAGCGTCGCAGCAGGAAGAAATTCTCGATGACATCCACGCCTGCTACAGCCACCGCCCGGAAATGGCCATGGTTGACTCGGTCAAGGGCATCACCAACCTGCACATCCCAAGCGACGTAATCGTCGACGCCTCGATGCCAGCGATGATTCGCAGCTCCGGGCAAATGTGGGGCAAGGACGGCAAGCTCAAGGACACCAAAGCGGTGATGCCAGAAAGCACCTACGCCCGCATCTATCAGGAAATGATCAATTTCTGCAAAACCAACGGTGCGTTCAACCCCACCACCATGGGCAGCGTGCCGAACGTTGGCCTGATGGCACAGAAGGCCGAAGAGTATGGTTCCCACGACAAGACCTTCGAAATGAATGCCGATGGCACCATGCGCGTGGTGTTGGCCGATGGCACCGTGCTGATGCAGCATGAAGTCGAAGCCGGTGATATCTGGCGTGCTTGCCAGACCAAAGATGCGCCGATCCGCGACTGGGTCAAGCTGGCCGTAACCCGTGCTCGCCAGTCCAATACCCCGGCAATTTTCTGGCTCGATCCAGAGCGCGCCCACGACCGCGAACTGCAGAAGAAGGTTGAAGCCTACCTGCAGGAACACGATCTGACCGGTCTGGACATCCGTGTAATGGACTACAACCAGGCCATTCGCGTGAGCATGGAGCGCCTGATTCGTGGTCAGGACACCATTTCGGTGACCGGCAACGTACTGCGCGACTACCTGACCGACCTGTTCCCGATCATGGAGCTGGGCACCTCGGCCAAGATGCTCTCCATTGTCCCACTGATGGCCGGTGGCGGCATGTACGAAACCGGCGCCGGCGGCTCGGCACCCAAGCACGTGCAGCAGCTGATCGAAGAAAACCACCTGCGTTGGGATTCGCTCGGCGAGTTCCTGGCCCTGGCGGTTTCCCTGGAAGAAGCCGGGATCAAGACCAACAACCCGAAAGCCAAACTGCTGGGCAAAACCCTCGATGCGGCCACCGGTAGGTTGCTCGACAACAACAAGTCGCCATCGCGCAAAACCGGCGAGCTGGACAACCGTGGTAGCCACTTCTACCTGGCGCTCTACTGGGCTCAGGAATTGGCCGCACAGAACGATGATCTCGAGTTGCAAGCGCAGTTCGCGCCACTGGCCAAAACGCTGATCGAGAATGAAGCAACCATCGTTGCCGAACTCAGCGCCGTTCAGGGCAAGCCCGTGGACATCGGCGGCTACTACCGCTCCAACCCGCAACTGACCAGCCAGGTCATGCGCCCAAGCGCGACCTTCAATGCCGCACTCGCTGCGCTGAACTAAAACGTAGCGCCCTGCGCCCTCGGGCACAGCACCACCACAAGCCCCGGCCCCGCGCCGGGGTTTGTGCATTCAGAGCAAAGAGAATCAGGATAAGATCGCCTTTTCTCATAACAGGTAGCATTTTCATGCAGTGGCAGCCGCACATCACCGTGGCCACGGTCATCGAAGACCAGGGTCGTTTTCTGTTGGCCGAAGGCCGCGCCGTGTTCAACCAGCCTGCTGGCCACCTGGAAGCCAACGAAAGCCTGCTGCAGGCAGCACTGCGCGAAACCCTCGAAGAAACTGGCTGGGATATCGAGCTGACTGGCGTTACCGGCATTTACCTGTACACCGCCCCCAGTAACGGGATCACCTACCAGCGCGTGTGTTTTGCCGCCAAACCCTTGCAGCAGCGGCCCAATCACCCGTTGGATGACGGCATCATCGGCCCACGTTGCCTGAGCCGCGACGAGCTGGCAGCTCAACCCGAACGTTGGCGCAGCGAATTGGTATTGCGCTGCATTGATGACTACCTGAGCGGCCAGTGTTTTCCCCTGAGCCTGATCCGCGATTAACGGCCACACCTCCGCGCCTGCTAGAATCGCCCTCTTTTTAAGCCCGTGCCCAGTATCCACATGTCAGATCCAACTACTCAGCGCGTAATCGTCGGCATGTCCGGCGGCGTCGACTCCTCCGTTTCCGCCCTGCTCCTGCTTGAGCAGGGGTATCAGGTCGAAGGCCTGTTTATGAAGAACTGGGACGAGGACGACGGCACCGAATATTGCACCGCCATGGACGATCTGGCCGATGCCCAGGCCGTGTGCGACAAGATCGGCATCAAGCTGCACACCGCCAATTTTGCCGCCGAATACTGGGATAACGTGTTCGAGCACTTCCTCGCCGAATACAAGGCCGGACGCACGCCGAACCCGGACATCCTGTGCAACCGCGAGATCAAGTTCAAAGCCTTCCTCGACTACGCGCTGATGCTCGGTGCTGACCTGATCGCCACCGGCCACTATGTACGCCGCCGAGATATCGACGGACGCACCGAGCTGCTCAAGGGCCTCGATCCGAACAAGGATCAGAGCTACTTCCTGCATGCGGTCGGTGGCGAGCAGATCGCCAAGACCCTGTTCCCCGTAGGCGAGTTGGAAAAACCAGCGGTACGCGCGATTGCTGAGAAATACCAACTGGCCACGGCAAAGAAGAAGGACTCGACCGGTATCTGCTTTATCGGCGAACGGCGTTTCAGCGATTTCCTCAAGCAGTACCTGCCAGCTCAGCCCGGCAATATCGAAACCACTGAAGGCGAAATCATCGGCCGCCATCACGGCCTGATGTATCACACCATTGGTCAGCGCCAGGGGTTGGGCATCGGCGGCTTGAAAGACGCCAGTGACGAGCCTTGGTACGTCCTGCACAAGGACCTGAGCCGCAATGTGCTGGTGGTTGGTCAGGGCAATGAACACCCCTGGCTGTTCAGTCGCGCCCTGCTCGCCTCGGAGATTTACTGGGTCAACCCGATTGACCTGAGCGCGCCGCGCGAGTTGACCGCCAAGGTACGTTACCGCCAGAGCGATCAAACCTGCACGCTGGAGAAAACCGCCAGCGGCTATCGCGCTGTATTCAACGAGCCGCAGCGCGCCGTGACCCCGGGCCAGTCCGTGGTGTTCTACGACGGTGACATCTGCCTGGGCGGCGGTGTGATTGAAACCGCCGAGCCCTGGACCGCGCGGGAGCAGCAGACGTGAATCCAATTCGAGAACAACTGATCGCCCTCGGCGCGGTATTCGAATCGGCAGTGCTGGTCGACAAGCTGGCGCGTACCGGCCAGATCGGCGAGCCGGCCGTGGCCTGCATGATCAACAGTCTGCTGGTGCGCGATCCGAAGGACACGCTGGACGTTTACGGTGGTGACGACCTCAATCTGCGTGACGGCTACCGTGCGCTGGTCAGCGCCCTGGAGCGCGACCCAGCCAGCCTGCAGCGTGATCCGCTGCGTTATGCACTGGCCCTGCTCGCACTGGAGCGTCAGTTGGATAAGCGCGGCGACATGCTGCAAGTCATGGGCAGCCGCCTTGATCAGGTGCAACAGCAAGTTGAGCACTTCGGCCCCACCCATGAAAACGTAATATCCAACTGCGCCAGCCTGTATCAGGACACCATCAGCACCTTCCGCCAGCGCATTCAGGTGCAAGGCGATATGCGCCATCTGCAACAAACCAACAACGCTGCGAAGATCCGTGCATTGCTGCTCGCCGGCATTCGCTCGGCGCGCCTGTGGCGCCAGCTAGGCGGCCATCGCTGGCAGATGGTGTTTAGCCGCAGCAAGCTGCTCAAGGAACTCTACCCGCTGCTGCGGTCCTGAAGCCCATGACCACGCGCGCGGTCAAGCCGCTGCAGGGCGCTGCCTTGCTGGCGCTTTCCGCCCTGCTGTTTTCCCTGATGGGCGTGGGCATCCGCGAAGTATCGGTCAGCGTCAACAATGAATCGGTGGTGTTCTTTCGCAACCTGGTCGGCGTGCTGTTCTTTATGCCTCTGGTTTTGCTCAAGGGGGTTGGCCCACTCAAGACCACCCGCTTGAAGTCTCATCTGTGGCGCACCACCTATGGCCTGGCGGCGATGTACTGCTTCTTCTACGCCATTGCCCACCTGCCGCTGGGCGACGCCATGCTCTTCACCTATTCGGCGCCGGTATTCACCCCGCTGCTGGCCTGGTGGCTACTCAAGGAGCCGCTGACCAGGCGCATGCTGCTCACTACCGCCATCGGCCTGGTCGGTGTGCTGCTGGTGGCCAAACCCTCGACTGCACTGTTCGACAGTCAGGCCCTGATCGGCCTCGCAGCCAGCGTGCTGGCTGCATTCGCCTTTGTCTCGATCCGCGAGATGAGCGACACCGAGCCGGCTTTTCGCATCGTGTTCTATTTCTCCCTGTTCAGCGCCCTGATCTCGGCCATCCCATTGACCTGGGCCTGGCAACCGATGACTCAGTACGAACTGGGCTTGCTGCTGGTGATCGGCCTGCTGGCCACCGCCAGCCAGATCATCATGTCCAAAGCCTATAGCCTGGCACCACCCGGGCTGATCGGCCCCTTCGCCTACCTGGCGATTGTGTTTGCCGGGCTGATCGCCTGGCTGCGCTGGGGTGAAACCCCTGACCTGACCTCGCTGATCGGTGCGGCACTGATTTTCAGCGCCAGCCTGCTGTCTATAGTTCGAAGCAAGCACGGCTGAACGGTCGCAGCCAATCGCGATCCAGCTGCCGATTTCATGTATGATATGCGCCCTTTTCAATGCCCGATTGTCCGAGAACGCCTCCCATGCAGCTTTCCTCGCTCACCGCGGTTTCCCCCGTTGATGGCCGCTATGCCGGCAAAACCAGCGCACTGCGCCCAATTTTCAGCGAATACGGTCTGATCCGTTTCCGCGTACTGGTTGAAGTGCGCTGGCTACAGCGCCTAGCCGCCCATGAAGGTGTTGCCGAAGTCGCGCCCTTCTCCGCCGAAGCCAACGCGGTGCTCAATGAACTGGCGGACAACTTCGCCGTTGAGCACGCCGAGCGCGTCAAGGAAATCGAGCGCACCACCAACCACGACGTCAAAGCCGTGGAGTACCTGCTCAAGGAACAAGCCGCCAAGCTGCCTGAGCTGGACAAAGTCAGCGAATTTATCCACTTCGCCTGCACCAGCGAGGACATCAATAACCTGTCCCACGCCCTGATGCTGCGTGAAGGCCGCGACGGCGTGCTGCTGCCACTGATGCGCCAGACAGCCGAAGCCATCCGCGAGTTGGCGATCAGATTCGCCGACGTGCCGATGCTCTCGCGCACCCACGGTCAACCGGCGTCGCCGACCACCCTGGGCAAGGAACTGGCCAACGTGGTCTACCGCCTGGAGCGCCAGATCGCCCAGGTTGCTGCCGTGCCGCTGCTGGGCAAGATCAATGGCGCCGTGGGCAACTACAACGCCCACCTGTCGGCCTACCCGCAGATAGACTGGGAAGCCAACGCCAAGCAATTCATCGAAGGTGACCTGGGTCTGCAGTTCAACCCCTACACCACGCAGATCGAGCCGCACGACTACATTGCCGAGCTGTTCGACGCGATTGCCCGCTTCAACACCATCCTGATCGACTTCGATCGCGATATCTGGGGCTATATCTCCCTGGGTTATTTCAAGCAGCGCACCATCGCTGGCGAAATCGGCTCCTCGACCATGCCGCACAAGGTCAACCCGATCGACTTCGAGAACTCCGAAGGCAACCTGGGTATAGCCAACGCACTGTTCCAGCACCTGGCCAGCAAACTGCCAATTTCACGCTGGCAGCGCGACCTGACCGACTCCACCGTGCTGCGCAACCTCGGTGTCGGCTTCGCTCACAGCGTTATCGCTTACGAAGCCAGCCTTAAAGGAATCAGCAAGTTGGAGCTCAATGCTCAACGGATTGCTGAAGATCTGGACGCCTGCTGGGAAGTGCTCGCAGAGCCGATCCAGACCGTGATGCGCCGCTACGCCATCGAAAACCCCTACGAGAAGCTCAAGGAGCTGACTCGCGGCAAGGGCATCAGCCCCGAAGCGCTACTGAGCTTTATCGATGGCCTGGACATGCCAGCAGAAGCCAAAGCCGAGCTGAAACTCCTGACCCCAGCCAGTTACATCGGCAACGCGGTCGCCCAGGCCAAGCGCATCTAAGCGGCAACAGCCTCCCAGACGCCCGGCTGCGCCGGGCGTTTTTATTTATGGGTATTTACTGACTTCAAGGGCTTAGCGATGAATCCTGATACTCCGCTGCAACTGTTGGGTGGCCTGACAGCTCGTGAGTTCATGCGTGATTACTGGCAGAAGAAACCCTTGCTGGTACGCCAGGCCATCCCGGACTTCGAGAGTCCGATTTCGCCCGACGAGCTGGCTGGTCTGGCGCTGGAAGAAGAAATCGAATCGCGCCTGGTCATCGAACATGGCGCACATCCCTGGGAACTGCGCCGCGGCCCGTTCGCTGAAGACGCCTTTACCGATCTACCCGAGCGCGACTGGACCCTGCTGGTGCAGGCGGTCGACCAGTTTGTTCCGGAAGTGGCCGAGCTGCTGGAAGAGTTCAAGTTTCTGCCCAAGTGGCGCATCGATGACGTAATGGTCAGCTTCGCCGTACCGGGTGGCGGCGTGGGCCCGCACTACGACAACTACGATGTGTTCCTCCTGCAGGGTTACGGCAAACGCCGCTGGCAAGTTGGCCAGCAGTGCAATACCGATAGCCCGACGCTGCAACACGCGGATCTGAAGATCCTCGCCGAATTCGTTAAAACTGAAGAATGGGTTCTGGAACCCGGCGACATGCTCTATCTGCCGCCGCTTCTGGCCCACTGTGGTACCGCTGAGGATGACTGTATGACGTATTCCGTAGGCTTCCGGGCGCCAAGCGCCGCTGAAGTCCTGACCCATTTCACCGACTTTCTCGGCCAGTTCCTGCCTGACGAAGAGCGCTACAGCGACGCCGACGCGCAGCCGACCAGCGACCCGACGCAGATTCAGCGCGACGCCCTGGATCGCCTCAAGGCTCTGCTCGCCGAACACATGAGCGATGAGCGTCTGCTGATGACCTGGTTCGGCCAATTCATGACCGAACCCAAATATCCGGAGCTGATTGCCGGCATCGAGATCGACGAAGAAGGCTTCCTCGCCGGCCTGGAAAATGGCGCGATCCTGATCCGCAACCCCAGCGCGCGCATGGCCTGGTCGGAAGTTGGCGAAGACCTGGTGCTGTTCGCCAGTGGCCAGAGCCGCCTGCTTTCGGCCAGCCTGCGTGAGCTGCTGAAACTGGTCTGCTCCGCCGATGCCCTGCATATCGAAAACCTCGGCGCATGGCTTGCCGATGACGAAGGGCGTAACCTGCTGGTTGAACTGGTCAAACAAGGCAGCCTGGAGTTTGCTGATGAGTGAAGTACACGTTCGTCTGGCCGACTGGCAGAAGGACAATGCTGATCTGCGGCGCATTCGCGAAACCGTGTTTATCGCGGAACAAGCGGTGCCACCGGAGCTCGAATGGGATGCCGAAGACGCCGATGCCGTGCATTTTCTCGCCCTGGAAGGCGACTACCCGATCGGCACAGCTCGGCTGCTGCCCGACGGCCATATTGGCCGGGTCTCGGTACTCAAGGACTGGCGCGGCCTGAACGTGGGTGTCGCGCTGATTCAGGCGGTGATCGCGGAAGCGGAAAAACGCGGCCTGACGCAACAAATGCTCAGCGCTCAGGTGCATGCCACGGCCTTCTATGAAAAGCTCGGGTTTGCCATCGTCAGCGGGGAATACCTCGACGCCGGCATCCCCCACGTAGACATGGTGCGTCATAGCGCCTAGAGGCCAAGATGAACGACGGAAACGCCCCGAGTAATGCAACCGAGCCGCTGGAGCCTACAGAGCTTCCCGCCATCGAGTTTCAATCGCCGGGGCGTTTTGCTGTGCACAATCCGGGCAACCCCGGCCCAGATAGCCCGCAGGTGGAGCCGGCGCCGTTTACCCTCGGCGCACATGCAACACTGGAACGTTTCAGCCAGCCCGAACAGGCCCGTGCTCATGCCCTCGCGCTGTTGCAACAAGCGCAACGCAGCCTGTGCATCTACAGTCACGACCTGGAGCCCTGGCTCTACCACCACAGCAGCGTGCAAGATGCCTGTACGCGTTTTCTGCTGGCCAGCCCACGTAACCAACTGCGCATTCTGCTGCGCGACCCCAGCCGTGCGGTTAAAGAAGGCCACCGCCTGCTCAGCCTTTCGCGCCGGCTGTCCTCCAACCTGCAGATCCGCAAGCTACACCCGGACTACCCTAGTGAGGAGCTGGCGTTTCTTCTGGCCGATGACCGCGGCTTGCTGTTCCTGCCGGAAATTGGCCAGGCCAGCGGCTATGCCCTTTACCAGGACCCAGGCCGCAATCGCCAGCGTCGCGCACAGTTTGATCAAGCCTGGGACACCAGCATCACCGACGCTGATTTACGGAGTTTTCTGCTATGAAGGTTCGTGCCCTGCTCGCCGCCTCGCTGTTGAGTTGTAGCCTGTCGCTCAGCGCCGCTACCGAAGTGATTCCGCTGAATTTCCGCACGGCTGATGAGGTGCTCAGCGTGGTGCAATCGGTACTCGGCCACAAGGGCAAGGTCAACGCCTATGGCAATCAGCTGATCGTCAATGCCGAACCGGCGAAGATTGCCGAGGTGCGCGCCCTGCTGCAGCAACTCGATACCGAACCGCGCCGCCTGCTGATCAGCGTCGACACCAATGAGTCGGGATTTCAGTCGGATCGCGGCTACCGCGCCGATGGCACGATCAGCGCGGGCGATGCAGAAGTGCAAATCGGCCAGGGCGAAATCAATGGTCGCGACCAGGTACGCATCATCCGCCGCAGCACCGATAGCCGCAGCGGCGGCACCCAGCAGGTACAGGCCACCGAGGGCTACCCGGCGCTGATTCAGGTCGGCCAGAGCGTGCCGCTGACTACGCGCGGGCGTGATGCCTATGGCCAGCCCTACAGCAATACCCAGTATCGCAATGTCACCCGCGGCTTCTACGTCACCGCCAGCCTTAGCGGTGAACGGGTGCATATCAATATCAGCAGCAACCGTGACCGCCTCAGCCAGTCGCAGCCCGGCGCTATCGATGTACAAAGCACCGATACACGGGTCAGTGGACGCTTAGGCGAGTGGATCAGCATCGGCGGTGTCAGCGAGCAGAGCCAGGGCGAGCAAGGCGACTTCTTGCAGCACCGCTCGACCCAGGGCCGTGAAGACATGAGCATGCGCGTCAAAGTTGAGGTAGTGAACTAGCCACTGCCGCCCATCCGTCACACTGGGCCGCCAAGGCCCAGCGTCGATAACCACTCGTCGGCTGGCCTTTACCACCGCCGCCAAGCAAATACCTCGCAACCATTGGCCAGTCCCGCAACCCGCCGGGTAGAGCCGCAAAAGCTGACTTACCGGTCGCTTTCGGATTTATGTAGTAGCCATACGAAAAGCACTACAAAATAATTGACGAACACTTTTGGCAGAGGCATGATGGCCCCGCTCCCGCTAATCAGAGGTGCTGAAAGGCCCTCCGAATCGCGCTCCAACTTACCGTCAGAGCCGATTTGCGTTGTAAAGCCCACAAGGCCGTTCGATGAGATTGCGACTGGAACGAAGTTGTCCTGAGGGACGGGGAAGCGTTTAGCAACAGCACGCATCGAGCGCAGCACGTTGAGTCGTCCAACGGTATCTTTGATCCGCTGAACGCCAAATGACCCAGTCATTTGCAGCCACTGAAGCCCGCGAACTGTTTAGCTCGTCACCCTCCTCCCGGATCAATTCCGTCTCAAGTCGATGTCTCGGCGTTCTGCAGTTCGCTACAACAACCTCCAGCAACACAGGTGTTCAGTGGGGAAGTCGGTGCTCAACCAAACACATACTTTGAAGGATTGACCATGTCAGCTTATCAAAACGACATCAAAGCCGTTGCCGCCCTTAAAGCCGCCGCAGGCAGCAGCTGGAGCGCTATCGACCCTGAGTCCGTGGCCCGCATGCGCGCCCAGAACCGCTTCAAGACCGGTCTGGAAATCGCTCAGTACACTGCCGACATCATGCGCAAAGACATGGCCGAGTACGATGCTGACTCCTCCGTCTACACCCAGTCCCTGGGCTGCTGGCATGGTTTCATCGGTCAGCAGAAGCTGATTTCGATCAAGAAGCACCTGAAGACCACCAACAAGCGCTACCTCTACCTGTCGGGTTGGATGGTTGCTGCTCTGCGTTCGGATTTCGGTCCGCTGCCGGATCAGTCCATGCACGAGAAAACCTCGGTTTCCGGTCTGATCGAAGAGCTGTACACCTTCCTGCGCCAGGCTGATGCCCGTGAGCTGGACCTGCTGTTCACCGCTCTGGACGCCGCTCGCGCTGCCGATGACAACGCCAAGGCTGCTGAAATCCAGGCGCAGATCGACAACTACGAAACTCACGTAGTACCAATCATCGCCGACATCGACGCTGGCTTCGGTAACCCGGAAGCCACTTACCTGCTGGCTAAGAAGATGATCGAAGCGGGTGCTTGCTGCATCCAGATCGAGAACCAGGTTTCCGACGAGAAGCAGTGCGGCCACCAGGACGGTAAAGTGACCGTTCCTCACGCCGACTTCCTGGCCAAGATCAACGCTGTTCGCTACGCATTCCTCGAGCTGGGTATCGACAACGGCGTGATCGTTGCGCGTACCGACTCCCTGGGTGCTGGCCTGACCAAGCAGATCGCTGTTACCAACCAGCCAGGCGACCTGGGCGACCAGTACAACTCCTTCCTCGATTGCGAAGAAGTTTCCGCTGCCGACCTGAACAACGGCGACGTCGTTCTGAACCGTGGTGGCAAGCTGCTGCGTCCTAAGCGCCTGCCTTCCAACCTGTTCCAGTTCCGTGCCGGCACCGGCGAAGCACGCTGCGTACTGGACAGCATCACTTCGCTGCAGAACGGCGCGGACATGCTGTGGATCGAAACCGAGAAGCCACACGTCGGCCAGATCGCAGAAATGGTTAACGAAATCCGTAAAACCATCCCGAACGCCAAGCTTGTTTACAACAACAGCCCATCGTTCAACTGGACCCTGAACTTCCGTCAGCAGGTATTCGATGCCTTCACCGCTGAAGGTAAGGACGTTTCCGCCTACGACCGCGCCAAGCTGATGAGCGTTGAGTACGACGAAACCGAACTGGCCCAGGTTGCTGACGAGAAGATCCGCACCTTCCAGCGTGACGGTTCTGCTCAGGCTGGTATCTTCCACCACCTGATCACTCTGCCGACTTACCACACCGCCGCGCTGTCCACCGACAACCTGGCCAAAGGTTACTTCGCAGACCAAGGCATGCTGGCCTACGTGAAAGGCGTTCAGCGTCAGGAAATCCGTCAAGGTATCGCCTGCGTTAAGCACCAGAACATGTCCGGTTCCGACATCGGCGACGCTCACAAAGAGTACTTCGCTGGTGAAGCGGCCCTGAAAGCCGGCGGCAAAGACAACACCATGAACCAGTTCAGCTAAGAACCGGCTCACTCAACCGAGGCCACGATCAACGTTGAGGGTGTTGAGAAAATCCCAGCAGAAATGCTGGGATTTTTTTATGCCCGGCCATCCATGAGGGCCCCCTTCTTCTGACCGTCGCTGTGCGACGTTAAAAATGGCTCTCGGCCATTTTTTGCCTGAAATCCCCTCTTTTCTGGTTTTGTGCGTTTTCGCACAGCCGCTGTCATGTTTACGTCAATTTTCTTGGATAGCGTCAGGCACCCGTCGATTAATCCAAGGAGCCTGCATGAGCCAAAATAATGAAAACTCAGTGCTGTTCGGCAATGGCGATGAATTGCCCAGCAATGCGTCCGATAACCCGCATATCAATCAGCTGATCGACGGTGTAGGCCGTCGGCAGGTGTTGGCCGCCGGTGCAGCGCTCGGCACCCTGGCCTTTCTCGGCAGTGTTATGCCTGGCGCCGCGGTTGCGGCAGAACCAACCGCCAAAGGCCTGGACAAGCTGCACTTTAGACCGCGCAGCAAGCTGCCCTTCACGGCTATCGCGACCAACCGCTTAGACAGCATCAGCGTACCGGCCGGTTACCGCGCCACCACCTTTATCCCCTGGGGTACGCCGATTACCGGTAATTATCCGGCTTATCTGAGTGACGGTAGCAACAGCGCCCAGGATCAGGCCGAGCAACTGGGCATGCACCATGACGGCATGCATTTCTTCCCGATCGACGCCCAGCGCGGCAGCAAGAAAAGCGACCACGGTCTGCTGGTGCTCAACCACGAATATATCGACGCGCCGCTGCTGCACGCGAATGGCCCGACGCTGGTAGCCGGCAAACGCAGCAACGCCGAAGAAGTGCGTAAGGAAATCAATGCCCACGGCGTTTCAGTGGTGGAAGTACGCCGTGGCCTGAATGGCGAATGGACGGTGTTGCCGAGCGCCAGAAACCGCCGAATCACCGGCGCCACGCCTATGCAGATCAGCGGTCCGGCGCGTGGCCATGTGCTGCTGAAAACCCGCTACAGCCCCAAAGGCACGGCCACCCGCGGCACCCTGAATAATTGCTCTAACGGTTTTACCCCGTGGGGCACCTACCTGACCTGCGAAGAGAATTGGGCTGGCTACTTTGCTAGCCGCGATACCGACTTGCCACGCGAACTGAGCCGCTACGGCCTGCGCGGCAGCAGCCGCTACGGCTGGGATCACCTCAAGGGCGATGAGTTCGAGCGTTTCGATGCCACGCGTATGACCACCACGGCCAGCGCGGACTATCGCAACGAACCCAACCACTTTGGCTGGATCGTCGAAATTGACCCATTTGCGCCGGAGTCTGTGCCCATCAAGCGCACGGCGCTCGGTCGCTTCGCCCACGAAGGCCTGGTGTTCGCCCCGGTGAAATCAGGCCGCCCGGTGGTGTGTTACTCCGGCGACGATTCACAGAACGAGTACATCTACAAATACGTCAGCCGTGACAAATACCGTCCAGGCCGCAGCAATGGCCGTTTGCTCGACGAAGGCACGCTGTATGTCGCGCGCTTCGCTGCCAGCGGCAAAGGCGAATGGCTGGCGCTGGATATCCACGACAAGAAATTCCAGAAAGCCTGCAAGGCCGCCGGGGTGAGTTTTGCCGACCAGGGTGAGGTATTGATCAATACCCGTCTGGCGGCTGACGTGGTTGGCGCCACCAAGATGGATCGCCCGGAATGGGGCGCGGTCAACCCGGACAATGGCGAGGTGTACTTCACCCTGACCAACAACAGTGCCCGGACCAGCACCGATGCTGCCAATCCGCGCCCAGCCAACGCGTTCGGCCATATCATCCGTTGGCGTGAGCTGAGCAAGGATTACGCCGGACGCCAGTTTGCCTGGAGCCTGTTTATGCTGGCAGGCCCCGAGACCGACAGTATCGGTCCGAACGGTAAACCGCTGACAGCGGACAACCGCCTGGCCAGCCCCGACGGACTGTGGTTCGACGAAGAAGGCCGGCTTTGGATTCAGACCGACATGAGTGGCAGCCAATTGAGCAGCGGGCCGTTCGGCAATAACCAGATGCTGGTGGCCGAGCCGCGTACCGGTGAACTCAAGCGGTTCCTGGTCGGGCCTGTGGGCGCCGAGGTGACCGGCATTACTGCAACCCCGGACTTCCGCACCCTGTTCGTCAATATCCAGCACCCGGGCGAAGGCTCAACGGCGACCAACCTGCTCAGCACCTGGCCTGATGGCCCAGGTCAGCGTCCGCGCTCGGCTACCGTGATCATCACCCGCGAAGACGGCCGTCGGTTGCTCTAATCGACGGGTAATATTGTGACCGGTCAGCCCTGGCCGGTCACATTTCGCTGTGACAGACTCATGCCCTTCCCTTTGTGCAAAGAGCATCAGCATGTCCAGCAATCGCTTGAGTCGTATCGTCGGCAAAATCCAGCAACTGCCCAGCGCCCTGCAAAGCCCGGCGCTGTCGCTGCTGTTTGGCTCTCAGGTGAAGTTCGCCGGCACCGCCAAGGTGCGCGTGCATACGCTGACCCAACAGCAGGCGGTGATGAGCATCGCCAACAAGCGCAAGGTGCAGAACCACATCAAGGGCGTACACGCCGCAGCCATGGCGCTGCTGGCTGAGTCCGCCACGGGCTTTCTGGTCGGCATGAATGTACCCGATGACAAACTGCCGCTGATCAAGAGCCTCAAGGTCGACTACCTCAAGCGTGCCACCGGCAGCCTGCGCGGCGTGGCCAGCCTGACACCCGAGCAGATTCAAGCCATCCACACTCAGGAGAAAGGCGAAGTACTGGTTACCGTGACCGTGACCGATGAAGCCGGCATCCAGCCGGTCCAGTGTGAAATGCTCTGGGCCTGGGTCAGCAAGAAGCGCTGAATGCCTCGCCTAGGTTTTTCAACCCCCTGCTAAGCTGAAAACGCCGCATGGTGCGGCGTCACTCAGGAGATAGCAGTGCAGGGAAAACCTCTTCTAGTCGGTGGTGGGGTGGTGCTGATTGCCGTGCTCGGCACGCTGCATTGGCGCCTACAGAGCGAGCCGCAGGTCATTGCGCAGGCCAGTCAGGCCGACAACGCCACAAGCCTGCTCTCGGATGTTAGCCCGGCGACACCGATGCCTACTGAAGCGCAGTTGCAGGAGCTGCTGCAAAACCCAGCTGTGAAAAACCAGGAGCAACGCCTGGCGTTCCATCAGGCCTACCGCAGCTTTGTCAGCGGCGCTTCCGAGCTGTCCCCCGCAAAACGTGAAAGCCAGGCAGAGGCCTTGCGTGAGCAGATCGAGACTTACGAGCAGCGCAACGAGCTGGCCATGAGTGAGTCGCTGTTACTGCAGCTGGGGCTGATTCAGCTCACCACTGGCGATGAACAAGCGCAGAAAGATCAGGCCGCTGCCTTGGTCGCCCGCTACAAGGCGATTAGCGCCGAGCGCGAAGCCAAGGCCGCGACACCCAGCGCCGAGTTTCGCCGTTACAAGACCGATGAGAAGCGCATCGTCGAGGAAGTCCTGAGCATGGACAGCTTCCCCGATGGTTTGAGCCGTGATGAATACCTGCGCCAACGCCTGCAGCAGGCGCGTGAACAGCATTATCAATAGCCCGACCTGAGCCGCCTGCTCAGGTCGGGCAGCGCGTCACAACAGCTGGTCGAGCGCGTAGTACAGCAGGTTGAAGGGTTTGTTGCGGTCGGCGGTATCGCTCTGCTCAGAGGCATCCAGTACCGGGCCGCTGCCATTCATCACGTTATTGACGAAGTCATCCAGCTGCAGGTTCTGCTCCTGAATATCCGCGTTGGCAAACTCGATGATGCTGGTGCAGTGGCTTTCATTGACCGCGCGGTACTGCGGGAAGTAACCGCCGACATTCGGCAGGTTGGCCAGCTCGTTACGCAGCCTGCCGGTGTCCACATCCCACTTGGCGTGGATCAGCGCCTCCTTGGCGGCCTGGTTCGGTGCGTTGATGATTTCCGGGTAAAAACGCTCATAGGAATAGGACGAGTAATTCAAATCCTTCCAAAAGTGCGTATGGCCCATGCGATCAGCCGCCAGGTTGCTCGACAACGCCGGATAGATGCTGCCCAGGTTGTTCAGGTTAAGCCCCGGCAAACGCGACTGCAGGTACGGCAAGGGCCCGGCATCCAGCCCCCAGGCATTGCGGATAAAACCCTGCAATGGCAAGGACGGATAGGCCTCGTTACCCCCGCCACTGATGGCCGAGAACACCGGTCCGGAGTCGTTGATCAGGAAGCTGCGCGTCGGTGCGATGTCCTGCCGGGTTGGTGCGTAGTTGGTCAGACTGCCGGCACCGCCAGCGCTGCAACCGGTGGTCAGCATCTGCGTCGGGCGCGGCAGGTTGTCTTTCAGCCAGCCCACCACCGCCCGCATATTGCGCAGGCCGTTGTGGTGCCAGATCAGCGGCGCCTGCTGGCTTTGTGGATCTTCATAGACCGCGACCTTGTCGCCGGAGTAGATGTCGCCGGTGCAATACGGCACATAGACCATATTCCAGTTCTGGGTTTTCACTCGCGTCCAGGGATGCAGGCGCACCACGAAGGGGCTGACCAGACTGGCACCTGGGTTAAGCAAGCTCATGTAGTCATTGGGAATGCCGTCGGGGTTACGTGCGCCGCGAATGCCGCTCTGTCGGGTGCAACTGGCGTAGTCCCAGCAGGCCCCGCCGCCCTCCAGGTAGATGATGGTGTTGCGGGTATTGGGCACGCGGTTGACGAAGAATTTGTACGGCGAGCCGTTGCCACACACGGCGCCGGTTTGCGGGGCCATTTGCACGGTTTGCCAGGCGTAGTAGTTGGCCGGTTTGAAGCCACTGTTGAAACCGCTCGGGTTGGCCAGCAGCGGGTACGGCCCAAGACGTTGCGCCGGGGTGACCTTGTTATCTGCCGCCGGCGCCACCACCAGGTTGCTCAGGGTTTGCCAGAAGTTGTAATCGCCCTGCTCGGCCTGCACAGGCATAGCCAGGGCCGAAACCATCAGTGGCGCAGCACAGCGCCGAAGTGTTATCGCTACAGACATGGTGAGTCCCTCATCTTGTTGTTATCGATGGGTCCACATACCCGAGCCGTTGTACAAATCCCCTCCAGCTGTCACCCGAAATCAGCCCAGAACCCACTGGAGAGTGCTCATACACCGCGCCGAAGCAGCAGTAACTGCGCGAACCCAAACGTGTCGCCGCTGCTCAAGGTTCAAGCGAGCCTGGCGATTCATGCACGCTAGTCCAAGAAACTCCCGCCAACCACAGAGCTACATATTTATTGGATATAGCGCGGTGGGTTTTAAGCTGTTGCGGTTATCTGCGGCCTGCTCTGACAGAACACTGCTCGTGACAATAAAAAAGGGAAGCCTGGCTTCCCTTTTTGATGTGCCTGCACCTGGTGCTAGATGCGGAACTGACGCACCAGTGCGCCCAGGCGTTCGCCCAGCCCGGCCAGGTTGCGCGCGGTCTGCGCGCCCTGCTGGGTTTCGTCGGCCACGCTGTCCACCGCCACGGCAATCTTGTGCACGCTGCGGTTGATCTCTTCGGCCACGGCGGTTTGCTCTTCGGCAGCACTGGCAATCTGCGCGTTCATCGCGTTGATGGTGCCAATCAATTGCGCGATGGCATCCAGCGATGTGCCGGCGCGGTTGGCCTGCTCGCTGCTGACATCACCGGCATCACTGGAGCGGCGCATCGCGGTCACCGCATCCTGGGTGCCCTTTTGCAGACGGTCGATCATGCCCTGAATTTCCTGGGTGCTCTGCTGCGTACGGCTGGCCAGCGCGCGCACCTCGTCGGCCACCACGGCAAAGCCGCGCCCCGCTTCACCCGCACGTGCCGCTTCGATGGCGGCGTTGAGGGCCAGCAGGTTGGTCTGCTCGGCGATGGAGCGAATCACATCGAGCACGCTGACAATCGACGATACGTCTTTTTGTAGAGTGTCGAGCGATACGCCGCTGTCGCGGATGTCCTGTACCGGGGTGTGAATGCGCTCGATACTGCCATCGACCACCTTTTTCGCTGCCTGGCCTTCGGTGTCGGTCTTCTGCGCCGCTTCTGCTGCGCCCTGAGCGCTTTGCGCAACTTCATGGGCGGCAGCGGACATTTCATTGATTGCGGTCGCCACCTGATCGGTCTCATGGCGCTGACGCTCCATGGCCGCTTCCGAGCGCTGCGCCTGGGCCGATACCTGGCCGACCAGTTCAGTCAGCTGGCCTGTCATATCGACGATCTGCCGTACTAGGCCGTGGATCTTCTCGACAAAGCGGTTGAACGAGCCAGCCAGCTGGCCAAGCTCATCGTCGCCATTGATCGGCAGGCGACGCGTCAGGTCGCCTTCACCGGCGGCGATGTCATCTAGGTTGTCCTTAATCTGCTGCAGCGGGCGCAGGAAGGTGTTGCTTAGCACCACCCCGACAATGCCGAATATCACCAGCAGCACGGCAGCAATCACCATGATGCTGGTGCTGATTCGCTCGTCGATTTCAACTTGTACCTGGGCAATCTGCGCCTCGACGCCGTCGAGGTTGATCGCCGTGCCCAGGGCCATATCCCATTTCGGCAGGTAATAGCTGTAAGCCATTTTCGGCACCAGCACCGAATCATCCGTCGGCAGTGGCGAGCTGTAATTGACGTAGTAGCTGTTGTTCTTGGCGACACTCACCAGTTCGCGGTTGATGTACACGCCATTCGGGTCACGACGATCGGCCAGGCTTTTGCCGACATCTACCGGGCTGTCGCCGCGGAACAGGCGCACTACATTGGAGTCGTGGCCGAAGAAGTAGCCGTCCTTGCCGAACTTGATCTTCGACAGGATCGCCACGGCCTGCTCACGGCTGGCCATATCACCCTGCGCGGCGCCGTCATACAGGGTCTGTACCGAACCCAGAGCGATCTGCACGTAGTGCTGCAGTTCGTTGCGGCTTTCCTGCAGCAGGCGCTCGCGGGTTTCTTCAATTTCCTGGGCGGCCAGGTTTTGTAACACCTTGGCGGCGGCACCACTGAGTACCAGGGCAAACAGCACCACCGGTATCAGTGCCAACAGCACGACTTTTGATTTCAAGGTAAGGCGCATCGGGCAGATCCTTGCATGGCAGTACAGCGGAATAAAAACGGGGCTACCGGTTTATCGGTAGCCCCGCTGAAAGGTTGAGTCGTCTGGCGCTATCGCGCGGCAAACGAGCAATGCCCCGGTCAGATCACCATAGCTGCTGCCCAACCGAATACCAGCAACGGCAGGTTGTAGTGCAGGAAGGTCGGCACTACGCTGTCCCAGATATGGTTGTGTTGGCCATCGACGTTGAGCCCGGCAGTTGGCCCGAGGGTCGAGTCGGAGGCAGGCGAGCCGGCATCACCCAGCGCGCCGGCAGTGCCGACAATGCACAGAATGGCCAGCGGGCTGAAGCCCAATTGCAGACCCAGCGGTACGAAAATCGCGGCAATGATGGGCACGGTGGAGAACGATGAACCGATGCCCATAGTCACCAGCAGGCCAACCAGCAGCATCAACAGCGCACCCAGCGCCTTGTCGTGACCAATTAGCTCGGCGGAGCTGTCGACCAGGCTTTTCACTTCGCCAGTGGCTTTCATTACTTCGGCAAAACCGGCGGCGGCGATCATGATAAAGCCGATCATCGCCATCATTTTCATGCCCTCGGTAAACAGGCCATCGGCCTCTTTCCAGCGCACCACGCCAGACACCGAGAAGATGATAAAGCCGGCCAGCGCACCGATAATCATCGAGTCCAGCCACAGCTGCACAACAAACGCAGTAACAATCGCCACGCCCGCCACCAGCAGACTCAGCGGGTTGTAGGCGACATCCACGCGCTCGACCTGTTCGATCTTGCTCAGGTCATAGACACGCTTCTTGCGGTAGCTGAACAGCACCGCTACCAGCAAGCCAAACAGCATGCCCAGCGCCGGAATCGCCATGGCCTTGCTCACGTCCAGGCTGCTGGTATCGACGCCGCCGCTGGCGACATTGGCCAGCAGAATGTCATTAAGGAAAATCCCGCCAAAACCCACCGGTAAAAACATGTAGGGGGTAATCAAGCCAAAGGTCAGCACGCAGGCGATCAGGCGGCGGTCAAGCTGCAGCTTGCTCAATACATACAGCAGTGGCGGCACCAGCAGCGGGATAAACGCGATATGAATCGGCAGAATGTTCTGCGAGGAAATCGCCACCGCCAACAGCAGCGTAATCAGCAGCCACTTGAGCAGACCGGCGCCTTTGGCGTCCTGTTTGCCGACCATGGCCAAGGCCTTGTCCGCCAGGGCGTGGGCCAGACCGGATTTGGCAATCGCCACGGCAAAGGCACCCAACAAGGCATAGGACAGGGCCACTGTCGCCCCGCCGCCCAGTCCTTTATTAAAGGCCGCCAGCGAACCCTCAATACCCAGGCCGCCAAGCAGACCGCCGGCCAATGCGCCGACGATCAGAGCTACCACCACGTGCACACGGCACAAGCTGAGAATCAGCATGATCCCCACTGCCGCAACGACTGCGTTCATCGATTTACTCCCGCAATTTAAATAGGTCCGCGAAGGTTTCGACCTTCTCTGGAGACTGCGCCGGCTCGGCGAAGGGCGCGTACTCTGCACAATGCTGACTGACCTGTCAAAACACCAGTAAATTATTCTGTACAAGGCGTTGCTAATTTCGACTACCCTGCCATTTCAAAGCTGCCGCTGGCCTGCAACTTGCTCTGCTTTACTTGACGTGAAACTTAAAGAAAAGCGCCTAAGCGCCGATAGGCGCTCTAAGCCTCTGCCATAAAAAGGTCCTGAAAATGCTGTTCAGCCGACTTTCCATCCAGTTGAAGATCACCCTACTGGCCGGCCTGTGCTTGCTGGCCATTGTTGCGGTGCTGGTTTCCGCTTCGGTCATCCAGGCCTCGCGCAGCGCCAACCTGGTCAAGCAGGCCAGCTCGGCCATGCTGCAGGAGTCCGCGCAGTTACGCATGTCGGCGCGCGGCGAGTCCCAAGCACTGCAGATGCAGCGCTACTTTATGGACGCCTACCAGTACGGTCGCGGCGCCGCCACCCAGGTGCTGTTTATCCGCGAACAGGCGGAAAAACGCTTTCTGGATGCCTTCGACCTGCGCGAAGACCTGACCCGTCAGGTACGCAGCGCCCTGGAGGCCAACCGCAGCCTGTTGGGTATCTATGTGGCGTTCGAGCCCAACGCACTGGACGGCAAGGATGATCTGTTCGCCGATCAGGAAAACCTCGGCAGCAACGACAAGGGCCGCTTCTCGATCTACTGGGCACAAGGCGATCAGCGCTGAGGCGATGAAAGAAGCAGACCTTAATGACGCCACGCCAGGTATCAGCGGCGCGCCCTATAACGCCTGGTACAGCTGCCCGTTGCAGCAGAAGAAGGTGTGCCTGCTCGACCCCTATATCGACGAAGCTGACGGAGTAAAAACCCTGATGACCAGCATCGCCTTCCCGCTGGAACAAGGCGGCAAGGTGATCGGTGTGCTCGGTGTGGATATCAGCCTGGCCAGCCTGCAGGAACTCAGCACCAGCGCACACCAGGGCCTGTTCGACGGCGCTGGGCATGTCAGTATCATCAGCCCTGCGGGCCTGCTTGCCGGCCACAGCCGCGACAGCAGCCTGCTGGGCGGCAAACTGGGAAAAGCCTTCGCAGACCAACACCGCGAAATGACCAGTCTGGTGGCCAGCAACCGCCCGGAAGTTTTGCACCACGATGGTTCGCTACAAGTGTTGCAACCGCTGCTGCCGATTCCTGAATCCCAGCCATGGGGCGTGTTGATGGAGGTGCCTGAGAAAGTTCTGCTGGAACCGGCCACTCGCCTGGAAACGCAAATGGATGAAATGGGCACGCGCAGTACGGCGGTGTCCCTGGGGCTTGGTCTGGCTGCCGGGGTGGTGGGTATTCTGCTGATCTGGCTGACGGCACTGGGCGTGACCCGGCCGATTCTCGGCGTCGCGGCAATGCTGAAAAATATCGCCAGCGGTGAAGGCGACCTGACTCGCCGCCTGGAATACGCCAAGCAAGATGAACTGGGCGAACTGGCCAGCTGGTTCAACCGTTTCCTCGACAAGCTGCAACCGATCATCGCTGATGTTAAGCGCAGCGTGCAGGACGCCCGCAGCACGGCCGATCAGTCCGCCTTGATCGCCAGCCAGACCAGCGACGGCATGCAGCAGCAATACCGTGAAGTGGATCAGGTGGCCACCGCGTTCCAGGAAATGAGCGCTACGGCGCAGGATGTGGCGCATAACGCCGCCCAGGCCGCCGAAGCGGCACGCACCGCCGACCATGCCAGCCGCGAAGGTATGAGCGTGATCGGCAAAACCACCTCGACCATCGAACTGCTGGCCAATGAGATGAACGTGGCCATGCAGGAAGTCGAAGGCCTGGCCAATAGCAGCGAGAAGATCGGCTCGGTACTCGAAGTGATCCGCTCGATCGCCGAACAGACCAACCTGCTCGCCCTCAACGCGGCGATCGAAGCGGCGCGGGCCGGTGAAGCCGGGCGTGGTTTTGCCGTGGTGGCCGATGAAGTGCGTAACCTGGCCAAGCGTACCCAGGATTCGGTGGAGGAAATTCGCCAGGTGATCGAAGGCCTGCAAAGCGGTACCAAGGAAGTGGTCAGCACCATGCACAGCAGCCAGCGCCAGGCCCAGGGCAGCGTCGAACAGGTGGAACAGGCCGTCGCCGTGCTGCAGCGTATCAGCCAGGCGGTCAGTGTGATTACCGACATGAACCTGCAGATTGCCAGCGCAGCCGAAGAGCAAAGCTCGGTGGCCGAGGAAATCAACCGCAACGTGGCTTCGATCCGGGATGTCACCGAATCTATTTCCGCCCAGGCCGACGAGTCGGCAAAAATCAGCCAAGGTCTGAACAAATTGGCCAACCATCAGCAGAGTCTGATGGACCAGTTCCGCGTCTGACCGTTAGGCGTGGCACCATCGGACCGCCACTCTGGCGGCTGTTTCCTTGTGACGCAGGCTAGCAATCGTTAGCCTGCGTTTTTCATTTCTGACTTCTCAAATAACGAGGTGCACGATGCTCAATATCGCTCTGGTGGCCGGCTCCAGCCGCAGTAACAGCCAATCAGGCAAGGTCGCCCGTTTTTTGCGCCAGCGTCTGATTCAGCTGGGCCACACCGATGAAGCACAGAGCAATGTGATTGACCTGGGCCTCGCCCCGCTGCCGCTCTGGCCCGCTGACGATACCGGCCCATGGGGGCTTTACAGCAAGCAACTGGCAGCTGCCGATGCCGTGGTGATCATTTCCCCTGAATGGAATGGCATGGCCTGCCCGGCCATCAAGAACTTCTTTATCTACGCCAGTAAGGCTGAGCTGGCGCACAAGCCCGGGCTGCTGGTGGGCGTCTCGTCGGGAGTGGGCGGGGCTTATCCGATCAGCGAGTTGCGCGCGTCCAGCTACAAGAACTGCCGCCTCTGCTACCTGCCTGAGCATCTGATCGTGCGCAGCGTCGAGAAGGTGCTGAACACGCCAGAGCCAAGCAGCGAAGACGACCAGCGCCTGCATGCACGCATCGATTACGAGCTGGATATTCTGGTCAAGTACGCGCAAGCCTTGGGCCCGGTACGCGCCAGTATCGATATGAGCACCCCGGCATTTGCCAACGGCATGTAAGCCTTGGTTTGAGCGTACCTGATGAACTCAGGTGCGCTTCACTGGCAAGCTGACCGTTACGCGCAAGCCACCCAGCGGGCTTTCAGCCAGCTGCAATCTCCCGGCCCAGGCATCAACAATATCGCGCACGATGCCCAAACCTAGCCCATGACCGGCCACCTGTTCATCCAGACGGCTGCCACGGCTGAGCACTTCGTCGCGCTGTGCAGCATCGATACCCGGCCCGTCGTCATCAATCGCCAGTTGATAGTCCTCTCCTACCCTGCTGATTTGCAGCTGTACCTGGCTGTCGGCCCATTTACAGGCGTTGTCCAGCAGGTTGCCGAGCAGTTCCAGTAGGTCTTCACGATCCCAGGGCAACCGCAGCCCAGGCTCGGCCTGCCAGTCCAGTTCCAGGTGGTTGCCATGGATCATCGCCAGGGTCGAAAACAGCTCG
The DNA here is from genome assembly GCF_900105355.1 of Pseudomonas anguilliseptica. Taxonomy (NCBI): domain Bacteria; kingdom Pseudomonadati; phylum Pseudomonadota; class Gammaproteobacteria; order Pseudomonadales; family Pseudomonadaceae; genus Pseudomonas; species Pseudomonas anguilliseptica. The sequence continues at coordinate 4,211,472 of NZ_FNSC01000001.1, forward strand.
GGCAGTTCATTGGCGCAGTCGAAATGCGCCCCCGGCAAGGCTTCCCCAGCTAAGCGTGCACGCCCCAGCTCGCGGGCAATACGCTGCTCGATCTGTTGCAGCTGGCCATTGAGGCTCTCGCGCAGTTGCGGTAACTGCTTGAGCTCTTCACGGGTGGCCAGGCTGACCAACACCGCCAACGGCGTTTTTAGCGCATGGCCGAGGTTGCCCAGGGCGTTACGCGAGCGTTTGAGGATGTCTTCGGTGTGCGTCAGCAAGTGGTTGATTTGAGCCACCAGCGGCTCCAGTTCCAGCGGCACCTGTTGGTCCAGCTGGCTACGCTGGCCCTGCTGCAGCTGTATCAGCTGCCGTCGGGTCTGTTCCAAGGGGCGCAACGCGCGGCTGACGATCAAGCGCTGCAACAACAGAATCAGCACCAGGGCGGTAATCCCCAGGCCCAGAACTATCTTCTGTACCTGGCTGAAACTGTTGAGTATCGGTGTGTAATCGCGCGCCACATGAATCACGATGGGCTGGCCATAGCGCTGGTAGTCAGCGCGGTATACCAACCACTGCTGGCCTTGTGGCCCGTCACCCAGCGCGTCCTGTAAACCGGCTTCTGCAACCGGACGCAGATTGCGATCCCAGAGTGAGCGCGAACGCCAGGTCTGCTCGCCAAGGTCGATACGGAAATACAGGCCGGAATAAGGCCGCTTGAACGCAGCACTGAGGCGCCGCTCATCCAGTTGCAGGCCATTGGGGCCACGTACAATCGCGCCGAGCAGGGTCTGGGTTTCATCCTGCAGATTGGTCTGTAGATAACCGCGCAGGCTGCGATCGAACAGCCAGAGGCTGCTTTGCGCCAACAGCAGGCCAATAACCAGCAATACGCTGATCAGCCCCAGACTCAAACGCCGTTGAATCGACCTCAAGCAACATCCCCGCTAAAGCGATACCCCTGACCACGGCGGGTTTCGATGACCTCGCGTCCCAGCTTGCGCCGCAGGTGGTTGACGTGCACCTCGATAACGTTCGAATCGCGCTCGCTTTCACCGTCATACAAGTGCTCAGCCAGGTGGCTCTTGGACAGTAATTGCCCGGCATGCAGCATGAAATAGCGCAGCAGACGGAACTCGGCGGCGGTCAGCTGTACCTCTTCTCCATTGCGTTGCACCGATTGCCTACTTTCATCCAGCTGTAAGCCCGCCGCTTCCAGTTGCGGCTGGTTGGCCAGGCCACGGGCGCGCCGCAACAGGGACTGGATGCGCAGCTCCAACTCTTCCGGGTGAAAGGGTTTGCTCAGGTAATCATCTGCCCCCGCCTTGAGCCCTTCGATACGCTCGGCCCAGGATCCTCGCGCAGTAAGGATCAACACTGGTGTGATAAGGCCGCCAGTTCGCCATTCCTGCAACACCTCAAGCCCCGGTTTGCCAGGCAAACCGAGGTCAAGAACGATCAGATCATAGGGTTCGGTCGCGCCCTGATAGGCGGCATCACGGCCATCGGCTAACCAATCAACCGCATACCCCTGACGCGCCAAACCGGCGAGCAGTTCATCAGCCAGGGGAACATGGTCTTCAACCAGCAGTAGGCGCATTCAGTCTTCCACCTCGTCCTTGAGTACTTCGCCGGTGCTGGCGCGCAACTCCAGTTCGCGCACGATGCCCTGTTCGGTCACCAGTTCGACTTCGTAAACCAGTACACCGTCCTCTTCCTCCAGCTCAACTTCCAGCAAAACCGCACCGGGATGACGCTGCAAGGCCATCTGCAACAACTGTTCGAGAGGCATGATCAACCCCTCGCGGCGCAGGCGTAACGCCTCATCCTGATCCAGGTCACGCGCGCTGCTGCTAAACGTCAGCGTCAGCAGCAGGCAGGCCAGGAGTGCGCGTGCAAGCCAAGCAGTGCTGTTCATCAATCGTCTCGTTGGTTCTTCAGAACTTGTGCGTTAGTGGCATCCAGCTCGATGTCCCACTGCACGCCCTGGGCGTCGCGAACTTCAACCTGGTAGATATAGCGGCCGTACTCTTCTTCCAGCTCGGTGTCTTCGGTCTTACTGCCTGGGTGCAGCGCCAGAGCTGCAGCGTTGAGTTTTTCGAAGGACTGGATGGTGCCGGCGTCACGCAGTTTCAGCGCTTCGTCCGGACCCAGGTCACGGGCTTGGGCCAAACCGGCAGTCATGGCCAGGCCAGCAGCAAATACGGCAGTCAGTGTGTTCATCTTCAGGTTCCTTAATGGAGTTGGCTTTCGACGGAATCCAAGTTACTGCACACGACTTAACTCAAGCTGAATTTGCTTAAGGCGTCGCGCAAACGCTGACTTATCCAAATCCGTGCACCCATCATTCACATGCTGAAGTCGCTTGGCCTAGCAACTCGGCGCTCTATAATCGCTGCCTTGCGTGATGGAGGCCAGCATGAGTGCGATATTAATCAAGTCCCCTGCCTTGACGATCAAGGCCGGTAAACGCGCCCTCGCGCGGATTCGCGAGCACGGCTTGCAGCCAGCCGACGTCGGCATTCTGCCAGGCGCGGCAGGCGGCCCGAAGGCGTTGGGGATTCAGGGGCTGGATCTGGCGCTGTTTGGCGACTGGTTGCAGCGCGCACCGCGCGAGCGTTCGCTGATTGGTGCGTCCATCGGTTCCTGGCGTTTCGCCAGCGCCTGTTTGCCAGATGCGGCAGCTGGCCTGCGCCGCCTCGGCGAGCTGTATACCTCGCAGCGCTTTGCCAAAGGCGTGAGCATGGCGCAGGTGTCGAGTAGCTGCAGTTTGATGCTCGACCAGCTGCTGGGCAACGACAGCGATAGCATCCTCAGCAACCCGCATTACCGCTTGAATATCGTTGTGGTGAAAAGCCATGGCCTGCTGCAGCACGATCATCGCGGCGCCCTCGGCCTGGGCCTGTCGTCGGTAATTGGCAGCAACCTGCTGGGCCGCCCGCGCCTGGCCAAGCATTTCGAACGGGTGATTCTGCACGACGCTCGCCTGGCTCCGCCGCTGGGCGCGCTCAGCGACTTTCCCTCGCGCTACCTGCAGCTCGATAGTGGCAACCTACGTCATGCACTGCTGGCCTCGGGCTCCATCCCAATGATCATGCAAGGCGTGCGTGATATTCCCGGTGCCGGCCCCGGAACTTATCGCGATGGCGGTCTGCTCGACTACCACCTCGACTTGCCGTACAGCGGCGACGATATCGTGCTCTACCCGCACTTCACCGACAAGGTCATCCCAGGCTGGTTCGACAAGGGCATGCCCTGGCGCCGCGGTGATGGCGGACGCCTACAGGATGTGTTACTGCTGGCGCCCTCACGGGACTACCTGGCGCGCCTGCCCCATGGCAAACTCCCCGACCGCAAGGACTTCAGTCGTTATCTGGGCGATGATGCCGGCCGCGAGCGCTATTGGCGCACGGCCATGAGCGAAAGCCAGCGGCTTGGCGACGAGTTTCTCGAACTGGTCGACAGCGGCTGCCTCGGCGAACGTCTGCAACCCCTTTAACGACAACAGCCGACCGAACACCAAGCAACATCACCAAGGATGGGCAGGATGAAACTCGCAGTCGCCATTATCCACGGCATCGGCACGCAGCCCGACCTGCGTAACGACGAAGGCCAGCACGTCTTCGCCCACAGCCTGATCGCCGGATTACGTCAACGCCTCGGCGCCGAGGCCGATCAGGTGGCCTTTCAGACCCTGCACTGGGCCAGCGTGCTGGACAAGCGGCAACTGGCTTTTCTCGACAAACTGCGCGACCAGCCCGTGCGCTGGCGCTGGTTACGCCGTATCGTCACGCTGTTTCTCGGTGATGCCAGTGGCTATCGCAAAGTCAGCCAGGCATACGACACCACCTATGAAGAAGTCCATCAGTGCCTGCGCAGCGGCCTCAACGCCTTGCGTGCCAAGGTCGATGCCGATACGCCGCTGGTGGTGCTGGCGCACTCACTGGGCGGGCATATCTTCTCCAATTTCGTCTGGGATCAGCAGCGCATCAATAGCGCGGAGGAATGCCCGCTGGACCCCTTTCTGGCCTTGGAAACCCTGAGCGGTCTGATCACCTTCGGCTGCAATATCCCGCTGTTTACCTTTGCCTATGACCCGGTCGTGCCGATCCGCTTTCCCGGCCACTGCCTGACGGAGGCGGTGACCGAGCAGGCGCGCTGGCTAAATCTCTACGCTCCCGCAGACCCGCTGGGTTATCCGCTGCGCCCATTACCCAATTACGCCGCCGTGGTCGCCGAAGATCGCGCCATGCCAGTGGGCCCCTGGTACAAGCGCCATACCCCGTTGAGCCACTTGGGCTATTGGGATGACCGAGGCTTTCAGCGTTATATCGCTCGTTATCTGCAGCAGTTACTGGCGGTCTGCAAAGGCTCAGAGAAGGCCTAACCACCCTCTTCCTCGCCCAATTTCTCGGCTTGCACGATTAAAACTGTGATTTATCGGACAATTTCGTGCATTTCTTCGCCAGCATGTGACTTGGCGGTCAGCTTCGGTCATCAACGCATATGACTGGCAAGCGTGAATCTTCCGTTTGCTCCTTTGTGTATTTGGGATCACCTCGGAGAAACCGACCCCATGAACGCACCGCTGCGTTTTAACGAAGCTTTGCTGATTGCCGACCGCGCCTTTCAACCTTTCCAATGCGTCGCCTGGGCCCCGCAAGATGGCACTGGCAACCTCAGCCTCAGCCTCAGTGTGATCGACCGTACCAGCACTCGCCTGCTCGGCCGCACGCAACTGTCCAGCACCATCTACAGCGATCCAGTGCAATTTGCCGACGTGCTCAAGCAGTCCCGTGAGCAGCTCAGTCAGCAAGGTTTCACCCTGGAGCCATGGAGCATGCCGGAGTAATCGGCTGTTGCAACAAGGGCTCTGAGCTGCCGACTGGCCCCTCTTGTCAGAGCCCTTCTCTCCTTCCATTTCGCCATTCTGGCGACGCTCTAATGGCAATATCTGTGGGTTTTACTCGTTAAGCGCAGACTGCATCCATCGCTTATCGAGACGCCGCCATGGATGCTCCACGTACCATTGCATGTCATGAGCCTGGACTTGACTGGCCCATTGCAGGTGTTTGCCTCCGCCAATGACGAACGCCAGCGTCAGGGCCTGCCCGCCGCTTATCGCCTGCTGGTGCTCGGCCAGCAGGCGGTGGCAATGCCTACCTCCGCCGGTTTTCAGCTGGTTGCCGAACAGGCTTGGAGCGCCGTAGACCCTGCGCATATCGATACCTTGCTGGTTCCCGGTGGCCAGGGGGAAAAGGCGCAGCGCCAGAACCCTGAGCTACTGGTCTGGCTGCGCGGCGCCACATCGCAGATCAGGCGCGTGGGCTCGGTCTGTTCCGGTGCGCTTATTCTCGCTGCCGCCGGCCTGCTCGATGGCCGCCGCGTCACCACGCACTGGGCCGATCTCGACTGCCTGCGTCAAGAACATCCTCAGGTAGAGATCAGTGACGACTGCCTGCACACCTATAACCCACAAGACCCCGCCGGTAATGGCCATATATTCACCTCGGCGGGCGTAACCGCAGGAATTGATCTGGCGCTGGCCCTGGTCGAAGCCGATCTCGGTCGTCCGCTTTCCTTGGCCGTGGCCAAACGTCTGGTGCTGTTTCTACGCCGCCCCGGCGGGCAAGCGCAGTTCAGTGCGCTGCTGACTCCGGAACCGAGCCGAGTGCCACGCCTGGCCAGCCTGCTGGAATGGATACCGCTGCACCTGCATGAGGACCTGTCGTTGGCTGCGCTGGCCGCGCAAGCCAATATGACGCCGCGCACTTTATCGAGAATCTTTAATCAGGAGTTGGGCATGGGTCCAGGTCGCTATGTGGAAATTGTACGTCTGGAAGCCGCACGCAGCCTGCTGCAGAACGCCCAGGCATCGATCAGTACGGTGGCATGTTTGAGCGGCTTCAACCACCCGGAAAATCTGCGCCGCACCTTTCACAAGCACCTGGGTGTCAGCCCTCAGGAATATGCCGAGCGATTCGCTTAAACCGCACAATCAGGAGACCAACATGCTGGAGTTACGTGCCCAATGCGAGTGCTGTAACCATGCCCTTGCGGCTGACAGCCAGGACGCATTTATCTGCTCATACGAATGCACATTTTGCCGCGACTGCGTCGACAGCACATTGCATGGGCGTTGTCCGAACTGCAGCGGAGAATTGCTGCAGCGACCACGACGCATCGTTGCCGAGGCGAAATAGAAAGCGCTCCAGAGGAGCGCTTAGCCAGCTTCAGTTTGGCTCTAGCAATGAGCGAAAACGCGAGTCACTGCGCGTCGGCGTCAGGGTATACAGCTGCTCCTTCTTGTCGACCCAGGTGTACAGCTTGTACTCCTTGTCACTGTCGCCGCAGTGCTTGCCCAGGCCGTAGACCGTTAAATGGCTGGGGCTATTGCCGTAGGTGAAAAACATCGAACAGGTGCGATTGCGCCCCTTGTCGCGCCAGGTGTAGTGGCGCACTGCTTGCTGGCCGATGTACAGGGCATCGCCGTCAACTGTCAGATTGCCGCGATCAAGACGATCAAAAAGGAAGTTCATCGCCTCGATTTCAAAACCGTCATGGTTGAAGTCGTCCAGGTTGCCTGCAAGCGTGATGGCTGGATTCAGAGTGGGCATATCAGGTCTCTCCTTGTGAAATAGCTGCCAATTGGCAGACCTATCTCAGCGCCCTGCCACCCTCCGCTGCAGCAGGAAATACTTCCGCAGCGATCTGGCGGTCAACCGTAATGGGCAGTATTTCCTGCTGAACAGCTGCCAGTGACCCGGGCACCTTGCAAGCTCCACTACCCATCGGAGCTTGATCATGTTGATACGTAACCTGTCTTTCCTGCTGATCCTGGCCAGCAGCTTGAGCCATGCCATGAGCACAGAAAACCTGCCTGAAAACACCCTCAAAGCCTATGGTCAGTCCCTAGCTAGCGGGGCTGGAAGCAGCCAATGGCAACAGCTTTGGCAGCGCACCCGAGCCGCGGGTTATTTCAACCAGGACGGTGCGCAAGCACGCTTTACGCTGCCCATGAAGGAGATTCCCGAGCTGGTCAGCAGCACCCTGAGTGACGCCCACAGTGTGCAGCCAGACAAAGGCACACAGGCGCTGTACCGCCGCGACTTTGCTCCACGTGTGGTTGGCACTGAAGGTCCACAGCCGCTGACAGCGATCTGCTTGAAAGTGGATTGGCGCAGCCTGCCCGATCACACGCAGGTGACCGATAGTGCCCAAATGCGCAGTGTCAGCCTGCTGCTGGCCCAGCCCTGCCAGTAATCATTACCCCTGCAATTAACGCCATAACTGCCCAGCCTTACGGCTGGGCAGTGTGCTGCTCAGGACATTGCCTGGGACAGCAGTTCGGCTTCCTGACACCGCCGACTGGTGTAGCGACCGCCAAAGTTCAGCAGATTGCTATGGGCGGCACTCCAGTCATGCGCCACCACCTGTTTCCAGAAATTAGGGGTGCGCGAAGCAAGATCACCGTACTGAAAGGCCACTGAGGCGATCACGGTCTGCATCTGCGCTGGCAACTGGGCAAAATCGCCGCCGCCGGACTTGGCATAACTCGCCGCCAGACGATTGATAAAGGGCTCCTTGTACGCCTCATCAATCTGCTCTGCCTCTGCCGCTGTGATATTCAGCGGCTGCGTGGCCAGCTGCGTTACTGCCGCCTGCCCAGTCAGGCCAAGGTAGGGACGTAAACGCTCAAGCAAGGTATCCGGCAGATCCAGCGCCTGCAGATCAGCCAGCTTGCGCTGCCCGAGGTCAAACCCCGTTGCAATGGTGACCCCGCTGCGGCTATTGCCGGCGTCGGGAACATAACCCTTGGTCGCCGGTCCGCCTTCCAGGTTGGCGATAAAACTGAAGTAAATCGAGTAGTGAGACATGGTCAATCCTCCGTTGATGGGGATTGGCAGTCGATCACCGGCCGCAAATACATATCAGCTTGAAGCATTTCCCAGCGCATTCAGGGGGGATATTTCCTGCTGAAAAAACAACCCGTCCCATTCCTAGCATCCTTGGCAGTCCACGAGACAACAAGGAGGACCCCAAGGACGAGAATGACCTACAACAGGTCGACATCAAGCTATTGCCCCACTCACTGCAGGAACTGATCGAGTGTATCGGTCTGGAAAGCGCATACCGATTGACCTGCGCCTTCGGTGGCCGCCCCAAATACATTCCCAAATACCCTGCCCGCTCTTCGCTAGCCCTGCTCCTGCCGCCGCAAGCGCTGGGCGCTCTGATCGAGCGTTACGCCGGAATCGCTATCGAGATCCCCAAAGCCGACCACTTCTGTCGACAGATACGCAACCTGCAGATCGTCCAGCAAAGCTCGGATGGTTTGTCACGCAGCGCCCTGGCTGACAAATACGGTTTGAGCCTGCGCCAGATCGGCAACATCCGCCGTCAAGAGCATGAAACTCATAGGTAAGTAGTTCCTGCTGAACCTCAACTGCGAGGCTCCATAGCCTGAGACTGCGCATTTCGCGCATACGATAAGGAGATTGACTATGTCCCAGATTGATACCGGCCTGATCGGTTCCGTAATCAACGCATTGCCACTTGACCGCATGATTTCAGGGCCATTGCAGGCCATGATCACGGCTCAGGTGCAGGCGAGCAAAGCCTATGCCGACTTCCTGATGGCGGTGTGCATCAAGGATGGTAAAGCGGTGTCCGTACAGTTCGACTACGACGAAACCCTGGTCGACGAAAACGGCGTGTACAAGGGCACCGTAACCAAGAAGATGCGCATCCCGCTGCTGGCGGCCATCAGCCACCCCAACATCACCATCGAAGAAGGCTCCATCGACTTCGAACTGACCATCAGCCAGCAGGCTGAGGACACCAGCGAAACTGCTGGTGAGGGCAGCTTCGAAGCCAAACTCGGCTGGGGGCCGCTCAGTGTCACGGTGAAGGGCTCGGTCAGCCACAAGTCGACCCAGACGCGCAAAACCGACACCCGTGCACGTTATGCCATCAGCACCAAGATTGCCCGTCAGGACCCACCTGAAGCACTGATGCGGGTGATCGACTTCCTCACTGACGCGGCGACCAAGCCGGTGCTGCTGCCGGCGCAGAAAGCCACGGCGGCAACTGATCCGCTGCCCACTGACGCCGTACTGGAATCGCCGAAGCCTGCTCCGGCCAAAGGCGGCACTACCCCTCCGTAACAGCCACCTGACCCCGCTTCGGCGGGGTCTTCCTTAGATCAGTAAGCGAGGAGTTCACCCATGGCACTGTTTTCCAACAAGAAAGAACCGATGAGCGCCAGTGATTTGAGCCACATCACCCGCGGTCTGCACCAGGCCGCAGCGGCGACCCACAACCTGGTTGCCCAGCAGTACATCAAGTTGTTCGATCAGTTTTTTGACTACAACCCGGACGACCTCGGCACGCCCATGAAGGCGAAGATGGTGGAAGTTGGCCTGGATGAGCAACACACCATGAACATTCCACTGATCGCCCTGGTCGCACCGCGCGGTCTGGGGTTGGAAAGCATGAAAGTCGATCTCTCCGTCAAGATGCACGGCACCGAACTCGAAAAAGCCAGCCACGCCTTGGAAAACGGCGAACTGCATAGCGAACGGTTCTTTGTCACCTTCGGCCGTGAAAAGCGCCAGGGGCAGGAGCGTGACCCGGATGAAATAACCATCAGCATGGAATTCAAGGCCTGCGAGCCTCCGGAGGCCGTGCATAGACTGATCGAGGAATACACCAACCTGATCAGTCCAATTCGTATGGCCAAACCCTCACCCGCCGTGATTGAAAGCGAGCCTGCAGCGCCTCAACCTGGCACGCCCTGATCATGCACAGCGTGGCGATAAGCCTGGTGTACAGCCTTAGTGCGATAGCCTGGTTGCTGTTCTGGCGTCGCAGTCTCGCGATGCCAGCCCTGCTGCAGCGCTATCCGCTGTTGCTTGGCGGCGCACTGGTGCAGTTGGTCGGCGCCGCGCTGGTGCTACATCCTGATACATCGGCAGGCAAGGAGTTTGAAGCCGTGCTGTTCGATGTGCTGCATGCCCGCGCTGACCTCGTGCTATCCGCCTCAGCCAGTATTCTGGTGGTCGCCACAGTGGTCTACGGCATGCAACAGCAATCGCCACCGCCACAGACCTTTATCCGCCTGATGTCTTACGCCATGGTGGCGCTATTGGGTTTTATGCTGCCGATAGTCTGGATACCGCACACTCAGACCGAGTGGATGCGCCTTTTGCGGCATATACAGACAGCTGCCTTCATCTGGGGCCTGCTACTGGTCTGCGCAGGCTTGACAACCTTGCTCGAAGACCTGATGCGTAACGAAAACAGCGCCGTAACCAGCGGCCACGGCACCGAACCCTTAGTCGGAGCCCAGGGTCATGTTCCGGTCACCGCTGCTGGCGCTGATTCTCCAGCGCTGGCCCAGAGCGTAGCCCCCCCCCCAATCCGCCGAAGAACGCCATAAACACACCGCCGGCCAGCAGCACCCATAGCTCACTGGTTGCGACAGGATCAGTGGCCGCAGCGCGGATCATCCACAGGCCCATCAACGACAGGCACAGACCGACACTGACGCCCAGTAATGTGCGCAGCCAGCTGCTGTGATGACCTTGATGTTTCTGGATCAGCTCCAGCAGCTCCTCGATATCCTCCGGCTGTACGCCAGTGTTCGCGTCATCGACCAATTCCACTGCACCAAATACCAGGCGCATACGGATAGCCTTATCCAGCCAACCCTGCTCGCGGGTGTTGATAACTACCGACTTGCTCATGATGAAACCCCTTGCTAGGTATGGAATCTCAGCCTAGGGGTCGGTACTCAAGCAACTTCAGCAGGAGTCGTTTCCACGGCAAACATCCTGCTTCCGGCTAGGCTTTACTGAGCAAGCAGTCAGTCTGAGTAATGGAGAAACACATGAGCGAAGAGGAAAACAAACCGCTGACGCTATGGGAGATGTTGCAAAGCGTGCTGAGTGCAGCGATCGGCGTGCAAAGCGGAAAAAACCGTAGCCGTGACTTCTCACGCGGAAAGCCCAGCCACTTCATCATTCTCGGCGCATTGTTCACGGTCGTGTTTGTGCTGGTGATCTTCGGCATCGTCAAACTGGTGCTGCACCTGGCAGGCGTCTGACTTACGGCAACAACGGTTTGATGGAGAAGCCGTAGTCCTTGATCTGCGGATGGTACACCGCGCTGAACTGGCGAAAATCCAGACCATAGCCGGGCACCTTGAGGCGCTGTTTCAAGTAAGCAGCCTGTTTGGCATCCAGCAGGCTGAACAACTGATCAACCCGATCCTTACCGCCGCGTGCGGCAAAATCCAGCCCGGCATGGTAGTCATGCAGCATTACCATGGCCCAGCCACCGAGGGTGAAATGTCCACCAACCAGGACGCAAAGCTTGCCGTCTATGCGCGCCTGCAGTACCTCATCTGAATTATTCAGCGCCGACAGGTAAATATCCTTCCCTGGCTGCCTGCCTAGCTTCTCTGCGGCCTGCATAACTCCCAATGCCATTTCATCATTAGCCGACCACACCAGCTGCACTTCGGGATGGCGCGGTAGCATCAACTGCGCTTGCTCATAAGCGCGCTGACGTTTCCACTCGCCCTGCAGCATCTGCTGCAGTTTGATCTCAGGGTGTTCGCGCAAGGCGCGGTGCAAGCCATCTTCGCGCAGTCTGGAAGACGGTGTTAACCGAACACCAGCAAACGCCAGCAGGCTACCCGGTTTACCTTTCAGCTTGGCGATCAAGGCTTTCGCCATCCAGTAACCGGCTTGCTCGTCATTGGGAATCAGGCTGCCTATCCAGTTACGGTACTGCCCACGCGAGCCACCAATTATCTGCTGCTGTTCTGGCGTTAAGGTGCTATGCAGGGAAAACAGCTTGATCGGACTATCGGCAAACAGCCTGAGCAACTCCGGCGCGGTATACATCTCGTTGACGAATATCAGGTAGTCCGGCTGCTTATCGCGGGCTAATACGCTGCGGGCTTTTTCGAGCAACTGGGGCGGGTTGCGCTCGCCATAGATAACTTCCAGCTGCATGCCCAAGTCGTCGGCCGCGGCCTGCATAAAATCGCTGTAGCCCACCCAGAATGGCTCGTCGGAAAAGCCCGGATTGAGAAATACCACCGATACCGGTGCCTTAGCTGCAACCCGCGGGTTTTCGGCAAGGGCCTGGGCTATCAGGCCAAACGTCAATAAGCATACTGCGCTAATAGCAATTAAAAGGGACCTGAACACGGCATGCCTCCTGAGGGGGCGCAGAGTATATTGGCAAAGCCATAGCAATCAGTCATCCAGTGCGAGAGGCGTGGCTGTGCAACCAAGACGACGCTCAGCGCAATCGTTACAATCGCCGCCACTCTTGCCCTCGTTCATCGGTGTCCTATGTCGCCTCTGGAAATCATCGCTTCAGCCCTTGGTGTATGGGCCGTCTGGCTAACCGTGCGGCAAAACCGCTGGTGCTGGCCGCTGGGTTTGCTGATGGTGCTGATGTACGCCTGGATCTTCTATGACGGCAAACTGTACTCAAACATGCTGCTGCAAGGCGTGTATGCGGTATTGCAGGGCTACGGCTGGTGGCAATGGACGCGTGGCGGCAGCAGCCACAGTGGCGTGCAGGTCAACCGACTTAGCCCGCAAGGCATATCGATCAGCTTAGCAATAGGTGCCGTTGGCACAGTTATTCTCGGTTACCTGATGGCCACCTTCACCGACGCTGCCGCGCCCTGGCAGGATGCAGCACTGAGTGCCTTCAGCCTGGTCGCCCAGGTCTGGATGGCGCAGAAACGCGTTGAATGCTGGCCACTCTGGATAGTTCTCGACCTGCTCTTCGTGGTGCTGTTTGTACAACAGGGCCTGTATCCGACTGCAGCACTCTATGGGCTGTTTACCCTGCTGGCGGTCAATGGCTGGCTAACCTGGCGACGTGATCGCGCGCTGGTCAGCGCATGAAGGTACTGGTACTCACGGGCCCTGAATCCAGTGGCAAAAGCTGGCTGGCCGAGCATATTCAGGCGACTTTTGGTGGGTTGCTGGTTGGCGAGTACGTGCGGCATTTTATCGAGCGTGAGCAGCGCGATACCTGCTACGCCGACATCAGCGCGATTGCCCAGGGCCAACTGGCCTGGGAAGACCAGGCCAGAGCGGCGCGCCCCGAGCTGCTGATTCTCGATACTCATCTGCTGAGCAATATGCTCTGGAGTCAGCAGCTGTTTGGTGATTGCCCCGCCTGGATTGAGCAAGCCTTACTCGAGCGCGATTACCACCTGCATCTGCTACTAAACCCAGTGGGTGTGCCCTGGGTCGAGGATGGTCAGCGTTGCCAGCCAGAACTGGCCCAGCGCCTCACGTTCTACCAACAGTGCGAGCACTGGTTGCGGCTCCACCGACAACCGTTGCAGTGCATTCAGGGCGACTGGGCGCAGCGCCGTGAGCAGACGCTGACGACAGTGGCGCATTGGCTCAATTCAACGCAGCAGCACACTGGCCCAGGCCAGTAGCAGGCTCAGGCAGACGATAATCGTCAGCGGCCGGCGCAGGCTGGGATACCACTGCGGCGCCAGGCCCAGTTTCACCGCCCGCAAGTCGGCGGCATACAACCCACCAAACGCCAGCAAACACAGAGGCAAAGCCAGGCTGGTGGGCATGCCGCCACTGATTGCCAGCCACCCCAGCAATGGCGGCACCACAGATAAGCCCAGCTGAATCTGCGCCGGCTCACCGGCATTTTCCGCGCGCATGGCCAGCCCCCAGTGAATAGCCCCATAAAGGCCAGGATCACCGCGGCATAGTCCAGCAAGGCCGCCAGAACCACCACCCGCCAACCCTCTGGCGTCACCCAGATGCCCAATGCCCCGGTGACGAAAGGCACCAGCCCGGCATAGCCCAGTAATAACGCCAATTTAGGCGGTTGCGATGCGTCGAATGGATGCATGAACTCACTCCAGCGGATTAATTCGTCATAAACCGCACTGTAAAACCATCTTCGGACCTAAAAGAAGACTATTTCCTGGATTTCGTAGTAATGGCTGCTTGCCATCGGCTGCGGCAATAGGCATAAAACCAACAAATAAAAAACACCACAAGGAAGTATCCATGCGCATTCTCCGTCGAGCCCTGTATGGGCTTCTTTTGTTGTTGGTGGTAGGGCTGCTGGTCGCCCTGTACTTCATCGCCAACCCCAACCTTCCGATCTATCAGCAGCCCGACAAACTACACTACCTTGATCAATGGTCCGCAGAAGAACGCCAGACCTACTACTACACCCCTCAGGGTACCCAGGTGAAAGGTCTGCGTTATGAATGGTTCAGCGCGCTGGAGCTGCCATTCAGCAGCAGCAAGTTCGCCACCCCGGATTACCTTGCGCGTTTCGGTTTCCTCGTCGACCCCGCCCAACAGCCCACGCAGCTGAACCCCGGCAACCTGCCTGTCGGCTTTGCCCGCCATGCTGATGCGGAAAGTGGCGAGCATTTCCTGGATATCAGCTGCGCCGCCTGCCACACCGGCGAGCTGCGCTATAAGGGCCAGGCCGTGCGCATCGACGGCGGCGCGGCGCTGCATTCGCTGGCGTCCACCGTACCCACAGTGCGTGGCGGCAGTTTTGGCCAAGCGCTCGGCATGAGTATGGCCTTCACCTATTACAACCCGCTGAAATTCCGCCGCTTCGCCAAACAGGTGCTCGGTGATGAATACACCAGCCAAAAGGCGCAACTGCGGCGCGACTTCAAGGTGGTGCTCGACCGCCTGCTCGGCACCGCTTTCAATGATTGGCACCGGGGTCTTTATCCAACAGAAGAAGGTTTTGGCCGTACCGATGCGTTCGGCCGAATTGCCAACAGCGTGTTCGGTGATGCGATAGACCCGAGCAACTACCGAGTCGCCGATGCGCCAGTGAGCTATCCGCAGGTCTGGGATATCTGGAAATTCGACTGGGTCCAGTGGAACGGCTCAGCCATGCAGCCCATGGCCCGCAACGTTGGCGAAGCGCTGGGCGTTGGTGCCACGCTGCGCCTGCTGAATACCGACGGCCACCCGGTTGCCGAAGCCGAGCGCTATACCTCAAGCGTACGTCTGCGTGACCTGTTCACCCTGGAAGAAACCCTCAAGCAACTGCAGCCGCCCACCTGGCCGGAAGAGGTGTTCGGCAAGGTCAATCTGCCGCTGGCCAGCCGTGGCCGCGCGTTATTTACCGAGAACTGTGCCTACTGCCATGCGCCTGACCCGAAGAAACCGGATGAGCGTTTTGCCCCCGCTCGCGATCCCGAGTGGCGCGTGCGCGTGGTACCGACCTCCATCGTCGGCACCGACCCGACCACAGCGGACAATATCGCCGACCACCGCTTCGATATCAGTAAACTGGGCTGGACCAAGGCCGAGCTGAGCAAGCTGGATGTGCGCCTGTTTGGCGCCACGCTGGACGATATCGACATGCGCAGTATCTCCAGCGCCAAGGCCCTGGCCTATGTCACCGCCTATGTGGAAAACCGCGCCTATCAGGATGCTGGCATTTCCGAGCGTGAACGCTGGCGCATGGACGGTTTCGGCCTGCCGATTGGCGTGCAGGAAAAGCGCGGCTACAAGGCGCGTCCGCTGGATGGCATCTGGGCCACCCCACCATTCCTGCATAACGGGTCGGTGCCAACCCTATTCCAGCTACTCTCGCCGGTTTCTGAGCGGGAAACCCAGTTCTGGGTAGGCAATTTCGAGTTCAACCCGAAACAGATTGGCTACAACAGCGAAAAATTCACCGGTGGTTTCCACTTCGATACCCAGGTTACCGGCAACAGCAATCGCGGCCATGAATTCCGCGCGGGATGCCGTGAAGACGGCGTAATCGGCCGGGCCCTGCAACCGGAAGAACGCTGGGCGCTGATCGAGTACCTCAAGGTTCTCGGTAATCCCACGCTGGAGCAGCAACTACAGCCTGTGGCCGCCAAAGAGTGGACGCTGGGCCCGTCTTGCCAGAACTGAAGCGCACGTGGCGTGTGACCGCACACTGAGAATAATTAAAAGGAATTGACTGCATGTTTAAACGATTCTGGCTCTGGCTTGGCCGCGTACTGGGCAAATTGCTGGTCCTCGTATTGACCATTGCTATTGGCGGCTGGGGCATCGGCGCGGCCTATTACGCTTGGAAGTTCTCCGGTCCAGTATCCACTGAAGAGCAGGTCCCGGCCGATGAAGCCGCGCTCACCCAAGGCATCATCGAAGATGCCATTCGCGTGGTCGAACAGCACCGTGACAACACACGGGTACTGCGTGATGCTCACGCCAAGGCTCATGGCTGCGTGAAGGCCGAAGTCACCGTCAGTGCTGATATCGATAGCAGCTTGCAACGCGGTGTGCTCAGCGAGCCAGGGAAAACCTGGCAAGCCTGGATGCGCCTGTCCAACGGTAATGCCTACCCGCAATTCGACCGAGCTCGCGATGCCCGCGGCATGGCGATCAAGCTGCTGGATGTGCCTGGAGAAAAACTTACGCAAAGCCCGCAGCACGCCAGCGAGCAGGACTTTGTGATGTTTAATCACCCAGCGTTTTTCGTGCGTGACGTGGCCGAGTACAAAAGCAATTTCGCTGCCCAGGCCGACGGTAAAAAGGCCATGGCCTTCTTCCCCAGCTGGAGCCCCAGCACCTGGGAAATCCGCCATCTGATCATCGCCCTGAAAACGCTGTCCCCTGCCCCGGAAACACCGGTGGCAAACACTTACAACTCCATTGCCCCATTCAAACTGGGCGAGCACAACATCAAGTACCGGGTTATTCCTCAACCGGAAGCCTGCCCGGAGTACCAGCTGCCTGAACAGAACCATGACCTGCCGAATTTCCTGCGCAATGCGCTGTACCAGCAGTTGTCGCTGGATCGCGTACCCGCCTGTTTTGCCCTGCAGGTTCAGCGGCAGAACGCGGAGTACTACATGCCCATCGAAGACCCCAGTGTTGAATGGAGCGAAGCCATTTCGCCGTTCGAAACCGTCGCCACCATCAACGTGCCGGCACAGGACTTTGATAGCCGCGAGCAGAACCTGTTCTGTGACAACCTGTCCTTCAACCCCTGGCATGCGCTGCCTGAACATCGCCCGATTGGCGGCATCAACCGCCTGCGAAAGGCGGTCTACGAGGCTGTCAGCATCTACCGGTTGGAGCGTAATCAACCATAAAACTGTATCCAATTCTCTGTGCTACTCGGTTAACAGCTGCTGAGCTGGTAATATTCGCGCCTTGCTAAACACGCTGTTAGCCGCGTACCACCTGAGAGAAAGACCGTGGAATTGTTCAAAGAGTTTATGTTCGAGGCCGCCCACCGCCTGCCTCACGTCCCCGAAGGCCACAAATGCGGACGCCTGCACGGCCACTCCTTCAAGGTCGCGGTGTATATCGAAGGTGAGGTCGATCCTTATACCGGCTGGATTCGCGACTTCTCCGAGATCAAGGCGATCTTCAATCCACTCTATGAGCAGCTTGATCATAACTACCTGAACGATATTCCCGGCCTGGAAAACCCGACCAGTGAAGTGCTGGCCAAATGGATTTGGCAGCAACTCAAGCCGCTGCTGCCTGAGCTGTCGCGTATCCGTATCCACGAAACCTGCACCAGCGGTTGCGAGTACCGCGGCGATTGACCCTCGCCTGGCGCCTGCTTGAGACGCCAGGCAGCTCCCTGCCCCTCACCGTCCACCATTGGATTGCCAAATCAATTGTGCTGAGCGCAAGAACAACGATTGGCAAAAAATCCACCGGAAGATTTCATAAATTTGAAACCGGTTCGAAAAAAGCAGGCGAACTTGTTATTAGCCAGGCACTGCTTTAGGGTGCGGTGCACTTTACCTGGATGGGTAAAGCGTCTTACTGGATAAGCGAAAAGGAATCACGACATGTTGAAGAAAATTGCTCTGGCTGCCGGCCTGGTTACCCTGCTCAGCGGTTGCGCCTCTGGCCTGTCGCCAGTTAGCGTTGGCCTGATCACCGACGTCAAAGGCCCGATCACTGCCACCACCGCTTCCGGTAACAAAACCGGTACTGCTTGCGCCACCACCATCATTGGTCTGATCAACAAAGGCGACGCTTCCATTGCTGCCGCCAAGGCCAACGGCAACATCGGCACCATCGCTACCGCTGATTACCACACCAAAGGCTTCTACCCGTTCTTCGGCGAAACCTGCGTGAACGTAACCGGTAACTAAGTTGCCCGACTGCCCCCAAACCCTGTTTGGGGGCAGTACAGAAAACCCGCTCCTCTAGAGGCCGTAGCCTGCCAAGGCTGACAAGAACTGCGCCTCGTCAATCACCCGCACACCAAGCTCACTGGCTTTTGCCAGCTTCGAGCCCGCCCCTGGCCCTGCGACCACACAACTGGTTTTTGCCGAAACCGACCCTGCCACCTTGGCGCCCAGGCTTTCCAGCTTTTCCTTGGCCACATCGCGACTCATCACTTCCAGCGTGCCGGTCAGTACCCAGGTTTGCCCTGCTAGCGGCAAGCCTTCGATAACTCTTTTCTCGCTGTGCCAGTGCATGCCAAAGGCTTTTAGCTGCGCTTCGATGGCCCGCGCACGTTGTGCATTGGCCGGCACATCGAAGAACTCGCGTACCGCCTTGGCTTGCTTCTCGGGCAGAGTCTGGCGCATATCCAGCCAGTCAGCCGCCAGTACAGCCTCCAGGCTGAGAAACTTATCCGCCAGCTTCTGCGCGCCACCGGGGCCTACAGATGGAATATTCAACTTGTCGAGCATCCCGGCCAGGGTAGCGCTGGCACTGAATTCGGCACTCAGCTCGCCTTGCTCCTGCAGTTGAAAACCGCATTGATCACTGGCCAACAAGGCTGCAATCACCTGCTGGTTATGGCTGTCGGCAAAGAAGCAGTGGATCTCATGTGCGACCTCTAAACCGATATCCGGCAGGTAGGTCAGCACTTCCGGCAAGGCCCGCTGTACGCGTTCTAGAGATGCCAGTGAACGGGCCAGCACCTTGGCGGTTTCCTCGCCCACATCGGGTATACCGAGAGCGTAGATAAAACGCGCCAGACTCGGTTGCTTGCTGTCGGCAATGGCCTGCAGCAGCTTGTTGCTGGAAACCTCGGCAAAGCCTTCCAGGTTGATGATCTTTTCATACGTCAACTTGTACAGATCAGCCGGCGAGGCGATCAGCTGCTCATCAACCAGCTGTTCAATGGTCTTGTCGCCCAGCCCTTCGATGTCCATGGCCCGCCGTGAGACAAAGTGAATGATCGCCTGCTTGAGCTGCGCAGCGCAGGCCAGGCGGCCGACACAACGGTATCCCGAACCTTCGCTGAAGGTTTCCTTGCCCTTGCTGCGTCTGACCAGTTGGGTCCGTTCAACGTGAGAGCCGCACACCGGGCAGCTCTCGGGAATCTGTACGGGCCTGGCATGCAGTGGGCGCCGCTCAGGCACTACCTGCACCACTTGTGGAATCACATCGCCGGCGCGGCGGATGATCACCGTATCGCCGATCATCACCCCCAGACGCGCCACTTCATCCATGTTATGCAGCGTGGCATTAGACACTGTAACACCGGCCACCTTGACCGGTTTCAGGCGTGCCACCGGGGTAACCGCACCCGTACGGCCAACCTGGAACTCCACATCCAGCAGCTCGGTCAGCTCTTCCGTCGCCGGGAATTTGTGGGCAATCGCCCAGCGCGGCTCACGGGCGCGGAAGCCGAGTTCGCGCTGATAGGCCAGGCTGTTGACCTTGAACACCACACCGTCGATCTCGTAAGCCAACGACTCGCGGCGCTCACCAATGCTGCGGTAATACGCCAGGCATTCATCGGCGCCCTTGGCCAGTTTCAGCTCGCGACTGATCGGCATACCCCATTGTTTCAGGGCTTCAAGAATGCCGAAATGCGTTTGTGGTAGCTCGCCCTGCACCTGACCGATGCCGTAGCAGCAGAACTCCAGAGGACGGCTGGCGGTAATTTTCGAATCCAGCTGGCGCAGGCTGCCCGCCGCCGCATTACGCGGATTGGCGAAAGTCTTACCGCCCTGCTCCAGCTGCCGAGCATTCAACGCATCAAAACCGGCCTTGGACATAAAGACTTCGCCACGCACTTCCAATACAGACGGCCAGCCCTCGCCTTGCAGCTTTAATGGCACATTACGAATGGTGCGTACGTTGACGCTGATATCCTCGCCCGTGCTGCCATCGCCACGCGTAGCGCCACGCACCAGCAGGCCGTCGCGGTACAACAGGCTGACCGCCAAACCATCAAGCTTGGGCTCGCAGCTGTATTCAACCTCAGTACCGCCGCCAAACAGATCGCCTGCTGGCAAATCCAGCCCCTCACGCACCCGGCGATCGAAATCCAGCAGGTCGGATTCTTCGAAGGCGTTGCCCAGGCTGAGCATCGGCACCTCATGCCTCACCTCACCGAAGGCCGAAAGCGCCAGGCTACCGACGCGCTGGGTCGGTGAGTCGGCCGTGACCAGTTCGGGGTGCTCTATCTCCAGGGCTTTGAGCTCATGAAACAGGCGATCATATTCGGCGTCGGGAATACTCGGCTCATCGAGTACGTGATAGCGGTAGTTATGCCCATCCAGTTCGGCGCGCAGTTGCACTATACGCTGGGCGGCAATAGAAGCATCGGTCATTGCGGTGTGCTCTCAAACGAAAAGAGCAGCCGTGGCTGCTCTTGGTATTTCATCGGTTAAATCAGCGCTTATTGGTCAATTGCTTGCGTTCATATTCGACGATGCGCTGGCGGTAGTGCTCGATAGTTTGCGCGGTCATCACGCTGCGTTGGTCATCCTTCAATTCACCACCCAGCTCGTGGGCCAGTTTGCGTGCTGCAGCCACCATTACATCAAACGCCTGTTTGGGGTGACGCGGGCCGGGCAAGCCAAGAAAGAAACTTACGGCACGGGTGCTGAAGCCTTCAATATCGTCGAGATCAAAAGTGCCAGGTTTCAACGCATTGGCCATGGAAAACAGCACCTCACCATTACCCGCCATGCTTTCGTGACGATGGAAGATGTCCATCTCGCCAAAACGCAGGCCACTTTCGAGAATATTCTGCAACAGAGCCGGGCCTTTAAAGCCTTCTTCGTCGCGGGCAATCACGTTGATCACCAATACTTCTTCAACCGGTGGTAATTCCTTATTGCTGCTCTGGTTTTGACTGACGGGTTTGACCACATCGTCATCAACCGGATTAAGCAGCGTCGGCACGGGTTCTTCCAGGCCCAGATTAAGGTCACCTTGTTGCGGCTCACCGCTGCGGCGACGATTTAACTCACGCGCGCTCAGCGACGGCAGGTCTTCCTCATCAAAAGCGGGTTCATTACTGCGATCAATAACCCGCGGAGGGCTGAGCAGATCGGGATCACTGTCATCATCCGGCAGGTTGGCAAAACTGCGGTCAAGTTTGAACTTGAGTTTGCCCTTACCACCGCGCATCCGCCGCCAGCCATCAAACAGGATGCCGGCAATCACAATAATGCCGATGACAATCAGCCACTCGCGCAGACCGAATTCCATGAAATACCTTAACCCCTGATAAAAATGTGATGAAAAAGGCCTTCCCGGCCATCTTGCTAATTCTTTTACGCGACGCCAAGCCTATGTTCTATCAGGCCTTTCCCTGCGTTATAACGCCACGTCTAATAACAATGCGCATTAAGCTAGCACGACGAAAGATAACTTTACACCGCCCAGGCCATCATGATTCAACCAAGGCCAACGCTTCCTCCACATCCACAGCCACCAACCGCGAACAACCGGGCTCGTGCATGGTTACGCCCATCAACTGATCGGCCATTTCCATGGCGATTTTATTGTGGGTGATATAGATAAATTGCACGGTTTCCGACATCTCTTTTACCAGCCGTGCATAGCGCCCGACGTTAGCATCATCCAGCGGCGCATCCACCTCATCGAGCATGCAGAATGGCGCTGGATTGAGTTTGAAAATGGCAAAAACCAGGGCCAGGGCCGTCAACGCTTTTTCCCCGCCGGACAACAAGTGAATGGTGCTGTTCTTCTTGCCAGGTGGGCGCGCCATGATGGTTACGCCGGTATCCAGCAAGTCTTCACCGGTCAGCTCCAGATAAGCGTTGCCGCCACCGAATACTTTCGGGAAGAGCGCCTGCAAGCCGCCGTTGATTTGATCAAAGGTTTCCTTGAAGCGGTTACGGGTTTCCTTGTCGATCTTGCGAATCACGTTTTCCAGGGTTTCCAGCGCTTCCACCAGATCAGCGTTCTGCGCGTCCAAGTAACGCTTGCGCTCGGATTGTTGCTGGTATTCGTCGATCGCCGCCAGGTTAATCGGCCCTAAGCGCTGAATACGTGCGGCCAGGCGCTCCAGCTCTTCTTCCCAGGCTTTCTCGCTGGCTTCGGCTGGCAAAATCGCCAGCACGCCATGCAGATCGTAGTTGTCTTCCAGCAACTGATCCTGCAACGCCTTGCGCCGCACGGTCAGCGACTGCCAATCCATACGCTGCTGTTCCAATTGGCCGCGCAACAACTGTGCCTGTTGCTCGGCCTGGGTGCGGCGCTTTTCCGCATCACGCAGCTCGCGATCGGCATCTTCCAGGGCCAGGCGCGCCTGTTTGAGTTCATCCTCCACCGCCATGCGCTTGTCGAGCTGTTCTTCGAGCTTCATCCGCAGCTCTTCCAGCGGCGCTTCACCCTCCTCCAGGTTGAGGTTGAGTTGCTCGCGCTTCTCGTGCAGGCGCTCGGCCTGCAGCTCCAGACGCTCCAGAGCCTGGCGAGTGGAATCATGCTGAGCTTTCAGCGAGCCCAGACGCACCGCCAGTTGATGGGCGTGATCTTTATGCTGACGGGCTTCCTGGCGCACGCGGTCGAGACGCTCACGCAGACTGTCGCGGCGTGCCAGCAGGTTTTCACGCTGTTCGTTGTCTGTCGCCATGGCATCCAGGGCGTCCTGCAGTTGCAAGCGCGACTCACCCAGCTGCTCGTGTTCGATTTCGCGCTGCTCGCCCAGCTCCAGCAGTTCGCTGTCCAGGCGAGTGCGGCGCAATATCAGCTGCTCGACCTTGGCTTGCCCGGCGGACAGCTGGGCTTTCAGCTCGCCGAGACGACGGGCCAGGTCCTGGGCCTGGCGGCGTTGCTGCTCGCGCTGTTCTTCCTGGGCGCGCTGGTTTTCGCGCAGCTGGGTCAGGCGTTCATCCAGCACGGCCAGCGCCGCTTCACGCTCATCACGTTCCAGCGTCAGCCGTTCGATCTCCTGACCACGGGCCAGCACACCGCTTTCCGCTTCACTGGCGCGGCGCACGCGCAGGAAATGCCGGCCGACCCAGTAACCATCGCGGCTGATCAGGCTTTCGCCTTCGGCCAGGCTCAAGCGCGCGACCAGTGCCTCATCCAGGCTCTGCACTGGCTTTACTTTGGCCAGCCAAGGCGCCAGATCGACACTGGCTTCGACCTTATCCAGCAAACTGCCAGACGCCCGCGCGCCGCCCTTGCTTAGACTGGCCAGGCGCAGATCGCCCTGGGTCAGGCCAGCAAAATCCAGGCCTTGGAAATCATCCAACAGCACGGCCTGCAGATCGGCACCCAGCACGGTTTCCACCGCCAGTTCCCATCCGGCTTCAACGCGCAGGCCCTCAGCCAGTCGTGGACGTTCGCTCAGCTGCTGTTCGCGCAGCCACTCGCCGGCACCTTTGCCTGGGTCCAGCGCCGCTTGCTGCAAGGCTTCCAACGAAGCCAGACGGCCATTCAAACGCTGCAGTTCACCTTGTGCTTGCTGCTGGGCCTGACCGCTGTGCTGCAGGTTATTACGCAGTTGCTGCAAACGCTCGCCCTGCTGCTCTTCTTCCAGCTGCAGGTCTTCCAGGCTGATTTCACCGGCGGCAATCTGCTCGCTCAGTTCGATAATCGCCGCATCTTCCGGGTCAGCCGCCAATTGCTGCAGCTCCTCGGTGAGACGGCGCTGACGCTCAGCCAGGCGTTCCAGACTCTGTTCCAGCTGGGCAATGCGCGATTGCTGCACCTCGGCCTGACGACGCGGCTCGGCGCTGCGCTGGTTGAAGCTGTCCCACTGTTCCTGCCAGCCGTGCATGGCTGCTTCAGACTCTTCCAACCCTGCGGCGGACTCTTCGGCGGCAGCAGCCGTCAGCTCCTGCTCAGGCAGCAGCATTTCCAACTCTTCGCCCAGGGTCGCCAGCAATGTGCGGTCGTGGCCCAGGTGTGATTCAGTTTCCAGGCGCGCGCGCTCGGCTTCGTTGAGGTCGTCCTGCAACTGACGCAGACGCTGCTGGCCGTGCTGGATGCTCTGCTCGATACGCGCGATATCGCCGCCCACCGAGTAGAAACGGCCCTGCACCAGGTTGAAACGCTCGCTCAGCTCGTGATGGCCATCGCGCAGGCGCTCAATGCTCGCGTCGGCGTTGCGCTGCTCGGCGACCAGCGCTTCGAAGCTGATTTCCTGGTTGCTGATCACCGCCTCACGGCTGCCCACCTGCTCGTTCAGCGCCTGCCAGCGCAAGGCGGTGAGCTGAGCTTTGAGCTGACGCTCTTCGGCCTTGTATTCCTGGTATTTCTCCGCCGACTGGGCCTGACGGTGCAGGCGGTCGAGCTGACGCTCCAGCTCTTCGCGCAGGTCGGTAAGACGTGCCAGGTTTTCATGGGTACGACGGATGCGATTCTCGGTCTCGCGGCGGCGCTCCTTGTACTTGGAGATGCCGGCAGCTTCTTCGATAAAGTTGCGCAGATCTTCCGGCTTGGCCTCGATCAACTTGCTGATCATGCCCTGTTCGATGATCGAATAGCTGCGCGGGCCCAAGCCGGTGCCGAGGAAGATATCGGTAATGTCACGGCGCCGGCACTTGGTGCCGTTGAGGAAATAGGTGTTCTGGCTGTCGCGGGTGACCCGGCGGCGGATCGAGATTTCGTTATAGCCGGCGTACTCGCCGGTCAGGGTGCCGTCGGAGTTGTCGAAGACCAGCTCGATGGAGGCCTGGGTCACCGGCTTGCGGGTATTCGAGCCATTGAAGATGACATCAGTCATCGACTCGCCGCGCAGGTTCTTCGCCGAACTCTCGCCCATCACCCAGCGTACGGCGTCGATGATATTCGACTTGCCGCAGCCATTGGGTCCAACCACTGCCGCCATATTGCTGGGGAAGGTCACTGTGGTTGGGTCGACGAAGGACTTGAAACCGGCCAGCTTGATGCACTTGAGCCGCATAGACAGCCTTCCTTAAGCGTCGGCCAGTGCGGCCAGCACCAGCTGGCAATTGTGCTCACCGTAACCCAGCAACACCTCACGAATGGCCTGATGATCACGGCCGATGATCGCCTGCAGCAAGGCAGCAAAGGTATTGAGGAACTGGCCCATCTCGCCTTTGCGCCGCTCCAGCGCCAGGTGATAGGCGCGGCTGATGGCCGGCAGCAGGTTCTCCACGGTTTCCTGCAAATAGGGATTATTGGAGAACGGGAAGGCAGCTCGCATGATTTCAAAACTGCTCTCGACAAAGCCGTCAATATCCTCACGCTGCAGACTGTCCTGCAGCCGCTGCTGAATCACCAGAAACGGCCCGAGATCCGTCTCGACCTGCCAGCTATTCGCCACCGCCTTGCCCAACAGGATGTACAGCTCCATGACCAGGGCGTACAGGCTCTTGACGTTATGCGGGGTCAGTTCAGCCACCTGCGCACCACGGCGCGGCGGAATCACGATCAGATGCCGGCGTTCCAGAATCAGCAATGCTTCGCGCACCGACCCCCGGCTGACATTCAGCGCCTGGGTGACTTTCTGTTCCTGAATCCGCTCACGCGCCTTCAACTCACCACGAATGATGCGTTCAGCAAGGTGATGTGCGATCTGCTCAGCGAGGCTATCCGGTGCCTTGAACGTCATGATGATCCTTAGGCTCTATCTGACCTATTGGGGGGCAAACAAGGGTCTCAACCCCAGGCCAGGCTTGGCTTGGGCGGTACAGCGCAGGGCGCGAGTGTAACACAGGGTGTTACCGGGCCAAGGCCGCCTGCGTCCTGCTTTCAAACCAAAAGGTGGGCTACCGGGGGATGGCCACAGAAACAGATTATCCTACAATCCTACCAACACCCCATTCCAACAAGAACAAGTACGGAGCCACCATGTTCGAACGCCTGCCCTCAAACTGGATGCTTGCCATTAAAAGCATCGGCTACTGGTTCTGGTTGATCCCGGTATTGGGTATCCCATTGAGCTATTAGTGGTCATTAAATAGCCAATACGCTAACGCCTGGCCCTGGCCCTGGCCCTGGCCCTGGCCCTGGCTGGTCATCGTGGTGGTCTTTGGGGTTATCCCGCTGCTGGACTTCATTATTGGCCGCGACCCGGCTAACCCGGATGAAACCGTACAGGTACCGCAAATGGAGCAGCAGGGCTACTACCGCCTATTGAGCCTGGCCACTGTACCCGCGCTGCTGGGCATGCTCGGGTGGGCCAGCTGGGCTGGGTGCTGTCGGTTGGCACCGTCACCGGGGCGATAGGCATTACCGTGGCTCACGAGTTCATCCACAAGGACCCACAGCTGGAGCAGAACGCCGGCGGTTTGCTGCTCGCTGCCGTGTGCTATGGCGGCTTCAAGATCGAACATGTGCGCGGTCACCACGTGCATGTGTCGACCCCGGAAGACGCCAGCTCCTCACGCTACGGCCAGAGTCTGTATGCCTTTCTGCCGCATGCCTACAAGCACAACTTCCTCAACGCCTGGAAACTTGAAGCTGAACGGCTGAAACGCAAGAACCTGCCTGCCCTGCACTGGCGCAATGAGCTGATTGCCTGGTACGCCATCAGTGCTCTGTTCCTGCTCGGTTTCAGCCTGGCTTTCGGCTGGCTCGGCGCACTGTTCTTTGTCGCGCAGTCGGTGGTTGCCTTTACCCTGCTGGAAATCGTCAACTACGTGGAGCACTACGGTCTGCATCGGCGCAAGCTGGACAATGGGCGCTATGAGCGCACCAATCCGACGCATTCCTGGAACAGCAACTTTCTGCTGACCAACCTGTTCCTCTTTCATCTGCAGCGCCATTCCGACCACCACGCTTACGCCAAGCGTCGCTACCAGGTGCTGCGCCACTTCGAAGACAGCCCGCAGCTACCCAATGGCTATGCCGGGATGATCGTCCTGGCGCTGTTCCCGCCGCTGTGGCGCGCGGTGATGGACCCGCGAGTACGCGCCTACTACGCCGGTGAAGAACACCAACTGACTGATTCGCAGCTGACCCACTCTTAAGTCCAGACACAGCAACAAAAAAAACGCCAAGGGCCCGCCCCTTGGCGTTTTTTTGTTTGCTGGGCTCCATGTTTTCGCAACGCCTGCCTGGCACAAAAGCAGCTAGCGTTTAGCTGAGCCACGGAGCTTTTCGCGCTCATAACCTAATCACATGACAATTACCTGACCAAAGAGTCAAATATTTATTAACCCTAAAGTCAGAAAACTCTAGATTCGCTTCATGCCAAGCCGTGTGGAAACGCTGTGCCGCCCCGCGCAGTCGTTTCAGCAGAGCCTGATACGAGAACAATAAAGTGCCTGGAGGTCGTCCTTGATCCAGTTTTTACTCAACCGGGAGCTGCGTACTGAGCATGCCCTCGACCCAAACGTCACCGTGCTCAATTACCTGCGTGAGCATGTCGGCAAATCCGGAACCAAAGAAGGCTGCGCCTCTGGCGACTGCGGTGCCTGCACCGTGGTGGTCGGTGAGCTGGATGGCGAGCGCGTGCGTTATCGCACCCTCAACTCCTGCCTGACCTTCGTTTCCAGCCTGCACGGCAAACAGCTGATCACGGTTGAAGACCTCAAGCACCAGGGCAAACTGCACAGCGTGCAACAGGCCATGGTCGACTGCCACGGCTCACAATGCGGTTTCTGCACTCCGGGTTTCGTCATGTCGCTGTTCGCTCTGCAGAAAAACAGCAGCGGTTTCGACAAGGCTGACACCATGGAGGCCCTGGCCGGCAACCTGTGCCGCTGCACCGGCTACCGCCCGATTATCAACGCCGCGGAGCAGGCCTGCTGCCAGAAGCAGCCAGACCAGTTCGACGCTGCCGAAGCGCAAACCGTCGCACAACTGAAAGCCATCGCCCCGCAGGATACTGCCGAGCTCAACAGTGGCGACAAACGTTGCCTGTTGCCGCTGACCGTGGCTGATCTGGCCGATATTTACGCCGCCAACCCGGAAGCGCGCCTGCTGGCTGGCGGCACCGACCTGGCCCTGGAAGTCACCCAGTTCCACCGCGAACTGCCGGTGATGATCTACGTCGGCCATATCGAAGCGATGAAACGCGTCGAAGTGACCGCCGAAAGCATCGAGATCGGCGCCGCCACCGCGCTGTCCGACTGCTACGCCGCCCTGGCCCAGGACTACCCGGACTTCGGCGAGCTGCTGCACCGTTTTGCCTCTTTGCAAATCCGCAACCAGGGCACCCTGGGTGGCAATATCGGTAACGCCTCGCCGATTGGTGACGCCCCGCCGCTGCTGATCGCCCTCGGCGCACAGATCGTGCTGCGCAAAGGCAACAGCAGCCGCACCCTGCCGCTTGAAGATTACTTCCTCGATTACAAGGTAACTGCCCGTCAGGAAGCCGAATTTATCGAGAAGATCATTGTGCCGCGCCATCAGTCCAATCAGGCGTTCCGCGCCTACAAGGTGTCCAAGCGTCTGGACGATGATATTTCCGCCGTATGCGCGGCCTTTAACCTGGTCGTCGAAGATGGCGTGGTGCAAAGCGCCCGCATCGCCTTCGGTGGCATGGCCGCAATCCCGAAACGCGCTGCTGCCTGTGAAGCCGCACTGCAAGGCGCAGCCTGGTATCCGGGCGTGATCGAACGCGCCTGCGCTGCATTGGCCGAGGATTTCACCCCGCTCAGTGACTTCCGCGCCAGCAAGGAATACCGCCTGCTCACTGCACAGAATCTGCTGCGTAAATTCTTCCTCGAGCTGCAAGCTCCCGAAGTCGAAACCCGGGTGACCGCGTATGTCTAATCATCATGTAATTAAAAGCCAGGCCGAACTGGCCGAACTGTTCCGCGCCGACATCACCACTGGCGTCGGCAAGAGCGTCAAACATGAAAGCGCGGACAAGCACGTCTCCGGCGAAGCCATCTACGTCGACGACCGTCTGGAATTCCCCAATCAGCTGCACGTCTATGCACGCATGAGCGACCGCGCCCACGCGCGCATCGTCAGCATCGATACCAGCCCCTGCTACCAGTTCCCGGGCGTGGCGATTGCCATCACCAAGGATGACGTACCCGGCCAGCTGGATATCGGCCCGGTCGTGACTGGTGACCCGCTGCTGGCGGACGGCAAGGTCGAATACGTCGGCCAGGTGGTCATTGCCGTCGGCGCAGACAGCCTGGAAACCGCACGCAAGGCGGCCATGGCCGCGATCATCGAGTACGAGGACCTTGAACCTGTGCTCGACGTGGTCGATGCGTTGCGCAAGAAGCATTTCGTCCTCGACAGCCACCAGCACAAGATTGGTAACTCCGCCGCCGAACTGGCTAGCGCGCCGCGCCGCCTGCAAGGCAGCCTGCATATCGGCGGCCAGGAACACTTCTACCTGGAAACCCAGATTTCCTCGGTTATGCCCACCGAAGACGGCGGCATGATCATCTACACCTCGACGCAGAACGCCACCGAAGTGCAGAAGCTGGTGGCTGAAGTGCTCGGCGTGCCGATGCACAAGATCGTCATCGATATGCGCCGCATGGGCGGCGGTTTCGGCGGCAAGGAAACCCAGGCCGCCGGCCCGGCGTGTCTATGCGCAGTCATTGCGCACCTCACCGGCCGGCCGACCAAGATGCGCCTGCCGCGCGTCGAGGACATGCAGATCACCGGCAAGCGTCACCCGTTCTACGTCGAATACGACGTCGGCTTTGATGACGACGGCCTGCTGCACGGTATCGAGATCGAACTGGCCGGAAACTGCGGCTACTCGCCGGACCTGTCGGGTTCCATCGTTGACCGCGCAATGTTCCACTCCGACAACGCCTACTTCCTCGGCAACGCCACCATCAATGGCCACCGTTGCAAGACCAACACCGCGTCGAACACCGCCTACCGCGGCTTCGGCGGCCCGCAGGGTATGGTCGCCATCGAAGAGATCATGGATGCGGTAGCGCGCAGCCTGGGCAAAGACCCACTGGAAGTGCGCAAGCTCAACTACTATGGCAAGACCGAGCGCAACGTCACCCACTATCACCAGACCGTCGAGCACAACGTTATCCACGAGATGACCGCCGAGCTGGAAGCCAGCAGTGACTACGCCAAGCGCCGCGGTGAAATCATTGAGTTCAACAAGAAAAGTCCGGTGTTGAAGAAAGGCCTGGCGCTGACCCCGGTGAAATTCTGCATCAGCTTTACCGCCACCTTCCTCAACCAGGCTGGCGCGCTGATCCACATCTACACCGACGGTTCGATCCACCTGAACCACGGCGGCACCGAGATGGGCCAGGGCCTGAATACCAAGGTCGCGCAAATCGTCGCCGAAGTGCTGCAGGTGGACATTTCGCGCATCCAGATCACCGCCACCAACACCGACAAGGTGCCGAACACCTCGCCGACAGCCGCCTCCTCGGGCGCCGACCTGAATGGCAAGGCCGCGCAGAACGCTGCCGAAACCCTCAAGCAGCGTCTGGTTGATTTTCTGGTACGTGAATACAAGGTCACCCCGGAAGATGTGGAGTTCCGCAACAGCCAGGTGCGCGTACGTGATCTGTTCCTAAGCTTCGAGGAAGTGATTCAGAAGGCCTATTTCGGCCAGGTATCGCTCTCCAGCACCGGCTTCTATCGCACGCCGAAGATCTACTACGACCGTGACAAGGCCGCCGGCCGACCGTTCTACTACTTCGCCTACGGCGCCGCCTGCTCGGAAGTGATAGTCGACACCCTGACCGGCGAGTACAAGATGCTGCGCACCGATATCCTGCATGACGTCGGCGCCTCGCTAAACCCAGCTATCGATATCGGTCAGGTCGAAGGTGCCTTCGTGCAGGGCATGGGTTGGCTGACCATGGAAGAGCTGGTGTGGAACGGCAAGGGCAAGCTGATGACCAATGGTCCGGCCAGCTACAAGATCCCGGCCATTGCCGACATGCCGCTGGACCTGCGTGTCAACCTGGTGGAAAACCGCAAGAACCCGGAAGACACCGTGTTCCACTCCAAGGCCGTCGGTGAGCCGCCGTTTATGCTCGGCATCGCCGTGTGGCGTGCGATCAAGGACGCCGTGGCCAGCCTGGCTGACTACCGCGTTCAGCCGCAGATCGACGCCCCGGCAACGCCTGAGCGCATGCTCTGGGGTGTAGAGCAAATGAAGAAACTGCAGCAGACCGCCAAGTCAGCGGCCACTGCAGAGGTTGAACCGGCGTAATGCCAACTCGCCTGGGTGGTCACCCACCCAGGCACTGCACACACAGGTGTACAACAATGACAAAACACACCGAGCCAAAACACCAGACACCACGACCGATACCCGTTCCCATACTGGATCCGTCACCGAGCAACTGGCGCTTACCGCGCCCCGGACAGACCACACCTTCCTGGAGGCTGAGCAAATGAGCTGGATCAGCGCCCTCGCCGACCTGCAGCAACGCGGTGAACCCTGCGTGCTGGTAACCATCATCGAAGAGCGCGGCTCAACCCCGCGCAATGCGGGCTCGAAAATGGTGGTCACCACTGACCGCATCTTCGAGACCATCGGTGGAGGTCATCTGGAATTCAAGGCGATGGAGCTGGCCCGCGAAATGCTCAGCAGCCGCAGCCAGGACACCCGCCTGGAGCGTTTCAGCCTCGGCGCCAGCCTTGGCCAGTGCTGTGGCGGCGCCACCGTGCTGCTGTTCGAACCCATGGGTCAGCCGCAGGCGCAGATTGCCGTATTCGGCGCCGGCCATGTCGGCCATGTCGGCCGTGCCTTGGTGCCGCTGCTGGCCAGCCTGCCATGCAAGGTGCGCTGGATCGACTCGCGGGAAAACGAGTTTCCCGAGCAGATCCCAGCAGGTGTGGAAAAAGTGATCAATGAAGAGGTGATCGACGAGATCGAACGCATGCCCGCCGGCAGCTACTTTATCGTCATGACCCACAACCACCAGCTCGACCTGGAGCTGACCGCCGCAATCCTCAAGCGCAACGACTTCACCTACTACGGCCTGATCGGCTCGCAAACCAAGCGCAGCAAATTTGAACATCGCCTGCGTGATCGCGGTTTCAGCCCTGAAGTGATGCAGCGCATGCGTTGCCCCATGGGTCTGGCCGAGGTCAAAGGCAAGTTGCCGGTAGAAATCGCCGTGTCCATCGCCGGCGAAGTGATCGCCACCTATAACGCCGCCTTTGGCCAAGAGAGCAAAAAGGGCCAGTCCAGCGTTACCAAGCTACTGCCCGCCTCTCGCCGCAGCCAGGCCTGACTATCTGCTCAAGCGCACGCACGCCTGAGCGACCAACTCCATAGATTGAGATCAGCGTTACATGACTAGCCCAGTGAAAGCCTACCGCGCCGCCATCCTGCACAGCATTGCCGACCCTGCCGTGGTGGGCGTTGAACAATCCTATGGATGGTCTGAAAAAGACTTCCTGATTTTGGCAAAATATCCGCACTCCACCCGCCGAGTTTTCCGATGAAGCAGATGACCTTCGCCGACGCCGAGTATGCCGGCAAGCGCAAGCAGACCCGCAAAGAATTGTTCCTGATCGAGATGGATCGGGTAGTGCCATGGAAAGGGTTGATCGCTTTGATCGAGCCGCATTATCCAAAGGGTGAAGGCGGCCGACCGTCCTATCCGCTGATGGCGATGCTGCGAGTGCATCTGATGCAAAACTGGTTCGGTTACAGCGACCCGGCGATGGAAGAGGCGCTGTACGAGACCACCATCCTACGCCAGTTTGCCGGGCTGACTCTGGAGCGCATTCCTGACGAAACCACCATCCTCAACTTCCGCCGCTTGCTGGAAAAACACGAACTGGCTGCCGGCATCCTGGCCGTGATCAATGGCTACCTGGGTGACCGTGGTTTGTCGCTGCGCCAAGGCACCATCGTCGATGCCACGCTGATCAACGCGCCGAGTTCAACCAAGAACAAGAACGGTAAGCGTGACCCTGAGATGCACTCAACCAAGAAAGGCAATCAGTATTACTTCGGCATGAAGGCGCACATCGGGGTGGATGACGAGTCTGGCTTGGTGCACAGCGTGGTGGGTACTGCCGCCAACGTGGCGGATGTCACCCAGGTCGATAAGCTGCTGCACGGCGAGGAAAACATGGTGGGGGCCGATGCCGGATATACCGGTGTCGAGAAGCGCCCCGAGCATGAGGGCCGTCAAGTGATCTGGCAGGTTGCAGCACGGCGTAGCACTTACAAGAAACTCGGTAAGCGCAGCGCGCTGTACAAAGCCAAGCGCAAAATCGAGAAGGCCAAGGCCCAAGTGCGAGCCAAGGTCGAGCATCCGTTTCGGGTGATCAAGCGTCAGTTCGGTTATGTGAAGACGCGCTTCCGTGGCCTGGTCAAAAACACGGCGCAACTGGTGACTTTATTCGCGCTGTCAAATCTGTGGATGGCGCGCCGACATTTACTGACGAATGCAGGAGAGGTGCGCCCGTAATGCTGGAAATGGCTGCCGCGAGGTGCTCGCGGCGGCTAAAAACACAGAAATGAGCCGGTAATCTGATCGTTTTTGATCGATTTATCACTTTCGAAATCAGCAGAGGCTGACGTCAGCCAGAAATGCATGGCTACTTCAGAGGATCCCTATGAGTATTTCGAAGACGGTGTGCTGGTCGTCGATAACGGTCAAGTGGCCAAAGTCGGCCATGCCGCCGACCTGCTGCCAACGCTCAAGGGCGTGGAAATCACCGAATACCGCGACGCGCTGATCACCCCCGGTTTTATCGACACCCATATCCACTACCCGCAAACCGGGATGATCGCATCCTACGGCGAACAGCTGCTGGATTGGCTGAACACCTATACCTTCCCCACCGAACAGCAGTTTGCCGACAAGGCCCATGCTGCGGATGTGGCCGGTATTTTCCTGAAAGAGCTGCTGCGCAATGGCACCACCACCGCGCTGGTGTTCGGCACGGTGCACAAGCAATCGGTAGACGCCTTCTTCGAAGCCGCCCAAGCGCTGAACCTGCGCATGATCGCCGGCAAAGTGCTGATGGACCGCAACGCCCCGGACTACCTGACCGATACACCGGAATCCGGCTACGCCGACAGTAAGGAGCTGATCGAGCGCTGGCACGGTAAGGGCCGCCTGCATTACGCGGTAACACCACGCTTCGCCCCGACCAGTACCCCGGAGCAACTGACCCTGGCCGGCAAGCTGCTGGGCGAGTACCCGAACCTGTATATGCACACCCACCTCTCTGAAAACCACAAGGAAATTGAATGGGTCAAGGCACTGTTCCCCGAGCGCAAGTGCTATCTGGATGTGTACGACCACTACCAGCTGATCGGCGCCCGCTCGGTATTCGCCCACGGCGTGCACCTGTGCGACGAAGAATGCAAACGCCTGGCCGAAACCGGTTCGGCCGTGGCCTTCTGCCCGACTTCCAACCTGTTCCTCGGCAGCGGTCTGTTCGATTTGAACAAGCTGGAAGCGCATGGCGTGCGCGTCGGCCTAGGCACCGATGTCGGTGCAGGCACCAGCTTCAGCCAGCTGCAATCGCTGAACGAGGCCTACAAGGTGATGCAACTGCAGGGCAAGAAGCTCGACCCGTTCAAGTCGCTGTACCTGGCCACACTCGGCGGTGCCAATGCGCTGTACCTGGACGACAAGATTGGCAACTTCGCAAGCGGCAAAGACGCCGACTTTGTGGTGCTCGACTACAACGCCACACCGCTGATCAGCTACCGCATGCAACAGGCCAAAACCCTGGACGAAAAACTCTTCGCCCTGACCATGCTCGGCGATGACCGCGCAGTGAAGGAAACCTTCGCCGCCGGCCAGTCAGTGCATCTCCGCGACTAAGCCTGGTTGATAAACCACCACCACAAAAAAGCCCGCTGATTAAGCGGGCTTTTTGTTGATGCCGGTTACGCTGCTTAACGACTTGCAGCTTTCTTCTTGCTACCCGGCAACAGGTGCGAGAACACCGCGTGCAGGTCATCGGAGGCGGTCTCGCCATCCAGATTGAGCTTGGCGTCAACGCTGTCCATATGGCGCATCATCAGATCCACGGCCACTTCAACGTTGCCGGCTTCGATGGCATCAATCACCTGATCATGCTCGGCATCCGAGCAATGGGTGCGGCTGTTGCTTTCGTACAGGGCGATGATCAGCGAGGTCTGCGAAATCAGGCTGCGCAGAAAACCCAGCAGGGTCAGGTTACCGGCTGCTTCCGCGAGTTTCAGGTGGAACTCACCCGACAGGCGAATACCCATGCCACGGTCACCACGGGCGAAACAGTCGCGCTCATCGATCACCATCTGGCGCAGCGCGGCAATCTGCTCCGGCTTGGCATTCTTGCAGGCCAATTCGGTAATCGCCCGCTCGATCATGCGGCGCACATAGAAGATTTGCCGGGCTTCTTCGGCCCCCGGGCTGGCCACCACCGCGCCACGGTTCGGGCGCAGCAGAACCACGCCTTCATGGGCCAAGCGTGACAGTGCACGACGAATAATGGTGCGACTGACGCCGAAGATTTCACCGAGCGCTTCTTCACTGAGCTTGGTGCCAGGAGCTAGACGCTGCTCGAGAATGGCATCGAAGATATGGGCGTAAACGACATCGTCCTGAGTCCCGCTGCGAGTGCTCTTGCCTTCGCGCGTCTGCTTCTTAAGGGGCTGCAATTGTTCGTTCATTGTGGCTCGCGTGATCTGGATTCGGCGGTTGCTGATGCAACTCTACTGTGTCTCCCCCGCCTTCTGGCAAGCAGCACATCAGTAAAAAGCCCTTGCATTGTACACAATGTGATCAATGCGTACACCGCTACCAATGCATAACGGTCGTGCAAACGTGCATTTGCACGCGCTTTCCAGGCGCATTCCTCGGCCGCCTCATCCGAAGTGACCAGAATAATTGCTTATATGCAGCCTTTTCCTTGTTCGAGAATCTGCTTAGCAACGCTCAAGACGGCTCGCCATTTCTGCACCAACACAGCGGCAAATAATGCTGAACCGCCGCCAATCAAGGTGCTGTAAGCGCTTTGCCTGACTGCATTGGTGAACACTCCGATACACAGCGTAGAAAGCACGGCTAATCCATAGGTGAAAAAACCGTGTGCATACCGAATTTTAACCAGAAACATTATTTGCTTTTTTTGTATACAACATCATAATCGGCCTCAGTGTTATTTATTGACCGATAGGTCAGCTAAGCACGACAGCAAGGCAAAAAAACACCACCTACCTCAAGAGTCGAGCAGTGCGCAGCACAGGCTCTGGGTGGCACACAACAAGAGATGAGGAGTACCCCTGTGGAAAGCGCTAAACAAGAACAACAGGCGACGCAGATGCAAGACCTGATCAAACCCGGTCTGCTTGACCGCTTCTTCAAGCTGACCGAACACCGCACCACAATCAAAACCGAGCTGCTGGCGGGCCTGACGACTTTCGTCACCATGGCTTACATCATCTTCGTTAACCCCAACATCATGGCTTCGGCCGGCGTCGACCATGGCGCAGCCTTTGTCGCCACCTGCATTGGCGCAGCCATCGGTTGCTTCCTGATGGGGCTGTATGCCAACTGGCCAGTTGGCCTGGCACCCGGCATGGGCTTGAATGCCTTTTTTACCTACACCGTGGTCGGCGAAATGGGCTACAGCTGGCAGATCGCCCTCGGCGCGGTATTCATCTCCGGCGTGCTGTTCATGATCATGAGCCTGTCGAAGATCCGCGAATGGCTGCTCAACAGCATTCCCATGAGTCTGCGTTTTGCCATGGGTGCGGGGGTGGGTCTGTTCCTCGGGCTGATCGGTCTGAAGACTGCTGGCATCGTTGTCGACAGCCCAGCAACGCTGCTGACCATGGGTTCGTTCGGTGAACCGAGCGCGATCCTGGCGGCCGTATGCTTTCTGCTGATTGCCGTGCTGAGTCACCGCAACGTGTTTGGCGCCATTCTGTTCAGCATGCTCGGCGTCACCGCTCTGGGCTGGGCACTGGGCCTGGTTGAATACAACGGCCTGGTTTCCATGCCACCGAGCCTTGCTCCGACCTTTATGGCCATGGACATCGCAGGTGCCTTCAACGTTGCCATGGTCAGCGTGATTCTGGCCTTCCTCTTCGTCAACATGTTCGACACCGCTGGCACCCTGATGGGCGTTGCCCATCGCGCCAACCTGGTGGATGAAGACGGCAAGATCCAGAACCTGTCCAAGGCCCTCAAGGCTGACAGTACCTCCAGCGTGGTTGGTGCCATGGTCGGCTGCCCACCGGTAACCAGCTATGTGGAAAGTGCTGCAGGCGTTGCTGCCGGTGGCCGTACCGGCCTGACCGCTGTTGCTGTGGGCGTGCTGTTTCTCTGCGCGATGTTCTTTGCCCCGCTGGCCGGCATGATCCCCGCCTACGCCACCGCTGGCGCACTGATCTATGTAGCGATGCTGATGATGAGCGGCATGGCGCATATCGACTGGAAAGATCACACCGACACCATCCCGGCGATCGTCACCGTGGTCATGATGCCGCTGACTTTCTCCATCGCCAACGGTATTGCCCTGGGCTTCCTGACCTATGCGACGCTGAAACTGCTGACCGGTCAGCGCGACAAGGTATCGGTAAGCCTGTACGTTCTGTGCATCATTTTTATCGCCAAGTTCGCCTTCCTGTAAGGTTGGCCGGCGAGTAACCAAGCCCCGGCGCGCGCGTCGGGGCTTTTGCGCATCTGGAGAATCGCTCATGAGCCTGGAAACCTGGCTGTTGTTCGGAAGCGCTGCACTGGTGGTGATTCTGATCCCGGGGCCACTATCACTGTTGATGGTCAGCAACAGCCTCAACTACGGCCTGCGCCGCTCGGCCCCGGCCTTTATTGGCGGGGTGTCTGCTTCTATCTGTTTATTGAGTGCTTCAGCCCTTGGCCTTGGCGCACTGCTACTGGCTTCGGAGCAGCTGTTCAGCCTGCTGAAGCTGGTCGGCGCGCTGTACCTGTTCAACCTCGCCTGGCAGAGCTGGCAGGAATCGCGCAAAGCCGCCAAACCGGTGACGGCGGAAGAGCAGCCGGTCAATCCGAGCTTTCGCGCCATGTTCTGGAAGGCCTTCGGCCTTGGCGCCAGCAACCCCAAGGACATTCTGTTCTTTGCCGCCTTCCTGCCGCAGTTCATCAGCGCTGAACGGCCCATGCTGGGCCAGCTGCTGGTGATGATCGCCACCTGGGCGGTGCTCGATCTGTGTTGCAAGCTGTTTTACGGCCTCAGCGCCCAGGGCGCCGCGCGCTACCTGCGCTCGGGCAAGGGCCAGGTGTGGTTCAACCGCATCAGCGCTGCCTTGTTTGGCGGTGCAGGTGCAGCTTCGTTGCTAAGCAGGTAGACCGGGTCTTATTTGTTGGGCTTCGCTACGCTCAGCACCAACCTACAAAAGCATTCCACGCAAAGTAGGTTGGCGCTGAGCCTGCGAAGCCCAACGCCGGCCCCAGACGCACGGTCCGTAGGTAGATCCAGACGTAGCTCACCGCTCGCTGACATCTCTCCGGATTGCCTCCAGGCTACAAAAAGCGTTCTGCATCCAGGTGTATGGCCGCAACCCGAATCGCAGGCAAAAAAAAGCCCGCAGTGTGGGCGGGCTAGGGACTCTTAAATTGAGTCAGAGGGTGACAAGCATTCGGTTCAGCTACCGCGGTAGGTGGAGTAGCTGTAAGGGGAAATCAGCAGCGGCACGTGGTAATGCTCCTGCCCGGCATCGATGCCGAAGCGCAGCACCACGACATCCAGAAACGCCTGCTCTGGCAATTTGACGCCGCGTGCGCGGTAGTAATCGCCTGCATGGAAATGCAGCTGGTACACCCCGCTGCGGTAATTGTCACCTTGCAGCACTGGCGCATCACAGCGGCCGTCATGGTTGGTGACAACGCTGTTGAGCAGCTCCATCTGAGCCCCTTCAACGCGGTACAACTCAATCTTCAATTCGCTGCCCGGGCAACCATGGGCGGCATCCAGTACGTGTGTGGTCAATCGTCCCATCGCTTATGGGCGCCTACGCAGATATGCCAACGCAGGTACCGTACCTCCTCTACTTTTATTGAATTCGGCAGATTTATCAGGCTAAGCAGCCTCGACTGAGCTCAAGCATAGCATGTTGAAAATCAAAAATAAGACACTTTCACAAAAAAGTGTACACAATAAAGCACTCATCAAGCCCACTTTGCGCACCATAAGCGGGCAGTAAATTTGCCATAAGTGCTTGCTAACACTGCTTTTGCACAGAAACAGCTGACGATTCGGACAGATTCAGCATTAAGGAAAAATTTCACAAAATAAGTGAATTTTAGATTTACAAGATGCAAAGCACTTTGTATACAATCAGCCAATCACGGTCGTGCAACGCATTTATGCCTGCCCAATGACCGCCACAAACAGCAAGAAGGAAGACTGCAGTGAGCGCTGACTACCCACGCGACCTGATCGGTTACGCCAACAACCCGCCCCACCCGCACTGGCCGAACGATGCACGCATCGCTTTGTCCTTTGTGCTCAATTACGAGGAAGGTGGCGAACGCAACATCCTGCACGGCGACAAGGAGTCCGAAGCGTTTCTCTCCGAAATGGTCGCAGCCCAACCGCTGCAGGGCCAGCGCAATCTGTGCATGGAATCGCTCTACGAGTATGGCAGTCGTGCTGGCGTCTGGCGTTTGCTCAACCTGTTCCAGAAACACAACATCCCGCTGACCATTTTTGCTGTGGCCATGGCTGCGCAGCGTCATCCGGACGCGATCAAGGCGATGGCCGACGCCGGCCACGAGATCTGCAGCCACGGCTATCGCTGGATTGACTACCAGAACATGAGCGAGGCCGATGAGCGCGAGCATATGCTCGAAGCCATTCGCATCCTCACTGAACTGACCGGCGAACGCCCGGTGGGCTGGTACACCGGCCGCCTCGGCCCGAACACCCGCCGCCTGGTACGTGAAGAAGGTGGCTTCCTGTATGACAGCGACACCTACGACGACGACCTGCCGTACTGGGACCCGGCCAGCACCGTGGACAAACCGCACCTGGTGATCCCGTACACACTCGACACCAACGACATGCGCTTCACTCAGGTGCAGGGTTTCAACAAGGGCGATGACTTCTTCGAGTACCTGAAAGACGCCTTCGATGTGCTGTATGCCGAAGGCGTTGCCGGCGCACCGAAAATGCTCTCGATCGGCATGCACTGCCGCCTGCTCGGTCGCCCGGCACGCCTGGCTTCGCTGGCGCGCTTCCTGGAATACGTGCAAAGCCACGAAAAAGTCTGGTGCGCCCGCCGCGTCGACATCGCCAAACACTGGCACGCGACCCATCCGCTGCAAGAGCCATCCAAGGAGAGCTCGAAATGAGCCGTTTTCAAACCCTGACTCCGTCCCGCCTAAGCCGTGAAGACTTCGTAAAGGTCTTTGCCGACATCTACGAGCACTCGCCCTGGGTCGCGGAGAAGGCCTTCGACCTGGGCCAGGACGCCGGAAGCCCGGACGCCAGCATCGGCCCGGTCGGCTCCGGCTTGCTGTGCCTGCAGGGCACCAGCTTCGGTTTTCTCAGCGTGATTCTCAGCGCCGGGTTGATCGTCAAGGGCCGTGGCGGCAGCGAGGAGGAAATTCTCTCGACGATCTTTGGCGTGTGCTTCTGCGCAGCCTTTGTCGAGATCGCCTTCAGCCAGTTCATCAACAAACTGCGCCGTGCCATCACCCCAGTCGTCACCGGTACCATCATCTGCTTGATGGGCTTGCCGCTGATCAAGGTGGCCATGACCGATATCGCTGGCGGCTACGGCGCTGCGGACCTCGGCGCCCTGCACCACCTGGGTCTCGGTGGCCTGGTGCTGGTCACCATTGTGATCCTCAACCGTTTCCCATCGCAGGTCGTGCGCCTGTCGGCCGTGATCATCGGCCTGGCGCTGGGCTTTGGCGTAGCCTGGTTCACCGGCAAGGTGGATTTCGCCAATATGGCTGACGTGCCACTGGTCAGCATCCCCGTACCGTTCAAATACGGTTTCAACTTTGACTGGGTAGCGTTTGTGCCAATTGCAGTGATCTTCCTGATCACCCCGTTGGAAACCGCAGGCGACCTGACGGCCAACTCGATCATTTCCAAGCAGCCGGTCAAAGGCCCGCTTTATATGCGTCGAATCAAATCCGGCGTATTGGCCGATGGCTGTAACTCGGCCATCGCGGCAATGTTCAACAGCCTGCCAATGACCACCTTCAGCCAGAACAACGGCGTGATTCAGCTGACCGGCGTAGCCAGCCGCCACGTGGCCTTCTATATCGCTGGCATCCTGGTGTTGCTGGGTCTGTTCCCAGCAGTGGGCGCGGTATTGCAGCTGATGCCGAAACCGGTTCTCGGTGGCGCCACCCTGATCATGTTCGGCACCGTGGCCGTCGCTGGCATCAAGATTCTTACCGAGGCGGGCCTGCATCGGCGCAATGTACTGATTGTGGCTATCTCTCTAGGCCTCGGCCTGGGCGTTGCAGCCGTGCCGGAAGTGCTCTCGCAGATGCCCGATGCGCTGAAGAACATCTTCGGCTCGCCCATCACCATCGGTGCCTTCAGCGCCATTGTGCTGAACATCTTCTTGCCAGAAGAGCACCTGCAGCTGGAAGAAAACGACTACGACCCCGAAGCCCATCTGCACACCGTGCTGCAAAACCCGCAGGACGGCAGTGACGCCGATACGCCGGACAACAGCCGCAACGCACTCAACGTGGCACCGCGCACCAGCTGAACCACCACCTCTTTGCCTCACTGAGCCTGCGGTTCACCGCAGGCTCAAGAAAGCTTGTAAGTCCAATAATAAGGAACCCATGATGAAACTGAAGCACCTGCCCTATAGCATCGCCCTCGCGGTCGGACTGTTTTCCGGTCAACAAGCCTTGGCCAGCGATGCCTTCCTCTGGCAAGACACCAGCCTCTCCTACCTCTACGGCAGCAACTTCCAGCGCCTGAACAATAACGCCGAAGAGCAGCGTTCGCAGAGTACCTTCACCTTGGAAAACGCCAGCGGATGGACCTGGGGCGACACCTTTTTCTTCCTCGACTACATCGATGCCGACAACAGCCAGGCGCGTGGCAGCAACTTTGGCAACCTCAAGGTCAAAGAGAAAAGCAGCTTCTACTACATGGAGTTTTCGCCACGCGTCAGCCTCAGCTGGCTGACCGGCCAGGATCTGTCCGTAGGTCCACTGAAGGATGTCTACGCCGCCTTTACCTATGAAAAAGGCAACGGCGGCCCAGGCACCGAAAACTACCTGTATGGCATCGGCACTGCCTGGAACGCTCCAGGCTTCGCCTACCTGAATGCCAATCTGTATGCGGTGAAGGTCAACAACCACATCTTCTTCGATCATGACTTCAAGGCATCGGACAAGGGCAACGGCCACACCTATCAGCTGACCGTAAGCGGCGC
This sequence comes from Pseudomonas anguilliseptica, assembly GCF_900105355.1. Lineage (NCBI taxonomy): Bacteria > Pseudomonadati > Pseudomonadota > Gammaproteobacteria > Pseudomonadales > Pseudomonadaceae > Pseudomonas > Pseudomonas anguilliseptica. Next base: position 4,253,913 of record NZ_FNSC01000001.1, read on the forward strand.
CTATCCGTTCGCCATTGGCGAACAGGACTTTGTGGTCGACGGCTATATCGACTGGCGCGCCCCGTCCAGCGATGCCGACACCCAGACGTCGGTCGGCTCCTCGATCCAGATCAAATGGGATGCGGGCAAGGCGCTGTTCGGTGAAGGTCGTAAGTTGTATGTCGGTACCGAGCTGAACATGTGGCACAACAAGTACGGCATCAAGCCAATTGACGGCTCCACCAATGGCTTCGATCAGACCGCCGTGCAAGCGCTGGTCAAGTATCACTTCTAAGCCGCTGCGCTTAATGCGGATCGCCGGGTAGGCGGCCTCCGCAACCAAAGGGGATGGCAGTGCTGCCACCCCCTTTTTATTGCCTGTAGAGCGGTTTATGGCCGCTATCAGCTTTTTCGCGGACGTGGCCCACGCCTATACCCACGGCACGGTTACGCGCAGAAAAAAACCGCTCAATGGAGCGGTTTTTGTTGGTTCATCACATCACTGCGACTGCGCTTCCTTAAGCTTTTTCCGCTCTAGGAAATCCAGCTTCCATTGCTCCAGACCGATGCGCTCGGGGTCCAGATTAGCTTCGACCTTGTACTGGTTTTTCAGCGCAGCAATCTCACTTTTCTGCTCGACCAGAAAACGGTCAAAACGCTGCATCAAGGCCGTGTGCTCGAGGGTTGAAAGCTTGAAGCTGCCACGGTTGTGCGGCAGCGTCGGATCAAATACTAGGGCGCCAGGCCGGGCGCGAATGTTGTCCAGGTAATGAGTGGCCACCACCACGTTGAAATAGGCACCGTCAGTGTCCTTCTTCAACGCCTGGCGAATCATCTGGCGCAGATCATCGCTGTAGGTCAGCTCGATCTGGCCGGCATCGATCCGCTCCTGATAGCCCCAAGGCGTCCAGCCGTTGACCATAGCCAGGCGCTTGATCTGCTCAATGGGCTGACCGTGGCACTGCGGCGCAACCAGTACACCATCGACATACTCGACTACACCTTGGCTGTAGCTCAGGGTCTTGCCGGCCTTCTGCTCCTGGGCCCAGGTTTCACTGTCGGGGTATTTGAAATCCACCTGGCCGCTGAGCAGCGCGGGCAACAGCTGCTCAACAGGCAGCACCTTGTAGCTCAACTCCACCCCACTGGTCTGCGCGAACAGGTCGAACAGCTCACGGGCAAAACCCTGGTACTGGCCTTGCGCATCGATGCTGTAGTGCGGCGCAAAGGCCAGCTTCTCTACACCGATCACATAACTTTCAGCGCTGACCGCGCTGGAACAGACAACGGCGAACAAACTGCAGACGTGCAAGGGCTTCACAGCAAACCTCCTGTTTAGATTGTGAGAGTGAAACAAATGAAACCGCCCAAGGCGGTGAAGAAACGGCTAAGGGCTAGCCACCGGTCATGCTCATAAAGCGAATCACCTGCACCTGGGCATCGCTCTCGAAGTGATGACGCTCAGGCTTCAACTGTAAAGCCTGCATCAGGGCCTCACGCAGACGCTGACTATCACCTGGGTGGGCACGCATCAGACTTTTCAGGTCCAGGGCATTCTCATGACCCAGGCAGAGCACCAGCTTGCCTTCAGCGGTCACCCGCACGCGGTTGCAGTCGCCGCAGAAGTTATGGCTATGGGGCGAGATAAAACCGACCTGGGTGTCGCTGCCAACCACCTGCCAGTAGCGCGACGGCCCACCGGTCAGCTTGCTGCTACGCACTAGGGCATAACGCTGTTCGATGCGTTCACGCACCTCATCGCTGGAGCAGAAGGTCTGCTTGCGCTGATGGCTGGAAATACTGCCCAGCGGCATTTCTTCGATAAAACTGATGTCCAGGCCGCGCGCCATGGCGAACTCGACCAAGTCGAGCACTTCGTCATCGTTACGGTTTTTCTGCACCACGGCGTTGAGTTTTATCTTGCGAAAACCCGCCGCGCGCGCCACCTCGATGTCTTCCAGCACTTGATCGAGTTTGTCCCGACGGGTAAAGGCGGCAAAGCGCTCTCGCTGCAGCGAATCCAGGCTGACATTCAGGCGCTTGACCCCGACCGCGCGCAGTTGCGGCGCCAGCTCGGCCAGTTGCGAGCCATTGGTGGTGATGGCCAGGTCGTCCAACTCGGGACGCTGGCCCAGGCGATTCAGCAAGCTGGGCAGGTTCTTGCGCACCAGCGGCTCGCCACCGGTGATGCGGATGCGCTTGACCCCTAAGCCGATAAAGGCGTCGGCCACTGCATAGAGCTCTTCAAGGCTGAGGATCTGCTCGCGCGGGGCGAACACCATGTCCTCACTCATGCAGTAGGTGCAGCGGAAATCACAGCGATCGGTAACCGATAACCGTAGATAGGTGATGCGCCGACCGAAGGGGTCAACCAGCTGATTGTTCACTACGTGTCTCCTGGAGCTCATCGAGCCGAGACTTTTTGTTATGAATGCATATGGCGAGATAAAAACAGAAAAATTAAATTTTGCATACAACAACCTGACCTGCAAGTCAGATAGCCCGCCAGAGCCCAGGCCACAAGCCTTGAGCGCCGCGTAAAGCCGGTGCTACCATCCCGGCGCTGCCCAGCGACGGGCGTTCGACAGAAGCAAAGAGGCTTATGACCAGTATTCGCGAGCGTAACAGAGAGCTGATTTTACGCGCAGCCAGTGAGGAGTTCGCCGACAAAGGCTTTGCTGCCAGCAAAACCAGCGATATCGCCGCCAAGGCCGGTGTGCCCAAGCCCAACGTCTACTACTACTTCAAGTCGAAAGAAAACCTCTACCGCGAAGTGCTGGAAAGCATTATTGAACCGTTGCTGGAAGCCTCCGCACCGTTCAACCAGCCCGGCAAGCCTGCCGACGTGCTGCGCGCCTATATCCGCTCGAAGATCCGCATCTCCCGCGAACTGCCTTTCGCTTCCAAGGTGTTCGCCAGCGAAATCATGCACGGTGCGCCGCACCTCTCTGCCGACCAGACCGAACAGCTCAACGCCCAGGCCAAACACAATATTTCCTGCATTCAGGGCTGGATCGACCAGGGTCTGATGGCCAAGGTTGACCCGCACCACCTGCTGTTTAGCATCTGGGCCGCAACCCAGACCTACGCCGACTTCGACTGGCAGATTTCCACCGTCACCGGCAAAGCCAGCCTGGATGAAGCCGACTACGAAGCCGCCGCGCAGACCATCATCCGCCTGGTGATCAAGGGCTGCGAGATCGACGAAATCCAGCCCAGCCCTTCCGAGCAGGTCACCAGCGCATAAGCCGGGTTAGCACTCTGCCCTTCGCCATTTGGGTAATAAAAAACGGTGAATGCCGCAAAGCATTCACCGTTTTTTATTACCTGCGCAACCTGTAGGAGGCGCTTTAGCGGCGAGCGGTTAACCGTAGTTATCGCGGCTAAAGCCCCTCCTACAAGTCGCACACTATCAAGCGGCGATACCCGCGTCCGGCTTCAGGCCCACCGACTCCACAGCACTCACCGCGCACTGCTCATCGATATCCGAGGTATCACCAGTGATACCCACTGCACCGATCACCTCACCGCGCTCATCACGAATCAGCACACCACCCGGCGCCGGCACCAATTGACCGTCTGCCAGATTGTTAACCGCGCCGATAAATGCCGGACGCTGCTGCGCGTCAGCAGCAATCAGGCGCGAGCCCTTGCCCAACGCCAATGCACCCCAGGCCTTGCCGATGGCGATTTGTGGGCGCAACAGGCTGGCACCGTCTTCGCGCTGCAGGCTGATCAGGTGACCGCCGGCATCCAGCACAGCCACGGTCAACGGCGCTGCAGAGATTTCCCGACCGACCGCCAGGGCGCGGTTACTGATGGTGGTGGCGATTTGCAGATTCAACGTACTCATCTTGGGTCTTCCTCAATGCTGATAAATATTAGGGTCTGTTGCCGTTTCATCGCGAACCGCGTTGCAGCAAGAAATGGCCCCCGGTTAGGCGCTGAACGCAGGTAATGGTTGTTCCCTTGCCAAGTCCTGCAACAACAGCGGGGGCCATTTCCTGCGCAACCCGAAGGGCCGGGCCGGTTTTTGCGCGATGCGGCGTTTCTCGTCGCTTATTTGGAACAACCAAACCACGCTCCTCGTGCCTTGCCTCGCGCAAAAACCGGCTCCGGCGCGGCCGCGACTGAAACCGCAACAGCCCCTTAGAAACACCCAGCGCTGCGCCGCCTACAGGGCGATTGACAGCAACCGGGCAATCCAAAGCTCGCCACCACTATCCCACCAGAAACAAAAAACTCAATAGCCGAATACAATACAAATAGTCTTTGTATACAGTTCCGCGTATCGCCTTCCGCATCAGATCAAGCACCCCAGCTAAAACGGTTGTTTTAAAAGATTTTTTGTCAGACGGCGGCTTGGCGACAAAACGTGTTGACCAGAAGGTCAGGCCATGAATAGAATCAAAGCCAGCTGCTTTGTATACAATCTGATAACGAACGAGGCACAAGACAATGGCCAAAATGAGAGCAATCGAGGCCGCCGTACTGGTGATGCGCCGCGAAGGCGTTGACACTGCGTTCGGCATTCCCGGCGCCGCCATCAACCCCCTGTACGCTGCACTGAAAAAAGTCGGTGGTATCGACCACGTCCTGGCTCGCCACGTCGAAGGTGCCTCGCACATGGCTGAGGGTTACACCCGCACCAATGCCGGCAACATCGGTGTGTGCATCGGCACTTCCGGCACTTCCGGCCCTGCAGGTACCGACATGGTGACCGGCCTGTACTCGGCATCGGCCGACTCCATTCCAATTCTGTGCATCACCGGTCAAGCACCGCGTGCCCGTATGCACAAAGAAGACTTCCAGGCCGTCGACATCACCAGCATCGTCAAACCGGTGACCAAGTGGGCCACCACCGTGATGGAGCCAGGCCAAGTGCCGCGCGCCTTCCAGAAAGCCTTCTATGAAATGCGCAGCGGTCGTCCTGGCCCGGTGCTGATCGACCTGCCGTTCGACGTGCAGATGGCCGAGATTGAATTCGACATCGACGCCTACGAGCCGCTGCCACTGGCCAAACCGGCCACCAACCGCGTGCAGGCAGAAAAAGCCATCGCCATGCTCAACGACGCCGAGCGCCCATTGCTGGTTGCCGGTGGTGGTATCTTCAATGCCGACGCCGCCGACAAACTAGTGGAATTCGCCGAACTGACCGGCGTGCCGGTTGTACCGACCCTGATGGGCTGGGGCGTGATCCCGGATGACCACAAGCTGATGGTCGGCATGGTCGGCCTGCAGACTTCACACCGTTACGGTAACGCCACCCTGCTGGCTTCCGACCTGGTGTTCGGTATTGGTAACCGCTGGGCCAACCGCCACACCGGTTCGGTTGATGTCTACACCGAAGGCCGCAAGTTCATCCACGTCGACATCGAACCGACGCAGATTGGCCGTGTATTCAACCCGGACCTGGGCATCGTTTCCGATGCGGGTTCGGCGCTGGACGCCTTCCTGGAAGTGGCCCGCGAGTGGAAAGCCGCTGGCAAGCTGAAAGATCGCAGCGCCTGGCTGGACAGCTGCCGCGAGCGTAAGCGCACCCTGCAGCGCAAGACCCACTTCGACAACGTGCCGGCCAAGCCGCAGCGCGTGTACGAAGAGATGAACGAAGCGTTCGGCAAGGACACTTGCTACGTCACCACCATCGGTCTGTCGCAGATCGCCGGCGCGCAGTTCCTGCACGTCTACAAGCCGCGTCACTGGATCAACTGTGGTCAGGCCGGCCCGCTGGGCTGGACCATTCCGGCAGCGCTGGGTGTGGTCAAGGCCGACCCGAGCCGCAAGGTTGTGGCGCTGTCCGGCGACTACGACTTCCAGTTCATGATCGAAGAACTGGCGGTGGGCGCGCAGTTCAACCTGCCGTACATCCACGTGCTGGTGAACAACTCCTACCTGGGTCTGATCCGTCAGGCGCAGCGCGGCTTCGAGATCGACTACTGCGTGCAACTGGCGTTCGAGAACATCAACGCGCCGGAAATCAACGGCTACGGTGTTGACCACGTTGCTGTGGTGGAAGGCCTGGGCTGTAAGGCAATCCGCGTGTTCGACCCGAACGAACTGCAGAACGCCTTTGCCGAAGCCAAGCGCCTGATGGCCGAGCACCGCGTACCGGTGGTGGTGGAAATTATCCTGGAGCGTGTCACCAACATCTCCATGGGTACCGAAATCAACGCCGTCAACGAGTTCGAAGAACTGGCCGAGCGCGGCGTTGACGCCCCGACTGCCATCTCGCTGCTGGATTGACGCAACCGTAGGGTGGATGTCGCGAAGCACATCCACCAACTCCCAGGTGGAAAACGCTGCGCGGTTTTCCACCCTACGCAACCGAGGAATGTTTTATGCCCCGTTTTGCTGCCAACCTGTCGATGCTGTTCACCGAAGTGGACTTCATGGACCGTTTCGCCGCTGCCGCCGATGCCGGTTTTAGCGGTGTCGAATACCTGTTTCCCTACGATTTTGCCGCCGAAGAAATCAAAGCGCGCCTGGATGCCAACAAGCTTGAGCAGGTGCTGTTCAACCTGCCAGCCGGTGACTGGGCCAAGGGTGAGCGCGGTATCGCCTGCCACCCCGACCGCGTTGAAGAATTCCGCGCTGGCGTGGACAAAGCCATCGCCTATGCCAAGGTACTGGGCAACACGCAGATCAACTGCCTGGCCGGTATCCGCCCGCAAGGTCTGGATTGCGTCACCGTCGAGCAGACCTTTGTCGACAACCTAAAGTTTGCCGCCGAAAAACTGCAAGCTGCGGGCATCAAGCTGGTCATGGAAATGATCAACACCCGCGACATCCCGGGCTTCTACCTGAACACCACGAAGCAGGCGCTGGCCATTCGCGACAAGGTCGCCAGCAGCAATCTGTACCTGCAATACGACATCTACCATATGCAAATCATGGAAGGTGACCTGGCGCGTACCGTCGAAACCAATCTCTCCGTGATCAACCATGTGCAGTTGGCTGACAACCCGGGCCGCAACGAGCCGGGCACTGGCGAGATCAACTACCGCTTCCTCTTCGAGCACCTGGACCGCATTGGCTACCAGGGCTGGATCGGCTGTGAATACAAGCCGGCAACCACCACCGCTGCCGGCCTCGGCTGGATGAAAGCGCACAACGCAATCTGAGGAGACTCTACTCATGGCTAAAATCGGATTTATCGGCACCGGCATCATGGGCAAGCCCATGGCGCAGAACCTGCAGAAAGCCGGGCACACCCTGTTCTTCTCCGAGCACTTCGACAAGGCTCCGGCCGACCTGCTGGGCGACAACGGTATCGGCCTTGCCAACCCGCGCGAAGTGGCGCAGGAAGCCGAGTTCATCATCATCATGGTGCCGGACACCCCCCAGGTTGAGGACGTTCTGTTCCGCGCCGACGGCGTTGCCGCAGGCGTGGGCGCTGGCAAAGTAGTGATCGACATGAGCTCGATCTCGCCGACCGCCACCAAAGTCTTCGCCGAAAAAATCAAAGCCACTGGCGCGGCTTACCTGGACGCCCCGGTATCCGGCGGTGAAGTCGGTGCCAAAGCGGCCACCCTGTCGATCATGGTCGGTGGTTGCCCGAGTGCCTTCGAACGCGCCCTGCCGCTGTTCCAGGCCATGGGTAAGAACATCACCCGCGTAGGCGGTAACGGTGACGGCCAGACCGCCAAGGTCGCCAAGGTCGCCAACCAGATCATCGTTGCCCTGAACATCCAGGCGGTGGCCGAGGCCCTGCTGTTCGCCGCCAAGAACGGCGCCGATCCAGCCAAGGTGCGTGAAGCGCTGATGGGCGGTTTCGCCGGTTCGAAGATCCTTGAAGTGCACGGTGAGCGCATGATCAAGGGCACCTTCGACCCAGGCTTCCGTATCAGCTTGCACCAGAAGGACCTCAACCTGGCCCTGGCTGGCGCGCGCGAACTGGGCCTCAACCTGCCCAACACCGCCAACGCCCAGCAAGTGTTCAGCACCTGTGCGGCCATCGGTGACAGCAACTGGGACCACTCGGCGTTGATCAAAGGCCTGGAACATATGGCCAACTTCAACATCCGCGGCGAGTAAGCAACAGGTTTCAGAGCGGGGTCAGCCGCTCTGAAACAACCCCTTCGATCTGTCCGGCAGGCGGTGTCACGGCCTGCCTGCCGGGTGGGTCGATTCTAGTGCGCAGCGCCTTGGCCCAGGGCGCTGCGCACTAGAATCGAACGTGCTTCAGTAATAAAAAGTGGCTCCGGCCCTATCAAGAGAGATCGCCATGTCCATCGATCCGTCTTTCAATCCAACGTCCCTGCTGCGCGAGCTGTTCGCCAGCGCCATCGACGCCGCCCACCCGCGCCAGGTGCTGGCTGATTACCTGCCGGAAGATCGCAGCGGCCGCGTGATTGTCATCGGCGCCGGTAAAGCCGCTGCGGCCATGGCCGAAGTGATCGAGCAGGAATGGCAAGGCGAGGTCTCCGGCCTGGTAGTTACCCGCTACGAGCACGGCGCCAACTGCCAGAAGATCGAAGTGGTCGAAGCCGCCCACCCGGTTCCGGATGACGCCGGCGAGCGCGTGGCGCGTCGCGTGCTGGAGCTGGTGAGCAGCCTCAGCGAAGCCGACAAGGTGATCTTTCTGCTGTCTGGCGGCGGCTCTTCCCTGCTCGCCCTACCTGCTGAAGGCATCAGCCTGAAAGACAAACAAGCGGTCAACAAGGCGCTGCTGAAATCCGGCGCCTCGATTGGCGAAATGAACTGCGTGCGCAAGCACCTTTCCGCCATCAAGGGCGGCCGCCTGGCCAAGGCCAGCTGGCCGGCCAGCGTCTACACCTATGCGATTTCCGATGTACCAGGCGATGAAGCCACGGTAATCGCCTCCGGCCCGACCGTGGCCGACCCGACCACCTCGGCCGAAGCCCTGGCGATTCTCGCCCGCTACAGTATCGAGATCCCGGCCAACGTGCGCGCCTGGCTGCAGAACCCGGCCTCGGAAACCGTCAAACCGGGCGATCCGTGTCTGGCCCGCAGCCACTTCCAGCTAATCGCCCGCCCGCAGCAATCCCTCGACGCTGCCGCCGCCAAGGCGCGCGCCGCCGGCTTGCCAACACTGATCCTCGGTGATCTGGAGGGCCAGTCGCGAGATGTCGCCAAGGTGCACGCTGGCATCGCCAAACAGGTACGTCTGCATGGTCAGCCGATCAAGGCACCCTGCGTGATCCTCTCCGGTGGCGAAACCACGGTGACCGTACGCGGCAATGGCCGTGGCGGACGCAACGCCGAATTTTTGCTGAGCCTTACCGACAGCCTCAAAGGCCTGCCCGGTGTCTACGCCCTGGCCGGTGACACCGACGGCATCGACGGCTCGGAAGACAACGCCGGGGCCATCATGACCCCCGACAGCTATGCCCGCGCCCATGCAATGGGCCTGAGCAGCAGCGATGAGCTGGATAACAACAACGGCTACGGCTACTTCGCCGCCCTCGATCAACTGATCGTCACCGGGCCGACGCGTACCAACGTCAACGATTTTCGCGCCATTCTGATCCTTGAGAACCCTGCCCAATGAACGCCGACAAGAAAGTAAAAATCCTCGCCACCCTTGGCCCAGCGATCAAAACCATCGATGACATTCGCCAGCTGGTGGAGGCTGGGGTCAACCTGTTCCGCCTCAATTTCAGCCACGGCGAACACGCCGACCACGCCCAGCGCTACGACTGGGTGCGTGAAGTCGAGCAGCAGCTGAACACCCCGACTGGCATCCTCATGGACCTGCAAGGGCCGAAGCTGCGCGTCGGCCGTTTTGCCGAGGGCAAGGTCAACCTGCAACGCGGCCAGACCCTGCGCCTGGATCTGGACAGCACCCCAGGCGACGTCCATCGGGTCAACCTGCCCCACCCGGAAATCATCGAAGCGCTGCAGCCGGGCATGAGCCTGCTGCTCGACGATGGCCGCCTACGTCTGCAGGTCACCGCCAAGCACAGCGATGTAGTGATTACCGAAGTGATCGCCGGTGGTGAGCTGTCCGACCGCAAGGGCGTCAACGTGCCAGAAGCGGTGCTGCAATTGAGCCCGCTGACCGAGAAAGACCGCCGCGACCTGAGCTTCGGTCTGGAGCTGGGCGTGGACTGGGTCGCGCTGTCGTTTGTGCAGCGCCCGGAAGACATTATCGAAGCCCGCCAGCTGATCGGTGATCGCGCCTTCCTGATGGCCAAGATTGAGAAACCATCCGCGGTGATTCACCTGGAAGAGATCACCAAGTTGTGCGATGCGATCATGGTCGCCCGTGGCGACCTGGGCGTGGAAGTGCCGGCCGAGAACGTGCCGCGCATCCAGCGCGACATCATCCGCACCTGCCGCCAGCTCGGTAAGCCGGTGGTAGTGGCCACGCAGATGCTCGAGTCCATGCGCTTCTCCCCTGCGCCGACCCGCGCCGAGGTTACTGACGTGGCCAACGCTGTGGCCGAAGGCGCCGATGCGGTGATGCTCTCGGCGGAAACCGCCTCAGGAGATTACCCACTGGAAGCCGTGCAGATGATGAGCAAGATCATCCGCCAGGTGGAAAACGGCCCGGAGTTCCAGGCCCAGCTCGACGTCAGCCGCCCGCAGGCCGAAGCCACCGCCTCGGATGCAATCAGCTGCGCGATCCGCCGCATCAGCACCATCCTGTCGGTAGCAGCGCTGGTCAACTACACCGAGTCGGGCAACTCCAGCCTGCGCGCCTCGCGCGAGCGGCCGAAAGCGCCAATCTTGAGCCTGACCCCGAGCCTGGATACCGCACGGCGTCTGAGCGTGGCCTGGGGCGTGTACTCGGTGGTCAACGAGCGCCTGCACAAGGTTGAGGAAGTCACCCGCACCGCTTTGGAAACTGCCCGCTCGGCTGGGCTGGCGAACACTGGTGACACCGTGGTGATTACGGCCGGCGAGCCGTTTGGCCAACCCGGCAGCACCAACAGCCTGCGTATCGAAATTCTGCACTGATCCGGTTCTGCGGCAGGTTGCAAGACCCGCCGCAGAACACCTCTCCCACGCTGGCTTTGCCAGTTTGAAGGCACTCACTGTTCCCGCGGTGGGTGCCTCTTTTTATTCCCCCCCGGTGATCGTTTATTCAGGTTCGTCTGTATGTCGCCATTACCGCTCCCCACCCACGCCCTGCAAGGCTTTCGCGCACTACTTAACGGCTTTAGCCAGATATTTCTGCAAGCCAACCCCGTCTGCGGCTTGCTGATGCTGTTGGCGATTGCCATCGGCGCGCCGCAATTGCTTGGCGGCGCCCTGCTCGGTGGCCTGAGCAGCACACTGACGGCTCAGCGTCGCGGTTATGCCAAGGCAGATATTGAAATTGGCCTGTATGGCTATAACAGGGTGCTGCTGGGCATGCTGATCAGCCTGCAGTTCGCCTGGTCAGCACTGTTGCCGCTGCTGATCATCGTCAGCGCCGGGGCATCCAGCCTGCTGCTGGCCGCCTGGATGCAGCGCATGCGCGAGCGTCAGTGGCTGCCCGCTTTTACCTTCCCCTTTGTTGGTTTGAGCTGGCTGCTGTTATGGCTGGCACCCGTTCTGCAGCTTGAGCTGGCCCCGGCCATCCCAAGCCAGGCGAAGCCGCTCGACTGGTGGGCCAGCCTGATCGCCATGGCGCGCGGCTTGGGTCAGGTGATTTTTCTCGATCAGCCGTTGGCCGGCGTTTGTCTGCTGCTCGGCCTGCTGCTGGCGGACAGACGCGCCGCCTGCTGGGCGCTGCTCGGCTCAACAGGCGGACTGGCGCTGGCGTTGTATCAAGAGTTGCCGCAGCACAGCGCGTTGACCGGTCTGTACGGCTATAACGCTACCCTGGCGGCCATCGCGCTCAGCCAGGTACACCGCCGCCCCTGGTTACCGGCTCTCGGTATCGCCTTGGCGCTGGTGCTGCAACCCGGTTTTAGCGCACTGGGCCTGCCAGCCCTGACCATGCCGTTTATCCTCACCTGCTGGCTGGTCAGTGCCACCCAGCGTCTGCTGCGCAAAGCCGCGGCCGACTGCACACCGCCGCTACCCAACAAAGGTAAAGGCTTGCATCACCGCAACAAAACTCCCTAGGCTGCCTCCTCACGTTATCAGCGAACACCGCATACGGAGCAGCCAGAGCATCATGGATACGCCGCAGAACCTGCGTCAGCAGCTGTACAGCATCATCTTCCACACTGACACGCCAAGCGGGCAGCGCTTCGACCGTTATCTACTGCTAACCATTATGGCCAGCCTGGTGGTGGTGATGCTCGACAGCGTCGACAGCGTGCACAGCCAGTACGCGGGGCTGCTGGCGAGTATTGAATGGGGCTTTACCGCGTTGTTCGCCATCGAGTACCTGGTGCGCCTGTACTGCTCACCAAAACCACTGCGCTACGCTTTCAGCTTCTTCGGCCTGATTGACCTGCTGGCGATCCTGCCGGGCATCCTCGCCCTCTTCTATGCCGACGCCCAATACCTGCTGATCATCCGGGTGATCCGCATGCTGCGGGTCTTTCGCGTACTCAAGCTCAGCCCCTACCTACGCCAGGCCAATTTCCTGCTGACAGCACTGCGCGGCAGCAAACAGAAGATCATTGTGTTCTTTGCCTGTATCGCCATTCTGGTCACGGTGTTCGGCACGCTGATGTATGTGATTGAAGGCCCCGTACACGGCTTTACCAGCATTCCCAAGGGCATCTACTGGGCCGTAGTCACCCTGACCACCGTCGGCTTTGGCGATATCGTGCCGAGAACCCCACTGGGCCAAGCGCTGTCGACCCTTGTGATGATCACCGGCTACTCGATTATCGCCGTACCCACTGGCATCTTCACCGCCGAACTGGCCAACGCCATGCGCGGCGGCGACCAGCTGATTCATGACTGCCAAAGCTGCGCCAAAAACACCCACGAACACGGCGCCGCCTTCTGTACCCGCTGCGGTAACCCACTGTTTCCGCGGCAAGCCGATAAATCCGAGTAATACCAGGCCAATAAAAACCGCAGCGAGCTGCGGTTTTTTATGCGCGTTAAGTCAAGTCAGCCACGTTCGATCGGCGTAGAAGTCAGCTCAAATGGGCTGTTGCTGCGCCGCTGGTTGCGGTCTTCACGCGGCGTGGCACCGAAGAAGTTGCGGTAGGCGCTGGAGAAGTGCGGGCCGGAGGAGAAACCGCATGACAGGCCGATCTGGATGATCGACTTGCTGGTTTGCATCAGCAACTGGCGCGCCTTGTTCAGACGCAGTTCCAGGTAGTACTGGCTGGGTACGCGGTTGAGGTATTGCTTGAAGATGCGTTCCAGTTGACGGCGCGAGACACACACGTGTTGAGCAATTTCGTCGGAGGTCAGCGGCTCTTCGATATTGGCCTCCATCAGCAGCACGGCCTGGGTCAGCTTCGGGTGGCTGGAGCCCAGACGATTCTGCAACGGAATACGCTGACGCTCGCCACCCTCGCGAATACGCTCGACCACCAGCTCTTCGCTCACCGCACCGGCCAGTTCGGCGCCGTGATCACGGGCCAGCAAGGCCAGCAGCAGATCAAGCACGGCCATACCGCCACAGGCGCTCAGGCGATCACGGTCCCAGTCAAATAGATGGCTGGTGGCGATCACCTTGGGGAAACGCTCGCTGAAATCATCCTGCCAGCGCCAGTGCACCGAAGCACGGTAGCCATCAAGCAAGCCCAGCTGCGCCAGCGGATAGACTCCGGCGGCAATCGCACCGATCACGCAACCGCCACGCACCAGTTGCTTGAGCGCGCCGGAGAGTACCGCTGGCATCGGCCCTGGTGGCTCGTCGGCGAGCAGAAAGAGCTTCTGGCAGCCTTCCAGCTTGCCCACCCAGGACTCCCCCGGAAGCCGCCATGCACCTTCAAGCGGTGCTTCAGCCTGCAGAAACAGCAGCTCGTAGACCACCTCGGGGTGGACGCGCTGGGCTACGCGCAGCGCTTCTTCCGCTAAGGCCAGGGTCAGGGGCTTGGTGGTGGGCCAAAGCAGGAAGCCAATTCGGTGGGCATTCATGGGGGGCAGTTTAGGCTCTGTTGGCGATTATGGGCATAGCGCGGGTGCGTGCAGATGTTGCCGCGGGTTATTTGAGACTGCCAGAGAGAAACTGTTGCAGACGTACGGATTGCGGATTGGCCAGCACTTCTTTCGGGCAGCCACGCTCTTCCACCACGCCTTTATGGAGGAACACCAACTGGTTGGACACTTCACGGGCAAAGCCCATTTCATGGGTCACCACCACCATGGTGCGGCCTTCCTGCGCCAGGTCCTGCATGACTTTCAGTACTTCACCGACCAATTCCGGGTCCAGCGCCGAGGTCGGTTCGTCAAACAGCATCACCTCAGGCTCCATGGCCAGGGCACGGGCAATCGCCACACGCTGCTGCTCGCCGCCGCTCATGTGCGCCGGGTAGGCATCTTTACGATGGGCCACGCCAACCTTGTTCAGGTAGTACTCGGCTTTTTCCAGGGCGTCCTTTTTACTCATACCGAGCACGTGTACCGGAGCTTCCATGACGTTTTCCAATACGTTCATGTGCGACCACAGGTTGAAGTGCTGAAACACCATGGACAGGCGCGAACGCATGCGCTGCAGCTGCTTGGGATCAGCGGCTTTCAGGCCGCCGTCCTTATTGGCCACCAGTTTCAGCTCTTCGTTGTTGAGCAGAATCTTGCCGCCGTGAGGCTGCTCCAGCAGGTTGATGCAACGCAGGAAGGTACTCTTGCCCGAGCCGCTGGAGCCGATGATGCTGATCACATCGCCGGCCTTGGCCGCCAGTGACACGCCTTTCAATACTTCGTGGCTGCCGTAGCGCTTGTGCAGATCCTGAACTTCAAGTTTGTACATGGTTTCCACTCTCTTGAATCAGTCGCTGAGCAAGCGACCCTGGCGAATAGGGGTACGACCGGCCACCTTGGCCAACCACAAACCGGGCTGAGCAAAGCGCAACCGCTCGCGTGCATAGAGCACACCATCTGTAACGGCACAGACAGTTGTGTGGCGATCATCCAGAGGATCGATCACTTCAAACAAGGGGTCACCGGCCTTAACTTGCGCACCCACCGGCTGCAGAAAACTCACCACCCCGGCATGCGGGGCATAGGCGTATTGCGCGCCATCAAACGGCGTGGCCTCGCAGCTTTCGGCGGGCGCGGGCGGCCAGTCACCGGCAATCAGGCCCTGTTCGGCGAGGAACGCCAGAATGCTTTCGGCACTGGCCTCGGCGTCGGGTTTGCCGGTATCGGCCATGCCGCCCAACTCGACTGTTACTGCCAGGCAAGCCAACGGCACAGCCGCCTGAGGAAATTGCCGGGCCAGATGCACCCAGGGCAAAGCACAGGCTTCATCGAATGAGCTGCCGCCGGAATCCTCGACGGTCAGCGCCGCACCGGCCTGCATCCGTGCAGCCAGCGAGCGCAGTTGCGGCCACTGCTGTGGCAGCAGGTACAGGTGCACTGCCGCATCAAAATCACAGTGCAGATCGAGCACCACATCGGCATCGCAGGCATGTTTCAGCAGCAGGCGCTGCAAGCCTTGCAGTTCAGAGCCGGCTGGCGGCAAGGCCTCCAGTGCAGCGAGCATGGCCGTGCGAATCAGTCGCACATTACTCGGGCCGTCACTGCCCAGGCAGCCCTCCAGCGCCGGCACGATGGCGGCAGCCAGGTCAAAGAAATCGCGGTTGAAGTTCTTCCCGCTGCCCATCTCAAAACGGCCCTGATGGGTCGCCTGGAACATCTGCCCCAGGCCAATCGGGTTGGCCACGGGCACCAGCTCGATCACCCCAGTCAAACGCCCCTGGGCTTCCAGCTGGCGCAAGCGGCGCTTGAGTTCAACCGCCACGCGCATGCCCGGCAACTCATCAGCATGCAGCGAGGCCTGGATATAAGCCTTGCACGGCCCCTGGCCGAAGCGGAAGACACTCAAGCGGCGTTCGGTGCCGGGGCAGCCCCAAGGCAGTGGATGATCGATACGCTGCATGCTCTGTTCCTCAGGCCTTGCGCGGGGCCAGGTAGGCCAGCCAGCGGCGTTCGGCCAGCTTGAACAGGCGTACAAGGATAAAGGTCAGGCACAGGTAGAACAGGCCGGCAGTGATAAACGCCTCGAACGGCAGGTAGTACTGCGAGCTGACGGTACGTGCTGCGCCGGTGATGTCGATCAGGGTGACGATCGAGGCCAGCGATGTGGTGTGCAGCATCATGATCACTTCGTTGCTGTACTGCGGCAGTGCGCGGCGCAGCGCCGAGGGCAGCAGGATGCGGCGATACAGTTTGACGCGCGACATACCCATGGCCTTGGCGGCCTCGATCTCACCATGCGGCGTGGCCTTGAGGCTGCCTGCGAGAATCTCCGCGCTATAGGCGCTGGTGTTGATGGCAAATGCCAGGCAGGCGCAGAAGGTCGCGCTGGAGAAATACGGCCACAGCACGCTCTCACGCACAGTTTCGAACTGCGCCAAGCCGTAATAGATGAGAAACAGCTGCACCAGCATCGGTGTGCCGCGAATCACGTAGGTGTAAAGCCAGGCCGGAAAGTTGACCAGGGCCGACTTGGAGACACGCATCAAACCCAGAGGGATGGCCAGGGCCAGACCGCACGCCAGGGAAATCAGCAGAATTTTCAGGGTGACCAGTACGCCGCCAAAGTACAGCGGCAGGTTCTCCAGAATTACGTTGTAGTCAAAAATCATCGCTGCGCTCCCCGCTTACAGATCAGCGGCTTTGATGCCGACCGAGTAACGTTTTTCCAGGTAACGCAAAGCCAGCAGCGACACGCTGGTCAGCACCAGATACAGGGCCGCAACGGCCAGGTAGAAGGTGAATGGCTCACGGGTGGCATCGGCAGCACTTTTTGCCTTGAACATCATGTCCTGCAGACCGACCACGGAAATCAGTGCGGTAGCCTTGGTCAGCACCAGCCAGTTGTTGGTGAACCCAGGAATGGCGAAGCGAATCATCTGCGGCACCAGGATGCGGAAGAACACCTGTATGCCACTCATACCGTAAGCCGCACCGGCTTCGGCCTGACCTTTGGGGATGGCCATAAAAGCCCCACGAAAGGTCTCCGACAGGTAAGCACCAAAGATAAAACCCATGGTGAACACGCCGGCAATAAAGGGGTTGATGTCGATGTAGTCGTCATAGCCGAGCATCGGCGCCAGACGGTTAACCATATCCTGACCGCCGTAGAAGATCAGCAGGATCAGCACCAGGTCGGGAATCCCGCGGATGACCGTGGCGTAGGTTTCACCCAGCAGCGCCAGCCACTTGATCGGCGACAGGCGAAACGCCGCACCCAGAAGCCCTAACACGATGGCCACTGCCATCGACGTCAACGCCAGAATCAGGGTGAGCCAGGCACCCTCTAGAATGGTCGAGCCGTAGCCGTTGAGCATGCTCTGCTTACCTCATGCAAACGCAGGGCGGCGCCTGGGAGTACAACGGGAAAGTGGCGCAAGCTTCAGGGTATAGCCAGCTTGCGCCACTTTCAGTGAAAGCGACTGAGCGAACTCAATCAGTCGCCGTAGACGTTGAAGTCGAAGTACTTGTCTTGCAGTTCCTTGTACTTACCGTTGGCGCGAATGGCATCAATGGCGTTGCTGATCTTGTCCGCCAGCTCCTTGTCGCCCTTGCGCACGGCGATACCGGCGCCGTGGCCGTAGTACTTCTCTTGGGTGAAGTCCGGGCCTACCAGGGCGAAGCCTTTGCCTGCGTCAGTCTTGATAAAGCCTTCGTCGATATTGACCACGTCGGCCAGGGTCGCGTCTATACGACCGGAAGCCAGGTCGAGGAAAGCTTCGTTCTGCGAGCTGTAACGCACGACTTCAACGCCTGCTGGCTCGAACTCATCACTGGCATGACGATCGTAGATCGACGAGCGCTGCACACCGACTTTCTTGCCCTTGAGGTCGACCAGTGGATCGTTGATCACGGTGCCGGCCTTCATCGCCAGCTTGCCCGGAGTGTGGTAGTACTTCTTGGTGAAATCGACCGACTTCAAGCGGTCTTCGGTGATGCTCATGGACGACAGCACGGCGTCGAACTTGCGCACTTTCAGGGCTGGGATCAGGCCGTCGAATTCCTGCTCGATCCATTTGCATTCCACTTTCATCTCTTCGCACAGGGCGACGCCGATGTCGTAGTCAAAACCGCTGATAGCACCTTCAGGGGTTTTGAAGGCGAACGGCGGGTAAGCCGCTTCGATACCGATACGCAGAGGCTTAGCCTCTTCAGCCATGGCCAGCGGCGACAGCATGGACAGCGCCAGTGCGCCGAGAAGTGCAATCTTCTTCATTTTGTGACTCCTTCGAATGGGAATGGCATCGGTTGGCAGAGATTGTTCGGGTATGCATCCAGCCTTGCATGAATTGTAGCGAGTCACCGCCAAGCTGCGCGCTGCGCGCAGCGCAGAAGCCAGACGGCCCCAGCCGGGTGAGCGGCATTCTAGCGACAGCTCGAAAGTCGATATTTCTTCAATGCGACAAGTAATTACAAAAGGCCCGGACGGGTATAGCGAGGATATTGACAGCCCCTGGGCTTTATGCAGAGACAGAAAAGACAGTTAACCATTGGTTAAAGCAATTAACGCGCCCATCTTTAACAAAGCCTTTATTTTCGCGGCCTGATGGCGGTTTTTATTTTCACAGCTACACCGAACAATGCGCCATCCTGGCGCAAAACGTTCCCGCACACCCCATAAAAGTGCGCGTTGTTACGCCTAAGTGACAAGTAAATACTCAGATGAAAATCGATAACACCACACAAAGCACAACGCCCTGCCCGGCTTGTGGCCGGACAGGGCGTTGCTTACAGGCGCTTCAACCGAAATCAGGCAGCCTGCATCTCACGGTGAGTGTCGATAAGGTGCTGCACCACGCCAGGATCGGCCAGCGTGGAGATGTCGCCGAGTGCATCGTATTCGGCGGTTGCGATCTTGCGCAGGATACGGCGCATGATCTTGCCCGAGCGGGTTTTCGGCAGGCCTGGGGCCCACTGAATCACGTCCGGTGAGGCAATCGGACCGATTTCCTTGCGCACCCAGTTTTTCAACTCCTGGCGCAATTGCTCGGATGGCTGCTCGCCGCCATTCAAGGTGACATAGACATAGATGCCCTGCCCTTTGATGTCATGCGGCACACCAACCACGGCGGCCTCGGCAACTCTCGGATGAGCAACCATGGCGCTTTCGATCTCGGCTGTGCCCATACGGTGGCCCGACACATTGAGTACATCGTCAACCCGACCGGTAATCCAGTAGTAACCATCTTCATCGCGGCGCGCACCGTCACCGGTGAAGTACATGCCTTTGAAGGTCTTGAAGTAGGTGTCGACGAAGCGGTCATGATCGCCGTACAGAGTCCGCGCCTGACCTGGCCAGGAATCGATGATCACCAGATTGCCTTCGGCAGCGCCTTCGATCAGGTTGCCGAGGTTGTCCACCAGCGCCGGCTGCACACCGAAGAACGGACGGGGCGCCGAACCTGGTTTGAGCGCAGTAGCGCCCGGCAGTGGGCTGATCAGGATGCCGCCAGTTTCGGTCTGCCACCAGGTATCGACAATCGGGCAACGCTCTTTGCCGACAGTCTTGTAGTACCAGCTCCAGGCTTCCGGGTTGATCGGCTCACCGACCGAGCCGAGCAGGCGCAAACTTGAGCCATCGGCACCGGCCACCGCCGCATCGCCCTGGGCCATCATGGCGCGGATCGCCGTCGGCGCGGTGTAAAGGATATTGACCTTGTGCTTGTCGATGATCTTCGACACACGGGTAATGTCCGGACAGTTCGGGATGCCCTCGAACAGCAGCGTCGTCGCACCATTGGCCAGCGGGCCGTAAACGATGTAGCTGTGGCCGGTAACCCAGCCCACATCGGCGGTGCACCAGTAGATGTCGCCTGGCTTGTAGTCAAACACCCGCTCATGGGTCAACGCGGCATACACCAGATACCCGCCAGTGGTGTGCTGCACGCCTTTCGGCTTACCGGTGGAGCCTGAGGTGTAAAGGATAAACAGCGCCTCTTCGGCGCCCATTTCTTTCGGCGCGCAATGGCTGGACGCCACGGCCATCAGGTCTTCGTACCAGATGTCGCGGTGCTGGTTCCACTTGATCGGGCTACCGGTGCGCTTGCAGACAATCACTTTCTGCACACTGCTGGTTTCCGGGTTGGTCAGAGCGTCATCAACGTTGGCTTTCAGTGGGGTTTTCTTGCCGCCGCGCAGGCCTTCATCGGCGGTGATCACCACCTTGGACTGGCAGTCGATGATACGGCCGGCCAGTGCTTCCGGGGAGAAACCACCGAACACCACCGAGTGGATTGCGCCAATGCGGGTACAGGCCAGCATCGCTACCACCGCCTGCGGAATCATCGGCATATAGATGGTGACTACGTCACCGCGGTGCACATCCTGGCCACGCAGGGCGTTGGCGAATTTGCACACCTGCTCATGCAGCTGGCGGTAGGTGATTTCCTCGTGCTCGGACGGGTCATCACCTTCCCAGATAATCGCTACCTGATCGCCACGCTCTTCCAGGTGACGGTCCAGGCAGTTGTAGGACACGTTGAGGGTGCCATCGGCAAACCACTTGATGTCGACGTGGTGATCATCGAAGGAGGTCTGTTTGACCTTGGTGAACGGCTTGATCCAGTCCAGGCGCTGAGCTTGCTCACGCCAGAAACCGTCAGGGTTGATCACCGACTGCTGGTACATGGCTTTATAGGTGGCTTCATCAGTCAGCGACTGGGCCGCCACCTCAGGGCGCACGGGATACAAGGACGCAGCACTCATCAGAAACGCCTCAGTGGGTAGTTGTTGTTCTATGCGCCATTTTGTAGCCAGGCCCCCACCTTTGAGCCATTCGACCATGGTCTTAACGCTCTACGACCATGGTTGCAGAGGTAAATCGCACGCAAAAAAAGGCGGTCATCTGACCGCCCACCCAAATCATTCCAGGGAGAGGAATGGAGAAACGCTTGCATCCAAACCACGCAGGATTGGAACGCCGCCACTCTCGCCCAACACACTGTGCCGAGCTATTGCACCTTGGTCGTAGGCTACGGCGCGTTCACCTGCCGAGCACTTAAGTCAACAAACCAGGGCTCCAGCCTCCGGCCGAAGGCAACATCAGCAGTAAACAGTTTCTGATCACTCAGATAATCAACTGCGAGCTGCTCATTCTGCTGCGGCAGGCTGTCGAACGTCGCATGCCAGCGCTGCGGCAGATTCAGGCTCTGCACCCCAGGGGTTTCGGCCGAACCGCCGAGTTGCCAAGTCCAGCGCTGGTTATTCGGGCGCGGGTCATCGCCCTTTCCATCCCAGTCAGTCGCCACGCTGCTGGCCTGCACCTCGATGATGCTGCGCACAATGGCGTAGCGCGTACGATCCGGGTAACGCGCGCGCAGTACCTGCTGATCCATTCCGACATCGACCACCAGCAAGCGACTGGCGCACCGCCGCTCATAGTCCAGCGCATTAGCAGCATGCTGGGCCGCCTCGTGCAGCTCTTTGCTGTCCGGCACCGACTTCTGCAGGCGCAAAGCCTCGGCATGAGCGGCAGCCATCAGCGCGACTTCACGCTGATAGGCTGGGCCATCGAGCTCCAACACCAGCAACGCATCACGGTCCAGCTGACGACGATAGCGCCGCACTGTCTGCTCGTTCAGTTCAGTGGGTACATGGAAGCCCAGCTCTGCCATCTTCTCGGCACTGATCGACAGGTAGTAGTGATCATCATCCGCCTGGCTCGGCCAGCGGTAATCCAGACGCAGCGCCAAGCTGCTGTTGTCCTTGCGCCAATAGGCGTAGGTCGCGGCAAGCTCGCGCTCGGACAGTTGCAGGCGGCTGTCTTCAGGCGGCTGGCGATTCCAGGCCACACCCGCCAGGACGATGGCGTTGACCACGCCAATCAGCACCAGACCGGCAACCAGATAACCTGCACGCACCCCGTTCATTGCCCACCTCCCAGCAAGCCATGGCGGCTACGCAGACGCCGCAGCACCAGCAGAATCAGCAGAATCAGCACTGCACTCAGGCCCAGCACCAGGAAGAACAGGTACTTGGGCATGCTCTCCCACCACCAGTCGAACAGCTTGGTGTAGAGAAAAATCACAAAGAAACTCAGCCCGGTGTTCACCACATCCGCCCAGCCACGGCGCACGCCTAGCCAGATCACCAGCGCCGCGAGGATAAAGCCGCCGATATGGTAGGCATTCTCGAGGTATTCGGGCGGATAGTCGAAGTAACTGCCGCCCCCCCAGTGCGCCAGCACCAGTACCGGGACAAACACCCCGAGCAGGCCAAATATCCGGTAGATCACGGCAAAGCCATCGAAACGGCGCTGATCAATCAGCAGTGGCAACGTAAAGATCAGCAGCGCTGGCAGGATGAAGTTTTCCGGCCGCTGAGCAAACCCCAGCCAGTAGATGCCATCCCAGCTACCGATTCGCGCCGCGACAAAAGCCAGCAAACAGCTAAGCCCGGCCGCCAGTAGCAGGCGCGCACCACAGGCATAGGCCAGCAACAGCGCGTAGAGCGCCCAGGGCAGCAAGGCGTTGTTCGAGGGAGTGATATTGAAGATCTGCCCAAGCATGACGATGTTCAGCACAAAGCAGGTAAAGGCCACCAGTGCCGCCAACTTGCTGAAGTAGCCCGAGCTATCGAGGCGTTGCACCCACAGCGTCAAACCGAACGAGGCGATGCTCGCGGTCAGCAGAATCGCCACCTGGC
Organism: Pseudomonas anguilliseptica; assembly: GCF_900105355.1. Lineage (NCBI taxonomy): Bacteria > Pseudomonadati > Pseudomonadota > Gammaproteobacteria > Pseudomonadales > Pseudomonadaceae > Pseudomonas > Pseudomonas anguilliseptica. The sequence continues at coordinate 4,276,542 of NZ_FNSC01000001.1, forward strand.
TCCGGGTACCGAACACCCCCCAGAATTGATAGAACAGAAAAAACACACTGGCCGCCAACGCCAGCGCGCCAAGAAACGAGGCGATACGCATGCCCAATGACAGCTGCCGGGCCTGGATGTCGTGATCAATATCGAAGGCCGCCAGGTAGCTGTTGAGCAGCTGTTGCTGGTAGCCATGCAGACTGGCGCGCTGGCTGTCACTCAGGCGCAACACTTGCTCGGCCTCAAGGCGCGCCAATTCGCGGTTGAAAACGCCGATGTCATCGGCACGTCGCTGGGCATCACTGCGGTTTATGTTGGGCATGGCAATCCTTGCTGCGAGTCCATAAGGTCATAAGCTGATCAGCACACTCTAGCGCTAAAGTTTCGGCGGTGGGCTGACCCAATAGACTGTTTGTATACGCGAATAACCCCCGCGGCCAGAGCCCCTCCTACAAACAACATCTCCACGACTAAACTGCCCTGGGCATTTAGCTCACAGAAACCCGATGAAAAGCGCATACGCTGATCTGCTGCAACACGCCCCTCCCAGCCAAAAACCAGCCGACACCTGGGCCAGGCTCTGCTGTGAACAGGCGCTGTGGGCAGTGGAGCAAGGCTGCTATGGCTTAGGCGCGGTGCTGGTTAACCAGAACCAGGAGCGGCTGTGCAGCGCGCGCAATAAAGTATTTGTCGATGGCCACTACAACAGCGCCGCTCACGCCGAAATGCTGCTCCTCGATCAACTGGAAGCTGAATACCCAGAGCAGGACCGCAGCGCCCTCACCCTGTACGTCAGCCTGCAACCTTGCCTGATGTGCTACGGCCGCATTCTGCTGGCTGGTATCACCCGTGTGCGTTACCTGGCTCGTGACAAGCCAGGAGGCTTTAACGGCAAACACCTTCCCGCAGCCTGGGCAGAGCTGGCCGCATCCACCTACACCTCGATGCATCGGATGGCTACTGGATCAAACTGGCTGCGCAGGCGATCAGCACGCTACAAGACCGTCAGACGCTGCGTGAGCGCGTGGTTGCTGCCTGGAGTGGCGAGCCGAAAGCCTAAGCCGTCCGCAGAGTTGCCAGCACTGACTCAAATATCGCCATTAACACCCGCAAGACTCCGTGCGTGTGCTCCTGTCTCTGCAATATGGGCTCCTGATACGGATATACCGGCTGAATAATGAAGCGATAACACAGCTCATCACGCTGCAACGAGACACATAACATCAAATAGCCAGCATTTCTGGCAAAGCGCTCTGATGCCGATTAGAATCGCCGCCGCAGGACGCGCCCCCCCCCCCACCTTTTGGACTTACCGTCATGGATAAACTTATGCCGTCATTCGCACTCAGCACATGCTGCGGCAAACGCTCCCAGCGTTAGCACCATGCGAAACTCCTTGACGCCTCCCGGCCCGTTGCTGCTTTCCCTGTCTATTAATTCAATGAGATTCGTATGAACAAAATCATCACTGCCAGCCTCGCAGGCTTGCTTGTAATACTCAGCGGCTGCGCCACTGAACAATCGCGCACCCTGGAAGTTGCAAAAGTCACCACCGCCAGCAGCCACTACAGCGGCCCACGCAGCCCGATTGCCGTAGGCAAGTTCGATAACCGCTCCAGCTATATGCGCGGCATCTTCACTGACAATGTTGACCGCCTCGGTGGCCAGGCCAAAACTATTCTGATCACTCATTTGCAGCAATCGAACCGCTTCAATGTGCTCGACCGCGACAACCTAGCCGAACTGCAACAGGAATCGGGCTTTTCCAAACAGGTTCAGCAGGTGCGTGGGGCAAACTTTGTCGTCACCGGTGATGTAACCGAGTTTGGCCGTAAAGAAGTAGGTGATCACCAGCTTTTTGGCATTCTCGGGCGCGGCAAGCAGCAGATCGCCTATGCCAAGGTCAACCTGAATATCGTCGATGTACTGACATCCGAAGTCGTCTATTCCGCTCAGGGCGCGGGCGAATACAGCCTGTCCAACCGGGAGATCGTTGGTTTCGGTGGCACAGCCAGCTATGACTCGACGCTCAACGGCAAAGTACTGGATCTGGCGATTCGTGAAGCCGTGAACAATCTGGTCAGTGGCGTTGATAGCGGCGCTTGGCGACCAGCCAAGTGAGCACGGAGAAATTGCCCATGAACCTCACTCGTCGCGCACTTTCTCTAGCCGCCTTGGTTGCCGCAATCACTCTGGGCGGCTGCGTGTCTCAGCCGCAGCCGCTCTATTACTGGGATGGTTATCAGCAGCAGGTTTACCAGCGTTTCGAGAGCACCAGCAGCGCTGAAGAGCAGATTGCAGCCCTTGAAGAAAGCCTGCAAAAAGCCCGCGCTGCGGACCGTGCTCTGCCGCCTGGCTTCCACGCTCATCTCGGCATGCTCTATGCCGAAATCGGCAAAGCCGATCAAGTGCGCCAGCAATTCGAGACCGAGAAAACCCTGTTCCCCGAGTCCGCCCAGTACATGGACTTCCTCATGCGTAAATTTGCCAAGTGATCAGCATGCCTTTTCTAAACCCACTTCAAGCGCTCGCCGCACTGGTTTGTGCCGCGCTATTGGCTGGTTGTGTCACGCAACAGCCCTACGATTACAGTGCATTCAAAGAAAGCAGCCCAGCCTCTATCCTGGTTCTGCCGCCAGTTAACAAGTCACCAGATGTCAAAGCGTCCTACAGCGTTTACTCGCATATCACGCTGCCTTTGAGTGAGGCTGGCTACTATGTGTTGCCTGTCGCTGTGGTCGATGAAACCTTCAAGCAGAATGGCCTGATGAATGCGGATGAAATCCGCGAGGTTTCGCCGAAGAAACTTCACGAGATTTTTGCCGCGGATACAGTGCTGTATATCGACGTCACCGAATACGGCAGCAGCTACATGATCATCAGCAGCGAGGTTGCGGTCGCGGCTACAGCAACGCTGGTCGATCTACGCAGCGGCAAGGAACTGTGGAAAGGCGTCGCACGGGCCAGCACAGCCGAGCAGCAACAAAACAGCGGCGGCGGATTGGCGGGTATTTTGATCACCGCACTGGTCAACCAGGTGGTGAACACCTTGAGTGATCGTGGTCATGAAATCGCCGGCATCGCCAGTAACCGTCTGCTTTCGAGCAATCCGGTGAATGGCATTCTGCCTGGACCAAGAGCGCGGCCAACTACACCTCGCTAAAGCATCTAGATGCCAAGCCCCTACGCTGCAGTGGCGGGACTTGGCATCGTCAAGCGCAGCGCCTGGCTGCGCTACTCCTTGCCCAGCCCATGCTGACGCAGCTTGTTGGCAATAGTGGTGTGCGACACGCCAAGGCGCTTGCCCAGCTGACGGCTGCTCGGGTGGTCGTGGAACAGCCGCTCCAGCACGGCTTTTTCGAAACGACCGAGAATTTCATCCAGCCCGCCTTCCACGGAAAACTCGCCCAGCGGCTGCGGCGCGCCGTAGTCCGGCAGGCGGATATGTTCGCCCTTGACCAACCCGCCATCGCACAGGGAAACGGCCTGAAACAGCACGTTTTCCAACTGACGCACGTTACCCGGCCAGTGGTAGTGGCCGAGCTTGTCCAGCACCTGCGGCGCGAGTTTGGGCAGCGGGCAACCAATCTGCCGGCTGGCCTGATCGAGAAAATGCTCCACCAGCGGCGGCAGGCCATCCAGGCATTCGCGCAGCGGCGGGATATGCAGGCTGAGTACGTTGAGGCGGTGGTACAGATCCTGACGGAACTCGCCCTTGGCACACAGCTCGGACAGATCCACCTGAGTGGCGCAGATCACCCGCACATCCAGGTACACCTCCTCGTCACTGCCCACGCGGCGGAAGCAGCCATCCTGCAGAAAACGCAGCAGCTTGGCTTGCAAACGCGGGCTCATCTCGCCGACACCATCGAGAAACAGCGTGCCGCCGGCCGTCAGTTCCAGCAGGCCGAGTTTGCCTTCCGGGCGCGCGCCTTCGAAGGCACCAGGGCCGTAGCCAAACAGCTCGGTTTCGGCCATGGACTCCGGCAAACCGGCGCAGTTCAGCGCCATAAACGGCGACTGCCCGCGCGGACTGGCCAGGTGACAGGCGCGCGCCAGCAACTCCTTGCCGGTGCCGGTTTCGCCCTCGATCAGCAGAGGCGCATCCAGCGGCGCCATACGCCGCGCTTCGCGCACCACAGCGGCCATTACTTTGGAGCTCTGAAAGATCGAATCGAAGCCGCGCAGCTCCTGCTTGCGCACGTTGTAGATGCGCTCACCCACACGATCCGCGCGGTGCAAGGTCAACACCGCACCGGCCATGGCATCACTCTCCTCATGCTCGGTTTGCAGCGGCGCGATATCGGCGAGAAACACATCGCCTTTCACTTTCACCCGCAAGCCATTGATCCGCGACTTGTTGGCGCGCACCAGCTCGGGCAGGTCGAAATCCTCGGCATAACGCGACAGCGGAATCCCCGGTACTTCATCCACCCGTACGCCAAGCAACTGTGCCGCGCTGCGGTTGGCAGCAACGATGGAGCCGCCCATATCGATCGACAGCACTGGGAAGTCCAGCGCGCCGAGCAGAGCATTCAACTCCAGATGACGGCGCTCGCTGGGCATCAGACCGACACGCTTGACGCCGAACACCCCGGAAATCGCCTCGAACTTGGGCCGCAGCGATTGGAACTGCAGGTTGATCAGGTTCGGGCAGTGCAGGTAGATGGCGTTGCCCTGCTCGCCACCGACCTCGCCACGAGCAACGTTGATGCCGTATTCGACCAGCAGGTTTAGGATGTCGCGCAGGATGCCAATTCGGTTCTGGCAGTGGACTTTGATACGCATGGCAGGGCTCTGATCAGGCTTCTTATTAGGCCGCTGCGTGAAAAAATCGACACTGGCGGCGGATTATTCGTCAAGAATATGTGACAGATTAGCGCAGCAGCAAGACGATAGTTCGCCGCGCCGCCGACCACGTAACCATTTCTTTACGAAATAACGACCCTTTCCTCCCGCATCAGATCCAGGCCTGGGCTGCATAACCGCACGGGCTGGCGTATTCCTGAATCAAATAAAACAACAAAGCCCCAGCAGGAGGCAGCGATGAAGAGCACGCAATACCTGGCTCGCGAACCGGATGACAGTGGCTTTATCCATTACCCGGAGGCCGAGCATCAGGTGTGGAATACCCTGATCATTCGCCAGCTCAAGGTGATCGAGGGTCGCGCCTGCCAGGAATACCTGGATGGCATCGAGCAACTCGGTCTACCCCATGAGCGTATTCCGCAGCTCGGTGAGATCAACCAGGTGCTGCAAGCTACCACTGGCTGGCGCGTGGCGCGGGTGCCGGCGCTGATTCCCTTCCAGACCTTCTTCGAACTGCTGGCCAGCAAGCAATTCCCGGTCGCGACCTTTATCCGCACGCCTGAGGAGCTGGACTACCTGCAGGAGCCGGACATCTTCCACGAGATCTTTGGCCACTGTCCGCTGCTGACCAACCCCTGGTTCGCCGAATTCACCCACACCTACGGCAAACTCGGCTTAGCGGCGAGCAAGGAAGAGCGCGTGTACCTGGCGCGCCTGTACTGGCTGACCATCGAGTTCGGCCTGCTCGACACCAGCCAGGGTCAGCGGATTTACGGCGGCGGCATTCTCTCTTCGCCGAAAGAAACCCTCTACTGCCTGTCCGATACGCCGCAGCACCTGGCTTTTGATCCGATCGAGGCCATGCGCACGCCCTATCGCATCGATATCCTGCAGCCACTGTATTTCGTCCTGCCCGAACTCAAGCGCCTGTTCGAACTGGCCCACGAAGACATCATGGCCATGGTGCAGCAAGCCATGCGTCTGGGTTTACATGCGCCGAAGTTTCCGCCGAAAGCGGCGTAACGTGGACATGCCGCAGGGCGCACTCATCACGCCCGCACACGGTGGACAAGCTGCGCATGTCCACCCTACAAGATCTTATATTCAGGAGAACCCCATGAGCCTTGCCCAAGCCCAATGCGAAGCCTGCCGCGCCGATGCACCAAAAGTCAGCGATGAAGAGCTGGCCGAACTGATCCGCGAAATCCCGGACTGGAATATCGAAGTGCGTGGCGACCATATGGAGCTGGAGCGGGTGTACCTGTTCCGCACCTTCCGCCATGCCCTGGCCTTTACCAACGCGGTCGGCGCAATTGCCGAGGAAGTCGGCCACCACCCGGCGCTGCTTACCGAATGGGGCAAGGTCACCGTGACCTGGTGGAGCCATGAGATGCGCGGCCTGCACCGTAACGACTTCATCATGGCCGCACGTACCGATGTGCTGGCTGCAGGTGCCGAGGGCCGCAAGTGAGCCATTTCCAGAGCATCAACCGCGTGCCGGGCGACCCGATTCTCGGCCTGATGGACGCCTACCGCGCTGACCGCAACCCAGCCAAGCTCGACCTCGGCGTGGGTGTGTACAAGGACGCCCAAGGCCTGACCCCAATTCCGCGCGCGGTAAAGCTCGCCGAACAGCGGCTGGTGGAAAGCGAAACCACCAAGAGTTATATCGGCGGCCATGGCGACCCACTGTTTGCCAGCCTGCTCAGCCAGCTTGTGCTGGGTGTGGACAGCCCGCTGCTGGCCGAACGAGCTGGTACCACCCAGACACCTGGCGGCACCGGTGCGCTGCGCCTGTGCGCGGACTTCATCGCCCAGTGCCTGCCGGGCCGTGGCATTTGGCTGAGTGACCCGACCTGGCCGATCCACGAAAGCATCTTTGCTGCCGCTGGCCTGCGCGTTGGTCATTACCCCTATGTCGGCGCGGACAACCAGCTGAATGTCGAGGCGATGATTGCCGCCCTCGCCCACGTGCCCAAGGGCGACGTGGTGCTGCTGCACGCCTGCTGCCACAACCCGACCGGTTTCGACCTCACCCCGCGAGACTGGAAGCGCGTGCTGGAAGTGGTCAAAGCTCGCGAGCTGCTGCCGCTGATCGATTTTGCCTACCAGGGTTTTGGTGATGGCCTGGAGCAGGACGCCTTTGCCGTGCGCCTGTTTGCCGCCGAGCTGCCCGAACTGCTGATCACCAGTTCCTGCTCGAAGAATTTCGGTCTGTACCGCGAGCGCACTGGCGCACTGATCGTCTGCGCAGAGACTGCGACAAAGCTGCAGGACGTACGCAGCCAGCTGGCGTTTATCGCGCGAAACCTCTGGTCCACCCCGCCAGCCCATGGCGCGGCAGTGGTTGCCAACATCCTGGCTGACAGTGAACTGCACAGTCTTTGGGTCAGCGAACTGGACGCCATGCGCCAGCGCGTCGCCAGCCTGCGCGCCGGCCTGATTGAAGCCCTGCAACCGTATGGCCTGAGTGAGCGCTTTGTGCATATCGCAGTGCAACGAGGGATGTTTTCCTATACCGGCCTCTCGCCGGTTCAGGTGCAGCGCCTGCGCGATGAGTTCAGTGTGTATATGGTCGGCTCAGGCCGGGCGAATATGGCCGGGTTGGACGCCGAGCGCCTGGATCAGCTGGCCAGCGCCATTTCGCGCGTTTGCAGCGACTGACGCCTACCTGAGCCCTGCAGCGGTAGCTCCAGGGCTCAGGTAGCAGCATGTGCCGACAAGCTTGCTATAGTCGCCGCACGCCCATCGCGCCGAGACGACCGTGCCCCGCTTGTTGAATTTTGCCTTTCGCCTGTACCAGCGCATCTTGCACAGCCTGGCCCTCTACCCGACGCTGATCGCATCGGGCTTCTTCGTTCTGTGCCTGCTGAGCATGAGCATCGAGTACCAACCCTGGATGATGTCGCTCAAAGCTGAGATTGATGTCGGCCTGGTGCGCAATGCCGACAATGCCCGCTTGGTTCTCGGCACCCTGGTCGGCGGCATCCTGTCGCTGATGGTGTTCAGTTTCTCCATGGTCATGGTGGTGCTCAACAATGCCGCCGCCGCGCTGTCACCACGCGTGGTGCCAGGCCTGATCAGCGACAAGAGCCATCAGAAGCCCCTGGGCTTCTACCTCGGCACCATCCTCTTCTCGCTGCTGCTGATCACCACAATTGAACAGAACCACTCGACCCAGGTGCCCAGCCTCGGCGTGCTGATGGCATTGGCGATGGGCATCGCCTGCCTCGGCCTGTTTGTGCATTTCATCCACTCGATTTCCCGCTCGATTCAGGTGGAGTACATCCTCAACAATCTGTACCACACCACCCTGGCCAAACTCGCCGCGCGCGAAGCCAAGCTGGCCGCCATCGACAATCTGCCCAACTGGCCAGATGAGCAAAACTGGCAGGAGGTCTGCGCGCAACGCAGCGGTTATTTCAAAGAGCTCAACGTCAACACGATCAACAGCATCCTGTGCGATGCACGATCTGCGCATGACCGTGCTGATCCACCGCGGCGTCTTCGTGATGAGTGGCCGGCCGCTGTTCAAGCTCGACCGTGAGGTCGATTCAACAGTCAGCGATGCGCTGCTCGACTGCTTCGATTTCTTTCTCGAAGAATACGCCCATACCCACTACCTGTTTGGCTGCACACAGATGTCGGAAATCGCCGTCAAGGCGCTCAGTCCCGGCATCAACGACCCCGGCACAGCGATTACCGCCATCGACCTGCTCAGCGTGTTGCTCAGCAAGCGCCTGGCGTTGCCGGACCTGGATGTCACCCTGGCAGACGATAACCTGCCTCGCCTGCTGCATTACGAACTCTCGCTGGATGAGCTGCTGCAACAGGTGTTCGGGCCCATTCGCCACTACGGTTGCAGTGATGTCAGTGTGCTGCTCGGTTTGCTGCAGGCCTTCAAGAACCTGCTCTACCAGCCACTGCGTGCAGCGCAGAAAACCGATCTGCTGCGGCATGTGCGCAGCGTGCAGGAAACTGCCGATCAGCATCTGAGCAACAGCCGTGATCGCCAAGCCATCAATCAACTACTGGAACGGATCAACCAGACCGGTTCAACTCAGGAGCCTGTCGCACTGCTTGCCATACCGAGCGCTTGAAACAGCAACAAGCAACCTTCACACGGCTCGCGATAGCCTGGCAAAACGGCGAAGAATCAGGCGTTGGCCACGAACAGTATTGGTGCAACACGGCTTTTCAGCGCCCTTTGTGCCCACACAAGCGCTACCTGAAAAAATCAAAAGACCGTTTATCTATAAAATTAATCTTTTAAAAACAATAGCTTAATTCGTTACCCGACTAAGCACTGGCACCCTTCATGCTTGCACTCAGCGACATAGTTCCCTAGGGTAGATCGCCATGTGGTTCCTGATTGCCCCTATCAGCTCGCTGCTCGGTGGGGTTGCGTTACTCCTCCTCGGCAATGGTCTGCTCAACACTCTACTGACCCTGCGTGGCGTCGCCGAAGGCTACTCCACCTCGATGCTCGGCCTGATCATGTCCGGGTACTTTGTCGGTTTTCTCCTTGGCACCTGGCTGGCGATTCCGCTGGTCCGCCGCGTTGGGCATATTCGTGCGTTTGCCTTTTGCGCCGCCATCACCGCCCTGCTGCATGTACTGATCGTCGACCCTTGGGTCTGGTTGGGCCTGCGCGTGCTCTACGGCCTGGCGTTGGTTAGCCTGTATATGGTGATCGAGAGCTGGCTTAACGCCCAGGTACCCAACGACAAGCGCGGCCAGGTGTTTGCCGTGTATATGGCGGTCAACCTCGGTGCGCTGGCCGCCGCGCAGCAACTGCTCAACCTGTCCTCGCCAAGTGACTTCGTATTGTTCGTACTGGCCGCCATGCTGATCAGCGCGGCGTTGATGCCCATCACCCTGACTCGCCAACTTCAGCCCAGTGTGCCGGATACCCTGCACACCAACCTGCGGCAGATTGTCGGTATCGCCCCCTTGGCGCTGGCCGCCGCGGGCTTATCCGGCCTGGCCCTCGGCGCGTTCTGGGGTATGGCGCCGGTATACGCCAGCCTGAAAGGCTTCGATGCCACCGGCGTGGGTTTGCTGATGAGCAGCACGATTCTCGGCGGCGCATTGCTGCAATGGCCGATTGGTATCTATTCGGATAAACACGACCGCCGCCTGGTGCTGTTCTGGGTCGTCGCGTTGGCCGTCGTGGTTGCCGTGCTGATGAGCCTGTTGCCGGCCGGTCGCCTGCTGCTTGGGTTGATATTTATCTGGGGCGGTTTGGCCTTTGCCATCTACCCGATTGCCGTGGCGCAGCTGATTGACCAACTGCACAGCGATGAAGTCCTCGCCGGTTCCAGCAGCCTGCTGATGGTCAATGGCATCGGCTCGGTGTGCGGCCCGCTGCTCGCCGGTCTGCTGATGCAACACCTTGGCGCCCAGGCGCTGCCTTTGTATTTCGCCGCCACCCTCGGCCTGCTCGCGGCCTACACGCTGTATCGCCTGCGCCATGTCAGTGACCTGGTCAGCGCACCCGCCGGGCACTTTATGCCCATGCTGCGCACAAGCCACACGGTGCTTGAGCTGATGCCCGATGCACCGCCCACAGACGACCCAGACTCCCCTGACTCACATGAGGACCCGCCCAACCCGGCGCCGCAGACGCCTGGGTAAACCAAGAGGCGAACGCCCCATGGCGCAATCGCCCATAGCTCGTCGGCCTTTGTCGGCGCGTCACTGCACCCACTTAACTGGACAGGAAGACAGCGCATGTTACTTGCCACCGATCTCGATGGAACCTTTCTCGGCGGCGATCCCAAGGATCGCCTGAGCCTCTATCAGACCATCGCCGCCCACCCGGAAATCCGCCTGGCCTACGTCACTGGCCGCAGCCTGGAATCAGTGCTGCCACTACTGGCAGACCCGACCCTGCCGCAACCGGATTTCATCATCTCCGACGTCGGTGCCAGCCTGGTACATGGCGACACCTTGCAGCCGATCCAGCCCCTGCAAAGCGCGGTGGACGCCCTCTGGCCCGGCGACAGCCAGGTTGCCAGCGCCCTCGAACGCTTTGCTCTGGAGCGCCAGGACGTACCGCAGGTGCGCCGCTGCTCGTACTTCTGCAGCCCGGAACAGGCGGCCAACCCGGAGCTCCTGGAAGTCGCAGAGAGTCTGGGCTGCGATCTGCTCTATTCGGCCGAGCGCTACTTGGACTTTCTACCCAAGGGCGTCAACAAGGGCAGCAGCCTGCAGGCGTTGATCGACTGGCTGGAACTGGACAACGACCAGGTGCTGACCGCTGGCGACACGCTCAACGACCTGTCCATGCTCAGCGGCCAGTTCAAGGGCGTATGCGTGGGCGAGTCCGAAGACGGCCTGCTGCAGGCCACCCGCCAATATTCGCGGGTATTGCATGCCGAACGCGCCGGGTGCGGTGGGATTCTTGAAGCCTTTGTGCATTTTGGCTTTCTCGGCAAACAGGGCATCGCCGCCGAAGGCAAGCAAGTCGCCGACCCGGGCAAGGCCGATCTGGTGATGGTCTACCACCGCCTGCCCTATGAAGAATTCCGTGGCGCAGATGGCAAGCTGCAACGTCGCCGCCCGACTTCACCCAACGGCATTATCCCCACCCTATTGAGTTTCTTCGGCGACGGTCGCGCCGGCTCCTGGGTCGCCTGGGCCGAGCATGACGCAAACAGCGGCGAAACCTTCGACAGCCACACCACGGTGGATGCCGAACGCTACCCAAAGCTGACCGCCGCACGCGTGGCGCTGAGCAAGGAAGAGGTCGACATCTTCTACAAGCGCTTCTCCAAGGAAGCCTTCTGGCCGACCCTGCACACCTTCTGGGAGCGCGCGCAGTTCCGTGAGGACGACTGGCAGGTGTTCCTCAAGGTCAACCGTGCCTTTGCCGAACGCACCGCCCTGGAAGCGGCTGAAGGTGCCACGGTCTGGCTGCATGACTACAACCTGTGGATGGTGCCCGGCTACCTGCGCGAACTGCGCCCGGACCTGCGCATCGCCTTCTTTCACCACACCTACTTCCCCTCGGCGGATGTGTTCAACGTATTGCCCTGGCGCCGGCAGATCATCGGCAGCCTGCTGCAGTGCGACTACATCGGCTTTCATATCCCGCGCCAGGTGGAAAACTTCGTCGATGCCGCGCGCGGCGTGATGCCGCTGCAAACAGTCAGCAGGCAGAACTGCGCGCCACGCTTTATCACCTATGGCTGCGCCGTAGGCCTTGAGCGCATGACCACCGCCGTGGATACCGGCAACCGCGTGGTCAAACTCGGCGCCCACCCGGTGGGCCTGGATATCGAGCGGGTACGCAGCGCCCTGACCGCACCGAAGATCAGGGAGATGATGGAACGTCTGCGCAGCGAACTTGCCGGGGTCAAACTGATTCTCTCGGTGGAACGCCTCGACTACACCAAGGGCATTCTGGAAAAGCTCAACGCCTATGAGCGCCTGCTGGAAGAAAACCCCGAGCTGCTAGGCAAGGTCACCCTGGTCACCGTCTGCGTGCCGGCGGCCAAGGAAATGACCATCTATGACGAACTGCAAGGGCAGATCGAGCAGGCCGTGGGCCGCATAAACGGCCGCTTTGCGCGCATCGGCTGGACGCCGCTGCAGTTTTTCTTCCGCAGTCTGCCGTTCGAGGAAGTCAGCGCCTGGTACGCCATGGCCGACGTGATGTGGATTACCCCACTGCGCGACGGCCTCAACCTGGTGGCCAAGGAGTTTGTCGCGGCTCAAGGCCTGCTGGATGGCAGTGGCGTGCTGGTGCTTTCGGAGTTTGCCGGCGCTGCCGCCGAGCTCAAAGGCGCGCTACTGACCAACCCGCATGACCCGGTGGATATGACGCAAACCTGCTATGTGGCGCTGAATATGCCCAAAGCGGAGGCCCAGGCACGCCTGCGTGAGCTGTTCGATATTGTCAACTACAACGACATCCGCCGCTGGGGTGATGAATTTCTCACCGCCGTCAGCGACCCGCAGGATCAACTGGACCGCGCCCTCGGGCTGGTCGGCTAGGCGGCAACGGCGCAGCTGCATAGGCCAGCTGCGCCGAGCCAAGCCTGCACATCTAACCCATCTGCGCGTCAATATCGCAGTTGATCATCCAGCTCACGCCGAAACGGTCGGTAAACATGGCAAAGCGCGTGGCCCAGAAAGTCTGCTGCAACTCCATCTGCACCGAACCGCCCGCCGACAGCGCTTTGTACAGGCGCTCGGCCTCCGGCACGTTGTCCACCTGCAGGGATATCGAGCAGCCCTTGATGCCCTCATACGGCATACCCGGGAAGGTGTCGGACGCCATCAGCAGCTGGTCGCCCATGGTCAGGCAAACATGCATTACGCGGTCGTGAAACTGCTCCGGTACATTGCCAGCTTCCGGGCTTTCGCCAAAACGCATCAGCTCCAGACTGCCACCCAGGCACTCGGCGTAGTAATTAAAGGCCGCTTCGCACTGACCATCGAATATCAAATAGGCATGGATCTTCATTTGCACTCTCCTTAGTACGGTTTTCTGGGGTTTACGATTCAAGCCGCGTGCGCAGAAGTTCTTCCTGCTCGCGCAACTCGGGGGTGAATTCATCGCCAAAATCCTCGGCTTCGAAAATCTGCCGGATCTCGATTTCGCTGTCGCCGGGCATCGGATTGGGGCAACGCTTGACCCACTCGATACACTCCGCCAGAGACGCCACCTGGAAAATCCAGAAGCCGGCGATCAGCTCCTTGGTTTCTATAAAAGGCCCATCCGTAACGCTGCGCTGGCTGCCGGAGAACTTCACCCGTGCGCCTTTGCTGCTGGGCTGCAGACCTTCGCCTGCGAGCATCACGCCCGCTTCAATCAGTTCTTCGTTGTAACGCCCCATCGCCGTCAGCAGCTCCTCGCTGGGCATAAAGCCGGCTTCGGAATCTGCAGTAGCCTTGACTATCACCATAAAACGCATGCCGCTGTCCTCGCGTAATTGATTGATCAGCCTGCCGCCAGGTGGTTGTCCGGGTATGTAATGGCAGACCGCAAACCCAAAGCTGGGTTCTATAAAGTAGTCGAACGACGAAATGACAAATCGACAGGCGAGGAGAAAATATTTAGCGCTACGCTTCGAGTAACACAAAGCAGATTGGCAATACTCGATGGCAAGCACCGCTATTCAGCCGTTTATGGAAACGGGCCGTTAACGGCGCCACTGCCCACAAACAGTGCGGCAAGCAACAACATCACACTAGTCACCGGTCGCTGACTCACAAGAGGCCTAGAAGTCGACCCTGCCGCGCCCTGCCTTGATCGTGCCGCGGATACTCTTGCCTTCCAGGCGGCGCTTTTTCGAACCTAGGGTTGGCTTGGTCGGGCGGCGGGCTTTCTCGGTTTTAGCGGCGCTGCGAATCAGCTCGGCCAAACGCTCCAGCGCGTCGGCACGGTTCTGCTCCTGGGTGCGGTACTGCTGGGCTTTGATAATTACTACGCCTTCAGCGGTGATACGGCTGTCGCGCAATGCCAGCAGCCGCTCCTTATAAAACGGCGGCAAGCTGGACGCCTGGATATCGAAGCGCAGATGTATCGCGCTGGAGACTTTATTGACGTTCTGCCCGCCCGCGCCCTGAGCACGGATAGCGGTTAGTTCGACTTCATCGTCAGGCAGATGAACGCTGTTGGATATAGCCAGCATGGATGGGCTTCAGTGCGGCAAAGGGGGGTTCAGGATAACGCTAACGTAGGACCGTTGCCTGATCGCATTACCAGTCGTCCTAAGAATTTTTAACAGAGCTAGCCGTTGCGCCGTGAAGCCGCGCGCGAAAAATTGAGGGGCTGAGGTGAGATAAATCACTTCGGCCCCTTTTGCATAGTGTGCAAAGAAATATCAGAAAAGCCCAGCCGGTTCGGCCAGGATGTCCCAGCTGAAGATCAGCACCTCCTTCGCATCACTCCCCTTGCCACCACCCACCGTGTACTTGATGTCGGTTGTCTCGATGTGGAAGTCGGCGAAGCATTCGCGGATGGCTGGGTGGTCGTTGAGGCTGATGATCGCCTTGCCCTTGATCACCTTCAGCAGCCTGGCCATCTCCAGGTACTGCTCGAACTCGAACGGCACGCCATAGCCTTCGGTCTCCCAGTACGGCGGATCGCAGTAGAACAGCGTGTGCTCGCGGTCGTACTTCTTCATTACCTCCTGCCAGCTCAGGTGCTCGATGTAGGTGTTGCTGAGGCGCAGGTGGGCTGCTGACAGCGCCTCCTCGATCCGCAGCAGGTTAAGCCCAGGTGGCTGGGTGGTGGCCGTGCCGTAGCTCTGGCCATCGACGCGGCCACCGAAGGCAGACTGCTGCAGGTAATAAAAGCGGGCAGCGCGCTGGATGTCGGTGAGGGTTTCGACTCGGGTCATCTGCAGCCACTTGAACACCTGGCGGCTGCTGAGCGCCCACTTGAACTGCCTGACGAACTCTTCCAGGTGGTTCTGCACCACCCGGTAGAGGTTGATCAGGTCGCCGTTTACATCGTTGAGCACTTCGACCTCGGCCGGTACCGGCCGGAGGAAGAACAGCGCTGCGCCGCCCGCGAACGGTTCGACGTAGCAGCTGTGCTGAGGGAACAAGGGGAATATCCGGTCTGCAAGGCGGCGCTTGCCACCTATCCAGGGGATGATCGGTTGTGCGGACATGGTGCCTCCTGATGGCTGGTTGCGCTCGATGGCGATAACAGGAGGCTCTCGGCCTTCAGGTGATTGAGTGTCCGGCAACGCGGGCACTTGATCTGTATCTCGGTGAAGCCACTGGCAGTTGCCAGCTTGCGGCCACACTGGCCACATCGAATATCTTTCATCATCTGCAAACCTTTTGCGCTTCTGGTAGGCTCCCCGCCGCTCACGCGTGAGCAGGGGGCCTTGGCTGGCTTGCAGGCCTGATCTGCAGGTTGGCGGTCAGCTTGGGTGTTCCCGCACCCAGGCTGACAGCCCTCTCTTATCCTTCTATTGGGCAGAGCCCTCGCTCGGGTGACAGCATCCAAATGTGCTGAGGGGTGATGCGGCGCAGCGCCTCCGGGCGGAACCACGGCTGGCCGGCCTGATCGGCCGCCCAGGCCACCAACTCCGAACAGAACCACGCATCGTCTTCCTGCCAGTCACGGCGCAGGCCGAGGGCGGCGATGGCTGTCCAGTCGTAGGGCTTGCCGAGCTGGCTGCGTGCGGCGTCGATGATGGCCTGCGGGTTACGGGCTGGCAGGTCGACCAGGCTGTATGCCGAGGCACGCTCAATGGCGTAGGCCTTGGACACCTGGCGCACACCCTCCAGCGCAACGGCCTCGATCACATGGTGCCCGGCAACCAGGGCAACATGGCTCCAGCGCGACCAGGTGGCGGCGCGGATCAGCCCGCTGAACGGGTAGTGAGTGGTACTGAACAGCAGCTGGATGCTTCCCATGGCTAAACCCCTGCGTTGTTGCCGATGCCGGCGACGGCGGCTTGGATGCTGGCGATGGTTTCATCCGCGATGTCCTGCGCCTGCTCGACGTTGCCAGCGGTCATGGCATTGCGGATCAGTTCCTTGGCATTCAGGCGCACGGTACGCAGTAGCACCAGGGCAGCGTTGTACTGGGCGGCCTCACCCAGGATGTTGTCAGCCGCCTGCTGGGCGGTGCGCCCGTTAATGGCCCAGGCCGCGACCATGGGCGGCACGTCACCCTGGTAGTTGGCAGCAGCGAATTCTTTGGCCTGCTCGGCTGCTTTGTCATATTCCACGGCACGCAGAGGATCGCCTGCGACCTTAGCGCGGGCCACATCGGCTGCTGCGTCTACTGATTGGCAGAGCGCCACTGAAAGAGCCTGACGATTGCTCGCCTGCAAGGCCGCATCGAAGGCCCATGCGCTACCTGTCCAGCGGTGATCGGCTGAGGGGCGTGGCGCAGCGGTCAGGCCTTCCGGCAGGTCACCCAGCGCGCTGTACTGCTCGGCCGCACCTGTGCTGGTGCGATAAACCGTGCCACGCAGGTCGGCCAGTTGCTGCGGTTGATCACCAACCAGTGCCCAGGCTTTACCAGTGGCTGGCTTGGCCAGTTTGGCAGCCAGCTGAATGGCGTTGCTCGGCAACTGGATGCCAAGGCCAGGGATAACGGGAAGCTCGACCGGTCCATTGAGGACGCCCGCGTTGTCTGCGATATAGATGTGCATGGTGGGTTCCTCAGATCAGTTTGATGCGGCCTGGGTAGGCAATGTTGCGTGGACGTGTGACGCCGTGGGCAAACCCCGTGGTTGCCGCTGTGCCAGATATCCAGACAACTGCATGCCCCGGATACTTGCTCAGACCATTCGGCTCGTAGTCCAGGCCAGTTCGCGCCGCCACAAGCGGCCCATCACCACCAGGAACTGCCTGGCTGGTGAAGTTGGCGACATAAGGCGATTCAATCCCCGTAGCGTCGACCGGCAGAACCGACCCTAACTGGCTAGAACCTGCGATGCGGTTGGGATCAACACCACGACCGACATCAACAATTCGAAGAAACTCACCACGCCCCTCGGGGCCACGGAAAGTCGTAGCTCCATCACCGCTAGTCCAGCCACCCTCCATGCCCACACGGGCCGCTTCTGTGGTGAGCATTCCGGACTGCTGGCCGTGATCCCACAGCCATGGCCAGTCCGCACGATTGAACAGACTGCTCGCGAATACCCCCCAGCCGCCTGGGGAGACCATGGTGGTGGTTTCAAACACCGGACGGCCGAGTGCATCGCTGTCATGCCGGCCGACTGGCCACCAATTGCCTGCCCCATCGCTGCGCAGGTGCCACCAGTCGCCCGCGCCCATCAGGTAGAGGAAGGCGTAACCCGCCGCGTTTAGGTGGGTATGGAACTTGATCTTGTTTGCGCCGCTGGCCTGCACCTTGAGGCGGTTGCCGCTGTTGTCTACGCGGCGCAGCAGGATATCCATGACGCCCAGGCCGGCATCGGCCAATGGCAAGGTGATGGTGCGATTACCTGCAGCCGCGTCGATCAGCACCAACCCACGGTTGGCAGCGGTCAGTGTGGTGTCCGCAGCGATGCTGGACACGGCAGCGCGAGTGGCACCGACCACCTGGCCACGCGCATTGACCGTGACTTGGTCATAGGTACCGCCTGCCACGCCCGTGCGGCCTGCGGCCATCTCGAACTGCAGGGCCGTAACGCCCAAGGTGATAGGGCCATCGGTGACCAGTTGCCAGAGGCTGTCGGCATGCACAGTGCCTTGCTCGACCGGAATCAGCAGCCCCGGCGTCACCTCAAGATTTGCATCCGCATCGGTCGCCCGCGCCCATGCGCCTGCTGCCGCGATATAGATGCCGTTGTCTTTAGCGTCGGGCTGATGCCTGGGCAGGATGCGTGCGCCGGCAGGCAGTGCAGTGGGCCAATCACCACCGGCTTGCACGCCCAGGCCGCTGAGCGCGATTGCAGCGGTAGTGGTGTACAGCACGCTGTTCTTGGCATCGCGCTTGGCCAGCTCGGCCTGTACGTGCTCCAGAACGAACGCACGGGAAGCCATCACAATCGAGTTGTCGATCAGCAGGGTGACGCTGGTGGCGTTGCTGGTCTGGAAGATGGCGCGCACATAGAACTGCTTGCCAGAGCCTTGGGCCAACACGGGCTTGACGCTCTCTGGGTACCTGCCGATGGCATAGAGAATGTTGGTGTCGGTGTAGATGCCGACCTCGCGGATCGTCCAGCCGCCCACATCATCGGCAATCATGGCTTCGGCCAGCAGCCAGCTGGGGTTGGCTTCATCCTGGATCAGCGAGTTAATCGGCTGGCGGTGCGTCTCACGGCGCAGCGCCGTAGCCTCTGGGCCAGGTCGATAAGTCGCCCCGTTGCCATCACCTACCGCAAAGTGGGTCAGTTTGATCGGCACCTGGTTGGCTTTACACGCCGCCTCGTAAGCCAGACCGGCGTTGGTGAGGACGCAGTAGTATTCCTGTTCCATCATGCCTCCAATGGATAAATGGTGGTGATCTCAATGGTCGCCAGGCCGGCACCGATAAACACGGGGCTGGCCTGCTCGACGCCATCGAGCTGTAGTGGGTAGATGGTGGTGAACTCCCCGCCTATGAGGGCGGCAGCAATCACCGGTACCTGGGAGCGGTTGGTCAGCGCGACGGTGAGTGCGTCCAGCCTGGAGCGCTTGTTCTTGTACTCACGGATCAGGTCGACCAGGGCGTCGTAGGTGGCCTCATCAATGCCTCGGTCGGTCAGCTCGATGTCGACGCGGAAGCGATACGGCGAGCCGCCGTACTCGTACCACTCCGACACCCTGCCGATGAGGTTGAGCGTGACCAGCACCTGTTCGATGGCCCAGGGCGTGCCCTTGTAGCGGTGCAGCTCGATGGCACGCTTGATCAGCTCGCGCTGCTCTTGGTCGTCACGGGCATAGCGCCAGCCCTCCAGGCCCATGACGTGGAACTGGTCAGCCAGGTGCGGGAGTACTTGTGGCGGCACCACGTCGACCAGGTAAACCAACATGGGCGAAAGATCGAGGTTGTCGAACTCCTCCTGGAGCAGCTCGCACAGGACGGCGAAGCGCTCATCACCGGCCAATGCCGGTGGCAGTTGGTCAGCCACGGGCGACACCGATCACGTTCAGCTCGATGGCGGTGCAGTTGGCCCATTCGTGGCTGGCCACGTCGCGGAAGGCAGGCTCGGTCAGCTGCAGGCGGTACACCCCGGCAACCTGCACCTCGCGGATGATCTGCTCGGGCACGATGTCTCGGCCCAGGCCGGCGCGGCGCTCTGCTGCATAGGCGGTTGCAGCCTTCAAGGCCAGGGCGTGCACGCTGTCTGCATCGGTATTCTGGTACAGGGTCAGGTTGCCCCGGATGGCATAACCCACCTCGGGCGAGAGCTTGGTCAGCACCTTGTCCGTCAGGGGGCGTTTCTTGCGAGCGCTGACATTGGCTTGCACCAGCGACAACAGCTCGGGGCTGGGCAGGCCCGTCTTGGTCAGCGGGTAGATCCACACCTCGCCATCCGGCACGGTTGGGTCATCCTCGCCACCGCGCACGGCCACTTCGATGATTGACTGGCTCGCCGCGCGGGCGTGGTAGATGTACGCGCCTTCCGGCCCGGCCGTGCTGAATGACTCTGGTGCGAGGATGATGCGCTCAATGTAGGGCTCATCCTCTTCATCGTCGATGCCGTCTGCCGGCACGGACTCATTGCTGGTGGTCATGCCGACTGCAGGCGGTTGCCCCAGCACTGCAATCTGGCCGATGGCCCAGCCGTTGCCGCTGGTACCAGGCGTTTCGCAGACCACTGTAGTGCGCACCTCGGTCGCGCCGGCTGCCAGGGTCACGGCCTCCTCGGTGACAAAGGCAATGCGCCCATCCTGACTGGTGACCCGCGTGCCGGCACTGATCAGCACCGCCTGCAACGCAGGGGCTGGCAGTCGGAATACCTGGGCGCAGCGCGCCGGCTGGGCGAGCAAGCGCGGCGTGTCCACCAGTTCGCCCAGGTAGTCGAGGATCGGCCCACCGGAGAAACGCACCAACAGGCGCTCACCGGCTTGCTGGATGGCCATCAGGGCGAGCGTCTTGGCGTAGGCCACCTGGTCGATGAACAGCCGCTCGACCTGAGCCGGGTACAGCGTCTTGCCGGTTTTCTGCTCATAGCGGGCAACCAGGGCCGCTTCGATAGCGGCCGGGTCGATCTTGACGAACTCAGGCGGCGGCAGCGCGCGCATAGGGCACCTCGGTTTGCTGGAGAACCCCATCAGCCACCTTCCACTGCACACGCAGGGTGATGCGCTCGTCCTCGATCTCGACCAGTACCTGAACCACCGTGACACGCGGCTCCCAACGGCGAATAGCGTCCACTGCCTCACGCACCAGGTGCGGCACAACGCGGTTGGTGGGCCAGTCGATATAGAGGTTGATGTCGCTGCCGAACTCGGGGCGGTGCGGGTCGCTGCCACGCGGCGTGGTCAGGATGATGCGGATGGCCTGGTCGATATCGCGCAGGCCCTCGACCACTTCACCGGGCGTGCCGAGAGCCGGCTGCCAGTGGGCGGAGGTGATGCTGGTATAGGGGATGGTTGTGGTCATGCGCCCATAGTGAGGACGCCAGATCGAGTGGGATTTTAATCGGGTTTAAAGATAGGCTTGGACTCTACTGCATTGGGGAAAATAGGGGATTAGCTTTGATCAGCCCACAACTCGACCTAGAAACTTTTAACTGTCCGAACTGCGGAGCGCTATCTCACGCGAAATGGATGAATTTGCTCATGGTTCAATACAACCAGACTCAGCATGTGCCCCAGCCTGTCAGGGTCGCGGTAACAACATGTTGTCCAGCTCGGATGAGTCTTTGGCTAGTAGAAGAAGATGATTATCGTCAGCCAAATGGGCGGATGATTTATCCAACTTGCGCAACAGCTCCGCTTCCGCATCCAGATATGCCCGAAGACATAGCTCGCGACTTTGAGGAAGCAAGACAGGTCTTAAATCACTCGCCCCGAGCTGCTGCTGCCTTGTTGCGGCTGTGCGTACAAAAAATATGTAACCACCTGGTTGGCAAGCCAGGCGGTATTGATGAACAGATCGGTCAACTAGTTGCCAATGGACTACCACGGCGCGTTCAGCAGGCTCTGGACTCAGTTAGAGTGATTGGCAATGAGTCAGTGCATCCTGGAAGCATGGATCTCAACGACACCCCTGAAGTTGGGCAGGTGCTGTTCAGGTTGGTAAACCTGATAATTCAAGACTGTATTACCGCCCCTAAGGATCCTCTGAAGTAGCCATGCGTTTCAGGCCGACTTCAGCCTCCGCTGATTTTGAAAGCGGAAAATCGATCAAAAACGATCATATCATCCGCTTATTTTTGTGTTTTTAGCCGCCGCGAGCACCTCGCGGCGGCTATTGCCCATATTACGGGCGCACCTCTCCTGCAGTTGCCAGTAAATGTCTGCGTGCCATCCACAGGTTCGACAGCGCAAACAGCGTGACCAACTGCGCCGTGTTCTTGGCCAGGCCGCGGAAGCGCGTCTTCACATAGCCGAACTGCCGCTTGATCACCCGAAACGGGTGCTCGACCTTGGCGCGCACCTGGGCTTTGGCCTTCTCGATCTTGCGCTTGGCTTTGTATAGCGCGCTGCGCTTATCGAGTTTCTTGTAGGTGCTGCGGCGTGCCGCCACCTGCCAGATAACCTTCCGACCCTCATGCTCCGGACGCTTTTCCACACCGGTGTAACCTGCGTCGGTACAAACCACGTTCTCGTCGCCATGCAGCAGCTTATCCACCTGGGTGACGTCCGCCACGTTGGCCGCCGTGCCCACCACGCTGTGCACCAGTCCAGACTTGTCATCCACACCGATGTGGGCCTTCATGCCGAAGTAGTACTGGTTGCCCTTCTTGGTCTGGTGCATCTCCGGGTCGCGTTTACCGTCTTTGTTTTTGGTCGAGCTGGGCGCATTGATCAACGTCGCATCGACGATGGTGCCCTGGCGCAGGGACAGGCCGCGATCCCCCAGGTAGCCGTTGATCACAGCCAAGATGCCAGCCGCCAGTTCGTTTTTTTCCAGTACGCGACGGAAGTTGAGGATGGTGGTTTCGTCAGGGATACGCTCCAGGCTCAACCCGGCGAACTGCCGCAGAATGGTCGTTTCGTACAGCGCCTCTTCCATCGCAGGATCGCTGTAACCGAGCCAGTTTTGCATCAGATGAACACGCAGCATCGCCATCAACGGGTACGCCGGGCGACCGCCTTCACCCTTGGGGTAATGTGGATCGATCAGGGCAATCAAGCCCTTCCACGGCACCACCCGATCCATCTCGATCAGGAACAACTCTTTGCGGGTCTGCTTGCGCTTGCCGGCGTACTCGGCATCGGCGAAGGTCATCTGCTTCATCGGAAAACTCGGTGGGTGGCGTCCGGGCATTTTGCCAAAATCAGGAAGACTTATTCAGAGTTTCCCTAGGCGCCTACTCGGACACCACACCGGAAGACGGCGGCGTAGCCATCGTCAGCCGCTGGCCCATCGAACAACGCGTGCAATATGTCTACAGCCAGGGTTGCGGGGCGGATTACCTGTCCAACAAGGGCTTCGTCTACGTCAAACTCAATCGCAATGGCCAGGCCGTGCATATCATCGGCACCCATGCACAGGCGGCAGATACCGGCTGCCCGGATGACAAAGGCACAGCGGTACGTGCCAGCCAGTTTGATGAGCTGCAGAACTTCATCAGCGCGCGAGGCATTAGCCTCGATCAGCTGGTGTTTATTGGCGGCGACTTCAACGTCATCAAGGACAGTAGCGAGTACCACGACATGCTCGCGCGTCTGCAGGTCAACGCCCCTGACAGCTATGCCGGCAGCGACACTACCTTTGATACCCAGCGCAACGGCATCGCCAACTACCAATACTCCAACCATGCCCCGGAATACCTGGATTACATCTTCGTCTCGCGCAACCACCGGCAACTGCCGTTCTGGCATAACCAGGCCTTGGATACCCCAGCACCGCGCTGGACGGTCAACCTGGCGGGTGCGACCTGGCAATTTCAGGACTACTCCGATCACTCACCTGTAGCCGGCTTTACCCGCGCCGACAGCGCGACGCCAACCCGCGCCAGCAAACCGCAACAGAACCTCTATGGCGAGGTGGTCTTGCAAAGCACCACCACCGGCAAAACCCTGCGCGCCGGCAGCAGCAAGGCCAACGACTGGCTGAAGATCAGCGGTAACGGGCTGGAGCCGGAAAGCCTGTTCAGCCTGCGCAACTGGTACCACCCGAAGAGTTTCTGCATTCGCAGTGGCGACTACATTGAAGTCGAATCACGTCGCCACCCCGGCTATTGGCTCAACTGGTGGCTGGGCGGTGGCGGCGGTAACTACGCCTATTACATGAAGGCAGGCGACTCATCCAACCAGCTACGTATCGAACTGCCCAACAACAGCGGCTGCCTCAAGGATGGTGACAACATCCGCCTGCGCGACCGTGACACCGTGCGCGGCAGTGACTACTACCTGCAGAACTGGGCTTCCGGCAGCTGGAAAGAGCACCTATACCTGTGGAGCAGCTCACCCGCCAACGCCGAACAGTTCCGCGTGCACCTCAAACGCCCTGCGCACTACCCAGACTGGAGCAGCAAACTGCACTACTGATCAACACAAGGCGGCTGCAATGGCCGCCTTTTTCATGCACCCAGGCACAACCGGCTTAGTGGCCAATCACCCAACCGTCGCTTTTGCCAATCCACACTGTGCCGAGCACGGCATTCGGCTATGGTCCCAGCGGCTGCACAGTCTGCCACCCTCACACAAAGGGTTTAATAAACCGCTGAGCGCTTGCCGAATCACGGCTGTCACCTTGAGTGGCTTGCTCGCAGAGCGCAAGAAAGCCGCTGCTGAATTCTGTGTTTTCCTTCACAAGGCGCCTAGGTGCATAGTTCTGCCCTGCTGCCCACTCACCCGTGAGGAACGCAGTGCATAAACAGACTAGAAACGAAGTAGAGGCTGCAAGATGTCGGACAACACCAGGCAGTTGCATGAATTCAGCCGCCAGGATGTGTGGGCGGGTTTCAAGCAACTCGTCCCTCTTTCCATTTTCGTTATCGCCTTCGGTGCAGCTTTTGGCCTGGCGGCAGTACAGACTGGATTAAATAACCCCTCGACCGTGCTGATGAGCACCCTGGTTTTCGCCGGTGCCTCACAGTTCGCCGCGCTGGAGTTGTGGGGCGTGCACATCGCCCTCATTCCGCTGGCCCTCACCGTATTTGCCATCAATGCGCGTCACCTGCTGATGGGCGCATCGCTGTATCCCTGGCTGCGTCATTTATCCCCGGCAAAACGCTATGGCGTGATGCTGGTTGCCTCCGATGCCAACTGGGCCCTGGCCATACAGGCCTTCAATCGCGGTAAACCGGGCTTCGGTCTGCTGCTCGGTGGAGGCCTTGCGCTGTGGTCATTCTGGATCTTCGGCACCTGGCTGGGCATCTATTTCGGCGGTGCCATTCATGATCCCAAAAGCTTCGGCCTGGACATGGTGATGGGGTGCTTCCTGCTGGCGATGGCCGTGGGCGGCGAAAAGAACCTGCGCCTGTTGCTTATCTGGACAATCGCCGCCGGTTCCTCGCTGCTGGCCTACTGGTATCTACCGGACAATAGCCATGTGGTTGTCGGTGCACTGGCAGGCGGCGTCCTGGGTGCTCTGTGGATGGAGAAGAAGAAATGAGTATTGCAACAACGGGGTTTGGCACGCTGATCATCGTCCTGATCATGGCGGCCGTAACACTGGCGACCCGCTGGGGTGGCGTGTTCGTGATGTCGTATGTGCCAATCAGCTACAGGGTTCAGCAGTTCATCAGCGCGATGTCCGGTTCGGTGCTGGTGGCCATTCTGACCCCCATGGCAATTGATGGCGATATGAGCGCACGACTGGCCTTGCTGACTACCGCAATTGTCATGCTGCTGGTAAAGAAACCTCTGCCTGCAATCGCAGCCGGCATACTGGTTGCGGCTATCAGCAGGCAATTCTGAAGATCGAAGCCTGCTTGCCGCAGAACTCGGCCGATTACGGCTGCGTCCTAGGCCGATAACCCCCTTAGGGAAACTCTGAATAAGACTTCCTGATTTTGGCAAAATGCCCGGACGCCACCCGCCGAGTTTTCCGATGAAGCAAATGACCTTCGCCGATGCCGAGTACGCCGGCAAACGCAAGCAGACCCGCAAAGAGTTGTTCCTGATCGAGATGGATCGGGTGGTGCCGTGGAAGGGTTTGATCGCACTGATCGAACCGTATTACCCCAAGGGTGAAGGCGGTCGGCCGGCCTATCCGCTGATGGCGATGCTACGTGTGCACCTGATGCAGAACTGGTTCGGCTACAGCGACCCGGCGATGGAAGAAGCGCTGTACGAGACCACTATCCTGCGGCAGTTCGCCGGGCTGAGTCTGGAACGTATCCCCGACGAAACCACCATCCTCAACTTCCGTCGTCTGCTGGAGAAACATGAGTTGGCTGCCGGCATCCTGGCCGTCATCAATGGCTATCTTGGCGACCGTGGCCTGTCGTTGCGCCAAGGCACCATCGTCGATGCCACGCTGATCAATGCGCCGAGTTCGACCAAGAACAAGGACGGCAAACGCGACCCAGAGATGCACCAGGCCAAGAAGGGCAACCAATACTACTTCGGCATGAAGGCGCACATTGGCGTGGATGACGAGTCGGGGCTGGTACACAGCGTGGTAGGCACGGCGGCCAACGTGGCGGATGTCACTCAGGTCGACAAGTTGCTGCACGGCGAGGAAAACGTGGTGTGCGCCGATACGGGTTATACCGGCGTCGAAAAGCGCCCCGAACATGATGGGCGCGAGGTGATCTGGCAGGTTGCTGCCCGCCGCAGCACCTATAAGAAGCTGGGTAAGAGCAGCCCGCTGTACAAAGCCAAACGCAAGATCGAGAAGGCCAAGGCCCAGGTGCGCGCCAAGGTTGAGCACCCGTTCCGGGTGATCAAGCGTCAGTTCAGTTATGTAAAGACACGCTTCCGTGGCTTGGCCAAGAACACGGCGCAACTGATGACGCTGTTCGCGCTGTCGAACCTGTGGATGGCACGCCGACATTTACTGACCAATGCAGGAGAGGTGCGCCTGTAATGCGGGAAATGGCTGCCGCGAGCTACTCGCGGCGGCTAAAAACACAGAAATGAATGGGTAATCTGATCGTTTTTGATCGATTTGCCGCTTTCAAAATCGGCGGGGGCTGAAGTCAGCCAGAAATACATGGCTACTTCAGACCATCCCTTAGCGAACTGCCGACAAGCCGATTGGGCTTTCCGCATTGACAGGGCGTTCGCCAGGGCAGCCCATGACATGTCCTGCAGCACGGCCAAACAGCTCGAATAGACATTCCGCCCGTCCCATCTGCTGCCTTTTGTGGCCGTAAACCGCTACAATCGCGCCCCTTTCGCGCACGTGCGCCCGTTTATCTGGACCAAGATTCGTGATCTCCACCGCCAACATCACCATGCAATTCGGGGCCAAGCCCCTGTTCGAGAACGTTTCCGTGAAGTTCAACAACGGCAACCGTTACGGCCTGATCGGGGCCAACGGCTGCGGTAAGTCGACCTTTATGAAGATTCTTGGCAGCGATCTGGAGCCGAGCGCTGGCCAGGTGATGCTGGAGCCAAACGTACGCCTGGGTAAGCTGCGCCAGGACCAGTTCGCCTACGAAGAATTCAGCGTGATCGACACCGTGATCATGGGTCACGAAGAGCTGTGGAAGGTCAAAGCCGAACGCGACCGCATCTACTCCCTGGCGGAGATGAGTGAAGAAGACGGCATGAAGGTCGGTGAGCTGGAAGGTGAGTTTGCCGAAATGGACGGCTACACCGCCGAATCCCGCGCTGGCGAGCTGTTGCTCGGCCTGGGCATTCCGCTGGAGCAGCACTTTGGTCCGATGAGCGAAGTCGCTCCCGGCTGGAAGCTGCGCGTGCTGTTGGCCCAGGCGCTGTTCTCCGACCCGGAAGTGCTGCTGCTCGACGAGCCGACCAACCACCTGGATATCAACACCATCCGCTGGCTGGAAAACATCCTGGTGCAGCGCAACAGCACCATGATCATCATTTCCCACGACCGTCACTTCCTCAACTCGGTCTGCACCCATATGGCCGACCTGGACTACGGCGAGCTGCGCCTGTTCCCCGGCAACTATGACGAGTACATGACTGCAGCGACCCAGTCGCGCGAGCAGTTGCTGGCCGACAACGCCAAGAAGAAAGCGCAGATTTCCGAACTGCAGAGCTTCGTCAGCCGCTTCTCGGCCAACGCTTCGAAAGCCAAGCAGGCCACCAGCCGCGCCAAGCAGATCGACAAGATCCAGCTGGCCGAGGTCAAGCCGTCAAGCCGCGTCAGCCCGTTTATCCGCTTCGAGCAGAACAAGAAGCTGCACCGCCAGGCCGTGATGATCGACAAAGTGGCCAAGGGTTTCGACGGCAAGGCGCTGTTCAAGAACTTCAGTTTCCAGGTTGAAGCCGGCGAGCGCGTGGCGATTATCGGTCCGAACGGTATCGGTAAGACCACCCTGCTGCGCACCTTGATGGGCGAACTGACCCCGGATGCCGGTACGGTGAAATGGACCGACAGCGCGGAACTCGGCTACTACGCCCAGGACCACGCCCACGATTTTGAAGACGATGTCAGCCTGTTCGACTGGATGGGCCAGTGGACCACCGGCGAGCAGATGATCCGCGGCACGCTGGGTCGCATGCTGTTCTCCAACGATGAAATCCTCAAATCGGTAAAAGTCATCTCTGGTGGTGAGCAAGGCCGCATCCTGTTCGGCAAGCTGATCCTGCAAAAGCCCAACGTGCTGGTGATGGACGAACCGACCAACCACCTGGACATGGAATCCATCGAGGCGCTCAACCTGGCGCTGGAGAACTACCCGGGCACGCTGATCTTCGTCAGTCATGACCGTGAGTTCGTTGGCTCCCTGGCAACCCGCATTATCGAGCTGTCGCCCAACGGCATCACCGATTTCAGCGGCACCTACGATGACTACCTGCGTAACCAGGGCGTGATCGTCTAAACCGGCAGTAACCTGCGTCCAAGAAAAAGCCCGCTCAGTTGAGCGGGCTTTTTGCTTTATGCGGTGCCATCAGGCAGTGGCGAACAACTCCGCAACTTTCGCCTGCGCCGCCGCGAAAGCGTTGGCACGTGGCTCGTCACCGTAGGCCAGGCCTTCGGCGCGGACGATTTCGATATCGGTAATGCCAAGGAAACGCAGCACCAGCAGCAGGTAGTCTTCGTGGGCCTGACCACTTGGCTGGCCGGCGTGAATGCCGCCAGCGGTGGAAACGATCACCACCTTCTTGCCGCCCGCCAGGCCCTTGGGGCCGTTTTCATCGTAGGCGAAGGTCTTGCCGGCTACCGCCACACGATCAATCCAGGCCTTGAGCTGAGTTGGTACGGTGAAGTTGTACATCGGCGCGCCAATCACGATGGCATCGGCCGCAAGAAACTCATTGAGGGTGTTTTCAGCCAGCTCGACCTCATGCTTCTGCGCTGCATCACGCAGCTCGGCTGGAGTACCGCCTGCCACCAGGCTGGCTGCCGACAGATGGCTCAGCGCATCGCTGGCCAGGTCGCGATAGCTCACCTGCGCTTCAGGTTCAGCCACGAGCCAGGCGTCAACTACGGCACGGCTGAGTTGGCGGGAAGCGGACGAGTCGCCGAGGATGCTGGAATCGAGGTGCAGTAATTTCATGACAATCTCCAAATTGAGATCGCCCCACGGCGATCAAGATGCTGGAGATACTATCAATGAAAGCAATAGCCGATTAGTTGGCAAAAATGCGATAGTTCAGTCCCACTGATAGGACGATAAAGCCATGCACGACCTCAATGACCTGTTCTACTTTGCCAAGGTTGTGGAAGCCGGCGGCTTCGCTGCAGCCGGGCGCACCCTTGGCATCCCCAAATCACGCCTGTCGCGGCGGATTGCCGAACTGGAAAACCGTCTGGGCGCGCGCCTGCTGCAACGCACCACGCGCAAGCTGGCGCTGACCGATATCGGTGAGCGCTACCTGCGCCATTGCCAGGCCATGCTGCAGGAGGCCGAACAAGCCGAGGAAACCGTGGCCAGTCTGACCAGCGAACCGCGCGGCCGCCTGCGGGTCAGCGCACCAGGCGGTATCGCCCTGCTCTCGGAGCTGGTGGTGAGTTTTCTCGCGGCCTACCCCAAGGTGCAACTAGAGTTGATTCAAACCAATCGGCGCATCGACCTGCTCAACGAGGGCGTTGACGTCGCCTTGCGTGTGCGCAGCGCCGAGGATGAAGCCCCGACGCTGATCACTCGCCGCCTGCGTCCGGCACAGGCTTTTATGGTGGCCGCACCTGCCTTGCTGATGGAGGTCAAGATCAGCACGCCTGATGACCTATCCGCACTGCCGGCCCTGGGAGCCCTGGAAGCGGACCGCAAAATTCACCTGCGTTTGCAGCATGACAGCGGACGCGTACAGGAAGTTGTGCTGGAAGCTCGCCTGGCCATTGAGGACTTCAACGTGCGCAAACACGCCGCCATAAGTGGCCTGGGGTTTACCATGCTGCCCGCGCCCCTGTGCCTGGATGAACTGGCTGATGGCCGACTGATCCGCCTACTGCCTGACTGGACGCTGCCCGCCGCTAATCTGCAAGCGGTGTACACCCACAGACGCGGCATGCTGCCAGCCGTGCGGGCGTGGATCGAACATATCAGCGAAGCCTTCAGCCGCTGGGATCAGCCGATCTAGGTTTAACGGGGAAAATGCCGAGCGAGAAACGCCAGCAGCAGCTGATTGACCCACTCGGCCTGCTCGTTCTGAATCCAGTGGCCGCACTCACTCAGCACATGCTGCTCCAACTGGG
This sequence comes from Pseudomonas anguilliseptica, assembly GCF_900105355.1. NCBI lineage: Bacteria > Pseudomonadati > Pseudomonadota > Gammaproteobacteria > Pseudomonadales > Pseudomonadaceae > Pseudomonas > Pseudomonas anguilliseptica. The sequence goes on from NZ_FNSC01000001.1 coordinate 4,306,654, forward strand.
GCACACGTTTGGGCATCTGCTTGAGAGTGTAAGCCTCCAAGGTGCCGACCGGATCCTGATCACCGAGTAGAAACAGCGCTGGCTGCTCGATCTGCCGATCCGCCAGGACCTCAGTGCGCAGCCAGTTGCGCTCGAAATTGCGGTACCAGTTCAGTGCCCCGTAAAAACCGCGACCCTCGAAGGTTTTCAGGTAGTGCTCGAATGCCGCGTTGTCACACCAGACAGGCAGCGTGCCGGGGTCAAACATGCCATCAAACAGCCCTGCCCCGGCCGGCTTTTCCTGCAGAAAGTGATCCTTGGGCACGGCCGCCGAGGTGTTGTACATCATCATGCGCAGGGTGCGAGGAATATCGGCATCCATTTCCGCCTCGGCTACGCCTGGCTGCTGAAAATGCAGGATGTAGTGAAAGCGCTCAGCGTACAGTTGACGCATGATCTCGATGGCCGGCTGCCTGGGGCGTCCGCCAAACGGCACTGCCATAGCGACCCAGGCAATCGGTGCGCCCCAGTCGTGGCCGACCACACAGACCTGCTGCTGCCCCAGCCGATCCATGGCCGCCTGAATATCACCGCAGATCGTCAGCACATCGTAGGCAGCCGGATCACGCGGTGCACTGCTCTGGCCATAACCGCGCATTTCCGGGATCAGCACGCGATAACCGGCAGCCGTCAGCGGCGCAATCTGCTGGCGCCAGGAATGCCAGCACTCGGGAAAGCCGTGCAGCAACCAGACCGGCCGCCCAGTCGCGGGGCCGGCACTGTATAGACTCAGATCAATGCCGTTGACCTGAAGGATGTGCTGCTCGATCTGATGCATATGCGCCCCCATTACCCGAGGCCACTATGACAAAGGTGCACCCGAGGGTGCCCCCTTAATCCATCTGCCGAATACAGCCTAAGCAATCAAAGCTGCGCCGTGCTCCAGTCAATCCACTGCAGCTGCCAGGTCGCCAGAATCAGCAAGCCGAAACCAATGCGGTACCAGGCAAACGCCGCATAGCTGTGCTTGCCAATAAAGCTGAGCAGCGCCCGCACCGCGATCATCGCGAAGATAAAGGAGGTGACAAAGCCAATGGCAAATACCGGCAGATCACTGGCCTGGAACAGATCGCGGTACTTGTAACCGGAGTACACCGCGGCACCGACCATGGTCGGCATGGCGAGAAAGAAGGAAAACTCGGTCGCCGCTTTGCGCGACAAACCGAACAGCAGGCCACCGATAATCGTCGCACCGGAGCGTGAAGTACCCGGAATCATCGCCAGGCACTGGGTGCAACCGATCTTCAGTGCATCCTTCCAGGTCATGTCATCCACGCTCTCGGCGTGTACCAGATGCGTGCGCCGCTCAGCCCAGAGCATGATCACCCCGCCCACCACCAGCGCCAGGGCTACAGTGATCGGGTTGAACAGGTAATGGTGAATCAGGTCGGCAAACAGTACACCCAGCGCCACGGCCGGCAGAAAGGCAATTAGCAGATTAGCCGTGAAGCGTTGCGCTTGCGGCTCTTTAGGCAGCCCGACAACGATGGCGAGAACCTTGCGTCGGTACTCCCATACCACTGCGAGAATCGCCCCCAGCTGGATGATGATATTGAAAGCCATCGCCCGCTCGCCGCCAAAATCAATCAGGTCGGCAACTATGATCTGGTGGCCGGTGCTGGATATCGGCAGAAACTCGGTCACGCCTTCCACAACGCCCAGAATCAGTGCCTGTACGGCAACCCAAAGATCCATCCCCGCTCCTAAATACGTGCGTTATCAGGCACGAACAACAAATATGCTGATGAACTTGTGAGGGCGTCCGACCGAACCATTCATAAAAGGTTCCTGCCGACAGAAAAAATAATCAAATCACGTACTTAACCCGCAATGGCGCAAATCCTAGCAGAGAACCTGCGTATTTAATGCACGCGACGCTGCCCGCAAATGCACTCCACGCCTGAAACGCCTCATGCAATAGCTCGCCTACACTCTGCTTATCTGCCAATTAGCCTAAGGTCTAACGCAACCAGGTAATACTCCTGGCCTATAAGAGGCGACCCAGCGCCTAAAACAACAAGGGAGAACAACTCCATGAATAGCCTGCGCAGCCTGCCCATTAACCGTCGCCTATGGCTGATCCTGGTGGTCGCCATCCTTATGCTGATTATTCAGGGCGCATTGTTGCTCAAGCAGATCCACAGCGACCTGTACGCCGCCAAAGCCGAAAAAACTCAGCACGTGGTACAGAGCGCAGCCGGTGTTCTGCAGCACTATCACGCCCTGGAAGCTGCCGGCAGCATAGCTCGCGAAGATGCACAGAAGCAGGCGATGGAAACCATCCGCGGCCTGCGCTACGCCGGCCAGGAATACTTCTGGATCAATGACCAAACCCCGGTGATGGTCATGCACCCGACCAACCCCAAACTTGAAGGCCAGGACCTCTCGGGTTTCAAGGATCCCGATGGCAAGGCACTGTTCAATGAAATGGTCGCCATCAGCAAACGCCAGGGCGCCGGCCATGTCGATTACCGCTGGCCAAAACCGGGCGCCAGCGATCCCGTGCCCAAGGTGTCTTATGTGCAACTGTTCCAGCCCTGGGGCTGGATCATCGGTTCAGGCGTCTATGTCGACGATGTGCAGGCCGAGTTCCAGGCCCAGGCGCTAAAAGCCATGCTGATCGGCCTGGTGATTGCCGCGCTGGTCGCCCTGCTGATTGTGCTGATCGTACGCAGCATCACCCAGCCCCTGCAGCACGCCGTCAGCGCCATGGCCAATATCGCCAGCGGCGACGGTGACCTGACACGCAACCTCGACACCCATGGCAACGATGAGCTGTCTGCCCTGTCCCGTCACTTCAATGCCTTTACCGACAAGCTACGTCTGGTGATCAAGCAATCCCTAGACTCCGCCGGCCAACTGGATACCGCCGCACGCAACCTCGGCGAGGTTTCCGGCCAGGCGCAGCAGCACAGCGAACAGCAATCACAACAGATGGAACTGGTAGCCACCGCCATAAATGAGGTGACCTATGGCGTGCAGGATGTGGCAAAAAACGCCGAGCACGCTTCCTCCGAAGTGCACGCCGCAGAAGAGCAAGCCCTGCAAGGCCAGCAGAGCATTGAAGCAAGCCTGCGGCAGATCAACGAATTGTCCGGTACCATCGACCAGGCCGTAACGGTGATTCAAGCCCTGGCCCAGGAAAGCACGCAGATTGGCAGCGTCTTGGAGGTGATCCGCTCGATTGCCGAACAGACCAACCTGCTGGCGCTCAATGCCGCCATCGAAGCTGCGCGAGCCGGCGAACAAGGCCGTGGGTTTGCAGTGGTTGCCGATGAGGTACGCCTGCTGGCGCAGCGCACGCAAAAATCCACGGCGGAAATCCAGGTGATGATCGAGCGCTTACAAGGCAACTCGGAAGCCGCGGTCAAGGTGATCAACGACAGCAGCAAAGCCTCGCAGCTGACCATCGAGCAAGCCAGTCAAGCCGGCGCCAGCCTGACGTCGATCGCCAGCGGCCTGCGTAATCTCACCGGTCTGAACGCTTCCATCGCCAGCGCGACACTGCAACAATCGCACGTGGTCGAAGACATCAATCAGAACGTCACCCAGGCAGCCAGCCTGACCCATAACAATGCCCTGGCGGCGCAACAATCCAGTGATGCCGGGCAACACCTAGGTCAGTTGGCCGAGCAGCTCAACCGGCTGCTTGGACAGTTCAGGGTATGAGAACGCAATGAGCGATATGGAGCACCAGGAAGTCGACCTGAGCAAACCGCAGAATCAGGACCTGATCTGGGATCTGGACAGCATCGCCCGGCGCGAGCTGGCGGAACGCTTTATCAAGCTGTTCGAGAACCGCCTGTGCGTGTACTCGGAGTCGACGCGCCAGCTATACACCAACTACGACCTGCACTTCCCAAGCGATATGGGCCGCAAGATGGTGGTGCTGCCCAACCCCTACGCCTTCCATGACACCCTGCATGGCATCGAAGCGCATGCTGTGCGTAAAACCGGGCTATGCGTGCTGCCCGGCGTAGTTCTGCGCAAGCCTGGCTTGCTGCTGACTACGATGATCAAGGAAGGCGGCCCGGCACCGAAAACCATGCCGTTCAAACCGGCGTTGGCGCAAATCATCAGCAACCAGAAGAAGGCCGGCGATATCTTCCTGCCGATCATGATGAAGGGCGACCTGCGCGAGTTTGATCAGCAGATGCCCTACATTCACCTGCATCGCCTGCAGGTCAGCCGCCTGACCCGGCTATCGACCTTCGAGCGTGACGATATTCAGCAGTCCATTACACGCAAGTTGCTTATGCTCTATCGCCAAGCCGACAGCCTTAGCTGCCACTGACTACCAACCCTGCTCTGCGGACAATAAAAAAGCGGGATCAGTTAACTGATCCCGCTTTGTGCTTTAGCCGCTGCTAGGTCTTATTGCTGACTGACCCAGAACACCGCGGTGACAACGAAAATCACAATCAAGGCGAATATGGCCTTGGCATCGACCACGCTGTCAGCATTATCCGGTTCACTGTGTTCGCTCATGGACTACCTCCTTTAGTTGTGCTTATGGGTGAATCGTCTTGTGCAGTTAAGACCAGCATGGCCGCTTACTCAAGCCGTGGGGCTATGTTCAACGGCCGCCTTATCCCTTTAAGTTCTTTCCATATACTCAAACATCACTTTTGCGCATAACCCTGAGCTGGTATCTTCCTCCGGCTCCGCAGGGAGTGCGCGGCCGTGCGCGCTGATTAGCTGTGAGAGCCGGTTTACGATATAGCGAGCTAGAGCCATGCCAGGCAAAAACAGGCGAGGAAGCGCAGTGTACGAGCTGTACATGAGCATTCCGAACCTGTTTTAACGCCGCAGGGCCGACGCGCAGCAGATCGGAAACGGGTTCTAAAAGCCTGATAACAGGACACCCCATGTACGTATACGACCAGTACGACCAAAAAATCGTCGAAGACCGCGTCAAGCAGTACCGCGATCAAACCCGCCGTTACCTCGCCGGTGAACTGAGCGGTGAAGAGTTCCGCCCGCTGCGCCTGCAGAATGGCCTGTACATCCAGCGCTTTGCGCCCATGCTGCGCGTTGCCGTGCCGTACGGTCTGATGTCGTCCGCCCAGGTGCGCATGATGGCCAAGATTGCCCGTGACTATGACAAGGGTTACGCGCATATCAGCACCCGTCAGAACGTGCAGTTCAACTGGCCGGATCTGGAAGATGTGCCTGACATTCTCGCCGAGCTGGCCACCGTGCAGATGCACGCCATCCAGACCAGCGGCAACTGCATCCGTAACACCACCACCGACCAGTTCGCCGGCGTGGCCAAGGATGAAATCATCGACCCACGCCCGTGGTGCGAGATCATCCGTCAGTGGTCGACCTTCCACCCCGAGTTCACCCACCTGCCGCGCAAGTTCAAGATTGCCGTCAACGGTGCCGTGAGCGACCGTGCAGCGATCGAGGTGCATGACATCGGCCTGGAAGCGGTACAGAATGACGCCGGCGAGCTGGGCTTCCGCGTCTCCGTCGGTGGCGGTCTCGGTCGTACGCCGATCGTTGGTAGCTTTATCAACGAGTTCCTGCCGTGGCAGCACCTGATCAGTTACCTCGACGCCATCCTGCGTGTGTACAACCGCTATGGCCGTCGTGATAACAAGTACAAGGCGCGCATCAAGATTCTGGTCAAGGCGTTGACGCCTGAAGTCTTCGCCGAGCGCGTCAATGCTGAGTGGGCTCACCTGAAAGATGGCCCGACTACCCTGACCGACGCCGAAGTCGCCCGCGTTGCAGCGCACTTTATCGACCCAAGCTACAAAGCCCTCGACGATCAGGATGCCGCACTGGCGGCCCTGGATGCCGAACACCCAGGCTTTGCCCGCTGGCGTCAGCGCAACACCTTCGCCCACAAGACGCCGGGCTATGTCGCCGTTACTCTGTCGCTCAAGCCGACCGGCGTGGCGCCAGGCGATGTCACCGACAAGCAGCTCGACGTGATCGCCGACCTGGCCGACCGCTACAGCTTTGGCGAAGTGCGCAACAGCCACAACCAGAACATCATCCTCGCGGATGTCGAGCAGGCGCAGCTGTTCACCCTATGGGGCGAGCTGCGTGAAAACGGTTTTGCTACGCCGAACGTCGGCCTGCTGACCGATATCATCTGCTGCCCGGGCGGCGACTTCTGCTCGCTGGCCAACGCCAAGTCGATCCCGATTGCCGAAGCCATTCAGCGTCGTTTCGACGACCTGGATTATCTGTTCGACATCGGCAATATCGACCTGAACATCTCCGGTTGCATGAACGCCTGCGGTCACCACCACGTTGGCCATATCGGCATCCTCGGGGTGGACAAGAAAGGTCAGGAGTTCTATCAGGTGTCCCTCGGCGGCAGCGCCGGTCGTGACGCCAGCCTGGCGCAGATCCTCGGCCCCTCCTTCGCCGAAGCGGACATGGCCGATGTGATCGACAAGATTATCAAGGTCTATGTCGAGCGCCGCACCGAAGAAGAGAGTTTCCTCGACACCTTCCGCCGTATCGGCGTCGACCCGTTCAAGGAGCGCGTATATGCAGCGAATCATTAAGAACGGCCAGTTGGTAGACGAAAGCTGGCACCTGCTGCCCAAAGACGCCACGCTGGATGGTATTTCCAACTGCGACGACCTGATTGTGCCGCTGACACTTTGGGTCGAGCACAGCACCGCACTCAAGGCCCGCGATGGCGGCCTGGGTGTGTGGCTGGATGCCGGTGAGGAAATCGAAGAAATCGCCGATCAGCTGGATAACTTCCAGGTTATCGCGCTGAACTTCCCGGCGTTCACCGATGGCCGCCACTGCTCCACCGCCTACCTGCTGCGCAACCGCTACAGCTACAAAGGTGAAGTGCGCGCCATCGGCGATGTACTGCGCGATCAGTTGTTCTCCTACCTGCGCGTGGGCTTCGATGCCTTCGCCCTGCGCGAGGACAAAGACCCGCTGGATGCCTTGAAAGCCTTCGAGGAGTTCAGCGAGGTCTATCAGGCCTCCACGGATCAGCCCTTGCCGCTGTTCCGCCGCCGCGCCTGATTGGCTCAGCACTGAAAAGCCCCGCACTGCGGGGCTTTTTATTTCAGGCTTTCACGCTGTCCCAGGCCAGCTGCGCCAATAACTCGCGGCAATCCGCCAGCTGCGTTTGCGTACGCCCCGCCAACCAGTTACGCGCGAGGTCGTGGGTTGGCCCGATAATCACCGAAGCAAAACAGTCCACCGGCATGGCCTTAAACAGCCCCTCTTCACGGTAGCGCGATAGCGCGGCAAAGATGCGCTGAAAGTGCTCGCGGTTTGCCTCCCGCAGCTGCTCGCCCATTTCTCCCGCCTCAACCCGGCTGCGGCTGTGCAGAACAAAACGCGCCCAATCAGGATTCGCCACCACCCAGTCGATACAGCTGGTGACCAGCAACTTGACGCAAGCCTCGGCGCTGTCAGCCGTGGCAAAGCCTTCTTCCAGCATCGCCGCATACTCTGCCGTACCTGCCAGATAGAGCGCGGCGATGATCCGCTCCTTGTTGCCGAAATGGTGATACAGACTGCCGATACTGGCCTCGGAACGGTCACGAATCATCTCGATGGTGGTGCCATCAACACCGACCTCGGTAAAGCAGGCCAACGCGGCCTGGAGGATTTCATCTTTGCGGGAACGACGAGCCATGCTTTCCTCGTACAGCCATCAACAAGAAAATAATTCTAGAATTTAATTCTAATATTTGTACACTGCCCTGGCGCGCACTCAATCCATCACGCCAATCCGCCCAGGAGAAGTCCATGAGCCAGATGTTACAGATGTTCCAGCAAGCAGGCCCGGTGCAGTTCAGCGCCATGATTGGCCAGGTCGCGCCCTACTTCGCCAGCATCGCCCCACAATTCGTTGAGCTGCGCCCAGGCTACGCTGAAGTCACCTTTCCCAAACGCCGAGAAGTGCTCAACCATCTTGGCACCGTACACGCCATTGCCCTGTGCAATGCCGCTGAACTGGCTGCTGGCACTATGACTGACGCGTCGATCCCGAAGGGTTGCCGCTGGATTCCGCGCGGAATGACTGTGGAATACCTGGCAAAGGCTGATGGTGATATTCGCGCCGTGGCCGATGGCAGCGCCATCGACTGGAACCAGCTGGGTGACGTCACTGTGCCTGTGCAAGCCTTTGTCGGCGACAAAGCTGTGTTCCGTGCAGACATCACCATGTACATCAGTCAAGCCTGAGCCCCAGAAACACAAAGGCCCGGAAGTACCGGGCCTTATCAGACACGCTAGCCATCAAGCCAGATTGACCAACACGCGCCCGACCTGCTTGCCAGCCAGGATCTGCGCAATGGTTGCCGGCAATTGCTCAAGCGTTACCTCGCTGACCAGTGCATCGAGCTTGACCTTCCATTGCAACGACAGCTTGTCCCACATCGACGCCTTGACCACCAGCGGTAACTCCACCGAATCGACCCCCAGCAGGTTCACTCCGCGCAGAATAAACGGCAGCACACTGCCCTTGAAACCGACCCCGGCTGTCAGGCCGCAGCAGGCAACACTGGAACCGTAGCGCATCGATTTGACCACGTTGAACAGGATATCCCCGCCCACGCAATCCACCGCGCCAGCCCACTGTTCCTTGAGCATCGGCTTATCGATGCCTTCCTGTAACTCAGAACGCAGCACAATTTGCTGCGCACCTAGCGCCTTGAGGTAATCCGCCTGCTCGGCCTTGCCGGTCGATGCCGCCACGCGGTAGCCCAGGGCAGTCAACAAAGCCACCGCGACACTGCCAACACCACCTGTGGCACCCGTCACCAGTACGGTGCCGGCATCCGGCGTCAGCCCGCTTTGTTCCAGCTTGTCGACACACAGTGCTGCGGTCAGCCCGGCGGTACCAAGCACCATGGCCTCGCGCAGCGACAAGCCCTTGGGCCGTTTCAGTGCCCAGCTGGCAGGAATACGAATGTATTGAGCAAAACCGCCCGAGGTGTTCATGCCCAGATCGTAACCGGTGACGATTACCTCATCACCGATGCTGAATTCGGCCACGCTGGAGGCCTCCACCACGCCTGCAGCATCAATGCCAGGTGTGTGTGGAAAGTTTCTGGTCACGCCGCGGTTACCGCTGGCCGACAACGCATCCTTGTAGTTGAGCGAGGAGTATTTGACTCGAATCAGCAACTCGCCAGCGGGCAAGTCACCGATATCGCGCTGCACAATCACCTGTTCGAAATCGCCCGCTGCGCTTTCACGGGCTTGCAATGCACTGAACTTGCTCATGTTCTTCCTCTGTGTGACGGATCGATTACCAGAAACGCTGCTGATTCAAACGACTCAGCCAGCTCAGAACAAAACGATCCAGCGCTACGCTGCCCGCCAGTCCAACGCGCTCCTGCAGGGTTTTCTTCTCGGCATAGTGCAAATGAAACAGCTCGGCGCTCTTGGCGCGCTCTGCCAGGTATTCGTCACTGGTCTTCAACTCATCAACCAGTTGTTTCTCCAGCGCCGCCAGGCCAAGCCAGACTTCACCCGTGGCAATCTGGTCGATATCCAGCTACGGTCGGTAGCGGGCAACAAAGCCTTTGAACAACTCGTGGGTGGTTTCCAGGTCTTCTTGGAACTTCTCCCGGCCCTTCTCAGTGTTCTCGCCGAACACGGTCAGGGTGCGCTTGTACTCACCAGCGGTAAGTACTTCAAAATCGATGTCATGCTTCTTCAGCAGGCGGTACACATTAGGCAGCTGAGCAACCACGCCAATCGAGCCAAGAATGGCGAACGGCGCGGAAATGATCTTCTCGCCAATGCAGGCCATCATATAGCCGCCGCTGGCCGCTACCTTGTCGATACAGACGGTCAGCGGTACACCCGCCTGCCGAATGCGCGCCAGCTGCGAAGAGGCCAAGCCATAGCTGTGCACCATGCCGCCGCCACTTTCCAAACGCAGCACCACTTCATCCTGCGGCGTTGCCATAGTCAGTAAAGCAGTGATTTCGTGGCGCAGGCTGTCGGTGGCCGACGCTTTGATATCGCCATCGAAATCCAGCACGTAGACGCGCGGCTTGTGGATGCCAGCCTTTTTCTCCTGCTTAGCGGCCTTGGCTTCGGCCTTGCTCGCGGCTTTCAGTTGCTCCTTATCGAGCACCGCGTGCTCCATTCGCTGATGCAACTGCTTGAAAAAGTCATTGAGCCTATTTACCTGCAGCTGGCCAGTGCTCTGCCGGCCCTTGCTGCGCAGTGCGGCAATCGATACCAACACCACCAGAATGGCCACAACCAGGGTCACTGTCTTGGCCAGAAAGCCGATGTACTCTGCAAAAAACTCCACGAATTCCCCCTTGCTCCAATGGCAGCGCGCGCTCATCGGCCGCGCTGAATAGTGCCCAAGCATACCGAGGCCATGGATTGGCGGCCAGCAAACAGACCACCGCTATTCAGCGCACTCATGCAATTCAAACAAGCGTATGTTTTTACGTTGACAGCTCCTGAGCTTCCTCATACCCTCGCGAAACTTTCAACGTACCGGAATCGAGCGGACGTGGGCAGCATCTACCTGATTCGACATGGCCAAGCCTCCTTCGGTGCAGACGATTACGATGTGCTATCGCCCATCGGAATTCGCCAGGCCGAAGTGCTGGGCGCGCACCTCGCACAACTCGGCACGCGGATTGATCGCAGTGTCAGTGGTGATCTGCGCCGCCAGCAACACACCGCTAACAGCGCCTTACAGCAACTGCACGATGCCGGCATTGCCATACCGCAACTGGACATTGACTCTGCCTTTAATGAGTTCGACGCAGACGCAGTGATCCGCAGCCTGCTGCCGGGCATGCTTGGCGAAGAACCTGAAGCCATGCATACCCTGCGTAACGGCGCGAGCAACCGTGCCGAATTTCAGCGCTTGTTCGCCAAGCTGATTGGCCGCTGGATTTCTGGCGAACATGACATGCCGGAACTGCAAAGCTGGCAAGGCTTCGTCGAGCAGGTCCAGGGCGGCCTCACCCGCCTGCTTGAGCAGGCTGACAGCAAACAGAACATTGCCGTATTCACCTCGGGCGGCACTATTACCGCGCTGCTGCACCTGATTACCGGTATCGCGCCTGCGCAGGCTTTCGAGCTGAACTGGCAGATTGTTAACACCTCACTAAGCTGCCTGAAGTTTCGCGGCAGCCAAGTGAGCCTGGCTTCCTTCAACAGCCATGTGCATTTGCAGCTGTTGAAGGCGCCGGAGCTCATCACTTATCGATGAGCTCCGGCCCACTGCACCCATCACGGGCGCTAGAAAAAACCTGAGAAAAAGGAAGAAACCATGAGCGTTGCAGACATCGTCAATACCATGCAGTCCAAATTCAACGCCGGTGCCGCTGCAGGCCTGGACCTGGTGTTCCAATTCAACATCGAAGACGGCGAGAACTACGCTCTGATCGTCAAAGACGGCACCTGCGCCGTTGAGAAAGGCGACAATGCCAACGCCAACGTGACCCTGATCATGGACACCGAAACCCTGAAAGGCATCACCAGCGGCGAAACCGACGGTATGCAAGCCTTCATGTCCGGCAAACTGCGCGCCGAAGGCGACATGATGCTGGCCATGAAACTGGGCGAGCTGTTCCCGGTTTAAGCGGCAAGGCAACTACGCTACAGAACAAACCGGAGTCCTCGACTCCGGTTTTTTTATGACTAAAAACCGAGCTTTAATGGCCAATCAGGCAGCTTGATTGGGCAGCAACACGCCCACCTATAACGGCGTGTAATCCTTGTGAGCCACAGGTTGCAGCATTAGATTAGCTAATTATCTTAGGCACCCATCATAAGCAGAAGGGATAAACATGGCGCTTACTGACCAGTCCACCCGTATCCGCGAAGGCGAAGAACTCGACGCCGCGGTCATCGACCAGTACCTCAAGGCGCATATCCCCGGTCTGACGGACGAGCCACGCATCAGCCAATTTCCGGGCGGCGCCTCGAACCTGACCTACCTGCTGGAATACCCGGACAAAGAATTCGTCCTGCGCCGCCCGCCCTTTGGCCACAAGGCCAAATCCGCCCACGACATGGGCCGCGAGTACCGCATCCTCAATCAACTCAACGCCGGCTTCCCCTACTGCCCGAAAGCCTACGTGCACTGCACCGAGGAATCGGTAATCGGTGCCGAGTTCTACGTGATGGAGCGGGTCAACGGCATCATCCTGCGTTCGGACATGCCGGTTGAACTGAACTTCAACGCCGAGCAAACCCGCGAGCTGTGCAAGAGCTTTATCGACAAGATGGTCGAGCTGCACAACGTCGACTATCAGGCCTGCGGCCTGGGCGACCTGGGCAAGCCCGAAGGGTATGTGCAACGGCAGATCGGCGGCTGGAGTGATCGCTACGATAAGGCCCTGACCCCCGACGCCCCGTTGTGGGAACCGGTCAAAGCCTGGCTGCGCGACAAGATGCCAGCAGACCACCACAAGCCCGGCATCGTACACAACGATTACCGCTTCGATAACGTGATTCTCAACCCACAGAACCCAAGCCAGATCATCGGCGTGCTGGACTGGGAGCTGACCACCATCGGCGACCCGCTGATGGACCTGGGCAACACCCTCGCCTATTGGATCGAAGCCGGCGACTCGGCACCGATCCAGATGATGCGCCGACAGCCGAGCAATGCACCAGGCATGCTCACCCGTCAGCAGTTTGCCGATTACTACGCCGAACGCTCGGGCATCGAAATCAAGAGCATCGATTTCTACTACACCTACGGCCTGTTTCGCCTGGCCGGCATCGTGCAGCAGATTTACTACCGCTACTTCCATGGCCAGACCCAGGACAAGCGCTTCGCGCAGTTCATTCACATGAACAAACTGCTGGAGCAGATGAGCCTGCAGGTCATCAATAAATCGCAGCTGTAAACGGCCGAACAGGCCTCATAGAACCCATTCAAAGGCTTGCGAGCTAGAGCCATGCAAGGCGCTACGTAGTAACAGCCTCCGGCTGGTCAAAACGGCGAGGAAGCGGAGTTTACTTTTGTAAATGAGCATTCCGAGCCTGTTTTTAACGCAGCAGGGCCGACGCGCAGCAGACTTTGGATACGTTCTCAATAAGAAAGGAAAATCCCATGTCCAAAACCCATCTGTTCGACCTCGACGGCAAGATCGCTTTCGTCTCCGGCGCCAGCCGTGGCATCGGCGAGGCCATTGCCAAACTGCTGGCCCAACAAGGCGCTCATGTCATCGTCTCCAGTCGCAAGATTGATGACTGCCAGAAAGTCGCTGATGCCATCATCGCCGACGGCGGCAAGGCCACTGCGATTGCCTGTCACATTGGCGAAATGGAGCAGATCAGCAATGTCTTCGCGCAGATCAAAGAGCAATTCGGCCGCCTCGATGTGCTGGTCAACAACGCCGCCACCAACCCGCAGTTCTGCAACGTGCTGGACACCGATCTGGGCGCATTCCAGAAGACCGTGGATGTGAACATCCGTGGCTACTACTTCATGTCCATCGAAGGCGGCAAGCTGATGAAGGCCAACGGTGGTGGCAGCATTATCAATGTGGCCTCGATCAACGGCGTCTCGCCGGGCGAATTCCAGGGCATCTACTCGGTGACCAAGGCCGCCGTAATCAGCATGACCAAGGTCTTCGCCAAGGAGTGCGCGCAGTTCGGCATCCGCTGCAACGCCCTGCTGCCAGGCCTGACCGACACCAAGCTTGCCTCGGCCCTGACCAAGAACGACGCCATTCTCAAAGTCGCCCTGCAGCGCATCCCGCTCAAGCGCGTGGCCGATCCGAGTGAAATGGCCGGCACCGTACTATACCTGGCCAGCGACGCCTCCAGCTACACCACGGGCGTGGCGCTGAATGTGGACGGTGGCTTCCTCTCCTGAGATAGGCCATCCAATAAAAAAGGGACCCTCGGGTCCCTTTTTACTTCCTGGAATTTACTGCCAGTCTTTGAGCGCCTGCTTGGCCGCCGGATTCATCGGCTCGGCGAGCAAGCCTGCAGGTGTCAGGTTGATGCTGTACACCGCCTCATCTGCCAACGGCAGGTAAGTTACCCGGTGCGCCTGGGGGTCGAAGATAAACAGATCATGCTGGCCCAATCGCAGCCAGCGCCACAGATCGATGCCATACGGGCTGTGCGCCAGCTCGACACGGGTATGCTGGGCCAGGCTCTGCTGTTCGATGGAAAGAAAACGCCCCGAGAGTTTTTCCAGGCGATAACCTGGCTGCAAACCAATCAATTCGGCCAGGCCTTTCCACTGCAGGAAGCGCGCATCCAGCTGCCAGAGGTCGCCCTCCATGGTCAGCGTGCGTTCACGACCGCCCTCCAGCACGCTGACGCGATACAACGGGCCGTCAGCCTTGAAGCTCAATGTGGCCAGCGGCTTACCTTCAGGAATTGCTGCGTAGCTGCGCAAATCGTTGGCCAGCAGACCAATCAGCGCCGCCAGGGCGAGGAATGCCAGGCCGCAGGTACCACGCAACCAACCGAGAAACCAGTGCCGATTGAACAGGATGCGCGCCGCAACAAACACCGCCAGTAACCCCAGCAATGCCGTTGCCCATGCCAGTCCGCCATATTGCATCGCCATGCATTCCTTATGCTTGAAATTGCCGGCATTATGCGCAGCTACCTAGCTGTAGAACAGCAAGAGAACACCACAATTAGACACAGGACGTGTTTTTCAATGGCTTTCCCGTTTGAACTCAGTGTTGACCTGACCACCCTGGCGATTCTCGCCCTGGTCGCGTTTATTGCCGGCTTTATCGATGCAATTGCCGGCGGCGGCGGTTTGCTGACCATCCCCGCGCTACTCACTGCCGGCTTGCCGCCGCACCTGGCCCTGGGCACCAATAAACTCAGCTCAACCTTTGGCTCAGCCGCCGCCAGTTACACTTTCTACCGGCGTAAACTGTTTGACCCCGACCAATGGCGCAATGCATTGATCGGCACGGCCGTCGGCGCGCTGCTAGGCGCTGCCATGGCGCAGTGGCTGCCCTCGGAGTGGTTGAATCAGCTGTTACCTGCCGTGGTGTTTGGCTGCGGCCTGTACCTGCTGTTCGGCAAGACCCCGGATGCACCGCTGCTCGCCGAGGCACCGATTGCCAGAGGCCGACAGTGGCCGCAAAGCCTCAGCCTGGGTTTCTATGATGGGGTCGCGGGGCCCGGCACTGGCGCCTTCTGGACGGTCAGCAGTCTGCTGCTCTACCCGCTCGACCTGGTCAAGGCAAGCGGCGTGGCCCGCAGCATGAACTTCGTCAGCAATATCTGCGCCCTGACTGTATTTATAATCAGCGGGCAAGTGGCCTGGCTGCTAGGTGTCTGCATGGGGATGGCGCTGATGGTCGGCGCATTTCTCGGGGCACGCACAGCGATCAAGGGCGGTTCGAAGTTTATCCGCCCGGTATTTATTCTGGTGGTACTGGCGTTGACCGCACGCCTAGCCTGGCAGCACTGGTTCGGCCTGGCCTAGACGACGCGCCACATAGACGTCAATCAGATAACGGGCAATCGAACGCGAAGCCGGTAGTGGCGGCAGGTTATGCACACTGAACCACTGCGCATCCTCGATTTCATCGACCTGCATGACGATATCGCCACCGGCGTATTCGGCATGGAAGCCCAGCATCAGCGAATGCGGAAACGGCCAACCCTGGCTACCCAGGTACTGCAGGTTGCTGATCTCGACCCCAACCTCTTCACGAACTTCACGGGCCACGCAGTGCTCGACCGACTCCCCCGCTTCCACGAAGCCTGCCAGGGTGCTGTAGACCCCGGAAACAAAGCGCGGCGAGCGCGCCAGCAGAATCTCATCGCCGCGAGTAACCAGCACGATCATGCTTGGTGAAAGCCGCGGATAATGCTGCAGCTCACAGCGCACGCAGTGCATCGCGCGTTCGCCCGGCACATGTTGCATCGCTCCACCACAGCTGCCACAGAAACGATGCTGGCTGGCCCAGGTGCCAATCTGGGTGGCATAGCTGAGTAACTTGAAGGTATCGGCATCGCCCTGCAGCATAAATTGGCGCAGACTCTGCCAGGCGCAGCCCGGCATGTCGAAAGGCTGGCCAAGCTCCAACAGATAGACCGCATCACCATCAAAATGGCCAAGGCCATGTTCGGCGATAATCGGCAAATCCTGTTTTTTCAGCCATTCGCGGGGAAACAGCACACCGTTGCTGTCCGCGAGAAAGTGCTGCTTGCAGTGCACGACCACCCAGCCACCGGATTGCTGATTATCGAGCAGACTGGGTTGCCAGCGTTGCATGCTCAAGCCTCCAGCGGCATGCCCAGGGCCCGCACGCTTTCTGCGGCGAGATCAAGCACGCTCGGCTGCGTTTCCGGCCGCATCACCGCACCGGCCTCGAGGTAGTACTCCAGGCTACTCAGCGCGTCGGCGAGGGTTTCCAGCATCTGCTCGGACGGCATCTGCGATGCGTCGAACATATGCTGCTGGATGTAATCGGCGCAGGCACCCACCAGCAGCGCAGCACGCTCCTGACCGAGGAACCACAACCCACCACGCACGGCTTGCAGACTGAATGGTACGTTGGAAAGTCGCATGCGCTCGCCACCCGACTCCAGGTACGCGGTAATTGCACGCTTGGCCAGAGCCAGACCGGCCTGAGCCTCATCGACCACGACGATGCGTGCTTCATTAAGCTGATGCAGGGCAAAGGACTCGGCCTCGTCACCCGGCTGCGCCTGCGCAGGCCGCGTTTCACGGCGCTCGCCGCGCTCCAGACTGGCAACCATGCCTTCAACGTACAGCACGGCATCGGCCAGCTTATGCAGCTCCTGAGGTGCTGGCGCGTGTTCCTCGCTCCAACTGGCAACGGTTTGCAGTTGAGCATTAAGAGAGTTGCCCGCCGAACTCAGGCCAACCATGCCGAGGGTCTTGCTCAGTTTGCCGAGCAAGGTATGCAGGCTATTGAGGCTGTCGCCTTGCAGGGTGCCGCGCTCAATCAGGTCAAGCATATCCTTGACGCTGTTGAGCTCTTCGCGAATCGCCGAACTCAGCGAACGCATGACCGCCTGACCCGGGCCTGACAGACGCTGGTATTCCTCTTCCAGCAAATGATCGGTAAAGGGCAGCGGCGTCAGGCCGAAGACTTCACTGAGGGCTGCCGCTTGCGGCCCACGGGTATCCGCCAGGGCCACCAGATAGAGCAATTCCTTAAGCAGTCCCCGCGGCGCCTCGTACTGCCCATTGGCGAGCATCTGCTTGAGTTCGCGGTCAATCCGCGAGAACAGCTGCTTACGCGACTTGCGCGCCAGCAGCTGACCATCGACCTGCGCCTCAACGGCGGCAGCACCGACCCAACACAGGCGACCGCGTGGCTCGTTGGCAAACAGGCTATCGAGTCGCGTCAGTGCGCGCCCCATCAGCTTGAGGCTGGCCTGCGGGTTCTGCTCGCGGATAAAACCCAGCAGTCCTACCTGATACATATGCCGCAGACGGCGCCCTTCACTTTCACGTGCGGCACCATCAACCGATGGCGGAGCGGTACGTGGGCGAGCGTGGTCAAGGCGCGCACTGAAAAAGAAACTTTCCGGCAAGGCAGGCTGACCACCGGCCTGACGCAGATCATTGATTGCCGGCAGCAGCAGTTCCGGCATTTCCTGGCGATGAGCTTCAACGTTTTCCAGATAACGGCGCAGCACGTGCAATGCGTTACTCAACGCGGAAAGCTGCACATCGCGCTCTTCACCGGCGCCGGCAGGAATATCGGTGGCCTGATCCAGCACTTCCTGGGCCAGCAACTCGGCGCCGGCCAGCTCGATCAGGTTCAGCGTGCCGCGTACCTGATGCAGGTTTTCCACGGCCTGTTGCAGCAGGCTGCCATTGTGGCGGTCGGCGATAAAGTGTTCGAGGCTCGACTCAGCCTCCTCCATGGTGGTGAACAGTTCATCGCGCACCAGATTAAGCGACGTGGCTCCAGAAACCATGAGTTATTGCGCCTCCCGCGTCGGTGATAAGAACAGATGGAAGGGCAACATCAGTCAGCGAACTCCGGTTTCTGCTTGCTCATATGAGCCGTCATGGCCACCCGTAGATCTGCCGATTGCAGCATGGCGGCGTTCCAGGTGGCGATATATTCCAGGCCGTCATCGACCCGGTGATCACGCATGTAGCGAATCATTTCCTTGGTACCACGAATTGCCACCGGCGACTTACTGGCGATCTCGCGGGCGATGCCCATCACGCCATCAAGCAAGGCATCAACATCGGCATAGGTACGATTGACTAGACCAATGCTGCATGCCTCTTCACCACCAATGGTGCGACCGGTAAAGGCCAGCTCACGCATCATGCCATCACCAATAATGCGCGGCAGACGCTGCAGGGTGCCAACGTCAGCGGCCATGCCGATATCAATTTCCTTGATCGAGAACTGCGCATCGGTCGTCGAGTAACGCATGTCGCAGGCCGAGATCAGATCGATCGCACCACCCAGGCAATAGCCTTGAATGGCTGCAAGCACTGGCTTGCGGCAATTGTCCACGGCATTGAACGAGGCTTGCAGTTCGAGAATCTTGCGCCGCAGTTTTTCGGCATTACGGCCAACATCCGGACCCAGCTGGCTACCCACCGAGGCCAGCATCATCAGGTCGATGCCTGAGGAGAAATGTTTTCCTGCACCGGAGATCACCACTGCGCGCACCTCATCGGTGTCATCGACCCAGCGGAAAATCTCGATGATTTCGCGCCAGAAGTCCGCGTTCATCGCGTTGACTTTTTCCGGGCGATTGATCACCACATGGGCGACCTTATCTGCCAACGCGACATTAAAGGCTTTGTAGTCGGACACGGCAGTCATCCTCAGCTAGGGCGCAAGCGCACAATGAAAATCTTCTTATGCTAAAAATCGAGCAACTATAACAACCAACCGACAAATGTCGATGCTAGCCACTGTGACGCAGAACACGTCATCAAAGTTAAGCTCATTTTTTACTTATCGGCGATAAGCGCTTGATCTACTGAGGAAGACTGGCGGCAGCCAACGAATAACGCCGACGCCGCCAAGCAAAGCTGCAATCCAGAGCTGTCAGACCTTGATGCAATCCACGGTGTAGACGCCTTCCTCACGTTGCAGGCCATGCACATCGGCATCGAAACCAGGGAAGCTGCGATCAAAGGTGCGGGCAAATGCCAGGTAATCGATGATCGAGCGGGTCTGCGCGGTGAAACGCTCACCCGGCATGATCAGTGGAATACCTGGAGGATAGGGCACCAGCATCACCGCAGCAATTCGGCCTTCCAACTGCTCAATCGGTACCGCCTCGACTTCACCACGCACCAACTGGTTGTAGGCATCAGCCGGCTTGATCGCCACTTCCGGCAGCACCGTGTACATGCGTTTAAGCGCCTTGGCCGTAGCATTTTCACGGTAACAGGCATGCAGAGCATCGCACAGGTCGCGCAAGCCCATGCCCTGATAAAAAGTCTTACCGGCCTGGGCAATCGATGGCAACACATCACTTAATGGCAGGTTGGCGTCATAGCTGCGTTTGAACTCCAGAAGTTCGGTCAGCAGCGTGCTCCACTTGCCCTTGGTAATGCCCATGGAGAACAGCACCAGGAAGGAATACAGCCCGGTCTTTTCCACCACCAGGCCGCGCTCCCAAAGAAACTTGCTGACAACCGCAGCCGGAATACCGCGCGCGTCCAGCTTACCGTCGGCAGTCAACCCCGGCGTCACCAAGGTCACCTTGATCGGGTCGAGCAGCACGTAATCCTCGGCTACATCGCCAAAGCCGTGCCAGTCGGCTTGCGGTTGCAGCAGCCAGTTCTGGGTGACTACATCATCGGCGCCTTCGGCCTTGGCCGGCTGCCAGATGCTGAACCACCAGTCATCGCTACTGAGGTTCTGCCGCAGATTGGCCAGGGCACGGCGGAAGCTCAGCGCCTCATCGAAGGTTTCCTGAATCAGTGAGCGCCCGGCCGGACCTTCCATCATCGCCGAGGCCACATCCAGCGAAGCGATGATGCCGTACTGCGGTGAAGTCGAGATGTGCATCATGAAAGCTTCATTGAAGCGATCCCGATCCAGCTGACGCTTACCACCGTCCTGAACGTGGATCATTGAGGCCTGGCTGAACGCGGCCAGCAGCTTGTGGGTGGAGTGAGTGGTAAACACCAGCGGTGTATCTTCAGTGCGCGCGGTGCCCATGCCGTAACGCCCGCTGTAAAACTCATGAAATGCCGCATAGGCGTACCAGGCCTCGTCGAAATGCAGCACCTCGACGCTGTTGCCCAGGGTCTGCTTGATCAGTTCGGCGTTGCAACAGAGCCCGTCATAGGTCGAATTGGTCACCACCACCAGCCTGACCATCGCC
The DNA here is from genome assembly GCF_900105355.1 of Pseudomonas anguilliseptica. NCBI lineage: Bacteria > Pseudomonadati > Pseudomonadota > Gammaproteobacteria > Pseudomonadales > Pseudomonadaceae > Pseudomonas > Pseudomonas anguilliseptica. The sequence continues at coordinate 4,326,964 of NZ_FNSC01000001.1, forward strand.
CCGCTGCTGCTCGGCACGCGACCGCGGGCCAGCGGGCTGGCATCGATCTTGGCCTGAATCGATTCACGGCTGAATTCGCTCAGCGGAATCGGCCCGATAACCCCTAGCTCGTTGCGTTCCGGACACAAGTAGAGCGGGATCGCGCCAGTCATGATGATCGAATGCAGGATCGACTTGTGGCAGTTGCGATCCACCAGCACCAGGTCATCGCGGCCAACCATGGAATGCCAGACAATCTTGTTCGCCGTTGAGGTGCCGTTGATCACAAAATAGGTGTGATCCGCGCCGAAATTGCGCGCCGCGCGTGCCTCAGCCTCGGCCAAGGGGCCGGTGTGATCGAGCAGCGAGCCCAGTTCGGGCACCGATACCGAAAGATCCGAACGTAAGGTGTTCTCGCCAAAGATCTGGTGAAACGCCTGCCCCACTGGGCTTTTGCGATAGGCCACACCGCCGCCATGGCCGGGCGTGTGCCAGGAATAGTTGGATTGTGCAGTGTGCTGCACCAGGGCCTTGAAGAACGGCGGCAGCAGGCAATCCAGGTAATTGCGCGCAGCGCGGGCCACCTGACGGGCCAGAAAGGGCACGGTGTCTTCGAACAGATAGAGAATGCCGCGCAACTGGTTGAGATCGACCATGGCTTCGGCCGGCGCGTTCTCGATGGTCACCTGCTCACCCAGGGCGAAAATCGGCAACTGTGGCGCACGACGGCGAGCGATGCGGATCAGCTCGACCATGTCCTGCAGCAGGTTTTTGTTTTCACCCGCACCTTCGGCGGCGACCAGAATGCAGGCCAAGCCGTGGTGCGTGGAGGCCACAATGCGCCCCTCGGCGGAGCTGGCGGTGGAAAGAATGCTGAAGCCGTCCTGCTCCAGTTCTTGGGCGATGGCGCGTACCCGGTCACCGGCCACGGTATCGGCCTTGATGTCACGGTGCACGATCAGGACGGGGAACTTTAGGTCTTTATACATTGTGGCGTCCCTGAGAGTGACAGACTGAGCCTGCCTATCGTCTCAGGGTAGAGGCTGGCTCCGCCAGGCGGAACCCCCTCTGCGTGACGCTGTACGAAAAGGTCGCGAGTGGATAACTCGCGACGCTATCAAACCTCAGCTTTGGGCTGTTCCATCTGCACCCAGAGCGGCGGCGCGCCGGCGGATTTCTCGATAATCGCCAGACGCGCGGCATGCTCGGCAAGCTCAGCAGCACTGGTCTGGATCACCCGTGTACGCGCTCGCTCGGCAGGTAGGCGGCGGATCGCACTGGGCTGCTGACGGCCATTACCGTCGCCTTCCGAGCCATCGCCAGCCAGGGACAGATTGGTCTGCCCGCCGGTCATGGTCAGGTAGACGTCGGCAAGAATCTCGGCGTCGAGCAAGGCGCCGTGCAGATCACGGCCAGAGTTGTCGACGCCATAGCGTTTGCACAGGGCATCGAGGTTATTGCGCTGCCCTGGGTGGCGCTCGCGGGCCATCATCAGGGTATCGAGGATTGAGCAGTGCTCGCTGATATCGGCGCGGTCGTCCTGCTTGATCAGGGCGAACTCGTTGTTGATAAAGCCAACGTCGAACGCCGCGTTGTGGATGATCAGCTGCGCGCCCTTGATGAATTCGAAGAACTCATCGGCGACTTCCTTGAAGCGCGGCTTGTCTTTGACAAAGTCGTTGGTGATGCCGTGCACCGCAATCGCGCCTTCGTCAATCTCGCGATCAGGCTGCAGATAAACGTGAAAATGCCGCCCGGTCAGGCGCCGGCCGATCAGTTCGACACAACCGATTTCGATAATCCGGTGGCCATCAGCCACCGGCATACCCGTGGTTTCTGTATCGAGCACCACACTACGCATGCTTCAACCCTCTTACTTCATCCACACCGCGATTGGCCAATTGGTCGGCACGCTCATTACCCGGATGGCCGGTATGACCACGCACCCATTGCCACGTCACCTGGTGGCGATTGACCTGTTCGTCCAGCGCCTGCCATAGATCGGCGTTCTTCACTGGTTCTTTGGCGGCGGTTTTCCAGCCGCGCTTCTTCCAATTCGGCATCCACTCCTGGATACCCTTCATCACATACTGCGAGTCGGTAATCAGGCGCACCGAACAGGGCCGAGTCAGCGCAATCAAGGCACAAATCGCCGCCATCAGCTCCATGCGGTTATTGGTGGTGTTGGGCTCACCGCCCCACAGCTCCTTCTCCACACCTTTGCAAACCAACAACGCGCCCCAGCCACCAATGCCAGGATTGCCCTTGCAGGCGCCGTCGGTATAGATCTCGACCTGTTCACTCATGTATCTGCAATCCTCGCTCAATTATTCCGGCCGATGCTATTTCTGAGGTGTTTCGCGGCGACTGACTTTGGCCACCGGCATCGGCAGCAGCTTGCCCACCGGTTGCCGATTGGGCTGGCGCAATGGCCGCAGCCCCACGACCAGCTTGCGGGCCACCAGCACGTAAAAACCGCCGCCGGGAGGCTGCCAGGCCACGCCCAGTCGCTCCAGCCCAGCCAGCCGCGCCTGCCAGGCCGGCGCAGAAAGCGGCGGACGATAGCACCCGAAGCGGCGTTTCTCCAGCGCGAAGCCCAGCAGGTGCAGCCAGTCACTGACCCGATTGGGCGCAATGCAACGGGCCTGACGCAGTGCGTCGCGGGTAAATAGGCGGCGCACGCCCCAGCTACTCATCGGGTTGATCCCGACGATCAGCAGATGCCCTCCCGGCCGCACGCTGCGCGCCGCCTCACGGAGCAAACCGTGGGGCGACAGACTGAAATCCAAGCCGTGCTGCAACACCACCACATCGGCGGCATGTTCGGTGAGCGGCCAGGATTGCTCCTCACAAACGATCTCCACGCCCTTGAACGGCGCGCCCAGGCGCACGCTGCGCTGAATCTGCTGAGCGTCCGGCGGCGTGTCGGCGGCTGGGCCGTAATGCACCAGGTAGCCACCAAAGAAGCGCGCCAGCTCTTCTTCGAGCAATTGCCGCTCCTGCTCCAACAGCAACCGCCCGAGCGGGCCGCTCAGCCAGTTGCGCGCTGCGGCGATCAGGTCGAGCCATTCACTGTCTGCGTGGGCAAAAGCGTGATCGGACATAAGAAATACCTGCGTAGCCAGCACCGCCATTGCACCCTAAGATGCACCTTTGTGCCCTGCTTAGCGACCAACTGATGATAAAAATCGACGCCTTGCCTGCATTCTCCGACAACTATATATGGCTGCTGCAAGACCTGAAGCAGCGTCGCTGCGCGGTTGTTGACCCCGGTGACGCCGCGCCGGTCGAGGCCTGGCTGTCGGCCAACCCCGGCTGGCAGTTGAGCGACATTCTGATCACCCACCATCATTTCGATCACGTCGGTGGTATTGAACGACTGAAGACGGCAACCGGTGCTCGGGTATTGGGTCCGGCCAATGAAAAGATCCCAGGGCGCGACCTGGCGTTGCGCGACGGCGACCAGGCTGAAGTGCTGGGCCAGCGATTCGACATATATGAAGTACCGGGTCACACGCTCGGGCATATCGCCTATATCCAGCCCGAGCAGCACTGGCTATTCTGCGGCGACACGTTGTTTGCTGGTGGCTGTGGTCGCCTGTTCGAAGGCAGCCCCGAACAGATGCACCACTCGCTCAGCCGCCTGGCTGCCCTCCCCGAACAGACTCAGGTGTTCTGTACCCATGAATACACCCTGAGCAACTTGCGCTTTGCCGCGGCTGTTGAGTCCGATAATCCGCAAATCCAGCAACGTCTAGCACAGGTCAGCCAATGGCGCGAAGCCGGACAAATCAGCCTGCCGTCATCAATTGGCCTGGAGCGTGCCACCAATCCTTTTTTACGCAGCGCACAACCGTCGGTCGGCGCCCGTATTAGCGAGCGTGAAGGGGCTGCAAGCCGCTCACCAGTGCAGGTTTTCGCTGCCTTACGTGCCTGGAAGGACCATTTCTAAACCTCGACAACCACACAAAAGACTGGTTAAAACTTGACCAACGCCATGCTACTTCCTAGAATCGCCCGACCTTTTCGCCGGGAAGTACATCGCCGCCAATGCCTTTATCACCACGCAAGACCTTGAATTTAAAGGCATTGACACAAAGCGCTCAGACGCTTGTGGTGATCATGTGCATAACCCTGGCCGGTTGCCAGACCAGCAACCGATACCGCCCAGACAGTGACCGCGATACCGATCACGCGGTCGGTCTCGAGCAAGAACCGGAATGGCTCAGCAGCGGCGTGGCACCAGCACCCGAAGAACCCAAGGACATCTGGGAACGGGTGCGCAACGGCTACCAGCTGCAGGACACCATCACCCTCAACCCGCGTATCGAGCAACAACGTCTGTGGTTCGTCAGCAACCCTACGTTTATCGAAAAAGCCGGCGAGCGCAGCAGCCCTTATATCCACTTCATCGTTGAGCGCCTGGAGCAGCGCAACATGCCGATGGAGCTGGCACTGCTGCCAATGATCGAAAGCTCGTACAACCCGCTGGCTTACTCCCATGCCAATGCAGTTGGGCTGTGGCAGTTCATCCCCTCTACCGGCCGCAACTTCAACCTGCGCCAAACCAACTGGTATGACGGCCGCCGCGATGTGATGGCCTCAACCGATGCGGCGATCAGCTACCTGACTCGTCTCAAGGAAATGTTCAACGGCGACTGGCTGTTGGCCCTGGCGGCATACAACGCGGGCGAAGGCCGCGTCAGCCGAGCGATTGAGCGCAACCAGAAGCTCGGCCTGCCGACCGACTACTGGAACCTCTCGCTGCCGGTTGAAACCCAGAATTACGTGCCCAAGCTGCTGGCCCTCTCGCAAGTGGTGATGACGCCGCAAGCCTATGGCGTCAGCCTCGCTCCGATTGCCAACGAACCGTATTTCGAGAAGATTGTGTTCACCCAGCGCATGGATCTCGCGCGCGTCGCCGCCATGGCCGACCTGGATGAAGACGAGCTGTACCTGCTCAACCCCGCATTCAAGAAAGGCATAACCCTCGACGGCCCAAAGCACCTGCTGGTACCAACCGACAAGGCCGAGCTGCTGACCGCCAACCTGTCATTAATGAAACCTCAGGAATTGGTGGACTGGCAGCAGTACCGGGTGCGCTCAGGCGACAGCCTGCACAGCATCGCCAACCGTCATCAGCTGACCGTGAACACCCTGAAGGACATCAACAAGCTGACAAGCAATAACCTGCGTATTGGCCAGGTGTTGAGCATTCCCGCACAGCCCGGTGTAGCGGCACGCGAACCGGTATTCCAGCGCAGCGTTGCACACAGCGCACCGAGCCTGAGCTATCGGGTAAAAAGCGGCGACAACCTCTGGCTGATAGCCAAGAACCACAAGGTTGCGGTCAAGGATGTGCAGCGCTGGAACAAGCTGTCCGGCAACAGCTTGCGGGTCGGTCAGGTGCTCACCTTGCAAGCCGGCAGCCCCAGCAGCGGTGCGAGCGGCAGCAGCGGCAGTGCGCCACGGCAGAGCGCGACCTATTACAAGGTGCGCCAGGGTGACTCGCTGTACTTGATCGCCAAGCGCGTCAAGGTGCCGATGAAGAGCCTGCAGAACTGGAACCCCAAAGCCGGCAAGGCGCTCAAGCCAGGGCAGACCCTGACTTTGTACAGCGTCAACTGATCAGGCCTTCTTGCTCATCGCTTCCAGACAGCGCCCGGTCAACTGGGTAAAACGCTGAAAGGCAACAAACTGTTCATGTTTCAACGCCCGCCCCGATACCCGACTGTCGGCATACAGAAGGCCGATCTCCCGAGTACCGGCCAATAGTGGCGCGATAAAGAGCATGCCCTGCCCCAGGCGGTGACGAATGGGCTGAGTGACCAGTTCATTAAGGTTGTAACTGGCCGGCACGCCCATCCAGAGCGCTTCTTTATTACGCAGTGCATAACTGAAAATATGCGGTTGCTCTTTCTGCGACACGGGCAGAACGAAGTCATGGTTCCAGCCCTCAGTGCCTTCGCCAATCACCCGTTTGGCGCGGAAACAGCTCTGCCCGTCCGCCAGCACCACCAACATGATGCGCTCCAACCCCGCGCCCTGATGCAGGCCCTTGAACAAGGTGTCGAGCACCAGGCCGAGATCGCCACGACGCGAAACCATCAGACCGAGGTCCTGCAAGGCCTGCTGCAAAACCAGCAGATTGGGCTGCAACAGACGCGCCTTGCGCTGTTCCTGCTGTAAACGAATCTGTTCCGGGTCGGTATTGGGGATCAGCTTGCACAGCTGGCTGGCGCCGAAGGTCGCTGCCATCTTCACGGTTTCCTCGGCGCTGGCCAGCACTTGCTGCATGGCTTCCTGCGGGGTCACCCCGATAAAACTGGCCAACTGCCCTATCAGCGCCTCCATTACTGGAGTATCCCAGCCATCCAGCGCCGCCTGACTGATCTTTGCCCCCAGGGCCACAGCCTTGACGGCCGGATCATTCTGGCTGGTTGACTGATGCGCGAGGCTGACGGTGTCGCCCAGGCTCCAGCTTTTCACCAGCGCCAAACTCAGCTGGCGGAAACTGGTGCCCAGCAGCTGCATCACCACCTCATCTTCATCGACACCCGGCTGAGCCAGAGCACTGGCCAGATCATCCGCCGCATCCCCGGCACAACCCCAGAACGCGAGCTCACCGACGTTATGCAGCAAGGCGGCGATAAACACTTCCTCATCATTTTTCGTCAGCACATAGCCGGCGATATTGCGCGCCTGCACGGCGGCATGAAACGAGCGTGCCAATAGTTCGGCAAGCTGATCGCGTGAGCTGCGCGCCAGCAGGCCATCGATCAGACTGACCGACAGACCGATCTGCCGCACATTATCGAAACCGATCAGCACGATGGCTCGAGAAATGGTGCGGATAGGCTCTTGGGACGGGTTGTAATACACACTATTGCCGATACGCAGCACCTTGGTGGTCAAGGCCGCGTCGCGTAGCAGAACGTCTGCCAGTTGCTGCACAGACGATTTGTCACCCAGGGTCAAACGATGCAGATCCTGCACCACTGCGGCCAGAGCGGGTAATTCGGCTTGGTTGAAGCGATCAATCCATGACTGCAAACCATGGCAAGCTGTTACCAAAGTGACACCCTCATATTCTAGTGATTTCAGTGTAGTCAAAGTGCCGCTATCGGCTGCTGTCGAGCCTACCCTTTTTCCAGCCCATACAAGCTGTTAATGTGCCTGACCAGCAGCCCACAAGACGCCACTGATCGGATATTTCACTTGATACGTCCCCTCCTCTCGTTACTTCTCTGCATGGCCATCAGTTCATCTGCCTGGGCCACTCTGTATAAAAGCCACGGTTACGCCCAGTTTGGCGAGTTGAAGTATCCCGCGAGCTTCACCCATTTTGCCTGGGTCAACCCGGAAGCCCCCAAAGGTGGCACGCTGCGGATGATGGCCAACGGCACGTTCGACACGCTCAACCCCTACACCCTCAAGGGCAGCAGCCCGATCAGCACCGCCAATTTCTTGCAATACGGAGTCAACGAGCTGAATGCGCCGTTGATGGTCGGCACCGGCGCCTATGACCCTTCCGGTGACGAGCCCGCCTCCAGCTACGGCCTGATCGCCGCGTCGGTTGAGTACAGCGATGATCGCAGCTGGGTGGTGTTCAACCTGCGTCCCGAGGCGCGCTTTCACGACGGTAAGCCGATCACCGCCTATGACGTGGCCTTCTCCTACCGCCTGCTGCTCAAGGACGGTCACCCGCAGTACCGCACCAACCTGCAGGAAGTAAAACGGGTCGATATCCTCAATCGCCACAGCATCCGTTTTGTTCTCAAGCGTGCCGGCAACTCTCTGCTGATCCTGCGCCTGGGTGAATTACCGGTACTGCCGCAGCACTACTGGAAAGGACGCGACTTCAAGGCCACCACCTATGAGCCACCACTGGGCAGCGGGCCCTACCGCATTACCCAGGTCAGCCCTGGGCGCAGCCTGCGCTTTGAGCGGGTCAAGGACTGGTGGGGCGCGAAACTGCCGGTCAACCGCGGCAAATACAATTTCGATCGGGTCGACGTGGAGTTCTACCGCGACAGCCATGTGGCGTTCAAGGCGTTCAAGGCCGGCGAGTTCGACATTTATATCGAACAGCAGGCGAAGAACTGGGCCAACGGCTATCGCTTCCCGGCATTGAGCAGTGGCGAAGTGATCCGCGCCGAGATCCCGCACCAGATCCCGACCCAGACCCAGGCGCTGTTTATGAACACCCGCCGCGAGGTGTTTGCTGACCGCCAGGTACGCGAAGCCCTGGGCCTTATGTTCGACTTCGAGTGGGCCAACCGCGCACTGTTCAACAGCTCCTACACTCGCGCTAAAAGCTACTACCCCAACAGCGAGTTTTCAGCGCGAGGCAAACCGGAAGGTGCCGAATGGCTGTTGCTTTCGCCCTACCGCAAGCAGTTGCAAGCACGCCTGTTCAGTGAGCCGTTCAGCATGCCGCAGACCGACGGCCGCGGCATCCCGCGGGAAACCTTGCGCCGCGCCCTCGGTCTATTGGCCGAAGCCGGCTGGAAGCCCTCCGGCCAACGCCTGCTCAACAGTGAGGGGCAGCCGCTGCGCTTTGAAATATTGCTGGTCAACCCGAACCTTGAACGCATTCTCCAACCCTTTACCGAGAACCTTGCCAGCATTGGCATCCAGGCCAACCTGCGCACCGTCGACCGCGCCCAATACAAGCAGCGCCTCGACCAGTACGACTTCGACATGATTCTGCTCACCCTGCCGCAAACCCTCAGCCCCGGCCTGGAACAGTCGCTGTATTTCCATTCCTCCCAGGCCAAGATCAAAGGTGGCAGGAACTACGCCGGGGTCACCCACCCGGCGGTCGACGCACTGATTGAAAAGCTGCTGTCGGCACAGAGCCGCGACGAGCAAGTCGCCGCCACCCGCGCCCTTGACCGAGTACTGTTGTGGCAGCACTACAGCATTCCGAACTGGTATATCGATTACCACCGCCTGGCTTACCGCAACCGATTTGCCTTCGTCACCACGCCGCCCTACACCCTGGGCCTGCGTACCTGGTGGCTGAAATCCATGGAGAACGCTGAATGACCCATGCATTGCGCGCCCTGTTTATCCACGCCAGCAGCATTGCCCTGCTTGGCGTTGCCAGCCTGGCCCTGGCCAGCCCCAAGCACGCACAAACCCTGTATGACGAACAGCCCAAGTACCCGCCTGACTTCAAGCACTTCGACTACGTCAACCCGGATGCGCCCAAAGGCGGCACCCTGCGTCAGGCCGGTTTTGGCGGCTTCGATAGCCTCAACCCCTTTATCAACAAGGGCGTGCCGGCCGACGACATCGGCATGATCTACGACACTTTGACTCGCCACGGCCTGGATGAACCCTTTACCGAATACGGTCTGCTCGCGGAAAAGATTGAGAAAGCCCCGGACAACGCCTGGGTACGCTTCTACCTGCGCCCCGAGGCACGCTTCCACGACGGTCAGCCGGTGACCGCCGAAGACGTCAAATTCAGCTTCGACACCCTGATGAGCAAAGGCGCTCCGATGTACCGTGGCTACTACGCCGATGTCGAAAAGGTCGAGGTCGAAAGCCCCCGACGCGTGCGTTTTGTCTTCAAGCATGCCGGTAACCGTGAGCTGCCATTAATCGTCGGCCAGCTACCAGTGCTGCCAAAACACTGGTGGGCCGAGCGTGACTTCAGCAAAGGCAACCTCGACGTGCCACTGGGCAGCGGGCCGTACAAGGTGGCAGACGTGCAGGCAGGCCGCTCGATCCGCTATGAGCGAGTCAAGGAGTGGTGGGGGAAAGACCTGCCGGTCAATCGCGGCTTCTACAACTTCGACACCCTGCAAATCGACTACTACCGCGACAATACAGTCGCCCTGGAAGCGCTCAAGGCTGGGCAATTCGACTACTGGCTAGAAATCAGCGCAAAGAACTGGGCCACCGCCTACAACACCCCCGCAGTTGCCAACGGCCAGCTGATCAAGGAAGAGATCGCCAACCACAACCCCACGGGTATGCAGGGCTTTATCTTCAACACCCGCCGCCCGCTGTTTGCCGATCGCCGCGTGCGTGAAGCATTAGGCTTGCTGTTTGATTTTGAATGGGCCAATCGGCAGTTGTTCAACGGCGCCTACACGCGCACGCGCAGCTACTTCGACAACTCCGAGCTGGCCTCCGTCGGCCTACCTTCCGCGGATGAGTTGAAGCTGCTGGAGCCACTGCGTGCACAGATTCCGCCTCAGGTATTTACCGACGAATATCAGCCTTCGGTCACCGATGGCAGCGGCATCATTCGTGAGCAGCAGCGCCGCGCTTACCAACTGCTGCAGGAGGCCGGCTGGCGTGTGGATGGCGACAGGATGCTCGACAGCACGGGCAAGCCGGTGAGCATCGAATTCCTGCTGGCGCAAACCGAATTCGAGCGCATTCTGCTGCCGTTCAAACGCAATCTGGCCGACCTGGGTATTGAACTGGTAATCCGCCGCGTCGACGTATCTCAGTACATCAACCGTCTACGTTCACGCGACTTCGACCTGATCGTCGGAGGCTTTGGTCAATCCAACTCCCCTGGCAACGAGCAGCGCGAATACTGGCACTCCAGCAGCGCCGACAATCCCGGCAGTCGCAACTTTATCGGCCTGAAAGACCCGGCCGTGGACAGCCTAGTCGAGGGCCTGATCAATGCCGACTCGCGCCAGAGCCTGATCACCCATACGCGCGCCCTCGACCGCATACTGCTGTGGGGCCATTACGTGGTGCCCAACTGGCATATCAAGACCTGGCGCGTGGCCTACTGGAACCGCTTCGAGCACCCCAAAGTCAGTCCGCAATACGACATAGGCCTACACACCTGGTGGGCTCGGGCGAAATCTCCTGAAGCGGCGGCCGACGGAGCTGCCACACAGAACACTGCCGACGTGGAGCAATAACATGCTGGCGTATATCGTTCGTCGGCTGCTGCTGATCATTCCCACGTTGTTCGGCATTCTGCTGATCAACTTCATCATCATCCAGGCCGCCCCCGGTGGCCCGGTCGAGCAGATGATCGCCAAACTGGAAGGTTTTGACGGTGCCACCAGCCGGATTGCCGGCGGCGGCGCCGAAGTCTCGGTGGCGGGTTCCAACTACCGTGGCGCCCAGGGGCTGGACCCGGAGCTGGTGGCGGAAATCGAACGCATGTACGGCTTCGATAAATCCGCACCGGAACGCTTCTGGCTAATGCTCAGGAGCTACGCGCAGCTGGACTTCGGCTCGAGCTTCTTTCGCGATGCCGAGGTTATCGACCTGATCATCGAGAAGATGCCGGTGTCGATCTCCCTGGGGCTGTGGAGCACGCTGATCATGTATCTGGTGTCGATCCCGCTGGGCATCGCCAAGGCCACCCGCCATGGCAGTGCTTTCGACGTGTGGACCAGCTCGGCGATCATCGTCGGTTATGCCATCCCCGCCTTCCTCTTCGCCATTCTGCTGATCGTGCTGTTTGCCGGCGGCAGCTACTGGGACTGGTTCCCGCTGCGCGGGCTGACTTCGAACAATTTCGACGAGCTGAGCTTTACCGGCAAGCTGCTCGACTACTTCTGGCACCTGGCGCTGCCCGTCACCGCCCTGGTGATCGGCAACTTCGCCACCCTGACACTGCTGACCAAGAACAGCTTTCTCGATGAGATCAACAAACAATACGTGGTCACTGCCCGCGCCAAGGGCTTGAGCAACAACCGCGTGCTCTATGGCCATGTGTTCCGTAACGCCATGCTGATCATCATCGCCGGCTTTCCGGCGGCCTTTATCGGCATTTTCTTTACCGGCTCCTTGCTGATCGAGGTGATCTTCTCCCTCGACGGCCTTGGCCTGATGAGTTTCGAGGCCGCCATCAACCGCGATTACCCGGTGGTGTTCGGCACCCTGTTTATCTTCACGTTGCTGGGCCTGGTGGTGAAATTGATCGGCGACATTACCTACACCCTGGTCGATCCGCGTATCGACTTTGAAAGCCGGGAGGGTTGAGATGAAACTGTCGCCAATCAATCAACGCCGCTTCCAGCTGTTCAAGGCGCACAAACGCGGCTGGTGGTCGCTGTGGGTGTTCCTCGCACTGTTTTTCGTCACCCTCGGCGCCGAACTGATCGCCAACGACAAACCGCTGGTGGTGGGCTACGACAACGAGCTGTATTTCCCGGTATTCAAGCGCTACCCGGAAACCACCTTCGGTGGTGAGTTTCCGCTGCAGGCCAACTATAAAAGCCCGTATATCCAGGAGCTGATCAAGGAAAAGGACGGTTGGATGATCTGGCCGCCAATCCGCTACAGCTACTCCAGCATCAACTACGACCTGCAGGTGCCGGCCCCTGCGCCGCCCTCGGCGGAAAACCTGCTGGGAACAGATGACCAAGGCCGCGATGTATTGGCGCGAGTGATCTACGGTTTTCGCATTTCCGTGCTGTTTGCCCTGATTCTGACCCTGGCCAGCTCGGTGATCGGCGTGTTTGCCGGCGCCCTGCAGGGCTTCTATGGTGGTTGGGTCGACCTGGCTGGGCAACGCTTTCTGGAGATCTGGTCGGGCCTGCCGGTGCTGTACCTGTTGATCATCCTCGCCAGCTTCGTGCAACCGAACTTCTGGTGGCTGCTGGGCATCATGCTGCTGTTTTCCTGGATGAGCCTGGTGGATGTGGTGCGTGCCGAGTTCCTGCGCGGGCGCAACCTGGAATACGTGCGCGCAGCCCGTGCGCTGGGCATGCAGAACGGCTCGATCATGTTCCGCCATATCCTGCCCAACGCGATGATTTCTACCATGACCTTTATGCCGTTTATCCTCACCGGCGCGATCGGCACCCTCACCGCGCTGGATTTCCTCGGTTTCGGCCTGCCGCCTGGCGCGCCGTCACTCGGCGAACTGGTGGCCCAGGGCAAATCCAACCTGCAGGCGCCCTGGCTCGGTATCAGCGCCTTTGCCGTACTCGCCCTGATGCTCAGCTTGCTGGTGTTTATCGGCGAAGCGGCACGCGATGCCTTCGATCCGAGGAAATAACATGACCGACTCCAACAGCCTCATCGAAGTCCGCGACCTGGCGGTCGAATTCGTCACCGGCAGCCTGAAACAGCGTGTACTGGAAGGCGTCAGCTTCGATATCAAGCGCGGTGAGACCCTGGCTCTGGTGGGCGAAAGCGGCTCGGGCAAATCGGTCACCGCGCATTCCATCCTGCGTCTGCTGCCCTACCCGCTGGCCCAACACCCCAGCGGCAGCATTCACTACGCAGGGCAAGACCTGCTCAAGCTGAGCGAGAACAAACTGCGCGGCATTCGCGGCAACCGCATCGCCATGGTCTTTCAGGAGCCCATGACCTCGCTGAATCCGCTGCACAGCATTGAAAAGCAGATCAACGAGGTACTGGCCCTGCATAAAGGCCTGCGCGGCAAGGCGGCTACCGCACGCACTCTGGAACTACTTGAGCTGGTCGGCATTCCCGAGCCGCATAAGCGCCTCAAGGCCTACCCACACGAGCTGTCGGGCGGGCAACGCCAGCGCGTGGTGATTGCCATGGCCCTGGCCAACGAGCCTGAACTGCTGATCGCCGACGAGCCCACCACCGCCCTGGACGTCACCGTACAGCTGAAAATCCTTGAGCTGCTCAAGGACCTGCAGGCGCGCCTGGGCATGGCGATTCTGCTGATTAGCCACGATCTCAACCTGGTGCGGCGCATTGCCCATCGCGTCTGCGTGATGCAACGCGGGCATATCGTCGAACAGGCGGCCTGCGAAACACTGTTTAAAGACCCGCAGCACCCTTACACCCGCGAACTGCTGGGCGCCGAACCCACGGGGGGGCGGTCGATCAGCCGCCTGGTAACACCATGCTGGAAATCGACAACCTGCGCGTCTGGTTCCCGATCAAGAAGGGCTTGCTGCGCCGCACCGTCGACCATGTCAAAGCCGTGGACGGCATCAACTTCAGCCTGCCGCAGGGACATACTCTGGGCATCGTTGGCGAAAGTGGTTCGGGAAAGTCCACCCTGGGTCTGGCAATCCTGCGCCTGCTTGGCAGCCAGGGAGGTATCCGTTTCCAGGGCCAAGCCATCGACCAGCTCTCGCAACACGACGTGCGCCCGCTGCGCCGGCAGATGCAGGTGGTGTTTCAGGACCCCTTCGGCAGCCTCAGCCCGCGTATGTGCGTTGGCCAGATTGTCGGCGAGGGCTTGCAGATCCACCGCATGGGCAGCGAAGCCGAGCAGGAACAGGCGATTATCGACGCCTTGGTGGAGGTTGGGCTGGACCCGGAAACCCGTCACCGCTATCCCCACGAGTTTTCCGGTGGCCAGCGCCAACGCATCGCCATCGCCCGCGCTCTGGTGCTGAAACCTGCGTTGATCCTTCTGGATGAGCCGACCTCGGCCCTCGACCGCACCGTACAGCGCCAGGTAGTCGAGCTGCTACGTTCGCTGCAGGCCAAATACAACCTGACCTACCTGTTTATCAGCCACGACCTGGCGGTAGTCAGGGCCTTGAGCCATCAGGTGATGGTGGTCAAACAGGGCAAAGTGGTCGAACAAGGTCCGGCAGCACGTGTCTTTGCCGCGCCACAGGACATCTATACACAGCAGTTGCTGGAAGCAGCCTTTATGGCCCCAGCTGATTAACCGGCTATTGAAAAGCGTTGGCGAGGTAGCCAACGCAAGGCAAATACAGTGATGGCCACGCAGGTAGTTCTTCAACTGCCTGCCAATCCTTGTAGACAGGAAGAGGAACAACACAAATGGGTTTTCTAAGCGGCAAGCGCGTACTGATCGTTGGCGTCGCCAGCAAACTGTCCATCGCCTCTGGCATCGCGGCAGCCATGCACCGTGAAGGCGCCGAACTGGCTTTCACCTACCAGAACGAAAAACTCAAGGGTCGCGTCGAAGGTTTTGCCGCTGATTGGGGCTCGAACGCTGATCTGTGCTTCCCTTGCGATGTGGCCAACGATGAGGAAATCGCCTCGGTATTCGAAGCCCTGAGCAAGAAGTGGGATGGCCTGGATTGCATCGTTCACTCTGTTGGTTTCGCCCCTGGTGATCAACTGGATGGCGACTTCACCGACGTCACCACCCGTGAAGGCTTCCGCATCGCTCACGATATCAGCGCCTACAGCTTCGTCGCCCTGGCCAAAGCCGGCCGCGAGATGATGAAAGGCCGCAACGGCAGCCTGCTGACTCTGTCCTACCTGGGCGCCGAACGCACCATGCCCAACTACAACGTCATGGGTATGGCCAAAGCCAGCCTGGAAGCCGGTGTACGCTACCTGGCCGGCAGCCTCGGCCCAGAAGGCACTCGCGTCAATGCCATCTCCGCTGGCCCGATCCGCACCCTGGCGGCATCCGGGATCAAGAGCTTCCGCAAGATGCTCGCTGCCAATGAGAAGCAGACCCCACTGCGTCGCAACGTGACCATCGAAGAAGTCGGTAACGCCGGCGCCTTCCTCTGCTCCGATCTGGCCTCGGGCGTCAGCGGCGAGATCATGTACGTCGACGGCGGCTTCAACACCACCGCCATGGGCGCCATGGAAGAGTAAGATTGTCCGCGCAGGGGGATAAGTTCTTCCTGCGCCACAGGTGCTGCCACGGATGGCAGGCATAAAAAAGGCCGCTTGAATAAGCGACCTTTTTACATTCAGCAATATCGATCAGAAGCGCTCGATATCCGCTGTCTCTTCCAGCTGCTTGCGGAACGCAGCAAAGTCCTGCTGCCCGACGCGCGAGGCGAGGAAGCGGCTGTACATGGCCTTATCCTCATCCGACAGCGCTTGCTCCGGCTGGCTCACGCCATTGAGACGGATGATCATGAAATCACCGTTGCTCAGACTCATACCGGCGAAAGTCGGCTTGTCGACAGCCTCAGGCTTGGGCATGCGGAACAACGCCTGCAGCACTACCGGCTCAACGCCTTCCTGGCTGCGCGTCGCTGCTTCGACAATATTCCAGCCCTGCTTGGCATCGGCCTGAGTAACCGGCGTCTGGCCGTCGCGCAGAGCAGCCAGCTGCTCTTCACCCTTGGCTTTCACGGCTTCGCTTGCACGAACCTTGGTCAGCTGGGCACGGATGCTATCGGCAACCTGCTCAAGCGGCAGCTGCTCAGGTTTGTTGTGCTCTTTAACGCGCACCACCACAACAGTGTTGGGGTCGAGTTCGATCACACTGCTGTTGCTGCCGTCTTCAAGCACTTCATCGCTGAATGCCGCTTGAATCACCTGACGATTAGCCGTGAGACCTTCAGTGCCACCCTGACGACCGAAGGCTTCAGTGGTCTTGACCTCAAGACCCAACTCCTGAGCAGGCTGGGCCAGATCAGACGCTTCAAACGCAGCGTCTTCGAGGTCTTTGGAGACTTCGACAAAGCGCTGCTCAACCTGACGCGCCTTAAGGTCGCGCTTCAGTTTCTCTTCCAGGCTGGCCAAGCTCGGTACTTCCGGCGCCTGAACGCCCAGGAGCTTGATCAGGTGCCAGCCGAACTCGCTGCGTACGGGAGCCGACACAGCATTTTCGTCCAGCGCATACAGCGCTTCTTCAAAGGCAGGGTCATACACACCTGGGCCGGCAAAGCCCAGATCACCGCCCTCACCTGCCGAACCCGAATCATCGGAAACTTCTTTGGCCAGCGCGGCGAAATCTTCGCCCTGCTCAAGACGTTTTTGCACCGCAACCAGCTTGGCCTGGGCTTGTTCGTCATTCAGCTTATCGTTGACCTCGACCAGAATATGCGCAGCACGGCGCTGTTCGGCGAGGTTGGCGATTTCACTCTGATAAGCGCTTTGCAGCGCCTCATCGGTAACTTCAACCTGATCGAAGAAGGCGTCTTTTTTCAGCTCAACGTATTCCAACACAACCTGCTCAGGGCTCATGAACTCGCTGGCCTGAGCCTCATAGTAGGCCTTGATGTCATCGTCACTGAGTGTGACGGCATCCAGATCAGCTTTGAGGGTCAAGGTAGCGAAGTCGCGAGTTTGCTTTTCCAGTGCGGCAAAGGCTTGCACTTGGGCATCGGTGACAAAACCGCTGTTTGCCAGGCCGGCGCGCAGCTGACCGATGAGCATTTCCTGCTCAAGCATCTGACGGAACTGCAAGCGGCTGTAACCCAGCTGACGGATAACTTGATCGAAACGCTCAGCATTGAACTGGCCATCGACAAGAAATTCAGGTGTTTTCAGGATCAGCTGATCAAGCGCTTGTTGCGAAAAAGCGAACTTGGCGTCTTTGGCGCTATCGAGCAGCAAGGTACGCTCAACCAGACCATTCAGGGCGGCTTCACGCAGCAGCTTCTCATCCAGCAAGGAGGCATCAAAATCGCGCCCCAACTGTTGCAGCAACTGACGACGCTGCATCTCGACAGCCTGGCTGAGCTCGGCGGAAGTGATCTTCTCGCCATTCACATCAGCGGCATTCTGGCTATTACTGGTGCTGGTAAAAATGGCATCCACACCCGTCAGCGCAAGCAGCGCGACAATGATGCCGATGATGGTTTTGGCAATCCAACCCTGTGAATTGTCCCTGATGTTTTGCAGCATGCGTCCCCCAGAACGACTGTAAAAATAAAGCAGTCGCGCAGTGTGGGTAAAATCCGGATAGAAGAAAGGCGCATCAGTTGATGCGCCTTCTCGTAACTGGCGAAGCGGATCGAACTCAAGCAGCTGATTCGTCGTATTCAGCAAGTTATGACTGACTGAACATCCCGCCCCGCATCAGACCAGCAATTCAACTGATCTGCTGGGCAAAACCGAAAGAGGCTTAGTTGACAGCGTCTTTCAGAGCTTTACCGGCTTTGAAGCCTGGAATCTTGGCAGCAGCGATGCTGATCGGGTTACCAGTTTGTGGGTTACGGCCAGTGCGAGCAGCACGCTCTTTAACAGCGAAAGTGCCGAAGCCAACCAGTACTACGGAGTCACCAGCCTTCAGAGCGCCAGTAACGGATTCAATTACTGCGTCCAGCGCACGGCCGGCAACAGCTTTTGGGATATCAGCAGATGCAGCGATGGCATCGATCAGTTCCGACTTGTTCACTCTTAAGTCCCCTTAATTTCTATTGAGTTTATTTCTTGCTTTTAAATGTAAGCGAAGCTGGTGCGGAGAGCCTGCTGACACGATAAGAGCCGCTTTATAACAAGGGCTCTAAAAATGTGTCAAGAAACCCCTCCGGCTAATGCGTGCTAATTCGCTCCTTGGAATCAGTCTCGCGCTTTTCATCCTTTGCAACCATGGGAGCCGCATCAGGCAAGGGCTCCGGGGCGTATTGCAGCGCAATTTGCAGGACCTCGTCAATCCATTTAACCGGTTTAATCTGCAGGTCTTGCTTAATATTCTCCGGAATCTCTTTCAAATCGCGCACATTCTCTTCCGGAATGATCACCGCCTTGATTCCACCACGGTGAGCAGCCAGCAGTTTTTCTTTCAAACCACCGATGGCCAATACCTGGCCACGCAGGGTGATTTCACCGGTCATTGCCACGTCCGCACGCACAGGGATCTGCGTCAGGGCTGAAACCAGCGCCGTACACATACCAACGCCTGCGCTGGGGCCGTCTTTGGGCGTAGCCCCCTCCGGCATATGGATATGGATGTCCTGCTTCTCATAGAAGTCCACAGGCACGCCCAGGCTCTTAGCCCGACTGCGCACAACTGTCTGCGCAGCAGTGATGGATTCCAGCATCACATCGCCGAGCGAGCCGGTTTTGATCAGCTGGCCTTTGCCAGGCACCACAACCGCCTCAATGGTCAGCAACTCACCACCAACCTGAGTCCAGGCAAGGCCCGTAACCTGGCCGATTTGATCCTGCTGCTCGGCCAAACCGTAGCGATGCTTGCGCACGCCGAGGAAATGTTCGAGCGAATCAGCCGTGACAGTGACCTGGAAACGCTTCTCGGTGGAATGTTCCTTTACCACCTTGCGGCACACCTTGGCGATCTGTCGCTCCAGTCCGCGCGCACCAGCTTCGCGTGTGTAGTAGCGAATAATGTCGCGAATCGCTGCGTCCTCAAAAACCAGCTCGACCTTTTTCAGACCGTTGGCCCGAACCTGCTTGGGCGCCAGGTATTTGATTGCGATATTGATCTTCTCGGCTTCGGTGTAACCCGGTAGACGAATCACTTCCATACGGTCCAGCAACGGACCTGGAATGTTCATCGAGTTAGCGGTGCAGAGGAACATCACATCGGACAGATCGTAGTCGACTTCCAGGTAGTGATCGTTAAAGTTGTGGTTCTGCTCTGGGTCCAGCACCTCGAGCAACGCAGAGGCAGGATCACCGCGCATGTCCTGGCCCATCTTGTCGATTTCATCGAGCAGGAATAGCGGATTACGCACGCCAACCTTGGTCATCTTCTGAATCAGACGGCCCGGCATGGAGCCGATATAAGTGCGGCGGTGGCCACGAATCTCTGCTTCATCACGCACGCCGCCAAGGGCCATGCGCACGAACTTGCGGTTGGTGGCACTGGCAATCGACTCAGCCAGCGAGGTTTTACCCACGCCAGGTGGACCGACCAGGCAGAGGACCGGACCTTTGATTTTCTTCACACGTTTTTGCACGGCGAGGTATTCAAGGATTCGCTCCTTGACCTCATCCAAACCGTAGTGATCGGCATCCAGGATGGCTTCTGCACGCGCCAGATCCAGGCGCACCTTGCTCTGCGCCTTCCACGGCACATTGACCAGCCAATCGATGTAGGAGCGCACCACGGTGGCTTCAGCCGACATCGGCGACATCTGCTTGAGCTTGTTCAGCTCGGCATTGGCCTTGGTATGCGCCTCAGCGGTCAAGCCAGCATTTTCGATGCGCTTTTTCAGCTCATCGAGTTCGTTATGGCCCTCTTCACTGTCGCCAAGCTCTTTCTGAATGGCCTTCATCTGCTCATTCAGGTAGTACTCGCGCTGACTGCGCTCCATTTGTTTCTTGACCCGACCACGGATGCGCTTCTCGACCTGCAGCAGATCGATTTCCGCATCGAGCAGCGCCAGGACATGCTCAACCCGCGCTTGCAGATCGGTGATCTCCAGAATTTCCTGCTTCTGCTCGATCTTCAGCACCATATGAGCAGCCATGGTGTCGACCAAACGGCTCGGCTCATCAATGCCATTGAGTGACGCCAATACTTCGGCAGGCACCTTTTTGCCGAGCTGCACGTACTGTTCAAACTGGCTGAGTAGGCTGCGGGTGAAGACCTCGGACTCACGTTCGGCGGCATCAACCTCGTCAATCAGTTGCACTTCAGCCCGGCAATGACCGTCGACCTCGATAAAACGCTCGATTTCGCCGCGCTGCTCGCCTTCGACCAGCACCTTGACGGTGCCGTCTGGCAGTTTCAGCAACTGCAACACAGTGGCCACGGTACCGACGCGATAGAGACCAGCCTCATCGGGGTCGTCGTCAGCAGGATTTCTCTGCGCAAGGAGCAGAATCTGCTTCTCGCCCGTCATCGCAGCCTCAAGGGCTTCAATGGATTTTTCACGCCCGACGAATAACGGAATGACCATGTGCGGATAGACCACAACATCGCGCAACGGCAGGAGAGGCAATTCGATGGTTGTCTTCATGATTTCGGCTCTACGGCGGCCATACGGCCGTAAACAGATGGGATGACCCTTAGCCCTAAGATGGGGGCAGCCCAAACAAAAAACAAGCGCTGGCGCAGCAAAAGCAAAGGGGCCCGCAGGCCCCTTGCTTTCAACATGTTACAACGCTGTTACGCGTCAGGCGCAGCCTTGGCTGGCAGCTCGTTGTTCTCATAAATGAGCAACGGCTTGGAGGTGCCATCGATCACACTTTCATCGATAACCACCTTACTGACGTCGGACTGCGAGGGAATCTCGTACATGGTATCGAGCAGGACACCTTCGAGAATCGACCGCAGGCCGCGGGCACCGGTCTTACGCTCAAGCGCCTTGTGGGCAACCGACTTCAGTGCATCAGGACGGAATTCCAGCTCTACGCCTTCCATCTCGAACAGCTTGCCATATTGCTTGGTCAAGGCGTTTTTCGGCTCGGTCAGAATTTGCACCAACGCCGCTTCATCGAGCTCATCCAGTGTTGCGATAACCGGCAAACGGCCAACGAACTCAGGGATCAAGCCAAATTTGACCAGATCATCAGGCTCAACAGCGCGCAGTGACTCGCCAACTTTTTTGCCTTCTTCCTTGCTGCGAACCTCGGCATTGAAACCGATTCCGCCTTTGGTCGAGCGACCCTGAATAACCTTCTCCAGCCCTGAAAAAGCACCACCACAGATAAACAGAATATTGCGCGTATCAACCTGCAGAAATTCCTGCTGGGGATGCTTACGGCCACCTTGCGGAGGCACAGATGCCACAGTCCCTTCGATCAGTTTGAGCAGCGCCTGCTGCACGCCCTCACCCGATACATCTCGGGTAATCGATGGGTTGTCGGACTTGCGCGAAATCTTGTCAATTTCATCGATATAGACAATACCCATCTGGGCTTTTTCTACATCGTAGTCGCACTTCTGCAACAGCTTCTGAATGATGTTCTCGACGTCCTCCCCCACATAACCGGCTTCGGTAAGGGTGGTGGCGTCAGCGATGGTGAAAGGTACGTTGAGCAAACGAGCCAGCGTTTCAGCCAACAGGGTTTTACCCGAGCCAGTTGGACCAATGAGCAGAATGTTGCTCTTGCCTAACTCAATGTCATCTTTCTTGTCGCGCTGGTTGAGACGCTTGTAGTGGTTATAAACCGCTACAGCCAAAATTTTCTTCGCGCGCTCCTGACCAATCACGTACTGATCAAGGATGCCGCTGATTTCCTTGGGGGCAGGCAATTTATGCGCACTGCTCTCGGCCTGGGCTTCCTGCACCCCCTCGCGGATGATGTCGTTGCACAGGTCTACGCACTCGTCGCAGATGAAGACCGAGGGGCCGGCAATTAATTTGCGCACTTCATGCTGGCTTTTGCCGCAGAAGGAGCAATAAAGCAACTTGCCGTTGTCCTCGCCGTTGCGGGTGTCAGTCATTCGTTCGATCCAAATCCGATAGGCTTGCAACACAAGATGAAGGCTTATGCGGGCTTTTTCAAGCCCGCCGGAGGCCGGACACGCCGACCCGCCCTATTTAGAGCTGCTTATATTAAGCGGGGCGCTTTTCAATCACCGCGTCGATCAACCCGTACTCACGAGCGGCTTCGGCGCTCATGAAGTTATCACGATTGGTATCGCGCTCGATTTCTTCCAGGGTGTGCCCACTGTGCTTGGCCATCAGCGTGTTAAGACGCTCGCGGATAAACAGGATTTCCTTGGCGTGGATTTCGATGTCCGACGCCTGGCCCTGGAAACCACCCAGAGGTTGGTGAATCATCACGCGCGAGTTCGGCAGGCAGTAACGCTTGCCCTCGGCGCCAGCGGTCAGCAGGAATGCGCCCATGCTGCATGCCTGACCAATACAGGTGGTCGACACGTTAGGCTTGATGAACTGCATGGTGTCGTAGATCGACATACCCGCCGTCACCGAACCGCCTGGGGAGTTGATGTAAAGATGGATGTCCTTGTCCGGATTTTCCGCTTCAAGGAACAGCAGTTGCGCACAGATCAGGTTGGCCATGTAGTCTTCTACAGGGCCTACAAGAAAGATCACTCGCTCCTTGAGCAGGCGCGAATAGATGTCATAGGCGCGCTCACCGCGAGCCGACTGTTCGACAACCATGGGTACCAGGCCGCCAGCGGCTTGGATATAAGGCATTTGCTGCATAAAAGGATTGCGGGACATGCGTGCACTCGCTCCCTAAATAGTCATGTCACAAATACTCATAAGCCAGCACGACGGCTGGCTTATGACGCATTCGAACGAGGTAAAGAAATCAGGCGGCTTGTGGTGCTTCTACCGGCTTGACAGCTTCTTCGTACGAGACCGCTTTATCGGTCACGTTAGCCTTCTGCAAAACAGTATCTACAACTTGCTCTTCCAGTACAACCGAACGCACTTCGTTCATCTGCTGGTCGTTTTTGTAGTACCAGGCCACAACCTGCTCAGGCTCTTGGTAAGCCGAAGCCATTTCCTGAATCATTTCGCGAACACGTGCGTCATCCGCCTTCAGTTCGCACTGCTTGACCACTTCAGCCACAACCAGACCCAGCACAACGCGGCGCTTGGCTTGTTCTTCGAACAGCTCAGCTGGCAGCTGATCAGGCTTGAGGTTGCCACCGAACTGCTGAACGGCCTGCACACGCAGACGGTCCACTTCATTGCTGATCAGCGCCTTCGGCACTTCGATCGGGTTAGCAGCCAGCAGACCGTCCATAACCTGGTTTTTAATCTTGGATTTGATGGCCTGGCGCAGCTCGCGCCCCATGTTCTTGCGCACTTCAGCGCGGAAGCCTTCCAGGCCGCCTTCTTTCACGCCAAACAGGGCAAAGAAATCATCATTCAGCTCAGGCAGCTGAGGTGCCGCGATGCTGTTGACGGTGACGGTGAACTCGGCAGTTTTGCCAGCCAGGTCGAGGTTCTGATAATCAGCTGGGAAAGTCGGGCTGATTACGCGCTCTTCGCCAGCCTTGGCGCCTACCAGTGCATCTTCAAAGCCTGGGATCATGCGGCCAGAACCGAGAACCAGCTGAGCACCCTTGGCTGAACCGCCCGCAAAGGCTTCGCCATCAATCTTGCCAACAAAGTCGATGTTCAGTTGGTCGCCATTCTCAGCAGCGCGCTCGGCAGCTTCGAAACGAGTGTTCTGCTTGCGCAGGATTTCCAGCATGTTGTCGACGTCAGCGTCAGCCACGTCAGCCTGCAAGCGCTCGATGGCGATGGACTCGAACCCGCCAACGGTGAATTCAGGGAATACTTCGAAGGTCGCAACGTATTCCAGATCCTTGCCTTTCTCGAACGACTTCGGCTCAACGGCCGGAGCGCCAGCTGGATTGAGCTTCTGCTCAACAACGGCTTCGTAGAAAGTGGATTGGATCAGATCACCCAGAGCTTCCTGACGAGCAGCATCTTCATAACGCTGACGGATCACGCTCATTGGCACTTTGCCAGGACGGAAACCAGGAACTTTGGCACGGCGGGCAGTCTGTTGCAGACGCTTGTTGACTTCAGTTTCGATGCGCTCAACAGAGACACCAACGGTCATGCGGCGCTCGAGAGCAGAAGTGTTTTCAACAGAAACTTGCATGGATAATCCTCGTTGCACACATAAGCCGGCCGTTTACCGGGCCCTAATTAAGGGCATGCATTCTAGAGGGTCAATATGCAGAAGTCACCCTAGATGCAGGCAGCAAACGGGAGGAAGCTCTAAAAGATGGTGCGGACGGAGAGACTCGAACTCTCACGCCTTGCGGCGCTGGAACCTAAATCCAGTGTGTCTACCAATTCCACCACGTCCGCGTGGTAAAGCTTTATACAAAAACGCCAGGATTTAACCTGGCGCCTTGGAATATGGGGTGGACGATGGGGATCGAACCCACGACAACAGGAGTCACAATCCTGCGCTCTACCAACTGAGCTACGCCCACCATATTGCATTTTGCTTGAGCCAAGACCGCCAAATGGCGCACCCGGCAGGACTCGAACCTGCGACCATCCGCTTAGAAGGCGGATGCTCTATCCAGCTGAGCTACGGGCGCCTATCCATCTGCTAATGCAGACTTAAAGCTTTCGGCTTCGGAAAAAACTTTGCAGCTTCCACCTTTGCCGTCTTACCCAGCGACTGGCTGTGCTCGACAAGCGGGGCGAATGTTATAGAGCCGGTTTCAGGTCGTCAACAGGAAAAGTTAAAAAAATTCAGCCATTTAAAGGAGTTACGCGAAAACCGCGGCGTGCGCCTTTGCCCCACAGCATGGTCATGCGAGAATGCGCGTCCTTTTTCCATCCTTTCTTTATGGTTAACCAAGCGCAATGACCGCACAACTGATCGATGGCAAAGCAATTGCCGCCAGCCTGCGCCAGCAGATCGCCCAACGTGTCGCCGAACGACGCCAGCAAGGCCTGCGCGCACCCGGGCTGGCAGTGATTCTCGTCGGTAGCGACCCTGCGTCTCAGGTCTACGTTTCGCACAAACGCAAAGACTGCGAAGAAGTTGGCTTCGTCTCACAAGCCTATGACCTGCCAGCCACTACTGGCCAAGACGAGCTGATGGCATTGATCGACCGCCTGAATGACGAGCCGAGCATCGACGGCATTCTGGTACAACTGCCGCTGCCGGAACATCTGGACGCTTCTTTATTGCTGGAGCGCATCCGCCCGGATAAAGACGTTGATGGCTTCCATCCCTACAACATCGGCCGCCTGGCCCAGCGCATGCCATTGCTGCGCCCCTGCACTCCGAAAGGCATCATGACCCTGCTGCAAAGCACGGGCGTTGACCTGTATGGCATGCACGCAGTGGTGGTTGGCGCGTCGAATATCGTCGGCCGACCGATGGCAATGGAGCTGCTGCTGGCCGGCTGCACCGTTACCGTCACCCACCGTTTTACCAAAGACCTACCGATGCATGTCGGCCAGGCCGATATCGTCGTAGTCGCGGCCGGTAAGCCTGGCCTGGTGCATGGCGAGTGGGTCAAGCCCGGCGCCATCGTCATTGACGTTGGCATCAACCGCCAAACCGACGGCAAGCTGATTGGCGATGTAGTGTATGAAACCGCCCTGCCCCGCGCTGGCTGGATTACCCCAGTGCCAGGCGGCGTTGGCCCGATGACCCGCGCCTGCCTGCTGGAAAACACCCTGCATGCCGCCGAGCACCTGCACGACTGAGTGCAGCGCTGACAGAAATAAAAAACGGCACCTGTAGGTGCCGTTTTTTTATGCCGAGCTCAAGCCACTACGCTTATTCGCGGGCTTGCTCCCAGGACTTCAGCAGTTCGTTGTAGTTGATGGTTTCACCCTGAGGCTTCTCGTTGGCCAGCTTGGGCTTCGGTGCACCCGGCTGATCCAGCCAGTATTGCGGATCACGTGGTTCATTGAGTTTCGGGCCACACTCACCGAGCACGCCAGAACGCTCCAGACGAGCCATCATGGTGTCCTGTGCAGCAGCAAGGCCATCCAGCGCCTCTTGTGGTGTTTTATCACCGCTGGCTGCTTCAGCAATAAACTGCCACCACAGCTGAGCCAGACGCGGGTAGTCCGGCACATTGGTACCGGTTGGAGTCCACTGCACGCGAGCAGGGCTGCGATAGAACTCCACCAGGCCGCCCAGTTTCGGCGCGACGTCGGTCATGGCTTGCGAGTTGATATCCGACTCACGAATCGGCGTCAGGCCAACCAGAGTCTTCTTCAGCGAAACGGTTTTTGAGGTAACAAACTGCGCATACAGCCAGGCTGCCAGGCGCTGTTTCTCTGGGGTGGACTTGAGGAAAGTCCAGGAACCAGTGTCCTGATAACCCAGCTTCATGCCCTCTTCCCAATACGGGCCTTTAGGTGACGGCGCCATACGCCATTTCGGCGTGCCATCTTCGTTGACCACTGGCAAACCAGCTTTGGTCATGTCGGCAGTGAAGGCGGTGTACCAGAAAATCTGCTGAGCAATGCTGCCCTGTGCTGGAACCGGACCAGACTCAGAGAAGGTCATGCCCTGCGCTTCTGGCGGCGCGTATTTGCGCATCCAGTCGACATACTTGGTGGTGGCATACACCGCCGCCGGGCCGTTGGTATCGCCGCCACGGGCAACGCTGGAACCCACCGGACGGCAACCGTCGACGCGAATGCCCCACTCATCCACCGGCAAGCCGTTAGGCAGGCCCTTGTCGCCGCCACCCGCCATGGAGAACCAGGCATCGGTAAAGCGCCAACCCAGGGACGGGGCCTTCTTGCCGTAATCCATATGGCCATAGATGCGCTGGCCATCGATTTCCTTGACCTTCTCAGAGAAGAATTCGGCGATGTCTTCATAGGCCGACCAGTTAACCGGCACGCCTAACTCATAGCCGTAAATTTCTTTGAACTTGGCCTTCAGTTCCGGGCGCTCGAACCAGTCAGCGCGGAACCAATAGAGGTTGGCGAACTGCTGGTCGGGCAGCTGATACAGCTTGCCATCAGGCCCGGTCGTAAACGACAGGCCAATAAAGTCTTCGAGATCCAGGGTCGGCGATGTTACCGCCTTGCCCTCGCCCTCCATCATGTCGCTGATCGCCACCGCCTTACCGTAGCGAAAGTGCGTACCAATCAGGTCCGAGTCGTTGATATAGCCGTCATAGATGTTCTTGTCCGACTGCATCTGAGTTTGCAGCTTTTCGACTACATCACCCTCCTGCATCAGGTCGTGCTTAAGGTTGATACCGGTGATTTCACTGAAGGCCTTGGCCAGAACCTTGGATTCATATTCATGAGTGGCAATGGTTTCCGAAGCCACACTGATGCTCATGCCACGGAACGGCTCGGCCGCTTTGATAAACCACTGCAATTCAGCCAGCTGCTGCTCAGGCGTCAGGGTCGAGGGGTTGAACTCCTCACCGATCCACTTCTTTGCCGCTTCTTCGTAGGCATCAGCCCAGGCTGCGCCGCTCAAGCCGGACAACGTCAGCAGGGCAGCCAGCGCCATGCTATGTCGAGTTTTGTTGTTATTGTCGAACATAGAGACCTCCATCTCAGGGTTTGGAATGAGGCAAACGGGTCATGGCCGCGCCCAACAAGCTGGCGTATCCAAGGCAGCCCGAATTAGCCCCAACGCATCACTGCAAACAACCAGAACAGGGACAGCACCGAGGCTATCCAGACACTCCAATCGGTCGCGCCCACCACCAGCAGGTGCAGGTAGGCACTTCCAAGCAGACCGATAAACAACCGATCACCACGCGTGGTACTGATCGGCAACAAGCCTTTGCGCTCGATACAGGGCGAACGCAGTTCCCAGATCGTCATGCCGACCAGCAGCATGCCGATAAAGCCGAAAAACAACGCCGTCGGCAGAGTCCAGGCCATCCAATCCATAGTCGCTGCTCCTATACCCGGCCCAGGGCAAAGCCCTTGGCCACATGGTTACGCAC
Source organism: Pseudomonas anguilliseptica (assembly GCF_900105355.1). Taxonomy (NCBI): domain Bacteria; kingdom Pseudomonadati; phylum Pseudomonadota; class Gammaproteobacteria; order Pseudomonadales; family Pseudomonadaceae; genus Pseudomonas; species Pseudomonas anguilliseptica. The sequence continues at coordinate 4,354,856 of NZ_FNSC01000001.1, forward strand.
AAACCAGATCACCAGCATGCCCGGCAATATGGTCAACACCCCCGCCGCCGCCAGCACGCCCCAATCGATCCCCGACGCCGACACGGTGCGGGTCATTACTGCGGCAATCGGTTTGGCATCCACCGAGGTCAGGGTGCGCGCCAGCAGCAGCTCGACCCAGGAAAACATGAAGCAGAAGAACGCGGTGACGCCGATGCCCGAGCCGATCAGCGGGATAAAAATCTTCACGAAGAATTTTGGAAAACTGTAGCCGTCGATATAGGCGGTTTCGTCGATTTCCTTCGGCACTCCTGACATAAATCCTTCAAGAATCCACACCGCCAGCGGCACGTTAAATAGGCAGTGCGCCAGTGCCACGGCAATATGCGTATCGAACAAGCCGATGGACGAATACAGCTGAAAGAACGGCAGCAGAAATACCGCCGGTGGCGCCATGCGGTTAGTCAGCAGCCAGAAGAACAGGTGCTTGTCGCCGAGGAAACGGTAGCGTGAAAACGCATAGGCCGCCGGCAATGCCACCGTCAGCGAGATCATCGTGTTCAGACACACGTAATACAGCGAGTTTAGATAGCCCTCGTACCAGCTCGGGTCGGTGAAGATCACCTTGTAGTTTTCCAGGGTGAACGCATGCGGCCAGAGCGTCAGGCCACCGAGGATCTCGGTATTGCTCTTGAACGACATGTTCAGCAGCCAGTAGATCGGCACCAGCAGGAACAGGACATACAGCCCCAGTACCACCTTCTTGCGTAGGGTCATGGTCGGCCTCAGCGAGTCTTATCGTTGTGGGTCATGGCGGTGTAGAACAGCCAGGACACCAACAGGATGATCAGGAAGTACACCAGCGAAAACGCCGCCGCTGGGCCCAGGTCGAACTGGCCGATGGCCATTTGCGTCAAGGTCTGACTGAGGAAAGTAGTGGCGTTTCCCGGCCCGCCGCCAGTGAGCACAAAGGGCTCGGTGTAGATCATGAAGCTGTCCATAAAACGCAGCATCACCGCGATCAGCAGCACGCTCTTCAACTTGGGCAGCTGGATATGGCGGAACACCGCCCAGTCAGATGCACGGTCGATACGCGCGGCCTGGTAATACACATCAGGAATGGCGCGCAGGCCCGAATAGCACAGCAATGCCACCAAAGAGGTCCAGTGCCAGACGTCCATGATCAGCACAGTGACCCAGGCGTCGCTGGTATTGGAGGCATAGTTGTAGCTGATGCCCAGGCTATTTAGGGTCCAGCCAAGCAGGCCAATGTCGGCACGGCCAAATATCTGCCAGATGGTGCCAACCACGCTCCACGGAATCAGCAGCGGAATCGCCAGCACGATCAGTACCAGCGAGGCCATGCGACCCTTGGTCGGCATGCACAGGGCGATGGCAATCCCTAAAGGAATTTCGATCAGCAGTACACACGCGGAGAAGATGAACTGGCGTAGCAGCGAGTCATGCAGGCGGGTGTCCTGCAGTACCTGCTTGTACCAATCGACCCCGACGAAATAACGGGTGGAGTGGTCGAAGATGTCCTGCACCGAGTAATTGACCACCGTCATCATCGGCACGATGGCGCTGAACGCCACCAGCAGAAATACCGGCAGCACCAGCCACCAAGCCTTGTTGTTCTGCACCTTCATGGCTGCACCTCCAGCGCTTGCGCCTCAACCAGAAAATCATCGGCGTAAAGCATCAACCACTGCGTCGGGAAGCTCAGGTATACCTGCTGCTGCGGCACGGGCTGATCTTCCTGCAGGCGGACCTTGAGTGACTGGCCATCGAGCTTGAGGGTAAGAATTTTATAGGTGCCGAGGTCTTCAACATGCACCACCTCGCCACACAGCGCATCTTCGTTTGGGCCATCCCAGACGTGGATGAACTCCGGGCGGATACCGATTTTCAGCTTGGCCCCTGGGAATTCGGCCAGGCGTCGATTGAGCGCTGCCGATAACGGCAGCACGGTGTTGTTGAAACGCACTCCGCCGGCATAAGGCAGCACATCAATCAGGTTCATCCCCGGGCTACCAATGAAGTAGCCGACAAAGGTATGGCTGGGGCGCTCGAACAACTCACGCGGCGTGCCGAACTGGACAATCTGACCGCCATACATCACCGCGATCTTGTCGGCGAAGGTCGAGGCTTCGAGCTGGTCGTGGGTGACGTAGACCATGGTGATATTGAACTGCTCGTGAATCTGCTTGAGCTTGCGTCGTAGCTTCCACTTGAGATGCGGATCGATCACCGTCAATGGCTCGTCGAACAGGATCGCCGAGACATCATCGCGCACCAGGCCGCGGCCCATGGAAACCTTCTGCTTTTCGTCGGCAGTCAGGTTGCTGGCGCGCTTGTGCAGCAACGGGTGCAGCTCCAGTACCTCGGCAATTTCGTTGACCTTGGTGAGGATCTTCGCCTCACTCATGCCCTGATTACGCAAGGGGAAGGCCAGGTTGTCGAACACCGTCATGGTGTCGTAGACCACCGGAAACTGGAAAACCTGGGCGATATTGCGCTGCTCGGGCGGCAGCGCGTTGACCACCTTGCCATCAAACTGCACTTCGCCGTGCGAAGGGCTGAGCAGCCCGGAAATGATGTTGAGCAGGGTCGACTTGCCACAGCCGGATGGCCCCAGCAGCGCATAGGCGCCGCCCTGCCCCCACACATGATTCATCTCGCGAATGGCGTAATCGGCCGCGCCAGTCGGCGTGCGACTGTAACTGTGGGCCAGATTGAGCAAACGGATCTCGGCCATCAGGCAACCCTCCCCAGACGCCGGCTTGGCGCCTGAATCAGCTGCCCATCCGCGGAAAAGACAAACAATTTATGGGTCGGGATATAAATAAGAATCGCGCTATCCACGTCGTATTCATGCACCCCAGGCAGATGCAGTACCAGCACGAACTGCTCGTTGCGCACATGCAGGAAGGTTTCCGAACCGCTGATCTCGGCCAGCTCGACCGTCACCGCCAGCTCCAGATCATCGTCGTTAGACGGCACTAGACCGATATGACTGGGACGTACGCCGAAACGATACTCACCTTCGGCGATACCTTGCAGGTCCGGGTTGAGCGGGAAATGCACGGTATCGGCAAAACTTACTTCGGTGCCGCTGACGCGCCCCGGCATCAGGTTGATCGCCGGTTCCGAGAACAGCTCGGCGGCCAACACCTGCTGCGGACGGTGATAGACCTCGACGGTCTTGCCGCTCTGCACCACCCGCCCCTCATGCAGGATGGTGGTGGTGCCACCCAGGGCCAGCGCCTCATTGGGCTCGGTGGTGGCATAGATGGCGATAGTGTGGCGAGCCTGGAACAGCTCGCGCATCTCCTGGCGCAGCTCTTCACGCAGCTTGTAGTCGAGGTTGACCAGCGGCTCATCGAACAGAATCAAGGAAGCGTCCTTGACCAGCGCCCGCGCCATCGCCGTGCGCTGCTGCTGGCCGCCGGACAGTTCCAGCGGGTAGCGCTTGAGCAAACCATCAATGCGCAGCATCTGCGCCGTGGCATGCACTTTCTCTTCAATCAACGCCTTACTCACACCGGCCTGGCGCAGCGGCGAGGCGATGTTCTCGAACACCGTAAGGGTCGGATAATTGATGAACTGCTGATAGACCATCGACACGTTGCGCTGGCGCACCGGCACCTGGGTCATATCGGCGCCACTCATCAGAATGCGTCCGCTCGTGGGTTTATCCAGGCCCGCCATCAGGCGCATCAGGCTGGTCTTGCCAGACAGCGTGCGCCCCAGCAGCACATTGAAGGAGCCAGGTTCGAAGCTCAGGCAGGCATCGTCGATATACAGCTGGTGATCAACGATCCGCGTGACATGCTCCAGGGTAAGTGACATGGGCCGTCCTTTTTCTTGTTATCTACCCAGCTACAAGGCGAGTTCCGTGCCAACCCTTCAAAGCAAAAATAAGCCATTGATTTAAAACAACTACCACCAAAGTTAAACAACACACGGAGACAGCACTGAACAGTTTTGAACAGTGCACAGTGAACAACTGAACAGTTACAGCGTTGACATTGAACAGCCTTCGGCGACACTGCACAGGCCCGGCGCAGACCGTGGCCCATAACAACAAGAACCCGCGCGAGAGACCTGTCATGGCTGACGCTGTCACTGCCCTGCCTCACGAGACCATCATCCAGGACTCCTGGACACGTTGCCGTGACTACGGCCTGACCCACCAGAGCACACCTATCTTCAACCAGCCCGAACGCGGCGAAGTCAACGCCCTGCTGGAAAGCCAACACGCTCTGGTGCACACCACCCACAAGGAAGTGCTGCCTTACTACGGCACCATCCTGGCCAATTCCAATTGCCTGATCATGCTGGCCGACCATCAGGGCCAGGTGCTGCAATCCTGGGGTGACCAACGCTTTATCGAACCGAGCCGCGCCGCCGGCTTTGTCGCTGGAGCCACCTGGCTGGAGCGCTATACCGGTACCAATGCCATCGGCACCGCCCTGAGTTGCTCCCAGGCCGTCCACATTCAGCACGATGAGCACTTCCTCAAAGCCAACCGCTTTATGACCGGCTCGGCCTCGCCGATTTTTGATGAACAACGGCAGATGATCGCGGTGCTGGATGTGTCCAGCGACAGCTACCTGCCGCCCTCGCACACTCTAGGCATGGTCAAGATGATGAGCCAGTCGGTGGAAAACCGCCTGATCCTCAACCTGTTCCAGCAGCGATACTTCCAGCTGAGTTTCAATACCAGCCTGGACAACCTCAGCAGCCCCTGGGCTGGGTTGCTGATTTTTGATGAGCAAGGCCAGGTGGTTTCCGCCAATCGCCGTGCCGACAGCCTGCTCGGCGTGGGCCTGACCCGGGTGAATATCGAAAGCCTGTTCGACGTACCGCTGCAGCAACTGCTCAACCAGCCCGAGGCGCTGCCGTTCAACCTGCGCGCCAGCGGGCGTTTTCGCTTTCATGCTCAGATCAAACGCCCACAGCAACCCTCGCCAATCCAGGCCCGCGACTTTCGCCAAACCCAGCAGCCGCCTGCCAACGCCACGTGCACCTCCTTCGCCCTCGCCTCGCTCAACCTCGGCGACCCGCGTGTCGATAAAGCCGTGCGTCAGGCCGAGCGGTTACTGGAAAAGAACATCCCGATCCTGGTGCATGGCGAAACTGGCGTCGGCAAGGAGGTTTTCGTCAAAGCCCTGCACCACGCCAGCTCGCGTGCCAGCCAGGCATTTATCGCAGTCAACTGCGCGGCCATTCCCGCCGAGCTGGTGGAGTCCGAGCTGTTTGGTTATGAAAAAGGCGCATTTACCGGGGCCAATCAGAAAGGCAGCATCGGCCTGATCCGCAAGGCCGACAAAGGCACGTTGTTTCTCGACGAAGTCGGCGATATGCCGCTGCGGGTGCAGGCCCGCTTGCTGCGAGTATTGCAGGAGCGCTGCGTACAGCCGTTGGGCAGCAGTGAGCTGTACCCGGTGGATATCCGCCTGATTTCTGCCACCAACCGCCCGCTGCGCCAAGATGTGGAAAGTGGGCTATTTCGCCAGGACCTCTACTACCGCATTAGCGGCCTCAACCTCGAGCTGCCGCCGCTGCGTGAACGCACCGACAAGGCCGCCATGGTCCAACGCATCTGGGATTACCACCGCGAGCCACAGCAATGGGCGGGACTCAGCCAGGAGGTACTGAGCCTGTTCGAGCGTCACCCATGGCCTGGCAATCTGCGCCAGCTGAGCAGCGTCCTGCAGATTGCCCTGGCCATGGCGGAGGATCAGCAGATCCGTGCAGAACACTTGCCGGATGATTTCTTTGCCGACTTGCAGCCAGCTGCTGCGCCAACAGCCGCCACCCAGCCGCAACCGCTGGTGAGCAACAGCGCTGATGATCTGGCCAGCCAGTACCAGGCCTGCGGCGGCAATATCTCGCACCTGGCGCGCAGCCTAGGGGTCAGCCGCAACACGCTGTACAAACGCTTACGGGAATCAGGGCTGACGTCGCGCTAGAGCACGTCGTAGCCTTTGTAACACCCAGCCTGTGCCAGCCTTCGTGACCTTCCACGACCTCAACCCCTACACCGCACGGCATATGCAGAAGTACCTGCAGGCTCTTCCGGATGTGGCAGAAGATGTGAGCCTGGCCACCGACAAGCAACCGCTCTGTGCCCAACGCGACACTCTGCAACGTGCTGCATCAAGACGTGCTCTCGGTACCCCACTGCAGTACGCCCGCCTGCCGGGCCTATGGAACTGACTGTGGAACTTAGCCCTGCGGCCTAACGGTTCACGTGATCACTATGAGTCTGCTCACACTCTCACGCGCATAGATCAAACAAGGCCAAGCCAGCACCGCCTTAGCCCTTACACAACGCGCCCTTAAGCAGCTCCAAGTATTCCGGGCGTTGCGATAACGAGTTATGTCCCGCTGCCGGAATAACCTTGAGCGCAGCCACACCCGGGGTGAAATGGCTGAAAAGCGCATCGGTGCTGACGCGAGGAATGACCTGATCCCACTCCGCCGCGATCAACAGTGTTGGCACACGAATCTGCTGGGCGTACTGCCAGGACTCGAATTTATCCTTAAGCAGCCACTGCACGGGGATATAAGGGAAACGGCTCTGCGCCAGCTCCTGGATGCTGTTGTAAGGCGTAATCAGAACCAAATGGGCTGCCGGCCGCTGACTGGCAAGGCGCACTGCCACACCCGAGCCCAAACTGCGCCCCACCACCACAGTGCAGGGGTGCTGGGCATAAACCTGGTCGAACAGAGCAAGCGCATCGGTTTGAATAGCCTCTTCTGTGAGCGAGCCGCTGCTTCCGCCGTAACCTCGGTAATGCAGCAGGTAGAGCGCATGGTCGCTGAAAGCCTGGGAAAATTCGGGCAGATTGAGGGAGACATCCTCGCCGTTGCCGCCGAAATAGATCAGGGCATTGCGCCCCTCGAGTAGCCGGGTAGAAACCAGCACCTCGGCATCTTCCATGGACAGCTTCAGCAGCGTGTTGGGGTTATCGATAGCGCGGGGCTGTGGGAAGTAGATAAGCGAACGCTGGAACACCAGCAAAGCAACGCAGAGCAACACATACAAGGCCGCCACCCAGAGCAGAAACGTAACCAAGGTTCGCGATAGACGACTGGCGTGCATTGAGTCTTCCCTCTATTTCCATAGCCGCAAATAAACAAGCCGCTCGAAAGCGGCCTGTTTAATCCAACACCTGCCTTACTCCGCCAAACGCCAGGTAGTGCCACCCTTGCCGTCTTCCAGCACCACGCCCATGGCGGTGAGCTGGTCGCGAATGCGGTCAGACTCGCCCCAGTTCTTCTCGGCACGGGCCTGCAGACGTGCGGCAATCAAGGCTTCAACTTCAGCAGCATCGACCTTGCCTGCAGCGCCAGCCTGGAGGAAGGCTTCAGGCTCCAGCTGCAACACGCCGAGCACCCCAGCCAGGCCCTTCAAGCGCGCAGCCAGCCCAGCAGCAGCCTGCACATCGCTTTCGCGCAGGCGGTTGATCTCACGCGCCAGTTCGAACAACACAGCGCAGGCTTCCGGCGAGTTGAAGTCGTCATCCATGGCCGCCGCAAAACGCTCAACAAAGGCTTCGCCACCAGCCGGGGCAGCAACAGGCAGGCCCTTGAGTGCGTTATAGAAACGTTCCAGGGCGCCTTTGGCTTCACGCAGGCTGTCTTCTGAGTAGTTGATCGGGCTGCGGTAATGGCTGGACACCAGCAGGTAGCGCACCACTTCCGGGTGATACTTCTCCAGCACTTCGCGAATGGTGAAGAAGTTGCCCAGGGACTTGGACATCTTCTCGCCGTCCACACGCACCGCGCCGGCGTGCATCCAAGCGTTGGCGTAGAGCTTGCCGGTGGCCGCTTCGCTCTGCGCGATCTCGTTTTCGTGGTGCGGGAACACCAGATCCGGGCCGCCGCCATGAATATCGAAGGTCTCACCCAGGCAGCAGGTCGACATCACCGAGCACTCGATATGCCAGCCCGGACGACCGGCACCCCAAGGCGACTCCCAGCTCGGCTCGCCGGGTTTGACGCCTTTCCATAGGACGAAATCCAGCGGATCTTCTTTGATTTCGTCCACTTCAATGCGCGCACCGATCTTCAGCTCATCGATCTTGCGGCGCGACAGCTTGCCGTAGGTTTCGAACTTGGTGACGCGGTAGTACACGTCACCATTGCCGGGCGCGTAGGCAAAACCCTTGTCGATCAGGGTCTGGATCATCTGGTGCATACCGGCGATATGCCCAGTAGCACGTGGTTCCTGATCCGGGCGCAGCACATTCAGGCGTGCCTCGTCTTCGTGCATAGCGGCGATCATGCGCTCGACCAGCGCTTCAAACGGCTCGCCGTTCTCGTTGGCACGCTTGATGATCTTGTCGTCGATGTCGGTGATATTGCGCACGTAGGTCACGTCATAGCCACGGTGGCGCAGCCAGCGAGTCACCACATCGAACGCCACCATCACCCGCGCATGACCGATATGACAGAAGTCGTAAACCGTCATGCCGCACACATACATGCGCACCTGGTTACCCACCAGCGGTTTGAAGACGTCTTTGCTTTTGGTCAGCGTGTTGTAGATCGAGAGCATTGCAGTTCCTTGGAAACCGCGGGCCAGCGTACCGGCCCGGTTCTAATCAGAGCGACTGGGCCTTAGGCCCAGGAGTCACGCAGCGTTACGGTACGGTTAAACACTGGCGCACCCGGTTTGCTGTCCTTCATATCCGCGCAGAAGTAGCCTTCGCGCTCGAACTGAAAGCGCTCTTCCGGGGCAGCCTCAGCCAGGGATGGCTCAGCGCGACAGCCCTTGAGCACCACCAGCGAATCCGGGTTGATGTTGTCGAGGAAGCTGCCACCCTCTTCGTCCTTCTCCGGGTTGGCGGAACGGAACAGGCGGTCATACAGGCGCACTTCACACTCAACGCTTTCAGCGGCCGGCACCCAGTGAATCACGCCCTTGACCTTGCGACCTTCAGGGTTCTTGCCCAGGGTGTTTTCGTCGTAGCTGCAGCGCAGTTCAACGATATTGCCCTCGGCATCCTTGATCGCCTCATCGGCGCGAATCACGTAGCTGCCACGCAGACGCACTTCACCGCCTGGGATCAGGCGTTTGAAGCCGGCCGGCGGGACTTCTTCGAAGTCGCTGGCATCGATGTAGATTTCGCGACTGAACGGCAGCACGCGTACGCCCATGTCCTGCTTGGGATGGCGCGCCAGTTCCAGGTTTTCCTTCTTCCCTTCCGGGTAATTGCTGATCACCACTTTCAGCGGCTTGAGCACGCACATGGCGCGTGCGGCATTGGCGTCCAGGTCATCACGAATAGCGAATTCCAGCATGCCAATATCCACCACGCCGCCAGCGCGGTTGACGCCAATCATATCGCAGAAGGCGCGGATCGACGCCGGGGTATAGCCGCGACGGCGGAAGCCCGACAGGGTCGACATGCGCGGGTCGTCCCAACCATTGACGTGGTTTTCGTCAACCAGCTGCTTGAGCTTGCGCTTGCTGGTAATCGTGTAGTTGAGGTTCAGGCGAGCGAACTCGTACTGACGCGGCTGCGCCGGCACTGGCAGCTGCGCCAGGAACCACTCGTACAGCGGACGGTGGTCTTCGAACTCCAGGGTACAGATCGAGTGGGTGATGCCTTCGATGGCGTCCGACTGACCGTGGGTGAAGTCATAGCTCGGGTAGATGCACCACTTGTCACCCGTCTGGTGGTGGTGAGCATGACGAATGCGATAGAGGATCGGGTCGCGCAGGTTGATGTTCGGCGAGGCCATATCGATTTTCGCACGCAGCGAACGAACGCCATCAGCGAATTCGCCGGCTTTCATACGCGCGAACAGATCAAGGTTTTCCTCAACGCTGCGCTCACGGAACGGGCTGTTCTTGCCCGGCTCGGTAAGATTGCCGCGGTAGGCACGCATCTCTTCGGCGTTCAGGTCACAGACGAAGGCTTTGCCCGCCTTGATCAGCTCGATGGCCCAGGCATGCAGCTGGTCGAAATAATTGGAGGCATAACGCTCCTCGCCCGCCCACTGAAAACCCAGCCACTGCACGTCGCTCTTGATCGCGTCGATGTACTCCTGGTCTTCCTTGGCGGGGTTGGTGTCATCAAAGCGCAGGTTGCACTCGCCACCAAACTCCTTGGCCAGGCCGAAGTTCAGACAGATCGACTTGGCGTGGCCAATATGCAGGTAGCCATTAGGCTCCGGCGGAAAACGGGTAATGATCTTCGCGTGCTTGCCGGCATCCAAGTCAGCCTGGACGATGGGACGAAGAAAGTTAGCGGCGGCGACAATTTCTGGCTTGCTCATGGGGTCCTTGGCGAGTGCGGGGCACGATTTAGAGCCTGTTCACAACCTTGCGAGCTAGAGCTAATCGGTGGCGAAAATAGCCGAGGAAGCGGAGTTTACGACTGTAAATGAGCATTCCGAGGTAGTTTTCAACGCCGTTTAGCCAACGCGCAGCAGGTTGTGGACAGGCTCTCAGGGTAGGCCGGCTTATACAAAGCGCTTATCATAGCCGAAGCTGTCAACCCCCTGACAGGCCCAAGAACCGCTGCAATGCCCTTTGCTGGAAATTCAGCGGCTCACGGATTTATCGACAGAGCGATTACCTACATGATCAAGCTGCACACCAACCACGGCGTTATCACCCTTAACCTGTTCGAAGACAAAGCCCCGGAAACTGTGGCCAACTTCAAGCAGTACGTCTCGGAAGGCCACTACGACAACACGGTGTTCCACCGCGTAATCAGCAACTTCATGATTCAAGGCGGCGGTTTCGAGCCGGGCATGAAACAAAAAACCACCCGCGCCCCGATCAAGAACGAAGCCAACAACGGCGTCGCCAACAAGATCGGCACCGTAGCTATGGCCCGTACCATGGAGCCGCATTCGGCCTCTGCGCAGTTCTTTATCAACGTGGGCGACAACAGCTTCCTCAACCACAGCGCGCCGACCGTACAAGGCTGGGGCTATGCGGTGTTCGGTGAAGTGGTTGAAGGCATGGACGTGGTCAACGCCATCAAGGCCGTTGCAACCACCAGCAAGTCTGGCCACCAGGATGTACCGGTTGATGACGTGATCATCGAGCGCGCCGAGATCGTTGAGTGATTCTACTGATCTCCGATCTGCATCTTGAACAGGCGCGCCCGGATATCAGCCGGGCGTTTCTGCACTTTCTCGAAACCCGTGCAGTTCACGCTGACGCCCTGTATATCCTCGGCGACTTCTTTGAAGTGTGGATCGGCGACGACGCCATCACGCCTTTTCAACGCTCGATTGCCCAAGCATTGCGCAGCCTTAGCGAGCGCGGCACACGTATTTACCTGATGCATGGCAATCGTGATTTCCTGATCGGCAAGACCTTCTGCCAAGAAGCTGGTTGCACCCTGCTTCCCGACCCGTGCGTGATCGAGCTTAACGGTGAGCGGACATTACTGATGCATGGCGACAGCCTGTGCACTCAGGACATCGGCTACATGAAGTTGCGCCGTTGGCTGCGCAACCCCATTTCGCTGTTTATCCTGCGCAACTTGCCGCTCAAAACCCGGCAAAAACTGGCGCGCAAACTGCGCAATGAAAGCCGCACGCAAACGCGGATGAAAGCCGGCGATATTGTCGACGTCACCACGGATGAAGTACCGCGCATCATGGCCGCCCACCGTGTGTGCTCCCTGATTCACGGCCATACCCACCGCCCTGCTACACACTCGCTACAAGTCAACGGCCAGGTAGCGCAACGCATTGTGCTTGGCGACTGGGATAAACAGGGCTGGGCGTTGCAAGTTGACTGCCAGGGACTGCAACAAAGCGCCTTCGAACTGGCTCCTGCCTGAAACTTTGACGGCGCGCACAAAGCGCTAAACGGCCCCCCTTGACGGATTATTCGCCGATCATCAGCATCGGCGACCTCAAAACGCCATCAGGGACCGATCATGCTGATCAACAAGGTACAGCTCTTAAAATACGCCATTGCCCCCGCCGCACTCGTAGCGCTGAGCTTTGTTACATTCAACAGTGTTTTTTTCTATAACGAAGCCGGTTTTGCCACCCACGTGCGGACCATCTTCGGCGAAGAGAAAGTGGTCGACGACGTTGGCTACGCCACCAAATGGTTCGGCCGCGCCACCGCCTGGAAGAAGGCCCTGAGCGTACAGTCGGTGCTCACCGAAGCCCTGGCCATCGACGACAGCAGCGACAACGACTCGCTCGGCGCGACTATCGAAGCCTTCCCTATCGTGTTTCTCGGCAACGTCGACGCCAAGGTCGAGTCCTCCGCGCGCTTCCGCCTGCCGGCGGGCGAGCAGTTCCTGAAAATCGCCCAGGAATACCGCAACCCGGAGAACTTCATCAAAACCGCGCTGGTGCCGGCCATCAAGGAAACCCTGCAAGCCACCGCCTCGCTGATGAGCGCCGATGACTTCTATGCCGGTGCACGTAGCGAGTTCGCCGCCGAGTTTGAAAACCAGCTCAATGACGGCCTGTACCTGATCAAGCGCAAGGAAATTCGCGGCCCGCGCGGCCATCAACCGAGCCAGACCGCGATTCTGCAAGCTGGTACCGAGCAAGGCGCGTTCGGCGACAACAACGTCAGCCAGTTCGTCACCGAAAAGGTCATGGACAGCAAAGGCATCCCGGTACGCAAGCAGCAGCAATTCCGCAAATACGGCGTGGAAGTGGTTGAAGCGCGCATCACCAACGTCGACCCCAACCCTCAGTACAAACAGCGCATGGTCAAGGTGCAGCAAGCCCTGGCTGAGCTGGCCGTCGCGCGGCAGAACCGCCTGAAGGAAGAAGAAGAGAAGCTGCTGGTGACCGCCCGCGGTGAAAAGGAAGTGGAAGCGCGCCGCCAGGAAACCCTGCGCGACCAGATCGAACGTACCACCCAGGCAGAAACCGAGAAGCAGCTGGCGATCATCAACGCCGAGCGTGAGAAAGGCCGCGCCGAGATCGAAAAACAGACCGCCGAACTGCTGCGTGATAAAGCAGCGATCACTGCAGACGCAACGAAAATCACCGCCGACGCCGAAGCCCATGCCCGTGAAGCCGTGATCAAGGCGGACGGAGCGCTACAACCTAAGCTTGATGCGCTGATCGCGATCAACAAGGTCTGGGCCGAAGCTGCTGCTCAGGCACCGGTGCCGAGTGTGATGATGGGCGGCGGTAGCGATGGCACCAGCAGCCGCCAGGATGAAATCGGCCAGCTGATGGGCGTACTGGCCACCAAGGCGGCACGCGACCTGGCGCTAGACCTGAAAGTGCAGCAGTAAGCACCACACACTCACCTACAAAAAAGCGCCCAATTGGGCGCTATTTTATTTTAGAGCGGCGGCACACCGCTGTGAAAGCGAAACTCAGTGTCTGGCGACTCGATCAGTTCGCGCTCCGCCGCCCTCACCCGTTCGATGGCCTGATCAACGTCACGCGCCTCGCCATACTGATAAGCCAGCTTCAGGTAATTCTGAAAATGCCGCGCTTCGCTTTTCAGCAAACCGAAGTAGAACTTGCCCAGTTCTTCATCCAGATGCGGCACCAAGGCCTCGAAACGCTCACAGCTGCGCGCCTCGACAAACGCACCGACCACCAGGGTATCCACCAGTTTGTGCGGCTCATGGGTACGCACCACCTTACGTAAGCCTGAGGCGTAGCGCGCCGCCGACACCGGGCGCAGGCCGATTTTGCGGCGTTTCATGATGCGCAGCACCTGTTCATGGTGCACCAGCTCCTCACGGGCCAGGCGCGACATGGCGTTGAGCAGATCAACGTAGGTGCTGTACTTGGCCATCAGACTCAGCGCCGTGCTGGCGGCCTTGAATTCGCAGTTCTTGTGGTCAATCAGCAAGGTCTGCTGATCGGCCAAGGCAGCGGTGATCCAGGCATCTGGTGTGCGGCAACCGAGAAACTCGTGGATTTCCGGCAGGTTCATCGGTGCACACTCAACATCGGGCTATACCCGGACTGAACGATGGTGCAACGCAGCAAATGATCGGTTTGGGCTGACAGATACATAAATTCACAAAAATGGGCGGGCTTGGCTTGAGCAGTGCGGCTGCAGGGCCGCCATTATACGAATGAACACGCGAACAGCCACTCGATTGACGCCGGTCAAGCAGCAAGCCAGTGGCAGCGATCTATAGTGATAAACAGTACAACCGACTGCACATGGAGATGATCATGCAAGCTATTCGCAGCATTCTGGTGGTGATGGAGCCCAATCACACGGAAGACCTGGCCCTGAAACGCGCCAAGCTGATTGCCGGCGTCACTCAATCGCACCTGCACCTGTTGGTATGCGACAAGAAAAGTGATCACACCGGCTACCTGCGCGACCTTACTGGCTTGCTCAACAGCGAAGGTTTCAGCACCTCCAGCCAACAAGCCTGGGATGAAAGCCAACACCAGACCATCGTGAACGTGCAGCAGGCCGAAGGCTGTGGGCTGGTAATCAAGCAGCATTTCCCTGACAACCCACTGAAAAAAGCCCTGCTCACCCCCGATGACTGGAAGCTGCTGCGCTACTGCCCTGCACCAGTGCTGATGGTAAAAACCGAAAAACCCTGGGCCGGCACCGCGATCCTGGCGGCCGTCGATGTCGGGAATGCCGACAGCGAACACCGCACTCTGCACACCAGCATCGTCAGCCATGGCTTTGATATTGCTGCCCTGGCCAAGGCCGAACTGCATGTAATCAGCGCTCACCCGGCACCCATGCTCTCGGCGGCCGACCCAACCTTCCAGCTCAAGGAAACCATCGAAGCGCGCTACCGCGAGCAATGCAAAGCGTTTCAAGCCGAGTACGAGATCAGCGATGAGCGTCTGCATATCGCTGAAGGCCCGGCCGATGTGCTGATTCCTCAGACGGCGCATCGACTCAATGCTGGCGTGACGGTGATCGGCACTGTGGCGCGTACCGGGATTTCCGGCGCACTGATCGGCAATACCGCCGAGGTAATTCTCGACTCGCTGGAAAGCGACATTCTGGTACTCAAGCCAGATGACATCATCACCCACCTGGAAGAGCTGGTCGCCCAGCGCTAACCCTTCTGCCGCGTAACGAAAAAGCCGCCTGAACAGGCGGCTTTTTCGTTTGAAGATGGCTTCAGACTCTTATCTCAAGTCCTTCAAGCAGAAAACGCGGCGCGATGTAGCGCTCGTAATGCGCCTCGGACAGCAGAAAGAACTCGCGATCAATCGCATCGCGCAGCTCCGGCAGGCCCCAGCTGCGAAACTCTGGCAGCAGCACCATGCCATAGGCCTCCAACTGACTGATCACTCGTGCGCCACGGGCGATCAGTTGATAGGCCCAGCAATACGGTGACTGTTGCGGGACAAAACGGATCTTGCGCTGCTCCAGCTGCATTCGCAGACGATCAGCATCGAAAACCTCCAGCTTAGCCGCCATCACCTGCACCAACAGCACCTCCAGGCGCAGCCAAACGGCACGCTTTTCCTCATCGTTATAGCCGTTCCAGTTGATCACCTCATGGTGGAAGCGCTTACAGCCACGGCAGACCAGATCACCGTAAACAGTGGAGCACAGGCCGACACAAGGGGTTTTGATACGTTGGTTGGACATAACGAAAGGCATGGGTACTGGCGGATAAGGCGGCATCTTAGCCCTTTGTCTAAGGCAGATCACCCCCAGATAAACAGGGCCTTTGGCTTAACTTTATCAAAGCTTTCCAGTAGAATTGGCCGGCCTTTTAGAGGCAGCAACGTCCGTTGGAAGCTGTTTTCAAAGCGTCACGAGCACAGTCAATCCTGCAGGTTCGATGTTGGTGCCGACCCTTGAACCACCCTTCAAGTGTCTGCACCAGCCCTCATCCAGCCCGTCCTGCCGGCGTAAAACTTTGAAAACAGCTTCTGCAAGAAAGCAGCGCAACCTCGGCTGAGCGGCCCATAAAGCCACGAAGCGCCTGGTTTGTTGCTTTCTGGATCGCGTCCCGGACAACCCTTTGGGACCACTGATGAGGGTAATAACTGTGCTTGAAGCCTATCGCAAACATGTAGCAGAGCGTGCCGCTCAGGGTATCGTGCCCCAGCCGCTGAACGCCGAACAAACCGCAGGCCTGATCGAGCTGCTGAAAAACCCGCCAGCCGGCGAAGAAGCTGTTCTTCTCGACCTGATCACCAACCGCGTGCCGCCAGGCGTCGACGAAGCTGCCTACGTCAAGGCCGGTTTCCTCTCTGCCCTTGCCAAAGGCGAAGTCACTTCCCCACTGATCAGCAAGCAACACGCTGTTGAACTGCTCGGCACCATGCAAGGCGGTTACAACATCGCCACCCTGGTTGAGCTGCTCGACGACAGCGAACTGGCTGCCGTGACTGCCGAGCAACTGAAGCACACCCTGCTGATGTTCGACGCCTTCCACGACGTCGCTGAAAAAGCCAAGAACAGCAACGTTCACGCCAAAGGCGTACTGCAATCCTGGGCTGACGGCGAGTGGTTCAAGAACCGCCCGACCCTGGCCGACAAGATCAGCCTGCGCGTATTCAAGGTCACCGGCGAAACCAACACCGACGACCTGTCCCCAGCTCCAGATGCCTGGTCGCGTCCGGATATCCCGCTGCACGCCCTGGCCATGCTGAAAATGGCCCGTGACGGCATCGTGCCGGACGAGCAAGGCGTAACCGGCCCGATGAAGCAGATCGAAGCCATGCGCGGCCAAGGTTTCCCGATTGCCTACGTCGGTGACGTAGTCGGTACCGGTTCCTCGCGTAAATCCGCCACCAACTCGGTGCTGTGGTTCTTCGGCGACGACATCCCTAACGTGCCAAACAAGCGCGCAGGTGGCTTCTGCTTCGGCAGCAAGATTGCACCGATCTTCTACAACACCATGGAAGATGCCGGCGCTCTGCCAATCGAATTCGACGTTTCCAACATGCACATGGGCGACGTGATCGACCTGTACCCGCATGCTGGCAAAGTCTGCAAGCACGGCACCGACGAAGTACTGGCCACCTTCGAAATGAAGACCCCGGTACTGCTCGACGAAGTCCGCGCTGGCGGCCGTATCCCGCTGATCATCGGTCGCGGTCTGACCGAGAAAGCCCGTGCCGAACTGGGCCTGGGCCCAACCGACCTGTTCAAGCTGCCTGAGCCACCGGCTGCCAGCACCAAGGGTTTCACCCTGGCGCAGAAGATGGTCGGCAAGGCGTGCGGCCTGCCAGAAGGCAAAGGCGTGCGCCCTGGCACCTACTGCGAACCGAAGATGACCACCGTCGGCTCCCAGGACACCACTGGCCCGATGACCCGCGACGAGCTGAAAGACCTGGCGTGCCTGGGCTTCTCCGCTGACCTGGTGATGCAGTCGTTCTGCCACACCGCGGCGTATCCAAAGCCAATCGACGTCACCACCCACCACACCCTGCCGGATTTCATCCGCACCCGTGGCGGCGTGTCCCTGCGTCCTGGCGACGGCATCATCCACAGCTGGCTGAACCGCATGCTGCTGCCGGATACCGTCGGTACCGGTGGTGACTCGCACACCCGCTTCCCGATCGGCATCTCCTTCCCGGCCGGTTCCGGTCTGGTTGCCTTCGCCGCTGCCACTGGCGTTATGCCGCTGGACATGCCGGAGTCGGTACTGGTGCGCTTCAAGGGCAAACTGCAACCAGGCATCACCCTGCGTGACCTGGTGCATGCCATCCCTTACGTGGCCATCCAGAAAGGTCTGCTGACCGTCGAGAAGAAAGGCAAGAAGAACATCTTCTCCGGCCGCATCCTTGAGATCGAAGGTCTGGACGAGCTGACCGTTGAACAGGCTTTCGAGCTGTCCGACGCCTCGGCCGAGCGTTCCGCTGCAGGTTGCACCATCAAGCTGCCGGAAAAGGCGATTGCCGAGTACCTGCGTTCGAACATCACCCTGCTGCGCTGGATGATCAGCGAAGGCTACGGCGATGCCCGCACCATGGAACGTCGCGCTCAAGCGATGGAAGCCTGGTTGGCCGATCCGAAGCTGATGGAAGCCGACAAGGACGCCGAGTACGCCGAAATCATCGAAATCGACCTGGCCGACATCAACGAGCCGGTTCTCTGCGCACCGAACGACCCGGATGATGCTCGTCTGCTGTCCTCCGTTCAAGGCGAGAAGATCGACGAAGTGTTTATCGGTTCGTGCATGACCAACATCGGTCACTTCCGCGCTGCCGGTAAGTTGCTGGAAAAAGTCGAAGGCACCCTGCCGACTCGCCTGTGGCTGTCGCCGCCGACCAAGATGGACCAGCATCAGCTTACCGAAGAAGGCTACTACGGTATCTACGGCACAGCTGGCGCGCGCATGGAAATGCCGGGCTGCTCGCTGTGCATGGGTAACCAGGCACGCGTTGAGGCGAACTCCACCGTGGTTTCGACCTCCACCCGTAACTTCCCCAACCGTCTGGGCGATGGTGCCAACGTCTACCTGGCTTCGGCCGAGCTGGCGGCTGTTGCGGCCATCACCGGTAAACTGCCGACTGTTGAGGAGTACATGGACTACGCGAAGAAAATCGACACCATGGCTGCGGACGTTTACCGCTACCTGAGCTTCGACCAGATCGCCGAGTTCCGTGAAGCTGCTGCAAACGCCCAGATCCCTGCTGTTCAGGTCTAAGCGTTACCCGCAACAAGAAAGCCCCGCCTAGTGCGGGGCTTTTTATTTCCCATCGTACCCGCTTGCAGGCAGATGGCATATACCTTGCTCTGGCTTAAGTCATCAGGCCTTTCCAACGGCGGAAATGGCTCAAATAGACAATGGTGTCGTTCCGATCGCAGACTGAAGTCGGCGTTTGACACGGCACCTTTTTGTGTGGGCACAGGAAACGCACCATGAATGAGCACGACATCAGCCGCAGCGATACACCGGAAAAACCGGTACTGAATATCGGCTTTATGGCCCTCACAGACGCCGCATCGGTCATCGTGGCCGCCACCCAGGGCTTTGCTGAGAAGCATGGTTTGACCCTCAACCTGCAACGCCAGGCATCCTGGGCCACCTTGCGCGATAAGCTGCTGAGCGGCGAGTTAGATGCCGCCCACTGCCTCTACGGTTTGATTTATGGCGTGCAGCTGGGTCTTGGCGGGGCGCCAGCTACCGACATGGCGGTGCTGATGGGCCTGAATCAGAATGGTCAGAGCATCAACCTGTCGCCCGCTTTGCAAGCTGCTGGTGTGAGCACTGGCAGCGCATTGGCGCAACGCGCGCACCAGTCTGGCGCCAAACTGACCTTCGCCCAGACCTTCCCCACCGGCACCCACGCCATGTGGCTGAACTACTGGCTGGCCAGCCAAGGCATCCACCCGCTAAATGATGTCGACAGCGTCGTCGTTCCACCACCACAGATGCTCGCCCACCTTAAGGCCCGGCGTATCGACGGCTTCTGCGTTGGTGAGCCCTGGAGTGCCCAGGCAGTGGATGAACAGATGGGCTGCACCTTGACCACAAGCCAGGCGATCTGGCCCGACCATCCGGAAAAAGTTCTGGGTTGTACCCGCGAGTTTGCCGAACAGCACCCCAACAGCGCCCGCGCCCTGATCATGGCGGTGCTGGAAGCCAGCCGGTTTATCGATGAAAGCGAGGAAAACCAGCGCAGCACGGCGCAACTGCTCAGCGGTAGCGAGTATGTCGATGCGCCGCTGTCGGCGATCCAGCCGCGCTTTCTCGGCCAATATCAGGACGGTCTCGGCCACGCGTGGCAAGACGCCCATCCACTGCGTTTTCACGCAGGCGGCGCGGTCAACCAGCCCTACCTATCCGACGGCATGTGGTTTATGACCCAGTTCCGCCGCTGGGGCCTGCTGCGCGAAGACCCGGACTACCTGGTGATTGCCCGCCAGGTGCAACAACTCGACCTCTACCGCCAGGCCGCCGAGGCGCTCGGCATCGAGGTACCAAGCGACATGCGCAGCAGCCAGTTGCTCGACGGCCAGGTCTGGGATGGCAGCGACCCGGCCGGTTACGCACGCAGCTTTGCCCTGCACGCCCTGGCGGATGCATCTATCGGCGCCCAACAGGAGGGCCGCTGACATGCTGCGCATCCTGCTGATCAACGACACTGCCAAGAAAGTCGGCCGCCTGAAAACCGCCCTGACCGAGGCCGGCTTCGAAGTCATCGATGAATCCGGCCTGACCATCGACCTGCCGGAGCGGGTCGAGGCAGTTCGCCCTGACGTGATCCTGATCGACACTGAATCACCCAGCCGCGATGTGATGGAACAGGTGGTGCTGGTCAGCCGCGATCAGCCGCGACCGATTGTCATGTTCACCGACGAGCACGATCCCGGCGTAATGCGCCAGGCGATTCAGAGCGGCGTCAGCGCCTATATCGTCGAGGGCATTCATGCCCAGCGCCTGCAGCCGATTCTCGACGTGGCCATGGCGCGTTTCGAGAGCGACCAGGCGCTGCGCGCACAACTGCAGGCCCGCGATGCCCAGCTGGCTGAACGCAAACGCATCGAATTGGCCAAGGGCCTGTTGATGAAGATGAAAAGCTGCGACGAGGAACAGGCCTACACCCTGATGCGCCGCCAGGCCATGAGCCGTCAGCAGAAACTGGCGCAGGTGGCCGAACAGATCATCGCCATGCACGACATGCTCGGCGACTGAAACAAGCAGCGGCGCCCGACCTACGGGCGCCATAACTGTACCGGTCAACCTTGCACTGTTACCCCATCAGTACCGTAGCAACTTCAACTGTACGGCTCACTTCCTACAACTGTGTATCTGCGCTAGCAGGCCCTGACTGGCTAAGGTGAAGGCATCATCGCCCACCGCCGAGAGTGCCATGCCCACCTCCCATGAAGAACGCCAGCTACTGGCCGAAGCGGATCGCCGCGCCCTCGGCTATTACGATGGCATCGACAGCCGTCCGGTCTACCCCTCACCCACCGCCATAGCCGCACTACAGGCATTCGAGCAGCCACTGCCCGAACAGGGCCTGAATGATCTGGAAGTGCTACGCCAGCTGGATGAGATCGGCTCGCCCGCCACCGTGGCCAGCAACGGCCCGCGCTACTTTGGCTTCGTCATCGGCGCCGCCCTACCCGCAGCCGCCGCAGCGGAACGCATGGTGCTGGCCTGGGACCAGTGCGCTTCCTCCTTCGACAATGCGCCGGTCGCCGATGTGCTGGAGCGCACCGCCGGACGCTGGGTACTGGATGCTCTCGATCTGCCGCGTAGCAGCGCCGTCGGCTTCGGCACCAGCGCCACCGCCTGCACCCTGGCCAGCCTGTCGGCCGCGCGCCGCGCACTGCTGGCGCGCAAAGGCTGGGACTTCGATGGCGATGGCCTGATTGGTGCGCCGGAAGTGCGCGTAGTAGTTTCCGCCACCTGCCACATCACGGTGAAGAAGGCCCTTCGCATCCTCGGTTTCGGCATAAACCGGCTGATTGTCGCCCCCACCGGCGCCCAAGGCCGCATCGACCCGGCGCAGCTGCCGGCTCTAGATGACCTGAGCATCCTCTGCCTGCAAGCCGGCGAGGTGAACACCGGCGAATTCGACCCGTTCGCCGAGCTGATCCCCAGAGCCAAGGCCGTCGGAGCCTGGGTGCATGTCGACGGCGCCTTCGGCCTATGGGCCCGCGCCTCCTCTTCTGCGCATCTGGCCACTGGCGTGGAGCTGGCCGACAGCTGGACCTGCGACGGCCACAAGTGGCTAAACACCCCCTACGACGGCGCCATGACCATCTGCCGTGATGCCGATGCCCTGGCCACGGCGATGAACAGCGACGCCGCCTATGCCAGCGCGAGCAAAGACGCGCAGAAGAACCTGACCCTGGAGTTCTCCCGCCGCGCCCGCGGCGTGGCGATCTGGGCGGCACTGGCCAGCCTCGGCCGCGATGGCCTGCGCGAACTGATCGACCGGCATATTCGCCAGGCCGGTCGGCTGGCCGAGCGCCTGCGCGATGGCGGTTACCCCGTACTCAACCGTGTAGTACTCAATCAGGTACTGGTGCGCGGCGATAACGACGCACAGACCGTGGCCATTCGCGAAGCGGCGCAGGCCAGCGGCGAAGTCTGGTTCGGCCCGACAATTTGGCAGGGCCGCCCGGCCTTTCGCCTGAGCGTCTCGTCGTGGCGCACCATGGATGCCGATATCGAACTGCTGGCCGATTTGCTGCTGCGCCTGAAACGACAGATTCCGACCTGAAACCAGCGTTGCTATGGGGCTCGACAAAGCTCTGCAGCAGCGCTTATCTTCGCCGCCTGGCCAGCGCACTGGCCAACGTCGCTCGGACGGTTCCGGGCGCTTACGTATCCGAGGAAAGCATGGCTGACCAAGCTTCGCGCCGCTTTGCGCGCATAGATCGACTCCCCCCCTACGTTTTCAACATCACTGCCGAATTGAAGATGGCCGCGCGTCGCCGTGGCGAAGACATCATCGACTTCAGCATGGGCAACCCGGATGGCCCTACGCCGCCGCATATCGTCGAAAAACTGGTGCAGGTCGCCCAGCGTGAAGACACCCACGGCTACTCCACTTCCCGCGGTATCCCGCGCCTGCGCCGCGCCATCTCGCGCTGGTACAAGGACCGCTACGAAGTCGAGATCGACCCGGAAAGCGAAGCCATCGTCACTATCGGTTCCAAGGAAGGTCTGGCGCACTTGATGCTGGCCACCCTGGATCATGGCGACACGGTACTGGTACCCAACCCCAGCTACCCGATTCATATCTACGGCGCGGTAATCGCTGGCGCACAGGTGCGTTCGGTACCGCTGATTCCCGGCGTGGACTTCTTCGCCGAGCTGGAACGGGCGATTCGCGAGTCGATCCCCAAGCCGAAGATGATGATCCTCGGCTTCCCCTCCAACCCCACTGCACAGTGCGTGGAGCTGGACTTCTTCGAGCGCGTGGTGGCTCTGGCCAAACAATATGACGTGCTGGTGATCCACGACCTGGCCTACGCCGATATCGTCTACGACGGCTGGAAAGCCCCGTCGATCATGCAGGTGCCGGGCGCCAAAGACATTGCCGTGGAGTTCTTCACCCTGTCCAAAAGCTACAACATGGCCGGCTGGCGCATCGGCTTCATGGTCGGTAACAAGGAGCTGGTCAGCGCCCTGGCGCGGATCAAGAGTTACCACGACTACGGCACCTTCACCCCGCTGCAGGTGGCGGCGATTGCCGCGCTGGAAGGTGATCAGCAATGTGTGCGCGATATCGCCGAGCAATACCGCCAGCGCCGCAATCTGCTGGTCAAAGGCCTGCACGAGCTGGGCTGGATGGTCGAAAATCCGAAAGCCTCGATGTATGTCTGGGCAAAAATTCCCGAGCAGTACGCGCAGCTCGGCTCGCTGGAGTTCGCCAAGAAGCTGCTGCTGGAGGCCAAGGTCTGCGTCTCGCCAGGTATCGGCTTTGACGACTACGGTGATGACCATGTGCGCTTTGCCCTGATCGAAAACCAGGACCGCACCCGTCAGGCGATTCGCGGGATAAAAACGATGTTCCGCGCAGACGGTCTGTTACCCGCCAAGAAGGCCAAGGCCGACGAGTAGCAAAAAGAGGGCACCTTAGGGTGCCCTCTTTCGTTTCAGCCGGAGTAATCCAGCACCGTCCAAACCTTGCTTAGACCACTGCTGATGACGCAGCCACTCTGCCCGAGTTGATTGTTGCTGTGCAGCGACATCAGGTTGGTCATGCCATCCGCCGCATCCGAGCGTTCGCTCAGCCACTGCACGCGGCCGCAGTTGGCCGTTTCAATCACATAACTGGCCGCCACGGCAGAATTCTCGCTCGGCTGCCTGATCACATCCACCACCGTGCCCTGCTCTTCCACGCGCTTTCCGTCGGATACCAGCACGGCCCAAGCCAGGCCGTTCTCAATCACCAGGTAGGTGCCATTGGCCCTGGGTTGCTCAAGCTGCGGCTGCGCACAGCCAGCCAAAAGACCCAACAGCACAATTGTCATCAGCATCTGTTGCATTGTTAGTGACTCCTCTGCAGTGCCTGTAGCCATTGGCTTTGCGGGCAGATGGCGCGAGTGATCGAGTAGGTGCCGGTTAAGGCCTTGGGCTTACTATTATCGAATACTGTTTATTTGTACAGTATTTTTCGATTACCCTTGGCTATGCCATCCAGCCAACCATACCGCCCGGCAGATCGGGCCCATACAAGGCATTAACAGGAGTACCCAGATGCTCGACGTACTGCAGCTGAAACACAGCGTAAACCGCATGCCTTTGGAAAAAGTCCGGGCCACAGTCAATGAATTGCAGCTTGAAGGCATCGTTACCGAGGGTAAAACGCCGTTTTCCCGAGTGCACTTCAACACCTGCTTTGCCGAGATCGAAGCCTTGCTGCAGCGCGCCGGCTATCACCGCCAGCTGGATGTAGTCGGTTATCAGGGCCTGGCCTATGCCATGTTCGACCCCTCGCGCTGGGAGGCGGTGGAGGTGCTGCGCTGGCTCAAGGAATTTGTCGAGGAAGCTCAGGGTAAATCGCTGTCCCGCTAAGCTAGCGGTACGCGATCAACACCTGGGCGCCCCCGGCACCAAGGCGAAGCAAAAGCGCTTGGCAGCAGTTAGCCATGCACAGCATTGGCTCGCAGAATCTGCGGCAGAGCGATATGGGCCAACTTCAGGAAGACATCGCCATGAAATTTGAACTTAAAGTTATTACTAGATACAGTAAGTAACTAACTGATTTATATAGATATATAAGCCTATTTATAAATCATTACTTACCGTCACAACACCATCCCAAACGCGCCGTAGCAGTCGCCAGCTAAAGCTGGCAAGCCCTTTGCTTATTCACCCTCAGGCACTAGCCAACACCCGTCTTCAGATCGCCAACGGCGGTGATCAGGACGAATTGACAAAGACGTCAAAGACACCCCGCCATTACTGGCGGCGATGTCTGCGACGTCTTTTTTCGTTTCTGGGACTTGAGGAAGCACTATGCGCAACTCCATTGCTCGCCGTTCACTACTGAAGAAAACGTTAACTGGCCTAGGCTGTGCCGCGGCCATGATGCTGTCACCGCTAAGCCTGCAAATGGCCCTCGCCGCTGAAGCGGAGAAAGACGAGCTGAAGTTTGGCTTTATCAAACTGACCGATATGGCGCCGTTGGCCATCGCCTACGAGAAAGGTTTCTTCGAAGATGAAGGTCTGTACGTCACCCTAGAAGCCCAGGCCAACTGGAAAGTGCTGCTGGATCGGGTGATCGACGGCGAACTGGACGGCGCACACATGCTCTCCGGCCAACCGATCGGCGCCACCATCGGTTTCGGCACCAAGGCCGACGTGGTCACCGCGTTTACCATGGACCTCAACGGCAACGCCATCACCGTCTCCAATGCAGTCTGGGAGGAGATGAAGAAGCACGTGCCGATGGAAGGCGGCAAACCTGTGCACCCGATCAAGGCCGACGCCCTGAAGCCGGTGATCGAGAAGTTCAACGCCGGCGGCAAGTCCTTCAACCTGGGCATGGTGTTTCCGGTGTCCACGCATAACTACGAACTGCGCTACTGGCTCGCTGCCGGCGGCATCCACCCGGGCTATTACGCCCCGCACAAAGGCGACACCAGCGGCCAGATCGACGCCAAGGCTCTGCTTTCGGTAACCCCGCCGCCGCAGATGCCCGCCACCTTGGAAGCCGGCACCATCCACGGCTACAGCGTTGGCGAGCCGTGGAACCAGGCGGCCGTGTTCAAGGGCATTGGCGTGCCGGTAGTCGCCGACTACTCCATCCGCAAGAACATGTCGGAGAAAGTCTTCGGCGTATCCAAGAGCTGGGCCGACGCCAACCCGGAAACGCACAAGCGCGTGGTCAAGGCGCTGATTCGCGCCGGCCAGTGGTTGGACGCAGACAACAACGCCAACCGCCAGGAAGCCGTGGAGATCCTTTCCCGTCCTGAGTACGTCGGCGCCGACGCCAAAGTGATCGCCAACTCGATGACCGGCACCTTCGAGTTCGAGAAGGGTGACAAGCGCGAGGTGCCAGACTTCAACGTGTTTTTCCGCTACCACGCCACCTATCCCTACTACTCCGATGCCGTGTGGTACCTGACACAGATGCGCCGCTGGGGCCAGATCGCCGAAGCCAAGCCGGACAGCTGGTACCTGGAGATGGCCAAGAAGGTCTATCTGCCAGATATCTATCGTGAAGCCGCTGCCGAACTGGTGGCAGAAGGCAAGTTCAGCGCCAGCGATTTCCCGCCGGCCGATGACGATGGCTTTCGTGCAGCGCTGACCGACACCATCGACGATGTGCCTTACGACGGTCGCAAGCCTAATGCCTACCTCGAGCAGTTCGAGATCGGTCTGAAGGGCGACACGCAGATCTAACCAGGTACTCCCGGGGCCGGTACGCCGGCTCCCTCCTAACAAAGAGGATAGGACGATGAGCAATCCGAGCGTCGCCACCCCGATTACCGAAACACTGAAAACAGCTCGCAGTAGTGCGCTCTTCAAGCGTTGGACACCGGCCCTGGTATTACCCATGCTGGGCATCATCGGCTTCCTGCTGTGCTGGCAATTGCTGGCTAACAATATTCAGACCAGCCTTGGCCAATTCCCCGGCCCAGTGCAGGTCTCCGAACAGTTTTCCGGCCTGGTAAGCGCCCATTTCAAGGAGCGTGAAAAAGCTCAAACCTTCTATGAGCGCCAGGATGCGCGTAACGCCACCCTGCTGGCGAAAAAACCCGACGCCGAGATAAAAGTGCGCCCCTATACCGGCAAGCCAACCTTTATCCAGCAGATCTTCACCAGCCTCTACACCGTGATGGCCGGCTTTGTCATCGCCTCGCTGATCGCCATTCCACTGGGCATCGTTTGCGGCCTGAGCAAGAGCATCTACACCGTCATCAACCCGCTGATCCAGGTGTTTAAACCGGTATCCCCACTGGCCTGGCTGCCGCTGGTGACCATGCTGGTCAGCGCGCTGTATGTCAGCGACGACCCACTATTCGCCAAATCTTTCCTGACCTCGGCTATCACTGTGGCGCTGTGCTGCCTGTGGCCGACGGTGATCAACACCACGGTGGGCGTGGCCAGCATCGAACAGGATCTGAACAACGTCAGTAAGGTGCTGAGCCTGTCGCCACTGTCGCATGTAAGACGCATCGTCCTGCCCGCCGCAGTGCCGATGATTTTTACCGGCCTGCGCATGTCGCTCGGCACCGGCTGGATGGTACTGATCGCAGCCGAGATGCTGGCGCAGAACCCGGGCCTGGGTAAGTTCATCTGGGATGAATTCCAGAACGGCAGCTCCAACTCCCTCGGTCGGATCATGGTGGCGGTGATCGTCATCGGCCTGATCGGCTTTGCCCTCGACCGCCTTATGCTCCTGCTGCAACGCCAGTTCAGCTGGGACAAGAATGCCGTACTGCGCTAATCAGGAGACTTCCCATGAGCCATTCACACCTCGAACTGACCGGCGTCGGCATCGATTTTCCCACCGACAAGGGACTGTACCGTGCGCTGCAGAACGTCAATCTGCGTATCAACAAGGGCGAATTCGTTTCCCTGATCGGCCACTCCGGCTGCGGTAAGTCCACCGTACTGAACATAGTCGCCGGTCTCTACAAGGCCACCACCGGCGGGGTTATCCTTGACGGCCGCGAAGTCGACGAGCCTGGCCCCGAGCGCGCGGTGGTGTTCCAGAACCACAGCCTACTGCCCTGGCTAAGCTGCTACCAGAACGTCGAATTGGCGGTTCGCCAGGTGTTCCAGGGCAAGAAATCGCGCAGCGAAATGCGCGACTGGATCGAACACAACCTGCAACTGGTGCACATGATGCACGCCAAGGACAAGCGCCCTAACGAGATATCTGGCGGAATGAAACAGCGCATCGGCATCGCCCGCGCCCTGGCCATGCAGCCCAAGGTATTGCTGATGGACGAACCCTTCGGCGCGCTGGACGCCCTGACCCGCGCCCACCTGCAGGACTCGCTGATGGAGATCCACGCCGACCTCGGCAATACCGTGATCATGATCACCCACGATGTCGACGAGGCCGTGCTGCTGTCCGACCGCATTGTGATGATGAGCAACGGCCCGGCGGCCAGTGTCGGCGAGATTCTTCAGGTGGAACTGCAGCGCCCACGTGATCGCATTGCCTTGGCCCATGACTCGCGCTACCACGAATACCGCGCCGCCGTGTTGGAGTTCCTCTATCAGAAACAGCAACGTCCGGCTGCGTGAGGCACGGATTTGCCCGTCGCGCTCCCCCTGCCTGGCGCGACGGCAAAGACGATTAGCCGCCGATCAGGCTGATTGAACTTCATCCAGTGATATTCGACGAACAGGAGTCCCCCCTCTTCACTAAGGCCCACCAGTGCTCGACCTCACTACCTGGAATCTCTCCGTGCCCAGCGCACCCGCGCCGAGCACCATCAGCACAGCCCGCCTGAACAATGGTTACAGCGGCCAGTATTTCCGCCGCAACGCCGATAACAGTGTGACCTTCTGGGTACCAGTCAACGGCTCGCGCACCACCGACGCCCGCTACCCACGCAGCGAACTGCGTGAAACCCAGGCCGATGGCAGCCTGAGCAACTGGTATCACGCCAGCACCGACAGCTACCTGAGCGCGGTGTTGACGGTCAATCAGGTGCCGAGCAGGAACAAGATCGTGATCGCTCAGATCCACAGCAAGGACGAACCCGGCAGCAACAACGACCCCCTACTGAAATTGCAGTACCACTATCTGCGCGGCGTCGGCCGCCTCGAACTGCTACTGCGCAAGCGTCCGGGTGACAGCGGCGTACAGAACATCCTGCTGGCAGAAAATATCCAACTGAACCAACGCTTCAGCTACGAGCTGCGCATCACCCCAAGCGGCAAGCTCGGCGTCAAAGTCACCAGCAGTCATGGTGATAATGGCTCGTTCTACCAGCAACTGAGCGGATACTGGAGCACGCAACTGCTCTACTTCAAAGCCGGCGCTTACGTTCAGGATAACTACGGCCCTAGCACCGAAGGTGCGCGGGTGACCTTCTACTGGCTTAACAGCCTGCACCGTTAAAAATGTCTCTGGGTTAAGCCTCGCTTAAACCAGCCGCCTTAGGGGCAAGGCTTCGTGCATCTCTAATTGGGCTCATCGGAATCCAGCGAGCGCTGGTTTTGCCTTGATTGCCCTCGCCACAGTAGCCGGCCAAGGCGCGCTCTATCTGCTGGCCGCAGGCTTGGTGCGCAAGGCACGCGGCGTGCCAGTGCCGCGCCTGCTGTGGGTGCTATCGCTGTTTATCCTGCTGGCCGTGGGTGAACGAACCAGCTACGCGCTCAGCCATTTCTATGGTTACAGCCCACCGCTGGAAACCACCCAGCGCATGCCGTTTATCAGCCCTGACCACGCGCGGCTTCCTCGAGAAACGCCTGCACCTTGAGCGGCCGCAGCGCATGGAAGTGGAAAGCGAACTACAGGGCATTCGCCGCTTTCCCGCGCATTAACTGGCGCGGGCGTATGCAGCCATGGATGGCGTCTACCCCTAGTGGGTAAACTGTCGATCTTTCTCGACAGCGATTTTGCCCATGGCCCGCCTGACCCTTGACTTTCCCGAAGACCAGTTCTGCTACAGCACCCACCTGACTGTACGGGTGACCGATATCAACGCCGCCAACCATCTGGGCAACGACTCGATGATCTCGATGATTTCCGAGGCGCGGGCACGCTTTCTGTTCGAGTTCGGCATCGAAGAAACCCCGGAAGACGGCACCGGCATCATCGTCACGGACCTGGCCACTACCTACCGCGCTGAGGCCCACGCCCGCGATCAGTTGCTGTTTGAAGTCGGCGTGATGGACTTCAACACCTATGGCGGCGACATTACCTTCCGCGTCACCCGCCCTGCCGACAACGCACTGGTGGCCATGGCCAAGTCCGGATTTGTGTTCTTCAACTACAAACTGGGCAAAGTGGTGCAGATGCCGGCGACTTTCAGCAGCAAATTCAGCAAGGTCAACTGGCTGGGCAAGTAATCTGGGTTTACCGGCATAAGGCGGGGGATTGCTCCCTGATCATGCCTGATCGCGACAACACGAGCAGATCGCGGCTTAATTGCGCAATTATTCGGCTACCGCCGTGACAGCTGGGGCATCCTCTGCTACGCCTTAGGCATAACAACAAAAGCAGGGGAGTTGCTATGCCAACCACGCGCAGCCATGTCCGCCACGCTGGGCTCTTGAGCAACCTACTCGCTCTGGCCCTCCTGACCCTTCCCTTACCGACCCAGGCTGCAAGTATCGCCGCCGACGCCAGACCAAGTGAGTCACGCTGCAGCGTGCTAACGCTTATCAGCTGACGCGCTCGAACCAAGGCCCATCGCGGCCTGCCCTTTCCCAACCTGGTTTGCCAGAACCGGGAACAGATTCTGCGCCCCATTCAAGGGCAAATCGTCCGCCAGCGCCTCCTTTTGCAGCACAGGCGCAGCTATACAACAGCTTAAAGCCCCGTGAATCCATGGATTGCCCGGTTGGCGCAGCTCTTGCTATAGCCCTGTTACAGGTAGCCAATGGCGGCTGCTCAACAAACGACAAAGACGTCGCATAAACCTCGCCCCTGGCGCTCGGCTTATGCGGCGTTTTGCGTTTTACGCCCCAGCGTTTGGGGCTGGCACCTGCCCTGCGATCCAGGGCTTGCGCTGATAACTCTCTCAACCCAGCTGCGGCGGAGGGTCTGTTGATGTTGCTCCACAATCGCGTCGAAGCGTCAACAGAGCCTGTTCCTCAGGGTGGCGTACCACAAGTACACCACCTCCCAGATGGGTTGCGGCCGCCATGTCCACGACCATGGCGTACCGCACCCCACCGGGACCCTTTTTTGCTGAATGAGGTTTTCGATGAATACAAGTTTCTGGAAATCCGGCCACGCCCCAACCTTGTTCGCCGCGTTTCTGTATTTCGACCTGAGCTTTATGGTCTGGTACGTGCTCGGCCCACTAGCTGTGCAGATCGCCACCGATCTGGACCTGACCGCGCAACAGCGCGGCCTGATGGTTGCCACGCCGATCCTCGCCGGCGCCGTGCTGCGCTTGCTGATGGGCTTTCTGGCTGATCGCCTATCGCCCAAGAGCGCCGGCCTGATTGGCCAGATCATCGTCATCGTGGCGTTGTTCTGCGCCTGGCAGATTGGCATCAGCAGCTATGAACATGCCTTGTTATTGGGCCTGTTCCTCGGTTTTGCCGGTGCCGCATTTGCCGTCGCTCTGCCGCTGGCCTCGCAGTGGTATCCGCCGCAGCATCAGGGCAAGGCCATGGGCATTGCCGGTGCAGGCAACTCCGGCACTGTACTGGCCGCACTGTTTGCTCCCGGTCTGGCGGCGCTGTTCGGCTGGCAGAATGTCTTCGGCTGGGCACTGATCCCACTGCTGGCAACCCTGTTGATCTTTGCCCTGCTCGCCAAGAATGCCCCTGAGCGGCCCAAGCCCAAAGCCTTGGCTGACTACCTGAAAGCCCTGGGTGACCGTGACAGCTGGTGGTTTATGTTTTTCTACAGCGTGACCTTCGGCGGCTTTATCGGCCTGGCCAGCGCCCTGCCCGGTTACTTTAACGACCAGTACGGCCTGAGCCCGGTGACTGCCGGCTACTACACCGCCGCCTGCGTCTGCGCCGGCAGCCTGATGCGTCCATTGGGCGGCGCACTGGCCGACCGTATCGGTGGCATCCGCTCGCTGCTGATGATGTACACCCTGGCCTCCCTGAGCATTGCCGCTGTCGGCTTCAATCTGGAAAGCTCGGCAGCCGCGCTGACCCTGTTCGTCACCGCCATGCTTGGTCTCGGTGCGGGTAACGGCGCGGTGTTCCAGCTGGTGCCACAGCGCTTTCGCAAGGAAATCGGCGTGATGACCGGGCTGATCGGCATGGCCGGCGGCATCGGCGGCTTCCTCCTCGCCGCAGGCCTGGGCACCATCAAGCAGCAGACCGGTGATTACCAGCTCGGCTTGTGGCTGTTCGCCAGCCTCGGCGTACTCGCCTGGTTCGGCCTCTACGGGGTCAAGCTGCGCTGGCGCACCACCTGGGGCAGCGCCGCAGTCACCGCCGCTCGGGTGTAACTGCCGAATGTAGGGTGGATGA
Source organism: Pseudomonas anguilliseptica (assembly GCF_900105355.1). NCBI lineage: Bacteria > Pseudomonadati > Pseudomonadota > Gammaproteobacteria > Pseudomonadales > Pseudomonadaceae > Pseudomonas > Pseudomonas anguilliseptica. Next base: position 4,386,814 of record NZ_FNSC01000001.1, read on the forward strand.
CGCTTTATTCATCCACCACAAAGCAACGGTGGATCGGTAAAGCGCGATCCACCCCACACCAACCCCTTGGAGCACTGAGGCAAAGGCGGGGCTGACTGGCAGCGCTTATTGCACTGGTCAGGAAAGGCGGGAGAAGTCGGCAGCGGCTCTCCTTAGCTGCCTCACCAGCCTCGCCTTTGCCTCAGCGCTTCCTCAGCCAACGACCCAGGAACCTCTGCATGGCCTTGCAACTGACCTTTGGCGAAGCCAGCGCCACCGGCCCACGCAGCGAAAATCAGGACGCCATTCGCGTGGTCACCCCGGCTCCGGCACTGGCAGCCAGCAAGGGCTACCTGTTTGCCATCGCCGATGGCGTTAGCCAATGCGCCGACGGCGGTCTGGCCGCCCGTGCCACCCTGCAGGCCCTGGCACTGGATTACTACTCCACCCCGGAAACCTGGGCGGTGACCCAATCGCTGGACCGCGTACTGGTCGCGCACAACCGCTGGCTGCAAGCCAATGGCGGTGGTCAGCCGTTGCTTACCACCCTGAGCGCGCTGATCCTGCGCGGCCGACGCTTTACCCTGGCGCATGTCGGCGACTGCCGCGCCTATCGCTGGCTGGACGGTACGCTCGAACGCCTCAGCGAAGACCATGTGTGGGAACAACCCGGCATGCAGCATGTACTCAAGCGCGCCATGGGCCTGGATCAGCATCTGGTGATGGATTACCTGGATGGCGAGCTGCGCGAAGGTGAATGTTTCGTACTGGTCAGCGACGGTATCTGGGCCACCCTGGGCGACGCGGGCATTCAGCGCATCCTCCATGATGAGCAGGATTTGCCTGCCGCCAGCCGTGCACTGGTCAATGCCGCGCACCTGGCTGGCAGTCAGGACAATGCCAGTGCTCTGTTGCTGCGCGTCGAGGCATTGCCGCAAAGCGATCTGGCCGACACCCTGGCGCAACTGCAGCACTGGCCGCTACCGGCCAAACTGCGTGAAGGGCAGAACTTCGAAGGCTGGCAGATCGAACGACTGCTGGCCGAATCGCGTCAATCGCTGGTCTACCGGGTGCGCGATAGCCAAGCACGGCGTTGGCTGCTGAAAACGCTGCCGCCCAACCGCAGCGATGAGTCGCAAGCCGGCCCCGCGCTGCTGCTTGAAGAATGGTTTCTGCGTCGCGTAGCCGGGCGCTTCTTCGCCGAAGTGCATCCACTGCCGCAACGTCAGCATCTGTATTACGTGCAGCGCGAGTACGCCGGGCAAACCCTGGCCGAACACCTGCGCCTGAGCGGCCCACTCGGGCTACCGGAATGGCTGGACATTGCCCCTAGGCTGATCAAGGCTCTGGGTATGCTGCATCGGCGCAATATCCTGCACCGTGATATCAAGCCAGAAAACCTGCTGTGGGGCGATGACGGCGAACTGCGCGTGCTGGATTTCGGCCTGGCCTACTGCCCCGGCCTGACCCGCGATGGCGCCTGCGAGCTGCCCGGCACCCCCAGCTATATAGCTCCGGAAGCCTTTACCGGTGCAGCGCCCAGCCCGCAACAGGATCTCTACAGTGCAGGCGTTACCCTGTATTTCCTGCTTACCGGGCATTATCCCTACGGCGAGATTGAAGCCTTCCAGCATCCGCGCTTCGGCCAACCGATCCCAGCCAGCCGCTACCGGCCAGATTTACCCAACTGGGTCGACGACAGCCTCAACCGTGCCCTCAGCGCCGAACCAAAACAGCGCTATGAAACCGCCGAAGAATGGCTGCTCAACCTGGAGCAGGCAGAACGTAAATCCCTGAATAGCCGGCCACGTCCGTTACTGGAGCGCGAACCACTGCTGGTCTGGCGCAGCGTCGCGTTGTTTTCCCTGCTGCTGAATCTTCTCCTGCTGATCGGGCTGCTGCGTTAAAAGCACCGCCTGCGCACCAATAGCGCGCATAACGCCCTTAAGTGGTGCGTAAAAACTTCGCAAATAAGCTGTAACTTGCTGATAATCCTTGAGAATACACACTACGCAAGTTGGCACAGGCTCTGCATTGGTAATCGCACAATTTAATAAAGCGCGGCCTCAACGAAGAAGGTTGCACTTCCCGATAAAACGGGACTTGGACAAAGGCGTCCTCGCTAGGAGACTAGCGGGACGCCTTTTTTGTTGCCGCCATCCGAAACACACGAGGCCTGAGGAGATCAATATGAGCGCAAAAGTCTGGCTGGTAGGCGCAGGCCCCGGCGACCCGGAGCTGCTGACCCTCAAGGCGGTCAAGGCTCTGAACCAGGCCGAGATCGTAATGATCGATGATCTGGTCAATCCTGCGGTACTGGAGCACTGCCCCAACGCGCAGATCGTGCCGGTAGGCAAGCGCGGCGGTTGTCGCTCCACTCCACAGGCGTTCATCCATCGCCTGATGCTGCGTTATACCGTAAGCGCTCCATAGACCCCACCTCCCTCTGGAGAGGTTTTGCGTTTTACAGTGGCGTCGTTGGTTGGCAGTTCCAAGGCAGCAGCGCTTCGTAGGCTTCAACGCTGTTGGCCAGCGGCAGGCGTTCGAGGACATGGCGCAGCCAGGCGTAGGGCTCCTGGCCATTGGTCTTGGCGGTTTCCACCAGGCTGTAGAGTTGGGCGCTGGCGGTCGCGCCTTTCGGCGTGTCGCTGAACAGCCAGTTCTTGCGACCTATGACGAAGGGCCGGATCGCGCGCTCGGCAGCGTTGTTATCGATCGGCAGGTGGCCAGCCTCGATGTAGCGTTCGAGTCGGCTCCAGTTGCTCGCCAGGTAGTTCACTGCTTTGCCCAGGGCATTCTGCGCCGTGACCTGCGGCTGGGTTTTCTCCAGCCAGGTCTTGAGCTGATCGAGGAGCGGTAGGCTGTGCTGCTGGCGGCCCCGGTAGCGCTGTTCATCGCTGGCATCCTTAAGTTCGCGCTCGATGCCGTAGAGCTTGTTGATCATCCCCAACGCGATGTCGGCACGCCCGGTTTTGCCCTTCGGTTGCACCTTTTGCGCTTCGACGAACTTGCGCCGCGCATGCGCCCAGCAGGCCAGGCGCTCAACACCTTGTTGTGCGGCCACGGCGTTGTAGCCGGCGTAATCGTCGGTCATCAGGTAGCCGCGATAACCGTCGAGCAGGCGCAGCGGCACCTCCTGCGCGCGGCTGGTTGTGTAGTCGAAGAGGATCACCGGTTTGCCAGGCGGGCCACCGGTCTGCACCCACATCCAGGAGTGGCTGCTCGGATCGCGCCCAGGCTCCTTGAGCACCTGCACGCGGGTTTCATCGCAGTGGATCACCGGACTGTCCAGCAGCCTGTCGCGCATCAGGTTGAGCAACGGTTGTAGCAGTTCGCCGCACTGGATCACCCAGCGCGCCAGGGTCTGCCGGGGGATGTCGATGCCATGGCGACTGAGCATCTTTTCGAAGCGATACAGTGGGATGCCGTCGGCGTATTTGCTGGTCAGCAGCATCGCCAGCACGCTCGGGCTGGCCAGCCTTTTCTCGATCAGTTGGGCCGGTTTGTCAGCGGTGACCGGCGCGCTTTCGCAGGCCTTGCAGGCATAGGTCTTGCGAACGTGGCGGATCACCTGAACCTGCATCGGGATGATTTCCAGCTGCTCGCTGGTTTCTTCGCCGATGGCCTGCTTGCGGCAACCGCATTCGCAGGTCAGTTCGTGTTCGGGCAGTTCGTGGATGACCTCGACACGCGGTAGTTCGGCCGGTAACGGCTTGCGCTTGCCGCGGCACTTGGTCGGCGCAACGACTTCTTCCTCGACCTCAGCGGCCGGAGCTTCAGCCGCCGCTTCGGCCAGGCTTTCCGCTTCGTTGAACATCTCTAGCTGCGGTGAATCCGGGTCGCTGCTCTGCTCGGATTTACGGCCGAACAGGCGCTGGATCAACAGCGCGTTTTGTTCGCGCAGGCGCTCGATCTGCCCATCCTTGTCCTTGGCCAATTCCTGCGCCGACGACAACACCTCAGCGAGCAATTGCTTGAGCGCGGCGGGGTCATCAGGAAGGGTTTCGGGCACAGAAATCATGCCGTGGATTATACCGGCTCAGGTGACGAACCTAGGGGTCAAAACCTGGTGCGGCCGGTTGCGCCACAGGTCGATACCGTCCAACAACCAGTTCAACTCCTGGGCCGTCAGCACGATCGCATCTTCGCCAGGTTCCGGATGCGACTTGAAGCGTTCAGCCTCCAATCGCTTGAGCCACAGGCAAAAGCCGTTGCGCTCCCAATACAAAATCTTCACCCGGCTGCGCGCGCGGTTGAGGAAGACGAACAGCACCGGGTCGAACACCGCCACCTTGATATCCAGCTCGACCAGGGCGGCCAGGCCATCGATGGATTTTCGGAAATCCACCGGCTTGGGGTATAGATAGACTTTTTCGACTTTGGCGTCGGGGCGCATCATGACGGCTGGCTCCAGAAAGAAATTGGAGCTCAGCATTGGCTGGGCGGCGGCAAAAACTGAGTGCAACACCTGATCTTTCCGATACGGTGCTGCCCCTATGTCTTATTCCGAACTCAGCGTTGAAGAGCGCGCCACTATTCAAATCGGTCATGCCCAAGGCTTTAGCCTGCGCAAGATTGCCCACCTGATCAACCGATCCCCCTCGACTATCAGTCGCGAGTTGCGCCGTAATCGAGAGGTCTGCGGTCGTTACTCGGCCCGTGCGGCGCAGCAGCAGATGAGAGCCCGGCGCCAAGTCTGCCGGCCCAAGCGAAAGCTGCTGCCCGGTAGTGAACGCTTCGAGTTGGTGACCCATATGCTGCGTGAGCGTTTGTCTCCCGAGCAGATTGCCGGCAAGCTGCGCAGCATGAACATACCCAGCCTCAGAGATGCCTACGTCTGTCGCGAGACGATCTATACCGCGATCTATGCCTTGCCGGTCGGCGAGCTGCGTAAGGAGCTGATTATCTGCCTGCGCCAAAGCAAGACGACGCGCAGGCCGCGCTCTGGCGGCGTGGATCGACGTGGCCAGCTCCCGGAGCTGGTCAGTATTCACGTGCGCCCGCCGGAGATTGAAGACCGCCTGATGCCGGGCCACTGGGAGGGCGACCTTATCAAGGGCAAGGCCAACGCCTCGTCGGTCGGCACCTTGGTAGAACGCACCAGTGGCTACCTGATGCTGATCAAGATGAACGATGCGACGGCGACCTCGGCGATGGAAGGTTTCAGCGCCGCACTCAATCGTATGCCGCTGGCGATGCGTAAGAGCATGACCTACGACCAGGGCCGGGAGATGGCGCGGCACGCCGAGATCACCCAGAGAACCGGCATAGCGATCTACTTCTGCGACCCACACAGCCCCTGGCAGCGCGGCAGCAACGAAAACATCAACGGCCTCATTCGCCAGTACCTGCCCAAGGGCACAGACTTGTCGGGACACAGCCAAGAACAGTTGGATGCCATTGCACTGCAACTGAATATGCGGCCGCGTAAGCGCTTCGACTTCAAGTGCCCGATCGAAGTCATGAGCGAAGTAATGCAAGAAGCCATGGCTATGCGGCATGATGCGCCAGCGTCAATTCAATAACCGTGTTGCACTCAGCTCCTGCAACCGCCTTCCCTATCTTGGTGGTCAGTAAGTTGTCTGACAAACACAAGACAACTCAGCCAGCAATTCTAACAGAATTAACCGATAGCTAAGATGGCTTTATTCAAGATAAGTTTCAGTACTGTCCGAAAATTTCTCGCGCAAACGATCAAGTGCGCGCTTATAGCGCATTTTCGTAGCACTCAGACCCATGTGCATAATGTCGGCGATCTCCTGGAACTCCAGCTCTGCGACAAAGCGTAGCACCAGAATTTCCCGATCAATCGGATTGACATGCACCAGCCAACGGTCAAGACCGCCTTTATCTTCAGGCTTTGGCGCCTTTTCTTCGGACGCTTCTTCAAGCGGATCCAAACTTAAGGCGTCAATAAGACGGCGCTTACGCCGCTCTTTGCGATATTGAGTAATACATTCATTGTAAGTAATGCTGTACAGCCAGGTTTTGAACTTTGATTTGCCCTCAAAGTTCTTCAGGCCATATAAGACCTTGAGCATGACCTCCTGACAAACATCATCAGCATCACGATCGTTACCTAAATAACGCGCACACACGTTGAATAATGTGCGCTGGTAACGACGCATCAACTCTTCATAGGCGCGGGTTATATGGAATAACTCGTCATGGGCACGCGCCACCAACTCTTCGTCCGAGAGTTCGCGGGGGTCGTAACGCAGAGACGCAGAGTGGGCTTTATTCAAAACGAGTCGGGCCGACAGTCAGGACATAAGCCAGCGCAGCCTGCAAATCAGGCTGCGGATTGGCCGCATACAATAACAGGGATTGGCCTTAGCGGCTGCTTACCTGCTGCTCGAGCAAAGTACGGTTGGCCACTGAAACCAGCTCGCCGGCTTCCGTCAGCAGCGTGGTCTTGACCGTGCCGATTTCCTCGATCTGCCCTTCGACCGCACCAACCTGCACTTGTTGCCCAACCTCGTACAACTCGCGCACATAAATGCCGGCCAGGATCTGGCTGGCAATGTCCCGGCTGCCCAGGCCCAACGCCAGAGCGGCCGCCAGACCGACCGAGATCAGCACAATGGCGATCACGTTGTTGAGCAGGTCGGTTTTCACTTCCAGCTGGCCGATCGCCACCGAGATACTGATGATGATCACCAGCCCCTGAGCTACGCGCCCCAGCCCGCTTGCATAGTCCAGCCCGACACCTTCTGCAGCGCCGCGCACCAGCCCGCTGACCAGTTGTGCCAGCAGCACACCCGCGAGCAGCACCAGGGCCGCGCCGAAGACTTTCGGCAGGTACAAAGCCAGCACATCAAGCGTCGCGGAAACCCGCTCCAGCCCCAGAGACTCAGCAGCAGTGACCAGGAAGATCAACAGCACGAACCAGTAGACGATCTTGCCGATCAGGGCCGATACCGGCACCTGAATGCCAGCTCGGCTCAGCAGTTTGGTCAGGCCAGTGCCAGCCATCAGGCGATCCAGACCGATCTTGCCGAGCAACTTGGACAGCAGCGTGTCGAGGAACTTGGCCACCACAAAACCCAGCAGTACCACCACCATGGCGCCAAACAGGCGCGGGATAAAGGCGGCAATCGGGGTCCAAACGCTGGCCATCGCGTCAACCAGAACTTGAGTAAATTCCATGCTCAGTCAGCCTTATTAACAGTTGAGTCGGTGGTTTTACGGCGCGAGACCGGCGCCACATGCGCCGAGCCGTTGTTCAGCGCGAGCATCAGGGCGCCGGCCCAGTGCCCCATCAGGGCAAACAGATCGCCTGCGCCGACCTGGCGATTGGCGGTTTTCAGCACACGATGCAGACAGGCGTCGTCGTCGTGACTCGAGGTGGGCGACTTAAGCAAATCGCGCAGTGATTCTTCAAAGGGATCGTGCATGGCGCACCTCACAGGATGTGTCGGCTAGACGAGACGAGTGCAGGGCAAGTCACATCAGATCCAGCGCAAGCGACGAAATAGCAGCCACTGCACCAGCGCCACTACAGCCATCAGCGAACAGGCCAGCAGAAAGCCATGCGGGCTTTCCGAGCCCGGAATACCGCCGACATTGATACCGAGCAAACCGGTGAGAAAACTCACTGGCCGCACGACGGCGGATTTGCAGCAGTGCGGCATGGTCAGGTGCCTGCCCCTCCAACGCATCGGCACGCTCTTCCTGATCATCGACCTGCTCGGACAACTCGCCGACCAGCAACTCGATCTTGTCAGTCAGGTAATGCGCCAGACTCAGAATCAGCTCCGCCGAGGTTTTCGGCCCCCTGCCCGCCAGCAAATCCTCAATCAAGGCTTCGGTTGCGTGCAACGGCCGCAGCCGCAGGGAAATAGCACGCTTGATATCGGCAAAGATGCGCACCGAGACCATGTCCTCGGGTTCTGCCCCAGGGTTGAGATTCAGACCACGCAGAAACAGCAGCAGTTGCTGCTCAGGCAGCGGCAGTAAACGCGGACGGGTGTTTTCTTCCAGCAGCAGATCGCAAGCAAAGCCGCTCAGGCCACTCTCTGTGCGCAGCCAGGTGTGCGTCTGCGGATGACCGCGATCCCAATGCAACCAGAGACTTTCCTGCTCACCCAGCACCAGGCCGTGCAGCTCATCCCGAGCAATGCTGCGGGCGCCGCCCTTACCATTGAGGACAAAGGCGTGCACCAGCCCCCATTGCGCGCTGTCACCTTCGTGCATGACAGTTTCCTGCAAGCGCCCTACTCCGGCATCTGCAGCGCAGATGGCGAGATAATCACGCCGTTGTTGTCGGCATAGATGAATTCACCGGGGCGGAAGGTCACGCCGCCAAAGGTCACCGCGACATTGAGGTCACCGATACCGCGCTTGTCGGTTTTCATCGGGTGGCTGGCCAGAGCCTGGATGCCCAGGTCGGTTTGCGCCAGCACGTCGACATCGCGCACGCAGCCATATACCACAATGCCTTCCCAGCCATTCTTCGCGGCTTTTTCGGCCAGCATGTCGCCCAGCAGCGCGCGGCGCATGGAGGCACCACCATCCACCACCAGCACCTTGCCTTTACCCGGCAGGTCGACCTGCTCCTTGACCAGCGAGTTGTCCTCGAAACACTTGACGGTGACGATCTCGCCGCCAAAGGAATCGCGACCACCGAAGTTGCTGAACATAGGCTCAACCACCTGGACCAGTTCCGGGTAGGCGTCGCACAGATCGGGGGTGATGTAGTGCATGGCAAAGCTCCTTGGATAGTGTGAGGGTGCTTACAGGTCGATCCCGACCCGGTCCGCATCATAAGCCACAGGCAAATACACAAGACAGGCGCAAGGCGCATTCAACGCGCGACCACCGGCCAGGTCAAACTCAATTCCGTGCCGCGGGCAACGCAGCACACCAGCAGTGACGCTGGCCTTATCCAGCGCTGCACCTTAATCGAGGCAGTTTTCCAGCAGCCAGGTACGACCTTCGACCACCATCAACAGCAGACTACGCCCCTGCAGCTGAAAAACCTGTCGGTAGCCGTCATCCAGGCTGAGCAGCGCTCAAGAGCAATAAACATCGCAGCAGCGCCTTTACCGTGAACGTGAACGCGATACTAGCCACAAGCTTACTCGGCGGAAACGGCTTTATTGCCTTCTAGCTCGCGGCTTTCCAGTTCCGCAGCCACCTGTGGGCTCTTGTATAGCCACTGCTCGACCAGCGGCCAGACCTCGCGCTGAGCCTCTTTACTGACGAGCATTTCAACATGGCCAAAATCACCACTAAAACCATGCTTCTTACCCAGGCAGAGAAATTCGCTCAAGGGTGAACCGAACTGCTTCAGCAGTTTTTCGCAGGCCCAGGCCGGATCCTGATAATCACCCAGCGCGGCCACTGCCATAATCGGCACACGCACCTCAGCCAGGCCAGCCCACCAATCGCGCTCAGCATCGCCAAAACGGCCGAACAAACCGTGCCAGCGCAAGCTTTCGACCGCCAGACCAATCGGTTCATCCTCAGGGCCGCGCTTGAGCCGAGTCCCAGAAATCACCGAGAAGCGTTTAAGCAGCAAGCGGCTGCCCCATTCCAGCGGCGGCACCTTCAGCGGCCAATAAACCCGGCTGACCTGGCTGCCGAACAACACGCCAGAAGCAACTCTACTTTCACCCAGGTAATGTCCACCGAGTGCACCCGCCAGAATGATCCCGCCAAGGGAGTGCCCCAACCAATGGGCCCTCTGTGGATTCTTCTCATAAATAAAATCGGCAATTGCCGGCAGGTCGTAACGCACGTAGTCACTGACCGTGTTGCGTGAGTAGTCGCGGTTGCGCGGCGACAGACCATGACCACGCATCTCGGCGATCCACACATCAAAACCGGCGCGCGCCAGGTAAGGACCAAGGCCAATGCACTTGGGTGAATACCAGAAACGCCGATTGGAAAAACTGCCGGGGATCAGAATCACCGGCACGCCACGCACCTGCTCATACCCAGCACGACCGAGACGGGTCAGGGCCAATTCGACACTGCTGTCCGGGCTGTTACCGGGCTTGAGACGATAGACATCCTCGCTCAAATCGCCCCGAAACTCGGCACTGATCAAGGTGACGGGGAAAAGCTCACTGCTGCTTTGCATCTATCTTCGCTCTGGTACAACAAATTGCCGGGAGCAATTCTTTCACGCCGCAGACGACGGCCCGGAGAAGTGCAGCACAGCTATGTGCTGGCACAAAAAAGGGCAGGATCACCGCCCTTGAACAGCGATTTGAAAGTGCTATCAGGCTGGCGCTTGACCTTCGGCCAGGAAGAACCAGGTGTCGAGCACCGAATCAGGGTTCAGCGACACGCTTTCGATGCCCTGTTCCATCAGCCAGCGCGCCAGATCCGGATGATCCGAAGGGCCCTGACCGCAGATACCGATGTACTTACCGGCCTTATTACAGGCCTGGATAGCGTTGCTCAGCAGCTTCTTCACCGCCGGGTTACGCTCATCGAACAGGTGCGCAACGATGCCGGAGTCACGGTCCAGACCCAGGGTCAGCTGAGTCAGGTCGTTGGAACCGATGGAGAAGCCATCGAAGAACTCGAGGAATTCTTCAGCCAGAATCGCATTGGACGGCAGCTCGCACATCATGATGACCTTCAGGCCATCCTGACCGCGGGCCAGACCGTTGGCAGCCAACAAGTCGACCACCTGGCTGGCTTCGCCCAGAGTACGCACGAACGGCACCATGATCTCGACGTTGCTCAGGCCCATCTCGTTGCGCACTTTCTTCAGCGCGCGGCACTCCAGCTCGAAGCAGTCGCGGAATGATTCGCTGATGTAACGCGAAGCGCCACGGAAACCGAGCATCGGGTTCTCTTCTTCCGGCTCGTAAAGTTTGCCGCCGATCAGGTTGGCGTATTCGTTGGACTTGAAGTCCGACAGGCGCACGATGACCTTTTTCGGCCAGAACGCAGCGGCCAGGGTGCTGATACCCTCAACCAGCTTCTCGACGTAGAAGTTGATCGGATCATCGTAACCGGCAATGCGCTTCTCGACGCTGTCTTTAATCTCAGGCGGCAGCCCGGCAAAGTTCAGCAGCGCTTTGGGGTGTACACCGATCATGCGGTTGATGATGAACTCCAGACGCGCCAGGCCAACACCTTCGTTGGGCAACTGAGCAAAGTCGAAGGCGCGATCCGGGTTGCCGACGTTCATCATGATCTTGAACGGCAGCTCGGGCATGGCGTCGACCGAGTTCTTGCGAATATCAAAGCCCAGCTCGCCTTCGAAGATAAAGCCGGTATCACCTTCAGCGCAGGAAACCGTCACACCCATGCCATCTTTCAGCACCTGAGTGGCGTTACCGCAACCGACTACTGCCGGAATACCCAACTCACGGGCGATGATCGCGGCGTGACAGGTACGCCCACCACGGTTGGTGACGATGGCGCTGGCACGCTTCATCACCGGTTCCCAATCCGGGTCGGTCATGTCGGAGACCAGCACATCGCCCGGCTGGACCTTGTCCATCTCGGACACGTCATGGATAACCCGCACGCGGCCGGCACCGATCTTCTGACCGATCGCACGACCTTCCACCAGCACGGTGCCGGTTTCCTTGAGCAGGTAGCGCTCCATCACATTGACATTGGCGCGGCTTTTCACAGTTTCAGGGCGCGCCTGAACGATGTACAGCTTGCCATCATCACCGTCTTTGGCCCACTCGATGTCCATCGGACGACCGTAGTGCTTCTCGATGATCATGGCCTGCTTGGCCAGCTCGCTGACCTCGGCATCCGTCAGGCAGAAGCGCGCACGTTCGGCGCGATCCACATCGACCACCTTGACCGATTTACCGGCCTTGGCTTCGTCGCCGTAGATCATCTTGATCGCTTTGCTACCCAGGTTGCGGCGCAGAATGGCCGGGCGACCGGCTTCCAGCGTTTGCTTGTGCACGTAGAACTCATCTGGGTTCACTGCGCCCTGCACCACAGTTTCGCCAAGGCCGTAGGCGCCAGTGATAAACACCACGTCACGGAAGCCTGACTCGGTGTCGAGGGTGAACATCACACCAGCGGTGCCGGTTTCCGAACGCACCATGCGCTGTACGCCTGCAGACAGGGCGACCAGTTTATGGTCGAAGCCCTGGTGGACGCGGTAGGCAATTGCGCGGTCGTTGAACAGCGAGGCGAATACTTCTTTGGCAGCGCGGATCACGTTGTCCACGCCACGAATGTTTAGGAAGGTTTCCTGCTGGCCAGCAAACGAGGCATCTGGCAGGTCTTCGGCGGTGGCCGAGGAGCGCACGGCAACGGCCATATTCTCGTTACCGCCAGCCATTTCGGCGAAAGCGGTACGGATCTGCGTGTTCAACTCTTCAGGGAAAGCAGCGTCCATCACCCACTGGCGGATCTGCGCGCCGGTCTTGGCCAGGGCGGTGACGTCATCGACATCAAGCGCATCGAGCGCGGCATGGATCTGATCGTTCAGACCGCTCAGTTCGAGAAAGTCCCGGTAGGCCTGGGCCGTAGTGGCGAAACCGCCGGGTACCGAAACTCCGGCACCGGCAAGGTTGCTGATCATCTCGCCCAGGGAGGCGTTCTTGCCCCCTACGTGCTCAACATCGTGATTGCCGAGCTTATCGAGGGAAACTACGTACTCTACCAAGGTGATCTCTCCACTAAGGTGTTGGAAAAGCTCAAGGGGCTGGGGAAGCTCGGCGGTACACATGCCCGCACGATTGTGGCCTGGCCCTGGAAAATAAGTAACAATGCAGGCCAGATCGGCCCTGCAAAGGCGGGCCTATGATAGCCAAGATTCGTCCTCAGCTTAAGGCCCATGGTGCAAATGAAACGAACCGCTTTTTTCATCTCCGATGGCACCGGTATTACTGCCGAAACCCTGGGCCAAAGTCTGCTGGCACAGTTTGAAACCATCGAATTCACCAAACTCACGCGCCCCTACATCGACAGCGTGGAAAAAGCGCGCGCAATGGTACAACAAATCAACGCAGCGTCAGAGAAAGACGGCGCGCGGCCGATCATCTTCGACACCATCGTCAATCAGGACATTCGCGACATCCTGGCAAAGTCCGAAGGATTCATGATCGATATTTTCGCGAGTTTCCTGGCGCCACTCGAACAAGAACTGACCTCTCACTCCTCCTACTCGGTCGGCAAATCGCATTCCATCGGGCACAACTCGAATTACATGGAGCGCATCGAGGCAGTCAACTTCGCCCTCGACAACGACGACGGTGCGCGCACCCACTACTACGACAAGGCCGATCTGATCCTGGTGGGCGTCTCGCGCTGCGGTAAAACACCCACCTGCCTGTATATGGCCATGCAATACGGCATTCGCGCTGCCAACTACCCACTGACCGAAGACGATATGGAACGTCTGCAACTGCCCACGGCGCTGAAAAAGTATAAGGACAAACTGTTCGGCCTGACCATCGATCCGGACCGCCTTACCGCCATCCGCCACGAGCGCAAACCCAACAGCCGATATGCCAGCTTCGCCCAGTGTGAATTTGAAGTCCGTGAAGTGGAAAACCTCTTCCGCCGTGAAAATATCGCCTTTATCAATTCCACCCATTTTTCGGTTGAAGAAATTTCGGCCAAAATTCTGGTGGAAAAAGGTGTTGAACGCCGCCTCAAGTAACCCGCACAACTCATTGAAATCAAAAGAAAAGGCTCGAACACCTCGAGCCTTTTCTCATTTATAAACGCTATAAAATATCACCCGGCACACACACCCAACCTTCCATCAAGATCCGCGCGCTACGCGACATGATCGCCTTGGTTACCGTCCACTGCCCATCCACCAGCGCCGCCTGCGCGCCAACGCGCAAGGTGCCGGATGGATGACCAAAACGTACCGCCTCACGCGCAGTGCCTCCCGCCGCCAGATTGACCAGAGTGCCGGGAATCGCTGCTGCAGTACCGATAGCCACCGCGCAGGTACCCATCATCGCGTGATGCAACTTGCCCATAGACAGCGCACGCACCAGCAGATCGATTTCCGTAGCCTGTACTGTCTTACCGCTGGATGAAACGTAATCCTTGGGTTTGGCAACAAAGGCGATTTTCGGCGTGTGCTGCCGGGTCAGTGCCTCTTCCGCTGTTTTGATCAGGCCCATGCGCAAGGCGCCAGCCACACGGATTTTCTCGAAACGCGCCAGCTGCTCAGGGTCGCCATTGATTTGCTCGCGCAGCTCAGTCCCCTGATAGCCAATGTCTTCGGCGTTTAAGAACACTGTCGGAATACCTGCGGTAATCATGGTTGCCTTGAAGGTGCCGACGCCAGGCACATCTAGGTCGTCCACCAGATTGCCGGTGGGGAACATCGAACCGCCCTCCTCGCCATCATCAGACGGATCGAGAAACTCCAGCACGATCTCCGCGGCCGGAAAGGTCACCCCATCCAGCTCGAAGTCGCCGGCTTCCTGCACCTGGCCACTGCTGACCGGCACATGGGCGATGATGGTTTTCTGGATATTCGCCTGCCAGATGCGTACCACGCACACGCCGTTTTCCGGGATACGCGCAGGATCCAGCAGACCAGCATGAATGGCAAACGCCCCGGCACCAGTGGACAGGTTGCCGCAGTTGCCGCTCCAGTCGACGAAGGCCTTGTCGATGGACACCTGGCCATAGAGGTAATCCACATCGTGATCCGGTTGACTGCTTTTCGACAGGATCACGCACTTGGAAGTCGAGGACGTTGCGCCGCCCATGCCGTCGATCTGCGCAGCATAGGGATCTGGGCTGCCGATCACCCGCATAAACAGCTTGTCGCGGGCCGCGCCCGGCACCTGGCAGCTTGGCGGCAGATCCTGCAGGCGGAAGAACACACCCTTGCTGGTACCGCCACGCATATAGGTGGCGGGAATTCTAATCTGGGATAGATGAGCCATGGTTTGGTCCTGGCTGAAGAGTGAAATTGCCGTAGGGTGGATCACGCCTCACCGATCCACCATCAGTGCGCGAAAACGGTGGATGCAAAAGCGCCATCCACCCTACGTAATCAGGCGACGGCGCCCTCGAGGAAGTCCTGGGCGAATCGCTGCAGCACACCGCCGGCCTTGTACACATGTACTTCGGCCGCGGTATCCAAACGGCAGGTCACCGGCACGTTGACTACCTCGCCATTGCGGCGATTAACCACCAGGATCAGGTCGCAGCGTGGCGACACATCGCCCTGGATGTCGTAAGTCTCGGTGCCGTCGAGGCCGAGAGTCAGGCGGGTAGTACCCGGCTTGAACTCGACTGGCAGCACGCCCATGCCCAACAGGTTGGTGCGATGGATGCGCTCAAAGCCTTCGGCGACGATCACTTCCACACCCGCCAGGCGCACGCCCTTGGCCGCCCAGTCGCGCGAGCTGCCCTGCCCGTAGTCGACACCGGCGACGATGATCAGGTTCTGCTTGCGGTTCATGTAGGTTTCGATCGCTCCCCACATACGCATCACCTTGCCTTCCGGCTCGACGCGCGCCAGTGAACCCTTCTTCACCACACCGTCGACCACAGCCATCTCGTTGACCAGTTGCGGGTTGGCGAAAGTGGCGCGTTGAGCGGTCAAATGGTCGCCCCTATGAGTCGCGTAGGAGTTGAAGTCCTCTTCCGGCAAGCCCATCTTGTGCAGGTACTCACCCGCAGCCGAATCCAGCAGGATGGCGTTGGACGGCGACAGATGATCGGTGGTGATGTTGTCCGGCAGGATCGCCAGCGGCAGCATGCCCTTGAGCGTGCGCTCGCCGGCCAGTGCACCTTCCCAGTAAGGCGGACGACGGATGTAGGTGGACATCGGGCGCCAGTCGTACAGCGGGCTTTCGGCCTCCTGCACGGTGCCCAGATCGAACATCGGGATATAGATCTGCCGGAACTGTTCAGGCTTCACCGAGGAGGCAACGATTGCGTCTATCTCTTCGTCGCTCGGCCACAGATCCTTGAGGGTAATCGGATTGCCGCTGGCGTCATGGCCGAGCACATCCTGCTCGATATCGAAGCGCACGGTGCCGGCAATAGCGTAAGCCACCACCAGCGGCGGCGAGGCCAGGAACGCCTGCTTGGCGTAGGGGTGGATACGACCGTCGAAGTTGCGGTTACCCGAGAGTACGGCGGTGGCATACAGGTCGCGGTCGATGATTTCCTGCTGGATCTTCGGGCCCAGAGCACCGGACATGCCGTTACAGGTGGTGCAGGCGTAGGCGACGATGCCAAAACCGAGCTGTTCCAGCTCGTTCAGCAGCCCAGCCTCTTCCAGGTACAACTTGGCGACCTTGGAACCCGGGGCGAATGACGTCTTGACCCACGGCTTGCGCAGCAATCCCAACTGGTTGGCTTTTTTCGCCAGTAGGCCGGCCGCCACCACGTTACGCGGATTGGAGGTGTTGGTGCAGCTGGTGATAGCGGCGATGATCACCGCACCATCCGGCATCAGCCCCTCGCCCTCTTCCACCTTACCGGCGGCCAACTTGGCCTCATCGGCAATACCACGCTCGTGCAGCGCCGAGGTTGGCAGGCGCTTGTGCGGGTTGGACGGGCCGGCCATGTTACGCACCACCGTAGACAGGTCAAAGCTCAGCACCCGCTCATATTCGGCTGTTTCCAAGGCGCTCGCCCACAGGCCGGTGGTTTTGGCGTACTGCTCGACCAGGGCCACCTGCTCCGGCTCACGGCCGGTGAGCTTGAGGTAATCGATGGTCTGCTGATCGATATAGAACATCGCCGCGGTGGCACCGTACTCCGGGCACATATTGGAGATGGTGGCGCGGTCACCGATGGACAGGCTGTCTGCGCCCTCGCCGAAGAACTCGACCCAGGCACCAACCACCCGCTCCTTGCGCAGGAACTCGGTCAGGGCCAGGACGATATCGGTGGCGGTAATGCCAGGCTGGCGCTTGCCAGTCAGCTTGACCCCGACGATATCGGGCAGGCGCATCATCGACGGCAAACCGAGCATTACGGTTTCCGCTTCCAGCCCGCCCACACCGATGGCGATTACACCCAGAGCATCGACGTGCGGGGTGTGCGAGTCGGTACCCACGCAGGTATCCGGGAAAGCCACGCCGCTACGGGCCTGGATCACCGGGCTCATTTTCTCCAGGTTGATCTGGTGCATGATGCCGTTGCCGGCCGGGATCACGTCGACGTTCTTGAACGCGGTCTTGGTCCACTCGATAAAGTGGAAGCGATCCTCGTTGCGGCGCTCTTCCACCGCGCGGTTCTTCTCGAATGCATCCGGATCGAAACCGCCGAATTCGACGGCCAGGGAGTGGTCGACGATCATCTGGGTCGGCACCACCGGGTTGACCTTGGCCGGATCACCGCCCTGTTCAGCGATGGCATCGCGCAGGCCAGCCAGATCCACCAGCGCAGTCTGGCCAAGAATGTCATGGCAGACCACGCGCGCCGGATACCAGGGGAAATCCAGCTCCTGCTTACGCTCGATCAGCTGCTTGAGCGCATCGGTCAGCAGCTCCGGATCACAGCGACGCACCAGTTGCTCGGCCAGTACGCGGCTGGTGTATGGCAGCTTGGCGTAAGCGCCCGGAGTGATGGCATCGACCGCCTCGCGGGTGTCGAAGTAATCCAACGCGGTACCGGCGAGCGGCTTGCGGTATTGCATATTCACTGGGCTGCTCATTATTTGCGGTCCTTGAGCGGCACGAACTTCAGGTCTTCGGGGCCGGTGTAGTTGGCGCTCGGGCGGATGATCTTGCCGTCGATGCGCTGCTCGATGACATGGCTGGACCAGCCGGAAGTGCGCGCAATCACGAACAGCGGAGTGAACATGGCGGTAGGCACGCCCATCATGTGGTAGCTGACGGCGCTGAACCAATCGAGATTGGGGAACATCTTCTTGATGTCCCACATGATGGTTTCCAGGCGCTCGGCAATGTCGTACATCTTGGTGTTGGACTGCTCGAGCGACAGCTCACGCGCCACTTCCTTGATCACCTTGTTGCGCGGGTCCGCCACGGTGTACACCGGGTGACCGAAGCCAATCACCACTTCCTTGCGCTCGACACGGGCGCGGATGTCAGCCTCGGCCTCGTCGGGGTTGTCGTAGCGCTTCTGGATCTCGAAGGCCACTTCGTTGGCGCCGCCATGTTTCGGGCCACGCAATGCGCCGATGCCACCGGCAATACAGCTGTACATATCCGAGCCAGTACCGGCGATCACCCGCGAGGTGAAAGTCGAAGCATTGAACTCGTGCTCGGCATACAGGTTGAGCGAGGTGTGCATGGCGCGCACCCAGGACTCGCGCGGCTTCTCGCCGTGCAGCAGATGGAGGAAATGCCCGCCGATGGAATCGTCGTCGGTTTCCACCTCGATGCGCTTGCCATTGTGGCTGAAGTGGTACCAGTACAGCAGCGCGGAACCCAGCGAAGCCATCAGCTTATCGGCGATATCACGGGCGCCGGGGTGGTTGTGGTCGTCCTTCTCCGGCGACACGCAACCCAGCACCGACACAGCCGTGCGCATCACATCCATCGGATGGGCGGACGGCGGCAGCTGCTCAAGGGATACTTTCAGCGCTGCGGGCAAACCACGCAAGGCCTTGAGCTTGGCCTTGTAGCCGGCCAGTTCGGCGACGTTGGGCAGCTTGCCGTGCACCAGCAGGTGGGCGATTTCTTCGAACTCGCAGCGGTTGGCAAAGTCGAGCACGTCATAACCACGGTAGTGCAGGTCGTTGCCAGTACGGCCCACGGTGCACAGGGCGGTGTTGCCGGCAGCAGTGCCAGAGAGGGCCACGGATTTCTTCGGCTTGAAGCCTGGGGTGGTTTCCGGGGTTGCGCTCATGCTTATCTCCTCAAATCCGGTTGATGCGTTGTTATTTTTTTGCGGCAAACAGGGCGTCGAGTTTCTGCTCGAAGGCGTGGTAGCCGATGCGGTCATAGAGTTCGGCGCGGGTCTGCATCAACTCGATCACATCTTTCTGATGGCCGTTCTGGCGAATCGAGGTGTAGACACTTTCTGCGGCCTTGTTGGCGGCGCGGAAGGCCGACAGCGGGTAGAGCTGAATGGCTACGCCGACCGAGGCCAGTTCGTCACGGCTGAACAACGGCGTGGCACCGAATTCGGTGATATTGGCCAGCACCGGCACATTCAGCGCATCGACGAAGCGTTTGTAGGTCGGCAGGTCATAGGCGGCCTCGGCGAAAATACCGTCGGCACCGGCTTCAACGTAGCGCTGGCAGCGCTCGATGGCGGCATCCACACCTTCGGCTTGAATTGCATCGGTGCGAGCAATCAGGAAGAAATCAGGATCTGTCTTGGCATCAGCGGCAGCGCGGACGCGGTCGACCATTTCCTCGCAGGAGACGATCTCTTTGCCCGGACGGTGGCCACAACGCTTGGCACCCACCTGATCTTCGATATGCGCGGCGGCTGCGCCGGCCTTGATCAGGTTCTTGATGGTGCGCTCAATATTGAAGGCGCTCGGGCCAAAGCCAGTGTCGATGTCCACCAGCAGCGGCAAGTCGCAGACATCGGTGATACGACGCACATCGGTGAGCACGTCATCCAGAGTGTTGATGCCCAGATCGGGCAAACCGAGGGAGCCGGCGGCCACCCCGCCACCGGACAGGTAGATGGCCTTGAAACCTGCGCGCTTGGCCAGCAAGGCGTGGTTGGCATTGATCGCACCGATTACTTGCAGGGGCGACTCAATGGCAAGCGCCTGACGGAAACGCTGGCCGGGAGAAAGCTGACTCATGACTCACCTCGTGGTTTGGCTGTCTTGGTGTGTGCGCCCGTGCTGCTGGAGAAATGGCGCTCGATATTGCGTTTGGACGCGCCGATATGACGGCGCATCAACAACTCGGCCAGCTCGCCGTCTCGGTCGGCGATGGCATCGAGAATACGGTGGTGTTCGGCAAAAGCCTGACGCGGCCGATTAGGCGTCGCGGAGAACTGTAGGCGGTACATGCGCACCAGTTGATAGAGCTCGCCACAGAGCATCTGGGTCAGGGTCTTGTTACCGCTACCCTGGATGATCCGGTAATGGAAGTCGAAATCACCTTCCTGCTGGTAGTAACCGACGCCCGCCTTGAAGGCTGCGTCCTGCTCATGCAGGTTCAGCACCTGGCGCAACTCGTCGATCTCCGCCTGGGTCATGCGCTCGGCAGCCAGGCGGCAGGCCATGCCTTCCAACGACTCGCGAATTTCATAGAGTTCGATCAGCTCGGCATGGCTGAGCGACACCACTCGAGCACCAATGTGCGGCACGCGCACCAGCAGTTTCTGCCCTTCCAGGCGATGAATCGCTTCACGCAGCGGGCCACGGCTGATGCCATAGGTTCGCGCCAGCTCCGGCTCGGAAATCTTGCTACCCGGGGCAATTTCGCCCTTGACGATAGCGGCCTGAATCCGCCGAAAAACCTGTTCAGAAAGGGTTTCCGAGTCTTCCTGGCTGGACTCGATGGGCTCAATTACATCAAGCATATTGTCGACACTATGCGAGTTAAGTGCCTAAAAAGTACGCCTAGACCACATTACTGTCAAACAAACCAATAAGATTGTTGACAGTATACAGCGCTACTTTAGTCGCCCGCAGCCGCGACCTTACTTGCATAAACGCCTATAAGCGCCTGTCACGACTGAAAAAGCCCATGGTAGAATGCCGCCCGCTTGACGCTTGCAGAGGAATTTCTGACTGCCTGCTAGACTCCAAGCCCAGGAGCGCCAACCGCAACGCGCGCGCCCGCCCGCCATTGCTCGACCCTTCATCAACACCACACCCCAGGACTTATGACACTAAAGCCCTCCATCCTTGTGCTATGCCTGCTACTTGCTCCCGGCCTGAGTTTTGCCGCGGAGAAGACAGTCTATGGGCTTAATGAATACGTCCGATTATTCGACCTCGATCTGAAACTTGCCGCCAAACTCGACACAGGCGCCAAGACCGCATCACTCAGTGCCCGCGACATCAAACGTTTCAAACGTGATGGCGAGACTTGGGTACGTTTCTACCTGGCCATCGACGAAGCGCATAGCAGCCCGATCGAACGCCCCCTGGCGCGCATCAGCAAGATCAAACGCCGCGCAGGCGACTATGATCCACAGGAAGAAAAAACCTACACAGCACGCCCCGTGATCGAAATGGATGTGTGCATGGGCAGCAGCCTGCGCACAATTGAAGTGAACTTGACCGACCGCAGTGCTTTCCAATACCCGTTGTTGATAGGCTCCGAAGCACTCAAACGCTTTTCGGCGCTGGTCGATCCGAGTCTTAAATACGCAGCAGGCAGACCTGCCTGCGACCCTGACGCAAACCTTGGCGAGTAACTTCCATGCGCTCTCTTACCCTTCATCTGAAAGTCCTGGTCATACTCCTAGTGAGTTTGGGCGTTCTGATCACGGCTTATCAGATCTTCATTCTCGGTATTCCGATGACCGAAGACGAGACTGATGATCTATGGAACATCGACGCCAAAGTCGAATTTCAGGCCAGCCCACGTGAACCGGTCAAGCTGCAGATGTTCGTGCCGCCCCTGGCTCAGGATTACGTCAGTCTGAATGAGAGCTTTATCTCGAATAACTACGGCGTGAGCATCAATCGCGCCGACGGCAACCGCAAAGTCACCTGGTCCGCACGCCGCGCCAGTGGCAAGCAGACCCTCTACTACCGCCTGGTATTGACCAAGCGCTACAGCGGCGAGCAAGCCAAGGCTAAAGGCCCTATATTCCGCGACAGCATCCCGGTCGAGGGCGCCGAGAAGATTGCCGCCGAAGCGCTGCTCGCTCCGATCCGCCAGCACTCGGCGGACGTCGAAACCTTTATCAGTGAGACCATCAAACGCGTCAATAACGACAATGATGACAACGTCAAACTGCTGTTGGGCGGCGATGCCTCTACACCCAATAAAGCCAAGGTCATCGAGCTGCTGCTGTCCATCGCCCACGTACCGATGGAACGCGTGCACACCATTCGTCTGGCGGCCGATATCCAGCAGAGTCCGGAGTTGTGGCTGCGCAGCTTTAACGGCGAAAACTGGTTGTACTTCAACCCCGAAAGCGGTGAACAAGGCTTGCCGGTTGATCGCTTGATCTGGTGGATCGGCGATGACAGCCTGGTCACGCTTGAAGGCGGCAAGCAGGCACAAGTCAGCTTCAGCCTGAACAACAGCGAAATGAACGCCATTCGCCTGGCCAAACTGACCGACGAAAACACCGACGCCGACTTCCTCGAATACAGCCTGTATGGCCTGCCACTGCAGACCCAGCAGACCTTTATGATCATGGTGATGATCCCAATCGGCGTGCTGGTGATCCTGGTCCTGCGCAACCTCGGTGGCCTGCAGACATTGGGTACCTTCACCCCGGTACTGATTGCCCTGGCCTTCCGCGAGATGCAATTGGGCTACGGCATAATGTTCTTCACCATCATCACCGCCCTGGGCCTGTCGCTGCGCTCCTACCTGGAGCACCTAAAACTGCAGATGTTGCCGCGCCTGTCAGTGGTACTGACCTTCGTCGTGGTATTGATCGCTGCCATCAGCCTGCTCAGCCATAAGCTGGGGCTTGAACGCGGCCTGTCGGTGGCACTGTTCCCGATGGTGATCCTGACCATGACCATCGAGCGCCTGTCGATCACCTGGGAAGAGCGCGGCGGCGGCCATGCCTTTAAAGTGGCCATCGGCACCCTACTCGCTGCAACCCTGGCGCACCTGCTGATGAGTGTGCCGGAGCTGAACTACTTCATCTTCACCTTCCCGGCCGTACTGATGATTCTGGTGGGCTTTATGCTGGCGATGGGTCGCTACCGTGGCTACCGCCTGACCGAACTGTTCCGCTTCAAAGCCTTCCTCAAGGACTAATGCCATGTTCGGTCTGATCAAGACGTGGAAAGCCCTGGAAGCCAAAGGCATCATGGGCATCAATCGGCGTAACGCGGACTACGTGCTGAAGTACAACAAACGGCACCTGTACCCGATCGTCGATGACAAGATCATCACCAAGATGCGCGCCATCGAAGCGGGTATCGATGTACCGGAAATGTACGGCATCATCGATACCGAAAAAGGCATCGATAACCTGCGCGCGATCACCGGCGACCGTCCGGACTTCGTTGTTAAGCCGGCGCAGGGTGCCGGCGGTGACGGCATCCTGGTGATCGCCGATCGCTTCGAAGAAAAGTACAAGACCGTCTCGGGCAAGATCATCAGCCATGAGGAGATCGAGCATCAGATCTCCAGCATCCTCACCGGCCTCTACTCCCTGGGTGGCCACCGGGATCGCGCGCTGATCGAATACCGCGTAACCCCAGATCAGATCTTCAAAAGCATCAGCTACGAGGGCGTACCCGACATCCGCATCATCGTGCTGATGGGCTACCCAGTGATGGCCATGCTACGCCTGCCCACCCGCCAGTCCGGCGGCAAGGCCAACCTGCACCAGGGTGCGATCGGTGTCGGGGTGGATTTGGCCACCGGCGTTACCCTGCGGGGCACCTGGCTGAACAACAAGATCAGCAAGCACCCGGACACCACCAACGCGGTGGACGGCGTGCAACTGCCGAACTGGGATGGCTTTATGAAGCTCGCCGCCGGTTGCTACGAGCTGTGCGGCCTGGGCTATATCGGCGTGGACATGGTGCTGGACCAGGACAAGGGCCCGTTGATTCTCGAACTCAACGCCCGCCCCGGCCTGAACATCCAGATCGCCAACGACTGCGGCCTCACCCACCGCGCCCACGCAGTCGAGGCGCGTATCGCCGAACTGCAGAAAAAAGGCATAGTGGAAACCGCCGAAGAGCGCGTGCGCTTCTCGCAAGAGCTATTTGGCCATGTCTCGATTGCGCAGATCTGATTGATCGCCACAAAAAAGCCCGGACTTGTCCGGGCTTTTTTGTGGCTGCTTGATTGAGTCACTAACGCACAATCGCCAATTCGAACGCGCCTTCATCGCTGTGTGCATGAGTCTGCATGCCAGCCTCATCGACTGCCAGTGCCTGCAGAGGCCGCTTGAAGCTGTAATGGACTCTCCCCGCGCCACACTTCTATACCCAGAACCGCGGTGACTGAACAAAGGGAGAGGCGCGATGAAACGAATTGCGGTTGATCTGGCCAAGTCCGTTTACCAAGTTGCCGAGAGTGTCCGTTCCGGCCAGGTGGTGCAGCGCAAGCGGCTGAACCGAGAGGCGTTCAGGCGATATATACAGGAGCAAACTGAGCCGGTCGAGTGGGTGATGGAGGCTTGCGGCACGGCCCATTACTGGGGGCGCGTGGCACAGGCACTGGGCCATTCGATAAAGCTGATCCACCCGCGCTATGTACGCCCGTATCGACGCCGCAACAAAACCGACCGTAATGACTGTGATGCGATGCTGGAGGCCGCGCGCTGCAAGGATATCTATCCGGTGCCGGTGAAAACCCATGAGCAACAACAGGTGCAGCAACTGCACGGGCTGCGCGAAACCTGGAAGAAAAGCCGTACCCAGCGGATCAACCTGCTGCGCGGCATCCTGCGCGAAGCGGGTATCGAAGCCCCGGTCGCCACCGCCGCGTTTATCCGTGCGGCCCACGAGTTGGTTGAGCGCCCAGAAGTCGCCCCCTTGAGCCATCAACTGCATATCGTCCTGGCGGAAATCAACCTGCACGAACAGTGCGTGGCCGAGTGTGAGCAGCAACTCAAACGCTGGCACGCCGACGATGAAGTGGTGCGCAAACTCGATGAAGTCAGCGGTATTGGCCTGCTGACCGCCAGCGCCCTGAAAAACGCAGTCGGCAAGCCCGAGCGCTTTGCCAGTGGTCGTCAACTCAGCGCCTGGCTGGGCCTGACACCACGCGAATTCAGTAGCGGCGACCGGCGCAAGTTGGGTCACATCAGCCGACAGGGCAACGTCTATGTGCGCACCTTGTTAATCCACGGCTCGCGAGCGGCCTTGCTGGCAGCACAGCGCTGTCAGGCTCGCTCACCGGAAAAACTGACCCAATTGCAACGCTGGGCCGTCGAGACGGCAGCCCGTATCGGCCACAACAAAGCGGCTGTAGCCCTGGCCAACAAGTTGGTCAGGATTTGCTGGGCCGTGTGGTGCCATGAGCGGCGTTTCAGTGGTAACTGGCAAAGCCTAAAGCCCGCCTGACGGCGGGGTAATCAGAAGGGAGAGATGGTTTTCTTGTGGTTGTGGTGAGCAGCAGCACTGTCGGAACAGGCGAGTCCTGCAGCGGAATAAGGCCGATAACAATCATGATCCGCGTGATCGATTGAACGCTTGGCCCCCGCTGCGCGAACTACAGAGTGGCCAGGGCGGTGAGCCCAAAACAGGCCGGATATACGAATGCAACCGCGCTGACGACAGGTGCAAAAGCAAAGCTTTGCTCACTACTTGTGGGGAGAGTCCATATAGGTTTGTTATCCAGGGTTTGCAGGCTGCGATCTTCATCCGTGGTCAATAGCAGCACATAGTGCTCACCGGCGGCGGCTCTTACCGGAACAGTGCCTTCGATAAAGGCATAGCGATACCAGGTTTCCGCATGCAGCTGGTAAACCGCATCACTGACCAGGCGCGTTGGTTGCTTGGCCTGATCGAGGAACAACAAAGAGGGATAGGCGACCTGCTTGTTGGCGAAGCTGCGAATACGCAAACCGAAGTCGTACTGCGAGCGTGGCAATTTCAGGGCAGCGTAGTAGCTCTTGCCCATGGGGAAATCCAGGCTGGGGGAAAAACGATTTAGCTCTTCATAACGAGGCTCATCGGCGCTGATAGGGGTGAAATCTTCCTCACTCAATTGCCCGCAGCAACGCTCGACCAACTCCTGATAGCGCCCCTCAGCCCTCTCTTCAGTTCCGGCCAGCAAGGCCTGCATCGCGGCAGTGGGCTGCCCGTCCAGCCCCGGCAAGGCTTGTGGTTTGGCGTCAAAGGTCACTTCCCTACCCTGGGTCAGCGGCACATTGTGCAAGGTGGGTGTCGACGCCTTGGCTCCCTTGGGCGGCACCTTAGAGTTACGCATGCGGCCCTGCTCATCAACCCAGGTGAAGTAGCGGCCATCCTGCTCATCACGGGCAAAATCACGGCCTTCCAGCACATCCGAGCTGATGTAGGCACTGGAGCGCTCACCGGTTCCTAGAAGAATCTCATTGCCCCCCGCCTGCACCTGCTGGCCGGCATAGAAGCTGTTCTGCAGATTGCCGCTGGCGTCCACCCAGGTGAAATAGCGCCGCTTGCTCTCACCACTGTTCTTACTGCCCGGCCAACTCCCCGCACCCGCCTCGTCACGTAAACGGGCCTGATCACTGCGCTGGATCGTACTGGCAGCCGCACGCTGATGGGCCGCATAACGGTCACCCACAAAGGTGTTATGCACCCTGCCCTGATCATCAACCCAGGTCAGATAGCGGCCGTTGGCACTCGCATGCAAGCAAACTAACAACCCGAGCAGTATCCACAGCACGCGCATAGCAGAAACCTAGAAAGTGGTGCGGTAGGTCAACGCCAGTACATAGGCTTTGACGCTGGTTTTCACATCCAGATCGGCATAGGGGTTGTACACCATGCTGTCGATGGATGAGCAGTTGAGATTGCAGCTGGAGCGCGCCGGAATGTCCTGCTTGCTGACCAGATAGTTGAAACCCAGGTCGATCACCGTGTCCTTGTCCCACTGGTAACCCAGCCCCAAACCATAGAGCTTGGCATCGCCCAAAGGCGCTAGTACGTCGGCCTTGTTGCCGGGAATGGCTGAAGGTCTTGGCTCATAGCCCATACGCAGGCTCAGGCGATCATTAACTTGGTACTCGACGCCTACGGCCCAGCTCCAGACGGATTCATAACCCCGGTCAAGAATAATGCTGGTTGAGGTGGCATTTTCCGGGGAGAACAGGCTGGCGATGGTGAGAATATCCAGCTGACGATCAAACTCCAGCTCGAATTTGTCCCAAGCCGCATAGTCGGTCCACTTTACATCCAGGTTGATCTGCCAGCGTTCATGCGGTTTGAACTTAATACCACTGGCAAAGTGCGCCGGGTAGGTCATGTTCAACGAGACGTTGCCCTGCTCCTTATCGAACAAGCCGTCCGGTGTCAGGGTATTGAACACCGCGCCGATAAACGAGTTGTCCAGCCCCTGCCAGAAGCCCTGCCAGTTCTCCGACTAATCCACTACATAGCGCCCTTTCAAGCGCATTTTGGCCTAGCTCTGATACACCGCCCCTAACGCAAACCAGTCGTTTGGCTCCCACAGGAAACCGACGTTCCAGGTGGGCGAAAGAGTCTGCTGCATATCGATATCGATATTGGCAATATCGGTGAAAGGTCCCAGCTCACCACCGCAGATATTCAGAAATATCTCAAACGGATTATTGTCCACGAGGCACAGTGCATCCTGAGCCACCCCGACAAAACCGGTGAGGATGCCTGGCGCGCGGAAATCCTGATTAAGTGCCATGGCCTGATGGGAGAAACCAATAGACAACCCCAGCGACAGCTCATCATTAACCTGATATGCCAACGAGGGTGAAAAGTAGGTCAGGCGCTGAATCACCAGCTCCTTGCCCTGGTAACGCCCAGGATCGTCATCGCCACGGGCAAAGCCAAGCGCCTGCGGTGTGTACATATTGGTGGCGAAGGTCAGCTTGGAGCCTGGCGGCGTAATCGACAATCCTGCCAGCGGGGCAAACAGCATCGGCAACTCGGTGGCGCCACCTACACCTGGCAGGTACATCATCGCAGCCCCTGCTCGACTGGACGAGTTGGCGACAGGATCATTGTTCAAGCCAAGAAAGTTGCTGCCGTAACCGGGTGGAGTATCGAACTCAGCACGAATATCCATCATCCCGGTGATGAATTTGACCGTTGTCTGCCGACCCTTGAGCTTACTCAAGGCAGCCGGGTTGTAGTGCACAGAGTCAATACCGGTAAAGTCGGCCGTTACCGCATTGCCTAACGCCATGGCCTTGGGGCTGCCAATCGTCAGGTTCTGAGCCAGTTGTGCATGGGCCTGCCCTGCACAGAGCGCAAATGCCCAAAATATCGTCTGCGCAAGCAGCGAAATTCGCATATTCATGGAGTGCTCGCTCGCGTCTATTGGGCCTTCAGGCCTTTGATATCCAAAGGCATGGAGATGCCCAACAGCACATCCGGCGAATCCTCGGTCATACCGAAACCAGCGTTGACGTTGACGATACGCTCCGGCGATGTACGCAAGCCCAGCGAGAAATTCATCACCGCACTGGTCTGCCCACGGCCCTCGGCTTCGCCATCGGCAAAGGTGAAGGTCGGCTTAAGCGAGTGCGACATCTGATAGGAGGTCGCCAGCGACACGTCATAGGACAGTGCATAGGCAAAACCCATGCTCAGGGAGAATGACGAGCCGGGGTCAACCTCTTCCAGCAAACGACCGCCACGTACCTGGCCAATGCCGGTGATTGGCATGTTGTAGGTGTAACCAACCGAGCCGAACAACACGACCGGGTCAATCACATAGGACATATTCGCGCCTACGCCCAGGCTGTAGGTACCGCTGCCCGTAGACAGGTCGCTCGCAGTATTAATGTCGTAGGGGCTGTTACCCGTTGGTAAGCCCAGGGCCGCGTAAAGAGTGGTGACCGGCTTGCCGCGCAAGGAGGTCCACGGCTGCCAGCGCAGACTGGCGGAGATATCGCCCAGGCTGTAGGCATTTAGATCACGTTCGGTGTCGTACTTGGCGACCATGGGCAGACGAACGCTGAAGGTCAGGTTGTCCCAGACGCCGTAGTCGAAGGTGAACGAGTTGGTAAAGGTGTGCTGTGCCTCGCTCTGGCCAATCACACTGAATACGTTGTTGCCGGTACGCACAGTTTCGATAACCGTATCGCGCAGCAGCGAGTAATCGAAGCCATAGGTCAGGGTTCGCTCGCCCTTTTTCAGCAAGGTGTAGCTCTTTTCCGCAGCCTGAAATACCTCCTCCAGCGCCTTGGCGCTATCGGCGTCGTCTTCCTGCTTGCTCAATGCTTCACGTGCCTGCTCGACCGAAGTCGGGTCGTCGGCAAACACCGCAGAACTGGCAGCCCCTGCCAGCATGGCCAGCCATACATAATGCAAAACTCTCATGGCGCAGCCCCCAAATATTTATTGTTATGCCGGGCGTTCTACTTGCGTCGGATATAGCGAATATCGCCCTCGGAACCCAGCTCTGTGGCTTGGTTCTCGGTGAACTTGGTCATCTGTGGGAACTCACGAAATGCCAGCAAGCTGGTGGTGCGATCATCGATGATGCGCAAATCCTGCTCACTCAAGGCCAGGGCATTCGGTGGTTCATTGCCGTTGGGGAAAATCACAAACAGCACGTTCTGATCCCAGATCTCCTCAAAACGCGTACGGGTAAAACTGATATTGCCAAGTGCCGGATCCGCCACAAACACATGGTCGTTGTACACATCGCGCACCACCACAAAGTGTTTGAAGCCGGCATATTCGATCGGCACGATGGCCGGATGCTCAAGCGCGTCGAGATCGGCAAAAGCAGCGCGAAAGCCACCACTTTTGTAACCCAGCGCCGTGACAAACCGTTTCATATCGAGCAGGGAGAAGCCACGCCGCTCGACAATTTTGTCGGCCTCGCCAAACTGCAGCAGACCTTCCATGACCTGGCGTTCCTGCAGGTTACGGCCAAGGAAATAATCCAGCAGCGAGGTCAACGCTGCCGATCCACAGCTGTAGTCATAGGCCTGACGAATCACATTGCGAAACTGCAACTGGCTCATCGGTTCAAGCGTCACTGTCTCACTCAAAGGCCCATTCGGCAGCAAGTGCTGATTGATATGCACAGTGCCTGGCGCCGGTGGCTTGGTATCCACCGCTTCGGTAAAACCCCACACGCCGATCAGGCTGCCCAACAGAATCTCGATCATCAGCCAACCGCACTCCTATCCGACAAGAGAAAAGTCTTACCGGCCGAAGCCGGTAAGACTTTTCATCACACGGAACAACTAAACGATCTTAGTGGCCCCAAACTTTTACGGTGGTGCCGGCCATGTTCATGTCGTTGATCGCCAGGGAGCCGATGCTGGCAGCGCTGCTGTCGCCAATTTTGATGGCGCCAACACTCAGCTGACCAGTGATGGTCGGCAGGCTGATTTGCAGTTGCTGGGTACCGCTGCCGTTGGTGACCACGTCAACCATGACCGGAGCGTTGTCATCGATGTTGAAGCCAGTGAAGGAAACGGTTTCCATGCGCAGCGAACCGCCACCAGTGTCGCCATCGGTGTAGACCAGGCTACCGATGGTGCCGTTGAAGTTACCGGAGATGCTGATGCCATCCTGACCGGTTACGGTTGCCAGAGCAGTGTCATCCATGGCCTTGAGCTCAGCCTGAGCCATGAAAGGAACAGCCAGAACAGCGGTGGCCAAGGCCAGTTGTTTGAGGGTTTTCATTGTTATTGTCTCCACAGTTCACTTATGGGTTGTCCCCGGCAGGCTGCTCTGGACTCCTGTCCGTCTCAGCTACAGCGGCGTGCGCCGCTCACCAGGTCTGACACTGCTTCCCTATTCGCGTCAGGCTTGGAATCGTGAAGCACCATGCTTCTCGTCCTGACGCTAAAACTACTGGTGCAAGCCCTGGCTGCCAGCCCATCCAAGGGATGGAGCGCCCATCTGACGCAAATCCGACAGCAAACGCTCAGGCCTCGCTCAACAACCCCAGACTCTTGCCCTTCAAAACCGCTTGCGTACGGCTGCGCACACCCAGCTTGGCGAACAGGTTGTGTAGGTGCCATTTGATCGTGGCCTCTGACAGATGCACTGCCTGGGCGATATCACGGTTCGACAAGCCAGCCGCGACAAAGCGCAGAATCTCCCGCTCTCGATGGCTAACATCTTGATTTTCATCGAAAGTTTCTAGATCAATAGACAGCCGACGGCATTGTTCACGCAGCTGTTCGGCCAGCCCTTGCCAAGCGCTGGTGCGCTTGGGTTCGGCGCCGTGCCAGGCGTCCCAGAGCGGTAGCAGCCAGAGTGCATCGTCCAGAAACATGCGCCGGTAACCGCTTGCCCAGGCGTCTTCAAGCGTGGTTTTGAGCAAGGCGAAAGCCTTGTCGCTGTTACCTTTGCGCCAGTACGCCACAGAAAGTAACAAGGAAAGACGCAGGCGCCGATCCCGCTGATGCTCGGCCGTCTGTTTGGCTAGGCAGGCCTCAAGCACCGCTTGCGCCTTGTCGGCACGGCGTTCGGACAAGGCCAGTCGCGCTTCAGAGAGTACCTGTACGGTTTCCGCATCGGCATACCGACCCGGCGGCAATACCGCCAGATGGCGCTGCAGCTGCAGGCAGGTACGCTCAGCCTCATTAGGCTTACGCAACCACAGCAGGAACTGCACCTTGCAGCTCATACCCAAGGCGTAGACTCGCCCATAACCCGGGCCATGCAATCCGGCCAGCCATTCATCCAGCTCCGCCAAGGCAGACTCGCCCTCGCCGGCAAAGAAGCGCGCCTTGGCCATGACCAGCTTGCCGCGACTGATAAGCTCAATCGGAGTGGCCACATCACGCCAGGTGTTCGCCAGTGGCAACTCAGCGAGAATCGCCGCATGCCGATCCTGCTCATACAGCAGATCCGCATAAGCCAGAGCAAGCGGCCCACCTACGCGGCTGCGCCGGCCAAATACCTGCTCGACCCGCGCCCGCGCACTTTCCGCCAATGCGCGGCCGCGCTCGGGCTGGCCGAGCTCCTTACAAATTAACGCCTCAATCAGGCTGACCACTGCATGCAGGTATTCGCTATCGGCCTGCTCTAGGTTGTCGCGCGCCACCGCAATCGACTTGGCCGCATCGCCGAACTCGCCCAACAATGCGTAAACCGCAGCCTGAATACAGGACATGCTCGCGCGGAAAATCGGCTGGTCATCCGGCACCAGAGCCAACCAGTGACGCGCCACCTTCAGCGCGCCCTCCAGCTTGTCCTGATACAGCAGTACCAGCGCCTTGAGCACCTGAGCCACTGCCAACAGCACCGCCAGACCAAAGTGCATCGGCTTGCCACGCCCCTGCATCAGGCGCGTGCTGACCTCCTCGATCAGCGCTTCAGCCTCGGCGTACTTCTGCTCGAAAGCCAACTGCCAGGCGTAGAAAATCTGGAACACCGGATGCTCGCGAATCACCTCGGCCGGCACATCCTTGAGAATCGTCAGAATGCCGTACACCTGATTACCGGCAATCAGTGTCGCGCCCTGGCGCTCCAGCAGCTCGGCGGCGAAGGCGTAGTCACGTGCACGCAAGGCGTACTTCACCGATTTATCAGTGAGCTCATGGCTTTCACACCAGCGTGCGGCGGCGTGCAGCAGATGGGTTGGATCCCCCGCTCGGCTCAGACGCCCCTGGAGGAACTCGGCAAACAGATGGTGATAGCGAAACCACTCGCCCTGCTCGTCCAGCGCGATGATAAACAGTTGGGCAGTCTGCAGGCGCTTGAGAATTTGCGCACCGTCCGTGCGCCCCGTCAGAGCGTTGCACAACTCTGCATTGAACTCATCAAGCACTGAAGTCTGATCGAGAAACAGCTGCTGATCCTGCGGCAGATGATCAAGCACGTCCTCGGCCAGGTAATCGGCGATATTGCGCTCAGTGCCTGACAGCCCTGCGAGAAAGGCAGCGCGCTCCGGCTGCCGCGCCAGTGCCAACGCCACCAGGTGCAAAGCGGTAATCCAGCCCTCGGTACGCCGATGCAGCAAATCCAGCTCGGTGCTGCTCAGCTGCAACTGCTTGAGTTCGTGAAAATAGGCCTCAGTTTCGCTACGGGTCAGGCGCAACTCGTCTGCCTTAATCCACAGTGCCCAGGGCGTAACAACCGGCTGCTCATCGAGAAAGCGCGGGTTGTAGCGAGTGCTGCCAATCATCCGCACATTGGCCGGCACGTGTTTGACGAAGTAATTGACCAGAGGCCCCAGGTCGACATGCCGCACTCGATGAAAATCATCAAAGATCAGATACAGGTCACCCTGCACCTTCTTCAGATCAGCAATAAAGGAATCCAGCAGCACCTCATTGGGCACGCTCAAATCATCCCGCAGCAACCTCGCAGTACCGGCCCCAAAGCCTGGCAGCTGCGCCTCGATCGCCGCAATCAGATAATGCAGCAGACGTTGTGGCTCGCTGTCGGCTTCATCGCAGGACAACCAGGCGACCCGTGCGCCAGTCTCCAGCAAACGCAGACGAAACTGACTAAGCACCGTGCTCTTGCCGAAGCCAGCCGGTGCGCTGAGCAGAATCAGACGCTGCTCGCGGGCCTTGAACAGCCGGTCAAGCAAGGCATCACGGGCCAATAAAAGCCGGCCGGCAGACTCAGCAGGAAACAGTTTGGTGCGCAGCAACGGCAACTTGCCCGGACGGGGCTTCGATTGGCTATTCATTGATCAAGAAGACTCAGTTCGCGCGCGCGCCGGATGGCTTGTGTGCGGTTACGCACTTTGAGCTTTTCGTAAATGTTGTGCAGGTGCCATTTGACCGTACCGAGGGCCAATGAAAGCTGTTGACCGATCTCATCGTTCGACATGCCCTGAGCCGCCAGGCAGACCACCTCGCGCTCGCGCTCGGTCAACCCTTCCTCAAGCACTTCCAGCGATTGCCGCGCGCTATTGCCCGGCCAAATGGCCAGCAAGCTGCGGATAAAGCCCTGCAGCGCTGGCTGGCGTTCGGCAGCCTCCAGTTGCTGCAGCAACTGGCGAATGGCTTCGCCTTCCTCGACAAACAGACTGCGCACACCTTCGCGCTCGGCGCCGATCAGGCATTGCACCAACAGGCTTTGCGCACGCTCCTGATAGCCCAGGCGCTGATAACTAAGCGCCGCTAGCAGATCGAGCCGCAGGCGCTGCAGGCCATGCCAGTTATCCAGCAGCATGCCGCGCAGCTGAGTGATTTCATGCAGCGCTTCGCTGTAATGCCCCCGCGCCTGCTGCAGGCGAATACGGGTCAGGCCCTTCACCCACAACACCGGATTGAAGCGCATATGCTGGTAATGCTTGGTCAGCTTGTTCCAGTCCACGGTCTTAAGGCGCTGTTCGGCGCGCTTGAGCCGGTCCGCCGCAGGTTCCTGAAGAATCTGTACCACCTCATCGGCCACCGCCTGGGCGTAGAAACGCCAGGACTGATTGCGTGCGGCGAGGTTCTGCATCAGCACCAGGCTAGCGTAGGCATCCTTGGGGTTGTCCTGCATGCGCTGAACATGGGCCATGCACAACATGCCCTGGGCATACAGATCGATCGGATTGATCACATCAACCGTGGCCAGTGCCCAGCGCAAGCGCTCCTCAATACCGTCCAGGCGCCCTTGGTTATAAGCGATCAGGGCTTCAGTGATGGTCGGCAGCGCCAGAGCCCGCGAACGATCGGAAAACCAGGGTATGACCCGGGCGCGCAACTGCGCGAACAACAACTCGGCCTGACGGATCTGCCCCTGCTCCAGACTCAGCAGCACCTCGACGTTGGCCAGCTGCATATCCAGGTAGCGCCCCTCGAGGAAGTGATTGCGCTGCTGCGCCAGGGCCAGCAAGCGCTTGGCCTGATCCGGTTGGCCGATCATCACATTGGCCAGCGCACCGACGATCAGCATTGCCACTTCAAGAAAGGCGGTGTGCTGGCCCAACTGCACTTCAACCCGGCGCGCCAGGGCAATGCAGGTTTGTAGATCGTCTTTCTGCAGGGCGATGACGGATTTGATCGCCAGGGTTGCCAACAGCTTGTCGCTCAACGGCGCCCCAGGCTTGGCCTCCGTCCAACGCTCAAGCAGTTCATCGAGCATGCGATTGGCTTCCACCAAGCCCAACTCAGCCGCACGGGTCCAGACATCGGCGAGTACCAGCACGGGGAAACGCTCGGCAATCTCATCCGGCACATGCTGGCGCCATTTGTAGATCAGGTTGAGCTGGCCGCGGTTGATCAGTTCCAGGCCGCAACCATCGACCAGTGCTGCGAGCATTTCCGGGTCTTCGGCGAGGCAAGCATGCTCAATGGCCAGGTTCTGCATATGGTGATTGGTGAACCACAGGCTGGCGTTGAAATGCAGCTGTTTGAAACGCTCGGGGTCGCGCTCTTTCAGGCGACCGCGCAAGAACTCGGCAAACAGGTTGTGGAAGCGATACCACTGGCGCTCGCGGTCCAGCGGCAAGAGAAACAGCTGCATGGCCTCCAGCTCTTCCAGCAACTGTTGGCCGTCATGCCGCCCGGTCAAAGCATTGGCCAGGTCACCGCTGAGCTGCTGCGCCACGCCCAGGGCCAGCAGCAACTCCTGCTTGTCGGCGGGCAGCTGCTCGAACACGCTACGCAGCAGGTACCCGCCCACAGCCGCCTGGTCGGTGCCCATATCAGCAATCTGCGCGGCGGCCTGGGGCTGATGGCGCAGCCACAGACTGGCCAGGTGCACACCCACCATCCAGCCTTCGGTCTGGCTGTAGAGCGCAGAAAACGCCACGGCATCCAACTGCAGGCCGCAGTGCTGCAGATAATCGCGGGTTTCCGCCTCGCTCAAGCGCAACTCCTGCTCACCGATCTCGACCAGCAGATCCTTGGCGCGCAGAGTGGCCAAGTTCAGTGCCGGTTGCGAGCGGCTGCCAATGGCCAGGGCAAAACCTTCAGGGGCAAATTTGATCAAACGATTGAGTGCGCTGAGCAACTCCGGATCCTGAATCAGGTGCAGGTCATCAAGCACCAACAACAGTGGAGTGTCCAGCTGGACCAAGTCCACCAAAAGGCTTTCCATGACCGCGGAAACCGGTACACGCATGGTGTTCTGCAGGTAAGCCAGGGCTTCTGCGCCAAAGCCCGGCAGCAGGCGAGAAAGTGCCTCGATCAGTTGCAGAAGAAAACGCGATGGTTCGTCGTCGCCAGGGCCAAGCGACAGCCAGGCCACCGCCTGACCACTTTGCTCGCGAGCATGGGCCAGTGCGACCAACGCACTGGTTTTGCCAAAGCCAGCCGGGGCTGCCAATAGCAACACCCGCGCATGTTGGTTGGCGCTCAGGGCAGATTCAAGCTGCGCCCTGACCAGGTATTCCGTAGAGACCTGGGGTGGCATCAGCTTGGCGCGCAAAAGGCTGCCTGCGGCAGGATCCATTACTTCGTCCATGGCCTTGATCCCGTAATAATTATTGTTTTATGAGTCACATCGAACATCCGGGGATCTTTCCATACTAATGAGCACAAGCATCCCGAGTAAACCCACGCGCAAGCTCTAGGATGAATGTTGGCGACGTTCTACAATCGGCGTCCGCGCACCTTGAAAGTGTCATATGCCTACTTGCCTTGTACAGGCTCTGCCCTACCTCGCAGACCCTTCGCGTTACTTCAACAGCGTCATGCAAGCACCCGGCGCGGTGCTGCTGGATGCCGGGCGCCCAACCGCGCAGCGTGGACGCTATGACCTTATCAGCGCCTGGCCATTGGCAGAGCTGGCACCGACACCTGACGAAACGGCCAACGCTTTCTTGCAACGCCTGCGCCAGAGCCTTGCAGGCCTCGGCACGTGCCAGCCGCCGGCAGATAATCCGCTCCCGTTCGTCGGAGGGTTGATTGGCTACCTGAGTTACGACTTCGGCCGCAGGCTGGAACAGCTGCCGGCCCAGGCTCTCGATGACCTCAATCTGGCCGATGCCCGTTTTGGACTCTACGCCTGGGCTCTAATCACCGATCACCAGCAACAGCGCAGCCAGCTGATGTTTCACCCAAGCCTGGACACGGCCGAACGCCAACGCCTGAGTGCGCTGTTCGCAACGTCGACAACGCCCGAGCCGCAACCCTTCAGGCTGCTGGAGCATTTCCAGGCCGATACTAGTGAAGCCGAATACCAGCAATGCTTTGCACGCATCCAGGCCTATATCCAGGCCGGCGACTGCTATCAGGTTAATTTTGCGCAACGCTTTCGTGCAGGCTATCAAGGCTCACCATGGACTGCTTACCAGGCCTTACGCGCCGCCTGCCCAACGCCATTTTCGGGCTATCAGACGTTGCCGGGCGGCGGTGCCATCATCAGCCTGTCGCCTGAGCGCTTCTTACGCATCAGCGATGGCCAGGTGGAAACCCGGCCGATCAAGGGCACCCGCCCACGGCATGCCGATCCGCAGCAGGATCAAGCCCAGGCTGACGCCCTGCTCGGCAGCCAGAAGGACCGTGCGGAAAACCTGATGATTGTCGACCTGCTGCGCAATGACCTCGGGCGTAGCTGCCAAGTAGGCTCGGTGCGGGTGCCGGAGCTCTTTGCCCTGGAGAGCTACCCCAATGTGCATCACCTGGTCAGCGCCGTAACCGGCGAACTGGCGGCCGACAAGGATGCCCTGGACCTGATCGCCGGCAGTTTCCCCGGCGGCTCGATTACCGGCGCCCCGAAGATCCGCGCCATGCAGATCATCGACGAACTGGAACCGACCCGCCGCGCCCTGTATTGCGGCTCGCTGCTGTATCTGGATGTGCGCGGCGAAATGGACAGCTCGATCGCCATCCGTAGTCTACTGGCCAAGGATGGACAGATCAGCTGCTGGGGCGGCGGCGGCATCGTCGCGGACTCCAAGGGTCAAGCCGAATACCAGGAGTCGATTACCAAGGTCAAAGTGCTGCTGGAGACCCTGGAACAGTTCTGCGATTGAACTGGACGGCAGGCAAAAAAACTCCGGAGAAGTTTTTGACGTCGCCTAGCGACGGCCCGAAGGGGGGCCGCCATGAATGGCAGGCCACAAAAAAGCCCGCTAATGCGGGCTTTTCAATAGAGCGCTGATTACAGGCTCAGCTCGCGATTGGACGCCTTGAGGAACTCGCGCTTGAGGTCCTCATAGGTGTGCACCGCAGGGAATTGCGGGAACTCGCGGATCACATTGTCTGGCGCATGGAACAGAATGCCGGCATGAGCTTCGCTGAGCATGGTGGTGTCGTTATACGAATCACCCGCCGCAATCACGCGGTAGTAGAGGCTCTTGAACGCGATGACCGACTGACGCTTGGGGTCCTTCTGACGCAGCTGATAATCCACTACCCGATCAGTTTCATCGGTGATCAGCTTGTGGCATAGCAGAGTCGGGAAACCTAGCTGACGCATCAGCGGCTGGGAGAACTCGTAGAAGGTGTCCGAGAGAATCACCACCTGAAAACGCTCACGCAGCCAGTCGACAAACTCCACCGCGCCGTCCAGCGGCTTGAGTGTGGAGATCACTGCCTGGATGTCGGACAGCTTCAAACCGTGCTCGTCCAAGATGCGCAGGCGCTGCTTCATCAGCACGTCATAGTCCGGAATATCCCGGGTGGTCGCTTTCAGCGATTCGATGCCAGTTTTTTCCGCGAAGGCGATCCAGATTTCCGGTACCAGCACGCCTTCCAGGTCGAGACACGCGATTTCCACAGGACACTCCTAGCTTGGATTTATTTGAGAGGCGGCACTCTAGCCGCTCCCCTAAAGCTCTGCAACGCAGAGCTTTATATCCAAATCAGAGGTCTACTACGGCACTTGGTTATTTAGTCGTATAACCGGCTTTTGCTACCATCGCCACACAAGACGCGCGACGTCACCATAACTAGGAATTCAGCCCGATGAGCCACCCCTTCGATGCAACCGAGCTGGCGTCAAGCTACGCCAACAAGTCGCCCCAGGACATTCTCAAGCTCGCCTTCGAGCATTTTGGTGATGAGTTGTGGCTGTCCTTCAGCGGCGCGGAAGATGTGGTGCTGGTCGACATGGCCTGGAAACTCAACAAGAACGTCAAAGTCTTCAGCCTCGACACGGGTCGCCTGCACCCGGAAACGTACCGGTTTATCGACCAGGTACGCGAACACTATGACATCAGCATCGACATACTCTCTCCGGAGGCCGCTGCACTGGAGCCCTTCGTCAAGGAAAAGGGCCTGTTCAGCTTCTACAAGGATGGCCATGGTGAATGCTGCGGCATCCGCAAAACTGCCCCGCTACGCCGCAAGCTTGCCACGGTAAAAGCCTGGGCCACCGGCCAGCGCCGTGACCAGAGCCCTGGCACACGCAGCCAGGTAGCGGTCGTGGAAATCGATGGCGCCTTTTCTACAGCGGATAACACCCTATACAAGTTCAACCCGCTGGCGCAGATGAGCAGCGAAGACGTCTGGGCCTATATCCGCATGCTCGAGCTGCCCTACAACACCTTGCATGAACGCGGTTTTATCAGCATCGGGTGCGAACCCTGCACCCGCCCGGTGCTGCCTAATCAGCATGAGCGCGAAGGCCGCTGGTGGTGGGAAGAAGCCACACAGAAAGAATGCGGCCTGCACGCCGGTAATCTGATCGCCAAAATCTGATGTTGAAGAGATAAAGACAGATATAAAAAAGGCCAGTCATTGACTGGCCTTTTTCTTGTACGGGCAGCTCAGCTCTTATCCGTATTGCGCTGACGGCGCACCATATAACGTTCGACGTAGGAACACGAAGGAATCACCGTATAGCCCAGTCGCTCGGCATACTGCAGCGCATGCTCGGTCAACGCCGCCGCGATCCCGCGCCCACGCAACGAATTGGGCACGAAGGTGCGATAGATATCCAGGGTTTGCTTCCCAAGATCCATATAGGCTAGGTATGCCCGATCACCATCCACTGTGGTCTCGAATTGATGGCCTGCCAGGTCATGGTGAATGGACAACGCCTCGCTCATCGCAACTCCTCTGTTTACTCGCGCAACCCGTTCTCGCTTCTGCAGCCATCGGGTTACAGCATCTTGCACCTATTAAGTTGTAGGCAATTATCCCGAGCTTATCAGGCCAAAAGCTGCGAGGTCACGCGAATCAACAACTTAGGGAAACCCTGAAGAAGACTTCCTGAATTTGGCAAAATACCTGAACTCCACCCGCCGAGTTTTCCGATGAAGCAGATGACCTTCGCCGACGCCGAGTACGCCGGCAAGCGCAAGCAAACCCGCAAAGAGCTGTTCCTGATCGAGATGGATCAGGTTGTGCCGTGGAAGGGTTTGATTGCCTTGATCGAACCGCATTACCCCAAGGGTGAAGGCGGACGTCCAGCCTATCCGCTGATGGCGATGTTACGGGTTCATTTGATGCAGAACTGGTTCGGCTACAGCGACCCGGCGATGGAGGAGTCTCTGTACGAGACCACCATCCTGCGCCAGTTTGCGGGTCTGAGCCTGGAGCGCATTCCCGACGAAACCACCATCCTCAACTTCCGCCGATTGCTGGAGAAACACGAACTGGCTGCGGGCATCTTGGCCGTCATCAATGGCTATTTGGGTGACCGCGGTTTGTCATTGCGCCAAGGCACCATCGTCGATGCCACGCTGATCAATGCGCCGAGTTCGACCAAGAACAAGGACGGTAAGCGTGACCCGGAAATGCACCAGACCAAGAAGGGAAACCAGTATTACTTCGGCATGAAGGCGCACATCGGCGTCGATGACGAGTCGGGTTTAGTGCATAGCGTGGTCGGCACGGCAGCCAATGTTGCAGACGTTACTCAGGTCGACAAGCTGCTACACGGCAAAGAAAACATGGTGGGTGCCGACGCGGGTTACACCGGCGTAGAGAAGCGGCCAGAACATGAAGGCCGTGAAGTGATCTGGCAGATCGCAGCCCGCCGCAGTACGTACAACACGTTGAGTAAGCGCAGCGCGCTGTACAAAGCCAAGCGCAAGATCGAGAAGGCCAAGGCGCAAGTTCGCGCCAAGGTCGAGCACCCGTTCCGGGTGATCAAGCGTCAGTTCGGTTATGTGAAGACGCGTTTCCGTGGCCTGGCCAAAAACACCGCACAACTGGTAACGCTGTTCGCCCTGTCGAACCTGTGGATGGCCCGTCGACATTTGCTGACGAATGCAGGAGAGGTGCGCCTGTAATGTGGGAAATGACCGCTGCGAGGTGCTCGCGGCGGCCAGAAACACCGAAATGAGCGGATGACTTGATCGTTTTTGATCAGTTTTCCGCTTTCAAAATCAGCGGAGGCTGAAGTTGACCGGAAATACAGGGCTACTTCAGACCATCCTTAGATCGCCTGACTGGGTATTTCGACACTCGCACAAGCCAAGCATTGCATCTGTCAGCGATGCTTGTAGACCCTGCCCCCTCTGGCAATTCACGCATGGAAAACTGCGGCCTCACTTATCAGCCACCTTCAACAATCCGCGCAGCTAGAAAAGTGCTCTTAAACACTGCGCAAAGAACTGCCAAACGCCCTAGAACTGATTGTTTTTTAACCAAAAGATGACGAATAGGCGGCCAACTATGCATTAAACAGAAAAAAACTCTGGCGGCTTGCCTTGCCTCCGTTTACTTACTACAAGTTACAGGTAGTATGTACCCCGGCTAATTTCCTACCATCAGGAAATTGCTTTTATGGAAAACTCCACCTCAAGGGGAACACGATGAACAACGTTCTGAAATTCTCTGCTCTGGCATTGGCCGCAGTTCTGGCTACCGGTTGCAGCAGCATGTCCAAAGAAACTGAAGCTCGTCTGACTGCAACTGAAGATGCAGCCGCTCGCGCTCAAGCCCGTGCCGACGAAGCCTACCGTAAGGCTGATGACGCTATGGCTGCTGCTCAGAAGGCTCAGCAAACTGCTGACGAAGCCAATGAGCGCGCTCTGCGTATGCTGGAAAAAGCCAGCCGCAAGTAATAGCTCACTAGGCTATGACAAGCCGACCCAGTTTTCTGGGTCGGCTTTTTTATTGCCAAGAGAATATGTCGCCCTTCAACAGGCAATAAAAAACCCGTTAGCGCTTACGATAACGGGCTCTTTAAACAAACTGAAATCAGATAGCAGACTCACTCACTGCCATGGCCTGATCAGGTTGAGCAATTTCAACCGGCAAACCGTCTTCAGCAGCTACTACTTCGCGCAGCATTTCCCAGTCCAGACGCAGGTCGGCGAACTGATCATTTTTCAGCAGCGCATTGATTACAGCGGTGTGCTTATCGACAACCGAAGCATCACCAGAATCTTCCAAAGGTGCGTGCGCTTCCAGATAAACCTTACCGCCACTGCGACCGAACTTGTAGGGCTCGTTAATAATGCGCACCGAAGTACCTACGGAAACCATCGATGCCAGCTTCAGTACGTTGTGGTTAAGCATGCGGAAACAGCCATGACTGACACGCATACCAATACCAAACTTCTTGTTGGAGCCATGAATCAGGTAACCCGGCACCGACAAACCTAACTTGTATGGACCAAGCGGATTATTAGGACCTGGCGGCACGTAAGCCGGCAACGGATCGCCATCGGCCGCATGCTCTTCGCGGATCGACTTAGGTGGCGTCCAGCCTGGGTTAGGCGTTTTGGCCGTGATACGCGCATTGGCAACCGGCGAACTCCAGCCCTCGCGACCAATTCCCAGCGGATAGGTGTAAACCACGTTACGACCTTTCGGGTAGTAATACAGGCGGTACTCCGCAAGGTTGATCACGATGCCTTCGCGCGGACCAGGCGGCAGAATGTAGCGCGTCGGCAAAATAATCTCGTTACCGGCACCCGGAAGCCAAGGATCAACACCCGGGTTAGCCACAACCATCTCCAGATAACCCAGATCATTGACCACACCCAGATCGGCAAAGGTGTCTTCATACTTGGCCTTGATCACCTGCACTTCGCCAACGATATCCTCACCAGGTGGCGGCAGAGGAAACTCGAGGGCATTGGCAGAGGCTACCGCAAAGACAGCGGCAAGCGGCAGGCAGCGGGTGACGGCAAGGGCACGCGACAACATCCGGAAATTCCTGACGAAAATGGTTGGTGAAAGTGGGAGGCGATTGTACACCGATTGATCAGCTGCTTGGATAGCTCAACGCCCTGGCAATGCTGGGCGATCACCGCGTTTCTGCGCCTCAAGCATGGCCCGGCACGCCGGACACAAGCGCTTGTCACGCAGCATCGTCTTATCCAGGTCGCGCCATACTGGCTGCGCGGGCAACAAACCACCGCACAATGTGCGATCGGCAAACTGCCCCAACTCAAGCTGGCGCGCCAGCAGATGTACACGCACTTCGCGGCAGGCGAACAGGTCAAGCTGCTCGTCGGGCTCGATCAGTTGATAGGCGTGCAAGGACCAGGCAGGGCGCGGCATTGAGGGCTCCAGTGAGGGGTCGCCACATTAGCCGAAAGGCACGGTACAGAAAAGCCTGTCAGAGCAAAGGTTTCAGGGTCGGCCATACGTTTTCCAAGAGCTTGGGCTGCGCCTCGGCCGTGGGGTGAATGCCATCGTTCTGCATCAGCGAAGGCACGCCACCTACGCCCTCCAGCACAAAAGGCACCAGGGCGGCATCATGTGCCTGCGCCACCTTGGGGAACACCTCAGCGAACGCCGTGGTATAGCGCACGCCATAATTCGGCGGTAGCTGCATGCCGAGGATCAGTACCTTGGCCCCTGTCTTTTGTGATTGCTGAACCATGGCCGCAAGGTTTTGTTGTAATTGCGCAGGTGGCTGGCCGCGCAGGCCATCGTTCCCACCCAGCTCGATAATCACCAGCTTCGGTTGATGCTCTGCAAGCAGCGCAGGCAGCCGTGCGGCACCGCCTGCACTGGTGTCGCCACTGATCGACGCATTGACCACCTGATGGTCAAAACCCTCTTCGGCCAGGCGCTTTTCCAGCAAAGCGACCCAACCCTGGCGGGTATCCAGGCCAAAAGCCGCGCTGATACTATCGCCGACGACCAGTACGGTACCCGCGAACGCCGCAGGCCCCCACAGCAGCAGGCTCAGGGCAGTACCGATCAACCACTTACGCATTGGATTCTCCATGAGCTCAAGCATTCTCACCGCGCGAAACCTTAGCAAAGTGGTCCCCAGCACGGAAGGCGAGCTAACCATACTCCATGATCTGTCGCTGGGGCTGGTTTCCGGTGCCAGCCTGGCGATTGTTGGCAGCTCCGGCTCGGGCAAATCCACCCTGCTCGGCCTGCTGGCCGGGCTCGACCTGCCCAGTAGCGGCAGCGTGGTGCTGGCCGGCAACGACCTGGCCAGCCTCGATGAAGATCAACGTGCGCGCGTGCGCGCCGAGCACGTCGGCTTCGTCTTTCAGTCTTTCCAGTTGCTCGA
The DNA here is from genome assembly GCF_900105355.1 of Pseudomonas anguilliseptica. Classification (NCBI taxonomy): domain Bacteria; kingdom Pseudomonadati; phylum Pseudomonadota; class Gammaproteobacteria; order Pseudomonadales; family Pseudomonadaceae; genus Pseudomonas; species Pseudomonas anguilliseptica. Next base: position 4,430,690 of record NZ_FNSC01000001.1, read on the forward strand.
CAGCCTGAACGCCCTGGAAAACGTCATGCTGCCACTTGAGCTAGAAGGCCACGCCGATGCCCGCCAGCGCGCCAGCGCCCTGCTCGAGCGCGTCGGCCTTGGGGAGCGCTTGACCCACTACCCACGTCAGCTCTCCGGTGGCGAACAACAACGTGTGGCGATCGCCCGAGCCTTCGCCGCCGAACCCGCTGTGCTGTTTGCCGACGAACCAACCGGCAACCTCGACAGCCACACCGGCGAGCGCATCAGCGACCTGCTGTTTGAACTGAACCAGGAGCGCGGCGCGACACTGGTTCTGGTCACCCATGACGAGCGCCTGGCGCACCGCTGCCAACGCCTGATCCGTCTGGAGGGCGGCCACCTGGTCGACCACGTGGAACCCTGATGAAACAACTGCCATTTACCCGCCTGCTCTCCCTCGCTAGCCGTCAGCTGCTGCGTGATGCCCGCGCCGGCGAGTTGCGCGTGCTGTTCTTTGCGCTACTGATCGCGGTCGCAGCCAGCACGGCCATCGGCTATTTCAGCGCACGTCTGAATGACGGCATGCTGCTGCGCGCCACCGAGTTTCTTGCTGCCGACCTACGCCTGACCGGCAGCTCGCCCAGCGCGCCCGAACAGATCAGCACGGGCAAACAGCTGGGATTGGAACACGCGCAGCTGGTCGAATTCTCCAGCGTGGTGGCCAGCGATGCTGGTATCCAATTGGCCAGCATCAAGGCAGCGGACAGCGCCTACCCGCTACGGGGCCAACTGAAGAGTGCCGCCGCGCTGTATGACGCTGAACAAATCGGCACCGGCCCGCAGCCCGGTGAAGCCTGGGCCGAAGCCCGCCTGTTTGTCGCCCTCAACCTGAAACCCGGCGACAGCGTTGAAGTCGGCGCCAAAACGCTGCGACTGACCCGCGTATTGACCTTTCTCCCAGATGAAGCCGGTGACTTCTACAGCCTGACCCCGCACCTGCTGATGCACCTGGATGACCTGGCCGCCACCGGCGTGGTGCAACCCGGCAGCCGCGTGCGTTATCAGGAATTGTGGCGTGGCGAAGCGGATGCCTTGGCGCAGTACCGCCAGGGCATCACCCTCGCGTCCAACCAGCGCCTGGAAGACGCCAAAGATGGCAACCGTCAGGTCGGCAGCGCCTTGGGCCGCGCCGAGCGTTATTTGAATCTCGCCAGCCTGGCCGCCGTGTTGCTGGCCGGGGTTGCGGTGGCGCTGTCGGCGGCGCGCTTTGCCGCCAGGCGTTTCGATGCCAGTGCACTGCTGCGCTGCCTGGGACTATCCCGTAACCAGGCACTCGGCCTGTTCAGTCTGCAACTGGCGCTGCTGGGGGTTACTGCCAGCCTGATCGGCGCATTGCTGGGCTGGCTGGCGCAGCTGGCGCTGTTCAATCTGCTGCAAGACCTCCTGCCAGCGCAGATCCCACCCGGCAATCTGTGGCCAGCGCTGGCCGGCATGGCCACCGGACTGGTCGCTCTCGCCGGCTTTGCCTTACCGCCACTGGCCGCATTAGGCCGTGTACCGCCATTGCGCGTTCTGCGTCGCGACCTGCTGCCGGTGCCGGTCAGTTCCTGGCTGGTGTATGGCGCTGCCTTGCTGGCGCTGGGCCTGATCATGTGGCGGTTGAGCCTCGATCTGCAGCTGACCTTTGCCTTGCTCGGCGGCGGCCTGGTTACCGCGCTGCTGCTCGGAGGCCTGCTGTTGTTCGGCCTGCAGAGCCTACGCCGCATGCTGGCCGGCGCATCGCTGCCTTGGCGGCTGGGACTGGGCCAATTACTGCGCCACCCACTGGCTGCTGCCGGGCAGTCGCTGGCCTTTGGCCTGATCATTCTGGCCATGGCGCTAATTGCTCTGCTACGCGGCGAGCTGCTCGATACCTGGCAGGATCAGCTGCCCGAAAATGCGCCCAACCACTTTGCGCTGAATATCCTGCCGGCAGACAAGGACGCCTTCGCTGCTCGCCTTAACGAATTATCACCGCATCCCGCGCCACTGTTCCCCGTGGTGCCCGGGCGCCTGGTGATGATCAATGGCGAACCGGTACGGCAGATCGTCAGCAAGGAATCCCAGGGTGAGCGGGCGATTCGCCGTGACCTGAGCCTGACCTGGGCTGCGGACCTGCCTGCGGATAACAACCTCATCGCTGGCAGTTGGTGGACGGATGCCAATAGCAGCGAATTGCCCGGCGTGTCGGTGGAATCCGAACTGGCCGAAAGCCTGAAGCTGAGACTGGGCGACCGCCTGAGCTTCAGCGTCGGCGGCCTTAACCGCGATGCGGTGGTCAGCAGCCTGCGTGAAGTGGACTGGAACAACTTCCAGCCCAACTTCTACATGATCTTCCAGCCCGGCACTCTTCAAGACCTGCCGGTAACCTACCTGACCAGCTTCTACCTGCCGCCGCAGTACGAAAAACAGCTGGTCGAGCTGTCGCGCACCTTCCCGGCCGTCACCCTGCTGCAGGTCGAGGCGCTGCTGGCACAATTGCGCAGCATCCTCGCCCAGGTCACCCTGGCCATCGAGTTTGTTCTGCTGTTCGTGCTGGCTGCAGGTCTTGCCGTGCTGTTCGCCGGGCTGCAGGCGACGCTGGATGAGCGTATCCGCCAGGGCGCTCTGCTACGTGCCCTGGGAGCCGAGCGCAAGCTGCTGATCAAGGCGCGTCGTGCGGAGTTCGGCCTGCTTGGCGCCTCAAGCGGCCTGCTGGCGGCCTTTGGCTGTGAGTTGATCAGCTTCCTGCTCTATCGATTTGCCTTCGCCCTCACCTGGCAACCACACCCCTGGCTGCTCCTGCTGCCATTGATCGGTGCACTGCTGGTGGGTACGGCCGGCGTTATCGGTACGCGCAGAGCGCTCAACATCAGCCCGCTGACGGTGCTGCGCGAGGGCTGATAGACTCGCGCACCACCCTCAGCAAGCTGAACCATGAGCCGTTATCGCCCACCCCGCTCCGCCGGCACGCCCTTGATCACCCCCGAGGGCGAGGCGCGCATGCGCGCCGAACTGCATGAGCTGTGGCATGTACGCCGCCCTCAGGTTACCCAGTCGGTCAGTGAAGCCGCCGCCCAGGGCGACCGCTCGGAGAACGCCGAATACACCTACGGCAAGAAGATGCTGCGCGAGATCGACAGCCGCGTACGCTTTCTGACCAAGCGCCTGGAAAACCTCAAGGTCGTCAGCGCCCGCCCCAGTGACCCGGACAAGGTCTACTTCGGCGCCTGGGTTACCCTTGAAGACGAAGATGGGAGTGAAGCGCGCTACCGCATCGTCGGCCCGGATGAGCTGGATCTGAAAAACAATCTGATCAGCATCGATTCTCCCTTAGCCCGCGCCCTGGTCGGCAAGAGCCTGGACGCCGAAGTACGGGTACAGACGCCAACCGGCGAGAAGACCTGGTACATCGTCGCGATCGACTACCCGTGACCACGCCGAGCATGCCCTCCGCACCTGACACCGCACCCCATCAAGCCCGCCTTGAGTGGGATGAGCAGGGCCAGCCGCTTTCCAGTCAGTTCGCCGATGTGTATTTCTCCAACGAGAACGCTCTGGCCGAAACCCGTTATGTGTTTCTCGCCAACAACCTGCTGCCTGAGCGCTTCGCCGCGCTGACGGCCGATCAGCAGCTGGTGATCGGTGAAACAGGCTTCGGCACCGGACTGAATTTTCTCTGCGCCTGGCAGCTGTTCGAGCAGCACGCCACGGCAACTGCGCGCCTGCACTTTGTCAGCGTGGAAAAGTACCCGCTTAACCATGCTGATCTGCAACGCGCCCTGGCGTTGTGGCCGGAACTGGCGCCCTATGCCGAACAGCTGCTGGCGCAGTACGTGGCGCTGCATCCGGGTTTTCAGCGCCTGGTATTTGCTGACGGGCGCATTGTTCTGACCTTGCTGATTGGCGATGCACTTGAGCTGTTCGGGCAACTGGATGCTCAGGTCGACGCCTGGTTTCTCGACGGCTTCGCCCCGGCAAAGAACCCGGATATGTGGACGCCGGAGTTGTTCGCCGAACTGGCCCGGCTGTCCCATGCCAGCACCACCCTGGGCACCTTTACCAGCACCGGCTATGTACGCCGCCGCCTGAACGACGCCGGCTTCAAGATGAAGCGTGTGCCGGGCCTGGGGAAAAAATGGGAAGTGCTTAAAGGTATCTTTGTTGGGACAACTGAGGCGACCGAAAAGCCCTGGTTTGCTCGCCCACCGCAACCTGCCGGCGCCCGTACTGCATTGGTGATCGGCGCCGGTCTAGCCGGTTGCGCCACAGCCGCCAGCCTGGCTCAGCGCGGCTGGCAGGTCACGCTATTGGAGCGGCACGCCGCCATCGCTCAGGAAGCCTCGGGTAACCCACAAGGCGTGCTTTATCTCAAGCTTTCAGCTCATCACACCACGCTGTCACGCCTGATCGTCAGCGGCTACGGCTATAGCCGACGACTGCTGGAGCAACTGGATAGAGGCACTGACTGGGATAGCTGCGGGGTGCTGCAACTGGCTTTCGACGCCAAAGAAGCGCAGCGCCAGGCGCAACTTGCAGCGGCCTTTCCCGCCGACTTGCTGTGCGCCCTGGATAAAATCGCTGCCGAAGCCAAGGCCGGCATCCCACTGCCAGCTGGCGGCCTGTTCTACCCCGAAGCGGGTTGGGTGCATCCGCCAGCGCTGTGTGCACTGTTTAGCCAGCAGCCGAATATTCAGCTGCAACTGCATCAGGAGGCGCTGGAGCTGCGCCGTGACGGTGGCAACTGGCAGGCCTGGAATGGCGAGCAACTGCTGGCCAGCGCCAGTGTCGTGGTGCTGGCCAGTGCCGCCGAGATCAAGGGATTTACCCAAAGCGCAGGCCTGCCGCTTAAACGTATCCGCGGGCAGATCAGCCGCTTACCTGCCACCGCAGCCAGTCGCGCATTGAACACCGTGGTATGCGCCGAGGGCTACGTTGCGCCGGCCCGCCGGAATGAACACACCCTTGGCGCAAGCTTCGATTTCAACAGCGACGACCTGACACTGAACAGCGCCGATTACGCAAGCAACCTGCAGCTATTGGACGAGATATCACCAGAGTTTTCCGGCGCACTGAATGCTTCAGCACTCGACCCTGAAAACCTGCAAGGCCGCGCCGCATTTCGCTGCACCAGTCCGGATTACCTGCCGATTGTCGGCCCTTTGGCCGATACCGCCGCCTTTACCCAGGCCTATGCGGTGCTGGGCAAGGATGCCCGACAGGTACCGGATACGCCCTGCCCCTGGCTGGATGGCCTGTATATCAATAGCGGCCACGGCTCACGCGGGCTGATCACCGCACCGCTGTCCGGTGAGCTGATTGCCGCCTGGCTGAATAACGAGCCGCTGCCCGTGCCTGCCGATGTGGCACAGGCCTGCCACCCCAATCGCTTTGCCTTGCGTGCGCTGATCCGCAATAAACCGTAGGTTGAGTCGGACGGCGCTCCATTGAGGCGCGCAGCCAAGCCCAACGAGGCCCTGCCGCCGCTCGTTGGGCTTCGCTGCGCTCAGCGCCAACCTACCTGCGACCTCAGCCGCGCAGGCTAAATCGCCAGGCGCGGTGGATTTTCGGGTTACGGGCGAAATCCGGATCGAGGGTCGAAGCACTGATTTCTTCAACCTGATAACGCGCAGCCAGGCTCTCATCGAGCTCAAACTTGCGGAAGTTGTTGGAGAAGTACAGCACGCCACCCTTGGCCAGACGGGTCATGGCCAGGTCGAGCAGCTGCACATGATCGCGCTGCACGTCGAAGATGCCTTCCATGCGCTTGGAGTTGGAGAAGGTCGGCGGATCGATAAAGATCAGCTCGTATTCACCACGGTCTTCGGCCAACCAGGCCATCACGTCGCCCTGCTCCAGACGGTTCTTGTCGGAGAAACCATTGAGCGACAGGTTGCGCCGCGCCCAGTCCAGGTAGGTCTTCGACAGGTCGACGCTGGTGGTGCTGCGCGCGCCGCCCTTGGCCGCATGCACGGTGGCCGTGGCGGTGTAGCAAAACAGGTTGAGGAAGCGCTTGCCGACAGCCTCCTTCTGGATGCGCAGACGCAGCGGACGGTGATCGAGGAACAGCCCGGTATCCAGGTAGTCGGTGAGGTTGACCAGCAGCTTTACGCCGCCCTCGCTGACTTCGAGGAACTGCCCTTGCGTGGCTTGACGCTGGTACTGCTTGGTACCGCTCTGGCGTTCGCGGCGCTTGATCACCACCTTGCTCTTGTCGACGCCCAACGCCTGCGGAATCGCGGCGATGGCGTCGAACATGCGCGCCTTGGCTTTCTCAGGATCAATGGACTTGGGCGCGGCATATTCCTGCACATGCACCCAATCGCCATACAGATCCACCGCCATGGAGTATTCCGGCATGTCGGCGTCGTACAGGCGGTAGCACTCAACGCCTTCCTTGCGCGCCCACTTGCCCAGCTGCTTGAGGTTCTTCTGTAGGCGGTTGGCAAACATCTGCCCGCCTTCACTCAGGCGTGCCTGCTCCACCACTGGCGCAGGAGCAGGGGCTGGTTTGATCGGGTTGCCGTTCTTGTTGTACTGACGCTCTTGCGGCTCAAGCGGCGCCTTATCGGCCTCAGCCTGTTCACGCTCGCGTTCACGCTGCTCAGGTGTACGGCGCTCGCCGGTAACGAACTGCTCGGGCTGCACCTTGATCAGCAGCAGCTTGCACGGCAGCGCGCCGTTCCAGAAGGCGTATTGCTTGTGGCTGCGGATACCCATGCGCTTGCCCAGGTCCGGCGCACCGGTAAACACCGCCGCTTCCCAGCCCATACAGGCCTGACGCAGACGCTCGCCGAGGTTCTGGTAGAGGTACAACAGGCTCGCCTCATCACCCAGGCGCTCGCCGTAGGGTGGATTGCAGATCACCAGGCCTTTCTGGTTTTGATCAGGACGCGGCTCGAAGGTCGCCACTTCGCCCTGATACACCTTGATCCAATCGCCCATGCCTGCACGCTCGATATTGTTACGCGCCGGCTGGATCAGCCGTGGATCGGCTTCATAACCGCGAATCCACAACGGCGGCTTGGCCATACCGGCAGCAGCACGCTGCTCGGCCTCGGCATGGACTTTCTTCCACAAGGCCGGCACGTGGCCCAGCCATTTGCTGAAGCCCCATTGCTCACGGGTCATATTCGGCGCGATATCGGCGGCGATCATCGCCGCCTCGACCAGGAAAGTACCTACGCCGCACATCGGGTCAGCCAGTGCGCCGCCTTCGGTAGCGATGCGTGGCCAGCCGGCGCGTATCAATACGGCAGCCGCAAGGTTTTCCTTCAGTGGTGCGGCGCCCTGCTGCAGGCGGTAACCGCGCTGGTGCAGACTATGACCGGACAAGTCGAGGGAGAGAATCGCCTCGCCGCGATCCAGGCGCAGGTGCACGCGCAGGTCTGGATTCACCTTGTCCACCGATGGTCGCGTGCCGTCTTTCAGGCGCAGCTTGTCGACAATGGCATCCTTGACCTTCAACGCGCCGAAATGGGTGTTGTCGATGCCCGAACCGTTGCCGCTGAACTCCACGGCCAGACTGCCGCTGGATTCCAGATGCTCGAACCAGTCGACCTCCAGCACGCCCTCGTAAAGACTCTGCGCGTCCTGCACGCTGTAGCGCTTGAGCACCAACAGCACACGGTTAGCCAGACGCGACCACAGGCACAGACGGTAGGCCGTTTCCATGTCGGCCATACCACGAATGGCCGAGGTGTGCTCACGCGCCTCTTCAAGGCCGAGGCTGCTGGCTTCTTCGAGCAGCAGACCCTCAAGACCCTTGGGGCAAGTAAGGAAGAGTTCGTAACGATCCGACATGGGGGTTTCCAGTGCCTAAGGCAATCAACGGCGCGCAGACCAATCAGCACGGCCAAAATAAGTGACAAAGCGTCGCAGCGCGACCCTTCGTCGGAATAAACAACAGTCTCAATCGCAATTCATTCGCGATAGCAAAACACCAGCACACCCGACGCATACGCCCACAGCATGGGCGCTACAGCGAAAAATCCGGACGCTGCCATAACGCCTTATGGCCCGACCCTCAAAAAGGTTACGGCCTTATGACGAAACGGTTATTCACAGGCACCCGCGCATTCGTTAGAAATCTACCTAGGCCAGCACTGCAACGGTGCTGGCAAGGAGGCTCGCGACGCCGGCAGCGGACTCCGTAGGCAGAACGTTTCTGCCTGACCTTGCTACAAGGTCTAAGGGACATAACAGTCAACATTGAGGGCTACACCCTATGAGAAGACTTAAGCGTGATCCGTTAGAAAGAGCTTTTTTGCGCGGCTATCAATACGGCATCAGTGGTAAATCCCGCGAACTCTGCCCCTTCACCCTCCCCTCTGTCCGCCAAGCCTGGTTAAACGGCTGGCGCGAAGGCCGCGGTGACAATTGGGACGGCATGACCGGCACCGCCGGCATCCATCGACTCAACAAACTTCACGCTGTCGGCTGATTCAGGAACCTACCGACTCACCATGCGCGCTCCATCCGAGCGGCGGGCGCGAGCCCAGGGGCTCCTTTAGGGAGCCCTTTTTATTGCCTGCCATCCATGGCGGTCACTCTTCGGGCCATCGCTACGCGACGTCAAAAATGGCTCCAGGCCATTTCTATTGCCCGCAGGATTTAGTTCTGAGGTTTCTGCGGCAACGCCGCAATTGCATCAACCGCTTCGCGGATCAATGCCGGGCCCTTGTAGATAAAGCCGGAGTAAATCTGTACCAGGCTGGCACCGGCGGCAATCTTCTCAGCTGCATGCTTGCCTTCGGTAATCCCACCCACTGCGATGATCGGCAAACGGCCTTTCAACTCACCGGCCAACACCTGAACAATATGCGTACTCTTCTCACGCACCGGTGCACCGGACAATCCACCGGCCTCGTCTGCACACTCCAGACCATGCACACCTTCGCGGCCCAGCGTGGTGTTGGTGGCAATCACTGCATCCATACCGGCCTCAACCAGCGCATTGGCCACCTCGATGGTTTCCTCATCGCTCATGTCCGGTGCGATCTTGATCGCCAGCGGTACACGCTTGCCGTACTGGGCAGCCAGATCTTCCTGACGCTTGCGCAGGGCCTCGAGCAATTGCTTGAGCGAGTCGCCAAACTGCAAGCTGCGCAGACCTGGGGTGTTCGGCGAGCTGACGTTAACGGTGACGTAGCTGGCATCTTGATAGACCTTGTCCAGGCACAGCAGGTAGTCATCCACTGCGTTCTCGACCGGCGTATCGAAGTTCTTGCCGATATTGATGCCCAGCACGCCCTTGTATTTGGCTGCCTGCACACGGGCCAGTAGGTGATCGACACCATGGTTGTTAAAGCCCATGCGATTGATGATCGCCTCGGCCTCAGGCAAGCGAAACAGACGTGGCTTGGGGTTACCGGGCTGCGGACGCGGCGTCACGGTGCCGATTTCCACAAAACCGAAGCCCAGCTGAGCAAAACCATCGATGGCGTCGCCGTTCTTGTCCAAGCCGGCAGCCAAACCGACCGGGTTAGGAAATTCCAACCCCATCACCTTGACCGGTAGCGCGGCTGGGCTCTTGGCCAGTAACCCGTTAAGCCCCAGGCGACCGCCAGCACCGATCAAGTCGATGGACAGTTCATGGGAGGCTTCGGGGGAAAGTTTGAACAGCAGCTCGCGGGCCAGGGTATACATGGGCAGGCTTAGCTCGATAAAGTTACAAAGGCCGCGATTATAGCCCGCTGAGCAGCTGATAGGCGAGGCGCACGGCGCTATCAGCCCAGACGGCGCAAGCTGAGTAATTTCCCAGCAGCACTGAACTCTAGTTCGAAGGAACCATAAACACCGTCATGGGTCAAAAACGGCCGAAAATGGTGGGCCGGCACACTGACACTCCGTCCGTCGCGACTTTGCACTAATATCCGGTTGGCACGCCCTTGATAAACCGCACGCAAGCGCTCGGCCGGTAACGCAATATCAAACACCAAACTGGGCATGGAGGCACCTTTGCAACTGACTGCAGCAATCTTGCCATACGCCGCGCGCCTGCCCGGCAAAAAATGGCCAAGCGCCATTTCTCAACTCACCTGCGTCGCCTCGCAGCATGTCCGAGCATGGGCAACAGGCCATAAAAAATTACCGGAAGGAATTTTTAACGGCGCACAACGACAGCCCAAAGGGTGGCCACCAGGGATGACAGGCCATAAAAAACCTGTCTATACGGCCGATAAAGCCTGTGCAGAGCCCTGCGGGCTCTGCCAAACTGGCAACGGTGATTTTGGAGTTCGTACCTGGCTATGAGTCTGTCTGAGCAGCCTTCCACCCTCAGCTCACGCCTCGGTGCCTTAGCGCAACGGCTAGGCCTTATCGGCCGTGGGCAACGCCAGATACTCGAGCGCGCCAGCCAGCTTCGCCTGCCCTTCAGCCCTCTGCCGCAACTGCGTGACAGCATTTGCTGGCAAGATGGTCCTCAGCTACACCGCCTGATAGACCTGCCCCGCAGTGCACTCTCCGGCCCGGTTCAGGAAGACAAGGCGCAAGCCCACGCCATGCTGGTGCGGGTGATTGATGCGCAAGAACAGCAGCTGTCATCGTTCGACCTGCGCATGATCGACGGCCTATCGACCTGCAATCCTCAACAAGCCAACCACACCAGCTTCGAGGCTTTCGCCGCCAGCGAACCCTGCCGTCAGGTACGCATCATCAGTTACAAGGACTTCGTCAAAGCCATCAGCCAACCACTGCCGCGTTTTCTCGCAGGTGAGCGCATCAGCCTGCGCCAAGCCAGCTGGCGCGGCGAGCGGGTGTTCTGGACTGGTGAGCATCACAGCGAAGCCTTTGCCTGTGCCATTGCCTACGCCCGCAGGCGCGAGTTGGAGGTCAACCTGCCGGCTGAACTCAGCCATTACCGCTTGAGCGAACAAGGCCTCTGCAACCTGCAGCAGCACTACCACGTGCTTGGCATGCCCAATGCTGCCTGGAGCGACCCGGCGTTTATGGCGCTGTTGTTGGATAACGGCCTACCCTATGCGCGCTTATCCTTGTTGGGCGGCTCAAGCTCACCGGAATTTCTCCTGCTACCCAAACATTCAACCGAGGCTACAGCCGTGGGTGAAGGCCTTCGTTTAGCGGGTGCGCCAGATGTGGTGGCCTATCTGCAAAAGCTGTAATCGCAACATAGCCGCCATCCAAGTGAGCGCTTAATAAACCCAGTAAGAAAAAGCCCGCAATCTGGTTAGGATTGCGGGCTTTAGATTGGCTATCAATCTAGCATCACACTACCTGCAAGGCGTTATCTCCCAGCAGCCCGTTGATGACTGTGGCTGTATCAGCACCTCCAGAAATGATGCCGCCACCGCCCGGAGTCACACCATACTCAACAGCGACATTAAAGCCTGTCAACTCAATGGTTGTGGTTGCAGCACCACCTGCTGTAGGGCTAACCGCAATAATGGTGCTGTTATCAACTACCGAGAAGCTAAGGAAGTCATCTAGCGATCCGGCGTTGTAGGACTCACCAATCAGCAGCTGGGTGAGATCCAATTTGTCGCCTTCGCTTAAATTGAAGTCCAACACTTTGTCGACACCAGTGGTATCGCCCGACAGCCAGCGGAAGGTATCCGCCCCCACGCCGCCAGAAAGGATGTCATTGCCCAGACCACCGATGAGGATGTCATTACCATCGCCACCAGACAGCACATCGTTGCCAGCTAAACCACTGAGCGTATCGTTATCCCCCAAGCCGAAGAGGTAATCAACTCCAGCGGTACCAACCAGATTATCCACGCCGGCAGTACCATCCACCGACAGCGAATCAGGGACCAACATAGCGCTCAGCACGCTACTTACACTGTCCCCATCACCATCAATACCTACAATATTGTGGGAAAGGCTAATGGGCTGCCCAGTGCTTGCCTGCTCATACTCGAAGAAGCCCAACTTGAAGGTTTGACCGCTGCCACCAGTAATCTGCACAGCACTGAAGTTATTGGTGGAGCTGACTTCGTACCACCACCCTTCCTCCATCCCGGTCACACGAATCGAATTACCCAAATCAGTGAGACCAACCTCACTGGTTTTATCCACCTCTACGCCGCCCTCAATGGCGTAAATGCGGATATTACTGGTAGCCAGGTTACGAGTGGTTTCACCTGAAGCATCGCCGATAAAGTTGTAGTCATTATCGGCCAGCAGCACAGAGATCACGAAGGTTGCGGTCCCTGCACCGCTAGGGCTAACCCAGGCAATTTTCTGGGCGAAGCGATTGGTGGTGTTGTGGCTGGTGTAGGTGAAGCCGGTGCCATTGGCACCTCCTGTTGCCAGACCATTGACCAGATCGATACGCAGCTGCTCACCATTCTTGATGCTGTTGCCATCGCTAATGCCAATTTCGGTGCTATTGGAATTGATGCTCTGTCCCGAGGTGCTCGACAACAAAGCATCGAACGTTGTCCCTCCCATGTCGATCAGCCCTTTGAAGGCAGAGTTACCACCGCCAACACCGGTCTGATTTGTGGCCGAAACCTCTGAGCCGTTGGCAATCGGGCCATAGGTGGTCAACGTGTAGCTATCGGTCGAGGCATCCATATCAATGCGATAACCAAGAGTTCCATTGGCGCTGGTCTTGGCCTCGATAATGGACTGGTCACTGCCATAGAACAGGTAGAGCTGCTGACCATTAAGACTCAATAGATTGCCACTGGCATCCCGAGCAGCAGCGCCCTGCACAATGGAGAAATTGACCTCATCTGGACCATCGCCCCCCGCCGAAGCCTCGAAACGTAGATCCGCAGTAATCGAGCGTGAGTCATTGACCTGGTCGACCAACAGTGCGGTGACCGGGGTGAAAGCGATCGGTACATCGTCCTCGACCTGAATCAGTAGGCTGCCGGCCAGCGGCAACGGATTCACCCCGTCGGAAGCCGCGAGGGCTCCGGTGAGATTCAGCGTCATCACTTCATTATCGTCGTTGTTGTCGTCCGGATGATCCAGCGGCCCGAGCAGGGTGAAGGTGTAGCCACCGTCTGTTTCGACCTCCAGGGTGAAGATATCCTGCAACCCAGCCTTCGCCGTCATGATGTTGCCGGAGAAGTGGTAGGTGATGGCTACTCCGCCGGAAGTCAGTGCTGGCAAGCCAGTCGGAGTGCTGTCCAGGCTGAACTGACCGGAGTTGGTACCTACCTGCAGTTCCGCCAGGCTGCCGGAGACCGTGGTGGTATGAGCATCGTTGTCGGTAATACCGCCAGGCAGCTCATCCTCGTCGACCTTGCCGATCACCGGTGCCGGATCTTCGACATGGATCGTCAGGGTTGCTGTCGACGGGTCACCATCCTTGTCGAGGATGCTGTACTGGAAGCTCTCGAGCTTGTCGCCCTCGATCAGAGCCGGCGGCTGATAGCTCCATGCGCCGGTAGCGAAGTTGAACGACAGGGTGCCGCCCCACTCGGTGGCTATGTCGGTTAACTGCTGATCGCCATCCAGAACACCATCCCAGGTGTAAGTGGTACCGTTGATCTCGATGGAGGCTATGCGGCCGGGGCCGTCGGCACCGAAGGCATCGTCGTCGCCACTAACCACACCGTCGCTGCCGAGCAGAACATTGCCCTCGGCCGGGTCGGGCATTACCGCATCCCGCAGGGTATCGATCAGATCATCGAAGTCGCCTACCAAAATCGGCGCGCCGCTACCATCTAGGTCGACATCCTGTAGCCGATCCTCGTCGATACCGCCACCCACGCCGATGGTGGTGACGTTGAGGTCATTAGTGTTGATGAAGTCCGCCCAGTCGCTGGCGGTGTCGTCCTCAAGGGAGTTACCTCCCGTGCCCAACTGCTCATTGGGATTGCCGCCGCTAATAAAGAACACCTGATTGCTCCACCCTGGAATCGGCGTGTAGGCGCTCATGGTTTGTTCGATGGCAGCAGTGAAATCGGTATTGCCATTGAACGGCCGGGTTCCACCATCATCCGGGTTGATGCTGTCGATCAGCGCAGAGAAACTGGCGAAGTCACTGATCACCGGGTAGGACAGAGCCGTGCCGGAGAAAGCCACGATCTGCACATTGACGCCGGACGCACCGCTGAACAGCGTCTGAGCCGCAGCACGCACGGCCTCCAGCATCTGGTTCAGCTCGGTGTTATCAATGCTGCCGCTGAAATCCAGCACGAACACCGCGTTGACGTCGAGCGGTTTTCCCGCCACCGCCACGGCGTAGTCGTCCTGCGCCTCGGGCACATCGTCCTCGACATTGATAACAAAGCTGCCTGGTGCGAAACCGCCCACCGGGTCGCCATCACCGTCGGTGGCGGTCAGCACGCCGGAAAAGTCGATCGGTAGGCCAAGCAACTGATCATCGTCGGTACTGCCGGGCAGCGGGTGATCCAGCGACCCGAGCAGCTCGAAGGAATAACCGCCACCTGCCATCACGCTCAGGGTGAAGACTGGATCGACACCGGCCATGGCCGTCAGCACATTGCCCACTACCGAGAAAGTCAGTGGCGTATCGTCCGAAGTCAGCCCTTGGGCTTCGAGCGTTGCAATGTCCAGCGGGTCATCGCTCAGACCAAAGCTACCAGCTCCGTCTGCACCGAAGTTGACCAATGCATTGAGGGTACCGTCAGGCGCACTGGTAGTGGTTCCAGTGACGTCGCCATCACCGATGCCACCGGGCAATTCATCTTCATCGACTTGCCCGGAAACCAGTGGAATCGGCTGCTGTGCCTGGTCGTATTGCAGTGGCATGGCAACCGGCACATCGTCTTCCACCTGAATCACTAAGCTGCCTGGATTGAGTCCGTTCAGCGGGTCACCGTCGCCATCGGTAGCAGTGATCAAGCCGGAGAAGTCGATCGGCATGCCAAGCAACTGATCATCGTCGGTGCTGCCCGGCAGCGCATGATCCAGCGGGCCGCCAAGCACAAATTCCCAACTGCCATCTCCGTTCACCGTCAGAGTGAAGATGGTGTTGCCGTTGGCTGTCGCGGTCAGCACGTTACCCACTACCTCGTAGCTCAGAGGTGTGCCTTCGGAGCTCAACGCTTGGGCTTCCAGAGAGCTCATATCCGAGGACAGACCCATGGCGCCAGGCCCGTCCGCACCGAAGCTGACCAGGCTGAATAACGAACCTGCCAGGCCACTGGTGACAGTGACTTGGCCACCTTCAGGGTTACCGTTGTAGGGCGCACCTGCCCCCGTGCTCAAGGCATCTTCCTGCACACTGCCACTAACCGCGATACCCTCCCCGGTCGCCGCAAGCGGCACATCATCTTCAATATCAATCGCAAAACTGCCGGCTGGGAAGCCACCCACCAGAGGATCGCCATCGCCGTCGGTGGCAGTCAACACACCGGAGAAGTCGACACCTACACCTGGCAGATCTTCGCTGTCATTGCCGTCCATGTCCGGATGATCGATTGGACCGCTGAGTACAAACTCGTAGCTGCCATCAGCGTTCACCGTCAGGGTGAAGATAGTGTCAGCACCCGCCGTGGCGGTCAGCACATTGCCAACTACGGCGTAAGTCAATGCGACACCGCCAGAAGTCAGCGCCTGCACGTTCATAGAGCTGACATCGCTGGACAGACCAAAGCTGCCAGGGCCATCTGCGCCAAAGCTGACCAGGGCCGACAAGGTTCCTGCCGGGCCACTGGCGGTGGTGCTCTGCCCACCTTCTGGATTGCCATCATGGGGCGCGCCGGCTCCCGTGGTCAGCGCGTCTTCCTGAACGCTGCCAAGTACACGAATGAACTCTTGCTCATCTCCACGTGCCAGTTGCGGTACATCATCTTCAATATCAATCGCAAAACTGCCGGCTGGGAAGCCACCCACCAGAGGGTCGCCATCGCCGTCGGTGGCAGTCAACACACCGGAGAAGTCGACACCTACACCTGGCAGATCTTCGCTGTCATTGCCGTCCATGTCCGGATGATCGATTGGACCGCTGAGTACAAACTCGTAGCTGCCATCAGCGTTCACCGTCAGGGTGAAGATAGTGTCAGCACCCGCCGTGGCGGTCAGCACATTGCCAACTACGGCGTAAGTCAATGCGACACCGCCAGAAGTCAGCGCCTGCACGTTCATAGAGCTGACATCGCTGGACAGACCAAAGCTGCCAGGGCCATCTGCGCCAAAGCTGACCAGGGCCGACAAGGTTCCTGCCGGGCCACTGGCGGTGGTGCTCTGCCCACCTTCTGGATTGCCATCATGGGGCGCGCCGGCTCCCGTGGTCAGCGCGTCTTCCTGAACGCTGCCAAGTACACGAATGAACTCTTGCTCATCTCCACGTGCCAGTTGCGGTACATCATCTTCAATATCAATCGCAAAACTGCCGGCTGGGAAGCCACCCACCAGAGGGTCGCCATCGCCGTCGGTGGCAGTCAACACACCGGAGAAGTCGACACCTACACCTGGCAGATCTTCGCTGTCATTGCCGTCCATGTCCGGATGATCGATTGGACCGCTGAGTACAAACTCGTAGCTGCCATCAGCGTTCACCGTCAGGGTGAAGATAGTGTCAGCACCCGCCGTGGCGGTCAGCACATTGCCAACTACGGCGTAAGTCAATGCGACACCGCCAGAAGTCAGCGCCTGCACGTTCATAGAGCTGACATCGCTGGACAGACCAAAGCTGCCAGGGCCATCTGCGCCAAAGCTGACCAGGGCCGACAAGGTTCCTGCCGGGCCACTGGCGGTGGTGCTCTGCCCACCTTCTGGATTGCCATCATGGGGCGCGCCGGCTCCCGTGGTCAGCGCGTCTTCCTGAACGCTGCCAAGTACACGAATGAACTCTTGCTCATCTCCACGTGCCAGTTGCGGTACATCATCTTCAATATCAATCGCAAAACTGCCGGCTGGGAAGCCACCCACCAGAGGGTCGCCATCGCCGTCGGTGGCAGTCAACACACCGGAGAAGTCGACACCTACACCTGGCAGATCTTCGCTGTCATTGCCGTCCATGTCCGGATGATCGATTGGACCGCTGAGTACAAACTCGTAGCTGCCATCAGCGTTCACCGTCAGGGTGAAGATAGTGTCAGCACCCGCCGTGGCGGTCAGCACATTGCCAACTACGGCGTAAGTCAATGCGACACCGCCAGAAGTCAGCGCCTGCACGTTCATAGAGCTGACATCGCTGGACAGACCAAAGCTGCCAGGGCCATCTGCGCCAAAGCTGACCAGGGCCGACAAGGTTCCTGCCGGGCCACTGGCGGTGGTGCTCTGCCCACCTTCTGGATTGCCATCATGGGGCGCGCCGGCTCCCGTGGTCAGCGCGTCTTCCTGAACGCTGCCAAGTACACGAATGAACTCTTGCTCATCTCCACGTGCCAGTTGCGGTACATCATCTTCAATATCAATCGCAAAACTGCCGGCTGGGAAGCCACCCACCAGAGGGTCGCCATCGCCGTCGGTGGCAGTCAACACACCGGAGAAGTCGACACCTACACCTGGCAGATCTTCGCTGTCATTGCCGTCCATGTCCGGATGATCGATTGGACCGCTGAGTACAAACTCGTAGCTGCCATCAGCGTTCACCGTCAGGGTGAAGATAGTGTCAGCACCCGCCGTGGCGGTCAGCACATTGCCAACTACGGCGTAAGTCAATGCGACACCGCCAGAAGTCAGCGCCTGCACGTTCATAGAGCTGACATCGCTGGACAGACCAAAGCTGCCAGGGCCATCTGCGCCAAAGCTGACCAGGGCCGACAAGGTTCCTGCCGGGCCACTGGCGGTGGTGCTCTGCCCACCTTCTGGATTGCCATCATGGGGCGCGCCGGCTCCCGTGGTCAGCGCGTCTTCCTGAACGCTGCCAAGTACACGAATGAACTCTTGCTCATCTCCACGTGCCAGTTGCGGTACATCATCTTCAATATCAATCGCAAAACTGCCGGCTGGGAAGCCACCCACCAGAGGGTCGCCATCGCCGTCGGTGGCAGTCAACACACCGGAGAAGTCGACACCTACACCTGGCAGATCTTCGCTGTCATTGCCGTCCATGTCCGGATGATCGATTGGACCGCTGAGTACAAACTCGTAGCTGCCATCAGCGTTCACCGTCAGGGTGAAGATAGTGTCAGCACCCGCCGTGGCGGTCAGCACATTGCCAACTACGGCGTAAGTCAATGCGACACCGCCAGAAGTCAGCGCCTGCACGTTCATAGAGCTGACATCGCTGGACAGACCAAAGCTGCCAGGGCCATCTGCGCCAAAGCTGACCAGGGCCGACAAGGTTCCTGCCGGGCCACTGGCGGTGGTGCTCTGCCCACCTTCTGGATTGCCATCATGGGGCGCGCCGGCTCCCGTGGTCAGCGCGTCTTCCTGAACGCTGCCAAGTACACGAATGAACTCTTGCTCATCTCCACGTGCCAGTTGCGGTACATCATCTTCAATATCAATCGCAAAACTGCCGGCTGGGAAGCCACCCACCAGAGGGTCGCCATCGCCGTCGGTGGCAGTCAACACACCGGAGAAGTCGACACCTACACCTGGCAGATCTTCGCTGTCATTGCCGTCCATGTCCGGATGATCGATTGGACCGCTGAGTACAAACTCGTAGCTGCCATCAGCGTTCACCGTCAGGGTGAAGATAGTGTCAGCACCCGCCGTGGCGGTCAGCACATTGCCAACTACGGCGTAAGTCAATGCGACACCGCCAGAAGTCAGCGCCTGCACGTTCATAGAGCTGACATCGCTGGACAGACCAAAGCTGCCAGGGCCATCTGCGCCAAAGCTGACCAGGGCCGACAAGGTTCCTGCCGGGCCACTGGCGGTGGTGCTCTGCCCACCTTCTGGATTGCCATCATGGGGCGCGCCGGCTCCCGTGGTCAGCGCGTCTTCCTGAACGCTGCCAAGTACACGAATGAACTCTTGCTCATCTCCACGTGCCAGTTGCGGTACATCATCTTCAATATCAATCGCAAAACTGCCGGCTGGGAAGCCACCCACCAGAGGGTCGCCATCGCCGTCGGTGGCAGTCAACACACCGGAGAAGTCGACACCTACACCTGGCAGATCTTCGCTGTCATTGCCGTCCATGTCCGGATGATCGATTGGACCGCTGAGTACAAACTCGTAGCTGCCATCAGCGTTCACCGTCAGGGTGAAGATAGTGTCAGCACCCGCCGTGGCGGTCAGCACATTGCCAACTACGGCGTAAGTCAATGCGACACCGCCAGAAGTCAGCGCCTGCACGTTCATAGAGCTGACATCGCTGGACAGACCAAAGCTGCCAGGGCCATCTGCGCCAAAGCTGACCAGGGCCGACAAGGTTCCTGCCGGGCCACTGGCGGTGGTGCTCTGCCCACCTTCTGGATTGCCATCATGGGGCGCGCCGGCTCCCGTGGTCAGCGCGTCTTCCTGAACGCTGCCAAGTACACGAATGAACTCTTGCTCATCTCCACGTGCCAGTTGCGGTACATCATCTTCAATATCAATCGCAAAACTGCCGGCTGGGAAGCCACCCACCAGAGGGTCGCCATCGCCGTCGGTGGCAGTCAACACACCGGAGAAGTCGACACCTACACCTGGCAGATCTTCGCTGTCATTGCCGTCCATGTCCGGATGATCGATTGGACCGCTGAGTACAAACTCGTAGCTGCCATCAGCGTTCACCGTCAGGGTGAAGATAGTGTCAGCACCCGCCGTGGCGGTCAGCACATTGCCAACTACGGCGTAAGTCAATGCGACACCGCCAGAAGTCAGCGCCTGCACGTTCATAGAGCTGACATCGCTGGACAGACCAAAGCTGCCAGGGCCATCTGCGCCAAAGCTGACCAGGGCCGACAAGGTTCCTGCCGGGCCACTGGCGGTGGTGCTCTGCCCACCTTCTGGATTGCCATCATGGGGCGCGCCGGCTCCCGTGGTCAGCGCGTCTTCCTGAACGCTGCCAAGTACACGAATGAACTCTTGCTCATCTCCACGTGCCAGTTGCGGTACATCATCTTCAATATCAATCGCAAAACTGCCGGCTGGGAAGCCACCCACCAGAGGGTCGCCATCGCCGTCGGTGGCAGTCAACACACCGGAGAAGTCGACACCTACACCTGGCAGATCTTCGCTGTCATTGCCGTCCATGTCCGGATGATCGATTGGACCGCTGAGTACAAACTCGTAGCTGCCATCAGCGTTCACCGTCAGGGTGAAGATAGTGTCAGCACCCGCCGTGGCGGTCAGCACATTGCCAACTACGGCGTAAGTCAATGCGACACCGCCAGAAGTCAGCGCCTGCACGTTCATAGAGCTGACATCGCTGGACAGACCAAAGCTGCCAGGGCCATCTGCGCCAAAGCTGACCAGGGCCGACAAGGTTCCTGCCGGGCCACTGGCGGTGGTGCTCTGCCCACCTTCTGGATTGCCATCATGGGGCGCGCCGGCTCCCGTGGTCAGCGCGTCTTCCTGAACGCTGCCAAGTACACGAATGAACTCTTGCTCATCTCCACGTGCCAGTTGCGGTACATCATCTTCAATATCAATCGCAAAACTGCCGGCTGGGAAGCCACCCACCAGAGGGTCGCCATCGCCGTCGGTGGCAGTCAACACACCGGAGAAGTCGACACCTACACCTGGCAGATCTTCGCTGTCATTGCCGTCCATGTCCGGATGATCGATTGGACCGCTGAGTACAAACTCGTAGCTGCCATCAGCGTTCACCGTCAGGGTGAAGATAGTGTCAGCACCCGCCGTGGCGGTCAGCACATTGCCAACTACGGCGTAAGTCAATGCGACACCGCCAGAAGTCAGCGCCTGCACGTTCATAGAGCTGACATCGCTGGACAGACCAAAGCTGCCAGGGCCATCTGCGCCAAAGCTGACCAGGGCCGACAAGGTTCCTGCCGGGCCACTGGCGGTGGTGCTCTGCCCACCTTCTGGATTGCCATCATGGGGCGCGCCGGCTCCCGTGGTCAGCGCGTCTTCCTGAACGCTGCCAAGTACACGAATGAACTCTTGCTCATCTCCACGTGCCAGTTGCGGTACATCATCTTCAATATCAATCGCAAAACTGCCGGCTGGGAAGCCACCCACCAGAGGGTCGCCATCGCCGTCGGTGGCAGTCAACACACCGGAGAAGTCGACACCTACACCTGGCAGATCTTCGCTGTCATTGCCGTCCATGTCCGGATGATCGATTGGACCGCTGAGTACAAACTCGTAGCTGCCATCAGCGTTCACCGTCAGGGTGAAGATAGTGTCAGCACCCGCCGTGGCGGTCAGCACATTGCCAACTACGGCGTAAGTCAATGCGACACCGCCAGAAGTCAGCGCCTGCACGTTCATAGAGCTGACATCGCTGGACAGACCAAAGCTGCCAGGGCCATCTGCGCCAAAGCTGACCAGGGCCGACAAGGTTCCTGCCGGGCCACTGGCGGTGGTGCTCTGCCCACCTTCTGGATTGCCATCATGGGGCGCGCCGGCTCCCGTGGTCAGCGCGTCTTCCTGAACGCTGCCAAGTACACGAATGAACTCTTGCTCATCTCCACGTGCCAGTTGCGGTACATCATCTTCAATATCAATCGCAAAACTGCCGGCTGGGAAGCCACCCACCAGAGGGTCGCCATCGCCGTCGGTGGCAGTCAACACACCGGAGAAGTCGACACCTACACCTGGCAGATCTTCGCTGTCATTGCCGTCCATGTCCGGATGATCGATTGGACCGCTGAGTACAAACTCGTAGCTGCCATCAGCGTTCACCGTCAGGGTGAAGATAGTGTCAGCACCCGCCGTGGCGGTCAGCACATTGCCAACTACGGCGTAAGTCAATGCGACACCGCCAGAAGTCAGCGCCTGCACGTTCATAGAGCTGACATCGCTGGACAGACCAAAGCTGCCAGGGCCATCTGCGCCAAAGCTGACCAGGGCCGACAAGGTTCCTGCCGGGCCACTGGCGGTGGTGCTCTGCCCACCTTCTGGATTGCCATCATGGGGCGCGCCGGCTCCCGTGGTCAGCGCGTCTTCCTGAACGCTGCCAAGTACACGAATGAACTCTTGCTCATCTCCACGTGCCAGTTGCGGTACATCATCTTCAATATCAATCGCAAAACTGCCGGCTGGGAAGCCACCCACCAGAGGGTCGCCATCGCCGTCGGTGGCAGTCAACACACCGGAGAAGTCGACACCTACACCTGGCAGATCTTCGCTGTCATTGCCGTCCATGTCCGGATGATCGATTGGACCGCTGAGTACAAACTCGTAGCTGCCATCAGCGTTCACCGTCAGGGTGAAGATAGTGTCAGCACCCGCCGTGGCGGTCAGCACATTGCCAACTACGGCGTAAGTCAATGCGACACCGCCAGAAGTCAGCGCCTGCACGTTCATAGAGCTGACATCGCTGGACAGACCAAAGCTGCCAGGGCCATCTGCGCCAAAGCTGACCAGGGCCGACAAGGTTCCTGCCGGGCCACTGGCGGTGGTGCTCTGCCCACCTTCTGGATTGCCATCATGGGGCGCGCCGGCTCCCGTGGTCAGCGCGTCTTCCTGAACGCTGCCAAGTACACGAATGAACTCTTGCTCATCTCCACGTGCCAGTTGCGGTA
Source organism: Pseudomonas anguilliseptica (assembly GCF_900105355.1). Taxonomy (NCBI): domain Bacteria; kingdom Pseudomonadati; phylum Pseudomonadota; class Gammaproteobacteria; order Pseudomonadales; family Pseudomonadaceae; genus Pseudomonas; species Pseudomonas anguilliseptica. Next base: position 4,453,147 of record NZ_FNSC01000001.1, read on the forward strand.
CATCATCTTCAATATCAATCGCAAAACTGCCGGCTGGGAAGCCACCCACCAGAGGGTCGCCATCGCCGTCGGTGGCAGTCAACACACCGGAGAAGTCGACACCTACACCTGGCAGATCTTCGCTGTCATTGCCGTCCATGTCCGGATGATCGATTGGACCGCTGAGTACAAACTCGTAGCTGCCATCAGCGTTCACCGTCAGGGTGAAGATAGTGTCAGCACCCGCCGTGGCGGTCAGCACATTGCCAACTACGGCGTAAGTCAATGCGACACCGCCAGAAGTCAGCGCCTGCACGTTCATAGAGCTGACATCGCTGGACAGACCAAAGCTGCCAGGGCCATCTGCGCCAAAGCTGACCAGGGCCGACAAGGTTCCTGCCGGGCCACTGGCGGTGGTGCTCTGCCCACCTTCTGGATTGCCATCATGGGGCGCGCCGGCTCCCGTGGTCAGCGCGTCTTCCTGAACGCTGCCAAGTACACGAATGAACTCTTGCTCATCTCCACGTGCCAGTTGCGGTACATCATCTTCAATATCAATCGCAAAACTGCCGGCTGGGAAGCCACCCACCAGAGGGTCGCCATCGCCGTCGGTGGCAGTCAACACACCGGAGAAGTCGACACCTACACCTGGCAGATCTTCGCTGTCATTGCCGTCCATGTCCGGATGATCGATTGGACCGCTGAGTACAAACTCGTAGCTGCCATCAGCGTTCACCGTCAGGGTGAAGATAGTGTCAGCACCCGCCGTGGCGGTCAGCACATTGCCAACTACGGCGTAAGTCAATGCGACACCGCCAGAAGTCAGCGCCTGCACGTTCATAGAGCTGACATCGCTGGACAGACCAAAGCTGCCAGGGCCATCTGCGCCAAAGCTGACCAGGGCCGACAAGGTTCCTGCCGGGCCACTGGCGGTGGTGCTCTGCCCACCTTCTGGATTGCCATCATGGGGCGCGCCGGCTCCCGTGGTCAGCGCGTCTTCCTGAACGCTGCCAAGTACACGAATGAACTCTTGCTCATCTCCACGTGCCAGTTGCGGTACATCATCTTCAATATCAATCGCAAAACTGCCGGCTGGGAAGCCACCCACCAGAGGGTCGCCATCGCCGTCGGTGGCAGTCAACACACCGGAGAAGTCGACACCTACACCTGGCAGATCTTCGCTGTCATTGCCGTCCATGTCCGGATGATCGATTGGACCGCTGAGTACAAACTCGTAGCTGCCATCAGCGTTCACCGTCAGGGTGAAGATAGTGTCAGCACCCGCCGTGGCGGTCAGCACATTGCCAACTACGGCGTAAGTCAATGCGACACCGCCAGAAGTCAGCGCCTGCACGTTCATAGAGCTGACATCGCTGGACAGACCAAAGCTGCCAGGGCCATCTGCGCCAAAGCTGACCAGGGCCGACAAGGTTCCTGCCGGGCCACTGGCGGTGGTGCTCTGCCCACCTTCTGGATTGCCATCATGGGGCGCGCCGGCTCCCGTGGTCAGCGCGTCTTCCTGAACGCTGCCAAGTACACGAATGAACTCTTGCTCATCTCCACGTGCCAGTTGCGGTACATCATCTTCAATATCAATCGCAAAACTGCCGGCTGGGAAGCCACCCACCAGAGGGTCGCCATCGCCGTCGGTGGCAGTCAACACACCGGAGAAGTCGACACCTACACCTGGCAGATCTTCGCTGTCATTGCCGTCCATGTCCGGATGATCGATTGGACCGCTGAGTACAAACTCGTAGCTGCCATCAGCGTTCACCGTCAGGGTGAAGATAGTGTCAGCACCCGCCGTGGCGGTCAGCACATTGCCAACTACGGCGTAAGTCAATGCGACACCGCCAGAAGTCAGCGCCTGCACGTTCATAGAGCTGACATCGCTGGACAGACCAAAGCTGCCAGGGCCATCTGCGCCAAAGCTGACCAGGGCCGACAAGGTTCCTGCCGGGCCACTGGCGGTGGTGCTCTGCCCACCTTCTGGATTGCCATCATGGGGCGCGCCGGCTCCCGTGGTCAGCGCGTCTTCCTGAACGCTGCCAAGTACACGAATGAACTCTTGCTCATCTCCACGTGCCAGTTGCGGTACATCATCTTCAATATCAATCGCAAAACTGCCGGCTGGGAAGCCACCCACCAGAGGGTCGCCATCGCCGTCGGTGGCAGTCAACACACCGGAGAAGTCGACACCTACACCTGGCAGATCTTCGCTGTCATTGCCGTCCATGTCCGGATGATCGATTGGACCGCTGAGTACAAACTCGTAGCTGCCATCAGCGTTCACCGTCAGGGTGAAGATAGTGTCAGCACCCGCCGTGGCGGTCAGCACATTGCCAACTACGGCGTAAGTCAATGCGACACCGCCAGAAGTCAGCGCCTGCACGTTCATAGAGCTGACATCGCTGGACAGACCAAAGCTGCCAGGGCCATCTGCGCCAAAGCTGACCAGGGCCGACAAGGTTCCTGCCGGGCCACTGGCGGTGGTGCTCTGCCCACCTTCTGGATTGCCATCATGGGGCGCGCCGGCTCCCGTGGTCAGCGCGTCTTCCTGAACGCTGCCAAGTACACGAATGAACTCTTGCTCATCTCCACGTGCCAGTTGCGGTACATCATCTTCAATATCAATCGCAAAACTGCCGGCTGGGAAGCCACCCACCAGAGGGTCGCCATCGCCGTCGGTGGCAGTCAACACACCGGAGAAGTCGACACCTACACCTGGCAGATCTTCGCTGTCATTGCCGTCCATGTCCGGATGATCGATTGGACCGCTGAGTACAAACTCGTAGCTGCCATCAGCGTTCACCGTCAGGGTGAAGATAGTGTCAGCACCCGCCGTGGCGGTCAGCACATTGCCAACTACGGCGTAAGTCAATGCGACACCGCCAGAAGTCAGCGCCTGCACGTTCATAGAGCTGACATCGCTGGACAGACCAAAGCTGCCAGGGCCATCTGCGCCAAAGCTGACCAGGGCCGACAAGGTTCCTGCCGGGCCACTGGCGGTGGTGCTCTGCCCACCTTCTGGATTGCCATCATGGGGCGCGCCGGCTCCCGTGGTCAGCGCGTCTTCCTGAACGCTGCCAAGTACACGAATGAACTCTTGCTCATCTCCACGTGCCAGTTGCGGTACATCATCTTCAATATCAATCGCAAAACTGCCGGCTGGGAAGCCACCCACCAGAGGGTCGCCATCGCCGTCGGTGGCAGTCAACACACCGGAGAAGTCGACACCTACACCTGGCAGATCTTCGCTGTCATTGCCGTCCATGTCCGGATGATCGATTGGACCGCTGAGTACAAACTCGTAGCTGCCATCAGCGTTCACCGTCAGGGTGAAGATAGTGTCAGCACCCGCCGTGGCGGTCAGCACATTGCCAACTACGGCGTAAGTCAATGCGACACCGCCAGAAGTCAGCGCCTGCACGTTCATAGAGCTGACATCGCTGGACAGACCAAAGCTGCCAGGGCCATCTGCGCCAAAGCTGACCAGGGCCGACAAGGTTCCTGCCGGGCCACTGGCGGTGGTGCTCTGCCCACCTTCTGGATTGCCATCATGGGGCGCGCCGGCTCCCGTGGTCAGCGCGTCTTCCTGAACGCTGCCAAGTACACGAATGAACTCTTGCTCATCTCCACGTGCCAGTTGCGGTACATCATCTTCAATATCAATCGCAAAACTGCCGGCTGGGAAGCCACCCACCAGAGGGTCGCCATCGCCGTCGGTGGCAGTCAACACACCGGAGAAGTCGACACCTACACCTGGCAGATCTTCGCTGTCATTGCCGTCCATGTCCGGATGATCGATTGGACCGCTGAGTACAAACTCGTAGCTGCCATCAGCGTTCACCGTCAGGGTGAAGATAGTGTCAGCACCCGCCGTGGCGGTCAGCACATTGCCAACTACGGCGTAAGTCAATGCGACACCGCCAGAAGTCAGCGCCTGCACGTTCATAGAGCTGACATCGCTGGACAGACCAAAGCTGCCAGGGCCATCTGCGCCAAAGCTGACCAGGGCCGACAAGGTTCCTGCCGGGCCACTGGCGGTGGTGCTCTGCCCACCTTCTGGATTGCCATCATGGGGCGCGCCGGCTCCCGTGGTCAGCGCGTCTTCCTGAACGCTGCCAAGTACACGAATGAACTCTTGCTCATCTCCACGTGCCAGTTGCGGTACATCATCTTCAATATCAATCGCAAAACTGCCGGCTGGGAAGCCACCCACCAGAGGGTCGCCATCGCCGTCGGTGGCAGTCAACACACCGGAGAAGTCGACACCTACACCTGGCAGATCTTCGCTGTCATTGCCGTCCATGTCCGGATGATCGATTGGACCGCTGAGTACAAACTCGTAGCTGCCATCAGCGTTCACCGTCAGGGTGAAGATAGTGTCAGCACCCGCCGTGGCGGTCAGCACATTGCCAACTACGGCGTAAGTCAATGCGACACCGCCAGAAGTCAGCGCCTGCACGTTCATAGAGCTGACATCGCTGGACAGACCAAAGCTGCCAGGGCCATCTGCGCCAAAGCTGACCAGGGCCGACAAGGTTCCTGCCGGGCCACTGGCGGTGGTGCTCTGCCCACCTTCTGGATTGCCATCATGGGGCGCGCCGGCTCCCGTGGTCAGCGCGTCTTCCTGAACGCTGCCAAGTACACGAATGAACTCTTGCTCATCGCCATGTGCCAGCTGCGGTACATCATCTTCAACATCAATCACAAAGCTGCCAGCGTTAAAACTGCCAACCGAGTCACCATCGCCATCGACGGCCGCCAATACACCAGAGAAATCAATCGCCAGCTCCAGCAACTCGTCGTCATTGCCATCAGCGAGCGGGTGATCGAGTTGACCGACCAGAGTGAAGGTGAAACTGCCATCGCCACCCACCTCCAAAGTGAAGATGGTCTCAGCCCCCGCCGAAGCGGTTAGCACACCGCCGATTACGCTAAAGCTAAGAGCAGTGCCGCCGGAAGCAAGGCCCTGAGCCTCAAGACTGGCAATGGCGCTAGGGCTACCAGAAAGGCCGAAGCTACCGACACCATCGGCACCGAAATTGACCTGTGCACTCAGGGTGCCTGGGCCGCCGGAGGCCACGTTGGTAATTGCATCGCCATCACTGATGCCATCAGAGGTTTCGTCCTCATCGACGATGGCAGAGACCAAGGCGTCCTCACCTTCGGCGAGAATGGGCCCGTCGTCATTTACCAAAACATCAATAAACACAGTAGGCGAGACGTCACCGTCTAGGTCGAACATCCGCACAGGGAAGCTTTCGCCAACTTGGTCAGCAGCCCCTGTTGCATTAGGGTTCGTGTGATCAAAGGTGTTACTGGTGAGGGTATAAGTCCAGTTGCCGGCCGCATCCACAGTCAGAATGCCGTACTGCCCTTGAACCACACCGCCGCCGGTTACATTTATCCAGTCGCCGTTGACATCCTGAACTTCCAGTGCAGACACACCATCTGGAGAATTGATAACGATGGCGCCACTGGCCTGATCAGAATTACTGGCAGGATTGGTCCCGTCAGCCAGGCCCTCTTCATCCACGATTGCTGGGCCGGCAATCAACGTACCGCTACCGTCTTCGTATTCGATATCTATAACTGGAGTGAAATCCGGAGCATCCGGCGCCTCATCACTTACCACCGGTTCAGGATCGGGAAACTCCGGCCCAGTGTTCAGCCCTTCGGTCGGGAAGCCAATGATCGGATCAAGCGCGCCGCCAGTTTCACCCAGCAGTACAAACGAGTGACCGCCTCCCGCGCCACCTGCGCCACCCGCACCTGGGCCCGCTGCAGTTGCTTCACCTTCAAGGGTCGGGTCGACACCTGCTTCAATGGCGGCCTGCAATTGCTCAACATCGGTCAAGTCGCCATCACTCGGCGCTGCCGGAGGCGTCTCAGCTGTAGGCGCTTGTTGGTTGGAATTGCCTGCGAGCATTTGCTCGGTGAGATTCAGGCTGCTATCGCGGCCCAAGGTGAGTTGTTGCCCATTGCTCATGGCAACCGCAATAGATCCTGCGGCGCCAGTAACGATTTGTTCCCCCGCAAAAACTCGATCGCCTTCACTGAGTGGCCGACGCGTTCCGTCGCCAGCTACCGCATAGACTTCGCCGATAACTTGGCTGACGACACCAATCAAAGTAGCCATGACTCCATCCTCACTACAACTGCCGACCACCGCCGACACGTATGCCAAAAAGGTCTGAATACCTTTCAAGGAGAGAACAAAGCCACTGGCTGATTACAACGACGTCACACTCAAAAACAAAAACGACAAAAAACTGTCACCCTGACCCGCGTCGCCCACCACACCAGAAAAATCCCGCCCCTATTTGCATTTGACCATCTGTTTTAGCTACGCACGCCACCTAACGGCACGAAATGCGCAGCTTCTGAATGGAAACAATGTGCTGTTTTTCGCAGGCTGCATAAGATTTTTTCCTTATAGGCCTTGTAACTATTTTTTCTTAGCTACGCTTGAAACTGTTCTTAGCTGTGATTTTACAGGCTGAGAGTAATCCACAAGATGGACAAGCCATTTTTTTGGCGACTGGATTTAGAGAATCTCATAAGGAGAGTTACCAGATGCGCGCACTCAACCCTTTATGGAGCAGTATCGTGCTGGCGGCGGTCTGTATCCAGGCACAAGGCATTACCTTGTCGGAGGCGATCCAGAGCACGTTGGACAACCACCCTGAGGTTCATGCCGGGGCAAACAGCCGCCTTTCATCGGATGAAGAAGTCAAGATTGCTAAAGGCGGTTATCTGCCAACCGTCGACCTGCTGATGGGTTATGGTCGCGAAAATACCGACAGCCCCAGCACCCGAGCACTGGGCAACCACAACACTGAAACCCTGAACTACGGAACCTCTGAGCTGCGCCTGCGGCAGATGATCTTTGATGGCTTTAATACACCCAATGAAGTAGCGCGCACCAAAGCCGTAGTGAACTCCCGCGCTTACCGCTTGCTCGGCACCTCGGAAAGTCTGGCCCTGCGTACCGTTGAGGTCTATCTGGACCTGCTGATGCGCCGCGAAATGGTCGAACTCGCACGCAACAACTTTCAGGCTCACCAACGTATTCATGATCAGATCAGCCTGCGCAGCCAACAAGGCGTTGGCAGTACGGCAGACCTTGACCAATCCGAAGCGCGTTTGGCGCTGGCGGAGAACAACCTTTATACCGAGCAGGTAAACCTGGCTGATGCCGAAGCCAACTTCTTCAGTGCCGTTGGCCGTATGCCCGACGAGCTGGCCTCCCCAGCCTCACTGAAAGGCTCATTGCCGGAAAATCTCACCGACGCTCGGCAGGCGGTAATGGACAACAACCCCTTCCTGAAATCCGCACAGTCCGATGTGCAAGCGGCCGAAAAACAATACGAGGTCGCCAAATCGACCTTCTATCCGCGCGTGGATCTTGAGCTGGCCACCAATGCCGACAACAACACCCAGGGCGATGAAGGTCATAACAACGGTTGGCGTGCGGCCGTTGTAATGAACTACAACCTGTTCAACGGTATGCGCGACAAGGCGCGCCTGCAATCGACTGCCCACCAGATCAATGAGTCGATGGACATCCGCAACAACGCCCTGCGCGTACTCAACGAGAACCTCTCCCTGGCCTGGAATGCCATGGAAAACGCCCGACTGCAAACGCCAAAAGCGCGTGATTACGCGGATTACACCGCGCGTGTTCGCGAAGCCTATCAACAGCAATTCAGCCTGGGCCAACGCACACTGCTCGACTTGCTGGACAGTGAAAACGAACTCTTTACCGCCAACCGCCGTTACAGCGAAGTGCGCTTTAGTGAAGAGTTCTCGATGTATCGGGTAACCGCAGCGATGGGTGACTTGTTGCGTCAGCAACAAGTGGTCGTACCGGCAGAAGCTGTAGCCCTCACCGAAGTGAAGAGCGAGGCCCGTCTGCCGGACATGAAGTAAACCGGCATAAGGAGTAGTACACCTTGACCACCATGGAACGGCCGGGGTCATCCAGCGATCCGCGTCTCAACCATGACGACCCGCTGCTTGATGGCTTGTTGATACTTTGCAAACTCCACGGCTGCTCAGCCAGCCGTGGCAGCTTGAGTGCAGGCCTGCCGTTGCCAGAGCAGCGTCTTACTGCCGAGTTGCTACCCCGCGCTGCGGCGCGGGCGGGTTTGCAAGGGCGTTTGCTGCAACGCGATCTGGCCAGCATTTCAACCCTCAACCTTCCTGTACTGCTGCTGTTGAAAAACGGCCGTAGCGCTGTGCTGCGTCAATGGGGCCCGAAAAACCAGGCGCAGATACTGCCCTGCGAAGCCGACGGCGGCGAGCAGTGGGTAAACCGTGAACAACTGGCCAGTGAGTATAGCGGCCAAGCCTTCTTTGCCCGCCCACGGCATGAGCTGGAAGAAGCACGTTCACCACTCGTACCGCGCATCGAGGCCTGGTTTCGCGACACCCTGAAGCTGTCACGCTGGCTGTACACCGATGCCATCCTCGCCAGCCTGCTGATCAACCTGCTCGGCCTGATGGTGCCGCTGTTCGTCATGCAAACCTATGACCGCGTCGTACCCAACCAGGCCACCTCAACCCTCTGGGTACTGGCCATCGGCTTGTTTATCGGCATGGGCTTCGAGCTGTTACTGAAAATCCTGCGCTCACACTTGCTTGATACTGCAGGTAAGAAAACCGATGTGGTGCTGTCGGCCACCTTATTCGAACGCATCACTGGCATGTCGATGACGGCCCGCCCGGCCACCATAGGCGGCTTTGCCCAAAGCATTCATGACTTCCAGGGCCTGCGCGAATTTCTCACAGCCGTGACCCTCACCAGCCTGATCGACCTGCCCTTCTCGTTTCTGATGATCGCGGTCATCTGGCTGATCGGAGGCTGGCTGGTGGTTATCCCCCTGCTGGCCTTTCCACTTACCGCACTGTTCGCCTTTATCATCCAGGCACGCCTGCGCGACACCGTGGAAAAAAGCCTGCAACTGGCCTCACAACGCCAAGCACTGTTAATCGAGACCCTCGGCGGTCTGGAAACCCTGAAAGCCTGCAGCGCGGAAAGCGAACGCCAGCACCAGTGGGAGAAAACCCACGGTGCCCTCACCCGCCTGGATATACACGCCCGTTCGCTGGCGGCCATCGCCACCAACGGCACGCTGTTTCTGCAACAGTTCGCCGGCATGGCCACCATCGTCGCAGGGGTTTACATCATCATCGCCGGGCAGCTCAGCGTTGGCGCGCTGGTGGCCTGCTACATGCTGGGCAGCCGCATTCTCGCGCCGCTTGGGCAGATTGCCGGACTGATCACCCGCTACCAGCAAGCGCGCCTGACCATGACCAGCACCGATGCGCTGATGGCTTTGCCGCAGGAGCGTCAGGCCAAACAACGCCCACTGGACCGCACCCAACTGCACGGAGCACTGGATGTACGCGACGTCACATTCAGCTACCCGGGACAAAGTACCCCGGCGCTTGCAAGCGTCAGCCTGCGCCTGACAGCAGGTGAACGCATCGGCATCATCGGCCGCAGCGGCTCCGGCAAGAGCACCTTGGCGCGCTTGGTGATGGCCTTCTACACACCCAGCAAAGGGCAGATCCTGCTGGACAACCTCGACCTGCGTCAGCTCGACGTGGCCGACTTGCGCCATCAGATTGGTTACGTAGCCCACGACTTACCGCTTCTGGCTGGCAGCCTGCGCGACAACCTGACGCTGGGTGCACGCTATGTCAGCGATGCGCGCATGCTCGAAGTGGCGGAACTGACTGGCGTCGTCGACCTGGCCCGGCAACATCCGCAGGGCTTTGACCGCCCGGTAGGCGAGCGTGGGCAGCTGCTGTCTGGTGGTCAACGGCAAGCCGTACTACTGGCCCGCGCCCTACTTTTAGACCCACCCATTCTGCTGCTGGATGAACCCACTAGTGCGATGGACAACACCAGCGAGGAAATCCTGCGTAACCGCCTGCAAACATGGGCCCAGGGTAAAACCATGCTACTGATCACGCACCGCGCTTCCATGCTCAGCCTGGTTGATCGCCTGGTGGTGCTGGATAACGGCCATATTGTTGCTGACGGCCCTAAAGAAGCGGTCATTGAAGCGCTACGCAAAGGTCGAGTTGGCCCCGCAGCGGCATAGGAACGCTCATGCAAATAAGCACCTCGATTCGCGACTACTTCGCCAGCATGCGCCAGCGCAAGCAGGACACCGAGTTTATGCCGGAAGTCGACGGCGCCATTCTCGAAGACTCGCCCTGGTTCACCCGTATCACCATCTGGGTGGTCAGTACGTGCCTGATCGTGGCATTGATCTGGGCCAACTTTGCCGTGCTCGAAGAAGTCACTACCGGTGAAGGCAAAGCGATTCCCTCCAGCAAGATCCAGGTTATTCAGAACCTGGAAGGCGGCATCGTCAGCGAGATATTTGTACGCGAAGGACAGATTGTCGAAAAAGGCGCTGTGCTACTGCGCCTGGATGACACGCGTTTTCTCTCCAACCGAGGCGAAGCCGAAGCCGATCGCCTGGCTCTGGTGGCGAGGGTCGAGCGGTTAACCGCAGAAGCAGAAGGCCGTCCTATAAGCATGCCGGAAGATATTCTGCGCGAAGCCCCGCAACTGGCTGAGGATGAACTGGCGCTCTATCAGTCTCGGCAAAATCGCCTGCAAAGTGAGCAACGCACTCTCGGCGAACAACTGCAGCAAAAAACCCAAGAACTGGCCGAATTTCGCGCCAAATCCCAGCAATACCGCTCAAGCATGGGCCTGCTGCGACAGGAGCTGAATATGTCGCAGCCTCTGGTCGCAACCGGTGCCATTTCCCAAGTAGAAATCCTCCGCCTACGCCGCAGCTTAGTGGAGATACGTGGCTCGCTGGACGCTACCAACCTGGCGATTCCCCGAGCCGAATCGGCAATGGATGAAATCAAAAGTAAGATCGAAGAGTCCGAGTTGAGCTTTCGCTCCGACGCATTTAAGGAACTCAATGAAATCCGCACCGAACTGAAGAAACTAACCGCCACCAGCGTGGCCATCGATGACCGCGTCAGCCGCACCACCGTGGTCTCCCCCGTGCGCGGGGTGATCAAGCAACTCAAGGTCAACACGATTGGCGGCGTGGTCCAGCCCGGCAATGACATGCTGGAAATTGTGCCGCTCGATGACAGCCTGCTGATCGAGGCCAAGGTACGCCCACAGGATGTCGCCTTTCTGCACCCTGGGCAGAAGGCCATGGTCAAATTCACCGCCTACGACTACACCATCTACGGCGGACTGAAGGCCAACCTTGAACTGATCAGCGCTGACACCATCACCGACGAAGAAGGCAACAGCTTTTACCTGATCCAGGTACGAACCGATAAAAGCCATTTGGGTAGCGAGGAACACCCACTGCTGATAATCCCCGGCATGGTCGCCAGCGTAGACATCATCACTGGCGAAAAAAGCGTGCTCGATTACCTGCTCAAACCGGTGCTGAAGGCGCGCTCGGAAGCCATGCGTGAGCGCTGAAATGCCCTAGCTGACACCTGCCCCATCCGGCGTGCCGTGATTACGCTGGAAAGTCTGCTCTCCCATCGCCTCGATCTGCCCCTCAATCAATGCCTCAAAGGGCTTGAGCAGCGCATCGAAGCAAACCGGTGCCTCGACGGTATTCAGTGCAGTAACAATCGCCTCGATGGTCGATAAGGCACCGGGCATCGGCGCTTTGCGCAAGCGATAACGCGACTGCAACCCCTCCGGCAGCACAACTCTCGGCAAAGCCGCCAACAACGGATTGAGGTGCAACAGCTTGCGCGCTTTACGCCAGGTGCCGTCGGGCACCACCAATAACAGCGGCTGCTCACTGTGCTGTTCAGCAAACTTCAGCAAGGCTTGCGCCTGCTCGCCAGGGAACAGCAAACACGCGCGATAGTCAGATTGCTGTAACAGCGCCGCAAGCGACTCGAAGACCTCGCCCACCAGCAGCTCAGCATTGCTCAAGCCAAGAGCTGCTAGGCGGGCGGTATTCAGCGCATGCTTGACCTCGCTCGGATGCTGCAGGATCAGCACCCGAGTACGGCTGCTCAGGCAGGGAATAAGCGCACATAAACAGCGCTCGGTTGGGCGGGTACAACGTGGGCATTGCGGGCGGGGCATCGGTATCTCCTCAGCCGCGCAGTTTGCCACAACACATGGAAAATCGGCCCACCTCAGGCACGAGGTGGGCCTATAAGCATGCACACGAGCCGTTATTTAGCGGTTGAAGCGCTCCGCCAGGCTGTGCAGGTAATCCGCCATGTCTTCCAGTTCCTGACCAATGGCCGCGCCCTGATGCGCCTGCTCGGCGCTGCGATCGGAGAACTGGGCAATCTGGGTAATCTGCCGGCTGATATCTTCCGCCACGTGGCTTTGTTCTTCGGAAGCCGAGGCCATCTGCTGACTCATGCCGGTGATGCGGCTAACCGCTTCACTGATGCCATCCAGTGCGGAACGCACACTCTCCACACTCTCCACGCTCTGTTTGGAAATTGACTCGCCCTTGCCCGCCGTTACCACCGCCCGTTCAGCGCCGGCACGTAGTGAGGAAATGATCTGGTGAATCTGCTCGGTCGACTCTCGCGTGCGTGAATCCAACGAGCGCACCTCATCAGCCACCACCGCAAAGCCCCGTCCCTGCTCGCCTGCGCGCGCCGCTTCGATTGCAGCATTGAGCGCAAGCAGGTTGGTCTGTTCGGCAATCGAGGTAATAACATCCGCCACACTGCCGATTGACTGAGTGGAGTTAGCCAGGTCATTAACTGCCTGGCCAATGTCCACCACAGCCTTGGCCATGTGCTGCATGGAGTCGAGACTGCCGCTGGCCAGTTGCAAGCCCTGCTTGGCCAGGCGATCCGCTTCTTCGGCGGCGTGTGAGGTGCTCTGCACGTTATGCGTCACCTCCTGAATGGTTGCCGCCATCTGGTTGATCGCCGTGGCCGATTGATCAGTTTCGCTGCGCTGCTGATCAAGCATTTTCGCCCCAGAGCGCGACAGGTCTGCGGAGCGAGTAGCGTGTGTCTTGACGTTTGCCCCGGCGTCTTCAATACGTGTCAACGCCGTCTGCAGGCGCGCGTCCTCGCTGATCATTGCCATATCCAGCAAGGCCTGTGCACCACGGCTGTCGGTATAGGTCAAGGCAACCAGAGCACTGGTAAACGCCTTGGGATGCTCGGAAAGCGTGCGCCTGATCAAGCTGCGTTTGGCATACAGCTGGTAGGAACCAAGGCAAAACATGGCCGCAAAAATAAAGCTCCATAACCAGGGACCACTCAGCACAAAGTGCGCACCGAGAATCAGCAGACCAGTCAGAATCAGCGGCCATGACTGGATAATGTCGTACGTCCAGTACTCCAGTTTTGGCACCCGCGCTTTGCCCTCGCGCAAACGGGCATAGAGTTTTTCAGCACGGCGTTTCTGCGCTTCATCGGGCAAGGAGCGTACCGACTCGTAGCCAGCAACCCGGCCATTCTCATAGATCGGCGTGACATAGGCGCTGACCCAATAGTAATCACCGTTTTTTGAACGATTCTTGACGATCCCCATCCAGGGCTTGCCCTGTTTGATGGTTTCCCACATATGGCCGAATACACTGGGGGGCATATCCGGATGGCGCACCAGATTGTGCGGCTGACCGATCAGTTCTTCGCGAGTAAATCCGCTGATTTCGACAAAGGCGTCGTTGCAATAGGTGATATTGCTGTTCAGGTCGGTGGTGGAAATCAGCCGTTCATCCGCAGGAAAGGTTCTTTCCCGCTGAGTCACTGGGAGGTTCTGGCGCATTGGGACTGTCCCTGTCTGAGCTATTTACATAACTTCAGATGTAGGTCTAGCACAGCAGTGCCAACGTGTTAGCAAATGCTTGTTTTAATGCTTGCAATAATGATCTAGGACAATTATCCGCTGCTACAGCCAGATATTATCTGGCCGTAGCCAAGCGCATGAATAAGGGCGGGAAAAGCTAGCGTCGAGGGGGAACCGCTTTAGAATCAGGCGAATTGCTACGTACAGGAATCGGCTGCAGTTTTGGCCGCTCACACAGGCCAAGGGCAACCAACAGATCAAGCAAGGTATTCTGCAACTTGGCGCTCATAAAGTAGCCTCCAACCAAGGGCATCGAATAGGTGCTTGGACACCTTTTCTCAGTCTAGCTCAGGTGGTTTGAAACTGCCGCCCACTTCGTCGCGACTGTCTAAAACAGCACACGTAAACCGGCATACAAAGTACGTCCAGGCCCTGGCTCGAAGTAGCGCGCGTTGCCGTCATTGATGCGCAAGTTATCGAAATACTCACGCCCCAGTAGGTTATCGATACCCAGGTAAGGCTCCAGGCTTTGCTCGCTGACCTGAAAACGCTTGCCTAGGCGCAGATTGAACAAGGCATGGCCGGGGGCGGACTGCGTATTGGCATCATTGGCATACACCCGCGTTTGAGCCGTAACACCGAGGCGCACATAGCCGCCTTGGTGCTCATAGGCCAACTCGCTGAACAGGGTTTGCCGTGGGATACCGGGAATGCGCTTGCCGGAAAAGTCGCCAACGGTCGTTTGATAATCCTCGAAGTGGTAGCGGTTGTAGGCGTATGCCGCCGACCAGCGCCAGGCATCGGCAAACTGCCAATCCAGGCTCAACTCCAGACCATCGCGGCGCGACTGCCCGGCATTGCGATAGAAATTACGGCCTGGCTGAGTCGGCAGACTGAAGCCCACCAACTCATCTTCCAACTCAATTCGGTAAAGCGACAGGCTGTAACGTAGCGAGGGCCATTCGCCTTTGATGCCCAGCTCCCGGCTGAAGGCCTGAGCCGGCTGCAAGGCACTATTAAAGCCGCCACCTTGCGGGTTACCCAGCTCGCTGATGGTGGGGGTTTCAAAGGAGCTGGCCAGCCGCGCATAGACCGATTGTTGCGGGGTAAAGCGGTAACTCAGACCGGCGCTGTAGTTCCAGTCCTCCAGGCTGCTCGAGCCTGAACCATCGTGATTATCGGCCAGAAAAAAGTCATCCACAGCCAACAGAACCTGGTCATAGCGCAGTCCAAGCGTGGCTTGCCACTGCTCGTTCAGGGCGATCTGATCCTCGATAAACAGCCCCTGGCTCAGTGCCGACTCATCCTGCTGCTGACGTGATTGCCCGCGCTCGCCAAGCTGGTTGTCATAACGCCGACGGTCATCACGCTGCGCCTCGAGCTCGAAGCCTGTGGTGATTTTATGAGGCAGGCCAATCAACTCGCGGTGATGGCTGTACTGCCCGCCAACTCCGCTGAAATAGCGTTCAAATGTCGTCTGCCCGCCGTTGACAAAGCCCAGCCGATTAGCAAACTCGCGATGCCCCAGGTAACTGCGTAGCTGGTAATCATCGTCACTGGCTGCGTAACCATCCCAAACCAGGCCCAGGCGCTGTTGACGAATGTATTCATCGGCGTCAAAACGCAGGTTGTTCGGCGCCGCCTGGCGGCGATCTGCCTTTACTTCGGCGGAGGTCAAGCCACCTGGGTCTTCGGCGCGATTGTCGATGGCATTGAAGTTCAGACGCAAACGCCCCGTCGGGGCATACCAGCGCAGCTTGCCGGTGAAGCTGTTGGTCTGCGCCCGGCTGTGTTCGCGATAGCCGTCCAGAACAGTGCTGTTGAATGCCAGCAAGCCACCCAGGTTACCGTCGCTACCGCCGATCTCGCCGCGCGTGCGCTGATAACCCAGTCCGGCCGCACTCAGGTCCAACTGCACCGTGGGCAACGTCGGCGGCGCGCGGGTTTCAATCGCCAGCACGCCGCCAGCGGCATTGCCGTACAGCACCGAGGCAGGGCCGCGCAGCACCTCCATGCGCTCAACCAACCCCAGATCAAGGCCGTCGAGTTCGGTCTGACCATCAGGCATGGTCAAGGGCACGCCATCGACCAATACGCGAATGCCGCGCACGCCGAAATTACCGCGCGCACCAAAGCCACGAATCGCGGGGCGCAGACCTTGAGCCAGGTTGTAGTGGTTGAGACTGAACACGCCCGGTACGCGGGCCAGCAAAACATCCAGCGCTAGGTTCTGCTCGCCTGGCACTTCACCGGCGTCGATTACAGTCACCGCGGTCGGGGTGCTCAACCAGCGAGTGGTGCTGCGCGGCGAGGTGATCAGCAATGGCGCTAATTCGACTGCTGCTGTGTTTTCAGCCTCGGCCACCTGAGCAACAGCTTTGTCGTTCAGCAGCCATAGGCCGGCGGCAAGCACCCCAAGTACCAGACGCACGCCGTTCAATACTCCTTGTCGGCCTGGTCCTTGCGTCGATAGGGGAACACGTCGATGACCTTGCCGGCACGTATCGCCTCCTGCAGGCTTTTCCAGTAATCGGCGTCATACAGTTCGCCATGCAGTTCATTGAACAGCTTGCGCTGCTGCATATCGGCAAACAGGAACGGCGGAAACTCCTCGGGGAATACATCCAGCGGCGCCACCGAATACCAAGGCTCAGAGGACATTTCATCCTCGGGGTAACGCGGTGGCGGAATGCGCCGGAAATTGGCCTCGGTGAGGAAACAGATCTCGTCGTAGTCGTAGAACACCACGCGGCCGTGACGGGTCACCCCGAAGTTCTTCAGCAGCATGTCGCCAGGAAAGATATTGGCCGCGGCCAGCTGTTTGATGGCCAGGCCATAGTCGTCCAGCGCTTCGCGCACCTGGGCTGCACTGGCGCTTTCAACATACAGGTTGAGTGGGGTCATGCGCCGCTCAGTCCAGCAGTGGCGCACCAGTATCGTATCGCCCTTCACCTCGACGGTGGACGGCGCGACTTCTAGCAGCTCGGCCAGGCACTCGGGGTCAAACTTACTCAGCGGGAAACGGAAATCGGCGAACTCCTGGGTATCGGCCATACGCCCTACCCGGTCGACGGTTTTTACCAGCCGGTACTTCTCGATCACCGTATTGCGGTCAACGTTTTTCGACGGCGAAAAACGGTCCTTGATGATCTTGAACACGGTGTTGAAGCCCGGCAGGGTAAACACGCTCATCACCATGCCACGCACGCCAGGAGCCATGACGAACTTGTCATCAGTGGTGGCCAGATGGTTGATCAGCGCACGGTAGAACTCTGACTTGCCGTGCTTGTAGAAACCAATCGAGGTGTACAGCTCAGCAATATGCTTGCCCGGTAGAATGCGTTTGAGGAAGCCGACAAACTCAGCCGGGTAACCGACCCGCACCATGAAATAGGAGCGGGTGAAGGAGAAAATGATCGACACCTCTGCCTCATCGGTGATCAACGCATCAATCTGGATACCCTGGCCTTCGCGGTGCAGTAGCGGAATCACCAGCGGCCATTGCTCATCGCGGGTGTAGATACGTCCCACCAGGTAGGCGCCCTTGTTGCGATAAAGACGCGAGGCAAACAGCTCGATGCGCAGGTCCGGGTCCTTGCACACCCAATCCGGCAAGTTGGCCTGCAGTTGTTTAAGCAGCCGTGCCAGGTCGCGCTCGAGGTTTTCATAGCCGACTTCAAAACTGAAGTCCTCGAAAATCTGCCGCAGCGCCTGCTCGACATTGCCCTTGGGTTCATAAAGACGGGTTTGCGGTGCCCGCTCATTAACCCGCAACGCTGGGCGCGTGGTATGGATAAACATGCAGCCATCATTGATCTGGTCATGGCTGAACAGCCCGCAGAAGATCGAGTTGAACCAGGTTTCCGCCAGCTCATCGTCGTAACGAAGGTCGATCAGGGCAATATAAGCCGACTTGACCAGCGGCCACTGCGCCACATCCAGCAGCACCTCTGCACTGTAAGCCTGGCCCAGGCTTGCGCTGACCGCGCTGACACACTCCTCATACAAGGCAATACGCGCCGCTGAAGCCTGCTGGATTTCCTGCCACTGCGCCTGCTCGAAACGTACTCGCGCGCCGTTGGTAATCTGCCGAAACTGCTCGCGGTAATCGTCAAAGCCTTCGAGGATAAGCGCGGCAATCGCGCTGGCCGGCCATTGCTGTGGCATAAACAACCCCCTGCAGATGAAATGCGGACAATCCGCCGAGCTTATCCAGTGGCCGCACCAAGTAAAAGCTGGCAATGCGTGCACAGGCGTTTATCTGCCACGAAATATTGCCAAGCAACGGCTTTGAAAGCGCATTTCGAATTGCCTTGGCGTGCGCGCCCGGCAACACTGCTCGCCTTTCTAACTGTCATGGAGTTCGTTGTGCGTCTTGCCGACCTGATCCGTCTGCTGTTGCTTGCTGCCATCTGGGGCGCCAGCTTTCTGTTTATGCGCATCGTCGCACCGGTACTGGGCAGCATGCCGACGGCGTTCTTTCGCGCCAGCCTGGGCATGCTCGGCCTGCTGGCGATTCTGCTGCTGATGCGCGTGCGCTGGGATTTCAGCGGCAAGCTCAAGCACTGCTTGATGCTCGGGGTCATCAACGCCGGCCTGCCCTCGGCCATGTACTGCCTGGCGGCGCTGGTACTGCCAGCGGGCTACTCGGCGATTCTGAATGCCACCACACCGATGATGGGCGTGCTGATCGGCATGTTGTTCTTCGCTGAGGCGCTGACCCTGAGCAAAGCTGCCGGGGTGGCCATCGGCCTTTTCGGGGTAGCGGTGCTGACCCGCACCGGCCCGGTGGAGTTTGATTTGCCGCTGCTCTGGGGCGCCACCGCCTGCTACGGCTTCGCCGGTTTTCTCACACGGCGCTGGATCGGCCAACAAGGCGGCCTGGATAACCGCCTGACCGCTTTCGCCAGCCTGTGCGGTGCCAGTCTGTTTCTGTTGCCATTCTTCGGCGGCTCTCTGCTGATACAGCCACCTGCTAGCTGGGGCGGACTCGACGTCTGGCTGTCCCTGGCCGGGCTGGGCTTTATCTGCACCGCATTCGCCTACGTACTGTATTTCCGCCTGCTCAGCGACATCGGCCCGATCAAGGCCAGCACCACCACCTTTCTGATCCCACCCTTCGGCGTGCTGTGGGGCGCCTTGCTGCTGGATGAGCCGCTGTCCTGGGCCTACCTGTACGGCGGCGTGCTGATCGCCATCGCGCTGTGGCTGGTGGTGCGACCGAGTAGCCCGGCCAAGGCACCAGCCTGATGGACACAAAACCCACGCCCATAAAAAAGCCGCCCTGATAGGCGGCTTTTTTATGGCGATCAATGCTTACTGCTGCAACTCCTGCTCAGTAAACATATCGCTGAACAGCATGCTCGACAGGTAGCGCTCGCTCGAGTCAGGCAGGATCACCACGATGGTTTTGCCCTGCATGTCGGGTTCGGCGGCGATACGCAGGGCCGCAGCCATAGCGGCGCCGCAGGAGATGCCGCAGAGGATGCCTTCTTCGCGCATCAGGCGCAGGGCTACAGCCTTGGCGTCGTCATCAGTCACCAGCTCAACCCGGTCAACCATGGCTAGGTCCAGGTTGCCTGGAACAAAGCCGGCGCCGATGCCCTGGATCTTGTGCGGGCTGGGTTTGACTTCATCACCGGCGATGGTCTGGGTGATGACGGGCGAGCCAATCGGCTCGACCGCCACTGAGAGGATCAGCTTGCCCTGGGTCTGTTTGATATAGCGCGAAATACCGGTGATGGTGCCACCAGTACCGACGCCAGCAACCAGCACGTCAATCGCGCCATCGGTGTCGTTCCAGATTTCCGGGCCGGTGGTTTTTTCATGGATCGCCGGGTTGGCCGGGTTGTTGAACTGCTGCGGCATAAAGTAGGTAGCAGTGTCAGAGGCGGCGATTTCCGCGGCCTTCTCGATGGCGCCCTTCATGCCCTTGGCCGGTTCGGTCAGCACCAGTTCGGCGCCTAGGGCCTTGAGCACCTTGCGCCGCTCCAGGCTCATCGAAGCGGGCATGGTCAGCAGCAGCTTGTAACCGCGCGCAGCCGCCACAAAAGCCAGGCCGATGCCAGTATTGCCCGAGGTCGGTTCGACAATGGTCATGCCCGGTTTGAGCACGCCCCGTTCTTCGGCATCCCAGACCATGCTGGCGCCAATGCGGCATTTCACCGAATAGGCGGGGTTGCGACCTTCGATCTTGGCCAGGATAGTCACCCCGTCCGGGCCCAAACGGTTGATCCGAACCAGCGGGGTGTTGCCGATAGCTTGTGCGTTGTCTGCGAAGATGCGGCTCATGGCGGGGTTCTTGTGCGGTGGTTGCCGATAGTCAGCCAGACTAAAACGCCCGCCCGCCTGCGTCCAGCATGGTAACAAAGGCTGGGTGACCCGCCATTCAGTGACTGAATGGCCCGTCTGCGTTCACAGCCACCGGGGCTGCGCGTTATAGTCTGTTTTTCAAATACTGAACCCGCGGGTATGGCCCTGCGCGTTACCGTTCGAGGATTTACCGATGAAGTTCGAAGGCACCCAGTCCTACGTCGCCACCGACGACCTCAAGCTCGCGGTCAATGCCGCCATCACCCTGGAGCGCCCGTTGCTGGTCAAAGGTGAGCCGGGTACCGGTAAAACCATGCTGGCCGAACAACTGGCCGAATCCTTTGGCGCACGCCTGATTACCTGGCACATCAAGTCCACTACCAAGGCCCACCAGGGTCTGTACGAGTACGACGCGGTCAGCCGCCTGCGCGACTCACAGCTGGATTCGGACAAAGTCCACGACGTGCGCAACTACATCAAGAAAGGCAAGCTGTGGGAGGCCTTCGAGGCCGAAGAACGGGTGATACTGCTGATCGATGAGATCGACAAGGCCGATATCGAGTTCCCCAACGACCTGCTGCAAGAACTCGATAAGATGGAGTTCTACGTTTACGAGACCAACGAGACAATCAAGGCGAAAAAACGCCCGATCATCATCATCACCTCGAACAACGAAAAAGAACTGCCGGACGCCTTCCTGCGCCGCTGCTTCTTCCATTACATCGCCTTCCCGGATCGCGCGACCCTGCAGAAGATCGTCGATGTGCACTACCCCGACATCAAGAAGGACCTGGTCGCCGAGGCCCTAGATGTGTTCTTCGACGTGCGCAAGGTACCGGGCCTGAAGAAGAAGCCGTCCACCAGCGAGCTGGTCGACTGGCTGAAACTGCTGATGGCCGACAATATCGGCGAAGCGGTGCTGCGTGAACGCGACCCGACCAAGGCCATCCCGCCACTGGCCGGTGCCCTGGTGAAAAACGAGCAGGATGTGCAGCTGCTTGAGCGCCTGGCCTTTATGAGCCGCCGCGCTTCGCGTTAAACATTGGCCCAGGGAGGCGAATCCATGCACAGCGGCAGTTGCCTTTGCGCTGCAGTGAGATACCGCATCGATGCGCCTATCGAGTCGGCGACTCATTGCCATTGTTCGATGTGCCGCAAAGCCCACGGAGCGGCATTCGCCACTTACGCCAATGTGCGGCGCAAGGATTTCAACTTCACCCAAGGCAAGGAATCACTGGGCGTCTACCAGTCCTCGTCGGGCGTGACGCGACTTTTTGCAAGCACTGTGGCTCGACCCTGCAGTGGTACAGCGAACAGCCCACCCGAACTGGCTGTCAGTCGCGCTGGGCACGCTGGATACGCCAGTGGGTGAAATCGCGCAGAAGCATATTTTTCCAGAATCGAAGGCCGACTGGTACGCCATCAACGATGGCCTGCCATTGGAGCGGCGCTCCTAGCGCCATAGTCAGTTGAATTCACGAGGGCGCAGCCATGCTGCTCAACCTGTTTAACGAAATGCGCGCTGCCAAGGTGCCGGTGTCGGTACGTGAGCTGCTCGACCTGATCAACGCGTTGAAGCACAACGTGGTGTTCGCCGATATGGACGAGTTCTATTTCCTCTCGCGCACCATCCTGGTCAAGGACGAGCGGCATTTCGACAAGTTCGACCGCGCGTTCGGCGCCTACTTCAAGGGCCTGGAAAACCTTAACCAGCATATCGAGGCGCTGATCCCCGATGAGTGGTTGCGCAAAGAGTTCGAGCGTTCGCTGACCGATGAGGAGCGCGCCAAGATCGAATCCCTCGGCGGTCTGGACAAGCTGATCGAAGAGTTCAAGAAGCGCCTCGAAGAGCAGAAGGAACGCCACGAAGGCGGCAACAAGTGGATCGGCACCGGCGGCACCAGCCCGTTCGGCTCAGGCGGCTTCAACCCGGAAGGCATCCGTATCGGTGACGCCGGCAAGCGCCAGGGCAAGGCGGTCAAGGTCTGGGATCAGCGCGAGTACAAGAACCTCGACGATCAGGTCGAGCTGGGCACGCGCAATATCAAGGTGGCCCTGCGCCGCCTGCGCAAGTTCGCCCGCCAGGGCGCCCAGGACGAGCTGGATCTGGATGGCACCATCGACCACACCGCAAAGGACGGCGGCCTGCTGAATATCCAGATGCGTCCGGAACGGCGCAACGCGGTGAAGTTGCTGATTCTGTTCGACATCGGCGGCTCGATGGACGCCCACGTCAAGGTCTGCGAAGAGCTGTTTTCCGCCTGCAAAACCGAGTTCAAGCATATGGAGTACTTCTACTTCCATAACTGCGTGTACGAGTCGGTGTGGAAGAACAACCTGCGCCGCACATCCGAGCGTTTCTCCACCCAGGATCTGCTGCACAAGTACGGCGCGGACTACAAAGTGGTATTCGTCGGCGACGCGGCCATGGCGCCCTACGAGATCACCCAGGCCGGCGGCAGCGTCGAGCACTGGAACGAGGAGCCGGGTTACGTCTGGATCAAGCGCTTTATGGAGAAGTACAAGAAGCTTATCTGGATTAACCCCTACCCCAAGGACACCTGGAACTACACCGCCTCGACCAACATCATGCGTGAGCTGTTGGATGATCAGATGTACCCCCTGACCCTACAGGGTCTGGAAGACGGGATGAAGTTTCTCTCCAAGTAAAACCAACGGGCCCAGCAGGGCCCGTTGTTCTTTAGGAGGCCTTAATCTGAACGGGTATCGCTGCCAGTCAGGCAGTCGACCAGTGCTGCAGCAAACCCCGACAACAGCTCGCGCTTGCGTACACAGACCTTCAAATCGCGCTGCGCCCAGGGTTCCTCCAGCTCAATCACCGCCAGCTGCGCCCCGGTTACCGCACTGCGCGGCACCAGGCCGATGCCAACGCCTGCACTGACCATGCGGCACACGGCCTCAAAGCTGCGCACCTGAATCCGCACCTCAAGGTGTCGCCCCAGCGCGGCGGCGGCATTCATGGTAAAGGTGTGAATCGCCGAGCCTGAATGCAACATGACAAAGGGGTAATCCAGCACCTGGGCAAACAGGCTGCTGGCACTCGCCGCAAGCGGATGATCAGCCGGTGCAATCAACACCAGGCGGTCGGCCCGGTATGGAATCAGCTCAACTTCAGCCCCCTCAATCGTCCCCGCCACCACGCCCACTTCCACCTCGCCGCGAGCCACCGCCATCAGCACCTGCGGGCTGGTGTGCTCCTCCAGAGAAATACTGACTTGCGGGTGGCGCTGCAAAAAAGTCGAAAGGCTGTCGGGCAGAAAGGTATGGGTGGCGTGGGTGTTGGCCCACAGGCTGACATGCCCACGCACGCCTTTGGCGTATGGGGTAAGGTCGGCATGCATCTGCTCAAGCAGGGCAAACACCTGGCGCGCATGACGCAGTAACGCCTCGCCGGCACGGGTCAGGCTGACCCCGCGTGGTTCACGCAGCAGCAGCGGTGTGCCAATCGACGCTTCCAGCAGACGCATGCGGTGACTGGCCGAAGACGCCGCCAGATGCACACGCTCGGCACCTCGGGTGAGGTTTTTCGCCTCGGCGATGGCGACAAACAGACGCAGATCAATCAGGTCATAGTGCATAGCGTTAGTTAAATCCGAACGATCACTTATGAAATAGCCAATTCCACAGGGATTCTAACCCCAGCATCATTCGGTTCAGCACAACTCTTTAGGGCGTTATTTACCATGCCATGGAAAACCTGGTCAGCCGAACGGTTAGGCATCGCACTCGCGGTGCTCGCTGCATTCGGTTTCTCGTTCAAGGCGATTTTCGTCAAGCTGGCCTACGCCGCCGCACCTGTGGACGCGGTCACCCTGCTGACGCTGCGCATGAGCTTTGCACTGCCTATCGCGCTATGGGCCACGCTGTGGCTGTGCCGCGCTGCGCCGCCGCTAACGCGCAGGGACTGGGGCATGCTGATCGCTTTGGGGCTGCTGGGTTACTACGGGGCCAGCATCCTCGATTTTATTGGCCTGCAGTACATCTCGGCGGCGCTGGAACGCCTGATTTTGTTTATCTACCCGACCATGACCGTGCTAATTGGCGTGCTGTTTATGGGTAAACGTCTGGAGAAACGCCAAGTGGCGGCGCTACTGCTGTCCTACGCTGGTATCGGCCTGGCCTTCGCCCACGACCTGCAAGTAGCAGAGGACCTGCATACGGTTCTGATCGGTGCAGCCTTTATCTTCGGCTCCGCCCTGTCCTACGCGCTTTACAGTTCGGGGGCCGAAGTGGCGATTCACCGCTTGGGCACCATTCGCTTTGCCGCGCTGGCGATTATCGTCTCCACCTTTGCCACGCAGCTGCATTTCCTCGCCACGCAGCCATTCAGCGCACTGCAGCTGCCGGTCGAGGTGTATGCCTACAGCGCGGCAATGGCGATGTTCTCAACCGTGCTACCGATATTTTGGCAATCGGCTGCACTACGGTTGATTGGCTCGGCGCGTACCGTACTGATTGGCACGCTGGGGCCGATCCTGACGATTGTCTTCGCCTGGATGCTGTTATCGGAGCCTGTTTCGCTTGCCCAGCTAGCGGGGGCTGGACTGGTTTTGGCGGGTGTGTTGCTGGTGTCGCGGCGTAAAACTGTGGCCGTTCAGCCCGCACCTACTGCTGAGGGCGTTCACACTAACAAGCAGACACTCGCCACCCCGGCCTCACCCGGTCAGTAGGCTTAGAGCAAGGGCTCTTGCGAGCCCTTGGGTGATTCAACTTAGCGCCAGTGCCGCTGCTGCACCTTCTGGCTGCGACCCACACCAAACAGCATGCCGATCAGCAGAGCCAGGCTTTCCAGCAACCAGGCCAGCAACATGGCGCAGACAATGCCCCAGGCGATGGCCTCGGGAGCGAGCAACACCTGGTAGCGGTAGGCGGCGAAGGTTTCTTCCATTAACTCGTGGTCGGCGGCAGTAGCCAGATGCCAAACCTGACCATACCAGGGCCCTTGCATGGCCTTGGATTCACGCTCAAGAAATGCCGAACGCTCAACCAGGGTGCCCAGGCTCTGCGCATCACTACGCATCACTGGGTCGGTGCTGGCCTGGTAATGGCCAACCAACGCCACCAAATCGCCTTTGAAAAAGCGCCGAGCCGTTTCACGAAAGCCCTTGAGGCCCAGTTCCGACTCAATGCGATGGGCTTCGACGCGCTTACTGTAGTCGTCGATAAACCCCGGCACCTGCACACCAACCAGCAAGCCCAAGGCAAACAAGGCCAACCGCAGATAGCTTCTAAACATCTCCCCTCCCCCAATTCAGTCCGTTATGCCTTGCGCCACACATTCACCGCCACGCCATAAACGCCACTCACCCGGCTGGTAAAGCGTCCAGCTCTCGTTATCGGTCAACGGCTCGGTCGCCAACACGCTGACCACATCATTGGGCGTGGTTTCTGCCTGGAAATCCACCTGCATATCGGAATCTTTCAGGTGCGCCGGGCCAAAGGGCGCTCGCCGGGTTATATGCGCCAGCTTGCTGCTGCAGAAGCTGAACAACCAGTCGCCATCGCTGAGCAGGCAATTGAATACACCGTGCTGACGATAGCCGGCGCAAGCACTGACCAGAGTGGGCAACAACTGCTCCACCGCCACCGGTTCAGGAAGCGCCTGACGCAGGCGATTGAGCAAATCACAGAAGGCCGCTTCGCTGTCGGTGTCGCCAATCGGCCGGTAGTTATCCAGCTGCGGAGCGAAATCGGCTAACTGGCCGTTATGAGCAAAGCACCAGTTACGCCCCCACATCTCGCGTACAAACGGATGGGTATTGGCCAGGCAGACCCGACCGACATTGGCCTGACGAATGTGGCCAATCACCACTTCACTCTTGATCGGGTAGCGCTGTACCAGCTGCGCCACCTCTGATTCACTGCTGGCGCGCGGGTCCTGAAACAGGCGCAGGCCGCGCCCCTCATAAAAGCCGATGCCCCAGCCATCACGATGCGGGCCGGTACGCCCGCCGCGTTGCATCAGGCCGGTAAAGCTGAAGACGATATCGGTCGGCACATTGGCGCTCATGCCCAGCAACTCACACATTGGCTAAAGCCTTGCGCAGTTGCTGCGCCTCAATTGCCAGGCGCGCCTCGATACGTTTGCGCGCCAACGGCAGAAACCGCGTCAGGGCGCGCCAGAGCAACTGCGTGACATCACCGCGGCGCCGTGGAATCAGGTGCAGATGCAGGTGCGGCACATGCTGGTTGGAGGTCGGCCCGTCATTGATCAGAAAGTTGATGCCCTGCTTGCCATACCCGGCCGCGCGCAAGGCGGCGGCCATGCGTTGCGCCAGTGGCAACAACTGCTCACAGGCAGCAGTGGAGAGGTCTTTTAGAAATGGCGCATGTTCGCGACTGACAATCAGCACATGGGCCGGGCGCAGGGGGAAGATATCCAGCAGGACGATAAAGTGTTCATCCTCATAGATACGCTCAGCAGGCAGTTGCTCGGCGGCAATTGCACAGAACACACATTCCATAACCCCTCCTGAGGGTCTGTTCCTGTTTCGTTCGTGGCCGCGCCGGAGCCAGTTTTAGCGCGAGGCAAGGCACGAGAAGCGATGTTTGGTGTTCCAAATGAGCGTCGAGAAACGCAGCATCGCGCTAAAACTGGCCCGGCCCTTCGGGTTGCGCGGAAAATCTCGCCATACGGTGTTGTAGGACTTGGCAAGGGAACACCATTACCTGCGTCCTACGCCTAGCCTGGCGAGATTTTCCGCTGCAACGCGGCTCACGAACGGCACAGGAACAGACCCTCGTAGGGGGCATGCTGAACGGCTGTGTGCTTTGGCGCAAGGGCAGCGGCGTCGGGCGACGCCGCCTAGGCGACTTACAAACGTGGCTCTACGCGCAAGCGGCGGTCGCCACGGGCATCGTAACGGGTGTCGCCGAAATCCTGCTCATCACGCGCCATCACCTCGCGTAGGGTCGGCTCGTCATCGGCAATCGCTGGCCCTTTGCGCGCCTGCCACCAACGTTCCACGGGCCAGCGCACGGCAACAAACAGCAGGTACAGGGTAAACATGATCAGGCCGTACATGCTCAGATCTGCCACCGCGCGCCAGGCGTTATTGCCAACATCAAGCAACAGGTCCATGGCAGTGATCGCTACTGCGGGGGCGAACTGGTCTTTGCCGGGGTCAACAATAGTCGGGCTAAAGAGCAACACCAACACCAGCACACGCAGCGGCTCACGCAGGTAACGCCACATCCAGCTGGTCAGGCGAAACCACACCAACAGGCAGCCAAGTGCCGCCACCAGATAGGCGCTCCAGGCAAGCAGGTAGTCGTTTTCAATCATAAAACGCAAATTCTCTGGCATTGAAGACCGGACGGCGCACACGCAGAAGTGCACAGATTTCAGCAGCCGACGGACGAAGTGGCGCTTATCATAACGGCTTTTGCCTGCTTAGGCGCCCCTGCTGTCGGCCGCAACCCAACGGAGTTACCCCATGCAATACGCCCCCATCGCCCGCGTCGACAATGCTGCCGACCCGTATCGCTGGCTGGAAAAACGCGACAGCGCTGAGGTGCTTGATTACCTCAAGGCGGAAAATGCCTACCTGGAACAGCAACTCAGCGAGCAACTGCAGCTGCGCGAAACATTGTTTCAGGAGATCAAGGGCCGCATCCGCGAAACTGACCTCAGCCTGCCGTCGCCTTGGGGCCCTTATCTGTATTACCAGCGCACCACCGCAGGTGATGAATATCCACGGCATTACCGCTGCCGCAAGCCCGCCGATGGCTCGCTGACGGTCGATGAAGCCAGCGAACAGCTGCTGCTTGACCCCAATGCCCTGGCCGATGGCGGTTTTATCTCGCTCGGCGCCTTCAGCATCAGCCCCGACCATCAACGCCTGGCTTATAGTCTAGACACCAGCGGCGAGGAGACTTACCAGCTGTTCGTCAAGGAGCTGACCGACGACAGCCTGACCGAACTGCCGTTCGAGGACTGCGATGGCAGCATGACCTGGGCCAATGACAGCCAGACCCTGTTCTTTGGCGAACTGGACGACACCCACCGCCCGCACAAGCTGTATCGCCACCAACTCGGCACAGACAGCGCCGAACTGGTGTTCCATGAACCCGACGGCCGTTTCTTCCTCAGTTGCTACCGCAGCAGCTCCGAGCGCCAGCTGATTCTGCAACTGGGCAGCAAGACCACCAGCGAAGCCTGGATACTGGATGCCGCCACCCCACAAGCCGCGTTCAGCTGCGTGTCCCCACGCGAAGAAGGCCACGAATATGACGTCGATCACGGCACGCTGAATGGCGAATGGCGCTGGCTGATCCGCAGCAACCAGCACGGCATCAACTTCGCCCTATTCAGCACCAGCGAAACAGCGCCAAGCCGCAGCGCTTGGCAATTGCTGCGCGCCCATGACCCAGAAGTAATGCTGGAAGGCTTTAGCCTTAATCAGCACGCGCTGGTGCTGAGTCTGCGTGAAGGCGGCCTGCCGATTATCGAAGTGCAGCTTCAGGGGCAAG
Organism: Pseudomonas anguilliseptica; assembly: GCF_900105355.1. Classification (NCBI taxonomy): domain Bacteria; kingdom Pseudomonadati; phylum Pseudomonadota; class Gammaproteobacteria; order Pseudomonadales; family Pseudomonadaceae; genus Pseudomonas; species Pseudomonas anguilliseptica. Next base: position 4,481,729 of record NZ_FNSC01000001.1, read on the forward strand.
CGGCCTACCGCGTGCAGCTACCGGACGCCGCCTACAGCCTGTATGTACAGGACAGCCTGGAATTCGACAGCCCGGCGATTCGCCTGCGCTACGAAGCGCTCAATCGCCCGGCGCAGGTGCGTCAGCTGACGCTGGCCACGGGCGCGCAAGTGGTGCTCAAGCAAACCCCAGTGCTTGGCCCGTTCGATGCCGACAGTTATATCAGCCAGCGCCTGTGGGCCACTGCCGAAGATGGCAGCCAGGTGCCGATCAGCCTGGTGGCCAAACGCGACGTGCTCGGTACCTCTGCCCCGCTCTACCTGTACAGCTACGGCGCTTATGGCGAAAGCCTCGACCCCTGGTTCTCCCATGCGCGCCTGAGCCTGCTGGAGCGCGGCTTCGTGTTCGCCATCGCCCATGTGCGCGGCGGCGGCGAGCTGGGCGAAGCCTGGTATCGCGCCGGCAAGCTGGAGCACAAGCAGAATTCCTTTAGCGACTTTATCGCCTGCGCCGAACACCTGATTGCGCAGGGTTACACCAGCTCTCAGCAACTGGTGATCAGCGGCGGCAGCGCCGGTGGTCTGCTGATGGGAGCAGTGCTCAATCAGCGCCCCGAGCTGTTCGCTGCCGCCATCGCAGAAGTGCCGTTTGTCGATGTCCTCAACACCATGCAGAACCCTGACCTGCCGCTGACCGTCACCGAATACGACGAATGGGGCGACCCCAACCAACCCGACGTATTCGAGCGGATCAAAGGCTACGCGCCTTACGAAAACGTGCAGGCTCAGGCCTACCCGGCGATTCTCGCAGTGGCCGGGTACAACGACAGCCGCGTGCAGTATTGGGAAGCCGCCAAATGGGTGGCCAAGCTGCGTGCGCAGAAAACCGACGGCAACCTGTTGCTGCTGAAAACCGAACTGGACGCTGGCCACGGCGGCATGAGCGGCCGCTATCAGGCGCTCAAGGACGCAGCCCTGGAATACGCTTTTATTCTCAAAGTGCTGGGGCTGGCTTGAATCCCCCCGCAGCTCTAGTGAGCTGTCTGTAAAATTCGTTAATCCAATGCCGGGCCAGTATACTGCGCGCTCTATCGTCATGAATTGAGCTCCCATATGGCCCGGCCAGCAGCCCCATTCTTCTTGAGTCCCAGTGATGCCGACATGCTGCAAGGCTGGTTACGCATGGGATCGCTGCCTCAGAGCATCGGCCAGCGGGCCAGAATTCTGTTGCTGCTGGCCAACGGTCTCACGCCCAAGGAGATCAGCGAGCAGCTGCAAGTCTCTGCGCCAGTGGTCTTCAAATGGCGTAAACGCTACCAGGAGACCGGTCTGGAGGGGCTGAGTGACCTGCGGCGCAGTGGAGCGCCTCGCAAGCTCAACGAAGCGAAGATCAAGGAAATCCTGACGCTGACGACCCAGCGAGTCCCGCGCGAAGCTACCCACTGGAGCCTACGGTTGATGGCCAAGTACGCTGGGGTCAGCATCTGGCAGGTCGCACAGGTGTGGGCTGCTGCCGACCTCAAGCCGCACCGGTTGAAAACCTTCAAGATCAGTAACGACCCGCACTTTGCAGACAAAGTGGTCGATGTCGTCGGGCTCTATTTGAATCCGCCCGACAACGCCCTGGTGCTATCTGTTGACGAAAAAACACAGATCCAGGCGCTGGACCGCACACAGCCCATGCTGCCGCTCAAGCCCGGGCAGATTGAGCGGCGGACGCATGACTATAAGCGCCACGGTACGGCCAGTCTGTACGCAGCCTTTGACATCCTGACGGGTAAGGTCATCGGCCGTATCACCCAGCGGCACAGGGCCAAGGAGTTTTTGGAGTTCCTTCGACAGATCGACCGCAGCACCCCCGTCGAGCTGGACCTGCATGTAATTCTGGACAACAGCTCGACTCACAAGACCGCTGCCGTCAGGGAATGGCTGGAGAAGCATCCCCGTTTCAAGCTGCACTTCACACCGACCAGCGCCTCGTGGCTGAACGCCGTGGAGGGCTGGTTTGCGCAACTGGAAAGACGGGCGCTTTATCGTGATGCCTTCAGCAGCGTGGCTGACCTGAGAGCGGCGATACGTCGCTTCATTGAGGCTCATAACGAACATTCGGCTAGGGAAACCCTGAAGAAGACTTCCTGAATTTGGCAAAATACCTGAACTCCACCCGCCGAGTTTTCCGATGAAGCAGATGACCTTCGCCGACGCCGAGTACGCCGGCAAGCGCAAGCAAACCCGCAAAGAGCTGTTCCTGATCGAGATGGATCAGGTTGTGCCGTGGAAGGGTTTGATTGCCTTGATCGAACCGCATTACCCCAAGGGTGAAGGCGGACGTCCAGCCTATCCGCTGATGGCGATGTTACGGGTTCATTTGATGCAGAACTGGTTCGGCTACAGCGACCCGGCGATGGAGGAGGCTCTGTACGAGACCACCATCCTGCGCCAGTTTGCGGGTCTGAGCCTGGAGCGCATTCCCGACGAAACCACCATCCTCAACTTCCGCCGATTGCTGGAGAAACACGAACTGGCTGCGGGCATCTTGGCCGTCATCAATGGCTATTTGGGTGACCGCGGTTTGTCATTGCGCCAAGGCACCATCGTCGATGCCACGCTGATCAATGCGCCGAGTTCGACCAAGAACAAGGACGGTAAGCGTGACCCGGAAATGCACCAGACCAAGAAGGGAAACCAGTATTACTTCGGCATGAAGGCGCACATCGGCGTCGATGACGAGTCGGGTTTAGTGCATAGCGTGATCGGCACGGCAGCCAATGTTGCAGACGTTACTCAGGTCGACAAGCTGCTACACGGCAAAGAAAACATGGTGGGTGCCGACGCGGGTTACACCGGCGTAGAGAAGCGGCCAGAACATGAAGGCCGTGAAGTGATCTGGCAGATCGCAGCCCGCCGCAGTACGTACAACACGTTGAGTAAGCGCAGCGCGCTGTACAAAGCCAAGCGCAAGATCGAGAAGGCCAAGGCGCAAGTTCGCGCCAAGGTCGAGCACCCGTTCCGGGTGATCAAGCGTCAGTTCGGTTATGTGAAGACGCGTTTCCGTGGCCTGGCCAAAAACACCGCACAACTGGTAACGCTGTTCGCCCTGTCGAACCTGTGGATGGCCCGTCGACATTTGCTGACGAATGCAGGAGAGGTGCGCCTGTAATGTGGGAAATGACCGCTGCGAGGTGCTCGCGGCGGCCAGAAACACCGAAATGAGCGGATGACTTGATCGTTTTTGATCAGTTTTCCGCTTTCAAAATCAGCGGAGGCTGAAGTTGACCGGAAATACAGGGCTACTTCAGACCATCCCTAAGCCGTTCCGCTGGAGCAAAACGGCTGAGTCGATTATCAGCTCCGTGCATCGAGCAAAGCTGGCTGTAATTCGGAATGAGTTATTGGATTAACCAGACAGGCCACTAGCGCCCGCTCTTATGCGGGCTAATAGAGCGGCGCAGGCTCAGAGTAATTCGCGCTAAACAGCAAACGTTTAGGGCGAAAAATTACTTGACCGTCCATGCAGATTTAACCCGCCTGACTTGTAAGTTCGACTAGTCTGAATGACACGCTGGCGTACTGCCATCTCACCCATTCAGCTGCCTGCTTACCATGGACGGTCTGTGATGAAAAACTGGAAGATCAGAACCCACCTATTCCTGCTTGCCGGCTGCCTACTTCTTGGCCTGCTGTGTGTTGGAGGTCTTGGCCTGTATGGTTTGCAGGCCACGGTAAAAGGCCTTCAAACGGTTTATCTGGACCGAGTGGTGCCGCTGCGCAACCTCAAACTGATTGCCGACCTGTACGCCGTTAATATCGTCGATGCCACGCACAAGGCGCGCAGTGGTGAGCTGGATGAAAAAACCGCTCAACAGCTGATCGAACAAGCCCAGGTACGTATCGAAGAAACTTGGAAGGCCTATCTGGCCACCGAACTGATCCGCGAGGAAAGCCAGCTGATGCAACAGGCACAGCAACCACTGAATGAGCTGCAAAGCCTGCTCAACCGTGGCGATAAAGCGGGCATCGACGCATTTGCAAGTCAGCGCCTCTATCCACTGATCGATCCGCTGTCGGAGAAGTTTGCCTAACTGATCGACGTGCAACTGCTTGAAGCCAAGCGTCAATACCAGCTGGGCGAAGCCGCCTATGCCAGCAACCTCAACCTGAGCATCAGTGTGCTGCTGATTGCTCTGCTGATTGGCCTGGCGCAGGTAATCTATTTTCTTCGTCTGATGACCCGGCAACTGGGCGCCGAGCCCGGTGAACTGGAAGAAATCAGTGCACGGATTGCCGAAGGCCGTCTGGGCGGCGGCAAAAGCCTGGGCAACCAGGTGCTGACCCGCGTGATGAAATCTGTGCAGAGCATGCGCCGTGGCCTACAGGACATGATCGGCAACATTGGCGAAGCCTCCGAGCAGATCGAATGCGCCACCCTGCAACTGGCCGCCTCCTCCGAACAGGTGCTGACCAGCGCCAACGTGCAGAGCGATACAGCGTCGGCCATGGCTCCCACCGTTGAGCAACTGGCGGTGAGCATCAACCACATTGCCGAAAACGCTCAGCAAACCTACGACATGGCCAAAAAAGCTGGCGACATGACCGATGAGGGCATTTCTGTGATGGCCCGAGCCACCACAGAAATGCACAAGATCGCCGAGCTGGTGGCCGAAAGTTCCCAGGATGTAGAAACCCTAGCCGCGCAATCACGCAATATCAGCGCGATTGTCGATGTGATTCGCGGTATTGCCGAACAAACCAACCTGCTCGCCCTCAACGCCGCCATTGAAGCAGCGCGCGCCGGCGAGCAAGGCCGCGGCTTTGCCGTGGTTGCCGATGAAGTACGCAGCCTCGCCGGGCGTACGGCCCACTCCACCACGGAAATCATCGCCCTGGTCAATGCCATTCACAGCGGCATGCACAAGGCAAAAAGCAGCATGGCCGCTGGCTGTGAACGGGTCAGCATCGGTACCCAGCTGGTCGATCAGGCGGGCAACTCGATGACGGGAATTCGCCAGGCCCTGAATGAATCACTCCAGGCCGTCAGCGTGATTTCGCTTTCGCTGCAAGAGCAGCGGGCTGCCAGCGAGCAGGTGGCCATGAGCGTGGAACTTGTCGCGCAGATCGTCGAAGAAAACTCCGCCGCACAGGGCGGCATCGTCCAAGCCATTCAGGCCCTGCAAGCCATGTCTGGACGCTTGCAGGGTGTAATGCGGCGTTTCAGTTTCTGAACCGTATCCCGTTCAGGCCACTCGGCAGCTAGCCGCGAGTGGCGCTGGCGGGCCTAATGGCGTACGGCTAAGGTCAATCTATGCGACTGACCTCGCGCTACGTTTATCCAGGCTGCCGTCCATGCCCGCCCACTCTCAATTAATTGATGAAATACGCGACATGCTGCTCGATTGCGGCCTGTTCGACAGCCTCACGCCCAACGAGCTGCTCAGCGCCGCCGGCTACTTCAACATCAGTAAATGTGCACCGGAGGCCAGCATCTGCCGCGAAGGCGACCCTGGCACCTTTATGTGCATCATCCACTCAGGTGCCGTGTCGGTGCGCAAGATCAACTCCAGCGGCGAAACCATCGAACTGGCCAAGTTGCGCAAGGGCCGTGCCTTTGGCGAGATGGCGGTGCTCGACGGCGAACGCCGCTCAGCCAGTTGTATCGCCGTAAGCGACTGCAGCCTGCGGATGCTGGCCAGGGACTCCCTGGACAAGATGCTCGGCGAAACTCCGAAAACTGCTGCCAAAGTCATCCGTGCTATTGCTATTGCCATGTCCCGACGTTTGCGCATGGCCGATGGGCAATTGGTCGAGCAACAGCTCTAGGCACCGAAAACTCAGTCGTCGGATTTTGGTAACGGCTGGGTATTGCGTTCGCGCTGCTCTTTCAGCAACGGCAACTCCTGGTCGCGGCGCGGCTGGCTGGACTCTGGCAACGGAGCCTGCTTGAGCAGCGGCGGGTTATTGCGGGTCGGCGCAGGCAGGTGCTGCGGTGCAACCGGCGCATAAGGTTGCGGCGTTGCGGTACCCGGAACACCCGTTGCAGGCCCCGTAGCGGGCATTTTGGGCGGTTGCTGAGCCTGCAGCGAAGTGCTGACAAGCGCGCTTAGAACAAACAACAGAGTAGTCAGGCGCATGCGGGTATCTCCCAAACAGTTAGTCACTTGGGCCTCAACCACGGCGTTAAGTGCGCACGGGCAGTTCTCACTGACCACCGGCAAGGCTAGACTGCAACCAAGGCCCACCGTAAGAGACTCCAGATGAGCAGCGACAGATCCCCCTCCGCCACCGGCAAGCTTGACCGCATTCTCGCCGAGGCCCAACGCTCGCGCGAAGAAGGCTACCGCGACAAGGCGCTGAAGATGTACCCACACGTCTGCGGCCGCTGCGCCCGCGAGTTTTCCGGCAAGCGCCTGAGCGAACTGACCGTGCACCACCGCGACCACAACCATGACAACAACCCGCAGGACGGCTCCAACTGGGAGTTGTTATGCCTGTACTGCCATGACAACGAACATGCGCGTTACACCGACCAGCAGTACTTTAGCGAAGGCTCGCTAAGCAGCCCAAAAACCTCTCAGGCAACCCACAATCCCTTCGCCGACCTGGCTGCAAGGCTTAAAAAACAGTAACGCAATGCTGTAGAAGCCCGCTGCTGACGATCTAAGAGTTAGTTATATCGTCAGCAGCTGTCTCCCAGAAAAATCAGGCTGCTGTCATACAGGTATACTCGCGTCTTTTTTGCCGCCCGCCCCCCTTGGTGCGGCTGAAAAATCCCCCCGAAAATTCTGTGCGAGTGCCACCGTGGCCAACAAGAGATACGCCTGCATCGGCCTGTTCAACCCAAAATCCCCGGAAAACGTCGGTTCAGTGATGCGCGCAGCCGGCTGCTATAGCGCCGCCTCGGTGTTCTACAGCGGTAAACGCTATGCCCGCGCCCGCGACTTTATTACCGACACCCAGCGTATCTATATGGATATTCCGCTGATCGGCGTGGAAGACCTGCAGCAGATCATCCCTATAGGCTGTACGCCGGTCGCCGTGGAGCTGGTCGAAGGCGCACGGCCGCTGCCGCAATACACCCACCCCGACCGCGCCATCTATATCTTCGGCCCCGAAGACGGCTCACTGAGCAAGGAAGTCCTCGACTGGTGTGAGGACGTAATTTATATCCCCACTCAAGGCTGCATGAACCTCGCTGCCACCGTCAATGTGGTGCTCTACGACCGCATGGCCAAAGGCATCAACACCAAGTCCGGGCCCGGGCTCAAGTAGTCAGCCCATCTCGACTTAACACGTCCGCACAGGCTGGACAGCCAAAGGCCAGCCTGGCGGCAGTTGATCAAAAGAACTGAGTAATGCTCAGCTTGGCATTGCGCCCCTGGCTGTAAACCCGATCACCACTGAATGCCGGCTGGTAGAAGCGGTTGAACAGGTTATCCACGACGAAATTCACCTCGGTATCCTTCAGCCCAGCGAGCTGCGGCTTCCAGTTGGCGAAGATGCGCTGAGTGTCGTAACTGGCATTGTCGAAGTGATCGTAATAGGTGTCCCCCACCGAGCTGCCCATGCCACCCGAATAGCGGTCACTGGGCAGGCGGTCGCTCTTGCGTACAAACTCACCCTGCCAGCCAATTCGTGTGTCGATTTCAGGGATTTTCACTCCCAGCGTCGCGACCCATTTGACCGGCTGAATGCCCCCAGCCCAAACATTCGGCCCCCAGGGGTTGGTATAGGCGCCCTCGTGTTCGCCGCTCATCCAGGAATACGACAGCGCTGCAAATACCCGCGTACTGTCGTAGAAGCTCTCGACTTCGACACCTTTGATCGTCAGATCACCGATATTGCGGTAGTTGCCCTGCGGCAGATAAGCCCCACAGCTTCCAGACAAGGAACCGTTGCTGATGGACTGCTCCTTACAGCCCACCCCGACGTTCTTGAAAATTTCATCCTTGATGCGGTTGCGAAACAAGGTGGTGCGAACCTGCAGGCTATCGCTCTGCACCAGCAGGTTGGACAGGCTCAGCACGCTGCCGGCGCGCAGGGCATGCATACGCTCCGGGTCCAGATCACGACTGGTGGCCGGACGGCTGCTGCTGTTCTGTACCTCGTACTGTTCATCAATCAGCGGGGCACGCCAGGTTTGCGTGTAATCGGCAAAGAAGCCAAGTTGCTCAGTCGCAGCCCAGAACAACGACAAGCGTGGCGACCAGCCCGAATAGCTCTGGCTGCTGTAGTCGTGACCGAGGGCCGCATTGTTGTAGATCGGCGCCAGGTTCGGCTCAGCTTCGTTACGCACACTGTCGAAGCGCATGGACGGCGTAACAGTCAGGCGGCCGTAACTGATAGCGTCCTGCACATAGAAACTGTGAGTCAGCTGCTCGCCGCTGGGCATAAAGGTCGGCTGAAACAAGCCATAGTTGTAGCGTGGCTTGTTGTAGGTGGAGGTATCGATATACATCAGCGTGTCGCGGTTGTGCTGACGCCATGCACCGCCCAGAGTCAGCGCATGGGACAGGCGGCCGGTGTCAAAACGGCTGGTATTGCGCAGTTCGATGACCCTGTCGCGGTAACCGGTGTCCATCTTGCGGCCACCGGTTGAGGGCTGCACGAAAGCCCCGGGCTCGCGCTCGTCCACCTGTTCAACATCGGACTGCGAGTAGCTGAGAGTCATATCCAGCAGCGGATTCTCCAGCGGCTGGTAGTGATATTTTGCAGACCAGGTCGTGTCGATGGTTTCCCGATGGGCCAGGAAACGCCGCAAAGCCGCCTCATAACCATATTGGTTGATATTACTCTGGGTGGGCGGTGTCGGGAAGCTGGCCGAGGAGAATGGCGTCCAGCGAGCACTTTTCGAACGCGCCCAGGATAGCCCGAATGCATGCTCATCGGTGGCATACAGATTGAGCTTGAACAAGCCGGCATCGAGATCCTGCGCCGAGTTTGGCAAGCGCTGCGGATTGACCGGATAGCGGTTATCGGGATCAGGAATGGTTCCTGCCAGCTTCATATCGCGCCCATCACGACTGGTCAGGTACACCAGGCCATCGGCTCGACCATCCGACGTCTGCCCATACACCGCGCCACTGTAGATTTTCTGTTGATCGTTGCTGTGGTAACCGTACTTGAGCATGGCGCCCAGGTTTCGTCCTTCTTTCAACAAATCCGGCGCATCCTTGGTTTCCATATGCACTGTGCCGCCAAAGCCGCCATTGCCGGTAAACACCGAATGCGGGCCCTTCTCCACCTCGATACGCTTGATCAGCTCCGGCTCGATAAACACCGTGCCCTGCTGATAACGCTCGAAGCCGCTCTTGGTAGCACCATCGAGGGTAAAGGGCACATCTTCGGCATCGCCCAGGCCCCAGATATTCATCGTTTGCCCACCAGGCTTGGCCGAGCCGCCCATGCTCACGCCTGGCAAGGTCTGCAGCAGGCTGGGGATATTATCGGCCTGCTGGCGCTCGATCTCCCTGTTGGTCAAAGTCGAACGGCCCACAGTGCTGGCATCGACGCTGGTTCCACTGCCGACAATAGTCTGGGCATCGAGCTGAATCGTATGTTGCTGACTGCTCTGCTGAGCACGTTTACGCACCACAAAACCTTCGCCCGCAGGCAGCAGCTCCAAGCCCGAATTGCCCAGCAGCTTCTCCAGCGCATCGCGCGCGCTGAAGCTCCCCAGCAGCGCAGGGGCCTGCAGGTCACGCAATTGCGCTTCATCAAAAAGGATCTGCAACTGGCTCTGTTGAGCCAGTGCGGTGATGGCGCTGGCCATCGGTTGCGCCGGCAGATTGAAACTGAACTCCTGAGCCAGAACACTGCCACTCAGCAGACAAGTAGCCATGGCGGTGCTGGCACAGAGCTGACGCAGGGCAAAACGGGTGGTGCGGGTTTTCATGCAAGTCTCCCAGATACTGCAAAACCGCCCTCGCATAAGGCGGACAACAGGAAGACGCAGCAGGCCGAGAAACCCACATATGCGAATGCAAAATATTTTCATTTGTAAAAATACAAAAGAGCCTGCCGGGCAGGCTCGCTTTTAGAGGGGATGAATCAGCACAACACCATCGCCGCGATGCTCAACCCGAACCGGCAAGAGTTGCGGCAACGCGGCAAGAAAGTCATCCGGCTTGGCGATATTCAGGCTGCCGGACAGGCGCCGCTTGCCAAGACTGGCCTGGGCCAGGTGCACCGGGGCTGCGCGGTAATGCGCCAACTCATCCAGCAGCTGCGCCAGAGGCCGATCACGAAACACCAGTTGACCACGTCGCCAGCTGGCAATCTCTTCGCTAACCAGACGCAGTTGCTGCAAGGTCTTGCTGCGGTAATCGAAGTCGACGCCCTCACCCGCGCTCAGCAGCGTTTGCTGCGCCTTATCGGCCTGCGGCTGCACCGCCACCTTGCCGCTTTCCACTGCCACCGCCAGGCGCTCGTCACTGCGACGCACGCTAAAGCGCGTACCGATCACCCGTACGCTGCTCTCGCCAGCCATCACCTCGAAGGGCCGCGAGGCATCAGCCGCCACAGCGAAAAAGGCCTCACCAGCCAGCAGTTCAACTTCGCGGTGATCCTCATAGATACGCACATACAGTCGGCTATCCACATTCAGATCGATACGTGTGCCATCCGCCAACTCGACCTGTCGTTGCTCACCAGGCGCACTGGACAGGCTCAATTCCTGCGTTGGCGGCGCGCTAAACCAGTTCTGCGGCGCAGCCAACACCGCACATACCAGCACCACCGAAGCCGCCAAGGCGCGCCCCGGAAGCCAACTGCGCTTCGGCCGTAAGGTCAGCACAGCTGCCGCCGGCAAAACGGGTCGCGGCAGCAGATCAAGATCAGCCCAAATCAGCTGCATATCGGCCAGTGCCCGCCCATGGGCCGGATCAGCCGCCAACCAGGTATCCAGCTGCGCCTGCTCAGCCCTCGATAACGGGCCGCGGCAACGCCGGCTAAACCAGATGGCCGCCTGTTCATCGATGGAAAGCGAACGCTCCCTGTGCATGCCTGGGCTCATAGCGGCTCCACCGCGGATTGGCCTTGCACACGCCGTTTGCAGTGCAGCAAGGCACTGGCAATGTGCTTTTCCACCATGCTCAGAGAAATTCCCATGCGCTCGGCCACCTCAACCTGGGACAGGCCATCGAATTTATGCAGCACGAAGGCCTCGCGCCGGCGCGGCGGCAGATCATCCAGGGCACTGGCCAGCAGATGCAAACGTTGATGCTGTTCGACTTTTTCCAAGGGGCCGGCGCCCTGCTCATCAACCATGGCGTCCAACCCATGCTGTGAATCGCCATCCCCACAGCGCTGAGGACGGGACTGCTGACGGCGCCAGTGATCACGCAGCAGATTGCGTGCAATCTGAAAGAGAAACGCGCGGGGATGTTGCACATCACCCCGCCCGTCCCGGCCAAGCCACTGAGTGAAGGCATCCTGAGCCAGATCAGCTGCATCGGCGGAGCTGTCCAGGCGCTTGCCGAGAAACTTCAGCAGTTCGCCATGCAGGGTGCGATAGACCAGGGAAATCGGGCCATGGAGTTGTTTATCCATAGCCATGGCGCCCGTACGCCGTATTGTTCGCTAACACCGCCACACCCTTGCACCGCATCAATCTAACAACGCAACAGGGTGCGTGGATCGACAAGCATTAAATGAGAATACTTATCATTAGATATTGATCGACACCTCAGGGTCAAGCTGGCAATGCCACGACTGAGCAAACTGCACCGCAGAAACAGCAACGCCACCCAGCGGCATAGCAATGGATGGCGTTGGAGCGTCGCACAATACGAGCCTTCAGAGCCCGGATTTAAGCCGACTAAAGGCGCGGGTCAAGGCGCGATTGAAGGCCTTGGCGTTGTCGTTCTTGGTGTACAACTGCGCACGTACATCGGCAGCTGGGTAGGTGCCGGGGTCAGCGAGAATCGCCGGATCGACCGTGGCATTCGCCGCCGGCACCGCGTTGGCGTAGTAGATGGTGTTGGTGATGGCGCCAATCACCTTGGGGGCCATCAGGTGGTCCATCAACGCCAGGCCCGCCTCAGGATGCGGCGCATCTTTGGGGATAACCATCGCATCAAACCAGATCAGCGTGCCTTCGCGCGGGATGCTGTAGTGCAGGCTGTAGGGCTTGCCCGCCTGCTCAGCCTGGCCGGCGGCCATCGACACGTTGCCATTCCACGACATCGCCAGGCAGGTATCGCCGTTGGCCAGGTCGGTGATATTGCGGTCGTTGTCGAAGTAGCGGATCGACGGTCGTACTTTGGCCAGATGCGCCTCGGCCAGTTTCAGGTCATCCAGGCTCTGCCGGTTGATATCCAGGCCCAGGTAACGGAATGCAGCGGCAAATACCTCATTGGGATCGTTGAGAAAACTCACCCCGCAGTCGGCAAACTTCGCCACGACGGCTGGGTCCATCAGCATGGCCCAGCTGTCGGTTGGCGCATCGGTCATGCGCTTGGCAATGGCCTGCTGTTGATAACCAAAACCCGTGGTGCCCCAGACATACAGGCCGGCATAGCGATTTCCCGGATCGAAAGTCGCCATATGCCCGGTGAACTCCGGATCAAGCCCGCTGAAATGCGGTAGCGCGGCCTTGTCCAGCGGTTGCAGCGCGCCACTCTGGATCGCCCGCTGCAGATGCTGACCGGCCGTCAGTACTAGGTCGTAACCGCTGCGCCCGGTAAGCAGTTTGGTTTCCACGGTTTCCAGCGAGTCGAAGTGATCGACCACCACCTTGATTCCGGTCTTCTCCTCAAAACTGCTCAGGGTGTCCGGTGCCAGGTACTCGCCCCAGATAAACAGATTGACCTGCTTCGGCGCCTCGGCCGCCAGCGCCTGAACGCTGGCGGCCAGGCTCATAGCAATGCCCAACAGACTGACAAGCAGTTTCATCGAAGCCTCCTAGGCGCGCTTGGGCGCGGCATATTGCGGCATGGTGATGCAGGCAACGTTACCGCCACCGAGCAGAATCTCCCGCGAGTTCTCGATACCGATAATCCGGTGCTTGGGGAACAGCTCGGCCAGAGTGGCCTGGGCAACACGGTCGCAGGGGTCGTTGAACAGCGGCACGACGATGGCCGAGTTGCCGGTGTAGTAGTTGATGTAGGAAGCGCAGATCTGCGTGCCGGCCTGGCGGGTGTGGGTCGAATCATCCTGATCCAGGCCTTCGGCCTCTTCAGCCGTCCACTCCAGTACGCGCGGTTGCGGCAGCTTGTGGATTTCCAGCGCGCGCCCCTGGGCATCGCGGGTACTGCGCAGAATGTCGTAGGCCTCCTGGTAGATCTCCCACTGCGGATCGTTGCGATCGTCCGTCCACTGCATCACCACCACACCGGGGCGGACAAAGCAGGCCAGGTCATCGATATGGCCGTCGGTTTCATCGAACTTGCAGCCGCGTGGCAACCAGATCACCTGCTCGGCGCCGAGATAGTCCTGCAGGCGGCGGGGCATTTCGTCCTTGCCTAGGTGAGCGTTGCGGTTACGGTTGAGCAGACACTGCTCGGTGGTCAACAAGGTACGTTGGCCATCAGTCTGGATACCGCCCATTTCCGCGATAAAGGGCGCGCGATAGCGATCATAACCTTCGATTTCCAGGATCTTCTGGGCGATCTGATCGTCCTTGTCCCAGGGGTAGTACAAGCCGCCATCGAGACCGCCGTAAGCGTTGAACTCGAAGTCCACACCGCGCACTTCACCACTGTCGTCATTCACCAGAAAGGCCGGGCCGCTGTCGCGGAACCAGGTGTCGTTGCAGGTCATTTCCACCACCCGCACATGGGCCGGCAGCTGACGCCTGGCGTTGGCGTACTGGCTGGCCGAAGCACACACGGTGACCGGCTCGCTGCTGGCAATGGCCGTGACGATATCGACCCAGACCTTCTGCGCCGGCTTGGCACCGTTGCGCCACACATCAGTGCGCTCCGGCCAGCCAAGCCAGCAACCGGCCTTGGGTTCGAATTCGCCGGGCAGACGAAAGCCATCGGCTTTGGGGAGGGAAGTCAGGGAACGCGCCATCGGATGCACCTCATGCCTGTGGGGAAGATGGCCACACAGTACGCGGCGCTCTGACCGAGGTTCCAACGACGATAATTACGGAATAACTGAATTCAATTCATCATTCAGCCAGGTGATCACTCAGCCAATCTAAGAAGTCCGCCACTGCCGACTTCTCCAGACGAATGCGTTCACAGACCAGCGCATACTGCCCAAGCGCTGCCACACTGGCGTTGAATGGACGCACCAGACGACCGCAGGCCAAGTCTTCGGCAGCGGTGAGGTTGTCGCCCATGGCCACGCCCTGCCCTTGCGCCGCCGCCTCCAGCGCCAGGCCGGCATGCCCCAGGTACAGATGACGCGCCGGCTGGATATCACTGGCATGGGTGGTCAGCCAGGCGGTCCAGGTCTTGCCGTCCTGATCATCGTGCAGCAGGCCGTGGCGGGCCAGATCACGCGGATGTTTAAGGCCGCCCTGGTTGAACAGACTGGGGCTGCACACCGGAAAGAACTGCAGGGTCGGCAGCGGCCGCACGAAGTAGGCACTGGCATCCTCAGGCCCGGTGCCATAGGTGATCGCCAGATCGATATCCGGGCTCGGCAAACTGGCTTCCAGCGGCTGTTCGTGAAGATGCAGGGTGATCTGCGGGTAACGGTCGCTGAAATCAGCCAGGCGGCTGACCAGCCACTTCTGCGCCAGCTCGGGCGTTACCGCGATACGCAACACCGCCTGCGAGCCAGGGTCACGCAACTCGTCGCAGGCCTCACCAATCAGCTCAAACGCCTGCTGCAAACGCTGCAACAAACGCCGCGCGGCAGGCGTCGGCACGACCTGACGACCCTCACGGGCAAACAGCGCAGTGCCGAGTTGCTCTTCCAGCTGACGGATCTGATGGCTGACCGCGCTGTCGGTGACACACAACTCGGCCGCTGCCCGGCCGAAGTGGGCATGCCGAGCGGCGCACTCGAAGGTACGCAAGGCAGTGAGAGACGGTAGACGGCGCATGCGGCGCTCCTCGCTGGCAACTGCGCCGCATGCTTACTCAGGCGGGTAACTAGCGCAACAGCTTGTTGTCCAGCACCTCGGAGGCAGCGCCCATGACGTTTTCGCTGATTTCGATAAAGTCCTTGGTGCTGGCTTTGTCCAGGCGCATCAGGCCGCGGGTCACGTCATCCAGCGAACGCGGCTGGGTGGTGCCTTTGGTGGCCTGGCGGATTTCCCGATCCAGCTCCTGCAGCAGCAACACCGCGCGGGCCGTGACCGGGCCGCTGGAGTCGTCGGTGCGCAGGCTTTTGACCGGTTTACTCCAGCGGATCAGTTGCTCGCGGATCTTCTGGTAACGCTCCTCGCTGAGGCCCCCGGCGCGACGCATCAGCTCGATGGCGTAGTACTCGGCCAGGCCTTCGGTGATCCAGTCACTGCGATCACGCACCTTGATCCGGCTGAACACATGCACCAGTTCGTGCACCAGGGAACTGGTGCCGTTCTCGCTGACCAGCGGGCGGGCGCTGTGCATGTAGTAGGAATTGGTGGCCGACAGACCACCGCGCCACATCGGGTCGCCGGCGCCGACGATCAGCAGTTTGGCCGGGTCGCGCGGAAACACGTCCTGAGCATGCGGCCAGATAAAGGTCAGCAGGGTCATCACATCCATGCGGCGCATGCCCTCGCCCACTGGCGCGGCGATAGCCACATCGGTTTCACCCAGTTTGGCGCGGCGCGTACCGATCTTGCCGGCCACCAGCCAGCCAGTCGGGCGGTCGAACTTGCGCTGTGGGTTGTCGATGCGGAATTTGTTCTTGCCGACACGCGGCCAGCCGGTTTCAACACTTTTCCAGCCCTTAGGCAGGTCGAACTGCAGACGTGATACCAGCACGGTGTGATCTTCCTGGCGCAGCTTGACCGCCGGCACCAGATCGTCACCACGCAGCAGCGCCCAATCCTTGGTGATCAACGCATCAAAGCGCCCAGCACTGCGCTCATTATTGATACGCACGCGGTAAGTCAGGGTGGATTGGCCTTTGCTCGGCTGCCAGGTGCCCAACTCAGGGCTGTTCTGCGTCCACTGGCCGTCAGCCTTGAAGTCGCTGTAAACGCCCTGGTCGCCCAGATTGAAAGCCAGGCTGATGACCCGCGCGCCGTCTTCCAGGGTCAGGCTGACTTCGGCCTGCTCGGTCTCAGGCAGAAAACGCACGCGGTAATCCAGGTCGACCTTCTTCGCCCACAGCGGGGTACTCAGGCTCAGCAGTACAACGGACAGCAACAGACGACGCAGCAACATGGCAAAGCTCCACAGTGCAATTGGATGGTTCAGGCGAGTTTAGGCTGGCATTTGCAGGCGAGGTTCAGAGGATGCTTACAAGCGTAGCGAGCGACGGCCAAGCAAGGCGAAAGAAGCCGAAAAAGCGGAGTGTACGAGTTGTACATGAGCATTACTCGTTTCACTCGCCCTGCGGGTCGCGCTAAAGCGCGTTAGCCGCAAGCGGCTTGTTGAGGCTGATTTCAACGCAGAATGGCCGAGCGCAGTAGTTTGTAAACCTCCTCTCAGCCGGCGCGGAAGATCATATGGTCCTCCCACTCATCCTCGACCACGCTGTTTTCACTGAGCATGCGCCCTGCCTGGGAAATCCGTTGTTTGTGCACCTGCTCCGGGTCGCCGCACACCAGGTGGTGCCATAGCAACAAATCCTTGCCTTCGCTGACCAGGCGATAGGCGCAGGTCGGCGGCAGCCACTGGAACTGGTCGGCCTGGGCCGGGGTGAGCTGGATGCAGTCGGGCACAAATTTGCGTCGGTTGCTGTAGTCGGTGCAGCGGCAGGTCTGCAGGTCCGCGTGTAATACACGCTGCCATCGTCCTCATCCTCGAGCTTTTGCAGGCAACACAGGCCGCAGCCATCGCACAGCGACTCCCACTCGTCCTGATCCAGCTGTTCGAGAGTTTTGCGTTTCCAGAAGGGTTCGACTTTGGCGGCCATGGCGAGGGTACGGTGAGGAGCGAAAAGGCCGGCAGTCTAGCGGCTGGGGCTTTAACGGCCAAGGGCGGCGAGCTGAATGGTCAATTAATAACCACGGACAAAGTCCACCTGCCCGCGTAGTGCTGAACCTACCTGCCAGCGCGCCAGGTTATCGACAAACAACTTCACCAATAGATGAGGATCAGTCGGCGCAGCACTGTGCCCAGTCAGCAGCAGACGCGGCGCATCCCAGAATGGATGACCAGCAGGCAGTGGCTCTTCACGGCAGACATCGATCACCGCACCCGCCAGTTGCCCTTGCTGCAAGGCGCTGACCAGTGCCTGATCGACCACTGCAACACCGCGCCCGGCATTGATAAACAGCGCGCTGGGCTTGCAGGCGGCGAACAGCGCCGCGTCATAGATATCGCGGGTAGCCGGAGTATCCGGCAGCAGGTTGATCAGGTAATCGGCCTCACCCACCAGGCTCGGTAGTTCGTCGAGCCCTGCCACCTGACGGAACGGCGGCAGATTGCGCGAGCTGCTGGCAATGCCCAGCAACTGCATGCCGAACGGCACGAGAAACTGCGCCACGCTCAGACCAATATCACCGGTGCCGACGACCAGCACCTTACGCCCGGCCAGGCTGCGCGGTAGGCGATTGTCCCAGTGCTGCTCGACCTGGGCGGCCAAACGCGCCAGCAACTGACGCTCGTGGGCCAGCAGGTGGCACAGCACATACTCAGCCATCACCTGACCGAAGATGCCCACGGCGCGGCTCAGGCGGTAATCGGTTGGCAAATCAGCGGCCAACAAGGGCGTGATGCCTGCCCAGGTCGATTGCAGCCATTGCGGCCGAGCGCCTTGGCGCAGCAAGGCAGCCAACAGGTCAGGCTGACCCAGCCACACAGGACAGGTTGATGCCTGAAGCTGCAAATCGCCCAGCTGGTCGCTGCCGAACACTTCCAACCCAGGCGCCTGCTCACGCAACAGCGCGGCATAGCGGCGATGCTCGCCCTCAGCGATCAGTATGCACAACGGGGTTTCAGCTGGAGGGGTCATCAGACCGGATCGTTACGGCGCAGCAGTTCATCGGGCAGGTGCTCGATGTACTCATCTTCCGGTGGCGGCATTTGCAGGTGGTAACCCTGCTCGTCGAGGTTGGCCAGCACCTTGTGGATGTCCTCGCGGGCCAGTTGGCGCTCGGGGGTGAGGATCAATTCGAAGGCCAGAGCCGGGGGGCCGAAGGCGCTCAACAGCGCTTCTGGCACACGCTTGAGGCCATCGCTGCGCAGTACGTAGAGGTACATCTCGTTCTTGCGCGGGCTTTTGTAGATTGAGCAGATACGTTTCACGCGGACTCTCCGGTTGCAGCCAGGCAATTCAACAGCGCCTGGCCCATCAATTCACGCCGCCAGCCGCGCAGCGACTCCGGCAGCTGGTACGGCCCATTGGGATAGCCGGTTTTCAGCAGGGCTTCGAGGGTTTTCTTGCGCAGCATCAGCTCAGGGGCGATGTTCAGGCGTTCACCCTCTCGCAGGCCAATGGCACGCAGATTTTTCAGCAGTGACCCTACTTCCAGCGGCAAAGGCTCCGGCAGCGCTTCAGGCCAATGCTCAGGCGGAGTGGCAGCCGCCTGCTTGATCAGTTGCAGAATAAATTCGCCGTCCTGACGCACGGTTTTCGGGTGCATATCCTCGATCCGCGCCAGCGCCACCAGGTTATCCGGCTGGGTGCGCGCCAGTGGCCACAACGAATGCTCGCGGATAATCCGGTTGCGTGGCTGATTGCGTTTACGCGCCTGCTCTTCACGCCAGGTGCACAGCGTTTTCAACACCGCCAGCTGTTGCCGGGAGAGTTTCCAGGCCAGCTTGGCTTCGCGGTAGGCCAGTTCGGGATCGACTTCGCGTTTGAGATTGCCGACCAGCTCGGCGCCGTCTTCCAGCACCCAGGCGTACTTCTCGGCTGACAGCTGCGCCTTGAGCTGCGCATACACCTCAGCCAGGTGCAGCACGTCTTCGGCGGCATAGCTGACCTGAGTGGCCGACAACGGTCGCTGCAGCCAGTCGGAGCGGGTCTCGCCCTTGGGCAGTTCGATATTCAGCACCGCCTGCACCAGGCGCGAGTAACCCATGGAGAAACCCAGGTTGAGATAACCGGCGGCCAGTTGGGTGTCGAACAGCGGCGTAGGCAGGCTGCCGGTCAGGCGCAGAAAGACTTCCAGGTCCTCGCTGCAGGCGTGCAGCACCTTGACCACTGCAGGGTCTTGCAGCAGCCCGGCAAAGGGCGTCCAGTCGCTGATCAGCAGCGGATCGATCAGGTACGCTCGCTCGCCCTCGCTGACCTGCAGCAGGCCGGCAATCGGATAAAAGGTGTCGACCCGCATAAACTCGGTATCCACCGCGACAAACGTCAAGCTGCGCCAGGTTGCACAATGCTGCGCCAGGCTGGCGTCATCACCAATCCACTGAATATCAATCGCCACGCGGCTCTCCCATCAAGAATGCCGCGCAGTATATATCGCCACACCCAATAGCCGGGCATTGACAATGCTCGACGGGCTGCAGACGCGCTATTCTGCGCCCGCTTGCATCCAGAACCACCTTCAGCACAGGGAATAACAACAATGAAGAAACTGCTTGGCCTGCTTGTGGCCTTGATTGCTGCGGCGGCGATCTACCTCGCCATCACGCCCAGCCCGATTGATCCACTGGCCTGGGAAGCCCCGGCCATCCCGCCGATGACCGGCGTACTGGAACCCAACGATACCTTGATGAAGGCCGAACTGCTCGGCCGTGGCCAGGTGCATGGCCCGGAAGACACGGCGGTGGATGCCCAGGGGCAGGTGTACAGCGGCCTGCATGACGGCCGCATCGTGCGCATCAAGGCTGATGGCAGTGTAGAAACCTTCGTCGACACCCAGGGCCGCCCGCTGGGCATGGACTTTGACGCCGCCGGCAACCTGATCGTCGCCGACGCCTACAAGGGCTTGCTCAGCATCGATGCCCAGGGCCAGATCAAGGTACTGACCACTGAAGCCGAAGGCGTGCCGTTCAAGTTCACCGACGATCTGGATATCGCCCGCGACGGCACCATCTACTTCAGCGATGCCAGCCAGCGCTTCGAACAACCTGACTACCTGCTCGACCTGCTCGAAGCTCGCCCCTGGGGCCGCCTGCTCAGCTACAACCCGACCAACGGCGAAACCAAGGTGCTGCTCAAGGACCTGTACTTCGCCAACGGTGTGGCGCTGTCGGCCAATGAGGACTTCGTGCTGGTCAACGAAACCTACCGTTACCGCATCACCCGTTACTGGCTGAGCGGCGACAAGGCAGGCACCCACGACATCTTTATCGACAACCTACCGGGCCTGCCGGACAACCTGCAGGGCGACCGCAACGGGACCTTCTGGGTGGCTCTGCCAACCCCGCGCAAGGCCGACGCCGACA
The DNA here is from genome assembly GCF_900105355.1 of Pseudomonas anguilliseptica. Taxonomy (NCBI): domain Bacteria; kingdom Pseudomonadati; phylum Pseudomonadota; class Gammaproteobacteria; order Pseudomonadales; family Pseudomonadaceae; genus Pseudomonas; species Pseudomonas anguilliseptica. The sequence goes on from NZ_FNSC01000001.1 coordinate 4,502,100, forward strand.
TGCTGCACCGCTCGCCCTGGGCGAAATCACAGCTGGCCAAACTGCCCCGCGCCTTCTGGCCCAAGGCCGTGCCTTACGGCTTTGCCATCGCCCTCAATGAACAAGGCGAAATCACCCAGAGCCTGCACGACACCAGCGGCACCCACCTGCGCATGATCACTTCAGTCAAGCCGGTGGGCGACTACCTATACTTCGGCAGCCTGGATAATGATCGGATTGGAAAGCTAAAGATTCGCTAAGCCAACCATACAAAAAAGCCCGCGCAGCTGCTTAGCTGCGCGGGCTTTTTAATGTTCGGGATTTGCCTATTTGATCTTTTCGGCGATCCAGATGGTATGCCGGGTGCCCTTGTTGCCATGGGCGTAGACCTGTACTTCTTCTACCTTAAAGCCGGCCTTGCGCACCTTGTCGCTGAATACCCGGTCAGCGCTGGCCGACCACACCGCCAGTACCCCCTTGTTGCGCAATGCCTGGTAACAGCGTTGCAGGCCCTGGGCGGAATACAGCCAGCTGTTGCGTTTCTGGGTCAGGCCTTCGGGGCCGTTGTCGACATCCAGCATGATCGCGTCATAACGCTGCTCGGCGTTTTTCAGGCAGTTGGCCACGTCGTCCTGAATCACGCGGGTACGCGGATCAAGGATGGGGTAACCGGCCTTGGCCCCCAGCGGGCCACGGTTCCACTCCACCACCCCTGGCACCAGCTCGGCGACTTCCACTTCGGCAGTCTTGCCCAGATTCTGCAAGGCGGCAGCAAGGGTAAAGCCCATGCCCAGGCCGCCAATCAGCACCCGTGAGTCGGGGCGACCCGCAACCTTCTTGCAGGGAATCGCCGCCAGCGCATCTTCGGAGCCGTGCATGCGCGTATTCATCAACTGACCGCCATCGCCACCGGCGATCTTGATGACGAAGTCCTCGCCGTACTCGAACAGGCACAAAGCGCCCGAGCCATCGGGAATCGGGGCGGTATCGAGCAGTACAAAACGCTTCATGGCGTGCGCAACCTGGGTCAGCTAAAACGGGGATGCAGCATGCCCATAAACCGACAAAGATGCAGCGCCCAGCGGGCAGAAATCTTCCAGAACCAGGCTGCGACAGCTCAATAGCAGGGTTTATGATGCCGGCTGCCCTAGAATCTGTTCAGTATCTCGCGAGCTAGAGTCATGCAAGGCAAAAACAGGCGAGGAAGCGGAGTGTACTTTTGTACATGAGCATTCCGAGCATGTTTTTAACGCAGCAGGGCCGACGCGCAGCAGATCGTGAGCAGATTCTTATTTACCCACAGGATGACTGTATGCCCCTCGCCCAACTGATCACTGCTGCGCAACTGCAGCAGCGCCTTGTCGAACCCGACCTGCTGATTCTCGATTGCCGCTTTGCCCTCGACGATCTGACCTACGGGCAGCGCAGCTACGCCGACGGGCATATCCCCGGGGCGCAGTTTGCCGATCTGGAGCGCGACCTGTCCGGGCCGATCCACAAAGGCGTCACCGGCCGTCATCCCCTGCCAGAGCCCGCACAACTGCTAAATCGCCTGCGTGAGTGGGGCCTGCACACTCACAGTGACGTGGTGCTGTACGACGACGGCCCCGGCGCCTTTGCCGCTCGTGCCTGGTGGCTGCTGGCCTGGCTGGGTAAAAGTGCAGGCGTGTACCTGCTTGATGGCGGCCTCAAGGCCTGGCGCGAAGCCGGCGGAGCCTTGACCCAGGACCTGCCCACGCCCACACCCGGCATTTTCAGCGGCAACGCCGACGCCAGCCTGCTGGTCAGCGCCGCGCAGCTGCAAGAGCGCCTCGGTGATAGCCAACTAACCCTGCTGGATGCCCGCGGCTTGCCGCGTTTCAGGGGCGAAGTCGAACCCATCGATCCAGTCGCCGGGCATATCCCAGGCGCGCAGTGTGCGGCGTTCACCGACAACCTCGACAGCGACGGCCACTTTCTCAGCCCAGAGCAGCTGCGCCAGCGCTTTGCCGCGCAACTCGGTGAGCGCCCAGCTACGGGCCTGGCGGCCTATTGCGGCTCAGGCGTAACGGCCTGTCATAACCTATTTGCCCTGTGCCTGGCTGGCTATCCGCTGGCACCACTGTATGCCGGCTCCTGGAGCGAATGGATCACTGACCCAGCTCGCCCAGTGGCCACGGGGGACTGATTTGTGCGTGGACAGGCTGGCCATGCGGATATTGCCCTCCAGCCTTGGTTAAGTACCAACTGGAATATAGGCAATAACCGAAAGCCGAAAACAATTTAAAAACAGCCTTTTACAGTAGAAAGGTCGCACTACACTTCAACATGAGCGGCTAACCCCGCTCCCGGTGGGGCCTTTATCAGAATAAGTCGAAGCTGCCAGCGCCCCGGCCCCATCGGTCACCTTTCGCCGAGGGCTATATGGGAATTGCCGCCTGCGAGTTAAGCCAGTACGTCATCCGCCCTACCCTGCTCTACCTTGGGCGTCACTCCAACGCCGCCGAAGCCCTGTTGCTGGGCGCAGCGGCCAGCCAATCCGGGCTCGGCTCGGCTCTCGATGACAAACACGGCCACGGCCTCTACCGCATCGCCGCACTGCGCCACCAGCAGCTCTGGGATCAGCACCTGGCGTTGGATCCAGACCTCGCCAGCCAGGTACGCGGCCTCGCCAGCCAGCATGCCTTCCTTGCCGCGCCGCACCTGGAACTGACCGTCAACCTGCGCTACGCCACGGCGATTGCCTGGATGCTGATTGAAACCGAACACCGCGAACTACCGGCCGCCGATGATTTGCTAGGCATGGCGCAAGTCTGGCGCCGGGTATTCAAACCGCACGGGCGCACCAAAGATTTTCTCGCCGCCTGGCAACGCTGCATCGGCAGCCTCAGCCAGGTGGCCTGACACGAGCGAACGACCCGCATTGTCCGACAAGATCAATGCTACTAGCAGAAAATAGCACCACGTTAAAGGCATAAACCGCTCTATCTCCGGAACTTCGCGGGCTTGGCAGGGGTCAGGAAAAGTTGCTAGTTTCCGCCCCCCGTAAACCTAGGAGTCCTCCGTGACTAGAAGAGTCGTCAAGACCTGCCTGTCCCTTGCCCTTGCTTCTGCCGCCAGCCATGGCTTTGCCATCAACGAACAAAGCGTCAGCAACATGGGCACTGCCTTTGCCGGCCGTTCCTCATCGGCCGATGACGCCAGCACTGTATTCGGCAACCCCGCTGGCATGTCTCGCCTGAAACGTGAACAGGTCAGCGGCGGCATTGCCCTGATCCACGCCAAAACCGATATCGACAACGCCAGCGGTTCTGCCAGCGGCAGCAATGACGGCGACATGGTGCCGTTTATCGGCGCGCCTATGGGCTATTACGTCAAACCGCTGGACGACAACTGGAGCTTCGGCCTGGGCCTGTACGTACCGTTTGGCCTGGTGACCGACTATGAGCGCAGCTTCCAGGGCCGCTATCACGGCGACCGCAGCGAAGTACGGGTGATTACTCTGCAGCCGACTCTGAGCTATCGCTTCAACGAGCAGCTGTCGATCGGCTTCGGCCCAACCATCAACCGTATCGACGCGAGCTGACGTCAGCCATCAACAACCCGATTCCCGGTGCGGGTGACGGCAAGGTCGAAATCAAGGGCGATGACACGGCACTGGGCTACAACGTCGGCGTGCTATTTGAAATCACCCCGCAGACGCGCTTCGGCCTGACCTACCATTCCAAGGTGGACTACCGCCTGAAGGGTGACACCACAGTGTCCGGCCCTGGCTTCGTCATTGGCTCTTCCGCCGGCACCTATGATGCCTCGCTGGAGCTGACCACCCCGGAATCGGTGGATTTTTCCGTCACCCACGAGCTGGATGCCGACTGGACCCTCTACGCTGGCAGCACCTGGACGCGCTGGAGCCGTCTGCAAGAAATCCGCGCAGACAACAAAGGCGTGGGTGGTTTGTTGGCAGGTAACCTCAGCAGCATCAGCGAACTGCAGAATTGGCATGACACCTGGGCTCACGCTGTGGGCGCCGCCTACAAGCTGAACTCGCAGTGGACCCTGCGCGCCGGCCTGGCCGTCGACCAGTCGCCAACCAACAATATCGACCGCTCGCCGCGCATCCCCACCGGCGACCGCACAATCTTCAGCCTGGGCACAGCCTGGAGCCCGAATGAGGATGTGACCATCGATCTGACCTACTCCTACCTGATGGAAGACGACGCCCACATCGAGCGGGACGACTACAGCGCCACCTATAAAAACACCGCTCACGGCCTGGGCGCACAAGTGACGTACCGCTTCTAAATCAACCAGCGGTTTGGGTTACACTCGCGCGGCGCTCACAAAAACAATAATGCCGCCTGAGACAGCCCTGATGACTGCACTCTGCACTGCCTTGCCCGAACAGCTCAGCCTGTTGCTGGTGGATGACCACCGGATCTTTCTCGATGGCCTCAGCCTGGCCCTCGCCCCGCTCTGCGCCGACCTGCAGATTCACACCGCCGAATCCGCTGCTGCGGCCGAAGCCTGCCTGCAACACGCCACCTTCGACCTGATTCTGCTCGACCTACGCCTGCCCGATATGCCGGGTCTGGAGTTGCTGCAACGCTGGCAACAGCAAGGCCGCATGACCCCGGTGGCAATCCTGAGCGCCAGTGACTCCAATCTGGACGCCCAGGCCGCACTGACAGCCGGTGCGCTGGGCTTTATTCCGAAAAGCGCCAATAGCGATGAACTGCGCCAGGCAGTAACCCGCGTACTGCTGGGTGAAACCCTGCCCGTGCCGCAGGCGGGCGACAAACCACAGCTCACACCCCGGCAGATGGAAATCCTCCAGCTGCTCGCCGAAGGCTTGCCGAACAAGTCCATCAGCCGTCAGCTGGGCGTTTCCGAGGACACGGTGAAAACCCATCTGAAATCACTGTTTCAGGAGTTTTCCGTACATACCCGCACGGCCTGCGTCAGTGCGGCGCGGCAACGGGGCTGGCTCTGAGCTCTGCCGGTAACAGCACCGCCAAGGCCTGACGCAAACGGGCCGGCAACAGCGGTTTACCGAGCAAGGTGACATGGGCGCGAGTGCAGCGCTCCTGCAGGTCGGCGCTGACGTCCGCGGTAATCAGTAAGGCTGGCAGCATGCGTCCGGCCTCTTCACGCAAGCGTTCGATAACACGCAAACCGTCCTCGGTGGCTGCCAGGCGATAGTCGCTGATCAGCACCTGCGGCTGCGCCTCGGGCAGACACTGCAAAGCCTCGGCTGGATCGGCGCAGGCCCAGACTGCGCACCCCCAACGCTGCAGCAAACCGGACAGCGCCTCCCGACCAGCAGCATCGTCTTCCAGCAATAGCACCCGTCCATTCAATGCCGCGGCAACGGCTGCGGGAGCTTGCCACTCACCGGCTTCAGCCTGCGGCAGTTGCAGGATAAAGCGTGCGCCCGCGCCTGGGCTGGAGTCGAGCCGCAGCGGATGCCCGAGCAGCTGCGCCAATTGCTGAACGATGGCCAGGCCCAGGCCCAGACCACGCTCGGCATTGCGTCCAGGGTTGTCCAGCTGGCGAAATTCTTCGAATACCTGACTCTGCTCTGCTTCACTCAAGCCCTGTCCATCGTCACCGACCTCCAGCTGCACCACGCCCTGCTCCACGCGGGCATGCAGCCAGACTTGCCGCGCCTGGGCGTGACGCAACGCGTTGCTCAGCAGGTTGCGCAGCACACGCTCCAACAGCAGCGGGTCACTGCGTACCCAGAGTTCCGCGCATTGCAGTTGCAACTCGACACCCTGGGCGTCGGCCTCGGTGCGGCTTTCACCGCTCAGGCGCGCCAGCAAGGGGCGCAAGGCAAATACCTGCGGCTTGGCCTGCACCCCACCGGGCAGAGTCAGGCGGGTGTAATCGAACAGCGACTGCAGCAGCCGGCTGAGCTGCTCCACGGCAATCGCCAGACGACTGCTGATGCGGTGCACGCCGGGGTCCTGGTTCTGCTCCAGCAGGTGCTGGGCATACAGGCCCATGGCGTTGAGCGGTTGGCGCAGATCATGGCTGGCGGCTGCCAGCAGGCGCAGCTTGCGCGCATCGTCGGCTTCGGCGCGCTGCCGCGCCAGATCGAGCAAACGCAGGTTGAGCCAGGCGCCGCGCTGGCCATGCTCCTGCAGGTAGGCACCGACACTGCCGATCAGGTTGGCACAGAACAGAAACAAGCCCTGATAACCCAGCGCCACACTGCCGCCGGTGGCGAAAAACCCCAGCCAGAGGAACAGTCCGCACACGCCCCAGGACGCCAGGCTGACGGCTCGAAACGATACCCCGAGCAGCACGTAACCAAACAGCAGCACCAGAAACAGCCCGTCATAGGGCATGGCCACGCCCAGACTCCAGCACAGATGAATGATCACGGCGACGCAAACGCCGTTAAGGGCGTAAGCAGCCACATAGACCAGTAGCGCGCGGCGCGGCGGACTCTGGGGCCGGCGGCAATAGAAGAAGGACAGCAGCGCACCGACTATGCCCAATAGTCGCACTGGCAAGGTCACAAGGCTGGCATTGAGGGGCAGCAACAACAGATCGAGGGCGGCGTAGACCAGCTGAAAGATCACTGCCGTGCTGATGATCAGCAGCAGACGGCGACGGATACGCTGTACCCGGTGTTCGACAAACTCGTCTTCCAGCACACCGGTAAAACACAGTCGGCGATAACCGCGGCGCTGCTGGGCCAATAGCAGCGCTTCCTGACGTTCCAGGCTCACGGCCTACAACTCGGGCGGTTGATTGTCCTGCTGCTTGGCGGCAATGGCGTCATAGGTTTCCACCCGGTGCTGATCTTCGGCGCTGAATAGACGCTGGCGCAAACGCTGCTGCTCCTGTTGCTGATCCGCCGCACTGAGGCCATTGCCCTGCAAGGCGGCAAGTTCCTGCTGGTAGGTGGCATAACGTTGTTGCCAGGCGCGCTCGTTGCGCTGCTCGCTGAGCAGACGTTCGACCGTGGGCGGATCATAGGTCAAGGCAAGCAGCTGGCGCACCTGCTCTTCGCTGGCGCCTTCCTGCCAAAGCTTGTCAGTCTGAGCCTGCAAGGCCTGCGCTTGGATCTGGCGCTCTTCACTGGCACGCATGGCTTCAGGGAGTTGAGCACGTAAACGCTCCTGCGCCAGGGTTTTGCCGTGCTCGCTCAGATCGTCACGAGCCATCAGCGCCAGGTTGTCCAGGGTGTAACGGCCGTAGGCTTCCTCGGCGCCGAACAGGGCCTCGGTCGCCGCACTGGAGAAGTGTGCCCGGCGTAGCTGCGCCAACTGCTCGAAGGCTCGCTGCAAGGCAACCAGCTGGCCATCGGGGGGGCTTTGCTGGGCACTGCTCAAGGGTTGCTGCAGCAGCGCCAGGCTGGCGCGCTTGTAATCCATATAGTCGCCGAGCAGGCCGATAAACTGCCCCAGGGCAGGCTCTGGCAAACGTCCGCGCGCATCGGCCAACATCACTTCAACCACGGTTTCCAGCCCGGCTTGATCGGCGGCGCTGAGGAAGTAATCCAGATAATCGCGCAGCGCCAGATTCAGCTGCAGATTGCCGGCGCTATCCGCCTTCAGCTCGCCATCCACGTCGGTGCCTTGCAAACCCGGCAGGCTTGCCGGCGCGCTAGCCGCAGCGGTATCTGGCTTGGCGACTGGCAACAGCGGGCTAGGTGCGGCGGCAAGAGGAGTCGTGACGGTAACCGCTGCAGCAGGCGCGACGGCTACAGCAGTGGCAGGCCACTGCCAGTAAAGCGTAAGGCCGGCAACGCTGCCGGCCAGTAGCAAAAGAGCAACAGTTGAGCGCAACGACAGGGCCATATGACCTCCAGAATGCGGGCTGCATGGCGCAGCCCGCTGGTGCGACGGTCAGACGCCTTTGTTTTTCAGGCGGTTGGCATGCTGGCGATACAGCGAGACCGGCTCGGTCCAACCGCGAATGCCGAACAGGTGGTTGATCGCATCCACGTGGTTCATGTTGTAACCATCACCGATCACCTGACCCAGGTAGGTGGAGCAAACGCCAACCAGACCATCGTTCTTCTCGCTACCGAATGCCAAACCAGTGATCGCCAGGAACGGATCGACCGCATCGAACACGTTGGTATAGGAGGTATTACCGGTCCAGGAGAAGTAACGGATGTTGTGCCCACGCACGTTGTGCACTTCGGTGGATTTGGCGCAGTAGCTGCTGCTGTTTACACCCCACGGATGGCGACCGTTCAGCGCAGTCGTACCGGCAGTAGTTAGGGATGGTCTGAAGTAGCCCTGTATTTCCGGTCAACTTCAGCCTCCGCTGATTTTGAAAGCGGAAAACTGATCAAAAACGATCAAGTCATCCGCTCATTTCGGTGTTTCTGGCCGCCGCGAGCACCTCGCAGCGGTCATTTCCCACATTACAGGCGCACCTCTCCTGCATTCGTCAGCAAATGTCGACGGGCCATCCACAGGTTCGACAGGGCGAACAGCGTTACCAGTTGTGCGGTGTTTTTGGCCAGGCCACGGAAACGCGTCTTCACATAACCGAACTGACGCTTGATCACCCGGAACGGGTGCTCGACCTTGGCGCGAACTTGCGCCTTGGCCTTCTCGATCTTGCGCTTGGCTTTGTACAGCGCGCTGCGCTTACTCAACGTGTTGTACGTACTGCGGCGGGCTGCGATCTGCCAGATCACTTCACGGCCTTCATGTTCTGGCCGCTTCTCTACGCCGGTGTAACCCGCGTCGGCACCCACCATGTTTTCTTTGCCGTGTAGCAGCTTGTCGACCTGAGTAACGTCTGCAACATTGGCTGCCGTGCCGACCACGCTATGCACTAAACCCGACTCGTCATCGACGCCGATGTGCGCCTTCATGCCGAAGTAATACTGGTTTCCCTTCTTGGTCTGGTGCATTTCCGGGTCACGCTTACCGTCCTTGTTCTTGGTCGAACTCGGCGCATTGATCAGCGTGGCATCGACGATGGTGCCTTGGCGCAATGACAAACCGCGGTCACCCAAATAGCCATTGATGACGGCCAAGATGCCCGCAGCCAGTTCGTGTTTCTCCAGCAATCGGCGGAAGTTGAGGATGGTGGTTTCGTCGGGAATGCGCTCCAGGCTCAGACCCGCAAACTGGCGCAGGATGGTGGTCTCGTACAGAGACTCCTCCATCGCCGGGTCGCTGTAGCCGAACCAGTTCTGCATCAAATGAACCCGTAACATCGCCATCAGCGGATAGGCTGGACGTCCGCCTTCACCCTTGGGGTAATGCGGTTCGATCAAGGCAATCAAACCCTTCCACGGCACAACCTGATCCATCTCGATCAGGAACAGCTCTTTGCGGGTTTGCTTGCGCTTGCCGGCGTACTCGGCGTCGGCGAAGGTCATCTGCTTCATCGGAAAACTCGGCGGGTGGAGTTCAGGTATTTTGCCAAATTCAGGAAGTCTTCTTCAGGGTTTCCCTAAGGTTTTCAGCGCATCGATGCCGCTCTGCGGGTTGCTGCTGCCGGACATCAGATTGATTACCGCACCCAGAGCATTGGCCAGGGCATTGGCACCGCCTTCAATGGCGCTGTTCGGCGGGATCACGCCACGCAGTACGTCGGCGACTTTCGAGCCTTTGTTCACCCCGTTGACCGAGGTTACCGAGGCCACCAGATCCGGGCGCAGCGAGGCCGCGACGCGCGAGGTTGGCGAGCCCTGGCTATGGCCGATAAGGTTGACCTTGCCGCCATTGGCTCCGGCCCACGGCACAATCTGCTTAGCCAATGCGGCGCCGCGCTGCTCGCTGTCATTCAGAGCCGAAACACTGGCGACATAGACCTTGGCGCCATCGCGCTCGAGGTTCCAGGGGATGGTGTGGAAGTAGTTGATCAGACCGCCGATGGTATCGAAGCCGGTCACCCCGTGTACCAGTACGATCGGGTATTTGGTCTTGGTGTAGTTGGCCTGGGCCTCAACCGCGCCCACCAGGGCGCATACAGCGAGAGCAGAAGTAATAACGCGACGCATGGGTGCCTCCTTATTTTTCTTGTTGGCACGCCGGGAAACTGCGTCCGGCGTACTCACAACTCTAAGGAAACTCTGAATAAGACTTCCTGATTTTGGCAAAATGCCCGGACGCCACCCGCCGAGTTTTCCGATGAAGCAAATGACCTTCGCCGATGCCGAGTACGCCGGCAAACGCAAGCAGACCCGCAAAGAGTTGTTCCTGATCGAGATGGATCGGGTGGTGCCGTGGAAGGGTTTGATCGCACTGATCGAACCGTATTACCCCAAGGGTGAAGGCGGTCGGCCGGCCTATCCGCTGATGGCGATGCTACGTGTGCACCTGATGCAGAACTGGTTCGGCTACAGCGACCCGGCGATGGAAGAAGCGCTGTACGAGACCACTATCCTGCGGCAGTTCGCCGGGCTGAGTCTGGAACGTATCCCCGACGAAACCACCATCCTCAACTTCCGTCGTCTGCTGGAGAAACATGAGTTGGCTGCCGGCATCCTGGCCGTCATCAATGGCTATCTTGGCGACCGTGGCCTGTCGTTGCGCCAAGGCACCATCGTCGATGCCACGCTGATCAATGCGCCGAGTTCGACCAAGAACAAGGACGGCAAACGCGACCCAGAGATGCACCAGGCCAAGAAGGGCAACCAATACTACTTCGGCATGAAGGCGCACATTGGCGTGGATGACGAGTCGGGGCTGGTACACAGCGTGGTAGGCACGGCGGCCAACGTGGCGGATGTCACTCAGGTCGACAAGTTGCTGCACGGCGAGGAAAACGTGGTGTGCGCCGATGCGGGTTATACCGGTGTCGAAAAGCGCCCCGAACATGATGGGCGCGAGGTGATCTGGCAGGTTGCTGCCCGCCGCAGCACCTATAAGAAGCTGGGTAAGAGCAGCCCGCTGTACAAAGCCAAACGCAAGATCGAGAAGGCCAAGGCCCAGGTGCGCGCCAAGGTTGAGCACCCGTTCCGGGTGCTCAAGCGTCAGTTCAGTTATGTAAAGACACGCTTCCGTGGCTTGGCCAAGAACACGGCGCAACTGGTGACGCTGTTCGCGCTGTCGAACCTGTGGATGGCACGCCGACATTTACTGACCAATGCAGGAGAGGTGCGCCTGTAATGCGGGAAATGGCTGCCGCGAGCTACTCGCGGCGGCTAAAAACACAGAAATGAATGGGTAATCTGATCGTTTTTGATCGATTTGCCGCTTTCAAAATCGGCGGGGCTGAAGTCAGCCAGAAATACATGGCTACTTCAGACCATCCCTAGGGAAACTCTGAAGAAGACTTCCTGATTTTGGCAAAATACCCGGATTCCACCCGTCGAGTTTTCCGATGAAGCAGATGACCTTCGCCGACGCCGAGTACGCAGGCAAGCGCAAGCAGACCCGCAAAGAGTTGTTCCTGATCGAGATGGATCGAGTAGTGCCGTGGAAAGGATTGGTCACCCTGATCGATCCGCACTACCCGAAGGGCGAAGGTGGCAGGCCCGCCTATGCGCTGATGGCGATGCTGCGTGTGCATCTGATGCAAAACTGGTTCGGTTACAGCGATCCGGCGATGGAGGAAACGCTGTACGAGACCACCATCCTGCGCCAGTTCGCCGGCTTAAGCCTGGAACGCATTCCCGATGAAACCACCATCCTCAACTTCCGTCGCTTGCTGGAGAAACACGAGCTGGCTGCAGGCATCTTGGCTGTGATTAACGGCTACCTGGGCGACCGTGGTCTGTCACTGCGCCAGGGCACCATCGTCGATGCCACGTTGATCAATGCGCCGAGTTCGACCAAGAACAAGGACCGTAAGCGCGATCCGGAAATGCACCAAACAAAGAAGGGCAACCAGTACTACTTCGGCATGAAGGCGCACATCGGCGTGGATGACGAGTCGGGTCTGGTGCACAGCGTAGTAGGCACGGCAGCCAACGTGGCGGATGTCACCCAGGTAGACAAACTGCTGCACGGCGACGAAAACGTGGTGTGTACTGACGCAGGTTACACCGGTGTCGAAAAGCGTCCGGAGCATGAAGGTCGGAAGGTAATCTGGCAGGTGGCGGCACGCCGCAGCACCTACAGGAAGCTCGATAAGCGCAGCGGGTTATACAAAGCCAAGCGCAAGATCGAGAAGGCCAAAGCCCAAGTGCGCGCCAAGGTCGAGCATCCGTTTCGCGTGATCAAGCGCCAGTTCGGTTATGTGAAGACGCGCTTCCGTGGCCTGGCCAAAAACACCGCACAACTGGTAACGCTGTTCGCCCTGTCGAACCTGTGGATGGCCCGTCGACATTTGCTGACGAATGCAGGAGAGGTGCGCCTGTAATGTGGGAAATGACCGCTGCGAGGTGCTCGCGGCGGCCAGAAACACCGAAATGAGCGGATGACTTGATCGTTTTTGATCAGTTTTCCGCTTTCAAAATCAGCGGAGGCTGAAGTTGACCGGAAATACAGGGCTACTTCAGACCATCCCTAAGGAGGTACTGGGAGCTGGGCTATCGCCCAGATGGGTGATGCCTCAACGCTGCGAGGCGATGGCCTGCTCGACGGCGGCCAGCAATGCAGGGTCATCCGGGGAGGTGCTGCTGGGGAAGCTGGCAATCACCTTGCCCTGGGCGTCGATCACGTATTTGGAGAAATTCCAACGCGGCGCCTGACTTTGCGCTGCCAGCTCCTTGAACAGTGGCAATGCATCGCTGCCGGTAACCTGCTGGGTTTCACTCATGGGGAAGGTCACGCCGTAATTGACGTAACAGACCTTGGCGGTTTCTTCGCTGCTGTCGGCCTCCTGGCGGAAGTCATCGGAAGGCAGCCCGAGGATCTGCAGCCCCTGTTCCTTGTAGCGCTGGTAAAGCGCTTCGAGGCCTTTGAGCTGCGGGGTAAAGCCGCAGAAGCTGGCGGTATTGACCACTATCAGCGGCTTGCCGGCGAACTGTGCGCACAGATCGATACGTTCCTCGCTGCGCAGCTTCTGCACCTCACCCTGCAGCAACGCCGGGCATTCAGCAGCCTGCGTAGAGCCAACCCAGGCACTGAGCAGAACGACAGCCAGCAGGGAAAAACGCCACATACGGATCACCTTGATGACATCAGCAAACACCCAAACCCAGCTGCAGAAAGGCCAAACCACTTTGCAGCCAGCCCCACCAGGCCAGGCCAGGCCCAGGGCCAACATGCCGCCCATCACCAGGGCGGTGTTCCAGCGATAGTCGGTATTCATGCATTCACCTCCTGTTGTTGCAAGCGGGCCACGGGCAGCTCACGTACTGGCCAATTCAGCGCGGCGGCCAGCAAGCTGAGCAGCACGGCAATCTGCCAGACCAGATCATAACTGCCAGTGTGGTCATACAGATAGCCGCCCATCCAGCCGCCAAGAAACGCCCCCAGCTGATGGAACAGAAAGACGATGCCGCCAAGCATCGATAGGTTACGCACGCCGAACAGGGTGGCCACGGTGCCATTGGTCAACGGCACCGTCGACAGCCACAGCAGGCCCATGGCCACACCAAAGGCATAGGCGCTCCACGCCGTCAGCGGCGTCATAAGAAACGCCACAATCACCACTGCCCGGGCCAGATACAGTGCACTGAGCAGGCGCGGCTTGGACATCCGCCCGCCCAGCCAACCGGCAATGTAAGTGCCAAAGATATTGAACAAGCCGACCAGCGCGGGCAGATGTTGATCGACCAGATAGGCCGGCAGATGCACGCCGATAAACACCACCTGAAAGCCGCAGACAAAAAAGCCCAATGCCAACAGCCAGAAACCGGAGTGGCTGCAGGCCTCGCGCAGTGCTTCACCCAGAGTTTGCTCCTGACCGGTCAGCGGCAGCGGTGTGTCCTTGAGGATGGTCTGAAAAAGACTTCCTGATTTTGGCAAAATATCCGCACTCCACCCGCCGAGTTTTCCGATGAAGCAGATGACCTTCGCCGACGCCGAGTATGCCGGCAAGCGCAAGCAGACCCGCAAAGAATTGTTCCTGATCGAGATGGATCGGGTAGTGCCATGGAAAGGGTTGATCGCTTTGATCGAGCCGCATTATCCAAAGGGTGAAGGCGGCCGACCGTCCTATCCGCTGATGGCGATGCTGCGAGTGCATCTGATGCAAAACTGGTTCGGTTACAGCGACCCGGCGATGGAAGAGGCGCTGTACGAGACCACCATCCTACGCCAGTTTGCCGGGCTGACTCTGGAGCGCATTCCTGACGAAACCACCATCCTCAACTTCCGCCGCTTGCTGGAAAAACACGAACTGGCTGCCGGCATCCTGGCCGTGATCAATGGCTACCTGGGTGACCGTGGTTTGTCGCTGCGCCAAGGCACCATCGTCGATGCCACGCTGATCAACGCGCCGAGTTCAACCAAGAACAAGAACGGTAAGCGTGACCCTGAGATGCACTCAACCAAGAAAGGCAATCAGTATTACTTCGGCATGAAGGCGCACATCGGGGTGGATGACGAGTCTGGCTTGGTGCACAGCGTGGTGGGTACTGCCGCCAACGTGGCGGATGTCACCCAGGTCGATAAGCTGCTGCACGGCGAGGAAAACATGGTGGGGGCCGATGCCGGATATACCGGTGTCGAGAAGCGCCCCGAGCATGAGGGCCGTCAAGTGATCTGGCAGGTTGCAGCACGGCGTAGCACTTACAAGAAACTCGGTAAGCGCAGCGCGCTGTACAAAGCCAAGCGCAAAATCGAGAAGGCCAAGGCCCAAGTGCGAGCCAAGGTCGAGCATCCGTTTCGGGTGATCAAGCGTCAGTTCGGTTATGTGAAGACGCGCTTCCGTGGCCTGGTCAAAAACACGGCGCAACTGGTGACTTTATTCGCGCTGTCAAATCTGTGGATGGCGCGCCGACATTTACTGACGAATGCAGGAGAGGTGCGCCCGTAATGCTGGAAATGGCTGCCGCGAGGTGCTCGCGGCGGCTAAAAACACAGAAATGAGCCGGTAATCTGATCGTTTTTGATCGATTTATCACTTTCGAAATCAGCAGAGGCTGACGTCAGCCAGAAATGCATGGCTACTTCAGAGGATCCTTGAGCATTGCCGCCAGCGGCACGATCAATGTTACCAGCAGCCCCAGGGCCATCAGCGCCACCGACCAACCGAGCCAGCTAAGCAGGCCCAGAGTGCCTGGAAGCATAACGAACTGGCCAAAGGAGCCCGCCGCCGCCGCGATACCCATGGCCATGCTGCGTTTTTCCATCGGTACGGCGCGCCCCACTGCCCCGAGAATCACCGAGAACGAAGTGCCGGACAAACCAATACCGATCAGCAACCCAGCGCTCAGCGACAGACTCAGAGGCGAGTCGGCCAGGCCCATGCAACCGAGGCCAATGGCATACAGAATGCCGCCGACAATCACCGTACGTTTAGCGCCAAAACGATCGGCCAGCGCGCCGGTAAAGGGCTGGGTCAGTCCCCAGATCAGGTTCTGCAAGGCAATGGCGAGGGCGAACACCTCACGCCCCCAGCCGAACTCAGCGCTCATCGGTGGCAGGAACAGGCCAAAACCATGGCGAATACCCAGCGAAAGTGCCAGGACCAGGGATGCACCTAGCATTAACCAACCACTGGTGCGCCATAACGAAGTCATACGTTGTCCTTTCCGGGAAGCGACCCGCTTAATCGAGAAATCGGCAATAACCAGCAGGTATATACCGCTACCCGCCAAGGCGACAGCTACAGCTGTTCGGCAATGCAGTGCTACAGATTGCACCCTGAGTTAGTCATGCCGGCAAGCCGACCATCGGCTAACAGGCCGCTGAGAAAACTACCGGCGTGGGCAAGCTTGCGTTGAAAACGGCCGACTAATCGAACAGCAGTGGCGCGGCGCTGGCGCGTTGGGCAAAGAACGCCAGCAACTGATCATGGTAGTGGCTGTACACCTCAGGCGGCAGCCAACGCTGGTAGATCGCCAAAGTGCTGGCGGGTGAGGCCGAAAGCTCACGAATGGCCTGATCGAGACGTCCAGCCATGCGCGCGCCCCATGGCGTGCGCGAGCAATAGATGCCCACCGTCACCAGTTCAGCATTTTCCCGCAGCGGCACACTGACCAGCGCATCACTGAGACTGAAATGGCGCATGACCTCGGTGTAAATCACCGGGTAATCGAAGACATAATCCAGACGGTGATGGCTGACCATTAGCAGCAAGTTCTCCCCCGCCAGGCTGCCACCCAGTTCGGGGATGCGACCTTCGGCGTGAGCCTGGAGCAGGCGCTCACGAATCGGCGCGGGATAGACTCGACTCTTGGCCAGAGCGCCGCGCAGATAGGGATTGCCGAACAGCCAGTCGAGGCTGACCTGACCCTCTTCGATCAGCAGTTGATCCAGAGTCTGCCGGCGTACCAGCACATGAATCGGCGTAGTCGCCACATAGGGTACGAAGTAACCCTGCTGGTCACGTTCGGGGCTCTGCAGCTGGCCACTGCTGCACATTTCGCTCCGCTCGCCCATACGCTGTTCGACGCGGGCCATGGGCAATACCTCATAGCGCATCTGCAGCTCAGGCAGGCGTTCCGCCAGCAGTTGCATGGTCTCGAACAGTACGCCATCAACCACCTCTCCATCGCGCACATTGACGACCCCCGGAATCGGCACAACATCCCACACCAGCTCCTCGGCCTGCAATACACCGGCACAGGGCAAAGCCCCAAGCAACGTTGCCAACAGCGTCGAGTAAAACGGCCTGCGCACCATATAGATTCCTGCCACGCCTTGCTGCCCTTACACGCTAGCAGGCCAACGCCACCAGCACCGCGCACTCGGCTATTTCCAGCAATGCTCCGGCAGTATCACCGGTGGTGCCATCCAGACGTTTGAGCATCAAGCTGCGCAGCCAGATAAACACGCCCCCGGCTACCAGCAAGGCGAGCAACGCCGGCCAGCCAAACAGCAACATGGCCACAGCGTTAGCGGCCAGTACCCAGGGCAGTTGCCGACGCGGCAGATGCTCGGCCAATGCCTGACCCAGCCCGCCGGCCCGCACATAGGGTGTAGTCAGAAACAGCAGCGGCAACAGACAACGCGCCAACCAAGGCACCAGTACCAGCAACAACCCAGAGCCGCTCTCCAGCAAGGCCACCAGCGCAGCGAACTTGAGCAGCAACAGCAGCACCAGCACCACCACTGCGATCGGCCCGCTGCGCGGGTCTTTCATGATCGCCAGGGTGCGCTGTTTATCGCCAAAGCCGCCAACCCAGGCATCGGCGCTGTCGGCCAGGCCATCCAGATGCAGGCCGCCGCTGATGCCCACCCACAGGCTCAATAACAACGCGGCCTGCAACAGCAGCGCGCTATCGCCCAGCAGGTGTTGCACGGCGAGCAGCAACAGGCCGATCAGCAGCCCCACCAGTGGATAGAACAGCAGCGAGCGACCGATCTGCTCAGGCCTCGGCATGCCAGCCAGGATCACCGGTAAACGGGTAAGAAACTGCAGGGCAATCCACCAGGGCGTCATACGCGCTCCCACAGCTCGCCTTGTTCATCCAGGCACAGTTGATAGCGCTCGGCATGGCCCACAGGAACCTGCAGCAGATCATTGCGCGGCAAGCCACGGGCCCGTGCCAGCAGCAGGCGGATTACCCCGCCGTGGGTGACCAACAGCAGGCGCTCGCCGGCATACAGGGCCTGCAAGCGTTGTAAGGTGCCCAGTATCCGTGCCTCAAAGGCCAGCAAGGTCTCGCCCTCAGGCGGAGTAAAACCATAGGGATCGCTCCAGAAACGGCCAAGTTCTGCCGCGCTGGTCTGCATCAGTTCGGCGGTACTGCGCCCTTCCCACGCGCCGAAATGCAGTTCCTGCAGATCAGGTTCCAGGCTCAGCGGTACGTCGTGTTGCGCGGCCAGCTCTTCGGCAAAGCGCGCACAGCGCTGCAAGGGCGAGCTGATCAAGCGATCCCAGGGGCCGGCCTCGGCCACCGCCGCGCGCAGCTGCGCCCAACCGGTTTCGGTCAGGGCATCGTCCAGGCTGCCGCGCAGGCCGCCGCCCAGTTCGGTTTCACCGTGGCGCAGCAGCTCCAGATAGACCGTCATAGCGGACGCTCTGCTACCGCCGCCTCGGCAAAGGTGGCCATGTCGTTGTGCAGGCTGCAGGCCAGTTGCAGCAGCGGCACGGCCAAAGCCGCGCCACTGCCCTCGCCCAGACGCAGGCCCAGATCAAGCAGCGGCTCGGCCTGCAGCGCCTTGAGTACCCGCCGGTGGCCAGGCTCGGCGCCGCTGTGGGAAAACAACAGCCAGTCGCGACAAGCTGGATTCATGCGCACCGCCATAAGCGCGGCCACGCTGCAGATAAACCCATCCACCAGCGCGGTGATGCCCTGCTGCGCGCAGGCCAGATAGGCGCCGCTCAACGCCGCAATCTCGAAGCCGCCGAGGCGCTGCAGGATATCGATGGGTTCGCTGATCCCCGGGCGATGCAAGGCCAGAGCAGCCTCGACGACCTTGGCCTTATGCGCCACGCCCGCGCTGTCCAGGCCGGTACCAGGGCCGACCAGCTCCTGTGCCGAGCCTACCAGCAGCAGGCAGGCCATGGCCGTGGCAGCGGTGGTATTGCCGATGCCCATTTCGCCACCTATAAACAGCTGGCTACCGGCTTCACGGGCGCGCTGCACGCTGGCCTGGCCGGCATCCAAAGCCTGCAGTAACTGCGTGGTAGACATCGCCGAGCCCTGGGCGAAGTTCTCTGTACCCGCACCGAGATGCAGATGATGCACACCGCGCAGCGGCTCCAGCGGCAGTGCGGTGCCCAGGTCGATCACCTCAAGGGTCGCGCCCAGCTGTTTGGCCAATACGCTGATCGCCGCGCCACCATTGACGAAGTTGCGCAGCATTTGCCCGGTGACGGCTTGGGGGAAGGCCGAAACCCCTTCGGCTACCACACCATGGTCACCGGCAAAAATGCTGATCCACAGCTGCTCGACCTGCGGCCGCTGACTGCCTTGCATCGCCGCCAGGTCGATGGCCACTTGCTCCAGCTGGCCGAGCGAGCCGGCCGGCTTGGTCAACTGCTGCTGCCGCGCCTCGGCGGTGTTGCGCGCAGCGCTATCCAGCGCCTGACAGCCCTGTTGCCACCATTGCTCACTCACAGCACTTCCCCCTTGAGAACCATCGGCAGACCCGCCACGGTAAACACCACGCGCTCACAGCGCTCGGCCAGGGCCTGATGCAACCAGCCGGCCTCATCGACATAACGACGGGTCAGCTCGCCCAGCGGCACCACGCCCAGGCCGGTTTCATTGCTGACCAGCAGAAGCCGCCCCGGCAGGTTGTCCAGGCAATCCAGCAGCGCATCGCGCTCGCCGCTCAGGCGCGCCGGGTCGTCCAGCATCAGCAGATTGGTCAGCCACAGGGTCAGGCAATCGACTAACAAACACTTATCCGCGCCAGCCTGCTCACGCAGCACCCGGGCCAGAGCCAGCGGCTCTTCCACCAGCCCCCAATGCGCCGGACGACGCTCACGGTGATGTTGAATGCGCTCATTCATCTCGCCATCCAGCGGCTGGCTGGTGGCGATATAGGTGACCGCCAGGCCGGATTCGGCCGCCAACCGCTCTGCCAGGCGGCTTTTTCCGGAACGGGCACCGCCGAGAATTAATTCATGCATGGTTCACCTAGTTTCCCCGTAGGGTGGATGACACTTTTTATATCCACCATCCCACCGCAAATGCTGGATCGATACAGCGTGATCCACCCTACAGGCCACATAACATTCGCAGTTTTGCCGTATCCAGATGCGCCTCGACCAGATCGGCCAGGCGCTCGATATCACGCTCGCGCAGGGCGTGGTAATCCACCGGCTGCACCTCGCGTAGGCCGGCCCAGCGCAGCAAGGCGCTGCACGCATCGCTGCTCTCGAACAAACCATGCAGATAGGTGCCAAGCACCTGACCATCGGCACTCAACGCACCGTCGCTGCGGCCGTCATCGAGGCGCACAGCTGCGTTCAACCCTAGGCCAGAGCTGATCCCCGCATGAATCTCGTAACCGCTGACCGGAGCATTTTCCAGACACAGCTGGCCGCGCACATTGCGTAGCTGCTTCTCCGGCTCCAGTACCGTGCGGAAATCCAGCAGCCCTAGACCTGGGCTGGAACCCGCCGCGCCTTCCAGGCCATGGGGATCGTCGATCTGCGTACCGAGCATCTGCAGCCCGCCGCAGATACCCAGCAGCTTGCCGCCATAGCGCAGGTGTTTGTCGATGGCCGCCGGCCAGCCCTGCTCACGCAGAAACGCCAGATCGCTGCGTACGCTTTTCGAGCCGGGCAGGATAATCAGATCCGCTGCCGGGATCGTCTGACCGGGGCCGACAAAGCTCAGCTCAACCTGCGGATGCAAGCGCAGCGGATCGAAATCAGTGTGGTTACTGATACGGGGCAACACCGGTACCACCACCTTGATCCGCTCGGCCGTCTTAGCGCTCTGGCGAATATCGATGGCATCCTCGGCCTCCAGGTGAAAATCCATCAGATAGGGCAATACGCCCAGTACCGGTTTGCCGGTGCGCTGCTCCAGCCAATCCAGCCCAGGTTGCAGCAAGGCGATATCGCCGCGAAAACGGTTGATCACAAAGCCCTGCACCCGCGCCTGTTCGCTCTCAGAGAGCAACGCCAGAGTGCCGACCAGATGAGCAAATACGCCGCCCTTGTCGATATCGGCAATCAGGATCACCGGGCAGTCCACCGCCTCGGCAAAACCCATATTGGCAATATCACCGGCACGCAGATTGATCTCCGCAGGCGAACCCGCGCCCTCCACCATCACCACCGGATAGGCCTCGCTCAGACGTCGATGGGAATCGAGTACCGCCTGCATCGCCACTTTTTTGTAGTCGTGATAAGCAACGGCATCCATGCTGCTCAGGGCGCGGCCATGAATGATCACCTGGGCGCCGGTATCGCTATTGGGTTTGAGCAGCACCGGATTCATATCGGTGTGCGGCTCCAGCCCGGCAGCCTGAGCCTGTACCGCCTGGGCGCGACCAATTTCTCCACCGTCGGCGGTAACGGCCGAATTAAGCGCCATATTCTGCGGTTTGAACGGCACCACGCTGACGCCCTGCCGTTTAAGCCAGCGGCATAGCGCGGTTACCAGGGTGCTTTTGCCGGCATCGGAGGTGGTGCCCTGCACCATCAATGTGGTCATGGGAGCTTTTCCCCGAAGGCCGACAGCGCCTGCTGCAAACGCTGCCAGCCGGCTTCATCCGGTGGCAGGCCAAAACGCAGGCTCAGCGGCTTTTCAAACAGGCGAGTAAGAATGCCTTGTCGGGCGAGAAACTCATGCAGCAAGACGGCCTGCGGTGTGCAACAGAACTGGAACAACGCACAACCGCCTGTGGGGCTGAGCCCATGCACAACCAACAGTGCCGCCAGGCGTTCGCCATCGACCAGCAGCCGCTCGCGCTGAACCTGTTGGCCGACCATATCCTGCAACAACGCAGTGGCCACCACTCGACTCGGCCCGCTGATGGCCCAAGGCCCGAGTAACTCGGCCAATTGGTCCAGCAGCTGCGGCGACGCCAGCACAAAACCCAAGCGAATGCCCGCCAAGCCGAAAAACTTGCCAAACGAGCGCAGCACAATCAGCCCGGGCAACTCGCTGAACGCCGCCAGGCTGAATGCCGGCGTGCAATCGATAAAGGCCTCGTCCACAACCAGCCAGCCGCCGCGCTCGGCCAGGCGGGCGTGCCACTCCAGCAGGCGCTGGGGCTCGATACGTCGTCCGGTCGGGTTGTTTGGATTAACCAGCAACAGTACATCCAGGCGCTCCAGCGCCCGCTCGATACCGCCCTCGCTGAGTTCAAGCATCCGATGACCTTCGCGCTGCCAGGCGGCGGCGTGCTCGGCATAGGCCGGCGAGACGATACCGACAGTGGCATTACGTACCAGGCGCGGCAGCGCCTGAATCGCCGCCTGGGAGCCCGCTACCGGCAGCAGATTGCTCACCCCATAGTAATCGCGAGCGGCGATTTCCAGGCCGTCCTCCTGTTCGGGCAGGCGCGTCCAGGCGCTGGCGGGAATCGCCGGCAGCGGCCAACCGTATGGCGCAATGCCGGTGGACAGGTCCAACCAATCCTCCAGGGCGATGCCATAACGCAGCGAGGCCGCGCGCATGCGGCCACCATGTTCAAGCATAAAGAAGCCCCCAAACCAGTAGCAGTGCCAGCCACAGCAGCACGCCACCGTTGACCAAATTGACTGCCCGCTCGACATCCCGTGCTCTGGGCTGCGGACCGGCGCCCAGTTCAGGCCGTACGTGCAGCTCGCCGTGATATTCCGCCGCGCCGCCCAGACTGACGCCCAGCGCCCCAGCACCTGCGGCCATCACCGGGCCGGCATTGGGGCTGTCCCACAGTGGCGCCTGGGTACGCCAGCAGCGCAGCGCCAGCGCAGTTTTGCCGAGCAGCGCGTAAGTCAGTGCCACTAAACGCGCGGGAATGTAATTGAGCACATCGTCGATCTTCGCCGCAGCCCAGCCGAAGCGTTCGAAGCGTTCGTTGCGATAGCCCCACATGGCGTCCAGGGTATTGCTCAGGCGGTACAGCACCACCCCCGGCGCACCGGCAATAACAAACCAGAACAGCGCGGCGAACACAGCATCAGAACCGTTTTCCAGCACCGACTCGCTGCCAGCACGGGCCACGCCGGCAGCATCCAGCTGCGCGGTATTGCGGCTGACCATATAACCGACCCGCTCGCGGGCCAGGCGCAGATCGCCCAGGCGCAGCGCCTGGGCCACCGGCATGGCATGCTCGCCCAGGCTTTTCAGGCCCAAGGCAGCATACAGCGCGATAATCTCCACTGCCCAACCCAGGCCGCTGATCTGGCTTAGCAGCCAGGCCAGCAACGTCAGTGGCAGCACCGCCAGGCACCAGGCGCTGACGCCATGGCTGCGCCAGCCGCCACCCGCTGGATTGAAGCGTTGCTCGATACGCTCGGCCATACGGCCAAAGGCCACCAGCGGGTGCCAACCCTTGGGTTCGCCAAAAATCGCATCCAGAACGACGCCGGAGCAGGTACTCAGCACCAGGCTCATGGCGTGCCCCACTGATTCTCGAACAGCAACTCGCTGAGCGGGCGTGGCTCGGCCCAGCCCTGCTGCACCAGCATCGGCGCCTCGTAAAATTCCGTTACCGGCCCCAGACACAGCACCGCCAACGGTTTACTGCCGGCCGGCATGCCTAGCAAATCTGCCAGAGCCTGCGGCTCGAACAGCGACACCCAGCCCATGCCCAAACCCTCTGCACGGGCTGCCAGCCAGAGGTTCTGAATCGCGCAGGCCAGGGATGCCAGGTCCATTTCCGGCAAGGTGCGCCGGCCGAATACATGGGCCTCACGCCCCTCCATCAGAGCCACCACCAACAGTTCGGCACAGTCGCGGATGCCCTCAACTTTCAGCCGCATAAATTCATCACTGCGCTCGCCCAACGCCTCGGCGGTGCGCGCACGCTCCTCTTCGACCAGGCCATGAATCGCCTCGCGCAAGGCCGGGCGGGTGATGCGAATAAACCGCCACGGTTGCATCAGGCCGACGCTGGGGGCTTGGTGCGCGGCTTCGAGCAGGCGCGCAAGCAGCTCGGGAGCCACCTCGCCGCCGCTGAAATGGCGCATATCGCGGCGCTCGGCAATGGCGCGATACACCGCCGCGCGTTCTTGCGGGCTAAAAGCCTGCTCGCTCATGCCGGCGCTCCGGGGCAAAACAGCGCCGCGGCGGCAACCGGATCGGATGGCAGATAGAAGTGGATATAGGAGGCGGTCATCCGCCCCTGGCGATAGACCGCCTCACTGGTGCGCTTGTAATTCGGGCATTCGCCGCGGGTCAGCGGTTGCAGGCCGCTGCTGAGCGCCGAGTAGTGGAAACTGTGGCCGCGCAGCAGCCCTTCCGGCAATTCGGCCTGCTGCAAGGCCATGGCGGTCATGCGCGGTTGCAGGGTGGCTTCGCCGCTTAGCAAGCCAAGCATTTGCCCACTGACGCCCTGTTTATCGGTCAGTTTGTCGAGCAGATAGAGCATCCCGCCGCACTCGGCATGGATCGGTTTTCCGGCAGCATGGTGCGCGCGAATCGATTCGGCCATGGGCTGGTTGGTTTCAAGTGCGGCCAGGTGCAGCTCCGGGTAGCCGCCAGGCAGATAGAGGCTGTCGATATCGGGCAGTTGCTGATCGCTGAGCGGCGAAAAGAACGCCAATTCAGCACCCAGTTCGCCCAGCAAATCGAGGTTGGCCTGATAGAGAAAGGCAAAGGCGCTGTCGCGCGCCACGCCGATCCGCACGCCCTTAAGCAACGGCGCGGGCCTTACCTGCTCAGGCGCGGCGAAGCTGACCGGCGGCGGCAGGCTGGTATCGGCACTGGCGGCCAAGGCATCGGCGGCGGCGTCCAGGCGCGCATCCAGGTCGGCCAGCTCCCCCGCCTGCACCAGACCCAGATGGCGGCTTGGCAAACCAACTTCGGCGCTGCGCGGCAGCGCGCCGTACCAGCGGATCGAGGCTGGCAGAGCATCACGCAGAATCTCGCCATGCCGCGCACTGCCAACCCGATTACCGAGCACCCCGGAGAACGGCAAATCGGGCTGGAACGTTGCCAGGCCATGGGCCATGGCGCCGAAGGTCTGCGCCATGGCCGAACCGTCGATTACCGCCAGCACCGGCACGCCAAAGTGCCGGGCCAGGTCGGCCGCAGAGGGCGTGCCATCGAACAGCCCCATCACCCCTTCGATCAGAATCAGATCGGCCTCACCTGCCGCCTCCCAGAGCAGACGACGACTCTCGGCTTCGCCGACCATCCACAGGTCAAGCTGATACACCGGCGCACCGCTGGCGCGGGCGAGAATCATCGGGTCGAGAAAGTCCGGGCCGCACTTGAACACCCGCACGCGCTTGCCTTGGCGTGCATGCAAACGCGCCAAGGCAGCGGTTACCGTGGTTTTACCCTGGCCGGAAGCGGGAGCTGCGATCAATAAGGCGGGGCAAGAGCGGGCGCTGCTCAAAACTCCACTCCCTTTTGTGCTTTAACCCCGGCTTTGAACGCATGCTTGACCAGGCTCATTTCGGTGACGGTATCCGCTGCCTCGACCATCCCAGGCAGCGCGCCACGACCGGTCACCACCACATGCTGCAGCAGCGGACGCGCTTCAATATCGGCGAGCACCGCGTCGAGTTCCAGGTAGCCATATTTCAGCGCGATATTCAGCTCATCGAGCACCACCAGACCGATGGCCGGGTCATTCAGCAGCTGCGCCGCCACCGCCCAGGCCTCATGGGCCTTATCGATATCGCGCTGACGATCCTGAGTCTCCCAGGTAAAGCCCTCACCCATTACGTGATAACTGACTTCATCGGGAAAACGGCGGAAGAAGCTTTCCTCGCCGGTGCTGGCCGCGCCCTTGATAAATTGCACCACGCCGACCTTGAGGCCATGGCCCAAGGCACGCGCGACCATGCCGAAAGCGCTGCTGCTCTTGCCCTTGCCATTGCCGCTGTGCACCAGCAGCAGGCCGTATTCGTCCTGGGCCTGGGCAATCTTTTCATCGATCAGGGCTTTCTTGCGGGCCATGCGCGCCTTGTGCCGGGCGTCACGCTCAATCGATTCAGTCATCGCACTGCTCCACCGCCACAGGGCGATCTGGCTGGAAAAAGCATGCGAGGACAGGGAAAGCGCGGGGCCACGCACAGCGCAAACCACACGCCAGCCATCGCCCTCCGCGATGCCGTGGACTGCAACAGGCCGGTCTCCGGGCTTGTGAGCGAACCTTGAGGTTCTCAGAACCTAGCAGGCTCTATGCCGCGCCTTCCCATGCTTGAGCACAGTGGCACTTGCGGCGTTTGACTCACTTACCGTTGCGGGGGCAGCGTCGGAATAGCGGGCGTTCACACGCACAGCGCACCGACTTCCCAGTTTCACCCCACACACGCACAGCGTTCGGGGCACCTGTTACAAGGCGCGAAGGGTAGAGAGTTCGCGATTAAGCGTCAAACGAATGCGCCATTTAGCGCAGACGGCTTAAGCCACCAGGGTTACTTGGCCTGACACTTCATCTCGGGCGAGCCATAGCCCCACACCACGGTCGCCTCACTCTGGTGCTCCCAGAATGATTCATTGCGCCCCTGATATTTACTGCCGCTGGCTGCAGGCTGCTGATACATCAACGACACGCTGTCAGCAAACTCGGCCAGCAGGGTCCCAGGCTCGGTGGGGTAGTAGGTGACGATGACTTCCTTGGCTGGCAGGCCATCGCATTGAAAATGCACCGGACCGGTCCCTTTCAGTAACGCGTAGCGCGCCTGCAGTTCGGCAATCCGCAGGCGATAGCTCTCGGCTACGCACTGCTCACGGTCAGCGGCCTTCCAGCAGTCATTGCGGCCTTTTATCCAACCTCGCTGCTCAGCCTTGAGTACGGGAGGATGCTGGTTTGCGGCCTTGGCCGAAGCCTGCTGATAAATATCCGACATTTTCTGATCAAGTTCGGCCAGAGCAGGCGTCTGACAAATCAGCGCCTCGATACTGCCAGCCTCTACCTTGGTGCAGCTGAACGATGGCTCAGCCGCCTGCAGGGTCGCTAACGGCAGGCCGAGCAGAGCCAAAAGGGCAAAACGCTTAGGGATGGTCTGAAGTAGCCATGTATTTCTGGCTGACTTCAGCCCCGCCGATTTTGAAAGCGGCAAATCGATCAAAAACGATCAGATTACCCATTCATTTCTGTGTTTTTAGCCGCCGCGAGTAGCTCGCGGCAGCCATTTCCCGCATTACAGGCGCACCTCTCCTGCATTGGTCAGTAAATGTCGGCGTGCCATCCACAGGTTCGACAGCGCGAACAGCGTCACCAGTTGCGCCGTGTTCTTGGCCAAGCCACGGAAGCGTGTCTTTACATAACTGAACTGACGCTTGAGCACCCGGAACGGGTGCTCAACCTTGGCGCGCACCTGGGCCTTGGCCTTCTCGATCTTGCGTTTGGCTTTGTACAGCGGGCTGCTCTTACCCAGCTTCTTATAGGTGCTGCGGCGGGCAGCAACCTGCCAGATCACCTCGCGCCCATCATGTTCGGGGCGCTTTTCGACACCGGTATAACCCGCATCGGCGCACACCACGTTTTCCTCGCCGTGCAGCAACTTGTCGACCTGAGTGACATCCGCCACGTTGGCCGCCGTGCCTACCACGCTGTGTACCAGCCCCGACTCGTCATCCACGCCAATGTGCGCCTTCATGCCGAAGTAGTATTGGTTGCCCTTCTTGGCCTGGTGCATCTCTGGGTCGCGTTTGCCGTCCTTGTTCTTGGTCGAACTCGGCGCATTGATCAGCGTGGCATCGACGATGGTGCCTTGGCGCAACGACAGGCCACGGTCGCCAAGATAGCCATTGATGACGGCCAGGATGCCGGCAGCCAACTCATGTTTCTCCAGCAGACGACGGAAGTTGAGGATGGTGGTTTCGTCGGGGATACGTTCCAGACTCAGCCCGGCGAACTGCCGCAGGATAGTGGTCTCGTACAGCGCTTCTTCCATCGCCGGGTCGCTGTAGCCGAACCAGTTCTGCATCAGGTGCACACGTAGCATCGCCATCAGCGGATAGGCCGGCCGACCGCCTTCACCCTTGGGGTAATACGGTTCGATCAGTGCGATCAAACCCTTCCACGGCACCACCCGATCCATCTCGATCAGGAACAACTCTTTGCGGGTCTGCTTGCGTTTGCCGGCGTACTCGGCATCGGCGAAGGTCATTTGCTTCATCGGAAAACTCGGCGGGTGGCGTCCGGGCATTTTGCCAAAATCAGGAAGTCTTATTCAGAGTTTCCTTAGGGGTGAACATGCTGATTCCTCGTCCGCTATCCGTTGGTTTTAAATAGCCGCATCCAGGCTTACATCCTGCTGGCGCCAAGCTGCATGTTTCGTCAGCTAAGGCCAGACCAGAACACCTACCACTGCCCCTTGAGTACCCGCCGGGTTGCTTCACGTACCGTCAGCGGGTAGTCAGTATTCATGTACCAGACTGCCGGGTGCTCGGTGACAGATAGCGCTCGCTGATCCGGTGGCAGGTTGGTACGCAGCAGCAAGATCACATCACTGCTGACCCAGGGGTGACGGTACCAGTAGTGATGCCCGACGATATCAAAGCCGCGCTCGCTGCTATTACCGGAAACATCCAGCAGGGTGACATTGTTCAAGTGCCGCCTGCGGGTGAACTGGTACAGGCTCTGCTCGGCCCGACTGCTGCCAATCCGTGCGCCACCGGGCATCAGGCGCTGCGCGTAATCCAGCGCCTCGTCCTGATCAGACACAGTGATCATCACCTGTTCAGCGACGCGACTGATTGCTGGCAGACGCCCCTCAAATACTTCCTCGGGAACATCCGCAGCGGCAAACACCACCGCGCCAATCCGATAACGCGCCTGTAACTGCGCGGTATTCAAATCCGGATGACGATTCTGGAACGTCTGCAACGCCAGAGATGCCACGCGCCCACCGGCGCTGTAGGCGACCAGGTTGATCCGCTCGGCAGCGATATGTCGCGCCAGCAGCTCGATCAACTGCGCCAACGCCTGGCTGGAATCGCGAGCACGATTCACATCGATGCCGAGCAGATAGCTGGCAATGTTCTGGTGTGACGGCCAGTCGAACGCCAGACCGACAAAGTCGCGCCCGGCAAAATGCACAAGCTCGCCCGTCAGCTCACAGGCATTGGCGAAATCAACCTTTGCGCCATGCACATAGATGATGATTTCCTTGTCGCGGGCCTTGTCCAGCGCCAGATTGATCGCATCGACATAGCTCTGCACTGGCGGCGCCAAAGGCACATCAACCGGTCGCTGCACCGGCAATACCGCTGTTTGCTGAGCCGCAATCAGACTCAGTGGCAGCTCACGCGCGCGCAGCTCGCTGACCGAGGCCGAATGCAATTGCGACCAATCACTCTGCTGGTCGCCCAAACGCACCTGGGCACGCCCCAACTGCAAGGTCGGGCTGACGCGATTGCCATAGCCCGCGCCCTCTGGCGTCCGGGTAGTGGCGTAGAACAGTGCCACATCGGGCACCCGTTCTGCCGGCGACAAATGGGCGAAAGGATCGATAGCAGCCTGGTGATAAATCACCGGCGTGCTCATCAGCATCAGCGGCGTTGGCCCAGCACAGGCGCCCAACAGCAGAGCAAGGCATACACATGACAGCGCGCGCAAACAGGTCATCGGCAGTCGCCACTAATTAAGGGGTCAGAAGGTCATCACAAACAAACAGCAAGCCTAGGGAAACTCTGAATAAGTCTTCCTGATTTTGGCAAAATGCCCGGACGCCACCCACCGAGTTTTCCGATGAAGCAGATGACCTTCGCCGATGCCGAGTACGCCGGCAAGCGCAAGCAGACCCGCAAAGAGTTGTTCCTGATCGAGATGGATCGGGTGGTGCCGTGGAAGGGCTTGATTGCCCTGATCGATCCACATTACCCCAAGGGTGAAGGCGGTCGCCCGGCGTACCCGTTGATGGCGATGCTGCGTGTTCATCTGATGCAAAACTGGCTCGGTTACAGCGATCCTGCGATGGAAGAGGCGCTGTACGAAACGACCATTCTGCGGCAGTTCGCCGGGTTGAGCCTGGAGCGTATCCCTGACGAAACCACCATCCTCAACTTCCGTCGCGTACTGGAAAAAAACGAACTGGCGGCTGGCATCTTGGCTGTGATCAACGGCTACCTGGGGGATCGCGGCCTGTCCCTGCGCCAGGGCACCATCGTCGATGCGACGTTGATCAATGCGCCCAGCTCGACCAAAAACAAAGACGGTAAACGCGACCCGGAGATGCACCAGACCAAGAAGGGCAACCAGTACTACTTCGGCATGAAGGCCCACATCGGTGTGGATGACAAGTCTGGACTGGTGCACAGCGTGGTGGGCACGGCGGCCAACGTGGCGGACGTCACCCAGGTGGATAAGCTGCTGCATGGCGACGAGAACGTGGTTTGTACCGACGCAGGTTACACCGGTGTGGAAAAGCGTCCGGAGCATGAGGGTCGGAAGGTTATCTGGCAGGTGGCGGCACGCCGCAGCACCTACAAGAAACTCGATAAGCGCAGCGCGCTATACAAAGCCAAGCGCAAGATCGAGAAGGCCAAAGCCCAGGTGCGCGCCAAGGTCGAGCACCCGTTTCGGGTGATCAAGCGGCAGTTCGGCTATGTGAAGACGCGCTTCCGCGGCCTGGCCAAGAACACGGCGCAGTTGGTCACGCTGTTTGCGCTGTCGAACCTGTGGATGGCACGCAGACATTTACTGGCAACTGCAGGAGAGGTGCGCCCGTAATATGGGCAATAGCCGCCGCGAGGTGCTCGCGGCGGCTAAAAACACAAAAATAAGCGGATGATATGATCGTTTTTGATCGATTTTCCGCTTTCAAAATCAGCGGAGGCTGAAGTCGGCCTGAAACGCATGGCTACTTCAGAGGATCCCTAGCCGCGACTCAATGCCTGGGCATAAAGCCCGCCGGGTTGCTGGCCAGCCACTCGACAAAGGTACGCAGGCGTTCATCACTGAGCAGGCTGTCGCGATTGTTATAGGTCAGCGCCAGCTCCTTTTCGCTGAACAAGCGGTGGATCTGGTTGTGGCAGGCGCGGCAGACCCAGAGCGTGGCGCTGATGCGCTCGCTTTTGCCGAAGCGCTTCTGCACATAAACCTTGTTGTGCAGCGCCTTGGGGATCAGATGGTGACGCGTCAAAGCGGCCGCACGGGCGCAGAGCTCGCAGGCATCAGGTTGTTCGGGCAGACGAATCGGTTCAGGCATACGGGTTCAGCGTTTACGGCACAGGCTCAGCCCGTCACCCAACGGCAACAGGGACAGGTCGATCCGTGGGTCATCGCGCAGCGCCAGGTTAAGCGCCTGAATGGCTCTGGTGTCGGCGCTTTCGGGGTTTTCCTCAAGCACCCGCCCACTCCACAGGGTGTTATCGAACAGGATCAGCCCCCCTGGCGCACCAGGCGCAGGGCATGCTCTAGGTAGGCGGGGTAATTGGCCTTGTCGGCGTCGATAAACAGCAGATCGATACTGCCAGCCAAACCCTCAGCCTCTAGCTCCGCCAGGGTCTGTAGCGCAGGCGCCAAACGCTGTTCGATACGTTCACTCAGCCCCGCTTCGCGCCAGTAACGCTCGGCCGTGACGTTGTATTCGCCGGGAATATCACAGCAGATCAGCCACCCCCCTCAGGCATGGCCTGGGCCATACAGATGGCGCTGTAGCCGGTAAAGGTGCCGACCTCGACAATCCGCCGCGCCCCCGTCAGCTGCACCAGCAAGGCCATGAACTGACCCTGCTCAGGGGCAACCTGCCAACGCGCCATACTCAGCTGTGCGGTCTCCTCGCGCAGACGCCTGAGCAGCGGTGTTTCACGCAAGGAGACATCCAGCAGGTATTGATACAGGCCGGTATCGAGATTGAGCGTTCGATTGGTCATGCCTACTCCCTCTGCAAACCACAATTGTCAGGGGTTACGCGCCAACTCCGGGGTGAACACGCGCTTGGCATTCAGGTAGGTGCGCTGCCAATAGGTATTGCTCAGGCTATCCAGACGCACAGTACCGCCGCTGGAAGGCGCGTGAACAAAGCGCCCGTCACCAACATAGATGCCAGCATGACTAACCTGGCTGCCGCCATTGGTAGCGAAGAACACCAGATCACCACTTTGCAGACGGTCGCGGCCGACAGTTGGGGCGCGCATGCTGATCAGCTCGCGGGTCGAACGCGGCAGACTGATACCCGCCGCATCGCGGTAGACATAGCCAATCAGACCACTGCAATCAAAGCCGCCATCCGGGGTATTGCCGCCGTAGCGATAGGGTGTGCCGACCAGGCCAAGGGCACGAAACAGTACATCTTCAGCACTGCCGTTAAAGCTGCCGATAGGCGCATGCACAACAGGCTTGGGAGATGGAGTGGGGGCATTGCTGGCGCAGGCACTGAGCAGCGCGGCAAGCATAATCAAGCTGAGACGGGCGATAGCGGTCATGGACGAGCGATCCTGAGCCGGGATGCGCTCTACTCTGCCGGCTTGCACATCGTAGTGCAAGCTTTAGCTTTGTTTGGCAGGCTATTGAAAATTATCGAGATAGGTCTGAAGTATCAGTTAATCGAGCGACCGAACAGATTCGGTCGCCACTCACGAGACTCAAGGGTGACGTACAACCGACTCGCTTGGAGCCAGCGCCAGGGCACGTTTGGCTTCGATAAAGGTACGCGACCAGTAACGATCATCCAGGCTATCGACCCTCACGCCGCCGCTGCGGCTGCTGCTGCTGGAGTGAATAAACTGGTTATCGCCCATGTAAATACCGGCATGGCTGACGCGATTACGGCCATTGGTGCTGAAAAACAGCAGATCGCCCGGTTCCAGCTCATCACGCGATACCAGCGGTGCGTCGATATTGATCATGTCGCGGGATGAGCGCGGCAGTTTCATGCCCAGCTCTTCCTTGAACAGATAACCGATAAAACCGCTGCAGTCGAAGCCCGATTTCACCGAACTGCCGCCATAACGATAACGGGTCCCCACCAGCGACAGACCATGAGTCAGGATGCTGTCAGCCAGTTGCGGCAGTTTGTAGGATTTCTCTTCAGTGAAGTCGCCCAGAGCCGCTTCTTTGGCTTGTTCGTCAAACTCGGCAAGTTCTGTCGAGGAGAGCACCGCAGGCTGGGTTGCCAGCTCCGGCTGTGGGGCATGGTTGGCGCAGGCGGCCAAAAACAGGGAGAGTGCGATAGGCACGAGGGGTGCGAGGCGTTTGAGCATGGGCACGACCGTGTCGGTGAATTTCACAAGAGCGCGACTATGCCCTCTATGACATGCATTTGCAAATTCTATGCCTCTAAATGTGACTCAGCAGTTCTGGTAGAACATCTAACGCCCGCCCTTGTAGATGCACATCCACGCGAGAGCTCAAGTCGGTGCGCTGCGGGTTGATCTCTACCGTAAAGCCCCCCGCCTGGCGTGTACGTAGCAGCGGCTCGACGATATACGGAAAGCTCGCGCTGGTGCCGATGCTGATCACCACCTCAAAGCCTTTGCGCACTTCGGTATAGAGCGTGTCGATGGCCTTTTCGGGCAGCATTTCCTCGAACAGCACCACGGGCGGACGCAACACCCCGGCGCATTGCCGGCATTTGGGTGGCAGCGGCCGCTCGAGATGTTCTGCCAGCTCACTGTCCACAGCCCCACAGGACTGGCAATACAGCGGCGCCAACTCACCATGAATCTCGATCACCCGCTCCATCGGGCTGCCGGCTGCACGGTGGTAGCCGTCGATATTTTGGGTCAGCAGCCAACACTGCGGCTTTCTGCGCTGCAGCTCGGCAATCGCATGGTGCCCGGCATTGGCCTGGGCACCCAGGCAAGCCTTGCCCAGTTCCGCCAGGTACTTCCAGCACAACGCGGGGTCACGCTGCAGCATCGAGCCGGACAAAGCCGCTTCAATCGGCAAGCCTTCGGCGGTGTGACCGTTATACAGGCCACCGAGGCCGCGGTAAGTGGGCAAACCGGAATCGGCTGACAGCCCGGCACCGGTAATCAGCAGAATGTGTTCAGCCTGCTTGAGCTGCTCAGCGACCTGCTTGATCGCCCGTTCCATTGCCAAACCCTCAGTGGTTGACCGTATGCGCCAGCATCACCGACAGCTGACATAACGGCCGCCCGCTCTGCTCCTGCCATTGATTGAACGCCGCCTGCACGGTAGCCAGCTCCTTCAAGCTGGTCGGCGCCTTGTCGATGATCTTCTGCGCCTTCAGCGCCGCGACCATGTCATCGGTGGGGACGAAGGTGTCTTTGCCGATCATGCGCAGAAAACGCGGCGCGGACAGCCCGCCAAGCTGACTGCCGCGCTTGGCCAGGTACTTCCACAGGCCGACCACGTCGCTCACCGGCCAGTCGGCGATCAGCGCGCCAAAGCTGCCCTTCTCCTTCTGCACATCGAGGATGAACTGGGCGTTGCGCGGCACACTCTTGAGCTTACCCAAGTGACGGATGATGCGCGCATCCTGCATCAGGCTTTCCAGGCGTTCAGCCCCCATCAGCACGACTTTCTCCGGATCAAAACCGAAGAACACCTGCTCGAAGGCCGGCCACTTGGCGTCCACCAGGCTGTGCTTGAGGCCGGCGCGAAAGATCCGCAGGCTGATAATCGACAGGTAGCGATCATCACTGATCGCGCCCAGCTCATCAGCGCTGCGTGGCTGCGGCAGGATCGACTCCAGCGCAGCGACCGAGCCAAAACGGTTCAGGCAGTATTCGTTAAGCCATTTGTAATCGCGCATCAGGCAATCCTTGAGCCGAGAAACCGCGGGATCAGAGGTTCATCACATCGAGAAAGCGTGGCGTAGCGCTGTCGTCGATTTTCAGGTTCTGGAAGTCGAACAGGTTGCGGTCAGCCAGCTGCGACGGCACCACGTTCTGCAGGGCGCGGAACATGATCTCGGTGCGTCCCGGCGACTTGCGCTCCCAGTCCTGGAGCATTTCCTTGACCACCTGGCGCTGCAGGTTTTCCTGGGAGCCGCAGAGGTTGCACGGAATAATCGGGAATTCCTTGAGCTGACTGTAAGCCTCGATATCCGCCTCATTGCAGTAAGCCAGCGGGCGAATCACCACGTTGCGACCATCATCGGCGCGTAACTTGGGCGGCATGGCCTTGAGGGTGCCGCCGTAGAACATATTAAGGAAGAAGGTTTCCAGGATGTCGTCGCGGTGATGTCCCAGGGCCATCTTGGTTGCACCGATTTCATCGGCAAAGGTGTACAAGGTGCCGCGCCGCAGGCGTGAACACAGCGAACAGGTGGTCTTGCCTTCCGGGATCTTCTCCTTGACCACGGAGTAGGTGTCCTTCTCGACGATGTGATACGGCACACCGATGGACTCCAGATAGGCCGGCAGCACGTGCTCAGGGAAGCCCGGCTGTTTCTGATCCATGTTCACCGCAACAATCTCGAACTTGATCGGCGCGACCTTCTGTAAGTGCAACAGCACGTCGAGCATGGTGTAGCTGTCCTTGCCACCGGACAGGCAGACCATGACCTTGTCGCCATCCTCGATCATGTTGAAGTCGGCAACGGCTTCGCCGGCCTGACGACGCAGGCGTTTTTGCAGTTTGTTCTGATTGACCGAGAAGGTGCCCATGGTGCGCTGGAATCCGGAGGGTTACGAAAGTGCGGCATTTTACCCAGAAAGCGTGACGCGCCCTACCCCACAGTTGCGGAAATGCTAGGCTCGGCCGATGAACGACGATTTCGACCCGGGCCTCGATCTGCCCGAACAACTGCATCTGCTGCTACGCGCGACCCCTGAAGGCCTTGGCGAATACCAGCTGATCCAGCTGCTGAAAGCCCGCCAGTGCGTGCACATCCCCAATCTGCCACTGACCGACAAGCTGGTGCTGTTCCGCACCCACTTTCTGCTGTTCAACGCTCTCTACCGCCTGCGCGATCAGCTCTGGGCCAGCCAGAGCGGCTACCTGCAGATCAGCGCACTGAAAATCCAGCTACTGCCCTATCAGCCCGGCAGCAGCGAACTGAGCGAGCACGACCCACTGCGCGACTATTACCTCGACCTCAGCCTGCTCAACGACACCAACGAACAGGATGTAGCCAAATTGCTGCTGAGCTTCTGGACGCGCATGCATGGCAGCGAAGAAAAACAGGCGGCGCTGGAGTTGTTCGAGCTCGAAGGCAGCGAGCAGACGCTCAATCTCGCCACTATCAAGCACCGCTACCGGCAACTGGTGAGCCTGCATCACCCGGATCGCGGCGGTAACACAGCACGCCTGCAGTCGATCAACAAGGCCATGGAAATCCTCGAACGCTATTACGGGCGTGCTTGAGAGTCCGATTTGCTCTAATGCCCAGCCTTTGCCAATCGCGACCTCTGCCTATACTGCGACATACGGTCGCATAGGTTCGGCCTTGTACCTGATGGCGCTGCATACGCGAATCAGGCGCTGCGCTGGGGGGCGACCGCTATAAAAATAGGAGGTCTGGCATGATCCATCACGTTTGGGGGCTATTCACCCATCCTGACCAGGAATGGCAGGAAATCCGTGGCGAAGAAGAAACCATCAGCCACATGTATCTCACCCACGTACTGATTCTCGCGGCTATTCCCGCTGTTTCGGCCTATATCGGCACCACCCAGGTCGGCTGGGCAATCGGCGATCGAGCGCCGGTGATGCTGACCGAGGCCAGTGCGTTGCAAATGACCGTCATGACCTACCTGGCAATGCTTGCCGGGATCGCAGTGATGGGCGCGTTTATCCACTGGATGGCACGTACCTACGATGCCAGCCCGAACCTCACGCAATGCGTGGTATTTGCAGCTTATACCGCTACACCGCTGTTTATTGGCGGGCTGGCGGCGCTCTATCCACATCTTTGGCTGGCCATGGTGGTGGGCACGGCGGCCATCTGTTACACGGTTTATCTACTCTACGTCGGCATACCGACCTTTATGGGCATCCCCGAGGACGAAGGCTTTATGTTCTCCAGTTCGGTGCTCGCAGTAGGCTTGGTGGTGTTGGTGGCGATGATCGCCAGTTCGGTGATTCTCTGGGGCTTTGGGGTCGGCCCGGTCTACACCAGCTAGCGCGACAGCTGATGACACAAGACGAAACCACCTGCGGGTGGTTTCGTCGTTTCAGGGCTGTGATCGCTGCGTTGCTTGGGCATAATCGCTGCCCCAGCCGCGATAACCGCATGTATGCCCGAACACCTCCTGAGCCGCGTAGAACACTGCTACCAACAGGCTGAAGCCTTTTTCAAACGCCCCTTTGCCCGCGCCGAGGTGAGTTTCAAGCTGCGTGGGCAAAAGGCTGGCGTGGCGCACCTGACGGAAAACAAGCTGCGCTTCAACCCGCAGCTGTACCGGGAAAACCGCGAAGACTTCCTCAGGCAGACCGTACCCCACGAAGTGGCGCATCTGATCGCCCATCAGCTGTTCGGCCTGAAGATTCAACCCCATGGCGAGGAATGGCAGCTGATCATGCGCGGCGTCTATGAACTGCCGCCCAATCGCTGTCACAGCTATGCGGTGCAACGGCGCGCAGTTAGCCGCTATATCTACCGTTGCAGTTGCCCGCAGGGCGAGTTTCCCTTCACAACCCAGCGCCATGCACTGGTCAGCAAGGGTCGGCGCTACTACTGCAGGCGCTGCAAGGTGACCTTGAGCTATACCGGCGAACAGCGGGTCGAATAACCCGCCGGGCAATTAAAGGACATAACGCAACACCGCGACAAAGTGCATCAGACTGCCGCCCATGACGAACAGATGCCAGATGCCGTGCCAGTGACGGAAGCGGCTGTCATAGGCGAAGAAGATGATGCCCACCGTGTACAGCACCCCACCGCCGGCCAGCCAGATAAACCCGGCCATGCCCAGCGCAGCAATCAGCGGTTTGACCGCAATCAGTACGATCCAGCCCATCACCGCGTAAATCACAATCGACAGCACCCGCGCCTCGGAGCGCGGCTTGATCTCCTGCAGCATGCCAATCACGGCCAGCGTCCAGACGATGCCGAACAGCGTCCAGCCCCAGGCACCTTCGAGGGTCACTAGGCAGAACGGCGTATAGCTGCCGGCAATCAGCAGATAGATCGACAGATGATCGAGCTTGCGCATCAACACTTTCGCCCGCCCCTGCACGCTGTGGTAAAGCGTGGAGATGCTGTAGAGCAGCACCAGCGTCAAACCATAGATCGCCACGCTGATGATCTTGCGCTGCTCGCCCTCCAGGCTCGCCAGCAGCAATAGCCACACCGCCCCCGCGCAGGCCAGAAGCGCCCCGACCAGATGGGTCCAGGCATTGAAGCGTTCCCCGTGATACATGTTTTCCGTTCCCAAGCTGCCCACTGGCGCGAATGCCCCAGGCTTATGCCGGAAAAAAGCCTGTTTGACGAGCGTCACGTCACCGTCCCACACAAAGTACGGGGTCAATCACGACCTCGGCATACACTCAGGCACGCGGCAGGCTGACGCGAATCACGCAACTCTCGCCGTCATCTTCCTGCTGCACGTCGCCGCCCTGGGCGCGGGCCAAAGCCCGGGCGGCGGCGAGCGGTTTGTTGCTGGCAGGGCGCACAGGCAGCAGCAGTTTTACCTGCGCGGGGTTCTCATCAATCATCACCAGGCTCAGCTGGCTACCCACCGGGCATGCGGCATGAGCGTGCTTGAGCACGCGGTAGAGCAAGGCATGGCAAAGCCCGGGGTCGGCCATTACCGCTGTACTGCTGCCCAGCGCGGTCTCCAGCTGGATATCGACGCCGCGGTCGCCATAACGCTGGCGCAGCTCGCCGATCAGTTCACGCAGAAGCGGATTAAGCCGGATGCTTTCAGGGCACAATTCGCGCTGCCCGGCTTCGACGGATAACTGCTCACCCGCCAACTCAAGCAGCTCCTTCATCTGCTGACTGCCTTGCGTGGCCAACTGCACATGTTGCTTCTGCGCAGGATTAAGTGCGCCGCCCTGCGCAAGGCCCTGCAACGCCTCGGCGCATTGGTTGAGTGGTTGCAGCAGGTCATGACTGATCAGGTGCAGCATGTCCGCGCGCAGAGCGGCCAGCTCCAGCAACTGATCCAAGTCTGTCTGTAGCTGTCGACGATGCTCGACATAGCGCATCAGGTTGCGCACACGAATACGCAGCAGCGTCGGATCAATCGGTTTGAAGACATAGTCCACCGCGCCCAGTGACAGGCCTTGTTCACGGGAACGCTCATCGCTCAAGGCGGTGACGAAAATAATCGGGATATGCTCAGACGCATGGTGCTGACGCAGCCGGCGCGCCACTTCGAATCCGTCCATGTCGGGCATCATTACGTCCAGCAGGATCAGGTCCGGCGGGTTGTCCGAGTGGCAGATGGCGATAGCTTTTTCGCCGTTATGCGCCAGTTTCACCTTGAACTGATCGCGAAATAGCCCAGCCAATAGCTGAAGATTCTCCGGCGTGTCATCGACCACCAGAATGCTCGCGCACTCCTCGCCCTGTGGCAGGCTGGTTTGCGCGAGCAGATCATCACGTTGCAGGGAGCGCTGAATCCGCTCCAGCAGGCGCTGAGTGGTAAAAGGTTTAACCAGCAGGTCGCGGATGCCCAACTGGATAGCCCGCTGCACATCCTGACGCTGCATGGCGCTGGACATCAGCACAAAGGGAATTTCCGCCAGCGTTTCATCGCTGCGCATGCCTTCAAACAGCGCCAGGCCGGTGGGGCCCGTCAGGTTCTGCTCACTGAGCACCAGCGAAACCGACGCTTGTCGCAGCTGCTGCAAGGCACTCGCCACATCATTGGCCTGCAGCACCTGAGCAAAGCCATGGCGCTGTAATTCATCGACCAGAGCGCGAATCAGCACCGGGTCGCTATCGACAACTAACAGCGTAGTGGCATTGATTGACATGCTGCAGCACACCTCTATGCGCTGGAGTCCGGCTCATCGCTGTATTGCTGGGCGATCTGGGCAAAGGCGTCACTGATCTGCACAAAGCCATCGACGATATCCGGGTCAAAATGACTGCCACGGCCCTCGCGGATGATCTTCAGAGCCTGCTCGTGGCTAAAGGGCGGCTTGTACACCCGCCGCGAGATCAGCGCGTCATACACATCGGCCAGGGCCATCAAGCGGGCCGACAAGGGAATCGCTTCACCCACCAGGCCTTGCGGGTATCCGCTGCCGTCCCATTTCTCTTGGTGGCTGTAGGCTATTTCCTTGGCGTGACGCAAAAAGGCGATGGATTCACCCAGTTCCTGCTCCGCATGCACGATGGCATCGCGGCCCAAGGTGGTGTGGGTTTTCATGATTTCAAACTCGTCAAAATCGAGTTTGCCCGGTTTGAGCAGAATGCTGTCGGGAATGCCGACCTTGCCAATGTCATGCAGTGGCGCTGA
Source organism: Pseudomonas anguilliseptica (assembly GCF_900105355.1). NCBI lineage: Bacteria > Pseudomonadati > Pseudomonadota > Gammaproteobacteria > Pseudomonadales > Pseudomonadaceae > Pseudomonas > Pseudomonas anguilliseptica. The sequence continues at coordinate 4,541,887 of NZ_FNSC01000001.1, forward strand.
TTTGAATATCGACTGGATCGTCGCGGCGATTAGTTCGCAGGCAAAACGCGGGTGGGCCTGCAGATGCTCAGCCAGGGCCTTCACATAGAACTGGGTACGACGAATATGATTGCCCGTTTCGTTGTCACGGGTTTCCGCCAGGGAGGTAATCGCCCGAATGGTGACATCCTGAATCGTCATCACTTCACGGGTGCGCTTTTCCACTTCGCGCTCAAGGAAAGCATTCTGGTTCTGCAGAAAGTCACGGGCGAATTTGAGTTGCAGCTGCGTGTGCACACGGGCCAGAACAATCGCCGGATTGATCGGTTTGCTGATGTAATCGACGGCACCTAGGTCCAGGCCGATCTTCTCATCCTCGGCAGCGGTCATGGCGGTAAGGAAAATCACCGGAATCGCCGCAGTTCCAACATCCTGTTGCAGGCGGCGCAGCACTTCGTAGCCGTCCAGGCCGGGCATCATGATGTCGAGCAGAATCAGATCGGGCTTGGCCTCACCGCTGGCAATCTGCAGCGCACGTTCGCCGCTGGGTGCCAGCTTGACCTTGTAGTCCTCGCGTAACAAACCGCTCATCAGCGAAAGGTTATCGGGAGTGTCGTCCACCACCAGAATCGTCGGTTTTTCCCTGCCAGCCAGTAGCCTGTCCATTACCTCGCACCCTTACCCAGTGCCGGATTGTTCTGTATCGCCGCCCGCAGAACCGCCAGGGCGTCGTCGAGAATATAACTGTTGATGGCTCGCTCAATATCCGAAAATCCCGCGCCCAGCACAGCCTTGAACAAGGCCGCTTCCTGCTGGAACAACTCGATGGCATCGGCATCGTCATCACTGAGCAGGTATTCCAGGCGAGCCACCAGCTGACGTACACGTGGCCAGTCGATAGCGCCTGCTGCTGCCTCCGTGACGGCTTGCGCGGGCAATACCGCCTGTAAGCGCGCGATCAACTCAGCGCAGTTTTCGCCCAGCGTACTGAGCCGTGCATCGAACTGGCTATCCGGCGGCCCCTGCCTGAGGTGGTTTTCCAGCACGCCGGCCTGCTCGGCCAGACTATTGGCACCAATGGTCGCGGCAGTGCCCTTGAGGGTATGCAAGGCACGCAAGGCATCATCGTGCCGGCCTTCGGCAAGCAGACGCCGCGTCTGCGGGGCGGCATCCGCCTGCCCCTGAACAAATTTGCGCAGCATCGACTCATAGGCCGTGCGTTTGTTCAGCACGCGGCGCAGGCCACCCTGTACATCGACGCCAGCAATGTCGGGAAAGCCTGCTTCAGCCTGGGCCGGCATCCGAGCGGCGGGCAGCGCGTTGCCCGGGCCAGCCGCCGCTGGCAGCCATTTCAGCAGCAGCGCGAACAGCTCATCCGGGTCGATGGGTTTGGTCAGATGCGCATTCATGCCTGCCGCCAGACACTGCTCACGGTCACTGCTCATGGCGTTGGCAGTCATGGCCAGCACGGGTAGATCAGCCCAGCGCGGATTAGCACGAATCTGCCGGGTAGCGGTCAGGCCATCCATTACCGGCATCTGCATATCCATCAGCACCACTTGGTAATCGTTGCTGGCTAGCATATCCAGGGCAACCTGGCCATTCTCGGCCACGGCCACGCAGACCCCGGCGGCCTCCAGCAGGTCGCGACCGACCTGCTGGTTCAGCTCGTTATCATCCACCAGCAACACCTGCGCGCCCTGCAGCGAGCTGAGGTCCTGCACGCTGGCGTTACTGGCCGGGCGCAGGCTGGTGTCGCTGATGGTATTGCCGCCCAGGGCGCGGATCGCCGCATCGAACAGCAGCGACGGACTCACCGGTTTGACCAGCAGCAAGGCAATCCCGGCCTGCTCGGCCTCGTGGAACACTTCTTCGCGACCATAGGCTGTGACAATCACCGGCTGCGGCGCCGGTTCGAGCAGGGCCAGCTGACGACAGGTTTCCAGGCCGTTTATACCGGGCATTTTCCAATCGACAAACGCAGCTTCAAAGGGGGCTCCGGCAGCGCAGGCCTGGGCTGCAAGTTCCAGCGCCTGCTCACCGCAGTCAGCTTCCGTCACCTGAAAACTCATGGAGCGCAGCAAGCTGGCATGGATATGCAGCGCCTGTGGGTTATCGTCCACCACCAACACCCGGCGGTTACGCAAATCCGGCGAGGGTTGCAGCGACAGCACTGTTTTTGGCGCAGCGACCACGCCCAGGCGGGCGGTAAACCAGAAGGTGCTGCCCTGCCCCAACACGCTGTCGACACCGACCTCGCCATGCATCAGCTCAGCCAGCTTGCGAGAAATGGCCAGGCCCAGCCCGGTGCCGCCGTACTTGCGCGTGGTCGAGCTGTCGGCTTGCTGGAATGACTGAAACAGCCGCGCCTGCTGCTCGGGCGAGAGGCCGATACCGGAGTCCTCGACCTCAAAACGCACCCGGACGCCCTTGGCATCCTGCGCCAACAGGCGTGCGCGAATCACCACACCGCCGTGCTCGGTAAACTTGACCGCATTGTTGGCGTAGTTGATCAACACCTGGCCCAGGCGCAGGGGATCACCGATAAAACTCTCGGGCAGCTGTGGATCAATGTCGAAAATCAGCTCCAGATCCTTGGCGGCGCATTTTTCACCGATCAAGCTGGCCATATTTTCCAGCACGGCCTGCAGCTCAAACGGCACCGACTCGACATCCAGTTTGCCGGCCTCGATCTTGCTCAAGTCGAGGATGTCATTGATCAACCCCAGCAGATGCTGGCCTGAGCGCTGAATCTTCTCTACATAGTCGCGCTGCTTGGCGGTCAGGTCGCTACTGAGGACCAAGTGGCTCATGCCAATGACCGCATTCATCGGCGTACGAATCTCATGGCTCATATTGGCCAGGAAGTCCGACTTCAACTGCGACGCGCTCTCGGCCTTGGCGCGGGCGATCTGCAGTTCCTCTTCATGCTCACGCAGCGTCTGGTTGGCCTCGGCCAGCTCCTGGGTGCGCTGCTGCACGCGGCCTTCCAATACCTCTTCATTTTCCTGCAGGGCTTCCACCAACTTGCCTTGCGCCGCCAGCAGCTCACGCTGGGCTTGCACGCGCTGGCGCGATTGACGCAGCATGGCGAGGCCGAACATCAGGGTGAGAAAACCTTGAAACAGGGTCAACGCAGTGGTGACCACAACCTGAGAGCGCAGCTCGGCGTTACGCCCATCGACAGTACGCGCCGCCAGCTGGGCCGAGGTGTAGCCAAGCTCCTGCACATCATCCTGCAGCAGCTGCAACTGCTCCCGCAGCGAGGCGGCATCCAGCGGTCTGGCATGTCTGGCGAAATTTTCAAGGGCAGCGTCGGCTGCCTCGATAAAGCGCTCCAGGTTCTGCAGAGTTTGCTGGTAAATCGCCTCATCGCCCATCAGAAGCCGCGCCGACTGGGTTTTGATGGTGCTGACACGACTGACGAAGATGTCGTAACGCAGCTGCAGCTCATCAATGCCAATGCTGCCCAGCTCATCGGCCGCCTGATTACGGTGCGACCTCACGGGATCGAGGATGTAAGTGTGCAGCGCATGGTCAAAGCGCTGGTACTCGGTACTCAGCTGGGCAAAGGCCCACAACGCGTTGTCGTCACCACTGCGCATAACCTCGCTGAGGTTGCGGTACTGATGAGCGAGAATCGCCCCGATTGCCAAGTACAGCAGCACCAGGCTGATGATCAACAGCCACAGCAGGCGGAACTGGCGCATGGTTATTTGATCTTCAGGGCGCGCAGTTGCCAGGCCGAGCGATTGTAGAAAGTCGCGGCCTGCAGCTCGGCTTTGCTATCGAACGGGTAAACCAGAAACAACGGGCCCTTTTCACGCACCGGCATGGGTTGGTCATTCATCAGAATGGCCACAATCAGGTCGTATTTGACGGCGTCGTTGAAGGGGATTTCGGTGCGGTAATCATTCAGGGCAATCGCGGTAATGCCCTCGCCTTTGGCCCCGGCTGCGGCCAGCACATCACGCAGCAAGGGCCCCGTGAACTTCAGCGGCTCGGCATACCAGGGCGTTTGCGTGGTGAAACTGTGCTGCGGCAGGGCTTGCAGCATCGGCATATCGAAAACAGCCTGCTGCTGCATATTCGGCTGTGTCACCAGCCCGAAGATACGCAGCACGGCGGGACCGATGGGCTTTTCGAGCGCCAGGCTGAGGCCCGAGAACAGTAGCAATGCGCTCAGCGCAAAAGCTCGCAAGTGATAGTGGCTGGTAGACACAGGCATTCCCCTCAACATCCATTATTCGGAGATATCACGACAAATAGCGGCACTGTCCATGACAACCATCCGCGCAGAGCAGCGAATGATTCTCGAAGCGTAGAACAGTTGCTCGCCACAAGTCGTGTTTGTGCCGATTAATGCCTGAGTTTGAGAGGCAACGCCAGCCTTAATACTGATGCCGTTAGGCCACCACCTTGGCCGCCTTGAGTTGGGCAATCTGCTCAGCGCTGTAGCCCAGTTCTGCCAGCACCTCGCTGGTATGTGCACCCAGGGTTGCGCCGATATGCCGAGGTTCGGGCAAACCGCTGGAGAATTTGATCGGGCAGGCAATCTGTGCCTGCGGGCAACTGCCCGCGCGTGGCACCTCGGTGACCAGGCCACGAGCCTTGATCTGCGGGTGTTCGACCGCCTCGCTAAGGTTGAGCAGCGGTTCCACGCAGGCATCCAGCCCGGCGAACACCTGGCCCCACTCGGAGAAATCGCGTTTTTCGAACTCGATTTCGATCTCGCGCTTGAGCGCTTGCTGATCTTCAGGCTTCTGCGACAGCCCCCGCGCAGCCAGCTCCGGACGGCCGATGGCGGCGCAGAACTGCTGCATAAACTGCGGCTCCAGGCTGCCGACCGAGAACCAGCGGCCGTCGCGGGTGCGGTAGTAGTCGTAGAAGCTGCCGCCATTCAGCGCCTGGTTTTCCATCGCCGGCTCCACCCCTGCGGCCAAATAGCCCGCGCCGGCCATACCGTGCAGGCTGAAGACGCAGTCAGTCATGCTGATATCCACCTGCTGGCCCAGCCCCGTGGCCTGGCGCTGGATCACTGCGGCGAGCAGGCCGATTACCCCGTGCAGCGAGCCACCCGCGATATCCGCCGCCTGAATACCCAGTGGCAACGGCCCGCTGTCGCGGCGCCCGGTGTAGCTGGCGATACCGGCCAGAGCCAGGTAGTTGATGTCGTGGCCGGCGCGGTCCTTGTACGGGCCGCTCTGGCCGTAGCCGGTGACCGATACATAAATCAGCTTCGGGTTGATTGCCTTAAGCGCCTCGTAGCCCACGCCGAGCTTGTCCATAACACCGGGACGAAACTGCTCCAGCACGATGTCGTACTCGGCCACCAGCTGCTTGACCATCTCCACCGCTTCAGGCTTTTTCAGATCCAGAGCGATGCAGCGCTTGTTGCGATTGAGGTACGCATGGCTGGCCGATACGCCGCCGTCATGCGGCGGCAGCACACGCACCAGATCCATTCGGCTGGGCGATTCCACGCGCAGTACCTCAGCGCCCATATCAGCCAGCAGCAAAGAGGCAAACGGCCCCGGCAGCAGAGTGGAGAAATCCAGCACTTTCAGTGACGACAGCGGGCCTGACATAACAGCTCCTTGGGGTAATCGTTAACACCGATGGGTATCGCTGCGCTCAACCTCTGCGGCCCGCGCCCATCCTACGCAGTGCAGCTACTGCCAATGCAGCGGCTGCTTGGCATCCAGCTCACTGAGCTGATCGGCAAAGCGAGCTTCCAGTACGTTGCGGCGGATTTTCATGGTCGGGGTCATGCAGCCGTTGTCCACCGTCCAGGCTTCACGCACCAGTACAAAGTGGCTAAGGCGTTCATGGGGCTGCAGCTGGTTATTAAGCTGCTGCAGGGTTTGCGCAAGGTCGGCCGCCACCTGCTCGCGAGCCTGCTCACGGGCAGCCGGAGACAGCTCGATCAGCGCCAGTGGCTGATCCAGATTACTGCCCATCAGACACACCTGCTCAACCCAGAGATTCTTGGCGATCTCGCCTTCAATCGGCGCCGGGGCGATGTACTTGCCCTTGCTGGTCTTGAAGATGTCCTTTACCCGTCCGGTGATTTTCAGGTAACCGGCCGCGTCGACCTCGCCCTTGTCGCCGGTATGCAGCCAGCCATCGGTGATGGTTTCTGCAGTTCTCTCCGGATCCTGGTAGTAGCCCAGCATCAGACTGGGGCAACGCAGGAAGATTTCGCCATTCTCGGCGATGCGCAGTTCATTGCCCGGCATTGGTCGGCCCACGGTGCCGAAACGCACCTGCCCTGGCCGGTTGAAACAGCCATAGGCCAGGTGCTCGGTCATGCCGTAGCCCTCGCAGATGGTGATGCCGATACTCTGATACCAATCGAGCAACGCACGTGGAATCGCCGCCGCGCCGCTGACCAGAATGCGCGCACGATCCAGGCCCAGGCCTTTGCGAATCTTGCTCGCCACCAGGCCGCCGATCAGAGGAATACCCAGCAACCGCGCCAGCTTGGGCTGCGGCAGCTTTTTCAGCACGCCCTGCTGAAAACGCGTCCACAAGCGTGGCACAGAGAAGAACACGGTCGGCCGCACATGGCGCAGATCACTGGCAAAGGTTTCCAGCGACTCGACAAAGGCGATTCGCCCACCGCTGTACAGTGCCGTCATTTCCACTAGAAAACGTTCGGCGGCATGCGACAGCGGCAGATAGGAGAAATACTGATCCTGCTCGGTGATCTGCAGCTCTTTAACCGAGCGCCCACCAGCAATGGCAAAGGCCTTGGCCGAGAGCATCACGCCCTTGGGCTGACCGGTGGTGCCGGAGGTATAGAGAATGCTCAGCAACTCATCCGGCGACTGCGTGTGGCTATCACGTAACGGTTGATGCGCTGTCAGCAAGGCATGCCAACCGTGGTTGGCGTCGATGGTCGGATACGGCATGGCGATACGCATGACTTCAGCCGAAATACCCGGCGCCAGCTTGGCCGGCTCATCCAGCTTGCCAAGGAAGATCGCCTTGCACTGCGAGTGGCGCAGCACATAGTCAATGCTCTCGGCCGACTGCAGCGGATACAACGGCACACTGATCAGCCCGGCGAGCATGATCGCCAGGTCGGCGATGATCCACTCGGCACAATTCTTCGCCAAGAGCGCAACCCGGTCTCCCGGCGCGCAGCCCAGCGCGTGCAAGGCCGTGGCCATGCGCCGCGCCTGGTCATCCACCTGGGCCCAGGTGAGGTCATGCCACTGGCCGTTTACCGGCTGGCTGAGCCAGACCGCATCGGGGCGCTTCTCAACCCAGAGCGCCAGGCGCTCCAAGGGCAGTTGATCGATCATCGCAATCCCTCGTTCTTATTGTTGTCGATGGCGCAGCGTTCAGAGTTTGAATACCCGCCGCGCATTGCCATACAGAAACCGGGCCTCCACCTCCTCGCTCAAACCGAGCTCTTTGACCTGAGCCATGCAACGGCTGAGCGACAACTGCGGGAAGTTGCTGCCAAACAACACCTTGCCCGCCCCGTAGCTCTGCATAAACTGCAGCAGCTGCGCCGGGTAGTAGCGCGGCAGGTAGGCCGAGGTATCGATATAAACGTTGTCGTGTTTCCAGGCCACGCCGATCATCTCGTCGGTCCAGGGATGGCCGATATGCCCGGCGACTATGCGCAGCTCGGGAAAATCCAGCGCCACCTCATCCAGATAGGGCACCGGCCGCCCGGTTTCCGAGGGCATCAGCGGCCCGGTGTGGCCGACCTGGGTGCAGAACGGGATGTCCAGCTCGATGCACTTCACATACAGCGGGTAGTACAGGCGGTGGTTGGGCGGTAATTTCCACAGCCACGGCACGATGCGCAGCGCCTTGCTGCCCAGCTCATGCACCGCCCGCTCCAGCTCGCGTACCGCCGCGACCGGCTTGCTCAGATCGACCGTGGCCACGCCGACGAAGCGCTCGGGAAAGGCGCGAGTGAACTCGGCCACCTCATCATTCGTGATGACCCAGCCTTCCGGGCGACACCAAGCCGCCAGCATCAGCGTGTCCACCCCGGCCTCGTCCATCTGCACCACGGTCTGTTCCGGAGTCAGGCGCTGCTCAAGCAAATGCCCGCTGCCAGACTTCTCGAACAGCCGCGCCACTTCTGGGATACGTTCGCGCAACAGGCCACTGGCCGGTTGTGCCCAAACATCGATAGCGCCACGTACTCGATTCATTACACCCTCCGACGGAGCTAGCTGACTCACAGTTTCATACCACGGCTGATAATTTCTTTCATAATCTCCGAGGTGCCGGCGAAGATGCGCTGGATGCGTGCGTTCGCGTACATCTTGCAGATCGGATACTCCCACATATAGCCCCAGCCGCCGTGCAGCTGCACACCCTCATCGACCACCTTGCACAGCAGCTCTGTGGTGAACAGCTTGGCCTCGGCGGCCACTTCCGGGGTGAGTTTCTTCTCGTTGTGGTCGGTTACGCAGCGGTCGACAAACACCTGCGCCACGTCGATCTGCGTACGCATTTCCGCCAGCTTGAAACGGGTGTTCTGGAAGTGCGAAATCGGCCGGTCGAAGGCCTTGCGCTCTTTCACATAGTCGATGGTGGTCTGTAGCGCAGCCTCGGCTGCCGCCACCGCGCCGCAGGCGTTGGTCAGGCGTTCCTGGGCGAGCATATTCATCAGATAGAAGAAGCCGCCTTTGGCGTCGCCCAACAGGTTGGCCTTGGGCACCTTGACGTTATTGAAGAACAGCTCGGCGGTGTCCTGGCTCTTCATGCCGAGTTTTTCCAGGTTCTTGCCGCGCTCGAAACCTTCCATTCCGCGCTCCACCAGGAACAGGCCCATGGCGTGCTTGTTGTTCGGGTCGGTCTTGGCCGCCACGATCACCACGTCGGCCAGCAGGCCGTTGGAGATAAACACCTTGGAGCCGTTGAGCACATAGTGATCGCCCTGATCCACCGCGTTGGTACGCATACCCGCCAGGTCCGAACCGGCGCTCGGCTCGGTCATCGCCACCGCCAGAATCAGCTCACCGCTGATGATGCCCGGCATAAAACGCGCCTTCTGCTCGGCATTGCCGTATTCGGCGACATAGGGGCCGCACAGCGCCGAGTGCAGCGGCAGCATAAAGCCCGGCTCATTAATCTTCGCCAGTTCCTCACACATGATCTGCTCGTAACGGAAGTCCTTGAGCCCGGCACCGCCGTACTCCTCATCCGCCCACGGCAGCAGAAAGCCCATGTCGCCAGCCTTCTTCCACGCCTCGCGGCTGACCACGCCGGCCGCTTCCCATTCATCCTGATGTGGCAACACTTCCTTTTTCAGAAAGGCGGCGAACGCGTCTCGAAACATGTTGTGTTCGGTATCGAAAATAAGGCGCTGCATGCGGATGTGCTCCCTGAGCTGAAGTCGTGCAGCAGGTTAGGCCCCAGCCCCCTAGCGCCTCAATGACCCATGCGCTCAGCCTGGATTGACCCAATCGCTCGACCGGCTTGTCGGCGGTGCAGTGTGCTGCCTACCATCGGCGTACTTTCAAGGAGCCGTCATGCGCGAACGCACCATCGCCAGCCACTTTGTCTGCGCCGCCTTGCGCGGCGCCGAACGCCAGGGCCACGACTGCACACAACTGCTGCGCCAATTGTGCATCCAACCGGCATTGCTCGACGAGCCCCGCGCGCGGGTCGCCCCGGAACAGTTCGCCCGCCTGGTGCAACTGCTGTGGGAAAGCCTCGACGACGAATACCTGGGTTTCGGCCGCCTGCGCAGCAAACGCGGCACCTTCGCCATGATGTGTTACGCGATCATCCACTGCCATTCCCTGGAAAAAGCCCTGGGCCGTGGCGCGCTGTTCTACAGCCTGTTCCCGGAAGCTCCGACCATCAGCATCCAGCGTGAAGGCGACTGGGCACGGCTGAGCGTGGACGACTCCACCCTATGGGACCCCGACCACTTTCTAGTGGAAAGCCTGCTGGTGATCTGGCATCGCCTCGGCAGCTGGCTGATCGGCCAACGCATCCGCCTGGAAGAAGCTACCTTCACCTACAGCCAACCCGCCCACGCCGGCGAATACGAACTGCTTTTCCCCTGCACCAGACGCTTTACCGCAGGTCGCACCAGCCTGCTGTTCCATGCGCGCTACCTGACCATGCCGCTGCTGCAGGATGAACGCACCCTCAAACAGTTCCTCCAGCACTCCCCCGCCGACCTACTGGCCCGCCCGGATGGCGGCGATAGCCTGATCAGCCAAATCCGCCGCCTGCTAGGGCGCGACTGCAGCAACTGGCCGGACCTGGACGCCGTCGCCCAGCAACTGCATATGAGCCCGCAAACCCTCCGCCGGCATTTACGCGAGGAAGGCTCGAGCTTTCAGGAATTGAAAGACCACCTGCGCCGCGACCTGGCGATTTATCACCTGGGCCGCGATGAACTGGCGATTCAGGATATTGCTGAGCAACTGGGGTTTTCTGAACCGTCGGCCTTTCACCGGGCGTTTAAGAAATGGACGGGGTTAACGCCTGGGGCTTATAGAGCGCAGGAAGGGTGAGGCTGCCGAACGCCGACAGAAACCTGAACGGTTATGCCGTGATCAACAATCGGCTGAAAGCCCTGCAATTTCGGTATGCAAGCTGGCGCATGCCTGCTTTGATGCGCATCGACCGCTATGATCCCGAGACATTTTCGACATACCAGCTAGACAGCCGTGTAACCGATCAGTAGCGTCTGGACATCACGACGCGTGGGCTGGCTTGGTAGATGTAGCCATTCATGTCGCTTTATCACCTCGTTTAGTCGCGTTCAGCATTCGCGACTCTATGCAAATCAAGTGATTACTGCGTGACAAGGAACGTTATCAGACACACTCAAGCGTTTTATGCGACAGGAATGTCGCCTAATTATAGTTAGGGATGGTCTGAAGTAGCCCTGTATTTCCGGTCAACTTCAGCCTCCGCTGATTTTGAAAGCGGAAAACTGATCAAAAACGATCAGGTCATCCGCTCATTTCGGTGTTTCTGGCCGCCGCGAGCACCTCGCAGCGGTCATTTCCCACATTACAGGCGCACCTCTCCTGCATTCGTCAGCAAATGTCGACGGGCCATCCACAGGTTCGACAGGGCGAACAGCGTTACCAGTTGTGCGGTGTTTTTGGCCAGGCCACGGAAACGCGTCTTCACATAACCGAACTGACGCTTGATCACCCGGAACGGGTGCTCGACCTTGGCGCGAACTTGCGCCTTGGCCTTCTCGATCTTGCGCTTGGCTTTGTACAGCGCGCTGCGCTTACTCAACGTGTTGTACGTACTGCGGCGGGCTGCGATCTGCCAGATCACTTCACGGCCTTCATGTTCTGGCCGCTTCTCTACGCCGGTGTAACCCGCGTCGGCACCCACCATGTTTTCTTTGCCGTGTAGCAGCTTGTCGACCTGAGTAACGTCTGCAACATTGGCTGCCGTGCCGACCACGCTATGCACTAAACCCGACTCGTCATCGACGCCGATGTGCGCCTTCATGCCGAAGTAATACTGGTTTCCCTTCTTGGTCTGGTGCATTTCCGGGTCACGCTTACCGTCCTTGTTCTTGGTCGAACTCGGCGCATTGATCAGCGTGGCATCGACGATGGTGCCTTGGCGCAATGACAAACCGCGGTCACCCAAATAGCCATTGATGACGGCCAAGATGCCCGCAGCCAGTTCGTGTTTCTCCAGCAATCGGCGGAAGTTGAGGATGGTGGTTTCGTCGGGAATGCGCTCCAGGCTCAGACCCGCAAACTGGCGCAGGATGGTGGTCTCGTACAGAGCCTCCTCCATCGCCGGGTCGCTGTAGCCGAACCAGTTCTGCATCAAATGAACCCGTAACATCGCCATCAGCGGATAGGCTGGACGTCCGCCTTCACCCTTGGGGTAATGCGGTTCGATCGTAAGCGCTCCATAAACCTCATCTACAAATGATCCGCAGGCCAGCCAATGCTGAGCTCCAATTTCTTTCTGGAGCCAGCCGTCATGATGCGCCCCGACGCCAAAGTCGAAAAAGTCTATCTATACCCCAAGCCGGTGGATTTCCGAAAATCCATCGATGGCCTGGCCGCCCTGGTCGAGCTGGATATCAAGGTGGCGGTGTTCGACCCGGTGCTGTTCGTCTTCCTCAACCGCGCGCGCAGCCGGGTGAAGATTTTGTATTGGGAGCGCAACGGCTTTTGCCTGTGGCTCAAGCGATTGGAGGCTGAACGCTTCAAGTCGCATCCGGAACCTGGCGAAGATGCGATCGTGCTGACGGCCCAGGAGTTGAACTGGTTGTTGGACGGTATCGACCTGTGGCGCAACCGGCCGCACCAGGTTTTGACCCCTAGGTTCGTCACCTGAGCCGGTATAATCCACGGCATGATTTCTGTGCCCGAAACCCTTCCTGATGACCCCGCCGCGCTCAAGCAATTGCTCGCTGAGGTGTTGTCGTCGGCGCAGGAATTGGCCAAGGACAAGGATGGGCAGATCGAGCGCCTGCGCGAACAAAACGCGCTGTTGATCCAGCGCCTGTTCGGCCGTAAATCCGAGCAGAGCAGCGACCCGGATTCACCGCAGCTAGAGATGTTCAACGAAGCGGAAAGCCTGGCCGAAGCGGCGGCTGAAGCTCCGGCCGCTGAGGTCGAGGAAGAAGTCGTTGCGCCGACCAAGCGCCGCGGCAAGCGCAAGCCGTTACCGGCCGAACTACCGCGTGTCGAGGTCATCCACGAACTGCCCGAACACGAACTGACCTGCGAATGCGGTTGCCGCAAGCAGGCCATCGGCGAAGAAACCAGCGAGCAGCTGGAAATCATCCCGATGCAGGTTCAGGTGATCCGCCACATTCGCAAGACCTATGCCTGCAAGGCCTGCGAAAGCGCGCCGGTCACCGCTGACAAACCGGCCCAACTGATCGAGAAAAGCCTGGCCAGCCCGAGCGTGCTGGCGATGCTGCTGACCAGCAAATACGCCGACGGCATCCCACTGTATCGCTTCGAAAAGATGCTCAGTCGCCATGGCATCGACATCCCCCGGCAGACCCTGGCGCGCTGGGTGATCCAGTGCGGCGAACTGCTACAACCGTTGCTCAACCTGATGCGCGACAGGCTGCTGGACAGTCCGGTGATCCACTGCGATGAAACCCGCGTGCAGGTGCTCAAGGAGCCTGGGCGCGATCCGAGCAGCCACTCCTGGATGTGGGTGCAGACCGGTGGCCCGCCTGGCAAACCGGTGATCCTCTTCGACTACACAACCAGCCGCGCGCAGGAGGTGCCGCTGCGCCTGCTCGACGGTTATCGCGGCTACCTGATGACCGACGATTACGCCGGCTACAACGCCGTGGCCGCACAACAAGGTGTTGAGCGCCTGGCCTGCTGGGCGCATGCGCGGCGCAAGTTCGTCGAAGCGCAAAAGGTGCAACCGAAGGGCAAAACCGGGCGTGCCGACATCGCGTTGGGGATGATCAACAAGCTCTACGGCATCGAGCGCGAACTTAAGGATGCCAGCGATGAACAGCGCTACCGGGGCCGCCAGCAGCACAGCCTACCGCTCCTCGATCAGCTCAAGACCTGGCTGGAGAAAACCCAGCCGCAGGTCACGGCGCAGAATGCCCTGGGCAAAGCAGTGAACTACCTGGCGAGCAACTGGAGCCGACTCGAACGCTACATCGAGGCTGGCCACCTGCCGATCGATAACAACGCTGCCGAGCGCGCGATCCGGCCCTTCGTCATAGGTCGCAAGAACTGGCTGTTCAGCGACACGCCGAAAGGCGCGACCGCCAGCGCCCAACTCTACAGCCTGGTGGAAACCGCCAAGACCAATGGCCAGGAGCCCTACGCCTGGCTGCGCCATGTCCTCGAACGCCTGCCGCTGGCCAACAGCGTTGAAGCCTACGAAGCGCTGCTGCCTTGGAACTGCCAACCAACGACGCCACTGTAAAACGCAAAACCTCTCCAGAGGGAGGTGGGGTCTATGGAGCGCTTACGTTCGATCAAGGCAATCAAACCCTTCCACGGCACAACCTGATCCATCTCGATCAGGAACAGCTCTTTGCGGGTTTGCTTGCGCTTGCCGGCGTACTCGGCGTCGGCGAAGGTCATCTGCTTCATCGGAAAACTCGGCGGGTGGAGTTCAGGTATTTTGCCAAATTCAGGAAGTCTTCTTCAGGGTTTCCCTAGAATTCATAGCAGTACTGCCATTCAAACCTCGACTCAAGGGAATGACTCTTACTGCAGAAGTAAAAAAATCAAACCATCCCGTGACACTGCAGATATCCCCAGAGAATAAATTCGACATTATTCCTGGTATTAAGTCAATTGACACATCCCATATGCTAATCGTCAAACTAACCATGCATATAACGCATGCCGGAGATAAAGCGTCGCTCACCAAAAGATGCCAGCCTGACAAACTCCTATGGGAGATATTAGGATATCTGAATACAATTTTATTCATTGCGAAATTCAATGATGGCAACACGAAGAACACAAAAGAAATACGAAGCGCAGGAATAATAGATTTACTTTTTTATCAGTTAGTGGTTGATGGTGAAGCACAAGCAATGCAAGGAAACTCAAGTTTCTATGCGGAAAATCAATCACTACAAACCTCCTTGCCCCACAAACCATCAGTGCCATCCAACGAGTGGTATACATTAGTTAGAGCCTCCGAACTCGTGGAGCGTGGATATAACAGTGAAGGCCTACTAATTGCATTCTCATTGCTTGACAGTTCAGCCCAAGACCACCTAAAGAAAAAAATGGCAACTCTATCAAGCGATGAAAGTGGCGATTTACTTTCCAAAGTAGGTTATGACCGATTGAGAATTTATCTTGGCAGCTTCCACAAAGCTCTTACAGGTGTATTTATAATCGAGAAGGGGCAGCTTACTGGCGAGCTTAAGTGGCTTAACAACACACGAAACGATGCTATTCACAATGGCATGAACTGCGAAAGATCCGATGCAATAAAAGGCATAAATTTAATAATTAAAATAATGCACCTATTAAATGAGTTTGGTGCCGAATACAAACTACCGGACGCGTTGTTTGAAACATAACAACTGGTATATGGACTCTCCCCACAAGTAGTGAGCAAAGCTTTGCTTTTGCACCTGTCGTCAGCGCGGTTGCATTCGTATATCCGGCCTGTTTTGGGCTCACCGCCCTGGCCACTCTGTAGTTCGCGCAGCGGGGGCCAAGCGTTCAATCGATCACGCGGATCATGATTGTTATCGGCCTTATTCCGCTGCAGGACTCGCCTGTTCCGACAGTGCTGCTGCTCACCACAACCACAAGAAAACCATCTCTCCCTTCTGATTACCCCGCCGTCAGGCGGGCTTTAGGCTTTGCCAGTTACCACTGAAACGCCGCTCATGGCACCACACGGCCCAGCAAATCCTGACCAACTTGTTGGCCAGGGCTACAGCCGCTTTGTTGTGGCCGATACGGGCTGCCGTCTCGACGGCCCAGCGTTGCAATTGGGTCAGTTTTTCCGGTGAGCGAGCCTGACAGCGCTGTGCTGCCAGCAAGGCCGCTCGCGAGCCGTGGATTAACAAGGTGCGCACATAGACGTTGCCCTGTCGGCTGATGTGACCCAACTTGCGCCGGTCGCCGCTACTGAATTCGCGTGGTGTCAGGCCCAGCCAGGCGCTGAGTTGACGACCACTGGCAAAGCGCTCGGGCTTGCCGACTGCGTTTTTCAGGGCGCTGGCGGTCAGCAGGCCAATACCGCTGACTTCATCGAGTTTGCGCACCACTTCATCGTCGGCGTGCCAGCGTTTGAGTTGCTGCTCACACTTGGCCACGCACTGTTCGTGCAGGTTGATTTCCGCAAGGACGATATGCAGTTGATGGCTCAAGGGGGCGACTTCTGGGCGCTCAACCAACTCGTGGGCCGCACGGATAAACGCGGCGGTGGCGACCGGGGCTTCGATACCCGCTTCGCGCAGGATGCCGCGCAGCAGGTTGATCCGCTGGGTACGGCTTTTCTTCCAGGTTTCGCGCAGCCCGTGCAGTTGCTGCACCTGTTGTTGCTCATGGGTTTTCACCGGCACCGGATAGATATCCTTGCAGCGCGCGGCCTCCAGCATCGCATCACAGTCATTACGGTCGGTTTTGTTGCGGCGTCGATACGGGCGTACATAGCGCGGGTGGATCAGCTTTATCGAATGGCCCAGTGCCTGTGCCACGCGCCCCCAGTAATGGGCCGTGCCGCAAGCCTCCATCACCCACTCGACCGGCTCAGTTTGCTCCTGTATATATCGCCTGAACGCCTCTCGGTTCAGCCGCTTGCGCTGCACCACCTGGCCGGAACGGACACTCTCGGCAACTTGGTAAACGGACTTGGCCAGATCAACCGCAATTCGTTTCATCGCGCCTCTCCCTTTGTTCAGTCACCGCGGTTCTGGGTATAGAACTGTGGCGCGGGGAGAGTCCATTACAGCATTCAAATCGTTCGCTTCGCTCACTGGGACGGGCTAAAGCCCGCCCCTTAACCAAACGTTAGGCAATCAAAAATGAACATCTACGCACTTACGATTGGCATATTCATAGCAGTTATCGTTGTTCTACGATTTAGGACGAGGAGATTGGAAAAACCCCGATGGGCGTACCCAATGTTGCTAGCTACGCTCCCTATCTATTATTGGGTTTTTGCTGTGTACGCCACTGATTACACCGCCTTACTTAATGAGCTTATGGCAAGCGTAGCCTTTCTCGCCATTGCCTATGTTGCCTACAGATCCAGATCGTTTGCTACTTTGGTGCTGCTAGCCATCGGCTATGTCGCACACGCCGCTTATGATTTCTATCACGATGTTTTGTTTGTCAATGCTGGCGTTCCAACTTGGTGGCCCGAATTTTGTGGTTCAGTTGATGTTCTTATTGGAGGCTACGTTGCATATCTGGCGTTTTCTTTGCGCAAGCGGGTCGCCATTGCCTAACATGGCGCTTGAGAGGGACGCGCCAAAAGCGGCGCGCCCCTCAACTTTACGTTAGAGGATGCACATGAAATACACTGAACTCCTGAGCATCCCTATCCGGGTTCTTGGAATTTATATTTTCTACTCGACTTTTCTTGCAGTAATACGTCAGTATTTTTTATTGACCCAGGTAGCAGCAACAAATTCTGGCGAGTATAAGACTTATGCAGCAATTGCAATATTTGAAATAAACGTCATGTTAATCGCAGCATTAGCACCAACAAAGCTTCCACTGACAATCTCCAAGTTTCTTACGCCAGTAAATTCTGAAAGTACGCTCAACACAAATATTACCGCCGAGCAACTACAATCAGCAGCACTATGTATATTGGGTATTTACATCATCACCAAAAACATATCCGACCTAATATTTAATGCTGCCTGGCTTATTAGCTACATTGGACAACCGCCAGAATATCCCGGCAGGATCGGCGAACTCGCAATAAACGAACTCATTACAATCGTTGAAATATTCATCGGAATAATACTTTGCATAAAATCCGACGGAATCAATCTGTTAATAAAACGCATGAGAACAGCTGGAATATCGGCACCACCCTCTAACTAGTGGTTCAAACCGTTCGCTTCGCTCACTGGGACGGGCTAAGGATGGTCTGAAGTAGCCCTGTATTTCCGGTCAGCTTCAGCCCTTGCTGATTTTAAAAGCGGCAAATCGATCAAACGCTCAGATCAGCCGCTCACTTCTGCGTTCTTGACCACCGCGAGCACCTCGCGGCAGCCATTTCCCGCATTACAGGCGCACCTCTCCTGCATTGGCCAGCAAATGTCGGCGCGCCACCCACAGGTTCGACAGCGCGAACAGTGTCACCAGTTGCGCCGTGTTCTTCGCCAGACCACGGAAGCGCGTCTTCACATAACCGAACTGCCGCTTGATCACTCGGAACGGGTGTTCGACCTTGGCCCGAACCTGCGCCTTGGCCTTCTCGATCTTGCGCTTGGCTTTGTATAAAGCGCTGCGCTTGCCCAGTTTTTTGTAGGTGCTGCGGCGTGCCGCGATCTGCCAGATCACCTCACGCCCATCATGCTCGGTACGCTTCTCGACACCGGTATAACCGGCATCGGCGCAGACTGCGTTCTCCGCGCCGTGCAACAGTTTGTCGACCTGGGTGACATCCGCCACGTTGGCCGCCGTGCCTACCACGCTGTGCACCAGGCCCGACTCGTCATCCACACCGATGTGGGCCTTCATGCCGAAGTAGTACTGGTTGCCTTTCTTGGTCTGGTGCATTTCTGGATCGCGTTTGCCGTCCTTGTTCTTGGTCGAACTCGGCGCTTTGATCAGTGTGGCATCGACGATGGTGCCTTGGCGTAACGACAGGCCCCGGTCACCCAGATAGCCATTGATCACCGCCAGAATGCCAGCCGCCAGTTCATGTTTCTCCAGCAGGCGACGGAAGTTGAGGATGGTGGTTTCGTCGGGAATGCGCTCCAGATTGAACCCGGCGAACTGACGCAGGATGGTGGTCTCGTACAGCGCCTCTTCCATCGCAGGATCGCTGTAGCCGAACCAGTTCTGCATCAGGTGCACACGTAGCATCGCCATCAGCGGATAGGCCGGCCGACCGCCTTCACCCTTGGGGTAATACGGTTCGATCAGTGCGTTCAAACCCTTCCACGGCACCACCTGATCCATCTCGATCAGAAACAGCTCTTTGCGGGTCTGTTTGCGCTTGCCGGCGTATTCGGCATCGGCGAAGGTCATCTGTTTCATCGGAACACTCAGCGGGTGGAGTGCGGATATTTTGCCAAAATCAGGAAGTCTTTTTCAGACCATCCCTAAGGATCCTCTGAAGTAGCCATGCATTTCTGGCTGACGTCAGCCTCTGCTGATTTCGAAAGTGATAAATCGATCAAAAACGATCAGATTACCGGCTCATTTCTGTGTTTTTAGCCGCCGCGAGCACCTCGCGGCAGCCATTTCCAGCATTACGGGCGCACCTCTCCTGCATTCGTCAGTAAATGTCGGCGCGCCATCCACAGATTTGACAGCGCGAATAAAGTCACCAGTTGCGCCGTGTTTTTGACCAGGCCACGGAAGCGCGTCTTCACATAACCGAACTGACGCTTGATCACCCGAAACGGATGCTCGACCTTGGCTCGCACTTGGGCCTTGGCCTTCTCGATTTTGCGCTTGGCTTTGTACAGCGCGCTGCGCTTACCGAGTTTCTTGTAAGTGCTACGCCGTGCTGCAACCTGCCAGATCACTTGACGGCCCTCATGCTCGGGGCGCTTCTCGACACCGGTATATCCGGCATCGGCCCCCACCATGTTTTCCTCGCCGTGCAGCAGCTTATCGACCTGGGTGACATCCGCCACGTTGGCGGCAGTACCCACCACGCTGTGCACCAAGCCAGACTCGTCATCCACCCCGATGTGCGCCTTCATGCCGAAGTAATACTGATTGCCTTTCTTGGTTGAGTGCATCTCAGGGTCACGCTTACCGTTCTTGTTCTTGGTTGAACTCGGCGCGTTGATCAGCGTGGCATCGACGATGGTGCCTTGGCGCAGCGACAAACCACGGTCACCCAGGTAGCCATTGATCACGGCCAGGATGCCGGCAGCCAGTTCGTGTTTTTCCAGCAAGCGGCGGAAGTTGAGGATGGTGGTTTCGTCAGGAATGCGCTCCAGAGTCAGCCCGGCAAACTGGCGTAGGATGGTGGTCTCGTACAGCGCCTCTTCCATCGCCGGATCGCTGTAACCGAACCAGTTTTGCATCAGATGCACTCGCAGCATCGCCATCAGCGGATAGGACGGTCGGCCGCCTTCACCCTTTGGATAATGCGGCTCGATCAAAGCGATCAACCCTTTCCATGGCACTACCCGATCCATCTCGATCAGGAACAATTCTTTGCGGGTCTGCTTGCGCTTGCCGGCATACTCGGCGTCGGCGAAGGTCATCTGCTTCATCGGAAAACTCGGCGGGTGGAGTGCGGATATTTTGCCAAAATCAGGAAGTCTTTTTCAGACCATCCCTAAAGCCGCCCCTTAACCGAAACGTTATGTAGCAAAGACAAATGACCAAGCACTCGAACGCCAGACACATCACCGTTTAATCGATTTCCACACGATTTCGGCCACTTGCCTTGGCTCGATACAGCGCCAGATCCGCGCGCTGGTAGAGAGTGGCGGTCGTGTCGCTGGCATTGCTGAAGCTCGCACCGAGGCTAGCGGTCATCACCTGCGCGGGGTTTTTCTGGTGCTCAATTGCCAATTCTTCGCAGATTTTACGGCGGATGCTTTCGCAGGTACTGGCCAGGTAGGTGCTATCAGGGTTACGCAGCACCAGGGCGAACTCCTCACCACCCAAACGCGCGGCAAAGTCCAGATCACGGCGCGGATGCTTGGCCAGCACAGCGGCAATGCGCTGCAAGGCAAGGTCTCCGGCCGGATGACCATAACAATCGTTGTAAGCCTTGAAGTGGTCGAGATCGAGCATGATCAATGCAATGCGCATTTGCTCACGCTTGGCTTCCTGCAAAGCACGCTGTAACAACAGGTCAAAACTGCGGCGATTGTAGAGCTGGGTCAGACCGTCGGTATCGGCCATGGTTCGCAAATCGCGTTTGGCAAGAAACAGCCCGCGCATTGAATGTTCCTGGCAGTAACCGGCGTTGCCCCAGCTAGAGTCGCTATCGTCAGGTAGGCCAAGGACGACAGGTCTTGGATAGACGATTCGGCTGAGGTGGTCAGCTGTATTGCCAGGCAGGTACATAACAACGTGGTGATGCCCAAACAGAGGCTATTGCGGTAGCTGTAGCCGATGGGCACAAAGATCACTATCTGGATCAGCATCATACCCTCCAGACTGTAGGGCAACTGCATCTGCTCCTGAGCCTGGTGGTACATCAACGTCACCAGCAGCATGCCCAGACTAAGGCTTCCCAGAGCAATCGGTATCCAGCGATAGCCAGTGACAAGGTCCGGACGCCTCAACACTCGATAGGCGCTAAACATGATGATCAACAGCGCACACAACCGCACCAGCATGACCGGCAAGGTCGTAGGGTTTGCACCAACGCTGTAGAGCAACAACAGATCAAACGCAAAGAAGGCCAAAAAGCTGAGCAGCAGTAAGCCGATAGCCACGCGCCGGGTTTGCCGGTAGCTGGAATAAGAGAAGTCACGGTATTCGGCTTCAAGTTCAGACTCGAAGCGGCGTAAGGCAAAACCTGTTGCTAACCGCTCTACAGCGACGACGTGGTGATTGGCAACGGTTGATTCAGCTGGAGACGGCATGGCTGACCTCTCGACGAGCCTTATCGGCTGGCCTATAGCAAAGGTTTAAGGAAAGCTCACTAAGGCTGACAATAGTCGACCAGTACGCGTACTAGAGCAATTCACCTCTGCTCTTCTGCCACCGCGCATCCACGGCTTGCTTCAATCGCTCAGCCGTACACGAAAACTAGCGCCACCCAACGCCGAATCCTCTAGCAGCAACTCTCCGTCGTAGCTTTCGATGATGTCCTTGACCACAGCGGTACCGATGCCCTGCCCCGGATGCTGGGCATCCAGCCGCTCACCACGGCGCAGAATGCGCTCACGCTGATCAGCCGGCACCCCGGGGCCGTCGTCTTCGACGCAGAGTTCGAGCACACTGCCCTGCTGACGCACGCTCACACGCACCTGGCCAAGACATAGGCGGTAGGCGTTTTCCAGCAGGTTGCCGAGCAGCTCCAGCAGCGCGCCGCGCTCCATTGGCAGGTGCTGCTCGCTGGCGAAATCGCGCAGTATCTGCACCTGCTTGTCGCGGTAGACCTTGTCCAGCGCACCGCAGAGCGTATCGAGTAAAGGCGCCAGGTGTGTGCTATGACGGATCAAGCCGCTTTTGCGCAGGCTGGCGCGTTGTAGCTGATAGCCGATCTGCTGACTCATGCGCTCAATCTGCTGCTGCAGCACCTGTGACTGCTCATGGTTCTGCGGCTGCTTGTCGATCACCTCGGCCACGCTTTGCAGCACGGCCAAGGGGGTTTTCAGACTGTGCGCCAGGTCGTCCAGGGAATGTCGGTAGCGTTCGCGTTGCTGGCGTTCACTTTCCAGCAGGCGGTTGAGCGAGCCGGTCAGGCGCAACAACTCGCGTGGGTGCTCCTCACTCAGGCCGGCGCGGGTACCCGCCTCCACCTGATCCAGCTCGGCGCTAAGCCCGCGCAGGCTGCGAAAGCCCCAGGTCAGGCCGAACCACAGCAGCCCGAGCAACACCAGCAGCGCGCCGCCGAGCCAGAGGTAGAGCCGGCCCATAAAACCGTCGTACATGGCCTGGTAATCGCTGGCCGGCTGCATGGTCACCACACTGAAGGCCGCGCTCTGCCCGCGCAGCAGGTCGATTTCCACGTCATAGACGAAGAACTCGCGGCCATGAGCATCGGTGATGCGCACAAATTCGTGGCCACTGCCATCGTAGCGTGGGCGGTAGCTGACGCTTTCGTCCAGGGAGGAACGTGACTGCCAGACCAGTTTGCCCTGGCGGTCATAAATAAAGCCCAGCAGCTTGGCTTCCAGCGTGTCGAATTCCTCTGCTGGCAGTTTGTCCGGCATGCTCAATCGGCCTTGCTCGTTACGCGCGGCAGTAACCAGCCCGGCGGCGTCCGAAGCCAGGCGCTTTTCGATGGACTGCTCCAGGGCGATGACAAAAGCGCCGCGCAAGGCCGGCAGCAGTGCCAGCATAAACAGCACAGCCAATACCGCTGTGCCGAGCATCAGACGCAAGCGCAAGGATTCGCCGCGACGGCCCGCGCCCGGTTTACTCAGTTCGGCCTCACTCATCGGCAGCGCTCGCTAAACAGGTAGCCTTGACCGCGCACGGTTTCAATCGGTTTGAAATCCAGCTGGCCTTCGAGCTTGCGGCGCAGACGGCCGACCAGCACCTCGATCACATTGGGGTCGCGCTCTTCGTCATCCGGGTAGAGCTGCTCAATCAGCCGCTCCTTGGCCACCACCTGCTGCTGGTGGCGCATCAGGTATTCGAGAATGCGGTACTCGTAGGCCGTCAGTTGCAGGGCTTCGCCTTCAAGCAGCGCCTGTTTGCGGTTGAGGTCGAGCACGAGCGGACCGGCGGCAATGCTCGCCTGGGTAAAGCCCGAAGCACGGCGCAGCAAGGCGTTCAGGCGCGCTTCCAGCTCCTCGAATTGAAAGGGTTTGACCACGTAATCATCAGCTCCGGCGGCCAGGCCTTCGACCTTGTCCTGCCAGTTGCCGCGGGCGGTGAGAATCAGAATGGGGAAGCTCTTGTCCTGACTGCGCAGCTGACGAATCAAGTCCAGGCCGCTCATGCCGGGCAAGCCAAGATCGATCACCGCCAGGTCATGGTTGTATTCGGCAGCGCGGTACAGTGCTTCTTCGGCATTGGCCACGGCATCGACCACGTGGCCCTGCTCGCCCAGCAGGCTATAGAGGTGGTGACGCAGCAGCGCTTCATCTTCCACGACCAACAGTTTCATCCTGCACATTCCTCCAATAAAGCGGCCGGGCATTGTGCCCGGCCCTTTTGGCCTAGCGGATTAAAACTTGTAGTTGGCACCCAGGTACAGCTGGCCGCTGCTGTGCAGGTCCAATGAGCCGACTTTGCCTGCACCGTGTGGTGCCATTTCAGTGCTGGCATTGGTGCGCAGGTAGCGGTAACCGGCTTCAATCGAGGCATTCTGGTTGATGTCCTGAAGAATGCCAGCCTGCAGGCCGAGGGCATAACCAATATCGCTGTCACGCTTAAAGCCTTTGCTCTCCTGCTCCAGCTTGACCAGGCCGGCGGTAGCACCACCGAACAGTTTGGTGTTGTAGTCACCAATCGGCAGGAACACATCGTAGCTGCCCAGCAGGTTCTGCTGACGCAGCTTGTTGCCGCTGTCGGTATCCGAGACATTTTCGTAGGTCATGTAGTAACGGTTTGTCTCGCTGACCTGACCAGCTCGCACGCCCCAGGTGCCCGTGTCGTTGATCACCTTGTCGAGCTTGGGATTGTTCAGGTTGCTGTTGAGCGCGCTGGATTTCTGAATGTTGTTGTCGGTCTGGCCCCAGGTCAGGCCAACAAAGTTGTCGCCGGCATTGGCCGCAGCCGCCGCGAAGGTCAGGGAAGTTGCCAGGGCCAGTTTGCTAAGAGTGCGGTTCATGGTGTGTCCTCAGTGATTAGTCGGTGTTGCTTAACTCGAGGTCCATGTTGCCTACCCCAAGCTGAACGCCCACTGAACCCTTGCTGAACAAATGCTGAACGACCCTCTTACAACTTGCGCGCACTGATCCCAGCAGCGACAAACAACGCCGCCAGCACGGCGAGCATCGGCAGCCAGCCCGCATGCTCCCAGATATACCCGGCGGCGTAGCCGATCACGCTGGAGCCCAGGTAGTAGGCGCACAAGTACAACGCCGACGCCTGCGCCTTGGCGCCATGCGCGCGCTGCCCCACCTGGCCGCTGGCCACCGCATGGGCGGCAAAGAAGCCCAGGGTAAACAAGGCCAGACCCGCCACCGCCGCGCTGAGCCAAGGCGTGGCACCAGCCGCCCCGCCCAACCGGCGCTGACGATACCCAGCAGATACACCGTAAACAGCAGGCCAATCAGGCTGGAAGATAGATTGAACGGCGCCGCGACCAGACGAAAGCCGACGTAGTTGAATAAGGCGACGAAGCCGCCCATCAACAGAAACGCCAACAGAAACAGACGGCGTAATTCAGCGTTGCCCAGGTGCAGCGCAAAGTTACGCAGCAGGCCGCGTAGCGACAACGACTGCGCGGTGAAATGCCGCGACGGCGGTAGCAGCCAGGTAAACAGCCCCAGCGCCAGCAAACCCATGCCGGCAATCCCGGCCAGGGCTAGCGGCCAGCCACCGAGATCACTGAGCAAGCCTGCCAGCAGCCGGCCAAGCAAACCACCTAAAGCGGTGCCGCCTATATACAGGCCCATCGCCGCAGGCAACGCTTCGGGATCGAACTCCTCGCCAACATAGGCCATGGCCAGCGCCGGCAATCCGCTCAGGGCCAGGCCAAGCAAGGTACGCAGCCAGAGCAGATGATCCCAGCTATTCACCAGCGCGCAGGCAATCCCCAACAGCGACGCAAGCCCCAGGGCGGCCACCATCACCGGCTTGCGCCCCCAACTCTCGGCCAGCGCACCGGATACCAGCAGGCAGACGGCCAGACTCAGGGTGGTCAGCGACAACGCCAGGCTACTGCCCGCCGCCGATACGGAAAAGTGCGCGGCCAGCTGCGGCAACAGCGGCTGCACGCAGTAGAGCAAGGCAAAGGTGGCAAACCCGGCGCAGAACAGCGCCAGGGTCGCGCGCCGGTAGGCGGGAGTACCGCGCATCAGGTGCGCTGAGGAATTGGCAGCAGGCATCGGCAGGCTCACAAAAGGCTCTAAATCGGCCGCTCTGGCAGATTAGCACGCAGTCATTCGGGATGGTTTTGCGCGCAGTGCATAGCCATTGTGCGTTTCGATCAGCTACTCACTGGGCAAAACCGTTCATCACCCTGTGCCGCAGTTTTTTGTTGCACCAGAGCAGTGGAACTAGCCTGACTAGCAGGCGAAAAAAGACGCAGCCGGGAGCGGCGCTGTAGCGGTCACGGCTTGGCGTTGCTTACCGCCCCACCCAGTGATTTCGGCACGCAAGCCGACTGGGCCTTATCGGCTCAGATACGCCAGCCAGGTCGTAGACGCAGCGCATGGAGCCACTTGTGCAACAGCCAAGGAGTACTTGCGATGAACGACTTTGTAGTCAGCGCCCGCCGTGTAAAACAAGCCGCGTTCGATGCCGAACCCGGCCCTTCACATATGCTGCTGGTGCCTGCGGATGTCGACGAGCCCATCCCCAAACACGGGCGCATGGGCGAAACCTGGGTCAAGGCCTGGGTGCAGCAGTTGCTGGCCAAGGCCATCTGGGGCACGGATGAGCGCACCGGCGCCGAGCGTGGAGACATCCTGGTCTACGTGCATGGCTACAACAACAGCGCACCTGAAGTGCTCAAGCGCCATCGCCAGTTGCAGAGCGACCTCAAGGCGTTGGGCTGGAAAGGCGTTGTGGTGTCGTTCGACTGGCCCAGCGACAACAAGACCGTTGGCTATCTGGAAGACCGTCACGACGCCAAGCTCAGTGCGATGCAGCTGGTTACCGACCTGATTGCCCTGCTGGCCGCCAAGCAGACTCCGGATTGCGCGGTAAACACGCATATTCTCGCCCATTCAATGGGCACCTACGTGGTGCGCGAAGCCTTCGACGACGCCGACGACGCACGCTTGGAAAACAACAGCTGGATGATCAGCCAACTGTGCTTTATCGGCTCCGATGTCTCGGCCTCGTCGTTGAGCCAGGGGCATGCCAGCAGCGATTCGCTGTACCGTCACTGCACGCGTCTGACCAACTACTTCAGCTTTGGCGACAGCGTGCTGAAACTGTCCAACGTCAAACGCGCCGGCGTAGCGCCACGCGCAGGTCGGGTGGGCCTGCCGGATAATGCGCCGGACTCGACAGTCGATATTGACTGCACCGCCTACCACCAGCAGCTGCTCAGCGATAAAGCCCTGCAAGCCCGCGACCAACCGCATAAGTTTCTCGGCAGCGAGGACCACTCCTGGTACATCGGCAACCGCGTATTCACCCGCGACCTGTTCGAAACCCTCAAGGGCGACCTGGATCGCAGCATCATAGCCGCGCGCAGACCGATACCAGGCAGCAGACGTTTAAGCCTGGTGGGCAAATAGCACAGGGGTTGGAGCGTTAGACAGGCAGCGCGACGGCCCGCAGGGTGGCGGCCAGGGATGGCAGACAAAAAAACGGGAGCCCAAACGGGCTCCCGTACTCATTCTCAGAGAAATGCCGGAACAAGCCTCACGCCTGCACCAGCTACAACCTCACCTGCGTCCCCGAAGAAACGCATGCCGCAGTGTGGCAAAAAAGTCTCGGCAACTCCGTTTAGCTTTGTTGCGGCTTTGCAAAGAAATGTAAACGCCCGCGCCAGCTGGCCGTACCAAACGCCGCGCGGCAGAATAGGCCGATGAATACAGCCTACTTGCCATCCTGCTGCAGCCCGCTGAATGACCACTGGCCATTGCCGCACAAGCTGCCGGCGGTGCAGCTGATCAGCACCCTCTTTACTCCAGAGCTGCTGGATATGGCGGACTTCAGCCGCTGCACCATCGAGCCGGTGCGCGGCGTGGCTAAACGCCAGGCCGAATACCTGGCCGGCCGCCTGTGCGCGCGTGAAGCCTTGCTGCGCGTGACCGGTACAGCGGCAGTTCCAGCTTCTGGTGAAGATCGCGCGCCGCAGTGGCCAGTCGGTATGGTCGGCTCCATCACCCACGGCAGCGGCTGGGCCGGCGCCGTGGTGGGCAAAAGCACGGATTGGCGCGGCCTTGGACTGGATATCGAGCAGATCATGTCGGCCAGCCGCGCCGAACGCCTGGCCGGGGAAATTCTTACTCCAGCCGAGCTGTTCCGCCTGGAAGCCTTGCCGAGCGAGCAGCGCGCGCAACGCATCAGCCTGACCTTCTCGCTCAAGGAAAGCCTGTTCAAGGCGCTCTACCCACAGGTATTGCAGCACTTCTATTTTCAGGATGCCGAACTGCTCAGCGTCGACGCCGACAATAAGGCGCGTATGCGGTTACTGATTGACCTGCATACGGACTGGCCCGCCGGCAGTGAGCTGGAAGGCCAGTTCGCCGAGTTCGACGGTTATCTGCTGAGCCTGATCAGCATTGCACGCTGATCTGTCGAGCGCGGCAGCCCAAAGCGCCAGGCAAATCCGCTAAACTCGGCCGATTGCCGTCTGGAGTGCCCTATGCGCGAAGATTTGAATCAAGGCCTGATCGAGTTCCTCAAGGCCTCGCCAACCCCTTTTCATGCCACCGCCAGCCTCGCATTGAGCCTTGAAGCGGCCGGCTTTCAGCACCTGGACGAGCGCGCCAGCTGGCATACTGAGGCCGGCGGTCGTTATTACGTCACGCGCAACGATTCCTCGATCATCGCCTTCAAGCTGGGCAAGCGCGCGCCGCTGGAAGGCGGTATCCGCCTGGTCGGCGCACACACCGACAGCCCGTGCCTGCGGGTCAAACCGCAGCCGGAGTTGCAGCAACAAGGCTTTTTCCAACTTGGCGTTGAGGTCTACGGCGGTGCCTTGCTGGCGCCCTGGTTCGACCGCGATCTATCGCTGGCCGGTCGAGTCACCTACCGCCGCGACGGTAAGGTGGAAAGCCAGCTGATCGATTTTCAAAGCCCGATTGCGATCATTCCCAACCTGGCCATCCACCTCAACCGTGAAGCCAACCAGGGTTGGGCGATCAACCAGCAGATTGAGCTGCCGCCAATCCTCGCGCAATTATCCGGCGATGAGCCCGCCGACTTTCGCGCACTGATCACCGATCAACTGGCCCGCGAACACGATTTCAGCGCCGATGCGGTACTCGATTACGAGCTGAGTTTCTACGACACCCAAAGCGCTGCAGTCATTGGCCTGAACAACGACTTTATCGCTGGCGCACGGCTGGACAATCTGCTGTCCTGCTACGCCGGCCTGCAGGCACTGCTGGCCGCGCCGGATGAAGAAAGCTGCGTCTTGGTCTGTACCGACCATGAAGAAGTCGGCTCCTGCTCGGCCTGCGGCGCCGACGGCCCGATGCTCGAACAGGTATTGCGTCGCGTGCTGCCGGACGGTGATGCCTTCGTCCGTACCATCCAGCGCTCGCTGCTGGTTTCCGCCGACAATGCCCACGGCGTACACCCCAACTACGCCGACAAGCATGACGCCAACCACGGCCCCAAGCTCAACGCCGGTCCGGTGATCAAGATCAACAGCAACCAGCGCTACGCCACCAACAGCGAAACCGCCGGATTTTTCCGTCACCTGTGCCTGGAAAATGAAGTGCCGGTGCAGAGCTTCGTCACCCGCAGCGACATGGGTTGCGGCTCGACCATCGGCCCGATCACCGCCAGCCAGCTGGGCGTACGTACCGTGGATATTGGCCTGCCGACCTTCGCTATGCACTCGATCCGCGAACTGGCCGGCAGCCATGATCTGGCGCACCTAGTGAAAGTGCTGACGGCGTTTTACGCCAGCGCCGAGTTGCCCTGATGCTGACGGGGAGCTGTTTGTGCGGTGCGCTGGCCTACAGTGTCGCGCGCCTGGACAAGCCGATTGGCCACTGTCACTGCCTGACATTCCAAAAAGCTCATGCCGCCCCGTTCGCCACTACGGCTGGCGTGCTGCGTGAGGATTTTCACTGGCTGCGTGGTGAAGACAAGCTATCCAGCTATGAGTCTTCGCCGGGCAAGCTGCGCCACTTCTGTTCGGTCTGCGGCTCTCAGCTGGTGGCTGAACGACCTGCCCAGCCCCATGTGATCATCCGCGTGGCAACGCTGGATCAGGACCCCGGCGAACGCCCTGCCCAACACATCTGGACTAGTCATGACAAGCCATGGCTGGCAAGCGCCGATTTACCCAGCCATGACGAGTGGCCGCCAGGTCGCTAAATCACTCTGGCACTTCGACACTTACATGCAGGGCGTCGTGGCGCCAGAACTCCAGGTCGCAATCAATCAAGCGGCCATGCTGGTCGCGGTTGATCCGCACGATACGCAGCGCCGGGCTGCCCACCGCTACCTTCAATGCCGACGCGGCTTCGCTGTGCAAGGCCGTGGGCACCATATCGAACCGCACTCGGCCGTAATGAATGTCGTATTCACTGGCATACAATTCGGTCAGCGAACGGGTCAGGTCGAAGTCCAGAATGCCCGCGAAGTAGTTCGGATTGAGGTAGTGCTCGACATACAACACCAGGCGGCCGTCGATGCGCCGCGCGCGACGGATCTGGTAGACGCTGGACAGCGCTGGCCGGAATCAGCCGCGCGCTCAGCACTTCGGTGGCCGGCACCCGCCCCTGCTCGCCGACCATGGCGTGAAAGTGGCTGCGCACCAGCGGGTTGTAGGCCACGCGCGGTGGCGAAACAAACCAGCCGCGACGCTCCTCGCGATAGATCAGCCCCTGAGCCTCCAGCTGGCCCAGCGCCTCGCGCAGGGTGATGCGCGTGGTATCGAATACCTCGCTGAGCTTGCGCTCGGCCGGCAGCTGACTGCCCGACGGCAACAGGCCGTGTTCGATCTGTTCTTCCAATGCCCGGCATATAGCTGTGACTGCCCGCGGCGCTTCATCGCGCATCAAAACCTCCAAAATTGGACTAGTCCAACCCCATTTCGGGGCATCAACCTGTGGGTGCAGCAGTAAAAACCATGTTTCAAGTTTAAGCAGTCTTGATGACCACGCCATGAAAACTTTCTTTCAGTAGCAGCAAAAGCTTATAAATCTTGGGCTGCAGGCCTTACATGACTGAATTTGTTCATGGTCTACGCTAGTGGTGCGCCAGTTTGTGCAACCCGGCCCGAGCCGGTAAATGACCAACGTACATAAAACTGTCATTTAACACGCCTAAATTGGCCTGGGTCTTGCTGATCTAGACCAGAACTTTTCACTGCACGCACTTCAATCGCAAAGGAGTTTCCAATGAAACAACTGCTGCTGGCTTCACTGATGGGCTCAGCCATCGCCCTGGCCACCTCGGCCATGGCTGCTGAAACGGATTTGCAAGCACTGGAAAAAGCCGCGCGCGCTGAAGGCGCGGTGAACAGTGTGGGCATGCCAGATAGCTGGGCCAACTGGAAGGACACCTGGGTTGACCTGAACAAGCTGTATGGCTTGAAGCATATGAACACCGACATGAGCTCGGCCCAGGAAATTGCCAAGTTCGCCGCTGAAAAAGACAACGCCACCGCAGATATCGGCGACGTCGGCGCGGCCTTCGGCCCCATCGCCGTGCAGCAGGGTGTAACCCAACCCTACAAGCCGAGCACCTGGGAACAGATTCCAGCCTGGGCCAAGGACGCTGACGGCCACTGGATGCTCGCCTACACCGGCTCCATTGCCTTTATCGTCAACAAGCAGCTGGTCAAGGATATCCCGCGTTCCTGGGCTGACCTGAAAAAGGGCACTTACAAAGTCTCTGCCGGCGATGTCAGCACCGCCGCACAAGCCGTAAACGGTGTACTGGCTGCCGCCATCGCCATGGGCGGTAATGAAAGCAACGTGCAACCGGCGCTGGATTTCTACGGCGAGCTGGCCAAACAAGGCCGTCTGTCGCTGGCCAACCCAACCATCCAGACCCTGGAAAAAGGCGAAGTGGAAGTGGGCGTGGTATGGGACTTCAACGGCCTGAGCTACCGCGACCAGATCGACCCAAGCCGCTTCGAAGTACTGATTCCTTCCGATGGTTCGGTGATTTCCGGCTACAGCACCATCATCAACAAGTGGGCGAAAAACCCCAACGCAGCCAAACTGGCGCGTGAGTACATCTTGAGCGACGCTGGCCAGATCAACCTGGCAAAAGGCAACGCCCGCCCAATCCGTGCCGAGCACCTGACCCTGCCAGCCGAAGTACAAGCCAAGCTGCTGCCGCAGGAGCAATACGCCAAGGTTCAGCCAATCAAGGATGCTGCTGCCTGGGAAGCCACGTCCAAAGCACTGCCGCGTCTGTGGCAGGAACACGTCATCATCAATATGAACTAATGCAATCTGGCCCCGGATACACTCCGGGGCCGATTCGGTTGCTAAGGCTTTCAATCATGTCGCACAACGTCATCCTCGTGGTTCGGATGGCTTGAGCTATCAGGTGGCTCAGCACGCGCTGGGGCATCTGCAGGCTTACTGCCAGGCTGGACGCGCCGCGCTGTACAAGCTCGACTGTGAACTCCAGGCCCTGTCACGCCCGCTGTATGAAGCGATTCTGACCGGTGTTGCGCCCATCGACAGCGGCATCGTCAATAACGATGTCTCGCGCCTGTCGACTCAGCGCAGCATGTTCCACTACGCCCGCGACGCCGGGCTGATTACCGCTGCAGCGGCCTATCACTGGGTCAGCGAGCTGTATAACCGCTCGCCATTCCAAGCAGCGCGCGACCGTCACACGACAGACGCCAACCTGCCAATTCAGTACGGCCACTTCTACTACGCCGATCATTACCCGGATCACCTGTTCGCCGATGCGGAAAGCCTGCGCCTGCGCCGTGCGCCCAACCTGCTGCTGGTGCACCCGATGAATATCGACGACGCCGGCCACAAGCACGGCCTCGACAGCGCGCAATACCGCAACAGCGTGCGCATGGCCGATGTGTTGTTGGCCGAATATATTCAGCCCTGGCTCGATGCCGGCTACCAGATTCTGGTGACCGCCGACCACGGCATGAACAACGATCGCAGCCACAACGGTTTGCTGCCAGAGGAACGCGAAGTACCGCTGCTGGTACTCGGCAGCGCCTTCAGCCTCGATCCCAACGCCCAGCCCAAACAGCTGGAGTTGTGCGGTACGGTCTGCGAGCTACTCGGCGTGGCCCACGACAAACCTGTCTGCCGGGAGCTCCTCGCATGATGTCTGCTCTGCGCGGCAAATGGCTGGCGCTGCTGTGCCTGCTGCCCTTTGCCCTGTTCTTTATCGCCTTTCAGATCGCCCCGCTGCTCTGGGTGGCCAGCAACAGCATGCACACTAGCGAGGGCTGGGGCCTGGGCAACTTCCAGCAAGCCTTCTCCTCACCGTTCTACCGTCAGGCCATGCGTCACAGCCTGGAAGTGGCGTTCTGGTCGAGCTTGATCGGCATCAGCATTGCCATTCTCGGCAGCTACTCGCTGCGGCAAGTCGACAGCAAATTGCGCGACTTCGTCATGGCGTTTTCCAACATGACCAGCAACTTCTCCGGGGTGCCGCTGGCCTTCGCCTTTATCATCCTGCTGGGCTTCAACGGCGCACTGACCATCCTGCTCAAGCAGGCGGGGATCATCGAGGATTTCAACCTCTACTCGAAAACCGGCCTGATCGTCCTCTACACCTACTTCCAGATTCCCCTGGGTGTGCTGCTGCTCTACCCGGCCTTCGACGCCCTGCGTGATGACTGGCGCGAATCGGCCGAGTTGCTCGGCGCAAGCAACTGGCAGTTCTGGCGGCATATCGGCTTGCCGGTGCTGACCCCAGCGCTGCTAGGCACCTTCGTGATTCTGCTGGCCAACGCCCTCGGCGCCTACGCCACGGTGTATGCGCTGACCACTGGCAACTTCAACATCCTGCCAATTCGGATTGCCGCCATGGTTTCCGGCGACATCTTCCTCGACCCGAATATGGCCAGTGCCCTGGCGATGATTCTGGTTGGCCTGATGACGCTGATCACCATCGTCCACCAATGGCTGCTGCGCCGGAGCTACCATGTCCCACGCTGAAAAACGCTCGCCTCTGTTCCACCAGCTGGTGGTCTACAGCCTGCTGCTGATCCTTTTGCTGCCGCTGCTCGGCACCCTGCTTTACTCGTTTTCCACCAGCTGGTCGGCCAGCGTGCTGCCTAGCGGACTGACCTTCAAGTGGTATCTGGCGCTGTGGAGTGATGCACGTTTTCTCGCCGCCTTCGGCCGCTCCTTGCTGGTCTGTCTGGCCGCGCTTGCGCTGTCACTGGTGCTGATTCTGCCGCTGCTGTTTGTGGTCAGTTACCACTTCCCCAAACTCGACGCGGTGATGAACGTGTTGATCCTGCTGCCGTTCGCCATTCCTCCGGTGGTGTCCTCGGTCGGTCTGATGCAGCTGTTCGCTGGCGGCCCGCTGCCAATCCTCGGCACACCGTGGATTCTGATTGGCTGCTTCTTCACCATCGCCCTGCCCTTTATGTACCGGGCGATCAGTAACAACCTGCAGGCGATCAATTTGCGCGACCTGATGGACGCGGCCCACCTGCTTGGTGCCAGCACCTGGCGCGCGGCCTTTATGGTGGTGCTGCCCAACCTGCGCAAGGGCCTGATGGTCTCGGTGTTTCTCTCCTTCAGCTTCCTGTTCGGTGAATTCGTCTTCGCCAACCTGCTGGTCGGCAGCCGCTATGAAACCCTGCAGGTGTACCTCTACAACATGCGCAACGACAGCGGTCATTTCACCAGCGCGTTGGTGATTTCCTACTTTATGTTCGTGCTGCTGATGACCTGGGCGGCCAACCGCCTGAATAAGGACAAGTCATGAGTTATCTGAGTATTCAAGGCCTGCACAAGAGCTACGGCGATACCGCGATTTTCAGCGACATCAACTGCGAGATCGCCAAGGGTGAATTCATCACCCTGCTCGGCCCGTCCGGCTGCGGCAAATCCACCCTGCTGCGTTGCATTGCTGGCTTAACCGGGGTGAATGGCGGGCAGATTCTGCTCGATGGCGAGAACCTGGTGCCCGTCGCCCCGCAAAAACGCGGCATCGGCATGGTGTTCCAGAGCTACGCGCTGTTCCCCAACATGACCGTGCAACAGAACGTCGCCTTTGGCCTGCGTATGCAGAAGGTCAAAGGCAGCGAGGCCGAACAGCGGGTCAAGGAAGTACTGGAGCTGGTTGAGCTGAATGACTTTTCCGGCCGCTATCCGCAGCAATTGTCCGGTGGCCAGTGCCAGCGCGTGGCCCTGGCCCGTTCCTTGGTCACCCGCCCGCGCCTGTTGCTGCTCGACGAGCCGTTGTCGGCGCTGGATGCGCGGATTCGCAAGCACCTGCGCGAGCAGATCCGCAGCATCCAGCAGGAGCTGGGCCTGAGCACCATCTTCGTCACCCATGATCAGGAAGAAGCGCTGGTCATGAGCGACCGTATCTTCCTGATGAACGCCGGCAAGATCGTCCAGAGCGGCGACGCAGAAACCCTCTACACCGCCCCGGCCGATGTTTTTGCCGCCGGGTTTATCGGCAACTACAACCTGCTCGACGCCGATGCCGCCAGCCGCCTGCTGCTGCGCCCGGTCAACAGCCGCGTGGCGATCCGTCCGGAAGCCATCCAGATTGGCGCCCAGGGCAGCATCGACGGGCAGATCCACAGCCATCGCCTGCTCGGCAACGTGATCCGTTACCGTGTCGAGGCGCGCGGCGTCGAACTGCTGGTGGACGTACTCAACCGCTCCCCGGCGGATCTGCACACCAGCGGGCAACGCATCAACCTGAACATCGAAGACAACGCAATCTGTGAGGTGGCCTGATGGCCCTGGCAATTTTCGACCTGGACGAAACCCTGATCGGCGGGGACTGCGCCAGCCTGTGGACCCAGGAAATGGTCAAGCTCGGCTGGGCAGACGCCGACAGTTTTATCGCCCATGAGCAGGAGCTGATGCGCCAATACGCGGCCGGCAGCCTGGCCATGGAAGACTATATGGCCTTCACCCTGTCGCCGCTGGTGGGCCGCACGCCGGAAGAAGTCGCCCATGTGGTCGAGCCCTTTGTCGAAGACGTGATCGAGCCGATTTTCTACAGCGACGCCACCCGCTGCCTGGCCAACCACCGCGCCGCCGGTGACCGGGTGCTGGTGATTTCCGCCTCGGCGCACTTTCTGGTCAGCGCCGTTGCTGCACGCTTGAAGATTGAAGAAGTGCTGGCCATCGACCTGGAAGTTCAGCACGGCCACTACAGCGGCCGTACCCAGGGCGTGATGACCTACCGCGAAGGCAAGGTCACGCGCCTGCGTGCCTGGCTGCAAGAGCATGGCGAAGTTCTCGACGGCGCCTACTTCTACTCCGACTCACGCAACGACCTGCCGCTGCTGCAGGTGGTCGACAAACCCTATGTGGTCAACCCCGACCCAACCCTGCTTGCGCACGCCCAGCAGGCCGGCTGGCCAATTCTGAGCTGGCGCTGATAGCGCTCGGTTGAATGCAAAAGACCCACACATGTGGATCTTTTGCTATGCGCTCGGGTAAAGTGCCAGCGCGACGCTGACCCGATTATCTCGCCCAGATGGACGCCCATGAACGTTTACCGTCACCCGCCGGCTGCGGCCGCCAAGGCGTTACTGGCCGCGGCCGGGCTACCAACAGCGGATCTTGTAGCCGAACACTTCGCGCACTTTATCGCCGCAGGGCCAACGCACGCCCCCGATGCGCTGATCGGCCTGCAGCCTTATGGCGAGGTGGCGCTGCTGCGCTCACTGGTGGTCAGCCCAGCAGCGCGCGGCATGGGTTATGGAGGTGCGCTGGTTGCCGAGGTCGAAGCCTACGCGCAACAACTGGGCGTACATGAGCTGTACTTGCTTACCAACAGCGCCGAGGCCTTCTTCAGCCGCCGGGGTTACAGCAGCGTCGAGCGAGCCGGCGTGCCTGAAGCGATCCGCCAGACCGCAGAATTCTCCAGCCTCTGCCCTGCCAGTGCGGTGTATATGCACAAGCGGATCGAGACGCGCTGATGGACTGCAGCTCCCCACTCGCCACCTATCAACAGGCCATCAACCGCGACGGTTTCAAGTCCGACCCTGCGCAGTGGCAGGCCGCGCAGGCATTGCACGACTGCCATCAGGCGTTGCACCAAGACGAACCCTTGAGCTCGATCAACGGTGTGTATCTGTGGGGGCCGGTGGGCCGTGGCAAAACCTGGCTGATGGACAGCTTTCACAAAGGACTGAAGGTCCCGGCACGGCGTCAGCACTTTCATCACTTTATGCGCTGGGTACATAGGGATGGTCTGAAGTAGCCATGTATTTCTGGCTGACTTCAGCCCCGCCGATTTTGAAAGCGGCAAATCGATCAAAAACGATCAGATTACCCATTCATTTCTGTGTTTTTAGCCGCCGCGAGTAGCTCGCGGCAGCCATTTCCCGCATTACAGGCGCACCTCTCCTGCATTGGTCAGTAAATGTCGGCGTGCCATCCACAGGTTCGACAGCGCGAACAGCGTCACCAGTTGCGCCGTGTTCTTGGCCAAGCCACGGAAGCGTGTCTTTACATAACTGAACTGACGCTTGATCACCCGGAACGGGTGCTCAACCTTGGCGCGCACCTGGGCCTTGGCCTTCTCGATCTTGCGTTTGGCTTTGTACAGCGGGCTGCTCTTACCCAGCTTCTTATAGGTGCTGCGGCGGGCAGCAACCTGCCAGATCACCTCGCGCCCATCATGTTCGGGGCGCTTTTCGACGCCGGTATAACCCGCATCGGCGCACACCACGTTTTCCTCGCCGTGCAGCAACTTGTCGACCTGAGTGACATCCGCCACGTTGGCCGCCGTGCCTACCACGCTGTGTACCAGCCCCGACTCGTCATCCACGCCAATGTGCGCCTTCATGCCGAAGTAGTATTGGTTGCCCTTCTTGGCCTGGTGCATCTCTGGGTCGCGTTTGCCGTCCTTGTTCTTGGTCGAACTCGGCGCATTGATCAGCGTGGCATCGACGATGGTGCCTTGGCGCAACGACAGGCCACGGTCGCCAAGATAGCCATTGATGACGGCCAGGATGCCGGCAGCCAACTCATGTTTCTCCAGCAGACGACGGAAGTTGAGGATGGTGGTTTCGTCGGGGATACGTTCCAGACTCAGCCCGGCGAACTGCCGCAGGATAGTGGTCTCGTACAGCGCTTCTTCCATCGCCGGGTCGCTGTAGCCGAACCAGTTCTGCATCAGGTGCACACGTAGCATCGCCATCAGCGGATAGGCCGGCCGACCGCCTTCACCCTTGGGGTAATACGGTTCGATCAGTGCGATCAAACCCTTCCACGGCACCACCCGATCCATCTCGATCAGGAACAACTCTTTGCGGGTCTGCTTGCGTTTGCCGGCGTACTCGGCATCGGCGAAGGTCATTTGCTTCATCGGAAAACTCGGCGGGTGGCGTCCGGGCATTTTGCCAAAATCAGGAAGTCTTATTCAGAGTTTCCATAGGCGCTTGTTTCAGCTCACCGGCACGCCTGACCCGCTGCAGGCCCTGGCTGTGGAGCTGAGTCGCGAAGTGCGCGTGCTGTGCTTCGATGAGCTGTTTGTCAGCGATATCGGCGATGCGATCATTCTCGGCCGCCTGTTCCAGGTGATGTTTGAACAGGGTGTGGTGCTGGTGGCCACCTCCAATCAGCCGCCCGAACTGTTGTATGCCGAAGGCTTTAACCGTGAGCGCTTTCTGCCAGCAGTGGCCGCCTTGCAGCGGCATATGCAGGTGGTGAGCATCAATGGCGAGCAAGAC
Source organism: Pseudomonas anguilliseptica (assembly GCF_900105355.1). NCBI lineage: Bacteria > Pseudomonadati > Pseudomonadota > Gammaproteobacteria > Pseudomonadales > Pseudomonadaceae > Pseudomonas > Pseudomonas anguilliseptica. The sequence continues at coordinate 4,579,777 of NZ_FNSC01000001.1, forward strand.
CATCGCCTGCACCCAGGCGCCGCGCACACCCGTTACTGGGTTGCCACGCCTGGGCTGCCAAGTGTGCTAAGCCGAACCTTTAGCCAACTGGCCGCAGGTAGGCCCAGCAGCGATCAACCGCTCACACTCGGCAACCGCAGCGTAAAGACTCTGCGTCACTGCGACGACGTGCTCTGGTGCCGATTTGTGCGAGCAGCCCTTGGCCGCGCCGGACTTTATCGCCCTGTGCGACCGCTTCCAGGCCATTCTGCTCAGCGAGGTGCCCAACCTGAGCAGCCCGCAACGCGCGGCGAAGATCGCCCGTGGCACCGAAGATGGCGTCGAGCGGGTGCAGGCGGGCGATCGCCAGCTACCCGCCCTGTCGCTCAAGGATGACAGCGTGCGGCGCTTTATCGCCCTGGTCGATGAGTGCTACGACCGCAAGGTGCCGCTGTATCTGGAAGCCCAGGTACCGCTCGCCGAGTTCTATAACGAGGGCTACCTGAGCTTCGCCTTTCGCCGCACCCGGAGCCGCTTGCAAGAGATGCAACTCCAGCGTTTCGGCGCGTAATGCTTTGGGGCTTTAAGAATCTTTTTGAAGTCTTGCGAGCTAGAGCCATGCAAGGCAAAGCAGGCAAGGAAGCGGAGTGTACTTTTGTACATGAGCATTCCGAGCCTGCTTTTAACGCAGCAGGGCCGACGCGCAGCAGACTGTAAGTAGGCTTAGGCCTGCATGGCCCAGCCATGCACACTCATCGCCGCCTGGCGTAGCGCCTCCGAGCGGGTCGGATGCGGGTGGCAGATCAGCGCGATATCTTCAGCCGATGCGCTGAATTCCAGCGCCACGCAGTATTCGCCGATCAGCTCGCCTGCGCTGGGGCCGACGATATGCACGCCGAGAATCTGGTCGGTGCGCTCATCGGCCAGCACTTTGACGAAGCCTTCGGCCTCGTGATTGATCTTCGCCGACTGTTGGCGGTAAAGGGAAATTTGCCGACCTTGTAGGCGCGCCCTTCGGCTTTCAGCTGCTCCTCGGTCTTGCCCACGGTGGCGACTTCCGGCTTGGTGTAGATGACGCCGGGAATCGCCTCGTAATTGACCTCGGCGGCATGCCCGGCAATCCGTTCGATACAGGCGATGGCTTCATCTTCAGCCTTGTGCGCAAGCATCGGCCCGGAGGTGACGTCGCCGATAATCCAGATGCCCGGCACGCTGCTGCGGTGCTGCTGGTTTTCCAACATGCCGCGCTTGTCGGTGGCCAGGCCCACGGTCTCCAGCCCCAGGCCGGCTGTATAAGGCCGGCGGCCAATCGCGACCAGCACATAGTCAGCCTGTAATGGCTCGACAGCGCCGCCAGCAGCAGGCTGCAGCTCAAGGGTCACGCCTTTGGCCGTGGCCTTGACGGCGTTGACCTTGGTGGCCAGTTTGAAATTCATGCCCTGCTTGCTCAGGGTGCGCTGCAGGGTTTTCGCGGTTTCGTTGTCCAGGCCCGGGCAAATGCGGTCGAGGTATTCCACCACCGTCACTTCGCTGCCCAAACGCCGCCATACTGAACCCAGCTCCAGGCCGATCACCCCCGCACCGATCACCACCAAGTGCTTGGGTACCTTCGGCAAGGCCAGCGCGCCGGTGGAATCGAGGATGCGCTGGTTATCAATCGTCACCCCAGGCAGTGGCGTCGGCTCCGAGCCGGTGGCGATCACGATATCCTTGGCCTGCAGCTCACGCACACTGCCATCGACAAGGGTCACCGTGACCTTGCCCGGCCCGTTCAAACGGCCCCAGCCCTTGATCCACTCGACCTTGTTCTTGCGAAACAGAAACTCGATGCCCTTGGTCAGGGCCGTTACGCTCTCATCCTTCTGCTTCATCATCTGCATCAGATTAAGCGTCGGCTTGACCTCGATGCCGAGGTTTTTGAGCTCGCCACTGGTCGCCGCCTCGTACAACTCCGAGGCATGCAGCAGTGCCTTCGATGGCATGCAGCCGACATTCAGGCAGGTGCCGCCCAGAGTCTCGCGGCCCTCGATGCAGGCGGCCTTGAGGCCCAGTTGCCCGGCGCGGATGGCGGCGTTGTAGCCGCCGGGGCCGCCACCGATGATCAGCACGTCATAGTTGCTCATTCAGTTACTCCTAGCCTGCAGAGGTTTAGCGAACCAAAGCCGCGCTCGCTGCCGGCCGTGGGCGCAGCAGGTGGAAGGCGCAGAACGCCGCGACGGCAAATAAACTGTTCAGCAACACCATAGGCCACGCCGAGCCATCCGCCAGCATGCTAAGCAAGACGCCGCTGCAGGTGGCGCCGGCCATTTGCGCAAAGCCCATAAAGCCAGCGGCCAGCCCAGCGCGGTGGGCATTGGGAATCACCGCACCAGCCACCGATGCCGGCAGCAACATGCCACCACCCAAGGGAACCAAAACCTGGGGTATCGACAGGCCAAGCAGCGACAAACCAAACAGCAGATAGATCGCCAAGGTGGCCAGGGCACCGCTCGCTACCAGCGCCGCGCCTATGCCGACGATCTTCTCCGGGCCCAACTGCAAAATGCGTCGCTGGGTAAACAGCGCGCCGGCGATCAGCGCCGAAACAATTGCCGCAAAGGTGATGCCGTATTGCGCCGTGCTCAACCCGAGCAGACCGATGTATACAGCTGACGAGCCGGCGATTACCGCAAACATCGCGCCATAGGTGCAGGCCAGCGTCAGGGCCAGTGCGCGGAACGAGGCGGCGCGCAGCAGATCGGCATAGTTGCCGGCCAAGCGGCTTAGCTGCCCGGCCTGCGGGTCGAGCTGCCGATTGCTTTCGCGATACAGGCCCAACACGGCAACAACAATGGCAATGCCGATCAGCAGTGCCAAGGCAATCGGCGCACGCCAGCCGCCATATAGCACCAACACGCCGCCCAGCATCGGCGACAGGACAATGGCGCAGAGCATGCCGATCACCGTCAACGCCAATGCCGGCCCAGCCTGCGCTTGCCACACATCGCGAACGATGGCCCGCGCCAAAACCAATGCCGCGCAGGCCCCAAACCCCTGCAGCACGCGGGCAGCAATAAATTCGTCCATGCTGCTGGCCAGCAGCATCCACAAGGTGGCGAGTAGATAGACCAGCACCGGACGTCGGCCTATGCGATCCGACAGCGGGCCGAGCAGCAACTGGCCCAGGCCAAAGGCGGCAACGAAAGCCGATAAGGCCAGCAGGCTGCTGCCAGGACGCGCGTTCATGATCAGTTCGATAGCGCCCAGGCTGGGGATGATCAGTTGGGTGGAAATCTCTCCAAGGGCAGTCAGTGCCACCAGAATCAACAGCAGGCTGCCCGACGGCAAGGGATACATGGGCGTGGGTCCTGTGATCACGGGTAGGCGTGGTTCGCCAACCATTTAATATTTCAGCCATAATATAAAAAATTACATTATGCTTGTAATTTTAAAGCCACCCGCCAACGAGATCTGTCCATGAGCATCCCATCACGCGAAGAAAAACTGGCCGAATAGCTTGCCGCCGAACAGGCCATGCGCGCCAGCCTCGGCGCACCCGGCAGCATGAGCCTGGCGCAGGTCAGCGAACTGTTACCACAGGAGTTCTTTGACGGCATCGGCCGCGGTGAACTGCCCTCGCCGCCCATCGGCCATCTGCTGGATTTTGTCCCGTTGCAATGGTCATCCGGGCGCTTCGTCTTCCAGGGCACGCCCGATGCGCGCCACTACAACCCGCTGGGCAGCGTGCATGGCGGATATGCGGCCACCCTGCTCGACTCCTGCATGGGCTGCGCTATCCACACCCAATTGCAGCGCGGCCAGGGTTACACCACTACTGACCTACGCATCAGCTACATCCGCGCCCTCAGCACCAAGGTCGGGCCGATTCGCGCCGAAGGCCGCATCGTGCATATCGGCCGCACCACGGCGCTGGCCGAAGGGCGCATTTACGATGTCGACGACCGTCTGTACGCCGTTGGCTCAACCACCTGCCTGATTCTCAGCATGCCTGGGACATCGCCTGCACCCGGCACTGAAACACCGGGGCGAAGCGAGTAAGATGGCAGGTAACATCTGAAACCAGCGGCCAGGTACTCCATGCGCTATTCCGAAGACCACAAAGCCCAGACCCATCAGCGCATCATCGAAGAGGCCGCGCGCCTGTTCCGTCGCGACGGCGTTGGTGCCACCGGCCTGCAGCCGCTGATGAAAACCCTGGGCCTGACCCATGGCGGCTTCTACGCCCACTTCAAATCGAAAGATGAGCTGGTGGAAACTGCACTGCGCCACAGCGCTGACAAGCTGACGGCGGTCACCAACGAGATGGCCAACAGCGATAAACCGCTGACCCGCCTGATCAGTGGTTACCTGTCGTCCGCCCACCGCGCCGATCCGGGCGATGGCTGCCCACTGCCGACCATATCCGCCGAGCTGGGCCAGCGCGGCGCACCCAGCCCGGTGACCGATGAGCTGATCCGTGACCGCCTGCAAGCCATCGAAGCCGGCCTTGGCGTTGAGCATGCCGATGAGCAGAGCGTGCTGATTCTTAGCGCCATGGTCGGCGCCCTGCTGCTGTCGCGCAGCGTCAGCGACCCGGAACTGTCTGACCGGCTGCTGAAAACCACCCGCCGCCTGCTGATTGAGCAGAACACCGGCGACGCGACCTGATTGCAGAAAATTAGTGGCACACAGCAAAAGCCCTGACTGTCTCCAGCCAGGGCTTTTCTTGTTACTGCCAGCGCTTTACTTGTAACGGGCAGCGGCGCTGCTGTGCGACAGGTTCGGCGCCAGCTTGCCACGGGCATCGGTAAAGGCCTGCCAATCCGCCGCATCAGGCAGCGATGGAGTGGTGATCAGCTCGCCCTGGTCGAAACCGGCCAGCGCTGCATCGACCATTTCGCCGACCTCCATGATCATGCTCGCCGGCAGTGCCGAATCATCCATGCCACTGCGCTCCCAGATCTCGGTGCGGGTAATACCGGGCAACACGGCCTGCACCTGCACACCCTGCGCCTTGACTTCACCGTTAAGGGTCTGAGTCAGGCTCAGGACATAGGCCTTGGTGGCGCTGTACACGGCATTGAACATTTCCGGCGCCAGGGCCACCACCGAGGCGATATTGATGATTGCCCCACGCCCGGCGGCGGTGAAATTGGCAGCGGCTGCGGTAGACAGGTGAGTCAGCGAAACCACGTTGAGCAGAATCATCCGATCAACGGTGTCGAGATCGGCCTCGGCTAGCTGGCCGCCCATGGCCATACCGGCGTTATTGACCAGCGTGCTGATGGCCTTGTCGGTACGCAGGCGCTGGGTAACGGCATGCAGATCAGCCTTGTCAGTCAGGTCGGCCTTCAGCGTTTCGATCTTTACCCCGTACTGCTCGGTCAAGCGTGCAGACAGTGCCTGCAAGCGCGGCAGATCGCGGGCAACCAACAGCAGGTCGTAACCGCGTTGCGCCAGGCGCTCGGCGTAGGTGGCACCAATGCCTGATGAAGCGCCGGTGATCAATGCAGTGCCTTTCTCGTTATGTGTGTTCATGGTGCGTCTCCTGGCTGTACGGGGGTAGGTGGTGCGTCTGGAGGTATAGTGCGCTAACTCATATTGCACGCATAATATAAATATTATATGTCGCTTATAATAAAACCTATCGACAGCCATGCCGCAAACACTTGAGACATAAAAACACCCGAAAAAGGATCGCTAACTGCCTGATGGCAGAGCACAAAAAAGCGGACAACCCGCAAAGGTTGTCCGCTCTGGTGCGACGTAGATCGTCGAGCGTGTTAGCTGCGGATCAGGTGATCGAAGGCACTCAGGGAGGCCTTGGCGCCCTCGCCCACCGCGATAACGATCTGCTTGTACGGCACAGTCGTCACGTCACCGGCAGCAAACACACCCGGGATATTGGTAGCGCCCTTGGCGTCGACAATGATCTCACCGAAACGCGACAGTTCTATGCTGCCCTTCAACCAATCAGTGTTAGGCAACAGACCGATCTGCACGAAGATGCCTTCCAGCTCGACGCTGTGCAGTTCTTCGGTGGTGCGGTCCTTATAGACCAGCGCATTGACCTTCTGGCCATCGCCTTTGACCTCGGTGGTCTGCGCGCTCTTGATCACGGTAACGTTGGGCAGGCTGTAGAGTTTCTTCTGCAGCACAGCGTCGACACGCAGCGTGTCGGCGAATTCCAGCAGGGTCACGTGAGCAACGATACCGGCGAGATCAATCGCTGCCTCGACGCCGGAGTTACCACCGCCGATGACTGCAACACGCTTACCCTTGAACAGCGGGCCGTCGCAATGCGGGCAGAAGCACACACCCTTGGCCTTGTATTCCTGCTCACCGGGCACCCCCATCTCGCGCCAGCGCGCGCCGGTAGAGAGAATCAGGGTCTTAGCCTTGAGACTCGCGCCATTGTCGAACTTCACCTCATGCAAGCCGCCTTCGCTGCTCGCAGGAACCAAGGCGCTGGCGCGCTGCAGGTTCATGATGTCGACTTCGTATTCACGCACGTGCTCTTCCAGAGCGCGTACCAGTTTCGGGCCTTCGGTTTCCTTCACCGAGATAAAGTTCTCAATCGACATGGTATCGAGCACCTGGCCACCGAAACGCTCGGCAGCAAGGCCGGTACGAATACCTTTGCGCGCCGCGTAAATGGCCGCAGCAGCACCAGCTGGGCCACCACCGATCACCAGCACATCGAAGGCTTCTTTGGCGCTCATCTTCTCGGCATCGCGGTTAGCGGAGCCGGTGTCGATCTTGGCGAGGATTTCCTTCACGTCCATACGGCCGGATGCAAACACTTCGCCGTTCAGGTAGATGCTCGGCACGGCCATCACCTGGCGACGCTCGACTTCTTCCTGGAACAGTGCACCGTCGATCGACACGTTACGGATATTCGGGTTAAGCACCGCCATCAGGTTCAGCGCCTGAACCACGTCCGGACAGTTCTGGCAGGACAGCGAATAGTAGGTCTCGAACTCGAACGAGCCTTCAACGCTCTTGATCTGCTCGATGGTCTCGGCATCCAGCTTGGACGGATGTCCACCCACCTGCAGCAGCGCCAGTACCAGCGAGGTGAACTCGTGGCCCATGGGAATGCCCGCGAAGGTCAGACCGATGTTTGCGCCAGGGCGGTTCAGCGAGAACGACGGACGACGAGCATCGCTACCATCGGTCTTCAGGGTGATCTTGTCGGTCAGGCCGACAATGGTCTGGAGCAGTTCAAGCAGCTCCTGGGATTTTGCACTGTCATCGAGGGACGCAACGACCTCGAACGGCAGAGTGACCTTTTCCAAGTAGGCCTTCAACTGGGTTTGCAGGTTAGCGTCCAACATAGCGGATAGTCCTCAATGACAAAAATTCTGGACAATAAAAAATTTTCAGGAACAATTTTTAACGTCGCGTAGCGACGGCCTGCAGGGTGCCGCCATGGAATGGCAGGCAATAAAATGCCCGGGCGGATCGCGCCCGGGCATCGGGCACCACTAGGGTCGGGTTGCGACCCTGACAGCGCTAAGTACTCCCCTCCCCGAACCTGAGCCCAGGGAGGGTGCTGGCAGATTTAGATCTTGCCAACCAGGTCCAGGGAAGGAGCCAGAGTCTTCTCGCCTTCTTTCCACTTGGCTGGGCACACTTCACCTGGGTGAGCAGCGGTGTACTGAGCAGCTTTCAGCTTGCGCAGGGTTTCCGATACGTCACGGGCGATTTCGTTGGAGTGGATTTCAACGGTCTTGATCACGCCTTCCGGGTTGATCAGGAAGGTGCCACGCAGGGCCAGGCCTTCTTCTTCGATGTGCACGCCGAAAGCGCGAGTCAGAGCGTGGGTTGGATCACCCACCAGCGGGAACTGAGCCTTGCCTACAGCTGGCGAAGTTTCGTGCCAGACTTTGTGGGAGAAATGGGTGTCGGTGGTGACGATGTAAACTTCGGTGCCGGCATCGCGGAACGCAGCGTAGTTGTTGGCAGCGTCTTCGATCTCAGTCGGGCAGTTGAAGGTGAAAGCGGCTGGCATGAAGATCAGTACCGACCACTGGCCTTTCAGGGACTGCTCGGTCACTTCGATGAATTTGCCATTGTGGAAAGCGTTGGCCTTGAACGGTTGAACTTGGGTATTGATGAGATTCATCTCGGGTTCCTTGTTGAGGGTTAGAAATTTACAGGGCGCATCTTAGCGCCTTATGCAAAAAAAGCTTATTGATTGCCGCCATGATTCCGATTGAGTAAGCCAATCGACGCACCAGCACCAGAATCTGTTTACGATCTCGCGAGCTAGAGCCAGACAAGGCAAAAACAGCCGAGGAAGCGGAGTTTACTGGTGTAAATGAGCATTCCGAGGCTGTTTTTAACGCTGAATGGCCGACGCGCAGCAGATCGTAAACAGATTCAGTTCAAGGCTGGGTCTATGACCAGCACCAATTTGCCGTTGACCTGATTGCTCGCCAGCGCAGCAAAGGCGGCCTCGGCATCTTTGAGCGCATAAGCCTGCTGAAGTTGCGGTTTAAGGCGCCTTTCGGCGAAAAGCGGCCAGACAAACTGCTGCAGATCGCGCAACAGATCGGCCTTGAACTGCTCATCACGATTGCGCAGGGTCGAGCCAATCAGCGTAATACGCTTGCCCAATACCACCGCCAGATCGAACTCAGCCTTGCGCCCACCGAGCAAACCGATGTTCACCCTGCGACCATCCACAGCCAGCAGATCCAAGTTAAGCGCGGCGTAGTTGCCGCCCACAGGATCAAGAATCACATCGAACGGAGCAAAATCACGCAGCGCCTGCAGCTGTTCCTCACCGCGCAGCACACCGCCCTGAGCACCGAGACTTTCGCAGTAGGTCAGCCGTTCAGCTGAACCGACACTGACCCAGCACGGGCTGCCAAAGACTTTACATAATTGAATGGCCGCCGAACCCACGCCGCTGGCGCCGGCATGCAACAGCACCTTCTGCCCAGGCTTCAACGCAGCCAGCTGGAACAGATTGAGCCAGGCCGTGGCGCACACCTCGGGCAACGCCGCCGCTTCAGCCAGCGTCATGCCTTCGGGCACCGGCAAGGCGTGCCGCGCATCGACCACCACCTCCTCGGCCATACCGCCACCGCTGAGCAGCGCGCAAACCCGGTCGCCAACTTTCCAGTCACAACCGGCGCCCACTTCACTGACGATACCGGCGCACTCCAGCCCAAGCACCTCGCTGGCGCCAGGCGGCGGCGGGTAAAGCCCAGCCCGCTGCAACAAATCCGCACGATTCAACCCGGCAGCCGCTACACGGATGCGAATTTCCCCTACATCACAGGCCGGCGCTGGGTGTTGCGCCCATTCCACACGGCCTTCAACGCCTTGCAATGCCTTCACGCTGCCTCCATAGTGCATTTGAACCGAGCCCGGCGCTGACCACCGGGCTTTTGCATTGCGCCGATGGAACCTGGCGCCCTTAAAGACGGCCTAATATGCGTTATCAACTGCCCACACGTCGAATTAGCATGAAGCGATCCCTACTCAGCGTCACCCTCGCCTTTTCGTTTGCCCTGAGCGCCTTGCCGCTCGCGGCAAAAACCACCAGTGACGACTCCTGGGAATACCTGCAGCCTGATCGCGAGCAGGTCATCGCCAGCCTCAACGTCGTGGAATTATTGAAGCGCCATCACTACAACAAGCCGCCATTGAATGACGAGCGCTCGGAAAAGATCTATCAGGGCTACCTGAAGATGCTCGACCCCTCGCGCAGCTACTTTATTGCTTCCGATATCTCCGAGTTCGATCAATGGCGCACGCGCTTTGACGACCTGCTGAAAAACGGCGACCTGCAACCTGGCTTTGCCATCTATAAACGCCACCTGGAGCGTTTGCAGAGCCGCCTGCAGTTCACCCTGAACATGCTTGAAAAAGGTGTCGACAAGATTGACCTCGATAGCGACGAAAGCCTGCTGATCGACCGCGAGAACGCCCCCTGGGTCAAAGACCTTGCCGAGCTCGATGACCTGTGGCGCAAGCGTGTCAAAGACGAAGTCCTGCGCCTGAAAATCGCCGGCAAAGAGCCCAAGGCAATCCAGGAACTGCTGACCAAGCGCTACAACAACCAGCTCGCACGCCTCAAGCAGATCCGCGGCGAAGACGTGTTCCAGGCCTATATCAATGCCTTTGCCATGTCCTACGACCCACACACCACCTACCTGTCACCGGACAACGCAGAAAACTTCGACATCAATATGAGCCTGTCGCTCGAAGGTATTGGTGCCGTGCTGCAAAGCGACAACGAACACGTCAAGGTCGTACGCCTGGTGCCGGCTGGCCCGGCAGAAAAGAGCAAACAGATCTCCCCCGCCGACAAGATCATTGGTGTGGCCCAGGGCAGCAAGGAAATGGTCGACGTGATCGGCTGGCGCCTGGATGAGGTGGTCAAGCTGATTCGCGGGCCGAAAGGTTCAACTGTGCGGCTGGAAGTGATTCCAGCGAGCAATGCGCCAAACGATCAAACCAGCAAGGTGGTCTCCATCACCCGTGAAGCGGTCAAGCTGGAAGAGCAAGCCGCGAAGAAATCCATCCTCAATCTCAAGCACGACAACCGCGACTACAAGCTCGGGGTCATCGAGATTCCAGCCTTCTACTTGGATTTCAAGGCCTTCCGTGCCGGCGACCCGAACTACAAAAGCACCACCCGCGACGTCAAACGCCTGCTCAAAGAGCTGGAAAAAGAGAAAGTCGACGGCGTGGTCATCGACCTGCGCAACAACGGCGGCGGCTCGCTCCAGGAAGCCACCGAGCTGACCGGTCTGTTTATCGACCAAGGCCCTACCGTTCTGGTGCGCAACAGCGATGGCCGCGTCGATGTACTGGCCGACGAAAACACCGGCATCTACTACAAAGGCCCGCTGGCCGTGCTGGTCAATCGCCTGTCGGCCTCGGCTTCGGAAATATTCGCCGGCGCCATGCAGGACTATCACCGCGCGCTGATTCTCGGTGGCCAGACCTTCGGCAAAGGCACCGTGCAGACCATTCAACCGCTCAACCACGGTGAGCTGAAGCTGACCCTGGCCAAGTTCTATCGCGTCTCCGGGCAGAGCACCCAGCACCAGGGCGTGATTCCCGATATCCAGTATCCAGACATCATGGACACCAAGGAAATCGGCGAGAGCGCCCTGCCCGAGGCCCTGCCGTGGGACAGCATCAAGCCGGCGATCAAACCAGAGCTGGATCCGATCAAGCCGTTCCTTGCCGAACTGCAGAGCCGCTTCGAGAACCGCACCGCACAGAACCCGGACTTCACCTCCGCCCGTGAACGCCTGCAACTGGCGCAGAAGCTGATGGAAGAAAACACCGTCAGCCTCAACGAAACCAAGCGCCGTGCCCAGCAGACTGATATCGAAGGCCAGCAGTTGAGCATCGAGAACAGCCGCCGCAAAGCCAAAGGTGAAGCGCTGCTGAACAAGCTTAAGGAAGAAGACGAAGACGCCCTGCCGGCGGAAGATGAAAAAACCAAGCCGGAAGATGACGCCTACCTCGCCGAAAGCGGGCGCATTCTGCTCGATTACCTCGGCTTGAATACGCACCTGGCCAAGCAGTAAAACAGCGAGGGTCATCAAACTGTCGTGAAATGCGGGGACTGGTAGCAATGCCAGTCCCCGTTTTTTATGCACAGAGAGCCGCCATGATCGTCACCGAGCAGTTCAGCGCGTTGGACAGCATCCTCGCCAATGGCGACCTGCATAGTTTGTTTCAACCGATTTTTTCGCTCTCGGAGCGGCGCATTCTTGGCTACGAAGCCCTCAGCCGCGGCCCGTCCAACAGCGCCCTGCACTCGCCGATCAACCTGTTCGCCGTCGCCCGCAGCGCCGGCCGCCTGAGTGAACTGGAACTGCTCTGCCGCAAAAATGCCTGCCAGCGTTTCAGCCAGCTCAAGCTTGAAGGCAAGCTGTTTCTCAACGTCTCGCCAGACTCGCTGCTGGAGCCCAAGCACCAGCCGGGGCGCACCCTGCAACTGCTGCAAACCCTGGGCATTCCACCGAGCCAGGTGGTAATCGAGCTGACCGAGCAATCACCCACCGACGATTTTGCCCTGCTCGACACCGCCCTGCATCACTACCGAGCCATGGGCTTTTCCATCGCCCTGGATGACCTCGGCGCTGGCTATTCAAGCCTGCGTCTGTGGTCAGAACTGCGCCCGGATTACGTGAAGATCGACCGCCACTTTATCGACGGCATTCATAAGGATGCGGTCAAACGCGAGTTTGTCGGTTCGATTCTGAAAATGGCCAAGGCCTCGCGCGCCCAGGTAATCGCCGAAGGCATCGAACTGCCTGAAGAACTCGCCGTGCTCGCCGAGATGGGCGTCGACCTGCTGCAAGGCTATTTGCTCTGCCGGCCGCAGGAACAGCCGCCGCGTGACGCCATCAATCTGTTGCCCAGCGCCACAGCCAGCAGCCCGCTCAGCGAAGAGTCCAGCGATCTGCGTGGCCTGCTCAACCCGCAACGTGCAGTAGCCCTGAGCACCCCCACCAGCGAAGTGCTGGAGATGTTCCGCGCTCAGGCCAACCTGAACTCGCTGGCGGTGCTTAACGAGGCGCAGCAACCCGTCGGCATCGTGCATCGTCACTCACTGGCTGAAGCCCTACTCAAGCCTTTCGCCAACGAGCTGTTCTCCCGCAAACCGATCCGCCGCTTGATGAGCGATGACTACCTGGCGGTGGAATCCAGCCAGTCACTGCAGCAGGTCAGCCGCCTGCTCACCAGCCGCGCCCGCCAGCGTATCGAAGAAGATTTCATCATCATCGAGGATGGTGGTTATATCGGGCTCGGCCGGGTAATTGACGTGCTCAAGCTGATCACCGAGCTGAAGATCCAACAGGCCCGCTACGCCAACCCGCTGACCCTGCTACCGGGCAATGTGCCAATCCAGCAGTGCCTGACCCGCCTGCTGCAGCAGGGCCGCGAGGCCGTGGTCTGTTATGTGGATATCGACAACTTCAAACCGTTCAACGACATCTACGGCTACGCCAAAGGCGACGAAGTGCTTTTAAGCCTGGCGCAGTGCCTGAATGAGCGGGTCGACCCAACGCGGGACTTTGTCGGCCATATTGGCGGCGATGACTTTCTCTTGGTACTCGGTTCGCAGGACTGGCGCGCGCGACTCAATCGCTTGCTGGAAGACTTCCAGAGCCAGTGCCGACGCTTCTACCGTGAAGAAGACCTGCATGCAGGCTGCTTTGTCGCCCATGACCGTAGCGGTAAACGCCAGGAATATGCGCTGCTGTCCCTGTCACTCGGGGTGGTGCATGTACATCCCGAACAATGCGCACAACTGGATGCCAGCCTGCTGGCGGCTATGGCCTCAGAGGCCAAGCGGCACGCCAAGGCGGTGCCCGGTTACAGCCTGCATATCATCGACACCCAGGCGGATACGGCGGCCTGAAGGCGTAAGTTAAACGGCTGAGTCAGGGGCCGCTGAGGCGGCTGGAAAGCGCGGCAAAATGTTCCGCCTGCCGCGCATCGACGGCAACACCTACAGCACCACTGCGGTACAACTCAGCCAGGCGATAGGCAGCGGCTGGATGCCCTGCCTGCGCAGCCAACGCCCACCACTCTATGGCCTTCGGTGCATCGGCAGCGTGCTGAGCATCACCGGACAGACTTAACACACCAAGCTGGTAAGCGGCCCTGGCATCGCCGGCTTTGGCTGCCAAACCGAGTAAACGCCGCCCTTCATTGTGCGCGCCCAGACCCTGACCGCGAAACAGCAGGATATGCCCGTAGAAGCTTTGCGCCCGGGTATCACCCAGCGCGGCCATACGGGCGAACTGCCCTTCCAGCCAACGCCAGGCCTGCGGTTGCTTAACCAGCCAGGCCCAGTGGAACAAACGACGCGCCAGCAGGTAGCCGATACGCGCACGCAGCGCGCCGAACATCAGGCGTCTTCCGGGTAGCTGAACTCGAACACGCGGGCCACTTCGGCGGCATGCCAGGATGCCGCGGCAATGCCATCGGACGCACCACTGAAGCGCCCCAGGCGACTGACGCATTCGAAGAAGCCGGTACGCGGCAAACGGCTGGCGCCCTGGCTGATTACCAGCGCACTGCGCAGCGGACGCTCGGCACGCGCATCCAAGGCCGCCAGGTGCTCCAGCGCGGCGGCTAACGTCTGCATGGCAGGGCTAGGCAAGGCCAGGCGTTCGATCAAGGCTCGATAAGTCAGCAGATGACACTGACGCTGGGCATCTTCAAGCTCACCGAGCAACGCCTGCCAATGCTGCCGACTGATGCTTACGCTCAAGGCTGTGCCTCCCACCCATCGACCCCAAGATGCCAGGCCAGCGCGCGCTGGATGGCAGCATCCGGCTGGCGTTCGCCGCTCTCGATCATGCCCAGATAATGTGGGCTGATGCCAACATTACGTGCCAGTTGTTCGGCACTCATGCCCTTGGCTTCGCGCAGCGTCGCCAGTTGGCTCAGCGCCGGCTTGCTGGCATCCACCGCCACAGCGGCAACCTCAGGCGTGCGCCCTGCGGCCTGCAGCAAGGCTTGATACTGCGCCCAGGGCAGCACCGCATAGTCCGGCTGGCCATCGCGCTCGATCACGTGCACATTCATCTGTAAATCTCCATGCAGAGCACTTCCATCACTCTCAGCAACTCCAGAACAGACGGCCATCTTAACAGCCCAGCACGATAAAGCGCGTGATCTATACTGCCTCAAGGTTATCAAGCAGCAGTTAGGGGCAGGCTTTGCGCACACTGATAACAATGCTGTTAATTGGCTACAGCGGCTGGGCCTGCGCAGATGAGTTGCGCTGGGGCTTTGCCACGGCTGACGGTATGCCCTATGTCGATGTGCACGAGCAGCAATTACGCGGTGGGGTTATCTACAAACTGGGCCAGCTGGCCAGCCAGCAACTGGGCTATCAAGCTGCGTTTGTCGAAACCCCGAACAAGCGCATCGATGAATATATGCAGCGCGGCCGCATCCATGTGATCTGTAACAGCAACCCGCAATGGATAGACAAACCCGAGCGCTATCAGTGGTCCGTGCCCCTCTACAGCGAAGAGGACGTGCTGCTACTGCACCGTCAGCACGCCCCGATCAACAGCCTGCAAGAACTTCATGGCAAAACCCTTGGCACCCAGCTGGGTTATGTCTAAAAAAGCGAACTGATGGAGGCCTTCGCCAAGCAGCAGATCATTCGTCCAGATCTACGCGACCACGGAGCCGGGCTCAACCTGCTACGTAAACAGCGCCTGGATGCGATCATCGATATGCGCCGGCCACTGAACTTCCAGCTGGCCAAGCGTGTGGATGCGCCGCTGCAGATCAACCCCTGGGTAATTGATCGCTGCGACATGCACTGCACCTTCAGCCCGCAATTGCCGGTGAGTGCCGAACGACTGGACAAGACGCTGCAGCAATTACGCGACCAGGGTCTGATCGAGCAGATGCTCAACGACATCTGAAACTGCGCCGCGCTACTCCACACGCCCCTGCAGCGGCACGAGCGATTCATCCACATCGGGCAAACGCTCGACTGCCTGCAACACTTCGGGAGCCTGATCCGCTCGCCACTGCTGAAACGCCGCCAGCTCTTCCTGCTAAGTACGTAACACCCAAGCCAGCACAGCCAGATCATCAACCAGGCCAAATCCCAGTAACCAGTCAGGGATGGCATCCAGCGGCGTGACGAAGTACAGCAACGCTGCCACCACCGCCAGTAACGCCCGAGAATCGATTGCCCGATATTCACCGCGCCACCAGGCCAGACAAAGCGCCTGCAGCTGCTTCAGCTGATCGGCCAATCCAGCAGTTTTTCACGCTTTCGAGCGACCGATAACAGCAACGCCGGTAACCGTCCGGCCTTGAGGAAACACTTGGCCAAAAACTGGTAACGTGCGAAATTTTTCGGTGTTTTCATCGCCCTCTCCCGGCAACCCCGCGTGCCCGCTGGGCTGGCCATGGTTATCCACTAAAGCTGTGGATAACCTTGTGAACAGTTTCTCGATAACCCTGGCAAACGCCCAGCCCATGCGGCCTCGCCACAGATCGGACATTTTTTGCCCACACAACAAAACTTCATATAAATCAATAATTTAAAAATGGCAAAGGGTTTCTTCAAGAGAGTTACCCTAACCCGTCACGGCCAACTTGGGAAATGTGCATAACCGTAACACCACACGACCTACACAGGCTGTTTAAGACCCTCCAATCAGGCAAAAAGTGCCGATTGCGATCCGTAGAAACGACAACGCCCCGTCGAGACGGGGCGCTGCAGGAAACGCTAGAAATTACTCTTGAGTGGCTGCATCTTTGATCGCAATCAGCTCCAGATCAAACACCAGCACCGAATTGGCTGGAATCGCCGGAGTAGGGCTCTGCTCGCCGTAAGCCAACTCACTTGGGATGTACAGCTTGTACTTCTCGCCGACGTGCATCAACTGCAGACCCTCAACCCAGCCAGGGATCACGCCGTTAACCGGCAGATCAATCGGGCTACCGCGCTCAACCGAGCTGTCGAACACGCTGCCATCGGTCAGTTTGCCTTCGTAGTGAACAGTCACCACGTCAGTGGCTTTCGGCTGAGCGCCGTCGGCCTTCTTCACCACTTCGTACTGCAGGCCGGAAGCGGTGGTGGTCACGCCGTCACGCTTGGCGTTGTCTTCGAGGAACTTCTTGCCGGCTTTGGCCGACTCTTCGTTCAGCGCAACCATGCGCTCTTCGGCACGTTTCTGCAGGAAGGCAAAGGCTTCAATCAGCTCTTCGTCTTTCAGGCGCTGTTCTTTCTTGCCAATGGCGTCTTCGATGCCTTGAGCAACGGCGTTGGAATCCAGGTCATCCATACCTTCCTGAGCCAGGCTTTTGCCCATGTTCAGGCCGATACCGTAGGACGCTTTCTGTGCAGGGGTTTCTAGGGTGATTTCGCTGGTTTGCGAATCGCAACCTGCGAGAACCAAACCTACCAGGGCGACCGCCGCTGCTAAACGATGCTGTTTCATGCTTGTTCCTTGTCCGGTGTGCCCTAGGGCTAATGGTGTGAAAGCGCGAGCTTAGCAGGCTGTCGCGATCACTGACTACCGTGTTAGGAGGCAGAAAATGCGTATAAGTTCAGATGTTTAGCGGATTATTCAGAAAGGATTTTGCGAGGTATTGCGATGTGTCACAGAGGGGATGAAGCGAGGATAAAAATGGCGCAGCGGACGGGACTCGAACCCGCGACCCCCGGCGTGACAGGCCGGTATTCTAACCGACTGAACTACCGCTGCGCGTAACTTCAAAAAGCGAGTTGGTGGGTGATGACGGGATCGAACCGCCGACCCTCTGCTTGTAAGGCAGATGCTCTCCCAGCTGAGCTAATCACCCTTCACTCTCGAAGTGGGGCGCATTCTAGAGAGCGATCCGCACCTTGGCAAGCACTGTTTTGAAAATTTTTTATTGATGTAGCAAAGGCTTAGCGCAGACTTGGCCTCAGGCACCGCTCAAGGGAATAATGCGCCCCCAATGCAACGCACAGGTTGCCCAACGGGTCATAGCGCTGCGGCCAACCTGAAACAGCACCCGCATAGGGTACTGATGACTTGTGATACCTGCCGCTGCCGGCAGGTCTGTTAATGGAGATACACCCTCTTATGTGGTTTCGTAACCTGCTGGTCTATCGCCTCACCCAGGACATCCCGTTTGATGCCGAGGCACTCGAAACGGCCCTCTCAGCCAAACCGGCCCGCTCGTGCGCCAGCCAGGAGCTCAGCACCTATGGCTTTATCGCGCCCTTTGGCAAAGGCGGCGATGCGCCACTGGTGCATGTCAGTGGTGATTTCCTGCTGATCGCAGCACGCAAGGAAGAACGCATCCTGCCCGGCAGCGTGGTGCGCGATGCGCTGAAGGACAAGGTCGACGAGATCGAAGCCGAGCAGATGCGCAAGGTCTACAAGAAGGAGCGCGACCAACTCAAGGACGACATCGTGCAGACCTTCCTGCCACGCGCCTTTATCCGCAAATCCGCCACCTTTGCCGCCATCGCGCCGAAACAGGGTCTGATCCTGGTCGACTCGGCCAGCGCCAAGCGTGCTGAAGACCTGCTGTCGACCCTGCGTGAAGCCATCGGCTCGCTGCCGGTGCGCCCACTGACCGTGAAGATCGCACCAAGCGCGACCCTCACCGACTGGGTCAAGGTGCAGCAAGCAGCTCCGGACTTCCACGTGCTGGATGAGTGCGAACTGCGCGACACCCATGAAGATGGCGGCGTGGTGCGCTGCAAGCGCCAGGATCTGACCAGCGACGAGATCCAGTTGCACATGAGCGCGGGCAAGCAGGTCACCCAACTGTCCCTGGCCTGGCAGGACAAGCTGACCTTCGTGCTCGACGACAAACTGGTAGTCAAGCGCCTGCGCTTCGAAGACCTGCTACAGGATCAAGCCGAACAGGACGGTGGCGACGACGACCTCGGCCAGCAGGATGCCAGCTTCACCCTGATGATGCTGACCCTGGTGGACTTCCTCCCGGCTCTGTTCGAAGCCCTGGGCGGCGAAGAGATTCCGCAGGGGATCTAAACCATTGCACAGCCGCAGAGAAACAGACCACTGGTCCTCTGCGGCTTGCCCTACCCCTGCCAATGTGTAAAATACTGCACAGCGTGAGGACGACCTCACCACTCTACGAGTGATCACCACGGGACGGCCCCTCTATCTGTTTTGGAGGTTTGTATGTCCTGGTTCATTTTGCTGTTGGCCGGCCTGTTCGAAGTAGGCTGGGCTGTTGGCCTGAAATACACCGACGGCTTTACCCGCCCTCTCCCCACTCTACTGACTGTTGCGGCGATCATCGTCAGCCTGGCACTGCTTGGCCTGGCCATGAAGGAGTTACCGCTGGGCACCGCCTATGCGATCTGGACCGGTGTCGGCGCTGTAGGTACGGTGATTGCCGGCATCATGCTGTTTGGCGAGGCGGTGACGCTGCTGCGTATCGCCAGCGTGGCACTGATCGTTTGCGGCCTGATCGGGCTAAAACTCAGCCACTAGCCACTCAAAACGCACAAAAAAGCCCGCCAATTGGCGGGCTTTTTCATCTCTGCGGTTTAACGCAGCTCACCTCGCAACTCAGCCACCTGAGCCTGCAGCAACTCACGCTTGGCCAACTCGGGCGCTACCGGCGTACCGGCCACCAGAGTGATACGTGACCACAGGCGCTTGAACAAGCCCTTGTGCGGATCGCGACTAAAGAAGCTACCCCACAAGCCCTGCAGCGCCATGGGAATCACCGGTACCGGGTTGGCCTCGACGATGCGCTCAATGCCGTTCTTGAACTCATTCAGTTCGCCATCGGTGGTCAGTTTTCCCTCAGGGAAGATGCACACCACTTCGCCGTTACGCAGGTATTCGGCGATTTTTTTGAACGCGGCGTCGTAGATCAGCAGGTCTTCGTTGCGCCCAGCAATCGGCACGGTGCCAGCGGTGCGGAAGATAAAGTTGAGCACCGGCAGGTTGTAGATCTTGTAATACATAACAAAGCGTACCGGCCGGCGTACCGCACCACCGATCAGCAGCGCATCGACAAACGACACGTGGTTGCACACCAGCACCGCCGCACCCTCATCAGGAATCGCCTCCAGCCCCTTGTGCTCCACCCGGTACATCGAGTGACTGAGCAGCCAGATCATAAAGCGCATGCTGAATTCGGGAACGATCTTGAAGATGTAGCTGTTGACCGCGATGTTCATCAGCGAAATGGTCAGGAACAGCTGCGGAATCGACAATTCGGCAACGCTGAGAAACAGGATCGAGACAATTGCCGAAATCACCATAAACAGCGCATTGAGAATGTTGTTGGCGGCAATCACCCGTGCCCGCTCATGCTCCACCGTGCGCGACTGGATCAACGCATACAGCGGCACGATGTAGAAACCACCAAACAGACCAATACCGAGAATCGAGCCGAGAATCCACCAAGCCTGGCTATAGCTCAGCACAGACAGCCAGTCGTGGTTTTCTGCGACCTCAGGGAAGCCACCGGAGAACCACCAGAGCATGATGCCGAACAGGGTCAGGCCGATCGAGCCGAACGGCACCAGGCCGATTTCCACCTTGTGTCCACTCATGCGCTCACAGAGCATCGAGCCCAGTGCGATACCGACCGAGAACACAGTAAGAATCAGCGTTACCACGCTTTCATCGCCGTACAACCACTCTTTGGCATAGGCCGGAATCTGCGTCAGGTACACTGCACCGAGAAACCAGAACCAGGAGTTACCCACCAGCGAGCGCGACACGGCTGGGCGCTGGCCCAGACCGAGCTTCATGATCAGCCAGGACTGACGCAGGATGTTCCAATCCAGCTTGAGCTGCGGCATGGCCGCCGACGCCACGGGAATGCCGCGGCTGGCCAGATAGCCAAACACTGCCACCAGCACCACACAGGCAGCGACGATATGCGCATAACCGCTGCTGGCCATGATGATGCCCGCACCAATGGTGCCGGCAAGGATGGCCAGGAAGGTGCCCATCTCGACCAGTGCGTTGCCGCCCACCAGCTCCTGTTCTTCAAGGTGCTGCGGCAAAATCGAATACTTCACCGGGCCGAACAACGCCGACTGCGTGCCCATGGCAAACAGCACCGCGAGCATCATGGGCAGGTTGCCGAGCAACACGCCGACAGCACCGAGCAGCATGATCACGATTTCGGCGAACTTGGTCTTGCGGATCAGCGAATCCTTGGCGAACTTCTCACCAAACTGGCCGCCGAGGGCAGAGAACAGGAAAAACGGCAGGATAAACAACAGCGCACAGAGGTTGATCAGCAAGGCCTTGTCAGCCCCGGAACTGATCTTAAACAAAATGGCGAGAATCAGTGATTGCTTGAAGATGTTGTCGTTGAAAGCACCCAACAGCTGGGTGATAAAAAACGGCAAAAAACGCTTTTTACCCAGCGATGCGAATTGTGATTGTTCGGTCATCGTCCGTGTACCTGTCTGCAGTGGCCAAGCGGGTTGTCAGGCATTTGACTGCAAGAACACCTCACAAAGCCACAGCGAAACCTGCCTTTTGCTGCATTTTCTACAAATCCAGGCGGCAAAAAACCTGCTTACAGGGGCAACTGACCCAACAACCAACGCACGATAAAAAACACCAGCAGGCCGCCGCCGATGGTAGCCAGCAGATGCCGGGTCAGCGCGGCGATGGCAATAGTCGCCAACCCTGCCAACAGGTAGGCATTGTCCAGACTGAACGCCCAGTGCTGGCCATCGGGAATCAGCATGCCCGGTACTACGATGGCGCTCAGCACAGCGGTCGGCACGTAATGCAGGCCCTGGCGCACCAACGGCGGGAAGCGCAGATCGGGAAAGGCAAACAGGCTGTAGCGAATCGCAAAGGTGATCAGCGCCATACCAAGAATTAGCAACCAGATAGCCATCACGCACCCTCCCCGACAGTCACCGGCATTGTGCGTTGCTCCAACCATACGCCGACCGCAATGCCACTCAGCGCAGCCGCCATTAGCCCCAATTTATAGGGCCAGGCATGGCACAGCAGCGCCACCGCACCGGCTACCAAAGCGGCAGCAATCTGCGGCTGGTTGCGCAGCGCCGGCACCACAATGCCGATAAAGGTCGCCAGCATTGCGAAGTCCAGCCCCCAACCCGCGAGGTTCGGCACGCTCTGGCCAAACAACGCACCGACCAGCGAGCTGGACACCCAGGACAGGTATAACGCCAATGCCACGCCGGCGTGATACCACTGGCCGTGTTCGGTCATGCCCCGCGCCAGATACCGGCGCTGCACCACGGCAAAGGTTTCATCGGTCAGGCCGAACGCCAACGGCACCCGCCAGCGCTGCGGCAGCTTGCCGACATAAGGCTGCAGCGCCGCGCAGTAGAGCACATGGCGCAGATTGACCACCAAGGTGGTGAGCAGAATCACCACCGCGCCGCTGCCCAGGGTCAGCAGGCTGATGGCAATAAACTGCGCTGAGCCGGCATACACCAGCAGGGACATACCCAGCGCCTGCCCCAGACTCAGCCCGGCCAGGCTGGCCAACGCGCCATAGATCAGACCAAACGGCAGAATGCCGACAATCATCGGAATACTGTCGCGAACTCCATAGATAAACTGCTGTAAACGGCTCATGCGCCCTCCTTCGCTACATAGCCTGACGCATCGCTGCCGCGGCGTCTTGAACAATCTTGCGCAGCATTGCGCCGTAGACTGACCTGCCGCAATACAGCCCAACACCCACTGGCTAGACTGCCAGCATTGCCCGCCCAGGATCGACTCATGCCGGAAGCCCTCGACACCCTGCTGAACTTCGCCAGCGCCCTGGCCGCAGGCCTGCTGATTGGTGCCGAGCGCGGCTGGCAGGGACGCAATACCGAGGACACCCAGCTGGTCGCAGGGATTCGCACCTTTGCCCTGAGCAGCTTGCTCGGCGCCTTTGCCATGCTGCTCGGTGAGCATTTCGGGGTTATCGCCTGGGCGGTGATCTTCAGCGGTTTCGCCCTGCTGGTGGTGGCCTCCTACTTTGGCGAACTGCAACGCCTGGGTGATATGGGACTGACCAGCGAGGTGGCGCTGCTGATCACTTTCCTGCTCGGCAGCCTGGCCATGGCCGGTTATGCCGGGCTGGCGGCGGCCGGCGCGGTGGCGGTTGCACTGCTACTAAGCCTCAAGCAGTCGCTACACGGTGCCCTGCAGCGACTCAGCGAGGCGGAACTGTCAGGCGCACTGAAGCTGCTATTTATTTCCCTGGTGCTGCTGCCGGCGCTGCCCAACCAAGGCTACGGTCCGTGGCAGGCCTTCAACCCCTACGCCATCTGGTGGATGGTGGTGCTGATCGCCAGCATTGGCTTTGCCGCCTATGTGGCGATTCGCCTGATAGGCATGCGTCATGGCCTGCTGATTACCGCATTGCTCGGCGGCATGGTGTCGTCCACGGCGATGACCGTCACCCTGGCGCGCCTGGCCTCGGGACGAAATCTGCAAGCGATTCTGGCCTGCGGCCTGCTCGCCGCCTCGGCACTGATGTTTCCGCGGGTACTGCTGGAGGTCGGCCTGGTCAACGCCAGCCTGTTGCCACAGCTGGTCTGGCCGCTGGGCATCGCCACTCTGGTGTATGCCGCTGGCGCGCTGCTGTACTTCCGCCGCGCCGGCACGGAAAACGAAGAGCAAGCCGAACCGCCACTGAAAAACCCCTTTGAACTGGGCCCGGCGCTGCGCTTTGCCGCGTTACTGGCGTTGATTCTATTGATGGTCGAAGCCGCACAACACTGGCTGGGTGATGTCGGCGTTTATCTGGTGGCATGGCTTTCGGGGCTGGCCGATGTGGATGCCATTACCCTATCGCTGGCGCGCAGCGCCAAGGGTGAACTGGATGCCCAGGTCGCCGTGCAGGGAATTTTTCTCGCAGCGCTGAGTAACAGCCTGGTCAAAGGCTTTCTGGTCGCCCTGATCGGTGGCCGCAAGCTGGCATTGATGACCCTGCCGGTGATGGCTGCCGGCCTGCTGGTCGGCGCGGCGGTTTTACTGCTGCTTTGAAGAGTCGGCGCGCAGAAAACCTTCCAGCAACTTATGCACCCGCTCGCTCAACTCGCGATTGGCCGCCTCGGGCAGACTGCGCGCCAGCTCGGCCACGACGACCTGCTCCACCAAGGGGCGCAGTTGCAGCAACTGCGCGCTGAGCCGCTCAAGATCAGCGGCATGCGGCAAATCACTGTGCAGCAGCGGGTTAACCAGCTGCTGGGTAATCACCGTGACAATGCCCATGGCCACTTGTTGCACCTGCCCGCGAATGGCTGCCAGCTCATCGAGTAGCGCCGGCAAAGGAATACCGGCGCGGTACAACTCAAGCCCTGCGGCAAACAGTTTGGGGCTGGGTACGCGCAGATGGTCGCCGGCAAACTCCAGCAGACCGAGGGCCAGGGCCCGCTCAATGACCTGGTCATCCAGCACCTCACCGAATAACGCCTGCAGCTGCGCAAATGACAGCTGCTCGGCCTGCTCCGGCTGCCCAGGCCCTTGGATGGCCTGCTCCAGCCCCAGCACATGGGCCAAGTCGCGACCCTGAGCCCAGGCTTCGAACAGCTCGCGAATACTGGCGATGCTGTAACCACGTTCCAGCAACTGGCCGATCAGCTTCAGCCGCGCCAGGTGCTCGCCGTTGTAGATCCCCAGCCGGCCTCGCCGCTCCGGCGGCGGCAATAGTCCCTGATCCTGATAAGCGCGCACATTACGCACGCTGGTCTGCGCGGCCTGGGCCAGATCATCGACGCGATATTCGACGGACACCGCCTCCACCACAGGGGCGGCGCTGCCTAATAAACGCTGGAGAAAAGCAGAGGCTGTTTGCATGGCGGCGATCATAGCCGCACGAGCAACCGGCCAACAACCGCCCCAACCAAGGGCTGGACTTGCCCTACCCAACGGCTCAATCGACCCTGCACAACCCGCGCAAAGCCCTGTTGCAGAAGGCTTTCAGCTATCTAAGTAACACCGTAACAGGACCTTCAATGAGTTCAGCCGATGACTAGGCAGAGACGTCCCGAGCGTCCAACAATAACCGTGACATCAAATGATGTAACGATCGCCCAGACAATTCGGAGACGCTGCATGCCCATCGACCTCGCCGTTATCACCCTGCATTACTCACTAACCCCCGTTCTGCATCAAGCAACCGTATGAACGCGCCAGCAGTGCTGCCAGATAAAGAGCTGCAGGCCGAACAGCTGTGGGTTCATGGCGATGGTGTACAGCTGGCGGCCTATCGCTGGGGTAATCCGAACGGCCCGACCCTGCTGCTGGTGCACGGCTACCCGGATAACCATGAAATCTGGCTGCCATTGGTACGCGAGCTGGCCGCCGACTATCAGATCATTGCCTACGACGTGCGCGGCTTTGGCGCCTCGGATACTCCACGCAAGCGCCTGGACTATCACCTGGCAAAGCTGGCCAATGATCTGGAAGCGGTGATCAAGGCCCTTAGTCCCGAGCAACCGGTGCATCTGGCGGCTCATGATTGGGGATCGATTCAAGCCTGGGAAGCAGTCACCGAACCACGCACGCAACCTCTGCTGGCCTCCTACACCAGCATCTCCGGACCTTGCCTAGACCATGTCGGCCACTGGATGCGCGACAAACTCAAGCAGAAGACTCCGCGCGCACTGCTGCAGGTGTTCGGCCAACTGCTCAGCTCCTGGTACATCGCCCTGTTTCACACGCCATTACTGCCCGAGCTGACCTGGCGCATGGGACTGGACCGCGCCTGGCCGGGCCTGCTGCGTAAGATCGAAGGCCTGCGCAATATGCCGATCAGCAGCAGCCAACGCTCGGACGGTGTGCACGGGGTCAAGCTGTATCGCGCCAACTTTATCCGCAGCCTGTTCACGCCACGCCTGCGTCATACCCAGGTGCCTGTGCAACTGATCGTGCCGACCCGCGACCGCTTCGTCCGCCCGCAACTGTTCGACCAGTTGCAGCATTGGGCGCCCAGGCTACAGCAGCGCGAGGCACATGCCGGGCATTGGCAACTGCTGGCTGAGCCACAACAGCTGGCCAAGTGGCTGCGTGAGTTCACCACCCATATCCACAGCGAGGCTGGCAGCACCGAGCCTGCCAGCCAGAACCTGGCAGGACGATAAGGAGAATCGAGATGAGCGAACAGCACCGCCTGGAACAACGCAAAGTACGCTTCGACTTTGCCAACACGCCACTGCACTGGGTGCCGAACGAGCCGGAAGCCTCGCACATCATGAACAGCCTGCACCTGATCCTGCCGGCAGGAGAATTCTGGTTCTGCCGGGTCTACAACAAGGCCCTACCACTGGTAACCGACCCACAGTTGCGCGAGAACGTACAAGGCTTCGTCAAACAGGAGGCGCAACATGCCCACGCCCACGACAGCGCACTGACGCCCTACCTGCTGCGCAATGGCATTGATCCGACGCCCTTTTCCAGACCAATCCACTGGCTATTCGAGCGTGTGCTGTGCGACTTTCCCCTCGGCAACAACGCCATCAGCCGCGCCCTGCAGCCCTGGTGGCTGCGTCAGCGGGTCGGCCTGATCGCCGCAGTGGAGCACTTCACCTGCGTGCTGGGCGACTGGATCATCACCACCCGCAGCCTCGGCCATGCTGACCCGGTAATGCTCGACCTGCTGCGCTGGCACGGCGCCGAAGAAGTCGAGCACCGCAGCGTGGCCCACGATCTACACGTACATATTGGCGGCAGCCTGCTGATGCGCTGGGTGTATATGCTGATTGCCACGCCGGCGCTGATCTTTCTGTTCAGCAGCGGAATGAAAATCATGATGCACCAGGACCCGGTCACCCGTTACCGGCCAGGCTTTCTACGCCTGTGGTACCACCTGGGCAAGCGTGGTCTGTTGCCGCGCATGGGTAGCATCGGCCGTTCGGTGGTGCGCTATTTCAACCCCAGCTATCACCCGCGCAGCGAAGGCGATATCCGCGTGGCGCTGGATTACCTGGCTAACTCACCGGCGGCGCAACGCGCGGCAGCTGAACAAGCCCAGGTCAGGGCCTGACAACTCGCCAACGAACAGAAGAGCGCTCTACTCGGCCGCCTCATCCTCCAGCACCCTCATCCCGGCCGCCTGCTCGAGTAGTTCGGCAGGCAGGCTTTTGCTGGCGCGGGCGCCGAGCAGCTTGAGGTTTTCCACCCGACTGATGATATTGCCGCGCCCCTCGCAGAGCTTGTTGCGTGCGCCGGCATAGGCTTTGTCCAGCTGCTGCAGGCGCGCACCCATTTCATCCAGATCCTGAATAAAGGCGACGAATTTGTCGTACAGCGCACCCGCGCGCTCGGCAATCTCGCGGGCGTTCTGGCTCTGCCGCTCCTGCCGCCACAGGCTGTCGATCACCCGCAAGGTGGCCAGCAACGTGGTCGGGCTGACGATGACGATATGTTGATCAAAGGCCTCCTGAAACAAGCCAGGGGCGGCTTGCAACGCCGCCGCAAAGGCCGCTTCGATCGGCACAAAGAGCAGGACAAAATCCAGGCTGTGCAGGCCTTCCAGGCGCTGGTAGTCCTTGAGCGACAAGCCCTTCAAGTGACTGCGCAGCGACAGCACATGCTGCTTGAGCGACAGCTGCCGGCTGGCGTCGTCCTCTGCGGCAATATATTGCTGGTACGCGGTAAGGCTGACCTTGGCGTCCACCACCACCTGCTTGTCGCCCGGCAGCTGGATCAGCACATCCGGCTGGAAGCGTTCACCGTCGGCGCTCTTCAGGCTGACCTGGGTCTGGTACTCACGCCCCTTCTCCAGGCCGGCGTGCTCCAGCACCCGCTCCAGCACCAGCTCGCCCCAGTTGCCCTGGGTTTTCTGGCCTTTGAGAGCACGGGTCAGGCTGGTCGCCTCATCGCCCAAACGCTGGTTGAGTTGCTGCAGACGCTCCAGCTCTTTGCCCAGAGAAAAGCGCTCACGGGCTTCCTGCTGATAGCTTTCCTCCACGCGCTTTTCGAAAGACTGAATGCGTTCCTTGAGCGGGTCAAGCAACTGACCGAGCTGCTGCTGGCTGGTTTCGGCAAAGCGCTGCTCGCGCTCATCAAAGATTTTCCCGGCCAGTTCGGCAAATTGCGCGCGCAGTTCATCGCGCGAGCCTTGCAGGTCGCTCAGGCGCTGTTGATGGCTATCCTGCTGTTCTTTGAGTTCGGCGCTGAGGGCCGCCCGCTGAGCATCCAGGCGGCGGATTTCAGACTCCTGCTGTTCGCGCTGGCGAGCCCAGGCCTGGGCTGCTTCGCGGGCAATCTGGCGCTCCTGTTGCAGCAAGTCGGCCTCACGGCGCAACGCCGCCAACTCGGCCTGCTGATCAGCCTTGATCTCGCTGATCTCGGCGACTTCCTCGCGGCAATCATCCAGCTGCGCCGCGAGGCCGGTCTGCGCTAGCTGCGCATTACTCAAGCGTTCCTGTAGCAGGCTGAATTCCAGCTGCTGACTGGCCAAACGGCGTTGCAGCGACCAGGCCATATAGAGAAGAGGAAGTGCTGCGGCGGCAAAACCGAGCAGCGCAGGTGCCAACGCGACGGACAGATCGATAGGCATAAGCAACTCCGCAGAAAAGTACTGGCAGTATAACCAGTGTTCTTACAAAGCGGCCCATTGCGTCAGAGCCTGCTCAAAGTATCGCGAGCGAGTGTCATGCAAGGCGCTACGTTAGTAACAGCCCCCGGCTGGTCAAGCAGACGAGAAACGTAGCGTAGCGGAGTAACAGCCAACGGCTGGTCCTTAGGGTGAGCGCAGCGAATCAAGCGAAGTGTACTTTTGTACATGAGCATTACTCGTTTCACTCGCCCTTCGGGTCGCCTGAAGCGCGTTAACCGCAGCGGCTTACCGAGCCTGTTTAACGCGCCAGGGCCGACGCGCAGCAGACTTTGAGTTGGCTCTAAAGCTGTTTAAGCAGTTGCTGCGCCTCTGGCGAACCCTGCCCCGCTGCCAGCTCCAGCCAGTGGCGGGCCTGCTGCGGTTCATTGTTGCGCGGCTGACTATAGAGTTGGCCGAGCTCCAGCTGGCCCCCCATATCACCGGCGCGGGCGGCCTGGCGCAGCAGTTCAAAACCGATGCGCCGATCACGTGGGTTGCCGCAATCACGGCAGAGCATTTGCCCAAGCCGACTCTGTGCCTGCACTACGCCCTGCAAGGCAGGTTGCTTGAGCAGGTGGCCAGCAAAGCGTTTGACGCTGGGGGCATGACCGAGTCGAGGGCTGCCCAGTAGCCAGAGTGCCACACGGGTGGGCAGGCGAGGAGCAGTGGTTGCAGCGATAGGTAGTCGAGTGATTGCGCGAGGCATAAAAAGCAGCGGTAGCCGGAAAGGCGCGCAACTCTACTCCTTTTTTCGCCAAGGTAAAGCCTTGCAAAAAAGCCTCAGACGGCGACCTAGAGCAAGCGCTCGGGTTAATCCACAGAAGCTGTGGATAACTTCGTGGATAACATGGGAGCAAGCGGCCTCAGCGCCTATGGTGTGGGGCCCAAGGTCAAACTGGTGATTTTTTCACCAGCGCAAAAAATCCATATATTTCATTGACTTATAAAATCAATAAAAAGAATCAAGGGTTTACGTCAAGCACTGCATCCTGCTTGACAAGGCGCATCGCAATTGTGCACAAGTCGCTGCGTCACGCCGTCGCACTGCCCTTTTTCAGGGCAAAGCGCCCTGAAAAAGCCGCACTGTATAGGGTCTGATGCCGTTTCGCTCGCGGCTGCGCCGGTGCCTGTTTTAGCACGAGGCAAGGCACGAGACACGAGGCTTGGTTGTTCCAAATGAGTGTCGAGAAACGCAGTATCGCGCTAAAACAGGCTCGGCCCCTATGCCGGGCGCGGTAGGCGGCCATCCACCTGATAGGCATCCAGGCGAAAGACTCTAGGGGTGTCCGGAACCTGGGCATTCTTGAAGGCGACATAGTCGTCGGTGGTCTCGCACAGCCAGCTCAGCAGGTTACGCGGGCGCTTTTCTGCCAGCGCGCCTGGAACGAATAGCGCAACGTTGTTGCCCTTCTGCGGGCAGCGCGCCGAACGGTACTCGAACGCCTCAACCCCCGCCCCGCGCATGGCTGCACCCAATGCCTGGCAATGCTCATAAGCGCTGGCATGACAGAGTTCGGCCTGGAAATCCGCAAACGGCGGATGCTGCAACTGAATGCCGCGCTCAACCTGATAGCGCGCCTCGAAGGTGCAATGCTCGGAAAGGATGCGCCCACTGGGGGGCGCGATGCTCATGCCATCCCAGAGCAGAAAGCGGTAATACGCCGCCTCGGCCATGGCGGTGTCGATGCGCAGCGCGCCATAGAACAGGCTCGGCTCGTGCACCGAACCAAAGCGCGAGCCCCAGCGCAGCGGCGGATAACGGAACGGGGTTTTCAGCAGGTAATGCAGCGGCTCGGCATTCTGCGGCAGCGGCGGTTTGCTGGTTTCCAGCAACTCCTCAAGCAACGCCTGTTCGGCAAGGGTATCGACCAATTGCAAAGTGGCGACCTGGGCCTGACTCTCGACCAGACGCACCAGGCGCCCACGCAGCGGTTTGATCTGAGCCGGGCCTTGGCAGTGTTGCCAGATATCCATGGTGGCGTTGTCCTTAACTTTTATTATTGTTGCTACTGCGTTTCAAGCTTGCTGTTTTGAAGCTGTTTAGGGCCTCGCGAGCTAGAGTCCTGTTTTTAACGCTGCAGGGCCAACGCGCAGCAGGTCATAAACAGGTTCTAGCCTTTGCCACGAATCGCATCGAGATACTCCACCACCCTTACCAACCCCTGCACCTGCATCATCAGGGATAAGGGCGGCGCATCCAGATGGCGGTTGTCGGTGCGCAGAAAATGCTGCATATCCAGCAAATTGCCGCCAAACAGGGCAAACAGCGAGCGGTATACACGGACCAGCAACAAGGCCAATTCACCGGTTTTGCTGTGCACGCGCAGGCCACCCTCAGCCCAACGCGAGATCGCTGTGCGGTGTACACCAATGATGTCCGCCAGTTCCTGCTGGGTCAGGCCCAGCTGTTCACGGGTATTGAGCAGCGCTTTGGCCAGCACCGCATCGGCGTCGGCAACCGGTCGAATCAATGCGCTCATCACGGCCTCCTACTTTCATAATGTCTGTTTACAGCAAAAATACCACTAAATGCTGCAATTACACAGAACAGAATAACCTCTGATTGGCAGCCTGCCAGACATGGGTTAACGTCCAGCCACGCAACTCCCTCACTATGGATCAGTGCTTATGCCCAGCCGGCGCACCTGGCTGCGACTTATCAGTTGCCTGATTTTACTGCTCGTCCTGCTCAGCGCTTATGGCTACCTGAGCCTGAGCCGCCTGCTCGAACGCGAGCAGATCGAGAACTTCGAGTGGCGAGGCCTAGGCCTATCCACCCAGGGTATCCAGCTTGACCAGCTCAGCCTGCAGCACCCCAGCGGCGTAGTGCAGCTGCAACAGCTGCAATTGCGCTGGAGTGGATTCAGTCTGGCGCTGCCCTTCTGGCAGCAGGTACAGATCACCGGCCTGCAACTGAATCTGCCCTCTCAACCCGAGCCAACAACTGACGACAGCACGGATTTTGCGTTTCCACTGGAGCAACTCGCCGCAGTTATCAGCTTATTGCCGCAACACCTGCAGGTCGATGCACTGCAGATCGAGCTACCTTGCGCCGAAACACGCTGCCAACTGCTGGGCGATCTGCTGCTGTTTAAAGACGCTGCACAGCTTGATGCTCAGCTCAATTTGCAACATCAACAGGACCAACTGAGCTGGCACGCGCAATTGCAGGGCGACGCCACAACAGCAGCGCTGCAGCTGAGCCTGGCGATCAATCAGCAAGCGCAACTGCAGCTCAGCAGCAGCCTGCAACAGAGCGGCACCGGACAACTCTGGCAAGGTGACTTCAGCGGCGACTTGCAGCAAAGCGCGGTGCTGCAAAGCTGGCTAGGCCAGTGGCTACCCAGTGCCGCAGGCACACTGCCTGAGGCTCCGACGGCAGCGCAGCTGAAGGCAAGCTGGCAATTGCAGCTTGCCCCTGGCCCCCTTAATTTGGCGCAGCTGCAGCAGGCCAGCGGCCAGTTGCAAGCCAGCGCCAAGCTGCCTGAGCCCTGGCCAATTCCCGCTCTCGGTCAATTGCAGGGCAGCTTCGATTTGTCCGCCCAGGCGCTGGATGGCCAGTGGCTGGCCGATAGCCTGAACGCCGACCTCAACCTCAAGCAGATTGCCAATGACCTTATCAGCGACGTACCGGCAGAGCTGTATCCCGAAACGCTGCAGCTGACGATCCAGGCCACTGAAACGCCCAACAACCTGGCTGCACAGCTGGTTGATCGCGCCCTGCCCCTGCAACTGCTGTTAAAGGGCCAGGGGCGCAGCCAATTTGAACTGCAGGGTACGCTGGCCCTGGCCAATGGTTTGCCCTGGGCCTTGCAGCTGCTGGACGGCAGCCTTAACGCGTCCACCCCAGCA
This sequence comes from Pseudomonas anguilliseptica, assembly GCF_900105355.1. Lineage (NCBI taxonomy): Bacteria > Pseudomonadati > Pseudomonadota > Gammaproteobacteria > Pseudomonadales > Pseudomonadaceae > Pseudomonas > Pseudomonas anguilliseptica. The sequence goes on from NZ_FNSC01000001.1 coordinate 4,611,640, forward strand.
TTTCAGCTGGAGGGCTGGAAGATCGGCGCGCTGCAGACGCAGTTGCAACTCGACGCCTATCTGGATCCGCAGCAGTTGCATCTCGCCCTTGGCAAAGGCGCACAGCTCAGCCTGCAACATCTGCGCAGTACGGATGTGCAGGCCCAGCAACTCAAAGCCAGCAGCAGTGGACTGCAACTGCAGGCCCAACTGGCAGCAGGCGAGCTGCTCGACTGGCAGCTAGAAGGTCCTCTCGATTTCAGTGCACAACTGCAACATGAGCAATTGCAGCCCCAGCACTGGTACTGGCAAGGCCCTTTGACCGCCAACCCACTGCAGGCGGAGCTGGACGGCACACTGCGCAACGATGCCGGGCTGCAACTCAAGCTGCAGGCGCAATACTACAGCGCCAAGGGCCTGAGCCTGCAAGCGCAACTGGCGGAACTGTTTCTGCGCAGCGGCAACCCGTTAAAAGACAGCTTCACGGCATGGCCAGCCCTACTGGATCTGAACAACGGGCGCCTGAATGCCAACGCCAGCCTGACCCTGGCCAGCGATCAACAGCTGCCCACGGTCAAACTCGACCTCACCGGCAAGGGCCTGGGCGGGATTTATGACCGCACCACGCTGGAGGGTTTGGACAGCCGTATCAGTGTGCGAGTCGACCCCAAACAGCTGCAGCTTGAATTGAGCGAGCTGCGCCTGGCTCAGGCCAACCCCGGTATACCGCTAGGCCCGGTGCAGCTCAGCGGCAGCTACAGCGCCGCGTTGCAAACACCGACCCGAAGCCAGCTGAAGCTGCACCAGGCCGAAGCAGCGCTGATGGGCGGCACGTTAGAACTGGCAGCCGGACAATGGAGCCTGGCCGCCGAGCCGATGCTGTTTCCCATACAGGTGCAGGGCCTGGAACTTGAGCAGCTGTTTATCCTCTACCCCACAGAGGGGCTGGCAGGCACCGGCACCCTCGATGGTCGTCTGCCGCTGCAGATCAGTAGCCAGGGTGTGACCATCGAACAAGGCCAGCTGACAGCACGCGAACCCGGTGGGCGTTTGCAATTTCACTCCGAACGTATCCGCGCCTTGGGCCGCAGCAACCAGGCGATGCAGCTGGTGACTCAATCGCTGGAGGATTTTCGCTTTACGACTCTGAGCAGCCAGGTCAACTACGATCAGCAAGGCAAGTTGGCGCTGGCCATGCGCCTGGAGGGACAAAACCCGGCCATCGAACAGGGCCGACCGATCCACTTCAATATCAACCTGGAAGAAGATATCCCTACTCTGCTGGCCAGCCTGCAACTGACCGACAAAGTCAGCGATATCATCAGGCAGCGCGTGCAACAGCGTATGCTGGAACGCAATGCCAACACGGCCCCGACAGAGCGATGATCAAGGAGAAGCGCCATGCGCTTGCGTAGTTGTTTCGCCGTCCTGCTACTGGGGCTGCTCAGTACGGCCTGCACCCCGACCGTACAGCTGGCGATGCCCAATGAGCCGATCAACATCAACCTGAATGTAAAGATCGAGCACGAAATCTATATCAAGGTGGATAAAGCCCTGGACAGCATGTTCAGCGAATCCAGCGGATTGTTCTAAGGAGCCCGAGCATGAACCTCTATAAACGCCTTGCCAGCCTGTTACTGCTGCTCAGCCTGAGCCTGCCGGCCGTAGCCCTGAACCTTAACGAAGCCATGTCCGCCCTGGGCGACGCAAAAGCCAGCGGCCAGTTGGGCGAAATGCCCAATGGCTATCTCGGCGTGGTGAGTAACGCTGGCCAGGCCGCCGAAATCGCCCAGTTAATCAACCAGGCGCGCCGTACCGAATACCAGAAGCTGGCGGCGCAGAACGGCATCCAGCTCAGCGATGTGGAAGCGATTGCCGGGCAGAAAGCCATCGACAAGACACCGGCAGGGCAATACATCCAGCTTGAAGGTAAGTGGCAGCGCAAATAACTTCGTCAGCGAGCCTAGCCAAGGGTCCGGGAGGGGCTCAGTTACCTCCCTGACCCCTTGGCCAGTTCAACCTGCAGCCAATCGACAAAAACCTGCGTCAGGCGCTTGCGCTCAGGCAGCACCAGGTAATAGCCCATCGTTGAATGCGCGACTTCATCGCCCAGACGGCACAGCAGGTTCTGCGTCAGCAGTTCATCGACCAGATGGCGCCAGCCGATGGCCACACCCTGCCCGGCGATGGCCGCCTGGATCAGCAGCGTGTAGTTATCGAAACGCAGGCTGCCGGGGCTGGGTGTTTGCTGCAGGCCGAAAGCGCGAAACAGCTCGGCCCAGTCGAACCAGCGCGAGCGGTTTTCCGGGCGCAGGTGCAACAGCGGCAGACTGGCCAGCGCAGTAGCCGGCAGCGGTAATTCACGGCCCTTGAGCAGCTGCGGGCTGCACACCGGGAACACCTCTTCGCGAAACATCAGCTGCGCCTCGGCATGCTTGAAGCGCCCATCGCCGAAGTTGATCGCCACATCGATCTCCGCCGGCAACGTGCCCTGATCACGCTCGCTGGTAATCAGGCTGACATCCACCTCCGGGTGCAACTGGTGGAAGCGCTGCAAGCGCGGCATCAACCAGTAGGCGGCAAAAGCAAAGTCAGTGGCCACCTGCAACACCTCATGCTGCTGTTGCGCGATGACCGCCAGCAGCCCGGCATCCAGACTCTGCAGGCCGTCCTGCACGTAATTCAGCAACAGCTCGCCGGCATCGGTGAGGGCAATGCCCCGACACACCCGGTCGAACAGGCGCGTGGCCAGCTGCTGCTCCAGCCGTTTGATCTGCTGGCTGATCGCCGGCTGGCTGGTGCCCAGCTCGCTGGCGGCGGCGGTAAAGCTCAGCTGGCGGGCAGCGGACTCGAATACCCGCAGCACATCCAGCGACACCCCATCGATGCGTTCAAACATAAGCTCAGGTTATCCAATGCATCTGCTGGCAGCAGGTTTACCCAGCTTTTGCTAAGCCGGATGATCGAGCCAGCACTGTCGCATAAATCTTTTATATGGAATACCGGCTGCCATGAAACGCCCGGATATCCTCTTTATCATGGCCGCGCCGATTCTGCCGCTGCACGATGCCGCCTCACCAATCCAGATGCCCAACCTGATGCGCCTGGCCGCCGACGCCGTGGTGTTCGATGCCGCCTACTGCAACAGCCCGCTGTGCGCGCCGTCGCGCTTTACCCTGGTCAGCGGCCAGCTGCCCTCGAAGATCGGCGCTTACGACAACGCTGCCGACTTCCCCGCCGATGTACCGGCCTACGCCCATTACCTGCGCCGCCTGGGCTATCGCACCGCGCTGTCGGGCAAGATGCATTTCTGCGGCCCGGACCAGCTGCATGGTTATGAAGAGCGCCTGACCAGCGACATCTACCCCGCCGACTACGGCTGGGCGGTGAACTGGGATGAGCCGGACGTGCGCGCCAGCTGGTACCACAACATGTCGTCGGTGCTACAGGCCGGGCCGTGCGTGCGCACCAACCAGCTGGACTTCGATGAAGAGGTGGTGTTCAAGGCCCAGCAGTATCTGTATGACCACGTGCGTGGCGACGGCGAGCAGCCCTTCTGCCTGACCGTGTCGATGACTCACCCGCATGACCCCTACACCATCCCAGCCGAGTTCTGGGAGCTCTACCGCGACGAGGACATCCCGCTGCCGCGCCAGCACATCGAGCAGGCCGAGCAAGATCCGCACTCGCAACGCCTGATGAAAGTCATCGATCTGTGGGACAAGCCGCTGCCCGAGCAGAAGATCAAGGACGCACGCCGCGCCTACTTCGGTGCCTGCAGCTACATCGACAGCAACATCGGCAAGCTGCTGAAAACCCTCAAGGACTGCAACCTGAGCGACAGCACCATCATCGTGTTCTCCGGCGACCACGGCGACATGCTGGGTGAGCGCGGCCTCTGGTACAAAATGCACTGGTTTGAAATGGCCGCCCGCGTGCCGCTGCTGGTGCATGCGCCCACGCAGTTTGCTGCGCGCCGGGTAAGCCAGAACGTCTCGACCATGGACCTGCTGCCGACCCTGGTAGAACTGGCCGGCGGCACGCTGCAAGCCGACCTGCCGCTGGATGGCCGCTCGCTACTGGCGAACCTCGAAGGTCACCAGGGGCATGATGAAGTGATTGGCGAATACATGGCCGAAGGCACCATCAGCCCGCTAATGATGATTCGCCGCGGCGAGTGGAAGTTTATCTACTCCGAAATTGATCCCCTGCTGCTGTTCAACCTGCGCCACGACCCGCAAGAGCGCGAAAACCTGGCTGAGTCCGCCGAGCACCAAAGCCTGCTGGCCGACTTTATCAACCGGACCCAGGCGCGCTGGGACATGCCAGCCATTCATCAGGCCACTCTGGCCAGTCAACGCCGTCGACGTTTTGTCGCCAACGCCCTGACCCAGGGCCGCCTGACCAGCTGGGACCACCAGCCAATGGTCGACGCCAGCCAACAGTACATGCGCAACCACATTGATCTCGACGACCTCGAACGTCGCGCCCGCTTTCCGCAACCCTGATTGCAAGCCACTGCCGCGTTGAAAAACTAATAACTAAAGAGAGGGGCATGCCATGCACAGATTCAGCACAGCACTTATCGGCGGCCTGTTACTGGCCGCCGGCAGCCACGCCTTCGCCGAAGACGCCAGTTGCGCCACAGTGAAACTCGGCGATCCGGGTTGGAGTGATATTGCCGTAACCAATGGCATCGCCAGCTTCCTGCTCGACGGCCTGGGCTACAAGGCTCAGCCGCAGACCCTGGCCGTACCGATCATTTTCGCCGGGCTGCAGAAAGGTCAGGTGGATGTGCTCCTCGGCAACTGGATGCCCGCGCAGCAGAGCAACTACGACAAGTTCGTGACCACCGGTGAAGTCGAGCAGGTGGTGGAAAACCTCAGCGGCACCGAGTACACCCTGGCCGTTCCCACTTACGCCTATGAGGCGGGGGTGAAGACCTTTGCCGACCTCAACCAGCATGCCGACAAGTTCAGCCGCAAGATCTACGGCATCGGTTCCGGCGCACCGGCCAACGAATCCATCCAGAAGATGATCGCCGCCGACGAATTCGGCCTCAAGGACTGGAGCCTGGTCGAATCCAGTGAACAGGCCATGTTGGTGCAGGTTGGCCGCGCAGTGAAACGCGAGCAATTTGTGGTGTTCCTCGGCTGGACCCCGCACCCGATGAACGTGCAATACGACATGCGCTACCTCAAGGGTGGCGAGAAGTACTTCGGTGCCAGCGGCAGCGTTAACACCCTGGCTCGCAAAGGCTATGCCGCGCAGTGCCCGAATGTCGGCAAGCTGCTGAACAACCTGAAGTTCACCCAGGAGATGGAGAACGCCATCATGGATCAGGTGCTGAGCAAACAGGCCAGCAACGATGAGGCGATCAAGGCCTGGCTCAAGGTCAATCCCGCGGTGGTTGCCGGCCGGCTTGAGGGCGTCACCAGCCGCACTGGCGGTGATGCTCTGGCCGCTGTTAACGCCAAGCTTTGAACCGGCCGACTTGATGCCCTAAAGTAGGCGGGCCGCTGCTGTGCAGCGGCCTTGTCCATCGCCCGCACAAGAAGCACACGCATGCCCTTGCTCCGCCTTCAGACCCTGTTGCCCTTTCTGCGCTGGCTGCCGCATTGCAGCAAACACAGCCTCGGTAAAGACCTGTTGGTGGGACTCAACGGTGCCATCCTGGCGCTGCCGCAATCTATCGCCTACGCCCTGATCGCCGGGCTGCCGCCGCAATATGGCTTGTACGCGGCCATCGTGCCGGTGCTGATTGCCTGCCTGTGGGGGTCCTCCAGTTTTCTGATCTGCGCCCCCACCGCCGCGATTTCCATCGTGCTGTTCAGCAGTGTCAGTCCGATGGCGACAACGGGCAGCGACCACTTTATTGCCCTGATTCTGCTGCTGACCCTGCTGGCCGGTGTGTGCCAATGGCTGCTCGGCCTGCTGCGCTTCGGCGCGCTGGTGAATTTCGTCTCACATTCGGTGGTGCTCGGCTTCACCCTGGGCGCCGCACTGGTGATCGGCATCGGTCAGTTACCTAACCTGCTCGGTCTCACCGTCACCAGCCAGGCCACCGCACTGACAAGCCTGCTCAGCCTCGGCGAGCACCTGGCCGAGAGTGACTGGCGCACCCTGGCCGTGGCAGTGTTCACCTTAAGCATCAGCCTGATAAGCAAGCGTTTATGGCCGCGCGCCCCGGCGTTGCTTATCGGTATCGTCGCAGCCAGCCTGCTGGTTATGGCCTGGCCGGAGCAGCTGGGTGGAATCGCATTAGTCAGCAGCTTCGAAGGCAGCCTGCCGCCCTTCGCCCTACTGGAGTTCAACCTCACCCATATCCTGCAACTGTTGCCCGCCGCCGCGGCCTGCGGTTTGCTCGGCCTGGTCACCAGCCTGTCGATTGCCAGCGCCCTGGCGGATAAATCCCAGCAGCGGTTCGATGCCAATCAGGAAGTCCGCGCCCAGGGCCTGTCGAATATCGTCGGCCCCTGGTTCAGCGGTTCGCTGTCGGCCGGCTCCTTCACCCGCTCGGCGCTCAACCAGCAAGCCGGCGCCTGCTCGCCCATGGCCGGGGTGTTCTCTGTCCTGCTGGTGGCGTTGTTCGCCCTGTATGGCAGCAGCCTGTTTGCCTATGTACCAATTCCCGCCATGGCGGCGAGCATTCTGCTGATCTGCTGGGGGCTGTTCGACCTCAACGCCGTCAAGGCCCTGAGGCGCGTGAGCCGCAGCGAGTTTCTGGTGATGCTGCTAACCGTGCTGGCAACCCTGGTGATGGAGCTGCAAAGCGCCATCTACGCCGGCGTGCTGGCCTCCCTGATCGTCTACCTCAAACGCACCTCCCAACCGTGCGTGCGTCAGTGGCAGGACGGTGAGCAGGAATGGCTGTGTATCGAAGGTTCGATCTTCTTCGGCGCTTGCCACTACCTGCAGCAACGCCTGCAACACAGTTGCGCCCCCTGGGTGATGATCGATGCGCGGCATATCAACTTTATCGACTACGCCGGCGTCACCATGCTGCACCAGGAAGCGCGCCGTCTGCGCAGCCAGCAGCGGCATCTGGTGCTGCACCACGCACGGCCACAGGTGATCGATGAAATCCACAAGCTGGAAGGCGCAGAGCGCTGCCCGGTGCAGTTCGCCAGCTAATCGGCAGTCAGCGCCAGTAAAATATCGGCATACAGGTGCAGTTGAGCCCCAGGGCTTCATCCTGTTCGAGGTCGCGGCAGCCCAGGTCAAGTCGCGCTGAATGCACGCCCACTAGCCCGGCACGTTTTGACAGACGGACCTGAGTACAATTCCGTTCTGACCGCGCAACTGGCCCAGACCAGCAATCTCAGGAGCGCCACGCATAAGCAGCCCCGTTGCCGAAACCATCCAGAAAAACTGGCGCAAACTGACAACCTGATGCAGCAGCGCTATGACATGCCCCGCGAGGAAGCCAGCAAACAGGTTGTGAGTCTCTTCGAAAGGCACCGCACCAGCCGGCGCCACGCCGCCTCACTTCAGGCGGTAACGCGCCAACTCAGCCGGCGTCAGCACGCGCATGCGCTGTGGCTCGGTGCTGTGGATCGCCTCAAGTAGCTCGGGCGGTATCTGCATTTCTTTAAAGTAAGCTGCCTGAGTCGCTCTGCTCGGTGCAAAGGCGGACGCCGAATGCACCGAATCACTGCCCGCATAATACGGCCGGTGAATGCCCACATGGACGAAGATACCTGTTACCGAGCAATCGCGCATAATTTGCAGCATTGGGTGCATGCTTCGACAACCCCGGCCTGCCCTACCCACCCGTACGTAACGCCGCTACCACCTGCCCAAGTGAGAATTTCCGTGGCCCCGATGTTCGAAATCCAGCACCACACTCCTGAAATCTACCGCCAGCAAACCCGCCGCAGCACCCTGACTATCGCGGCGATCTTTGTCACCCTGGCCATGCTGCTATCGAGCAGCGCCGTGCTGCTGTTCGGCACCCCAGGCGGCGACAACTTCCGCTGGAACCTCGGCGGAGTTATCGCCGCACTAGTGCTGACTGTAGCCCTGGTGCGCGTGCTGCTATGGCCACAGCCCTTTATGGCCGCCGCCGTGTACGGCTGGCGCCTGAAACGCAGCCTGATGCGCGTGACCAATCTGATGCACCACGTCAAAGCCGGTGTCGCTGCCTGCGACCCAGCTGCCATGCAGCTACTGCGTTTCTACCATCTGGGCCTGACCCAGATGCACCAACTGGATGGCAACTCCAGCGCACTCAGTGAAGCGGTGGCGGAAATCAATCGGCACAAGGAGCGCATGGAAGAGCTGGGCATGAAGACCGATCAACCGCGACTCGATGCGGACTGGCTTGCAGCTGTGAAAAAGATCCAGCCCCTGCCCCGTTAACCTGGCTAGCGCGAAGATGAACGAGCATCTCTGGTCAACGCTTTAGGCTGTGAACGCGAATGAACAGCTATAAATCCACTAACGGTTACATGCAGCAGTTTCTTTTAGCCACAGGTGGGGCAAGCAGTCCATGCCAGAGATCCTTACGAGCACGGATACTTGCACAGACATCGGGCTGCACACCTTGCCCGCACTGAGGTCGTAGTTTGCCTTCTTGATAAAGGTAATTGGCGCGAGGGCTAGTTGACCTACTGAACAACCGCGCCACACAAATTTGAGAGATGGCCAATGAAACCATTCAAGACGCCCACAACACATGGCTACCTCATCCAGTCCTGGCAACGTGCATGGCGCAACCTGAACCTACCGGCCCCGGCCGGTTTGTTCGAGCGGCTGCTGGCTGCTTATAACGAGCCGCATCGCCACTACCACACGCAACAACACCTCGTGGAATGCCTCGAACATTTCGACGCAGCGCTCGCCTTTGCGAGCGAGCCCGGTGAAGTTGAAATCGCGCTGTGGTTTCACGATGCAATCTACATACTGCGCGGAGCAGACAATGAACTGCGCAGCGCCGACTGGGCCATGCAGGAATTAGCGGCCAGCGGAGCCACAACGCAGGTTCAAGCGCGGGTGCATAACCTGATCATGACCACCCTCCATAACGCCATACCCAGCGATGCCGACCAGCAACTTCTCGTCGATATCGACCTGGCCATCCTCGGTGCCGCGCCTGCGCGCTTCAGCGAATACGACCGCCAGGTACGCGCCGAATACAGCTGGGTACCTGGTCTGCTGTACCGCATCAAACGCAAGGCAGTGCTCAAGCATTTCCTCACACGCGACCACCTCTACAACACAAGCCACTTCCGGAATCAATACGAACAACAGGCCAAGGCCAACCTGCAGACGGCGATTGGCTAGCACAGCCCAATGCTTACGCCCACCGCCCTGCTCCCACACAGCAAACAAGTAAACCCTGGCCGATGGGGAACAGCATAAAAATGACGGACTTGGAGAGTTTTTAGGACTGTTGTGAGTTAGTGAGGTGTTTGGCACTGGGAAGGAAACCGGTGGGATGAGCCGGGACGATGCGGGATAGGCTGGGAAAGCCAAGCCCGGTGCGGGGTTCCGGGTAGGCCCTGGTTAGTGCCAAAGGCGTGCAAAGCCATCGAAACGCGAAAACCTAAAATAGCCCACCCGTTCATCGAACAGGTCGACCATTTGCTTGATGTGGGTGAAGTAGCGGGAGAGCTTGGTCGCTTCTATACGCTCGTAGCCTGAGCGACTTTGCGTGATTCGGAATGCTGGTGCGTCGGACTTCTCGATAGCCTGGACGAGTGACTCAATTTGAAGGGCAATGTCGGATTGGGAGAGGTGGGTGTAGGTCTTACGATTGCTCATGGTGGGTACCTGGTTGATTGACTCACACCTAGTGGCCTGTCTGGTTAATCCAATAACTCATTCCGAATTACAGCCAGCTTTGCTCGATGCACGGAGCTGATAATCGACTCAGCCGTTTTGCTCCAGCGGAACGGCTTAGCCGAATGTTCGTTATGAGCCTCAATGAAGCGACGTATCGCCGCTCTCAGGTCAGCCACGCTGCTGAAGGCATCACGATAAAGCGCCCGTCTTTCCAGTTGCGCAAACCAGCCCTCCACGGCGTTCAGCCACGAGGCGCTGGTCGGTGTGAAGTGCAGCTTGAAACGGGGATGCTTCTCCAGCCATTCCCTGACGGCAGCGGTCTTGTGAGTCGAGCTGTTGTCCAGAATTACATGCAGGTCCAGCTCGGCGGGAGTGCTGCGGTCGATCTGTCGAAGGAACTCCAAAAACTCCTTGGCCCTGTGCCGCTGGGTGATACGGCCGATGACCTTACCCGTCAGGATGTCAAAGGCTGCGTACAGACTGGCCGTACCGTGGCGCTTATAGTCATGCGTCCGCCGCTCAATCTGCCCGGGCTTGAGCGGCAGCATGGGCTGTGTGCGGTCCAGCGCCTGGATCTGTGTTTTTTCGTCAACAGATAGCACCAGGGCGTTGTCGGGCGGATTCAAATAGAGCCCGACGACATCGACCACTTTGTCTGCAAAGTGCGGGTCGTTACTGATCTTGAAGGTTTTCAACCGGTGCGGCTTGAGGTCGGCAGCAGCCCACACCTGTGCGACCTGCCAGATGCTGACCCCAGCGTACTTGGCCATCAACCGTAGGCTCCAGTGGGTAGCTTCGCGCGGGACTCGCTGGGTCGTCAGCGTCAGGATTTCCTTGATCTTCGCTTCGTTGAGCTTGCGAGGCGCTCCACTGCGCCGCAGGTCACTCAGCCCCTCCAGACCGGTCTCCTGGTAGCGTTTACGCCATTTGAAGACCACTGGCGCAGAGACTTGCAGCTGCTCGCTGATCTCCTTGGGCGTGAGACCGTTGGCCAGCAGCAACAGAATTCTGGCCCGCTGGCCGATGCTCTGAGGCAGCGATCCCATGCGTAACCAGCCTTGCAGCATGTCGGCATCACTGGGACTCAAGAAGAATGGGGCTGCTGGCCGGGCCATATGGGAGCTCAATTCATGACGATAGAGCGCGCAGTATACTGGCCCGGCATTGGATTAACGAATTTTACAGACAGCTCACTAGTACGTGATGTGGATTTTTAACCGTTCTCCTTTTCCTCTGCTGGTAGTCCATGCTGAGGGATAGCGATGATGATTGCTATTATGAAGGTAGAACAGATAGTTAATAGCTATATCAATAGATGCAGCTTTACTCACTTCCGACTATCTCGGCGAGACAGGGCAATGGGGAGCAAGATTGCCAAGCCTATCGAGAGATTTTCCGCATCGCTTCTTGGGAGAGTTAGCTGAGAAACCGACCTCTAAATGCACAAGCGACATTACCAGTCGAAGCTAGTCATAGCGCATGATTATCAGTCCTATCCAGCCATACTTTGGACTATGACGCCGTGGTCGCAAGGAAAAATACTCAGTAACCGACTTCTTTCTGATGCTGAAAGGCCAGTACATAAACAGCGTCATCCGCCCGCTCATGCCGATAGAGCGCAACATAACCCGAATCACCGAACTCGATTATCAGCTCACGCAGTTCCGGCAGTTCTGGGAATGGGCGACCTACTTCCGGACCTTCTTCCAGTCGAGCGAGTTGTCGCTCAATCGCCTGGGCAGCACGCCGAGCTACCTGCGGACCTTTCTCGACAAGAAACTGACGGCAACGCTCCAGCCCGTGCGCAGCGCCTTCAGTGATAATCAATCGTGGCACTTGGGAAGCTCCGCCTCAGCATCGGTGCCCCAGGTATTTAGCCAGGTCCGAGTCTCTTGGCCGGTCAGATGCCGCCCCGTTTCCTGATACGCTGCCCACGACGCCAAGGCTTCCTGTTTAAAGCCCTCGCGGGCCTCTTCGCGCTCGACATACTGCGCTATCGCTTCGCGCATAATCCAGTGGGACGAACGTTGACGCAGTCCAGCCAGATGCTGAATGCGGTTTTTCAGCTCGTCATCAATCTTGATAGAAGTGGCCATAGCCGAACCCTCGTTATCTAAAGGTATTACCTTTTGATAATCTATCAGGTACCCAACACATCTGTCCATGCACCCAGGAGCGGATAATGTCACGCAGCACTGACATGGGGGGGACAAGTGGGGGGACAGATATTTATTTAAAAAATAAATATAAATAAATCAGTTGCTTACTAAGCAAAAAACACCGGCCACAAGCCAGTTTTTTATTATCCTGTGAAAAGCCTACTGCCCCTTGAACAGCACCCGCGGTTTGGTTCGTAGCGGGTCGAGCAAACCCGACAGGCCGTTATGGTCGATCTCCTGCATCAGCGCCAGCAGCCGACCGATTTCCCCCTGGGGGAAACCTTCACGGGCAAACCAGTTGAGGTAATTACCCGGCAGATCGGCGAGCAAACGGCCTTTGTGTTTGCCGAAAGGCATCTCACGGGTTACCAGCAACAGCAGATCTTCAGGTTTCATCGCAGGCTCGGCAGGGTTCAGCAATCAGGCACGGATTATGCCGTTCGGCCCGGGGCCAGGCCAAGGTGAGAAAACTCGGGTAAGCTGCGCGACCCTGTTTATCGACCCAAGGTTTGTCCCCGCATGATTATCAAGGCACTGCGCATCGGCCTCGGCCAGTTGATCATCTTCCTCGACTGGATAAGCCGTCCGGCCAAGCTCAAACGCACTCCTGAAGCTCAAGCTGCGGTCGAGCAAAGCGCCAGCAACCTCGCGCTGTACCAGTTCCACGCCTGCCCGTTCTGCGTAAAAACCCGCCGCACCCTGCACAAGCTGAATGTGCCAGTGGCCCTGCGCGACGCGAAGAACGACGCCCAGGCGCGTAGCGAGCTGGAACAGCAAGGCGGCAAGATCAAGGTGCCGTGCCTGCGCATCGAAGAAAACGGCCAGAGCACCTGGCTGTACGAGTCCAAGGCGATCATCGCTTATCTCGACGAGCGCTTCGCTGCTGCCTGATCAGGCAATCGGGGCCGCCTAGCGGCCCCAACACCTCAAGGCTGTACAGCCTGCAACTCGCTCGCGACAAACTGGCTGCCCTGTTGCTGCGCAACAAAACTCACTTTGTCACCCACCTTAAGCCCCTCCAGTTGAGCAGCGTCCTGCACCTGAAACACCATGGTCATCGGCGGCATGCCGAGATTGGCCAAGGGCCCGTGGCGCAGGGTGATTTTCTGGTTGGCTGCATCGATCTTGCGCACCTCGCCCTGACTTGTGGCCGTAGCGCTGCTGGTGGCCGGCGCGGCGCTGTGCTGGCTGGCTGGCAAATGCGGAGCTGGCCAGCGCGTAGGCCAAGGCGATAACACTCAGTAAATTTTTCATGGTCGATCCTCTTGCTTTAGTAAGGGGTTAGTTGGCCAACACACGAATGCGGCCAACCATGCCAGCCTGGTAATGGCCGGCGATCAGGCAGGCGAAGTCGAAGTCGCCGGCGCGGTTGAAAGTCCAGATGATCTCGCCACGCTGCCCCGGCCCGATATGGGCCATATAGGGCTCGTCATGCTGCATACCGGGAAATTTGGCCATCATCGCCGCGTGCGCATCCAGATCCGCCTGAGTACCCAGAACGAACTCATGCAGCAACTTGCCCTGGTTACGGTGCACAAAGCGGATGGTCTCGCCCTGTTTGATCTCCAACTGATCGGGGCTAAAACGCATCTGGTCGCTCATGCCTATTTCGATAGTGCGGCTGACCTGCTCAAGGTCACCGGCAATACCCCAGGGTTTCTGCTCTTTGACTACGGCAGCGCTGTGCTGCGCAGCGTGTTGTTCGCTATGGCCCAGCGCTGAGCCGCTAAGCAGCATGCCCGCCAGGGCGAATGCCAACGGCAAATAAGCTGTCTGTTGCATGGGTCTACCTCCTCAATGGCCAGCATGGCCGCTAGGTTTACGCACTTGCACTTCGACCGACTCGCCAGGCGGTTGCTTAAGCGGCATCGACTGCCCGCCGGCCTCGCTCGAACGCGCCGGTTTGGCCAGCTCCCCTTTCCACTCATAGGCCACAGTGCCGGCCGGGTGTTTGAACCAGCCCGGGTCGCGGTAATCGCCGGGCGCTTGATCCTTACGCACCTTGAGCACGGTAAACATGCCGCCCATTTCCACGGAGCCGAAGGGGCCGTCGCCGGTCATCATCGGCGCGGTGTTGTCCGGCAGGGGCATCTGCATTTCCGCCATATCGGCCATGCCGCGTTCACCCATGACCATATAGTCAGGGATCAGCTTGGCGACCTTGCGCGTCATCTCGCGGTGATCGACGCCAATCAGAGTCGGCACGTCATGGCCCATGGCGTTCATGGTGTGGTGGCTCTTGTGACAGTGGAAAGCCCAGTCGCCCTCCTCGTCAGCAAGGAATTCGACCTGACGCATCTGCCCCACCGCAATATCCGTGGTCACCTCCGGCCAGCGCGAGCCCAGCGGCGTCGGCCCGCCATCGGTGCCGGTCACTTCGAACTCATGGCCATGCAGATGGATCGGGTGGTTGGTCATGGTCAGGTTGCCGACGCGCAGGCGCACCTTGTCGTTATGCCGCACCACTAACGGGTCGATGCCAGGGAAGATGCGGCTGTTGAAGGTCCACAAGTTAAAGTCGAGCATGGTCATTATTTTCGGCGTGGCCGCCCCAGGATCGATGTCATAGGCGTTAAGCAAGAAACAGAAATCTCGATCCACTTCGCTGATCAGCGGGTGATGCGCCTTAGGGTGGGTGACCCAAAAGCCCATCATGCCCATAGCCATCTGGGTCATCTCGTCAGCATGCGGGTGGTACATAAAGGTGCCGGGACGGCGCGCGACAAATTCGTAGACAAAGGTCTTGCCTACCGGAATCGCCGGCTGGTTCAGCCCGGCAACGCCATCCATGCCATTGGGCAAACGCTGGCCGTGCCAATGGATGCTGGTATGTTCGGGCAGTTTATTGGTGACGAAGATGCGCACCCGATCGCCCTCTACCACTTCGATGGTCGGCCCCGGCGACTGGCCGTTATAGCCCCACAAATGGGCCTTGTAGCCTGGCGCCAGTTCGCGCACCACTGGTTCGGCCACCAGGTGGAACTCTTTTACGCCGTTGTTCATCCGCCACGGCAGGGTCCAGCCATTGAGCGTCACCACGGGGTTATAGGGCCGGCCGTTGTGCGGTTGCAGCGGCGGCTGGGTATCGGCGCTGCCCTGGGTCACCGCCTCTGGCACGCCGGCCAGGGAGACCCGGCTGACCGCCGAGGTGGCGACAGCTGCAGTAATCGCGCTGGCACCGAGAAAGAAATCACGTCGTGAAACCATGGGGAATAGTCCTTAATCAGTGCCCGGCGGGCTCGTCAGTGGCGGCCATAGCCGGAGTGCTCGGTGACAGGCTGGGCGCGCCCAACAGGGCCATATCCAGATCCGCCTTGGCGATCCAGAAGTCGCGTTGCGCCTGCAGGTAACCGTCGACCGCGAGAATTTGCTTGCGGGCATCGGCTAGCAGCTCAAAGGTGCTGATAAACATGCCGTTGTATTGCAGAACATTTTCCTCGGCGATCCGCGCCCGCAGCGGTAGCACCTCATCACGGTAATGCCGGGCGATATCATGGCTGGCCTGGTAACCCAGGTAGGCCTCGCGTACCTGGGAGCGCGCGTTGATTGCCGTGGCGGCCGCACGGTTAAGCATCTGCCGGTATTGCGCCTCGGCTTTAGCCACCTTGGCCCCGCTCCAGTCGAACAACGGCAACTCCACGCTGATCTCATAACCGCGCTGGGTCGGCTCTTCATTGGAGCGGTTATTCGCCACGCCCAGCTCCAGCACATTGATAAAGCGCGTGGTCTTGCTCAACCCGAGGTTCTTCGCCAGGCGTTCGGCGTCCAGACGCATGACTTGGATATCAAGGCGCTGCGCCATAGCCATGCGTTCGACATCCGGCAACTGCTCAGGCTTAGCTGGCAACTCAGGCAGACGCTCGGGCAGGCTGAAGTCGATCTGCTCACCCCACAGCCCAAGTAGACGCGTCAGTTGCTCACGACTCTGCACGCGGGCTTGTTGCGCACGGATCAGGTTGAGCCCGGCATCGGCATAGAAGCTCTGCTCCTGGGCACGCTGCAAGGTGCTGTAGTTGCCCACTGCGGCCAACCGCCGGGCCAGCTCAGCCGACACCTCAGCCGCCTGCATAACCTGCTGCATATAAACCAGGCTTTCCTGCGCCGTCACCGCACGGTACCAAGCCTTGCGTGTCTGGCTGGCCAACTCGAATAACGCCAGGCTGGTCTGCCGCTGCACTTGCTCGAAGCGCTTAGCCTCAATACCCGAGGTCAGCGGCATGGCGATCAGCCGCGCCAGGTTGATATGCAGGCCACGCTCGTACTCCACCTCGCTGCCCTTCTCCATACGACCGAAGGAAAAGCCAGGGTTGGGGATACGCCCGGCCTGCACACGCTCGGCTTCGCTGATACCCAGCGCATCGAAGCTTGCCTGCAAGTCGCGGTTATTCAGCAAGGCAACCTGCACGGCGGCATCCACCGTCAGCGGCTCGGCCAGCAACTCGGCGACCCGCTCGGCCACCTGACTACGCTGCTCCGGGGTTTTCACCCAGGTCACCTGTTTGTCCAACTGCGCCTGGCTGGCCTGCTCGACCTGAGTAAAACCGCCATCCTGGCTAAAGCTGGCGCAGCCGCTCAGTAGCACAACCAACACGCCAAGCCCGACGCGGTTCGTCATGCCACTCGTTTTAGTGATGGCCATGGTGCGCCTCCATTGGCTTGCTCAGCGGCTCAGCGGGCTGCTGCGCCGGGGTTACCTGGGTATCGGTCTCCTGGGCATACGGTTCCTGAGCATAGGTGCGCCAGCCGCCGATCCGGCCGACCAAATCATTGGCCTCGCGCCAGTCGTACGGCGGCTGCTCAGTAAAACCCTGATAGGCCTTAAGCGGCGATTGATAGTGCAGAGCCGGCGTAGCGGCCTGGGCGTCCAGCGGGTCGGGCGACTCGGCCCAGCTGCCGGCCGGCAGCAACCATGCCAAGCAGATAAACGCCTGCCGGCGGGCAAAGAAAAAACGCATCATCGAAGAGTCTCGCGTGCAGCGGCGTTGCCTGCACTGCGCAGGTACACACCGACTATAGCTAAATACGCGTTAAGCGGGCCTGGGCAACAACAGCGCCAGGTGCGTCACGCACGGTTTGGCTTAAGCGAGAAACAGGCGTGGGGGTCTTTCGGGGGTTTCGGCGATAAAGCCGACAAACTGATCCAGTCGCGCCAAGGACAGCTCGACCGCTTGCAGTGGGGAATTGCTGACAACCACCGTGCTCAGGGCCACCGCACCAACACAAAAGGCACAGAGGCTGCATAGGCTGTTATCGGCGGTAGACACGGACTTGCTGGAAGTGTCGCTGGCGTGATGTTCGCCATGGGCAGATGCCTTCGCAGGCTCAGCAATGACCATCGCGCCCGGATGATGCGCCGCCATTTGCGGATCAACCTGGGCCATCGCCCCGCTCTGCTGGGTTACCGCGCATAACTGCATGCTGATGGCGGCCATGCTCTGCGCCGGGAGGGCGAGCATTAGCATCCAGATCAGAGCGGTACGCAGGGTTTTACGCATGGTGCGAGTTTGTCTTCAGCACAGTTGATGGGTCGGATTATCCACCCAATGCATCATTTGTCTATGCCTGAGATGGGCAAACGCCCGCACAGCTGGCTATGATCGGGCCATGACCAGCACACCACCGCTGCGCCAACCCTGCCCTCCCGGCGCCTGCGACTGCGGCCGCGAGCGACTGCTGGAAAATCCCAGCAGCGATATGCGCATCCTGCTGCTCACCCGCAGCGAGGAAAAACGTCTGCTAGAAAGGCTGGAAAACCTTGATAGCCTGGCGGACCTGGAAAAGCTGCAGCGACGCATCTATGAGCAGCTCGGTGTGCGCGTCACCGTCGCCCCCGGCTTTAATGAGGTGCGCAGCATGCGCGGCATCGCCATCCAGATTGATGAACTGCCGGGGCTGTGCCGCAAAACCCGTCAGGCCATTCCTACCGCCATCCGCCGCGGCTTGGAAAAGCGTCCGCAGATTGCCTACGACCTGCTTAACGCCCATGACCTGTTTCGCGATATTTAAGGCGCTGGGTGAGAGGGTCGTGAACTGGTAAACAGGGCTAAACGCAGGTGACCTCATGTGCCGAAAACCGCGCGGTTGACAGGCTGGTAAAAATCAGCAGAATCGCCGCCCCTTTTCCACGGATGGAAGTCCTTCGTGCAACGGATTGTGATTTTGGGCAATGCTGGCAGCGGCAAGTCCACTCTGGCTCGCTCCTTGAGCAAATGCCTCAGTTTGCCCGTAGTGCATCTGGACACACTGTTCTGGGAGCCTGGCTGGGTCGAACCAGACGCGGCGCAGTTCCGTGAAAGGGTCCGCGAGGCGCTCACAACTGATGCCTGGATCTGTGAAGGCAACTACGCCCGACGCACCTTCGACCTGCGCTTGCCCAGCGCCGATCTGATTATCTGGCTTGATACGCCGCGCCTGACCTGTCTGAGGCGCGTCATCGTTCGTAGCGCATTGAACCGACCCCGCCCTGACCTTCCAGCAGGCTGTAGAGAAAAACTAGACCGGGCATTTCTGGATTTTCTTAAATTCGTTTGGCAGTTCGACCATGGCTACCGCCAAGGTATCGACGCAGTGCGCATGGCCATAGGGCCGACGGTGCCTACAGTGCATTTACGAGGCGTTCGACAGATTGCCGCCTTCCTTGATCGGCTGCCCGTAACACCTGCAACCCGGCCCAGCTCGATCAATTGACGACCAGAAGAAAGGGATTATTACTCGTGGCAAAACACTTCATTCGCCCGCTCGCGCTGTGCATTTTTCATCATCGGGGGAAAATACTGGTCAACCAATTCAACGATGCCGATGAGAACCGGACGCTTTTTCGTCCCATTGGCGGCGGCATTGAATTCGGCGAAAGGAGCCACGACGCCATCGTCCGCGAAGTACAGAAAGAACTGGGCCGCTCGATCAGCGATATTCGCCTGATTGGCACGCTGGAAAGCATCTTCACCTACGCAGGCAAGCCAGGGCACGAGATTGTCCAGGTCTACGATGCACGGTTTGACGACGCAGAGGTCTATGAACAACCCTGGCTAGACGGCCATGAAAGCGATGGCGCGCCGTTCAGGGCCTCGTGGCACTCCAGCGCCAGCTTCACCCCGGCATCACCTCTGGTACCGGAAGGGCTCTACGACCTGCTCAAGCGAGCATCGCTGTTGTGACAGCCCATCGGTAGCCGGGGCTGACCGTATGCCAATTAAGACAATGTTGGCATACGGCGCAATTTTCAAACTCAAGGGTCAGGCACATGGCATTCCGGGTAGCGAAAGCCTCCATTACTACCGCCCTGATGGAGGCTGGCTTGGAAGATGCTCGTGGCCCCAACCTGCTTGCGACCAAAGCATGCCCTGTGGTTGTGCGGATGATTGACGGCTTGGAGTACCTGTTGGTGTTCAAGCATCCGCTAGCGGGTTACCAACTGGTGAAGGGCACCATTGAATGGGCTGAGCGGCCTGCCCATGCAGCCGTGCGCGAGCTTGCTGAAGAATCGGGCATTTGCAATGCTCAGGCAGTAAGGGATCTAGGCAGCTGGAATGCCGGGTACGAGCAACAGATCTGGTCGTTTCAGCTTTGTGAGGTCGCAGAGTCGCTACCCCACCAGTGGCGCTTCAACACAGATGATGATGGCGGACATGTCTTTGAGTTCTTCTGGCATCCGTTGAGTGCTGATTTTCCCACGCCTTGTCACAGGCTATTTCAGGCAGCCTGGGCACAGATCAGAAAGCGGCTTTACGCCACGAACGCGGACACACATAAGCCCTTACAGATGCTCACAGCAGCTCATCGCTCTACCCAAAAACCGACCTGACTCACTACACCCACAACCTGCTGCGCGATGCATAGCACGAGTTACTGAGGCTGCTTGAGCCGTGGACAATTGGGGCACAACTCCACCCCTGGCAACACGTAGCGGATGCAGCACAAACGGCGCTGCCGCCAGGGCCGTATCTGGCCATCGGCGTGCTCGATATCGATATAGCGGATTGGCGCATACAGCGGGTTGCGCGAACCATCCGGGCGTTGCGCGGCGCTCAGTAGGCGCTGGCCATCGAGCAATAACTCTGCTTGCTCGCTGCGTTTTTGCAGTTGTCCAAGCCAGGCCTCGAAGTAGTTACCAGCATTGCTCCAGAGTACCTTCGCCGACACTCCGGTATGAGCGCAGAGCGCCTGGATAAAGGGCTGCAGATTGTCATCAAGCAGATGGGCGAAACGCTCAAAGGGATTTTGCGGCGGCGGCAACTGCTCGCAAGGCCCAGGCAACTTAAACACCAGCGGCAAGCCTTCGTCATCAACGATGATCGCCAACTGCTCCATCCGCAGCGGCATGCGCTGGTTCAGCAGCAGCGCCGCACTGATTACCGGCGGAAACAGGCGCATAAAGTACTGATTGGCCCAGATCGACGCCAAGCCGCGCTGGTCGGCCGTCGCGAATTGCGGACGGAAGCGCGCCATCAAGGTACTCAGCGTCTGCGGCTGGAGAAATTGCGCGCCACTGATGGCCTCGCGCGGATCATCCGCCGCCACAAAAACATTGCGGTAACGTGTCAGATCACCGCTGAACAGCATGGCCAGCCCGGACAACATCTCTTCTTCCACGGAGGTATCCGTTGAGGTCGCTAGAGCAGCGGTTGCAGGCAAAATCGGCGCCTCAGCAGCAGCGTTCTTCCTAGAAATATCCTTGCCGTGCAATGCCGTCATCCGTCAAAAGAACCAATAATAACGCTAACGATTAGCGTTTGCGAAATACTGATTCATTACTTAAGATGCAGCCCGCGCCCAATCTAGGGATGGTCTGAAGTAGCCATGTATTTCTGGCTGACTTCAGCCCCCGCCGATTTTGAAAGCGGCAAATCGATCAAAAACGATCAGATTACCCATTCATTTCTGTGTTTTTAGCCGCCGCGAGTAGCTCGCGGCAGCCATTTCCCGCATTACAGGCGCACCTCTCCTGCATTGGTCAGTAAATGTCGGCGTGCCATCCACAGGTTCGACAGCGCGAACAGCGTCATCAGTTGCGCCGTGTTCTTGGCCAAGCCACGGAAGCGTGTCTTTACATAACTGAACTGACGCTTGATCACCCGGAACGGGTGCTCAACCTTGGCGCGCACCTGGGCCTTGGCCTTCTCGATCTTGCGTTTGGCTTTGTACAGCGGGCTGCTCTTACCCAGCTTCTTATAGGTGCTGCGGCGGGCAGCAACCTGCCAGATCACCTCGCGCCCATCATGTTCGGGGCGCTTTTCGACGCCGGTATAACCCGCATCGGCGCGCACCACGTTTTCCTCGCCGTGCAGCAACTTGTCGACCTGAGTGACATCCGCCACGTTGGCCGCCGTGCCTACCACGCTGTGTACCAGCCCCGACTCGTCATCCACGCCAATGTGCGCCTTCATGCCGAAGTAGTATTGGTTGCCCTTCTTGGCCTGGTGCATCTCTGGGTCGCGTTTGCCGTCCTTGTTCTTGGTCGAACTCGGCGCATTGATCAGCGTGGCATCGACGATGGTGCCTTGGCGCAACGACAGGCCACGGTCGCCAAGATAGCCATTGATGACGGCCAGGATGCCGGCAGCCAACTCATGTTTCTCCAGCAGACGACGGAAGTTGAGGATGGTGGTTTCGTCGGGGATACGTTCCAGACTCAGCCCGGCGAACTGCCGCAGGATAGTGGTCTCGTACAGCGCTTCTTCCATCGCCGGGTCGCTGTAGCCGAACCAGTTCTGCATCAGGTGCACACGTAGCATCGCCATCAGCGGATAGGCCGGCCGACCGCCTTCACCCTTGGGGTAATACGGTTCGATCAGTGCGATCAAACCCTTCCACGGCACCACCCGATCCATCTCGATCAGGAACAACTCTTTGCGGGTCTGCTTGCGTTTGCCGGCGTACTCGGCATCGGCGAAGGTCATTTGCTTCATCGGAAAACTCGGCGGGTGGCGTCCGGGCATTTTGCCAAAATCAGGAAGTCTTATTCAGAGTTTCCCTAGAGCGGTTATGCACATGGATGATGTTGGACAGTCGAAAGCAGCCGTGCATCTGGCGATGCTGATAAACCTGCTTTCCATCGGCAGCCTGATGATGGTGATGCCCCTGAGTCCAGATCTGGTTCGTCACCTCGGCATGCAGGCCAGCCATGTCGGCTATATCAGTGGCGGCGCCACGCTCGCCTCTGCCCTGAGCATGGCTCTGGCGGCGCCCTGGCTGGATCGCCTGCCGCGCAAGCAGGCGCTGGTAATCCTTCTGACCCTGCGTTTCGCCCTGCTGATGGCCTGTGCCCTGACCAGCAGCGCCGAGCAGCTGATTCTGCTGTTTGTACTCTCCGGTTTGGTTGCCGGGCCCATGGGCGCGCTGCTGATGGCAAGCATGCTCGACATCATCCCGCCGGCCGAACGCGGGAGAAAACTCGCCTATATCGGCATGGGCTTTTCTCTGGCAGCCATTGTGGTGGTACCCCTGGCTCTGGAGCTGGCGCTGCGTTGGAGTTGGCAAGCGCCCTTTATCGTCTTCGGCGGCCTGGGCCTGGCGCTGGCGTTGCTGTGTCACCTGCTGCTACACGTTCAGACCAGCGCTTCGCGGCCCAGCGGCTCGGTATTGCCACTGCTGAAATCGCAGCTGTGCTTAGGTGCACTGGCGATCACCGCGCTACAGATATTCGGCCACTTTCTGCTGGTGCCGCATTTTTCCAACTACTTCCAGTTCAACCTGAATTTCCCCCGCGAGCAGATCGGCCTGCTGTTTCTCTGCGGCGGCCTGGCCAGCCTCGCGGCCATGCGCC
Source organism: Pseudomonas anguilliseptica (assembly GCF_900105355.1). Taxonomy (NCBI): domain Bacteria; kingdom Pseudomonadati; phylum Pseudomonadota; class Gammaproteobacteria; order Pseudomonadales; family Pseudomonadaceae; genus Pseudomonas; species Pseudomonas anguilliseptica. The sequence continues at coordinate 4,634,329 of NZ_FNSC01000001.1, forward strand.
TGGGCGGTATCTGGATTGATCGAGGCCAGGCGCTGACGGTGATTCTGCTCAGCAGCTTCGGTCTGGCACTGACCACGCTGTTGGGTTTCGCCGCGCCGATTGGCCTGTCGATTTACCTGGTCTTCGTGCTGTTTATGGCCGCCAGCGCGGTGCGCACCAACAGCAGCATGACCATTGCCGCCGCGATCCCGCCGCCGCACCAGCGCGCCGCATTTATGGCGTTTCAGGGCACCGTCAGCAACGTCGCAGCCGGGCTCGGCAGCCTGTTTTCGGCGCTCTACCTGAGCACCGGCGCAGACAACCAGCTTCAAGGCTTCAACCAATTAAGCGGCTTTTATGTGGTCGTCGGAATACTCACGGGGGTGGGTATGTGGTTGCTCCAACGCGGTATCCGGCGACGCGACGCCGCCAGCCACGCCGCAGGCATAACAACACAGGCGGGCTGAAACCGCCGATCACCAGTGATCAGCTGCAAACGCGTCAACACCTACTCAAATGGAACCTGTCATGTCTTTTGTCAGAAACATCAATCACCGTCGCGCCATCTCGGTGGGCGTACTGGGTGGCCTGCTGCCTTTCGCGGCGCTGGCCGACAACAGCGTCACCCTGGAAGACAGCATCGTCACCGCCTCGCAGACCGCGCACAGTCAGCTCAGCGCCCCGGCCAGCGTGTCAGTCGTGACCCGCGCCGAACTCGACAAAATGCCGGTTTACGATCTGGCCGACGCGGTCAAACGCCTGCCCGGCGTACATATCAATACCTCCTCGGCCTATGGCCGCAAGGAGATCAAACTGCGCGGCATGGATTCGGACTACACCCTGCTGCTGGTCAACGGCCGCCGTATTAACTCGCGCGACGCCCTGACCTCCAATTACGCCAACGATTTCGATTTGTCCTCGATCCCCATGGCAGCGGTTGAGCGCATCGAAGTGATCCGTGGCCCGATGTCTTCGCTGTATGGCGCCGATGCCCTGGGCGGCGTGGTCAACGTGATCCTGCGTCAGCCAACCAGCAGCACCAAAGCTGGCGTAGCCGCCAGCTATGAGAGCCCCCGCAAGGGCGATGAAGGTGACAGCCTTAAGACCAGTGGCTACCTCAGCGGTGCACTGATCGAAAACACCTTGCTCGGCAACCTGATACTCGAGTCCACCGACCAGGAAGCCTGGCAGTCCGAACAACTCACCCTGAGAGGCACCGATGCTGCGGAAAAACGCCGAGGCAACAATATCTTGGGTTCTCTCAGCTGGCTGATCAACGAACAGCAAAGCATTGATCTGGACATCAGTCACCGCGAAGAAGCACGCAAAGCGCGTTGGAACAACTACGGTGCATTGATCACCAATATCCAAGACATGGATCGCACCACACTCGGCCTGGCCCACAACGGTAATTGGGACAGCTTCAACTCCCGTGTGCGCTACTACTACGAAAAGGTCGAGCTGACCGACGATTCAGAGATCATGACCGCGCTGCGCAAACGCGTCGGTGAGGTGGAGCAGAACAACCACACCGTCGACGGGCAGATTTCCACCACCCTCGGTAGCCACCTGCTGACCGCCGGTAGCGAGCTGCGCCGTACCACCCTGGAGCATAACCAGAACCTCGGCAAGGAAACCGAAGTCGATCAGAAGGCCATCTACCTGCAGGATGAATTCTCCCTCGGCGCACTCGATATCACCCTTGGCGCACGCTGGGATGACCATGAAGTGTTCGGCGGCGCATTCAGCCCGCGCCTCTACGGCATCTACAACCTGACTGATAACTGGGTACTCAAGGGCGGCGCCGGCAAGGCGTTCAAAGCGCCAGACATCACCCAATCCGACGAAAGCTACAGCGTGCTGGCCTGCCGGGGCATGTGCCAAATCGTCGGTAATCCGGACCTGAAACCGGAAACCTCGCTCAGCTATGAGCTGGGCACCCTGTATCAGAATGAGCGCCTGCAAGCCGGCATCATGTTCTTCAACAACGAGATTGAAGACATGATCGTCAGCGATAGCTGGCGCGCCGGGTATCGTCCTAAGGTGATGACCTACACCAACGTCAGCAAAGCGCGCGTACAAGGCTACGAATTACAAGGCCGCTACGCCTTCACCGACACCGTGGCCGCACGTGCTAATTACACCTACTCCGACGCCGAAGATCGCGATACCGGCAAGCCGCTCAACTACAGTCCGCAGCACATCGCCAATATCGGCTTCGACTGGCAGGCATTACCAAAACCGGGTCTGAATCTGGACTACCAGTACACCGGCAGCCAGATGCTGGTCGTACCAGCCAAATCGGCCAGCTTCGAATCGGGCGCTTACTCCACCCTCAGTCTGGGCAGCAACTTCCAGGCAACCAAAGAACTCACTCTCAAAGCTGGTCTGAACAACCTGACCAACACCAAGCGTGATGACGTCGCTCAGTCCATCGACCACATTTTGATGGGCCGCACCGTCTACGTAGGCTTCAGCTACGACCTGTAACACCCGTACCCCGGCGGCACCTGTCGCCGGGGTTATCCGAATTCTGTCCAGTAGAACCATGAGCCAAACAACCCGTACCCTCCGCATCCAGCAACGCCACGTCCTGTTCGCCGGTAGCCTGTTGCTGCTCGGCCTGCTGGCGCTATCCCTGGCCACCGGTGCAGGACAATACGGCGCTGCGGATGTGCTCGGTTTTCTACTGGGCAACCCCAGCAGCCTGGCCGATGACAAACTAGCCATGGTGGTTAACAGCCTGCGCCTGCCACGCACTCTCGCTGCACTGCTGGTCGGCGCCAGCCTGGCGTTGGCCGCCACCCTGCTGCAAAGCGCCACCCGTAACCCATTGGCCGAACCTGGCCTGCTCGGCGTCAATGCCGGCGCGGTGCTCGGCCTGGTGGTCGGGCTGATCTACTTTGGCGTCGAGTCGACCCATGGCTACCTGCTCTGGGCCGGTGCCGGCGCGCTGCTGGGCAACCTGCTGGTGCTCGGCATCGGCGTCATGCTCGGCCAGGCCAGCCCGCTCAAACTAATCCTCGCCGGTATGGCGCTGGCGGCGGTATTTGGCGGCATCGCCAACTTTCTGCTGCTCTCCACTCGGGTGGCGCTGGAGCAGTTCCGCTACTGGAACCTCGGCTCATTGTCGGCCTCCGAGCTGTCTGCAGTGACCACAGTCAGCCCGCTGGCACTGCTCGGCTTGGTGCTCGCCGCCCTGCTCTGCCGGCAACTGACGCTGATGCAGATGGGCGACAGTCAGGCCCGCGCCCTGGGTATCTCGACTACCTGGGTGCGCGTTGGCGTGCTGCTCGCCGCCACCCTGCTGACCGCCTGCGCCATCGCCCTGGCCGGGCCAATCGGCTTTGTCGGTTTCCTCGCTGCCTACTGCGCCCGTCTGCTGGAACCGGTAGCGCTGCTACGCCAGCTGCTGTTCTCCAGCCTGTTTGGCATGCTGTTTCTGCTCGCCGCTGACATCCTCGCACGCTGGCTGGTGCAACCCTATGAGCTGCCTGTCGGCACTTTGCTGGCTGCGCTCGGTGCGCCGGCTTTGATCGCCATCGTTCTGCGTGGCGGCTTCCGTTCTCTATTGGCGGTGAAATAAACATGCCTAGCCATCAACCCTCCGGGCTCTGGCATCTGCGTCTGGGCCCACTCAATTTACTGTTGCACCGGCGCACCTGGCTGCTCAGCCTGCTGGTGCTGGCGGTGCTACTGACGCTAGTGATCGTGGCCATCAGCCTCGGCTCCGGGCGCATGGGAGTGTTCGATGTACTGGCCACGCTCAGCGGCCAGGGCAGCAAGCTCGACGACATCATGGTGTTCAAGATCCGCATGCCACGGGTCGCCGCGGTGGTGGTCGCAGGGCTGGCCATGGGCATGGCTGGTTGCCTGATTCAGACCCTGGTACGCAACCGCCTGGCCACCCCGGATATGGTCGGGGTCAACGAAGGCGCATCGCTGGCGGTGATCGGCTTTGCCCTCTACCTGACCCTTGGCAGCTGGCCCTGGTGGGCCTCGCCGCTGGGTGCGGCGCTGGCCGCTGTGGCGTTATTTGTTCTGTGCCGCCGTCCAGGTGAGCAAGGCTATCTGTTTATTGTGATCGGCATCGCCCTGTCGGAACTGCTCGGGGCCGTTGGCGATTTCATGATGGCCACTCAGCCGCTGGTACATCTGGGCAGCATCTACCTGTGGACCATGGGCCACTTCGCCGGGGCCAGCTACAGCACGGTCGCGCCAATTGCGCTGATTCTGCTCGCACTCTGCCCTCTACTGGCCTGGCTTAACCGCCCGCTGGCGCTGCTGCGCTTCGGCGAGGCGACGGCGCAGAACCTCGGCATCAAGGTCGCGGCGCTGCAACTGGCAGTGCTTGGCGTGGCGATTCTGGTGGCGGCGCTGGGCACCGCCATCGGCGGCCCGGTGATCTTTATCGCCATGGCCGCACCGATCATCGCCTCCTGGCTGGCCCGCGATCACCTCGCGCCGATCTGGCTGGCAGCGTTATGTGGCGCAGTGCTGCTGGTGGGCAGCGACACCCTGGTACGCCTGCTGGCGCAGCCCGAAGAAATTCCCACCGGGATCATGACCCGCCTGCTCGGCGGCGTTCTGTTGCTGATCCTGTTGCTCAAAGACCGCAAAGGCTCCGATTGATGACCCTGTTGTCGCCACCTGCGCAACTGCGCACGCACAACCTGAGCTTTGCCTACCAGGCCAAGCGCGTGTTGCAGGGCATATCGTTCGAGCTACCCAAAGGCAAGCTGATCGGCATTGTCGGGCCCAATGGCAGCGGCAAATCCACCCTGCTCAAGCTACTGGCGCGACAACTGCCATTGCAGGATGGCCAGATCGAACTCAATGGCACGCCGCTGCAGCGCTACGGGATGAAGGCCCTGGCCCGCGAGCTGGCCTTTCTCCCGCAGCGCCCGGTAATGGCCGAAGGCATTCGCGTCGAGCAGCTGGTGCAATACGGCCGCCATCCGCACCAGGGCTGGTTCAACCAGTGGAGCGCGGAAGATGCCTTGCAAGTCGCCCGTGCTCGCGACGCCATGCAACTGCAGGACATCTGGCAACAGGTCGCCTCCTCGCTGTCCGGTGGCCAGGCCCAACGCGCCTGGCTGGGCATGATCCTGGCGCAGAACACCGACCTAGTGCTGCTCGATGAACCTACCAGCGCCCTGGATATCGGCCACCAGGCCGAAGTCATGGAGGCGGTGCTGAATATTGTCGGCGAGGGCCGCACCGTGCTGATCGTGATTCACGACCTGGGCGTGGCCGCGCGCTACTGCGATGAAATCATCGCCCTGGATAACGGCCGCATCGCCGCTATAGGCCCGGCCCGTGAGGTGATCAACAAGGCCCTGATCGACCAACTCTATGACACCGACGTGGACATCCTTGCGGCGCCCGATGACGGCGCCCCGGTGGTGGTGCCGCGCCGGCGCAAACCCATCCACTCTGCACAGGACTAACCCGATGACTACTGTATTGCGCTGGAGCCTGCCCCTGCTGCTGGTCAGCCAACTGCTGAGCACGGCCGCCGTGGCCGACACCCGTCAGGTCGAAGACGCCTTCGGTAACCCGGTCACCGTGCCCAGCTCGCCGCAACGGGTAATTGCCTTGAGCGAATTGGATCTGGATGCGGCGCTGGCCCTGGGCATCACCCCGGTTGGAACGATTAACGGCCGTGGCCAGGCAGCGCCGCCGCGCTACCTCGACAGTAAAGCCCTGGCCGGGATCAAGGTGGTCGGCGATATCGACAACCCGAATCTGGAAACCCTGCTGGAACTGGAGCCCGACCTGATCCTTACCGGCCCGGTAAAACCCGAGCAACTGGCAATCCTCAATGAGATTGCCCCCACGGTGATCACCTTCGCCTGGGCCAAGCCCTGGCAGGAAAGCCTGCAACGCACCGCCAATGCACTCAACCAGAGCGCTGCCGCCGATGCGCTGCTGGCACGCTACAACGCCCGCGCCGCTGAAGCCCGCGAACGCTTGAAGGCTCACCAGGGCGAGACCTTCAGCATTGTGCGCTGGAACCCCAAAGGCCCGTCCTACATGTTCAAGGATGCCTTCGCCAGCAGCGTGATCAGCGACGTCGGCCTGGTTCGCCCGGGCTACCAGCAGGACCCCGGCCACACCCACTCCATGGCCCTGAGCCTGGAGTCGCTGCAACTGCTGGACGCCGACTGGCTGGTGATCGGCACCCTGAGCACCAGCGGTGAAGCCGTGGAAGCCCTGCAACAGGCCGAACATACTCCGGCGTTCAAGCAACTCTCGGCGATCCAGGGCAAACGCTTTGGCGCAGTCGATGGTTCGCTATGGACCTCGCTCGGCGGCCCACAGGCCGCCTTGCAGGTGATTGCCGATATCGAACAGCTGCTCAGCAAAGCCGACGCTCAGCCGCTGAAGAACTGAACGAATGTCTGTAGGTCGGCGCTGAGCGCAGCGAAGCCCAACGCGCCATGACGCGTTGGGCTTCGTCGCGTTGCTCCTCAACCCAACCTGCAACTATTCCGGAGCCGGCAAACGCTTGCGATCGAGCTTGCCACTGGCGGTTTTCGGCAAACTATCGAGCAGTAGGATGCGCCCGGGGATCATGTAGTGCGGCAGCCGCTGCTGCAGCGCGCGGCGAATGCTCATACGGCCCAAACCAGCGTCCTCGCGCAGTTCCACGTACGCCACCAGACACGCCTCATCGCCGCTGCCATGCAGGCGCACCGCCGCATCCTGCACGCCGTCGATACGCCTTAGACAGACTTCGATCTCGCCCAACTCGATGCGAAAGCCGCGCAGTTTGATCTGCTCGTCACGCCGCCCCAGATAGCGGTAGGCGTCTTCACCGACCCGCTGCACGCGGTCACCGGTGCGATACAGCTGGCGGCCTTGCCAGCTAATAAAGCTCTGTGCAGTCAGGTCATCACGCGCCCAGTAGCCGCTGGCCAACGACGGCCCTTCGATGCACAGCTCGCCCTCGCCGCCGATAGGTAACGCCTCGCCTGCCTCATCCAGCACCCAGTGGCGGTAGCCATCGAGGGACTGGTGCAGCAGCACGCCCTGCTCGCCGAGCGGCAATTGCACCTGCGCCATCAGCGACCAGACCGTGGCTTCGGTGGGGCCATAGCAATTCCACAGTTGGCCAACCAATGGCACCAGGCGCTCGGCCAGAGGCGCATCCAGCGCCTCGCCGCCGCACAACGCAGTCAGCCCGGCGCGGCCTGGCCAGCCGGCCTTGAGCAGCATGCGCCAGAATGCCGGGGTGGCCTGCAGGGTGTTGATTTCCGGATGCTCGGCCAAGAGCCTGAGCAGCGCATCCGGGTCCTTGTGCGCCGAATTGCCGACCACTTCCAGTGCGCCCCCGCCCCATAGCGGGCCGAGCATTTCCAGCTGGGAGATATCGAAGGCCGGGGTAGTGATAAACAACCAGCGGGTGGCGCTACCCAACTGCAGTCGGCGGCTGGCGGCGCTGAGGAAATTGGCCAGGGCGCGGCGGCTGATCACCACACCTTTGGGCCGCCCGGTGGAGCCCGAGGTAAACATCATATAAGCCGGCTGTTGCTCATCCAGCGCCGGCCAGCTTAGCTCGCCGCCCTCACCTTCGCGCAGGTGCAGGCTCGGCATGGCAAAGCTGCCCAGGCCCTCGGCATCCTGCAGCACCAGCGCCAGTTCGGCGTCGTCGGCAATGCCCTGCAAGCGCTCGAGGGGGAACTCCGGATCCAGCGGCACAAAGCACAACCCGTTATGCAGACAGGCCAGCGTCGCCGCCAACAGATCGGCGAGCGTTGCAAGTACAGGCCGACCCGCGCGCCAGGCGGCACGCCCCGCGCCGTCAGTTGCGCGGCAATCGCCGCCGTACGCGCGGCCAGGCGCGCGTAGCTGTAACGCTGGCCTGCCCAGCCCAGCGCCATGGCATCCGCCTGTTCGGCGAATACCTGCGCCAGGTGCGGACCCAGCAGTGGCACGCCGAGGTTGTGTTGCATCACCGTCATTGCTGTACCTCCATAGCCAACCTGGCCAATTCACCCAGGTGCTGACGTAGGCGCTGCAGCAACTGCTCGCTGAGATCACCACGCAGGCAGCCGATCTGCCGCAGGGTCAGGCGGCCATCAAAGATCCCGCCGTGCAGGCTGATCAGCTCTGCCGAACGATTGTCCGCCGCACTCGGCCGCCCCGGCGCGATGGGCAACGGCTGCCAATCACCCTGGCCACTGCGCGCGCTGCCCAGGTAGTTCAACGCCACCGGTGGCAGCGGCAAGGGGTTGGGTTCCGTCAGGCTGGCGCGCAGCGGCATATAACCGACGCCGTTGTCCGGCACCTGGCGCAGCTGTTCGGCGCACTGCGCAATCAGCTGCGCCCAGTCCGCCTGATCATCCAGCACCAGCGGGTACATGCTGGTAAACCAGCCCAGCGTGCGGCTGACATCCAGGCTCGGGTCAATCGCCTCGCGGCCATGGCCTTCCAGCAGAATCCACTGGCGCTGACCGAGGCCCATCTCGCTCAGCGTGCGGTTCAAGGCGGCCAACAGCAGGCTGCGCATCTCGCGGGCAAATACCTGAGTAGCGTGCTGGCTCAGTTGCTGGGTCAGCACTGGTTCCAGCTCGAGCAGATGCACCTGGGTCGGCTCGGCGCTGACCCATTCAGGCGCGATTCGGTAATCCATCGCAGCCATGCGTTCGCGCCAGAAGCGCAGCTGCGCACCGGCTTGCAACACATAGGCGGTCAGGCCCTGGCCCCATTGCCGGTAGCTGCTGGTCTTGGCCGGCAGCGCTTCGCCACGGTGCAACCGCGCCAGGTCATCGGCGAGAATGCGCCAGGACACCGCATCGACCACCAGGTGATGGCAGGCGATAAACAGTGCGCGGCCCTGCGGCAGGTTCTCCACCAGCCCCCAGCAGAGCGTGCGCCCCAGCATCGGCTCGAAGTGGCTTTGCAACTTGGTTAAGGCTAATTGCAAACCCGTTTCGCCCAGCTCGCGGTAGTCCAGTAATGCGGGTGAGCCCAGCGGCAGGTTCTCTAGATAACGCTGGCCACTTTCCGTTACCGCCAGGCGCAAGGCATCGTGATGCTGCAGCAGCTGTTGCAGATAGCTGCGTAACTGCGGTGCGCCAACGTCCTCGGGCAAGCGCAGCAGCACGCCCTGGTTCCAGTGCTGTGGGGTGGCCAGCGGCTGCTCGTAGAACCAGCGTTGAATCGGCTGCAAGGGAAACTCACCGATCAGCACGCCCTGCTCGGCCTGCACCGCGATATCTTTGCGCTTGCTGCCCAGCACCCGGCACAGGCGGCGCACGGTCTTGGCCTCGAACACTTCCTTGACCGAGCAGGCATAACCGGCATCGCGCAGGCGTGTGGTCAGCTGGATACTCAGGATCGAATCGCCGCCGAGCTGGAAGAAGTCGCTCTGCACACCGAGCGGCTGATTCAGCACGGCCTGCCAGATGGCGAGGATCTCGGCCTCGAGCGGGTTGGCTGGCGGCGTATGCTCGCCGCCAGCCGCCAGATCGATCTTCGGCAGTTGACGCAGGTCGAGCTTGCCATTGGGCGTCAGCGGCATCTGTTCAAGCAGCACCAGGCTGCTCGGCACCATATATTCCGGCAGGCGCTGCGCCACATCATGCAGGATCGCCTCGACCGCAGGCTGAGCTGCACCGGGCTTGAGCGCCGCGTAGGCGACCAGGGCCTGGCGCTGGCCATCGCGCAGCACCAGCACCTTGACCTGTTGCAACTCCGGGCAGCTAAGGCTCAGCTGGGTTTCGATCTCCCCCGGCTCAATGCGGTAGCCGCGCAGCTTGATCTGCTCATCCAGCCGACCGAGGTATTCATAGTCACCATTACCCAACAACCGCGCACGGTCGCCACTGTGGTACAGACGCAGCGTCACGCCGGCCACGCAGTGTTCGCGGAACACCGCCGCCGTGCGCTCAGGCTGATTCAGATAGCCGCGCGCCAGGCCGAGGCCGGCCAGACACAGCTCGCCCGGTACCCCGACCGGACAGAGGTTGCCCAACTCATCGAGGATCAGCGCCTGCATGCCGTCGATCGGCGAGCCGATGCTCAAACTGCTACCTGGCTCTAAGTGTTTGCATAACGCGGTCACCGTGGTCTCAGTCGGCCCGTACATATTGATCAGGCGTACCCTCCCGGCCCAACGTTCGACCAACCCAGCCGGACAGGCCTCACCGCCAAAGCCAATCGCCTGCACAGTCGGCAGCGCAGAGTCCGGCAAGGTGGCGAGCAAGGCGGTGGGGAAAATCATATGGCTGCTGGCGCTGCGCTCAATCTGCTCGACTAGATCTTCATCCGGCTCCCCCCAAACCAGACTCGCACCCTGGGTCAGCGGTAGCAGCGCACACATATTGCCGGCGTCGAAGGACAGCGACATGCAGTTGAACATGCGTGCCTCGCAGCTCAGTTGCAGGCGCTGGGCATGGTCCTGCAGCAGGTTGACCAGGCTACCCTGCTCGACCATCACGCCCTTGGGCAGGCCGCTAGAACCGGAGGTGTAGATCACCTGGGCAAGCTGCTGCGGATCATGGCCGAGCGCCGGGGTGGTCGGCAGCATGCCGTCCAGTTGCGCCTGCAGGCTGGCATCCTGCAGATCGACCCAGCGCACGCCAGTGTTCAATGCAAATGGCGGCTCGCCCTGGCCGACGATCAACTCGATGCCGGCATCGCCGAGGATGTGTTGCAAGCGTTCACGCGGGTAGGCCGGGTCCAGCGGCACGTAGGCGGCGTTGATTTTCCAGATGGCCATCACTGCCACGGCGAAGGCATTCTCGCGGCGCGCCAGGACGCCTAGCAGCGCACCCGGGCCGCAGCCCTGGCTAAGCAGCCAGTGCGCCAGGCGATTGGCTCGCGCATCCAGCTCGGCATAACTGACAGCGCTATGGCCAACACCCAGGGCCGGGCGCTGCGGATGCAGCCGCGCCATATCCTCGAACAGGCCCAGCGCCGTACGCCGGTTGGGATACTCACGGGGCAGCGCGGCCAGGCGCGCGGCGGTTTGCTGCACCAGTGGCTGATCGAGCAGTGGCAACGCCCAGATATCCATCTCGGGTTGTTCGACCACGGCCTCTAGCAGCAACAACAGGCGTTCGGCATAGCGTTCGATCGTGGCGTGCTCGAACAGCGCCGTGGCGTACAGCCAGTCAACCCGCACCGAGTCCATCAATTCGGTGACCTTGACCGAGATATCGGTCTTGGCCGGCAGCACCGGCGAGGTTTCCTCGACCGCCTGGCAACCGGGAATCAGGTCGTTGAAATCGACCCGCGCCTGGTACACCAGCATGATCTGGAAGATCGGGTTGATCGCCGTGTGGCGATCCATGCCGAGTGCCTCGCTAAGCGCCTCGAAGCGGTACAGCTGATGGTCGAAGGCTTCCAGGTCGTCCTTGCGGCAAGCCTGCAGGTAATCGCTAAAACTCTGCCGTTCGGGCAGCTGGGTGCGCAGCACCAGGGTGTTGACGAAAAAGCCCACCAGCCCTTCGATATCCGGGCGCTCGCGGTAGGCCAGCGGCGTGCCAATAACGATGTCGCGCTCGCCGCCATGTCGCGCCAACAGCAGCGCAAACACAGCATGCAGACCGATAAAGGGCGACGTGTTGTGCTGCTGGCAGAGCTGCTTGAAACGCTCCCACAACGCGTTGTCGATAGTCGAAAACACCAGCTCGCCACCACTGGCCTGATGCGCCGGGCGCGGTTTGTCCAGTGGCAGGCTGTGCACATCGGCGATGCCGCGCAGGCGCTCGACCCAGAAGGGTTTGAACTGCTCATGGTAATCACGGAACAGCGGCGAGTTGAACCAGCTGGCGTAGTCGATGTAGTTCAGCGCCGGCGCTTGCCAGTTCAATGGCTGGCGATTCTGGAAGGCCAGAAACGCGGTTTTGAGGTCGGCAAACATGTTCTTCACCGACCAGCCGTCGGAGATGATGTGGTGCTGGGTGATCAGCAGCACGTGCTCACGCGCACCGAGGCGCAGCAGGTGTACACGGGTCAGCTCACCCGTGGTGAGGTCGAAGGGCCGGTTGATTTCCTCGCGCACCCGTTGTGCCACCTGAGCTTCACGGGCTGGGAACTCGAGTGCGGACAAATCCTCGACGTCCAGTTGCAGCGGCCGCTGCAGCAAAATCTGCTGCTCGCCACGGCCCTCGGCATTACGCACAAAGCGCGTGCGCAGGCTGCCGTGACGCTGCGCCAGCGCATCGAAGGCGAACGCCAGCGCCGGCACATCCAGCTCGCCGCTCAGGCGGAAATACACCGGCATGTTGTACAGGTGCGAGCTTTCTTCGTACTGCTCGATAAACCACAAACCGCTCTGCGACGACGACAGCGGGCCGCTCTCGGCGTGTTGCGCCTGGATCGGCGCGGCAAAGGCGTTGGCGGCCGCCAGGCAGGTGATGATGGCGTCGCGGTTGGCGCGAATCTGCTGGCCCAACTCCGGGGTGATAGCGTCCTTGCTCGACTGGGAAACCAGCTGGCCCTGGGCATTCAGACTCAGCTGCACGCCCTGGCGGGCCAGCTGGTTCAGCAGGCCGATGATATTAGTGCTCATGCGTATCCTCTCAGTCGGTCAGGCTTGCGCCGCCGTCAAACCACGATGTCTTGCAGGGTGATGTGGCTGGCCAGACTGGAGGCCAGGAACAGCACGACGCTGGCGACCTCCGCCGGGGTGGCGATCTTCTGCAGCGGGATGCCCAGCTTGAACTGCTCGGGAAAGCCGGCGATGGTGCGCGTCGCTGCATCGGCGCTGTGCCACATGCCGCGCTGCATTGGCGTGTCGGTGGAGCCCGGTGACACCAGGTTGCAGCGCACGCCATGGGTCGCCAGCTCCAGGCCGGCAGTACGGATCAGGCTGCTCAGGGCTGCCTTGGACGCGCTGTAGGCGGCCATCTGCATGCGCGGCACATGCGCCGCGTTGCTGCTTACCGCCACTACTGCGCCACGCCGCCAGGCCTTGAAGCGCGGCATCAGCTGGCGCAGCAAATAGAACGGTCCGGAAACATTCACCCGCAGGCAGGCATCCCAGTCCTCCAGCGCCAGCTCCTCGATCGGTGCCAGACGCAGCACGCCGGCGACACTGGCCAGCACATCGATCACCCCATGGGCACCCAGTAACTCGTGGCAGGCCTGCTGCACCGCCTGGGCATCGCCGATATCCAGTACATAGCGGGTAAAGCCGTAATCCTGCTCGGGGAAGCTCAGGTCGAAGCCGATCACCTGCCCGCCCAACTGGGCAACCCCCTCCGCCACACTGCGGCCAATGCCCTGGCCGGCACCGGTGACCCAGATGGTCTGACCGCTGAAATCCATTTGTCTGTTTATTGGCATGACGCTTCCTTACCAGACCTGTTCCACCTGCGCTTCACTCTGCAGCACGCGGCTGTCGAGGAAGTGGCAGAAGTCCGCCAGACGCGGGTGATCGAAGACATCGGAAACCTTCACCGCCGTGCCGAACTCACTGGCCAGACGGTTGACGATCTGGATGGTCTGCAGCGACTGGCCGCCCAGTTCGAAGAAGTTGTCAGCGGCCTGAATCGCACTGACGCCGAGAATTTGCTGCCAGATGCTGCGCACCCGTTGCTGGGTCTCATCGTCCAGCGCCTGCTCGCGCGAGCCTTGCAGGTACTCAGTGTGCAGGCGCTTGCGGTCGAGCTTGTTGCTGGCGGTGCGCGGCAACGCCGGGTAGTGCCGGTAGTCGGTCGGCACCATGGCCGCTGGCAGCAGCTTGCTCAGCTCCTGGCGAATGCCGCGCAGGTCATCCCGCGGGCCACTGATAAAGGCCACCAGCCGACGCAGCCCGCCACCCAGTTCCAGGCCCTGTACGCAGGCCTCATCGACACCGCTCAAGGCCAGCAGACGCGACTCGACTTCGCCGGGCTGGATGCGATAACCGCTGATCTTGAATTCGTTGTCCAGACGGCCGAGGTAAACCAGCCGGGCACCCTCCACGCGCACCCGATCACCGGTGCGATAGACCGGCGTCTGCTGCGCGCCGATCAGCAGGCTGGCAAAGGCTTGCGAATCACTGCCCAGGTAGCCGTTGGCCAATTGCGCACCGCACAGCACCAGCTCGCCCTCCTCGGCCGGACGTTCGCCACGACCCAGCACCAGCGCCGTTACGCCGCCTAGCGGCTGACCGATTGGCAGGCTATCGCCGCCAGGTGCGAGGTTTTGCAGGTCGCAGGTGCTCGCCACCACCGTGGTTTCGGTTGGGCCATAGGTGTTGATCAGGCGAATCGCTGGCGGGGCCATGCGCTGCCAGGCCGTCAGTTGTTCGGGATAGACCGCCTCGCCGCCGATGATCACGCTCTTCAGCCCACTCGGCACCTGCACCAGGCCAGCACGCAGGGCCACCACCCATTCGTTCCAGAACGCGGTCGGCAGGTCGAGCACGCTGATTGCCAGTTGCTCGAGACCTTCGACAAAGGCGCTGATCGATTCCAGCAGCGCATCGGTACGCAGCACCAAGGTTGCGCCTGCGCTGAGGCTGACAAACACCTCCTCGATACTGGCGTCGAAGTTGAACGGGGCGAACTGCAGCATGCGATCGCTGGCAGCCACGCCATAGCGCAGGCGCGCCGCCTGGATAAAGTGATCCAGCGCGCGGTGGCTGATTTCCACACCCTTGGGCGTACCGGTGGAGCCGGAGGTGAACATCAGGTAGGCCGCGGCCTCGGCCTGACGTGGTGCGCAGAGGCGCGTGGCGCTGTGCAGCACGCCCGCCAGTTCGATCGGACCACTGTAGCTATCGGCCAGGCGATGGCGGAACGCCGCTTCAGTGACCACCAGTGCCAGCTGCGCGGTGGCGCAGATCAGCCGCTGACGCTCGCCAGGCTGCTCCGGATCGAGCGGCACATACACCGCACCGGCCAACAGCACGCCGAGCTGCACGACAATCGCCTCGGGGCTGCGGCTGAGCATCACCCCAACCCGCTCGCCCGGTTGCACGCCACGTTCACTCAAGGCAGCGGCGATGGTTTCGGCCTGTGCCTGCAACTCACCGTAAGTAAGCCTGCGCTCGCCCTGGCACAGCGCCAGGTGCTGTGGCTGGCGTTCGGCCTGGGCGCGAATGGCCAGCAGCACGCTGCCGACCTCGGCCATGGCGGTCTGCTCGGCGATCGGCGCGCTGAGCAAATGTTGCGCGCGGTACTGCGCGCTCCAGGCGCTGAGCAACTCATCACGCGGCTGTTGCGGGGCCTGCAACCAGGCAGCCAGCAGGCTGAACAACTCCTCCTGCAGCGCGCGCACCTGCGCCTGGCTGTAGCACGCCGGGTTGGCGTCGTAATCCAGCAGCGGCACACCATCAGCCCCCAGGTGCACTTCCAGGGTCAGATCTTCCACCGGGCCGGCGCTCAGGCTCAAGGTTCGCGCCGGGCAGTCGCCAAAGGTCTGCGGCCGGTCGAACGGCATGATATTGATCAGCGGGCCGAACAGGCGCTGCTCGCCGCCGACCCGGCCGAGGTCGCGACGCAGCGATTCGTAGCGGTAATGCTGATGCTTGCGGCTGCTGCGACGCAGCTTGCCGATGCTCTGCGCGGCCTCAAGCAGGTTGGCCTGATCGCTTAGATCGAGGCACAGCGGCGCGATGTTCATCTGCATGCAGGGCACGTTGAAGGAGGCCGAACCCATACGGTTCATCACCATCAACCCGAGCACCTGAGCGGCGCTGCCGCTGACCTGACGCAGCTGCGCCGATAACGCGGCCAACAGCAGATCCGGCCAGCCAATTTTATTGGCCTCGGCCAGTTGATTCAGCGCCTGCCACAGCGCCGGCGGGAACGCCGCCGAATGACGAAGGAAGGTCGCCGAAATAGGCGCGACACGCTCGCTAAAGCTGACTGCCTCAGGCAACGCACCGAGCTGTTCACGCCAGTAGTCGCGAGCCGCAGCCGTGCGCCCCTGGTTTTCACGCTCGGCGTCTTCGGCAAGTACTACGGCGTAGTCACCGAACTCGCAAGGTGCGGCCGGTTCACCGCGCGTTGCCGCGCCATACAACTGTGCAACGCGCTGATAGAGCAGGTTGCTGCCATAACCATCGAGGGCGATGTGGTGAATGCAGCCGTAGAGAAAATCCACCTGCTCGCCCTGCAGCAGAGTGAAGCGGCAGGGCAGCTCGCATTCCAGATCGAACGGCTGGCGAATCTCGCTCATGCCCCACTGCTGCACCCAGGCCTGAGCATCGACCCCGACCGGTATTTTCACCTGCGCCACGCTGAGCGGCAGCTCGGCAGGGTTGAACCACAGCTGCTCGCCATCGACCACGAAATGCCCGGACAGCGCTTCGCACTCGCTGACCGCCTGGCGCAACGCGGCGAGCAGCGGCGGCGCCTGGATCTTGCCGGCGAAGGCAATGCATTCGGCGGTGTTGAACATGGCACGGTCTTCATTCAGCACATAGCCGTGCCACAGGCCCTGCTGGGCGACACCTGGCGACCTCATGCGGCACCGCCATGCTGTTCGATCAGGCTCCACCAGCCGTTCAGCGTCGGCGTCTTGGCCAGGTCGGTAAAGCTCAGTTCCAGGCCTTGCGCGCGCCACTCGCTGAGCAGCGCCATCACCTGGATCGAGTCCAGACCGTAATCCATCAGGTTCTCGTCGGGGTCGAAAGGTTCGTCCAGCTCATCCAGCAAGCTCAGCAACCGCGCCTGCAAGGCGGCGCGGGTCCAGGCCGGTGCGGTGGCGCGGCCCAGGCCGAGTACGTCGGCACAGCCAATCACCTGGCCGCAGCGGGTAGCTACATAGTTAAGCGCCATCTGGTGGTCGGCCTGATTGAAGTCGGCCACGCCATCGGCCAGCAGGAACGGCTGGATGTCGCGCATAAAGGCGTCGCAGGCGGTCATCAGGCAGCCGATATGGGCGTAGATCCCGCCAATGATCAGTTGATCGCGACCCAGCTCAGTCATCATGTGCTCCAGCGGCGAGCGCTGAAAGGCGCTGTAGCGCCACTTCACCAACACCGTGTCGTCGGGCTCCGGGGCCAGCCCTGCGATGATCGCCTGACGCTCGGGATGCTGGGTAATGCCCGGGCCCCACATATCGTTAAGTAGGGCGCGCTCGGCATCGCTTTGCACACCCGGCTGTGCGGTATAAACCACCGGAATACCCAGCGCCTTGCACTGCATACGTACAGCGGCGAGGCGCTCAACCAGGGCACTGACAAAGGCGCTGTCGGCCTCCCAGAAGTCGGCGAAGTACGCCTGCATATCGTGAATCAACAGCACCGCACGGGCTGGATCAAGGGTCCACTTGACCTTGTTCGGCGTCCATTCGCTGGGGGGGTTGGTAGGGCTGCAGAGCCGGAATAGCCATGAAAATAAAATCCTTATGCAATAGAAGTCAGGTGCGCGGCGATACGCTGGCGCAAACGGGTCTTGTCGACCTTGCCGACGGCGGTCATGGGCAGCTGGTCGAGTTGCTCGAAACGGTCGGGCAGCTTGTAATCAGCCACACCCAAGCCGCGCAGAAATTTGCGCAGAGCGATGCTCTTGAGCGCCGGGTCACGGCTGACCACGAAGGCGCAGCTCTTCTCGCCCAGGGCCGTGTCAGGCATGGCCACCAGCGCCGCGTGGGTGATCGCGGGATGGGCCATCAGCAGGTTCTCGACCTCTTCGGCGGCGATCTTTTCGCCGCCGCGGTTGATCTGATCCTTAATCCGCCCGACCACCTCCAGGTAGCCATCGGCGCGCAGTCGCACCAGATCGCCGGAGCGATAAAAGCCCTCGGCATCGAAGGCCTGGGCGTTGTGCGCCGGGCTCTGGAAGTAACCGCGAATGGTGTAGGGACCACGGGTCAGCAGCGCACCGACCTCGCCAACCGCCACCGGTTTGTCGTCACGGTCGAGCACGCGCACTTCATCCGCAGGGCTCATCGGGCAACCCTGAGTGCCGTAGACATGCGCCTCGTCATCGTCGAGGCGGGTGTAATTGACCAAGCCTTCGGCCATACCGAACACCTGCTGCAAGCGGCAGCCAAGCTCGTTGCCGATGCGCCGTGCCTGCGCTTCGGGCAAGCGCGCGCCGCCGACCTGCAACAGCTGCAGGCTGGCCAGCTCCGCCCTGTGTTCGCTTGCGGTCTGCAGCCACAGCGACAGTGCTGGCGGCACCAGCGCACTGACATTCACCTGATGGCGGGCGATCAACGGAAAGCAGGTCGCCGGCCCCGGGTCGGCAGCCAGCACCACGCAGCCACCAGCATGGAACACCCCCAATGCGCCGGGCGAACTCAAGGGAAAGTTATGCGCCGCCGGCAGCGCGCAGAGGTAGCGTGTGTCACGGTCGAAATCACAGACCTCGACGCTGCGGCGCACGCTGTAGGCGTAATCGTCATGGGTGCGCGGAATCAGCTTCGGCGTACCGGTGCTGCCGCCAGACAGCTGGAAGAACGCCACCTGATCGGCTGGCGTCGGCGCATAGGCACGCTGCGCGGCGGCCGGCTGCAGCCAGGCGTTTAGTGACCGCGCAGGATCGGCATCGCCCTCGAGCAGCAGCGTATCTAGTTCAGGGATAACGGCCTGCAACTCATCGAGAAAACTATCATCGACAAACAGCGGATGCTGACGGCTGCCAATAAATAGCCGTGGACGCACCTGCCCGGCGTAGGCCATTAGCTCCAGGCGGCTATGGCTGAACAACGCGTTGACCGGCGCAATTCCCGCCTTGAGCAGGGCAAAGAAGACGATATAGAACTCAGCCTGATTACCCAGCTGGACCAACGCCCGATCACCCGGAGCGAAGCCCTGATTGGCCAAATGCTGAGCCAGATGAGCGGCCTGCGCATCCACGTCGGCGTAGCTCAGCTGGCGATCACCACAAATCAGCGCAATGGCTTCGGGCTGCGTCTGCGCCTGAGCTTCAAGCAGTTGTGTCAGCGGCTCACCGCGCCAATAACCGGCCTGGCGATAGCGCGCGGCAAATTCCGCTGGCCAGGGCGTGAACGGCACCAGACTCATAGCGCCTCCCGTTCCAGGCCGAATGCCGAGAGCATGGTGCCGAGCTTGTTGCCGGTTTCCTGCCACTCCGATTCCGGGCAAGACGCGGTAACCAGCCCCGCGCCGGCAAACAGACGGACCCGTGTGTGCTCGACGATTCCGCAACGGATCACCACCGCCCACTCGCCGTTGCCATCGGCATCACTCCAACCGACGATGCCGCCAAACACGCCGCGGTCGAACGGCTCCAGTTCGGCGATCAGACGTTTGGCCGCAGCCGTCGGAAAGCCGCACAGCGCCGGCGTCGGATGCAGCCGGCAAGCCAGGCTCAAGGCGGAAGCAGGCGTATCCAGCTCGCCAGCGATCTGCGTCGACAGGTGCCAGAGTCGCGCGGTCTGCAGCAGCGATGGCGCATCGGCCATGCTCAGGCTGCGGCACAGCGGGCGCAACTGGCGATCCAGCTCCTGGATCACCAGACGATGCTCATGCAGGTCCTTGGCCGATTGCAGCAGCGCCTGCGCCACCTGATTGTCGGCAGCCGGGTCAGCCAGCCGTTTGGCCGAACCTGCCAGCGGATTGGAGGTAAAGTGCCGCCCCTGCTGACGCAGCAACAGCTCAGGACTTGCGCCGATCAGTACACCGCCACCCGGCAAGTCCATGGAAAAGTGGTAGGCCTCGGGGTTCTGCTGACGCAACCCCTGGAATACCGTGGCGGCGCAGGGTGCGTTGTCGAACTCGAGCTGCAACAAGCGCGACAGCACCACCTTACTCACCTGACCGCCACGCAATACGTCTACCGCACGGCCGACAGCCTGTTTGAAGCCAGCTTGGTCCGGCTGCTCGATACATTGCCGGGCCTTGCCGCAGGGCAAACCGCAAACCCGGGTCGGCGGCGCGACTGGCAACAGGCGCGAAACATGGCGCGGGACAAACAGACTGGACGGCTGCTGCTTGTCGAAGGGAATCACCCCGACCACCATTGGCTGGCTCAAGCCAGCCACCTTGGCCTCGGTAAAGGCCGCCTCTACCGCCCGTTCAACGCCGTGGCCATCCTCACCAGCCGGTGTCTCGATGGCCTTGAAACAACCGCCGGCCTCAACCCCGCCTTCGGGTGAATAGAACCTATAAGTGGGTGCATAGATATCGCCCCACGGGGAGCCCCCCACGAGCGACACGCGTCAATGCATTCACTCCAACCTCCACATTTAACGCTAATATGAACAATTAGCATTTATAGAAAGGAGGCAAAACTAACCACTCGCAGAAGTTGCGTCAATTTATTTCTAAGGCTCTAGCACGAGGGGTACTGAGACGAAATGATTGGATTTGCAGCCATCCGCAGCGAACCTGCAGCTCGCGCGCGGCTTTGGTCGACAAGTGCAGCGATCCCGTCTGAGCGAATGAGCAAAGGTGATATTGCCAATCTGCCAACGACATCGCAGCGCTGACACAGGTCGGGAACTTCTACTTACCCCGCCCTGCCAGGATGCGCGTTGCCCCCTGGGTTTTCTGGCAGTACCAGAACACCCGGCTGACACCACGGGTGACGGCCACATAGGCCAGGCGCAGGCTTTCATCCTGCATGGCCTGGTCGTAGCTGTTGCTGAAAAAGCCCGAGTAGGCGTACAGCGCATTACGCAGCGGATGTGCTTCTGGCGGGTGACAGTCGTCGAGGATGATCGCCACTTCGGCCTGCAGGCCTTTGGCGCGGTGAATGGTGTAAGCCTTGACCGGCAGTTTCTTGTCCAGCTGCGCGGAGATGGCTTGCAACGGCTCATTACGCCGACTGAGCAGCAGCACGGCATTGCGTTCACGGCTGTTGCGCTCGGCGGCGTACGCGTACTGCTCGCGGATCTGCTTGAGCAGCTCCGGCAAACGCGCCTTACTGTCGAAACGCTGAATCAGGCGCACGCCATGCTCGCCCGGCTGCGTGATCTTGATGGCCTGGCTGGCTTTGGCCTGCTTGTGCTGCACGTCGCCCAGCAGCGTTTCGGCGTCACGGATAATCGGTTCAATCGAGCGGTAGTTATTGGCCAGGGTCAGCACTGCGCTGTGCTTTGCCCGTCCCTTGCCCGGAAAGTGTCGGTCGAAGTCGATAAACAGTTCCGGCGAGCTACCGCGCCAGCCGTAGATCGACTGCCAGTCATCGCCGATCGCCATCAGACTGACCGCAGCCCCCTGACCGGCCAGCGTGCGCTGCACGGCCTGTAGCCACTGCACGATCTGCGGCGAGATGTCCTGAAATTCGTCGATGAGCAGATGGCTAAATGGCGCCAGCAATTGTGGCGAAACACTCTGCTCACCGGCATTTAGCTGCGCCGTCAGCCGAGTAAAGGCGGCGTTAAACGTCAGCAGCCCCTGCTCTTGCAAGGCACGCTGGAAATAGGGCCAGAACAGCAGCAACGCTTCAAGGAACTCACGCACGGGCGCCGCAGTGTCGAGGCGTTGCGGTTGCATCGTCGACAGCTCAATGCCGATGCTCTCGGCAAATCCGGCCTGGGCGTAGAAGGCTTCATACAGCGGCACGCCGCTGAACTCGCCTACAAGTTTGAACAGATCAAGCGGGGCCTTGGGCAGGCGCTTAGCAGTGTCGGACGGTGGCGGCAGCTGCAGCAGGCTATGCACCTTTTGCCGAAACACCAGCTGCTCGGCATAGCACTGCTGGTAGGCCTACTTGAGCAGACGCTGCTGGGCAGGTCGCAGTCGCCCGGCGCTCAGCGGGTTATCCAGTTCGCGACTCGCCGCCTGCGGGTCATCCAGCTGTTCGAACCTGCGCGGATTGTTCAGCACGCTCTTGGCCACGCCGCCCATGGCCGCATGGAAGGTGCGCACGCACTGGCGCGCCTGCGCGGCATCGAAGGGGTAGTTGAAGAAGCCCAATACCTTGAGCAGCTGCTCGCGCAGCTCGGCGCAGGACGCATTGGTAAAGGAAATCACCGTCAGCTGTTCGGGCTTGATGCCCAGGTGGCAGAGCATAAACGCCACCCGCAGTACCAACGTGGTGGATTTGCCCGAGCCGGCCCCGGCGAAGATGCGCGTCAGCGGATGATGGCTGAGAATCATCGCCCACTGCTCATCCGATGGCGCACTGAGCAACCCAGCCGTCACAGCCCGCGCCACCTGCTCACGCATGGCCTGGGCTTGTGCGGCCTCGACCGTCAGCATGGCCGGACCGTAAATACCTTGAGTGCGCGGTTTAGCGGGCCGCTTCGTGTTAGCCGACGGGCCCTTGGCAGGCGCTTTTTTCGCCCGAGGTGCTGGCTTGTTTAGCTGCGCAGCCGCATTACGCTCGGCGCGCAGGTAGGCTGTGGTATGGGGGAAATAACGCGCCAGAGCGGCGGATAAGAGCCGCTTGTAACGTTGAACAGCAGATGGCATTCGCGACCCAGGCAGAAGATAGATCGTTGAATGATAAGTGCTTTTTACGGCGAGCTGGCGGCTGAGCGGTGAGAAAGCGCAACGCCTCTCACCGCTCAGTCCACCCGACGGGCTGTCAGTCAAGCATGCCGATATAGCGAGGGTGGCTGGCAACCCGTGCCAGCCAGGTGCGGATAGCCGGATATGGAGCCAAATCGAAGCCGCCTTCGTCCGCCACGTGGGTGTATGCATACAGCGCAATATCGGCAATCGAGAAGTTCTCCCCGACCAGATACGGCGTGCGCTGCAGCTGCTTCTCCATCACCTTGAGCGCCTTGTGCCCGCGCACATGGCACTCCTCGTACTCGCTGCAGCGCGCTTCAGGCAGGCCCTGGTAAAGCTGGATAAAACGCGCCACCGCGACATAAGGCTCGTGGCTGTATTGCTCGAAGAACTGCCACTGCAGCACCTGGGTGCGCAGGCGCGGCTCACTGGGCAGAAACGCGCTGCTGTCGGCGAGGAAGTTGAGGATGGCATTGGACTCCCACAGGCAGGTGCCGTCTTCCAGCTCCAATACCGGGATCTTGCCGTTGGGGTTCTTGGTCAGAAAGGCGTCGCTCTGGGTCTCGCCCTTGAGGATATCAATCGGGATCCACTCATAGGGCTGATCCAGCAGGTGCAGCATCAGCTTGACCTTGTAGCAGTTGCCCGAG
Organism: Pseudomonas anguilliseptica; assembly: GCF_900105355.1. NCBI lineage: Bacteria > Pseudomonadati > Pseudomonadota > Gammaproteobacteria > Pseudomonadales > Pseudomonadaceae > Pseudomonas > Pseudomonas anguilliseptica. Next base: position 4,657,279 of record NZ_FNSC01000001.1, read on the forward strand.
CGATAATCGCCATAAACCTTGTACATATCCCCTCCTCCTAACCTGCTTAAACGCGTGGACTAGCTTGCTTGCGCCTGACGAATCACCTCGGCCAGACGCTTGAGACCTTCGCTCAGGCGCTCCGGTGCGACGTGGCTGAAGTTAAGCCGCAAATGCCCTGGATTGGCGTCCGGGTCGATAAAGAACGGCTCGCCCGGCATAAAGGCGACGTTCTGCGCCAGCGCTGGCGCCAGCAACGTGCGCGTATCCAGCGGCTGCTTGAGGGTCAACCAGAAGAACAAACCACCCTGGGGCACCTGCCAGTCGGCCAGGTCACTGAAATGCTCTTCCAGCACCGCTTGCATGGCATCACGACGGATGCGATAGAAGTCGCGCAGCTCGGCCAGGTGGCCGCGGTATTTCTCGCTGCCCAGCCACTGCAGGGCCTGCCACTGGCCAATGCGATTGGTGTGCAGGTCCGCTGACTGTTTGAGACGCAGCAGGTAAGGAAACAGATCCGGAGTGGCGATCAGATAGCCAACTCGCAAGCCCGGAAGCAGGGTTTTTGACACAGTGCCGGTGTAGATCCAGCTGGCCTTTTGCAGGCGGCTGACAATCGGCGTGGCGCTGCCATCATCGAATACCAGCTCGCGATAAGGTTCGTCTTCGATCAGGGTCACACCGAACTCGTCCAACAATGCCGCTACTGCATCGCGCTTGGCTTCGCTGTAACGCACCGCCGAGGGGTTCTGGAAGGTCGGGATCAGGTAGGCAAAAGCCGGCTTGTGGTTCTGCAGACGCTGACGCAGGGCATCAATCTGCGGGCCGTCAGCTTCCTGCGGCACGGCGATGCAATCAGCGCCGAACAGCTGGAAGGCCTGTAGCGCGGCCAGGTAGGTCGGCGCCTCCAGCAGCACCTCGGTGCCCGGATCGATAAACAGCTTGCTGGCCAAGTCCAGCGTCTGCTGCGAGCCGCTGACGATCAGCACCTGGCTGGCATCGCACGGCACGCCCAGAGTACGGGCCTCGGCAGCTATCGCCTCACGCAACGCCGGCTCGCCTTCGCTCATGCCGTACTGGCCCATGCTCGCCGGCATCTCGGCCCACTCGACCTTCGGCAACATCGGCTCGGCCGGCAGGCCACCAGCAAACGACATCACTTCCGGACGCTGCGCCGCAGCAAGGATTTCACGGATCAGGGAGCTTTTCAGGCGGGCAACACGTTCGGAGAAGGCCATGGATATCACCAGTAGCAAAGGCAAATAAAAATAGGTCAAACTGTTTGACTGAAATTCTGTTTGCCTGAAACTACGACGATCAACCCGAATACGTCAATAGGCTTGACCTTAATGCTTGACCTCAAGAACACAACCACCCAGCAAACCGCCATGGAAGCCTTCTTCTTCGGCTACCAGGCGTTTACCGCCAAGGCTGATGAAATGCTGGCGCGCCGGGGGCTGTCACGGGTGCACCACCGCATTCTGTTTTTTATCGCCAAATACCCAGGGCTGAGCATGAAAGAGCTACTCGGATATCTGGGTGTAAGCAAGCAGGCGCTCAACACCCCACTGCGCCAACTACTGGAAATGAACCTGGTGCAGAGCCTTGCCGCCGAAGACGACAAGCGTAAACGCCTGCTCGGCTTTACTGCCGAAGGCGCAAAGCTGGAACAGGCCCTGCGCCGTGAACAGGCCAAGCTGCTGCAGCGAGCGTTCAGCGAAGCCGGGGAAACCGCCGTCAGCGGTTGGTTACAGGTCAACCAAACCCTGCACAACAGTGCAAGTGAAGGCTGACAGAGCGCTCCCGACAAAACTGTACTGACGCTACGATCGAGCCACCTAAAACTGTACTGCTCATTGCCAGCATTGCTGTACCGCGACGCTTTGAGCATCTGCCCCTAGGCTGAGCAGCACTGTCCCTGAGTGCTGCGCCATGACCACCGAACTGCTGCTCGCCTTTATTGCCTTTGCCTTTGTCACCTCGGTAACGCCGGGGCCGAACAACACCATGCTGCTCGCCTCCGGGGCAAATTTCGGCCTGCGCCGAACCCTGCCGCACATGCTGGGTATCAGCCTGGGACTGATGCTACTGGTTCTATCGGTCGGTCTGGGGCTCGGTCAGCTGTTCGAACAGGTGCCACTGCTTTATACCGTGCTGCGTTATGTGGGCGCGGCGTATCTGCTCTACTTGGCCTGGAAGATCGCCAAAGCCGGCGCACCAAACGGCCAGGCCTCAGCCAGCGGTAAACCTTTTAGTTTTCTGCAAGCTGCTGCCTTCCAGTGGGTCAATCCGAAGGCTTGGATCATGGCGATCGGTGCGATCACCACCTACACACCGCAGGAAAATTTCGTGACCAATGTGCTGCTGATTTCAGCGCTGTTTGCCTTGGTCAATTGCCCGACGATGAGTGTCTGGACTGTCGTCGGTAGCCTGTTGCGCAACTGGCTGCAGGATGCACGTCGCTTGCGCGTGTTTAATATCGGTATGGCCCTGCTGCTGGTCGCCTCGCTCTACCCCATCTTCGCCGACACCGAACTGCTCTGATGCACGATCTGCCGCAAACCCGCCTACGGCCGCTGGCTGACACCTCGACCTCGGCGGTAGTCGCCGGCTTTATCGCCATGCTCACCGGCTACACCAGCTCGCTGGTGCTGATGTTCCAGGCTGGCCAGGCCGCCGGGCTGACTAACGGACAGATTTCCTCGTGGATCTGGGCGCTGTCGATTGGCATGGCGCTCTGCTGTATCGGTCTGTCGCTGCGCTACCGTGCGCCGATCATGATCGCCTGGTCCACCCCCGGCGCAGCCCTGCTGATCACCAGCCTGCCTGACGTGCCCTACAGCGAGGCAATTGGTGCCTATATCTTCGCCTCGGGGCTGATTGTGCTGATCGGTTTGACCGGCACCTTCGACCGCATCATGCGCCGCATCCCCGCCTCCATCGCCGCCGCGCTACTGGCCGGTGTGCTGTTCAAGATTGGCCTGGAAATCTGCGTAGCTGCCGAGCAGCAACCGGTGCTGGTGGTGGCCATGCTGCTGGCTTACCTGTTTGGTAAACGCCTGCTGCCGCGCTATGCCGTATTGGCGGCACTGATTGTCGGCAGCGTGCTGGCTGCGCTCTTCGGCCTGCTCAACTTCGAGCATTTCGAGCTGCAACTGGCGGTACCGGAATGGACCACGCCAAGTTTCTCCCTGGCGGCAGCCATCAGCATCGGCATCCCGCTGTTTATCGTCGCCATGGCCTCACAGAACCTGCCGGGCATGGCCGTGCTGCGCGCCAACGGTTATGACGTGCCTGCCAGCCCGCTGCTCACCAGCACCGGACTGACGTCCATGCTGCTGGCCCCTTTCGGCAGCCACGGCATCCATATGGCGGCCATCAGCGCAGCGATCTGCGCCGGCCCAGAAGCCCACGAAGACCCGAAAAAACGCTACACCGCCGCCATCTGGTGCGGCGTGTTCTACGGCATCGCCGGCATCTTCGGCGCAACCCTCGCGGCGCTATTTACCGCGCTACCCAAGGCTTTGATCCTGTCCATCGCTGCGCTTGCCCTGTTCGCCTCGATCATCGGCGGCCTAACCCAGGCCATGAGTGAGCCGAAAGAACGCGAAGCGGCGCTGATCACTTTTCTGGTGACGGCTTCGGGCATGACCCTATTCTCGGTCGGTTCGGCGTTCTGGGGGATTGTTGCGGGGCTGCTAACCCTGGCGATTCTTAATTGGGGGAAGCGGGACGCGTAGGTTGGCGCTGAGCGCAGCGAAGCCCAACAGGCGATGTGTGACTCGTTGGGCTTCGTCGCGTTGCTCCTCAACCCAACCTACCCAATTAATTAATAATGATCATGGATGGCAGCCCACAAAAAACGGGCGTATGCACAACGCATAAGCCCGTTTTTGTTACGGCCGGCGGAATCAGCCGCGCTGACGCTTCGGCAGCACGTCCTTGAGCTTGACGTGCATGCCGCGCAGGGTTTTCTCGGTGCTTTCCCAATCGATGCAGGCATCGGTGATCGACACGCCGTATTTGAGCTGGCTAAGGTCCTTGGGAATCGACTGGTTGCCCCAGCCCAGGTGGCTTTCCACCATCAGGCCGACAATCGACTGGTTACCCTCGAGAATCTGGTTGGCAACGTTGTCCATCACCAGCGGTTGCAGGGCCGGGTCCTTGTTGGAGTTGGCGTGGCTGCAATCGACCATGATGTTCGGGCGGATTCCGGCTTTGGTCAGTTCCTGCTCACAAACGGCAACACTCACCGAGTCGTAGTTCGGCTTGCCGTTGCCACCGCGCAGCACCACGTGACCGTAGGCATTGCCTTTGGTGGTGACGATGGACACGCCACCTTCCTGGTTGATGCCGAGGAAACGGTGCGGACTGGAGACCGACTGCAGGGCGTTGATCGCCACGGTCAGACCACCGTCGGTACCGTTCTTGAAGCCCACAGCCGAAGACAGGCCCGAGGCCATCTCGCGGTGAGTCTGTGATTCGGTGGTACGCGCACCAATGGCCGACCAGCTGATCAGGTCCTGCAGGTACTGCGGTGAAATCGGATCGAGGGCTTCAGTGGCAGTCGGCAGGCCCATTTCAGCCAGGTCACGCAGCAACTGACGACCGATGTGCAGACCGTCCTGGATCTTGAACGAGTCATCCATAAACGGGTCGTTGATCAGGCCTTTCCAGCCAACGGTTGTACGCGGCTTCTCGAAATACACCCGCATGACCAGATACAGGCTGTCCGACAGTTCGGCAGCCAGCGCTTTGAGGCGCTCGGCATACTCGTGGGCGGCCTTGATATCGTGGATCGAGCACGGGCCAACCACCACGAACAGGCGGTGATCCTTGCCATCGAGAATATTGCGGATTACCTCACGACCACTGGCAACCGTGCGCAGGGCAGCTTCGGTCAGCGGAATTTCACGCTTGAGCCGTGCGGGGGTGATCAGGGTTTCGTTGGAGGCAACGTTCAGGTCATCAATCGGTAAATCAGCCATCGTGCTATTCATCAGTCAGAGTCATCAGGTCACGGGGGCCGGCCGCCAGCGATCCCCGTGTGGCGGAGCACAGCAATATGAGCACAGCGGGGAAGCCGAACCTTAGCGCGTATAGGCCTGGCTCGACAATGGGCTAGGCGGCTTAGCCACGCCACTTGGACGATTCAACTAATTCAGGCTGGCGCGGGAAAACTCGGCAGCATGCTGGCTGATCCACTCCTGCGCCACCGTTTCGATCGGCAAACTGCAGCCCAGCTCCTGCTCGCGCTGATGGCGATAATGTTCGATCTGACAGACCTGCTCGACCATGCGTGCGCGAAACAGCGTGTCCTCATCAACAAAGGCGATACCCACCAGGTATTTGTCTTCCTGCTTGCGACACCAGGCCACCAGGCCCGGATAACACGCATGCTCGCCGAACAGCGGGATGCGTAACTCGATGGCTGTGCCTCGGCGAAAAGCGCGGTTGGAGTTGCAAGCCACACCGCCGAGGCTGATATTGTTGAGCCGCTCTTTGGGTACAAATGCCTGTTTGCGCAACACTAATTCAACCGGCATATCACTGGGATGACGCAGAAAGTGACGCATCTATGACCACCTCGGATGCCATCAATTTGATACCACATTGGCCAGTATAGTGACTGAACTGGAACTGACCGATTTAGATGCAGATCGCCATCTACTCGACTTGCCTGGCACTTCACTGCTGATATTTACCAGCATAGGTTGTGCCAGTTGCCGTTGGGCGCGACGTGAGCTGCCTAATTCGCCGCTGCCGATACAGCGCCTGGCCTGGGTCGACGCGGCCAACAGCGGCGGTTTAGTGACGCGTTATGAGGTATTTCATCTACCCGCGTTATTCGTGGTTCAGGATGGCCAATTTTATGGCGCATTGCAGAGCAGCCTGCATCCCGCCGCACTTATTCAGGCGCTGGAAACTGCCCTGTCGCGCCCCGCAGAGGAATTACCCTGATGAATGCAGCACCCCGTATCGGCATTATCGGCTCCGGCGCGATTGGCGGCTTTTATGGCCTGATGCTGGCCCGCGCCGGCTTTGATGTGCACTTTCTGCTGCGCAGCGAATTCACCGCAGTCACCAGCCAGGGCCTGCAGGTCAATAGCACCCTGCACGGCAAGCTGCACCTGCAACCGGTGCAGGCTTACCAGTCGGTTGCCGATATGCCACCGTGCGACTGGTTGCTGATTGGCGCCAAGACCACCAGCAATATCGAACTGGCTCCGCTGATCAGCCAAGCCGCAGCGCCAGGCGCCAAGGTGGTGCTGATGCAGAACGGCCTGGCCGTGGAAGACGAACTGCGACCGCTGCTGCCGGACTCACTGCACCTGCTCGGCGGCCTCTGTTATATCTGCGCCCATCGCAGCGCGCCGGGAGTGATCGAGCACCAGGCCCTGGGTAACGTCAACCTGGGCTATCACTCAGGACCGGCGAGCGATGCCGAGAGCCGTCAGCAGATCCTCGAACAAGGTTGCGCGCTGTTTCAGGCAGCGGGACTGGACTCCATCGCCATGGCTGAGCTGAACCAGGCGCGCTGGCAGAAGCTGGTATGGAACGTGCCCTACAATGGCCTGGCCGTGCTGCTGAACAGCGCCACCACGGCGCTGATGGGTAACGCTGACAGCCGCGCGCTGATTGAGGCGATCATGCAGGAAGTGGTGGATGCTGCCGGCGCCTGTGGCTATCAGTTACCCGCAGGCTTTGCCGGCAAGCTGCTAGCGGCCACCGACCGCATGCCGAATTATCTACCCAGCATGTACCACGACCATGCCCTGCAGCGCCCGCTCGAACTGCACGCCATCTACGCCGCGCCATTAGCCGCTGCGGCCCAGGCCGGCTGCGCCATGCCGCGTACCGAAATGCTTTATCAGACCCTGCGTTTTTTCGAACAACGCGCGTAATAGGAAACCGTCATGAGCAAGGGATTAGGCGACAAACTGGTGCTGGCGATTTCCTCGCGGGCGCTGTTCGACCTGCGCGACAGCCACCAGATTTATGAAAGCCAGGGCGTCGAGGCCTATCGCCAATACCAGATCGAGCATGAGGACGAAATCCTCCCCCCTGGCGATGCCTTTCCCCTGGTCGAGAAGCTGCTGCAGATCAACACCACCCTCAAGCAGCAGCGCGTTGAAGTGATTTTGGTCTCACGCAACAGCGCCGACACAGGCCTGCGCGCGTTCAACTCAATCCAGCACTACGGCCTGGGCATCTCCCGCGCGGCCTTTGTCGGCGGGCGCAGCCCCGATCCGTATTTGGCTGCATTTGGCTGTCACCTGTTTCTCTCCACTCACGCCGAAGATGTGCGCAGCGCGCTGCGGGCCGGCTTCGGTGCGGCGACCATCCTCTCCGGCGGCGCACGGCGAGCGGCAAGTAACGAGCTGCGTATTGCTTTCGACGGCGATGCCGTGCTGTTTTCCGATGAATCCGAGCGGGTCTATCAGCAGGCCGGCCTGGAAGCCTTTCAGAGCCATGAGCGGCAGTCGGCCCGCGAGCTGCTCGGCGGCGGCCCATTCAAACCCTTCCTCGCCGCCCTGCACCGCTTGCAACAGGAGTTTCCCGAAGAGCAGTGCCCTATTCGTACCGCACTGGTGACCGCACGCTCGGCGCCGGCCCATGAGCGAGTGATTCGCACACTGCGCGAGTGGAATATCCGCCTGGATGAGTCGTTCTTCCTCGGTGGTCTGGAAAAATCCGCAATTCTGGAAACCTTCGGCGCCGACGTATTTTTCGACGACCAAACCGGCCACTGCGAAAAAGCCAACAAGGTCGTACCCACCGGCCATGTGCCACACGGCATCAGCAACGAACCGCAGCTCTAATCCCCCGCGCGAGGGCGCTCAACCGCCCTCGCCGCTTAGCCCCCTATCTCCCTGCGTTATAACCATTCGTCCTCAAAACTTCGGCTTTCTTTGACTTATCGATGGCGCTGCTAAGCTCAGATCAGGCCCGCCAGTCAGGCAGTCAAGGAGGCCGCATGATTCGCTCGATTCTCTATGCCACTGATCTAGGCCTGTACGCCCCCTACATTCTGCAACACGCTCTGGCGCTCACCCGTTCCTTCAATGCCAGCCTGTATGTGGTGCACGCGGTGGAACCCATGGGCCTGTTTGCCGAGTCGGTGCTGCAAACCTATCTGGATGAAGAACGCCTCAAGGACCTGCGTGCCAACGGCCTGAGCACGGTGATGGCGAGCATCGAGCAGCGGGGGCTGGAGGGCTTTCGCGATGAGATCGGCGAAGCGCTGCATGATCTGGAGTTGATCAAGGCGGTACGCGTGGTACAGGGCGATCCACCGCTGGTGATACTCGATGAGGCGCAGCAACTCGGCGTGGATTTGCTGGTCCTAGGTAGCCACAGCCACGGCACCGATATGGATATTCCACTGGGGCGTACCGCCTCGCGCCTGGTGCAGTTGTCCGAAGTACCGGTGTACCTGGTGCCAATGCTTCAACACCGCAGCCGCGGTGACCTTTAAACAAGCGCTGCACTTTCTAATTTTTGGTCTAGATTTAATGCTTCAATCATCATTATGGTTATATAAAACGCCGGTAACCTGAACGGCTGTCTTTTTGCTTTGAGGGATTTCTATGAAGCTTCAGCAACTGCGCTACATCTGGGAAGTCGCGCATCACGACCTCAACGTTTCTGCCACGGCACAAAGCCTCTACACCTCGCAGCCCGGCATCAGCAAACAGATCCGCCTACTCGAAGACGAACTGGGGGTTGAAGTATTCGCCCGCAGCGGTAAGCACCTGACCCGCATCACCCCGGCCGGCGAGCGCATCATCAACACCGCCGGGGAAATCCTGCGCAAGGTCGAAAGCATCAAGCAGATCGCCCAGGAATTTTCCAACGAGAAGAAAGGCACCCTGTCGATTGCCACCACCCACACCCAGGCGCGTTATGCCCTGCCGCCGGTGATCAGTGCGTTCATCAAGCAATACCCGGACGTAGCCCTGCACATGCACCAGGGCACGCCGATGCAGATCGCCGAAATGGCCGCCGATGGCACCGTCGACTTCGCCATCGCCACCGAAGGTCTGGAGCTGTTCAACGATCTGATCATGATGCCCTGCTACCGCTGGAACCGCTGCGTAGTTGTGCCTCAGGGCCACCCGCTGACCAAACTGCCGAAGCTGACCCTGGAAGCCCTGGCCGAATACGCCATCGTTACCTACGTATTCGGCTTTACCGGCCGCTCAAAACTCGACGAGGCCTTCAGCCACCGCGACCTGACGCCGAAAGTGGTGTTTACCGCCGCCGACGCCGACGTGATCAAGACTTACGTACGCCTGGGTCTGGGCGTGGGCATCGTGGCCAAGATGGCGGTCGACCCCAAACTCGATCCGGATCTGGTGGTGCTGGATGCCGGCGAGCTGTTCGAAGCCAGCGTGACCAAAATCGGCTTCCGGCGCGGCATCTTCCTGCGCGGCTTTATGTGCGACTTTATCGAGAAGTTCGCCCCGCACCTGACCCGCGACATGATGGCCAAGGCCGTGCAATGCCACAGCAAGGTCGAGCTGGAAGAACTGTTCGAAGGCGTTGAACTGCCGCTGCACTGATCCAACCAGAAGACATAAAAAAGCCCGTCCAAGTGACGGGCTTTTTTATGGCCTGCCATCCATGGCGGCCACCCTACGGGCCATCGCTACGCGATGTTAAAAATGACTCCCGGTCATTTTTTATGCTCGGATATGCCTATTCGGTCGCCTTTAGCTCTTTGCCATGGGCGAAGTTCACCCACCAGCCAAAGGCCGCGGCGGTAAAGAACATGATGATGCTGTAGATCGCCGCCGGAATGGACATGGTCGCGTTGTTCAGCAGCATCGGGCTGAGTGCCAGGGCAATCGCCAGGGTGCCGTTGTGGATGCCAATTTCCATGCCGATGGCAATCGACTGGCGCTGGCTCAGCTTGCACAGGCGCGGCACCCAGTAGCCTACCGCCAGACTGATCAAGTTGAAGGCGAGCGCCGCCCCACCCACCAGCGGTGCGTAATCGACGAAGGTCTGCCAATCCTTGACCACCGCCAGGATGATGACCAACAGAAACAACGCGGAGATGATCTTTACCGGCTTTTCCATACGTGCGGCAAAGCCAGGGAAGCGGCTGCGTATCCAGATGCCGATGGCCACCGGGCCAAGCACGATGACAAACACCTGCACCACCTTGGTGAACTGCAACGGCAAGACCTGATCGCCTTCCATAAAGTAGGCCAGAGACAGGTTGACGATCAGCGGCATGGTCAGCACCGCAATCACCGAATTGACCGCCGTCAGGGTGATATTCAGCGCCACATCACCATGCGCCAAGTGGCTGTAGAGATTGGCCGTGGTGCCGCCAGGCGAGGCGGCCAGGAGCATCAGACCAACCGCAAGCGCCGGAGCCAGACCAAAGGCCTTGGCCAGGAAGAAACACACCAGTGGCAGCAGCAACAACTGGCAAGCCAGGCCGATCAGCACTGGTTTAGGGAATTTCACCACCCGGGCAAAATCCGCCAGGGTCAGCGACAAACCCAGGCCAAGCATGATGATGCCCAGAGCAATGGGCAGGAACAGAGTCAATAACGGATCAGCAGTCACGGCTTTTTACTCCTTGATCAAAGCGCAGGGCGATCTTGAACAGCGGCGTAGAACACTGCAGTGACTTTAGTGGCCAATCGTGTGAAAGAAATGGCGAGCTATAAAAAAAGCGCCCATATGGGCGCCTTTTTATTACTGAAGGAAATCAGATGGCGGTGGCGCCGCCATCTACCGCCAGCGCCTGGCCGGTGGTGAAGGCCGCGTTGTCACAGCACAGGTACAGTACAGCGGCGGCGATTTCCTCGACCTTGCCGATACGCCCGACCGGATGCATGCCGGCGACAAACTCGGCCTTCTTCGGATCAGACTCGGCGGCGCGGCGCCACATATCGGTGTCGATCACCGCCGGGCACACCGCGTTGACCCGCACCTTCTTCTTCGCATACTCGACTGCAGCCGACTTGGTCAGGCCGATCACGGCATGCTTGGACGCGGCATAGATACTCATCTTCGGCGCAGCGCCCAGGCCCGCCACCGACGCGGTGTTGACGATGGCGCCGCCACCTTGAGCCAGCAACAGCGGGATCTGGTGCTTCATGCACAGCCACACGCCTTTGACATTGACGCCCATGATGGCGTCGAACTCGCTTTCGCTGCCCTCAGCCAGCTTGCCCTTCTCGATCTCGATACCGGCGTTGTTGAAGGCATAATCCAGACGGCCGTAGGCGCCCAACGTACGCTCCATCAGCACCTTGACCTCGGCATCGCGGGTCACGTCGCAGCGCACGAACAGTGCATCGCCGCCGGCCTCACGGATCAGCGCCACAGTCGCCTCGCCGCCCGCCACATCGACGTCAGACACCACCACCTGCAGGCCTTCGTTGGCGAATGCCAGTGCAGTGGCACGACCAATACCCGCTGCACCGCCGGTGACCAGGGCAACCCGGCCGGAAAAGCTCAAGCTCATCTGCGTGTCCTCGCAAGGATTAAAAACTGCATTGAGTCTAATCAGCTCCATGGCTCCAAGGCAGCACTATCAAACTGCTGGTGATGACCTCATTGAAATGAGTGATTAACACCCCAGCACAGCTATCACTCGAATCGATTTACAAGCATTCGTCCCGCTGGCAAATCTTGCCCATCACGCAGCTAAGGAAACCCTGAAGAAGACTTCCTGAATTTGGCAAAATACCTGAACTCCACCCGCCGAGTTTTCCGATGAAGCAGATGACCTTCGCCGACGCCGAGTACGCCGGCAAGCGCAAGCAAACCCGCAAAGAGCTGTTCCTGATCGAGATGGATCAGGTTGTGCCGTGGAAGGGTTTGATTGCCTTGATCGAACCGCATTACCCCAAGGGTGAAGGCGGACGTCCAGCCTATCCGCTGATGGCGATGTTACGGGTTCATTTGATGCAGAACTGGTTCGGCTACAGCGACCCGGCGATGGAGGAGTCTCTGTACGAGACCACCATCCTGCGCCAGTTTGCGGGTCTGAGCCTGGAGCGCATTCCCGACGAAACCACCATCCTCAACTTCCGCCGATTGCTGGAGAAACACGAACTGGCTGCGGGCATCTTGGCCGTCATCAATGGCTATTTGGGTGACCGCGGTTTGTCATTGCGCCAAGGCACCATCGTCGATGCCACGCTGATCAATGCGCCGAGTTCGACCAAGAACAAGGACGGTAAGCGTGACCCGGAAATGCACCAGACCAAGAAGGGAAACCAGTATTACTTCGGCATGAAGGCGCACATCGGCGTCGATGACGAGTCGGGTTTAGTGCATAGCGTGGTCGGCACGGCAGCCAATGTTGCAGACGTTACTCAGGTCGACAAGCTGCTACACGGCAAAGAAAACATGGTGGGTGCCGACGCGGGTTACACCGGCGTAGAGAAGCGGCCAGAACATGAAGGCCGTGAAGTGATCTGGCAGATCGCAGCCCGCCGCAGTACGTACAACACGTTGAGTAAGCGCAGCGCGCTGTACAAAGCCAAGCGCAAGATCGAGAAGGCCAAGGCGCAAGTTCGCGCCAAGGTCGAGCACCCGTTCCGGGTGATCAAGCGTCAGTTCGGTTATGTGAAGACGCGTTTCCGTGGCCTGGCCAAAAACACCGCACAACTGGTAACGCTGTTCGCCCTGTCGAACCTGTGGATGGCCCGTCGACATTTGCTGACGAATGCAGGAGAGGTGCGCCTGTAATGTGGGAAATGACCGCTGCGAGGTGCTCGCGGCGGCCAGAAACACCGAAATGAGCGGATGACTTGATCGTTTTTGATCAGTTTTCCGCTTTCAAAATCAGCGGAGGCTGAAGTTGACCGGAAATACAGGGCTACTTCAGACCATCCCTAAGGGCTATCAACAGGCTTTCCGTTCAGTGAGTACCTGCCATGACTGCCCCACTCAATCGCCAGTTCCTGCTTGCCCAACGCCCGGTCGGCCTGCCCAGCCGAGAAACCTTCAGCTATGTAGAAACCAGCGTCGGCGAACCCGGTCCTGGGCAGATTCTGGTGAAGAACGCCTACCTGTCGCTGGACCCTGCCATGCGTGGCTGGATGAACGATGCCAAATCCTATATCCCGCCAGTCGGCATTGGCGAAGTGATGCGCGCCCTTGGCGTCGGTGAAGTGATCGCCTCGCAGCACCCGGACTTTGCCGTCGGTGATCATGTAAACGGCGCCCTCGGCGTGCAGGACTATTTCCTCGGTGAGCCCAAGGGCTTCTACAAGGTCGACCCCAAGCGCGCGCCGCTGCCGCTGTACCTCTCGGCACTGGGCATTACCGGGATGACCGCCTACTTCGCCCTGCTCGATGTCGGCGCGCCGAAAGCCGGTGAAACCGTGGTGATTTCCGGCGCAGCCGGCGCGGTCGGCAGCGTCGCCGGGCAGATCGCCAAGCTCAAGGGCTGCCGGGTGGTCGGCATCGCCGGCGGTGCGGACAAGTGCAAGTTCCTGGTTGGTGAGCTGGGCCTCGACGGTGCCATCGACTACAAGAACGAAGACGTGATCGCCGGTCTCAAGCGCGAATGCCCGAAAGGCGTGGATGTGTATTTCGACAACGTCGGCGGTGACATTCTCGATGCGGTGCCCACCCGTCTGGCCTTCAAGGCGCGAGTGATCATCTGCGGCGCGATCAGCCAGTACAACAACAAACAGGCGGTCAAAGGCCCGGCCAACTACCTCAATCTGCTGGTCAACAGCGCACGCATGGAAGGCATGGTGGTGATGACCTACGCCCCGCGCTTCGCCGAAGCGGCGCAGGAAATGGGTGGCTGGCTGGCCAGCGGCAAGCTGAAGTCCAAGGAAGATATCGTCGAGGGCCTGCAAACCTTCCCGGAAACCCTGCTGAAACTGTTCAGCGGCGAGAACTTCGGCAAGCTGGTGCTGAAGGTCGAGTAACACTTGTGGGAGGGGGCTTTAGCCGCGATGCCTCCTATCGCGGCTAAAGCGGAACGCCGCCCGGCCCCTCCCACAGGTTCATATGCTCTACGCCACAGCTGTCTCTAACGCATCCTGTCTAATCGGCCGCCAACGGCGCAGCAGCATATACAGAGTCGGGATCACAAAAAGAGTGAAGAAGGTGCCGACCAGCAGGCCACCGACGATCACCATACCAATCTGCTGACGGCTTTCCGCACCCGCGCCCGTGGCAATCGCCAGTGGCAAGGAACCCAGCACCATCGCACCGGTGGTCATCAGAATCGGCCGCAGGCGCTGCACCGACGCCTCGATCACCGCACCACGCAGTTCATGGCCCTGACGCAACAGCACGTTGGCAAACTCGACGATGAGGATGCCGTGCTTGGTAATCAGGCCGATCAGCGTCACCAGGCCGATCTGCGAGTAGATATTCAGGGTGTCGCCGAACAACGTCAGCGCCAGCAAGGCCCCGGCCATCGACAGCGGCACGCTGAACAGGATGATCAACGGGTCGGTAAAGCTTTCGAACTGCGCCGCCAGCACCAGGAAGATAAACGCCAGGGCCAGGGCGAAGATCAGCGCAATGCCGGCGCTGGATTCCTTGAAGTCCCGCGAAGTACCGGTGTAGTCGTACTGAGTCTCCGCCGGGAACACCGTGCGCGCCGTGCTTTCCAAATGTGCCAGGGCTTCACCCAGGGTGTAGCCGGAGCCGACGTTGGCACTTACCGTCACTGCACGCAGCTGGTTGAAGTGGTTGAGCTCGCGCGGCGCCACAGTCTCGCGCACCTCAATCAGGTTGGACAGCTGCACCATGCTCTCATCGCGGCCACGCACATAAACGCGGTCGAGATCCTGCGGGTTGCTGCGGTCCACGCCCTGCAACTGCACCAGCACGTCGTACTGCTCGCCGTTCTGCTTGAAGCGCGTCACCTGACGGCTGCCGAACAGACTTTCCAGGCTGCGGCCAATGGTTGCCACGTCAGTGCCCACAGCCACCGCCTGCTCGCGATTGACCGCTACCTTGAGCTGCGGCGCGTTGAGCTTGAGATCGCTGTCCAGGCTTTCCAGCCCCGGATAATCGCGTAGCGAATTAAGCAATTCATCGACATAACCCTGCAGCTCGCTGTACTCCATCGACGAGCGAATCACGAAGTTCACCGGCTGGTTACGCGCGCTTTGCCCAAGCGGCGGCCGGTTGACCGGGAAGGCCCGCACCCCGGCGATATCCTGCAGCTTGGGCAGTAACTCGTTGCGAATCTCGAACTGGCTGCGCGAACGGTCAGCCCAGTCTTCCAGCTTCATAAAGGAAATGCCCTGGGCCACCGTGGGGAAGCCGGCGATGACCATATAGCGGTTGGTCTCAGGGATGCTGGCGTAAGCGGCTTCGATCTCACGGGCATAACGCCCGGTGTAATTGATGGTGGCACCGTCCGGGCCGTTGAATACACCGATGATGGTGCCGGTGTCCTCGGTGGGTGCCAGCTCGGACTTAAGCCCGGAGAACAGCAGCACGCAGGCCGCCACCGTGAGCAACAGCACGCCTACCACCAGCCCCCAGGCACTCAGCGCCTTGGCTAGCAGGTGCTTGTAGCTGTAGGTCAGACCGTTGAGAAAATCCTCGATCAGGTTGTACACCCGGTTATGCCGCTCGCCGGCCTGATGCGGCTTGAGTAGCAGCGCGCACATCATCGGCGTCAGGGTCAGGGCGACAAAACCCGACACCAGCACCGCGCCGGCCAGGGTCCAGGCGAATTCGGTAAACAGCTTGCCCGTGGTGCCCTGCATAAAGCCGATGGGGGCAATTACCGCGGCCAGGGTCAGGGTCATGGCGATCACCGCAAAGGCAATTTCGCGACTGCCCTTGAGCGCCGCCTGCAGTGGCTGCATGCCCTCCTCGATATGCCGGTGGATGTTCTCCAGCATCACGATGGCATCGTCCACCACCAGACCGATGGCCAGCACCATGGCCAGCAGCGTCAGGGTATTGATGGTGAAACCCATCAGGCTCATCAGAGCAAATGCGCCGATCAGTGAAACCGGAATGGTCACCAGCGGAATGAGGGTAGCGCGTAGCGAACGTAGGAAGATAAAGATGATCAGGATGACCAGCCCCACTGCTTCCCAGATGGTGATAAACACGTTGTCGATCGACTCGCGGATAAACAGCGAGTTGTCGTTAGCTACCGCCATCTGCATGCCTTCTGGCAGAATTCGCGCACATCCGGCAAGGCCTCAGCCAGGCCATCGGAAATGTCCAGCGGATTGGCGGTGGCCTGCTTGATCATGCCCATCGACACGGCCGACTGGCCCTTGTAACGGACGATACTGCGCTCGTCCGCAGCGCCGATTTCGGCGTAACCGACATCCGCCAGGCGCAGCAGATAACCGCGTGAGTCGTCGAGGATCAGTTGATTGAACTGCTCCGGGATGTTCATGTCGGTTTCCGAGAGCACGGTGAATTCACGCTGCTGCGATTCGATGCGCCCGGCGGGAATCTCAACGTTCTGCCGACGCAGGGCGTCTTCCACGTCCTGCACGGTAAGGTTGTGCGCGGCGAGCTTTTCCGGGTCCAGCCAGATGCGCATGGCGAAGGTGCGCGCGCCGCGAATCTGCACTTCAGAAACGCCAGGGATGGTCTGCAGGCGATCCTTGATCACCCGCTCCAGCACATCGGTGATCTCCATGGCGCTGTAGAAGGCCAGCCAGATCACCGGCTGGGCATCGGCCTCGACCTTCTGCACGATGGGCTCGGCGATTTCATCCGGCAGCAGGCCGCGCACCCGGCCCAGGTGATCGCGTACATCGTTGGCGGCTTCATCGGAGTTACTGCCCAGGCGGAACTGCGCGGTGATCTGGGTGTTTTCCGAGCGGCTGATGGAGCTGACAAAATCCAGCCCGTCGATGCCCGACAGCACATCCTCGATCGGCTGGGCGACCTGCGATTCCATGATCTCCGGGCTGGCACCCGGGTAGGTGACATTGACCGTGACAATCGGCACATCGATATTCGGATACTCGCGCACGGCCAGTCGGTCATAGGCCATCAAACCGAGCAACACCACAATCAGCGACAGTACGGTGGCAAATACCGGCCGGCGGATGCAGATATCCGACAGGGTCATGGCGCTTGCTCCACCACCTTGGTGCGTACTGGCGCGCCGGCGCGAACCTTCTGCCAGCCAGCGCTGATCAGGGTTTCATCACCCTGCAGGCCTTCCAGCACCTCGACCTTACCAGCCAGGCGCTTGCCCAGCTTGAGCTCGCGCACTTCGACCTTGCCTGCCACCACCAGGTTGACCAGCAGCTTGTCGCCCACCGGCATGATGGCTTCTTCTGGAATCACCAGGGCATTCGGCCGCTCGGCGAGGATCACCGAAACCCGCACGAACTGCCCTGGGCTCAGGCGCCCATCGCTGTTGCTGATATGCGCGCGAATCGCCTGGCTGCGTCCGGCTTCATCCAGACGTGGGTTGATGGCGAAAATCTCACCGTTAAAGCGTTCGCCCGGGTAAGCATCCAGACTGACTTCAATAAGCTGCTTGAGGCGGATCTGGCTGACGGCTTTCTGCGGAATGCGGAAATCCACTTTGAGTGGATCAAGCACTTCCAGATTGACGATGTCCTGACCTTCGCTGAGGTAATCGCCGGGGCTGACGGCGCGTAAACCCAGCACGCCATCGTAGGGCGCAAGGATACGTGTCTTGTCCAGGCGTGCCTGGGAAAGCGCTAGGCTGGTTCGGGAGGCCTGCTGCTGAGCACTGGCTTCATCCAGCGCCTGAGCGTTACTGGCGCCGCGCTTGAACAGCATCTGCGCACGTTGAAAGTTCTTTTCCGCGAGGTTCAGGTTGGCCTGCGCCTGTGCCAGTTCGGCGCGGGCAATTGCATCATCCAGGCTGACCAGCAGCGCACCGGCTTCAACCCGCTGGCCTTCACGAAAATGCAGTTGCGCCACTCGCCCGGCAATTTCCGGACGGATCATCCACCGACTCGTCGGGGCGCAGCGAACTGAAAGTCACCAGTTCATCACGCACCAGGCTCCGCTCGGGCTTGACCACCTCAACCAGTGGCCCTTCATTGGCCTGCACCTGCCCACTGGCGAGCGAACACAACAGAACAGCTGTACCGAGCAGAGCAGGTACACGGGCAAACATATACAACCCCTAGTTCTTTGTAGAGGCCGAGTCTAACGGCCGAGCCGCACAGATCAGCCGTTAAAAATGTTTCCCGATATTGGCTGTCCGGTTACTGGCGCATGCCCCGACCGCTAACCAGCAAGCGGATGCACACGGCATACAGCACAGCGGTGGCAACCAACATAAAGGCGATGGCCACACCGATGCGGATATCGGAAACACCGAGAATGCCATAACGGAAAGCGTTGACCATATGCAGCACCGGGTTGGCCAGCGACACCGTCTGCCAGAACTGCGGCAACAGGCTGATCGAATAGAACACCCCGCCCAGGTAGGTCAGGGGAGTCAGCACAAAGGTCGGGATGATCGAAATATCATCAAAATTGCGCGCATACACGGCGTTGATAAAGCCGCCAAGGGAGAAGATGGTCGCCGTCAGCAGCACCACCAGCACCGTCACACCGAGGTGATGAACCTGCAAGTGAGTGAAGAACAGCGACAGCAAGGTGACGATAAACCCCACCGCCAGACCGCGCAGCACGCCACCGATCACGTAACCGGTGAGGATGATATGCGGCGACACAGGCGAGACCATCAACTCCTCGATGGAGCGCTGGAACTTGCTGCCGAAGAAGCTCGATACCACGTTGCCGTAGGAGTTGGTGATCACCGACATCATGATCAGCCCTGGCACGATGTACTCCATATAGGTGAAGCCACCCATGTCGCCGATCTGGCTGCCGATCAGGTTGCCGAAGATCACGAAGTACAGAACCATGGTGATTGCCGGCGGCAGCAGGGTCTGTGGCCAGATGCGGGTAAAACGGCGGATTTCGCGGTAGACGATGGTGCGCAGCGCGACCATGTTGGCGGTGAATTCGGAATTCAGATAAGCCGTGCTCATACCGCCACCTTCGCCAGATTCTTCTCGACCAGAGAGACAAACAGCTCCTCCAGACGGTTGGTTTTATTGCGCAAGCTGAGTACCTCGATGTTCTGCAAGGCCAGCTGGCGGAACAACTCGGTAATGCCCTGAGCCTTGTCCACCTGCACTTCCAGGATATGCCCGTCGAGCAGCTGCGCCGGGTAGCCAATCAGTTGCGGCGCGACCAGCAGCGACTCCTTGAGGTCGAGCAGGAAGGTTTCCACATGCAGCTTCTTCAGCAGGTCCTTCATGCTGGTGTTCTCGACAATCCGTCCGTGGTCGATGATGCCGATATTGCGGCACAGCTGTTCGGCCTCTTCCAGGTAGTGGGTGGTGAGAATGATGGTGATGCCCTGCTCGTTCAGGTCGGTGAGAAAGCTCCACATCGAGCGGCGCAGTTCGATGTCAACCCCGGCAGTCGGCTCATCGAGAATCAACAAACGCGGCTGATGCACCAGCGCGCGGGCGATCATCAAGCGGCGTTTCATCCCGCCGGACAGCTCGCGTGACGGCACATTGTGCTTGCCCCACAGGCCAAGCTGGTTGAGGTACTGCTCGGCGCGTTCCTTGGCGATTTTTGCCGGGATACCGTAGTAACCAGCCTGGGTTACGACGATGTCGAAGGCCTTTTCGAACTGGTTGAAATTGAACTCCTGCGGCACCACGCCCAAGCAGCGCTTGAGCGCCGAGGGCTGCTGGTCCAGGTCATGGCCGAACACATTGACCGTGCCGCTGCTTTTGGTCACCAGGGTGGACAGAATGCCAATGGTGGTGGATTTGCCGGCACCGTTGGGACCGAGCAAGGCGAAGAAATCACCTTCAGCCACTTCCAGGTCTATGCCGTGCAGCGCCTGGAAGCCGTTGCCATAGGTCTTGGTCAACTGGCGAATGGACAGAGCGGTACTCATAAAAATGCGCACACCTGATCAGATAAAAGAAATTCGAGAGGGCTGCGCCTACGCGCGAAGTGGCCCAAGTCTAGCGTCTGGAACCTCTCCACCACAGCATCTTTGCGCAAAACTGCCGCCCCCGCGACTGGGCAGCAGCCTACCAGCGCCAGGTGCAGATTAAACCCGGCAGTTGCCGATGGTGCTTATCAACCCTGTCGATAAATCATCCAGGCACGGCCTCAGCGGCGAAGTCGCCACTGATCAACAACGCGTCATCGGCAAACAGATGTGGGTAGCAAGCGGCCAGATGACCGAAGAACAGCTGCTCCGGCACATCGGCAAACTGGCCGTGGTCATGCAAGTATTCCATATAGCGTTCGCCCTGCTGATTGAACGGGTGAAATACGCTGTCACTCAGGCCATCGAACTCCAGCGGCGCCACCTTGAATACCCGACACAGCGCCAAATTGAACGCCGGCGTAGCCTTGACCCAACGGTCGTCGAGAAACAACTCGGTGTAGCCATGCATGGCGAACACTTCACTGCGGAGCATTTCCAGCAGCCGTGGAGTGGCCAGATGATTACGCACATCGGCCAGACCGATGCGCGCCGGGATACCGCAATGGCGGGCGCAGGCGGCGAGCAAAGTGGCCTTGGGCACGCAGTAACTCTCCCCTGCCTGCGATGCATGGCTGGCCTTCAGCGTGTCAGCGTCGCGGCTAAATACATAGGGGTTGTAGCGAATTTCATCACGTACCGCGTAGTACAGGCTGACGGCCTGTTCGCGCGGTTCTCGACTGGCGCCACGAAACTTTTCTGCGAACTCCACCAGCGCGGGGTGGTCACTATCGATGAAGCGGCCGGGCTCGAGGTATTCACGCATCGGGGTTTCTCCATAACTGAGAATCCAGTCTAACGACGCGGCTCCGGCCAATGTCACGACGATTCGGCCAAGCTCACCGCTCTTGTCGCCATCAATGACGACTACGCTCGTGATGGTGCGTACACACGCATTGTCATCATGGAGGATTCTGCATGCTCGCTCTCTGGTTACTCGCCCTGCTGCTCGGCACGGCTTTTCTCGCTCACCGGCGTACCGCTCCCCTACCCGCACTTGGCCTGGTGGCCGGCTTTCTGGTTTTGATGGGCATGTTCAGCCATGCCCCCGCCTGGCTGATGGGGCTGTTCTGGCTGTTTCTGCTGGCCGTGGGCTTGCCACTGCTGCTGCCCGAGCAACGCCGCAATCTGTTCACTGCGCCGCTGTTTGCCTTCGAAGGCATTCAGGAAGCCCTCGCGCGCATTGGCGGTAACGCCTGGCTGATGGACAGCGCACGTATCCTCACGGCCAATGCGGTGGATCTGGGCGAGAAGCCCTCGGTGCTCTCGGCCATTCTCAAGTACCACCTGACCGAACGCGGCCGCGAATGCATCAGCCACGCCATGGACGTACACGGCGGCAAAGGCATCGTCATGGGCCCGAACAACTACCTGGCCCGCTCGTGGCAAGGTGCGCCGATCTTTATCACCGTGGAGGGGGCCAATATCCTCTCGCGCAACCTGATGATCTTTGGTCAGGGCGCGATTCGCTGCCACCCCTACGTACTCAAGGAAATGGCCCTGGCCAGCCGCGAGGATCAGGACCAGGCACTGCAGGAGTTCGATGCACTGCTGCTGCATATCGGCTTTGCCGTCAGCAACGCCGCCAGCAGCCTGCTGCTCAGCCTCGGCTTTGGCGTTTTCAGCCAGGTACCTGGCGATCGCATCAGCCGCCCTTATTTCCGCGCACTCAACCGCTTGGCCGCGTCCTTTGCCCTACTCGCTGACACCAGCATGATGTTGCTCGGCGGCGAACTGAAACGCCGCGAACGCCTATCGGCGCGCCTGGGTGATGTACTCAGCCACCTGTACCTGGCTTCGGCGGCGCTCAAGCGCTACCACGACCTCGGTTACCCCGAGCATTCACAGCCCATGCTGCGCTGGGCTGTGGAGGAAAGCCTGGGCAAGGCCGAACAGGCGCTGGAAGAACTGCTCAGCAACTTCCCCAGCAAACTGCTCGGTTGCGCCCTGCGCCTGCTGGTACTGCCGCTGGGCCGCCGTCACAAAGGCCCAAGCGACAAACTGGACGCCGAAGTGGCTAGCATTATCGGCCGTAACAGCGGCGACCCCGCACTGGAGGAACTGCTCGAAGGCTGCTACCGCCCACAAGCTGAACAGGACCCCGTGGGGGCTCTGCAATATGCGATGAACCTGCTGCAGGACGTACAGGGCCTGCAGAAGAAACTGCACAAGGCCGTCAAGGCCGGCCAGGTACAGGAACTGCCAGGCCAAAGCCTGATCGATGCCGCGCTGACTGCTGGAGTGCTCAGCGCCGATGAAGCGCACAGCCTGCAACAGGCCGAAGCCGCACGCCGGGTGGTGATTGATGTCGACGACTTCGCCAAGGAGGAACTGACCTTGGGCTCCGGCAAGGTCCGTTAAACCGACGGGACAGCGGGCGACGCGAGCCTTATACTGGCGCGCCCGTTTTACCTACAGGATTGCCCCATGGCCAACACCCACATCGACCATCACCTCACTCTGCTGCAGCACCTGCGCACCATCCTGGTCGCCCTGGGCGAAGCCGAGCAGATTCTCGATGACAGCCACGCCATGTACCTGGAGCGCTACGACGAGCTGCTCAGCGACCTGCCGAGCGACCCGGAAGCCAGCCTCTACCTGGGCCAGGACCTGATCAGCCAGATATTCCAACGCTACCCGCAGATCGCCCACCTGGTACCGCGTGACCTGCTGTGGTTCTTCGGCGGTGATTGCCTGCACTTCATGCCGGACGAAGAAATCGAGATGTACCAGGCCCTCGAAGAACGCCGCTTCTACGCCGAAGAAAATGACGAGCCCTTCGACTGGAATCAGGAAAAACAGCTGCTGAGCATGCCCGCTCAGGGTGGCACACACTAAGCCACAGCCCAAAATAGAAAAGCCCGCACGGCATAACCGGCGGGCTTTTTTGTAGGCACTAAAAACAGCAGAAACGAAAACGCCGCTCAGTGAGCGGCGTTTTCGATGCTTTCTATCGAAAGAAAATGGAGCGGGAAACGAGACTCGAACTCGCGACCCCGACCTTGGCAAGGTCGTGCTCTACCAACTGAGCTATTCCCGCATACAACTTGGTACAACAAAAATGGCGTCCCCTAGGGGACTCGAACCCCTGTTACCGCCGTGAAAGGGCGGTGTCCTAGGCCACTAGACGAAGGGGACCTTGGAACTTTTCGGCTACCTGCCGGAGCAGATCACCTTAATTTGGAGCGGGAAACGAGACTCGAACTCGCGACCCCGACCTTGGCAAGGTCGTGCTCTACCAACTGAGCTATTCCCGCATACAACTTGGTTTTCAGCAGCACACTTCATAAAGAAGTGGCGTCCCCTAGGGGACTCGAACCCCTGTTACCGCCGTGAAAGGGCGGTGTCCTAGGCCACTAGACGAAGGGGACGCAGCCCGGAAACTACAACTTCTATCCGGCTCCTACACGTTTTGCCGTGAGGCATTGCGCTACGAAGTGGCGCGCATTCTATGGAGCCTTGAAAGGCCCGTCAACCTCTGTGTAAAAATTTTTATAAATCAACGACTTCAGCTGCGAATGTGAGGCAGCTCTATCAGCCTCCCGACTAAGGCACTACACTCGGACGAAAACTGGTGATCGAGAGGCTCCCCCCATGTCCCCACTCGTGATTACCATATTGATTGTTTCTGGCATCATCGCGTTGATCGCCATTGCCTACATCAATCATATGGTCGAGAACAACAAACTGGAGAAGGCGCGCATCAAGGCTGACCTCAATGATCGCCTGCGCCGCTGCACGGACCTCGCCGAAGCCCTCCCCGGACAGTTGATGACCCCGGCACTGAAGCTGATGCTCAGTCGCCTGCAATTGCACTTCAGTGAACGCATGCTGCCTTTGGAAAAGGGCAATAACGCCCTCAAGGCGCGTATTGAAGAACTGCGCAAACTGATCGCCCAAGGCGAATCGATTGCCGTAAGCAATCCGCCGCAACCCATCCTCAATGAAGCCAAAGCCAAGGAAGTGCGTTTTCAGCTGGAAAACCTTCATGGCCAACTGACCCGCTGCGCCAAAGACGGGATTATCCCGGCCAACGAGGCCAAGCAATGGCTCAAAGAAGTGCGCCATATGCTGACCCAGGTGCATATCGAATTTTTCGGTAACCTCGGCCAGCAGGCCTTGCAGCAGAACCAGCCAGGCCAGGCGCGCCTGGCGTTCGAGCGCGGCGTGCAATACCTGCGCAAACAACCCGACCCCACCCCTTACCAGAACGCCCTGAAGAAATTCGAAGAGCAACTAGCCCGCGCCAACGCCATGGTTCTTGAAAGCAGCAAGCCCGCCCCCGACCAACCCAGCGAACTGGACGCAGGCCTTGAATCTCTCGGCGATGACGAGTGGAAGAAGAAGAACATCTACGACTAACCCTGCCAGCGCGCGACTTGCGCGCTATCGCCCTGCCTACGAGTGCCGTGCATGAGCCTGACTGTTTATGGTGCCCCGCTGTCGCCCTTCGTCCGTAAGGTTCGCCTGTTTCTGGCTGAAAAGAACATGGACTATCAGCTGGAAATCATCCTGCCGTTCGGCCAGCCGACCTGGTATCGCGAGCTGAGCCCGCTAGGGCGTATTCCGGCCATGAGGGATGGCGATTTCACCCTCGCCGACTCCAGCGTGATCTGCCAATACCTGGACGACAAACACCCCGAGCGCCCCTCCCTGCTTGGACAGAGTGCCGAACAATGCGCGCGGGTACGTTGGCTGGAGAAGTATGCCGACTATGAACTGGCTCCGCTGTGCACCTTCAGTGTATTTCGCAACCGCGCACTGAAGCCCAGCATGGGCCAGAGCTGCGACGAAGCCGCAGTGCAGAAAGCCCTGCACGAAAAGCTGCCGGCGCATTTCGACTACCTGGAGCAGACCCTCGGCTCAGCCGACTATCTGGTCGGCGATAGCCTGACCCTGGCCGACCTGGCTCTGGCTTGCCAGCTGATCAATATGCAACATGGCGGCGAGCAACTAGATGCACAGCGCTGGCCCAACCTGAGTGCGCACTATGCGCGAATCACCGCGCGGGACTCGGTGCAGACTGTGTTGCCCGGCGAGCTGAAGATGCTCGCCAAGATGGCCGCCAAAGCCTGAGTAATCGCTGCCCCCAATAAAAAGCCCGGCAATTGCCGGGCTTTTTACCTTACGTTGATGAGCGGCTCAGCAATCCGTCAGCTCGACAAACACCTCAATCAGCCGCTCGATACCGGCCTGATCCGCTGCGCTAAACCGCGCCAGCGACGGACTGTCGAGATCCAGCACACCGAGCAAGCGGCCGTCCTTGAACAGCGGCACCACCAGCTCGCTATTGGATGCACTGTCGCAAGCGATATGCCCGGCAAAGGCATGCACATCATCGACTCGCTGGGTCTGCCCAGTCGCCGCAGCGGCGCCGCAGACACCGCGACCGAACGGAATCCGCACGCAGGCCACTTTACCCTGAAAAGGCCCAAGCACCAGTTCCTCGCCACGGGCCAGATAGAATCCCACCCAGTTCAGGTCGCTCAGCTCCTGAAACAGAAACGCCGAAAACTACGCTGCATTGGCAATAAAGTCGCGCTCCCCGGCCAACAGCGCCTGAAGTTGCGCCACCAGCAGTGGATAGCCGTCGAGCCCCTGCCCGCTTTGTTGTAGATCAATCATCGTGCTTGCTCAGTAGTTGCAGCCCCACCCAGTCGCGGGCGAATTGATAGGCGCAGCGCCCATTACTATTGCCACGCCCCAAGGCCCAGCGTATCGCAGCCTTTTCCAGCTCATCGTGCCACTGCCAAGCCAAGCCGGCCTGCGCGGCATGCACCCCGACCCAGTGGCGGACCACGTCGAGGAAATGCTCCTGAGTGAAAGGGTAGAACGACAGCCACAGGCCAAAGCGGTCGGACAGCGCAATCTTGTCTTCCACCGCCTCATTGGGATGCAGTTCACCATCGACTCGCTGCCAGTTTTCGTTGTCGCTCTGCTTCTCCGGCAGCAGATGGCGACGGTTGGAGGTGGCATACAGCAGCATATTGTCCGGCGCGCGCTCCAGGGAGCCATCGAGCACGGTTTTCAGCATGCGGTAATCGCCCTCGCCGGCCTCGAACGACAGGTCATCGCAGAACAGCACGAAACGCTGCGGTAGCTCGCTCAGCTGCTCGACAATTCGCGGCAGATCGGCCAGATGATCACGCTCGATCTCAACCAGGCGCAGCCCCGCTGCCGCATGCTCGGTCAATAATGCCCGCACCAGCGATGACTTACCCGTACCGCGCGCGCCCCAGAGCAACGCGTGGTTGGCCGGCAATTCCTGGATAAACTGCTGGGTATTGCGCGCCAACTGGGCACGCTGACGATCTACCCCGATCAGATCATCCAGACTCACATCCAGACTGACCTGCAGCGGCGCGAGAAAGCCGCTGCGGCCATCGCGCCGCCAACGTGCCGCCAGGCTCTGCTGCCAGTCGATAACCGGACGCTGTACCGGCAATAAGGGCTCTAAGCGGGCAAGTACAGCCTCAGCGCGCAACAAAAAATCACTTAAGGATGGTCTGAAGTAGCCCTGTATTTCCGGTCAACTTCAGCCTCCGCTGATTTTGAAAGCGGAAAACTGATCAAAAACGATCAAGTCATCCGCTCATTTCGGTGTTTCTGGCCGCCGCGAGCACCTCGCAGCGGTCATTTCCCACATTACAGGCGCACCTCTCCTGCATTCGTCAGCAAATGTCGACGGGCCATCCACAGGTTCGACAGGGCGAACAGCGTTACCAGTTGTGCGGTGTTTTTGGCCAGGCCACGGAAGCGCGTCTTCACATAACCGAACTGGCGCTTGATCACGCGAAACGGATGCTCGACCTTGGCGCGCACTTGGGCTTTGGCCTTCTCGATCTTGCGCTTGGCTTTGTATAACCCGCTGCGCTTATCGAGCTTCCTGTAGGTGCTGCGGCGTGCCGCCACCTGCCAGATTACCTTCCGACCTTCATGCTCCGGACGCTTTTCGACACCGGTGTAACCTGCGTCAGTACACACCACGTTTTCGTCGCCGTGCAGCAGTTTGTCTACCTGGGTGACATCCGCCACGTTGGCTGCCGTGCCTACTACGCTGTGCACCAGACCCGACTCGTCATCCACGCCGATGTGCGCCTTCATGCCGAAGTAGTACTGGTTGCCCTTCTTTGTTTGGTGCATTTCCGGATCGCGCTTACGGTCCTTGTTCTTGGTCGAACTCGGCGCATTGATCAACGTGGCATCGACGATGGTGCCCTGGCGCAGTGACAGACCACGGTCGCCCAGGTAGCCGTTAATCACGGCCAAGATGCCTGCAGCCAGCTCGTGTTTCTCCAGCAAGCGACGGAAGTTGAGGATGGTGGTTTCATCGGGAATGCGCTCCAGGCTTAAGCCGGCGAACTGGCGCAGGATGGTGGTCTCGTACAGCGTTTCCTCCATCGCCGGATCGCTGTAACCGAACCAGTTTTGCATCAGATGCACACGCAGCATCGCCATCAGCGCATAGGCGGGCCTGCCACCTTCGCCCTTCGGGTAGTGCGGATCGATCAGGGTGACCAATCCTTCCCACGGCACTACTCGATCCATCTCGATCAGGAACAACTCTTTGCGGGTCTGCTTGCGCTTGCCTGCGTACTCGGCGTCGGCGAAGGTCATCTGCTTCATCGGAAAACTCGACGGGTGGAATCCGGGTATTTTGCCAAAATCAGGAAGTCTTCTTCAGAGTTTCCTTAAACGCGAATCCACAACACACTCCAGGGTTTTCGAGCCGTTCTGCCACTGCCGCCCAGCAAAACAGATGGGCTATGCTTGGCAAGCGACTCAACACGAGAACAACCGGCCCATATGGATATAGCGCTAACCCAACGCCTGTCATTCAAACAGGCCGGCCTGACCGTATTGGTAGCCTTTATCCTCGGCACGGCGCTCAGCTTGATACAAGTGGGCATCGATTATGCCAGCGAAGATGCCTCCATCAACCGCGAGATCAACGCACTGATGGAAATCAGCCACAACCCGGCTGCACGCATCGCCTACAACATCGACGCCGAACTGGCCCAGGAACTGGTGCTGGGGCTGCTGCGTTCTCCAGCGGTGATCAGCGCACAGATCATCGACAACAACCAGCTGACGCTGGCCAGCGTCAGTCGCCCGGCCATGGAAAGCCGCTACAGAGTCATTAGCGATTTTATGTTCGGCAAGCGCCGGCACTTCGAAACAGCCCTGTTCGTCAGTCACTCGCCCAATGAAGCCCTCGGCAAACTGAGCCTGGAAGTCGATACCTACGCCTTTGGTAGCCACTTCCTCAACCGCTCGCTACTGACCCTGCTGACCGGCTTCGCCCGCAGCCTGCTGCTGTCGCTGATCCTGCTGGTGCTGTTCTATTTCATGCTGACCAAACCGCTGACCGGCTTTATCCGCGCCCTAAGCGAGCGAGACCTGCGCAGCTCCAACAACGCCAAGCTGCCCTATCCGCCCAACCATGAACGCGACGAGATCGGCGTACTGGTCGATGTGACCAACCACCAGCTGAGCAGCATCGCCAGCGAGATCGAGCAGCGCCAGCAAGCCGAAGCCCGGCTGACCCGCTACCTAGCTGAACTGGAAGACATGGTCTCGGCTCGCACCGAGCAGTTGGAGGCCGCCAACAGCCGCCTGCTCGACTCAAACCGCGAGCTGGAACAAGCCAAACGCACGGCCCTGGATATGGCCCAGGCGCGCTCGGCCTTCCTCGCCAATATGAGCCACGAGATTCGCACCCCGCTCAACGGTCTGCTGGGCATGCTCGCGCTGTCGCTGGACGGGCCGCTGAATAACGAACAGCGGCAACAGCTGTCGATTGCCCACGATTCTGGCAAGGTGCTGGTCGAACTGCTCAACGACATTCTCGACCTGTCGAAATTTGAAGCTGGGCAGCTGGAACTGGAACAGATTCCCTTCGACCTCGGCAGCATGGTCGAAGACACCGCCAATCTGCTGTCACAAAACGCCGCGCCGGGCGTTGAACTGACCTGCCTGATCGACCCACTGCTACCCAACCAATTGCTCGGCGACCCGACGCGGGTCAGGCAGATCGTCAGCAATCTGCTGTCCAATGCCTTGAAGTTCACCCGCTTTGGCCGCGTTGATATCAGCGTAAGCTCCCAGGCCAGTGGCGTCAGGATCATTGTCCGCGACACCGGCATCGGTATTGCTGAAGATGCCCAGGCGCGGATTTTCCATCCGTTTGCCCAGGCCGGAGTTGGCATCACCCGGCAATTTGGCGGCACCGGCCTGGGTCTGACCCTGACGCGTCGCCTTTGCGAAGCCATGCACGGCCAGTTGAGCCTGGAAACACGGGAAGGCTTCGGCAGCACCTTCTGCGTCGACCTGCCGCTGCCTGGCCAGACCAGTACTAAGCAACTTCCCCTGTTACACGGGCGCGTTATCGGATTCAGTCCGGCCAGCTCGGGGCTAAGCGAACAGCTGGCAAGCCTGCTGCCGAGCTGGGGCCTGCAGTATCAGCACCTGGACGCCGATGCCGCGCTGGGCACGCTTGATGCCGACCTGCTGATCAGCGATTGCCCACAGCGCCTGAATGAGCTGCGCACACTCTGCAACCTGCCGATCCTGTTGGTCAGCGCCTACGGCAACTTTCTCAGCAGCGAGCAGGTGGAAAAACTCTCACCCATCGAACAACTGGCCCGACCGCTGTCACGCCAGGCGCTGCTGCAGGCCCTGCGCCACACCCTCGGTCAGGGGGAGGCGCACGCCGCCGAACAGCACAGCGAGCCGCAGCGCAACCGCCAGGCGCGCGTACTGCTGGTGGAAGACAACCCGGTCAATCAGCTGGTAGCCAAGGGCATGCTGGGCAAACTCGGCTGCGAGGTGCTGCTGGCCAATCATGGTGGCGAAGCCCTGACCCTGCTGGAAACCCAAGCTGTCGATCTGATTCTGATGGACTGCAATATGCCGGTCATGGATGGCTATGAAACCACCCGGCGGATTCGCCAGAAAGCAGAGTTCGCCGAGCTGCCGATCGTCGCCCTGACGGCCAACGCACTATCCGATGAGCGCGAGCGCTGCCGCGCTGCGGGAATGGACGACTACCTGGCCAAGCCCTTCCGCAAGGATGAGCTGGCGGCCCTGCTCGATCAGTGGTTAAGCGCCATAAACTGATCAAGTAGCACGCCCACCTGGCTACGCAACACGGCAACCTGATCAAGATCAACCCCGCGCTCACACAACAACTGGCTTTTCAGCGGCAGCACCTGTTCACGCAAGGCGCCGCCGGCTGGAGTCAGCGCCAGATGCACCTCACGCTCGTCACTGGCCGACCGCTTACGCTGCAACAAGCCTTGCAGCTCAAGGCGTTTGAGCAGCGGCGTCAGCGTGCCGGAATCCAGTAACAGGCGCTCGCCCAATGCCTTGACCGTCGGCAACGCCGGCGGTTGCGGTTGCTGCTGCCACTCCCACAGCACCAGCATGGCCAGATACTGCGGATAGGTCAGGCCGAGCTGATCGAGCATCGGCTTGTAGGCGCGGATCACCGCCCGTGAAGCGGCGTAGAGTTTGAAGCACAGCTGGTTATCCAGCTGTAGCCCCTCGTCCACGTGCAGGCTGGCCTGGATCATTTCAGCAGTGCTTCGATCTCTGCAGTCAGGTCTTCAGGCTTGGTGGTCGGGGCAAAGCGCTTGATCACCGTGCCGTCGGCACTCAGCAGAAACTTGGTGAAGTTCCACTTGATGCCCTGGCTACCGAGCAGGCCCGGCGCGCTCTTCTTCAGGTTGACGAACAGCGGGTGGGCATCGCTGCCGTTCACATCAACCTTCTTGAACAGCGGGAAGCTCACACCGAAGTTCAACTCGCAGAATTCGCTGATCGCTCCCTCATCGCCCGGCTCCTGCTTGCCAAACTGGTTGCAGGGGAAGCCCAGCACCACCAGACCTTGATCTTTGTACTGTTGCCAGACGTTTTCCAAGCCTTTGTACTGCGGAGTGAAACCGCACTTGCTGGCGGTGTTGACCACCAATACGGCCTTCCCACCGAAATCGGCCAGGGTCTTCTGCTCGCCCTTGATGGTGGTAACCGGAATATCGAAGAGTGCGTTGCTCATGCTGGTCGTCCTGATAAGTAAGAGTGGATGCAAGATAGCGAGCAATTAAATTGCATGCAATTTAATTAAAGCAAAATAAGGCCCGCTGATAGCGGGCCTGTGCAATGGCATTAAGCCTTAGGCACCAGCTTGAGCGATGCCGAGTTGATGCAATAACGCAGCCCCGTCGGCGCTGGCCCGTCGGGGAACACATGCCCAAGATGAGCATCACACTTGGCGCATTTGACTTCGATGCGGTGCATACCGTGATTGAAGTCATCCAGGCTACTGATAGCTTCACTGCTGACCGGCTGGAAGTAACTCGGCCAACCGCTGCCGGAGTCGTACTTGGCATCCGAGTCGAACAACTCAGCCTGGCAGCAGGCGCAGCGGTATATACCCGGTTCCTTGCTGTCGTGATACTGCCCGGTAAAAGCGCGTTCAGTGCCGCCCAGGCGGCAAACATGAAACTGCTCGTCGGAAAGCTCTTCGCGCCAGGCTTCCAGGGGTTTTTCCAGCTTGTCCATGGTCAGAATCCTCAATAAAAACGCCAAAAGCGATATTCAATATCACGTGACAACGACCTAAATGGAGCCACGAAGACGCACAGGTGGCGGCCATGGATGGCACAGCACAAAACGCCAGGAGCGCTTTTGCGCGCAGCCCCGAAGGGGTGAAGCACATGGATGTGCTGAGCACAAAAAAGCCCAACCAGTACCTTTGCCAAGGTCGGGCTGCCACGTATCATTCGACCCCAGTCTGTCACCGGCGTTACAACCTGCCAAGGCGCGTCATATCGCGACTGCTTACAGGGTAATTCAGCGACGTTTCTCCATTCGGGATCACTTACATGCAGTTCAGCAAATCGAACAAGCTCGCCAACGTCTGCTACGACATCCGCGGGCCGGTGCTCAAGCACGCCAAGCGCCTGGAAGAGGAAGGTCACCGCATCCTCAAGCTGAACATCGGCAACCCGGCACCGTTTGGTTTCGAAGCGCCTGAAGAGATTCTCCAGGACGTGATCCGCAATCTGCCCACCGCCCAGGGTTACAGCGACTCCAAGGGCCTGTTCAGCGCACGCAAGGCGGTGATGCAGTACTACCAGCAGAAGCAGGTGGAAGGCGTTGGCATCGAGGATATCTACCTGGGCAACGGCGTGTCCGAGCTGATCGTAATGGCCATGCAGGCGCTGCTCAATAACGGTGACGAAGTGCTGATCCCGGCACCGGATTACCCGCTGTGGACTGCAGCCGTGGCTTTGGCTGGCGGCAAGCCGGTGCATTACCTGTGCGACGAGCAGGCAGGCTGGTTCCCCGATATCGCCGACATGAAGGCCAAGATCACCCCGAACACCAAGGCGCTGGTGCTGATCAACCCGAACAACCCCACCGGTGCGGTGTATTCCAAAGAAGTGCTACTGGATATCGTCGAACTGGCCCGCCAGCACAACTTGGTGCTGTTCTCCGATGAGATCTACGACAAGATCCTCTACGACGAAGCCCAGCATATTTCTACAGCCTCGCTGGCACCAGATATGCTCTGCCTGACCTTCAACGGCCTGTCGAAGTCCTACCGCGTGGCCGGTTTCCGCTCCGGCTGGGTAGCGATTTCCGGGCCCAAGCACCGCGCACAGAGCTATATCGAAGGCATCGACATCCTCGCTAACATGCGCCTGTGCGCCAACGTGCCGAGCCAGCATGCAATCCAGACCGCACTCGGCGGCTACCAGAGCATCAATGATCTGGTGCTGCCGCAAGGCCGTCTGCTGGAGCAGCGCAATCGCACCTGGGAGTTGCTCAACGACATTCCAGGGGTCAGCTGCGTCAAGCCGATGGGCGCGCTGTATGCCTTCCCGAAGATCGACCCGAAAGTCTGCCCGATCCATAACGACGAGAAATTCGTCCTCGATCTGCTGCTCTCGGAAAAGCTGCTGATCGTCCAGGGCACCGCCTTCAACTGGCCGTGGCCAGATCACTTCCGCGTGGTCACCCTGCCGCGGGTGGATGAGCTGGAAATGGCCATCGGCCGCATCGGTAGCTTCCTCAAGACTTACCAACAGTAATCGGAGCAACCCATGAGCCAGGGCAAACGCTATCTGCTGACCGGAGCCAGTTCGGGCATCGGTGCTGCCCTGGCCCGCGAGTTGGCGGCCAAGGGTTACGACCTGGCGCTGGCCGCACGCCGCGAGGACAGCCTGCACCTGCTGGCCGCCGAGCTGCAGGCGCGCTTTCAGCGCAAGGTGGTGGTGTTGCCGCTGGATGTAACAGATTACGCGGCCTGTCAGGACGCCGTCGGCATGGCCGCCAATGCACTCGGCGGGCTCGACGGGATAATTGCCAATGCCGGTATTGGTCTCGCCGGTCAGGCCGGGACCGGACGCTTTGATCGCTACCGGCAAACGCTGGAAACCAACCTGCTAGGTGCCATCGCCTGCCTGGATGGGGCCACTCAGCTGTTCCTTGAACAGGGTCACGGCCACCTGGTAGCCATCGCCTCGGTGGCCGGCAAGCGCGGCCTACCCGCTTCTGCGGGTTATTCGGCCAGCAAAGCCGGACTGATCAGCTACATGGAGTCCCTGGAGCTGGAACTGTACCGCACCGCCCTGGATACCACCCTGATCCTG
This sequence comes from Pseudomonas anguilliseptica, assembly GCF_900105355.1. Taxonomy (NCBI): domain Bacteria; kingdom Pseudomonadati; phylum Pseudomonadota; class Gammaproteobacteria; order Pseudomonadales; family Pseudomonadaceae; genus Pseudomonas; species Pseudomonas anguilliseptica. Next base: position 4,690,921 of record NZ_FNSC01000001.1, read on the forward strand.
CCGGGCTACATCGACACACCGATCAATCAGGGCACCGGCCCGCGTCCTTTTCTGATCGACGTTGAACGCGGCGCCGCACTTATCGCCCGCCATATTGAAAAACGCAGTAGCAGCGCTTACGTCCCCGGCTGGCCCTGGGCATTGATTGGCCGCCTGCTGCCCTGGTTACCCACCACACTGATTGCCAGAGCGCTCTAAGCATGGACCTGCAGATCGACGACTTCTACAAGGATGCCGCCGCTGGCATGCTGACCCTGTACCAGGCGTTCCCCAGCAAAGTCGCGCTGTATGTCGAAGACCTGATCGGCCGCGAAGAGCCGGACGAGTTCGGCCTGCCCACGCCACGCCATCAAAGCTGCCTAGGCGCCCTGCTGTGGCTGGCCGAGGAAGGCTATATCCGCTTCGACTCGACCATCGGTTACGACGCCCTGGATCAAGCCGTACTCAGCGAAAAAGGCTTTCTGCGCCTGACTCGCGGTGTGCCCCACGCCCTGCGCGAGGGCGATGCCTTGCCGCCCAGCGTGCGCCGCGTACATGCGACCCTGGCCTTTCAGCTGCGCGAAGCACTGGGCCAGCGCCATGGCGAACGCGTCGCCCGCCTGCTGTTCGAATCCAGCCTGAACAGCGCAAACGACATAGTTTGAAATAGTCGCCAGGTTGAAGTGCCTGGGGGGCGCCCTTATATAGCCGTCATAACCAATAGTGGCCGTTGAAAACCAGGCGAAGCAGCCAACACAGGGTTTTCAGCGGCCTGATAGATCTTTCCCGTGAGGAGTCTCAATACACCATGATGCGCATTATGCTGTTCCTGGCCACCAACATTGCGGTGTTAATCATCGCCAGCATCACCCTGAAGTTGCTTGGGGTCGACCGCTTTACCGGCCAGAACTATGGCAGCCTGCTGGTTTTCTGCGCCGTGTTCGGTTTCGCCGGCTCGCTGATTTCGCTGCTGCTGTCCAAGTGGATGGCGAAGATGAGCACCAAAACCGAAATCATCACCCAGCCACGCACCCGTCATGAACAGTGGCTGCTGCAGACCGTGGAGGAGCTTTCCCGCGAAGCCGGGATCAAGATGCCGGAAGTGGGTATCTTCCCGGCCTATGAGTCCAACGCCTTCGCCACCGGCTGGAACAAGAACGATGCCCTGGTAGCTGTCAGCCAGGGCCTGCTGGAACGTTTCTCGCCTGATGAAGTGCGCGCCGTACTGGCCCACGAAATCGGCCACGTGGCCAACGGTGACATGGTCACCCTGGCACTGATCCAAGGCGTCGTGAACACCTTTGTGATGTTCTTCGCACGGATCTTCGGCAACTTCGTTGACCGCGTAATTCTGAAAAACGAAGGTGAGGGCCACGGTATCGGCTACATCGTGGCAACCATCTTCGCCGAGCTTGTTCTGGGCATCCTGGCCAGCATCATCGTTATGTGGTTCTCGCGTAAGCGCGAATTCAAGGCTGACGAAGCCGGTGCACGCCTGGCCGGCACTGGCGCGATGATCGCCGCCCTGCAACGCCTGCGCGCTGAACAGGAAGTGCCTGTGACCATGCCTAACAGCCTGACCGCCTTCGGCATCAACGGCGGCCTGAAAGGCGGCCTGGCTGGCCTGCTGATGACTCACCCGCCACTGGAAGTGCGTATCGAAGCCCTGCGTCAGCGCGGCTAAGTAGCAGAAGCAAAAAGGGCGACTCTTGAGTCGCCCTTTTTTGTGGCTGTGATTCAGTCTTTACGCAGCCGATAGACCCGCTCATCCAGGCGTTCAAGGCCGCGCTTGAGAAACTTCCAGTTGTCACCCAGCAATCACCGCACGCCAGCTCCTCGAGCTGCCAATCGGGCGTAAACAGCCGCTGCACCTCATCATCCGCAACGGCGAAGGGCGGGCCGTCCATCCGCGCCTGCTCATAGTCCAGACTCACCAGTACCCCCTGACAGCCGCTGGGTAGAAGTTGCATCAAATAGGCCACATAACGCGCGCGCATTTCTGGCGGCAATGCAATCAGTGCCGCACGATCATACAGCGCGGCGCAGCCGGCAAGCTGCTGCGCCGTCAGGGCAAAGAAATCACCGCAATAGATCTCTACAGCGCCAGCCCGATACAGCCTGAACGCACCGACTTCATTGACCTCCGGCTGCAGCTCGTGCTCGGCGAAGAAGTCCTCCACTGCACGCTGCGCCAGTTCAACACCGACGACTTGATAGCCCTGCCCCGCCAACCAGGCCAAATCCAGGCTCTTGCCACACAGCGGCACCAGCACCCGCGCGCCAATCGGCAAACCCAGCGCCGGCCAGTACTGCTGCAGATAGGGATTGACCTCAGGCAGATGAAAGCCGATCTCACTGCGTGCCCAACGCGCCTGCCAGAATTCTGCGTGCATATCGCCTCCAGTAGATAATCAGCCAAAGATCCTGCCGTAACACAGCCAATAAGGCCAAGGAATTCAGTCCGTATAAACCCATCTATTAAAACGATACAAACACCCAGACTTTTGCGCTTATATGCACAGATTGGCTGATGGAAAATGCAAGCAATCCATCAGGAGTCTGTCATGTCATTACCCAGCCTGTTTATCTCCCACGGCTCCCCCATGCTGGCCTTGCAACCCGGTGCCAGCGGTCCAGCCCTCGCCCGCTTAGCCAGCCAATTGCCCAAGCCACGCGCGATTGTGGTGGTTTCGGCGCACTGGGAAAGCCGCGAGTTGCAGGTAGGCAGTGCGGCACAACCGCGAACCTGGCATGACTTTGGCGGTTTTCCTGCCGAGCTCTACCAAGTGCAATACCCAGCGCCTGGCAACCCAACGCTGGCGGCGGAAATAATCCAACTGCTGGCCGCAGCCAACTTGCCAGCACAGCTCAACGCTGAGCGACCGCTGGATCACGGCGCCTGGGTACCGCTGTCGTTGATGTACCCGCAAGCCGATATACCCGTGGTGCAGGTCTCGCTACCTAGCCAGCAAGGCCCAGCCCTGCAACGCCAGGTCGGCCAGGCTCTGACCAACCTGCGCGCACAGGGCGTACTGTTGATCGGTTCCGGTAGCATCACCCACAACCTGGGCGAACTGAACTGGCAAGCCGGACCGGAACAGATCAAACCCTGGACCCAAGCCTTCCGTGACTGGGTGGTGAACACGCTGGCCGAGCCGAACAACGCCGCCCTCGACGATTACCGCCGGCAGGCCCCTTACGCCGAACGCAACCACCCCAGCGACGAACACCTGCTGCCACTGTTCTTTGCCGCAGGCGCTGGCGGGCAGTTCAGGGTCGAGCACAGCGGTTTCACGCTTGGCGCGCTAGGCATGGATATCTACAGCTTCACGTAAGCCATACGCCCAACACGTAACAGCAATAAAAAGCCCCGCACTAGGCGGGGCTTGTTTATTCAACGAAGAATCAATCTTCGCGATAACGACGCAGCTTCAGCGGTTTGCCACCGACGCGGGTGTCTTTCAGCTTGGCCAGCAGACGCTCCAGACCTTCTTCCGGCAGCTCAACCAGGCTGAAGCTTTCGCGTACCTGGATGCGGCCGATAGCTTCGCGAACCAGGCCGCCTTCGTTGAGGATGGCGCCGAGCAGGTTCTTCGCGGCAATACCATCACGCGCGCCCAGCGCGGTGCGGCAACGGGCACGGCCTTCGGCCAGCGGCACCGGAGCACGACGCTCACGGCTGCCTTCACGATCAGGACGCTCAGAACGGTCACCGCGCTCACTACGCTCACGCGGGCCACTGCTACCAGGAACCAGTGGCTGGTCACGTTCAACTTCAGCCAGGGTCAGCGCTTGGCCATTGGTGGCCTTGCGCAGCAGGGCTGCGGCCAGAGCACGCGGACTGCAACCAATGTCAGCAGTCAGACGATCGAGCAGATCACCGTGGCTGGCTTCGGCATCAGCCACCAGCGGCGCCAGGCTGTTGGTGAGCTTCTTGATGCGCGCGTCCATCACTTGCTGAGCGTTCGGCAACTTGACCTCGCCAACCTTCTGCCCGGTTACACGCTCAATCACCTGCAGCATGCGGCGCTCACGCGGCGTTACCAGCAGCAGCGCGCGACCGGTACGGCCAGCACGGCCAGTACGGCCGATACGGTGTACGTAGGATTCAGGGTCATACGGCATATCCACGTTCATCACGTGGGTGATACGCGGCACGTCGAGGCCGCGAGCAGCAACGTCGGTGGCGATCACGATGTCCAGACGGCCATCTTTCAGCGAGTCGATCACCCGCTCACGCTGGTTCTGCGCGATGTCGCCGTTCAGAGCAGCGGCCTTGTAGCCCTTGGCTTCCAGCGCGGCGGCCAGGTCCAGGGTGGCTTGCTTGGTACGCACGAAACCGATCAGCGCATCGAACTCTTCAACTTCCAGCAGACGCAGGACGGCGGCGTGCTTCTGGTCAGCGTGAACCATCAGGTGCGCCTGCTCGATGGCAGTCACAGTCTGGGTTTTCGAGGCGATCTTGATGTGTTGCGGCTCGCGCAGGTGTTTCTCTGCGATGGCGCGGATCGAGTGCGGCAGGGTCGCGGAGAACAGCACGCTCTGACGGCTGGCCGGCATGGCTTCGAAGATCACTTCGAGGTCATCCATAAAGCCCAGCTTGAGCATTTCGTCGGCTTCGTCGAGCACCAGATACTGGATAGTCGACAGCACTTTCTCGTCGCGACGCAGGTGGTCAACCAGACGGCCCGGAGTGGCGACGATAACTTGCGCGCCCTGGCGGATGGCTTTCAGCTGCGGGCCCATCGGCGCGCCGCCGTAAACGGCCACTACGTTGAGGCCAGGCATCTGCTTGGAATAGGTTTCAAAGGCGGTGGCCACTTGCAGGGCCAGCTCACGGGTCGGCGCGAGGATCAGCGCCTGCGGCTCGCGCTTGGCCGGGTCGATCTTCGACAGGATCGGCAGAGCGAAGGCGGCGGTCTTGCCGGTGCCGGTCTGCGCCTGACCGATCATGTCCTGACCGGACAGGATCACAGGAATGGCCTGCGCCTGAATCGGCGACGGCTCTTCGTAACCAACAGCGGTCAGTGCAGCGAGAATATTGGAATTGAGTCCGAGTGCGGCGAAGCCGCCGGTTTCCTGGGTCATGGGTCTGCCTCTAGTGCATCCGCAAAGACCCATGTTCCAAAGCTGCGCATGCCGTGTAAGACCCGAAGGTCACCCTGGCAGCTCTGTAGGCGGGGATTTGCGAAAACATGGTGATAAATGAATCGTCAAGGATAGCCCGCTTTGCGGACTGGCTGCCGAAGTCAAGCTTCGGGCGATTTGCACTACCTGAACGTGGCCAAAAATTGACCGGCGCGCACTATACCGGAAAACCTGGCCGATGTGCCTGATTTTCTCTAAATAAGCCACAAATAGAGCCTGTGCCGTGCCGAATGGTCATCCTCTGGTAGCCTGCAAATGGCACGCTGCAGTAGCACAGCGCACACTTTCATAACCTGCCACAAGGACTCACCGCCATGACCCAAAGCACCAGCGGCCGCGTCAGCCGTGAAAAACGCGGCCAGATCATGTTGATCGGCCTGGACCGAGCGAGCAAACGCAACGCTTTCGACATGCCCATGCTTGATGACATGTGCCTGGCCTATGGTGAGTTCGAACGCGACAGCGAGGCGCGGGTGGCACTGGTATTTGCCCATGGTGAACACTTTACCGCTGGCTTGGACCTGGCCAATGTGGCGGCGCAGTTCGCCGCCGGCTGGAAGATACCTGAAGGCGGTTGCGATCCCTGGGGCGTGTTCGGCGGGCCACGGGTGAGCAAACCGGTGATCGTCGCCGCGCAAGGCTACTGCTACACCATTGGCATCGAGCTGATGCTCGCCTCGGATATCAACCTGTGCGCCAGCAATACCCGTTTCGCCCAGATGGAAGTGCAGCGCGGCATCTTCCCCTTCGGCGGTGCCACTTTGCGCATGCATCAGACCGCTGGCTGGGGCAACGCCATGCGTTGGCTGCTGACGGGCGATGAGTTCGATGCTCACGAAGCCTATCGCCTGGGCTTTATCCAGCAGGTGGTGGCCAGTGAAGAACTGCTGCCCAAGGCGCTGTGGCTCGCCGAACGCATTGCCGCACAGGCCCCGCTGGGTGTGCAGGCAACCCTGGCCTCAGCACGTCAGGCCGTGGTCGAAGGCCCGGCTGCCGCAGCCGCAAACCTGCACCCCACCGTTACCCGTCTGATGGCCAGTGAAGATGCGCAGGAAGGTGTGCGAGCGATGCTGGAACGTCGCCCAGGTGATTTGCAAAGGACGCTGAGTTTCATAATCCGCGAGCTGTTAAGAACCTGATTTACGGTATTGCGAGCTAGGGTCATGCAAGGCAAAAGCAGGCGAGGAAGCGGAGTTTACTGGCGTAAATGAGCATTCCGAGCCTGCTTTTAACGCAGCAGGGCCGACGCGCAGCAGACCGAAAACAGGTTCTCAGGTCGCCGGCCGCACTGCTTTGATCAACGATTCCAGCGAATAACCGAACTGCGGCGCCAATAGCGCATCACGGCGGCGCAGTTCGTCGAAGTCGATTTCCTGCTCCAGATCCGCCGGCACCAGCAACACCACATTGCCCTCCTTCACCGGGCACTCCCAGTAATGCCGATGGTAGAGACCGCGCAGCAGCGGCGCGCCAAGCGGCTTGCCGTCGTTGCCGGCCCACTGGTTGATGATCAGCCAGCCGCCGAGATTGAGCTGCTTCTGGCAGTTTTCCAGAAAGCGCCAGGCCAGATGCCCAGTCGCCGGACCGTGATCGGTATACAGGTCGACAAACAGCAGGTCGGTCTTTTCCGCGCTTTCCAGCAGTTCCAGCGCATCGCCGATACGGATGGTCAGGCGCGGATCATCGGTGAGCCCCATATGTTCCATGGCCAGACGAGGCACATCGGCGCGCAGCTCGATCACCTCGACATCATCCAGCGGCAGAAACTTCAGGCAGGCCTGGGTCAGGTTGCCGGCACCAAGGCCGAGAAACAGCGCGCTTTCCGGCTGCTCGTGGCACAGCGCGCCAAGCAGCATGGCGCGGGTGTAGTCGTATTCCAGCCAGCTGGGGTCCGGCATATAGACGCAGCTCTGCTCAATCGCCTCACCAAATTCGAGAAAGCGGTACGCGCCCATTTCGACCACCTGAATCACCCCGAAAGCATCGTGCACTTCGGCGATCAGCAGCGGATCCGGCATCTGCCCAACCGGAGGTAAACCTGGCATCCCGCACACTCCACCGTGACATCCCCGACCATTTCGGCCAGAGGAAAGGCGCTAATTGTCATTGAGGCACCCTCCCCCGGTCACGCGATAATTTGCCGCAGTCGGGGGCGCCGAGTTTATCGTTCTGCGACTACAACAATAAAAACGATTATCGAGGTTTACCATGTACGCCATTATCGGTGCCGGCCCCATGGGGCTGTGTACAGCACGTCAGCTGCACAAGCACGGTATCGACTTTGTCGGTTTCGAACTGCACGCGGATGTCGGCGGCCTGTGGGACATCGATAATCCGCACAGCACCATGTACGACTCAGCGCACCTGATTTCCTCCAAGGGCACCACCCAGTTCAGCGAATTCCCGATGCGCGCCGAGGTGGCCCCTTACCCGCATCACAGTGAGATGCGCCATTACTTCCGCGACTACGCCAAGCACTTCGGCCTGTATACGCACTACCAATTCAATACCCGCGTGGTGGAAATTCAGCGCCTGGACAAGGGCTGGAAGCTGATCAGCGAACACAACGGCGTACAGCGTGAATGGCTGTTCGACGGCGTACTGATGGCCAACGGCACCCTGCATACGCCTAACCAGCCAGCACTGCCTGGCACGTTTACCGGCGAGCGGATGCACTCCAGCGACTACCGCTCGGCAGCGATGTTCGACGGCAAGCGCGTACTGGTGATCGGCTGCGGCAACTCGGCCTGCGATATCGCCGTGGATGCTGTGCATCGCGCCGCCTCGGTGGACCTGTCGGTGCGCCGTGGCTATTACTTTCTGCCCAAGTTCACCCTGGGCCGCCCGACCGACACCCTCGGCGGTGCGATCAAACTGCCGCGCCCGCTCAAACAATTTCTCGACGGCCTGCTAGTGCGCGCGCTGGTCGGCAAGCCGTCGCAGTACGGCCTGCCCGACCCGGATTACAAACTCTACGAATCACACCCGGTGATGAACTCCCTGGTGCTGCATTACCTCGGCCATGGCGATATCAAGGCGCGCCGCGATGTGGCCAAGGTGGAAGAGAAACTCGTCACCTTTAGCGATGGCGAGCAGGCCGAGTACGACCTGATTCTGCAAGGCACCGGCTACAAGCTCGACTACCCCTTTATCGACCGCGCGCACCTTAACTGGCCAAGCAATGCCGGGGCGCCGCAGCTCTACCTCAACGTGTTCCACCCCGAGTACGACGACTTGTTTATGTTGGGCATGGTCGAAGCCTCGGGCCTCGGCTGGCAGGGCCGCGACGAGCAGGCCGAGCTGGTGGCGCTGTATATCAAGGGCCTGCAAGCCGGTAGCCAGGCGGCCAAAGACTTCCAGGCGCTCAAACGCGAACGCGCCGGCATACGCCTGGACGGCGGCTACCAGTACCTGCAACTGGAGCGCATGGCCTACTACGTGCACAAGGACAGCTATCGTCAGAGCATCGCGCAGCACAGCAATAGCCTGCGCGCCGGTTTGGCTGCGCGGCCCGCTGTCGCCAGCCGTCCTGCCGAAGGAAGCCTGTGATGGAACCGGTAAATATCCAGTTCGACCCCAGCAGCCTGGTGCTGATCAATATCATCCTTGCGGTGATGATGTTCGGCGTCTCGCTGGATCTGCGCCTGGATGACTTCAAGCGCATCGTTCGCGAGCCCAAGGCACCGGTCATTGGTCTGCTCGCGCAGTTCGTTCTGCTGCCAGCGCTGACCTGCCTGGCCTGCTGGGCGCTGCGCATCGAGCCGATGCTGGCCCTAGGCATGATGCTGGTGGCGGCCTGCCCCGGCGGCAGCTTCTCCAACATCATGACCTGGATGGCCCGTGGTAACGTCGCGGTCTCGGTGAGCATGACGGCGGTATCCAGCCTCGCTGCCAGCGTGCTGACACCACTGAATTTCGGCTTCTACGCCTGGCTCAATCCGCTGACCCGGCCCCTGCTGACGCAGATCGCCATGGAGCCGGTCAGCCTGTTGCTGTTGGTGCTGCTGGTGCTCGGCCTGCCACTGATCGCCGGCATGTGGGTTGGCCGGCGCTTTCCCGGCCTGTCACTCAAGGTGGAAAAGCCGCTACGCGTCTTTGCCCTGCTGGTGATGCTGGCCTTCGTCACCCTGGCCTTCAGCCGCAATTTCGACCAGTTCATTACGCATTTCCATCTGTTCTTCTGGTTGGTGGTGGCGCACAACGCCCTGGCATTGGCGGTGGGCTACGGGTGCGCGCGGCTATCCGGGCTGCCGGCAGCAGATCGCCGGGCGATTACCCTGGAAGTCGGTATTCAGAACTCTGCCCTGGGCCTGGTGATCATCTTCACCTTCTTCCCACAGGCCAGCAGCATGTTGCTGATCGCCGCGTTCTGGGGCTGCTGGCACCTGGTCAGCGGCCTGACCCTGGCCTTTATCTGGTCCCGTCAGCCACCTGCTGGCTTGCCGCTCACACCTGCGGCTCTGGTCAGCGCTGGAGAAAAATAATGCACACCATCTTGATCACCGGGGCCGCCAGCGGCCTCGGCTGGGAGCTTGCGCGCGCCTATCACGGCCAAGGCTGCAACCTGCTGCTCACCGACATCAATGCAGCCGGCCTGAGCACGCGGGTAAATGAACTGGGCGCCGAACGGGTAATCGGCCTGCCCGGTGATATCACCGACCCGCACCTGCATCAGCAATTACTGCAGGCCTGCAGCGAGCGTTTCGGCCGCCTCGACGTGCTGATCAACAACGCCGGCATCACCCACCGCTCGCCCACCCTGCACACCGACCCCGCCGTGTTTCGCAAGGTCATGGCCGTCGATTACCAGGCGCCCGTGGAACTGCCCCTGAGCGCCTTACCACTTTTGCGCCGGAGCCGTGGCCAGGTCATCGCCATTGGTTCCATGGCCGGCTGGATGCCGGTGCTCGGCCGCGCCGGCTATTGCGCGGCGAAAAGCGCTTTGGGCCAGTTCTTCGAAGTACTGCGCGCAGAAATCGCCCGCGACGGCATCAAGATGCTGCTGGTCTACCCAAGCTTTCTCGACACGCCCATCGAACAGAATGCCCTCGGTGGCGACGGCAAGCAGGCGCAACACGGCCGCTCGACCATCGGCCAGATACGCGGCGCCGACTGGATGGCCGCGCAGATTCTCCAGGCCCAAGTGCAAGGCCGCGAACGCCTGTTCCCCGACCGTGGCAGCTGGCTGGCCAGCCTGCTCTGGCGCATCGCCCCCGGTTTCTACTACCGCAAGATGAGCGCGCGCTTCGCCGGGGAGATGGGCTGATGGAGATTGTCTGGCTGGCCCTGGCCGGTTTTATCCTGCTGGCGTACACCCTGGAGGCGATCACCGGTTTCGGCAGCATCGTGATTGCCCTGTCACTGGGCGCCTTGCTGCTGCCCATTGACCAGCTGCTGCCAGTGCTGGTGCCGCTGAATATCTGCATGACCGGTTACCTGGTCTGGCGACATCGGCAGATGATCGACCGGCGCCTGCTGCTGGGCATGATCCTGCCGGGCATGGTCGTCGGCACCCTGCTCGGTTATGCCCTGCTGCCCTTCCTCGATGCGGCCCTGGCCAAGCGCCTGTTTGGCGCACTGGTGCTGTGGTTTGCCGCTCGCGAACTGTGGCGCCTGCGTCACGCAGCCGTGCAACCCGTGCACCCCCTGTGGCTCAGCCGCCTGCTCAGCCTGTGCGCTGGCGTCAGCCATGGCCTGTTTGCCTCCGGGGGGCCGCTGCTGGTGTTCGCCCTGGCCGGTACGCAACTGGACAAGGCGCGCCTGCGCGCCACCCTGGTCACGGTGTGGTTCACCCTCAACAGCCTGCTGACCCTGGCCTTTCTGCTCGACGGCCGCCTACTCCCTGCGCTGCCGCAAGTCGCCAGCTACGCGCCTCTGCTGCTGATCGGCGTGTGGCTGGGTGAGCGCCTGCACCAGCGCTTCAACGAACAGCATTTCCGCATTGCCATCTACCTGTTGCTGCTGGTCACCGGCGGCCTGCTGCTCGCGCCCTGGAGTCTGCTATGAGCTTTGACATCATCATCAAGAATGGTCTGTATTTCGATGGAACAGGCACACCCGGTGCGCGGCGGCATATCGGCATCAAGGACGGACGTATCGATGTGCTCAGCCTCAGCCCCCTGGATGAAAGTGGCTGCCCCGAGGTGCTGGATGCCGCTGGCAAGTGGGTAACGCCAGGCTTTCTGGAAATCCACTCGCACTACGACGCCGAAGTGATCGCCGCACCCGCATTGAAGGAATCGGTGCGCCATGGCGTCACCAGCGTGACCATCGGCTCCTGCTCGATCAGTATGGTGCTGGCTGATGCAGAGGACTGCTCGGACCTGTTCACCCGCGTCGAGGCGGTGCCGCGCGAATACGTGCTGCCGATCCTGCAGGAGAAGAAGACCTGGCGCGACGCCGCCGGCTACCGCGCCTTCTACGACCAGCAGCCGCTGGGACCGAACGTCAGCTCCTTCCTCGGCCACTCCGAACTGCGCGTGGCGGTGATGGGACTGGAACGGGCCACGAGCAAGATCAAACCGACTGAAGCCGAGTTGCAGCGCATGGAACAGCTGCTGGAAGAGGCGCTGGACGCCGGCTGCATTGGCCTGTCGGTGATGACCACCAAGCTGGACAAGATGGACGGCGACCGCGCCTGGTCCAGCCCGCGGCCCTCGACCTTTGCCAGCTGGACCGAGTTCTCCCGCCTGTTTGCGGTGCTGCGCCGGCGTGGTGCGGTGCTGCAGGGCGCGCCGGACGCGGTGACCAAGGTCAACGTGTTCGCCTTCCTCTACCAGGCCCACGGCTGGTTTAGAAAGCCGCTGAAGTGCTCGATGCTCACCGCGCTGGACCTGAAATCTCAGCCGCTGCTGCACCGTTTCACCCGCCTCTCCGGCTGGCTGGCCAACCGCGTGCTGCGCGGCCATTTCCGCTGGCAGACCCTGCCCGCGCCCTTCACCCTGCGCCTGGAAGGGCTGAACGTGAACGCGTTTGAAGAGTTCGGCGCGGGCGAGATTCTGCGCAATATCAAGGACCCGGACGAGCTGTACGCCAAGGTGCTGGAGCCGGAGTTCCGTGCCCTGTTCAAGAAGCAGGTCAAGGCCGTGCTGACCAAGGGTTTGTGGCACCGCGACTTCTCCGACTGCTGGGTGACCGAATGCCCGGACGCCAGTCTAATCGGCAAGAACTTCAAGCAGCTCGGCGCCGCCTGCGGCCTGGACCCGGTGGACGCCTACTTCGAGCTGGCCTGCCAGTACCGCGAGGCGCTGAAGTGGAGCACCTGCTACGGCAACCAGCGCGAGGCGGTGATGCACAAGCTGCTGGCCAGCCCCTGGACCCAGCCGGGATTCGCCGACTCGGGCGCACACCTGCGCTCCATCGCTCAGTACAACTTCCCGCTGCGCTTCCTTAAATACGTGCGTGACGCCGAACTGGCCGGCACGCCGTTTATGGACATGGGTCGCGCTATCAATCGCCTGAGTGGCGAGCTGGCGGACTTTATCGGGGTGGACGCCGGCACTATCCGTGTTGGCGACCGTGCTGATGTGGTGATCGTCAACCCGGCCGGGCTGACCGATGAGCTGGACGAGATACATGAGGCGCGGATGGAGGTGCTCGGCCTGGAGCGGGTGGTCAAACGCAATGACGCGGCGGTCGACGCCACCCGGATCAACGGCCGTATCGCCTACCGTCGCGGCAGCGAGTTCCCGCAAGAGCTAGGGATCCTCTGAAGTAGCCATGCATTTCTGGCTGACGTCAGCCTCTGCTGATTTCGAAAGTGATAAATCGATCAAAAACGATCAGATTACCGGCTCATTTCTGTGTTTTTAGCCGCCGCGAGCACCTCGCGGCAGCCATTTCCAGCATTACGGGCGCACCTCTCCTGCATTCGTCAGTAAATGTCGGCGCGCCATCCACAGATTTGACAGCGCGAATAAAGTCACCAGTTGCGCCGTGTTTTTGACCAGGCCACGGAAGCGCGTCTTCACATAACCGAACTGACGCTTGATCACCCGAAACGGATGCTCGACCTTGGCTCGCACTTGGGCCTTGGCCTTCTCGATTTTGCGCTTGGCTTTGTACAGCGCGCTGCGCTTACCGAGTTTCTTGTAAGTGCTACGCCGTGCTGCAACCTGCCAGATCACTTGACGGCCCTCATGCTCGGGGCGCTTCTCGACACCGGTATATCCGGCATCGGCCCCCACCATGTTTTCCTCGCCGTGCAGCAGCTTATCGACCTGGGTGACATCCGCCACGTTGGCGGCAGTACCCACCACGCTGTGCACCAAGCCAGACTCGTCATCCACCCCGATGTGCGCCTTCATGCCGAAGTAATACTGATTGCCTTTCTTGGTTGAGTGCATCTCAGGGTCACGCTTACCGTTCTTGTTCTTGGTTGAACTCGGCGCGTTGATCAGCGTGGCATCGACGATGGTGCCTTGGCGCAGCGACAAACCACGGTCACCCAGGTAGCCATTGATCACGGCCAGGATGCCGGCAGCCAGTTCGTGTGTTTCCAGCAAGCGGCGGAAGTTGAGGATGGTGGTTTCGTCAGGAATGCGCTCCAGAGTCAGCCCGGCAAACTGGCGTAGGATGGTGGTCTCGTACAGCGCCTCTTCCATCGCCGGATCGCTGTAACCGAACCAGTTTTGCATCAGATGCACTCGCAGCATCGCCATCAGCGGATAGGACGGTCGGCCGCCTTCACCCTTTGGATAATGCGGCTCGATCAAAGCGATCAACCCTTTCCATGGCACTACCCGATCCATCTCGATCAGGAACAATTCTTTGCGGGTCTGCTTGCGCTTGCCGGCATACTCGGCGTCGGCGAAGGTCATCTGCTTCATCGGAAAACTCGGCGGGTGGAGTGCGGATATTTTGCCAAAATCAGGAAGTCTTTTTCAGACCATCCCTAGGCAAGCTGCAGGGCTTTGGCTGCTTTCTGCCGGGGCGTGACGTATTGCCACGCACGGCAACCACCAACGGCTTCAGGCCTGTCACTACCTGAGCCGCACGTCACCATGCAGCGGCTCTATCGCGCCTATCGGCTTGAAGCGTCCGGCTTATCGGTTACCATGCCCGTCCGCCTAAATTGACTGAAGCCGAGAGCCGCAATGTCGCAACCCTGGAGCCCTGAAAGCTGGAGAGCCAAGCCGATCCAGCAACAACCGCAATACCCGAACGCCGCGCAACTGGCCCAGGTCGAGCAGACCCTGGCCGGCTATCCGCCGCTGGTGTTTGCCGGCGAAGCCCGCGAACTGCGCCGTCAGTTTGCCGAGGTCACCCAAGGTCGCGCCTTCTTGCTGCAGGGCGGCGATTGCGCCGAGAGCTTTGCCGAGTTCAGCGCGGCGAAAATCCGCGACACCTTCAAGGTGTTGCTGCAGATGGCCATCGTTATGACCTTCGCCGCCGGTTGCCCGGTGGTCAAAGTCGGGCGCATGGCCGGCCAGTTCGCCAAGCCGCGCTCGGCCAACGATGAAACCATCGACGGCGTGACCCTGCCCGCCTACCGCGGCGATATTGTCAACGGCATCGGCTTCGACGCCGCCAACCGCGTACCGGACCCGGAGCGCCTGCTGCAGGCCTACCACCAGTCCACCGCGTCGTTGAATCTGCTGCGCGCCTTTGCCCAGGGCGGCTTCGCCGACCTGCATCAGGTGCACCAGTGGAACCTCGACTTTATCGCCAACTCGGCACTCGGCGAGAAGTACAGCCAACTGGCCGATCGCATCGACGAAACCCTGGCCTTTATGCGCGCCTGCGGCATGGACGGCGCGGCGCAAGTGCGCGAAACCAGCTTCTTCACCGCTCACGAAGCGCTGCTGCTGAACTACGAGCAAGCCTTTGTGCGCAAGGACAGCCTCACCGGCGGCTGGTACGACTGCTCGGCGCATATGCTGTGGATCGGCGACCGCACCCGTCAGCTGGACGGCGCGCATGTCGAGTTCCTGCGCGGCGTCGGCAACCCGATTGGGGTAAAAGTCGGCCCAAGCATGGACAGCGAAGAGCTGATCCGCCTGATCGATATCCTCAACCCGGACAACGATCCCGGCCGTCTCAACCTGATCGTGCGCATGGGCGCAGACAAAGTCGAAGCCGGCCTGCCGCGCCTGATCCAGACCGTGCAGCGTGAAGGCCGCCAGGTGCTGTGGAGCAGTGACCCGATGCACGGCAACACCATCAAGGCCTCAAGCGGCTACAAGACCCGCGACTTTGCGCAGATTCTTGCCGAAGTGAAGCAATTCTTCGCCGTGCACCAGGCCGAGGGCAGCTATGCCGGGGGTATCCATATCGAGATGACCGGGCAGAACGTCACCGAGTGCATTGGCGGCGCGCGACCGATCACCGAAGACGGCCTGTCGGATCGCTACCACACCCACTGCGACCCACGGATGAACGCCGACCAGTCGCTGGAGCTGGCCTTCCTGATCGCCGAAACCCTCAAGCAGGTACGCCGCTAACGGCGGCTGCTCGCCCCGCTGCTACGCTGCAAAAGGCGCAGCAGCGGGATTCATTCAGGCAATCAGGCGTTCACGCAAACGTCCGAGCATGCCCAACAAACTGCCGACCTTCTCACGTTCGCGATCATCAACAGGTTGCTGCGCCAGTCGTGTGACCACCTGTGCCGGCTGCGCACGCCAGATCTGCGCCTGTTCGGCCGCTGCCAACAAGCCCTTGTCGAACAGACCGCGCCGAATCGGTTTGGGCAGGTAACGGAAAATCTGCGCCTCATTGATCAGTTTGAGCAGCGCCTGGGTATCGCAGAACGGCGTCACCACCAGACTGAGCAGACGCGGATGGGCCTGGGCCAGGCTTTTCAGCAGCGGCGCGGTGTCCTCCCCGGCGACTTGCAGGTCACTGATCAACAGATCAATCGGCTGGCTGTTAAGCAACATCACGGCGTCGCTCAGCGATGCCGCGCGCAGCAGGCGATGACCGCCGGCCACGCAGAACTCTGCCACCACATCCAGGGTCGATGCATCCTCATCCAGGAGCAGCACATTGAGCGCCGCCTGCGGTATAGCTGCAGACGCTTTCGGCGTCTGCAACTGGCGCGCGGCAATCTGCGCGGCCTGGCGCAAGGTAAAGGCCATTTCCTGCTGATCCCAGGGCTTGGTCAGGTAACGGAAGATGCCACCACTGTTGAGCGCCTCCACGGCTGCATTCAGCTCCGAGTAGCCGGTCAGCAGAATGCGCAGGGTATCGGGAGCAATCTCACGTGCCTGGGCCAGCAGTTCGGCGCCGCTCATTTGCGGCATACGCTGGTCACTGACGATTATTTGCACACGCTCGCTTCTCAGCCGTTCCAGGGCGCGACGCGGGTCGCTCTCGGCCAGCACCTCATACTCGCGGCGAAACTGCAGGGCCAGGCTGCGCAGAATGCGCTCTTCGTCGTCGACAAACAGAATACGAATCGGCTCGCTCATATCAGGCACTCCGTTGTAGTGGCAGCGCCTGCGGGCGCGGCAGGCGGATCAGAAAGCGCGTACCGCGCCCGGGCTCGGACGCTGCGCGGATCTGTCCGCCGTGGTCCTGGATGATCTTGTAGCTGATCGATAGCCCCAGCCCGGTGCCCTGACCCACTGGCTTGGTGGTAAAGAACGGATCGAAGATGCGCGCCAGCACCTCAGGCGGCATGCCACGCCCGGAATCCTGCACGGAAATGCACACGGCACTGTCGTCGGCCCAGGTTTTCACCAGAATCTGACCAAAACCATCAATGGCCTGGGCGGCGTTGTTGAGCAGGTTGAGCAGCACCTGGTTGATCTGCGACGGCGCACAGGGAATACGCGGCAGCTCGCCCAGTTGCAGGATGGTTTCAGCCTTGTCCTTGATGCCATTGCGGGCAATTACCAGGGCGTTGCGGATGCACTCATTGAGGTCGACCTCCTCGCTCATGGCGCGATCCAGGCGGGCGAAGTCCTTCAGCCCGACCACCAGTTCGGCAATCTGCTCCAGGCCATACAGGGTGTCGCTGAACAGTTGGGTAAAGTCCTCCACCAACAGTTCCGGTGCAGCCTTGGTGCGGGCCTCGGCGGCGGCCTCCAGGGCCATGGCCAGACGCGCCTCATCACAGCTCGGATCGTTCAGGCAGTCGCCCAGTGTGCCCTGCGCCTCGGCCAGTTCGAACAACGGCGCACTCAGTTCGCGCAGCAGCTGCACGTTGTTTTTCACATAACCCAGCGGCGTGTTCAGTTCGTGGGCGACGCCGGCGACCATCTGCCCAAGCGAGGCCATCTTCTCTGACTGCACCAGCTGGGTCTGTGACTCCTTGAGCTCCACCAGGGCCTTGCGCAGCACCAGATTGCGCTGGGCGATGCGCGCTTCCATGGCCTTGAGCAGATCGAGCACGGTGCCCAGACCGCGATACAGGCCCTGGGCGTCGACCAGGATAAAGTCCTCGGTGATTGGGTATTGCAGCTGCCCGGTAATCTGCTTGGCGGCGTCCTCCAGGCTGGTGTCCAGACTGACTACCAGCGGTGCCGCATTCATCACCTCTTGCACCGCGTGACGGCCACGCAAATCGCGCCCGAAGCGCTGCATAAAGATGTCCTGCAAGGTGGTGCGACTGACCAAGCCCAGCGGCCGACCGGTGCTATCAACAATCGGCAGCGAGAGAAAAGCCTTGAGCTCCGGCGTCAGCAGCCGATCCGCCACATCTGCGATGCTCATGTCCACAGCCAACGGCGTAACCGGCTTGAGCAAGCGCGTAAGCGCGCTGGCAGTGGTCATGGGCAGACTCCCTGTGCGTTGGAAAGCCGCCATTCAACCAGCGCCAAGTTGCTGCCGCGTGACAGTCGTCACACTCATTTCCAGAGCCCGAGCGCTGGGCTACCCCACCGGAACACGGTTACCGTTTAATTGCCGGCCGCCGCGCGCTATGGTGGCCGCTCAACTCTGCAAGGACGGTGTTATGACCTGGTATATCTGGCTGCTGATGCTTCTGGTGCTGGGCTCCATTGTGGGTGGCCTGATGGTGCTGCTACGCACTGCCAAACCGCTGCCGCTAAGCGAGGAACAGCTGGAGAAGATCCGCCAACGCCAGCTTGAGCAAGAAGCCAAGGACGCCCGCGAGCCTTAACCGAAACGACAAGGACGTACCATGCCATTGCATCTGCGCCTGCTGCTGCCTGCCCTGTGCCTGGCCAGTGGGTTTGCCCTGGGTTATATCCAGCTGGCGGGGCTGGCCGCCGGCGCTGCCCTCTGCGCATTACTGCTGGTTGCCGACAAATACCTGCCCAGTGCGCTGTGGGCCGGGCTAAGCCTGTTGGCCTGCATCAGCTTTGCTGCGCACCTGGTTCCAGAGTTTAGCGCTACACCGCTGTGGCCGCCACGCCAACTGAGTGCCGATGCCGCACCCTACGCTCTGCGCTTGTCCTGGGACAAGCTGCTGGTCGGTGTCACGCTACTGGCCTGGTGGCTGGGGCAGAAGACACCGAGCAAAGCACTGTCAAAAAGCGTCTGGCTCACCGCCGCACTGACGCTGCTCGCTGTACCGCTGCTGGCATTGACGCTGGGTTTGGTCGGCTGGCAGCCGAAATGGCCAGACGGGCTTTGGCTGTGGTTGGCGGTCAATCTGGGAGTGGCCGTGCTGGCCGAAGAACTACTGTTTCGTGGTTTGCTGCAAAGCCGACTGGTCAGCTGGCTCGGTGCTGGTGCGGGAATTGGCCTGACGACGCTGCTGTTCGCTGCCGTGCATCTGCCCTTCAGCCCGTTATTTGCCGTAGTCGCCGGGATTGCTGGCCTGGGCTATGGGCTGATCTTCCACTTCAGCGGGCGGATCAGCCTGGCTATCGCCCTCCATGGGGCGGTCAATTTGCTACATCTGCTGCTATTGAGTTATCCGCTGCGGGTGGGATGACGGCGACCTGAAAGCGGCTGAAAATCTTCTCCAGCTGACCGTTATTGCGCAGCGTTTCATACAAAACCATAAACTGATCAGGCGTGATAGGCGCCTGCGGGTGCAACAACACTTGATGGCGATAGCGCTGGTCGACGCGTTCGGATACCAGCAGTTGTCCAGCGTATTGCCGATTGCGCTCGAGGAAGACACCAATATAAGAACGTGTCACCAAGGCAATTTCAGCCCGTTTGTGCAGCACCATTAGCAGATTGCTGTCATGGGAATGGGTCAGGGTGGCGTTGAAGGTCGTGCTCAGGTATTCCGGAGAAGCATTGAAATTAGCAAAGGCATAATGATAGCCATGGTAGAGCGCTAAGCGTTTGCCTTCGAACGAATCAAAATAGCGCTGATCACGGCCCGGCTCAGCGCGGGCAACAAACACTTCAGAATCTTCCAGGTACATATCCAACGCAACATGCTGAACATCCCGCCAACCCCAATCCGGGTTTTCGAAGACAGCCAAATCAATGCGTTGTTGCT
This sequence comes from Pseudomonas anguilliseptica, assembly GCF_900105355.1. Classification (NCBI taxonomy): domain Bacteria; kingdom Pseudomonadati; phylum Pseudomonadota; class Gammaproteobacteria; order Pseudomonadales; family Pseudomonadaceae; genus Pseudomonas; species Pseudomonas anguilliseptica. The sequence continues at coordinate 4,710,413 of NZ_FNSC01000001.1, forward strand.
CAAAGTCACGAAAGCGTCGCTTAACCGCAGTTGGCACCAAAACAAAGCGATAGTCAGTCTGGGCCTGATTCAGCGCGGCAACCAACTCGTCAAGTAACCCGGTGGTATGGGATTGCTCGGCTTTAAACACATACGGTGGAAAATCTACAGCGGCCAGACGCACTTCCTGCGCAGCCAGAAGCGGCCCGGCCAGCAGCAACGCCAGACTCATGCCGAAAAACCTGCCTACCCCACGCCTGATGAATCCCATTTGACGCCAATTCCCCAATTTTTCGAGTAACTGCAGCCTAACTCAGGCAAATCTGACCGAACAGAGCATTTTCAGTCTTTTATCAGCACCGATGCGTCACGCAAATGGTAGCGCCCCAGTAGTTTATCCAGCAGCTTGTCGCGATTGAGCTGTTTGAGCAGCTCGGCAAAGGCTTGCGGCTGCAGCGCAGACTCAGGGCGGAACAACGCCTGGTGCTGGTAAACCTGATCAACCCGCTGGGAAACCAGCAAGGCGCTGCTCTGCTCCGGGTAACGCTGTTGGTAGGCGCGCAGGTAAGAGCGCGTGACCACCGCTACATCGGCCCGGCCACGCAGCAGCATGATCAGGTTGCTGTCGTGGGAGTAGGTCAGCACCGCATTGAATCTATCGGTGAGAAACTGCTTGTCCGAGTTGAACCCGGCAAAGCCGTAGTGATAACCGCTGTACAGCGCCATGCGCTTGCCCTGGAGCTGATCAAAATAACGCTCGTCACGCCCCGGTTGCAGGCGTGCGGCATAGACTTCGGCATCTTCGATATGCAGATCCAGCGCTGCAGGCGCAGTGTCCTGCCACCCCCAGGCCGGAGACTCAAACAGGATCAGGTCGAAACGGCCGCTTTGCAGATCGCGGTAGCGGCGCATGGTCGAGGTCGCTACCAGGGTAAAGCGGTAGTCGCTTTGCAGTTGATTGAGCGCCTGCAACAACTCCGGTAGCAGGCCACCAGGGCGCTCACTTTCCGGTTTAATCACATAAGGCGGGAAATGATAGGCCCCCACTCGCACGTCTTCCGCAGCCTGCGCAACGCATACCGCAGAAAGCATCAACCCGAGCAGCAAACCTCGTAACAGGGTGGCCAAGCAGCGAACCTCAGAGCAAAACGCAGCGACATCTTCCGTAACCTGAAACGCTCGTAATCCCTTGGCGCCAAAATACTATCAATGTGCCACTTCAGCGTAGCTTAATTTCCTCAGACGTCCTTGATCACCAGTGACAGCGCCTCTTCGGCCAGCTGATCAAGGGTCATCGGACCTTCCGGGCGGAACCAGGTGGTGGTCCAGCTCAGCGCGCCAGTCAGCAGGCGACGCAGGATAAACGGATCAGCCTTGAAGTAACCGGCTGTCTTCGCCTCGTCCAGCACCTGCAGCCAGAGTTGTTCGTAGTTGTCGCGCAGCTCAAGGATAAACGCCTGACCTGGCTCCGACAGCGAACGCCATTCATACACCAACACGGCCATGGCCTCACCGGTACCACCCATGATCGATTGCAGCTCGCAGCGGATCAGCGCCAGCACGCGGCCGCGCAGATCGCTGGCTTCGGCCAGCGAGGCCTGCATCAGCGCGGTGTTGTAGCGAATGGTCTCTTCCATCACCGAACGCAGGATTTCGTCCTTGCTCTTGAAGTGATGAAAGATGCTGCCGGACTGAATGCCCACGGCACTGGCCAGGTCACGCACCGTGGTGCGCTCATAACCCTTGCTGCGAAACAGGTGCGCTGCGGTTTGCAGCAACTTGCCGCGTGCGCTGTCCGGATCGGTGATCTGCCCGCTGGCCACCAGTTGCTGCATCACCGCCTGCGCTTGTTGATCATCCACGCTAAGTACTCTCCAACTCTCTTTATGCCTCGGGCCAAGCAATCCAGCCTGCAATTGCACACTGGCTCTCAACTGGATTTACCCAAGTGCTTGTCGTTATTAGTGAAATTTATGCTGCGCCAGCCACCCAAGCAAGCGCTTGGCCACACTTTCGGTTAGAAAGATTCAACCCAGGGCTTTTCAACCAAGCGCTTGCTTGGTAGCCTTCAAATCACCTTATTCATGTGTTGCGGACCTCTTCCAATGACTAAAACCGTACGCATCGGCTGCGCTTCCGCCTTCTGGGGCGACACCAGCACCGCCGCCGCCCGGCTGGTAAAGGGCAGCGAACTGGATTACCTGGTGTTCGACTACCTGGCCGAAGTCACCATGTCGATCATGGCCGGCGCGCGGATGAAGAAGCCCGATGAAGGCTATGCCCGTGACTTCGTCGAAGTGCTGACGCCGCTGCTGGAGGAGATCGCCGCCAAGAAGATCCGCGTAATCAGCAACGCCGGCGGGGTCAACCCGAGTGCCTGCGCCGCGGCACTGGCCGCTGCCTGTGAACAAGCCGGGGTCAATCTGAAGATTGCCGTACTGCAGGGCGACAACCTGCAACCCCAGCTTAGTGAACTGGCCAAGGCTGGCACCGTAGAAATGTTTAGCGGCGCACCACTGCCGCCCTTCTGCGTTTCGGTCAACGCCTACCTCGGCGCGCCGGGTATAGTCGAAGCCCTGAAGCTCGGTGCGGATATCGTGATCACCGGTCGCGTGGTCGACAGCGCTGTGGTCAGCGCCGCCCTGGTACATGAGTTCGGTTGGAGCTGGAGCAACTACGACCAGTTGGCTCAGGCCGCGCTGGCCGGGCATATCATCGAATGCGGCGCGCAGTGCACCGGCGGCAACTTCACCGACTGGGAAAGCGTGCCGGATTACGAACACATCGGCTTCCCGGTGGTGGAAGTGGTGGCCGACGGCAGCTTTGTCGTGACCAAGCCGGAAGGTTCCGGCGGCTTGGTCACGCCTTTTACCGTTGGCGAGCAGATGCTCTATGAGATCGGCGATCCACGGGCCTATTACCTGCCCGATGTGCTCTGCGATTTCACTCAGGTGCAACTAAGCCAGGTCGGCGACAACCGCGTGGAGCTGAAGGGTGCGCGCGGCCTGCCGCCGACTGATCAGTACAAAGTCAGTGCCACTTACCCGGACGGTTTCCGCTGCACCGCCAGCTGTCTGATGGCCGGTATCGATGCAGTGAAGAAAGCCCAGCGAGTCAGCCAGGCGATCATCAACAAGACCGAGGAAATGTTCGCCGAGCGCGGCTGGGGGCCTTACAAGGAAGTCAGCATCGAGCTGCTCGGTTCCGAGGCCACCTACGGCCCGCATGGCCAGCGCACCGACACCCGCGAAGTCGTGATCAAGATCGCCGTGCGCCACGCCAAGAAAGAAGCCCTGGTACTGTTCTCCCGTGAAATTGCCCAGGCCGCGACCGGCATGGCACCAGGGCTGACCGGCATCGTCGGCGGTCGCCCAACGGTTTATCCGGTGATCCGTTTATTCAGCTTTTTGGCCAAGAAAAACGCCTGCGCCCTGGAGGTGGAAATCGGCGGTGAACGCACACCGGTTGCACTGCCGCAGATCGCGGTGCTGGACATCACGCAGATTGCCGCCGACACCAGTGCCCCACTGCCCAGCACTCAAGTCGACAGCACTGTGCCGCTGATCAAGCTGGCCGTGGCGCGCTCCGGCGACAAGGGCAACCACAGCAATATTGGTGTGATGGCCAGAAAGCCCGAGTACTTGGCCTGGATCGCCGCTGCGCTGAGCGAGGGGGCCGTGGCCGAATGGATGCAGCACGCGCTCGACCCGCAAACCGGCAAGGTCAGCCGTTGGTATCTACCTGGCAGCCATAGCCTGAACTTCCTGCTGGAGAACGCCCTCGGTGGTGGCGGCGTCGCCTCCCTGCGTATCGACCCGCAAGGCAAGGCCTTCGCCCAACAGCTGCTGGAATTCCCGATACCGGTGCCCAGCACATTGGTTGCAAATTTGTAGGGTGGATCGGGGCTCGTAGCTGACGCCTTACCCATCCACCAGCTCTTGGTGGGCAACGCTGCGCGGTTTTCCACCCTACGACTAGGACGATAACAACAATGGCATACGACTCAGTCTTTAAACCCGGCCTGTTTAGCGGCCAGACCATCATGGTCACCGGCGGCGGCAGCGGCATCGGCCGTTGCACCGCCCATGAACTGGCCAATCTGGGGGCCCATGTGGTGCTGGTCGGGCGCAAGCTGGAAAAGCTCGAAACCACCTGCGGCGAGATCATCGAAGACGGCGGCAGCGCCAGTTTTCAGGTATGCGATATCCGAGATGAAGAGGCCGTCAAGGCCATGGTGAAAACCGTGGTAGCCGAACGCGGGCAGATTCATCACCTGGTCAACAACGCCGGTGGCCAGTTCCCCGCGCCACTGATCGGCATCAACCAGAAAGGCTTCGAAACCGTGGTGCGCACCAACCTGGTGGGCGGTTTTCTGATCGCCAAGGAAGTCTTCCTGCAAAGCATGAGCAAACACGGCGGCAGCATCGTCAATATGCTCGCCGATATGTGGGGCGGAATGCCGGGGATGGGCCATTCGGGTGCGGCGCGCGCCGGTATGGAGAACTTCACCAAGACCGCCGCCTACGAATGGGGCCACGCCGGGGTGCGGGTCAACGCCGTGGCACCGGGCTGGATCGCCTCCAGCGGCATGGACACCTACCCCGAGTCGATGAAAAACATGATCCGCAACCTCAAGGATCACGTGCCGCTGCAACGCATCGGCAGCGAATCGGAAGTGGCCGCGGCCATCGTCTTCCTGCTCACGCCGGGTGCCAACTTTATCAGCGGCAACACCATCCGCATCGACGGCGCGGCCAGCCAGGGCACCCGAGCCTGGACCCTGGGCAAGGCGAAGAACAGCGAGACCTATAACGGCTTCCACCGGGCGTATATGCCTGACGTGTTCAAGGGCGAGGAGTAACGCCATGCCGGTTATCCACTCCGAAATTGACGTGCATGGCGAGGACTTCGCCAACAACCGTGAGGCCATGCTCGCGGCCGTGGCCAGCTTTCGCCAGATCGAACAGAACTGCCTGAACAAAGCCGCCGAGGCCAAAGCCAAATTCGAAAAGCGCGGCCAACTGCTGCCGCGTGAACGCCTGAATCTGCTGCTCGACCCCGGTGCGCCGTTTCTCGAATTGTCGTCGCTGGCCGGCTACAAGCTGCACGACGACAAGGACGGCACCCAGGCCGGCGGTGGGATTATTTCCGGCATCGGCTATATCGCTGGGGTGCGCTGCCTGATCACTGCCAGCAACAGCGCGATCAAGGGCGGCACCATCTCCCCGACCGGGCTGAAGAAAACCCTGCGCCTGCAGCAGATCGCCTTCGAGAACAAACTGCCGGTGGTGGCGCTGACCGAAAGTGGCGGTGCCAACCTCAACTATGCCGCCGACATCTTTGTCGAAGGCGCGCGCGGCTTTGCCAACCAGGCGCGCATGTCGGCCATGGGCTTGCCACAGATCACCGTGGTGCACGGCTCCAGCACCGCTGGCGGGGCCTATCAGCCAGGGCTGTCGGATTATGTGGTGGTGGTACGCGGCAAGGCCAAGATGTTCCTCGCCGGCCCCCCCTTGCTGAAAGCCGCCACCGGCGAAATCGCCACCGATGAGCAACTGGGCGGCGCCGAGATGCACGCCCAGGTCGCCGGCACCGCCGAGTACCTGGCCGAGAACGACGCCGATGGCGTGCGCATCGCTCGTGAAATCCTCGCCATGCTGCCGTGGAACGCCCAACTGCCGGCGCGCCCTTCGCGCAGCTTCAGGGAGCCGCTGTACCCGGTCGAAGAACTGCTCGGCCTGGTCCCGGCTGATGCCAAGAAGCCCTACGACGTACGCGAAATCATCGCCCGCATCGCCGACGGCTCGGCCTTTCTCGACTTCAAGAACGAGTTCGACAACCAGACCGTCTGCGGCCACTTGCAGATCGAAGGCCAGCCCTGCGGCTTTATCGGCAACAACGGCCCGATCACCCCGCAAGGCGCGGCCAAGGCGGCGCAATTTATCCAGCTGTGCGAGCAGAGCAACACGCCGATCCTGTTCTTTCACAACACCACCGGTTTTATGGTCGGCACCGAGTCGGAACAGCTCGGGGTGATCAAGCACGGCTCGAAGATGATCCAGGCGGTGGCCAACGCCACGGTGCCGAAGCTGACCATAGTCGTCGGCGGCTCCTATGGCGCCGGTAACTACGCCATGTGCGGCCGTGGTCTGGACCCGCGTTTTATCTTCGCCTGGCCCAACAGCAAAACCGCCGTGATGGGCGGCGCTCAGGCCGGCAAGGTGCTGCGCATCGTCACCGAGGAAAAACACCTCAAGGAAGGCAAGGAAGCCGACCCGAAGATGCTCGACATGCTGGAAACCGTCACCGCGCAGAAACTCGACAGCCAGTCCACCGCACTCTATGGCACCGCCAGCCTGTGGGACGACGGCCTGATCGACCCTCGCGATACACGCAAGCTGCTCGGCTACCTACTGGATATCTGTGCCGAAGCCGCTGTTCGCCCGCTTAAAACCATCACTTTCGGCGTAGCCCGCCTATGAAAACTGTTTTGAAAGTGTCGCGAGCAGGCGCAGCTGCAAGGCGCACGGAGCGCAACAACGAGACAGTACAAGTAGTACGGCGAGGCAGTGAGCACCGCGCAACGCAGCAGATGCGCCGCGCAGTAACTTTCAAACAGTTTTGAGGAGAATAAGAAAATGATCTTTACCCAAGAACACGAAGAGCTGCGCCGCACGGCCCGTAACTTTGTCGACAAGGAAATCAACCCAAACGTCGAGCAGTGGGAAAAGGACGGCCGCTTCCCGATTCACGAGATTTTCAAGAAGGCCGGCGACCTGGGCCTGCTGGGCATCTCCAAGCCGGAGAAATTCGGCGGCATGGGCCTGGATTACAGCTACTCGATAGTCGCCGCCGAAGAGTTCGGCACCATCATCTGCGGCGGCATCCCGATGTCCATCGGCGTGCAGACCGATATGTGCACCCCGGCCCTGGCGCGCTTCGGCTCCGATGAGTTGCGCGAAGAATTCCTCAAACCGGCCATCACTGGCGAGATGGTCGGCTGTATCGGCGTCTCCGAAGTCGGTGCCGGCTCGGATGTGGCCGGGCTAAAGACCACCGCGCGCAAAGACGGTGACGACTATGTGATCAACGGCAGCAAGATGTGGATCACCAACTCGCCATCGGCCGACTTTATGTGCCTGCTGGCCAACACCAGCGACGACAAGGCTCACGTCAACAAGTCGCTGATCATCGTGCCGATGAAGACTCCGGGCATTTCGGTCAGCCCGCATCTGGACAAGCTCGGCATGCGCAGCTCGGAGACCGCTCAGGTGTTCTTCGACAACGTGCGCGTGCCGCAGCGCTATCGCATCGGCCATGAAGGCGCGGGTTTTATGATGCAAATGCTGCAGTTCCAGGAAGAGCGCCTGTTCGGTGCGGCCAACATGATCAAGGGCCTGGAGCACTGCATCAACGCCACCATCGACTACTGCAAGGAGCGCAAGACCTTCGGCAATGCGCTGATCGACAACCAGGTGATCCACTTCCGCATGGCCGAGCTGCAGACCGAAGTCGAGTGCCTGCGCGCCCTGGTTTATCAGGCCACCGAGCAATACGTGCGCGGCCGCGATGTGACCAACCTGGCCTCGATGGCCAAGCTCAAGGCCGGCCGCCTCGGCCGTGAAGTCACCGACAGCTGCCTGCAGTACTGGGGCGGCATGGGCTACATGTGGGAAAACCCGGTAGCCCGCGCCTACCGCGATGTGCGCCTGGTAAGCATCGGCGGCGGTGCCGACGAAATCATGCTGGGCATTATCTGCAAGCTGATGGGCATTCTGCCGGGGAAGAAAAAATAGCCGGGAGCTATTTTTAACGTCACGTAGCGACGGCCCGAAGGGTGGCCGCCAGGGATGGCGGGCCATAAAGAAGGGCTAAGAACGGAAAAACGTAGGGTGGGCATCGCTTTTTCGTCCACCGTGGCACCGCTCGGTGGGTCGATAAGACGTGACCCACCCTACCCCACCTCCCCTGGCGAATACATCAAGGAGCCTGCCATGGCTGACCTACCGAACTGCGAAACCCTGCTGCTAAGCCACGATGCCGGCGTGCTGCATATCACGCTTAACCGTCCGGACAGCCGCAATGCCATGAGCCTGGCCATGGCCAGCGAATTGCGCGCCGTGCTGGAAAGCCTGCGCAATGATCTGAGCGTGCGCGCCATTGTGCTGCGCGGTGCCGGTGGGCATTTCTGCGCCGGTGGTGACATCAAGGATATGGCGGGGGCAAGAGCAGCCGGTGGCGACGCCTACCGCAGCCTTAACCGCGCCTTCGGCAGCCTGCTGGAAGAGGCGCAGAACGCGCCACAGGTGCTGATCGCCGTGCTGGAAGGCGCGGTACTGGGCGGCGGCTTCGGCCTGGCCTGCGTGTCTGATATCGCCATCTGCCAGCAGGACGCCAAGTTCGGCCTACCGGAAACCACCCTGGGCATTCTGCCGGCGCAAATCGCCCCCTTTGTGGTGCGCCGCATCGGCCTGACCCAAACCCGGCGCCTGGCCCTCACCGCCGCCCGCTTCAATGGCAGCGAAGCCGAACGCCTGGGCCTGGTGCATTTCAGTGAAGTCGATGGCGAACATCTCGACGTGCGCTTGCAGCAGGTACTGAGCCAAGTACGCCAATGCGCGCCGCAGGCCAATGCCCAGACCAAGGCGCTGTTGCTAGCCGCCGAGCAGGAAGCCCTCGGCCCGCTACTGGACCGCGCCGCCGAGCAGTTTGCTGCAGCGGTAACCGGCGCAGAAGGCATCGAAGGCACCATGGCGTTTGTACAGAAACGCGCGCCCACGTGGGCGCTGTAACGGATCGGGTGGACGGCCCCGTAGGGTGGATATCGCTTTTCACATCCACCCGCGTGATGAAAGACAACAAGCGGTGGATCGATAAAGCGCGATCCACCCTACGAAACCCGAGACCGTAGCCGGATGCAATCCGCAACTCGACTCACAGGAGCACGAAGATGCCCGCATTCAACAAAATTCTGATCGCCAACCGCGGGGAAATCGCCTGCCGGGTGATGCGTACCGCCCAGGATCTCGGCTACCGCACCGTGGCCGTGTATTCAGAGGCAGACGCCGACGCCCGCCATGTGCAGCTGGCCGATGAAGCCATCTGCATCGGCCCGGCCCAGGTCAACCAGTCCTATCTGGTGGTTGAGAACATCATCAACGCAGCACAGAAAAGCGGCGCCGATGCGATCCACCCGGGCTATGGCTTTCTCTCGGAAAATGCCGAGTTCGCCCGCGCCTGCGAAGCCGCTGGCATCGTGTTTATCGGCCCGACCGTGGAAGCTATCCACCTGATGGGCAGCAAGCGCCTGTCGAAGATCGCCATGCTCGAAGCCAACGTGCCGTGCATTCCCGGCTATGAAGGCGCAGCCCAGGACGACGAAACCCTGAGCCGCAAAGCCGAGCGGATCGGCTACCCGCTGATGATCAAGGCCAGCGCCGGTGGTGGTGGCCGGGGCATGCGCCTGGTACATGAGTCCAGCGAACTGCTGGCGCAAATCCGTACCGCTCGCTCCGAAGCGCAGTACGCCTTCGGCAGCGACGAGCTGATTCTCGAACGCGCAGTGATCCAGCCACGCCACGTGGAAATCCAGGTGTTCGGCGATCAACACGGCAATATCGTCTATCTCGGCGAGCGCGATTGCTCGGTGCAGCGCCGCCACCAGAAAGTGGTCGAGGAAGCGCCCTGCCCGGTGATGACGGCCGAGCTGCGTAAAGCCATGGGCGAAGCCGCAGTGCAAGCAGCGGCCTCGGTCAACTACGTCGGCGCCGGCACCGTGGAGTTTCTCCTCGACCAGAGCGGCGAATTCTTCTTCCTGGAAATGAACACCCGCCTGCAGGTCGAGCACCCGGTTACCGAACTGATCACCGGCCAGGACCTGGTCGCCTGGCAGATCCGCGTGGCCGAAGGCCAGCCGCTGCCGCTCAAGCAGGACGAAATTCGCCTGACCGGTCATGCCATGGAAGTGCGCCTGTACGCTGAAGACGCGGCGCATAACTTCCTGCCGCAAACCGGCACCGCCCTGCGTTGGGAGCCGGCGCTGCGCGATGGCATCCGCATCGACCATGGCCTGGTTGAAGGCCAGGCCATCACGCCGTTCTACGACCCGATGCTGGCCAAGGTCATCGCCTATGGCGCTACCCGCGAAGAAGCGCGGCGCAAGCTGGTGCGTGCGGTTGAGGATTGCGTGCTGCTGGGCGTCAACGGCAACCAGCGCTTTCTCGCCAACCTGCTCAGCCACCCTGAATTTGCCGCTGGCAACGCCACCACCGCGTTTATCGCCGAGCACTTTGCCAACGACCCAAGCCTGTCGCCGCAGCCGCCGGCCGCCGGTGAACTGGCTGTTGCTGCCGCATTGCTGTTCCAGCAATCGGCCAACGCCCGCGCGCATCAGCCGGGGTTGGCCGGTTGGCGCAATGCCGGCAGCGCACCATGGCACTTTGTCCTCAAGCACGGCGAACAATCACTGACGGTTGAGCTTGACGTGCGCGCAGACGGCCCACAGCCAAGCCTGTTGGCCACTATGGGCGAACAACAGGTCAGCCTGACGTTGCTCACCAGTGACGGCCGCTGGGCCACCGTGGAGCGCGATGGCATTCGCCAGCGCCTGGCCTATCACCTGGACGGCGAAAACCTCTGGCTGTACGGCCACGCGGGCAACCTGCACTTCACCGACATCACCCACCAACCGGTCAGCAACGCCGCCGGGGCCGGTTCGGGCAGCGTCAAAGCGCCCATGGACGGCGCGATTGTCGAGGTGCTGGTTGAAGAAGGCGCAACGGTCAGCAAAGGCCAACTGCTGCTGGTGCTGGAAGCGATGAAGATGGAGCACCCGCTCAAGGCCAGCATCGATGGCGTGGTGCGCCGCATCGGCATCAGCCGTGGCGATCAGGTGAAGAACCGTCAGTTGCTGGTGGAAATCGAAGCCAGCGAAGCCTGAACCCAGGGTGGATGACGCGTCCCCCATCCACCATCACGCCGCCAAAGTGGATGAAAAAAGCCTCATCCACCCTACCAAAACAACAATAACTGGAGCACGCCTATGTCACTGCAAGGTAAAACCCTGTTTATAACCGGCGCCAGTCGCGGCATCGGCCGTGAAATCGCTCTGCGCGCCGCGCGCGAAGGCGCCAATATCGTGATTGCAGCGAAAAGCGCCGAGCCTCACGCCAAGCTGCCGGGCACCATCCATTCGGTATCTGCAGAAGTTGAGGAAGCTGGCGGCAAGGCCCTGGCCCTGCAAGTCGATGTGCGTGACGAACACGCAGTAAAAACCGCCATGGCCAAAGCCGCCGAGCACTTTGGCGGTATCGACGCCCTGATCAACAACGCCGGCGCCATCAAACTGGTGGGTGTGGAGAAACTCGACCCCAAGCGCTTCGACCTGATGTTCCAGATCAACACCCGCGCGGTGATGGTCTGCAGCCAGGCAGCGTTGCCCTACCTCAAGGACAGCCGTGGCCATATTCTCAGCCTGTCGCCACCACTTAACCTCAACGCCAAGTGGTTCGCCAACTACGGCCCCTACACCACCACCAAGTACGGCATGAGCATGCTGACTTTGGGCATGCACGAGGAATTCAGGAAGTACGGCATCAGCGTCAACTCACTGTGGCCAAAGACGGTAATCGCCACCGCCGCCATCGAATTCGAGGCCGGCGGCCCTGCGGTGATGAAAGCTGCACGCCTGCCGGCGATCATGGCCGATGCGGCCCATGCCATCCTGTCCAGCAGCGAACGCAGCATCAGCGGCCGCCTGCTGATCGACGAAGAAATTCTCCGCGAACAGGGCCAGAGCGACTTCGAGCAGTACCGTTATGACCCGAGCGGAAAACTGATGACCGACCTGTTTGTCGACTGACCCCAGAGCTACCGCGCCAGTCAGGGCCTGACCATTTGTGCTGACGCCGCCGTCAGCGCCAACACCCGCCAGGGCTTGGCCTTCACCTACGCGCAGACCACCCTAGCGAACTGTCTGTAAAATTCATTAATCCAATGCCGAGCCAGTATACTGCGCGCTCTATCGTCATGAATTGAGCTCCCATATGGCCCGGCCAGCAGCCCCATTCTTCTTGAGTCCCAGTGATGCCGACATGCTGCAAGGCTGGTTACGCATGGGATCGCTGCCTCAGAGCATCGGCCAGCGGGCCAGAATTCTGTTGCTGCTGGCCAACGGTCTCACGCCCAAGGAGATCAGCGAGCAGCTGCAAGTCTCTGCGCCAGTGGTCTTCAAATGGCGTAAACGCTACCAGGAGACCGGTCTGGAGGGGCTGAGTGACCTGCGGCGCAGTGGAGCGCCTCGCAAGCTCAACGAAGCGAAGATCAAGGAAATCCTGACGCTGACGACCCAGCGAGTACCGCGCGAAGCTACCCACTGGAGCCTACGGTTGATGGCCAAGTACGCTGGGGTCAGCATCTGGCAGGTCGCACAGGTGTGGGCTGCTGCCGACCTCAAGCCGCACCGGTTGAAAACCTTCAAGATCAGTAACGACCCGCACTTTGCAGACAAAGTGGTCGATGTCGTCGGGCTCTATTTGAATCCGCCCGACAACGCCCTGGTGCTATCTGTTGACGAAAAAACACAGATCCAGGCGCTGGACCGCACACAGCCCATGCTGCCGCTCAAGCCCGGGCAGATTGAGCGGCGGACGCATGACTATAAGCGCCACGGTACGGCCAGTCTGTACGCAGACTTTGACATCCTGACGGGTAAGGTCATCGGCCGTATCACCCAGCGGCACAGGGCCAAGGAGTTTTTGGAGTTCCTTCGACAGATCGACCGCAGCACCCCCGCCGAGCTGGACCTGCATGTAATTCTGGACAACAGCTCGACTCACAAGACCGCTGCCGTCAGGGAATGGCTGGAGAAGCATCCCCGTTTCAAGCTGCACTTCACACCGACCAGCGCCTCGTGGCTGAACGCCGTGGAGGGCTGGTTTGCGCAACTGGAAAGACGGGCGCTTTATCGTGATGCCTTCAGCAGCGTGGCTGACCTGAGAGCGGCGATACGTCGCTTCATTGAGGCTCATAACGAACATTCGGCTAAGCCGTTCCGCTGGAGCAAAACGGCTGAGTCGATTATCAGCTCCGTGCATCGAGCAAAGCTGGCTGTAATTCGGAATGAGTTATTGGATTAACCAGACAGGCCACTAGACAATGACTCGCGCAGGGCACGCTGGGCGTTCTAAGCAGTTACGCAAAAGGCCACGACTGATGTCATGGCCTTTTGCTTTATGCCTCGGCCCAGCGCCACAGCAGGCTGTGATAGCGCCCGAGCCGCGGCAACGCCACTGTTCGTTGTCCGCGATTGAGCGACTGCACGCGGTTGTCCAGTAGGCACAGCAAGCTGTGCTCGCCGGCGGGCGTCCACAACAGGCGAACTCAAACATAGGTATTTCGCCCGACTACAAGGGCCGCATCCTCGACCTCCAGAGGCAACTCGCTTCGCCAGCGCTCAGATTTGCTCGTTTCGCCAACTCCAACAATAATAGCATTATGCCACCCAAAACCTGCTCGCCACGCAGCAACCACTAGCAGTGCAATGCCATCAACGGAGTCGTCATGCGCCGCCCTGCCTCCCCGTTCCTCTATTTAAAGAAATGCGCCCTGGCCACCGCCATGACTTCGCTGCTACTACAGCCAGCGCTCAGTCAGGCAGCTGCCTTCAGCATCAGCAACGCCAATGCCAGTACCGGAGTGATTAACCTCAGCACGTCCAACCTCGGCAACATGGTGCTCGGCAACCCCAGCGCCCTAACCAGTGGTGCCAACGCATACAATTATGCGGTCGTCTACTTCGTGCCAAATGCAAGCAATGCTGCCTTTGCCTTTGGCCAGAACGCTACTCCGGTCGACACCGTGATGATTATCTACAGCGGCTTCTTCAATCCGAACACTCCGGGCCAGGGAGCCCTGGCGGGTAACGACGACTCTGGCACCGCCGACGTTTGCGGCATCTCGGGACTTTGTCCACTAGTGACTCTTAGCGTCTCCGGTGGTCAGGTCTATAGCGTGGTTATCTCCACCTTCAGCCCAGCCACCAGCCTCGGCCTCCCGCTGAGTTTCTTCACCAACGGCGATGGCGTGTTCTATTCCGCCCCACCGGCGGCAACTGGCGGCGTGTTCGACTCTGCCACCCAGCTGCACAACAGCCCCGCCCTGGGGGCCGCCCGCGTAATTGACGCCAGCCCCGAACTGCTGGCCCTTTTCAACACCTTGAGCACCGCTCAACAGCGCTCCAACGCTGCGACCCAGACCCTACCTTTACTGCTCGGTGCTACGACCAATGCCATCAGCAACAGCCTGTCCGCTATCAACGACGTGATTCAGGCTCGCCAAAACAGCATCAGCGGTCTGTCCTCCGGCGACCCACTGCTCGGCAGCGAACACTTCTGGATGAAGGGCTTCGGCTCGTGGGCCGACCAGAATGCACGCAACGGCATCGCCGGTTTCGATGCCGACAGCAAGGGCCTGGCGCTCGGAGTCGATGCTGCCGTATCCGAGGCCCTCACACTCGGCCTGGCCTTTGCCTATGCCGAAACCAATATCAACAGCGATTCACACGCCGCGCCACAGGATGCGCAGATCGACACCTTCCAGTTGATCGGCTATGGCAGCTATGCCCTGAGCCCTGAGACCGAGTTGAACTTCCAGCTGGACGTCGGCCAGAATCGCACCGAAGGTACTCGCCACATGCCCTTCGCCGGCACCGCCGCCGAGTCCGACTACGACGGCTACAGCGCCCACGCCGGCATCGGCATCGGTCACCGCCTGCGCCTTTCCGAGCAATTGACCTTCGTACCTTCGGTTCGTGCCGACTACACCTGGATTGGCGACGACTCCTACCAGGAAAAAGGAGCCGGCCTACTCAACCTCGACGTCGACAGTCGCAACACCGAAGAGCTGGTCTTGGGCATAGACGGCAAGCTCGATTACGCCCTGACCGAGACAACCCTGATCAGCGCCAATCTGGGGGCAGGCTACGACGTCATCAACGAGGGCAGCAGCATGACCTCCGCCTACGCCGGCGCACCGGGCGCAACCTTCAATGCCATGGGGCTGGACATGGAGCCCTGGCTGGCGCGCGCCGGCCTGGGTCTGACCCACACCCTGGATGGTGGAACCGAAGTCAGCCTGCGCTATGACGCCGAAGCGCGCAGCGACTTCACCAACCAGAGTGCGTCCATCAAGGCACGCTGGGCGTTCTAAGCGACACAGCGTAATCACAAAAGGCCACGACTGATGTCGTGGCCTTTGCGTTTATAAGGCATGCATACTCCATAGCCCTACCGCACAGATAACGGCCATGACACAACACGCCAGCCGAGATGCTAAAAAGCCGAGGCGCCTCGGCTTAGCGGGTTTGGCATCCACCGCCCACTTGGACAGAGCCTCCCGATATAGGCAACCGAGCTATCTGCTGCCCTTGCTCGCGACGTTGCTGCTTACGGCCTGCACCTCCGTGCCCAGCCCGGAGGCACGTCGCCAGCTAGCAGCCACATTGGCGCACGAGCATCACTGGCAGGCATTACAGCTGGAGGCTGGAGTCTTTCAATTGCAGGCCTATGCAGCCCAGCGCAAGAGCGAGGAGCTGACGCTTTATCTGGAGGGCGACGGCTTTGCCTGGCTCAACAGCCAGCAACCCTCCTTCGACCCGACGCCGCTAGACCCGCTGGCGCTACACCTGGCCCTGGCACAGCCCAATGGCAACGCCGCCTATCTGGGCCGGCCCTGCCAGTATCTGGGCACCAACGAGCAACCCTGTCAGCAGCGCTACTGGACCGGCGCACGCTTCGCCGACGAGGTGGTGCACAGCCTCGACCAAGCCGCCAACCAATTAAAGGCACGGGCCGGCGCACAGCGCCTGGTGCTGGTCGGTTATTCCGGCGGTGGTGCCCTGGCGTTGCTGCTGGCGGCGCGCCGGAAGGATGTCGTGCGAGTGGTCACGGTGGCCGGTAATCTCGATCATGCTGCCTGGACTACTCATCACCGGCTGACGCCCCTACTGGACTCGCTCAACCCGGCGCAGATGCGCACGCGCTTGGCCACAGTGGCGCAGGTTCATCTGCTCGGCGAGCAGGATTGGGTGGTACCACCTGAGCTGGCCGAAGCCTTCATCGCCGCCTATCCGCCGACCCACAGGGCCCAGACCAGAGTGCTGCCAGGCTATGACCATCGCTGCTGCTGGGTAGAGCATTGGCCACGCCTCTGGCAGCAGCTCCCCTGAGCAGTTCCGACACAGCAGCCCGGAGGGAAGCAGCACAGTCCAGGCCTAAGGCAACAACTGCTGGCGAAAAAATGCCTCCAGGCGGCCGACCTGGATCATGTGCAGGCTCTGAATCAGCACGTTGTTGCTGCTCAGGGTTTGCGCTGCAAACGCGGGTCACGCAGCATGGGCGAGCGATAACCGTCCTGCTAGGCCCCCAGGCACAAGGGCAACAGCTGCTCGACCGTTGCCACCGCTGCAGAGGTGTTGGTACGCCACCAGCAGCAGCGGCTGCACCACCACAAAGGGCTGCGCCGGGTAGACCAGTGCGGCTTCGCGCTCGAGGGTTTTGGCCAGGATCAGCGCCATGTTCAGCTTGCCCTGTTGCAGTATCTGCAACAGCCGCGGTAACGGATAACGCTGGTAACTCACCTCGCTGAATTGCATGCATTCGGCAATCTTGCCGAAGTAGGCAATCGCCGTCCCTTCGCTGTCGGCCTACTCTGGCAGCGGCGTGTGCAGCGGCAAGTCGAAATAGACGACGCGCTGGCTGTCGGCAACCGCCAGCGGGGTCAGCACGCTCAGTGCAAAGAGGACTAATACAGCTGGAGCACGGCAGGTCGTTCTCATGCACAAACCCTGCGCTAAAACCTGTTTGGGCGAATGCTCCGGATAGTCTAGCCGCCAGCCGAAATCGATGGTTCGCGCGTGGAAAATCCGCCCAAACAGGCGCTTCAGTTCAACCGCCAAGGCGGATTCAGACGATTTTCACCGGCGTGATACAGGCACAGCGGATTACCGTCGGGGTCCTGCAGATAGGCTTCGCGCCACAGCCAGGGCTGATCGGTCGGCAGCATGCTGAACTCGATACCCTGGGCCTGCAGGCGCGCGACAGTCTGATCCAGTTCAGCGCATTCGAAGTAGATCAGCGTCTGGCTGGCCGGCACCTGTTCGGCCCTGCTCAACGAAAAGCTCGCCTGGCCATCCGGGCAGCAGAAGCGTGCATAGTCAGGCAGGCTCTCGACAATCAGTTGCAGCCCCAGTTGCTGGTAAAAGCGGATCGCGCGCGGCACATCGGTGACCGCCACAGTGATCTGGTTCAGGTTCATTCCACCCTCCTGATTCAGCGCCTAATCGCGCTGGCGTATCGAACTAATGCCACAGCGCCGAGCGCGCTGGCAATACGTGGGCTGTCCGCTATTTGCCGACCTGCCCTACCCGGCTTGCGCCAGAGCCATGGCAGGGGTACATGCCGGCGACTAGAGTTGGCCTTCGCCCCGTATAACAACCCTAAACGCGAGCGCCATGAGCCAGACCGATCTGATTTCCCCCCTGCGTTTCCTTGCCCGCCTGCCCCAGCACCTGCCGCGCGTACCGCGCATGTTGCGCGGCCTGTATTACGCCGGTATTCGCAATCGCGAGAAGAACCTGTCGCTGGCCTGGGCGCTAGAACGTGCGGCGCAGCAGCACCCGGAGCGCCCGGCGCTGCTGGATGAATCGCGCAGCCTTAGCTATGCCCAGTTCAACGCCTGGGCCAACCGCATGGCCTGGGCCTTCAAGGCCGAAGGCGTGCGCCATGGCAGCGTGGTGGCGGTGATGCTGGAAAACCGCCTGGAGCTGCTGGCGACTCTCGCCGCGCTAAGCAAGCTCGGCGCAGTTGGCGCGCTGGTCAACACCACCCAGCGCGGCAAGGTGCTGGCGCACAGTCTGAATCTGGTCAAACCGGGTTTTATGTTGATCGGCGAAGAGCTGCTCGCCGCCTTCAATGAGGTCGCCGAGCAACTCGATAACCCAAAGACGCCGCGTTACTGGGTGGCCGATCAGGATTGCCTGCAGGACGCCGGCCAGGCCCCCAACGGCTGGACCAATTTGATGCAGCTGGCACGCAGTCAGGCCAGTGATAACCCGCCTGATAGCGCCAAGGTGCAGATGAAGGATCCTTGTTTCCTGATCTACACCTCTGGCACCACCGGCCTGCCCAAAGCCTCGATCATGAGCCACGGCAAGTGGATCAAGGCCTACGGTGGTTTCGGCCATTCCGGCCTGACCCTGAACAATCAGGACGTGCTCTACCTGACTCTACCCTGCTACCACAACAACGCCGTGACCGTGTGCTGGAGCGCCGCGCTGGCTGGCGGTGCGGCCATCGCCCTACGCCGCAAGTTCTCCGCCAGCGCCTTCTGGCCGGATGTGCAGCGCTATCAGGCGACCTGCTTCGGCTATATCGGCGAGCTGTGCCGCTATCTGCTTAACCAGCCAGAGACTCCGGCAGAGAAGAACAACAGCCTGCGCTGCATGATTGGCAACGGCCTGCGGCCCTCGATCTGGGCCGAGTTCAAGGCGCGCTTCGGAGTCGAGCAGATCACTGAGTTCTATGCCTCCAGCGAAGGCAATATCGGCTTTACCAATGCGTTCAACTTCGACAATACCGTGGGCTTCTCCCCCGCCACCTACGCCATCGTGCGCTACGACCTGGAGAACGACTGCGCAATCCGCACCGCCAAAGGTTTTCTGCAGAAAGCCGACAAGGGCGAGCCGGGTTTGCTGATCAGCGAGATCAGCGCCAAGTGGCCGTTCGACGGCTACACCGACCCGGCCAAGAGCGAGGCAGCGATCCTGCGCAACGTGTTCAAGAAGGGTGATGCCTGGTTCAACACCGGCGACCTGATGCGCGACATCGGCTGCAAGCACGCGCAATTCGTCGACCGCCTGGGTGACACCTTCCGCTGGAAAGGTGAAAACGTCTCCACCACCGAAGTGGAAAACGTTCTGGGCGCCTTCCCCGGTGTCGAGGATGCGGTGGTGTATGGCGTGGAAATCCCCGGCACCAACGGCCGCTGTGGCATGGCTGCGCTGCGCCTGAGTGAAGGCCAGCAGCTGGACAGCGCTGCCATTGCCGCGCACCTGGATACCGAATTGCCGGTATACGCCTCACCGCTGTTTATCCGCCTGCTGGGCGAGGTGGAAACCACCGGCACCTTCAAATACAAGAAGGCCGACCTCAAGCAGGCCGCCTACGATCCGACGCGGGTGCAAGAACCGCTATGGGTGCGTCTGCCGGGCGAGCAGCGCTTTACCCCGCTGGACCCCAACCTGTTCGCCGCCATTGGCGAGCAAGCCTATCGCTTCTGATTGCCGCCAGCAGGCAGGCTTTCAGCCCTGCCTGCTACTGCTTGAATTCGAACTCCAGTTGCGCGCCTTCCACCGATTGCCAGTAGTCGTCATCGCGCTCGTTGGTGATCAGTTTGCCATTAAGTTGAAAGGGCCCCTCGGTCTTATCCTTGTCGCCAAACATAGGCGGCAATAACGGGATCGACAGGTCGCTGAGCGGTGCCACCGGCTGCAGGGGATCAAACACATTGGTATGCAGGCTCAGATCCAGCGCTGCTTTCGGCTCAGCCGGCTCGGGCTTGCTCGCAATCACAGCGGGTTTTGGCTTGGCTGGAACCGGTTTGGCTTCGGCAGCCTTGGGCTGCGCAAGCTTGCTCACAACGGGCGCATGCTCGACCTTGGCCGCTTTGCTGGTAACCACGGCTTGCGTAGGTTGCAACTTGGCGGTTTCAACCTTGGACGGTGCAGGAGGGTTGGTGCTTTGCTCGCAGGCCGCCAGTGACAACAGTGTCAGCAGCAATACGAGGCTTCGAATAGGCAACATGGGCAGTTACAAAGGCAGTGACACAAGTCGCTATGCTGGCCCCTGCCCTGTGCACTGGCAAGCGCGTAATCGGTACGGCAGGTAACAGCGTACTAAGAATCAGCCGACGGCCACCCGTATCGATGGCCACCAGCGACTGACCTACCTCGCCTTATTCAGCCGATTGCAGCTGCTGCAATTGCGCGTCGATATCCAGCTCCGGGTGCTCGCGCATCAGCTGTAACAGCAAGACATCGGCCTCGTCCGTCCAGCCATCACGGCGCAATTTGAGTAAGCGTTGCAACTCGCTGCGCAGTTGCTGCTCGGCCTGGCTGCCTGCAGCTTCTACCGCTTTATCGGGGGCTGAAACAGCGGGCGCACGGGCTGCTTGTGGCAGTTGTTCATGCAACGCATCGGCCGCGGGTTCTTCACGTAGCAGCTGATTGGACGCTCCGGCCGAAAGCTTTTTCTCGGGCTTGGCGGCATCGGCGCTGTAGCCCTGGATCACTGGCGCAGGCTGCGCCGCACGTGAGCGCTCTGCCTCATCAGCCATCACCGCGGATTCTGCCAGTGGCGCGGGCATCGGTGCGGATTGCGGTGCCATCCTTGCCGCAGCCGGCGCCATGGGCGCGCCACTGGGCACAACATCGAAAGCATCTGGAGCCTGCTCGAAGGTGCGCCAGGTCAGGCTCACCCCAATCCCCAGGCAAGCGACCCCACCCAACGCCACCGACCAGCGTTGCCGACCGCCTGCGCCGAACAGCCAGCTGTACAGACGCGCGACCAAACTGGGCTGAGCCTTATCTGTGGCCACATCGCGCACGGCTGCACTGGCCGCAGCGAGAATCTGCGCGTCCAGCTGCGCACTGGGCTCACCGCCGCTGTGCTGGCGAAAATGCGCAAGCATCTGCTGTTCCAGCTCATCGGGCCTATGTTGGTCGTGGTTCATACGGACAACTCCTCGGCGGCCGGGTCAGCCAGCAGCCGACGTAACTTTTGCAGGGCATAGCGCAATCGGCTTTTCACTGTTTCAGCAGGGATCTGGGTCAGCTCGGCGATCTCGGCCAATTCCAGATCGCCGTGGGCGCGCAGCAGAAATACTTCGCGCTGCTCTGCCGGTAAATCCGCCAGGGCGGCCTCTAAACGCTGCTGATCGCGGCTCAGGCTGAGCTGTTGCTCAGGCCCCGGCTGCGGGTCGTGCGGGGCATGCTGCTGTTCATCGTACTCAGCATGCCCCGCCTGGTGCCGACCATGCTTGCGCCAGTGATCGATCAAGCGGTTGCGGGCGATCTGGTACAGCCAGGTCTTGAACAGCACGCTATCGCGCTGTTCACTCTGGCTGCGGATCAGGCTCATCCAGGTGTCTTGAAACACCTCCTCGGCCAGGGCGTGGTCGCCACACAGGCCGAGCAGAAAGCGGAACAAGCCGAGGCGATGACGCTGATACAACTCGGCGAAAGCCGCCGCATCACCGCGGCGGTAACGCCGCAACAAGGCGGCGTCGTCATCCGTGAGGGGTCGATTCACTGCTGTACTCGTGCGGTCGTTGAAGGATTCGACGCAGTTTGCAGGCTCTGCGCCAGTTCCACCAGCTGAACAAACTCGCCGCGCAAACCGAAACGGTCGTCGCCCTTGGCATTGCGCGCCAACTCGGCGCTGTCGGCCAGGCTGAAACGCCCAGTATAGGTATCATCCTTGAGCTGCTGGGCGAATGCGGCCACCGCTGCGGCAAAACGCAGGTCTTCACTGACCTGGCTGATAGCGCGCGTATCGGCGGCCTGAATCGGTTGTTCCAGCAGCTTGCTGACGTCCTGCCCGGGCGCCTTGTAGCGAATGCGCAACCAGGCCAGCTCGCCCGCCGGACTGCCGACCTTGGCCGCTTGCTGATAGCGCAGCGGCTCCAGCCAGCCCTTGCCGCCCACAGGCACCACCTCATACAGCGCGGTTACCGTGTGGCCGGCACCGATTTCACCGGCATCGACCTTGTCGTTGCTGAAATCCTCACGTTTCAGGACACGATTCTCATAGCCCAACAGCCGATATTCGCTGACCTCGGCCGGGTTGAACTCGACCTGGATCTTCACATCGCTAGCCACAGTCGCCAGGGTCGAGCTGAGCTGATCCACCAGCACCTTGCGCGCCTCGCGCAGGTTGTCGATATAGGCGTAGTTACCGTCGCCGGCATCGGCCAGCTGCTCCATCAGGCGCTCGTTGTAGTTGTCAGTGCCAAAGCCCAAGGTGGTCAGGGAGACGCCGGTCTTGCGCTTGTCGGCGGCCAGTTGCTTAAGCGTCTCGAAGTCGCTGATGCCGACATTGAAATCGCCATCGGTGGCCAACAGGATGCGATTGATGCCGCCATCGATAAAGCCCTGCTGCGCCTGCTGATAGGCCAACTTAATGCCCGACTCGCCGGCAGTGGAGCCGCCCGCCGTCAACTGATCAATAGCCGCACGAATCTTGGCCTTGTCACTGCCGGCAGTCGGTTCCAGCACCACGCTGGATGAGCCTGCGTAGACCACCAGCGACACCTTGTCCTGAGCGCGCAGCTGCTCGACCAGCAGCTTCAGCGTGCCCTGCACCATCGGCAGGCCATCGCGGCGATCCATCGAGCCGGAGACATCCACCAGAAACACCAGATTGGCCGACGGCAGCTCGTCTACCCGCAGATCCGAAGCCTTGATGGCGATACGCAGCAGGCGGCTCTCGGGGTTCCACGGCGTGGCTGCCAGCTCGGTGTGCACGCCGAACGGCACATTGCCCTTCGGTAGCGGATAGGCATAGGGGAAGTAGTTGACCAGTTCCTCCAGACGCACCGCATCCTGCGGCGGCAACTGCCCGCCATTGAGGAAGCGCCGCACATTGGCGTAGCTGCCAGTATCCACATCAATGCTAAAGGTCGACACCAGAGTCTCGGCCACGGCATGCACCGGGTTGTCAGCCAGTTTCTGATACTGCTCGCGGTTCTCATCACGGTAACCCGGCGGCAAGAAATCGGCTTGCACAGACATCGGCATCGGCGCATACGCCACGCTGGGCATCACCGCCCTGCCCGCCACCTGGCTTTTGCGTTGTAGTTCCGCTGGAGCAGCGGCCAGCTGTTCATGCAATTCGGCACGTTCACGCTTATGGGCCTGATCACTTAGCTGCGGGCTACCAGCCTCGGTGGCCAGCGCTTCGGGATTGGCGGCGCTGCACGCACCAAGGCTGATCAATACGCCTGCGGCAAAACCGGCAAGTAGAGGGCGGGTAAGCAATACGGGGTAAGCAGACATGAGGGCATCTCCTGAGCGATCGAACAAACCATTCGCTCAGGTAGACGCAGCGACATACAGAAACGGGTTAACAGCCTAGAAAAGCAAAGGCCCATCATCGGATGGGCCTTTGCTTGAACACTATCGCTTATGATCTATTGCCAATTGGCTGCAATCACTACATCAAGTTGCGCTCGCTGATCAGCGCTGAGGTTGGACTCACCGCCAGGTGGCACACCGAACGAAGCCATGGCGTCGACCAAACTCTGCACCTGCCCGTCCAACAAAGCTCTACCATCGGCAGTCTTGAACTGATCCAGATGATAGTTGCTGCCCGAATACCAGTTGCTCACAGTTGCTTTATCGTCAGTGCCGATGACGCTGACTTCCAAACTTGAGCCGACCTTGCGGAACCACAACTGCTCCAGTGATATCCCATCGCCAAATAACAAGGTATCGACGCTATCCGGCGAGCTGTCATTATTGGTAATACGATCCTGATTTGAGCCGATACCGAACAGATAAGTATCGGAACCCTCACCGCCCTCAAGGCTGTCGTTACCGGAAGCACCGTCCAATACATCATTGCCATCACCGCCGTAGAGTCGGTCATTACCATCGCCACCAAATAGGTGGTTATCCACACTATTGCCGCGAATGGTGTTATCCAGCTCGTTACCATGCCCCATGATCGCCGTACTGCCGGTCAGGGTCAGATTCTCGACATTCTCGCCCAAACCAAAATCGACACTCGACTTGACGGTATCGATACCGCCATCAACCTCTTCGATAACCTGGTCACCCCAAGAATCGACCATATAGAGATCGTTACCGGCGCCACCAGTCATGGTGTCATCACCAGTACCACCATCCAGAGTGTCGTTACCTTCGCCGGCATGCAGCCAATCGTTGCCAGCACCACCCTGCAGACGGTTATTTCCTTCGAAGTCCATCAGGTGGTCATTGCCATCACCGCCGAAAAGGCGATCGTCACCGGCCATGCCCATTAGATGATCATCGCCGTCTCCACCTTCCAAGGTGTCATTTCCTGCACCACCGTCCAGGAAATCATTGCCGGCGCCACCATGTAGGTAATCATTACCCTCGCCACCGAGAAGCTCGTCGTCACCTTCCTCGCCGTAGAGGCGATCATTACCCTCCCCGCCATCCAGACGATCATTGCCGCCACCTCCATGAAGAGAGTCGTTACCCCCCGCTTAAGGAGTCATCACCAGTGACGCCGTCTAGCCTGTCACCACCTGCGCCACCATCTAGGAGGTCATTGCCATCCCCCCCGTAGAGTCGGTCATTACCATCGCCACCAAATAGGTGGTTATCCGCACTGTTGCCGCGAATAGTATTATCCAACTCGTTACCATGCCCCATGATCGCCGTGCTGCCAGTCAGGGTCAGATTCTCGACATTCGCGCCCAAACCAAAATCGACACTCGACTTGACGGTATCGATACCGCCATCAACCTCTTCGATAACCTGGTCACCCCAAGAATCGACCATATAGAGATCGTTACCGGCGCCACCAGTCATGGTGTCATCACCAGTACCACCATCCAGAGTGTCGTTACCTTCGCCGGCATGCAGCCAATCGTTGCCAGCACCACCCTGCAGACGGTTATTTCCTTCGAAGTCCATCAGGTGGTCATTACCATCTCCGCCGAAAAGGCGATCGTCACCGGCCATGCCCATCAGATGATCATCGCCGTCTCCACCTTCCAAGGTGTCATTTCCTGCACCACCGTCCAGGAAATCATTTCCGGCGCCACCATGTAGGTAATCATTACCCTCGCCACCGAGAAGCTCGTCGTCGCCTTCCTCGCCGTAGAGGCGATCATTACCCTCCCCGCCATCCAGACGATCATTGCCGGCACCTCCATGAAGGGAATCGTTACCCGCCCCTCCCTCCAAAGAGTCATCACCAGTGCCGCTGCTAAGACGATCATCGCCATCATCGCCTAGCAGGCGGTCATTTCCCGCTCCACCGTCCAGAGTATCGTCACCGGTGTGCCCCATTAAATGGTCATTACCCTCTGCACCATACAGCCGGTCATTTCCATCGCCACCAAATAGGTGATTGTCCGCACTATTGCCGCGAATAGTGTTATCCAGCTCGTTACCATGCCCCATGATCGCCGTGCTGCCAGTCAGGGTCAGATTCTCGACATTCGCGCCCAAACCAAAATCGACACTCGACTTAACGGTATCGATACCGCCATCAACCTCTTCGATAACCTGGTCACCCCAAGAATCGACCATATAGAGATCGTTACCGGCGCCACCAGTCATGGTGTCATCACCAGTACCACCATCCAGAGTGTCGTTACCTTCGCCGGCATGCAGCCAATCGTTGCCAGCACCACCCTGCAGACGGTTATTTCCTTCGAAGTCCATCAGGTGGTCATTGCCATCACCGCCGAAAAGGCGATCGTCACCGGCCATGCCCATTAGATGATCATCGCCGTCTCCACCTTCCAAAGTGTCATTTCCTGCACCACCGTCCAGGAAATCATTTCCGGCGCCACCATGTAGGTAATCATTACCCTCGCCACCGAGAAGCTCGTCGTCACCCTCCTCGCCGTAGAGGCGATCATTACCCTCCCCGCCATCCAGACGATCACTGCCGGCACCGCCATGAAGAGAGTCGTTACCCACCCCCCCGTTTAAGGAGTCATCACCAGTGCCGCCGTCTAGCCTGTCGTCACCAGCGCCACCATCTAGGAGGTCATTGCCATCCCCCCCGTAGAGTCGGTCATTACCATCGCCACCAAATAGGTGGTTATCCGCACTATTGCCGCGAATAGTGTTATCCAGCTCGTTACCATGCCCCATGATCGCCGTACTGCCAGTCAGGGTCAGATTCTCGACATTCGCGCCCAGACCAAAATCGGCACTCGACTTAACGGTATCGATACCGCCATCAACCTCTTCGATAACCTGGTCACCCCAAGAATCGACCATATAGAGATCGTTACCAGCGCCACCAGTCATGGTGTCATCACCAGCACCACCATCCAGAGTGTCGTTACCTTCGCCACCTAGGGAAACCCTGAAGAAGACTTCCTGAATTTGGCAAAATACCTGAACTCCACCCGCCGAGTTTTCCGATGAAGCAGATGACCTTCGCCGACGCCGAGTACGCCGGCAAGCGCAAGCAAACCCGCAAAGAGCTGTTCCTGATCGAGATGGATCAGGTTGTGCCGTGGAAGGGTTTGATTGCCTTGATCGAACCGCATTACCCCAAGGGTGAAGGCGGACGTCCAGCCTATCCGCTGATGGCGATGTTACGGGTTCATTTGATGCAGAACTGGTTCGGCTACAGCGACCCGGCGATGGAGGAGGCTCTGTACGAGACCACCATCCTGCGCCAGTTTGCGGGTCTGAGCCTGGAGCGCATTCCCGACGAAACCACCATCCTCAACTTCCGCCGATTGCTGGAGAAACACGAACTGGCTGCGGGCATCTTGGCCGTCATCAATGGCTATTTGGGTGACCGCGGTTTGTCATTGCGCCAAGGCACCATCGTCGATGCCACGCTGATCAATGCGCCGAGTTCGACCAAGAACAAGGACGGTAAGCGTGACCCGGAAATGCACCAGACCAAGAAGGGAAACCAGTATTACTTCGGCATGAAGGCGCACATCAGCGTCGATGACGAGTCGGGTTTAGTGCATAGCGTGGTCGGCACGGCAGCCAATGTTGCAGACGTTACTCAGGTCGACAAGCTGCTACACGGCAAAGAAAACATGGTGGGTGCCGACGCGGGTTACACCGGCGTAGAGAAGCGGCCAGAACATGAAGGCCGTGAAGTGATCTGGCAGATCGCAGCCCGCCGCAGTACGTACAACACGTTGAGTAAGCGCAGCGCGCTGTACAAAGCCAAGCGCAAGATCGAGAAGGCCAAGGCGCAAGTTCGCGCCAAGGTCGAGCACCCGTTCCGGGTGATCAAGCGTCAGTTCGGTTATGTGAAGACGCGTTTCCGTGGCCTGGCCAAAAACACCGCACAACTGGTAACGCTGTTCGCCCTGTCGAACCTGTGGATGGCCCGTCGACATTTGCTGACGAATGCAGGAGAGGTGAGCCTGTAATGTGGGAAATGACCGCTGCGAGGTGCTCGCGGCGGCCAGAAACACCGAAATGAGCGGATGACTTGATCGTTTTTGATCAGTTTTCCGCTTTCAAAATCAGCGGAGGCTGAAGTTGACCGGAAATACAGGGCTACTTCAGACCATCCCTAGGGAAACTCTGAATAAGACTTCCTGATTTTGGCAAAATGCCCGGACGCCACCCGCCGAGTTTTCCGATGAAGCAAATGACCTTCGCCGATGCCGAGTACGCCGGCAAACGCAAGCAGACCCGCAAAGAGTTGTTCCTGATCGAGATGGATCGGGTGGTGCCGTGGAAGGGTTTGATCGCACTGATCGAACCGTATTACCCCAAGGGTGAAGGCGGTCGGCCGGCCTATCCGCTGATGGCGATGCTACGTGTGCACCTGATGCAGAACTGGTTCGGCTACAGCGACCCGGCGATGGAAGAAGCGCTGTACGAGACCACTATCCTGCGGCAGTTCGCCGGGCTGAGTCTGGAACGTATCCCCGACGAAACCACCATCCTCAACTTCCGTCGTCTGCTGGAGAAACATGAGTTGGCTGCCGGCATCCTGGCCGTCATCAATGGCTATCTTGGCGACCGTGGCCTGTCGTTGCGCCAAGGCACCATCGTCGATGCCACGCTGATCAATGCGCCGAGTTCGACCAAGAACAAGGACGGCAAACGCGACCCAGAGATGCACCAGGCCAAGAAGGGCAACCAATACTACTTCGGCATGAAGGCGCACATTGGCGTGGATGACGAGTCGGGGCTGGTACACAGCGTGGTAGGCACGGCGGCCAACGTGGCGGATGTCACTCAGGTCGACAAGTTGCTGCACGGCGAGGAAAACGTGGTGTGCGCCGATGCGGGTTATACCGGCGTCGAAAAGCGCCCCGAACATGATGGGCGCGAGGTGATCTGGCAGGTTGCTGCCCGCCGCAGCACCTATAAGAAGCTGGGTAAGAGCAGCCCGCTGTACAAAGCCAAACGCAAGATCGAGAAGGCCAAGGCCCAGGTGCGCGCCAAGGTTGAGCACCCGTTCCGGGTGATCAAGCGTCAGTTCAGTTATGTAAAGACACGCTTCCGTGGCTTGGCCAAGAACACGGCGCAACTGATGACGCTGTTCGCGCTGTCGAACCTGTGGATGGCACGCCGACATTTACTGACCAATGCAGGAGAGGTGCGCCTGTAATGCGGGAAATGGCTGCCGCGAGCTACTCGCGGCGGCTAAAAACACAGAAATGAATGGGTAATCTGATCGTTTTTGATCGATTTGCCGCTTTCAAAATCGGCGGGGGCTGAAGTCAGCCAGAAATACATGGCTACTTCAGACCATCCCTAGCAAAATGTCGCCACCCACAGTCCCATTGAGTTTCATTCAAGCTCCTTATATATTTTTTAGTTTTTAATTTACTAAATCGCCAACGCCAAGAACATAGATATAGAAAGTCAAGCCTATACCATTAACTCAATGGCATACCAGCAACTAGCTGTAACAGAGTACAGCTGTGCCCAGCTGACAAACTACTTTCATATCACCACACCAAAAACTCAGCCTTGCCCTGCAAAACTTTCGCAAGAAAATTTTAAATACGAGTTAAAACAATCTTCACACTAGCCCCGCAATCAAGTTACTTGACAGCACTTAGAAAGATGATTAAAGCACTACAAACACGAAAACATACGCATTAATACAGCGTTACTTACAGGTGCCCTGCTATTGGACTGGTGAGCTAAGCGGCCACGATGGCCTTTCCAGCCTCTTGGCTTTAGAAGTGCACGGACTCCGTGGAGGGCTTACCTGAGTTATCACTTACCCATAGGGGATGACTTGCAGTTAAAGAGAAGGCTCGCCTTTCAACGAGCCCTTTCTTTCAATCAACGCATAGAGCTATTGCCAGTTGGCTGCAATCACCACATCCAGCTGCGCCCGCTGATCGGCAGTGAGGTTGGACTCACCACCAGCAGGCACACCGAACGAGGCCATCGCATCGACCAAGGTTTGGACACGGGCTGCAGTAAGCGCAAGACCACCAGAGCTCTGCAACGACTCTATTCGCGAAGCGCCATTGGAATACCAGTTACTCACAGTAACGCGATCACTGGTGCCCTCAACTAAGACATCGAGATTATTGCCATTGCGCTGAAACCAGAGCTGATCGGGGGACAGACCCAAGAGCAGTTGATCATTGCCCCCGCTATCGGTGATGGTGTCCACACCATCACCCAGGTTGAACACATAGGTATCGGCGTAATAACTACCGACGAGCGTGTCGTCGCCAGTACCACCTGAGAGTAGGTTGTCTTTTGAGGAGAGATGTACCTTCAGCGTGTCGTTGCCGGCACCGCCATACAGCTTATTGCTGCCCGTGCCGCCATCGAGGATGTCGTTACCCGCCCAGCCGACAATGGTCTCTGCACCATCGCTACCGACCTGCTTAACGCCGGCCAACATCATTTGCTCCCAAGTCCACACCGTGCCATCGGCGAACTCAACTTTCTCAAGCACGTTGTTAACTAGGTAGTTGGACGTCGAACTCGTTGCGGAGAAGATGCCCTTCAACACCACCTTGTCCATGCCGTTACTGTGCGAGAACACGAAGTCGACACCCACCCGCTGGGTCTGAATGTCCGTAAGCGCCCCATAGACCCCACCTCCCTCTGGAGAGGTTTTGCGTTTTACAGTGGCGTCGTTGGTTGGCAGTTCCAAGGCAGCAGCGCTTCGTAGGCTTCAACGCTGTTGGCCAGCGGCAGGCGTTCGAGGACATGGCGCAGCCAGGCGTAGGGCTCCTGGCCATTGGTCTTGGCGGTTTCCACCAGGCTGTAGAGTTGGGCGCTGGCGGTCGCGCCTTTCGGCGTGTCGCTGAACAGCCAGTTCTTGCGACCTATGACGAAGGGCCGGATCGCGCGCTCGGCAGCGTTGTTATCGATCGGCAGGTGGCCAGCCTCGATGTAGCGTTCGAGTCGGCTCCAGTTGCTCGCCAGGTAGTTCACTGCTTTGCCCAGGGCATTCTGCGCCGTGACCTGCGGCTGGGTTTTCTCCAGCCAGGTCTTGAGCTGATCGAGGAGCGGTAGGCTGTGCTGCTGGCGGCCCCGGTAGCGCTGTTCATCGCTGGCATCCTTAAGTTCGCGCTCGATGCCGTAGAGCTTGTTGATCATCCCCAACGCGATGTCGGCACGCCCGGTTTTGCCCTTCGGTTGGTAAGCGCTCCATAAACCTCATCTACAAATGATCCGCAGGCCAGCCAATGCTGAGCTCCAATTTCTTTCTGGAGCCAGCCGTCATGATGCGCCCCGACGCCAAAGTCGAAAAAGTCTATCTATACCCCAAGCCGGTGGATTTCCGAAAATCCATCGATGGCCTGGCCGCCCTGGTCGAGCTGGATATCAAGGTGGCGGTGTTCGACCCGGTGCTGTTCGTCTTCCTCAACCGCGCGCGCAGCCGGGTGAAGATTTTGTATTGGGAGCGCAACGGCTTTTGCCTGTGGCTCAAGCGATTGGAGGCTGAACGCTTCAAGTCGCATCCGGAACCTGGCGAAGATGCGATCGTGCTGACGGCCCAGGAGTTGAACTGGTTGTTGGACGGTATCGACCTGTGGCGCAACCGGCCGCACCAGGTTTTGACCCCTAGGTTCGTCACCTGAGCCGGTATAATCCACGGCATGATTTCTGTGCCCGAAACCCTTCCTGATGACCCCGCCGCGCTCAAGCAATTGCTCGCTGAGGTGTTGTCGTCGGCGCAGGAATTGGCCAAGGACAAGGATGGGCAGATCGAGCGCCTGCGCGAACAAAACGCGCTGTTGATCCAGCGCCTGTTCGGCCGTAAATCCGAGCAGAGCAGCGACCCGGATTCACCGCAGCTAGAGATGTTCAACGAAGCGGAAAGCCTGGCCGAAGCGGCGGCTGAAGCTCCGGCCGCTGAGGTCGAGGAAGAAGTCGTTGCGCCGACCAAGCGCCGCGGCAAGCGCAAGCCGTTACCGGCCGAACTACCGCGTGTCGAGGTCATCCACGAACTGCCCGAACACGAACTGACCTGCGAATGCGGTTGCCGCAAGCAGGCCATCGGCGAAGAAACCAGCGAGCAGCTGGAAATCATCCCGATGCAGGTTCAGGTGATCCGCCACATTCGCAAGACCTATGCCTGCAAGGCCTGCGAAAGCGCGCCGGTCACCGCTGACAAACCGGCCCAACTGATCGAGAAAAGCCTGGCCAGCCCGAGCGTGCTGGCGATGCTGCTGACCAGCAAATACGCCGACGGCATCCCACTGTATCGCTTCGAAAAGATGCTCAGTCGCCATGGCATCGACATCCCCCGGCAGACCCTGGCGCGCTGGGTGATCCAGTGCGGCGAACTGCTACAACCGTTGCTCAACCTGATGCGCGACAGGCTGCTGGACAGTCCGGTGATCCACTGCGATGAAACCCGCGTGCAGGTGCTCAAGGAGCCTGGGCGCGATCCGAGCAGCCACTCCTGGATGTGGGTGCAGACCGGTGGCCCGCCTGGCAAACCGGTGATCCTCTTCGACTACACAACCAGCCGCGCGCAGGAGGTGCCGCTGCGCCTGCTCGACGGTTATCGCGGCTACCTGATGACCGACGATTACGCCGGCTACAACGCCGTGGCCGCACAACAAGGTGTTGAGCGCCTGGCCTGCTGGGCGCATGCGCGGCGCAAGTTCGTCGAAGCGCAAAAGGTGCAACCGAAGGGCAAAACCGGGCGTGCCGACATCGCGTTGGGGATGATCAACAAGCTCTACGGCATCGAGCGCGAACTTAAGGATGCCAGCGATGAACAGCGCTACCGGGGCCGCCAGCAGCACAGCCTACCGCTCCTCGATCAGCTCAAGACCTGGCTGGAGAAAACCCAGCCGCAGGTCACGGCGCAGAATGCCCTGGGCAAAGCAGTGAACTACCTGGCGAGCAACTGGAGCCGACTCGAACGCTACATCGAGGCTGGCCACCTGCCGATCGATAACAACGCTGCCGAGCGCGCGATCCGGCCCTTCGTCATAGGTCGCAAGAACTGGCTGTTCAGCGACACGCCGAAAGGCGCGACCGCCAGCGCCCAACTCTACAGCCTGGTGGAAACCGCCAAGACCAATGGCCAGGAGCCCTACGCCTGGCTGCGCCATGTCCTCGAACGCCTGCCGCTGGCCAACAGCGTTGAAGCCTACGAAGCGCTGCTGCCTTGGAACTGCCAACCAACGACGCCACTGTAAAACGCAAAACCTCTCCAGAGGGAGGTGGGGTCTATGGAGCGCTTACTTCGGTTGCACCTTTTGCGCTTCGACGAACTTGCGCCGCGCATGCGCCCAGCAGGCCAGGCGCTCAACACCTTGTTGTGCGGCCACGGCGTTGTAGCCGGCGTAATCGTCGGTCATCAGGTAGCCGCGATAACCGTCGAGCAGGCGCAGCGGCACCTCCTGCGCGCGGCTGGTTGTGTAGTCGAAGAGGATCACCGGTTTGCCAGGCGGGCCACCGGTCTGCACCCACATCCAGGAGTGGCTGCTCGGATCGCGCCCAGGCTCCTTGAGCACCTGCACGCGGGTTTCATCGCAGTGGATCACCGGACTGTCCAGCAGCCTGTCGCGCATCAGGTTGAGCAACGGTTGTAGCAGTTCGCCGCACTGGATCACCCAGCGCGCCAGGGTCTGCCGGGGGATGTCGATGCCATGGCGACTGAGCATCTTTTCGAAGCGATACAGTGGGATGCCGTCGGCGTATTTGCTGGTCAGCAGCATCGCCAGCACGCTCGGGCTGGCCAGGCTTTTCTCGATCAGTTGGGCCGGTTTGTCAGCGGTGACCGGCGCGCTTTCGCAGGCCTTGCAGGCATAGGTCTTGCGAATGTGGCGGATCACCTGAACCTGCATCGGGATGATTTCCAGCTGCTCGCTGGTTTCTTCGCCGATGGCCTGCTTGCGGCAACCGCATTCGCAGGTCAGTTCGTGTTCGGGCAGTTCGTGGATGACCTCGACACGCGGTAGTTCGGCCGGTAACGGCTTGCGCTTGCCGCGGCGCTTGGTCGGCGCAACGACTTCTTCCTCGACCTCAGCGGCCGGAGCTTCAGCCGCCGCTTCGGCCAGGCTTTCCGCTTCGTTGAACATCTCTAGCTGCGGTGAATCCGGGTCGCTGCTCTGCTCGGATTTACGGCCGAACAGGCGCTGGATCAACAGCGCGTTTTGTTCGCGCAGGCGCTCGATCTGCCCATCCTTGTCCTTGGCCAATTCCTGCGCCGACGACAACACCTCAGCGAGCAATTGCTTGAGCGCGGCGGGGTCATCAGGAAGGGTTTCGGGCACAGAAATCATGCCGTGGATTATACCGGCTCAGGTGACGAACCTAGGGGTCAAAACCTGGTGCGGCCGGTTGCGCCACAGGTCGATACCGTCCAACAACCAGTTCAACTCCTGGGCCGTCAGCACGATCGCATCTTCGCCAGGTTCCGGATGCGACTTGAAGCGTTCAGCCTCCAATCGCTTGAGCCACAGGCAAAAGCCGTTGCGCTCCCAATACAAAATCTTCACCCGGCTGCGCGCGCGGTTGAGGAAGACGAACAGCACCGGGTCGAACACCGCCACCTTGATATCCAGCTCGACCAGGGCGGCCAGGCCATCGATGGATTTTCGGAAATCCAACGGCTTGGGGTATAGATAGACTTTTTCGACTTTGGCGTCGGGGCGCATCATGACGGCTGGCTCCAGAAAGAAATTGGAGCTCAGCATTGGCTGGCCTGCGGATCATTTGTAGATGAGGTTTATGGAGCGCTTACTGTAAAAAGCCCTCTTCAGAGGGCTTTTTCATGCTTGTTCTATTTCTTTATATGAAATTAAGCAGTGCTAATCATGGTTATTCTTGCTGAATCAGCATTTTGAGAACCTATCTCCGTCGGCTGAACAGCCCCTCACATCGCCTTACGGAGAACTGCACCATGAACAAATTCCTGCTTGCCCTGGCCCTGATCGCCCCCCTGGCCAATGCCGCCGAGATCGTCGGCACCACAGAAGACAACCGTGCCGGAGAAGTCTTTGGCAGCGGTGTAGGCGTCCTGCTCGGCGGTGCTGCAGGCGGCCCGGTCGGTGCGCTGATCGGTGCCGGTATCGGCTACATGAGTGGCGAAAAGGTTCAGCAGGGCCTTGGCCAAAGCGGCACGGCCTATCTGGTTGAGGATGAGCAGGGCCAAATCCGCGAAGTACGTCGCAACCAGCTGCCTAAAGCACTTCGCACTGAGGTTTCCCAGTTGGGCTCGCAGTGAATCGCACCGGCTTTTGTGGAGGCCATTTCGTTTAAGTCAGGCCGCCATGGCCTGACTGGTAGAAGTTTGCCTCAGCCTCCGCAGGCGGGATATATCCGATTGAGCTCAGCAGGCGCTGGTGGTTGTACCAGTGCACCCATTTCAAGGTCGCCATCTCAACAGCTTCGCGGCTCTTCCACGACTGGCGGTAAATCAGCTCGGCCTTGTACAGCCCGTTGATGGTTTCGGCCAAGGCGTTGTCGTAGCTATCGCCCTTGCTACCAACCGAGGGCTCGATGCCGGCCTCGGCCAGTCTCTCGGTGTAGCGGATCGAGACGTACTGGCTGCCACGATCGCTGTGGTGGATCAGACCCCCGTGCGATGTGGCTGGCGGGCATACAGCGCCTGCTCCAGGGCATCCAGCACGAAGTCGGTCTTCATGCTAGTACTGACTCGCCAGCCGACGATCCGCCGCGCAAACACGTCAATCACGAAGGCCACGTACAGCCAGCCCTGCCAGGTCGAGACATAGGTGAAATCCGACACCCACAGTTGGTTGGGGCGGTCGGCGTAGAACTGCCGCTGGACACGATCCAGCGGGCAGAGCGACTTGTCACCGGCCACCGTCGTCCGCACAACCTGGCCGCGCCTTATGCCCTGCAATCCAGCCCGACGCATCAACCGCTCCACCGTGCATCTGGCAGCCTTGATGCCTTCTCGCCGGAGCTGCTTCCAGACCTTCACCGCGCCATAGCACTGCATGTTGGCGTCCCACACACGCTGGATTTCCGGGATCAATGTGTCGTCACGCTGTGCACGGCAGGAGCGCAGTGCCGGGTTACGAAGTCGGGCCGCGTGCCTGTGGTAACCGGACGGGGCGATCTGCAAGACGCGGCAGATCGACTCGACCCCGAGACGGTCACGATGCTGATCGACAAATGCCCTCAGGACTTGGTGCGGCGGTCGAGCTCCGCCTGGGCAAAATACGCACTGGCCAGGCGCAGGATCTCATTGGCTTTGCGCAGCTCGCGGTTCTCTCGCTCCAGGGCCTTGATACGCTCGCGCTCTTCGCTAGTCTGCCCGGGGCGCTGGCCGGCGTCGGTCTGCTGGCGGCGAATACAGCCATGCAGGGTTTGCGCTGCACAGCCAATCTTCGGGGCAATGGCCTCAATGGCCGCCCACTCGGACGGATAGTCGTTGAGGTGCTCCAGAACCATGCGCACGGCACGTTCACGGACTTCAGGGGAGTAGGTCGTGGTCTTTTTCATGGCCTCATCTTCTCAAGAGTTGAGGCCTCCACGAAACCCGGGGCGATTCACCGGCAGAATCAGCGAGTGGGCTTCGCTGGGCGGACGGAACACCGGCTCGATATAGCTGATGGGGAAATCTTGCATGGTCTTCACTCAAGGCAGACGGCGGCCTTAACCGCCAATAATCTTCATCACCGTCGCGCCACCGGAGAACGCCACATCCTGCTTGTCACCCAGCGCCTTCACCAGCAGCCCCTGCAACACAGGCAAGGCCTGGTGGCGCGGCTTGTCGAGCAGATCGCCGACATAATGGCGATTGCTCGATGACAGGCAGCCATGCAGCCAGCCGGTCGAAGACAGCCTCAGACGCGTGCAGGTGCGGCAGAACGGCACACTTTCATTGGCAATCACACCGAAATGGCCAACGCCAGGGATGGCGTAACGCAGCGCGGTCGCATCCAGCGGGGCGTGGGCCTGAATATAGTCGTAGCGACTGCCGATCAGCTCCAGCAGCTCGGGCATGCCGATAAACTGGCGCTGAAACCCGTTGCCGTCACGGGCCAAATGGCCCATGCGCATCAATTCGATAAACCGCAGCTCGAAATCATTCGCCAGGCAGTAGTCGAGCATTGGTAACACCTGATCGAGGTTCTGCCCGCGTAGCGGCACCATATTGACCTTGATCTGCATCCCCGCCGCCCGCGCCTGCTGCAGTCCATCGAGCACGGTCGCCAGATCGCCGCCACGGGCAATGCTGCGAAATGCCGCCGCGTCGAGGGTGTCCAGGGAAATGTTCAAGCGGCGAATGCCGCATTCCAGCAGCAGCGGTAGCTTGCGCGCCAGCAGCTGACCATTGCTGGTCAGGCTGATATCGGTCAAACCGAGCTGGCTGACGCCGCGCAAAAAGCTGTCCAGCTTGGGGCTGACCAGCGGCTCGCCACCGGTGATACGCAAGCGCTCAATGCCGGCGGCTTCAATCAGATAGGCCACACCACGCAACATGGCCTCGGCGGACAACTCATCCTGCGCAGCCACCAGACGTTTGCCGTCTGGCACACAGTAGGTGCAGGCATAGTTGCAAGCGGCGGTCAGGCTGACGCGCAGGTTACGAAAACGCCGGCCCTGACGGTCAACGATCATGCGCGTCTCCAGCAAAGGTAGGCGCCGAGTATAAGTGCGCCACCCGCGCAGCAGACTGCATATCCACGCGCTGAATACCTCAGCTAGCCGGGGTATCACCCTCACGCTTGCGCTTGTTGCCCATGCGCACGCCGATGTCCATAAGGAACTGGAAGAAGCCTTCCTGATCTTCCAGCACATTGCTCCAGAACGGCGAGTGGTACAGCGCCACGGCACCGTGCACCAGCGCCCAGGCGGCGCAGTAGTGGAAATACGGCGGCACGTCTTCCAGCTTGCCTTCGGCAATGCGGCCCTTGATCAGCTGGGTCAGGCGTTCGAAGTTGGAGGCGCGAATCTTGTGCAGCTGTTCGACCATCTCCGGCACTTGATTGCCCTTGACCACCTTCTCTTCCAGGCGGTCAAACAGGCGGTAGCGTTGCGGGTCGCGCATGCGGAACTCGAAGTAGGCGCGCGACAGCGCTTCCTTGTCGCGGTCGACATCCGCCGAGTGCAGCAGTTCGTTGAGATCGCGCTCGTAGTCGAGCATCAGGCGCAGGTAGATCTCCGCCTTGGATTTGAAGTGTTTGTAGATGGTGCCTTTGCCAATACCAACCGTGTCGGCAATCATCTCCACAGTCACGCTGTCTTCACCCTGATCGAGGAAGAGCTTCAGTGCTGTGTCGAGAATTTCCTGTTCGCGGCGGCGAAACTCACGGACCTTGCGGGGTTCTTTATGCATAAAAGGACTACGGGGTCAAAAAAACGAAGGCGCGTATTATGCCTAACTAACGGCAAATTGCACGGATCATCCGACCATGTACGCAGTTCATGACGAGTTTCCGCAACTTCCCGGCCTGCGCTATCTGAACCACGCAGCCGTTTCCCCCTGGCCGCAACGAGCCGTCGATGCGGTCAGCCGCTTTGCCATCGAGAACGCACAAACCGGCGCCCGTGACTACCCAGCCTGGTTGCAAGTCGAGCGGCGCCTGCGCGAGCGCCTGCAGCGTCTACTTAACGCGCCCTCGCATAGCGATATCGCCCTGGTGAAAAACACCTCCGAGGCGTTGTCCTTCGTCGCCTTCGGCCTGGATTGGCGGCCAGGCGATCAGGTGGTGATCAGCGATGAAGAGTTCCCGTCCAACCGGATTGTCTGGGAAGCACTCGCCCCCCAGGGCGTCGAGGTGGTGCAGGTCAATCTGCATCAGGGTGACGCCGAAGCCGCCCTGCTCGCCGCCTGCGGGCCGCGCACCCGGTTGATGGCGATCAGCGCCGTGCAATACGCCAGCGGTTTGCGCTTGGATCTGCCGCGCCTGGGCCAGGGCTGCGATGCCCGCGGCGTGCTGTTATGCATCGATGCCATCCAGCAACTCGCCGCCCTGCCCTTTGATGTGCAGGCCAGCCGATGTGCTTTTGCCATGGCCGACGGCCATAAATGGCTGCTCGGCCCGGAAGGACTCGGCGTGTTCTATTGCCGCAGCGACCTGCGCGCGCAGCTCAAGCTGCATGAATACGGCTGGCATATGCTCGAACATGCTAGCGACTACCAGCGCACCACTTGGGAGCCCGCCCGTAGCGCCCGGCGTTTTGAGTGCGGCAGCCCAAACATGCTCGGCGCCATGGCCCTGGAGGCCAGCCTGTCGCTGCTGGAAGAAGTGGGCATGACGGCCGTCGAAAGCGCCCTGCAGGAGCGCATGCAGTGGCTACTGGATGGACCGGGCAATATACCCGGCGCGCATCTGCACAGCGCCGTGGAGCGTCAGCAACGCGCCGGCATCCTGACTTTCAGCCTGGACGGCTGGGACAACACGGCCTTGTTCGGTCAACTGAAACAGCAGCAAGTGATCTGCGCACAGCGCGGTGCAGGCATCCGCCTGTCGCCGCATTTCTACACCGCACCCAGGGTGATTGAGGAGACATTGGCACTGCTGCAACAGCTGGCGACTGCTTGAGAACTCAGCAGCGCGATCCGTATTCCAAATCCGTTTAAGAATGCCGGCAAACGGCCTGGACGTTCGGCAAACTTCACCAATACTGATGAGTACTGGTGTGCGGCGTATCCCCCAAGCGCCCCGTCAGGCAAGGTACCGTGGACCGCGTACCTTGATTTACTCCTAATGGTCTTAACCCGGTCTCATCCCCCAGAGTCCGGGTTTTTTTTGCCCGCCACTCATGGCGAATCCCCTTCGGGCCGCCGCTACGCGATGTTAAAAATTGCTCAAGGCAATTTTTTCGCTGAATCTGAGGAGCTCAGCTCACCCGAGCCAGCGGGAATAGGCGCTTGAAATTAGCGGTGGTCTGCTCAGCCAATTGCTCAAAGCTCACACCCCGTAGCACTGCCAGATACTCGGCCACATCACGCACGTATTCCGGCAAGTTCGGCTTGCCGCGATGCGGGATGGGTGCCAGATAGGGCGAGTCGGTTTCCACCAGCAAGCGATCAGCAGGTACTTGGCGCGCCACTTCACGCAGCGCTTCGGCATTACGGAACGTGACGATACCGGACAGGGAAATATAGAAGCCGATATCCAACGCGGCCTTGGCCATTTCCCAATCTTCGGTAAAGCAGTGCAGCACGCCGGCTTTCGGCAGCGCCGCTTCACGCAGCAGCGCCAGGGTGTCGGCACGCGCCTCGCGGGTATGCACGATCACCGGTTTGCCGGTAATTCGCGCCGCATCGAGGTGCAGACGGAAAGATGCTTGCTGCAGCGCAGCGGACTCTGGCTCGTAGTGATAGTCCAGTCCGGTTTCGCCGATGGCCACCACCTGCGGGTGGTTCAGCTCACCCAGCAGCCAGTCCAGCGCTGGCGCCGTACCGGGCTCAAGATCCAGCGGATGCACACCGACCGAGCAATCGACATCGGCATAACGCTCAGCCAGGCCTTTGACTGCAGCGGCGTTGTCGGCGCTGACGCCAATACACAAAAAATGACCAACGCCGCGCGCCCGCGCAGCATCCAGCGCCGCATCGAGCGAACCGCCATGGGCGGCCAGATCAAGGCGATCAAGGTGACAGTGGGAATCAACCAGCATGGGAAGCAATCACTTGAGAGTCACTGCTCCCAAAGGAGCAGTACAAAGGGGAACGGCGAATTACATGGTGTGCGTCGGGCGATCCGAGGTCAGCGCACCAGCCAGGTAGGTTTCGATCTTGTTGCGCGCGGTGTTGTCGCCATCATTGAACTGCACACCCACACCGGCAGCGCGGTTGCCTTGCGCGCCCTTCGGCGTGATCCACACCACCTTGCCGGCGACCGGAATCTTTTCCGGTTCGTCCATCAGGTTGAGCAACATGAACACTTCATCGCCGAGCTTGTAGCTCTTGTTGGTGGGAATAAACAGGCCGCCATTCTTGATAAAGGGCATGTAAGCGGCATAGAGCACGGATTTGTCCTTGATTGTCAGCGACAAAATTCCGTTACGCGGGCCCAAGTTAGGAGGCAGACTCATGCGGCATTCCTGATTTTATTCACTTAATGGCCGATTCTAGCCCGGTCCGGGCAAGCTTGCCCACTGCACCAGCAAGGCTTCGAGAAGCAAGACACGGTTAAGGTTAGCCTTGCCGAGGACTTTCTGGCGCTGCACCAGCAACCAATCCTGCATGTTCAGCACTTTTGGTTGCGAGGCTTTATCCGCCAGGTACTGCACCACCTTGCGCATATCGGCTTGCCCGAGACCGTCTTCATCACGGGTCAGTTGATAACGCAGCATCAACTGTGACCACTGACAGAACCAGTCGAACAGCAATTGCAGGGATACCGCATTCCAGCTTTCGGCCAGCTGGCTGGGAGAAATCTGCTGCTTGAGCAGTTTCTTCACCCCCTCGACCACCTGCGCACGCTGCGCGACAACACCCTGCTCATGCATCTTTACCGCCGCCAGCGGCGAACCGGCGGCCAGGAACAGCAACTCGCGATGCTCTTCCGCGTTACAGCCTGGCAACGCCTGCTGCAACCACGCCAGACTCATTGCCTCGCTTGGCAGCGGGCAAGCCTGCTGCACGCAGCGGCTTTTCACCGTCGGCAACAGGCGACTGGGTTGATGGCTGATCAGCAACAGAACGGTATTACCGGACGGTTCTTCCAGGCTTTTCAGCAAGGCGTTGGCCGCATTGATATTCATCGATTCGGTCGGTTCGACCAGCACCACCTTGCGCCCGGCCAACTGCGCGGTCTGCACCACAAAGCTGACCAGCTCACGCACCTGATCAACCTTGATTGCCTTGTCGGCCTCTTCCGGCTCCAGAATGTAGTTATCCGGGTGGGTGCCAGCCGCCAGCAGATGGCAGGACTTGCACTGGCCACAGGCATCCAGGCCAGCGGGCTGCTGGCACAACAGCCGCCCCATCAGCCGCTCAGCCAACGCGCGCTTGCCGATACCGGCCGGCCCGTGCAGCAAATAGGCATGGGCATGCTGCGCGCGCCCAGCCAGTTGCTGCCAAAGTGAATCCTGCCAGGGATAAGCGTCAGCCACGCTGCAGCTCCAGCAGTTGCGGCAGCAGCTCATCCAGCGCGCGCTGTACCTGACTCAGAGATTGCGAGGCATCCAGAATGCGATAGCGTTGCGGTTGCTCGGCAGCGCGGCGCAGGTAAGTCTGGCGCACTGCATCGAAGAACTGCCGGCCTTCCTGCTCGAAGCGATCCAGCCGACCGCGCGCCGCAGCACGGGCCAGACCCACTTCAACCGGCAGATCGAACACCAGGGTCAGGTCCGGGCGAAGTGAGCCCTGAACAAATTCCTCCAACAAGGCGATACGCACCTCGGAGAGACCCCGACCACCGCCCTGATAGGCGTAGGTGGCATCGGTAAACCGGTCACAGAGCACCACAGCGCCACGCGCCAGCGCCGGACGGATCACCTGCGCCAGGTGCTGAGCACGCGCCGCAAACACCAGCAGCAGCTCGGTGTCGGCCGCCATCGACTCATCAGTGGGCGCCAGAAGCAGCTCACGCACCCGCTCAGCCAGTGGCGTACCACCTGGCTCACGGGTCAGCAGCACATCGATGCCATGCTCACGTAGGCGCTCAGCCAGATAGTCACGATTGGTGCTCTTGCCTGCGCCTTCTGGGCCTTCCAGGGTGATAAACAAACCGCTCACAGACTGTCCTTACTGATTATTGGGCACGACTGGGGCCGGGCTCGAACGATAATCCGCGCGGCGCTTGAGCTGATACTCACGCACGGCCCGGTTGTGCTGCTCCAAGGTGTTGGAAAATACGTGACTGCCATCGCCTCGGGCAACGAAATACAGGCTGCTGCCGGCAACCGGGTTCAGCGCCGCATGGATCGCCTCACGACCGACTAAGGCGATCGGCGTCGGCGGCATACCGTCGATGGTATAGGTGTTGTAGGCCGTCGGCTGACGCAGATCATCACGGGTGATACGGCCGTTGTAGCGCTCGCCCATGCCGTAGATCACGGTCGGGTCGGTTTGCAGGCGCATGCCGATACGCAGACGGCGCACAAAGACCCCGGAAATTTCGCCACGCTCTTGCGGCACGCCAGTTTCCTTCTCGATCATCGAGGCCATGATCAGCGCGTCATAAGGCTCCTTGTACGGCAGGTCCTTGGCACGCTGTGCCCACTCCTCGGCCAGCACCTGCTCCAGTCGCGCATGGGCCTTCTTGAGCAGCTCAAGATCGCTAATGCCACGCACAAAGCTGTAGGTATCGGGGAAAAAACGCCCTTCCGGATTCTGGCCTGGCAGACCGAGCTTTTTCATCAGCTCGGCATCGCTCAGCTCGCTGAGGGTCAGTTCAAGGCGTGTTTCGCGCGCCAGCGCTGCGCGTACCTGACGAAAATTCCAGCCCTCAACCAGCGTCAGGCTGTATTGCAGCACTTCACCGCGTCGCCACTGACCAAGCATATCCAACGCTGTATCGCCGGGTGTCAGGCGATACTCGCCACTGTGCAGCGGTTGATTGCGCAAGTTGAAGCGCCAGTAAAGGCGCAGCCAGAAAGCCTGATCAAGGATGCCGTCGGCCTCAAGGCGATTGAGCACACCACCCGGCGTCGCACCTGCAGGCACATCCACCAGGTACTCTTCAGTGAGGTTCAGAGGCTGATGCAGCGCTGCATGCTGTTGCCAGGCGGCAAATGCGACCAGTAGGCCAGCCAGCAGCACACCGCCTTCCAGCAGCAGCAAAATTTTGCGTATCACAAATCAGCAGTCCAGTAGATCGCGGGCAATGGCCTGCAGTTTACGGGTGAGCGGGCCGACCGGCCAGTCGTGTGCAAGCAAAGCGCGAACTGGCCACACCCCATAGAGGCTGTTGCACAGCATGACCTCATCAGCCGCTAGCAATTCGGCGTAGCTGATATCACGCACCTGACACTCGATCCCCAGCGCAGCCGCCTGGGCCAGCAGCTCGGCGCGCATCACACCAGCCACCCCACAACGCGACAGGTCAGCGGTAACCAGCACAGCGTTACTGACCATTAGCAGGTTGCTGTAAACACCCTCAATCACCCGGTCACTGGCATCCAACATCAGGCCTTCGGCATGCTCGGCGTCCTGCCACTCGCTGCGCGCCAGCACCTGCTCCAGCCGATTGAGATGCTTCAGCCCCGCCAGCAACGGTTGCTCGGCCAAACGCGTAGCACAGGCAAACAGGCGTACGCCCTGCTCGGCATAGGCGGCGGGATAAACCGGCTTCGCGGCCGCCTGCAGCACCACGCGAGGCCGGCCGGGCTGTGGCGGCGCATAGCCACGCTGTCCATCGCCACGAGTGAGGATGAGCTTGGCCACACCCTCGCCCA
This sequence comes from Pseudomonas anguilliseptica, assembly GCF_900105355.1. NCBI lineage: Bacteria > Pseudomonadati > Pseudomonadota > Gammaproteobacteria > Pseudomonadales > Pseudomonadaceae > Pseudomonas > Pseudomonas anguilliseptica. The sequence continues at coordinate 4,753,941 of NZ_FNSC01000001.1, forward strand.
ACTGCTGACTAAAGGCCAGCAGTTGGGCACGTACAGCGGGTAGGTCGAGGGGGATTTTCAGCCGCACACAGCCTTCAGCTAAACGCGCCAGATGGCGCTCTAGCAGTACCGGCTGCCCGGCATTTACAGCGATGGTCTCAAATAGCCCATCGCCGTAGGCCAGGCCGCGATCCTTGACGGACAGCAGCTCGACCGGCTGCCCATCGACCCAGCTCAGCATCAACCGGCGAACCTGCGGAATACCAGCGAGCCGTTGGTGCCACCAAAACCGAAGGAGTTGGACAACACGACATCCAGCGCCATGGCCTTGGCCTGGTGCGCGACAAAGTCGAGGTCGCAACCTTCGTCCGGGTTATCCAGGTTGATGGTGGGTGGTGCCACCTGATCGCGCAGAGCGAGGACGCTGAAGATCGCCTCCACCGCACCGGCAGCGCCGAGCAAGTGGCCGGTCATGGATTTGGTCGAGCTGACGGCGAGCTTGTAAGCATGCTCGCCGAACACCGACTTCACCGCCGCCACTTCTGCCTTATCACCTGCCGAGGTCGAGGTGCCATGGGCGTTGATGTACTGCACCTGCTCAGGATTCAGCCCGGCATCACGCAATGCATTGGTCATGCAGCGCGCAGCGCCTGCGCCATCTTCCGGTGGCGAGGTCATGTGGTAAGCGTCGCCGCTCATACCAAAGCCGATCAGCTCGGCATGGATAGTCGCGCCACGCGCCTTGGCGTGTTCCAGCTCTTCCAGCACCAGGGCACCGGCACCGTCGGACAGCACGAAACCGTCGCGATCCTTGTCCCACGGACGGCTGGCGCGGGTCGGCTCGTCGTTGCGCGTCGACAACGCCCGCGCCGCACCAAAGCCGCCCATGCCCAGGCCGCACGCGGCCATTTCGGCACCGCCGGCAACCATCACATCGGCTTCGCCGTAGACAATGTTGCGCGCCGCCATGCCGATGCAGTGCGTACCAGTGGTACAGGCCGTGGCGATGGCGTAGTTAGGCCCCTGAAGCCCCAGATGGATCGACAGGAAACCGGAAATCATATTGATGATCGAGCCGGGCACGAAGAACGGCGAGATGCGCCGCGGCCCTTGCTCGTGCAGCGACTTGCAGTTGTTTTCGATATTGGTCAAACCACCGATACCGGAGCCCATGGCCACGCCGATACGCTCACGGTTGGCATCAGTGACTTCCAGACCGGAGTTGCGCACTGCCTGAAAACTGGCAACGAGCCCGTACTGGATAAACAGATCGAGCTTGCGCGCCTCTTTGGCGGACAGGTACTCCTCGACGTTGAAGCCCTTTACCGCGCCACCAAAACGTGTGGAAAAAGCGGAAAGGTCCATATGCTCAAGCAGGCCAATACCACTGCGGCCAGCCAAAATGCCCTGCCAGCTACTCGGCACATCGTTACCCAATGGCGACAGCATACCCATACCGGTAACCACGACGCGTCTACGCGACACAGCAATCTCCTTTTCTAGTTTTCAACGCCTGGAAAGCGCTTAAAGAAAAGCCGCACGCCTGATGAAGGGAGTGCGGCTTTTCCGAGTCGGGATCCGACGATTACGTTTTACGCGTGAGCGGTAACGTAGTCGATCGCTTCCTGAACGGTGGTGATCTTCTCGGCTTGTTCGTCCGGGATCTCGGTCTCGAATTCTTCTTCGAGAGCCATCACCAGCTCAACGGTGTCAAGAGAGTCGGCACCCAGGTCTTCAACGAAGGAAGCGCTGTTGGTTACTTCCTCTTCTTTGACGCCCAGTTGCTCGGCAACGATTTTCTTGACGCGTTCTTCGATGGTGCTCATACGTTGTTCTCACTCCTAATGGGACAAATCTTGGCCACTGTTCTGCGGCCAAGTGTATAGAAAGGGTTTTTAGCATTTCAAGCTGAATGCCGGGGTGCCCCACAAACACTTCAACGACCTGCCTACAAACCTGTTGCAGCTTTATAACGGATTTTAGACAGCATCTATGACAGTTTTCTGAAGCCACCCGTCACATTCAGCTCATGTACATCCCGCCGTTCACAGGGATAGTAGCGCCTGTAACGTAAGCCGCGCCATCAGAAGCGAGGAAAGCGACCACTTTTGCGATCTCTTCAGCCTGCCCCAAACGACCCAACGGAATCTGTGTCAACAGCGCATCACGCTGCGCATCCGGCAGTTCACGGGTCATATCGGTGTCGATAAAGCCCGGCGCCACGGCGTTCACGGTAATCGCCCGCGACCCCACCTCACGCGCCAATGCCCGCCCAAAACCTTCAAGGCCCGCCTTGGCAGCTGCATAGTTGACCTGACCAGCGTTGCCCATGGCACCCACCACCGAACCGATGTTGATGATGCGCCCGTAGCGTGCCTTGGTCATACCCCGCAGCACGGCCTTGGTCAGCCGGTACAGGCTGCTCAGATTGGTATTGATGACATCAAACCACTCGTCATCTTTCATCCGCAGCATCAGGTTATCGCGGGTGATACCGGCGTTATTGACCAGAATCAACGGCTGACCAAGATGTTGCTGGATATGTTCCAGGGTGCTGGCAACCGATTCGTCATTACTGACATCCAGCACCAGACCGGCACCTTCGATGCCATTGGCTTTCAGAGTTTCCGCAATACGCTCGGCACCCGGGGCGGAAGTGGCGGTACCAATGACCACAGCGCCCTGACGCCCTAGCTCCAGGGCAATGGCCTGGCCAATACCACGGCTCGCGCCGGTAACCAGTGCGACTTTACCTTGCAGGCTCATATCGTTTCTCCTTAAATCAGACCAGAGCTGCGTTCGCAGCAGCGAAGGCGTCCGGGGTGTCCAGGTTATGGGTATTGATGCCTTTGACGCAGCGCTTGTTCAAACCAGACAACACCTTGCCCGGACCGCACTCAACCAGATCGGTCACGCCTTGAGCAGACAGGCAGACGATCGATTCAACCCAACGCACCGGACTGTAAAGCTGAGCCAGCAGATCACGCTTGAGCCCCTCCAGATCCGTCACGGCCGCAGCACTGACGTTCTGTACCAGAGCAATTTGCGGTGCCTGCCAGTCAATTGCCGCTACTGCTTCGGCAAAGCGCTCAGCCGCCGGGCGCATCAGTGCGCAGTGCGACGGCACGCTAACCGGCAATGGCATCGCGCGCTTGGCGCCACGCGCCTTGCACGCCTCAATGGCACGTTCAACGGCAGCCGCGCCACCGGCGATAACCACCTGACCTGGCGCATTGAAATTCACTGCACTGACCACTTCACCCTGCGCAGCTTCGGCGCAAGCATCCAGTACATCAGCATCTTCCAGACCGAGAATCGCCGCCATGCCGCCCTGCCCGGCAGGAACCGCCTGCTGCATCAGCTGACCGCGATGCTCAACCAGCTTGACCGCCGCCGCCAGCGACAAACTACCGGCAGCAACCAGCGCCGAATACTCACCCAGGCTGTGCCCGGCGACAAAAGCCGGACGCGCATCACTCTCGGCAAGCCAGGCACGCCACAGCGCAACAGAAGCGGTGAGAATCGCCGGCTGAGTTTTGTCAGTTTGATTGAGTTGTTCTTCAGGGCCTTGCTGGGTCAACGCCCAGAGGTCATAACCGAGGGCTTCGGAAGCCTCGGCGAAGGTTTCTAGGATCAGCGGCCGTTGCGCACCATGCTCGGCGAGCATGCTCAGCGACTGGGAACCCTGACCCGGAAAGACGAATGCGAGAGATGCAGACATGGAAACCTGTTCCTAATGATCGTGATCGTCGGTAATACGCGCCCAGCCTAGCCAAGCGCAAGAAACTGACAGTTGGATGACAGGCTGACCGCTGCGGTCACATTCTAAAGCAGGTGCTCACCCAATCGACCATGCAAACGCTGCGGCAAATTTTCTTCAATCTCCCGCAAAGCTCGGCGAATGGCGCTTTTAAAGCCTTCTGGCCCAGCCGCACCATGGCTTTTCACCACAATACCCTGCAGCCCGACAAAACTCGCACCATTGTGCTGCGCAGGGGCCAACTCCCCCTGCAAACGTCGTAACAGCGGTAACGCAAAAAACCCCACCATGCGTGCTGCCAGACTGGATTTGAACAGCGCCTCAATCCGCCCGGCAATCATCGCCGCCAGGCCTTCACTGGACTTGAGCAGGATATTGCCGACAAAGCCATCGCACACCACCACATCAGCCTCACCGCGATACAGTCCATCGCCTTCGACAAAGCCTATGTAGTTCAGGCCTTCCGCTTGCTGCAACAAACTGGCGGCCAACTTAACCTGCTGATTGCCCTTGATGTCTTCAGTGCCGACGTTCAGCAGCGCCACACGCGGACGCACTGCACCCAGCGCCTCGGCAGTAACCGAGCCCATCACGGCAAACTGGTAGAGGTGCTCGGCGCTGCAATCGACATTGGCACCCAGATCAAGCAGATGACAAAAGCCCGCCTGCGTCGGAATAGCCGTGACCATGGCCGGACGATCAATCCCCGGCAAAGTTTTCAGCACGTAGCGCGACAGCGCCATCAGCGCCCCGGTATTACCGGCACTGACACAGGCCTGGGCCGCGCCACTGCGCAGCAATTCAAGACTGATACGCATCGACGAATCCGGCTTGCCACGCAGCGCCTGAGCCGGACGCTCATCCATGGCAATAATCTCGCCAGCATGCTCAACGCGCAGACGTGCACGATCGACGCCAGGATAGCGAGCAATCAAGGATTCAAGGAGAGAGGATTGGCCGACGAGGACCAAGTGTAACGAAGGGTATTCAGCCAGACAGGAGATGCAGGCCGGAACAATGCAGTGGGGACCGAAGCCCCCACCCATTGCATCAATCGCGATGATCGGAGCGGACAAGATTTACTCGTCAGCGCCCTTGTCGATCACTTTACGACCACGGTAAACGCCTTCTGGCGATACGTGGTGACGCAGGTGAATTTCACCGGTGGTTTTCTCGACCGACAGAGTGCTGGCCTCAAGAGCATCGTGCGAACGACGCATGTCACGGGCGGAACGGGATTTTTTGTTCTGCTGAACAGCCATAACTAATTAACTCCTAAACGTTTGGGTCACGCTTTAACTGCGCCAATACACTGAACGGGTTGGACCGCGCTACCTCGTCCTCGCTCGACTCGGACTCTTCGAGGCAGGTCGGCTGCTGGCAATCTTTAGGGTCATGAGCCGGGACAATGGGCAAGGCAAGCAGAAGCTCCTCCTCAACCAGCGCCAGCAGATCCAATGGGTCTTCACCCAACTCAACCACGTCATAGCCTTGCGGCACTGACTGGGTATTCCCACCCTCTTTCACCACAGCGTAATCACACGCACTGTGGATCGGCAAAGTGACCAGCTCCAGACAACGCTGGCAAACCATCTTGACTTCAACCTCAAGCTCGCTGTGAAAAACTACAGCATTGCGCTCGTCGCGCTCGAAGAAGAACTTCGTACGCACCATGCCTTGGTTATCGGCAAGCGGGCCGCAGAGACGCTGCAAATCTGACAGTTGCAGCTCACCTTCGAGGGTGGCACTGCGATCGGCTAGTTTGCGCGGATCAACGTGAGGTGGAATCGGGCCATTTGACATAGGCGGCGCATTTTAGGGATGCAACCCGCCGCTGTCAAAGGAAATTCGGCCTGTCCAGCATATGGACCGACAGCTAGAATCGCCCACCATCTGCAAACCCCTATGGACCCTCTGAAGTAGCCATGCATTTCTGGCTGACGTCAGCCTCTGCTGATTTCGAAAGTGATAAATCGATCAAAAACGATCAGATTACCGGCTCATTTCTGTGTTTTTAGCCGCCGCGAGCACCTCGCGACAGCCATTTCCAGCATTACGGGCGCACCTCTCCTGCATTCGTCAGTAAATCTCGGCGCGCCATCCACAGATTTGACAGCGCGAATAAAGTCACCAGTTGCGCCGTGTTTTTGACCAGGCCACGGAAGCGCGTCTTCACATAACCGAACTGACGCCTGATCACCCGAAACGGATGCTCGACCTTGGCTCGCACTTGGGCCTTGGCCTTCTCGATTTTGCGCTTGGCTTTGTACAGCGCGCTGCGCTTACCGAGTTTCTTGTAAGTGCTACGCCGTGCTGCAACCTGCCAGATCACTTGACGGCCCTCATGCTCGGGGCGCTTCTCGACACCGGTATATCCGGCATCGGCCCCACCATGTTTTCCTCGCCGTGCAGCAGCTTATCGACCTGGGTGACATCCGCCACGTTGGCGGCAGTACCCACCACGCTGTGCACCAAGCCAGACTCGTCATCCACCCCAATGTGCGCCTTCATGCCGAAGTAATACTGATTGCCTTTCTTGGTTGAGTGCATCTCAGGGTCACGCTTACCGTTCTTGTTCTTGGTTGAACTCGGCGCGTTGATCAGCGTGGCATCGACGATGGTGCCTTGGCGCAGCGACAAACCACGGTCACCCAGGTAGCCATTGATCACGGCCAGGATGCCGGCAGCCAGTTCGTGTTTTTCCAGCAAGCGGCGGAAGTTGAGGATGGTGGTTTCGTCAGGAATGCGCTCCAGAGTCAGCCCGGCAAACTGGCGTAGGATGGTGGTCTCGTACAGCGCCTCTTCCATCGCCGGATCGCTGTAACCGAACCAGTTTTGCATCAGATGCACTCGCAGCATCGCCATCAGCGGATAGGACGGTCGGCCGCCTTCACCCTTTGGATAATGCGGCTCGATCAAAGCGATCAACCCTTTCCATGGCACTACCCGATCCATCTCGATCAGGAACAATTCTTTGCGGGTCTGCTTGCGCTTGCCGGCGTACTCGGCGTCGGCGAAGGTCATCTGCTTCATCGGAAAACTCGGCGGGTGGAGTGCGGATATTTTGCCAAAATCAGGAAGTCTTTTTCAGACCATCCCTATATAGAAGGAAATCGCCGTGCTGCCTCTGGTGCTTGCCTCCAGCTCACCCTACCGACGTGAACTACTCACCCACCTACGCCTACCCTTCACCTGGAGCGCTCCGCAAATCGACGAATCACGGCGCCCTGATGAAGATGCAGAAGCCCTGGTGCGCCGATTATCGCTGGAAAAGGCCCAAGCACTGAGCGCTACCCACCCACAACACCTGATCATCGGCTCAGACCAAGTGGCAGTACTCGGCTCACAGATCATCGGCAAACCACACACCCTGGAGCGCGCTCGCGAACAGCTACTGGCCGCCAGCGGCAACAGCGTGACCTTTCTGACCGGCCTCACCCTGCTTAACAGCGCCACCGGCCAGCAGCAAACCGACTGCATACCCTTCACCGTGCATTTTCGGCCACTCAGTGACGCGCAAATCATGCGCTACCTAACCGCCGAACAACCCTTCGACTGCGCCGGCAGCTTCAAAGCCGAAGGCCTGGGCATCAGCCTGTTTCGCAGCACAGAAGGCAGCGACAGCAACAGCCTGATCGGCCTCCCCCTGATCCGCCTGGTGGACATGCTGCTGGCCAGCGGCATCGATATCCCCTAAAAACAACAAGCCCGATCAATGACCGGGCTTATTTGCAACAGCTTCAAACCTTAGCGCAACGCCGGCCCCTGAAACCCCATCCACAGGGCAATGCGCTCAGCCATGCTAGCACCCAGGGTTTTCGCGAAGCGATCGAAAGGCGACTCCTGCACCGTGAAATCAACGATTTCCTTCTCGCCAATCACCTCCCGCGCCACATAGCTGGTATTGCCCAAGGCATCGACCAAACCCAGCGTTAAAGCCTGCTCGCCCGACCAGACCAGACCCGAGAACAGTTCAGGGTGCTCGGCGTCCTTCAAGCGCTCACCACGCCCCTGCTTGACGCTGGCAATAAACTGACGATGAGTGGTTTCCAGCACCCCCTGCCAGAACTCGGTCTCTTCGGCCTTTTGCGGCTGGAACGGATCGAGAAACGCCTTGTGCTCGCCAGAGGTATACACGCGACGATCAACACCCAGCTTCTCCATCACCCCGACAAAGCCAAAGGTTGCCGCAGTCACACCAATGGAGCCAACCAGACTGGCTTTGTCGGCATAGATCTCATCAGCCGCACTGGCGATGTAATAGGCACCCGACGCACCCAAATCGGTGATCACCGCATACAGCTTGATCGCCGGGTATTCCGCGCGCAGACGGCGAATCTCGTCATAGATGTAGCCCGACTGCACCGGACTGCCGCCCGGGCTATTAATGCGCAGGATCACACCCTTGGTGTTGGCATCCTCAAACGCCGCACGCAGGCTGCTGACAATATTGTCGGCACTGGCAGCCTCCTGATCAGCAATCATCCCGCGCACTTCAATCACCGCAGCATGACTACCGGTGGTCGCGCCTTTTTTCATCGCCAACATGGGCGAGAACAAGGCCAGCGCGCCGAAGATATAAATAAAGGTCAGCAGCTTGAAGAAAATCCCCCAGCGCCGCGCACGGCGCTGCTCCTGCACACCGGCCAGCAGAGTCTTCTCCAGCAGCTGCCAGCTTTTACCGTCACCATCAGCCGCTGCCGACGCCTTCCATTCATCTGCCATGCAAAACCACCTCAACTGACTGATTAGACGCACGCCGACCCAACCAGGCGCGCAACTCGGTAAAACACTCTATTGCCAACGTTGGCTGACACTCGCGTAACGCCTGCAAAGGCTGCGCACCATAACCGACCGCAACACAATCCATCCCCGCGCGCTGCGCCATCAACAGATCGAAGGACGAGTCGCCAACCATCAACGCCTGACTGGCAGTAACGCCGCTCTGCGCAAGAATTTCGTGCAACATCAGCGGGTCTGGCTTGCTCGCCGCTTCATCGGCGCAGCGGCTGTAATCGAAATAATCCAGCCAGCCGCGACCAGCCAACACGCGCTGCAAACCATGCCGCCCTTTGCCGGTCGCAACCGCCAGACGATAGCCCTCGGCACGAAACGCCTCCAGCCCCTCAGCCACACCGTAAAACAGTGCCGAAGGCTCCGCCTCAAGAGCCAGATAGTTTTCGCTGTAACTGTGCCGCAACTGCTGCGCACAAGTCGCATCATGCATATCCGGATACAAGCTGCGAATGGCCTCAGGCAAACCCAAGCCAATAATGCCGCGCACCTGCTCATCCGTGCAGCGCGGCAAGTCACAGGCATCAGCAGCCATATGCATCGCAGCAACGATTCGACCAATCGAATCGACCAACGTGCCATCCCAATCAAAGATCAACAGCCGATAATCACGCACCGAGACGCTCCAGAGTTCGCGCCCACATCTCATCAACCGGTGCTGCTAGCTTGAGTTGACCACCTTCAGGTAGCGGCACAATCAACTCATAGGCATGCAGAAACAGGCGCTTACAACCCAGATCGCGAATTTCCTTGGTGAAATCGTCATCGCCGTATTTGCTGTCACCGGCAATGCAGTGCCCGGCATGCTGCGTATGCACACGAATCTGATGGGTACGCCCAGTCACCGGCTTAGCCTCAACCAAGGTGGCGAATTCGCCAAAGCGGCGCAACACACGGAAGACGGTCAAAGCCTCTTTACCTTCAGGATTGACCTCAACCATACGCTCACCGGAACGCAGATTGCTTTTCAACAACGGCGCATTGACTTGCTTCTTTGCGGTCGCCCAGTGACCGCGCACCAACGCCATATAACGCTTATCCACACCATCGCCACGCAAGGCCTCATGCAAGTGGCGCAACATGCTGCGCTTCTTGGCAATCATCAACAGGCCCGATGTATCGCGATCAAGGCGGTGCACCAACTCCAGATCTTTGGCATCCGGACGCAACTGACGGAAGGCTTCGATCACCCCGTAGTTCAGACCACTGCCGCCATGCACAGCGATGCCAGCCGGCTTATTCAGCACGATCAGCGCCTTGTCCTCATAGACAATAGCTGCCTCAAGGCGCTGCAAAAGCCCCTGAGCCAGCGACTCAGGTTCATCGCGCTCAGCCAAGCGCAGCGGCGGTACACGAACGACGTCACCCGCCTGTAGCTTGTACTCAGGTTTGATCCGCCCCTTGTTCACCCGCACTTCGCCTTTACGCAAAATCCGGTAAATCAGAGTCTTGGGCACGCCTTTGAGCTGGGTGCGGAGAAAATTATCAATGCGCTGGCCGGCAAGTTCCGGCGCAACCTCGAGCAGCTGAACGCCGGAGGTTGGAGGGGAAGGATTTGTCATCGCGCAATCATAACAATTTTTTATGGAATTGAAGCACTTAATCATTGCTGCTATAGTCGGGAACGCCGCCAAAAGCGGCCTGGTTTGCGGATGATCGCCAAAACTGCCATCCCCAACCAACGCAACCCATTCGGGACGTGAGGCCGTCCGACGGGTTATTCAACGAAAGAAAAGCCTCCAAGGCTGTGAATAACTCGGAAATAAAGCCTTTAAGCCATGATGCGCAACCTGCCCCTCTGGACGGTTGCGGTAATAGTTAACCCGCTGCGGATTTTCGCGAGCGGCACCCGAGTTTCAGCGATACGTGTAGGGTGGAGATGTACAACTGTTGGTCCGCGTAGCAGCTCGCTTTACCAAGACGCCTCATCTCGTCCGCTACCAACAGCTGATTCCTCCTCCTGACTTAGTGCTTTCTGTTATCACAGCGAGCAGGAGACGTCCGTCGCGGCCCAGCACAATTGGCTGCCGCCGCTAGACACTGGAACGCTTTACGACCGTTCCTGACGCACCTGACACCGACCCCTGAAGTCGTGTGTGCCGAACGCCGCTTCCGCCAGCACCGGAAACCGACGGTACTACATGAAAAGAATGCTGATTAACGCAACTCAGCCCGAAGAGTTGCGTGTTGCCCTGGTAGATGGGCAGAAACTCTACGACCTGGACATCGAGTCCGACGCTCGTGAGCAGAAAAAATCCAACATCTACAAGGGTAAAATCACCCGCGTAGAGCCTAGCCTCGAAGCCGCTTTCGTCGACTTCGGTTCTGAGCGCCACGGCTTCCTCCCGCTCAAAGAAATCTCCCGCGAATACTTCAGCAAGGCTCCAGAAGGCCGCGTCAATATCAAAGACGTGCTCAAGGAAGGCCAGGAAGTCATCGTTCAGGTCGAGAAAGAAGAGCGTGGCAACAAGGGCGCAGCCCTGACCACTTTCATCAGCCTCGCCGGTCGTTACCTGGTGCTGATGCCGAACAACCCGCGCGCCGGTGGCATCTCGCGTCGTATTGAAGGTGAAGAGCGCAACGAGCTGCGTGAAGCGCTGAATGGCCTGGTCGCCCCAAGCGACATGGGCCTGATCGTGCGCACCGCAGGTCTTGGCCGCTCCAGCGAAGAAATGCAGTGGGATCTCGACTACCTGCTGCAACTCTGGACTGCTATCAAAGAAGCTTCGCTGGACCGCGCCGCACCCTTCCTGATCTATCAGGAAAGCAACGTAATTATCCGCGCCATCCGCGACTACCTGCGCCAGGACATCGGCGAAGTACTGGTCGACAGCATCGAAGCGCAGCAGGAAGCCCTGAGCTTTATCAACCAGGTGATGCCGCAGTACGCCAGCAAGATCAAGCTGTATGAAGACAGCGTACCGCTGTTCAACCGCTTCCAGATCGAAAGCCAGATCGAAACCGCCTTCCAGCGCGAAGTGAAACTGCCGTCGGGTGGTTCCATCGTTATCGACCCGACCGAAGCTCTGGTGTCCATCGACATCAACTCGGCGCGCGCCACCAAAGGTAGCGACATCGAAGAAACCGCCCTGCAGACCAATCTGGAGGCGGCTGAAGAAATCGCCCGCCAATTGCGTCTGCGTGATATCGGCGGCCTGATCGTCATCGACTTCATCGACATGACCCCGGCGAAGAACCAACGCGCCGTGGAAGAAAAAGTCCGTGAAAGCCTGGAAGCCGACCGCGCCCGTGTACAAGTGGGCCGTATCTCACGCTTCGGCTTGCTGGAAATGTCGCGTCAGCGCCTGCGTCCATCTTTGGGTGAGACCAGCGGTATCGTCTGCCCGCGCTGCAACGGTCAAGGCATTATCCGCGACGTTGAGTCGCTGTCGCTGGCTATCCTGCGCCTGATTGAAGAAGAAGCCCTGAAAGACCGCACCGCTGAAGTTCGCGCACAAGTGCCAATTCCGGTTGCCGCTTTCCTGCTCAACGAAAAGCGCAACTCGATCACCAAGACCGAACTGCGTACCCGCGCCCGCATCGTGATCATCCCGAACGATCACCTGGAAACGCCGCACTTTGAAGTGCAGCGCATCCGTGACGACAGCCCGGAAGCTCAATCCACCCAATCCAGCTATGAAATGGCTGTGGTTGAAGTGGAAGAAGAAAAGCAGGCTGCCGCCACCCGCACCCTGGTTCGCCAGGAAGCTGCGATCAAGACCGCCCCACAGCGCACCGCACCAACGCCCGCTGAGGCCGTCGCTGCACAACCAGCTGCCACTGCCGAGCCAAGCCTGTTCAAAGGTCTGGTCAAGTCGCTGGTCAGCCTGTTTGCCGGCAAGGAAGAAGAAAAACCTACCGTCATCGAGAAGAAGACCAGCGAACGCCCACAGCGCAGCGATGAGCGTCGCAACGGTCGCCAGCAGAACCGCAACCGTGGCGGTCGCAACAATGAAGATCGCAAACCACGCGAAGAGCGTGGCCCACGTGAAGAACGCGCACCGCGTGAAGAGCGCCAGCCACGTGCCGCCCGCGAAGACCGCGCACCGCGCGAAGAACGCAGCCCACGCGATGTCGTAGAGGTTCGCGAGCCGCAGGAAGTGCGTCAATCGCGCCCTCCGCGCGAAGAGCGCCAGCAACGCGACCGCAAGCCACGCGAAGAGCGCCAGCCACGCGAACTGCGTGAGCCGCTGGATGCCGCCCCCGGCGAGAGCGCAACCGCCAGCGAAGAAACCCGCGCCGAACGCCCGCAACGCGAACCGCGTCAGCCGCGCCAACCGCGTGAAGAACGCCAGCCGCGCGCCGAACAGGCAGCAGCTGCAGGTGACGAAGCAGCACTGAACGCGGAAGAAGCACTGCAGGACGATGAGCAGGAAGGCAACGAAGGCGGCGATCGTCCACGTCGCCGCTCCCGTGGCCAGCGTCGTCGCAGCAATCGTCGCGAGCGCCAGAACGACGCCAACGGCAATCCGATCGAAGGCAGCGAAGAAGCAACAGAAGCAACAGAAGCAACAGAAGCAACAGCCAATGTCGACAACGCAGTAGTTGCAACAGCAGTAACCGCCGCCGTTATCACTAACGCGGACGAAACCGCCCAAGCGAACGCTGAAGTCGCACCAGTAGTTGTCGAGCAGGAGCAGCCACGCGAACTCACTGCAACTGAAGCGCCACAAGCCGTTGTTGAGATCGCTGCTGTAGAAGCAGTGGTCGAGACCAGCGAAGCACCTGCACATACCGCCGAAACCAGCAAAGCTGCACCAGCACCTGCTGTTGTAGAAACTCCTGCCCCGGCCGCAGAGGTTGTTGAAGTGCCCGCTGTGGTTGCTGCTCCCGAACCGACTGCTGAAGTTGTGGCAGTTGAAGCTGCACCTGCAGTCGCTGTCAGCAGCACCGGCCGCGCGCCTAACGATCCGCGTGAAGTGCGCCGTCGTCAGCGTGAAGCCGAACGCCTGGCACGCGAAGCCGCCGAAGCACCAGCTACCTCCGCACTGGTTGAAGCGGCTGCTCCGGTGGCTGAAGAGCCGGTTGCCGAAGCCGTAGTTGAAACTGCAGCTGAAGCACCTGCGAGCATCGAAGCAGCCGAGCCAAAGGCTGAAGCAGAAGTGAGCCAGGAGCCGCAGAGCTCACTGTTTACTGAAGTGGAAGCTGACGAGCAGGACAAAGAAGCGGTCAAACCACAGGTCTGATCCGCAGGATAGCCGCCAGGGATGGCGGGCTACAAAAAAGGGGATGCTTCGGCATCCCCTTTTGCGTTCTGGCTTTATTACAGCGCGATCAATACGCGCGATGCCTAACATCACAAGGCTTTACAGCACGTTTGGCTCGATCTCCAACTCCACTGCAAAACGCTGGGCGATATCTGCCTGGATACGCTGCGCCAGTGCCAATAACTGCGCACCGGTGGCGGCGCCATAATTCACCAGCACCAACGCCTGCAGACGATGCACACCTGCATCCCCCTCACGAAAGCCCTTCCAGCCCGCCCGCTCGATCAACCAACCAGCGGCCAGCTTGACCTGCCCGTCCGCCTGGCCATTCACCACCTGAGGATAGGCCACCAGATCGGCATGCTCGGCGCGCAAGCGCTGTGCGAGTTCGGCCGATACCAACGGGTTCTTGAAGAAGCTACCGGCATTACCCAGCTCAGCCGGATCCGGCAGTTTTTCGCTGCGAATAGCGCAGATGGCCTGGCTGACATCCCGCGCCGTCGGGGCACTGATGCCCTGCTCCGCCAACCGCTGACGCACCGGACCGTAATCCAGGTGCAACGCAGCCGTGCGATTCAAGGCAAAGCGCACCCGGAGGATGACCCAGCGCCCGCTTTCGCGCTTGAACAGGCTGTCGCGGTAGGCAAAGGCGCAGTCCACCAGAGAGAACTCGCATAACTCGCCGCTGTGCCGATCCAGGGCAGTCAAACCGACAAACAGGTCCTTCAATTCAACGCCGTAAGCGCCAATATTTTGCACCGGGGCAGCACCTACGGTGCCAGGGATCAGGCTGAGGTTTTCCAAACCGGCAAAACCCTGCGCCAGCGTCCACTGCACAAAAGGATGCCAAGGCTCGCCCGCCTCCGCCTCGATTACTACACGCTCGCCGTCATCGCTGAGTACGCGAATACCGCGACTGGCCATGCGCAGCACCAGCGCTTCAACATCGGCGGTGAGCAGCAGATTGCTGCCACCCCCGAGCAATAACAGCGGCAACTGCTGCGTTTGTGCATAGCTCAGCGCTTCGCACACCTGCTGATCATTCTCAGCCTCGGCAAAGTGGCTGGCCAGGGCCTCGACGGCAAAGCTGTTATAGGGCTTCAGCGATACCTGAGTACGCACCGAGAGGCTCATAAGCGCCCCTTGAGTTCAATAATCAGGGCATCACAGGCCTGCTCAATCAAATCCAGCACCTGGGCAAAACCGGCCTCGCCACCGTAATAGGGGTCCGGCACTTCATCCAGTTCCAGCTGATAACGGCGCAGAAACAGGTCCAGCTCGGCCGCATCATTGCCCGGACGCAGCTGCTGCAGGTCGTGCAGGTTGCTGTTATCCATCGCCAGAATCAGGTCGAAGGCATGAAAGTCTGCCGCCTTGACCTGCCGACCGCGCAGCGCGGACAGGTCATAGCCACGCTGCTGCGCAGCCTGGCGCGTGCGCAGATCCGCAGCCTTGCCTACGTGCCAGTCGCCAGTGCCAGCCGAATCTACTTCGACGCGCCCGTCCAGCCCCGCTTCACGTAGCTTATGGCGCAACACGCCTTCGGCCGTTGGCGAGCGGCAGATATTGCCCAGGCAGACAAACAGAACGCGCATCAGCCCCCCAGCAGGCGACGAACCCGCTCCAGGTCTTCCAACGTGTCGACGCCCGCAGGTGGCGCTTCCAGTGCATCGGCGACATGGATACGCACGCCATGCCAGAGCGCGCGCAGCTGCTCCAGGCACTCGGTATCCTCCAACCAGCACGGGCCCCAGCTGACGAAGTCATGCAGAAACTGCGCACGGTAGGCGTAGATGCCAATGTGGCGGCGGTACGGCACGCCTGCTGGCAGCTCATCGCGGCTTTTGGCAAAGGCATCACGCGCCCAGGCCAGCGGCGCACGACTGAAGGTCAGTGCCAGGCCGGTCTTGTCGCTAACCACCTTGACCACATTGGGGTTGAACAGCGCCTGCACATCCTCGATCGGCTCGGCCAGGGTAGCGATGGCTGCCTGTGGATTGGCTGCCAGGTTGGCGGCAACCTGATCAATGATCGCTGGCGGAATCAGCGGCTCGTCGCCCTGCACGTTGACCACAATGGCGTCAGCCGCCAGGCCCAGAGCCATGGCTACTTCAGCCAGACGGTCGGTGCCTGAGTTGTGATCGACGCGGGTCAACACCACTTGCGCACCAAAGCCCTGACACGCCTCAACGATGCGCGCATCGTCAGTGGCAACGACCACCTGCTGGGCGCTGCTTTTGCACGCCTGCTCCCAGACATGCTGAATCATCGGTTTGCCGGCAATATCCTGCAGCGGCTTACCCGGCAGACGGCTGGACGCAAAACGCGCCGGAATCACAACGGTAAAGGCTGTGCTCATTTACTTGTCCAGGCGCTCGTCGACGTTGAGGGTGCGGGCTTCGGTTTCCAGCATCACCGGGATGCCATCGCGAACCGGGAAAGCCAGTGCGTCGGCCTTGCAGATCAGCTCACTCTTGTCAGCGGCGAGCTTCAGCGGGCCCTTGCACAGTGGGCAGGCGAGAATGTCGAGTAGTTTCGGGTCCATGAGAGATCCTTGATAGGAAGCAGCAGCTGAGACGGACGAGGCCGCCGAATGATCAGAACAGTCAGGCGCGCGGCACAAGACGCTGCAATTGCTGATCAAACCAGGCAACAAACGCGGCCGAAGGCTCGGCATCCACCGCCAGGTACCACCAATCGTCAGCCGCAAAGGCACGGCACTTGACCGCATCCTTTTCCGTCATCAACACCGGCAGCGCCGGGCTGAAATTCAGCAACTCGGCGCTGTACGGCGCGTGGTCGGCAAAGGCATGCGCGACAGGCCGCCAGTGTAGCCCTTCGAGGGTATTGAAGAAACGCTGCGGATTGCCAATACCGGCGACCGCATGCAGGGCCTGACCAGCAGGAAAATAGTTCAGAGGGTGCTGCTCGCCACTGCGCAGATTGACCAAGGTACGCGGCTGCAGGGTAAAGCCGTAGCCTTCCTGCGGATCGCTGGACGCGCCGTTATACAGCAGCGCATCCACGCCCTGCAGACGCTCTACCGGCTCACGTAAAGGGCCGGCAGGCAGGCAATGGCGATTACCCAAGCCGCGCGCCGCATCGATCAGCACCAGCTCGAGATCTCGGGCCAGACGGTAGTGTTGCAAGCCATCGTCACTGAGGATCAGGTCCAGCGGTTCGTCTGCCAGCAGGGCCGCCACAGCACGTCCGCGATCAGGATCAATCATCAGCGGCACGCCGCTACGCTGCACAATCAGCAGCGGCTCATCACCGGCCACGCGTGCGGTTTGATCAGCCTGCACGCGCCAGGGCAGCTGCGGCGGCTGCGCACCATAGCCGCGACTGACCACGCCGACGCGCAGCCCTTGCCGGCGGCAATGCTCGATCAGCCAGAGAATCATCGGGGTTTTTCCGGTGCCGCCGACAGTGATATTGCCGACCACCACGACCGGCACGGGAGCACGGTAGATCACGCCCTCACCCGCCAGAAAACGTGCGCGCTTGCGCTGCACTACAGTGCGATACAGCCACTCCAGCGGACGCAGCAGGCCCAGTGCCGGATGACCGGCGTACCAGGCAGCAGTAAGGCGTGCGGAGAGGCTCATCAGCGGGCAACCCTCAAGGCGCGGCTTGCGCCTCGATGGTGGTCATGCGCAGGTGGGCAAAACCCAGCTTGCCGGCCGCATCCATGGCGGTAATCACCGCCTGATGCTGCGCCTTGGCATCGGCGCTGATGATCAGCGGTAGGCTGTTATCGCCCTCCGATTCCTTCTGCAACGCTGCCATCAGGCTTTCCAGATCACTTTTCAGCAACTGTTTGGCATTCAGCGAGTAGCTGCCATCGGCGGCAATCAGGATTTCCAGCTGCTTCAGTTCGGTCTGCTCCGGCGGTGTGCCAGTGGCGGCCTCAGGCAGATCAACCTTGAGCTGGGTCTCACGGGTAAAGGTGGTGGTGACCACGAAGAACAGCAGCAGGATAAACACCACGTCAATCAACGAGGCCAGGTTGATCTCGACGTTCTCCCGCGGTTTGCGCCGGAATTTCACGCCTTGTCCTCGCCCATGTCGACGTCACGGTCGCCCTGCACCACTTCTACCAGGCGAATTGCCTCCTGCTCCATACCGACCACCAACTCATCGACGCGGCGTTGCAGGTAACGGTGGAAGAACAGTGCCGGAATGGCCACCATCAAACCCGCCGCCGTAGTGATCAGCGCCTTGGAAATACCGCCGGCGAGCAAGGACGCATTAGCCATGCCCGAGCCCATAAAGGAGCTGAAGATTTCGATCATGCCAAGCACCGTACCGAGCAAACCCAGCAGTGGCGCAATGCCGGCAATGGTGCCCAGGGCATTCAGGTAGCGCTCCAGGTCGTGAATCACCCGCGCGGCGGCTTCCTGGATGCACTCTTTCATGATCTCACGACCATGTTTGGAGTTGGCCAGACCAGCGGCGAGGATCTGCCCCAACGGCGAGTTGGCGCGCAGCTCCTTGAGCTTCTGGTTATTGAGTTTTTTATCCTTGATCCACTTCCATACCTGACCGAGCAGGTTGGGTGGCGTAATGCGGCTCGGCCGCAGCGCCCACAAGCGTTCGGCAATGATGCCGGCCGCAGCGATAGAACACAGAATGATCGGCAGCATCATCCAGCCGCCAGCTTTAACCAGTTCCCACACGGTGGCAGATCCCCTTCACAAAAGTGGCGCCACTCTAGCATAGGGTCGCGGCCTCGCCGACCGTCGCTGTTCTCATTTTTCCCGCCAAAAACGTGCTCGATAGCGCAAACCCTGCGCAGGCTCGAATGCACCCAAACGAATCCGTACCGCGCCGTGTTCGACGGTGTCGTACAGCCGCGCATCCAATGCCCGGTAACGCTCGACAACTTCGGCATGCGGATGACCAAAGGCATTGTGCGCACCACGGGAAATCAGCGCAGCTGTAGGCCTGACCTTTGCCAGCAAGGCCGCCGAGGATGAACTGCGACTGCCATGGTGCGGTGCCAGCAGCCACTGCGCCGGCATTACCAGACCACTGTTAAGCAAGGCACGCTCAGCGTGGCTGTCGATATCACCAGTTAGCCACAGCCGCTCGCCATTGGCCTCGATGCGCAGCACGCAGGACGCCTGGTTGCCATCAATCGCACTCGCCCAACGCCAGGTACTGAATTGCACGCCATCCCACTGCCAGTGCTGACCACTGGCACAGGCTTGGGCCTGCAGTGACGGCGCGAGCTTATCCAGCTCGCCACTGAACACCTGCCTGACAGGCAGACCGCGCTTGATTGCTGTGGCGCCCCCGGCGTGATCGTTATCGGCATGACTGATCAGCAACAGATCAAGGGCGCGAACATCCAGCGCCCGCAGAGAAGGCAGTACCACGCGCTCACCGGTATCGAACTCGCCAAAACGCGGCCCAGCGTCATACAGCAGAGCATGTGTCTGGGTGCGCACCAGCACCGCCAGCCCCTGGCCGACATCCAGCATCCACACCTCGGCTAGCCCGTGTTCAGGACGCTGCTGTGGGCTGAATAACAAGGGCAGCAGCAATAGCCCACCCAGGCTGCGCATAGGCAAAGCGGCTGGCAGGAGCAAAACCAGCGCACCCAGCGCCACCAATAGCCAGGCCCAGAATGGCAAGGCGCTAGGTAACCAAGCCGGCAACCATAGGGCCAATTGCGTCAGCAGAGAAAACAGCAAGTCCAATACCCAGCCTGCTATCCAGAGCAGCGCAGCACCAACCCCAGGCAAGGGCAGCAATAACATACCAAGTAATGCCAGCGGCACCACCAATAACCCAACCACGGGTACCGCCACCAGGTTGGCCAAGGGACCACTGGCACTCACAGGTAAACCGAGCGCCAGCAGCAACGGCAACAAACCGATGGCCATGGCCCATTGTGCGCGCAATAAGGTGCTCCACCAGGGCCTGACACCCAAGCGTCCGCTGAAAATCAGGATCAATAGCATCACCGCGCCAAAGGACAACCAGAAGCCAGGCTGTAAACTGGCCAGCGGTTCACCCAGCAGCACCCCAAGTAATGCCATTAGCAGAGGCAGCCACACACCCAGGTAACGAAAACGCCAGCGCCAGAGCAGCACCAGACCGACCATCACGCAGGCGCGCTGTACCGGCACCTCAAAACCTGCCAACAACCCATAAGCCAAGGCGCCGGCAAATGCCATTGCACAAGCAAAGGGCAGCCAGGGCCAGCTGCGCGGCCAGAATCCCCAACGCGCCAAACCGGCAACCAGGCCATATAACAGCGCTGCCAACAGACCGATATGCTGACCGGATATCACCATCAGGTGCACCGTGCCGGTGTTCTGCAGCACCTGCCAATCTGCTGTCGAAAGCCCCGAATCGTCACCCAACACCAGGGCCGCCAGCGCGCCTTCGCGGCCATGTGCGGGCGCTGCCAAGAGCTGCTGACGCAAGCGGTCGCGCCAGGCCCCGGAACCACTGGCAGGGGCAATCAGCTCGCCGCTTTTCACCGTACCCGTGGCGCCGATGCGCTGCGCCAGCAGCCAGGCTTCGTAGTCGAATGCCTGAGGATTGACCAAGCCATGGGGACGCTTGAGCCGTACCGCCAGACGCCAGGTCTCGCCCGCACGCACGGCCGGCCCGTCATACCAGGCCAGGCGCAGACGCGCGGGCAATTTGTCGCGACGTGAAGCCACCTGCTCCAGCTGAAAGCGCACCACGCCCTCACCCACCTCAGGCAAGCCGACCACCTGCCCTTGCAGCCACAAGGTACGCGCATCCAACTGCCGCGCCAGACGATCATCCAGCGCCCACTGCGCCGATACGCACGCCCAAGTGAAGCCGAATAGAAACAAGGCTACGGGATAACTGCGAAACGGCAACAGCATCAAGCCAGTGATCGGCAAAAGAACCAGCAGCCAGAACGGCGGCAAGGTCGGAAGAAAGCGCAGCACCAGCAGCCCGGCCACCAGCGCGAAAACCCCTGTGCGCATAGACTCGCTCCGTGAGTCGAATACAGGGCGGTTGCAGGAGCTGAGTGCAGCACGGTTATTGAATTGACGCTGGCGCATCATGCCGCATAGCCATGGCTTCTTGCATTACTTCGCTCATGACTTCGATCGGGCACTTGAAGTCGAAGCGCTTACGCGGCCGCATATTCAGTTGCAGTGCAATGGCATCCAACTGTTCTTGGCTGTGTCCCGACAAGTCTGTGCCCTTGGGCAGGTACTGGCGAATGAGGCCGTTGATGTTTTCGTTGCTGCCGCGCTGCCAGGGGCTGTGTGGGTCGCAGAAGTAGATCGCTATGCCGGTTCTCTGGGTGATCTCGGCGTGCCGCGCCATCTCCCGGCCCTGGTCGTAGGTCATGCTCTTACGCATCGCCAGCGGCATACGATTGAGTGCGGCGCTGAAACCTTCCATCGCCGAGGTCGCCGTCGCATCGTTCATCTTGATCAGCATCAGGTAGCCACTGGTGCGTTCTACCAAGGTGCCGACCGACGAGGCGTTGGCCTTGCCCTTGATAAGGTCGCCCTCCCAGTGGCCCGGCATCAGGCGGTCTTCAATCTCCGGCGGGCGCACGTGAATACTGACCAGCTCCGGGAGCTGGCCACGTCGATCCACGCCGCCAGAGCGCGGCCTGCGCGTCGTCTTGCTTTGGCGCAGGCAGATAATCAGCTCCTTACGCAGCTCGCCGACCGGCAAGGCATAGATCGCGGTATAGATCGTCTCGCGACAGACGTAGGCATCTCTGAGGCTGGGTATGTTCATGCTGCGCAGCTTGCCGGCAATCTGCTCGGGAGACAAACGCTCACGCAGCATATGGGTCACCAACTCGAAGCGTTCACTACCGGGCAGCAGCTTTCGCTTGGGCCGGCAGACTTGGCGCCGGGCTCTCATCTGCTGCTGCGCCGCACGGGCCGAGTAACGACCGCAGACCTCTCGATTACGGCGCAACTCGCGACTGATAGTCGAGGGGGATCGGTTGATCAGGTGGGCAATCTTGCGCAGGCTAAAGCCTTGGGCATGACCGATTTGAATAGTGGCGCGCTCTTCAACGCTGAGTTCGGAATAAGACATAGGGGCAGCACCGTATCGGAAAGATCAGGTGCTGCACTCAGTTTTTGCCGCCGCCCAGCATTTAACCTATCGATCAGCTTTTGCTTATTTGCTGTCACAAAGTGTGAAAGCAGGCTGTCATCAAAGGGTGCATAATGTCGGCGCTTTTACCCGCCAGAGAGCCTTCATGCCGCGTCGTTTATTCAAGCGCTACATGCCCCACCCAGACCGTATCAAGGGCAATAAATCCCTGCGCTTTCTGGGCAGCCTGATCCACGATCCCAACCTCTGGCACCTCAACCGCCATTCTGTTTCACGCGCAATGGCCATCGGTCTGTTCTGGGCAATGATCCCCATACCCATGCAAATGGCCGCCGCTGCCGCCGTGGCGATTCCAGCCCGGGGTAACCTGCCGATTTCGATTGGCCTGGTCTGGCTGACCAATCCGATCACCATGCCGCCAGTGTTTTATTGCAGCTACAAGTTCGGCGCCTGGCTGATAAACACGCCTACCCTGCAAATGCCTGATCACATCACCCTCGGCTGGGTCGGCCATGTTCTACAAACTCACTGGCAGCCACTCTATCTTGGCTCTCTGGTGCTTGGCCTGCTGCTCGCTCTGATCGGCTACTTTGGCACCAACGCCTACTGGCGCTGGTGGGTGCGGCATAACTGGCGCAAACGTCAGGAAAAACGTCGGCAGCAAGACGTACAGAACTGAAACAAAAAAGCCGTTACTGAGTAACGGCTTTTTTGTTTCTGCCAGCGTAGCTTATTCGTAACGCAGCGCATCGGCAGGCTGAATCTGTGCAGCACGCCAGGACGGGTAAACGGTAGCCAGAAAGCTCAGGCTGAACGCCGCCCCGCAGATCAGCAGAACATCAGACAGCAGCAGCTCAGACGGCAGGTTACTAATGAAATACACGTCCGAGCTCATCACCTGTTGGCCGCTCAAGCGCTCGATCCAGCCCACCAGCTGGCTGACATTCAACGCAGCCAGAATACCCAGCACCGCGCCAATCAACGTACCAATGGCACCGATCACAGTGCCCTGCACCATAAAGATGCCCATGATCTGCCCGGGTGTCGCACCCAAGGTGCGCAAGATGGCGATATCCGCCCCCTTGTCCGCCACCACCATGATCAACGTGGCGATGATATTGAAGGCCGCCACCGCGACAATCAGCAGCAGCAACAGACCGATCATGGTTTTTTCCATTTTCATCGCACTGAACAGGCTGCCCTGAGTCAGGGTCCAGTCAGCGGAGCTATAACCCGCACCCAGCTCACCGACAATCTGCGCGGCCACTTGCGGCGCCTGATACAGGTCCTGCAGTTTCAGCCGCACGCTTTGCACCTGGCCCGGCTGCATGCGCTGGATATGCGCCGCATCGGCGACGTGAATCAACGCCAATGAACTATCCAGCTCAGCGCCCACTTTAAAGATGCCGACCACGTTAAGACGCTGCATGCGCGGGCTGATGCCGCCCGGCACGCTGCTGAGTTCCGGCACGATCAGCGCCAGCTTGTCACCCACCCGCAGCTGGAAGCGCCGCGCGGTGATTTCACCCAGCACCACGCCAAACTCGCCTTCACGCAAATCGCTCAAGCGGCCTTGCTGCATATGCTTGTCGATGATCGACACCTGCGGCTCCAGCACCGGATCGACGCAGTGCAGCTGCACCGGCTGCATCGCCCCGCGTACCGAGAGCATGCCTTCCAGCTCGGCAAACGGCACTGCGGCGACCACCTGCGGATTGCTCTTCGCAGCAGCAGCAACCTGCTGCCAATCATCCAGCGGCTGGCTACCAATAATGCTGGCGTGAGGCACCATGCCGAGAATGCGCGTGCTCATTTCCTTCTGGAAACCGTTCATCACCGACAACACCACGATCATGGCCAACACTCCGAGGGCCAAGCCGATCATCGACGTCATCGAGATAAACGAGATGAAGTGATTGCGCCGCTTGGCCCCGGTGTAGCGGATACCGATAAAGATACTCAGCGGGCGAAACATCAGGCAGCCACCAGTTTGCCGTCTTCCAGACGCAGAATGCGGTCCATCTGCTGGGCCAGGGCCATGTCGTGGGTCACCACCAGAAAGGCGGTTTGCGACGAGCTGCTAAGCTCCTTCATCAGGTCTTGAATACCCTGCGCGGTGTGGTGATCGAGGTTGCCGGTCGGTTCATCGAGCAGCACCAGGCCCGGCTGATTGACCAGCGCACGGGCAATCGCCACCCGCTGGCGCTCACCACCGGACAACTCTGCAGGCTTGTGCGCCAGGCGATGACCCAGGCCAACCCGTTCCAGCAATGCCGTGGCCCGCTGACGCGCCTCGCTGATCGGCGTGCGGCCAATCAGCAGCGGCATGCACACATTCTCCAGCGCGGTGAATTCCGGCAACAGGTGGTGGAACTGATAAACGAAACCCAGAGCGCGGTTGCGCAGCAGACCGCGTTGCTTTTCATTCAGCGCCGACAATTCCTCGCCGGCCAGCCAGACGCTGCCGGTGCTCGGCGTATCAAGACCGCCGAGCATGTTCAACAAGGTGCTCTTGCCCGAGCCGGAACTGCCAACAATCGCCACGCGCTCGCCAGGGTGCAGCTCCAGCTGCAGGTCCTGCAGCACCACCACCGATTGCGGACCTTCGTCGTAGCTTTTACCAAGGTTGCGACAACTCAACACTGCACGATCTTGCATAACCGAATCACTCATAACCTGATCATTCATAACGCAGGGCCTCCGCAGGCTGGGTGCGCGCTGCGCGCCAGGCCGGATACAGGGTGGCGAAAAAACTGAGAATCAACGCCGCGCCGCAGACCAGCAGCACGTCCACCAGCATCAGCTGCGAGGGCAGGTAGTCGATGAAATACACATCGGCATTGAGGAATTTGATCCCCAGCAGCTCTTCAAGCGCGGCAATCGCACTGCTGATATTCAAGGCGGCCAGGCAGCCCAGCACCGCACCGATGGCTGTGCCGAATACGCCGATCACCGTGCCCTGAACCATAAAGATCGCCATGATCTGTCGCGGTGTGGCACCCAGGGTGCGCAGGATGGCGATATCGCCCTTCTTGTCGGTGACCACCATCACCAGAGTGGAAATGATGTTGAACGCGGCCACCGCAACAATCAGCAGCAACAGCAGGCCAATCATTGCTTTTTCCATGCGGATCGCCTGGTACAGGTTGCCGTGGGTACGGGTCCAGTCGCGGGCGTAGTAATCACCCTCGCCGAGAGTTTGCGCCAGCGCCCAAGCGGTGCGCGGGGCTTCGAACAGATCGGCGAATTTCAGGCGAATGCCCTGCACCTCATCGGCCTGCCAACGCTGCAGACGCGCCAGATCCTGCACATGGGTCAGGGCCAGGTGGCCGTCGATCTCGCCGGCGCCGACATGGAAGATGCCCACCACGGTAAAGCGCTTGAGGCGCGGAAACATACCGGCTGGAGTAACCGTCACTTCCGGCGCGACAAAGGTGACCTTATCACCCAGACTGACGCCGAGCTTGGCCGCAGCCTTATCGCCCAGCACCATGCCGAACTCGCCGGGTTGCAGATCTTCCAGGCGGCCCTGCTTGAAGAAATTGCCGATAATCGAAACCTTGGCTTCTTCAAGCGGATCGACCGCGTTGATCAGCACTTTCTGCACCTTGCCGTCGTTAGTCAGCAGGCCCTGCATCTGGCTGAAGGGCGCAACCGCCAGCACCTGCGGATTGCTCTGTGCCTTGTCGGCCAGGCTGCGCCAGTCCTTGATCGGCGTGGCGCTCTCGACGGTGGCGTGCGGCACCATGCCGAGCACGCGGGTACGCATTTCATGGTCGAAGCCGTTCATCACCGACAGCACCAGAATCATCACCAGCACACCCAGTGCCAGCCCGATCATCGAAGTCAGGGAAATAAAGGATACGAAGTGGTTGCGACGCTTGGCCCGCGTGTAACGCGTGCCGATAAATACGAACAGAGGTCTGAACATGTCGGGGCTGATTCGAGGGAAAAAGAAACGTCCTTGTGGCGGGGCTTGGCGAGCGGCCTTACACTCTGACCACTACTGCTGCCATGGGTTCGCCATGCCGACTCAAGATGAAGATGATCGCCGCGAATACTATCGTATCGACGATACGATCGCACTGGAATTCACCCTGCTCTCGGGCGCAGAAGCCCTGGCCAGTGACGAGCTTCACGACAGCTCGCCACTGTTCAACCTGCTTAGCGATTTGCACCTGATGGACTTCGAGTCGCAGCACCTGCTGCGGCATATCAGTGAGCGCGACCGCACCCTGGCCAATTACCTCAAAGTGATGAACAAGCGCATCGACCTGCTCGGTCAGGCCGTGGCGCAAAGCCTGCTGCGCGACATCGGCACACCGCGCAAGGTCAGCCTGTCCGAGGGAGGCGTCAGTTTCAACAACCCTCAACCTGTGGCTGCCGGTGCCCACCTGGCGGTGAAGATGGTACTGATGCCGCAAGCCTTGGGCCTACTGTTGCGGGCCAAGGTGGTGCATTGCCAGCCATTGCCCTCGCAGCAATTTGAAATCGGCGCGGAATTCGAAGCTGTGAGCGATGCCCAACGCCAGTTGCTTGCCCGGCATATCTTGCAGCGCCAGGCCCTGGAACGTCGCCAGGCCCGCGAGCAGCCCCTGCAACCCTGATAGCGAGCCACCATGCCCCGTCTGTTTCTGCTTCTCGCCCTGCTCCTGCCTCTCGGCGCCCACGCCGACACCCTGCAAATTCCTATCGGCCAGCA
This sequence comes from Pseudomonas anguilliseptica, assembly GCF_900105355.1. Lineage (NCBI taxonomy): Bacteria > Pseudomonadati > Pseudomonadota > Gammaproteobacteria > Pseudomonadales > Pseudomonadaceae > Pseudomonas > Pseudomonas anguilliseptica. Next base: position 4,780,465 of record NZ_FNSC01000001.1, read on the forward strand.
AGGTGGCAGCACACTACAGCTGCCGCAGCTCGGCGAATCCCAGCGCGCCGTGCTTGAGCGTTTCGGCCTGGCCGATGAAGAGCATCCCAGCGTTGGCAACCCGCCGATCACTCGCTGGGATTACCGCGAATTCAGCGTCTACTTCGAGCACAAACACGTGATCAACAGCGTGCGCCATCATCAGCCCGGCGCCGCCCTGCCCGAGAAGGAGCAACAGTGACAGTCATTTATGGACATCGCGGCGCCAAAGGCGAGGTGCCGGAAAACACCCTGGCCAGCTTTCAGCAATGCCTGAAACATGGCGTTCGCCGCTGCGAGCTGGATCTGCACCTGTCGCGCGATGGCGAGCTGATGGTGATTCACGACCCAACCCTCAAGCGCACCACCGGCCACCGCGGCAAGGTGGTCGAGCATGACGCCGCCGAACTGGTGACCTATGACGCCCGCAAAGGTGGTCCTGGCGCCGTTACCCCCTGTCCGATCCCACGGTTGGAAGAATTGTTCCAGCACTGCGACTTCGAGCACTGGCAGCTGGAAGTCAAAAGCGCCTCGAAGGTGCGCTCCGCCCGGATGGTCAAGGCGATAGCCGAACTGGCCGAACGCTACAAACTGACAGACAAAGTCACTGTGACTTCCAGCTCCCGCGAAGTGCTCGGCGCCCTGCAGCGCCTGACGCCGCACCTGCAGCGCGGGCTGGTAGCCGAATACGCCTGGCTCGACCCACTCAAGGTTGCCAAGCATTACGGCTGCCACCTGCTCGCGCTGAACTGGACGCTATGCACTCCCGAGCGCCTGCTCAAGGCACAGAAGACTGGTTTGCATGTCTCGGTGTGGACGGTCAATGAGCCGGCACTGATGCGCCGCCTGGCGGACTTCGGTGTAGACAGCATCATCACCGACTTCCCCGGCCTGGCCGTGGCGACCCTGGAGTAATCTCCCGCCCCCAGCCAGAGAAACGAAAAAACCGGCCGCAAGGGCCGGTTTTTTGTTAAGCCTGATCAGAAACTTTCGCGATTAGGCCAACGCCAGTCGCAGGAGTCGCTGAACGGGTTCTCCCCGGCCGGCTCAGGCCACCGGCCGGAGCCGCTCAAAAAAGCCGGTTGAGGCCGTCGAACGCCGCCACCCGGTAGGCTTCCGCCATAGTCGGGTAGTTGAAGGTGGTGTTGACGAAGTACTTGATGCTGTTGGCCTCACCCTTCTGGTTCATGATCGCCTGACCGATATGCACAATCTCCGACGCCTGGTAACCGAAACAGTGCACACCCAGTACTTCCAGGGTCTCGCGGTGGAACAGGATCTTCAGCATGCCCACCGGCTCGTGGGAAATCTGCGCCCGGGCCATGCCTTTGAAGAACGCCTTGCCGACTTCATAAGGGATCTTGGCCTGAGTCAGCTCGCGCTCGTTCTTACCGATCGAGCTGATTTCCGGAATGGTGTAGATACCGGTCGGCACGTCATCGACGAAGCGCCAGCTGCCATTGTCGACGATGCTACCGGCAGCCGAACGGCCCTGGTCGGCGGCGGCACTGGCCAGGCTCGGCCAGCCGATCACATCGCCAGCAGCGTAGATGTTCGACACCTGGGTGCGGTAGCTTTGGTCAACCTCGATCTGCCCACGGCTATTGACCTTGATGCCAATGTTTTCCAGGCCCAGCTGATCGGTATTGCCGGTACGGCCGTTGCACCAGAGGAAGGCGTCGGCCTTGATCTTCTTGCCGGACTTGAGGTGTAGGATCACCCCATTCTCCACCCCTTCAACGCTTTCATACTCTTCGTTGTGGCGAATCAGCACGTTGTTATTGCGCAGGTGATAGCTCAAGGCATCGGAGATTTCCGCATCGAGGAAGCTCAACAGCTGATCACGGTTGTCGATCAGGTCAACCAGCACGCCCAAACCACTGAAGATCGAAGCGTACTCGGAACCGATGACTCCGGCGCCGTAGATGATGATGCGGCGTGGGGTATGACCGAGGCTGAGGATGGTGTCGCTGTCGTAGATGCGTGGATGGTGGAAGTTCACATCCACCGGGCGATAAGGCCGCGAACCGGTAGCAATGACAATCTGCTTGGCCACCAGCTTTTCCACCACACCATTGGCGCAGACCACTTCGATGGTGTGCTCATCGGCAAAGCTGCCGGTACCGAAGAACACATCAATACGGTTACGCGCGTAGTAGCCGGTGCGCGAACTTACCTGCTTGGCGATCACCCGCTCGGCGCTCTTCAGCACGTCAGGGAAGGAAAACCAGCGCGGCTCGCCGATCTGGCGGAACATCGGGTTGGTGTTGAACTGCATGATCTGCCGCACCGAATGGCGCAGTGCCTTGGACGGAATGGTGCCCAGGTGGGTGCAGTTGCCGCCAACTTCACGACGACTGTCGACCACGGCGACCTTGCACCCGGCCTTGGCCGCGTTCATTGCCGCGCCTTCACCCGCAGGGCCGGAACCCAGCACCACTACGTCGTAGTTGTAGACCGCCATGTTTACTCCTTCAGGACACACCGGAGCACTTGTACCGTGCTCTCGGCAGGGCCAGACCGCGTACGCAGCCTGGCAATCAATTCGTAGCTGCAAGCCTAGCCTTTCAGCCGACCGCTGGACGATTAGCGTTTGGTCGCGTCGTAGGCCAGGGCTGTGGTTTTGCCTTGCGGGTCGCTGTTGACCTCTTCGCACTTCTCGCGGCTGCCACCACAGATCGAGCATTCCTTCTCAATACCCAGATTGGCGATACCGCCGCACGAGCCGGCGATGGGCTTACGGCCCATGATCACACCCACGGCCATCATGCCGACTACCAGCAGCATGACCAGAAACACCACTAAAAACGTCATTGCTCGTCTCCTGCAGCGAATAGCTGCTCGAAAGCCTGAGTTGTCTGTGTGACGAAAGCGTCACCTTCACGGGTCACGAAAAACGCCGCAATACCCATGCGCTCAGCAAATGCCAGGCCACGCTCAGTGCCCATCACCATTAGCACTGTAGACAAGCCATCGGCGCGCAAGGTCGATTTGTCCACCACGGTTACCGCTGCCAGCTTGTGCGTGATCGGCGCGCCGGTCAACGGATCGAGGGTGTGCGAATAACGCTGCCCTTCTTCCTCGAAGTAATTGCGGTAATCACCCGAGGTTGAAATGCCGTAACCATCCTCCGCCAGCACCCGCTGAGCGACTCGCTGACCGTCCTGCGGCGCCTCCAGGCCGATGCGCCAGGGCTGACCATCCGGCTTCTTGCCCGCAGCCTTGAGTTCACCAGTAGCCTCAACCATATAGCTGGTCACACCCAGCTCGTTGAAGCGCTGCACGATCTTGTCCACCGCATAACCGGCGGCAATGCTGTTGAAATCGACCTGAACATCAACTTCTTTACACAACTGCTGCCCATCACGACGCAGATGCTGCATGCCCACCCGCGCACGTGCGGCGGTCAGTTGCTCAGCGGTCGGCACCTTTTCGGCGCGCGCTTTGGGGCCGAAACCCCAGAGATTGAGCAGCGGTTCCAGGGTCAGATCGAATGCGCCCGCACTTTGCTCATGCAGCACACGCCCAGCCTCGACCAACTCCAGCACCCCAGCAGGCATTGCCTGACAGGCACCCGCCGGAGCCTGGTTGAATTGCTCGATTGCGGAATCATCGCGATAGGTCGACAACTGTTGGTCAACCTCAGCCAGGATTGCATCGGTCTCGCGCTTGAGTAACTCAAGGCTCGGCGAATCCTTGCTGCGCACATATTTGACCGTGTAGGTGCTGCCCATGGTCGGGCCGCCAAACTCTTCTACACGCTCTGAAAACCAACAGCCCGTTAGGGCTGTCAGCAAGCTGACAGCGATAACGGGCCGAAGTAGCACATGGCTCATGCTTAACCGCCGAAGTCGTCGAGCAGGATGTTTTCCTCCTCCACACCCAGGTCGATCAGCATCTTGATCACGGCTGCGTTCATCATGGGCGGGCCGCACATGTAGAACTCGCACTCTTCCGGAGCCGGATGGTCCTTCAGGTAGTTCTCGTACAGCACGTTGTGGATAAAGCCCTTGAGGCCAGTCCAGTTGTCTTCCAGTAGCGGATCAGACAAGGCCAGATGCCACTTGAAGTTGGGGTTCTCGGCCTGCAGCTGATCGTATTCTTCAACGTAGAAGGCTTCACGCATGGAGCGTGCACCGTACCAGAAGCTGATCTTGCGGGTCGACTTCAAGCGCTTGAGCTGGTCGAAGATGTGCGAACGCATCGGCGCCATACCGGCGCCACCACCGATAAACACCATCTCGGCATCGGTGTCCTTGGCGAAGAACTCACCAAACGGACCGTATACATCGATCTTGTCGCCCGGCTTGAGGCTGAACACGTAGGAGCTCATCTTGCCTGGTGGCAGATCGTCCTTGCCCGGTGGCGGCGAAGCAATACGGATATTGAACTTCACCAGCCCCACTTCTTCCGGATAGTTGGCCATGGAGTAGGCACGGATCACAGTCTCTTCGACCTTGGACACGTACTTCCACTGGTTAAACTTGTCCCAGTCGCCGCGGTACTCTTCCTGAATATCGAAGTCCTTGTAGTGCACTTCGTGCGGCGGGCATTCCAGCTGCACATAGCCACCGGCGCGGAAGTCGACGCTTTCGCCTTCCGGCAGTTTCAGCGTCAGCTCCTTGATGAAGGTGGCCACGTTGGGGTTGGACTCAACGGTGCACTCCCACTTCTTCACGCCGAACACTTCTTCCGGCACTTCGATCTTCATGTCCTGCTTGACCGGAGCCTGGCAGGACAGACGCCAGCCAGCCTTGGCTTCGCGACGAGTGAAGGCAGCCTCTTCAGTCGGCAGCATTTCGCCGCCACCGTGCTCGACCACGCACTTGCACTGGGCGCAGGTACCGCCGCCACCGCATGCCGAAGACAGGAAGATATTGTTGGCCGCCAGTGTCTGCAGCAACTTGCCGCCAGCTGGCACCACGATGGTTTTTTCGCCGTTGATCTCGATGCTCACGTCACCGCTGGAAACCAGCTTGGCGCGCGCAGCGATAATGATCAGCACCAACGCCAGCACAATGCCGGTGAACATGCCGATGGCGATGAAAATCTCGAAATTGATCATCTATTCATCCCTTCCTTACAACTGCACGCCGGAGAAGGACATGAAGCCCAGAGACATCAGACCGATGGTAATAAAGGTGATGCCCAGTCCCTGCAGACCTTCAGGTACATCGCTGTACTTGAGCTTCTCGCGAATCCCCGCCAGCGCGGCAATCGCCAGGGCCCAGGAAACACCGGCACCGACACCGTAAACAGTGCTTTCCGCCAGGTTGTAGTCACGCTCGACCATGAACAGCGAGCCACCCATGATGGCGCAGTTCACGGTGATCAACGGCAGAAATACGCCGAGGGCGTTGTACAGCGAGGGCACGTACTTATCCAGGGTCATCTCGAGGATCTGTACGATCGCCGCGATCACGCCGATAAAGGTCAGCAGGCCAAGGAAGCTCAGGTCGACTTGTGGGTAACCGGCCCAGGCCAGTGCACCGTCCTTGAGCAGGTTGGTGTAGATCAGGTTGTTCACCGGCATGGTGATACCCAGCACCACCACTACGGCGATACCGAGACCAATGGCGGTTTCGACCTTCTTCGAGATGGCAATAAAGGTGCACATGCCGAGGAAGAACGCCAGGGCCATGTTCTCAACGAACACCGCACGGACGAACAGGCTGATGTAGTGCTCCATTAGTAGGCCTCCTTATTGGATACCTGAGGCGCCATCTTGAAGCTCGGCTTCTCGATCTGGTCCTTTTTCCAGACACGAATACCCCAGATAAACAACCCGATCAGGAAGAACGCCGAAGGTGGCAGCAGCAGCATGCCGTTAGGCTGGTACCAGCCACCGTCGTTGACCACCGGGATGATCTCGTAGCCCATCAGTTTGCCCGCACCAAACAGTTCACGAATGATGCCCAGCACGATCAGAAAGGCGCTATAGCCCAGACCGTTACCAATACCGTCGAAGAACGACAGCACCGGCGGGTTCTGCATGGCAAAGGCTTCGGCACGGCCCATCACGATGCAGTTGGTGATGATCAGACCAACGAACACCGAGAGCTGCTTGGACAGACTAAAGGCAAAGGCCTTGAGCACCTGATCCACCACGATTACCAGGGAAGCGATAATCACCATCTGCACGATCATGCGGATCGAACCGGGGATCTGGCTGCGGATCATCGAGATAAACAGGTTGGAGAACGCCGTGACCAGAGTCAGCGCGGCAGACATCACCAGCGCAGTTTTCAGGTTCGAGGTCACCGCCAGGGCAGAACAGATCCCGAGAATCTGCAAGCCAATCGGGTTGTTGTTGAAAATCGGGTTAAGCAGGACTTCTTTAATAGTCGGCTGCGACATGATCAAGCCTCCCCTGCACGCAGGTTCGCGATAAACGGACCGAAGCCATTCTGGCCGAGCCAGAACTTCAGCAGGTTGTCCACACCAACGCTGGTCAGCGTAGCGCCTGCCAGGCCATCAACCTGATGCACGGCCTTGGCGCTCTGCGCATCGACACCACCCTTGACGATTTGCACGGCCAGTTTGCCGTCCTCATCGAACAGAGTTTTGCCCGGCCATTGGCCTTTCCACTTCGGATTGTCGACTTCGCCACCCAGGCCCGGCGTTTCGCCGTGCTGGTAGAAGCCCATGCCAACCACAGTATTCAGATCGCCCTTGACTGCGATAAAGCCATGCAGGGTCGACCACAGACCGTAACCACGCACCGGCAGAATCAGGGTTTCAACCTGACCATCCTTCTCCACCACATACACGGTGCTGAAGCGTTCCTGGCGCTTGATCCCGGCGATGTCGTCGCTGCCCTTGAGCACGTCAGACATCTTAGGGTTCTTGGAGGCCTTCAACGGGTCAAAGGTGATCGGATCCTGAGCGTCGGAGAATTTACCGGTCTTCAGGTCCACCAGTTTGGCGCTGATGGTGCCTTTGAACATGTCTTTAACCTGGGCGCTGGACATGCTGGCATCGCCCAGACCAGCAATCGCCAGAATGCTGCGCTGCTTGTCCAGCAGACGGTTGTCCACCTGGGTCGGCTTCAGCGCCACGGCTGCACCGGCAACAAACACCGAGCACACCAGACAGACCAACAGGGCCACCACCAGCGTACGGACGGTGGATTCTTTTTGACTAGACATTGCGCGCCAGCCTCCGCTTGATATTGGCTTGAACGACAAAGTGGTCGATCAGCGGTGCGAACAGGTTGGCGAACAGAATCGCCAGCATCATACCTTCCGGGAAGGCCGGGTTGACCACGCGGATCAACACCACCATCACACCGATCAGCGCACCGAAAATCCACTTGCCGGTATTGGTCATGGACGCCGACACCGGGTCGGTGGCCATAAAGAACATACCGAAAGCAAAACCGCCCACCACCAGGTGCCAGTACCAGGGCATGGCAAACATCGGGTTGGTGGTCGAACCGAGGGCGTTGAACAGCAGGCTCAGGCCAATCATGCCCAGCATCACACCGGCGACGATGCGCCAGGCGGCAATCTTGGTGATCAAGAGCACCAGGCCGCCGATGGCGATGGCCAGGGTGCTGGTTTCGCCGAGCGAGCCGTGAATGGTGCCGACGAAGGCATCCATCCAGGTAATGCCGTTATTGATCACGTTGTCGATGCCGCCGGAAGCCGCCAGGCTCAGCGAAGTGGCGCCGGCAAAGCCGTCCACTGCAGTCCACACCGCATCACCGGACATCTGCGCCGGGTAGGCGAAAAACAGGAAGGCACGACCGGTCAGCGCCGGGTTGAGGAAGTTCTTGCCGGTACCGCCAAACACTTCCTTGCCGATCACCACGCCGAAACTGATCCCCAGGGCCACCTGCCACAGCGGAATGCTCGGCGGCAGAATCAGGGCAAAGAGTACGGATGTGACGAAAAAACCTTCGTTAACTTCATGCTTGCGGATCGAAGCGAACAGCACTTCCCAGAAGCCGCCGACGATAAACGCCGTGGCATACACCGGCAGAAAGTACGCCGCGCCCTGGATGAAGTTATCCCACAGGCTGTTGGGATCGAACCCGGCCAGCGAGCCGATCAGCGCAAAGCGCCAGCCTTCCTGGGCCGCCAGCAGCTCAGGGCTGTTAGCGAAGATCAGGTTGGCCTGATAACCGGTGTTCCACATCCCGAAAAACATCATCGGGAAGGTACACAGCCACACGGTGATCATCATGCGCTTGAGGTCGATGCCATCACGCACGTGAGCAGTGGTCTTGGTTACGCTGCCAGGGCGGTAGAAGAAAGTATCGACAGCTTCATAGAGGGCGTACCAGTTCTCGAACTTGCCGCCTTTTTCGAAGTTGTGCTCGACTTTATCGAGGAATGCACGAATACCCATGACTTAACCCTCCTTCTCAATACGGGCGAGGTTATCGCGCAGGATCGGGCCGTACTCATACTTGCCGGCACAGACATAGGTGCACAGCGCCAGGTCTTCTTCGTCGAGTTCCAGACAGCCCAGCTTCTGAGCCATCTCAGTGTCACCGACAATCAGGTAGCGCAGCAGTTGCGTCGGCAGGATATCCAGCGGCATCACGGCCTCGTAGTTGCCCACCGGCACCATGGCCCGCGGGCTGCCATTGGTCGTTGTAGAGAAGGCGAACTTCTTCGCGGCGTTGAGCTTGGAAACAAAGATGTTCATCACCGAGTGCTTGTTGACCCCGGCACGCAGGTAGTGCATCAGCTCGCGTTCATGCCCTTCGACCAGGCAAGACACCTGCAGGTGATAGCGACCGAGGAAGGCGAAAGCGCCCTGCGCCGTACGGCCACCCAGCACCGAGCCGGAAATAACCCGGTTGAAACCAGGCTGTAGCTGGCCAGCTGTCAGTTCGCTGAGGTTCGCGCCCAGACGGGTGCGCACCAAGCGTGGTTGCTCGACCACGGGGCCGGCCAGCGCAACAACGCGCTCGGTCCACAGCTGCCCAGTGGTGAACAGTTTGCCGATGGCAATCACGTCCTGATAATTGATCGACCAGACGCTCTTGCTGACGCTGACCGGATCGAGGAAGTGAATGTGCGTGCCTGGCAAGCCCGCAGGGTGCGGGCCGGCGAAGGCTTCGGTATGCACCTTGCCTAGCTGCTCGCCAGGCAAGCTGGCACCCTCAGCCTTGCACAGAAACACCTTGGCCAGATTGCTCAGCACCTGCAGACCATTAGTAAAGTCGGCGGCGTACTCGGCAATCACCACAGCCGGATCGGCTGCCAGCGGGTGGGTATCAATGGCGGTGACGAAAATCGAGCTGGGCTGCGCATCGGCAGCCGGCACCTTGCTGAACGGACGGGCGCGAAATGCAGTCCACAGACCAGACTGCAACAGTACTTCACGCACTTTGGCGTCGCCGACAGTTGCCAGCTGCTCTACCGCTACCTGATCAAAGGTGATTTGCTCATCGCCCTCGACATCAATGACCACGGATTGCAGCACACGCTTTTCACCACGATGGATGGCGCTGATCACGCCTGCGGCTGGAGCAGTGTATTGCACGCCTAGCGACTTCTTGTCCGAGAACAGCACCTGACCAAGCTTGACCCGGTCGCCGACCTGAACCTCCATCGAAGGCTTCATACCGTGATAATCGAAGCCTATGACGGCGACACTACGCACCGGCCTTGCAGCCTCGATGCGCTGCACCGGCACGCCTGTTATGGGCAAATCAAGCCCATGTTTTATTTTGATCATAGGTTTGCCTAACCACTGATTTATAAACTTTTTAGAATACGGACGACACCAACGCAGAAAAATGCGGCGCAACGCCAAAAACAAGTCAGGCGCTGGGCAGGATGTCGGTCGCGGGAAAAAATCTGGTCGATTATAAGTCGCACCTTCGGCCACTGGCCACCCAAGCGCTTGCTTTTATCCGGTTTAACGTAACAGAAGGCAACAGATGCCGGCTTGACTGCGAAGCCGCCGCGCGCGACATAAGACTAATAGACCAACCGGAGCCTCGCCATGCGCCTGCTATTCGCGCTCACCACCCTACTGTTGCTGAGCAGCGAGTCATTCGCCAACAACCGCGAACGCCTGCAAGAAGCCAACTTCGCCGCCACTCACCAGCTCGAACAGAGCAGCCTGGAACGCAAGAACCAGAGTGTGCTGACCTACCTGTGGGCCGATGTCTACGCCGCTGCCTTCTATGCTCCAACCGAGGCCAGCGCCAGCCAGGCAGTCAGCAAGCCGCTCACACAGCGCCTGGAGCTCTACTACTTCCGCAATATCGACAGCCAAGACGTGATCAAGGCAGCCTGGGTCACGCTCGAACGCCAGCACGATGCCGCCACACTGCAGCGCCTGCGGCCCGAGGTAGATGCCCTGCATGCCACGTTCAGGGATATTCGTCCAGGCGACCGTTACGCCCTGAACTTCAACCAAGATAGCGGCCTGACCCTGGAAGTGAACGGCAAAGTCGCCTACACCAGTCAGAACCCGGCACTAGCCAAGGCCTACCTGGGCATCTGGCTCTCGCCCAACGGCCTGTCGGATAAGTTGCGCACCAGCCTGCTGGCCGATTAATTCCAGCGGTTTCAGACAACAAAAACGGGAGCCGAAGCTCCCGTTTTTTTATGCATCACCTGCGCTTAGCGCGGGAAGGCTGGTGGGTTGACCCCGGCCATGTCTTCCATCACGCGAACCACCTGGCAGCTGTAACCGAACTCGTTGTCGTACCACACGTACAGCACAACGCGGTTGTCGTTGCAGATGGTGGCTTCAGCATCGACCACACCGGCATGGCGCGAGCCAACGAAGTCAGTGGACACCACTTCCTGCGACTGCACGAAGTCGATCTGCTTCTGCAGATCCGAGTGCATGGCCATCTGGCGCAAGTACTCGTTGATCTCTTCACGGGTGGTGGCTTTCTCAAGATTGAGGTTGAGAATGGCCATCGACACGTTCGGCGTTGGTACGCGAATAGCGTTGCCGGTCAGCTTACCCTTCAGCACTGGCAGTGCCTTGGCAGCAGCAGTGGCAGCACCGGTTTCGGTGATCACCATGTTCAGCGGGGCGCTGCGGCCACGGCGGTCGCCTTTGTGGAAGTTGTCGATCAGGTTCTGGTCGTTGGTGTACGAGTGAACGGTTTCGACGTGACCGTTAACGATGCCGTACTGGTCATTGATCGCCTTGAGCACCGGCACGATGGCGTTGGTGGTGCAGGACGCAGCCGAGATGATCTTGTCATCCGGGGTGATCTCACCGTGGTTGATGCCGTGCACGATGTTCTTCAGCGCACCCTTGCCAGGTGCAGTGAGGACCACGCGATCAACGCCCGGGCAAGCCAGGTGCTGACCCAGGCCGTCGGCGTCACGCCATACACCGGTGTTGTCCACCAGCAGCGCGTTCTTGATGCCGTACTGGGTGTAATCCACCTCGGCCGGCGATTTGGCGTAGATCACCTGAATCAGGTTGCCGTTGGCAGTCAGGGTGCTGTTTTCTTCGTCGATGGTGATGGTGCCATCGAACTTGCCATGCACCGAGTCGCGGCGCAGCAGGCTGGCGCGCTTGACCAGGTCATTGCTCGCCCCCTTGCGCACAACAATCGCGCGCAGACGCAGGCCGTCACCGCCACCGGTTTTCTCGATCAGGATGCGTGCCAGCAGACGACCGATACGACCGAAGCCATACAGCACCACGTCGGTGCCTTCTCGGGCTTCACTGTTCTGCTTGCCAACCACTTCAACCAGTTCATCCTTGACGAACTGCTCGATGCTGCGGCCCTGGCCTTCGGCCTTGAACTTGCTGACCATCTTGCCCAGGTCCACCGAGGCGGCGCCCAGCTTGAGCTCGCTCATGGCCTTGAGCACTAGGAAGGTATCGTGCACCGACAATTCGCTGTCGCCAGTCAGGCGGTGACGTGCGAAGCGGTGGGCCTTGAGAATGTCGATCACCGAGCGGTTGATCAAACCACGGCCGTAGATCGAGGTGACCACGTTGTTGTTACGGTAGAGTTGGCCAATCATCGGAATCATCGCTTCCGCAAGGGCTTCTCGATCGATCCACTCACCGAGACACTGGTCGGGCTTCTGAGTCACGGGCAGTACCTTCCACATGTAGGGGCTGAAAAAAGGGGCTACATTATGACGGCGCAAGCAAGCATGAGCAATGCACGACTGTCGTAACTGACACCGCACATAAACGCCCGCTACAATCGCCGACCTTGTGCCATGACCGTGAGCCGCCCGTGTCTGAACCGACCGCGTCCGTACTGCGTCTACCGTCCTTACCGGCCACTGCCGGCAAACAACACTGGGGCAACCTGCCCGGTGCCGCGCTGAGCCTGGCCATTGCCGAAGCTGCCAGCAATGCCAAACGTTTCACCCTGCTGCTGACTGCCGACAGCCAGAGCGCTGAGCGCCTGCAAGAGGAGCTGAGCTTTTTCGCTCCGGATTTGCCCGTGCTGCACTTCCCCGATTGGGAAACCCTGCCCTACGACCTGTTTTCGCCACATCAGGACATCATTTCCCAGCGCATCGCCGCACTTTATCGCCTACCCGAGCTGAAACACGGCGTATTGGTAGTCCCGATTACCACCACCCTACACCGCCTGGCGCCCAAGCGCTTTCTGCTCGGCAGCAGCCTGGTCATGCAAGTTGGCCAGCAACTCGACGTCAACCAGATGCGCAGCAATCTGGAAGCCGCCGGCTATCGCTGCGTCGATACGGTGTACGAGCACGGCGAATTCGCGGTACGCGGTGCGCTGATCGACCTGTTCCCGATGGGCAGCAGCCAACCCTACCGCATCGACCTGTTCGATGACGAAATCGAAACCCTGCGCACCTTCGACCCGGAAAACCAGCGTTCCATCGACAAGGTCGAGTCGATCAAGCTGCTGCCGGCGCGCGAGTTCCCGCTGGAAAAGAAAGCCGTTACCGATTTTCGCGGGCGTTTCCGCGAGCGTTTCGACGTGGATTTCCGCCGCTGCCCGATTTACCAGGACCTCAGCACCGGCATCACCCCAGCCGGGATCGAGTACTACCTACCGCTGTTCTTCGAGGAAACCGCCACCCTCTTCGATTACCTGCCCGCCGACACCCAGGTGTTCTCCCTGCCAGGAATCGAGAAAGCCGCCGAGCAGTTCTGGGTGGATGCGCGCAGCCGTTATGAGGATCGCCGCGTCGACCCGGAACGCCCGCTGCTGCCGCCCGCCGATATCTTTCTGCCGATGGAAGACTGCTTCGCCCGCCTGAAAAACTGGCCGCGCGTGGTGGTCAGCCAGGACGATATCGAAGAAGGCGTCGGCCGCCTGCGCTTTAACGCCAAACCGCTGCCCGACCTGGCGATCCAGGCCAAGGCCGGCGAACCGCTGGCCGCGCTGCGGCGCTTTATCGAGGAATACCCCGGTCGCGTGCTGTTCTGCGCCGAGTCCGCCGGGCGTCGTGAAGTGCTGCTGGAGTTGCTCGCACGCCTCAAGCTCAAGCCCAACGAATTTGAAAGCTGGCCGGCCTTTACCGCCAGCAAACAGCGTCTGGGCATCTGCATTGCTCCGCTGGATGACGGCCTGTTGCTCGAAGACCTGGCACTGGTGGCGGAAAGCCCGCTGTTCGGCCAGCGGGTTATGCAGCGCCGGCGCCGCGAGAAATCCCGCGATGGCGGCGACAACGTCATCAAGAACCTGACCGAGCTGCGCGAAGGTGCGCCGGTGGTACATATCGACCACGGTGTCGGCCGTTACCTGGGCCTGGTGAGCATGGAGTTCGACGGCCAGGCCGCCGAGTTCCTCGCCCTGATGTACGCCGAAGAAGCCAAGCTCTATGTGCCAGTGGCCAGCCTGCACCTGATCGCCCGCTACACCGGCAGCGACGACGCCCTCGCCCCGCTGCACCGTTTGGGCTCGGAAATCTGGCAAAAGGCCAAGCGCAAAGCCGCCGAACAGGTGCGTGATGTCGCCGCCGAGCTGCTCGACATTTATGCCCGTCGCGCCGCCCGCGAAGGCTATGCGTTTGCCGATCCGAAGGCCGATTACGCCACCTTCAGCGCCGGCTTCCCCTTCGAAGAAACCCCGGACCAGCAGGCCGCGATCGACGCAGCGCATGACGACATGCTCGCGGCCAAGCCCATGGACCGCCTGGTCTGCGGCGATGTCGGCTTCGGCAAGACCGAAGTGGCGATGCGCGCCGCCTTTATCGCCGTGCATGGCGGCAAGCAGGTGGCGGTCCTGGTACCGACCACATTGCTTGCCCAGCAGCACTACAACAGCTTCCGCGACCGCTTCGCCGATTGGCCAGTCAAAGTCGAGGTGATGAGCCGCTTCAAGAGCGCCAAGGAAGTCAGCGACGCCGTGCAGCAACTGGCCGAGGGCAAGGTCGACATCGTCATCGGCACCCACAAGCTGCTGCAGGAAGACGTCAAATTCAGCAACCTGGGCCTGGTGATCATCGACGAAGAGCACCGCTTCGGCGTGCGCCAGAAGGAGCAGCTCAAGGCCCTGCGCAGCGAAGTCGACATCCTCACCCTCACCGCCACACCGATTCCGCGCACCCTGAACATGGCCGTGGCCGGCATCCGCGATCTGTCGATCATCGCCACGCCGCCGGCACGGCGCCTGTCGGTACGCACTTTCGTTATGGAACAGAACAACCCGACGATCAAGGAAGCCCTGCTGCGCGAACTGCTGCGCGGCGGCCAGGTGTATTACCTGCACAACGATGTAAAAACCATCGAGAAATGCGCCGCCGATCTTGCCGAACTGGTGCCGGAAGCACGCATCGGCATCGGCCACGGACAGATGCGCGAGCGCGAACTGGAACAGGTGATGGGCGATTTCTATCACAAGCGTTTCAACGTGCTGATCGCCTCGACCATCATCGAAACCGGTATCGACGTACCGAGCGCCAACACCATTATCATCGAGCGCGCCGACAAGTTCGGCCTGGCCCAGCTGCACCAGTTGCGCGGCCGCGTCGGCCGTAGTCACCACCAGGCCTACGCCTATCTGCTGACGCCGCCGCGCAAGCAGATGACCGACGACGCGCAAAAGCGCCTGGAAGCCATCTCCGGCGCCCAGGACCTCGGCGCCGGCTTCACCCTGGCCACCCACGACCTGGAAATCCGCGGCGCTGGCGAGTTGCTCGGCGATGGCCAGAGCGGGCAGATTCAGGCAGTCGGCTTCACCCTGTATATGGAAATGCTCGAACGCGCGGTGAAATCGATCCGCAAGGGCGAGCAGCCGAATCTCGACCAGCCGCTGGGTGGCGGCCCGGAGATCAACCTGCGCGTACCGGCGCTGATCCCCGAGGCTTACCTGCCCGACGTGCATGCGCGGCTGATCCTCTACAAACGCATCGCCAACGCCGCCGACGAGGATGGCCTGAAAGAACTGCAAGTGGAGATGATCGACCGTTTCGGCTTGCTGCCGGATGCAAGCAAGAACCTGATACGCATCACCCTGCTGAAACTGCAGGCAGAAAAGCTCGGGATCAAGAAGGTCGATGCCGGCCCGCAAGGTGGACGTATCGAATTCGCCGCAGATACCTGTGTCGATCCACTGACCCTGATCAAGCTGATCCAGAGCGCGCCGAACCGTTACAAGTTCGAAGGCGCAACGATGTTTAAAATCCAGGTGCCCATGGAGCGCCCGGAAGAACGCTTCAACACCTTAGAGGCGCTGTTCGAGCGCCTGACTCCCTCGACTTAAAGGACTGACCCATGCGCGCACTTCGCACCCTGGCCCTGCTGCCGCTTCTCCTGCTGAGCCTGCTCAGCAGCACTGCCGCCCTGGCTGAAAGCCTGTATCAGGTTGAAGTCATCGTATTCCGCCAGGCCGTCACGCCGATTTCCGCCGGCCAGCTGCCGCCCGACAACTGGGCGCAGAATGCGCTGCCCGTGGATGGCAGCAACAGTCGCAGCACCGCACTGAATGCCGAAGCCGGCAAACTCAACCCATCCAGCGGCTATCAGGTTTTACTGCACAAAGCCTGGCCCCAGAGTTTGGGCGAGTCGAGCAGCCGCGTCGCCATTAGCACCGGCAATGAGCAGTTCGGCCACTACCCCGTCGAAGGCACTATCAGCCTTAAAGCCGGCCGTGTAATCGAGCTGGACAGCGACATCTGGGTCAACCAGATCGACGCCAGCGGCATCCTCAACGACAGCGAGCGCATCAAACAAAGCAGCCGCCTGAAAAGCGGCGAGCTGACTTTTGTCGATAATGGCAGTCTGGGCATGCTGATTCGCGTCAGCCCGCTATAAGAACACCGCCACAAAAAAGGGCCGCATTGCGCGGCCCTTTTTTTATTGCAGCAATGACCGTTCAGCTGGTCAGCACACGCGCCAATACGGCCTTTACCGTACCCATCCCCTCTTCCAGGGCGCGTTCGATTTCCGCCATGGTGATCAGCGCACGGGACTTGCCAGCAGCCGGGTTCACCACCAGCGCCAGGCAGGCGTAGGGCAAAGCCAGCTCACGGGCCAGCACGGCTTCCGGCATACCGGTCATACCGACGATATCGCAGCCATCACGCTCCATCCGCGCGATCTCCGCAACGGTCTCCAGGCGTGGCCCCTGGGTGCAGCCATACAAGCCGTGATTGCTGAACGCACAGTGCTCGGCAGTCAGGGCATTGGCCAGTTTGGTGCGCAGCCCAGCGTCATAGGGGTGGCTGAAATCCACATGGGTGACATGCTCCAGCTCACCCTCAAAATAGGTGTGCTCGCGCCCATAGGTGTAATCGATGATCTGATGCGGCAGGCAGAAGTGCCCGGTGCCCATCGCCGAGTGAATACCGCCCACCGCGTTTACCGCGATGACGGCCTTGGCCCCCGCTTCACGCAGCGCCCAGAGGTTGGCGCGGTAGTTGACCTGATGCGGCGGGATACGGTGCGGATGTCCGTGGCGTGCGAGAAACAGCACCTCACGGCCGGCATAATCGCCCTTGAGCACAGCAGCAGAAGGCGCACCATAGGGCGTATCAATATGCAGCGCAGCCTTGATGGTCAGACCGTCCAGCTTGGTCAGACCCGTACCGCCGATAATCGCGTAAACCGTCATCCCTTACTCCTCAGTCGATTAATTGCGCATCGCGCAGGCTGCCAAGTGCCGCAAGCCAGCGCGGGTTCTGCCGATACTCAATACCCGGGAAGGCCTGCCGGCGCATCCGCGCTAGGCCTTGCGGCGGTTCCACCTTGAGTCGCTGCAAGGCGCTCAGGGCCAGTTCCGCCGCTGCCCGGTCATTACACACCAGGCCCATATCACAACCCGCTGCCAGCGCAGCCTCGATACGGCAGGCCGCATCGCCGACCACATGGGCACCAGCCATGGACAGATCGTCACTGAAAATCACCCCATCAAAGGCCAGCTCGCCACGCAGAATGCCCTGCAGCCAGCGCCGGGAGAAGCCCGCAGGCTGACTGTCCACCTGAGGGTAGATCACATGGGCAGGCATCACTGCCGCCAACTGCCGACGCAGCTGAGCAAACGGCTGCAAATCAACTGCACGAATCTGCTCCAAGCTGCGTTCATCGACTGGAATGGCCACATGTGAATCCGCCTCCGCCCAACCGTGCCCAGGGAAATGCTTGCCGGTGGCGGCCATGCCCGCTGCATTCATCCCACGGATAAACGCGCCGGCTAGCAAAGTCGCACGCTGCGCATCACCTTCGAAAGAACGGCTGCCAACCACGGCGCTGCGCTGATGATCCAAGTCCAGCACAGGAGCAAAACTCAGGTCCAGACCTGCAGCCAGCACTTCGGTGGCCATGACCCAGCCGCACTGCTCAGCCAAATGCTCGGCATTGGCGTTATCGGCCAGCGCACGCATCGCCGGCAAGCGCACAAAGCCCTGACGCAGACGCTGCACACGCCCGCCTTCCTGATCCACCGCCAGCAGCAGATCTGGCCGCACCGCACGAATCGCCGCAGACAGCTCGCGCACCTGGCGCGGATCTTCGATATTGCGCGCGAACAGGATCAACCCAGCCACCTGCGGCTGACGCAGGATCTGGCGATCCTCAGCAGTCAACCAGGTGCCGGCGATATCCAGCATCAATGAACCTTGCATGGGTAAACTCACAACTCGTCCTTAAATAAGAGGCGCAACTGCCCACTCAGGGCAAGCGGCTTCGTCAATCTGTACCGCACATTGAACCGGGACACGCGCAAAGAGTTCCAACAGATCGCTGTTGCGCAGACGCACACAGCCATGCGACAGCGCCACGCCCATAGGCTCGCTGTCCGGCGTACCGTGTATGTAGATATAGCGGCGAAAGGTATCGACAGCGCCCAGACGATTGCGTCCGGGCTCACAACCACTCAACCAGAGAATGCGCGTAAGAATCCAGTCACGGCCGGGGAATTGTGCATGCAACTCGGGCGACCAGACCTCACCGGTCCAGCGCCGCCCGCGCAGTATGGCAGCGCTCGGCAAGCCCTCACCAATCTTTGCCCGCACTTGGTGCAAGCCACGCGGTGTACAGCCAGAACCATTGCGCTCGCCGGCGCCATTCAGCGCAGTAGAAACACTCAGACGCAGCTGCAGCTGCCCGTTGGCAAAGCCATACAGACACTGATCGGCGAGGGAGATGTGCAGATAATCGAGAGCAACCATGGGCGGCTAGCTTAGCGGATAGCATCCACCAAGCCCACCCGCCGAGGTCAAACTTTGCTGGGCGCTGCGGGAGTCTTGGTACGCGGCTTAAGCTGTGCGCTGGCCAGGGCTTCATCGGCCAGGCCGGTTTCCGAACGCATGCCGGCCGCCAGAAATGGCACCATCAGGCGCATCACCTGCTCAATCGAGGTACTCACCCCAAAATCGGTTTCCGACATCGCGCGCAGAGCCTTGATCCCGGACATGCTGAACGCCGCAGCGCCGAGCATAAAGTGCACGCGCCAGAATAGCTCCAGTGGCGGGATGCGCGGGGCGGCTTCATGCACCAGCTGCATATAGCGACGGAACACTTTTCCGTAGACCTCTTCGAGGTACTTACGCAAGTGCCCCTGGCTCTGACTGAAGGCCAGACCCAGTAGGCGCATAAAGATTGACAGGTCGTTACCACTGCGCGGCTTTACTGCCAGCGCCTGCTCGACCAGCAGCTCAAGCAGCTCTTCCAGACTGACCTTGGTTTCCGGTTTGGCCTGACGACGATCCAGTTCGCGCTCCAGGCTTACGCAGAAAGGCCCGAGAAAGCGCGAGAACACCGCCTGAATCAGGGCCTTTTTCGAGCCGAAGTGATAATTCACCGCAGCCAGGTTCACTCCAGCCTTGCTGGTGATCAAACGCAGAGAAGTTTCTGCGAAACCTTTCTCCGCAAAAAGCTGCTCTGCCGCATCGAGAATGCGTTCAACGGTTTCCGACTGGGCCATGACTCTTTTCATCTGAACAAACACTTGTTTGAAACATACGTTTCAGTCGCCCGCCTTGTCAAGCCGGGCAAACCATCTTGTGGCCGGGCGGTCACAGACATTCGCTAATAGGCACGGGCTAACCCTAGTTAGACGCCCCCCCTGAGAGACCCGAGTAACAGTGCGCCGCAACAGACGAGATAAAGGTCAATTGAGTAGAGATCAGAACACAAGGATTGCCAAGAGCTAATCACTGTATACAATCCCAGCAACTGTACAAAAAGACAGAGTCGACCATGCTAAAACTGACGCCGCGCCAAGCTGAAATTCTCGCCTTCATCAAGCAATGTCTTGAAGACAACGGCTACCCGCCTACCCGAGCGGAAATCGCCTTGAAACTGGGTTTTAAATCACCTAATGCAGCGGAAGAACACCTCAAGGCCCTGGCCCGTAAGGGTGCAATCGAAATGACCCCTGGCGCTTCGCGCGGTATCCGCATTCCCGGCTTCGAGCCCAATGCCGATGAAGAAGAAGGCCTACCGGTAATTGGCCGCGTCGCTGCCGGCGCACCAATCCTGGCGCAGCAACATGTCGAAGAGTCCTGCAAGATCAATCCGGACTTCTTCCACCCCAAGGCCGACTACCTGCTGCGTGTACGTGGCATGAGCATGAAAGACATCGGCATCTTCGATGGCGACCTTCTGGCCGTGCACACCACCCGTGAAGCCCGTAATGGGCAAGTGGTGGTGGCGCGCCTCGACGATGAAGTGACCGTGAAACGTTTCAAGCGTGAAGGCAACAAGGTCTGGCTGATTGCGGAAAACCCGGAGTTCGCGCCGATCGAAGTAAATCTGGAAGAACAGGATTTGATTATTGAAGGCTTGAGCGTCGGCGTTATCCGCCGCTAGTGGAGGATTTATGCAGTTCCCGCAATCACTGAACCGTACACAACTGCCTTTGTTCGATGCATTTCTGGCATCGACGGTGACGCCGTTACTTGCCGATCGCGCTGAGCTGCCCTGGCAAGATGATGAGACAGAGGCTTTCAGTGAACTGTCGCTGCGTGGCGCAGCCGGGCACTGCCTGAACCTTCTCGCACCGATTTTGCGTGAACTTAGCGATAACCTCGATGAGCGCTGGCTGACCCTGATTGCGCCACCATCAAGCTTGACCCAAACCTGGCTACGCGAGGCGGGCCTGAACCGCGAACGCATTCTGCTGCTCCACCCACGCGGCGCACAAAGCGCGCTGGAGTTGGCGCAACAGGCCCTGACACTAGGACGCAGCCATACCGTAGTCAGCTGGCTACACCCTCTGGAACGTCAGGCGCGGCAACAGCTTGAGCAAGCGGCCCGTCAGGGCAAGGCGCAAAGCCTAAATATCAGCCTGGGATAGTTGGCCAGCAGCCATGCACAAGGATTGTGCGCGCCAGCCAGTAGAACCTGACGCTAGAAATAACAAACACCAGCAAAACACTCTAACCAAAACCCGGAAAAGCTCTGCAATCAATGCAGAACCCGCGGCCCCTCTTCCTGCTGGAAATTATTTTCCGCCAGGCGCCCCGCCATCTGTACACCGACATTGAGCATGGCCTTGGCCACCTCAACATGCTGCCCCTGCAGAAAGGCTTTGGCATCGGCAGAGAAATCCAGCACCACCAGTGACTCTTCATCCTCGGCACGACGCAGGGCAATGCGCCCGTCGGGCAATTCAACAATTTCCAGGAATGATGTAGGCATTGGCTTAGCTCTCCACGAAAGGCCGACAGTGTAACAGCCGACCCGGGTTCACCCTAGTCCACCGGTCCAATCAGCCTTTACCATTCGCTCAGGGTTTGCCGAAAGCGTTGTGCCAGAGCCTTCAGCTGCTGACGCCAGGCCTCAAGCGCCTCCTGCGCCAAGGGTACGACTTCTTCATCCAGGCTGACCGCTGTGATCAATGGCGTAGCGGGATCGACCTTGGCTTTCTTACCCGCTTGCGGCGGCTGAAACAGCTCGGCATAGGCCTTGAGCAACTGAGCAACCCAGCTGTCAGCGGACTTTGCCAGCTCGACCAGCTCCCCCAGCTCCTGGCTTGGCGCCCCCTGCAACACCTCGTCGGTGAGAAAGCGTTCGGCCTGCGGAGCAGCGCTGTCAGGCAAACGGTAATAGCCAGCAATCTCATGGCACAGGCCGAGCAAGGCACCATACAGATGAAACAACGCAGCCTCGCGCTCAGCCTGGATCAAAGCCAGGGCATTCATGCTCTGGCCTTGTTCAGCCTTGCGCCAGGACTCTAGCGCCAGACCGGCATAGAAAATTTTCTGGTTGGTGCGGGTATAGAGTTCATTGGCCATTGCGGCGCCCTCCATAACAACGGATTGGACAAGCATGCGCGCACCGGCCAATGGCCGACACGCGCACCGCTAAATCAGCTCTTGTCTTCGACTTTCCACTTGCCGCCATCAAAGAACGCACGCCAGCCAGTCGGTTTGCCGTCAACTTCGGTCTGTACGTACTGCTCCTTGGTCTTGCGGCTGTAGCGGATCACCGCTGCGCGACCTTGCGGATCTTTCTTAGGCGCTTCGCAGAGGAAGTGGTACTTGGGGTCGATCTCATCGCGATGCGGAATCAGCTCCAACACCAGCGGTGCGCGAGTTTCACGGTTTTTCGGGAACTGGCTGGCCGCCAGGAACAGGCCCGAAGCGCCGTCGCGCAGGATGTAGGTGTCGTTGACTTTTTCGCACTTGAGCTCCGGCATCTTCACCGGGTCCATTTTCGGCGGTGCCGCCTCACCGCTTTTCAGCAGTTTGCGGGTGTTCTTGCACTCGCTATTGGTGCAGCCAAAGAACTTGCCGAAACGACCGGTTTTCAGCTGCATCTGGCTGTCGCACTTGTCGCAGTCCAGGCTTGGGCCTTCGTAACCCTTGATGCGGTACTGCCCCCGCTCTACTTCATAACCGCTGCAATCCGGATTATTACCGCAGATATGCAACTTGCGGGTTTCATCGAGCAGGTAGGCGTCCATCGCGGTCGAGCAGATCGGGCAGCGGTATTTGCCGAGCAGCACGCGCGACTCCGACTCACCCTCATCGTCCGCAGCAATTTCATCGCCCGGCACCAGGTTGACGGTGGCCTTGCAGCGCTCTTTCGGCGGCAGGGCATAGCCAGAGCAGCCAAGGAATACGCCAGTAGAGGCAGTACGAATGGTCATCGGCCGGCCACAGTCACGGCAGGCGATATCGGTCAGCGTCGGCTGGTTGGCACGCATGCCACCCTCACCTGCTTCAGCCACTTCAAGCTTCTTCTTGAAGTCACCGTAGAACTCGTCGAGCACGTGTTTCCACTCGCGCTCGCCCTGAGCCACATCGTCCAGGTGCTCTTCCATGCCGGCAGTAAAGCCGTAGTCCATCAGGTTGGAAAAGCTTTCCGCCAGACGCTCAGTGACGATGTCACCCATCTTCTCCGAATAGAAACGGCGGTTGTGCAGCGCAACATAGCCGCGGTCCTGGATGGTTCCGATGATCGCGGCGTAGGTCGACGGGCGACCAATGCCGCGCTTCTCCATTTCCTTGACCAGGCAGGCCTCCGAATAGCGCGCTGGCGGCTTGGTGAAGTGCTGACTGGGGTCGAGCTTGACCAGTTTGAGCACTTCGCCCTGAGTCATTTCCGGCAATACGTCGTCATCGCCCGGCTTGCTCAGCTGCGGCAACACGCGGGTATAACCGTCGAATTTGAGGATACGGCCCTTGGCACGCAGCTCGAATTGCGCCGCTGTGACCGTCACTGTGGTCGACAGGTATTCGGCCGGCGGCATCTGGCAGGCGACGAACTGGCGCCAGATCAGCTCATACAGACGCTCGGCGTCACGTTCCATGCCCGACAGCTGAGTCGGCTTGAGGTTGACGTCGGAAGGACGAATCGCTTCGTGCGCCTCCTGAGCGCCCTCCTTGCTGCTGTAGGCAATAGGGTTGGCAGGCATGTACTTCTTGCCGAACTCGCTTTCAATAAAGCCACGCACCATGCTCACGGCATCAGCCGAAAGATTGGTCGAGTCGGTACGCATATAGGTGATGTAGCCGGCCTCATACAGACGCTGAGCCATCATCATGGTTTTCTTCACCCCAAAACCCAGGCGGTTACTGGCGGCCTGCTGCAAGGTGGAAGTAATGAACGGCGCTGACGGCTTGCTGCTGGTCGGCTTGTCTTCGCGTTTGCTGATGCTGTAGCTGGAGGCTTTCAGCGTCGCTAGGGCCGCCATGGCCTGGGCCTCATTCAGCGGCTTGAAGGCTGCGCCGTTCTCACGGGCCACTTCAAAACGGACATTGGCGCCTTTGGCGGTTCCCAGATCGGCGTGCACTTCCCAGTACTCTTCAGGGACAAACGCGCGGATCTCTTTCTCGCGCTCGACCACCAGTTTCACGGCTACCGACTGCACACGACCGGCGGACAGACCACGGGCGATCTTCGCCCACAGCAGCGGCGAGACCATATAGCCCACTACACGGTCGAGGAAGCGCCGCGCCTGCTGGGCGTTGACCCGGTTGATATCCAGTTCGCCAGGCTTGGCAAACGCTTCCTGGATCGCCTTCTTGGTGATTTCGTTGAACACCACGCGCTTGTAGCGGCTGTCATCACCACCGATGGATTCGCGCAGGTGCCAGGCAATGGCTTCCCCCTCGCGGTCCAAGTCGGTTGCGAGATAGATGGTGTCGGCATCCTTGGCCAAACGGCGCAACTCTTCGACCACCTTCTCTTTGCCAGGGAGGATCTCGTACTTGGCTTTCCAGCCGTGCTCGGGATCCACGCCCATGCGTGCAAACAGCTGACGCTTAGCTTTTTCCTTGGGCGACAGCGCCGGTACTTCACCTGCAGCGGCTTTACCACGCTTGACCGGCTCTTTGGCGGTACTCGCCGAACCACTGGTGGGTAGGTCACGGATGTGGCCGATGCTCGACTTCACCACGTACTCGTTGCCCAAGTACTTGTTGATGGTCTTGGCCTTGGCCGGGGATTCCACGATGACCAGCGATTTGCCCATGGATTGGAAAATTCCTGAAATTCGATAAATAAATGCGGGAGGCGCTGTACTGCCTACTAGCGCGGCACCGCTATATATAGTGGTGGTCCGGCCGAGGTCAAGCGCAGCAGTGGCCCGATGTCAGCTTAAGGCCGAGTAAAGAGTGCGGTTTCAGCCTGAATCAAAGCAAAGCGTGGAACCGTCTCGCCGTCCACCTCAACGCTTTCGCAAAACATCTCCAACGGCCGCACCCACAAGCCAAACTCGCCGTACAGCGCCTGATAGACCACCATCGCCTGTTCCGTTTCGGAATGCTGGGCTACGCCAAACACACGGTATTCAGGGCCTTTGTAGTGACGGTAAAGACCAGGCTGTAGCTGCATCGGTGAATTCCTTGAAGATTTTCTGCGGATAAACAAAAACCGGGGCACTGGCCCCCGGTTTTTCCATCTCTTACACCGATGAAGCTTAGAGGCGTTCGAAGACGGTGGTGATGCCTTGGCCGAGACCGACGCACATGGTCGACACACCGAAGGTACCGCCATTCTGCTTCATCACGTTCAGTAGGGTACCGGAGATACGCGCGCCGGAACAACCGAACGGGTGACCCAGAGCGATGGCGCCGCCGTGCAGGTTGACCTTCTCTTCCATCTTGTCGAGCACTTTCAGGTCCTTCAGCACAGGCAGAGCCTGAGCAGCAAAGGCTTCGTTGAGCTCGAAGAAGTCGATGTCGTTGATGGTCAGGCCAGCACGTTTCAGGGCTTTCTGAGTCGACGGTACTGGGCCATAACCCATGATCGCTGGATCAACACCGGCCACGGCCATGGCGCGAACCACTGCCATTGGCTGAATGCCGAGGCCCTGAGCACGCTGGGCGCTCATGACGATCATGCAGGAAGCGCCATCAGTGATCTGCGAGGACGTACCTGCAGTCACGGTACCGCCTTTCGGGTTGAACGCAGGCTTCAGCGCAGCCAGGCTTGCCAGGGTGGTTTCCGGACGAATGGTTTCGTCGTAGTCAAACACTTTCAGGAAACCGTTCTCGTCGTAGCCTTGCATCGGGATGATTTCATCCTTGAACTTGCCTTCGACGGTAGCTTTGTGGGCCAGACGGTGCGAACGCTCACCGAAGGCGTCCTGCTGCTCACGGCTGATGCCGTGCATCTTGCCGAGCATTTCAGCAGTCAGACCCATCATGCCCGAGGCCTTGGCCGCGTACAGCGACAGGTGCGGGTTTGGATCAACGCCGTGCATCATGCCAACGTGGCCCATGTGCTCCACACCGCCGATGACGAATACGTCACCGTTGCCGGTCTGGATTGCCTGCACAGCAGTGTGCAGAGCGCTCATGGACGAACCGCACAGGCGGCTCACAGTCTGGCCAGCAGCAGTGTGCGGGATCTGGGTCATCAGCGACGCCATGCGCGCGATGTTCCAGCCCTGCTCCAGGGTCTGGTTTACGCAGCCCCAGATCACGTCTTCCACTTCAGCTGGGTCCAGCTTGGTGTTACGTGCCAGCACGCCGCTGATCAGGTTGGCCGACATGGTTTCGGCACGGGTGTTGCGATGCATGCCGCCCTTGGAACGACCCATCGGGGTACGACCGAAGTCGACGATGACTGCATCTCTAGGATTCAGGCTCATAAATTCACTCTCGCTCTAGTCGTTGCGCGATTAACCGAAAAACTTCTGGCCGTTAGCGGCCATTTCGCGAAGCTTGGCAGTCGGGGTGTACAGCGCGCCCAGCTCGGCGTATTTGTCGGCCAGGGCAACGAACTCGGCTACACCGACGGTGTCGATGTAACGCAGTGCACCACCGCGGAACGGAGGGAAGCCGATGCCGTAGATCAGGCCCATATCGGCCTCAGCTGCGGTATCAACGATGCCGTCTTCCAGGCAACGCACGGTTTCCATGCACAGAGGAATCATCATGAAGTTGATGATGTCTTCATCAGTCACTTCACGCTGCTCGGTCACGATGGACTTGAGCAGGTCGTAGGCAACCGGATCGGAAACCTTCTTCGGCTTGCCGCGCTTGTCCATTTCGTAGGCGTAGAAGCCCTTGCCGTTCTTCTGACCCAGGCGATCTGCTTCGTACATCACGTCAACCGCGGTACGGCCTTCAACTGCCATGCGATCCGGGAAACCTTCAGCCATCACATCACGGCCGTGGTGACCGGTGTCGATACCAACCACGTCGGACAGGTACGCCGGGCCCATCGGCCAGCCGAACTTCTCCATGACCTTGTCGATACGCACGAAGTCGACACCGAATGCCAGCAGCTTGGAGAAGCCACCGAAGTACGGGAACAGCACGCGGTTAACCAGGAAACCTGGGCAGTCGTTGACCACAACCGGGGTCTTGCCCATTTTCTTGGCGTAAGCAACGGTAGTAGCCACGGCTACGTCGCTGGACTTCTCGCCACGAATCACTTCAACCAGCGGCATCATGTGCACAGGGTTGAAGAAGTGCATGCCGACGAAGTTTTCCGGACGCTTGAGGGCCTTGGCCAGCAAGCTGATGGAAATGGTCGAGGTGTTCGACGCAAGGATGGCGTCTTCTTTGACCACGCCTTCCACTTCAGCCAGAACAATCTGCTTGACCTTCGGGTTCTCAACCACGGCTTCGACAACGATGTCGACAGCGCCGAAATCGCCGTAGGACATGGTTGGACGAATGGCAGTAAGGGCTTCAGCCATCTTCGCCGGGGTCATACGACCTTTGGTAACGCGACCGCCGAGCAGCTTGGAAGCCTCGGCCAGTCCCATCTGGATACCCTCTTCACGGATATCCTTCATCAGGATCGGAGTGCCCTTGGAAGCAGACTGGTAGGCGATACCGCCACCCATGATGCCGGCACCGAGTACGGCGGCCAGTTTCACGTCTTTGGCGATTTCGTCGTGCTGCTTGGCTTTCTTCTTCAGATCCTGATCGTTCAGGAACAGACCAATCAGGCTGGCAGCAACCGGGGTTTTAGCCAGTTTAACGAAGCCCGCAGCTTCCACTTCCAGCGCTTTGTCGCGACCGAAGTTAGCGGCTTTCTGAATGGTTTTGATCGCTTCAACCGGCGCCGGGTAGTTCGGGCCAGCCTGACCTGCGACGAAACCTTTGGCAGTTTCGAAGCACATCATCTGCTCGATCGCGTTGAGCTTGAGCTTTTCCAGCTTCGGCTGACGCTTGGCCTTGTAGTCCAGCTCGCCAGAGATGGCGCGCTTGATCAGATCCAGAGCAGCGGCTTGCAGCTTGTCAGCGGCAACCACAGCATCCACTGCACCCATTTTCAGGGCGTCAGCAGCTTTGTTTTCTTTACCACCGGCAATCCACTCAACGGCGTTATCGGTACCGATAACCCGTGGCAGACGCACGGTGCCGCCGAAGCCTGGGGAGATGCCCAGTTTGACTTCTGGCAGGCCAACCTTGGCGCTTTCGGCCATGACGCGGTAATCCGCGGCCAGGCACATCTCAAAACCACCGCCCAGGGCGATGCCGTTGATCGCGACAACAGTCGGAACATTGAGGTCTTCAAAATCACTGAAGATCTTGTTGGCTTCGAGGTTGCCAGCCACCAGTTCTTCGTCTGGCAACCTGAAGTTGTCGACGAACTCGGTGATGTCGGCGCCGACGATAAATACGTCTTTGCCACTGGTGACAATCACGCCCTTGATCGAACCATCGGCCTTGATCGCATCAACGGATTGACGCAGTTCATTGAGGGTAAGACGGTTGAATTTGTTGACGGATTCACCCTTGAGGTCGAATTTCAATTCGACGATGCCGCTCTCAAGAGCCTTAACCGTGATGGCTTTACCTTCGTAAATCATCAACTGATCTCCACGGTATGGAAGCTGAACAGTACACATCGGAGCCAACCAGCAAGCTACTCCACGGCACAGCCGTCTAGAGTAACCCCAATCAGCCTGGCACACCCACCGACGCGATAATCGGACTGTAAAGGCGCTGTCTTAAGAGGCAAACGCTCAATTCATACGCCCGTTTGATTTGGATGTGCACACCTTCAAGGAAAAGCCCCAACTTGTCAATTGGCCTGTTGTGACTGCAAAGGCGTACAAAAAATTACGTTCAGACCTACGCAGGCATGCAGATCACTCTGCAGCGAACAGGCGGCCATCCGCAGCGATTTACGGTTACTTCGCCAACTCTGCAAACAGAAGTGTGATCCAGTGCATACCTAGCAAAATGATTTGGCTGCAGGTACAGTCGTCTCAATACGGCCGTTTTAGACCGCCCGTAGCCAAAACAAAAACAATTAGAGCCCAATCAAGGGCGCACGGAGTTCCCCCATGTCGAGCCGCATGCTTGCCATTGTTTTGAGCACCCTGCTCGCAATTACCCTCCCCCTCTTCAGCGCCGCGACCCAGGCTGCAGATGCAGCAACCAGCCTGCTGAAACTGCACCAGCTGCGCCTTGCCGCACAAAAGTCTCTGAGCGACTTCTACATGTTCAATGGCATGGAAGGCGATCAACGCTATGCGCGGATGATCAACGACTCGGTGAGCGAGGTGAACAGTCATCTGAACGCGCTAACGGACATGCCCGGCGAAGGCGCAAAGGCGCTGCGCTCGCAGCTGGATCAGCAATGGAAGGGTTACGAGATCGACCTCAACAACCTGATCAACGCGCTGAAGAGCCAGGGTTACACCGACCTGCAGCCAGTAGCCGACCTTGCAGCCCGCAACCAGCAACTGATGACCCTGAGCCAGGAGCTGTATACCAAGATCCAGCAGGAAGGCAGCTACAGCGTGCCAGCACTGACTCAGCGCAGCCGCGAACAGAGCATGCTGATGCAAGGCATTGCCGTGGATTACGCCTCGCGCAGCGCCTCGGTAGGCGCCACCTTTATGGGCGGCGGCGATGCACGGCCAATCGAGGAACTGGTCAGTGAGTTCGCCAGCAAGATGGCAACACTGGAGAAAGACCCGAAGAACAGCCCACAGCTCAAGCAATCCTGGGAAGGGGTCGCCACCAAATGGCGCTATATTGAGAAATCGCTGATCAACTACAACGAAAACAGCGTGCCATTTCTGGTCAACAAGTACTCCAATACCATCATCCAGGGCATTGAACAGATTTCCGGTCAGTACGCGACCGCCAACCTCTGATCACGAGCGCTGCCATCCGTATTCGCTTTACCGGCCTGCCTGGCCGTACTCCGGCCCAGTGCTTGCACTGGGCTTTCTTTTTATGGCCCTCCATCCATGGCGACCACCCCTCGGGCCGTCGCTGCGCGACGTTAAAAACTGCTCCAGGCAACTTTTATTCAGGCTTTAGCCTGGAGAAACGCAACAATTGCCTCCAGCGCTTCGCCAGCACCTCGTTCGCCCCAGCATACCGAGAGCATCTGATCGGTCGCCTCAACCTTGAACGCATCGACCGGCAAGGCCTGCAATTGCGCCAACAAGGCCTGATCGGCGCAAGGCTCGCGCCATTTATTCACCCACTGCCCCGGCTCCAGCTGCCAATAGCACCAGCTATCGACCTGGCCACGGCGGCGTGCACGGTGGTATTGCGGACAGGCATGCGGCGGCTGACGCAGCAGCCAATGCGGCCACTCCTGGCGCGACAACTGCATTGCCACGCCCATCCGCCGCGCCTGCAAGCGCACATCCATCTGCCCACGCTGATGGCGCGAGGGCACCAGCCAGGCCAGCGGGCTGAGCAAAAAGGCCAGGAGCAAAAGCAGAAACCAGGGACTCATATCGTTATCTCACCGGCAAAAGCCTGTCATCAGCGCTCAGGACGGCCATACTAAAACTATTGATCCACTTGCAAGGAGAGTTACCCCATGCCCTACCAGCATATTCTGGTCGCCGTCGACCTTACCGAGGAATGCGACCCGGTCATGCACCGCGCACAGAAACTGGCCGCCAGCAGCGGGTCCAAGCTGTCTGTGGTGCATATCGTCGAACCTATGGCCATGGCCTTTGGCGGCGACGTACCGATGGACCTGTCGATGCTGCAACAACAGCAATTCGACCAGGCCCGCGAGCGCCTGGACAAGTTTTCCGGCAAGTATCCTGACCTCAGCGCCGAGCATCGTCACCTGGCCTACGGCCAACCGCGCCAGGAAATCCACCGCCTCGCCGAAGAACAGCAATGCGACCTGATCGTTGTCGGCAGCCACGGCCGTCATGGCCTTGCACTACTGCTGGGCTCAACAGCCAACGACGTACTGCACGGCGCACCCTGCGATGTGCTGGCCGTGCGCCTGAAAAAAACCGAGTAACGCGAGCTGCGGGTGAATAACGCTGCAGCGTTATTCACCGCTATCAGGCGAGCTCATGACCAGCGGGCGAATCTTCTGCAGCTGGGTCTCCAACGAATAGGTCATGCTCGAGGCCATGGAGAAGAAGGTCAGGAATGCCTTGAGGTTGGAATCTCCCTCGCAGGTTGCATGAATGCGCTGCCAGAACGCCTGGTTAACCAGCTGTAACTGCTGGAACATGCGCACCAGGCCCTTCAGTTCCCAATCCGCAGCACGCCCTTCGCGCAGGTTGAAATACTGCTGGTTCAGGTACAGCGACACCGTGCGCAGGATGAACTCCTGGCTGTTGGCGAACGGCAGATGATGCTGTGCCATGGGCTTGAGCTTACCCAGCACCGGACAGGCACTGGTAGCCATGATCACCCCAAGCAGCGCACGCAGGCCCTCTTCCAGGCCCACCTGCTTGTTGTACTCACGCTCAGGCGTGCGCACCCATACAGCCACCTTCTTGAAGGCCGGCAGGCCCTGGAAATCCTCGATTACCCGATGCAGATCGACAGCCGCCGGGCAATGGCTGAAGTTGTCCTTGCTCAGCGGGCAGTTGCTGCATTGCTGGTATTCAAGGCGCGTCCAGGCCGGTGCGCTTTGCGCAGCCTCTGCCTCGTACACCCGGTCCAGCTCGATCCTGTAGCTGAACTGATGATTGTCGTCGAGAGTGATGCGGTACTCGATGGCCATGACTGTCTCCGCCAGAAGGCTCAAAATCCTGTTTGAGCGCGCTATTTTACGCCTTGGGCTTAGCCTTCCAGCTCAGCCCAACGCTCGACCAACTGCTCCAACTCATGCTGCACAGCCTGCAATTTCGCCAGCACCTCGGCGGTCTTCTCCGCAGGCTGCTGATAGAAACTCGGCGAGCCAATCTGTTCCTGCAAGCTGGCAACCTGCCCCTCCAGCACATCGATCTGCCCCGGAATGGCCTCCAGCTCGCGCTGTAGCTTGTAACTGAGTTTTTTCTTGCTCGCTGCAGCAGCCACCACCGCCACAGGCTCCGCCGCCACTGGCGTCGGGACCACAGCTGAGGCTAGTTCAGGCTTGCCGGCTTTGCTTTCACCCACCCCGAGCAGGCGCGGCGAACCGCCCTGACGCAGCCAATCCTGATAACCACCAACGTATTCGCGCACACGACCTTCACCTTCGAATACCAGGGTGCTGGTCACCACATTGTCGAGGAAGGCCCGGTCGTGACTGACCATCAACACAGTGCCCGGGAAAGTCAGCAGTACTTCTTCAAGCAACTCCAGGGTATCCACGTCGAGGTCGTTGGTCGGCTCGTCCAGCACCAACAGGTTAGCCGGCTTGCTGAACAGCTTGGCGAGCAAGAGACGTGCCCGCTCACCCCCGGACAAAGCCTTGACCGGTGTACGAGCCCGCTGTGGGCTGAACAGAAAGTCGCCCAGGTAGCTCAGCACATGACGGTTCTGCCCGTCGATCTCGATAAAGTCGCGACCTTCGGCGACGTTATCGATCACGGTCTTTTCCAGATCGAGCTGGTGACGCAATTGGTCAAAATAAGCCACTTCGATGCGTGTACCTTCGGCCACTTCACCGCTGGTGGGCTGCAAACCGCCGAGCATCAGCTTAAGCAAGGTGGTTTTGCCCGTGCCGTTGGCGCCGAGCAGACCAATGCGGTCGCCGCGCTGCAGCACCATGGAGAAATCCTTGATCAGGAACGGACCATCTGGATGCGCAAAGCTGACGTTTTCCAGCACCATCACCTGCTTGCCGGATTTCTCGGCGGTTTCCAGCTGGATATTGGCCTTACCAGTGCGCTCGCGCCGTTCGCTGCGCTCAACCCGCAAGGCTTTGAGGGCGCGCACACGGCCTTCGTTACGGGTGCGGCGGGCCTTGATGCCCTGGCGAATCCACACTTCTTCCTGGGCCAGACGTTTGTCGAACAGCGCGTTGGCGGTTTCTTCGGCGGCCAGGGTGGCCTCCTTGTGCACCAGGAAACTGGCATAGTCGCCGTTCCAGTCGATCAGGCCGCCGCGATCCAGTTCGAGGATGCGCGTAGCCAGGTTCTGCAGGAAGGAACGGTCGTGGGTGATAAACAGTACTGCGCCCTGGAAATCCGCCAAGGCTTCTTCCAGCCAGGCAATCGCACCGATATCCAGGTGGTTGGTGGGTTCATCGAGCAGCAGCAGATCGGGCTCGGAGACCAACGCCTGAGCCAGCAGCACGCGGCGACGCCAGCCACCGGACAGTTCAGCCAGGGTCTTGTCGGCCGGCAGCTGCAGGCGGCTCAGGGTGCTGTCGACCAGTTGCTGCAGGCGCCAGCCATCACGGGCCTCGAGGTCCTGCTGCACATGCATCAGCTTGTCCAGATCGGTGTCGGTGACACAGTTCTGCGCCAAATGATGGTACTGAGCGAGTAACTCACCCACTCCATCCAGACCTTGAGCGACCACATCAAACACCGTGCGATCGTCAGCCAGCGGCAGCTCCTGCGGCAACTCGCCGATCTTCAGGCCAGGTGCGCGCCAGACGGCGCCGTCATCGGCCTTCTGATCACCCTTGACCAGCTTCATCATGCTCGACTTGCCGGTGCCGTTGCGGCCGATAATGCACACCCGCTCGCCACGGGCGATCTGCCAAGACACCTTGTCCAATAGCGGCATTGCGCCGTAGGCCAGGGAAATATCAGTGAACTTGAGCAGGGTCATGGCACGCCTCAACAAAAAACGACAGGTGAACGCTGGTAAAACCGTGGCCGAGCAACGGGCTTCGTTGCATCCAGTGCACAGCGGCAACCTGAAACACCAAAAAATCATCTGCGGCCGCCCAGGGCACCCGCAAAACAGGGCGCGCATTCTAACCGAGAAGCGCCTCGACCAAGCAGGCAATTTCAGCGGCGGGCGCGGTAAATTCTGCGCACGCCATCTGCTGCCCTGGCAACCAGCGCTCTAGGGCGGATGCCAGGGCAGCAGATGCCGATTAGTGCCGACAATTACCCGTTGCAACGCTTTGCGCCTTCACCGCCCCTGGGCAAACGACTAAGCTAGGGAAACTCTGAATAAGACTTCCTGATTTTGGCAAAATGCCCGGACGCCACCCGCCGAGTTTTCCGATGAAGCAAATGACCTTCGCCGATGCCGAGTACGCCGGCAAACGCAAGCAGACCCGCAAAGAGTTGTTCCTGATCGAGATGGATCGGGTGGTGCCGTGGAAGGGTTTGATCGCACTGATCGAACCGTATTACCCCAAGGGTGAAGGCGGTCGGCCGGCCTATCCGCTGATGGCGATGCTACGTGTGCACCTGATGCAGAACTGGTTCGGCTACAGCGACCCGGCGATGGAAGAAGCGCTGTACGAGACCACTATCCTGCGGCAGTTCGCCGGGCTGAGTCTGGAACGTATCCCCGACGAAACCACCATCCTCAACTTCCGTCGTCTGCTGGAGAAACATGAGTTGGCTGCCGGCATCCTGGCCGTCATCAATGGCTATCTTGGCGACCGTGGCCTGTCGTTGCGCCAAGGCACCATCGTCGATGCCACGCTGATCAATGCGCCGAGTTCGACCAAGAACAAGGACGGCAAACGCGACCCAGAGATGCACCAGGCCAAGAAGGGCAACCAATACTACTTCGGCATGAAGGCGCACATTGGCGTGGATGACGAGTCGGGGCTGGTACACAGCGTGGTAGGCACGGCGGCCAACGTGGCGGATGTCACTCAGGTCGACAAGTTGCTGCACGGCGAGGAAAACGTGGTGTGCGCCGATGCGGGTTATACCGGCGTCGAAAAGCGCCCCGAACATGATGGGCGCGAGGTGATCTGGCAGGTTGCTGCCCGCCGCAGCACCTATAAGAAGCTGGGTAAGAGCAGCCCGCTGTACAAAGCCAAACGCAAGATCGAGAAGGCCAAGGCCCAGGTGCGCGCCAAGGTTGAGCACCCGTTCCGGGTGATCAAGCGTCAGTTCAGTTATGTAAAGACACGCTTCCGTGGCTTGGCCAAGAACACGGCGCAACTGGTGACGCTGTTCGCGCTGTCGAACCTGTGGATGGCACGCCGACATTTACTGACCAATGCAGGAGAGGTGCGCCTGTAATGCGGGAAATGGCTGCCGCGAGCTACTCGCGGCGGCTAAAAACACAGAAATGAATGGGTAATCTGATCGTTTTTGATCGATTTGCCGCTTTCAAAATCGGCGGGGCTGAAGTCAGCCAGAAATACATGGCTACTTCAGACCATCCCTAGAGCCATACGCACTATTTGCCTGGAAGTGTCATGCGCGGCCCCCTGTTCAGTCTGCTGCCCTGCCTATTGGTTTCCTCCCTGAGCGTCGCCGCGGCGCAAGCCGCCACTCTGACGCAACAGCGTCAATACTACGATCAAGCCAAAGCCGCGCTGGCCAAGGGCGACAAAGGCCCTTACCAGCGTTATGCCAGCGCCCTGCGTGACTATCCGCTGGAACCTTATCTGGTATATGACGAGCTGACCGCTCGACTGAAATCGGCTAGCAACGACGAAATCGAGAAATTCCTCGCCGAACATGGCGACCTGCCGCAAATCAGCTGGATGAAGCTGCGCTGGCTGCGCTGGCTGGCCGAGCGCGGTGAATGGCAGACTTTTATCAACTACTACGATCCGGCGCTGAACTTTACCGAGCTCGACTGTTTGTATGGCCAATACCAGCTGAGCCACGGCATGCGCGCCGAAGGCAACGCTACCGCCGAAAAACTCTGGCTGGTGGGCAAATCCCAGCCCAACGCCTGCGACCCACTGTTCACACTGTGGGCCGCAGAAGGTCAGCTCACCGAACAGAAACGCTGGCAGCGCGCCAAGCTGGCGGCCGAAGCGCGCAACTATGGCCTGGTCACTCACCTGATCAAGAGCATGCCGACCCTGGGCAACCACGGCAAAACCCTGCTGCAGGTTGCACAGAAACCTGAGCTGCTGAAACAGCCCTCACGTTTTACCCAGACCGACGCGGCCATGGCCGATGTAGTTGGCCTGGGGCTGCGCCGCCTGGCCCGCCAGGACCCGGAAAGCGCGCTGAAGCTGCTCGATGGCTACGCCCAACGGATGAAATTCTCCAGCGAGGAACAGGTCGCCATCGCCCGCGAAATCGGTCTGACCCTGGCCAAGCGCTTCGATTCCCGCGCCCTGCAAGTCATGGCCAAATACGACCCTGAACTGCGTGACAACACCGTCAGCGAATGGCGCGCCCGTCTGCTACTGCGCCTGGGCCGTTGGGATGAAGCCAACCAGCTGACGCGCCGGATGCCCGCGGAACTCGGCAACACCAACCGTTGGCGCTACTGGCAGGCGCGTAGCCTGCAATTGGCACAGCCCAATAGTCAGGAACCAAAAGCGCTGTATCAGGCGCTGGCCAAAGAGCGTGACTTCTACGGTTTTATGGCTGCTGACCAGGTGCAGGCGCCCTATCAGCTCAACAACAAGCCGCTGACTCTGAGCCCACAGACCATCCAGAAGGTGCGTAATTCGGCAGCGATTCGCCGTGCCCTGGAGTTCCACGCCCGTGGTCAAGTCGCCGATGGTCGGCGCGAGTGGTACAACGTCAGCCGCCTGTTCAGCCGTGATGAAATGGTTGCCCAGGCGCGTCTGGCCTATGAAATGGGCTGGTACTTCCCGGCCATCCGTACCATCAGCCAGGCACAGTATTGGGACGATCTGGAGGTGCGTTTTCCCATGGCTCACCGCGAACACCTGGTGCGTGAGGCGAAGAACCGCGACATTCATTCCAGCTGGGTATTTGCCGTCACCCGCCAGGAAAGCGCCTTTATGGCCGATGCCAAATCCCATGTCGGCGCCATGGGTTTGATGCAGCTGATGCCAGCCACCGCCAAGGAAACCGCCAGACGTTTTGGCATTCCGCTGTCATCGCCGCAGCTGGCCTATCGCCCGAAAGTCAATATTCAGCTGGGTGCAGCTTACCTGAGCCAGATCTATGGCCAGTTCAACGGTAACCGCGTGCTCGCCTCCGCTGCCTACAACGCCGGCCCAGGCCGCGTGCGCCAGTGGCTGCGCGGCGCGGATCATCTGTCGTATGACGTGTGGATCGAAAACATCCCGTTTGATGAAACCCGCCAGTACGTACAGAACGTGCTGTCCTACTCGGTGATCTACGGCGAGAAGCTCAACGCACCGCAGCCACTGATAGCCTGGCACGAGCGTTACTTCGATCAGTAATAGCGAAACAGACATGCTCAACAGCAATTGTTGAGCGTGCTCTACTCGCTTATTCCAGCACCTGCACCGGCATATCCAGACGCAGCTGCCCTTCGCCACAAGCGATCAGGTTCTGCCCGAAAAACACATCGCCGTCACGCTCACGGTAAGTTTTCAGGGTGGTCAACGGCTCGCGATCGGCGCTGCGCTCGCCGGTTTGTGGGTCGAGGGTGGTCATAATGCAGCGCGAGCAGCCTTTGACCACACGAAACTCCAACTCACCAATGCGAATCCGCTTCCAGCTGTCCTCTGCATACGGCTCACTGCCACTGACCACCAGATTCGGACGAAAACGCAGCATCGGTAACGGCCGGCCGACCCGCGCCGACAGGTCATCCAGCGAGGCCTGGCCGATCAGCAGCAAAGGAAAGCCATCGGCAAACGCCACCTTGTCGCCCACTTCGGCATAGGCCCTATCGACCTGCCGCGCACGCGGTTCCGACACCTGCACCAGGCGGCAGGCGCGACCGAGAAACTGGCTCAGCCACTGCGCAGCCACATCGCCAGCATCTGGCACCTGCAAACTGTCGCGCCAGATGGTCACACCGCGCAGCGCCGCCTGCTCATCCGGCACTGCCACCTGCAGCTCAGGCATGCCCGACGCACTCAGCTGCAGGTGCGTGGCACCCAGCCAGCGCGCCTGCAACTGAGTCATCTGCGCCAGCAAGCGTTGCGTAAGGAAGCGCCCGCTTTCAGCATCGACTACCATCCAGCGACGATCACCCTGCACGCCCAAAGCGTCCAGCACCGTTTCGCGCAAGGCCTCGCCTGCCGCCGACTTCAGTGGATAACGGTACAACCCGGAGAGATGCAACATGAGCCCAGCTTCCCTTTGGCAAAACGCCCTTATACGAGTAACCCGCCACACTCACAAGCCCATCTTGCCCCTACCGCTGCTGGTCCTGCTAAGCGCCTGCAGTGGCACCGCACCGGATAACCTGGGTATCCATGATGGCCAGCTGAGCGCCTGCCCGGACTCACCGAACTGCGTAAATAGCCAAGCCAGCGATGCGCGACACGCCATTGAACCGCTACCACTGCAAGGCAGCGCCGAAGCAACTCAGGCACGTATCAAGGCGTTGCTCAGTGCAGAGCCACGCGTGAGCCTGGTGGAGGAAGCGCCGGGTTATTTGCGCGCGGAATTCAGCAGCAAGCTGATGCGCTTTGTCGATGATGTGGAATTTATGATCGGCGCAGCCCGAGTGGATGTGCGCTCGGCATCGCGCCTGGGTTACGCGGATTTCGACGTTAACCGCGAGCGCATTGAGCATCTGCGCCAGCGGCTAAGCGAATAAACAGTAAGGTGAATGCCCGCCTGACACCGCGCCAGGCTTATTCCTCGGGGTGCAGCAGGGCCAAACGCTGGTGCACCACATCCACCAGTTTGTCCGGCTGGAACTTGGAGAGAAAGTTGTCGCAGCCAACCTTCTTCACCATGGCCTCGTTGAAACTGCCGGACAACGAGGTGTGCAGCACCACGTACAAGTCCTTGAGACGTGAGTCGTTGCGAATTTCGGTGGTCAGGCGATAGCCGTCCATCTCCGGCATTTCCGCATCGGTGATCACCATCAGCAGCTTTTCATGCACATCGACTCCGGCGTCAGCCCAGCTCTTCAGCAGGTTGAGCGCGCGCAGGCCATCGCTGGCGGCATGGCAACGGATATCCAGTTGCGCCATGGTGCCCTTGAGCTGACTCATGGCCACGTTGGAGTCATCCACCAGCAGCACCTCACGGCCCTTGGCGTATTCCAGCATCGGGTCGGCGAGTTTTTCCGGGGAGACCTTGGTGCTCATCGGGCTGATTTCCGCCAACACCTTTTCCACGTCGATCACTTCGACGATCTGGTCTTCGACCTTGGTAATGGCCGTCAGATAATGCTGACGCCCGGCGCCACCTGGCGGCGGCAGAATGGATTCCCAATTGAGGTTGAGAATGCGCTCGACCCCACCGACTAGGAAGGCCTGCACCGAGCGGTTGTATTCGGTCACGATGATGGTGCTGCGCTCATCCGGCACGATGGGCCGCATGCCGATAGCCTGGGACAGATCGATCACCGGCAGCGTCTGCCCACGCAGATTGACCACTCCGCAAACAAACCGGTGACGCTGCGGCATCAGAGTCAGTTTGGGCATCTGCAGGACTTCCTGCACCTTGAACACGTTGATCGCAAACAACTGCCGCCCCGTGAGGCGGAACATGAGAATTTCCAGGCGGTTCTCACCCACCAGCTGGGTACGTTGGTTCACTGAGTCGAGAATGCCGGCCATCATGCGCTCCTGTTCACTTATCGATCTAGCCTAGCTCAAATAGCCATGCCCTGGTGTATCGGCAATCTGCCGCGCATCTGAAGGCGGATGGCGCGACGCCATCATGCGATAAGCGCGGCGTCGAGGCCAGCCAGGCGACAGGAGCCGCCGCGTCTATTCCATCAACAGCGGCGAATTCTCCGGCAAATGCATGTGCAATGCTTGCGGCATTGACGCAAAGCGTAACTTACGACTTTCCATCGGCTCGCCATCCAGATTGAGATCCAAACCTTCTGGTGCTTCGACCTCCAACCAAGGCAGCCGGGCACTCAGAGCCACGCTCTGCAAGCCATTGATCCCGCCAGACAGCAGCGTGCCCAGAGTGCCGACCACATCAGCCGCAGCCGGCACGATGCAGATATCCAACAAGCCATCGTTAACCCATGCGTTGGGGCACAGCACGTGTCCACCACCGGCCTGGCGACCATTACCAGTGCCGAGGGCGAGAAACTCACCCTCCCACTGAAAATCCGGCCCGGTAAAACGGCCAAACGACGACTGCACTTCGGCAAAACGGGTCAGCCCCGTCAAAAAGTAAGCCGCACCGCCAAGCACGCGCTTGAGATCTTCTGAGGTATTGGCGGTGACATTGCAGCCGAAGCCGCCAGTGGCCATATTGAGAAACACTTGGCCGTCAACTTCACCCAGATCAACCGGCTGCGCGGGCGTATCCAGCAATGCCAGGGCAATTCGCGGGTCAAGATCAACCCCGGCTGCCTGGGCAAAGTCGTTGGCCGTGCCCAACGGCAATAGCGCCAGACTGGCCTTGGTTTTTGCCAGCGTCATGGCTTCAGCCACTTCGCGCAGGGTGCCATCACCTCCGCCGGCAATTAGGGTCGGGTAATCGGCCTGCAGCGCCTCGTTGACCAGACGCTGCGCATCGCCGCTCTCCCAGGTCACCCGCACATCCAGTTGCCAGCCCTCTTCACGACGCGCCTGCACCGCAGCACGCACCTCGGCATTAAGGGCTTGCTTGCCATGCAGAATCAGCAGCGCTTTACGTTCTTGCATCCAAGGCATCCTTTCACATTTCAAGAAAAAGACTCAGCGACAGGGCTTGAGTTTGCATCATCGTGCAAACGGCGACCTCAACATCAAATAACTAGATTGTTAGCCTCAATGTTTACGCATTTTTAATCGCATTGATTTATTGGATCATCCGTCCATCGCCAATGAACACCGCCAGTGCAAGCCGGTGCTCCTTAATGAGGATATGCAGATGATCGAAGTACGTCCCTTCGCCGAACTCGGCGGTGCCCATCATGGCTGGCTGAATGCCCGTCATCACTTTTCCTTTGCCGAATACCATGACCCGGCGCGTATGAGCTGGGGGCCATTGCGGGTCTGGAACGATGATGAGATCGCGCCACACACGGGTTTTCCAACCCATCCGCACCGCGACATGGAAATCATCACCTATGTACGCCAAGGGCGTCATCACCCACAAGGACAACCTGGGTAACCATGGCCGTACTGAGGCCGGTGATGTGCAGGTGATGAGCGCCGGCACCGGAATTGCCCACAGCGAATACAACCTGGAGGACACCACCACCAAGATCTTCCAGATCTGGATTCAGCCCAACCAGTCGGGCCTACCGCCGTCGTGGGGCGCCAAGCCGTTCCCCAAAGGTGAACGTGCCGGCACCTTCGTCACCCTGGCCAGCGGCTTTGCCGAAGATCAGGACGCTCTGTCGATCCGCACCAATGCGCGGATGGCCGCGGCCACCCTGCAAGCCGGCCAGAGCACCGAATACCCGATTGGCGCGGCGCGCCGGGCGTATCTGGTAGCAGCAAGCGGCAGCATCGAGGTCAACGGCATCAGCGCCCAGGCCCGTGATGGCGTGGCAGTCAGCGATGTAGAAGTGATCCGCGTGACGGCCATCGAAGATAGCGAAATCATCCTAGTAGATGTGGCATAAGCGCCACGACCGAATCTGGACGAAGGCTCACGAGCTAGAGTCCTGCAAGGCAAAAACAGGCGAGGAAGCGGAGTGTACTGTTGTACATGAGCATTCCGAGCCTGTTTTTAACGCAGTAGGGCCGACGCGCAGCAGCCTTTTACGCCGGGTAGCCGGTAATTTTGCGAATGGTCTGATACAGCGGCTTGAGTTGTTTGTACATGCGCTGATAAACCTGCATGTACAGCTGCTGATAGGTGCGCTGCGCTTCTAGATTGGGCGTAAAGACCTGACCGACCCGAGTCATGGCTTTGATCGCTGTGGGGTAATCCGGATGCAAACCCAGGCCCACCGCGCAGTTGATCGCTGCGCCCAGGCCGCTGGTTTCATACAGATGCGGACGCTCGGCAGGCAGGCCGAAGATATCGGCAGTCAGCTGCATTGCCGCGTCGCTCTGCGAGCCACCACCTGACACACGCAGGCGGGTGATACGGGTACCCGAACGCTTCTCGATCTTCTCCTTGCCCTGGCGCAGGGCATAGGCCAGTCCCTCAAGAATCGCCCGATAGATGTGCGCACGGGTGTGCACATCACCAAAACCGATGATCGAACCCTTGGCCTCCAGCCCCGGCTCGCGGATACCCGGCGACCAATAGGGCTGCAACATCAGGCCCATGGAGCCGGCCGGTACGCTGTTGACCAGCTTGTCAAACAGCGCCTCAGGCTCGACACCCAGCTCCTTGGCCCGCTGCATCTCGCGCAGGCCGAATTCCTGCTTGAACCAACTGACCATCCAGAAACCGCGATAAATCATCACTTCGGTATTGAAGTGATCGGGAATCGCCGAGGGGTATGACG
This sequence comes from Pseudomonas anguilliseptica, assembly GCF_900105355.1. Lineage (NCBI taxonomy): Bacteria > Pseudomonadati > Pseudomonadota > Gammaproteobacteria > Pseudomonadales > Pseudomonadaceae > Pseudomonas > Pseudomonas anguilliseptica. The sequence continues at coordinate 4,822,296 of NZ_FNSC01000001.1, forward strand.
GAATCAGCGGGATGGTTTCCAGGTACTTGCTACGGGTGGTGTTGATGGTCGCCGTGGTGCCATAGGACAGGCACGCAGTGCTCGGCTCCACACCACCGGCGCCGAGCACCTCACAGGCCTTGTCGGCACCGGCGGCAATCAGCGGCAGGCCTTCGGGAATTCCGGTATGCCGGCTGGCCGCCGCCGTGATGTGACCGAGCAACTCACCGGGCTTGCACAGCTCCGGCAACTGCTCGCGACGCACCGGCATGGCCTGCCATTTCCAGTCGCCCGGCTTGGCCCACTGCAGGCGCTTGTAGTCGAATGGCAGATAGGCCACGCAACTGGTCAGCGAGTCGACAAACTGGCCGCACAGCCGATGGGTGAGGAAACCCGAAAGCAGCAACACCTTGTGGGTATTGGCCCAGATGTCCGGCTGATTTTGCGCGATCCAGTTGACCTCGGCCTGAGCGCGAAAGTAGTCCACCGTGGCCTGCAGACCCGCGAGTTTGAACAGCCAGCCCCAGGGCCCGGTGATCCGCCCTTCGACCTTGGCCTGACGCTGATCGAGCCAGAGCATCGCCGGGCGCAGCGGTTGGCCTTGCGGGTCAACATTGATCAGGGTGCCGCGCTGGGTGGTCAGTGACACGCCCTTGATCAGGCTGCGATCGATATCCACCTGCTGCCACAGCAGCGCGCAAGCCTCACCCAGGCTGGCCCAGTAATACTCAGGATCCTGCTCGGCCCAACCAGGCTGCTTGGAGTAATAGGCCTCCAGCTCCACCTTGCCCTTGGCGAGCAGGTTGCCCTGAAGATCGAACAACAGCGCCCGGATACTTTGGGTGCCATTGTCGATGGCCAGCAGGTAACTTTTCTCGCTCAAGACGCCGTCCTTTCTATTGATCAATCTTCTGCTGGCAAGCTGTAACAGCGCTGCCAGAGTTGCAGATACACCTGCTCCTCCCACTGCCAGCGCGTGTCACTCCAGCCCAGGCGGGCCTGACACAAAGCGCGGATACGCGGCAATTCGGCTGCCGCACCCTGAGCCAACAACAGGCCCAGGCGGGTACGGCGTAGCAGCAGATCATCCAGGTGCAGCACCAGTTCCTGCTCGGCCGCCCAGGCCAACTCGGCCCATAGCGTGTCCGTGCCGGCCACCTGTTCGACGCCTAGCTCTTCGAGCAGCACCAGCAGCTGCGGCAGCGCCCTGCCATAACGGCCGATCAGGCGCTGCTGCTGGGCAGGGCTTAGCGTTGGCATCGGTTGACTGGGTACAGGTGCAAAAGTCGCCGCGCCCTGATCCGCCACACAGCGCGCAACAAAAGGCGCACAGGCCCGCAGCACTTCCAGCGCCAATAGACGGAAAGTGGTCAGCTTGCCGCCAGCCAGGGTGACGCAGCCGGGCTCGACCCACAGCGCATGCTCGCGCTTCTCATCCGAGGGTTTGCGCTCCGCAACACCGTCGCTGACCACCGGACGCACGCCGGCCCAACTCGACAGCACATCCGCGGCGCGAATCCCGGCGGAGGGAAATTGCTGATTGCAGGCAGCCAGCAGGTAATCCACCTCTTCACGGCTGATTCGGGCTTCCTGCGCCAAGGGCGCCGAGTGATCCAGATCGGTAGTACCGATTACCGTCGCGCCTTCCCAGGGGAAGACAAACACCGGACGTTTATCAGACGCGTGCATAAAGCTGAACGCATGGGCCACCGGCAAGCGCCAGGCGGGCAACAACAGATGGCTGCCACGCAACGGGCGGATATGTTCCAGACCGGTTTTCCAGCGCAACTGATCAGCCCAGGCACCGGTGGCCTGAGCTACCACGCGGCTGTTAAAACGGTACAACTTCCCGGTTTCGGCATCTTCGGCCAACAGACCGCTGACCTGCCCGTCTTCGCGCCGTAACTCGACCACGCGCATGCCGTTGAGCGCTTCGCCGCCCTCGGCACGGGCCTCACCCAGCACGCGCTGCACCAACCGTGCGTCGTCGGTTACTGCATCAAAGAAGCGCGTGCCGCCGAGCAGGCCATCTTCCTTCAGGCCTGGAGCCAGGTAGCGCAGCTGCTGCAACGGGTAGAAGAGATGATTGCGCTTGCCGGCCAGGGCCGTCATACAGCGCCAGCAAGCTGCCGAACACCTTGGGACCGGGAAAGCCGCCCTGGTAATGGGCCATGATAAAACTCAAGGGGTCGACCAGCCCCGGCGCTTCTTGCAGCAGACGCTGGCGCTCGCGAACCGAATCGCGGGTCAAGCCAAACTGGCCTTTGGCGATATAGCGAAGCCCACCGTGGACCATCTTCGAGGAACGGCTGGAAGTGCCCCATGCGAAGTCGCGCTGTTCCAGCAGCAGGCATTTCCAGCCGCGCCGCGCTGCTTCACGCAGAATCCCGGCGCCACTGATACCGCCACCCACGACTATCAAATCCCAGTCGCGCGCGGCCAGCCCGGGCAGCGCCTGTTCGCGCCAGGCGGCGTTCCACTGAGTCATCATCAATCCTGCAGCAATACGCCAGGGGCCAGGCGCTGATCGGGATCAAAATGCCCGGCCAAGGCCTTGAGCGTGGCCATGCCCAGTTCGCCCTTCTCCACCGGCAGATAAGGCGCGTGATCGCGGCCGACGCCGTGCTGATGGCTGATGGTGCCGCGGTTCTCGGCGATGGTCAGGCAGGCGGCATGCTTGAGCTTCTGCCAGCGCGCCATGGCCTCGGCGTAGTTCGCACCCGGGCGGAACACGTAGGTGGTGTAGATGCTCGAGCCTTCGTTGTAGACGTGAGACAGGTGGGTAAACACATGCACCTGCTCGCCATCTTCACTCAGACCAGTGCGCAGGCTGGCTTCGACCTTGTTCAACAGGTTGTCGACATTGCTCCAGTCGGTAGCGGTTTCCAGCGTATCCACCGCGTAGCCGGCGGCCCACAGGCCGTGGCGCAAGTAGGGAAAACGGAAGCGGTTTTCCGCCCATTTCTTGCCCAGCAGAGTGCCGCTAAATACGCCGTCAAAACTCTTCAGCAGCTTCTTCGCCTGTTTCAGCGAGGCGGCATTCTGTGTGCGGCTGCCGGTGACACCAAAGGTCAGCATGCACTTGCCATCGCGTGCGCCGCGCAGGGCCAGGTATTTCTCCAGCCAGGCGATCTGCTGCGGATGGCCGGCCAGGGCCAGCTGGGTCTTGGTCTCGATGGCGTTGGACAGGCGCAGCATCGACAGCGGTACCCGCGCCTGGGCCAGACTGCGAATGGCGTTCAGCGCCTGCTGCCAGTTGGGCAGGAACACCGCATAGAAGTTTTCCTGCTCGGCCAGGCGGGTGACGCGCACCTTGACCTCGGAAATAATGCCAAAGCGCCCTTCCGAACCCATCAGCACTTCGCGCAGATCCGGGCCTGCAGCGGAGGCCGGGAAGGTTGGAATCTCCAGGGTGCCGGCAAAGGTCTCGACCTTGCCACCGGCGAACAGCTGCTCGATGCGCCCGTAGCGCAGCGACTGCTGGCCGCTGGAACGGCTGGCGACCCAACCGCCGAGGGTCGACAGCTCCCAGGACTGGGGGAAATGGCCGAGGGTATAGCCCTGGGCACGCAGCTGGCTTTCCACTTGCGGACCATTGGCGCCAGGGCCGAAGGTGGCGATCAGGCTGTCGTGATCGATCTCGATCAGTTTGCCCATGCGTGCCAGCGACAGGGTCAGCACTGGCTTGCTGCTGGCCTGCGGGTTGATATGCCCGGCCACCGAAGTTCCGCCACCGTAGGGAATCACGATCAGATCCTGCTGGCTGGCCCAGGCCAGCAGCTCGCGAATCTGCGCGGCGCTTTCCGGGTAAGCCACGCCATCGGGAAACACGCCAAAATCACCAGAACGCATCGCCAGCCAGTCCGGCAGGCTCTGGCCACGGGCGTGACGCACGCGGTCTTCGGCATTCAGGCAGATCAGCGGGTGAGCCTGCAGACGCGAGGCCGGCACTTGCGCCAGCACCTGTTCCAGACTGGCATCGGCCAGCAACTGACCAGGGCCGACCAGTTCGGCGAGAAAAGCCTCGCCATGGGCCGGCAGCTCCACCACTGTTGCTTCATCACCCCAGCCGTTCCAACGTCGCATCTGTGTCTCCCGGATATTTCAGTCACCCTCGATGGCTGCCTATACTAGCTGGCCGCTTCAAGGCGTCACTGTCGTATCGAGCCAGGCGATATCGCCAATCAAGACATTCAGAATAAGAACAGTTCATGGAAAACCTCGGTTATACCTCTGTCCCCTCCCTGCTCAAGTACCTGCGCCACGCCGAGCAATTGGGTCTGGATATCGACCAGGCGTTGGCAGCAGCCGGCATCAAGGCCGAGGACCTGGCCGACAACAGTAAGCGCATCCCCAGTGAAACCCATGAGCGCCTGCTCGATCACTTGCTCAAGGTGTCGGCTGACCCGCTGTTTGGTCTGCACTGCGCGCGCTTTGTGCAACCGGGTTCGTGGAGCGTGCTGGGCTATATCACCATGAACTGCGCCACCCTCGGTGAGGCCATGAGTCGCATCGTGCCTTACGAAAAACTGGTGGGGGATATGGGTGTCAGCCGGGTCGAGGCCGGCGCTGACCACGTTCGCCTGATCTGGAGCTGCCGTCATCAGGCTGAGCCAATCCGTCGGCATATGGTGGAGAACGTACTGGCTTCGTGGCTGCTGTATGCGCGCTGGATCTCTGATTCGGACAGCTCGCCGCGGGAGGTGTGGTTCGAACACGCCTTGCCTGAAGGCGTCGATAGTGCCGAGTATCAAGCGATTTTCGGCTGTCCGATCCGCTTCGAACAAAGCTGCAATGCGCTGCTTGTGCCGCTGGAATACCTCGCTGTGCCGCTGCGCCAGGCCGACGCCAACCTGCTGCGCACTTTAGAAGAACACGCCCTGACCCTGATGGCTGGGCTGGACGACAACGAGCCGCTGCCGCAACGAGTGAAGAACGCCCTGCGCCTGCTGCTCAAGGATGGTCTGCCGCGCAAGGAACGGGTGGCGGAGAAGTTCAATATGACGGTGCGTACCCTGCAGCGTCATCTGCAGCTGGCGGGCACCAGCTACCAGCAGATTCTCGATGAACTGCGCCAGGAGCTGGCCGAGCACTACCTGCTGCGCAGCGACCTGGCGATTCAGGATATCGCCAGCTACCTGGGCTTTACCGAATCACGCTCATTCCACCGCAGCTTCAAGACCTGGACCGGGCAGACGCCGGGCGAGTTTCGCGAGAGCCGGCGCACGGGTTAACCCGCTTGGTGGATGGGGGAAGCGCCATCCACCCTACCCGGCGACTCCAACGGTAGGGTGGATGACGCTGTTTTCATCCATCGCTGCGCTGACCTACCCGAGGATTTCGCTGAGCGGAATAAAGCGCAGGCTATCGCCCTCGGCCAGCGTGGTATTTTCCTGCACTTCGGCAAACCCCTCGGCCCAGGCCGCACTGCGCAGCACACCGGAGCTCTGGTTCGGGTAAGGCACCACCCGGCCATTTTCCAGGCGCGCACGCAGGTATTCACGGCGGTTGCCCGGCTTGCTCCAGGTGAAGCCCGCCGGCATCGGAAAGCCCAATGGCTCGACCCGCTGCACACCCAGACGGCGCAGCAGGTAAGGCCGCGCCAGCAGGCCGAAGGTCACCAGGGTCGAGGCCGGGTTGCCCGGTAGGCCGATCACCGGAACGCCACGGAACTGCCCGCAGGTCAGCGGCTTGCCCGGTTTGATCGCCAGCTTCCACAGCGCCAGCTCACCCTCCTCACGCAGGGCCATGCCGAGGAAATCCGCCTCGCCCACCGACACCCCGCCGGTGGAAAAAATCAGATCGACATCACTCAACGCACCCAGCGCCGCGCGAGTCTGTTCCAGGTCATCGAGCAGAATGCCGCCATCCACCACCTCACAGCCCAGACGCTGCAGCCAGGCGATCAATACGCGGCGGTTGCTGTTGTAGATCTGCCCTGGCCCCAGTGGCTGACCCGGTTCTACCAGCTCATCGCCAGTGGACAACACGGCCACCCGAGGTCGGCGGCGCACCGTCAATTCGGCGCAACCCAGGGATGCGGCCAAACCCAGCTCGATCGGGCCTAGACGGGTACCGGCTGGTAATACGCTATCGCCAACACGGGTTTCCTGGCCCTGGGCGCGCACATTCTGCCCGAGCTTCAGCGGCTCGCTAAAAGCAACGCGGCCATCCTCACCGAGCACGGCGTTTTCCTGCATTTCCACGGTGTCGGCGCCAGCGGGCAGCGGCGCGCCGGTAAAGATCCGCGCACAGGTACCAGGCTGTAACGGCTGCGGCGCACTGCCGGCCTGGATGCGTTGGCTGACAACCAGCGGTTCGCCATTCCAGTCGGCCAGGCGCAGGGCATAGCCATCCATCGCGCTATTGTCCCAGGGCGGCAGATCCAGCTTGGCAATCAGCTGCTCAGCCAGCACGCGGCCAGCCGCGTCATGCAGGTAGACCTGCTCGGTTTCAACAATTGCCGAAGCCTCAGCCTGCGCCAACAAACGCGCCAGCGCCGCCTCGACGGGCATCAACCCAGGGTTGTCACAGCAGCTCATTCACGGCTCTCGCAGGCGGCCACCGATTTGAGGTGCGGGACGAAATTACACGGACGGTGGCGGTTATCCAGCTGCTCACCCAGGATGCCATCCCAGGCGGTACGACAGGCGTTGGTCGAACCCGGCAGGCAGCACACCAGGGTGCCGTTGGAGAGCCCCGCCAGGGCGCGCGACTGGATGGTGGACGTACCGATATCAGCCACGGAAATCTGCCGGAACAGCTCACCAAAACCATCGACCTGTTTGTCCAGCAAGCAGCTCACCGCTTCCGGGGTGCTATCACGACCGGTAAAGCCGGTGCCGCCTGTAATCAGCACCACCTGCACCTGGTCCTCGGCAATCCAGGTGGCGACCTGGGCGCGAATCTTGTACAGATCGTCCTTGAGCAAAACCCGGGCGGCGAGCTGATGGCCGGCCGCCTGCAGGCGGTCAACAAACAGCTGGCCCGAGGTGTCAGTATCCAGGCTGCGGGGGTCACTGACGGTCAACACCGCGATATTCAAGGGCACGAAATGTGCCTCGGCCTTGTGGTTCATGGCAGGCTTCCAGTTATGGGCGATAATGCCCGCCGTTATAACACAGGCCCGCTTTCGGAGACTGCGCATGCCCGCTTCCGCAACCCTGCCGCGCTGTTCTGTCTTGCTGCTTTCCGGCGGCCGTGGGCAACGTATGGGCGGTGCCGACAAAGGCCTGCTCGACTGGCAAGGCCGTCCGCTGATTGCCTGGTTGCACGAGCTGGTGCGGCCCTTGACCGACGACCTGATCATCTCCTGCAACCGCAACACCGAGCGCTATGCGCCCTTTGCTGATCGGTTAGTTGCAGATGGTCCTTCTGACAATGGCAATGGCAACTTCCAAGGCCCGCTGGCAGGCATACGTGCCGGTCTGCGCATCGCGCGCCAGGAGAATCTGTTGGTATTGCCGTGTGATGCGCCACAACTCGACAGGCCGCTGCTGGAGGCACTACTGCGCCTGGCCGGTCAGCGCGCAGTCGTAGTGCGCCAAGGTGAGTTTCTCGAGCCGTTGTTCAGCGTTATTCCTCGGGCACTGCATGCCGGCCTGGAACAGGCCTGGCAAGCCGGTGAGCGCAGCCCGCAACGCTGGTTGCGCAGCCTTGATCCATTGACAGTCGAGTGTCCACTCGGTGACCCTCGCCTGGCCAACCTAAACACCCCGGACTTGCTAGGCGACACGCGGATAAAGGCCAACAAGGGAACTTGATTGGCAAAATTTCGTCACAAGCAGGGTAAAAACCTCTATCAATCAAGGAGAAACCCATGTCTCAGCGGATTATTCCAGCATTGCTGCTTACCTTGGGCCTGGTCGCGCTGACTGGTTGCGCGTCCCCGACTGTAATCACCCTCAATGATGGCCGCGAAATTCAGACCATCGACGAGCCGAATTATGACGAAGATTCGGGCTTCTACGAATTCGAACAACTCGATGGTAAACGCGCCAAGGTCAACAAGGATCAAGTGCGTACCGTCAAAGAGCTGTAAGAAAATGCCCCAGGCGCTGCCAGGTACTTTTGCTCGGCGCCTGGGCGCTGAGCGATACATGCAAAGCGTTTGGCCAATAGAAAAAATAAGCCCTAACCCCTTGTACGGTAAAACTTTCTCAGTAGAATCTTGAGCCATTCGGAGTGTAGCGCAGCTTGGTAGCGCGTCTCGTTCGGGACGAGAAGGTCGCAGGTTCGAATCCTGTCTCTCGACCAGAACCCATAAAAAAGCCCGCTTAATCGCGGGCTTTTTTATGCCTGTGGCAAAGGCTATTGCAGACTTTCGAATGCCTGCACCAGGGCCTTGCTCAGGTCTATAGTGGAGAACTTGGTCAGCACGTCATTGGCGCCGACCGCCTTGGCTTTTTCGGTGTTCATGGTGCTGTCGAGCGAGGTGTGCAATAGCACATAGATCTGGCCGATATCCGGCTTCTTGCGCAGCGTGCGTACCAGGTCGTAGCCATCCATTTCCGGCATTTCGATATCCGAGACCAGCACCTCGATGGGTTCCCCGGCATCGAATTGCCGCTGCAGCAACTCAAGTGCGTCGGCGGCGCTGCGCACCATCTGGCAATCCAGTTCCAGCTTACGCAGGGTAATCATCGTCTGGTGCAATGCGACGTGCGAGTCATCCACCACCAGTACGCGACGCCCTTTGAGCAGCGCCCGCTCACGTTCTGAGAGCAACTGCTCGTCCAGCTCCTCGATAATCATCGGCGCGAGCTCGTGCAGCACTTTCTCGATATCGAGAATCTGCACAATCTTGCCGTCGATCTGCGTCACCCCAGTGATAAAGGCTTTGCTGCCGGAACCTGCCGGCGGCGGACGAACATCGCGGGTGTAGCACTGCACGATGCGCTCCACGCTTTGCACATGCAGGCCCTGACGCGAGCGGCTGAGTTCGGTGACGATCAGGCAACCATCATTGTTGCCCGGCACGCCCTGCTCGCCGATGGCCTTGGCCAGATCAATCACTGTCAGCGCCGAACCACGCAGGGTGGCCACGCCACGCACGTGGGGATGACGACTGGGCAGTTTGCTCAGCGTCGGGCAGGGAATGATTTCCTGAACCTTGAGCAGGTTGATCCCCAACAAACGACCGCTGTGTAAGCGAAACAGCAGCAGCGACAGGGCGTCTCCAAGCACCATGCTCATTGATCTTCTTCCTTCACTAAATCATTGACCGCCGCACACCCATCAAGCATCAGGTGCTACGCAGGAATTCGACAATCTGTTCGGCTTCGAATGGCCAGTTCAACTCGGCCCCGGTGTCGCTGCGGCGCAGCACCGGAATGCGCAGACCATACTCCTCGACCCAGTGCTCATGCTCGGCAATATCGATCAGCTCGACCAACAGACCGTGCTCGACAAAAGGCATCAGCAGCGCTTCGGCCACCTCACACAGGTGGCAGCCGAGCGTACCGAATAATTGGCATTCCGGGAGCATCTGCGCACCTCCACTGACTACTGGAGGTGCAGTTTAGCACTGCCCTAGGCTCAGGCGTCCTTGGACTTGCTGCTGTCTAGGGCGGGATTGAGCAGGTTCTGCAGGCCATCCAACAAGCGGCTGTTGAGCTGTTCGGCCTTGTCCAGACGACCGCTGTCAAAACGCTCATCCAGCGAGAAGCCACCCTTGAGCATATCCAGCAAGCTGGTTTTAGCGGTGCCTTCTTCAGCCACTTGATTGGCGCTGCGCAATGCGTCAAGCAGGCCCTGAGCGTAGTCGATCAGCGAGCTGTTGACCGCGCTGGCAGCCTGGCCGCCATCTTGCGCAACGGCGCTGTAGGCATCGGTTGCCTGACGCACAGTGGTTTGGGTCAGACGCAGGGACATGGACGCCAATTGCTCGCCATCCATTTCCAGCGCCATGGCCCGATCGAAGGCACTCGACAGATCACCGGCATAGAACTTGTTGGAGAGGTCCTGCACCTGACCGAAGAGTTTTTCCAGTGCAGCGCGTTCTTCGTCATCCAGCTCGCCTTCGACACTGACTTGCCAGGCACCTATCTGCAGGCTCCCGGATTGGCTGCTGGCAACTACTGAGCTGCCGTTGCCATTGCTGCTAGCAACAACGCCACTCTGCGACCAGTTGGCCGAAGCCTGGGCGATGGAAATACGCAGCCGATCACCATCACGGGTGGTCACTTCCATATCGAAGGTTTCCGCTTGCGCGGCAAACCGTTCGCTGTAAGCGGCGATATTGGTTGAGCCCTCAACCAGCGCCGCATCCGGATTAAAGCGCTTGTCCAGGTCACTGAAACCGTCCTGGATTTTCTGGTAGGTGTCGCCGATATCGCTCGCCACCTTGCCTTGCAGCACGCCCATGCCGTCGAGAATCTTACGCGCCTCGGCAAAACCCTTTTCCACGCCGCTACGCGCCTGTTCAAGCAAGCCCTTGAGCTTGCTTGGGTCGGCACCAGCAGCTTGTTCGCTTTGCAGGCGCTGCTCGATAAAACCGAGAATGCGCCCGGCGACTTTCTCCGGAGTGTAATCATTGGCCTTGCCGGCCAACGCACCGGGCTCAAGCCCCAGGCGCTCAGCCAGGCGATTGGCCAGTGTCGCCTGCGCATCGGCAACATTACGTACAACCGGCTGAGCAGTGGCGGAGGTAGGACGTGAAGCGGAGGATAAATTTGCGGCCAGGGGGTTCATGGCAAAGTACCTAGGCGGTGTATCTGACTGGTTGGCGGCCGTGCGGGATGAAACTTTAGCCTGATTGCGGATAAACCGATCAACGGTGCGCCAGGCAGGCTAGAGCGATTGCAACTGCGTCCACTGCACGCCAGACCAACAAAGACCGAAACCGAGCAGACCAAAGTCTAAAAGCCAAGCCTAAGCCCCCATGCTTTATTGCGCCTCGCTGTATCAGATCGGCCACAAGCCGACCCGCACACACGAGGAGCTAACAATAATGACTCAATCTCCCCTCGCCCGCGCTGTGGCACTCGCCACACTGGGCACCTGCCTCTGCCTGCCATCGCTGGCCCAGGCAGAGTTTATCAAGGACAGCAAAGCCACCCTTGAGCTACGCAATTTCTATATGAACCGCGACCTGCGTAACAGCACCGCAGCGCAGCAATCCAAACGCGAAGAATGGGCCCAGGGTTTTATCCTAAAAGCCGAGTCGGGCTTTACCGAAGGCACCGTGGGCTTTGGTCTGGATGCTTACGCAGGCCTGGGCCTGAAACTCGACTCGTCCGATGAGCGCGCAGGCACCGCCTTGCTGCCAAACAGCTTTGGTAATGAGGGGCCAGGGGAGTATTCCGAAGCCACAGCAGCAGCCAAAGTGCGTATCTCCAAGACCGTTGGCAAAGTCGGCGGCCTAATGCCTAAGTTGCCTATCGTGGCGTCCGGTGACTCGCGCCTGCTGCCACAGGTGTTTAACGGCGGGATGATCACCTCCCAGGAAATCGACGGACTGACCCTCAACGGCGGCCAGTTACGCGAAGTGAACTTCCGCAGTTCCACCGACAGCCAGGACATCACCGCCAGCAACGTCGGCGGCGTGAGTGACCGTTACAACTTTGCCGGTGGCGACTACAAATTCAACGCCGGCAACACCACCGTAGGCCTGTGGTACGGCGAGCTGGAAGATATCTACGACCAGAAGCTCTACAACCTCATCCACGTACAACCCATCGGTGACTGGAAGCTGGGGGCCAACCTGGCCTACTTCGATTCCCAGGACAACGGCAGCAAACGCGGCGGCAAGCTGGATAACGACCTGACGTCGGTCAACCTCTGGGCTGGCACAGGCGCACACACCTTCCGCCTGGGTTACCAGAAGGTCGGCGGCGACAACGCCTTCCCATTCCTCACCGAAACCGATCCTTACATCGTCAACTACCTGCAGATTCTCGATTTCACCCGCAAGGACGAGAAATCCTGGCAGGCACGCTATGACATCAACTTCGCCACCTACGGCGTACCCGGTCTGAGTGCCTTCGTGCGTTACGTTACCGGCGATGGCTTCGATGGCGCTGGTGGCCGTGATGGCAAGGAATGGGAACGCGACTTCGATGTCAGCTACACCATTCAGGAAGGCACCTTCAAGAACCTGGCATTCCGCTGGCGGAACGCGATGGTGCGCAGCAACGCGACAGCAACCGGCGGCGACCTTGACGAGAACCGTCTGATCGTCAGCTACACCCTGCCACTGTTCTAAGCCTCACATTTAAGCGGTCGCAATAAAAAGGCCCGGACACTGTCCGGGCCTTTTGCATTAACACCTAGCCATCAATCCTGGCTGACGGCGCCAATCTTGTGCACCGAGAGGTCAGCACCGTAGTACTCCTCTTCCTGGCTCAGGCGGATTCCCACGGTAGCCTTCAGCACACCATAAACCAGTACGCCACCAATCAAGGCCACTACCACGCCCAGCGCGGTGCCGACAAACTGGCTGGCCAGGCTTACACCGCCCAGGCCGCCCAACACCTCTTGGCCGAAGATGCCGCAGGCAATACCGCCCCACACACCGCACAGACCGTGCAGTGGCCAGACACCCAGCACGTCGTCGATCTTCCATTTCACCTGGGTTGCAGTAAACGCCCAGACGAACAGCGCACCAGCAATGGCACCAGTAACCAGCGCACCGACCGGATGCATCAGGTCGGAACCGGCACACACCGCCACCAGGCCAGCCAGCGGACCGTTGTGCAGGAAGCCAGGGTCATTGCGACCAACCAGCAAAGCCGCCACCGTACCGCCGACCATCGCCATCAGGGTATTGACCGCCACCAGGCCGCTGACGCTGCCCAGGGTCTGTGCGCTCATCACGTTGAAGCCAAACCAGCCGATGATCAGAATCCACGAGCCCAGCGCCAGGAACGGAATATTCGACGGGGCAAAGGCCACCAGACGACCATCGCGGTAACGCCCATCACGACGCCCCAGCAGAATCACCGCGCCAAAGGCCAGCCAGCCGCCCATCGCGTGCACCACCACCGAGCCGGCAAAGTCATGGAAGGTTGCGCCGAACTGCGCTTCCAGCCAGGCCTGCACGCCGTAGTTGCCGTTCCAGATCATCCCCTCGAAGAAGGGGTAGATAAAGGCCACGATCAGCACCGTGGCGCACAGTTGCGGGCCGAACTTGGCGCGCTCGGCGATACCACCGGAAATAATCGCCGGAATGGCCGCAGCAAAGGTCAGCAGAAAGAAGAACTTCACCAGGGCGTAGCCGTTGCCTTCAGTCAGCACGCTGGCTGGCTCTAGGAAGGTCACGCCGTAGGCAATCCAGTAGCCAACAAAGAAATAAGCCAGGGCCGACACGGCAAAGTCGGAGATGATCTTCGACAAAGCGTTGACCTGGTTCTTCTGCCTGACCGTACCCACTTCAAGAAAGGCAAAGCCGGCGTGCATAGCCAGCACCATCACGGCACCAAGCAGAATAAACAGGGTATTGGAGCCGTGAATCAGGGTTTCCACAGCACTGTTGATGTTTTCCATCTGCGAAGAAAACTCCGTCGCGGGGAAAAAGCACCAAAGCGGATCACAAATCAATAAATACGCACCATATGGCGGCACTCATCATGATCCAGCTCGCCGAGGTCAAGGCCGCGCAGCACCAAGCCGGTGCCGACTGAACCTTGTCTCGAAGTACTTATTCCATAGTTATTAATAAGTTATTGATGCACCACGGCGTCCTGGCCAGAACCCTTGCAGCCCCATAAAGGAGCGCATCAGCAAGAGCGCGCACCAACGCAATGCAAGCGCTGTACCAGCCGAGCAATCAGCGGCATCCCCCTGTGCCGAAGAAAAGAAGGAACCACTGCCCCACAGAGGACTCGAACCCCCTACACTGCCCCGTCATAAGGAGAGACACCATGGTTCGTAAGACCCCCATATCGTCCAGCTCGGATCAGTTACTCGACGAATTCCAGGCGCTGGTGCGTGACACCGAAAGCTTGTTGCAGCATTCCGCCAGCCTCGCCGGTGAACAGGCCGAGGAACTGCGCGAGCAGATCCGCAGCAGCCTGGGCCGCGCGCGTAGCACCCTGCACAACGCCGAAGACGCCTTGCATGCCCGCGGCAAGGCGGCTATTGAAGCCACCGAAGGCTATGTGCAGACTCACCCATGGCAGACCCTCGGCATCGCTGCCGCCATTGGCCTGCTGCTCGGCATGCTGATTTCCCGGCGCTAAAGAGAACATCCATGGATGCGTCGCAGCCCGCCCCGCCAAGTCGCGGCAGTTCACCACGGCGATTTGCCAGCGCCTTGCTGGGGTTATTGCAGGGCCATATCGCGCTGTTTGGCGAAGAGCTTAAAGAGCAGCAAAGCCATACCCTCGGCCTGCTGGTGCTGACCAGCCTGAGCCTGCTGTTCGGCCTGCTGCTGATCATCGGCCTGTCCGCCGCGCTGCTGATTGCCTTCTGGGAGACACACCGCCTACTGGTTATCAGCGCCCTGTGCGCCTTCTATGCAGTGGGCCTGCTGGGCACCCTGATCGTGCTATTGCAGCGAGTACGCAATGCACCGGCGCCCTTCAGCGCCAGCCTTGAAGAACTGGCCCGTGACCGTGAGCAACTGCTGCCATGACTATGCCCGAGCTACCCGCCAAGGCCTCGCGCCGCGAACTACGTAAAACCCTGCTGCGCATGCGCCTGCAAATGCACCGCCAGGAACTGCGCCACGAAACCCTGGTGATGCTGCAACCGCTGCGTCAGGCGCAGCACTGGCGCAATAACTGGCGTGAAGAACTGAGCAACAGCAACGCACCACTTTGGGTCGCAGGCGGTGCACTACTGTTGGCCACCGTCGGCATCCGCCGTGGCCACTGGCGACGCTGGCTGCGTATCGCCCTGATCGCCTTTCCGCTGCTGCGGCGCAATCCTCCGCGACGCCCAGACACTTCTGTCGACACGACTAAAGATACCCACACAGGGGATTAAGCTGGCCACGATATTGCTTAGTCACCTGGCTACGCCGCCCACCGGGGCGTCTGCCTGGCTAAGGAACTGCGCAGTGTTCAACGGTCAACCGCTTGCTGTTTTTCAACCTTTTATCGATACCGCCACCGGACGTATTGCCGGTGTCGAAGCACTGGCGCGCCTGCGCAGCGCTGATGGCCAACTGCACTCGGCAGGCCCCTTGTTCAGTGACCCGAAAACCCCGCCCACTGCCCTGCGCCGCCTCGACCGCGAAGTCCGCGAACAAGCTCTGCGGCGCTTTCATGAAGCCCCGCATGACTGGTTTCTCAGCCTGAATATCTCGCCACGCTGGATCAGTCGGCTGCGCCCCGAACAAGCACTGCCCAGCCTCAAACAGCTGCAACACAGTGGCATCGACCCAGCACGTATCGTCTTTGAAATCACCGAACTGGGCGGCGCCAGTTCACGCCTGCCGGGTGTGGTGGAACGTTATCGAGAAGCCGGCGCACGCATCGCCATCGACGACTTCGGCGCGGGCTACTCTCAGCTCGACCGCGTACTGGCCTTGCAACCGGACATCCTCAAGCTGGACATGCGCCTGTTTCAGCAGGCCGCCCGTGGCGGGCCAAGCAGCGAGATCGTCAAGGCCCTTGCGCAGATGGCAGAAAAGACCGGCTGCTGGATCATTGCCGAAGGCGTGGAAACCGAGGCCGAGCTGGATTTCGCCCTGGAGTGCGGCGCGCGTTATGTGCAGGGTTATCTATTTGCCAAACCCGAAGAGACTTTTTTCAGCAGCAACGCCTTCTTCAAACGTTTTGCCCAGTTGCGCGACCATTATGTGCAGCAAAAACTCGCTGAACGCGCACGGCTGATGACCCTGCGCCAGCAGCTCGGTGAGCTGATGAACGGTTTCAAGACCTGGATCGAAAACGGCTCACAGCCCAAGCAACTGCCGCAACCGCATACCTACCCCTGGCTGCTGCGCATCTACCAATGCGACCGCCACGGCACTCAGCTAACCGCCAACCTGGAATGGCGCGAGCACAGCTGGCACAGCGATGCGCGCTATGTCGGGCATAACTGGTCGTGGCGGCCATATTTCTACCAACTACTGGCCGAAGGCTGGGAAGAACGCCGGCTGATCCTCTCCAGCACCTACCGCGACGCTACCACCAACCAGTACTGCCTGACCGCCGGGCAATTTATCGACAACGGCAAACGGTTACTGCTGATCGATATCGACGCTGCAGGCTTCTGAAGCTTACAAGAATGTTCCACGGCATTGACTAATACCCCAGCACGGCCACAATCAAAAAAGGACAGGCAACGTAGAGTGCAGCCCATTGAGGCTGCCGGGTGTTCCACCACCCACGGCGACAAAGCATCATGCAAGTGGCCATATCCAGTTTACTGCTTGTACTCATACTGATGCCCCAGACACTCAAGGCCGAGGGTCCCTCCGTTCTGCGCCTGTGCTACCAGCTGCAGGATCACCCGCCGTTCACCTTCCCCGCGAACAACGCACAAGCGCCTGGCCCCGGCATTCTGCTGGAGCTTATTCAGGCGGCCGCAGAGCAGACCGAGCTGACCATCGACTGGCAACGCCAGCCCTGGAAACGCTGCATCCTTGCCCTGCAAAAAGGCGAAGTGGATGGCATCTTCCCGGCCATCTGGCAGGCAGAACGCGACACCTGGGGCCAGTTCCCCGGCCGCGACCCGCAACGTGGCCAGCCAGTGCAGCGAGAGTATCGGCTCTGGCAGGTCGACTACCCGATTGCCACCCGCAGCGACACCCGCCTGAGCTGGGATGGCCAACGCTTCACCAACCTCAAGTACGGCCTGAGCTCACCGCTGGGTTATCTCACCCGCCAACGTTTGGCCGATCTGGGCGCCCTTAACAGCGTTTCACTGCAACCCAACAAAGCCCTGCTGCTGGTGGCCAGTGGGCGCCTGGATGGCTTTGTCATCGAACGCAATATCAGCAGGGCACTGATCGCCGAATTGCAGCTGCAAGAACAGCTGCAGTTTCTCCCGCAACCCTTGCTCCAAGCGGACTGGCACTTGCCGCTGTCACAGCCCTTCTACCAACGCCACCCGCAGCAAGCCATGCGCTTCTGGCAGGCCCTTGGCCAACAGCGCGAAATGCGTGAAGCCGAATTGCGTCAGCGTTATATGCCCTAGATAACGACAGCAAAAGAACGGGCCTCATCCGGGTATAAATCGCTCAACTGCCTGCAGCCGCCTTGCATCATCGGCATAGAACCTCGAAGCTAGCTGCCACAGCCAGGTAACGGCGAGGACAACCCTTGGATTGGCAAACCCTGCTCAACCGCGAACGACTCGGCAAGCCGACGCACAGCGTCGCCGAACTGGGCCGCACCCCGTTCCACAAAGACCATGACCGCATCATCTTCTCCGGCGCCTTCCGCCGTCTGGGACGCAAGACCCAGGTGCACCCGGTTTCCAGCAATGACCATATCCACACCCGCCTGACTCACTCGCTGGAAGTCAGCTGCGTGGGCCGCTCGCTGGGTATGCGCGTTGGCGAGATGATCCGCGATGCCCTGCCGGACTGGTGCGAGCCAAGCGACCTGGGCATGGTCGTGCAGTCTGCCTGCCTGGCTCACGACATTGGCAATCCGCCCTTTGGCCATTCCGGTGAAGATGCCATCCGCCACTGGTTTCAGCAGGCCGCCGGGCGTGGCTGGCTGGACTCGATGAGCGCGGCCGAGCGCAGCGACTTTCTCAGTTTCGAGGGCAATGCCCAGGGCTTTCGGGTACTCACCCAACTGGAATATCACCAGTTCGATGGCGGCACCCGGCTGACTTACGCGACGCTCGGCACCTACCTGAAATACCCCTGGACCGCGCGTCACGCCGAAGCCCTGGGCTACAAGAAACACAAGTTTGGCTGCTACCAGAGCGAGCTGCCGCTGCTTGAGCAGATCGCCGGCAAACTCGGCCTGCCGCAGCTGGAAGAACAACGCTGGGCACGCCATCCGCTGGTCTACCTGATGGAAGCGGCGGATGACATCTGCTACGGCCTGATCGACCTGGAAGACGGTCTGGAAATGGAGCTGCTTGAATACAGCGAGGTCGAGGCGCTACTGCTCAACCTGGTCGGCGATGACCTGCCGGAAACCTATCGCCAGCTCGGCCCGGACGACTCCAAGCGGCGCAAGCTGGCAATCCTGCGCGGCAAAGCCATCGAGCACCTGACCAATGCCGCTGCACATGCCTTCGTCGAGCAACAGGACGCCCTGCTCGCCGGCACCTTGCAGGGTGATCTGGTTGAGCATATGCACGGCACCGCCAAGCGTTGCGTGCAGAGCGCCAAGGACATGGCCCGGCAGAAGATCTTCCAGGACAAGCGTAAGACCCTGCACGAGATCGGCGCCTACACCACCCTGGAAATCCTACTCAACGCCTTCTGTGGCGCGGCGTTGGAACAGCATGGTGGGCGTACGCCGTCGTTCAAGAACCGCCGTATCCTCGACCTGCTCGGCAATAACGCACCTGACCCAAGCTGGCCGCTGTACCGTTCTTTCCTGCGCATGATCGATTTTATCGCCGGCATGACTGACAGCTACGCTACTGAAATGGCCCGTGAAATGACGGGCCGTTCTAGCCCGGTATAAGCCATGAATAGCCTACTGCGACAAACCTTCAGCTGGCATGCCGGTCCCCCCGCCTGGGGCCCGGCCATGGTCGCCGGCTTCGGCTGTGCGCTGCCATTGCTGCTTGGGCTGTTCAGCGCTCACCCGGGGTTTCTCTGGGCCTCGGCTGGCGCCTTCCAGGCGGCGCAAGCCAACCCACTGCACCGCCTGGGCATGCTGCGCATGCTGATGCTCTGCGGCCTGGGTGCCTGCAGCGCAGGACTGGGCTTCTGGTCGGCCAGCCATCCTTATGCCAGCTTGCTGGTCTTCGCCCTGTTTGGCTTTCTGCTCGCCTGGCTGCAACGCTTTGGCAGCGAAGCCGGCAAGCTGGGTATCGGTCTGGCTATCTGCCTGTGCCTGGGCCAAGGCCAACAAGGCCTGGGCTCGCTGAACAACCCCTACGCCATCGCCATGCTGTTTATCCTCGGTGGGCTCTGGGTGATGCTGCTGGCCTTCGGCCTGCGCGGCATGCATGGCCTGCGCATGTGGCCGTACATGCCGCGTTTTATCAGCATTTTCAAGGTGCTCAAACGGCACGCCAAACGCCTGCCACAACAGAAGTGGCGGCTGCATGCACTGGGCTGCACCCTGGCATTCGCCCTCTCCGGGCTGATCGTCAACCTGGCCGAGCTGCACCGCGGCTACTGGCTGACACTGACCGTGGTCACCACCTTGCAGCTGGATTTTCAGGGCAGCCTGGTGCGCGCCGTGCAATCAATCCTCGCCAGCCTGGGCGCGGCTGCGTTGCTGATTCTGCTCGGCCACAGCCTGCAGAATCCGGCGCTGATGGTCGCCACATTGCTACCGCTGATCGCCCTCAGCCGTGCCCTGCAGGCCAACCATTACGGCCTGTTTGTGCTGCAGACCACGGTGTGCTTCGTGTTGCTGGCCGAAAGCCTGGCACATGACTGGCAGCTACCCCAGGTACGTCTGTTCAACAGCCTGATTGGCGTGGCCCTGGCCTTGCTGGTAGCGCTGCTGGTATATGGCCTGGAGCGCTGGCTGGTCCATCGAAACAATCTGCAAAAAATCAAGCACAGCACAGGCCCAACCTAGAGCTGTTGCCGCACAAGAAACCTGCATCCGCGCCACGGCAAAACGCACAACGCTCCACTATGCTTGGCGCTAGCCAAGGTATACAGGACATGCGCGGATGCAGCAGACAGCAAGGTCCAAGGAACGACGTTTTCCGCTCCATATCCATATCAGCGTGCTGTTCACTCTGCTGCTGCTGGGCTCTGGCGTGGTGCTGGGGTACTTCAACTACCAGCAGACCAGCAACATCATCCTCAGCAGCAGCGACCAGCTGTTCACCCAAATGCGCAAGGAAGTTCAAGCGGATCTGCGCAATACCTACCAACCCATTCGCTACATGATCAACCTGCTGGCGCGTAACGAGCAGATCAACGGCCGTGACCGCCATGAGCGCATGATCATGCTGCCGATGTTCAGCCAGGCACTGCGCGACAACCCCAAGCTGGCGTCGATCTATGTCGGTTATGGCGATGGCAGTTTCTTTATGGTGCGGCCGCTGCGCAGCGAGAAACTGCGGCAGATTTTCTTTGCCCCCGAAAATGCCGAGTATCAGGTGTGGAGCATTGACCGCATCAGCGAACAACGCCTGGATTCCGAATACCTGTTCTTCGACGCACAGCTGCAGCCCATCAGTCGCCGGCAGAACCTCAAGGAAACCTACGATCCGCGTCGCCGCCCCTGGTACAACAGCGCGCTGCAGAGCTCGAAGCACTTCACCACCGCGCCCTATGCCTTCTTCTCCACCCAGGAAATCGGCACCACCATTGCCCGCAAAAGCAGCGAAACCACGGTGGTGGGCGCCGACCTGACCCTCGACGACCTCTCCGCCACCCTGGCCCAACATCGCCTGACGCCCTCCACCGAAGTGGTGCTGTACAGCCCCGATGGCAGCGCGGTCGCCTACCCGGATAGCACACGTCTGATTATCCCCGGGGAAACGCTTCAACTGGCGCAGGTCAAGGATCTCAGCCCGGTGCTCGCCGACTTTCTCAGCCTCGGCCTCGATGAGGATCGTCAGGGCGCCGTGCGCCTGAACAAGCAGCGCTGGCAAATCTCCTACAGCCAGTTCAACGAGGGGGGCCCACAAGGACTGCGCCTGGCTCTGCTGGCCCCGGAAAGTGAACTGCTCGCCGATGCCTACCGCATCCGCTGGCAAGGCGCCGTATTGACTCAGGGCATCCTACTGCTGTGTATCCCGATTGGCTGGCTGCTCTCCAATATTCTGGTCAAACCGCTGCGCCTGCTGGTGGGCGAAGCCGAGGCCATCCGCAGCTTCAATTTCGATTACCCGGCCAGTGGCCGTTCCTTCGTCAAGGAAGTCGACCAGCTCGCGGTGTCGATGGGGCGGATGAAGGAGACCATCTCCAGCTTTCTCGATATTGCCGCCACGCTCTCGGCGGAAACCCGTTTCGACGCCCTGCTGCGCCGGGTGCTGCGCGAAACCGTCGACCTCAGCGAAGCCAGCGGCGGCCTGCTCTACCTGCGCGACAGCAGCAGTGGCCGTCTCGAACCACACGGTCTGTTTATCAACGAGCGGCAGCACAACCTGGAAGAGCATCGCATCCCCAGCTTCGACCCGAATGACCCAGCCCTGCCCAGCTGGCTCGCGCAAACGGCAACCGGCGGCCCCAGCGTCACCGTGGCGCTGGGCTTCGAGCATGCGCAGGGTTTCCAGAGCCTGCTACACACCCTCGACAGCCCGCGTGCGCACCTGGTCTGTACCGGCCTGCATAACCGCCAGGGCCAGACCCTCGGCGTACTGCTGCTGTTGCACCGCGACACCGGTGACGAGGCCGATCTGGCCATGCTGCGCCCCGAACGCATTGCCTATGTCGAGGCGGTCTCCGGCGTGGCTGCGCTGTGCATCGAGAGTCAGCGCCTGCTCGATCAACAGAAGAAACTGCTCGATGCCTTTATCCAGCTCATCGCTGGCGCCATCGACGCCAAGAGTCCCTATACCGGTGGCCACTGCCAACGGGTGCCGGAAATTACCCTGATGCTCGCCCGCGCTGCTGCCGCCAGCGAAGATGACGCGTTCAGCGACTACCAACCCACAGACGAAGAATGGGAGGCTCTACATATCGCCGCATGGCTGCATGACTGCGGCAAGGTCACCGTGCCCGAGTACGTGGTGGACAAGGCCACCAAACTGGAAACCATCTGCGACCGCATCCATGAAGTGCGCATGCGCTTTGAAGTGCTCAAACGCGACGCCTGGATCAGTTACTGGGAACATCTCAGCCAGGGCGGTGAAGCGGCCAGCCTGGCTCAGGTGCGCGATGAACTGCTCGCCACTCTGGATGATGAATTCGCCTTTATCGCCCGCTGCAACCTGGGCGGCGAAGCGATGGCCGACGCTGACCTTGAGCGCCTGCGCAGCATCGCCGCGCGCACCTGGATGCGCACCCTGGATGATCGCCTGGGGGTTTCCTGGGAAGAGAACCTACGCCAGTCGCGTACCCCGGCGCAGCCGTTACCGGTGCAGGAAACGCTGCTCAGCGACAAAGCCGAACACCTGATCGAGCGCCCCGAAAACGAGCTGATCGCCGAAGACAACCCTTGGGGCTTCAAGCTGGAAGTGCCGCATTACAAACACAATCGCGGCGAGGTCTATAACCTCAGCATCGGCCGCGGCACCCTAACCAACGAAGAGCGCTTTATCATCAACGGCCATATGGTGCAGACCATTCGCATGCTCAGCCACTTGCCCTTCCCCGCACACCTGACCAGCGTTGCCGAGATTGCCGGCGGCCACCATGAAAAGATGGACGGTACGGGCTACCCGAAACGCCTGAAGCGCGAAGACATGAGCCTGCCGGCCAGGATGATGGCGATTGCCGATATCTTCGAAGCGCTGACCGCCGTGGACCGCCCCTACAAGAAGGGCAAGCTGTTGTCCGAATCACTCAATATCATGGCGGGCATGTGCAGAGGCGCACACATCGACCCCGAGCTGTTCGGCCTGTTCGTGCGGGAAAATATCTACCAGGAATACGCTGAGCGCTTTCTGCGCCCTGAGCAGATTGATCAGGTCGATAACGCTGCGCTGCTGGCCAAGGCGGGCCTGAGCGACTGACGAGCATTGCAGAAGGGAAAAGCAACAGGGCATGCGCGATGCATGCCCTGCTTACAGGTTTCAGGCCTGATTGATCGAGTTGTCTGGATACCAGACGTCGAGCAGCGGGCTGGCGGTGAAATCCACCAGCTCGTCACGGCCTTTCAGCCAGGCTTCAACGGCAGCGCGCTGCTCTTCGTTGACCGAGCCACGCTTGGACAGGCATACCAGACCGAAGTCATCGCCGCCGACATAGCCCAGGCCGTTAGCGGTCATGGCTTCACGCAGGAACTGCTCAAGAAAGCTGTCGATGGCCTCATCGGCCAGGTCTTGCTTGAAGTTCAGGTTCAGCTCAAAACCCAGCTCCTGGAATTCATCCACGCAGAGTTTTTTGCGCAGACGGCGGGAACGGTTAGTAGCCATGGAACAATCCTCAAAAGTGATAACGCGCGGCACTCTAGCAGTTTCGCGGCCTGCGCGCCCGCCTGGAAGACGACAGGTCGCCCGATTGCCCACAGAAAAGCCCGGCTGATGGCATTTACTGCCATTCAGCTGGAACTGTATTGGGGCATAATTGCCAACATCTTCTCAATCCGCGATGGAACCTCTTTACATGCCTCGCGTCACCTTTGTCCCTCAGTTGGAGGGGAGTCGCCCATGATCAAAACCCTGCGTCATCTGGCCATCGCCGGCCTACTGCTGCCTGTTTGCCTGCCACTGGCAGCCGCCACGAACGGTTTATCAAACAAGGTTCAGCAATCGCTGAAAGCCAACAAGATCAGCAGCCAGTCGCTGTCCGTGGTCACCGTTCCGCTCAATGGCCCTGGCAGCAGCACCTTCTTCAACGCCGACATTTCCGTCAACCCGGCCTCCACCATGAAGCTGGTCACCACCTACGCAGCGCTTGAACTGCTCGGCCCGACCCATCAGTGGAAAACCGAGTTCTTCACCGACGGCCAACTGAAGAACGGCGTGCTCAACGGCAACCTGTACCTCAAGGGCGGCGGCGACCCCAAGCTGAATATGGAAAAGCTCTGGCTGATGATGCGCGACCTGCGTGCCAATGGCGTGCTGCAGGTGACGGGCGATCTGGTGCTCGACCGTAGCCACTTCGTACAGCCACAGTTACCGAGTTTTAATGACGATGGCGGCGATGCCAACAAGCCGTTCCTGGTCACCCCGGATTCCCTGCTGGTCAACCTCAAAGCCCTGCGTTTTATTGCCCGCACCGAGGGTGGCAAGGTGCATATCGCCGCCGAGCCGCCGATTGCCGATATCCGCATCGACAACCGCGTCAAAGCCCTGCCGGCAGCCAAATGCCCGGGCTGGCCGGATGTGCGCTACAACCCGGTCACCGAATTCGACGGCACCACGGTCATCGTCACCGGCAAGCTGGCCGAAGGCTGCAGCTCGCAGACCTACCTGTCGCTGCTCGACCACCCGAGTTATGCCGCAGGCGCCATCCGCGCCATCTGGCAGGAGCTGGGCGGCAGCATCATGGGCAAGGACCGTCTTGCCCCAGTGCCAGAGAAGGCCCGCCTACTGGCCCGCGCCTATTCGCCGGACCTGACCGAGATCATCCGCGACATCAACAAATACAGTAACAACACCATGGCCCGGCAGCTGTTCCTCAGTCTCGGCGCGCAGTTTCGCAACTCCGCCGACCAGGACGACAGCAAGGCAGCACAACGGGTGATCCGCAGCTGGCTGGCACGTAAAGGCATCACCGCGCCACACCTGGTGATGGAAAACGGCTCCGGGCTGTCGCGTGCCGAGCGGGTCAGTGCGCGGGAAATGGCCACCCTGCTACAAGCGGCCTGGAAGAGCCCTTACGCCGCCGAATTTATGGCCTCGCTGCCATTGGTGGCGATGGACGGCACCATGCGCAAACGCCTACACCGCACCCCACTGGTGGGCGAGGCGCGAATCAAGACCGGTACGCTGAACAATGTGCGCGCCATCGCCGGCTTCAGCCGCGACAGCAACGGCAACAGCTGGGCCGTGGTCGCTATCCTCAACGACCCACGCCCTTGGGGCGCCTCGTCGATTCTCGATCAGGTGCTGCTGGATCTGTACAAACAGCCCAAACGCTAAGCCTGTCATGCCGCGCCGACCTGGCGCGGCTTTTTACTCCATCTCCCCACACAGCTGTGCCGCGCGTAACAACGCGGCGGTCAAGCTGTGGCGCTCCCACTCCTGCAATCCGGCAAAGCGCGTGACAAACTCCGGCGGCAGCAGGCTCGGCGCCTGTTGCAGCAGGGTGCGGCCCTGTTCGCTGAGCAGCAACCACTGCCGGCGCCGATCCTGATCGTCGCGCTGACGTTGCAACAGGCCCTTTTCCTCCAACCTGTCGAGCATGCCCGACAGGGTCGCAGCCGTCAGGCTGACCCGGCCACTGAGGTCGCTGGCCGTCAACCGTGCCTCTCCCGCCAACACCTGCAGAATCATCAATTGCATCGGCGTCAGCCCACCAAAGCGGCCGAGGCGCTTTGCATGCACTTCACCGGCCTGCTGCAAACGCCGCAGCGCCTGAAACAGCGGCAGCTCGAAGGCCGAAACAGATGACAAATCTATTTC
Organism: Pseudomonas anguilliseptica; assembly: GCF_900105355.1. Classification (NCBI taxonomy): domain Bacteria; kingdom Pseudomonadati; phylum Pseudomonadota; class Gammaproteobacteria; order Pseudomonadales; family Pseudomonadaceae; genus Pseudomonas; species Pseudomonas anguilliseptica. The sequence goes on from NZ_FNSC01000001.1 coordinate 4,847,505, forward strand.
AGTAGAAACCTTTTTTATCAGCCATATACGCCTTTTTAATTCGATATAAAACTTTGACATGAAAACATTATTTTGTTTTTGTGTCAAAGGTTCGGCAGCCCCGAACCACTCCCCAACGGCAATACCGGTAAGGAATTATGTGCGCAATCGCTGGAGAATTACGTTTTGATCAACGACCGGCCGACCTGGCTGCAGTCGAGCGAATCACCCACCATATGGCCGCCCGCGGCCCCGACGCCTACGGCTTTCACAGCCAGGGCCCACTCGCCCTCGGCCATCGCCGCCTGAAAATCATGGACCTGGCCGAAGCCTCGGGCCAGCCGATGATCGACAGCGAGCTGGGCCTGACGATGGTGTTCAACGGTGCCATCTACAACTACCCGGAACTGCGCGAAGAGCTGAAAGCCCTCGGCTATCGCTTCTTCTCCGGTGGCGACACTGAAGTGCTGCTCAAGGGCTATCACGCCTGGGGCACCGACCTGCTACCCAAGCTCAACGGCATGTTCGCCTTCGTCATCTGGAAGCGTGACAGCCAGCAACTGTTCATCGCCCGCGACCGCCTCGGGGTCAAGCCGCTGTATTTGTCACGCACGGCTGAACGCCTGCGCTTTGCCTCCAGCCTGCCAGCACTGATGGCCGGTGGCGACATTGGCAAGACCCTCGACCCCGTCGCCCTCAACCACTACCTGAACTTCCACGCCGTGGTGCCCGCGCCGCGCACCCTGTTGGCCGGGGTAGAAAAACTGCCGCCCGCCAGCTGGATGCGCATCGACGCCCAGGGCAACTGTGAACAGCAGACCTGGTGGAACCTGACATTCGGCCCACAGCGCGAGGAAATCGCCTTCGGCCTGGATGAATGGCGTGAGCGCGTGCTGGACGGCATGCGTGAGGCCGTATCAATCCGTCAACGCGCAGCCGTGGACGTCGGCGTGCTGCTCTCCGGCGGTGTCGATTCGAGCATGCTGGTCGGCCTGTTGCGTGAAGCCGGGGAGGACAACCTGTCGACCTTTTCCATCGGTTTTCAGGATGCCGGCGGCGAGCGCGGCGACGAGTTCCAGTATTCCGACCTGATCGCCGAGCACTTCGCTACCCGTCACCATCAGCTGCGTATCGGCGAACATGAGATTCTCGAACAGCTGCCGGCGGCCTTTCGCGCCATGAGCGAACCGATGGTCAGCCACGACTGCATCGCCTTCTACCTGCTGTCACACGAGGTGGCCAAGCACTGCAAGGTGGTGCAGAGCGGCCAGGGCGCCGATGAGCTGTTCGCCGGCTACCACTGGTACCCGCAAGTGGACGAAGCCGAAGATGCCTTCGGCGCTTACCGCGCGGCGTTCTTCGACCGGGATTACGACGAGTACGCCGCCTGCGTGCAGCCGCAGTGGCTGACCGGCGACATGGCCGGCGACTTCGTCCGTGAGCATTTCGCCCAGCCCGGCGCTATAGCCGCCGTGGACAAGGCGCTGCGCCTGGACAGCACGGTGATGCTGGTCGATGACCCGGTCAAACGGGTCGACAACATGACCATGGCCTGGGGCCTGGAGGCACGCACGCCGTTCCTCGACTATCGCCTGGCCGAGCTTTCGGCGCGTATTCCGGGGCGCTTCAAACTGCCCGATGGCGGCAAGCATGTGCTCAAGGAAGCCGCACGACAGGTCATTCCCAGCGCGGTGATCGACCGGCCCAAGGGCTACTTCCCGGTGCCAGGCCTCAAGCATCTGCAAGGCGCCACCCTGGGCTGGGTGCGTGACCTGCTGCTCGACCCCAGCCAGGATCGCGGCCTGTTCAACCCGGCCATGCTGGATCGTTTATTGAGTGACCCGCACGGTCAGCTGACGCCTTTGCACGGCTCCAAGCTGTGGCAGTTGGCCGCGCTGAATCTCTGGTTGAACGAACACGGCCTGTAGAGCGCTGCGGTGGCTGGACACAGCCCCGCCACCGCAGCATCTGCCACCTGCTCACGGCAAAGGAACCCCTCCAATGCGTGCCACTGCCTTTAATCAACGCCTGCTACGCGGCCAAGCGCCTTCCTACGAGCGCCTGCAGGCGCGCCTGGCCGAAGATCACACCGCCCCGCCCAGCCAACCACAAGCCGTGCACTGCGGCTGGGGTCGCCTGCTGCTCGGCCACACCTACCCAGATGCTGCCGCCCTGGCCAGCGATCTGCTGACCGAGCAGCCCGGCGAGCGTGATATCGCTCTATATGTCGCAGCACCGCACCAGGTGCTGGCGCAAGCGCCGCAGCAGCTGTTTCTCGATCCCTCCGATACGCTACGTCTGTGGTTTACCGACTACCGCCCCGCGCGCCGGGGGTTTCGCGGTTACCGCGTACGCCGCGCGCAGAGTGCCGAGGACTGGCAGGCGATCAACGCTCTGTATCAGCTACGCGGCATGCTGCCGATCGCGCCGGACAAACTCACCCCGCGCCACCTGGGCGGGCCGGTGTACTGGCTGGCAGAGGATGAAGACAGCGGCACGATAATCGGCAGCGTGATGGGCCTCAATCACCACAAGGCCTATCAGGACCCGGACCACGGCAGCAGCCTGTGGTGCCTGGCGGTCGACCCACGCTGCAGCCGACCTGGCGTCGGCGAGGTGCTGGTACGTCACCTGATCGAACACTTTATGAGCCGCGGCCTGAGCCACCTGGACCTGTCCGTGCTGCACGACAACGAGCAGGCCAAGGGCCTGTACGCCAAGCTGGGCTTTCGCGAGCTGCAGACCTTCAGCATCAAGCGCAAGAACGGCATCAATGAAGCGCTGTTTCTCGGCCCCGGCCCGCACACCCCAATGAACCCTTACGCGCGGATCATCGTCGATGAAGCACTGCGCCGTGGCATCGAAGTGCAGGTCGACGACGCCGACGCCGGGCTGTTCACCCTGAGCCACGGCGGCCGACGCATCCGCTGCCGGGAATCCCTGAGCGACCTGACCAGTGCGGTGAGCATGACCCTGTGTCAGGACAAGCGCCTGACCCACCGTGCCCTGGCCCGCGCCGGCCTGCACCTGCCGGCCCAGCGCCTGGCTGGCAGCGCCGAGGACAATGCCGCCTTTCTCGCCGAGCATGGCAGCCTGGTGGTCAAGCCGGTGGATGGCGAACAGGGTCAGGGCGTGGCGGTGGATCTGCGCACGCCGCTGGATGTGCAGGACGCCATCGAACGCGCCAGTACCTTCGACAGCCGCGTCCTGCTGGAAAGCTTTCACCCAGGCTTTGATCTGCGCATTCTGGTGATCGGCTTTGCCGTGGTCGCCGCCGCCATTCGCCGCCCGGCGGAAGTGATCGGTGATGGCCAGCACAGCATCGGTGAACTGATCGATGCGCAGAGCCGCCGCCGGCAAGCCGCCACCGAAGGCGAAAGCCGCATTCCCAAGGACGCTGAAACCTTACGCACCCTGCATGCCGCCGGGGTTGATTACGACAGCGTGCTGCCGGCCGGCCAGCGCCTGGCCGTGCGTAAAACCGCCAACCTGCACACCGGCGGCAGCCTGGAAGACGTCACCGATATCCTCCACCCGGTGCTGGCCGATGCCGCCGTAAAAGCCGCCCGCGCCCTGGATATTCCGGTGGTCGGCCTCGACCTGCTGGTGCCCGCGGCCAATCAACCCGAGTACGTGTTTATCGAAGCCAACGAGCGTGCCGGCCTGGCCAACCACCAACCGCAACCCACGGCCGAGCGCTTTATCGACCTGCTGTTTCCCTTGAGCCAGGCACCCAGCTAACCCATTCCCAGCCCCTCTCCCGCTTACAGCCGAGGGGCGCAATCGCCGTAGAGGAGACTCCATGCAGCAACTCCCCGAACCCGACCTCGTCTATCTGCAGAAAGTGCTGCTGGAAATGCTCGCCATTCCCAGCCCCACCGGCTTTACCGACACCATCGTGCGCTACGTTGCCGAGCGCCTGGAAGAGATCGGCATCCCCTTTGAAATGACCCGGCGCGGCACCATTCGCGGCACCCTCAAAGGCAAGCAGAGCAGCCCGGACCGCGCGGTCTCGGCGCACCTGGACACCATTGGCGCCATCGTCCGCGAGCTGCAGGACAACGGCCGCCTGGGCCTGGCCGCCGTCGGCTGCTGGTCGAGCCGCTTCGCCGAAGGCAGCCGTGTCAGCGTGTTTACCGATCAGGGCGTGATTCGCGGCAGCGTGCTGCCGCTAATGGCCTCGGGCCACGCATTCAATACCGCCGTGGACCAATTGCCGATCAGCTGGGACCACGTCGAACTGCGCCTGGACGCCTACTGCAGCACCCGCGCCGACTGCGAGTCGCTGGGCATCTCGGTGGGCGACTTTGTCGCCTTCGACCCACTGCCAGAGTTCACCGAAAGCGGCCATATCAGCGCGCGCCATCTGGATGACAAGGCCGGCGTCGCGGCGCTGCTCACCGCGCTCAAGGCCATCAAGGAAAGCGGCCTGGAGCCGGAAATCGACTGCCACCCACTGTTTACCATCACCGAGGAAGTCGGCTCCGGCGCAGCAGCAGCCCTACCCTGGGATGTCAGCGAATTTGTCGGCATCGACATCGCCCCGGTCGCGCCCGGCCAGCAGTCCAGCGAACACACCGTCAGCGTGGCGATGCAGGACTCAGGCGGGCCTTACGACTATCACCTGTCGCGCCAGCTGTTGCGTCTGGCCAGCGAAAATGAAATCCCGGTGCGCCGCGACCTGTTCCGCTATTACCACAGCGACGCACAGTCGGCAGTCACCGCCGGCCACGACATTCGCACGGCTCTGCTGGCCTTCGGCTGCGACGCCACTCATGGCTATGAACGCACGCACATCGACAGCCTCAAAGCCCTGAGTCGACTGCTTGCCGCCTACGTACTCAGCCCACCGGTATTCTCCAGCGACGCTCAGCCTGCACAGGGCTCGCTAGAACGCTTCAGCCACCAACTGGAGCACGATGCGCAGATGGAAAGTGATACCCGCGTCCCGACTGTCGACAGCCTGTTGCGCCCCCGCGATCAGGACGCTTGAAGGGCCGCGCGCATCCGGGCAAAGTGACGGCATGATGCGGGGCCGGATCAGGCCTCAAATAATAATATTGAGGTCGGTAAATGCCTCGGATATGGCTGGCTGTGGTGCTGTTCTGGCTGTGTGGATCGGCGTGGGCGCTGCAACCTGCAACGCTGAACAACGCCGATCTGCGCCTACCACTCGGCCCCTCCATGGCCTACCTGGAAGACGCGCAAGGTGAGCTGAGCGTCGAACAGGTCGGCGCCCTGGCCGACGAACGCTTTACCCCAGTTAAGGGCGAGCACGCCAACCTCGGCAAGAATGATTCGGTCTGGTGGTTCAAGGTACGTCTGAACAACAGCCTGGCGCAGAACCTGGCTGGCTACCTGGAGGTCAACTACCCACTGCTCGACCATCTGCAGGTGTTTCTGGCCAGCGCCGATGGCCAGTGGCAGATGCAGGAAAGCGGCGACCGCTATGCCTTCTCCCAGCGCCCGGTACAGGTGCGCAACTTCTGGTTCCCACTTGAGCTGACGCCCGGCGAAAGCACCCTGCTGGTGCGGGTCGAGACCACCAGCACGATCTTTATGCCGCTGTTCTTCAGCACCTACCAGGCCAGCGCCGCCGCCCAGGAAAACCTCATGGGTTTCAATGGCGCGTTCTACGGCGTGCTGTTTGCGATGTTCTGCTACAACCTGTTCCTGTTTATCTCACTGCGTGAATCCGCCTACCTCTGGTACCTGGCCTACAACCTCAACGTCGGTCTGCTGGCCGCCTGTTTCGACGGCATGCTGTTCAAGCTGCTGCCCGAGCATGTGGCGTTCCAGTCGGTGAGCATCTACATCCTGATGTACCTGCACTGCCTGACGGCCATTCAGTTCAGCCGTCACTTCCTGCATGCACCGCAATACTTTCCACGCCTGGATACCGGCCTGCGCCTGTTGATGCTGGCCTGCGCCGGCTGCCTGCTGTCGGTGCCACTGATTGGCTTCAACGCCTGGAATATCCTCGCCAGCGTCACCGTTTCGCTGGTCTCGCTGACCCTGCTGCTCACCGGCCTGTATATCTGGCGCCGGGGTGTACGTTACGGCTCCTACTACACCCTCGCCTGGGCCATCCTGCTGTTCGCCTTTATCCAGGCCACCACCGGCTCGCTGGGCGTGGAAGTCTTTGGTGTATTCGGCGCCACGGCCGTGAAGATCGGCGTGACCATCGAGCTGATCACCCTGTCCATCGGCCTGGCCGACCGCATCAACCTGCTCAAGGAAGAAGGCTTCCAGTCACGCCGCGCCGCTGAGCAAGCAGAAATCGAAAACCAGGCCAAGAGCCGCTTTCTGGCCAAGATGAGCCACGAAATCCGCACCCAACTCAACGGCGTGCTGGGCATGTTACAGCTGCTCAAGGAGACCCCGCTGGACCGCAGCCAGCGCTTCTACGTCGACACCATTTCCAGCTCCGGCAGCTCGCTGATGGCGGTGATCAACGACATCCTCGATTACGCGCGCATCGAATCCGGCAAGCTCAGCCTGGAACACATCGAGTTCGATCTGGAAGAGCTGATTTCTGACACCCTCAGCCTGTTCACCGGGCAAGCCCTGGACAAGCGCCTGCGCCTCTATGTCAGCCTTGAAAGCGGTGTACCACGCCGTACCCAGGGCGACCCGACGCGGCTCAAGCAGGTACTGATGAACCTGCTCAGCAACGCCCTAAAGTTCACCGCCGAAGGCCACGTGGCACTGAATGTCTGCCGGCACAATGACTCCCAGGGCAAGCCGCATCTGGTGTTCGCCATCAGCGATAGCGGAATCGGCATCAGCGACCAGGCGCTGACCCAGCTGTTTGAGTCCTTTGCTCAGGGCGACTCCAGCACCACCCGTCGTTACGGCGGCAGCGGCCTAGGCCTGGCGATCAGCAAGGAGCTGGTGGAAATGATGGGCGGCCGCATCGAAGTGCAGAGCACACAGGGCCAGGGCACGCGCTTTGCCTTCGATATTCCGCAAGGGGATGAGATTCTGCCCGCCGACCCGCTGCACGAACTGCTCAAGGGCCGTACCGCGCTGCTCACATCGCTCGACGGCCTCGGCCTGGATGCCTTGAGCCGCCTGCTCGGACGCTGGGGCATGCGCACCGAACGCTGCCAGAATCCGGAAACCCTGCTCGGCTACCTGGAGGATTTCGCCGCCCCACCGCTGTTGGTACTGATGGCGCCCTGGCCGGGCAGCATCCAGCACTGGCTGGAGTCGCTGCGTCCACTGCTGCAGCCCGGACAACGCGTGCTGCTGCTCTGCGCACCGGAACAATGCCAGCAACTGCCCAGCTCCGCCGGCCTGCGCCTGCTCGGCCTACCCCAACCGCTGGCGATCAACGCTTTGCGCAGCGCCCTACTCGAACTGTACGAAGAGCCGCGTATCGTGGAAATCAAAGCACAACCGAAAGCCCATACCGACACCGGCAGCACGCCCTGCATCCTGGTGGCTGAAGACAACCCGGTGAATCAGCTCGTCGTCCAAGGCTTTCTGAAAAAGCGTGGCTACAATGTGCGCCTGGTGACCAACGGCCTGGCCGCCCTCAACGAATACCAGCGCGACCCAGGCGCCACGCAACTGATCCTGATGGACTGCGAAATGCCGGAGATGGATGGCTTCGAAGCCACCCGACAGATCCGCCGCCTGGAACGCCAGCACAACCTGCCGGCCGTGCCGATCATCGCCCTGACCGCACACATCCTCGATGAGCACCGCCAGCACGGGGTCGAGTCTGGAATGAATGACTTCCTCGGCAAACCGCTGGACAGCGCCAAGCTTTACAGCACCCTGGAAGCCTATCTGCAGCCGGCCGAACGACCCGCCCAGTAACTGCACGGCAAACATGGCCAGCCGGGGTTGCGCACGTTAGCAGGTCGCTGAAAAATGCAGGCGAGGCAGGCAAGACAAGGCGCTACGTAGTAACAGCCGAAGGCTGGTCAAAGCGCCGAGGAAGCGGAGTGTACGAGTTGTACATGAGCCTTCCGAGGCCGTTTTTAACGCAGTATTGCCAACGTAGGTAATTTTTCAACGGCCTGCTAGCATCCGCGCTGCGCTCTGGAGGCCCTACCGTGCTGATCCCCTACACACTGCTCGAAGCTGACACCCTGACCCGCCTGATCGAGGACTTCGTTACCCGCGATGGCACCGACAATGGCGACGAGACCCCGCTGAATACCCGTATCGAACGAGTACGCCACGCATTGAGTAAAGGCCAGGCGGTAATTGTCTTCGATGCGGAAAGCCAGCAATGCCAGCTGGCGCTCAAACGCGATGTGCCGAAAGAGTGGCTGGATGCGCTTGAGGAATAAACACCGTGAGGGCAACCGCATCCTCGTAGGTTGGTGCTGAGCACAGCGAAGCCCAACCAGGCGGCATGTTCGTGGGGCTTCGTCGCTGCGCGACTCAACCCAACCTATCCGCGTAAACCACCTTCGCGCTCCCACGCACAGCGCACGCGCAGCTCGCCTTCCTGCGGGCTGTGAAAGTCGCCATCCGACTCCCAGCGAAAGGTGTGGGTGCCGTTCAGCTCGGTTTCCAGATGCACCACCGCGCTCGCCCAATACAGGCGCTTGAGCAGCGCCTCGAACTGCTTGATCCACAGGCCCCACTCGTATTCCACCGTACGGTAGCTGGCGCCGAAATGGATCACCTGGGTCTGATACAGGCCATCGCCCGGCTGCTCGCAACAGGCAAACATCTCCCGCCCAAGAAAACTCCAGGCATCGCCGGCCGGCAGCTCATCGAGCACTTGCCGATTGATTTCACGACGCAGACGGCTTTCCGCCGGACTGTCCGAGGGCCAGTCACGGATGCAACCATAAACGATGGATTCGGACTCCACGCAGGCACTCCAGCAAATCAAGGCTGCCTTCTATCACAGCCGTCCTGAGCAAGGAAGGAACTGCTGCCAAATAAGCATCAGTGCATCACCGCAGCGACGCCTGGCCGGCATCATTTATGGGTGCGCGTCGGTCCACGGCGCATCAGCCAGGCCAGCAGCGTCATCAGCGTCGCAAGCCCGGTAAGCACCATAAACGGCAACTGATAGTTACCCGCCAGATCACGCGCCAGGCCCGTCAGCACGGGCGTCAGGCAAGCAATGCTGTAGCCCATACACAGCATCATCGCCGTCCAACGGCTGACCGCCATTGGTGAGCCGGCCTCATACAGGGGCAGCACCAGTGACAAGGCAAAGGAGCCGCCCAGACCAAAGCCGATAGTGACCGCCCACAGCTCAGGCAGCACCGACGGCTGAAAGGTGATCATCGCCAGACTGATAGATGACAACAGCCCGCAACCCACCAGCAGCAGGTAACGGTTCTTGAAACGCTGCGCCAACCAAGGCAGTAGAAACGAGCTGGGCAAGCCCATCAGCATCGACACACTGAACAGGCTATTGCTGTGCATCAGGCTCAGGCCGGCTTCGTGATAACGCGCCACAGCCCAGGTGGCCAGGGCATAGAACAAGCCGGCCTGAATGGCGAAGAAGGCACTGATCAACCAGGCCCGCGGCTGTCGCCAGGGCAAGCCCTTACCGCCCTCTTCACTCTCAGCTTCAGCGCGATTGGGCAAGCACAGCCAGAGCACTAACCCGACCAGCGCCGGCAGCGCCCAGATGGCCAGGCCGTAGGTCCAGTCATTACCCAGCCATAGCGTGGCCGGCACGGTGAGAACCGCACCCCCGGCGCCACCAATCGCCATGCTCAGCGAGTACCACCCCACCACACTGCCCATGCGCCCGACAAAGTGCCGCTTGATAAAGCCCGACAGCAAAGGCCCGGCAACCGCGATGGCTGCGCCCAACAGCACCGCGCTGCCAATCAGAATCGCACTGGCATGTCCCACTGCGCGCAGCAGCAGCGCCACCGCGATGACCGCCATGCACAAGGCGATGGTGCGCTCCAGCCCCATACGCACGGCCAAACGCGGCGCAAAAGGCGCCAACAAGCCCATGCACAACACCGGCAACGCAGTGGTGAGGCTGATCAGGCTGCGGCTCAAGGCCAGTTCTTCGGCGATCCGTTCAATCGTAAGCGCTCCATAGACCCCACCTCCCTCTGGAGAGGTTTTGCGTTTTACAGTGGCGTCGTTGGTTGGCAGTTCCAAGGCAGCAGCGCTTCGTAGGCTTCAACGCTGTTGGCCAGCGGCAGGCGTTCGAGGACATGGCGCAACCAGGCGTAGGGCTCCTGGCCATTGGTCTTGGCGGTTTCCACCAGGCTGTAGAGTTGGGCGCTGGCGGTCGCGCCTTTCGGCGTGTCGCTGAACAGCCAGTTCTTGCGACCTATGACGAAGGGCCGGATCGCGCGCTCGGCAGCGTTGTTATCGATCGGCAGGTGGCCAGCCTCGATGTAGCGTTCGAGTCGGCTCCAGTTGCTCGCCAGGTAGTTCACTGCTTTGCCCAGGGCATTCTGCGCCGTGACCTGCGGCTGGGTTTTCTCCAGCCAGGTCTTGAGCTGATCGAGGAGCGGTAGGCTGTGCTGCTGGCGGCCCCGGTAGCGCTGTTCATCGCTGGCATCCTTAAGTTCGCGCTCGATGCCGTAGAGCTTGTTGATCATCCCCAACGCGATGTCGGCACGCCCGGTTTTGCCCTTCGGTTGCACCTTTTGCGCTTCGACGAACTTGCGCCGCGCATGCGCCCAGCAGGCCAGGCGCTCAACACCTTGTTGTGCGGCCACGGCGTTGTAGCCGGCGTAATCGTCGGTCATCAGGTAGCCGCGATAACCGTCGAGCAGGCGCAGCGGCACCTCCTGCGCGCGGCTGGTTGTGTAGTCGAAGAGGATCACCGGTTTGCCAGGCGGGCCACCGGTCTGCACCCACATCCAGGAGTGGCTGCTCGGATCGCGCCCAGGCTCCTTGAGCACCTGCACGCGGGTTTCATCGCAGTGGATCACCGGACTGTCCAGCAGCCTGTCGCGCATCAGGTTGAGCAACGGTTGTAGCAGTTCGCCGCACTGGATCACCCAGCGCGCCAGGGTCTGCCGGGGGATGTCGATGCCATGGCGACTGAGCATCTTTTCGAAGCGATACAGTGGGATGCCGTCGGCGTATTTGCTGGTCAGCAGCATCGCCAGCACGCTCGGGCTGGCCAGCCTTTTCTCGATCAGTTGGGCCGGTTTGTCAGCGGTGACCGGCGCGCTTTCGCAGGCCTTGCAGGCATAGGTCTTGCGAATGTGGCGGATCACCTGAACCTGCATCGGGATGATTTCCAGCTGCTCGCTGGTTTCTTCGCCGATGGCCTGCTTGCGGCAACCGCATTCGCAGGTCAGTTCGTGTTCGGGCAGTTCGTGGATGACCTCGACACGCGGTAGTTCGGCCGGTAACGGCTTGCGCTTGCCGCGGCGCTTGGTCGGCGCAACGACTTCTTCCTCGACCTCAGCGGCCGGAGCTTCAGCCGCCGCTTCGGCCAGGCTTTCCGCTTCGTTGAACATCTCTAGCTGCGGTGAATCCGGGTCGCTGCTCTGCTCGGATTTACGGCCGAACAGGCGCTGGATCAACAGCGCGTTTTGTTCGCGCAGGCGCTCGATCTGCCCATCCTTGTCCTTGGCCAATTCCTGCGCCGACGACAACACCTCAGCGAGCAATTGCTTGAGCGCGGCGGGGTCATCAGGAAGGGTTTCGGGCACAGAAATCATGCCGTGGATTATACCGGCTCAGGTGACGAACCTAGGGGTCAAAACCTGGTGCGGCCGGTTGCGCCACAGGTCGATACCGTCCAACAACCAGTTCAACTCCTGGGCCGTCAGCACGATCGCATCTTCGCCAGGTTCCGGATGCGACTTGAAGCGTTCAGCCTCCAATCGCTTGAGCCACAGGCAAAAGCCGTTGCGCTCCCAATACAAAATCTTCACCCGGCTGCGCGCGCGGTTGAGGAAGACGAACAGCACCGGGTCGAACACCGCCACCTTGATATCCAGCTCGACCAGGGCGGCCAGGCCATCGATGGATTTTCGGAAATCCACCGGCTTGGGGTATAGATAGACTTTTTCGACTTTGGCGTCGGGGCGCATCATGACGGCTGGCTCCAGAAAGAAATTGGAGCTCAGCATTGGCTGGCCTGCGGATCATTTGTAGATGAGGTTTATGGAGCGCTTACGGTTTATGGAGCGCTTACGAATAAACAACAGGTGCACAACCACCACCGCATCTGCCGCTACTGCCAACCAAAACATAAAGCGCCTCTCGATTAATTCTCAGCCCTATTTTTACAAAATAACGCGCATGCGTATTAAAAACATGAGCGCCAGAAAGCAAAAAGGCCGGTTAATAACCGGCCTTAATTAAAACAACTGAACGTATTAGTTAATGCTCAATTTGTCGCGATTCTTCTCCAACGTCGCTTCGCCAATACCCTTAACTTCCAGCAACTCATCCACCGAAGCAAAGTCGCCGTGCTCATCACGATAAGCCACAATCGCCTGCGCCTTGACCTCACCAATCCCCAGCAACTCACGTTGCAGAGTGGCAGCATCAGCAGTATTGAGATTGATCTTACCGACCGTAGCCACTTCAGCTGACTCAACAGCGGGCGCTGGCTGAGTCTGCGTTTCAGCAGCGAAAACCGCCAGGGACATGGAAGCAAGAACAGCGAACAACAGAGAAGACAGCTTGGCTTTTAGCATGTAGTGCATCCTTTCGTTAGTTTTCATCGACGTGGGATTTCCTCTCCACGCCCTGAAAACTAGCTGCTGCAATGCACTTGTCAAATAACCCTATGCGTTGCTGAATGAATCAACCCCAACCTGCCCACAGGTCCCGCTCAACCAGCCTTACGGCAAACCCTACGGTTCCAGTCGACGCTTTATATGTATCCAATCAACAATCTCGCCTTCTGGCTTGTAACCACTGACTGTTTCGCGCAGCAACTGCCGCACGCGCTCATAGTCATCACGCCCAACGGCATCCAGCAACTCGCTCAAGCGCACTTTTAACTGCTCCCACGGCAAGTGCTCCTCATTAGCACGCATGATCATAGGATGTTCCGTAGGGCTGACGTTATCGCCAATCAGCAACTCCTCGTAAAGCTTCTCGCCAGGGCGCAGACCAGTGAATTCGATAGCGATATCACCGTTTGGGGTTTTATCTGAACGCACACTCAAGCCGCTCAGATGGATCATCTTCTCGGCCAGCACAGCAATTTTCACCGGTTCGCCCATATCAAGGACGAATACATCACCGCCTTCGCCCATGGACCCCGCTTGAATTACCAACTGCGCGGCCTCAGGGATGGTCATAAAGTAACGCGTGATATTCGGATGGGTGACCGTGACAGGCCCGCCCTTGCGAATCTGCTCGTGAAACAGCGGAATCACAGAACCGGACGACCCCAAAACATTGCCAAAGCGCACCATGGTAAAGCGTGTTTTATTGAGCTGATGCACGGCGTCATCATCGGCAAACAACACAGGGGCGGACTCGCGACTAAGTGCCTGTAAAACCATTTCCGCCAAGCGCTTAGTGCTCCCCATCACATTGGTCGGACGTACCGCCTTGTCAGTGGAAATCAACACAAAATTGGTTACGCAAGCCTTGACCGCCGCTTGCGCAGTATTGAGCGTCCCTATCAGGTTATTCAGCACGCCCTCGGCAATATTGTGCTCCACCATCGGCACATGCTTATAAGCCGCCGCGTGATAAACAGTGTTGACCTTCCAAGTGCACATCACATCAGCAAGACGCGATGCATTACGAATCGAGCCCAGAATAGGCACCAAACGCAGCGGTAATGACTCACGCCTGACTCTCGCTTCTAGTTCACTATGAATGCTGTATAGATTGAACTCGCTGTGTTCGAACAGCAGAAGCGTCGCAGGTTGGTTAACCAAGATTTGCCGACACAACTCAGCGCCAATAGAACCGCCAGCACCGGTGACCATAACCACGTGGTTACGGATACAACGCTCAAACAGCACCTGCTCCGGAGGAACAGAATCACGCCCTAACAAATCGGCGATATCCACTTCCTGCACGTCCTCGACTTTGACCCGACCACTGGCCAGGTCCATAAAACCGGGAATACTGCGCACATGCAGCGGATAGGACTCTAAAGCCTCAAGAATCTCCCTCCGCCTCGCGCGTGAAACCGAAGGCATCGCCAGAAGAATTTCACCGGCGCAGGTCTCATCAATCATCTGGTCTATGTGCTTGGGCGTATACACCCGCAGACCTGCAATCGACCGATTGGCAATCCCAGGGTCATCATCGATAAAAGCAACGGGGCGCATAGCCCGCCCCAACCGCAGCGCAGCGACCAATTGATTGCCCGCAGCACCTGCGCCATAGATCGCAACCTTTGGCACACCCAAAGCGTCGGCTTGCATATTCCCGGCATTCAGCTCAAACCAGCTACCAACAAAATACTGACGCAGAGCAAGACGCAAGCCGCCAAGCAGCAGCAGACTCAACCACCAGTAATTGAAAACCATAGAGCGAGGAACCACCGCACTGGGCCCGCGATACCAGTAAGCTGCCAGTGCTAGCACCAAGGCAGACAGCGTTACGGCCTTGGCAATTGTAATCAGCGCATCATTACCCACATAGCGCATCACCGCCCGATACATACCCAAACGAATAAAGATCGGCAAAGCGATAATGGGCGCTAGGAGAAAAAGCCAACCATGACCGTCAAATGGCTGGGCTGCATCCAATTCTCCTAGGCGCAGAGCAAATGAAAGCCATAGCGCCAACCAGATCAGAGCAACATCAGTCACCACTTGCAAAAACCGCTTTTGTCGACGCGGTAACTGCAAGAGTCCCTGACGTAGAGCGTCTATCCGCTGGCGAATCATATTCATTCCTTATTATCTGGCTTGCAATGCGGTGCCCGGGGCAACACATCACCTGATGCAACACTAACACCATAGCCTGCACTACAACAGGCCTGCAGCCATGCCGAAGCTCCCACCTGAACACCGCCAGCCAAATTGACGCCGCCCCAAGATGGGCAAAGTCACCGACGCAAACATCGTGATCAACCACCGCACCGGCATTGACGATTGCACCTTGACCAAGCCTAGCGTCAGTGCCAATTACCGCCATTGCGAGTACAGCCACCCCCTGCCCTATGTGAGCCGATGGGCTAATCCAGGCACGCGGATGCACAATGCTGACCACCTCGATGCCTGCAGCTTTAATCCGCTCTACCCACGCCTTACGCAAAGAGTTATTACCCACAGCTGCAATACCTCCAGCCACTGAAAGGCCTGGCTCAAGTAGACTGTCGAGATCACCGATCACATCTATGCCACAGACCACCTCTAATTGCGGCCAGCGATCATCGAGAAAACAGACCCGTTGCCACTCACCAGACAGCAAGGCAGCCTCCGCAACAGACTTGCCATGCCCACCCGCGCCAAGCACTAACAATGTTCGTAACGAACTCATACTTGCTCCAGCGCGCCCGCTCGAAACCTGACAGCCAATATCACTAGCGGTGTATAGGCCAGCAACAGCGCACACAAGCCGTCACCACCGAAGGCGACCCAAAGCGCGATTGGTAATAACCAGAAGAAATTGATTGCAATGACAGCCAAAGTCACTGGCAAATGACGGCCAAAGTGACGTGAGGCGTATTGATAGGCATGGCTACGGTGGGCTTCATAAACCTTATCTCCACGTAACAACCGCCGGAAAAGAGTAAAGGTTGAATCGACAATAAAGACCCCTAACAGAATCAACCAGCCCCAAAGCAATGACGCGTCGGTCCAGGCGGCTTGCAGAGAGAGAATGCCCAATACGACGCCGAGGAAACCACTGCCTGCATCCCCCATAAAAATACGCGCGGGAGGAAAATTCCAAAACAAAAATCCCGCAACCGTCGCAGCCAACAACAATGGCAAGAGCAGCATATTTAAATGCCCGAGAAATCCGTACATCAACGCGCCACCAAGGCAAACACTAATCGCCTCGACACTGGCTATGCCGTCAATACCATCCATAAAGTTGTAAAGATTGAGCAGCCATACCAGATAGAGGGAAGCCAACAAATAACCGAACCAACCCAGATCAACTACATGACCGAGTACCTGCACAGGTGGCAAACCATTGAGCCAGAACAGAACCCAAGCAGCAGCCGTAAAATGCCCAAGCAGACGCCAGCGGGCTGCGATATGTCCATGATCATCAAGAAAACCAAGCAATGCGATAAGCGCACCAGCACCGCTCAATGCATAAAAGTACTTAGTTTGAACTCCCATACCCATGGAGAAAGCTATACACAGCGCTAACAGGAAGGCCACGACAATAGCCATGCCACCGCCCCGCGGCGTAGGTTGGCTATGGGAGCTGCGTGCATTTGGAACATCCATCAAGCTGCGAGACAACGCATAGCGCCGCAACCAAGCTGTCAATATCCAGGACAACACAGCAACTAAAAAACTAAAGATCAGAACACTCATGAATGGGCGTCTTCCAGAAAGTGTGCAGCTGTTTTGGCCAGTGCCTGCTCCACAGTAAGTGGCGGCACCCAGCCTAGGCACTCGCGAGTTTTATCTATATTCACCTGTAACGAGCCACATAATCTCTGGCTCAGTGCGCGCTGCCCCAATAATCCCGCTCCATACTCGATCCATAACTGAGGAATAGGAACTAACCTGGCCGGGCGCCCCAAGGCATGACTCAAGCGGCGCAACAACTCAGTCGTTGACAGGTCCTCACCATCGCTCACAAGAAAACGCTGCCCATTTGCTGCAGGATGCGTGAGAAACAACACCAGTAAATCCACCAGATTATCCAGCGCCACAAAACTACGATGGTTATAGATAGCCCCAAAGGGTAGTGGTATACCGCGATGCAACCAGCGCAGCATGCTGTGGAAGTTTGCCTTCACGCCCGGACCATAAATCAGCGGCGGACGAACAATAACCACCTCCAGCCCTGTCTCGGCAGCCAACGCCCTCAACCCTTCTTCGGCCTCATATTTGGATATGCCATATGGGTCTTCAGCCTCTGGCACGTCATCGGCACAATAGGCATGCCCCGGCAAAGTCTGCTCACCATTGACCTTGATCGAGCTGACGAAGATGAAACGACGTACGCCAGCCTCCACTGCCTGGCGAGCCAGCCGCAGAGTGCCGTCAACGTTGACCTGACGAAACTCGGCAAGCGGGTCAATAGCTTGCTCGTTCATCACATGCACCCGAGCAGCGCAATGGATAACAGCATCGACATTGGCCAATGCCGTCGACCAATCCGCATCCGAGGCCAGCCCTGGGGACAGGAAAACATCAAAATTAGCCGGGGAAGTAGGCGGTAACTGACGCATGGCGCAGCGCAATTCATGTACACCATCGACTAGCAGGCGTGCCTGCACTGCGCGCCCAACGAAACCGCTGGCACCCGTAAGCAAAACACGCATGGTTTTAGCCCTTGTGCCAGACAGTACGATTTACATAGTCCGTGTAGCTGAGCACGACTCGCACGACCTGCAACGATACCGGGCCACCTTCATAATCAGGAACCAGCGGAATACGGCGCGAGCCGGGTTGATGCTGACTGGTAATGACCTTGACCGCCGACAACACCGAATCCTTCTTTAATCCACTCATTATCAGAGTGCCCTGGTCCATGCCTTCTGGACGCTCGTGAGCGTTGCGCAGGGTCACAGCCGGCAGGTTGAGTAAAGAGGCTTCTTCAGTAATGGTGCCGCTGTCGGATAGCACACAGAACGCATTCATCTGCAGCTTGATGTAGTCCAAAAGACCGAATGGCTTGGAGAAGCGAATCAGCGGGTGCTCCAGTGATTCGCCCAGCGCCTCCAGACGCTTACGAGTACGTGGATGGGTCGACACGATCAGCGGATAACCATACTCATCGGCCAGTGCACGCAGGGTAGCAAGTAGATCGCGCAGATTATCTGGAGTGTCGACGTTCTCCTCACGATGGGCGCTGACAATAAAGAACTTGCCAGTCTCCAGCCCCTCACGAGCAAGCACGTCAGAGGCCTCGATCTTCGGCCGGTAATAGTCCAGCACCTCATGCATATGCGAGCCAGTCTTGATGATGGTCTCGGGGCGGATGCCCTCAGCGATCAAATATCGACGGGCATGCTCGGTGAGCACCATGTTGATGTCAGACAGGTGATCGAGCACCTTGCGATTGAGCTCCTCCGGTACCCGCTGGTCAAAACAACGATTTCCCGCTTCCATATGAAACACGGGAATCTTCCGACGTTTGGCCGCAATGACCGCAAGACAAGTATTGGTATCGCCATACAGCAACAACGCATCAGGTTTTTCTAACTCGAACACCGCATCAGCCTTGGCGATTACCTCTGCAATAGTCTGTGCAGCAGTTTCACCGGCAGCGCCAAGAAAGTGATCAGGCTTACGGATTTCCAGGTCATCGAAGAAAACTTGGTTCAGCTCATAGTCGTAGTTCTGCCCAGAGTGCACCAACACGTGATTAACCTGACGGTCGAGTTCGGCAATTACCCGACTCATTTTGATCAATTCCGGACGCGTCCCTACCAGGGTCATAACCTTAAGCATCGAGCTGCTCCTTGATGTAGTCGAGCTTGAGCAGCAGTTGCTTGATGCCCTCGATGTCCAGGCGCTCGGTATTGTGCGAGGTGTAATCATCGAACTCGGCGATCTTCTCCTCACCTTCGACGAAGTACTTCTTGTAATTCAGATCGCG
Organism: Pseudomonas anguilliseptica; assembly: GCF_900105355.1. Lineage (NCBI taxonomy): Bacteria > Pseudomonadati > Pseudomonadota > Gammaproteobacteria > Pseudomonadales > Pseudomonadaceae > Pseudomonas > Pseudomonas anguilliseptica. The sequence continues at coordinate 4,866,114 of NZ_FNSC01000001.1, forward strand.
GTTGTCCGCAGGAATACGGTAGTAGCGGCCCATATCCTCGGCTTTAGCCATCTCTTCGCGTGAAACCAACGACTCGTAAAGCTTCTCGCCATGACGAGTACCGATCACCCGCACCGGGTTATCGCGACCGAACAACTCCTTGAGACCCAGGGCCAGATCACCAACGGTTGAGGCTGGAGCCTTCTGCACGAAAAGATCGCCTTGTTCACCATGCTCGAAAGCGTGCAGCACCAGGTCGACCGAGTCTTCCAACGACATCAGGAAGCGCGTCATGTTGGGATCAGTGACGGTCAGCGGCTCGCCGCTGCGTAGTTGCTCGATGAACAACGGGATCACCGAACCGCGCGATGCCATCACGTTGCCATAGCGGGTGGCGCAGACCACGGTGCCGCCGGCCGGAATCATCCTCGACTTGGCCACCATCAACTTCTCGGACATAGCCTTGGAGATGCCCATAGCGTTGATCGGATACACAGCTTTATCAGTAGAGAGTACCACCACGCGTTTCACGCCACTGGCAATGGCAGCATTAAGTACGTTCTCTGTGCCATTGACGTTGGTGCGCACGGCCTCCATTGGGTAAAACTCGCAGGAAGGTACCTGTTTGAGCGCCGCTGCGTGGAAGATGTAATCGACGCCAACCATAGCCTGCTTGAGGCTGTCGTAGTCACGCACATCGCCAATGTAGAACTTGACCTTGTCGTTGGCCAAGGCAATGCGCATATCCTCTTGCTTCTTCTCATCGCGGGAGAAGATGCGAATCTCACGCACATCGGTATCGAGGAAGCGGCGCAACACCGTATGGCCAAAGGAACCGGTGCCACCGGTGATCATCAATACCTTGTCGTCGAACATATAACCTTCCAGAACGTGAACGCAGCCCGGAGGCTGCGTGGATTCCTTTTCACCAGCAAACCGGAGTGATTACCGGCGCTGCTCGTACATACGCCGAATCAGCTCCGGCCACTCGGGTGCCACATAACCGGTCGCTTCGCGGAAACGCGAACAGTCCAGCGAACGATCGATTACCAGTGCATCATCCGGCCGGATGTCAATAGCCTTGCCATACTGCACAGCCACCAGACTGAGAAGCCGGAACTTGTCGATCGGCTTAGCGGCGACATGATACAGGCCATTGAGCTGCCGGTGCGGGATAACGAAGTCCTTCATCAACCGCGCCAGCTCGACCGTCGGCAGACCAGAGAAAATTGCCTTGGAGAACCCTCGTACTCTGCCTTCTTGTGACAGAAACCAGTCCACCAGCGAGTAACTCGAGTTCAACTCGTGTCCGATGATCGAGGTTCGCAGGGTAATCGCGTTAGGCAGATCGTGCAGTTCGCCGATGTACTTGGACTTGCCATACAGGTCCTCGGCATCCGAAAGATCGCTCTCAAGGTAGCCGCCCTTACGACCCGAGAACACGCAGTCGGTACTGATATGAATCAGCCGTGCACCGCTCAAGTCGCAGAGGCGCGCGAGTCGATGCGGCAACATCGCGTTGATCGGCAGAGCAGTCAGCGGGTCCTTGGCATCGGCCAATTGCTTGATCAGCCCGACACAGTTAATGACAACGTCCGGGCGTACTTTGGCCAACACCGCCACGAGCGCGTCCTGGTCAAGCACGTCCACCCCACTGAGCAGACGCTCCTGGCTCTGTTGCGGGAAGTTCCGCAGCGCCGCACCACTGCGCACGGTGCCCCATGTCTCATGCTCTGCATCGGCAGAGAACGAGCGAAATACGGCGCTGCCGAGCATGCCGGTTATACCAAGAATCAAGATCTTCATATCTATCCTTTAACTTCGGACTGTCTTAACGACGCCCCGAAAAACTAGCCAATTTGAGCTTAAAGCGCGCAAACAGTTGCCGAGCGAAGAGTCGCTCGTCAGAGCGCATGATCAGAAAACTGAACAGTAACGTTAGAAAAAAAAGTATGAGATTCCTGGAATAGAGCTCTCGATCGCTCCAGCAAAGCCAGCTGGTGAGGACCACCATTATAAATCCACCCAACCAGTACAAAAGCCTTCTGCCTTCTAACGACACGCCATAACAGGTCAAAAGACGCCATGTCAGGAATGCAAGGTAGAACACATAACTCACCAAATAAGCAAAACCAACCCACTCCAGCCCGTGCGACAACAACAACAACGACATCGCCATAAAAATGATACTCCAAAGGCCTTCAGCCAGCGCGAAGCCCTTCATATCAGCTCGCGCTACCAGCGCCGTTGAAATAACCCAACCAAGTACTCTCACAAAGTCACCTATAAGGACCCAGCGCAGTACATTTAGAGAGGGGAGAAACTCATGACTGAACAGCACGGAAACGATCAATGGCTTCATGACTACCAGGCAGGTAATCAGTGGCAGGGAAATCAACAGAGAAAAATGAAACGCCTTGCCGAGCGCCGAGTGCATCTCATCGCCGGTACCTACCTGGCTAAGCTCAGGTAACAGGTAACTCTGCAATGAAGTCAGAAACAGAGCCAGATACATGGCACTGATACTCCAGGCCGCATCGAACTGCCCCGCGCCTTCCAGTCCATAGAGCCGCACAATGTAACTACGCACGATCAAAACGCTGCCAAGCGTCAGGAACAAGGACAGTAATGACGGCAACGCAACTCGCAAAAACCGCAAGGTAGCGCTCCAGGTAGCGCCACTCGGCGCTCCAGGTAGCGCCACTCGGCGCTACCGCCGTTAAACCTTGAAAATACCCCTGACGCCGCACGAAGATGAATGCAGCAATCAACCCGAGTAGAGGCCCACCGGCAAGCAGCAGAACCATGATATCGGGGTATCCGCGAGCGTAGACTAGCCCAACGGGCAGTGCGACTAGCGCTGCCCCAAGACCTGTCAGCATAGTGACGATGCTCAATGCACCGAATTGCATTTCAGCAGTCAGCACGCCTCGAAAGAAGAACAACATTGCTCCGAGAACAATAGGGATCACCAGCCAGCGAATAGCAGAAGCATGCTCACCTGCAAAAATCCAGGCAGCGATGAAGTCCGCAAAGATCAATATGGCTGCCGAGAGTAAAAGACTGGCCAGTACAAACACATAGAAGGACGACAAAAAGAACTTCCGCCTAGCTACGCACTGATGACTGCTCAAGCCCTGAACAACCGCGTTCTGTCCACCTATCGACGCTACTGACGAGAGCATTTGCTGCAAATGTCGCAACACCGAGTACAAACCGACACCGGCAGGCCCCGCCAATACCGCTAGCAACTTGACGGCAATTGCCCCAAGCAACAGACCGCAAAATTGCCCAACGGCAGTCTTTAATGTAGACACCGCCATGCCTGGCTTCATTTATCAGCACCAGTTTGACTAATAGCGGTCGAGGCGGCGGGCCTTTCAAAAAGCAGAAAAGCCAGAACCACATAGATGAAGAGTCCACCACTGAGTAGAGTCGCGGTCAGTGAGCTCACAGATGCAATAAAGAAACAAACAAAACTCGACACCATCAAGACCCGACTACCAGAGGAAAATATACAGGCCGCACAAAATGTGAAGATGAGGCAGTACAACACTACACCAGCCCATCCAAATGCTAGTTTGGCATCGACAAAGAAAACGGTATTGGATGCGCCGGCCCCGCCGGGCGAAGCTCCAAACTCGTACACATAAACCATCTTCTCAAGGAGCATTTTAGGCTCACCAAAAAGAAGATGAACAAATCCAACCGAACGCCCCAAAGTTAACTCTCCCTTGAGAACGGTACGGTGAAAGCCAAGCCAGTCATAAGCTGTAATGTAAGGAATCCATACGATCCTATTGAACAACACCAATAGCTTGCCGGATACCGCACTTGCTTCGACTGGGGTGGATTCAAACCCAAGCCTAGTGAACTGTCTGTAAAATTCGTTAATCCAATGCCGAGCCAGTATACTGCGCGCTCTATCGTCATGAATTGTAAGCGCTCCATAGACCCCACCTCCCTCTGGAGAGGTTTTGCGTTTTACAGTGGCGTCGTTGGTTGGCAGTTCCAAGGCAGCAGCGCTTCGTAGGCTTCAACGCTGTTGGCCAGCGGCAGGCGTTCGAGGACATGGCGCAACCAGGCGTAGGGCTCCTGGCCATTGGTCTTGGCGGTTTCCACCAGGCTGTAGAGTTGGGCGCTGGCGGTCGCGCCTTTCGGCGTGTCGCTGAACAGCCAGTTCTTGCGACCTATGACGAAGGGCCGGATCGCGCGCTCGGCAGCGTTGTTATCGATCGGCAGGTGGCCAGCCTCGATGTAGCGTTCGAGTCGGCTCCAGTTGCTCGCCAGGTAGTTCACTGCTTTGCCCAGGGCATTCTGCGCCGTGACCTGCGGCTGGGTTTTCTCCAGCCAGGTCTTGAGCTGATCGAGGAGCGGTAGGCTGTGCTGCTGGCGGCCCCGGTAGCGCTGTTCATCGCTGGCATCCTTAAGTTCGCGCTCGATGCCGTAGAGCTTGTTGATCATCCCCAACGCGATGTCGGCACGCCCGGTTTTGCCCTTCGGTTGCACCTTTTGCGCTTCGACGAACTTGCGCCGCGCATGCGCCCAGCAGGCCAGGCGCTCAACACCTTGTTGTGCGGCCACGGCGTTGTAGCCGGCGTAATCGTCGGTCATCAGGTAGCCGCGATAACCGTCGAGCAGGCGCAGCGGCACCTCCTGCGCGCGGCTGGTTGTGTAGTCGAAGAGGATCACCGGCTTGCCAGGCGGGCCACCGGTCTGCACCCACATCCAGGAGTGGCTGCTCGGATCGCGCCCAGGCTCCTTGAGCACCTGCACGCGGGTTTCATCGCAGTGGATCACCGGACTGTCCAGCAGCCTGTCGCGCATCAGGTTGAGCAACGGTTGTAGCAGTTCGCCGCACTGGATCACCCAGCGCGCCAGGGTCTGCCGGGGGATGTCGATGCCATGGCGACTGAGCATCTTTTCGAAGCGATACAGTGGGATGCCGTCGGCGTATTTGCTGGTCAGCAGCATCGCCAGCACGCTCGGGCTGGCCAGGCTTTTCTCGATCAGTTGGGCCGGTTTGTCAGCGGTGACCGGCGCGCTTTCGCAGGCCTTGCAGGCATAGGTCTTGCGAATGTGGCGGATCACCTGAACCTGCATCGGGATGATTTCCAGCTGCTCGCTGGTTTCTTCGCCGATGGCCTGCTTGCGGCAACCGCATTCGCAGGTCAGTTCGTGTTCGGGCAGTTCGTGGATGACCTCGACACGCGGTAGTTCGGCCGGTAACGGCTTGCGCTTGCCGCGGCGCTTGGTCGGCGCAACGACTTCTTCCTCGACCTCAGCGGCCGGAGCTTCAGCCGCCGCTTCGGCCAGGCTTTCCGCTTCGTTGAACATCTCTAGCTGCGGTGAATCCGGGTCGCTGCTCTGCTCGGATTTACGGCCGAACAGGCGCTGGATCAACAGCGCGTTTTGTTCGCGCAGGCGCTCGATCTGCCCATCCTTGTCCTTGGCCAATTCCTGCGCCGACGACAACACCTCAGCGAGCAATTGCTTGAGCGCGGCGGGGTCATCAGGAAGGGTTTCGGGCACAGAAATCATGCCGTGGATTATACCGGCTCAGGTGACGAACCTAGGGGTCAAAACCTGGTGCGGCCGGTTGCGCCACAGGTCGATACCGTCCAACAACCAGTTCAACTCCTGGGCCGTCAGCACGATCGCATCTTCGCCAGGTTCCGGATGCGACTTGAAGCGTTCAGCCTCCAATCGCTTGAGCCACAGGCAAAAGCCGTTGCGCTCCCAATACAAAATCTTCACCCGGCTGCGCGCGCGGTTGAGGAAGACGAACAGCACCGGGTCGAACACCGCCACCTTGATATCCAGCTCGACCAGGGCGGCCAGGGCGGCCAGGCCATCGATGGATTTTCGGAAATCCAACGGCTTGGGGTATAGATAGACTTTTTCGACTTTGGCGTCGGGGCGCATCATGACGGCTGGCTCCAGAAAGAAATTGGAGCTCAGCATTGGCTGGCCTGCGGATCATTTGTAGATGAGGTTTATGGAGCGCTTACCATGAATTGAGCTCCCATATGGCCCGGCCAGCAGCCCCATTCTTCTTGAGTCCCAGTGATGCCGACATGCTGCAAGGCTGGTTACGCATGGGATCGCTGCCTCAGAGCATCGGCCAGCGGGCCAGAATTCTGTTGCTGCTGGCCAACGGTCTCACGCCCAAGGAGATCAGCGAGCAGCTGCAAGTCTCTGCGCCAGTGGTCTTCAAATGGCGTAAACGCTACCAGGAGACCGGTCTGGAGGGGCTGAGTGACCTGCGGCGCAGTGGAGCGCCTCGCAAGCTCAACGAAGCGAAGATCAAGGAAATCCTGACGCTGACGACCCAGCGAGTCCCGCGCGAAGCTACCCACTGGAGCCTACGGTTGATGGCCAAGTACGCTGGGGTCAGCATCTGGCAGGTCGCACAGGTGTGGGCTGCTGCCGACCTCAAGCCGCACCGGTTGAAAACCTTCAAGATCAGTAACGACCCGCACTTTGCAGACAAAGTGGTCGATGTCGTCGGGCTCTATTTGAATCCGCCCGACAACGCCCTGGTGCTATCTGTTGACGAAAAAACACAGATCCAGGCGCTGGACCGCACACAGCCCATGCTGCCGCTCAAGCCCGGGCAGATTGAGCGGCGGACGCATGACTATAAGCGCCACGGTACGGCCAGTCTGTACGCAGACTTTGACATCCTGACGGGTAAGGTCATCGGCCGTATCACCCAGCGGCACAGGGCCAAGGAGTTTTTGGAGTTCCTTCGACAGATCGACCGCAGCACCCCCGCCGAGCTGGACCTGCATGTAATTCTGGACAACAGCTCGACTCACAAGACCGCTGCCGTCAGGGAATGGCTGGAGAAGCATCCCCGTTTCAAGGTAAGCGCTCCATAAACCTCATCTACAAATGATCCGCAGGCCAGCCAATGCTGAGCTCCAATTTCTTTCTGGAGCCAGCCGTCATGATGCGCCCCGACGCCAAAGTCGAAAAAGTCTATCTATACCCCAAGCCGGTGGATTTCCGAAAATCCATCGATGGCCTGGCCGCCCTGGTCGAGCTGGATATCAAGGTGGCGGTGTTCGACCCGGTGCTGTTCGTCTTCCTCAACCGCGCGCGCAGCCGGGTGAAGATTTTGTATTGGGAGCGCAACGGCTTTTGCCTGTGGCTCAAGCGATTGGAGGCTGAACGCTTCAAGTCGCATCCGGAACCTGGCGAAGATGCGATCGTGCTGACGGCCCAGGAGTTGAACTGGTTGTTGGACGGTATCGACCTGTGGCGCAACCGGCCGCACCAGGTTTTGACCCCTAGGTTCGTCACCTGAGCCGGTATAATCCACGGCATGATTTCTGTGCCCGAAACCCTTCCTGATGACCCCGCCGCGCTCAAGCAATTGCTCGCTGAGGTGTTGTCGTCGGCGCAGGAATTGGCCAAGGACAAGGATGGGCAGATCGAGCGCCTGCGCGAACAAAACGCGCTGTTGATCCAGCGCCTGTTCGGCCGTAAATCCGAGCAGAGCAGCGACCCGGATTCACCGCAGCTAGAGATGTTCAACGAAGCGGAAAGCCTGGCCGAAGCGGCGGCTGAAGCTCCGGCCGCTGAGGTCGAGGAAGAAGTCGTTGCGCCGACCAAGCGCCGCGGCAAGCGCAAGCCGTTACCGGCCGAACTACCGCGTGTCGAGGTCATCCACGAACTGCCCGAACACGAACTGACCTGCGAATGCGGTTGCCGCAAGCAGGCCATCGGCGAAGAAACCAGCGAGCAGCTGGAAATCATCCCGATGCAGGTTCAGGTGATCCGCCACATTCGCAAGACCTATGCCTGCAAGGCCTGCGAAAGCGCGCCGGTCACCGCTGACAAACCGGCCCAACTGATCGAGAAAAGGCTGGCCAGCCCGAGCGTGCTGGCGATGCTGCTGACCAGCAAATACGCCGACGGCATCCCACTGTATCGCTTCGAAAAGATGCTCAGTCGCCATGGCATCGACATCCCCCGGCAGACCCTGGCGCGCTGGGTGATCCAGTGCGGCGAACTGCTACAACCGTTGCTCAACCTGATGCGCGACAGGCTGCTGGACAGTCCGGTGATCCACTGCGATGAAACCCGCGTGCAGGTGCTAAAGGAGCCTGGGCGCGATCCGAGCAGCCACTCCTGGATGTGGGTGCAGACCGGTGGCCCGCCTGGCAAACCGGTGATCCTCTTCGACTACACAACCAGCCGCGCGCAGGAGGTGCCGCTGCGCCTGCTCGACGGTTATCGCGGCTACCTGATGACCGTCGATTACGCCGGCTACAACGCCGTGGCCGCACAACAAGGTGTTGAACGCCTGGCCTGCTGGGCGCATGCGCGGCGCAAGTTCGTCGAAGCGCAAAAGGTGCAACCGAAGGGCAAAACCGGGCGTGCCGACATCGCGTTGGGGATGATCAACAAGCTCTACGGCATCGAGCGCGAACTTAAGGATGCCAGCGATGAACAGCGCTACCGGGGCCGCCAGCAGCACAGCCTACCGCTCCTCGATCAGCTCAAGACCTGGCTGGAGAAAACCCAGCCGCAGGTCACGGCGCAGAATGCCCTGGGCAAAGCAGTGAACTACCTGGCGAGCAACTGGAGCCGACTCGAACGCTACATCGAGGCTGGCCACCTGCCGATCGATAACAACGCTGCCGAGCGCGCGATCCGGCCCTTCGTCATAGGTCGCAAGAACTGGCTGTTCAGCGACACGCCGAAAGGCGCGACCGCCAGCGCCCAACTCTACAGCCTGGTGGAAACCGCCAAGACCAATGGCCAGGAGCCCTACGCCTGGCTGCGCCATGTCCTCGAACGCCTGCCGCTGGCCAACAGCGTTGAAGCCTACGAAGCGCTGCTGCCTTGGAACTGCCAACCAACGACGCCACTGTAAAACGCAAAACCTCTCCAGAGGGAGGTGGGGTCTATGGAGCGCTTACGTTTCAAGCTGCACTTCACACCGACCAGCGCCTCGTGGCTGAACGCCGTGGAGGGCTGGTTTGCGCAACTGGAAAGACGGGCGCTTTATCGTGATGCCTTCAGCAGCGTGGCTGACCTGAGAGCGGCGATACGTCGCTTCATTGAGGCTCATAACGAACATTCGGCTAAGCCGTTCCGCTGGAGCAAAACGGCTGAGTCGATTATCAGCTCCGTGCATCGAGCAAAGCTGGCTGTAATTCGGAATGAGTTATTGGATTAACCAGACAGGCCACTAGCTTGTAGTAAGCTCGGTAAATAGAAACGACCCGGTAGTCCCATAGCCTCTTGAATAGGCATGCCTGGAGGTACGGAGACCTGCTGGGCTGCTGGATATTCAACCAACCTTCCATTGCTCCGCGACTGAGACTCCCCAACCCCACCCATCGCAATAATTGTCATTAAACCAATACTTACTAACATCAAAATCGCTAAACCAAGCACACTCGCCAAACGCTTAGAAGCAAAAAAATAAAATATACACGGCAGGAAGATAAAGACTGGCGCGGCTTTTTCCAATGACAACATTGAAAACACAAGCAGCGCCACCAGAAGCCAATATCTCAGAGTAGATTTAGTGACGAATGCTGCCACCAGAATCAAAGGCATTACAGAACGCCCCAGGATAAAAACCGCATACCTCAGCAGACTTTCATAACCTTCCAACCCCGCCAAAAACTGGCCGCGAGCCTGCGCAATTTCCATCAACGTACCGCCCTTGAGCGCCACGATTACAGGCACAGCATCGGCTAGGTACACGGCATAACCGAGACTCGCCGCGTATATAAAAACCGCCACAACCGACAGGCGATACCAAAACACATTCGAGACACTAATTAAATGAGAAGACTTTTCTGCCAAAAACAAAAATATTTTCGAAAAAAAACATAAGAGCAGACATAAACAAAGGAAAACAACACAATTAAAAATAAAATCTCAACCGCTTCTCGATCATGAAAAAATGCCAAGCCGAGCAATGCAGCCGGAAAGTAAATAAGTCCAATTAGAAAAACAGGAAAGGCTTTAAAAACCACAGAGAGATTATTCAAGAGAAACCTTAATATCACTCAAAACAGAAAAAACAGAAAAAACAGAAAAAAACAATACACCGCTCATGACAATAACCGAACCAGGCTTTTCACCTGAGACGGCATATCAAAATTCACGTCAAAATAGTCTCGACCCGACTTCCCCATGGCCTCACGCTCGGCCACACTGAGCGCCTGCAGACGGCGAATGTTTTCCACCAACGGCAACACCTGCTCGGCCGCCGATGTCAATCCGGCACCCGCTTCTAATACAACCCGCGCGCCCTCCCCATTGATGCTTGCAAGAATCGGCCGACCTGCAGCCAGATATCCTTGGATCTTGCTGGGCACTGTTTGCGCGAACGCTTCGTTGTCGTTCAGCGAAACAAGCAGCGCAGACGACTTTTCAAAAATTTGCGGCATCGCTTGCGGCGCGAAACGCCCTGCTAGAATGAGGTTACCCAAGCCAAGAGCCTGCTGTTGGGACTTGAGCCACGCTAGGCGGCTTCCGCTACCCACAATGACCAACCGCACCTGAGCATCATCTCGCAAGTGCACGGCTGCTTGCACAAGCGTATCCAAAGCCTGTGCGGTTCCCAGATTGCCGGCAAAAACAACACAAAAATGCTGCTCCAGTAGTTCGCTAAGCTCGGCCGGAATAGGCACCCGATCCACAGGCGAATTAGCATCAATGGAGTTAGGGTAATAAACAATTTTCTCCAGATCCGCGTATCGCGAAACCGGTTCAAAAAAGGCACGCGACTGCACCAACAAGATATCGCAGAAGCGATAGATACCTTTTACCAACCATCCCACTGCCCTGAGTGCATGAGGATTACTGATAAAGCCAGTGGCCTTGAGGCTTTCTGGCCACAGATCCTGAACCCACAAAGCAAGTTTTGCCTTCTTCAGCCACTTCAGTGGAATCGCTGGTATTGCCTGCAAGATAGGCGAAGGTGCGAACACCAGAATCGCGTCGAACTCCCGCTTGCGCAGCATCCAGGGTAGAAACAATAAACCCGCCAATACAAACGACAGATAATTGAGTATCAAGTTTTTCGCCCCGCCCTCGCCTCGCGGCCAAAGCGGCACTCGAAGGACATCGATATTCCCGAGGTAGCGCTCGTACTGAGTCCCTTTGGCACTGTAACCATCAAAAATTTTACCATCAGGGTAGTTGGGTTTACCGGTAGACACGACGACTTCATGCCCTTGCTCATCGAGGGTCCGCACAACGTCGTTGATAATGAAACTTTCGGGCCAAAAGTATTGAGAGAGAACGAGAATCTTCATAGGTATTAAGGGGGACTCAATCAATGATCCTGGCAACGTGATCGGCAATGGCAAGACTGGCAGTTAACCCGGGAGACTCTATCCCATAAAGGTTGACCAGTCCGGGTAGTCCGTGGGTTTGTGGCCCTTGTATCAGAAAATCTTCGGCGGGTTGTCCTGGCCCAGAGAGTTTAGGGCGAATGCCGCAGTAACCTGGCGTAAGTCGATGTGGATCAAGCCCCGGGAAATAACGCTGGATCGCAATGGCAAAATCACTTCTTAGTACTTCTTCGACTTGATAGTCGATGGTATCGGTCCAGGCAACATCCGGCCCGAATCTCACTTGTCCGCCCATATCGAGCGTTGCATGCACTCCGAGGCCCGCCGTATTCACTTCTGGCATCGGGTACACAAGACGCGAAAATGGCGACAGCCCGCTGTAAGAAAAATAGCGCCCCCGGCACCACAGGGTTTGCGGTACATGACGCGCTTCAAGGCCGTCGATGTTCGACGCCAGTTGACTGGAAAACAGCCCCGCCGCGTTTATCACCCGCGGCACGTCCACAGAAAAAGGCTCACCGCAGCTATCCCCTTCCACCAACCAGTTCCCGCCATTGTGCTGTAAACGCGAGACTCGGGTTGTCAGCGCCAGATCCGCACCGTGTCGTTGCGCATCACCGAGCTAGGACTGCAAGTAGGCATGGCTATCGATAATACCGGTATCTACCGAGAGCAAAGCTGCCACGCCGGCGACCGCTGGTTCCATTTGACGAAGTTGTGCCGCACTGACTTCCAGCAACGAGTCCACACCGGACTGCAGCGCATTCTTTTGAAGGGCTTCTAGCGCTGCGATTTCATCTGGGTTCACCGCGACCAGCAACTTACCGATCCGCCGATGCTCGACGTGATTTTCCTCGCACCAGCGATACAGCAAATCACGTCCTTCCAAACACAGACGCGCCTTCAATGAGGTAGGCGAGTAGTAAATGCCAGCGTGAATGACTTCCGAATTGCGGCTGGACGTATGCGAGCCAATCCAGCGTTCCTCTTCAACCACCAGCACACTATGCCCGGAGCGTGCCAGGCGCGAAGCGCAGGCCAACCCGATGACACCGGCGCCGATGACGAGACAATCGTAAGAGCTCATATCGCGAAAGCCTTGTATGAATCAGGATTTGGAAAGAAGACGCCGGTAAAGGTCGTGCATTAACTGCGCATTGGCTTCAATCGCAAAGTTGTCATCTGCCCATTGGCGAGCCTGACGACCCAGTGTCTGGCGGAAGACGTGATCCTCTGCCAAACGCTGCAAGGCATCGGCAAGCAGCTGCGGGTCGGGATGTGGGATCGCCAGTCCGGTCACTTCGTGCAACAGCGCGTCCGGCACAGGATGTTTCAGGGCCACCACACTTGGAATCGAATAGAACGCCGCCTCGAATACCGGTCGGCCAGCAGCGTCCAGATGAGAGGGAAAACAGAGAATATCCAGCTGCGGATACAACGACCTGACGTCTGCAACGAACCCCAGCATACGGACCTGTGCCTGCAATCCGTGATCGCTGATCATCTGCTCCACGTTAGCACGCACATCATCGGCAAAACCCAACTTGCGCAGCACCCACGCCTTCAACCCTGTGAGCTTACGAGCGTTTTCCCCAGCTATCAGACACTCGATGTTGACCTTGCGCGCCTTCAGAATGCGCATCGCCTCGATCAGTTCATAAATGCCTTTGAGCGGAATCAGAACGCCGAGAAAACCGACACGTACGGGCTCATCGGCACGGCGCACAGACAGAGTATGTACGTCGTACACAATGCCCAGGCCATTGTGTACGACGCTCAGGGGTAGGTCTGCCGGTAGTGTTGCTGCAACCGTATGATCGATCGGAACAACCGCGTCGGCATGTCGTCGCAGCCAGGCATTGACCAGCCGGGTACGCAAGCCTGACCCGGGCGCGCGCTGCAAGGAGCGCACATGCACCAGCATCGGCACCCGCAGCAGCCGTTTAGCGACAATGGCCAAGGGCAGCAATGTCACTTCGTTAACGTGCAACAAATCGAACTTCTCGTGACGCAAGCGCCAGAGCGCAGCCAATGAAAACGGCAGCAAAAAGATCTCTCGCAGCAAGATAATCCAGCGAAGACGGCGATAGTGGCTGAAACGCGTATTATCGAACTGGCTCAGCCCTTTGACCTTGCGTACATCCATACCCGCGTTGACAAAAGCCTCGCAAACCGGACCGTCTGGGGTCACGACCGTACCCTGCACACCCAGCGAGTGCAATCGGGTGAACAGCTCGATAAGGCTCTTTGAAGCACCACCGAATGCCGCGGCCGGATGCAGATAAAGCACCCGTGGTAATAAATCATTCATCGCAAGCTACCGTACCAGCGGGCAAAGTTGACCCAGCGCCAGACCTGCCACGTATAGGCGCGACGGCCTGTAACTACAGTGTCGAAATGCTCAAGCAACTTGGTCTGATCAAGGAACGGCAGCCCCAGATCCTCCTCCAGCCAAGGCCGCAACGTATCGGCCATGCCCATCAACCATTGCTGCTCGGGCGTCGCGAAGCCGATCTTGTCACGGCGATCCAGCACCTCGGCCGGCACGATCCCGCGCAATGCCGAGCGCAAAAGATGCTTGGTCTCCCCCCAAGGTGAAACCAGATATTTTTCTGGTAGTGACAGCATGAAGTCGGACAAGTCAGTGGTCAGGAACGGGACACGGCTCTCGACCGAGAAACGCATCGAGTTACGATCACCGTGGCGAAGCAGGCCGAGCAGGCCACGCGTATTTAACGAGGTTGCCAACGTGCTCATCATGCGTCGTCCAGGCAGGCTTTGTTGTGGCGCATGCTTAGAAAAACCAAGATTGACACCGCTTTCGCGCAGCGGGCCGGGACGAATCCATGCAGGGCAGTTGTCCATACCGTTGAGCCTACGCAACAGATCGTGCAAGCGCCCGTCACTGTATTCCCCAACAACCCGCTTCAAGCCTTCCAGACGGCTGCGCCCGGGCCATTGCGACCATTGATTCAGAAAGTTCCAGGCTTCGCCGTAATGCCCGTTGTCCAGCAAACTGCGGATACGCTGCCCCGCATAGCCACTGTACCCGCCTTGATTCTCATCGGCCCCCTGCCCTTCCAGTGTCACGGTGATGCCCTGCTCTTTGGCCTTCTTGAAAACGCGATACTGAGCATAAATGCTGGTGCTGCCGAACGGCTCACCCTGTGCGGTAATCAGGTCTTCGAGATCAGCCGCCAGTTCGTCGCCCGAAACAATCACCTTGTGTGCCCTGGCGCCGACATGGGCATTGATCTTGTCTACCCAGTTTTCTTCGCTGACGACACTGCCCCGGGCAATATAACTGAACGTGTTGATATCCGAGTCCGGTTCCAGATGGCGCATGGCGCAAACGATTGCGGAAGAATCGACACCACCGGACAAGGCAGCACCAACCGGCACATCGCTGCGCATGTGCAGGCGCACATTGTCGAGGAACATGTCCCGCAGCTGATCGCTGGCACTGGCAAAGCTGATCGATTGGGTCTGTACGATGGACGGCTTCCACCAGATCTCAGGACTGGAAACCTTGAGTGTGGCCAGATCGACAGTCAGCAGTTGACCCGGCAGCAGGCTGACTACGCCCTCGATGAAACTTTCCTGCCCGAAGTCATATTCCCCATGCACCAGATAATCGTAGGCACGCTGCCAGTTGAGCGTTGCGCGCTGACTCTTCAACGCTCGCAGCGCGGGCAGCTCTGAACCGAATATGAACGCGCCATCCTCGATCGCATAGAAGAACGGCTTGATGCCAAAAGCATCGCGAACACAGGTCAGTGAGTTTTCCTGGCGATCAAACACCGCGAAGGCAAACATGCCTTTGAACCGAGGCAGCGCTGCTTTACCCCATTGGTTCCAGGCCGCCAGCAACACTTCGGTGTCCGAATGTGTGCGAAAGCGTGCACCAAGGGCCTCCAGCTCCACGCGCAATTCGAGGTAGTTATAGATTTCGCCATTGAACACCAGCCCGAATCGTTGATCGGCGGAGTACATCGGCTGCTGACCAGAACTGGAAAGATCAATGATAGCAAGGCGCGTATGGCCAAGAACGACTGTACCTTCGCCGACCGGGTGGCGATCAAAGCCTTGGTGATCCGGGCCACGCAGGCGCATAGCGGCCAACGAAGTATTGATTCGTTGATCCAACCCCGCAGGTGCAGCCCGCCAGAATCCCCCTGTAATTCCACACATCTTATTTGGCGACCTCTACATGCAAATCCTGGGTATTTTCGTAATCTTCCTTGATGTCGCGCGCAATATTCAGGGGATCATGCCAGCGCTCAACAAACGCCCGACTTCTCTTGCCGAGTGCCACCAGTGACTCACGCGGCATCAGCAGTAAATCGCGCAAAGCGTCTTCTACGGTAACGGGGGTGATTTGGAGAAAGGGCAAATCAGCTTTCATTTCAGGCGGGATGAATCCCAAGTCCTCATCCCGAATATAGACAAGCACCGGCTTGCCAAGCGCCATCAGCTCCACCGCCAAACCGCCGTACCAGCCTGCAAACAATTGATCCACAAGCACATCCGCCGATTCATAAACCTTGCGCGCCTCGGCATTGCTCATGCCTTCAACCAGCAGTAATTCGAACTCGAAACCCTTGGCACGCAATCGGTCCAACGCACTTAGGATAAGATCCGATCCTTTGACTTTACGGTTGCTTGGCGCATGCACAATACGCAAAGGCCGGTTCTGGTCCTGGGTATAGGAAGGCATCCACTCATCCAGAAAGACAAGTGAATAGGGGGTGAAACGTGCGCCCTCGTGAAGCACATGCAACAAGTCGGGATTCACAGAGTAGACCTGATGGGCAATACTCGAAAGCAGTTTGATATTGCGCCGCTTGAAGGCATCTGAGGCGGCACAGTAATAACCCTCTTCTACTTGGCTGGCGATGTTGATAGCGAAGTGTTCGCGACTGTAATCGCCCTGACGCGCATCATCGCCCTGATAAGTGACAAATACAGCCTTGCCCAACATGCGCACATAAGTAATTTCAAAGCGCTGCAATATTCGTAAGTAGCACGCGTAGAAAAGCCGCAGAAAGCCTCTTGCCCCCTGACGCGAACTGAAAATGAAGGCATAAGCGTTGGCCAACGTAGTGCCCGCGTTGTAATGAATCACATCGAAACGCGGGAGCATGAACAGAATCGCACCAATTCGCTTCAGCTCTCGCATCACTAAACTTTGCCCTGGACGATGCAGCGCCATATCGGCCGGGTAGGCGAGGTAATTTTGCGACACGACTAGGGAATAACTCTGCACCCCCAACTGCCGCAGCGCTCGACTGAGCGCCTGGGGATTCCCTCCAACAGAGCTGGGGGCATGCAAAACCTTGTACATTTTCATCAAGGAACCAATTCCAAAATCCCTTGGGCAAAACAAACCTTGGGTACCACTAAGACCTCACTGAGCACACCGATATCGGCGATCAAGTGACGAGGCTCATTCGAGTCGATCTTGAACACCGGCTCACGCCCAACGGCCTCACCAATAGTGCAAGCAATTTCGCGCAATGACAGTGTCTGCGTACCAGCAACATTGAACGTATGGCTACCTTCAAGCTTCAGGCAACCTTCCAGTGCTGCAACCGCATCACTGACGTGAATCGGATTGATCTTAATGCCATCTTCACCTTGGAGCGTGATGGCATTACCCGCGATAACGTTGTCGATTAAGCGTGGCACCAGCATCTGGCGCTTCTGGCCTCTGCCGTACATGAAGAAAAATCGCAAGATGGCGACGTTCATCAAACTAGAATAGTTCTCAGCCAATACCTCCGCACAGAGCTTACTGCCAAGGTAGTATCCAAGTTGACCGTGGTGCGGAATCGGCGAGTTTTCCCTGAAAGCCTCATCGCCCGCACCATATACACCGCCAGAAGACGCCAGGATGAAATGGCGTGCACCGGCAGAGCGGGCATACTCCAGCAGGCGAGCGGTCGAGGCGACGTTGACCCCAAACACATCCATAGCCTGCTCGGGAAACTCGCGAAAACGAGAGGACTGAGCAAGATGAACGACCGCATCAATCTTTTCAGGCAGAGTGCCTGGAGCCCAGGTGCCAGAAAGGTCTACTTCGTAGTAGAGCACATTCGGAAGAGGCTCAGCGGGCAAGGAATGCACCACTGCATGAACCTGATGCTCCTCCGCCAACCGAGATACAGCATGAATGCCAAGTAGTCCATTGGCACCAGTAATTAGAATATCCACTCTTGCAACTCCAACTAAATTACTTTTATGCGCGCTCTTGCCCATTACCCTCAGGAGGGCCGATCAATTTTGCGAAAATTTTTGAAAACGCAAGCGAAATAGCCTCGACTGAATGGTGACGCTCAACATAGCTGCGGCCGCGATTTGCTGCCGTAGTGAGCAAACTGCGATCGGCATGCAAACGGCATATCACATCCTTGAAAGTAAACACATCGGCACGGATGATCGGAATTTCCTCAAAACTCTCAAGTAGCTCGGTCGCAACATAGAGAGCCTCTAAATCATGGCGCAGATGACAGATAACTGGCTTACTAGAAGCCATTGCTTCAATAGCAAACATCGCATACCAACCAATGATCAACTGATCCACGACCACGTCGGCATCAAGGATCAACCGGCGCACCTCCTCATTGGGCACCCGCTCGACCATAACCAACTCAATGTCTAGTCCTTCAGCGCGCAGCTCCTCAACGGCACGAACCACATGGCGAGTCCCCTTAATTTCCCGGTGATTAGGCGCATGAAGTAACTTAAGCGGACCATTACGTGAAGGAGAGGACAGCTCCATTGGCTCAGGAAGCTGGATGGAGAAGTGGGCAATCATCAGGGTGTCCCAGTGATGCATGTAATCCACCCATTCACAACCGCCCACAATGTGGCTACCCACAGAACTCCAAACGTCGACCATCGCCTGGATATGTGCATGCCGAATCCGATGCTGAGGATAATCTGCGGCCATTGCATGCTTGAACTGCAGGTTTGGCGATCGGCTCATCACCTGTACATCCGAGCCATAGGGCAGTACGACAGTTTTCACGCCGGCCAAGCGATAGAGATAAGGCTCGAGTCTCCACAGAAACGCAGTACCCTGCCCAAGAGGACCACCATCAAAATAAACGATCAACGACCTGTATCGCAGCGCTGACCAGCAGAATATATATAGGTTAAGCAATAATTTTCGACACAGAATATTTTTCGACAGCCAGTGCTGATCGAAGCGGACATCAAAGCTGCTGGTAATATGCCAGACCTGACTAACAAATGTTTCTGCGCTATACCCAGACAGCTCAAGGGCACGCTTGTGATAAATATTATTTATCAAAGGGAATGGACCTAACCCTACATCAACATACTTATTAGTACGACTAAAAAACAATGACACAGCAAACAAAAATGGAAGCACAAGCAGTTCGAATACGAAACGAAAAGAATAGTAAAAATACTTGATCACTTCATCACCCTTAACAAAGTAAGATCAAGGTAACCACGCATAATCCATAGACAGAAAAACGCAGCAACAATCAATACAAACACCTTTAAAAAAATCGAAACAAAACTCAACTCATAAGTTTGCAGCATTATCGAGAAAACTACCAGCGCACACAAAACAAAAAACAGCAAGGCCAGACGCATATAGTCGTAAGGAATATAATGCAGCTTCCTACTTATGTAATAGTAAGCAACTGTCAGGAAAACGTATGAAAGCAAAGTTGACACAGCGGCACCATTGACACCCCATATTGGCAAGAAAAAATAGTTCCCAACTATATTAATTAAAACTGCAAACCAAGCCAACCGGGCAAACCAGTGCGTTTTCCCTTCGAGCGATATCCCAAGCGCAATAACATGGTGGGTAGCTTGTAGTACAACACACAAAACAAGAATTATGAGCGCCAACGCCACTGAATCGTACTTTCCCGCAAACAGTACATGAAGAATTTCTCCGGAAAAAATTGACGCACAGCCAGCAATTAGGACAAACACTGCTAGAACAGCGGTCAGTACAACCGAATAGATTTGTTTATACTGCTCAGGGAGATCCGTCTTAAGTTTTATTGCATGCGGGCTCCAAGCCAGACCGAAAGCCATTGAAATAAACATCACTATGGACGCCATACGCCAAGCAACGGAGTACTCTCCGACTGAATCTAGCCCCTTCATAGAAGCTAGCATCCAGCGGTCTATGGAGGAAAATAGCCAGTAGGCAATATCGACAAAAATAAATGGGTAACCGTATTTGAACAGTATTCTGGCAACAGATGAGTCAAATTTCAGCTGTATTGCACGCCTAATCAAATAGCAACCAAAGGGCAAAAATATCAGACCACCGATGGCCAACGCCAAAATAAATCCATCAACATCTGCGACACCAAAAAAAACTAACAGGAACGCCCCTACATAGACCGTTATGCGGCAACAGAGGCTGAATCCAAGAAAGCTCAGCTTCAGAAACCCAAGACGCATAACATCGAGAAAAAATTGCTGAAACTGAGTAACAACCGCTAGCAGGGTCATTGCTAACACACCAACTGCAGTTAATACCACACCCAGCTCCCCAGAAATCACTACGAGCCAATCGCGCAACAGAAACATCACTACGAGCAGAACGACAGCATAGGCAGATACCATCAGCAGTCCGGTCCCTACAAGTATCTTTTTCTGCTGCGTGCCGTATTGTTCAGACCAATAATAACGCTGAATAGAGTTATTCAACCCACCACGCACAAAAAAGCCGAGCATCGCCGAGGATACATAGAGAATCTCCATATAACCAAATCCGCTGGGCGAGAGCAGCCCTGCGAGGAGAGGAAATAGCAGAAAGACAACTATTTTTCCCGCAAAGTCAGCACCGCCATAAAATAAAGAATCTTTCAGCAAAAGCGACAGTAGCTTCATTATTAGGGAAGTCGGCTGTTAATAAGCGGATGATCGACCTTGCCGAGCTCCTTCATCCTTGCACTGTGCAACGGATGGAATAACTGAATAATTGAAGTCTCTCTTCCGTAAATATAGTCAATTACTTTTCCATAGAAAAATACCGCTGCTGCGCTCCCTTGATACTTCTCGACGTAATCCCGGCCCGCCCGACCCAATCGCTGCCTCAATTTCGGTGCAGAGATCAATTTCCTAAGCACTTCCGCTAGGTTTTCCGGACTTGCAGAAACCAGTGGGCATTCGCCGAAATACGACCAGCGACGTAAAGGCAATATGTAGTCATCATTTTCCAGATTACACACGACGGTGAGGCCTGATGCCATGCCTTCCAAAGCATTCAACCCATGGCCAGGACAGATTATCTGCTCGACCAAGATATCAGCCTCATCTCGCAGGATCCGCTTTACTTCTGAGTTTTGCTTGCCTTCAATCAATATCAGTTCAACCTTAATTCCTTCGGTCTTGAGGATGTGAACGGCTTCGAGAACGAATTCGCTGCCCTTGAAGCCACGATGATTTGGTGCATGCGCAATATAGACGACATCATCAACACCGTTAGCAGGCGAATTGCGTTGAGAAACTTCCCACTCACTTTCATTGACCGAAACGACACTTGGGACAAGAGCATCCCAACGCCCAAAACCATCGGCCCACATTATCCCAGGAATGACAGCATCAGCCTTTTCACACCAGTAATCGACTTTTGCCCCAATACGCATCTGACGTATTGCCGGTCCAGGAATCGACATCATCAGCCCATGGAGCAGCTCGGTAGACCTGACCCGATTGTAGATATAGGAGTCAAGGCCAAACGGCATGACCACCACCTTCTTGCCGGCGGCACGGAACACATGACTCTCGAGACGCCAGAATGGCGTGCCGCCGAGCAGGAAGCCATTGAAGGAAATAAAAAATACATCGAACTCCAACAGGCACCGGAGAAAACCTAAAAATTTCTTGCCTTCGTAGGGAACGCCTGGGAAGTGATCAGCGAGCAGCCGATCATAGTCTTCACGCTTGTTGATCGTGTAACAGTAGCCATCGGTAAAACCGCATGAACTGTAGCCAGCCGACTTCATGATCCTTGCCCAGTAAGGATTACTGATAATCGGCGCATCCCCCCAGGCCAGATGAGGGGATGATACCCGCTTGGCACTATTGCGCCGGCCGATTAAAACCACCGGCAGCAGCAATACAAAGAAAACCAAGGAACCAAAGGCAAGTCCTAACGCCTTGATTCCTCGTCGAACGGTAGCGCGCCACATAAACAAAGCTCCAACTTTCAGGCAGTTTCAACATTCATCGAATAGATCTTCAGCCCGATGGCGCCAAGACCGACCAGATACAGGCTGCCATCAGAAGCCTTGAACGGGCCAGGCTCGACGCCATCCAGACGTACCCGCTCGGCACCAACAGCCCAAACTCTTACAATTGTTTCATCCATGACAAAGAAGGCGCCCGGGTAGGGCTTGGTTTGTGCTCTGACAAAGTCATAGAGCCTGGTGGCGTCCTGCAGGAAATTAATAAGCCCGTCTTCCGGGGAGCGCTGAGGGAAAACACTGCGCTGGCTTTCGTCCTGCACCAGATGGAGCGCGTCGCCACAGGCAAGACGCGGTAACACCTCGGAAATCAGTTCAAGACCAAGCAGTTCAATCTTTGCATAGAGAGTTGCGATGGTGTCTGTCGGGTCGATACTCACCGCTTTCTGCCCGACAATTGGGCCGCTATCCACACCTGCATCAAAACGGAAGAAGGTGATGCCCGTTTTCTGCTCGCCATTGATGATCGCCCATACCAATGGAGCGCCACCGCTATATTTTGGCAACAGCGAGGCGTGCAAACCGTAAGCGGGCGCGATGTTGCGCCATGAGGCGGGCAGCATGTGGTACCAACCGGCGACGATAAATATATCAGGCTGCCATCCCTTGACTTCCGCCAACAAGGCTTCGTCGTTCATTCCGCCAGTCATGACGGTATAGGGGATATCTGAATTCGCGCAAAAATCAGAAACATCTGCGAAAAGGACGTTCGTTACACCGGAAGGCCGATAGGAAATCGGGAACTTCTGCGGCGCGGTGATCACACCGACCAATTCACAACCCGCCCCCCCTTTCAACGCTTCCAGACATTTGAGGCCAAATACCGAAGCGGCAATTCCTACAACCCTCATATACTCCCCTTACTTGCCAAAACGGCCACTGTAGCAAGCCGGCTCACTATGGAAGTAAATGAAGCGCAGGCCATTTTCGGAAACAAGCGCGCGCACCTCGGCCTCCGAGAAGCGACGAGCATTGCTCGGGCTATACCAATCGAAATTGATCGCGTCGGAGGTTTCAACTCCCAGATCCGGGTTCCAGAAGCATTTCAGGAAGTTCCAGTAGATAAACCGCTGAATGTCGTATTCCCCGCCCTTGATACCGAGCAGTGGAATATCTGGCGAGGTAAACTTCACATTCAACTCAGAAAGCACCTTGCCAAGGTCTGTCAGTTGACGTGACATTGTCCACAAGTCTTCCGAGGAAAGCTCCTTGCAATAGCTGCGGAAATGATCGTCGAGCAACTCCCGGGACAAGGCTTTCTTCGCATAGAAATAACAAGCGAATCCCCCCCAGTATTGGTGATGCGCGACAGCTCGCGGGATGTTGCGTCAGGATCTTCGGTATGCATGATGACCTGATCACAACTTACGTAATCGATAGCGCCATCGGCAAAATGGGTGTCGGCAATATCGCTTTTGACAAAGAACAGATTTGGAATATCCCGGTAATTATTCGCCGCACACAGCGAAGCGTCGGAAAAGTCCATGCCGATAACGATGGACTCCGGCGCCAGCTTAGCAAACCAGGCGGCTTTGTATCCCAGGCCGCAACCTGCATCGAAAATCACTTTCTGCCGTTGAAGGAAAGCAGCCAGTTCGGCTTCGCTGACAAAACCATAAAGACTCAGATACCAATCGCGCGACAACTGGTACAGATTTTCTTTTTCATCGCTATCGTTATAGGAAACCCACTTTTCACTGAACACATCGTTGGTTTGGGCCTGGGCTTCAAAATCAGTCGTTTTATTAAATGAGAAGAAGTTCGAGCCGGCAAACGCACCAGGCTCAAGCCCAAACAGCTCTTCGACGCGTTGTAGCATAGTAAGACTAATCATGAAATGCCTCCAAATATTCTTCAGTATTCAACAGGGCCCAAATCAGCAAACGGCGGTTTTCTTGGCCACACAGATGCTCGCCAACCAGAGTTCCGACTGCCTCTTCGCTCATGAACTTGTAGATCAAGGCGTCACGACTCAAAAGCTTCTTCTTGACGAAATCAATACTTTCACCCTTGAACCAACTTGCATCCGGCGCAGAAAACCCTTGCTTCTCTGCCTTTGCTATATCGCTTGGAATATATTTACCCATTACGTCACGAAGCACTTGTTTGCCATCGTGAGTTTTCTGGAAATATTTGGCGGACTTGCCACCAGACTCGTTCTCGTTCAACCGAATGACTTGAGACAGGTTATTCAGTTTCAAATGAACCGGACAGCGCATTGCGAAATCAACTAGGTCGTTGTCTAGGAACGGCACACGACTTTCCAGCCCGTGCGCCATGCTGAGCTTGTCTTCAACAACCAGAAGGCCATGGAGGAAGGTTTTGGCCTCGAAGTACAACGAATGGTTGATGTAATCCTCGGGAGTATAGAGATTGTCCGCGTGATGCTTAAAAACGTCCCGGAAAATATCCCGAGTCCACACGTGCTTAACATCATCCCAGATAGGCGCGAACACTTGCTTAATCTGATTATTCGGGATCAGTCGCAGCCAGAAGTTATAGTACTTGTCGATATAATGCTCGAAGTCGTCGTTGACCACGGCACGATAATAACGCCACGGATAGCCACCAAACAACTCATCACCACCAGCACCAGACATTACAACTTTTACAAACTTTGAGGCTAACTGGGCAGCATAATAATTCGGGTAACTTTGCCCCACACGCGGCTCTTCCAAATGCCAGGCTAGCTTCGGCAGTACACGCTCCATATCACCTGCCTTTAGCACCATCTCATAGTGCTCGGTCTTGAAGTGATAGGACATGTATTCGGCCTTACTGCGCTCATCAAAACCCATTTCGATTCCCGAGGCCGAGTTGAGGTCAAAGCCACAGGTGAAGGTTTTCATGTAGGGATAGGATTTGGCAGCGATCGCGGTGATCGAACCTGAATCCACTCCTCCACTCAGGTAGCTACCGAGCTCAACATCCGTAACTAATTGACGGTTAACAGCTTGCTTGAAGAGACGGTCTAGCTCTTCACGATACTCTTCGTCGCTGGCCTTGTGCTTTGGCTCACGGAAGTCATAGTCCCAATATTGAGTAAACTGCAGCGCGAGTGTTTTACGTTTCAAGTCCAAGATTGCGTAGTGGCCAGCCGGTAGCAGCTTGACGTCATTGAGGAGGGTTCTATCAGTAAAGATGTTCTGGAAGGTGAAGTATTCCAGCAGCGCTTCCTTGTCCATGCTTCGGCGGAACTCCGGCATCGCCAGAATAGCTTTCTGTTCGGAGCCGAAGGCCAGCGTCTGCCCCTGAAGTGAATAGTAGAGCGGCTTGATGCCATAGCGGTCCCGGGCAAGCAGCAGTGTTTGCTCCTGTCGATCCCACAGCGCCAAGCCGAACATGCCGTTGAAACGCTCCAGCGCTTTCGGGCCCCAGGCCATCAATGCGTTGAGCACCACCTCACTGTCGGTACGGGAGCGAAACTGATAGCCCAAGGCCTCGAGCTCGACGCGCAGCTCACGGTAGTTGTAGACCTCACCGTTGTAGACCATCACATAACGCTGGGACACGGATGCCATCGGCTGGTGACCAGCCGGCGACAGGTCAATGATCGCCAGGCGACGATGGCCAAGACCTACGTTACCTTCGATCCAGTGCCCTTCTCCATCAGGGCCTCGGTGGGCGATCGCGTCCGTCATACGCTGCAGAACTACAGGCGATACCGGGTTGTTGTCGAGATAGATGAGACCGGCAATACCACACATGCGCGTTGTTGCTCCTAAAAAACGGGGAAGGTGGTGCCCCTGAACTACCCTGCCCAGGTCCATCACCTTTACTAGCGCCCCAGGCAAGTTCCTAGGGAATATAAGCGTTAGCCCAACTGGCGGATCGCGTCGACTACATAAGCATAATCTTCAGCAGTCATGCGGTTGTGCAGCGGAATTGCCATGGTGTGGTCATTGCAATCACGCGCACCTGGGAAATCTTCCGGATTGAACCCAAAACGATCACGATAGTAAGCAAGCATGTGGACAGCATGAGTACCAGGGCGGGTTGAAATGCCCTTGGCCTGTAAAATCTCCATCATGTCGTTACGTGGCATCGGTGCCTTGGCAGGGTCAATGTAAGTCACAAAGGCTTGCCAGCCGTGTCGTCCACCCGCCGGGGCAGAAGGCAGACGCAACCAATCGATATCAGCCAGTTGATCACAGTAGTACTCGGCCCAACGCGCACGCTCATCAATAAAGCCATCGAGCTTGCCTAACTGGACCAAACCTACTGCACCCTGCAGATCAGTCATACGGTAGTTGAAGCCCAACAGGTTAAATTCTGGTAACAGATAAGGCCGCGGGCCGTGGTGCCGCTGCTCTTCGGACAACGTAGCACCATGGTTACGCAGTTGGTTCATACGTTCGGCGAGCTCAGCGTCTGCCGTGGTGACCATGCCACCCTCACCTGTCGTCACCGATTTGCGAGGATGGAAGGAGAACGCCGCAACATCACCCAAACTGCCGGATGGCTTTCCGTTCCAACTTGCACCAGCTGCGCAAGCAGCGTCTTCGACGATAGCGACGTCAGCTGGCAATCCAGCACGCAGGGCGTCCATGTCCACACAGCGACCAAACAAGTGGACAGCAATCACTGCACGAGCCCTGTCGGTCACCTTGGCGGTAATCTGCGCGACATCCAAGTTGTAGGTCTGTGGATCAACGTCGATAAAGACCGGTGTTGCACCACAGTACAGCACAACGTTTGCCGTGGCAACCCAGGTGAAGGCCGGCACAATGACTTCGTCACCTGGACCGATACCCAGACCAGCAAGCGCCAAATGTAGGCCGGTGGTACAGGAGGTTACTGCTAGGGCATGCGGTACTTGGTGACGCTCGGCAAAGGCTTTTTCAAAGGCAGCAACCTTCGGCCCCTGGGTCAGCCAACCGCTCATCAAAGGCTCTCGAGTAGCCTGCCACTCTTCTTCGCCAGTGCAGGGCAACGAGATGGCGATATTGCGCTTTTCCATCACGCTCACTCCGCCCCGTGCTCAGCACGCCAGTCGATCAGTTTTTGCAGGCCCTCGCGTAGCTCGTACGTATAGGTGAAGCCAAGGTCTTCGGTCGCTTTCTTCGGACAGCCAATGCGGTTCTGCACCATACGACGCGCATCGTCGGCACTGTAAGGACGGTACTCGACTTTCAGATCAGACGCTTTCAGATCCAGGATGCTATCGCACAGCTCCTTGATGCTGGTTTGCACGCCAGTGCCTACGTTATAGAACTGATCAGTAGCTTCCGACTCCAGAGCAGCAACGTTGCAGCGCGCTACGTCCTCTACATAGATGAAGTCATATGCCTGGGTACCGTCACCATTGATAACCGGCCCCTCGTTAGCGTCGATCTTGTTCAGCATGATCGGAATAACGCCTGTGTAAGCAGCCGTCTGATCCTGGTGAGGGCCGTAAACGTTCATGTAGCGCAAGCCGACATAGCTCAGACCAAAGCGGTCATGGTACGCATGACACATGGCTTCGCCCGCAATCTTAGTGGCACCGTAGAAGTTACGGTTATTGAACGGATGCGATTCTGTCATTGGCACTTCAACTGCATCGCCGTATACGGATGCAGAAGATGAATAAACTAGGCGCTTGATGTTGTTCTTCACGCAAGCTTCAAGCACGTTGAAGGTGCCTTCGATGTTTACGTGGAACGCGGTACGCGGGAAATCTTTGCAGTGCAGCAGCCACATGGCGGCCAGATGAATCACGCCGTCCATGCCTTTCATAGCATCGTCTAGCAGATCTACCTCACGGACATCACCACCATTCGCATACAAGCGGCAACGTGGATCTTTCAACTGCTCTGCAATATTGCTGACTTTCCCGCGGGCGAAGTTGTCATAAATCACGACTTCGGCAGCGCCAGCCTTGAGCAGCTCGGAGACGACGAAACTACCAATAAAACCAGCACCGCCAATTACTAGAATCTTAGAACCTTGGACTTTCATACTATGTACTCCATTAAATACGAGTTGCGGCCGCCAGCGCTGCGCTGATCACTTCTTGGTCGGTCACGGAAAGATAGGGATGCATCGGTAGGCTCATTACCTTTCGAGCAATCGCATCACCAATAGGAAGATTGGCGTGTTCGTCCCTGACGGCTGGTTGCTGATTCAGTGGGATTGGGTAATGCACCGCAGTCGGTACACCGGAGTTTTTGAGCCATTCCTGAACACCGTCACGTGCATCTACTTGAACCGTATACTGGGCCCAAGCACTAAGGTTGTGCTCATCAATAAAAGGCGCAGCTATACCACGCTGCCCTAACAGATGTGCATAACGCTTAGCTACCTGCTGCCGCTGTTGTATCTCCGTTTCGAAGATATCCAGCTTTGGCAACAAAATAGCAGCCTGCAACGTATCAAGACGGCTATTCACACCGATGCGAACATGGTGGTAACGCCGATCCTGGCCATGCCGAGCAATCTGGCGTAACACGATTGCCAATTCATCGTCATTCGTAAAGATCGCACCACCATCACCATAACAACCAAGTGGTTTGCTAGGAAAGAAACTGGTGCAGGCGATGGTTGTCAGATTGCAACTTTTGCGCCCCTTATATACTGCCCCGAAGCTTTGCGCTGCATCTTCGATGACTGGAATTCCATATTTTTGCGCAATGGTATTTATGGCATCGAAGTCAGCACACTGACCATATAGCGATACAGGGATAATTGCTTTGGTACGCGGGGTAATTGCAGCCTCAAGAATTTTCGTATCAAGGTTATATGTACGCGAATCAACATCTACATAAACAGGCTTAGCCCCCAGCAAGGCAACCGTCTCTGCAGTGGCAATATAGGTAAATCCAGGAGTAATAACTTCATCACCTGGGCCAATCCCTAGAGCCATCTGGGAAATTTGTAGAGCATCAGTACCATTCGCTACGCTAATGCAGTATTTCGCACCTACAAAGTCCGCGAGTTTCTCTTCAAGTTCACCTACTTCCGGTCCAAGAATGTATTGACCGTGCGCCAAAACTCGTTGAATACCGGCATCAACTTTTTCCTTGATTAGCGCTTGCTGGGCCTTGAGGTCAATAAATTCGATCACTAGATATTCTCCTTGATCAACACCTTTCCTTTAAGTACATACCGTGCGCCTGAATGTATACACGGCGTACTACCCTGGCCATCCAAGGGAAGATCGAGTTGCTCACCGAATTCGCTCATCCAACCGATCTGCCGAGCCGGTACCCCTACCATCAAGGCATATGCCGGAACATTCTTGTTAATGACTGCACCAGCGCCAACAAAGGCAAACTCACCAATGGTCACGCCACAGACGATGGTGCAATTCGCACCCAAAGTGGCACCTTTACGAACCAAGGTATCGCGGTATTCACTCTTACGCTCAATCAACGAGCGGGGGTTATAGACGTTGGTGAACACCATACTCGGACCACAGAAAACGCCCTCTTCTAAGGTCACGTTGTCGTAAACCGAGACGTTGTTCTGGATTTTGCAGTTATCGCCGATCAACACCTTGTTACCGACGAAAACGTTCTGCCCAAGAGACACACCCTTGCCAATACGCGCCCCAGCACAGACATGCACAAAGTGCCAGAGTCGGGAACCGTCGCCGATCTGCGCACCGTCGTCGACGATGGCCGAGGCATGGACCTGATAGTTCATGCCGACCTCAGCGCTTCAAGGAGCCAAGGAACGGGTGACCTTCACCCTCCTGTGGTACAACGATCTGGGCAGAACGGATCGTGTTGACCGTCTCGACGCAATGACGTGCATCCTCAATACCGTAACCACGACCTGCAAGAATTTCCTCATAGCTTGTGGTATGTAGATCGGTGAAACCTTCCGAGAACTCCATCTCGGCACCATCGACAGCTATTGAGCGATAGGTTGGCTTCTTGCCCTTTACCGACTCCGGCAAATCATCGGCATCAATGGACAAGAACCAGCGCACACGAGCTCTTTCATACTCCAAATATCCAGCCGCCTTGTAGTCATTGGCGAAGTGCACGACATTGCGCTGCAACTTGCCAAAGATAAAATGCAGCATGTCGTAGAAGTGCACACCGATATTAGTAGCCACACCGTATGATTTACGCGGATCGCCCTTCCAACTCTCCATGTACCACTTGCCACGGGATGTAATATACGTAAGTTCAACATCATATTTGCCATCGCGGTCTTCACCAGCGACCTTCGCCCTAAGGTCTAGGATCGCCTGATGGTGGCGTAATTGCAGAATGTTGTAGACGCGTTTACCGGTCTCTTTTTCGACACGGGACAGTTCATCCAAAACTTCTGGCGTCGGTACCAGCGGCTTCTCGCAAATCACATCGCAACCGAGACGTAGGCCGGCAGCAATATGCGCATGATGCAGATAGTTCGGGGAGCAGACTGCGACATAATCCAGAGCAGTAGCCGAATCACGCTTGATAAGGTTTGCATGTTCGACGAAACGCTCGAACTCGGTGAAAAACTCGCTTTGTGGTGAAAGGCTATCAATGATGCCGACCGAATCATTGATATCGTAGGCCAAAACCAGCTCGTTACCGGTGTCCTTGATGGCACGCATGTGCCGCGGGGCGATATAACCCGCAGCACCAATAAGGGCAAAACGTTTCAAGAGCGACTCTCCGGCAATCAGGCTTTGATGATGTGGGCTTCAGGGGTACGGTACTTGCCACGACTGTCGACAATCAAACGAGCGTGCTGACGAATCAGCTCGTAGTCGAACTTATCATGGTCGGTCGCGAGGACTACTGCGTCGAAGTTCGCAAGGTTCTCCGCACTCAGCGGTTCACTAGACAGCTCAAAATGATGCTCGCGCATTTTCGGGAACACCGGCACATGAGGGTCACTGTAGGCGACGACACAACCCTTGGCTTCAAGCTGCTCCATGATCTCAACTGACGGCGACTCACGCATATCGTCAACGTTCTTCTTATAAGCGATGCCCAGCACCAACACCTTGCTGCCTTTCAGAGCTTTGGCACTGTCGTTTAGACCATCCATCAGCTTGTTAACGACGTACTCAGGCATAGCCTGGTTGACCTCACCAGAAAGCTCGATAAAACGAGTATGTAAGCCATACTCGCGGGCCTTCCATGTGAGATAGAAAGGGTCAATCGGAATACAGTGACCACCAAGGCCTGGTCCTGGGTAATAAGGAGTGAAGCCGAACGGCTTGGTAGCCGCAGCATCGACCACTTCGAAAATATCAATACCCATACGATCGGCGACGATCTTCATTTCGTTGACCAAGCCGATGTTGACCGCCCGATGAATATTCTCCAACAGCTTGGTCATTTCAGCAGCTTTGGTTGAGCTGACCGGTACCACTTGGTCGATTGCTTGCTCATATAATGCAATCCCGACTTCCAAGCATGAAGGCGTATGACCACCGATCACCTTGGGTATGGTGCGAGTCTCAAAGTTTGGATTACCTGGATCTTCACGCTCAGGGGAATAGATCAGGAAGATATTCTGCCCTACTACTAGCCCACCTTCCTGCACTCGTGGCAACAACTCTTCCTCGGTTGTACCTGGATATGTTGTACTCTCGAGAGAAATAACCTGACCTGCTCGAAGATAAGGCTTAATCGCATTTGTAGTATCAATTACGAAGCTCATATCAGGCTCACGATATTTATTTAGCGGTGTAGGTACACAAAGAATCAGTGCATCGCACTCTCTTACTCGCATGAAATCAGTGGTTGCTTCAAACCCACCGCTACGCGCTTTAGCAACCTGCTCGCCAGGTATGTGCTCAATATAACTTTGCCCTGAATTGAGCCTAGCAACCTTATGCTCATCAATATCAATACCTAGCACCCGAAAACCGATGGAGTTATAGCGCAACATCAACGGAAGGCCGACATAACCCAGACCGACGATACCAATCAGCGCATCCCTACTCTTAAATTTATCAATACTCGCCTGCTGCAGACCAGCCTTCACAGATAACACTCCACTTCTAATTCTTTAAAAAATACACGAGCACGGCCAGAGGAGTGCAGTTCACTGCCGAAGACGCCCCTACTAGGCAACCAACCTCACCCCACATCTAATGCACGAAATTTCCAGAACCCAATTTTCGCATATCAACCACAAAGCACGCCAACCCCTTTCTAAAAATACCGATTCACGGCATTCATTCACGCCCCCCCAAAACCCGACTCAGCACTTGCCTTGAGCCTGCTTTCAGGAGAAATCGCAAAAGGCAAGACAGCGAAGCCACAAGAAGTCATCAGATGAGTAACCAATCACCCCAGCATTCAAAGCCGGAGTAGCGGTATGAGTAGACAGATATTTTGACGAAAATCAGAAAGTAAGGCACGGCACTTATACATGCCACCCCATAGACTTAGGACGATGCGCAATCTTAGATCAGAAAACCAACCCAGCCACTACTCGTCCTCATTAACCCTATCACGCAACTCCTTGCCCGGCTTAAAATGCGGCACAAACTTGCCATCTAGCCGAACCGAGTCACCGGTCTTCGGGTTACGCCCTACACGCGGCGCGCGGTAGTGCAGCGAGAAGCTGCCAAAGCCGCGGATCTCGATACGATCCCCTGTCGACAGCGCCTGAGACATTTGCTCAAGCATGGTCTTGATCGCCAACTCCACATCCTTGGACGAGAGCTGCCCCTGATGGGTAACGATGCGCTCGATCAACTCCGACTTGGTCATGGCTTTCCCTTCTTTTTCAAGCGGCTAGATCACTAGATAGAAAGGTTTTAGCATGCCTCGCCAGATTTGAACAGCCTATAAAACAACACCTTAGCGATTTTCAGGCACAAAAAAGGGCGACCGAAGTCGCCCTTTTTCTCTGGATAAACCGAACTTAGTTCTGTTTTTCCATTTGCGCACGGAGCAGATCACCAAGGGTGGTCGGGCCAGCAGTTTCAACTTCCTGCTTACGCATTTCCTTGATGGCTTCTTTTTCGTCTTCAACGTCTTTCGACTTGACCGACAAGCTGATTACACGGCTCTTACGGTCAACGCTGATGATTTTGGCTTCTACTTCTTCGCCTTCCTTCAGTACATTGCGCGCATCTTCAACGCGGTCACGGCTGATTTCGGAGGCTTTCAGAGTCGCTTCAATGCCATCGGCCAGGGTGATGACTGCGCCCTTGGCGTCAACTTCTTTCACAGTACCGCGAACGATAGTGCCTTTGTCGTTGACTGCAACGTAGTCGGAGAACGGATCTTCTTCCAGCTGCTTGATGCCGAGGGAAATGCGCTCACGCTCCGGGTCAACGGAGAGGATAACGGTTTCCAGCTCGTCGCCTTTCTTGAAGCGGCGTACAGCTTCTTCGCCTACTTCGCTCCAGGAGATGTCGGACAGGTGAACGAGGCCGTCGATGCCGCCATCCAGACCAATGAAGATACCGAAATCGGTGATCGACTTGATGGTGCCGGAGATTTTGTCGCCCTTGTTGAACTGACCGGAGAAATCTTCCCACGGGTTAGTTTTGCACTGCTTGATACCCAGGGAGATACGACGACGCTCTTCGTCGATATCCAGAACCATAACTTCCACTTCGTCGCCGACGTTAACGACTTTCGAAGGATGGATGTTTTTGTTGGTCCAATCCATTTCGGATACGTGCACCAGGCCTTCCACGCCTTCTTCCAGCTCTGCGAAGCAGCCGTAGTCGGTCAGGTTGGTTACGCGCGCAGTAACACGGGTGTCCTGCGGGTAACGCGCCTTGATGGCAACCCATGGATCTTCGCCCAGCTGCTTGAGGCCGAGGGAAACACGGTTGCGCTCGCGATCGTATTTGAGGATCTTGACGTCGATTTCATCGCCAACGCTGACGATTTCCGACGGATGCTTGATACGCTTCCAAGCCATGTCGGTGATGTGCAACAGGCCGTCGACGCCACCCAGATCCACGAACGCGCCGTAGTCGGTGAGGTTCTTGACGATACCTTTGACTTGCTGACCTTCCTGTAGGGATTCCAGCAGAGCTTCGCGCTCAGCGCTATTCTCGGCTTCCAGCACGCTGCGGCGGGAAACGACAACGTTGTTGCGCTTCTGGTCCAGCTTGATGACTTTGAATTCGAGTTCTTTGCCTTCCAGGTGAGTGGTATCACGCACCGGACGGACATCGACCAATGAACCTGGAAGGAACGCACGGATGCCGTTAACGTCGACAGTGAAGCCGCCCTTAACCTTACCGTTGATAACGCCCGTAACCACTTCCTCAGCGGCGAAAGCTGCTTCCAGAACGATCCAGCACTCGGCACGTTTAGCTTTTTCGCGGGACAGCTTGGTTTCACCAAAGCCATCTTCAACCGCGTCCAGGGCAACGTGAACTTCGTCACCGACCTTAATGGTCAGCTCGCCAGCGTCGTTGTGGAACTGCTCCAGCGGGATGAGGCCTTCAGACTTCAAACCAGCGTGAACGGTTACCCAACCAGCTTGGTAATCGATGTCGACGATGATAGCGGTGATGATCGAGCCAGCCTGAAGATTCAGGTTTTTTAGGCTTTCTTCAAACAGTTCAGCAAAGCTTTCGCTCATTTTAATTCCTGTTGATTCAAGGCAGGGAATCCGCCCAAACCACATTCCAGACAATGTGGGTACGTTCATATAAAAAGAAGCAAACGGGACAAGGACTGGGTTCCCGTACGCCTCCTTGCGAGCCGGTCAGCTTAAACCAGCTGTGGCTCTTATCATCCGGCGAGATCGCGATTGGCGACCTCACTCAGAATTCGTTCAAGCACTTGTTCGATGGAGAGTTCAGTGGAATCCAGCTGGATCGCATCGGCTGCCGGCTTGAGCGGCGCCACTGCACGCTGGGTATCGCGCTCGTCGCGCGCCTGAATCTCATCAAGAAGTCTCGCGAGATTAACATCATCGCCCTTGGCCTTCAACTGCAAGTAGCGGCGGCGGGCGCGCTCCTCGGCGCTGGCGGTGAGGAAAATCTTAAGCGGCGCATCGGGAAATACCACAGTACCCATATCACGACCGTCAGCGACCAGACCCGGCATTTCCTGGAACGCCTGCTGACGCTGCAGCAGAGCCGCACGCACGGCGGACAGCGAAGCCACCTGCGAAGCCCCGGCACCGACCTGCTCATTGCGGATCAGGTCTGTGACTTCTTCGCCTTCAAGAATGATGCGCTGACCATGGCCATCACCGGCGGCAATAAATTGCACATCCAGATGAGCGGCGAGCAGCTTCATCGCCTCTTCATTGGTCAGATCGACACCGTGATTGCCCGCAGCAAAAGCCAACAGACGATACAGCGCACCCGAATCCAGCAGATTCCAGCCCAACTGCTTGGCCAGCAGGCCGGCAATAGTGCCTTTGCCCGAGCCGCTTGGCCCGTCGATGGTAATAACCGGAGCGACGATCATGCCTTGCCCTCCTCGGCCACACGGATGCCGACCTGAGCCGACAGCGCGAGGAAATTGGGGAACGAGGTGGCGACGTTGGCACAGTCATGAATGCGGATCGGCGCAGTGGCGCGCAGCGAGGCGACACTGAACGACATAGCGATACGGTGGTCCCCATGCGCCCAGACTTCGCCACCACCTATGCTGCCGCCTTCGATAATGATGCCATCCGGAGTTGGCTCAGCCTTGACACCCAGCGCAATCAGGCCGTCGGCCATTACCTGAATCCGATCGGATTCCTTGACCCGCAGCTCTTCAGCGCCGCGCAGCACGGTGCGGCCTTCAGCCACCGAAGCAGCCACGAACAGCACGGGAAACTCGTCGATTGCCAGCGGCACCAGATCTTCCGGAATATCGATACCTTTCAGCTTGGCGCTGCGCACGCGAATATCGGCCACGGTTTCGCCGCCCACTTCACGCTGGTTCTCCAGGGCAATGTCGCCGCCCATCAGCTTGAGGATATCGATGACACCAGTACGGGTCGGGTTGATGCCAACGTGTTCCAGCACCAGCTCGGAGTCTTCGGCAATGCTGCCGGCGACCAGGAAGAACGCTGCCGAGGAAATATCCGCCGGCACTTCGATATGGGTCGCGGTCAGCTTGTGGCCCGACTCAACACTCGCCGTGCTGCCATCCACCGTAACCGGGTAGCCGAAGCCGCGCAGCATGCGCTCGGTGTGGTCACGGGTCGGCGCCGGCTCAGTCACCGAAGTGCGACCTGCGGCATACAGGCCCGCCAGCAGCAGGCAGGACTTGACCTGAGCGCTGGCCATGGGCATTTCGTAGTCCATGCCGGTCAGGCGCTGGCCACCCTTGATCATCAATGGAGGACGGCCTTCCGGAGCAGTTTCGATCACTGCACCCATTTCGCGCAGCGGCTTGGCGACACGATTCATAGGACGTTTGGACAGCGAGGCATCACCGGTCAGCATGGTGTCGAACGGTTGTGCCGCCAGCAAACCGGAGAGCAGGCGCATCGAGGTGCCGGAGTTGCCCATGTATAGCGGACCAGCCGGCGCCTTCAGGCCATTCAGGCCCACCCCGTGAATGGTCACGCGACCATGATGCGGGCCTTCGATGACCACACCCATGTCACGGAACGCTTGCAGCGTTGCCAGGGCATCCTCACCTTCCAGAAAGCCTTCGACGTGCGTGGTGCCTTCAGCCAGCGAGCCGAGCATGATCGAGCGGTGGGAGATGGACTTGTCGCCCGGAACGCGAATACGCCCGGAGAGTTTGCCGCCAGGGTTAGCCAGAAAAACCAGATCGTTCGAGTGCATAGCATCCACATAGGCCCTGCGGGCCAGAATTTTGCCGAAATGCTCACGGGCCACGCGGGCGCGAGTGAATACGCCCAGTAATTGATGCCCGTCCCCTGCGTCAACCGCGTCGCGCAAGGCGTCGAGGTCGTCGCGAAATACGTCCAGCGTGCGCAGCACCGCCTCGCGATTTGCGAGGAAGATGTCGTGCCACATGACCGGATCACTGCCGGCAATCCGCGTAAAGTCGCGAAAACCGCCGGCGGCGTAACGAAATATCTCCAGATTTTCACTGCGCTTGGCCAGCGAGTCGACCAGGGTGAAGGCCAGCAAATGCGGCAGATGACTGGTCGCGGCCAGTACCTGATCGTGATGCTCGACCTCCATATGTTCGACATCCGCGCCCAGCTCGCGCCACAGCGCATCGACCAGCGCCAGGGCGGACTCATCGCTCTGCTCGCAAGGGGTCAGGATGACCTTATGGCGGCGGAACAGCTGGGAATTGGAGGCCTCCACCCCACTCTGCTCGGAGCCGGCAATCGGATGCCCGGGCACAAAGCGCACCGTTTTACCGGTAAAGGCCAGGCGCGCGGCGCGCACCACATTGCCTTTGGCGCTACCCACATCGGTGAGCACCGCCGGACCCAGATCAAGCT
Source organism: Pseudomonas anguilliseptica (assembly GCF_900105355.1). Taxonomy (NCBI): domain Bacteria; kingdom Pseudomonadati; phylum Pseudomonadota; class Gammaproteobacteria; order Pseudomonadales; family Pseudomonadaceae; genus Pseudomonas; species Pseudomonas anguilliseptica. Next base: position 4,902,955 of record NZ_FNSC01000001.1, read on the forward strand.
TGGCCAGTTCAGCCAGCAGCTTCTCCATGGCCAGGATAGGCACCGCGAGCTGAATCACATCAGCCTCCTGACAGGCGGCAGCCAGATCAACCTCGCAGCGATCAACCACACCCAGTTCTACAGCCAGGCGCCGCGACTCCGGATCCAGATCGACACCAACCACTTCGCGAAACAGGCCGCGCTCACGCAAGCCCTTGGCGAAGGAGCCGCCAATCAGACCCAGACCGACAACCACCAGGCGGCCGAGCTTAGGTGCAATAGATTGCACCTGAGTGACAGCAGACTTGACCTCACTCACGCGCTCAGCACCTTGGCCAAGGCCTCAAGGAAGCACGCATTCTCGGCAGGCAGACCAATCGAAACGCGCAGGAAATTTGGCATGCCGTAACCGGCGACCGGCCGCACGATTACCCCAGCACGTAGCAGCGCCTGGTTGATCGCGGCAGTATCGCGGCCAAAATCCACAGCAATAAAGTTGCCTTTCGACGGAATCCAGCTCAGGCCCAACTCGCGCAGGCCGGCTTCCAGCTGCGCCATTCCGGCATCATTGAGCTGACGGCTTTGCGCCAGGTAATCGGCATCATCCAGCGCAGCGCAGGCGGCCGCCAGGGCCAGGCTGTTGACGTTGAACGGCTGACGTACACGGTTCAGCACATCTGCGATCTGCGCAGAACTGAGCGCATACCCCACGCGCAGCGCCGCCAGACCATAGGCCTTGGAGAAGGTGCGCGAGACCAGCAGGTTGTCGTAGCGCGCCAGGTACTCGAGGCCATCCGGCAGCTCATCACCCTCGGCGTACTCGATATAAGCCTCATCCAGCACCACCAGCACGTTCTGCGGTACGCTCGCGAGAAAGCGCTCCAGCGCATCGGGGCCAAACCAGGTGCCAGTCGGGTTGTTCGGGTTGGCGATAAACACCACACGGGTATTTTCATCGATGGCCGCCAGCATCGCTTCCAGGTCGTGGCCATAGTCCTTGGCCGGCACCACCTTGCCCAGAGCACCTACGGCCTGGGTCGAGATGGGGTAAACAGCAAAGGCGTACTGACTGAACACCGCATTCAGGCCAGGGGCCAGATAGGCGCGAGCAACCAGATCGAGAATGTCGTTGGAGCCGTTACCCAGGGTGACCTGATTGAGTTGCACGCCACAGCGCGCAGCCAGACGGCTTTTCAGCTCGAAACCATTGCCATCGGGGTAACGAGTCAGCTCGGCCAGCTCGCTACGAATCGCTTCCAGCGCCTTGGGACTGGGGCCTAGCGGGTTCTCGTTGCTGGCCAGCTTGACGATGCTGGCCGGATCCAGATCCAGCTCACGGGCCAGCTCATCCACCGGCTTTCCCGGCACATAGGGCGACAGCTGCTGTACACCTGGCTGAGCCAGGGCGAGGAAATCGGTCATAGCAATGCCTCACGCTTAAAGCCGCAAGCCCCAAGTACAGCCCGGCGTCGATGCGCGTTTAGCTTGAGACCTGAGGCGTACCGCAGCAGTTTTAAAGTACCGCTTTGGGATAGGAGCCCAGCACCTTGAGCGCCACAGCTTCCTGATTGATTTTTTCCAGCACGTCCTTGATCAGCGGATCGCGGTGGTGACCGACGAAGTCGATAAAGAACACGTAGGTCCACTTGCCGCTGCGCGACGGGCGGGTTTCGATGCGGGTCAGATCAATGCCGTTGTTGTGGAACGGCACCAGCAGCTCGTGCAGCGCACCCGGCTTGTTGCGCATGGAGATGATGACCGAGGTCTTGTCGTCGCCGGTTGGCGGCACTTCCTGGCTGCCGATGATCAAAAAGCGCGTGGAGTTGTCCGGACGGTCTTCGATCTTCTCCGCCAGCTTGGTCAGGCCGTACAGATTGGCCGCCATATCGCCAGCAATCGCCGCACTGTTCCACTCGCTTTTCACCCGCTTGGCCGCGTCAGCATTGCTCGATACCGCCACGCGCTCAACATTCGGGTAATGCGCGTCCAGCCACTTGCGGCACTGGGCCAGGGACTGGGCGTGGGAATAGATGCGAGTGATTTTGTCGGTTTTGGTGGTTTCACCGACCAACAGGTGATGGTGAATACGCAGCTCGACTTCGCCACAGATAACCATGTCGTGTTCGAGGAAGCTGTCGAGGGTGTGGTTGATCGCACCTTCGGTGGAGTTCTCCACCGGCACCACGCCGAAGTTCACTGCACCGGCAGCCACTTCACGGAACACTTCATCGATCGCCGCCATCGGCACACTGATCACCGCGTGACCGAAGTGCTTCATCGCCGCCGCCTGGGAGAACGTGCCTTCCGGGCCAAGGTAAGCAACCTTGAGCGGATTTTCCAGGGCCAGGCAGGAAGACATGATTTCGCGGAACAGCCGCGCCATTTCCTCGTTGCCCAGCGGCCCCTGGTTGCGTTCCATAATGCGTTTAAGCACCTGGGCTTCGCGCTCAGGGCGGTAGAACACCGGCTTCTCGCCTTCCGGCAGCGCCTTCATCTTGACCCGCGCGACTTCTTCGGCGCAGCGGGCACGATCGCTGATCAGTTCAAGGATGCGCTCATCGAGGTTGTCGATGCGCAGACGCAGGGCTTGCAGTTCCTGTTCGGACATATCAGCCATGCTCCTTCTCGAACTCGGCCATATAGGCCACCAGCGCTTCAACGGCGTCCAGGCCAACGGCGTTATAGATGGAGGCACGCATGCCGCCGACCGAACGGTGGCCCTTGAGGTTGAGCAGGCCGCGCGCATCGGCGCCGGCGAGGAACGGCTTGTCCAGCTTCTCGTCAGCCAGGCGGAACGGCACGTTCATCCAGGAGCGGGCGTTATGGGCAATCGGGTTGCTGTAGAAGTCGCTGGTGTCAATTGCCTTGTACAACAGGTCTTTCTTGGCGCGGTTGATCCGCTCCATGGCGGCCACCCCGCCCTGCTCTTTCAGCCACTCGAACACAAGGCCGGACAGGTACCAGGAGAAGGTCGCGGGAGTGTTGTACATCGAGCCGTTATCAGCCGCGATCTTGTAGTTGAGCATGGTCGGACAAACGCTGCGGGCACGGCCGAGCAAGTCTTCACGGACGATAGTCACCACCAGCCCGCTGGGGCCGATGTTCTTCTGCGCACCGGCGTAGATCAGGCCGAACTTCGACACATCGATCGGGCGCGAAAGGATGTCGGAAGACATATCCGCCACCAGCGGCACGTCACCGACTTCGGGAATCCAGTCGAACTGCAGGCCGCCAATGGTTTCGTTGCTGGCGTAGTGCAGGTAGGCGGCATCTTTCGACAGCTGCCACTCGTTCTGACCCGGGATGGCGAAGTAGTCATAAGCCTTGGCGCTGGCAGCGATATTGATATTGCCGTAGCGACTGGCTTCTTCGATGCTTTTCTTCGACCAGATACCGGTGTCGATATAGTCGGCAACACCGTCTTCGGGGAGCAGGTTGAGCGGGATTTCAGCGAACTGCTGGCTGGCCCCGCCCTGCAGGAACAGCACCTTATAGTCGGACGGAATTTCCATCAGGTCGCGCAGATCCTGCTCGGCCTTTTGTGCGATGGCGGTGTACTCATCGCTGCGATGGCTCATCTCCATCACCGACAGGCCTTTACCCTGCCAATCGAGGAGTTCTGCCTGGGCGCGTTGCAGAACAGCTTCAGGAAGCGCGGCCGGGCCGGCGCAGAAGTTAAAGGCTCGCTTGCTCACACCCACTCTCGCTCAAAAATGCTGGGTGGCTGACTATCACTGCCAGCCGCCAAATCCTACCAGGCTGTTGAAAAACTACCTGCGTTGGCATTACTGCGTTAAAAACAGGCTCGGAATGTTCATTTACAGCAGTAAACTCCGCTTCCTCGCCTGTTTTTGCCTTGTACTGCCTACCTCGCCTACATTTTCCAACAGCCTGTTCGCCGTCAGGGGCGAGCGCACTCGCCCCGACAGATTACTCTTCGCTGATCGGGCTTTCGTCAGCAGCCTCAGGTGCATCGTCTGCATCCGCAGCTGCGCCGTCAAAGCCTTCTTCGCCTTCCAGCAGCTCTTCGTCGTCTTCCGCCGAAGGCTCCTGCACACGCTCAAGGCCAACCAGGGTTTCATCCTTGGCCAGTTTGATCAGGGTCACGCCCTGGGTATTACGACCCAGGCTGGAGACTTCGCTGACGCGGGTACGCACCAATGTGCCCTGGTCGGAAATCAGCATGATTTCCTCGCCTTCAAGCACCTGCACCGCACCGACCAGCTTGCCGTTACGCTCGTTGCTGACCATGGCGATAACGCCCTGGCCGCCACGACCGCGACGCGGAAACTCGGCCATCGCCGTGCGCTTGCCGTAGCCACGCTCGGAAGCGGTGAGAATCTGCGCGTCGGCTTCAGGAATCAGCATGGAGATGATTTCCTGGCCTTCCGGCAGACGCATACCACGCACACCGCGAGCGGTACGGCCCATGGTGCGGACCTTGCTTTCCTTGAAGCGAATCACCTTGCCGCCGTCGGAGAACATCATCACTTCGCGGGCGCCGTCAGTGACGGCAGCGGAGATCAGGGTGTCATCTTCGTCCAGCTTGAGGGCGATCAGGCCCGAGCTGCGCGGACGACTGAACTGCACCAGCGGCGTCTTCTTCACCGTGCCTTTGGCCGTGGCCATAAAGATGTAGGCACCGGTCGGCTCATCCGGAGTTTCGTCGTCGGCGTCATCGCCTTCGGCCAGATCTTCAACTTCCTCTGCCTCGACCACTACGCCTTCGATATCGTCCGGCTCGTCGCCTTCTGGCGCCTGCTGACGCAGGGCTTCCAGATCAACCTGAAGCATGGCGGTGATACGCTCGCCTTCGTCCAGCGGCAACAGGTTGACCAGCGGACGACCACGGGCGGCGCGCGAGGCTTCTGGAATTTCGTAGGTCTTCAGCCAGTACACCTTGCCCTTGCTGGAGAACAGCAACAGCGTGGCGTGGCTGTTGGCGACCAGCAAATGTTCGATGTAATCCTCATCTTTCACGCCGGTGGCCGACTTGCCTTTACCGCCACGACGCTGCGCCTGGTAGGCATGCAGCGGCTGGCTCTTGGCATAACCACTGTGGGAGATGGTGACTACACGTTCTTCTTCGGTGATCAGGTCAGCCAGACTGAGGTCCAGACGGTTGTCGAGAATCTCGGTGCGGCGTGCATCGCCGAACTCGGCCTTGACCGCTTCCAGCTCCTCACGGATCACTTCCATCAGACGCGTAGCGCTGGTGAGGATGCGGATCAGCTCGCCGATCTGGGTGAGGATTTCCTGGTATTCGGCCAGCAGTTTTTCATGCTCAAGACCGGTCAAACGGTGCAGACGCAGCTCGAGGATGGCCTGGGCCTGTTCCGGCGAGAGGAAATACTTGCCGTCACGCAGACCGTACTGCGGATCAAGATCGTCCGGACGGCAGGCGTCGGCACCGGCGCGCTCGACCATGGTTTCCACTGCACTGGATTCCCACGGCGTGGCAATCAGCGCCAGCTTGGCTTCGGCCGGGGTCGGCGAGGCCTTGATCAGAGCGATAACCGGGTCGATGTTGGACAGGGCAACCGCCTGACCTTCAAGGATATGGCCACGTTCACGGGCCTTGCGCAGCTCGAATACAGTGCGGCGGGTGACCACTTCACGGCGGTGCAGAATAAAGGCTTCGAGCATGTCCTTGAGGTTAAGGACCTTCGGCTGGCCATCAATCAGCGCCACCACGTTGATGCCGAATACGCACTGCATCTGGGTCTGGGCGTAGAGGTTGTTGAGTACCACTTCCGGTACTTCGCCGCGACGCAGCTCAATGACAATGCGCATGCCGTCCTTGTCGGACTCATCGCGCAGCTCAGTAATGCCCTCGAGCTTCTTCTCTTTAACTAGCTCGGCGATCTTCTCGATCAGGCGCGCCTTGTTCAGTTGGTACGGCAGCTCGCTGACGATGATCTGCTGACGGCCACCGACCTTGTCGATGTCTTCGATAATCGCCCGGGCACGCATATAGATGCGCCCGCGACCGGTGCGGTAGGCCTCGATGATGCCAGCGCGACCGTTAATGATCGCCGCAGTCGGGAAGTCCGGACCGGGGATGTACTGCATCAGCTCATCGACAGTCAGCTCGCCGTTGTCGATCAGCGCCAGACAACCGTTGATCACTTCGGTGAGGTTGTGCGGCGGAATATTGGTGGCCATGCCCACGGCGATACCGCTGGAGCCGTTGACCAACAGGTTGGGGATTTTGGTCGGCATAACTGCCGGGATCATTTCGGTGCCGTCGTAGTTCGGCACCCAATCCACGGTTTCTTTGTGCAGGTCAGCCAGCAGCTCATGGGCCAGCTTGGTCATGCGCACTTCGGTGTATCGCATGGCGGCGGCGTTATCGCCGTCCACCGAACCGAAGTTACCTTGACCGTCGACCAGCAGGTAACGCAGCGAGAATGGCTGCGCCATGCGGACGATGGTGTCGTACACCGCGGTATCACCGTGTGGGTGGTACTTACCGATCACGTCACCGACCACACGGGCGGACTTCTTGTAAGCCTTGTTCCAGTCGTTGCCCAACTCACTCATGGCAAACAGCACACGGCGGTGCACGGGCTTCAAGCCATCACGTGCATCCGGCAGCGCGCGCCCAACAATTACGCTCATCGCATAATCGAGGTAGGACTGCTTGAGTTCGTCTTCAATATTGACCGGGAGGATTTCTTTGGCCAGTTCGCCCATGAGTAGCCTTGTTCCTTTTTCTGGTGAAACTCCACGCCGCTCGTCCTGAGTGGTGTGGAGTCTGTCGCCGTGCCTTGAGGCTCATAGCGACTCACGACAAATCAATAAGTTATGCCATGTATCTGCGCAGGTAAGAGGCCCATAACGGGCACCCCCGAAAACCGCCGGAGCTTACCACAATCACCGCGACGCACCTATCCCCAGCCGCAGTCGGCCGACCAAGGAGGCGTACTCGCTGAAAAACTCAATGCAGACGCTTGCGGCACATCAATTGCGCCATTTTTTCCGCATCCGGGCGATCAACCACGCCTTTCTCGGTGACGATAAAGTCGATCAGGTCCGCCGGGGTCACATCGAATACCGGATTGAGCGCCTCGATCGCGCCAGCAATGCGCTGGCCGCCCAGCTCGAGCAGCTCACTGGGGTCACGCTCCTCCAGCACGATGTCATCGCCGTGCTCCATGGCCATATCGATGGTCGAGCTGGGCGCCACCACCATAAAGCGCACACCGTGATGCATGGCATTCACCGCCAGCTGATAGGTGCCGACCTTGTTCGCCACATCGCCATTGGCAGCAATGCGATCCGCCCCGACTATGACCCAGGTGATGCCACGCGTCTTCATCAAGTGCGCAGCCGCCGAATCGACATTTACAGTCACCGGAATGCCGTCAGCTGCCAACTCCCAGGCCGTCAGACGCGAGCCCTGCAGCCAGGGGCGGGTTTCGTCCGCATATACCCGCTCAAGCAAACCATCATGGAAGGCCGCGCGAATCACCCCCAGCGCCGTACCGAAGCCACCCGTGGCCAGGGCGCCGGCATTGCAGTGGGTCAGCAGGTTCTGCTGATTGCCTTGGTGCTTGCGGATCAGGTCGACGCCCAACTGGGCCATGGTCAGGTTGGCTTCGCGGTCGCTCTGATGGATGCCAATGGCCTCGGCCTCAAGAAGCGCCAGCGGATCACCATGACTCTTCAGCCGTGCGAGCCGATCACGCATGCGATCAAGCGCCCAGAACAGATTGACCGCCGTCGGCCGCGACGCCGCCAGCAGGTCGAAATCCGCCTGCAGTACCACACGCCAGTCGCCACCTTCCTGCAGACGAGCACGCGCAGCCAGGACAACTGCATAGGCCGCGCTGATGCCGATGGCCGGCGCGCCGCGTACCACCATGCTACGGATCGCCTCGGCGACATCCGCCGCCGAGTGGTAGCTCAGCCAGGTTTCCTCGAAAGGCAGCGCGCGCTGATCGAGCAGATGCAGAGCGCCGTCACGCCACTCGATGGCCCTGACCTTCTCTGCCGCTAGCAATTGCTCGCGCATGACACACCTCCGCCGGAAAAAGCCGACCATTATACGCATAGCACATCGCACATCGCGCCAGATCAGCTGCATGCAGCTTCAAGCCTAGGGCATTCCCCTATAAACTCGCCACTTTAAATGACTCCCGGAAGCCTTCCCATGCCCCAAGCTCCGCTCGATTTGCTGCTGCTGCCCACCTGGCTGGTCCCAGTCGAGCCGGCTGGCGTGGTGCTGCTGGAGCACGGACTGGGCATCCGGGACGGGCACATCGCGCTGATCGCCCCGCGCGCTGAAGCGCTTAAGCACGCAGCCCTGCAGGTGCTTGAGTTGCCCGGACGACTGCTCACGACAGGCCTGGTCAACGCCCATGGGCATGCGGCTATGACCCTGTTCCGCGGCCTGGCCGATGATCTGCCACTGATGACCTGGCTGGAGAAGCATATCTGGCCGGCCGAGGCCAAGTGGGTCGACGAGCAGTTTGTCCAGGATGGCACCGAGCTGGCCATCGCCGAACAGCTCAAGGGCGGCATCACCTGCTTCTCCGACATGTATTTCTTCCCGGAAACCGCTAGCCAGCTGGTACACAGCAGCGGCATCCGCGCGCAGATCACCATTCCCGTGCTGGATTTCCCGATTCCCGGGGCGCGCGACGCAGACGAAGCGCTGCGCAAGGGCCTGGCACTGTTCGACGACCTCAAGCACCACCCGCGCTTGAGCGTCGCCTTCGGCCCCCACGCGCCCTACACGGTGAGCGACGACAAGCTGGAAAACATCCGCATGCTCGCCGAGGAGCTGGACGCCGGCATTCATATGCACGTGCACGAAACCGCCTTCGAAGTGCAGCAGAGCCTGGAGCAACGCAGTGAACGGCCACTGGCCCGCCTGGCGCGCCTCGACCTGCTCGGCCCGCGCTTCCAGGCCGTGCACATGACCCAAATCAACGATGAAGACCTGGCCCTGCTGGTGGAAAGCAACAGCAGCGTGATCCATTGCCCGGAATCCAACCTCAAGCTGGCCAGCGGCTTCTGCCCAGTGGAGAAGCTCTGGCAGGCCGGAGTCAACGTCGCCATCGGCACCGATGGCGCGGCGAGCAACAATGATCTCGACCTGCTCGGCGAAACCCGCACCGCCGCCCTGCTGGCCAAGGCCGTTGCCGGCTCAGCTACCGCCCTGGATGCCCACCGCTCACTGCGCATGGCCACCCTGAACGGCGCCAGCGCCCTGGGCCTGGATGAGCAGATTGGCTCGCTGGAACTGGGTAAAGCGGCGGATATCGCCGTATTCAATCTCTCCGGCCTGGCCCAGCAACCGGTATATGACCCGGTTTCGCAGCTGATCTACGCCGGCGGTCGCACCTGCGTGGAACACCTGTGGGTTGGCGGCAAACAATTGCTCGACGGCGGCCAACTGACGCGCCTGGACGAGGCACGGATCATCGCCAACGCCCGCGCCTGGGGCGCGAAGATTGCCGGCAAATGACTGCCAGCCCAGAGAGTCCGGGCACTGCGACAAACTGACATACATTGGACGCACAACAGGCGTCCAATCCACCCGGCGAAACTGGCAACATGAGCCTCTCGCCGCAGCCTGATCCAGGGATTTATATGAGCAACGTCGACCACGCCGAAATCGCCAAATTCGAAGCCCTCGCCCATCGCTGGTGGGACCGAGAAAGCGAATTCAAGCCGCTGCATGACATCAACCCGCTGCGCGTCAACTGGATCGACGAACGCGTTGGCCTGGCCGGCAAGAAGGTGCTCGACGTTGGCTGCGGCGGCGGCATTCTCAGCGAATCCATGGCTCAGCGCAGCGCCAGCGTCACCGGCATCGACATGGGCGAAGCGCCGCTGGCCGTGGCCCAGTTGCACCAGCTGGAGTCGGGCGTAAGCGTCGAGTACCGGCAGATCACCGCAGAAGCCCTGGCCCTCGAGATGCCCGAGCAGTACGATGTGGTCACCTGCCTGGAAATGCTGGAGCACGTACCCGACCCGGCCTCGGTGATCCGAGCCTGCTTCCGCATGGTCAAGCCTGGCGGTCAGGTGTTCTTCTCCACCATCAACCGCAACCCCAAGGCGTACCTGTTCGCCATCATTGGTGCCGAATACCTGATGCGCTTGTTGCCGCGCGGCACCCATGACTTCAAGAAATTTATCCGTCCGTCCGAGCTGGGCGCCTGGAGCCGCGAGGCGGGCCTTGAGGTCAAGGACATCATCGGCCTGACCTACAACCCGCTGAGCAAACGCTACAAGCTGGAAGCCGATGTCGACGTCAACTACATGATCCAGACTCTCAAGGAGGCGTGATGCGCTTGCGCGCGGTTTTATTCGACATGGACGGCACCCTGCTCGACAGCGCGCCGGACTTTGTCGCCATCAGCCAAGCCATGCGCGCCGAGCGCGGCCTGCCGCCGATTAGCGACAAGCTGATTCGTGATCAGGTCTCCGGCGGTGCGCGTGCCATGGTCGCCGCCAACTTCGCCATGGACCCCGAGGCCGCAGGCTTCGAAGCCCTGCGCCTGGAGTTTCTCGAACGCTATCAAAGCCACTGCGCGGTGCTGACCCGACCATTCGATGGCATGCATGAGCTGCTCGAAGATATTGAACAAGCCAAGCTGATCTGGGGCGTAGCAACCAACAAGCCAGTACGCTATGCCGAGCCGATCATGCAGCAACTTGGCCTGGCGCAGCGCTCGGCGGTGTTGGTCTGCCCGGATCACGTCAGCCGCAGCAAGCCCGACCCGGAAATGATCCTGCTGGCCTGCGCGAAGATGGGCGTAGAACCCGCCGCAACCCTGTTTATCGGCGATGACGAGCGCGATATCGAAGCCGGCCGCGCCGCCGGCTGCAAGACCGCCGCCGTCACCTACGGCTATATCCACCCGCAGGATAACCCACGCAACTGGGGCGCCGATGTGGTGGCGGACCATCCGCTGGAACTGCGCACCGTACTCGAACGAGCCCTGTGCAGCTGCTGAAAATCGCCTGCCGGGCGCGCGCCGACGCCACCCGTTTTTGAATTAATGAGGCTTTACCCATGCATGACTATTCCGCCCGCCCCGACCTGCTCAAGGGTCGCGTGATTCTGGTGACCGGTGCCGGCCGTGGCATTGGCGCAACCGCCGCCAAAACCTTTGCCGCCCATGGCGCAACGGTGCTGCTGCTGGGCAAGACCGAAGAAAACCTCAGCCGTGTGTATGACGCCATCGAAGCCGCCGGCCATCCGCAGGCCGCAGTCATCCCGTTCAACCTGGAAACCGCCCTGCCGCATCAGTACGACGAACTGGCAGCGATGATCGAAACTGAGTTCGGCAAACTCGACGGCCTGCTGCACAACGCTTCGATCATCGGCCCACGCACACCGTTGGAACAGCTGTCCGGCGATAATTTCATGCGCGTGATGCAGGTCAACGTCAACGCCATGTTTATGCTCACCAGTACCCTGCTGCCGCTGCTCAAGCTCTCGGCGGACGCCTCGGTGGTATTCACATCCAGCAGCGTCGGCCGCAAGGGCCGCGCGTACTGGGGCGCCTATGCGGTATCGAAGTTCGCCACCGAAGGCCTGATGCAGGTGCTCGCCGATGAAATCGATGGTATCGCCAGCGTACGCGCCAACAGTGTCAACCCGGGCGCCACCCGCACCGACATGCGCGCCCAGGCCTACCCAGGGGAAAACCCGCAGAACAACCCGCTGCCCGAAGCGATCATGCCGGTCTACCTGTACCTCATGGGCCCAGACAGTATGGGCGTCAACGGTCAGGCATTTGACGCACAGTAAGCCAACACAGCTACCGCCGGTTTTCCGGCGGCAGCCGAATCAGCCGGCATCAGATTGCCAGCAATCCCGCCAGTTAACCGGCAAAACTTTGCCGCAAGCCGCCCAAGAGAAACTGTAAGCCAATGAATTAAAAGCACTTTTCTAGTGATTTTAAGATTGGCACGGAATTCGCTCTAGCCCAGCTATCGTCGCGTATAGCGCTAGAGGTAGAGCTTCATGGCCCCGCACAACCAGTCCAACACCATCGATTTCGACGCTGCCAAATTGCAGCGTCTCGGCTATGCCGGTCGTCTGCAGAAAAATCTCAAGCCGGTCAGCCTGGCGCAACTGCGTCAACAACTGAACCTGCGCCTGCAGACCTCGCTGGAAGCCGAACGCATTCTCGAGCTGTTCTACAGCGAAGTGCAACGCCTGGTGCCACTTAGCGCCCTGAGCTACCAACTGGCCTCCTGCGACCTGCGCCTGGAACTGGGCGAGCGCGGCAACCACTCGGCCGGCTATCGTTTGAATCACTATGGCGAGTTCCTCGGTGAGCTGACGTTCCGCCGCAACCAGCGTTTCAGTGAGGATGAGCTGGGCCAGCTCGAATCGCTGCTCGCCAGCCTGCTGTTCCCTCTGCGCAACGCCCTGCTCTACCGTGCAGCCGTGCAAAGCGCATTGCGCGACCCGCTGACCGAGACCGGTAACCGTATCGCCATGCAGCAAACGCTCAAGCGCGAAGTGGACATCGCTCGGCGCACCCTGCAGCCATTGTCAGTGCTGATGGTCGACATCGATCACTTCAAACGCATCAACGACACCCACGGTCACCTGATCGGCGACCAGGCGCTCAAAGCCGTCGCCAGCGCGCTGAAAGACAGCCTGCGCAATGTCGACATGGTATTTCGCTTCGGCGGTGAAGAATTTATGGTGTTGCTCTCCAACACCAGCCGCGAATCAGCCTCAATGGTTGGCGAGCGTCTGCGCATGGCAGTTCTCGGCATCCAGTACCTGGTGGAAAACCGTGCCATCGAGCTGTCGGTCAGCCTCGGCTGCGCCAGCCTGCTGCCGGGCGAGTCGATGGAAAGCCTGCTGCGCCGCGCCGACAACGCGCTGTACGTGTCCAAGCGCGATGGCCGCAATCGCCTGTCAATGGCTGGCTAACGCCAACGCAGACAATAAAAAGGCGACCCGAGGGTCGCCTTTTTCATATCCACTGCAATGTATTACTCCGGCTTAGGACCGCGACCGAAGCCTGGACGCTGACCGTCGCGGGTCGGCTGGCTGCGGCGCTTGACTGGCGGACCGGCCGGCTTGCGCGGCGGACGCTCAGTCAGCTCAACACTTGGACGCTGCGCACCCGGTTTGGCCGGACGCTTCTTGTTGACGTCACTCGGGCGTTCGGCAACCGGCGTGCCTTTGCCTTGGTCGGCATGCGGCGCACGTGGAGTACGTACCGGACGCTCGCCACGCTCAGCACCCTCACCACGCGCAGGACGCGAACGACCCTGATCACTGCCCGCTGCCGGGCCGCCGCCATGGGCTGGACGCAAAGTCCGCTCCGGACGCGCGGCGCGGCCCACCGGCTTGGCCGATTTGCGTTGCAGGCGGTCGAGCTTGTCGCGAGTCTTCTCTTTCATATCCGGCAAGGCCACCGGCTTGAGGCCGACTTCTTCGCTGAGGATATCCACTTCACGCTGGCTCATTTCGCGCCAGCGGCCCATGCTCAGGTCCGAGGTGATAAACACCGGGCCGAAACGCACGCGCTTCAGACGGCTGACCACCAGGCCCTGGGATTCCCACAACCGACGCACTTCGCGGTTACGGCCTTCCATCACCACGCAGTGATACCAGTGGTTGAAGCCTTCGCCACCCGGTGCTTCCTTGATATCGGTGAACTTGGCCGGACCGTCCTCAAGCATCACGCCGGCTTTCAGGCGTTCGATCATCTCTTCGTCGACTTCGCCACGCACACGCACCGCGTACTCACGGTCCATCTGGTAGGACGGGTGCATCAGGCGGTTGGCCAGCTCACCGTCAGTGGTGAACATCAGCAAACCTGTGGTGTTGATGTCGAGGCGGCCGATATTGATCCAGCGGCCATCTTTCGGCCGTGGCAGACGGTCGAACACAGTCGGACGGCCTTCCGGATCGTCACGGGTGCAGATCTCGCCTTCGGGTTTGTTGTAGATGATCACGCGACGCACGCTTTCGGCGGCTTCTTCGCGGCGGATCACCTTGCCATCAACGGCAATCGCATCGTGCAGGTCAACGCGTACGCCGAGGCTGGCGACTGCACCGTTGACCTTGACGCGGCCAGCGGTAATCCAGGCTTCGATTTCGCGGCGTGAAGCCAGGCCCATGCGCGCCATGACTTTCTGCAGTTTTTCGCCTGCTGGGCTGTATTCTTCGATTTCACTCATCTGGGCACCTCCCGGTGTTTTCTTTAGTGATTAGGACGATCAGGCCAAGCCTATTCGTCAAAGGGGCGCGGAGCATACGCGAAACGCAGCGCAGACGCACGGGTTGAGGCTAGCCGCCTGATCGGTGGCCGTCAGCCTTTGCGCCGACCGATGGTCGCCAAACTCAGCAAACGCATATCGGCTTCAGCCAGCACGGCACGCCGCGCAGCCTTGTCGAGCTTCTTCCAGGCCTTGATCTCGACCTTGCTACGCCCACAACCCAGGCAGATATCGCGCTCGAACTTGCACAGTTTGATGCAGGGATCTTTCACTGCACTGGCGCTTTAACTGATGCGACCTGCTCTTTAGTCAGGCAGTTGTTCTTTATCCAGAGTTGCGTGAGGCTCATCGGCATCGCCACGCTCATCGTCCTGTTCGGGCAAATCGTCGAAGTCGGTCTTCAGACCCTGCTCCATCGAATCGAGTTCAGCCAGCAGGCTGCTGAAGCTGGTTTCCTCACTGACCTCCACCGCTGGCTCATCGGCCAGGGCCAGATCGGCACGTGCTTGCAGGCTCTGCGGCGCCTCCAGATCCTCTTCAAACGCCAAGGCCGGCTCAGGTTCCAGCTCGCGCAGGGCGGCCAGCGGCGGTAATTCGTCGAGGCTTTTCAGGTTGAAGTGATCGAGAAAAGCCTTGGTGGTGGCGAACATCGCCGGCTTGCCCGGCACATCGCGATAACCGACCACGCGAATCCACTCGCGCTCCAGCAGGGTTTTGACGATATGACTGTTGACCGCCACACCGCGCACATCTTCGATCTCGCCACGGGTAATCGGCTGGCGATAGGCAATCAGCGCCAGGGTTTCCAGCATGGCGCGCGAATAGCGTTGCGGGCGCTCCTCCCATAGGCGACCCACCCAAGGCGCAAATTTCTCACGCACTTGCAGGCGGTAACCGGACGCCACCTCGATAAGCTCGAAGGCGCGCCCTTCACAGGACTTGCCCAGGTGCGCCAACGCCTTCTTGAACACCGCCGGCTCCGGCCGCTCGGCCTCTTCAAATAGCTCGAACAGACGCTCCAGCGATTGCGGTTTACCGGAGGCCAGCAGAAAAGCTTCGAGCAGGCTGGCCAGCTCACGAGGTTCGTTAAGGTTCATGCTTATTCAGCCCGCGCACGCACATGGATTGGCCCAAAGGCCTCATTCTGCACCAGTTCAACCAGGGATTCCTTGATCAACTCCAGCACTGCCATAAAGGTCACCACCACGCCGAGTTTGCCTTCTTCAGGACTGAACAGGCTGACAAATGGCACAAACGCGCCACCCTTGAGGCGTTCGAGCACTTCGCTCATGCGCTCACGGGTCGACAGCGCCTCACGGGTGACCTGGTGGCTTTCAAACATATCGGCGCGGCGCAGCACCTCAGCCATCGACAGCAGCACTTCTTCCAGACTGACATCCGGCAGCAGCTTGCGTGCCCGCGCTTCGGGTGCGTCCAGGCGCGGCACCGTGACATCACGGCCAACCCGGCTAAGGCCATCGATACCTTCCGCTGCGGCCTTGTAACGCTCGTATTCCTGCAGACGGCGAATCAGCTCGGCGCGCGGGTCGCCTTCCTCGGCTTCCGCCTCACTGGAGCGCGGCAGCAGCATGCGCGACTTGATCTCGGCGAGCATGGCGGCCATCACCAGGTACTCGGCCGCCAGCTCCAGACGCACCGACTGCATCAGTTCGACATAACCCATGTACTGGCGGGTGATTTCCGCCACCGGGATGTCCAGCACGTCGATGTTCTGCTTGCGAATCAGGTACAGCAGCAGGTCCAGCGGGCCTTCGAAGGCTTCGAGAAACACTTCCAGGGCATCCGGCGGGATATACAGATCCAGCGGCATTTCGGTGACAGCCTGGCCATACACCAGCGCAAATGGCAGCTCCTGCTGCGCATTGGCCTGATCCTGGGGATGGCTATCGGGGTGTTCCTGGGCTGGCACGCTGGACATGGTCACTCTCGAAATTAGATTCAGCGTTAGGTTCAGCGGTAATTCAGACCGAGGGCCAGGCGCACTTCACTCAAGGTTTCCCGCGCTTCAGATCGCGCGCGCTCGGCGCCATCGGCGAGAATCTGCCGGACCAGATCAGGATTGTCCTGATAATCCGCAGCACGCGCCTGCAGCGGTTGCAGTTCCTGCTGCAGCGCCTCGACCAAGGGTGCCTTGCACTCCAGGCAGCCGATGCCGGCGCTGCGACAGCCTTGCTGTGCCCAGTCGCAGGTTGCATTGCTGGAATACAGCTGATGCAACGACCACACCGGGCAATTCCCCGGGCTGCCCGGATCATCACGATGCACCCGCGCCGGATCAGTCGGCATGCGGCGGATCTTCTCCTCGATCGCCGAACCGCTGTCACGCAGGAAAATCGCATTGTTATTGGATTTGGACATCTTGCCGCCGTCGAGCCCGAGCAGTTTGGGCGACTCGCCGAGCATGGCCTGCGGCTCGATCAGCAGAATCTTGCCGCCGCCTTCCAGATAGCCGTAGAGGCGCTCCTTGTCCCCCAGGGTAATGCTCTGCTGGTCCTTGAGCAGTGCCCGCGCGGTTTCCAGCGCTTCAGCGTCGCCCTGCTCCTGATAGGCCCTGCGCAGGTTGTTGTAGAGCGTCGCGGTTTTCTTGCCCAGCTTGATGATCGCCGCCTCGGCCTTTTCCTCAAAGCCTGGCTCGCGCCCATACAAGTGGTTGAAGCGCCGTGCCACATCCCGGGCAAACTCGATATGCGCCAGCTGGTCGCTGCCGACCGGCACCACGCCGGCGCGGTACAGCAGAATGTCCGCCGCCTGCAGCAAGGGATAACCAAGAAAACCGAAGGTGCTCAGATCCTTGCCGTGCAGCTGCTCCTGCTGTTCTTTATAAGACGGCACGCGCTCCAGCCAGCTGAGCGGACAGATCATCGACAGCAGCAGGTGCAATTCGGCGTGTTCAGGGACTTGTGACTGAATAAACAGCGTCGCCGAGCTGGGGCTGACCCCGGCAGCCAGCCAGTCCACCGCCATGTCCATGACGCGCTGGGACAGCGGGCCGACATCGTCGTAATCAGTGGTCAGTGCATGTAAATCAACGATGCAGAAGAAGCATTCATAGGTGTGTTGCAGCTTCACCCAGTTCTTCAGCACGCCCTGATAGTGCCCCAGGTGCAGCAGACCACTCGGGCGCATGCCAGACAGCACGCGGCGTTCAGCGTCAACAAGACTCAAAACGGATTACCTGAATAATCGAAAGAGCCCGATTATATATAGCCAGGCTCAAAGGTCATCCGTAAAAGGCGACGGATCACCGCAACCCACCCGAATCACCTCGGGCTCATCGTCGGTCAGGCTGACCACGGTGGAAGCCTCCAGCCCGCCGAAACCGCCATCGATGATCAGATCGACCTGATGCTCAAGGATCTGACGCATCTCGTAAGGGTCGCTCATCGGCAGCGTGTCACCCGGCAGAATCAAGGTCACGCTCATCAACGGCTCATCCAGCTCGGCCAACAAGGCCATGGCGATCGGATGGCTGGGCACGCGCAGGCCAATGGTGCGACGCTTGGCATGCAGCAGCATGCGCGGCACCTCACGAGTGGCGTTGAGGATAAAGGTGTAAGGTCCCGGCGTGTGACTCTTGAGCAGGCGGAAGGCGGCGGTATCGACCTTGGCAAAGGTGCTGAGCTGCGACAGGTCGCGGCATACCAGGGTGAAATTGTGTTTGTCGTCCAGTTGGCGCAGGCGGCGAATACGCTCTACCGCGCTCTTGTCGCCGATATGGCAGCCCACGGCATAGGAGGAGTCAGTCGGATAGATCACCACGCCGCCGCTGCGGATGATCTCCACGGCCTGCTTGATAAGGCGCGCTTGCGGGTTTTCCGGATGAATCTGGAAGAATTGGCTCACGCTTGGTCCCTGGTCAAATTGCAGTAGGCTGCTGGACATGTTGAAACCGTGCCCACAGGGGCGGTAGATCCTCGGGCACCGGGCGATAGACGCCCAGCTCAGACCACTGGCCTGGCGCGTGGAAATCACTGCCTGCGGTGACGAACATGCCGAATTCCCTCGCCAGAATCGCCAAACTGCCAACCTGTTCGGCCGGCTGCATACCGTTGACCACTTCCAGCGAATGCCCGCCGGCACCGACAAAATCGGCGATCAACTTGCGTCGTTTACTCCGAGTAAAGTCGTACTGCCAGGGATGCGCCAGACTGACCCAGGCATTGGCGCGACGCAGGGTATCGACTGCTTGAGCCAGCTCCGGCCAGTGCTGTTTGACATCGCCCAGCTTGCCCGAGCCCAGCCACTTGCGGAACGCTTCGGCGCGATCCTTTACATATCCGCTGCGCACCAGAAAGTCAGCGAAGTGCGGGCGCGCCGGAGCATTGCCGCTGTCGCCCAGTTCCTGCTGCATGGCCCGCGCGCCTTCGAGCGCGCCCGGCATGCCTTTGGCCTCCAGACGCTTGGCGATTTCCGCAGCGCGCAACCAGCGCCCCTCGTGCAGCTCGGCAATGGCCTGCTGCAGGGCCGGCGCATCGCGATTGAAGGCGTAGCCCAGCACGTGAATGGTCGCGCCGCCCCAGGTGCAGGACAGTTCGATACCGTTGACCAACTGCATACCCAACGCTTGCGCTGCAGCGCCCGCTTCGTCAAGGCCATCAAGGGTGTCGTGATCGGTCAATGCCAGCAAACGCACACCGCGCTCAAACGCCCGCGCCACCACCACAGCCGGCGCAAGGGCGCCATCTGAAGCGGTGCTGTGGCAATGCAAATCAACATCCATAAGGGGCGCTTTCCGAGTCATTTATGTTTGTTATTATGCCGCCAGATGTGGATTCTTGCTGGCTTGCGCCGATATTTCCTCGACTTTGCCTAAGCAGGCTGCTTTTCTCCCCTGGCGCTGGTCCGCGCCAACCACCGAATTAAGGATTGAGATGCTTTACGCAATCATTGCCACCGATGTGCAGAACTCCTTGGAAAACCGCCTGAATGCCCGCCCGGTACACCTGGCACGCCTGGAGCAGCTGAAAAGCGAAGGCCGCCTGATCCTCGCCGGCCCACACCCGGCAGTCGACAGCAATGATCCAGGCCCAGCGGGGTTTTCCGGCAGCCTGATCGTCGCGGAATTCGAATCGCTGCTGGCCGCGCAACAGTGGGTCGATGCCGACCCCTACCGCGCCGCCGGGGTATATGCCTCGGTACTGGTAAAACCTTTCAAACTGGTCTTGCCTTGAGCCAATCCCTTCGCTGAATAACCCATAACAACAATTACAAAGATAGGAGTTCCGATGCGTCCAGGCCCGCTGTTTCTGCTCTTGACCCTGTGCTTGCCGGCCGTCACCCAGGCCGAGGAAAGCCCGCCGCAACCATTGGCAGAAGCCACTTCGGCGCAGACGCAGATCGATGAACTGGAGCAGCGACTGGCGCTCAGCGAAGAACAGCGCCCAGCCCTCAGCACCGAGCTGCAGAACAGCAGCAACGAACGTGACACCGTACAGTTGCAGCGCCTGCGCCAGGAAAACCAGCGGCTCAAACTGCAGCTGAAAAAAGCCCAGGCCAGCCCCCCTCAGCTACTGATCAGCGAACAGCAGATGTGGTTTGCCACGGGCGCCGGAGCCGGCCTGCTCGGGGTAATTATCGGCGCGTTCCTGCGCCGTGGCCGCCGTTCACGCAGCGAGTGGCTCAACTGACCCATGAGTGACCTGCTGTTAATCGACGACGACGTCGAACTCTGCGAACTACTGACCTGCTGGCTGACCCAGGAAGGCTTTCAGGTCAGCGCCTGCCATGACGGCCACAGCGCCCGCAGCGTCCTCGCCAAGCACAGCCCAGATGCCGTGGTGCTGGACGTGATGCTGCCCGATGGCAGCGGGCTGGAACTGCTCAAACAGTTGCGCAGCGACCACCCGGAACTGCCCGTGCTGATGCTCTCAGCGCGCGGCGAACCACTGGATCGGATTCTCGGCCTGGAGCTGGGCGCCGACGATTACCTGGCCAAACCTTGCGATCCTCGCGAGCTGACCGCGCGCTTGCGCGCGGTCTTGCGCCGCAGCCTGCCGGCCAGTCCAAGCAGCCCGCTCGATCTCGGCGACCTGCATTACAGCCAGGCCCGCGGCACCGTGACCCTTGGCGAACAGGAAGTGCTACTGACTCTCTCGGAAAGCCGCATCCTCGAAGCCTTGCTGCAACATCCGGGCGAACCGGTGGATAAACAGGAACTGGCGCAACTGGCCCTCGGCCGCAAACTGACCCTGTATGACCGCAGCCTGGATATGCATGTCAGTAACCTGCGCAAAAAACTCGGCCCGCACACCGATGGCCGCCAGCGTATTCTCGCGCTGCGTAGCCGCGGCTACTACTACAGCGTCTGAGCCGTGGTTGTGTATATCAGCCACATCAAGCTCTTTACCTAAGCTTTACCTTGCCCTGACGGCCCTTGACCTTGACCGCCCTAGACTGGGCTCATCCGGTGTTTACCGGTTTCAGACAAGGAGACACACCATGCGCAAGACCCTTACCGCAGTACTGCTCGCCCTGACCCTGCCGACCCTGGCTATGGCCATGCCTGAAGGCGGCCCGCGGCACGGCGGCGGCGAGCACGGCTCCCGCATGTTCAAAGAGCTCGACCTGAGCAAAGAGCAGCAACGTGAAATCCGTAAGCTGATGGGCGAGCAGATGAAAGGCCGCCATGAGATCACCAAGCGCTACCTAGACAAGCTGCCGGCGGCAGAACAGAAAGCCATGCAGGACGAATTGCAGGCCGCCAAGGACAAACAGCACAGCGCCATCCGCGCCCTGCTCAAGCCCGAGCAGCAGAAGGCCTTCGACGAGCACCAGAAGAAGATGGAAGAGCGCCGCGCCGAGCACCAGGCGTTCAAAGCCTGGCAGGCCGAACAGGCGAAAAAGAACTAACTCGGGCACTGTTGCCTTTACGCCCATCAGGCTGCAAAGCCTGATGGGCGTATGCATTTCCACCACAACGACTAAGGAGCCATCGTGCGGTCACTGTTCTGGCGCATCTTTGCCAGCTTCTGGCTGGCTATTGCCCTGGTAGCGGGGTTGTCAATGCTGCTTGGACGCATGCTCAATCAGGACGCCTGGTTGCTCAGCCAGCACCCTGGCATGGATGACCTCGCCGAGAAGTGGACGCAGCGTTATGAGAAGAACGGTCCACGCTCCGCCCAAGCCTTGCTTGAGCAACGAAAACGCAAGTTCCGTATCGATGTACAGGTACTCGACGACAGCGGCCAAGCCGTGGTCAAAGGCACCTTCCCTCCTCGTGCAGCAGCCTTTGAGGCCCGCCATCGCAATGAGAAACGCCTGCCCTGGCGCCGCCTGAGTGTCGACTACACCAGCCCGCACAGCGGCGAAACCTATCTGTTTATCTACCGCATCCCGATCCCCGAAGTCGCCGCGTGGCAGCGCGAAAGCCTGCTCTGGCCGCTGAGCGCACTGGCTATCGCCATGCTGGTACTGACCCTGTTCAGCCTCTGGCTGACGCTCTCCATCACCCGCCCGCTGAATCGCCTGCGCGGCGCCGTGCACGACCTGGGGCAAACCGCTTACCAGCAGAACAGCCTGGCACAACTGGCCGAGCGGCGTGATGAGCTCAGCGTACTGGCGGCCGACTTCAACCGCATGGGCGAACGCGTACAAGGTTTGATCAGCAGTCAACGTCAGCTATTACGCGACGTGTCCCATGAGCTGCGTTCACCACTGGCGCGCCTGCGCATCGCTTTGGCGCTGACCGAGCGCGCGGATGCTGCCGCACGGGAACAATACTGGCCGCGCCTGAGTCAGGAGTGCGACCGCCTGGAAGCGCTGATCAGTGAAATCCTCGCCCTCGCCCGCCTCGACGCCGAACCGGGCGCAGCGCAGCCGATCAACCTCGACGAACTGCTGCATAAATTGCAGGACGACGCGCGCCTTGACGCCCCAGAGCAACAGATTGAGATTCAGCTGGAAAGCGGCCTGCAGCTCAACGGCTGGCCAGACATGTTGCAACGCGCGATGGACAACCTGTTGCGCAACGCCCTGCGCTTCAACCCGATTGGCCGGCCCATCGAATTGACAGCCAGCAGAAGCGCCGAGCAGCTATGCCTGAGCGTGCGTGACCACGGCCCTGGGGCTGCGCCTGAGCTGCTGACGCGGCTTGGCGAACCCTTCTTCCGCGCGCCTGGTCAGACCAGCAGTGGTCATGGCCTGGGCCTGGCCATCGCCCGCCGCGCGGCAGAGCGGCATGGCGGGCAACTGGAACTGAGCAACCATGCGCAAGGTGGCTTTATCGCCACCCTGCGCCTGCCGCTTACTCAGCCGAATCAGGCGCCGACCAGGCCCTGACAAAATCATCGACCTGAACCTGCGGCACCGCACGCAACTCGCGCTTCGGGGTACCGAGATAGAGATAAGCAATAACCTGCTCATCTGCGCTCAGCCCCAGGCCGGCAGCAACCTGTGGGTTGTAAGCCATATCACCGGTGCGCCAGACCGCACCGATGCCTTGCGCATGGGCCGCCAGCAGAATGCCGTGGGCGGCGCAGCCAGCCGCCAGCACCTGCTCCTGCGCCGGTACTTTCGGACTGGCCTGCACACGAGCAATAACCACCACCAGCAACGGCGCACGCAACGGCATGGCACGCGCTTTGGCCAAGGCTTCAGGGCTGGCATCGGCAGGTAATGCACTGGCAAACAGCTCGCCCAACTGCTTCAGCGCTTCACCTTCAACCGTAAGAAAACGCCAGGGCCGCAACTGGCCATGGTCAGGCGCACGCAGAGCGGCGCGAAACAATAGCTCACGCTGCGCAGCATCGGGGGCCGGCACAACCAGGCGCGGCGCGGAAACACGGTTTAGCAACGCATCAAGAGCGTCCATCAGCCACCTCGGTAATTGAAACAGGTGGCCATTCTAGTGCCTGCGCGCAGCTGAGGGGCAATCCACACAGTTTCTCAGGCTACCCGCTCGGGAGAAACGCTCGGCAACACCGGCGGCATTAACGGCGGCAAGCCGTGTGCACTGCGGGCTGCATCGCAATGCGGATTGTGCTCGCCATTGACCCAGGAGGCCTCGAATTCGCGACAGGTGCTGGAGCGCTGTTCATACAACGTAGAGCGCCCCCCTGGCCAACTTCCCCCAAAAGGGCGTTACAACGCGTGGGTTTGCTTTCCGTGCCACGCATGGCAACACGATGCGGGGTAATCAGCACAACCTGATCGTCCGGCATCAAACCACCGGCCGATTGGCACTCACCCCAGAAGAAAGACACACGAAAATGCGCGCAGCAGGCGCCACAGCTCAGACAAGGATTGCTATCGGACATGATGGAAGACTCAGAAACCGGCAAGGGCCGGCACCTGGCGGCTATTCTATGCAGCGCCAAGCGCTTGTAAAGCACGCAATGTGGCCGCTCTGTACAGCGGCTACAGCGCGCGTAGAATAACGCCCCTTTGCCCTACAGAGCCCGAGCCGACTCCATGTCATTGCCGACACTGCGCATCATTGCTTTTATTCTCGGCATATTCCTGATCACTCTGGCCGTCAGCATGCTGATCCCCATGCTGACGCTGCTGCTGTATTCACGCACCGACGACCTCAACGCCTTTCTCTGGTCCAGCCTGGTGACCGCCGCTGCGGGCATCGCCATGGTCATCCCCGGGCGCCCCAAGGACGCGCAGCTGCGCCCGCGTGACATGTACCTGCTGACCACCGGTAGTTGGCTGGTGGTGTGCATCTTCGCCGCCCTGCCGATGGTGCTGATTCACCATATCAGCTACACCGATGCCTTTTTCGAGACCATGTCCGGCGTTACCACCACGGGCTCAACCGTGCTGGCCGGTCTGGATCACGCCTCACCCGGCCTGCTGATCTGGCGTTCGATGCTGCAGTGGCTGGGCGGTATCGGCTTTATCGGCATGGCGGTGGCGATTCTGCCGCTGCTGCGGGTCGGTGGCATGCGCCTTTTTCAGACCGAATCCTCCGACTGGGGCGAGAAGGTCATGCCGCGCTCGCACATGGCGGCCAAATACATCCTGTTTATTTACCTGAGCCTGACCCTGAGCGGCTTTCTCGGCTTCTGGCTGGCCGGCATGACGCCCTTCGATGCCATCAATCATGCAATGACTTCGATCTCCACTGGCGGCTACTCGACCTCGGATTCATCGCTGGCCAACTGGAACCAACCGGCCGTGCACTGGGTGGCAGTGGTGCTGATGATTTTCGGCGGCCTGCCCTTCACCCTGTATGTCGCGACCCTGCGCGGTAACCGCAAAGCGCTGTTCAAGGATCATCAGGTACGCGGCTTTCTCGGCTTTCTGCTGGCCACCTGGCTGGTGTTTGGAACCTGGCTGTGGCTGCACTCGGATAACAGCTGGCTGGATGCGTTTCGCATTGTCGCGGTGAATGTCACCTCGGTGGTCACCACCACCGGCTATGCCTTGGGCGATTACAGCACCTGGGGCAGTTTTGCCGTACTGCTGTTCTTCTACCTGACCTTTGTCGGCGGCTGTTCGGGCTCCACCTCCGGCGGCTTGAAAATTTTCCGCTTTCAGGTGGCCTATGTACTGTTGCGGGCCAACCTGCAGCAACTGGTGCACCCGCGTGCAGTGATCAAGCAGCAGTACAACAATCACAACCTCGATGAAGAGATTGTCCGCTCGCTGATCACCTTTTCGTTTTTCTTCACCATCACCATCGGCGTGATCGCTCTCGGTTTGACCCTGCTTGGGCTGGACTGGATAACCGCGCTGACCGGCGCAGCGACAGCGGTGTGTAACGTCGGTCCCGGTTTGGGCCCGATCATCGGCCCGGCGGGCAACTTCTCCAGCCTGCCGGATGCGGCCAAATGGCTGCTGACCATCGGCATGCTGCTTGGTCGCCTGGAAATTCTCACCGTACTGGTGTTGGTAACTCGGGCATTCTGGCGACATTAAGAACCTATTGGCCGGGCGATTAGCACGCAAGCCCGGCCCGACACCCTAGACTCTTGCTATTACTGGAACGGAACCCGCTTAGATGGCTTGGCCGACCTTACGGATCATCGCGTTTATCAATGGCATCTTTCTTCTGACCCTGGCGATCAGCATGGCCGTTCCCATGCTGACCCTGATGCTGTTTTCGCGACCTGACGAACTCAACGCCTTCCTCTGGTCCAGCCTGATCACCTTTATCGCGGGCATCGCGGGCATCGCGATGATTGCCCAGGGCCGCCCCAAGGATGTGCAGCTGCGTCCACGCGACATGTATTTGCTGACAGTGTCCAGCTGGATACTGGTGGGGCTGTTCGCCGCCCTGCCCTTTATGTTTTCCCAGCACCTGGGCGTGACCGATGCGGTGTTTGAAAGCATGTCAGGCATCACCGCCACCGGCGCCACGGTACTGACCGGGCTGGACAGCATGTCGCCGGGCATTCTGATCTGGCGTTCGCTGCTGCACTGGCTCGGCGGGATCGGTTTTATCGCCATGGCCGTGGCGATTCTGCCGATGCTGCGAATCGGTGGTATGCGCCTGTTCCAGACCGAATCCTCGGACCGCTCCGAAAAGATCATGCCGCGCTCGCACATGGTCGCCAAGTACATGATCGCGGCCTACTTGGGGATCAGCCTGCTCGGCTGCCTGGCCCTGTGGACGGCGGGCATGGGGGTATTCGACGCGATCAACCACACCATGTCGGCCATCGCCACTGGCGGGTTTTCCACCTCGGACCAATCGGTGGGCAAATGGACCGAGCCGGCGGTGCACTGGGTCACCATCGTGCTGATGATTCTCGGCAGCGTACCGTTCGTGCTGTATGCCTCAATGCTGCGTGGCAACTACAAGGCATTGATCAGAGACCAGCAGGTACGTGGCTTTCTCGGCATTTTGTTGAGCACCTGGCTGCTGCTCGGCACCTGGTATTACCTGAGTACCGAGCTGCATTGGCTCGAAGCTATTCGCCACGTGGCGTTCAACACCACCTCGATCATGACCACCACCGGCTTTGCCCTTGGTGATTACACGCTGTGGGGCGGCTTTGCCGGCATGCTGTTCTTCTACCTGGGGTTTATCGGCGGTTGCTCGGGCTCAACCGCAGGGGGGCTGAAGATTTTCCGTTTCCAGGTCGCCTACGTGCTGCTCAGGGCCAACCTGATGCAACTGATCCACCCGCGCGCGGTGATCAAGCAGCAGTACAACCGCCATCACCTGGATGAAGACATCGTCCGCTCGATCCTGACCTTCTCGTTCTTCTTCACCATCACCATCGCTGTGCTGGCCCTGGGTCTGACCCTATGCGGCCTGGACTGGATCACCGCACTCAGCGGCGCGGCCAGCACCGTTTCCGGCGTAGGCCCCGGCATGGGCCCGATCATCGGGCCGGCGGGCAACTTTTCCAGCCTGCCGGACACCGCCAAATGGCTGCTGACCTTCGGCATGCTGCTCGGCCGCCTGGAAATCCTCACCGTGCTGGTGCTGATGTTGCCGGCCTTCTGGCGACATTAAGTACGTTTTTACATCCGCGCCCGGTACTCGCCCGGCGTGGTGTCAAACCAGCGACGAAAGGCGCGAAAGAAGTTGCTCGGGTCGGAAAACCCCAGCAGATAGGAAATTTCCAGCAAAGTCAGATTGGCCTGCCCCAGATATTGGCCAGCCAGCTCACGGCGCGTGTCATCCAGCAGGTGCTGGTAGCTGGTGCCTTCATCCTGCAAACGCCGTTGCAAAGTACGCTCGGACAGCAGCAGTGCCTGCGCCACGGTTTCACGCTTGGGCTCGCCCTGGGGCAGCAACCGGCACAACACCTGGCGCACCTGATGAGTCACCCGCGTACCGGAAAAGCGGGCCAGGTAATCGCCGGCAAAACGGTCATGCAGCTGCGCCAATGCCTCATTGGCCGACGGTAATGGCGCATCCAGATCAGCCCGCTCGAACAGCAAGGCATAGTGCTCGGCGTTGAATTTCAGCGGGCACTGGAATACTTCGTCATAAGGCGCAAGGTCCTCCGGAGCCGGTCCCATCAGACTGACCAGCCGCGGGCGCAGCGGTTTGCCGGTCAGCCAGCGGCAGAAGGCCAGGGAGTGCGCCAGCGAGGCCTCGGCGCTTTGCCGCGCCGAGGGCAGCCGATCACCGTGGATCGCCAGAAGCATTTCATAGCCTTCCGGGGTGGGGTGAAAACTGAGATCGGCACCCTCGCCGATGATCCGCTGATAACGCACCAGCCGGGCAAAGCCTTCCTGCAGGTTACGACTGCTCATCACCGCATAGCCCACCACGTTGAACGATGATGGCCGCAGGATCTTCGCCATGTTCAGGCCAATGGCCGGATTGCCCGAGGCCTCCACGGCCAGATGCCAGAGCCGGGTCATGGCGTCCTGAGCAAAGCGCGCATCAGAGTCGTTCAAGGCGGCATAGTCGAGCCCCAGCTGGGCAAACAGGCTGCGGCAATCAACACCGCCCAGTTCCAGGGCCGCGACAATGCCCGAGGCCCAACTGGATGAAGTGGTACGTTCGCTCATGACGTGTTCTGTTCTTATTAGGGAGTCTGAAGGGCGACAGAAGGATACTAAACTGGCACCTAATGTCAGTGGCCCAGCGCGTCACTCGACCTAGACTGCAAGTAAGCCGCCATAGCCGCAAGTCTGGTGGTGGTCAAAAGAATAAGAGGAGGCCCCGATGAGCACTGAAACCCGCGAACGCTACAGCAGCTTCGCCGAGTTCTACCCCTATTACCTGCAGGAGCACAGCAACGCCACCTGCCGCCGCCTGCATTATGTCGGCAGTTTGCTGGTGCTTTGTGTACTGGGCTATGTCCTGGCCACTCAGCAGTGGCTGTGGCTGCTGGCGATACCGCTGATTGGTTATGGCTTTGCCTGGGTCGGCCACTTTGTTTTCGAGAAAAACCGTCCCGCCACCTTTGACTACCCGCTTTATTCGCTAATGGGCGACTGGGTGATGCTCAAGGATGCCTTTACCGGACGCATCAAGTTTTAAAGCCCTCCTCGAGCGACCGCTGGCTCAGGTGGCGCTGCCGTTCGGCTGCCGCGCTTGGCGGTTGTGGTGGGCTTGGTTATGATCCCTCGCTTATTTTGCGCAGCCAGTACGGTGCGCTCCCAGGCGCCCAGCAGAGGTGCCAGACGAGCAGCAGGGATAGTCCCATCGGATGAATGTCAAAAGCGCCCCCCGAATTCCCGCACTGCCGGCACCGCCGCTGCGTGAGTACTACTCCCGCGTCCTGGCCTATATCGCTATCGCTGCCAGTATTGCCGCCGGTACTTACACCCAGCATTTCGGTTACGACATTCTCTGGATGGTGCCCTACGCACTGCTCTACCCGCACCTGGCACACCATCTGAGCCTGCGTTTCAAACGCGAGCATCCGCAACGCACCACCCTCAGCCTGCTGTTTATTGACGCTCTGCATGCCGGGGGAGCACTGGCCCTGCTTGGTTTCTCGGTGGTTCCCAGCCTGATGTCATTGCTGATTCTGCTGTTCAGCTCCTTGGTCATCGGTGGCCTACGTCACCTCGCCCTTGCATCGTTGATTGCGCTGAGTGGCACGGTATTCTGTGCAGCGCTGCTCCAGGTCAAGCTGAACATCAACACCCCACCATTGGTGGCATTGGTCAGCATCTTTTTTACCACCCTGTACATCTGTATCACCGCTTACTTTGTGCACCAGCAGGGCCTGCGCCTGAGTCAGGTACGCAACGAGATCACCCGCGAGCAGGAAAAAGCCGCACGTCTGGCGCGCAATCTGGCCAAGTACCTGTCACCACAGGTGTGGGAATCGATCTTCACCGGCAAGAAAAGCGTGCGCCTGGAAACCCAGCGCAAGAAGCTCACGGTGTTTTTCTCAGACATCAAGGGCTTTACCGAGCTGGCCGAAGAACTAGAAGCCGAAGCCCTGACCGACCTGCTCAACACCTACCTCAATGAAATGTCGAAGATCTGCCTGAAATACGGCGGCACCATCGACAAATTTGTCGGTGACTGCGTGATGGTGTTCTTCGGCGACCCCAGCAGCAAGGGCGCCAAGAAGGATGCGGTCAATGCAGTGTCCATGGCCATCGCCATGCGCAAGCATATGAAGGTACTGCGCCAGCAATGGCGTGCCCAGGGCATCACCAAGCCGCTGGAAATCCGCATGGGGCTGAACACCGGTTATTGCACCGTGGGCAACTTCGGCGCCGATACGCGCATGGACTACACCATCATCGGCCGCGACGTGAACCTCGCCAGCCGCCTGGAAAGCGCTGCTGAATCCGGTGAGATCCTGATCTCTCACGAGACCTATTCGCTGATCAAGGACGTGATCATGTGCCGCGACAAGGGTCAGATCAACGTCAAGGGCTTTACCCGCCCCGTGCAGATCTACCAGGTGGTGGACTTCCGCCGCGATCTGGGCGCCACATCCAGTTACGTCGAACACGAACTACCCGGCTTCTCCATGTACCTGGACACCAACGGTATCCAGAACTTCGACAAGGAAAAGGTTATTCAGGCCCTCAGTCAGGCAGCCGATAAGCTGCGTGACAAGGTGATCATGTAAGCGCTTGATCACGCCCTACTGCGCGTAAGTCCGGCACAACCGGCATGCACAACTCACCATCGAGCAACGGCTGCTGCGCCAGAAATTCCAGCGCCGACGCTCGCCAGGATTGCCGCGCGGCCAACTCGGCGCAACGCCCGCGATCCAGGCTCAAGGCCGCCACACAGGCCGCACGCAAGTCCTCATGCATGACCCCGCTGATACCCCCCTGCAACACATCTAGCGGCCCGGCCACTGGAAATGCCGCCACTGGCGTACCGCAAGCCAGGGCCTCGAGCATCACCAAACCATAGGTATCGGTGCGCGAGGGGAAGACCAGCACACTGGCGTTCTGAAACGCCTTGGCCAGCGCCTGACCATGCTGATAGCCAAGAAAACCCACCTGCGGATAAGCCGCCTGCAGTACCTCGCGCTGCGGGCCATCGCCGACCACCAGTTTCTGCCCCGGCAAATCGAGGGCAAGAAACGCCTCGATATTCTTCTCCGGCGCAATCCGCCCGACATACAGAAACACCGGCTCAGCCAGGTTTGTCGGCGCCAGCGGCGGACAGAACAGCCGCGTATCGACCCCCTTACGCCACAGCACCAGGCGCTTGAAGTCCCAGCCGGCAAACTCCTCACGCATGCGCTCGGTGGTCACCAGCACCGCCTGGCTCGGTCGGTGAAATGCGCGCAGAAAGGCATAGCCCCAACGCAGTGGAATCCAGGGCCAGCGGGTGTACACATATTCGGGGAAACGCGTATGGATCGCGCTGGAAAACGCCAGGCCGCGCTTGCTCAGCCAGCGCCGTGCTGCCCAGCCCAATGGCCCTTCAGTAGCCAGGTGCACGCAATCCGGCTGAAATGCACGGATCGCCGGACCAACCCGCCAGAGGTTCCATACCAGGGGAATTTCCGGATAACTGGGGCATGGCCGCGCGCGAAAGTCCGCCGGCGACAACAACTTGACCTGATGGCCGAGGCCGCGCAGTTCGCTGATCAGCGCCTGGAGGCTGGTGACCACACCATTGACCTGCGGCGACCAGGCGTCGGAGACGATCAGAATCCTCACAGGGCCGGCTCGGCAGCCACAACGGGAGCTGCTTGCAGCTGGCGCGCCTGATCATCAGCCAGGCGATACAGTTCGATACTGCCATCCAGATGTTCGATCAAGGCGGTGCAAGACTCAACCCAGTCGCCGCAGTTCATGTACTCGACATCCCCCATCGGGCGAATCTCGGCGTGATGGATATGCCCGCAGACCACGCCGTTGAAGCCGCGCTTGGCACACTCGTGGACGATGGCTTCTTCAAAGTCGCTGATAAAGTTCACCGCCGTCTTGACCTTGTGCTTGAGGTACGCCGACAGCGACCAATAGCCATAGCCATAGCGGCTACGCCAGTAATTCAGCCAGCGATTGAGGGTCAGGGTGAACTCGTAGGCCGAATCGCCGAGAAAGGCCAGCCAGCGGTGATAGCGGGTAATCACGTCGAACTGGTCACCGTGAATTACCAGCAGCCGGCGACCATCGGCAGTGAAGTGCTCGGCCTCGTCGACCAACTGGATATTGCCGAGCATCAGACTGGAGTAGCGGCGCAGAAATTCATCATGGTTGCCGGTGACATAGATCACCTCGGTGCCGCGCTTGCTCATGGTCAGCAGGCGGCGGATCACGTTGCTGTGCGACTGCGGCCAGTACACCCCGCTGCGCAGCTTCCAGCCATCGATGATGTCACCGACCAGGTAAATCTTGTCGGTCTGGTAGCGCTTGAGAAACGCTGCCAGGTGTTCGGCCTGACAATCCCGGGTGCCCAGGTGCACATCGGAAATCCACAGGGTACGGACACGTTGCTTGCGGCTGGGCTTGGCGAGCTGAGCGCTGGTCATGGACGACCTCCGGCGGGGTTTGCTCGAGTCTGCGCAGACGGGATGAAAGGTGCATGACAGCGCCATGGCAATTCGGTGACAGCCTCTAAAGGGTATAAACTGGCTGACCGAACAAGGAGCCCACCATGTCCTCGCTGCTCTCGCTGCGCCACTACAGCCATGAACTGCTCAGCCACAGCCATGACCATGCGCAGCTGGTGTTTGGCCTGAGCGGCCTGCTGGAGTTCGAAGTGGCCGGCCAAGGCAGCCAGGTAAAACGTCAGACCCTGGCCGTGGTGCCTAGCGATGCGCAGCACGCCTGTGGCAGTAAGAACGGCAGTCACTGCCTGGTGCTCGACGTACCCTGTGAAGGCTGGCTGCAACAACAGCTGGGCCGGCATCTGGATGCCACCCGCCGTCTGCTGGAAAAACCTGCCGCGGTCAGCCTGAATCCCGCGCAGAGCCAGTTGGTCAGCTGGCTGGCCGCCAGCCCAATCAACGACCCGGTAATTGCCCAGCAAGGCGCCGCTCTGCTGTTGGCCAGCCTGGCCAATGGCGAACTGCCCGCTCATGTAACCAGTCGCCTGCCGCTAACGGCGCTGGATGCATACATTGATCAACATGCCGCACACCCGCTGCAGGTGGCCGACCTGGCACGCCTGGCCGGCCTCTCGGCTGCGCGTTTTCATGCACGCTTTCTCGCTGAAACCGGGCAAACGCCAATGGATTACGTACGCAGCCGCCGTCTGCAGTTGGCGCGCCAGCTGCTGCAAGGCAGCAACCTGGCGATTGGCGAGATCGCCGCACGGGTTGGCTACAGCTCACAAAGTGCCTTTAGCGCCGCCCTGTTGCGGCATCTCGGCGTTACACCCCGACAACTGCGCCGCACTGATTGATTCACCGACGCTTACCGACGAGAGCCTGGCGACAAAACCCGCGACGCCTAAGACAGACAAGGACGCAGATAGGCACCTAGACTGCCCGGCAGAATCGAGGAGTCGCCTATGCAAAGCATCGAATGGCAGGATTTCGAAAAAGTGGAGCTACGCGTAGGCACCATTCGTGCAGCCCGCCCCAATGAACAAGCCATAAAACCCGCCTACGTGCTGGAAGTGGATCTCGGCAAGCTGGGCATCAAGACCTCCAGCGCCCAGCTCACCGCCCACTACAGCTGCGAGCAGCTCGTCGGCCGCCAAGTGCTGTGCGTGTGCAATTTCGCCGCCAAGCGCATCGCCGGCGTGCGCTCAGAAATACTGGTGACCGGCGTGTATGACGCTGATAACAACGTAGTGCTGGCCGGCTTCGACAAAACGCTACCAAACGGTGCACGCCTGGCATGAATCAACGTAATGCACTGTGGGCGATCCATCTTGGCGCCCTGCTGTTTGGACTATCGGGCATCTTCGGCAAACTGGCGAATACCACGCCGCAGATGATCTCCGCCGGCCGCGCCATCTTCGCCGTGGCGGCCTTGTTGCTGTTCGCCAAGCTGATCAGCAACGCGCGTCTGGTCCGCCTTGGCCTGCGCCAGACCGGCC
Source organism: Pseudomonas anguilliseptica (assembly GCF_900105355.1). NCBI lineage: Bacteria > Pseudomonadati > Pseudomonadota > Gammaproteobacteria > Pseudomonadales > Pseudomonadaceae > Pseudomonas > Pseudomonas anguilliseptica. The sequence goes on from NZ_FNSC01000001.1 coordinate 4,936,001, forward strand.
TGCTGGTCCTCGGCGGCTTGCTGCTTGGCGGTCACTGGTGGAGTTTTTTCGAGTCTGTGCATATCTCTGGCGTGGCCATCGCCACCCTCGGCTTTGCCAGCTTCCCGGCCTTTACCGTGCTGCTGGAGGGACTGCTGTTCAAAGAACGCACGCGGCCGGTCGAATACGCCATGGTGGCGCTCGTATGCCTGGGCCTGGTACTGGTCACCCCGGATTTCGACCTGAGCAGCCAAGCCACCAGCGGCCTGCTCTGGGCTGTGCTGTCCGGCCTGCTATTCGCCCTGTTGTCGCTGCTCAACCGCGCCAGCACCCGTGGTATTGAGCCCGTCCAGGCGGCGCTGTACCAGAATCTCACCGTGCTGCTGGTATTCCTGCCGCTGGCCTGGCCGACGCTGCCCAGCGTACAGGCTCAGGACTGGTTGTGGATGGCCATGCTTGGGATCTTCTGCACGGGCCTGGCACACAGCCTGTTCGTCGCCAGCCTGCGGGTACTCAAGGCACGCACTACGGCGGTAATTTTCGCCCTGGAGCCGATCTACGGAATTGCCTTCGCCTGGCTGCTGTTCAGCGAAGTGCCAACCCTGCGTATGCTCGCCGGCGGGCTGCTGATTATCAGCGCGATCTTTCTATCGGCGCGGATGGCCAAGTGATCAATAGCTGCGGTCGTTGTGACCCATATCCCGCGCCGGATCGATCTGATCACGCACGCGCTGCTTGAGCACCTTGGCCTCGGGAAAACCGCCATCGGCCTTGCGCTCCCAGATCTGCACACCATCACAGGTGATGCAAAACACCCCGCCCGTACCGGGTTCCAGACAAACCCTGGACAAATCATCGGTAAACGTCGACAGCAGCTCTTGCGCTAGCCAGGCAGCACGCAGCAGCCACTGGCACTGAGTGCAATAGGTGATGACTACTTCGGCTTTGGGGCTGGACATTGGCAGGCTCGCGCAAATGAAAGGTCGATGATAACGCGCAGCAGCCTAGCCTCAGTACAAGAAAAACGCCCGCGTACCAGAGGCAGGCGGGCGTTGAGTGACAGCATCTTGCATCAGGCGATTTTTGCCAGCAGCTGACGCGCTTCCTGCTTCTGCTGTTCATCGCCTTCGTTGATCACTTCATTGAGGATTTGGCAGGCACTGTCCAGACTGCCCTGTTCGATATAGGCCAGGGCCATATTCAGCTTGGACAGGTTTTCGCTGTTGCTGGCCAGTTCATCAAAATCGTCCAGCAGTTCCACATCGAGCACGTCACCGCCCCAGCCATCGCTGGAGGTTTCTTCCACCAGCATCGACTCGGCAAACGGACTGCGGGCATCACGGCTGCCGGACAGTTCGAAGATATCCGAAGTCTTGCGCTTGGCCGCAATACTGCTCTCGGCCTTGTCCGCCTCCTTTTTCGGCGCAGCTGGGGCAAAGGGGCTGACCAGATCCCAGTCGGCATCCAGCGACATGTCGTCCAGATTGAGCTGGCCATCATTGGCAGCATCCACCAACGGCTGCGCCTCAACCTCATCCAGCTCCAGCACCACATCGTCCAGCAGACTGGCCGGCGGCGCGCTGAACAGCTCGGCATGCCGCGCCTTCAACTCGTCGATCCGTGCCGGAGTAAAGCCGGATGCCCGTACCAAGGCCTCGTGGGCGATAAAGCCCTGGGTATCACCCAACAACGCCAGCACTTCCAGCAGACGAAAACCAATATCACTGCGCTGCGGCTGCGCCTCCCAGGCCTTGCGCAACGTACTGGCGGCTTCATTCAGGCGGCCATAGGCTATATACACGTTGGCACTTTGCAGGGCATCGTCACCCGCTGCCGGCCATACCGGCCCACCACGCGGCACCTCGCGCACATTGAGGGCCACTGCCGCTGCCGGTGCGACCGCTACAGCTGGCGCAACACTTGGTGCCTTGGGCATGACTGGCTTCAGTGCAGCTGCAACCGCAACAGGTGCTGGCTCAACGGGTTTTCTGCTACGCCAGAACAGGCCAGCCACACCGGCCAGTAACAGCGCCAGCATACCGGCAATAATCGCCAGCCAGTTGCTACCTGACTCCGCCGCAACCGGTGCGGTTACCGCAATCGGAGCAGGCACAGCCGCGGCACTTGCTGCGGCGCTCGCACGGCGCGCGGCCAACTCGGCCTGCAGGCCAGCAATCTGTTGATCCCGCGCCGCCATCTGCTCCTGCAACTGCTGCACCTGCAGGCCCAGCTGCGCCAGGCTCTGTTGCAATTGCAGCGTCTCACTGATTTGACTGGCCAGCTCCTGCTCGACGCGGGCCTGTTCCTGAAGCAGTTGCTCTGCCGGCAGCTGAGCACTAGGCACAGCCACAGTCTCGGGCGCAGCAGTTGCCGCGACTGCAGGCTCGACCACGGCAGACGGCACACTCACAACACTATCGGGCAACAGCAATTGCGCACCTGCACGCAGGCGATTGATATCGCCATTGATAAAGGCCTGCGGATTAAGCGCATGGATGTCATTCATCAGCGCCTGGGCCGCCACCTGTCCAGTATCGTCGGCCAGACGCGTGGCTATCTTCCACAGGCTGTCACCGCTGACCACGCTGTAGCGATTACCCTGCTGCGCAACCGGCATTACTACCGGGCGCACAGGCGCAGCAGTGGTTACACGGGGCGCGGGTGTGACAACAGCTGGCGCGCTGGATGCTGCAGGCGCAGCCAGGCTGCGGTAGGCGGCAGAGCTGGGCGGGTCGAGCAGCACGGTGTACTCGCGGTACAACTGGCCATTGGGGCGCACCACTTCGACGATAAAGTTCAGGTAGGGCTCGCGCACCGGCTGCGTCGACACCACGCGAATCACACTCTTGCCGCCCCGCAGCAACGGGGTAAAGCGCAGGTCATTGAAGAAATACAGGCGATCAACGCCGGAGCGGCTAAACACTTCGGCAGGCGCCAGGCGCACGCGCATGTCTTCAGCGGTCAGGTCGCCCACATCAAACAATTCGATTTCGGCATCCAACGGCTGACTGAGCGCCGAATGCAAAGTGATTTCGCCCAGGCCAAGTGCTGGAACAAGCCCAGAATACAGGGCCGAGCTGGATGCCAAGCCGATCAGTAACTGACGAACCTTTGCCATAAAAACGCTCCCGTTGAATCCGCTCCTGCACCCTCGCCACTTCACGTCCAAGGCGTGCGCTTCCAGCGCTTGCGAAAGTATAGAAGACGGCAAATACGGCCTTGGGACTACGTTCCGTGTTTAACCCGGCTGGTGCATGGCAATAATTACGGCGCACTGAATAGACAAATGCCAATCGCCGCTTGGCAAAAAGCCACCACAGGTGCAAGCATAGGCCCGCAGTCAATAAAATGACAACTCCGTCACACTACCGTTTAGCTGTCAGCGCCTTGTCGATTTGACGCCCCAGGCCGCCAGAACAGTGATAGCGAACACCCCGGCCACCAGCCAGAAACTTTGCTTGAAGGCGAGCATCTCCGCGAAGTGATCGCCGCCTTCAGCGCTGTGTCGCCACTCCAGAAAGAAGGTCAGCAGATTGACCCCAAATGCGCCGCCTAGCTGACGGACGAAGGTAATAGCCCCCGCGTCCTGAGCCAATTCTTCGGGGCTGAGGATATCCAGTGAACCGGTACTCAAGGCCGGCAGCAATACGCCCAGGCCAATGCGCCCAACGCAGGCCCAGAAACACAGCTGGACAAACGAGGCACCCTGCTCGACCCAGGCCAGCCCCGCTGCCGACAGCGCAAAGATCAACAGACCGGCACTCAGCAGCACGGCGGCAGACAGCCGATCACTGAGCCAGCCGCCGAGAAAGGACGCCATGCCCATCAAGATCCCCGCCGGTAACAGCAGCAACCCCGAACGTCCGGCGCTGAAGCCTTCAACGGTCTGCAGATACAGCGGAATCAGGTAGGTCGAACCATAGAGCCCCAGACCTAGCGTCAACGCGACCCAACTGGCGCTGCGAAACCCGGCATGCCGCCACAGTGCCAAGGGCAGCAGTGGCTGAGCAGCGCGCCGGCTGCGCAGGATAAAGGTCACGCCTGCCAACAGCGCCACGCAGCCTGGCAACCAGACCCGAGGCGCCGTCCAGGCAAAACGCTGCGCCTCGGCCAGAAAACCCAGCGCGGCAAATATCGCCACACACAGCCAGGCAAAGGCCTGAATATCCAGACGCGGCGTATTGCGCTCACGCTCGCTGGGCAGCAACCACTGCCCAGCGAGCATGGCCAGCAGACACATAGGTAGCGGCATCCAGAAGATCGACGGCCAGCCGAAATGGTCGACCAGATACCCGCCAATCCCCGGCCCCAGCGACGGCGCCAGCATCACCCCCAGGCCGTATATGCCCAACGCCACTCCGCGGCCACCATCGGCGAATACACGAAAGATCAGCACCATGGCCAGCGGCTGTACGGTTCCCGCACACAGCCCCTGCACGATGCGCAGGGCAATCAACTGCCAGGCGGCGTGCGCCACCAGCGCCACCAATGAACTGAGGATAAACAGCAGCAGGCCGAGTTGCGCCGTACGCCGCGCGCCGAAACGCGCCTGGGGCCAAGCGGCCAAGAGAAGACCGGCAGTCATGGCGGCGAGAAAGCCGGTGGACAGCCACTGCGCCAGCGGCCGGCCGATGGCGAAATCCGCCATGATTGCCGGCAAGGCGACATTGATACTGGTGGAGGCCAAGACCATGGCCATGCTGCCGACCATCAGCAGTGCCAGCAGCCACTGCGGGTAACGCGGACCGAAGTGTTGCTGCAGGCTCTGCAGGTCGTCACGCATCAGCGTTTTTCCAGGTTACTCAACACCTGGGCGTGGACCTTCTGGCAGCGACGCAATTCGTCTTCATCAATACCGGCAAAGACTTCCTGGCGCAGTTGTGCGGAGATCGCTTCGATCTTTTCAATCAGCGGACGGGCCTGTGGGCTGAGGGCAATCTTCTTCGCGCGGCGGTCTTCCGGTACCGCCTGACGGCTGACCAGCCCCTGGGCTTCCAGACTGTCGAGCAGACGCGCCAGAGTCGGCCCTTCAACGCCGACGCTCTGCGCCAATTCACGCTGGGTCGGTAATTCGGCAAAGCGCCCCAGGTGCAGCAGCACCAGCCAGCGGGCTTGCGACAGCCCCAGGCCAACTAGGCGGCGATCCAGTTCGGCGCGCCAGGCACGGGAAAGTTGGGCAACTTGCATGGCAAAGCGGTGTTGATCGGTATGCGACATGGACAACGGCTCTTAACTATAAAAAACTAATTATTAGCCAGCTAACCATAACCCTTTTAACGAGGCAAGCCTGTAGAAGGTCTACAACCGTTTCACCACTTTACATACTGGTCTTCGACAAAGCCCCAGAGGTTGTCGATCCGCACTTCGGGTCTACCAGTCGGGCGCAGCACGCCAGTGAACTGGCCGAATATCTGTTTGAAGTTACTCGCCAGCAGCCCCACATTCAGCCGTTCCTTATGCAGGCCACGCCCCTCGAAGCGCAGCTCCACCTGACCGTCATAGGAGTTGATCAACCAGGGCTGCAGTGGCTGATCGCGATCAAAGGCAAAGCGCACCGTATCGACCTTGAGCAACTTGCCATCCAGCCAGAAGCAGTTTTCGGTAAAACTGCTTTCATTGACCCCGCAGGACAGGTTCAGCCCGACCCGCTGCTCGCCCGCCTGACCGGATAGACATGCCCAGTTCCAGTGAGTTTCCGGGCGCATATAACCGGCCGACCAGTCGTGGTGAGCAAATGCGCCGATCTGCGCCAGGTCGAAATCCCCCAGCGCACTGCGCACCTGCCCCGTGCAACGCACCCCCGCTACCTTCTGCGCATAGACCCAGCCATTGACCGCTGTAGGCGTGTTGATGCACATCGGCTGAAAAGCCGGCTGCTCCTCAGAAAAGCAGGCGTCGATACGGGTGCCGTCATCCAGCTCCACCAGCAGGCGTTTTTCCCGAGGCGAGGCGTTGTTCTCTAGGCGCAGCAGATTGCCGCCACTGCGCACCTCGCACACGCCCTGATCCGGGGTCTGCGAGAACTGGCTGCCAAAGCCCAGCGGCAGCTTGAACTGGCGCTCGATCATGCGCCCGCTGGCCGGGTGGAACAGATAGACAAAACCTACGCCCAGCAGGCTGAGGTTGGCCAGCGCGCAGCCACCAATCAGCTCATCACTGATCAGACCGAAATACTGGAATTGGTGAAAGCGCCGCCACTTGGCCAGGGCACCCAACTTGCGCCCCATGGGCGAGCGGAAATCAAAATCGCGGTAATTGATCAGCCCCGGCGCGGCGGGAAAGATGCCGTAATGCGGCTGGCCGTTGGCCTGAATCAGTCGGTCCATGGGGCAATTCACTCAAGGAAACTGCCGGGGATGCTAGCACCGGGGTTCATCTGCCGACATTCACCACACGCGCCAAGCGCAGCGGCAAAATCGGCCACAACGGTGTAGGTTGGGTTGAGCTGCGCGAAGCCCAGCAGCGCTGTCCGGCCTGGCCTCGGCGTAACGCCCAGCATTGCCCGTTGGGCTTCGTCGCTGCACGCCTCAACCCAACCTACGCCACAACCTGATTGCGGCCAAACGCCTTGGCCTCATATAGCGCGCGATCCGCATGCTCGTAGAACTGCGCCAACGCCCCACCTGCAGCTGGCTGGATGCAGGAAATGCCAATCGACATGGTCAGCATACTCGCCGTATCCGAGCCGGCATGTTCGATATTCAGAGTTTGCAGGGTCTGGCGCAGTGCTTCGGCGTGGTGCCGTGCTTCGACTTCGCCGATGTCATAGAGCAGCACGGCAAACTCTTCGCCGCCCAGGCGCACAGCCATGTCCAGCGGGCGTCGCGCGGCGTCCTGCAGCAGACTACCAATGCGTTGCAACACGTTATCGCCGGCCTGGTGGCCGTAGTGATCGTTGTAAGCCTTGAAGTGATCAACATCGCAGAGCAGCAGCGCCAGGCTGCGATGCTCACGCTGCGCCTGACGCCACAGGCGCTCGAATTGGCGGTTGAAGCTGCGCCGATTGTGCAAGCCGGTCAGGCTGTCGTGATCAGCCAATACACGCATCAGCCGGCTGATCAGAAAATGCTCGCGCGACTTGAACTCCAGTAGGTAACAACCCACCGCGCCCATCAGATTACCGAACAGCAGAAACAGGGTGTTATTGATCAACCGAGGCACCGGCAAGCTGGCAACCAGCAGCTCGACGCAGACGTAGACCAACAGCACCAGCAAAGAGCAACACAACGCTTCAATCAGCCGTAGCCCCGCGAGAAAGTATGCGGCCATGCAGACCAGCAACAGCCCCTCATAGGGGTAGCTAGGATCAACCCGATGGGCAATGCCCACCACAAAAGACGCAGCTGCTCCCAGCGCCAACAGGCAGACCAGACTCAACGGTTGCAGTAGATAAATATGCTTGCGCTGAATCAGCAGCCCGCCGAATAGGCACAGCAACAATAAAACAGCGAGACGGATGGCCAACATCCACCACACCTCGGGCGCCTTGAACAGGACGAAATCGAACGCGGCAAAGGCCAGCCACACCAGAATGCCCACGACCAAGGCAATGCGTTTGAGGTCGAAAGTGTCGTCACGCACATAGTTGCGATACTCCTGCTCCAACGGCCGGGAGAAACGCAATAGACGAAAGCCCAAGGCGAGCTGATCCGCGTAGGGGCTGGGGCGAACATCGTCTAGCCAGGCATGGGAAAGCGGCACCGGAACCTCTGCAGCTGGGTGGCTGAAAACACCTTAGTCGCTCGTACTCAGTGCCACAAGATGAACCGGCAGACAGAGGCAAGCCACTCAGGCCTCGAATTCCGCCTGCAAGGCCGCTCGCACGCAGTGCAGGATGCCCAGCTCAACCCGTCCGGCAAACTGCTCGCTGACCGCCGCTACCGGCGGCAGCTCACCCTCACCATCGAGGAAGGCATCCTGAATCTCACCCAGCAATGCCTCGGGCACATCCAGCGCCTGCTCCAGGGACAACTGCTGACGACCAATGGCTTCGGCCAGCAGGCCATAGACATTCTTTTCACTGCAGCTGAACTGGCTGGCGATCTGTGCTGGGGTCATGCCGGCGCGGGCCAGGCTGACCAGCTCATGGCGCAAATCGACCACCGCACGCGGCGCTTCATCATCCGCCCCAAGCACGGCCAGGAAGGCCTCGCCATACCGCTCCAGCTTGCGCGCACCAACGCCACTGACCCGTGCCATCTCGGCCAGGGTGCTGGGCTTGCTGCGCAGCATCTCCAGCAAGGTGGCATCCGGAAAAATCACATACGGCGGCACGCCATGTTCTTCTGCCAGTTTGCGCCGCAATGCACGTAGGGCTTCCCACTGGCCACGCTCTTCGCCACGCACCAGCTGGCTGGCGGCGCTGCTGAAGGCCTTGGCACTTTGCTGCGGTTTCAGATCTCGGCGCAGCTGTAGGCTGACCTCGCCCTTGAGCAAGGGCCGGCAACTGTCAGAAAGGCGCAGACCACCAAAGCCTTCGAGATCGACATCAGCCAGCCCCCGCGCCACCAACTGGCGGAACAACGAACGCCACTCACCTTCAGCCAGCGCCTTGCCGATACCGAACACCGCCAGATGCTGATGCCCTACACCGCGGATCTTGTCGTTGTCGCGACCAAGCAGCACGTCTACCAGATGGCCGACGCCATAACGCTGGCCGGTCCGATAGATCGCCGACAGTGCCTGGCGCGCCGGCTCGGTGGCATCCCAGGTCTGCACACCATCGATGCAGTTGTCGCAATGGCCGCAGGGCTGCGGCAGGTCTTCGTCGAAGTAGGCCAGCAACGCCTGGCGTCGGCAGCGGGTTTCCTCACACAGCGCCAGCATGGCATCGAGCTTGTGCTGCTCGACGCGCTTGTGCCGCTCATCACCCTCGGAGTTGTTGAGCATCTGCTTGAGGAAAATCACATCCTGCAGGCCGTAGGCCATCCAGGCATCCGCCGGCAGGCCATCACGGCCGGCGCGACCGGTCTCCTGGTAGTAGGCTTCTAGGGATTTCGGCAGGTCGAGATGGGCGACAAAGCGTACGTTGGGCTTGTCGATGCCCATACCAAAGGCAATGGTCGCCACCATGATCAACCCTTCCTCGTTGAGAAAGCGCTTCTGGTGGTAGGCGCGTAGCTCATTGGTCAGGCCAGCGTGATAGGGCAACGCGGGGAAGCCTTGCTCGGACAGGAAGGCGGCCACCTCCTCGACCTTCTTGCGCGACAGGCAGTAGACGATGCCGGCATCACCCTTGCGCGCCGCGAGGAAATTCAGCAACTGCTTGCGCGGCTGCTCCTTGGGCACGATGCGGTAGAAGATGTTCGGCCGATCGAAGCTCGACAGAAAGCGCTCGGCATTTTGCAGATGCAGACGCTGGACGATTTCCTCACGGGTGCGCATGTCTGCCGTGGCAGTCAGGGCGATGCGCGGCACATTGGGGAACAACTCGGCCAACTGCCCCAGCTGCAGATACTCAGGGCGGAAATCATGCCCCCACTGCGACACGCAATGCGCTTCGTCGATGGCAAACAGGGCAATCTCGAGGCTCTGCAGAAAGCTCAACATGCGCGGCTGCACCAGCCGCTCGGGGGCCAAGTAGAGCATCTTGATTTCGCCGCGTTTGATCCGCTCGGCGATCTCGCGTTGCTCATCGGCGCTCAAGGTGGAATTCAGTGCCACCGCAGCCACACCCAGCTCATCCAGGGTGGCGACCTGATCGTCCATCAGCGCGATCAACGGCGACACCACCACCGCCAGGCCTTCACGCAGCAGGGCCGGCACCTGAAAGCACAACGATTTGCCGCCACCAGTGGGCATCAATACCAGGGCATCACCGCCACTGGCCACGCGCTCAATAATTGCACCCTGACGGCCACGAAAGCTGTCGTAGCCGAATACGTCTTTGAGGATGCGCTGCGCGTGTTCGAGCATGAAAGGTCTCCGAAACAAGCCGCGCATTATACGCAAGTGCCGCGTGGGCACGCGCCGGCATGCTGGAGTTTGATCCGAATTTCACCGGCCATGGCCTGCGGCTATGGCCGCTGTGACCGCTCTAGACTAGAATTCAGCCTCGTTTACTCCCTCAAGGTAGCCCCCGATGTCCTTCGCCGAGCAACTCTCCCGCCTGCAAGCCTTCCTCGATGCCGATGAGCTGCATGAGGATGCACTGGACTACATCGCCGCCCACGGCTACCTGACCGCCCTGTCGATCTGCCCGGAAAAGGTGCCAGAACGCGAGTGGATCGACGCGCTGTTCTCCGAAGCGCCGCATTACCGCAGTGATGCCGAGCGTGAAGAGATCGAAGCGACCCTGATCCAGCTGCAAAGTCATATCGCCCGCCAACTGGCCAGCGATGATGATCCGGAAGTGCCGTGCGAGCTCGACCTGAGCGAAGAGCCGGACGATTCCGACCTGCGCGGCTGGTGCATCGGCTTTATGGAAGGGGTGTTCCTGCGTGAAGCCGTGTGGTTCGACGACGCTGAAGATGAAGTCAGCGAACTGCTGCTGCCGATCATGGTCGGTTCCGGCCTGTTCGACGAACAGCCTGAGTTTGCCGAGATCGCCCGTGATCGCGACCTGGTTGACAGCATGGTCGAGCAGATCCCCGAGTTGCTGACTGCACTTTTCCTGCTGTGCAATGCGCCGGAAGAAAAGCCGGCCCTTCTGAAGCCTCGCCACCACTAAGCACGCGCCATGGCGCGTGAGATTCAGGAGCAGCGCAACCCTGCCCTTCGCTATGTTCTGCTGGCCATCGGCTGGCTGAGCGTGGCGCTGGGAGTGGTTGGCATTTTTCTCCCAGTCCTGCCTACCACGCCTTTTCTGCTGCTGGCGGCTGCCTGTTTTATGCGCAGCTCGAAGCGTTTCTACCTGTGGCTGGTCAATCACCGCCAGCTTGGCCCGTGGATCGTCGACTACCTCGAAGGTCAGGGTATTCCGCTCAAGGGCAAGGTCTACGCCATCGGCCTGATGTGGCTGAGCATCGGCCTGTCGTGCTACCTGGTGCCACTGTTCTGGGCCAGGGCCTTTATGCTGACCAGCGCGGTACTGGTCAGCCTGTATATCCTCAGCCAGAAAACTCGGAACAAAGTCTAAGCACCACGCCAGCCGACATTCGGTATATTCAGCGCGGCAAAAATCAACAGCAACACCTAGACTTTCCCAATCTTCGGTCGAGGCGCGGTACATGCCACCCCGTAAGCTCACTCATGGATGGTTCAAGCGCCTCAACCGAGCGTTGCTGGGCGGCTGCATCCTGCTGATCGGCCTGGCCAGCGCCCTGGCCAACTGGGACTTCGGCGTGATCCTGAAAAATGCCGAAAACCGCTACGGCAACCTCGGCGCCGCCAAACAGCGCATCCAGGCCTGGGAAGCACAAATCAAGGCCAGTGGCAGCAGCAGCGAAAGAGACAAGCTCACCGAGGTCAATCGCTTCTTCAACCGGCAGATCCGCTTCACCGATGATATCCGCCTGTGGAAACAGAACGATTACTGGGCCACGCCCATCGAGATGCTGGTCAAGGGCTCTGGCGACTGTGAAGACTATTCCATCGCCAAATACTTCACCCTGCGCCGCCTCGGCATTCCCAGCGACAAGCTGCGCATCACTTACGTCAAGGCACTCAACTACAACCAGGCGCACATGGTGCTGACCTACTACGCCAGCCCCGGCGCCGAGCCATTGGTGCTGGACAACCTGATCAATGAAATAAAACCCGCCTCGCAGCGCAAAGACCTGCTGCCAGTCTACGCATTCAACGCCGAAGGGCTCTATCTCGCAGGTTCCAATAGCAAAAAGAGCGATTCCAAGAAGCTCTCGCGCTGGCAGGACATCTTGAAAAAAATGCGCACGGAGGGCTTCGCCATCGGCGAAGGCTAGGAGGAACCTATGTCTCTACTCAAGCAGCTATTTCTCGCCATCTGCCTGTTCCTGGTCGTGGCCTTTACTGGGAGTTTTATCGCCGGAGTGGAAAGCTCCCGCGAGCAACTGCTCAGCCAGCTGCGCTCCCACGCCCAGGACGCCGCAACCGCACTGGGCCTGTCGATGACGCCACACGTGGATGATCCGGCAATGATCGAACTGATGGTCAGCTCGATTTTCGACAGCGGCTACTTCACCAGCATCCGTGTGGTGCGCATCCCCAATGACGAAGTGATAGTCGAACGGCGCAGCGACGATGCCAGCGCCGAAACCGTCCCGGTCTGGTTCAGCGAGCTGGTCGACCTGCAGCCCCAGGGCGGCGATGCGCTGATCATGCGCGGCTGGGAACAGGCCGCGCGGGTCGAGGTACTCAGCCACCCGCAATTCGCCCTGGCCAAACTCTGGGACAGCGCCATTGGCAGCCTGATCTGGCTACTGCTCTGCGGCCTGGTCAGCGCCATACTCGGCGGCTGGCTGCTGCGCACCCAACTGCGCCCATTGGACAACATGGTGCAACAGGCCCAGGCCATCACCCGCCGCGAATTCCTCACCCTGCCCAAGGTGCCGCGCACCCCGGAGCTTAAACGCGTCGTAACCGCCATGAACCAGATGGTGGAAAAGCTGAAAACCCTGTTCGCCGAAGAAGCCGCGCGCAGCGAAAAACTGCGTGAAGAGGCCTATCAGGACAGCATCACCGGCCTGGCCAACCGCCGCCTGTTCGATATCCGTCTGGCCCACCAACTGGTGGTCAGTGAGCAGAATGCCGAAGGTTATCTGCTGCTGTTGCGGGTCAACGACCTCGGCGGGCTCAACCAGCGCCTCGGCGGCCAGCAGACCGACGCCCTGATTGCCGCCATCGGCGAACTGCTCAAACGCCTGCTCAACCAGACCAACCGCTCGGACTGGCTGGCCTCACGCAGCCGCGGCGGCGAATTCAGCCTGCTGGCCCCGGGAATCGGCAGTGAAGAAGCCGATCTGCTCGCCGGCGAGCTGCACACTGGCCTGGAAAGCCTACGCCAGACCGGCGCCAGCGACTGCACGCCGGTGGCCCATATGGGCATTGCCGCCTTCCGGCCAGGCGAGGAACCCGGCCAGGTCATTGGCCGCGCCGACCAGGCCCTGGCGCAAGCGCAGAACGACCCGAGTCGCGACTGGGTACGTTTGGATGATTACAACGCACAACCGACTCAGGGCTTGCACGAATGGCGCACCTGGATCGACGACGCGCTGAACAAGCGCAAGCTGCAGCTGTATTTCCAACCCGTCACGCAGTGTGCTGATCGCAATCGGCTGCTGCACCACAAGGTACTGGCGCGTCTGCTTGACCCACAAGGCGAAGCGATTGCCGCCGGCCGCTTCCTGCCCTGGATCGAACGCCTGGGCTGGACCGCGCGCTTTGACCTAGCCATGCTCGAACACAGCCTGGCGCACCTCAGCCAGCATGCGGCGCCACTGGCCCTCAGCCTCTCGGCCGCGACCCTGCGCGATAGCGAAACCCTCAATCGCATGTTCGACATCCTCCGCCAGCACCCACAGCAGGCCAGCCTGCTGACTCTGGAAGTGGACGAACGCCATCTGCCGCCGGCGGCCGAGCTGGAAGCGCTTAGCCAGGGCGTCCGTGAAACCGGCTTCAGCCTGGGTCTGCAGCACTTCGGCGGGCGTTTCAGCCTGATCGGCAACCTGACCCACCTGGGTCTCGCCTACCTGAAACTCGACGGCACCTATATCCGCGCTATCGACCAGGAAAGCGACAAACGCATGTTTATCGAGGCGGTGTTCCGCGCCACCAACAGCATCGACCTGCCATTGATTGCCGAGATGGTGGAAACCGAGGGCGAGCTGGCAGTGCTCAAGGAGCTGGGGCTGTACGGCGCAATGGGCCGCCTACTGGGGGCGCCGGAACCGTGGAAAGACTGATCCACTAATGCAAACGGGGTAGTCCGATTTACGGCCTACCCCGATCAAGTACAGCGCTTAGAGCCCGGCAAACAGCGGCTCAGCTGGCAAACAGATAACCTTCCACATCCATGCCTGCATCACGCATCTGCGCCAGTTTGTAGCGCAAGGTGCGTGGGCTGATGCCCAGGCGCTCGGCGGCTTCCTTGCGACGGCCACGCTCGGCACGCAGGGTATCGATAATCATCTGAAACTCATGCCGACGCAGATCATCGCCCAAGGCGCCAGCTTCTGCCTGTGAGGCGTCCTGCTGTGCAGGTGCACTATTGACCACCACTGCCAACAAGGGTTGTGCGGGCGGCGTAACGGCCGCACCAATAGGTGCCAACAGACAGAGATCCTGCGGCTGAATCAGGCCGCCCTGCTGCAGAATCAGCGCACGCTGAATGGCGTTATCCAGTTCGCGCACATTGCCTGGCCAGCTATGGCTCATCAGGCTCATCTGCGCCGGCGGGGAAAGCCGAATCGGCGCGTGGTTCATTTTCTTCACGTACTTAGCCAGTAAGCGCTCGGCCAGCGGCACGATGTCCGCCGGACGCTCACGCAGTGGCCGCCAAGCCAGCGGAAAAACCGACAGGCGATAGTAGAGGTCCTCCCGGAAACGCCCCTCCGCCACTTCAGCGGCCAGATCGCGGTTACTGGTGGCCAGCACACGGATATCCAGGGTAATTGGCTTGCGCGCGCCCACCCGCTCCACCTCACGCTCCTGCAGCACGCGCAACAGCTTGGCCTGCAAGCCCAGTGGCATTTCAGAAATTTCGTCGAGCAGAATGGTGCCACCTTCGGCCAGTTCGAACTTGCCCGGCGCGCTGGCGATTGCCCCGGTAAATGCACCTTTCTCGTGGCCAAACAGTGTGGCTTCGAGCATGTTGTCCGGAATCGCCGCGCAGTTGATCGCAATGAAGGGTTTGCTGCCACGTGGCGACTGCTGATGGATAAAACGCGCCAGCACCTCTTTACCGGTGCCGGACTCGCCGGTGATCAATACCGTAGAATCACTCTGCGCCACCCTTGTGGCCAGGGCCAGCAGCTGCACGCTGGCCGGTTCCTCAGCAACCGGACCGTCCTGCTCGCTGACAGAAACCCGGCCCAGCGCATGCCGATCAACCAGCGTCAGTAAAGCTTTCGGCTCGAATGGCTTGACCAGGTAATCCGCTGCCCCCTGACGCATGGCATCCACTGCCCGCTCCACCGCGCCGAAAGCCGTCATCAGCAGCACCGGCAATTGTGGCTGGCTCTGGCGAATCTGCGCCAACAACTGGTGACCATCCATGCCGGGCATATTTACATCACTGACCACCAGGCCAAACGGCTCTTCGGCAATCGCCAGCAGCGCCGATTCGGCACAATCCACCGCTCGGTAGTCATGCCCACCCAACGCCAGGGTATCGGCCAGTGCCTCGCGCAATGCACGGTCATCTTCGACCAATAGAATTTTGCTCGCCATGGATGGTTACTCCTGAATCAAGGGGTGCGTAGCACCAAGCAGCGGCAAGGTGAGAATGGCGCACGTGCCACGTCCCGGCCGCGAACGCAGCTGCACATCGCCCTGATGGGCGCGCGCCACTGCCTTGACCACGGCCAGGCCAAGCCCGGTACCGGTGGTTTTGGTGGTAAAGAAGGGTTCGCCAAGCCGTGCCAGCGTCGCGCTATCGATGCCAGGGCCGTTGTCGCTGATGCACAGACGCAGCGTTTCACCGCGCTGATAGAGATGAATCTTCAAGCGCGCCTCACGGCCGCCGGCCTGAATCGCGTTTTCGATCAGATTGAGCACGGTGCCCACCAGGGTGTCGCGGTTGCACAGCAACTCGCCCGCGCGGCTGTCGCATTGCCAGCGCACCTGCATATCCAGCACATGGGGCTCGGCGGCGCAGCGTAGCGCGTCAAACAGCGCCTTGGGTGCCAGACGATCCGGCAGCGGCAGCTCACCCCGGGCGAAGATCAGCATGTCGCGCACCTGATGCTCCAGCTCGTGCAGACGCTCTTTCAAGCGACCGGCAAAGCGCTGCTGCTGCTCAACCGGCAGCACCTGTTCAGTCAGATGACTGGCGTAGAGCAAAGCGGCAGAGAGCGGCGTACGAATCTGGTGAGCCAGAGAAGCGACCATACGACCGAGGGCAGACAAACGCTCGTGGCGAGACAATTGATCCTGCAAGCGTCGGGTTTCTGTCAGATCAGTCAGCAGCACCAGCTGGCCAGGTTCGGCGTGCAGTGAACGGGTGGCAATCGACAAGCGCCGGCCATCTTTCAGCGAGATTTCGTGGCCGTCATCCTCACGCGGGGAAAAGTTGCGCGCGATCACCTGGCGCCAGAGCATGCCCACCAGCGGCTGGCCAAGCAGATTACGCGCCACCGGATTGGCCTCACGCACCACACCCTGCCCGTCGATCACGATCACCCCACCGGGCAGCAGATCCAGCAGACTCTGCAGGCGGTGAGCCAGACGCTCTTTCTCGGCCAGCTCCTGCATGCGCTGAGCACTGACCAGCGCCAACTGGCCCTTGAGCTCAGTTACCCGCGCCTCCAGCATGCTGTAGCTGGTGCTGAGCTGAGTCGACATCTGGTTGAACAAGGCAAAAGCCTGTTCGAGCCCGGCACGGCTGGCCTGCTCCACAAGAGCGGGCGTTTCGGATTCTTCAGGGCGTTGGGCGTTAGCGTTCATGGTTCTCTCTCGCGCAGCGAGCCGTCATAAGACAGTCAGTTACAAGAGAGATAGCAATACCCGTGCCTGAAAAAATATCCTTTTAAATCAACGCCATAAAAAACAAAGCCGAAGGTTTCGTCAAACCTTCGGCTTTATTGGAGGGGCAAGCGCCAAGTCACTGACGATTGCCTGACACAGAAAGGTCAGTCGTCCAGTCCCTCATCATCACGCCGGCTCATACCGTACTTGCGCATTTTCTCAACCAGGGTGGTGCGGCGAATGCGCAACCGCTCGGCGGCACGCGCGACAACACCACTTGCATCATCCAGGGCTTGCTGAATCAGACCCCGCTCAAGGTTACCCAGATAGTCCTTCAGGTCCAAGCCTTCCGGCGGCAGCATGGCCATCGAATCCACACCCGGCAGGCCGGCCAGAATCGTGGCGCGCTCATCCAGCTCATCACGCAGACTCGCCACCATGCTCTCGTCTTCATCATCAACATGGCGAAATTTCTTCGGCAGCTCGCCCACACCAATCACGCCATAGGGATGCATGATCGCCATGCGCTCGACCAGGTTCGCCAGCTCGCGCACGTTACCCGCCCAGTCATGCCGGCACAGCGACATGATGGCCACCGAGTTGAAGCGGATAGAACCCCGCTTCTCGAACTCCATGCGCGAGATCAGCTCATTCATCAGCAGTGGAATATCCTCGATGCGCTCACGCAACGGGGCCATCTCGATCGGGAAGACGTTGAGGCGGTAATACAGATCCTCACGGAAGCTGCCGTCCTCAATCATTTTTTCGAGGTTTTTGTGGGTAGCCGCAATGATTCGTACATCGGCGCTCTGGGTCTTGTTACTGCCCACGCGCTCGAAGGTGCGCTCCTGTAATACGCGTAGCAGCTTTACCTGCATCGGCAGTGGCATGTCGCCGATTTCATCGAGAAACAGAGTGCCGCCATTGGCCAGCTCAAAACGCCCAGCCCGGCTGGTGATCGCACCGGTAAATGCACCCTTCTCGTGGCCGAACAGTTCGCTCTCAAGCAACTCGGCAGGAATCGCGCCGCAGTTGACCGGCACGAACGGCGCCTCACGACGCTTGGAGTGGTAATGCAGATTGCGCGCGACCACTTCCTTGCCCGTACCCGATCCACCAAGGATCAGTACGCTGGCCTCGGTATCAGCCACCTGCTGCATCATCTGCCGCACTTGCTGAATGGCTCGACTGGTGCCGATCAGACTACGGAACAGATTGGTCTCACGCTGACGGCCACGTTCGCGGGCCTGATCGTACATCTCGCGGTAAACCTGGGCACGATGCAGAGAATCGAGCAGCTTGTTGTAGCTCATCGGCATTTCCAGCGTCGCCAGCACACCACGGCGCTGTTCTTCCGGCCACTCGGCCGCAACCTGATCGTTGATCAGCAGCGTCGGCAGAAACTCATCCCAGACGGCCAGCTGTTTAAGCATTTCCAGCACGCCACCTTTGGCTTTCACTTCGCCAAGCAACACGCTGAGCACTTCACGGCTGGACGCCAACTCTGCAACGTATTGACGCCAATTCTGGCTATCGCAGGCCAGATGATCTTCACCGAGAAAATTCAAAATTACCGTCAGGTCACGACGGCGCTCGCTGTTATCGTCAATCAGGAGAATTTTGGTTTCACGCCACATAATTTATTTACTGATCCTGGAGTGAAAAACGCGCCCCGCCCAAACACCACTCGAACTAGCGCCGGCAATTGGCCACTAGTTAAGTCAATTTTTTGTTAATAGTCAATTTTATGGCGTGCTTTTTATTATGTCCGCCAAGCAGACTAAGCAGCTGTTTAATAAAGAAGGGAAAGATCGTGGCAAAGCACAGGCCAACACCAGAAGGTCGACACTGGATAGCATCGACCGAAAACAACTAATCAACCGAACAGCTGATAAACCTTGGCGCCTTGTTGCGACTGATTGAGCTGAACGAGCTCATGAGCCAAGCGCTGCTGCTCGGCTTGGCAAACGTTAACCAGCTCGCGATAAAGATCCAGCAACTCCTGCATACGCGCACGCAGGGTTTCTTCATCACTGGCGGACTCGACCATGGCCTCGTCAACAGCCTGGCGGCACTGTAGATCCAGCTCGCCAATCGCAGCCCAATCTTGACTGGCCAAGGCAGTGCGCAACGCGCTACCGGTTTCTTCTAGACGCTGCACGGATGAACTCATAAACAATTCCTCAGGCGGGAAACAGCATCACTCAGCGATGGCATCCCAGCCAGCTTTTACATTGCGTAGCAGGCCTGCAACCTCATCCAGCGGCGCTAATTCATTCTGTACATTGGCATCAATCAAACGCGAGGTCATGTACTCATACAGGCTATCAAGATTGGCAGCTACTTCACCGCCTTGCTCCAGGTTAAGGCCTTCACGCAAGCCGCCAATAATGCCAATGGCTTTGCTGATCAGCTCGCCCTTGAGGGCGATTTGATTGCGCTCCATAGCCCCACGCGCTTGGGCCAAACGGGTGAGCCCACCCTCCATCAACATCTGGATCAGCCGATGCGGGCTGGCTTCAATAGCCTGGGCCTGGGTGTTGACGGTTTGATACTGCTTGAGGGCCGCCATCGCGTTCATCGCTGTTCTCACTATGCTGTTTGCCGGATACCTTGGGTATCGGCGCTACAGAGCAAAGCTTTAGCAACGAATCAGTGTCCTGCAGCCGGCTCAACCTCTGGGCCAATCGCATCCCAGGCACTTTTTATCTGCTCAAGCAGTGCCTGCACTTCATCCAGAGTACGCGGGGTGCTGTCGAGAGCCACGCCTGCTAAGCGGCGAGTCATATAGTCGTAGAGCGAGTCCAGATTCTCGGCAATTTCACCGCCCTACTGCTTGTCCAGACTAGCCTGCAATACACCGAGGATAGTGATAATGCTGCCAACGGCCATACCACGAATCTCGGGATCACCCTCAACTTGTGCATGCTTGGCCAGCATTACCCGCTGCACAGCGCCTTCAAGCAACAACTGCACGGTGCGATAAGGCGAAACCTCGTGGCTGGTATTGACCTGCTTGTAGGTATCAATCGGCTTCTTGCTCATTACTTATCCTTTTTCACGAAGCCCGGCAGACTGGCAAGCTGGCCGGCCAGACTCTCACTGGTTTTCTTCAGACGACCGACCAGGGAATCCATCGCGTTGTACTGGGCGTAAAGGCGCGCCTGCAAGCTTTCAACTCTTATAGCCAATGCCTTGCGCTGCTCATCGACACCGAGCTTGGTAGTTTGTAATGCATCAGCACGCTGCTTAAGCACACCGGTGTCACCTACATATGACCCAACTGATTTGGATAGACGCCCCATCAGCCCATCGCTTCCAGCAAGATAGTCACCGACCTGATCAAAATTGCTTTCGAGGGCCTTGGTCAACTTGGCATCATCAATCTTGAGCTGACCGGTTTTCCAATCAGATGCAATGCCCAAACCTGCCAACGCACGAATGCCGCCCTCCCCCGTCATTTTCACCATCTCGTTGCGCAATCCCGACAGCACATTGCGAACCGACGAGTCGCCCAGCAGGGGGCCAGTCACTGGCGCGCCACCATCAACCGGAACGACCGCTGTCAGCTGAGACGTTGTAGCGATAAGAGCGTTATATGCATCAACAAACTTTTGCAGATTGGTCTTCACCCCCGCCTTATCAACACCGACAGTGAGGGTGACAGTTTTACCGGCAGCCAGATCCGCAGGTGCTTGAGCAGCAACCAGATCAATAGTTACCCCTTCAAGGGCATCCTCAACGCGGTTGGTATCACGCACCAGCTGCAAGCCATCAATACTCAGCTTGGCCGATTGAGCCTTGGTAATAACCCCACCAGCACCGGTGGTAGAACTGGGAGGTAGAAAAGCGTCGGAATTACCCGGATCAACGACCGGGGCAAAGTTTTGAGAAGTCAGCAGATTACTACCGCTGGTGACCCCATCCTCACTCGCGACAACCTGGATATCGTTGCCAGCACCACTCTTGGTAGAGCTCAGCACCAAACGCGAACCGGAGGCATCCGAAATAATAGTGGCGCTGACACCGCTGTCCTTGCCAGCCTCATTGATTGCGTCGCGCATGCCTGCAAGCGTGTTGTTACTCGCAGTAATGTTGACATTGAAGCTTGAACTTCCCGCTGAAATGGCCAGCGTGCCGCTATTGAACGTGGCAGTGCTGCCACCCGCCACCGATTGCAAAGCGACTTTGCTGCTAGTGGCTAACTGCTCAACCTGAAGATTGTAAGTACCTGCCGGAGCCGTGGCAGCAGCAGTTACCTTGAACACACTGGAGTTAGACGAGCTTGCCGTGCGCGATTCGAACAACGACACCTTGTTCAACGAGTCGACGGCCGTCTTGAAGGTATTCAGTGCTCCAGTAAGAGAGCCGATTGCCGAGATGCGCGTGGTGGTGGTTTTCTCGAGACGGTCAAGCTGGTTGGTTTTCGGTGCCCTTTCGGCATCAACCAAAGCTGCGACAATGCTGTCGATATTGATTCCTGAGCCAATGCCCGTAACCCCGGCCATGCTTCACCTCGCCAAAATAATGACTATTAACACTACGCCAGTGTTAATAGGCAAAAGCCGCGCCAACCTTCTGGTCAGGTTTCGGCTTTGAATAACAGACTACGCACCTCCGAAAGGTTTTCTGCCAATTGCAGTGCCTCTTCAGAAGGTATTTGTCGAATCACATCACCCGACCCCGCATCTGTCACCTTAACCACTACACGCCCACTACCCTCTTCAAGGGAAAAATTCAGGCTACGACGAACCGTTTGGACAAAGTCCTGAATCGTCGCAACAGCCGCCTCAACCTCTTCACGAGAAGCCGGAGAGTCATTACCTACCTGCGCAGTGCTATTGGCAGCGTCTTCAGATGCTTGACGTTCAGCCTTAACAACCGCTGCCGGCAAGCTCTGCGCACGCTCCGTTTTAGCCACTGGAGCAGTAACGGGCGAACTTTGAATAGAACCAATGTCCATAACTTTCTCCTCAGAATGAGGGAACGGGGAGAAGAGCTAAGCCCTTCTCCCCGTAGTCTAGCCCTTTTACCCTTAGCCAAGCAGGCTGAGTACAGCCTGTGGCAACTGGTTAGCCTGGGCCAGGATTGCGGTACCGGCTTGCTGCAGGATCTGGTTTTTAGTCAGCTCCGAAGTCTCGGCAGCGTAGTCAGTGTCGCGAATCCGGCTACGAGCAGCGGAAGCGTTCTCACCAATGTTCTGCAGGTTCGCAATGGTGTTCTCGAAGCGGTTCTGCACCGCACCGAGCTGGGCTCGCTGACTATCGATGTTGGAGATTGCCCCGCTGACGATACCCAGAGCGTTCTGCGCACCGACGGCAGTACTCACATCAATTTCGGCAACCGAATCCAAGTTACTGAACACGCTGGCTGGCTGCACACCACCATCGATGGTGCTGAAGTTTTTCACTTCAAACGCATCCGGCGACTCGAAGCGCAGTTGCCCCACAACCGCAGCACCCAGATCGCTCGCAGCACCACCACCAGCACCACCAATAGCGACGGTAGCGCCAATATTGTCAGAGTTATCCGATGCCGACTGGTTATCACCTTCAAAACCGAGGGTTTGGATGTTACCCGCTACCTCAGTACCACTCGTACCGCCAGTGAAATTGGTGATTACGATGTTGTCGCCACGTTCGCTGGTCAGTTCCAGGGTACCATCAGCATTGGCACGAGCAGTAACACCGGTCTTGCCCGCTTCCTTGTTGACCGCATCGGCAACCGCCGAGAGATCGTTCCAGTCGGTGATGTTGGCCGAGATCGCTACCTTATCGTCGACATTGGCGTCGTTGGAACCATACAGGTTAAAGCTGAGGGTTTCAGCATTGGTAGTGGTACCACCAGTGATGTCAATTTTCGCTACGGTGCGAGCCTGGGCAGTGATGCCTGTTGCATCGGATACACCGTTCACGCCATTGGCCACATCACGCGCCGAACCGTTCACTGCAAGGGCTACGGACGCAGTACCCAGCTTGCCTGCCAGGGTCAAACCAGCAGTAGTAGCAGGTGAGGAGGAATAACCAATAGTAGTGGTAGTCAAGGCAGCAAAATCACTACCGGCGACCGCAACTTTACCACCCTGGCTAGCATTGGCTGCACCCGCTTCAGCACTGCTGAAACGGTTGGCACCGATACGGGCCGCACCTGCAGCACCGATAGAAACGCTGATGGTTTCAAAGGCGTTGGCACCGACCTGGAAGCTCTGCGAGCCGAAAGTACCGTCAAGAATCTTGCGAGCACCGAAGCTGGTGGTCTCAGCGATACGATTCAGCTCTTGCTGCAACTGGGACACTTCACCCTGAAGGGCTGCACGTTCAGTTGCACCGTTGGAACCGTTGGCCGATTGCAGCGCCAAGTCGCGCATACGCTGCAGGATCCCGGTGGACTGCTGCAGAGCGCCTTCAGCCGTCTGCGCCAGAGAGATACCGTCGTTGGCGTTACGAGTGGCTACGCTCAGGCCATTGATCTGACTGGTCAGGCGGTTGGAAATTTGCAGACCAGCAGCGTCATCTTTGGCGCTGTTGATACGGAAGCCAGTGGACAGGCGCTGCAGGGATGTGTCCAGGCCTTTGGATGAAGTATTCAGGTTACGCTGAGTATTGAGTGACGCTACGTTTGTGTTGACTGTAAGGGCCATGGTGTTTGCCTCCAAAGGACCGTGCTACTGAGATTGTCTGAGCCTGCGAGCTTCGGGCCTGCTTTGCTCAGACGCCCCATAAAGTTCGCATTCGATCTTTATATCGGCGCTACCAGCAGCAACTTTAGGCAGCTTTAGCAAGAAAATTCTCAGATTTTTTTCTACTTACCGATCAGTCAGTTAGGCTGCCAAACAGCAGCCAATACGACGTATTGATGGAAAACTTGACGCTTACAGCAACATTCACGCGCACACGCGGCGGACCTTAGAAGCTCAAGCCAGACGTTTCAGAAACCCATCCGGTGCCACAGTAATCAATAGCTTGTCCTGCATCGCCTGATCTATGACGAAAGCCTGACCAGCGTCTGTCTTGAGGAAAGCATGCACGGCAGTCTTGGGGTTGTCGCCTGGCCCCCAGGGGCGATCCGGAAAGAAGTCGGCCGGCATGTCTTCGACCACCGTATCGAAGACCACGCAGTAGCTGCCTGGGCTGACCAGCGGACTGTACAACTCCAACTCACGCAGCACATGCGCGTGGGTATGGTTGGAGTCGAGAATCACCAGTACCCGCTGGGCACTGGCCGCCTCACACCGCACCTGGGCCATCACCTCGTCACCGATTGATGAGCCTTCGATTAGGCTGATCCGTGAGAACAGCGGATGCTCCTCAATAGCAGCTCGGTTATGCGGACGAATTTCGATATCCACCCCAACCACTCGCCGTGGCGCAGCAGTGCGCCCTTCGCACAGATCGAGCAGAGCCAACAGCGACGCATTGAGGATCAGCGAGCCACCATGGGCGATACCGGTTTCGATGATCAGATCCGGCTTCACCGTCCACACCAGCTCCTGCAGAGCGACTATGTCCTGCGGATACTGGATGATGGGGCGACCAAGCCAGGTGAAGTTGTAGGAATACTTGTGCTGGCAGCTGTGCACCAGCCAGTCAATCGACTTGGCCTGCAATGCGCTATCGGCGCCAGCACCCTGAGCATTCTGTGCGCAATCATCGCGAAAAGTTTGATGTTGCGCCGCATAGTCCTGCTTAGCCATCCAATGACTCCTTTTCAATCGGTTCATAACGAAGAATGCGGGCAGGATTGCCCACCACCACTGCGCCTGCCGGGACATCCCGAGTAACCACGGCTCCGGCACCAATAGTCGCCCAGGCACCGATGCGCAACCGCGGTAAAACTACCGCGCTGGCACCAACGAACACACCATCGCCAACCTCCACCTTGCCACACAGATTGGCCCCTGGTGCGATGAAAACAGAATCACCCAGACGGCATTCATGATTGATGATGCTGCCGGCGCTGACACTGCAATTGCGCCCCAGACGCACATCGGCCTGTAAGACGGCGTACTGCTGCAGATAACTGCCCAACCCCAGTTCGACCATCCCCAGCTCAAGCTGCGGGTGAATAAACTGCCCAAGCTCGGCACCGGCCGCCAGCAACGCTCGGGTGGTCTGGTGACGGGTGCGAGTATCGCGGGTAATCAGATTGACCAGAAGGTGCTCGCCGATCAGCTCAGCCAACCGTTCGAAACCGCCAAACACCGGGAGACCGTGGAAATCCATACCGTGTTTTGCGGGATCATTGTCCAGCAGCCCCGCTACCGGTTGACCGGCACCGATAACCGCGCGCGCCTGGCCCACCAGTTCCGGGTTATTGGCACCGAGTAGCAACAGCGGTTTCACAGCTGCAACCCCTGCAATATGGCATCGACCACCCGCTGCTGGTCGACAGCCACGAGATCGTGATAGCTCGGCAGGTTGAAGGCTCGCAGGGCGAGGTCGTGCGCCCGCGGCGTACTGACCGGCGTCAGGTTGGCGAACACAGGGGTATCACTGAGCGGCTGGAAGAAGACTCGCGCATCGATGCCAGCCTGGCCCATATGCATCAGCACCCGATCACGCTGCCCGGCCAACTCCGATGGCAACACCAGAGTCGGCATCCAGTAACTGTTGCGGCAGTCCGCCGCTTCGGGGTTCATCCTGGTCCCCGGAATCGAGGCTAGCAAGCGCTCCTGGTAGAGGGCGAAGATTTCCCGCTTGCGCGCCACCAGCTCCTCGATACGTTCCAGTTGCGCGCAGCCCAGGGCCGCCTGCAAGTTGGAGATCTTGTACTTATGGCCCAACTCGGACGGCCAGAACTGGCGCATGTCGCCGGCTGCACGACCGTGGTTATTGAGCTGCTGAACGCGCTTGAGCAGAGTTTCATCGCGGGTCGCGAGCATGCCACCCTCACCAGTGGTCATGGCCTTGGTGCCATGGAAGGAGAACACCGAGAAGGTCGAGCAGCTGCCGGCTTTCTGCCCGCGCCACTCTGAGCCCAACGCCTCGGCAGCGTCCTCGATCAGTGCCAGACCATGGCGCGCGGCCAGGGCCTGCAATTGTTCCAACGCAGCCAGATTGCCATACAGGTGCACGGCAATGATCGCCCGGGTGCGTGGCGTAATCGCACGCTCAACCGCCGCTGGATCCAGGCACCATGAGTCCTCCAGCACATCGACCAGCACCGGGGTGGCCCCGACATAGAACACCGGCGCTGCCGAAGCGATCCAGTTTATGTCGGCGAGAATCACCTCATCGCCCGACCCGATGTCCAAAGCACGCAGCCCCAGATGCAAGGCACCGGTACAACTCGAGGTGGCATGCGCATAGGGCACATTCAGATAGGCAGCGAACTCACGCTCAAAACGGTTGATGTAGTCATAACAATGCTCGCCCCAGCCATTACGGGCGGCATCCAGCACATACTCAACTTCACGGTCGCCGATACTCGGCTTGGTATAGTGAATTTTGCTCATAGCACTTGCAGCTCCGGCACTGCCACCACAAAGTGTCCGCCCCACTCATAGATTCCGGCCTGCTGCTGAATCACCTCGTCACGCAGATTCCACGGCAGGACCAATAAATAATCAGGCTTATCGACGGCAATGCGCGCCGGAGCAACCACCGGGATGCGACTGCCGGGGAGAAACTTGCCCTGCTTGTGCGGGTTGGCATCGGCTACCCAGGTCAGCAGATCGCTACGTACGCCGGCATAGTTGAGCAAGGTATTGCCCTTGGCTGCCGCACCGTAAGCAGCAACTGTCTTGCCTTCGGCTTTGGCCTTGAGCAGGAAGCGCAGCAGCTCATGTTTGATGCGCTCGGCGGCAGGGGTCAGGGTCGAATAGAAGGCGGAGGTTCTAATGCCGGCCTGCTCTTCGCGCGCCAGCAACTCGGCCACGGCTGCAGAGGCGTCACGCTCACCGCCAACTCGCTGCGCATAGACCCGCAGCGAGCCGCCATGGGCTGGCAACTCCTCGACATCGAAAATATGCAGACCATTGCGCGCACACAGGCTCTGTACGGCCGTAAGCGACAGGTAGGAGTAATGCTCGTGGTACAGGGTGTCGAACTGCTGCTCGGCCATCAACCGCAGCAGATGGGGAAACTCGAAGGTGGCCACACCGCTCGGCTGCAACAACGTGGCAAAGCCCTTGAGGAAATCATTGATATCCGGCACATGAGCCAGCACGTTGTTGGCCGCCATCAGGTCGGCACGCCAGCCCTCTGCTGCCAGGGCTGCAGCCGTAGCCTCGCCAAAGAACAGCTCACGAATCTGCAAGCCCTTCTCCCGCGCCGCACGCGCGGTGCTGGCAGTCGGTTCGACGCCCAGGCAGGGAATGCCGCGCTGCGCCACGTACTGCAGCAGGTAACCGTCATTAGCGGCGATTTCCACCACCCGGCTCTGGGCATTCAGGCCAAAACGCTCGACCATCTGCGTGACGTAACGCTGGGCGTGCTCCAGCCAGCTGCTGGAGTAGGAGCTGAAATAGGCATAGTCGGCATCGAACAGACTATCGGCAGAACGGTAATCCTCGGTCTGTACCAGCCAGCAGCTGTCGCACACCAGCACCCGCAGCGGCACCCATTGCTCGGCCTGATCAAGCTGATCGGCGCGCAGGTAGGCATTGGAAGGCGGCGCAGTACCCAGGTCTATCAGCGGCACATGCAGGCCGGCACCACAACCTCGGCACTTCATAACTCGACTCCCTGAAAATCAGTGGCCAACGGCGGATGCGCCGCGTCTCGGGCAGAAAGATTGCTGACTGGCAATGGCCAGGTGATCGCCAGACGCTCATCACAGGGGAATAAACCACCCTCATGTTCGGGGCTGTAATCCGCACTGTGCAGGTAGAGCAACTCGGCATCGTCACTCAGCGCCTGAAAACCATGGGCAAACCCCGGTGGCAGCAACAAGCTTCGGCCATCACCGGCCTCCAGGCGTTCGGCATGCCAGTGCAGAAAGGTCGCAGAATCGCGGCGGAGATCCACCGCGACATCCCACACTGCACCACGCAGGCAGGTAATCAGCTTGGTTTCGGCATGCGGCGGATACTGGAAGTGCAGGCCACGCACGCTGCCACGCTGTGCGGTACGCGAATGGTTGATCTGGCGAATCTGCAATGGCTGCCCGAATGCAGCCAGACTGCCCTGACAGAACAACCGAGCAAAACGGCCACGTTCGTCTTCATGCACCTTGTGCTGCAGGCTGAATAGACCCGCCAGCGGCAGCACCCGCAGACTCAGCTCACTCATGCGCCCCCCCTGTAGCCAGCCAGCTGAGCCAGGGTCAAGGCGCGCATATCCTCACCACGCTGCCAGGCTTGGTGCCAGTTCAGGGTCTGCTGCAGGCAGTTATCCAGCGACCAGCGCGGCGTCCAGCCCAACAGTTGGCGGGCACGACTGCTGTCCAGGCGCAACAATCCCGCCTCATGCAATTCACTGGGCTCGATCAGCAGGCCAGGCGCTTGCGGCCAGCGCTGCGCCAAACGCTCGACCACCTCACCGACCGTGCACATGTCGTTATCGCTCGGGCCGAAATTCCAGGCTCCGGCAAACGCGCAACCCTGCTCGAACAACCCCTGGGCCAACTGCAGGTAACCGGTCAGCGGCTCCAGGGCATGCTGCCAGGGGCGCACGGCCTGCGGGTAACGCAAGGTGACCGGTTCACCACGCGTCCAGGCCGCCAGAATATCGGGCACCAGACGCTCGGGGGCAAAGTCGCCGCCGCCTAATACATTGCCGGCGCGGGCCGTGGCCATGGCCAAGCCGTGCTCGGCATAACGCGCAGCGGGGAAATAAGAAGAGGCGAATGACTGCGCCAGCAGCTCGCAGCAGGCCTTGCTGCTGCTGTAAGGATCATGTCCACCGAGTGCTTCGTTCTCGCGATATGGCCATGCCCATTCGTTGTTGGCGTAAACCTTGTCGGTGGTGACCACCACGCATGCCTTGACCCCGCCCGTCTGGCGCATTGCCTCGAGCAGGTGCAACGTGCCCATGACATTGCTGGCGTAGGTGCCCAGCGGGTCCCGATAACCCTCACGCACCAGCGGCTGAGCGGCCAGGTGCAGCACAATTTCCGGTTTGACCTGGTCCATCACCTGCTGCAACGCGGGCAGATCGCGCAAGTCACCGATATGACTGTCGATACCCTCCCCGATTCGCGCCAGCTCAAACAGGCTGGGCGAGGTGGAGGGGTGCAGCGAAAAGCCACTGACCTGAGCGCCCCAGCTCTGCAGCCACAGCGTCAACCAGCCACCCTTGAAGCCGGTATGCCCGGTGAGCAGTACCCGCTTGCGGCGCCAGAACGCAGGACTCAGCTCCACTGCTTCCAAGGGGCCTCCCCGCTCAACCACAGTTGTTCGAGGTAGTTCTTGTCGCGCAGGGTATCCATCGGGTGCCAGAAGCCCTGATGCTGGAAGGCCATCAATTGGCCTTCAGTAGCCAACTGGGTCAGCGGCTCGGCCTCCCAGGCAGTAGTTTCCTCGGCGATATAGGACAACACCTTGGGTGACAGCACAAAAAAACCGCCGTTGATCCAGCCACCGTCGCCACGGGGTTTCTCGATAAAACCTTTGACCTGATCGCCCTCACGCTCAAGGGCGCCGTAGCGGCCCGGCGGCTGTACTGCGGTGACCGTGGCATATTTGCCGTGGGCCTTGTGGAAGGCTACCAAGGCGCTGATATCCAGATCGGAGACGCCATCACCATAGGTGAAACAGAACTCCTCTTCTGCATCCAGGTAGCGCCCAGCGCTCTTCAGACGGCCACCGGTCATGGTGTCTTCGCCGGTGTCGACCAGGGTCACACGCCAGGGCTCGCTGTAGTTCTGGTGCACTTCCATTTTGTTGTTGCGCATGTCGAAGGTGACATCTGAGGTGTGCAGAAAGTAGTTGGCAAAGAAATCCTTGATTGCATAGCCCTTGTAGCCCAGGCAGATAACGAAGTCGTGGATACCATGGGCCGAATACTGCTTCATGATGTGCCAGAGAATCGGCTTGCCACCGATCTCGATCATGGGCTTGGGCTTGAGGTGAGACTCCTCACTAATACGTGTACCCAGACCACCGGCCAGAATCACCGCCTTCATTACTGCTCTCCTTCTTCGCAATAGCGCTGCCACATTTCTCGGTACGTCAGCTCCATTCGGCGGGTGAAATCAGGGCCATTACACAGAGGAGAGGCCTGCATTTCTTCACGCAAACCCGCACGAAGCTTAGCCAGCGCCGGCACATCACTGGCCAGCGTCACCAATTTATCCACGTATTGCGTTTCGTCATTGGCGATCCACTCGTCTCGCCCTACACCATGCAGGATGGTTGCGCCCACGCGCCCCATCGACGGCCGATCACGCAAGGACACGAAAGGCAAGCCCATCCAGAGACTTTCAAATAACGTAGTGCCTGAGTTGTGCGGAAAGCAATCCAGAGCAATGTCTATTTTTTTCAGCACCGCCGATACTGGCGAGGTAAAACCGATTACCAACCGGTGCGCAGGAATATCATTTTTGGCAAACTCGCTCCGATAGTAGTCACACAGGCTTGTATCCTGAAAAGAATGGCTATCGAGGATCAACTTGGAATTGGGAACTCGCTTTAACAACTCAGACCAAGCCCTGATAACTTTATAATTAACGCGAATGGGCCGCGTAAGGCTACCAAAGGTTATATAACCATTCTTTAGAGCTGGCAGATCAGACAACTCCGGCATGGCCACGCTGGGTTCATAGACTATCGCCGGGGCCGGCATGCGCCATAAGTTCTCGGCAAAAGAGGACTCACAACCAGGCGGCAACATCTGCTCGTCAGCGAGGAAATAATCCATCTGCTCAAGCCCTGAACCAAAAGCAAAGCCGACCCACCAGCTCACCTGAACCGGTGCAGGTTTCATTGCAAAGGCTTCCAGACGGTTATTCCCGGTATGCCCAGCCAAGTCAACCAAGATATCAATCTGATCCGCATAGATCTGCTCGGCGATTGCTTCAGACGTCAGCCCGGTACAAAGCCGCCAATGATCGGCATACTTAACAAAGCGCTCAGTTACGTGATCTTCACGCTTAACCAGGGAGTAGGCAAAAATCTCGAAATTTTCATGATCATGGTTACGCATCAGCGGCTCAATAAAATACGAGCAGACGTGATGGCAAAAATCTGGAGAAACATAACCTATACGCAACTTCCTCCCAGCTGAACGCTCGTTCTTATGGGAGAAATACTTGCGCTTCGGGAAATAACCATCAACCACTTCCCGATAAACAGAAAACACTTCCGGGCCAGTCCAGTCCGGATGGTAATTAACCGTAAACAGTATATTGGTGCGCGCCAATGGGTTATCCAGAACCTGACGCAGCTGCTCGACTGCAGTATTGAAGTCGCCGAACTGTGACTCGATCCCGGCCAAGTTGACAAACACCTGCTTAAACTCAGGAGCAATTTCCAGCGCCTTCACATAAGCCTTGTAGGCTTCACGCAAGCGTTTACGCGCCCCCAAGATATTGCCAAGGTTATTCCAGAGCACTGCCTCGTTCTGATTGATATCCAAGGCAACACGCATCACCTTCTCGGCCTCATCAAGCAACGAGGCATCCAGATAGGTATTGGCCAAGTTATTCCACGACAGCGATTGCTTCGGAGAAATCGCGATGGCCCGCATAAAGCAGCCTTCCGCCTCATGCTGGCGTCCGACCGAGTGGTAGACCGCGCCGAGCATATTCCAGCCGAGCTGATAATCAGACTTAAGCTGTAAGCCCTGTAACAAATAGCCCAGGGCGGTTTGTGGATTCTGTTGATGCTGATACGACAGGCCCAACCAACAGAGCGCCTCGTGATGCTCTGGTTTCAGGCTCAGGGCCTTTTCCAGATAAGCCCTCGCCTCCTCCAGATTGGCCTCTGCGGTCACTGTCGACATACCCAGGTGACACCAGGCATCTGGATTTTCTGGGCACTTCTGCGTCCATTCCCGCATGGCCAGCAAGTCATCAGGCAAACGGTGATTCTTACGCAGAAGGGTACTCAGGCGCTGCCAAGCCAAATCGCACTGCGGGTTGTTGCGAATCAGCTCTCGCAGTATCGACTCGGCCTTTTCCAGCCGATTGGTTCTGGAGCAACAGGCCGATAACACCAGGTGAGCCAGCCATTGGCCAGGATCAAACGCCAGTGCCAGGCTGGCCAGCGCTTCGGCCTCAGTCACATTGTGATCCAGCTCAAGATCGGCCAGTGCGGCAAGCACCTCTGGATCTTTGGGGAAGTTACGCCTGGCCGCGACAACTAACGGATAGGCATCTGCGCGCTGCTCAAGGTGATAACGCGCCAACGCTTCAGCACGCTGATCCTGCGCCGTGGGCGTCAAAATCTCACCGGCTAGCGAGATAACGCGTTCCCAGTCCTCGGCCTGCGATGCCTGTTCAAGGCACTGTTTGAGTATCTGCTGGGTATTGGTTTGCAGGCAGCACTTCTTATATTTCAAACCACTGCCACACGAACAAGGTTCATTGCGCCCTGGTTGATAAGCGGCGACCTGACCGAGGACATGCAGGCGCTCCTGCAACTGTTCGACCAGAACAAGTGACTGGGCGGCCTCGCCATGCTCGGGCTCCAGCTCCAGCACCTGCTTGAATGCCGCAGCAGCGGCTACCCAATCCTGAATTTGCAGGTATGCCTTGCCTAGCTTCAACGCATGCTGGGCATTACCTGGATCCAACTCAAGCAATCGGTCAAATGTCTTGCATGCCACGGCTGCGTCATGACTGGCAAGCGCCGCATCGCCAAGCAAAGACAAGGCCTCGGGGTCGTCCGGCAACTCTTTGAGAACCCCCCGGCAGCTGTTGCGTGTGCGGGTGTAATCACCCTCTTCGAAGCCCAAACGAGCCTGTCGGCGAAAGAACTCAATGAGCCACGTAGAGTCAACCGTCATAATTTCTCGCCATTTATCCAGAGACTTTTTGTATACCGCAAAGCAGCACGCAATTAATAAGCCAGAGCATCACAAAAATATCAGCGCAGCTGATTAAACAGGTTCAGCCCGGCAATCTTCACATAACTCTGCTGCGCAGCCTCCAGAACAATGGTCTGAAATGACAACCGCGACAAGGCTTCGGCGTAGTCCAATTCACGCAGGTCGGCCTGTACTGCCTTGTTGACCAAGGTGACATCCTCGTTGTCGATCTCGGTGGTGTCGATCAGGTTCAGGCGTGCGCCAATCTCGGTCTGCACCTCCAGCACCTGACCAATGCCGTTGTCCAGGTTGGTCAGGGCAATCGCCACCTCATCACGCACTCCCAGGTTGCCTGCGGGTGATGTCGGCGACGACTCCAGCGCCTGGCGCAAACGGCTGATGGTATTGAGGATGCTGCGCTGTTCCTGAAACTGCGGCTGCACCCCGAACTCATCACCGCCCGCCGCCGCCGCGGGTGCGGACATACTGAAGTCGGCACCGAAGACGCTGAATGTGGCCGGATACGGCCCCACCACAGCCCCCGTGGTCAGTACCGGACTTCCTGGCCCGACAGGCTGGGCATAGACTTCATAGTTGGTGGCGTCGGTAAAACGCAGAACAATCCCGGAGATTGGGAACTGGCTGTCGAATGTCGCCTGGTTGCTGATGCCACCCGGAGCAATAACGGCTGCCGAGTTGTTGGTCGATGAACGATTGGCGGCAAAGTCCGTCGGAGCCGATTGCAACGTAAAACTGTGGGTGTTGATGCCCGGCGTACCTGGGGTCGCGGTATTGGCCAGCAAGTTATCCAGATCCAGCTCGTTGTCGCCGGGCTGCAACACCACATCCAGCTGGAAACGCATGCCGCGAAAGTTGATGGTATTGCCGCCAGTGGCCAGCGGGTCGATCAAGCCGCCCCCAGGCACTTCGGAGGTCACGTCGGCCCCGGCGCTGTCGTAAATGCGGAATTCCTTGCCGCTGACAAAGGCCAGGGAGTAAGGCTCGCCCGCGCGAAAATTGCTGTTGAAGGTCTGGTTGTCCTGCACCAGGCCGGGCGACATAAAGACCCGCTGATTGGCAGCCGGCAATGCAGGAATGGTGGTGGCGGGTAACGGTGGCGTCGGTAACGCAGGGTTATTGACACCAAGCGCATTGATAATCCGATTGGCATTACTTACGTCTTCAAATAACCGCTTGCCGTTGTCGTTGATCGCCACGTTGCTCGAACCGGCTACCTGCAAACTGCGTTGGCCCTCATCGCCCTGATAGGAAAAGGTGCCATCGGGGTTGCGCAGAAAGGGCTCGGTCTTGCCGAGAAAACCACTGAACAGATATTCGCCACGGGCGTTGCGACTGTTCATCAGGTTGAGCAGTTCGCCCTCGCGCTCACTGAGCTCCTTGGCAATCGACTTACGGTCTTCAGCAGATAACGCACCGCCCCCAGCCTGTACCGCCAGCTCGCGAATACGCTGCAACACGTTGACCACCGAAGTAATGGTGGTTTCTTCCTGGGTCAGGCTGTTCTTGGCGGCAGTGAGGTTTTCCTTGTATTGCCCCAGCACGGCTTGCTGCTGCTCGAGTTGCAGCAGACGTACCGAAGCCACCGGATCATCGGCCGGAGTAAGAATACGGTTACCACTGCTGATCTGCTCCTGGGTGCGGATCACATTGGAATAGTTGCGCCCAAGGCCACTGACACCATTGTTGAACGCCTGGATCGAAGAGATGCGCATAACCATAAAACTAACCTCGAAGTTCTAAACAGCACCCAATTGGGCGTGTCAGAACGTATTAATCAGTGTATCGAACAGGTTACGCGCAACTTGAATGATCTGCGCCGAGGCCTGGTAGTACTGCTCGAACTGAATCAATTTGGCCGCCTCCTCATCGAGATTGACCGCCGAAACCGAATCGCGGTTGTCGGTGGCCTGCTTGAGAATAGCCCCAGTGGCATCACCATCGACACGCGCCTGACTGGTCAGGGTACCGACCCGCTCGACCAGATCGCCATACGCATCGCTAAAGCTGGAGCCCGTGGTAGCCGGGGCCAACGGGTTGATGCCAATCGTCGCGCGATTCTGCAGATCAATCAGCTTCAAGGCGTTACGGTTATCAGACACCCCGTTGGTGTTAAAGGAAACCGAAAAATTATCGCCGGCTTGCGGCCGACCGCTGATGGTCACTTCGTAATCGAAGGGCACTGGTACCACAGGTGGGCCGGCTGTCGCCGGCACAGTGATGGTCAGGGTATTGTTCTGCCCCGGCACGATTACTCCGGTATCAATGACGTTGCCATTGATATCCACCACGTCATAGCCCTGAGTTGCCCCACCACCGGCCCCCATGACGATGCGCAGCGGCGGCGCATTGCGCAGACTGGTTTCCAGATCGGCTTGAGCTACCGGGTCATAGATATCGATGGCAGTGATCAGGGTTGGCTGACTGATCACACCGGTACCGATATTCGCCGGACTGGTCTGTGATTTCAGTGGCGCTGCAAACGCCAGCTCTTCAGGCTTTTTCATGTCGGCGCGAATAGACTCGCCGGCCGTGCGGGTTGGCATGATGCGAAAGCGATCACCAGCAGCAAAGGTACCGCTGGCCACATTTACCGAGAAGCCGTCCACTTCGGCGGCGGGTAGCACAGTGATATC
Organism: Pseudomonas anguilliseptica; assembly: GCF_900105355.1. Taxonomy (NCBI): domain Bacteria; kingdom Pseudomonadati; phylum Pseudomonadota; class Gammaproteobacteria; order Pseudomonadales; family Pseudomonadaceae; genus Pseudomonas; species Pseudomonas anguilliseptica. The sequence goes on from NZ_FNSC01000001.1 coordinate 4,971,084, forward strand.
GAACGGCCCGGAACTGGTGCCATCGCTGATGCGCCGCACGGTGTAGTTGGTCGCACTGGTGAACTCCACCTCGTAATCGCTGGTGGTCAACTGCGTGGTGTCCTCAATCAGCACATTGAGGTTGGCCAAGGGATCACTGTTGCCAATCCGCGCCAGGCTGCGCTGCCCAATCAGAATGGGGTCATTGAGTTCACGAAACAGACCATTGCCGAACTGGCCATTGAGATCCAGGCCCTGACCCAGCTGACGGTTGACTTGATCGGTTACGGACAAGGCCAGACGCCCGACCGAATTCATCGTGGTGTCCAGCACATCTTCGCGGTAGCGGATCAGCCCCCCCATCTCGCCCCCGCTAATCAGCGAAGTGATGCCCTGACGGGCACTTCCGCTGACAAACTGCACCTCGCTGCGCAGCGGGTCGGACAACCCCGGAGTCACTTCCAGGCGCGCCGCCGTGCTACCCACCACCAGCGGTTGGCCGGAGCCGATAAACAGGTTGTAGCTACTGTCATCCTGCGCCACCACCGTCACGCCAATAAAGGTCGACAGCTTGCGCACCGCTTCCTCGCGGGCGTCGAGCAGATCATTGGGCTGCTGCCCATTGGATGCGGCAATGGCGATGGCATCGTTATAACCGGCAATCGAGGTGGCCAACTGATTGACCTGATCGGTCACTGCGGAGAGCTGCTTGTTGATAAAGGCGTTCTGCTCGTACAGGCGGTCGTACACCGTATTGAAGCGCTTGGCCAAGCCCTCGGCTTCGGACAGCACCAGCTGCCGTGCCGGGATATTGGCCGGATCCTCGGCCGCGGTTTGCAGCGCGGCAAATACCTTCTGCAGGCCAGGGTTGACCCCGGTGGTGCTACCGGCTAGCAACGAGTCGAGCTGATTGATCTGCCCCAGGTAGGACTGCACATCGCTGTTCAACGCCGTGCTGCTACGCACCTGGGTGTTGAGAAACTCGTTATAGATGCGTCGCACATCAACCAGCGTGGTGCCCGAGCCGATATAGCCCGCGCCACTGAACTGCGGAATACGCGTGGCCTGCACCGTCTCCTGGCGCGAGAAGCCCGGTGTATTGACGTTGGTGATGTTGTGGCCAGTGACTGCCAGCGAAGTCTTGTTCGCCGCGAGTCCGGACAGGCCAATATTGAGTAGGTCAGCCATCTTTCATCATCCGTTGGTGGACGGCGTACTGACGGCCGCAACCGTCTGATAGGTCTGCATCTGCCGCGCTACCTGGGCAATCTTGCGAGCATACTGCGGGTCGGTGGCGTAACCGGCTTTCTGCAACTCTCGGGCGAACTGCTCAGGCTTGTCGGTATTGGCCAGGGCCTTCTCGTAGCGGCCATTGCCCTGCAGGAAACTCACGTAGTCTTCAAAGCTGTGGGCAAAGGACTCATAAGCGCGGAACGAGGCCGCTTCTTTGACTGCCTTGCCACCCTTGAACTCAGTGGTGAGCACCCGCGCCGAGTCACCTTCCCAGGCCTTGTGAGTCTTGATGCCGAACAGGTTGTGGCTACTGCTGCCGTCCTGCTGACGAATGATCGATTTGCCCCAACCGGTTTCCAGCGCGGCCTGAGCCACCAGGTAACGCGGATCGACGCCAATCTTCTCGGCAGCCTTCTCCGCCATTGGCAACATGGCAACAATAAACTCATCCTTAGAACCGAACGCGGCTTTGCCTGGCGCCAGTGGCGGCTGGGCAATACGCCGACCGGTGATCGCATCCATGCCGCTCAGACCCAGCGCGGTATCGGCGGGGGCGGCAAAGGCCTTGGCGGGAATCCAGTCGTTCTGTGCCAGAGGCTGGCCATCGGCGGCAGCAGCCGATGGCACGATGCCCGCCAGCAGACGATCAGTCAGCTTGCCCGGCAGAGCCAAACGTCGCTGGTTGATCAATAACGTATCGTCACGCGTGCTGTCGACCTTGGCCAGTGGCTTGCTCGGCGCATTCGGCACCGGCTCATTCACCTGGGCAAACGGATTGGGACGACTGTCCGCACTCTTGATCTTCGACATCTGCCGCACCAGCACATCGGCCAGGCCGATGCCGTTCTGGTGGTTGGACAGGGTCACGGACAACTGCTGGTCGTGCATGTCCTGATAGGTCTTGCTCTCGTTGCTGTTCATGAAGTTGCCTTCACCGAACACTTCGTTGGCCGAGCGCATGGCCTTGAGCATTTCATTGAGAAACAGCGACTCGAACTCCTGAGCCACCTTCTTGATGTTCTTTTCGCTGTCGCCGCCGACCTTGAACTGGTTGAGGCGATTGAGATCGTTATAGGCACCACTGTCGACAGTGCTGGTGCCGCCGAGCAAACCGGCTGAAAGGCGAGAGTCCATGGCGTGTGCTCCCTTAAATCACGATCAGATCAGCCTGCAGAGCGCCGGCTTGCTTAAGCGCCTCCAGGATGGCCATAAGGTCGGAAGGCGAAGCGCCTACCTGATTCACCGCGCGGACGATTTCATCCAGCGTGGTCCCCGGGCCGAACTTGAACATCGGCTTGGCTTCTTCATCAGCATTCACCCGCGAGCGCGGCACCACGGCGGTCTGACCGCCAGACAGTGCTTCCGGCTGGCTGACAATCGGGTCTTCGGTAATGGTTACGGTCAGGCTGCCGTGGGTCACTGCGGCAGGCTGCACGCGCACGTTCTGACCAATCACGATGGTGCCGGTGCGCGAGTTGATGATGACCTTGGCCACAGCCTGACCGATTTCGACTTCGAGATTTTCCAGAATCGACAGGTAGTCCACCCGCTGCCCAGGATCGAGCGGCGCGCTAACCCGAATCGAGCCGCCATCGACGGCCTGGGCCACGCCAGGGCCAAGCAGCTCGTTGATATGGTCGACGATATTCTTGGCGGTGGTGAAATCCGGACGATTAAGGTTGAGGGTCAGGGTATTGCCCTGATCGAAACCGCTTGGCACCGGTCGTTCAACCGTCGCGCCGCCAGGAATGCGCCCAGCCGACGGTACGTTGACAGTAATCCGCGAACCGTCGCCGCCTTCGGCGTCAAAACCACCGACCACCAGATTGCCCTGGGCAATTGCGTAGACATTGCCGTCGATACCCTTGAGCGGCGTCATCAGCAGGCTGCCACCGCGCAGACTCTTGGCATTACCGATGGAGGACACGGTGATGTCGATGGTCTGCCCGGGCTTGGCGAACGCCGGGAGGTCAGCATGGATCGACACTGCGGCAACGTTCTTCAACTGCACGTTGCCACCCTGCGGCACCTTGATGCCGAACTGCGCCATCATGTTGTTGAAGGTTTGCACGGTGAACGGCGTCTGCGTGGTCTGGTCACCACTGCCGTTAAGACCAACCACCAGGCCGTAACCGATCAACTGGTTGGTGCGCACGCCCTGAATGCTGGCCAGGTCTTTGAGCCGCTCGGCCTGAGCCAGCGACGCCATCAGCAAGGCGGCTACAACCACTAGGTATTTGGGAAGCGTCATAGTGGCCATCCTCAGAACGGCCACATTGGGCTAAGAAAGAAACGACTCATCCAGCCCGGCTGACTGGCATCGGCAAAGGCGCCGGTACCCGAGTAGGTGATGCGTGCATCGGCAATCCGAGTCGAAGACACGGTATTGTCGGTGGCAATATCATCCGCCCGCACCAGCCCGGCAATCCGCACCAGCTCATCGCCGGTGTTAAGGGTCATCCACTTCTCCCCGCGCACCAGCAGAATGCCGTTGGGCATCACTTCAGCCACCGAAACGGTGATCGAACCGGTCAGGCTATTACTCTGCCCGGCCTGACCAGAACCATCCGCCGAACGCGTGGCATCGAAGCTAGCATCCAGGCCCAGAGTGTCATTGGTCATGCCCAAGGCACTAAGGCCTGCCAGTGGGTTTTTCGGTGCCACCGTCATACCAAACAGATTGGGCACGCCGAGGTTGGCCGAGCTGTCTTTGCTGATCTGACTGTTGGTGTTCTTGCTGGCCTGGGTGCGCTCATTCAGAGTGATGGTGATGATGTCACCCACCCGATAAGCCTTGCGATCACCGAACAGACTATTCTCGAAACCGGCCTGATAGATCGAACCATTGTTCTGCGCCGCCGGCAGCGGAGTACGCGGCATCACCGGAGCGTAATAGGGATCATCCGGCTTAGGCGCGGGAGCCATGCAGCCGCTCAAAGCCAGGGGGCCAAGCAGTGCACTTATGATTATCAGCCGGTTCATATCTACTACCTCATGCGTTGTCTGGGGTGGTGCGTAACCTGAGTCACCAGCACCCGTTCAAGCGATTCCTTGCTGTATCCAAAGCCAGGCCAACCGCAGCGCGACTAACCGGCCTTACCTATCAAAGATTCTGCGAAAGAAAACCGAGCATCTGGTCAGCAGTGGAAATGACTTTGGAGTTCATTTCATAGGCGCGCTGGGTGGTGATCATGTTCACCAGCTCCTCGACCACGCTGACGTTGGAGTTTTCCAGAGTGTTCTGCAGCATCACGCCCAGGCCATTCAAACCAGGCGTACCGACCTGCGGTGCACCGCTGGCGGCGGTCTCGAGGAACAGGTTGTTGCCGATCGCTTCCAGGCCCGCCGGGTTGATAAAGTCGGCGGTTTGCAGGTTGCCCACGATCTGCGGCTGCGGGTTGCCGGCGGTGGTCACCGATGCAGTGCCATCCTCGCCCACGATAAAGGTGCGTACCTCGTTAGGCAGCACGATGGCCGGCTCCAGGGCATAGCCATTGGACGTCACCACCTGGCCATCGGAGTTGAGGTGAAAACTGCCATCACGGGTATAGGAAACCGTACCGTCAGGCAGCAGCACCTGGAAGAAACCGCGACCGTTGATCGCCATGTCCAGCGGCTGCTCGGTGGTCTGCAGGCTGCCCTGGGTATGAATCTTCTGCGTACCGACAATCCGCACCCCGGTACCCAATTGCAGGCCGGTAGGCAGCTGGCTGTCCTGACTGGACTGGCCACCAGGTTGGCGACGGATCTGATACAGCAAGTCCTCGAACTCGGCGCGATCACGCTTGAAGCCGGTGGTCGAGACGTTGGCCAGGTTGTTGGAAATGGTGGTCAGGTTCATGTCCTGAGCGGACAGACCGGTCTTGCTGACCCACAGTGAAGGAAGCATATCGATTCTCCTCGGGCGTCGTTTTAACGACGCCGCGTGCTGATAATTAGGTCATCTGCAAGACGCGAGCCATCGCCGCCGAGTTGTCCTCGGCAGTACGCATCATCTTCACTTGCAGTTCGAATTGGCGGGACAGGGAGAGAATCGCGGTCATCTCTTCCACGGCATTGACGTTGCTCGATTCGAGAAAGCCCGAGGTGACCTCCATATTGGCATCCGCCAACACCGGGCCCTGCCCCTTGAAGCGGATCATCCCGTCGACGCCCTTCTCCATCTGCTTGGGATCGGGGTTGACCAGCTTCAAACGGTCAACCTCGGCCAGCACATTGGGGTCTTCGCCCAGGGCGCGAATGCTAATGGTGCCGTCCTTGCCGATCTCGATCTTCTGCTCTGGCGGCACGGCAATCGGCCCCGCGTTGCCCATCACCGGCAAGCCATTGCCGGTACGCAGCACACCCAGGGCGTCAACGTTCAGGCTGGCGGTGCGCACGTAGGCTTCAGTGCCATCGGGTGCCTGTACTGCCAGCCAGCCCTTGCCGCCAACCGCCACATCCAGATCGCGACCGGTTTCCTGCAGCGAGCCAGGCGTGAAATCGGTACCCGGGCGCTCACTCATCGCATAGACCCGCGACGGATAACTGTCACCAAAGATCGGCATGGAGCGCGCCTGCTCGAAATCGCGACGAAAGCCGCTGGTCGAGATATTCGCCAAGTTGTTGGCGTGGGCACGCTGGGCCAGGGTGTTGTTGTGGGCACCAGTCATGGAAACGTACAGCATCTTATCCATGGTAATTCTCCGAGTTGGGCTTGCCGCCCGCTGCTCTATGCAGACTATGAAGCAATAGCTATGCCACACTCGAAAAATAACCATAAGCAACTGATATTTATGAATTTTTAAAAAACAAAAGGCTCCCGAAGGAGCCTCTGTACAACCTGAACGGCGTAGTCTTGCCGCCTGCGGCAGACGGCTTGCCTGCCGCAGACAACGCCACTTATCAACGCAGGTTGATAATGGTCTGGGTCACCGCACTCTCGGTCTCGATGGTCTTGGCGTTGGCCTGATAGTTGCGCTGCGCCACGATCAGGTTAACCAACTGATCCGACAGTTCGACATTGGAGTCCTCCAGCGCCCCCGACTGCAGCGCACCCAGGGTGCCACTACGCGGTGTACCGACCACCGGCTCACCCGACTGGAACGACTGCACCCAGGCGGTCTTGCCAACCGACGTCAGCCCCTGCACGTTGGCGAAGTTGGCCAGTACCACCTGCCCTTGCACCCGCGATTGACCGTTGGTGTAACGGGCAAAGATTACCCCGGTGTCGTCAATCTCCAGCCCTGACAGCTGGCCGGTGGTGTAGCCGTCCTGGCTGACGCTACTAACAGCAAAGGCACTGGCAAACTGCGTGGAACCGCGCACGTCGAAGGTAAAGCCGGCGGTGGCGCTGTCGGCCCCATTGGGCACCAGGTTGCCGGTGACCGGGTCACGCTCGGCCGGAATCCAGTCAGCCTGGGCATAGGGAATCACGCCATTCACCGTACCCACCGGGATGGCCGGCGCATCCAGGGCGGCGTTGGGCGGGATGCCTGCCAGCGGGGTAAATGCCGGCGTCGCCAGCTGCCCCGCCGCGTCATATTTCAAGTCATAACTGAAAGGTCGCGTGCTGGTGGGGTCACGCGGGTTTACCCCGTCGATCAGCACATGCATGGTCCAGCTGTTGTTGGCCGGCGCCGCATCCTTGACGAAATACTGCGTCATGACATGGGAGTTACCCTGACTGTCATAGATATTCAGCGAGGTCGAGGAGTTATAGGACAGCGGGTCGGTAGGATCGAAGGTCGGAGCGGCCATGGTGCCGGCATTGGTCGGCCGCACATTGGTCGAGTTGACGTTGAACGTCTGCAGGATGCTCTCGGTTGCACGCGGCTCCTGGCTGGCAGTCTGGATCTGCAGGTCATCGACCACGCCGTTCTGCAGGTTGCCGCTGGCATCAACCGCATAGCCCTGCAGCCGGTAGCCGAAGTTGTTGACCATAAAGCCTTCACGGTCAGTGCCGAAGTAACCGGCACGGGTGTAGCTGACCTCGCCATTGTTGCTGGTGACGAAGAAGCCATTACCGTTGATGGCCAGGTCCAGGGCGTTTTGCGTGTAATTGATATTGCCCTGATTGAACAGCTGCGACACATCCGCCAACAGCACGCCACTGCCCTGCGGGTTCGAGCCGGAACCCAGCACGGAGGCGGCATAAACATCGGCAAACTCGGCACGCGACTGCTTGAAACCGGCAGTCCCGGCGTTGGCGATGTTGTTACCGGTCACGTTAAGGTCACTGGTCGCCGCACGTAGACCGCTAAGACCGATATTGAAACCCATGGAAGACTCCTTTGCCGGAAAGCCGGCGGCTAAAAACCTGCTAGTTACTGACCGATTACCTGGACTTGCGACATTGGCACGCTGCCAAGCCCAGCCAGGTTCAACATCAACTCCTTGCCACCCAGGGTCACGCTGTCGACGTTGGCCGGCAGCATGGTGTAGAGGCCCTTGGTGCCATCGGCGTAGGTGGCCTGCGCCTCGAACTTGTAAGTGCCGGGCGGCAACAGATTGCCGTTGGAATCCTTGCCATCCCAGATAAAGCTGACATTGCCGGCCGCCTGCTCACCCAGATTGACGCGCCCTACCGCAGCGCCAGCCTTGTCATAGATATTGACGTAGACGTTGCTGCTGCTGACCGGCAATACCAGGCTGGCCTTGAAGCTCTCGCTGGTATCAACCACCGCCTTGTCGCTCGGGACAATTACCTTGCGCCCGACCAACGAGGACGCCTGCAGCGCCTGGGACGACTGATAGCCGGTCAGCAGCGAACCCATGCTGGCGTTCAGCTTCTCGATCCCTTCTACCTGGCTGAACTGCGCCAGCTGGGCGATAAACTCACCATTGCCTTGCGGCTCCAGCGGGTTCTGGTTATTCAACTGGGCCACCAGCAAGTTGAGGAACTCATTCTTGCCCAGGTCCTTGTTTGTCTTGGTCTCGTTCTTGATCTGGTATTGATCCAGTGCCGAACCACTGACATCGCCAACAGTACTCATGGGATTACACTCCTTTTCCGTTGGCTTACTGACCCAGGGTCAATACGCGCTGCATCATCTGCTTGGCTGTGTTCATCATTTCCGTGTTGGTCTGAAAAGCCCGACTAGCAGAAATCATGTCGGCCATTTCTTCCACCACATTGACATTGGGGTAATACACGTAGCCGCCCGCATCAGCTGCTGGATGGTTAGGCTCATAACGCGGCATCAGGCTGCTTTGATCCTCGACCACACCGAGCACCTGCACGCCCACACCAGCGTTGTCCTGATCGGCAAACAGCGAACCACGATCACCGTCCTGCGCCGACTGGTACACGGTGACAAACACCGGATGACGCGCGCGATAGGTCTGATCAATGCTCGAGGAAACCGTCTCGGCGTTGGCAATGTTGCTGGAGATAGTGTTCAGACGAGTGCTCTGCGCGCTCATCCCCATTCCGGCGATATTGAAAACACTGGCAAGTGACATGGCATCAGGCTCCTGTTATTCGCCGCGCAGGGCGTTGACCAGCCCTTTGAATTTGCTGTTGAGAAAGGTAAAGCTGGCCTGGAACTGCACCGAGTTCTCGGCGTAATTGGACTGTTCGATCTGCAGGTCGACGGTGTTCTGATCAATCGAGGGATGGAACGGGGTGCGATACGCCAAGCTGGCATCCCCGACGATCACGCCATCCGCAGGAATATGCTGGCTGTCAGTCCGATTCAGGCTCACCTGGCCGCGCTGGTTCTTCGCGTTTTGCTCAGCCAGCACAGTGGCGAACTGCAGATCGCGCGCCTTGTAGTGCGGCGTGTCGGCGTTGGCGATGTTGTTAGCCAACACCTCGGCACGCTGAGCGCGAAAGCCCAGTGCCTGTTCATGGATGCCGAGTGCCCGATCGAAACTGATGCTCATGGCCAGAAACCTTTGCCGGTTGGTGTTGCTACTTTCCGTGCAAGACCATATGCAACGCCTGTACCAAAATATTTTCGCCTTATTTATCAATAGCTTGATTGATAAATATCACGATAGGAGCGGCAAAGCGGCAAGCGCTTTCCGTCTTTGGGCAAGCAAGCGGCAAGCGGGTCTGGCCTAATTGCCGCTCACACGGAAGACCACAACTGCAAGCTATATGATCACCACGGCGCCAGCTCCTGCCCGCAACCGCCCGTCTGGCAATCCGCAATCATCCACACACAGCTTTGACAAGCATTCTCATTAACATTAGTATCCATCGCACGAACCACTGCCCTGCCACGAGCCTTAATATGTACGTGTGTCTCTGTGAAGGTGTTACTGACGGCCAGATCCGCGAAGCCATCTACGAAGGCTGCTGCAGCTATCGTGATGTGCGCGCCACCCTCGGCGTTGCCAGCCAATGCGGCAAATGCGCCTGTCTGGCCAAGCAAGTGGTACGGGACACCCTGAGTGAAGTGCAGAGCAGCCAAGCGGCCATGGCCTACCCAGCAAACTTTGTTGCCGCCTAATATTTAGCGATATAAAAGAACCGGACCTAGTGTCCGGTTTTTTTATGCCTGAAATTCAATACCTTAACGCCCAAGCGTAGAACTTAAGCATTCGTATTCATATTAGTTTTAACTTTAAATTCAAACACTTAGGTTTGACAGCCGAAAACCATCGGCCCAGAATTTGACGCTACCTCCCCTACAAGGCAGACGCAGACATGAAAGGCGACAAGAAGGTCATCCAGCATCTGAACAAGATCCTCGGTAACGAGCTGGTCGCGATCAACCAGTACTTCCTGCACGCACGCATGTACGAAGACTGGGGCCTGAAGAAACTCGGCGAGCACGAGTACCACGAGTCCATCGACGAGATGAAGCATGCGGACAAGCTGATCAAGCGCATCCTGTTCCTCGAAGGCCTGCCTAACCTGCAAGACCTCGGCAAGATCCTGATCGGTGAAAACACCAAGGAAATGCTGGAGTGCGACCTGAAGATCGAACACAAGGCGCACATTGATCTGAAAGCGGCGATTGCCTATTGCGAAAGCATCGGCGACTACGCCAGCCGCGAACTACTGGAAGAAATCCTCTGCTCCGAGGAAGACCACATCGACTGGCTGGAAACCCAACTCAGCCTGATCGAAGCCGTGGGCCTGCAGAATTATCTGCAATCGCAGATGGACGAATAAGCCAAACACTTTCGCCATAAACAACAAACCCCGCACTTGGCGGGGTTTGTTGTTTATGCAGCCTGCTTAACTTAGGCGTCGGCTTTCTGCACGGCATCTTTGATCAGGGTCTGCAGCTCACCCTTGTCAAACATTTCCGCGAGGATGTCGCTGCCGCCGACCAGCTCACCGCCGACCCACAGCTGTGGGAAGGTTGGCCAGTTGGCGTATTTAGGCAGGTTGGCGCGGATTTCCGGGTTTTGCAGGATGTCGACGTAGGCGAATTTCTCGCCACAGGCCATCACAACCTGCGCAGCCTTGGAGGAAAAGCCGCACTGCGGAGCGTTCGGCGAGCCTTTCATGTACAGCAGAACGGTATTCTTAGCGATCTGCTCTTTGATGGTTTCGATGATATCCATTGGGCACCTCAGGACTTAACTTCCCGACTCACGGGTCGGCACGGTGGCGGCATTGTAGCGAAAAGCCGAGCGCAATGCTCGGCCTTCCCAGGCACTTTCCTCAAGCCAGATAAGACCTGCTCAAGCAGCCTCAACCTGTACCGGCACCCCGTTCAACGCCGCATTGCCGGACAGGACATCAAGTTGCCGCTCATCAGTCAGATCATTGGCACTGGCACCTGGCTGTTCACTGGCGATGCTCATCTGCACACCGGGCCGCGCATGCCCCCAGCCATGCGGCAGGCTGACCACGCCGGCCATCATGTCTTCACTGGCGGCCACTTCCACTTCAATCACCCCGACCCGCGAACGCACGCGCACCAACTGGCCATCGGTCAGTCCGCGCTGGCTCAGATCCGCCGGGTGCATCAGCAGCTGATGGCGCGGCTTGCCTTTAAGGATGGTCTGAAAAAGACTTCCTGATTTTGGCAAAATATCCGCACTCCACCCGCCGAGTTTTCCGATGAAGCAGATGACCTTCGCCGACGCCGAGTACGCCGGCAAGCGCAAGCAGACCCGCAAAGAATTGTTCCTGATCGAGATGGATCGGGTAGTGCCATGGAAAGGGTTGATCGCTTTGATCGAGCCGCATTATCCAAAGGGTGAAGGCGGCCGACCGTCCTATCCGCTGATGGCGATGCTGCGAGTGCATCTGATGCAAAACTGGTTCGGTTACAGCGATCCGGCGATGGAAGAGGCGCTGTACGAGACCACCATCCTACGCCAGTTTGCCGGGCTGACTCTGGAGCGCATTCCTGACGAAACCACCATCCTCAACTTCCGCCGCTTGCTGGAAAAACACGAACTGGCTGCCGGCATCCTGGCCGTGATCAATGGCTACCTGGGTGACCGTGGTTTGTCGCTGCGCCAAGGCACCATCGTCGATGCCACGCTGATCAACGCGCCGAGTTCAACCAAGAACAAGAACGGTAAGCGTGACCCTGAGATGCACTCAACCAAGAAAGGCAATCAGTATTACTTCGGCATGAAGGCGCACATCGGGGTGGATGACGAGTCTGGCTTGGTGCACAGCGTGGTGGGTACTGCCGCCAACGTGGCGGATGTCACCCAGGTCGATAAGCTGCTGCACGGCGAGGAAAACATGGTGGGGGCCGATGCCGGATATACCGGTGTCGAGAAGCGCCCCGAGCATGAGGGCCGTCAAGTGATCTGGCAGGTTGCAGCACGGCGTAGCACTTACAAGAAACTCGGTAAGCGCAGCGCGCTGTACAAAGCCAAGCGCAAAATCGAGAAGGCCAAGGCCCAAGTGCGAGCCAAGGTCGAGCATCCGTTTCGGGTGATCAAGCGTCAGTTCGGTTATGTGAAGACGCGCTTCCGTGGCCTGGTCAAAAACACGGCGCAACTGGTGACTTTATTCGCGCTGTCAAATCTGTGGATGGCGCGCCGACATTTACTGACGAATGCAGGAGAGGTGCGCCCGTAATGCTGGAAATGGCTGCCGCGAGGTGCTCGCGGCGGCTAAAAACACAGAAATGAGCCGGTAATCTGATCGTTTTTGATCGATTTATCACTTTCGAAATCAGCAGAGGCTGACGTCAGCCAGAAATGCATGGCTACTTCAGAGGATCCTTAACCAGGCGGTGGTAGTTGTGCATCCAGGAGTTATTGCTGCGCACATGACGTCGACCGATCAGCAGCAGCTCATCCGCCTTGGCCGTCGGCTGTTCAGCAAAGCGCTGCAGGTCGTCCATGATCACCGCTGGCGCCGCCTGAATTTGCTTGTTGGCAGTTTTCAGGCGACCCGCCAGGTTCGGCTTGAGCGCACCTAGGTCGAGACCATGCGGGTGCTCACGCAGCGTAGCCAATGACAGCTTATGCTCCGACTTGTCGCCGTAGCTGCCAAAGCGCAGGCCCATGTCGATCATCTGCTCAGGCGCCATGGTCGGTTTGAGTTCCACGCCAGTCTTGACAGCAAAGGCCTTGGCCAGGCCGACGAAAATTTCCCAGTCATGCAGCGTGCCGGCAGGCTTGGCCAGCACCGCTTCATTGAAGCGAGTGACATTACGCACCGCGAACATATTAAAGGTGGTGTCGTAGTGGTCGTGTTCCAGCGGCCCGGTCGGCGGCAGGATCAGGTCAGCATAGCGGGTGGTTTCGTTGATGTAGAAGTCGATGCTGAGCATAAACTCCAGACCATACAACGCCTGTTCCAGCTGCCGACCGTTGGGGGTGGACAGCACCGGGTTGCCCGCCACCGTGACCAGCGCGCGCACCTGCCCTTCGCCCTCGCTGAGCATTTCCTCGGCCAGGGCCGACACCGGCAACTCGCCGCCGTATTCCGGCAAGCCGGACACCCGACTCTGCCAACGATTGAAATGCCCGCCAGACGTCGAGGCCACCAGGTCCACGGCCGGCTCGGTGCAGAGCACGCCGCCCACTCGATCAAGATTGCCGGTGACCAGATTGATCAACTGCACCAGCCACTGACACAACGTGCCGAAGGCCTGGGTAGAAACACCCATCCGGCCATAACAAACAGCCGACTCGGCAGCGGCAAAGTCTCGCGCCAACTGGCGAATCGTCTGCGCTGGCACGCCGCAGCGGGTGCTCATAGCTTCGGCGGTAAAGCCGGCAATCGCCTGACGCACGTCATCTAACCCATCGACGGTCAGATGACTGACGCGGCCAAGGTTTTCTTCAAACAGGGTATTGAGCAGGCCGAACAGCAGCGCAGCATCCTGGCCGGGACGGACAAATACATGCTGGTCGGCAATCGCAGCGGTTTCACTGCGCCGCGGGTCAACCACCACCTGCTTGCCGCCGCGTTTCTGGATAGCCTTCAGGCGCTTTTCCACGTCCGGTACGGTCATGATGCTGCCGTTGGAAGCCAGCGGGTTGCCGCCGAGAATCAACATAAAGTCGGTGTGGTCGATATCCGGAATCGGAATCAGCAGGCCATGGCCGTACATCAGGTGGCTGGTCAAGTGATGCGGCAGCTGATCGACCGAGGTGGCGGAATAACGGTTGCGGGTTTTCAGTTGGCCAAGGAAGTAGTTGCTGTGGGTCATCAGGCCGTAGTTGTGCACGCTCGGATTACCCTGATACACCGCCACGGCGTTCTGCCCATGCCGCGCCTGGATCGTGCTCAGGCGCTCGGCCACCAGTTCAAAGGCTTCATCCCACTCGATGGACTGCCACTCATTGCCCACCCGGCGCATGGGCTGACGCAGGCGGTCAGGATCGCTCTGGATATCCTGCAGTGCCACGGCTTTGGGGCAAATATGGCCACGGCTGAAGCTGTCCTGCGCATCGCCCTTGATTGAGCGGATCTGCGTGGAGCCGTCGTCCTGCAGTTCGGTCTCAATGGTCAGGCCACAGATGGCTTCGCAGAGATGGCATGCACGGTGGTGGAGGGTCTTGGTCATGGCCGGGCCTCTTGTTTTAACGCGATGCACTGAGCACCGTAAAAACATGACTATGGCGGCTGGTGCAGACCTGCGCCAGCAGGGTTCGCTACGTGAATTGCGCGGCATCAGGTCAGCAGATGAATGGTTCTCGCACCAATACCACGCGCCTGAAAGCAGCAGGCAATTTGCGCCTGATCGGCGTTTGCTTATAAGATCGCGACTTCCCCGTTTCGTCGCATAGTGCGGCCCCCCAGCCGCAGGTTCTGCCGTTTCTTCTATTTAATTAGGCCATTGAACCTGCGCCCAGCTGTCAAAAGGTAGTTAACGATGAGCGCAAGACACTTTCTCTCGCTGATGGATTGCACACCGGACGAACTGGTGAGCCTGATCCGCCGCGGCATGGAGCTGAAGGACTTGCGCAACCGCGGCGTACTCTTCGAGCCGCTGAAGAATCGCGTACTGGGCATGATCTTCGAGAAGGCCTCGACCCGCACCCGCCTGTCGTTCGAAGCCGGCATGATCCAGCTTGGCGGCCAGGCCATCTTCCTCTCGCCACGTGACACTCAGCTGGGCCGTGGCGAGCCGATTGGCGACGCGGCCATCGTCATGTCGCGCATGCTTGATGCGGTGATGATCCGCACCTTCGCCCACAGCACCCTGACCGAATTTGCCGCCAACTCACGGGTCGCGGTGATCAACGGCCTGTCCGATGACCTGCACCCCTGCCAACTGCTGGCCGACATGCAGACCTATCAGGAGCATCGCGGCAGCATCAAGGGCAAGACCGTGGCCTGGATCGGCGACGGCAACAATATGTGCAACTCCTATATAGAAGCGGCCATGCAGTTCGACTTCCAACTGCGCGTCGCCTGCCCTGAGGGCTATGAGCCAAACGCCAAATTCCTCGCCGCAGCAGGCGACCGTGTGCAGATAACGCGTGACCCGCTTGCCGCCGTTGCCGGCGCACACCTGGTAAGCACCGACGTGTGGGCCTCGATGGGTCAGGAAGACGAAGCCGCCGAACGCCTCAAGCTGTTCCAGCCCTACCAGGTCAACCGTGCACTGCTGGATGCCGCCGCCGACGACGTGCTGTTCCTGCACTGCCTGCCGGCTCACCGTGGCGAGGAAATCAGCGAAGATCTGCTCGATGACCCGCGCTCGGCCGCCTGGGATCAAGCGGAAAACCGCCTGCATGTACAGAAGGCGCTGCTCGAGTTTCTGGTTGAGCCGGCGTACCACCACGCATGAGCCAGCCGCTGCTGAACCTGCGTGACCTGAGCTGCGGCTACCCCGGACACAAGGTGGTGCAGAACCTCAATCTGCATCTGAATGCCGGCGATATCGGTTGCCTGCTCGGCCCTTCGGGTTGCGGCAAGACCACCACACTGCGTGCCATCGCCGGTTTTGAGCCGGTGCTGGAAGGCGAGATCCAGCTGGCTGATCAGGTTATCTCCAAGGCCGGTTTTACCCTGGCCCCCGAGAAACGCCGAATCGGCATGGTATTCCAGGATTACGCGCTGTTCCCGCACCTGAGCGTGGCCGAGAACATCGGCTTCGGCATCCGCAAGCAAGCCAATTGCGAGCGGGTTACCCAGGAGCTGATGGAGCTGGTCAAACTTGGCCACCTCGGCAAACGCTACCCGCACGAGCTGTCCGGCGGCCAACAGCAACGCGTAGCCCTGGCCCGCGCCCTGGCACCGGAACCACAACTGCTGCTGCTTGATGAGCCGTTTTCCAATCTGGATGGCGAGCTGCGTCGGCGCTTGAGCCATGAGGTGCGCGACATTCTCAAAGCCCGGGGCACCAGCGCGATTCTGGTGACCCATGACCAGGAAGAAGCCTTCGCCGTCAGCGATCACGTCGGCGTATTCAAGGAAGGCAAGCTGGAGCAGTGGGACACTCCATTCAACCTCTACCACGAACCGCTAACGCCCTTTGTCGCGAGTTTTATCGGTCAGGGCTACTTTATTCGCGGCCAGCTGCTCGGCCCAGACTCGGTACAAACCGAACTGGGCCTGATTCGCGGCAACCGGGCCTACACCTGGCCCATCGGCAGCGCGGTGGACGTGCTGCTGCGCCCGGACGACATCGTCTACGACCCCGACAGCGCGCAAAAAGCCTTGATCGTCGGTAAAACATTCCTCGGTGCAGCAACGCTCTATCGCCTGCAACTGCCCACCGGCAGTCAGCTGGAATCGATCTTCCCCAGCCATGCCGATCACCTGCCCGGCCAGCAGGTCGGCATCCGTGTCGCTGCCGACCATCTAGTAGTATTCCCCGCCCCCGGCAGCATCGCCGCCCAGGTCAACCTGGGTGAATCCGGTGTGCGTCGCTACAGCAGCGACAGCTGACCTACTCCAACAGCAACCGGCCACTGGCGATCAACAACGCCTGGCCGGCGATCTGCACACGCTCACCGACCAGCTCACAATGCAACTCGCCGCCGCGCGCCGAACACTGGAAGGCGCTGAGCCGGGTCTTGTCCAGACGCTGCGCCCAGTAGGGGGTAAGGATGCAGTGGGTCGAACCGGTTACCGGGTCTTCATTAACGCCGATGGAGGGGGCGAAATAGCGCGAGACGAAGTCATGCTGCTCACCGGGGGCGCTGATCAGCAAGCCCAACCCCGGCAACGAGGCAACAGCGGCCAGGTCCGGCTGATAAGCCCGCACCGCCGCCTCGCTAGGCAAAATCGCCAGCAGTTCCTGAATCCCCTGCCCCCCATGCAACGCCAGCACGCGCTCTACCGGCAAGCCCAGGGCCTGCTCAACTTCTGCGTGTAAGTCGCACGATTGCGCACGGCGCACAGGGAAATCCAGTACCAGCTTGGTACCTACGCGGCTGACCCGCAGCGCGCCGGACAAACAGGTGAAATCAAGCACATCACCCGGCTCACCGTAAACCTTGAACAGCACATGGGCACTGGCCAGGGTGGCATGGCCGCACAACGGCACTTCCGCCGCTGGGGTAAACCAGCGGATATGCCAGGCCGCCCCCTCCTTCACCACAAAAGCGGTTTCCGCCAGGTTGTGCTCGGCGGCAATCTGCTGCATCAGCGCGTCGTCAAGCCAGCGGCCCAGGCGATAGACCATCGCTGGATTACCGGTAAATGGCTGCGTGGCAAAGGCATCGATCTGGTGAAATTCAAGTTGCATGGGGCGACACTCCTTATCGGTGATGGCGCAGAGCATGCCGCAGCACACCAACGCATGCCCACTACAGCGGCCGACGATTGCGCCAGTACAGCTGCACTGTCCGAATGCGCGGCGGGCAGCGACAGTGCACAGGCTAATCGCCAAAGATTCTTAAAAATTCACTAATTCTTCAAAAGTCAGCAGCTTATAAATCCTGGCACGCCGCCTGCTATGAGCCACCCCGGTCAGCACAACGGCGTGTCTGCCACTCAACCGACAACGACGTCATAGCACCCTCTCCTTTCGAGACATGGGCGCTGTGGCGTTTTTTTTTGCGTTTTTTGGCTTACAGGAAGACCGCTATGCGCATGATGAAACTGTCTCTGCTGTCGCTGGCCATTGCCGGCACCACCCTCAGCCACGCCGCCCTCGCCGAAGAAGACTTCAGCAAGCTGTTCAGCGAGGCCAAGCCGATTCTCGACGCACGCTACCGCTATGAGCATGTCGACCAGGACAACGCCCTCAAGCACGCCAACGCCCAGACCCTGCGCACCCGCGTCGGCGTACAGAGCGGTAAGTGGTACGGCCTGTCGGCGCTGATCGAGGCCGACAACGTCAGCCGCATCGGCGACGCCAGCTACAACGAAACCCGCAACGGCCAGAGCGAATACTCGGTGGTCGCCGACCCGGATGGCAGCGAGATCAACCAGGCCCTGCTGCGCTACGACCACCAGTACGGCAGCGCGGTACTCGGCCGCCAGCGCATCAATCTGGACAATCAGCGCTTTATCGGCGGCGTGGCCTGGCGGCAGAACGAGCAGACCTACGACGGTGCCCTGGCTCAGCTCAAGCCGCTGGGCGGGCTGACCCTGACCTACGCCTATATCGACAACATCAACAGCATCTTCGGCCCCGGCAATGGTAAATACGACACGGCGGGCAACCCAGCCAATATCGAAGGCCACAGTCACCTGCTCAACGCTCAATACGTGCTCATGCCCGAGCTGACAGCCACCGCCTACCAGTACCGTCTAGGCCTGGACAATTTGGCCGCCGGCAACCAGTCGAGCAAGACCACTGGCGTGCGCCTCAATGGTGCCGTCGCCGGCGTGAGCTACGTGCTGGAATACGCTCAGCAAACCGAGTACGCCGACAACCCCTTGGACTTGGACAGCGACTATTACCTGGCCGAGCTGGGCTACATCATCAAAGGCGTGACACTCAAGGGCGGCTACGAAGTACTGGGGGGCGACGAGGACCCAGGCAACCGCGCCTTCCAAACGCCGCTGGCGACCAAGCATGCGTTCCAGGGCTGGGCCGACATCTTTCTGCTGACCCCAGCCAACGGCATCAAAGACGCCTACGTCGGCGCCAGCGCGCCACTGCTGGGCGGCACCCTGGCGGCCTGGTACCACGACTTCCGTGCCGAAAAAGGCAGCAGCCAGTACGGCGAAGAAATCGACCTTTCCTATGCCCATCCGATCCCTGGTGTGAAGGGTTTGGTCGGCCTGGTCAAGTACGCCAGCTACGACGCCGACGACTTTGCCGTGGACACCGATAAGTTGTGGGTGCAGTTGCAATACAGCTACTGACGATCCTGGCCTCTGCAGGGGGCCTTTGCGCTATGCCCGCGGCGACTCAGCCGCGGGTTTTCAGGAGACTCATCATGCTCAAACCCATATTCTTTGGCCTACTGCTTAGCCTAAGCCTGTTCAGCCCCAGCAGCTGGGCAGTTATCAGCGCCGCCGAATCAATGAACCTCTCGGGCATGCAGCGCATGCTTAGCCAGCGTATTGCCAAAACCTACTTGATGATCGGCGCCGAGGTTCGCCCCGAGCAAGCCGAACAGCAACTCGACCAAAGCATCGCCAAATTCGAGAGCAACTACCTCGCCCTCAGCGAATACGCACCCACCGCGGACATTCGTGCGGCGTTGGATGACGCAGGACAAACCTGGCAGCGTTACCGTGAGCTGGCCCTGTCACGTCCGGACAAACAACAAGCGTTATTGGTTCTGCAGTTGAGCGATCAACTGCTCGCGCAGAGTGAACATCTGGTGCTGCTATTGGAACGCCACAGCGGCGCCCAGAGCGCCGCCCTGATAAACCGTAGCGGGCGTCAACGGATGCTCAGCCAACGCATTGCCGCGCTGTATCTGGCCATGAGTTGGCACTTGCCGATTAGCAACCTGCAACAGAGCTTCGAGCAAGCTGTCAGTGAGTTTGATGTCGCGCTGCACGCGTTGCAGCAGGCCAGCCAGAACACCGCACAAATAAGCAAAGGCCTGAGCCAGGCCGAAGCACAATGGCGCTTTACCCGCGCCGGGTTCAACCTCGCGAACGACTCGCGCTATGTACCGACAATCATCTCCACCACCACCGAAACCCTGCTGTGGCAGATGCATGAACTGACTAATCAATACGAAGGGGTGATGCTGGCAGGTTCCTGATCCACCTTGTAGGAGCCAGCTGCCTTGCGTGATCGCCGGCAAGCGGGCTCCTACACAACAGAATCAACCTTCGCTGCGCACCCTGTTCACCGCATCCAGCCAACCGTCATAGAGCTTGCTGCGGTGACTGTCAGCCATGCGCGGATCGAACCGCTGCTGACGGTGCCAATGCCGGGCAATACTCGCCAAATCCTTATAAAGCCCGGCCTGCAGACCTGCCAGATAGGCCACGCCAAGCGCCGTAGTTTCCGTAACTTCCGGGCGTTCTACCGGTACACCAAGAATGTCGGCAAGAAACTGCATGACCCAGTTGTTTTCCACCATGCCGCCATCGACCCGCAGCGCACTCGGTTCGGCCGCGCCGTCCTGGCGCATGGCTTCGAGCAGATCACGGGTCTGATAACACACCGACTGCAAGCCGGCGGTGACGATTTCCTTGATCCCGGTATCGCGGGTCAGGCCGAAGATTGCACCACGGGCTTTCGGGTCCCAGTACGGCGCGCCCAGGCCGGTAAAGGCCGGCACCAGGTACACGCCGCAGGCATCACCGGTCTGCTCGGCCATCGCTTCGGTATCGCGGGCATGGCTGATCAGCTTGATGCCGTCGCGCAGCCACTGCACGGCGGCGCCAGCGACAAAGATACTGCCTTCCACCGCATAGGTGACCTGGCCATTTAGCCGATAGCCCACGGTGGTAAGCAGGCGGTTTTTCGAGGTGACCGGTGTGTTGCCGGTGTTCTGGATCATGAAACAGCCGGTGCCATAGGTGCTTTTGACCATGCCGGGCTCGAAACACGCCTGACCGATCAGTGCCGCCTGCTGATCACCGGCCATGCCCAACACCGGAATGGCGGCGCCGAGCAAATTGGCTTCGGTAATACCGAAATCAGCGGCGCAATCAAGCACCTCCGGCAGCAGACTGGCGGGAATCTCGAACAGCTTAAGCAACTCTTCATCCCACTGCTGGGTGTGGATGTTGAACAGCAGGGTGCGCGAGGCGTTGCTAGCGTCAGTCTTGTGCGACTTGCCACCGGTCAGGCGCCACAGCAGGAAGGAATCCACGGTGCCAAAGCGCAATTCACCACGCTCGGCACGCTCAAGGGCGCCAGGCACTTTATGCAGAATCCAGCGCAGCTTGGTGGCCGAGAAATACGGGTCAATCAGCAGCCCGGTTTTTGCCGCCACGGCTGCCTCATGCCCGGCGTCTTTCAGTTCGGCGCAATAGTCGGCGGTGCGCCGGTCCTGCCAGACAATCGCCGGATGGATCGGTGTACCGGTCTGCGCATCCCACACCAGGGTGGTCTCACGCTGATTGGTGATGCCGATGGCCGCCACATCGCCGGCACTCAGACCGCTCTGCTTGAGCGCCTCACGGCAGACCTTGAGGGTGCTCAGCCATAGCTCTTCGCCGTCATGCTCAACCCAGCCATCCTGCGGGAAGTACTGTTTGAACTCCTGCTGCGCACGCGCCACGGGCAGCCCTTGGGCACTGAAGACAATCGCCCGGCTGCTGGTGGTGCCCTGGTCGATGGCAAGCAGGTAATGAGACATGTAGATATCCTTGTTTTTATAAGTTGTAGAGCGGCGACTAGCCGCGACCAATAGGTGCAAACAACGCCTGGGTCAGCTGCGCCAGCACGCCGGCCTCCAGCTGTACCTCCAGGCCGCGCCGCCCGGCGCTGACGTAGATATTCGGGAAGTGCTGCGCCGATTCATCGATAAAGGTACGCAGGCGCTTCTTCTGCCCCAGCGGGCTGATGCCGCCAAGCAGGTAACCGGTAGCGCGCTGCGCAGCAGCTGGGTCGGCCATATCGGCTTTCTTCACCCCGGCGGCATGCGCCAAGGCTTTCAGATCAAGCGTACCGGCTACTGGCGCCACCGCCACCAGCAACTCGCCCTTTTCACTGGCGGCCAGCAGTGTCTTGAATACCCGGGCAGGCTCAAGACTGAGCTTTTCCGCCGCTTCCAGGCCATAGGAAGCCGCCTTGGGATCGTGGTGATAACTGTGCACCTGGTGCGCAGCCTTGGCTTTTTTCAGCAGATCGATAGCAGGCGTCATGTTCGAATGTGAAAACAATCTGACAAAGTTGGCGTACCTTAGGGATGGTCTGAAAAAGACTTCCTGATTTTGGCAAAATATCCGCACTCCACCCGCCGAGTTTTCCGATGAAGCAGATGACCTTCGCCGACGCCGAGTACGCCGGCAAGCGCAAGCAGACCCGCAAAGGAAACTCTGAATAAGACTTCCTGATTTTGGCAAAATGCCCGGACGCCACCCGCCGAGTTTTCCGATGAAGCAAATGACCTTCGCCGATGCCGAGTACGCCGGCAAACGCAAGCAGACCCGCAAAGAGTTGTTCCTGATCGAGATGGATCGGGTGGTGCCGTGGAAGGGTTTGATCGCACTGATCGAACCGTATTACCCCAAGGGTGAAGGCGGTCGGCCGGCCTATCCGCTGATGGCGATGCTACGTGTGCACCTGATGCAGAACTGGTTCGGCTACAGCGACCCGGCGATGGAAGAAGCGCTGTACGAGACCACTATCCTGCGGCAGTTCGCCGGGCTGAGTCTGGAACGTATCCCCGACGAAACCACCATCCTCAACTTCCGTCGTCTGCTGGAGAAACATGAGTTGGCTGCCGGCATCCTGGCCGTCATCAATGGCTATCTTGGCGACCGTGGCCTGTCGTTGCGCCAAGGCACCATCGTCGATGCCACGCTGATCAATGCGCCGAGTTCGACCAAGAACAAGGACGGCAAACGGGACCCAGAGATGCACCAGGCCAAGAAGGGCAACCAATACTACTTCGGCATGAAGGCGCACATTGGCGTGGATGACGAGTCGGGGCTGGTACACAGCGTGGTAGGCACGGCGGCCAACGTGGCGGATGTCACTCAGGTCGACAAGTTGCTGCACGGCGAGGAAAACGTGGTGTGCGCCGATGCGGGTTATACCGGCGTCGAAAAGCGCCCCGAACATGATGGGCGCGAGGTGATCTGGCAGGTTGCTGCCCGCCGCAGCACCTATAAGAAGCTGGGTAAGAGCAGCCCGCTGTACAAAGCCAAACGCAAGATCGAGAAGGCCAAGGCCCAGGTGCGCGCCAAGGTTGAGCACCCGTTCCGGGTGATCAAGCGTCAGTTCAGTTATGTAAAGACACGCTTCCGTGGCTTGGCCAAGAACACGGCGCAACTGGTGACGCTGTTCGCGCTGTCGAACCTGTGGATGGCACGCCGACATTTACTGACCAATGCAGGAGAGGTGCGCCTGTAATGCGGGAAATGGCTGCCGCGAGCTACTCGCGGCGGCTAAAAACACAGAAATGAATGGGTAATCTGATCGTTTTTGATCGATTTGCCGCTTTCAAAATCGGCGGGGCTGAAGTCAGCCAGAAATACATGGCTACTTCAGACCATCCCAAAGAATTGTTCCTGATCGAGATGGATCGGGTAGTGCCATGGAAAGGGTTGATCGCTTTGATCGAGCCGCATTATCCAAAGGGTGAAGGCGGCCGACCGTCCTATCCGCTGATGGCGATGCTGCGAGTGCATCTGATGCAAAACTGGTTCGGTTACAGCGATCCGGCGATGGAAGAGGCGCTGTACGAGACCACCATCCTACGCCAGTTTGCCGGGCTGACTCTGGAGCGCATTCCTGACGAAACCACCATCCTCAACTTCCGCCGCTTGCTGGAAACACACGAACTGGCTGCCGGCATCCTGGCCGTGATCAATGGCTACCTGGGTGACCGTGGTTTGTCGCTGCGCCAAGGCACCATCGTCGATGCCACGCTGATCAACGCGCCGAGTTCAACCAAGAACAAGAACGGTAAGCGTGACCCTGAGATGCACTCAACCAAGAAAGGCAATCAGTATTACTTCGGCATGAAGGCGCACATCGGGGTGGATGACGAGTCTGGCTTGGTGCACAGCGTGGTGGGTACTGCCGCCAACGTGGCGGATGTCACCCAGGTCGATAAGCTGCTGCACGGCGAGGAAAACATGGTGGGGGCCGATGCCGGATATACCGGTGTCGAGAAGCGCCCCGAGCATGAGGGCCGTCAAGTGATCTGGCAGGTTGCAGCACGGCGTAGCACTTACAAGAAACTCGGTAAGCGCAGCGCGCTGTACAAAGCCAAGCGCAAAATCGAGAAGGCCAAGGCCCAAGTGCGAGCCAAGGTCGAGCATCCGTTTCGGGTGATCAAGCGTCAGTTCGGTTATGTGAAGACGCGCTTCCGTGGCCTGGTCAAAAACACGGCGCAACTGGTGACTTTATTCGCGCTGTCAAATCTGTGGATGGCGCGCCGACATTTACTGACGAATGCAGGAGAGGTGCGCCCGTAATGCTGGAAATGGCTGCCGCGAGGTGCTCGCGGCGGCTAAAAACACAGAAATGAGCCGGTAATCTGATCGTTTTTGATCGATTTATCACTTTCGAAATCAGCAGAGGCTGACGTCAGCCAGAAATGCATGGCTACTTCAGAGGATCCTTAGCCGAAAAAAACTGCCGGGAGCAGTTTTTAACGTCGCGAAGCGACGGCCCACAGGGTGGCCGCCATGGATGGCAGGCCATAAATGTTATAAACCAGCAGCCTATAATGGCGCGCACTTCCGAGGAGTTTTCATGACCCTGCCGCCCCGCCAGCACGACATTCTCGAACTCGCCCGCGAACGCGGCTATGTCAGCATCGACGAGTTGGCCCAGGCGTTTGCCGTCACCCCGCAAACCATCCGCCGCGACATCAATCAGCTCGCCGAGCAAGGCCTGCTGCGCCGCACCCATGGCGGTGCCGCCAGTGAAAGCTCCAGTACGCAGAACACCGCCTACAGCATGCGCGCCGGGCAGATGCGCGATGAAAAACAGCGCATCGCTGCCGCCATCGCCACACAGATCCCCAACCACGCCTCGCTCTTCATCAACATTGGCACCACCACCGAAGCCATTGCCCGTGAGCTGCTTGGCCACAAGGGCCTGAAGATCATCACCAACAACCTGCATGTGGCGGCCCAGCTCAGCGCCAAAGCCGACTTCGAAGTACTGCTGGCCGGCGGTACGGTGCGTAGCGATGGCGGTATCGTCGGCCAGGCGGCGGTGGATTTTATCCAGCAGTTCAAGGTCGACTTCGCCCTGGTCGGCATCAGCGGCATCGATGAAGACGGCAGCCTGCTCGACTTCGACTACCAGGAAGTACGGGTCTCCCAGGCGATTATCAACAATGCGCGCCATGTATTTCTGGCCGTCGACTCCAGCAAGTTCGGCCGCAACGCTGTGGTGCGCCTGGGCTCAGTCGCCCTGGTCGATCGAGTATTTACCGATGCTGCGCCGTCCACTGCGATCAACCGCCTGCTCGCCGAACACAAAGTACACCTCGACCTGGTGTAAGAGCGCCAGCACTCGCCTGGCACCAGCCTGGCCGACATCCCACCACCAACTCCTCACAACCGCTGGGCGCGAAAGCGCACTTCGGGGTGGCGAAGCCGTGCATATTCGACTAGCATATTTTCGAAAGTGAACATTTTAAGTTCAATACTGACTTTCGGTGCCGCCATGTCTACTCGTCCCGCCAGCAACACCCCACTCGCTGAAGTCTATGACCTTGCCGTGATCGGCGGCGGCATCAATGGTGTCGGGATTGCCGCCGATGCCGCGGGACGTGGCCTGTCCGTGTTCCTTTGCGAAAAGGACGACCTGGCGCAACACACCTCGTCGGCCAGCAGCAAGTTGATCCACGGCGGCCTGCGCTATCTGGAGCACTACGAATTCCGTCTGGTGCGCGAAGCCCTGGCCGAGCGTGAAGTGCTGCTGAATAAGGCCCCGCATATCGTCAAACCCATGCGTTTTATCCTGCCGCACCGCCCGCACCTGCGGCCGGCCTGGATGATCCGTGCCGGGCTGTTCCTCTATGACCACCTGGGCAAGCGCGAGAAGCTGGCAGGCTCGCGCAGCCTGCGTTTCGGTGCTGGCAGCCCGCTGCAGGCCGAGATCACCCGCGGTTTCGAATATTCCGATTGCTGGGTCGATGACGCCCGCCTGGTGGTACTCAACGCCATGGCTGCCCGCGAGCAAGGCGCTCACGTGCACAGCCGCACCCGCTGCGTCAGCGCCCGGCGCAACAAAGGCTTGTGGCATATCCATCTGGAGCTCAGCGACGGCAGCCTGTTCTCGATTCGTGCCCGCGCGCTGGTCAATGCCGCCGGCCCTTGGGTCGCGCGGTTTATTCGCGAGGACCTAAAACAGGAATCGCCCTACGGCATTCGCCTGATTCAGGGCAGCCATATCGTCGTGCCGCGCCTGTTTGATGGCGAGCAGGCCTACATTCTGCAGAACGAAGACCGCCGCATTGTCTTCGCCATTCCCTATCAGGAGCGCTTCACCCTGATCGGTACCACGGACCGCGAATACCAGGGCGACCCGGCCAACGTGGCGATCACCGATGAAGAAACCGACTACCTGCTGAACGTGGTCAACGCCCACTTCAAGCAGCAACTGCAGCGCAGCGATATCCTGCACACCTACGCTGGCGTACGCCCGCTGTGCGACGACGAGTCGGACGACCCATCGGCGGTCACCCGCGACTACACCCTGTCACTCTCTGGCCACCCCGGCGAAGCACCGCTGCTCTCGGTGTTCGGCGGCAAGCTCACCACCTACCGCAAGCTCGCTGAGTCGGCGCTGGCGCAACTGGCGCCGTTCTTTCCCAAGATGGGGCCAAGCTGGACCGCCAGCAGCCTGCTACCTGGCGCGGAGCAACTGGACAGCCAGAGCGCCTTGGTGGAAGCGCTGTGCGCCCGCTTCGGCTGGCTGCCCACCTCTCTCGCGCGGCGCTGGGCCAGCAGCTATGGCAGCCGCAGCTGGGTGATGCTCAAAGGCGTGAGCAACCTTAGCGACCTTGGCGAACACCTGGGCGGCGGCCTCTACAGCCGTGAAGTCGACTACCTGTGCCAGGAAGAATGGGCCATGCAGGCAGATGACATTCTCTGGCGGCGCAGCAAACTCGGCCTGTTCACTACTCCGGCGCAGCAGGCCAAACTCGACAGCTACCTGCGCATCGAATCACCGCGCAGCCCGGAAGATGCGCACGCGGCGTAAATCCCCTTCACAAATCCAGGCCATAAAAATGGTCGGGAAACATTTTTAACGTCGCGTAGCGACGGCCCGCAGGGAAGCTGCCATGGATGGCAGGCATAAAAAAGGGCGACCTAAGTCGCCCAAATTGCCTTGCGTGCCCCTTCGAACCGATTCAAAGCCTGCTGCACGGGCCTTGAATCGATCCTTCCCAGCAGAATCAGCCCTGCTTGCGCTTGTGCGAATCCTGCCAGATGAAATAACCGACACCGGCGAAGAAGGCGACCATCAGACCGACGGTGCCGATACCGGCGAGAACTACGACATCGATAAACATGGTTGCCTCCTGCTATGAAGCCTGTGTGGGTATGGCTTCAAATTAACAGGGGCTGCAGGGGCGCCATTGATCCAGATCAACAAGCGGCGGACGCTGGCGGGATGAGGTTTTGATTAGCTGATCCAGATCAACTATTCAGCCTATGCCAGAACAGCCTCAAGGCTTTTTCGGTTTGCCCTTGGGCTTTTTCTTGCCCTTGGGCAGCGGCAGTGCCTGCTCGAAGGCATCGCGCATTTCATTGAGTTTCTTGTCGCGCAGGTCATGGATGCGCTTGTCGCGCTCGGCGGCGAAATCAATCAGCTTGTCGTCTTTGCTCATGGTCTCGACTTGATCAAACGAAAGGTCAGATTCAGACGTGGCGCGCAGGGGCTGCGCGTCTTCGCCACTTGATGCTGGGTTGGCCCGCGCATGACCAGCAGCGAACCATGTTGCAGCGGCAACGAATGCGCGATGCGGCTCTGCCCTTTGCGGCGCAGATCGAAGCGCCGCGTGCCGCCCAGATTCAGCGAGGCGATCAGCGGATTAGCGCCCAGCTCCGCCTCGTCATCACTGTGCCAACCCATCGAGTCCTGGCCATCGCGGTAATAGTTGAGCAACACGCCATTCAGTGACTGCCCCACCGCCTGTTCCACCTGCGCACGAATCAGCGCCAGCAGCGGCGGCCAGGGCAACGGTTGATGGGTCAACCCGGAATAGCGATAACTGGCCTCGGCATCGCCATACCAGGCCACCAATCGCGGCACCGGCAGTTGCCGCCCATAAATCTGCACCTGCGGCTGCTGCCAGGGTGTCTGCGCCGTCAGTTCAGCCAACCAGCGGTCAGCCGTTGCAGCATCCAGCCACTGTACATGCAACTGCAATTCGGCATCGGGCAACTGCAGGGGGCTGTCGGCAAATAGATCCACGAAACAAGACTCGAACAGGCGGAGCACCTAGTGTGCCCAGCTCAGACCTCCACATCCACCCACAAGCCCTGACGCGGCAGTTCACTGACCACCGCCTCGTCGGCCTCGGCCACTTCGCCTTCGGCCAGTTCTTCCGGTGTGTAGCCATGACGGCGCTGGCGCCGGCGCTGCTCTTCGCGCAACAGCATCTCTGCTTCCTGCGGGTGGCGTTTATCGAGGCTTACGCCACTTTCCTTGGCGCTTTCCGCAGATGCTGTAACCGGCGGGATTTCCGGGCGCGGCTTGACCACGTCCTGCTGGACGGTTACGGGAACCAGACTGTGGGGGATCGGCGGCAGCATCTATTAGCCCTCCTTTGGTCAGACTGTCGGCCAGCCAAGCCGCGACTTGAGCCTAGCCTCGCTACACTTTCGATCTACCTAAGGATGGTCTGAAAAAGACTTCCTGATTTTGGCAAAATATCCGCACTCCACCCGCCGAGTTTTCCGATGAAGCAGATGACCTTCGCCGACGCCGAGTACGCCGGCAAGCGCAAGCAGACCCGCAAAGGAAACTCTGAATAAGACTTCCTGATTTTGGCAAAATGCCCGGACGCCACCCGCCGAGTTTTCCGATGAAGCAAATGACCTTCGCCGATGCCGAGTACGCCGGCAAACGCAAGCAGACCCGCAAAGAGTTGTTCCTGATCGAGATGGATCGGGTGGTGCCGTGGAAGGGTTTGATCGCACTGATCGAACCGTATTACCCCAAGGGTGAAGGCGGTCGGCCGGCCTATCCGCTGATGGCGATGCTACGTGTGCACCTGATGCAGAACTGGTTCGGCTACAGCGACCCGGCGATGGAAGAAGCGCTGTACGAGACCACTATCCTGCGGCAGTTCGCCGGGCTGAGTCTGGAACGTATCCCCGACGAAACCACCATCCTCAACTTCCGTCGTCTGCTGGAGAAACATGAGTTGGCTGCCGGCATCCTGGCCGTCATCAATGGCTATCTTGGCGACCGTGGCCTGTCGTTGCGCCAAGGCACCATCGTCGATGCCACGCTGATCAATGCGCCGAGTTCGACCAAGAACAAGGACGGCAAACGCGACCCAGAGATGCACCAGGCCAAGAAGGGCAACCAATACTACTTCGGCATGAAGGCGCACATTGGCGTGGATGACGAGTCGGGGCTGGTACACAGCGTGGTAGGCACGGCGGCCAACGTGGCGGATGTCACTCAGGTCGACAAGTTGCTGCACGGCGAGGAAAACGTGGTGTGCGCCGATGCGGGTTATACCGGCGTCGAAAAGCGCCCCGAACATGATGGGCGCGAGGTGATCTGGCAGGTTGCTGCCCGCCGCAGCACCTATAAGAAGCTGGGTAAGAGCAGCCCGCTGTACAAAGCCAAACGCAAGATCGAGAAGGCCAAGGCCCAGGTGCGCGCCAAGGTTGAGCACCCGTTCCGGGTGATCAAGCGTCAGTTCAGTTATGTAAAGACACGCTTCCGTGGCTTGGCCAAGAACACGGCGCAACTGGTGACGCTGTTCGCGCTGTCGAACCTGTGGATGGCACGCCGACATTTACTGACCAATGCAGGAGAGGTGCGCCTGTAATGCGGGAAATGGCTGCCGCGAGCTACTCGCGGCGGCTAAAAACACAGAAATGAATGGGTAATCTGATCGTTTTTGATCGATTTGCCGCTTTCAAAATCGGCGGGGCTGAAGTCAGCCAGAAATACATGGCTACTTCAGACCATCCCTAAGGATGGTCTGAAAAAGACTTCCTGATTTTGGCAAAATATCCGCACTCCACCCGCCGAGTTTTCCGATGAAGCAGATGACCTTCGCCGACGCCGAGTACGCCGGCAAGCGCAAGCAGACCCGCAAAGAATTGTTCCTGATCGAGATGGATCGGGTAGTGCCATGGAAAGGGTTGATCGCTTTGATCGAGCCGCATTATCCAAAGGGTGAAGGCGGCCGACCGTCCTATCCGCTGATGGCGATGCTGCGAGTGCATCTGATGCAAAACTGGTTCGGTTACAGCGATCCGGCGATGGAAGAGGCGCTGTACGAGACCACCATCCTACGCCAGTTTGCCGGGCTGACTCTGGAGCGCATTCCTGACGAAACCACCATCCTCAACTTCCGCCGCTTGCTGGAAAAACACGAACTGGCTGCCGGCATCCTGGCCGTGATCAATGGCTACCTGGGTGACCGTGGTTTGTCGCTGCGCCAAGGCACCATCGTCGATGCCACGCTGATCAACGCGCCGAGTTCAACCAAGAACAAGAACGGTAAGCGTGACCCTGAGATGCACTCAACCAAGAAAGGCAATCAGTATTACTTCGGCATGAAGGCGCACATCGGGGTGGATGACGAGTCTGGCTTGGTGCACAGCGTGGTGGGTACTGCCGCCAACGTGGCGGATGTCACCCAGGTCGATAAGCTGCTGCACGGCGAGGAAAACATGGTGGGGGCCGATGCCGGATATACCGGTGTCGAGAAGCGCCCCGAGCATGAGGGCCGTCAAGTGATCTGGCAGGTTGCAGCACGGCGTAGCACTTACAAGAAACTCGGTAAGCGCAGCGCGCTGTACAAAGCCAAGCGCAAAATCGAGAAGGCCAAGGCCCAAGTGCGAGCCAAGGTCGAGCATCCGTTTCGGGTGATCAAGCGTCAGTTCGGTTATGTGAAGACGCGCTTCCGTGGCCTGGTCAAAAACACGGCGCAACTGGTGACTTTATTCGCGCTGTCAAATCTGTGGATGGCGCGCCGACATTTACTGACGAATGCAGGAGAGGTGCGCCCGTAATGCTGGAAATGGCTGCCGCGAGGTGCTCGCGGCGGCTAAAAACACAGAAATGAGCCGGTAATCTGATCGTTTTTGATCGATTTATCACTTTCGAAATCAGCAGAGGCTGACGTCAGCCAGAAATGCATGGCTACTTCAGAGGATCCCTAATTACACAAAGTGCCCGATGCGTAGCAATGCGCCTTTGGCCACGGCCCGACGCTGCGTTAACATAGTCGGCTTTTTCACGCGGGAGACAAGCATGGCGCAGTATGAACCGGGGCAACGCTGGATCAGTGACAGCGAAGCGGAGCTGGGGCTGGGAACCGTTCTGATGCAGGACGGCCGCATGCTCACCGTGCTCTACCCGGCCACCGGCGAAACTCGCCAGTACGCCCTGCGCAATGCGCCATTGACCCGCGTACGCTTCTCACCGGGCGATGAAATCACCCATTTCGAAGGCTGGAAGCTGACCGTACAGGAAGTCGACGATATCGACGGCCTGCTGGTCTATCACGGCCTCAATGCCCAGCACGAAAGCGTCACCCTGCCGGAAACCCAGCTGTCGAACTTTATCCAGTTCCGCTTGGCCAGTGATCGCCTGTTTGCCGGGCAGATCGACCCGCTGCCCTGGTTCGCCCTGCGTTACCACACCCTGGATTACACCAGCCGCCAATTGCAATCCAGCCTCTGGGGCCTGGGCGGTGTGCGTGCGCAACCAATTGCGCACCAGCTGCATATTGCCCGCGAAGTCGCCGACCGCATCGCCCCGCGTGTATTGCTCGCCGACGAAGTGGGTCTGGGCAAAACCATCGAAGCCGGCCTGGTAATCCACCGCCAGCTTCTGTCCGGACGCGCCAGTCGGATGCTGATCCTGGTGCCGGAAAACCTGCAGCACCAGTGGCTGGTGGAAATGCGCCGACGCTTCAACTTGGATGTTGCGCTGTTCGATGAAGAACGCTTTATCGAAAGTGACGCCAGCAACCCGTTCGAAGACTGCCAACTGGCGCTGGTCGCTCTGGAATGGCTGTGCGAGGACGAAAAGGCCCAGGACGCGCTGTTTGCTGCCGGCTGGGACCTGATGGTGGTCGACGAAGCGCACCACCTGGTCTGGCACCCCGAGCACGCCAGCCCCGAGTACGCGCTGGTTGAACAATTGGCCCAGGTCATCCCTGGTGTGCTGCTGCTCACCGCCACCCCGGAACAGCTTGGCCAGGACAGCCACTTCGCCCGTCTGCGCCTGCTCGACCCGAACCGTTTCCATGACCTGACCGCCTTCCGCGCCGAAAGCGAACACTACAAGCCGATTGCCGAAGCCGTGCAGGAGCTGCTCGACCAGGGTCGCCTGTCGGATGCGGCGCACAAAACCATTCACGACTTCCTCGGCGCCGGCGGTGAAGAGCTGCTGGCCGCCGTCAATGCCGGTGACAGCGAAGCCTCGGCGCGCCTGGTGCGCGAGTTGCTGGATCGCCATGGCACCGGCCGCCTGCTGTTCCGTAACACCCGCGCCGCCGTGCAGGGCTTTCCGGACCGTGAAGTACACCCCTATCCGCTGGCCAGCCCTGACGAATACATGGAGCTGCCGATTGGCGAGCACGCCGACCTCTACCCGGAAGTCAGCTACCAGGCGCAGCCGGATGTCGATGAAGAGCAGCGCTGGTGGAAATTCGACCCGCGCGTAGAGTGGCTGATCGACACCCTGAAGATGCTCAAGAAGTTCAAGGTGCTGGTGATCTGCGCCCATGCCGAGACCGCCATGGACCTGGAAGACGCCCTGCGCGTACGCAAAGGCATCCCGGCTACGGTGTTCTATGAAGGCATGAGCATCCTGGAACGCGACCGCGCCGCCGCCTACTTCGCTGATGAAGAATTCGGCGCCCAGGTGCTGATCTGCTCGGAAATCGGCTCGGAAGGCCGCAACTTCCAGTTCGCCCACCATCTGGTGCTGTTCGACCTGCCGGCTCACCCGGATCTACTTGAGCAACGCATCGGCCGCCTTGACCGTATCGGTCAGAAGCACCGTATTCAACTGCACGTGCCGTATCTGGAAAACAGTCCGCAAGAGCGCCTGTTCCAGTGGTATCACCAGGCGCTGAATGCCTTCCTCGCTACCTGCCCAACCGGCAACGCTCTGCAGCACCAGTTCGGCAGCCGCCTGCTACCGCTACTGGAAAGCGGCGACGACGGTGAGTGGCAGGCCCTGGTTGACGAAGCCAAAGCCGAACGTATTCGCCTGGAAGGCGAGCTGCACGCCGGTCGCGACCGCCTGCTGGAGCTCAACTCCGGCGGTGCTGGCGAAGGCGAGGCATTGGTTGAGGCGATTCTCGAGCAGGATGACCAGTTCGCCCTGCCGATCTATATGGAGCAATTGTTCGACGCTTTCGGCATCGACAGCGAAGACCACTCCGACAATGCCCTGATTCTGCGCCCCAGTGAAAAAATGCTGGATGCCAGCTTCCCCCTGGGCGACGACGAAGGCGTGACTATTACCTACGACCGTGACTTGGCCCTAGCCCGTGAGGACATGCAGTTCCTCACCTGGGAACACCCCATGGTGCAAGGCGGCATGGACCTGGTGCGCTCAGGCTCCATGGGCAACACCGGGGTGGCGCTGATCAAGAACAAGGCGCTGAAACCCGGCACCGTGTTGCTGGAACTGCTGTATGTCAGCGAAGTGGTGGCGCCACGCACCCTGCAACTGGGCCGCTACCTGCCACCGATCGCCCTGCGCTGCCTGCTGGATGCCAACGGCAACGACCTGGCCAGCAAGGTCTCGTTCGAGAAGCTCAACGAACAGTTGGAGCCTGTGCCACGCGCTAGCGCCAACAAGTTCGTTCAGGCCCAGCGCGACAGCCTCAACCCGCTGATCAACGCCGGCGAAGGCAAGGTCGCCGAACGCCACACGGCACGCGTCGACGAAGCCAAGCGCCGCCTGGCCGCCGAAACCGATGAAGAGCTGGCCCGCCTGATCGCCCTGCAAGCGGTCAACCCCAGCGTGCGTGACAGCGAACTCAACGCCCTGCGCCAGCTGCGCGAGCAAGGCCTGGCCATGCTCGACAAGGCGGCGTTGCGTCTGGAGGCTATTCGCGTACTGGTAGCTGGCTAACATAAGCGCACGCAGGTAGGTTGGCGCTGAGCGCAGCGAAGCCCAACAGGCATTGACTGGTGTCGTTGGGCTTCGTCACGTTGCTCCTCAACCCAACCTACGTCGAGGTGCACTCCAGACGGGCTGCTAGAGTCAGAAGCATTACTTCTGTCACTCCAGCCCACAGGAGCTCACAGTGCCTGCACGCGCCGCCTCGCGCCGGTTTCGCCATAGCCTCGGCGGGCTCTTCCTGCTGGCGTTGCTCCTGCTTCCTCTGCTGCATCTGTGGCCCGCACTCAACGGCTTGAACAACGCCCACCTCGACTGGCTGATCCGCCAGCGCGCCGTCGAACAAGCGCCCGACCCACGCCTGCTGCTGATAGATATCGACGACCTGAGCCTGCAAGTGCTGGCCAGTGAAGCCGGAAAATGGCCTTGGCCGCGCTCGCTGCACGGCGAACTGCTGGAGTACCTGCTCAGCCAACACCCCAAGGCCGTGGCCTTCGACATCCTGTTCAGCGAACCCGACCAGTTCAACCCGGACGCCGACAGCTACTTTGCCGAAGTGCTGCAACGCAGCGCCAACACCTACCTCGCAGCCCTGGTCCAGCAAGCCGACGAAGGCAGCCAGCCGCCACTGCTGCGCGACTATCCTGCGGCAACCTGGCAAGCACCCGGGCAACGCGGCGCCGACGATCAACGCGGGCTACTCCTGCTGCCCAACGCCTTCCCCAGCGAGCTGTGGCGCCTGGGCAGCATCAACTTTCGCCCCGATGCCGACGGCATCGGTCGGCGCTATGAGCTGTACCGCAGCTTTGCCGACTGGCGCCTGCCCAGCATGCCTGCGCGTATCGTGCATGACCTGACCGGCAACTTGCCGCAGCAGCAGAGTCTGCTGCTGGACTGGCCCGGCACCAGCCGCTTGCCCTATCCGCGCCTACCCTACGCCGCCGTGCTGGCGGCGGCACGCAATCAGGGCGAGCCGCTGGCAGCCGAGCTGTTCAAAGACCGCATCATCGTGATCGGCACCACCGCCGCCGGCCTGCACGACCTGCGCCCCACCCCGCTGGATACCCTCTATCCAGCGCCGTTTATCCTGATGACGGCCATCGACAACCTGCTCAACAACAACCAGTTGCACGAAGCCGAGAGCTGGCTAGAGTTGCTCGGCCCGCTGCTGCTATTGCTCGGCTTGAGTGGATTGCTGCTGCGCGAGCAGCTACCGGCGGCGTTCACCCTGTGCCTGCTCGGCAGCCTGGTGCTGTTTGCCGGCAGTTACTGGCTGGCCTTGCAGGGCACGCTGCTTGGCGTGCTGCCGGGGCTGATCTGCCTGTGGCTGCTGCTGGCGGCGGCACTGGCACTGTTCTATCTACGCCGGCGCCAGCAATTGCAGGACACCATTCGCCTGTTCAGCCGATTTATGGACCCGGTGGTGGTCAACCAACTGGTATCGCGCGACGACCCGGAAGCCTTGCTGGCGAGCAAGGAGTGCCAGCTCACCGTACTGTTTTCCGATATCCGCAGCTTTACCACCCTCTCTGAGCAACACACACCGAGCGAAATCGTGCACCTGCTCGAAGGCTATTTCAGCAGCCAGGTGGAGGTGCTGTTCAAACATCAGGCGACCCTCGACAAGTTTATCGGCGACGCCATCATGGCCTTCTGGGGCGCACCGCTGGACAACCCACAACAGGCCGACCAGGCGATTCTGGCGGCCATGGAAATGCTCGATAACCTCGACGCCTTTCGCCGCGACTACAACTGCCCGGATTTCGACATCGGCATCGGCCTGCACACGGGACCAGCGGTCGTCGGCCTGGTCGGCGCAAAGCAGCGCTATGACTACACTGCAATAGGCGACACGGTGAACCTTGCCAGCCGCATCGAAGGGCTGACCAAGGGTCGCGCCCATCTGCTGATTTCTGCCGCCACCCGTGAGACCTGCACGCTCGATCTGGACTTCGTGCCCCAGGGCGAACACCAGGTAAAAGGTCGCGCCGAAGCCGTAATGCTCTATGAACCGCGAAGGAGACATGATGAATAAAGGCCTCTGCAGTGCCCTTGCGGCGCTGATATTCAGCTTCTACTGCTTCTCGGCGCTGGCCGAAGTACGCCAGGCGCATACCCTGCAAGACAGCGCTCTGCGCGCCGAACCCAGCGCCTCGGCCTCCAGTGTCGGCCAGGTCGGCAAACAGGCGCAGGTGCTGGTACTGGAGCGTCAAGGCGGCTGGTATCAGGTGGAAACCTCCAGCGGCCAGCGCGACTGGCTGCCACTGCTCAGCCTGCGCTTTGCCAAGGATGCCCAGGCCAGCCGCAGCAATAACCTGGGTAGCCTGCTCAAACTCGGCAACCAGTCCTCCCCCGCCAGCGGCGTAGCCACCGGGATTCGCGGCATCAGCGATGAAGAACTGCGCAGCGGCAGTGCCAACACCTCGGCCAGCATACAGAACCTGGACGCCTTCGCTGCCAGCCCGAGCGAGGCGCGCAGTTTCGCCCAGCAAGGCGGCCTGCGCAGCCAGAACCTGCCCTACGCCCGCTAACACGCCGAGAGGAGAGCGACATGCAAACAACCGTATTACTCAAATGCGCCAGCCAACTCGGCCTGATTGTCAGTCTCAGCGCCTGCCAGGGCCTGGAAGGCATGCAGATTCAGGGCGTCGACCTGGGCAAACTGGCCAGCGCCGGCCAGCACCTGACCAATATGGGCCAGAAAAGCGTCGATGAAGAGCGGGTGATCGGGCAGAACACCGCCTCTATCCTGCTCAACAAGGCCGCCGTGCTCAACAACCCGCCACTGCAGACCTATGTCAACCGCGTCGGTCTGTGGGTCGCCCAGCACAGCGAGCGTCCCGACCTGCCCTGGCGTTTCGTCGTGCTCGACAGCCCGCAGGTGGCCGCCTACGCCGCCCCGGGCGGTTACGTATTTATCACCAGCGGCATGCTCACACGGATGAACAGCGAGGCCGAATTGGCCGGCGTACTGGCCCATGAAGTGGCCCATGTGGTGCAGCAGCATCACCTCAAGGCCATTCAGCAACAGGCACAAACCGACCTGCTGACTGACCTCGCTACCCTCGCCGTGCAGGCGGGGGCCGCCGACAAGGGCGGTAGCCAGGCCGGCGAGCTGACCGACCGCTTTACCCGCAGCGTCAGCGACCTCTACAGCCGCGGCCTGGACCGTGGCGATGAGTACGAAGCCGACGCCATGGGCGCGGTCATCGCCACCCGCGCCGGCTATGACGCCTACGGCCTGGCCGGCGTGCTACAGACCCTTGGCACCACCCGGCAGAACGATGCAGCGCTCACCAGCTTCCTCAAGGTGCACCCAGGTATCGACGATCGCCTGCAACGCCTGCAACGCCTGCAACCGGTCTATCTGTATATCGAGAAGAACGCCAGCGGCCAGACTCAAAGCCTGGATACCCGCTATCAGCAGGCACTTAGGGATCCTCTGAAGTAGCCATGCGTTTCAGGCCGACTTCAGCCTCCGCTGATTTTGAAAGCGGAAAATCGATCAAAAACGATCATATCATCCGCTTATTTTTGTGTTTTTAGCCGCCGCGAGCACCTCGCGGCGGCTATTGCCCATATTACGGGCGCACCTCTCCTGCAGTTGCCAGTAAATGTCTGCGTGCCATCCACAGGTTCGACAGCGCAAACAGCGTGACCAACTGCGCCGTGTTCTTGGCCAGGCCGCGGAAGCGCGTCTTCACATAGCCGAACTGCCGCTTGATCACCCGAAACGGGTGCTCGACCTTGGCGCGCACCTGGGCTTTGGCCTTCTCGATCTTGCGCTTGGCTTTGTATAGCGCGCTGCGCTTATCGAGTTTCTTGTAGGTGCTGCGGCGTGCCGCCACCTGCCAGATAACCTTCCGACCCTCATGCTCCGGACGCTTTTCCACACCGGTGTAACCTGCGTCGGTACAAACCACGTTCTCGTCGCCATGCAGCAGCTTATCCACCTGGGTGACGTCCGCCACGTTGGCCGCCGTGCCCACCACGCTGTGCACCAGTCCAGACTTGTCATCCACACCGATGTGGGCCTTCATGCCGAAGTAGTACTGGTTGCCCTTCTTGGTCTGGTGCATCTCCGGGTCGCGTTTACCGTCTTTGTTTTTGGTCGAGCTGGGCGCATTGATCAACGTCGCATCGACGATGGTGCCCTGGCGCAGGGACAGGCCGCGATCCCCCAGGTAGCCGTTGATCACAGCCAAGATGCCAGCCGCCAGTTCGTTTTTTTCCAGTACGCGACGGAAGTTGAGGATGGTGGTTTCGTCAGGGATACGCTCCAGGCTCAACCCGGCGAACTGCCGCAGAATGGTCGTTTCGTACAGCGCCTCTTCCATCGCAGGATCGCTGTAACCGAGCCAGTTTTGCATCAGATGAACACGCAGCATCGCCATCAACGGGTACGCCGGGCGACCGCCTTCACCCTTGGGGTAATGTGGATCGATCAGGGCAATCAAGCCCTTCCACGGCACCACCCGATCCATCTCGATCAGGAACAACTCTTTGCGGGTCTGCTTGCGCTTGCCGGCGTACTCGGCATCGGCGAAGGTCATCTGCTTCATCGGAAAACTCGGTGGGTGGCGTCCGGGCATTTTGCCAAAATCAGGAAGACTTATTCAGAGTTTCCTTAGAAGCAAGTGACAGAGGCAGACAGCCATTTCAGAACCTGTTTTGGATTTCGCGAGCTAAAGCGAGACAAGGCAGGTTCTCAGTGGGTGTGGGGATGTTCGCGGGTGCAGGACGGCTCGTAATCGCACACATGGTGGTTAAACGGTGAGGTGGTGTGCGAACCCGGCGCGCCCGTCACCTGAAAGCAGCGGCTGGCGATAAACAGCTGCACCAGCTCGGCGTCAAGCAAACCGCTCTGCGCCTCACTCTTGAGAATATCCAGCGCCCGCTCCAGCGGCATTGCCGGTTTGTAGGGGCGATCCGCCGCAGTCAAGGCATCGTAGATGTCGCAGATGGTCATGATCCGCGAAGCGCAGGGAATCGCATCGCCAATCAAGCCTTTGGGGTAACCACTACCATCGAGTTTTTCGTGGTGCGCCCCGGCAATATGCGGCACGCCCTGCAGATCCGGAGTCCAGGGAATCAGGCTGAGAAACTGCTGGGTGTGTACCACGTGCCGCTCGATTTCTTCGCGCTCGGCCGTGGTCAGGCTGCCCTTACGCACGGCCAGGGCGCTGAACTCACCCTCGCTGAGCAGGCTGACCAGACAATTGCCAGGCGCCTTGACCAGCTCGCCTTGCACTTCCTGCAGATGCTGAAAATCCCCTTCACTGAGCATGCTCGGCTCGTTGGCCTGGATGATGTTGTTGAGGTAACGCTCCAGCCGCTCGCACTCATAGGCCAGCTCGGCTTCCATTTGCAGGCGCCGCTCATCACTCAGACCGCCTTTATGACGGTAAGCATGCAGCATCTTGCGCAGGGTCTGGTTGCGCAGATTTTCCTGGGCCAGGGCAACGCGATAGCGCAGGTTTTCCAGCACAGGCTCGGCGAGCTTCTTGGCTTTTACCAGTACATGTTCGCGAACCCCAACCTTGCCGAAGTCATGCAGTAAGGCGGCGTAGCGCAGCTCGCGCAAACCATCGACGCTTAGCGCCTGCTCGCGCAAACGGGCTTCTGGGGCATGGGGTAACTGGTTGGCCAGGGTCAGACACAGCTCAGCAACCCGGAAAGAATGACCACTGGTGGTCGGATCACGCTGCTCGATGGCAAACACCGAGGCCTGCACGAAGCCGTCGAACAACCGGCTGATGTCATCCAGCAACTGGCGATTCTCGATTGCCACTGCCGCCTGGCTGGCCAATGCACGCAAAGACACGGCGGTTTCTTCATCGAAGGCAATCAGCTCAGGCTCAAGCTGCTCGCTGCCCTTGCGCTGACGGTTGATAAACTCCAGCACGCCGACCACTTCATGGCGATGGTTGCGCATGGGAATCGCCAGGATCGACATGGTGCGATAGCCCATCTGCAGGTCAAAGGAGCGGTTGAAGCGATACGGCGCATCCCCGGCAATCGCGTACACGTCCTCGATATTCAGCTCGGTGCTGGTCAGCGCGACGTAGCCGGCAATCGAGGCCTTGCTCAGCGGCATGCGCTGGTCCTGAAAGCTGTTCTGGCTAAGCGTGCCGTTCTGGGTCAGCTTGAAGATCAACTGCGCCAGCGCATCCGGGCGGCGGCTGACCAGAAACAGCGAGGCGGCGTCGCTGTTGGACAAGCGCCGCCCTTCGATAAGAATTTTTTCCAGCAAGCGGTCCAGATCACGCTCGGCCGACAGCGCCAGACCCACGTCCACCAACTTGCTCAGATCATCATGCTTGCCCGCCAGGGCGGCGGCCAGTTGCTCGGTCTGATGGCGTAGGCTGTACTGCTCGCCGGCAAAACGCAGCAGCGCCGACAATTCCTCGGCACTGGCATGCGGCGGCAACGGCAATACGCCAGGTTGATCCATGCAGCCCATCAGAATCGCGCCGCAATCCAGCCAGTCGGTCAACGGCTGCAGCGCCAGTAACCGTTCGTCAAGCAGCACCAGCGCCAGGTCATCCGGCAACTCGTCAGGCACGTCAATCGCCTGCAAAGTCAGCGGGCACTGAGCCAATACGTTGCACAGGGGATGCGCGCCAAGCGCATTACTGTGGCCCAGCACAAGGCGGGAAGTGCCCATGGTGGTTGTCCTCAGTCGCAGTTGCGTGACAGCAGTGCGACAGAGTATTGCACAGGATCCAGCCGTTGCCCGGCCATCCGGCGCATGCCGAACGGCCGGGTAAAACGGCTTAGGTGGCGGGCTGCAACTGCATGCCCTGCTGCATTTTTGCGGCATCGACAACGAAGCAGCGCGAGGCCTGCAGCAGCGCCAGCATGGTCAGCATCAAGGCCACCGGGATCAGATACATGGCGTTATGCAGGCCGACAGCCTTGAAGGTTTCGTTCATTTCACTGGCCCCGGCGGCGAGCATTGCCGCGTGGGAGTAGTGATCCGACAGCATGCCCACCGCCAATGGGCCAAGGCCGCCGCCGAGCAGGTACAGACCAGCGAAGAACAACGCCATGGCGGTAGCACGCAGACGTGGCTCGATCACATCCTGAATCGCGGTATAGACGCAGGTGTAGAAGTTGTAGGCAAACAGCCAGCCGATGCTGAACAGCGCCACGAACACGGCGATTTCAATTCGTCCGGCCAGCAGGGCGTAGCCCGTGGCGACAGAAGCAATCAGCATGCTCAGTGCGGCAAACAGCAGGCGGCCGCTCTGCCAGCGTTGGTGGATCTTGTCCGCCAGCCACCCCCCCAGGGTCAGGCCGACCAGGCCGGTCAGGCCAACGATCACCCCGGTGGCCATAGCCGCCTGCTCCAGCGGCATCAGGAAGTAGCGCTGCAGCATCGGCACCATGAACGAATTGCAGGCATAGGTGGCGAAGTTGAAAGCCAGGCCAGCCATCACCAACCACCAGAAGGTGCGGATCGCCAGCACCTTGCGCAGCGGTTTATCCACTGGCGTGGCGCGCGATTGCACCAGTTCGGCCGCACCGCGCTTGGGCTCGTTGATAAAGAACATAAACAGCGCCAGGATCAGCCCCGGCACCGCGGCAATAAAGAACGGTGCGCGCCAGCTGTCGAACGCCTTGACCATCGCACCGATGGTGAAAAAGGCCAGCAGCAGACCAATCGGCAGGCCAAGCATAAAGATGCCCATGGCACGCGCGCGCTTGTGCGCCGGGAACAGATCACCGATCAGCGAGTTGGCCGCCGGCGCATAGCTGGCCTCGCCAATGCCGACGCCCATGCGAATCAGCAGGAAGCTCCAGAAGTTCCAGGCCAGGCCGTTGACCGCCGTCAGCCCGCTCCAGACTGCCAGCCCCCAGCCCATGATCTTGCGCCGCGCGCCGGTGTCAGCCATGCGCCCCAGTGGAATGCCGGCAATCGCATAGACAATGGTAAAGGCGGTACCGATCAAGCCCAGCTGCAGGTCACTGAGATCCCATTCCATGCGGATCGGCTCGATGATGATCGCCGGAATGGTGCGGTCGAAGAAGTTGAACAGGTTGGCGAGAAAAAGCAGGAACAGAATGC
This sequence comes from Pseudomonas anguilliseptica, assembly GCF_900105355.1. Lineage (NCBI taxonomy): Bacteria > Pseudomonadati > Pseudomonadota > Gammaproteobacteria > Pseudomonadales > Pseudomonadaceae > Pseudomonas > Pseudomonas anguilliseptica. Next base: position 5,013,027 of record NZ_FNSC01000001.1, read on the forward strand.
GCCAGGCATTCGCCGCTTGTAGGGACTGCTGCATGGAATCCATCTCTATTTGTTGTTATCGAAGCGGGTCGGAGGCGCATGGCCAACCGCCGTATCCAGCATGTGCAGGCGCAATCTAGAGCCTTGCGTCTATGCTGTCTGTGACTATTTGTTGTGTGTATGCCGGGTAATGGGCGTCCGAGCAAGCACCCAGGTCACAAAGCGCACCGGAAAAACTGCGGATATGCCTCAGTAAAACCGGGTGAAACAGCGAGATTTTCTATTTTTCATGCTACAAACAAGCCTGTTGAGCGAAACATGGCCATTTGCCGCTCCACCCTCGTTAGCAGCCGGAATGTCTCTAAATGAAAACAAAAAAAGACGCTGTGACCTCCCCCGCGACCGAAGCCACACTGGCTGACCTGGCTGATACCCTGCTCGCTCCAATCGAGCGACTGGCCCCTCTACCGCCGCCAATGCGCTTGGATAGCAGCGGCGAGCAGTACATGTATTTCACCGAGCGCGACATCGATCGCATCCTCGATAACCTCGACGGCCTGCGCAGCCTGGTGTTTCCCCCAGCCCCGCAGGATGACGACAACGAACGGCGGGTGCAGCACTTCCCCTCTGTTTGCCTGATCGGCCTTGGCCGATGCGGCTCGAACATCGCATTGGATGTTGCATCGCTGGTCTACAACGCCCGGCAGTTCTACCTGAGCGAATTCAACAACGAAGAAAAAACCGTTGCCGAACAGGATTTTCGCCCCACCCGTTGGATTCGCAGCAACCTGCTGCGTGCTCCGAGCAAAGACAGCAAACCGGTATTTCTGATCGAGCCACTGGTGATGCTCGGCGACCTGGACAAGGACATCGAGGGACGCATCCGCTTCTCGCGCAAGGGCGAAACCAGCGGGTTCCTCAGCGACTACAGCAAGATGAAAATCATGGACCTCTCCGAGGTGCATGCCGGCGGCGCCGGTAACGCGCCGATCCTCGGCCAATACCTGGCCAAGATCATCCTTAACAAGGACACCCAGCGCTTCACCAACGAAGACTGGAAATTCATTCACAGCTACCTGATCGATTCGTGCGGCATCAAGGCCAACCAGTCGCGCCTGTACTTCTACATCTTCAGCGCCGGTGGCGGCACTGGCTCGGGCATGGCTTCAGAGTTCGGCCTGGCGCAGCAGTTCGCCTACATGAGCAAGACCTTCGACACCAAGAACTTCGAGGAAAGCCCGGAGAACCGTGACCACAGCTTCGTCTTCGAGCCAATCTTCACCAGCGGCATCTGCATCCTGCCGAACATCTCCGACCAGCGCAGCGAGATGTCCGAAGCCCTGCATATCAACGCCGGCCGCCTGCTGTGCAAGTACCTCGCCGAGGAGTGGGACTTCTCCTACAACTTCGACAATGAAGAGAACAGCGAAGAAAGCGTGATGCGCCGCATCCGTCCATGGAACGCCATGATGCTGATCTCCAACGACATCATGCGTTACGCCGAAGAAAGCGATGACGGCAATATCCAGAACATCGACGTCAACGCCATGGAGCGTCACGCCAACCAGTACATCTCGCAGCAGATCTTCAACATTCTCACCGCCCAGGCAGTGACCACCGACTACGACCAGAACTACTTCCGCCGCGCCGGCATCGACATTGGTGAAACCATCCGCCTGGACGCCAACGACCTGTTTATGAGCCTGGCCGGTCCGGTGGCCGTGGCGTATGCCGAATCGGTGGTGCCGGAGCAGAGCGCCGCAGCGCTGGACAAGTTCCGCGTGCTGGACAAGGAACCGTCGCGGCTGAACATCGACGACCTGTTCTTCCGCTCCATCGACCTGCCGCACTTCAACAAGGTCACCCAGGCCATCGAAGGCATCAGCCTGCTGCCGATCGAGTCCAAGCGTTATCGCGAAGCGCTGGATGAGTACAAAAAGTCCGATTACAACGCCGCCAAACTCAGCGACCTGCACTTCTTCAAGAACTGCTCCTCGGTGGTATCGATCGTCTCGCTGCCGAAAGACTACAAGCTGTCCTATATGGATCTGAACCGGCTCAAGACCCACCTCAACAGCCTGTTCCCCAACACCACGCTGAAGCGCTATGCACTGGTGATTGGCGCCTCGGCCAACCTGTCACTGACCACCCTGATCGCCAAAAGCCCGTGCCTGTCGGATGACTTCCTGACCCTGATCGTGGCCTTTATCAAGCGCTGCTTTGCCCGCGACCCGCACCGCTTCGACGAAAGCCTGGACAACGCCATTCTCGATTTCATCATGAGCGATGAGTTCGATGAAGTGCGGGTCGACGCCATGCTCAACGAGTTTGAGAACCCGGCGAAGATCCTCGATACCAACTGGTACGCGATCAAGCCGATGTACGAGAAGAAGTACCGCGAGCTGATCCACGATCAGGACAAATTCGTCTCGATCAACGATATCCGTCTATCCCGTGAAAGCGTGAAAAAGGCGATCAAGTACCTGCGCGAGATCTACCGCCACCGTATCGGCAAGACCCGGGTTATCTCGCTCAACAAGTACCACGAAAGCCCGCAAGAATAAGGCCGTAGCGCCTGTTTTCCGCTGCAGTCGTTGCGAAAAACAGGCGCATCCTTTAGGCGAGCATTGCTCACCACTCACTCAACCAACTCAAACTGGCCAAGGTGCCCGCCTCTCCCGGTCGATATTCGGCCGCTACCCAGCCCTGATACCCACAGTCACGCAAAGCCTTGAGCAACGGCGCGAACTGCAATTCGCCACTGCCCGGCGCACCGCGCCCCGGATAATCGGCAAACTGCACATGACCAATACGCCCGGCCAGCAAAGTGATACCCGCCTGTATATCCAGACCCTGCCGCGCCATATGGTAGAGGTCGTACTGCGCAGTCAGATTGGGATGGGCCACCGCCTTGAGCAACTCATTCAGCTGCTCCGGGGTATTGATCATAAACCCTGGCATATCCAGCGGGTTGATCGCCTCCACCACCACACCAATACCCAACAACTGAAAGGCCTCGGCAGTCTTGCGCAGGTTGTCGATCAGACAGGCCAGCGCCTGTTCAGGCTCTACACCCTCGGCCAGGCGACCCGGCAGCACATTGACCAGCGCTGGCCGCACCATGGCGGCGTAGCTCAAGGCCTGCTGCAACGCCGCAGCAAACTCTGACTGACGTGCGGGGACCGCAGCCAAACCAGCACCACCACTCATCAGATCACCGGCTGGCAGGTTGATCAGGCGCAGCGGCATACCCGCAGCCTCCAGTGCCTCTTTCAGGGCAATGGCCGGCAGCTCGTAGGGAAACTGGATTTCCACACCATCAAAGCCGGCAGCGGCGGCAGCGGCGGCAGCGGCGGCAGCCACTATCCGCTCACGCAGCGGTAACTCGGTAAACAACAACGACAGGTTGGCCGCAATCTTCATGGCTGTGATTCTTGAGGCTGCGGCGCCCGATAGAGCTGAACCAGGGTCGCAGGGTCACGCTCCAGATTGCCCTGGCTGCCGTGCTGGCGCATCAGCTGCGCCGCCAGGCCGCTGACCGGCGTGGCCGAGCCGATCTACTGCGACAGCTTGACCGCCGTATCGAGATCCTTGAGCAAGGTGCGCACATGCCATTTGACCGGCTCGAACTGACTCTCGGCCATCTGTGGCGCAAGAATCTGCAGCGGCTTGGAGTCGGCAAAACCGCCGGCCAGCGCGGGTGCAATCAGGCTGGCATCGACCCCGGCCTGCTCGGCCAACGCCACCACCTCAGCGATCACCAACGCGTTACAGGCGACGATCATCTGGTTGCACACCTTGGTCACCTGGCCTGCGCCAACGTCACCCATGCGCGTCAGGCGTTGCCCCAGATGTGCAAGGATCGGCCTAACCCGTTCGATATCCTCAACCCGGCCACCGGCCATGATCGCCAGTGTGCCGTTGGCCGCGCCCGGTGTGCCGCCGGAAACCGGCGCATCTACCCAGCGCATGCCACAGCGAGCATGCAGTTCAGCAGCCATTTCACGGGTGGCGGCCGGCTCCAGGCTGGAGAAATCCACCAGTACCTGCCCCGGCTTGCCCATTTCCACAATGCCGCCGGGACCGAATACCACCTCGCGCACTACATCGGTGTTGGCCAGGCAAAGCATGACGACATCGGCCTGAGCACAGAGCTGCGCCGGGCTGGCCACCGCTTGCGCGCCCAACGCCTGCAATGGCGTGCACTTATCAGGGGAACGATTCCACACGCTCAGCGGATAGCCAGCGGCCAACAGGCGCTGGCTCATGGGCAGGCCCATAAGGCCAATACCAGCAAATGCCAAAGCAGGACGGGAGGTGGACATAGGCAGACTCCGACTCATTGATGGTCGCCATCTTAACCCAGCGGAGCCAGAACCTGTCCCGCCAGTCAACGCCCGTACAACACCTTACAGACCGTCCTTCTCCAGATGATCGAGATTGACCGGCTCGCCGCTGTGCGCACCAAGCTTGGCGCGAATGTCTTCGAACATCAGGTCGTACTCGGCGTGGCTGCGCATGATCAGGCTGCTGTTGGTCGGTAGCCCATGCTTGTGTGCCAGCCGCGTGGCCACACTGGCGAAGTTGTAGGCAGTATCGCGGTGCAGTTCGAAGACTTCTTCAAACGCCTTGCCGTTCACCTGGCCGTGCATGCGCATATGCAACATCGGCCTTCGCCGGGTCCTGGCGGACTTCGTAATGAAGGTCGACGCTAAACAGCGGCGTATCGGCGGAGGCCAAGGTATTGGCGCGATGCAAATGTCCGGGTTCAAACATGCTGGCAGCTCCTGCAATCAGTCCATGGTGCTGCCAGCATAGTTGCTCAAGATGACCGAGGTGCACGCGCCAGATCAGTGCAGCGGCGTGCGCGGAGTGCGTTCCTGAGCCAACACCCAGGGGGCTACAACCACCGCCCACAGCTCTGGATTACGGTTTAGCAGGTCTTCGGCGCGGCTGTCGTCAGCCTTGCTCAAGATCCCGGCAGCCAGGCGGCGACTTTTTCCTGGTCGTTCAGCGCCACAGCCTGCGCCACTTCGATCAGATCCTGAGTGCCGTCGACCAGCAGCAAGGCGCCACGGGCGAAGAAAGGTTGCAGCTCCTGCCAGGTAATAGCTGCAGTTTCACCAAGCAGCTTGGCATAGAGGGTGCTAGGTTGTTCTGTCATGGATTGCCCTGTCATTGGTGAGCGCTTTTTAGTCGGCCGCCATGATAGCGTCGACCTGCCCGCTGGCAAATTCGCAACGCTGTTCGCGACGTTACCAACGGCGATCAAGACACGCCGTTTTTCTATACGTTTATTACGTTAAAGCGACACCCCAGGGTTTTGCCCCCAGCAAGCCGCTTTTCAAGCCGCAAAGCCGCGCTCTACACTGCACCGGTACAGTTGCCGGGGGGATGACCGGGGAAACAACCCGGTTCTGCAGCTTTGGCCGCCAGAACTACAACAATCAAAACCAATAAGAGCGGAGCACTATGAACAAGGCTACTAAGCAGATTTCCAAACTGTTTGCCGCCATGGCCATGGCTGGCGTTGCCAGCTACTCGGTAGCGGCTGACACCATCAAAATTGGCCTGGCAGGCCCAGTCACCGGCGCCGTCGCGCAATACGGTGAAATGCAGTTCATCGGTGCCAAGATGGCCATCGAGCAGATCAACAAGGCCGGCGGGGTGAACGGCGCAATGCTCGAAGGTGTGGTCTATGACGACGCCTGTGATCCGAAGCAAGCCGTTGCCGTAGCCAACAAGATCGTCAACGACGAAGTTAAATTCGTGGTTGGCCACTCTGCTCCAGCTCCACTCAGCCAGCGTCCGACATCTACGAAGACGAAGGCATCCTGATGGTCACTGCCGCGTCCACCAGCCCGGACATCACCTCGCGCGGCTACGAGGTGTTCCGCACCATCGGCCTGGACAGCCTGCAAGGCCCAACCGCGGGCAACTTCATCGCTGACCACGTCAAGCCAAAAGCCGTTGCAGTAATCCACGACAAGCAGCAGTACGGTGAAGGCATTGCCACCGCGGTCAAGCAGACCCTGGAAAGCAAAGGCACCAAGGTTGTTCTGTTCGAAGGCATCAACGCCGGCGACAAGGACTTCTCCGCAATGGTCGCCAAGCTCAAGCAAGCCGGCGTGGACTTCATCTACTACGGTGGCTACCACCCAGAACTGGGCCTGCTGCTGCGTCAGTCGGCTGAGAAAGGCCTGAGCGCCAAGTTCATGGGCCCAGAAGGCGTAGGCAACAAGGAAATCTCGGCCATCGCCGGCCCAGCTTCCGAAGGCCTGCTGTTACCCTGCCGAAGTCGTTCGACCAGGACCCACGCAACCAGGCGCTGGTTGATGCGTTCAAAGCCAAAAATGAAGACTCCAGCGGTCCATTCGTGTTCCCGGCTTACGCCGCAGTACAAGTGATCGCCGAAGGCATCACCAAGGCTGGCGATACCGACACCGCTAAAGTGGCCGCAGCCCTGCGTGCCAGCAGCTTCGACACCCAACTGGCACCCTGGCCTTCGACGAGAAGGGCGATCTGAAAGACTTCAGCTTCGTCGTCTACGAATGGCACCAGGACGGCACCAAGTCCGAAGCCAAGTAAGCTCTTAGCCTGAACCCAAAACCCACTGCTCCGGCAGTGGGTTTTGTTTATTAGAAGAATTCCGGTTGCATGCTGCGCCAAAAGCGCTGCCTTGCGTGACAACCCAGGAGTTAGGCAATGCCTGATCTTTATCACTACCTGCAACAGCTGGTTAACGGTCTGACCGTTGGCAGCACCTATGCCTTGATTGCCATCGGCTACACCATGGTTTACGGCATTATCGGCATGATCAACTTCGCCCATGGCGAGGTTTACATGATTGGCTCGTACGTAGCCTTCATTGTGGTCGCCGGCCTGGCCATGTATGGCCTGGACAGTTTACCCATCGTGATGATTGCGGCCTTCGCCGCCAGCATCATTGTCGCCAGCGCCTATGGCTACAGCATCGAACGGGTCGCCTACCGCCCTCTGCGCGGCGGCAACCGTCTGATTCCGCTGATTTCCGCCATCGGCATGTCGATCTTCCTGCAGAACCAGGTGCTTCTGGCGCAGGACTCCAAGGACAAATCGATCCCCAACCTGCTACCAGGCAACTTCGTCTTCGGCGAGAGCG